>NZ_JBNDLZ010000002.1:957500-3223888 GCF_050436325.1 Paraburkholderia lebeckiae
CACGTTCCGATGTATTACTCACCCGTTCGCCACTCGCCACCAGACCGGAGTCCGTGCTGCCGTTCGACTTGCATGTGTAAGGCATGCCGCCAGCGTTCAATCTGAGCCAGGATCAAACTCTTCAGTTCAAACCTGTTACTGTTTTCGGGCTCTCTCGAACCCGGTCGCTCACTCAACGTACTGACGATGATCAGTCCGTCTTCCGACAGACAAACCTTCCTCTAATACTGTGTGAGGCTGCTGATACTTCTGCCTGGCAGCAGACTCCGGAGAATCCGCCGCCGCATTCCGCATCAAGCGCCCACACTTATCGGCTGTTAGTTTTTAAAGATCGGTCCGCCAAACCCGCCGCGCCTGAACCACTCCTGCCCGGCACTGCTTCGTTTGCGTCGCTGCGTCTGCAGCAGAGAAACGGGATTATGGAGAACTTCCGCCGGATCGTCAACAGGTTTTATCACCCGCTTAACCTGCCCACCCCGCTGAAACCCTCGCCATCAAAGGCTTCCCGCTTCTCCGCACCCCGGCGTCCGGAGCACGAAAGAGCGGAATTCTAGTCGCCGACATCGGGACTTGCAAGCGATATTTTGACCGCGCGGCGCGCAACCTACCGCGACCCAAATCACCTCGACTCATGCAGTCGCATGCGCGCGCATCGCCCGTTCGACCACGGCCAAATAATGGTCGATCCCCGGCGTCGCGCGATCGTTCTCTTTCGCGCGATCGTCCCATCGGCGCAAACGCATCGCGTCTTCGGCGTACGGCTTCTGCATAAATGCCTGCGCCTCTTCCCTGCTGAAGATCCCGCCCTGCAATTGCAAGCTGCGCACCGAGTCGGCGGACAACTGGCCAAAATAGGTGGCGTCGATCGCGCACAGGCAGCGCTTCGCGTCGACGTGCAGACGAATCGGCTCCAGCACCGCATCCGACAACACCGGCCGCAAAAACGGCAAGGCGAAATACTGATGCAGATCGTCGACACCCCGTTCCGTCGGCGTCTCCCCTTGAAGGTTCAGCAGATGGCCGAGGTCGTGCAAGAACGCCGCGGCGACCAGTTCGTCGCTCGCGCCTTCCGCCTCGGCGAGCGCGCCGCTCTGCAACGCGTGTTCGAGCTGCGTCACCGGCTCGCCGCTATACGCGAGGCTGCCGTGTCGCTCGAAGAGCACACGGATATCGTCGAGACTCAATGCCACCTGTTACTCCCAAGGTAATGAAAACGTCTTCAGATTGGTAAAGCTCTTCATCGCTTCCTGAACGCCTTCCTTGTAGCCTAGCCCCGAATCCTTGATGCCGCCGAACGGCGTCATCTCGATCCGGTAGCCCGGCACTTCCCACACGTCGACGGTGCCCACGCGCAGCTCATTAATGAACCGCGTGATCGCGTCCTGCCGGTTCGTACACACGCACGACGACAGCCCTAACGGCGTGCGTTGCTGATGCGAATCGCATCGTCGAGCGTGTCGAACGCGATGACCGGCGACACCCAGCTCGTCGGCGATCTCACGTGGATCGCCGGTCAGCACCTGCAGCATCGGCGCGGGCAGCCCCGCTTCATACAGCAGATCGGCCAGACAAAGCGCCGACAGCGGCACCTTCTCCGACGGCTTCAGCACCACGCGATTATTCGTCGCGATGACCGGCGCGACCTGGTTCATCGGATGATTGAACGGCGTGATCGCGACGATCACGCCCGCGAGTGGCTCGCGCTGCGAGAACACGCGACGCCTTTTGCTATGCGGCGTCAGATCGCACAAGAAACTCTGACCGTCGTCGCGCAACGCCTCGAACGAGGCAAAGCGGAACAAGTCGGCGACGCGGCCAATCTCGTAGCGAGAGTCCTGTTTCGACAGACCCGACTCGAGCGAAATCAGATCCGACGCCTGTTCGATCCGCTCGCGCAGCAGCACCGCCGCGCGCTCGAGAATCCGCGAACGCTCGTAGCGCGACAGCGTCGGCGCGATACGCGAGCGCGTAGTCGAACGCGGCGCGCAGATCGTCGATGCTGGCGAGGGGCGCCGTGCCGACGCGCATGCCGGTATAAGGATCGAACACGTCGAGCGTCCGGGCGCGCGTCGCGCGCTCGCCGCTCAGCCGCAGCGCTTCGGCGCGGAACTCAGGATGGTCCCGCGGCGCCGTGTTCATGATGTCGACACGCGATTGAGCGCGACGTCGAAGATATCGAAATTGCGCAGCCGTTTGCCTTCGCTGCCGGTGGCTGATGGCTGAACGCGCCGGTTGAACAGCAGTGGCACTTCCTGCTCGGAAATCCCGCCGTGCGAGCGCAACGGCACGGTGAGCCCGGACAGGTCGTGCTCGTCGCGCCGCGTGCCGAGCACCACATGCTTCGTGCCGATCACGACCAGATCGCCGATGCGATCCTCAGGCAGCCCGAAGCGCGCGCACGCGGCGCGTCGATCGAGCACGACTTCGATTCCCGGCAGGCGGCCGATCCGCGCAATCACGGACGCAGCATCGACCTCGCGCGGCAAATAGACCGTCGCGAACGAACCCAGCGCGCCATGATGCACGACGTACGGATCGGTGATCGGCAGAATCACGCGCGCCGTCGAGGCGTCGAGCCAGTCGTCGAGCAAGTCCTGCAGATAGATCACGTTCGGCTCGCCGGTTTGCGGATCGTGCTTCGCGTTCATACCGTGATCGGCGGTGAGGCCGATCACCCAGCCGAGCGCGTCGAGCTTCGCGAGATAGCCGTCCATCATCGCGTAGAACGCGTTCGCGCCTTCGGTGCCGGGCGCCCATTTGTGCTGGATATAGTCGGTCGTCGACAGATACATGAGGTCGAGCTTGCGTGTCCGCGCGAGCCGCACGCCGGCCGCGAACACGAATTCCGACAACCCCGCGCTATACACGTCGGGCAATGGCAGGCCAACCAGATCGAGCACGTCGTCGATGCCGTTTTCCTCGCGCGTCACCTTGTCGGCTTTCTCCGCCGAAAAGCAGATGCCCTTCAACTGCGAGCCGAGCAGCCCGCGCAGTTTGTCCTTCGCGGTGACGACGGCGACCGCGGCGCCCGCGTGGGCGGCGGCCGCGAGCAGCGTGGGCGCGCGTAGGTAGGCGGGATCGTTCATCATCACCGCCGCGCCCGCGCCGTCGTTCGCGTGGGTGTCCCAGAAGTAGTTGCCGCAGATGCCATGCACAGACGGCAATACGCCGGTCACGATCGACAGGTTGTTCGGGTTCGTGAACGACGGGATCACGCAGTCGCCGCGAAACACCGCGCCGCCCTCGAGCATCGAACCGATGAACGGCGCGACGCCGGCCGCGACCGCCGCTTCCAGATACGCAAACTCGCCGCCGTCGACACAGACGACGACCGTCGGTTGCGAAGGCAGCCGGTAGCTCCGGCCGTTGACTTCGATCGTGCGTTGCTCGGGGTGTGTCATCGCGTGGTTTTCCATTGCCGGGTTGTCATTGAAGGCTTCATCGCCGGGCTGTCTGTTCGTGGGCGAAGCTGCCGCGGCGTTTGCCGGTGCGCTTGCCTCGGCTTCATCGCCGCGCCGTCATCGCCCGCGCGAGCCGGCCGCTCGCGTGCCCGCCGGGAGGCGCTGCTCGTGCGCCGCATCGCCCGCCGCCTCGCAGGCCGCATGCGCGCGCTGCAACCCGCCCTGCACATGCGCGCGCATCAACTGCGCGGCCTGCTCCGCATCGCGCGACGCAAGCGCTGTCAGAATCGCGCGATGCTCGGCGAGCGAGAGCGCCATCGCGTCGGCCTGCACGTTTAGCGCCGCTCGCCGAAACAGGCTCAACTCGCTGACGAGCCTGCGATACGTGTCGTACAACTTCGTGTTGCCCGCCGCCGCGACCAGCCCATCGTGAAACGCGAGGTTCGCGCGCGCATACGCATCGTGATCGTGCGACGCGAGCGCCGCGCGCATCGCGTCGACCCAGTCGCGCAGCACCGCGAGCTTGCCCGCATCGATGCTCGACGCGAGCATCCGGCACGCCCCCTCTTCGAGCACCGCGCGCACCGCGTAAATCTCGTCCGCCTCCGCGAGCGACACCGTCCGCACGAACACGCCGCGATTCTTCTCGGTGCGCACCAGACCCGCCTGCTCTAGCGCGCGAAACGCCTCCCGCACCGGCCCGCGCGACACCAGCAATCGCGCCGCCCAGTCGGCTTCGTTGAGCTTGTCGCCCGGCGCCAGCATGCCGCCGACGATATGCCGCTCGATCTCGTCGCGCACCAGCGTCGTCAGCGAGTGGCGGCGCACGACCTCGATCGGATCGACGGAAGCAGAGTGCATATATTCGGTCATTTTGGCAACTTTTGCCACATCTACATCGATGCTCACCGGTTCGCGCGCGTGCTTCGGATCAACCAAATCGTTCGCCGATCAGTCGGCTCAGTCGGCTCAGTCGATCCGGCGCCGCGGAGCGCGCGCCGCGATCAGCAGCAGAGCGACCAGCGAGACCAGCAGCAGAATCAGCGACAGCGCGGAAGCCGGCAGGTAATAGCCGCGTTCCACCTGCCCGACGACGACGATCGGCACCGTCGCGAAGCCTGGCGGATATACGGTCAGCGTCGCGCCGAGTTCGCCGAGCGACAGCGCAAAGCCGAGCGCGAGACTCGCGCGTATCGCCGGCACCAGTTGCGGCAACACGACGCGACGCAGCACCATCGACGGCGGCGCTCCGAGGCTCGCGGCCGCTTCGCGCAACACGGTCAGCTCCGGGCGCAGCGCGGCGGCCGCGCAGCGGTAGCAGAACGGCAGTACCAGCGCGAGCTGCACGAACACCACGATCGCCGCCGAGCTCGACAGATCGAGCGGCCGTTTGTGATACGCGATCAGCACCGCGAGGCCGAGCACGACGCTCGGCACGCCGTTGGGCATCATCGCGATCGTGTCGACGACGGCGCCGAGGCCGCGCCGGTCGCGTCCTTCGAGCGCGAGCGCGAGCCACAAACCGAGGATCGTGCCGAGCACCGCGACGCCCATGCCGACTTCGAGGCTGGTGGTCAGCGCGTCGAAGTCGCTCGAACCGAGGCGCTCGAACCAGCGCATGCTGAAGCCGTCGGGCAGGATCGTGCCGGACCAGTGCGACGCGACGCTCGATAGCGCGACGACCAACACCGGCAGCACGAACAGCCAGAAGCACAGCAGCGCGGCAAAGCCGAGAAACAGACCGCCGAGCAGTCGCACCGCGAGACTGTGCCGCACCGGCCGGCCCTTCTTGTGCATGACCGGCAGCACGGTCGGATCGAGTTCAACGGCCATGACCGGCTCCTTTCACCTTGCGACGATTGACGCGCCGGTACAACGCGTACAACGACAACGACATCAGCAGCATCACGACCGCGCCGGCGGCCGCGGTCGGCAGATCGAGATCGACGGTGGCGGCGCTGTAGATCGCGACCGGCAGCGTGATCAGATGGGCGCTGCCGAGCACCAGCAGAATGCCGAACTCGTTGAGCGTCAGCAGAAAACACAGGATCGTGCCGGCCGCGATGCCCGGCCACGCGAGCGGCAGGATCACCTTGAACGCGACGATCAGGCCGTTCGCGCCGAGGCTGCGCGCGGCTTCGATCAGTCGCTGGTCGAGCAGCGCGAACGATGCCAACGTCGGACGTACGACGAACGGCGCATAGAACACGACTTCCGCGAGAATCACGCCGCCGATGCCGAACAGAAAATCGAGCGGCGGCGCCTGCAGATTGAACAGCCGCTGCAGCCCGATACTGACCGAGCCTTGCGAGCCGTACAGAAAGATCAGCGTGAACGCGACCAGAAACGACGGGAACGCGACGAACAGTTCGAGAAAGCGCGTGACCAGGCGCGCGCCCGGAAACGGCTTGAAGAACAGCAGCGACGCGAGCGCCACGCCGAGCAGCGACGCCAGGCTCGCACTCGCGAACAGGATGCCGAGCGTGGTGCCGATCACGCCGCGCGTTTCGGGGTTACCGAAGAACATTACGTACGCGTGGCCAGACAGGCCATGCGCGCCGGTCAGACTCAGCATCACGAGCCGCACCAGCGGATAGATGACGAGCGGTCCGAGCACCACGACTGCAATGAACAGCAGATGCCATTGCGCGAGGCGCTCGCGCCGCTTGACGGCGGCCGCGTGCGCCGCCGCGCTCGCGAGACGGCGCGCGGCGGCGGCTTCGACCTCGGCTTGGGTGGCAAGGTCGAGCGGGTTGGACGTATCAGGGCTTGATAAGGACGACATCGCCAGCCTCGTAACGCAGGGAAACACGCGCGCCCTTCTCCGGCGTCATGCCGAGACCACGCTGCATCGTGACGAGCACGGGGTCGTTCGGCAGCGCATCGAGCACGACCGATACCGACAAGGCCGCGCCGTACCACTCGACCGACGCGATCGCGCCGTGCAACTGCCCCTCTCCGAGCGGCACGATGCGCAGCGCCTCCGGACGCAGACACGCGACACGTTCGCGCTCGTTGTAGCGCGCGTCGTCCATGCCGAACGCGACCTGCGGCGGCAGCAGATTGGCCGCGCCGAGGTAGCGCGCGACGAAGCCGTCGGCCGGCGAGTCGTACAGCTGCTGCGGCGTGCCGAGCTGCGCGATATGGCCATCGCGCATCAGCAGCGTGCGGTCGGACAGCACGAGCGCGTCGTCCTGATCGTGCGTCACGCAGACGATCGTCAGATTCGGCAGACGTTCATGCAGCGCCTTCAGTTCGGAGCGCACCGACGCGCGCAGATTGGCATCGAGCGCGGACAGCGGTTCGTCGAGCAGCAGCACGTCGGGCTCGATCACGAGCGCGCGGGCGAGCGCCACGCGCTGCTGCATGCCGCCCGACAGTTGCGCGGGCATCACGTGACCGGCATCGCCGAGCTGCACGAGCTTCAGCACCTCGGCGACGCGGCGCGCGACGTCGCGCGCCGGAATACGCCGCGCGCGCAACCCGAACGCGACGTTCTCGAATACCGTCAGATGCGGAAACAGCGCGTAGCTCTGGAATAGCAGTCCGAGGTTGCGCTTGTGCGGGGGCATGTGCGTCAGATCGCGGCCGGCCACCGTCAGCGTGCCGGCCAGACCGTCGGCCTCGATGAAGCCCGCGATGAAGCGCAGCAAGGTCGTCTTGCCGCAGCCGCTGCGCCCGAGCACGGTGAGCAACTCGCCGCGCCGGATGGTCAACGACAGATCGTCGAGCACCGTGCGCGCGCCGAAGCGCACCGTCAGGTGATCGATCTGCACGCCGCCGGGCGCGTCCGAACGCGCGGCGTCGAGCGCATCCAGCGGAGCGCCAGGCGCAGTGGGGTGAGCGAGACTGGCCGTATTCACCGGAGTCGTCCTCCAACAGGATTAATGCTGATGCGGCGCCGCGCATTACGTGCGAAGCGCCGACTGAATCGACTTACTTCGGCTTGACCACTTCGATCTCTTTGCCCGACGAACCGATCACGTCGCTCTTCCAGCGCGCGGTCCAGTCGGCCTTCTTCGCCATCACGTGGTTCCAGTCGACCGGAATCAGCTTGACGCCGCTGATCGCCTGCTTGACCGCTTCGCCGTTCTTGCCGGCGAGCGGCACGTCGCTGCGAGCCGGAATGCCGAAGATGTCCGGCACCTTCGACTGCACTTGCGTCGACATCAGATAGTCGATCAGCTTCTTGCCCTCGGCCTGGTTCGGACCGTTCTTGATCAGCGCGATCGCGTACGGCAGCTGGAACGTGGTCGGCTGACCGCCGGGCGCGGCGGCGAGGAACACCGGTTTCAGCGACAGGCCGCCGTTGGCCGCGTCGTCGAGATCCATCTGCAGATCGCCATTGGCGACCGCGATCTCGTTACGCGACAGCAGTACGTCGAGATAGCCCGTGCCCTTGGTGTGGAACTTGGCGCTCTGCTCGAGCTTCTTCAGATAGTCGAATGCCTGGTCTTCGCCCATCAGCGACGAGGTCAGGATGATCACCGCCATGCCGTCGCCGGCGGTCGCCGGATTCGAATATGCGACCTTGCCGGTGAAGTCCGGGTGCAGCAGGTCCGCGAACGTCTTCGGCTGGGTTTTCGTAACTTCGGGGTTGATCGCGAACGAGAAGTAGTTGTTCACGAAGGTCGCCCACGCGCCGTTCGACGCCTTCGCGATGGCCGGCACGTTCTTGTAGTTGGCGCTCTGGTACGCCTGCAGCAGGCCGCTCTGGTCGGCCTGCTGAATGAACGGCGGCAGTGTGACGAGCACGTCGGCCTTCGGCTGATCCTTCTCGATGGTCGCGCGGTTCACGACTTCGCCGCTACCCGCCGTGACGATATTGACCTTCACGCCCTCCTTCTTTTCGAAGGCCGGCAGCACATCCTTGTACAGATTTTCGAGGCCGTCGGCCGTGTACAGCACGACGGCGTCGGCCGCATGAGCCTGCATCGCGGCACCGCCGAACGCGGCCGCGGCGACCAGCGCCGGCAGCAGTTTGCGCGCGAGGCCGGCCGCAGCGTGAAGGGAATTCGTCTTTTTCATGTCGCTCTCTCCGAAGCTAAAAACCAGACGGTCGGGATAACCCATACCTGTAGTGATTGAACGGCGGCACGCTTGCGTGTTGCCCGCTGCGGTTGCCGCGCCGGTGTGTCGTGGATTGCAGATTGCAGACAACTTTGCCGCTTCTCGCCCAGTCTGACTGACAGCCCCTACCACACCCGCGCTGTCTGCCGCGCTGAGCGGGCACGGCAAGAATTACAGGTTTCGATGACAAGGCCATGACGATTGCGCCGAATTCCAAAAAAAGACACAAATTGCCAACTCGCGCCAACCGATGGAATTCGTCGCGCCACCCAGAAGCGGACCCCGCGCGCCGATCCCGTGTGGATCGTACATGGCGAAAATGACGATGTATGCACGGTGCGTCGGGAAATTGCGGAGGGGGCGGGTGGCTTTTTTCTTTAGATTTTGGCGGGCGCGGAATGTCGCTCAGCGCGAGCTGGGTACGAACGCGGCGGGAACCGCCCCGCCAGGCCGTCTCAGGCGATCAGAATCTCCGGACCATGCGCGGTGATCGCCTTGCCAAGCGCGTGCTCGGGCGCCAGTTCGGTGACCAGATACCGCGCCGACTCGATCCCGTTGATGCGCACCGGCGTCACGCGTCCGAATTTCGAGTGATCGGCGACGACGACCACCATGTCAGCCGCGGCGATCATGCGGCTGCGTACTTCGGCCGCCATGCGGCTGTAGTCGGTGAGATAGCCGTCCGGCGAAATTCCGCCCGCGCCAATGAACGCGAAATCGGCATGGTACTGCGTGAGCTGCTGAACCGTGTCGAGGCCGAAGGTCGCGTCTTCGATATCGGACAGCTCGCCGCCGAGCAGCGTCACGCGATTGTCGTTGCGTCGGCCGAGCAGCAGCGCGATGCGCCAGTCGTTGGTGTAGACCGTCAGCCGATGCCGGTCGAGCAGCGCGCGCGCGACCGACTGCGTGGTGCTGCCCGAATCGATGATCAGCGACGCGCCGTCCGGCACGAACTCGGCCGCGCGCTCGCCGATCGCACGCTTCGCGCCGGCGTTCTCGGCTTCGCGCGTATCGAGATCGGGCTCGCGCCGATCGCTCGACAACGCGCCGCCGTGTGTCGTCACAAGCAGGCCGCGGCCGGCCAGCGCGTTGAGGTCGCGACGGATCGTTTCGCGCGATACGTTCAGTTCGCGCACCAGTTCGGCGACCGACAGCGCGCCGTTCTTTGCGACTTGCGCGAGGATGTATTGATGACGTTGTTCTGCGAGCATCTGAGAAGGCCGAAAGCCGGCACGCTTGGGTTTCGCCGTGGTTGAGGCAGGCCGCCGTATTGTATTACGCGTATTGCGCGTTGTTAGTGCTGGCGTGCAGGTGGCGCTCAGGTGGCGCTCAGGTGGCGTGGAGGGCGCGTTCATGGCGCGCTCGGCTTGCATCGAGCCGCCCTTGCGCGAACACGCCAGCCATCGCGCCGACCTGCTAACCTTGACGGCTGGACTCGCCGGCCATGCGGCGAACGCAACGCCGCCGCCCGGCCGAGTCCCGCGCACAACGCCTCGCCCGTCAACCGAACCGCCGATGCCGCCACTGTTTCGCCGTCTACTGCTGCTGTTCCATGCGCTGCGTTACGGCGCGCGCCTGATCTGGCTCGCCGCCCCGCCCGACCACAAGCTGCACTGGATGATCGAACTGATCGGCCGCGTGCATGCGTCGGAGCGCAGCGGCGCGCAGTTGCATGGTCTGCTGCCGGCGCTCGGTCCGCTCGCGAGCCGCTTCGCGCAGACGCTCGCCAGGCGCCCCGAGCTCGCGAGCGGCACGCTGCATGACGCGCTGGACGCCATCGATCACATGGAAGTGCCGCTGTCGCCGGACGACTCCGCGCTGGCTTTGACTCGCGCGTTCGGCCGGCCGCTCGGCGAGCTGTTCAGCGCGGTCGACCTCGTGCCGGTACGCAGCGGCTTCGCCGAGCAGACCCATTTCGCGCGGCTCGCGATGCCGGTCAAAGGTCATCACGAAGTCGCCGTCAAGCTCGTGCGTGCGCAGCAATTGCAACAGATCGGCGATGAACTCGCTTTGTTGCGCTGGGTCGCGCGCTGGCTCGAAAAGCTGTCGCGCGTCGCGCGCCGGCTGCAGTTGCGCGCGCTCGCGCAAACCTTCACCGACGACGTCCTGCGCCGCTTCGACCTGCGCGCCGAAGCCGCGAACCTGAGTCAGACCGGCCACCATTTCGACGGCGACAAGCGCATCGTCGTGCCGGACGTGATCTGGGAACTGTGCACCGAGCACACGCTGACGATGCAGCGCATCAACACGCTGCCCGCGAGCGACCTGCCCGGTCTGCACGCGCACGGCATCAAGCTGGCGCCGCTCGCCGCGCATATCGTCGAGGTCGTCACCGAGCAGGCATTCGAGCATGGCTTCTTCCACGCGACGCTCGATGCGCGCCGCGTGCGCGCCAGCATCGAGCCGGACACGCTCGGGCGCCTCGTGCTCGCGGAGTTCTCGATCATGGCGACGCTGTCGAGCGGCGAGCGCGAATTTTTCGTGCACGGCGCGACCGCGTTGTTCGACCAGGACTACGGGCGGCTCGCCGACATGCATCGCGAGGCCGGCCACGTGCCGGACGACACGCGCGCCGAGCTGCTCGAAGCCGAGTTGCGCACGCGCGCCGAAGCGCACTTCGCGGCGGCGCCCGAGGATCGCTCGGCGGGTTCGCTGTTTCATCATCTGCTGCACGGCGTGCAACCGTTCGACGGCCACGTGCCGGGCCGGCTCGCGATCGCGCAGCGCTCGTTCCAGCAGGCGGAGATGCTCGCGCGGGCGCTGCATCCGGGCATCGATACATGGAACATCGCGCGCGGGGTGCTCGCCGATATCGCGCGACGCGATCTCGATCACCGCGGCTGGCTCAAGCGACTGTCACACGAGCTGCCGCATCTCGCGCATATGCTGCCGCGCGTGCCGCAACTGGCGGTGCGCTATCTGCAGCAGCACGATCGCACCGGCACCCCGCAGCAGAACGCGCAACTGCTCGCGGATCTCGCGCGCGAATACCGGCGCACGCGCTGGCTGCTGTGGGCGTGCGTCGTCGGTGGCGGCGTTCTCGGAGCGGGAATGACGCTGCTCGCGTGGTGACGGGCCCGCGCGCGCATTGCAGCTTTGAACAAGACGCGCGCCGCCCATGCCGCCAACATGGCGGCTTTTTCACGCCTCCCGCCTCGATGCTCGCTGCCTTTCTTGCCGCCGTCTTCGTCGTGCTGTGGTCGACCGGTTTCGTGGTCGCCCGCGCGATCACGCCTTACGCCGATCCCAATCTGTTTCTGCTCGCCCGCTTCGGCGGCACCGCGCTGGTCTTCGCGCTGGCCGCGCTGGTCGCGCGCTCGGCCTGGCCGACCGGACGCAACTTCGGCAAACACCTGGCCGCGGGCGCACTGCTGCAGGGCGTCTATCTCGGCGCCGGCTACTGGGCCGTCGCGCAAGGTCTGAGCGCGGGCGTGATGGCCTTGCTCGGCGCGCTGCAGCCGCTCGCGACGGCCGCCGTCGCCGCGCCGCTGTTCGGCGAGCGCTTGTCGCGGCGCGGCTGGAGCGGCATGGCGCTCGGCCTCGCCGGCGTCGTGCTGGTGCTCGCGCCGAAGCTCGCTGCCGCGACGCCGCCCACGCACGGCAACGCACCCGCGTGGCTGGTCGTACTGATATCGATCGTCGCGGTGGGGGCGATCACGGCGGGCACGCTGTTCCAGAAGACCTCGCTTGCAAAGGCCGATATTCGCAGCGCGAGCGCCGTGCAGAACGTCGGCGCGGCGATAGTCGCGGGGGTGCTCGCGCTCGGTGAGCATCGCTGGATCGCGTCGCCGACGCTGTGGGCGTCACTCGCGTGGGGCATCGTAATGCTGTCCGGCATCAGCGTCACGTTGCTCGTCTGGATGGTCCGGCGCGGCGATGCGGCGCGCGCGACTGCTCTGCTGTTTCTTGCGCCGCCGCTCGCCGCGCTCGAAGGGTATCTGGGGTTCGGCGAAACGCTGCTGCCAGTGCAGATCGCCGGGTTTGCGGTCGCGCTGGCTGGCGTGTTGTTGGCGAGGTCGTGAGGGGCGCCGCGCGCGCCAGTATTGCTACAAAGCGCCCGTCAGTCGGCCGTATCCGCTCGCGCGGGCATTTTCGCTCGCGCAACCGCGCCCGGTGCTGGCGACCACGCCGGCCGACTCTTGCGCCGCGAATCGACCACGACGATAAAACGCCCCGCCCACGGCATGATCTGCCGGTCGCTTTTCAGCACCCACAGCGATTGGCCGGAATCGACGACCTGCTCATATTCTGCGTCGAGAATCCCGTAGTGATCGAGAAACGTGTTCAGCGATGCGGGAATCCGCACGCAGCCCTTCGAATGACGAATGCCGAGCACCGGTTCGAGCCGCTCGGGGTCGGTCGCGTGCATCTGGAAGCGCATCTGCGACATGCCGCCCTTGCCCCACCCGCGTTCACCCTGCGCCCAGCCGAAATCGAAGATGCGCATATCGCGCCGTCCGTAGCCGCGAATATGGTTTTCGTTCTGCGTGCCCTCGGAGCGGAAATCCATGTTGTCGGGCGTATGTTCGAACACGCCGAGCGGCGTGATGAAGTGGTCGTACTCGCCGGGCCGTCCCGTGGATACCGGCGATGCGCCGATCATCTGCCAGTTGTCGGCGGGCGCCGGGCGGAAGTAAATCAGGAGCGCCTGCACGTTCGCATTGCGATCGACGAGCACCACGTACTCGCCCGACAGATTGCCAAGCTCGTTCTCATTGAGCGCCGTCTCCAGACGGTCGGCGTACGCGCGCTGCTCCGCGACGGGCAGTCTGAGCCGGCGCGTCACGTCCTGCACGAATACGTCGCGCAGCAGGAATGCGCGGCGCGGATCGACGACGCCAGCCGCGTCGGGCGCGGCGACGGTGGCGGCGTCGATCGTGGGCAACGGCCGGCTCGCGCCATTCCACGCGTTGGCCGGATTGGCCAGATTCACCGTATGCGCCGCCGATGTCGCGAATGTAGGCGACTGAGCGCTACCGGGCGCCGCCGCATGAACCCGCCCCGCCATCGCACCGGCACTCGAGACGACGGCTGCGCAAACCCATGCGCAAAACCTCAGGCGGTTCAATCCAGGCTGGCCAGGCCGATCTGGGTATCTCATCGCGTCTTGGAGCAAACATGATTATTATTGACTGCACGCCGGGTCCCTGCGGCGTTCGGAATGATCGATGTTATCAGCGAATCGAGGCGTGTCGATGAAAATACCTTCTAACCTGCGAACTCTTCAAAAATGATCGGCTATTTTTCGACAATCTACATGCCAGCGAAAAGGGAATTAATACGCAATTAAATCGGTCGTTGGAAACTCAAACCCCAAAAGGCAATATACGATTTCTTTCGACGAAAGTAGACCGAAGACGGCAGCACGTGCCGATACTCACGCCGTTTTTCAACCTGCTTGCAATCTGTTTCAAGCCACTTCAATCGCTCTTTCTCTCGCGAGGACAACAACGACCATGGCTCAATCCGATCCAGCCGCGCGCCAGGCCCGCATCGCGACCGAAATGCACGTCGCCGCCGAATTCGACGCAAGCCGCGAAATCGAGCGCCGGGTCGATTTTCTGGCGAACTATCTGCACAATAGCCACCTGAGTACTTATGTGCTCGGCATTAGCGGCGGCGTCGATTCGACGACGGCCGGGCGTCTCGCGCAACTCGCGGTCGAGCGTTTGCGGGCGAACCATTACGACGCGCGTTTCGTCGCCGTCCGTCTGCCTTACGGCAAACAACGCGATGAAGCGGATGCGCTCGAGGCATTACGCTTCATTCGCGCCGACGAAAATCTGACTATCGATATCAAACCCGCAGCCGATGCAATGCTCGAGTCGCTCGATAAAAGCGGCGTGTCGCTCAAGGACGAATCCCAGCGGGATTTCGTGCACGGCAATATCAAGGCGCGCCAGCGGATGATCGCGCAATACGCGGTGGCTGGCGCGCGCTCGGGGGTCGTGATCGGAACGGACCACGCGGCCGAATCGGTGATGGGCTTTTTCACGAAGTTCGGCGACGGCGGCGCCGACGTGCTGCCGCTCGCCGGGCTCAGCAAGCGCCGCGTGCGTGCGGTCGCGAATACGCTCGGCGCGCCCGACGCGTTGGCGCACAAAGTGCCGACCGCCGACCTCGAGATGCTGCGGCCGCTTCGTCCCGACGAAGACGCATATGGCATCCCATACGACGCGATCGACGATTTTCTCGAAGGCAAGCCGGTCAGCGATACCGTGCGTGACGTGGTCCTGCAGTTTTACAACGCGACGCGTCACAAGCGGGCGCTGCCGTATACGCCGTTCGACTGGCCGGCGTCGCCGGATGGGCAATGATGCGCCCGCGAACGGCACTCTCAAACGAATAAAGGCGGTGGACATGCGCGCGTCGTCGCGCCTTTCCACCGCCTTCGAAAACAATACAACTTACTGCACCGCCCGCAGCGCTTACTGCTCCGGCGGCGGTTCGTCGCTGAACAGATCGGCGCTCGCTTCGAGCGGCTGGCCACCCAGTTGCTTGCCGTGAATCTGCCGCGCGATCACGTCGCCGACATACGGCACGCTCGCGTCGAGCTCGACCGTCGCGTAGGCGCCGGGCTTGCCGGCGTCCACCACCTCGACGTGTTTCGCGTAATGGCCGAGTTCGCGCTTCAGAAATTCCCGCACGTCCTGCTCGCTGCACGATTCGGCGATATTGCGCACGGTCAGGTTCATGCGGCCTACCCTCGCCGCGCCTGGCGGTCCGTCCGTCGGTCAGGGCTTGCGATAGGCACCGGTCGCAGCGCGGCTCGCTGCTTCGTCTGAGTCGCGCCGAGTGCGCGAAGTGCGACCACGCCGGTCGCGCCGGCCAACCCCATAGCGAGCCATGACAAGTAGAAGGCCATCGTTCAAATCTCCTGTGCGAATTTCATCCTGTTGTCAGGATAGCCCGCTTCGACAGCGAACACACTGTGACGCAGTGTCGTAGGCAATGGCGAAACATCCCCGTCGATGCACTGTACCTGAATCAGCCGCGCCAATCCTGGGAAAACATCGGCTGCCTCAGCACCTTGCATGCCTGGCCAGCTCCGGCCCGGCACGCAGACCTATCGTCGAAAGCATCGTGCGGGGGACGTAGGCAAAGGCGGACTGATCGCGCCGATCAGTCCGCCGCTTGCACGTTCGCCGCGCTTACCCACCACGCATTCTTACCTTGCGGCAGACGGACCAGCACCGCGGAAGGATCCTCGACGCCGTCGTCGGCGATCTGGCATACCGGCAGGCCGTCGGGCAGACGCTTCACTTCGCCAGCGGCCTCGAACAGCGCGATTCGCTGCGCATCCAGCGGGCGCAGTTGGCGATAGACGTCGAAGCTGAGCGCCGCGGGCACGTCGCCGCGAATCTCGAGCTCATTGGCGCGCGCGCAATGCGCGGGCGCGACGGCAACCGCGGCGGCGCTGCCGCTCAGGCAGCCGATCGTCAGCGCGACGGCGGCGAGACGGGAATGGGTCATCGTGTTTCTCCGAAAAAAGTAAGGGGCAGCGAACCGCGGTTCCGCGAGGAATGCGCAGCGTGCGGACGCGCGAGCACGTGACGCGCTCAACGCTCGCGGGCATGCGCGTCGCCGCGTCGGCTGTCTTCGCTGTCGACGCCATCGTCGTCGCGAGTCGCGAACTCGAGCCGGCTCACGTCGCAGGACGCCTGGCCAAAGCCCGCATACACCGCCGACCAGTTGCCGACGATCACCGCTTGCGCCTGCGCGAGACTCAGCTTGCCTTCGCAGACGCAGCGCTTGAGCATCGCCGCCGCGCGTGCCTTGCGGCGCTCGCCCTGCGGGCCGGACCACGGCAATAGATCGAGATTGGCCGGCGCATCGGGCGATCCGCCGAGCATGACCGGCACACGCCGGTCGAGCGCGAACGCGGCGACGTCATCCGCATCGATGCCGCGTGCGGCAAGCATGCGATCCTTGTGCGCCATCAGCTCGTCGAACGGCGGCGCGACGGTTTCCGCATAACCGGGGCGGCAAATCGTTTGGCCGATCGACTGCTGGGTCACGCGTTCGTCGAGCACGGCGCTCGGTTGCGCGGCGGCATCTCCGATGCGCAGCGCCAGCAGTGCGCCAACGGTGACGAGCAGCGCACGGTGCGTGATACGCACGCGCGGGCGAAGGACGCGCCTGCGTCCGAGCCGCGGCGCGTTGGCCGCGTCATTGATGCTGGTCGTGTCGCGGGAAAGACCGCGCCGATGCGTGTCTGCGATGCCTGCGTTCATTCGTCGGCGCGCCGGCGGCGGCACGCGGTAGTTCAATTCGCAAGGCAATTAAAACACATTCAATATGGATGAGTACAAAAGCCGGACATGACGGCGCGCCGTTTGCTGGCTCGCGGCAGCCGCCGCGAGCCAGCGCAGACCGACCCCGCGCGACGTCGCGATGAGTGGGGCGCCCCGCCGCCGCCGCTACTTCGCCACCCGCGCCTGCAACGCGCGGATCCGCCCAAGCGCCTGCGCGTTCGACACCGTCTCTTCGTACATCTTTGCGAGGTCGGCTTTCAGCGCGGTGCGCGAACCGCCATCGAGATACACCATATGCCCCGATGGATAGAACCGTGCCGACAGGTTCTGCCGCACCTGGTGACTGACCAGCGGCATCTGCTGCAGATCGAGCACGGTCTGATAGAACGGCGTGACGAAATCGAAAAAGCCGTTCGCCGACAGCACCTTGAGGTCGGGATTGAGCGCCATCACAGCGGCAAGGTCGCCGGCCGTGTACAGAATGATGTTGCCTGTCGAGTCGAGACCCTTCTGCGCGCCGGTTGGATCGATATGGCCGAAATCCCAGTACTTGAACGCCTGATCGTTGAGGTCGGTGAACGACGAGTTCGACGTGTACTTCAACTGCTCGTTCAGATAGACGTTCCACATCGTTGTGTAGACGCCGGTGACCGCGGTCATCGTCGGATCGTTGCCGCCGGAGTTCGGGTCGATCTTGCCGGCGATGCCGGTGTCGATCGCCGTTACGCGGCCGTCGTAGGCGCCGAGCGCGAGGCCTTGCGACTTCAGCAACGTGGTCAGGAACAGCGAATTGCCGCGGCTGTCGTAGCCCGCGATGTCGAGGCTCCACGCGAGCAGCGTCGTTTTGTCGATGCCGGTGTATTCGCTGAGCTTTTCGGTGGTCGCGGAATCTGTGGTCGGAAACTTGCGCAGCGCGGCCAGGTAGTCGGTGCGCGCGAACTGCGCGACCTCCTCGGCGAACGCGCCGAGATCGGTCGGCCGCGGCGCGACGCCGAGCTTCTTGTGATACCACGCGTCAGCGGCCGCCGTGGGCAGCGCGCCGACCGGATTGCCCGATTGCGTGTAATCGAGAATCGACGATTGCAGCGTAATGCCGTTCAGATCGACCCCATCCTCGTGCAGCCGGTACGCGAGCACGCAGCTACGCGCCGTGCCGTAGGATTCGCCGAATAGATACTTCGGCGAATTCCAGCGGTTGTTCTTCGTCAGGAAACGCTTGATGAACTGCTTGATCGAATCCGCGTCCTGATCGACGCCCCAGAAGTCGCGATTCTTCTTCGGCGCGATCGCCGCCGAATAGCCGGTGCCGACCGGATTGATGAACACCAGGTCGCTCTTGTCGAGCAGACTGTCCGGATTGTCTTCGAGTGAATAAGGCGCGGGCGGCGTGAACCCCGGCATCGACGTCTTGATGCGGCGCGGCGCGAACGAGCCGAGCAGCACGAATACCGACGACGACCCCGGCCCGCCGTTATAGAAAAACGTGACCGGCCGCGTTTCTTCCTTCTGATTGTCCTGCGTGAACGCGACGTAGAACATCCTCGCCGACGGTTGCGAACTGCTCGGATCGACGATCACCAGATGGCCCGCGGTCGCCGTGTAGTCGATCTTGTGACCTCCGATCGTCACCGAATGATGCGTGATCGCGGCTGTCTCGACTGTATCGGTAACCGAATCGTCCGGGCCGTTGCCATAGGCGACCGGGTCGAAGAGCGGCTGGTCGCCGGCCTTGTGCGGCGCGCTCGTGGCGGTGGACGCGCCTGCCGGGGCCGTGGCATGCGTGTTGTGCGGCGAATGCTGGCTACCGGAAGCTGATTCTGTATTCGTCATGATCGCTCCAAGGGTTCGTTTTACTTGCCGTGCGTCCTCGTTCTTACGTCTCGTTGTTGTGTTATGCGCTGTGTTGCAGACTATAGTGCGCCCGCCACCTTCCCGCCATTGGGGCTGCCTAGTCCCGTGCAGGCGTCCCACCCCTTCGACGCCGCGAAGCTGCCGTTGTTGCCTTGCGTGATGTCGTTGCAGACGCCCGGCGCCTTGTACAGCTTGGCGTTGACGAAGCCGGCCGGCTGCCCCTTCGCCGCGTTGATGCGCGCGATCAGCGCCGCCCACAGCGGCGCGACCGCGCTGGTGCCCCCCACCACCGTTTGCATTCCGTCGACCAGCACGTCGTAGCCGGTCAACGGCGACGCATCGCCCGCGACATCCGGCACGCCGCGCCCGCCGAGCGGCCGGCTGCCGCCGCCCGTCGCCGTGGCCGACAAACCCTGCTGCCACGCCGGCACCGGAAACGCACTGCTCACGCCGCCGCCGGTGGCCCCGCCCTGCTCGCCGTCGTTCCAAACGACCTCGCGCGTGATCGCCGAACCGGACGCGCTCAGGTGCGTGCCGCCGCAGGCGAGCACGTACGGGCTCGACGCCGGGAAGTCGACCGCGTCGCCGCCGGCCGAGCCGTCGCTCGACCCGCTGTCGCCCGAGGCTGCGCAGATGGTCACGCCGAGCGCCGCCGCCGATTGCAGTACGCTGTTGAGCGCCTGCATCGACTGGCTGGTCCACACTGATTCCGGCGCCCCCCAACTGATCGAGATCACCGACGGCTTGTTGGTTGTGTCGTGCACCGCGCGGCTCACCGCGTCGATGAAGCCGGCGTCGCTGTTCTGCGTAAAGTACACGGCGATGGCCGCGGCCGGCACGATTGCGCCGACGATCTCGATGTCGAGCGTGACCTCGCCGTCCGGGCCGTTCGGATCGCCGCTCGGCTCGTTGCCAGCCTGATCGACGCCGACCGGGGTCACGGTCGGCTCGCTTACACCGAGGCTAGAGAAATAGGTCTTGAGGTCCGACGCGTTGTAGCCGCCGCCGAGCTCGATGATGCCGACGCACTGACCGCCGCCGTCGCCTTGCGGAAACTGGTAGAGCGAGGCGAGCTGCGGCGGCGAGTACGACGTCTGCCCGGCGCGCGCCGGCACGAACGGCGGCCGGATGCGAAAGTGCGGACGCGCCTGCGGCCGGTTGTCGAGTCCGAGCACCGCCTCCACGACGCCATGCAGATCGTCCGGCACGCTGATCGAGCCGGTGCGGCCACGGAACTGCCCGGCCGCGTGATGCTGGTAGAGCTCGAGCTTGACCTCGAACGCGCTCTGGAATTGCGCGATCGTGCCGCTCAGCAGCACCGAGCGCGCCGCCGGATCCTCGCGCGCGACGGTGAGCCCATGCGCAGCCGCGAACGCGCGGACCTTCGCGATGTCATCGGGCGCGGCGCCGTAGTCTTGGGCGAGCGCCTCGCGCGACAGCGGCTTCACGCTCGCGTCGCCGGCTTCGATGCGCTTTATCAAGGCGTCGAACTGCGCCTGCTGCTGGCGGCGCAGCATCACGAAGACCTCGATCCGCTCGGCGGGGTCGCATTGCCCGATGACCGTCGTGCCCTGCGCGACCTTTCGCTCGCTGCCCGGCAATGGATGTTTGATGACCATGGTATCGACTCTCCTGTTAGCGTGGCTTCGCACGCGGTCATGCACGACCGCGCGGCCCGGCGGCGCGCAAGCACGCCACGCGCCTGCATGAAGCGCATCTTGGCGATACGCGGCAGGGATTGTTCAAGAACTTCGTCCCAGCGTCCGACCAAAGCATTCGAACACAGTTCCGGCCAGCGCGACAGTCGTCCGCATGGCTAGGGTCTAATGCGCGGCGTGGATGCGACAAGCTATGATGCTGCAGCGGCATTCCCGCCGTTTCATTGGCGCGCGCGCCGCCTGCGCGCACGATCGAGAAATCAGAGGAACCCATGTCAATTTCGATGTATCAAGCATCAGTGCCTGTGCTGATTCGCGGCCTCACGAACCTGCAGGCCATCCTGGGCAAGGCCGAAGCGCACGCGGCCGCAAAGCAGATCGAACCGTCGGTGTTCACGAATGCCCGGCTCGCGCCGGACATGCTGCCGTTCGTGCGCCAGGTGTATATCGCGAGCGATACCGCCAAGGGTTGCGCGGCGCGCCTCGCCGGCGTCGAGCCGCCGAAGTTCGACGACGTCGAGCAGACTTTCGATGAACTGCAGGCCCGTATCCAGAAAACGATCGATTACCTGAAGGAATTCAACGCGGCGCAGATCGACGGTTCGGACAGCCGCAC
Source organism: Paraburkholderia lebeckiae (assembly GCF_050436325.1). Classification (NCBI taxonomy): domain Bacteria; kingdom Pseudomonadati; phylum Pseudomonadota; class Betaproteobacteria; order Burkholderiales; family Burkholderiaceae; genus Paraburkholderia; species Paraburkholderia lebeckiae. Next base: position 978,352 of record NZ_JBNDLZ010000002.1, read on the forward strand.
CATCACGCTGAAACTGCGGCTGGGTCCGATCGAGTTCACCGGAGCGTCATATCTGTTCGGTTTCGTGCTGCCGAACTTCTATTTCCACGTGACGACCGCGTATGACATCCTGCGTCACAACGGTGTCGAGCTCGGTAAGCTCGACTATCTGGGCGGGATGCAACAGTAAACGGAGCGGCCGGGTCGTCGATCGCGCGGCCGCCCTCACGCGTGCAGGCGCGGCTGGAATGCGATTACCGCCATGCCGGCCAGCGTCAGCGCGACGCCTGCCGCGTCCCACAGCGTGGGCCGCACCTCGTCCACGACCCACAGCCACGCAATCGCGACCGCCACGTACACGCCGCCGTAGGCTGCATACACGCGGCCCGCGGCGGTGCCATGCAGCGTCAGCAGCCACGCGAACAGCGCGAGGCTTGCCGCGCCTGGCAGCAACAGCCACGCGGAGCCGCCCTCCTTTAGCCAGCGCCACGGCAGGTAACAGCCGAGAATCTCGGCGACAGCGGTCACGACATACAGCAGGAAGGTTTTCATCGATGAGCGTGAGAAGGTGGTTGTGTCGCCGCGCGTGCGCGCGGCCGCCTGTTCTGGCGCGCAGCGGCGTCGCTGCCGGCTGCGCTGTTGGTTTTATTAACACAATCACTTGGCACCGCGCGTGCTGCGCGTGCGACAGTCGCGCTACTTCAACTCCGACGGCCACCGGTCATGAGCATCGAGTCACCCTGCGTCGACATCTGCAAGTTCGACGACAAAACCGGCCTTTGCATCGGCTGTATGCGCACGCGCGACGAATGCAAAAGCTGGAAAAAAATGAAGGACAAGCAACGCAAGAAAATTATCGAGGACCGGCCGCGGCGCGAGCGCAAGCTGAAGAAGTGAGCGGCCGGCGTCGCCGGTCGGTCGCTCACGCAAACTCACGCCAGCTCCGGGTTTCAGTCCAGCGAAAGCCGCAGCGCGAAGCCGATCAACGCAGCCGAGAAGGTCCACCGTTGTACGGTCTGCGCCAAAGGATGGACGCGCATCCAGTTGGCGATGCGCGCCGCGCCGATCGCATACAACGCGTCGAAGCATGCGCCGATCACGAGCAGCACGACACCAAGCTCGATCATCTGCCACGCTACCGGCCCCGCTTCCGGCCGCACGAATTGCGGCAACAGCACCGAGCAGAACAGTAGGGCCTTCGGGTTGAGCAGGTTCGTCAGCAGACCTTTGACGAACGCGGTCCGCAACGGCCGCACCGCATTGCCCGCATCGCTCGAAGCAGTGGATTCCACTCGCGGCGCGCCGGCCGCTTGCCTGTCGCGCGACCCGGCCGGCAAGGCGAACCCGGGCGAGCGGAAGATTTGAATCCCCACCCACGCGAGGTAGATCGCGCCGGCATAGCGCACTGCGTCGTACAGCCACGGCGCGTTGCGCAGCAGCGCCGCCATGCCGCACGCCGACAGCGTCACGTGCGTCGCGCGCGATACGCCGAGCCCCGCCGCGGCCGCGAAGCCGCTGCGCACGCCGCGCGCGATGCTGGTTTGCAGGATCAGCGCCATGTCCGGCCCAGGCACCGCATAAACGACGATCAATGCCGCCACGTAGACGGTCAGCAGGTGAGCGGAAATCATCGGAGCCTCCTTGTTGTTCGAGGTTCCATGTTGATATCGGATGTGGAGGGTTTGCTGGCGATTTTCATTCATCCGCACTCAACAAATAGCGGAATGCGCTAATATTTCGACAACTGGCGACGCCTTCCACCAACCCGCAGAAACCCTCTCCCAACCATGTCCACTGACGATCTCGACAAAACCGATCGCGCGATTCTCGCCGCGCTGCAAAACGACGGCCGCATGTCGAATGCGCGTCTCGCCGAGATGGTCGGCCTTAGCGAGACGCCTTGCGCGCGGCGTCTGAAACGTCTGGAGAACGATGGTTACATCGACCGCTACCGCGCAGTGCTGTCGCGCGCCGGGCTCGGTCTGGGCGTGATCGCGTTCGTGCTCGTGCGCTTCGCGGTGCACGACCGCGTGGTGGCAACGCGCTTCGAGCGCGAGGTGCAGGCGATCCCGCGTATCCTGTCGTGCCACAACGTGTCGGGCAGTGCCGACTACATCCTGCAGATCGTCGCGCGCGACCTCGACGACTACGGCACGTTCATGCGCGACGAACTGCGCGGCCTGCCGGGCGTGACGTCAGTGGAATCGGCCTTATCGTTGCGCGAAGTGAAAGCGTTTGGCGGTCTGCCGCTGTCCTGAGCGCGAACGTGGCATAGTCACCCCTTTTAGTCCCCTTTTGAAGCGGCGCGAGCCGTACCGACGCGCCCCGACGACCCCGGAGTTCTCATGGATCACGACAAGGCGCGAGCCGAAGAAACCGCCGCAATGGAACGCGTGTTGATCGCCACCCAGCGTGTGCAGACCGCGTTCGCGTCGCTGCAATCGCAATTCCCGCCGGCAGGCAGCGGCAAACCCTCGCAATTTGCGTTGCAGACTTTCGACGCCGCGCTGCAAGAACTCGAAGACGCGCAAGCCGCGTTCGACGAACTGCTCGGCGATCTGCTCGACGGCAATCGTTGAGCGCTAGCGAGCGGCTGGCCGGCGCCACGCTCGCCAGCCGGCTCGCACGCTTCGCGCCGCCGCATGGGCCTTAACGCGCGTCCGTCTCCACCACCGGCTCGCAGAGAATCGGAAAATTGACGGAGTTCGCGACGTAGCACTTCTGATGCGCGACGTGATGCAGACGCGTGGCCAGTTCGACATCGCCGCTCGCGCGGATCGTCACGCGCGGGCGCAGCACGATCTGCGAAAAGCGGCCGTCCTGCGCGGTATCGAGCATCGTGCCTTCGGCGTCGTCGCGATAGTCGAGCACGACGATGCCCGCCTCCGAGCACAGGTGCAGATACCACAGCTTGTGACACGCGCTCGCCGACGCGACCAGCAGGTCCTCGGGATTCCAGCGCGTCGCGTCGCCGAGAAACGCCGGATCCGACGAGCCCGGAATGTCGGGCTTGCCGCCGGAAGAAATCACGTGATCGCGGTCGTAGTCGCGGTAGCCGGAGGTGCCGCTGCCGCGGTTGCCGGTCCATTTCACCGATACGTGGTACTTGTGCTCGCCGTGCGCCATTCGCTTCCCCTTTGGTCGAATCGGACCTGCATTCCATCCGCGCCACACTAGCGCGGCGGCGCCGCGCGGCCGGTCACGTTCGGCGCGCGTGGGTCGGGATTCATATAGAGCGCCGTGCCGTTCGCGCGCATGTTGTTGAGCGCGGCGCCCGAGCCGGTCGCGCCACCCGAGCCGAGCCCATACGAACCGCCCGCCGAAATGCCGGGCCCCGGCATGGCACTCGGACTGACGCCGGTACCGATGCCCATCGCGCCGCCGACAGCCGCATTTCCGCTGCCCCCGCTGGTGCCCGCGTTCGTGCCCGCATGAGTGCCGTTTTGGCTGCCGCCAGGATTGCCCGGTTGCTGGGCCTCTACCGTTGCAGCGGCCCCCACCGTCAACAGCGCCGCAAGCAACGCCGCCCACACGATCCCACCTGTTGCTGTCTTCATAGCTACTCCCAATCGCATCGATCCGCCGAACACGATATCTATTCTGAGCCGATCGCGCGACCGATGCAGCGGCGCCGCTCTCTCCCGCGCCCGCGACGTGTCCGTGCGCGTTATGATCGATCGTTACGCCCGAACGGCCGATCGCGCACGATGGAGCACGCCTACATCCACCTTTTGCATCTGCTCGCCGGCCACGCGACGTGGATGCTCGCGGTCGTTTTCCTCGCCGCTTTTTTCGAAGCGATCGCGGTCATCGGCACCTTCGTCCCCGGCAGCACCGCGATGTTCCTCGCCGGCGCGCTGACGGGCACCGGCTCGCTGAGCCTTGCCTGGGTCTTCGTGTGGGCGATCGTCGGCGCGGTCGCCGGCGACGGCGCCAGCTTCTGGCTCGGCGATCGCTACAGGGAGCGCATCGTCACTCTGTGGCCGTTCCGCGCACACCCCGGCGTACTCGACGCGGGCCAGCGCTTCTTTCTGAAGCATGGCGCGAAAAGCGTCGTGCTCGCCCGCTTCATCGGCCCGCTGCGGGCGATCGTGCCGGTCGTCGCGGGCATGATGGGGATGCGGCCGCTGCGCTTCCTCTCGATCAACGTGCTCTCCGCGCTGCTGTGGGCGCCCGCGCACATCCTGCCCGGCGTCGTGTTCGGCGCCTCGGTGCTGCTCGCGGGGGCGGTGTCGTTCCGGCTCGTCGTGATCATCGCGATGCTGGCGTGCATCGTGTGGCTCAGCTTTCGCGGCGCTGGGTTTCTGGTGTCGCACGCGAATGCGTGGTCGAGCGCGGCAGGCCGTCATCTCGGCAGCTGGGCATGCCGCCATCCGGGTCCGCTCGGCCGCATCGCGCGCCGCATGCTCGACCCCGACACGCCCGATGCCACCCACCTGCTCGCGACGTCGCTGGTCGTGCTGGTGGCGGGCGCGCTTTTCTTCGGGGTCCTTGACGACGTCGTCAGCGGCGATCCGCTGACGACCGTCGACCTGTCCGTTTATCACTTTCTGCAATCGATACGCACGCCGTGGGGCGACACGGTGCTCGCGGCGCTCGCGACGCTCGGCAGCGGCATCACACTGTTCGCGCTGATCGTCACGGTTGCCCTGTGGATGGTGTGGGAGCGGCGCTGGCGCACGATCGTCTACTGGCTCGCGGCGGTCGTGTTTTCGCAGCTGCTGATTCTCGGCCTGCAACTCGCGATGCGCCGCGCCCCGCCCAACGAACTCATGAGTGGCCACTTCGTGTTTCCGAGCAATCACGTCGCCGCGACGGTGATCATCTATGGCTTTCTCGCGTTTCTGCTCGCGCGCCGGATCGGCAAGCTCGGAGGCGTGCTGGTTGCCGCCGCCAGCATCATCGTCGTGATCGTGGTCGCGCTCGCGGGCGTCTATTTCGGCCGCTACTGGGTATCCGACGCGATCGGCGGCGCGGCGCTCGCGTATGTGTGGGTCGCGCTGATTGCGCTGACGGCGATCTGGCGGCATCCGCGGCCGCCGCCGCCGCGCCGTTTCATGCCGCTCGTGGTGCTCGCGGTCGTAGTGCTCAGTGTCGGCCTGCAGCTCGGCGTCGCAATGCCGACGCCGCCGGACAGCGCGCCGCAACCACCCCCCGTGCAGTTCACGCAGACGCAGTGGAAGCTCTCCGGGTGGAAGCGGCTGCCGTGCTTTCGCTCCGACATGGGCGGCGATCGCAAGGAGCCGCTGACGCTGCAATGGGTCTCCGAGCTCGCTTCGATACGCGAGCGGTTGCGCGCGCAGGGCTGGGTCGAGGGCACCGACGTGTCCGCGCACAGCCTGCTGTCGCTCGCTTCGCCCGACGTCGCGGCGGTGTCGCTGCCGGTGCTGCCGAAGCTGAACAATGGCGTGCCGTCGTCGCTGGTCGTCATGCGACCGGGCAATTCGCGCGAGGAACGCTACGTGCTTCGCTTCTGGCCGAGCGGCTACATGGTAGACAATGGCACCTCCGCGGCGCCGCTGTGGGTCGGCGCGTTCGCGCACGAGCGGCTGACGCGGCCGTCCTGGCCGCTGAACATTCTGCACATCGATCACGACGCGAGCCCGCTCGACGCGCCCACCAGGTCGGGCGCCGAGCTCGGCGCGACGGTTCTTGCGGAGGTCGATTGTCACGGCGTGCCGGTGTCGCTGCTGGTCTCGCCGAGGCAATGAGCTGTACATCCAGACACCGTCAGGCATCTCAGGCATCCCCAAGTCAACGATTCGATAAAGGAGACAACCGTGGGCCGCTTTTCGACCGAACAACTCGATAACTACGCAGTGACATTCGAACGCGACGGCATGGTCGTTCTGCGTCAGCATTTCCCGAAGACGACGCTGCTCGCATGGCGCGACGCGTTCGCGCCATTGTTGCAGCAACAGATCGCCGCGCAGGCGACCGCCGTGCGCGGCGAAAACCGGCACTACATCACGCTGCCGTTCACGGGCGTATTCGCCGATCAGTCGATCTTCTGTGATCCGGACGTCCTCGGCATCGTCGAGCGCGTGGCCGGCGACGACCCCGTGATGTGCCAACTGGGCACCGACACGCCACTGAACGGCTCGACGTATCAGGAGGTTCATCGCGACACGCCCGCGCTGTTCGACGGCGAAGCGGAAACCCCGTCGTTCCAGCTCGCGGTCAACTTCCCGTTATGCGACGTCACGCTCGAGAACGGCCCATTCGAAACGACGCTCGGCACGCATCGGATGCGCGCCGAAGACGCGCTGAACGCATGGCGCGACGGCCGCCTGCCGTTGCATGCGATCACGATGGAACTCGGTGACGTGATGATTCGCGATGTGCGCTCGCTCCATCGCGGCACGCCGAACCGGACGGCGCTGCCGCGTCCGATGGTCGTGATCGGCTATAGCCGCAGCTGGTACTTCAGACCAGAAGTCCACATCGACGTACCCGGCGCCGTCTATCAGCAATTGGCGCCACGGGCGAAACGCCTGCTGCGCCATATGCCGCGCGTGAGCGAACTCGACAATGCAAGCGCGCCGGAGCAATACCGGAAATTCGCCTATTGAAGAAAGCATTCAGTCGCCGCATTGGCCGCGCAACGAATTGTCACGAAAGCGAATCGCCAATTGACGCGCAATTGCCATAACGGAAATGACTGAGGCGAAGCGGGGATACACGGTGTCACGAACGACAATCGATTTGACATTTAAGTCTTCGTTGCGCAAATGCAACGACACACCGGCATTATCCCCACTTCCTCCCCGCTATTTGCACCGATAGCGCGCCTGATTCATTTTTCCACTCACGCAATCCGTAATCGCACTGGCAGAATGAGCAGAACGCCAGATAGCGGGAACCGGCATGCGTCGCCATTTCCGCAATGAAACACGGCGGCCGCGATTTTCTGCCCAATTGCACGCATTAACGCTATCGTCTCTTTGCGAGCTGAACTCGTAGTCCACCAGGAGCTTCGTGTGCGGAATCGATCGATGTCTCGCGTGAAGAAAGACCGCCAGTCCGCCGTTCGCAGCCTCCGCTCGCGTGTTTCCCGATTATCTTCAAGTCCGCTTTCCGGCTCGCTTTCCAGCTCGCTTTCCAGGCTTCTCCCCCGGTTATCGCTTTGCATGACTGCGCTGGTGCTCGGCAGCTACTCCGCGTATGGCGTCGCCGGCGTTTCCGTATTGCGTCCGCCGCGCGAAGCGCTATCGAGCAGTCCACTCGAAGTGACGATCGTCTATGCCGGCGATCAACCCGATGGCACCGAAGTCGACGTGCCGGCTCAATTGAACATCGCGATCAGCAATACCGACGTGGTACCGCATCGGCTCGCGCTCATGCGCGAAAGCGGCGCACCCGAGCATCTGAAGCTCGCCGCCGGCGAACTGAAGACAGTGCGCTATATCGGCACGTGGCCCGAATGGGCGCGCGGCGCGATGCAGATCGACGTGCCGGATCTCGACGTGTCGCCATCGTACGTGCTGCTGACGCGTCCGCCGCGCTCCGGCAAGGACGCGGCGCTCGCGTCGGCCGGGAGCGCCAATGGAGCAACGGCGGCGGGCACCGCGAGCGGCGCACCGTCGTCGACGAGCCTGATCGCGTCGTCGCCCGCGCCATTGCGACCGGATGCGCCGGTGCCGCAAATCAACACTTTCCTGAGCCGCTTCTCCGCCTTCGAACCGACGTATTTCGCCGATGGCGGCGGTAGCGAGTCCCTCGCGAAATTCCAGCTCAGCTTCAAGTTCCGCCTCGTCGTTCCGGACGACCCGCGCTCGCGTGGTTTCGCGGACAACCTGTACTTCGCCTATACGCAAACCTCGCTGTGGGATATCAAGAAGTACTCGGCGCCGTTCCGCGACACCAGCTATATGCCGGCACTCTTTTATTACCTCGAAGACACCGGCTGGAAGAGCACGTGGTGGAGCAGAATGGGCGTGATGGCCGGCTACGAACACGAATCGAATGGACGCGACGGTCCGGAATCGCGCGGCGTCGACTATGTGTTCCTCAAGCCGATCTGGGATTTCGGCGACATCAACGGCTACCATCTGACCATCGAGCCGAAGATTTATTACTATACGCACATCGCCGGCGAGAACCACGACATCGCCGACTACCGCGGCTATGTGGATCTGCGGTTCATCTACGGCAGCCCCGACGGCGCGCAATTGGACACGACGCTGCGCAAAGGAACGCAAGGCGGCAAAGGCAGCGTCGATACGCAGTTCACCTATCCATTGGCGAAGCTGATCAATAGCCGCTGGGGCGGTTATCTGTGGCTCGGCTTCTTCAGCGGTTATGGCGAGGACATTCTCGACTACAACCAGCATCGCTGGATCGCGCGAATCGGCTATAGCATCACACGCTAATCCGGAATTCACCTGGCATGCAAGCAAAGGGCCGCCGAGCGGCCCTTTTCCATTCGTTGACGGCCCACGACGCGCCGTAATACATCGAAAGTCCTGCCGTAATCCTTTCAGAAGTTTGCCCAAAGCCGACCCCCACCCGGCGGGCAACCCGTCATGGACCGCTCGTGAATGCTGTGTGCACGAACAGACGGGCATATCGGTGTGGATTTCTCTAGAGTTGTAAGGTCGCCGGTCCAACCGGCTGGCCACGCCGCGCGCTGAATTTTCCAGCGTCTAATCAAAACCACGGAAAAACCAATGAAAACTGCTCTCCTTAAAGACGTGTCGCCTGTTTCAAACGAGTCAACCGGACTTCTTTTGCATCGGAATAGTGCACCGCTTGCGCTCAAGCACGAAATTCACCCGGAACAGATCCGGGATAGCCTGCCGGCCCGTCAAGGGGGAGTCGGCTTTCTGTTCCACGCGACCGATTGGGAAACCCTTTCATTTTCTTTTCACAACGTTCGCGAACGAAGCGAATCGTTCGAAGAGGAGTTGTGGAAAACCAGGCCTTTCATCGCATCGCCGATCTATTCGGGCGCGCAGGTGATTGGCGCGAATATCGCCTGCCCGGTGCCGCTCGAAATGTGGCTCGGCAGCCCGCGCGGCATCAAGCGCTTTCGCGAGACGCAATTCTTTCCGGCGCTCGAGCTCGCCCGAAAGGCGGGCTTGAACATGGTCGCGATGGGCGCGTCGACGCCCTACGCGTGCAACTACGGCGCGCTGCCCCGACCGGTCAAGCCGCCTCACATCACGACGGGTCACGCGGCGACCGCGGCGATGCTGAAGGACTGGGCGATCCATTGCTGCGAGCAGCTCGACCTCGAGCTCGGCAACACGAAGCTCGCGCTGTTCGGCGCGGCCGGCCGGCTCGGCACGACGGTCGCGAAGTATCTGCTCTACAAGGATGCGCCGAAGGAGCTGGTGCTGATCGATCTGCCCGACAAGATCAACCTGCTGATCGATCAGGCGAACGAGCTGCTTGCGTCGGACCTGCTCGGCAAATCGAAAGTTTCGGTGCATACGTTCAGCCCGGACACGCCGCTGCCGGACTTCGACGGCGCGATTCTCGCGAGCAGCACGAGCGTGCCTTACCTGAGCGCCGCCGATCTGAAACGCGCGCAATTCTGGATCGACGACTCGCATCCGCGCGCGGCAAGCGTCGAAGCCGAACTCGCTTCTCGCGGTCATACGCTCTATATTGAATGCTTCGCGCGCGGGCCCGCCGGACTCGACACCGCGTTCCCGTTCAGGCTGCCATCCACCCGCGACTGCTATACCTGCTTCGCCGAAGGCTATTCGGCATGGCAGGAGGGTATCGCCTCCGATTTCATCATTGGCAGCCCGCCCGTGTGGTCGGTCTCTTATACTCATGGTCTCCTGAAGAAGTATGGCTTTTCGGTCGGACCGTTTCACGGCAAGAACGGCGATTCGCTCGCCGAAGTCGTCGAATCACAGCAATTCAATACGCATGAAATGATGGGTTCCTAATGAACTCGGAGGCCTGATGGCGATACCGCGCGAAAGCATGCGGGATATGCTGGAACGAAGCAGGTTCGCAATTCGATGGGGAGGCGCACTCGGCCTCCTGTGTCACCCCATCTATTACGTCGTCTGGACCTACATTCTTCCGCAGCCTTACGACAACCTGCTGCTGCGGCTCAGCGCGGCGGCCGTCTGCGTTCCCCTGCTGTTCCAGGCGCGCTGGCCGAGGCGCTACAACCCTGCGCTGCTGATCTACTGGCATTGCTGTCTGATTTACGTGCTGCCGTTCGTCTGCACGTTCCTGACCGTAAGAAACGGTTTCTCCACGATGTGGATGATGACCGAGGTCATGATGATCTTCATTCTGGCGCTGTGTATCGACAACCCCCTGCTGCTGATAACCTGCATCGGTATTGGCGTGTTTTCCGGCGGGCTCGCCGGCGTGTGGAGCGCGCCGACGCCGGTCGTTCTCAGCGCGCAGGACAAGTCCAATCTCGCGTTGCTGCCGGTGGTCGTGCTGTGCAGCATGGCGTTCAGTCATGCGATCAGCAAGGGACGCATCTTCGTCGAAAAGAACCGCGCGTTGCAGGCGCTCGCGGGGTCCATCGCGCACGAGATGCGCAATCCGCTGAGCCAGTTGCGGCACGTGCTCGACCGCGTCGAGGAAGCGCTGCCCGCGGCGACCGAAGCGGGCGCGGCGCCGACGCTGACCGACGGCACGGCCTCGCTGATGTACAACCACCTCGCGCAGGGGCAATTGTCGATCGAGCGCGGCCTGCGCATCATCGCGATGACGCTCGACGAAGTCGCCGCGAAATCGATCCGCCCGGATAGTCTCAGCTACCTCCACGCTGGCGCGACCACGCGCAAGGCGCTCGCCGAATACGGCTTCGACAACGACAAGGAACGCGCGAAGGTGAGCGTCGTCGTCAGGCGCGACTTCGTGTTCAAGGTCGACGAGACGGTCTATCTGTTCACGTTGTTCAACCTGATCAAGAACGCGCTGCATCACATCGTCGCGTATCCGCAGGCGACGCTCACATTGACCGTCGACCGCGACTCGGTGATCGTACGCGACACCGGCCCCGGCATCGCGCCGGAGATCCTGCAGCATCTGTTCGAGCCGTTTCGCACGGCCGGCAACTCGGGCGGCACCGGGCTCGGGCTTGCGTACTGCCAGCGCGCGATGCGCGCGTTCGGCGGCAGCATCGACTGCGAATCGGAACTCGGCAGGTTCACCGCGTTCACGCTGCGCTTTCCGCCGGTAGCGGCCAACGAGGTCGAGGAGCACGAGCGGCGCCTGTTCGAACGCGCGATGCCGGCGTTCAAGGGCAAGCGCGTGCTCGTCGTCGACGACGACGACACGCTGCGCGCCCGCACCCGCCGCGTGCTGACGAAGGCCGGCGCCTATGTCAGCGAGGCGTCGGGCGGCGAGCTTGCGCTCGCCACGTTGCGGCGCGCGCCGCTCTACGACCTCGTGTTGATGGACATCAGCATGCCCGCGATGGACGGCTACACGACGACCGAGCGCCTCCGCGCCGACAGAGACTGCCCGAACCGCAACGTGCTGATCGCCGCCTATACCGCCGAACCGGGCATCGCGGTGCGACTGCGCGCGCGGCGCGCCGGCATGGACGAGATCATCAGCAAGACGTCGAGTGTGCAGGAGCTGCTCAACGCGTTGCAGACCCTCTTCGACAACGGTGCGCATCATCAGCCGGGCGAACTGCCCGATGTCTTCGCCGGCAGAACCTTTGTGATCGCCGACGACGACACCTACAGCCGGCTTGTCGCGAAGGCGTATCTGGAGCGCTGCGGCGCGAGCGTCGTCGAGGCCGACCACGGTCAGGCGGTCCTGACCAAACTGCACGAAGACGGCTTCATCGACGCGATCCTGATGGACGTGAACATGCCGGGCATGAACGGCATCGAGACGACGAAGTCGATTCGCGCGCGCACCGATGCCTACGCGACGCTGCCTATCATTGCGCTGACCAGTCACACCGATGCCGGAGCGGTGCAGGCCTGCGTTGCCGCCGGGATGAACGAGGTGTTGATCAAGCCGGTGCAGGCCGGCTCGCTGTACGCATGTCTCGCGCGGCAGTTCGGCACACGGGGCGCGCTGGTTGCGGACGCTCCACAACGAATCACGGAAACCGCGGGCGGAGCCGCGCAAACGGATTTTGCGGCGATGCCGGTGGCATTGCCCCTCACTGCGAGCGCGGCCGCGGCCGCGACCATCGCTGAAGAAGGCCTGCTCGACGAAGCGCACCTCGGGGAACTGGTCTCGCTCGATCTGCTTGACGAATCGTTCCTGAACGGCATCGAGCAGATTCGCTCGCTCGTCGTGCGCCTCGCAGGCAACAGCGCGGCCGTCGATATCAAGGCGACGCACGCGAGCTTGCACGCGTTGCTTGGCGTCAGCGGCAACATCGGCGCGAAGGCACTGCATCGCTACGCGCGCCAGATCTATCCACGCGTGATCGCCGGTGAGTGGCCAGTGGAAACCGACTGGCACGCGCAGATCCGCGCGCTGAGCGCGCGCTCGACCGACGCCTTGCAGCGGTATTACGCGTCGGCGAAAGGCCCGCGCGATCATCGCGACGCGCTGAGCGATTGAGAGCTGCTGACACGCGTGGACCTGAGCCGACCGACGCTGTACCGGCTGCTGAATACGCTCGAACAGAACGGCTTTCTCGCCTCGTCGGGCGAGCCGCAACGCTTCAGGCTCGGCAGTTCGGTCGCGCAACTCGCGCATGCGTGGATGGCGAACAATACGATCGCGCAGCTTGCGCAGCCGATGCTGCGCGAGCTTTGGGAAGCGACATCGGAGACGGTCGCGTTGTTCGTGCCGGAGGGGACGTACCGGATCTGCGTGGCCGAACTGGAAAGTCCGCAGCCGCTGAGTTTCCGGCGCGGGGTCGGCTCTCGCGAGAAGCTCGTGCTCGGCGCGAGCGGCCGCACGATTCTTTCGCAGATGCCGCTTTCGGAGGACGATCTGCGGCGCTATCTGACCGATCCGGATCAGGACGTCGCGGCGCTAGCCGCCGATCTCGACGCGGTCCGCGCACGAGGCTTCGGCACCAGCCATCACGAGCTGATCGCCGGCGCAGTCACGGTAGTTGCGCCGTTCTTCAACGGCGCGAACCAGGTGGCAGGTTCGGTGTGCATCTTCGGGCCGAAGCGTGCGCGTAACCGATGAGCGCGTCGCGCAGTTCGCGGAGCTGCTCAAGCGCGAGGTGGGCAATCTGTCGCGTGCGCTTGGGCATCAAGGGGAAACTGGACGGCCGCCGGGTACGGCACGTCGGTGAAATCGGCCTCAAAGGCGCTGGCCAACGCCGGGAGCGTCGTCAGAAAAGTCGACGCTTTGCTCAGGCTCCCGCTGATTCAGGGCTGAAGCCGAAACCTCACGCCTCTGGCTGTGCGTTTATCACGCGCCCCGCGAGCGCCGTGCGCGAGGAACCGGACGGCATTATGTTCGGCATAGCCATTGCCGCTGCGATGCCGGCATAAGCGTTTTCGGCGACATCGTCGATAGCCTGGTTTGCCTGGGTTAAGCAACTGGTCGCTAGCGTTGTTGGCCGGCTGTACGCCCTGTGCGACCGAGCTGTTCATCTGACCGACGCGTGTGTGTGCGATGTTTCGTCGTTGGACAGCGGCGACGACGCAATAGTCAATGCAGCGACGCCGGTTACCGGTGTGAGCAGCACGGCGGCTGAAGCACGCGCGGCTTCGCTTCCAGACATCAAGAACTCGTCGCATCGGACATTCCATCGGACACGCGCACGATACGGACAACCGCGCCCGTCGTGATCCGTCCGAATGGCGAGACACAGCGGAATCATCTCCAATGAGCAGTGAGACGCTTCTCTACCCTCCAAAGCCGGCGCGATGCCCGGCGTTCTCGTCTTTGCCATCATGCTCATCTACGTTACTGCGCGACGAATTCCGTTGACTTCGTCAATGCGACAATCTCCGCATCGTCTCTCTCCTCAAACCGAGGAGCCCTCCGGCTTTCCAGATCGATTCGGTGTGCCTTCAGCATTCGACGCCATCCTTGTCGTCGGAATATCCACGGGCAATGCCGCGAGTTTCTCGCGCAGAGCGCCCGTCGCGCTGTCGAACGCGATTCGCTGAATGGTAGTGAGCGGCATGGTGCCAGTTCGGCTCGTCACAGATATTGGATCGATCGGTTGATTATTCTTGCGCACCTCAAAATGCAGGTGGGCTCCGGTGGCCGTCCCAGTGGCGCCTACCGCGCCGAGCGATTGCCCTTCAGTCACCGGCGCGCCTACGCGCAAATCGCGCGCAAGGGCCGACAGGTGAGCATAGAACGTCGTATAGCCTCGCGGATGACGGAGCACGACGATCTTGCCGTATCCGCTTCGGATGCCAACGAACTGCACGGTTCCCGAGGCAGCCGCGACAACCGGGGTCCCCTTCGGGGCGGCAAAGTCCACACCTGTGTGCATCAGGTGCCTGCCCGTGACCGGATGGGTTCGGTAACCGAATCGCGAACTTATCCGAACGTAATCAAGCGGCATCGAGAATGGCTCAGCGGCAAGCCGCCGTCCGTCAAATGAATAGTAGTCTCCGCCAGTTTGCCCCGGCGGGGTAAACCACATGGCCTGATAGGTCTCACCGCGCGACCGGAGTTCGACGGCCGTTAGATGCTTGCGCTGTATGGTTGTCTCGTCGCGCGCGTAGAGAACATGGTAAGTGTCGTCCTTATGCGCGGGCGCGGCGAGGTCGAGCCGGGAGGCAAAAATACGCGCGATCTGCTCCCGTATTTCGACCGGCACGCTGGCCCGCTCCAAGGTGTCGAGCAAGTTACCCTTGATGCGTCCCGCGTATGCACCACTGTAAGATTCCGACATGACAAAAGGTCCAGCGTCAGATAGCTGACTATTCCCGGTTTCAGTAACCAATTTGTCAGTAGCCGGCGCAGCCATCTCCAAAGCCAAGGTCGGTTGGGACGCGCTGGATTTGTTCGCGCGACTGACTATCTCGGATACCGTCACCCACGCGGACACACTCAGCACCGCAACCACACCGCACAGCAACACGGCGCGCGCCACAGATTCAAATCGGGAATGCACCAAATGACTCACTTTGGTGGAAATGGCCTGAGCGCTTGCGCAGGCATGACATAGATAGGACAACCGCATCGCTTCAATACCTCACAGTCGGAACAAGGGCGCCGTGGGCATGAGTGACGTTGCTTGAGACGTACCGGAAACCTGACTGACAGAAGGCTCCTCCTTCGCGCCACACAACCCAGTAGGAAGAACCTCAAGGCTATGGATTGCGGTTAGCCACGAATATCAGCCCGATCCGATTTTTGAGATAACCTGCGCCAGCGCAGGCGATTGCATCGACGCCGCCGATACCTATTCTGTACACACAAAAAAGTACGCACTTCACTTTCCAGTGGCGACGCCATTGAGCGCGTCTAACCCTCGATCGCAAACCAGCAAAACTATGAACTCAAACGCCGATTTCGATGCGGTAGACATGATTTTCTGAACACAAGTTCGCACCTGCCGCTTCCGATAAGCCCGAGAGCAATACATACAAATGGGGTCATATTCGCCGCGATTGTGATTTAAGAACTCACGAACAGATTGAATGCGATAGTTTTTAGGCCCGATGTGAAACTGATAATCATTGAAAGGCCCTCCTGGCCGCCCTAGGCAGGGGGCGCGGCCAGGGTTACAGTTGAACTCCAACGCTCAACCAGCTCAAAGAGGAGGCCGAAATGCCCTACAGCGGCATCGATCTGCACTCGAACAACGCCGTCGTTGCAGTCATCGACGACCATGACCCACCCGCCGAAGTAAGCCTGATCCACCTAGGATAAGACGGCGGCTTTTTGCCGCCGATGCTGACTCCGGAGCACGCAGGGGAAATCAAGACATTGGCAAACCGTGAACGGCGGTGCAGAAGATAGCGCGGCAAACGGGCTTGTCGCACAACACGGTGCGCCGCTATCTGCGCGATGAGCAGGCGGCCCGATACAAGCAACGCGAGCCACGCCCGACCAAGCTCGACCCGTTCAAAGACTATCTGCTCGAGTATGTCGTCGCTGCACGACCGTACTGGATTCGGCGACAGCGCTGCTTCGGGAACTGCAGGAAGCCGGCTACGAAGGCGGTATCAGCCAGCTTAAGGTATTTCTGGCGCCGTATATGCGCCACGAAGCGAAGCCGGTTGTAGGTGACTGCGTCATAGCCGAGGCTGTAGAGCGCATTCAGCTCGAATGGTCCCACATGGCCGAGATACGACACCGCGTTATCCGCGCGACCGACGAACTGCGCGTCCTGCGCGGAAAGGCCGTAACTCGAATAACCGAGCGGGTCGAGCGCGAGGAAGTAGCGATACATCGGCGTCATCTGCCGGCCGAGCATCATCGCGCCGTAGCGGTCCGATTCGAGTCCGACGAACGCCAGTCGATAGGATTGGGTTCCGATGCACTATGTAATGCGATACGGTCAAATTCGGCCGTAGCAGTCGTCCAGGCGCACAATATCGTCCTCGCCGAGATAACTGCCCGATTGAACCTCGATGATTTCGAGCTGCACTTTGCCCGGATTCTCCAACCGATGCTGCACGCCGAGCGGAATGAAGGTCGATTGGTTTTCTGAAAGAAGAAACTGGTCCTCGCCCCGTGTCACGAGCGCGGTGCCGCGCACGACGACCCAGTGCTCGGCGCGATGGTGGTGCATCTGCAATGACAGGCGAGCGCCTGGCGCAACCACGATGCGCTTCACCTGAAACCGCTCGCCGCGCTCGATCGCATCGTAGAAGCCCCACGGACGGCGCACCTTCCGGTGCGTCTCGGCTTCAGGCGCGCGCTGCTCGCGAAAGCGCGCCACCAGCGTCTTGATGTCCTGCGCGTGTGAGCGGTCCGCGACGAGCACGGCGTCGTCCGTGTCGACGACGACTACGTTGGAGGTGCCAACGCATGCAACCAGCCGCCCGCCCTCGGCGCGCACATAGCTCGAGGTCGCGCCTTCGAAAACGACACGCCCGCTCGCGACGTTGCCGAGCCCGTCCTTCTCCATCGCTTCCCACACGGCATCCCAGGATCCAAGGTCCGACCATCCCGCCGCCAATGGCACGACCACGCCTTTGCAAGGCGAGCCGGCCGCGCCGATGTGCTCCATTACCGCATAGTCGATGGAATCCGCCGGCACACGGCCGAACTGAAACGGGCAAGGACGAATGAAGTTGTCGTCCGCCTTGCCTTCCACGAACGCCGCGGTGCAGGCCGCATGCATGTCGCCGTTGAGCTTGGCTAGCGCTTCGAGCCACACGCCCGCTCGCACGATGAAGATGCCGCTGTTCCACCAGTAGGTGCCTGCAGCGACGTACTGCGCGGCGAGTTCGGTCGTGGGCTTTTCGACGAAGCGGTCGATCAGATGTGCGCCGTTTTCGAGGGCGTCGCCGATTCGGATGTAGCCAAAGCCGGTATCCGGCCGTGTGGGCGCAACGCCAAACGTCACGATCATGGAGCGTTCGGCATATTCAGCGGCAATTGCGATCGCACGATGCAGCGCCGGAATGTCTGAGATGGAATGGTCAGACGGCATCACCACCATGATCGCGTCGTCATCCTGATTAACGGCTGCGAGCGCCGCGAGCGTGAGCGCCGGCGCCGTATCGCGCCGCGCAGGCTCGACGATAATCTTCGCGGAGACGCCGCACGCCCGCACCTGCTCTTCTGTCTGGAACCGGTGTTCCTCCCCACACACGATAATCGGCTGAGTGTCGACGTCGAAGCCGCCGACGAAACCCTCCATCCGTGTGACGGTAGCCTGCAGCAATGAATCCCGTCCGACCACGCCGATCAACTGCTTTGGAAACTGCTCACGCGACATCGGCCAGAGGCGCGTGCCCGATCCGCCTGCGAGAATGACCGGGACGATGCGCCGACAGGAGTGCCCGAGCGACGCTTCTGCGATCGCCGCTGCCATTGCGTCTTCAGAACTCACCGCGTCTTCCATCATCCACCCCTCTGGTCTTGCGTCGAACACGTACTTCCCGGCATCGCCAATTCGATTCATCGGTTATGGGTTCGCCGTGAAGCGCACTTTCTCCTGCTCTCCCACATAGGGGCCCTGCTTGACTTCGATGAAAGATACGTCGTCGATGACCTCGAACCCGTGCCCACCTGACGCCAGCAAGATGACATCACCCGCGCACAGCACGCGGCTCATCAGGAATTTTCGATCGGCCGTATAGAGCTTGACCATCGTGCGGCCCCGCGTGATGAAGAGAGAACGACCTCACGCGTCTGCAAGCATAGGAGCAGTTCCAGGGTCACTAGACCGGTTGACCGAATATGCCATGACGTTGGCTGAAGCGAGTCTCGCGGTACGAGGTGGTCTCACACGCATTCATTTCGCCGATGTCATCGGTGAGAGGAAGCGCGGGTCGCGACAAGATCCTGGCACCGGCCGCAACAGGCTGAGACCTGTCTACACCCGTCACTAACCTGAGAATCGCACGTCGGGCCTTTCAGGATCCACGCTCCGCTTGAAATCACCTTCGGATCAATGCGCCTCAATGGACGATTGGGCACCAACATGAATAAAGACTTCCCGGATCTATGTCGCTGGACACAAGGGTATGGTTGGTTCGGCCTTCTCCGGCGCATTGCCAGTCACGGCTATCACCACCCGATCTGCTCTTCTTTGGTTCATCATGCACTTATCCAAAGTGTTGCCCGCAGCCCATAAAGGAAGAGTACCTGCACACGAGCAGCTTCGAGCATACCAACGAAGCCTACGCTATCGCGAACGTCGCCGGGCTCAAGCTTTGCGAGGGGTATAACCGACAGGCCGGAACGCGGTACATATCGGTGATGTCCGAACGACAACGATGATTTGCAGAACGGGCATGTGCTGGCTGCGCTCATCCGTACGGCACACGAGGCAAAGCTCAACGGGGTGCTGATTATCGAACAGGGCATGATCGGCGCGGGCAGCACGTAACAGTCGTCCGGCCTGTTGCGCACGCACTATTCGGTGCGCCAGAACGTGGAACTCGCGCGCGCTTCGTGGTGGGCGTTCAATAATTTCGCTGACTATCTCGGCGACGACGAAGCGTCCTGTGGTTTCGTCGGCCAGAGGGCCGGGGTTCCAATGTTGCACACCGACTCCCCGCGATGCTTTCCCTACGGGCTGACGCGCCCGCGTCGCGGGCTTGCCTTGCATTGAGATATACAACCCTGAAAAACCATCCCCGAAACCCTGACCTTTCCCGCAATCCGGCTCGGTTTATCTGTTGAGCGGCTTCATGCTGTTGCTGTGAATATTTCCATAGATCCTGTCTGCCGCTTGCTGCTTCGTCAGCTTGCTCGTTTTTGCACCGGATTGCGGAGCCCGATTGGACGGTTTAATGGGTGCGAGGGATTGGCTGTGCAGGTTCCCATAGCCCCTATCAGCGGCCTGTTGCGAGGGCGTATCGGCCGAACTGGCATTGGCGTACGCCGCGAGCGACACTAAAAACACGGTGACGAATACTTTTTTCAAGATGGCTCCATGCTGCAACACTGTTCTAACGGGGCTTAGCGCCGGGTTTTTGACAAAACTTCATCCCCGAAACCCTGACCTTTTATCCCCGAAACCCTGACCTTTAGCGATGCAGAGGCGGTCGAGCTACCTGCAAAAACTGCGTTTCGGCGGATTTTACATCCCAAGGCGGACTGTTTTGGCATGTTGGTCTACCACTAGACAGGCAAACGATCGCTGGACAGTCCGTCCCCGAAATCCTGACCTTTAGGTGTAGCGACTTGCATTTGAAACTGGCCGTGCTTGCAATCCATGCGGCTTCCGGCTCGAATTAACTGCAACTGACGCGCCGCGCGTGCCCGGATTACCTGCAACTGTGCTTGCATTCGGCCGGCCCGGCTTGCAATCGCCGCCTGCTCGAATTAGTTGCAAATGACGAAAAGCGGCGTGTGCTATGCAGTTTGTGCGAGAAACGTTGGGGGATAGTGGGACGTTGAAAGGTCGTAGCTGTTATTGGATGCTCGCCATGCGGGTTACGCAATGCCCGATCCCCGGTGCACAGGTCTTCCGGACAACTCAAGCTGGCGCTTTGACCAGATAGCATGCTCCGACCCTAATCGAGCCTTTACACTCGAAATGGCAGGACCGCCAAGCGCACTGCTGGAGGCAACCGTGAAGGCATTGGACGAGGCGTTCGGTCTCGGCGTAGTGCGATTCGGACGCGAACACGCAGAGGCCCAACCGGACGACTCCCGCGCTGTTGTCCAATTCGCCGTGGGCGTTGGGTTATTCGATTGGTTCTTCAATGCGCGAACTGGATATCGCGCACATTTTCGAGGGTGCTATAAGCGTGGGTTAGAGTTCAATAAACAGATCATCGAAGCGCTGCGCCGTTGCCTCGATGCGAAACTCCCTGATATTGTCATTGGTCGGGAACTGAATAAAAACTTCGAGGACTGCGGCGAGACAGAGATTCCGAGAAGCCTTTTAATGGACTCGCTTGTGCCTCACCTGTCAAAGGTATGGTTCTGTACCAAGCTTACCCGACCGTCTCAGCAACGTGATAGTGCCGTCAGTACCCTTGGGCAGATACTGCCGCAGCAGCCCGTTGGTGTTCCCGCAGGTATCGCGTTGCCATGAACCGTGCGGATCGCAGAAGTACACACGCACGCTGGTGGCGGCGCTGAGCTCCTGATGCCGGGTCATTTCCTTAGCCTGGTCGTAAGTGAAGCTCTGGCGCAGTGGGGCGGCGATCGAATTCAGTTTGGGAGTGAAGCCCGCCAGTGCCGAAGCGGCGGTGGCGTCTTCCATCTTCGCCAGCACCAGGCGACTGGTGCGCTCAACCAGCACGCCGACGGAAGACTGATTGCCGGCGTCGGCTCGTGCTGAGCGACTCCGCCGGGGCAGACGCATAGCCCACGACAGAACACGTGTTTCTGGTCAGCTCGCGGCTCACAGTTCGGGCCATGGCCGAACACTCGAACCCTGCTGCTTCATGCTTGCAATGGTCACGCGCTCTTCAGGCTGAAGCTGCTGATACGTTCTTCTTTTTTGCATGTGCGCACCTTACACGAGGAAGGTGTTGAAGTTCAGATTTGATCGCGCCGTCTGTTTCACATTGCTATTGCAAACGCGCCGCGTCGTCGGCCAACTACTTGCCATTATCCGCCAGTACCGCCGGCTGAACCTGAAGTTACATTAAGATTTCGCTACAAACGAATGCGGAGACCACCATGCCGAACCCGCCCGCCCCGCGAGCGCTGATCTGTTTTTGGGAAGAGTACATCGGGGCGGCCCCGAGCATCATCAATGCGATCCGTCGGTTGGCTGAAAATGGCTATCGAGTCGACGTAGTCGTGCGAGATCTTGGTGCGGATTATCCGGACGCGCCCGGGTTCCCAGCGGGTGTGACGATCATAGCTCTGCAGAAAAAGAACCGGGGCCTAGAAAGCCAGCGATGGTGCCCGGCGTGGATACGACGCGCATTGAATTGCGCAGCATTGGCGGTT
Source organism: Paraburkholderia lebeckiae (assembly GCF_050436325.1). Taxonomy (NCBI): domain Bacteria; kingdom Pseudomonadati; phylum Pseudomonadota; class Betaproteobacteria; order Burkholderiales; family Burkholderiaceae; genus Paraburkholderia; species Paraburkholderia lebeckiae. The sequence goes on from NZ_JBNDLZ010000002.1 coordinate 999,751, forward strand.
AGCGTACATGATTTCGCGTTCGGAGCGGTAGACGAGCTGCGGGGACGATCCTACGAAGTCGCATTCGGTGTTGACCTATTTGGTTTGATAGCGGCAAACACGGTGGCTCGTAAATCAAAGGTTCGTCGCCTGGCTTACTGGTCACTCGAAATATATCTACTCAGCACTATCCGAAACCCAGTCATACGCTGGGCGAAGAAGCGCGAGATCTCGCTGAGTCGTGGAGCAGACCTCGTCATAGCTCAAGACGAAGAGCGGGGGCGTTCGCTAGCTCTCGAGAACGGATTCACTGAGCAGCGCATAGCATATGTGCCTAATTCCCCTATGGGTCGTCCAGGCGGTGTCGACACTGCTTTTCTTCATCGCCGATTTTCACTGCCGCCCAATATCAGGATCGTCTTACATGCAGGCATGATTTCTCGAGAAATGCAATCCATTGAACTGGCTCGCGCCGCAGCTTCGTGGCCAGACCCCTATCGATTGCTATTTCATGAACGGCGCCGCCGTACCATCGATGATCCGTACATCCGCGAAGTTTCGAACGCGAGCCAGAATCGGGCTATCTTGTCACTTGATCCAGTTCCTTATGACCAGCTCGATAGCATCTACGCATCCGCATGGGCAGGGGTGGTTTATTACGCGGACGATATAGGGCCAAACTTTCACCAGATGGCAGCGGCATCTGGGAAGTTGGCATTTTGCCTGCGAAACGGGATCCCGGTCGTAGTGCGAAATCTGCCTTCGCTACAGCGGATGATGGATGTCAGCGGATGCGGAATCGCTGTCAGTCAGCCCTCCGAGATACTGGATGCGCTCTCTCGCATCGCAGAAGATTACGAAGGTTACCGAAGGCGCGCACTTAGTTGCTTTGACAACTTTCTTGACTTTCGGCCGTTGTTTGACGAGGCACTGGAGCGCCTCGTATCCAACCAGGCTATAGCTTGATCCGCTGTTTATGGAAGAACGAGCAAGAATCGTGAAATCGTGGCAAAGTCGCCGCGAACGAATCGACGCAACCCAGCCGCACCGGCATCTTGCCCGTATGCGAGGCATCGCCGATGCGGGCTCTGACCATCTGCGCATGCTCGATCAATGGCCCCGCCAACTCCACCAACGCGCGCCCCGTTACATTCGGGCCGCGCTCTGGCTCAGGCCGAGCTGCTTCGCGGCACGTCATCGAGCCGCTTTCGCACACGGCGACGAATGCCTGTAGCGCGCGCAGATCGATCGGGGTCGGGGTTCGTCTCTTGAAATGCTCCGCTCGCATGGGTGACTTGCCGGTCATCCTGTGCGGCACGACAGCATGGTGCCGGGGTTCACAGGGTTGGTGTGCAGGATGAGTAATTGCATTGGCTCGGCATAAGTTTGCCTAAGGCTAAGCTGAACAAGCCACTAAATCGGCGACGTGTCAGCGACTTGAACGTCGCCAAGTCATGAGGCCGAGCTTAAGCCATTGCTTTTCGGCCCTCGCAGGCCTGTTGGGCGGGCACTTTGCCCGCCTTTCGCCCACTATGGGCGTACCGGTGCCATCAGTTTCTTTCGCGACAGGTAGACGTTCGCCAGTGCGAGCGCGACGAACGCCCGGTTGGCGTTCTTTGCCAACCCGCGATAGCGCACCTTCGTAAATCCCCACAGTCGCTTCACGACCGCGAAGACATGTTCCACCCGGGCGCGGATCTTCGACTTGTTGCGGTTCTTGCCCCGTTGCACTTCGTCGACTTCGCCGCCCGCACGGCGCGTGCGCTGATTGGTAAAGTCGCGCGCCCTGGGCGCCTTGCTGTGGATCAGTTCCTTCTGGCTCGCATAGGCGCTGTCGCCGTAGACGCGCCGCTCCTGGCCGTGCAGCAATTGCGGCAGTGGATGCTTGTCATGCACGTTGGCCGGCGTGAGCACCGCGCTGTGCCCTAGGCCACTCTGGCTGTCCACACCGATGTGCAGCTTGGCACCGAAGTACCATTGCTTGCCCTTGCGGGTCTGATGCATCTCGGGGTCGCGCGCCTTCTGCTCATTCTTCGTCGAACCCGGCGCGCCGATGATCGTCGCGTCCACGATGGTGCCGCTTTTGAGCTTCATGCCGCTGGCCTGCAGCACCCGGCCGACTTCGGCAAACAATTGCTCGCCCAGTTTGTGCGTCTCCAGCAGGCGCCGGAATTTGAGCAGCGTCGTCGCGTCCGGTACGGCTTCACAACCCAGGTCAATTCCGGCAAAGCGACGCAGGCTGGCGCTGTCGCAGAGGGCCTCTTCGCAAGCGAAGTCGGCCAGATTGAACCAGTGCTGCACGAAGTGGATCCGCAGCATGCGCTCCAGACCAATTGGCGGGCGGCCATTGCCGCGCTTCGGATAATGCGGCTCGATCACCGCGCACAACTGCGGCCATGGCACGATCGCATTCATCGTGTCGAGAAACTCGTCGCGCCGCGTGCGTTTGCGGTGGGTCTCGAAACCCGCACCTTGATCGGCTGCCATCGCCAGCGTCTGCTGCTTCATCCTGTTCTGCCTGCCTCTTTAAACACGATCTATATAACGCGTGAAGTACCAACTCGGTGGACTTGATCAGCATTGCCCTAATACAAAATTGGTGCAGCCAACGTTTTCCTAGAATTCGCCTCATTGCCCACACAGAGGTCCACATGAGCCACTACGATTTCATCGTGATTGGCGCTGGTGTCATCGGCGCGTCGGTCGCCCATCATCTCGCCGTCCTGGGCGCACAAAGCGTTCAGTCGATTTCCGTCTGGGGCTCCGACTCTCCGAACCGGGAGCTCCTGCACGTCAACGACCCCGGGTCGGCCGCGCTGGCCTTGCTCGACGCCGACGGGGCCGAAGGCGTCTTCAATATCGGATACGGACGGGGACACTGCAATCGCGGATCTCGCCCGTCTCGTCTGTGACCTCACCGTACTCTAATTCATCCAGGCTTCCTCTCCCCAACACACCGCACGGGTGCGATATCGTTCGAGCACCCGCTCTAGCGTCGACAAGCGGGCTGCGTCATCGTTGCTCGCAAGACGCCGCGTGCCGCGCTCGATCATCAACTGGCGCAATGCAGGCTGGTCGATCAGACTGAAAAGCGCATCCGCCATGCTGTCGGGCCGAGCCAGATCGACCAGCAGTCCCGCGTCGCCGACTTGCTCGCGCAGCGCCTCGAGGTCCGGGTAAAGGACCGGTACGCCCAGACTGAACGCCTCGAGTGGCGGCAGATTGGTCGGGCCGAAATATGTGGGCATCACTAACGCGATCGACTCGCGATACCAGTAAGGCACGTCGCCGTCCGGAACGAAACCGAGAAAGAACACACGGTCGCCCAGACCGAGATCGGCGGCGACCGAACGCACGTATCTCATGTTGCCAAAATCGCTTCCTGTGAAGACCGCACCTACACGGATGCCATAGCGGGACTCCAGCGCGTGCAGTCCCTTCAACAGAAACACATGATTCTTGTGCGACCAGAACAGCGCGGGATAGTAGACGTATTTCAGATCGCGCGGAATTTTGTACTTCGTCTTGACATCGCCGAAGTGCTCCACGTACGCCTCTTCGGAAAGCACTGTCGCGCGGCCGGGCGAGAATGGCATCAAATGCACGCGTTCGCTGTCTACTCCATATCGCCTGACAACCTTCTCGCGGCCGGCCTGCGAATCGACGAAGATGCCGCAGGCCTTCTTCAAGGCAGATCCGTACAGAAATTCGCGACGCTCGAATTCGTGCTTGATCCGGACTTCGGGAAACTCGACGTCGTCGCGGTGTGACAGATCCCAAACGGTGAACAGGTAGTTGAATCGATCAATCGTCAGTGCGAGGTGGGACGGCGTTGTGAAGTACGCAATGTCCGCGCGCATCACCGACAGCAAGCGGTCCACCGAAGCGATCTTGCCCGGTTTCCGCAGAAACGCGCGCGGGCCTACACGGCTATATATTGAACCGAGTCTCGCCGCCAGTCCGCGCAAGCGGGGCACCGGGAAAAAAATAGGCTCAATGCCGCTGCGTCGCAGATCATCGATGGTGGATCGCCGCGTCGTCACAAACTCAACCGCGCAAAGTTCCGGCGGAAGACTCTTTAGCAGCAAGGCAGCATTCTTCGCCTGCTGATAACCCCATCAGAGGTATGTTCATAGTCTATAAATGCGACCATGCGAATAGGCCGTTCCAAGGAACCGTTTGAATTCGTCACTCCTCGCTCCACGTTTCTTGGCCATCTATATGACGATTGCAGCGCTCGACAACGGTTCTCGCGCTCTGTTTGAATTTAGATTGCGCGAGCTTGCTGGCGCCGTTCGTGACTGATTAAGGCAGGTATTTGGCCGGTCCGACGGCTTCCTGAGAAAAGCCCTTGTGCAAGGCTCATATGACGCTCATGCGGCCCTCGGACATCGAGCTTCCGAGGCGGCGAACAGATGCGTGAAGGTCTGTTTCTCCTCGAAACCTGGCCAGTTCCTAAGCGGACCTCTCCACAGAATCGGCCGTGGCGCCGCTTTTCTTTCGACAGCGGTATTCCGTTGCCGACATCGAGAATTGCCTCCTGAACACTTTCGAAAGCCGCTCGCCATTCGTCAGTCCAACCCTGCGAGCGATCTTGTCTATCGGCAAGTCGCTTCTGACCAACAGTTCACAACTGAGATCGAGGCGCGCTCGCAAAAGATATTGCGACGGTGTCACTCCCATCTCGCGCTTGAACAGACGCAGGAAGTTCCGCTCGCTCATCGCCACCGTACGAGCCGCGTCGCCTATTGAAACCGGGCGTCCGCAATTTCGCTCGAGCCAGCGCGCGGATTCCTGTGCCTTTTCCGCCTGCGTGTTCGTTCCCATGGTGCTCAGCATGGTCGTCAAATTCTGATCTTTGGAGACGGTGAAGTGATCGGCAACCGCTGTCGCGATGTCGTATCCGAGGTCCCGCTTCACGAGCGCGAGCGAGTTGATCAGCGCATCGCCGCCTTCGGTCGACGCCGCAACGTTAGAGGTCTCCGGACTCCAGATGCCCGGATCGACCGAAGCCCAGTCGCGGCGAGAAATGCCCGCTGCCGCCAGCAGCAAGTCGCCGTTGCCGAGAGGGTTGACGACGCCGGTCTGCGAACATGCTATGGTCAATAACCCAATGAGCACCTCGTCGGCGGCTGCACGCTTTGCGCCGGGTCCGCCCGCAATATACAGTGCGTCGAAGCCTTGGAACCGCTGGCCGCCCAGGCGCTCGGTCCAAACGCAAACGGATGACGAACAGGCTATCATCCCACCGCAGGCAGAGACCAGACGGACGCTGTAAGGTGCGTTTCTTCTCAGACTGCGAGACTGAATCTCGTTGGCGATATGAAGCACCTCGGCAAGGGTGCCCGCTTCCAGCAGCGAAAAACCGTCGTACAACAAAATTCCTATGAGCTTGACCGCGCGTTCTTTAAATCGGTGGAAAATACCGTTATTTCCTGCATCGCCTAAGCTAGTAGCGTGGGACATGCCGTTACCTCCATTTTGCTTCGGTTCTAGATCGCTGCTCTGGCTTGCGTTGGAACGCTGTGGAAAGCGTATGACCTCGTGAGCTTAGCGCCATATTCGATCCACCATTGCCGCGGTGTCCGCCAAAAGCATGTTTCTGGCCGAGAACGTCGCTCCCAGTATCAACAAGACCAAACCATCGTCTGATTTCTTCAGCGCTGAAAGTGAAAACCATAAAGCCGCTCATCAGGGTTTCCCGACCCACTGGACTTGCTGAGCGATAGACCGATCAGACGGCGAACGCTTCAGCAAGGAAACGACCCGTCAACACCTTGCTGAAAACGGTCATGCATGTAGTCTGAAAATCCCCGCTAGATACCCTTTCTCATGAGCACCCTGAGCTTTGGCTTTGGTTGCCTTCGAATAAACAAGAGCGCGTTCGCGTCACGCGTGGACTTCGCCACCGCCATACGACCAGACATGGAGTCGCTTCATGAGCTTCAGCACGAGATATTCGCAATACTATGATCTTTTCTATCATGACAAGAACTACAAGGCGGAAGCGTCGTTTGTCACCGGATTGCTCGGGCGGTACGGAATAGTTGGAGGTCACGTGATGGATCTGGGTTGCGGCACCGGACGCCACGCGGCGGAATTCGCAGCCGCGGGATTTTGTGTTTCTGGCGTTGACATGAGCGCCGATATGCTTGCCCGAGCCGCTGCCAGGTGTACCACTCTGCCAGGCGCAGTAGCGAAGCGACTGACGTTTCAGCAAGGCGACGCGCGGATCGTCCGCACGAGTGAACTCTACGACGCAGTCGTCTCGCTCTTCCATGTTGCGAGCTATCAAACGACCAACTCCGATTTCATGGCGATGTGTCACACTGCTGCGACGCACCTGCGGCCATCAGGACTGTTCGTGTTCGATTGCTGGTACGGTCCCGCGGTCCTCGCCGCTCCGCCCGAAGTACGCATCAAACGCGCCTCCAGCGAAGAAACCGCGGTGATACGAATCGCCGAGCCCACTATGCGTCCTCATGACAATACTGTCGCGTTCAACTACACCGTCCTGCTAACGGATTTGAAAACGCAGTCCGTCGAGACCGTCCTCGAGACGCATGTGATGCGCTACATGTTCAAGCCCGAGATCGAACTGATGCTGGACCTCAGCGGATTCGAGGTCCTGGACAGTTTGAAGTGCATGGGCGGCGAGTTGAGTGCTACCGATCTCTCAGCGACATTCGTCGCGAGAAAACGGTGATGCTCGGAAACAGCCCGAGCGAGAAAACGTCGGAAAATACAACGAATGGCATGTCATAGCCAGCTTCGTCGATGAGTCGAGACTGAACCGCCAGGCAGTCCTGCGCTGGCTAAGCGCATCGCGTCAAAGCGGCTCGCCGAAAGCCGCGTGCCACCACCTGCCACCCGGATTAAGTGTTTGTTCCGTTGCGTGACGGGCCATATTTGCTGCGGCGAGCAGTCGGTCAGCACCGCGCTGAACTTGACCTGCTGTTGCAGAAACTTCGCGAAAAGGCGGTGGCCAGCATGTCGCGCACCACGCCCACCGTGTAGTCCTGCTGTGCTTCGGTAAGCGCGAGACCACTCGGCAGATACAATCCCTTGCGACTCATGCGTTCGGCAATCGGGAAATTCTCTCCCTTGAACATCCCTTGCTTGAGAAAAACCGGCTGTTCGTGCATCGGCCAGAAGAACGGCCGCGCGCTGACACCTGCTTCCGCCAGCATGGACCGGAGCTCGTCGGCACCGAAGGGCAAGCTGTCGTCCAATACCATCCCGAAGACCCAATAGATATTCTCGGCATATGGCAATGCCACCGGCGCCATCCCGATTCCCGGCACTCCCCGCAAAAGGTTTTCGTAGCGGCGGCCCAACTCGCGCTTTCGCGCGACGTGCGCATCCAGCTTCTCGAATTGCGCTAGCCCGACAGCCGCCTGGAGGTTGCTCATCCGATAATTCCAGCCAAGCTCTTCGTGGACGAATCGCCTCTCTGGCTTGAAACACAGGTTTCGCAAACTTCTCGCGCGCGTAGCCAGCTCGTCGTCGTCGCAGACGATCATGCCCCCTTCCCCCGTCGTGATGTGCTTGTTGGCGTAGAAGCTGAAGCACGATATATCGCCGAAACTGCCGCACTTCGCTTCGTTATAGGTTTGTCCGATTGCCTGCGCAGCATCTTCGATCACAACGAGGCCGTATTTCCTTGCGATATCCAGCAACGGAGCCATGTCCACCGGCAGACCGAAAGTGTGCACGGCCATGATCGCCCGCGTCCGGCTTGTGATAGCGCTTTCGATCTTCGTCACGTCCATGTTCCACGTATCCGGACTTGAGTCGACCAGTCTCAAGCGGGCACCGGTGCGAACAATGGCCGATGCGCACGATATGATCGTGTGCGTGGGGATGATAACTTCGTCGTCGGGACCGAGCCGCAGAGCCACCGCCGCCACGTCCAACGCAGCGCTGCCGTTCGCGACGGCAATCGCGTGTCTGCGGCCGACGTAACCCGCCATCGCACGTTCGAAACGCTCGACGAACGCCCCGTCCGAAGAAATCCACCCGCTTTCAATGCATTCGTTCAGATAGACGCGCTCCTTTCCGTCGAGCAGGGGTTCGTTGACCGGAATCATCGCGCGCCGTCCTTAACTTCAAGCTCGACGCCTGGGCCGTTACTCGCTTCACTGGATCGGCTCAGGTGTGCGGACGCGAAGCGCAATTTTTCCTGCTCTCCCATATAGGGCCCTTGTTTGACTTCGAAGAAAGACGCGTCCTCAAGCATCTCGAAGCCGTGACCGCCCGACGCCAGCAAGATGACATCGCCCGCGTACAGTACACGGCTCGACAGGTAGTCCTTACCGGGCGTATAGAACTTCACCAGGACACGGCCACGCTTGACGAAGAGCACCTCTTGCGTCCATTCGATCTGCCGCACCAACTTGCAGTGAAGATGCGCGTCGATCACTTTTCCGGCGGGATGTTCCATGTACGCGAGTTGCTGAGGAAACTCCTTCGGAGTAAAGAAACTCACACCACTTCTCGAGAACGAATCCCGGATGATCATGGCGAGCGTTTCACCTTCGAACGAGACTACTTCGAAATTCGAGTCATGAACGACCTCTGCGTTTCCCGTTATCGATAGAGCTTCCATTTTTGTTCCTCGAAGAGAGCCCGTAGTATCCCGACACACCGAACCTTCCGGGAGCAAGGCCGCTTACGACATAAATTGGCCCACGGAGGTCCTTCATGCGTCCCCCCCGAAGCTTAGGATCGGTTCGGCGGCCACACGGTCAGATGGCCGAATACGGAATGAAGTTGGCTGACCGGGGTATTACGTTGCAGCGTCACCTCGCGCATTTTTATATCCTCGGCAACGACCGCGGAGAGGTGCACACAGACCGCGCCAATATATTGGCACCGTCCGCCATGACCTTGAATGGTCCATATGCGTTGCTAAGCTGATGAAATCGCACGTCGAGCCCTTTGAATCAAGTGGCGGGGCAACTCACGTTCCGACCGACGTGTCTCTCTCGACTATTGGCCATTCACATGAACAAAAACTCTCGCATCTATGTCGCCGGACATAAGGGAATGGTCGGCTCGGCTCTCCTTCGGCGCCTTGTCAGTTCCGGATATGATCAGGTGATCACAGCCTCGAGACAGTCGCTCGACTTGCTGGATCAGCGCGCCGTGATGGATTTTTTCACTCGAGAGCATATAGACGTCGTCCTCCTGGCCGCAGCCAAAGTCGGCGGAATTCATGCCAATTCGACTCAGCCGGCTTCGTTTCTCTACGAGAACCTCGTCATCGAAACCAATGTGATTCATGCAGCATTCAAGAGTCACACGCAGAAGCTCGTCTTCTTCGGTTCATCGTGCATCTATCCAAAGCTTTGCCCTCAGCCCATAAAAGAGGATTACCTGCTCACGAGCGCTCTCGAACAAACCAACGAAGCCTATGCCATCTCAAAGATCGCGGGTCACAAGCTTTGTGAAGCGTATAACAAGCAATACGGAACGCGCTTCATATCGGTGATGCCCACGAATCTCTATGGCCCCAACGACAACTATGATCTTCAAGGCAGCCATGTGCTGGCCGCGCTCATCCGCAAGGCGCACGAGGCAAAGCTGAACGGACTCGAATCGCTCTCCGTATGGGGCTCCGGATTGCCGAGACGGGAATTCCTTCATGTAGACGATCTGGCGTCCGCGGTTCTCTTCCTGCTGAGCAACGACCTGGTCGAGGGCATGTTTAATGTCGGATATGGAAAGGACATAGCGATTGCCGACCTCGCACGACTGATCTGCGATGTCGTCGGTTTTTCTGGATCGCTGAGATTCGACTCGTCGAAGCCCGATGGGACGCCGCGAAAGTTGCTCGACGTATCGAAGCTCGCCGCTCTGGGTTGGGCGCCCACGATTACGCTCAGAGAGGGCATCGCCTCAACCTACGCCGACTTCGAGAATGACGTGCAGCGTACCGGGCTCGCCAGCGCTTGACGAATTCACGCGGCGCGCGCGATCCTGCACCACGGATTGAAGTTCCGCCCCTGGTATCCAGGGTACCCGTCTGCCGACTGCGGTTCCTGTCCCTCAATGCCAGCAAATCATGTCACTTTCAAGGCCACGACAGGTCATTCCGGTTAGAGCGGCTTGATCAAAGCGTCGGCCTGGTCCGTTGAACCGGATGAATTGCACCGGATTCGCCGCGATGGATCGGAGTACTTCCATTTCAATGGGCGCGCCTGCTTGTTGTATTGACAGATATAATGCATGAGCTTTTTGTTGAGATCCTTGGTGCTGGTGAATACGCCACGCGCAATGTCGTCGCGCTGGATGCGTGCAAACCAGTTCTCGACCTGATTAAGCCATGACGAATACGTCGGGGTGTAATGTATCGACACTTTCGGATGGTCAGCCAGAAATGTTTGAACGGCGTTGGTTTTGTGGCTGCTCACGTTGTCGCAGATCACGTGAATCTCCTTTCCGCGCGGCTGTGCCCATACCACCTCCGTGAGGAACGCAACAAACTGGGCACTGGTATGGCGTGGCGCGGTTTTGCCCAGCACCTCACCGGTGGCAACATTCAATGCGGCGAACAGGCTCAGGGTGCCGTTGCGTTTGTATTCAAAGCCATGGCTCTCGGCGCGTCCAAGCGAGAGCGGCAACATCCGGTCCTTGCGATCCAGCGCCTGGATGGCTGTCTTCTCGTCCACGCAGAACACCACCGCATGCAACGGCGGATTGAGGTACAGCCCGATCACGTCGGCTGCCTTCGCCTCAAAGTCGGGATCGTTGGACACCATGTGGGTATCGAGACGATGTGGCCGAATGTCGTGCTTGCGCCAAATACGCTGCACCGTCACGAAGGCCATGCCCAACTGTGCCGCCAGTTTTCGGCTGCTCCAGTGTGTCGAGCCGTCGGCCGGCTTACGTCGCAGCGTGTAGTCGAGCACTCTCGCTTCAAGGACCGCCAGGTCAGGTCGCGGTGCCCGGCCTGGATGCCTGCCGTACAACCCAGCCAAACGCTCACTGGTGAAACGCATTTGCCACGTTGTAATGAAACGCGAATCGCAACGCAATTCCGCCATGATCGCCGCACGCGAGGCTCCTTCGTCGAGCAGCAAGATCAACCGCGCACGCCTCACCTGGCCAACGGCCATCGTGCGGCTGCGCTTCATCGACATCAGCTCTTCGCGCTCGGTTTCACTCAGATTCATTTTACCCATGCACTATTAGATCAGTGCAATTTCATTGGTTCAATGGACTAGTCCTTGATTCGACTGCTCAAAGCCCTGGATATCGACCTTTCTAGTGCGTCTCGCGTCAGAAGTTGGGCGGCTGCTTTCATTGCCCGTTCGATGCTCATGCGTTTGCGGCGATACGTCTGCTCTGCGTTTGCCAACGCATCGGCGATGGACCTTGCATCCGCGGAAACAAAGCATATGGCGTCGTGAATCTCCTTCATGCTCATCGGGGGAAGTTCGGTGGAAATGACCAATCTTCCCGACGCGACATATTCGACAACCTTGAAAGGAAAGACCCCGTTACCCATTTTCTCTATCGAAACATGCGGGTTCACCAGCACGTCACAGTCGGAAATCAATTTGAACAAGACTCTTTCGTCCACCCGACCGTGGAAGTGCACCGGGTAATCTTCGGCGGACAGCCTGACGAACTCGCATGCCAGCGGACCCGTTCCGCAGACGTGAAACATGAAACGTCCGCCGGACTTCCGGATCAGGTCGAGAACCACGTCAGCACCCTTCTCGACGCTCAGCCCACCGAAATAGCCAACCATCGTTCTAGCATCTGCCGTTCGCGAGAATGGACGCCGCTGTCCACAAGCTTCAATGAGATCGTCCGACACCACGCCCGGACACAACACCACGGGACAACCGCTGCGTTGATGTTCGCGTGTCGATAAGTGATCGTTAACCGCAAGACATAACGATGGAGCGGGTAACACATATCGCCATGCGACGAAGTCGAGCAACGGCTTCGGATGCCAGCGGCGACGAGAAAGCAGCCAATCTTCGAACTGAAGGATCAGACGCGCACCGAACCGGTGCGTCAGCACGCGAGCGAGCATCGACTCGAACGCGTACGCGTTATAGATCCATACGGCTTCGGGCTTGCCGACCTTCGCTATCTCATCGCTCAGCGCGAAGACTTCGAAGAGGTTCAGCAGCTTGCCGATGGGCCTTACCGGGTAGCAGCGAAGCGAAATCTCCCGAATGCGTTGCGTGCCGATGACGGAATCCCGAAATTTTCTACGTGACCATCCTGCCTCTATGTGGCCCGTATTGATCAAAAGAACGTCCTTGGAAAGTTGCGATGCCAACGCCAGAAAAAACTCCACCTTGCGTGCGGCGCCCAGATTCACATTCGCCCCACGATTAGAGGCGCTGTAAGGCGCTATGAAAACAAGCATTTCTGCTGCTCCACGTCAGCGACTCCTGCTTCAGTGCCACGCAAGTCAACGCCACGTGATCGACGCGTGGACAAATACGCGCCGAGAGAGCACCCGTAGATGTCCCCAAAGCAGACCATCAGAGTCGTCACCAGTGGATACTGCTCGAATAGGTTGATGTCCATGCAGGCTGCAATCGTGATCCCAACGAACACCACATAGCGAACTGCCTGACGCCTCGAATGACGCGGACGGATGCGCCAGAAAAACGCCGTCGCACCCGTCGCGAAAATTAGCATACCCACAATTCCGATTTGAAACTGCATCGTCACGAAGGCGTTGTCGATGATCTGATTGAACCGGTATTGCTCAGGGTCGACGCCCGCACGCTGGAGGAGCATGACGGCTGTGTTCGTGCCTACGCCGAGGCCCCGCCCCAAAAAGAGTTCTCCCGGAGTTGCCTCTGACAACTGCTCCGCTATCTTCCCGAGGTTGGATAAACGACCGCCTTCGTCGAGTTGATCAGTCAGCACATCACCGCGGCCGACCGCTTCCACCATGTGAGAATAGCCAACGATTGCGAGCCAAATAGCAATCGGTAGCGCAGTCACCACCAGCAGCATCCGATCATTACGGCTCAGCCGTCCCCCAAGCGTTTCCCAAACTACTACGCCGACGATGGACGCGATACTGAGCATAGCGAATCGCGTTCCCGAAGAGACGGCAATCGCGACCGCGAGGGAGAGCAATATAAGCCGATAAAACAGCCGGGCGCGGTCCAGAACGAGCACCATGCTTGCAAGCGAAATCGCATACATGCCTGCTAGCGCCGCGTTACTGAACAGGCCCGTGTACCGATCCTGCGCAAATAGAACTTGCTGTATTTGTCCGAGTTGAATCCATTGTCGCAGGACAACGTAAAAGTCCAATGCGGCAAGCGCGAGCAACGCGAGGACGAGGGCCGTTTGTCCCTGCTTCTCGGCCGGCAGCAAACTCGCGAACACAAACAGGCCGAATGACGCATGAACCAGCAGAACCCAGCGCAATCCCGCAGGTAGGAAGAACAATGGCGTCCAACCTGCGATGAACGGCACGAGTCCCACCGATACGATGCAAAGAATCCACGTGAAGAACATCAGAATAAACGTACGCATTCCCCCCCGAAAGCGATTCAAACCGAGCGCAAGAGGCCACCCGACTCCGATCAAGGCGATGCTCGCGTCCTTCACGTACTTGACAGCACCTGCTTCATCCATGGCGGCCGAATTTAAGCTCCAGACGTTGATTGCTCCGGTGCCGAGCGCGCCAAGCGCCTGATCCGCGTATTGTGCCAAGCCTGCCGCGAAGAGCGTAAAGACAGCGAGTGAAAATACGAAACGCGGCGACATTCCACACGCTCCTGAGTTACATGCCGACTCGGCCAAACTTCGTCCTTACTCGTGATGCTCCAACGCCCTGTAGCCAGCCAGCGTGATCAGCGCATCCCGCTTGGCGATCTGATAGTCGGACAACACCATTTCCCTGACAAGAGCGGCGAACGTCACGGTCGGTGCCCATCCCAGCTTCGCGTGGGCTTTCGAGGGATCGCCGAGCAAGGTCTCGACCTCTGTCGGTCGAAAATAGCGAGGATCCACTCGCACGATGACCGTCCCGGGCGTTACCCGGCATTCCCGGCCGCTCACACTTTCGACGATCCCGACTTCATCGACTCCGCTTCCGTCAAACCGAAGCTTGATGCCGAGTTCGCACGCCGCCTGGTGAACGAATTCGCGCACGCTGTATTGCACGCCAGATGCAATGACAAAGTCTTCCGGCTCGTCCTGTTGCAACATGAGCCATTGCATCTGGACGTAATCGCGCGCGTGTCCCCAGTCGCGTTTCGCCGACAAATTGCCAAGGTAAAGGCAATTCTGCGAACCGATTGCAATACGCGCGATGGCGCGCGTAATTTTGCGCGTGACGAAAGTCTCGCCCCGAACGGGTGATTCATGATTGAACAGAATGCCGTTGCAAGCGTATATGCCATACGCCTCGCGATAGTTGACCGTGATCCAGTACGCGTACATCTTCGCTACCGCATACGGACTGCGCGGATAAAAGGGCGTGCCCTCCCGTTGCGGCACTTCCTGCACGAGTCCGAACAACTCCGATGTCGACGCCTGATAGAACCGGGCCGTCTTCTCGAAGCCCAGAATTCGCACGGCTTCTAGTATGCGTAGCGCACCCAGGCCGTCCGCGTTCGCCGTGTACTCAGGCTCTTCAAACGAAACCGCAACATGGCTTTGCGCGGCGAGGTTATAGATCTCATCCGGTTGCACCCGCTGAATAATTCGCAAGATGCTCGACGAGTCGGTCAGGTCACCATGGTGAAGATGAAAGCGGCGCTGCGATGCATGGTCGTCCTCGTATAAATGGTCGATGCGATCCGTGTTGAAGAGCGAGGTGCGCCGCTTGACGCCATGCACTTCATATCCTTTGTCGAGCAGGAATTGAGCAAGATAAGAGCCATCCTGGCCTGTGATACCGGTGACCAGTGCAATCTTGTTCGACATGGTTCCTTCTCCTTGTTTTGATACTTCGCTGTGCGTGATACTTCTTGCGATTCGTTCAGGCTGTCCTGACATTGGACTCGCCGCCGCTTTTGCCGTACCCGTCCGACCTGCCGTAGCCTGAACCGTATCGCGCCTTGTCGAGCGGAACATCGGTAAAGAGAGTTCCTGCCACGTTCACGCCACTACTGCGCAACCGGTTGAGCGCCTCATACAGTTCGTCCACCGGATGCTGACCGTGCCGAACGACCAGCAGCGTTGTACCGGCCTGGCGGCCGATCAGCGTTGCATCGGTGACAGCAAGCACAGGCGGCGTATCGACGACGACAGCGTCATACCGCCGCGATGCAACATCGAGTATCTCGCTCAGTCTCCGAGTCGTGAGCAAGTCCGCGGCGTTTGGCGTCTCGCCCCCGCGCGGGATCAGGTCGACGCCATTCATGACATCGCGGACGACCACGTCGTCAAACGCCGCACCTTTTAGCAACTCGGTCAAGCCGGGGCCGCCAGCCGGGTTGAAGGATCTGTGTATGTCGCCCATGCGCATGTCGGCATCGATCAGGAGCACCTTTTTCCCGCCTGTCGCCAACACGATTGCAAGATTGGCCGCGACAAACGACTTTCCTACCCCGGCACGGGAACTTGTGATCATCACGACATTGTTCCTGACTTCCGATCCGATCGATTGCAACGCTGTTCGCAAGCTTCGCACGCCTTCGACCGCGACATCCCCTGGCCATACCGCAGCAAGCACATGTATGCCCGGAGCCTTGCGGCGCATTGCCTCCTGCAAACGAATTTGCCGTTCGCTGTGCGGCACGACCGCGCAAACGGGTATTCCAAGGGCTGCCTCGATCTCGGCGCTTCGTTCGATTCCACCAGACAACGCCTTGCGAAGGAACGCGGTGACGATTCCCAGTACAAGCCCAAGCACGGCAGACAACGACAATAGTACCTGCCAGTTAGGCTTGCTCGACTTCTCGGGGGGCACCGCGAGATCGACAATGCGCACGTTGCCTACGTTGCCCGCCTTGACGACACGAAGCTGTTGCGCACTGTTCAGGAGATTCGTATAGAGGTCTGTGTCGACCTGAACGTTGCGCATCAGACGCACTGCGTTTTGCTCCTTATCCGGCAAACTGGCAACACGCTGGCTCAGCGCTTCGCGGTCTTGTTGCAATCGGGCGATCTTCGAGTCCACCGCCGTAAGTAGCGGGTGACCCTCCTTGTAATGCTGCGAGATGTCGTCGCGCTGCTGCAAGAGTCCGCGCAAGGCGGTATCGAGATCGACAACCTGTTGCAGCAACAACCGGCTTTCCACACTCAGATCGACGGTTCCATTGCTATTACGAAAAGCGTTGTACTTATCCTCGGCTTGCTGCAATTCGTCCCGCAGCTTCGGCAATTGACCCTCGAGGAAGAGAAGCGAGTGTTCGGCCTCGGACGAACGCCTTGCAAGATCCTGAGCGAGATACTGCTGAGCAATCGCATTGACGATGTCCGCAGTGCGCACCGGGTCGGGTCCCTCCAGGGCAACACCGATCATGCCGGTTTGCGACTTTCTTTCTGAAATGACCAAAGCATCTTTCAGCGCGAGGATCGTGGCCTCCATCGAACTTGACTTCAGTGTAAATTCACCGCCGGGAGAAGCGTATAACTTATTGACGAGAAGATGCACCTTGCCGTCGCCGAAAGGCACCACCAGCTCGTGGCCGACTTCCCCTTTTCCGAGCGCTTTGCCGTCAGGTGCAATCAACTTGAAGTACGGGGCCTGTCCCGCCTTTACGATGAATTTGTGGCCGACTGCAGCATGAGGAACATCGAATTTCGATACTTCGATCGACTCGTCGCTCCAGGCGAACTGCCGCAGTCCAAACAGGGGTTTCATGCTGGCGGATCCGCTGCGGAGTCGCGCAATCCAATGACCAATAAGTGGGAAGTACCGAGGTTGCGCCGTCGTTTGGAGATTCAGTTGCTGCACCGCCTCGCCGACCACGAGGCGTGAGCGAATGAGTTCCATCTCGGCGTCTGCACTGGCTTTCACCCTCGAATCGAATATCGAGGCAAGCCGGCCCAACGCTTCGGCTTCGGGAGAGCTGGACGCGGGTGTGCCAATCTGTATGAGCGCATCGGCCCGGTACAAGGTCGGATGCATCAGGCCGTACAACGATCCCAGCGCGAGAACGCCGAGCGCAATCATGCCGATTAGACGCCAGCTCTCGCCGATTGTGCGAAGGTAATCCGAGATGGAGATCTCATCGCCCTGCAGCGGATCATCGCGCGTGATCTGTTTCCTTGAGGCCATGGTTTCTCGGGTGGAGTGCTTTGCGCCCGCCAGCGGGATAACGCCAGGGGCAACCAGTTACGGGAGCGACGACGCGACGCATTGACCGTGCGTCCATTTAGACAGGTACTCTGCTACTACTTCAACGACTGAAATTCGAGAATGCGGAACATTCGCCGCCGCAGTCTATTTTAGATAAGCCTGCTGCTTGCGCCGTGTCGAGACCGAAATCGCCAAGATGTTGTCGGGCATGATAGGACGGTCGTTTAGAATGAAACGATCCACTGGCCAGTAGCGTGACCCCTGGTGTCGTGAGTTGGAAATTCGTTTCATTAATTGGTTTTTCTGCCAGCGGTGACGAAGTGCCGCTTGAAGAGGCGTTCAGATTCTCGCAGGCCGTCCTCCGTCAGCACCACGGATTTCGCTTTGTTGACCGGATCGGCAATGAGCCCTCGTTCATGCAGTCGGTTGAGAGCATCCCAATCGAAGCTTTTCCAAGCCCGGCTATGGTCATGCAGGGTCAAATAGAGAAGCGCGAGGACAGCATCGTCAATCGCCGCAGTATTGATGTTCATGGCGTTCATCCTGATACCATCAGCTGCCATCGCCAGCGTCTGCTGCTTCATCTTGTTCTGCCCTCCTTATTCACTCCGATCTATAACGCTCGGAGTAGCTCTGCGGTGGACTTGATCAGCTTTGCCCCAGATGCGGGGTCGGTCTAAGTCTCGAACGGCCGGTTGCCGATCATCACGACGTGGTGTGCGCCACGGACAGTAGCTCGTAGTTCCAGCATGTTCCGCGGACTTACAGCAAAACGCAGGACATCGCTTCCCGACACGAGCGTTCCAACCGGAGCGCTCGTACTATTACGCGAAAGCTGCAGCAGATAGAGACCGGACGACGCGCTCTCTACGCGGTTCGCATCGCGTGACACCAGCACCATGACTGCATGCCCTTCTTCGTCCTTCGGGCAGGAAATCTCAGTGTCGAAACTGCCGCCATCGAAATGCACGGTGTAGAGGCCCAATCCACCGATCCGATGCCTGGCATCCTCCAATGCGCGAAGCGCTCCACTGCGTATCGTCACATCGTCGGTGAAAGTGGTGGCAGGCAGGGTGTAGCGAGGCTGCGGTTCTTTGAAAACACAGTCCGATGACTGGACGGATCCGACAGGGCCGTCAGATCGAACGACCGAAACGCCGAAAGACTGCTGGATGTTGACACCGGAAACGCAGGAGGAGACGTCGAGTTCTCCTATGAACCCCGGGACGAGGACGCCATGACCAAGGTAAGGATCGTCCCATCCGGCGCCAACGGCACCGGTTCGCTTGCGATGGTCGCGATAGCCGACGCGTTCCATATAAACGCCGTTGAAGACAGCCGATTGGCATGCATCAACCAGCACCGCTGGACGCGGCGAGTAAGCGTGCGTTATTTGCATGAAGACATTGCTATTCGAAGGGCGCGCATAGCGCGCCATGACGCGTATGCAGAATCCGCAAATGCCCCGATAGGGATACGCCCTCGCCGGTGACGCGGCATTAGTCGGCGCGCTGAGTCTGCGCTCGCTGTTGATTGACTTGAAGAACGTGGCATCGAACCATTGATCGATCTTGCGCTCATCGTCGCCATAGACGCGGTCATAGATGTTACGTACGTTGATGATGGTGCACTTGTCCGCGAAGCCGCCTCGTTCGTTGTAGTCGTCGTTGCGATCGACCCATTGCCCTCCGACAAGAACAGGGACGCCCGTGCGCAGCGCCTCGATATTGCTGAACGTGCACTGTTCCAGCACAGCCGCATAGATACCCACCCCGCAGCCGATAAAGTGAAGTCTGTCAAAGATGCAGCCTGCGAGCGTCGCGGACAGGGCGCCAAAAGCCATGAAGCAATCCACGCATGTCAGATTCTCGAGCCCTGCATCCATCGCCGTGTCGAATTGATCGAGCAAGCCGAAAGTGACTGGCTGCGACGCGTCCGCCATGCCGTAGCGATAGTTACCCTTCACCACGGCGTTATGTCCATATAGTTTGACCCCCGGCCATACGCCTACGCAATAGGGCTGTCGCATGGGAGGCTCAGACGGGAGTCTCCTGCCTTTTCCCTGCTTAACCGTGCCATCGTCGTGACAAGGGATCGCCAGCGTTCCGCGCGCGGCTGCAAGGTAGAACGTGCCGTTATCAAGCACAACGCACTGAGTCCGGCCCGTCGATGCATAGAGCGATCCTGCGAATGCGACGGCGCGATTGATCGCGTCACCGTCATCCGTCGTGCCGTCACCGCGTGCACCGAACCATCGGGCATGGATGTCGCCCTCGAATACGCGCTTCCAACGCTTTCCGCTCTTCGAAACCAGCACTGTGCCACCATTGTCCCGGCTCAAGACGTCGGTAGGATCGAGCCAATAATATGCAGCATCCAAATCGCGTTCGCCCGCAGCGTGCTGAAAAACGAGCAGTCTCGTAAGCGGTCCGCCGTAGTCACGCAAGCTGGCGTAGCCCTGAATCGGACCTTGCGCAAGCACAAATTCAGCGAGGTGTCGGATTTCGGTGTATGCGAGCGAAGACCTGGTGACTATCAGCCTGTCGTCGGGCGACAAGTCGCTCACGGGCTGCATCGAGGTCGAACCGCTCTGCGCGTGCGACGGCTGCAGTCCCGATGCCTGCCGTTGCGCCGCTTGTGCAGATGCGCCAGACAGGCCGAAGCAGGCGGCCATGATTCTCCTCAAGGCTCCACGTCTGTTTTTGAGCGCGTCCCCCGCCAACCGCAACTTTTCCTGGAAGTCGGCCATACGTTCAGAAGGTGGGTGCGAGAGTCACGAAAGCGGACCCAGCGACGCGTGCGCAAGAATCTGCTTCCTGCAGAGGCCGATATAGACGCCATAGTCGGCGATGATGCTCGCAATGATGGACGACCAGACCACCCATTCCACTGTGCCAAACTTCAAGAGCAGACATACCTTGAGCGGAATGGATACCGTGCTAAAGATCAGCACGGCGAGCAACTGGGGGCGCAATTCGCTCATTCCATTCAGAAAGATGGTGAAAGCGTTTCCCATTGCTTCAACCACCGCCAGCATCCCCGCCGCGCACAGCAATGAGAAAGGTACAGCCAGGTGATTGCCCGTCCAAACCTTCAGAAGCCAGGGGGAAGCTGCCAGAATCAGCGCGCTTGTCAGCACCGCGATGCCGCCCGTGACGCCCATGGACACCTTCAGCGTGTGCCTGATGAACACCTTCTCACCCCGCGCGTGTGCGTCGGCATAGAGACCCCAGAGCGGCCCCGACAGCATGGCCATCCCGACGGTGATCGCCTGGAACAACCGCTGCGCAACGGCCAGTCTCGCCACTTCCTTCGCGCCGAGAATGTTTGAAACGATCAGGGGATCGCATGCGCTGCCGCATATCATGCCAAGTTGAAGAATCAGGAACATGCCGCTCGTCCGCAGTAGCAGCCTCGAGTCTTGCCACCCCGTTCCCGCCCACATGCCGCGATGAACTCGAAAAATCCGCTCACGTCGAAGACGCCAAACGAGAATCAACGTCGTGCCGACCTGCATGCCATAGGTAGAAAGCACGAGATACGGCAACGATGCGCGATAGCGGTTGCAGAGATAAAGAAGCGGTAGCGAGAGAAAGTATCCGATCGCAGCAGCGATATGTGGCTCCCATGCGCGCTGAAGACCATGAAAAACCTTTCTCACGCCGCTTAGTGGGATGTTCACGCAAAACAGCGTGATGAAAACCACGGTTGACTCCACCGCTTCTCTTGTGACGTCTGCCGATTCGATCTTGAGCAGCCTTTGGAAGTCCAGCAACCTCACGGCACCAACGAGCACAGCCCCAGCGGCTGCGCCGATCACCACGAGCAGCAGTACGCCGCGAGTCACAATCGTCTGCAGTTTCTCTTGATCGTCGCTCGTTTTCGCGTCCGCAACCAGGTTGACGAGGCCATTCGCCACGCCAAGGTCAAGCACCGACAACATCACTGCGAGGCTTGATATTGTCATCCAGATGCCAAAGCGCTCTTGCCCGAGATACGGAAGCGTTAAAGAGACCGAGAGCAGCACTACCGCAAAGCCCATCACGGCACTCACCGCATTGCATGCAGCGGAACGCGCGGCGCGCACATAGCGATCCCTGTCGCGCCCTTCCGAGGCTCCGATACCAAACGGCAAGCGACGAAAACAGAGCCGCAGGATGGAAACCGGTGCGCGCACGAAAAAATTATCTGCAAGCGGCATTGGAGCGTGTGATCCTCTGACGCTGCTCTTCCGCGAATGAGATGTCCTGGAAGGGGCAGCAACGGTTGAGCGTAAAATCGCGCTGACGAACTCAACTTCCTGCGACAGCCATCCTGCACGCGTGTGTTAAAGCAGAAATGCTTACGCTACCTGCTTGCTCATCAACGCGATATAGTTCTGCGCGACTCTGGAGATATGAAACCGATTGTTGAAACACTGCTTTGCCGAACATCGCATCGCAACCTTCTCGTCGTCCGGCAGCATTGCCCATTGCGTCAGAAGGCGGGTGATACCCTCTCGCGTGTCGTCGTCCACGAACCCGGCTCCATCGGCAACGACCTCTTGCCAGATTCCGACCTTGTCGGTCAAGAGCACCGGCACGCCGCACGCTAGTGCTTCGGCCACCACCACGCCGAAGTTTTCCTGATGCGAGGGCAAAACCATGACGTCGGCAGCGCGCAGCAGGGACCACTTGTGCGCCCCCGTTACCATGCCAGGCCAGCTAACACGATCCGCGATGCCGAGCCGCACGGCCTCGCGACGCAATCTCGCCCCGAGTCCATGATCATCGGGGCCTGCGACGACGAGGCGATAGTCGGTGCTCAAGTTCTGGATATCGTGAAACGACTGGATTAGCAAGTCGCAGCCCTTCTTCTCGTGAATTCGCCCGAGAAAGAGGATGATCTTGCCCGGCGTCGCTAGCGAATGCCGCTGCGCAACGTCCAACGTTTCCGTCGAAGGTGGCGGTGCCGTGCCAATCATCATCATCAGCTCCTTCGCCCTGTACAGCGGAAACGCCAAGCGCGCCAGTTCGCGCTCACTGTCGGTGGTGAAGAGAACCCCCTTCGCATTGCTGATGACATGACGCTCCACAAAAATCCAATAGACTAGCTTCTTGGCATGTTTCAACGGGCGGCCGATGTTGAACCATGGATCGAGCATGCCGTGCGGCATCACGAAATATGGGATCTTTTTCGGAAGAAGCGAGAGAACGGCCGCCGCGCTGTGGAACTGCCATATGCCGTCTACGATAATTGCATCGTACTGGTTCGCATGCTGTGTCAGCCACCCAACAAGCCTGAAGTTGAGCGCGTATTTGCCAGCGTGGTGGCCTAGCCTGACAACCAGATCGAAAGCATTGTCGTCCGATTTGTCAGCATCAATAGATGAGTCAAGACAGACAATGTCGATAGTGTGTCCGGAAAGCCTGAGCTCCGTCGCGAGCCGTTTGAGCGCCTCAGCAGGGCCACCATATCTTCGCTCGATTGACGAGATAATGTGAAGGGTTCTCAAGGCGGGATCTCCGGCTGACACTGACATTCATCATAACGCGCATGCGCGGTTCAACTCTTCAATTCTTCGCTTAACGTACCGCGATCGACTTGCGTTCTCGCCGCCCTCATCTTTTCCCTGACTTTCAGAACGATGAAGTACTCATAGACCGACTGCAGCGTCGCATACACCAAGCCCGGGTGTCCGTCGAGGAAGCCTCGACGAACGAAGTAAAGTAGAACGAACTTGATCAACGGGCGGCATGGAAGTTGGTAGAACAGGCGCTTTTGATGATAGCGGCGAGTCTGGTAATCGGCCACAAACAGCGCCTTGGAAAGGCTGAACTTGTTACCGTTCGCCTTATTGCGAAGGAACTGATCTGCCTCCAGCGAACTGTAGGCGTTATGCCGTGAAAGCCAGTGCGATAGCCCCTTGCTGAAAGGGAAGTGATCGAGATAGCCGTCGAGCCGGCCAGTCTTGCCATCCACCACGGTGACGGGATTGACGAGCCGTTCATAGTGGATATGCTGGGGTCTGAAAAGCCGAACGAAGTACGGTGAACCCTGCACGTGCCTGAGCCACCTGTCATTGAAGAAGTCGCGGCGTCTAATCTGAAACGCCACCGCATCGCCGGCGTTCGAGACCGCCGTTTCAATCTCCGGTACGAGCAATGGGGGAACGCGCTCGTCGGCATCCAGATACAGCACCCATTCGTGCTTGAATGGGATGTTTTTCAATCCCCAGTTCTGGTGAGTAGACCAGTCGTCGAATGGTCTGGAGATCACGTTCGCGCATACCGAGCGAGCGTACGCGACGGTCCCGTCTGTGCTGAGCGAATCAAATACATGGATATCGTCGGACCACCCGATGACGGTCTCAAGACAACCAGGCAAATCCTGTTCTTCATTCTTCGTCAGCACTAGTACAGACACTTTGCTCATTGGGCTCTCCGTGCTTGACTCTAAGAGAAATCTTCCTTGCTGGCATGCCGGCATACACAGTCCACTCATCCAGCAGACTCCGCGTTACCACTGATCGCGCGCCTACAACCGCTCCCGGTGCGATATGAATGCCAGGGCAAACGAAGACTTCAGAGCACACCCACGCGTCCGATCCCACAATAATCGGCTTTGCCGTTAGCTGAAACGTCGGATGGTTGTAGTCGTGACTTCCTGTACAGAGCTGCGCGCCCTGCGATATCGTGCAACGCTCACCTAACGTGATGCGTTCGATGGAATACAAGTTCACTCCATTGGCAACGCCTGTAAAGTCGCCGATCGAGAGATTCCATGGCGCCCAGATGCGCACACGCGGATAGACGTGAACACCTGCGCCTATAGTGGCCCCGAATAGTCGCAGAATCCAGCGACGCCACGCATGAAAGACACGCGGCGTCGGCACGAAGAAAACGATGTAGATGACGCCCCAAAGAACCCTCCGAAATCTGTTCGACAACGAAAATGAAGGTCCTTGTCTCGAATTGACGCCTTTCAGGATTATGCTCGGACGAACGCCTTCCCGGTTGATTGCATCTTTAGGCATAGACTCCTCTCTCAACGGACCATCGTAGCGTCCACACGGCTCAATACCTGCGGTTGGCGGAAAGCATCAAGCTTTTGGCGGGGTGCTGCCCGCAGCGTGCTGATTGACACATCGCATCCCCAGCAGCAGGAGCATCATAGTTGGATTCGCCCCACCTCCCGTCGGCAAGACGGACGTGGCAAGCAGCTGGAAATTCGCGACACCGAAGAGGTTGAGGTTTTTGTCCACCACGCCATCGGCGGGGCAAGCACCCATGCGAGTCGAACCCGTCGGATGGAAGATGCCTTCTGCGTTATCGATGTTGGCCCAGATTTGCTGTGGCTCGATCGATTTCCATACGCCAAGCGAGGCGAATTTGCTCTTCTCCAAGTTTTTTTAAATAGTTCCGATGTCTCGATTACGTTTTCTTTGTCTT
The DNA here is from genome assembly GCF_050436325.1 of Paraburkholderia lebeckiae. Lineage (NCBI taxonomy): Bacteria > Pseudomonadati > Pseudomonadota > Betaproteobacteria > Burkholderiales > Burkholderiaceae > Paraburkholderia > Paraburkholderia lebeckiae. The sequence goes on from NZ_JBNDLZ010000002.1 coordinate 1,024,405, forward strand.
CCGTGGACAACCTCCAGTTGATCTCAGCGAGTGGCAAGCCGAAGCGGTCGCAGCACGTATCGCTGAGAGTGATACGATTGTTGGGAGATGGAAGCTGCTCAACCACCGCATGGACAATCAGGCGCGAGTGAGCGGGAAACAGTAGACGTTTGTTCACGAGCCTCCACCACATGGCGCGCGCAAGCCAGGGGGTATTCGCAATCAAATCGAAGATTACTCGTGGCGGCGGTGACTTACGACGCTGTACATTCCGGAATATCTCCCGTAGCACATCAAAGCCACCGGGTTTCTCAACCTCGAACCCGATGTGGCAGAAACCTGGCGGCAGATGCCGCCGCGCCTCCGCTTGTGGCGCTAGCTCGAAACGAATATTGCGCATTGAACCGGCGGCGCCGAATCGAAAGCCGACGATCTTATTTAGCAAAGCGCTTTCGGAGGCGTCGATTTCCGCTACTTCTGCGGAAATATGATCCGCGAAGTTATGACCGAGCGCAGACGTAAGGGCGGAGACGGCTCCATTGTTCTGACGGTCGATTAGCAATGCCAGACGGGTTGTTTCGATCGCGCCAGCGGCGACGATGAGCTTCCTCCCCGAAATAGCTAGCCTGTCACCATTTTGCGATACCGCTTCCAGTCGGACGCCTTCAGTCTGAGTTTTGATTTTGACGACATGGGCATTCAACCAGACCTGAAGGTTGGCTGCCGCAGCGACGTCAGCGTCCAACAACGCCGCTACATTGCGCTTCGGGAATTCTGGCCACTTGGCGAAACGATTGACATGGGTCCCACCGAACTCGAACGGAAAGGAGACGTCGGAATACAGGCCCGGTTCCAGGGAGAATAGCCGCTCGACGTCACCGATGAAAGGGGTTAGTTCATCGAGTGAGATCGGCCAGTGGGCATTGCAGAGATCAGAGTTTTGGAAGGGAATGAGGGCACCGCCCCATCGCATCGAGGTACCGCCCAGGCATCGGAAACGTCCGTGCGAGGCACCCTTGTAGAACATCCCCTGCTGGACGACTTCATTGAGCGGATGCGTGTCCTCTTCCTGGCGCAATCCGCCGGTTTCCAGGCAGATGACGGTTGCGCCTGTCTTGCGCGCCAGTAGTACGCTGATCGGTAGGCCGACGGTTCCCGCGCCGATGACTATGAAATCGGCTGCCCGCGAAATCGCGCCCTGCCCGCCCAGGTCATTGAGCATTGGCCGTTTCCTCCACGAGCCGGGCATATTGCTGCAGCCTGGCCAACTGCTTCGTGCTAGCGATGATTGCGCCATTCGTATTGCGAAGTAGTGCCCGACGCAGAACCTCTGTCACGGACAGCGGCGACCCCTCCTTGCGGGGCGCGGAGACATAACCGTAAGTGATCTGGAAGGGCTTGCGGTAGCAGGTCAGTACGTCAGCCTCCCGACCGGTGAGACTGTCGTGGACCTGAATGAAACGGGTCAGTTCGGAGCCGGCAGCGAGGAACGGTTCGACCTTATCCGTAGTTAGCGCGAGGCCGAAAGTACGGACCGTTCCGTCGCGTAGGAGACTCTCGAGCCATTTCAACCATTCATCAGTATCGAGCAGGGAAAGTTCAGGCTCGCGCAGCGCGTAGATGTCGATAGAGTCACGCTTCAGACGACGCAAACTGCCCTCGAGTGTTCTCTTCGCTCGGGCGACTGAGAAATCCACCGTTGGACCCGAGACGGCCTTTATGAAGCGCCCTGTCGCCTTGCGAACAAAAACAGCGGGCCCGCTTTGCTCCTCGCCGCCGGGCGAATAGATACCGACTTTGGTGGTGACAGTGACCTCCGGTCGTGCTTTGAGAACGTTGCCAAGATCGCGCTCGGCCAAGCCAAAGCCATAGTAGGGGGCCGTGTCGAAATGGGTGAACCCGGCGTCCACCGCAGAGAATAATAGTCGTCGTCTCGCTTTTTCGGAGCCACTGTTGAAAAGACTGGCGGTGCCGAATATGAATCTCGAAAGTACGATGGGAGTCCCGGTCAACTGAACGCTTTGCACGATTAACTCCCGCTAAATGCTCGTCAAGCCCGCGCCTTGAATTGAATGACGAGAATGTTCTACCGACGATCAGCGTTACCGCGGCGATAAGACGTCAGTTTCTTAGTAAGGTCTGTGCGTAGTCCGCCAGAATAACCGTGTCAGTATCCATGGCATGGTTGTATGAGGTCTCCGTCAAAGCCGCTGTATATCGAGCACTGGATGGGTTAGCACAGCGTGTTCACGCTATCGCATGTGGCGAACTTGAATCTCGTCGACGTGAAAGGAATATAAGCGCCGCGCCCCTGATGCCCCCGGTCAAGACGGAAATTGGCAAGAAGTTGTCGGCTTTCGCCCACCGCGAGTGGAAAGAGACCGGCACCAGGCCTCCTGCGCCCACACGACTAGCGATCATATGTCCTGGCTGGCGAAGCCCATCTAGGCGAGGCACGACAAGCATTTGTCCGACCGGGCAATTGGATATCTGCGATCTTCGAATCAGGAAGGCGAACGCGCAGCTTTGACACAACGCGAATACGAATGCGACTGCGAGCAAGCCACGGAACGATAGCCTCCATCAGAGTCCGAACGCATGGGTCGTACATTCCCGTGCCCAACGCAGACTTGATCTTCTTTTTCCCAAGATGTGGATTACTCAATGAAAGTGCTGATAATCTCGCTCAACTATGCCCCAGAGGTGACAGGGGTGGGAAAATACTCCGCGGAGCTTGCGGAGTGGCTCGCATTACAGGGGCACACGATACGCGTGATAACCGCGTCTCCATACTATCCTGAGTGGCGCATCAAGGCTGGCTATAACGCGTTGACGTACTCGACTGAGCAAATCAACAACGTTTCCGTCATACGCGTTCCCTTCTGGTGCCCCAAGCGCCCGTCGGGTCTGAAGCGCGTGCTACATCTGATGAGCTTCGCGGTCTTCGCGAGTCCGGCCGCCCTATGGCAGATCGCGTGGCGTCCGCACGCCGTGTGGCTCGTAGAGCCACCTTTGTTCGCGTCTCCCGTCGCGTTGTTCGCCGCCCGCGTCGCCAGCGCCTCATGTTGGCTTCATGTACAGGACTACGAAGTCGACGCAGCGTTTCGACTGGGCATACTGAAAGGCCATGTCGCAAGAAAGCTGGCTTTGCGCGTGGAAAGATGGTTGATGTCACGCGCCGACGTCGTCTCGACACCCTCCGCAGCGATGACACGGCTCGCCGTCCAGAAGGGGGTCTCCTCGGAAAAAGCTTTCACCTTTCCCAACTGGGTCGATACTCAACACGCGCATCCAAACAGCACGGACAACCCCTATCGCGCGCAGCTCACCATCGGCCACGGAGCGCTGGTCGTCCTCTACTCAGGCAATCTCGGACTTAAGCAAGGTCTGGAAATCATTGTCGACGCTGCAAAGCTTCTCACGTGGCGCGCGGACATCATGTTCCTGATCTGTGGCGCTGGACCAGCAAAAGATGTCCTGCTCGAAAAGGCCCGTGACGTACCGAACGTCAAGTTTCTCGGGCTGCAACCTAAAGAGCGGTTCAATGAATTGCTATCGCTTGCGGACATACACGTCCTTCCACAGCTTGCAGGCGCCGCGGATCTCGTCATGCCTTCGAAGCTTGGCCCGATGCTGTCGAGCAGCCGACCGGTAATTGCGACTGCGAATGAAGGTACCGAGTTATGGAGCGTCATCAACTCGGTTGGCGTCGCAGTCGAGCCCGGCTCTTTCACGGCGTTGTCACACGCCATCCTTCGTCTCGCCGACGACCCGTCGCTTCGTGCGCGCCTTGGCACTCTCGGACGGCAATACGCCGCATCCAATTTCTCGAAAGAAACGATTCTTCTCCAGTTTGAGGCACGGCTTCGCACCTCAGTTCTCGGCAAACGAGACCTCGGAGACCGCGCAACGACGTAGGCTAGCGCAAATGAGCGAGATCCAGCTTGCTTCGTGGGCCTCACAAGGAATTCTAAGGAGGCAGGGATGAATTCAGAAGGGCTTAGTGCTGACCTTCCCGTAGACTGGACGGATGAGGAGTCGGAGTTCTTTATGCGTGCAGTGGAGGCGATCGCACTGGCCTACAAAGAACAGACCATCACGCTTGAAGAGGCCGGCGACCGGATTTGTATGGTTGCGGTCGCGAGACTCGGTGAAGCCATGGGCATGAATGATTCAATCAGATGTATTAGCCGGGACTAGATCTGAAGCGGCTTCGCCTTGTAGCGCTTTTCGTCCACCCAGACGTCAACACCAGGACTTTTGCAGACCTTCCCTACTAATTCACCAAGGTATGCGGCCAGTTGGACGCGCCGTAGTTTCATTAAGTCAAAACTTAGCCCTGTCCGGCCGATAAAGCCTGAAAGTAATTGGTGGGATTTTTTTTCACGCGGTAAGTTACGGCATGTAACGATATTTACGCGGCGCAACTCCTCATTCTTTCGTTAGTTTATCTTCGAAATCTACGATATGAAGAATATCCTCGAACCAGGAATGCCGATATATGAAAATCTCGCTGACTCGCATCAGGCGGAGACTCCCGATATCGTTATACGAAACGGGAAGGCGATGCTTGTTATTACTATTTTTTTCTGATTATCGGGGTTGCCTATATTGCAGTGACGCCTCCGCTATTTTGAAGCGGACACCTTGCGTCTCGACATCGAGGCAAGGCCGCTGCATTTTCCGCTGACAGTCGTTTTTATCGCGCGCCGCGACCTGCATGCCGGGCTTGCACCACCGCCCTTTGGCAACGTATTTTTCTCGCCTGAAACCTTGTCGATTAAAACGGCAAGGACAAATCTGAAAACGAGAGAATCGAAGTCCGACGACACATGGAAATCCTGTCTTCTTTCCGTGTGACGAATAGAAACCTGCCGAATTGGAGGCCGCATGACGCCGATCTTATCTGAGGCGCTAGCACCGCTTGATTGTCCGAGACAGGACATTCGGTCTGTTCAGTGTTCGACAATCGTGAAGCACGTCGCGATTATTTTGTATGACGGATTTTCGTTGCTGGACGCCGGTACGCTCGCCGAAGCTCTGCATGTCGCTAATGAATTGCAATCTCAAAGTTCGAATCATTCCGTGACATATCGCGTGAACCTCATCTCGGCTGGCGGTGGAGGGGTTGCGTGCTCGTCATCGATGATGGTTTGGACAGAGCATTTTTCCACGCGCGATTTCGATCGTCTCGACAACCTCTTCATTCCCAGCGGAAGTGGTGTCGCGCACGCCTCCGTCGACGACAACCTCATTGATCTGTTGCGACTGGTTTGTGCAAGAGGCGTCCGTGTCACCGCGATCGGGAATGGGCACATGGTTTTGTCGGCTGCCGGCGTGGCGCGGTGCGATTGGCCTTCGATGAAGCATGATATCCGTCTCCGATCGTTATCCGCGAGCGCTGCGGAGCATGATCGCGATCAGGCTTTGGTGACCTCGCTCGCACTGCTCAAGATGGATCTGGGAGCGGACTTGGCCGCGCGCGTGGCGGACCGTCTCGGCGCGGATGGCGGGCGTACATTGGCCCCCGCGTTCGATGAGATGGATGGAAAGACGCTCGCCGAGAAAGCACGTGCGTCGGCGCGTTGGATCGTCCAGAACTGCGCGAAGCCCATATCGGTGGGCGATGCGGCGCGCACGTCTTCGATGAGTGAGCGCAATTTCCTGCGTCTGTTCAAACGGGAGCTCGGTGTTACGCCTTCAAAGTACCTTCTTGGTGCGCGGCTCGATCTTACGTGCAAGCTGCTCGCCAACAGCGATCTTCCGGTGGACAAGATCGCTCGTAGAACGGGTCTTAGCAACGGAGAGAGACTGTCGAAGCTTTTCCGTAAAGAGCTCTCGATGTCGCCTACTGAATTCCGGACGCAGAGTCGACGAAGGAGTTGACGTACGAACAGCAATCCAGATGCGCAAGTGGGGAGTCACGTCAAGCGCACCGGTGAACCGCCCCGGGAATCGTGGAGGCTGGTTGGTTTAAGTTAATGCGAGTTCGGCGACCGTTGTTTCAAGTTGCCGATAGTAGTTTGTATATGAACGTCTCCCGTTTGAGCAAGCTCTCTTGTGCGTAGACGGACAGGATGGGTTGCAGCTGTATATCCGGCCTTGCTGCAGCTGGTCCTTCCGCTGCGGGCCACTATGGAATCCGCTGACCCGCACCTCATTTTTCTCACGAGCTCGGAGCTCCTGGAGCCATTCAGGTTTAGCGAATCACGGTCCGACCTGTGTTGCCATCACTCTCGATTCCCAACGCAACCTTCTCCTTGCTTGAGTTTACCTGCTCAGCAAGGGATTCGTTTTTCGGGGGCAAGCTCAAACCTGTTCAACCACAAGAAGGCTCGCTACCGGGGCCTGGCTAAAACGGTGCGCAGTACGATACCTTGTTTGCGCTGGGCAATCTGGTGATTGCAAAGAAAGCGTTGTTGCAATCAATGGAGAACTCCGTCTGCGGGGCGGCATAAAGCGCAAAAACAGTGGTGAAAGCCCTGCAGAAATGAATATTCGCACTGGCTAGTGGGCAAATCCGCTGGCGGTTCGCGACAGAATCCGCATCGTGCGAACAGCGCTGCACGATCCTTCTTTGTTCAGCGTTTCCTTAACGTCTTTAGCGTTTTACGCCAATCATTTGGCGGAAATGGTTCATCTGGTCTTGTAGTATCGAAGCGAGATGACACGTATGATCGGTGATGCCTTCTAGGCCTTCTAGGCCATGCAGTTATACATAAATGTCGGCATCACCCTTAACGCGTAACCCACGCCGTGTTTAGACAGCAACATGAACCTCTTTGACTCCAAGTCAGATTGTTTTGACGCCAGGTTTTCCATTGCTGTTGCCGCCGAGGAATCCGCCGGGTTGGACTGCCAATCGTTCCGCAAGCATGCTCATTCGCGTGTCCAGACGCGCATCGCTGAGGCTCGTTGCTTGAATTCCGTCTCTGTCCAGTGCGTCGATGCTGGTTCCAATGCATCACCCAGAACGAGAGTAAAAGTCAAATGCCAAATTATTCAAGCGCCGCACTATGTCGCTGAATGTAAATACCTGTTCTCAAACCGAGCGTCGGCGGGAGAGATTTCGTATAACTGATATGCTGGAGGGCATATGCATCAAATTCTGAGTCCGATTGGCACTAAAATTGAAATTCCGGAAGTTGAGGCCGAGAACGGGACTACCTTCCAATTGACGGATCTGGTCGGCGCCAAGCGCTATTACGAAGAAAACGGCTACGTTGTTGTGCGCAACGTGGTCGATCCGGATATCTGCGATTCCATTCGCGGGGCTTTCGACCACACGGTCAAGCGCTATCCGGGATACATCTACCGTCAGGCCACCGCGAATCCAGAAAAGAACAGGATCAACGAGCACGGCTTCGTGATGAATCCGTTGCTCAATCTTCAGTCACTGAGTGACGCGGACTTCGCGCCGCTAAAGCGACTCGCTGTAAGTGTGTTTGCGAGCGCGCCCATTAAGTCCGTCAACCGGGAACTCTTTTCGGAAGAGGGGACGCTCGTTCAGAGCATGTATTTCGAGGGCAACTCGGAAACCTGGCCCCATCAGGACACGTATTACCTCGACAGCGAGAGCATCGGCACGATGGCTGCCTGCTGGTACGCCCTCGAGGACATTGATGCGGGCGCGGGCCGGTTCTTCGTGGTGCCGAAGAGTCATCGCATCGACATGGCGAAGAACGGGAAGAATTTTGATGTGGCGTTCAATCACGATCGCTACAAGCAACTGGTCAAGAAAATCCTGACGGAACATCGGCTTGAGTTTCGTGCGCCGTTCCTGCAAAAGGGCGACGTCCTGTTCTGGAACGCCAAGACGATTCACGGCAGTTTGCGCACGACGCGCCCGCAGTTTTCCCGCAGCTCACTGACATCGCACTTCATCCCAGCGTCTCATCGGTTCCTGCAGTTTCAGTCGAAAATCAAGCCTTTGCAGCTGCGAGAGTTCGACGGCATGGCATTTCATTGTCCCAAGGACATGGATCGTTTTTCCAGCAGAGTGGTCATGGGAGTGGAAACCACCTTTCCGAAGACGTTCCAGATGACCAAGAGATTGGCCATCAAGGTGTTGGTGAAGTGATGCACTCGGGGACGCTCGCGGGAAAAGGGAACTATGACCTTGCCCCCGTTTGACGAATCCCATAGCTGGAGGAATTACGCGGCTTCGCCTCGCTGAGTTGCGAACCAGTTCTTCTCGAATGTCATGGGGCTGACGTAGTCGAGTGTCGAGTGTAACCGGCGCGCATTGTAAAAGCCGAGCCAATCAATCACCTCATCCATTGCAGAACGCCGCGTGGCGAAGTGTCGTCCATGCATGCGTGCTACTTTCAGCGAACCCCACAGACTCTCGGTCGGCGCATTGACGCTCCTATGTCAAGCGACACGCGTCGAATCGGCCAGATCTGCCAGGATGAGCGGGTACAGCTCCCGGACGATATAGCGCTTCAGGCAGCGGTGGATTTCCTTGTTCGACATGCCTTCCTTTGTCCGGCAAGAAACGATTCTTCTCCAGTTTGAGGCACGGCTTCGCAGCTCAGTTCTCGGCAAACGAGACCTCGGAGACCGCGCGACGACGTAGGCCCACTTAACAGTCTTCCGGATCCGGTGCTAGCGCAAAGGAGCGAGATCCAGCTTGCTTCGTGGGCCTCACAAGGAATTCTAAGGAGGCAGGGATGAATTCAGAAGGGCTTAGTGCTGACCTTCCCGTAGACTGGACGGATGAGGAGTCGGAGTTCTTTATGCGTGCAGTGGAGGCGATCGCACTGGCCTACAAAGAACAGACCATCACGCTTGAAGAGGCCGGCGACCGGATTTGTATGGTTGCGGTCGCGAGACTCGGTGAAGCCATGGGCATGAATGATTCAATCAGATGTATTAGCCGGGACTAGATCTGAAGCGGCTTCGCCTTGTAGCGCTTTTCGTCCACCCAGACGTCAACACCAGGACTTTTGCAGACCTTCCCTACTAATTCACCAAGGTATGCGGCCAGTTGGACGCGCCGTAGTTTCATTAAGTCAAAACTTAGCCCTGTCCGGCCGATAAAGCCTGAAAGTAATTGGTGGGATTTTTTTTCACGCGGTAAGTTACGGCATGTAACGATATTTACGCGGCGCAACTCCTCATTCTTTCGTTAGTTTATCTTCAAAGTCTACGATATGAAGAATACGCTCGAACCAGGAATACCGATATATGAAAATCTCGCTGACTCGCATCAGGCGGAGACTCCCGATATCGTTATACGAAACGGGAAGGCGATGCTTGTTATTACTATTTTCTTTCTGATTATCGGGGTTGCCTATATTGCAGTGACGCCTCCGCTATTTTGAAACGGACACCTTGCATCTCGACATTGAGGCAAGGCCGCTGCATTTTCCGCTGACAGTCGTTTTTATCGCGCGCCGCGACCTGGATGCCGGGCTTGCACCACCGCCCTTTGGCAACGTATTTTTCTCGCCTGAAACCTTGTCGATTAAAACGGCAAGGATAAATCTGAAAACGAGAGAATCGAAGTCCGACGACACATGGAAATCCTGTCTTCTTTCCGTGTGACGAATAGAAACCTGCTGAATTGGAGGCCGCATGACGCCAATCTTATCTGAGGCGCTAGCACCGCTTGATTGTCCGAGACAGGACATTCGGTCTGTTCAGTGTTCGACAATCGTGAAGCACGTGGCGATTATTTTGTATGACGGATTTTCGTTGCTGGACGCCGGTACGCTCGCCGAAGCTCTGCATGTCGCTAATGAATTGCAATCTCAAAGTTCGAATCATTCCGTGACATATCGCGTGAACCTCATCTCGGCTGGCGGTGGAGGGGTTGCGTGCTCGTCATCGATGATGGTTTGGACAGAGCATTTTTCCACGCGCGATTTCGATCGTCTCGACAACCTCTTCATTCCCAGCGGAAGTGGTGTCGCGCACGCCTCCGTCGACGACAACCTCATTGATCTGTTGCGACTGGTTTGTGCAAGAGGCGTCCGTGTCACCGCGATCGGGAATGGGCACATGGTTTTGTCGGCTGCCGGCGTGGCGCGGTGCGATTGGCCTTCGATGAAGCATGATATCCGTCTCCGATCGTTATCCGCGAGCGCTGCGGAGCATGATCGCGATCAGGCTTTGGTGACCTCGCTCGCACTGCTCAAGATGGATCTGGGAGCGGACTTGGCCGCGCGCGTGGCGGACCGTCTCGGCGCGGATGGCGGGCGTACATTGGCCCCCGCGTTCGATGAGATGGATGGAAAGACGCTCGCCGAGAAAGCACGTGCGTCGGCGCGTTGGATCGTCCAGAACTGCGCGAAGCCCATATCGGTGGGCGATGCGGCGCGCACGTCTTCGATGAGTGAGCGCAATTTCCTGCGTCTGTTCAAACGGGAGCTCGGTGTTACGCCTTCAAAGTACCTTCTTGGTGCGCGGCTCGATCTTACGTGCAAGCTGCTCGCCAACAGCGATCTTCCGGTGGACAAGATCGCTCGTAGAACCGGTCTTAGCAACGGAGAGAGACTGTCGAAGCTTTTCCGTAAAGAGCTCTCGATGTCGCCTACTGAGTTCCGGACGCAGAGTCGACGAAAGAGTTGACGTACGAACAGCAATCCAGATGCGCAAGTGTGGAGTCACGTCAAGCGCACCGGTGAACCGGCAAGTGTGGAGTCACGTCAAGCGCACCGGTGAACCGCCCCGGAATCATCGAGGCTGGTTGGTTTAAGTTAATGCGAGTTCGGCGACCGTTGTTTCAAGTTGCCGATAGTCGTTTGTATATGAACGTCTCCCGTTTGAGCAAGCTCTCTTGTGCGTAGACGGACAGGATGGGTTGCAGCTGTATATCCGGCCTTGCTGCAGCTGGTTCTTCCGCTGCGGGCCACTATGGAATCCGCTGACCCGCACCTCATTTTTCTCACGAGCTCGGAGCTCTTGGAGCCATTCAGGTTTAGCGAATCACGGTCCGACCTGTGTTGCCATCACTCTCGAGCCCCAACGCAACCTTCGACGCTCCACTTCAACAGAGTCAATTTCTTACGAGAAGTTTCCCACTTCCGCCGGATGTATGCTCACGTATCCCTTCTGGTACGGACGATCATTGGCTAGTACCGCCCAGATCGTCCGCGCCATTCTGTTTGCCAGTGCGACAATCACCACGTTCGGATGCCGCCGCTTTTTCAGCTGCTCGACCCATGCGCCTGGTTATTTCGCATTTATCAACACACCGCGTGCACCGTGGATTAGCAGCGTTCGCAAATATGTGTCGCCGCGCTTACCTTATGCCGTGAAGGTTTACCTTGCCACCCGATCCGGTCTGCTTCGGCACCAGTCCCGCCCACGCGGCAAAATCCCGCCCCGATCGAAACGCCTTCGCGTCGCCTATCATCGCAACCGCCGCGGTCGCGGTCAGCAACCCCGCGCCGGGGATCTCACTGATCGCCTTTACGGCATGATCGTCCTTCTTCCATTCGCGCATCCGGCGTTCGATCGCTGCGATCTGCTCGTCCAGCTTCGTCAGCCCGTTCCATTGCTCACGCAACGTGTCGATGAGCACTGCGGGTAACCGTTCCGCAACCCGGACAAGAATCTCGGGTATCGCCTTGTCAATCGACGCCCGTCCTTTAGCCGTAACTTCGCCGTACTCGGTTAGCCGTCCGCGCAAGCCGTTGATTTGCATGGTCCGGAACTTCACAAGTTGCTCGCGCATGCGATGCAGCGCCAGCATTGCCTGCTGCATTTCAGTTTTCACCACAACGGCCTTGCCAGGCTGCTGCACAGCAAGCCAGATCGCCCGGGCGTCCGCTGCGTCGTTCTTGTTTCGGATGTTGAATGCCTTCACGAATTCTCCTGGCATCAACTTGACTTGATGGCCCATCTTCACCAGTGTCCGCGCCCAGTGGTGCGCACCACCGCACGCTTCCATGCCGATAAGGCAAGGCAACCGGTTCGCAAAATGTTCGAGTAACGCCGCACGTTTGATTGGTTTGTTCACGATCTCGCCCGTGTCCTCGTCCACGTAGTGCACCTGGAAGACCGTCTTTGCAATATCGATTCCAACTGGCGTCAGCTTCATCTCGGCCTCTCCAGTTTGCCTTTGAACATCCACATAATCTTGCACCATGAGCATGCCCATGCCATAGGCCCGTGAAAGTCGACCTTGGTTACCTGCGAAATTCCTACCATTTCCTCAAGCGGGAGGCGCCCATACCATTTTTCTCAAGAGTTGGAGCCTCCACCAAATCCGGGGCGGTTCAGTTTAGAGCGTTGCTCCGAAAATGCGGACTTTTTGTATGTCGATACCTATCGCCCCATCCGCAGTAGTGTTTTCACCCATATCGTTAAGTTACGATATATGATTCGTTCTGTAGCGATGCATGTCGCGCGCGCCATGCGGCGTGCCGGTTGCCGAATCACCTGAAAACCATCCACATGACGCCCGATTTCGACGCGATCCACAAAGCGCTGGCCAACCCGGTCCGCCGGGAGATTCTCGGCTGGCTGCGCGAGCCGCACGCGCATTTCGCCGATCAGGAGCTGCCGCTCGACCACGGCGTGTGCGCGGGCAAGATCGACTCGCGCTGTGGCCTGTCGCAGTCCACCGTGTCGGCGCACCTGGCCGCGTTGCAGCGCGCGGGTCTCGTCACGTCGAAACGGGTTGGTCAATGGGTGTTTTTCAAGCGCAACGAGCCCGTCATTCAGGCATTCCTCGAATACATGAACACGAAGCTCTGAGCGCCGCATTCGCATCGCCGCGCTTCCTTTTTCACGCAGTTTTTTGAGGCTCGGGCCTTGCCCGCCGCCAAAGGTGAACTCTTATGCCGACTCTTTTCGATCCGCTGCAAATTGGTGATATCACGCTGCCGAACCGCATCATCATGGCGCCGCTCACGCGTCAGCGCGCCGAGGAAATCCGCGTGCCGAACGCATTGATGGCGCGCTACTACGCCGAGCGCGCGAGCGCCGGTCTGATCCTCAGCGAAGCGACGTCGGTCACGCCGCAAGGCGTCGGCTACGCCGAAACGCCGGGCATCTGGTCGCAGGAGCAGGTCGAAGGCTGGAAGCTCGTCACGCAGGCCGTGCACGACGCGGGCGGCAAGATCTTCCTGCAGCTGTGGCACGTCGGCCGTATTTCGGATCCGCTGTTCCTGAACGGCGAGCTGCCGGTCGCGCCGAGCGCGATCGCGGCGGGTGGTCACGTGAGCCTCGTGCGTCCCGAGCGTCCGTTCGTGACGCCGCGCGCGCTCGGCCTCGATGAAATCGCCGGTGTCGTCGAAGCGTTCCGCAAGGGCGCGGAAAACGCCAAGGCCGCGGGCTTCGATGGCGTCGAAGTGCACGGCGCGAACGGCTATCTGCTCGACCAGTTCCTGCAGGACAGCACCAACAAGCGTACCGATGCCTACGGCGGCCCGATCGAAAACCGCGCGCGTCTGCTGCTCGAAGTCACCGACGCGTGCATCAGCGTGTGGGGCGCAAACCGCGTCGGCGTGCATCTCGCGCCGCGCCGCGATGCGCACACGATGGGCGATTCCGATCCGGCCGCAACGTTCGGCTATGTCGCGCGCGAACTCGGCAAGCGCAAGATCGCGTTTATCGCGGCACGTGAAGCGCTCGGCGACGACCGCCTCGGCCCGCAGTTGAAGGAAGCGTTCGGCGGCCCGTATATCGCGAACGAGAAGTTCACGAAGGAAAGCGCGCAGCAGGTGCTCGACGCCGGTGAAGCGGATGCGGTGGCCTGGGGTCAGCTGTTCATCGCGAATCCGGATCTGGTGCGCCGCTTCGCTGAAGATGCGCCGCTGAACAAGCCGGTCCCGGCGACGTACTATGCGCGCGGCGAAGTCGGCTACACCGATTATCCGGCGCTCGAAACGGTGTAATCGGTAGCGTCAGCGGGCTCATGTCCGCTGTATGAAATGACAAAGCGGCGGGCGTGACTGAATTCCAGTCACGCCCGCCGCTTTTTGTGCGCTAGACAAGCTCGCGCCGCATAAACACCCGTTTCGATTCATCGAGCCCGCGCGCGATATGCGCGTCGCGCCGCGCGAGCAACGCCGCGTCGAGTTCCGACGTGTCGAGATCGCGAAACCCGAGCCGCCGGTAATACGGCGCATTCCACGGCACGTCGCGATACGTCGACAGCACCAGCTGTGTCAATTGTCGCGCGCGCGCGATTCGCGCGACCTCTTCGATCAATGCCGCGCCGATGCGCCTGCCCGCGTGCGAGGTCAACACATCGAGTTCCTGAACGTAGATGCGCGTCGGCTGCGGCTCGAACATCACGAAGCCCGCGCAGATCGTCTGCTGGTCGAGCGCGACGATGATCTCGCGCGCCTCGATCTTGCGCTCGACGACCTCGCGCGCCATAGGCGGCGCATCGGCAACCCCGGTCATGCCGACGCTGACGAAACGCAGGCCCGCTTCGAATTCGATGGCACGAATCGTTTCGGCTTCGTGCGACGCGGCAAAACGGAAGGTGATGGCGGAATCGTGCGACATGGCGTTGCGTCCGATGATGACCGCCCCGAGTTTGACATCGGCATCGCAACATCGACAAGCGGCATATGGCAAAAACTCGCGCAAACGCCCTGCACGCATGCTCGCGGGACTACACTCATCACATCCGAACGCCACCTGAGGCCACGCCAAGATGAACCTGATGAATGTGCTGCAGATCGCGCTGCACCTCGATCAGCACCTGAGCGCGCTGATCGTGCAGTTCGGCACGGCAATCTACGCACTGCTGTTTGTCGTCGTGTTCGTCGAATACGGTTTTCTGCCGCTGTTCTTTCTGCCCGGCGATCCGCTGATCTTCATCTGCGGCGCGCTCGCGGCCACCGGCGCATTGAACGTGTGGATCATCGCGCCCGTGCTGTTCGTCGCGACGGTGGCCGGCAGCAGCGTCGGGTACGCAATCGGCCATGCGGTCGGCGACAAGGTCTATACCCGCAACTACTACTGGCTCAATCGCGATGCGCTGCGCCGCGCCCACGTGTTCAGCGAGACGCGCGGCCGCCTGACCTTCCTGCTGTCGCCATTCATCGCCGTGGTGCGCACGTTCGCGCCGTTCGCCGCGGGCGTGTCGCGCATGACGTTCTCACGCTTCGTCGCGTTCGTCACCGCGGGCGCGGCGCTGTGGGTGGTCTCGCTGATCGCGGGCGGCTATCTGTTCGGCAACGTGCCGGTGGTGCGCGAGCATCTGAGTTCGCTGGTGTTGCTGGGCCTCGCGCTCGGCGGTGCGATGCTCGTCGGCGGAGCGGTATGGCGCTTTTTCAACCGGCGCATGCGGGCGCGCTGAGGCCATCGTGGCGACGTTTCGGCGTACGGCCTCCCGCCACCTCAAAACTTGACCCGGGCGAGATACGAAGGTAACCTTATCAGGAAACCTTCACATCATGTCATCGCACGAGTTCACCGCATGACCAAATCCCCTCCCGCAGTTACGCCGGAAGAACTTCATACGCTCGCCGAAGATCTGCGCGTGCTGGCGGGCAAGCTGCGCCGGCGTCTGCGCGAAGAGTCGCATGTCGGCGACTTCACGCCGTCGCAGGTGCAGGTGCTGAGCCTGCTGGAACGCGAAGGCCCGGCCACCGTCACCTCGCTCGCGCGTGCGCACGGCATGCGGCCGCAGTCGATGGGAGAAACGCTCGCGGTACTGAAAGCGGCGGGGCTCGTCAGCGGCACGCCCGATCCTAACGATGGACGGCAGACGGTTCTGTCGCTGACACCCTCCTTTCGCAAGAAGGTCAAGGCAAGCCGCGCGGCACGCGAAGACTGGCTGTACCGCACGATTCAAACGCGTTTCACGGCAGCCGAACAGCAACAACTCGCGACGGGCGTCGATCTGCTGAAACGCCTCGTCGATTTGTAACTCGCGATTCGCGCACACGCGTCTCGCCACTCGCAGGAGCACTTCATGGCACTCACTACTCTCGACGCCAAAACCGCACTGGTCGTCGTCGACCTGCAGCGCGGCATCGTCGCGCTGCCCACCGCCCCCCATCCGGCCAGCGAAATCGTCGAACGCTCGGTTACGCTGCTCGACGCGTTCCGCCGCCATGGCCTGCCCGTCGTGCTCGTGAACGTCACCGCCGGCGCACCGGGCCGCACCGACCAGGGTCGCCGCTCCGCCGACTTCCCGCCCGACTTCGCCGAGCTTCTGCCCGAACTGAAGCAGCAGCCGTCTGACCATCTGGTCACGAAGCGCACGTGGGGCGCCTTCACGAACACGGACCTGGCCGCGTATCTGCAACAGCAAGGCGTCACGCAAGTGGTGCTCGTCGGTGTCGCGACCAGCATCGGTGTCGAATCGACCGCGCGCTTCGCGAGCGAGGCGGGCCTGAACGTCACGCTCGTCGTCGACGCGATGACCGATCTGAACGCCGACGCGCACACAAACAGCATCACGCGCATCTTCCCGCGCCTCGGCGAAACCGGCACGACGCGGGAAGTACTCGATCTGCTCGAACGTTCGCGCGCTTAAAGCCTGAATCGAAGCGGGCCGCTACCCGCATGCGCCCCACCCGCGTTGAGGAAACCCCTGTCGTGAGCACCACGTTCCGTTCGCTGCGCATATTCAACTATCGCGTCTGGGCGAGCGGCGCGATCGTCTCGAACATCGGCACATGGATGCAGCGCACGGCGCAGGACTGGCTCGTGCTTACCGAGCTTACGCATCACAACGCGACGGCGGTGGGCATCGTGATGTCGCTGCAGTTCGGGCCGCAGATGCTGTTGCTGCCGCTCACCGGCTACGCGGCCGATCACTTCGACCGCCGCAAGCTGCTGTTCGCGACCCAGGCGGCAATGGGTACGCTGGCGCTCGCGCTCGGTCTGCTCACGGTCACGGGGCTCGTGCAGCTATGGCAGGTCTACGTATTCGCGGGCCTGCTCGGCTGTGTGACCGCGTTCGACTCCCCCGCACGCCAAACCTTCGTATCCGACCTCGTCGGCGAACGCGATCTCGCGAATGCCGTCGCGCTGAACTCCACGTCGTTCAACGCCGCGCGCATGCTCGGGCCAGCGGTCGCGGGTCTGTTGATCGCGTCGGTGGGCAGTGGCTGGGTGTTTCTGATCAACGCGCTTTCGTTCGTCGCCGTGCTCGGTGCACTGCGCATGCTGCGGCTCGACCAGTTACATATCAAGCCGCGCAATGTGCGCTCGCGCGGCAGCTTCGTCGAAGGCTTCAAATATGTCTGGACACGCCCCGATCTGAAGGCGGCGCTCCTGATGCTGTTCCTGATTGGCACCTTCGGCCTGAACTTCCCGATCTTCATCTCGACGATGTCCGTCACCGCGTTCCGTGCGGGCGCGGGCGAGTACGGCGTGCTCAGCTCGACGATGGCGATTGGCTCGGTCACCGGCGCTCTGCTCGCCGCGCGCCGCGCGCGGCCCACCATGGGGCTGCTGCTCGGCGCCGGCGCGATGTTCGGCGTCGGCTGCACGGCGGCTGCGCTGATGCCGAACTACGTGCTGTTCGGCATCGTGCTGATCGCGATCGGCGTGTCGACGCAGACCTTCACCACCTCGACCAATAGCCTCGTGCAACTGACCACCGAACCGGCCATGCGCGGCCGCGTGATCGCGATCCTGCTCGCGATCGCGCTCGGCGGCACACCGCTCGGCGCGCCGGTGGTCGGCTGGGTCGCCGACCGTTTCGGGCCACGCTGGGCGCTCGGCGTCGGCGCTGCATCTGGCTTCGGCGCGGCGCTCGTCGGACTTGTCTATCTGATGCGATACCGGCAACTGCGTTTCTATCGCGAAGGCTGGCGCCTGCATTACAGCATCGAAGATCCGCGGCCCGTCACGGCCACCACGGTCATTCCCGACTCCATAACGACGGTTCAGCGTAGCGAGCTGGACGAGGCGGAAGAGGATACGGCTTCGAGCGTGTAAAAGCGCAAGCGTGTGAGCACCGGATCCAGGCAGGCGCGGCGTAGCTCAGAGTCCGCCCACGTCGCGCGTCACCAGTGCATACGGTCCGCGCGTCAGCTGCTCCCTGAGAAACTCGATGCACACCTGAATCCGTGCCGACGACGACAAACGCTCGGCCGTCACCGCCCATACATCGGCGGATTGCCGATAGTCGGGCAGCACGCGCACCAGTTCGCCCGCGCGCAGGCTCTCGGCCACGTCCCAGATCGACACCATCACGATCCCGTATCCCTCCTTCGCCCACTGCACGACGATGTCGCTCAGATTCGACGCGACCGTGCCCGTCACCTTCACGCTCCTTTCGCCATGCGGCCCGCTCAGGCGCCAGACCCCGAAGCGGTCGTCGCGGCCGCGAAACAGCAGGCAATCGTGGCCAGTCAGATCGTTGAGTTCCACCGGCGCGCCGTGCCGCTCGAGATAAGCTGGCGACGCGCACAGAATGCGCGCGCTCTCCACCATCTTGTGCGCGATCAGATGTGGCTCCTGCACTTCGCCCACGCGCACGTCGATATCGAAGTTCTCGCCGACGACATCCGCGCGCCGATCCAGCAGCTCGAGCCAGATTTCGAGCTTCGGGTGGCGCTCGCGCAGCATCGCGAGAATCGGCGAGACGTGCTTGCGGCCGAGCCGCAAACTCGTGCTGATGCGCAATAGACCGCTCAGCTCGGTGCGGCGATCGGCGAATGCGTCGGCCATCCCCTGCACGTCATCGAGAATTTTTTGCGCCCACTGCAGGGCCGCTTCGCCGTCGCTCGTCACGCTGACCCGGCGCGTGGTGCGCTGAAACAACTTCACGCCGAGACCGGCTTCGAGCATTGCGATGCGCTTGCTCACATGCGACGGGGACAGCCCCATCTCCGTGGACGCCGCGACAAAACTGCCGCGCCGCGCGATATGGCAGAACAACTGCAGATCGCGCAGGAAGGATTCATTCGTGGCTGTGAGCGCATTCTGAGTTTGCATCT
Organism: Paraburkholderia lebeckiae; assembly: GCF_050436325.1. Lineage (NCBI taxonomy): Bacteria > Pseudomonadati > Pseudomonadota > Betaproteobacteria > Burkholderiales > Burkholderiaceae > Paraburkholderia > Paraburkholderia lebeckiae. The sequence continues at coordinate 1,043,253 of NZ_JBNDLZ010000002.1, forward strand.
GGACGCATTGTGTCGGCGCATAACGCTATTACCCTAGCGCCGACGGATTGGTTGGGCAAGGGGCAGTCGTTTGAATGCTGGCTTGAATGCAATGCCCGGCGCACTCAGGCTGTGGTTAACCCGGAGTGCATCGCGGCCGCTCGTGACACGCGTCGATCCATCCCCGTTGTGCCGCACCGCGGCAACCAGACCAGGAAAATCCTGGCTTGCGCGGCGCCCGTTTAAAGGCGCCAATGATTCAGCCGTAGAAGCTGACAAAAACATTTCCCATTCAGGAGACGTCATGCAAACGAACGCATCGGCAAGCAGCGGGCATAGCTCGCAGGCGCGCAAGGCTACCGCCAGCGGCTGGATCGGCTCGGCACTCGAGTACTACGATTTCTTCATCTATGCGCAGGCCGCCGCCCTGATCTTTCCTCAGTTGTTCTTCCCTTCCGGTAATCCCAAGATCGCGATCGTCGCATCGCTCGCAACCTACGGCGTCGGCTACGTCGCGCGGCCGATCGGCGCGGTCGTGCTCGGACACTGGGGCGATACACACGGGCGCAAGAATGTACTGCTCGTCTGCATGTTCCTGATGGGTCTGTCGACGATGGCGGTCGGTCTGCTGCCGACCTATCAGCACGTCGGCTTTCTCGCGCCGGTGCTGCTCGTCGTGCTGCGACTGATCCAGGGTTTCGCGGTCGCTGGTGAAATCTCGGGCGCCAGTTCGATGATCCTCGAACACGCGCCATTCGGGCGACGCGGCTTTTACGCGAGCTTCACGCTGCAAGGCGTTCAGGCCGGCCAGATTCTGGCCGCCGCGGTCTTCCTGCCGCTCGCCTATTTCATGAACGACGCCTCGTTCAATGCGTGGGGCTGGCGCATTCCGTTCCTGCTCAGCGCGGTCGTGCTGATCGCCGGGTACATCATCCGCCGCGAAGTCGAGGAAACGCCCGCGTTCGCGAAGGAGGACGCGAGCGGCGGCGTGCCGCGCTCGCCGATCGTCGAAGCGTTCAAATACAACTGGGGCGACATGCTGCGCGTCGTGCTGTGCTCGCTGATGAACGTGATCCCGGTCGTCGCGACGATCTTCGGCGCGGCGTACGCGGTGCAGCCGTCGTACGGCATCGGCTTTTCGAAGAGCCTGTATCTGTGGATTCCGGTGATCGGCAACATCGTCGCGGTGCTGGTGATTCCGTACGTGGGCGATCTGTCCGACCGGATCGGGCGGCGTATGCCGATCATCGTCGGCTCGATCGGCGCAGGGCTGCTGTCTTTCGCGTATCTGTACGCGATCAGCATCCACAACGTGCCGCTTGCGATGGTGATGTCGATCCTGATGTGGGGCGTCATCTATCAAGGCTACAACGCGATCTTCCCGAGCTTCTATCCGGAACTGTTCCCGACCCGTTCGCGCGTCTCCGCGATGGCGATCGGCCAGAACATCGGCACGACGATCACCGCGCTGCTGCCGGCGCTGTTCGCTTACGTCGCGCCGCCGGGATCGCACAACGTGCCGCTGACGATCGGCGCGATCACGTTCGCCATCACGATCGTCTGCGCAATCGCCGCATGGAGCGCGCGTGAGAACTTCCGTGTGCGGCTTGGCGACCTCGGTGAAAAGAACGTCGTGCCGCTCGACAAGCTCAGCTACGACGCAATGCGCGCGCAGAGCATGGCCGACGCGAAAAAGGCCGCTGCTTGAGCCCGTTTGCCCTTTAACGCGTCTTGATCAGGACTTTCAGGGAACCCGCTCATGAACCGCACCCGGATCGCCGTCGCCGGCGCGGGGTACATCGGCCGCGCCCATCTGGCGGTCGCGCAACAAAGCGACGCGTGCACGCTGTCGGCGATCGTCGACCCGTCGCCCGCGGCCGCCGCGCTCGCGGCCGAGGCGGGCGTGCCGCTCTTCCGCACGCTCGACGAACTGTTCGAACGCGATCGCCCGGACGGCGTGATTCTCGCTACGCCGAACCGGCTGCACGTCGAACACGCGTCGCGTTGCCTCGCGGCGCGCGTGCCGACGCTGCTCGAAAAGCCGATCGCGCCGAGCGTCGACGAAGCGGCAACGCTCGCCGCCGACGCAGCGCGCAGCGGCGTGCCGCTGCTGATCGGCCATCATCGCGCGCACAGCCCGATCATGGCGCGCGCGCGGCAGCTGATCGACGAGGGCCGGCTCGGCAAGCTCGTCGCGGTGATGGGCAGCGCGGTGTTCTTCAAACCCGACGAGTACTTCGCCGATGCCGACTGGCGGCGCCAGCCCGGCGGCGGTCCGATCCTGCTGAACATGATTCACGAGGTGCACAACCTGCGCATGCTGTGCGGTGACATCGTCGCCGTGCAGGCTTTCTCGTCACATGCGACGCGCGGCTTTCCGGTCGAGGATACGGTTGCGATCAACCTGCGTTTCGCGAACGGCGCGCTCGGCAGCTTCATGCTGTCCGATACCGCCGCGAGCGCGCGCAGTTGGGAGCAAACGTCACAAGAGAACAAGGCCTATCCGTCGTACCCGGACGAAGACTGCTACGTGATCGCGGGCACGTTCGGCTCGCTCGCGGTACCGACGATGCGCCTGAAGACCTACGCCAAAGCCGCGGACCGCTCGTGGTGGAAGCCGTTCGACGTCAGCGTCGCCGACATGACGCGCGACGATCCGCTGAAGCTGCAACTCAAGCATTTCGTGCGCGTCATTCACGGCAAGGAGCCGCCGCTCGTCAGCGCGCAGGACGGCTTGCGGAATCTGCGTATCACCGAGGCGATCGTCGAAGCGGCCTGCACCGGCACGGTCGTCGATACGACGCGCGCCGTCGCGGCGGCCGTCCGCTAAAACAATCTGAAGTCGCGTCGAGATTACTCAGTGGCTTACTCAGGATGACTCTATGAAATCGTTCGTGATGCTGCATGGCATCAACCACAACATGTTCGGCAAGCGCGACCCCGCGCAATACGGCACGATCACCCTCGAAGAAATCGACGTGCTCCTGCGCGCGCTCGGCGATGAGCTCGGCGTGCGGGTCGAGAGCTTTCAGACCAATAGCGAGGCGGCGATGTGCGAGCGCATCCACCAGGCATTCGCCGACAACGCCGATGGCGTGCTGATCAACGCCGGCGCATGGACGCACTACAGCTACGGCATTCGCGATGCACTCGCGATCCTGACCGTGCCGGTGGTCGAAATCCACATGTCGAACATTCACGCGCGCGAAGCGTTCCGGCATCGGTCGGTGTTCGCGGAGATCGTCAAAGGACAGATTTGCGGTTTCGGCGTGGACAGCTATCTGCTCGGGCTGCGCGCGGCGGTATCGGCGGCGGGCTAGCCACGGGAATGCGCCGCGCGGCGCTGGCCTCGCACGGCTAGCGCCATGTTTCGGTCAACTCGTTGGCCAGCACCATCTTCTGGCGCACCGCCTCGACGAAGGCCGCGTCAATGCCCGCCCGCGCCTTCAGGAATTTAAGCGCGGCGGAATGCACGGCGCGCAACGCGCCGCCGTCGATGCCCGTCATACGCGCCGCGCTGCGGCGCGTTTCCTCGACCAGATCGCGCGCGCTCGTGAAATCGGGCGACAAGCCGCATTGCGCGTCGAACGCGGCGCGCAGACCGGCCGCGTAGTCGCGCGACTCGCCGAGCCGCTCCATATCGATCAGCAAATCGACGCCCTCGCCCATGCGCAGCGCGCAGAGAATCCACAACGCAATGAACGCTCGATACGCGTTGTCGCTGTCCACCGTGCGCGCGAATTGCTCGCAGGCCACGGCATACGCGTCATCGGGCATCGACGGTAGCGGCGGCAGGCGTACGCCGCACACGCCGATCGCTTCGCGCACCAGCGGGTCCATCTGATTCAGACCGAGCACGCGAAACGGCGCGGCGACAAAGAACGCATTGCTCCACTGCTGCCGCAGCATCCAACCCGATGCGAACTGCGATGCGGGATTGCGCAGCACGCCCACGTGCAGCGCCTCGGCAAACGCGCGCTTCAGCCACGGCAGACGACCGCCCGTGCGGCAAAACTTGAAGACGGGCACGCGGCCCTGCTCGATCGTGTGCTCGCTCAGCGCGCGCAGATAGGCCTGCAGTGACGGGAATGTCGCATCGGGCTCGCGCGTAAAGCGATCGAGGCTGAAGCGCCGATCGTAACCCGCCACGCCGCGCGCATCTTCGCGCAGAAACGGGCGGTATTCGTCGAAGTATGGTGCGGCGAGCGGCGGGTGCCCCGAGGTCAAGGTCGGCCGCGAGGCGGGCACGTCGGCGAGTTTGAGATCGGCGAGCACATTGCTGAGCGGCTCGTAAAACCCGGCCGCGCGCTCGTGTTCGCGCAGCCGCGACCACACCCACGTGCCCGCGCTGCGCCAGCCCGTGTGCAGAAAAACCGCCTGTTTCAGCGGAGTATTGGGCGCGGCGTCGTACGCGGACGACTCATGAGGCAACGGCATGGGACTTCTCTTCCAATGATTGAATCAATAGACCGGAAGCGCCACTTTACCCTGTGATCGAGCGGGACGCATTATGCTGCGAGATTCCCCGCTCCCGCCATTGCACCCGCCTCGCACCCATGAACGATTCGGCCGATATCCGCTTCCTGCTCACGCTGCGCGCGAGCGGCAGCCTGATCGCCGCCGCGCGCCGACTCGCGCTGTCGCCGTCGGCGGTCACGCAGCGCCTGCAGCAACTCGAAAAGAAGCTCGCCACGCAGCTCGTGAACCGCAGCGCGCGCCGTCTGCAATTCACCGACGAAGGCCTGCTGCTGTGCGAGCGCGGCGCCGAACTGATCGCGCAGTTCGACGCGTTGTTCGACGATCTGCAAACGCGCCGCGGCGGCCTCGTCGGCACGCTGAAGATCAATGCGCCGCTCGGTTTCGGACGACGCCATCTGGCGCCGCTGATCGGCGAGTTCCAGCAGCAGAACCCTGACATCGACGTCGCGCTGACGCTGTCCGACCGGCCGTTGACCGAAACGCTCGACCGCTTCGATATTGTTTTGCATATCGGCGAGCTGCCGCCGTCGAACCTGGTCGGCTACACGATCGCGCCGAACGCGCGCTTCGTCTGCGCCGCGCCCGCGCTCGTCAAGCGAATCGGCCAGCCCGAATCGCCGGATGCGTTGAGCCGGCTGCCGTGCATCGTGCTGCGCGAAAACAATGAGGACGTGTCACTCTGGCAGTTCAGCAAAGGCCGCACGCGCCGCGGCGTGCGCGTGTCCGCGCATCTGAGTTGCAACGACGGTGACGTGATCCGCCAATGGGCCTGCGAGGGACGCGGCGTGATTCTGCGCTCCGAATGGGACGTCGCCGAGGATCTTGCGAAGGGCAAACTCGTGCGTCTGCTGCCGGGCTGGAAAGCGCCGGACGCGAACGTGATCGCGCTCACGCATCAGCGGGCGGCACTGCCCGCGCGCACACGCCATTTCATGCAGTATCTGCAAAGCCGCTTCAGGCCGCTGCCACCGTGGCGGCGATGATTCAGTCGATCTGAATCTAAGAGTCAACCTGTCTGAACGCTGACGTACTATCGAAAACCTATAATTGACTCATCCTCAACAGCCGGCCCCATGCAATCATGACTGCCGCCGCCCATTCCACCGACACCCCCGCCTACCCCGACGCGGTCCTGTTCGACCTGCTAACCGCCCTGCTCGACTCGTGGACCTCATGGAACCGTGCGGCAGGCTCCGACGAAGCGGGCCGCGCATGGCGGGCTGCCTATCTGCGTCTGACATACGGCTGCGGCCGCTACGTTCCCTACGAACAACTGGTGCGCGAGGCCGCCACGCAAGTCGGTCTGTCCGAATCGGCCGCGAACGCGCTCCAGGCGAACTGGCTGAACCTGACGCCGTGGCCCGGCGCGCCCGGTGCGTTGCGCGCGCTCGCGCCGCACTGCAAGCTCGCGGTCGTCACCAATTGCTCGACGCGGCTTGGCTCGCAGGCGGCCGCGCTCTTGCCCGTGCGCTGGGACGCGATCGTGACCGCCGAGGATGCCGGCGTCTACAAGCCGGACCCGCAACCGTACCGCCTCGCGCTCGACAAGCTCGGCGTCGAGCCGCGACGCGCCGCGTTCGTCGCCGGCTCGAGCTACGACATGTTCGGCACCGCGGCCGTCGGCTTGCGGACCTACTGGCACAACCACGTCGGCCTGCCGCTCGTCACGGGAGCGCAGGCGCCCGAGGTCGAAGCGGCATCGCTCGATGGGCTGGTGCCGTGGCTCGCGGGCTTTGGCCGCAATCGTCGTCACTGAACCTCCACCCTCACCCCGCTCCTCAGGTGCAAGCATGAAACTCGAACAGATCGAAACCCCGGCCGCGCTGATCGACGTCGCGCGGATGCAGAAGAACATCGCGCGGATGCAGGGGCTGATGAATGCGCTCGGCGTCGCGTTCCGGCCCCACGTGAAGACCACCAAGTGCATCGACGTCGTGCGCGCGCAGATCGCCGCCGGCGCGCGCGGCATCACGGTGTCGACGCTGAAGGAAGCGGAAGCGTTCTTCGCGGCCGGCATCGACGACATCCTGTACGCGGTCAGCATGGTTCCGTCGAAGCTGCCGCGCGCGCTCGCGCTGCGCCGCCAGGGGTGCGAACTGAAGCTCGTGGTCGACAATCCGACCGCCGCCGCGGCGATTGCCGCGTTCGGCGACCAGCACGGCGAAACGTTCGAGGTCTGGATCGAGGTCGATACGGACGGACATCGCTCGGGCATCCAGCCCGAACAGCAGACGCTGCTCGACGTCGGGCGGATTCTGCACGAGAACGGCGTGAAGGTCGGCGGCGTGATGACCCATGCGGGTTCGAGCTACGAGTTGAATACACCTGAAGCGCTCGCCGCGCTCGCGGAGCAGGAGCGCGCGGGCTGCGTGCGCGCCGCCGAGCGGTTGCGCGAAGCGGGCATCGAATGCCCGGCCGTCAGCGTCGGTTCGACGCCGACCGCGCTCGCCGCGCGGCATCTCGAAGACGTCACCGAGGTGCGCGCGGGCGTCTACGTGCTGTTCGATCTGGTCATGCACAACGTGGGCGTTTGCACGCTCGACGACATCGCGCTTAGCGTACTCACGACCGTGATCGGTCATCAGGAAGACAAAGGCTGGGCGATTCTCGACGCGGGCTGGATGGCGTTAAGCCGTGATCGCGGTACGTCGCGGCAGTCGCACGATTTCGGCTATGGGCAGCCGTGTTTGCTCAATGGCACGTTGCTGCCGGACTATGTCGTGAGCGGCGCCAATCAGGAGCATGGGATTCTTGCGGCGGTTCCGGCCGATGCGCAAGCCAATGCACAGACCGACGACATCGCGCAGCGCTTTCCGATCGGTATGAAACTGCGCATCCTGCCGAACCACGCTTGTGCGACCGGCGCGCAGTTCCCCGAGTATCACGCGGTTGCGCCGGACGGCAGCAGCGTCGAATGGCAGCGGTTTTACGGTTGGTAGGTCGGCGCGTCACTCATCCTCTTCCGACAACCCCGCCAACAGATCGTCGACCGCGCGATACACGCGCTCGACGATCTCCGGTCCCACCTTGCGCTCGAGCTCGCGATAGTGCGCCTCGAGATCCTTCGAAATCACGCGCACCAGTTCGACGCTCGTATCGGTCAGCGACACGAGCACGCGCCGCTGATCCTCCGCGAAACGTTCTTTCGTCACGAGTTCCATGCTCTCCATGCGCGCGAGCACGCCGGCCATGCTCGGGCTCGAAATCGTGCAGATGTCGGAGATGTGGCGCGGCTCCATCGGGCCGTGCTCGTTGAGCGCGCGAATCACTCGCCATTGCTGTTCGGTAAGTCCGTGTGCGGTGATCAACGGACGAAAACGCTCCATCATTTTTTCGCGGGCGCGTAACAGCAGCATCGGCAAATTGCGGTGCAAAACTCGGGTGGACGCAGCGGACATGGTGGCAAGGAATCAGAAAAAAACAGCTGTCGAAGCTTACGGGAAAACCCGCGATCAACCGGCAGCCTATTGACCGTCAATGATATCAAGCGGGATACTACTAACATCTTAGTGTTTTCGCCAAACTTTCGCCACGAGGCTGCGCATTCATGTTTGCCTTTGCCGATCATCTGCTGCATCCCGAAGGCGACGCGCTGCCTCGCGACGTGGACGCGCACACCGCGGCCGCGTTGCTGGCACGCGGCGTTGCGTGTCGCGCGCCAGTCAGCGGCGCCGTGTACGGCACCCTGCTGAACGATCGCGCCGCCTTGAACGCGCTGGGCGACGCAGTGCATGCGGCACCGTACAAGGCGCCGCCGAAAGCGCCGATTCTGTATCTGAAGCCGCGCAACACGCTGGCCGGGCATCGGGCGCGCGTGGTCGTGCCGGATAACACGCTCGGCGTCGAGGTCGGCGCGTCACTCGGCATCGTGATCGGCCGTACCGCGACGCGCGTCGGCGTCGAGCGCGCGGCGGACTACATCGCCGGCTATACGCTGGTCGGCGATCTGAGCGTGCCGCATACCAACGTGTATCGCCCGAACGTGCGACTGCGCGCACGCGACGGCTTCTGCGTGATCGGACCGGCGCTCGTCGCCGCGCGCCACGTCGCCGCGCCGGATCGGCTCGACATCGCCGTCTCGCTGAACCGCGCCGAACCGTTCACGGCAAGCACCGCAACGTCGGTGCGCAACATCGCGCAATTGCTCGCCGACGTCACCGATTTCATGACGCTGAACGCGGGCGACGTGCTCACGCTCGGCGTCCCGCACGGCTCGCCGGTCGCGCACGTCGGCGATACAGCCACGCTGTCGATCGGCACGCTGCCGCCCTTGACCATATCGTTCATCGGCATGGATCAACGCAACGGAGAACCGTCATGATGCGCGGCCGCGTCGCCTATGCGGGAGCGATTCACGAAGCGTATCCGCACGAGCAGGGTGTCCGCCTCGCCGACGGCCGCGTGCGTCGCGAGGACGAAGTAGTCTGGCTTGCGCCGATCGAAGTCGGCACGATCTTCGCGCTCGGCCTGAACTACGCCGAGCACGCGAAGGAATTGCAGTTCAGCAAACAGGAAGAACCGCTGGTGTTTCTGAAGGGGCCCGGCACGGTGCTCGGCCATCGCGGAGTCACGCGTCGCCCGGCCGACGTCACGTTCATGCACTACGAGTGCGAGCTCGCGGTCGTGATCGGGCGAACCGCGCAAAACGTCGCGCGTGAAGACGCCATGCAGCACGTGGCCGGCTACATGATCGCGAACGACTACGCGATTCGCGACTACCTCGAAAATTACTATCGCCCGAATCTGCGCGTGAAGAATCGCGACGGCGGCACGGTGCTCGGCCCCTGGTTCGTCGACGCCGCCGACATCGCCGACGTCACGCAGCTCGAGCTGCGCACGTTCGTCAACGGCACGCGTCAGCAATGCGGCAATACGCGCGATCTCGTCACGAGCATCCCCGCGCTGATCGAATACCTGAGCGGCTTCATGACGCTCGCGCCCGGCGACGTGATCCTGACCGGCACGCCCGAAGGCATCGTCAACGTCAACACGGGCGACGAAGTCGTCTGCGAAATCGACGGCCTCGGCCGTCTCGTCAACACGATCGCCTCGGACGCGGACTTCGGCCGCGTCTGATGGACAGCAAAGACCCACCGAACAGCGAAAGGACAAGGCAATGCCGATCGACCATCTGATCAACGGTGAGGCGTGCACCTCGAGTGACTACTTCGAAACCGTCAACCCGGCCACCCAGGAAGTGCTCGCCGAGATCGCACGCGGCGGCGCGAAGGAGATCGATGCGGCCGTGCAAGCGGCCAAAGGCGCCTTCCCCGCCTGGGCCGCGAAACCCCGCCGCGCAACGCGCGAAGCTGATCCGCAAACTCGGCGAGCTGATCACGAAGCACGTGCCGGAAATCTCGGAGACCGAAACGAAGGACACCGGCCAGACGATCTCGCAGACGCGCAAGCAGCTGGTGCCACGCGCGGCCGACAACTTCAGCTATTTCGCGGAGATGTGCACGCGCGTCGACGGCCACACGTACCCGACCGACTCGCATCTGAACTACACGCTGTTTCATCCGGTCGGCGTGTGCGCGCTAATCTCGCCGTGGAACGTGCCGTTCATGACGGCCACCTGGAAGGTGGCGCCCTGCCTCGCGTTCGGCAACACCGCTGTGCTGAAGATGAGCGAGCTGTCGCCGCTGAGCGCCTCGATGCTCGGCAAGCTCGCGCTCGAAGCGGGCATCCCGGCGGGCGTGCTGAACGTCGTGCACGGCTATGGCAAGGAAGCGGGCGAGCCACTCGTCGCGCATCGCGACGTGCGCGCGGTGTCGTTCACCGGGTCGACCGCGACCGGCAATCGCATCGTGCAAACCGCGGGCCTGAAGAAGTTCTCGATGGAGCTTGGCGGCAAGTCGCCGTTCGTGATCTTCGACGACGCCGACTTCGAACGCGCGCTCGATGCCGCGGTGTTCATGATCTTCTCGAACAATGGCGAGCGCTGCACCGCGGGCTCGCGCATTCTCGTGCAGCGCTCCATTTACGCGCGGTTTGCCGAGCGCTTCGTCGAGCGCGCGGAGCGCCTGACGGTTGGCGATCCGCTCGCGGACAGCACGATCGTCGGCCCGATGATCAGCCGGGGGCATCTCGCCAAAGTGCGCAGCTATATCGAACTCGGCCCGAAGGAAGGTGCCACGCTTGCGTGCGGCGGGCTCGATACGCCCGAGTTGCCCGACGCCTTGCGTCACGGCAATTTCGTCACGCCGACCGTGTTCGTCGATGTCGACAACCGTATGCGCATCGCGCAGGAAGAGATCTTCGGACCGGTCGCGTGCCTGATTCCGTTCGACGATGAAGCCGAGGCGATCCGTCTCGCCAACGATATTTCGTATGGTCTGTCGAGCTATATCTGGACCGAGAACACGGGCCGCGCGTTGCGCGTGGCGGCCGCCGTCGAAGCCGGCATGTGCTTCGTGAACAGCCAGAACGTGCGCGATCTGCGTCAGCCGTTCGGCGGCACGAAGGCGTCGGGTGTGGGGCGTGAAGGCGGGACGTGGAGTTATGAAGTGTTCCTCGAACCGAAGAACGTCTGCGTGTCGCTCGGCTCGCATCATATTCCGCGCTGGGGCATTTAATCGCGACGTCAAACGAAATTGCTAAAGCATGGGACCGGAGTAAGAGCTGACGCTCTAACGCCGGTCGACACTGGAGACCGCGATGGGCAAACTCGCGTTGGCAGCAAAAGTTACACACGTGCCGTCGTTGTATTTATCCGAGCTCGACGGTCCGCACAAGGGTTGCCGTCAGGCCGCGATCGACGGACACCATGAAATCGGCCGACGCTGCCGCGAACTTGGCGTCGATACGATCGTCGTGTTCGACGTGCACTGGCTAGTGAATAGCGAATACCACATCAATTGCGCGCCGAAGTTCGAAGGCGTATACACGAGCAACGAGCTGCCGCATTTCATCAGGAACATGCCGTACGCGTATCCGGGCAATGTCGGGCTTGGCCAACTGATTTCGGAAGTCGCCAACGAAATGGGCGTGAAAAGCCGCGCGCACAGCGAGACCACGCTCGAGCTCGAATACGGCACGCTGGTGCCGATGCGCTATATGAACGGCGATCAGCACTTCAAGGCGGTGTCGGTTGCGGGTTGGTGCATGTGGCACGACCTCGCGACCAGCGCGCGTTTCGGCCTCGCGGTACGCAAGGCCATCGAAGAACGCTACGACGGTACCGTGGCCATTCTCGCGAGCGGCTCGCTGTCGCATCACTTCGCGAACAACGGCACCGCCGAGCAGTTCATGCACAAAGTCTGGAGCCCGTTCCTCGAACAGATGGATCGCACCGTGGTTCGCATGTGGGAAGCCGGCGACTGGAAGACCTTCTGCGAAATGCTGCCGCTCTACAACGAGAAATGTTGGGGCGAAGGCGGCATGCACGATACCGCGATGCTGCTCGGTGCGCTCGGCTGGGATCGTTACGACGGCAAGGTCGAAGTCGTCACGCCTTATTTCGGCAGTTCGGGCACCGGCCAGATCAACGCGATCTTCCCGGTCACGCCGCTACCCGTCTGACATTCGCGAAGGAATCGCCATGCCTCACTTGACACTCGAATACAGCGCCAACCTCGCGGACGTGCAACGCCTCGGCGATCTATGCAAAGACCTCGCGCAGTGCCTCGACGCGCAGCGCGATAACGGCGAGCGCGTCTATCCGCTCGGCGGCATCCGCGTGCGCGCGCTGCGCTGCGACCAGTACTGCATCGCCGATGGACGGCCCGACGCCGCGTTCCTGCACGCGAATCTGAAGATCGGCGCGGGCCGCGCGGAGGTCGTCAAGAAGGCGACCGGCGACGCGCTGTTCGCGCTGATCAAGCAGCGCTTCGCCACTGAGTTCGAACGGCAGGGGCTCGCGTTGTCGCTCGAAATCAACGAGTTCAGCGAAGCGGGCACCTGGAAGCACAACAATCTGCACGCGCGGTTAAGGGGCTGACATCAGCATGCTAGACGAACAAACCATTCGCGACCTCGCCGCGCAACTCGATCACGCGGAAAAGACCCGCACGCAGCTGCGCCATTTTTCCGCGCAGTATCCAGAGATGACCGTACAGGACGGCTACGCGATACAACGCGAGTGGGCCAAGCTGAAACTCGCCGAAGGCCACGTAATCAAGGGCAGGAAGATCGGCCTGACGTCGCGCGCGATGCAGCGCTCGTCGCAGATCGACGAACCGGACTACGCGCCACTGCTCGACAGCATGTTCATCGAAAGCGGCCAGGACATTCGCGTGGATCGTTTCATTGCGCCGCGCGTCGAAGTAGAACTCGCGTTCGTGCTGAACAAACCGCTGAAGGGCCCCGGCGTCACGCTGTTCGATGTGCTCGACGCGACTGCGTACGTGAGCCCGGCCGTCGAAATCATCGACGCGCGCATCGAGCAGTTCGATCGCGAAACACGCGCGCCGCGCAAGGTCCACGACACGATCTCCGACTTCGCCGCGAACGCGGGCGTCGTGCTCGGCGGCCGGCCGGTGCGTCCGCTCGACGTCGACCTGCGCTGGGTCGGCGCGTTGCTGTACAGGAACGGCGCGGTCGAGGAAAGCGGGCTCGCGGCGGCGGTGCTCAACCATCCGGCCACCGGCGTCGCGTGGCTCGCCAACAAAATTGCTCCGTACGACGAATCGTTGAATGCGGGCGACGTGATCCTGAGCGGCTCGTTCACGAGCCCGATTCCCGCCCGCGCGGGCGACACGTTCCACATCGACTATGGCCCGCTCGGCGGCATCGGTTTGAATTTCATCTGAACGCATCAATATGTCCTTGCCAAAAAACGCCTTCAAACGCGCGCTCGCCGAAGGCAGACCGCAGTTCGGCCTGTGGGCCGCGCTCGCCGACGCCTACGTGACCGAGCTGCTCGCCACCGCCGGCTTCGACTGGCTGCTGATCGACAACGAGCACGCACCGAACGACGTACGCAGCACGCTGTCGCAATTGCAGGCGGTCGCCGCGTATCCGTCGCATCCGGTCGTGCGGCCGGTACGCAGCGACGCCGCGCTGATCAAGCAGTTGCTCGACATCGGCGCGCAAACGCTGCTGCTGCCGATGATCGACACGGCCGCGCAAGCGCTCGATGCGGTCGCGGCCACGCGTTATCCGCCGCAAGGCATTCGCGGCGTCGGCAGCGCGCTCGCGCGTGCGTCGCGCTGGAATCGCGTGCCCGACTATCTGGACACCGCCGCCGACGAACTGTGCGTGATCGTGCAGGCGGAGACCGTGCAGAGCCTCGACAATCTCGTGGAAATCGCGCATGTGGATGGCGTCGATGGCGTGTTTTTCGGGCCGTCGGATCTGAGCGCGTCGATGGGATTGCTCGGCAAGCCGGGCGACGCGCGCGTGCGCGACGCGATTCGCCACGGCATCGACACCGCGCGCACCGCTGGCAAGGCAGCGGGAGTGCTCGCCCCTGATGCCGCGCTGGCGGCCGAATATCTGGCGGCGGGCGCGACCTTCGTCGCGGTCGGCACGGACACCGGCTTGCTGAGCCGCGCGGCCGCGGACCTCGCCGCGTCGTACAAGAACCTGGCGGCGAGCGCGCCGCAGGTCAAAGGCGGGTATTGAAGCGAAAGCCTTTCACTTCCCCTACTCGCCCGCCGGCCAAGGCAAGCCTCGCGCCGACCAATCCAGCTCGACCCCCAATACACAGCGCCCGCTCGCCAGCTGCACGGCAAGTGTCACTGCGATGCACGGCCGCCCGCTCGCGAGCGACAGATAGGGATTACTGGTGGTCGCCTCGCCGGGCAGCAGCACCGCATTGCGGAAGTAAGGCCGATGATCCCAGCGCGCATCGCGCGGATTCGCGACCGGCTGCAGCGACGCGGCGTCCTCGCACCATGCGGGCCCGCGCACCTCGTGACCGATCTGGCGGCCGGTGGCGTCGAGGATGAAACAGCTGATGCAACGCTCGAAGGTGGCGAGCAGCGCGAACGCGTCGTCCATCATGGCGCCGGCGCGCAAGCCGTCGGCCGCGCGCCGCAGTTCGAGCCGGTACGGCTCCATTTCGGATTCGAACAACGCATGCTGATGCGCACGGCCCTGCGCGATCACGTCGAACGCATCGTCGATCTGGCGATGCACCGACTCGGGCGGCGCGATCTCTGCCGCGGGACGCCCTAGCAGATAGCCCTGCGCGAAATCGACATTCGACTCGACCGCGAGAATCAGTTCGTCGGCCGTCTCGACGCCTTCGACGACCACCAGCATCCCCGCCTGGTGCAGCAGCGACACGAGTTTCGGCAGGATAGGCTGCTGCGTGCCGTGCGTGGTCGCGCGAATCAGCTCGCCGTCGAGCTTGACGAGGTCCGGCCGGATCCGCAGCAGCCGGTCGAGATTCGACTGGCCCGCGCCGAAGTCGTCGACTGCGATCAGGAAGCCGTGCTGGCGATAGCGCGCCGCCGCGCGCGACATCTCGTCGACGCTGCCGCCATGCGATTCGAGAATCTCCAGAATCACTCGCTCGGGTTCGAGCCCCGCGGCGCGCACGATCTTCGTCAACTGGTCGGCGTAGCCTTCGGCGACGAAGGTGGACGGCAGGATGTTCAGGAACAGCCACGCGTCGCCGGGCAGCGCGCGACGCGCGTTGCCGAGATGCACCGCGTGGCTCGCGCGGTCGAGCGCGCCTTCGTCGCTCGAAGGCTTCGGCGCGAACATCACGACCGGCGGCACCAGCGTGCCGTCGTCATGCTCTCCGCGCAGCAGCGCCTCGAAGCCGACCTGCTTCTGATGCGATAGGCTGTAGAGCGGCTGAAAGTGCGAGATCAGATAGAAGTCTTCCCAGCGGTAACGCGCCGCGTCGGCGCTCGGGTCGCCGAACGGTGACTGCAGCGCGTCGAACGGCAGCGCGCGCGCCGCGCAGACCCGGTTGCGCCCCGTCTGCTTCGCGCGCAGCAACGCTTCGTCCGCGCGATCGAGCAGCATCATGAAGCTTTCGCCGCGCCGATGCTCGGCGACGCCGAAGCTCGCGGTCAGATGGCCGTCCGGCCGTTCGATCCCGGCGATGTCGAGGCGCAGCCGCTCGGCGAGCTGCAGCGCGCCGGTGAGATCATTGTCGAGCAGCAGCGCGAATTCCTCGCCGCCGATGCGGCTCACGCTTTGGTAGAGCGCAACCGCGTTCTTCAGCACCTGCGCGACCTGGAACAGCGCATGGTCGCCGACCGCATGACCGAAGCGGTCGTTGAGCGACTTGAAGCTGTCGATGTCGAGAAAGATCGCGCAGATCTGCGCCCCTGGCGCCAGCGTCTCGAGGCGTCCCTCGGCGTGCTTGACGAACGAACGACGATTTTGCAGGCCGGTTAGCGGATCGGTCGCCGCGAGTTGCGCGAGCTGGCTCTCGAGCAGAAAGTGATTGCGCCGGAATCGGTAGAAGCCGAAATGGAACACCACCGCCGTCGGCGCACCGATCGCGATGACCCACGTCCACACGGCCGCGTCGACCTCGGGCGCATGAGCTTTGCCGCGCAGCAGCGCGATGGCCGCCGCGTAGAACACCACGCTCCCGGTGACGAAATGCGCGGGCGTGAGCCATAGCGGCGCCGCGCAGATCGGTATCACGACGAATGCGGGCAATAGCCACGGCAACGGATACGCGAGGCCCTTCGCATTCAGCACAAGCCCGGCGATCAGCACCAGTTCGTACGCGACGCCGATCGCGCCGAATAGCGCCGTCGACTTTGCGCGCGGGATCGCCAGCACCAGCAGCGCGAGCAGGAGCGCGCACAGCAGCCGGTACGCGAGCGGCCCGGCCGGTGCGCCGACCAGTTCGCGCGCCGTTACCATGCACAGGAACGCAACCACTGTGAAGCCCATCGTCACGAGGGAAAGCGGCCGCTGATGGTCGAGCGAGCGCCGGTGAAAGCGCTCACGCATGCTTGGCTCTGGCAGGTGCTGCGTCGGGATGGCAGACATAGATGGCTGATCAGGGTTTCCGGTCACTCCGCCAATGGTTATCGGCAAACGTTCGATAAACATTTATGGCTAACGTAACACGACGTATCAATTCGGCGCCTGCGCATCGCCCTTGCGTCCGTCAGGATCGTGACCAGCAGAATAGTGAGTGAATCGAGCATTGCAAATTATTTGAATCGAACGACGCCGCGCCCGATTTTTCGCGCAACTCACCTTCCGCCGAATCCATGGTTAAAAGACTAAAGCTCAAACAGGCCGGATTGTCGGCTAATACACCTATCGTTCCGCAAGCCTTTTCGCGCGCCAGGCGAAGATTAACCTTTCAATTTCTTTTAAGCAGCAAAAATTACCCAATTCATGTGTCTCGAATGCGCCTTTATCCCGCCCGGCAGCAACGCACAGAACAACCCGCAGTCGAACGTCGCGAACGCGCAGACGCTCGGCGTCGCCGAGGAGCTTGCGCAGGTCAATCGCGAGCAGTCGAGCACCGTGTCGGGCGGCCTGATCTTCCGCAATCGCGTCGGCGAGGACGGGCTGTCGTCGCTCACCGACATCGAGGCGCCGATCCAGGGGCGTATCAAGGCGGGCAACGGTCACGTGGTCGTGACCGCGACCCCGGTCACGCTCGACGCAGGCACCGCGTCGAACAGCACGTCGACGCTCGCGCGCTTCGGCGCGGGGCTTTCGACCGCGTCGTCGTAATCGGCGGCGCAGAACGGCACCAACAACTATGGCAGCCAGACCGCGAGCGGTGTGGGCCTGTCCGTCGGCTATGACAGTCGCAGCATCAGCGGCGATATCGGCGTGACGCCGATCGGCTTCCGCGAGAACAACATCGTCGGCGGCGCGCAATACAACGGCGGCATCACCGACAAGGTCTCGTACTCGATCGCGGTCGCGCGGCGCGCGGTGACGGACAGCCTGCTGTCGTACGCGGGCGCGCGCGATGCGGCCGCCGGCCTCGAATGGGGCGGCGTCACGTCGAACGGCGCACTTGCCAGCATCAGCTGGGACGACGGCACGAGCGGCCTGTACGTGAACGCGTCGTATCAGCACTATATGGGCACCAACGTGCCGAGCAACAACGCGATCAAGGGCGGCGGCGTCTACACGCGTCTGCTGAAAGACGCCGACCAGACGCTGACGGTCGGCGTGAACACGACGATCATGGGCTACAACCGCAATCTGTCGTACTTCACTTACGGCCAGGGCGGCTACTTCAGTCCGCAGCAGTACGTGATCCTGAATCTGCCGGTCGAATGGTCGGGCCGCGCGGGCCTGTTTACATATGACGTGAAGGGTTCGATCGGCGTGCAGCATTATCGCGAGGATGCGTCGAACTACTTCCCGCTGAACGACGGCTCGACGCGGCAAGGCGACGCGGCCACCGCCGCGCAATCCCCCGGCAACGGTCTGACCGCCGTCTACCCGGGTCAGAGCAAGACCGGCGTGTCGTATTCGATCAGCGGCGTCGGTGAATATCAGCTCGCGCCGCAGTTCGCGGTCGGGGCGACCGCGTCGCTCGGCAATGCCTATGAATATCGCGAGTGGCTCGCGGTCGTGTACGTGCGCTACAGCTTCAACAGGCAGACCGGCTTACAGCCGTTCCCGCCGGTGCCGTTGACGTCGCAGTATCTGTCGCTGTCCAACTGACGGACGCACTCGTTGGGTGAGGTCGCGGCTTGCATTCGATGAATCGCAAGCCGCGTCACCCCGCCCTCACCTTCGTTCGCACTCCATCGCATAGCGCCGGCGTCATTTTCGCAATACGCCGCCGGCGTCAGGCGCGGCTCGCGCGCGGCGGGTTTGGGAGTGGATATCGTGTGATGTTTTGCTTCGCCATCGTACGGCGCGTTCCATTGAAGTTCGAAGCTCGCGCTGGAATCGGGGACGGCAGCACGATTCGCACCGGACCGTGGGCACGACGACGAAGGTATCGAGCCACGCCGGAAATGCGGGCGCTTCTTCCGCTTTCGCCGCGCAGCAAACGCGCCTCGCGGTAAATGTTGCCCGCGCATCGAACGAGGTGCCAAATTGGTAGGGTTTCGGACAGGGTTGCTTACCCGGCAAAACCCCCAAATAGCGTCTGCGATGCATCAACGATAAGGCGTTGTGCCCTACAATATTTTTGGGGTTCGCGAGGCTGCGCAATGCGCGCGACCCTCGAAGCTTCGGTCAAGAGCCAATCATTTTCGACGTGATTTCACGTGGAGCGCTGCATGCCTTTTCCGGCACAAGACTGCGGCTGCGCTGGCTGGCGCGGCGAGATGGCGCGACGCATCAGCGAATTCGACTGGCGCGCGACCACCCTCGGCGCGATCGAAAACTGGCAGCGCAGTCTGACCTCGACGGTCCAGATGATGCTCGCCTCGCCCGTGCCGCTCGTGCTGTTGTGGGGCGAGCCCGGCTACATGATCTACAACGACGCCTATGCGGTCTTCGCGGGCGGGCGGCATCCGTATCTGCTCGGCCGTCCGGTCGAAGACGGCTGGCCCGAAGTCGCCGATTTCAACCATCACGTGATGGTCACCTGCCTCGCGGGCGGCTCGCTGTCGTATCGCGACAAGGCGCTCGTGCTGCTGCGCGACGGCAAGCCGGAAGACGTGTGGATGGATCTGTACTACAGCCCGGTCGCGGGCGACAGCGGCGCGCCGGCCGGCGTGCTCGCGATGGTCGTCGAGACCACCGGGCGCGTGCTGACCGAGCGGATGCGCCAGCAAGCCGAAACCGAATTGCACGAGACCAACGAACGCCTGCAGCTCGCTCTGAACACCGGCGCGGTGCTCGGCACCTGGGTGCTCGACGTGCGCACCGGCGAGGTCACGGGCGACGAACGCTTCGCGCGGACCTTCCTGTTTGCGCGCGACAAAGCGTCGAAGGGCGTCGCGCGCGATGCCGTGACGCAGATGATCCACCCCGACGACCAGGCGCTCAACGACCGCCTGGTCGTCGAAGCGATCCGCAGCGGCGAGCCGTTTCGCGCCGAGTACCGAATCAGGCGGCCTGACGGCGGCTATATGTGGGTACAGGCGAACGGCCGCTGCCAGTTCGACGAACACGGCGAACCGACGCGCTTTCCGTGCGTGCTGATCGACATTCACGATCGCAAGATCGCCGAACAGCAGCTTCTTCAGTTGACCGAAACGCTCGAGCAGCGCGTCGCCGATTCGATCGCGGCGCGCACGCTCGCCGAGGAACAGCTGCGCCAGGCGCAGAAGATGGAAGCGATTGGCAGCCTGACGGGCGGCGTGGCGCACGACTTCAACAACGTACTGCAGGTGATCAACGGCAATCTGCAGATGCTCGCGGCCGACGCAAACGACGACCCGGTCACGCAGCGGCGTCTATCCGCCGCGACCGATGCCGTCAAACGCGGCGCGAAGCTCGCAGCGCATCTGCTCGCGTTCGCGCGGCGTCAGCCGCTGTCGCCGACCGTGCTGAATCCGCGCCGCCTGCTGACCGGCATGAGCGAGATGCTGCATCGCGCGCTCGGCGAAACGGTGCGGATCGACACGGTGCTCAGCGACGATCTATGGAACGTGCAGGTCGACCGCAACCAGCTCGAAAACGCGCTGCTCAATCTCGCGATCAATGCGCGCGACGCGATGCGCGCCGACGGCGTGCTGACCGTGCGCGCGACCAACCGCACGCTCGACGCCGCGTTCTGCCGCGGCAAGCCGGAGTTGTCGCCCGGCGAATACGTGGAGTTCTCGGTTGCCGACACCGGCTCGGGCATGCCGCCCGAAGTGCTGCAACGCGTGTTCGAGCCGTTCTTCACGACCAAACCCGACGGCCACGGCACCGGCCTTGGCCTGTCCATGGTGTTCGGCTTCGCGCGGCAAAGCGGCGGGCATGTGTCGATAGAAAGCGAAGTGGGACACGGCACCACGGTGTCGCTGTTCTTTCCGCGCTGCTGCGAGGCGGAGGCGCCGGAGACCGTCGACGGCACTGCGGCATCGGTCGGCGGCGGCGAAACGATACTCGTCGTCGAGGACGATGCCGACGTGCGGCTGACCGCGGTCGAAATGCTCGCGCAGCTCGGCTACAAGGTGCTGACCGCGTCGAACGGCGACGCGGCGCTCCAATTCATCGACAGCGACATGCCGATCGATCTGCTGTTCACCGACGTCGTGATGCCCGGCAAGCTGAAGAGCGTCGAGCTCGCGCAACGCGCGGCCGCGCGTACGCCGCCGCTGCCTACGCTGTTCACATCGGGCTATACGCGCGACGAAATCGTCCACCACGGCAAGCTCGACGCCGGTATCACGCTGCTGTCGAAGCCGTACCGGCGCGACGATCTTGCCCGTCTGGTGCGTAACGTTCTACGCGCGGGCGCCGCGCGCGCGGACCACGCGGCCGGGATGCGCGAAGCGCGTATCGCCGCATGCGTGCCGCCCGCCGCGTACGAAAGCGCCAACACGTACGCCACTGCGAAGAGGCCGCAGAAAACGTCGAACAAAGAGCCGAAGAAAAAGCCGCAACAGCCGATCCGGCCGCGTGCGGCCCAGGAAGCCGCGCGCGTGCTGTTCGTCGAGGACGACACCGAATCGCGCGAGGCGCTCGGCGAACTGCTCGGCGCGTTGGGCCTCGCTTGCACCGCGGTCGCGAGCGCGGAAGCAGCGTTGCCGCTCGCGAACACGCAACGCTACGACGTGCTGTTGACCGACCTCACGCTGCCCGGCATGTCCGGCGACGAACTCGCGCGCGCGGTGCGGCGTGTGCAGCCGCAAATACGCGTGCTGCTGGTGTCGGGCTACGGTCGCAGCGCGGAGATCGGGGCGGCGATTCCGGGTGCACGGCTACTCGGCAAACCGCTCGATATCGCGCAGTTGCGACAAGAGTTCGCGCAATGGCTCGACCACACCGAAGCGGCGTCCTAGATGCTATGAGGGAGGGCAGCGTCAGCTCCTTCAACGTGGTCGCGGTAATCCCCGGCGCGTCGCTGATGAAGGTTTGGAAAGCAACGCTAGCATCATCGGACGCGAAGCAATCCGCGGTTCAGCGGGCCAAACCACGCGTAAATCCGGAATTAGAAGGAACCGCCCAAACCGTAAGATCGACATAAACCAGTCAGTCAGGTGTTGGCGGCATGCTAGATCTTCCTCTTTCCGATGACGCCTGGGCGCGCATCAGTCATCTGTTCAAGCAGGACCCGAAGAAACGTCTGGGCCGGCCCGCGCGTCCTCCGCGCGAGATCCTGGACGCGATTCTGTGGGTCGTCACGCGCAACGAGAAATGGTATCGGCTGCCCGGCACGTTTCCGCCGTCGCAGACGTGCTACATCAGGTGGCTGCAATGGCGCCGCACGGGCTTGATGAGCGCGATTCTCGACGAGCTCGGCCTGAGCGGTTGCGCGCTTGCATCGGCGTCTCGCGCGGATTCGGCGCCTCCGGCGGGGTCGACTGCCGACGCCTGAAATCGCGGCCTGGAATGGCATATATTGTTGGGTAAGGATGGGTACCCTGAACGGCGCGGCCCCGATCTGCAGCAGCCGCGCGCCTCCGGGTATGATGCCGGGCGCGGTACCCGCCGCGACGGCTTCCGATGCCGCATTCTTGCCACGAGAACCATCATGCCTGCCCAACACGACGAAGCACCCGGCGCTCACGACACGACGGACAAGCCGAAGCGCAAGACACTGTCCATGTCCGTGCGCAATCTCCTGATGGTCGCCATTGGCGTCGTGATGTTCGCGATCGTGTCGGGCGTCGTGCTGTACAACCCGATCATGTACGGCGACGAGATCCCGAACTTCGGCATCATCCTGATGCTGACAGTGCCGGTCATCGCGGGCGTCGCGTTTCGGGTCGGGCTCGACGCGTGGCTCGATCGCGAGTGAGCGGCAAGAACGCCACCTTTTCATCCCATCATGCCGCCTTGACCGGCAATACGACCCACACTTCGAGGCCGCCGCCGTCGCGCGGATGAAACTGCAGGCCGCCGCCGTGCAGCCGCGCAATCCGCTCGACGATCGACAGCCCCAGCCCCGTGCCGCCGCTATGCGCACGCGCATTGCGGCCGCGCTGGAACGGCGCCTTCAGCTTCTCCAACTCCTCCGCCGTCAAACCTTTACCGCGATCGCCGACCGCAACCGTGACCGCGTCCTGCGTCGCCCACGTGCGCACCGCAAGCCCGCTGCCGCCGTAGACGATCGCGTTCTGCATCAGATTCATCAGCAGCCGCATCATGCTGATCGGCCGATATCGAACGGCCGGCAAGCTGCCCAGCGACAGGTCGAACTCGTGCCCGAGCCCCGCGAAGTCGCCCGCGAGCCGTTCGATCAGCGCATTCAGATCGCCGGGCCGCGCTTCCTCGCGCTCGCCGCTGCCCGCGTAATCCATGAACTGCTGCAGAATCGTCTCGATCTGATCCAGATACGATTCGGCGGCGATCACGAAACTGCTGTCGGCCCCCTGCGGCATCGCCATCGCCATCGACAGGCGCAGCTTCGTCAACGGCGTGCGGATGTCGTGCGAGATGCCCGCGAGCATCAACGCGCGCGTCGCTTCGGCGTCCTGTAACGCGCGCGTCATCTGATTGAAAGCGCTGCCCACGGCGGCGATTTCGGCGGGTCCGTCGGTCGGCAGCGGCGCGGGCAGGTCGCCGGCACTGACGCGCCGCGCCGCTTGCGTGAGCTCGTGCAACGGTTCGTTCAGATGTAGCTGGATCGCGTAGCCGGCGAGCGCGGCGAGCACGCCAAGACCCAACGACAGGAAGATCGCCGCTTCGAGGCCGCTGCCCTGCGCGTCCTCGGGAACCGGCAGCGCGATCCAGTATGGCGCGCTGGCCAACGAACCGGCCGCGTGGTCGGACCCGGCAGCCGGCGCATGCATGCGAATCCACAGCCGCTGCGCGCCCTCGGTCTGCCACCGCACGGGCATATCGGCGGGCAGATGCTTTTGCAGGCTGTCGATGAAAACGCCGCGCTGATAGGTGCTGTAAACACGCAATAGATCGTGCGGCGGTGTGTCGGTCGCTTCGGGGGGCAACTGCTCGCGCGCGTCGAGACGCGCGGTCAGCGCCGCGCGCGAGGCGGGCGGAGTGGCCGCGAGCAGGTTGTCGAGCGTCGTCACGTAGGTCGCGAACACGGCCGCCGCGCGTTCGACGCGTGGCCGCTGCACGTAATGCAGCAGCACGACGATCGAGCAGATCTGGCTCAGCATCACGAGCGCGATCAACAGCGCGATATTGCGCGCGAGCAGCGTGCGCGGCAGCAGTGCGCGCGACAGTGAGCGCATCATGATTCGACATCGGCGACGAGCATATAGCCGGCGCCCCAGACGGTGCGAATGAAACGCGGCTTCGACGGATCGTCCTCAACGATCTGCCGCAGCCGCAGCACCTGTACGTCGATGCTGCGATCGAGCGCGTCATGGTCGCGCCCTCGCGCACGCGCGAGCAGGTTGTCGCGGCTCACCGCACGATTCGGCGACGACGCGAGCGCGACCAGCAGCAGCATCTGCGCGGAATGAATCTCGAGCGGCTCGCCCGCGCGCGACAGCTCCTGCTTGCCGATGTCGAGCGTGAAGTCGCCGAAACGCACGCGCTGCGACGTCAGCGTGACGTCGCCCGCGGCCATCTTCTGGCGGCGCAGCAACGCATTGACTCGTGCCACCAGTTCGCGCGGCAGAAACGGTTTCGCGAGGTAGTCGTCGGCGCCGGTTTCGAGGCCGGTCACGCGATCGAGCGGATCGCCCTTCGCCGTCAACATCAGGATCGGCAAGGTCTGTCCTTGAGCGCGCAGCTTCGCGCAGATCTCGAGGCCGTCCTCTTCGCCGATCATCAGATCGAGTATCAGCAGGTCGAAAGGCTCGCGCTCCAGGTAGCGATTCAGGCGCTTGCCGTCCTCGGCCGCGCGCACGTCGAAGCCGTGACCGCGCAGAAAGCGCAGCAGCATGTTGCGCAACTCGGCTTCGTCGTCGAGCACGATGATCCTGGCGGGGCGTTCCATCCGAAAGCTCCTCGATAACCGAGCCGCTCAGTGTGCGGCCCCGCGTTCCTGCATGAATGCCTCGATCTGCGGGAGCGTGATGTAGCCGGCCTTCTGCGTGTCGATCTCGTCGAAATGACGCGCGAGCATCGGCATGCCGGCCGCCGCCTGGTCGCGGGTCAGCTTGCCGTCGTGGGTGATGTTCGCGCTTGAAAAACGCGTTTGCAACTGCTGCTCCATGCGCTCCATCCGCTGCTGGCTGATACCTTGCGGCGCGGCGGCCTGAGCGAACGCGACGGTGGACGCGCAGCACAGCAGCACGGTGGCGAGCAACTTCTTCATGACTGACTCCTTCGGTTTGAACATCGACCGTCGCCTGCCTGGGTGCCGCGATCCGTTTCGATGACAGGCCGAATTCTTGGTCAGACGCCGCGCAATCGCAATTCAAGAATCATGTCGAATCATGTCACGGCGCCGGGTGCCGCTGCAGCGTGACATCGAACGAAATGAGTTCGCGGTTTCGTTTTGCGGGCCTGCTGCGTATCGTTCCGTCTGCCGTTCGTCGGCATTCACGTATCAGGAGTCCCAAATGACTATCCGTCTCGCCTGCGCCTCGACTCTCACCGCCATCGGTCTCGCCTGTTCTTCCGCTGCCTACGCGAGAGTCGTGCTGTACCTGCCCGCCGCCGTGGTCTACGCGCCGCCGCCGCGGCCGGTCTACTACCCGGTGCCGGTCAATCCCGTGTACGTATCGGCACCGCCTGTCGCCGTGCCAGTGGCGGCCGCGACCATCGTCGCGGTGCCGCCCGCGCTCAACTATGCGGTGGTGCCCGCGCCGACGGTCAGCTATGCGCAACCGCTCGTGATCGCGCCGCGTTGAAAGCGCGCGGGCCGTCGCGCGGGCGGTTTCGATCGCCCCGCGACCGGCCCACGCCGTTGACTCAGCATAGGACACGCGCCTCGCGGGCATGCCTGGTGAATTCCCGTTGTCCCGTTGGAAGGTGGAGCGCCGCGTAAAACTTGCATGGAGTTTGCCGCTTCTTACCATCGCGCACCGTGCCAGGTGCGCGCCCGATATGGCGCTCTGTGCCGTCACGGCTGATATTGACTACATATAGGCGGGATGGAACGGACCTTGCGATCCCTGTCGGGTTCGCGCGCCCCTATCCACCCTTCTTTCCTGGACCTTTGTGATGAATTACCAAGATATCGACAAGGAAATCGCCCACCTCGAAGTCGTTTTCAACGCACTTTCAGGGCGCGACCGTTTTCCGCTGTCGTACTGGCAGCGTCGGCTGCATGCGTTGAACCGTTCGTCGATGGTGCCTGCGCAACGCCAGCGCGTCGCCCGCCTCGAAGCGAGGCTGCGCTCGGTCGGCGCGCGACTGGACCAGCTCACCGGCGCGAACCGCGTCGGCTCCTGCACAAGCCCGCCGATGGCGGGCGGGTCCGGCATCCGTTCAGCCAGTTAATATCCGTGCCCCAAGCGCCAGTACGAGCGCGGGCACCATCACCAGCGCGCCGACTTTCAGAAACTTCATGAAGCTGACGTCTTCGCCTTCGCGGCGAATCGCGTTGAGCCACAGGATCGTCGCGAGCGAGCCAGTGATCGACAGGTTCGGCCCGAGGTCGACGCCGATCAACAGCGCGTCGATCACGCGCTCGGGGCTATGCGCCTGCATCACGGTCGAACTCGCGATCAAGCCGGCCGGCAGGTTGTTGATCAGATTGCTGAGGAACGCGACACTCGCGCCGGCCCACCCAGCCGCTTCCATTTCGTTGTGTTCGGTCGCGCGACGCAACGCACCCGCGAACATGTTGATCACACCGGTGTGATCGAGCATCTCGACCAGCACGAACAGCCCGGCGACGAGCGGCAACACGTTCCACGAAATTTCGCGCATCATCGGCAGCGGCGATCTGCGCTCCTTGATCAGCACGACGAGCGCGGTCAGCGTGCCGAGGATCGCGGTCGGCAGGCCGAGTTGGATGTCGTAGGCGGAGACCGTCAACAGCGCGCCGGCCGTCACCGCGATGCCCGCGAGCGCGACGCGCCCGCTCGCCGAGAGCTCGACCGCGTCGAGATTTGCCTCGCAGACGCCAGCGAGCGCCTCGCGTTGCGTCCAGCGCAGCATCGCGAAGGTCGCGGCAATCGACAGCACCGACGGCAGCGTGAAGCGCAGCATCCACGGTCCCAGCGGCGGCGTGTGATTGCCGTACAGCACGATGTTGGCCGGATTCGAAATCGGCAGCACGAAGCTCGCCGCATTGGCGACGAACGCGCAGACGAACAGCAGTGGCAGCGGCGGTGTCTTCGCCTTCTTCGCCGCCGCGAACACGGCGGGCGTCAGCACGACGGCCGTGGCGTCGTTGGAAAGAAACGCGGTGATCACCACGCCGAACAGATACACGAGCACGAACAGCTTGCGCGGCGAACTGCGCGCATGATTGACAGCGAGCACCGCGACCCAGTCGAACAGCCCTTCGCGGCGGCCGACTTCAGATAGCAGCATCATGCCGAACAGGAACAGATAGACGTCGGTGCCCTTGCCGATCGCTTCGACCGCGAGATGCAAGGGCAATAGGCCGAGGGCGACGAGCAGCACCGCGCCGCCGACGGCCCACACGGCTTCGGGCCATTTGAACGGCCGTGTGATCACGCCGGCGGTGGCGAACGCGGCAATACTCCAGGAAAGAAAAATGGAATTCACGGCTTAAAGCCCGAATAATGGGTTATGTCGATGGCTGCGCAAAGCGCGCAACGTTGTAGTTCGGGGCAACAAATTACCACAGCGGTACCACGGCGAGCGCTCCACAGCAGTGTGCGTGCCTTCATGCGCGTACCTTCAGCGCGCATGCCTTTCGACACGATTGACATCACCGCGACAACGATCTGTTCCCGCGCACCCGCCTATTCGGTTTGAATTGGCATCCCTACTATCCGCATTCTCACGCGGCTTCTCGCGAGCAACGGATAGAACACGATGCAAACACACGCTTGCGCTCCCACGCGCTACCACGGCGCGGCGATCGCGCTGCACTGGCTGGTCGCCGCGCTGATGATCTGCGGCTTCTACATCGGCTGGATCATGACCGATATCCCCGGCTTCACGCCGACGAAGCTCAAGTACTTCTCGTGGCACAAATGGATCGGCGTGACCGTGTTCGCGCTTGCGCTGCTGCGCGTGCTGTGGCGCGCGACGCATCGCGCGCCCGCGCTCGATGCCGCGACGCCCACCTGGCAGAAGGCCGCCGCGCATCTGGTGCACGGCCTGCTGTATCTGCTGATGCTCGCGATTCCGCTGTCCGGCTATTTCTACAGCTCGGCGGCCGGCATTCAGGTCGTGTATCTGGGCATCCTGCCGCTGCCGACGATCATCGGTCCCGATCAGGCGCTGAAGGCCACGCTGCGCACGGTGCACGTGCTGCTCAATTACACGCTGCTCGCGCTCGTACTGATGCACGTGCTCGCGGCGCTCAAGCATCAGTTCATCGATCGCGACGGATTGCTCGCGCGCATGGTGCCGTTTCTGAAGACCCGCGCATGACGATACGAAAGCTTGAAGAAAACCATAACTCCTGTCGATTGGTTACGACTGGTTGGCAATCAAATTCCTCGCGGTGTGCAATCAGGCCGCGAAGCTCGGATAGGATGCGTACCATCATGAAGACACCCTTTTATCACTCCGCTCATCGCGCGACGCTCGCTTCTTTCGCGGTGCTTGCGCTGCTCGGCGCGAACCTCGCGCACGCCGACGTCGACTTCGCGAAAAGCAGCGTCATCGCCACGACCAAACAGATGAACGTGCCCGTCGACGGCAAGTTCAGGAAGTTCTCCGCGCAACTGAATTTCGATCCGGCGAAGCCTGCCGCGGGCAGCGCGAACGTGTCGATCGACACCGCGAGCTACGACCTCGGCGCCGACGACTACAACAAGCAGGCGCAAGGCAAAGAATGGTTCGACAGCGGCGCCTTCCCGAGCGCGACCTTCGTGTCGAGCTCGATCGCGCCGGCTGGCGGCAACCAGTACAAGGTGACCGGCAAGCTGACGATCAAAGGCAAATCGCAAACGGTCGTCGTGCCGGTCGTGATCGCGAGCCAGGGCGCCATGCAAACTTTCGACGGCTCGCTGCCGATCAAACGCACGCAGTTCGACGTCGGCACCGGCGAATGGAAAGACACGTCGGTGGTCGCCGACGAAGTCGTCATCAAATTTCATCTGGTCGCGGCGAAGAAATAACCCACAACGCCGCAGCACCGCCTTACCCTTCGACCTCTGGAGTCCAACTTGAAGAAATCCTTCCTGCTCGCCGCCGGCGCGCTCGCCGCTGCATGCTCGTTCAACGCGATGGCCGCCGCCGAAACCTACCTGCTCGATCCGACGCACACGTCGCCGAGCTTCGAGACCGACCACTTCGGCGGCCTGTCGATCTGGCGCGGCAAGTTCCAGAAAAGCAGCGGTACCGTCGTGCTCGATCGCGCGGCGAAGACCGGCACGGTCGAGGCGACGATCGACCTGACCTCGGTCGGCATCGGCAACGACAAGCTCAACGAGGAACTGGTCGGCGACAAGTTCTTCGACACCGCGAAGTTCCCGACCGCGATCTACAAGGGCACGCAGATCCGCTTCGACGGCGACAAGCCGGTCGAAGTGATCGGCACGCTGACGCTGCACGGCGTCACGAAACCGGTCAATCTGAAGATCGAATCATTCAAGTGCATCCAGCACCCGATGCTGAAGCGCGAAGTGTGTGGCACCGAATCGGTCGCGACGTTCAATCGCGACGATTTCGGCATCGACTTCGGCAAGGCGTACGGCTTCAACATGAAGACCACGCTGCATATCCAGGCGGAAGGCGTCAAGCAGTAAGCGCATCGCGCCCGGCACGGCCGGGCGCCGAACTACTGGATCGCGGGCTGCGCCGGCGCGTGCGACGCGTGGCGCGCCTGCAGACATGCGACCAGTTCCTCGCGGCGCATGGCCTTCGCGAACAGCCAGCCCTGCGCCCATTCGAGCGATGCCAGGAACGACACCTGCCGCGCGATCCGTTTGAACGCGAACCAGCCGAAGCCGCCGAACCCGGCGCCCATCGCGACGCCAATCGACAGCCACATCGCCAGCAGGCCGGGCCAGTCTCTCAACAGGCTGGTGCGCCGGCCCTTGACGACGACGCCAAGCGCGCGCGTCGCCGATCGTGCGACCGCGTAGTTCCATTCATCGCTATCGACGCGCCCCGCCCGCTTCCATGCATGGAGCATCTCGTCGGGGTCCGCGCCCGTCGACAGCGCGAAGTTTCTGAAGCCGCTTTTTTTCAACATTGCGTTGAACGACACGCGTGCGGCCGACCGCGGCGGCCCTGACCGGCGGAAATCGCGGCAAGGTACCCTGACGGGCTGGCGCGATCGGAACGCGCGCCTTCGCCGCTCCCGTTCATTGCCGTCGTTCGCGTCAATCCCCATGAATTCGCCAACCCGCCGCATCGCGCACCTCGATATGGACGCGTTTTATGCGTCCGCCGAACTGCTGCGCTATCCGGAACTGCGCGGCCGCGCGGAGGTGATCGGCGGCGGCGGCAACAGCGCGCCGCAGGTGCTCGAAGACGGCGGCAGGCGCCGCGCGATTACGCGGGCCGCGGCGTCGTGACCCCCTCGACCTACGAGGCGCGCGCGCTCGGCGTGTTTTCGGCGATGGGCATGATGAAGGCCGCCGCGCTCGCGCCCGACGCGATCCTGCTGCCGACCGACTTCGATTCATAACGCCACTACTCGCGTTTTTTCAAGGCCGCCGTCAGGACGTTCACGGACCGCATCGCGGATCGCGGCATCGACGAGATCGACGTGGGCTGCCTCGCCGACAATCGACCTTTATTTTCCGCATCAGTTTCCGATCAACCGCTCCATCCTTGCCGCGCGCGCTACTGGATCGGCGGCACCACGCCGAGTTTTTCGGCCAGCATCCTTTCGTAGACACCGAAGTGCAGGTCGACCTCCTCCTGCGTAACGACGGTCACAACGATGTTGATCTGCGCCGGTTGCAGCCCGAGCACCGTCGCGACCGCCGCTTCCAGGTGCGGCGCGCATAACCGGTCGTCGGCGAACGTGGTGCCGACAGCGATCTCGTAAGCGGAATCATGCCGGCACACCACTTCAACCAGCCGCGCCCGGGCGCTCATGTTGCTGTCGATCGCCAGCCGGATGACTTCAACCGCCGTGCGCATCGTCCCGGTCGGGAAACCCTTTGTTGAGCGCAACCGGATACGGTGCCGGCCAAGGGTGAACCAGTCGTATTCGAATTCCATGGTGTCCTCGCAGGGTGTTGCAGGGTGTCGTGAAAATAGGGGTGTGGCAATCCGAATTCAAGAACAAAAAGTCGCCATAGCTCCTTGAAATTTCCGTTTCCAGTCCTATTTTAGATATCGCTCAGGCAGTCGCGCCGGGATGTTTTGGCGCGCTGCGTGTTTCGATTTGTTTGCCGGCAGCATGGCGGACGGACTGGAGCGCGTAGGCCAGTTCGTCTTCCTGCTGGTTTATAGGAGGAAACGACCATGAGTGATCTCTACTTCGGGACCGACCTTTTCAGCGAGTTCGACCGTCTGCAACGGCAGATGGCAAACCTGTTCGGCGGCTTCCCCTCCAGCATCCGTTCCGGGCGCTTCGGCGCATTCCCGCAGGTCAACATTGGTTCGACCGACGACTCGATTGAAATCGTCGCGTTCGCGCCGGGTATCGATCCGGCGAACCTCGACGTATCCATCGACAAAGGACTGTTGACCATTAGCGGCGAACGCGGGACCGCACAGCCGGACGCGGCTGGCGACGACACGCGTACCTATGCGCAGGAGCGCTTCACCGGCTCTTTCCGGCGCGTCATTGAACTGCCGCAGCATGCCGACCCCGACAAGGTGACGGCGCAGTACACCAATGGCTGCCTGACCGTGAGCATCGGCAAGCGGGAGGCGTCCAAGCCGCGGGCCATCACCGTTCAATGAAATGCGTCAAGGAACTGAGGAGGACATCATGAACGACACGACAGAACTTGCCCGGAAAGATGAAACGGCAGTGTCCCGGCGCGAAGACGAGCAGTCGCAACGCGGAATCACGCTAACGCCGCCCGTGGATATCTTCGAGGATAGCCAGGGTGTCACCCTGTGGGCTGATCTGCCCGGCGTAACAAGGGACCGGCTCGATGTGAAGGTGCATGACGGCAACCTGTACATCGAGGCCGAGGCGGTGGTGCCCACGCCAGCGGGGCTACGCGTACAGCATGCGGAGATCCGCCAGCCTCACTTCGCGCGGGCTTTCTCGCTTGGTGCCGAGTTCGACACCTCGAAAATCGACGCAAACCTGAAGGACGGCGTGCTGAAGCTGACGATACCGCGCCGCGACGAGGCGCGGCCGCGCCGCATCGAGGTCCGCACGAACTAGCAGTGCGGGCGACAGCGACGGGGAGGAAACCCGGTGGTGGCCGTCTGGCCACCACCTCTCGACCGCCGCGGCCCGGAGGTGGCACGTTGAGTGTAAGTAGGCGGCGAAGTCGCTGCTTCGGTGAAATGACCCATATCCGGCTCTCCTGCCAGACCGTAGAGGAGGATGCGATGAACACCGACCCGAAGAAGTGGAATCCCTTCAAGTTCCTGCGTGGCGCGGGGCGCAAGTCCGGCGCGGACAGCCCGGAAGGCCCGCCGGCAAGCGAACAGTGGCGGGCCCCGTTCTCCGACATTCCACGATTCTTCTCGCGCGAACCGTGGCGTGCAGTCGAAGAGTTCTTTCATGATCCGTTCGCCGGACGGGGTGCTCTGGAACGATGGTTTGGCGACTTCAGTTCATCGCGCTTCCAGCCGCGCATCGACGTGGTCGATGATGGGCCGGTACTGCGTGTAACCGCCGAGTTGCCCGGAATGGAGCGGGAGGATCTGAACGTCACCGTCGAGGATGGGTCGCTCGTGCTGCGCGGCGAGAAAAAACAGGACGTGCGCAGCGAGGAAGACGGCTGCTACCGGCTTGAGCGCGCCTATGGAAGCTTCGTGCGCACGATCCCGATGCCGGAAAACGCCGACCCCGAGCACGCCCTTGCGAAGTTCGACAACGGCGTGCTCACGTTGACCGTACCGAAATCGGAGCCGTCGCGATCCGCGAGCCGCACGATCGATATCGGCTAGTGGGCAGGCAAGTCGCGCCGGTAGCGGATGAATATCGGCTAGCCGGGCCGATAGCTCAGCTTGTAGAGCTGCATCGGGGCGGGCATCAAGTCTGCTCATTTGCAGCATCGGGCGATGATCGTCATGCGTATCGCGTGACGCCCGCAGCAGCGCTTCGGGCGCGGTGCTTGCGTCACGTGATGATGGCGCGCGACTCGATAGACGCGCACAGCGCTGTGACGGCGTTTCCTTGGCTACTGGGAGGCACTATGCAGAGGGAAGACATTACCTACCGTGGTTTCGTGATCCGGCCGCTCGTTACGATGTCGGAGCGGGGGCGCTATGCAGCCGCGGCCATTGTCACGGATCGGGACAGCGAAAGCCGGACGCTCGGCGTCGAGGGCGACTTTGGCGACATGCAAGAAGCGTGGGACCAGGCAATCGAACTGGCGATTGCATGGATCCATCAACGCAATGTCGTATCGGACCACTACATCCGTCAGCGATAAATCCAGATGTCGTCCGACACTGGCGATCTCGTCGGTACGCCGAACGCGGGCCGGAACGTCTGTGTCATGTTTGCCGTGGCCAGCGCGGGGTCCGACCATGCGGCGCGGCGAATGGGACCGACCATTGCCTCCCGAAAGGCGGACGACAGACTCAATTCAAGCTGGCGAAAAGAGCGCGCAGGGTGACGCATCCACGGCATCCACATGATGCCAGTCACGACTTGCGGACAATGTCAGGACGGCCGCGGCCTTTACCTTGTTGATCAACAATCAGCCTCAACGTCCGACTCGCGCGCAATGGAAAGCGACGCCTGCTGCATTAGCGATGAAGCCGCAGCGAACAGAGCAACGGTAGTTACCGGCTTTCGATAGCATGCAGGGATAGCGCGTCCTCCTTCATGCTGCATCGTCGTTCCTTCGACGCTGTCGACCTCCCGCGACGTCAATGGCCATGCCTTCGCCAGGGCCATTGCGGGAGGTACTCCAGGTGCTTCAGCAACTTTGCCCGCCGGTGTTCGCGTCGATAGTGGCCGACCAGAAGATGGCCGCGATCAGCAGCAGTGCCGAACCCATCAGCATTCGCGTCGGTCGGCAGAACGTCGTCTGGAGCGGAGGCGTCGCAAAAAACCCGGAAAAACAGCGCACCTCAATCCCATCGCTCGTCACGGACCTGAACAACGTCGGCCTCGATCCGCACCGGAAATGCCACCACATCCTCATATGCCGGCGGCGCCAACACCTTCCCGGTCCTGATGCAAAACCGTGCACCGTGGCGCGGACAGACGACCACGTCGCCTTCCACAACACCGCCCGTCAGGATGCCGCCGTCGTGCGGGCAGACATCCTCGATTGCATAACAGGTGCCGTCGACGTTGAACACAGCAACCTGCGCGCCATCGACCTCGACGCTGCGTACAGACCCAGCGGGGAAATCCCCGATCGCGGCGACATCGACCCAGTCGGACATGTCAAAGCATCCCCAATTGCAGGCGCGCCGCATCCGACATCCGGTCTCTCGACCACGGCGGATCCCACACCAGTTCAACGTGCACGTCGTTGACTCCGCTCGCCGAGAACACCGCATCCTCCACCGTCGCCGGGAAGGTCTGCGCAACCGGGCAGCCGGGCGCGGTCAGCGTCATGCGGATCCCAACGCGGCCTTCGGCTTCGTCCACGTCAAGACCATAAACAAGCCCCAGATCGTAGATGTTGACCGGAATCTCCGGGTCGAACACGGTGCGCAGCGCGTCGATCACGCGCTCTTCAAGTTGTTTTGTCGTTGTGTCACTGCCGGGTTGTGCGGCCTCGGCGCGCTTCAGCCAGTCGAATGTGCTCATCGTCTGCCTCACTCTGTCGAAACGGGGCGATCCTCGTCGTGCAGCGCGGCGTGCAGCGTATGCCAGGCGAGCGTCGCGCACTTCACCCGCTCGGGAAATTCACGCACGCCGGACAGCACCGCCAGCTTGCCCATCTCCGGCGCGGCTGCCGCCTGCCCTGCGGCGGGTGTTGTCACCATGTCATGAAAGCGCCCGAACAGCGCTTCGGCCTCTGCTTCCGTTTTGCCTTTCAGCGCCTCGGTCATCAGCGACGCTGATGCTGTCGCAATTGCGCAGCCTGCGCCTTCGAAACTCGCCTCTTTGACGATGCCGTCCTCGATTCGCAGATATAGCGTAATCCGGTCGCCGCACAGCGGGTTATAGCCCTCAGCCGTGTGATTGGCACCGGACAGTCCATGACAGTTACGCGGCCGCCGGTAGTGGTCGAAGATAACCTCCTGATACAGATCACGCAGATCGCTCATGTTCCGAATATCTCCCTGACCTTGACGAGGCCTTCGATCAGCGCGTCGATCTCCTGGTGCGTGTTGTAGAGGGCGAGCGACGCGCGCACGGTAGCCGGTACGCCGAAGCGCTGCATCACCGGCATCGCGCAATGATGGCCCGCACGCACGGCGATGCCGTGACGATCGAGAATCGTGCCGACATCATGGGCATGCACGCCGTCGAGCACGAACGACACAATGCTTGCCTTGTCGCGTGCGCTACCGATAAAACGCAAGCCCGGTATCACCCGCAGCGCGGCCGTCGCATAGGCGAGCAGTTCGTTCTCGTGCGCGGCGATGACTTCCATGCCGATGCTGTCGACATAGTCGAGTGCCGCGCCCAGCGCAATCGCGCCGGCAATGTTCGGCGTACCCGCCTCGAACTTCCACGGAATCGCGTTGTATTCCGTTTTCTCGAACGTTACCGAGCGGATCATGTCGCCGCCGCCCTGCCATGGCGGCATCGCTTCAAGCAGTGCGGCCTTGGCGTATAGCACGCCAATGCCAGTCGGTCCGTACACCTTATGCCCGGAAAACGCGTAGAAATCGCAATCTATCGCGCGGACGTCGACCGGCAGATGCGCGATTGCCTGTGCACCATCCAGCAGCACCGGCACGCCCCGCGCGCGTGCCGCTGCAACGATGCGCTCCACCGGATTGATGCTGCCGAGCGCGTTGGCCAGATGAGTCATCGCGACCAGCCGCGTACGTTCACTCAACAAACGCTCGTACGCGTCGGCATCGAGCGCGCCCGTATCGTCGATCGGCACGACCTTCAGCGCCGCGCCCGTCTGCTCGCAGACGAGTTGCCACGGCACAATGTTCGAATGGTGCTCCATCGCGCTAATCAGGATTTCGTCGCCGGGCTTGATTTGCGGGCGAGCATAGCTCTGGGCGACGAGATTGATCGCTTCGGTCGTGCCACGCACGAACACGATCTCCTCCGGACGCTGCGCATTGATGAAGCGTGCAATCTTCGCGCGCGCGGCCTCGAATGAATCGGTCGCGCGCTGAGACAGCAGATGCACGCCGCGGTGTACATTGGCGTTGCTATGCCGGTAGTAAGCGTTTTCCGCGTAGATGACCGAGGCAGGCTTTTGCGCAGTGGCGCCATTGTCGAGATAGACCAATGGCCGGCCATGCACGCGCTCTCCCAGAATCGGAAAATCGGCGCGCCAGTGCTCGACATTGCGCGGATCGGGCGTCTGCATCTGTTCGATCGGCTTCATAGCAATTCCCTGATGCGCTCCCCTTCCGGGGTGCGCGCGAACAGCAGGTTTTCGAGCCGGCCACGCAGCGAATCGATGCGCACACGTTCGACAATGTCGCGCGCAAATGCGTATGTCAATAGCGCCCGCCCCATACGCTCTTCGATGCCCCGTGCACGTAAATAGAACAGCTGGCTGTCGTCCAGTTGACCGACCGTCGCGCCGTGTGTGCATTTCACGTCGTCGGCGTAGATCTCGAGTTGCGGCTTCGTGTCGATCTCCGCATTGCGCGACAGCAGCAGGTTGTGATTCGCCTGATGCGTGTCCGTTTGCTGCGCATTGCGATGCACGATGACCCGTCCGTTGAACACGCCGCGCGCAGCGCCGTCGAGCACGCCGCGATAGTATTCGCGACTCTTGCCGTGCGGCTCAGTATGATCGATGCGCGTGTGGTGATCGACGTGCTGCCGGCCCCCAACGAAATAAAGACCGTTCAACGTGGCTTGCGCGTTCTCGGCGTTCAGGCTTGTGCCGATACCAGTGCGCGACAACGCGGCGCCGAACGCGAACGCATGTGAGGTAAAACAACTGCCACGTTGCTGCGCAACGGCGACTGACGCGATATGAAAAGCCTTCGAGCTTTCCCGCTGCAACCGGTAGTGCTGCACATCCGCCTGTTCGTCTGCGACGATGCGGGTGACCGCGTTGGTCCAGTACGCGTCGTCGCATAGCCCTAAAAAGTGCTCGACGATCGTGCAGCCCGAGCGTGTTCCTGCGAGCACGACATTGTACGGCTGCACCGCAAGGTTCGCTTCATCGGTCAGGAACAGGATCTGCAACGGTTGATCGATGACCTCGCCTGGCGGCAGCACGACGGCAAACCCGTCCGTCATAAACGCCGTGTTTAGCGCGGCAAAGCCATCTGCATATTCCGGCGAGACAATCGCCGCCTCCAGCCGTTGCGGCATTTCTTTCAACGCCCGCGTGAGCGAGCCTACGAATACACCATGCGGCAAGCCGTTGAGCTTCGACAGCCGCGGCACATGCCGACCGTTGACAAAGACCAGTCGATGCCCGGCAGGGTCCAGCTCGAGTTCATCGACGATGCGGCGCCCGTCGCTACCGCCGCTGCGGTCGATGAGGTCGGTGCGCTGTGCCCTGAAATGCCAGGGACGCTTGCCAAGCGCCGACACGTTCGTGTATTTCCAGTCCTCATGCCGCGTGGTCGGCAAACCCAGCGCGTCGAACTGGTCGAACGCGCTTCGGCGCGCGGCACGCAGCCACGGAAACTCAGCGCCGGGCAACGTCTTCGCGAGTTGCCCAAAAGCCTGATGGAAAGAGTCGAGAGATTCGTTTTTCATGGATGCCCCGCACTTTCCTGGCTTGCTCTATTTTCTGGTTGCACCGCTTCATCGTCGATCCAACCATAGCCTTTACGCTCCAGCTCCAGCGCCAGTTCACGGGACCCCGACTTCACGATCCGGCCATTCGCCAGCACATGCACGCGATCCGGCACGACGTAGTCCAATAGCCGCTGATAGTGCGTCACGAGCACGATCGCCCGTTCTGGACTGCGCATGCTGTTGACGCCCTGCGCGACAATCTGCAATGCATCGATGTCGAGTCCGGAATCCGTTTCGTCGAGAATGGCGAGCCGGGGCTCCAGCACGACCATCTGCAGAATCTCGTTGCGTTTCTTCTCTCCGCCGGAAAAACCTTCGTTCACGGCGCGATACAGCAGACTCTCGTCCATCTGCATCAGCGTTATCCTCTCCTTGACCCGTTGCAGAAACTCCATCGCATCGAGCTCCGGCTCGCCACGATACCGCCGCTGCGCATTCAACGCCGCCTTCAGCAGATAAATGTTGCTCACGCCGGGTATCTCGACGGGATACTGGAACGCGAGAAAAAGTCCTTGGTGCGCGCGCTCCTCGGGTGCGAGCGCCAGCAGATCACGGCCGAGGTACGAGACCTCGCCGCCCGTGACAGCGAAGTCCTCGCGCCCGGCCAGCACCTGGGCAAGCGTGCTCTTGCCCGAGCCATTCGGGCCCATGATCGCGTGCACCTCGCCGGCCTTTACACTCAGATCGACGCCATGCAGAATTTTCTTACCGTCGACTTCGACCTGCAGATTGCTGATTTCAAGCATGGTCCGAATCCTTCGAATCGCTGAGGGTTATCCCACGGCGCCTTCCAGACTGACGCCGAGCAGCTTTTGCGCCTCGACAGCAAACTCCATCGGCAGCTCCTTGAAGACCTCCTTGCAGAAGCCGTTCACGATCATCGACACAGCATCTTCCGGCGACAACCCACGCTGCCGGCAATAGAACAACTGGTCTTCGCCGATGCGTGATGTCGATGCTTCGTGTTCGACCTTCGCGGTCGGGTTCTTGACCTCGATGTAAGGGAATGTGTGGGCGCTGCAACGGTTTCCGAGCAAAAGCGAATCGCACTGCGTGTAGTTGCGCGCGCCCTCCGCCGCACGGACGACCTTCACGAGGCCGCGATACGCGTTCTTGCCGCGGCCAGCCGAAATGCCTTTCGACAGAATCGTGCTGCGCGTATTGCGGCCGATGTGAACCATCTTCGTTCCGGTATCGGCCTGCTGATAGTGGTTGGTCAGCGCCACCGAATAGAATTCACCGACCGAGTTATCGCCCTGCAGCATCACGCTCGGATACTTCCACGTAATCGCCGAGCCGGTTTCCACCTGAGTCCATGAAATCTTCGAATTCGCCTCACGGCAGTCGCCACGTTTGGTCACGAAGTTGTAGATGCCGCCCTTGCCCGACGCATCACCCGGATACCAGTTCTGCACCGTCGAATAGCGGATCTGTGCACCTTCCAGCGCGACCAGTTCGACCACAGCGGCATGCAGCTGGTTTTCGTCACGCATCGGCGCGGTGCAGCCTTCCAGATAGCTCACGTACGCGCCTTTGTCCGCGACGATCAGAGTGCGCTCGAACTGCCCGGTATTCTGGGCGTTGATACGAAAGTAGGTCGACAGTTCCATCGGGCAGCGCACGCCGGGCGGGATGTAGCAGAACGACCCATCGCTGAACACGGCGGAATTGAGCGCAGCAAAGAAATTGTCGGTGTGCGGCACGACCGAGCCGAGATACTTTCGCACCAGTTCGGGATGATGCTGTACGGCATCCGAGAACGAACAGAACACAATGCCGAGTTCCGCCAGCTTTTCGCGGAACGTAGTCGCTACCGACACGCTGTCGAATACCGCATCCACCGCTACGCCCGCCAGCAGTTCGCGCTCCCTCAGCGGCACACCCAGCTTTTCGTAGGTACGTAGCAGTTCCGGATCGACTTCATCGAGACTCTTCGGACGATTCTTCGTCATCGGCGCGGAATAATAGATGATGTTCTGATAATCGATCGGCGGGTGCTCGACCGTCGCCCAATGCGGCTCGGTCATCGTGAGCCAGTGGCGATAGGCCGCGAGTCGCCATTCGAGCATGAACGCGGGCTCCTCTTTCTTCACCGAAATGAGCCGGACCACGTCCTCGCTTATCCCGCGCGGAAGCGCATCGGCCTTCAGATCAGTCACGAAACCGTGCTGGTATTCGCGGCTGATCAGTTCATCGAAACCGGTTGTGGATGCGCTCATGCGTGGCCTCCGTCAGTCGACATGCGTGCAGGCATCGCGACCGCGCGGTGGCTGGGGATGCTACGGGCGCGGATCGCGCTGATATCGACCGCGCGCAAGGCGGGGCCCGCCATGTCCGCCAGCGTGACCTGCTGCAACGCTTCGTAGATCAGGCGATTGACCTTCTGCCAGTTGGCGCGCACCGCGCACGCCGCCTCCTGGATACACAGGCCTGGCGTAGTGCTGCATTCGGTCATCCCGATCGGGCCGTCGACAGCGGCGATCACCTCCGCCAGCGTGATCCGCCCGGGCGGTCGAGGCAACAGGTAACCGCCGTTTGTGCCGCGCAGCGACTCCACGACACCACCCCGCGTCAGAACTTTCAGCACCTTTGACACCGTAGGCATCGCGACGCCGGTCACCGTCGCAATGCTGCTTGCGCTGTGGACGGCATCGGGATCGCGCGCCATCGCGGTCATGATCACCGTGCCGTAATCGGCAAGTTTGCTCATGCGCAACATAGGAACGTCTCCCGTTTTAATCGGGACCTATTTGGTCCTGATTAAATCGAAACCAAATCCGCACGTTTGCAGTGAGCGACACTGTCCTGTGGGGATTCCTGGCCACGTCGTCAGCCGCTTTCCGTTTCGGGAAAAGCGTTTCGCCAACGACGCAACGCCAATTTCATTCTAGACCTGTATGCACGACCTTGTCAGGGTATTGGGCCTATGTGTTCCGCGCATACATGAAAGCCCGGAGTCCACGTTCACCGTTGCCGGCATCGTCGTGGTGCCGACGGCGGTGTGAGCCGCGCACCGGACCGGGATTCGGTGAAGCTCACGGGACAATAGGGTGCGGTTCGTGGCAACCGTATCGCACTCGACACCTGCTTGCACGGCCGCTTTTGCGATGACCGCGAGGTAGTCAACCGCACGCTTTCGGGTAGGCAGTATGACTTCCTGCGGGACAGAGGCTGGCCTGCCGCAACGGAATCAAACGCGGGTTAGCATTGCTGTCAGAGCCGCACGGTGCGGACGTGCCGCACCGGGCGATTTCCGACGCGGAGGCCAGCGTGGAGCACGATAGCACTCTTTACGTGGGTCTTGATGTTCATAAGGATTCGATCACGGTCGCCTATGCCATTGGTTCGGGCGAGGTTGAACTGCTCGGCAAGATCGGTACTACGCAGGCCGACGTGGAACGGTTGTGCAAGAGACTGCAATCTAAAGCGCGATGCGTCAGCATCGTCTACGAAGCCGGTCCGTGCGGATATGGGCTTTACCGGCAGCTTGTCCAGAAAGAATTCCAGTGCATGGTCTGCGCGCCCTCGCTGATTCCCCGCAAGCCAGGTGAGCACATCAAGACTGACAGACGTGATGCCGTCAAGCTCGTCCGATCGCTGCGTGCCGGCGACCTGTCGGCCGTATACGTCCCCAGCATCGACGATGAAGCATTCCGGGATCTGGCCCGCGCATGGGTGATTGCCAAGGACGACCTCAAGCGTGCACGGCAACGGGTAAAAGCCTTTCTGCTGTCGCACGGCGTGCGCTACACCGGCTCTGCCGACTGGGGGCCGGCGCACCGACGCTGGCTGAGCGCATACAGCTTCGACAGTGCGTGGCAGCAGTTTGCGTTTGAAGAGCTACGTCGCGCGATCGAAGACCGGCTCGCCCAATGTGACCGGCTGGAGTCCGCGCTGCGTGAGGCAGTCGTCAACTGGCGCTTCTATCCCGCCGTCCTGGGCCTGCAGGCAATGCGCGGTGTCCAGTTCACCACGGCAGTGGGCATGCTCGCCGAGCTGGGCGATCTCTCACGCTTCATGCACCCACGCCAGTTGATGGCGTGGCTCGGGGTGACGCCGTCCGAGCACTCATCGGGCGGCAAGCGTCGTCAGGGCAGCATCACTAAAAGCGGCAACAGTTATGCAAGAAAGCTGCTAGTTGAAGCCGCATGGAGCTATCGCCACCCTGCGCGTGTGAGCCCCGATATTCAGCGTCGTCACGAAGGTCTGCCTAAACCGATTGTAGATCGAGCCTGGGACGCACAGGTGCGCTTGTGCCGACGCTATCGCAAACTCGTCGCGCGCGGCAAGCAGAAGAATATCGCCGTAGTCGCAGTTGCCCGTGAACTCAGCGGATTCATCTGGGACATCTGCCGGCTCTCCTTGTCGCTGGCCATACCGCGCGAGACATCCACCGTAACGACACGTGCAGGAGTTTCCTGAAGGCGGCGTAGCCCGGCACACGAGTAACCCGCGACCAGGGTAGGCAACGGATCTCATCCGAATTGCGGTGGTAGGTAGCGGAAGGCTCATTGGGCGGACATCTGTAATGCGGTAGCCAATCCGCGGATGTCAGCTTGATCCACCGTCGAGATTTACTGCTACGTCGCCCTCAGGAAATTCAAACATCGAAAACACAGAACCGATCATATTGACACGAGAAGTCATATCACCCTGGAGGGATGACAAGAGAGAAACGTAAAGCCTACCCGACAGACGTGTCAGACGAAGAATGGAGCTTCGTAGCAGCGTATCTGACGTTGATGGATGAGAGTGCACCACAGCGTAAATACGAGTTGCGCGAGATGTTCAATGCGTTGCACTGGATGGCTCGCGCTGGGCTGCGTGGCGAATGCTGCCGACCAACTTTGCGCCGCGGGAACTCGTGTACCAGCAGACGCAACGATGACTGGCGGCCGGCTGTTTCGAGTGCATGGTGAGTGATCTTCGTTCGATCATCCATGTCGCGCAGGGGCGGCAGGGGCAGCCCAGCGCGGTGATCCTTGACGGCCGTACGATGCAATCGACATGTGACAGCGGTCCAGGCGCAGGATATGACGGCTACAAGCGCAAGCGTGACAGCAAGGTGCATATGGCGGTCGACACGCTGGGTCAGTTGCTCGCCGTACACGTGACACCGGCCAACGAGCAGGAGCGCGCGCAGGTGGCAGACCTGGCGCGCCAGGTGCAGCAGGCAACGGGAGAAACCGTGAAAGTGGCCTTTGCCGATCAGGGTTACACGGGCGAAGCTCCTGCGCAGGCCGCGCGCGCTCAGGGAATTGATTTCCAGGTGGTCAAACTCGATGAAGCGAAAAAGGGTTTCGTGCTGTTGCCACGTCGATGGGTAGTCGAGCGCAGCTTCGGACGGCTCAACCGCTTTCGACGCCTCGCACGTGACTACGAACGCTTGCCCGAAACACTCGCAGGTCTGCATTTTGACGTCTTCGCCATGCTTATGCTTGTCCACGCAATCCCAGTACTTGGAAGTTCGTAACACCGTCTAGTTCAAAGCTGGGCCGCTGGTCCATCTGGTAGGTGACAACTTGACCGTTGTGCGGGTCCATCAGATCGGTGTCTAACTTTTGACTGCAATTCATCGGGACGGGCTTATTCGTTTAACGGTTTGGGTCCAAGGTGTTCCCTCCAGAACGTCAAGTCGACAGTCATATGCGGCGGAGTATGAAGCATGGGAAGCGACTGTAGCGTCGTAGCCACAAAAATGCTCGCCTAAATCCCGTCCGTAATCGCTGCCCACTGACGATGCATTTCCCTTATTCATCGTCTTGTCCTCGATTACTTATCGCAGCTCGGCACCTTCATCAGCAGGGAGACTGATGAACGCAGCCACTGACAGACAACTCAAGGCCCCTACGATAAAGAACGTCATCGGAAAATCGCTCATCGTCAAATGCTCCGCACTGTGCCCGTGAGTCTGTGCAGTGATCGTCAAGCAGAAAGCACATAGAGCGACACCAAAACTCATCGACGTCTGCTGCATCATAGTCGAAAGTGCTGTTGCCTTGCTCATAATAGCCTTCGGAACGCCAGAAAATCCGACCGTATTCATCGTGATCATTCCAAGCGAGTTGACGATGCCCGCCATGAAAAGCACAGCAGACATGAAATAAATTGATGTTCCCGGCGAAAACAAACCATAGGTTGCAAATGCAGCAGCCGACAATACGGTCGCTGTAATCATAAGAGGCTTAAACCCGAACTTATTAATAGCCCGCCGCAGGATCGGCCGAATTCCAAAGGCACCAACCGAAAGCCAGGCACTCGTCAATCCGGATTGAATAGGCGTGAATCCCACTCCCACTTGCAAAAGCAGCGGAACGAAAATAGGCGCCGAACCCACCGCTATTCGTAACGGCATACCACCAATATTTGTGATACTGAATGCTTTATATCCGAAAATGCTAAGCGGGATTATCACGTCAGTACGATCTCGGCTATAGATCCAATAGGCGATCGACGCCACGATACCGATGCTCGTGACGAAAATTGTAGCGCTCAGCGGAACAAAATTGCGCCCGATAGTTTCCACGCCGCAGACCACCCCAGAAAGTCCGATCGCCATCAGAACGAACCCTGTCAGGTCGAATCGCTCCGTTCTTTCGGATCGCGAATCCGGCACGAACTTTAGTGACAACAAGATTCCCAGGACACCGAAAGGGATGTTGAGCAGGAATATCCACCG
Source organism: Paraburkholderia lebeckiae (assembly GCF_050436325.1). NCBI lineage: Bacteria > Pseudomonadati > Pseudomonadota > Betaproteobacteria > Burkholderiales > Burkholderiaceae > Paraburkholderia > Paraburkholderia lebeckiae. The sequence goes on from NZ_JBNDLZ010000002.1 coordinate 1,087,307, forward strand.
CCATGACGCCAGCGTGACGATGAAGCCTCCGAGAAGCGGTCCCAAGACACGACCGATGGTCCCCGGCACGGTAAACCACACCATCGCCATTACCAACTGCGCAGGCGGGATGCTGCGCAAGAGGATCAACCGTCCGACCGGCACCATCATCGCGCCGCCGAGGCCTTGCAATATCCGGAACAGAACGATTTGAGTGATGGAGGTTGCGGCTCCGCACAATGCCGACGCCAGAGAGAATATCGCGACTGCCGAACAGAAAACACGGCGGGTACCGAAGCGATCCGTGAGCCAGCCGCTCGCGGGCAGAAACAGCGCCAAACTCAAGAGATACGCGCTGATAGCGAAATTGAGGTGAAGTATCTCAACGTTCAACGACGCAGCAATGGACTGAAGTGCCGTACCCAGTATCGATGTATCGACTGCCTGTAAAAACATCGGCACAGCGACGATCATAGGAATCAGTCGCGTGTGCCGAGAGAAAGACGCCAATTTGGCGTCCTGTTTTGCCCCGAGGGTTATATTTTCGTCAATCACCGTATTATCTAGTGCTTTGCTATCTGACGCCGGTAGATATCGAGAATCTCGGGGTCGTAGTTGCGGAAAAATTGCTGCCGGACGGGCTCTGTCATCGCTTCCATCTTTGCAATCTCTCTTGGCGAGAGGCTATAAACAATCATCCCGTGACGTGCAATTGTGGCCCTGTCCGTTCTCGCCTGTTCTCGAATCAGATCGCGTTCATAGCGCCCTGCTTCTACCGCCGCGTGTTGCAAAACATTTCGGTCCCGAACCGACAACCTCCTCCATACTGCGGAGTTGGCAACGACGGCTATCGCGCTATAGGAATGATTCGTGACCGTCATGGCCGATTGAACATCGTACAGGTGGCCGACCAAGATTTGCGAGTAGAAGTTGTCTTGAGCCGCCACTCGTCCTGACTTGAGAGCCTCATATAGCTCGGGATACGGAAGACCGACGACCTTGGCACCCAAGGCCTTAAACGTCTCGACGAATGCCGGTTCCGGAATCACCCGAACCGGACGGTCCGTCAGATCATTAGCGTGTTCGAACGACCGCCCCGACGTCGTGATCTGCCGGAATCCATTTTCCCACCATGCGAGACCCATCAGTCCATGGCCTTGGAGACCTGACATCAATTTCTGCCCAAAGGGACCGTCCAGCAGCTCATGCGCTTGGCGATCGCTGTGGACCACGAACGGAAGGTCCATGATCTCGAATTCGGGTTCGACATGACGCAGTGCCGGCGTAACCAGCAGCATCATATCGGGGGCACCAGGACCGCCCTCTTGCAACGTCTTGATCTGATCTTCGGGCGATCCCGGAACTGTCGCCCCACTCACTGTCACTGCCAGGCGTCCGTTGGATTCTTCGTTCACGAGTTCCGCGAACTTGATCATGCCGCGCACTGTCGGTTGGTTCGAGTTCAAGTGCGACCGATATTCCATGATCGTGAGCGTTTGGACCGGTTGAGCATGTGCCCATATCGGCTGCGCAAACAAAAGCGTTGCGAACATTGCTCTGGTAACGTCATGGCAAATTTGGTTTGGCGACCATCCCGATTTGAAACGTGCAAATCGCTTTATCATGTTTCAAGCATCCTTCAAGCCGGTGAAGTGAGGGTGTAGACGGGGCTGTGGACGGCGCATCTATCCGTTCATCGTTCTGACAACGCGGCCCGGATCATCATTCCCAAAGTAATGATCCCGGCGCCCAAGGGCGGACCATAGTCATAAAGTCGCAGATGACGAGAAAAGAAAATCGTCGAAGTGAAAATTACTATCAGCGTGACCGCCACTACAACCGCAAAAACCACCATGAAATCCTTCTTCATGACTCACTCCTCGGCTCAAGGCCTTGGCGTTTCATCCCATCCCAAAACCAAAAAGGCTTCGCTTTGACACGGCAAAAGTTTGCGTAGTATCCGCCGTATGCCAGCAAGAGTGCGCCGTTCAAGAGCAACTCTTGAAGACCGGTGAACAATTCACGCGGATCAGGCGAGACGAAAAGATTCAGAAAGACGATCGTTACACTGATACCGGCCATGACGATCAGCGCCAGCGGCACCGCGATATCGAGTAGCAGCAACGTACCGAGTATGGTCTCAAGATACTTGACCATTTGATAGAAGCCGACATCTGCCATCGCACCGATATATGTACCCACTTTGCCCGCGTGGCTGAAATCCGGCACGTATCGAAAAATTACGTAGTAAAGCCCTGACTCAAGATAATGGAATGCGAAAAACAACCTGGCCCACATGACCAGGTACTTCCACGGTGATTCATGTGCCATCTTCATGGCGCTTTCCTTTGATGCAGATAAAAAAAGCTACGTCACTTATGCAACGTAGCAACCCTCACTCGCGCACATCAGTTGCGCACTCGTATATCCGATTTCCGGACTTACGCGACGTCCTGCTTGAAAATGTTCGGCAACTTCCTCCAGTCGGCGATGCGGCCAAGAGTCGGTTTGAACGTCATCATCGGAAAGTAGTACTTGATGTACCACACCATCAGGATAAGATTCATGTACAGACAGCCGACGCCCATGTAAGGCGTGAACATCTTGTCGAAGCGATGGTTCAACACGATCGCGTTGTACCAGACCACGAACGACACGGGCAGCAGCATCAGCAGGCCAACTGGCACAAAGCAGCCGGTAATCAGGCAAACCCCCACCCACAATTTCGCAAATCTTCACAATATGGAAGAAGTGCGTGTGAACCATCGTGACCAGCAGTTCGTTCGATGCGTGCAACGTGCCGAACGGTTGCGGGAAGATCGGTGCGTGGCCCGTGGCCACGAGCCAATAGCTTGTGCCGCTGACGCACATCCAGCCACCGAGATACAGGCGGCAGAACAGGAGAATGACTTTGCCAACGAGTTGCGGCATCGTTTTCTGATCGTTATACATAATCTAATCACTCTTTATTAGTTAGCCCGGAGCCTTGGCCGTTGCTTCCGCCGTCGCGGGGGCAGCGACGCTCGTCTGTGCAACGCGATCGTGGCGAATGATCCAACCAGAGCCGCTGATTTCGTAGACATCGACGACGTCTTGCGCAGGTTGCCCGCGCGCGGCTTCGACCTTGTGGAAGACCGCGACGTCGTTACCTTCGACGATCAGTTTCTTCACCGTATGCGGGATCGGTTCGCCGTCTTGGTGATCGATCGTGTTCGGCGCGTTATCCACGGCCTTCTCTGCAAAGTACGTCTTGTATGCCTCGACGCCCTTACCCTTTGTGTAAGCCTCGTCCATGAACTCCGTAACGATTTCATGCGGGAGCTTACCGGTGCCAGCGTGCCAGTGCCAACGCGGGTCAGAGTGGAGTTGGTGAGCGATCTGGAGGATGAACAAGACGCCAAGAAGCGCGGTGACCATCCGTCCCTGCAAACTGTCGAGCCACGCGTTCACACACGTGGCAGTGCTATTCGAGGAGAGATCCTCTTGGTTAACCAACATCCTGCCTCCTTCGGAGCGTTTATAAAAACTGGAAACGGTAGCGCGTGTTTTGCATTCAATTTAGCCTATTGAATGGTATAGCTGTCTAACGGATCATGTAAACGCCGGGAAAACCCCCACTCGAATTCATACCGGCTCATCTTGTGTGACCGGGGCTCCCCCTCTGGCTCTCGATGCCGAATTCCCCCGAATTTGCTGTGAGCCTGAAGCCGACGTCTGGGGGCGGCGGGGCTTGCCAACTCTGTGCTGGCGCTGGCAGTGAACACGGGTTGCGTTCGCTCCCCACCTTTCTTGCACTTACTTCGTCCTCCTACACGCACTACATGTATTAAGCGTCCTGATAGAGCCATCCAGGGGAATACCCTTGAGCACAACGAATTTGAAATTCCTTTGATTTGGTAGGCATAAACGAATATTATTGTGAATGCCTAACGTCGTGCGCGGACTGCTCCGCCGTTGTAGCGGAGGCCGCACTTTGCAAATCAAATTACAATACGTAGGAGACATTGAATTGCGTAAACTGCTTATCAGCTGCGCTGTTGCCGCAGCTTTCGCGCCTGCGGCTCACGCGCAGAACAGCGTGACCATGTATGGCGTTGCCGACGTGTTTGTCGGCTACTTCGGTAACTCGACCGGCCAACACGCCGTCAGCCTGAACAGCGGCGGTGCCGGTGGTTCGCGCTGGGGCTTGCATGGCAATGAAGACCTAGGCGGCGGTCTGTCCGCAATCTTCACCCTCGAAAGCGGCTTCAACATCAACAACGGCACGTCCGGCCAGAGCGGCCGACTATTCGGTCGCCGCGCCTATGTCGGCCTCGACAGCAAGCAATACGGTCAGCTGATCGCTGGCCGCTTGCAAACGATGGGTTACGACTGGGGCGGCACGTTCGATCCGATGCTGCTCGCACCGGGATCGCCGCTGGGGTCGGTGGGCGGTGAAAACCCGCGCCCGTGGCTGTACAACATGCTGCAAGACCCGGCACGCTCTGACAACACGATTCAGTACTCGTCGCCCGAATTCCACGGACTGAGCGGCAGCGCCACCTACTCCTGGGGCGACAACCAAGGCCTGCAAACTGCGCAGCATTTCCAGTTGGTCACTGTCCGTTACCAGAACGGACCGCTGCTGACGGAATACGGTTTCGGCCACAGCCTGCAACCGTCTGCTGCCGTTGCTCGCAACACGTACGAAAACGTGCTCGGCATCCGCTACAACCTGAAATTTATGGAACTGTACGCTACGGGTCAGATCCGTACGAACGATCCGGGCCGGGTGGACAAGGGTTGGCAATTCGGTTTCACGGTGCCGACCGGCCCCGCTGGCACGATCCGCGTCTCGTATGGTGGCCTGAGCGACCTGAATATCGGTCCTGACGGCAAGCAGTTAGTCACGAACAACTACTACGGCAACTGGATCATCCGCTCGGCGGCTATCGGCTACACGTATTCGCTCTCGAAATCGACAATGCTCTACGGCTTCTTCAAGAAACTGTGGAACCGCGGCATCGCCAATCAAGCAATCTATCCCCCCGGTGGCCTCGGTGCGCCGGCTGGCCTGAACACCAACGTGACGGCAATCGGCTTGGGCTTGGCGACGCATTTTTAATGGCGTAACTGTCTGAAGTCTCAAAAAACCTATCACGATAGGTGCTTTTTCTTCTATACAACTAATCGACTAGATCATGTCAAACGCACAGCGGCCTCAAATCTGAAGTGCAACACCTATCTCGTATAAGGTGTTGCGATGCACGAAAGAACTCAGTACCAGCAACTTCAACCTGAAGAGCGTCTGACCATTGCAAGCCTGCATCTGCAGGGTTCGAGTATCCGGGCCATGGCCCGGATACTCGGGCGCTCGCCGGCCACCGTTAGCCGGGAACTGACGCGAAACAGCTCTCCCGCTGGCTACGCGTCCGTGCCGGCTGAAGCACTCAGTGCCGCACGCCGCAGCGCGGGTCGCCATCCCACAAAGCTTTGCCTGCAAAGCGTCTGCTGGCGTATCGTTCTCACCCTGCTCGAGTGGAAATGGTCACCCCAGCAGATATCGGGCACACTCAAGCGTATGTATCCGACCGACCCGACCCAGCAGGTTTCGCACGAAACCATCTACACGGCCATCTATGCCCAGCCGCGCGGCGAACTGCGCCGCCAGCTCATTGCGTGCTTGCGCCATGGCCACAGCACGCGCATGCCGCGTACACGGGGCACAGACCGGCGCGGACAGATTCCTGACATGGTCAGTATTCATGTGCGGCCGCCCGAAATCGAAGACCGACTGCTGCCTGGGCACTGGGAAGGCGACTTCATCAAGGGTGCCGGCAACCAGTCCTCGGTAGGCGTGCTGGTCGAACGGACCAGCCGGCTGGTGCTGCTTGCCAAGATGGAAGACGCCACCGCCGCTTCAGCGCTGGCGGGCTTCTCCGCCAAACTCAATTCGATTGTCGCGCCATTACGGCAGAGCTTCACCTACGACCAGGGCAAAGAAATGTCGCGCCATAAAGAGCTCACCGCCGCAACCGGCGTGAAGGTGTACTTCTGCGACCCCCACAGTCCTTGGCAACGCGGCACTTGCGAAAACACCAACGGGCTACTGCGCCAGTATCTGCCCAAAAGCACAGATCTTTCGGTCTACAGTCAGGACGAACTTGACGCTATCGCCGACAGTCTGAACAGCCGACCTCGCGCGACTCATGCCTTCCATTCGCCATTCGAGGTCTTCGCCGCGACCCTTGCCTCAGCAAGTCAACCTCAAGGCTCTAAACATTAAACCCGCTGTTGCGCTTCACTCTTGAAACCGCCCACCTATTCTTGTCTATTCTTCCGCTCTTTCTGGCCACGGTCACCGGGTTCGCCTGTTTTTGTCTGAATTTGGCAAAACGGTATGGTGATGCTACGTGGCTACCCGAAGATCCGATCGGGGCTGCCACTGTACAACGTTGGCTTTCCTTGGCTGCCGGGCCTATCGCCAGTGGCCCCGCGCTCGCCCGGCGACACCCTTGTATCCAAGGTCGACGATGACGACTTCCGGCGTGGCGTCGCACAGGATTGCTGCGTGTTCCAGCGCTTCGGTCAGCGTATGACCGTCGTACGCCCCCGCGTCACAATGGTTGTCGCCTGGATCAAATTGGAATCTGGGGGCGATACAGAGAGAGCAAGTTGGCGCGTTCCCGGAGGATCATCCGCAGGTTGTGACCTGCGCCGCACAGCACCGCGTGGATCGCATCGCCCAACGCGCCTTTGAGCCAGTTCCGATCCAGTCTTCCGTCTTTCTTCATGTGGTCAACGGCTGGTTCGATCGCGCTGCGTCGTCTCGGGTCGATGGTTTTACCTGTATCTGATCCTGGACCTGTACAGCCGCAAGATTGTCGGCCGGGAGGTGCACGACAGCGACGCGGCCGAACACGCAGCGTACCAGGTACGCCGCACGGCACTCGCTGAGGGCATTGCCGCCCTTGAGGCCAAACCGGTGCTGCACGGCGATAACGGTGCGACGCTCAAGGCCACCACCGTACTGGCGATGCTGCACTGGCTGGGTGTCAAGCCGTCGTAATCACGCCCCCCCGGGTCAGCGACGATAACGCCTACGCTGAGGCGCTGTTCCGAACTGCGAAGTACCGGCCGGAGGTTCCGGTCACAGGGTTCGACGATCTGAACGCTGCCCGCGCCTGGGCTGCCGGTTTCGTGCAGTGGTACAACTTCGAGCATCGTCATAGCGGCATCCGCTACGTGACGCCTGCGCAGCGTCATGCCGCCGACGATCGTGCGCTTCTCGCGGCACGTCACGCACCGTACGTGAAGGCACGCGCATGCAATCCGGCCCGCTGATCGCGTCATACGCGCAACTGGACACCGGTTGGTGCCGTGAGGCTTAACCCCTAACGTGACTCAGTCGTTCAGATGGCCTCGATCGGCGCGAATAAACAGCCGATCACGCCGGCACGCTTTGCCACTTCGATCGTCTCAGCCAGCAACTCTTCAACGCCGGCTTCGCTCAGGCGCTTCCTCAAGCGCGTCAGGCTCGACGGCTTGATCGGCGGTTCGGTTTGCAAATGTGTTTCGCCCCGTGAACACCTGCCAATACGGGTTCTCCACCTATTGCCAGACCACCTCTTCGTCGGACAGGTCGAACGCGTGCTGCAGATACAGCAGCCCGGCAATCAGGCGCGGCGACGTTGCCGGTCGCCCCTCGTGCGAGACGAAGCTCTCGCTCATCGATGCGTCCAGCCGCTCCCAGTTGAGCAGATCAGTCCGGCGCACCAGTGGATGCTTCAGGTTGATCTGTTCTCGCAGCGTTTGCCGGAAGAATCTTGTTCCGTCACAGGCGTCTTCGGACCCATCTGCGCCTCGTCATGTTTTGCAGGATTCACGCATCAATATGCCAGGCCTCTGCAATTCCAACAACATCATTTCGGCCCCAAAGTCACGTCATATAAGGCGCACCGGATTGTTCAGGCTCGACGAAATAAAAGAAGCCCGGAGTGTTTGTCTCCGGGCTTTTTATTTCAGCCAGATAGTGGCTTAGGCTTCGCCTCTGATCTTGTCGCGGATGAGCACGAAGATAAAAAGCAGCCAAGAAATGCCGAGACCGAAGTAGTCGAAGTTGCGCAGCGGACGGTAGTCCGCCCAACCCCAACCCGTCGAGCCGTCGATGGCCAGCAGCGTCAGAGCGATACAGATGGCAATTGCGATCCAGGTATTCTTTTTCATGCGAAGGCTCCTTAAGCTGATTCTTTTTCTTCGACGGACACGCCGACCAGGCTCGGCTTGGTGTTCATCAGACCACCTTTACCCTTCAGGCTGAAACCCTTCCAACCCTCCCACAGCCACATCGGATTCAGGCTCGGACGGAAGCATGCCGCCATGTAGCCGCTATACGCGAGCAGCAGCAAACCGTTCATTAGTAGTTCCTGCGGGCCTGAAAACAATTGACGCGGCGTTGCCGAAATGAACGTGTTCAGCCAAAAAATCGTGACGGTGGTCGGCATCTCGAGAATCAGCGTCAGCAAGACAAAACGGTTCGTCAGAAGCAGGAAACCATAGATCGCTTCCATATATTTGATCCAGTGATACATACCGATTGCGTCGGCACCGGCCAGATATTCACCAGCGAGACCCGGAACCATCGGTACATAACCGTCGATCACGAATCGAATGCCGGAGAAGAAAAGGTGTGCGCCAAAGTAAAGGCGAAGCCACGTAATGACGTACTTCCAGGGGGAAGAGTTAGCGCTTTGCATAGGGATATTTCCGAGAATTTAATGCAACACTACGACAAAATATGCCTGAGGCAGGTATATCACAAAGGCGGTGGTCTAGACCACCGCTTGAGATCCCGCTAGATGATGCCTTTGCGACGATCGCGAATCAGAACAATGATGACGCAGATCCATGGAATGGCCAAACCGAACATATCGCGTGCACGCAATGCCCGATATTCGGTATAGCCCAGTCCTGTGGAACCGAAAAATACCCAGCACGTCATGATCACGCAGCAGGCAAGGCCGATATAAATATTCCGATTGCTTTTCATGTACGCTCTCCTTACGCGACGTCGCCCGATACTTCAACTGTCGATGCCGATTTAGCAGCTTTACTCAACCTCAGGTGCTCTTTCCAGACATCGACCTTGAAGCCTTCCCATAGCGCGAGGGGTTTGTTGGGCTTAAACACACTCGCCATGTATCCGCCATACGCCAGCAGAATGAGGCTATTCATCAGCAGCTGATTCGGGCCAGAGAACAATTGACGCGGAGTTCCCACGATGAAAGTATTGATCCAGAAGATCGAGATCGATGTCGGGAACTCGAGAATCGCACCGAGCAACACGTATCGGTTCGTCAGCAGCAGGATACCAGCCAGCATTTCCATCGCCTTCACGGCATAGAACATGTGAATGGCATCGAGTGCCTGTACGTATTGACCTGCGAGGCCGGGAATAAACGGAACCCAGCCTGTGGAGATATAGCGAAAACCAGACCACAAAAGATCGGCACCGAAATAGACCCGGAGCCAGAGTACCGCGTATTTCCACGGTGGCGAATTAAGCCCCTGCATCGAATATCTCCTCCGTCATTTTGTGATTGTGCAACGCGGCGAAATCTAGTCCGCCGCCTTTTGCCCAGCAATTACGCCTCGACAACCCGATGCTGTTGTCCCGGCGTATGAATCCTGGCCAGTAACTCCCGATTCAATTCGAATCCGAATCCGGCGCCTTCACTCGGATAGGCAAAGCCGCCACTAAAGCGCTGGCCACCGATCGCCAAGTCTTGATCGACCGGGATATCGTCACTGTTCCAAGCCGCGTGAATCGCGAGCGGACCCATACTTTCGCTCATGAACTGGCATGCCCAGTCGTTTGCGACCATGAGATGCGTGCTCGGCCCGGATTCGACGCCCGATCCGATCAGAGTGCTGCAAAACACGGGAATGTCGTACATGCGACATGCGGCCAGGAATCGCTGTGCCTTGACCAGCCCGCCTACCTTCTGAATCTTGAGAACGACACCATCGGCCGAACGACGCTCTGCGATTTCACGCAGATCGCCCAACTCTTGCGCCCCCTCGTCTGCGTATATCGGCGTGTTAATACGCTCACGCAGTTTGGCCAGGCTGTCGCGGTATTGATGCGCCAGTGGCTGTTCCATGAACGAGAGGTTGTATTGATCGAGGCGTTTCATCGTCGTCAACGCCTGCTCGTAGTTCCATGAGCCATTTGCGCGTCCAAGGTGATCTTGGCATCCGGCCCGAGCGCCGCTCGCACCTCGCGGACCGTAGCCACGTCGTTGTCGAATGTATGACGGCCGACTTTGAGCTTGAACGCCGAGAAGCCATTATCGCGAACTTGAATCGCCAGCTCGGCGACCTTTTCCGGCTCACCCGCCGACAAGACCCAACCGAGCGGAATCTTCTCGCGAGTGCGGCCACCCAACAGGCTGTAGACTGGCACGCCCAAGGATTTGCCCTTCAGCTCATGCAGCGCACAGTCGACCAACGCCTTCGCCTGATTGTTGTCGCGGGCGAGTTGATCCATCATGCCGACGATTTTCTCGATATTGCCCGGATCTTCGCCAAGCAGGATTCGCGGCGCGAAAACATCGGAAATCATTGCCGTCATGGATGCCTGACTTTCACCGCGATACCACGATGATGTATCGCCCGATTCCGCATAGCCGACGAGACCGTTGTCAGCAGTAATAGCCAGGAGAAGCGTATTCAGGCGAGTGATTGTGACGTTGGGAAGCTTAATCGGCTTCTTCAGTGGCATCGAAATCGGAATACACTCAACGCGGGTAATCTTCACTTGATTTGAGCCTCTTAAGAATTCATAGAAAGGAACGTCAAAAATGACGCGCCGCGACAACTACCAGTTATCGCGCAACCGGACGGCGCAATGCACTGCAGACGCGGATCAGCAGAATCACTGCCAATGCGACGGAGACCACGTAGCAGATGACGAACGAGGCGCCAAGTGCATTCGGACCGTCGAAGAATTTAGCGACGAGCGCCACCACGGTAGGGCCGAGTGCCAAACCGACGAGATTCGTGATCAGGTAATAGAGGGCGGTGATCTTGCCCATCATGTTACCCGGCGTGAAGTTGGCATTCGTTGCACCGCCTGCCACCGCGAACATCGCAAACATGAACATTTGGATGAAGTAAAGGATCATGCCCGCGCTCATCGTATGGACAAGCGGGAAGCATGCCGTAGCGACTGCCGCGATTGTCGTTGTGACCGCCGCCACCCGAACAGGCGCATCGACCATACCGCGCTTGCGCAGCCAGTCTGCGATACTTCCGCAGATCAACAGACCGAGTGGGGAAGCGAGCAGTGCAACGCCGCCGATCGCCTTACCGATTTCCGGACGCGCAACATGTAGCGTGCGAGCGATGATTTCCGGAAGCCATGCCATCTGCGAACCAATGGCAATACCGTATAGACAAATCGCAGTCCAGAGTTGAAGGTACACGCCACGATTCTTCCATACGAAGCACATGGTCTGCTTGTACGTGACCTCGGAAGTATCGGTCTGGAAGCGACGCACCGGCTCACGCAGCAGCCAAAGCAGTATCGCGAACGGAATCCCAATGATGCCCGGAACCAGCAGCACAAAGTGCCACGGCTTCATGCCACCGACGAAGGGCAGGTTATCGAATGCGCCTGCCGATGCTGCTTTCAATAGGACGGCACCGAGAGCCAAGGACAAACCCGTACCCAACATCGGGCCGATATTGTAGATACCGAAAGCAATACTGCGACGATGCGGCGGAAATGCGTCACGAATCATCGACTGCGATCCGGGAGCCAACGCCGATTCACCGACACCTAGACCAACACGCATCGAGAACAACTGGAGATAGGTCGTGCTCAGACCACACGCCATCTGAACGACCGACCATGCCATGATCGCGGCGCCGAGAAGCGTCTTACGCTGGTACTTGTCGACCAGTATGCCCATCGGAATACTGAGCACGCTATACAGCAGCATGAAAGAAAGGCCAAGCAACAAACTGACCTGAAGATCCGAAATTCCGAGGTCTTCCTTGATCGGCCCGACGACGAGAGCCAGCGCGCCGCGATCGATAAACGAGATGACGTACGTGGCCGTCAAAACGAGAAGCATCCACCATGCACCTTTGGACGTTTTTATATTTTCCACGTTGTCGACGGGTGCCGACTTCACTTGCAATTCTGCGGTCTCGCTCACGACCGTGTCTCCTTGAAATTATCCGTATAACTGTTTAGCGACTTTCCCGCACCTCACTGTCGGCGAGCGCGGTCTTTGCCGCAGTCACGCCGGATACGATGAATTCGGCGATGTCACCCATCGAGTTGTAATACGGACCCCATAGCGACCCGCACTCCCCGATTGCATAAAGACCGTCAATCGGCTTGTCCTGGTGATCGAGAACACGCTGACCTGCGTCGTGCTTCGGACCTCCATGCGTGTTCAAATAGGTCGGCAGCATCGGCCCGATCGCGTAGTACGGGCCTTCGTCGTTGAGCGGCACGAGGAACGTTTCGCGACCGCAATCTTGATCGAGGTTGTTGCGGCACTGATCGTTGTAACGCTCGACCGTCTCGCGAAGTGCGGCCGGATCGAGGTGGCCGGCCTTGCACACGCCCTGGATTTCCGGCCACTGGCACTTCAACGCCAGTTCTTCGAGCGTATCGGCCTTGACGATCAGGCCTTCTTCGAGTTCCTTGAGGTTGTCTTGCGACCACGGCGGCACACGCGAATTCAGCGTCGTCATTGCCGCACCACCGGCACGGACCTTCTCATCGAAGATGTGGAATGCCGGCACGTTCGTGAATTCCGGGGTGCCCGGCGTCGTTGCCAACCATGTATCGCGGTTTGCCAATCCGTGTTGAACAACCGACGTATCCACCGTTTCGTTATGGAAGCGCTTCGCCTGTCGGTTTACCCACAACAGACTGCCGCCGTCCTTGAAGGCACCGCTTTTGTAGCCGAAGCCCGCGATCTTGTTCAGATCGTACGTCACGTAGACGTAGCCTTCGTTCGTCTTGATGCCCATGTTTAGCGGGCCCGCTACGGCGTTCATGTGCCAGAGTTGCGCACCAACTTCCTGCGCCATGCGAATGCCGTCGCCGGTCAGATTCGGGCTACCAAGGAAGTAGATCGGGCAAGCAGTCAGGAACTGTTTGCACATGGCATCGTTGGCCTCGAAGCCGCCGCTGGCCAACACTACTGCCTTGCGAGCGCGAACCGCAATCGTCTTGCCACCATGTTCGGCTTCAACGCCGAGAATCCGTTTCGTCACCGGCTGCTGAACCAACCTGGTGACGCGTGTATTGCACTGGACGCGCGCACCCGCCTTCTCCGCTTGTGCGGAGATCGCATTCCAGAGGCCCGCACCGCCCGGTGCGGCCACGACGCTCATACCCTTGATGCTTTCCCCGCCCGGAGCGCCCGGGAATTCGGGAAAAAATCCGGGTGCCGAGAATGGCTGCGGGTTGTCCTTGAGCGGCAATTCGAGTTTGTGCTGCCACGCCGGTATGTTCTTGAGACTCGAAACGAAATGGCGAAGAATGCTTTCATCTGTTTGGCCTCCACACAGCCAATTCAGATATTTGAACGACTCTTGTTCATCCACAGAGGTCATGATCAGACCGCCCGCGACACAGACCGAGTTGCCGCCGCCCTGCACACCCTTTTCGAGAATGAGCACGTCGGCGCCTTGTTCAGCGGCTTCGAATGCAAACACCGCGCCTGCGCCGCCGTAGCCGACAACAACCATATCGGCTTGCCCATCCCATTGGGGCTCGGTCCAGTTCAATTCCATTTTCGTCATTCCGTGTGTCTGAGAAAACATACCAGCGCCGTGCGATGTACCTAGGCTGCGGACGCAGCGGCTCGTTCGGCCGCCTCCGCCGAGCGAAGACCGTTGTAGATTTCGTTGTAACGCAGCACCGGCTGATCCATCACCAACATGATCATCCTGCGATCCGGCACTTTCGAGATCGTTGCCTGCTGCGTCTCGATGATTGCCTTGTCTTCAGCGAATGCTGCTTCGGCGATCGCGAAAGCGTGATCCGCCAAATCGGCATGGTCGTGATCCGGACCGAAGTTGTAGAAGAACATCGATTCCGTATCGTTGATCGGCGTGATCATCTGGCACGTGCAACGGCGGAAGATCGGCTCTTCCGCGGGCTTGCCATCGACGAGTCGATCTTGAACGCCCGGTGCGTAGGAATGGATCTTGAGGATGAAGACCCCCGGTACCAGGAACGTGCTGACCACGTTGTCGTCGGAGGGAACTTCACCGAAGTAAGGATTCGATTGGCGGCCCAAGTGCCAGCGGTCAGCAATGACGCCACGCTCGATCGTATCGATACCGCGTTTCGCTTCGCCATCCTTCTGAATCTTGAGCGACACCTTGTTGTTGGCGCCGAACGTCGCTTCGTGAACATAAGGTGCGTGCGAAAGGTCGAGCAAGTTATCAGCGACAATTTCCGCATTGCCCTTCCATACCTTCTTCGAGCATTTCATCGCGAAGGTAGCGCTGTCCGGACCTTCGATCGGTGGAATCAGTGCGGGATCGGCCTTTGCAGCGTCACCCATCCACACCCATGCGGCACCATGCTTTTCTTCGATCGGGTAGCTACGAACGCAGACCTTCGACGAGATGCGATCGGTGCCCGGGATTTCCGTGCAGCGTCCATCCGCGGCGAATTTCAGGCCGTGGTACATGCAGCGCAGTTCGTCACCTTCTTTACGGCCGACCGACAGCGGAACCAGGCGGTGCGGGCACAGATCTTCGAGTGCTACCAGCGTGCCGTCTTCCTTGCGATAGAGCGCCAGTGTCTCGTTCATCACCGTGAACGGGACAATATCAGTAGCCGAGAATTCGCTCGACCATCCAACCATATACCAGCAATTCCGAAGGAATTTCATTTTCAGTCTCCTGAGAAAGGAATTGAGAACGGATAAATCGAGAACAAGGTGCGGCACAATCGACCACCAGTTTGCGCATCTGACCTACTAGACTTAACCGGATCAGCATCCTATATAGTATTCAATAGCGTATTCTTTACATCATATCCCGTTGCTCCCCGCGACATGAACCGGGATAACCCTGAAATGCAAAAAAACGGCGTTTAACTGCTGGAACGCCGTGCGTGCTTACAACTTCATTAGCTAAAGTAGATTCGTTCAGCCGTCGTATGCAGGACCTTCTGCTGATCTTCAGCCGACAGCGTGGCCACTGAGTCCTTGGCCATCTGAATCATGTCCTTGTACTCGCCCTTCGACTGAGCGATGTCTGAGCCCCACATCACACGATCGGCACCGAACGAACGCACCACCCGCTCAACAACCGGCGCGGACGGCAGGTCGAGCGCCTTCAACTTGCCGAGGTTGATCATGGAGTACAGCAGGAAGACGTTCGGGCTGTCCACGAACTTGAGCAGTGCTTCGTCCACACCGTAGTCGGGCTCCGGCCCTTCGACGACGATATTCGAGAAGTGATCGAGAATGACCGGCGTATTCGGGAACTCCTTCACGACGTCCTGGAGTGCTTCGAGTGCAGCCAGACGATTCCAGCGATAAAAGTGCAAGCGCACCGAGCCGCCGAGATCCGTCACTGCAGTCCAGGCACGACGCGCTTCCGTTGACGCGAACCAGCTGCTGTCTGCACCTTTCTTCGGCTCCGTCAGACGAATGCCGACCGACCCGCGCTCGCCGACCCAGTATTTCACCGTTTCCTCGACGTTCGGCGCCAGTGCGTCGAGCATGCACAGCGAACGCAGACGATTCGGGTATTTCTGCGCCGAATCCACCACGTAGTCGTTATGGAAGCCGTACAGGTGCGCACGTTGCACTGCAAGCGCCTTATCGATACCCAATGCGTCGAGCAGGTCGATCAAGCGCTCGGCGGTCACGGGGTTGTCGAACGCGTTTTCTTCGAGAACACCGCTCAGCGGCGACGGAGGATACTTCTCGCAGTCGGTCGAAATCAGGTGTGCGTGGCTGTCGATCATGAGGTTACCTTTATAGAATTCAGTTTAGCCAGCGATATGCGGCGTTATTTCCAAGGGTCCACGCACACGTGGATCGCACCTTGAATCCCCCGGCCTGCGGTAGCCAAAATCGCGTCGTGGACCTGCGACAGGCCGAATGTGTGCGAGCACACTTCGTCGATCGGATAGCGGCCCGAGCCTACATAGCGCAGTGCCAGTTCGACAGCTGCGTAGCTACGGCCCCGCGGTGCACGAACCGTCAGATAGCGCTTCTTGATCTCGCCGATGGGTACGTGCTGCTCCAGGCCGTTCAGGCTCAAATAGGCGCCCTTTGCCGCCAGTGCGATCGACTGCTTGACGATCTCGCCCTTGGGGTCGCCGGTCGTATCAACCACGACGTCCAGGCCCCGCCCCTTGGTGATACGCATCACTTCGGCTTCGAGGTCTTGCGTTTCGACGTTGATTGCGTAGTCGGCGCCCAGGCGCAGCGACAGATCGAGACGGCTTTGATCGCGAGTCATGCCCGCCGCAATCACCGTATATGAGCCTGCGGCCTTTGCCGCCAGTACGCAGCCCAAGCCCTGCTGGCCCGGTCCCCACACGAGTACGACCTTACCGGGACCTGCGCCGCCGTCGAGACATGCCCACTGCACGCCGTTACCGAACGGCACCGCCAGCGTTGCGTGCGTGGCTGGCATGTCTTGCGGAATCACGTGCATCACCGTGTTAAGCGGCAGATGCATATACTGCGCATAGCCACCCCATAGGTGCGGTGCCTTGTTGGCGGTGGACATACCAAAACGATCGGTATTCAGTCGGTCTTTAACGTTGAAGAAATCGACTTCCATGCATAGACGGAAATCGCCCTTCATGCACCATTCGCAGTTCCAGCACGGAAGATATTCGTGAAGAGCAACCCGGTCGCCGGACTTGACGCCCCAACGCTTCGCCGCGACCTCACCGACTTCTTCGATGGTTCCGACGTTTTCGTGGCCCATGATGACCGGAACGTGACCAGCCTTACGGTACAGCTCGGGATCGCTGCCGCCGACGCCGCTGGCTTCGATGCGCAGAATTCCGGTTTCAGGCTTAACAGTCGGATATTCGAACTCACGGATTTCCGTGGTTTCGACATCCGTCTTGACCGCGGCCAGTACCTTTTTCGTCATGTGTTTGTCTCCTGCTCGTTTTCGATCTCAAAGTTTCGAAAATATGCGACGTGCGTTAGCGCCAAAGATCGCGTTGAGATCCTCGTCAGGCAATCCGTTGAGTGCAAGACGGGTGAGTTTCAATGCATTGCCATAACCTTCGCGAGAACTCACGACGGGGAAATCGGAACCCCACATCAGGCGATTCGTGCCGAATGCAGTTACCGCCTCGTGGACAAGCGGTGACGTCGCGTCCCCGAAGGGACGGCCCAAATGGCACGTTTTCGGGTCGCGAGGCATCAATTCACCGAGCCCCGGGACCTTCAACATGACATTCGGGTAGGCCGCGAGTTTGAACACCTGGCGACGAATTGCGAACTGCTCATCCGTCGTGACAGGCGTGCTGGTTCCGCCCAAGTGTTCGAGGACGACAGTCGTCCCTGCCAACTTCGCGACCAGCTCGATAAATGCCGGCGCGTTGAATGCTTCCGCCGATCCCACACAACTGATGGGCAGTCCAGTTGCCTGAACTGCACGCCACGCTTCCGGAAGACGACCGCCCGGAAGGCACGATGACGGCCGAAGCCGAATACCGGACACGCCTTCGCGCGCCAGGTTTTCGATTGTCATTGCAACGTCCGGGGCGTCGACATCAACCCAAGCCACGCTCGACAGACGGCCCGGATATCGCTTGACGCAGTCCTGCTGGTATCGATTATCCGTCTGTCCGATCATCTGAGTGAGAATGGCCATATCAACGCCATGCTCAGTCATTTGGTCGATCAACGTCTCGACAGGCTCATACCAATGAGGCGAAACGTGCGCGTGACAATCAACGATCATCTCAACCTCAGGCCTTCAGCGCGACGTCCGGATTGAGGGGCACTTCTTCCTTCCACGTACGGTCGTTCGGGAAGATCACCGTCGAAGCGTGAATCTGATTCCACGGAATGGTGTTTCTCAGCACCCTCGGCAGTTCGCCGCTTTCTGCGTAAGTACGAGCCGAACGGATCATCTGACGGCGCCATGCAACGACCGCGACGTCCGACGTGCCAAGGTGTTCCTTTGTGCGATCGAGGATGCGCCCCTGCGTTTCGCTGACTGCGTGGTCCTGCGTCAGGATGCCCTTGATGCCCGACATCGACGACGTCTTCATCGCTTCACGGTCCTGCTTGTACCAGTTGTCGATGTTCAGTTCCTTGCGGAAGTTTTCATCGAGCCAGTGACCGCCTTCCTGAATACGATATTCGATATCGACAGGCTGCGTTTCGTCGAAGAACCACTGAATGTGCCACGTCGATTCGTCATCGCGCGGAACGAATGCATTCGCCATGCGACGGTTTTTGCGGACGCCGAAGCCATCGGGCGGGATCAGTGTGAAGAACGGCAGGATCACTTGCGTGACACGGGCGTGCAACTTCCCTTCCTCACGGAAGTTGCGGACGCCGGCGTAGCGCAGGCCGTACAGGGTGTATTCGACTTCGATCTTCGGACGCAGATCGCGTTCATGTTCGTACTTGGCCGGTGCTGCCCACGGTTGCTCGCGGTGCAGGATGCCCGCGTGTGCGGAGTCGATGGTGCCTTCGACGGCTTGAGCATAGTTGCAGTCTTCGAGAACCTTGAAGGCGGCAACTTTCTCCGCTGGGTACGACAGAAAGTCGAAGTCCGGGAATTGCGGGACTTTCGCCGGGTCGCCCATGTACGTCCAGATCACGCCAGCGACTTCACGAATCGGATACGCCACTGCCTTGATACGCGAGCACAGCTTCGAATCTTCGGGTTCGGTCGGCGTGTCCACGCACTGGCCATCGACGCCGAACTTCCAGCCGTGGTACAGGCAACGCAGACCGCCTTCCGAGTTGTCGCCCAGCGCGAGCGACGCACGACGGTGCGGGCACTGTTCTTCGAGCAGGCCGACGTTTCCGTCGCTGTCGCGGAATGCCACGAGGTCTTCGCCTAGCAAACGCAATCGCACGGGCTTACCGCCCGGCTCGCTGATTTCCGACGCCAGCATCGCCGGAATCCAGAATTGACGGATCATGTCGCCGTTGGGCGTGCCTTTACCAACCTGGGTCAGTACGTCGTTATCTTCGCGGGAAAGCATTGGGGTTTGCTCCTAAATTTCTTTATCTGTGAATATGCGTGGGATGCCTGCTCTCCCCACTAGCCTTAAACGAGTTCGACGGCCTTCAGCAGTCGATCACGCGCGTCTACGGTGTTGCTGTCGTTGCCAATGAAATCGTGCGCTTCGACAATCAGTTTGCGCAGAGCAACAAGGGTCGCCAGTTCCGGCGCATTCGATCCCTTCCGTTCAGCGGCCCCGATATCGCTATCGAGCACCCGCCAGACTTCATCGAGTTCGGATTCGCGGTAAATCATGTGTTCGAACGTACTAGACTTCTCCACGCGCCCAATCAGTTCGCGCAGCGTTTGCGGCGAGTAATCTTCGATCGAATGAATGTCATCCACGTTCATAGCTATCCTTATTTCTTGGTACCAAAACCGAACGACGAAGGCGGGAGGCCGAGCGCCTGGCGACCAAAGGTAGTCAGCGCCGAATCCCACGTGAAAGCGAAATGCTGCGCTGCCGAATTGACGTCGCGCCAAATACGTTGGAGTTCCGATGCGTTGTAAATGCTGGTGCCGCCAGCCGCTTCGAACACGCTGTTGGCCGCTCGACGCGCGGTCTGGGCCGAATACGCCCAATTGCGCGGAATACGCGACCATTCGAGTGCCGTCAGCGATTGCGCGCTTTCTGCCGTATCGATGCGGCGCGTGTCTTCGAGAATCAATGCATAGGCCGCGTCGAGGTCCGCCGTCGCATGTGCCAGGCGCTCGAGCGTCGCCGACTGTTCTGCCATCTGTTCGGCCGGCATTGCCTGGAGACGCGGCGCCAAACCTTCGCCGAACGACCGGAGTGCTGCGCGCGCGATGCCCAGCGGTGCACCGATGAGCGAGAACGGCGTTACGTTCTGGAACGGCATCCGGTAGATGGGTGCACGCATTGCGTCAGCGCCTTCGACGTTGCCCGTCATCATGTCTTTGACCGACACAGAACGATGCTTCGGAATGAACGCTTCCGCGACCTTGATCGTGCGGCTACCGGTGCCACGCAGGCCAGCCGTGTGCCAATCATCGACAATTTCGATATCCGAACGCGGAATCACGAAGAAGCGCGGTTCAGGCGGGCCGTCCGGACGCTGCACGGCGTTTCCGATGATGACCCATTGCACGTGGTCGATACCCGAGCAAAAGCGACCGTCGCCGTTCACGAGTTTGTAGCCGCCGTCGACTTCGGTAATCGTGCCGCCCAAGCGGAACACGGTCGCCGTCAGTGCATGGCCTTCGCCAAGCACGTCTTGCTGTGCTTGCAACGGAAACAGATTCAACATCCAGCTATGACCGGCCAAAACGCCGAACACCCAACCCGTCGAGCCACAGGCCGATGCGATTTCTGCCGTAACTTCGACCAGCGTCGTAAAGCCCAATTCGGAACCGCCAAACGATTTCGGCGTAATGATGTTGAAGAGACCCGAATTGCGGAGTGCGTCGATCGTTTCTTTGGGCACTACGCGATCGCTTTCGGTCTGTTTGACGCGCGAACGAATCGCATCATGCAAACCACGGGCGATATCAAGGGCTTCCTCGCGGATGTTAATACGGCTCAAGACATTCTCCTGGTAGAACTTGCTGCCGCGGAACAGAGCCCGGCGCGCAGAATAGTTCTGTTTACAAATCGGTCAGTGTTCGTTGCGACCGTAACGACCTTCGACGTTCATACGCTCCTTGGCGTCGAGGAACCAGCGATAGTGACCGCCCTTCGAGATCGGCGGGACATCGTCGGAAACGAGGTACCAGCTTTCGCCATCGTTTTCCGTCGCATAGATTTCGCCCGTTGCGGTACCGGCGATGAGCATGATCTTGTCATCCCAATGGTGCAGACCCATGCCCTCGATGTTGCCGATCACTTCCTCGGGCAAACCATTGCGCATGTGTCCCCAGGTAACGCCACCATCGGTGCTCTTGAGAACAGTTGCGTTCGCCGACTTACGGACGCCCCAATCACGCGGTGCGTTGCCCGGCCCACCGAGATACAGAACGTTCTCGTTGCGTGGGTCGATGAACATGGCGTCGGGATAACCGATAAGGTCTTGACGCGTCATCAGATGAACCCAGGTTTCCCCAGCGTCTGCGCTGTAGTGCAGGCCTTCGCCGCCGCACATGAACATCTGCTTCGGATTCGACGGGCGAATTACCACGCGGTGGTTGTCGTGGTAGAACTTGTCGTTTTCCGACTCGTACGAACGCGGTTCGGTCCACGTATTGCCGTCGTCGGTGGTCTTGAGAAGTGCGCCCTGTTCAATACAGACATAGAGCGTTTCCGGTTCGGCCGGGTGAAACGAAATGTTCTTGACGTGTGCAATATGCGGGGGCGGCGGAAACGTCCACTTGTCCTGGTCCGGCACCGTCATCATTTCGGGGATTTCGACCCACGAAGCACCCAGATCGTCGCTGCGATAGAGCGCGGACGGCTCGGTGCCCAGGAACAGGACGGTCTTCCCGTCGCGCTCCTGCTGCGCCATCGTATAGATATGCGTGCTACGCAGGCCATTGCTGGCCGGTTCCCACGTCACGCCCAGATCCTTCGAGACCACGAGACTGGCTTTGCCGTGTGCGCCCGCGAACAGCAGGCCGGCATTCGGAACATAGAGCAATGCGCTCACGTGGCGATCTTCCAGCGTCTTGCGCGTTAGTTTCCACGGGGCACTCGTGTCTGCACGCTCGAACACGAGCATGCCGCGAATCGTAGCAACCAGCAGCGTCGTTGCCGCGCCATCACCGTGCGTAACGGTCCCACCGTTGGTGGTCAGAACTGCGATCATTTCTCCTCCTAAGGGAATACCCCATGTGATGTCGCCTGTTTTGCTCCGAAGAGCCTTTGACTTTTTTCTGTCTAGCCCAAATAATATGCAAAAAAGAATTACACGTCAAACGGGTTGAAAGAGACTTTCGATGATTGGTGATTGCGATGCAACAAGCCGGTACCTGAGGAAGCGTGATGTGTAATTCTTGCGCACCATTTACGGGGTTCCGTGCGTTCTACGATTTTGGAGGTGACATGACTGAAGTTAATGATGTGATGACTCTGCGCCTAACAGCGAGTCAATATTTGGCACGCAACACGCTGGCTCTGACATTTGAAGACCCCGAAGGCGAGCGTCTACCGGCCGCCGACGCGGGTTCGCACGTCGCACTGATCCTGCCGAATGGATTGACGCGTCAGTACTCCCTCCTCGAGTCCAGCAATAGCCTGACGCAGCGTTCGTACGTCATTGGCGTCAAACTCGACCCGCAGTCGCGCGGTGGCTCCCGCTACATCCACGAAACGATGCGTGTCGGCGACCTCGTGCAGGTCGAAACCCCGCGCAACAACTTCCCCCTCGACGAAGACGCTGAGCACACGGTTCTGGTTGCCGGTGGTATCGGGATCACGCCTATTCTGTGTATGGCGCGTCGCCTGAAGGAAATCGGAAAGTCGCCGCGTATCTATTATTCGTGCCGAGACCGGGTTGACGTCGCCTACGCCGAAGAATTAAAGACGTTCGAAGGTTCGGTCGTTCACGTCGATGCCGAAGTCGGCGCATTCCTCAATATCGCGGACGTCGTGAAGCAGGAGCCGGCGTCGGCCCACTTCTACTGCTGCGGCCCCGGCCCGATGCTGGAAGCATTCGAAAAGGCCTGCAACACGTTGCCCCCGGAACAAGTCCACGTCGAGTACTTCAGTGCCAAACACGAAGCGGCACTCGACGGCAACTTCGTCGTTGAGCTGTGTAAGAGCGGCAAGACGCTGACAGTCCCACAAGGTAAGACGATCCTCAGCGTCGTGCGCGAAGCCGGTGTGCCGATTTCATACTCGTGCGAAGAAGGCGTATGCGGTGCATGTGAAGTCCGCGTGCTGGAAGGACAGCCGGACCACCGCGACGCCATTCTGTCAGAGCCCGAAAAGGCTTCGAACAAGACGATGATTATCTGCTGTTCTGGCTGCAAGGGCGATCGTCTCGTCCTCGATCTATAAGAAACACCTCTGCGCCTATAGCGCGTACCCCATCTCACGTTAATCCAGGAGACAAGTAAGTGATTATTGATTGCCACGGCCACGTAAGCGCACCCGCAGAATTATGGGTATACAAGGCACACATTCTTTCGCATCGGGGCGAACACGGTCGCAAGATGCCGGAGGTGACCGACGAGGAAATCCTGCACTACGCCAACAAGAAGGAAATGGCGCCGGTTGGCCACCTGGACATGCTCGACCGCGTCGGCACGAACGTCCAGCTGATGTCGCCGCGTCCGTTTCAGATGATGCACAACCAGAAGCCGGGCAAACTCGTGCACTGGTTCACGGAGGAAACGAATAACATCATCTCGCGCACGGTCAAGTTGCTGCCGAAGCGTTTCATTGGCATCGGTGGCCTGCCGCAAGTGTCGGGCGACCCGATCGAAGTCGTCCTGCCGGAACTCGAACGCTGCATCAAGGAACTCGGCTTTAAGGGCGTCCTGCTGAATCCGGACCCGTTCGAAAACAGCGGCACTGAAGCACCGGGCCTGGGTGACCGTTACTGGTACCCGTTATACGAAAAGCTGTGCGAACTCGGGGTACCGGCGCACATCCACGCTACTGGCTCGCATTCCGCACGTACACCGTACACCGTTCACTTCATTAACGAAGAAACGATCGCGGTGTTTAACCTCGTCAATTCGAACGTCTTCAAGGACTTCCCGAATCTGAAGATCATGGTGTCGCACGGCGGCGGTTCGATCCCCTACCAGATCGGTCGCTTCCAGTCGGGCGCTTCGCGTGCCGGCCGCGACTTCCTCGACGGCATGCGTAACCTGTATTACGACACTGTGCTCTACTCGGAAGAATCGCTGCGTCTGCTGATCAAGACGGTTGGCGCTGACCGCTGCATGTTCGGTGCGGAATGCCCGGGCGTGGGTTCTGCCACCAATCCGGACACCGGCCGCACGTTCGACGACATCAAGCCCTACATCGAAGGCTTCGACTGGCTGTCGCAGGCAGAGAAGGACGCGATCTTCTTCGGCAACGCTCGCGACTTCTTCAAGCTCAACCTCGCCGATTACGAATGATTTCGGCGCCCACAGGACTCTAAATCATGGCAAAAATCGTATTGGGAATGGGAACGTCGCATGGCCCCATGCTCATCACGCCACCTGAGACCTGGGGCGCTCGCGTCCCCGATGATCGACTGAGCAAACATGACTTCGAAGGCCGGGAATGGGCCTTCGATGAGCTCGTCGAATATCGGCGTAGCGAAAACCTCGCGGAACAGATCACGCCCGAGAAGTGGAAGGAACGGCATGCTCAGTGCCGATCGGCGATCGAGGAAATGGCGCGGGTGTTGGCAGAAGCGAAGCCTGACGTCGTTGTGATCGTCGGTAACGATCAGATGGAAATCTTCACGACGGATTGCATCCCCGCGTTTGGCGTCATGCACGGCCCTACGATCGTAAACAACATGATCAGCCACGATAAATTGATGCAAATGCCTCCGGGCGTGCGTCATTCGATGCCGGGTTACAAGCCAGAAACTGCCACGCATGAAGGCGTTCCCGAACTCGCAAAGCACATCATCAAGAGCGCGATTGCCGACAACTTCGATGTGGCCGCGCTCAGCCGCCTGTCGGAAACGGAAACGCCGCATGCATACGGTTTCGTCTTTCGCCAATTGATGAAAGATCAGGTCGTTCCGACCGTCCCGGTTTTCGTCAACACGTTCTATCCGCCGAATCAGCCGACCGTGGCACGCTGCCACGCATTCGGTGCTTCGATCGCTCGCGCAATCGAATCGTGGGATTCGGACGCGCGCGTGGCTGTCATCGCTTCCGGGGGCCTGACGCACTTTGTCATCGACGAGCGCGTTGACAATCTGATACTCGACGCGATGAAGAAGCACGACCTAACCCCGGTATTCGCGTTGGGCGAGGAAATCTTCCAGGCGGGCACCTCGGAAATCAAGAACTGGATTCCCGTCGCCGGCATGATGGATGAACTTGGCTTCGACATGACGGTGGTCGATTACGTGCCCTGCTATCGCAGCGAAGCCGGTACTGGCAACGCGATGGGCTTTGTGTACTGGAAGCCCCAAACCGAATAAGGAAATATCAATATATGGCAACCAAAGACGAATATGTCCACCGCCTTCGTCGGTTGGACTGCTGCGCTGTCTCGGACGCACTCGACAAACTCGGCTTGTCCGGCGTCGTGAGCGGCGTCGCCCAAGCCTCAGGCTCGAAGCGCATCGCTGGTCGCGTTATCACGATGAAACTCGGTGTTGGCGATCCGCCTCCGGGCCCACCGCGTCATCTGGGCACCACCGCGATCGAACTCGGCGGCTCCGACGATGTGATCGTTGTCGAGCAACGTACCGGTATTGAAGCCGGTTCGTGGGGCGGCATCCTGTCGTTGGGCGCCAAGGTTCGCGGTATCGCTGGCGTGATCGCCGATGGTCCGGTTCGCGACATCGATGAATCCCGCGAGATGGGACTGCCGGTGTTCACGAATAAGTTCACCGCCCTCACCGCTCGTGGTCGTATCGTCGAAAAAGGTGTGAACGTCCCGGTTGAAGTGTTCGGGGCCGTAGTAGAAGCCGGCGACTATGTGATCGCAGATAGCAGCGCCGTGATCTTCATCAGCCAGGCAAACATCGCCAAGGTGGTCGAGACTGCCGAATCGATCGTGGCACGCGAAGCCTTGATGGCGAAGGCTGTATTGGCGGGCACGCCGATCCATGAAGTCATGGGCGGAAACTACGAACTTATGCTTAAGGATTAACCATGTCGGAAATCGCACAAGACAAGAACGTTGCGCGCGCAGCGAAACTCGAAACGGCCACCCTGAGCGACGCACTGGACCGCCTGGGCCTGAACGGTCAGTGCTACAAGATCAAGCCGCGTGATTCGTCGTTCCGTATGGCCGGTCGGGCATTCACGATTCTCTACGGCCCGGCCGCATCGCCCGCAGGCACCGTGGGTGACTTCATCGACGACGTTCCGCCCGGCTCGGTCATCGTCCTCGACAATGGTGGTCGCGAAGACGCAACAGTTTGGGGCGACATCCTCACGGAAATCGCCCATCGTCGTGGTATCGCCGGTACCGTGATCGACGGCGTCAACCGCGACGTACACCTCTGCCTGTCGCTCGGCTACCCGGTTTTCTCCAGGGACAACTGGATGCGAACGGGCAAGGACCGCGTTCAGGTCGAAGCCACCAACGTTCCGGTGAATATCGGTAATGTGCGTGTTGCTCCGGGCGATCTGCTGCGCGGTGACGCTGACGGCGTGATCTCGATTCCGAAGGAACACGAAGAGCGCGTGCTTGCTGCTGCTGAAGAAATCGATGCCGCCGAGAAGGCAATCCGTGAGGCTGTTGCAACAGGTATGCGCCTGGACGAGGCTCGCAAGCAATTCAAGTACCACCAACTGCAAACGCGCCGGATCGGAGAAGAAGCATGACGGGACCGGTTTTCAATCGTCACGAGACCACGCGCCTCGACATCCGGAGGCCGGACATCGCTCTGGTCAACGCCGCCGCAAAACTGCCGGCAGCAACGCTTCACGAGGCAGCCGGAAAAATCGGAGTCCTGCCTTATGAAATCAAGCCTATCGCGCCCGGATTCAAGATATGCGGCCCCGCTGTGACCGTTCATTCGCCCGGTGGCGACAACCTTTGGCTGCACCGTGCGATTTACTCAGCACAAGCAGGTGATGTCCTCGTCGTCTCCGTGAGCGAAGCCTATGAACATGGGTATTGGGGCGAAATCATGTCGACGGCCGCAAAAGTCCGCGGGCTTGCCGGTCTGGTCATTAACGGCTGTGTTCGCGATCAGCGACTGCTGTCGGAGATCGGGTTTCCCGTTTTCGCTCGCGGACTTTGTATCCGTGGTACAGGAAAAGATTTCGGTGCCACAGGTTGGATCAACGCACCGACTCGATTCGACGACGTGACGGTAAATGCCGGTGACCTGATCGTTGGTGACGAAGACGGTGTCGTGTGCATCCCGCGCGAGCGAATTGCCGAGGTGATCACTGCATCGGAAGGACGCGAAGCAGCAGAAGCACAGCAGATGAAGCGACTCGAGGCGGGCGAGAGCACGCTCAGTATCTTCGGGTGGGACCAGTAAACCGGCCGAGACTTGCGGATCTATTGCTTGAGGTGGTGTCCCTAAGGATCACCACCCTATCATTTTGTCCGTCCAGTTTTACGATTAGGAAGCTGAAGTGAGCATAGAAGAATCTGAATTCAAACGCGCCATGCGCTGCTTGACCGGGCACGTGTGTTTGATCACGACTGGTTCTGACGCGCTCGGCCCGCTTGCCGGCATGACGGCAACCGCTGTGACGTCTGTTAGTGCGGTGCCCCCTATTCTGCTCGTCTGTATCAATCGTGCGAACTCGTCTCTGGCGCACGTGCAGGCCACTGGCAACTTCGTCGTCAACGTCTTGGCGCGCAGCGAGCAGGAATTGGCGCAGCGTTTCTCGCGACCGATTTCGCCGCAAGAAAAATTTCAGGCGGGAACGTGGAATCGAATTAAGACGGGTGCCCCGGCTTTGGCCAGTGCTATGGTCAACTTCGATTGCAGCGTCGAACGCATCATCGAGATCGGTACGCATGCCGTGATTTTTGGACATGTCGAAGGCACGGCCATTAATGGCCAAACAACGGCGCCGCTGCTGTATTCCCAAGGATCCTACGGCGAATTTCAGACGAATAAGGCGATCGATTTCCATGATTTGCTGTGGATCTCCAACTGGGGTGCAGACTAATTTAACAATTTAGGAAGGAGGTACGGCGCGCATCATGCTGCACGCGATATAAAATACAGTTTGACTAGGCGGTTTCAAGAGTGAAGCGCAACAGCGGGTTTAATGTTTAGAGCCTTGAGGTTGACTTGCCGAGGCAAGGGTCGCGGCGAAGACCTCGAATGGCGAATGGAAGGCATGAGTCGCGCGAGGTCGGCTGTTCAGACTGTCGGCGATAGCGTCAAGTTCGTCCTGACTGTAGACCGAAAGGTCTGCGCTTTTGGGCAGATACTGGCGCAGTAGCCCGTTGGTGTTTTCGCAAGTGCCGCGTTGCCAGGGACTGTGGGGGTCGCAGAAGTACACCTTCACGCCGGTTGCGGCGGTGAGCTCTTTATGGCGCGACATTTCTTTGCCCTGGTCGTAGGTGAAGCTCTGCCGTAATGGCGCGACAATCGAATTGAGTTTGGCGGAGAAGCCCGCCAGCGCTGAAGCGGCGGTGGCGTCTTCCATCTTGGCAAGCAGCACCAGCCGGCTGGTCCGTTCGACCAGCACGCCTACCGAGGACTGGTTGCCGGCACCCTTGATGAAGTCGCCTTCCCAGTGCCCAGGCAGCAGTCGGTCTTCGATTTCGGGCGGCCGCACATGAATACTGACCATGTCAGGAATCTGTCCGCGCCGGTCTGTGCCCCGTGTACGCGGCATGCGCGTGCTGTGGCCATGGCGCAAGCACGCAATGAGCTGACGGCGCAGTTCGCCGCGCGGCTGGGCATAGATGGCCGTGTAGATGGTTTCGTGCGAAACCTGTTGGGTCGGGTCGGTCGGATACATACGCTTGAGTGTGCCCGATATCTGCTGGGGTGACCATTTCCACTCGAGCAGGGTGAGAACGATACGCCAGCAGACGCTTTGCAGGCAAAGCTTTGTGGGATGGCGGCCCGCGCTGCGGCGTGCGGCACTGAGTGCTTCAGCCGACACGGACGCGTAGCCAGCGGGAGAGCTGTTTCGCGTCAGTTCCCGGCTAACGGTGGCCGGCGAGCGCCCGAGTATCCGGGCCATGGCCCGGATACTCGAACCCTGCAGATGCAGGCTTGCAATGGTCAGACGCTCTTCAGGTTGAAGTTGCTGGTACTGAGTTCTTTCGTGCATCGCAACACCTTATACGAGATAGGTGTTGCACTTCAGATTTGAGGCCGCTCTAGTAAATAATAAGAAAGTGGAGATGAATCAGGCTATAAAAAAGCCTTTTTAGTATGGCTCTCAGTCTTTGTGCTCTCGCCGTGGGCGGTGCTCACGCACAAAGCTGTTTTACGATCATGGAGCTGACGCTTCGCAGTCAGACTGTGCAAGGGATCTCCCAGGAGCTTTTGGGCGCTCCGATCGCCTACAACCTGATCCGTCTGGAAATAGCCAAAGCCGCGCTTGATGCCGGGTACGCGCCTGAGGATCTAAGCTTTATTCGGGCCTCCCATATCATCCAGTATGAAATGACATGGCCGGCCGTGACGCGCTCGTACGGAAAACTTCCCACGCTGCTGACTCGCTTGCGCGAGCGGCTCAAGCAACTTCCCAACAAAAAACGGCCCGGGCGCACTCGCGCTCGGGCAGTCAAATCCAGACCTCTCCGTTACACCGTTCGATTCCTGAAGAGAGACCTTAACTGAACGGAATTACACCCTCGGATGTCTTTTTTTCGTTTATTCTCGGGCCGCAAGCACTCTCATCAACCCCTCAAGAACAACCATTCGCCCTTTCTCATAAGTTGCGAGCAGCAATTCCCGGTCTTTACTCTCCAAAGCCTTCACGAGTTTGGCTTCGATATCAGCGCTACGATGTTGCGGATGCGCTGAAATATCAGCAGCCAGCGCCCGATAACGATCGGTAAGTCGCATCAATCGTAAAACTTCCCGTTTTAACACTTTATTAGGCGAGAGGTCGAAAATCTTATCGTGAAGTTCACGGTGTAATTCAATCCATCCCTCACGATTACCGGCTTGGATTAATTCTTCAAGCCGGGCAAGTAAGGCCTTGAATTCCCTAATCTGCGCGGATGTTGGCCATTCGACCGTCATTAGCAACTCTGCTTCGAGAAGTTGGCGCATCCGATACAATTGTCGGGCCTCATCGCTTGACAACTGAGCTACGAAGAATCCACGATTCGGATCATGTTCGATGATGCCTTCTGCGGCCAGCAGTTTTAACGCCTCGCGCACTGGCACACGACTGATGCCGAAACGTTCAGCGAGGTCCGACTGTCGCAGTTGAAAGCCGGGTGCGAGGGTTCCCCTATTGATCAGTTTTCGCGTCTCAGACGCCACCTGAGCTGGAAAGTCAATGCCATCCAGTTCCGGGAGGGTGGCCGCGGGTGCACGGCTTCGTGTCATGATCGTATTCATTTTGGTATTATATCGTGGAAGTCTCGCCTGACAATATTCACAAGTAGGTTGTCAAGGCGATTCGGTGATCGACTCCTTAGTCAGTTGTCTTCCAACAGACGAATCCTACCGTGGATGCTACGTAGGTTGTTCGGTCCGTCCGTAACCGCTAGTGCTTTAGCGTCTTTCTGTCGTCCTAGTCACGCGGCTGAGCATGCTCTGCCGACTTGTTGTTGCTACGTGGGCGGTTCGAACGAGTTTTTCGTTCCGGCTAACCAAAAAAGGAAAGCCCGCTCAATGCGGGCTTTTGTTTGTTGCTACGTGGATTGAGATCAGTACACGAAACCGGGCATCACTTCGCTAGCCGTAGGGACGTCCTTGATTTCGGGTATACGCGCCGAACCGAAGACCACCAGGGGACGCATCTGACCGCTCTTGATGTACGGGGCTGCGACCTCGTACGGGACCGGGATCACTTGCACCTTCGCTTTCATCAAGCCTTCGATTTCCGCTGCTGTGTCTTTGTAGGATAACTTGACCATGCGAACGCCGTTGCGCTTTTGCAATGTGGTCATCGCGGTCAGATCGCGCGCGCTGTCAGCTGTCGTACCGAAGGTGTAGCAATCCGGATTGTCTTTCAGGCGGCTAATCAGATCGGCGTAGTCCTTGATGTCAGTTCCGGACACGCCTTTGCCTATTTCAGCGACCAAGACAACACCCGTGGGCGCAGCAACGGGCGCAGCCGCTGCTGGTTTAGCCGCTGAAGCAGGAACAGGTGCAGGTGTCGGTTTAGCAGGTGCACCCGCGAAGGCGACGCCAGAGATCAGTGCGTCTGCTGCGAGGACTGCCGAGAGGAAGAGTTTCCGGTTGAGCTTCAAGATCAATTGTCTCCACGTATTCGAAAGGACGCCAGACAGGCAGGTCTGTTCGCCTGCCGCCAATGTAATACTGTTTTGTATTATATGTCAATCTTCGTTGCCGACGCGTGATGTCATGCACCGGTCTCGTTTAGCAACAAAGAAAGCGACTGAACACTCCTCGATTGAACTGAGCTCCGGATCGTGGAACGGACACACGCCCCGCTTCCGGGCCGTTGTTCGATGACCATGGCTTCGATGTCGTTGAGTGTTTATCTGTAGTCCTACGACATCGTGCTGCTGTGCGCTGCCGCTGGCTTCGCGCTCTACCAGGCCAACAGATTCAGTCGCATCTGCTGGACATTAAAGACACTTGGATGACTTCGGTCGAAACGATCAGCGATCTACGTCGAGATCTCGATGCTGCTCAGCGCTCAACATTGGGGGTCGTGCTGTCGGACAACAAGCAGTCCAAAGATATCAACATCGCGATTTGGCCAATGGCGGCAGAGCGACTCAAAAGGGACATCGACACCTACGAGAGACTCGTGCTTCCCGGTGACGATCGTCAGTATCTTGAAAACGACAAGAAAACGATTGCTGCGTTTCTGTGATGAACGACGAACTCTACAATCTTGCGACGTCGGATACTTCGGATATTGATGCCTAGCGGATTCTCACCAGCAACAAGAGCTTCGCAGTGTTCAAAATTGCGGGGGAAGCTCTCAGCGCTCACACGACGTACGTTCAGACGTTGGCGCAGCGCTCTGTTTTAGCCGCCAAAGAGATCGAGGAGTTGGTTAGTCACTCGGTAGAGCGCGTTGATGAGGGGTCCAATCTGGTGAGCGATGCGGGCTCGAAAATCAACGATGTGGTTCGCGAATTCGCCCACGTTTCCGCCCTGATGGACGAGATCACCAGCGCTTCCAACGACGGCCACCAAGGCATCATCGAGATCAATAAGGCTATCGCCGAAATCGATCAGATGACGCAACACAACGCGGCCCTCGTCGAGGAAGCGGCGGCCGCTGCGCGTGGCGTTCACTCGGAAGCCGAACGCCTGCAGACGTTGGTCGAAAACTTCAAGATCCCACGCTCAATGTGAACTAGCACATCCATGGACGGCTTCTTAACGTGGCCCCCAAAAAAACGCCACCTCTCGCGGGGCGTTAATGAGATAGTCAGCCTGACCAAACGGTCCGATCGCCGTACGCTGATCGGACCGCTTCCTCGGGGGCTATCTGCGAGGCGGCATTGCGATAGTCCGTCCGCTTCGCGGCCGTCAACGCCCAAACAGCGAACACTGCTCGCTTCACAGCCGGCGCGATACGCTGGTAGCCGAACGCAGGGTTACCACCAACCAGCTTCGCGGCTTTCTGCTCGAATGCGGTGTAAGCCTGAGCGCACGCATCAGCATTCGCCTGCCTGCGCTGCCCGACGATGCCGCTCATGAAACAGCTCTGGTCGCAGGCGAACCACGTGACGCTTAGAGCCCGCGCCCGGCAAGCACGGCCAGTATCGACTGGTTTATTTTTTCTCGCTCAAGTTCGTATACTCGCATGACTTTTTCACGCTCGCGGGTGCGAATTGCAGTCATGAGCCGGTGTTCGAGGTGCGCCTTCGGACGTTCGTCCGGCCGATGCGCTTCGGTCGCTAGTGCGCGGTACCGGTCGGTCAGTCGAATCAAGCGCAGGGCCTCGCGGCGGATAATCTTATCGGGTGAAAGATCAAATAGCAGCCCGTAGAATGCGTAGTATT
Organism: Paraburkholderia lebeckiae; assembly: GCF_050436325.1. Classification (NCBI taxonomy): domain Bacteria; kingdom Pseudomonadati; phylum Pseudomonadota; class Betaproteobacteria; order Burkholderiales; family Burkholderiaceae; genus Paraburkholderia; species Paraburkholderia lebeckiae. Next base: position 1,120,218 of record NZ_JBNDLZ010000002.1, read on the forward strand.
CATCGAGCCATTCGGCTCGCTGATGGCTTGCCAAGTACTCGTCGAGCTTGGCAAGCATCCCATTGAGCTCGGCGGTTCGAGTGCGATCGGGCCACTCTATCGATTGAAACAAATCGCGCTCTACCAAATAGCGATAGCGGTAGAGCTGCGCCGCCTCATCCGACGATAGCGGCCCCACAAAAAACCCCCGGTTTGGATCATGCACGATCACGCCCCACGCTGCGAGCAGATTCAATGCCTCGCGCACAGGCACGCGACTGACACTGAAGCGGTCAGCCAGTTCCGATTGGCGCATCTGCTGCCCGGGCGACAGGACGCCTCTGTTGATCAGCTTGCGCACCTCATCAGCAATCTGCGCCGGAATGTCGATATCATTAAGTTCGATTTTGCTCACGTGTGTAGTCGTATAGTTCGCCGCATCCGACGCAGTTCGTCGGTTCCGTAAGTTCGAATTTCGACCATATTGTATGCGATTCGCGAACCCATCCTTAAAAGCGGTGCGTGTGTCAAGCTCGGTGTCGTCACCGAGCGCGAGAGGTGCACGGCGGTGCTGACATTGCTCTTCGAGCAAGCCGATCGCACTGTCGCTATTGCGGAATGCTACGAGGTCTTCACCGAGCAGCCTCACGCTAACCGCATCGATTTGCGAGACCGCTTCTGCGAGCGACTGCGGGCGCGGCGTCGGCCTCCCTGCGTAAAGGCGGACCGCTGCGCGTCCCATGCGGAGCGGCGCGCCACCGAGTGAAAAAGGCGCAATGCGCTGTAGGGCATGCGATAGAGCCGCGCCCGCAACGAGCCGGCACCTCCCTCCTGACCGGACATGATGTCCTTGACCGAACCCGAGCGACGCGAATGCGAGCCCCGGCGATGCGGATTGAACGACTGCCCGTGCCGCGGTATGCCACTTCTCCCGGAATCGATGTCCGAGCGCAGCCCCCTACCCTCGGCGCATCGCGAGATGCTGATGTCCTCCTTACGCGGTCGTAAGAAAGGGTATGCCCGGGAGCGCGACACACGGGGACTATCCCGACCGTGACACCGCAATTCGCTCGGAATAAAAAGGCCGACAACACGCGATGATCGTTTGCTGGTGCGCAGGACTTCTGGGCCACCGCCACGGCATCGGATCGATCTCAGACGCCGCGCGCCGCCAGAACAGCCATTAGACTCCCGAGCACCATTGTTCGCCCTTGATCATACGTAGCGAGCAGCAGGTCCCGGTTTTTAGTTTCTAGCGCCTTCACAAGCAGTAAATCGATCTTTGCATTTCTATGGTCTCGCTGCGCCGCGACGTCCGCAGCCAGCGCGCGATAGCGGTCGGTCAAGCGCAACAGACGCAGCGCCTCGCGCTTGAGCACCTTGTCGGGCGAAAGGTCGAAGATCGCGTCATGGAACGCCCGATGGCACCTGATCCAACTTTCGCGATCGCCCGCGCGGAGCAATTCGTCGAGTTTCGCGAGCAGAGCCTTCAGCGACTTGAGTTGGGCGGGCGCGGGCCACTCAACAGTCGAGAGCAGTTCCGTTTCAAGGAGCGTTCTCATACGGTAAAGCTGCCGCGCCTCTTCACTCGACAGGGGGGTCACAAAGAAACCGCGGTTGGGATCATGCTCAATGATCCCCTCGGCCGCCAGCAGTTTGAGCGCTTCTCGAACGGGCACACGACTGATGCCGAAACGCTCGGCAAGGTCGGACTGCCGCAACTGCAAGCCCGGCGCTAGCGTTCCTCGATTAATCAGCTCGCGCGTTTCCGCCGCTATTTGAGCAGGAAAATCGATGGCGTCCAGTTCGGGAAGTGCCACAGTTGTCATTAGTCCTCCGTACGCGATTTTATATGGTTTGGCATTATATCGGGCTGCGTCGAAGATCCAGCGGCCTCTCAGCTTATGCCGGCATCCTTCCCCATACGTGCCTTGTGAACACGGCGCGCTCGCGCTGGATATCGCCCACACCCCTTCACGAGGCAATGATTGGATGCGGCGGTTTTCGCCGTCGTAAAGGCGCTCGTGGTCCTGGATGACCTTGACTGTTAGTTGCGTTGACCTAAGCGTTCGGACCGGTTTCGGCTTCGCGCAAGCAATCGCGCTGCGCCTGGCAGTTCACGTGATCTGGGGCGAAACATCCATTTAGCACGGCGCTGCACAGACGCCACCGAGCGGGCCGGCGGGCGAATGTTGTCGATCCAGTGGGACTCGAGCCGCCTGTTTGTCGACACAGTGCGCGCGATTGCCGTTGCAGTATTGCTATACGTTGCGCCGGCCCACGGTGGACATCTTCAGTCGCGCCTGCGTCGTCGAAGACCGCCGGCCAGCGACCGACAGCGCAGCCGACAAGCGCGCCGGCAGCCGCATGATGTCCCGCGGCTTTGTCGCGGTAAGATTCAAAGAGCGAGCGATATCGAAAGGAGAAGTACTGTTTATGTTGCGAACTCGTAGAATTGGTCAGCGGCGGACGGATGGGTTCCGCGCACACATTGCATCTGTCCTTTGGCGATCATGTGCATGATCTCAATGCCGGCCAGAAGGATCCGGGCACAGCGAAAGGTTTTGAACCCTGGCATGGGCCGCGTTCGTCGTTTGATCGCCCGATGATCCTGCTCTACCCGGGTATTGAGATATTTGGACTGGCGGATCTTGTTGGACGCTTCACGACCGGCATTGATCGCTTCGAGCGCGGCGAGATTGGCGCCGCTTTTGTCGATGGTTACTGTCTCGGGTACACCGTTCTGGGCGATCGATTTCTCAAGGTAACGCTGGGCCGCAGTCTTGTCCCGATGGGCGCGTAGCTGAAAGCCAATGGTGTTGCCTTCCTTGTCGACGGCCCGGTAAAGATACCGCCATTCCCCCTTGACACGGATGTACGTCTCGTCCATCTGCCAGCTCTTCCCCACCGGCCGCTCACGGCGGCGAAACGCTTTCTCCAGCACCGGCAGCAACAGCTTAATGGCCCGGCGGTGCACAGTCGAATGATCGACTGAAACGGCGCGCTCAGCCATCATTGCCTCAAGGTGCCGCAGGCTCAGTGGGTAGGCCACGTATCAGCGCACGCAAGTCAGGTTCACGTCGAGCGGGTAGCGCAGGCGTTTGAGCACTCGGGCCACCGCCGGATTCATCGTTTTCATCGCGCTTTCAGTCGTTCGGGTCTTTCCGCCCATAATAGCGGACCCTCTTACTGCAACAGAACCATAAATGTACGGTTTCAGAAAATGCCCCCCAAACGCGACATCTCGCGGTCTCGTTGCGTGCCCCAAAAGGCCGTTGAGGACAGTCGTTTCGGTTGGGCGAAGCATTAATCGCTATTTTTGAGTCTTAGGCATGCCAGATGATCGGCGCATAGCCCATATCGACATGGACGCATTCTTCGCGTCTTGTGAACTGTCGCAGTACCCCGAGCTACGAGGCGAAGCCATGGTGGTTGCTGGTCGTCGCTCGGATGCGCCGCGAACAAATTCGGATGGCACACGCGAATTCTCCCGGTTGCGCGACTACGTGGGCAGAGGCGTCCTTACGACCGCGACATACGAAGCTCGCGCACTCGGAGTTCATTCCGGAATGCCCGCGATGAAGGCCGCCCGGTTAGCGCCGGACGCCATTCTCCTGCCCGTGAACTTTGACCTCTACAGAACTTACTCGCGACTGTTCAAGGACGCAGTGCGATCAATTAGCCCGTGCATAGAAGACGTTGGAATCGACGAGGTCTACGCCGATGTTTCGCTCACGAATGGCAATTCAGAAGAAATCGCGCGCAAGTTGAAGTCGGCGGTGTTCGAAGCAACTAGTCTGACATGCTCAGTCGGAATCGCGCCGAACAAGCTGCTTGCAAAGCTGTGCTCCGATATACAAAAGCCAGATGGGATTACGATCCTCAGGTTTGAGGACATCGAATCCAAAATTTGGCCGATGGCCGCGAACAAGATCAACGGCATTGGACCTAAGGCCAGCGCCAAGCTTGCATCGTTGGGAATAGCAACCATTGGCGAGATCGCCGCGTGTGACGAAACCTGGCTCGTGGAGCACTTTGGACGAAGCTATGGGGCGTGGCTTCGCAAAGTCTCTCACGGTCTTGATGATAGGCCTGTCGTGACGTACAGCGAGCCAATCTCGATGAGTCGCGAGACGACGTTTGAGCGCGATCTGCACGTCGTACGGCACCGACAGGAACTCGGCGCCGCCTTTACCCGTCTTTGCGAACAGGTGGCGCTCGATCTACAGAGAAAGGGCTATCTGGCTCGGAAAATCGGGATCAAACTGCGCTTCAATGACTTCAAGACAGTTACGCGCGATGTAACGCTCCCTGAACCAATTGCTGATGCGAAAGCGTTGCGCCGCGCGGCGACGGAGTGTTTGAAAAGAATTGATCTTGTTAAACCCATCAGACTGTTGGGAGTCAAGGCTGGCAATCTCCAACCCGCTGGGGAATCAACCGGCAATGAGTCGTCTCAGTTCACGCTGGATTTTTAGTCGGAGCCGAAGTCGATCGGCCGCGAGACCACGTTCGAGCGCGATCTGCACCCGCGCCACGACCGGCCGGCGTTATCGAGCGCGTTTACGAAGCTGTGCGTGCGTGTCGCCGACGATCTCGTGCGCAAGGGCCACGTGGGCCGCACGATCCGCATCAAGCTGCGCTACGACGATTTCCGCACCGTCACGCGCGACCTGACGCTCCACGAGCCGACCGCCGACGCGACCGAAATCCGCCGCGCGGCGACCGAATGTTTGTGACGCGTGGAGTCGGAACCGCAAGCTGCGGCTATTGGCGTGCGCATCAGCACGCTGACGTCGGCCAGCGAACAGGCGCTGAAGCCGCGCCTGCCGGTTCAGGCCGACTTGCCTTTCGCGAGCGACGAATAGGCGCTATCGGCGGCGACGCCGGTCGCATTCGCGTTCGCACGCATGGCCGGCACGTCGCCCGACGTGGACAGCGCCGACGCCGCCACCGAAAACGAGAACGTGTTGACGCCGTTCGCGCTGTGCGCCGACACGGTGCCGCGATGCATCTCCGCGATCGCCTTCACGATCGCGAGCCCGAGCCCGTGGTTTTCGCGGCTATTGGTGCGCGAGACTTCCGCGCGATAGAAACGGTGGAACAGATGTTCGAGGACGTCCGGCGCGATCGGCTCGCCAGGATTTGCCACGGCGACGCGCACCTGGTCGCGCATCGGTCCTTTCCCGCGCGCGATCGTCACGCTGATCGACGCGCCCGGCTCGCAATGCTGGATCGCGTTCATCAGCAGGTTCGTGCACGCGCGGCCGAATAGCGACCGGTTCACGCGCGCGAACGCATCGCCGTGCAACTGCGCATGCACGCGCGCCTCTTCGAGCGGAATCTCCAGAAACTCGAGCGTATGCGCGAGTTCCGCCGCGAGCGACACCTCGACGAGCCCCGTCGCGCGTTCGCCCTGATCGGCGCGCGCGAGGAACAGCATGTCGTTGATGATCGTGCGCATCCGCTCGAATTCTTCGAGATTCGATTGCAGCGTGTGGCGCAGATCGTCGACCGAGCGGTTGCGGGTCAGCGCGACCTCGGTCTGTCCGATCAGTATCGTGACCGGCGTGCGCAGTTCATGCGCGACGTCCGCGTTGAACGATTCGAGCCGGCCGTAGGCGCCGTCGAGCCGTTCGAGCGCGCCGTTGAACGAATTCGCGAGGTCGTTCAGTTCGAGCGGCAGCGACGCCGTATTGAGCCGCTGCGAGCGGTTGTTCGGGCTGACCGCCGATGCGTCGCGCGTCAGACGCGTGAGCGGTGCGAGACCGATGCGCGTGACCGAGTAGCTGAGCAGCAGCACCGCGAGACTGCCGAGCGCGGACAGCGCCGCGAGCGCCGAGCCGAACACGCGCATCGTGCGCAGGTTCGGTGAATAGCTCGACGCGACCTGCAACTGCACCGGCGGCCGCCCGGCGTTGGCGGGCAAGGTCACCGTCGAGGTCAGCATGTCGGGGCCGCCGCCCGCCGGCGCGATGCGCGCATAGCCGCCCGGCCAGCTCTTCGTGACGGCGCCCTGCACCGGCGTGCCGAAGTGATAGCTCGGGTCCGCGCTCGTCACCGAGTACACGGTGCTGCCGTCGTGCGGCGTCATGTCGGTGAGTTTTTCGCGGCACATCCGCCATTTTTCGGGCGTCACCGCGTGATTGACCATGATGCGCGCGATCTGCGTGCGATCGTCGAGCGACTCGCGCAGATGATGTTCGAGCTGCGTGCGCAGCACCAGAAAGAGCCCCGTGCCGACGAGCGTAAACACGAACAGCGCGACCAGCGCGAACATCGACGCGAGACGGCGGGCAATCGAACGGTTCATGATGTCTCGGCCTCTTCGCGCACTTCGAGCACGTAGCCCATGCCGCGCACCGTGTGCAGCAGCTTCGACGGGAACGGGCCGTCGAGCTTCGCGCGCAGCCGCTTGATCGCGGTTTCGACGACGTTCGTGTGGCTGTCGAAGTTGACGTCCCACACGAGTTCGGTGATCGCGGTCTTCGACAGAATGTCGCCCTGACGGCGCGCGAGCACGCTGAGCAGTTGAAACTCTTTGGCGGTCAGGTCGAGGCGTACGCCGTCGCGCGTCGCGCGGCGGCCGATCAGATCGACGAACAGATCGCCGACGGAAATCAATGTGGACTCCTGCGAACGCGTGCGGCGCGCGAGCGCATGCAGACGCTCGACCAGTTCGAGGAATGAGAACGGCTTGGTCAGGTAGTCGTCCGCGCCTTCGCGCAGGCCGCGCACGCGGTCGTTCACGTGATCGCGCGCGGTCAGCATGATGACCGGCGTCGACTTGCGCATGCGCAGCGCCTTCAGCACGCTGAAGCCGTCGCGCTTAGGCAGCATCACGTCGAGGACGATCACGTCGTAATCGAATTCGGTGGCCAGATGCATGCCTTCCTCGCCGTCGAGCGCGACGTCGACGACCCAGCCCTGCTCTGTCAAACCGGAGCGCAGGTAGTCCACCACCTTGTGCTCGTCTTCAACGATCAGCAATTTCATCCGCGTCCCCATGCCACTTGTGGCGGTCAATTTTGCATTATAGGAAACGCCCCTGATGCCTCGCGCCGATCCCACTCCCTCGGCATGAAAGCTCGGCCGGGGCCATTCAGTGTGCAGGAGCCGGCATCGCCTTCTGCTGCGCGCCGCCGGCTGGCGCTTGCTGCGGCGATGCCGTAGCACTGGCGAGGTTCGCTGTCGCGTTCGTACGGTTAGCCTCGTTGCGGGCCATTGCGCCACCTTGCGCGCCGCCATCCCAGCCGCCGCCGAGCGCCTTCACGAGCGCCACCGACAGCGTCAACTGCTGGCCGTGAATCTGCACGTCCGTGCGCTCGCTCGTCAGCAGCGACTCCTGCGCGTCGATCACGTTCAGATAGGCGACGAGGCCGCCCGAATAGCGATCGTTCGCGAGCGACAGCAGCCGCTGCGCGTCCTCGACCGCCTCGCGAGACTGCTTCGCCGCGCCGTCGAGCACCGACAGTCCTGTGATGCCGTCCTGTACCTGCTGGAACGCGCTCAGCACGGTCTGCCGATAATTCGCCTCGGTCGCCTTGTAGCCCGCGCTCGCGTACTGGACGTTGGCCGCGCGCCGGCCGCCGTCGAAGATCACTTGACCGACCGTCGCGCCGAGCGTCCACATCAGCGTCGGCGCGCTCAGCAGATTGGCGAACTCGGTGCTCTCCCAGCCGATGCCCGGCGTCAGCGTGAGGCTCGGGAAGAACGCCGCCTTGGCCACGCCGATCTGCGCGTTGGCCGCCGCCATCGCACGTTCCGCCGAGGCGACGTCGGGACGCCTTTGCAGCACGTCGCTCGGCACGCCGAGCGGTACGGTCGGCGGCTTGATGTCGAGCACCTTCGGCTCGATCGCGAACTGCGGTGCGGGCACGCCGACCAGCGCGGCGATCGCATGCTCGAACTGCGCGCGCTGATTGAGCAGCAGCTGCGCCTGCACGCGCGTCGAATCGAGCTGCGATTTCTGCTGCAGCACGTCGAGGCCCGATACCGAGCCGAGATCGTGCTCGGTGTTCACGTAGTCGAGCGCCTTCTGCTGCAGCTTCACCGACTGGTTCAGCACGTCGATCTCGTTGTCGAGCTCACGCAGCGAGAAGTAGTCGGTGGCGAGGTCGGTCGTCAGCACGAGGCGCGCGTTCGCCAGATCGTCCGCCGACTGTTCGGCCGACGCCTGCGCGCCCTCGACCTGACGACGGATGCGGCCGAACAGATCGGTGTCATAGCTGATCGTCGGCCCGAGCTGGATGGTGTTCTGCACCGTCGATTCGGTCGGCGTCGCGTAGTTGGTCAGCGGCCGGTCGTGCGAAATACGGAAGCGCGAGGCCTGTGCATTGAAATCGACTTCCGGCACGCGCTGCGCGCTGATGTTCGCGAGCGTCGCCTTCGCCTGCTCGTAGTGCGCGCTCGCCGCGGCGAGCGTCTGGTTCTGCGCGAGTGCCTGGGTTTCGAGCGTCGCGAGCGTCGGGTCGGCGAAGCCCGTCCACCAGTCCGGCGCGATCGGCGCATGCGACGGCGCGGCGACGCGCCAGAACGAATCGGTGTGCCATTCGGGCGGCACCTCGGCCTGCGGCCGCTGATAGTCCGGGCCGACCGTGCACGCGGCGAGCAGCGCCGCGCCGGCGCAAGCGCTCAGCGCGGTGAAGACAGTGCCACGCGTACGCGCCTGGCGTGAAGCCACGAACATCACGACGCCCCCTTGCCGTTCTTCTGCAGCGGCTGCACCTGCACGTGATCGCCATCGGCAATCGAATCGCTCGGGTTGACGATGATGTGATCGCCCGGCGAGATACCGCTTTCGATTTCGAGTTGCTGTCCGAGGTCCACCGCGATCACGACCTTGCGCAGGCTCACATTGCCCTTTGCCTCGACGACCGCGAGGCGCGGACCTTCCGCGCGAAACAGCAGCGCGTTGCCGGGCACCGTGAGACGCGCATGCGCGACGGCCGGCACCGCGACCTGCACGTACGCACCAGGGCGCAGCTTGTCGTCGGGATTCGGCAGCGTCACTTCGATCTGCAAGGAGCGCGTGGGTACGTCGATCGCGCCAGATATATGCGTGATCTTGCCGTTGAACTGCTGGCCCGGCAGCTCGGCCTGCGTGACCACGACCTTCTGCCCGACCTCGACGTTCTGCGCGTAGGCCTGCGGCAACTGCACATAGACGCGCAACGGGTCCGATTGAGCAAGCGCGAACAACGCACGGCTCGTGCCGCTGCCCGCGTCGATCAGATCGCCGACGTCGACGTTGCGCTGCGTGACCACGCCGGTAAACGGCGCGACGATCCGCTTGAACGATTCGAGTTGCTGCAGACGCTTGACGTTCGCATCGGCGGCCGCGAGATTCGCGAGATCCTGCGTGTAGGTGCTTTGCCGTTCATCGAGTTCCTGCTGCGACACCGCATCGCGCTGGCGCAACTGCTGCCAACGGTCCAGCGAGCTCTTCGCGAGCGCGAGGCTCGAATTGATCTGCTGACGTTGTGCCAGAGCCTGCGCGAGTTCCTGGTCGATTTCCGGCGTATCCAGCTCGGCGAGCAGTTGCCCCTGCTTCACGTGGGTGCCGATGTCGGCGTACCAGTGCAGCAGATAGCCGGTCGCGCGTGCATAGATCGGCGACTCGACATAGCCGCGCAGCGTGCCCGGCAGCAGCGTGTCGCCGCCGCCCTCGGTCTGGGTCGGCGTGACGACGTTCACGTACTGCGTGGCATTCTGCTGCGCGATCGCCGCGACTTCGCGGTTTTGCAGCACGTTCGCGATCACGGTGCGAAGTGTGCCTACCACGAGCAGCACGAGCACGATCACGACGGCAATCTTCGCGCGCTTCCATTCGCGATGGCGCGGCGGCAGCAGGTGCTCTCCTTCTTCGGTTTCCCGCGCGGGGATCGCTAGCGATGCATGAGTTTTTTCGGTCATCTCAGTCAACCATCGTTTAACTTTACGCGGGCGTCGCCGCACTGCTGGGTTCCGGTGCGGGGGTGCCACGATGGCCGCCATTGCCACCGCCGTTGCCGCCATCGTCGCCACCGCCGTTGTCGTCGTCGCCGCCGTTCTTATGACGGCCCGCGAGCCACGAATGAATTCCCGCAAACACGAGCGGCACGAAAAACAGCGTCGATACGGTCGCGAACAGCAACCCGCCAATCACCGCGCGGCCAAGCGGCGCATTCTGCTCGGCGCCCTCGCCGAGGCCGAGCGCCATCGGAATCATGCCGATGATCATCGCGAACGCGGTCATCAGCACCGGACGAATCCGGCTCGCGCCGGCTTCGAGCGCGGCCGTGAGTGGCGGCGCGCCGGCCGACAGCCGCTGGCGCGCGAACGCGACCATCAGAATACTGTTCGCGGTCGCGACGCCCATCGTCATGATCGCGCCGGTCAGCGCCGGCACGCTCAGATGGGTGCCGGTCAGGAACAGCATCCACATGATGCCCGCGAGCGCCGCCGGCAACGCGCTGACGATGATCAGCGGATCGACCCACGACTGGAAGTTCACGACGATCAGCAGATACACGAGCACGATCGCCATCGCGACGCCGATGCCGAGCCCCAGGAACGAACTGCGCATCGTCTGTACCTGGCCGCGCACGGTGATCGTGCTGCCGCGTGGCAGCGAGCCGCGCACCTCGTTGACGATCTTGTCGACCTGATTCGCCACGCTGCCGAGATCGCGCTTTTCAACGCTCACATACAGATCGATCACCGGACGGATGTTGTAATGCGTGACTTCCGCGAACTGGCTCTTCGGCGAGATCTGCACGAGGTTGCCGAGCAGTTGCGTCGGCCCGTTCATCGTGGCCGAGACCGGGGTGCGCAACAGTTCGTCGATCGAAGACACCTGGTACTGCGGCGTCTGCACCGCCACCTTGTATTCCACGCCGTTCCTGTTGTTGACCCAGAAGCCCGGCGACGTCTGCGAGCTGCCCGATAGCGAAACGAGCACGTTCTGCGCGACGTCGTTCGCGGTCAGGTTCAGTTGTTGCAGGCGGGTGCGGTCCATGTGCAGATCGATCACCGGTTCGTCGAGCTTCTGCTGGATATGCGTGTCGACGGTGCCGGGAATCAGCCGCACCTGCTTCAGCAGCTTGCGCGCGATGTCGAGGTTGCCCTGCTGATTCGCGCCCGAAATCTGCACGTCCACCGCGGCAGGCAGGCCGAAGTTCAGGATCTGCGTGACGATATCGGCCGGCTGAAAGAAGAACTCGACGCCCGGGAAACGCTGCGGCAGGATCGCGCGCAGCTTGTCCATGTAGATCTGCGACGGTTTGTGGCCTTCGTTCAACGCAATCTGGATCTCGCCGTCGAGCGTGCCCATCGTGCCCGCATTGCTATACGACAGGTTGATGCCGCTATACGGCAGCCCGAGGTTGTCGAGAATCGTGCCCAACTCCGGGGGCGGCACGACTTCGCGGATCACCTTCTCGACCTCGTCGGCCAGCCGCGCGGTTTCTTCGATACGCGTGCCGGTCGGCGCGCGCATGTGCAGACGGATGTCGCCCGCGTCGACGCTCGGAAAGAAGTCTTCGCCGAGTGCAAAGAACAGACCCATCGACAGCACGCAGAATCCGAGGAACAGCGCGCCGAACATCTTGCGACGCACGAGCAGGCTGCTCAGGATCATGATGTAAGTCGCGCGCATGCGCTCGAAGCCTGCGTCGAAGCGGTGATACAGACGCATGAACAGATTCGGCTTGGTGCCCGCCTTCGGCTTGTGCGCGTGGCCCATCAGCAGCATCGCGAGCGTCGGCACGAGCGTACGCGACAGGATGTACGAAGCGAGCATCGCGAACACCACCGCTTCCGCGAGCGGCACGAACAGATAGCGCGCGACGCCGGTCAGGAAGAACATCGGCACGAACACGATACAGATACACAGTGTCGAGACGAGCGCCGGGACTGCGATTTCGCCGGCGCCGTCGAGAATCGCATCGTGCAGATTCGTGCCCATGTGCAGGTGCCGCTCGATGTTCTCGATCGTCACGGTCGCGTCGTCCACCAGAATCCCGACCGCCAGCGCGAGCCCGCCCAACGTCATGATGTTGATGGTCTGCCCGAGCGCGTGCAGCACGATCAGCGACGACAGAATGGACAGCGGAATCGAGATCGCGATGATGCAAGTGCTGCGCCAGTTGCCAAGGAACAGCAGGATCATCGCGGCGGTTAGTGCGGCGGCGACCAGCGCTTCGCGCACCACACCCTGCACCGCCGCCTTCACGAACACCGACTGGTCGAACAGCGCGGTGATCTGCAGATCCGGCGGCAGCGCGGCGCGCGCGGCCGGCAAAATGCCTTTCAACGTATCGACGATCGACAGCGTCGACGCGTTGCCGTTCTTCAGCACCGATATCAGCACGCCGCGATGACCGTTCTGCCGCACGATGTTGGTCTGCGGCGAGAAGCCGTCGCGCACATGCGCGACTTCACGCAGATAGGTCGTCGCGCCGTTGACGGTGCGCACCGGAATGTCGTTGAGACCTTCCAACGTCGGCGGCGACCCGTTCATATCGATCGTGTATTCCTTCGGTCCGATCTTGGCCGTGCCGGTGGGCAGAATCAGGTTTTGCGCGTTGAACGCGTTGACCACGTCGGCAGGTGTCAGGCCCTTGGCCAGCAGCGCGCGCGTGTCGAGGTCGACCGAGATCAACCGCGATTTGCCGCCATACGGATACGGCACGGCCGCGCCCGGAATCGTCACGAGTTGCGGACGCAGGAAATTCAGCGCGGTGTCGTTGAGATCCTGCTCCGAGAGTTTCGGACTCGACAGGCCGAGCTGGATGACTGGAATACTGGAAGCCGAGTAGCTGATGACCAGCGGCGCGGTGGCGCCCGGCGGCATCTGCTTCAATTGCGCCTGCTCGATGGCGACCGTCTGCGCGATCGCCGTCTGGATGTTCGCGTTCGGCTGCAGAAACACCTTCAGGATCGCGATGCCGGGCAGCGATTGCGATTCGATATGTTCGATGTCGTTGACCGTCGTGGTCAGACTGCGCTCGTTGACCGACGTGATACGGGTCGCCATGTCTTCGGCCGACAGCCCCGTATACGTCCAGATGATGCTGACGACCGGAATGTTGATATCCGGCAGCACGTCGACGGGCGTGGTGAACAGCACGAAGGGCGTCGCCAGAACGATCAGAATTGCCATCACGATGAACGTGTATGGCCGCTTAAGCGCTACGTTGACGATCCACATTGAAACGGGCCAGAGAAAATGCGGGTGGAGGGAGGGATTGAATCTCCGCTTATGCTAGATCGATGGCACCAACGCCTGCATGGCACGAAAATGGCGAAATCGTCAGGAAGCTTGTTGAAAGCAAATGCGCCATTTTTGAAGGCGAAGGGCTCTCGCCGAATTAGCGGCCAATTAGGCACAAAGCAAACGTTTTTTGAATAAATTTACGCGCAGTTAATGAAACGTTTGCTGATACGCGGCACGTTTTTTTTGGCCGAAACAATATGAAACATGCTTTCAGAGCGATTCGCAAGACGGGGCGATTTTGCTCCGCGCGGCCGTCCCCTTCAACGAAAAATGGCCGGCCGACCTGAATGGTCGAGCGGCCTTCATTTGCAGTTATCCGTATCTAGGCGTCAACGCCCGCGACGCTTATTTGGCGAACAGCGACGACATATCGGCGAACGCCTTGAACTCGAGCGCATTGCCCGACGGATCGAGGAAGAACATTGTCGCCTGCTCGCCGACCTCGCCCTTGAAGCGCACATGCGGCTCGATGATGAATTCGATGCCGGCCTTCTGCAGTTTGTCCGCGGCGGCCTGCCATTGCTCCATCGACAGCACCGCGCCGAAGTGGCGCACCGGCACCGCGTCGCCATCCACCGCGCTGGTATGACGGTGACCGACTTCGTCCGGCGCCAGATGCGCGACGATCTGATGACCGTAGAACTTGAAATCGACCCATGCGTCCGAACTGCGCCCTTCCGGGCAGCCGAGCAATTCGCCATAGAACTCGCGCGCGGCGGCGAGGCTATGAACAGGAAACGCCAGGTGGAACGGCGGCAAAGCGGTTTCGGCAACGCTCATGATAGGAAGACTCGCTGGGGTGGGTGTGAGGATGAATTACGACTGGCACGACTGGCAACCGGTTCAGTCGAAGCAAAGTTTAATCATGAATAAAAATGTTGAGAAACGATATATATTTGAGCTGACCATCACCAAAATCGATTGATAAATCATGCTCAGCGAGTTGAAAACCTTGATTGCCGTCAGCCAGTACGGCACGTTCTCCGGCGCGGGCGCACGCATCGGGCTCACGCAATCGGCCGTCAGCGCGCAAATGCAGCGGCTCGAACAGGAACTCGGCTTTCAGCTGTTCGACCGCACCGGCCGCTCTGCGACGCTCAACGAGGCGGGCCGCGAAACGCTCGCGCTCGCCGAGGAAATGATGACGCTCTATGCGCGGCTCTCCGAGCGCAGCGGCGGCGCCGCCGAAAGCGGCATGCTGCGGGTCGGCGCGATCGCGTCCGCGCAGGTGTCGCTGCTCGCCGACGCGCTCGCGCGCTTTCGCGACGACCGTCCCGGCTGGCGGATTCGCGTGGTGCCGGGCGTGTCGCTGGGGCTGCTCGGCCAGGTCGACTCGGGCGAGCTCGATCTGGCCGTCATCATCAAACCGCCGTTCGCGCTGCCGTCGGAACTCGAATGGCGCACGCTCGTCGCCGAACCGTTCGTGCTGCTCGCGCCGAAACAGCTTGCGCGCGGCGGCCGCTCGTGGCGCGAACTGCTGCGCAGCGAGCCGTTCATCCGCTACGACCGCGCGTCGTTCGGCGGACGGCTCGTCGACCGTTTTCTGCGGCGCGCGCGCCTTGGCGTGCGCGATGCGATCGAGCTCGACGAATTGCAGGCGATCGTGCAACTGGTCGCGCGCGGCATGGGTGTCGCGCTGATCCCGAATACGGCCGGGCTGGGCAAATGGCCAGCGAGCGTCGTCGCACTCGAACTCGGCGATGCGAGCTTCGAGCGCGAGATCGGGCTCGTGCTGCGGCCGCGGCATAGCCGGCCGGTAGTCGCCGATGCGTTGGCGGAGTGTATTGCGAGCGCGGCGCACGGTTGAGCGCTTTGCACGCCGCATTCAATGCCAGTTCGCTTCGGGTTCGAATCGAGTGTGCTGCCATACGTACGCGCAACTGTATCTGTGAGTCGCGCGCGACGGCGCGCAGAATCGTTGCTTCGTTCAACCGGCTGTGTGGCGCGTTGCATTGCATTGTCGAACACGCGCTCCGCCCTTACATCTCCTCCCAATGATCGCCAGCCCTCTGCTCACCGCCGATGTCCTGATCGCCTACAGCGCCTATTTCGTCGGCACCGCGAGCCCTGGGCCGAGCAATCTCGCGATCATGTCGCTCGCGATGAGCGCGGGCCGACGCGCGGCACTGGTGTTCGCGCTCGGCGTGGTGTCGGGCTCGTTCTCATGGGCGCTGCTCGCGTCGCTCGGGTTGTCGGCGGTGCTCGCCACCTACTCGCAATGCCTCGTCGCGATCCGGATCGCGGGCGGGTTGTATCTGCTGTGGCTCGGCTTCAAGTCCGCACGCTCGGCGTGGAGCGCCGCCAAGCCGGCCGCGAGCGCGGCGCGCGTCGACGAACCGCTCGGGCGACTCTATCTGCGTGGCCTTTTGCTGCATCTCACGAATCCGAAAGCGGTGCTGGTGTGGCTGTCGATCGTGTCGCTCGCGATGTCGCCGGCACACGGCGCCGCGCACGTGACGCCGGTCGTGCTGGGCTGCATGGTGATCGGCGCGACGGTATTCAGCAGCTACGCGGTGCTGTTTTCGACGGCGTCCGCACGCCGCGTCTATACGGCGATCCGGCGCTGGCTCGATGGCTCGCTCGCGGTGACGTTCGGAATTGCGGGGGTCAAATTGTTGACGTCGAAGAGTTAGGGTGGATTGGGCGCGCCCGGCTGCCTCTGGTCCGCGCTCTGCGATACTGGCGGTTCGGCTCCATGAACGACGGCTGCTAGCGCAGCCATCCACGAAACGATGAACGGCCACGATAACGAAGCACCTTCCTCCACCCAACGCTCGCCGCTACAAAAGCGGCTCTATTTCACCGGCGCGGCGATCCTGGTCGTTGGCCTGATCGCCGCGGTGTTCATCTACGTGAGCGTGCCGCCGCCGGATAGCGCGGTCGCGATGTACAACATGGTCGATCCGCGCTATCAGATCGAGCTACAGCAAATCGGCGGCAACGCGGCGGTGCTGATGGCGCAGTTGCATCAATGGTTCGATAGCTTGTGGCACGGCTCCAGACTGGCTTATACGGTCGCGGTGCTGGGTGCCGCGCTTGCGGCCGGGTGTTTCTTCATCGGCCATTTTTTCGCGGACGATTAGTCGCGAGACGCTCGCCGTTAATCGCTCTCACGCCATGACCGAGCTTGCGACGTAGCAACGTCGGCACTTCGCTGTCACTCAGAATTCCGATGTCGGGCGAAATGTCATCAATGTCGCCACGAGCGGCAATCCTCATCCCGCCTACGCCATCAATAGCGCTTCATATTCCGCGCGGAACTGGTCGATGGAACTCTCCACCACCGTGACCGCGCCGTCGATCAAACCGCAACGCCCGCTGCCGGGAAGAAGGCGGCACAAGTTCTCCAGTGCATCCAGATCGGCACGCACACCGCGGCCCGTGTCGAGCCGGTTGAGAAGCCGCATCATCTGAAACGTTCCGCCCTTGCATGGCGGGCACTGGCCGCACGAACCCTGAGCGAAGAAGTTCACGTAGTCCGCGACTTTGCGCACGATGCTCGTGCCTTCCGACACCACGATCATCGCGCCCGTCCCCAGACGCGAACGGCGTTGACGCACCGAGTCGAAGTCCAGAGCAACGTCGAGATCGCGCTTCGTCAGCAGCGTGTTGGATGGGCCGCCCGTGAAGACCGCCTTGAACTCCTTACCCTGCAGCATGCCGCCGCCGTGCTGGAACACCAGCGTCTCCAGGCTCGTGCCCATCGGCAGTTCGTACAGGCCGGGACGCAGCACATCGCCGGAAAGCGAATAGAGCTTGGTTCCGGCGGCGTTCCCCACCCCGAGGTCGCGGTACCACTGCGCGCCATGGCGCAGAATCCCGGGTACGTGGGCCAGCGTCTCGACGTTGTTGACGATGGTCGGTGCGCCGTGCACGCCCTGCTCGGCCGGGAAAGGCGGTTTGCGCCGCGGAAACGGAAAGCCACCTTCGACGCTGGCGATCACCGCCGTCTCCTCTCCGCCGATGTACAGCCCCGAGCCAGGCACGACGCCAAGCGACACCGGCGCACCAATCCAACGCTCGATAGCGGCGAATTGCGCGTGCCCCGACCACTGTTTGACCGCCTCGCGAGTCGCGGCGAGAGACCCCGTCTGATGCGGATTCACGTACAAGACGACATGGTTGGCCCGCGTCGCCACCGCGGCAATCAGCGCGCCCTCGATCACCTGATGCGGTGTGTGTTCGAGCAGAAAGCGATCCTTGAAGGTGCCCGGCTCGTCTTCGTTGCCATTGCAAACGACGTACTTGTCGCCGTCAGGGGCAGCCGCGACCGGCGCCCACTTTCGATGTGCGGGGAAGCCAGCGCCTCCCATTCCACGCAGGTCGGCCTGGGCGATCTCGGCGAGGATCGCCCCCGGGTCTTCGAGCGCTTTGGCGAGTCCCTCGCCGCCGCCGCGCGCGCACCACGCATCGAGGTCGGCTCCGACGCGGAAATCGTCCCTCATCAAGCACTGATTCAGCATTTGCATCGCGTGCTCCGTGGTTCGCCTCACCGGATGCCGCCGATCACACGACCGCGTGCACTCGCGCGCAATCCCGCATCGACTCGCAGATCGAAATGGGCATAGGCGGGAAAGAGCTGCGGCGACTTCACGTGAAGCGGCAGTCCCGCCAGCGTCAGCTCTCTCTGCCACGCGTGCACGTGACCGATTCCGGCGCGGTTCGCCATCACCCACTCGCTGGTTTGCGCGGCCTTCGCGCCGGCACGGCGCCCCATGCTCAGAATGTCGAGCAGCGCGTTACCCATCAAGCGGTTGCGGCCGTGGATGCCGCCCGTCACCTCGCCGACACAGAAAAGGCCGGGGACGTTGGTGGCGCCGTCTTTGTCGATGGCGACGCCGCCGTTCTGGTAGTGGAGCGTGGGATAAACGAGGAACGGCTCCTGCGCCGCGTCGATACCGCATTTGTGCGCGAGATGGCGAAGCGTGACGAGGCGTTTGGCCAGAATGCCCGGATGCTCGATTTCTAGTGTCGGCGTATCGAGGAATACGCCGACCTGGCCGTCGCGCTCGATCCCGCGGCCCTGAGCGCACTCGCGCAGAATCGCCGATGCGACGACGTCGCGCGGCTTGAGTTCGTCCACGAAGCGTTCCCCTTCGCCGTTCAGGAGTCTCGCCCCCGCGGATCGCGCCGCCTCGGAAATCAGACCGCCCGCCAGATGATGCGGGTAGGCGATGCCGGTGGGATGGTACTGGAACGAGTCGAGTTCACGCAGGCGCGCGCCGATCCGATAGGCGAGCACCAGACCGTCGGCGGTGGCGCCGTAGTGGTTGGAGGTCTGAAACGAATTCAGGTGCAGTCGCCCCGCGCCGCCGGTGGCGAGGATCACGGCGCGCGCGCGCACCAGCACGAAGGTACGCCATTCGAGGTTGTAGATCACCGCTCCGGCGCAGCCGCCGCGCTCGTCCGACAGCAGTTCGACCACAGGGCAGCGGTTCCACAATTCGATGCCCGGGTCGAGGTCCACCGCCTCGCGCAGCACGCGCATCATTTCGAGGCCGGTATAGTCCCGATACGACAGAATGCGCGCCGCCGATGCGCCTCCGGGCTTCTTGCGCATCAGATTGCCGCCAATCGGCTGGTCCTCTTCCAGATCGAACATCATGCCGAGCTGGATCAGCCAGCGAATCACGTCGGGGCCATCCATCACCATCTGGGCCACGAGTTCGGGTTCGCCGCAGAAGTGTCCGGCGCGAAGCGTGTCCTCGAAGTGCAGTTGCGGGCTGTCATCCTCGCCGATGGCCGCCTGGATTCCGCCTTCGGCCATCACGGTATTGCTGTCGCCGAGCCGCAGCTTGGTGGCGAGGATCACGCGCGCGCCCTGCTTCGCCGCCGTGAGCGCCGCGGCACAGCCGCCACCGCCGCCGCCGATTACCAGCACCTCGGTCGTCATCAGCTGCGCGCCGGCGATGTCGACATCATCGAGCAGCGCGTTGGCCTGCAGGTGCCGCGCGAGATCGGGCTGACACGGCTCGCCGCGATTGACCCCGACGCTCAGCGTGACGCGCGCATGCGGCCCATGATCGGGGTGATAAGCCTTCAGCAATTCATCGACCGGAACGTCATCGCCGCGGACCGTGGCCGCCATCCCGGGGCGGTAGCGCTGGCGCGCGTTTTCGTGGGGTATGCCGGCGGACATGATGATTCGCCCCGGTCAGCGCGGCGGCTGCGCGCCCGGCGCAGCGAAGTCGATCTTCAGCTCGCCGCTCTCGATCTGCTGCAGCCGTCGCATCAGATTGGCCGGACGCAGCGAAAGCGACGCGATCATCCGGCGCACGAACACGCCCAGATGGTTGGGCCGGATATGCTCGGGGCATGCGAGTGTGCACAGGTTGCACATCACGCATTCGTCGAATACCTGGCTCGATGCGGCCAGATTGCCTTCCACCGCCAGGTTCACGCCGCGCTGCACGTCCAGCCCCTTCGGACAGGCTCGATCGCAACCGTTGCAATGACGGCAATGCGATGCTTCGGGGAAGATCTCGGCGATCTTGCTGAGCGCCTGCCAACTGTCACCGATATCTTCCATTCGATACAGGTGACGTTCCGATTCGGTGAAGTAATCGAGGAATGCGACCTGCATACCCTCTTCGACGAGGGTCTCGCAGGCGAGCGCGGTGTGGACTTCCTGCTCGCCGTTGCGTCGCACCATCACACGGCACGACCCGCACACGCCCTGGGACATGCAGCCGACACCCTCGACGAGGGTCTGCCCCGCGTGCCCCATGGCCTGCAGAATCGAGCAATTGCCCGGCGCCTGAATCTCGCGCCCTTCGATACTCACGCGAACCATGGCCTCGCACTCTCCTTGCACGCCGTGAACACTTCACTGGCGAACGCGCCGAAAAGGTCATATAAACCTTAGCACAAGGACGGTTATGAGAAAGGGGCATGGCATGAAAACTTTCTGGAAGGCCGTCGCTCCTCTGATCGTGGTGATCATGATCGCACTGATTCCCGCGCCCCCCGGTCTCGCGCAGCACGCCTGGTATTACTTTGCTATTTTCGCGGGCGTGATCGTCGGGCTGATGCTGGAGCCTATTCCGGGCGCGGCGATCGGTCTCATCGCGGTGACGCTCGTCGCTGTGTTCAGCGAGTGGGTGTTCTTCAGTCCCGCACAACTCGCCAAGCCCGGTTTCAACGTCGCGAACGCGGGGCTCAGCTGGGCGCTTTCAGGTTTCTCGAATGGCACGGTGTGGCTGATCTTCGGTGCCTTCATGTTCGCCCTCGGATACGAGAAAACCGGGCTCGGCCGGCGCATTGCATTGATGCTCGTGCGGGCGCTGGGTCGCCGGACCCTCACGCTCGGTTATGCGGTGATGGTGGCGGACGCCGTGATCGCGCCATTTACCCCTTCCAATACGGCCCGCAGCGGTGGGACGATCTTTCCGGTGATTCGCAGTTTGCCGCCGCTTTACGACTCGAAGCCGAACGATCCGTCGGCGCGGCGCATCGGGTCGTACATCATGTGGATCGCTATCGCCACGACCTGCGTGACGAGCTCGATGTTCCTCACCGCGCTCGCACCCAATCTGCTCGCCGCGGAACTCGTCAAGAAAACGGTCGACGTCGACCTCGAATGGACGCAGTGGTTTCTGGCCTTCGCGCCCGCGGGCATCTTGCTGCTGCTGGCCATACCGCTGCTGACTTACGTGCTTTATCCGCCGCAAGTGAAGCATAGCGCCGAGGTGCCGGCCTGGGCTGCCCAGCAGCTCAAGGAGATGGGGCCGCTCACGAGGCGGGAAATCATGCTCGCCGTGCTGGTGCTGATCGCTCTCGCGCTGTGGGTCTTTGCGGACGACTACGTCAATCCCACGACCGCGGCGCTGATGGTGATCGCGCTGATGCTGTTCACCCGAGTGGTGAGTTGGGACGACATGCTCGCCAACAAGCAGGCCTGGAATACCCTCGTGTGGTTCGCGACGCTCGTCGCGCTCGCCGATGGGCTCAGCAGGACCGGCTTCGTCAAATGGTTCGCAGCGACGATATCGACCCACATGACCGGCTTTCCGCCGACGACGGCCGCGATCGTCCTCGTGCTGATCTTTTTCTTCACGCATTACATGTTCGCGAGCATCACCGCTCATGCGACGGCGATGCTGCCGGTCATGCTGGCGGTGGGCTCGACGATTCCCGGCATGCCAATGGAGGCGTTCGCGCTGATGCTCTCGCTGACGTTGGGGATCATGGGGATCCTGACACCGTATGGAACGGGGCCGAGCCCTGTGTACTTCGGCAGCGGGTATCTGCCCGCGGGGGATTTCTGGAGACTCGGGCTGATTTTTGGCGTCATTTATATCGCTGTGTTTCTTCTGATTTGCGCGCCGATCCTGCTTTGAGCTTTGAGGCCGCGCTTGCGCGGCCCCTGCTTCGAAAGATCGCGACGATTTCCCTCGTTCTTCTAGATATCGAAGTACAGATAAAACTCCCATGGATGCGGACGCAATTTGATGGTGTCGATCTCGCGGCTGCGCTTGTAGTCGATCCAGGTCTGGATCACGTCGTCGGTAAACACATCGCCTTTGCGCAGGAACGTGTTATCGGTTTCGAGCGCCGCCAGCGCCGCGTCGAGAGATCCCGGCACCTGCCGTATATTGCGCGCTTCTTCGGGCGGCAGATCGTAGATGTTGCGGTCGAGCGGCTCGCCGGGATCGGTCTTGTTTTCAATGCCGTCGAGGCCGGCCATCAGCATCGCGGCGAAAGCAAGATATGCATTGGCCGACGGGTCCGGACAGCGAAATTCGACGCGCCGCGCGTTGGGCGAATCCGAATACATCGGAATGCGCGCCGCGGCCGAACGGTTGCGCTGCGACATCGCCAGATTGACGGGCGCCTCATATCCGGGTACCAGGCGTTTGTATGAATTCGTCGTCGGCGCGCAGAAGGCCATCAGCGCGGGTGCGTGCTGGAGCAATCCGCCGATGTACCAGCGGCACATGTCCGAAGTCAGCGCCCAGCCGCCCGCGTCGTAAAAGAGGTTCTGTTCGTCTTTCCACAGGCTCTGATGACAATGCATGCCGCTCGCATTGTCGGCGAACAGCGGCTTCGGCATGAAGGTTGCGACCTTGCCGTGCCGACGCGCGACGTTCTTGCAGACGTACTTGTAGATCATCACGTTGTCGGCCATGCGGGTCAGCGTCGCAAAGCGCATGTCGATCTCGTTCTGTCCCGCGGTCGCAACTTCGTGGTGATGCACTTCGATCTGTACGCCCGCCTGCTGGAGCGTCAGCGCGATTTCCGAGCGGATCTCCTGCAGCGTGTCATGAGGCGGCACCGGAAAATAGCCCTCCTTGTAGCGCTGCTTGTAGCCGAGGTTGCCACCGCCGTATGCGCCTTCGTCGCGACCGGTGGTCCAGTCGCCCTCGCCCGACTCGACGTAGTAGTAGCCGCAGTGCTGATCCTGGCCGAAGCGGATGGAGTCGAAGATGAAGAATTCGAGCTCTGGCCCGAAATAACACGTCGTCGCGATGCCCGTCTGGCGCAGATAGTTCTCCGCCTTTTTCGCCACGTAGCGCGGATCGCGCGAATACGGCTGCCGCAGCACGGGATCGACGACGTCGCAAATGATCGACAGCGTCGGAGTGCCGCAAGCCGGGTCGACGAAGGCCGTTGCCGGGTCAGGCCGCAGCAGCATGTCGGACTCGTGGATCTCCTGAAAGCCGCGGATCGATGAACCATCGAAACCGATGCCGGCGCTAAACAGGTCGTCGTGAACTTCGGGAAGCGTGATCGAAAAATGCTGCCAGAGTCCGGGCAAGTCGGTGAATTTCAGATCGACGATCTGAATATCGCGCTCTTGCAGCAGGCCGATCACATCGCTTGCGCTTTGTGGTCGCGTGACGCGATAGCTGCCCGCTTCGACGGACACCGCAAACGGCGATCCGGTGGTTCCTTGCGTACTGGCCATGAACTTTGCCCTCTTCCGCCCCTTTACCGCCCGTGTACTTATAGTCCAACGTTAGTACGTCCACGCGCGAAAACAAGGCGGCAGTGCGCGGACCTAGCGGTCTTGCTCCAGTGCCTTCAAGTGAGCCTCGCCGGCATCTCTGGCAGCGGCGGAGGTCGCATACGTCTCGTCCGAAACGAGCGAGCGTTTGACCTCACGGGCCGCGAAGTCGACCAGCGTGATCACCCAGACATGCTCGCCACCCTGCTCGGCCGTTTGCACGAAAGCGCGCACGTCGCCCTTGTCCTCTGATTTCATCGTGACCTCCTTGTGGAAAAGTCGCGCGGGAAATGGGGAGCGCGACCATGAAGCTGTTCGCGAGCCGCGGTGCTTCCTCACGGAGCGCGTAGCTTGATCTTAGGCAATGGAATCGGTCCAGTGACGGTTTTCTCGCTTCCGATGCCGAGCACAGCCGATGGGTTCGGCGGTGAAAGCGGCTTGCCCGCAATCATCTGAAGCCCCCATCAAGACCTTGTCGGGCGGCGCGGTTCCACCGGTCGAGTAACGCGGACGGGCGGTCGAATGGGCGAGCCGCCTCCCCCAGGGACCTCAGTCGCGGAAATCGAGCTCATTCAGTTTGCGGCGTGGAACGGCGTCCGCCAGTCCGTCTTGCGAACGAACTGAGCGCCGCCCGAGGTAATTCTTCGACTGAAAGCGCCCACAGCGAATACGCAACGCTGCGCTGGAACAACAAGCCGACAGCAGCCCGAAGCTGCCCCTTGCCCAGCGCGTACACCGAGTCGGTCACGGCGACGGCACCGTGCATCAGAATGCTGGCATGCCGGTAGCAGCCCATCATGCAGTCATTGCAGGGTTGCCGTTGATCGGGCAGGCGGTCGAGGTCGAAGACGGAGCCCATCGGCTCAGGCCACGCCTCGCAACGCCAAACATCGAGGTTCCAGTCGATATAAAAGTACTTGCTGCCACCGATGCATGGAACCAGTTGCTGTTCGCCGCGCACGAAACGCGCGACCTCGGCCAGCGCAGCGCTCGGGTCCATGACACGGAAATGCTTCTTGAGGCGCGCGATTGCGCTCAACGCTTCGAGTAGTTCTTCCGCGTTCAGGTCGACGAGTTTCGATTCTTCGTCGTAAACAAGCGATGTAGAACCAAACGCCTCGCGCCGTGGATAGGAAAAAACGACGGCATCGAAGCCAAGGCGGTTGAGCGTCTCGGGAAGCAACTCGTAACGGACCAGTCGGCTCACCGTAATCGATGCGCAGACCTCGATGCCGAAGCTATGGGCCTGAGTGATGCCGTCGCGGATACGGGCCTCGAGACCGCGCAGACCGCGATTGCGCTCATGCTCGCGCATGTCCGCGCTATCGATGGAAATCAGCAGACGCCTGAGGCCGGCCGCCGCCAATGGCTTGATGTAGCGGGGAAGAAACCAGCCGTTCGTGATCACGCCGCACTGCATGCCGGCCTTGGTGGCCGAAGCCACGAGCGATGCGATCTCGGGATGAACCAGCGGCTCACCTCCCTGCAGCGTCATGTAACGAATCCGGCGTCTGCGCAGGATCGGCAGTGCGCGCGCGAACTCATCAGGGTCGAGATAGCGACGTGGCCCCGCCAGATTTTTCTCGCGAGAGAACCCGCAGAAGTCGCATGCCGCGTTGCAAACGTTGGTCACCGATACGTCGCACACCGCGGGCAGCGGATTGCGCGGTTCGCTGCCGACACCGTCTACATGCCGCTGATCGCGCCACTTGATGATCCGCTCTGTCGTATCCATGGGACCCTCACCGCCTGCCGACGAATTCGGCACGAAGCTTCATAGAATACGCTCAACGCGCGGCGCATGATCCATTCTTACGCCAGCCTACGCCTTGAATCTACCGGTGCGTGCCGTCAATGCGAGTCCGATAACCGCAATACCCGCGAAGAGCGCCGTCAATCTGGCAGCACGCACTGTCTATTTCCAGATTTGCACGCTCCCATCGAGATACCCAATCTCCTTCGTCTTGCTGCCCGTGAGCAGGCACGAGGTTGAAACGGCCCGAGTCTGGAGCGCAAGTCGGCTCACGTCTCGCAGATGTGCATAGGATTTCAAACGAGTCGGCGTTTTTGGCGTGACATCCCGTTTCAGGCTCCTGATAAACACGTACTTATAGTCGCTTTCTGTGTCGTGTTCGGCCAGGTAATTAGCCAACCACGCAGTCGCGATTGAAATGACGCGATTCCGCGCTTCATTGGCGTTATTCTGGGCTATCGACTTCCCCATATTGACCGTTCCGAAACCGGCCATCGGATGCTTTGCCATCTTACGCTTGAGGCCTGGTTTCGCGCTCCGTCCTGGAATGTCGTCCGGAGCGGGTTGCGCGTCTGACGCGCCGGCATGCATCAACATCGACGCCCAGGTATAGTACTGGCCGCTTAGCCCATAGCATATTTGCTTCTCAATCAAGTCGAGCAGCATGAAGGTCGCCATGAAAACGCCTCCTCCCGACTTATCCCGGTCGGCGCCTCCCTCGCTGATCAGCAGTCCCGCGATCGTGTTGGCCAATTCGACCGCGTCGTCGTCGCCGCTCGTTTGCCCCACAGGAGTTGCCGCGCTTTGGTGGCCGCTGTCGAATAAACCTTCGCGACCCGCCGTGCCTTGCGGGTGTAGACCGTCTGCGCCTTCGGGTCGAATCCGCGCGCCTTATCAGCCGACTCGCCTGCGGCTACCACGTGCGAAGTCGCCATGGCGACTTCGCCTTCGAAGAGTTCGGGCGGAACTTCAGTCACGTCCGACGTGTAGCTCTTTAAACCTTTTGCCGCCCCGCCCCACTTCGCAATTAGCCGGTCTGCACCTTGATAAAAACGGCTTCTTCACCCACCGGCTGTTGGCTTAACCAATACCAGTCTCCAATTCCAAGAGACCACTTGCCGCGATTAGCGCCTATGGCTTATGCCATCTGTCCGGATGGATTGCCTACAGAAATGTGGTTACGGGACTTGACTGCGCCGCACAGTCGGCAATCGGCATACGGCATCCCACAAGGCGACGGGAGGATCGACGAGCGAAGATCCGCCGGCAGGGCAGAACCGACGCACGAATGTCGGCGCGAAAGCATGGGCAACGGCTGCAAATGGCCCGGATTTTGCCGTCGCCCGGTCAGACAGGTTTCAGCTCTTTCTGGAGGTTTTCGCCACAAATGGCGTGGGTATGTGCAGAACCTTCTCGCTTCCGCACTTTGGGCAGGCCGGATGAGCGTTTTCATGTTCAGCAAGATGCTCGGCATGTTCGAACATCTCACCGCACTTCTCACACCTGTACCGGTAAGTCGGCATGGCATTCCTCCAACGAGAATCCCGCACGTCGGGCTGACCAGATACGTCTACGACGTCGGCAATAACCCATTCTAGTGCAGGAAAGTGCGAGAGACGCCTGCGTGTACCTTGCGCGCAGCGCTCATCGTATGGGGTGAATGTCAGTTTGCCCGCCGCCTACCAGCCGAAATACCTGCACGGCATCCTCCAATGTGGACGCCTGTTCTTGCATGCTGGCTGCCGCGGCTGCCACCTGCTCCACCAGGGCAACGTTCTGCTGGGTCATCTCGTCCATCTGCCCGATCGCGCGGTTGACTTCGCCGATGCCGGTACTTTGCTCGTTGCTCGCGTGGGTAATCTCACCCATCAGGGTGACCACACTATCGACAGCCGTGACGATTTCGGTCATGTCCCGGCCAGCCTGGTCGACCAGTTCGCCGCCTGCATTGACGTTGCCGACCGAGTCGGTGATCAGAGCCTTGATTTCCTTGGCGGCCATGGCACTGCGTTGGGCCAGGCTGCGCACCTCGGCGGCGACGACCGCAAAGCCGCGTCCCTGGTCGCCGGCGCGTGCTGCCTCGACGGCCGCGTTCAAAGCCAGGATATTGGTCTGAAAGGCAATTGAGTCGATCATGCTAATGATGTCGACGATCTTGTGTGAACTGCCGCGGATCAACGACATGGTGGTCACCACATGGCCCACCACGGTGCCGCCTTTGACCGCGAGATCGGAGGCCGAGGCGATGTGTTGGTTGGCGTGCGAAGCGCGTTCGGCATTGGCGCGGACCATCGCCGTCAATTGTTCCATCGTCGACGCGGTTTCCTCGAGCGAGCCAGCCTGCGCCTCGGTGCGGGACGAAAGCTCCGCGTTGCCGGCCGCAATTTCGCGCGCGCCCAGCGCGATCATATCGGAGGCACGTCGGACGTTGCCGACTACCGAGGCCAAACCGACACTGATGCCGTTCATTGCCTGCATCAACTGGCCCAGTTCGTCGCGCCGGCTGACATGAACTTGCGCGGTCAAATCGCCGGCCGCGAGTTTTTCGGCGGCGGCCTTCGCTTCGAGCAGTTGCATGCCAAGACCGCGCCGGGTCGTCACGAAGACCAGCGCGCTGACCAGCAGCGCGCCGAGTAGCCCGAAGCCGATCACCCTGGTTTGCAGGAAAGCGGGCAACTCCGCTCCCGGGCTCGATCGGTCGGGGGGGATCACTGCCTCCAGCAGCCGACCATAGCCCAGCAGAAGTACGGTATTGGCGGCCAGCGTAAGCAGCGCGATTCTGGCTCCGATCGACAGGTTCCACACCTCACTGACGTCGAGGCCGACATACAGCGCGCCGATTACCTCGCCAGAACTGTCCCGGATCGGCTCGTACCGTGTCATGTATTGCTTGCCGAATAGCGTCGCGTAACCGGTGTAGGGTTGCCCCCCGCGCAGCATCCGATAGCCGGGATGCGAGCGGTCGAGTACCGTGCCCACGGCCCGCTCGCCGGTTTGCCTTTTGACCGAAGTGGCGACGCGCACGAAGTCATCGCCAATTGCGACGAATAACGTGCCCGTCGCGCGGGTTTTGGCGGTGAAGTGGTCCACTTCGCCGTAGTTGAGGTTCAGCAGGGTGTTCCCGTTTAGCAGCCTCGGAGTCGTGACACCGAGGATGTCGACACTGCTTGATTCGTCGCGTGAAAATGGAGCTGGAAAATACCCGGCGAGCGTTCGCGCGTGACGGCGCACCTGGGCCTTGAGCGGCAGCAGAGAGTACATGAAGTGAACCCCGTCGACTAAGTCAGCGAGCCGAATAAATCGGACGTTTTATTCTGAATTCATTAGACAGAATATTGCATGAGATGGCAATAGAGTGTGCTCGCTAATCGCAGCTCACTGAAAGGCGGCGCCAGCGAACCTCAAGAATATCGGCATGCGCCGTGGCGCTCCGCGCGGGTCATAGATGTTTGAACACTCCGCACGCCAGAGCACGCAGTTCTTCGAACTGCGTGACGAGTTCGACGCACAAAATGAAGGCCAGCATTGCAGAAGGTCCCGGATAGCGTTCGATCCATCGCAGCGCCGGGGTCGCGTAGCGCGCGCGGATCGCATCTCGAGTCAGGACCAAGGTAATCACGATGCCCACGGCGCCCCCTACCAACAAATCGGTCGGATAGTGAAAGCCGAGATAGGCCCGCGGAAGGCAAATGAAGAGCGCGGTATAGAGAAGCGCCAGCACGCCGATGCTCCGCCACACGAGGAAGATACCGGTGGCGATAGCCATCCATAGCATGGCGTGATCGCTTGGGAACGAACTCCAGTCTGACAACTGCGCAGCCTGGGTCGCGCCGCTCGCGAACTGCAGATGAAGTTCGGCGCTATAGATGGGACGCACTCTAAACGGCAACCAGTGAGCCAGCAGCCTTCCGACGAAGAGCGCCACGACACCGCTGAGAAGCGTCGCGAGAACTATTTCGCGCCGCCATTCGGGGCGCCCGTCTTGCTGAAACCAGATCCACCAAAGCACAGCAATCAGTACCAGGCCTTTAAAGGTGTATAGGTCGGCGATGGCTTGTATCGATTGGGTCGCGAAATGACCGAAGTGTATGCTGGACAGATATGTTTCGATGGACGAATCGAAGCTATTCATCTTCCTGTAATCGATATCTGATAGTCGAAGCGGAAGGTCAGCATAATCGAGGCAAGCGACCAGGAATGAGGCGCAGATAACGTTTGCTAGCAATTTGCCCGTCCGAGGCGGTGTTCACGGCATGCGCCGCCTCAGTGCGAAGCCAGGGCTCTCCGTTATGGCGCTCCCTTAACCTGCTCATGCGGATTCTCCACTCCCGCCATGCTCAGCGCCTCATGCAGCGTGCCGAAAATACAGCGCTCCTCGACGATTGGCGTGATTCCATGCCGATCCATATCCGAGCGCAAATAGCGATTCACCCGCGCAAAGACCACCTCGATCCCATTGCGCTTGAGCGCCGAGCACAACTCGCCCACCGAGCGCGCTGCCGAATAATCGACATCCGTAATCGCGCTCGCATCGACGACGAACCAGCGCACGGCGTTCGG
Source organism: Paraburkholderia lebeckiae (assembly GCF_050436325.1). Taxonomy (NCBI): domain Bacteria; kingdom Pseudomonadati; phylum Pseudomonadota; class Betaproteobacteria; order Burkholderiales; family Burkholderiaceae; genus Paraburkholderia; species Paraburkholderia lebeckiae. Next base: position 1,149,714 of record NZ_JBNDLZ010000002.1, read on the forward strand.
TGCGTGATCGATCAGGCGGCGCGTATCGTCGACGAAAAAATGATCGTTCGCGTAGAACAGATCGGCGCCGAAACGATAGACGATCAACCCCGGCGCGGTCTCCACGCCGGGCACCGCCGGCACCGGCACCCACATGCCGTCGCCGTTGGGCGCGAGCATCATCGTGTGCGGGCGGTAGCTGTGTCGCACGTGACGCAGTAACGACAACGCGACGGCGACCAGAATGCCGTGCTCGACGCCGATCAGCACGACCGCCGCCGCCGTGAACAAAGCCAGCGCGAATTCGCCGGGACTTTCGCGGCGAATCGAAAAGAGCGACTGCAGATTGATCAGGCCGACCGCGATCGTAAACACGATGCTCGCGAGAATGCAGTGCGGCAGATACTGCAGATAGCGGCTGAAAAACAGCAGCACGACCACCACGACCGCCGCGAACACGAGCTGCGCGAACTGGCTGCGCGTGCCGGCGCGATCGGCCATCGCGGTCTGAGTCAGGCTGCCGTTGACGACGAATGCGCCGGAAAACGCCGCCGCCGCATTGGCAGCCGCGATGCCGAGCAGGTCTGCGTTGATATCGACCGGCTCGTGATAGCGGTCGGCGAACACCCGGCTCGCCGCGGCGCTTTGCGCGACGATCATCACGAAGCACGACGCCGCGACCGGCACGAGATCGAGCATCTGCTGCCACGTCACCGACGGAATCCGCAGCGGCGGCAATCCGCCCTCCACCGGTCCGAGGATGGAGATGCCGTGCGCGGCGAATCCGAACACATCGCTCGCGGCAATGCCCGCGACGACCGCGGCCAACGGCACCGGCAGGCGCGGCCAGAAACGCTTGCAGACGAGAATCGCGGTCACCACGAGCAGCGAGATCGCCAGTGTCGGCCGATTGATCTGCGCAGCGTCGCTCACGACGAGCAGCAGTTGTTTCACGCTGCTCGCCGCATGTCCGGGCACGCCGAGCATGTCGCCGAGCATCGCGATGCCGACCTGCACGCCGACGCCCGCAAGAAAGCCGACCAGCACCGTACGCGACAGGAAATCGGCGAGAAAGCCAAGCTTGAAGATGCGCGCGACGAGCAGCAACCCGGCCGTCAGCAACGCGACCATCGCCGCGAGCGCCGCATACTCGGCGCTCGACGCGGGCGCCATTGTCGAAAGACGACTCGCGAAGATCGTCGCGGTGGCCGAATCGGCGGCGACGACCAGATGCCGCGAAGCACCGAAGAACGCGAATGCGACGAGCGGCAGGAACACCGTGTAGAGCCCCGTGACGGCCGGCATGCCGGCAATGCGCGCATAGCCGAGGACCTGCGGAATATCCATCGACGCAAGCTGCACACCGGCCAGCGCCTCGCGCGCCGCCGCAATCCGGCTCAAAGGAAGAACGCCCTTCAGCACGCTGGCACGTGCCGCCATTTTTTGCAGAGAATCTTGCATACGCGATGCCGACCTGAAACGAAGGTAATCGCGCATCGTGCCGCGAACCGGCGCGCCAAGGCAAGACTTATGGAAGGGAGAACGGGCTATTGACGAAAACGAAAACGAGAAAGCAAACCGAAAGAACGCAAACGATTGCTCCTTTCAAGCGCACAACAAACTAACGGACGTTAATCGCAAAGCGAAAATCTCCACGGCGCAGCCGCGGAAAAAAACGCGCGAAGAAGATCTACCGTTTGAATTGCCCTGTCTGCGGGTCCACATGGCGCGCGAAACCGAACAGCGCAGCAATGCAGATCGGACAGGCGATCAGAAAGATGACCAACATCACACTCACCCCGTAACAGCTTGTTGCCAGCAAGTGTAAAGAAATTTGAAGCAAGTTTAATGAGGGAAAACCGCAAAGCACTATTGTGAAGGATTACGAGAGCCTGAAAAAGTCGTCGATACGTGAGTGAAAACGCGAATAAGCGCACCTGCCGCGCGTGAAAAACCGCGCGGAAATATCCGTTGGACTTCAAGGAAAACCCCGCCGCGCATTGTTGGCAGCCGCGCCCCTGGTTCGTTCGCAGGTCTGCACACCGCCCGCATACGACAGCCGCCACGGCGCGCGTCCGCGCGCCAGGCACCATACCGCCACGATTAGCAAACCCTTCTACCGCTTTGCGCCGCGCGTATTTTTCTTCGGCATCGGCGCTGGCCCGACCGATTCGCGCATCGTCACGCTGAGCGGAAACTCGCGCAAGATCTCCCAGGTGGTGCCGTAACACTGGTTGATGAGCCAGCGCACCGCGTTTTGCGTAAGTTCCGCGGTTGGAATATGCACCGACGTGAGCCCGGGCGCCGCGTAGGCGGCCGAGTAGTCGTCGTCGTAGCTGATCACGGAGATGTCGTGCGGCACCGAAATGCCCGCCTGGTGAAAGCGCGCGAGCACGCTGACCGCCATCGTGTCGTTCGCGCAGAACAGGCCGGTCACGCGCCGCTGCGTCTCGAGCAGCTTCTGCGCGGCCACGTAGCCGCCTTCGGGCGAAAAGTCGGATTCGATCAGCGTGACGTCGTCGCGCGCAATGCCGGCTCGCGCGAGCTCGGCGAAAAAGCCGTCGATCCGCATCACGTTGTCCGACGCGGTAGCGGGCCCGGAAATCACCGCGATGTCGCGATGCCCGTGATCGAGCAGCGTGCGCGCCGCGAGTTCGCCGCCGCGCCGATGATCCGCGCTGAACGACGCCTCGGGCAACTGCTCGAACGCGCGATTCAGGAACACCATCTTCGGATGCATGCCATGCAGCATGATCAGGTCTTCGTCGTGCAGATCGTGGCTGATCACGACCACGCCATCGCAGTCGCGGCCGATCAAAAAGCGCACTGCCTCGATCGCCTGCTCGCGCGGCGACACCTCGCCGCAACCGGTCGCGACCACGACATGGCGCCCCACCGCACGCAGCTCGGTGTCGGTCTGCTTCAGGATCGTGCCGTAGTAGGAACCAAAGAAGGTCGGCACGAAGATGCCGATGATGCCGAGCTGCCGCGTCGCCATCGCCCGGCCGATCGACGACGGGCGGAAATTCAGCGCCTCGATCGCCGCCTTCACGCGCGCCGCGGCATCGGCGGAAATCGGTCCCTTGCCGGAAATGGCTCGTGAGGCGGTCGACATGCCCACGCCGGCCAGTTCCGCGACGTCCTTAAGTGTTGCCACGCGGTTCTCCATCAAGCCTGTCTCGACGAGCCGCTTTGCGCGTGACGCGCCGCGGCGTTATAAGCGCGCGCCGCTCGCTTCGTCGAATAGCGAGACATGCGCGGCGTCGAACGAGAACGCCACGGTGTCATCCTCCGCAATCGGCGCTTTTGTCTGATCGATCGACGCGATCTGTTCGCCATGATAGTCGAGCCAGATCACGCGGTGGTTGCCCATCGGCTCCATTAGCGAAACTTTCGCGCGCTGGCTGGGGCCTTCCGTGATATGCACGTCTTCGGCGCGCACGCCGAGTACGCAGCGCACGCCCTGCGCGGGCGCCCCCTTGAACGCGTACGCCGACACGTCGATCCGCACCTGCCCAGTGCAAAAGTGAAGCGCGCCGTCGCGCGTCTCGAGCGCGCCCTTCAGCAAATTCATCGCCGGCGAGCCGAGGAAGGTCGCCACGAACAGATTGTCCGGCCGCGCATAGACCTCAGCCGGCGTGCCGAACTGCTGGATCACGCCGCCGCGCATCACGGCCATGCGCGTCGCGAGCGTCATCGCCTCGACCTGGTCGTGCGTCACGTAGATCATCGTCGCGCCCAGACTGTGATGCAGCTGCTTCAGTTCGCGGCGCAGTTCGGTGCGCAGCTTCGCGTCGAGATTCGACAGCGGCTCGTCGAACAGGAACACGTCGGCCTCGCGCACGATCGCGCGGCCGATCGCGACGCGCTGCCGCTGTCCGCCCGACAACTGCGACGGCTTGCGCTTGAGCAACGGCCCCAGTTGCAGCATCTCTGACGCGCGGGCGACACGCCGCGCGATTTCCGCCTTCGGCGTGCCGTTGATGCGCAGCGCGAACGACAGGTTGCGCTCGACGCTCATGGTCGGATACAGCGCGTACGACTGGAACACCAGCGCGATGCGGCGATCCTTCGGATCGGCCCACGTCATGTCCTCGCCGGCGATCTCGATGCTGCCGTCGCTGACATCGATCAATCCTGCGATGCTGTGCAACAGCGTGGACTTGCCGCAACCCGACGGTCCCAGCAGCACGACGAACTCGCCGGCGAGCACGTCGAGATCGAGGTTCTCGATCACCGTGTTCGAACCGAGGCGAATCGTCAGATTGCGGACCGCCACATTGGCGCGATGCGTGAGCGCCGCGGCGTCGGAGTCAGCGTCCGCGCTCGCACCCGGCACGCCAGCTGCATCGATCGTATTAGCCATGTTTGCCATGCCCTACCCCTTGACGGCGCCCGACGCGATGCCGCGCACGAACCAGCGGCCCGAAATGAAATAAACCGCGAGCGGCACCAGCGACGTCAGAATGGTCGCCGCCATATTGACGTTGTAGAGCCGCTCGCCGGTCGTCGTGTTGATGATGTTGTTCAACTGCACCGTCATCGGCAGATTCTTCGTGCCAGCGAACACAAGGCCCAGAATGAAGTCGTTCCAGATGTTCGTGACCTGCATGATCAGCGCGACGACGATGATCGGCGTCGACATCGGCAGCATCAGTTGAAAGAAGATGCGCCAGAAGCTGCCGCCGTCGATGCGCGCGGCCTTGAACAGCTCCTGCGGAATCGACGCGTAGTAGTTGCGGAACAGCAGCGTCATCACCGGCATGCCGAACATCGTATGAATCAATACGATGCCCGGCAGCGAGCTGAACAGATGCACGCTCGCGAGCACGCGCACGAGCGGATAGATCATTACCTGCACTGGAATGAACGCGCCGATCAGCAGCACGCCGAACAGCAGACCCGCGCCGCGCGGCCGCCAGAACGACAGCGCGTAGCCGTTCACCGCGCCGACCATGATCGACAGCACCGTGCTTGGCACGACGATACGCACCGAGTTCCAGAAGCCGACGCGAATGCCGTTGCAATCGAGCCCGGTGCAGGCCGACTGCCATGCGGCGCTCCACGCGTCGAGCGTGAAATGCATCGGCAAGCCGAGCAGATTGCCGAGGCGGATCTCGCTCATCGGTTTGACCGACGTGACCAGCATCACGTAGAGCGGCAGCAGGAAGAACGCCGCCGCGGTGAGCAGAAACGCGTAGATGCCCAGGCGTGCCGGCGAAAACGCCGAGCGGCGGGGCCGCGTGCGCGCGCGATGCGGCATGCCGCCTTTGAGCGTGGAATCGAGCGTGTTCATCCTCTCTCCCCGCGCAGCGCCGCACGGCTGCGTGCATAGAAGAACGGCGCGAGAACCGCCAGCACCGTCGCGAGCAGCACGATCGATGCGGCCGACGCAAGGCCGATGTTCGCGCGCCCGAACAGATAGTCCATGATGAATTTGGCCGGCACTTCGCTCGCGGTGCCGGGGCCGCCCTGCGTCATCGCGACTACCGCGTCGTACAGCTTCACGACCATCACGAACAGCAGCACGAACGCGGTAGAGATCGACGGTCCGAGCATCGGCACCACGATGCTCGCGTACACGCGCCAGCGTGGAATACCGTCGATGCGCGCGGCTTTCCACAACTCTTCGTCGATGCCGCGCAGGCCCGCGAGCAGCAGCGCCATCACGAGGCCCGAAGCTTGCCACACGGTCGCGATCACGATCGTGTAGATGACCCAGTCCTGATCGACGATCCAGTCGAAGCGCGCATGCGCGAAGCCGAGATTGCGCAGCACCTGCTGCGCGCCGAGCGCGGGATTCAGGATCCATTGCCAGACGAGCCCGGTAGCGACGAACGACATCGCGTACGGATACAGAAACACCGTGCGCAACGCGCCTTCCGCGACCACGCGCTGATCGATAAAGATCGCCAGCAGCAAGCCGATCACCATGCACGCGATGATGAAACACGCGCCGTAGATCACGATGTTCTGCAGCGACGTCAACCAGCGGTCGTTGTGAAAGAGCCGCACGTACTGCGTGAAGCCCACGAAGTCGTTCGACGGAAACGTGTGCGAATTGCTGAGCGACACGCGCGCGGTCCAGACCATCGTGCCCAGGTACGTGAACACGACGGTCAGGAGCATCGGCAGCAAGGCCAGCCAGACCGCGATCGAAAACCGCCGGTTCAGCGGCTTGTTTCGCGGTTTGGGGTGCGACTTGTCCAGTGGTTTCGAACCCTCGGCTGGCAGCTTGAGCGCGTGCATGGCGAGGCCTAGCCCTTCAAGGCGCTGGCGAACGCTTTCTGCGCGTCGTCGACGGACTCGTTCTTGTTCCAGAAGTTCGTCACGACGTCAGTCAGCGCACCCTGCGTATCGGGCGACAGCAGCATTTCCGGATTCGGCAACTGGCGCGACTTGTCCTTCATGATCGCGATGCCCTCCTTGGCGCAGATGTCGAGGCTGCTTTCGTCGACGTCAGACCGGATCGGAATCGAGCCCTTCTTCGCGCTGAACGCGACCTGCGCGGACGGCGAGGTCATCACCGTGGCGAGCAGATTCTGCGCCTTGATCGCCGCCGCGCTGTCGGTCTTCGGGAACACGAAGACATCGCCCGCGACCAGATACGGCGAACGCGGACCGAAGCCCGGGAAGCAGCCGAAGTCCTTGCCCGCCGTTTGATTCGCCGCGACGAACTCGCCCTTCGCCCAGTCGCCCATGATCTGAACGCCGGCCTTGCCCGAAGTCACGAGCGCGGTCGCGTCGTTCCAGTTGCGGCCAGGCGAGCCCGGATCGACGAAATCGTGCAGCCGCTTGAACGACACGAGCACCTTCTTGAACGCATCGGAGTTGACCGCGGTCTGATCGTGATCGCGATAAATCTTCATGTACAGGTCCGGGCCGCCCACATCGGCGAGCACCGCGTCGAACGTGATCTTCTCCTGCCACGGCTGGCCGCCGAACGCGAGCGGAATCACGCCCGCGCTCTTCAGCTTGCCGAGATCGGCGATGAATTCGTCGTAGCTTTTTGGCTCGCTCGCGATGCCCGCTTTCTGGAACACCGGCTTCGAGTAGAAGAACCACGCCGGCATATGAATGTCGACCGGCGCCGCGTAGAAATGGCCCTTCACACGGATACTGTCGAGAATCGACTGCGGGAAAATGCCATTCCAGTTTTCTTTCGCGGCGACGTCGTCGACGTTATTCAGGAGTCCCTGGTCGATCAGATCGTGAAACTGCTTCGACGTATTGAACTGGGCGGCGGTGGGTGGATCGCCGCCGACGATCCGGTTGATCGCGGTGGCACGCGCCTGATCTCCGCCGGCGACTGCATTGTCGACCCATTGGCCGCCGGCCTTGTCGTACGCGACGGCAAACTGCCGAATCGCGGCCGACTCGCCGCCCGAGGTCCACCAGTGAATCACGTTAGCCTTGAGCGGTTCCGCATGCGCGACGACGCCATACAGCGCCAGTGCCGCAACTACGCCTCGCAAGACCATTCTGTTGCTGTTCATTCCGTCTCCTCCAGGCTCAGTGCCCGTGTGTCAAGTCGAAATACCTTCCAGCTCCACCCAGCTTTACATCGTTGCTGCGTCGTTTTAATTGTGTTTATTGCGCTTGCGCGTTGCGATCTTCGAGGAATTTCGACACCAGCTCCGCGCTGCGCTTGACCGTACGCTTCTGCGTTTGGTAGTCGACGTGCACGATGCCGAAGCGCCGCTCATAGCCGAAAGCCCACTCGAAGTTGTCCATCAGCGACCACAGGAAATAGCCGCGCACGTCGACGCCCGCCTTGATCGCCTGATCGACCGCGGCGAGATGGCGCTTCAGGAACGAAATGCGCTGCGTGTCCTCGACGCGGCTGTCGATCACCTTGTCGTCCGATGCCATGCCGTTCTCGGTGATGTAGATCGGCGGCAGATTGGCATAGGTATTCCTGAAACCGGTCAACAGATCGCGAAGACCGTCAGGGTAAACCTCCCAGCCCATCTGCGTGCGCTCGACACCCTCGAGCGGCACCTCCTTGAAACCGTGCCCGCCATCGCTCGCCACGTTGGTGCGGAAATAATAGTTGATGCCGAGAAAATCGAGCGGCGTATTGATCGTCTGCATGTCGCCTTCGAGCACGAGCGGCTCGCTGCCTGGCCACAACTCGAACAGGTCTTGCGGATACTCGCCCTTGAACAGCGGATCGAGAATCCACGCGTTGTGCTGAACTTCGAACAGCTCGGCCGCGCGACGGTCGGCGGCGCTGTCGCTATTCGGCGTGCCGCGCCCGACGTTCGCGACGATGCCCTTGTGCGAGCGCGGGTCGTTCGCGCGCAGCACCGGAATCGCGAGACCGTGCGCGAGCAGCAGATGATGCATGGCTTGTGCGGCGAAACGCAGGTTCGAGAGTCCCGGCGCGTGATGGCCGTTGCCGTAGCCGAGGTACGCCGAACACCACGGCTCGTTGAGCGTCGCCCACGCATCGACGAGGCCGTGCAGCTCGCGGCTCATCAGATCCGCGTAATCGACGAAACGGTACGCGGTTTCGCGATTGAGCCAGCCGCCGCGATCCTCGAGATGCTGAGGCAGGTCCCAGTGATAAAGCGTGACGAAAGTCGTGATGTTCTTCTCTTTGAGCCGTCCGAGCAGGCGCTTGTAGAAGTCGAGCCCCTTGCGGTTCGGCGTGCCGTTTTCGTCCATCACACGCGGCCATGCGGTCGACAGCCGGTACGCTTCGAGGCCGAGGCCCGCGAGCAGGTCGACGTCCTGTTCCCAGCGATGGTAGTGATCGCACGCGACGGCGCCGGTGTCGCCGGCCAACACCTTGCCCGGTGTGGCCGAGAACGTGTCCCAGATCGACGGCAGGCGGCCGTCTTCGTTGACCGCGCCTTCGATCTGATACGACGCGGTGGCCGCGCCGAGCAGGAAATCCTGGCGCCACAGCGACGAATCGGCGGGCGGTGTGAATGGATCGGAATGCGGTTCGCCGTGAGCGGTTGGACGGGCGGCGTCGGTGACTGCAGATGCGTCGTTTACCACGGATTCTCTCCTGCCAATGAGGTCGTTGAACCGGGTGTGGTGGAGCTCGAGGCGCTGGCGTCCAGACTTACTGTGAACGCTTAAGTGGAAGCGCTTCCACACTGTCCAGCGAACGATAGCAGCGGGGAAATCGGCGCAGCAATCCGGGTTTGTCTGGAGGGGTTTCTGGCACGCGTGCGAGGGTGATGCGGCGCGCATCGAGGTTGTCCGACCGCAACGGATAGTTGCGGCTTCCGACGAAAATCCCTGGCAGCCGTGCAACGCAAAGTCTCGGATCGCCGACAATCGGCTTATCCACTGAAGCATGGAAGACGATTGCGATGAGCGAACTCGATCTGTCGGAACTCTACCGCGCCTATATCGCCTGCCTGAACACGCAGGACTGGTCAAAGCTGCGAGACTTCGTTGGCGAAGACGTGAGGTACAACGGCCAACGAATCGGTTTGTCGGGCTATCGCGAGATGCTGGAAAGAGACTTCCGCGAAATTCCGGACCTGCACTTCGAGATTCAGATGCTGGTTTGCGAGCCGCCACATATCGCAAGCCGATTGCATTTTGACTGCACACCCATCGGCATGTTACTTGGGCTTCCCGTGCAAGGAAAACGGGTGGAGTTTTCCGAGAACGTCTTCTACGAGTTTGGTGACGGCAAGATCCAGCAAGTCTGGTCGGTCATCGATAAAGCCGCGATCGAGAGTCAGTTGTAGCGGCTCAGGGACACGCCGCGCTCAAACGTTTCTGTTTGGCAGCTCTGGCGCGTGTCGCTCGCGTGCATCTTTTTGTGCGCGCGGAGACGCGCCGTCAGCGAGGCTGTCACGGAGCGCATCGCTCCGGGCAAACCTCCGTCTCCGTTGAATTCGCTATGCGCGGCACTCATGGCAAAACCGGACTCGCGCGGCAATTCCGCCATGTGGGGAAATGCCGCGGTTATCAGAAACGCCCGCATTTCGCTTCGATTCTTTTTTATCGGGGCGAAGGCGCTCGTCTATGGCTCGTCGTCCTCGCGATCGGGGTCGATGTCGGGATCGAGCGGCGGCTCATCCGGGTCCTGCGATGGACCGAGGTCGGGCAGATCCGTCTGCACGACGTCGGACTGATCCGGGCGGATCGGGTTTTCGTCCTTGTTCGGTGTGGTTGCCATGGCCGGTCCTCCTTAGGTCGTTGCCATGCTGAAGGCGCAGCAAGTTCTGCTCCCGATCCAGACGCGGCCATGCCCTTTCCGGTCACAAGTCGAAGCCCATTTGCGCACGGCCAGGCTCGGTGAGATCGTCTGGCGTCGCGCGGCCGACGAAATCGACTTCGAAATGATCGGCCGGAAAATCCGGCGGGCTCCTGCCTTCGAGAAAGCTCGGCAGTTGCCGCTTCAGATACGCATCGTTCTTCGCGCAGCCCGGCAGCGAAGCGATATACATGAATTTCAACCGGCAATTCAAAGCCGCCAAGGACATGACGCCGGTTGAATCCAGGCAGCAGTTCGCGAACGCGCGGCGGGCGGAGCAACAGATGTCGCCAATGCTCACCGAGCGCTCGCCTTCTCTTCGGAGACTCCGCAACAAAGGAGACGGCAAACGGATGTCCCGGCCCTCGCGCGCAGGCCGGCAGTCCGAATGACCGGACTGCTCGGCGAGCAATCCCTGCAGGCGCCAGACATTTTTTGCACGTCTGGGAGAGTACTTCCAGCAACGGTTGGGCCAGGGATTTTATGGCGCAGACTATGCGCTGGCGGCGAAATTTCAACGCGACGGCCACGCGCGGCTGGTCGACTGCAACACCCGGCTCTGGAGGCGCTCCATGAACGAAGAAGCGATACGTGAAACCTTGAACGCACACTGGCGAGCGTCGGCGGACGGCGATCTCGACGCCGAACACGCTATCTACGCCGACGATGCGATCTGCGACTATCCCCAATCGGGCGAGCGAATTCATGGACGAACCAATTTGCAGGCGCTGCGCGGCCATCATCCCGGCAAGCCATCGGGATTCGCAATCAGGCGCATTCAAGGCGAGGGCAATCTGTGGATCACCGAGTACACGATCAACTATCAGGGGCGCATCGCTTACACGGTCAGCGTGATGGAGTTCCGCGAAGGCAAGGTCGTCCACGAGACGCAGTATTTTGCGGATCCGTTCGAGGCACCGGATTGGCGGAGTCAATGGGTTGAGCGGAGCGCGTGAAAAAACGCGCCGCGGCCGTGTAGGACCAAGGTCCGATTGATGACAAACGCACGCGTGCGACTATGCCCCGAGGGGGCTGAAGCCCGAACTTGACGAGGTTCGCTATGCGGCAGGCCAAGATCGTTATCGTCGGCGCGGGGCTGGTCGGGGGATCGGCAGCGCTGTTCGTGGCGTTGGCCATTCCGAGCGCGAAAGTCGTCATCATCGATGTCGCGCGAGTGCGCGCTGAGGGACAGGTTCTCGATCTCGCCCACGCCGCGGCATTCTGGGGGCACAGCCGTTTTCGCGCAGGGGACTACGAAGACGCGCGTGACGCCGACATCGTCGTGATCACGGCCGGCGCCGGCGTCAAACCCGGCGAGACTCGACTGCACCTTGCCAGAACCAATGCGGACATCGCGATCGAAATCGTCGGGCGGATCGCGCCGCTCGCGCCCGAAGCCATCTATCTGATCGCGACCAACCCGTGCGACGTGCTGACCGGCGCCGTTTACGACCAACTGCGCTGCGAGCGCGAGCGCGTCATCAGCACGGGCACCTCGCTCGACACCGGGCGGCTGCGCTCCCTGCTGTCCGAGCGGCTCGGCGTGGTGGCCTCCGCGATTCACGCCTATGTGCTCGGCGAGCACGGCGAATCGGCCGTGATCCAGTGGTCCGCCGCAACGGTCTGCGGCATGCCCCTCGAAACCTTCCTGACGCGGAACGGCAAGGAACTGGGCCCCGCCAGCAGGGATCTGATCCTGCGCTCCGTCCACGAGGCGGCGAAGCTCATCAAGGAAGGCAAAGGCGCCACCCATTACGGCATCGCCAGCGCGATAGGAAGGATCTGCGAGGCCATCGTGCACGACACCGATCTGATCCTCACGGTTGGCATCGTTCAGCCCGAAGTGGAAGGCGTACCGGACGTGTGCGTGTCGCTGCCAATGGTCGTCAATGGCGCGGGCGCGCGGTTGATCGCCTATCCGGAACTCGACCCTATCGAGCGCGAGACCTTGCTAGGTAGCGCGCGCATCGTCAAGGACGCGACGGAGAGCGTGCTCCACGAGCGGTGACGCCTTCCCGCGCACTCCAAAATACCCAACCACGCCGGCACGAGGTCCATCATGGCTCCTACACCTGCCAAGGTTTCACGGCCCACCAGCTCGCCTCCCGCCACGCCGAAGCCCTCGGTCGGACTGCCGGCCGGCGTCTGGAAATATCTGGTACCGATCGCGGTCGGCGTCGTGCTGTGGTTTCTGCCCGCGCCCGCCGGGCTCCAGCCGAAGGCGTGGCATATGTTCGCCGTGTTCGTCGCGACCATTGCCGGCATCATGACCGCCCCGCTGCCGATGTCGGTGGTTGCCATCATCGGCTCGACCATTGGCGTGCTCGTCGGCGTTCTGTCGTTCGCCGACGTCACCAAATCCACCGGCACCGACCTCGTATGGCTCGTCATGCTCGCGTTTTTCATTTCACGCGGCGTGATCAAGACCGGCCTTGGCCGCCGGATCGCGCTTCTGTTCATGCGATTGCTGGGAAAGCGAACGACCGGGCTCGGCTACGGGCTCGTGTTGACCGAACTGGTGATCTCCCCCGCGATGCCGAGCATCACCGCGCGCGCGGGCGGCGTGATGTTGCCGATCACGCGAGCCATTTCCGACGTGCTGGGCAGTCACGCCGACGATCCAGAATCACGCGTGAAGGTGGGACGCTACCTGATTCTCTGCGCCTTCCACGCGAACATCATCACGGCGGGCATGTTCATCACGGCAATGGCGGGCAATCCGCTGGCGGTCAGGCTGGCCGCGGACCAGGGCGTGTCGATCAGCTGGCTCGACTGGGCGGTGGCGGCGTCGATCCCCGGTCTGCTGTGCCTCGCCGTGATTCCGATCGCCATGCTGTGGATCGCCCCGCCGCAGGTCAGACGCACCCCCGATGCCACCGACCTCGCGCAACGAGAGCTCACGACGATGGGGCCCATCTCGGTCAAAGAAATCATCATGGCGTGCATCTTCGTCGGCTTGCTGGTGCTGTGGGTGTTCGGCGACGATCTCGGCGTCGGCGCGACGCTCGCGGCGGCGATCGGCGTTTCGTTGCTGTTCATCAGCGGCGTGCTGACCTGGCAGGACGCGCTGAACGAGAAGTCCGCCTGGGACACGATGATCTGGATCGGTCTGCTCATCATGCTGGCCTCCAAGCTCAACGAATATGGCATGGTGAGCTGGTTCGGCAAGGAATTCGGCGCGCATCTCGCGGGCTTTCCGATGCTGGCGGTCTATATGCTGGTGGCGGCGATCTACGTTTACATTCACTACTTTTTCGCCAGCGCCACCGCGCATATCAGCGCGCTGTTTCCGCTCTCCATGGCACTGATGGTCGCCGCCGGCGTCCCGCCCTTCGTCGCCGCCGTCTCGCTCGGCATTCTGAGCAATGTGAACGGTTGCCTGACGCAATATGGCATCGGCTCCGGTCCCGTCATGTTCGGCGCGGGCTACGTGACCCAGGGCGAATGGTGGAAGGCGGGATTTTTGATGAGCCTGTTTTACATGGTGGCCTGGCTGGTCGTTGGACCGCTTTGGTGGAAGGTGCTGGGGCACGTATGAGACAACGCGACTTTCGACGCGCGGATCGTACGGCCCGCGCACATGTGATCCTGCTCCGCTTCCCGCTTCGTCAATCGCGAGCGGTCATGACCCGCGCAACTTCCCCGGTCGTCATCGATCGCCGCCGATCAACGCGACGCCGTCCGCAGCCCTGATGCCCGCGCCGGCCCTCCAATGCAACGCTTCAGTTGCCCGTGCCGCTCGTCTCGAAGGTTCCCCGATCATAAGCTTCGCAATAAGCCTTCCAGTCCGCCGCGACCTGCGCCTCACACTGCGTCGCAAGATCGATCAACGGCAGTTGCCAATCGCGCCGACTGCCAAACGCGATCAGATCGTCCGCGATCGCCGACTTCTGCCGCCCTCCGCTGCGCAGATGCGCCCACGCGCTCAACTCGGCCATGCTGTTGATCACTGCCTCGAGCCGCGGCAGCTTGCCGTCCCAGCCGGCAAGCACGACGCGATCTTCCGATGGCTGCAAACTCCGCAGCACATAGGAGCGCTGGTTGAATTCCACCGCGTGCAAAAAGGCCTGCGAGACCGCCTGATTGCGCCGCTGCACTTCGACGACACGCTGCGCCTCGGTCTGCCACTTCGGCTGCGTCGCCGTCACGTGCGCACTCACCGATGACGGCAGCGCCTCTTTCAAATCGATCAGATAGTTGCCATCGGGCGAGCCCTTGCCCTCGACCAGAATCACATAGCGATCGACACCGAGGCTGCCCGTCCCCGCGATGCGGCGCGCGACATCGAGCGTGCGATAGAACTCGGGATTCGGCTCCGTCACCGCGAACTGCTGCATGAACTGCGCGACCGCGGCACGCCGTTCACCGCTGACGGGCAGCGCTTTCTTGCCGTCGATCTTCAGCATGCGCGTTTTGCCCTTGAGCACCGTGCGCCGGTCCAGATGCGCGGCACGCGTGCGGCTTGCGAGTGCGACGAACAGATCGCGCACCATGCCGGTCGCGGTCTCCGCTTCGATCCAGCGCGACTTGCCGTAGGCGAGCGCGGCGCCGTAGGCATCGAGCGCGGTGTGGCACAGCGCGAGCGCTTCAGCGCGGCTCAGCTTCAGGTTGGCCGCGCCGACCAGCACGCTCGTCAACAGACGCACGAGTTCGTACGGAACCGGCGCGAGACAGGCTTCGTCGAAGTCGTTGTTGTCGAAGTAGACGAGGCGATTGTCGCCCTTGTAGCTGCCGAAATTTTCGAGGTGCATGTCGCCGCAGATCCACACGTGCGGCGCGTCGTCGAGTACGTTCGCGCGCGGCAGACGCGCATAGAACAGATGGCAGGTGCCGCGCAGAAACACGAACGGCGAGCCGCGCATGGCTTTGTATTTCATCGCGAGTCGTTCGGGGTCCCGCCCGGCGTTGAAGTTGGCGATGATCTTTGCGATATCGGGCATAGCGGGTTCCGTTCAATGAGCGAGCTCGACGTGAGCTCCATGCCTGCTGCTGTGACCTCGGAGCGTGCCGCGAATTCAATGCGGGTCCTGTTGCTGACGAACGCGCAATGTTGGTTCGAATAGATGTCCAATGTCATCAATGTGTCGCATCCATTGTGCTTACGATCTGCTGGACTCACCCCTCCCCACCGAACCTGCGCCGATACGCCCCGGGACTCGTCAACGCGATCCGGCGAAAATGCCGCCGCAACGACTCCTCCGACCCGAACCCAGCCAGCTCGGCGACGCGCGCCATCGGCAGCGGCGTCGCGGCTTCGAGCAACTCGCGCGCAAGCGCGACGCGCTCCCTGATGAGCCATTCATAAGGCGCCATGCCGGTCGCGTCGCGGAACTGCCGTTGCAGCGTGCGCGGGCTCATCGCCGCGCGCCCGGCGAGCGAGCGCAGCGTATGCGGCTCGGCCGCATGGCTGCGCACCCAGTCCATCAGCTTCGCGATACGTCCGCTTTCGTCGTGCGGCATTGGGCGCGGCACGAACTGCGCCTGGCCACCCTCGCGATGCGGCGGCACCACGAGCCGTTGCGCGACGCGATTCGCAACCGCGCCGCCATGATCGCGCCGCACCAGATGCAGCAGCATGTCGAGCCCGGCCGCCGATCCCGCCGACGTGATCACCTGCCCTTCATCGACATAGAGCGCGTCGGGCTGCACACGCAGTTGCGGATAGCGCTGCTGCAACTTGTCCGCGTAGCGCCAGTGGGTCGTCACGGTCTTGCCGTCGAGCACGCCGGCCGCCGCGAGCACGAAGACGCCCGAGCAGATCGAGCAGAGCCGCGCGCCGCGCTCATAAGCCGCGCGAAGCTTGCGCAGCAGCGCGGCCGGCGGCACCTCGTCGGCATCGCGCCAACCCGGAATCACGATCGTGTCGGCGCTCGCGAGCAGCTTCAGCGTGTACGGCGCGGCCAGCGTGATGCCGCCCGCCGCGCGGATCGGACCGGGCTCGCTCGCACAGACCGCGAAGCGATACCACGGTACACCGAGTTCAGGACGTTCGAGTGCGAACAGTTCGGTCACGCAGCCGAATTCGAAGGTGCAGAGACGGTCGTAGGCCAGCGCGACGACGAGATGATTGTGCATGGCGCAATGTTACCGAAGATTGACGATCACGCCACTTACCGGGCGACCCGCCGCTCGTCACAATCGACCGTTCCTGAAACGCGCCGCCCCACCACCCGATCAACTCACCCCTGCTTGCCATGACTCACGACAACCTCACCACCGTCCCGAACGCCGTCACCGCAATCCCCGCTGCCGACAGCGCCGCCGCGCTCGCGCACTTCCAGACGTCGCTGCGCTTCGAAACCGATTGCTCCGACGTCCACGCCGCGCTCGCGAGCGGCGCGCCCGGCTTCGTGCTGCTGGACGTGCGCAGTCCCGCGCTGTTCGCGCAGGGCCACGTGCCGGGCGCGCTGAATCTGCCGCACGGCAAGATCGTCGCGTCGAAGCTCGCGGTTTATGCGCCGGACACGCTGTTCGTTACCTACTGCGCGGGCCCGCACTGCAACGGCGCGGCGCGCGGCGCACTACGGCTCGCCCAGTTGGGGCGGCCCGTCAAGCTGATGGCGGGCGGCGTCACCGGCTGGCTGGACGAAGGCTTCCAACTGAGCCGCGCGGACGCCGATCCGCCGTCCGATCCACGCTCTGACGCATAGCGTGACTCGCAATCCGACACGCGTTCCAGCGCGGCATCCGGCGCCGTCCGCGCGTCGGCTTTGCCCCCTGTTCGCAAATCGCAAATAAGTTAAACAAAAGTCGGAAAAGTGCCGATAACATGTCCAGCCGGACTCTTCCCGGCGGACATAATATGCAGAGTTCATATAATTTCTGGCTCGTCGCGATTTCGTTCGCGGTCGCGACCCTCGCGTCGTACACCGCGCTCGATCTGACGGGCCGCATCTTCCTGCTCGGCTCCACGCGCCGGCGGCATGCATGGCGGCTCGGCGGCGCGTTCGCGCTCGGTGTCGGCATCTGGTCGATGCACTTCGTCGCGATGCTCGCGTTCTCGCTGCCTATCCCGCTCGGCTACGACCCGGCGACGACCGCCTGCTCGCTGGCCCTCGCGATCGGCGCTTCGTACCTGGCGCTCTCGCTGACGACCCAGCAGCGCCTGACGCCGGTCCGGCTGCTGATGGGCGGCGTGGCGATGGGGATCGCTATCGCCGGCATGCATTACACCGGGATGGCGGCGCTGCGCATGGCGCCCGCGATCCACTACCAGCCGGCATGGTTCGCGGCCTCGATCGCGATCGCGATCGGTGCGTCGAGCGCCGCGCTGTGGATGGCGCGCGCGCTCAGCAACGAAGACGAGCGCCATATCGCGCGCAAACGTCTCGCCGCGGCGCTGGTGATGGGCGTCGCGATCAGCGGCATGCACTACACCGGCATGGCCGCCGCCGACTTCGCGCCGGGCGCGATCTGCGGCGCGGCCAAAGACATGAACGCGCAATGGCTCGCCACCTCGGTGATCCTGCTCACGTTCGCGGTGCTGATCGTCACGCTGATGCTGTCGCGCTTCGACGTGCGCACCACCTTCCTGCTCGGCGCGGTGACGCGGCTGAACGGCCAGATCGTGCGGCTCGCGACGCTCGACGCGCTGACGGGCCTGCCGAACCGCGCGACGCTGACCGAGCGGATCGAACGCGCAATCAGCGGCGCGCGCCGTCAGCGTACGGCGTTCGCGGTGCTGTTCATGGATCTCGACGGCTTCAAGACGATCAACGATTCGCTGGGTCACTCGGCCGGCGACGCGGTGCTGTCCGCATTCGCGCAACGCCTGCAGCAATGCGTGCGTTCGAGCGACACCGTCGCGCGGCTCGGCGGCGACGAGTTCGTCGTGCTCACGGAACACCTTACGTGCGGCGACGACGCGGCCGCGCTCGCCGACGGCGTGCTTCACCGGATGCGCCAGGGCACGTGGAGCGACGAACAACCGCTGCAGGTGATGCCGAGCATCGGCATTGCGCTCTATCCGCGCGATGGCGACAGCGTCGAGACGCTGCTCCAGCACGCGGACGCCGCGATGTACGAAGCGAAGCGCGCCGGCCGCGGCACCTACCGCTTCTTCGAGCGCAGCATGAACGAGGCCGCCACGCGCACGCTGCGGATCCAGCAAGTGCTGCACGACGCCTTCGCGAATGATCGTTTCTCGCTGCTGTTCCAGCCGAAGTTCCAGCGCGGCGGCGACGCGCTCGCGGGCGCCGAGGCGCTGATCCGCCTGCACGATCCGGAGATGGGCGCGCTGACGCCGGCCGAATTCATCCCGGTCGCCGAGCGCTCCGGGCAGATCGTGCAGATCGGCTACTGGGTCGTGCGCGAAACCTGCCGGCGCATTCGCGGCTGGATCGAACAGGGCCTGCCGGCGATGAAGGTGGCGATCAACCTGTCGCCGCGTCAGCTGTTGCAACCTGACCTCGTCGAGACGATCCTCGACATCGTCAGGAGCGAGGGCGTCGCGTGCGAACAGATCATGTTCGAAATCACCGAGACCGTAGCGATGCAGGACGCCGCGCGCACCGTCGAAGTAATCCGCGCGTTTCACGCGAGCGGCTTCGACATCTCGATCGACGACTTCGGCACCGGCTATTCGAGCCTCGCGTATCTGCAGCGCTTCCAGGTGAAGCAACTGAAGATCGATCGCTTCTTCATCAACGGTCTCGACGCGAACGGCGCCGCGGGTAGCGCGATCGTGTCGGCGATCATCGCGCTCGCGCACTCGCTCGAAATGGACGTGGTCGCCGAGGGCGTCGAAACCCAATCGCAGCTCGACAAGCTGTGCTCGATGATGTGCGACGAAGTGCAGGGCTACCTGCTCGGCAAGCCGATCAACGCCGACGACTTCGGCGCAATGCTCCGCGGCAGAATGATGGCCGCAAGCGGAGTCTCTATCTGAGCAGCGTCTCCCCCAACGCCGCGAGCCGTTCGGTCAATGCCTCGCTCGCACGCGTCATCGGCAAACGCAATTCGTTGCGCACCCATCCCCTCGCCGCGAGCAGCGCCTTCACCGGCGCGGGATTCGGTTCCGCGAACGCGAGTTGGATTTGCGGCACGAGCGCGTGAAAAATGCGTCGTCCTTCGTCGAGCTTCCCGTCCGTCAACGCGCGATAAAGCGCGACGAAACGCTCGGGCCGCCAATGCGCCGACGCCGCGATCGCCCCACTTCCACCCGCGCACACCGTCGAGAAGAGCTCGAGGTCGTTGCCCGCGAGCACTTGCAGACGGCCGTCGCGAATCAGCGCGAGCGTCGTGTCGAGCGAACCGGCGCAATCCTTGATCGCCTGAATTCGCGGATGCAGGGCGATGCCGTCCTGCGAGGGCCGTCGAACCAGCTCGCGGAGGAAAACGCTTGACTTCTACGCGCCGGAAACTAATATACGCACCGCGTACATTAACGCGTTTTGCTACCTAACTCTCGCCGACCCCACTTTTGCGACAGGTGCCCTCATGAGCGTTCCGCAACAAGCCTTCCTACGCGATGCGATGCGTCGCCTGAACATGACGCGCGATACGTTCGCGAACCGCATCGGCGTGTCGCGCAGGGCGCTGGACACGTGGCTGCTGCCGGACGACTCGCAGGAATCGCGGGCGATGCCGGAAATCGTCGAGCGTTTCGTGTCGGAGATCGTCGCGAACACGGAGCCGGGCGAAGGATATACGCAAAGCGTAGACTCGCAATCGCTCGCAAACCAGATTCTGTTCGAGGGCAAGCCGCAGTTGCTGTCGGTCGATCAGTTTTCGCGCGACTCGGTCGAGGCGCTCTTTCGCGTCGCCGACATCATGCAGCCGATCGCCCGGCGCCGCAAAATCTCGCGCGTGCTCGAAGGCGCGGTGCTCGGCAATCTGTTCTTCGAGGCGAGCACGCGTACCCGCGTGAGCTTCGGCGCGGCGTTCTGCCGGCTCGGCGGCTCGGTGTGCGACACGACCGGCTTCACGTTTTCGTCGATGGCGAAGGGAGAATCGATCTACGACACGAGCCGGGTGATGAGCGGCTATGTCGACGCGCTGGTGATCCGCCACCCGGAGCAAGGCTCGGTGGCCGAATTCGCGCGCGCGACCAACGTGCCGGTGATCAACGGCGGCGACGGTCCCGGCGAGCATCCGAGCCAGGCGCTGCTCGATCTCTACACGATCCAGCGCGAGTTCTCGCGGCTCGGCAAGATCGTCGACGGCGCGCACATCGCGCTGGTCGGCGACCTCAAGTACGGACGTACCGTGCATTCGCTCGTGAAGCTGCTGGCGCTCTATCGCGGCATCAAGTTCACGCTGATTTCGCCGCCGATGCTCGAATTGCCGGGCTATATCATCGAGCAGATTTCGCGCAACGCTCACGTGATCGAACAGACGCACGACCTGCGCACTGGCTTGCGCGGCGCCGACGTCGTATACGCGACGCGCATCCAGAAGGAGCGCTTCACCGACGAATCGTTCGAAGGCTACACGCCCGACTTCCAGATCAACCAGGCGCTCGTCGATAGCGTGTGCGGCGCCGACACGCTGATCATGCACCCGCTGCCGCGCGACAGCCGGCCCGGCGCGAACGATTTGAGCACCGATCTCAACCACGATTCGCGGCTCGCGATTTTCCGGCAGACCGACAACGGCATTCCGGTGCGGATGGCGATTTTCGCGGTGCTGCTCGGCGTCGACAAACAGGTCCAGCATTCGATGCGCGATGCCGCGTGGCGCCCGCCGGTCTACCTGGGACCGGACGACGCGGTGTTTCACGGAATCGATTGACGCGGATAGCCGTCCGCCGTCAGGCCGCGGCCGCGGCGCGCGCGTCACGCATTCCGCGCGCCGCCTGCCTGAACGTGCCGGCAAAGAACAGCACCTGATATTTGACCGCGTTCGACCAGTACTTCCACGTATGGCCGCCGGGCCGCTCGGCGTAATCGTGCGGCACGCCGAGTTCGACGAGCCGCTCGTGCAGCAGCCGGTTCGACTGCACGAGCGAGTCGTTCACCCCGCAATCGATCGTCAGCGCGATATGGTCGCGGCCGAAATCCTCCGCACTCACGACGATCGCCTTGCTGTTCCAGAAGTCCGCATATTGCATCGGATCGCCGAACACCCGCTCGATGCCGGGCTCGTCCTCGCTCCCGCGCGGGTCCACCGCACCGCTGATGCTTCCCGCCGCGCCGAACGCGTCGGGCCGGTCGAGCGCGATGCGTAGCGCACCGAAGCCGCCCATGCTCGAACCCGTGATAGCGCGCGCCTGCTTCGTCGCGATCGTGCGGAAATGGCTGTCGATATAGGCCACCACTTCCGTACCCACGTAGGTTTCATAGCGGCTGCGCGGATCGACCGGGCTATCGATGTACCAGCTGTCGCGGCCGCCGTCGGGCATCACGAGGATCACGTGATAGCGGTCGGCGAGCTTGCCGATATGCGAATTCGCGGTCCAGTCCGTGTAATCGCCGCCCGAGCCATGCAGCACGTAGACGACCGGAAAGCGCGCGGCCTGGTTGCCACGCGCGTATCGATCGGGCAGCACGATGGTGGCGTCGAACGTACGATGCATCGCCGCGCTCGGAATCGTGACGACGCGCGACTGGAACGCCCACGCCGGCGATGCGATCAGCATCAGAATGAGCCAGAACGTATGGACTGGATTCATGGTGGGTCGCCCCTTGCGCTTGCTTCCGGCTGTTACGTTCGTCAGGCATCCGAAGAAGAGCGCCCCGGCATGCCTCGGCCTATGTCCGTCGACGACTGTAGCAATGGCGACTTACAACCAAATTTCAGCGAAACATACGATCCAGTCAGGCTTCGGTCGCCTCATCGGCTTCAGTTGCCGTCTCTGCGCCCGCATCTTCGACGTGCGCGGCAAACCCCACCCGCCCCGGCGCCAGATCGTCCCGCAATGTGAGCGCCGGAATCTCATACGCGCCGCCGTTCTGCGGCAGGAACGCGATCGGCGCGGCCGTCCACAGCGTGTCGAGCCGTCGCCCGAGCGCCTCGCTGACCGCGGCATACTTCGCCTCGTCGACGCGGCTCGTGCGATAGACGACGAACGGCGGCAATACCTCGAAGCCGGGGTAATACAGCACACCGTGCTGGATCGGGAACAGCACGTCGTCGATCGGACCGTTGATGCCGCGTGCGCTGTAGTGCGACTCCCAGCCGCCCGCCGTGACGATCAGCATCGCGCGCTTGCCCGCGAAACGGCCCTCGCCATAACGCTCGCCCCAGCGCGCATCGGAATGCTCGCCGACGCCATACGCGAGACCGTACGCATAGACACGTTCCACCCAGCCCTTCATGATCGCCGGCATCGAGAACCACCACAGCGGAAACTGCAGGATCACCGCATCGGCCCACTTCAGCTTGTCCTGCTCACGCGCGATATCCTCGCTCTGCAAGCCGTTCTCGAACGCATGCTTCGATTCTAGCGACGCGAAGAAACGCTCGCCGCTGTGACGCTTGCTGGTGTCGTGCGCGTCTAGCGACGCTTTCCAGTTCATCGCGTACAGATCGGACACCTGCACCGTATGGCCGGCGCGTTCGAGATGGCGGACAGTGAAGTCCTTCAGCGAACCGTTCAACGATTTCGGTTCGGGGTGCGCATAGATGATGAGAACGTTCATGATGGGACCTTCGTGGCTGAAAACAGTCACGATAGGCATCGCCGAGGTATATTGGAAATGAATTCCCAATATGTCAGGTATCGCTGTGGTTAATCTCAGAACACTCGACCTGAACCTGCTGGTCACGCTCGACGTGCTGCTCGAAGAGCACAACGTGACCCGCGCCGCTGAACGGCTGAACTTCTCTCAGCCGTCGGTCAGCGTGCATCTGGCGAAACTGCGCGACGTATTCGGCGATCCGCTGCTGTTGCCGGGACCGCGCGGCATGCGGCCCACCGCGAAAGCGCAGGCACTGCGCGAGCCGTTGCGCGAAGCGCTCGACGCACTGCAGCGCGCGGTCGCGCCAACCAGTCCATTCGATCCGGCCGCGGCGACGCAAACCTGGCGCATCGCCGCAACCGACTACGCGGAGTCGACGATCATCCTGCCGATGCTCGCGGGCTTGCGCGCGGTGGCGCCCGACACGCGTCTCGCGATCGTCGAGGCGGTGCCGCCGCGGCTCGCTCGCCAGGCCGAACAGGGCGATATCGATATCGGCTTTCATACGAGCGAAGGCGCGCCCGAAGGCTTGCGCCGTCGCGTGCTGTTTGCCGAGCGCTACGTACTGGTCGGCCGCGCGGGTCATCCCGAGCTGAAGCGCCGGCCCACCCTCGCGCAGTTCTGCAAGCTCGAACACGTGATCGTGTCGCCCGATGGCGGCGGCTTTTTCGGCGTCACCGACGAGACGCTCGCGAAGGTGGGACTCGCGCGCAAGGTCGTGCTGTCGGTGCCGCACTTTCTGTTCATGCAGTCGGTGCTCGCGAGCACGGATCTCGTGGGGATGCTGCCCGCGCGTCTCGTGCGCGGCACGGACGCGCTGCGGATGGTCGAACCGCCCGTCGAGGTGCCGGGCTACGAGATGGCGATGCTATGGCACGAGCGGGTGCATCGCGATCCCGCGCATCAATGGTTGCGGGAGTTCATCGCGGCATCGGTGTAATCAGCCCTTTTCAGCGCCGAGCGCATCCAGTCGATCGAGCGCCTCGTCGTTGAGCTTCAACTGCGCCGACTCCAAGTTTTCACGCAGATGAGTCACCGAAGACGTGCCCGGAATCAGCAGAATGTTAGGTGCCCGATGCAATAGCCAGGCAAGCGCGACCTGCATCGGCGTCGCCTCGAGCTTGCGCGCAAGCTCCGACAGCCCGGACGATTGAATCGGCGTGAAGCCACCCAGCGGGAAAAACGGCACGTAGGCGATGCCCTGCTCCGCGAGCGAATCGATCAACGCATCGTCATCGCGATGCACGAGGTTGTAGTGGTTCTGCACACACACGACCTTCGTGATGCGCTGCGCCTCGGCAATCTGCGTGGCCGTCACGTTGCTCAGGCCGACATGACGCACGAGCCCGCGCTGCTGCAGCTCGGCAAGCGCCGTGACCTGCTTTTCGATCGAGCCCTCGCTCGGCTCGTGCACGTTGCCCATCACGCGCATGTTGACCACGTCGAGCGCGTCGAGCCCGAGGTTGCGCAGATTGTCATGCACCGCGCGCTCGATGTCGGCGGGCTCCTGCGCCGGCAGCCAGGCGCCGGCGCCGTCGCGCACCGCGCCCACCTTCGTCACGATCGTCAGATCGCGTGGATACGGGTGGAGCGCCTCGCGGATCAACTGATTGGTCACGTGCGGCCCGTAAAAATCGCTGGTATCGATGTGGTCGACGCCCGACGCGACCGCCTCACGCAGTACCGCGAGCGCCGCGTCGCGGTCTTTCGGCGGCCCGAACACGCCGGGGCCGGCCAGCTGCATCGCGCCATAGCCCATACGCCGCACCGGGCGGCCGGCTAGTGCGAAAGTGTCGATGGAGCTGAAGTTCGGCATGACGATCTCCTTGTGAAGTGGTGAGCGGCAGTATCGCCGTAATTGCGTTGTTGAATAAAGCGGTCTAACGTGTACGGGTTGTTCAAAATTCTGCACAATCAATCGTCATGGAACTGAATGATCTGGCCGCCTTCGTTTCCGTCGCCCGCGCCGGCGGCTTTCGCGACGCGGCGCGCGTGAGCGGCGTGTCGGCGTCGAGTCTTAGCGTCGCGGTGCGGCGCCTCGAAACGAAACTCGGGCTGCGGCTCCTGAACCGCACCACGCGCAGCGTCGCGCCGACCGAAGCCGGGCTGCGTCTGATCGAGAAGCTGACGCCGCTGTTCGGCGAAATGGAAGCGGCGCTCGACGTGCTGAACGGCTTTCGCGACAAGCCGACCGGCACATTGAAGCTCAACGTGCCGTCGAGCGTCGCGCGCATCGTGCTGCCCGACGTGCTTGCGCGCTTTCTGAAGCAGTACCCGGATATTCGCGTCGAAGTGGTGGTCGAGGATGGTTTCGTCGATGTGCTGTCGATCGGTTGCGATGCGGGCATTCGCTACGATGAACGCCTCGAGCAGGACATGATCGCGGTGCCGATCGGCGCGCGCGTGCAGCGTTTCGCGACCGCCGCGTCGCCCGCGTATCTCGACGCGCACGGCCGTCCGCACCATCCCGGCGAATTGCTCGCGCATGCCTGCCTGCGCGGGCAATTCGCCAGCGGCGCGATGCCGACCTGGTACTTCGAGCGCGACGGCGAGCTGCTGCAATTGAATCCGACAGGACCGCTGCTGGTGCGGCCCGGCGCCGCGATCGACCTCGCGGTCAGCGGCGCGGTCGCGGGCCTCGGCATCATTCACCTGTTCGAAGACATGCTGCGCCCGCATCTCGACAGCGGCGCGCTCGAAGCGATTCTCGAACCGTGGTGGCAGCGCTTTTCAGGGCCTTTTCTTTACTATCCGGGCCATCGTCATGTGCCCGCGCCGCTGCGAGCCTTCGTCGATTTTCTGAAAGCCGACTCAGCAAGCGTCCGGGTCGATGACGTGGCACGGCGTTGACGTCATCACACGACGGTGAACGCGGCAATGCGTGCCATATCAGCACCGTGGCGCGCAGAGCTGCGCGATCGTGGTCAGAAAGAGATCCGCGCCGATCGGCTTCAGCAGACATGCGCTGCAGTACTTCGCATCGCTGTTCGAAGGCGGCACCGCGGTATGGAGCAAAATCGGTACGTTGACAGATCGCGGCATCGATTTCAAACGGCGGCACAACTCCGCGCCGTCCATGACCGGCATCATCCAGTCCTAACAATCAGGTCGGGAACGTGAGCGACGACACAAGCGAGTGCTTCGGCGCCGTTGCTCGCACACCTCACCTCATACCCTTCGCTCTCCAGAATCAGCCGCCATGCGGCTAGAATTTCCGGTTCGTCGTCGACCAGCAATATCGAATACATCATGTTCTGCGGACAAAATTTGCCTTCTCGTCTGATCAAAGTCTCGCAAGAGGTGTTCCACGAACGGCAATTGCGCGGATAATGACGCGGGTTGCCGGCGCACATCGGGTGGACTGGCCGATCGGCAGCGAAACAGGTTTGCGATGCCCGCGCAAATCGAGGCGTTCGAACCGTTCGCGCGTTGTATGTTGTAGAAACTCCATTCCGGTATCCATCATGACCGAGAGACGCGTGATGACCGACAGACGCGTGAGCCCGCTGCGCAACTTCGCCAACTTCATCCGCGCGGAACGGGGCGGGCTGACGCGGCAATGGATGCATGCCGTCTCCGCCGACGCCGATCTCGTCGAAGCGGGCAAGCTCACTTATCGGCAACTGGCCGACCATCTGCCGGATATTCTCGACGAGCTGTGCCGGGCGCTCGATGCAGAAGATCTCGAGCGCGTCGAAACGTCGATCGAACGCGACGCGAAGAAGCACGGCAAGGTCCGTTGGCAGCAGGGCTACCGGAGCGAAGAGCTGGTGCGCGAACTGGACCTCTTTGAGCAGGTGCTCTTCGAAGCGCTCGAAGAGTTCGTCGAACGCGACCGGACGTGCACGCGCCGTCACGAGAGCCGCGCGCGCCGCCTGATCGCCGAAGCATTCAGCGTGGTCAGGTATGAGTCGATCAAGGAAGTGGTCGCCGAGCGCGATCGCAAGATCGACGAATACACGGGACGGCTCGAACGCGCGAATCACGAATTGACGCTCGAGCAACGGCTGGTCGGCGACCTAAATGAATCGCGGATGCAGATCACGCGCAGCGTCGTGCACGATCTGCGCAATTTCCTCAACGCGTTTTCGGTCGCGCTGCAACTGATCGAGCGAGCGCCGTCGAAAGCCGATACCGCATTGACACTCGCGAACCGTCAGACCGCCGACATGAAGCAACTGGTCGACCAGATGGTCGAGTACTCGGTCGTGCTCGGAGACTCTGCGCCGCTCGTGCTCGAAGACGTCGATTTGCGCGAACTCTTCGACGAACTCGTCGCGTCGACGCGACCGTCGATCGAGGCGAAAGGGCTTGCGTTGCGCAGCGCGTTCGACGCGGCGCTGCCGGTCGTCACGTCGAACCGGCTGAAGCTCAAGCAGATCGCGGTCAATCTGTTGACCAACGCGATCAAGTACACGAAGTCGGGGCAAGTCGAAATCCGGTTCGCCATGCATGGCGCCGAACACTGGGCGATTCGCGTCTCCGACACCGGCGTCGGCATTGCGCCCGCCGACGCGGAGCGCGTATTCGATGAGTTCGAGCGCGCGGCTTGCGACGAGATTCCGGGCACGGGGCTCGGGCTCGCGATCGTCAGGGAGGTATGCCGCGTGCTCGATGGGCAGATCGAGTTTGCGTCGCGCGAGGGCGTGGGGACCACGTTCGAGATCCGGTTTCCGCTGCGCGTTCAATGACCCGACCCGTCGCATGATCCATCTGCACACTGCCCGCTTCCAGTCGGGCGCGGCGGACCGGCCACCACTACCGCCGCTGCACGAAGTTGAATTAAGCTGGATGGGGCCTAACGGCTTTGTGCTCACCGGCATCGAATTCATCGGCGAAGTCGCCTATGCTCAGTCGTGGTGGTGGCGCTTGCCTGAGATGCGACGTGTTGTGCCCTGCGCCTGCCACGCATCTGGTGCCGGGCTATCGCCGCATGCGTCTCGACAGGCTGCCGACGATGCAAGCGGCGCTCGGTCTCTACGCATCGCTGGGATTCGAGCCCATCGACGCCTACGTGTTCAATCCGATCCCCGGCGCGACTTTTCTGGAATGCGATCCGACGCGGCCGCGTTCAATGTAATGGCGGTGCAGGCCTGACCCGACCTGCAGGTATGCACTCGCTCATTGCCCCGTTCTGCTGGCTCAAGCCACGCACGACCACCTCGGACGATTTGCCGTCACGCCGCGCGAGTTCGGCCAGATCGAGCAACGCGGCGTAGCGCGCGGAACAGTCGCTCGCCGCAGCGGCGGCGGGGTTCGCGCGAAGGCCGTCGTTAGCGTCGCCGGCGTCGATGACTGCGTTGATCGCCAGCAACGTCGCCACGACGATCGTCGCGAGCGCGACCGTTTTGCGCAGCGCGCCCCGCGCAGCCCTTTGCGCTCGCGAGTGACGCACGGCCTCAGCAGACGGTGGACACGAGCCCGCCATTTCGCACATCGCGTCGCACCGCGCGGCGCGACGTGAGCGCCACGATTCAACGCAGGTTCTGATCCTCATCGCCGCGCTCATCGTCAGGCCCAATGCGCCGGCACCCACACGCGCCCGACCCAATGGCCCGGCACCCAGACCGCAGCCCGCGGCGCGACATACACGGGACGCGGCGCGACGTAGACGGTCGGCGGCGGGGGCGGCGCCACGACCACCATCGGCGGCGGAACATAGGCCGGCGGAGGCGTCACCACGACCGGCGGCGGCACGTACACGACCGGAGCCGGCACGACGACCGGCGGAGGCGGCGCGACCACCACCGGCTTCGGCGCAACGACCACGGTCGTACCCGTCGCCGTCGTGGTCCCGCCCGCGACCACCACGCCGCCTGTTACCACCGTACCGCTCGACGTCACCGTGTGGCCTTGCGTGCCGGTCACGCTCGTCGAAGTCGTCACGACGCCGGGCGCGACCCGCGTCGCAGTGCCTGAGTGATAGACGTTGTTGTTGTCCGGACCCGTCACCGTGCCCGAGCGCGCGCAGGTCGAACCCGCGCAATTCGTCGACGCAGAATGATTGACCGTATTGCCGTTCGATCCGGTGATCGAGCCCGACGACGAATACTGGCCCGGCGCGGTGCGCGTCACGTCGCCGGACGTTGTCGCCGTTTTGCCGTCGGGACCGGTCAGCGTGCCGCTATGCGAGCAGGAGCCGCCCGCGCAGTTGGTGTCGCCCGAGTGCTGCACCGAGTTGCCGTAGCGGCCCGTCGCGGTACCCGAGTTCGAGAACTGGCCAGGCGCCGTGCGCGTGACCGTGCCAGTGTTGCTCGCGACGCCGCCATAGGGGCCGGCCACGCTGCCCGCATGCGAGCAGCTACCGCCGCCGCAAGAGCCGTAGTGCGCACCGTTATAGACGCCGCGCGACGTGTACGCGGTGCCGTGACCCGACCACGCGAACGCCGATGCGCTGCCGAGCGCGAGCACGGCGGCGGCCGCGCCGAGCACCACCTTGCGCAGCGCGCCTCGTGCCATGCTGGCGCAGACCCTGTCGGAACCTGCGAATGAACGATTTTTCACGGTATGTCCTTGCTGGATTCAGGCCACTTGCGTCACTGCCGCGTGGCGACGAACGGACTATAGAAGGACCCACCGCGGAAATCATCACGGAAGATATGTCGCGCTGTTTCGCCGCGACGCGGGCTCGCCAGGCAAGGCTTTGCGGGCATTCGGCGGGAGCCGCGACATATTTCGACATAGATTGCGAAACAGATGCGGCCGCCGCAATGGACTGCGGCCCCAGCCGCTCACTGCCCGACCGGCGTCACCTGCACCGCGGCGGCCGACACGAACGCCGCATGCACGGTGTCGCCGACCTTCACGTCGCTCAGATCGACATCGGGCGCGGCTTCGAAGGTCTGGGTCTGATACGCGCCGCGCAGCGTCACGAGGCGCTGCTTGCGATCGATCTTCAGCACGGTGGCGAGCACCTCGGTCTGCCGCGCCGACTCGTACCCGCCCGACGCCGGCGCATAGCTCCGCCGGTCGACCCGCTCGCGAATCCCCTTGCCCGCGCTGCTTGCCTTGTCGACCTTGGTGAGCAACGCATTCTTGTACAGCACGTCGACGCGATCGCCGATCTTCAGCTGATCGAAACCGGCGACCTGCTGGCTGACGAGTACGATCGCGACGTCGCCATGCGGGCCCTTCAATGTCAGCGAGCGGTTGCCCGCATCGATGGCGACGATCTCCGCCGTCATATGCACCGGCTGCGCCGCGCCGAGCATCGCTTGCGCGGTGCTCGCCATGTCGTCCTGCGCTCGCGCCGGCGGGGCCGCGACCACCACCGCGATGACCAATGCTGCAGCTATCGTCGCTGTTTTCATCCGTGTTCTCCTCATGCAAGGTATCGATACGGCTTGACGGTCGGTCATGCGCGTCGAGCGCAATCGCTTCGTGCTACGCAGCATTCGTGCCCGGCATCATGAACGCTGCGCCTACAGGACATCCACGGCCAACAGTATGACGCGAACGATTTGCCGACGTATGCATCGGCATGGCCGCCGACAGCCATCAGAAACGCCATCTCAGTACCGTGCTATCCTATATACCTATAGGGGGTATATGTATGGCACATCTGAGCACACACAAAGACGGCTTATTGAAGCGCGTTCGTCGCATCGCGGGCCAGGTTCAGGCTATCGAGCGTTCACTGGAGTCGGACGCCGATTGCGAGAAAGTCTTGCACCTGGTGGCCGCGACCCGCGGCGCAATGAACGGCCTGCTCGACGAGATCGTCGAGGCGCACGCGCGCGAGCATGTCGCGCATCCGGACCTGACGGCCAGCCAGCGCAAGAAGGGAGTTGATGCATTGATCGGCGCAATCCGCCGCTATTCGAAGTAAGTTCCGTATGACTGAAAATCAGATCCGCAAACACGAGCACTCGTTTCTCGGCAGCTCGCACGACGAAAAAGCGCGCCGGACCCGCTCCGTCGTCGCGCTCACCGTTGTCATGATGATCGGCGAAATCGCGGGCCGGTTACGTGACCGGCTCGATGGCGCTGCTCGCCGATGGCTTCCACATGGCGACGCATGCCGGCGCGCTCGGGATTGCCGCGCTCGCGTATTCGTTCGCGAGACGCAACTCGGCAAACCGCGCGTTCAGTTTCGGAACGGGAAAAGTGGGCGAGCTTGCCGGCTTCGCTTCGGCGTTGATTCTCGCTCTGGTGGCGCTTGGCATCGGCATCGAATCGGCGGTCCGGCTCGTTCATCCCACCGGTGTCGCGTTCGGGCAGGCCGCGGCGATTGCGGCGATCGGGCTGGTCGTGAACATCGTCAGCGCGCTGCTGTTGTCGGGCGGCCATGCGCACCATGGCCATCACGATCACGACCATCATCACCATCATCACGGCCATGCGCATGGGTCCGACAACAACCTGCGCTCCGCCTACGTGCACGTGCTCGCCGATGCGCTGACCTCGGTGCTGGCGATCGTGGCCCTGCTGGCCGGCCGCTATCTCGGGTGGGTCTGGCTGGACCCGCTGATGGGCATCGTCGGATCGATCGTCATCGCGCGCTGGGCATGGACGCTGATGCGCGACACGGCCGGCGTGCTGCTCGACAAAACCGACGAGCACGTGGCCGGCGAAATCCGCGAAATCCTGGATTCGCACGGCGACGCCGAGATCGCCGACCTGCACGTCTGGCAGATCGGCCCGGAGGCGCGAGCGGCGATCGTCAGTGTGCGCACGCATGGCGGCGTTACGGCCGAGACGATCCGCGCGCGGCTCGCGCCGGTGCATGAGGTCATGCATCTGACCGTCGAAGCGGCGTCATAACGCCTGCGCCCGACGCAACAAGGCGCGATCAAAACAAAGGGCCGGCGTGTCTCGACGCCGGCCCTTCTGCTTCTCACTATTCAGCTTGCGCGGAGACCGAAGCTCGCGCTAAACCAGCTCACGCATCACACGCGCTCGATCGCGATCGCGATGCCTTGGCCGACGCCGATACACATCGTGCACAGCGCGAAGCGGCCCTGCGTGCGTTGCAGCTGATACGTCGCGGTCGTCACCAGACGCGCGCCGCTCATGCCGAGCGGGTGGCCGAGCGCAATCGCGCCGCCGTTCGGGTTCACGCGGGGATCGTCGTCGGCGACGCCGAGGGCGCGCAGCACCGCGATACCTTGCGAGGCGAACGCTTCGTTCAGTTCGATCACGTCGAACTGGTCGATCTTCATGCCCAGACGCGCGAGCAGCTTCTGCGTGGCGGGTGCCGGGCCGATGCCCATCACGCGCGGCTCGACGCCGGCGGTGGCCGCACCGAGCACGCGGGCGCGCGGCGTAAGGCCGAAACGCTTCGCGGTCTCTTCATTGGCAAGCAATAACGCCGCCGCGCCGTCGTTCACGCCGGATGCGTTACCGGCCGTCACCGTGCCGTCCGGACGCACGACGCCCTTCAGCTTCGCGAGCGTTTCGAGGCTCGTTTCGCGCGGATGCTCGTCCTGCATGACCGTGATCGGATCGCCCTTCTTCTGCGCGATCGTCACGCCGACGATCTCCTGCGCGAGCGTGCCGTCGCGTTGCGCGCGCGCCGCCTTCTGCTGGCTGCGCAGCGCGAATGCGTCCTGGTCGGCGCGGCTGATGTTGTAGTCGGTCGCGACGTTTTCGCCGGTTTCCGGCATCGAGTCGACGCCGTACAGCTTCTTCATCAGCGGGTTCACGAAACGCCAGCCGATCGTCGTGTCGTAGACCTCGTTCTGACGCGAGAACGCGCTGGTCGCCTTGGGCATCACGAACGGCGCGCGGCTCATGCTTTCGACGCCGCCGGCAATCATCAGCGCGGCCTCGCCCGACTTGATCGCGCGCGCGGCGATGCCGACCGCATCCATGCCCGAGCCGCACAGACGGTTGACCGTCGAGCCCGGCACGTCCTTCGGCAGACCCGCGAGCAGCAGCGACATGCGCGCGACGTTGCGGTTGTCGTCACCGGCCTGGTTGGCGCAGCCGTAGATGACGTCGTCGATCGCGGTCCAGTCGACGTTCTTGTTGCGCTCCATCAGCGCCTTGAGCGGCACCGCGCCCAGGTCGTCGGCGCGCACCGACGACAGCGAACCCGCATAGCGGCCAATGGGGGTGCGAATCGCGTCGCACAGGAATGCTTCGGTCATGGGATGTCTCCAGTTGGGATGCTGCGTGCGCTGCGCCTCGGCCGGCCTTGCACCGATGACGCCGGTTCGATGCGCCGAGGCATCGGCCGGGGGCCAACGGCCGGGGGCGGGAGGCTGCAAAACGGCGGCGTTGCGGCGGCCGTCACGTCGGAGCAGCTTAGCGCAAGATCGTGAACGATGGGCTTGGGATTGACGACCGATACGGCTGTCGCCTCTTCCTCGTCCTGCCTTGTGTTCTATATACGAACACACGGTCATATATCGAACAAAACAGGCTCGATAATAGGCGGGGGCGCGAAAGCATGTCAAGCACGGCCGCAGCCGTGCCAAGCGACACCAGGGAATACGCGGAGGGGGTGATCTTCAGCGAACTTCGATTCCTTCATCGGCGATGTAGCCGCGAATCACGTCCGCGAAACTGCGATCGGTCGCGAGCCCGAGCCGTTCGGCGCGCGACGTATCCCACGCGCCGGGCCAGCTCCCGACGATCTTCTCGATGCGCTCGTCGGGCTGCCGCACAATGCGGCTCGCGACCGCCTCGCCCGCGACCTCGCGCAGTGCCGCGATCATCTCGTCGACGCTGACCGACAAGCCCGGCAGGTTCAGCGCGCGTTGCTTGCCAAGCGCGGCGCCATCGAGTTCGAGGCCGGCGATGAGACTCTCGATCGCCTTGCGCGGCGACAGCAACCACAGCCGCGTCGAACCGGCGACCGGACACACGGCCTCCTCGCCATTGAGCGGCTCGCGGACGATGCCGCTCGCGAACGACGACGCCGCCGCATTCGGCCGCCCCGGCCGCACGCTGATGGTCGGCAGTCGCAGCACGCGGCCGTCGACGAAACCGCGCCGCGAATAGTCGTTGAGCA
Source organism: Paraburkholderia lebeckiae (assembly GCF_050436325.1). Taxonomy (NCBI): domain Bacteria; kingdom Pseudomonadati; phylum Pseudomonadota; class Betaproteobacteria; order Burkholderiales; family Burkholderiaceae; genus Paraburkholderia; species Paraburkholderia lebeckiae. Next base: position 1,183,498 of record NZ_JBNDLZ010000002.1, read on the forward strand.
GCAGCTCCGCGATCGCCTTCTGCGCGCCGTACGACGACTGCGGATTCAGCGCGGTGTCGTCCTGCACGACTGCAGGCAGATCGCCACCGTAGACCGCGACCGAACTGGTGAACACGACGCGCGGTTGGTGCCCGCGCTGGCGGCAGATTTCGAGCAGCAGCCGCGACGCATCGAGATTGATGCGCATGCCGAGATCGAAGTCCGCCTCGGCCTGGCCGCTGACGATCGCAGCGAGGTGAAAGATCGCCGAGGTTTGATCGTCGATCACGCGTTCGAGCACACTGCGCTCCGCGATATCGCCGACTTCGGTGCGCACGCGCGCATCGCCGAAATCGTGTGCGCGCACGACGTCGAGCAACACGAGCCCGGTAATCGCTTGCGGTGCGCCGTGCGCATCTTTCAGTGCGCCGCGCGCAAGCAGCTCGCGCGCGAGACGCTGGCCGAGAAAACCGGCACCGCCGGTGATCAGTACTTTCATGGTTACGTGTGCGTCAGTGGTTGTCGGAAAGAGTCAACGCCCCGCATCGAGATAAGGCTTCAGCCAGCCAAGCCCCGCCGAGGTCCCCGCGCGCGGCCGGTACTCGCAGCCGATGTAGCCGTCGTAGCCGAGCGCATCGATCAGATCGAACAGGTACGGGTAGTTCAGCTCGCCGATGTCGGGCTCGTGCCGCTCGGGCACTCCCGCAACCTGGATGTGACCGATGCCAGCCATATCGCGTTTGAGCTTCATCGCCAGATCGCCCTCGACGATCTGGCAGTGATAGCAATCGAACTGCACCTTCAGATTCGGCGCGCCGACTTCGGCGCAGATCGCTTGCGCGTCGTCCTGTCGATTGAGGAAATAGCCGGGCATGTCGCGCGTATTGATCGGCTCGATGACGACCGTGATCTGTTCGGCTTGCGCGGCCCGCGCGGCATAGGCGAGGTTGTTCAGGTACACGTCGCGTTGTGTTTTGCGCTGCGTTTCGCCCGCTTGATCGCCGGCGATCAACCCCGCCATCACATGCAGCTTGCGATTGCCGAGCACGCGCGCGTACTCGAGTGCCGTGTCGATGCCGCGGCGGAATTCGTCCTCACGGCCCGGCAACGACGCAAGGCCGCGCTCGCCGCCGCTCCAGTCGCCGGGTGGCGCATTGAACAGCGCCTGCGTGAGGCCATGCGCGTCGAGCCGCGCCTTCAGCTCGCCCGGGCGGAACTCGTAGGGAAACAGGAATTCGACCGCGTTGAAGCCGTCGCGCGCGGCGGCGGCGAAGCGATCGAGGAACGCGTGCTCGTTGTACATCATCGACAGATTGGCGGCGAAGCGAGGCATGGCGGCAACTCCTTCAAGACAGTGCGATACGGTGCGCGGCGTTCATCGGCAATGCGCGTGGCTACCAGCGCGCGCCGAACGCGGCACGGAGTTCTTCGATCGCGGCGGCGTCGAGCGGCGCGGGCCGCGGATTCGTCATCAGCCACAGGCGCGCGGTCTCCTCGAGTTCTTCGAGCGCATACGACGCGTGCGCGACCGAGCGCTCCCAGACTACCGGCCCCAGACGTTCGAGCAACACCGCGCGCACCCGATCGGCCAACTCGGCGATCTGCGCGGCCACTTGCGGATCGCCTGGACGTTGGTAGCGAATCAGCGGTACGTGGCCCACTTTCATCACGTAGTACGGTGAGATCGGCGGCAACACGTCCGCTTCGCTCCATACGCCCGCGAGCGTCAATGCGACCAGATGCGTCGAATGGGTATGGACGATGCCGCGCGCCTCGCCGTTGCGCGCATAGATACCGCGATGCAGCGTCAGCGTTTTCGACGGTTTGCCGCCCGACACCGCGTGGCCGTTTGCATCGACCTTCGCGATGTCGGCGGGATCGAGGCGGCCGAGGCACGCGTCGGTCGGGGTGATCAGCCAGCCATCGTCGAGCCGCGCGCTGATGTTGCCGGCGCTGCCGACCGTATAGCCGCGTTGATACAGGCTCGCGCCGACCGCGCAGATTTCCTCGCGCACGCGCGCTTCGGTGGAGGCGTGAAGTGCCGGTGCGTCGCTCATTGCACGGCTCCGTCGAGATGGCGCAGGGCCTTGTCGAAGAAGTCGGTGGTGCCGAAATTGCCGGATTTCAGCGCGAGTGCGAGCGGTTCCGCTTCGGTCGTCGCCGTGGCCGGCACGCCCGGATCGATCTGCGCGCCGATGCGCAGCATGCGCACGTCGAGCGCCTGCACGACGGCGCCCGAAGTCTCGCCGCCCGCGACGACGAACTTGCGCACACCCCGTTCGCGCAAACCGCGCGCAATCGCCGCCAACGTCTTCTCGACCAGATGCCCGGCCTCGTTGACGCCGAGTTCGCGCTGCACGGCCTGCACTTCGTCGGGCGATGCAGTCGCATAGACCAGCACCGCTTCCGCGTGCACGAAGCGCTGTTGTGCGAACGCGAGCGCCTCGCCGACGACGTCCTCGCCGCGCGCCGCCGCGAGCGGATCGATGCGGAATGCGGGCCGTGTCGCGCACCAGGCGGCGACCTGCGCGTTGGTCGCCGTCGACGCACTGCCCGCGAGCACCGCCGACAAACCCTCTATGCGCGGCAATTGCGCGGCATGGGTTTGCTCGTCGAGCAGACCCGCGCGCCGGAAGTTGGCCGGCAAACCAAGCGCGACGCCGGAGCCGCCGGTGATCAGCGCGAGATCCGCGCAGGCCGCGCCGAGCGTGTGCAGATCGGCGTCGGACACCGCATCGGCAATCGCGATGCGCACGCCGTCGGCGCGCAACGCGGCGAATGCTGCGCGCACGGCCGCATCGCCTTGCGCGAGCTGGTCGTAACGCACGAGCCCGACCTTCGATTGAGTTTGCCGCCGCAGCACGCGCACGAGGTTCGCGTCGCGCATCGGCGTCAGCGGATGGTTTTCCATGCCCGACTCGTTCAGCAGCGCATCGCCGACGAAAAGATGGCCGCGAAAAATCGTGCGGCCGTTCTCGGGAAACGCGGGACACGCAATCGTGAACGACGCGCGCTCAGCGAACTCGGTGGACAGCGCATTCAGCAACGCATCGGTCACCGGGCCGATGTTGCCCGCATCGGTCGAATCGAAGGTCGAACAGTACTTGAAGAAGAATTGCCGGCACCCTTGCGCGCGCAGCCAGGCGAGCGCGGCCAGCGATTGCGCGACCGCGTCGGCGGCCGGGATCGTGCGCGACTTCAGCGCGACGACGAGCGCGTCGGCGCCAAGCGCTGCGTTGGAGGTGGGCACGCCGATCGCCTGCACCGTGCGCATGCCACCGCGCACGAGCATGTTGGCGAGATCGGTGGCGCCGGTGAAATCGTCGGCGATGCAGCCAAGCAGCGCGGGTTTCGTTTGAGCCGTCATGACCTGTCCCTCGCCTATTGCTTCGTCGGCAATTCGATGCCTGGGAAAATCTTCACGACCGCCGAGTCGTCTTCGCCACCGTGGCCCGCCGTCGACGCCATCATGAACATCTGATGCGCTGCCGCCGACAGCGGCAGCGGAAACTTCGTGCGACGCGCGGTATCGAGCACGAGGCCGAGGTCCTTGACGAAAATATCGACCGCCGACAGCGGCGTGTAGTCGCCCGCGAGAATATGGGGCACGCGGTTCTCGAACATCCACGAATTGCCCGCGCTGTGCGTGATCACGTCGTACAGCGCGTCCGGGTCGACACCTTCGCGCAGGCCGAGCGCCATTGCCTCGGCGGCCACCGCGATATGCACGCCGGCCAGCAGCTGGTTGATGATCTTCACCTTCGAGCCTGCGCCATGCGTGGCGCCAAGCCGATACACGTTGCCGGCGATCGCGGCGAGCACGTCTTCGCACGCGGCATAAGCGGCCGCGGGACCGGACGTCATCATTGTCATCTCGCCCGACGCCGCGCGCGCCGCGCCGCCCGACACCGGCGCGTCGAGCATCTGCAGACCGGCCGCCTCGACGCGCTTGCCGAGATCGCTCGCGAACTCCGGCGCGACCGTGGCACTCGCGATCACGACGCCGCCCGGCTTCATGGCCGCGAGCGCGCCGCGCTCACCGAACAGCACGGCCTCGGTTTGCGCGGCATTCACGACCAGCGTGATCACGACCTCGCACTGCGCGCCGAGCTCCGCGGGCGTCGCACAGCCGATGCCCCCTTCATCGACGAACGCCTGCAGCGCGTCGCGCCGCAAGTCGCACGCGTGGACCCTGAAGCCCGCACGCAACAGCGAGCGCGCGACGCCGAGCCCCATGGCCCCCAAACCAATGACACCGACATTTCTCGACATGCATGACCTCTATGGATTGGTGCTGCATTCGTGGGTTCGCGCGCGTCGGAATCACCGCGCGCCTTCAGCGCGTCAGACGATGCCCGCCTCGGCAAGCCGCCGCGCCGCGTTGTACAGATGCGTCTGCGCGGCATTGCGCGCCGCCATCGGATCGCCGGCGCGAATCGCCGCGGCGATCGCCGCGTGCTCCTCGCGCACCTGCCGCGAGAAGTCCTCGCGCAGCGCCTCGTTGCGGCGCGTGACGACCGTGCCCGCTTCGAGGTACTGATTGAGGAACGTCAGCGTCTTCAGGAAATACGGATTGCCCGTAGCCGCCGCGATCGCGCGATGAAACGCGACGTCTTCGGCGACGCCGTCTTCGCCAGTGCCGACCGCGCGCTCGATGCGCGCGAGCGCGGCGTCGATCGCGGCCATGTCGGCATCGCTGCGGCGCATCGCGGCTTCCGACGCGACCTCCGCCTCGATCGCGCGACGCAGCGCGAGGATCTGCACGACCGAGCCCGGCTCCACGGCTTCCGCGTAGTCGATTCGCAGCGGGCGGATCGCGCCGTGCCCGGCGACGAACACGCCACTGCCCTGGCGCGGCTCGACCACCCCCTCGTTCTTCAGCCGCGACAGCGCCTCGCGAATCACCGTGCGGCTTACGCCGAACTGTTGCGCGAGCACGGCTTCGGTCGGCAGCCTGGCGCCGCGCGCAAAGGTGCCCTTGTCGATCTGCTTCAGCAGTTGCTGCGCGACTGTGTCGCTCAAAGCGCGCGCGGGAATCTTGTCGAACATGGCGGATCGGTTGGACCGGGTATCTCGAACTAGTCAGGTTATCGGGTCATCATACAAATTTGGAGTGGGGAATCGCATCCACGCAAACCCTGGGTTTTTTGCACGAATCGGCGTTATTTGGCGAAATAGAAGGCTTAAGCTATCGTCTCGCCTTTGCGCCGCAACGCAAAACGCGGCGCCGTATCGAAACGAACGCGCGTCGCGTGTCCTTCGCGCGCACTCTTCCGAAACCACGATCAAGGTCCATGAGCAAAGCCCTGCCGCCGTCTTCCGTCGCGCCCGCCAACGCCGAACCGGCCCCGGAGAAACCGGGCGACTCGTACGTGCAGTCGTTCGCGCGCGGCCTCGCGGTCATCCGCGCGTTCGACGCGACGCGGCCTGAACAGACGCTCACCGACGTTGCCGCGGCGACTGGCCTCACGCGCGCCGGCGCGCGCCGGATCCTGCTGACGCTGCAAACGCTCGGCTATGTGGAAGCCGAGGGACGCCTGTTCCGTCTGACGCCGAAGATTCTCGACCTCGGCTTCGCGTATCTGACCTCGATGCCGTTCTGGAATCTCGCCGAACCGGTGATGGAAAGCCTGTCGGCGCAGGTGCACGAAAGCTGCTCCGCGGCCGTGCTCGATCGCACCGAGATCGTCTACGTGCTGCGCGTGCCGACTCACAAGATCATGACGATCAACCTGTCGATCGGCAGCCGCCTGCCCGCGTACTGCACGTCGATGGGCCGCGTGCTGCTTGCCTCGCTCGACGACGAGACGCTCGACGCGACGCTGAACTCGACGCCGCTCTACGCGCACACGCCGCGCACCGTCACCGACAAGCAAGAGTTGAAGAAGCTGATCGAGCAGGTGCGTCGCCAGGGGTGGGCGATCGTCGATCAGGAGCTCGAAGGCGGCTTGATTTCGCTGTCCGCGCCGATTCGCAATCGCCAGGGCCGCGTGATCGCCGCGATGAACATCAGCGGCAACGCGCAGCGCAATTCGGCCAAACAGATGGTGAAGGCGTTTCTGGAACCGCTGCAGCGAGCCGCGCAGACAGTCTCGGAGATGGTCGCGCGGCGCGGCTAATGAACGCTTCGTGGCTCTGGCCGCGCGGTGATGAGCGGCCGAGCGCGCACGCCTAGTGCGCGCCGCGGCGTTTGCATCAAGCGCTCACTGCGCGAGATAGCGCTCCACCAGCCGTGCCCAGAACGCCGCGCCGATCGGCAGGCTGCGATCGTTGAAGTCGTAGTGCGGGTTGTGCACCATGCAACCGTCCTCGCCGACGCCATTGCCGATGCGCAGGAACGTGCCCGGCCGCTTCTGCAGCATGAATGCGAAGTCCTCGCTACCCATCAGGATGTCGGTCTGCTCGACCACCTTGTCGTCGCCCACCAGTTCGCGCGCGACCTGCACCGCGAAATCCGTTTCGGCATCCGTATTGATGACCACCGGATAGCCTTCGATGTACTCGACGTGCGCTTTGCCGCCGTAGCTCGCAGCCTGCGACTCGGCCAGTTCGGTGATGCGCTTCTTCAGCAACGCGCGCACCTCTGGGCTGAACGAGCGCACGCTGAGCTCGAGCCGCGCGCTGCTCGAAATCACGTTGTTCGCGGTGCCCGCGTGCATCGAGCCGACCGTCACCACGGCCGGCTGCGACGGATCGACGTTGCGCGCGACGATCGTTTGCAGCGCCATTACGATGCTCGCGGCGACCACGACCGGATCGACGGTCAGATGCGGACGCGCCGCATGGCCGCCGACGCCTTCGATCGTGATGATCGCCTTGTCGCCCGCCGACATGAACGGTCCCTTGCGGAACAGCAACACGCCCGGCTCGGCTCCCGGATGGTTGTGCAGGCCGAACACGGCGTCGCAAGGGAAGCGCTCGAACAGGCCGTCGTCGATCATCTTCAGCGCACCGCTGTCGATGCCGCTTTCCTCGGCCGGCTGGAAATACAAATGCACGGTGCCCGAGAAATTGCGCGTGGCCGCGAGACGTTGAGCGGCGCCGAGCAGGATCGTGGTGTGACCGTCGTGGCCGCACGCGTGCATCTTGCCGTGGGTGCCGCTCGCGTACGGCAGGCCGGTCTGTTCGATGATCGGCAACGCGTCCATGTCCGCGCGAATGCCGATGCTGCGCTTGCCGTCCCCCTCTTTCAGCGTGCCGACCACGCCGGTCTTGCCGACCCCACGCGTGACCTGCCAGCCCCACTGTTCGAGTTTTTCCGCGACGAGCGCCGCGGTCTGCACTTCCTCGTACGCGAGTTCCGGATGGTGGTGAATGTGATGGCGAATCTCGCGCAGGCCCACGGCGGCGGGTTCCAGATCGGACACTTCGGTCAAACGCGGGGTCTCGTTCATAGTTTGTATGGCTCCAGTGAGTAGCCTCGCACTATAGCCGAGCTTTCGCGAGCGGATGCCGCTCGTGAGTCTGCATCTGGAGGAAGTGACGGTGCCCGACGCGCTCGCGCGTCTGCGCAACGGAAAGCTCGATCTCGCGGCGATCCATCACGTTCTGGCATTGGATAACGATCTGGTGCAGGTGCCGCTGTACTCGACGCAGTTCGTCGTCACGATGCGCGCCGGCCATCCGCTCGCGAACGTCACGCGTCTGTCCGAGCTGCTCGACGCCGAGTGGATCGTCACGGTCGGCGCCGATCACTTCCCGCACAGCGTGATGATGGCGATGTTCAGCGCGCACGGCTTGCCGGTACCGAAGCGCTTGCTGCGCGCGCCGTCGTCGTTTGCAGTCACGCTCGGGCTCGTGTCGCAGACCGACGCGATCAGTTGCTTCACGCGGCCGCTTGCGCAGAGGGTCGCGCCGCTCGGCATTCGCGTCGCACAGATCGAAGACGCGCTGCCGAACTACGATCTGAGCATGATCTCGCGACGCGATCTGCTGCCCACGCCGGCCGTACAGCAGTTCGTCGCATGTTTGCGGCAGGTGACGCGGGAGCGAATTGGGGCCGTGCAGTAAGGCCGCGTGCTTGCGCTACGCGCTCACGCGCTCCTTGAGCACCGTGATCATTGCGTGCCCCGCTTCTTCGAGCGCGCCGGAGTTGTCGATTGTCGTGCAGCGCACGCCGGCCGGCAACGCAAACGGCGCGCGCCGCGCGAGCCGCGCCGCGACCTGCTCCGACGATTCGCGCGCCCGCGCGCCGAGCCGTGCTTCGAGGATATGCGGCGCGGCGCTCACGTGCACCACTTCCGCGCGTGGATAGCGCGCGAGCGCATGCTGCAGGTACTGCCGCGAGCCGTTGACGACCACCGTGCAGCCGCGCGCGAGCCACGCATCGAGTTCGATGCCGATGCCATAGCGCAGCGAATGGCTCGACCATTCGAGCGCGAACAGGCCAAGCACCGAGCGCGCGGCGAACTCCTCGACGCTTAGTGCAACATGCACCTCGCCATTGCCGCTCGGCCGCGTGATGTAACGATGCGCGAATACGAGCGGCTCGCCGGCGAGCCGCATGCGCGCGAACTGCAGCAGCGAATCCTTGCCCGCGCCCGACGGCCCCATCACATAGATCAAACGCCCCGTCATTGGCTGCTCACCTCGTCTTGCTGCTTGTTCGTACGATCGCCAGGTTGCGCGCCGTGGCTGAACGGCAGCGGCTGCCAAAGCACGAACGGCTCGCCCGGCGCCGGCTCGACGAACAGCGCGGCCTGATCGACAGCGAGCGGCCCGAGCGCCGGCGTGCGCTCCCGCCACCATGCGAGCAGCGTCGCGCGCTCGTCGGCATCGGCGAGCGAACTGGACAACGTCATATGAAAACGGAACTCGTCGAACACGTACGGATAGCCCCATTGCAACAGCAACGCACGTTGGCGTTCGCTGAGCGGCGCGGCGAGCCGTCGCTCGAGATCGGCCGCCGACGGCCGCGCTCGCAGCCTGTCGAGCGACTGCAGCGCGTTCGACGCGAGTTCGCGAATGCGCGTCTCGCCATCCGCATCGGCCGGTCGCAACGCGACGAAGTCGCCCAGCGTGGCCGCTTCTACCGGCAACGTGAACGGCCGCTGCGCGAGCGCCCAGGCTCGCGCGGCCGCGAGCAAGTCGTGCTGCGTGACGCCGGCGCCGAGCTGGAACGGGGCGACCAGCGTGCCATGCCAGCCATAGCGGCGCGGCGCGTCGGTCAACGCGGCGAGCGGGCGCGTCAGGCCTGGCGGCTGCGGCTGCGCGCGGCGCTCGCCGCTGTGCGCATCGCGGCCGAGCCATGTCGAGCCGGCCTGCCACCACGCCGATTCAACCGACGGCGCGTAATAGAGCGCAAAGCGCGCTTCGGCACTCCATGCGGGGCCGCTCACAGGTCATGCTCCACGAGCAGTTGCACGCGATCGGCCGCGAAATGCGTAAAGCCGTATTTAACCGGCGTGCCTTGCAGATCGACGTCGACGTTCTCGACCCACAGCACCGGCTGCTGACGGTTGATGTTGAGCCGCCGCGCGACTTCCGGCTCGGGCAGCACGCTGCCGATGCGGCTCCACTTGCGCAGATAATCGTCCACGCCGAATTCGGCCAGCGCCTTCGTCGTGCCCCCGAGGCGTTGCACGACCTCCGGCAAATCCGGAAAACGCGCGGCCGGATACCAGCTGCGCGCGAACGTGAGCGGCACGCCGTCGGACGCGTTCAGCGATTCGATGCGGTACACGGCCGCGCCCGCGCGCAGACCCAGCGCCTTCGCGACACTGGGCTCGGCCTTCACGCGTGCGGCCGACAGCATCGTGCCCGCGGGCGAGTGGTGTTGTTGACGCAGGTTTTCGGTGAAACGCGTACGGCGGCCGATCGAATAGTCGATCGCGCCGGGCTGCACGAACGTGCCACGCCCCTGCTCGACGCTGACGAGGCCGAGCGCGGCGAGGCCGAGCATCGCGCGACGCACCGTGTGACGGTTGACGTCGAAGCGCTTCGCCAGCTCACCTTCGCTCGGCAGCCGCCCTTCTTCGCCGAACCCGCTTGCCGTGATCTCTGCGGCGAGAATCTGTTCGATCTGTCTCCAGACGGCCACGCCCGCGCCGCGTTCGAGCGTCGTGGCCGGCGCCGCGCTGTCGTTCGATGTCATGGTGCTGTCATTCCCTTCGGTTCAAATGATCGCCATGACGTGCATTGTAGTGCGCGAGCCGTGATGAAAATATGAATGTCGGCCGCGCACGACAGTCCAGACAACTATGCTTATAAACGTCTAGACGTTTAGATGAATAGATGCTCCAATGCCCACTCGCTGGATCGACAGGAAATCCGATGAGCCCGAGTTCCGTTCCGCCCCGTCCACCCTCTTCGCCGTTGCCAGCCGAGTCTTCGGCGGCGCGGCGCGCCTGGATGGCCGTGCTGGCGCGCACGCCGCGCGCCGACCTCGAAGCCGCGCTGCAGCGCGCGCTGCAAGGCCGCCCCACCCCCGCCTACGACTGGCTGCGCCCCCCTGAAATTGGCCTCGCGATGGTGCGCGGGCGCATCGGCGGCAGCGGCGATCCGTTCAATCTCGGCGAAGCCACGGTTACGCGCGCCACGCTGCGCCTGCATGCCAGCGACGACGCCGAAGCCACCGTCGGCGTGGCCTGCCATCTGGGACGCGACCGCCGTCGCGCCGAACTTGCCGCGCTCGCCGATGCCTTGCTGCAGATGCCCGAGCATCACGACAGCCTGCATCGTCGATTGATCGAGCCGTTCGCCGCGCGACAGCAGGCCCTGCGCGCGCAACAGCAACAGGACGTCGCGGCGACGCGCGTCGAATTCTTCACGATGGTGCGAGGCGACTGATGGAACGTTCACCGATTGCGTTGTCCACGCTGACGCCGGGTTTCGCGGACCCGGTCCACGACACCCAGGCCGTCTTTCGCACGCTGCTCGACGCGTTGTCGCGACCCGGCACGATCGGCGTGATCCGCGACGTGCTGCCCGAGTTGCGCAATACGCCGGTCGAACCCGCCGCGTTTGCCGCACTGCTGACGCTCTGCGACTACGCGACGCCGGTGTGGCTCGCGCAGCCTGATCCCGCGCTCGCGTCGGCGTTGCGCTTCCATACCGGCGCGCCGCTCGCCGATGCACCCGGCGCGGCCGCGTTCGTGTATGCGCACGATGCCGACGCGTTGCCATCGCTCGAAAGCTTCGCGCCCGGCAGCGCCGAGTCACCGGAACAATCGGCCACGTTGCTGATCCGCGTCGACGCGCTGACCGGTGGCACACCGGTCACGCTCAGCGGCCCCGGCATTCGCGATACCGAAGCAATTTCGCCGGTCGGTCTTCCCGCGCGGTTCTGGCAAGAACGCGCGACGCTCGCGCCGCTGTTTCCGTGCGGCATCGATTGTTATCTGGTTTGCGGCGCGCGCTTGATCGGCCTGCCGCGCACAACCGAAGCGAAGGTGAACTGATGTACGTTGCCGTCAAAGGTGGAGAACGCGCGATCGAAGCGTCGTGGCGCCTGCTCGACAAAGCGCGCCGCGGCGATACGCAGATCGCCGAACTGAGCGTCGAGCAGATTCGCGAGCAGTTGCGGCTCGCGGTCGCGCGCGTGATGACCGAAGGCTCGGTCTACGACGAGGAGCTTGCGGCGCTCGCAATCAAGCAGGCGGCCGGCGATCTGGTCGAGGCGATCTTCCTGCTGCGCGCGTATCGCACCACGTTGCCGCGCTTCGGCTATACGAGCGCCATCGATACCGAAACGATGCAGGTCGAGCGGCGCATCTCGGCGACCTTCAAGGACCTGCCCGGCGGCCAGTTGCTCGGCGCGACCTATGACTACACGCAGCGTCTGCTCGATTTCGCGTTGCTCGCCGATGGCGATGACGCGCGGCAGGACGTGACGCGCGGCAACGCGCCCGTTCCGCAAGAACCGCCAGCGGCTGAATCGATGCCGCGCGTCGTGTCGCTGCTCGACAAGGAAGGCCTGATCGAACAGGAGCGCCCGACACCCGACGGCGCAGAACCCGGCGATCTGTCGCGCGAACCGCTGGCGTTTCCGGCAAGCCGAGCGACGCGTCTGCAGAACCTCGCGCGTGGCGACGAAGGCTTTCTGCTCGCGATGGGCTATGCGACGCAACGCGGCTATGCGCATTCGCATCCGTTCGCGGGCGAGATCCGTTTCGGCACGATCGCGGTCGAGATGGACCTCGACGAACTCGGCGAAGCGGTCGACATCGGCGATATCGACATCACCGAATGCCAGATGATCAACCAGTTCGCGGGCAGCGGCACGGTGCCGCCCACCTTCACGCAAGGCTACGGCCTCGCGTTCGGCCACTCGGAGCGCAAGGCGATGGCGATGGCGCTCGTCGATCGCGCGTTGCGCGCCGAAGAACTCGGCGAAACGCTCGCGTCACCGACGCAGGACATCGAATTCATGCTGTCGCATAGCGACAACGTCGAGGCGTCGGGCTTCGTGCAGCACCTGAAGCTGCCGCATTACGTCGACTTCCAGGCGGAGCTGGAACTGGTGCGGCGTCTGCGCGCGCAGCATCACAGCCACGATGAAACAAGCCACGCCACCGACAAGGAGCAGGCAGCATGAACGCGCCCGACACCGCTGTTGCCAACACCTCATACGACACCGCCGCGCACGGCTACAACTTCGCGTATCTCGACGAGCAGACCAAGCGCATGCTGCGCCGCGCGCTGTTGAAGGCAGTCGCCGTGCCGGGCTACCAGGTGCCGTTCGCGTCGCGCGAAATGCCGCTGCCGTATGGCTGGGGCACCGGCGGCATCCAGGTGACGGCCGCGATCATCGGCAGGACGGACACGCTGAAGGTCATCGATCAGGGCTCCGACGAAACCACCAACGCCGTCAACATCCGCCGCTTCTTCGCGCGCACCACGGGTGTGGCGACCACGCGGCACACGAGCGAAGCGACGATCATCCAGACGCGGCACAGGATTCCCGAAACGCCGTTGACCGAGCGGCAGATCCTCGTCTATCAGGTGCCGATGCCCGAGCCGCTGTACCGGCTCGAGCCGCGCGTCGCCGAATGCAGGAAGCTGCATGCGCTCGCCGATTACGGGCTGATCAGCGTGAAACTGTACGAGGACATCGTGCATCACGGCAGCATCGCGACCACGTATGACTACCCCGTCATCGTCAATCATCGCTATCTGAGCTCGCCGTCGCCGATCCCGAAGTTCGACAATCCGAAGATGCATATGAACGCCGCGCTGCAACTGTTCGGCGCGGGCCGCGAGCGCCGCATTCACGCGATTCCGCCTTATACGCAGGTGCGCAGCCTCGACTTCGACGATCATCCGTTCGAAGTGCAGAAGTGGCAGCACGCGTGTGCGCTGTGCGGATCGAAGGAAAGCTTTCTCGACGAGATGATCGTCGACGATGCGGGCACGCGCATGTTCGTGTGCTCGGACAGCGACTACTGTCACGGGCGGCGCGGCGACGCCGACGGCGCTATCGAAGCGCAAGCGCCGCTGCCCCACGCCACGCGCGAAGGAGAATCCGCATGACGCCGCTTCTGAGCGCACGCGCGCTCACCAAACAATATGGCGGCCGCAACGGTTGCCGCAACGTGAGTTTCGATCTGTATCCGGGCGAGGTGCTGTGCATCGTCGGTGAATCGGGTTCGGGCAAGACCACGCTGCTCAACACGCTGGCGCTGAAGACCGAGGCCGATAGCGGCTCGCTGCACTACACCGCGTCGCATGGCGACTCGCTCGATCTGCGCGCGCTGTCCGAGCCGCGCCGCCGTCTGCTGATGCGCACCGAGTGGGGCTTCGTGCAGCAGAATCCGCGCGACGGCCTGCGCGGCGGCGTATCGGCCGGCGCCAACATCGGCGAGCCGTTGATGGCGGTCGGCGCGCGCCACTACGGCGAAATTCGCCGCACAGCCACGCAATGGATGGAGCGCGTCGAACTCGACCCCACTCGCATCGACGAATTCCCCGCCGCGTTTTCGGGCGGTATGCAGCAACGTCTGCAGATCGCGCGCAATCTCGTCACCGGTCCGCGTCTGGTGTTCATGGACGAACCGACCGCCGGTCTCGACGTGTCCGTGCAGGCGCGTCTGCTCGATTTGCTGCGCACGCTGAGCTCGACGCTGCATCTATCGGTGCTGATCGTCACGCACGACATCGGTGTCGCGCGTCTGCTGGCGCATCGACTGATGGTGATGCAGGCGGGCGAAGTCGTCGAAGCCGGCCTGACCGATCAGGTGCTCGACGATCCGCAGCATCCGTATACGCAAACGCTGGTTTCCTCGGTTCTGCCGGTTTGAGGCTCACGATGCAATCCAATGAGGTAGTCATTGACGCAGGCAGCGATGCACGCCACGGCGAGCGCGCTTTCGCGGACAACGCGGCGCTGATGCTGCGCGCCATCGGCATCGGCAAGACTTTCACGCTGCACGGCCAGGGCGGTGTGCGGATCGACGCGCTCTCGAACGTGTCGCTCGAGGTCGAGCGCGGTGAATGCGTGGTGCTGGTGGGGCCGTCGGGCGCAGGCAAGAGCACGCTGCTGCGCTGTCTGTACGGCAACTATCTGGCGAGCACCGGCTCAATCGCGATTCGCGACACCAGCGATCAGGGTCGGCCCATTGCAATCACCCGTGCCGAACCGCGTGACGTGCTGCGGCTGCGCCGTCGCGTGGTCGGCTATGTGAGCCAGTTTTTGCGCGTGATCCCGCGCGTGCCGACGCTTGCGCTCGTCGCCGAGCCGCTGGTCCTGGACGGCGTCGCCGAACCTGAAGCAAACGCGCGCGCCGCTGAATTGCTCGCGCGGCTCAACGTGCCGGAACGTCTGTGGTCCCTCGCGCCCGCGACATTTTCGGGCGGCGAGCAGCAACGCGTGAACATCGCGCGAGGTTTGATCGCCGAACATCCGCTGTTGCTGCTCGACGAACCGACCGCTTCACTCGATGCGGAAAACCGCGACGTTGTGGCCGATCTGATCGTCGAGGCGCGCGAGCGCGGCGCGGCGATCGTTGGTATCTTTCACGACGAAGAGACCCGCAACAAGGTCGCGACGCGCCGCCTGGAACTGCGGCCACCGGCGCGGCACTAAATTGACACCAGTCCCGACTGACTACGGAGCAAGTCGATGTTGATCAGCAACGCTCGCATCGTGACGCGAGACGAAGAATTCATTGGCACCGTGCGCGTGGAGGACGGCGTGATTCGCGACGTCGAACGCGACGCGGGTTCGGCGCGCGACGCCGAAGACTGGGACGGCGATTATCTGCTGCCCGGTCTGATCGAACTGCATACGGACAACCTCGAGAAGCACCTCGTGCCGCGTCCCGGCGTCGAATGGAATACCGACGCAGCGTTCGTGATTCACGACGCGCAGGTCGCCGCAGCCGGCATCACGACGGTATTCGACGCGCTCGCCATCGGCTCGCGCTCGAGCATTGGGCTGCGTAACCGCGATGTGCAAACGCAGTGCGCCGATTCGCTGCTGCGGCTGTCCACGCGTCGACTGCTGCGCGCCGAGCACTTTCTGCATCTGCGCTGCGAGATCGCGACCGCCGACGTGCTCGAGGTATTCGATTCGCTGTGCGCGCATCCGCTGCTGCGGCTCGCGTCGGTGATGGACCATACGCCGGGCCAGCGCCAATGGCACGACCGCGAGCAATGGCGTCGCTTCCAGGAGCGCAACGGCAAGATGAGCGACGAGCGTGTCGCGAGCACGCTCGCCGAACTCGCGGTCGAACAGGAGCGTTACGCGGATGAGCACCGCCGCGAGATCGTCGCGCGTTGCCGGCGGCTCGGCATTCCGGTCGCGAGCCATGACGACACGCTGATCGAGCACGTCGAACAGGCGAAGGCCGAGGGCATCGTGCTCGCCGAATTCCCGACCACGCGCATCGCCGCGCAAGCCGCGCGCGAGCACGGCATCGCGACGATCATGGGCGCGCCGAACATCGTGCGCGGTGGCTCGCATTCGGGCAACGTGTCGGCGCTGGAACTCGCGCGCGCGGACCTGCTCGACATCCTGTCGTCGGATTACGTGCCGTCGAGCTTGCTGACCGCGGTGTTCGATCTCGTCGAAAAAGCGGGCTGGTCGCTGCCGCGCGCGATGGCAACGGTCTCGGCCGAGCCGGCGCGCACCGCCGGCCTCACGGACCGCGGCGCGATCGAGCCGGGCCTGCGCGCGGATCTCGTGCGCGTGACGATGCTCGACAAGCTGCCGGTGCCGCGCGCGACTTATCGCGCAGGGGTGCGGATCGTTTGAGTGGGCTGGTTGAGCGCGCCTGCGTCTCAGGTCGACAACGGCACACGCTCCGGCTCGTCGGCCTCGAACCACGCGGGATTGCGCTCGGCGATGGGGCCGATCGACATGAGGATTCCGCGCAGATGGTGGCGCATCGCGTCTTCTGCGGCGCTCGGATCGTGCGCGCGGTCCCGAGCGGCGCGGGTAAGACCGCGTCAGGCGGTGGGCTCCGCCTCGCGCCCCTCGGTCGCATCGCGCGAGGCGTGCGCCTGGGCGAGCTGGGCCTGGGCAGCCCTCGCCTCCTCAGCCTGTTGGTCGAGCCGCATGGCGAGCAGATCCTGATAGCGCAGATACGCGCAACGGCCACCCGATTTCGCCGCATACATCGCGGCATCGGCGTTCAGCAGCAGTTCCTCGGCATTGCCGCTGTCGTGCGGGAACTCGCTGATGCCGATGCTCGCGCCGACCGTCATGCTATTGCCGTCGACGGTCAGCGTTTCGTTCAGCGCGTCCATGATGCGCTCGGCGATTTCTGGCGTGACCTCGGCCGCGCGATGCCCTTCGATCAGCACGATGAATTCGTCGCCGCCGAGCCGCGCGACCACGTCCCCGGCATACAGCACGTCCTTCAGACGGCGTGCGACCGCGACCAGCACCTTGTCGCCAACAGAGTGACCGAACTGATCGTTGATCTGCTTGAAGCGGTCGAGGTCGACGAACAGCACGGCGAGGCCTTCGCGGCGGAATCTTGCCTCCTCGATCGCGTTCTCGAGCTTCTGCATGAACAGCATGCGGTTCGGCAAGCCGGTCAGCACGTCGTGCGAGGCCAGATGCACGAGCTCGCTCTGCTTGCTGTGCAGCGTATCCATCTGCGCGCGGATTTCGCAACGCAAACGCTCGAAGCAGCGCGCGAGCACGCCGATTTCGTCGGTGCGTTTGAGCGGCAAGGTGTGCATCGCGTGGTCGGCGAACAGGTGCGTCGCCGCGTACGCGAGCAGATGCAGCGGCTTGGTCAGCGCCCGCGCGAACAGGATCGCCAGCAGTACCGACAATGCGCTGAACACCAGCACCATGCGAATGATCCGCGTGCCGAGCTGATTGGCGCCGGTCAGCACGTCCTCGAGCGGCTTCGTGAGACCGAGCACGATGAAGCGGTTGCCCTCGGAATCGCCGAACGGTCGCCGCACGAACGCGAGCACGCGGCCGGCCGCCTCGCCGGGTCTCGCGAGACCGTTGACGAGCACCTCGCTCTGGCGTTGCTCGAACAGCTGCTTCGTGGCCGGGAAGCTGTCCTGCATCAGCACGCGACGGCCGCGGTCGAAACCGAAGGTTTTCGACGCGTCGGGATGGATCAGGAAGTCGCCCCACTCGTTCGCCAGATAGACCTGATAGTCGCTCGGCAGATCGCTCTGCAAACGCCGCAGCATGCCGGCCAGATCGACATCGATTACGACGACGCCGACCACCGTGCCGCGCGCATCCGCGATCGGCGTGCCGAGACGCAGCGTCGGCTTGCCTTGCGCCGCATGCGTGCCGGATTCGTGATTGACGGAAATCGGCGACGTGTAGATGCGGCCCGGCGAAAACGCGAGCGTTTCGAATACGTAGGGAAACTGGGCTTTTTCCTGCAAATCGTCACCCTCTACGCGCACGAGGCCGTCGCTGTCGCGATCGAAACGGATCAGTTCGAGACCGTGATGCTGCCGCGTGATCAGCCGCACCTGCAGATACTCCGGGTGATGCAGCATGAAGCTCGAATACACCTGCGCGAGCCGCTCGCGGCCGAGGTTCGGGCCGATACCGTCGTCGGTCTGCGCGACGCTCACCGACGACGGCATCGTCGCGAGCACGAGCGCGTCCGCCGCGATGTCGTCGATCGATACCGCGATGCGCTGGCCGAGCAGCTCCGTCGACGTCTGCAGGCTGTGCTCCGCTTCGTTGACCAGCATCGTGCGATTCGCGCGATACGCGTAATAGCCGGTCGCGCCCGAGGCCAGCACGCCGATGCACGCGAGCAGCACGGATAGCTTGAAGGTCAGGCCGCGATGCAGCATCAGAAGCGCTCCGAACGGTCGCCCGACACGATGCGCGTCCACAGTTGCCCGCGGCGCTCGATATCTTCCACCGGACTGATCCAGACGATGTGCGCGTTGGCGCTGACTTCGGCCGGCTCGGTCAGCGTATTCGCGAGCCCCTGGCGCTGTGTCAGCAACGCGCTCACGCTCGGCTCGAGCATGTAGTTGATCCACGCGAGCGCGAGCGGCTTGTCGCTCGCCGCGCGCGTCATCGACCAGCAATCGAGCCACGCGAGCGCGCCTTCATCCGGGATCACGTAGCCGACGTCGGCGCCCGCGCGCCGCAGCAACTGCACCTGCTGCGTGCCGTAGTTGGCGAACATCAACGCGACCTTGTGCTGGATGAAGAACGCGGTCGCCTCCTCGGGCAGCGTGTAGTAGGTCAGCAGGTTGCGGCGCAGATCGACGAGCTTGTGCGCGATCGTGCGCATCTGCGCGGGGTCGAGTTGAAACGGATGCGGATAGCCGAGCGCAAGCGCGGTGAACGAGAAGTTGTGCTGCGCGCTATTGAAGTCGAGCACCTTGCCACGATAGAGCGGGTTCCACAGTTCGAGCATCGAACGCGGCGCAACCGGAATCTGCTTGCGATCGTAGATGAGTCCCATCGACGAATACGTGAACGGAATCGCGTATACCTTGCCCGCCGAGGTCAGGCCGTCGATCGAGCCGAGCGCCTGGAAACGCGGCAACTGCTTCTTCGTATTCGGCAGACTCGCGAGATCGAGCGGCGCGAGCAGATTCGTCCGCGTATAGCGGCGGATTTCGGCGGTGTTGGCGGCGAGTACGTCGAACGGCGGCGCGCCCTTGCTGTGCATCTGCGCCCACAGCGCCTCATCGGAATCGACGAGCGTGACCTCGACCTTCGCGCCGTAGCGCGCTTCGAACGCCTTGACGACGTCCGGGTCCGCATAGCCGGGCCATGCGAGAACGTGCAGCACTTTGTCGGCGGCCGCTGCGGGCGTCGCCGCGCCGAAACCCGCGCACAGCAATGCGCCTATCAGAACGCGCGACACACGGGCTAAAACCCCGGAAAAAACGTCGCACGAAAATCCGGATGCGCCAATCGATGAAAATCCCGATGTAACGCTCGACGAAAAACTGTCAAAAAACCGGCGTTGCAATAATGCCGCGCGAGCCCGCACGCCGGCGCTAGCGATTCGTCGCTTAAAAGTCCGTCTACAACAGCCTGTTCGATCCGCCGTGAACAACATCGTGTGCATGCATAACACCGTTGAGCAGAAAGGCCATTTGAGCGAGCGCAAACGCGCGGCATTTGAATCTTGACGGCCGTCCAATGCGGGCGGCCGGCGTCCAACGCAGGGAGCATCGATGATAGCGCCAAAGCCTTTGTTTTTGCACCGGTTCGAAACGGCGGCGCAAAAATATCGGTGCTGGTAATAACGTGTCGGGCAATAGCCTCGAGGCCGCTCTTAATTAACGGCAAATTCAGCCGCGAGCTTTAACGATCCGTCCACGTTTCAAACTCGCGTTTTAAACCGGTTTTCGGTGAACTCGCGAGAAAACCGGCGTAAATCCCGGTCGATTACGCTCGCCGGCCCCTCGTATTACCGCTCTGCATTGCATCCGCGTTACGCAAACCCCACCAACGGTGTACGATCCGGTCACACCGGCCGGGGCGCAAGCGTTGACCTAGAGGGCATCCTCCCGCGCCATCCGGTGTTTTACTAGCTTCCCAATATTTTTGAACTGATAAGCTTGGCGCGCGTTGCAGGCCACCCCGGCCTGCATCCTGACCAGAAGCCCGTTTGCGAGACGCGCCGGGCGTCCCAAGGCGGCACAACCGCCGAGGGCGTAATTGAACTACACGAGGAGTTAAAACAGTGAAAAAACTGCTAGCGGCTTTGACGGTTGCTCTGCTTGCCACCGTCTCGATTGGCGCACACGCTAAAGATTGGTCGACGATCCGATTTGGCGTTGATGCCAGCTATCCCCCGTTCGAGTCGAAAGGCGCGGACGGCAAGCTCGTTGGCTTCGATATCGACCTCGGCAACGAAATCTGCAAGCGCGTCGGTGCGAAGTGCGTGTGGGTGGAAAACGACTTCGACGGCATGATCCCGGCACTGAAGGCCAAGAAGTTCGACGGCGTGCTGTCGTCGATGTCGATGACGCCGCAACGCGCCGAACAGATCGCTTTCTCGTCGAAGCTGTTCAACACGCCGACGCGCCTCGTCGCGAAACAGGGCTCGGGCATCCTGCCGACCGCTGAATCACTGAAGGGCAAGACGGTGGGCGTCGAACAGGGCACCATCCAGGAAACCTACGCGAAGACCTACTGGGAACCGGCGGGCGCGAAAGTCGTGCCGTACCAGAACCAGGACCAGGTCTACGCCGACCTGATCTCGGGCCGTCTGGACGCAGCGCTGCAAGACGCGGTGCAGGCTGATCAAGGCTTCCTGAAAACGCCGCGCGGCAAGGGCTTTGCGTTCGTCGGCAAGGACCTCGACGATCCGAAGATCCTCGGCAACGGCGCCGGCATCGGCATGCGCAAGGAAGACACCGATCTGAAGGTGAAGGTCGACAAGGCGATCGCCGACATGATCAAGGACGGCACCTACAAGAAGATCGAGAAGAAGTACTTCGACTTCGACGTGTACGGCGGCTAAATCGCCCACGCGCGCCGCACGGCGCGCCGGCAGCTTGTCCGAAACGGGCTCCGCGACGCGGAGCCCGTTTTGTTTTGCGGCTCCACATCTAGCCACATCAAGTCACATCGTGTGGCATATCGGCTAAGATCGTGCGAGACGCGGCCCCCCGTGAGACCGGTTGCCGCGGTCCGCGCATGCGGACCACGCGCGCTGCCGGCGCGCATCTTTCCCCTTGCAATCAACCATCTAGCGCGGCTGCTCCGAACGGGCCGCGAAGCCAAAACCATGCAAACCCAGACCCATCCGCTGATTGCCCCGTCGCTTGGCACCGCCCGTGAACTGACGAGTTTCCACTACGGTCCCGGCGGCGGCCAGAAAATCTATATCCAGTCGTCGCTGCATGCGGACGAACTGCCCGGGATGCTGGTGTCGTGGTCGCTGCGCCGCAAGCTGGCCGCGCTCGAAGCCGCGGGCAAGCTGCGTGGCGAAGTCGTGGTCGTGCCGGTGCCGAATCCGATCGGCCTTAATCAGCATCTGCTCGGCCAGATGCTCGGCCGCTTCGAAACCGGCAGCGCGCAGAACTTCAACCGCAACTTCTACGACCTCGCGGAACTCGTGCAGCCGTTCATCGAATCGCGTCTGACCAGCGACATCGACGCGAACCGCGCCGCCATCCGCGCGGCGATGCGCGAAGCGCTCGACGCGCAGCAGCCGACCACCGAACTCGGCTCGCAACGCCTCGCACTGCAAAAGCTCTCGTACGACGCCGACGTCGTGCTCGATCTGCATTGCGACTGGGAAGCCGCGATGCACCTGTACACCAATCCGGACCTATGGCCCGAAGTCGAGCCGCTCGCGCGCTACCTGGACGCGAAGGCGTCGCTGCTCGCGCTGAACTCGGTCGGCAATCCGTTCGACGAGATCCACAGCTTCTGCTGGTCGGATCTGCGCGGCCGTTTCGGCGAGCGCTTCCCAATCCCGAACGGCGGCATCTCGGTCACCATCGAGCTGCGCGGCCAGCGCGATGTGTCGTACGAACTCGCGGAAAAAGACGCGCAGGCGATCATCGAGTATCTGACCTTGCGCGGCGTGGTCGACGGCGAGCCGGCGCCGATGCCGCCGCTCGAATTCGCCGCGACGCCGCTCGCGGGCGCCGAGCCGCTCGTCGCGCCGATCAGCGGCGTGCTCGTCTATCGCTGCGAGGTCGGCACGTGGGTGGACGCGGGCCAGGAAATCGCGGACATCGTCGATCCGTTGACGGACCGCGTCGTCACGATCAAAAACACCGTGGCCGGCGTGCTGTACGCGCGGCATCTGGCGCGTTTCGCGACGGCCGGCCTCGAATTCGCGCGCATCGCCGGCGCGACGCCGTTCCGCAGCGGCTCGTTGCTGAGCAACTGACACCAACGACGCTGCGACCGTCGATGCTGTCGCGGCCCGCCATGTAACTGAATTTTCACGCACCAGCTGAAATAACCAATCGCCCGCCGCCAGGCGGGCGATTCGCTGCCACGCGTCCAGCCTCACTCCCGGGTCGGCCGACCCGCCCCGCCACCGATACACCTGCCTCCGGTGCACACGCAAAGTGTCGCGCCGACACGACACCGTGAAAAGAATTTTTCAGTGTCACATACCTTACTCTGCGTTCCCTTAAATTGCCGGCCATCGCACGACGTTGCCACAGAGCAGCGCGTCGCGATCGCCAAAATTTGCTAACTCGGAGAAGTGTTTTGAACAAGAAAATCCTGACCGCCGCTACGTTTGCCGTCTTCGCCTCCGCCGCTCACGCACAAAGCAGCGTCACGCTGTACGGCCTGATCGATGCTGGTATCAGCTACGTGAACAACTCGAAAACGGCCACCGGCCACAGCAGCCTGACCAAGTACGACGACGGCGTCGCGAACGGCAGCCGTTGGGGCCTGCGTGGCACGGAAGACCTCGGTAACGGCCTGAAAGCGCTGTTCGTGTTGGAAAACGGCTTCAACAGCGGGAACGGCACCGCCGGCCAAGGCGGCGCGATGTTCGGGCGCCAGGCGTACGTCGGCGTGTCGCAGAACAACGTCGGCTCGCTGACGTTCGGTCGCCAGTACTCGTTCTCGACCGACTACCTCGGCTCCAACTACGCGACCGGCGGCCAGACCGTCGCGGGCAACTACGCTTACCACATCAACGACGTCGACCAGCTCACGTCGAGCCGTATCAACAACTCGGTCAAGTTCAGCAGCGCGAACTTCTCCGGCCTGACCTTCGGCGCGATGTACGGCTTCTCGAACACGGCAGGCGGCTTTGCCGGCACGCCGGCTACGGGCACGTCCACTGCCCCGGTGGCAGGTTCGTCGCGCGCTTACAGCTTCGGCGCGAACTACGCGAACGGCCCGTTCGGTATCGGCGCGGCGTACACGGACATCCGTTATCCGGGCCAGGCATCGCCGGCCTTCTCGACTTCGCTGGCAAACGTCAGCTTCCCGACGATCGGCAACGGCCAGATCCAGGATCTGCGCACGGTCGGCGTTGGCGGCCGCTTCGCATTCGGCCCGGCGACGCTGTGGGCCCTGTACACGAACACGCGCCTCGCACCGATCTCGGGTGGGTCGACCACGTTCGCCGCCTACGAAGCAGGCGCGAAGTACGCGGTCACGCCGGCTATCACGGCAGGCGCGGGCTACACGTACATGCACCTGAGCGGCGCGAACGTCGGTCACTGGAACCAGGTGAACCTGAGCGGCGACTACGCGCTGTCGAAGCGCACGGACGTGTACGTGCTGGGCATCTATCAGATCGCGTCGGGCCACAACGCGCAGGATCTGCAGGCACAGATCGGTTCGAGCACGAGCTACTTCAACACGTCGGGCGTCGGCGCCGACAACCAGCTGGCGTTCCGTGTCGGTATGCGTCACAAGTTCTAAGCGGACGGTTCGCGGTGGGGAACACCTGTGTTCCCTGCCTGATTGAAGCGATGGAAAGCGCCCTACGGGGCGCTTTTTCTTTTGCGGCGCGAAATCAGTCGAGCAACACTGGATTCTCGATCGCGCCCGTCAACAATTCGACGAACACCGGATCGAACGCGTGGCCGTCGAGACTGCATGCGATATCGAATAGCTGGGTCAGCTCGATTCCGCTTTGCCGTTTCGGCAACGATATCTGCCAAATATTGTAATTGTCTATCAATATCGTCCACCCCAACATCGGGTCACACGCTTCGATCCCGCGCCCGCGCCGCTCACGCGACACTGCCGGCGCGCCTCCCAATGCCGCCAGAGGATTTCGTCATGAGCATGGACTCCGTCACCACCCCCGACGCGCTCGCGCGGCACACTTCGCGCTCGAGCGTATCGCGGCTGATTCTCGCGACCTCGATCGGCAACGCACTGGAGTTCTACGATCTGGTCGTATACGGCTACTTCGCGGCCGTGCTGTCGCGCACGTTTTTTCCGGTGCACGACCGCACCGTGTCGCTGCTGCTCACGCTCGGCACCTTCGCGCTGTCGTATCTCGCGCGACCGATCGGCGCGCTCGCGCTCGGCTCGTTCAGCGACCGCAAAGGCCGCAAGGCATCGTTGACGCTATCGATTGCGATGATGACGGTTGGCACCGGCATGATCGCGTTGATGCCGTCGTATGCGGCGATCGGCGTGCTCGCGCCGATCGGCGTATTCGCGTCGCGGCTGTTGCAGGGATTCTCGGCGGGCGGCGAGTTCGGCAGTTCGACCGCGTTTCTGATCGAACATGCGCCGGAGCGCAAAGGCTTCATGGCGAGCTGGCAGTTCTCGAGCCAGGGCGCGAGCACGCTGCTGGCGTCGCTGTTCGGCGCGGTGTTGACGAGCACGCTGACGACCGCGCAACTCGAAGGCTGGGGCTGGCGCATTCCGTTCCTGTTCGGCATGCTGATTGGTCCGGTCGGGCTCTACATTCGCCGCCGCATCGACGAAACGCCGGAGTTCGAGCGCGCGGAAAAATCCGCCGCGCCGGTGCGAGAAGTGCTCGCGACGCAGAAGGAACAGGTGCTCGTATCGATCGGCGCGCTCGTGCTGACCACCACGGCCAACTACATGCTGCTCTACATGCCGACCTATGCCGCACGGCAGCTCGGACTCGCACCGTCGTCGGGCTTCATCGCGACGTTCGCGGCCGGTCTGATCATGATGGTGCTCACGCCGGTCGTCGGTCATCTGTCCGACAAGGTGGGCCGCGTGCGCATCATGCTCGGCGCCGGCGTGCTGTTCTTCGCGACCGTGTATCCCGCCTTCGTGCTGATGAACGCGCACCCGTCGCTCGGCTCGTTGCTTGCCGCGGTCACGTGGGTCGCGTTGCTGAAGGCGACCTACTTCGCGCCGATTCCGGCCTTGATGTCCGAGCTGTTCCCGACCCGCACGCGCACGACCGGCATGGCGCTCGGCTACAACATCGGCACCACCGTGTTCGGGGGCTTCACGCCGCTCGCGGTCGCCGCGCTGATCGCGGCGACGGGCAATAATCTCGCGCCCGGACTTTATCTGATGCTCGCGGCCGTGCTCAGCCTTTTCACCGTGATGTGGGCACGCGTGCGACTGCATGCACGCTGAGTCTCTGCCTCGCGGGCTTCGTTGAATCGACAAGGACCTTATCCATGCAAGACCGTTTGCAGCAAGCCGTGCAGTTCGCGGTGGATCATGAATCGCTTTGGGACCGCCATGTGGGCGGCGCGTGGGGTGTGCACGTGAACGACCCGCCGCCATGGAACAGGCTGCTCGGTCCCGTGCATGATCGCGGACCGGTGTCGGGCACGATCGCCGTCGACGGCCGCGTGCTGACGAGCTGGGGCGAACCGGATCGCGCCGACCTGACCTTCAGTGTCGCGAAGATGTACCTCGCGCTGCTGGCCGGCGTCGCGCACGATCGCGGCCTGTTGCCCGACGTCGACGAACCGGTGCGCGCGCGCGTACCCGACATCGGCTTCGACGACGAACACAACGCGCCGATCAGCTGGGCGCATCTACTGCAGCAAACGAGCGAATGGCGCGGCACGTACTTCGGTTTGTCGGATCAGGCGGATCACTACCGTGCGGTCAATTTCGCCGCGCCGCCCGATGGCAAAAAAGGCGACCTGCGTCCGCCGCAACGGCCGGGCACGTACTGGGAATACAACGACGTCCGCATCAACCAGTTCTCGCTCGCGCTGCTGCATCTGTTCCGTCAGCCGCTGCCCGAGGTGTTTCGCGAAGCGATCATGCGGCCTTCGGGCGCGAGCGAAAACTGGCAATGGGTCGGCTACGACAATGCGTGGGTCGAAATCGACGGGCGACGCATGCAGTCGGTGCCGGGCGGCACGCACTGGGGCGGCGGCATGTCGGTCAGCGCGAACGATCAGTTGAAGGTCGCACAGATGCTGCTCCACGACGGCGTTGCGAACGGCCAGCGCGTGCTGTCGTCCGAATGGATCGCGCGCATGCGCACGCCGTGCGCGATCGCGCCATTCTATGGCTACCTCGTGTGGCTCAACACCGGGCGCAAGGTGTTCCCGAACGTGCCGGAGTCGAGCTATTTCGGTGTCGGCGCAGGCAGTTCGTTCACATGGGTCGAACCGGAGCGGCGCATGACGGTGGTCGTGCGCTGGCTGAATCCGGCTGCGGCGAA
Source organism: Paraburkholderia lebeckiae (assembly GCF_050436325.1). Classification (NCBI taxonomy): domain Bacteria; kingdom Pseudomonadati; phylum Pseudomonadota; class Betaproteobacteria; order Burkholderiales; family Burkholderiaceae; genus Paraburkholderia; species Paraburkholderia lebeckiae. Next base: position 1,209,942 of record NZ_JBNDLZ010000002.1, read on the forward strand.
CGAGTTCTTCGGGCTCGTGCTCGACGCGGTCGACAACCTCGGCCAATAGCCATTAGCCATTAGCCATTAGCGGCGCACCATCCAAGGCAACTGCGCCGCGAACGCCAACGACAGGACATAAAAAAATGCGGGCGATGCACGAATGCATCGCCCGCACTGTCATGGGCCGAGCCGTTGCCGTTGCAACGGCGCGTCAGTGCGAATGCCGCGGCACCGCGGAACCTCGACACCCCACGAGGAAGTCGAGGTCGCAACCCTCGTCGGCCTGCAGCACGTGATCGATATACAAGCGCCGGTAGCCGCCACCTTCCGGCGGCTGGGGCGGCACATGCTGCGCGAGACGGCGCTCGAGTTCCGCGTCGCTGACATCGAGGTGCAGCGTGCCCGCGTCGCAATCGAGCTCGATCCAGTCGCCGTCCTGCACCGCGGCGAGCGGGCCGCCGGCCGCCGCTTCCGGCGTCACGTGCAGCACCACGGTGCCGTAGGCGGTGCCGCTCATGCGCGCATCGGAGATGCGCACCATGTCCTTCACGCCCTGCCTCAGCAGCTTCGGCGGCAGGCCCATGTTGCCGACTTCGGCCATGCCCGGATAACCCTTCGGTCCGCAGTTCTTCATCACCAGCACCGAATTCGCGTCGACGTCGAGCGTTTCGTCGACGATGCGCGCCTTGTAGTGCTCCAGGTTCTCGAACACGACCGCGCGTCCGCGATGCTTGAGCAACTCTTGCGTCGCCGCCGACGGCTTCAGCACCGCGCCGCGCGGCGCGAGATTGCCGCGCAGCACGCGGATGCCGCCATCGGCGACGAGCGGCTTGTCGAGCGGACGGATCACTTCGTCGTTGGTGTTGGGTGCGTCCTTCACGTTGTCCCACAGCGACTTGCCGTTGACCGTCAACGCGTCCGGATGCGGCAGCAGGTTCGCTTCGCCGAGCCGGCGCAGCACGGCCGGCAGGCCGCCCGCGTAATAAAACTCTTCCATCAGGAAACGGCCCGACGGCATGAGGTCGACGATCGTCGGCGTGTCGCGGCCGATGCGCACCCAGTCGTCGAGTTCGAGATCGATACCGATGCGCCCCGCGATCGCCTTCAGATGAATCACCGCATTGGTCGAGCCGCCGATCGCCGCATTGACGCGAATGGCGTTCACGAACGCCTCGCGCGTGAGGATCTTCGACAGCTTCAGGTCTTCGAGCGCCATTTCGACGATCCGGATTCCCGACATATGCGCAAGCACGTAGCGGCGCGAGTCGACCGCGGGAATCGCCGCGTTGTGCGGCAGCGACGTGCCGAGCGCCTCGGCCATGCAGGCCATCGTCGACGCGGTGCCCATCGTGTTGCAGGTGCCCGCCGAGCGCGACATGCCCGCCTCGGCCGACAGGAACTGATGCAGATCGATCTCGCCGGCCTTCAGCGATTCGTGCAGCTGCCACACCGCGGTGCCAGAGCCGATGTTCTTGCCGTCGAGCTTGCCGTTCAGCATCGGGCCGCCGGTCACGACGATCGCCGGCACGTCGCAGCTCGCCGCGCCCATCAGCAGCGCGGGGGTCGTCTTGTCGCAGCCGGTCAGCAGCACGACCGCGTCGATCGGATTGCCGCGGATCGCCTCCTCGACGTCCATCGCCGCGAGATTGCGCGTGAGCATCGCGGTCGGACGCAGATTCGATTCGCCGTTGGAAAACACCGGGAACTCGACCGGGAAGCCGCCCGCTTCATAGACGCCGCGCTTCACGTGCTCGGCGAGCTTGCGAAAGTGCGCGTTGCACGGCGTCAGCTCGGACCACGTGTTGCAGATACCAATCACGGGACGCCCGTCGAACTCATGATCGGGAATGCCCTGATTCTTCATCCAGCTTCGATACATGAAGCCGTTCTTGTCAGCCGTGCCGAACCACTCGGCCGAGCGCAATTTCCGCTTTTTTTCCGACATACTAGGTCCTTGATGCATGTGCCGGGACCCTCACCGGCCAATTTGACTGAAGCGGCCCGCCCGGCGCTACGGCGCAAGGTTGCCGCTCAGTGTCCAGGGATGGTGCAGTGTACGGAGCGAGTTGATATCTTTCCAATCATATTTTGGGTCCTATCGATATCAGTTCTGGTATCGATCCGCCGAGGCTGGCGGCGCAGCGGGGCTGGCGAGCCGACTGTGCCGGCCTCAGGCGTCGCCGGACGCCTGCTTACAGCGGGCTTTCGGTAGTGCGCCGCGCGTGTTCTTCTTCAGATGCTTCTGGTTATAGTCGATCGCGGCGCAAATCAGCGCTTTCAGTGCGCGCTCGTCGACCTCGTCGCTTTCGAAGAAGTCGATAGCGCGCCGCGCGTTGCCTTCGAGGCCTGCGTTGAACAAGCCGTCCGGGTCGGCCAGGCCCGCCCCATGCGCGAAGGTCAGCTTGACCTTACCCTTGTGCGCGTTGGCGACCGCGATCATGCCGTCGCGCGACCAGACCGGACTACCCATCCACTTGAATTCCTCGACGATCGCCGGGTCCGCCGCGAGCACGCATTGACGGATGCGAGCGAAGGTCGCGCCGCGCCAGTCGGTGAGTCCCGCGATCAGTTCGTCGATACGTTCGGATGCGTTCATCGGAGTGCGGCCCTCGTAAGCGGGGAAACGAAGCGGTTGAACCGATAGGACGCCGTAACGTCCCTCTCATTGTAATCCCCGCCTGGATTCGCGACTGGCGCACGACCGATCCACGAGCGCGCTCATTACGACGACGCGATTTCAAACATCGAACGTACCGCGATACTGCTCATTCGCATCCGGGCCTCGCTTCACAGTTTGCCCGCAGGCTGCAGCATCGGACGGAGAAACGACAGCGATCGATGATTCGTCAGGCGCTAGTCGTCACGTTTCCGAAACGCAGCCTCTCCGGCATCTGACACCTCGACCCACTTCGGATCGGGAGCCGCGCCGGGGACGTAAGTGTCGTTCCAGTTCCACCACTTGTACGGTCGGCTCTGCGGGTAGCCCTCCGGCGAATCCTCCCACGTCTCCTGCCGCCCGAGCGCCGTCATGTCAAGGTAGCTCCAGATCGTGCCCATCGCCTCGTCCCCACGCCCGTTAATGAAGTACGTTCGGAACACCCGCTCGCCGTCCCGGATGAACGCGTTGTGGCCGTGCCATTCGTCCACGCCAAAGTCGGCGTCGAAACTGTCGGTGATGGTGTACCAGGGGATCATCTCCCAGCCCATCCGGGTCTTCAGCCGCGCGATATCGGCTTGCGGCGCGCGGGACGCGTACACCAGCGTAGTGTCGCGAGCGTTCAAATGGGCAAGGTGGGAGACCTGATCGGCCCCAAGGGAACAGCCAATGCACGCATGCTCTGGCCAGCCGTGCACACCGGGCTCGAAAAAGGCGCGATAGACGACCAGCTGGCGGCGGCCCTTGAACAGGTCGAGCAGGCTTACTCTGCCCTCCGGCCCGTCGAACGCATACGTTTTTTCAACGGCAAGCCATGGCATCCGCCGTCGCTCGGCGGCCAACGCGTCGCGGGCACGTGTCAAGGCTTTCTCCTTGACGAGCAGCTCCTCGCGCGCGGCCTCCCACTCTTGCCGCGACACAATCGGTGGTGTCTTCATGGCAGGCTGTCCATCTTTCCCAAGCTTCTCAGGTGACTTGATCGTCGTCATCGTAACCTCCGGGTTAGAGCGATGTCCTGTGCGTTCGGGTCGGAAGGCGATTCGCTCACCGGCATCGCTCGCTGTTGATGATGGGGTAGTTTAGGCCGCCGGACATCGAATGGTGGGAGTGACAAATGTGACGCGATTCAGGTGCGGCTTGATTCAGAAGGAGCAGCGCTAGCGGCCTCGATTCATCGTTGGCCAAAAGGCGATGGAATCCCGTGGGTAGCAAAGCGACCGCTTAGCGGATCGGAGCAGACTATTATGTCCGGCAACCCATATTCGCCCACCACCCGGAGGTGACGATGAACGCGATCCACGAGGTCTACCCCTATCTGCGCGTGCGCAACGCCGCACGGGCTATCGAGTTCTACGCGCAGGCATTCGGCGGCGTCGAGCAGTTTCGCCTGACCGAGCCAGGCGGCCGCATCGGTCATGCCGAAGTGAAGATCGGTCCCGCGACCGTGATGCTGTCCGATGAATATCCCGAGCACGACATGCTCGGACCGACCGGCGACAGCCGGCCGAGTGTGCTGCTGCATATCCACTGCGACGACGTCGACCAGCTGTTCGCACAAGCGCTCAAAGCGGGCGCAACCGTGGTCCGCCCGCTAACCGATCATTTTTATGGGGAGCGCTCGGCGACCGTGCGCGATCCATTCGGCCACGAATGGATGCTCGGCGCGCAGATCGAAGCGCTCACGCCTGAAGAGATGCAGCGCCGTTACACGGCGCTGTTCGACAGCTAGTGGATTGTTATATTGGGCTCCTCGCGCTTAATCCCCCGATGCGTGAGCTCTTTTTACATCCCGCCGAACGGCTTTTGCACCGTGAGCTTGTTGGTCACCGAAGTCACCCCCGGAACACCCTTCGCGATCTCCGCGACCTGATTGATCTGGGAAGCGTCGGTGACTGTGCCGCTCAGCGTCACCGCGCCGCCTTTTGCGATGACGCTTATATTGCCGGCGCTGATCTCCTTGTGCTTGCCGATGGCGGCATACACCTGCCGACGCAGCGCGCGATTGGCTTGCCTCGAGCTGACGGGAGCGGCTGCGCTAGCTGACATCGCGGGTGCGCCCGAAGGTGCACTAGCCGTCTTGCCCGACTGCGACCATGCGTTGCTCGACGCGGCCAGAATCAATATGGCAATCGCCAACGCGCGTGCCTGAATGCTTTTCATCGAATACTCCAGTTGTTATAGGTGACGTAATCAGAAGTTATGGCGGATGCCGACCATGGCCGCGGTGGTGGACACGCCAGGCGCAACCGGGGCGCCATAGACGATGGTCTGGTTCATGGTCCCCCTGTTGTTGACATAACCCACCTGCGCGTAAGCCTTGGTGCGCTGCGACAGGTTGTATTCCGCGCCTACGGCGAACTCCCCCGAATGGTTCGCCGAGTTGTTCTTGTCTTTCAGGTAGTAGTACCCGGACGTGATCTTGAAACGCGGATTGAACTGGTAGCCGAGGCCCCCCGAGATCATTTCGAAGTCCGCGGTGTTGGTATGGGCCGGGTTCTTGCCGGCGCCGTACGAGGCCGACACCGAAAATCCGGCGATCGTGTACATCGCACCGAAATAGTAGAAACGGTTGTTCGCAAGCCCGGTCGCGGGGATAGCGGGCGCCGCCGGGTAGGTGATCGGGTACGGGTTGGTATCGTGGCCGTTGTAATACAACGCGGACAGATTCAGACCGTAGTTCGAATACTTGAGCACGGCCGACTCGCGCGTACCGCCCTGGAAATGACCGGCGACGCCGCCCGGCGCGTACTCGAGCGCGAGCGACGCGCCATGGAATTTCGGCGAGTTGTAGACGAGCGCGTTGCTGTCGTACAGCGCGCCGATCGGCGCGTTCGTGCTCGTGCCTGGCCAGCCGGCCGCCTGATTGATGCCCAGCCACGCGGTCAGAATACTGCCGAAATACTGCGCGCCGCGGACGTCGGTTTCCGCCATCGCGTAGATCATCGGAATGATCTGCCGGCCGGCGTCGAAGGTACCGAACGGCCCTGATGCGCCGACCGTCGCGAACTGGTTGAAGATCGCCGTGACGCCCGGCGTGTCGGACAGACCGAACTTGCCGTTCGCGGTGTTGAACGTACCCTGCAGCTTGAAGTTGATCTTGTAGCCGCCGCCGATGTCTTCGCTTCCCTTCACACCCCAGAAGCTCGCATAGATACCGCCGTCCTTCAGCTGATAAATTTTGCCCGTGTTCGGCGCGTGCGGCAGAAAGGTAGCCGCCGATGTGCTTTGATACAGCAGCCCCGTATCGACTACGCCATAAAGCGTCACTGACGACTGCGCATGAGCCGCGGTGGCGAAAATGGCCAACACGACAGCGCTGCTTGATTTCAACTTCATTGTGTCTCCTTCGCGTACCGGCGGTGGCGCAAAAGCCGATGCTGCGGTCGCTTCAAATGATTAGTGGTTTTGTATGCGCCGGGCGTACCCGGTCGCGTTGTTGCGTGAATCGAACTGCGTTGCTGCGGGAGCCGCGCGTCAGGGCAGGTAGTAGTTGCCGAACTGTTCGCGTAACTGGTTCTTCAGGACCTTGCCTGTTGCGCCGATAGGCACCGTGTCGACGAACACCACTGCATCGGGGGTCCACCAGCGCGCGACCCGGCCGTTGAAGAAGGACAGCAGTTCGTCGCTGGCCAGCTCGCTGCCCGGCTTTCTCACGACCAGCAGCAGCGGCCGTTCGTCCCACTTCGGATGCCGTGCGGCGATACACACTGCCGTCGAGACTTCCGGATGCAGATAAGCGACGTTTTCGATCGCCGCCGAACTGATCCATTCGCCGCCCGACTTGATCACGTCCTTGCTGCGATCGGTGATCTGCATGAAGCTGTGCTGGTCGATCGTCGCGATGTCGCCGGTCGGAAACCAGCCGTCGCACAATGGCGACTCGACGTCGGCGCCGAAGTACTGCTGCGTGACCCAATGACCGCGCACCTGCAGATCGCCAGCGCTCTCGCCGTCCCACGGCAATTCATTACCCTGGGAGTCGACGATCCGCATGTCGATGCCGAACAGCGCGCGCCCCTGCTTCGCCTGAATCTTGTACTGATCCTCCATCGGCAGCGACTGCTGATGCGCCTTGAAGCTGCAGACCGTGCCGATCGGGCTCAATTCGGTCATGCCCCACGCGTGCAGTACCTCCACCCGGTGGCGCTTCTGGAACGCCTCGGTCATCGCGGTCGGACACTGCGCACCGCCGATCACCGTGCGTCGCATCGACGAGAAGGTCCCGCCCATCGCATCGACATGCGTGAGCAGTCCCTGCCACACGGTCGGCACGCCGGCCGACAGCGTCACGTGTTCCGTTTCGATCAGTTCATAGAGCGACTTGCCGTCGAGCGCCGGCCCCGGAAACACCAGCTTCGCGCCGACCATGCAGGCGATATAGGGCAGTCCCCACGCGTTCACATGGAACATCGGCACGACCGGCAGGATCACGTCGCGCGCGGAACAGTTCAGCGAATCGGGCAGCGCCGCCGCGTAGGTGTGCAGCACGGTCGAACGATGGCTATACAGCACGCCCTTCGGATTGCCGGTGGTGCCCGACGTGTAGCACAGCGACGACGCGCTGTTTTCATCGAGCAGCGGCCATTCGAAAACGTCGTCGTGCAGCTCGAGCAGATCCTCGTAGCACATCAGCATGCCGGTGAGGTCGTTCGCTTGCGGCATGTGCGCGCGATCGGTCATCGCCACGAATACTGTCGGGCTCTTCACCCGGGGCGCGACGCTCTCGATCAACGGCAAAAAGGTCAGGTCGAAGAACACGACACGATCTTCCGCATGCTCGATGATGTACGCGAGCTGGTCGACGTGCAGTCGTGGGTTCAGCGTATGCAGCACGGACCCGGAGCCCGACACCGCGAAATAGAGCTCCATGTGGCGATAGCCGTTCCACGCGAGCGTCGCGACGCGCTCGCCCTGGCCGACGCCGAGCGTCGACAGCGCGTTGGCCATACGGCGCGCGCGCTGCGCGAGGTGCCGATACGAATAACGATGGATGTCTCCTTCCACGCGTCGCGACACGATTTCCTGTTCGCCGTGATGGCGCTCCGCGTGCGTGAGCAGCGCGGAAACCAGCAGCGACTGCTGCATCATCAAGCCTTGCATCTTTCCGTCTCCTGATTGGTTGTGGCGTCTCGCGCCTGGCCTACCGGCCTTAGGTTGCCGCGCTGCCGGCTCGCGCTTGCGAGGGCGTCGCGTTCGGGGCGTCGAGACTGACCACCACCTTTGAATCCACTATTTCGACCGGGAAGGTCGTCACGCTCAATCCGCCTGTTCCCGCCATGCAGCCCGTGCGCACGTCGAAGCGCAGACCGTGCGCCGGACAGCGCAACATGCAGCCTTCCAGCTGGCCGCTCGACAGTGCGGCCCCGTTGTGCGGACATGTGTTGTCGATGGCGTGAAGCGAGCCTGCGATGTTGAACAGCACGATGCTGCGGCCATCGATGAAGGCCAGCTTGCGCTGGCCCGGCGCGAGCTCGCCGGCAGCACCCACCACGATCCGACGCGACATCCCAGACTCCTTCTGACCCGACGCGGGCCGCGTCACATCAGTACCAGGCGGCGAATCAACGTCTCCGCCATCGGCCATTCGCCAAAGCCCGAAGCAGGGTTGAGGTGCCCCACTTCGCCGAGATCGACGAGGCGGCTGCCCCAGTCCTGCGCCATGTCCTGCACCCGCTCGAACCGCGCGAGCGGATCGTTGCGGCTCGCGCCGACGATGCTCGGAAACGGCAGCCGCTTGCGCGGAATCGGCAGCCAGCCGTTCTGCTCGAGCGTATCCAGCTCCGGATAGCCCGCCGGCATCGGCGTCTCGAGGTCCGCGGGCGCCGCGAGCAGCGCAGCGTGTATCTCGCGCTTGTGCTGCGCCGCCCAATGCACGGTGATCATCACGCCAGCGCTATGCGCGACCAGAATGACCGGGCCGTCGATCCGCGCGAGGGTGGCATCGAGCGCCGCAACGCGTGCCGCGCAACTGAGCTTGTCGTGCTCGAGCGGCGGCACCGACTGCGCCTTCGGCAGCCGTTGCTGCAGCAGGGTTTGCCAATGCTCGGCGACGTGATCGCGCAGACCCGGAACCATCAGAATGGTCGGTTTCAATTCGTAATTCATGGGAAGCTACCTGCTAGTTCAGTACGGCTTGTCGCCGACGATGCCGGCGCGCTCCATCTTGCGGTGGCACGGCGGGTAGTCCATCACCGCATAGTGCTGCGTGCTGCGGTTGTCCCAGATCGCGATGCTGTTCTTCTGCCAGCGCCAGCGCACCTGGTACTCCGGGATGTACGCCTGGCTGATCAGATAGCGCAGCAGATCGCCCGCGCCCGGATTCGCGTCCTGCCCGAAGCGCACTCGCTCCGGCGTGTGAAAGTTGGTGAAATGGCTCGTGAAAGCGTTCACGAACAGCAACTTCTCCTTTGTTTCCGGATGCGTGCGCACGACCGGGTGCTCCGCGTCCGGAAATTGCGCCTTCAGCGCGAGACGCTTTTCGATCGGCATCGCGGCACCGAAGCTCGCCTCGATGCTGTGGCGCGCGCGCAGGTCCGCGATCTGAGCCTTCACGTGCGCCGGCAGATTCTCGTAGGCGAGGACCATGTTCGCCCACATCGTGTCGCCGCCGACAGGCGGACATTCGACGCAGCGCAGCACGGCACCGAACTGCGGCGCTTCGCGCCAGGTGGCGTCGGCATGCCACGCGTTTTCGTAGCGGTCGTTGGGCTGATCCGGGGTCTTGTAGATACGCACGAGGCCCGGATTTTCCGGATCGCTGCCCGCGACCGGATGGTCTTCCAGTTCGCCGAAGCGGCGCGCGAACGCCACGTGTTCGGCACGCGTGATGTCCTGGTCGCGCAGGAACAGCACCCGGTGCTTCAGCAGCGCCGAGCGGATTTGGGCAAACAGGCCGTCGTCGTAGATGGCGTGGGCGAGATTAACCCCGATCAGTTCGGCGCCGATCGAGTACGTCAGTTGTTCGACTCGCATGGCTAGCTCCTTAGATCACGAAGACCGACGAACCCGTCGTCTTGCGCGATTCCAGATCACGATGGGCTTGCGCCGCATCTTCAAGCGCATAGCGCTGATTCAACTCGATCTTGATGCTTCCCGAGGCGATGAGCCCGAAGATTTCGCCGGCAAGCGCGTCCTTCTCGGCCGGGTCGGCGATGTAGTCAGCCAGAGCCGGGCGGGTCAGATAGAGCGAGCCTTTCATAGCCAGCAGTTGCGGATTGAACGGCGGGATCGGGCCGGAGGCCGTGCCGACGCAAACCAGCAGACCGCGGCGCTTCAGCGAATCGAGCGAGGCCTCGAAGGTGTCTTTGCCGACGCTGTCGAACACGACGTTCACGCCGACGCCATCGGTCAGTTCGCGCACCCGCCTGGCGACGTCTTCGTGGCTGTAGTTGATGATGTGGTCGCAGCCGTGTGCACGGGCCACTTCGCCCTTGGCCTCGTTCGAAACCGTGCCGATCACGGTCAGACCCAGCAGCTTCGCCCATTGCGAAACGATCAGGCCGACACCGCCGGCGGCGGCATGCAGAAGGATCGTGTCGCCCGCCTTGAAGTCGTGAATGCGGCGCATCAGATACGCGGAGGTCAACCCGCGCATGGTCATGCCGGCAGCCGTTTCGCAGTCGATCGCATCGGGCAGCCGGATCAGCGGCGCGGCCGGAATCAGGCGTTCGGTGCTGTACGCGCCGAGCGTGTTGATGAAGCCCGTGTAAGTCACCCGATCACCCACCGCGACGTTCGTGACGTCCGGGCCAACGGCCTCGACCACGCCCGCGGCCTCCACGCCCATCCCCGCGGGCAGCGGGACCGGATACAGGCCGCTGCGAAAGTAGGTGTCGGCGAAATTGAGGCCCACTGCCTGATGGCGCAGGCGAACCTGACCGGGACCGGGGTTGCCCACTTCGACGTCCTCGTAGCGCAGCACGTCGGGACCACCGGTTTCATGAAAGCGAACTGCCTTTGCCATGTTGACTCTCCAATTCTTTACTTGATCTGCACTTTGCAGAATTCGTTGCGCCAGCGGCGCAGTTACAGGTTCCGTGCTCCGCGCCGTCCGCGCGGCACCATGCGATGTCAGCGTGCGGCCTGCTCGCGCAGCGTGTCCAGCCGATCCAGATCGCCCGAGTAGTTCCGTTTGCCGATCATGAATGCGGCGGCCGCGACGAGCGGTGCGAACGGCACCAGTTGCAACGCGCCCAGCAGTCCGATCCGATCGGCGATGATTCCCGTGAGAACAGCCGCCGGCGCGAGGCCCAGCAGGTTGTTCGCGAGCGTCAGGGTCGCAAACGCCGAGGCATGAATCGTCGGCGGCGTGAGGTTCGCCACCATCGCACCCGACGGGCCGCTCGCACCGGCGCAGAAGAACATGCCGGCGCCGATCACGACCAACTGCCACGGCCCCGCGGGCATCCGCAAGCCAATCGCGAGCAGAACGAAACAGGCGAGGCAGAAGGCGATCGCGGCGCTCCACTTGCGTTCCCGCTTGTTCTTGCTGAGCCGGTCGGCGAGGTTTCCGCACACCACCATGCCCATCCCTGTCACCAGCACGAACACCGCCGCGCACATCGCAGCCTTGCCGGTGGCCATGCCGTAGTAGCGATTCAGGAAGCTCGGCATCCATGCCCACACAGCGGCGGGAACCAGCAGATGGAGGCCGCTGCCCACATAGGCGCACACCACGGACTTCGTCGAAAACAACCCCTTCATCAGCGCGCGCAGGCTCATGCGCATGCCGCGCGATTGCGCCTGCCTCGTCACGCTCGCCGGCTGCAGCGGCACAAGACGCTTTTCGGTGACGACGAGGCGGTAGATCACGACCAGCACGACCCCCATCGCCGCCATGGCGCCGAATGCCGAACGCCAGCCGAGGTGAGCCGCCACCGCGCCGCCGAGCGCCATGCCCAGCACCGAGCCGAACGCGCCGCCCGCCATGAAGGTGCCGGTCAGCGTGGAGCGCAGCCGGACTGGAAAGATGCTCAGAACTACTGCGATACCGACACTGCCATAGGCCGCTTCGCCGATTCCGACAAAAGCACGCGCCAGCAGCAACTGCCCATAGTTCGCCGAGATCGCGCAGCCCACCGTCGCGAGACTCCACATCGCCGCCATCAGCACGATGCTCTTCACGCGGCCCCAGCGGTCGGCCAGAACCGACAGTGGGAACGTGAGCACACCGACCATCAGCGCGACCACGCTGCTGAGCGAACCCAGCTGCGCATCGGACAGATGCCATGCCGCCTTGAGCGGCGGAAACACGGCATTCAACACTTGCCGCGACATATAGTCGGAAAGCAGCAATCCGACCGTCAACGCAAACACCACCCACGCATAAGCGCGCACGTCCGTCTGAGCTGCCGAAACTTCGCCCGTCGTGGGCACTGCATTCTGAACGAGCATATTTTGTCTCCTTCCACGCTGACTCCCTGGCGGCCGCCTTGCCCGCATGGGCCGACGACTGTTATGGATTCAGCTATCTGCTCCCCGCTATGCACCGGAAGCGTTAGCCATGAAGCCCGGCCTCGGCCAATGCGCCGGCCCGGGCTCCAGGTGATCACGCCGCGCGAAGCGGCAGGTTCCTGACACCGGCCTGGCGGTTCGGCGCCATACCGTTGGCGACCAGCGTCTCTTCGACCGTCTCGTACTGCACACCAATACGATAGATCTCGCGCGCTTCTTTACCAGTGGCAATTTCGCGTCCCAGTTCGCGCGCGACGCGCACGCACTGCTCGATCTGCTGCACCGACGTGAAGCGCTTGCCGTGCTGATCGATGATCGTGTCCTCGATGCCGCAGCGCGGATGCAGGCCCATCGACATCGCCATCATGTTGAACGGCAGCACGTTCTTCAGCAGCGACTCGGCGGTGAGCGTGCAGCCATCCGGCGCGCGATGCACGAAGTTGAAGAAGTTGAATGGATTGGGGCCGTCGAAGCCGCCACCGATACCAATCCACGTCAGGTTCAGCGGGCCCTTGTAGACGCCCTTGCGCACGAGACGCTCGAGCGTTTCGAGCGCGTGAATGCCGGTGAGCTGGAAGTGCGGCTGGATACCCGAAGCCTGCAGGCGGCGCAGGTGTTCCTCGACCCATGCGGGGCCAGCCGGCACCGTCATTTCACTATAGGCGGCCATGAACGCGGGGTTGGAAAGCGAGGTGCCTTCCAGATACTCCGGATAGAGCAGCTCCATGATGTTCATCTGCGTGGTGTTGATCGCGATCGTCACCTGATCGGGCTTCGGATCGAGATCGGCCAGCATATGGCGCGTGTCGTCGGACAGCCACTTCGCGGCTTGTCCGTCGTCTTCCGGTGCAAACGAGATCGAGCCACCGACCTGAATGATCATGTCGGGCACTGCCGCGCGCACACCCGCGATCAGTTCATTGAACTTCGACAGGCGCTTCGATCCCTTGCCGTCCAGTTCGCGCACGTGCAGGTGCAGTACCGTGGCACCGGCGTTGTAGCAATCGACAGCCTTCTGGATCTGCTGGTCCATCGTCACGGGGATGTCTTCCGGGAAGTCCGACGGCATCCATTCCGGGCCGTAAGGGGCGGTGGTGATGACTACCTTGTCCTGATTCTCAGGGTGCAACGAATCGTCGAGAAATTGCATTTGTTTGCCTCCATCCAGTTTTGAAGTGACGGTGTTCCGCTATCGCGAGGTCGCATGAAAATTTGCTGGAACACCTTGAACGACATGTGCCCACGATACGGCAATCACGCGCTACACTTTTGTGATTGGACGCCATCCTTTTAGCGATTCGTGCCACTGCGCGTAAACACCAATAGTTGCGCGAAGCAAGTGTTTAATGACAAGAAAAATACTCAGCGTATGAATCGTCCGGAGAAACTACGATGGAAACGATGGTGGCGTCGGTAGCCATGAGCGGTTATTTCGAAGTGACGCGACGGCTTGGACTGAATCCGGTCGAGCTCGCGAAACAGGCCGGCATCGACGCCGGCGCGCTCGCGAATCCGGACGATCGCGTATCGGCCACCGCCTGTTGCCGGCTACTGGAAATGACGGCCGAAAAGGCGTCGTGCCCGACCCTCGCGCTGCAAATGGCGGAAACGCGGCAGACTTTCGGCAGCGGCGTAATCAATGTCCTGCTCGCGCACAAACGCACGCTGCGCGAAGTCTTGCTGGCCGCGGCCGAATACCGCCATCTGCTCAACGAAGCGCTGGCGGTGTACGTCGAGGACGCGGACAATACGGTCACCATTCGGGAGGAACTCGTCGTCGAACGGGGTACCCCGACAAGGCAGGCGATCGAACTCGCGCTCGGTGTGCTCGCGCGCCACTCCGGTGCTCTGCTCGGCAAGTTCTGGAAACCGCGCGAGGTCCACTTCACGCATCCGGCGCCCAAAGACCTGACGTTTCATCGACGCTTCTTCGGCTGTCCGCTGGTGTTCGGCAGCGACTTCAACGGGTTCGTCTGCGCAAGCGCCGATCTCGATTACCCGAATCCACTGGCCGACCCAGAACTCGTGCGCTACGCGGAAAGCCTCGCCTCTCCGCTGAACGCGAGCGCCGCGGAATCGGCCGCGCTGGAAGTGCGCAAGGCGATCTACCTGCTGCTGCCGCTCGAGCGGGCGAACGCCGAGCTGGTTGCACGTTATTTGCATCTGAGCGTGCGCACCATGCAACGGCAGTTGAATTCGGCCGGCACCAGCTTTTCGGATCAGGTCGAGGAAGTCCGCGGCGAACTCGCCGTGCGCTACATGAGCAATCCCACCTATCCGATCGGACGGGTCTCGGCGCTTCTCGGCTACGCGCAACAGGGATCGTTCACGAACTGGTTCGTGTCGCGCTTCCACATGACGCCGCGCGACTGGCGCGCGAGTCATGCGAAGTAATGGAGCGGTGGAAGAAACGACGAAAAAAAACGGAGGGTGATCCACTGAGCATCACCCTCCGTTGTTGCCGCACCCGCTATCGCCATCCGGTCACTCGGCGCGAAGCTTCACATAGCGGCCCGGTGCGCTCTCGATTGCCTTGTACTTCCTGTTGCCGAGCTTCGTGCGCGCCTCGACCTGCTCGCCGGAATGCTGCTTGACCCAATCGATCCAGTGATTCCACCAACTGCCGCGCTGCTGAACCGACGTTGCGAGCCACTCGTCGGCGTTCTCGTCGCAGGTATCGTTGGTTCGGTAGCTGCGCTTGTTCTTCGAGGCCGGATTGATCACGCCCGCGATATGGCCGCTTGCCCCCAACACGAACTCGGTTTGACCGCCCAGTAGTTGCGTCGACTGATAGGCGGATCGCCACGGCACGATGTGATCTTCCTCGGCCGCCATCAGATAGCTTGGGATATCGATGTTGCCGAGATCCACCGGCGTGTCGCAGAACTTCAGTTTGTTCGGCACGCGCAGACTGTTTTCGAGGTACATGTTGCGCAGATAGAAGCTGTACATCGGGCCGGGCAGATTGGTCGTGTCCGCGTTCCAGTACAGCAGATCGAACGCGGCCGGGGTTTTGCCTTTCAGGTAATTGTTCACGACATACGGCCAGATCAGATCGTTGGCACGCAGCGACTGGAATACGAAGCCGAGTTCGCGTCCGGGATAGAGCCCCCCGCCACCGATCGTATGCTCGCGCATCGCCACGCCCTGCTCGTCGATGAACACGCCGAGATCGCCCGGGTCGGTGAAGTCGAGCAACGCCGTCAGCAGCGTCAGGCTGGCCACGGAGTCGTCGCCGTTCGCACGCATGACCGCCAGCGCCGACGACAGCATCGTGCCGCCCACGCACCAGCCCAATGCATTGACCTGGTCGGCCCGGCTAATCGCACGCGCGACGCTGATCGCCTGCATCACGCCGTCCTCGAGGTAGGCGTCCCACGTGGTCTGCGCCATGTCCTGCTGCGGGTTGCGCCAGGACACGACGAACACCGTCAGGCCCTGCTCGCAGGCGAAGCGCACGAAGGAATTCTCCGGCTGCAGATCCAGGATGTAGAACTTGTTGATGCACGGAGGAACGATCACGAGCGGCCGCGCGGCGACCTTCGGTGTCAGCGGCTCGTACTGGATCAGCTGAAACAGATCGTTTTCATAGACCACCGCGCCACTGGACGTGGCGACGCTGCGGCCCACTTCGAACGCGCTTTGATCCGTAATCGAAATCGAGCCGCTGCCCAGATCGTCGAGCAGATGCGTAACGCCCGCGAGCAGGCTCGATCCGCCCGATTCCACCGCCTCCCGGATAACTTCGGGATTCGTCACGACGAAATTCGCGGGGCTGGCGAAGTCGATGAACTGGCGCATGAAAAAGCGCAGCTTGTGCTTGCCCTTTTCGTCGAGCGCGCTCGCATCGACGAACTCCGCGAGCGCCCGGGCATTGATCAGATAGCTCTGTTTAAGAAGGCTGTACCAGCCGTTGCTGGACCAGTCGTCGGCGTGAAAGCGCCGGTCTCCCTGCTCGGGCTCGGCGACCGCCTTCAACTCCGTGCGCCCGCCGATCAATCCGGCGACGGCGTCGCTCCACAGTTGCGCCTGCTGTTGCAGATAGTGAGCGCTCGTGTGGGTCACGGAGCCTCGCGCGACCGGCCAGTTGAAATCGAAGTCCGAGCCGTCGGTGTCGGGCACCGTCGTAGCGTATTCATCCTTGACCGGCGAAAAACGCCATAAATCGAAGCCGGCATTGACCCAGCCCGTGGAAAACTCGTGTGGCATGCTGAATGGCATTCTCATGGCGGGGCTCGCTATCATGCTTTGCTGACGGCGCAAGCCGCGTCCGCGACGACACGGTCGCGGCAGGTTGTCGGCATGACCACGGCGTCGCCTTCGATCACCACGTTGCCGCCGACCGTGCAAACGGTGGACAGCACCACGCGGCGCTTGTCGTGAATCAGTTCCTTGACGGTCACTTCGGCCTGCACGGTGTCGCCGGGTCGAACCGGCGCCTTGAAGCGCAGGTTCTGGCCAAGGTAGATCGTGCCCGGGCCGGGCAGCCGCCCGGCAATTGCCGCGGAGATGATGCTGGCCGTCAGCATCCCGTGAGCGATGCGCCCCTTGAAGGGTGTGGTTCGCGCAAACTGTTCGTTGATGTGAACCGCGTTGATGTCTCCCGACGCGCCCGCGAAGAGCAGAATGTCCGCCTCCGTGATGGTCTTGGCGAACTGGGCACTCATGCCCGGTCGCAGGTCTTCGAAATCGTATCCGTTAAGCTCATTCATGTTTATTCCGTTTGCTGGGCACGCATTTGCCCTCTTCTGACGCGTACTGCGCGTTGTGCCGGACGCTAACCGCTGGATGCGGTTAGCCGAGCGCCTGCTCGAGTTCCGGCACGATGGTGAACAGATCGCCAACGAGGCCGTAATCTGCGACGCCGAAGATCGGCGCCTCTTCGTCCTTGTTGATCGCGACGATGACTTTCGAGTCCTTCATGCCGGCGAGGTGCTGGATCGCACCCGAGATGCCGACCGCGACGTACAGTTGCGGCGCGACGATCTTGCCAGTCTGGCCGACCTGATAGTCGTTCGGTACGAAGCCCGCGTCGACGGCCGCACGCGAGGCGCCCAGTGCCGCGCCGAGCTTGTCGGCCAGCGGCTCCAGAACCTTCGTGTAGTTCTCGCCGTTGCCCAGACCCCGGCCACCCGACACGATGATCTTCGCGCTCGTCAGTTCCGGACGATCGAGCTTCGTCACTTCGCGGCTCACGAACTGCGAGAGGCCGGCGTCGGCTGCCGCTTCGATCTTCTCGACCGCTGCGCTGCCGCCTTCGGCCGCGACGGCATCAAAACCGGTCGAACGCACGGTGATGACCTTGATCGGATCAGCCGATTGCACGATCGCGATGGCGTTGCCGGCGTAGATCGGACGCTCGAAGGTGTCGGCGCTATCCACTGCGGTGATGTCGCTGATCTGCGCGACGTCGAGCTTCGCGGCGATACGCGGCGCGATGTTCTTGCCGTAGGCGGTAGCCGGCGCGAGGATGTGCGTGTAGTGCTTCGCCGCATCTTGCACAAGCGTCAGCACCGTCGCTTCGACGTTTTCCGCGAGGCCTGCGGCGAGTTGCGGCGCATCGGCGAGCAGCACCTTGCTGACACCCGCAATCTTCGCGGCGGCATCGGCCGCGCCCTGCGCGTTATGTCCCGCGACCAGCACGTGAATATCACCGCCGATCTTCTGTGCCGCTGCGATCGTGTTCAGCGTCGCGGCCTTGATCGACGCGTTATCGTGTTCTGCTATTACCAGATTCGTCATTTGCTCTGTCTCCGCGTTCTACTTAAAGCACCTTCGCTTCGGTCTTCAGCTTCTCCACCAGCGTCTTCACGTCCGGCACCTTCACACCGGCCGAGCGCTTCGGCGGCTCAGCGACTTTCAGCGTCTTCAGACGCGGCGTGACATCGACGCCGAGGTCTTCGGGCTTGACCGTTTCCAGCGGCTTTTTCTTCGCCTTCATGATGTTCGGCAGCGTTACGTAACGCGGCTCGTTCAGGCGCAGATCGGTCGTGACCACGGCCGGCAGCGTCAGCGACAGCGTTTCCGCGCCGCCGTCCACTTCACGTGACACCGTCGCCTTGCCGTCCGCCACGACGACCTTCGACGCGAACGTCGCCTGCGGCAGATTCGCGAGCGCGGCGAGCATCTGGCCGGTCTGATTGGAGTCGTCGTCGATCGCCTGCTTGCCGAGGATCACCAGTTGCGGCTGCTCCCTGTCGACGAGCGCCTTGAGCAGCTTCGCGACTGCGAGCGGCTGCAGGTCTTCGTTCGATTCGATCAGGATCGCGCGATCCGCGCCGATGGCGAGCGCGGTGCGCAGCGTTTCCTGCGCCTGCGCCACACCGGCCGACACGGCGATCACTTCGGTCGCGACGCCCGCTTCCTTCAGACGCACGGCTTCTTCAACCGCGATTTCGTCGAACGGGTTCATCGACATTTTCACGTTCGCGATATCAACGCCCGTACCGTCCGATTTCACGCGGACCTTCACGTTGTAGTCGACCACTCGCTTGACTGCTACAAGAACTCTCACGACTCTCTCCTTCCCACACCGATAGGGCCGAGCCCTACCGCTTTGAATGACACATTACGTCCGTTGATCGATCAGAACTGGTCTTCGCGCAGCGCCAGCGCGCCTTCGCCATCGCGAGCACCGCGAACCGCCGCTTCGAGCGCGATTGCACGAGGCAGCACCTGCGTCGCGTAGCTATGCGCGGTCGCGATCTTCGCGTCATGGAAGGACGGATCTTCGTCGCGCTTGTCGGCCGCCAGCACGAGCGACCGTGCGACTTGCCAACCCGCGAGCACGATACCCGCGAGCATCAGATAGGACACACTGCCGGCGAACACCGCATTCGGATCGCTTTTGACGTTCTCGACCACGTAGCGCACCGCGCTGTACAACGCCTCGCGGCCGGCGGACAGATGACGATACATCGCCTGAAAAGCCGCGCTCGAACCATACGAGGGGTGCGCTTGCACCGCAGCCAGGGTCGCGTCGATCTGCGCGAGCAGTATCCCGGCCACCTCGCCGTTGTCGCGCATGGTCTTGCGGCCGACGAGGTCGTTGGCCTGGATCGCCGTCGTGCCTTCGTAGATCGGCAGAATGCGCGCATCGCGGTAGTACTGCGCGGCGCCGGTTTCCTCGATGAAGCCCATGCCGCCGTGCACCTGCACGCCGAGACTCGTCACCTCCAGCGACATCTCCGTGCTCCAGCCCTTCACGATCGGCACCAGGTATTCGTAGATCGCCTGATGATTCGCACGCGTCGCGCCGTCCGGATGACGATGCGCGAGATCGCAATGCGACGCCGACACATAGGCCAGAGCGCGTGCGCCTTCGGTCAGCGCGCGCATCGTCGAGAGCATGCGCCGCACGTCGGGATGCTGGATGATCGCGACCGACTGTTTCGCGGAGCCATCCACGGGACGGCTCTGCACGCGCTCCTTCGCATACGCGACGGCGTGCTGGTACGCGCGATCCGCGATCGCCACGCCCTGTACCCCCACGGCGAAGCGCGCGGCGTTCATCATGATGAACATGTACTCCAGACCGCGGTTCTCCTCGCCGACGAGCTGCCCGATCGCGCCGCCGTGATCGCCGAACTGCAGCACGGCGGTCGGGCTCGCCTTGATGCCGAGCTTGTGTTCGATCGATACGCAGTGCGCGTCGTTGCGCTCGCCGAGCGAACCGTCTTCGTTGACGAGGAACTTCGGCACGACGAACAGCGAAATGCCTTTCACGCCTTCAGGAGCACCCGGCGTGCGTGCGAGCACCAGATGCACGATGTTTTCCGTCATGTCGTGCTCGCCCCAGGTGATGAAAATCTTCGTGCCGAAGATCCGGTACGAGCCGTCGCCCTGCGGCTCGGCGCGGGTGCGCACGAGCGAGAGGTCGGAGCCGGCTTGCGGCTCGGTCAGATTCATCGTGCCGGTCCATTCACCGGATATCATCTTCGGCACGTAGCGCTGCTTCAGCTCCTCGCTACCCGCAGTCAGCAGCGCTTCGATCGCGCCGTCGGTCAGGAGCGGGCACAGCCCCAGCGACAGGTTGGCGGCGTTGAGCATTTCGATGCAGGGCGTCGACAGCAGCTTGGGCAGATCCTGACCGCCGTATTCAGACGGATGTTGCAAACCCTGCCAGCCGCCTTCGCTGAACTGGCGAAACGCGTCCTTGAAACCAGCCGTGGCGGTCACCACGCCGTCCTTCCAGGTGCTCGGACTGCGGTCGCCGTCGACGTTCAGCGGCGCGAGCACGCCTTCGTGCAGCCGCGCGGCCTCTTCGAGCACCGCGCGAGCGGTGTCGGCGGTTGCGTCCTCGCAGCCGGGCAAGCCCGCCAGTTGGTCGATTCCGGCCAGTTCCGTGAGTGCAAACAACATTTCTTTGAGAGGCGCGACGTAGCTCATTACCATTCTTCCGATCAGATAGTCCGTTGGGAAAGTCACCCGTCTGGCACCGATGCGGCCGGGGTAACGTATGGCTGAATCGTAGCGTCGGACAGGCCCTGCCCGGTTGTCCAAACCGGACGATCTATTGACATCTCTGGCCACGTCGGAGGGAGTAAGCGCCCCGTGGGAACTGCGTCGGCGGGTGTTGCCGACGCATCGATATGACGCGATCAGCCACCCCGGCGATAGGCCGCCGGGGTGCTGCCGGTCCAGTGACGGAACGCTCTGTGGAATGCGGTGGGGTCGCCGAAGCCGACGTCGCCCGCGATGATGGCAATGGGCTCGCGCGTGCCCGTCAGGCGCTGGATCGCGATGTCGCGGCGCAATTCGTCCTTGAGCACCTGGAACGCCGTGCCCTCGGCGGCAAGATGACGGCACAGCGTTCTGACCGAGCAGTGCAGGCCTTCCGCCGCCTCTTCGATGGACGGGACGTCGGGCAGCCGGGACGCAAGATGTTCCCGCACGCGATGACTGAACAGCTGCTCGTTGAACGAAACGAAGATCCAGTCTTCCGGCGCGCGAGCGAGAAACCTGCGCAGGTTTGCCTTGCGCTGACGCACGGGCAGGTCGAAATAGCTGCTGCTGAACTGCATCGAGGTCTGAGCGCAGTCGAACTTCGCCGGTCCGGGAAACAGATAAAGATACTCGAGCGCGTGAGCGGGACGGGGAAAGGCAAACTGCACCTGCAACAACGCAATCCGCTGACCGATCAGCCAGGACGCGATCCCATG
Source organism: Paraburkholderia lebeckiae (assembly GCF_050436325.1). Lineage (NCBI taxonomy): Bacteria > Pseudomonadati > Pseudomonadota > Betaproteobacteria > Burkholderiales > Burkholderiaceae > Paraburkholderia > Paraburkholderia lebeckiae. The sequence continues at coordinate 1,231,194 of NZ_JBNDLZ010000002.1, forward strand.
CGCGAGCTTCAGCACCAGCTCCTGGCCCAGCATGCCGGGTTGCGCTCCCGTGCTTCCCGGACGCAGCGCCAGGCTCGCGACGAGGTCGCCGCGGCGCGACTCGAAGCGGAAGTCGTCAAGCACGAGATGGAAGAACTGGCCGAACCGGCGCATCGCGGTTTCGAGATTCGGCGCATCCAGCAGGCTCAGGCAGAGAAACTTGAGCGCGCCGCTGCGCAGCGGGCGCGAGAAAACGCCGGGCATCTCATCGTCGAGTTCGATCGCGAGCGAGCGGTAGAGCGTGGAGAACTGTTCCTCGGTGACGCGCGCTCCAGGCTGGTCCAGAAGCGCGCGCGGGATGTGCGCGGCCGACAGATGCCGGTCCACGATATCCGGCCGCGTCCCGACGCTGCCGAGGAACCCGTTGACGAGCGAGATCGGTACGGTTGCGCCAGGAGCTTGCATGAGAGGGTTCCGCGAGGCGAAGACGCATCAGCATAGCGCCTCCCGCCGCATCGTGGCGAGGGTTCAGCGAATCGCTACGCGAGTGCCGCGTTCGGGGCCCCGTGGTTCCGGTAGCTTGCCGCCTATTGCGCCGATGCGTGCGAGCGCAGATATGGCACGTAGCCGTTCTGAATCTTCAGGATCTTCTCGGCGCAGGCGTCATAGTCGTCGCCCTTCGCGCTGTCGGGCCCATACATGCCGCGGCACTGCGCGAACAGCGACAGCGTCGCGCCGCCCGTGCTCTTGTTCGCGCGGGTCGCTGAGAAAGCGGCTTTGCCCGAATCGTCGGGCACGTCGGTATCGATCGCGACCGCGTCCGCGCGGATCACGTGCGTGTCGGAATGCTGCTCGATATAGCGTTTCGTCGCCGCCCACGCGGCATCGCAATTCGCCGGTGTGCAGTCGATCACCGCGTCGCGTTGCGCGGCGCGGAGGTTCGGCTCGCTATGAAGGATCTCCTGCTGGGCGCGTTGCGTCTGCTTTTCCGGGGACGAGCAGGCGGCGAGCGCACATGCGACGAGTGCGAGGGCAGCGATCTTTTTCATGAGTAGACTTCGGAGGCCATGTTCGAGCGCGATTATAGCGGTGCGGGGAAAGCGATTGCGTATTCACCACTCACATGCTGGGTTCGTCACTTCAATTGGCGTCGTCGCCGCAAAACACAGTTCAGAGGCCCCTAGGTATTCGCCACCAGCAATTCCTCCGCATTGCCCGGCGGTCGCAGCCCATCCGTCCGGTCCGCGAAGTAGCGCTGCGTCAGATCGGCCGCGGACACGTGCCGCGCCTCGTCAAATCCCGCTTCGCGCGCCATGGCGATCATCTGCTGCGGCATGAAGAAGCTGATGAACGGTGTACCGCTCGCACGCGCGCCCTTCTCTGCCATTTCGAGTCCGGGGCGCACGTCCGGGTCCGCCATCTCCAGCGGCAACAGGAACGTCATCGCGAACGTCGAGCCGCGCGCCAGCCCGGCCACTTCGCGCAGCGTCGCCGCATTCGCCTCTTTCGTCAGATACATGCTGACGCCGGTCGACACGACGACGGCCGGCCTGCTTTCGTCGAAGCCTTCGGCGACGAGACGCTGCCGCCAGCTATCGCCCGCTTCGAAGTCGACCGGCACGAAACGCAGCCAGTCCGGCAAGCCGAAACCAAGCTCGCCGAGCCGCTGACGCTTCCACGTTTGCGGTCCCGGCGGGTCGACCTCGAACACGGTGAGCCGCGACGCAATGTCGGGCCGGCGTTGCGCGAAGCTGTCGAGACCGGCGCCCAAAATCACGTATTGATCCACACCGCGCCCGGTCTGCTCGACGACCAGATCCTCGATAAAGCGTGCGCGCGCGACGATCGACGCGCGAAACGGCCGCGTGAACCGCGGGTCCATGTCGCCACGGCTGCGCCAGTCTTCGGCGGGTGCCAGCAACTGCAAGCCGACTTCGTCTTCGAGCACGTGCGGCGGCGCATCGGCCTGCACGTGCAGCGCACGCCATAACGCGACGCGCGCGGCGGTACTGTCGGGTGCGATGTGTCGTGGATCGCTCATGGTATTTGCCCGCTTGGGTTGATGTGCCAATGCCGCCGCGGCTCAATGGAGAAACGGCAGCGCGAGAAACAGTTTGATGACGATCGCGTTGACGATGTCCATGAAAAACGCGCCCGTCATGGGCACGATCAGGAACGCGAGATGGGAATGGCCGAAGCGGTTCGTGATCGCCTGCATGTTCGCGATCGCGGTCGGCGTGGCGCCAAGTCCGAGCCCGCATTGCGCCGCGCACAACACGACCGCGTCGTAGTTACGGCCCATCGCGGGGAACGTGACGAATACCGCGTAGAGCGCCATCAGCAGCGTCTGCGCCGCGAGGATCGAGATGATCGGCACCGCGAGCGCGGCAAGCCCCCATAGGTCGAGCCGCATCAGCGCCATCGCGAGAAAGAGCGCGAGCGCGACGTTGCCGACAAGCGCGACCGCGTGCTGGTCGATCCGCACACGCACGAGCGTGAGCACGTTGTTGAGGATCACGCCGATGAACAGCGTGCAGACGAACGTCGGCAATTCGAACGCGGTGTCCGCGATCCAGTCGGCAAACATTTCGCCGCCCGCGAGGCAGATCGAGATCAGCGCGAGCGTCGTGATGATCGCGGCGGGTGTGGTGGCCTGCTGCGCCTTCGGTTCTTCGAAGACCAGCGTTTTGTCCTCTAGCTGTTTGACGCGCAGCAACTCGTCGGCGCTGATCCGCCGCATCAGCAGCCGTGCGATCGGACCGCCGAGCACGCCGCCCATCACGAGTCCAAACGTCGCGCAGCCGATCGCGATCTCGGTCGCCGACTCCAGTCCGTGACGCTCGGTAAAGACCTGGCTCCACGCGGCGCCAGTACCGTGGCCGCCCGACAACGTGACCGAGCCGCCGAGAATCCCAAGCAGCGGATCGACGCCGAGGGCGAACGCGAGCAGCAAGCCGACCGTGTTCTGCAGGATCAGCAGCCCGCTGACCAGCGCCAGAAAACGGATCAACACCGGGCCGCCCGCCTTCAAACTCGATAGATGCGCATTCAGACCGATCGTCGCGAAGAACGCGAGCATCAGCGGCGTCTGCATCGTCGAATCGAACCTGACCTGCACGTGGGTGGTGATGCGCGTGATCAGCACGCAGATCGCGACGATGAGCCCGCCTGCCACCGGCGCCGGAATCGAATAGGCTCTTAGCACGCCGATCCACTGCACGAGCTTTTCGCCGAGCAGCAGCACGAGCGACGTCGCTACCAGCGTGGCATATACGCCAATAGTCATGAATGGCCTCCGAGCGGGAGCGTGACGACGTTTTCTGTTTTCCCGGCGCGACGCCGCGGCGCATCGGGATGCGGCAAGGCTTTGTAATCATCCGGAGCGCGCGCGACCCTGCGACATCTTAGCCAATCCGTCCAGGCAAAGTATGATTTTCCTTGACGCACTGCAATCGGCGCGTGAAGTCGCGCCGCTGCCTGGCGACGAAGTCTGCTACGCTGCGCGCTTCACCACCCTTGCATTGAAACGATGGAAACGCCTTTCAACGATCGCGGCGTGTCAGTCACGCGCAACGCCCTCTCATCCGCAGGTCAGGTCTTCCCGCTGCGCGATATCGTCGACGTGCGGGTCGTGACCGTGCAGAAGAACAAGGTCGTGCCGCTCGTGATCTCGGTGGCCGGGCTGATCGGCGCAATCGTCGGGGGCGTGCTGCACTCGGCGCCGGGACTCGTATGCGGGGCGATGCTGATCGTGGTCGGTTGGCTTACCTGGGTGACCCAGGACATCACGCATCGGCTGATGGTCAAGACGGCCGACGGCGAGCGCGAAGCGCTGATGAGTACGGATCGCGAGTTCGTCGAACGTGTCGGTGAGGCAGTGCATCGGACGAAGGCCGCGGCTGCCGCGCCGAAGGCTTGACGCGGAGCGACGATCGAACATGACGAAGCCGTGCGCGACTGATCAGCACCAGCCTCGCACGGCTTTCGATCCGCTTTCCCGCAAGCAACGACTACGTTGCCGTCATCTCGCGCTCAGCCGAGACTGAGCGGACTCACGCGCCAGATATTGCGCGCATACTCGCCGATCGTTCGATCCGACGAGAACTGCCCCATCCCCGCGACGTTCTCGATCGCGCTTTTGGCCCACGCGTGCTTGTCGACGAAACGCGCATCCACTTCGTTTTGCGCCTTCGCGAACGCGTCGAAATCGGCGAGCACCATATAGTGATCGCCCCAGTCGACCAGCGTGTGAAAGATATCCGAGAAGCGCAGCGGATCGTCCGGCGAAAAGAAGCCCGTGCGAATCTGATCGAGCGCGGTGCGCAGTGCTTCGTTTTCCTCGTAAATCCGCCGCGGCCGATAGCCGCTTGCGCGCAGGTCGTCCACCTCGTCGGCGGAGTGACCGAAGATGAAGATGTTCTCGCGCCCCACCGCGTCGCAGATCTCGATGTTCGCGCCGTCCATCGTGCCGATCGTCAATGCGCCATTGAGCGCGAGCTTCATGTTGCCGGTGCCCGACGCCTCGGTGCCGGCCATCGAGATCTGCTCCGACAGATCGGCCGCCGGAATGATCAGCTCGGCCACGCTGACGCCGTAGTTCGGCACGAACACGACCTTCAGCCTGTCGCCGATCAGCGGATCAAGATTGACCTTCTCGCTGACGTCGCCGATCAGCTTGATGATCGTCTTGGCCATCCGGTACGCGGACGCGGCTTTGCCCGCGAATAGCACCACGCGCGGCACCCAGTCGCGCTCCGGATTCGCGCGAATCTCGTTGTAGCGTACGATCACGTGCAGCAAGTTCAGCAACTGGCGCTTATATTCGTGAATGCGCTTGACCTGCAGATCGAACAGCGCGTCCGGATCGAAGTGCAGCTTCGTGTGATGCGCGAGCCGGTGCACGAGCCGCAGCTTGCTCTGTCGTTTGGCCTCGCGGAACGCTTCGACGAACTCGTCGTCCTTGCGCAGATTACGCAGCTGCTCGAGCTCGAACAGATTGCTGCGCCAGTGTGTGCCGATGCGCGCGTCGATCAGCGACGACAGCGACGGACTTGCCTGCGCGAGCCAGCGGCGCGGCGTGATGCCGTTGGTCACGTTGGTGAAGCGGTCCGGATAGATGCGCGCGAAGTCGGCGAAGATGTCGCGCGTCATCAGCTGCGAATGCAGCTTCGACACGCCGTTCACCTTGTGACTCGCGACGATCGCCAGATATGCCATGCGCACGCGCCGCTGCCCATATTCATCGACGAGCGAAATGCGGCGGATCATCTCGGCGTCGTGGCCCGAGTGCTCGCTGACGTGTTTCAGAAACTGCGCATTGATTTCGAAGATGATCTCGAGATGCCGCGGCAGCAGGCGTGACAACATTTCGACATCCCAGGTTTCGAGCGCCTCGGGCATCAGCGTGTGATTCGTGTACGAGAAGATCTGCGTCACGTGTTTCCACGCCTTGTCCCACGGCACATGATGCTCGTCGACGAGCAGGCGCATCAGCTCTGGAATCGCGAGCACCGGGTGCGTGTCGTTCAGATGCACCGCGACCTTCTCCGAGAAGCGCCCGAACGTGCTGTGCGTGCGCTGATAACGGCGGATCAGATCCTGCATCGTCGCCGACACGAAGAAGTACTCCTGGCGCAGCCGCAACTCGCGGCCAGCCGGCGTCGAGTCGTCCGGATAGAGCAGCCGCGACACGTTCTCCGACATGTTCTTGGTGTCGACCGCGTTGCGGTAGTCGCCGCGGTTGAAAGCGCCGAGGTCGAGCTCCTCGGTCGCGCGCGCGGACCATAGGCGCAGCGTATTGGTCGCGTCGGTCGCGTAGCCGGGGATCACGGTGTCGTACGCGGTCGCGTTCACATGCTCGGTGTCGATCCATTCGGTCTTGTCGCCGCGCTGCACGGTGCGGCCGCCGAAGTGCACCATGTACTTGATTTCGGGTCGCGGAAATTCCCATGGATTGCCGGCGCGCAGCCAATAGTCGGGCGCCTCGACCTGCTCGCCGTTGACGATTTCCTGACGGAACATGCCGTACTGGTAACGGATGCCGTAGCCGAAGCCCGGAATGCCGAGCGTCGCCATCGAGTCGAGAAAGCAGGCCGCGAGCCGACCGAGGCCGCCGTTGCCGAGCGCAGCGTCGGGTTCGAGATCGATCAGTGCGTCCATGTCGACGCCGAGGCTCGCGAGCGCCTCCTTCATCTGATCGTGAATGCCGAGCGCGAGTAGCGCGTTGGTAAAGGTCCTGCCGATCAGAAACTCCATCGACAGGTAGTAGACCCGCTTCACGTCCTGCTCGTATTGCAGGCGCGTGGTCTTCATCCAGCGTGCGACGAGCCGGTCGCGCACGGCCAGCGCGGCCGCGTGCAGCCAGTCGTGCGGGTGAGCGGTGACAGCGTCCTTGCCGACGCCGTACATCATGCGATTCGAAATTGAGCGCCGTAGCGCATCGACGGTACTGTTGAGCTGGTCGAATTCCAGATCGACGGCTGTCATCGAAGCCTCCGGGAAGGTCGACATGGCAAACGCGAACCGCACGGGAGACGGACGGGAGGCGCGTGCCTGTCGGAGCGGTTTAAAAAAACAGAGTAGGACATTTTGGGGATCGCGCACACTGGCGCGCGAGAGGACGATGACGCATACGGCGTGCCCGGCGTGCGCGCCCGCTGCCGCGCGACCGAGCCGCGGCGGGCGCCCGGACGCGGTGCAAAGCTGCATGGCAGCGGCACTCTGGGTGGGCATCGGCGCGCGTGAGTCGGGTGACGAAAGCAGGTTAGGCGTACGCCCGAAGCATCTGCGAGCCGCACATCGATTATTTTTCCGATGCGTGACGGGCGGATGAAGCCCCGAATAGCCTGATCTTGTGATCGAATCGGGCGGCCCGTTCTGCCGGGCGATTCTGTCGTATGCGTGTTGGATTTGAGGCGGGGCGCGCGCGCCGATTTGGAGATGGCCGCCGGGTTTGGCGGTTAGTTGCGTTTCGTTGAGATCAAAGCGCCTCATCTTCAAGCCGCCTCCCGGTTCCTGCCCGCCTCCCTGCACGATCGTGCCGTCTCTGCAACAATCGCGACGTTGCGCCGCACAAGCCGCCACACTGATCCGCCGTGGACCGACCGCGCGCGCCTCACCCACGACGAAACCGCCGCCCGAGCGCGTCGCCTCCCCGGAAGCGACCGACACCGGCATGCCCAACCCCGCGAGCCACGCCTTGTCCGATAAGCTCAGCCCCGCCGTCGGCGTCCCCACGCCGACTCTCCCCGCCGACGGCCCGATGTCGGCCGCCAACCGCCGCGCGATGGCCGCGATCATGCTCGCCGTCGCGCTCGCCACGCTGGATACCGCGATCGCCAACACCGCGCTGCCCGCGATCGCCGGCGACCTGCACGCGGCGCCGGCCGCCTCGGTCTGGATCATCAACGCATATCAGCTCGCGATGGTCGCGACGCTGCTGCCGCTCGCCGCGCTCGGCGATATCGTCGGACATCGGCGCATCTATATCGGCGGCATCGCGCTGTTCACGCTGAGCTCGCTCGGCTGCGCGATGGCGCCGACGCTGCCGCTGCTCGCCGCCGCGCGCATCGTGCAGGGCTTGGGCGCCAGCGCGATCATGAGCGTCAACACCGCGCTGATCCGCTATCTGTACCCGCCGCATCGGCTCGGTCGCGGGCTTGGCACCAATGCGCTGATCGTCGGCGTGTCGTTCGCGGTCGGGCCGACGGTGGCGTCGCTGATTCTGTCGGTCGCGACGTGGCCGTGGCTGTTCGCGGTCAACGTGCCGCTCGGTGTGCTCGCGCTGAGCTTCGCGATGCCGGCGCTGCCGCATACCGCGCAGAGCCGGCACCCGCTCGATCCGGTGGCGGCGCTGCTCAACGTGGTCACGTTCGCCGCGCTGATCTTCGCGCTCGGCGAGGCGGCGCAACGCGCGTCGCTGCAGATCGTGCTCAGCGCCGCGGCGATCGCCGGCGTGTTCGGGCTGCTGCTGATCCGCCGCGAGGCGGGCCACCCCGCGCCGATGCTGCCTGTCGATCTGTTCAAGCGGCCGGTGTTCGCGCTGTCGGCGGTGACGGCCGTGTGCTCGTTCGCCGCGCAGGGCCTCGCGTTCGTGTCGCTGCCGTTCTATTTCGAGGACGTGCTGCTGCGCAGCCAGGTCGAAACCGGCTTCCTCATGACGCCGTGGCCCGTCGTGGTCGCGCTCGCCGCGCCGCTCGCGGGCGGCCTGTCGGACCGCTACCCGCCGGGGCTGCTCGGCGCGATCGGGCTCGCGGTGCTGTCGGCGGGAATGGCCTCGCTGGCGATGCTGCCCGCCCATCCGCACGTGCTCGACATCGGCATCCGTATGGCGATCTGCGGCGCGGGTTTCGGCTTTTTCCAGTCGCCGAACCTGAAGGCGCTGATGGCGAGCGCGCCGCCGGAGCGCAGCGGCGGCGCGAGCGGCATCGTGGCGACCGCGCGGCTGCTCGGACAGGCGACCGGCGCGGCGCTGGTTGCGCTGTGCTTCGGCATTGCCGGCCGCCAGCATGGGCCGACGCTCGCGCTCGGCCTCGGCGCGTTCTTCGCCGGCGCGGCGAGCCTGGCGAGCGGCTTGCGGCTGCTCGCGCCGTCGCATCGCGCGGGCGTGCAGGCGAAGGCGGCGGTCAAGTGAGATATGCGCCGGACGGCGCGTGAGGCGGGGATGAAGCCTGAATGAAGCGCGCCTCGAACGAGCGCGCACGAGTTGAAGCCTGTGCGGGAAGACGAGGCGGCAACCACGCGAGCCGCCTCGCTTACGACCCATGCGGCGCGATCAACGTGCCGCGAAATACCCCTTCACCGCGGCAATGAACGTGTCGATATCGTCGCGCGACATATCCATGTGCGTGACGAAGCGCGACGCATACAGCATCTGCGTGAGGATGCCGCGCTCCTTGAGCCACGCCTCGAGCGGCGCGCAATGCTGCTGCGGAACCTGCGCGAACACCATGTTCGTCGCGACCGACTGCATCTTCACCTGCTCGATCGTCTCCAGCCCCGCCGCCAGATGCGCGGCGTTCGCGTGGTCGTCGGCGAGCCGCTCGACGTTGTGATCGAGCGCGTACAGGCACGCCGCCGCGAGCACGCCCGCCTGGCGCATGCCGCCGCCGAGCACCTTGCGCCAGCGATGCGCGACGTCGATCAGCGCGCGGCTGCCGACCAGCACCGAGCCGACCGGCGCGCCCAGCCCCTTCGAAAAGCAGATCGACACCGAATCGAACGGCTCGGCCAGCGCCGCGACCGGCTTGCCCGACGCGACCGCCGCGTTGAACACGCGCGCGCCGTCGAGGTGAGTGGCGAGGCCGCGCTCGCGCGCGAGCTGCGTCGCGTCGGCGACGTACTGCGCCGGCAGCACCTTGCCGCCGATCGTGTTTTCCAACGCGAGCAACCGCGTACGCGCGAAGTGATCGTCGATCGGCTTGATCGCGGCGGCGAACTTGTCGAGCGGGATCGAACCGTCGGCGGCGTTTTCGAGCGGTTGGGGCTGGATGCTGCCGAGCACGGCCGCGCCGCCGCCCTCGTATTTGTAGGTGTGCGCGAGCTGGCCGACGATGTACTCGTCGCCGCGCGCGCAGTGCGCCATCAACGCGGCGAGGTTGCTTTGCGTGCCGCTCGGGAAGAACAGCCCCGCTTCCTTGCCGGTGCGCTCGGCCAGCGTGGCCTGCAGACGCAGCACGGTGGGGTCGTCGCCCCAGACGTCGTCGCCGACTTCAGCCGCCGACATCGCCGCGAGCATCGGCGGAGTCGGACGGGTAACGGTATCGCTGCGCAAATCGATCATTGTGTGTTCCTGTGTGTCCATGAATGACAGGCTACGGCAACCGGCCGCCCGTGCATTCCGGGAGGAACGCGCGCGCCGGCAAACGAGCCATACAGTGTATTCAATTCAGACGACGCTGAAAATCGCCGCATCCCCGAGAAGCGCGCCGAACCGGCTGCGATGAGCCAACAGACGCGACGGGGACACTCAGCCGCCAGGCTTCGGCAACCACTGGAGCGGATCGACCGGCTGGCCGTTCTCGCGCACTTCGAACTGGATCGACGCGACGCCGCGGCTATCGACACCGACCTCGCCGATCGTCTGCCCTTGCGCCACTGCGTCGCCTTCCTTGACGAGTAGCTGGCTGTTCTGGCCGTATGCGGTGATCAGCGAATCGTTGTGCTTGATGATGATGAGCGGGCCGTAGGCTTCGATGCCGGTGCCCGCGTACACCACGCGGCCGGTCGCCGCGGCCTTGACCGGATCACCGGCTTGGCCGCCGATCACGATGCCGTTGGATTTGCCCGGTGCGAACGCGCGCAGGATCGGTCCGCGCAACGGCCATTGCAGCACGCCTTGCTGCGGCACGGCGGCAAGCGCCGGCGCACCGGGTACGGCGCCCGGCGGCAGATTCGCCGTCGCGCCCGGCGCACCCGGCGCCACCGCGACCGGCGGCGTGACCACGCTGCCCGAGGCCAGCGGCGGCGAAACGCGCAGCACCTGGCCGGGCGCGACCGCCGCGTTGACCGGCAAGCCGTTCCAGGCCGCGATTTCCTGCGGTCTTCGTCCATAGGCCGAAGCGATGCCGGACAGCGTATCGCCCGGATTGACGCGATAGTAGCCGGCGGGCACCTGGACGGTCGCGAGGCTGGTCGTGCTCGACGGCGCGTTGCTGTAGAACGGCGTGCTTTCCCACGGCATCGTCGTGCAGCCGGCGATCGCCACGCCGAGCGCTGCCGCCATCAGCAGGCGGATCGCCGTCGGTTGCCATTCTTGTGTCATCTGATTTTCCTCGACGTGTGTCTCAATCCGGTTCAATCGACGCCGTAGCAATTGCCGTGCCGTCACGCTTGCAGAAGGTCGCGGCTGTCCGCAGCCACCTGGATATTATGCGCGACCGCCACACGCGCGCCGCGCTAGCGTGCGCCGTCCAACTGCCGTGTTCTTCAGACGCTGCCCTGCGCTTCGACGACGAGCACGCGTGCCGCGCCGAGCGGATGCGCGACGTGCTCGGTGCCGACCGACGCATGGAACACGTCGCCGGTTTCGAGAACCGTCGTGCGTTCGACGCCGTCTTCGCGATAGCGCATTTCGACGCGGCCGTCGAGCACGGCGAATACCTCCTCGCCGTCGTTCACGTGCCACTTGTACGGCTGGTCGGTCCAATGCAAACGCGTGGTGATGCCGTTCATGTTCGCGATGTCGAGCGCGCCCCAGGCACGCGACGCGGTGAAGCTTCTGCTGCGGATGATCTTCATGGTCGATGAGCAATTGACAAGCGTGCAAACCCCGCGGGCGGCGCCGTCCGCCCACGGCGACGGCGCTCGCGCGGCTGGCCCTATTATAGGTCGCGTGGCCCGCGCGTCTGGGCGAGCAAGCCGCCACGGCCGTTCCTTCCGACAATTGCAGGCGATCGACCATCGCCTATACTCAGTCAAGCCGCGCGGAGCAGCTCACGACAACGTTGGGATTCTGGGAGGAATCGAGGATGAACAAAGCCACCTTTCTGGCCGTGCAACTCAACGTCGACGATGTGGGGGCGTCTGCCGGCCTCGTCGAACTGCTGAACACGCATCTGATCTTCGCCGCCGACGTCGCCGAGGCCGCCGATGCGCTCGTGCAACTGGCGAGCATCGCGAGGCTATCGAGCGGGGTCGAGGCGAGCGTCGAGCTGCCGGCGGTGGCGCTCGAACGGCTGCGCGAGGCGCTCGACAACCTCAGCGACTACGACGAATCGTGGCTCCTAGCGCTGGAGCCGAGCCGCGCGCTGTTCGATGACATCGGCCGGCGACAGCGAACGCTGCATTGACGGGAACCGTCGCAGCACGGCGCCGTAAACGACAAAACGCCATCCGATCGAACTGGATGGCGTTTTTTCTTGCCCGCCGCGTTCGCGCTATTCCACGAAGCGGCGTCTACAGCGCACTACAACTACCTACTACACCTGCGGACTTCTACTGCGATCAGTTGCCGAAGTACACCGAGTCACGGTTGGCCTTCGCCGGGATGGCAGCGTGGCCAGCTTGCGACGTGCCGGCAGCCGGAGCGCCGTAGCCGCTGGTGTCTGCGGGGTTGGCCGCGATGGCCGTGCCGCGTTGCGCATCGACGCGTGCTTGCGCTGCCTGGATGTCGGACGGGTAGTTCACGTCGTTGGCGCTCGGGTTGTAGCCGGCCTTTTCGAGTTGAATCAGTTCAGCGCGAACCTGAGCACGGGTCACCGGCTGATTCGCTTGAGCAAACGACGCGACCGGAACAAAGAGGGCGGCGGCGATAGCAACTGCGGAAATCAGGGTCTTCATGATTAACCTCCAAAGGACTTGTTGTGGTGCGCTTCGGGGTTTCTGCTTATCCCTCAGCGATTGAAAACAAGTTTAGAGGTGTCTCGATCTAGGGTAAACCCTTAAACCAGTGAAACTATATTGCTGCCGCCGCAATAATCATTTGAGTCAGCGTTTAACCCGCGAGATATTTGGTAATAATGCGGTGTTTCCTTGCCGATCCAAACGGAGCAACGGCCCGGCGCGCCCTATCACCATGGCCCGCCGGGCCATTTTTTCAACCGCTCAGCTCCACTGCGCGTGGAAGCTGCCCGGCTTGTCGATGCGTTCGAACGTATGCGCGCCGAAGAAGTCGCGCTGCGCTTGCACGAGGTTCGCGGGCAGACGCTCCGAGCGGTAGGCGTCGAAATACGCGATCGCCGACGCGAATGCCGGCACCGGCACACCCGCCTTGACCGCGGCCACCACGACTTCGCGCAGCGCCGCCTGGTAGTTCTTCGCGATGTCGCGGAAGTACGGGTCGAGCAGCAGGTTCGCGAGCGCCTTGTCCTGCGAATAGGCGTCGGTGATCTTCTGCAGGAAGCGTGCGCGGATGATGCAGCCCGCGCGGAAAATCTTCGCGATCGTTCCGTAATCGAGATCCCACTTGTACTCTTCCGACGCGGCGCGCAACTGCGCGAAGCCTTGCGCGTACGAGATCACCTTGCTGAAATACAACGCGCGGCGTACCGATTCGATGAACGCGTCCTTCGCGCCTTCGGGCGGCCTGGCCTGCGGACCTTCCAGCACCTTGCTCGCGGCCACGCGCTGCGTCTTCAGCGACGACAGCACGCGCGCGAACACCGCCTCGGTGATCAGCGGCAGCGGCGCGCCGAGGTCGAGCGCGTTCTGGCTGGTCCACTTGCCGGTGCCCTTCTGCGCGGCACGGTCGAGAATCACGTCGACGAGGTCCTTGCCGGTTTCGTCGTCCTTCTTGCCGAAGATCTTCGACGTGATTTCGATCAGGTAGCTGTCGAGCTCGCCCTGGTTCCACTCGGTATAGACCTTGCCGAGTTCCTCGTTCGACAAACCGACCACCTGCTTGAGCACCGCGTAGCTTTCGGCGATCAGCTGCATGTCGCCGTACTCGATGCCGTTGTGCACCATCTTCACGAAGTGGCCCGCGCCGTCCGGTCCCATGTACGCGACGCAGGGCTCGCCGTCCGGCGCCTTCGCGGCGATCTCGGTGAGGATCGGCGCGACGAGGTCGTACGCGTCGCGCGGGCCGCCCGGCATGATCGACGGGCCTTTCAGCGCGCCTTCCTCGCCGCCCGAGACGCCGGTGCCGATGAAATGCAGACCGGCCTTTGCGAGTTCCTGATTGCGGCGGATCGTGTCGGTGAAAGGCGTGTTGCCGCCGTCGATCAGGATGTCGCCTTTTTCGAGCAGCGGCTTGAGCGAGGCAATGGTCGCGTCGGTCGGCTCGCCGGCCTTGACCATCATCAGAATGCGGCGCGGCTTTTCGAGCGAGTCGACGAACTCTTCCAGCGTGAAAGCCGGCACCAGTTTGCGGTCCGGAAATTCGGCGATGAGTTCGTCGGTTTTCGCGCGGCTACGGTTGTAGACCGACACCGCGTGGCCGCGGCTCTCGATGTTGAGCGCCAGATTGCGGCCCATGACCGCCAGCCCCACCACGCCGATTGCCTGTTTGCCCATTTGAATTCTCCAGAGTCCAAAAAATGTCGTGGCGCCGCGCCATGAAAACGGCGGCGCAGCGTCGAGGGTGAAAGGATAAAAGAAATGCGCGCTTGCCGCTTGGGAGGGGGCAAGCACGCCAGTTGCCCGTGCTCCTGCCGTGCTCCTGCTTGCGCGTGACGAAAGGTATTGTGCGCGCGTCGGCGTTTGCGCGGCGGGTTCGCTTTGGGATCGCACTGAGGTTTGGCGGAAGGCGTGGACGAATGCGCGGCCTGTCGGTGCACCCGCTACCCTGCCCGCTTCGTGAACACCAGGCTGAAGTTGTTCGCGGGCATCGCGACCACCCGCTCGCAGGTGAGCCCCGCCGTGTCGCCGAGTGCGACGACCGCTTCCATATCGCGCACGCCCCATTCGGGATCGCGACTCTTCAACCATTGATCGAACGCTTCGTTGCTCGGTGCCGTGTGCGCTCCGCCGCGCCGGTAAGGACCGTATAGATAGAGCACGCCGCCGTCGACGAGGCGCCGCCCCGCGCCGTCGAAAAGTGCCTGCGCCGCGCTCCACGGCGAGATGTGGATCATGTTGATGCAGACGACGGCGTCGAGCGCATCGACGCCCCAGTCCGACTGATGCACGTCGAGCGCGAGCGGCGCGCGCACGTTCGCGAGCCCCGCGTGCGCGGTCCACGCAGCAATCGACTCGCGTGCTTCTTCGTCGGCATCGCTCGGCTGCCAGTCGAGACCGGGCAGCGCGGCGGCGAAGCAGATCGCGTGCTCGCCGGTGCCGCTCGCGATTTCGAGCACGCGGCCGCTCGCCGGCAGCGCCTCGCGCAGCACGGCGAGGATCGGTTCGCGATTGCGTTCGACGGATGGCGAATGTTGCCGGGAGTCGGTCATGATTGGCTCTGGGTGTTCCTCAGGTTTTGACGGTGATCCACGGGATCTACTCATTCTCAATCGCCAGCCAGCAGACCGGCGAGCGCGCTCAAGGTATCGCCGCACGGCGCGGCCACCTTCAGCGACAGCAGCGGATCGGCGCGCGTGCGGCCGAGGTTGATCGCCGCGATCGGCTTACCCTGGCGCTGCGCCCACACGCAGAAGCGGTAGCCGGAATACACCATCAGCGACGAGCCGGCCACGAGCACCGCGTCGGCCGCATCGAGCGCATGCGACGCCGCTTCGACGCGCGCCTTCGGCACATTCTCGCCGAAGAACACCACCGACGGCTTCAGCAACCCGCCGCAGTTCGCGCATGCCGGTACGCGAAAACCGCCGAGATCGTGCCACTCGAGATGCGCGTCGCCATCGGCGGCGGCTTCGGCCGTGACGTCGAGCAGAGCGGGGTTGTCGGCTTCGAGCGTCTGCTGGATCGCCGCGCGCGAGTGCTCCATGCCGCAGTCGAGACAACTGACGCCGTCGATGCCGCCATGCAGCTCGATCACGTCGCGGCTGCCCGCGCGCTGATGCAAGCCGTCGACGTTCTGCGTGACCAGCGTCGGCACGTGACCGGCCGCTTCGAGCCGCGCGAGCGCGACATGCGCGGCATTCGGCTGCGCGCGCGCGACGAGCGGCCAGCCGACCATGCTGCGCGCCCAGTAGCGCTGACGCATCGCCAGCGTGCCAAGGAATTCCTGCAGCGTGATCGGCGGCGAGCGCTTCCATGCGCCGTTGTCGTCGCGGTAGCCGGGGATGCCGGAGTCAGTGCTGATGCCCGCGCCGGTCAGCACGAACAGGCGCGGATGACGCTGCACGAAACGATGCAGATCGTCGAGCGTGTGCGGATCGGTGAGAGATTCGGTCGGCGTGAGCTGAAGGTCGGTCATAACGGGGACGGTGGACGATCGCGCGCGAATTCGTGCGCGGATCAGCGGCGAGGGCT
This sequence comes from Paraburkholderia lebeckiae, assembly GCF_050436325.1. Classification (NCBI taxonomy): domain Bacteria; kingdom Pseudomonadati; phylum Pseudomonadota; class Betaproteobacteria; order Burkholderiales; family Burkholderiaceae; genus Paraburkholderia; species Paraburkholderia lebeckiae. The sequence goes on from NZ_JBNDLZ010000002.1 coordinate 1,246,983, forward strand.
CGGTTTGCCGCGCGTGGTTGTCGAGCGACGCGCGTCGGCTTGCGGTTTCGGCTTCGCGCCCTGCGTGTCCGGTCGCCGCGCTGGCCGCGCTTTCTGCGCCTGCCGCTTGTGCCACGCAGCCAGCGCGAGCTCGTAGCGCTCTAGCGCTTCGTCGTAGAGATCGAACACACACTGCGTGCAGCCGCTATGACAGCAGTCGTCGAGATCGGGCCGCACGGGCGGCTGCGGCGGCGGATCGTCGCTGGATGTGGCGCGGGGCACGGCGGCTTGCTTTGCGTGGAAAGACGGCGGAGCGCCCAGTATAAGTTGAACGCGCGCGCCCCGCTCCCCGCCCCGGCGTTGTGAGCCGGTGCCGCCGCTCAGCCGCGCCCGACGAACGGCATCTTGCTCGCCATGATCGTCATGAACTGCACGTTCGCCGAGAGCGGCAGGCTCGCCATGTGCAACACCGCGTCGGCGACGTGCTGCACGTCCATCAGCGGCTCGATCGCGATCTCGCCGTTCGCTTGCGGCACGCCGCGCGCCATTCGCGCGGCCATCTCGGTCCCTGCGTTGCCGATGTCGATCTGACCGCACACGATGTCGTATTTGCGGCCGTCGAGCGACACCGCCTTCGTGAGTCCGGTAATCGCGTGTTTGGTCGCCGTGTACGCGGCGCTGTTCGGACGCGGCGCATGCGCGGAGATCGAGCCGTTGTTGATGATGCGGCCACCGCGCGGGTTCTGCGTCTTCATCAGGCCGAACGCCGCGCGCGTGCACAGGAACACGCCGTTCAGATTGGTATCGACGATGGAACGCCATTCGTCGATGCTGACTTCGTCGAGATCGACGGGCGAGCCGTTGCGTCCCGCGTTGTTGAACAGCACGTCGAGCCGGCCGAAGCGCGCGCGGATCGTGTCGAAAAGCGCGGCGACGCTATCGGCGTCGGTCACGTCGCACGATACCGCGAGCGCGTCGCCGGGCAGCGCCCGCGCTTCCTGCGCGACCGCATCGAGCGCGGCCTGGCGGCGTCCCGCGAGCACCACGCTATAGCCGTGCTGCGCGAGCGTCAGTGCGCACGCGCGACCGATGCCGCTGCCCGCGCCCGTCACCAGCGCCACTTTTCCGTTTCCTGTTTCCGACATCACGCATCTCCTGTTGTGTTGGGTAGCGACGCGAGCTTGTTGCGGCGATCGGTCCGATCGCCATCGACACGCGCGGCGCTTTTCGCCCCGCACCATACAACAGCGAATCGGCGATCGCAAACCGCGCGACGTCTTTCAGCGCGCTTTCACCGCATACGTGGCCGCCGAACGGCACGTCGACGAGCGCAACAGTGGTATCGTTCGCGGTTGCGCATCGCGCAAGATTCACGGCCTTCCCGGGACGGAGGAAGGCGTACTGCAAACACGTTCGATGAATGAATGCCCGAACCCGCCGCGCCGCTGGCCGCGTAGCCGCAACTCCGCACTGCTGAGCGGCACGATCGGCTGGCACGTGATCGTGCTGATCGGCGTGGCTGTCGCACCGGCCGCGTGGCCATGGTGGCTCGCCGCGATCGTCGCGAACCACGCGCTGTTCACGATCGCCGGACTATTGCCGCGCACCACCCTGCTCGGGCCCAACTGGACCCGCCTGCCCGCGAACCCGCGCAACGCGGATGCAATCGCGCTGACCATCGACGACGGTCCCGATCCCGTCGTCACGCCGCAAGTGCTCGATCTGCTCGACGCGTTCGACGTGCGCGCGACGTTCTTCTGCATCGGCGCGAAGGTCGAGCGTTATCCGCAACTCGCGCGCGAGATCGTCGCGCGTGGGCATGGGCTCGAAAATCACTCGCAGATGCACGTGCATACGTTTTCGGTCGCGTTTCCGCGCGCGTTGACGCGCGAGATCGCCGCCGCGCAACGCACGCTCGAAACCGTCAGCGGCGCGCGGCCGATGTTTTTCCGCGCGCCCGCCGGCCTGCGCAACCTCTTCCTGGAGCCGGTGCTGCGCAAGCTCGACCTGCGTCTCGCGGCCTGGACGCGGCGTGGCTACGATACGCGCGAGCGTGACCCTCACATGGTTGCGCGGCGGCTGCTCGATGGTCTCGCCGCGCGCGACATCCTGTTGCTGCACGATGGCAACGCCGCGCTGACGATCGAAGGCCAGCCGCTGATTCTCGCGGTGCTGCCGAGCGTGATCGAAGCGGCGCGAGAGCGCCATCTGCGTTTCGTCACGCTGCGCGAAGCGCGCGCCGATGCGTGACGGTCCGCGTGAAGTGACACCACGCGCAGGACCACGCGCACGCAGCGCTACACACGGAAATCCGCCGCCATATCCTCTTCGGTGCGCGCTTCGAGCTTGCCGTCGCGGCACGCTTTGATGAACACGTCGTAGTCGCGTTCGACCTGATCCGCGTAGGCGCTCGCATACCCGCTCAGCGCTTCGCCGAACTGATCGCCGCGGCCGATGTACGCGCTGATCTCGATCGCCTGGCCGCTCGCCTTCGCATGCGCGCGCGCCATGATCCAGCCGCATAGCCGCGCATAGCCGTCGAGCAGATCGCTGTCGAACAGCTCGATATTCGCGGACAGCTTCATATCGCGCAGCTGGCGGAAATAGAAATGCCGCCCGAGCGGCCCGGTCCCCCAGCCGAGGAAGACGTCGCTCGCGGCCTGCAGCAGCCGCTGTCCTTGCACGACGCGCTCGCCCTGATGCTTGACGGCCGGCGACTTGTAGAACTGCGCAATGACCGACGGCCGCGCCTCCTTCAATTGCAGGAACAACGGCTTGCCCATGTGATCGACGAGCAGCACGACCAGACAACGCGTGCCGACGCTGCCGACGCCGACCGCCTTGAACACGACGTCGTGCCTCGTGAAGTGATCCAGCAGTTCGCGCCGATCGTGCGACATCGTCTTGCGGTACTCGTCCCACACCTGCTCGACCATCTTGTCGACGTTGCCGGTCCCGTAGGCTTCGGTTTCCTCGGCCGTCAACAACGTGTTCGCACCATGCACGTGAAACAGCGCGGGCGGCGCATCGTGGATGGTCCAGCGATTGCCGTCGAACGAGGTCATTTTTTCGAGCAGGCTTTCATGCGTGCGGCTCGCGGCCTTCTCCATGCCGCGCCGCACCGCGCGCCGGCGCTCGGGCGTCAGTGCGATCTCGGCCATGCGGTCGAATGTGATGCGGTCGTACCACAGGTCGAGCGCGCCGAACTGCGCGTATTGCGCGACGCGATCGCGATACGAGCCGACCGCGGTCATCACGAGACTCTCGGCGGTGCCGCGGCTCAGGCGCATCTGGCGCGCGGCCACGACGAGGCTCGCGCACAAGCGTTTCAGGTCCCATTCGAACGGGCCGATCGAGACTTCGTCGAAGTCGCTCAGGTCGAAGACCAGTTGCCGCTCGGGCGTCGCGAAGCCGCCGAAATTCATCAGATGGCCGTCGCCGCAGATCGGCATGGTGAGGCCGGTGTCGTGCACCTTGCTCAGATCGTGCGCCTGCAGAATCGCGCTGCCTCGAAAGAACGAGAACGGCGAGGCAGCCATGCGCCCATAGCGCAGCGGCACCAGACTCTCGACGCGCTCCGCGCTGCTCTGTTTCAGCAGCTCGATCGGATCGCGGTACAACTCGCCGACCGCCCGGTGACTCGAGCGTTTCGAATGCTCGCGCGCGGCGCGGCCGCGCGCTTCCCGTTCGGCAACGGTGCTGGCTTTCATGCTTTCTCTCCGTTTTGCGAGTCTGGAAACGGCGCTGACAGAGACTGCTTGCCGCGCACGGCGTCGTTAACATCGAGGGCTGCAGTCGCGATCATAACGGGTCGAAACACACGATGAATCGCCGCCAGTGAGTGCGGCGCTTGCAGCCGTGGCGGCGAGCTCGCAATCCGCTTTGCAACCCGCTTTACAGCCAGCCACTAGCTCGCGTAGTACGCCGTAGTATTTTTCCAACGCCGGCTCGCATGGGCGCGAAAGCCCATGCAGCCGCGCGCGCACCGCGCGTAGAATCGAGCGCATGCGCCCTACCTTCGTTCCGCAGCGCGAACCCGAGCTGCCGCTGCATACGCCCAGTGTGTCGTCGCTGACGTTGGCGGCGGTCATTGCGCTGATCGCGTGGATGGCGATCCTCGCGCAAGCCGACCTGACGATCGATCGATCGCTCGCGCGCGGGCTCACCGTGTTAGACGCGCTCGCGCGCATGAGCAGCTACCTGACCAATCTGACGGTGCTCGCCAGTGCGCTCTGCTTCACCTGCATCGTGCTGTGGAAGCACCGCTCGCCGCTCGTGCGCTTTTTCCGGCAGCCGACGGTCGTGACCGCGGTGGTCGCGTACATCGTGTTCGTCGGCCTCGCGTACAACCTGCTGTTGCGCGGACTGTGGCCGCTGTCGCCCTACCGGCGCCTGCTCAACGAGTCGCTGCACAGCGTGCTGCCGATGCTCGCCGCGCTCTACTGGGTGCTGTTCGTGCCGCGTTTTCATCTGCGGTTGCGCCACGCTCCGCTGTGGCTCGTCTATCCGCTCGCCTATCTCGGCATCACGTTCTGGCGCGGCAGCCTGTCGGATTTTTATCCGTATCCGTTCATCGACGTCGAAACGCTCGGGCTGCACCAGGTGCTCGTCAATGCCGCGCTGCTATTCGGCGGTTTTCTGATGCTGCTGGCCGTGTTCGTCGGCATCAATTTCGGGCGCCGACGATGATGTTCCAGCACGTCCCGTTTGGCCGGATGCATGGCGTCCCGTCGCCGGGCGCACTTCTTGCGCCCCTTTCGTCACTGACGCAGGCCCACGCCGCACTGGCACGGCTTGCGCGGCGCCCTTGTGCGAGCGCGTTGCAATTGCAGCGGACCCGCACGTAAATATGACAACAGGAGCGATGCATATGGATACGAATTCAGCGGCAGGCGCGGTAAAGGAAGTCGCGGGCAAGGTGCAAAGCGCGGTCGGCGATGCAGTCGGCGACACCAGCGCGCAGGTGGCGGGCAAGGCGCGCGAATTGAGCGGCAAGGCGCAGCAGTTATGCGCGAATACCACGAGCCTCGTGCGCGATGCGACGGCCGAAAACCCGTTCACGACGCTGGCCGTGGTTGCTCTCGCCGGGTTCGTGATGGGCGCGCTGTGGTCGCGCGGCGGTCGCGACTACGACTGAAGCAGGCACGGCGCCGGATCATAGGCGCCGATCAACAGCGCGAAGCAGTCGCGCCAAAGCGGGCGATCCGCCGCAAGCGGATCGCCCGCCGCTTCACTAGCCGCTCTTCTTCTTGCGGCCGGCGCCCATTTCCAGTTCGATCCACGTCGGTGCGTGGTCGCTGGCATGCGGTTCGCCACGCACCCAACGGTCGACGCCCGCATCGCGCAGGCGCGGCGCGAGGTCGGCGCTCAGCAGCAGATGATCGATGCGCAGCCCCGAATTCGTATCCCAATGACGGCGGAAATAGTCCCAGAACGTGTACACGCGTTCGTCGCCGAAATGCGTGCGCAGCGCATCGGTCCAGCCTTGCGCGAGCAGCCTGCGATAACGCTCGCGGCTCTCCGGCTGCAGCAGCGCGTCCTTTAGCCACGAGCGCGGGTTGTAGATGTCTTCGTCGGTCGGCACGACGTTGAAGTCCCCAGCGATCACGACCGGGTGGCCGCTCTGGTAGAGCTGCGCCGCATGCGCGATCAGATGATCGAACCACGCGAGCTTGTAGTCGAACTTGGGGCCGGGCTGCGGATTGCCGTTCGGCAGGTACAGACACACGATCAGCACGCCGCCGACCGCGGCCTCGATGTAACGGCTATGCGTGTCGTCTTCGAAACCGGGCAGACCGCGCCGACGTTCGAGCGGTGCGTCGCCTTTGGCCAGAATCGCCACACCGTTCCATGCGCTCTGGCCTTGCCACACGGCGCCATAACCGGCGTCGCGCAATGCGTCGACTGGAAATGCGTTATCCACCGCCTTCAGTTCCTGCAGGCAGACGACGTCCGGCGCCTCGCGCTCGAGCCATTGCAATAGCGCCGCCTGCCGCGAGCGGATACCGTTGATGTTGAACGTCGCAATGCGCAGCTTCGCATGCCATGATCACCCTCCCTCGCCTATTGCTCCGCGACGTCGCAATACTCGGTCGCCCGCGAACGCGCGCGGCAATCAGGGTGTTATCCCCGATCGGTTTTGCTCATAGCACCGACTCCATTTTGACCCGGTTGGCCCGTTCAAAATTTATCGCCCGCAAAGCGGACATTATCCATCCAGTTCAAACCTGTCGACATCCGCAGCGAAGCTACCCGTAAGCCTGACGATCCCCGGATGTCCGCCGCCGCCGATCGATTTGCTGCGAGGCATCCTGGCCGCCTGCCGGGCGCGTTGAGCCCGGAGGTCGATCTCGCATTTCCCCGTTGCAATGTGCAACTTTTGCCCGTGTTTGCGCGGCTCCAGCCGGGCTCCATCCGGTCATTGCGCATATTGGCCTGCGTTTATTGCGCAGATCGGCTTTGCGCTTGCAGCGAGTTTTTAATACCCTGGTAGCTGCAATGGCATTCAAATTGCTGCGCAATAGTTTTGCTTCAGCGCGATGCGTTGGACATCGACGCGTCGTCAGCCTGCATTGACCTTTCAGTGGAGTCAACAGATCGTCATGACGCCTACAGAATGTCAGCATTGCGGGGACACCTCCGCGTCAGAGTCCACCGCCGAGCCCACCACCACGCCTTCCCAACCGTCACGACGCCGCTTCCTGCAATCCGCGGCGGCCGCCGCGACGATCGGCGCGGCGCCGCATCTGCGCGCGCAAACGCAAGCGCCGGCGCCCGCCTCACCCGCGCCGCAAAGCAACCCCGTGGTGCCGCCGCGCCCCGTCACGTTGACCGTCAACGGCCGCGGGTACACGCTGCAGCTCGAACCGCGCGTAACGCTGCTCGACGCGTTGCGCGAATACGCGGGACTGATGGGCACGAAGAAAGGCTGCGACCGCGGTCAATGCGGCGCCTGCACGGTGCTCGTCGACGGCCGCCGCATCAACTCGTGTCTGACGCTCGCGGTCATGCATGAAGGCGAGAACATCACGACCGTCGAAGGACTCGCGAGCAACGGCGCGTTGAGTCCGGTGCAGACCGCGTTCATCGAACACGATGCGTTCCAGTGCGGCTACTGTACGCCCGGGCAGTTGTACTCGGCGACCGCCCTGCTCAGCGAATTCCGCAACGGCACGGCGAGCACCGTGACCGCCGACGTGCGCGCGCGTCCCGCCGCGCTCACCGACGACGAAATCCGCGAACGCATGAGCGGCAACATCTGCCGCTGCGGTGCGTACGTGAACATCGTCGCCGCGGTCCGCGCCGCGCACGACATCGCCTGACGGAGACCGACATGGATGCGATCTCCTACGAACGCGCCGGCGACGTCGCCAGCGCGGTGCGCGCCGCGCAACAGCCGGGCGCGGTATTCATCGGCGGCGGCACGAATCTGCTCGATCTGATGAAGGGCGGCGTCGCGCGGCCGGTGCGGCTCATCGATATCACGCACATCGGCGGCCTCGACTCGGTGACGACGCTGCCCGACGGCGGCATCCGCATCGGCGCGCTGGTGCGCAACAGCGACGCGGCCAATCACGCGCTAGTGCGCGAGCAGTACCCGCTGCTGTCGCAAGCGCTGCTCGCGGGCGCGTCGGCGCAGTTGCGCAACATGGCGACGGTCGGCGGCAACCTGCTGCAACGCACCCGCTGCGGCTACTTCTACGACACCGCGTTCACACAGTGCAACAAGCGCCTGCCCGGCAGCGGCTGCGCGGCGCTCGACGGCCATAACCGCGCGCATGCGATCCTCGGCGCGAGCCCGCAATGCATTGCGGTCAACCCCTCGGATATGAGCGTCGCGCTGGCCGCGCTCGATGCGCTGGTGCGCGTGAGCGGTCCCAAGGGCGAGCGCACGATCGCGTTCGCCGATTTCCATCGGCTGCCGGGCGACCGGCCCGACGTCGATACCACCTTGCAGCCCGGCGAGCTGATCACCGCGGTCGATCTGCCGCCGCCGCTCTTCAGCGCGCATTCGCACTATCTGAAGGTGCGTGACCGCGCGAGCTACGCGTTCGCGCTCGTCTCGGTCGCGGCCGCGTTGCAGATGGACGGCGAGCGTGTTCAGAGCGCGCGCATCGCGCTCGGCGGTGTCGCGCACAAACCATGGCGCGCGAACGTGGCCGAGCAGATGCTGAGCGGCCAGCCGCTCAGCCAGGCCACGCTGAAGAACGCCGCCGCGGCCGCGTTGAGTGGCGCGCAGCCGCGCCACGACAACGCGTTCAAGGTGCAACTCGCGCAACGCGCGATCGTGCGCGCGGTCAACCAGGCCGCCGGTAACGCGGGAGGTGTCGCATGAATCTGATCGGACAACCGCTCGATCGCGTCGACGGTCTGCTCAAGGTGACCGGCGACGCGCGCTATGCAGCCGAATTCCCCGGGGCGCGCCTCGCGCATGCGGTGCTCGTGACGAGCACGATCGCGGCCGGCACGATCGCGTCGATCGATGCGAGCCGCGCCGAGGCCGTGCCCGGCGTGCTGCTCGTGATGACCTACCAGAACGCGCCACGCCTGCCGAATGGCGGCCGGCCCGCGCTCGCGCCGCCGGCCGGCCGGCATCTGTCGCTTCTGCAGGATAACGAAGTGCACTACAGCAACGAGCCGGTCGTGGTGGTCGTCGCCGATACGCTCGAACATGCGACCGACGCCGCTCGCCAGCTGCGCATCGCCTATCAGCCGGGCGCCGCGGCGCTCGACTTCGAGCAGGCGAAGGCGCACGCGCATGCGCCGGACAAGCCGCAGGGCCGCCAGACCGACACGCAGCGCGGCAGCTTCGAGGACGGCATGCAAAGCGGCGACGTGCATATCGAAGCGACCTATACGACGCCGATCGAGCACCACAACCCGATGGAGCCCCACGCGACGATGGCGCAATGGGACGGCCCGCAGTTGACGGTCTACGACTCGACGCAGGGCGTGAGCGGCGCCGCGCAGGTGCTCGCGAAGACGTTCGCGATCCCTGTGTCCGACGTGCGAGTGATCTCGCCGCTGATCGGCGGCGGCTTCGGTTGCAAGGGCTCGTCGTGGTCGCACGTGTCGCTGTGCGCGATGGCCGCGCGGCAAACCGGGCGGCCCGTCCGCCTCGCGCTCGAACGCCCGCAGATGTTCGGCCCGGTCGGCGCACGTCCGCGCACCGAGCAGCACTTCGTGATCGCCGCGCGGCACGACGGCACCCTGACCGCGATGCGTCACGACAGCATCTCGAACACGTCGATGATCGAAGACTGGACCGAGACCTGCTGCATGGTCACGCGCATGCTGTACGCGGTGCCCAACCAGATAACGACGCACCGGCTCGTGCAACTCAATGTCGGCACGCCGACCTTCATGCGCGCACCCGGAGAAACCACCGGCTCGTTCGCGCTCGAATCGGCGATGGACGAACTCGCCGTCGCGCTGAAGATGGACCCGCTCGCGCTGCGCCTGAAGAACTATGCGGACAGCGATCCGCAGGAGCACAAGCCGTGGTCGGGCAAGTCGCTGCGCGAGTGCTATCAGATCGGCGCCGAGAAGTTCGGCTGGTCGCGCCGCCCGCACGCGCCACGTTCGAGACGCGACGGCAACACGCTGATCGGCATGGGCATGGCGACCGCAACCTATCCGGCCAACCGCAGCGAGGCGTCGGCGCTTGCGCAGATTCTGCCGGACGGCACCGCGGTGGTCGCATCGGGCACGCAGGACATCGGCACCGGCACCTACACGGTGATGACCCAGGTCGCCGCCGATGCGCTCGGCTTCACGCCCGAGCAGATCCACTTCGCGCTCGGCGATTCGTCGCTGCCGCGCGCGCCGGTCTCGGGCGGCTCGCAGTCGGCGGCCAGCGTGTCGCCCGCGGTGCGCGACGCGGCGAGCCAGGCGCGCAGCCAGTTGATCGCGCTGGCGCTTGCCGATGCGGCGTCGCCCGTGCATGGCCTGCCGCTCGATGACGTCACGGTCGCAAGCGGCTGGGTCGTGAGCCGCTCGCAACCGGGCAAGCGCGATCCGGCCGCGGCGATCATCGCGCGCGCGCGGGCGGCAAGCCGATCGAGGCGACCGCGACCGTGAAGCCCGGCGACGAGAAGCAGAAGTACTCGTTCCACTCGTTCGGCGCGGTGTTCGTCGAGGTCCACGTCGATGCCGAGCTCGGCACAATCCGCGTGCCGCGCGTGGTCGCGGTGTACGACGTCGGCCGCGTGCTGAACCAGAAGACCGCGCGCAGCCAGATGATGGGCGGCATCGTATGGGGCATCGGCGCGGCGCTGCAGGAGGAAAGCACGCTCGATGCACGCTTTGGACGCTTCACCAACGCGAACCTCGCCGAGTATCACGTGCCGGTGAATGCCGATATCGGCACGCTCGACATCACTTTCATCGACCGGCCCGATCCTTATATCAACTCGCTCGGCGTGCGCGGTATCGGCGAGATCGGCATCACGGCTGTGGTAGCCGCGATCGCGAACGCGGTGTACAACGCGACCGGCGTGCGGGTGCGCGATCTGCCGATCACGCTGGACAAGGTGGTGCGGACCTGAACCGGCGGCAGTGCCGGAATTGGAGTGAAAGCGAAAGCAGCGGGCGGCTTGCATATTGCTTGCTTGCCGCTTGCTTCGCGCCCCGTTGCATCGCACAATCGGGTGCATTCCTGTCTACCGGTATTCGCCGATGGCCTACGCCTCGCTCGCCACTGGTGTGTTGCTCGCCGCCGGTTTCGGCTCGCGCTTCGATCCGCACGGGCTGCACAACAAACTGCTCGCACGTATGCCCGACGGCACGCCGGTTGCGCATGAAGCCGCGCATCGGCTGCTGCGGGTCGTGACGCGGGTGCTCGCTGTCGTGCGGCCCGGCTCCGACGCGCTCGCCCGCGCGCTGAACGATGCCGGCTGTGATGTCGTGTTTGCGGCGAGCGCCGAGCGCGGCATGGGCGCGAGCCTCGCCGCCGGTATCGAAGCGAGCGATGACGCCGAGGGCTGGATCGTCGCGCTTGCCGATATGCCGCGCATTGCGGTTCCGACGATCGAAGCGGTAGCCCGCGCGCTCGACAACGGCGCGCCGCTCGTCGCGCCGTTCTACGACGGCCAGCGCGGCCATCCGGTCGGCTTCGGCAGCGAGCATCGCGACGCGCTACTCGCGCTGGACGGCGACACCGGCGCGAAAGCGCTGCTCACGTCACACGCGCTGACGCGCATCGACGTTGACGATCCCGGCATTCTGCGCGACGTGGACACACCGGACGATTTGCGCACGCTCTAGCCGGGATCTGACGCGTTTCGATCTCAACCTTGTTGTACTTGAGCCGTCGAGATCGCGACTCACTCCCCGGCTCGTCCCGCGGTGTCTTCCGAATCGGGAAAATGATCGGCGCGGTCGCGCGGAGGGACCATCCCCTGAACGTGGGAGGCGGGAGGACAGTGTTCGGAGAATTCGCAAAGTACACAAAAAACGTGCGCTTCAAGGGCCCCTGACAGCGGCGCGCGACAAGCCGGAAAGCCACGGCCGTCACTGGATGGACGGATCGGGAGTTCGATCCGCGGCCTGTCAGGCACGCGCTTTGCGCGCCGCAAGTTTCGCGCGCACGCCGCGCCAATTGCGCCTAAGCTGAGGTGAGCCACGTTTTTTGCGCACGCGGCGCCTTGACGACCGGTAGCCTCGATACCTCATCCGTCCCGCCTCGAATCCCCATACGCAAGCCCATGAGCGAAACCACCCCACGCCTTTTCATCGTCTCGCCCCATTTCGACGACGCCGTCTTCAGTTGCGGCGCCTTGCTCGCCGCCCATCCCGACGCCGCCGTCTGCACCGTGTTCGCCGCTCCGCCCGAACACGACATGCACACGGAATGGGACGAAAAAGCAGGCTTCACGAACGCCCATGAAGCGGTCCGCGAACGCACGATCGAAGACAACCGCGCGCTCGAAGTGCTCGACGCGATCCCGCTGCGCATGCCGTTTCGCGACAGCCAGTACGCCGACTCGCCGTCGATCAGCCAGATGGCCGCGGCGCTGGAGGAAACGATTTACCGCACGACCGCGAACACGCTGCTGATGCCGCTTGGCCTGCATCACGACGATCACGCGCGGGTATTCGAAGCGTGCTGCGAGATCCTGCCGCGGCTCACGCATCTGGACTGGTTCGGTTACGAGGAAGCGATTCACCGGCTCACACCGGGCGCGGTGCAGGCGCGGCTCGCCGATCTCGCGCAGCGCGGCATCGTCGCGACGCCGGCAACGCCGAGCGCGGGCCACACGATCGACGTGCAGCGCCGCGCGCATTTGAAACGCGAAGCGGTCAACGCGTACGCGAGCCAGTTGCGGGCGTTCGGCGCCGGCAATTACGACGACGTGTTCGCGATCGAGCGCTACTGGCAGCTCAGCGCCGGCCGCAAACGCGCGAAGAAATAGCAAAAAGGAGCGAGCAGGAAGCGCGGCGAGCGCCTACGCTTGAAGACAGATAGACGACGTGGCAGCACACATCAGCGGTATCAAGCCGCTTACGCCGGACCCGCGCATTTCAACCGCAGGGTGACGCAATGAGCTACGAAATGCACACCAGCCCGATTCCCGACCCGAACGCCGATCCGAACCGCGACCCCGAAGCCGACCCGCTCGTGCCGCCGTCGCCGGGGCATCATGTCGAGGAGCCGCAGCGGCCTGACGGGCCGCCGGACAAGGATCCGGTGTAAGGGAGCCGCGAGCGGCGCGGTCGCGGCGCGCCGCTCGGCGCAGCGTCAGCACATCAAGTCGCTGAAGCCCTGCAGCAGGCGGTCGATATCGGCCGCGTGAATGTTGCCCATCGTCGAGATGCGGAACAGCTCCGCCGACAGCCCGCCCTGCCCCGCATAGATCACGAAGCCGCGCGCTTTCAGCGCGTCGTGCAGTTGCGGATACGCGATACCGTTGGGCAAGCGGTACGCGCGCAACACCACCGACGACTGCCCGGCCGGCAACACACTGTCGATGCCGCGCGCCGCCAGCCCCGCGCGCACCTGCTCGGCAAGCGCCGCATAGCGCGCGTGACGCGCGCGCCAGCCGCCTTCGTCGGCGAGCTCACGCAGCGCCTCGACCAGCGCGTAATACGCGTGCACCGACGGCGTAAACGGCGTGTTGCGCTGATCCTGCAAACGCGCGAGCCGCGCGAGATCGAGGTAGTACGTGCGGCTCGCCGCGCGCGCGAGCGCCGCGCGCCGCACCAGCACGAACGACGCGCCCGGCACGCCATGCAGGCACTTGTTGGCGGTCGCGGCGAGCGCGTCGAGGCTCGCGTCCGCGAAATCGATCGTTTCGGCGCCGAAGCTGCTGACACCGTCCACCAGCAGACGCAGGCCGCGCTCGCGACACAAGGCGCCGAGCGCCGCGATGTCGTTCAGACGGCCCGTGGTCGTTTCGTGATGAATCACCGCGACGTGCGTGAACGACTTGTCGGCGTCGAGACGGTCGGCGATCTTCGCCAGATCGGGTGCGTCCATCCAGTCGTGCTTCAGCGCTTCGTGCGCGATGCCGTATTGCGCGGCGATCTGCGCGATACGCTCGCCGTACACGCCGTTTTCGACGACCAGCAGTTTGCCGTTGTGCGGCACCAGCGCGGCCGTCATGCTTTCGACGGCGGCCGTGCCGGAACCGGTCATCAGCACTGCCTGCCATTCGTTCGGGTCGAGCCCGTACACGTCGACGAGACGCGTGCGCGCCTCTTCCTGGAGATCGAAAAACTCGCTCTCGCGATGGCACAGATCCGTCTGCAACAAACTGTTGCGGACACGTTCGGTGAGCGTCACCGGGCCGGGGTTGAGCAGCAGCATGGGCGCTCCTGTTGGCGTTGGGTTCAGATCGCGCCGATGTGGCGCATCAGGCGCGTCTTCACATCGGGCGGCGTAATGGTCGGGCGCGGCAGGCCGCCGGGCGTGCCGCGGCGGATCGTCAGGCGCGCGAAGCGCGGCCCGTCGAGCGGCGCCGCCGCGAACAGCTCGTCGATGATCGCAGGATCGTCGCTCTCGAGCGCCGACGCGTAACCGCACGCGGCCGCCACGCCCGCGAACGACACCTGCGACGATACCGTCGCCTGGCCGCCGGTCGAGTCGTGCGCGCCGTTATCGAGCAGCACGTGCGCGAGGTTCGACGGGCCGTACGCGCCGAGCGTCGCGAACACGCCCATGCGCATCAGTGCGGCGCCGTCACCGTCGAGCGCGACCACGCGCAGATCGGGGCGCGCGAGCGCGAGGCCGAGCGCGAACGGCGTCACGCAGCCCATCGAGCCGACCATGTATAGCTGGTTCGCGCGATCGTCGATCGCATAGAGTTCGCGGCCGCAAAAGCCGGTCGACGCGAGCACCACCGTCGAGTCGAGCGGCGTATGCGCGATCACCTTTTGCAGCGCGTCGTGGCGCGTCGCGAGTTCGTTCGCGGCGCTGTCGCGGAACCGCGCGCGAGGCTCGACCGGCGTGCGCCGCCTGGGCGCGCCGCCGTCCTTCAGTTCATACGGCGCAACGCTGCCCTTCTGCATCACGAGCGCGTATGGACGGCCGGTTGCGTCCATGTGCGCGATCGCGCGATCGAGCGCCGGACCGATCGCGTCGGCCTCGGTCGGGAATGTCTCCCACGGAATTTCCATCGTGTCGAGCATCGCCGGCGTGATCGGGCCCATCAGCGCATGCTGCGGCTCGTCGGCAACGCCGGGCTGGCCGCGCCACGTGACGATCAGCAGTTGCGGCAGGCGGAAGGTCCACGTCAGCGACGTCAGCGGGCTGACCGCGTTGCCGAGCCCGGAGTTCTGCATCATCGTGATGCCGCGCCGGCCGTTTTTCGCGCCGAGCGTAACGCCGGCGATCAGCGCGACCGCGTCGCCCTCGTTGGCGGCCGACACATAGTGCAGCGATTCGTCCTGCAGCACGTAGTTGATGAACGGCGTCAGATAGGAGCACGGCACGCCCGCGTACCAGTCGAAACCGCGCTCGCGCGCCGCCTCGACGAACTGTGCTGCTTCGATCATCGCGCGCCTCCGTGTGCATCGTTCGTCGTCGCCCCGCCGCCGACGGCCGTCGCGAACGGCGCCTGCGCGTGCGCGAAGTCGCCCGCGCGGCGGAAATCGTCGAGATCGTTGACGCCGCGCCAGTGGCCGTGCACGTATTGCACCTCGATCGACTCGCCCGCTTCGATCAACGCGTTCAGCAGCGCGGGCATGTCGAGCGACGCAAAATCGTCGCGCGTCCGCAACTCGCGCATGACCGCCCGCAGGCGCTCGCGACCCGCGCCGCGCACGTTCAGCAGACCCATCCAGCGGCCATGCGGCACTGGGGCGACGCCCGCCGCCGACGACTGCTCCCGCCCGCTCGCGACATGCCGCAGCACGATCTTGTTGCCGAACAGACCGCGGTCGTCGGCGGCCGAGCACCACGCGAAATCGCGCACGCTCGCGTTCTCCGCATCGGTTAGCGACGAATCGACGACCACGCTGAACGCGGCCTCGCTTTCCACCAGATCGCGCAGGATGTAGCTGCGAAACAGCAGGTCGCCGTACGAAATGACCGTGTCGCCGGTCAGGTGGTCGAGTGCGCACGCGAGCGAGGCAAGCTCGCCGGTCTGCGCATGCTGCTCGTTGACCACGAGGCGGATGCCCGCGGTATCGATCGCGTCGGCGCGATAGCCGCCGACCACGGTGATGTCGTTGACGCCCTGCTTCTTGAACGCGTCGACGAGCCAGCGCAGCAGCGGTTTGCCGGCGATCGGCAGCATCACCTTCGGACGGTCCCCGGTCACCGCTTCAAGGCCTTTGCCGCGGCTCGCGGCGAGCACGACGGCCGAGCCGGCCGCGCGGCCGCTCGACAGATAGCGGTCTTCGGCTTCCGAATATTCGTCGGCGTCCTGCAAACGGAAGATTTCGTTGACGGCCGCGATGCTGTCCTCGACGTTGACGAGCGTCTCGCTCGAATGGATTTCCTTCGCGACGGCCTGCATCGCCGAGGTCGCCGCGCGGATCAGATGGTTCGCCCAGATCACGGTGCTGATGCCCGCTTCGCGGAACACCTCGGTTGGCGTGCTGTAGTACTTGGTCGGCACGATCACGAGCGGCGCGCGCCCGGCCCATTCGCGCGCGAATTCGAGAATCTCGTCGGGGCGCGACAGCTTGCTGTGAATCAGGATCGCATCGGCACCAGCTTGGGCGTACGCTTGCGCGCGGCGCAGCGCCTCGTCCATGCCCCAGCCCGCGATCAGCGCCTCGACGCGCGCGACGATCGAGAAATGCTCGTCGTTCTGCGAGTCCTTGCCCGCCTTGATCTTGCCGCAGAATTCGCCGATATCGGCAAGCGGCTGCGCCTCGCCGTTGATGAAGCTATTGGTCTTCGGAAACTGCTTGTCCTCGATGCACACGCCGGCGATGCCGCGCTGTTCGAGCTTGCGCACGAGGCGGCGCACGTTGTTGAAGTTGCCGTAGCCGGTGTCGCCGTCGAGCAGGATCGGCAGATCGCTCGCGTCGGCCATGAATTCGAGCGTATCGACCACCTGCGTCCAGCTCGCCTCGTTGTTGTCGCGCACGCCGAACTGCGCGGAGATCGCGAGGCCAGAGCCCCAGATCGCCTTGAACCCCGCTTCGCGAACGATGCGCGCGGACAGGCCGTTATGCGCCTCCATCATGAATTCGAGTTCGCTGCTGACGAGCATCTGGCGCAGGCGCGCACTGCGGGACTGGGAAACGAAAGCGGGATCGCGTGCATTCACTCTTCGGGACTCCTGGTGGCGGGCTTATTGGCGTTCTTCGATGCCAGGCTGGCAATCGGAAAAGGGCGACTATAGCGGAATTTTTTATGACGAGTCTTTGAAGGTCTCAGCGGTCTTTCGTGGTTGCGCTTAAGTGGAAAAATGTGTTGTTTTTTGCATGCGTGACCATTTAACGGGATTTTTGGATTTGATTGGCGTTTTGTGGAATGTTGGTACAAGCCTTCCTGGATTGGGCTCGGCAGATTTTACGCAGACCAGAACCGGCATTTTTCATGTCGATTTTCGCGCGCATTTTTTCAATTGCTGCGATTTACCGATAATCGCCAGTTAATTCAGATCCGCGAATCATGCACAAAAGTCTTTTTCGAATTGGCGCATGAAATCCACTTAAAACGCTCAATAAAATCTGCCTATTAATCAGATGAATAGCGATGTCAAAACAGCGGGTTTTCCCTGCCTCGATCAACGCCATTTCGCGCCGTAAACACAGCGAGCGGCATCCCACCGCAACTCAATGGACCCTACTGGCCAAAACGCCTATTCCCATCGCTATGACTCTGAACCGAAAACTGGCGTCCATGATCGCCGTTCTGTGGGTCGGCCTGATCCTGATTGGCGCGTTCGGCGCGTGGCAGAACCGCGCATCGATGATCTCCGACCGACGCGAGCAATTGCGCTCGTTGATCGAAGAGGCAAACCACGTCGTCGGCCACTACTACTCGCTCTCCCAGCAGCATGCGCTGTCCGAGGACGACGCGAAAAAGCAGGCGCTCGCGACGCTCGGCGCGATGCGCTACGGCAAGGACGGCTATTTGTCGATCAACGACTCGCAGCCGGTCATGCTGATGCATCCGATCAAGCCCGAACTGATCGGCAAGAACCTCGCGCAGTTCACCGATCCGGCCGGCAATCATCTGTTCGTCGATATCGTCAACGCGGGCAATCACGACGGCGGCGGCTTCGTCGATTATTTGTGGGCCAAGCCCGGCAGCGAGCATCCCGTCGCGAAGACCAGCTACTCGATGCACTTCGCGCCGTGGGACTGGTACCTCGTGACCGGCATGTACACGGACGACGTGCAAAGCGCGTTCTACCGCAACCTGCTGCGCTGGCTCGCGATCACCGTCACGCTCGGCGCGCTCTCTACGGTCGTGATGCTGGTCGTGCTGCGCAGCATCCGCCGCTCGCTCGGCGGCGATCTCGAAGTGGCCGTCGAGCACGCGCGGTTGATGGCGCAAGGCAACCTCGCGACGCCGGTGCCGATCGAGCCGCACGACAACGGCAGCCTGCTGCATGCGCTGCGCACGATGCAGGCGGGACTCGTCGACACGGTCTCGCGCGTGCGCAAGGGCACCGAGAACATCAACGTCGGCGCGAACGAAATCGCGGCGGGCAACACCGACCTGTCGCAGCGTACCGAGGAGCAGGCGGCGGCGCTCGTGCAAACCGCGTCGAGCATGGATCAGATGACGGTGAACGTGAAGCAGAACGCGGACAGCGCGACCCAGGCCGCGCAACTCGCGAGCGACGCAGCGAACGTCGCGACGCGCGGCAGCCGCGTGGTCGACGACGTGGTGCGCACGATGAGCGAGATCACCGCGAGCTCGCGGCAGATCGGCGACATCATCGGCGTGATCGACGGCATCGCGTTCCAAACCAATATCCTCGCGCTGAATGCCGCCGTCGAGGCGGCTCGCGCCGGCGAACAGGGTCGTGGCTTCGCGGTGGTCGCGGCCGAAGTGCGCAGCCTCGCGCAGCGCTCGGCGACGGCCGCCAAGGAGATCAAGGCGCTGATCGAGACCTCGACCGATACCGTCGAGACCGGCGCGTCACTGGTCGCCAACGCGGGCGCGACGATGGGCGAGATCGTGCAGTCGGTGCGGCGGGTCAACGAGATCCTCGAAGAAATCAGCCACGCGTCGCGCGAGCAGAGCGCGGGCATCGAACAGGTCAACCGCGCGGTCGGCGAGATGGATCAGGTCACGCAGCAGAATGCGGCACTGGTCGAACAGGCCGCGGCCGCCGCGCATTCGCTGAAGGACCAGGTCGGCGTGTTGCGCGACGCGATTGCGAGTTTCGCGTTGCCGGACTGAGCTTGCCCCGCCGCGCCCGCAACGGGCGCGAAAAAAGAAGGCGCCCCACAGGCAGGGAGCGCCTATTCAACACGCCGCGTCGGAGTCGACGCATCAATCGAACGAATCAGCCGCGCGGGTTCTGCAAGTCCGCGCGGCTTTTCGTTTACCAAGCTTCGGCTCGGCTCGCCTTTGCTCCAGCTCGAACGCGCCTCCTTTCACATTCCTCGCATTTAAATTACGTTTTATTTACAATCGGCCCGGCGACAGTCCTTGCCGCCAAGCCTCGTGGCGTTGGCGGCCTCGTTCAATCGAAAGTACGTGAGGTCCGCTGCCCGCCGCCATGATCCGCCAGAAAAAACCGCCATCGTCCGATCCCTATGCCTTAGCCGCGAAGAACCCGCTGCTCGATGCGCGACTACCCGCGTGGCGCTCGAAGTTCGTCGTGCTGCTCGTGTTCGGCGCGTTCGCGACGCTCGCGCTCCGCGCGTTCTGGGTGCAGGTCGTGAATCAGGACTTCTACGTCGACCAAGGGCAGAAGCGCTATCAGCGCCTGCTCGAACTCGACGCGACGCGCGGCCGGATCGTCGATCGCAATGGTTCGATGCTCGCGGTCAGTCTCGCGACCTACGAGATCTGGGCCACGCCGAAGCTCGTCGACGAAAGCGCGTTCGCGCCGCTGGCAAAGCTGCTCGATCTGCCGCTCGCGGAACTGCATCGCCGTCTGAACGGCGAGCGCAGCTTCGTGCTGCTCAAGCGCCAGGTCGATGCCGACACTGCCGGGCATCTGTCGCGCCTCGGGCTCGCCGGAATCACGCAGATCGCAGACACCAAACGCTTTTATCCCGAGGGCGAGTCGGCCGCGCACGTGGTCGGCTTCACCGACATCGAGGACAACGGCCAGGAAGGCGTTGAACTCGCCGCCAACGCGCAGTTGCAAGGCGCGCCCGGCCACCGCGAGGTGATCCGCGACCGGCTCGGCCGCGTGATCTCGGAGACGCGGCCGCTCGTGCCCGCGCGCAACGGCGCCACGATCCAGCTGACGATCGACCGGCGCATCCAGCAACTCGCGTACACACAACTCAAAGCCGCGATCGCGCAGCACCGCGCCGAAGCGGGCAGCGTGGTCGTGCTCGATGCGCGCAACGGCGAGATCCTCGCGCTCGCCAACTACCCGAGCTTCGATCCGAACGACCGCACGCGCCTGTCCGGCCGGCAGTTGCGCAATCGCGCGGTGATCGACACGTTCGAACCGGGTTCGACGATTAAGCCGCTGGTCGTCGCACTGTCGATCGACGAAGGCAAGGTGCGGCCGCAGAGCATCATCGATACCGCGCCCGGCTGGTATCGGATCGGCCCGGCCGTAGTTCACGACACGTCGAATCACGGCGCGATGACGGTCGCCGAGGCGGTGCAGAAGTCGAGCAATATCGCGCTGGCAAAGCTCGCGCTGAATCTGCCGGCCGAGACGATCTGGACCAAGTATCGGCAATACGGGCTCGGTCTGAAGCCCGAGCTGCCCTTCCCTGGCGTGGCCGCCGGCAAGCTGCGGCCATATAAACGCTGGCGCCCGATCGAACAGGCCACGATGGCGTATGGCTACGGGCTGTCGGTATCGCTGCTGCAAATCGCGCAGGTCTACACCGCCTATGCGGGCGACGGCGCGCTGAGGCGCGTGAGCCTGCTGCGCGAGCCGCTCGACGCGGACGGCCCCGCGTCGTTAGCCGACCGCGGCGAATCGGTCACGACGCCCGGCACCGCGCGCGCGATCCGCAACATGCTCGAAATGGCCACGGGCAACGGCGGCACCGGACGCGCCGCGACCGTGGCGGGTTATCGCGTCGGCGGCAAGACCGGCACCGCGCGCAAGCAGATCGGCGCGGGCTACGCGAAGAACCGCTACCGCGCGCTGTTCGTCGGCATGGCGCCGATGAGCGATCCGCGCCTGATCGTCGCCGTGATGATCGACGATCCGGCTGGCAAGGCGTTCTATGGCGGCACGGTCGCTGGACCGGTGTTCAGCGGCGTGATGGGCGGCGCGTTGCAGCTGCTCGGGGTGCCGCCGGATGCGGCAGGAGTGTGACGCGTAGTTAGTGTTAGTTACGGTCGATCAGCCCTGCGCATCGAGCGCATCGACCTGCGCCTCGATACGATTGCGGCCGTTGCGCTTGGCCTGATACATCGCGCGATCGGCCTCATCCATCATCGCCTGACCGAGCGACATCGCCTCGGCCGGGCTGCCGGCGACCACGCGCCCGGCCACGCCGATCGACACGGTCAATGCAATGAGCTCGCCGTGCTCGTCGCGCACGTCGAGATTCTCGACCGCACGCCGCACGCGTTCCGCGACGATCAACGCGTCGCTGCGATCGCCTTGCAGCAGCGCGGCGAACTCCTCGCCGCCATAGCGCGCGACGGTGTCGCCAAGCCGCACCTGCTGTCGCACGCAGGCGGCCACCGCCGCGAGCGCGCGGTCGCCGGCCTGATGGCCGTGGCTATCGTTGATGCGCTTGAAACCGTCGATATCGATGAAAAGACATGCGACCGGCACGCGATAACGGGCCGCGCGCATCAACTCCTCGCGCAGCCGTTCGTCGAAATAGCGGCGATTCGCGAGGCCGGTCAGCGAGTCGGTCATGCCGAGCTGCTTGAGCCGCTCGCGATGCGCGACGTTGTCGAGACTCGCGGTGACGATGCTCGCGAAGCGCTCGAGAATGTCGGTGGCCATGCCGGCGCCGAAGCGCGCGGGGTCGTCGCTGCCGAGGCATAGATAGCCGCTGACGCTCGTGCCCGAGACGAGCGGCAGCAGGATCGCGCTGGCCGGCACGTGAGCTGGCGCGGCACCGAAGAACGCGTGGCGCGTGTCGTCGTCGAGTTCGCCAGGGCGGCCAAGCCACGGCCGATCGTCTTCGCACAAGGATTGCGCGACGAGACCGCCCTCGCGCGACGTCTTCAGCTGCGCATTATCGAGCGCGCGCAGGTTGCCCGGCTCGAGCAGTTCGAGCAGCATTGGCGCGCGCTCGTCGAGCCACAGCACCACGTTCGCGAGCGAGAACTCCTGCGGCAGATGGCTGAACAACGTATCGAGAAACGATGCGAAATCCTGCGCGCCGATCAACCGCAACTCGACGTTCTGGAAGCGGCGCAACGTGCGCTCATTGTGCTGCACGGTGTCGACGAGCGCGCGAAGGCGCTCGGAAAGCGGCGTTTGGGCGAGATTCGTCACGGTATCAACAAGGCGGCCCTGAAGGCGAAGCGGGGTCGACGCCCCAACCCTACTGATAACGGCCGATCCGCCGGGGTCTTGAGGGCAGGCTCGCGACGTGTCGGCCGGCTTGCGAGCGTTCATGCCCACTGTTGTCAGCTCTCGCTTGCATTCACTTACCCTCGCTTACACGCAGTGAGATCCGTTTGCGTAATGATTGCGGTTCTTAAGTTTCGCTTAATTGTTCCCTGCAAGTATGTGGCACATCCCCTGTTGAGCCGCCAGAACATCGGCGGCGCTTTTTCTTGAGGGGTGCCAGAAGCGCGACCGAAAACGGTTACGCGCAAGAAGAAGGAGGTAAATCATGGTTGAAGAGATGGTAGTCGAACACCTGCGTGCGATGCCCGGCCATGAATGGACTCGCCAGATTCATTCCTGCAAGGTCTCCGATCCGCTGCAACCGCCCTGGGGCCGTTCATACCGACTCGTCGAATGGACGATGAAGCACGCGCCCGAATCGAGCCGTCGCGTCGTTCCCGCCGAAAGTACTCCGCTCGAAATCGCCCAGGCCGTGGTCTCTCACGTGCCGGGTCGGCGCTTCTGTCAGCAGGCTGATTAAGCGCTTCCGCTGACGTTCAATGACGCGCCGCGATCGCGTCGCAGTCGTCCAACGCGTCCTCCAGCCTGTCATTGCCCCAGAACATCTCCCCGCCGACAAAAAACGTCGGCGCACCGAAAATCCCCTTGTTGATGGCCCGTTCGGTCTGCTCGCGCAAGCGGAGCTTGTTCGCGTCGCTTTGCGCGGCGTCGATCACGCTCTGCGCCGGTAAGCCAAGCGAGTCGAGCGCGTGACTGACGACATCGATTGAACCGATGTCGCGGTCGTCGACGAAATTCAACTGCATGATCTTGCGGCACCAGGCACCGATCCACGGCTCGTTCGCACCCAGCAGCGCGACACGCATCGCGAGAAGCGCCGCGCGCGGAAACGTGCTGGGGCGCGTGAGCGCAATGCCGTATTTGCGGCATTGACGCTCCATGTCTTTCCACACGTACGCGCCTTTTTCTTTCTGCAATACGAAGGGCGAGTTGTCGAAACCGAGCTGGCGAAATACCGGACCGAGCAGAAACGGCCGCCAGAGGATCGTCACGTTGCGCGCGGCCGCCAACGCTTCGATCCGCATCATGCTGAGATAGCTGTAGTTGCTGCCGAAGTCGAACCAGAACTCGATTGCGCGCGCCGTCGAAGTTGCGTCTTCATTCATCGCTGTCTCCTGAATCGCGCGTGCCATGGCATCGTCGCCTTGCAATGCTTAATGGTCGCGTCGTTGGGTCGCTGATCCCGCTGGCGTCGTCCTGAACTCGCGCTTCGGGACTCAGCGTGTTTGCACTGCCACGCGCAGGCCGAGCGAAATGAACAGCACACCGATGAGCTTGTTCTGCCAGCGCGTCAACCACGTCAAACGCTTCACGAGTTTGCCCAGCGGCCGCATCGTCAGGACGATCAGCGTCGTATAAAGCGCGCTCATGGCAACGAAAATAAGCCCGAGTGTCGCGAACTGCAGAAACGTCGAGCCATGTTCGGGGCGCACGAATTGCGGCAGAAACGCAAGGAAAAACAGCGCGGTCTTCGGGTTCAGCACTTCGGCGGGAATCGCCTGCAAGAACGCCTTCGAACCCGACACCGGCGCGACGACCGGCAGGTGCGCACTCGCCTGCTTTTCGCGCAATGCACGAATGCCCAGATAGACGAGATACGCGGCACCGACGAATTTCACCGCATTGAAGGCCAGCGCGGACGTCATCAGCAGTGCGGAGAGGCCAACCGCGGCGCCCAGCGTATGCACGAAATCGCCAGCTGCGATACCGAGACCGGTCAGAATGCCGGCTTTACGTCCGCCGTGCATGGTGCGCGTCAAAACTAGCAGCACGGCCGGGCCTGGAATCAGAAAGAGCCCGAGCACGACGGCAACGAACGTCCCCAACGTGGATAGGTCAAGCATGTCGTCTCCTTGCGACGCGCGGGGTCTGAATGATGGGCGCGCGCTCAGCGGACCATTGTAGACGAACCCGCGAAGCTGCCCTTGCGCCTCGCTGGCACCGACGATCCGTTACCATGAGGGACATCGCGCCGCCTACCGCGTGCTTC
This sequence comes from Paraburkholderia lebeckiae, assembly GCF_050436325.1. Lineage (NCBI taxonomy): Bacteria > Pseudomonadati > Pseudomonadota > Betaproteobacteria > Burkholderiales > Burkholderiaceae > Paraburkholderia > Paraburkholderia lebeckiae. Next base: position 1,271,109 of record NZ_JBNDLZ010000002.1, read on the forward strand.
GTTTCATCCACCGACGTTTCCGCCTTGCCCACCTATACCCTGCCCGCGCCACTAAGCGCGGAACTCGAGATTCGCAAGAGCCGCTTCATCGCGCATGCGATTCCGGTCGCCGATCGCGATGCCGCGATGGCCGAATTGCAGCGTCTGCGCGACGAACATCCTGCCGCGACGCATGTGTGCTGGGCGCTGCTCGCGGGCGGCCAGTCCGGCATGTCCGACGACGGCGAACCGTCCGGCACCGCCGGTCGGCCGATTCTCGAAGTGCTGCGGCATCACGATCTGGATGACGTCCTTGCGGCCGTCGTGCGCTATTACGGCGGAGTGAAGCTCGGCGCGGGCGGTCTGGTGCGCGCGTACACCGATGCGATCGCGTCCGCGCTGCTCGACGCGCCGCGCGTCGAGAGGATTGCCCAGGTGTTGCTGGGCGTCGAAGTGAGTTATGCCGACGAAGCCAAAGTCCGTCGATGGATGGACGCCGAAGGCTATGCGCTCGTGGACAGCGCCCACGGCATGCTGGTGAAAATGACGATGCGCGTGCCCGCCAACGCACTCGACGACGCCAAGGCGACGCTGATCGATATCACGCAAGGAAAGGCGGGCTTTTTTTGAACGGCTCAGGTCCGGGCCTGGCGCGGGCAATTCCGAAAACATCGCGAAAACCCTTCGGGCGCGGCCTCGGTGTCCATCGCTAGCGCGGCCCGTTATGATGGGCTGCCACCCCGACGCGAGGCTTGCTGCCCGAATCGGCAGGGAGCGCCCGGAGCCCGTTTGAAAGTTCGACGGTCCAGTTCGCTGCTACCATGCTGTTCTTCACCGGGATGACTCCACTGAAAAGGGCAACTCCTCTGACTTCGACCGCCGCTTTCTCCCGCATGGCTGCTGCGCGTTCGCCGTTGAGATCCGTCGTGCTCAAGGGCTGCAGCGCCGTACTGCTGCCCACGCTGCTGTCCGCGTGCTCGTGGTCATGGTTCGGCCTGAACAGCAGCGCCAGCGCGACGCACACGAAGACCCACGGCACTGGCTCGCTCAGCGTCGCCCCTGCACGCGACTTCGCGTATCTGCCCGCGCGCGACGGACATATCTCGCCGAACCGCATCGAAAATACCGGGATGACCGGGCTCGTGCTGAAGGACGACGTCAGCCTCGTGGTGCGCAATGGCGTCGCGAATAGTCTGCGAGTGGCCGGTTTTCGTATCGACGACAACAAACGCGTGCTCAGCGGCAGCATCGAAACCTTCACGGTGGACGATAGGCGCTCGCCGGCGCTGTGGACGCTGAAGATGCATTACGTGGTTATCGATGCGGCGACCCAAAAAGTCATGTACACGACCACGCGCACCGTGAAGCAGAAGTCGCCGAAATTCACCAGCAACACGATCGCGATCGAAGACACGGTCAACCTCAGCGTCGATACATTGATTGGCGATCCAGGCTTTATCAAGGCGGTGAACTGAGCACGCGGCCAGCCGACGCGCGGCGCGGTTTCGCTACAATCCCGGTAACGCATCGCGCGCGATTCTCCGCGCGATGCATCGTGATCTCCCGTTCGGAATGCAAGCCGTCATGTCCCTTACCGCCTGGCTATTCTTTTTACCCGCCTGCTTTGCCATCAACCTCGCACCCGGGCCCAACAACCTGCTTTCGATCAACGTGGCCGCGCGTCATGGCTTCATGAAAGCGTTCGTCGGCGGCAGCGGCCGGCTGCTCGCCTTCGCGATGATGCTCGCACTCGCCGCGACCGGTCTCGCGGTCGTGCTGCATGCGTCCGAGTGGATCTTTCTGGCGATCAAACTCGCGGGCGCCGCTTATCTGATCTGGCTCGCGATCCAGTTGTGGCGCAGCGACGCACCCGCAATCGATACGTCGCAACCACAGGAGGCTGCGCTCTCGCGCATCGCACGACACGAGTTTTTCGTGGCGGCGGGCAATCCGAAGGCGATTCTGGTCTTTACCGCGTTCCTGCCGCAATTCGTCGACGTCGCGCAGCCGATACTGCCGCAATTCGCCGCGCTCGGCGCGAGCTTTCTGGTACTCGAATGGGTGGCGATTGCATTGTATTCGTGGGCCGGCATGTATCTCGGCAAATGGCTGATGCGCGCGCAGATCCGCCGCTGGTTCAATCGCTGCTGCGGGGGATTTCTCGCGGCAATCGGCGTGAGTTTTCTGCTGGTTCGGCGCGGCTGAGCTATCTAGGGCCTGTTCACGCGCGCGGAAAGGCACGTTCGCAAGCCCGTTATTAGCGTGAACAGGCCCTAGGCTCTCCGACAGTCGAAGCAGCATTCACGTCGCGGTCTTGTCATAACGAATAACTAATACATCGACCGAGAAACTTTAACTATCAGCATTCGTCGCGCCACCTTATGCTCGAACCGTGACCGGCCGCGGATTACTGCAATGCGGCATTGGGCGAACGGCTTTTTCATCGTCACGGAGCGACATCATGAAGATCTGCATCTTCGGAGCGGGAGCGATCGGCGGTTTAATGGGCGTGCAATTGGCACGCGCCGGCGCGGACGTCAGCTTCATTGCGCGCGGCCCGCATCTGGCCGCGATGCGTGAACACGGCGCGCGCCTCATCATGGATGGCGAAACGTTCAGCGCGCCGGTGCGCTGCACGTCCGATCCACGCGAACTCGGCGTTCAGGACTTCGTCATCGTGACGCTGAAGGCGCATTCGCTGCCTGGCGTGGTCGATTCCATGCAACCGCTACTCGGCAAGCACACGGCGATCGTTACCGGCGTCAACGGCATTCCATATTGGTACTTCTATCAGCACGGCGGGCGCTTTGCCGGCACTCGGCTGACGAGCGTCGACCCCGACGGTTCGCAATGGACCAAGCTCGGACCCGAGCGCGCGATTGGCTGCGTACTCTATCCGGCGGCGGAGATCGTCGAACCGGGGGTGATCAAGCACGTGTACGGCAAGAAGTTTCCCATCGGCGAACCCAGTGGCGAGCGCACCCCGCGCATTCAGCAACTGCACGAGATCATGCAGGCGGCCGGCTTCGAAGCGCCGATTCGCGACAACATTCGCGACGAGATCTGGCTCAAGCTATGGGGTAATCTGTGCTTCAACCCGATTAGCGCATTGACGCATGCAACGCTCGATGTGCTCACGAGTGACCCGGGCACGCGCGCGGTTTCACGCACGATGATGCTCGAAGCGAAGCGAATCGCGGATCAGTTCGGCGTGCACTTTCGCGTCGATGTGGAAAGGCGTATTGATGGCGCGGGCGCGGTCGGTGCGCACAAGACATCGACGCTCGTCGATCTCGAGCACCGCAGGCCGATGGAAATCGATCCTTTATTGACTGTCGTGCAGGAAATGGGGCGACTCGTTGCCGAACCGACACCCACTATCGACGTCGTGCTCGCACTGATCAAATTGCGCGAGAAGATGGCTTTACAGGGCAATTGACCGAGTACTCGTCAATTCCTTTTCGTCTTGCAACATGGCCTGAAGGATCGGATGCGATGCATCCGATCCTTTTTTCACATTGGACGTTATTGATCTATCGCCACCCACACCGCTTTCGGTTCCGTGAAGTTCTCGATCGCGACATCGCCATGCTCGCGACCGAAGCCCGAGTCGCCAGCACCGCCCCACGGCAAACGCACGTCCGTATAGCCGTAGGTGTTGATCCACACCGTGCCCGCCCTCAGGTCGCGCGCCATGCGATGCACGCGGCTCAAGTCAGCGCTCCACACGCCTGCCGCGAGACTGTACGACGTGCCACGTGCCATTGGCGATTCGGATCGCGTCCGCTTCGTCGTTGAAACGGATCACGCTCGCCACGGGCCCGAAGATTTCTTCCTGCGAGATGCGCATTTCGTGCTCGACATTCGCGAACACGGTTGGCTCGACGAAAAAGCCGCGATTGCCGACGCGCGCGCCACCCGTCACGAGCGATGCGCCTTCCGAGCGTCCCGTGTCGACATAGCTCAATACGGTCTTCATCTGCGCGGCCGAAATCAGCGGTCCCATCGACGTTTCGCGCAGCGCGGGATCGCCGACCTTGATCGACTTCGCGCGCGTGGCCAGACGCTCGACCACTTCGTCATACACGTCGCGATGCGCGAGTATCCGCGACCCGGCGGAGCACACTTGCCCCGTATTGAAGAACACGCCCGACGCCGCGGCTCGCACCGCATTGTCGAGATTCGCGTCGGCAAAAATCACGTTGGCCGACTTGCCGCCGAGTTCCAGCGTCACGCGTTTGAAATTGCCCGCCGCGCCCTGCAGGATGCCTCGTCCGACCGAAGGCGAACCGGTGAACGTGACCTTGTCGATACCGGGATGCGAGACCATCGCGTCGCCCACCACGCTGCCTTTGCCGGTGACGATGTTGAGCACGCCCGGCGGCACGCCCGCTTCGAGCGCCAGCTCGCCGATGCGCAACGCAGTGAGCGGCGTGATCTCGGCGGGCTTGACGATCAGCGTGCAACCGCATGCGAGCGCGGGCGCGATCTTCCACATGCCGATCATCAGCGGAAAATTCCACGGCACGATTGCGGCGACCACGCCGACAGGTTCGCGCAACGTATAGGTCAATGCATCGGGACGCGTCGGCACCACCTGGCCGTTGATCTTGTCGCACCAGCCTGCGTAGTATTCGACGGTATCGATCGCGGCGGGCACGTCCTGACGCATCACCGCGCCAATCGGCTTGCCGCCGTCGAGACTTTCGAGCGCGGCGAGTTCTTCCATGTTCTCGCGCATCAGGCCCGCGAGACGTTGCAGGATGCGCCCGCGTTCGGCGGCCCGAATCGAATTCCATACTTTCAATGCGCCGCGCGCGGCGCGCACCGCGGCATCGACGTCGGCGGCGCTGCCTTGCGCCACCAGTGCGATCGGCTCCTCGGTCGCGGGGTTGATGTCGACGGAATATTCCCCGGTGCCTGGCGGCATGCGCTTGCCGTCGATCAGCAGATCATGGTGCCTGAGATCGGTCTGGATTTCCATCATGAAACTCCTTGAGTAGGACGTTATGTGGTTGACTGACGGCACATCGATCGAATGCCGCGCGTCGCGCAAGCTTTTTGGTCGGCCCCTGTCTAAGGTTCCGGCAACAGGCTTTGCCGCACGGACCGCCAGTTGAAGCTTGGCGTCGCGGCTGCGGCAGGCGCTTCGTTCGCGGTCGGCGAATGATCAGTCGTCGACGCGACAAACTGCCCCCACGCAACAGCGGCATTGGGACGCAGCGAGCGATTTCTGCGCTGCACGAGTACCGTCGTCAATGCCGTTTCGGGGACCAGCGGACGACTCACCAACGAAGCGCCCGGCGAAGGCCAATGCGCATCGACAGGCAATACGCCGACACCCAGTCCCAATTCGACCATGCGCGCTACGGCCGCGACGTGTCCGAGTTCCTGCAACGGCAGGCGCTTCGATCCGTTCGCGGCGAGTACCGGTGCAAGCGCGGCGCGCACGCCAGTATCGGCATTCAGCGTTATCAGCGGACATTCTCGCAACGCGTGCCATCCGATGCTGTCTTGCCGCGCCAGCGGATGCGCGGACGGAAACACCGCATGCAGTGGCGTAGTGAAAAGTACCTGAGCGTGCAGTAGAGGACTATCGACAGGTGCAGTCACACAGACCGCGCCGAAATCCGCCTCGCCCTGCTCGATACTGGCCAGTACGCTGCTTTGAGGCTGATCCTTGACCGATACGACCAGCTCGGGAAAAACCGACGCGCACTGCGCCAAAGCCTGCGGCACCCAGCCCGAGGACAACACCGGATTACTCGCGAATAAGACGACGCCCGTGTGTCCGTCGAAAGCAGCGCGCTCTTCGAGCAGCGTCAACTCGATTTCGTCGAGCAGCCGGCCAATTCTTCTCTCGAGACTCGCGCCCGCATTCGTCAGTTCGACCTGGCGTGTCGTGCGATCGAACAGCTTCAATTCGACCGCATCTTCCAGTTCACGCACGCAACGGCTCACGGCCGACTGCGTCAGATCGAACTCGCGCGCCGCGCGCGTGAAACTCCGCTCGCGCGCGACCGCGACGAACACCTTGAGCTGCTGCAGCGAAACATTCATGGCGTCGGTTCCGGGCGCGCGACGCTCACGTTATTCCCCAGACTGTCCGGGCCAGTGACTCATTCGCGACGCATTGCCATTGCCATTGCCAGGACCCGCGACGGCCAGCGCGCCCTGAGGTTCGTTGTGCGATTCGATCCAACGCGCGCGCATCGGCTCGAGGATGAACTTCGCGGCAATGCCGGCTGCGATCGTGATGACGGCGGCAAAGACGAAGACAAGACTCCAGCCGCCCGTCGCCGCGAGTACGGACGCGATCGGCACCAGCAACGAGGCCGTGCCCTTCGCGGTGTACAACGTGCCGGCATTGGCGGCCGCGTACTTGCTGCCGAACGTATCGGCGCAAGTCGCCGGGAAGATCGAGAAGATCTCGCCCCAGAACAGGAAGATCAGCGCGGCAAAGACCATGAACGCATACGGATTGCTGCCGAACTGCATCATGCCGAGCAACGCGAGCCCCTCGCCGATGAAGATCACGAACATCGTGTTTTCACGGCCGATCTTGTCGGAGATGAAACCGCACAGCGGACGCGTCAAGCCGTTGAAGATATTGTCGATCGACAGCGTGAGGGTCAGCAGCGGCAACGTCGCGCCGAAGACCGTCATCGGAATGCGCGCTATGCCCCAGTCTTTCGCGATCGGGCCGATTTGCGCGGTCGCCATCAAGCCGCCCGCCGCGACCGCGACGAACGACGCGTAGATCACCCAGAACACTGGCGTTCTGATCATCTGGCGCGAGGTGAAATCGACCTTCGACACCGCGAAGCGGCTCTTGCGTACTCCCGGCTGACGCAGGATCGGCCGCGTCAGGAGCAGCGCGAGCAGCAGAATGCTGACGCCTTGCACGATGCCGAAGAACAGGAACGTCTCTTCATAGCCGCGGCGCGTAATCATGTTCGCAATCGGAATCACCGTCAGCGCCGCGCCTGCGCCAAAGCCCGCTGCCGTCAAACCCGCGGCGAGACCGCGCCGGTCGGGAAACCATTTGAGCGCGTTGCCCACGCATGTTCCATACACACCGCCCGCGCCTATCCCGCCAATCACCGCGGCGAAATACAACATGCCGAGCGTGGTCGCATGCGAATTGAGAATCCACGACAAACCCGCGCATACCGCGCCGGCTGCCACCACCGGGCGCGGCCCGAATCGATCGACGAGCCAGCCCTCGAACGGCACGAGCCACGTCTCGGTCAGAATGAAGATCGAGAACGCGAGCTGGATCGACGCCTCGCTCCAGTGATGCCGCGCATGCATAGGAGCCACGAATAACGTCCACGCATATTGCAGATTCGCCACCAGCGCCATGCATACCATGCCGATGACGAGTTGCCACCATCGGTTACGCCAGGACATACGGGTCGTCGATTGCTGGGTGATATCGTTCATGAGCCTTGTCTCCACTATTTATTTAGTGCAGCCGGCTTACGCGCCGCGCTGGATGTGTCCCGCCTTATCGTTATGGCCCGAGAACTTTCGCTATTCGGGATAAGTCTCAATTGACGCTTTTGCGTTTCCGCAGATCCCCGAACTCGTCTTCTATAAAATTCTTGCTTTATTCCGACCAGAACCACGCTTCAGCCGGTAAGCATTACGGGTTATTCCCCGCTATTGAGTCCGCCACACCACATATCTATGCGTTAACCCGCGTATTACAGCGGCTATTCGGCTTCTTATAGGTTTCATGCTAGGGTCATTGCTGAATTACTCATAATTAAAGTTTGTTATTATGTTGATTCACGTTTCCTTATACATCGACCATGACGATGCGCAATGCAACTCTGCGGCAGCTGAAGGTCTTTGAAACGGTAGCGCGCCACCTGAGTTTTTCGCGCGCCGCGGAAGAATTGCATCTGACTCAGCCGGCCGTTTCCACCCAGGTCCGGCAACTCGAGGAACATGCGGGGCTGCCTCTGTTCGAGCAACTCGGCAAGAAGATCTATCTGACGCCGGCCGGCACGGAAATGCTCCACTACAGCCGCGCGATCATGCAGCAGTTCCATGAAGTCGACGAAGCGATGAGCCAGTTGAAGGGCGTCTCCGGCGGCAAACTGAATGTTGCGGTGATTAGCGCGGGAGACTATTTCTTTCCGCGCCTTCTCGCCGAATTCACGCGTCGCTATTCGGGTGTGGATCTCAATCTCGCGGTACACAACCGCGAAGAACTGCTTCATCAACTGGCGACCAATCAGACCGACCTCGCGGTCATGGTGCGTCCGCCGCATGAAACCGACGCGACCAATGAACCGTTCGCTCCGCACCCATACGTGATCGTCGCGGCGCCCACTCATCCGCTTGCGCACAAGCGCAATATCCGCTTCAGTCAACTCGCGAACGAAGCGTTCATCGTGCGCGAACGCGGCTCGGACACGTGGAATTCGATGGAAGAAGGTTTTGCCGGCCGACTGTCCAATCTGAAGATTGCGATGGAGATCAAGAGCACCGAGACGATCAAGCAGGCGGTCATCGCCGGCATGGGCATCGCGTTTCTGTCCGCCCATACGATCAGCCTCGAATTGCAACTGGGTCATCTGGTCGTGCTCGACGTCGAAACCTTTCCGGTCATGCTCAATTGGTATGTCGTGCATCGGAAGAACAAGCGTCTGCCGCCGGTTGCCGTCGCCTTCAAACGTTTCCTGATGGAGGAAGGCGCCAATCTGATCGAAAAGATCACCCGCGTGAAGGAACTGAGCGTACATAAGCCGTAGGCTATGGAAAGCCAATAAAACTTTAACTATTGCAAATCGATCGCGACTTCTATGCTGCAAGCGAGTTCTTTCACTTGCGAGCCGAGGAGGCCGATCATGAACCACGCTCCGGTTGAATCCCGTATCAGTACACGCAACGCTCGCACAGCGGCGGCGGATCACGAAGACCAATCCGACGATGCGCATCTGAGCGCCTACAATGCCGCGTTCAGCGAACTTGGGCTGCGGTTTCGCTGGGACCGTGCGACGTTCGACATGCTGAAAGAGTTCAATGGCGAGTTGGCGCGAATCACCGCTTATATCGAGCGCTATCACAGCCACCTGCATCGGGCGTACGATGCCGACTTTCTCGCGCAACTGATTCTGCATAGGAAGACGCAGTACTACAGCGAATTCGCCGCGGCCGTGGGCGAATAGAAGCATTGAAAAAGACTCGGGCGGCGGGATCATCGTCCCGCCGTCTTTGCTATTGGCAATCTGGTCTCCTGGCGGCGCATGCATCATTGATCAGCGACGTGTAGTGAAATGAACCGGCCGCTTGTGCGCGCATTGGCGTGCACAGTCGCGCTGGCGGCCGTTGCCGCGTCTACCGTCACGTCCATCCCGACTATCTGCAGAGGCACGCACGCGCATCATCGCCGGCGTGACATCGCGAAGCGCCCACGTCTGCTCTTCCCCGTCATGCCACTCGATGTTCGCGAGCAGGCCCGGCTTGCCGATCGCCAGGCCATCGCTACGCGCGGCGAAGGCACACATGCGCGCTGCGCAACTGACGCGATTCGCCGCGTGAGCGGGATCGGCCGAGTACTCGCGGCTCAGCATCAGATGCACGCCCATTGCCAACGCCAGCGCGCCCGTCGCGAGCAATGCGGCGAGTCCGAATGGCTGTGCCTGTTCAGTGACGAAACCGTAACCGAGCCATCCGCATAAAAACAGCGCAAACAGATTGACGACGTGATGTCCCGGCCGCGCGACCGCCTCGAGTTGCAATGCGCCGCGCAGCTTGCAGAACGCAATCGCCGAGATCGCAAAGAGCAGCGCGCCGATCAACACGGCTGCAAACAGTTCGAGGCGTTCGGTGTTCTCGCGCGCCGCTGCCAACAGGTAGCGCGTAAAGCCTATCGACGTGACCGCCAAACCGATGCCGCTGCCAAGCAATGCAAGCATCCGGGGCCTGCGTGTCAGATCGCGTTCGCGCACGCATGAATGCCGATGCGCCGAACGTCGGCCGAACTGTCCTCGCGAGAGCGCGGCCAACGCCACCATCAGCACCGCAACCAACGCAGCGGTGACAGCCACGGCGAGCAGCAACAACAGGTCCATCCACACGGCACTCCCACAAGCTTGCAGCATGCGTGATCCTCCGTGATGCGATGAAAAGCAAGAGCCGCGAGGCCCGGCCCTCGTCAACCGACGTTCGCGGTATCGCCCGATTGTCGCGGCTCGTCGCGCTGCGCCGCGCTCAAGGTATTGGTCAGCGTGCCTATCCCATCGATCGTGATCGAGACCGTTGCACCGTCCTTGATCGACCCCACGCCCACCGAGGTGCCGCACGCAATCACGTCGCCGGGTTCGAGCGTCAGATCCTGCGATATCAGACTCACCTGCTCGGCCGGCGAAAAGACCATATCGGCGAGCGGATAGTTCTGACGCTCGGCGCCGTCGAGCGTGGTCAGGAGGCGCGCCGCCCGCCAGTCGAAACCGGAGACGATGGCCGGCCCCAGGCAACAGAAGGTATCGAAGCTCTTCGCGCGACACCACTGCGGAAAATGCGGATTCTCGTTAAGCAGATCGGCGGCGGTGACGTCGTTGACGAGCGTGTAGCCGAAGATCGCCGCCTCCGCCTGCTGCGCATCCACGTCGCGGCAACGCTGGCCGATCACGATGCCGAGTTCGCCTTCGTAGACGATCTTGCCCGCGTAGTGACGCGGCCGGCGGATCGGCTCGCCCGCGCCGATCACCGACGCCGCCGGCTTCAGCAGAAACAGCGGATGCATGGGCACGGGTTTGTCGAGCTTCGCCGCGAGCGCGTGATAGTTATTCCAGAGCGCGACGATCTTACCGGGCGAGCACGGCGCCAACGGCGTCAATGCGCGCAGCGACAGCACTGCGCCGGTCGGCACCGGCTGCGCGAGACTTTCGTACTCGTGCAGATAGGCGCCTTCGACACGGCCGAACACGATGCCGCCGTCGCCCGACATGAACCGCATCCACGTCTGCATGCCTCGCTCCTAGATTGCGCCCGCCGTGCGCAGCGCCGTGATCTGCTCGGCCGAATAACCGAGCTCGGCCATCACTTCATCGGTATGTTCGCCAAGCAGCGGCGAGCGTTTGACGTCGGTCGGGCTGTCGGACAGCTTGATGGGATTGCCCACTGTCAGATACTTGCCGCGCTTCGGATGATCGACTTCGACGATCGTGCCGGTTTTGCGCAGCGACGGCTCCTCGGCAATTTCCTTCATTGACAGGATCGGGCCGCACGGAATGTCGTATTCGTTCAGGATCTGCATCGCCTCGAACTTGGTCTTCGTCATCGTCCAGCGTTCGATTTCTGCGAAGATCTCCTTCAACCGCGGCAGGCGCGCGGGCGCCGTCGCGTAGTCGGGGTCCGTGGCCCACTCCTCCTTGCCGATCACGTTGCAGATCTTCGCCCACACGGGCGCCTGCGTGATGAAGTAGATATAGGCGTTGGGGTCGGTCTCCCACCCTTTGCATTTCAGAATCCAGCCCGGCTGGCCGCCGCCCGACGCGTTGCCCGCGCGCGGCACCGCTTCGCCGAAGGTGCCGTTCGGATATTGCGGATACTCCTTCATCACGCCGGTACGGTCGAGCCGCTGCTGGTCTCGCAGTTTGACGCGGCACAGATTGAGCACGCCGTCCTGCATGGCCGCCAGCACGCGCTGGCCGCGTCCGGTATGCGTGCGTTGATAGAGCGCAGTGACGATGCCGAGCGCGAGATGCAGCCCCGTGCCGCTATCGCCGATCTGCGCGCCGGTCACGACCGGCGGGCCGTCGTCGAAGCCGGTGGTCGAGGCCGCGCCGCCCGCGCATTGCGCGACGTTCTCATAGACTTTGCAGTCCTCGTAAGGTCCCGGGCCGAAACCCTTCACCGATGCGACGATCATGCGCGGATTCAATTCCTGAATCCGCTCCCACGTAAAGCCCATCCGGTCGAGCGCGCCCGGTGCGAAGTTTTCGACCAGTACGTCGCATTTCTGGATCAGCGATTCGAGCACCTGCTTGCCTTCCGGATGCTTGGTGTCGATCGTGACCGAGCGCTTGTTGTGATTGAGCATCGTGAAGTACAGGCTATCCACGTCGGGAATATCGCGCAGCTGCTCGCGCGTGATGTCGCCCGCGCCTGCCCGTTCCACCTTGATCACGTCCGCGCCGAACCATGCGAGCAATTGCGTGCAGGTCGGCCCCGATTGCACATGCGTGAAATCGAGGATGCGCACACCGTCGAGTGCCTTGGCCATGTCGTATCTCCTGAACGATGAGGGTTATTTGTACATGGTCTGGTTCTTCGTGCCCGGTGCGTACTCGCGCGGGTCGACCCAGATGTTGACCACCGCCGAGCGGCCGGTGCGATGAATCGCTTCGCGCGCACTCTGTAGCGCGCTCGCGATCTGCGCGGGATCGCGCACTTCCTCGCCATAGCCGCCGAGCATTTCGGCGAATTTGCTGAACGGCACGTCGCCGAGCAGATTGCCGACGTTGCCGCGTTCTTCGCCGTATTTGGCAAGCTGGCCGTAGCGGATCTGGTTCATCGCCGAGTTGTTGCCGATCACCGCGAGATACGGTGCGCCGAAGCGGTTCGCGGTTTCCATGTCGAACGCGGTCATGCCGAACGAGCCGTCGCCGTAATAGCAGAGCACTTCCTTGTGCGGATGGGCGAGCTTCGCCGCCAGCGCGAAGCCGGTGCCGACGCCGAGCGAGCCGAGCGCGCCGGGGTCCATCCACTGCCCGGGGCGGCGTGGGCGCACTGCTTGCGCGGAGATCGTCACGACGTCGCCGCCGTCGCCGATATAGACGGTGTCGTCGGACAGGAACTCGTTGAGTTCGTACGCGACGCGATACGGATGAATCGGCGTGCTGTTCGAGCGGAACAGCGGCATCAGTTTTTCGGTCGCGCTCGCTTCGGCGTCGCGCAACTGCGCCATCCATTTGCGGCGCGCCTGACGCTTGTCGTCCTTGATACGACCGCTCGCGGCCTGCAGTACCGCGGCGAGGATCGCGCCCGGATCGCCGACGAGCCCCAGATCGATATCGCGATTCTTGCCGACGGTTCGATAATCCATATCGATCTGCACCAGCGTCAATTCCTTGCTGATGCGTCGGCCGTAACCCATGCGGAAATCGAACGGCGTGCCGACCACGATCAGCACGTCGGCGTTCGCGAACGCCTGCGAACGCGTGCGATCGAAATGATGCGGATCGCCCGGCGGCAGCAGCCCGCGGCTCGCTCCGTTGAAATAGCCCGGAATCTCGATGCCGCGCAGCAGCGCGATCGCTTCCTCGTGACCGCGCGCGGTCCACACCTGCTGGCCATACAGGATCGCGGGGCGTTCCGCATCGACGAGAATGTCCGCCAGTTTCTCGATGTCGCGCGGGTCACCGATCGATTTCGTCGACGCGCGATAGCGGCCCGGCTGCGGCACGACCGCGCGCGTCGCGTCGACTTCGCGGTCGAGCACGTCGCGCGGAATTTCCAGGTAGGCGGGACCGGGCGCGCCGTTGAAGCATTCGCGCGCGGCCATCGAGATCATGTCCGCGACGCGCTCGGTACTCGACACGCTCGCGGCGAACTTCGTGATCGGCGCCATGATGTCGACGTGCGGTAGGTCCTGCAGCGAGCCCATCTTGTGCTGCGTGAGCGCGCCCTGCCCGCCGATGTGCAGGATCGGGCTTTCCGAGCGGAACGCGGTCGCGATGCCGGTCACCGCGTTCGTGCAGCCGGGGCCGGCGGTCGTCACCACGCAGCCGAGCTTGCCGGTCTGGCGCGCGTAGCCGTCGGCCGCGTGCGCGGCGACCTGCTCGTGGCGCACGTCGATGATGCGGATGCCTTCGTCGACGCAGCCGTCGTAGATATCGATGATGTGGCCGCCGCACAGCGTGAAGATCGTGTCGACCCCCTCGTTTTTCAGCGCCTTTGCGACCAGATGGCCGCCCGACACGACGCCCGCTTCGCGGGTCTTCTGCTTGAGCGTGTCGTCGGCGGTCGTGGTGGCCGTGGCCGGACTCAGGGATGAAACAACTTCAGACATGGTCATCTCCTCATCAATCGGATGTGCAACGGTTATCGACGGACGCGTCCGCTTCGATATACGTCCGGTTGCACCGACGTCTCACGGCTTGGAAGATACCGTATGTGATATATCACATTCGTTCAAGGCCAATTTCGAGACATAGACGGCGCGAAGTTGTGCTGCTCGAGCTTGCTAGCCGCAGCTTTGCGCCGAATCTACAAGGCTCTGCGGCAGTCATTTCAAGGGAAAACACCAGGTCATGCGTTATACCGGTCACTGTTGATATATCACATACCATATTTTCACGACCGTCAAGCAAGGTTATCCCGCAGCGCGGCGGCGACCTCGTTTTTGTTTGCCGTTCGCCGCCGCGCGAGCTGCGCATCGTTCGAAGTGCGCGCACGCAAAAAAGCCCGCGGTGCTTGCACACGCGGGCTTTTCGCAATCAGCAGCCAGGCAGCGTCTACGACGCCATCAATCGAGGAAATCGCAATTGGCTTCGACGAACGCCGCGAGATCGAGCGAATGCTGGCGCGTGAGCCGCTCGGCGAGTTCGGTATCGCGCTTTTCGAGCGCCTCGATGATGCGCAGATGATCGACGATGGAGCGCGCGGCCCGGTCGCTCTGCGAGATGGTCATGCGCCGGATAGCGCGCACGTGGATGAAGATGTTCTTGATCGTGTCGAGAATGATCTGCGACTTCGACAGCTCGACGATCGCTTGATGAAACGCGATGTTCGCGTCCGAATACTCGGCGATATGCTCGGCCGGCGTCGTGTCGCGGAAATTGTCGAACATATGGCGCAAGCGGCCGATTTCCTCGTCGGTCGCGTGCAGCGTGGCGAGCCGCGCGGCCATGCTTTCGAGCGCGGCCCACATCTGGATCATCTCGACGATTTCGCGTTTGCTCTTGCGCACGATGTAGATGCCACGCCGCGGCACCATGCGCAGGAAGCCTTCCTGCTCGAGCAGCGTCATCGCTTCGCGCACCGGCGTGCGGCTCACGCCGAGCGATTCGCTGAGCACGCGCTCGTCGAGACGGATTTCTTCGCGATTCTGGTAGATATCCGCGTCGGCGATTGCCTGACGCAGCATCGCATAGGCCTGATCGCGCAAGCTCGCGCTCGCGCCGATTGGCTGCAACGACAGGGTCAACGGGGTGGCCACTGTTTCAGTTGGAAGTTCTGACGACATTCATCGCCTCTGCTTGAACACACGCGCGATTCGGCGCCGCCGTTTTGCCGCGCCGCTCGCCCAGACCGACGAAGCGGCCATGTTGCGATGCAGGTGCAGCGACCGATTCGGGAATCCAGTCGGTCAGCAGAACGGTGGCGGCACAGCCCAACCCAACGACGGCCATGGCGAACAGCGCAAGAGGCACGAATTCCACGTGTAACTCCGGATGATTGAGAAGATTGATCCCTCAATCATATGCTGCAACGCCGCATTTTTCAATATTCCGTATGTAGTATATCAATACCTGTTGTTTTTAAGATTACTTTCACGGTAGCACGCTGCGCGCTGCGTGGGTTCGTCCACATCTTCCCCGCGACGGTTCTCCGTGGCGCTCGGTGTAAACACGCAAAACGCGCGCTATCCGCGCGGCCGCGTGCGATGATCGCGCATTTTCTCCATCACGCGGATTGTGAATTCCGGGTGGCGTCATTAACCTTCCGGACATTCCCTCTGCGGATCGATCGCGTCGAAAGCCTTGCCCGGCGGCGCGATCGATTAAAGCACATATCACATTGAAGGAGACTCGATGAGCACCGCCCACCCGCAGGCCACAGTGGCCACTCACCGCAATGCGCGCAGTCAGGCTCGCAAGGCCGCGCTCGGCAGCTTTATCGGCGCCGTGGTCGACTGGTACGACTTCCTGTTGTACGGCATCGTCGCCGCGCTCGTGTTCAACGCCGAGTTCTTCCCGAACGTCGGCCCGGCGATGGGCACGCTTGCCGCGTTCGCGACCTTCGGCGTCGGCTTTCTGTTCCGGCCGCTCGGCGGCTTCGTGTTCGGCCATTACGGCGACCGGCTCGGACGCAAGCGCATGCTCGTGCTCACCGTGATGATGATGGGTCTGTCGACGGCCGCGATCGGTCTGCTGCCGGCGTTCTCGACGATCGGCTGGTTGGCGCCGGTGCTGCTCGTCACGTTGCGCGCAATCCAGGGCTTTGCGGTCGGCGGCGAATGGGGCGGCGCGGCGTTGATGGCCGTCGAGAGCGCGCCCGAGAAAAAGAAGGCGTTCTACAGCAGCGGCGTGCAGGTCGGCTACGGCGTCGGGCTCGTGCTGTCGACGGGACTCGTCGCGCTGATCAGCCGCTCGATGGACAACGCCGCGTTCCTCAGCTGGGGCTGGCGTCTGCCGTTTCTGTTCAGCGTCGTACTGGTGCTGATCGCGCTGTGGATCCGCTCCAGCATGGAGGAATCTCGGGAGTTCGTCGAGAAAGTCGGCCAGCATGGCGAGCGCCGCGTGCGCCTGCCGATCGTCGAAGCGCTGCTGCGCCATCCGAAAGCCTTCCTGCTGATCATCGCCCTGCGGCTCGCCGAGCTGTTCACGATGTACATCGTGACCGCGTTCGCGCTGAGCTACTCGACCACGAACCTGCACATGCCGCGCGAGTTTTTCCTGACGATCGGCTTCGTCGTCGGCGCGCTCAGCTGCGTGACGATTCCGTGCTTCGCCTGGCTCGCGGATCGCTTCGGCCGCCGTCGCATCTATATGCTCGGTGCGCTGGTCGGCGTGTTCAGCGCAGTGCCGTTCTTCCTCGCGCTCGAAGCGCGTTCGACAGTATGGATCGTCGTTTTCGCGGTGATGCTTGCCAACATCGCGCACGACATGGTCGTCAGCGTCCAGCAGCCGATGTTCACCGAGCTGTTCGGCACCGAGTACCGCTATAGCGGCGCCGGTGTCGGCTATCAGGTGGCGAGCGTGGTCGGCGGCGGCTTCACGCCGTTCATCGCGGTCGCGCTGGTCAGCTTGGCGGGCGGCTCGTGGCATCCGGTGGCCGCGTATCTGGCGATCGGCTGTCTGATTTCGGTACTCGTTGCAGCACGCATGAAGACCGGGCGCAAGATCGATTGACACCGGCGGAACTCGCCGTCGATACACGACGGGCCGGCGCGGCGAAGAAGCCGCGCCGGCCCGTTTCTTTTTGTGCTGCGCGTCGTGCGCGGCTCGCTTATTGGCGAATTTGCATAGTGGCTCTAGTCGGAAGCGCGGAGCAACCGGCTCCGAGCGTCCCACGATTTGCACGATCGCGTGAAGAATATCCGCGTTTCACCAGGTTCACACCTTATGTCCGCGTGATTCATATTGCGAAGCCATCGTTCACGTCCTATTGTTCGAGCCAGGCACAATTTTGGGTGCGTGGATCGGGATCATATGAAATAAAAGTACATATAACGATGACGCGACGACCTGCGCAAAGTTACACTCCGCCGCCTCAAGGTAAATGCACGAAGCGCCGATAAACAGAACAACTGTAAGGAGACCCACTTATGAGTAGCATCAGCGAGCCGGGCGGCCAACGAGGTTCAGCCCCATTTTTTTCCAAACAGGCCACCGTCGCACAGCCCGGCTTTTCGCGCTGGATGGTGCCCCCCGCGGCGCTCGCCGTGCATCTGTGCATCGGTCAGGCCTATGCGTTCTCGGTATTCAACGGACCACTGACCAAAGTGATCGGCATCACGCAGTCCGCGCCCGATGACTGGTCGCTGACCGCGCTCGGCTGGATCTTTTCGCTCGCGATCGTGTTCCTCGGTTTGTCGGCGGCATTCGCGGGCAAATGGCTCGAACACGTCGGTCCGCGCCGCACCATGTTCACGGCAGCATGCTGTTTCGGCGGCGGGTTCCTGGTGGCCGCGCTCGGCGTCTATCTGCATCAGATCGTGCTGCTATATCTCGGTTACGGCGTGATCGGCGGGATCGGGCTGGGGCTCGGTTATGTGTCGCCGGTGTCGACGCTGATCCGCTGGTTCCCGGACCGCCGCGGCATGGCGACAGGCATGGCGATCATGGGCTTCGGTGGCGGCGCGATGATCGCGGCGCCGTTGTCGGTCGCGCTGATGAACCACTTTCATAGCGCAACGAGCGTGGGCGTCGCGGAGACCTTCGTCGTGCTCGGCATCGTCTACTTCATCTCGATGACGATCGGCGCGCTCGCGATCCGTGTGCCGCCCGCCGACTGGAAGCCGGCCGGCTGGACGCCGCCCGAAGTCACGCAGCACCGGCTGATCTCGCGCAACCACGTGCATATCGATCAGGCGTTGAAAACACCGCAGTTCTATCTGATCTGGTTCGTGCTGTTCCTGAACGTGACGGCCGGGATCGGCGTTCTCGGCCAGGCCTCGGTGATGATCCAGGAGAGCTTCAAGAACACCGTGACGGCGTCGGCTGCGGCCGGCTTCGTCGGATTGCTTTCGCTGTTCAACATGGGCGGACGTTTCGTGTGGTCGTCGGCATCGGACTGGATCGGTCGCAAGAACACCTACGCCATCTTCTTCGTGCTCGGCGCGGTGCTCTACTACCTGGTGCCCAGCTTTGCCGCGAACGGACAGATCGCGCTGTTCGTGCTGACGTACTGCATCATCCTGTCCATGTACGGCGGCGGCTTCGCGACGGTGCCGGCCTATCTCGCCGACATGTTCGGTACGGCGTTCGTCGGCGGCATTCATGGACGGCTCCTGACCGCGTGGGCGGCGGCGGGTGTAGCGGGTCCGGTGCTCGTCAATTACATCCGCGCCTATGAAGTCGCGAACGGTGTCGCCAAAGCAGACGCGTACACGATGACCGTGCATATCATGGCCGTGCTGCTCGTAATCGGCTTTATCTGCAACCTGCTGGTCAAGCGTGTGGATGAGAAGCACCACATGACCGATGCACAAGTCGCCAAGGGCGCGTGAGGAGATCCGTATGTCGACCGTTCAAACCGTACATCCGACCAACAAGGTGATGCTCGTGGTGTTCTGGGTGTATGTGATGATTCCGCTTGCCTGGGGGGTGATCAATACGCTGACGCAGGCGATGAAGTTGTTCAAGTGATGACCTGATGGGGTGCGCACCCCGGCCTGGTTGAGGGGCGGGGTGCCGATAGCGCGCCCCGCCTTAGTCTTCCCTCACCGCCCCAACCCGCTATGCGCGATCTGCTGCTCGACGAACTGCGCAAATAACGCATGCATATGCGTCGTCGGATGCAAATCATCGGCGAACATGTAAGTCTGATCCGCATTGGCGCTCACATAGGTCGCCGGCGAACATAGCAGCGCGGTGTCATCGGGCGTTTTCTTCGGATCGCAGGCCTGCCCCGTATTCGACACGGTAAAACCGTTCGCCTGAAAGCTTCCGATGACCTGATTCGTCCACGTGTACGAATCGACCTCGATCACCTTCGACTGCAGCCCATCGGTTTGCAACGCGGTATTCAACGTAGCGTTGAAAAGCTGCGACAACTGCGTGAGGTTCGCGCCACCATCGGCCGAAGCGAGCCCCTTCGGCGACAGCCCGATATTCGGCAGATTGATCACCACCACGTGCGCGCCGCCGTTCTGCACGATCTGCCCGACGAGCTGGGCGAGCGTCGTGGCCGCCGCCTGCACGATCGGCGCCGCGGCGGGCAGGTTGCCGGCGCGGAGCACATCGTTCGCGCCCACCCACACGAGCACGAGCTGATTGGCGTTGAAGCTGCCGTGAGCGCTCAGATAGCTCGACAGTTGCTGATTGACCGGCATTTCGATGTCGCCGATGACGTCGCTCAGATAGTCGTACTGGTTCGCCGGCGTCGCCACCGTCGAGCCCCCTTCCGCATAACCGAAGCCGCTCTGCGCAGTCAGCTTATGCGTGAAATCGATCGTGAACGCGGCGCTGAGCGTATCGCCGTAGTATTGCGCGACCTGCTGGGCCCACACCTGGCCGGGATTGGTCGTGAAACGCCCGCCTCCCACCGCGCTCGCGAGCGGCGCATAAGTCCCGACGTCCGACAGGCTGTCGCCGAACGACACGACCTGCAGCTTGACGCCGCCAGGCGGCTCGGCCGCCGTGCTGCCGCCGCTACTCGACCCGCCGCTGCTGTCACCGCCCCCGCCGCAAGCCGAGAGCAGCACGATCGACATGGCAAAAACTACAGCGCGGATCTTGTCATTTATTCCTCGCATTTGCTCCTCCTCGCCGGGCGGGCCTGACGGTGTCGAGTACGTCACCTGCGTGATCGGTGCCGGATTGGCGCCCGATCGCCGACGGCTCTTCGAACAAGCATCACATATGCCCAGCAAGGAAATGCGGCCCGCTCAAAGCCTCTCGAACACCACCTCCTGCGCGCCTTCCCACAGCACCTTCGTGCCGAGCTCGCGCAGTTTTTCCTTGCCTTCGACGATCGTCAGAAAATGATTGCCCGCGAGTTGCCCCATCTTGCTCGCGAAGCAGCATGAGCCATATGCGAGGATGATCTCGGTCTCGCTATAGCCGCCCGGATAGAACAGGATGTCGCCGACCGATGGATGGCTCGTGTGATTCTCGAAGCCGACCGCGACGCCGTCGTTCTCGAGCTTGAATTCGCCGAGCGGCACCCAGCAGCCCTCACCGCTCCAGCGCACATGGATCAGCTTCTGCCGGTACGGCAGCAGCTTCAGGAACGCGGCCACGGTCTGCGGCGCATCGGGATGGGTTTCGGCGATGAAGGCGTGGCCGCAGGCGGTCATCTTGAGTCGGGTCATGGCGCGTTATCCGGTATGTGGGGTTCAAAAGCGGTTCGATTCTGTCGTCCGATGCAAGGTTTCGACAGATACAGTTGTCGGCGCCGCGGTCAGTCCAGTTAGACCACGTCCGATCGCGGGCGGCCGGCCGAACCGCGAAGCCTTGCGCTACGCACCATGCCAGTTTGCACCGCGCGCCGCCACGAAAGTTCGTAGTTTGCAAGCCGCGCAATGCAAAGCACACTGCGCGAGTGCGTGATTCCGACTGTAGAAAGGCGAGCCGTTACGACGTGCGCAGGCAAGCATCAGCCGGCGTGCATCTCAACCGCGCAGCCGGTAGGCGAGCGGCGTCGCACCATAGCCACGCTTGAACTGCACGGAGAAATGACTGGCATTCTCGAAGCCAACTTCGAGCGCGATTTGCAGCACGGTTCGATCCGTGGCGCGCAGCAGCCTCGCCGCTTCCTCGAGCCGCAAGCGCGTCACGAACTGATGCGGCGTCTCACCGGTCTCGCGGCGAAACACCCGAGCAAAATGAAAACTGCTTAGGCCGGCCTGCTCGGCCAGTTCGGCGATCGCCAGATCTTCGGCGAGATTGGTGCGGATGTAGTCGGTCACTCGGCGGATCCGGCGCGGCACCAGCCGTTCGGGCCGCGTCGCGCCGCCGCGCCGCGCGGCGTTGCCGCTCGAATAGTGCTGCAGCAGGTGCGCGGCGAGCGCGTGAGCCAGCGTATCGACATACAGACGCGAATCGGCCGGATCGCGGGCGGCGCGATGCAGCGCGGCAAGCATCGCGGCGATCAGCGGATCGTTGAAGCGCATCGCGTCGCCGAGCGACAGTTCACGCGACGCGTCGAGCCCCATCTGTTGCGCGACGCTGTCGATCAAATCGCGCTCGATGTGCACGTGCAACGTAGACAACGGCTCGTCGCTGATCGAATGCCAGCGCCATGAGATCGGTGTGGGCGGCACGAACCACAGGTCGTTCACGCGCATATCGGCGCTTTCCCAAGCACCGCCGAGGTTGCGTTCGAGATGCTCGGCGCCGCTCGCGAGCGTCATCAGCGTGAAGTCGCGCAAACCGGGCGCTTCGAGCAGGTCTTGCCGCACCGGCTCGAGATACGAGCGCAGCACCAAATGCCGCCACTCGCGATCCACGCTCGACACGAGTCGCTGGCCGGCCATGTAGCGGTCGTAGGCGAGCGTCGTCGTGAGCTTGGGAATTCGTGCCATCACATCCCCTCGAAGGAGGTGCCGTATGGAAGGAGAAACGCCGCCGTACCTGTATTGCCGGTCCACTGTCAGCGCAAGATCACAAAAATGATAGCAAGGAACCGGCTACCGACATTTCACGAAATCGCTAATCATTGAGGTTGTCGTCTTTCACGCGTCTAGAACGCCGGAGCTACCGTTTCATGGAACATGAATGCGATACGCTGCCGCAATGGCTGACCGGCTCGCCGCAAGGCGAAGCCGGGCACGCGTCGGCAGCACACCCGAGAGCGGCATCCGCCCAACCGGCTTACCCGGCCGGCGCGCGGCACGCCGCGAAATCAGCCCACGCGGCTGAAGCAGTGAAGATGTCTCCCCGCGCCGCGAATGGTGCGGTGCGCAATGGCTTTCTCACTCTGTTCACCGAGGAAGAGATCGGCACACCGTCGCCCGCGGCGCGGCGTTCCGCGCCGCTGATCAGTCCGCTCGGACGGTTCGGCAGCGCGCAGGACCGCATGGAGTTCGTGCGTCAGCGCATCAGGCAATTGGGCTTCGACTCGTTCAGCTATACCGCCACGCGCACGTCTTCGCATCACAAGACGATGTTCGTGTTGACGAGCTACGAGTCGCAGGCATGGCTCACGCGCTATTTCCGCGAGCGCTATTTCGAGCTCGACCCCCGCGTCGCGCTCGCGTCGCCGACCGGCATGCCGTTTCTGTGGAATACAGCCGACCTGCGCGCCGATCTGCCGCGCGCGCAGCTGCGCAGCGAGCGGCTCGGCGCGCTGATCGACATGCTGGAGGCGACCGGCCGCAAGAGCGGGATTCTCACGCAGATGCCGCTGCCGGAGCCGGAGCTGAGCGCGAGCCTGTGCTTCAATTCGGAGATCGGCAACCCGCGCTGGATGACCGAATCGATCGTCGCGGAAACGCTGATGTTCGCGCACTCGATTCATGAGTTCATCTGGACGCACGCGAAAAGCGTGATCGGCATCGCGCCCGCGCAGCAGCAGTGCATCGCGCTGAGCAAGCTGCAGCACGCGGTACTGAAGGCGGTCGTGCAAGGGCAGCGCGACAAGGAAATCGCGTATTTCCTCGGGCTGTCGCCGCATAACGTCGACTATCATCTGCGGCGCTTGCGGCAGCTGTTCAACGTGCGCAACCGCGTGCAGTTGATCAATGTCGCGCAGGCGTATCTGTCGTAGTCGGCGACTCCGCGTATCGATGAAGAGGGCGCGACGGCTTTTCGCTGTCGCGCCCTCTGCTAATCGCGCGGTCTTATCAGCTTTTCAATCGATAGCCGGTCCTGAAGATCCAGCCGACGATCACGAGGAACACCGCGAGGAACAGCAGTGTCATGCCGAGACTCAGGCCGACGCCGACGTCGCCCAACTCGTAGAAACTCCAGCGAAATCCGCTGACCAGATAAACGATCGGATTGAACAGCGTGACGGCGTGCCAGAACGGCGGCAGCATGTCCACCGAATAGAAGGCGCCGCCGAGAAACGTGAGCGGCGTGACGATCAGGAGCGGCACCAGTTGCAGTTTCTCGAAGCTGTCGGCCCAGATGCCGATGATGAAGCCGAGCAGACTGAACGTGACCGCCGTCAGCACGAGAAACAGCACCATCCAGAATGGATGTATGATCTGCAACGGCACGAACAGCGCGGCGGTCGCGAGAATGATAAGCCCGAGCAGGATCGACTTGGTGGCCGCCGCGCCCACATAGCTGACGACGATCTCCAGATACGATACGGGCGCCGACAGCAGCTCGTAGATCGTGCCCGTGAAACGCGGGAAGTAAATCCCGAATGACGCGTTCGCGACGCTTTGCGACAGCAGCGACAACATGATCAGGCCCGGTACGATGAACGCGCCGTAGCTGATGCCCTCCACTTCCTTGATACGCGAGCCGATCGCCGAGCCGAACACGACGAAGTACAGCGACGTGGAAATCACCGGCGCGATGATGCTTTGCATCAGCGTGCGCCACGTGCGCGCCATTTCGAACTGGTAGATCGCGCGCATTGCGTAGATGTTCATGGGTTCCCCCGCAGCAGACTGACGAAAATGTCTTCGAGCGAACTCTGCGTGGTATGCAGGTCCTTGAAGCGAATACCGGCGTCGTCGAGCGATTTCAGCAGCGCGATGATGTCGGTGCGCCCGCCCTCGCCTTCATAGGTGTAGGTCAGTTCGTTGCCGCCGTTCGCGACCGCGAGCCCGTAGCCGGCGAGCGAAGCCGGCACCGTGTCGAGGGGGCTCTCCAGTTGCAGCGTCAACTGCTTCGTGCCGAGCTTGCGCATCAGCTCGGTCTTCTCTTCGACCAGCATGATTTCGCCCGCGTTGATCACGCCGATGCGGTCGGCCATCTCCTCGGCTTCGTCGATGTAATGCGTGGTCAGGATAATCGTCACGCCGCTCGCCGCGAGCGAGCGCACGAGCTTCCACATGTCGCGCCGCAGCTCGACGTCGACGCCGGCGGTCGGTTCGTCGAGAAACAGCACGCGCGGCTCGTGCGACAGCGCCTTCGCGATCAACACGCGCCGCTTCATGCCGCCCGACAGCGTGATGATCTTGTTGTCGCGCTTCTCCCATAGCGACAGGTCGCGCAGCACTTTCTCGATGTAAGCGGGGTTCTTCGGCTTGCCGAACAGGCCGCGGCTGAACGACACGGTGGCCCAGACGGTTTCGAACGCGTCCGTGGTCAACTCCTGCGGCACGAGGCCGATCAGCGAGCGAACCGCGCGATAGTTGGAGCCGATGTCGTGGCCGTCCACCGTCACGCCGCCTTCGCTTGCGTTGACGATGCCGCAGACGATGCTGATCAGCGTGGTCTTGCCCGCGCCATTCGGCCCGAGCAGCGCGAAGATTTCTCCACGGTGGATCGCCAGATTGATGTTCTTCAGTGCCTGAAAACCGCTGGCATAGGTTTTCGACAGATTCGTGACCGAAACGATTGGCTGCATGGACTCGATGATGGCAGACACCGCTGTTGAATGACAGGAAACGGCGCGAAGGAACGCGCCGCATCCGCAATGTAATGGAAAGTGCGAAAGCGTGCAGCCGCGATTTCCCTGTGGCGCAAGACATTTCGGCCCTGATGTGTCGGGGCGCAGACCGAGGCTCGGCGCGGCGATCCGGCGCGTATGACGCGCGCCGACGGCTTTTTACGCCGAGGCGCTGCGGTGCGCGCCCGGAAAGCGGCTTGCAATCACGTTCGACAGATTCACGCCGAGGGTTTCAGCGACGTGAAAGCCCCCCAAGGCACACCCCTTGCGACGCCTGCATCACATCAACCCTTTTCGTGGAGGTAAATCATGAAACGCATGACCAGGACGATTTTTGCTTCCGCGCTCGTGATAGCGTTGTCGGGCGGCGTGTACGCGCAGGCGGGCGGCGGTGCGGGTGGCGGTGCCGGCGGTAGTGCGGGAGGCGCGGGCGGCGGTGCTGCCGGCGGCATGAGCGGCGGTGGCGGGGCCGGCAACGGCATCGGCGCCGGTGGCGGCACGACCGGCGGCGCAGCGGGTACGGCCACCCCGGGCGTTGGCCCCGGCTCGGTCCGCACGCCGGGCAACACCGGCTCCGGCTACGGTTCGCCGGGTGTGACCGGCACCGGCGGCGGCATGGGCACCGGCACCGGCGCGACCCCGAATAGCCCGGCGACCAATGGTTCGACGGGCGGCATGGGTAATAACATGAACAACGGCATGCGCAGCGGAACCGGCAACGGCATGAACAACGGCACCATGCAGAACGGGCAGTAACTGCTGTCGGGCTTCGTCGGGCGACGCGGTATCGAGTTGCCGCGTCGCCGTTTTCTTGCGCGGCTCGCCGGTCAAACAGGCGCTGCGACGACTCAGACCTCAGGGCTGCGCACAGACAAAACTACTCGCCAGATTTTCATTGCCTCTGCCGACGTAGCGCGGAAACCCGGGATAGCGGCACAGCGGCCGCGAGCGTCCATTCGTCGCCGCGGCGAGATCTGTGGCCATCAGCGTTTCGGGTGCGACGCCGCGCGTGACCCACGCGTCGAGCGCGCCGAGCAGATCGACCGATGGAATGAACACGCCGTTGCCATGCTGAAACCCCGGCACCATGTACAGCCGCATGAAGCGATCGACCTCGTCCTTGCCGAAACGCGCGACTAGCGCGTCGTGATATGCGATCGTCTGGTTCGGGCTGATCACTTCGTCGGCGAGACCCTGCAGCGTGATCAGCTTGCCGCCGTGCGCAATGTAACGCGACAAGTCGGGGTTCATCGAGCCGATCGTGCCCGACAGCGCGATCAGTTGCGCGCGATATTTGCCGGGGCGTTGCGGATCGAACGTCAACGAATCGAAGTCCGCATCGCGCGCGACGAAGTAGCGCAGATAGCCGTCGCCTTGCGCGAACAGATAGCCGTTCGCATAGAACGTCGGCACCGGTTGACGCCGCGGCTGATGCGCGAGCCCGAGCGAGCCGGTCAGTTGCGTGCCCTGGAACACGTTGTAGCCGCGATAGCCGCTCACGTCCCACGCGAGCCGATACGGCAGCGACAGCCCGTCGCGCATCGCCAGCAAGGTGGCCAGTTGCGCGTCGGTCAGACACGCATCGTCAAATGAAGGGCGCAGCGCGCAACGCAGCGAATCGACAATTTGCGCTTCGTGCGCGCGACATGCTTCGACGTCGCTGACGATGCCGTCCGCCATGCCGTCGAGCCGGTCGCATACCTCGAGCGTGCGTTGATAGACGCGTTCGAGCAGCGCCGGCGGCACGAAGCCGCCCGGCGTACCGTACTCGGCCTGGCCGAGCTTCACGCCGATCAGCCGCACGCCGGAAAAATTCAGCGCGGGCGCATTGGCGATCACGCCGTCGTAGTCGTCGGGGAAGCGCTGCATCACCGTGTAGCCTTCGCGGCCCCCCGTCGAGCCGCCGGCAAAATACATGCGCTGCGGCGGCCTGCCGTACGCGTGCGCGATCAACGCGAGCGCGACGTCATGGGTTTTCTTCAGATGCGCGTAGCCGAAGTTCGTCACCGCTTCATCGACGAGACCAAACGCCGCGAGCGACGAATCGCCGACATGCCCCGAGTCGTCACCGAACGTCGCGTAGCCTTGCGCGAGCGGCGCGCGATCCGGCGAGAACGGCATCACGCCGGTGCCGCTGACAACCACGCCGTTGTACCCGCCGCCGCCGATCTGCAACGCACGGCCATTCCACCGACGCGGCAGATTCAGATCGAAGCGGATGTCGGGTGTCGTCCGATTCAGTGCCTTGATGCGGCCCGTGATGCGGCAATACTCGCCGCCTTGCTGATTGCCCGGCGCGGTCGCGCCGATCATCGCCGCGCTTTCGATCAGCGCGCCGGCCGTCGGCATCTCGATCAATTCGGGCGACAGCACCGCGCCCGCGAACTCCGCGCAGTGCATCGCGAACGGTGTCTCTTTGGCATGCGCGGCCGTGCGATGCATCGCGAGCCACGCGAGCACGACGACGCTCATCACGGTTGCAAGTCCAACGAGCTTGCGCGTCGTGCGCATCGTGGTCGTGATGCGCCCGCGGCGCTCGCCTCGTGTCATCCGCAACCCGCGCCATTCGCCTGTGCGCCCGACTGCTGCCCTTTCCAGCCGCTCCAGCCGCGCGCGATCATCAGCAGCGCGCCGATCGCCGCGAGGTCGCCGCCGAGCCCGACCAGCACCGCGCGAAAACCGTGAAACGTGTGCGGTGTCGCCGTGTCGATGATCAACGACACCAGCGTGCCGGTGACGAAGCACACGAGTCCGGTGCGCCCCACCGTCACGACGGCGGGCAGCCGCCTCGCTAGCCACGCGACACTGCCCATCCGCACGAACTGGGCGGCGAGCCACGCGATGACGATGAAATTGATCACACGTTCCACTGAAAGATTCTGCTTGTGCGTGCCGGGCAATGGCTGCGTCAGCACGAAAAGTTTGACCATCGCGAAGCCAAGCACCGCGACCACCGCGACGCGCGTGAGCCACTGCGCGGCATAGCTCGCATGAAAACGTTCGCTGATCGGCTGCACGCGGCACAGCATACCGAGCACGAACATCAGCTGCCACGCAAACGGATTAAAAGCCCAGTCGGCGACATCGTCAATGCTAAATAACGCGGCAAGCGGCCGCGCGACGGCCCACACCGCGACGCTCGCCGCGAGCGCGAGCGATGCGGAGCGGCGCGCGAGCGGCACCATCACGGGCACGCATAGCGCGAACAGCATGTACATCGGCAGCACGCTGGACAGATACGGTTGCCGGCGCAACAGCGCGATATCGAATGCTTGACGCCATGGCTGCAACGCGAACGGCGGCCAGCCGGTCATTTCTACCATCGGCCGGTTCAGATCGAGCAGCGCGAGAATCGCGCCGGACACGAGCGTCAGCATCGCCGTCAACAGATACGCGCGATAGATCTCCCCGCAGCGTTTGACGAAGCGCAGCTGCGCCGCGTGTTCGCCGCGATGCGCAAGCACCGCCGTATACGCCGCCGCCGATGCATAGCCGCCGAGAAACACGAACACCTCGGCCGAATCGCACAACGCGTACGCGTGCAGCATCAGATGCGATAGCGTGCTGCCGGGAATGTGATCGAGCACGATGACGATCAGCACGACACCGCGAAAGAAATCGACTTCGACCGATCGTCCACGGCCACGGCTTGGGGTTTCCATTCGTCTTCTCGAAGAATGCGCGCTGGCGGCACTCAAGAACGTGAATGGCCAAGCATCAGCGTGCCGATCTGTGCGAACAACAAAGGACTCAATCGTTCAATGCATCACCTATGACGCAGGCGAAGGCGCTGACGAGCCGCCTCTAATGTTCGCTTTTCACAACGGCTATCTGAAATGGAGTCGTTGGCGACTGGTAATACTCGGCGCGTCTTTAGCGAACACGCGGAAAGTTTTGCGGCTTTTCATGCACGAAACAGGGACACCCGTCTTCATGGATGGACGCGAGCCTCGAAAATAAATCATCGAATGCGCGCTGCGATTTTTTTCGCATTTTTTCCCCGTACGATGTTTTCGTGCTTTTCCGCCGCTTTGCGAATAGAGGTTTATGAAAAACAGAATTGCCGGATTCGATGGATTGCGCGCGATCGCCGTGCTGATGGTGTTTCTGCAGCATCGACTCTTCGGCGACATCGGCGAAATCGGGCATCTCGGCGTGTGGATCTTCTTTGCGCTGAGCGGCTTTCTGATCATCGGCATCCTGTCGTCGCGGCGCGCGCGCATCGAAGAGGGCGACAGCCGTTTCCGCACCGAACTCGGACGCTTTCTGTTTCGTCGCACGGTGCGCATCTTTCCGATCTATTACCTGATGCTCGTCGTGATGTGCGTGCTGATGGCATTCGGCCTCGCGAATCCGGAACTGGCGAGCGGCATGCCGTTTCACTTCGCGTATTTGTCCAACTTCTGGATCGGCTCGGTGCTGCGCTACTGGCCGGGCCGCTATTCGCACTTGTGGAGCCTCGCGATCGAGGAGCAGTTCTATCTCGTCGTGGCGCCGCTTTTGCTGCTGCTCGCGACGCGGCGACATCGAGCGGCATGTTGGGCGATCGTGGCGCTAGGCCTTGCCGCGCTGTTCGCGATGCGCGCCGCGCATTGGGATGAGATCACGATCTATACGCACCCGTTGAGCAATGTATGGTTGCTCGCGTTGGGCGGCATCGGTGGTCTGGTGATCGAGGACGATCGCGGCCACGTACGTGCCTGGCTCGGTCATGGCCTGACGCTGTTCGCGCTGAGTCTGGTCGTGATCGGTTTGTGCGCGGCCGAGCCGAAGTGGAACATGCTCGACGATCCCTTGCTGTTTACCGCGATCAGCGCAACGTACGGGATCGGTATCGCGGCGCTGGTGGCTTCGATCGCGTGTTGCCGCAATGCTGCCGTGATGGGTCTGCTACAGACGCGTTGGCTCGCCGGTCTTGGGCGTATCAGTTACGGCTTCTATCTGTATCACAACCTGATCCCCGATCTGACGCGTAACCGTCACGCCGAGGCGTTGTTCGGCGGCAGCGTGCCGATGTGGGCACATATGCTTGGCATCGTCGCGTCGTTTGCGATTTCGCTTGGCATTGCGGTGCTGTCGTGGCGGTTGATCGAGGCACCGATTTTGCGAGTGAAGACGCGTGGCGAATCGGTATTGAAAGCGGCGGAGAACGTCGCTTCCGACGTAGCCTGAAAGATCGAACCAGGTCGCCGATCTATCCGGCTACGCGCCTCACGCTATCATTCGGCGTCACCTCCCGGCCGCCCCTCATCTGACGCACTCCACGGGACCGAACCGGCCGAACGACCCGGATCGTCGGACTTCGCGTAGCGCATCATCAGGCCCGTCAAGCCGCCGCGGGCTCGTGCACGATCTTCAGCGTGCTCTTGTGCTCGGCGATGAGCCGATAAACGGTGTCCCCGGGTACGGTCTCGTGCTCGAGCAACTGGTCCGAAATGTCGCGCAGTACCGGCTCGTACGCGTGCAGTAGCCCGTAGCAAAGTTCGTTGAGCTCCTTGAGCAGCACGTTCGCATGCTCGATTGCGCTCTTCATTTGCAGGCCCGCGTACTGCGACGGCAGCGCCGCGAGACTGAACAGATCGCCGTCGCTGTTGAAGCCGAACTTCGACACCATGTCGAGGCTGATACGCGAGGCCTCCTGCAAGTCCGACGCGGCGCCGCTCGATGCTTCAGAGAACATCAGAATCTCCGCGTTGCGTCCGCCGAGCAGCACCTGGATTTCGTTGCGGATTTCCGTTTCGCGGTACAGGTGCTTGTCCTGCGCCTTCGTGATCAGCGCGACGCCAAGCGCGCCGCCACGCGGCAGGATGGTCACTTCCTCGAGCACGCCGGTGTCAAGCAGCGCGGCGACCAGACCGTGCCCCGCCTCATGCACCGCGATGCGCTTGCGCTCGTCGTCGGTGAGCGCGCGCTCGGCGCCGCTCACGTCGCCGATGCGCGCGATCTTGATCGCTTCCATGAAATGCTTCGCGGCGATTTCGTTATCGCCCGCCTTGCGCGCGATCAGCCCCGCCTGATTCACGACCATCGCGACGGTGGCCGGCGACAGTCCAGTCGTCAAACGCGCGAGCTGGTCGTAGTCGATATCCGCCGCTTTCGACTTCAGCCGCTGCGCGTAGAAACGGAAAATCTTGGCACGGTCTTCGCGATCCGGCAGACGCACCTGCACCGTGCGATCGAAACGGCCGGGACGGCGCAATGCTTCGTCGAGATTGTCGGGATGGTTGGTCGCGGCCACGACGATCACGCCCTCGTTCGACTCGAAGCCGTCCATCTCCGCGAGCAGCTGGTTGATGATCCGGTTGCTTTCGGCTTCGACCGGACCACCGCCGGTATCGGTTCGTTTCGCGAGACCGTCCGCTTCGTCGATGAAGATGACCGTCGGCGCGTTCTTGCGCGCGAGTTCGAACAGGTGCCGCACCTTCTGGATACCGACACCGTAGTACTTCGCACTGAAATAGCTGCCCGTGATCGAAATGAAGTTCGCGCCGCATTCGCCGGCCAGCGCCTGAGCGAGCCGCGTCTTGCCGACGCCGGGCGCGCCGACCATCAGGATGCCGCAAGGCGCGCGCACGCCCAGCGACGAGAACTGCTTCGGATCGGACAGGTAACCGCGAATGTCGGCGAGCGCGGCCTTCGCTTCGTTCGCGCCGATCACGTCGTCGAAACGCAGCGTCGGTGTTTCGCTGAGCAGCTTCGCGCCGCCCTTCATCTCGCGTCGCATGAACCACGCCATGCCGCCGATCAGGGCGAGCGGCAGCAGCACGCTCAGCGCGTCGCGGAACTGTTCGAACAGTTGGGTCCAGCGTGCGCCGTCGCTGTGGATGTCGACGTCGGGCAGCCATACGAGCTGATACGCGGCGGCGTCGGAGCGCTCGCCCAGCAGCAGAGCGTGCGAGAAGGTTGCGTTGTGATCGGTGACGAAGTACTTCGAGCCGTCATGCAGCGATACCAGAATCGCGTTGGGACTCACCCCGATCGCCGCGACGTTGGTGTCGTGAATGTCGCGCAGCATCGTCGACGCATCCTTCTCCGCATGCGTCCACGCGGATGCATCGTGACGCATCTGGCTCGCGATACCGGTCAGCGCCGGCGCCTGCAGCTCGGCGCGATGCTGGACATACCAGACGCCCCAACCTACCAACACCGCGATCAGCACCGCCACCGCCGCCACCGCAATTTTGCGTGCGCGCTTTTTACCAAGCGAATTGTTTCCCGGCTTCATGAGTCATTTCCAAAATGCGGACTTGAACAAGCCCTTACTTAATCAAGCTGTCTGTCAAAATTACCTGTCGAAATCGGAGGCGGAGTCTGCGGAAAATCGGCTGGGGCGAAGCGCCACACGGCGAGGCTCAAAAGACAATTCGGAAGGACTGTGCGTCCCGGTGAACCGCGTTAGCCGAAGGCAGTATGCCAGCGGTACGCGTCTGTCAAATCCGCGGAAAAGGCCTTTTTGTACCCGTCGATCCAGCCATCGACACGCCAGAAGGGGACGCGGCAAGCGCGCGCAAGGCGTCGCCGCCTTGGCTCCGCGCACAGTTTATCAGCGTAAAAAGCGGCGCGTGTTTTTAAATGTCTATATCTAACCGCACCCCAATTAAAATCAGTCACAATTACTGACAAAAACGCAATTTAGACGAACCTAAATGATCCGAAAATAGGCCACGATTAAGTCAGGATTTCGGAATCGGCTGGCGATACCGGCGGATGAGCGACGGTTCTCTGCGGACCCGTTCGCGGCATCGACGGTTCTTTCCTACGCTGCACTCAGGAGGTTCGACTATGCAGCAGGCTGAAACCCCTTCGTTCGCGGCGTCGCTCGACGCGGGTCTGAGCGGCGCGACGCGCGTGTATTTCATCGTCGGCGATCCGATTGCGCAGGTGCGCTCGCCGTGCGGCGTGACCGCCGCGTTGCGTCGGCCGGCCGCGATGCGCTGGTGGTGCCCGCGCACGTCTCGCCCGCCGATCTGCCGGCTTTTTTCGCGGGCATCGCGCCGATGCGCAACGTCGACGGCGTGATCATCACAGTGCCGCACAAATTCAGCGCGGCGAGCTATTGCGCGACGCTCGCCGAAGAAGCCGCGTTCCTTGGCGCGGTCAACACGCTGCGCCGCAACGCCGATGGCGGCTGGCATGGCGGCATGTTCGACGGCACCGGCTTCGTCGCGGCGCTCGTCGCGGCGGGCTGCGAACTACAGGGCAAGCGCGCGCTGCTGGTCGGCGCGGGCGGCGCGGGCTCGGCGATCGGCCATGCGCTGATTCAGCGCGGCGTCGGCTCGCTCGACGTGCGCGACAACGAAGTCGAACGCACCGGCTCGCTGACCGCACGGCTCAATGCGCTCGGCCGAGGCACGGCGCGCGGTGCGGCGGCCGACCTCGACCCGAGTACGTATGACGTGGTCGTCAACGCGTCGCCGCTCGGCATGCGCGCGGGCGATTCGTTGCCGATCGACGTCGCGCGCTTGCCGGCCACGACTTTTGTCGGCGATGTCGTAACGAAACCGCCACTTACGCCGCTGATCGAAGCCGCACGCGCGCGCGGTTGCCCGACCGTGACGGGCACGCAGATGTTCGAATGCGTGTGTGATCGGATGGTGGAGTTCTTTCTGAACACGCCGACGTCTGCGTAACGGCGCGAAGAAACCAGGCGCGCGCTGCTACACTGGCGCGAAATTGCCGTGCCGGAGATCCCACACGGCATGCACGAGGCGTGGCGCGAACCTGCGCCGCGTTCACATCGCCCTCTGCGCGCCAACCCATGCTTCGATTCGACAACCTCAGCAAGCGCTATAGCGACCGCGTCCTGTTCGAAGGACTGCACTTCGACGCGACGTCCGGCTGCGTCGCGTTGAACGATGAGTCCGGCGGCGGCAAATCGACGTTGCTCGCCATCCTCGCCGGCGCGCTCGAACCCGACAGCGGCGACGTATGGCTCGGCGGTCATTCGCTGCGCGCCGCGCCGCATGCCGCGCAAGCGCTGCTCACGTATGTGCCGGAAGACAGCATGAGCTGGCCCGATCAGACCGGCCGCGATTATCTGCGGCAGGTTGCGGCGGCGCGGCACGCCGCGCTGACCGACGACGTGCTCGCGCTCGCCGAACGCTTCGGCCTCGCGCCGCATCTGGACAAACGTTTCGAGCAGATGTCGTATGGCAGCCGCAAAAAGGTGTTTCTGACGGCGGCCGCGCTCGGCGAAACCCGCGTGCTGATCGCCGACGAACCGGCCGGCGGACTCGACGCGTCGGCGCGCGCGGTGCTCGCCGAGCTGTTCAGAACGCTCGGCACGACGCGCACGGTGTTTTTCACGAGTTACGACGAAGCGTTCACGCAAGCCTGCGAGGCGACGAGTGTCTGTTTCGCGGACCTCGCGAGGGGCATTTGAGCTAGAGCGATCCTGCGGGTCATGCGGGCCGGGCGCGAGCGTTGAATCCTCAGATCGCCACACAAATCTTGCCGAAGTGCGCACCCGATGCCTCGTGCCGGAACGCGTCGGCGAGCTTGTCCAGCGCGAACGTGCTGTCGATCACCGGCTTGATGCCAGTGGTCTCGAGCGCGCGCACCATATCGATCTGATCCTGCCGGCTGCCGACGATCAGCCCTTGCAGACGCTGTTGCCGCGCCATCAGATGCGCGGTCGGCACCTGGCCCGCGCGGCCGGTCAGCACGCCGATCAGCGCGATGTGCCCGCCGATGCGGCATGCGGTGATCGACTGCGGCAGCGTGCCGGGACCACCCACCTCGACCACGTGATCGACGCCGCGCCCGTTGGTGATGTGACGCACTTCTTTGCCCCACTCGGGATTGTCGCGATAGTTGATCGTATGGTCGGCACCCAGTTCGCGCAGCTTCGCGAGCTTCGCATTCGACGACGACGTCGCGATCACCGACGCCCCCATCGCCTTCGCCATCTGCAAGCCGAAGATCGACACGCCGCCAGTGCCGAGCACGAGCACGCTGCTGCCTGCCTTCAACTGACCATCGACGACCAGCGCGCGCCACGCAGTCAGCCCCGCCGTGGTCAGCGTCGCCGCTTCGGCGTGGCTGTAGCCGGCCGGTGCATGCGTGAAGTAGTGGCTCGGCAGCACGACGACTTCGCGCGCGTAGCCGTCGACGCCGTCGCCGGGGGTGGTCGAAAAATCGCCGATCGCGGGCGAACCGTTTTCCCAGTGTGGGAAGAAGCAAGACACGACGTGATCGCCTGCCTTGAATTCGCGCACGCCTGCGCCGACCGCTTCGACGACGCCCGCGCCATCGGCCATCGGGATGCGGCCCGCTTCGGCCGGCAGATTGCCGCAGACGACGCCGTAGTCGTGGTAGTTCAACGAACTAGCGCGAATGCGCACGCGAATCTGCCCGGCCTCGGGCTGACCGGGATCGGCGAGATCGACGACTTGCAGGCTATCGACTGTGGCGGGCGAACCGATTCTGACGGCTTTCATGTTTTCGATCCTTGGTGAGTGGTGCGCTGCCGTGAGCAGCTCGATGTCAACGCGCGATGCGCGTCGGATGTGCATGCGCCATGCCCGCGCGAATGCGAACAGGCATGCAGGCGCCGCGCGAGCACCGCGCTATTTGACGGTCTGGATGACTTCGAAGCCTTCGAATTCCGGGTGGCCGAGATACAGCACGCGGTTTTCGTTACCGGCACTGCGATGCGCGGCACGAAACGCGTCGGACTTCGTCCATGCCTCGAACGATCCATGGTCGCGCCAGATCGTATGGCTCGAATAGAGGACGTGATCGTCCTTGCGCGGTCCCTTCAGCAAATGAAATTCCACGAACCCCGGCACCTCTTTCAGATGGGTGTCGCGCGTGGTCCACAGATGTTCGAAGGCGTCCTCGGAGCCAGGCGCCACCTTGAAGCGGTTCATCGCGATGTACATGCTGTCAGCCTCGTTGAGTGAGTGATGCTGCCCATGATGCTGGATTGGTCATCCGGTCGCGTTTCATTATAGGCGTGCATTGCTTTGCCTTCGCTTGACCTTACCACGGTGGGAAGCGACACGCTGTCCGACGTGACCGTTAGAATCGCGCGGATCACGTCGCCATCTCTTCAACAACGGAAAATCAATATGAAAAACGTTCGCGCGTTGCGCGCTCTCTGTGTGTTCGGCGGATTGGCATTCGCGGCGGCGGCACTGCCCGCTCACGCGCAACATCAGGGCATGCCCGGCATGGACATGCCGGATTCGGCGCATACCGACGCGGGCGCATCGACGCAAGCCTTCAAGGCCGCCGACGAGCGCATGATGCATGACATGAGCGCCCCCGAATACACCGGCGACGCCGACCGGGACTTCGTTGCGCACATGATCCCGCATCACCAGGGCGCGATCGAGATGGCGCAGGCGGAGTTGAAATACGGCAAGGACCCGGAGATCAAGCGGCTCGCGCGCAACATCATCAAGGCGCAGCATGACGAGATCGCGTTCATGCGGCGCTGGCAGGAAAAGCATGGCGGCAAGTAACGCAGCGCAAGCATCACCAGCGTGGCTGCTTGCGCAACAGCGGCGTCATCGCGATCAGACCGATGATCGGCCCTGGCAGCAGCAGCCACGCGACGCGCACGTCGAGCGCGTGAAATACGCTAGTCGACCACAGGATCGAGCATGCGGACAGGAAAAAGCCGAAGCTGTTCTGCAGCGTCAGCGCGCCGCCGATCTTGTCGGCGGGACAGGCCTTCACGGACAGCGCCGAAAACTGCGGCGAATCGGCGATCACGCTGATGCCCCACACGAGTAGTAACCCGAGCTGCGCGGCGGTGCCGAGCCCGGTGGTCAGCGGATAAATCGCGCACAGCGTGCCCGATGTCGTCAGCGCAAGCGCGGCGGTGCGCGCGCTGCCGACCGACTGGCTGAGCCTGCCGCCGAACAGGCAGCCGAGCGCGCCGATCGCGATGATCAGGAACGACCACAACGCGACGGTGCCCGGCGTCGCCTGCTCCCCGCTCGCGAACGCGCGCTGCACGAGCAGCGGTGTCAGCGTCCAGAACGCGTACAACTCCCACATGTGACCGAAATAGCCGAGCGCGGCCGAGCGAAACTCGCTGATGCGCACGACCTGCCCGACGCCCGCCGACAATCCGAAGCGTCGGTTGCCCGAGCGCCGCGCGTGCGGCCCTTCGCCGAGCACGAACACCAGCAGCGCGCCGATCACCGCGAGTCCCGACGAAGTGAGCACCACGGTTTGCCACGGCACGCTCGACAGCAACGCACGAATCGCATGCACCGAGGCCGTGCCGAGCGTCAGCATCGCAACGAGCAACGCGAGCGTCTGCGCGGCGCGGCGCGGGTCCCACGTAACGAGCAGCTTCATGCCGAGCGGGTAGATGCCCGCGAGCGCGACGCCAACGCCGAAGCGGAACACGAGCGCCGACGCGAGCCCGCTGCTGCACAG
Organism: Paraburkholderia lebeckiae; assembly: GCF_050436325.1. Lineage (NCBI taxonomy): Bacteria > Pseudomonadati > Pseudomonadota > Betaproteobacteria > Burkholderiales > Burkholderiaceae > Paraburkholderia > Paraburkholderia lebeckiae. The sequence continues at coordinate 1,308,405 of NZ_JBNDLZ010000002.1, forward strand.
CGCGAACAGCGCATTCAAGGTCGCGCCGAGCACGCCGCAGACGGCGAACACCTTGCTCGCCGACACGCGATCCGCGAGTCCGGTAGTCGCCGACAGCAAGGTCCCGACGATAAAGCCAGCCTGCACCGCATTCGTCAGCCAGCCGATGTCAGACGCGCTCAGTTGCCAGGCGATCTGCAGATCGCGCATCGCGCCGTTCGCGCTGAACCACAACGATGTACCGAGCAATTGCGCAATCGCGATCACGAGCACCGCGCGTCTCGCGCGCGCGATGTCGTGCGCCGCGTCGCCGGAATTCGTTGCGTCGGCGTCCAGCCTTTTCTGCATCGTGGCTCCTCTGCGTCGGGACTAAGTCGGCCGCCGGGCGTGGTTATGGCAGCGGCCGTTTCGAGCGGCCATTGTAGACGACGCGTCGGTTCGCATCGGCCGCGTTGCGCAATGCGTCGACCGGTGCGATCGCGATCAGTGCTGCGGCCTGCTGCGCCTAGCCTTCCGTGCCGCTGACGTTGACCGACATCAGCGCCGCCTCAGCCCTGTTGCGGTACCCTGACCCACCCCTCCATCAACACGCGCGCGCTGCGGCTCATGATCGCCTTCGTGACGACCCACTCGCCGTCCTGCAGACTCGCCTGCGCGCCGACGCGCAACGTGCCCGACGGATGCCCGAAGCGCACCGACTCACGCTCGCCGCCGCCCGCCGCCCGATTGACGAGCGTGCCCGCGATCGCCGCCGCGGTGCCGATCGCGACCGCCGCCGTGCCCATCATCGCGTGATGCAGCTTGCCCATCGACATCGCGCGCACCAACAGGTCGACGTCGCTCGCGCGCACCGGCTTGCCGCTCGACGCCACGTAATCGACCGGCTTCGCGACGAATGCGACCTTCGGCGTGTGCTGCCGCGTCGCGATCTCGTCCAGATGTTTGATTAGCCCCATGCGCAGCGCGCCATGCGCGCGAATCGTCTCGAACATCGCGAGCGCCTTCGCGTCGCTATTGATCGCGTCCTGCAACTCGGTGCCCTTGTAGCCGATCGCCTCGGCGTTGACGAAGATCGTCGGGATGCCCGCGTTGATCATCGTCGCCTTCAACGTGCCGACGCCCGGCACTTCCAGATCGTCGACGAGGTTGCCGGTCGGGAACATCGCGCCGCCCGCGCCATCTTCGTCGGCGGCCGGGTCCATGAATTCGAGCGGCACCTCGGCGGCCGGAAAGGTCACGCCGTCGAGCTCGAAGTCGCCGGTTTCCTGCACCGCGCCATCGCTCATCGGCACGTGCGCGACGATCGTCTTGCCGATATTGGCCTGCCAGATACGCACGATCGCGACGCCGTCACGCGGCACGCGGCCCGCATCGACAAGGCCCGCGCTGATCGCGAACGGTCCCACCGCGGCCGACAGGTTGCCGCAATTGCCGCTCCAGTCGACGAACGCCTTGTCGATCGACACCTGCCCGAACAGATAGTCGATGTCGTGATCGGGCCGGCTGCTGCGCGAAACGATCACGGTCTTGCTGGTGCTCGACGTAGCGCCGCCCATGCCGTCGATCTGCTTGCCGTACGGATCGGGACTGCCGATCACGCGCATCAGCAGCGCGTCGCGCGCGGCGCCCGGTCGCTGCGCGGCCTCGGGCAGATCCTGCAGACGGAAAAACACGCCCTTGCTGGTGCCGCCGCGCATATAGGTGGCCGGAATCTTGATCTGGGGAAGGTGGGCCATGAAGGTGTCCTGAGGTGACATGTTCTTTGATGAAGGGCGATGCGGCTCGTCAAGCCGCATCGCCCTGGTCTGTTGCGACGTTCACTGCAAAACGCGCGTCTACCCGTCAAGCCGCCGCTCTGGTCGACTCGAGAAAGTCCTGCGCGAAACGCTGCAGCACGCCACCGGCTTCGTAGATCGACCCCTCTTCGGCCGTATCGAGCCGGCACGTCACCAGCACTTCGACGCGCTCGCCGTTGCGGCGATGAATCACCAGCGTCAGATCGGCGCGCGGCTTGCGCTCGCCGATCACATCGAACGTTTCGGTGCCGTCGATGCCGAGCGTCAGGCGATTCACGCCGGGCTTGAATTCGAGCGGCAACACGCCCATGCCGACGAGGTTCGTGCGGTGAATCCGCTCGAAGCCTTCCGCGACGATCGCTTCGGTGCCGGCCAGCCGCACGCCCTTCGCGGCCCAGTCGCGCGACGAACCCTGGCCATAGTCGGCGCCCGCGATCACGATCAGCGGCTGCTTGCGCTCCATATACGTTTCGATCGCTTCCCACATGCGCGTGACCTTGCCCTCGGGCTCGATACGCGCGAGCGAACCGGCCTTCACCTGGCCGTTCTCGACCACCATCTCGTTCTTCAGCGTCGGGTTCGCGAAGGTCGCGCGCTGCGCGGTCAAGTGATCGCCGCGGTGCGTCGCGTACGAATTGAAGTCCTCTTCGGGCAGGCCCATTTTCGTCAGGTATTCGCCGGCCGCGCTGTCGGGCAGAATCGCGTTCGACGGCGACAGGTGGTCCGTCGTGATGTTGTCGCCGAGCACGGCCAACGCGCGCATACCCTTCAGCGTTCGCTCGCCGGCGAGCGCGCCTTCCCAGTACGGCGGACGGCGAATATAGGTGCTTTCTTCGCGCCAGTCGTACAGCGGGTCGGCCTTCGCGCCGGTGTCGGCGGAGACCGCGAACATCGGTTCATACACTTTGCGGAATTGCTCGGGCTTCACGCTCGCGGCGACGATCGCATCGATCTCCGCATCCGACGGCCACAGATCTTTCAGCGTGACCGCATGACCGTCCGCATCGATGCCGAGCACGTCCTTCTCGATGTCGAAGCGGATCGTGCCCGCGATCGCATAGGCGACGACCAGCGGCGGCGACGCGAGAAAAGCCTGCTTCGCGTACGGATGGATGCGGCCGTCGAAGTTGCGGTTGCCCGACAGCACGGCGGTCGCATACAGATCGCGCTCGATCACCTCCTTCTGGATCACCGGGTCCAACGCACCGGACATGCCGTTGCACGACGTGCACGCATACGCGACCACGCCGAAGCCGAGCTGTTCGAGTTCAGGCAAGAGCCCTGCCTCTTCCAGATACAGCGTGACCGCCTTCGAGCCGGGTGCGAGCGAGCTCTTGACCCACGGCTTGCGAACGAGTCCGCGCCGATTCGCGTTGCGTGCGACCAGGCCCGCCGCGATCATGTTGCGCGGATTGTTCGTGTTGGTGCAGCTCGTGATCGCGGCGATGATCACCGCGCCGTCCGGCATCAGACCGGGCTCGTTCTCGACCTTGCCGCTGACGCCGCGCGCGGCCAGCTCCGACACCGGCAAGCGGCGGTGCGGATTCGACGGCCCCGCGAGCGTGCGCACCACGCTCGACAGATCGAACTTGAGCACGCGCTCGTATTCGGCGTGCTTCAGCGTATCGGCCCACAAGCCGGTTTGCTTCGCATACGTTTCCACGAGTTTGACGAGCTCGTCGTCGCGGCCGGTCAGCTTCAGATAGCGGATCGTCTGCTCGTCGATGTAGAACATCGCGGCGGTCGCGCCGAACTCGGGCGCCATGTTCGCGATCGTCGCGCGATCGCCCAGCGTCAAATTCGCCGCGCCTTCGCCGTAAAACTCGAGGTACGCGCCGACCACCTTCTCTTTGCGCAAAAACTCGGTCAACGACAGAACCACGTCGGTTGCGGTAATGCCCTCGCCCGGCTTGCCGCTCAGCTCCACGCCGACGATATCTGGCAGCCGCATGTACGACGCGCGGCCGAGCATCACGCTCTCCGCTTCGAGGCCGCCGACGCCGATCGCGATCACGCCGAGCGCATCGACCATCGGCGTATGCGAGTCGGTGCCGACCAACGTGTCAGGAAACGCGACACCGTCCTTCACCTGCACGACCGGGCTCATGCGCTCGAGGTTGATCTGATGCAGGATGCCGTTGCCCGGCGGAATCACGTCGACGTTGCGGAACGCGCGCTTGGTCCAGTTGATGAAATGGAAGCGGTCTTCGTTGCGGCGATCTTCGATCGCGCGATTCTTCGCGAACGCGTCCGGATCGAAACCGCCGCACTCAACGGCCAGCGAGTGATCGACGACCAGTTGCGTCGGCACCACCGGATTCACGAGCGCCGGATCGCCGCCTTGCGCGGCGATCGCATCGCGCAGACCCGCCAGATCGACGAGCGCGGTCTGGCCGAGAATGTCGTGGCACACGACGCGCGCCGGGAACCACGGAAAATCGAGCTCGCGCTTGCGCTCGATGATCTGTTTCAGCGAAGCGGTCAGCGTCACCGGATCGCAGCGGCGCACCAGGTTTTCGGCGAGCACGCGCGACGTGTACGGCAGCTTGTCGTAGGCGCCGGATTTGATTGCGTCGACCGCGGCACGCGTATCGAAGAAGTTGAGCTTGGTGCCCGGAAGGCGTTTGCGGTTGGCAGTATTCATGGCGTAGGGACAGGACGGTTATCGGCCGCCGGACAGGATGCCGGCGGCGTCCGGCGGCGCTTCTCGCGCGCGGCCGGTTGGACAGTGCAGGCAGTTTAGCTCGCTGCTCGCGTCAAACGCGCTTCGCCAGCGGCACGAACGGCAGATCGTCCGGACCGGTGTAATTCGCGCTCGGACGGATGATCTTGTTGTCGACGCGCTGCTCGATGATGTGCGCGCTCCATCCTGCCGTACGCGAGATCACGAACAGCGGCGTGAACATCGCGGTCGGCACGCCCATCATGTGATACGACACCGCGCTGAACCAGTCGAGGTTCGGGAACATCTTCTTTGCGTCCCACATCACCGATTCGAGCCGTTCGGCGATCGAGAACAGCTTGGTGTTGCCCGCTTCCTTCGACAGCCTCTTCGCGACTTCCTTGATGATCTTGTTGCGTGGGTCCGAGATCGTGTACACCGGATGGCCAAAGCCGATCACGACTTCCTTGTTCTCGACGCGGCGGCGGATGTCGGCTTCGGCTTCGTCAGGCGTCTGGTAACGCGACTGGATTTCGAACGCGGCTTCATTGGCGCCGCCGTGTTTCGGGCCGCGCAGCGCGCCGATCGCGCCGGTGACCGCCGAGTACATGTCCGAGCCCGTACCCGCGATCACGCGGCCGGTGAACGTCGACGCGTTGAACTCGTGCTCCGCGTACAGGTTCAGCGACACGTGCATCGCATCGACCCACGCCTTCGACGGCTCGACGCCGTGCAGCAGATGCAGGAAATGACCGCCGATCGAATCGTCGTCGGTTTCGACCTCGATGCGCTTGCCGTTGTGCGAGTAGTGATACCAGTACAGCAGCATCGAGCCGAGCGAGGCCATCAGCTTGTCGGCGATATCGCGCGCGCCGGGCAGGTTGTGATCGTCTTTCTCCGGCAGCACGGTGCCGAGCACCGACACGCCGGTGCGCATCACGTCCATCGGATGCGCGGCGGCCGGAATCCATTCGAGTGCGGCTTTCACGTTGGCGGGCAGGCCGCGCATCGACTTCAGCTTCGTCTTGTACGCGGTCAGCTCGGCCTGGGTCGGCAGCTTGCCGTGGACCAGCAGATAAGCGATTTCCTCGAATTCGCACGCCTCGGCGATGTCGAGAATGTCATAGCCGCGATAGTGCAGATCGTTGCCGGTCTTGCCCACCGTGCACAGCGCGGTGTTGCCCGCGGTGACACCCGACAGGGCGACGGATTTTTTTGGTTTGAAAGCGCCTGCGTTCGGCGCGCTGTTGTCTGCTTCGCTCATCGATTGTCTCCAGAAAGGGTTGGAATTTGGCCATTGCTTCGACTGGGTTGCCTTGTACGCAAAGAACGGGCCAGCTCGCTCGTAGCCGGCTAAGTGCCTGATTTGGCGGCGGTCTGGCGAAACGATGACGCAGCCCCGCCCGACGCGCGATTTCACTAATGAAACTGCGCATTTCAAATCGGCAATGAATGCTCGCATAATGGAGATCCCGAACCGTCCCGTCGCGAGCCACCCGCCTTGAGCACGCCTCTTTATGAACCGCCGCAACGCCCGCGCGTCTGGGCGCTCAGCATTAGCCGCCTGCGCGATCTGTTCTTCGACATCGCCGGCGAATACGTGGAACACGCGGATGTTCGCATCGTGTCGCACGCGTTCGAAGACGCAGTGCGCGAAATCGAGGGCGCGGGCGCCGCGCGGCCCGACGTCGTGCTCGCAGGCGGCTCGAACGGCGCGTATCTGAAAACGCGCGTGTCGGTGCCGGTCGTGCGGATCAGCCCGACCGGCTACGACGTCATGCATGCACTCGCCCGCGCGCGTCGGGAGGGCGCGCGCATCGCGCTGGTCACGCATGGCGACACGCCCGACGAAGTGCGCCGTTTCACCGCCGCGTACGCGCTCGATGTTACGTTCGCGTCGTATCAGTCGGCGCAGGACGCGGAAAGCGTCGTGCTCGATCTCAGCGATCGTGGCATCGACGTCGTGGTCGGCCCAGGCATGGTCACCGACCTCGCTGCGAACGCCGGCATGGGCGCGGTGTTTCTGTACTCGCGCGCGTCGGTGCGGGCCGGTTTCGACACCGCGCTCGAAGTCGCGCAGGCGATGCGCCGCGAAACCGTGCGACGTCAGCGGCTCGACACGCTGCTGCAGCACCTGCGCGACGGCGTGGTCGCGCTCGATGCGCAAGGCCGCGTCGAACTGATGAACCAGCGGCTCGCGAGCGTGCTCGGTATGGATGCGGCAAAGGCCGTCGGCCGCGCGCTGCTCGAACTCGCGCCCGACCTCGCGGGCAGTCTGCCGGACGCGGAGGGCGACAGCTTCTGCACGGTGCGCGGCGCCAGCTATGTCGTGCATCGCGGCCCGCTCGCAAGCAGCGGCGCGGCGCCGGGCACCGTACTGACGTTTCAGGAATCGCGCGCGGTCGAACGGCTCGATCGGACGCTGCGCGCGCGTCAACGCGTGCAGCAGTTCACCGCGCGCTACCGGCTCGACGATATCGTCGGCGCGTCGGAATCGATCAAACGGGTGCGCGCGCTCGTCGCGCGTTATGCGAGGTCGGACGCGACCGTGCTGGTTCTCGGCGAAAGCGGCACCGGCAAGGAGATGGTCGCGCAGAGCATGCATCAACTGAGCGCGCGACGCGACTTCGCGTTCGTCGCGATCAATTGCGGCGCGTTTCCGGAGGCGCTGCTCGAAAGCGAGCTGTTCGGCTACGAGGAAGGCGCGTTCACCGGCGCGCGCAAGGGCGGCAAGGCGGGGCTGATCGAGGTCGCGCATCGCGGCACGCTGTTTCTCGACGAGATCGGCGAGATGCCGTTGCCGTTGCAAAGCCGCCTGTTGCGCGTGTTGCAGGAGCGCGAGGTGGTGCGGCTCGGGTCGACGGAGCCGATGCGCGTCGATATCCGCATCGTCGCGGCGACGCATCGCGCGCTGACCGACGCCGTCGCAGCCGGCAGTTTCCGTACCGATCTGTACTACCGGCTCAACATCCTCAGCATCGCGCTACCGCCGCTGCGCGAGCGGCCGAACGACCTGCTGCCGCTCGCCGCCGAACTGTTGCGCCAGGCGGCCGCGCGCGAGCCGAGGCTGGCGGCGCGCGTGCCCGACGCGCAGACCGCCGCTCGCATGCTGGAGGGTTTGGGGCCGGCGTTGCGGCGCCATGCGTGGCCGGGCAATGTGCGCGAGTTGCAGAACGTGATCGAGCGGATCGTGGTTGAACTCGCCGATGGCGATGCGGACACCGATGCGAGTGCGGCGCTCGTCACGCGCGACATGCTGCGCGCGATCGCGCCGGAAGTCGTCGAGCCCGTCGCGCGCGCGAAGCCGGCGGCGCTGACGCTGCGCGAGCGCAGCCGTCATGTCGAAGCCGATGAAATCCGCGCGGTGCTCGCGGTTCACGACGGTGATCGCGATGCAGCTTGCGCCGCGTTGGGCATCAGCAAGACGACGCTGTGGCGCAAGTTGAATGCGGGGCGGTAGAGATGGTGACAATTTCACTGCCCGCACGATCACGCCGTCCCAACCGAATACGACGCGATGCGCATCGTTGAAACCGCCGTGCGGACGACAGCGCTCGCCTGCGAATTCGATCTGCCCGGTAGATATGCTCAGCACCTTGCCGAGCAGTCGTTTTGCCTCAGGTATTCCGCCCGAAACATCGCTGTATCCGACCACCTCGGTGACGGTCCATTTTCCGATGAATGATGACGGGTGGCCGTCAGCCCGGCCGCGAAGCCAGTGCTCGCAGTCAGGCAAATTACTAGCGCCGGGTACAGTGGTTTGAGCCGCAAGTTTGCGTCGCTGTTCGAGCCGGTGCACGGCTCGGCACCCGATATCGCCGGCAAGCACATCGCGAATCCGATCGCGATGTACTTGCCGGCAGCGATGATGCTCGACTTCCTCGGTCATTCGAGCGGCAAGGAGCGCGAAGCGCACGACGCGATCCTGAAGGCGATCGAGGCGACGCTGATCGAGGGTCCGCACACCGGCGACCTCGGCGGCAAGGCAAGCACGAGCGAAGTCGGCGAGGCGATCGCGGCAAAAGTCGCCTGATATGAACGACGCGCCAGGCCCATCAAAGCGCGCCCACCCGCTGCAAGTCGAAACCCCATTTGAATACGTCTACGCCGGGCACCGTCCGCCCGAGCAGAATATCGTGCGCGTGACACAGCCGGTCGTCGCGACCAGCATGGACTTTCAGCTTCGCCGCGGCGTACACCGGCCTCGAGGTTTTCGCCGAGGCGGGTGCCGTGATCGGCTGATCGAACGGCGAAGAGATGCGCACCCCCTACGACAACTGCATGCTCGTGATGCCGTCGCTGCGGCAGTTACGCCCCGGTGTGACGGTGGTCCGGCTGGGGCGAATCGAGCGGACGGTGGCCAATCCAGGGGTGACGGCCTGACGGGCTGATGTCTCGACGCCGCTCGCCGGTTGTTTTGGCGCGTTGAGCCTGGCGTGCCTCGTCCTTTCTCCGGCCCTATTGCAGCGCGCCGCTCCCATACATCGGCGGGCACGTCCGCCACTGCGAAGCTCGGGTATTCCCCCGTTGACCGCATCGATTTCATTCCTTACAGTGGCGCGCGTTCGCATAGAGAATCTCGGTTCTTTATGCGAACAAATTCCCTCGCCCGGCGCGATTCCGTCAAACCGATCCGTCCGGGTGTGATTCATTGCCGACGAACGGTCAGTTGGCCCGCCGAAGGCATCGTACGCCGTTGCCAGACGGCGTACAGTCTTAGAGAAGAATAGCTCGTCGTGTCGGGCCTTTCGCTGCCAGGAGACCATCATGAACCGCAGCCCCGCTGTGAACGTTCAAACCTTCATCAACGAGCATCCGTTTTCGCCGTTCCAGTGGCTGATCTTTTTCATGTGCTTCATCATCGTCCTGCTGGACGGTTTTGACACTGCTGCGATCGGCTTCATCGCGCCTTCACTGATCACCGAATGGGGTATCAACAAGCCCGCGCTCGCGCCGGTGCTGAGCGCCGCGCTGTTCGGCCTCGCGTGCGGCGCACTCGGCTCGGGTCCGTTGTCCGACCGCCTCGGGCGTCGCTCGATGCTGATCGGCTCGGTGCTGCTGTTCGGCCTCGCCTGCCTCGCGTCGGCGTTCTCGACCGGCATCGACCAACTGACCGTGCTGCGCTTCGTCACCGGCGTCGGCCTCGGCGCCGCGATGCCGAACGCGGTCACGATGATGGGCGAATACTGCCCGGACAAGCGCCGCGCCACCGTGATCAACCTGATGTTCTGCGGCTTCCCTCTCGGCGCCGCGTTCGGCGGTTTCCTCGCCGCGTGGATGATTCCGCATCTGGGCTGGCGCAGCGTGCTGATCCTCGGCGGCGTCACGCCGCTGCTGCTGTTGCTGCTGTTGCTCGCGAAGATGCCGGAGTCGGTCCGCTACATGGTCGCGAATAACAAGCCGGCCGAGCGGATTCGCGCCGCTCTCGCGCGCATTTCCGGCGACGCGGTGCAGGCCGTCGGTTTCACGATGACCGAAACCGCGCCGCAAACCGGCGGCAAAGGTCTCGGCGTCGTGCTGTCGCGCTCGTACATCGTCGGTTCGGTGATGCTGTGGCTCGCGTACTTCATGGGCCTCGTGATCTTCTACGCATCGATCAACTGGATGCCGATACTGCTGAAGGACGCCGGCCTCACGCCGCAACGCGCGACGCTGATCTCCGCGCTGTTCCCGCTCGGCGGCGTCGGCGCGGTGCTGGCCGGCGTGCTGATGGACCGCTTCAACGCGAATCGCATCATCGCGGCCTGCTATGCACTGACCGCCGTCAGCGTGTACTTCATCGGTCAGGCGGCCGGCAACGTCGGCGCGCTCGTGCTGATCGTGTTCATCGCCGGCGTGCTGATGAATACCGCGCAATCGTCGATGCCGGCGCTCGCCGCCGCGTTCTACCCGACCGTGGGCCGCGGCACGGGCGTCGCGTGGATGCTTGGCGTCGGCCGCTTCGGCGGCATCGCGGGTTCGTTCCTCGTAGCCGAGCTGGCGCGCCGCCACTTTTCGTTCGGCGGCATCTTCGCGACGATCGCGGTGGCGGGTCTGCTGTCGTGCGTCGCGCTGCTGATCAAGCAGGCGGCACGGCCGCAGGCGGTGGACGCGGGTGCGTCGAAGACGGAGTCGTTCGGCCATTGAGCGTGCAATGAAATGTGCGCGCCAGCGGACCGGTAACGGTTCGATCGAGTGGTGACCCAGAGGCCGCCCTGCGAATCGCAGGGCGGCTTTTTGTTTCGCTGAACGCCTCGAATCTCTCGCTTACCAGAACGCGAGCAGTTGATCGACACACAGCAGCACGGCAATCAGAACCATCGCCGCGCCTGAAACCTGGCTAAAGGACCGGCCGCTGCCGCTGTGACGCATCGACGTCACACCCGTTCGCCTGCGGCATTGTGATCCACGGCGGCAAAAAGCGCCCCGGCCCACTTCCCGATACACTACGCAACAATTTTTCCGCGCGCGGCCCGGCGCGGCGATCACCGCCGCTTTCGCGCCGCCGCCGTCTCATGTCAGGACTCCGGTAATGAAACGCGTAGTCGTATCCGCGCTCGTCGCGCTGTGCATCGCGCAGCCGGCCGCTCAGGCCGTCGCGCAGACTGTCAGCGATCAATGTTTCGCGCTCGGCGATATCGCCGGCCAGGTCGCGTCGTGGCGCGCGCACAAAAAGACCAAAGCTCAGGCGCTCGAACAGGCCGCCCACTACTACAAAGACCCGTCCGACCGCGCGGCCGTCGACGCGATCATCGAAAAAATCTTCAGCCCCGACGCGCCCCACATGACGCCCGATCAGGCGAGCATGGCGATCACGTCGGAGTGCGTGAACCAGCACAAGGGGCAGGCATCGCCGGCACAGTGATGCCGGCGTGTCCCATGCGCGTAGCGGCTGGCGCGCATTCAGCCGCGCGTCATCCGCGATGCGCTAGCGCTGCCGGAACGCATCCAGCGACGACAGTGCATTGCCGTGGAAATCGAACAGCGTGTTGTTGTCCCACTGGTCGCCGGCGCCGACTTTCCACCCGACGTTCGGCGTCGGAATCCACTCGGGCTCCCACCAGAACACGCCCTTCCCGTGTCCGTCGGGGATCCCCTTCACGATATCGGTCACCGCGCCGAGAAACTGCGCCTGTCCGGCGGGCGTCTGCGGGTACGGCGAGGTGCCGACGTTGGTCATCGAGTCCGGTTCCGGATCGCCGTCGCTGGTCGTCCACGGATACGCGGTCTCGACGACGATCACGTCCTTCTCGTAGCGCGTCGCAAGATCGTTCACATTGCCCTGCAGGTCGCTGAACGAGCCCTGCCATTGCGGGTAATACGACAGGCCGATCACGTCGAACGTGACGCCACGCTGCGTCATGTTGTCGAACCACCAGCGGCTCGTCGCGTTGTTGCCGCCGCTGTCGATATGCAGCATCACCTTGATGCGCCCGTCGACGGATTTGACCGCGTCGTGCCCAGCCTTCAGTAGCGCCGCGAGGTTATCGAGCTGATCGTACTTGCCGAGCGGCCACAGCATGCCACCGGTGATCTCATTGCCGATCTGCACCCACTCGGGATGCACGCCGTCGCGCTCGAGCATCCGCAACACGTTCGACGTATACGCGGACAGCAGCGCGCAGGTCTCGGTGATGTCCTTGCCGGCCCAGTCGTGCGGCGGGTACTGCTTGCCCGGATCGGCCCACCAGTCGCTGTAGTGGAAGTCGATCAGAATACGCAGGCCGAGCGCGGCGGCGCGGCGCGCGAGAATGCGCACGTGCCCGGCATTGTTCCAGCCGGCCGCGGGGCTCTGATTGGCCGGAAAGAAGTCAGGATTGCCAGGATCGTTCCACACCTTGATACGGATCGAATCGACGCCGTGACGCTTCAGAATATGCAGGCAGTCGTGCGCCTCGCCATGCTCGTAGTACTTCGCGCCGTTCGCTTCGAGTTCGAGCAACGTCGAGACGTCCGCGCCCATCGCGAAGCGGTTTGCAAGCGCAGCGGCGTCCTGCGCCGTGGCGTTGCCGGGTGCCCCACCCTGCTCCGCCGCAACAGCGGGCGTGCCGAGCGTCGCGCCGACACCCGCCGCCGCAGCGGCGCCCGCCAGCCATCCCAGCATTTCTCTTCGGTTCATCCGTCATCCTCCATCGATTAAATGGCGGCTCTTTGCGGGCCGCCTGGTCCTGGTTTGATGCGTCCGTGCTGCAACCTTCGAGTTTTGAACTGCGAGTTTCTGACTGCTGTTACCACTTCCTCCCTGGTTGACTTCCTGACGTGACGTGACAACCACACTACGTCACGCGTCTTTCCACGCGCAGACGTCGCCGGTATTCAGGCGCGGCTCGCCGAGCACGAACGTCGCATTGCGCGGTGCTGGCGCCTGCACCGGTTGCGCGCCGAAATTGAATGCGAAGGTCAAGCCGCCGCGGCGGCGCAGCCGCAGTCCGTCGGCGAGTACCTGCGTATCGAGGCCCGCGTCGCGCGCCGCCTGCCGCAACAGCGTGCGATGCAGTTCATGCGACAGCCAGCCGGCCACATAGCGCACGTTGCCGTGCGTCAGCAGCGCGGGCCAGGCATCGTCGAAGCGCGCGGCAATGCGTGTCTCGCCATTGGCGCGCACATGCTCGCGCCAGTGCAGCGCGTGACCCTCGGTGCCGTCGATCGACAGCGCGGGCGCGAGCGTCGAGCGCAGCGTTTCGACTTCGAGCACCTGGATCGGCAGCGCGCGCTGCAACGCGCCGGGCGGCAGATTGCCGGGAATCGCGAACGCGTCGGTTTTCGAGCCGCTGCGTGGGCCGAACACCCATTGCGCGTTCGAACGCGCGATCTGCTCGACGAGCGCGGCGTCGATCACCGCGAGACTCGGCACCACGACTAGCTGATAGCGCGAAAGATCTGCCCGGCTCGACACGATATCGACATCGAGCCCGAGTTCGCGCAGCGACTCGTAGTAGTCGAACGCGAGCGTTTGGTAGTCGAAGCCCTTGCCGTGACGCTGGATTTCGAACATCCATTGGGTCTCGTAGTCGAATATCAGCGCGGTGACCGCGCGCGCGGGCGCGGCGAGCGTCGACAGCGCCGTACTGCCCGCGATCTCACGCGCGGCCCGTTGCACCTCGAGACCGCCCGGCGACAGTTCGTCGTTCGGCAGATTGAGCCCGGAATGCATCTGCTCCTGCGCATACGGGCACTGACGCCAACGGAAATACGACACCAGCTCCGCGCCATGCGCGAACGCCTCGTACGCCCATAGCCGCACCATGCCCGGCGCCGGAATCGGATTCCACGACGCCCAGTTCACCGGACCGGCCTGCTGCTCCATCACCCAGAAGCGCCCGTCGCCAATGCCCCGGTAGCGGTCGTGATCGAACGCGGACACGTCGGGATGTCCGGTACGCGCGAAGCGCGCCTTCTGCTCCTCCGGCAACGCGATCGACTCAGTGCGCGCAATCGGATAGCTGTCCCATGCGGCGACGTCGATCGCGTTGTCGGCGGCGAAGCGATAGTGATCGAAGGTCGTGAAAAAGCCCATGAAGTTGTGCAGCAGATCCGCGTTCGGCGCATGCTCGCGCAATACGTCGATCTGCTCGCGATGGAAGCTCGCCACCTCGTCGGACATGAAGCGGCGGAAGTCGAGCAGATGGATCGGGTTGGCGTCGGTGGGTGTCAGCGTCGGCAGGCCGATCCCGTCGAACGACGGGTACTCCATGCTCCAGAACACGTTGCCCCACGCGTCGTTCAACGCGCCGATCGTTGCGTAGCGCCGCTGCAGCCACACGTGAAAGCGCTGCAACGCCGCAGCCGAATAGCTCGGCACCGTGTCGTGGCAGCCGAGTTCGTTATCGGTCTGCCATGCGACGATCGACGGATGCCGGCCATAGCGCTTCGCCATCGCGGTGACGATGCGCACGCATTCGCGCCGGTACGTGTCGCTCGAAATATCGTAGTGACGCCGCGAGCCGAAATTCCAGCGCGTGCCGTCCGCGCGCACCGGCAACACGTCCGGGTGCGCGTCGACGAGCCACTTCGGCGGCGAAGCGGTCGGCGTGCCGAGCACGAGTTTCAGGCCCGCATTCGCGAGCGCGTCGACGGCTTCGTCGAGCCATAGCCAGTCGAATTCGCCGGCGCGCGGCTCCATACGGCTCCACGCGAATTCGGCGATCCGCACATGCGTGATACCGAGTTCGACCATACGTTGCGCGTCGTCGGCCCACATCGCGCGCGGCCATTGTTCCGGGTAGTAGCAGACACCAAGTTGCATGTGAAAGTCTCGTGGTGAGTTGACGTCGAGCCGTCGTTTCAATCGTGTTTCAAGCGCCGTTTATCCCTTGCTCGCCCCGAAGGTCAGTCCGGCGACGAAGTGCCTTTGCATGCCGAAGAACATCAGCACCGAAGGCAACGCGGCCAGCACCGAGCCCGCCGCGACGAGGTTCCACGCGGTCGTCCACTGCCCTTTCAGCGCGGCGACGCCCACCGTGATCGGCGCGGCGTCGTCGCCTTGCGTGAGGCACAGCGCCCAGAAGTAGTCGTTCCACACGAACGTGAACACGAGGATCGCGAGCGCGGCGAGCGCGGGGCGGATCAGCGGCAGCACGATGCGCAGATAGATCGTCCACTCGCCCGCGCCTTCGACGCGCGCGGCCTCGATCATCTCGAACGGCAGTTGCTTGATGAAGTTGCGCAGAAACAAGGTGCAGAAGCCGGTCTGAAACGACACATGAAAGATCACCAGCGCCCACACGGTGTTGAACAGGCCGAACTTCAACGCCATGTCGCGCACCGGAATCATGAGGATCTGGATCGGCACGAAATTGCCGGCGACGAACGCGAACAGCACGGCCGTGTTGCCCGGAAAGCGATACGTCGCCAACGCGAAGCCCGCCATCGACGCGAGCACGATCGCGCCGATCACCGACGGCACCGTGATCAGCACGCTATTGGCGAAGTAATGCAGCATCGGCGTTTGCGTGAGCGCGGTGCCGTAGTTCTCCAGCAACGCGAAGTGTTTCGGCCACGTCCAGTAGTCGCCTTGCGACAATTCATCCGTCGAGCGGATCGAGGTCAGCAGCACGGCGAGCATCGGCAGCAGCCAGATGAACAACGCCAGCGGCAGCGAGGCCTTGTAAAGCGTGCGATTCAGCGGTTTCCAGCGTTCGACGGGAAGCGGATACATGACCGGATACTCCTGAGGTTCAGAGAATCAGCGTTCCTCGCGCAACATGCGGCGCAGATGGAACACGATATAGACGAGCATGATCGCGAACAGCACGACCGCAATCGCGGCGGAATAGCCTTCGCGGTAGTACTTGATCGCCTGGTCGTACATGAAATAGGCGAGCACGGTGGAACTGTCGAACGGACCGCCGCCACTCATCACCGCGATCAGATCGAAGCTGCGCAGTGCGCCGATCACGGTCAGCACCACCGCCATGAAGGTGGCGGGCCGCAATTGCGGCAGGATCACGTGCCACAGCAGTCGCAGCCCTTGCGCGCCTTCCATGCGCGCAGCCTCGACCACTTCGGGATTGATACCGGTGAGCCCGGTCAGATACAGGATCATGCAGAACGGCGCCTGCGGCCACAGCGCGGCGAAGATGATGCCGAACGTGACCGTATGCGGATCGCCGAGTACCGGGATGCCACGGCCGACGATCAGCCGCAGCAGCCCGAACGTCGGATCGTAGAACCAGCTGAATACGAGACCGACCACGACGCCCGACAGCACGAACGGCGCGAAAAACAGCGACTTCACGACGCGCATGCCGCGCACGTGCTGGTTCAGATACAGCGCGAACAGCAGACCGAGAGGCGGCGCGAGCAAAAACAGCGCGAGCCAGATCAGGTTGTTCTTCAGCGCCGTATAGAACGTATCGGACTGAAACAGCTCGACGTAATTGGCGAGACCGGCGAAGGTCTTCGGCGTCATGCCGTCCCAGTGGTAGAAGCTCAGCGAAATGCTGCTGATGATCGGATAGATCACGCACAGCGCGAACAACGCGCAGCCCGGCAGCAGAAAGAAAAACGCGGCGCGATGCTGATGACGGCGCGTCGTCGAGACGCGACGGTGCCGCGCCGCGGGCAGGCGGCGCGCTGCGGTATGAGACATGGAACGGCCTCGTCGGAAATCGAAGGCGGAATCTGGGCGCCGTAGCCGGCCGTTCACGCGGCCGGCCCGGCGGGACTTACTTCTGGTAGATGCGCTTGCGCGTCGCTTCGAGATGAGCGAGCACGCTGTCGAGTTGCGACGGATCGCTGTAGAACTGCTGCATGCCCTTCATGCCTTCGTCGGCCATTTCCTTTTGCATATCGCGATCGTAGAACTGCGCGATGCCGCCCTTCGTGTTCGCGAGCGTCTGGAAGCCGACCTTCGAAATCGCATCTTCAGGCGGCGCCGCCTGGCTGTTCGACGGCAAGGTTCCCCAGCCCTTCGCAAGTTCGGCGTTGATCTTCGGCGTCTCCATGAACGCGAGCAGCTTGCGCGCGTCGGCCTTGTTCTTTGCCTTTGCCGGAACCAGCAGTACGTTGACGGGACCATCCTCGGCCATCGGCACATTTGCGTCGATCACCGGGAAGCGGAAAAAGCCGATCTGATCTTTAATCGACGGCGGGAAGCTCGCCGAAAAGAAGGTGCCCATCAGCATCATCGCGGCTTTGCCGTTGTTGAGTATCGGGCCGATCGAATCGACGTCGTACGACAGCGCGTTCTCGATGAAGTCGTGATTGTCGAGCAGGGTCTTCCACGTCGTGTAGACCTTCTTCACGCGCGGATCGGTGTATGGAATTTCGCCGGCCATCAACTTCTGGTGGAATTCGTTGCCGTTGATGCGCAGATCGAGATAGTCGAACCAGGCGGCCAGCGTCCAGCTATCGCGCGCGGCCACCGCGATCGGCGCGACGCCGATCGCCTTCAGCTTTTTGTTCGCTTCGAGCAGTTCGTCCCACGTTTTAGGCTCGCTCTTGATGCCGGCCTTCTCGAACAGATCCTTGCGATAGAAGAAGCCGTACGCGTCATAGCCGAGCGGTGCCGCATACTGCTTGCCCTTGTACGTCGACGCGTCCTTGACCGACGCATACTGCTGCGACCAGCCGTTCTTCGCCCAGTCCGAGCTCAGATCCTCGAGCAGACCGCGTTGCGCGTAATACGCCATTCGTTCGCCGTCGTGCCACGACACGACGTCGGGCGGATCGGTGGCGAGCCAGCCGCCCATCTGCACCTTGTATGCTTCCTCGGTCACGTAGGTGATTTTCAGGTCGATGTCGGGATTGGCTTTCTTGAACTGGTCGAATGCGTCCTGCCAGGTCGAGCGCTGATTACCACGCGCCGATACGTTGACGTTCAGCGTGGCCGCGTCGACCACGGCGCTGCCGAGCGCGCCGGCCACCACGGCCGCGGCGATCGACACCTGTGCAAAACGGCGAAGGCGAAGAGCGATCATCTATGTCTCCTTGTCTACCTTGTTGACCGGCTACGCAGTGTGGCCGGCGATGTAACCCGCTCTATGGCGGAATTCAGTCTGACGAACCGTTGAAGCAGGTCCGCCGTCGACGATCGATCAGGCGGCCGCGCGTTCCGGCTCGAACGTGCTACGCCGCAGCGCGAGTCCCTGTTCGTCGAACAGATGACAGGCAGCGGGCGGAACATGGACGCGGATGCGCTCGCCCGCGCCGAGCGGCGTATCGCCGGGCGCCTTCGCGATCAGCGTGCCTCCCGCGTGGTCCGCGTGGATATAGCTGTGCTCGCCGAGCCGTTCCGATAGCACGGTCGCGCACTGAATGAACTGTTCGTCGCCATCGAGCCGCAGATGCTCGGGGCGCACGCCGAGCGTGACGCGCTGGCCGCGTTGCAGCCGTTTACCGTCGACGTGCGCGACCAGCTTTTCCGCCCCGGCCACGAGCGCCACCGTCACACGCCCCGGTTCGATCGACTCGACGGTCGCATCGACGAAGTTCATACGCGGCGAGCCGATAAAGCCCGCGACGAAGCGCGACTTCGGGTGGTGATACAGCTCGAGTGGCGCACCGCTCTGCGCGATGCTGCCGAAGCGCTCGGCATCCGCGCCCGCATGCAGCAGCACGATGCGATCGGCAAGCGTCATCGCTTCGACCTGATCGTGCGTGACGTACACGACGCTCGCATTCGCGAAGCGCTGATGCAGACGCGCGATCTCGACGCGCGTCTGGCCGCGCAGCGCGGCATCGAGATTCGATAGCGGCTCGTCGAACAGAAACACGCCCGGCTCGCGCACGATCGCGCGGCCGATCGCGACGCGCTGCCGCTGGCCGCCCGACAGCGCTTTCGGATGTCGTTCGAGCAAGCTTTCCAGTTGTAGAATCCGCGCGGCTTCGCGGACCTTGCGCTCGATCACGTCCTTCGGCTGCTTCGCGAGCTTCAATCCGAACGCCATGTTGTCGAACACGGTCATGTGCGGAAACAGCGCGTAGCTTTGGAACACCATCGCGACACCGCGCTCGGCGGCCGGCACATCGTTGACGAGGCGGCCGCCTATATACAGCTCGCCTTTGCTGAGGTCTTCGAGACCGGCGATCATCCGTAGTAAGGTCGACTTGCCGCAGCCCGAGGGGCCAAGAAACACGCAGAATTCATGCTGCGCGATCTCGAGATTCACGCGCCGGATCACCGGCGGATGGTCGCCGTAGGCCTTTTGCACATCGCTCAAACGAATCGTCGCCATGCTGTCTCCGCCTTGATTTAACCGCTTAAATTTTCGCCGAAATAAAACGCCCCGGTCTTGTGCCGGCGGCATTTAATCGCTTAAATTCGAGTTCGACGGGAAAAGTCATGGTGGGTGTCTCCGTTACGTTTTTGAGAAAGTTAGCAATGTCGCAGGCCGTTTGCAACATTTGAATTGACCTCCCTAAATATGGGATAACGACATGGTCACGTTGTCAGAAGTCGCGAAACGCGCGCAGGTTACCGCCGCCACGGTCTCCAACGTGCTGCGCAATCGCGAGAAAGTCCGCCCTGAAACGGCTGAGCGCGTGCTGCAGGCGATCGCCGAGCTCGGCTACCGGCCGAACCTGAATGCGCGCGCGCTGGCCGAAGGCCGTTCGTCGACGCTCGCGCTCATGCTGTCGAACATCTCGAACCCGTTTTACCCGGAGTTCGTGCTCGCCGCCGAGCGCGCGGCGCGCAAGACCGGCCACTTCCTGATGGTCTGCAATACCGACGACGATGCCGAAATCGGCCGCGCGTATCTGAACCAGATTGCCGGCACGCTCGCCGACGGCGTGCTCGTGATGAACACGGACATCACGATCAACGACCTGTGCGCATCGGCGACGCATAGCGCGCCGATTCTGCTCGCCATGTGGGAGCACCCCGAGTCGCCGCCCGAGCTACCGTGCATCGCAGTCGACTTCGCGCGTGCCGGCGAGCTGGCCGCGGGGCATCTGCTCGGACTCGGCCATCGCGAGATCGGCTTGCTGATCGGCGACGGTTGCGGCGGTTTGCAGGACGCGCGCTCGAACGGCTTTCGCGCCGCGATGCGCATGGCTGGCATCGAAGCCGATGCGGCCGCCGTGCTGCAGATTCGCGACTCGATCGACGCCGGCTTCGCCGCCTGCATGGAACTGATGGCGAACCGCCCGCAACTGAGCGCGATCTTCGCGACCAACGACCTGCTCGCGATCGGCGCGATCCAGGCGTTGATCACGCTCGGCCGCTCGGTGCCCGACGACGTGTCGGTGATCGGCATCACCGACATTCAGCTCGCGCATCAGGTGCATCCCGCGCTGACCACGGTCGCGATTCAAACCGCGGCCGTCGCGGAGTTGTCGATCAAGAGCCTGATCCGTTTGATCCAGACGCCGGAGCGGCAGCCGTCGATGGAGCTCGGGCCACCGCCCGAGCTCGTGGTGCGCGCCTCGACCGGCCCGCGCAGGAAACGCTGACGCGTTAGTTCACGCGCTCCGTCGCCATCCGCGTGACGATGTCGAATGCCTTCTGCGTCGCGCCGACGTCGGCCTTGCCCTGGCCGTGGATGTCGAACGCGGTGCCGTGCGCGGGCGTCGCGATCGGAATCGGCAAGCCGCCGTGCACGGTCACGCCGCGCCAGAAACCCATCAGCTTCATCGCGATCTGGCCTTGATCGTGGTACATCGTGACGACGCCGTCGAAGGCCTTCTGGTCGCGCGCACGCACGAAGATCGTGTCGGCGGGAAACGGTCCCTGCGCGTCGTAACCGAGCTTGCGCGCGGCCTCGACGGCCGGCGCGATCACGTCGATCTCCTCGCGGCCGAACGCGCCGTTGTCGCCGTTGTGCGGATTGAAACCGCATACCGCGATACGCGGCTGCGGATGGCCGGCCCGCTTCAGGCCTTCGTGAATCAGCCGCACCGCGCCGACGATGCGCTCCTCCGACAGCTTCGCGCTGACGTCCTTCAATGCCATATGCGAGGTCACGCGCGAAGTCCATAACTCGTCGAGCACGTTGAACTCGCAGAAGCTGCCCGTGTAGCCGAGCTGCTTCGCGAACCACTCCATCTCGTCGCCGGTTTCCATGCCGGCCAGATGCAGCGAGGTCTTGTTGACCGGCGCGAACAGCATGCCTTGGGTGACGTTGCTTTGCGTCAGCGCGAGCGCGTGCCTGAACGCGGCGAGACTATAGCGGCCGCCGTGTTCGGTCGCCACCGCACGCTCGAAAGCTTGATCGCCGGGCAGACGGAAATCGATCAGCGACGGCACGCCGTCGCGTTGAAACGCGGCATGCGCATCTTCGACCACGTCGTAATCGAAGCGCTGCTGCGCGATCTTCATGCCGGTTTCCAGCTCGCGCCGGTCGCCGATGATCAGCAGCTCCGCGCGCGCCCGGTTCGCCCGCTACGCGAACAGACGCGCGATCAGCTCGGGACCGATACCGGCGGGGTCGCCAAGAAGGACTGCGATGCGTGGCTTCATGTGCTTTCCTCGGATGGGTCCACTCATTCGACGATGTTGAAGTCGGCAAGATACTTGTCGCTCAACTTGATGCCAAAACCCGGCACGTCGTCCGACAGTTGCAGATAGCCATTTTCCGGCTGCGGCTCGCCTTCGAAGATGTAGTAGAACAATTCGTTGCCCACTTCGACATCGAACACCGGGAAGAACTCCGACATCGGGCTCGCGGTGCTCGACATCGTCAGATGATAGTTGTGCATCTGTCCCGCATGCGGAATCACCGGCACCGACCACGCTTCGGCCATCGCGTTGATCTTGCGCGCCGCCGTGATCCCGCCCACGCGATTCGTGTCGTACTGGATCACGTCGATCGCGCGGCGTTCGAGCAGATCCTTGAAGCCATAGCTCGTGAACTCATGCTCGCCACCTGACACCGGCATCAGGTTCATCTTCTTCAACTCCTGATAGCCTTCGACGTCGTCGCCGATCACCGGCTCCTCGATCCAGCGTGGATTGAATTCGGCGAGGCGCGGCAGCATTCTGCGCGCGTATTCGAGCGTCCAGCCCATATAGCATTCGAGCATGATGTCGACTTCGTCGCCGACCAGTTCACGCAACAGACGCACCTGTTCGATGTTCTTCGCCATGCCTTTCGGGCCGTCTTTCGGACCGTAGCCGAAGCGCATCTTCATCGCGGTGAAGCCGCTGTCCAGATAGCTTTCCGCTTCGCCGAGGAAAGCGTCGCGATCATCGTTGTTGTAAAGCTTCGATGCATAGCACCAGATCTTTTCTTTCGTGCGCCCGCCGAGCAGCTTGAACACCGGCTTTTTCACGGCCTTGCCCATGATGTCCCACAGCGCGATATCGATCGCGGAGATCGCCGCCATGCCGATGCCTTTGCGGCCCCACGCGAGCGTGCGGCGATACATCTTCTGCCAGATGTATTCGTTGTCGAACGGGTCTTCGCCGATCGCGATCGGCGCGAGGTATTCGTCGATGATCTGCTTCGCGATGCGCGGCGCGAGCGCGCAATTGCCGATGCCGACGGTGCCGTCGTCGCATTCGACTTCGACGACGAGCCAGCCGTGAAAGCGGAACGACCCCATCGCGTCGCCACGCTCGTACAGAATATCGACCGCGTTCGTGCAGAAATGCGCTTGCGGCGGCACGACTTTGCCTTTCCACTCGAAAACACGCGTTCGGATACGCTTGATTTTCATGTTCGACGATTTCCTTCAGAGAGTCAGTGGCCCGGGCGTTCGCCGAGCGGGCCGCTGCGATGAGAGACGGAATGCGAGGCGGCAGGGGCGAAGCGGAACGTCAGCAGCAGCAATGCGCCGATCAGGCCGACCACCGCGAGCGAGAACATACCCGCCTGCGAAGAGCCGGTCGCGCGCTCGGCCAACCCTTTCAGATTCGGCGCGACGAAGCCACCCAGATTGCCGATCGAATTGATCAACGCGATGCCGCCCGCGGCCGCGGCGCCACCCAGGTAACCGGTGGGCAGCGTCCAGAACAATGGCTGCACGCAGACGAAACCGATGGCGGCGAAACAGAAGGCGGCAATCGCAAGCGTGACCGACGACGTCATCGCCGACGCGGCAATGCCGAACGCCGCGAGCGCGAGCATCGCCGCGGCCCAGATACGGTGATGACCGTGGAGGTCGGCGTAGCGCGTCACCCAGAACGTGCCGATGATCGCGGCGATCCACGGAATCGCTGTCAGCATTCCGACCTCGACGCCCACATGGCCGCCGCTCGCGAGCCCGGCGATGCGGGTTGGCAGATAGAACACGACGCCATACACGCTCATCTGCACCGCGAAGTAGATCAGGCCGCAGAACAGTACGCGCGAATCGCGCAGCGCCCCGAGCACCGAAGCCGGACCATGCGCGAGCTTCTGGCGGTCTTCCTGGCGCAACGCCTGATCCAGTGCATCACGCTCTTCGCCATCGAGCCAGCGCGCCTGCACGGGCCGGTCGGTCAGATAGAAGTAAGCGACGACGCCTACTACCGACGCCGCGAGTCCTTCGATGACAAACATCCATTGCCACGGATGCATGCCGAACGGATTGCCCGTATCGAGCAGCAGACCCGAGATCGGGCTGCCGAGCAGGAGCGCGAGCGGGAAGCCGAAATAGAACATGCCAATCGTCTGCGAGCGCGTTTTCGCGGGAAACCAGTTCGACAGGAACAGGATGATGCCGGGAAAGAAACCGGCTTCGGCGATGCCGAGCAGCGTGCGCAGCACATAGAAGCTCGTGGCGCTGTCGACGAAGGCCGTGCACGCGGACACGATGCCCCACGTGACCATGATGCGGCTCATCCAGACGCGCGCGCCGAAGCGGTACATCAGCAGGTTGCTCGGTACTTCGAACACCGCATAGCCGATGAAGAAAATGCCGGCGCCGAACGCGAACGCCGCGTCGCTCAAGCCCGTGTCGGCCTGCAGCACGTTCTTCGCGAAGCCGACGTTCGCGCGGTCGATGAACGCCAGTACGTACATCAGGATCAGAAAAGGCAGCAGCCTCGTGCGCGCTTTGGTAATCGCGCTGTCGAGCGCGGGGCTCGCGGTCATCGTCATGCGTCGTCTCCGGTTTTGTCTTGTCAACGCGAACGGCGTTGCGATTGCCGTCCTGCGATAACCGCTAGTGTGCGAAACTATCCGATAACTGACCACTGAATAATTCGAATCGGCCGATTCGCTAAAGTTATCGCTCATGATCCCGCCCGCCTCCACCATTCGCAAACGCTTGCGCCTGCGTCATCTGCAACTGATGGTCGCGCTGTCGGAAACAGAATCGCTGCGCCGCGCCGCCGACGATCTCGCGATGACCCAGCCAGCCGCGACCAAGGCCTTGCAGGAACTCGAAGACACGCTCGGCGTATCGCTGTTCGTGCGCCATGCGCGCGGCATGGCGCCGACGATCTTCGGCGAGGCCGTGATGCGCTATGCGCGCGTCGTGTTCGAGGATCTCGACGAGTTGCGCGAGGAGTTGGCCGGCATCGAGGCCGGCGACATCGGCAAGGTGCGCATCGGCGCGGTGATGGCGCCGTCGCCCGAATTGCTGACAAACACGATCGTCAAGCTGAAGGAAGCGCACCCGCGCCTGCAGATGGCGGTCACGATCGACACCAGCGACGTGCTCGTGCAGTCGCTGCAACAGGATCAGCTCGATATCGTGATTGGCCGGATTCCCGATGGCTTTCCGGCGCTCGATCTGAGCTTCGAAACGTTGGCGGAAGAGGCGCTGTCGATCGTCGTGCGGCCCGATCATCCGGCCGTGAAAACAGGCAAACAAACGGGCACGCGGCCGAAGCTCGCGGACCTCGCGCGCTATCCGTGGATCATCCAGCCGCATCCGAGCCCGATGCGCCAGGTCATCGATCAAACGTTTCGCGAGTCGCGCGTCGCGCCGCCGGTCAGCACGGTCGAGACGTCGTCGATTCTGACCACGCTGTCGTTGCTGCGCGATTCGGACATGCTCGCCGTACTGCCGAGTTCGGTCGCGCAATACTACGTCGCGCTCGATGCGATCGCCGCGATCGCGACGCCGCTGCGCGGCCGGCTCGCGCCGTATGGGCTGATTCTGCGCAGAAACCGGCGCATCACGCCGGCGATGCAACTGGTCATCGATTCGATTCGCGCGGCGTGAGGTTTTCCGCGAAGCGCAATTCGCCGCCCGCATTGATGTCCGCGAGATCCGGGTGAGCGCGAGCCGCGTCGAGCGGAATATCCGGCCGCATGAAGAAGGTCGCGACGATGCCGAGCGCGAGCAGTCCGAGCGAGCCGGCGAACGGCAGCGTCCAGCTACCCGTGCGGTCCACGATCAGGCCGAACAAACGACAGGCTCATGCACGCCGCCATGACCGGCAGCGACTTCACGACCATCACCGGTGCGAGGAACACCAAGGCACCGAGAAACGCGCAGATGATCACGTTGCGGCGCGCCGCGACGACGTTGCGCGTACGCTTCAACACGCGGTCGCTGAGCACGCCGCCCGCGGTATTGCCGACCACGCCGGACAGAAACACGCCCGCGGAGAACATCGCCGAGCTTTTCAGATCGAGGCCGCGACCGTGCATGAAGAACGTGGGCAGCCAGGTGAAGAACAGCCAGCCGGTCCAGCCGTAGCAGAAGTAGACGAGCATCGTTGGTGCGATGCGTTTGAGCAGACGCCGCCACGGCGTGGGCTCGCGTGTCGCTTCGACCGCGGATCGACGGACCGGCGGCAATTGCGTTTCCTGGTCCGCGGTCATATGGCGATGCTTGCGCGGATCGTCCGTGAAATACCATGCGAGACCACGACCCACACGAGCGTCAGCGCGGCGACCGCGAGAAACGACACCCGCCACGGCCACGCGGACAACGCAGCGTCTTTTGCGCCCCCGTTGACAAGCCAGTATCTGCTCAGCGATACCCGCCGACGCGGCGGCCCGCCGAGTCGTTACGATTTGGGCTCGTTCTGCCGTGTCCCGAATGTCGGCGTCGATCCGACAGGAATCGTGCTGAAGAAAGCGATGCCGCAATACACGTTCAGCGATACAGAAGCGCAGCGCTTTGGAGCTTTGTCACCGCCCGGTAGGGCTTCGCCCGCTGGACATGTGAAGTTTTCTCGCATGGCTCATTGAACTGGATGACGCATACACTCGAACAAACGCGCCAAATCTTCAGCGCTTCGGGTCAGTGTTTCAAATGCCCTCGCGCCAAGGACTATATTCAAACCTTGCCTTCCGGCTGATTGCCCGCTACGGGGCGTCGACGGATCATTCCGTCGACTACTTGCGTCAAGACAGATCCAAGGGTGTGTGTCATGAGATGTCCCATTCGTGCATGGTTGGTGCGGCGGGCTACGCAGGTGACGGCGGTCTCGCGGTTCACGCGATGCTGTCGGGTCCAAGGGGGCTCGCGTTCGGGCGTGACGGAGCGCTGTATGTCGCCGATGGTTTCAGGATCCGCAAGATCACCGGACTCCCAGGTCGTCACCGCTGGGATTGCCGGGACAAACGGCGCTACGGCCTTGACGGCAACGATGGTGACGAAGATTGAGGTCAGAATTGCAGAGCAAAACAACGGGCATCGCTTGGCCCGGAGAAACCGAAGCTTCCAGGAGCCTGTCCATGTCCGCGCCGAGAATCAGCGTTCTGCTGCCGGTCTACGAGGTCGAGGACTATATCGAAGACTGTCTGGATTCCCTGCTGTCACAAACCTGCACTGATTTCGAAATCATCGCCGTCGACGACAGCAGCCCCGATCGCTCAGGTGAAATCGCCGCCCGCCTGCTCGCGCAACAGGATCGCATTCCATGGAAGTTGATCAGGAACACCGACAATAAAGGGCTCGCTGAAACGCGAAAAATCGCCGCATCGGAAGCGCGCGGCGACTATGTGCTCTGCGTCGACAGCGACGACCACGTTCATCGCGATCTGATTCGCACCGTGCTGCGCGAAGCCGATCAGCACGACGCCGATGTCGTCATTTTCGCCGCCGAACACGTAAGCCCCGATGGCGCCGTCAACGCTCGCATCGATTCCGGCGACTGCATCATCACCGGCGTGCAAGCCATGCAGAAAATCATGGGACTGGAACTGCAAGCCTTTTGCTGGAACAAACTCGTGCGCCGTTCCATTTTCGTCGCGGCCGACCATCCGTGCGGTCTCATCTACGAAGACATTTGCGTGACGGTGCAGACGCTCGCCAGCGCGAAAATCGTGCGGCTCATTCCGGACAGCCTTTACTCATACATGTTCCGCGAATCGGCAATTTCCAGGCGCTTCAACCCGCGGGTCGTCGATCTTTTTGTCATCATCGACCGCGTTGAAAAACGCACTGCGTTCCTCCCGATTCCCGACTACAAACGTCTGTTGTTCCGGCTCAGATACATCTTCGGATACCGCACGATCGCGTTTCAGGCCGCTATGACCGCGCCGCGCTACGAGCTCGCGAGCCCGATCCTATATAGCGTTTCGAAGAAGCTGCGTGTGAAGCAACGGATCGGCATGTATGCGGACGGGCGGCCGAAGCTCTCCGTTGCGATGACGATGCTCAAGATCCATCCGTGGATCTTCTATTGCTTCGTAAGACGCTTCAATCATCACTGATCCGGCGAAATGCGCCATCTGGCACATAACGCAGAGCGCGTTGGAAGTATCCGTTTAACCCTCTGAAAGGCACGGCGTTTGCGTACCCCAACGGGCCGCGCCTACTGACGACGAAATCTGGTGACCCTGCGTATGACATATATGATGGACTTATGCTTATGCCGCGCTTGTCCTGAACTTTCATCGAAGTATTGAAAACGGTCTAACCATGGCGAATTCACTCCGACAGAACATCGTCGCGCTGACCATCCTGCAGGCGGCTAACATGCTGCTGCCGCTTGCAACCGTTCCCTACCTGTTGCGCGTGCTGCGCCCGGAACACTTTGGCGCATACATCTTCGCACAAGCCATCATTGGCTACCTCGTACTGCTGACCGACTACGGTTTCAACTGGTCATCGACTGCCCACGTCGCACGGGTCCAGAATGACCGGTACGCGGTGTCGAAGATCTTCTGGGCGACGCAAGGCGCCAAGGCGCTGATCGCGGTGGTCTGCCTCGCGATGCTGCTGTTAGCGGCGTTGTTCGTGGCAAGACTGCGCGAATTGCTGCCGGTTCTGCTGGCGACCTATCCGGTCGTGATCGGAACGGTGCTGTTTCCGCAGTGGCTGTTCCAGGGTCTGGAGCAGATGACGCTGACTACCGTTTCGATGCTGAGCGCGCGGCTGCTGCTGCTTCCGCTCACGTTCATCCTGGTGCACTCGCCGGCCGACACGTGGATCGCCTCGCTGATCAGCTCGATGAGCGTGGTTGCTGCCGGACTCGTCGCCTCGTTCCTGATCGTAAAAGACCGGATGATTGTCGCGATGGTGCCGGGCAAGGAGGAGATCCTGGAGACGCTTCGTGACGGCTGGCACACGTTCATTTCCACCGCAGCGATCAGTTTGTACACCACCACCAATAGCGTGGTGCTCGGATTTATTGCGGGGGATGCCGCTGTTGGCTTCTTTGGCGTCGCCGACAAGATCCGCAACCTCGCCCAGGCGCCGCTCGGACCGGTCGCCAACGCGGTGTACCCGCGCATGACGGCGCTCTTTTCCGAAGACTCCGCCAAGGCGTTTGCGCTGGTGCGCAAGATGTTTTACCTGGCGGGCTCGTCCATGTTGCTGGCTTCGGTCGCGCTGTGGGGCGGCGCCGAGTTGATCGTTCGTATCGCGATGGGCTCCGGGTACGAGCCGGCCGTGATCGTCCTGAAGTGGATGGCGCCGATGCCACTGCTCATCGGGCTGAGCGGTGTATTCGGCGTGCAGCTGATGCTGCCGCTCGGCATGAAGAAGAAGGTCAGCGAGATCCTGATCGTCGCCGGCCTGTTCAATCTTGCCATCCTCGTGCCGCTTGTATGGTTTTACGGCGCTCAGGGCGCGGCAATGTCAGCGCTGGCCACCGAGTTTCTCGTCACGGCCTCGATGGCGCTTTACCTGATCAAATGCAAGGTTCCGGCTTTCCAAACGAGGGTGCGCACAGATGAAATATGACTTCCTTATCGTAGGCGCCGGCTTTGCGGGCGCGGTCTGTGCCGAACGCCTCGCGGCAAGCGGAAAACGCGTGCTCGTCGTCGACAAACGGAATCATATAGGCGGCAATGCCTACGACCGGCTCGATGAGAACGGCGTGCTGATCCATCCGTACGGTCCGCATATCTTTCATACCAACAGCAAGCGGATATTCGAATACCTGTCGGCTTTTACCGATTGGCGCTTCTACGAGCATCGCGTGAAGGCCTATGTAGACGGGGGTCTCTATCCAATACCGATTAATCGCACGACGATCAACAGGTTATATGGCCTCGACCTGAACGAGCAGGCCACCGTGGCGTTTCTAGAGTCGGTACGTGAAGCGCGAGGAACCGTCTCCACCAGCGAAGACGCGGTGCTCAGCAGCGTTGGCCGCGATCTGTGCGAGAAGTTTTTCCGTGGCTATACGCGCAAGCAATGGGGACTCGATCTTTCTGAACTGTCCGCGGGTGTCGCTGCGCGAATCCCGACACGTTCGAACGACGACGACCGGTACTTCACCGATACGTATCAATTCATGCCGGCGCAAGGCTACACCGCGATGTTCGAAAGGATGCTTGGCAGTCCGGACATCGAGGTACGTCTGTCGACCGACTATAACGAGGTGAAAGCGAGTATCGAATGCGGACACCTTGTGTACACAGGACGGATTGACGCGTATTTCGGCTATCGCTTCGGCAAGCTGCCGTACCGCAGCCTGGATTTTCAGCACCAGCATCTGAGCGACGTGGAGCGCTTTCAGACGACAGGTACCGTCAACTATCCGAACGATCACGAATACACGAGGATTACGGAGTTCAAGCACCTCACCGGGCAGCAGCATCCGGGCACCTCGATCGTCAGGGAGTATCCGCGAGCCGAAGGTGAGCCGTACTACCCGATTCCACGCAAGGAAAACGAGGCATTGTTCCTGCGCTACAACGCGCTTGCGGAGACAGTTGCCGATATTACTTTTGTGGGCAGGCTCGCGCAGTATCGCTACTACAACATGGACCAGGTCGTTGGTGCGGCGCTTAAAGCTGCGGAAGGGCTCATCCAGTCACGCAACGACGTTGCAGAACAGGGCGTTCGAGTTTCGTGAAACCAATTTCGTGGAAGTGATGGTGCCATGTTTCTCGTCGAATGCCTTGCATGCGATAAAGGACAGCTTTGGATGGACCAGCACAGGCTGGGGTCTGGATTACCTGTGGCCCAAACAGGTCGCCCCGCTAGGGAAGGTTGGCATTGTCGACCGTTTTGCCGTGTTGCATACACGGCCGGTCGCCTCAGCGGACCACAGCATGGCGTGGTCGGAATTGCATCAGACGCTCGCGCAATACGGAATGCGCGCGTCGATCAAGGTTCTGCGGGGCAGAACACGCTACATAGGCAAAACCTATGCGAGCGGTCGGCTGGGCAACCCAATGTTGTTCATCCATGCAGTAAAAGGCAGCCATCCTGCGCGACGGAAAAATCTCATCGCCTATCTGGGGCTGCTGAAAGAGTATCTTCCGTGGCTTCACTATACCAAGCGCAAAACGCAGCCATATTGGGCTCCGAATGGACGTTCGAGTCCCTTAGGGTAACAACATGGATAATTGATTTGAATGCCGTATCGCTGCTGCGCCGTAGTGATAAAGGCACCGGCATCACCAATCTTGTGAACGCCTGAAACGGCTCTGCGATCCGAACACGGCCAAAGCTAGCCAACCGGGTTGCGGCTCCAGCAGCTTTCGTCCAGCACTTTGCTGACTGACCAGCACTTCGCAAGCTGAACAGCGTCGACTACCCGCGACCGGCACTAGCCTCACGAACTGGTACGCAATGTGCAAGGGTTGATCGCATCGCAACGCTTCATATCGCGACGCGCTGGATCCGCACCGACGTCGCGTACTACCAGCGCACCGGCAAGCTCGTTGGACCTCAAAGCACAATAGATGAATGCCCGCAGGGCTCCGTCCAGCAAGGGCTTCAGCCGAATGGAAGCGAAGGCTCGACCACTGGTGTGCTACGCGTGCTGATGCAGCTCTATCCGGACGCGATGAGTTCGACGAAGCTCGATTGCCGCGAATAGATTTGCTGAATATAGCTAGTACGCCGCAGGATAGATGAACCATGTCAACGAAAGCGCAAAGCGCGACAAGCAACACGCCACGAATCTATACATGCGCCCGTTTTTCGAGTTCACAGCAGGCAGACGGTAGCTCGATCGCGCGGCAGGATGCCTACGCGGAAGCGTGGGCCGAGCAGCACGGCCTGATACTCGATCGCTCTTTACGCATGGAGGACCGCGGCAAGTCCGCTCACAAGGGCGAGCACGTAAAGAAAGGCGGCGCGCTCGGCGCGTTCATCGAGCGTATCAAGGCCGGTGACGTCGTACCCGGCGATACGCTGATCGTCGAAAACCTTGACCGCCTGAGCCGCCAGAGTGGAATCGGATAGTACGACTCGCCTTCGGCTCGCGGATACTCCCTGACGATCGAGGTTCCCTGATGCTGGTGCCCGGTGAGGTACTTGAACTCCGTAATCCTCGTGTATTCGTGATCGTTCGGATAGTTGACGGCACCAGAGTCACCGCCATGAACAAGCGCAGTGCGCACTCGATTCGATAGATAGCAGCGCGCTCTGCGTTATGTGCCAGATGGCGCATTTCGCAGGGTCAGCGGCTATTGAGGCTTCTCACGAAGCAATAGAAGATCCGGGGATGGATCTTGCGCATCGTCATGGCGACGGAGAGCGTCGGCCGCTCGTCGCATCGCGCTTGCCAGTCACGACATACCACGCTCGGCGACCGTTTTTCCACAGCGCGCGCACTCGCCGATAGATCGCGCGGCTCACACGCTTCGACGCTTCAAGCGTCCCCTTGGTGGCCTGCGGCGGGTGATCTTCGAGCCAGCGCAGCCGTGCTTCGATATCGCGTTCACGGTCCGCGTAGAGTGCAATCGGGAAGGGATGGCCAAGCCTCGCGTCGTAAAGCGCGCGAGCGGCATCGACGATGTCGCGGTTCTCCTCGCGCTGGGTAAAGTACGCGATGTGAACGAACGGCACGCTGCGCGTACAAACGATTCGCAGCTGGTGTCGCGCGCAGTACATATGCATCATGTGCTCGTCGTCTTGCCCACCGTCGTCGATCATGTCCCATAACTGCTTGCGAAAAAGAATGCAGCCGATCGAATAGCGCGATCCTGAGGGCACTTCGCAAGGTTCGAGGTCCCGCGTGGCAGCGATGAAAGCATCAGGCTGAAGCGTGGTCCGTTCATGCAGCCAGCGCGCGATGTGCGGATAGCCCCATATCGTGCCATTGGTGCCGATCTCGATCTGCTCCGCAGGGATGATTCGCATCGGAAAGCGCTTGTCCCCGTCGGCTCCGACGAAATGGGGATGCGCCTGGCTCGTGAAGTACTCGCGCTCCAGGTTCATCACACGCATCACCTCAGGGAAGCCCCAGTTGTTGTTGTTGATCAGCGGGGTGACGTAGGCAAGCTCGTTCGCGCTTTCATTTTCCGCCGCGTCGTACGTGGCGAGCATCTTGTCGAGCCACTCGCCGGCGATCGGGAACGCGTCGTCGTCCACCTTGCAGATCAAGTCGATTTCGGCGAGCGCCGGTTGCGAGAGTAGTTTTTTGATCGTGCGATAGGGTGGGCCAGGCGGAATGTCGTCGACGACCCGAACGATGCCCGGAAAAAGTCTTGCATAGCGCCGCGCGACGGCAAGCGTGCGTTCCGCGTCATAGCCGCCCCGGCAGTTCTGAAGCAGGATGAACTCGACGCCTGTTGGCCGGTACGCCATGTGACTGGCGAGGGTGAGTTCGAGCGCTGCATAGTCGCGACAGAGCAGGACCAGAATGGCGACTCGCCTCGATGCCACGTTAGAACCGGATGCAGTCATGCTACTCCTTCGTAGGTAGCGACGAGCACATTGCCCAGGGAACATACATGCGAATATCGGACGGCACCGAACCTGGCATCACGTGCATCACGAATATGCCAGCACCAACGGTGCCGATGCTAATAACCGCGCCTCCGGTCGCAGCACCGATCGCGACTACTCAAGAGACAGGACGGAACACACCGGTTCATCATAGTACAAGCGAAGATGAAGTGAAGCCGTATTCCATAGCGCGTCGCTGTTCTAAGCCAATCAACTGCGGGGAGGACGTTTTATGAATTATCGGACATTTCAGTGCGCTAAAATCCGCCAAACCATCATGGCGGGTGGCAGCAAATGCCGACTGCCGCCCGGAAAGCGTCGCCATGTGCCACCTCAACCGTTCCCGACAGCCTCCTACCCGTGATGCTACCCACGCTTCGGGCCGGCGACCCCCCCTGCAATCCGGATAGCAGACGCAACCCGATGTCAAAGGGAAAAAATCGATCTTCTCTACCCCAGACGATCAGTGTCGGCGCCTTGATCTCCGACAATCGCAGTTGGTAGTCTGTGAACTGCCTGGGGTTTGCTGCCATACTCGCCAGCCAGCTTTCGACGTGGTGCTTGTTGGCTTGCAAGTTATTGACACGCTGTTGCAGCAGGTCATCGGTCAGTGCCGAAGGATCATAAACAAACACATTCATCATGCGTTTGACGTTTTCCAGCGTGGGCTCTCGATAAACGAAATTCAGTAGCTTGATCCCTTCTGTCGGCTGGGGAACGAACGTGCTGGTCCCACCGGTATCGGTTGGAGAAATTATCTTTTCAATCTGATTTTTAAGGACAGCCACAAAGTGAGCTAAGACGATAGGCTCGTCGAACTCGATGTCAGGGCACTGTGAATAAAGGACCCGAGCGCGAAGGAACGCGCTGCTATCAACTATTAAAAAAGATTCGCGATGTCGTGAAGCGCTCGCGGCAATGCCTGCGTCGACGACATCGAATTGTGATCTGTCCGCAGGACGCGCGCAGCGGCGCGATACTGCGAATCACTGCGCGCAATAAGGGCAGAGTGGTTACTCTTGCGAAAAAGGTACCGTATTCCTAACGAATTTAGCAGTCAGAGGCCATAGGCATGAACCACGTGGTCGCTACCAGCGACGAAGACTTGCCCGTTCACGACCATCGGCGACGCGAAGTTACCCTCGCCGGTTTGAACTGGCGTGTATTGGCGGTGGAAGAGTATGGCCCCGTCCGCTGCATCCAATGCGTAAAAGTCGTTGCCCAAACCG
Organism: Paraburkholderia lebeckiae; assembly: GCF_050436325.1. NCBI lineage: Bacteria > Pseudomonadati > Pseudomonadota > Betaproteobacteria > Burkholderiales > Burkholderiaceae > Paraburkholderia > Paraburkholderia lebeckiae. Next base: position 1,342,457 of record NZ_JBNDLZ010000002.1, read on the forward strand.
TCTGCGTAATACACCACACCATTTGCGGCGACGGGCGGGATAGCCGGGTTGAACGAGGATCTGTTCAAGCCGACTTGCGCCTGCCACACGGGTTTGGGGTTCACAGTACAGTTGCTGTCGATCGACAGTGCAATGACCCCGTGTTTGTATAAGTTGTTGCTCCCCGAACCGCCAGGGGACACGACGTAAAGCCGATTTAGCACCGGGTCGAATGCAGGAAGGCCTATGTTGCTGCCCTCGACTGAACTGAGGGAAATCGTCAACTTTTCAATGGGGCCCTGCTGCTGAATAGTGGCTCGGTTATAAATGAAGAGGTTGCCGGACTTGTTGTAGGCCGCGAGCATCGTCGGGCAGGTGGGACGCTGGAAGAGCAATGCTGTAGCGCCGAAGTCGGAGTCCGTGCTGGGCGGAGAAAGCGGCGAGTTCGACGCGGCTACCGCCAGGGTCGGCGTGAGCTTCACGACGTGCTCCGCGAACGCGGCATTTTCCGGATTGGCGAATGCGTTGCCCGTGAGTGCATAGACGACCGTGCCATCAGGCGGAATCGATACGCCGCCCACACCCCATATACCGCCCCCGTCTGGCCCGCTTGCGCCGTCTGGGTACCAGCGTTGCAGAATCGCAGCTGGGTTGGTGGTGGACGCGCGGACGACCTGTCCATGGTACGGCACCGTATCGCAGGGGTCGCCGGCTGTCGCCACGTATATCGACGAACTATCGGGACTGAGCGTCAAGCCGCCATAGACCATCGTTCTTGGAGAAGCGTTGGCTGCGTCTAGAAGTGGCAGGTTGAAGCCCGGGAGATCCACGCCGGTCTGGAGGTCGTACGCATGCAGGTAGCCTCGCCCGCTCACAACGAAAATCCGGTTGTTGGCATGGTCGATGACGGGCGTGCCCTGCACCCCGATCTTGCCTTGGAACAGCCCGGTGCAGTTCGACGTCAAGATAGCTTGAGGGATAGGGGCGCTTTGCCAAATGACCGCCCCTGTCGCGGCATTCAGTGCCCATGTAGTGTTCCCCTCTGTCGCAACATAGACGATATCGGTTGGCACCCCTTTGATTGTCACCCCGGTAGCCAGTACCGGCTGAGTCAGGATGGCACCGTCCAGGACAGGTGACTTCCAGTGCTCTTTCAACGTCGTCACGTTGGTCTGGGTGAGCACCGTCTCGACTGAGTTATACCCAGTCCGCTGCCTGTTCATGCCATACGTCGGCCAGTCGGTCGTCGTAAAGGTTGGCGCGGCGACGGCCCCTGGTGTCCGGCTCAATGTAGCTTTAGTCGCTGCTTCGGGAGCTTGGTACGGCGTATCCACCGCCGGCCCGGTATCGTCGAGGAATTTATTCGGATTGATCTTGTCTCCGCCGTTCTGTTTGTCTACGTCCGATCCATCGAGGGCGAAGGCTGGCGGCACTTTCGGTCCGACGCCAGACGGGTGCGTGCCATGAGGGAATGGGTTCAGTGCGTTTGACGACGCCTGAGCGGCTATTGCAAGACCCGGCGCAGATGCCGCAGCCGGTGCCGCGTTCGAACTTTGCGCTTGTGCGCCCGAGGCCGCCATGCCGGCGAGGATCAAAGCTGCAACGAGCCGAGAAGCGTCGATAACGTTGCGTGCGTTATTCATGTAGCCACCTCTTGGAAACTATTAGCAAAACGTGAGGTTAATCCTAGGCCATCAAAAATCAAGCGCAAGAAATGTCCGCTAGGGACTACGATCTGGCGGACAAAGAACTGTCCCTATTGAGTAATGCAAGGCTCACACACCGTTCGGCTGCTTCATCCGAATGCGCGATTTCGCTGGAAGCAGATCGGCACACCCGGCGACCCCGTCCAGAGCGCTAGTCGCTAGCGCTTTTAAAGAAATGGGGAATAAACACCCGCTTCGGCGGCGACGCGAGCGACAAGTCCGCGGGCGGCGGCGAGTATCCGTTACAGGACGGTTTCGGCTGGACCAATGGCGTGCTGCGCGTGCTGATGCAGCTCTATCCGGATGCGGTGAGTTCGACGAAGCGGGCCGATCTGCCGGGCGGTGCGGTCGGGGTATCGGATGCGGCGGCATCGACGGCGGTCGCGCCGCAGACGTCGCACAGTACGTCGCGCGCGGGCCATTAGTTATGGAGGAGGTATTAGCGATACCAGGATGACGGGTTGACTGCCTGATGGCACCGCACGCCGTTACGATGCTTTCGATAGCTCGACCGGCTTCTAGTCAACCTGGAAACTCCCAAAGATGAATCGCAAGCTCGACGTCCCATCGGCGGAACCGCTGCCGCCGCAAGCGCAGGCCACGACGGCCGACGAAGCCACCGCGCACTGGCAGCGCAAATCTTGGCGTATGCGTGTTCGGCTCGTTCACGACCATCGTCGCGATGACGCTGCTGCTGCCGTTCCTGCCGCTCTACGTCGAGCAACTCGGCGTCAAGGATCACGCGGCGATCTTCGTGGCCTTTCTCGCGACGGCGTTCCTGATCCGCGAAAAGCCGGTGCGCAAGCGCGCGGACAGCGCGTCGAAGCAGGGCGCGTGGGCATCGGTCGACGACAAGCGGCCAGCCATCGCGATGCTTGCCACGGGTCTGCTTCTGATGGTCGCGAACATGTCGATCGAGCCGATCATCACCGTCTACGTCGCCCAGCTCACGAAGCCTCAAAGCGTGACGATGGTCGCGGGCTATCAGAAGCCGGGTGATAGTTGACTAATGAATTGTGTGGATACAGCGATCACCGGGATTATCGCTTTCATCCTTCGCCCATAGCCGGGCGTTGACTGTCAGGTGTTGCTTGGTGGCCCCGGATAGAAGACGTGCCTCTGCCGGTCCGCAGAGCGCGGCGTGCCCATAGCTGCGCTTCATGCGTCGTCCTTCCCCGTGCGCGCGACGCTCAGCAGTTCTCTAACGCGTCGCGCGAGATTCGACAACGCGCCGCCGGACCGCGCGACGGCCTGCTGTCTGTGTGGCATATGTTGCAGATCGCGCCAGTCGTCATCGAGCGCTCTTGCGTGAGCGTCGGCGCCATACGGCCATTCGACCACCACCGCGCGCAAGCGGGCGGCGCGCGAGCTTCTGTCGGCGCGATCGATATACGCATTGATCTCCGACGCCTCGTACCGCGCCGATTCCTCCGAATCGACGGCAATGAAGTCGTTCAGTCCTTCGATATGGACGCACCATAACTGTTCGCTCACGTCGCGTCTCCTACTACGTTTTCCTGGCCTGCCCGATCAGCCCAGTGGCAGCCGTGCAAACTCAGGTTCAGCCCTCAGCCGTTCCCAATGCAGATCCGCGAAGCACGGGCCTTGCGTCGCCTCGCTGAATTTGACGTCGTTGTGCTTGCCGTTCCACTCCATCACCTTGACCTGGCCGTTCGCGTCGACCGTGAGATCCCAGCCGATGCAGCGCGCAAACGGAATCTTCCTGTGCAGGCGTAGCACGGTGGCCATGCATTTCTCGAAACATGGAATCTTCACGCCCGCGAAGCGCGCGCCCGAGTCAGGATGCGCGTCCACCGCGGCCCAGTCGCTCATATACCCCTCGTCGCACAGTGCGCCCGTTTCGAGTTCGACCGGCACGCATACCTCGCGATCGCTCAGCACATGCGTATCGTCCGCTCTGCCGAGTCGCAAGTAGCAGGCCCGAATGGAAATGCGACCGGTCTCGTCCACCACGGTCGTGAAGCGCAATGTCGCCACCGGCTTCGCAGCAAACGTAGCGAACAGACTGTGCTGCTTGATGAACGTCTGAATCACGCCATTGCCGAGCGATCTGATGACCGCGGGGTCGAAGTTGGGACGGTCGAAGAAGTAGACACCGTTGCCCTGTCCGGAACCGTCGAGCTTGAATACGACGCGTTCGGTATGCTCGAACACGACGTCTGTCAGATCGCGCTCGGGCACCACGACGCCTTTGTCGGTAAAGAACAGCCCATTGGCAAAGTACGCGACGTCCGGCAATTCGTCGCCGTCGAAGATCAGCCGTGAAATCGGCTTGAGGCTCGAAATCTTGCCGTACCAGCCTTGCATATGCGGCACGACGACGATGCCGTAGTAGTTGTCCGGAATCCAGCCTTCCTTGAAAGTGCCGCAAAACGCGGTATAAACGCGCAGCCAGGGTGCGTAGACCGGGTCGCCGAACACGTCTCGCGCATAGGTGTCCGCGAGCCGCAGTTTGTTCGGATCGGTCTTGCCATACCTGCTTTCGAGTCGCTCCAATATTTTTCTCGCCTGCAATTCGTGACCGTGGTGAAAGCGGTAAAGCGAGACCCGCTTCGCAGCTCGTCTCACTACGTTTTCAACTCCGGATAGCATCATGCTCAATACGCGTTTGGATGATGAAGCCCCTTGAAAATCGTGGCCAGAATGATCTTCATGTCGAGCCAGAACGACCAGTTGCGCAGGTAGTACAGATCGTGTGCGACGCGGCCCTCCATCTTTTCCAGGCGATCGGTTTCGCCGCGATAGCCGTTAATCTGCGCCCAGCCGGTAATGCCGGGTTTGATCCGATAACGGTGGATATAGCCCGACACGATGTTCTGATAGAGATCGTCGTGTTCGAGCGCATGCGGGCGCGGCCCCACCACCGACATATCGCCGCGCAGCACGTTAAAGAACTGCGGTAGTTCGTCGAGACTCGTGCGGCGCAGGAACGCGCCGATGGTCGTGATGCGTGGATCGTCTCGCGTGGCCTGTTCGAGAATGCCCGGCTTCTGCTCGTGAAGGCGCATCGTGCGGAACTTGTAGATCGTAAATACGCGGCCGTCGGCGCCTTTGCGACGCTGCTTGAAGAACACCGGCCCGCGCGAACTCAGTTTGACGGCAATCGCGCAGCCCAGCAGTATCGGCGAGATCGCAATCAACGCGGCGAGCGCGAACAGACGATCGAACAGGTCTTTCTGCACCAAGGCCTTCGGCGGCAGCGGCGAAGCGGCAAGATTGATCGTCGGCAAGCCGAGCAACTCGGTCATGCCGCCTTCGAACAGCGCAAGCGAGCGCACGTCGGGCATGAAGCGCACATTGATCAGGTCGTTGCGAAACTCCGCCACCAGCTTGAGAATCGCGCGCTCCTCGGTGAGCGGCAGCGCCAGCCACACTTCGCCGATCTGCTGTTCGCGCACGTAGCGAGCGAACGCGCCCTGTTCTTCGAAGACCTGCACCGACGAGCGCGGCGGAATGCAGCAGCCGGGGTGCAGGTTATACAGCGCATTCGCGCGAAAGCCGGCCGCGGGCGACGTCTCGATCTTATGGATGATCTCGTCGCAATGTTCGCCGCACGCCGCCACCGCGACCTGTTGCAAGTTCATCCCCGCATGACGCATGCGCCCAAGCAACGCATGCGTGACCAGCCGGCCGGTCATCATTGCCGCGCCCGAAATGCCCGTCCAGTACACGAACCAGAGTCGCGACACGAAATCGATCCGGTGCAGCGAGAACATCAGCACCATCGCGCAGGCCTGCACGACGAGCCAGCCGAGCGCCACCTGGCTCGCCAGCACTCTTTTCGAGCGGCCACGCCACGATTGGTAGACGCCGAGCGCCGGAAAGACCGCGAGAGCAAACGCCGCGGCAAAAGCGACGAAGGCGAAATAAAAGCTCCGTTGCGAGCCGCCGTCGAAGCGGATCTGGGAGGCCGCAAATGCCCCAGCCACGATCATCGCGACGTCGAACGCTCTCGCCAGCAGACCAGTCAGCAATCGCATCACAGCCCCCTCATAGGACGTAGCAGGTCGACTCCGTCGCTTCAGCCACAACGCCCGTACTTGTCGTCGAAACGAACGATGTCGTCTTCGCCGAGATAAGTACCCGACTGCACCTCGATGATCTGCAGCGGCACGCGGCCCGGATTCTCGAGCCGATGGCGAACACCCAACGGGATATAGGTCGATTCGTTTTCGCCAAGAAGAAACTGCTCTTCCCCGCGCGTGACGAGTGCGGTTCCACACACCACGACCCAGTGCTCGGCGCGATGATGATGCATCTGCAACGACAGACGGCCGCCGGGCATCACGACGATGCGCTTCACCTGAAAGCGCTCGCCATGATCGATCGAGTCGTAAAAGCCCCACGGGCGACGCACTTTTCTGTGCGCATCGGCCTCCGGCGACTTCTCGGCCCTGATCCGCGACACGAGTCCCTTGATGTCCTGCACATGCGAGCGATCCGCGACGAGCACCGCGTCGTCGGTCTCGATCACGATCATGTTGTTGGTGCCGACGCAGGCGAGAAGCCTGCCTCCTTGCGAGCGTGCGTAGGTCGCGGTGGCCCCTTCGAACAGCACGCGGCCGCTGGCCGCGTTACCGCAGTCGTCCTTCTCCATCGCTTGCCATACGGCATCCCACGAGCCGAGATCGGACCAACCTGCTTCGAGCGGCACCACCACGCCGGAAAACGCCGACTCCGGTTTGCCAAGCTGCTCCATCACCGCATAGTCGATCGAGTCGGACGGCGAATCCAGAAACCCCTCGGCGTCCGGCATGATGCATTCTTCAGTCTTCTTCGCGTCGCGGTATGCCTGAACGCAGGCCGCGTGCATGTCCGGCTGAAACTGCTCGATGATGGAGAGCCAAACCGACGCTCGCACGACGAAGATGCCGCTATTCCACCAGTAATTGCCCGACGCGACGTACTGCGCCGCGAGCTCCGTCGCGGGCTTCTCGACGAAGCGCTCGATGCGGCGCGCGCCGTCTGGCAATGCGTCGCCGAGCCGGATATAACCGAAGCCCGTGTCGGGCCGTTCGGGCGGTACGCCTAGCGTGACGATCGCGCCGTCGCGCGCATGCCTCGCGGCGACGTCCAGCGCGTGATGAAGCGCTTCGAGATTCGCGATCGCATGGTCGGCGGGCATTGCGACCAGAATCGCGTCTTCGTCTTCCGGGCATGCCGTCAGCGCGGCAAGCGTCAATGCCGGCGCCGTATCGCGACGCGCGGGCTCGACCACGATCCGCGCGTTCACGCCGATCTCGCGCGCCTGCTCGTAAGTGGCGAAATAATGCTCGGTTCCGCAGACGATCACGGGATCGGCCGCGACGTTCCATGCGCCATCAAAACCCGCCATGCGCCCCATGGTTGCTTGCAGCAAAGTCTGATTGCCGATCACGTCGATCAGTTGCTTTGGAAACTGTTCGCGCGACACCGGCCACAGCCGGGTGCCGGAACCACCGGCGAGAATCACCTGCACGAGCGTCGGAAACTCCGCCTCGGCAGAATCCTGTCGTATCGTTTCGACATCCGCTGCGGCTGCTGCCGCGGTAACCTTGACCATCGCTAACTCCTTCGCATTGAAACCGGCTCGGGAACGCGTCTCCCTCGAGGACACCGCATAACGCGGTGTGCCGCGATCCACGCAAATACCGTCTGATGTGATTTATGACAGGGCGTGCGTGTCAAACGGACCAGACCAGTAGTTCAGTTCGCAGTGAAAGTGCATGCGCCTACGGCGAATCCGGCTCGATCGGGAAGTACGGAAACGGACTGGCCGAATCGCAGTGGTCTGCTCGACAACGACGACCGGGAAACGATTGAAACGAAACGAAAGATCGAATGCGGCAAACGACGTGCATCGGATCTGGTCGACATCGTGCCCCGATGAATTCATCATAGTGAGACCGCATTGCGACGCAGCCCATCTGGCGCGAAGCGCGGAAGTTTTGGCGGTGCCCGCGGACTGGATTTAACAAGCTCGCTAACGAGCTTGCACCTCTATTGCAGGGCGCACGATTGGAAATAAGCAGCGACACGTGCTACCGTTTAATGAACGTCCCGTGGCATTCATGTCAAAGATAAACGGCGGTGTGACCCCCGCGCGGGCCGCACTGTGAGTTTTCCGCTGTTCCCAATCTCGCCATCATCCAGCGCATGGGCACAACCCCAACCGGCGCGCCATTCGTTTTTCTGGAGTTGCAATGGCCTATATTTCGCTACTCGCACTTTTCCTGACGGTCACGAATTTCGTGCCCATCAGTGCGATCGGCTTTGTCCCGTTGCTATTGCTGGCATGGCGCTTTTACGGCCGGAGTTATCCCGCGTTCGTCGCGCCGCTTACCGCTTTCACGGTGCTCGCGACGGTCTCGACGCTGCTCTATGATTCGCAGTCGTTCCTCGACTTCGACTTTTATAGGCGCGACGGCAATTTTTTCATTTCCTATACGCCCATTTTTGCCGGTTTCGTGTATGCACACCGCTGGGATCTGAATAAGGTACTGCGTGCGTTGTTCATTTTCGCGGTCATCGTCAATCTGCCGATGTACGCCTACTACATCGCCACGAACGGGCTGCTCAGCATGTTCGTTAATCCGGCCGACAGTTTCGGCAGCTACTTCATTGCGCGCAACGCAGCCGGCGGCTTCCTGGCGATGCTGTTCTGTCTCGGCATAGCGTGCTACCTGCAAAAACGCAGCAAGCTGCTGATCGCGCTGCTCGCCTGCAATGTGCTGATGCTGTTTTCGACCTACAGCCGCGGCTCGCTGCTTGGCGCGGCGGCCGTTCTGCCCTATCTGTACTTTGGCCGCAAGCGCTGGATTCTCGGCACGCTGATAGCGGTGCTGCTGCTCGCCTCGGTCGCCATCGCGATCTACCATACCCAGCCGAACGTCGACTACATGGGCTATACGTTCGCGATTCACGCCAATGACGCCAAGGTCAACAACCTCAACATTCGCTACGAGTGGTTGTGGCCGCGAGCGCTCGCGTATTTCGTGCAAAGCCCGCTCGTCGGTCTCGGCTTCGGCTCCTTCGACGACCACATCGGTAGCCTCACCTCGTACTTCCATCTGTTCGCGGTGCCGTCCGACGTGGTGATCGAGCACAGCGACTCACACGCTCACAACTCGTATCTGAATATCCTCGCCGAGCTCGGCGTAGTGGGCTTGACGCTGATCCTCGCGTTCTTCTGGAGACTGGTCGAGTGGAGCAAGCAGGGGGCGGCGTATGCCGCGTTGGTCGAGGGCGGCCGCCAGTTCGCGGCGTTCCGCTTCGTCGAGATTTCGTCGGTTTGCCTGCTGGTGATGTCGGCAACCGAGCATCGGCTGGTCTCGCCGTCGAATGTATTGATTCTTTCTCTGGTGATCTCGCTGCTGCTAGCCGCGCGTCCGCTGGCGGCCACCGCATTCAGGCCCGGCCCGCGCGGAGCGCGCAAGGCGGGCATCGTGGGCACGCGAGCTGCACCGCCCGTGCCCCAGCGCCCGACTCAGGGCGTAACGTCGGCAAGATGACGTTCTTCGGCCGGCAGCGACTGACTCGGCGCATAGGGAAGAAACTGTTCGACGCACGCATACGGGAGCCGCGCGTCGACGAAGCCCATCAGGGCCTTCTTGAAGTTCTCCGACGAAAACCGCTCGGCATTCTTGCGGCACACGCGTGCGTCGAATAGGGCTGCATTGCTCTCGAACCGGGTAACGGCTTCGAGCAACGACGCGGTGCTTTGCTCCCCGAAAAAGACCCCGGTGGGTCGCTCGAGCGGCAATCCCACCACCGATTCAAGCACGCCGCCGCGGCCGAAGGCGATCACCGGCGTGCCGCATGCCTGCGCTTCGACCACCGAAATGCCGAAGTCTTCTTCCGCCGCGAACACGAACGCGCGCGCGCGCCGCAAATGATCGACCAGCACATCGGACGGCTGATGCCCGAGAATCTGGACGTTGTCGCCGGCCACCGATTTGATCTTCTTCATCTCGGGACCGTCGCCGATCACAACCAGCTTGCGTTCAGGCGATTGCGAAAAGGCCTGAACGATCAGATCGATACGCTTATAAGGCACCATCCGCGACGCCGTCACGTAGAAATCCTCTTTCTCCGTACCAATAGGCATGTTCACCAGATCGACCGGCGGATAGATCACGGTCGCTTCGCGCTGATAGGCCTTTCTGATACGCCGCGCAATGAACTGAGAATTCGCGACGAGATGATCGACGCCGTTCGCGGAGCGCGAATCCCAGCCTCGAATGTAATGAAGCAGCACGCGCGCCAACGCGGAGCGCAGCCCTGTGTCGAGATGGGATTCACGCAGGTACTGATGTTGCAGATCCCACGCATAGCGGATCGGCGAATGAATGTAGCTGATATGCACCTGGTTCGGCCCGGTCAACACGCCTTTCGCGACCGCGTGCGAGCTCGAAATGACGAGATCGTAGCCTGACAGATCCACCTGCTCGATCGCAATCGGCATCAATGGTAGATAGGCGCGGTATCGTCTTCGCGCAAACGGCATCTTCTGGATGAATGACGTGTTGACGGACTTCCCCTTCACGCAATCGCGGTCTTCGAGAAAATCGACAATCGAAAAGACGTCCGCATCCGGGAAGCACTCGATGATGTTCTTCAATACTTTCTCGGCGCCGCCGGACACTACCAGCCAATCGTGAACAATAGCGACTTTCACTTCGACCTCCTGTGACAATCCACCCAAACTCCCACGCACCCACGCGCCACTTCAATCGTCCTTTGCGCCGCCCGCCTGCGTACGAAGCCCGCACGCCACCCGCACCCGCTCGAGCGCCCGCTCGGCGCCGGGCAACAGCCCGACCAGCTCGAGGCGAATCAACACGCTGAGCAGCGTCACCGACAGCGCCGCTTCGCCGATCACCCGAGCAGAGGCCATGCCAATCGCGCCAAAACGCGGCGCGAGAACGAGCGCCGCTGCGAGATTGACCAGCGCCGAGGCGACGCCGGCAATCGCGAGCACCCGGTCTTTCCTGCGCGGCACGAATACATAGAGCGCGACGAAATCATTGAAAGCCGCGAACGGGAACATCCATGCAAATACCTGCAATACGTGCACACTCGGCTCGAACGCGGCGCCGAGAATCAGCGGCAACACGAAAGGCGACAGCGTCAACGCGCCGCACAGCACGAGCACGCCATAGCCGAGCAGCAAGATGGCGCCGCGCCGCGTCGTGACATGCGCGCCCGCCTTGTCGCCCTGCGCGAGTTGCCGGGATATCGTCGGAATAAAGACTTGCGCCGCGGGGGCCATCAGGCCGAGTCCGATCGCCGCGAAACGCTCGGCCGCGCCGAAATAGCCAACCTCCGCGGGCGTCGAAAACAAGGTCAGCAAATACGTCGACGATGCCGTCAGCACGACGGAGCCGGACGAATAGCAGAACAGCATCGTCGACCTGCGCACGAGCGGCAGGACGCCGGCAAACGCCAGTCGCGGCCAGCCGAGTTGCCACGTCGTCAAACCGTAGGCAATGATCAAGGACGCGATACCCGCAATCAGCAGACTCGCCACCACCCATACGGCATCGTTCGGTCCTTTGACGAGAGTCAGCACCAGCACGAGACTCAGCGCGAAGCCGAACACCTCGATCATGATCGGCGTGCGAATCTGTTGCCGCCCCTGAAATAGCCAGCCGAGATTGCATGCCGACACGATACCTAGCAAGGTCGCGAGCAGGCCGATCAGCGGCCGCTCCGACAATAACGGTGAACAGAACGTCGCGATGATGCCGATGCCCGCGCCGATCACGGCGAGTGTCAGCCGCGCGCTGACCTGCAGCGAATAGATCGCATTGCATTCCTGGGTCGACTGCGCTTTCGCCACCTCGCGCATGCCGACGAAGGTAAAGCCGAAGCCGACGAGCATCCATATCACGTTCATCAGCGACATCGACGCGAGTACCCGGCCGTATTCGGCCACGCCGAGCACTCGGCCATAGAACGGCACGACGATCATGAGGTAGATGTACCTCATGAAATAGCCGGCGTAAACAAATACGATCAGGTTGGCGCTCGTTCGTCTATCCATGCCGTCCTCCTTCGCCTCAGCGTCCTGCGACGCGACGGCGCGCAAGCGGATTCGCGATATAACGCACCGCGAAATCCGACAGCGGCGAGTAAGGCAGGAGACACAGGCTCGACAGTACGAGCGTGGCGAGCTTCTTTTTCAGGCTCCAGAACGGATTTGCAATGATCGTGTGCAGATAGTTGCGCGAATCGAGCAGCATCCAATGCCAACGCCTGAAAAGCGTTGCGCGATAAACGGAAGAGCAGAACGTCGCTTTCTCATGCGAGAAGTCGAGAAACGTCGCAGGTAGTTCGATGTCGAGCCGGACGTTGGCAATGTTGCGCAAGATGGCCCATCGCATGTTGAACGCGCGCGGCGCTTTGGTCAGTTCTTCCGAGTTCGCGAACGACACGGTTTTACTGCCCGCGTTATGCACTCGGTAGCCGCCTAGCGACTTCGACACGGTTGCGATCGGTCCAGCCAGCGCAACGCCATAGATTGCATAAAAGTCCGCGCCATAGCGATTCACGCCCTCTTCGGGGACGGGGAAGATCTGCTTGAGCGCACTCACCCGGTACGCATTGCCGGAGGCGGGCGGCGACGGATAAAGCCAACCGCCGCGCAACAGCCTGCCACAGTCGTGTGGCGGCTCGCTATGCGGCACGTAGGCCCCCGTCAATGCACCTTCGTTGTCCATCACGTCGAGCCGGAATTGCACCTTGGCCCACTCGGCGTCCTCGAAAAAGCGCATCACTTCGGTGACCGCGGAGGGGTACAGCACGTCGTCGGAATCGAGAAAGATCACATACTCCGTGGTGAGCGACGCGATTGCATAGTTGTAGGCGGATACCTGTCCGCCATTTTTCTTGCACAGCGACAGCACGCGATCGCCATAGCTTGCGATGATTTCGCGCGAACCGTCGGTCGAGCCATCATCGACGACCATGACCGTGGTCGCCGGATAATCCTGCGCGAGCGCCGAGTCGATCGCCGCGGCCAGATAGCGCTCGTAGTTGTAATTGCAAATCGCAATGGTGACCTGTTTCATCATGTGTCAACGCTACCCGTCAAGTTCGATCCGCCGGCTCCCGGCGGTCGTCACGCTCGCGAAATATCGCTATGCCACTGCCTGCGTCACACCACGTACCACGAGATAAGCCAGATGTTTGGGCGGATTATTACCGGCGCCATTCACCCGGTCGGGTACCTTGAATCGCACGTTCATCAAATCGTTGTCCCAACTCAATGCCAAATTGCCCGATGTGCTCGCCTCGCCGCTCAGTGCATCGATGAAATCGGCGTGTACCGCGCGTGAGCGCAGCGCCTGCAGCCCGCCGATGGAAATGTTCTGCCAGCCGGCGCTGCTGCTCACCTGCATCACGAGGTCGCCGCCGGAAAGCAAGGCGTTCGCAGCAACCCCCGGACCGCATTGCAGCGGCTTCGAAAAACTCGCCAGATGCCCGCCCGCTGTTTGACGCAACACGACCAAGCTTCGACCGGAAACGTTGTAGGTTCGTTCAGGCGGACCGGGATGCGTGAGACGAAAAGGTTCATAGCCGTCCCAGTGATAGATCATCGACAGGTACTTGTTCGGGTCGTCCCAATTTCTGCCGAGCGCCCACACCGCGAAGTCGAAGAAATAACGCGGCAAATAGTGCGGGTCTTTCATGTACTCGTTGCCGATCTCCGTTTGCCAGATGCCGCGCGCGGGACCGCTCTTCACGTATCGCTGGTACAGCGATTCCATATCGGCAACCGGCAAGTAGTGCGTGTCGATGTAGTCGACCCAATCGAGCATGCGCTCTTTCAAGACCGGACTGCGATATTCGAGCCAGCGGTGGAAGTTATCGAGGCCGCCCTGGTCCGGCCAGCCGCCATACACCACATACGCGCGATAACTGCGAATGATGCGGGCCGCCGGAATATGAATCCGCTCCACGTAATCCTGCATCGCGCGTTCGTACGGTTTCGAGCGTTTTTCGTCCTTGCTGAACTCCGGGCCATGCCAGAACACGGACTGCGGCAAGCCGCCGGACAACTTGCCGGCCGCCTCGTTCCAGATCTGGAAATAGCGCAGGTTATAAGGCGGCGCTGAATACTTGCGGACCACCGCGTCGACATACCGCTTCCACGCGTCCACATCGACCGGTGCCGAATTGCTGTCACCCGGCACACTCGCATTCCATCTCGGCGTATAGCCGAGCAGCAGCAGCGAACCGATTCCATTGCGCTCGTTTCGCAACAACACCGACGGCAGATCGCTTTGGAACGCCGAGCCCGTTTTGTCGATGCGCATCGCCTCGCCGGGCCCATGAGGCTGACCGGGGCCGACCGTGTCGCGCCCCCAGCTGATGCCCATCGCTCGCCACATCTCGATGTCGGCGGCCGATCCGGCCCAGCCGTTCGTGCCGATCAGATCGGTGATCATGCGAGCGCGCGCGTTGGCGGTCGGTGCGTCCCGTACCAATGCGACAGCGGGCCTGATATTCGACAACGGCGCGGCCGCACCCGCCGCCAACGCGGCGAGTGTGCGCAATGCACGTCTTCTGCCAGCACGGGTCTTCATGCGATCCATGTTCGTGCCCACCCATCGCTAGCTCGCGGACGCGCGCGGCGTCAGTTCGGGCAGCCGCTCGCCAGTCTTGACATCGAGGATTTCGAGCACCGTTTGCGCCGCGCGCTCCCAGCGAAACTCGCGCGCATGCAGCAGCCCCGCGCTGCGATAACGTTGGCGAAGATCGGCGTCGCTCATCATCTGCGCGATCTTTGCGGCGATGTCATCCGCGGAAGTCGCGTCGCAGTACATTGCGGCATCGCCGCACGCTTCCGGTATCGACGTGCGCGCCGACGCGATCACCGGACAGCCGCAATACATCGCTTCCAGAGGCGGCAGGCCGAAACCTTCGTACAACGACGGAAACACGAGGCAGCCAGCGCTCTCGTACAGTGCCTTCAGCTCCGCGTCCGACACGAAACCTGCCCACACGACCTGCCGCGAATGCACAGGATGCTCGACGCCTGCACCGCTGAAGATGCGCGGATACTGTTTTCCCACGATGACGAATTTGACGTCACGCAGATGCCCGAGCCGCACGATCGCATCGAGCACGCCGCGCAGATTCTTGCGCGGATCGAGACTGCCGACGATCACGCAATAGGCGTCCTTGTTCAATTCGAGCCGTTGCAGCACCGATGGGTCGGCAACGATCCGGTCGAAATGATCCGCGCCGGGCGCCACCACTTTCACACGCGATTCGTCGATTTTCAGGTGATGGCAGATACGCATTTTCGAAAACGTCGAGACCGTCAGAACGATCGGATGCGTGCGCGGCAAGAGCCCGAAACAGATGCGATACCAGAGCCGGAATTTCCTCGAAAAGCCCTGCGGCACGTCGAAGACGGCCATGTCGTGAACCATCACGACCTGACTGTGCTTGAACAGCGGGTTCGTATTGCACAGACTCAGCAGCGTGATGCCGCGTGCGGCGATTGGCAGCGTGATCTGCTCCCACAGCGTGCCGCGCAGCCACGGAAAGCGCCGTTGCGGTTTGAGCAGCGCCCCCGGCTCGACCGCGTTTTGCGGCACGAACACTTCCGGTTCATCACCGGGCACGGCGCGCATCTGCATGGCCCGCGTCAGCTCATACGCAACGCGTTGAACCCCCGTGATGGACTGAGAAGTAAACTTTCCGTTGATTGCAAAGGCCATCTGGTTCTCCGTTTTACGCCATCGCGAACGCGCTTTACCGCGTTGGGGTCTCCACACGCTCAGGCGCCTCGCGGCGCTTGCTGTCCGACGTCGTTTTCGCCGAAATCGCTGGCATAGTTCGTTTCGTAGCCATAGTTCTTCGTGCTTCGACGCAGCGGAATGCCGTTGAACACCGCGCCCGCGATGCGCCCTTCCGCGCGTTCCATCTTTCTGATCGTGTCGGCGATCTCCTCCTCGCTTTGCATGCCCGAGCGCAGCACGAGCAGAGACGCGCCCGCCTCGTTCGCGACGATCGAGGCGTCGGTGACCGCGAGGAAAGGCGGCGTATCGATGATCACCAGATCGAACTGGCTCGACAGCCGCTCGAGTACATCCTTCAGGCGCGGCCTCATCAGCAGCGCGGCGGGGTTCTCCGGGCGCACGCCGCATGACAGGAACGTCAATCCGTCGATGCGGGTCGAGCGCAGCGCATTGCGGAGCGGCAGGCGTTCGGACAGTACTTCGGAAAGGCCTCCACGATTGCTCTCGTTGAATAGCGAGGCGAGATGACCGCGTCGCATGTCGGCATCGATCAGCACCACCCGTGAGCCGATTTCAGCGTGCAGGATCGCCAGATTCGCGGCGACGAAGCTCTTGCCGGCTGATGGCGTGGGCCCGATGATCATCACGATGTTGTTGCGTGCATGCGCGAGATCGCGCGTGACGGCGGTCCGTACGCTGCGCAGCGCTTCGACCGATGTGTCGTGCGGAAAGCGCGCGGCGAGAATCCTGTTCTGGACGCCGGAATCGAACTGAATCTCGTGCAGACTCTTCTGCATCGGCGGATGGGCGCGCCCGGCTGCTGCCGGCAGCGATTTGCGCCCCGCGGTCGCATCGCGGTCGAGCAGCAGTTGCTGATGGCTGAACAGAATCTCGCCAAACACCGGCACGCTCATCTGGCGCTCGACATAGCGCGGGTCGGTCACGCCGATCATCACGTGGCGGCGCATGAAGACCAACACGACGCCGGACACGATACCGAGCACCAATCCGCCGCCGAGCACGAGAATCGGCTGTGGCATGACCGGCATATGCGGTCTGATCGCGCGATCGAGAATATGCGCGCCGCCCGTCGTGCTGGCGCGGCGCACCTGCAATTGCTCGGCCTTCTGCACCATGCCGAGATACACCGTTTCCGCGACCTTCTGCGCGCGGATCAGATCGACGCTCGCGCGTTCCGACGCGGGCATGCCGTTGAAATGGTCGGAGAATTTCGCTTTCGCATCTTTCAATTGCGCCAGTTGCTCGTCGACGTTCTGCACCCAGCGGCTCTGTTCCGTATAGCGCTCGAGCATTTGCGTGCGCTGCAATTGCAGCGCCGCGATCTGCTTGTCGAGATCGAGGCCGCCCTGCAAATAGGCTTGCGCCTCGTTGGTCGGCTGCATCGATTGCGATTTCGAGCGGAAGTTCTTCAGCGCTTCCTCGGCTTTTCGCAGATCGCCGAGTAGACGCGGGAGTTCGCCGTTAATAAACGCGAGCGTCTGCGTGTCGTTCGCTTGCCGGCTCGCCACCGCGTATGCGAGGTATTGCTCTCCCAATGCATTGGCGACGGCCGCGGCCTTGTCCGGACTCTTGTCGCGGTACTGGATTTGCAGCAGCCCAGAGTCTTTCACCTTGTCGCCAATCTTGACGAGACCGGTGAAGCGCTTGATGGCATCGAGCTCATTCCAGCGGATCACCTCGAACTTCGTGCCCGGCCGCGCAGCGAGTTCCTTCACGAGCATCGACACGCCGTTC
Organism: Paraburkholderia lebeckiae; assembly: GCF_050436325.1. NCBI lineage: Bacteria > Pseudomonadati > Pseudomonadota > Betaproteobacteria > Burkholderiales > Burkholderiaceae > Paraburkholderia > Paraburkholderia lebeckiae. The sequence continues at coordinate 1,359,651 of NZ_JBNDLZ010000002.1, forward strand.
TGCTTGAGCGGCATGCCGACCGTGCCTCTCGCCAGCAACTCCCCGGACGGGCCGTGCAATTCGAAGGCGCCATTGTCGAGCGCGGTCAAGGTCAGCTTCTCTTCCTCGAGTTCGCGCGGCACGTCGAGCGCGGCGATCTGCACACGCTCGCCGCCCCATGCAAACGATTTCAGCCCGAGCCACGGCGCCGCGGGCTGTCCCGGTGTAGCGAATTTTTCGGCGATATCGCCGAGAACCGGAAGCTTGTGCGGCTTCACCGAAATGTCGAAACGGAACTGGTCCATCACCGGCTGCAAAACTGAACGGCTTTCCATGACCGCCATTTCGGTTATCGACGACGGCGTCGGCGGCGGCAACAGTTCCTGGTTCTGCAACGCGAGCCCGAGGGCATTTGGCTCGGGTGGGTCCACGCGAACGATTACGTCAGCGGAATAGATAGGCGTGGCAATCAGAAGATACGCGACCGCGAGCGTGGTGACGACGACCGTCGTCACCACGATCTCCCAGATGTGGTCGCGCATTAGCGTGAGCATCCCGCTGGCACTGAGTTGTCTACGCTCGGTATCAACAGCGGGATAGAGCGAGTTTTGCGGATAGTAATCCACCGGTCTGATCCTTGCAGGTTGATGAGACAAAACGATCGGCAATCGCTTTGCGTCGCCACGTCGCTCTTTATGCCGCCGGCCGGACAGACCCTCGATTGGCTGGCAGCACGGCAAGCGACGTGCTGTGTCGGGTTAGGTCGGGGAGCCGCGTTCGGGACCTCTCGAACCACGGAAGGCTACACACCTATTGCTTATCCACCGCGGCATTGCCGATTGTTCTTCTCACGAATCAGGGAATGCGAAGACCGCCATTCACGTAATCCGCGATTGACAATTTCTCTCTCGATGTTGCGGTGAAGCATAGTGCGCAAACGATCGAGGCATTCGCCGGCGGCCCAAAGTAGGGTGCTATTGGCCGATAATGCGGAGCCCTTTACAAATGAAACAGAAGCCAGAAAGGCTTGTTGCGATCTGCAATTGCTGTAACAGAGTTATACGACAGGCATCGTACATCGCGACAGAACGCCAATTTCACCGCGCAAGTGCAAAGAATGCGGTTGTCATCCCGCAAATCGCGCCGAATTCAAGCCGCTCGGCGCATTCCGCCGATGCCCCAGCATTTCCCTCGCAAGAATCGCGCTAATTGATGGGGAAAAAATTCCGTGCAACGTTAATTAGTAGCACGCATTTCCGCGAATAGCGAGGTAAGAATTTCTTCAATCCTGACGATTACGCCAAAACACCCACGCATGCCGGCCAAGCTCGTCTCGTCCAAATCGATGCGCTAATCTCAATGCGTAGATTTTCCTGACTGGAGAAGCTCGCGTGATGAAGCACATTGGTCTATTCGTCTTTCAGGATTGTTCGATGGCAAGTACCGGCGCGATCGGCGACGCGTTCCGGCTTGCCAATGAGTTCAAGAGAACGGCTGGCGAAGAGGCGCCATACCGATTTACCGTGGTATCCGACGGCGGTGGTCTGGTGACCAGTTCCTCCGGCATATCGATCTGGACGCAAGGCCTCGAACGCTACTGCCTCGCTGATTTCCACGCGTTCTTCGTGGCCTGCCGCGACGTCACCGAAGTCGCGGAATCCAACGACCGCTTTCTGTCGTGGATCTCGCTGCAAGGATCGATTGCATCTTTCGGCATGCAACAGGGTGCGAATCTCGCGGTCGTCTGCAACGATCCGCTGCAATCGATCGTGCCGATTTTTCTGTTCGACGACAGCGGTGACGCCGCGCGCACGCAAAGCAATGTGACGCCGACCGATCTCGCGCTCGCGCAGATCGAACGCGACATCAATACCGACACTGCCCGCAAGATCGGCCGCATTCTGCAAAACGGCTACGCCGAGAAAAGCCGCTCTGAGCTCGACGACGGCAACATCACGACGACGACGGAGAAGATTCGCGAATCGGCGCGCTGGATCAAGGAAAACTACAGCAAGGCCATTTCGGTTGCGCAGGCGGCCGAATCGGTGGCGATGAGCAAGCGCAATTTCCAGCGCCGCTTCAAATGCGAGTTCGGCATGACGCCGCTCGAATATCTGCTGCGCACACGCTTCGAGATCGTTCGCTCGATGCTGAAGAACACCGATCTGCCGGTCGACAAGATTGCGCGCCGCTGCGGAATGGGCGACGGTAATCGGCTTGGGCGGCTATTCAAGGAGCGCTATGGCATGTCGCCGACGCAATTCCGCGCGCAACAGCATGTGGATTCGGAGGAACGTTGGCTGACGCCGGAGGAAAGCTGGAGTGCCGCGACCGAGATGTTGCGGCAAGCGCCGCTGACGCTTTGATTTCAATTCCCGTTACTCCGAGGACGATTCGTCGACTCGACCGCAAAGCGATTAGAACATGACGATCATCAAATCCGCCGAAGTGGACGAGGCCGTCGCGCCGGAAAACATGGTCTCCCTACAGTCCGGTGACAGTGCTCTGGCCCCGCCCTGCGGGCAGCCGGGATCGCACACCGGTGCGCATGCGGCGCACGGGCAATCGACATCTACCGCGAGAAAAATCAAGGAAGCGGCGAAAACGCTATTGCCGGACGCCCTTTTCCTAAGCCTGTTACATCACAAATGCATTGGCCGCTATCCGAACCTGATTCGTCCGGTGACGTTCAATGAGAAGATCCTCCAGCGCAATCTTCATCCTGATCCGCGCTATATCGACCTGACCGACAAGCTTCTGGTGCGGGAATATATTGCCCGGAAAATCGGCGACAAGCATTTGATACCGCTGATCGCAGTGCCCGATGCATTCACGCCCGAAGTGTTCGACGCACTGCCGGATGCTTTCGTAATGAAAGCCAATCACGGCAGCAGCTACGTCGAAGTGGTGAGAAACAAATCAGAGACCTCGTTCGAGAAGCTGAAGAAGCTCGCCGACCAATGGTTGCGCACCGACTTCTATTACGTTGGGCGTGAGCGGCACTATCGGACGATCGAGCCGCGCGTTTTCTTCGAGCAACTGCTGCTCGATCGGCGCGGCCAGATTCCGGCGGATTTCAAAATGCACTGCTTTGGCGGCCGTCCTGGCGGGCCGATCATCTATATCCTCGTGATCTCGGATCGATTCGGCAACGCGACGCACGGCGACGTGTACGACGCCGACTGGAATCACCTCGATATCGCAATCGGCGACTACAAGCGCAGCGCGTTGCCCGCTCCGCGCCCGCCGCATCTACAGGCCGTGCTCGATGTCGCGGCCCGTCTGTGCGAAGACTTCGACTATGTGCGCGTCGACCTGTATGCACCGGACGACCTCGTTTATTTCGGCGAACTTACATTTACGCCCGGCGCGGGCGTGCTGCCCTTCACGCCGGACAGTATCGATTACGAGTGGGGCAAGCTGCTGGCGTGAATCCGCTCTCATTCGTAGCGTTTTGCCTCCGCCATCCGAGCGGGCGTGCCGGTCAGCACTTTCAGCGTTTCGAAGCCGAACATGCGCTCGCGCAAAGAGATGGAGGCGGAAAAGGGAAGGACACGAGCGTGGCGGCGAGCGCCGCCCCCATCAAGCCGGCGACATGCCGTTTTGCAGCTTTGTGCGGTCGGCCTCGCGCGAGGCCAGACACGCCAACAACGCCTGCGCTGCTTCACGCTGGCGCGCCACCGTGCAGATCGCGGCGGTAAAGGTCGTGGTGGACTGGATGGCGGCCGGAAGCTCGCCGAGCACGTCGATGCCCGCCACGTGAATCAATTCGCTCATCTGCTGAAAGCCGAGCGCGACTTCTCCGCGCGCGACGAGCGTGCCGACCGGCACACCCGGCGGCGCTTTCACGATACGCGAAGCGATCTGCTCGGCAATGCCCCAGCATTCGAACAGCTTCAGCAGATGCGTGCCGCTCGGCCCCGTCGAGTAACCGATGCTACGCGCACCAAGAATCGCGTCGCGCAGCGCTGCTTCGGACGCGATGTCTGGGTGCGTTTTTCCGGCCGCGACCGCGACCGCGATGCCCGAGCGCGCGAGCGCGACGCGGCTCGCCGCCTCGACACAACCCGTCATCACGAGCCGCTCGATCGCGTCGGCGGCAAGCACGACGATGTCGAAGACTTCGCCATCCTCGACCCGGCGCGCCGCTTCGACGCCGCCGACCGATTCGATGGCGACGCCCTGCCCCGTGCGCCGCTCGTAGAACGCGGCGAGTTCGGCCAGCACCTGGCGCGTGGCCATCGACGAAATTCCGGTGATCGGCGCGCGTATGGCTTGATCGTTGATCATTGCGACCACGCCTGTCAGTCCTTGTAACGCAGTCCGGCCTGCTGGAGCGGCCCGCGCATGTTGTACATGTCGAGACCGAGCACCCCAGCGGCGAGTTTCGCGCGCTTCCCGGCTTCATTGGCCTCGCGCGCCGCAGCCTTGTCGAGCACGGCTTGCGCGGCGGCCGCCGGCACCACGACCACGCCGTCGTGATCGGCAACGACGACGTCGCCCGGTGTGACCAGTGCGCCCGCGCACACGACCGGAATGTTCACCGAGCCGAGCGTCGCCTTGACCGTGCCTTTCGCGGAGATCGCCTTGCTCCAGACCGGGAAGTTCATTTCGGTCAGCACGCTGACGTCGCGCACGCCGGCGTCGATGATCAACGCATGCGCGCCGCGCGCCTTGAAGCTCGTGGCCAGCAGATCGCCGAAGTAACCGTCGGTGCTCTCTGCGGTGACACCCGCGACGACGACGTCGCCCGGCCGGATCTGTTCGGCCGCGACGTGCAGCATCCAGTTATCGCCCGGTTGCAGCAGCACCGTGACGGCCGTGCCGCTCGCGCGCGCGCCGGTATAGATCGGGCGCATATACGGTTGGAGCAGACCCGTGCGGCCCATGGCTTCATGCACGGTGGCCGAACCGAGCGCGCCGAGTTTCGCTGCCACATCCGCATCCGCGCGCTGGATGTTGCGATAGACGACTCCGATTTCATACATGATCACAGCCCCTTCGTTTTCAGCAAGGCGTCGAGACGCGGATAGACGCGCCGCGCGTTACCTTCGTAGATCTTGTAGCGCTGCTCCGGATTCATATCCGCGGCTTCAACGTAGCGCTTCGTGTCGTCGAAATAGTGACCGGTTTCCGGATCGACGCCGCGCACCGCGCCGATCATTTCGCTCGCGAACAGGATGTTGTCCACGGGAATCACGCGCGTGAGCAGGTCGATACCCGGCTGATGATAGACACAGGTGTCGAAGAACACGTTGTTCAGCAGATGGTCTTTCAGCAAGGGCTTTTTCAGTTCCTGCGCGAGGCCGCGGAAACGACCCCAGTGATACGGCACCGCACCGCCGCCGTGCGGAATCACGAAACGCAGCGTCGGGAAATCGCGAAACAGGTCCGAGGTCAGGCATTGCATGAACGCGGTGGTATTCGCATTCAGGTAGTGCGACCCGGTGGTGTGGAAGCACGCGTTGCAGCTCGTGCTCACGTGAATCATTGCGGGAATGTCGTACTCGACCATCCTCTCGTAGATCGGGTACCAGGAACGGTCCGACAACGGTGGGCTGGTCCAGTGGCCGCCCGACGGATCGGGGTTCAGGTTGATCGCGACATTGCCGTACTGCTCGACGCATTTGACGAGTTCTGGAATACAGGTGGCCGGCTCGACACCCGGACTTTGCGGCAGCATCGCGGCCGGCACGAAGTTCTCGGGAAACAGCCGGCTCACGCGATAGCACAGTTCGTTGCAGATCGCGGCCCACGTGCTCGAGATTTCGAAGTCGCCGATGTGGTGCGCCATGAAGCTCGCGCGCGGACTGAAGATCGTCAGATCGAGGCCGCGCTCGCGCATCAGTTTCAACTGGTTGTTTTCGATCGACTCGCGCAGCTCGTCGTCGCTGATCTGCAAGTCCGACACCTGCGGCATCCCGGAAGGACTCTTGATGCCTGCGATCTGGCGGCTACGCCACGTCTCCAACGCTTTCGGCGCGGTGGTGTAGTGTCCGTGAATATCGATGATCACCGTGATTCCCCAGTAGATGAATTTATCCAGCGGCGCCCGCGAAACGCACGCGCGCCGCGTTGCCTCACGCCTCAATGCGCGATATTCGGCTGCGCCACCGTTTCGGCGCCGTCCACCCGCTGGCTCACCAGGATGGCGATAGCGGCGAGCGTGGCGGGGATCGCGAGCATCGCCAGGATCGCGCCGAACTGCCAGCCGAAGCCGAGCAGCGCGCCGCCGATCGCCGAGCCGAAGATGCTGCCGAAGCGGCCCATGCCGAGCATCCAGCTCACACCAGTCGCTCGCGCAACGGTCGGGTAGCGGCCGGGTGCAAATGCGTTCAGACCGGTTTGCGCGCCGCTCATGCAGAAGCCCGCGGCAAACACCAGCAATGCGAGCGACGAAGACAGCGCACCGATGTAGCCGAGCCCGAGCACGCAGAGTGCGCCGCCGATATACGCGAAGCTGATCACGGGCGCCGGACGCGCCTTGTCCATGAGCCAGCCGACGAGGATCGCGCCGATCGTGCCGCCGATCTGGAACATCGCCGTGACGTTGGCCGCGGTCGTGACGGACAGACCCGCATCCTTCATCAGCGTCGGCAGCCAGCCGGTCAGCAGATAGATCACGAGCAGGCCCATGAAATACGTGACCCACAGCGCGATCGTCATCGAGCCATAACCTTGCGAGAACAGTACGCCGATCGGCTTGCGCGTCGGCAGCGGCGGTTCGTTCGACACGAACACTTCATTGCCCGCGAAGTGCGCGCCGCACACCCGGCCGAGCACTTTGCCGATGCGCTGCGCGGGCGCGCCGCGCACCGCGAGCAGACGGGCCGACTCAGGCAGCAGCCAGATCTGGAACGGGATCAGCACGAGCGGCAGTGCGCCGCCGAAAATCAGCACCGCGCGCCAGCCGTGAACCGGAATCAGCCAGCCGGCCGCGAAGCCGATCAATGCCGAGCCGAGATTGAACCCCGTGAACATCACGGTGATCAGCAGCGCGCGCTTGCGTTGCGGTGCGTATTCGGACAGCAGCGTCGTCGAGTTCGGCATCGCGGCGCCGAGGCCGACACCGCTGAGCAGGCGCAATGCTGCCATCGAAAACGGCGATTGCGTGAACGCAGTCGCGATCGTGAACACGCCGAACAGAAACACCGACGCAATCAGCACCCACTTGCGGCCGATGCGGTCCGATGCCGGACCCGCGAACAATGCGCCAATCACGAGACCGATCGGCGCCGCGCTCATCACGAGCCCGAATTCGGGGCGCGAAATCGCCCAGTCATGAATGATGGAAGGCGCGACGAAACCCATGATCGCGACGTCCATGCCGTCGGCGGTCACGATCAGAAAACACAGCACGACCAATAGCCACTGGTAGGGCGAAATCGACCGTTCGTCGATGAACTTCTTGATATCAATCCTGTTACCGCTGGTAGTAATCGTCATCAACACTCTCCTGTCTCCTTCATTGGTCTCATCGCGCGCTCGAAGCGGGTAGCTTCGCAAAGTACGTCGACTCCGTAACCATCGTGGCGATGTGCCCCTCCACGGCTTACTCGAATAACTGGCGTGAAGGTACGTTTCGTCCTTCGCGGGCCAAAGCGCGGGTTAACCACAGGGTCGATGCGAGTATCCGCATCCTCAGCGTTCCGCATAGCATCGGCGAAGCCCGTCCGATTCGCGCAAAGCCCCGCTGGACAAGCGTTCAAGCCAGAGTCACGGCCCTTCGAAGCGGGCTTTTCGAACGCCTTCTGGTGCACACCCTGATAAACAGAACAGATGAAGCGGGAATGAACTCGCATAGAACGGCAGTGAGACGCCGAGCTTTTCCGATCAGCGTGGATGTGCCGCGCTGGTAGCGGATTTGCCCCCGTGAAAAAGGAGCCGGCCTCGCGAGACCGGCTGGTACTCAATTACCGTTGTGCGCTACCCGGCGCTGGGTGCCGCGACACCCAGCGCCGGGTACGGATAGACCGGACGCGAGGCCGTCACGTTGTTCGACGAATCGGTCTGATACGTCATCACGGAAGTCGGCACCTTGGCTTCTTCGACCCAGTTGGCGATCTTCGACACGAGGTCGATATTCGGGTTGCCTTCGCCACCGCCGAGTGACCGACGCCCGGCACCAGATACAGACCGCGAACTGGTCGACGGTCGACGTGCCCATCGTGTTCTGCATCGCTTCGTAGTACTGCATCGTGAACAGCGGCTAGATGTGGTGGTCGGCCCAGCCGTGCCACAGGATCAGCTTGCCGCCGGCAGCATTGAACGCGGACAGGTCCGGGATCTGAAGCTGTCGTACAAGGGCGGCAGCAATGTGGTGACGGTGCCGCCCAACGTGCCCATCGTCACGTTCACGCCCGCGGAGCGCAGCGACCTTACGCCGGGCAAGAAGGCGTTCATTGTCGCTACGCCCGCGTCGCAGGGGACTTATGTTGCGCAACGCGTCGTGGTCGAAAAGGATGGCGTGGTGCCGCCGATGTGACGGCTGACCTGGGCCTCGGATAGCGTCATGCACGGCGTCATGTGTTGACGTGACGCGGGCTGAGTCGTGTCAGGATCATTGCGCGCGGACTAATACGAGCAATCGACGGTTTGACAAAATATTACGTTTTTCACTGTGGTAGATCGCGTAGCATAGTGGGGGTATGTCCTGCGAGCGCCCCCACTCGCATTCGTCATTCAACCGCGGAGATTTCGGAAATGAGTATTTTTGGTGACATCGTGCACAAGCTGTTCGGCAAAGCTAAGCCGGACCAACCTCCCCCCGCGACGGAACCCACCCCCGACCCGGCCGCCGCGCAAGCCGCGACGCCCAGCGCTCCCGCCGCGCCCGCGCCGCTGACCGACGTCGACGTGGCCGCCGTGATGGATCAACTCGTCAGCGAAAGCGGACAGACGTTGAACTGGCGTACGTCGATTGTCGACACGATGAAGGCACTCGGCGTCGACAGCAGTCTCGAACACCGCAAGCAACTTGCGCAGGAATTGAAGTACAGCGGGGACATGAACGACTCCGCAAGCATGAACGTCTGGCTGCACAAGCAGGTGATGCAGGCGCTCGCGGCAAACGGCGGCAAGCTGCCGCCCGATCTGGCAAGTTAAGCAGGACGAAGCAGGCGTTTCGCAGTAAGCGAAGCGCAGCGGAAGTCGCGCAGTAAAAATCACGCAGTAAAAATCAAACACTCAGTCCAGGTTGCCCGGTCGAAGCACGAAACCGGGCAACCGGAAACTTCTCCGCTCGGCAATCAATGCTCGCACAATCGACTGTCGAGACCGCGCCTTGCACGCGCCGGCGACAGCACGATTGCCGTCCGCCCACGTATCGAAACGCGGGTGACGGAACACATTGCGATGGAATACGCGCGGCTACTGCGCCGCGGTGAGCTTGAGTCCCGGCCGCAACGGCTGGGGAGACTCCAGAGGAGCCTTGCGTTCGTCCGATACCTGTTCGATTCCCTTTCTCGTGACTTCTTCGAGGAAGGTCAGGCGAGCCCGATAGTAATCGGCACGCAGCTGTGCGTCGAGCACGAGCTGTTCGGCCTGAAACAGTTCCATGCGCAAGTTGTTCAGCGCGCGTTCGGCCTGTTTCTCGGGAGTAGGAGCATGTTGTGAAGCCCAGTTAGCAAGCCACCTTATCATGGTGAAGCCCTCCTTGAGTTCAACGCTCTGCTGCGACAAAGGCTATCAAATTATGGATGCGGCGTGTGTTAAATCGCTTCAGGCGTTGCTTATTGTGCGAGCTACTGTGGGTCGTCGCACGATCGACTTCACCGCCGCGCCTTGACTACTGATACCACAACACGAACGAGGCGAAAAAAGCCCGCACAGCAAAGGCGGGCAATCCCACTCTCTTTGAAAGCGTGTCACGAGGATGACACGCCACAAGTTTAGAGCTCGTGCAAGCCCAACGTCCGTGTGCTGGCGATCACTTTGCGCGAATATATTATCGATCTCCAATCATGCGTCGCGCGTTATTGCAGCTCTTGAAGCGCTGCCACATTTTTCGCAAGGGCCCGCGCAAACTGCGCGATCTGCCGGCCCTGCTCGATGAGATCCATGGCGATCCGGAACGTGACCACGTCCGCCTTGTCCGCCAGCTGAAGCTTTGCGAGCACGACCTGACGCGCGGTCGCGGCGAGCTTGTCGATGCCGGCCTTCGCGTCGATGACGTTCGCGACCTCTTCCGGATCGCGCGTCTCGATCGTGCGGATCGCCTGCTCGAGATTGCGGATCACCGCCTCGGAAAACTGCGTGGTCGCCGCATCGCGCAGACGCAGCAGATCGATCTGCTGCGTCATTCGTTGTTGTCCGACCGTCATCAGCGTCATGCCGACAATGCCGCTGATGCTCTCCAGATGACTCGTGACCTGCGTGTAGCCGACCACCTGCTCACCTTCTTCCTCCGAGTGCTGCCGCTGCGACAGGCGGCCGATATATTGAAGAATCTCGAAGGCCAGCCGGTTGCTTTCTTTGTCCTGATCGAGCATCTGATTGATCTCTTCCATTGTGCCGGTCGACACCATCTGCGAGCCGCGTTGCACAACGTCGAGCACCTGCGCGCCGAGCCGGGTCAGCTCGATACGCACGCGTTGCAGTGCAAGCGCCGGCACCGCCAGCGACGTCTCGTCGAGATACTGCGGATCACCCGCGGGTTTGGCGGCCTTCGCGCGCTTCGGCACGACCAGTTGCGCGAGCCGCGCGATCGGACCGGCAAACCAGATCAGCAGCAGCGTGTTCGCCACGCTGAACAGCGTATGCACATTGGCTACCTGACGCGGCGCCTCGGCCGCGAGGCGTGCAAGCCCTTGCAGTTCCGGATGCGACGGCGATATCCAGCGCACGACCTCCGCCATCTGCGGAATCAGGAAGAGCGCGATCACGACGCCGAGCACATTGAAGATCAGATGCACGACGCCGACCTGCAACGCTTCCGGTGGCTTGCCGATCGAGGCGAGCAGTGCCGTGCCGCAGGTCCCGACATTCGCGCCGAGAATCAGCGTGATGCCGGCTTCGAGCGGCATCAAGCCCTGGCCGCTCAACGCAATCACGACCGCGAGCGTCGCCGCCGAGCTTTGCACGATCGCAGTGAAGACCGCCCCCACGATGACGCCGACGAACGGATTGCGCATGTCCTGCATCGCGTCGATGAACGGCTGATAGGTGCGCAGCGGATGCGTGGACTCGCCCATCAGCTGGATGCCCATGAACAGCAGTCCTAGCCCCATTACGACCCGGCCGATCTGCCGTAGCAGCTCGCGCGGGGCAAACGCGTGCAGCACGAAGCCGATCGACAGCATGTACGGCGTCAGACGCGAAACGTCGAAGGCGATGATCTGCGCGGTGATGGTCGAGCCGATGTTCGCGCCCATGATCATCGGCACCGCCTGGGTCAACGTCATCAGGCCGGCGGACACGAAACCGACCATCAGCACGGTCGTGATGGTCGACGAATTCAGCAGCGCGGTCACGACGGCGCCCGCCACCACGCCGCGAAAACGGCTTGCCGTCAGCACGCCGATCAGCGACTGCAGTTTCGATCCCGCGATCGCCTTCAGGCCGCCGGTCAAGAACTCCAGACCGAGAAGAAACAGTGCGAGGCCGCCAATCAACAGCCCGAAGATCCCAAGGATGTTCAACCTGTCGGGATCGATGTCAGCAAGATAGTCAGTCATCCTGATGTGCCTTTGATGATCACACGAATGGACGCAGCAGCGAGGGACGGCTTCGCGCCCCGGATCGACGACCGTGCAGGCAGTCTGCCGCACGGTGTCCGGGGCAGGTACTTAAGGCTAACGCTAAGGGTAAGAGGAAGACGGCGCGCAGGCAAGGACGGAAGGGCGGCCGGCAGTATCGAGCGACCCCGGAGTCCGCAAAGCATGCAACCCGCAATCGACGTAATTCATTGCCCCGTCAAGCAACGATTCCACCCCGTGATTTGGCAGTTAACCCGTAGGTGAAAATGCCCATCGTCCCGCCCGTTGGCCGCTGCCAATAATAGGTCCATCCTCCAATCAGACCTGCTCAACTCACCCCAAACAAGAAGGAGGACTTATGGCAAACCGTGTTGCATACGTAACCGGCGGCATGGGCGGTATCGGAACCGCCATTTGCCAGCGCTTGCACAAAGAGAACTACACCGTCATCGCGGGCTGCGGCCCGAACTCGGCGCGCAAAGCCCGATGGCTGGAAGATCAGAAAGCGCTCGGCTATAACTTCGTCGCATCGGAAGGAAACGTCGGGGATTGGGAATCCACCGCGAAAGCGTTCGAGAAGGTCAGGAAAGAAGTCGGTGAAGTCGACGTGCTCGTCAACAACGCGGGCATCACGCGCGACGGCGTGTTCCGCAAGATGACGTTCGAAGACTGGCAAGCGGTGATCGACACCAATCTCACGAGCCTGTTCAACGTGACCAAACAGGTCATCGAGGGCATGGTCGAGCGAGGCTTTGGGCGCATCATCAACATCTCGTCGGTCAACGGCCAGAAGGGCCAGTTCGGCCAGACCAATTATTCGACCGCAAAGGCCGGCATTCATGGCTTTACGATGTCACTCGCGCAGGAAGTGGCGACCAAGGGCGTGACGGTCAACACCGTGTCGCCGGGCTACATCGGCACCGACATGGTCAAGGCCATCCGTCCGGAAGTACTCGAAAAAATCGTCGCGACGATTCCGGTACGGCGTCTCGGCACGCCCGACGAGATTGCGTCGATCGTCGCGTGGATCGCGTCGGATCAAGCGGGCTTTGCGACCGGGGCGGATTTCTCGCTGAACGGCGGTCTGCATATGGGCTAACGGGAACGGCGCCGCGACGCGCGCGGCGCAGCCGTTTTCCGTAATGGACGTTGTCAGGTTCCGTGATGGTGTAGCGGCCGGCGCGAGCCGGCCGCCTCAGTGAGCTTATGACCAGAAAAGCGAGCCCTACTCGCGCTGCACCCGGGAAGTCGCCGCGCACGCACCCGAAGGCTATGCTGCGCCCGATCGTACCTGCCAAAGCAGGCGAAATTTCGCTCGACTATCACATGACGCTCGAGGCATTACGCAGCGGCGTCGCCAATCAATATCACGTCGGCAGCATGGCGCAGGCCATTTACATGGCGATGCTGCTGAATCAGCGCGGCTATGGTTCGGCCGTACCCGAGCTGTTTCGCGACGCGGAGGGCGTGATTTTGCGCTGCCGGCAGGCGGGACTCGAAACGGGCATCTTCGTGGTCGATCCTGACGCCTACGCCCTACTCGGTCAGGTTCTCACGCTCTTCGATCAGCAACTCGCGGCGGCACCAGTAGGGGAGTTGATCGCGGTCAATGCGAAGCTGAAGACGCTGTTCAGCGCCGCCAATGGCCACTGCGACGGCAACGAGAACACCGCATGACGAGGCGCGTTGGCATTTACTTGCGCAATGCGGCGCGCACGCTCGACACATCGTTTCGCGTGACCGGTCCGGCCGTATTTCCCCATGTGGTCCGAACAAACGTGAGCACGCGGGCCATTTCGGTGTCCGTCAGCTTGCCGGCGAAAGACGGCATCTTGCGCGGCTCCGGTCCCGACTCGGTATGCGGACTGCCCCCGCCTTCGACCAGCAACCGCACCAATGACGCGCTCGACGCCGACAACACCGCGGGGTTGCCCGCGAGGCGCGGATACTTTTGCGGCACCCCCGCCCCATCCATCTGATGACAGCGCGCGCAATATGATGCGTAAATGCCCGCGCCGGGTCTTTCCACATCCCCGGTTTTCAGCGCCTGTACGGTTTGCCGCGCGGCGGCGGAGCGGGCGTTGAAATAGCCGCTTGGCGCGCGCGGCGGCAGGCTCTTCAGATACGCGGCGATCGCCGCAAGATCGTCGTCGTTCAGGTACTGCGTGCTGTCTTCGACGACCTGCACCATGCTGCCGAACGGGACGAGTCCGCCGCCGTGGCCGTTTCGAAGGAAGTCGACGATGTCGGTCGCGGAACTGCGGCCGAGCCCCGAGCCCGGGTCGGCGCTCAGGTTCGGCGCGAACCAGTGATCGTTGGTGCCTCCCGTCAGATAGGCCGATGCCGACTCGTCATAGCCGCGCTCTTCGTAAGCCGGTCCGCGCGGCGTGTGGCAGGCGCCGCAATGGCCGAGCGATTGCACCAGATACGCGCCGCGATTCCATTGCGCATCGCGTTTCGCATCGGCTTTGAACTGGCTTTTCGGCGCGAACGCCCAGTCCCAGAACATCAATACCCAGCGCTGATTGAATGGAAACGGCAAGCGCGTTTGCGGGGCAGGCACCGCGACCGGTTGCACACCGTGCATGAAGTATGCGTAGAGCGCGTGCATGTCGTCGTCGGTGATCTTCGCGAACGACGGGTACGGCATCGCCGGATAAAGCCGCTTGCCTCCGGGCGCGATGCCCCTCGCGCAACGCGCGTGCGAAGTCGTCATAGCTATAACGGCCGATGCCGTATTGCGGATCCGGCGTGATGTTCGACGTATAGATCGTGCCGAATGGCGACCCCATGCCGAGGCCGCCGGCAAACGGCGGCGTTGCTTCAGGCGCCGCCCCCGGATGCGGCACGCGCGGCGCGGCGGTGTGGCAACCGGCGCAATCGGCGGCTTTGGCGAGATATGCGCCGCGCGCGATCTGCGCGGCGTCGGTGGAGGCGCTGGCGGCGTTTGCGGTCGCAGCTATCGTCAGCGCGCATGCGGCCGCGATGGCGAACCTGACCGCGTTGAGAACGTCGCGCTTCATCACCACCACCTGCACGGCGACACGATCGCGACCGCGGCATCCGTTGCGATCAATGCGAACAGAAACAGCGTGCTGCACATCACCGCGACGTGCGTCAGAAACCAGTCGAGTTCGGCACGCGTGCGGCGCTCGCCGTTCAGCGCACCGAACTTCAGTGGCGCGACGCGGCGCAGATTGCGCCACGCGACCCACGTGCCGAACGCGCCCGCGATCAGACACACGGCGCCGAGCGCGACGAGCGCCGGACGCATCCACGACACGAGCGGCGCGCCGAGCGGATGGCTGTACGGATAGCAGGCCTGCGCCGCGAGCGCTTCCGCGAGCATCATCTGCAACAGCCACGCGAACGGCGCCGCGAGCAGACCGATCAGCACGTAGGGCATCGAAATGTGCGAGTCTCTGGGCGCAGTCGTCATGACCACTCCCGGAACAGATACGGCGTCAGATACAGCGTGCTGAAAATGAACAGCCAGACGACATCGACGAAGTGCCAATACAGCCCACCAATCGACAGCGCCGCGCAGCGCTTGTCGTCGAAATAGCCGAGCGCGGTCCAGATCGCCAGCAGCGTCAGCACGACGATCCCGACCAGCACGTGCGCCATGTGAAAACCGGTAATCGTGAAGTACAGAGAGCCATATAGATGCGAGGTCAACCCATACGGGTGGTTGTGCCATTCGCGCAACTGGATGCCCATGAAGATGCAGCCCAGCACGATGCCCACCGCCATCGACGCGACACCGAGCCGCAGCCGGCGCCGACGCACGCAGCGCTCGCAGAACCAGACGAACACGCTGCTCGATAGCAGAATGACCGTATTCGCGCTGCCGAGCCCGAGCTTCGGCAATCCTTCCGGCGGCCAATGCTGCTGGCTTTGCGAGGCCAGATACAGATACGAGAAGATCAGATAGCCGAACAGCGCGCCTTCGGTCGTGATCAGCGTGAAGCAGCCCCACCAGCCGCTCGATCGCTCGCCTGCGCTGCCAACCGGCAACGCACGCGCGGTCTCGTCCGGTTCGCTCGACGAACGATTGAGATCCAGTGCATCGCTCATCTCACCCCCCCCCCGCATCCTCGACCGCGACCGGCTCGCGCTGGATCAGCGCGCGCTCGGGCCACAGCCACGTGATGATCGAGACCGCGCAGCCGGCCAGCATCGCCCCCACGAACACCCAGGCGGTCAACGCGAGCCCCGCGAACAGTAGCGCGGCAAAGACCGCGAGCCAGAACGGCGCGTACGAATCTTCGGGCATCTTCAGGATCACGTCGGGACTCGCCTCGAGCGCGGTCGTGCCCAACGCTTCGCGACCTTGCGCGAGCAGATAGCCTTCGTCGAGTTGCGAGCGTGTTTGAACCGCGTCGCCCGGCTCCTCGATCCGGCCTTCCCACAACGGATGCCGGCTCGCGAGCGTCGGCACCACCGCGAAGTTGTACGGCGGCGGCGGCGAGCTGATCGACCATTCGAGCGTCGGCGCGTCCCAAGGATTGTTGCCGGCGAGCTTGCCGCGCTTCAGGCTCACCGCGATATCGATCAGAAACAGCAGCACGCCGGCCGCGAACAGGAACGAACCGAGCGACGTGACGAGGTTCACCGTGTTCCAGCCCATGTCGGCGGGATACGTGTACATGCGGCGCGGCATGCCGAGCAGTCCCGCGATATGCATCGGAAAGAACGCGACATTGAAGCCGATGAACAGCACCCAGAACGCGAGCTTGCCGAGACGCTCGTTCGTCATCCTGCCGGTGAATTTTGGAAACCAGAAGTAGATCCCGCCGATCACCGGAAATACGTTGATGCCAAGCAGCACGTAGTGCAGATGCGCGACGACGAAGTACGTGTCGGTGAGTTGCCAGTCGAACGGCACCGCGGCCGTCATCACGCCCGAGACGCCGCCGATCACGAACAGCAGCACGAAGCCCGCGAAAAACAGGAACGGCACGCGATACACGGGGCGACCGGTCCAGATCGTCGCGACCCAGGCGAACGTCGCGACCGCGCTCGGCACCGCGATGACCATGCTGGCGGAGCCGAAGAACGACAGCGCGAGCGCGGGGATACCGGTCGCGAACATATGGTGAATCCACACGGCAAAGCCGATCACCATCGTCGCGACCGTCGCCAACGCGACCGGCCCGTAACCGACCAGCGGCCGGCGGCAAAAGACCGGCAACGCATCCGACACGATGCCCATGGCCGGCAACACGACCACGTAGACCCACGGGTGCGCGAAAATCCAGAACAGGTGCTGCCAGAGCAGCGGCCGCCCGCTATTGAGCACGTCGAAGAAATGCGTGCCGATGCGGCGGTCCATCCACAGCATCAGAAACGCGAGGCTCACCGACGGCACCGCCAACAGATTGCCGCCCGACGCGGTCAGCGTGCCCCACACGAGCACCGGCACGCGATCGAGCGACATGCCCGGCGCGCGCATCCTCAGCAGCGTGACGACGAAGTTCATCGCGCCGACCGTCGTCGAAATGCCTAGCAGCACCATGCCTAGCGCGTACACGTCGATATTCGGGCCGTTGCTGTACTCGAGGCCGGACAGCGGCACGTAGTTGAACCAGCCGGCGTCGGGCGCCTGGCCCGTCGGAAAACTCGCATACAGGAAGATGCCGGCGAACAGGAACACCCAATACGACAGCGCGTTCAGGCGCGGAAAGGCCATGTCGCGCGCGCCGAGCACGAGCGGCCACAGATAGTTCGAGAAGCCGGACAGAACGGGCAGCGCGTACAGAAAGATCATCGTCAGTCCGTGCATCGTGAACAGCTGGTTGTACTGTTCGGGCGTCAGCACCGTTGCGTTGGGGCGCGCCAGTTGAACGCGCATGATCAGCGCTTCGACGCCGCCCATCAGCAGAAAGATGAACGCGGTCACCAGGTAGCGCAAGCCGATGGTCTTGTGATCGACCGTCGAGAACCAGCCGCGCCAGCCGGGCCGCGACTCCCAGATTTCGCGCAGCCGCTTTTCCTGCTCGCTGCCGGGCTCGACACGGCCGCGCCGCGGCGTGCGGGTCAGTGCGGGTAGCGAAGCGGAAGCGGGATGATCGGACATTGAACGGACTCCTCGAGTGCGATGCGCTTCAATGCAGCGTCGCGAGATACGCCGACAACGCGGCGGCCTCGCTGGTGGTCAGCGCGATACTGGGCATCAATGCATCGGGTTTGATCCGCTGGGCGTGCTCGATCCAGTCGAGCAGATGGTCGGGCGTGTTGCTGAGCGCGCCTGCCGCGATCGTGCGACGCGAACCGAGATGCGTCAGATCGGGCGCCTGCAGGCCAGTCGCCTTGGTGCCGCGAATCGTGTGGCAACCCGCGCAGCGCTCCTCGAACAGATGCTGGCCGGCCGCGACAGCCGCGTCGCCCGTGGGCACGGTGGCCGCGCGTCCCTGCGCGTCGCGCCACGCGTTGAACGCCGCGGCGTCCTGCGCGATCACTTCGAACGCCATATGCGCGTGCTGCGCGCCGCAGAATTGCGAGCATTGCCCACGATAAATACCGGGACGGTCCGCCTGCAGCCACTGCTCGTTGGTTTGGCCTGGAATCGTCTGCGTCTTGCCCGCGAGTTGCGGTACCCAGAATGCGTGCACGACGTCCGCGCTTTTGAGTTCGATCTTCACCGGCTCACCGACCGGAATATGAATCTCGTTCGCCGTGCTGAAGTCGCGGGCGGGGTTCGGATCGTCGCGGTAATCGGCTTTCCACCACCAGTCGTAAGCGGTCACGGTGATCGTCAATTGCGGATACGACGCGGGCGACGCCACCGATTCGAGCGTGATCAATGCATAGACCAGCATCGCCAACAGCACGACCGACGACACGGCGGTGCCGATGAACACCCAGCGTATGCCGCCGGGCTCGGCGCTCAGCGCATCCGGTTGCGCCGGGGGACGCTTGCGGACCATCGCGCCGATCAACAGGCCAGCGACGATCAGCGTGACCAGCGTCACGATCGCGGTGAAAACCCAGCCGAGGTACAGCGTCGGACGGGCCGCCGGGCCAGCCGCGTGCAGGAAGTAGTTCAGCGGCGCCGTCGTGTTCGCGTGTGCGGAGTTGGCGAAACCGATAGCCAGCGCCGGTAACAACGTGAAGCTGCCGTCCCTGACGCGCCGGCCTGACGTTCCGGATGCTTCCGCTGCTGCCACTGGCGACTCCGCTGAGAGTGATGATCGTTCGACACGCGCCGTCGCCTGCGAACGAGGCGACGCCCGAGCAGATCAGCAAAAATCAGGCCGCGTCCGCCGAGGGTGCGGGCGTGGCGGAGAAACCGCTCGCAGCCCCAGCGTGACCCGCCGCCAATTCCCCGCTAAGCTCCCGATTGCGACACGCCCGTCACCGCTCAACGTCCGCCCAACCACAAAAGGCCATGCGTTCGAACGTCTCTCTGCTCCGCCGCCTCGCCGCCCTGCTGATCGCCCTGCCCCTCGTCGCAGCTCTGCAGAGCTGCGCGAGTCCCGATGCGGACAATGTCGCGCACACCGGCCCGTATCGCGCCGACATCCGCCGCACCGCGCTCGGGATTCCGCACATCAACGCCGACAACTGGGGCAGCCTCGGCTACGGATACGGCTACGCGCAGGCGCAAGACAATCTGTGCACGATGGCCGAAAGCTTCGTCACCTATCGCGGCGAACGCTCGCGCTTCTTCGGCGCCGACGCGCGGCCCACGCTCGGCGCGACGTTCGGCCAGCCCGACAATCTCAATTCGGATTTCTTCTTCCGTTTCATCGTCGACGATGCGACCGTCGCGCGTTACCGCAAAAGCCAGACCGACGACATGCGCGCGTTGATCGACGGCTTCGTCGCCGGCTATAACCGCTACGTCGCCGATCTCGCGCACGGCGATTTCCCGGGGGCGCATGCGGCCTGCCGCGCGGCGCCGTGGCTCGGCAAGATCAGCAACGCGGACTTGTACCGGCGTCAGATCACGGCGAATCTGGCCGGTGGCGAGGCGCGCTTCATCAACGCGATCGCGACCGCGCAACCGCCCCAGGCGATGCCGGTGCCGCCGCAAAGCGCGTTGCACGACGACGCCCCCGTTGACCCATCGCTCGCCGAATTCGGCGGCCATGCGGGCATCGGCAGCAACGCTCTCGCGTTCGGCGCGGACGCGACGCGCACCGGCAGCGCGCTGCTGCTCGGCAATCCGCATTGGTTCTGGACCGGCCCCGATCGCTTCTACCAGGCTCAACTCACTCTTCCTGGCAAGTTGAACGTCAGCGGCGTGTCGTTTCTCGGCGTACCGCTGATCATGATCGGCTTCAACGACAACGTCGCCTGGACCCATACCGTCTCCACCGCGAAGCGCTTCGGCCTCTTCAAGCTGACGCTCGAACCTGGCGCGCCAACCCGGTATCAGGTCGACGGCGACAGCGAAGCGATGACGCCGACGCGCGTGAACGTCGAGGTACGCGCCGCCGACGGTTCGCTGCATACCGTGTCGCGCACGCTGTATCGTTCGCGCTTCGGACCGCTGGTCAATCTCGGCACGATGTCGCCCGCGCTCGCGTGGAATGCGCAGCAAGCGTTCGCGCTGCGCGATATCAATACCGACAACTTCCGCGTGTTCGAAAACTTCCGCGCATGGAATCAGGCGGCCTCGCTCGACGATTTCATCGCCATCCAGAAGAAGAACGCGGCGATGCCATGGGTCAACACGCTCGCGATCGGCCGTGACGATCCGCGCGTCTGGTACGCGGATATCGGCGCGACCCCGGACGTGCCCGACGAACTCACGCAGCGTTGCACGCCGCCGGTCGGCCGGGCACTGGCGCGGATCATGCCCGGCGTGCCGGTCCTCGACGGTTCGCGCAGCGACTGCGACTGGCGCGACGAGCCCGGCGCGGTACAGCATCATGCGTTGCCGGTCGCGCAGATGCCGTCGCTGCTTCGGCGCGACTATGTCGGCAATTTCAACGACAGTTACTGGCTCAGCAACCCGGCCGAACCGATGACCGGCTATGCGAAGATCATCGGTGCGACCGCGACGCCGCAGACGCTGCGCACGCGACTGGGCCATATGATCGCGGCGCAATTGCAGAGCGATCCGCATGGCGTTTCCGCCGATGCGCTCGGTCACGCTGCGCTCGACAGCCGCTCGATGTCGGCGTTGCTGTTCAAGCAACCCGTGCTCGAACGTCTGTGCGGCAGCGACACGCTCGCGGCCCTGCCGGCCGACCCGAACGCCGACCAGCAGCGCGCGGCGTGCAAGGTACTCGCCGCATGGGACGATACGGCCGCGGCCGACGCAGTGGGGGCAACCTTGTGGGACGAACTGTGGCGACGTCTGCTGACGATACCGCCCGCGCAGCTATACGCGGTACCGTTCGATCCCGCGAAGCCGTTGACCACACCCGCGGGCATCGCCGCCGATCCGGCGCAGCTCGCCGCCGCGCTGCATGACGCGCTCGCGGCACTGCAACGCGCCGGCATCGCGATCGATGCACCGCGCAGCGCGGCGCTCTACGTGCAACGCAACGACGAGCGCATTGCGCTATTCGGGGGTTGCGACGCGGGCGGCTATTTCACCTCGGCGTGTGCCGCGCATCCCTTCGATGCGAGCGGCTATTCGATGAACGTCAAACCAATGGGCGACACCTATCTGCAGATAGTGTCGTTCGCCGGCGCCCGGGTGATCGCGCGCACGCTGCTCGCACCGTCAGAATCGGATGACCCGGCGTCGCCGCACTATGCCGACGGGACGCGCGATTACGCGGCCCAACGCTGGACGATTATTCCGTTCTCCGAAGAAGCGATTGCGCACGATCCGGCGTTGAGTGTGCGCACGGTAAGTTCGTCGGATTCTGAGGGAAAAGCGCAATAAATAAGCGGTACGACGGGCAACAGGCCCGTCGTACCGCAGAAAATCACAGATCGAGCACCAGCAGCGGCGATTTCGCGCGCGAGCAGCACGGCAGGAACTGGTCGTTTGCCGCGCGTTCCTCGTCGGTCAGATACGAATCCAGATGATCCGGCTCGCCGGACAGCACCCGCGTCAAACAGGTACCGCACACGCCCTGCTCGCACGACGTGATCACTTCGACGCCATGCGCGGCCAGCGCCTGCACGACCGTGCATTCGGGCCGCACGTCGATCGTCGCGCCGCTGCTCGCGATGCGCACCTGGAAGCTGCCGCCCGTCGCCGCCTGATTCGCGGCCGCGCCGAAGAACTCGTAGTGCAGCCTGTTTTCCGGCCAGCCCTTCGCACGTGCGGTCCCGAGCACGAAGTCCATGAAGCCGCGCGGACCGCAGATATACAGGTGGGTGCCGGCCGGCGCATCGCTGAGCGTCTGCTCGATATCGAACGTCGAGCCGCCCGGATGGTCATCGTGATGAAGCTGGACCGACTTCGCGAAGCCGGCTTGTGCAAGACGCTCGACGAACGCCGTGCGTTCCTTCGAGCGCGTGCAGTAGTGCATGTCGAACGAAGCGCCCGTGGCGGCAAGCCGCTCGGCCATGCAAAGAATCGGCGTGACGCCGATCCCGCCCGCGAGCAGCAGATGATGAGCCGCATCGTCAGCGAGCGCGAAATGATTGCGCGGCGCGCCGATCTGCAGGCGATCGCCTTCGCGGACCAGATCGTGCACCGCTTTCGATCCGCCGCGTCCCCCTTCGTCGCGCAGCACTGCGATCAGATAGCGATGCGTTTCGCGCGGGTCGTTGCACAACGAGTACTGACGCACGAGCCCGTTTGGCAAATGCACATCGACGTGCGAGCCGGCGTCGAACGCGGGCAACGCCTGAGCGTTTTCGCTCGCGAGTTCGAAGCTCGCGATACCGGGCGCTTCGTCGCGCCGGCGCGCGACCACCACATTCAGCACGGGATGATTCATGTCGCCGTCCGCACGGGAATGACGCGCGTCACTTCAGCCTGCGGCGCGCCCGTCTCCGCGCGTTCCTGCGCGACGAGCCGATCGATCACGCGACGCGACATCACGCCGCCCGCATCGATATTGAGCTTCAGCAGATTGCGCTCGGGCCAGCGCAACAGGTTCTGCTGCTGACGTTCGAGCATCTCCAGATCTTCACTGAAGATCTTGCCCTGCCCTTCGCGGATGCTCGCGGTCAGCGCCGGATCGTCGGGACGGAAATTGCGCGCCATGCCCCAGAAATACCAGATCGACGTCTCCGTTTCCGGCGTGATGAAATCCACCACGATCGACGACGCTTTCTTGTCGGCCGGCGCGTGATAGCCGCCATGCCCGGTATGCGCGACGCCCACCTCGATCAGCACGTGACTCGGCGGCGTGAAGTGGCAGATCTGCCAACGGTCGACGGGCACGTCGTCGGCGAGACCATTGCCGCGCAACGCCATCTTCCAGAACGGCGGGGCCGCGACATTTTCCATGAAACGGCTCGTGCGCACGGTATCGCCTTCGGCTACGGTTTTCGGCGCGGCTTCGTCGATCTCCCTTTGCCCGATGCTGTTCGCGTGCACATAGGTCTCGTGCGTCAGATCCATCAGGTTGTCGATCATCAGCCGGTAATCACAGCGGATGTGATAAAGACCGCCGCCGTACGCCCATTCGGCACTCTCGGCCCACTCCAGATGATGCAGCCTGGCGGCATCGGCCTGCGCCGCATCGCCGGGCCACACCCAGACGAAGCCATAGCGCTCGATCACTGGATAGCTGCGAATCGATGGAAAGCCGTTGACGCGTTGCCCCGGCATGCCGGTCGCCTTGCCCTGACAGCCCATTTCGAGGCCGTGATAGCCGCACACGAGCGTGCCATCGCGCACGAAACCGAGCGATAGCGGCGCGCCGCGATGCGGACAGAAGTCTTCGAGCGCCACCACGGCGCCTTCCGCGTTGCGATAGAAAACCATCGGCTCGCCGCAGATCTGCCGGCCGAGCGGCTTATCCGCGACTTCATCGGGCATACATGCGACGTACCACGCATTCTTGGGAAACATGTCAGTCTCACTCCCTGGATTATTCGTGCACTACATTCAGTCTACTCATTGAGATTCAGTATACTCAATGAATCTTTAATGATTAAATGAAGGTTTTCCCCTAGACGAACTTTCAATCAGGTAACACGAACGCCGGTTCGCCATTTCCATTCGCAACGAAAAGGCGCGAGGTCTTCAGAACGATATGGTCACTTCAACCGATACCAGCACTTCCGCGATCAGCATCGATCTATACGATCAGCCCGGCCATTTGATCCGACGCGCGCATCAGATTTCCGTGTCCATGTTTCATGATCTGATCGGACGCGAGGTGACGCCCGTTCAGTATGCGGTGCTCAGGATGCTGCAGGAATTGCCCGGACTCGATCAGGTCACGCTCGCGCAGCGAGTCGGCCTCGACACGTCGACCACCGCCGATATCGCGGTACGGCTCGAAGCGAAAGGCTGGATCGTGCGCGAAGTTCTGCCGCGCCGCCAGCGTCGTCTATTGCTGACGCCGGCTGGAGAGCAGTTGCTCGATGAATTGATCCCCGGCGTCAACGCGCTCAATCACGGCCTGCTCGACGGGATGGGAGACGAGGACGCGCGAGAGCTATTGAGACTGTTGAGAAAGTTCGTGCATCTGAATAACGATCAGAGCCGCGCGCCGCTGCGCAGCGCGAGCGACGACACGAATCCGGACTAGCAGACAGCGCGCTTTCCGTACTACGACGCCACCTCCACCACGATCTTGCCGCGCACGTGGCCTTTCGCGAGCCGTTCCAGCGCCTTGGCCGTCGCATCGAACGCAAACCGTTCGGCGACCACGACACGCACGCTGCCCTTGTCGAGCAACGACGCGATCTCCGTCAATTGCCGGCCGTCGGGTCGCGCGGTATAACGCGTGGCCCGTGCGCCATGGTTCGACGCCTCGGTCTGCGAAGGCTCATTGAGCGTCGAGACCAGCGCGCCACCGGTCGCGACGGCCGACCACGAGCGGCGCTGCGTATCGCCGCCGATCAGATCGAACACGAGGTCGATGTCCCGCGCGACGTCTTCGAAGCGCTGCGCGTGATAGTCGATCACGCGATCCGCACCGAGCGAGCGCACGAACTCGATGCCGTCGCCGGACGCCGTAGCGTACACTTGCGCGCCCTTCTGCTTGGCGAACTGCACGGCGAAATGTCCAACGCCACCCGCGCCCGCATGGATCAACACGCGGCCGCCGGCTTCGAGGCAGCCGTGATCGAACAGGCCCTGCCATGCGGTCAACGCGGCGAGCGGCACGGCGCCCGCGGACCCCACGTCCAGTTTTTCCGGCGCATGCGCTAGCGCGTTCGCGGGCACGACGACGAATTCCGCGTACGCACCCTGTCCCTGGCCAACGAAGCCATACACCTGCTCGCCCGCGCGCCATTGCCCGACGCCCTCGCCGACCCGTTCGACCACTCCGGAAAAATCGCGCCCCAGCGTATAGGGCAGCTTCTCTTCGCGAATCAACGGGTACTGGCCCGAGCGCGTCTTCAGGTCCACCGGATTGACGCTGGCCGCGCGCACGCGCACCAGCACCTGGCCCGCGCCAGGCTCGGGGATCTCGATATTTTCAGCCTTCAACACCTCGGGACCGCCGAAGCGGTGAATGCGATATGCGAGCATCGTGCTCATGATGGCCTGCTCCTCGAAAGGTCCTGTGTCAGCGGCGCTACTTTGCCGGCTGCGCGCAAGTCGCGTTCCTCATCGCAGGGTTCTTTTTCATTCGCGCGACGTGCGCCGCTGGAAGACGCATCACGAGCCCGCGCGCCGAGGCACGACATATGCGACACGTACCGGTAGGCGCACAGTCGTGATGTACTCATTCAAGGAGGAACCATGTCACAGCACCCCGCCCATTCCCAGGATCACCGCCACCCCGGTCAGCCGAATCCCGCTGACGTAGAAAAAGCACTCAGTGGTGTGAATTACCCGACCACGCGCGAAAAGCTGGTCGCGCAGGCGCGCAAAAATCACGCGAATACCGACATCGTCGATCTGGTCGACCGTCTGCCCGATCACAATTTCGACAGTCCGGCCGCGGTCGCGAAGGAAATCGCGCGTATTCAATGACGCTGCGATCCGTCGAGCCGGAACCGGACTCCGCAGGAGAGCATCATGGAAAGCACTTCAAAACATCCGCCTGGCTCTGGCATCAAGAACGCCTCTCTGAGCCCGCGCAAACCCGTCGCCACGCCGACGGACACGCAGCAAAGCCGAAAGGACGAGCAGGAAAAGCAGAAGCACGCCGCGTCGGAGAACGAGCTGCAGTCGGCGCAGGACAAGAATCCCATTCCGCCGGACCCGACGCGCGAATGAAGAAGACCGGCGATGTGCGTATCGGCATTTCCGGCTGGCGCTACCAAGGTTGGCGCGGCAGCTTTTACCCAGAGGATCTCAAGCATGCCGCGGAATTACAGTACGCGTCGGCGCTGTTCGGCACGATCGAAATCAACGGCACGCATTACAGCCTTCAATCGCTCGATAGCTGGCAGCGTTGGTACGCGCAAACGCCTGACGGCTTCGTGTTTGGCATCAAAGGCGCGCGCTATCTGACTCATATGCTGCGGTTTCGCGATGAAAGCGCACGTGTCGGCATCGCGAACTTCTTCGCGCAGGGGCTACTCGCGTTGAACGAAAAGCTTGGTCCGATCCTATGGCAATTTCCGCCGTCGTTCCGATTCGAGCCCGACGCAATGGAGCGCTTTCTGCGCGTGTTGCCGTCCGACATCGCGAGCGCATCGGCGCTGGCGAAGCAACATGACGCGCGTGTCAAGACGCCTTACGTCGACATCGATCGCAAGCGGAAGTTGCGTCACGCGGTCGAAGTGCGCCACGCGAGCTTTGTCGATCCGGCGTTCGTGACCTTGCTTCGGCATTACGGCGTCGCGCTCGTCGTTTCAGATTCCACCGAACCGTGGCCCGTCGCCGAAGATCTGACGGCGGACTTCGTCTATATTCGCCTGCACGGCAGCGAAGCCAAATACTCGGGTTCGTATGGGGACGACGCTCTGCAACGATGGGCCGAGCGAATCGATGCATGGCGCGGCGGCTCGCAACCGGCCGACGCGCGATTGATCGCGCCGCAACTCAGGCCGCCTCGCAGAGCCGCGCGAGACGTCTACTGCTACTTCGACAACGATGTAAAAGCTCGGGCGCCGTTCGACGCACAACGATTGATGAAAGGCCTCGTATGACGAGCGACGCACGCGCCGGCGTCATCCTGAGCGCTTGCCGCCGTGGGCCAGCTTCTGTGCGGTGCGCAACGCAGCGACGATTCGCTCGTACACCTCGCGCCGCGTTTCAGGGTCCGGCGCGCGCAGCGCAAACGACGGATGGTACGTCGCGACCACGCGTTGCTCGCCGCGCTCGAACGTTTTGTCGAACGCGTCCTGCAAGCGCGCGTGCGAGTCGTGAACAACCGCTTTCAACGCGGTCGCGCCCAGGGCCACGACCACGCGCACATGCGGCATGTCGAGTTCCTGTTCCAGCCAGTAGCCGCAAGCATCCACTTCACGCTGAGCGGGCGTTTTGTGCAAGCGACGCTTGCCGCGCGCGATCCACTTGAAATGCTTGACGGCGTTCGTCACGTAGACGTCGTTACGCTTGACGCCCGCTTCTTCGAGCGCTCTGTCGAGCAACGCACCGGCCGGCCCGACGAAGGGCTTGCCCTGCAGATCTTCCATGTCGCCGGGTTGCTCGCCGACCAGCACGATCGACGCGTGCCGCTCCCCTTCGCCTGCCACGGCCTGAGTCGCGTTGCGCCAGAGCGCGCAACGGCGGCAATCGCCGAGCTTCGCCGGATGCTGATCGGGTTCAACATCCGCTGGCTCCGATTGCGAGTCGCCATGCGCGCGCTTTTTCTGCGGCCTGTCGGTCATGGGGACAACCGCGTGTGCTGAAGCAGCTTATTTTTCACTCTTCTTCGGAATCTTCGCGCCCGACTTGCGCGCCTGATTCAACGCGATCGCGACAGCCTGCTTGTTCGGCTTGCCATGCTTCGACTCGGTCTTGATGTTGTGCGATACGGTCTCTTTAGATGTCCCTTTCTTCAGCGGCATGATCTTCTCCGGGTGTAGATGACGAGAGGAAAAATCAGGACCCGCACGGAATGGCGTCCCTGCCCGAAGCTACGCAGCATATGCTGTGCCCGGGGGCTTCATAGGCCTCATCGGCCTCGTCGAAATCAACTGGAAACACCCACTGCTGCCGCATTCAACGCCAGCGACACGCCTCCCACCAGAATCAGACTCGACGCCCACACCGCATCGAGATTGAACCAGCTGCGCGACACGAACCTGAGCCCGAGGTAGCGATAAACGAGCCATGCGAGCACGCCGCCGGCCATCGTCATTGCCGCCGCATGCACGGCGGAGACCGACAGCGCCATGCGCAGACTCGTTTCGATCAGCGTTTGGGCGGCTTTGTGCGCGCTGTCCACAGCGTCGGCGCGGCACAGACCGAGGTAGATCGGCACCAGCATCAAGCCGGCGCCGTGCGCGATCGCCACCGCGAACGACCAGAGCGCGAGCCGCGACGGCGGAATTCTCGCCAGTACGCGCGGATGGCGCCGGCGCATCAGCAACACCAGACCGAAGCCGATCACCAGCACGCTCGCGCCGATCTGCATCTGACGCTGCCACGCGAGCACGCTGGCCAGCATCGCGAACGGCAGCATCATCAGCA
The DNA here is from genome assembly GCF_050436325.1 of Paraburkholderia lebeckiae. NCBI lineage: Bacteria > Pseudomonadati > Pseudomonadota > Betaproteobacteria > Burkholderiales > Burkholderiaceae > Paraburkholderia > Paraburkholderia lebeckiae. The sequence goes on from NZ_JBNDLZ010000002.1 coordinate 1,387,959, forward strand.
ATATGGCGAGCGCGTGCCCCGCTGCGAGATAAAGAAGCGCTATGACCAGCGCTTGCGAGCGCCGCTGCATCAGCGCGTTCGACACCGCGAGCGGCCACCCCATCGCCGGATTCAGTCCGTGATACACACCGCTCGCGAGGACGGCCAGCCACAGTGCCGCTTGCGGCGACATCGCGCCGCTCAAACGCCCACCGACGGATAGCAGAATGAATCGGTCGAGCAGTCGCCGCCTTCGAGGCGAATCTGGTGCGCGCGATAGCCGGCGGGAAACTCGACGAAGTAATCTTCGGCGAGCTCGAGACCGCCATTGGGCTCGGCATGCGCCATCACTTGCACGCCGGGCACACCATCCGGGTAGAACTGGTCGTCCCACGTCGAATAGAGCGAGTTGGTCCAGTAGATGCGCTTGCCGTCGCGACTGATCTCGACCATCTGCGGACCGCCGGCGAAAGTCTTGCCGTTCGGATGCGGCGTGCAATGTTCGATTCCACCGATGCGCACCGAGCCCGTCAATTTCGGCTTGCGCGGTTCGCTGACGTCGTACTGGCGCATCTCGCCGATGCCCCAGCAGGAGACATAGAGGAATTTATCGTCGATCGAAAGATCGATGTCGGTGACGAGCGGCGGCACCGCGCCGAAACCTTGCAGCAGCGGCGGCAATTCGTCGGCATGCGCGGGCTCCGGTGGAATGGTCGCGGTCTTTTCGATGTGGAAGTGGCCGCCTTCGCGCCACCAGGTCCAGATCGACCCTTCCAGATTCGTCGTATCGACCACGACGCCGATAAAGCCGTACTCGCGGCTCGGATCGTGCGCGGGCCGCACTTCGAGCGCCATCTGATGATTCGCGCCGAGATCGAGCGTCTGCACGTTGCGCCTCGCGCGGAGATCCCAGAAGTGCACGCGGTGGCCGTATTTGTTCGCGAGCAGGTCTTCGGGCACGATGCCGTTTTCGAATTGCGGCGGCAGCGCCCATTCGGTCGACACCATGTAGTCGCGCGGCAGATTCCACCAGAAATCGTAATGCTTTTCCTGCGCGCCGCGCTCGATTTCCCAGCGGCCCAGCACCTCGAATGTTTGGCAGTCCATGATGAAGATTCCGGGCGGCCCGTCGGTGCCGTCCTTGCCACCGCCGCCGAGCGTGCTCACGTAGATGCCCTCCGGTCCGCAATGCACGGTGTGCGGACGCGAATAGCCGGTCTTGCGGAAAATTTCCTCCGGCTCGATGATCTTGTGAATCTTCGCCTGGGTCGGATGCGGCTTCGTATCGACGATATAGATGCGCGACGAGCGCATGCCCGGAATGATCAGATAGCGACGTTCCAGAAACGCGTGGCCCGTCAACGGCGACAACGCGGACGAACACGCATTCCAGCCGAAGTGATGGAATTCGTCGCCCTTGTTCGGCACCGGCACCGTGTGGACCACCTGGCTATAAGTCGGCGAACCGGGCTTCACGTCGATCACGGCCAGCGCGTCGGGCTGCGAGGAGTCCGGACTTAGCAGTACCGTGTACGCGTATTCTTCCGCCGGCGCATCCATCGCGAGCTTCGGCGATGCATGAAAGGTAGGATCGGGGCGCATTCCCATGACGGCACTCTCCCTGTCGTTCGAACGGTTCTGAACGGAAGCCCGGCCCGCCAAAAATCGAGCCAGCGCGTAACCTTAGATTTGTAGTTCACGATAGCGACGGACGCAACCGGAGATTTGCACCCCGACGCAGGTGCGATCCGACCGCCGAGCCGCATCGCACGAGAACTGCCAATTTGGTGGGGGTGAAGAGGCGCGGGGAAGGCGGTATGGCGGGTTGGTATTGGTGGAATGAAAGGCTGCTAATCGCTTGGGGATATCACGCTATCTCGCACGCCGAGCCTCGACAAAGGCCTCGACATAACGCAGCGCCTGTTCGCACTGCTCGGGAGTGAACGCGTGAATGCTCGCCGGAACCGGATCGAAGCCAAGCTCGGTCGCGACCCACCGGATCGCTTTCGCGCGGGCTTCGAACGCGTTGACGCCATCGCGGCGCACCTTCCCGGCAACGAGCGGTTCGAGCGCATCGTGCAGCTTGCTCTTCGACTCGCGCAAGGTCGCGTCGGCGAGGCGGCCCAGCGGCAGGTTGTGCTTGCTGCGCGAATAAACGCCGATCCACGCCTGACATGCGGTGCAGATCCACAGCGGCCCTTGATCGCTGCGATAGGGGTAGGACTCGTCGCCGTAACGCGCGAGCAACGCACGGTTGCCGCAGTAGTCGCATGACGGCTGCGGCAGTGCCTTGACGGGCTTGCCTACGCGCATGGGGAGTGCCCCGGGGAAAATTCGCCGTACTTCATCGCATCAATCCGGCTGGCGGAAACGGGTAGAGCCACACAGTTTAATGGAATGCCCGTACCCGCATGCAAGACTTAGCTTCTCTCCGCGATCTCCATCACTACCCGACGCCGCGTGGCCAGGCCTGCGGCCGACCGTCGCCGGACCAGCTCCACCACCGCTTGCGGCGCCAACGCCGGATCGCCCGCGTCGAACGGCGGGGCTGGCGCGTATTCGAGTTCGAGCTGGATCGCCTGCGCCTCTTCTACGCCCGCCAATTCGGCCGCTACGGTCAACCCGAAATCGATGCCTGCCGTCACGCCGCCGCCGGTAATCAGATTGCCATCGCGGACCACACGCGCATGCGTGGGTATCGCGCCGAGCGGTTCAAGCAGCGAGTGAAACGCCCAGTGAGTCGTCGCGCGCCGCCCGCGCAGCAAGCCGGCCGCGCCAAGCAGCAACGCGCCGGTGCAGACCGACGTCACGTAGCGCGCGCTCGCGGCCTGTCGGCAAACGAAGTCGATCGTTTGCTCGTCTTGCAACAGGTCGGTCACGCCGCTTCCGCCCGGCACACAGATCACGTCGAGCGGCGGGCAGGTTTCGTAGGTCGTGCCCGGCGTCAGCACGAGCCCGTTACTCGACACCACGGGCTCCCGTGTCTTCCAGATCAGATGCATCGTGGCGCCCGGCAACGATGCAAGCACGTCGTGCGGGCCAGTCAGATCGAGTTGCTGTACTTTCGGAAACACCAGAAAACCGATTTGCAGGCTCATAGGGATACCTTATCTAGGGAGAAGTCGAAACGCGCGATCCGCCGCGTCTTCCAGGTGGACGGATTGATTCTATGCGCGTAGTCTTTGGCAAGACTGCCATTAACCCCCGGTTTTCTGCCACGCGCGCGCGCTCTCTAACAGCCCCTCTTACACACGATATGTTCAGCGCTCCCCCCTCCATCGTGCTGCTCGCCTTCCCCAACATGCAACTGCTCGACGTCACCGGTCCGCTGCAGGTATTTGCGTCCGCCAATGAACTCGTCGCGCAGCGTGGGCTCGACGAACTCTACTCACCCCGCGTCGTGGCAGCCGAAGCCGGGCCCGTCACGTCGTCGTCGGGACTCGCGGTGCTCGCTGGTTCGCTACGCTCGGTGAAAGCGCCAGTCGATACGCTGATCGTTCCGGGCGGCTGGGGAATTCGTCAGGCATCGGCCGATCAGCGTCTGATCCGCTGGACGCAGCGCCATGCGCCGGATTGCAGACGCGTCGCCTCGGTCTGCTCGGGCGCGTTCCTGCTTGCCGAGGCGGGACTGCTCGACGGCCGCCGCGTCGCCACGCATTGGGGGCGTTGCGACGAACTCGCGCAGGCGTATCCCCAACTGCGCGTCGAAGCCGATCCAATCTTTATTCGCGACGGGGATATCTGGACATCGGCGGGCGTCACCGCCGGCATCGACCTCGCGCTGGCCATGCTCGAAGAAGATCACGGACGCGCATTGGCGCTCGATGTCGCGCGCGAGCTCGTCGTGTTTCTGAAGCGGCCGGGGGGTCAGTCGCAGTTCAGCGCGATGCTGTCGCTGCAACATGCCGACGACCGTTTCGGCGAATTGCATGCATGGATGACGTCGCATCTCGCATCCGACCTGTCGGTCCCCGCGCTCGCGCGACGGCTTCATATGAGCGAGCGCAGCTTCATGCGCCACTACAAGGCGCAAACGGGCCGCACGCCGGCCCGCGCGGTCGAGCAGCTACGCATCGAAGCGGCACAGCGCTTGCTCAGCGAGACATCCTGGTCGATCAAACGGATTGCGGCGCGATGTGGATTCGGCAGCGAGGAAACGATGCGCTGCAGCTTCGTGCGCCAGCTGCGCGTGGCGCCGCAGATGTATCGCGAGCGCTTTTCGTCGACGTGACTCGTCGACGTGACATGCGCGGCGGCCGTCCGACATTACTCAGTAGCGACGTTTGACGATCAGCGTCGCGCCCGTATCGTGAGAATGCAGAATCGCGACGCGCGCGGTGCCGGAGAACACCCAGTTGTCGATCGTCAAGGACAAGCGTCGCTGCGGTGACGCGCCAATCGACAACACCGAACTGTTCATCTGAACGATGGACAATTGCGGCGCGGTAGATGGACCGAGATGCAGAGGATTCGAAGCATTTTTCCCGACAGCCTTTGCGCCCGGTTCGGACACCGGTGCAAACTCCGGTCCGGACGACATCAATGCCTTCGCAGTGCCGAGCTGGACATCGCGCGTCACGTCCACGCTATAGTAATTCTCCATTTGCGCGTAGAACGGCTTGCCCTGATCCCCGCGATACTCCATCGCATAGCGCTGCTGCTCGAAGTAGCGCCGAGGCTCGGGAATCGGCGGCACGACTTCGACGGGCGACGCGACGATGTTGGCGACCATCATCGCTTGCGGCACATCGCCGAAGGGGCCGCCCGCAAACGCGTAGCCGCTCATCAAGACGAGCAGCGCTCCGACAATCCTCTCGTTTTGGCACGTCATCACATGCCTCCAGTGAAGGAATTGAAACGTCACATGACACAGCGCTCCCGTCGAACCGAGCGCCTTGCAGCGTCGCTTGCATTCAGACATTGTAGTCAGTCATTGGCGTACCGGTAGGTCAATGTGTGAGGTATCTCGCGTGTGTGGCGAGCGCATGCGCCTTCGCGACTCAGCGCTGGAGTCGATGTCGAAGTGGAACGATTGAGAATGATTCCTGGCAACGCTCTCCGGCCTCGAAGACCGGCAAAAGCTTCTGGCGCAAGCCTCGTGAGTCGGTCGATCCCGGCAACTCTTGCGAGGTTTCGCAAGCAACTACGCGGCCTCGATTGGATACCTGCACCTTCAATCGTTGCAGCATCAACGTTCGCGCTCGCGTGAGTCAGTCGACTCGTGTCGGCCGGCCATTGAATGCCGGCGCGATGAGCAATACGATCGTTCGAATGCGCTTTCGCCAGGCGCGCGGCCATGCGAGAACGGCATCCGGCATGAAGCGCGCGACGAGCAGCAGCAACGCGAGCAGCGCTGGACACCAGCGCAGATCGGTCGGCACCGGTTCGCGGCGAGCGAAGCGCGCATCGAGCAGCGCAGCGCCGAACGACGTCACGTTCAGCAGGCGCCGGTAGTCGAGGCCAGTCTGCCCCGCCACCGACGCAAGGTACTCGCCGCGCAATTCGGACAACTCCTCGTGCGTTTGCGCCTCGACACCGGAGCCTGGCGTCGGCGCCACCTGGATCACGTCGTCGGCCTGCCAGTAGCCGATCCGGTTACCGTTGGCGTCGGTCTTCGGAATGGCCGCGGGCTGGTCGCCGCCGACGCCGATCAGCCAGCCCCTGATCCGCGCGGCATTGATGCCCTCCATCAGCGGGCGCGCCGCCGATACCGGCGGCGCCTCCTGACCATCGGTGACGAACGCGATGGCCGCGCCGCCGCCGACCTCCTGCGCGACCCGCACGGCCGAATACACACCGCCCTCGGCAATGCGGCTCCAGTCGGTCCAGCGCATGCGCCCGTCGATGCGCTCGAGCGACACCAGCAGCGCGTCGTAGTTGCCACAGACTTCGACCGGCGCCATCAGCAGCAACACCCGCTGCCCCGTGAATACGCTCCAGCCGACCTTCGAGCCGCACGGCAAGCGCCCGAGCGCGTCGCGCATCGCGGCCCGCGCGAATCCGAGCCGGCTGAGCGGAGCGCCGTCGAGCACCACGTCCTCGACGTCCATGCTTTGCGTGATATCGAACGTCACGATGTAGTTAAACGTGTTGCGCGGCAAAGTGACGTCCGGCATCGCAACCGCCGCGATCAATGCGACGAGCGCGAGCGGCGTCAACGCGTGACGCCATCTTGCGAAGCCGCGCTCGCGCGAGACGCCGCTCATGGCAAGTCCTGGCTCTGCGGGTCACGCAGCTTGACGTTGTGCTGCTCTTTCACATCGGGCCCGGCGAGCGCGGACGGCGTTTCCGGCGCGAGCCACAGCGCGCGCTCGAGGTTGTAGCGCGCGTCCCAATCGTCGGGCGCCGCGCGCAGCGCGAGCCGGTAGCGCGCCTTGGCCTCACCGATCATCGCGAGAGACCTGACCGTCTGCGCCGTGTCGCCGCTGCCTTCGCGCAGGTACAGGTTGCCGAGATCGAACAGCGCCGCGCGGCCGACTTCGTCAGGCGGGCTGCCTGCGGGGATCAGACCGTTATAGAGCCGCGCCGCCGCGTCATACGCGCCCGCTTTTGACAGCGCTATCGCGCGGGCCAGTTGAACCTCGCGCGCGTCGTCGCCGGCAGGCTGGTCGCGCGCAGCGGCGTTCGTCGCGAGAATGGCCTGATCGACGCGCTCCGCGTGCTGCAGACGAACGAAGCCATACGCGGCCCACGCGGCGCAACAGATCGCCACGGTGCCGAACAGCGTGTGGATCAGCGTGCGCTTCATGCCCAGCTCCTGACCTGCAACTGGTGCAGCAGCACCAGCAGCGCCGAACAGAACAGCGCGAGCGCGAAACAGTACAGACTCAGGTCCTGGCGAGGCAGATGCTCGACGAACGTCGTCGTCGCGTTCTGCTGCCGGTTGATCTCCGCGATCGCCGCCATCATCGCCTTCGGGTCTTCGGCCTGAAACAGCCTATACGGCGTCTTGAGCGTCAGAAAGAAGCGATGCAACTGCGCTTCGGCCGAGGTTCCGCTGACGGGCTGCGTCGCGTTCAGATCGGGACTGAAGACGCTGCTGCGCAAGTAGATGAAGTACAGGGCGATCTGGTTGCGTCGCAGTCCCGCCTCGATGCGCCGTTGCATCGTTTCGTCGAGCACCGCGCCGCCATCGGAGACGAGCACGATCGCGCGGCGGCCCGACGACAGGCGCCCGTCGAACTGCGCGATCGCCGCGAGCATGCCGCGATCGAGCTCGGTGTCCGGCATGCCACGGCCAATCGCCGTCGCCGCGACAGCGGCCTCGATCACGCGATGGTTGTACGTGAACGGCATCGCCAGCACGGGGTTGGTGCCGAACATCATGAACGCGAGCCGGTCGTTGGGCCGCTGCTCGACGAAGCGCGTCAACGCGGCGCGCGCCACGTGGTTCTTGGAGTCGCCGCGCGGCGACTCGACGCCCTTGCTGCCCATCGGCTCGTCCATGCTCGCGCTGCGGTCCATCAGGATCAAAATCTGCGCGCCGCTGCCGGTGCGCAGGACCTGCAGCTGCGAGCGCCCCGGCCCCGCCAGCCCGACGACGATCGCGGCGATCGCCAGTGCCGCGCCGCCGCGCACGAGCCAGCCGGCCGCGCGCCCGAGATCGTCGGCGGGTAGCCACGCGACGCTCGAAAACACCAGCGTGTCGCTGCGTCGCCGCAGCAGCGGCAGCGCGGCGAGCGGCAGCAGCACCAGCATCCACGGCAGGGCGAAATCGAGGCTCATGGTCATCGCTGATGGCGCCTCTCCGCCCGATATAACGCACGGCACAGCGCGTGCAACGAAAGCTCGCCGGGATTCCCGACGGCCTTCGGCGCCGGTGTGAAAAAGCGCTCGGACGACGCCAGATAGAAACGTTCGAGCTGCGCGCGCAGCGGTTGCAGATAGGGCGCGCGCGCGAGCAACGCGGATAGCGAAGCCGCATGCACGACCTGGCCGGCGGTTTCGTTCAGCGCGCGATGCAGGCAGACCCACGCATCGCTCGATGAAGCAGCGGGCGCCTCCGGCAGCCGCTGCATCTGCCGCCATGCACGCGCGAACGGCAGCCGTGCCGCCTCGCGTCGGTTGCGCGCCCACCACCAGCTCGCCCACGCGAGCACGGTCACGAACAGCAAGCCGAGCGCCCACGCGATCTGCCGACGCCAGCCGGCCGTGCCCAGCATGGGTGCCTGACGATCGGGCCGCAGCGGCTGCAAATCCCCTGCGGCGAACGCGGTTTGCGGCGTCAACGGTCCGATGCTCGCCGGCCATTCGGCGACCTGCAATTGCGTGCCCGCCGCCGAGGTCAACGTCAACGCGGGCAACGTGATCTGCGTGAGCGTCTGCGGCGCGTTGACGACCTGATAAGCGATCACCATCCACTTGCGGCCGTTGGCATCGGTTTCGAGCGTCACGGGCCGGCGTTCGAGCCACACGCCCGTGCGTCCGACCGAAGGCGGCGTGACCGCGCCGATGTCCCGATCGTTGGCCTCCAGCAGCACGCGCTGCGTCAGCACATCGCCGAGCACATAGCCGAACGCGCGCGGCTCCTGAACGCGCGCGGTCACCACGGCGGCGCTGGCCGTCGCGCTCGCGGCGCCGCAGAGCGACGCGATCAGCATACGCAGCGCCGCCCGACGAGCGACGCCACCGCGCACACCGCGCGCGCTCATACCGTCATCTCCAGAAAGTAGCGCGACATCGCTTCCGGATCGAACGCGCCTTCGACATAGAACGGCCGGATGCCGCGCGCGCCGAACCCCGCGGCGAGTTCGTCGCGACGGCGCGCGACGCCTTCGCGCCAGCGCTCGCGCACATCGCGGGAAAGCCACACGCGACGCTCCTCGCCGGACTCCGCATCGTTGACGGCCAGCAGCGAGGCGTGCTGCGGCGGCGTGATCTCGGCCGCGTCCCACACGACCATCGGCACCACGCACGCATGCACCAGCATGTCGAGTACCGACGACAGTCGCGCGAGCGGCCAGTGGAAATCGGACACGACGAACACGAGCGCCTGGCGTCCAGCGATACGGATCGCGCAACGCCGCAATCCTTCGACGGCCGCGCGTCCGGCCTGACGTGCTGCCTGACCATTCGCCTGACGATCAGCCGTTTCACCGGCGCGTTCGCGCAGCATGCTCGCGAGCAGCGAGCCGGTGCCCCGCCCCGTGCGCGCCGGCATGAACAGATCGTCGCGTTCGCCGCCATCGAAGGCCAGCATGCCGAGCCGGTCGCCGACCCGGAACGCGCTATGGCCGAGCGCTTCGACGAAATCGGCGGCGACCTCCAGCTTCGTTTTACGGCTGCCGAACCGCATCGACGCCGATACGTCGACGATCACGAACACCGGCACCGCGACGCGCTGCAAATGCACGCGCACGAGCCACTCGTCGCGCGCCGCGCGCAAGCTCGCGCGCAGATCGAGCCGGCGCGGGTCCGGGTAGTCGAACAACCGGCCGTGCATCGCGAACTGCTGACCCGAGCCGAAGCTCGAGCCCGGATGCGAGCCGGGCCGCGCGCCGGCCGCGCGCATCGGCAGACGGTAGTGGAATTCCGCGGTGCCGTTCATCGTGGTACGCGCGCCGGCGGTCAGCGAGGCACGGCGACGTTCGCGACGATCCGCGCGATCAGCGCCTCGGCCAGCTCCTGGCGGCGCAGCTCGTAGATCGGCGTGAAGAACACGCGATGCCCCAGCGCCGGCAGCAGCACTTCGTGAATGTCCTCCGGAAGCAGATGCGTGCGTCCCGCGAGCCACGCGACCACGCGCGCGGCCCGCAGCAGCGCGCTCATGCCGCGCGGACTTGCGCCCGCGAGAATCAGCTGCTCCATGTCGACGCCGTCGAGCGCGATGCCGAAGCGCGCCGGCGTTTCCGTCGCCTGCCAGATGTCGTGCACGTAGCGCTCGATCGTCTCGCTCGCCTGCACGCCCTGCTGGATCGCCGCGCCGATCCGGTTCAACTGCTCCCACGGCACGATCGACGGAGTCAGCTGCGCGAGCAGGCCGTCGACGTCATGGAACCTCGTGTCGAAGACGAGGCTGCGCCGCGCGTCCTCGTCGGTCGGCGTCGGCATGTTCAGCTCGAACAGGAAGCGGTCGCGCGCCGCCGACGCGAGCTCGAAGGTCTCTTCCTTCTCGACCTTGTTGCGGTCGGCGTATACGGTCATGTGCGGAAAGCGGTGCTCGCGGTCGAACGCCCACACGGAACGTTCGGCCATCGCGCGCAACAGCAGCGATTGCACCTGCGGACGCGCGCGATTGATCTCGTTGAAGAAGAAGGTGGTCAGCTGCTCGCCGTGGCGCAGCAGGGGGCCCGGCTCGATGCGCGGCTTGCCGTCGGCATCAACATAGGTGTGGTAAACGAGGTCGCCCGGCATCAGATCGATCGTGCCTTCGACGCGCTCGAAATCGCCGCCAACCACGCGCGCGAACGCCCGCAACACGGTCGTCTTGCCGACCCCGACGCCGCCTTCGAGCAGCACGTGGCCGCGTGCGAACAACGCGACGTTGATGAGCCTCAGCGTTTGCTGCTGACCGACGACGACTCTCGCGACTTCGTTTTCGATCCGCTGGGCGTGAGAACGCCAGTCCTGAAGCTGCTCGCCAGAAACCATCGCTGCGATCCCCTTCCGTGGTGGCTGGCGTTTATTTGCACGACGCCCGAAGGTCGACGCGCTTCCAGGCTCGCCAGCCTTCCGTTCAAGCACGGTTTATGCCGATCGCGCGCACGGGACCCAGGAGTTAAATCGAATGCGAAAAGTTGGCAGCCTGTCACGACAGCCGGGTACAGACTGTGCCATGTTCACCAGCAAGCCGACGGGCGCAGTCGCGCAACCCGCGCATAACGCTACCGCTGCGCGCCGACCGGCGGTTTCGCAAACACCCCTGCAAACTGCGCATATTCCTGCTCCAGATGCACCGCCGCATGCTCGAGCAGAAACTGCCGGAACATCACGCTGGTCGGCGAAAGCTGCTTCGTGCGCAGATGCACGACCTGCCACGTGCGTTCGATCGGCGTGCCGTTCACGTCGAGCAGCGCGATCTCGCCGGTGCGCAACTCCAGCTGCAACGTATGCAGCGAGATCAGACTCACGCCCATGCCTGCCATCACCGCCTGCTTGATCGTTTCGTTGCTGCCGAGCGTGACGGTTTTCGCGGGTGTGAACAGATGCTGCCGGAACATCGCCTCGGCGGCCATGCGCGTACCCGAGCCCGGCTCGCGCAGCAGGAAGGTGTCGCGGCGCAACTCCTGCAGATCGAAGCGGCGCGCGCCGCACAGCGGATGATCGAGCGGCGCGATCACCACCTGAGGATGACTCGCGAGCGGCTCGGCCGTCGTATCGAGTTCGGGCGGCGGGCGGCCCATGATCGCGAGATCGATCGCGTTGTCCTGCAACAGACGCAGCAACGCGTCGCGATTGCCGACCGAGAAGTGCACGTCGACCTTCGGGTATAGATGCGAGTACATCGCCAGCAGTTTCGGCGCGAAGTAGGTCGCCGAACTGACGATGCCCACGTTGATCGAGCCGCTGTCGGCCTGCTTCAGCGACATCATCGCGTCTTCGGTGTCCTTGATTTCGCCGAGAATGCGGCTCGCGTGATGGGTCAGCACCTCGCCCGCTTCGGTCAGCGTGAGCTTGCGTGCGACGCGCTCGAACAGCCGCAGGCCGACCGCCTCTTCGAGCTGATGAATCTGCATCGACACCGCCGGCTGCGTCAGATGCAGCTCCTCGGCCGCGCGCGCGAAACTCGTATAGCGGCTCGCGACGACGAAAATCTGCAACTGCCGCAGGGTCAGCGTGCGAACGAAATTCAGCTTGAACCGGTTCGTCGCGAAACTCGCGTTCTGCATTTGATTCAGCGACTCGCTCGCGGCGCATTCGACGACGGTTTCGCCGGCGCCTTGCCCGAAGGCAACTTGTTCAGTGCGGACTGAAAGCTCAACGACTCCGTATGCGCCGGATGCGCAAAGTCGTTGTTGGGACCCGGCACGTCGGTGCGGATCTGCACGACCTGGCCCGGCACGCCGTCAGCGAGCAGGAACGTGTAGCGTTTGCCCGTGTATTGCGCGAAGCGCGCCGCGTTCGGATCGTTCAGATAAGGCTGCACGACGATGCGCCGCGCGCTGACCGGCTTGCCGCCGAACTCGCTCGGCACGCTCTCGATCTGCGGCCCCGCGGCGAGCGCGAGACGCAGACGCTGCTGGAAATAGCGGCGCTGCCCGCCGGTGAGACCCTGCATCTCAGCGATGTCGTGTTCGAGAAAATAAATGATTGCCGGATTGCACTGCAGACCGCCGATCGGCAGGTTCACGCTGCCGCTATGGTCGGACACCTGTGCGTCGCCTTTCGCGTTGTTCTCGCTCAGCACCAGCACCTTGACGACATCGGCGCTGCGCGACGGCTGCCCGGAATCGATCAGCGCGTAGTCGAGTTCGGTCTGCGCGGCGACGCCGTGCAGATGATCGGTCAGAAAAATCAGCCGCTCGGCTGGCGTGATCTCGTCGCCGCCCGGCGCCGACGCCGGGCTCGCCGCGCGCGCGGCGGCCGGCGCGAGGCACAGCACGCACAGCGTCCCAATCAGCGCGGCGCGTGCCGCGCGCAGCCAGGCGCCGCGCGCGCGCGTCATTGCGATGCGTCGCCGGGCTTGCCCGCCGGCGCGTCGACCGGTTTGAGCATCGGCACCTGGTAGGTCGCGAGGATGCTGTCGATCTTGTCGTGATTCGCGCCGATCCATCGATCCACCTTGTCCTTCCAGTCCTTCTCGCCGTAGCGCACACCCATCGAAATCGTGTAGTCGAAGCGGATGCCGGGCCCCGGCGGGAACGGCACGAGTCTGACCGAATCACCGGCGCGCTTCGCGAAGTAGCCGGCGATCGGCCCCCACAGAAACACCACGTCGACGTTGCCTGCGCGCAGGTCGTGTTCGATCATCTGGCCCGGGTACACGGCCGGATCGCCGCTTTGCACCTGGTACGACACCGCCTGGTCGATCAGGTTGTGGCCGAGCAGCCAGTCCACCGCGGGAGTTTGCGAAAAGATGCCGAAACGCAGCTTGTGCAGTTGATCGGGCGGCAGCTTCAGCAGGTCGTCGGGCGTCTTGATGCTCGCGAACTCGGGGCGGTTCGGCAGCACCATTGCGTAGGTCGAGCGCAGATACGGCTGCGTCGTCGACGTCATGTCATAGCCCTTCGGCACGCCGATGATCAGGTCGCAGCGAAAGCGCTCGCTGCCGTCCTCCTTCTCGCGCAGCGTATGGCGCACGAAGCCCATGCGCTGCGGAAAGAACGTGTATTCGAGCTTGTAGCCGAAGTCGCTCGCCATCTGGGCCGCGATGCGGTTCTCGTAGCCCTCGCCCTTGTCGTTCGACAACGGCATGTTGTTCGGGTCCGCGCACACCCTGAGCACGCCGTCCGCGCCGTCGTTGTTCGGCAGCGCGGGGCCGTCCGCCCGGACCGCGGCGCTCGCGAGCGCCGCGCCACACAACGCGGCCGCGATCACGCTGACATGCACGGACATGCTTCTCTTATCACGCATCGTGAGCCTCCGGAAGAATGACGGCACGGCGTTATTTGGCGTCGATGGCCTTCAGATCGCCCGGCTTGATCTGTCCATCGGAGCGCCCTTTCAGGTACGCGTAGAGGTTTTCCCAGTTCTTCTGCATCATCTGGCTCGTGCTGAAATCGGGCATGCCCTTGTCCACCCGGCCGCCGAACACCGTGCGATGAAACTCGGTCTTGTCCAGCGTCTTGAACGCGTCGATCAGCGACGGCCCGACCATGCCCTGCTGCTGCGCGCCGTGGCAGCGTTCGCAAGCGAGCGCGCGCCACGTCTTCCAGCCAAGCAGCGTATTACTGTCCACCTTGGTGCCGTCGACCACCTTGTACGCGACCTGCGCAATCGAAGGATTGTTCTGCGCGTATCCGACGGGCAGCCCGACGAGCGCTGCAGGCAATACGGTGAGCAACAGGATAGATCGGCCTTTCATGCACATGTCTCCATCTTCAGATAAGCCGCGCCCCGATGCGCTTGATCAACGCATCCACCAAACGGGCACGGTCGGGGGTGATTCACTGCTGTTGCCAGGCTGGCGGGGCGGCCATGCCGGTCAAGGCCGCCCCGCTCGTTCAGCCCTTCATTTCAGCCGTTGGTTCAGCTCTTTTCGCTCGGAATCGCGAACACGAACAGCGTGCCGCCCAGCGCGGTGTACTTGGCGAGCTCGCGATAGCCGCCGACCGCGCCCAGACCTTCAGTCGACTTTTCCAGACCCGCCGCCATGCCGATGCCGGCCCAGCCGCCGATGCCCGAGTACACGCCGACGTACTGCTTGCCCTGATACTCATACGTGAAGACGTTGCCGATGATTCCCGACGGCGTCTTGAAGCGCCACAATTCCTTGCCGTCCTTGATGCGCACCGCCTTCAGGTAGCCTTCCAGCGTGCCGTAGAACGCGATGCCGCCCGCGGTCGCCAGCACACCCGACCACACCGAGAACCTCTCCGGCTTCGAGTAGACGATCTTGCCCTTGCTCGCATCCCACGCGATGAAATTGCCCATCGCGTTGCCCTCGTTCGGGCCCGGATACATCGACAGCGTGGCGCCGACATACGGCTGTCCCGACACGTAGTCGACATCGAACGGCTCGTAGTCCATACAGACGTGATTGGTCGGCACGAGGAACAGGTGCGAGTTCGGATCGTATGCCGCCGGTTGCTGGTCCTTCGAACCGAGTGCCGCCGGGCAGATGCCCTTCACGTTGTGATCGGACCCGGCCGCCTGCGTCGAGTACGCCGCGTTGCGAATCGGCAGGCCGCTTTGCAGGTCGACACGTTCGGCCCAGTTCACCGCCGGGTCGTACTTCTGCGCGACCAGCAGCTGTCCGGTTACGCGATTGAGCGTATAGCCGAAGCCGTTCCGGTCGAAGTGCACGATCGCGGGCACCTGCTTGCCGTTGATCGTCAGATCGGACAGGATCATTTCGTTGACGCCGTCATAGTCCCATTCGTCGTGCGGCGTCATCTGGTAGACCCATTTGGCCATGCCGGTATTCAGGTCGCGCGCGAAGATCGACATCGACCATTTGTTGTCGCCCGGACGTTGCGTCGGGTTCCATGTGCCCGGATTGCCGGTACCGTAGTAGACAAGGTTGAGTTTCGGATCCCACGCATACCAGCCCCACGTGGTGCCGCCGCCCAGCTTCCACTGGTCCCCCTTCCACGACTTGATCGACGAATCCGCGCCCACCGGCACCATCTGGCCGTTCGAGTACGTCATCGTCTTTTGCGGGTCGAGCAGCATGTCGTTGTCGGGGCCCGTGCTGTACGCGGTCCAGGCCGGTTTGCCGGTCTTGATGTCGTACGCGATCAGACGTCCACGCACGCCGAACTCGCCGCCCGAGATGCCGGTCAGCACCTTGTCGCCGAATACGTGCGGCGCGTTGGTGTTGGTTTCACCGGCTTTCGGATTGCCGTTCTGCGCGGTCCACACCACGTCGCCCGTCTTCGCGTTCAGCGCGACGAGCTTGGTGTCGGCCTGCTGCAGGAAGATCTTGCCGTCGCCATATGCGAGACCGCGATTGACGGTGTCGCAGCACATCACGGAGACGACCTGTTCATCCTGCTTCGGCAGATACTGCCAGAGGAACGTCTGATCCTTCAGGTTGACCGCAATAACCTTGTTCGGAAACGGGGAGTGGATATACATCGTGTCGCCGATCACGAGCGGCGCGCCTTCATGGCCGCGTAGCACGCCGGTCGACATGGTCCATGCGACCTGAAGTTTGCCGACGTTGTTCTCGTTGATCTGCTTGAGCGGGCTGTAGCGGTGATTCGCATAATCGCCCGCCTGGGTCGCCCAGTTGGCTGGGTTTTTCATCAGCCCGTCGAGCTGCGAATCGGCCTGCGCAGCCAGAGAGCCAAAGGCTGCGGATGCGAGGATCGCGAGCCCAAGAACTACAGTGCGTAAGTTCATGTCTCCTCCAGAATTGTCCTGCTGTTCAACTCACGAATGACCCACGCTACCTCATCGCATCGTGCGCGCCTTCTCGAGTGCAGGTAACGATTAACGCGCTATCCCGATTCGATGTCGGGCTTCGCGGCGCATGAACGGCCGACGCATATTCCATGCCGGAATAGCGGCAACGTTTGCCGCTATTGGCTGCGCTGGCCCAGCGACTCGGCACGCGCGAGGTGTCGCGGCACTCGGGCGTTGCACGCCGATGCTTGCATGGCGGTAAGCTGAAGGGCCTGCGTCACGCGATGCGGCACATACTGTGTCACTTGCGTGATACGAATCGTGTCCTTTGCGAATCACACGCCGCGGCATGGGCCTGTCACTTGCAACGATGCTTCGTTCGGCGATCGATTCGCGCATTCGAGGAGCAACAGCCATGGCAAACACCGAGCACGTCTATACCGACGAAGAGATCCAGCAGCGCCTCGTCGGTCCGCTGCAGCACTGGTATCTGGAAGATGGCTGGCTGCGGCGCAAATACCGCACCGAGGGCTGGAAGGGAACGCTGATGGTGGTCAACACCGTCGGCCACCTCGCGGAAGCCGCCTGGCACCACCCCGATCTGACGGTCTCGTACGCATTCGTGACCGTGAAGCTGAAGACGCACACCGCCAAGGGCATCACCGACAAGGACTTCGCGCTCGCGACGAAGATCGAATCGGTGGTCCACTGGCAGCCCGGCCTCGAGGACGGCCCGCTCGAAGGCACGCCCGCCGACGATCAGCGCTTCCGCTATATCAAGTACGACGCGCCCAAACCCGCGCAAGGCAGTTGACACGCGTTCCTGTCTCCGGATGAAACAGCGCGTGACACAGTGCGCCTTCGGCGTCACACAGCGTCCATGCGGCGGCGAAACCGCGTGGGGCGCGGCGTGCCCGTTTAGAGGTTCCAGTGGGCCGAACCCGCGGCGGCGGCCGTTCCGCGTGCCTGGTACGGCTTTCGCTTGACGTCGCCGGGCGCACTATCGCTGGAACCCGCGACGCGTTGCGGACGCCCCGCGGCCGAACCCGGTCTTGCGCACCCGCAAGGACACCTGAGGACACTCGAGATGCCGCTTCAACTCCGGCGCCTGCCGCCACGCGCCCCCATCACGATCGATGCGCCCGCGCGGCTGCATCTGGGCTTTCTCGATCCGAACGCGTCGCTCGGGCGTGCGTTCGGCAGCCTGGGGCTCGTCATCGATACGCACGGCACGCGGATCGAAGCTCGGCTCGCCGAACGCGAGCAGATCGGCGGCGTGGTCAGCGAGGCCGAGCGCGAGCGCATCGCGCTGAGTCTCGCGCGGCTGCAGGCCGCCTATGGACCGGCGACACTCGCGATCGACGTGCTGGAGGCGCCGCGCGCGCACACCGGCCTCGGCTCGGGCACGCAGCTGGCGCTGGCGGTCGGCACCGCGTTCGCGCGCCTCGTCGGCCAGCCGGCGACGAGCGCCGAGCTCGCCAGTCTGCTCGGGCGCGGCGCCCGCTCCGGCATCGGCATACTCGGCTTCGAGTGCGGCGGCCTGCTGCTCGATGGCGGCCCGCCCGGCGATCTGCGCCAGAGCATGCCGCCGCTGCTGTCGCGCCAGCCGTTTCCGCAGCCGTGGCGCGTGCTGCTCGTCAGCGACAACAGCCGCGAGGGCTTGCACGGTACCAAGGAACGCAGCGCGCTCGCATCGCTCGCGCCGTTTCCGCGGCGGCTCGCCGCGCATCTGTGCCATCTGGTGCTGATGCAGATCCTGCCCGGCGCCGCCGAACATAACTTCGCGCCGTTCGCGCACGGCCTCACCGAGCTGCAGCAGACCATCGGCGAATATTTCGCGAGCGCGCAAGGCGGCGTGTTCGCGAGCCCTGACGTCGAGCGCGTACTGCGCGCGGTCGCCGCCGAACGCACCGCGGGCATCGGCCAGACCTCGTGGGGCCCGACTGGCTTCGCGGTGCTCGCGAGCGCGCGCGAGGCCGACCGCGCGCTCGCGACCGCGCGCGCCGTCGCGAGCGCGCTGCCGCATATCGAATGCAGCGTCGTCGCGGGCCGTAACAGCGGCGCGGCGATCAGCGGCGCCGAGGCGCGCGCGCCGCACATCGACGCCGCATGATGCGCTGCACCGCTCAGGCCGCCGCCTACGTAAGACGCTGCCACGCGCGGCGCGGCCTTGCCTTGCGCCGTCCCCGAGATTGCCACTAAAACGAGCCCCTGCCATGTCAGAAACCATTGAAAGGCCCTACGTCCTGCACATGTTCACGGCCACGCCGCAGATGAGTCCGTTCGACGTCAACATGGCCGCCGACGCCGGCTATCAGGTCATCGTGCCGTATTGCAACGTCGAAGCGGGCATGGTCGCGAATCTGACGCAGGACGCGATCTTCTCGCGCGGCCCGAAAGGGGTGTCGCGCACCGGCATCTTCATCGGCGGACGGGACGTCATGCAGGCCGCCGACATGCTCGACACCGCGCGCCGCGCGATGGTCCCGCCGTTCGAGGTCTCGGTGTTCGCCGATCCGAGCGGTTCGTACACGACCGCCGCCGCGCTCGTCGCGCTGGTCGAGCGGCATCTGGGCAAACAGCACGGCGTGGAGCTGGGCGGCAAGCGCGTGCTGATTCTCGGCGGAACGGGCGCGGTCGGGCGCATCGCGGCGGCGATCGCCGCGTCGCGCGGCGCCGACGTGACGATCGCGAGCCACCACGACCGCAATCGCGCGCTCGGGGCCTCGGCCGAAGTCAACGAGCGCTTCGGCATCTTCACGAACGGCATCAGCGCCACGACCCCCGACGAATTGCGCGGCGCACTCGCCGACGCGGAAATCGTGCTCGCCACCGCCGTCGCGGGCGCGCAGGTGGTCGGCAGGGACGACCTCGCGCATGCGAAGCGCCTGCTCGTCGCCGCCGACGTCAACGCGGTGCCGCCCGAAGGCATCGCCGGCGTGAACGTCATGAACGACGGCAAGCCGATCGACGGCGTGCCGAACGCGGGCGCAGTCGGCATCGGCGCGCTGGCGATCGGCAACGTCAAGTATCAGGTCGAGCATGGCCTCTTCATGCGCATGCGCACGGGTGGTAAGCCGGTCTACCTGGGCTTCCCGGAAGCCTACGACGAGGCCCGCGCGGTCGCGGCCGGTCTCGGCTGAGCGCGGTCATTATGAAATCGCACCGGCCGCTCATGCATGTGCCGTTCGTCGCTGTCGTCGGGCAGTCCGCGCGCTTGCTCGCGCAGTCCGCGGCGCGCGCCGGCCTGCATGTCGCCGCGCTCGATATCTTCGGCGACCGCGACACGCGCGAGGCCGCCGAGCTATGGTTCGACATCGGACGTGGTGATGGCGCGTTCGGGATCGACCGGGCGCGGCTCGTCGATGCGCTTGCGCGTGTCGCGCGCTTGCCGGGTTTGCTTGGCTGGATCGGCGGCAGCGGGCTCGAACCTTTGATGTCTCAGTTGTGCCGCGAATCCGGCTTGCCGCGCTTTCTCGGCAACGATGCCGAGGCGATCGCGGCCGTCCGCGAACCGCGGCGTTTTTTCGCGCTGCTCGACGCGTTGCGGATTGCGCATCCGGCTGTGTCGTTCGAGCGGCCCGCGACGGCCGAGGGCTGGCTGTTCAAGCAGGCGGATGGTTGTGGCGGTACGCATATCGAGGCGGCCGACTCGTTCCATTTGACGACCGACTCCGCGCACGGCTACTTCCAGCGCATTGGCCGAGGCCGCTCGCTGTCGGTGCTTTTCATCGGCGCGCACGGCAGCGCGCATCTGATCGGTTTCGCCGAGCAATTCACCTGCGCGATCGGCGATCTGCGCTTCGTGCATGCGGGCTCGATCGGGCCGATCGACTTGCCTCCAGCGCTCGTCGCGCACGCGCAGCAAGCGCTCGACGCGCTGTGCGCAAACACCGGCCTCGTCGGCATCAACAGCTGCGACTTCCTGTCGGACGGCACCTCGTTCGACGTACTCGAAATCAACCCGCGCCCTTCGTCGACGATGGCGCTCTACGAAACCGCGTCGCCCGATGCATGGCCGGCCGGCCTGCTCGCCTGCCACCTCGACGCGTGCCGCCACGGCCACGGCCGCGCGCCGTCGGCCGCGAGCCTCGCGCTCGCCCGCGCGCCGCGTTGGCGTGCCGGTCAGCGCGTGCTGTTCGCGCAGCGGCCGTTCAGCGTCCCGGCCGCGTTCTCGGACACCTGCGTGCGCGATCCGCAGTGCCGCGACGTACCGATGCCGGGCACCTGCATCGACGCAGGGCAGCCGGTCTGCACGCTGCACGTGCGAGCGGCATCGGTGGACGCGGTGTTCACCGCGCTCGACGCGCAGCACGAACGCGTCGTCCAACGAATCGAAACCTGCGATGAACCCGACTATGCCTGCCTCCACGCCCACAGCTGAGACTTCCCCGCCCGCCGCGTTGCCGAGCGTGAACGCGCTTTCAGAGCGCCTCGTAGCACGGCTCGTCGATCAAGCGGCACAGCTCGGCGTCGCACTGACGCGCACGCGCGATGGCACCGTGATCGCGGACGCCGGCGTCGACGCGCGCGGCGGCCTCGACGCCGGCGTGCTGATCGCGCGCATCTGCATGGGCGGTCTCGGCCGCGTCGCGGTACGCGCGAACTTCGACGCCGCGCCGCTGTGGCCGACGATGCTCGAGGTCAGCACATCGTCGCCGGTGCTCGCCTGTCTGGGCAGCCAGTACGCGGGCTGGAGCCTGTTGGCGACCAGGGAGCAGACCGGCGGCAAGAAATTCTTTTCGCTCGGCTCGGGGCCCGCGCGCGCGCTCGCGGTCAAGGAGCCGCTATTCGACGAACTCGGCTATCGCGACCGCCACGAGCGCGGCGCGCTGGTGCTCGAAGTGGACCGCCTGCCGCCGCAAGTCGTGATCGACAAGGTGCTGCACGATTGCGGCCTCGCGCCCGACCGCCTGACGCTGATCGTCACGCCGACACACTCTGTCGCGGGAACGGTACAGGTCGTCGCCCGCGTGGTCGAAGTTGCGCTGCACAAGGTGCACGTGCTCGGCGTGCCGCTCGATGAGATCGTCGCGGGGACGGGCTCGGCGCCGCTGCCTCCGCCCGCGCCCGACGGCATTCAGGCGATGGGCCGCACCAACGACGCGATCCTGTACGGCGGCCGCGTGCATCTGACCGTCCAGCACGACGAGATCGCGCAACGTCTCTCCGACACCCTCCCCTCCGCCAATTCGCGCGACTACGGCCGGCCGTTCGCGGACGTCTTCACGGCCGTCAACTTCGACTTCTATCAGATCGATCCCGCGCTGTTCGCGCCCGCCGAGGTGTGGGTCAGCAGCCTCGAAAGCGGCGCGACCTATCATGGCGGCCGGCTCGACGGCGGCCTGCTGCGCAAACAGTGGGGCGGCGAGTCCGTCGCGCGATGACGATCACATCAGGCGTGCGCGTCGCGATCATGACCGACGAAACCGGCTGGCACACCGGCCGGCTGAAAAAGGCGTTCCGCGCGCGCGGCGCCGAAGCGCGTTGCGTCGATCTCGCGGATTGCCGCATCGACACCACGTGGCTGCCGCACGGCCTCGCGATTCCGGGCTTCGGCCGCACGCTGCCGGACGCGGTGTTCGTACGCGGCATCGCCGGTGGCAGCTTCGAGCAGGTGACGCTGCGGCTCGGCATCCTGCACGCGCTGCGTGAATCGGGCGTGCCGGTGTACAACGACGCGCGCGCGATCGAGCGCAGCGTCGACAAGTCGATGACGAGCTTCCTGCTGCATCGCGCGGGCGTGCCGACACCGGCCACCTGGGCCGGCGAATCCGCCGCGTTCGCGCAACGCGTACTGATGCGCGAAGCGGCCGCCGGCCGTCAGGTCGTGCTCAAGCCGCTGTTCGGCTCGCAAGGCCACGGGCTCAAACGGCTCGGCGCGCGCGGCGGGCTGCTCGCGCCGCTTCCGTCGCTCGCCCGTTATCGGCACGTCGCTTATCTGCAGCGCTTCGTTGCAAGCGACCGGCCGGGTTTCGACTGGCGCGTGCTCGTGATCGGCGGCAAGGCGGTCGCGGCGATGCGGCGCAGCGGCGGCAAGGGCTGGATTCACAACGTCGCGCAAGGCGCGCGCTGCGAGCCCGCCGAGCTCACGGTCCCGCTCGCACAGACGGCAGTGCGCGCAACCGCCGCGCTCGGGCTCGACTACGCGGGCGTGGACCTGACCCCGAATGCCGACGACGCCGCGCTGCCCCTCGTGCTCGAAGTCAACGGCGTGGCCGCGTGGCGCGGTTTGCAGTCGGTCGTGCCGCTCGATGTCGCGGCGGCGCTCGTCGACGATCTGCTCGATCGCAGGCTGGCCGGGCAAGCCGCTAGCGCGGGGTTGCCTGAGCAGTCGCCGCAGCGCCGGGCTTGAGCGCGATGCCCGACACTCATGCGATTCCCGTCGAGCACGCGCGCGCGGCCTTCCTCGAAGCCTGCGCGCTCGACGTCACCACGCCGAAACCCGGCAACGTCAGCACCCAAAGCCCCGGCCACGGCATGCACGCGGCCCAGTTCCTCGCCAGCGCGGACGCTTCGCTCGATGCGCTATTCGCGCGCGGCGAGCGCGTCGGACAGCGCATTCTCGACGCGGTCACGCGCACGCGCGCGGCTGTCGGCTGCAATACGAATCTCGGCATCGTGCTGCTGGTCGCGCCGCTCGCCGCGGCCCTCGACGAAACCGGCGAACCGCCGGTGTCGGCGCAAGCGTGGCGCGCGGCCGTCGGCGACGTGCTGAGCCGGCTCGACGTCGAAGACGCTCGGCTTGCTTACCGCGCGATCGCGCTCGCCAATCCCGGCGGCCTCGGCGACGCGCCCGAGCAATCGGTCCACGCACCGCCGACGATCGGCCTGTGCGACGCGATGCGGCTCGCCCGCGAACGCGACAGCATCGCGCGGCAGTACGCGAACGGTTTCGCCGACCTGTTCGACACCGGCCTCGCCGCCTACTTCGAAGCCTCGATACCGACGCCCGAACCCGCGCCCGCCGATCCAGGCGAAATCGCGATGCTCAACGTGTTTCTCACGTTCCTCGGCGGCTGGCCCGACTCTCACATTGTGCGCAAGCACGGCCTCGCGCTGGCGCAGAGTGTCACGCTCGTGGCACGCGAACAGCACGCGCGCTGGCGCCAAACGCGATCCGCCGCGCCCCGCCCGGCAAGCGATCCGCAACTCGATGCTTGGGACGCCGAATTGAAGGCTCGCGCGATCAATCCCGGCACCAGCGCTGACCTCGCGGTGGCCACGCTTTTTCTTGCGCGCTGTGTCGAAGGGCGCGGTTAACCCTGAATCGTCTGGACTGAACACGACCCGAACAGGCGCGTCAGCAGGCCCTTTGCCACAACTGGCACGGAACCTGTTAGTTAGTACCGCCGTGCATTCCCGCACCGCTCTCGCGATGCTGATCTGGACGATCGCGGGCGGCGCCTCGTCAGCAGGTCCATACCTACTCTTTTGGAGGAACAGAATGGCCAAGATCAACCGCGTCATGATCGGTGAGTCGCTCGTCGGCGACGGCAACGAGGTCGCGCACATCGACTTGCTGATCGGACCGCGAGGTTCGGCTGCGGAAACCGCGTTCTGCCACGCCCTCACCAACAACAAGGACGGCTTCACGTCGCTGCTCGCCGTCGTCGCGCCCAATCTCATCACGAAGCCCAATACGATCCTGTTCAACAAGGTGACGATCAAAGGCGCCAAGCAGGCCGTGCAGATGTTCGGCCCGGCGCAGCACGCGGTCGCGCTCGCGGTGGCCGACAGCGTCGAGGACGGCACGATCCCGCAGGAAGAGGCCGACGATCTGTTCCTTTGCGTCGGCGTCTTCATCCACTGGCAGGCCGAGGACGACAAGAAGATTCAGCAGTTCAACTATCAGGCGACGCGCGAGGCGATCAAGCGCGCGGTCACCGGCGACCCGAGCGCGGCTGAAGTGGTGGCGAAGAAGGGCAGCGTAGCGCATCCGTTCGCGCCGAACTGACGGCTCATGCAAGCGCAGGAGACGCGGCGCCGTTGCCGGCGCCGCCTCCTCGCGCATCCCGTCGCCTCGCGGCCGCAAGGCACGCATCTCGCGCAGCGGTTCGCGAAGCAGGTTCAATGCTCTCGCAGAGGCATTCAATGACCAACAGATGTCGCGCGCTTCTCGCCTTTACCTCGCTCGTGCTCGCCGCGCCGCTCGCGTGGGCGGGCGGCTACAACTATCCGACCGAGGGTCGCGTCGAATACGTGCTCAGCTGCATGGACGATAACGGCCACGATTTCGCGAACGTCTACAAGTGCTCGTGCGTGATCGACAAGATGGCCGCGTCGTTGCCGTACGACGAATTCGTCGACCAGTCGACCTTCTCGAAGTACGCGACGCTAGGCGGCGAAGGCGGCGCGGAATTCCGCGTCGACCACGCCAAGGCGCAAACCAAGCGCTTCCGCGCGCTGCAAACCAGCGCATATCAGGCGTGCGGACTCGGTCCGCAGAAAACGTCGACCGTGGCTAAATGACCACGGCCTGAAAGCGCCGGGCGTTCTGCGCGCCCGGCTCGGCGCCCCCCGCTCGGCGCCCCCGGCTAGGCGCCCCCCGCTCGGCGCGCCCCTCAATTCGGCACCAGCCCCTCGCCCAGCGACGCGTACCGCGCGAGACCCACGGCCGCCGCGGAGCCATCGCCGCGACGCCGCTCGATCTGCACGCCGACAGCCGCGAGGTCGGCGAACTTGGCCGGCTTCGCGAGCGACACGCGCACCCAGTGCGCGCCGAAGTCGGCGATCAGCAGTTGCGCGATCGTCTCGGCAAGCGCCTCCAGCAGCCTCACGCGATGCGACGCGAACAGCTCGAGCAGCGCCCCGCGCACGGCCGCGTAGTTGACCGTATCTTCGATCCGGTCCGTCGCGCAGGCGCGGATCGCTGGCACGCCGATAGCCAGGTTCACACGCACCGGTTGCGCAACATGCAACTCGCTGCTATCGATACCGATGACCGTCTGGCCGATGAAGTTCTCGATGAATACGATGTCGAGGCGCTCGGGCAACGCGCCGACCTGCGAGCCGGGATCGGCGCCGAGGCTGGAAAATGCGGCAAGGCGAACAGTATCGAAACGATCCATGATTTGATCTCCGCCGCGGCGCGGCCCAGGATTGAACAGCCAGTGATGACGAGCGAAACGATGCAACAGTAGAACAGTAGAACTGAACGACGCGCGGCACACTCTGTGCCGAAGCTGCGACAGGCATGCAATCTGCAACCCGTTTAACGCGTCGCTCATCGAGAAAAGCAAATTCCGGGCACAGTGAGGTAAACCCAGTGTGACTTTCTGTTGAACCAATCCTGCATCGGGCGTACAGTTTTAAACACCCGCCTCGTAGTAGGGCCGGTCGCGAGGGCGCAGGCGAACCGAGATTCCGCCGCACCAAGGGCAGGCAGGCTTGATAAAGCGGCATTCGCGGCGTGCGAAGCAGTCACGCTTCCGAAATGACGCAACGGAGACAAATCCCATGTCGTTGCTCGCTGACAGCAGTACGCACGTCCGGGAAGTTCTGAACGTGGTTAACCATCAGTTGACCACGCGCCCGACAAGCGAACCCGTAGCTCAGTCGTGGACGCGCTGCATCAACGAATTCCAGTTGGACCCCGCGCGTTTCGTGCCGCCGCCGGTGCTCACCGAGTACGAACTCAGCGCGCGCCGTGAGGCGCTCGGCGATCTGATCGCGTGTTCGAAGCTCGAGATGACGACGCTCTACCAGCAACTGGCCGATCCCGAGCTCGCGGTCGTGCTCGTCGATTCTGGCGGCGTGATCGTGCATCAGGTGTCGTCCGTGCCGTTCGCCGAGGCGGTCGCCGTCGACGGCTTTCGCGTCGGCGCGCTGTGGAGCGAACGCGAAGCCGGCACCAACGGCATGGGCACCTGTCTCGCGGAGCGCGACTGCATTGCCGTCTGTCAGAACGAGCACTTCTATCCGCGCTATACGTCGCTGACGTGCTCGGCTGCGCCGATCTTCGACGATGGCGGCGAAATCGCCGGCGTGCTCGACGTCACGAGCCGCTCGAAGCTGCTGCAGCAGCACTCGCTGGTGCTGGTCGGCATGTCGCGGCAGATGATCGAAAACCGTCTGCTCGATGCGCGTTACCGGCACGCCAACATGATCCATTTCCACAGCCGCCCGGAATTCGTCGGCACGCTGCACGGCGGCAAGCTCGCGGTCGGCGACGACAGCACCGTGCTCGCGGCGAATCGCAGCGCGCTGTTCCAGCTGGGCTTCCGCTCGCTGAGCGAGCTGCGCGGCCGGCGCATCGAGGAAGCATTCAACGCGTCGCTCGAAGACATGATCGCGCGCAGCATTCGCGGCTCGTTCCATCCGGTCACCGTCTACAGCGCGAACGCGACGAACCGCTTTTTCCTCGTCGCGCAGACGCCGCAGAACGCCGCGGGGCGCGTGACGCGCGTGCTCGTCCCCGACTCCGCCATGCGCGCCAACGCCGCCGAAAAACACGAGAAGCACGACAAACATCGGCCGGAGCCGAAGCTCGACGAGATCGCGCACCTCGAATTCGGCGACCCGCGCATGGCCTCGCAGATCCAGTTGGCCGCGCGCGTGATCCAGCGCAAGATTCCGATCGTGCTGCGCGGCCAGACCGGCACCGGCAAGGAAGTCTTCGCGCAGGCGTTGCATAGCATCAGCCCGCACGCCGCCGGTCTGTTCGTGCCGGTCAACTGCGCGTCGCTGCCGGAGAACCTGATCGAGAGCGAGCTGTTCGGCTATCGCGCGGGCGCATTTACCGGCGCGCAGCGCGAAGGACGGCGCGGCAAGATCGTGCAAGCCAACGGCGGCACGCTGTTTCTCGACGAGATCGGCGACATGCCGCTCGTGTTGCAGGCACGCCTGCTGCGCGTGATCGAGGAACACGAGGTCACGCCGCTCGGCGCCGAGACCACCGTCAAGGTCAATTTCCAGCTGATCAGCGCGAGCCACCGCAATCTGCTCGAACTCGTGCAAAGCGGGCAATTCCGCGAGGATCTGTACTACCGGCTCAAGGGCGTCGAGCTGAATCTGCCGGCGCTGCGCGAGCGCGTCGACAAGCTGCCGCTGATCCATCATCTGCTCGCGAATGAAACCGACGATCCGCCCGATCTGACGCCGGAAGCCGAACACGCGCTGCTGACCTACGCGTGGCCCGGCAACATCCGTCAGCTGCGTCACGTGTTGCAGATGGCCATCGCGCTGTCCGACGGCGAGCCGATCCGCTGCGAGCATCTGCCGCCCGAGGTCACGCAACGCACGTCGGCGGTCGACCTGCCGATCGCGCTGCGCCTCTCGAACGCGGACATGGACGGGCATCTCGCCGACGAAGCGGACATTTCTTCGCTGAACGCGATCCAGCTGAACGAGCGCGAAACGGTGCTGTCGCTGCTCGACGAGCACCGCTGGAACGTCAGCAACGTCGCGAAGGCGCTCGGCATCAGCCGCAATACGCTGTATCGCAAGATGCGCCGGCTGCACATCCGGCTGTCGCATGAAGGCTCGCCGGCCGACGGCATGCCGTTCGATCTCGACGCATGACGGGGTCGTCCCTCAGGTCCCCCAGCGAGACTGCTCGCAAGGGCGCCCGCGATCTCGCGGACTTCAAGCCGGATGCGCACTTCGCGTGGTGCGTGACCGGCTCCGGTCATATGCTGGAAGAATCGATCGCGCTCGCCCGGCGCTTGCCCCTCGTCGATCTGTTTCTGTCCGCGGCGGCCGAGGAAGTGCTGCCGCTCTATGGCTGGTCGCTCGACAAGCTGCGCGAACACTTTCGCGTACTGCGCGACAACAGCGCGAGCGGCGTGCCGGTCGGCATGCTGTATCACGGCGTCTATCACACGGTCGTGATCGCACCCGCCACCAGCAACACGGTCGCCAAATGTGCTTACGGCATCTCGGATACGCTGCCGACCAATATGTACGCGCAGGCCGGCAAGCAATGCATCCCCGGCATCGTCTTTGCGTGCGACACCGAACCGAGCGTGATCACGCATAGCCCGGACGAATGGGTCGAACTGCGGCCACGGGCGATCGAACTCGACAACGTCGAGCGTCTGGCGCGCTTCGAATACACGACGCTCGCGCGCTCGCTCGACGAACTCGAAGCGGCGCTCACCCAACGCCTCGCGACCCTCGACCTCGCATGGACCACCTCCTCTTCCTGACCGGCCGGCTTGCCGAACCGAGCCTGCGGCGCGTGCTCGACGGCATGGCGCCAACGCCGTTCAGTTGGGAGGTGCGCGAAATCGGCCTGCAAGTGGCCGGGTTGATGACCGCCGACCTGATCCAGCGCCGCGTGAGCGCGCCGCTCGCCGCGCAGCGCGTGATCGTGCCGGGCCGCTGCCGTGGCGATCTCGACGCGCTGAGCGCGCACTACGGCGTGCCGTTCGAACGCGGTCCCGAGGAGGTCAAGGACTTGCCGCAGTTTTTCGGCCGCAAGGCGAAGCCGTTCGATCTGAGCCGCTACGACACGGAGATTTTCGCGGAGATCGTCGATGCGCCGCGCCTCGACCTCGACGGCATCGCGGCAAGGGCGCGCGAGTATGCGGCCCAAGGCGCGGACGTGATCGACATCGGCTGTCTGCCGGACACGCCGTTTCCGCATCTCGAAGACGCGGTCCGGCGGCTGAAGGCCGAAGGCTATCGCGTCAGCGTCGATTCGATGCGCAACGACGAACTGCTGCGCGGCGGTCGCGCGGGCGCCGACTATCTGATGAGCCTGAACCTCGACACGCTATGGATCGCCGACGAAGTACCGTCGACGCCGATCCTCGTCGCGCGCGAACCGGCCGACCCCGCTTCGCTCGACGCCGCGATCGACGCGCTGTCCGCGCGCGGCCGCGCGTTTCTCGCCGATCCGATTCTCGATCCGATTCCGTTCGGGCTGGCCGCGTCGATTGCGCGCTATGTGCGTTTGCGCGAGCGCTATCCCGACATCGCGATCATGATGGGCATCGGCAACGTGACCGAACTGACCGAGGCCGACACGAGCGGCATCAACGCGGTGCTGCTCGGCATGGCGGCTGAATTGCGCGTTGGCGCGGTGCTGGCGACGTCGGTGAGCCAGCATGCGCGGCGCGCGTTGCGCGAAGCCGATGTCGCGCGCCGCGTGATGCATGCCGCGCGCGATGCGCAGGTGCTGCCGAAGGGCATCAGCACCGAACTCGCGACGGTCCACGCGAAACGGCCGTTTCCTTACAGCACCGAAGAAATCGACGAATTCGCGCGCGGCGTGCGTGACCCGAATTTCCGCGTGCAGATCAGCGCCGACGGCATTCACGTGTACAACCGCGACGGCCATCGTCGCGGCGACGATCCGTTCGCGCTGTACCCGCAGTTGAACCTCGAAACAGACGGCGGTCACGCGTTCTATATGGGCGTGCAGCTTGCGCGCGCCGAGATTGCATGGCGGCTCGGCAAGCGCTTCGATCAGGACCAGCCGCTCGACTGGGGCTGCGCGGTCGACCGGCCTGAAGAAGATCTCAGCGCATGGTGCGCGCCTGGCGAGACGATGAAAAAGCGCTGAAACAGCAGCGCCATCACTGCATGGCGGCCACCCCCGCGTGTTCGTCGACAGTAGCCAGTTCGCCGCGCATGCCGCGGATCGCCTGCGCGCGATCGCCCGCACCGAACACGGCCGACCCGGCAACGAACACGTCCGCGCCCGCCGTGGCGATACGCGCGATGTTCGAGGCCTTCACGCCGCCGTCCACTTCGATCAGCAAGGGCCGCCCGGTGCGCTGCATCGTCGTGTCGACGCGCTCGCGCAGCAGCCGCAGCTTGTCGAGCGTTTCGGCGATGAATGCCTGGCCGCCGAAGCCCGGATTCACCGACATCACCAGCACGACGTCGAGCATCTCCAGCACGTGATCGAGCGCCGCGAGCGGCGTGGCCGGATTCAGCGCCAGCCCCGCGCGCGCACCGTGCGAGCGGATCAGGTCGATGGTCCGATGCACGTGCAGCGTCGCCTCCGGATGAAAACTGATCAGGTTCGCGCCGGCCTCGGCAAACGCCGACACCAGCGGATCGACGGGCGCGGTCATCAGATGCACGTCGAACGGCAGCGTCGTGTACGGCCGGATCGCCGAGCACACGAGTGGGCCGACCGTCAGGTTCGGCACGTAGTGGTTGTCCATCACGTCCAGATGAACCCAGTCCGCGCCAGCCGCCGTCACGTCGCGAATCTCGTCGGCGAGCCGGGCAAAATCCGCCGACAGCAGCGACGGAGCAATCAGGAATTCGCGCATTGCGTTCTCCGTGGCAGTGGCGTTAGTGGTAGCGGCTCGCCATCGTATCGAGCGGCAGCGGCTTGATGCGCGCCGCCTGCCCCGCGCAGCCGAACGCCTCGAATCGCTCGACGCAGATCGCGCTCGCCGCGGCGGTGGCGGCCTTCAATGCCGCGCGCGGATCGAACTCCGCGCGGGCATGGGCAAGCGACTTGCGCATCGCGCCGCTCATCGCGAGACGGATGTCGGTGTCGATGTTGACCTTGCGAACGCCGTGCGCGATGCCGCGGCGGATTTCGTCGACGGGCACGCCGTAGGTGGTCGGAATCTCGCCGCCATATTCGCGGATCACCGCGAGCCATTCCTGCGGCACCGACGACGAACCGTGCATCACCAGATGCGTGTTCGGAATGCGCGCATGGATATCGGCGATCCGGTCGATCGCGAGGATGTCGCCGGTCGGCTCGCGGCTGAACTTGTACGCGCCGTGCGACGTGCCGATCGCGATCGCGAGCGCATCGACGCCGGTCGTGTCGACGAAGCGCCGCGCTTCATCCGGATCGGTCAGCAGGTGCTCGCGTGTGAGCTTGCCTTGTGCGCCGACGCCGTCCTCTTCGCCTGCCGTGCCGGTTTCGAGCGAACCGAGACAGCCCAGTTCGCCTTCCACCGACACACCGACCGCATGCGCGGCGTCCACCACGCGCCGGCTCACGTCGACGTTGTAGTCGTATGCGGCCGGGGTTTTCTGATCCGGCAGCAGCGAGCCGTCCATCATCACCGACGTGAAGCCCGAGCGGATCGCCTGCTGACACACCGCGGGGCTCGCGCCGTGATCCTGATGCAGCACGAGCGGAATGTCCGGGTGCGCTTCGAGCGCGGCGAGCACCAGATGGCGCAGATACGGCTCGCCGGCGTACTTGCGCGCACCGGCCGACGCCTGCAGGATCACCGGGCTATCGGTGGCCTCGGCCGCGCGCATGATCGCGTGAATCTGCTCCATGTTGTTGACGTTGAACGCGGGCACGCCGTAGTCATGTTCGGCCGCGTGATCCAGCAGTTGCCGCAGGGTGATGAAGGCCATTGCGTGCTCCTCGATATGAAATGAAATCTTGGCGAGCGGCGGGCTCAACGCGCGCGGTCCGCGACGCGCCGCGCTTCGTCGATCACCGCCTGCGCGTTCAGCCCGAAATGCTCGAACAACGCGGCGGCCGGAGCCGATTCGCCGAACGTATCGATGCCGACCACGCCACCGTCGAGCCCGACGTATTGCCGCCAGAACGCGCGCACGCCCGCCTCGATCGCGACACGCGGCACGCCCGGCGGCAGCACGACGTCGCGCCAGGCGCGCGGTTGCCGGTCGAACGCGGTGGTCGATGGCATCGATACGACGCGCGCGGCAATACCGGCGACCGCGAGCGGCGCGATCGCATCGAGTGCGAGGGAAACTTCCGAGCCGGTGGCGATCAGAACGATGCGCGCCGGTGGCTCTTGCCCTTCTTCGGCGGGCCAATCGCGCAACACGTACCCGCCGCGCGCAATCGCGGCGACCTGTTCGGCGGAGCGCGTCACGAAGCGCAGGTTCTGCCGGCTCAGCAACAGACACGACGGCCCGTCCCTTTCCACCGCGCCGACCCACGCCTGCGCGGTCTCGACGGTGTCGCACGGACGCCAGACGTCGAGCCCCGGAATCAGCCTGAGGCTCGCCGCGTGTTCGACCGCCTGATGTGTGGGTCCGTCTTCGCCGAGTCCGATCGAGTCGTGCGTGAACACGAAGATCGAGCGCGTCTTCATCAGCGCGGCCATACGCAACGCGTTGCGCGCATAGTCGGAGAACGTCAGGAAGGTGCCGCCGAACGGCAGGTAGCCGCGATGCAGCGCGATGCCGTTCATCACCGCGCTCATGCCGAACTCGCGCACGCCGTAGTGCACGTAGTTGCCGCCGCGCAGACCGTTTTCGTCACAGCGGACATCGACGGCGCCCGGCCAGTCCGTCAGGTTCGAACCGGTCAGATCGGCCGAGCCGCCGAGCAGCTCCGGCAGGCAGCGCGCGAGCGCGGCGATCGCCTTTTGCGAAGCCTTGCGCGTCGCGATCGATTCGGCCGCGCCATCCGCATCGCGCAGCAGCGCGCGAACCGTGTCGTGCCAATGCGCGGGCAAGCTGCCATCCATACGTCGTTCGAATTCGGCGGCTTCCATCGGATAGTGCCGGCGATACGCGTCGAAACGCGCGCGCCACCCGGCTTCAGCGGCGGCACCGCGCTCGCTCGCGTCGAAGTTCGCGCGAATCTCGCCGGGAATCTCGAACGGCGGATGCGGCCAGCCGAGCGCGCGGCGAGTGCGTTGCACCTCGTCGGCGCCGAGCGGCGCGCCGTGTACATCGTGCGTGCCGGCCTTCGACGGCGCGCCCTGGCCGATCACCGTGCGGCAACAGATCAGCGTCGGCCGGCCGGTGGCGCGCGCCGCGTGCAACGCGCGATCCACTGCATCGACGTCGTGGCCGTCCACCTCGCGCACCACGTGCCAGCCATAGGACGCGAAGCGCGCGGGCGTGTCGTCGCCGAACCATTGCGCGACGTGGCCGTCGATCGAGATGCCGTTGTCGTCGTAGAGCACCGTCAGCTTGTCGAGCTTCAGCGTGCCCGCGAGCGACGCCGCTTCGTGCGAGATGCCCTCCATCAGGCAGCCGTCGCCGACGAACACGTAGGTGCGATGATCGACGATCCTATGCCCGGGCCGGTTGAACTCGCGCGCGAGCAAGGCCTCCGCGAGCGCCATGCCGACGCCGTTCGCGAGCCCCTGGCCGAGCGGCCCGGTGGTCGTCTCGACGCCTGGTGTCACGCCCACTTCGGGATGCCCCGGCGTTTTGCCGTGCAACTGGCGAAAACGCTTCAATTCGTCGATCGGCAGGTCATAGCCCGTCAGATGCAGCAGTCCATAGAGCAGCATCGAACCATGCCCGTTCGACAAAACGAACCGATCGCGGTCGGGCCAGGCTGGATTGCGTGGGTTGTGCTTCAGATGCCGGTCCCACAATGCGACCGCGATCTCGGCCATGCCGAGCGGCATGCCAGGATGTCCCGACTTCGCGGCTTCCACCGCATCGATCGCGAGCATGCGCAGCGCGTCGGCCATCGAGCGCGTGGCGGGTGCGTCAAGCGGTTGCGCGACTGCACTCATCGAATCTCTCCTTGCGAAATGAACCTCGGTATCCGTCTGGTACCGCTCAGGCGCGCGAGCGTCGGTCGATCAGTTGCAGGATCATCGGCGTGAAGATCAGTTGCATCGCGAGTCCCATCTTGCCGCCAGGCACGACGATCACGTTCGGGCGCGACATGAACGAGTCGTGCAGCATCGTCAGCAGATACTGGAAGTCGATACCCTTCGGCCGCGCGAAGCGGATCACGACGAAGCTCTCGTCCGGTTGCGGAATCTCGCGGGCGGTAAAGGGATTCGACGTGTCCACGGTCGGCACGCGCTGGAAGTTCACATGCGTGCGCGAGAACTGCGGGCAGATGTAGTTCACGTAGTCGGGCATGCGCCGCAAGATCGTGTCGACCACCGCTTCGTGCGTGTAGCCGCGCATCGTCTGATCGCGGTGCAGCTTCTGGATCCATTCGAGGTTGATGATCGGCACGACGCCGATCAGCAGATCCGCATGCCGCGCGATATCGACCTTGTCGGTCACCGCCGCGCCATGCAGCCCTTCGTAGAACATCAGGTCGGTATTGGGCGCGACCTCCTCCCACGGCGTGAAGGTGCCGCCGTCCTGCTTGTACAGTTGCGCTTCGCCCGCGTCGTGCACGTAGTGGCGAAGCTGCCCGCTGCCGTTTTCGCCGTAGCGCGTGAACAGCGTTTCGAGCTCTTCGAGCAGATTCGCTTCCGGCCCGAAGTGGCTGAAGTTCGGCACACCGTCGCGTTCGCGCTCCTGCATCGCCGCGCGCATGCCGTTGCGGTCGTAGCGATGGAACGCGTCGCCTTCGACGATCTGCGCATTGATGTGCTCGCGTCTGAAGATATGCGTGAAGCTCTTCATGACGGTGGTGGTGCCGGCGCCGCTCGAGCCGGTCACCGCGATGATCGGATGTTTGACTGACATGCGTTTGTCTCCGGATGACTGTGTTCTGTGCGCTGAGCGCGCCGTCAGTCGCTGATCACGCCGTGAAATCCGGCAGGAACAACGAGCGCGTGCCGAACAGCGGCGACGTGAACGGCTTGTCCTCGCCACGGTCGTATTCGCCGTGATAGCGCGCAATGCGCTCGACCTCGTTCTTCGAGCCGAGAATCACCGGCACGCGGCCATGCAGCGCGCGCGGCGCGACGTCGAGAATGCGTTCCCGGCCGGTCATCGCGAGGCCGCCCGCCTGCTCGACCAGGAAGCTCATCGGGTTCGCTTCGTAGAGCAGGCGCAGGCGCCCTTCCATCGCCGGTGTTTTCGAGTCGCGCGGATACATGAACACGCCGCCGCGCATCAGGATGCGATGCACTTCCGCGACCATCGACGCGATCCAGCGCATGTTGAAGTCGCGCGCGCGGCAACCGCTGCGGCCGTCCTTGCACTCCTGCACGTAGCGGCGCACGGGCGGCTCCCAGAAGCGCTCGTTCGATGCGTTGATCGCGAACTCGCCGGTTTCCTCCGGAATCCGGATGTTCGAATGCGTGAGCACGAAGTTGCCGATGTCGCGCTCCAGAGTGAAGCCATGCGTGCCATTGCCGACCGACAGCACCAGCATCGTCGACGGTCCATACACGGCATAGCCGGCCGCGACCTGTTCGCAGCCCGGCCGCAAGAACGCGGCTTCGCTGGTTGCATCCTCTGCCGGGTCGCGCGTGCGCAGCACCGAGAAGATCGAGCCGACCACGCCGTTGATGTCGATATTCGACGAGCCGTCGAGCGGATCGAACGCGAGCAGATATTCGCCGCGCGGATAGTCCGGCGGAATCGCGTAGACGTGCTCCATTTCCTCGGACACCATCGCGGCCAGCAAGCCGTCCCACTCGCATTGCTGCACGAAGATCTCGTTGGTCGAGACATCGAGCTTCTTCTGTTGCTCGCCGTGCGTGTTGAGCGTTTGCGCGGAACCGTAGTTGCCGCCTAGCGCGCCCTTGGTCAGCATCGCAGAGATCGACTTGATGGCCGCCGCTACGTCGATCAGCAGCGCGGAGAGTCCTGCAGTGTCGCGCGTGTCGTCCGTACACGGCGGGCGATCGAGCGTGTCGATCAGGAACTTCGAAAGTGTCGTGCGTCCGTCCTGCATGGCGTTCTCCGTCGATGGTGTCGTGATTCAGCCCGGCGGCGCCGTGACGGCGCGCGCGGTGGAAGGCGATTGCGAGGACTGCGGCGGCGCGTCGAACACGCGGCTCGCGCGCACGTCGGCGGCATCGATCAGCGTCAGCGTGGCGGCGTCGATCGGCTCGCCGCCCTGCAAGGCGCTCGCGAACAGGCGGTTCGCCTGGCGCAGCCGCGCGCGGTCGAGGGCGTTGCGCACCGAGCGCGCGTTGGCGAAATTCGGTTGACGGATGCGGCGCGCCAGATAGTCGGCGAACGCGCGGCGCGACGCGGCATCGAAGCGGTAATGCATGGCGCCGAGCATCCGTTCGGCGATTTCGAGCAACTCCGTTTCCTCGTAATCGGGAAACGTAATGTGATGCGCGATGCGCGAGCGGAAACCCGGATTGCTCTCGAAGAACACTTCCATTCGCGACGCGTAGCCGGCCAGAATCACGACCAGGTCGCTGCGCTGGTTCTCCATCGTCTGCAACAGAATTTCGATCGCTTCCTGCCCGTAGTCGCGCTCGTTCTCCGGGCGATACAGGTAATACGCTTCGTCGATGAACAGCACGCCGCCCATCGCGCGCTTGAGCACGTCGCGCGTTTTCGGCGCTGTGTGGCCGATGTACTGGCCGACCAGATCGTCGCGTGTGACCGACACCAGATGATTGCGGCGAATGTAGCCGAGCCGGTGCAACACTTCCGCCATGCGCAGCGCAACCGTCGTCTTGCCGGTGCCGGGGTTGCCGGAGAAGCACATATGCAAGGTCGGCGCGCCGCCCGCGAGACCCAGCGAAGCCCGCGCGCGCTCGACCAGCAGATGCGCGGCGACTTCGCGAATGCGCGTTTTCACGGGCGCGAGCCCGACCAGATCGCGATCGAGTTCGCCGAGCACGTCGCCGATGCCCGAGTCGCGGTACAGCGCCGCGAGGTCGATGTGGGGCGCGGCGGCGTCGCTGTGCGCGGTGGACGCGGAGCGTGCGTCCACGGTGGCGGCGTCTGTCATGGTTCCTCCTAGCTGCGGGTGGGGTCGTGCGACCTGTCATAGGCATCAGCCCGCCGCGCCGTAACGCTCGCCCGCTGGCCGGTCAGCCGCGTAGCCCGTCATGCTGTAGCGCTGCGTGCGCCCCTGCGCGTCCTGCCGCAACAGCCGGAAGCCCGGCTCCACGTCCGGCCGGTTGACGATGAACGACAGGCGCATCGTCTCGAAGGTGCGCACCGAGTCGAACGCGTTGACCTTGATGTAGTGCTGCGGCCGCGCCTCGCGGCAAGCCCTGACCTCCTGCAACACGCCGGCCGCGTCGTGCAGGTCGAACATCGGCAGACCCCACATTTCCCAGTAGGTGTTGCGCGGATGCGGGTCGTCGGTGAATTCGACCGAACAGGCCCAGCCCTGGCGCAGCGCGTAGTCGATTTGCAGACCGATTTCCTCGTCGGTCAGCTCGGGCAGAAAAGAAAACGTTCCTTGAGTAATACGCATGACGAACCTCGTGGATGGATGTCGCGTTCGGAGCGGCGTCAACGGTGCCCCGCGCGGTGCCGTTGCACCGCGTTGCGGATGCGCTAGTGAGGCGCTCGCGGGAAAAGCTCGGCGTGGCTAGGCCGCCGTCGGCGTGGCGGCGAAATCGGGCGTATCGGTCGATGCGTAGTTGAAGGTCACGTCGCGCCACGTATCGAGCGCCTGCTTGAGCGGCGTGCACCAGCGCGCGGCGGCTTCGAGCACGTCGGGCCCTTCGCGCAGAATGTCGCGGCCCTCGTTGCGCGCCTTCACCATCGCTTCGAGTGCGACGCGGTTCGCGGTCGCGCCGGCCTGGATGCCGGCCGGATGGCCGATCGTGCCACCGCCGAACTGCAGGATCGCGTCGTCGCCGAACAGGTCGAGCAGCTGATGCATCTGCCCCGCGTGAATCCCGCCCGAGGCGACCGGCATCACCTTGCGCAAGCCGGCCCACGGCTGATCGAAGAAAATGCCGCGCGACAGATCGACCGCGTTGTGCGCGTCGCGGCACACGTTGTAGTAGCCCTGCACCGACAGCGGATCGCCTTCGAGCTTGCCGACCGCGGTGCCCGCATGCGCGTGATCGACGCCCGCCATGCGCAGCCATTTGGCGATCACGCGAAACGAGATGCCGTGGTTGCGTTGCCGCGTGTAGGTGCCATGCCCCGCGCGATGCAGATGCAGGATCATGTCGTGCCTGCGGGCCCAGCGCGACATCGACTGGATCGCGGTCCAGCCGATCACGAGGTCGATCATCACGATGCACGAGCCGAGCTCCTTCGCGAATTCGGCGCGCTCGTACATGTCCTCCATGGTGCCGGCCGTCACGTTCAGGTAGTGCCCTTTGAGCTCGCCGGTTTCGGCCTGGGCGCGGTTCACCGCGTCCATCGCGAACAGGAAGCGGTCGCGCCAATGCATGAACGCCTGCGAGTTGATGTTCTCGTCGTCCTTCAGGAAATCGAGGCCGCCGCGCAGGCCTTCGTAGACCACCCGTCCATAGTTTTTGCCCGACAGACCGAGCTTCGGCTTCACCGTCGCGCCGAGCAGCGGCCGACCATACTTGTCGAGCCGTTCGCGCTCGACGACGATGCCGGTCGGCGGCCCCTGAAACGTCTTCAGATACGCGACGGGAATGCGCATGTCTTCGAGCCGCAATGCCTTCAGCGGCTTGAAGCCGAACACGTTGCCGATGATCGACGCGGTCAGGTTCGCGACCGAGCCCTCTTCGAACAGATCGAGTTCATAAGCGATATACGCGAAGTATTGCGGCTCGTCGGCGCGAGACACCGGCACCGGCTCGACGCGATACGCTTTCGCGCGATACATGTCGCAGGCGGTCAGGCGGTCGGTCCACACCACCGTCCACGTCGCGGTCGAGGATTCGCCGGCCACCGCGGCCGCTGCTTCCTCGGGTTCGACACCGGGTTGCGGCGTGATGCGAAACAGCGCGATCACGTCGGTGTCTTTCGGTTCGTAGTCCGGTTGCCAGTACCCCATCTCGCGGTATTTCATCACGCCCGCCGCGTACCGTTCGCGCGGATTGTGCGGATCGCGCGCTTGAGATTCGGGCTGGATCGGCGGTTGACTGAAATCGTTCATGACGTGTCCTCGAAGGTGGCAAGCGCACTGCCAGAAGAACGAAGCGCTTGAGTTGCACTGTAGGCACGGACACGCCCAAGGTGAATTCACGATTTTATTTGGCAGACTTAACGGATCGGTTATCGCTATCACATCGTGAGGTTCTTTTTCGAGCCATGCGACGCGAATGGGAGCAGAATGTGTTGGTGAGCGAGGCGCGTGCAGCGTGACAGCGCAATCGAATTAGCGAATCGCGATGGCACACTTTGCTTCGTTTTCGCCACACCGCGCGGCTCTTTGCGTCTGGCAACCCGTGCGAGCGCCACGGCGTGGCGCAATTCGCCGGGTGCTGTATTGGCCGTCGAATGCACGCACGCCTGGCCGGCCGGTACGCGCGTGGGCACGGAGCTTGCGTCATGCCGGCTGCCGTCGACACCGGGCATCACGCCGGGCCGGCGGCGCAACGCTGTTCCACCCGCTGTTTCAATCGAAGGAGGAAGCACGTATGCAATGGACGACTCCGAGCTACACCGACGTACGCCTCGGGTTTGAAATCGTGATGTATGTCGCTACGCGTTAAGCCCGCAACCGGGCCGCACGCCGCGGCCCCTTTGCGGTTCCCGTTTGTGTTTGACTTCTGCTGACGGCCGGCCTTCCGGCGCTGTCGGGACACACGTTCCCAGCCATGATCCACGAAACGATCGTCACCACGGCAGCGTGCGATGGCCGTCCCCATATCGCGCCAATGGGCGCGCGCTACGAGGGTGAGCGCATCATCCTTGCGCCGTTCCGTCCGTCGGTCACGCTCGACAACGTGATCGCGACGCGCGCGGCCGTGCTGAATTTCACCACCGACGTGCGTATCTTCGCCGGCTGCGTCACGCACTGCGCGACCGATTGGCCGACCGTGGCTGCGAGCCGCGTGCCGAGCGTACGTCTGGCCGAGTCGCTGGCCCACGCCGAGCTCGAACTCGACGAGCTGCGCGACGACGCGGAGCGCCCGGTGCTGGTGATGAAATGCGTGCACCGTGAAAACCACGCGCCGTTCGCGGGCTTCAATCGCGCGCAGTCGGCGGTCGTGGAAGGCGCGATTCTGGTGAGCCGGCTCTTCATGCTGCCGGCCGACAAGGTCGATCGGGAAATGGCGTATCTGCAGATCGCGATCGACAAAACCGCCGGCGACAACGAGCGCACCGCATGGAGCTGGCTCGTCGCCGCGATCGCGCGATATCGCGCGAGCCTCGAAGACGCGGCGCATCAGGCCGCCGCTTCGGCCCATCACTGAAAACCCTTTCTTCCGCGGAGAACCCCGATGACCGCATTGCTCGCGAGCGTCCGCTCGGCTGACGAAGCATTCGACGCCGCCCGCGCCGGCGCCGAGCTGATCGACCTGAAAGAGCCGGACGACGGCGCGCTCGGCGGCCTGTCGATCGGCGCCATCACGAACATCGCGCAACAACTTCGCGCGCGCTACCCGGTCAAGCCGATCAGCGCGGCAATCGGCGACGTGCCGGCCGATGCGTTCGACGAGATCGCCGCGCGCGTGATCGACGTCAGCGATGCCGGCGTCGACTATGTGAAGGTCGGCGTCGCGCGCGGACCGGCCGCGCGCCGCTGCATCGAGCAGCTCGCGAATCTGCCGGCTAGCGTCGTGCCGGTGCTGCTATGCGACGGCGGCATGGACGACGAACTGGTCAGCCACACTGCGGCGCTCGGCTTCGCCGGGCTGATGTTCGATACCGCGAGCAAGGACGGCGGCACGCTGTTCGATCACGTCGATGTCGACTCGCTCGCGCGCTGGTTGCGGCTCGCGCGTCAGCGCGGCGCGATGGCGGGCATCGCCGGTGCGCTCGGCTGGGCGCAACTGCCGCAGATCCGCGCGCTGGCGCCCGACGTGGCCGGTTTTCGCACCGCGCTGTGCGCCGACGGGCGCCGCTCGCGGCTCGACCCCGAGCGCGTCGCGCAATGGGCGAGCGCGTTGCACCGGCCGGCTGGAGAGATTCGCGTCGATGGCGGCGCGCCGTTGCCGGGCACGACCGACGCGACGCGGCTGTAGCAGCCGCTCACATCACCGGAATATTCAGCAAACGGTCGCGCATCAGCGCGACGTTGCTCTTGTCGAGCAATTCGACCACATAGTTCGCATCGTTCACGTAGTCGACGAACTTGCGGTCGATCACCCCCGACGCGGCCAGCGTTTCGAGCGGATCGTCGACGGCGATCGGACAGGATTTGACGACGACCAGCCGCTCCGCGTTGAGCATCGTCGATAGCCAGGCGGCGAGGCTGTCCGAGGTCGTGTCCCAGTTGCTCATCGCGTCGGGCGTGTCGCGCATCAGCGCGGTCGGCGCCCACACGGCGACGTGACCGTCACGCAGGGTGCGGCGAATCTTCGCCTCGCTCGACGCGATCACCAGTTCGGGCGAAACGCCCTGCATCAGCAGCGCATATTGCGTCATCGCGAGCAGACACATGTTGTGCGCGGCCAGATCGTCGAAGTTCCACTCGCCCTGGTACTGGCGGACCTTGTCCGCGAAATCGCCGCCGCCGGGCACGATCACGACCCGTCCGCCGCCGACTTCGCATAGCTCACTGAGCCAGTGGCGCAGTGCCGGGTCGTGACTCAGGCTGCCTCCGATCTTGACCACCCACATGACTGTTGCCCTCGTGTCCAGTTGAGTGCCCGGCCGGGTCGCGTCGTTTCGCAACCTCGTTCATCACCGAACTTGTCCCGCTCGCCTTGTCGTGTCCACTGCCCCTCTTTGTGCTACTCGTGCGCCGGCGCGCCGCGTCCCCGGATTGCGCGCCGCACCTCTCGACTCATGCCGCGCGCGCCGCGATACCACGCGCGCCGCGCCGTTGCGCGCCCGGCTCGCGCGCCGCGAGCAGCGCGACCGCCACGCTCGGCGCGCAGGTCGCCGCCCATGCCGCGCAAGCATCGGGCACGCCCGCCAACGCGCCGAAATCGATATAGCCGCGCGCCTCGTCGCGCGCCAATGCGGCGACGAGGAAGCGGCCGCAGCCGGCGCCCACCAGCGGCGCGGCCGCGAGCACCGGCTGCGCGGCGACCACGCGCATCAGGTTCGCGCCGATTTCGCGCACCTGCAGCGCGCGCCAGCGCCGCGCAAAGTGCAGCCATTCGACGTCCGACGCGTCGTGCGCGTCGTGCCCGATCATGCGCGCGAGCCGCGCGCGGCTCGCCGCCTGCGTTTTCGGCCCCTGGTCGGCGCTCGGCTGCACGTCGTGCAGCGGGTCCAGTTCGCCCGTCAGCCGGTAGACGTCGGCGGTCGTGGCAAACCATTCGTTCATCACGTTCAGCATGGCGCCGCCGAATTCGATCCGATGCGCAACGCCGCACAACGGCGTGCGCACGACGCCGTGATACACGAGTTCGCCGGTCGCGAGCCGGCCCGCATCGGTCGCGGCGCGCGCGACGACGCGGCCGTCGACGATCGGAATGATGTCGGTGGTGGTGCTGCCGATGTCGATCAGCAGCGCGTTCGCCATGCGGGTAGCGACCCAGCTCGCGGTCGCGAGCCAGTTCGCCGACGCGACGTGACGCCAGCCGGCCGCGCAGTCGGCGGCGGCGAGCCAGCCGGCGTCGCCGGCGTAGAAACGCAGTGATGGACCGAGCCGCTGCGCGAGCGCGGCCACGATCGCGCGCACGCCTTCGGCGCGATCCGCGAACAGGTCGACCATCTCGCCGGTCATCGTCACCGCATGCTGCGCGGCGTCCGTGCGGGCCTGCGGCCAACGCTCGAAAACGAGGTCGATCGTGCGGTGCAGATGGTCGAGCCCCTGCCAAAGCGGACACGGCCATTGCACGACGTCCAGCACGGCGTCGCTGCCGTCGACGAGCGACACCTTCACGTGCGCGCCGCCGACGTCCCAGCCGAACCGCGCCGCCGGGTTCGAACGGGCGGGGCTCAAGGGCGCACCTCGTACGTCGGCCAATTGGCGCGCGCCGCGCCGCAGCGCTCGAGGCGCACGCCATGCGCGGCCAGCAGCGCGCGCGTCAGGCCGCTGCCGCGCGCCGCCGACAGCCCCGCATAAGCGACCGTCAAACGCGGATTCACTTCGATCACGACCGGCCCGAGTTGTGGGTGCCACACGACATCGATGCCGACGAAGCCGCGCAAACCCGGGATGGCCCGCGCGACGCGATGCGCGAGCGTGTCGAGCGCGCGGCCCATGTCGCTGTGCTGGTCGATCTGATCGACCAGCACGCCGTCGAACTCGACGATCCGCGCAACATCACCCGACGCGTCGCCGCCGCTCAGCCCGATCTCCTGACGATTGATGCTGAGGAACTTGGTAGCGTCGCCGCGGCAGATCAGCGACAGGCTCAACGGCTCGCCATCGACCCACGCCTGCAGCACCGGATTGCGCGCCGCCGCCGCGCGCGCCTCGTACTCGGCGCAGGCATCGGCGAAGCGCTCGTACACGATGGTGTCGAGGCCGCCCGCGCCGTCGTCCGGTTTGACCACCCACCGGCCGTCGTGCTGCGCGGCTGAGTCGCCGGGTTCGAGCGCCGGCGTCGTCGCAATGCCATGCGCGGCAAGACACGCCGCCGTCGCGCTCTTGCTCGACGCGACGCGGATCGCTTCCTTCGCGCAGCCGAGCCAGCGCGCGGTGCCGACCGCATCGTGAAAGCGCAGCAGCAGCCCGTCGCATTCCGGCGCGACGACCCACGCGTAATCGTGCTGGCGCGCCGCGCGCGCGACGAACGCCGTCATCGATTCGCCGGGTGCGGCCATACAATGGGCCTCGCCCGCCCCTGGCGTTTCGAAGCGCGAGGTCGCGAACGTGACCTGCACGCCGTCGAGTTCACGCAGAGCGGCGACCAGCGCGTCGCGCATCACGCGTCCTTCGACGATCAGCGCGCTCAAATCGGCGAGACTGCCCGGGCCGGCGAGCTGGGGGTCGATGCCGCCGCCGGTGAGATACTCGTAGACAAAGATTCTGTTCAAAGGAAAGCGCCCCTATGCAGGTGATACCTGTTCTCGATCTGCTCGACGGCCAGGTCGTACGCGCCGTGCGCGGCGAGCGGAGCGCCTATCGGCCCATCCAGTCCCGCCTCGTCGCGACGAGCGACCCACTTGCCACCGCCCGCGCGCTGCTCGAAGCCAGCGGCGCGCGCACGCTCTATATCGCCGATCTCGGCGCCATCCTGCAGCGCGGCGCGCATGCTTCGACACTCGCCGCATTGCGGGCCGCGCTGCCCGGCATCGAACTGTGGCTCGACGCGGGTTTCGCGGACTACGCGTC
This sequence comes from Paraburkholderia lebeckiae, assembly GCF_050436325.1. Taxonomy (NCBI): domain Bacteria; kingdom Pseudomonadati; phylum Pseudomonadota; class Betaproteobacteria; order Burkholderiales; family Burkholderiaceae; genus Paraburkholderia; species Paraburkholderia lebeckiae. The sequence continues at coordinate 1,431,709 of NZ_JBNDLZ010000002.1, forward strand.
GATGCGCGCGCTGTTCGAGCGCATCGACGACGCCATCGATCAACACGACAGCCCTGCTGCCGGTTCCCACCTCGCGACTCTCGTGCCTGTGTTCGGCTCGGAGACGCTGCGCGATATCCACGCACTGCACGCGGCTCAGCGCGCCGGTCTCGCGCCGATCCTGTCGCTCGATCATCGCGCGGGCGAACTGCTCGCCGCGCCCGCGCTCGATCGCTCGTCGGCGCGGTGGCCGTCGCGCGTGATCGCGATGACGCTCGACCAGGTCGGCAGCTACGCCGGCCCCGATCTCGCGACGTTCGAGCGCGTGCGCGCGCAGGCCGCCGCGCACACCACGCTGATCGGCGCGGGCGGCATTCGCAATCGCGACGATCTGGCCGCCGCGGCCCGCACCGGCGCAAGCGCCTGGCTGGTGGCGTCCGCGCTGCACGATCGACAGATCGACTGCGCGCATTCCGATTCCGCGTAGGCCTTCCATACAATTTCCATGCCACGCGTTCTGACAGCGCTGTCGGTAAACGCAACACGAGCCGGACTGTTCGCGCGTGACACTCTGCTTGACACTCTGCTCCAGAACGGCACACATTTTGTATGGCGCAGCGGGCCTTTGACGCCGCGCGCCGACGCAGGATCAGGCACGCTTGCCGCAGGGACCCGCGCATGTTCATCCGCTGAATGCAAAGCAGTACGACCGTAGGCGCGGCCCGCTTCAGCGCGGCGCTCGCCCGCCGAGGCGTGTCGAAAGATCGGCATGGAGCTTGCTAAACCTGCCCCATGCATAGCCCCTCCATCGATCCATCGCCCCCCAGCCCGAGCGCAACGCGCGCCGCGGCGCTCACACGCGACTGGATCTGTCCGTTTTGCCCTTTGCTGTGCGACGACCTGGCCGCCGCTGCCCACGACGACGGCACGCTCGATGTGCCGGACACCGAATGTCCGCGGCTCGCTCACGCGCTCGCGCAGTACGGCGCGACGGACGCGCAATGCGCTTGCACCGTCGATGGCAACGAAGTGGACAAGGATGCCGCGCTGGCGAGCGCCGCGCAGTTGCTCGCGAACGCGCGCCGCCCATTATTCGGCGGCCTCGCCACCGACGTCGCCGGCACCCGCGCGCTGTATCCGCTTGCCGCCGCCTGCGGCGCGATCCTCGATCATCTGCACGGCGATGCGCTGACGCCCGCGACGCTCGCTTTGCAAGACCGCGGCTCGTTCTTTACGACGCTCTCCGAAGTGCGTGCGCGCGCCGACCTGCTGGTGTTCTTCGGCTGTCAGCCGTCGCGGCGCTATCCGCGCTTTTTCACGCGCGCGCTGGCGGGCACCGAACTCGCGCGCGAGCTGGTCTTCGTCGGCTGCGAAGCGGACCCCGCCGCGGCCGGCTTCGCGCAAACGCGCATCGACACGCTGCTGCCGGACACCGATCCGTACGACACGCTCGCGCTGTGGTCAGCGCTCGCGGAAGGACGCGACGCCGCCGCGCTGAGCCACGGCGATGGCCGCGCAGCCAACGTGGCAACCGCGCTCGCGTCGTTGCACGCGCGCATCGCCGGCGCGCGCTATACGGTGGTCGTCTACGAACCGGCCGCACTGCCCGCGCCGCACGCGGCGCTGCTGATCGAAGCGCTGAACCGGATCGTGAAGGCCGTGAATCGCACGACGCGCGCGGCATGTCTCGCGCTCGGCGGCGACGACGGCGCGTTGACGGTCAATCAGACCGTCACGTGGCTGTCCGGCTTGCCGCTGCGCACGCGCGTGTCGATGCCGGCGCACGCCGCGGGCACCGCGCCGCTCGATCACGATCCGTACCGCTATCGGACGGCTCGGCTGCTCGCCGAACGCGAAGTCGATGCGCTGCTGTGGATCGCGGGCTTCGCGCCGCACGCGTGGCCCGCGTCGCTCGATCCCGCGCTTCCCCTGATCGTGCTCGGTCATCCGGCGCTCGCCGATGCCGCCAGGGCACGCGGCGCGAACACCGTGTTCGTGCCGGTCGCGACACCGGGCGTCGATAGCGGCGGGCATCTGTTTCGCATCGACGGCACGGTCGTGATGCCGCTCACCGCCGCGCGTGGTGCCGCGCTGGAGTCGGTGGCGTCGATTGCCGCGAAGTTGAGCGGGCGATTGAGCGAACGCTCGAGTACGCGCGAGGATCAGCCATGACTCTCGTCCGGCTCAAGGGCGGCACGTTGTTCGACCCGATCCACAACGTCAACGGCGAGCGCCGCGACCTCACGTTCCGCGACGGCCGCATCGTCGACGTGCCCGCCACCACGCCCGTCGATCGTGAATACGACGCGACCGGCATGATCGTGATGGCGGGCGGCATCGACCTGCATTCGCATATCGGCGGCGGCAAGACCAATCTGTCGCGCCTGCTGCTGCCCGAGGACCATCGCGCCGATGCGCGGGGCGCCCATGCGCCGCGCGAGGCCGCCTACGAAGCCGCGCGCGACGACAACGGCCGCTACCTGCGCCTGCCGTCGTGCGGCGTCTGCACGCCGGGCACGCTCGCGACCGGCTACCGCTACGCCGAAATGGGCTACACGGCCGCGTTCGAGCCGGCGATGATGCCGTCCAACGCGCGCCACACGCACCTCGAAATGGGCGACACGCCGATCATCGATCACGGCGCGTACGTGATGCTCGGCAACGACGAGCTGTTTCTGCGGATGCTCGCCGCGCGCGACGACTTCGAACGTCTGCGCGATTACGTCGGCTGGACGATCGACGCGAGCAAGGCGCTCGGCGTCAAGGTGGTCAACCCCGGCGGCATCTCGGCGTTCAAGTTCAACCAGCGCTCGCTAAACGTCGACGAGCCGCACGCGCACTACGGCATCACGCCGCGCGACGTGCTGCGCACGCTGACGCGCGCGCTGACCGAGCTGCGCGTGCCGCATCCGCTGCACGTGCACACGAGCAACCTCGGCGTGCCCGGCAACCTCGCCTCGACCATCGCGACGATGGACGCCGCCGACGGCCTGCCGATCCATCTGACGCATATCCAGTTTCACAGCTATGGCACCGAGGGTTCGCGCAAGTTTTCGTCGGGCGCGCGGCAGATTGCCGAGGCCGTGAACGCGCGGCCGAACGTGTCGATCGACGTCGGCCAGATCATCTTCGGACAGACCGTCACGGCCTCCGGCGACACGATGATGCAGTTCCGCAACGCGCCGCTCGCGCGGCCGCACAAGTGGGTGGTGGGCGATATCGAGTGCGACGCGGGTTGCGGCGTGCTGCCGTTCCGTTATCGCGAACAGAGCTACGTGAACGCGCTGCAATGGATCATCGGCCTCGAAATCTTCCTGCTCGTCGACGACCCGTGGCGCGTCGCGATGACCACCGATCATCCGAACGGCGGACCGTTTACCAGCTACCCGCATCTGATTCGCCTGCTGATGGACAAGCCGTTTCGCGATGAGCAATTGGCGAAGCTGCATCCCGAAGCGCAGGTCGCCAGTGCGCTGCCGGAGCTCAAGCGCGAATTCTCGCTGTACGAGATCGCGATCATCACGCGCGCCGGTCCCGCGCGTCTGCTCGGTCTGCGCGATCGCGGCCATCTCGGCGCGGGCGCGGCGGCGGACATCGCCGTCTATCGCGACGACCCGGACCGCGAGCGGATGTTCACGTCGCCGGCCTATGTGTTCAAGGACGGCGAACTGGTCGCGCGCGACGGCACGCTGGTCGCGACGCCGACGGGCGGTATCCATTTCGTCGCGCCGGAATTCGATCGCGGCATCGAGACCACGCTGCGCGCGTATAGCGACGCGAACCTCGCGAGCAACTTCGCCCACGCCGCGATCAGCGACGACGAAGCCTGCCGCTGCTGCCGCGGCGGACGACTATTGCCCGTGGAATGTCTAACCTGACGCGTCCACGATGAACGCACCCGCCCCGCTCGACATCAACGGCACCGCGATCGACGCGACCTTCGCCGAAGCCTTTCCGATGAAGGCGACCCGGCTCGTGATCACCGCGCACACGCCGACGTGGGCGATGCACGCGGCGAACTCGCTGGCGGGCTTCGCGACCTCGGTGATCGGCTGCGGCTGCGAGGCGGGCGTCGAGCGTACCCTCGCGCCCGATGCCACGCCCGACGGGCGGCCCGGCGTCGCGGTGCTGTTGTTCGCGGTGTCGTCGAAGGAACTCGCGAAGCAGATCGGGCGGCGCGTCGGCCAGTGCGTGCTCACCTGCCCGAGCACGGCCGTCTACGGCGGCATCGATCCGGCCACGAGCCGCGCGCCGCTGTCCGACCCGGCGCCGCTCGGCAGCGGACTGCGCTTTTTCGGCGACGGCTGGCAGATCGCGAAGATGATCGACGCGGGGAACGGACCCACGCGGTACTGGCGCGTGCCGGTGATGGACGGCGAGTTCGTCTGCGAAGACACGGCGGCGACGGTCAAGGCCGTCGGCGGCGGCAACCTGCTGCTGCTCGCGCGCGACCTCGGCGCCGCGCTCGCGGCCGCCGAAGCCGCGGTCGCCGCGATGCGCCGGCTGCCGAACGTGATCATGCCGTTTCCCGGCGGCATCGTGCGCTCGGGCTCGAAGATCGGCTCGAAGTACGCGGGCGCGACCGCGTCGACCAACGACGCGTTCTGCCCGAGCCTGACCGGCCTCGCGCGGCGCAGCGAGTTGAGCGCGGACGTTGGCTGCGTGCTGGAGATCGTCATCGACGGTCTGACCGACGCCGACGTCGGCGCGGCGATGACGGCCGGGATCGGCGCGGCCGCCGGACTCGGCCGCGCGGCCGGCGTGCTGCGCATTTCGGCGGGCAACTACGGCGGCAAGCTCGGGCCGTATCACTTTCATCTGCACGAACTGGCTGCGGGGCTCAACGGGAGTCACGCATGAGCACGACCACGTTGCGCGTGACGACACCACCCGGCTTTCGCGTCGATGCCGCAGCGCTGTCACCCTCGGCGCTGGCCAGCATGAGCGTGGCCGAGATCGAGCGCATCGTGCTGCCGGCCGGCAACGAGCGCTGCGTGGTCGGCGACGTCTTCGAGGTTTCGCGCGACGACGCGCCTGCGTCCGGCGACGACATGGCCACGCTGCTGATCGACGGCGCCGCGCGGTGGCTGGACCGGCTCGGCGCGCAGATGGATGGCGGACGGCTCGTCGCGCGCGGCTCGGTCGGTGACTACAGCGGCTTCAGAATGAGCGGCGGCTTGCTTGAAATCGACGGCGACGCGGGGCACTTCACCGGCTGCGAAATGCGCGGCGGACGCGTGACGGTGCGCGGCGACAGCGGCGACTTCGCCGCCGGCGCACTGACGGGCGATATGGAAGGCATGAGCGGCGGCACGCTGACGATCCACGGCAACGCGGGCGCGCGGCTCGCCGACCGGATGCGCCGCGGCCTCGTGCTGGTCGGCGGCAACGCGGGCGACTTCGCGGCGTCGCGACTGGTGGCGGGGACCGTCGGCGTGGCGGGGCAACTGGGCGCGCATTATGCCTATGCAATGAGGCGTGGCACGCTGCTGCTCGCGCAACGGCCCGAGCCACTGCCGCCCCCTACTTTCACCGGCGGCGGACACGGTTTCGACGTATTCTGGTCATTGCTCATACGCAGTCTCGCGGCCGAAATCGCGCCGTTTTCGCAGTGGCGCGCGGATCGTCTGCCGGTCCGCTTCACGGGCGACCTCGCGGTCGACGGCCGCGGTGAAATACTGATCGTCGGCTGACGCAGCGCTATGTCAGCCGCGACTGAAACGGTGTTCGGCGAAAAAGAAACGTCCCGCAACGATGTTGCATGGAGACAGGGCATGACGACAGCAGATTCCGCAAACGCGAAGCCTGATATCGACGTCAACGCAAATGCCAGCGCCGGCGGCCCGCGCTATGCCGGGCTGCTGATCGCGCTGCACTGGCTGATCGCGCTCGGCATCGTCGGGCTGCTCGCGCTCGGGCTTTATATGGTCGGATTGCCGAAGGGCTTGCCTGTCAAAGCGACGCTGATCAATCTGCACAAGTCGCTCGGACTGACGGTTTTCCTGCTGGTGCTTTTGCGCATCGTCGCGCGGCTGGTCCTTCACCGGCCTCCGCTGCCGCCGATGCCACCGTGGCAACGCGCCGCCGCGCGCACTACGCAGGGTCTTTTATATGTCGGCATGGTGGCGATGCCGCTTGCCGGGTATCTCGGCTCGTCGTTCAACACCTACGGCACGCGCTTCTGGGGCATCCTGCTGCCGAAGTGGGGCTGGGACGACGCGCATCTGCGCGCACTGTTCTTCGGCCTTCACCACGCCATCGGCTTCGCGCTGATCGTGCTGATCGTGCTGCACGTGGCGGGCGCGTTCAAGCATCAGTGGATCGATCGCGACAACCTGCTCGCGAGGATGCTGCCATGACGATGCCAAGCTTATCGCGCCACACGCAGGCGGCCGCCGCGCTCGAAGTCCATACGCTGCGCACGCGCGATGGTCATCGCGTGTGGTATGCGCTGGCCGGCGCGCGCGACGGCGTGCCGGTCGCGGTGCTGCACGGCGGCCCGGGCAGCGGCAGTCAGCCTGGCGTGCTGCGGCTGTTCGATCTGCGGCGCTTTCGCGTCGTGCTGATCGACCAGCGCGGCACCGGTGCCTCGACGCCGCACGGCAGCGTGCGCCACAACCGCACCGACTATCTGATCGCCGATCTCGAAGCGATTCGCGCGCGGCTCGGCTTCGCGCGCTGGGGCGTACTCGGCGGATCGTGGGGCGCGGCGCTCGCGCTCGCGTATGCGGGGCAGTGTCCGCGGTCGGTGACGGGCGTCGTGCTGCGCGGCCTGTTCCTGACGTCCGCGCGCGAAGTGCGCGGTTTGTTCATCGGGTCACGCAAGCGTGCGCCGCGTGCGTGGTCGAGACTGCGTGCCGCTGCTCGCTGCGAGCAGCCCGCGACACTGGCCGCGCGTTGCGGCGAGACCTCGCAATACGGCGCGAATGAAGCGCGGCAACGGGCGCTCGCGCTGGCCTGGCGCGGCTATGAAAACGCGGTGCTCGCGAGCGCATCGCCGCGAGGCGCCGCACAACGACGTGCGAACCTGCGAAACCCACGCGAATCCCAACGCCACGCGCGCAAGCTGATCGGCAAATACCGGATTCAGGCGCACTACCTCGCGCATCGCTGCTGGCTCGGCGAGACGCGTTTGCTGTCGCTCGCGCGCCGCGCGGCGGCGGCCGGGGTATCGATTGCGGCCGTGCATGGTGGGCGCGATCCGGTGTGTCCGCGCGGCAATCTGCGACGTCTGTCGCGCGCGGTTCCGTCGGCGCGCGTCGAGTCTGTCAGCGCGGCGGGTCATCTGGCGAGCGACCCCGCGCTGCATGCATGCGTCGCGCGGGCGCTCGCCGCGATGTTCACTCCCACCGTCGAAGAGGGGCGCAGCAGCATGCGTCGCGCGGCATGAAGATCAAGGTACTCGGCTCGTCGGCGGGCGGCGGCTTTCCGCAGTGGAACTGCAATTGCCGCAATTGCGACGGAGTGCGTCGCGGCACGGTGAAGGCGACGCGCCGCACGCAGTCGTCGATCGCGGTCAGCGCGAACGGCGAGGACTGGCTGCTCGTCAATGCCTCGCCCGATCTGCTCGCGCAGATCGCCGCGCATCCCGAACTTCAACCAGCGCGGCGCGCGCGCGACAGCGGCATCGCCGCGGTGCTCGTGATCGACGCGCAGATCGACCACGTGACCGGCCTCTTGATGCTGCGCGAACGCGACACCCCGCTGCCGCTATACGCAACCGATGCGGTCTGGCAAGACCTCCGCTCCGGCTTTCCGGTCGCGCCGATCCTGTCGCACTACTGCGGAGTCGAGCACCGCCGTATCGCGCTCGACGGCGCGCCGCTCGCCGTCGACGCGCTGCCCGGCATACGCATCGACGCGCTGCCGCTGTCGAGCAAGGCGCCGCCGTACTCACCGCATCGCAATGCGCCGGAGCGCGGCGACAACATCGGACTCCTCCTGACGAACCTGCAATCGGGCCGGCGCGTGTTCTACGCACCGGGGCTCGGCGCGATCGAGCCGCACGTGCTGGCGGCGATGCGCGAGGTTGATCTGCTACTCGTCGACGGCACGCTGTGGACCGGCGACGAAATGATCCGCCTCGGCCTGTCGAAGAAGACCTCGGCGGATATGGGCCATCTGCCGCAGAGCGGTGCGGGCGGCATGATCGAAACACTCGATTCGCTCGGCGCGAAACGCAAAGTGCTGATCCATATCAACAACACGAATCCGATCCTGATCGAAGACGGCCCCGAGCGGCGCGTGCTAGGCGAGCATGGCATCGAGGTCGCGTATGACGGAATGAGCTTCGAGCTTTGAAGCGCGCAGTGAAGATTACGGAGCGATGCGGTAACGAGGCGCGGCTGCGAACGACGATAAAACGGAGACGGCATGAACGCGAAAGACATTCAGGACACGACACCAACACGCGACGTGAGTACAACGGGAACTCAAGGCATCGACCGACCCGCCTGGAGCCGTGAAGAATTCGAGGCGCAGTTGCGCGCGAAGGGCACCGCCTATCACATCCACCATCCGTTCAACGTGAAGATGAATAGCGGCGGCTGCTCGCGCGAGCAGATTCGCGGCTGGGTCGCGAACCGCTTCTACTACCAGATCAACATTCCGCTGAAGGATGCGGCCGTGCTGTCGAACTGTCCGGACCGCGAGACGCGCCGCCGCTGGGTGCTGCGCATTCTCGATCACGACGGCTACGACGGCGCGGAAGGCGGCATCGAAACCTGGGCGCGTCTCGCGGACGCGGTCGGCCTCACGCGCGACGAACTGTGGTCGCTCGAACACGTGACGCCGGGCGTGCGCTTCGCCGTCGATGCGTATGTGAATTTCGCGCGCCGCGCGCCGTGGCAGGAAGCGGTGTGCTCGTCGCTGACCGAAATGTTTGCGCCGCAGGTGCATCGCGACCGGCTCGCGAGCTGGCCCGAGCACTATCCGTGGATCGAACCCGAGGGCCTCGCGTACTTCCGCTCACGCATTTCGCTCGCGCAGCGCGATGTGCAGCACGGACTCGAGGTCACGCTTGCCCATTTCACGCGACGCGATCAGCAGGAACGGGCGCTCGACATCCTGCAGTTCAAGCTCGACATTCTGTGGACCATGCTCGACGCGATCGAGAAGGCGTTTCCGCAATGAACGACTCGACACGCGCCGACCCCGCCACGCCGCTCGCGATCGCGAAGCCATTCCGCCTGCAATGGGAGCCCGCGCAGAACGCGCACGTGCTGCTGTACCCCGAGGGCATGGTGAAACTCAATCAAAGCGCGGGAGAAATCCTCAAGCGCTGCGACGGCACACGCGACATCGATACGCTGATCGCCGAGCTCGAACAGGCGTTCCACACGACCGGCATCGGCAGCGAGGTGCGGGCCTTCATCGCCGACGCGCATGGGCGCGGCTGGCTGGAGTAGCGCGATGACCGATCTTTCTCAACCTGGCTCTCAACCCGGCGCGCAAGCGCAAACCGGCGCGGCCGCCGTCGTGCCGCCGCCGCTGTGGCTGCTCGCGGAGCTGACCTATCGCTGTCCGCTGCATTGCGCGTTCTGCTACAACCCGCTCGACTACACCGATCACAACCGCGAACTGACCACCGTGCAATGGCTCGACGTGCTGCGCGAGGCGCGCGCGCTCGGCGCGGTGCAGCTCGGCTTTTCGGGCGGCGAGCCGCTGGTGCGCGACGACGTCGAAGTACTGGTCGCAGAAGCGCACAGGCTCGGCTTCTACACGAACCTGATCACGTCGGGCGTCGGTCTCACCGATCAGCGCCTCGGCGATCTGAAGGCCGCCGGGCTCGATCACATCCAGTTGTCCTTCCAGGATTCGACGCAGCAGTTGAACGACTTCCTGAGCAGCACGCGCACCTTCGAACTGAAGCAGCGCGTCGCCGTCGCGCTCAAGCGGCACGGCTTTCCGATGGTGATGAACTGCGTGCTGCATCGCTACAACCTGCCGCATGTCGACAAGATCATCGAGATGGCATTGGCTCTCGGCGCCGAATATCTGGAGCTGGCGAACACGCAGTTCTACGGTTGGGCGCGCGAGAACCAGGCGCAACTGATGCCGACGCAACAGCAGCTCGAAGAAGCCGAAGCGGTGGTCGCGCGCTATCGCCGCACGCATGGCGAGCGCTGCAAGATCTTCTTCGTCGTGCCCGACTATTTCGAGCGGCGTCCGAAGCGCTGCATGAACGGCTGGGGAGCGGTGTTCCTCGGCGTCGCTCCCGACGGCGCCGCGCTGCCGTGTCACGCGGCGCGCGGCCTGCCCGGCCTGACGCTGCCGAACGTGAAGGACATGCCGTTGCGCGAGATCTGGTACGACAGCGACGCGTTCAACCGCTTTCGGGGTTTGCAGTGGATGAAGGAGCCGTGCCGTAGCTGCGATGAAAAGGAACATGATCTCGGCGGCTGCCGCTGCCAGGCCTTCCTGCTGACCGGCGACGCGGCCAACGCCGACCCGGTCTGCGACAAGTCGCCGTTTCACGACACCGTGGTCAAGATCGTGCGGCGTGCAGCATCGGGATCTGCATCGGAAACCGGGGCGACAGCAGCGGCCCGCGAACAGCCGATCCTGTTCCGCAACGACGCCAACTCACGCAAGTTCGCGGCCGCTGCCCGCGAGCCCGACGCCGGCGGCGATAACCGGGCGTCACCCGGAGTCCAATCATGAGTGCCGACACCATCTCCGTTCTGCTCGTCGACGACCATGCGGTGGTGCGCGAAGGCTACCGGCGTCTGCTCGAACTGAATGCCGACGTCGAGGTGTGCGGCGAAGCGGGCGACGCCGCGCAGGCCTACCAGCGTTTTTGCGCGCTGCGGCCCGACGTGGTCGTGATGGATGTGTCGCTGCCGGGCGCAAGCGGCATCGAAGCGATGCGGCGCATGCTCGCGCGCGAACCGGACGCGCGCGTGCTGATCTTCAGCGTGCACGAGGAATCGATCTTCGTGCGGCGCGCGCTCGACGCGGGCGCGCTCGGCTACGTGACCAAGGCGAGCGCGCCCGACGTGCTGGTCGAAGCGGTGCGCTCGATTGCGCGGCGTGCCCGCTACCTGAGCCCGGACATCTCGCAGGCGCTCGCGCTGCGCACCGCGTTCAACGAAGGGCCGCCGGGGCGTCAGTTGTCGGCGCGCGAGTTCGAGGTGCTGCGGCTGCTCGTGCAGGGCTATACGCTGCCGAGCATCGCCGAAAGGCTGGGCCTGAGTCAGAAGACGGTGGCCAACCACCAATCAGTGATCCGGCAGAAGTTCGGCGCCGACAACGGTGTACAGCTCGCGCAGATGGCAAGCCGCCTCGGGCTTCAGTTCACGGGCTCGGCCAGCCCCGCGTGAGCGGGCACGCGCGCGCAGAACAGAAAACCGCTCTGCGGCTCGCTCGCGATGTGAAATTCGCCGCCGAGCGCCTCGACGCGTTCGCGCATGCCGATCAGCCCGAGCCCGCTGCGCGGCTTCGTCAGATCGGTGCCGGGGCCGTCGTCGGCCATCGTGACGACGATCTCGTCGATCTGCGTGCCGTTGTGTTCACGCGGCGCGCGCACCATGAACAGTTCGACCCGCGAGCGGCGCGCAAACTTCGACACATTCGTCAGTCCTTCCTGCACGAGCCGGTACAGCGTGATCGTCAACGCATCGCTGAGGCCGCTGAAATCGCCTTCGATCGTCATCGAGAACGACGCCTCGGGCAAGCGCTCGCGCCAGCCGTCGACGCAATGTTCGAGCGCGGTCGGCAAGCCGAATTCGTCGAGACCGATCGGCCGCAGGCGGCGGATCATGCCACCGATCTCGCGGTACACATGCGTCGCGCTCTGCATCAGCCCAAGCGCGATGCGATGAATTTCCGGCTCGCGCTCGCCCGATAGATCGCGGATGCGCGCCGCGTCGAGCGAGATCGCGTTCAGGTATTGACCCAGTTCGTCGTGCAGCTCGCGTGCCATATGGCGGCGCTCCAGTTCCTGCGCCTGCAGCGCCTGACTGGCAAGGCGCCGGTTGTCGGCGAGCAGCCGTTCGGCCTGTTCCTCGAGCATGCGGCGATGGCGCGCTTCGCGGCGCGCATCGCGATAGCGGCGCCACGCGAACCACGCGAGCGCGATCGACAGCACGAACAGCGTGCCCGGCAACTCGTCGAGCTGGAAGCGCTCCATGCCACGCGTGAACCGGTAGACCTTCTCGCTGAGATCGAAGGCGGCGCCGAGCACCGCCGCGAGCACGGTCACGGCGACGACCCAGCCGACGTCGCGCCATATCGGCGACGATGGCGGCGCTCGGTCAGCGGAAGAGGAATGGATCGGTTCGCTTGACATGACGCTTGCATTCTACTCAGCGCCGGCACGCGCAGCGGGTTTTGCGCGAGTTTGGGAACGCTTCCCCGGCAGATCGGGAAAAGCTCCCGCGCGTCTTACAGACGCGTATGCGAAGCTTTACACCAACGTCAAACAACGCGCGACACGCGCATATATCAAGCCGGCAGGAGACAATAACGATGAGCATGCGATCACAAGCACGCCGCAAACGCCGGCTTCAGCGGCGTGCCGGCATCACCTTCTGCGTCGGCGGCGCGCTCGCCGGTCTGTCCACGAGCGTATGGGCGCAGGCGGAGCCGCCAGTCGCGGCGTCGGCGCCGGCCTCGGCGTCTTCCGCTGCCTCTTCCAGGGCAGCCGACGACAACGCCAGCAGCAACACGACACCTACCGCGACCCTCGCGCCGATCGTCGTCGTAGGCACCACGCCGCTGCTCGGCATCGGCACACCGCTCACGCTGGTGCCGGCCAACGTGCAGACGGTCCACGCGGCCGATATCCAACGGCAGGGCCGCCAGACACTCAGCGACTACCTCGCGGCGAATCTGCCTAGCGTCACGATCTCCGACGCGCAGGGCAACCCGTATCAGATGAACCTGTTCTATCGCGGCTTCACCGCGTCGCCGCTGCTGGGCACGCCGCAAGGTTTGTCGGTATTCGTCGACGGCGTGCGCGTGAACGAACCGTTCGGTGACGTCGTGAACTGGGACCTGCTGCCGCAACAGGCGATCGACACGATGCAGCTGATCCCCGGCTCCAATCCGACTTTCGGCTTCAATACGCTCGGCGGCGCGCTGTCGATCACGACCAAAAACGGCAAGGACAACCCGGTCGGCGAGGCCGAAATTCAGGGCGGCTCGTGGGGACGCAAGGCCGCGCAGATCGAACAGGGCGGCACGATCGGCCAGAACCTCGACTACTACTTCACCGCCAACGCCGCGAACGACAACGGCTGGGCCGAGCAGAACGAGAGCCGCATCCGCCAGGCGTTCGGCAAGCTGCGCTATACCGACGCCGACACGACGCTGTCGTTATCGGCCGGCGGCGCGGACAACGATCTGCACGGCGCGCAAACCATTCCGCGCTCGTTCCTCGGTAACCCCAGGCAACCGTACACGTATCCCGATCGGAATCAGAACAGCGCCGGCTACCTGACGCTGTCGGGCGATCATTACTTCAACGACAACGTCGAGCTGAGCGGCAACGCGTACTACCGGCACTTTCGCAATGCCAACACCAGCAGCAACGTCAACAACGACTACGGCACGATCAATCCCGACGGCACCGTCGATACGTTGCAGGCGACCAACGTACAGTCCACCGTGACGACCGACAGCTACGGCGCGAGCCTGCAACTGACGCTGCTCGGCAAGCTCGGCGGCATGCAGAACCAGTTCATCGCGGGCATGGCCGTCGACGCCGCCGATTCGCGCTTCACGCAGTCGTCGCAGGACGCGGCGTTTACCGATTCGCGCGCGACGGTCGGCATCGGGAATTTCGCACAGCAGACCAACGCGAACACGCACAACACGAACTACGGCATCTACCTGACGGACACGCTCTCCCTGACGCCGCAGTGGTCGCTGACGCTGTCGGGCCGCTACAACTGGGCCGATGCGACGATCGGCGACGAAACCGGCACGCAGCCGCAGCTCGACGGCCACCATACGTTCTCGCGCTTCAATCCGGCGGTCGGCATCAACTGGAATCCGACGCCGGCGCTCACCGCCTATGCGACCTACAACGAGGGCATGCGCTCGCCGACCGCAATCGAGCTGGCCTGCGCCGATCCGAACGCGCCGTGTTCGCTACCTAACGACTTCATCTCCGATCCGTCGTTGCAGCCGGTCATTTCGAAGACCTATGAAGTCGGCGCGCGCGGCAGGATCGGCGGCAACACGACATGGAGCGCGGCTGCCTACAGCACGACGCTCGACAACGACATCGAGTTCATCAGCAGCAACGGCGCGGGCAGTTCGCAGGGCTTTTTCCAGAACGTCGGGCGCACCCGCCGGCAAGGCGTCGAACTGGCTGGGCAGACGAAATATGGGCCGTTCACAGTGACCGGCAGCTACAGCTACGTCAACGCGACCTACCAGTCGACATGGGTCGAAAGCAGCCCCAGCAACTCGAGCGCCGACGCGAACGGCAACATCACCGTGCATCCCGGCGACCACATCCCGAGCATTCCGGCGACGACCGTCAAGCTGCGACTCGATTACGCGGCCACCGCGAAATGGCGAATCGGCACGAACCTGACGTGGCGCGGCAGCATCTACGCGCAGGGAGACGAAAACAACCAGGACGTGAACGGCAAGATCTCCGGCTATCTGTTGATCGATATGGACACCTCGTACCAGGTGACGAAGCAGTTGCAGGTGTTCGCGTCGGTGTCGAATCTGCTCGACAAGCGCTATGCGAGCTTCGGCGCGCTCGGGGAGAACTTCTTTACCGGGCCGGGCAATACGTTCAACGGCGCGGCGCCGGTCAACGAACAGTTCGTTGGGCCCGGTGCGCCGAGGGGGTTCTGGGTGGGGATGAGGTATGCGTGGAAGTAGTCACGTCTGGCGCGGCGGATCGCATGGCTTCACTCTTTCCGCCACCTGACGCTTTATCACGAGCGCACTGCCCGGGAACGCAGCTCGGTTTTTGAGGAATAAGTTCACCTCGTCGCGGCACCCGTAGGCCCGGCGTTCGATGCCTAACGACTTCGTGCTCGCCAAATCGTGCCCTCGGGCGCGCATGCGCCGAACGTCATCCAGACGCGCAATGGCCTGCCGCAGGTCGATATCAACAAGGCGTCGAATGCGGGTGTTTCGGTTAATACGTATTCGCAGTTCGATGTGCAGAAAAACGGCGCGATCCTGAACAACTCGCCCGTTATCACGAACACGCAACTCGCAGGACAGGTGAGTGGTAACCCGAATCTCTCGCCAGGCCAGTCCGCGCGGATCATTCTCAACCAGGTCAACAGCAGTTCGCCCAGCCAGTTGCGCGGCTATCTCGAAGTGGCGGGCAACAGGGCCGAAGTCGTCGTGGCAAACGGTTCGGGGATCGTGGTCGATGGCGGCGGCTTCATCAATACCACGCGCGGCATTCTCACCACCGGTACGCCGATGCTCGATGCGGGCGGCAACTTGAGCGGTTTCAAAGTAACTGGCGGCATGATTACCGTCCAGGGCGCGGGCCTGGACGCGACCAATATTGATCAGGTGGACCTGATCTCCCGCGCGGTGCAGGCTAACGCGGCCATCCGTGCCAACGACCTGAATGTCATCACCGGCGCGAATCAGGTCAATCACGATACGCTTGCCTGTCAGTCGAGCTCATCGCGTTCCCTCACGAGAGCACACAACCAGGAACGGTCGCATGCCTTAAGGACGGCGTGCTCAGTACACGCCTGGCACGCCCGGTGGACGATTCTTGAAGCGACGATGCACCCAGTAATATTGCGCTGGGCACCGATTGATCTGCGTTTCAAGAAATTCATTCATTCGGCGCGCGTCGATCGTCTCACTTTCTGAAGGAAAGTCGCTGAGCGGCTCGAAGATGGTCAGCTTATACCCGCGGTAATCTGGCAATACTTCAGTCACGAATGGTACAACCCGCGCATGGGCCAGTCGGGCAAGGCGCGAAACCGAAGTAAGTGTGCAGGCGGGGACGCCAAAAAACGGCACAAAAACGGAGTTGTGTGTGCCGTGATCCATATCAGCAGCCAGCATGACTGGCTTGCCTGAACGAAGTAAGCCGACGATCTTTCTGGCGCTTGTCGAACGTTCGATCATCTCGGCGCCAAATCTGCCGCGTTGCCGCTTGGCTAGACTGCAAAGGCGCGCGTTCGACATGCGTGTATACAGCGAGGCGGCGGGCAGGCGCGTTGAGTAGAGTATGCAGCCGACCTCGATGCTCACGAAATGGAAGCCCAGAAAGATGGTCGGTGGAGCATTCCTGTCTTCCAGATCGATTCGACTTTCGATGTGGACCAGCTTCCGTATCCTTTTCGCGCTGCCAAACCATTGAATCCCTCGTTCGAGATAGCTTCGAACGACGTGGCGAAAATGGTTTCTGGCAAGGTCGTCGTACTCGCACTCGCTCTTGCCGGGAAAACAGAGACGCAGATTGACGAGAACGATATGTTTTCGGGAGCTTGGAAGTGCATATAACATTGCCCCAACCGCGGTGCCGAACCTTGCGACGAGCGTATAGGGAAGGACTGCGAAGACGCGCAGCAGCACTACAATCAGAACATAGCCAAATCGCGCCAGGAAATTACCCCGCTCGTGAGAATCACTCATCGCGAAACGGAAAAATACGAATACTTACGGACGTCTAACACAATTCGAGATCCTGGCGGCGTAGCATGGCGACGGCAGCGAAGTATCGCACGCCCTACTGTATCGCACGCACTACTTTATGACGGGCTACCCAAGTGGACGGGCTACGGGTTCTTCCTGGCGAAAACAACTGTGCATGGGCGGCAGGCGCCCGCGCCACCGATAGACCACCAAGGCGGCCATTCTACTCGAAAGCCGCCACCGAGTTCGTATGGGGGCGAAGGGTAGATCCGGATCGACTGCCGTCCTTTACCTCGAAAGCGGCCGCTGGCGACTGGATCGGACTGTCAGTGTCAGCTCGCGTCTCGACTTATTCATATAACGCCCATTCCATCCACGTTCTGCCCGAGCACGCCAGTATTGCTCCTGATATGCAAGCTGGGCCGCTCGGATGATCGCGGTCGTTTTCGTGACATCGGCGATGCCACGCAGAGTTGTACCTAGCGATGCCATATGCATACCCTCAAGCGGGAGGGAGACAGCATGGTATTGCGAGTGTCGAGTTTGTTCGGTCGCGTCCGAGGTAAGGAGAATTCGCTCGACAAGGCGCTCACGGTCTATATCGCATTCTCGCAGCACGCATCGCTTGCGGATGCGACGAATCTCATCTGGACGTCAAGTGACATGGAAATTTTTAGCGGGACGGTGACCTTCTGGTTCATCGACCGGGCACTCGCGACGCGTCGCACTTCCTGATTTCCCCGCCGGTTTCATCAACACAGCCCCGCTTCGACGGGGCTGTTTCGTTTTTGGAGACGCGCAATGATCCTCACCCGCGAACAGCTCGCGGCGGCGGTGCCGCCCGCGAACGTACTGGTATGGCAGGACCCGATAACAGCTCATTCGCCCGCCCCGCTCAATGCGATTCGATCGAGCCGTCGCTGTGCGGATACGTGACGATGCCCCACGCGAGCGGCAGCTCGCCGATCTGCTTGAGCGGCTGATAGCTCTTCGCGTCGAGCACGTAGACCGCGTCGGAGCGACCGCACGCGACCATCAGCTTCGAGCCGTCCGGCGTGAAGCTGAAATGCCAGCAGCGCTGGCCGACCGGCACATCGGCGACATGTTCGAAGGTATGGCCGTCGAACACCTGCACCACCTTGTCGCGCGCGGCGGCCACGAAAAGCCGCTGACCGTTCGGGCCGAACGCGACGCCATAGGGACCAAGCTTGGTGTCGACGGTCTTGACTACCTCGAACGTGCGCGCGTCGATCACGACGAACTTGCTGAGCGACTCCAGCGTGACAACATAATGCTTGCCGTCAGGCGACAGCCGAATGCCGCGCGGCCGCCCGCCCGCCGCGAGCTTCACGGTTCGGATCGGCGCGCCGGTTCGAGCGTGATAGATCGACACCGTATCGTCGCCTTCGTTGGTGACCAGCATCATCTGGCCGTCGCGCGAGAATTCGATGCCTTCGGTTTCGTGGCCGCTCGTGACCGAACGGATCACGTGCCAGTTTTTCATATCGATGATCGCGATTTCGGCGGGCGGCTTGTTCGCGTCGTCGTCGTCCGCGCCGGGCTTGTTGCCCGCGTTCGCTTCGGGCTTATTGTCCCCCTTCGCGTCGGGTTTGGCTCCCGGCGGCCCGCCGTCCTCGCCGGGCTCGTAGGTCACGTATGCATAGCCGTTGCGCACCCGCACATATTCGGGGTTTTTGCCGATCTTCACGCGCTGGACCACCTTGCCCGTCGCGGTGTCGATCACCGCGAGATCGTTCGTGTTCTTGTTGGCGACCAGCAGACGCGTGCCGTCGGCGTTCAGGCTCAGGCCCCGCGGGCCATCGGCGCCTACCGGAAAGGTCTGCGTGAGCGTCATCCGGTCGAGATCTATCACGCCGACGCCGGCCTTCTCGCTCGTCACGTAGGCGAGCGGCGCGGCCGCAGCATGCGCGGCGCTCGCGGCCAGCACGAGCGCGCAGGCCAGCGCGAGGGAACGGCGTGGTGGTCGGGGGGAAATCCGTGTCTCCAGCATCGTTGTACTCCGGGTTGATATCGCGGCGCCGCGATGATTCGCGTCATCGTTTCAAGGTAGCCCACCGGGCGATTGTTTGACAACGCGGATCGGCGGGAGATTTTCCCGAATTGCTTCGCGCCGGCCGTTGCGGGTTTGAAAAGCAGGGTCGGCGGGGGACAATGAGCGCGGAGGTGGCGATGATGCTGCAAGTTGCCATGGTGAACCCAGGACGTCCTACGAATGCCACGGCCGCTTACCGTCGCGCGGCCATCGTGCTGGGCGCCGTGATCGTCGCGCATCTGGCGCTGCTCGCCATCGCGTTGAGCTCGCGTAACCGGATCGTCGAGCGTCCGGTCGAGCCGCGCACGATCACCGCGTCGCTGCTGAGCCCCGAGCCTCCCGCTCCGGTTGTTTCACCTCCCGCGCCGCCCCCGCCCGCCGCTGTCGTTCCGACGGCGCCAACGCCGCCGGTCACGCATCCCCCCGTGCGCGTCAAACCTGCGCCGCAGCCGCGCGCGCAGGTGCCGCGCAGTATGGAAACGCCGCTACCCACGCCGTCCGCGTCGCGTGAAAGCACCGCGCAAGCCGCCATGCCCGCCGTGCCAACGACCGCCGCGCCGTCGGCGGCATCGGCTCCCGCCGCCCATCCGGCGGTGCCCGTGTCGACCGAGCCGCGCAACGTGTCGCACGTCGACTGCTCGATTCCGAAGCCCGACTATCCCGACATCGCGAAGCGCCGCGGCGAGCATGGCACGGCGATCGTGCGTTTCGTCGTCGGGCTGAGCGGGCATATCGAAACGGCGCAGTTGCAAGCCAGCAGCGGCTCCCCTCGGCTCGACGACGCGGCGCTCGCCGCCGTCCATGCGGGCGCCTGCCAGCCGTACACCGAAAACGGCACGCCGGTGCGCGCCGCGTACTCGCAGTCGTTCGTGTTCGGACTGACCGAGTGACGCGACAGGTTGAGCGCACCGCCAAACAGACCAGGGACACCAAACGAAGGAACTCGCCATGCAACACTACGGACTCGCAAACGTCTGGGATTCAGGTGATATCGTCACGCGCGGCATTCTGAGCGTGCTCGTGATCATGTCGGTGCTGTCGTGGACGGTGATCATCGTGAAGCTGTGGCAGCTGATCCGCCTCAGGCGCGCAACCCGGAGCGACGCGCGCTTCTGGAGCGCGGACCGCTTCGACGACGGGCTGCGCAGCCTCGGCCATCCGGAATCGGGCACGCACGACAACCCGCTGCTCGCGCTCGCGCTGGCGGGCCATGAAGCCGCGACGCATCATCGGCAGACGCAGCAGCATCTGCACGACCGCATCGACGTGTCCGACTGGATCACCCGGCGTCTGCAGGACACGATGGACGAGACGATCGCGCGCCTGCAAAGCGGCCTGGCGATTCTCGCGTCGATCGGCAGCACCGCGCCTTTCGTCGGGCTGTTCGGCACCGTATGGGGCATCTACCATGCGCTGATCGTGATCGGCGAGACCGGTCAGACCTCGATCGACCATGTCGCCGGCCCGGTCGGCGAGTCGCTGATCATGACGGCGTTCGGGCTCTTCGTCGCAATTCCCGCGGTGCTCGGCTACAACGGTCTGACGCGCGCGAACCGCTCGATCGTCGCGCGCCTGAAGCGATTCGCGCACGGCTTGCACGCGTACTTCGTGACCGGCTCGCAGTTGCCGTCGAGCGCCGGGCCGCAGATGCGTGTGGTGCCGCGCGGCACCAGCGCGACGAACGCAAACCGCGACGGAGACCTCGAATGGCAATGAGCCCTTTCTCCGACGACGACGATCAAGGTCTGATGAACGAGATCAACATGACGCCGCTCGTCGACGTGATGCTGGTACTGCTGATCATTTTTCTCGTCACCATTCCGGCGCTGCAACACGCGGTCAGGATCGATCTGCCGCACGCGAGCAGTCAGCCGGAAGCGCTCAAGCCCGCGCACGTGGACGTCGCGGTGCAGGCGGACGGCACGGTGCTGTGGGACGGTCAGCCCGTGACCGACGACGCCTTGCGCGCGCGCATCGCGCAAGCCGCCCTCGCGACGCCGCAGCCGGAGCTGCATTTGCGCGCCGATCGCAAGGTGCCGTACGAACGTGTCGCGATCGTGATGTCGGCGGCGCAGCGCGGCGGGCTGACGAAGCTGGGCTTCGTGACCGACCCGCAGTTGGGCAAATGACGCGGCGCGGCGTGCGTGTTCGGTGCGTGCCGGCACGTAAAGTCCCGCTTATCGGCGGCGAAAGAATCTCTGAATTTGAATCGGCGGACGGCTCGGCTATCGTGGTGCGTGTCTGAACGGCACCCCACCCTCGCGAGGACCGCACGATGCAAGCCCTCATCTTCGACGTCGACGGCACGCTCGCCGACACCGAGACTGCACATCTGCACGCATTCAACGCCGCGTTCGCGGAAGCGGGCCTCGACTGGTTCTGGGACGAAGCGCTCTATTCCAGCTTACTGAAAGTGGCGGGCGGCAAGGAGCGTCTGCTGCATTACTGGCGCACGGTCGAGTGCGAGGAAGCCGGGGGCCCGCGAGCGCGAGAGGCCGTCGACGCGCTGCACGCGCTGAAGACGCGCCACTACACCGAGCGCATGCGCGAGCGCGGCGTGCCGCTACGACCCGGCATCGCGCGTCTGATCGACGAGGCGAACGAGGCCGGTCTACGCGTGGCGATCGCGACGACCACGACGCCCGCCAACCTTGACGCGCTGCTGCAGGCGCATTTCGGCGCCAGCTGGCGCCATCGCTTCGCGGCGATCGGCGACGCCGGCACCACGCCGGCAAAAAAGCCCGCCCCCGACGTCTATCGTCACGTGCTCGAACAGCTCGGCTTGCAGCCCGCGGCCTGTCTCGCCTTCGAGGACTCGCGCAACGGCCTGCTGGCGGCGCGCGCCGCGCGCGTGCCCGTCGTCGTCACGCCGAGCGCTTTTACCGCGCACGAGGACTTCGATGGCGCGCTGGCCGTGCTGCCTCATCTCGGCGATCCGCACGCGCCGATCGTTCCGATGGTGCGCGGCGAATGGCATCGCTGGGTGGATCTGGCGACACTGCGCCGCTGGCATCGGGACGCCACGCGTCGTCCCGATTCGGCCGCGCACGGCGCACTGAACGCGGACCAGGCGAACGCGAGCGCGTCATGGCAATGAACCGCGACTACCACGCTGTCCTGATCGATCTCGACGGTACGATGGTGGATACCGCGCCGGACATCGTCGCGGCTGCCGGCCTGATGCTGACGGACTTCGGCGCCACGCCGCTGCCGTACGACAGGGTGACCGGATTCATCGGCAACGGCGTGCGCAAGCTCGTGCAACGCTCGCTGGATGCGGCGGGCCTCGGCGAGCGCGTCGAACTGGACCACGCGCAGGCCGTGTTCGAGCGGCACTACGCGGTGACCAACGCGGCACTGGGTCGGGTTTTTCCTGGCGTGATGGCCGGGCTGCGCGCGTTGCAGCAGCACGGCTACCGTCGCGCGTGCGTGACCAACAAACCGCAGGCGCTGGCGGCGGCGCTGCTCGACAAAACGGGGCTTGCCGCTTATATGGATGGGCTGGTCGGCGGCGACACCGTGGCGAGCATGAAGCCGTCGCCCGAGCCGCTTTGGCACGCGTGCCGGCTCCTCGATGTCGAGCCCGAACGTTGCGTGCTGGTCGGCGATTCATCGGTCGATGTCGCGGCGGCGCGCGCGGCCGGTCTTCCGGTCTTCATCGTCAGCTACGGCTATGGCAGCGCGAGCGGCGCCGACCTGCCGCGCTGCGACGCGCTGATCGATTCGTTCGAGGCATTGCCGGCGATTCTGGCGCGAGCGCGACCGGCATTGCGAGCGTGATTCGAGCCGCTAACCCGCCGACAACAATCCCGCGACGCGCTCCGACTTCGTCTGCACCGCGATATCTTTCGCCGTCATCCCCCGGTTGTCCTTCAACGACCGGTTCGCGCCGCGCGCGAGCAACAGCTGGGCGGTCTCCGCGCGATCGTATCCCGCCGCCCACATCAGCGCGGTCAGATCGTTCTTGTAGGTCCGGTTCACGTCGACGCCCGCATCGAGCAACTGACCGACGACCTTCGTTTGTCCCTGGCCCGCCGCGTATTCCATCGCGGTCTTGCCGACGCGATCGGTCGCGAGCGGATCGGCGCCATGCGCGAGCAGCAGCGCGACGATCTCGTCGAAGCCGCCATAGGCGGCGGCCATCAGCGGTGTATCGCCCGGCGCGTTCGCATGCTGCACGTTCGCGCCGCGCTCGATCAGCGTGCGCGCCATCGCCGCATCGCCCTTCTTGCACGCGGTGACGAGCGCGGTGTCGCCGATCCGGTTCATCGCATCGACCGACGCGCCGCGCTGCAGCGCCGCGACGACCGACTGCCGATCGTCGTCCTTCGCGGCTACCAGCAATTGGCGGTTGATTTCCCCCTGGTCCTGCGCGAACACCGGCACGCAGGCACCGAATGCGGCAGCGAACAGAACGGCGCTCGCAAGCGGCCGAATGAACATATCTGTCATGGTGTCTTCCCCGTGCTACTGCAGATTGTTGATATAAGCGGCCAGATGATGGATGTCCTCGTCGGTCAGATTGCGCGTCACGCTGGCCATGTTGCCCGCATCGTTGGTGCGCGTGTGCGAGCGAAAGTCCTGCAACTGCTTGACGATGTACTGATACTGCTGACCAGCGACGCGCGGAATCTCGTTCTGCCCGGAGAAGCCGCCCTGATGGCACATCGTGCACAGCACCTCGGCGGCCTTCCTGCTGCCCGCTTCGATGCTCGCGCCATCGGCGTTGAACCGCACTGGCACGAGCTTCTGCGCGGCGAAGTAGTCGGCGATGTCCTGCATGTCCTCGCTCGATAAATCCGACGCCATCGGCGACATGGGCGGATGGCTGCGCCGTCCCTGCTTGAAGTCCTTCAGTTCCAGATACAGATAGCGCGCATTTTGCCCGGCCAGAATCGGAAAGTCCGGATTGGTCGAATTGCCCATCGGCCCATGACAGGCCGCGCACACCTGCGCTTTCGCCTTGCCCGCCTCGGCATCGGCGCGCGCGCCCGTCGGCAGCCGTGCGGCCATCAACCCGCCGCACAACAGCGCCACCCATACAGCGCGCGCCACCGCCGCCGCTCCCCGCAGCGCCGGCCGCCTCATGGCACCGCGAACACGACGACGCTGTTGCCGCGCTTGAAGTCGATCTGCGTATTCCCGCCCGCCGCGACCGCGATGTACTGCTTGCCGTTGACCGTGTACGACACGGCCGGCGCGTTGACGCCCGCGCCGCACTGGAACTCCCACAGCTTCTTGCCGCTGGCGGCATCGAACGCGCGGAACAGGCCGTTGCCCTCGCCGTTGAACACGAGACCGCCCGCCGTTGCAAGTACGCCGCCGATCAGCGGCTGGTCGGTCTTGTAGTCCCACGCGACCTTGCCGGTGTCGACGTTGACGGCCGACAGCTTGCCCCATTGCGCCTCGGACGGAATCACCTTGAAGGCGCCGCCGAGCCACAGCTTGCTGCCGCCCGGATAGGCGGCGTCCTCGACCTGGTACGTCATCGGCTGATGCAGGTTGGCCGCGTAGACAAGGCGCGTTTGCGGATCGAACGCGATCGGCGACCACTCGACGCCGCCGTTCGCGCCCGGCAGCATGCGCGCGCCGGCTGCTGTCGGCAGGGTCCACATGTTTTCCTGCGGAATCATCGCCTGCGAGAAGCGGATCAGACGGCCGGTCGCACGATCATGCACGTACACGTGACCGGTCTTGCCCGCATGCACGATGCCGGGGATCATCTTGCCGTCGTTGTCGCGCACGTCGATCAGCACCGGCGGGCTCACTGCGTCGAGATCCCAGACGTCGTGCGGCACGTACTGGTAGTGCCATTTGTACTTGCCGGTGTCGAGATCGATCGCGACGAGCGAATCCGTATAGAGGTTGTCTCCCGGCCGGATCGCGCCATACAGGTCCGGCGACGGGTTGCCGACCACGAAATACACCGTGTGCGTTTTCCGGTCGACCGCCGGCGTCATCCACACACCGCCGCCGAGCGTCTTGTAGAAGTCGCCGCCCTTGTCGGCCAACTGCTTCTTCTCCGCGTCGATGTCGCGTTTCTCGTCGCGGCCGGTCGCGTCTTTGGTGGCCCACACGCCTTCCTGGCCGGTTTCCGGAATCGTGTAGAAGGTCCACAGCAACTGGCCGGAATTCGCGTCGTACGCCTTCACGAAGCCGCGAATGCCGTACTCGCCGCCGTTCGTGCCGATCAGCACCTTGCCGTCGACGACCGTCGGCGCCATCGTTTCCGAGTAGCCCTCGTCGGGATTGGCGATCTGGCTTTGCCACAGCACGTTGCCGGTTTTGGCGTCGAGCGCGACGAGCTTGGAGTCGAGCGTGCCCATATAGAGCCGGTCACCCGAAATCGCGACGCCACGATTGTTCGGCCCGCAACAGAACGTCGTGACCGGACCCATCTTGTGCTTGTAATGCCAGAACTCTTTGCCCGTCGTCGCATCGATCGCGTATAGGTGATTGAACGACGTGGTCAGGAACATCACGCCGTCCTTCACGATCGGCGCCGTTTCCATCGACTCGTTGACGGCCGTCTGGAAGATGAACGCCGGCCTGAGCTTCGCGACGTTCGTCCGGTTGATCTGCGAGCCGGGGTAATAGCGCGTCTGCGCGTACGAGCCGTTCGGATGGAGCCAGACCGCCGTCATGCTGCCGGCGCGATCGAGCTGATCCTGGGTCACGGGCTGAAGCGTCGATGGCACCGGCGCGGCGGTGGTGGTCGAGCTGTTCTGTACTTCGTCGGCGGCATGAGCCGCAGGCAAGCCGAACGCGATGGCGAGCAGTGGCAGGCCGACAATTCCCTGAATACGGTTGAATGGCATGAGCGTCTCCTAGCTTTTTATTGTTCCTATGAATTGCAGCGCAGGAGTGCGACATGGATCCACGCGGACGACAGCGTGAAAGAGCACGATGGCGCAACCCTCGCAGACAACAAAAGCGTACGACTTCGAATCGTTGTTAGCTTTGTCAGGACGGGTCGGCTTCGCAGAGTGGGGAGAAGCAATGCATGGGTCCGCAGAAAACCGGCTCGATTAAGGGTAGGCGATGTGTTGTGGATTTTCTAGATTAAATCGTTAAGGAGTGGCGAGCGATCATCGCTCGTCGAGCTGATCAGAACCGGCCGCCGCGCCAATCGGCCCCCTGCTGATAGTTCCGGTTGGTCTGTTCCGGATTCCGGTTCACCAGCGGGCGCGCGTAAAGTGGGTGATGCAGGCTCCGTACTTCGTGTTCGAGCCGGAAACAACGCTCTCCGGATGACAGATCGACCAGGTCGGCAAACCGGTATTGATGCGGCTCTTCTCCATATGCCAGACCTTTTTCGGCGAGCCGCGTGAACGGCCCCGCAAAAGCAGCGGCGTAAATCGCGATGTGGTGTCCGTCGTATTCAGGAATGGGCGCGGTCGTTTCCGCGTACAGCAGTTGCTGATGCGTGCCGATATCGATCACCGCGCGGTGCAATCCATGCTTCTCTTCGATGTCGACGGTCGCATCGAACATATCGCGGTAGAAGCGCGCGATAGGCAACGCGCTGCCGACCGGCACATCCATCTTCACGAACGCGATGCCCAGATCGATTTCCGACCACGGAGCCGACGCGGATCGATTGAAAGGATCGAGGCACTCGTAGCGATTGCCCCACGGACACGTCACTTCGACACTGCCTGCGCGCTCCGTCCAGCCGAACGCGGTGCCGGCGAGCAGCGGTTCGACCGAGCGCAGCCGCCTCACCAGCGCTTCGAGCTCGCCGACCACGAGACCGACACTGCCGCGCAGACGTTGCGCCGCCCCGTGCGGCAAGTGAATCTGCGACCGGCCGATGTTGATCCACATATTCTCTACCCCGGTCATCACGAACGGATCGCGCGTGAGCCCAAGGCCGGTGACGTAGAAGGCGGTCGCGAGAATCTGGTTGGGGATTTTCAGGTTGACGTGTTCGAGCAGGATCAGATTGCCCGTATCGTCGTTAGCGTAAGAGTGTTCCATGTGTTTGCCTTGTGCATGAGCCGCGAAACGCTGGACAAATTATGCATCAACAGGGCAGGCATTTCGCGGACGGCGCGCGGTGCGCGCACTACAAGGCATCACCATGCTATGTGCTCATCTCGCCTTCGATAGTATCGCCACAGCCTCTTGATCGCCACATACGCCAAAGCAGCAACGATCAGATTCACGGTCACCATCACCACGAAAAATAAATCATCGGGATCGCGGATACCAAACCGGTTGGCGACGTGTAGCCAGACAGGTTCCTGGCTTTCAGGCATCGGTATGGGATACGTGTGGACGTAGGGCAGGAAAAAACGGAACAGGCCGATAAACAGCGCTACCTTGAAGAGCCTACGGGCAAGTGTTGCCATACGTGACGACCTCAACCTCGTCATTCGCGGCGGCGCGCAGATGCGCAAGTATTTCCGGCTTGTGCGCGGCAATCGGCGTCGTCGCTCAATGCGCTGAAACACGGCATGTATTCGGCGCAGTGGCGCGACGAACGGCGGCGCGTGAATGAACTGCTGCGCCAGTGCCGCGAGCGGCTGGAAAGGCCGTAGAACGGCGGCGCGGTTCCTTCCCGCGAACCTTCGTAATGCGGACACGAAGACGCGCGGATATTGAGTAGCTACAGGTGCGCAAAGGAGTTCGCATGGCACAAGGGTCCGCATCCGTCCGAGGCCGAGGTCTTCCCGCGTGGGCCAGTTGCGGGTGCGGACAATGCAAACCTCTCATGCAAATGTCTTGGGGCAAATGCGAACTTTGCGGACATTCATGCGAACGTCGCGAAGCTGTTTGCACGCTCCCGCACGGCCCGGACCTGGCAGTCAATATCGATCCCACATCACGGTTTGATTTTTTATCAAAGGATCAAACGCGCCGCCACGCCCCCATTGCTGTGCGCATGGCGGCGCGCCTGACGCCACCGACTGATACCAGTGCATCGCCGCAGAAATATGCGTCGGGAATAGGGCTGGCGCGGAATTTTAAATGTCAATTCTTGCTAAATCGAGCCAATACGCATTGATCTGTGACTGTTTCCCACAGTTAGCTGATTGTATTCGCTACGGAATTGGGGAACGATTCGATGCTGGGAATGCTGTATCCGGGCAATTCGCTGTAGCCGTCTAACCCGCGCCGCTGGCGCTTTAAAGGACCAACGCATGGCAGAGTTTGACCCACTGCGCCAGGGCATTACCGGCCGTCAGGCACATTTCCTTGAGATCCCCGGCACGGCCAGCGCAGCGGCGCTCTCGGTCGTGTCGTTCAAGGCCACCGAGAAGATGGGTGCACCGAACGAGGTTCATATCGAGTTGACCCATCCGCAGCAGCTTGCGCGCGCCGACTACCTGAACCGTGATGCGGTTTTCAGCATCGTGGCCGACGATGGGACCGTGCGGAAGTTTTCGGGATTCATCGCGCGCTTCTCGACGGTGCAGACCACGAAGGACTACACGAAGTACGAAGTTATCCTGAAGTCGCACTTCGGACGGCTCGAGGCCGTCACGACCACCCAGCCTTACCAGCACCTCACGACCCCGCAGATCATCCAGGCCATCCTGAGCCGGCACGGTATCCCGGCTCACCTGATGGCGTTCCGCCTGCGCCGCCAGTATCCGGTTCACGCGTGGCGTTTCCAGTACCAGGTGAATGATCTGGCCTATGTCCAGATGCTGATGCAGAAGGCCGGCATCTACAGCTATATCGTGGAAACGGAACATGGCGGCATGACCGTTTTTGCCGATGACATCGACCACTACCGCTACGACGAGCCGCAACGGATCGTGCCGTACCGCGAGGCGGCGGGACTCGAAGCGGACGGGGTGGAAGCCGTCACGGTCATCAGGACCCATACCGTGACGGTGCCGCAATCGTTCATCGTGGCAGACTACAACCCGGAAGGCGCCTGGGAGCGTTTGCGCGACACGGCGAATGTCGCGCCTGCCGATCCGACCACCTACGGCCAGCCGTACCTCTATGGCACGAACCACCTGGACCAGGCCGGGGCCAAGTGGGAGGCGCAGCTCCGCCACGAGGCGGCCATTGCCCGCCAGATCGTGTATGAGGGCGAGAGCAACGTGCTCGCATTGCAGTGCGCGAGCGTACTCGAAACGGATATCGTGCTGCCCGATGCGCCCAAAGGTCAGGTCGTGATCGAGGTCACGCACAGCGGCGCGCGCGACGCATCCTACACCAACAGCTACAAGGCGATCCCTGCCGACCGGCGTTTCCGGCTGGAACTGAAGCCGGAAACCTGGGCAAAAATTCCGGGAACGCTTTCTGCCCGAATTTGCAGCCCGGACAAATACACCTATGGCTATTTGAATGCCGCGGGCTACTACGTGGTTCGGCTCGATGCCGACTTCGGCACCTGGCCCAGGGGCGGCGAGAGCGTGCCGTTGCGCCTGGCCAAGCCGTTCGCGGGCAAGCTTCAGACCGGCATGCATTTCGTCGCGCTGGATAACGACGAAGCCGTGATTTCCTTCAGGGACGGGGACCCGGACAAGCCGGAAATCACGGCTTTCCATTACCACAGCCAGGCGCGCGACCTCGTCACCAACGATCGCCGCTGGCTGTCGCGCAACATGATCCGCACGCAGAAGAACAACAAGCTGCGCATGGAAGACTGGGAGGGCCAGGAAGGCGTCAAGCTCAGCACCGAACACTCGGGCAAGTCGCAACTGAATCTCGGCTACCTGGTTGACAGCAAACTCGAATACAGGGGTGAAGGCTACGAGGCGAGAACATCGGGTTACGGGGTGAATCGCGCGGGCAAGGGCATGATGCTCACGGCCTACGACCGCCCCGCCGCGACCGGCAAGCAGCTCGACATGGAGGAAACCATCGCACAGCTTGAAAGCGCGCTGGCGACCGCAAAGGCGCTTGCCGCTTCGGCGCAAAGCGCGAAGGCCGAGCCTGCCGACACCGACGCGCAGCAGCAGATGAAGGACGATCTGGACGGCCTGAAAAAGCCGGGGCTGCTGATGAGCACGCCCGCTTCGGCGGGCATCGTCGCGGGCGGTGGTGTGCAGTTTTCGGCGCAGGACAGTATTTCGACCGTGGCCGGGAAGAACGCCGACTGGAGCGTGCTGAAGCGGTTCACGGTCGCGGCGGGTGAACTCGTGTCGCTGTTCGCGCAGAAGCTTGGGATAAAAATCTTCGCGGCCAAAGGGCCGGTCGAGGTGCAAGCCCAGGGTGGCCCGATGTCCCTTATTGCGGACAAGGACTTCACCATGTCGAGCGTCAACGGCACGGTGCGTATCGTCGCGAAGCAGGAACTCACGTTCGGATCGGGCGGCGCGTTTATCGAGATGAAGGACGGCAGCATTACACTCGGCGGCCCGCTCGATCTGTTCATCAGGACCATCACCGTACAGAAGCAGGGCAAGGCGTCACTGAACATGCCGCTGGACCTGAACCATCCGGCGCTCTCCGGTATGCCGACCACGCCCCTGACGTTCTACGCGGGCGCGTCGCCTGCCTCCCGGGAAGCGATTCCGGCCAACATGCCCTACAGCCTGTACGCAGGCAATACGCTCGTCAAGCAGGGTGTGATGGACGAAAACCGGGCTGATCCAGGCCGACCATCATCCCACCACGCAGCAGTACACGCTCAAGCTCGCCAACGGTGCAAGCTACACGATTCCCGTGGCCGAACAGTACCGGGGCGACGCAGATAACGGCGCGCTTGCCAATGGCGGTTTTCACTTTTACGAAGGCCAGAGCGGCACGGATGCGGGGGCGGTCGATCGCGCCCGGCACCGCGCGGACTACAACAACTGGCTTGACCCGGACACGGACGCCTGACCATGACCCAGCAATCCCCGATTACCGTACCCATTGCCCTGTCCCAGACGCACAGTGCCGTCTTTACCCTGCCGTGGTTCGTGCAGCACACAAAATACCGCCCCCAGGCCGCCAACTACACGCCGCTGGTCAATGGCGAGGCCGCGTTCGGTGCGCTCTATGACGCCATCGACAAGGCGACCGCGACGATTGATTACATCTGCTGGGGCCTCCAGCCGTCGATGTATTTCAAACGTGATGGCAAATCGCTGCGCATTGGCGATCTGCTCATCAAGAAGGCCAAAGCGGGCGTCAAGGTCCGCATCCTGTGCTGGCTTGATTCGGCCTGGATCGCACAGATCGGCGAGCAGGAGGTGCCGGGGTGGACTGAAGGCGCGCGGTTCATGACGCAGAACGAGGACGCCCGGCAGATCGCCTACGACCGGAACTGGTATCACAATGCCCGATTGCCTGCTGGCGGAAAGCCTTCAGGGGCTGCCCCAGCCGGGTCGCAGATGTATACGGCACTCAGGGAAGACCCGTACCAGATGTTCGGTGCACAGTCTTTCAAGGATATCGGCATTGAACTGGTGACGCGTGACTTCTCGCTGGACGACCGTCAGGAGATCATGCATCGGGAAAGGCTCATGCGCGCGAGTGGCGACGGGCCGACGCGTGCGACCGTTGCTGCATATGGCCTGGAACCTTCCCATCACCAGAAAATGGTGCTGATCGACTACGAGGCGCCGGAGGTAGCCGTTGGGTTCGTGATGGGGCATAACACGCTCGACGCGTACTGGGACGACGACGCGCACAGTCATGTCAAGAAAGCGCCGAACCTGGGGCGCAACGGTGAGACGCCGCGACAGGACATGTCGGCCATCGTGGCGGGACCGGTTCTCGAATATCTGAACGACAATTTCTGTCGCGCATGGGAGCGCAGTGCAAAAGAAGACTTACTCGCCACTCGCGAGGCGCTGAAGGACAGGCTGCAACCGCGCGACGAGATTGGCGCACGCGTCATGGCACAGATATGCCGCACGCAGTCTCAGGAGGGCGTGCGTAACATTGAAGCGCTTTATCTCCAGACGGTCAGGAACGCGACGAATTTCATCTACATCGAGAACCAGTACTTCCGCTGGCCAGCCCTCGCGGCACAGATCAAGGACGCGGTGAAAACGCAGATCGAGTGGGGGCGCGATCCCTCAAAGCCAGTTCATCTGTTCGTTGTGACCAACGCGAACAAGGACGGCATCGGCCAGGGGCCGGGAACGACCTACGACATGCTCAACAGCCTGGGCCGCGCAGACACCATTCCGACCATCGCACGGGCGGAGGAGAACGACACGCTGGGCGGCGCCTTGCTGGATGCCCGGAAAGCAGTCACGGCGGCGAACACGCAGATGCGAAATGCAAATGGTCCGCAGCAGCAGGCCGACGCGCAGCGCGCCATTGACACGGCGAAAGGCAAAGAGGCCGAACTGCAACAGCAGTACGACGACAGCATCAACGGCGGCAAGGCGATCCTGCCGCAGACCATTCCGGGCCTGAAGGTTCACGTCTGCTCGCTGGTTGCACCGGACTCGCCGCCTGGCACAAGCTGGCAGTACGTGTACGTGCACAGCAAGATCATGATTATTGACGATGTGTTTGTCACCCACGGCTCGGCCAACGTCAATCGTCGCAGCATGGAGGTAGACAGCGAACTGAACATCTGTCACGAGTGCATGGACGTGACGCAGCCGCTGCGCAGGCACCTGTGGAATATCCACACGAACGGACAGGGGGCGCAGGATGATCCTCAAACTGCCGGTAAATATTGGGAGCAGATAATCTCCCGAAATTCCAACAACCAGAAAAACGGCTTGGCTCCTATTGCATCACTCGTCGGCTTTATGTGGACAGGCGCGAGTCGCCTGCGGCTGGACTAAACGATGAAGCCACGCACCGTAGTGACCTGCCTGGCGCTCGTACTATGCGCCTGTTCGAACAAGGATAACCCGATGCCAACCCAAGCCGAATGGAGCGCCGTGCGCGCGAAACTGGCCTTTACCTGCGCTCACGAGGCGGACCATCTGCCGCCGCTCGACCCGCAGGCCGATACGCTATTTAAATACGCACTATTCCTCGAAAAGAAACCCGGCCCGAAGGATTTCAATGCTGCTGCCCGCTATTACCGGGTCGCCGCCGCTTACGGGCATTACAAGGCGAACCATAACCTGCAACTGCTTGTATCCACGGGGCAGGCGTCGTCTCCCCATGCAGCCACGGAAACGATCGATCTGGCCGAGCGGTTGATTGCAGCGAGCATTCCCGGCGGCTACTACGACATGGGGCATTACCTCGAACTCGGCTATGGCGTGAGGCAGGACGAGAGGAACGCGCAGATTTACTATCGCAAGGCGGCGGATCTGGGTAGCCCGGAAGGACAGTATTACGTGGGAGACCTGCTTTCGCCCAAGGATCGTGCCCCGGACATTTCACAGCAGATGATGGAGTGTGCGGCCGATCAGGGATATGGAAAGGCGGCCAACTATCTCGGCATAGACCTCTCGACCAATAAGCTGTATCCGGAGGCAGCTAAAGCATTCCAGAGGGGTGTAATGGCGGGCGACACACAATCGGCGTTAGCTTTACAAGAAGGCTTTAACGGCCCGTTACCTACTAATCAGCTTTTCTTTTTAGCACTTCCACGCGATCCAGAACGTTCGCGCCGTTACGAGTTGATCGGCAAGTTTATTGATGACCACGACGGCCTGAATCCCAAGGTGCCGGACATTGACCAGATCGTGCCGCTGCCGCCCGCGAAGCTGCCGCCGTGGGACGGCACATTCCAGTGGCAGAAGGAGCAGGACGCCGCGAAGCCACCGCAGAAACCCGATGACAAGCTGGTCGAGCGTCTTGCGCGCGAGAAGAATCTCGATCCCGCAACGGGCCTGCCGCTCGCGCCCGTCAAAAGCGCGAAGGCCGAGCGTGTTCCATTGGGTACGGAGGTGCGCCCCGGTGAGGTCTGTCCGCACGATGGCTACTGGTGCGTGCGGCCCTTCGATGAACGCCATCCCGAAGCGACGCGCCGGTTCAGCAAGGGCGAGACGATGCCACACCTTGTCCTGAATGACCCGCGCATCATTCCGGGCCTCGACTGGTTGCTCGGCATGCGCACGCACAAGACCAACAGGGAATGGAGCCTGAAGGCTTACCTGGACCAGGCGTAGTGCGCGCGCGGTTCCCATCGGCCCCGCTTCGGCGGGGTTTTTCCTTCGTGCGTGCCTGTTCCTGCGTCTCGCCCGCAGGATCAAATGGCTGGCACCTGGCCGTGTGCGTCGAGATAGGACGGCACTGGGTGCTGTCCGGTTTCGAAGCCCTGCCGGTAAGTGCGCCCTGTCCACGCGCGCAAACCATTGGGCAGCGCGTGCCAGTGCTCCCGACATCCCCACCGATCGAGCGGCACCATGCGCGGGCAGTTCGGCCAGCCGCAACGGTGCGCGTAGTCGTGAATCGTCGCCATGTTTCCCTCACGCGTAGTCGAGTTTCAGCGTGAGCTGGACCGCGCGCAAAATATCGGTATGCTCCACCTCTAGCGCGGGAATTTCACGCTTGCGGGTATTGAGAGCGCGCGCACCAACCGTGCCGCGCAGCTTCGATTCGCGCTCCCGCAGTTCCCAGTCGCGCATGCATTCGGCGAACGCCTCGCGCTGCGCGTCGAGCATCGCGTGCATTTCCTGAAAGGCCCGAATAGAACGCTTTTCGGACGGCGTACGCCGCTGCACCCGTAAAAGGCATCACGAGACGCATGAAACCTTCTTCATTCATGACGTAATACGGGCCCCTTCGCGCGCCGCCTTTCGGTTCGGGTACTGCGTCGAATGTCAGTTCAAACTTGGAACGCTGTTCCGGGCCAAGTTCGATAAGGTCGCGAATGTCACGCATCACGTGTTTGTGCTCCTTGCTGAACATCTTCGCCACGACGCGCGAATCGGCCATCGGCTGCGCTTCGCGAACGATTTGCGTGAGCATGATTTCGCCACCACGGCGCTCGGCACGCAGGCGGACTTCACGGGCCTGTTCTTCGGCTTCCCTGTTTTTTGCCTGCTGCGTGTACACCTCCAGGGCGCGGGCCTTGTCCCGTATATCCTTCACTTCATCAACTGCGGCGCATTCAGCAATCGTCCGGCACGTGCTTTCATAGCGGCCCATCACAAGTGCCCCCGCCTGCTGCCTGCGCACTTCGATCACGAGGTCGCGCGAGGCGCGAAACCGCTTTGCGATGGCTGTGTTGGTCTGCGCGGGGTCCGCTTCGATGGCCGCGCGGATGGCGGCGCGGCGCGCTGCGCGATCTTCAGGCACCGTGCCCGCATTAGCGGCTGCAGCGTGTGTGCATCATTGATGCTCTCCCGTGTGAATGATGATGCGATGCTCAACCGGTACGAGTGCGACAATTTCTTCGAAGGTGGGCGCGGGTGCAGCGCCCAACATTTCGCGCTTGAGCCCATCGAGATTCAATCCGAATTCGTGAGTCCACACAGGCCGACCGACCGCTTTTTCAAGTGCCTCGTGAAACACCGGGAACGGCATGCACAGGCACGGCTCGATAGCTGGAACCTCGCGCGCTCGTAGTGCGTCATCGAACGCCAGAAACCCGCCTCGAACAGTGCGCATGCTTCGTCGTATGTCATCGCATGCCCCTTTCAGGAAAGGCTAGCTGCGAACGCACTTTAGCCAACAGTGGCAGTAGCTAGCTAGCAGCGTCGCCGTGACTGCACCGAGACTGAAACCCTTGTAGCTTTTTCCGCCGATCCAATAACCAATACCGTGCGACAGGAATATCGCGATCTCAGGATATCGTCGTATCGTAGTAACGAGCCATTCCCTCGTCGTCCTCGTCTGCGGCTCGCCCGTCGACACCGACGTGAGAGCGGGTGTGTCGTAAATGGGTAGCGGCCGCCCGGTTATCTCCAGAGGTCAGCCGACCTCCGGGATCGATCTCTTGCGGTCGATACAATGGTTCTTCCGGCGAGGCAAAACAATACGACCTTGGTCTCACGAAATTTACGCACTGATTACGCGCGCGTCCTCATCTCTTGAGAACCTTCCACGGCCCATTGCCGGTTTTGCAGGCGACCGGCGTCCAGCTCTGGGTCTGCCCTTTCGCGACCGCGACGAGCGTCGCGGTCCGGCAGGTTCGATCGCCGTCCTTCGTCGTATCCCGCGGCGTCACCGTGCCCGTGATCGAAACGGGATTGCCAGTCCCCGCATTGCTCCACTCGAGCGATTCGCCATCCTTTTTTGTGTCGAGTGCCTTTTGCGCCGCATTGTTGAGCGCTTTACGGTCAGCGTCGCGCATGTACGTAATGGGCGTGTCTTTCAGAAAGTTCAGGTTCGATGCATGACACAAAACGGGGCCGGCCAGCAGCGCCGCGGCGAGCCACCCCGTGAGCGCGCCTGCGCCAGGACGAAATTGACGTGACATGGGTTTCTCCTCGAGTTCATCCGCGATCCGCGTCGTCCGCGAGATCGCCGTTTTGCTGGAATGCGTCGACGACGTCGGCCACCGAGCCGCGTCGGCCGATGTGGCCGACACGAACTTCGAGCCCCTCGGCGCGCAGCATGTCGCGCACGTCCGCATGCGCGCCGACGACCCTCATCGCCGCACCCGCGGCCTTCAGCGCGCCGTGCATCGCTTCGAGCATGCGCGCGCCCGCCAGATCGACGACCGCCGATGCGGACAGATCGCAAATCACGAGCCGGACCGGTTCGGGTGCGGCGTGGATCATGCGCCAGATCGTCTCGCGCACGTGCTCGACGTTGAAGTACAGCAACGACGCTTCGACACGCACCGCCAGCACATGCGCAATCGTCTCGTTTTCGGCATGACGTTCGAGATCCGAGAAATAGCGCGTGCCGGGAATACGCCCGAGCATCGCGATGTGCGGATGCGCGGCGCGGTGGATGATCAGCAGCATCGACACGAGCACCGCGACGATGACGCCCTTCAGGATGCCCAATAACAGCACCGCCGCGAACGCCACCATCGAAATCGCGAATTCGAAGCGGCTCACGCGCCACACATGACGCAGTTCGCCGACGTCGACGAGGCCCTTCACGGCCACGACCACGATCGCCGCCAGCACGACGTTGGGCAGATTCGCGAGCAGTCCGGTGAGGAACATCAGACAGAAGCCGATCGCGAGCGACGCGAATACCAGCGCAAGCGCGCTTTTCGCGCCGGCCTTGTCGTTGACCGACGATTGCGAAAGCCCTCCCGCAACCGGGAAGGCCTGGAACAATCCCGCGGCCAGATTGGCTGCGCCAAGACCCAGCAATTCCTGGCGCGCGTCGATCTCGTAACCATGTGCCTGCGCGAGCGCGCGCGCGGCCGAAACGCTCTCGACGTATGCCAGCAACAGGCACGCGAACCCCAGCGGAACGATGCCGTCGACATCGCGCAGCCGCAGCCCTGGCAGACGAAATTCAGGCAAGCCCTGCGGCAGCGCGCCCACGAGCGTGAATCCACGGCTGGCCAGCGGCGTGACCGACAACACGACGATCGAAGCAGCGACGACGGCGAGCGCCACCGGACGCCCCGGCAAAAACTTTTCGCCGAGCAGCAGCAACGCGATGCAAACGAGGCCGAAACTGAGCACGCTGAGGTTGGTCAGCGGAAGCTGCCCCCACAGCACGGCGATCCGTTCGAAGAAGAATTCGCCGCCGCCTTTCACCCCGAACAGCTTCGGCAGCTGGGTCATCGCGATCGTCAGCGCGGCGCCCGCCTTGAAGCCGAGCAGGATCGTCTCGCTGATGAAGCTGACGAGCGAACTCAAGCGCAGCAGCCAGCCGATCACGCACATGCACGCGATCAGCACGGACGTGAGCGCCGCGATCGAAGCCCAGCGCGACGGGTCGCCCCCGGCCATCGGCACGAGCGTCACGCCGACGAGCATCGAGATCGCCGAGGTCGGGCCGATCGCGAGCTGACGCGACGAACCGAACAGCGCATAACAGAGGCCGCCGACCAGATAGCCGTAGATGCCGTATTGCGGCGGCAAGCCGGCCAGCGACGCATAGGCGAGCGATACCGGAATGCCATAAGCCGCGAGCGTCACGCCGGCGACCGCGTCCTTCGCGAGCCATTGAGGCTGATAGCTTCGCAGCCACTGCGCGGGAGGAAACGCGGAGCGCCACCCGCGCGCGGGTGGCGTGGAAGAGGCGCGGCCGGTGACGCTGGGTGGATGGTTCAACGTAGCGCCTCGAGTACGGAAGCGGTCCTGACGGAAGCACGGGCGCACTGTACGGCCATCGCCTCAGCCAAGCCGGAGCGGCTCAGAGCGAATCCTTGATGCGCTGCCACGTGTGATCCGGATTGAACTCGGTCACAGGCGGCGCGTGCGCGCCACGGTCCTTCTGGTAGATGACGCCGTTGTTGCTGACCACGAAGGTCATCACGCCGCTCGTGCCGTACTGCGCCGGATAAGCGACCATCGCGAAACCCGCGATCATGTGGCCGTTGATCACGTAGCTGAACGCGCCGCCCGGCGCGTTCTTGCCCTGCCGCGTCAGGATGTTGAAATGGTAGCCCCGGTAAGGATCGCCCGCCGCGTGGCCTTTCAGATATTCGGAACTCGCGGCGACGAGCGGGCCGAACGGACTCTCTTCTTCGTCGCTGTTTTCGTCGGAGCGCCAGTAGAGACCGTCCTGCTTGCCGGGTGTGCTGGCCAGCTTCTGCGCGTATTCGAGCAGGCCGTCGTGGTTCCGGTCGCGCGACGCGTATTGACGCTGCGCGTCGATATAAGCGTGCAGCACCTTGATCGCTTCGAGTTCGTTGGCGCCGATCCGTCGATTGATCAGTTCTTCTTCGCCCTGCTCGGTGGCGAAGCGCCAGGTGCCGTCCTCTTTGACGATCGGTATCGGCATCGGCCACGCCTCGTCGCCGACCAGCAGAATCCGCCGGTTCGGTCCCCTGTCGTCGAGCACGTGATAGGCGTCGAGCTCCTTGCTCGCCTTGGCCCAGTTCGCCTCGTTCTCCGCCTGATCCGGCGATACCACGAGGCTCTTGTGCGCTTCGCCGAAGATCGCCACGAGCGACGCCTCGTCGTCGGTCTTCAGTGCGCTGGACAGCGCGGCGACCGCGTCTTCCGGGGTGGCGAAAGTGCGCTGCCCCGCGGCGAGCGCGGCCATCGGAACCCACAGCGCGAGCACCATCGCGCACAGCCGGCGCGATGTGGCCACACGTCGCCGCGAATCGTCGCGTGCGCGCTTTCCGGTGATGCTTTGACCGCTCATGGCTGCTCCTTATCGCCGTCCGCCGCCGCGGCCGCCACCGCCACCACCGGCCCGCGGCGAGAATCCGCCGCCGCCACCGCCACGGCCGCCACCGCCGGAAAATCCGCCGCCACCACCGCCACCACCGCCACCGCCGCCACGCGTCGATTGACGGCTCGCCGCGCCGCGCGCGCTGTTGGCTTGCGCGTCGCGCGCCGAGCCGTAGCCGCTGAACGCATCGCCGCCGCCCGCAGGCGCCGCGCGCTGATTCACGTCGCGTGTGCCCGCCGACGCCGTCGGACGCTGGGACGGCTGCGGCCGCCCTTGCGCGCCAGCACCGCCGCCTGCGAAGTTTGCGCCGGCGCCGCCACCCGCGCCGCCACCTGCAAAGTTTGCGCCGCCGCCCGCGCCGCCGCGGTTGCCGCCCGCCAATCCACCGCCCGCGCCCGCGCCTGCACCCGCGCCGCCGCCGCGCGACGGCGGATCGCCGACCCGTTG
Source organism: Paraburkholderia lebeckiae (assembly GCF_050436325.1). Lineage (NCBI taxonomy): Bacteria > Pseudomonadati > Pseudomonadota > Betaproteobacteria > Burkholderiales > Burkholderiaceae > Paraburkholderia > Paraburkholderia lebeckiae. The sequence continues at coordinate 1,470,848 of NZ_JBNDLZ010000002.1, forward strand.
CGTGCGCGCCGAGCGATCCGAGATACCGCTGACCTGGCCCGGCTTCTTGTCCGAGGTCCACGCGGAGGTGCCCCCTCCCTGCCCGCGACCACCGCCGCGGTTGATGTCGCCCGTGTTGATATTGCCGCGCTCGACGTTCCTATCGCCCCGCTCGACAGTTCTATCGCCGCGCTCGACGTTTCTTTCGCGGTTGATGTTGATGTTGTTGTTGCCGCCGCCGCCGTAATGCGTTTGATAGTGCCCGCCGTTCCAGGCGGCGGTAATCGCCGCGCCCCAGATCAGCCCTGTCGCGAGCGCGGCGCCGGGCGCATACGGATAGTAGTAGGCCGGATATGGCGTGGGCGCGTAGGCGTAGGTCACGGGCGCACTGGCCACCACGATGGTCTGCGGGTTGTACTGCGGCACGTAGATCACCTGCGGATCGGCCGGCTGGATCTTGATCACTTCCTTTTCGACGACCACGACCTGCTTGTCGTCGGATTTCAGATGCCCAGCCGACTGCGTTTGCCGCCGGAAGCGCTGAATCGCTTCGAGCACCGCGCCCTGATCGGCAACGACGGCCTCGCCGAGATTAATCGTCCAGTCGAGATCGGTGCTCATGTTCTTGACGATGTCGGGGTAATTCAGCAGCGCCTTCACCGGATCGTGCCACGCGTCGTTGAGCTTCAGCGACTTGTTGTTTTTGTACTGGTCGAGAAAGCGATCGGCCTGCACGACTTCCACGGGATAGGTGGAGGCAGGAAGAATGATCGCGACCAGGTCGTCCGGATATAGCGCGATCGGTCCGACGAGCTTGTCGAGCGTCGCCGCGGAAACGGGTGCGCTCGGTGCCGCGTTCGCCGGGGCGTTCGCGGCCGGCGCCTGCGCCAGCGACACCGTAGTGGAGAACGCGCCGCAGCACGCCAGAAGCGCGGCGCCCAGCACATGGCTGATGCGTCGCGCGCGCTTCGCCTCGTCGTCGAGCGTCGGCATGCGCCGGCGCCTGTCGAGCGCCGTTGCAAACGGGATGATGCGTGTACGAGCACGCGAATCGCGGTCCATCGATGCTTCCCCTTGCGCTTCGTCAGCGGCCCCGGGCTAAATGGCCATGATCTTTGACAGACAGTTGTCCGAAGCAATGGAAACGACCTGCACCTATTGCATGAATACAGTTTGGAAACCATGGACGATATTGAAAATACGACCTTGGTCCGATTGCGCGCGACAGGCCCGCGACACCATGATGAAAGCGAACCTGTCATTGCTGCGCATCCACCGCGCGGCAACCGGTCCCACCAGAATTCCCATTCACGGGTGCCGGTTGCGCCCTCACGCCTGAGCAAACAGGCAGCCGGCGACTCGCACCCGCGTGGGCCCACGCAAGGAGCTGTCGTGAATAAGTCGACGAAATATGCCGTTATCGCCGCGTTGAGCGCGTCGCTATCGCTGGAAGGCCTCGCGCAATCGAGGCCGATTGCCTATCCGGCCAGAGGGCAAAGCCCGCAGCAACAGCAGCAGGACGAAGGCGCCTGCTATTCGTGGGCGAAGAGCAATACCGGCATCGACCCGACCATGGTCGCCAATGCCCCGCCCCCGCCTTCCGGCCCCGCGGTGGGAGGCGGCGAGCGCGTGCAGGGCGCCGCGCGCGGCGCGGCCGGCGGCGCGATCATCGGCGCGATTGCGGGCGACGCCGGCAAGGGCGCGGCGATCGGCGCGGCGACCGGCACGATGGTAGGCGGGTCGCGCGCGCGGCAGAACCGGCGCGCGGCCGCGGCACAATCGCAGTCGCAAACGCAGGGCTCGATGGACACGTTCAATCGCGCTTTCGCCGCATGCATGTCAGGGCGGGGCTACACGGTCAATTGATCGCGCAAGGAGAGCAGCATGATTAAACGCAAACTGATCATCGCGGCGGCGCTCGTGTGTCTCGCGAACACGGGGTTCGCTCAGACGGAGGCACCAGTCACGGTCAAGAGCGAGCCCGGCAAAGTCACCGTGTCGGGCACGGTCAAAACGACCGCGACGGTCGTCGGCATCGAGCCGGCAACGCGCACCGTCTTGCTCAAGGACCCGAAGGGCAGGGTCGTGCAGGTCGTGGTCGGAGAGGAAGCGCGCAACTTCGATCAGATCAAGGTCGGCGACGTGGTCAAGGCCGAGTATTCGCAGGCTCTGACCATCATGCTGAAAAAAGGCAACGCGCCGTTGACCGCCAACGAAACGCAAACGCTCGCTCGCACACCGGCGGGCGCGAAACCCGGCGGCTCGGCCTCGCGTGAAGTCACGATCATGGCTAACGTCATCGCGGTCAATCACCAGAGCGGCATGGTCACGCTAAAAGGCCCGCAAGGCAATACGGTGGATCTGATCGTGCAGGATCCCGAACAGCTCAAGCGGATCAAAAAAGGCGACCAGATGCAAGCGGTCTATACCGAGGCCGTGGCCATCTCCGTGGAGCCGGTCGCCGGCAAATAGCGAGCATGGCTCGCGTCAGATCAGGCGGTGCGCTTGCGCGAGGCCGCTGAGGGGAGGCGTAAAGTCCGCGCGTCGAAAACGCACCGTCGAGAAAACCCGTATCGCATTGGGACTCGCCGGCAGACGCGCAAGGCGAAACTCGATTTCGTGCGCGGGCCGCGTATCTCCCTCTTCCTGAACGACGTTCATACGGTCGAGCCGGTACGTGCTCCTGCGCACGTAGAAATGCGCATCCGGCGCCCCCAGGACACCGCACATCACGTCGAGATGCCGCTCCAGCGCCTCTGTCTTCAGGCCCAACTGCGCCAGAGCCTGATCGTTCTCTTCGATCTGAGCCTGCAGCTTCGCCACTTCCGCGTAATTCGACGTCGCGTCGCTACCAAGCAGCGAGCGCACGCCCGCCCCTTGCCGTTCGAGAATCGTCAGGCGCGTTTTCAGCAGCGCCCTTTCGCGTTGCAATTCGTCCTGCCGCGAGGTGTCGGCCTCGATCTTGCCGAGGGCTTCGAGCACGAGCTGATCCACGATCCGCAACATGATTTGGCGCCGCAACGCGGCTTCGGATTCTCCGCACACGCGCACCTGGTGATCGCTGAAGTTGATGGTCGTCTGCGCGAGATCGGTTTGCGTCGTCTCGCCGTATTGTCCGACGCCGAAAATACGCCGCTCATCCATGGCCATGCCGAGCACCGCGAATACCTGGTCGGCAGCGGGATGGTCGCTGAAGAACGTGTTCAGCTCGTGTGAGCGGTTGAAGACCGGGCAGACGTCGTCGGGTGTGGCGAAAAAGGCGTGGATATACGGGTCCGTCGCCCATGCCGCCGCGCTCGCTTCGCGCGCCGGCGGCACTTCATCGGCGAGCCGGAGCAGATAGGCGGTCGCGTGTTGCACGGCGGGCCGCAGGCGCGACGCATAATTGCGCGCGAGCCGCAACGACGGACAGAGCCCGACGATCCGCTCGACGATTTCCTTCGTCTGCTGATCGTCGCTCTCTTCGGAAGCGTTGCGCCTGGTCAGCCACCGCGACAGCAGACCCATGCCCGGCTCCCGTCGCCCGTCACGATTCGTCGCGCTCCGGCAGCAGCTGCGCGACGATCGTGTGGTTCTTCCAGAACAGGTTATGGACGCGGTTTTGCAGTATGCGCAGCCCGTCCGCGGGCACGTCGTCGAAGACGACCACCGCGCCTGGCCGCGAGCCCGTGCCGTGCACCCGCTGGATCGAGCTGAAGCGCGGGAACCCGTAGCGAATCAGGAACTCGCCGATCTCTTCGTCGGAGACGCTTTCCTCGACGTTTCCAAGAAACAGTTCAGCCATGATGCTTACTCCTCCAGATCCTAGGCCACGATGTTCAATCCGCCGTCGATATACAAGGTAGAACCGGACACCCGCCGGGCATACGGCGTGGCCAGAAACGCACAGGTATAGCCGACATCCATGATGTCGACGAGTTCGCCGAGCGGCGCGCGCTGCACCGCTTCGTTGAGCAGCAGCTCGAAATCCTTCAGGCCCGAAGCGGCGCGGGTCTGCAGCGGCCCGGGAGAAATCGCGTGCACGCGGATGCCCCTCGGTCCCAGCTCGAACGCCAGATAGCGCGCGCAGGCTTCGAGCGCCGCCTTGACCGGGCCCATCAGGTTGTAGTTCGGCACGACCTTGTTCGCGCCGTAGTAGCTCATCGTCAGCATGGTGCCGCCGTCTTTCATCAGCGGCGCGGCGAGGCGCGCCATCCGCACGAACGAATGGCAGGAGATGTCCATCGCGCTCAGGAAGCCCTCGCGCGACGATTGCAGCAAGCCGCCCTGCAGATCCGCTTTCGGCGCCCATGCAACGGCGTGAACGAGAATATCGAGGCTTCCCCATGTCTTCTCGATGCGGTCGAACACGGCCTCCATTTCGTCCTCGCCCGTTACGTCGAGCGGCATGAAGATCTCGGCATCGAGTGCTTTGGCGATCGGTTCCACGTATGGAGCCGCCTTGGCGTTCGCATAGGTGAGCGCAACGCTCGCGCCGAGGTCGTGAAACGCCTTCGCGCATCCGTACGCAATCGAATGCTCGTTGGCGACGCCGGTCACGAGGGCCTTCGCTCCTCGCAGAATCAAACTCGGTTGCTCGACAGCGACAGACATGGTGAAACTCCTCTATGGGGCGATAGCGCGCGTATGGCGGGCGATCATCAGTTCCTCGTTGGTGGGCACGACCCAGACCGGTAGCCTGCTCGAGGCGCGCGTGATCAGCGGGCCGCCCGCCCGATTGGCCGCTTCGTCGAGTTCGGCGCCGAGCCACGCGGCATCGCGCACGATGCGCTCGCGGATCGCGACGGCGTGCTCGCCGATGCCGGCCGTCAGCACCAGTGCGTCGAGACCTTGCATCGCCGCGGCGAGACTGCCGAGTTCGCGCCCGATCCGGTAGGCGTAGACGTCGATCGCAAAGCGGGCACGCGGGTCGTCGCTGTCGAGCAGCACGCGCATATCGCCCGAGATGCCCGACATGCCGAGCAGCCCCGAGCCCTTGTAAATGAGGTCCGCGATCGACTGCGTATCCATCTTCAGCTCGTCGAGCAGATAGAGCATCACGCCGGGGTCGAGGCTGCCGCAACGCGTGCCCATCGGCAGGCCTTCCACCGCCGTGAAGCCCATCGTGCTCGCCACGCTCTTGCCCGCGACCATCGCGCACATGCTCGCGCCGTTGCCCAGATGCGCGACGACGGTGCGCCCCGCCGCCGCGGCCGGCGCGATCTCCGGCAGCACGCTCGCGATGTATTCGTACGAGAGCCCGTGAAAACCGTAGCGCCGCACGCCGTGGTCGGTAATCGACGGGGGCAGCGCATAGGCCTGCGCCGTCTCGGTCTGCGTGCGATGAAACGTGGTGTCGAAGCACGCGACCTGTGGAAGGTCGGGACGCAACTGCGCGAGGATGCGGATCGGGGTCAGGTTATGCGGCTGATGCAGCGGCGCGAGCGGGCTCAGGCTGTCCAGCTGGTCGATCACCTCGGAGGTCGCGAGGACGGGGCCGGCAAAGCGCTGCCCGCCGTGCACGACGCGATGCCCGACCGCCTTCAGTTGATTGCCGCCGCCGTGGTCGCGCAAAAAACCGCCCAGATATTCGATCGCGCCCTGATGGCCGAGCCGATGGCCATCGCCCCATTCGTGCGAGCTGGCATTACCGTCGCGGTCCGTCACGCGAAAACGCGGGCTCGTGTAGAGCGCTTCGATCTGACCGCGCAAAATGAGCTCGAGTTGCGCTTGTTGCGCGTCGAAGGCGCTGAACTTGAGGCTCGACGAACCTGCGTTCAATACGAGGATCACATCCGTCATGACGTCACCCGACCACTTTGCCGGCCTCGCGCCGTGCCTTGGCCACCAGCGCGGCGACCGCGCACGACGCGAGACGCGTCGACAGCGAATCCGCGCGGCTCGTCAGAATGATCGGCACGCGCGCGCCGAGCACGATGCCCGCCGCGTCCGCGCCGGCGAGAAACGACAGGCTTTTCGCGAGCATGTTGCCCGCCTCGAGGTCCGGCACCATCAATACATTGGCGCGACCGGCCACCCGCGACTCGATCTGCTTGATGCGCATGGCTTCAATGCTGATCGCGTTGTCGAGTGCGAGCGGACCGTCGACGAGCCCGCCGGTGATCTGCCCGCGGTCCACCATCTTGCACAGCGCCGCCGCTTCCACCGTCGATGGAATTTTCGGATTGACGCTCTCGGTCGCGGACAGGATCGCCACGCGGACTTCGTCAAGTTTCAGCGCGTGCCCGAGATCGATCGCGTTCTGCAGGATGTCGACCTTCTCTTCGAGCGTCGGCAAGATGTTGATCGCGGCGTCGGTGATGATCAGCGCGTTCTCGTACCCGGGCACGTCCATCACGAAGCAATGGCTGATGCGCCGCTCGGTGCGCAGGCCGGTGTCACGGCGAATCACCTCGGCCATCAGCTCGTCCGTATGCAGGCTGCCTTTCATCAGGGCCTCTGCCTTGCCTTCGCGCACCAGTTGCACGGCTGCTGCCGCGGCGGCATGGCTATGCGGCGCATCGACGATCGTGAAGTTCGAAATGTCGATGCCGTGTTCGGCGGCAATCGCTTCGATGCGCGCGCGCGGCCCGACCAGCAGCGGCGCGATCAGTCCCATCCCGGCTGCTTCGACCGCGCCATTGAGCGAACTCTCGTCGCACGGATGCGCGACCGCTGTCGGCATCGCCGGCAGCGTCCGGCAGAAATCGATCAGACGCTGATACTTCGCGTGCTTTTCCATCTGCGTGTTCCTCGTGTGTACGGTGCGTTGGATTCGTGACGCGTGGCACGCCATGCTGACGGGCACGGCGCAGACGGGCGCCGTGCATACGGGCGCCCTGCACACGGTCCCGCCACGCTTGCGTCCTGCCGCGCATCGCGCCGGTTGCTCACGTGCGAGCGGAGTCAGGCAAACGTGCGTTGCGCTTGCGGCTCGCGCGCGAACCCAGCTCCGCGCGGATGCGTTCGAACGCCTCCTTTTGCGCGGCGTCGGGCGCGGTGTTCAACACGCGCTCGTCGCTCGCCAGCTTGTCGAGCAGTTGTAGAAAGCGCTCGCGGTCCTCGCTGTGGGAAAGCAGCTTCGGCAGCGTGGCTATCGCCTCGTCCGGTTCGAAGCTGACGATGATTTCCTGCTCGCCCCGGATCCGCCGCCAGTGATCGCGGCTGATGTCGGGCAGGTACTCCGCGTAACTTTCGGCGATCTCCTTGCGCATCTCCAGGCGCGCGAGCGGCAACGACCCGCCCTTGCGCGACAACAGAAAGGCCGCGCGCGCGAGCGCCTCCGTGTAGCCGCCGTCGCCGATCGCCTCCAACGCCGTGCGCACGAACGGCAGCTCGCGCGGATCGATCGCGCCGGCTTGCGCGGCCACGCCATCGGCGGCCGGCTTGCTCAGATACGTCGCATACAGATTCGCGTACACGCTGAAGAAGCTGGCCTCGGTCGCCGCGTCGCGCATCGCGCGGTAATAGTCCAGCGACGCGCTGATCATTTGCGAGCCGTTGTGTTCGAGCTTGCTCCACGGGTTATCGGCGGCGGTCCGCTGGCGATTCTCACGAACCGACTGCGCGGCCGCCGGCAGCCAGCCAAGCCACGGGTTCATCGCGGAAACGGCCCAGCGCTGCCAGCGCAGCGGATGAAACTGGCGCAGCAGGCGGGCGCTCGTTTCGTTCGACATTGCCTGCACGAACGGCTGCGCGAGCAGTTCATACATGCGCTGATTCAGATTGGACACCGCGGCGACTGCTTCGAACGGCTTTTCGTCGATGCGGGCGAAGCGGTTCAGACGCGCGGCTATCTCCTCGAGCCGCCGCTCATGAAATTCGACTGCGTATTCGATCTCCCCGGCCGCGTTGCTGGCCTCGCTGATGGTCATGCCATAAAGGCCCGGCGGAAACGTTTCGATAGTCTCGAGCACGGACATGATCTGCTTGTGCTCCTTCTTCGCGACTTTCCCGGACACGAAGATGCCCAGATGCCCGACGTTTTCGTGCATCAGACCGACGATCACCTGGCCGCGCGCCTTGATCTCCTCGGTGCTGCCGTACAGGTCCGCCACCCAGTTGAACGCCTGTTGAGGCGGCGTGATGTTGTCGCCCATCGACGCGAACAGGATGATCGGCGAGCGGATCTCACGCAGATCGAAAGCCTGACCGCCGCTGTTCGTCACTCCGCCCGACCACAGCTTGTTGCCGACGAACAGGTTGCGCGTGATCCATTCGATCTCTTCGCGATTCATCAGGTAGTAGCTGCCCCACCAGCGCTCGAATTCCAGAAAGCGCGGCGGCTCGGTATCGACGTTCGAGAACAGGTGGTAGTACTTGTCCCAGAACGTGTTGGCGGGATTCAGGTTCTCGAAGTTCTCCACCAGATACGCGCCGTCGAACTTGCCGTTGCCAAGATCCGCCGCGTACGACGCGAGCCACGCGCCGCCCAGCATGCCGCCCGCGTAACGCATCGGGTTGTCGCCCTCGCCTTCGCTCCAGGCCGCGCTCCAGTACGACATCGGCGCACCGTTGATGACGATCGGGCCGGTCTCCTCGGGGTCGGAGCTGGCGAGCATCATCGCCGCCCAGCCGCCCTGGCAATTGCCGATGATCGCGGGCTTCGGACTGTCGGGATGCAGCGCGCGCACCTTGCGAACGAATAGCTGCTCGGCGTTGCACACGTCGAGCAGGGTCTGACCGGGCTCGGGGTCGCGAAAGAACACCACGAAGTAGACGGGATAGGCCGCGCGCAGCGCGATGCCCGCCTGCGAATCGTCCTTGAAGCCGCCGATGCCGGGGCCGTGCCCCGCGCGCGGATCGATGATCAGATACGGGCGTTTGCGCACGTCCACGCCCACGCCTTCGAGCGGACGAAGTTGCAGCAGCGCATAGTTGACCGGCCGCTCGAACGTGCGGCCGTCCAGCACCATGTCGTACTCGAAATGCAGCACCGGCGTGGGACCGCTGACACTGCGTTCGACGAACTCGTTGCCGCGCCGGTACAGCGTGTCCCAGAACAGCAGCGAGCGCTGCGCGGCGTCCACCGTGTATTGCCACGCACCGAGCGGATCGAATGGCGCGGGCATCGCGCTTGCGGTCGGGGCGCCATCGTGATCGAGCCCCAGCGTTTCGGTGACCCGTTCACTCAGATGCCGCTGGGCGATTTGCGTGCGCTTCTGCAGCACGTGGGTGATTTTCGAGGCAATGTCCTGGCTTTGTGACAATAGCGTTTCAGCGTCCATCGGGAGACTCCTGAAAGGTGCGTGTCACGATCGGTGCCGAGGCACGCGCCGTGCATTGATTGAATCGTGGAGTTGGCCCAGAGCTCTAGCAATCGGACCAAGGTCTTATTATGCGCGCGACCCGGTGCAGCGCACGGCTTCGGGCGCGGCGCGTGTGGACGTGACGCAGCGCGACGTCTCATTGAACAGGCTTTGCCTGCACCGCCGCGGCGATATCGCGACTCACCGAGGCGAGCGCGCGATCGTGGGCGGCGATGATCGGCTCGAATCCGGGACCGGACACGCTCTCGCGCGCGACCGAGCGGCCGGTGACGGCGCGGATCTTGCCGGGCGGCCGCACGGCCCACAGCACATCGACGGTGACGTCGCGCCCCGGCACGGACTCGAAGCGCATCACGTCGATCCGCACGCGCCAGACGACGGACGGATCGCGTACCGCATCGAATACCGAAATCTGCTGCGAGTTCAGCAGCGCGCCGAGATCGGCCGCGATTACGCGGCCGATGTCGCCACCGAGCGGCTGCGCCCAGCGGTCGAATTCGTTGACCGCGACCTCGTTGTTAGCGATCCGCGTGACGATCTGCGGCCGGTCCACGATCTCGGGTATCGTGACCGGACCGATCACCGCCGCGATCGGCCGGCTCGCGCCGGTGCTGCTCAACGACTCGTCGGGGCTCAGCGTGTAGAAGTTCGTCGCCGGCGACTTGCAGGCGCCGAGCAGAGCGCCGGCGAGCGCGAGCATCAGGCCGGCCGCGAAGCGGCCCATCGCATCTGTCATGGCTTCTTGTCCTCGGACTTGCCGCGCACGAGCGATTCCGGATGCTGCGCCAGATAGTCGGCCAGCGTGCGCAGCGAGGCCGCGGTGCGGGTCAGTTCACGCATTGCGTCCTCCGTCGATTGCTGCAGCGACGAGTCCGGCTGCAGCGCGGCATTCGCGGAATCGAGCGTGGATTGCGCGGACAGCAGCGTGTCGAACGCTTTCGGCACGACCTGCGTGTGGAGTTGCCCGAGCATCGCGTTGGTGGTGCGCAGCGTCGAGCGCGCGTCTTTGCCGATATCGTCGAACGGTATGTTGTTGATCTTGGCGAGCAGTCGCGTGACCGATTCCTGCAGCGATTGCAGCGTGCGCGCAATCGCGGGCATTTCGGGCGGCGTCTTGCTCCAGTCGATCGACGCCTTCGGCGCGTCGGGGAAATAGTCGAGTGCGAGATACTGCTGGCCGGTCAGCAGATTGCCGCTTCTCAACTGGAAGCGGAAGCCGTGCTCGACCAGATAGTTCGCGAGACCGCGGGGGTCGTCGGTGAGGTGTCCGCCGGCGCCGTCGTTCTGATAGCGCGACGTGAACCGCTCCGGATAGAGATTGATCTCGACCGGACTGCTGAAGCGGCGGGTGTCCGGATCGAAGCGCGTGTAGAGCGCCGTCACTTCGCCGATATCGACGCCGCGGAAATCGACCGGCGCGCCAACCGTCAGACCGCGCACCGAATCCGTGAAGTTCACCACGTATTTGACGACGATGCGATCGTGCTTCTTCATCGCGTCGGCGCGCGTGGTGTACAGCTCGAACCGGGTGCTGCTATCGGCGCTCGTCTCTACCTGCGAATCGGGCGGCGATTCGAAGGCGATCCCGCCGATGATGATCGATACGATCGACTGCGTTTCGACGCGCAAGCCGGTGCTGTCGAACGCCATATCGACACCGCTGGCGTGCCAGAAGCGCGTGTCGGTTCTGACGAAGCGGTCGTAGGGCGCATTGACGAACACCTTCACCGTGACGCCGTGGCCGTCCGGGTCCAACTGGTACGACGCGACCTGGCCCACCTTAATTCTGCGGAAAAACACGGGCGTACCCACGTCGAGCGAGCCGAGTCCCGTGCCGTGCAACGTGTACTCGTGCCCCGGCACGTCGCTCGCTATCACGGGGGGCTCCTCGAGGCCGACGAAACTGCGGCGCGCTTTTGGCGAATTGCCGACGTCGACGTCGATATACGAGCCCGACAGCAGCGTGCCGAGCCCCGACACCGTACCGCCCGAAATGCGCGGACGCACGACCCAGAAGCGCGTGTTGTCGACGAGCAGGTCCGACACGTCGCGCGTCACCTCGGCCTTGGCCACCACGCGCTTGTGGTCCGGCGTCAGCGAGACCGCTTCGACCACGCCGATATCGACGTCCTTGAACTTGAGCTTCGTCTTGCCCGCTTCGAGACCGTCGCCGGTCTTGAAGCTGATGCTGATCTGCTCGCCGCGCTCCATCACCGCCTTCACCGCCAGCCAACCGCCGATCAGTATCGCCACGATCGGCACGAGCCAGACCAGTTGCATCCGCCAGCGCGAGCGCGGCACCGGCTCCGCGGCGGGCAGCTCGGGCTCTTCAGTCGGAGTGGACACGTTCGGTCTCCAAAGCGTCCCACATCAGGCGCGGATCGAAAGCCATCGAGGCGAGCAAGGTCAGCACGACGACCGCGCCGAACGCGATCGCCGCCGGCCCCGCCTTGATCGTCGCCAGCGCCTGGAATTGCACCAGCGCGACCAGCATCGTGATCACGTAGATGTCGAGCATCGACCAGCGACCGATCAGCTCGATCAGGCGATAGATCCGCGTGCGCTGCCCGGGCAGCCATTGCCAACGAAGTTGCGTCGATAACGCGAGATACCCGATGCCGAGAATCTTCAGCATCGGCACGACGATGCTCGCGATGAACACGAGCAGTGCAAGCGGCCAGGAGCCCGATACCCACAGATAGACCACGCCGCTCATGATCGTGTCCTTCTGCGTGCCGAACAGCGAACTCGTGTCCATCACGGGCAGCACATTGGCCGGAATGTAGAGCACCATCGCGGCCACCAGATACGCCCACGTTCGCGACAGGCTCGCTGGCTTGCGCTGGTGCACCGGCGCCTTGCAGCGCGGACAGACGTGCTTGAGCGCGCCGCTGGGCTGCTTGAGCAGCAGGCCGCATTCTTCGCACAGCACGAGCCCGTAGGCAGACGCCGTGATGGCGTTGCGGCGCACGCGGATCGGCGGCAACTGCCACGCCTGCGCGCCACGCGCTGCCGTGATGCGCGCCCACACCTCATGCGGATCGAAGGTCGCCGCCGCGGCCGCGAGCAGCAGCATCAGCGCGATGAACGACCACAGCGCAGTGCCCGGCACCACCTTGGCGATATGCGCAAGCTTGACCAGCGCGACCAGCAAGCCAAGGATCAGCACCTCGGTCATGCCCCACGGCCGCGCGAGCTGAAACAGACGAAAGCATTCGGCCGGCCGCCACGGCACGCGCCCGAAGCGCAGCGGCAGCAGCAGCCACAGCATCGCCGCGGTTTGCAGCACCGGCGTGACGATCGTCGTGAGGGCGACCAGCAAGGCGAGCGGCCACGAGCCGTGGCTGTACAGCATGCGCACCGAACCCGCGAGCGTCGTCTGTACGACATGGCCGTTCAGCGACAGACCGACGATCGGAAACACGTTCGAGATCACGAGCAGCACCGCGGACGCGCACGAGAATGCGAGCGCATACTCCGGCCCGTTCGAGCGTCCGCGCCTGAGCTCCGCGCGGCAACGCTGGCAGCGCAACGCATTGCCGGCGGCGGGCGGCGCGCCGAGCTGAAGCAGGTCGCACTCTTCGCACGCAATCAGCTCGTTGCCCGTCATCTCGCCTCCACTGCACCCGACGTTTCAGCCGGCGCCGGCGCGTTCTGCGAGACCGGCGCCATCGCCGGCGAGTTTTGCTGCGCGGGCGGCGGCGCCGTCAGTTTTTCCGCCTCGGCCACCCAGCCACCGCCCGTCGCCTTGTAGAGCGTGACGTACGAGGCCAGCACCGCGCCTTGAGTTTGCGCATAGTTCAGTTGCGCGTTGAACAGGCTGCGCTCCGCATCGAGCACTTCGATGTAGCTCGTATAGCCGCCTTCGTAGCGCTGCCGCGCGAGGTGCGCATAGGTGTGCAGCGCCTCGACCTGGAGGTTTTGCGCTTCGAGTGCCTGATGCGTCTTCTGCACGGAGATGAGCGCGTCCTCGACCTCCTGGAACGCTACCTGGATCGCCTTTTCGTACGAGTACAGCGATTCCTGCTGGCGCGCTTCGGCCTGGTGCACCTGGCCGGTGATGTTGCCCGCCGTGAAGATCGGCTGCGTGACGCTGCCGGCAAACGACCACGCGCGCGCCGGGCCGGTGAACAGATTCGAGAACTGCGCGCTGACCGAACCAAACAGCCCGGTCAGCGAAATCGACGGGAAGTACAGCGCGCGCGCCGCCCCGATCAGCGCGTTTTGCGCGACCAGCGTCTGCTCGGCCTCCAGCAGGTCGGGACGGCGTTCGAGCAGATCGGACGGCAGCCCCTCGGGAATCGGCGGCGTGCCCATCTGCGATAGCTCACGGCCGCGCAGTATCGCGCCGGGATTCCTGCCGATCAACACCGACAACGCGTCTTCCTGCTGGGCGATCTGCGCTTCGAGCTGCGGAATCGTGACTTGCGCGGCTTGATACTCCGACTGGCTTTGCGCGAGTTCCATCTGCGAGACCTCGCCGTAGCGGAAGCGCGCCTCGAACACGCGCACCGATTCCGCGCGGCTTTGCACGGTCTCCTTCGCGATCTCTAGCTGCCGGTCCAGACTGCGCAGATTGATGTAGGCCGACGCGACCGAGCTCACCAGCGTCAGAATCGTGGCGTGGCGACCCTCTTCGCTTGCGAGCAGATTCGCGCGTGCCGCCTCGGTTTCCCGGCGCACCTTGCCGAACAGATCGAGTTCCCAGGACACCGCCAGCGTCGCGTCGAACTGGTTGTAGATGGGGCTCACGCCCTTCGGCACCGGCACGCCTTGGTCCTGCGAGACCCGTTGACGCGACGCGTCGGCGCCTGCCGAAAGCTGCGGGAACAGCCCGGAGCGCGTGGTCACGAACTGCCCGCGAAACTCGTCGACCCGCGCGGCCGCGATTTTCACGTCGCGATTGTCCTGCAGCGCGGCGGCGATCAGTTGATCGAGCACCGGGTCCTGAAACTGCTCCCACCACACGGCGTTGGCGATGCCCGCGGCCTCGCCCTGGGCGAAACGATAAGTGGCCGGCACGTCGACCGCCGGGCGCTGGTAGTTGGGGCCTAGCAGGCATCCGCTCAGCGCGAGCAGCATGACGGATGCGAGCAAACGCGCCGGTGCCGTGCCGTGCATGTCATTCACCTGCCCGCGGCGCGGACGGCGCCTCGCTCGACGCACCGGGCCCCGGCACCGCCGAGGGTTCGCGTCCTGCGCCGCCGCTGGGCTCCACGCCCGGCGTCGGCTTTTTGCCTCCTTTCGAGCGCGACGACATGGTTTCGAGCAGGTAATAGAACATCGGGATGAAGAATACGGCGATCGCCGTCGCGCCCAACATGCCGCCGATCACACCGGTGCCGATCGAATGACGGCTGTTGGCCGACGCGCCCGTCGCGATCGCGAGCGGCACGCAGCCGAGAATGAACGCGAGCGAGGTCATCACGATCGGGCGCAGCCGTTCTTCCGCCGCGGTCATCGTCGCGTCGAACACCGAGGCGCCAGTCTCGCGATTGAGCACCGCGAATTCGAAGATCAGGATCGCGTTCTTCGCGGCGAGCGCGACCAGCATCGTCAGCCCGATCTGGAAGTAGACGTCGTTGGACAGGCCGCGCAGCATGATCGCGAGCAACGCGCCGAACAGCGCGAACGGCACCGCCATCAGCACGCCGAACGGCAGCGTCCACTTCTCGTACTGCGCGGCGAGGATAAGGAACACCATCACGAGACCGAATACGAAGACGAGCCCGGACGTGCCGCCCGACTGCCGTTCCTCGAATGCCTCGCCGCTCCATGCCACGTCGTAGCCTTCCGGCATCTGCGCGGCGATCTGTTCCAGCGTCGAGATCACCTGTCCGGAGCTGTAGCCCGGCGCGGCATTCGCCGTGACCTTGATGGCCGGGAAATTATTGAATCGCGTGACGAGGTCTGGGCCCGTCGTGAAGCGGTAGCTTGCCACCGACTTGATCGGCACCATCGTGCCGTTCGTGCTGCGCACGAAGATCTGATCGAGATCAGTAGGCTTCAAGCGATACCGCGGGTCCGCCTGCAGGATCACCTGCCACAGCCGGCTCGAGCGGTTGAACTGCGATACGTACAGCGAGCCGAACATCGTCTGCATCGAGCTATAGACGTCTTCGACCGGCACGCCGAGCGTCTCCGACTTGTCGCGATCCACGTCGACCAGCAGTTGCCGCGACGCCGCATTGAAGGTCATCGTAACGCCGGTCAGCTCCTTGCGCGCCCGCGCTTTCTGCACGAACTGGTCGGCCACGCCCGCGAGCTGTGCGATGGAAGCATCCCCCTTGCTCTGAATCCACACCTCCGTGCCGCCTGTCGTGCCGAGCCCCGGAATCGACGGCGGGTTGACCGGCACAATAATGCCCTCCTGGACGTTCGCGAAGTGGCGATACGCGTCGAGCAGCACCTGGCGCGCGTTCTGCGTCGCGCGGTTGGCGCGCGTATAGCGTTCGTCGAAGCTCTTCAGACCGACGAAGAAGGTGCCGGCATTGTTCTTGTTCTGGCTGTCGAGCAGGCTGAAACCATCGACCGTGGTGATGCTGCCGACCGCCTCCTGTTTCATGAAATAGTCAGTGATGACTTGCGACACCTGGCCGGTGCGGTCGAGGCTAGCCGCGTCCGGCATGATGACCGCGCCGAGCAGATAACCCTGGTCTTCAGGCGGCAGGAACGCCGACGGAATCGAGCGCATCATCAGCACCGCCAGCACGATCATCGCCGCGAAGAACACGAGCCCCATGACAAAGCGCTTGATGATGAGCTTGACCGCGCGTGAATAGCCCGACGTCATGCGGCCGAACTGATTGTCGAACCAGCGGAAAAAACCCTTCTTCTCGTGGTGCGCGCTTTTCAGCAGCAATGCGGCGAGCGCCGGTGACAAGGTCAGTGCGACGATGCCGGACAGCACCACCGAAATCGCAATCGTGATCGCGAACTGCTTGTACATCTGACCGGTGATGCCGCCGAGAAACGCGACCGGCACGAACACCGCGCACAACACCAGCACGATCGCCACGACTGGCCCGGCGACTTCGTCCATCGCCCGTTTCGAGGCCTCTTTCGGCGAGAGCTTGTGCACCGTTATGTTGCGTTCAACGTTCTCGATCACGACGATCGCATCGTCGACGACGATACCGATCGCGAGCACCATGCCGAACAAGGTCAGCATGTTGATCGAAAAGCCCAGCGGCAGCATGAACATGCAGGTGCCGACGATCGACACCGGCACCGCGATGATCGGAATCAACGTCGCGCGAAGGCTTTGCAGGAATACGAACACGACGATCACGACGAGCACCAGCGCTTCGAAGAACGTATGGATCACGTCCGAGATCGACGCTCGCGTGAACTCGGTCGTGTCCATCGCGATTTCGTAGGTCATCCCTTCCGGAAACGACTTCTTCAGTTCCGCGAGTGTCTTGCGCACCTGCTTCGCCACGTCGAGCGCGTTGGCGCCCGGCTGCTGATACACGGCGAGCACGGTGGCCGGCTTGCCCTGGAAGCGGCTGCGAATCGAGTAGTCTTTCTGGCCGAGCTCGGCGCGGCCGATGTCCTTGAGCCGCACGATCGCCGCGCCGCCGCTGGCGGCGCGCACGATGATGTTGTCGAACTGCGAAGGCTCGGCGAGGCGCCCCGTGGTCGTGACCGCGAACGATTGCTGGACCGCTCCGCTGGTCGGCGACTGTCCGATACTGCCCACCGCGAACTGCTGGTTCTGGTTCGCGACGACCCGTTGCACGTCGGCGGCCGTCACGCCCAGCTGCGCCATCCGGTCGGGCTTCAGCCAGATCCGCATCGCGTAGTCTGGCGTGCCGAAGATACTCGACTGGTTCGCGCCCGGAACCCGCTTGATCGCGTCAAGCACGTAGATGTTCGTAAAGTTCGCGATATACGTCGCATCGTAGCGGTTGGTGGGCGAATAGATCGCGATCACCATCATGAACGCCTGCGACTTTTTCTGTACCTGAATGCCCTGCGCCTGGACCGATTGCGGCAGTTGCGGCAGCGCGAGATTCACGCGGTTCTGCACGTCGACCTGGGCCAGTTCGGGGTTCGTACCGATCTGGAAGTACACGTTGAGCGTCATACTGCCGGTCGACGAACTCGACGAGTTCATGTAGATCATGTTGTCCGCGCCATTGACCTGCTGCTCGATCGGTGCGGCGACGTTGTTCGCGACGACCTCGGCGCTGGCGCCCGGATAGGTGGCGGACACCGTGATTTGCGGCGGCGTGATGTCGGGGTATTGCGCGATCGGCAGCGAGAACATCGCCAATGCGCCGCCGAGCGTGATGACGATCGAAATGACTGACGCGAAAATCGGCCGATCGATGCAGTAGCGCGAAATGTTCATGGCGGCTGCCCCGTCACTCGGCGGCGGGCGCTGCCGCGGCGCCTTGCGACGCAGCCGTCGCCACCGCCGCCTGGCTTTTCCCGCCGGCCGCCAGGGTTTTGATGATCTTCAGCTGCGAATCCGCGGTAACGCGCTGCGCGCCGTCCACGACGATGCGCTCGCCCGCCTTGAGACCGTCCGAAACAAACCAGTTATCGCCCTGCCAGTCGCCGACTTCGACGACGCGCTGATGCGCCTTCGAGTCGCTACCGACGACCCACACAAAGTGGCTCTTCGCGCCCTGCAACACCGCGCGCTGCGGCACGAGCGTCGCATTGGGCCGGATCGCGCCGGAAACGCGGGCCCGCACGAACTGGCCGGGGCGCAACGTGCCCTTCGGGTTTCCGAAGGTCGCGCGCACGAGGAAGGTTCCCGTTTCGGTGCTGAACGCCGGGTTCGCGAAGTCGATCTGGCCTTGCTCGGCATAGGGCGAGCCATCGGCGAGAATCAGACGCACGGAGAAATCGTTGTGCGCGGGAAATCGCAGATAGCCTGCCGCAATGTCATCCCGGTACTTCAGCATCTCGTTCTCGGAGATGCTGAAGTTCACCCACATCGGATCGAGCTGGTACACGTAGGTCAGCAAGCCGTTCGAGGTGGCCGTCACGTAGCTGCCGTCCTGCTGGCGCGCGAAGCTCGACAGGCCGTTC
The DNA here is from genome assembly GCF_050436325.1 of Paraburkholderia lebeckiae. NCBI lineage: Bacteria > Pseudomonadati > Pseudomonadota > Betaproteobacteria > Burkholderiales > Burkholderiaceae > Paraburkholderia > Paraburkholderia lebeckiae. The sequence goes on from NZ_JBNDLZ010000002.1 coordinate 1,489,120, forward strand.
AGCGGAGACTTGATCGTCGTGTAGCCGAGGTTCAGCAGTGCGGTGTCGACTTCGCCCTGGGCGGCGATCACCGCGGCGGCGCTCTGCTTCTCGTTGCCGACCGCGTCGTCGAGATCCTTCTTGCTCAACGCGTTCTGCGCCGCCAGCGGCTGCACGCGCGCGAGATTGGCCTTGGCGACTTCGAGACGCGCCTCCTGCTGGGCCAGTTGCCCTTTCGCGGTCCGCAGCGCGGCCTCGAACGGCTTGCGGTCCATCTGGAACATCGTTTGTCCCGTCTTGACCAACGCGCCTTCGGTGTACATGCGCTTGTCGAGGAAGCCGTCCACCCGCGAGCGGATCTCGACTTCACGCGAACTCTGCGTTTGCGCGGTAAATTCGAAGTCGACCGGCGTGTCCTGCTGCGTCACCGTCATCACGGTCACTTCCGGCGCGGCGACGACCGGAGGCGGTGGTGCCTTCTTGCACGACGCGAGCCACGTGAGCAGCGTCAGCGCCGCGATGATGGCGAGCAATGGGAGAGCGCCGCGAGAATGTGGCCGCGGCGAGGCCAGAGACACGGGTACGGTTTTCATCGCGCACTCCGTCTGATCACAAAGGCGTGCAATTGCCGAACAGCACGAAGGCATCATTTCTGTTGGCAATCGTCAGCGTCATCTCGCCGTCCGTCGAATCGACGACCAGCGTCCAGCCAAAGCCCATCTCATTGCCAAGGATCAGGATCTGATCCCCCTCCTTGCTGACCGAGAGCATCGGCGTCGTGCGCGCGGGACCGACCACCGCGCGTTTGTCGAAGTCGAGAGTCAGGAATTTCGGCAGACCGAGATCCGCGGGCAAGGCGCGCGTGCAGGCGATGCCCGGATCGCAGGCGTGTGCGTCGATCGTCGCGCAGATCAGCCGTTTGCTGCCGTCGAAGTCCGCCGCGCCCACCTGCATCGCAGCGGTACCGAGAAGAATCGCGAGACAAACCGAAATTGATTTCATCACGTGCGCTCCCGCTTTTATCCTTGAACGCTGCCGCATTCCGCGCGGCGCATCGCACGCGCAAAGGCACGCACGCGCCGCAACCTGTCCGGTTTCGAGTTCGGTGCGGCGCAGCCGGCGTTCAGTTCGACGCGTTGACTGAGTTCAGTTTGGTGGTCCGAAGAAACGGCGACAATCGGACCTTGGTCTCATATCATCCGGCGCGAAGACGCGCGTTCAGGGTGTCGGCGGACCGCCGATGGCCACCTCGACCGCCTTGAACAGAATCGCGCTGGTGAAAGGCTTGCGCAGATACGCGGCCGCGCCGGCCGCGAGCGCGGTCTGGCGGACGGAGAGATCGTCATAGGCGGTAATCACGATGACCGGCACGCCCATTTGCGCGAGCTGACGCTGGACTTCCAGGCCGTTGGTTCCCGGCATCTGGACATCCAGAATCACGCAGGCAGGCCGATACGACGGAATTGCCGCAAGCGCATTCAAGAACTCGTCACCGCTGCAAAACGTCTCCGACCTGATACCTTCGGAATGCAGCAAACGCTTGATGGCTCGGCACACCGACTCGTCATCATCGACCACCGCAACAAATTGGTTAGGGTTGACCATATGACAGCGCGAACGCGCAGTCGCTCCGGAAAGTGGACCACTGATGCCTTAGCGTACTGGTTGAAACCCCGATGAGATATAAGACTTTGGTCCACTAGCGGTGTCGGCCAGCACCGCTGGAAGTGGCGGCGCGACGCGGGAGTCGGCGCCTGGTTCGCGCGATTATTCTTCGTCGGCCGTACAAACGCCGCCCTTTCGCACCAGATGAACGAGGTCGACGATCGAGCGGGCCTTCATCTTCTCCATCACGCGGGCACGATGAATCTTGATCGTTTTTTCGGCCGCGCCCAGATCGCTCGCAACCTGTTTGTTCAGGCGGCCAGTCACGACGAGTTCCATGACTTCGCGTTCGCGGCGGGTCAGATGCCGCATCCGCTCTTCTATTTCCTCGCGTTCGTGGCGCCGCCTGCTTTCCACACACGCGCGCGCGAGCGCGCGATCCACCGCGGCGAGCAACAGCGAGTCGCGCACCGGCTTGGGCAGAAAGTCGACCGCTCCGCCTTTCATCGCGTCGACGCTCGAGCCGATGTCGCCGTGCCCGGTCAGGAATACGATCGGCAGTAGCTGATCGAGCTTGCGCTGCACTTCGAGTCCCGTCATGCCCGGCATCTGCAGATCGAGAACGAGGCAGGCTGGCATGCTCGTCAAATCGGCTCGTTCGAGAAAGGCCTCAGGACTGTCGAAGCATTCGACCTGGTAGCCGGAGGCGCGCAGCAAGCGGGCGAGCGCGCTGCGCACGCTGTCGTCGTCGTCGACGATGAAGACGCGAGTGTTGGTCTGGTTCATGATGATCTGGGCACGAGTCTCTGTCGGATATCGGTCGCGACGGGAAGCGTGACGTGAAACGATGCCCCTTTGCCCTCGTTGTTTTCCGCCCATAGCCGGCCGCGGTGCGCCGTGACGATCGTGCGGCTGATCGAAAGACCCAGTCCGAGCCCCTGCGGTTTAGTGGTGAAAAATGGCCGGAAAATCCTTTCCATGCTGTCGACGTCGAGGCCCTGGCCGCGATCTTTTACCGTTATCCGTACCAGTCCGTCCGATTCCACACGCGCTGTCGTTTCGACGAGGCGGTCCGCGGCAGGGCAATCCTTGACCGCGTCGAAAGCGTTGAGCAGCAGGTTCAGGATCACCTGCTGAAGCTGAACCTTGTCGCCGCAAATCAGCGCCAGATTCTCCGGAATGTCGAAGCTCGTGCGCACGCCGCGCGTCAACGCATCGCTGTGCACGAGCATCGCGATGTCGCGCACGACGTTGCCGACGTCCAGCAACTGCAACTCGACATCGCCTTTGCGCACCAATGCGCGAATCCTTTGCAGCACCTCGTTCGCGCGGCAATTGTCGGCCACGATGTCTTCGAGCGCTTCGCGCAGCTCCACTACGTTGGTCGTCTCCGCATCCATGAATTTGCGTGCGGCTTGCGCGTTGAACAGGATCGCGGTAAGCGGCTGCTTCAACTCGTGCGCGAGCGATCCGGCGAGTTCGCCCAATGAAGAAACGCGCGCGAGATGCGCGAGATCCCTTGTATTTCCATCGACTTCGCCGCACGCACTGCATTCCGATATCACGGTGATCCGCAATTCCTGATTGTGCACGCAGCATCGCGTGGTTTCCGCCTCCGCGTGAAAGCCGCCGCCATCGCGCCGCCGCGCGATCAAAACCCGCGTGGTCGTGACGCCGGGGATTTGCATCTTCGCACCGCGATTGCCTGGGCCCGACCGATCGGCATTGATGCCATCGATCGGAAACAGCTTGGCGGTCGGCGCGCCGATCAGCTCTTCCCTCGTGTAGCCGAACAGTTGCGCAGCCCGCGCGTTCGCGAAGATGATCTGGTCCCGCTGATCGACCGTGACGATCGGAACCGGCAACATTTCGAGCGTCTCGCACAGCGGCATTCTCGTGTCGAGCATGCGCCGCGTGCTGCTATCGCCTTCGCCTCGCAGCCACGACGCGCAAGCGGCGACATAGCGCCGCCATGCCGGCAACGCGTACGGCGGCTCGTGGGTATCGCGGGTACTCTGTCGGCTCGACACGCCGGGGATGCTGCGAGCGCGCTGAAACCGGTGATGCCTGGGTGACAACTGTCTGGAACGGTCGTGTCCGGATAGTGGAGCACCGTCGTTGCGCGCATTGTCGATCTGTGACGGGCCGCTTTGACCCATGTGGCGCGGTTGCGCGTGCAGCGCCGTGAGAATTCCCGCTACCCCGATCGCCAGTTGTCTGCCGTGCACGATCAGATTAATCATTGGCACCTCCGGGTCCAGTGCGAACGGATTCCGTACAACTGCGACGTCTTTATCTTTGGGCTTCGAACCACATAATTGACTTCACAATCGGTACTTCGCACGCCTGGTGGCTGGAAGTCAGTATAGGCTATCCAGAATCACTTACCGAAGAGTTACCTTAATTTATGCCGCTTACTCGGGAAACTACTCAATAGTGTTCTGCGTTGTCCGCCATCAATCGGAAAATGGCGACAGAGTTTGTTATGCAGTTAATTATTGCGGGCAGAGCCGTGTCCGTGCCGTCCGTTTGCACGCGCAGGAAAGTTAGCAAACTGGCAACGTCGCCGTACGAGCCGCAATGTTCCCCTGCGCCGTGACGGATTTGCACTAGTCCGTGAAGCCCGGCGAGATAGCGCTTTCAGATGAAAACTTCCAACCATAAAGCTTTCATGCATCGCGAATGACAGAGTCAGCGGGTATAGCCAACGCTAATTCTCCAATTTAATTAATTTGCCGGCGATATTTCTTGACGCAAGTCAACGCTTTTATCGCCCGCCATTCCAGTGCGAATCATTTGCATTCATCGATCACAAAAAATAAAACTATGCCCGGCAGATGACTAAACGCAGCGCCGCGGCGAGAACGCGTGTTTCGGCTTCGTCTTTTCTACCGGTATTGAATAAACAGGACGGTCAGTGCAGATTACAGGCAGCGTCGCTGTGGACTTGCCCCTGCATGACCGGACACGCGGTCACGCCAGGCGATTTCGGCAATTGCGATTGCTGCTTTCTCAAGGCGCGTCACAAGATCGTGCGTGCTCTAGTTGCCGAACCGTGGCGCGCCGAATGGCGGATCGAACAGGACAGCGCGGAACACGGCGCGACGTTTCGCAATGACCGGCCGCCGTATCGCGACCTGAAACGCGAGGCGCTTTTCTACGCGCGGCAGATTCCGCTCGCGCTCGAAGACACGGACGAAGAGCCGCTAATTGACTGTTTCTGCGGAGATTAACGCTATGGCAACGATTCACGAATACGCGCACTCTTGCGTCTGGCCGAATTGCACGCGTATGGTTCCGCTTGACAGGTGGGGGTGCCGCGAACACTGGCGTGCATTGCCCAATGATCTGCGCGCGTGGATCGGCCGCACGTATCGTCACGGCTTTGAAACGGGCACGCATCCGACGCACGCATATCTCGATGCTCACCGCGCCGCGCTCAAATGGATACACGAACATGCAGAGGAAACGCCATGAGTCGCGCCGATCTGAAACCGTGCGACATCGTCTTCGTTATCGCAATCGCCATGTTTGAAGGCGAGCGGCGCACGCCCGCCGAAATCGTCTCGATCGAACCTCAAAAAATCGGCGCTCGTTTTCTTTCCGGCGACCATCGGGGCGGAATGATCGCGCTGGAAATCGCCGCCGAAAATCGCACCTGGCGGCGTGCATGATTGAACCCGTGACGATAGGCCTGGCGACGCTCTACAACGCGGATGCGCTGGCGATCCTGCCGCAGTTATCCGGGCTCAATGCGTTGCTCTGCGCTCCACCATATTCGAGCGGTGGACAGTTCCGCTCCGACCGCGTGCAGGACACGCGCGCAAAGTATGTGCCGACCGGTTCGTCCAGCCAGGCACTACCGGATTTCAGCGGCGACAATCGCGACCAGCGCGCGTTCGCATACTGGGCGGCGCGATGGGCGGCTGCTGCGTTGCAGGCGTGCAGGCGAGGCGCGGTCGGCATGTTCTTTACGGACTGGCGGCAACTCCCCGCATCAACGGATTACAAGAAGGGGGCGGCTGGGTATGGCGTGGCATCGTGCCATGGTGCAAGCCCGATGCGCGCCCGTAGCCGGGCCGCTTTACGGCGCAGTTTGGGTATGTGATCTGGGGCACGGCGGGCGCGGTCTGTGCCGATGAAACGGCAGGACGCATACCCGGCTTTTTCGAGTGCATCGCGCCGCGCAATCGCGTCCACGTCACGCAGAAGCCCGTCGAGCTACTGCGTGAACTGCTGCGCGTGGTGCCGGTCGGCGGCTGCGTACTCGACCCGTTCATGCGCTCGGGCTCAAGCGGCGCAGCGGCGTTACAGACCGGGCGGCGCTTCGTCGGTATAGAACTGGATCCGGTGCATTCCGATAACGCGTCTGAGTGCATCAATGATGCGCACCGGCAAGGCGCGCTGTTCGAGCATGCCGACACGGAGCAGGAACAGGCGCGGCTGACGCTCGATTGAAAAGCCCCGCCGAAGCGGGGCATCCTGGACGCCTCACAAGGAGGACGCTTGCGACTGCTACTGGCTACATTCGGTGATGCGCTTTCGTGCGGTAGCAAGCTCGCCAATCTGATTCCCCGGACCCAGGCAACTATCGTCCTGGCGGATCGAGAGTGAGCCGTCCGGGTGAGGGGTCAGCACAAGCAGCGCAGTGAAACGGTGATAGTTGTTCCCGATCTCGTCTATCGACTTGGCCGGGTCGATGCCGCGATGGTATTGAACCGTCGTGAGCAATGCGGGTTGGCCTTTGTACGTCACGGCAGAAACGCCCTCGATCCAGTTACAGACGTTGGTGTCGCTATGGTCTCTGATATTCACGCGGATCCCATCTACGCGCTTGTAGCTCTGATCGAAAAAATCGAACTCACAATAACCTCGCCCTCCCGGATAGCCGTGACCGCTGAAATTGGGATCGGGTTCATAGGTTGTGCCCGACACAAGAAAGTAGTTACCGCCATTGCCCAAAGTTGCTCGGAAGGACTGGGTTTGGATTATATGAAACTCATCCCAAGGGAGCCCTGTAGCCTGTTGCAGTCTCTTGTAGTCAAGCACATCACCATAAAGCTTAAGCGATGGTGTTTGCGCGCTTGCAATACTGCAGAAAAAAAACCATAACAAATTAAATATGCAGAGTGCCAGCCTTGATGCCTTCATATGCGTCCTTGAGTTTGTTGGCGTAATCATTTTTTTTGTAATCCGGACCGTTGTATAGCCACGCGGCACTTGCCCAGTTTTTTTCCATAAGGGCGTTCCTCAGTGTACCGTGACCGTATTTCCCGTCACGCCTTGCCATTGCAAATGGAACGAACAATCCAAGCAAATGTTGCTTCTCTGACGTACATGCCAGTTGCATGAATTCTTGGGGTGTTTTAATTCCCATATCTGAATAATTGACGCCCAGCACCTGAAACATCCCCCACGAGCAGGCCTGGATCGCTGCATCCGCGTCCAGCAGGTATGCCCGCTCGAATCGGGCATACGCATCAGTCACATAGCGGTCGGTCGCCGCAATAGGAGTTCCATCTTTTGTAAATTTGGCGCTCGTATAGCATTTTCCGGAGATATCCGCGTTCGACGCATCGAACCGGTGATGAGAGCACTTGCTAAATACATGCCGCTCATACTGGATCACCGGGCGAAGGAACTGATCGAACGGAGCGCGCTTCGTTTCAACATGAGCAAAGGCCTTGATAACTTCAATTTCACAGCCGATGATACCTACCGCGAAAACCCAATCCTTCTCGGAGATTTTTTCGCCCATGTATAGCGCGAAATATTTTTGCAGGTCGGGCCGGTCCTTGCTGTAGTGCGTATCGGTCGCGCCCTGCGGGGTCCTGGTCTGCTGACCCTTCATGCCCTTGTCCGCGCCTTTTGCCGCTGGATGATGCATGTCACCGCTGGCCTGGTGCGGCGTACCAATCGGAACAGGCTTGGGCTTCGGGGCCGATGGTGGATCACTGACCGGCAAGCCGTCCGGCGTCTGCGGATGCGGCTCCATCCTGAGGGGCAGGCGAATCTTGCCGCTCTTCAGCGTGACAAGCTTCTCGCCAACCCTCGCCGGGGTTTCGTGTATGAGCTTCCACGTGCCATCGAGCTTGCGCACCAGAATACGGACAGCATCGCCTTCGACCTTTGTAATGAACCGCTCACCAAGCCCATTGAGCTGGCTCACCCCTTCAAACGCCGATGCACGCCTGCTTTCGATACGGTAGCGCAGTCCCTTGATTGGATTGCGGTCCCGATCGATGAACAGTGGCACGACCGCGCACACCTTCTTTTCGCTGACCACCAGCCGCTGACCAACGGCTAGCCGGTCGGGATTCTGAAGCCTGTTCATCTTTGCAAGCACGTGAGTTGTCGTGCCATAGGTCCGTGCAATCCCGCCTAGCGTGTCGCCAGGCTGGACGACATAGACCTCCGGCGCATCCGTCATCGGATTGGAACTCATACGGTTTCCTCCTCATCCCCGTTGTCTCTTAGCGTTTCCTCTTCTGCATCCCATCCCGTGGTGCCAACCCAAACCTGCGCATCCGTGGCTTTCCGGCTGAAGAAGCGCGGGCCCGTTGCGGCTTCGTCCAGCAGGCCGGAATCCAGTTGGGTGCCTGTCTTGGTGGTGCCGGTCGGCGGCTGCGTACTCGACCCGTTCATGCGCTCGGGCTCAAGCGGCGCAGCGGCGTTACAGACCGGGCGGCGCTTCGTCGGTATCGAACCGGACCCGGTGCATTTCGATAACGCGTGTGAGCGCATCAATGATGCGCACCGGCAAGGCGCGCTGTTCGAGCATGCGGACAGGGAGCAGGAACAGGCGCGGCTGACGCTCGATTGAAAAGCCCCGCCGAAGCGGGGCATCCTGGACGCCTCACAAGGAGGACGCTTGCGACTGCTACTGGCTACATTCGGTGATGCGCTTTCGTGCGGTAGCAAGCTCGCCAATCTGATTCCCCGGACCCAGGCAACTATCGTCCTGGCGGATCGAGAGTGAGCCGTCCGGGTGAGGGGTCAGCACAAGCAGCGCAGTGAAACGGTGATAGTTGTTCCCGATCTCGTCTATCGACTTGGCCGGGTCGATGCCGCGATGGTATTGAACCGTCGTGAGCAATGCGGGCTGGCCCTTATACGTCACGGCAGAAACGCCTTCAATCCAGTTGCAGACGTTGGTGTCGCTATGGTCTCTGATATTCACGCGGATACCATCCACGCGCTTGTAGCTCTGATCGAAAAAATCGAACTCACAATAACCTCGCCCTCCCGGATAGCCGTGACCACTGAAATTGGGATCGGGCTCATAGGTTGTGCCAGACACAAGAAAGTAGCTACCGCCATTGCCCAAAGTCACCCGAAAGGACTGGGTCTCTGCTATCGCGAATTTGTCCCACGGGAGCCCGGTAGCCTTTTGCAACCTGTCATAGTCGAGGCCCTCGCTATAGAGTTTGGGGTCACTATTTTTCGCGCAGACAACGCCGCACACAAAAAATAGCAAAAAGCTATACATGCAAAGTACCCGCTTTGATGCCGTCATATGCGTCCTTGAGTTTGTTAGCGTAGTCATTTTTTTTATAGTCCGGGCCGTTGTATAGCCACGCTGCATTTGCCCAGTTTTTCTCTATCAGCGCATTCCTCAGCGTGCCATGCCCATATTTCCCGTCACGCCTTGCCATGGCGAATGGAACGAACAATCCACGCAAATGTTGCTTCTCGGACGTACAAGCCATCTGCATAAATTTTTCAGGGCTATTTATATTCATATCCCGATAATTGACGCCCAATACCTGAAACATTCCCCACGAACAGGCCTGGATTGCCGCGTCCGCGTCCAGTAGGTAGGCCCGCTCGAATCGGGCATACGCATCCTTCACATATCGGTCCGTCGCCGCGATCGGGGTTCCATCCTTGGCGAATTTGGCACTCGTATAGCATTTTCCGGAAATATCGGCGTTCGATGCGTCGAACCGGTGATGAGAGCACTTGCTGAACACGTGCCGTTCATACTGGATTACCGGGCGAAGGAACTGGTCGAAAGGTGATTTTTTCGTTTCAACATGAGCAAAGGCCTTGATAACTTCAATTTCACAGCCAATGACACCTACCGCGTACACCCAATCTTCTTCGGAAATTTTTTCCCCAGTGTACAACGCAAAATACTTGCGCAAATCGGGAAAATCCTTGCTGTAGCGCGTATCGGTTGCACCCTGCGGGGTCCTGGCCTGCTGACCCTTCATGCCCTTGTCCGCGCCTTTTGCCGCTGGATGATGCATGTCACCGCTGGCCTGGTGCGGCGTACCAATCGGAACAGGCCTGGGCTTGGGTGCCGATGGTTGATCACTGACCGGCAAGCCGTCCGGCGTCTGCGGATGCGGCTCCATCCTGAGGGGCAGGACAATCCTGCGGCTCTTCAGCGTGACAAGCTTTTCGCCAATTCGCGCCTGGGTTTCGTGTATGAGCTTCCATGTGCCATCGAGCTTACGCACCTGAATGCGGACAACATCGCCTTCGGTCTTTGTAATGAACCGCTCACCAAGACCATTTAGCTGGCTCACCCCTTCAAACGCCGATGCACGCCCACTTTCGATACGGTAGCGCAGTCCCTTGATTGGATTGCGGTCCCGATCAATGAACAGTGGCACGACCGCACACACCTTCTTTTCGCTGACCACCAGCCGCTGACCAACGGTTAGCCGGTCGGGATTCTGAAGCCTGTTCATCCTTGCAAGCACGTGAGTTGTCGTGCCATAGGTCCGTGCAATCCCGCCCAGCGTATCGCCGGGCTGGACGGCATAGACTTCCGGCGCATCCGTCATTGGATTGGCACTCATGCGGTTTCCTCCTCGTCCCCGTTGTCGATTAGCGTTTGCTCGTCGGCATCCCATCCGGTCGTGCCAACCCATACCTGCGCATCCGTGGCTTTCCGGCTGAAGAAGCGCGGGCCGGAGCCTGCTTCGTCCAGCAGGCCGGAATCCAGTTGGGTGCCCGTCTTGTTCGTCACGACGTAGGGAAGGTTCGCCCAGGGATAACCGAGACGTTCTGCAGCAAAAGCTGCCCCGGAAAGGTCAACCCGGTTGCTGAAAAGGTGTTCGTCCGGAGAAAGCGGAAGCGCAGACACCGGGATGTGCAGCGACGCCTTGCCCTGCTTCTGCACGGTGATGGTCTTGAGGAACAGGTCGCCGGGGCCGCCGAGCGTGATGCTGCCGTCCTTCATGTGGATGAACGCGCCGCCGCAATCGAGGATGATTTCCTTCGCGGCAGACAGATTGACCTTGCCGTTGACACTGGCGACGTTCACGTCCTTGTCCGCAATGAACGACATCGGGCCGCTCTGGGCCTGGAATTCAACCGGGCCTTTCGCCGCAAAGATCTTGATGCCCAGTTTCTGCGCAAAGAGCGACAGCTTTTCACCCGCCGCGACGGTGAAGCGTTTCAGCACGCTCCAGTCGGCGTTTTTCCGGGCGACCGTTGAAATGCCGTCCTTGGCGGCGAACTGCACGCCCTGGCCCGCCACGAGTGCCGCCGAAGCCGGGGTACTCATAAGCAGGCCCGGCTTCTTCAGGCCGTCCAGATCGTCCTTCATCTGCTGCTGGGTGTCAGTGTCGGCGGGTTCAGCCTTGGCGCTGCTGGCGGACGCGGCGAGCGCCTTTGCGGTCGCCAGCGCGCTTTCAAGCTGCGCGATGGTTTCCTGCATGTCGAGCTGCTTGCCGGTCGCGGCGGGGCGGTCGTAGGCCGTCAGCATCATGCCCTTGCCCGCGCGATTCACCCCGTAACCCGATGTTCTCGCCTCGTAGCCTTCACCCCTGTATTCGAGTTTGCTGTCAACCAGGTAGCCGAGATTCAGTTGCGACTTGCCCGAGTGTTCGGTGCTGAGCTTGACGCCTTCCTGGCCCTCCCAGTCTTCCATGCGCAGCTTGTTGTTCTTCTGCGTACGGATCATGTTGCGCGAGAGCCAGCGGCGGTCATTCGTCACCAGGTCGCGCGCCTGGCTGTGGTGATGGAAAGCCGTGATTTCCGGCTTGTCCGGGTCCCCGTCCCTGAAGGAGATGACTGCTTCGTCGTTACCCAGCGCAACGAAGTGCATGCCGGTCTGCAGCTTGCCCGCGAACGGTTTCGCGAGACGCAGCGGCACGCTCTCACCGCCGTTGGGCCAGGTGCCGAAATCGGCATCGAGCCGAACCACGTAGTAGCCTGCGGAATTCAGATAGCCATAGGTGTACTTGTCCGGGCTGCAAATACGAGCGGAGAGCGTTCCCGGAATTTTTGGCCAGGTCTCGGGCTTCAGTTCCAGCCGGAAACGCCGGTCGGCAGGGATCGCCTTGTAGCTGTTGGTGTAGGATGCGTCGCGCGCGCCGCTGTGCGTGACCTCGATCACGACCTGACCTTTGGGCGCATCGGGCAGCACGATATCCGTTTCGAGTACGCTCGCGCACTGCAATGCGAGCACGTTGCTCTCGCCCTCATACACGATCTGGCGGGCAATGGCCGCCTCACTTGGCCCCGGCCTGGTCCAGGTGGTTCGTGCCATAGAGGTACGGCTGGCCGTAGGTGGTCGGATCGGCAGGCGCGACATTCGCCGTGTCGCGCAAACGCTCCCAGGCGCCTTCCGGGTTGTAGTCCGCCACGATGAACGATTGCGGCACCGTCACGGTATGGGTCCTGATGACCGTGACGGCTTCCACCCCGTCCGCTTCGAGTCCCGCCGCCTCGCGGTACGGCACGATCCGTTGCGGCTCGTCGTAGAGCTAGTGGTCGATGTCATCGGCAAAAACGGTCATGTCGCCATGTTCCGTTTCCACGATATAGCTGTAGATGCCGGCCTTCTGCATCAGCATCTGGACATAGGCCAGATCATTCACCTGGTACTGGAAACGCCACGCGTGAACCGGATACTGGCGGCGCAGGCGGAACGCCATCAGGTGAGCCGGGATACCGTGCCGGCCCAGGACGGCCTGGATAATCTGCGGTGTCGTGAGGTGCTGGTAAGGCTGGGTGGTCGTGACGGCGGCGAGCCGCCCGAAGTGCGACCTCAGCGTGATCGCATACTTCGTAAAATCCTTCGCTGTCTGAATGGTCGAGAAGCGCTCGATATAGCCCGAGAACTTCCGCACGGTCCCATCGTCGGCCATGATGCTGAAAACCGCATCACGGTTCAGATAGTCGGCGCGCGCAAGCTGCTGCGGATGGGTCAACTCGATATGAACCTCGTTCGGTGCGCCCATCTTCTCGGTGGCCTCGAACGACACGACCGAGAGCGCCGCTGCGCTGGCCGTGCCGGGGATCTCAAGGAAATGTGCCTGACGGCCGGTAATGCCCTGGCGCAGTGGGTCAAACTCTGCCATGCGTTGGTCCTTTAAAGCGCCAGCGGCGCGGGTTAGACGGCTATATCAAAGGGCGCGGATACACCATGCCTAGCGCGCAATCCTTCCCCGATTTCCCTCGAAATACAATCAGACAAATGCCAAAAATAGTCACAGATCATGTGTGTATTGGTTCGATTTATCAATAATTGACATTTAGCGCTGTCCACCGGCTCATGGGCCTGAACCAAGCGAAGACGGACGCGGAGAGTCTGCCAATGGGCGGCGGACGTGCCCGATGGTTGATCATCTCCCGATGGTCATTCACTTGAGCGAAACCCAGATAAGAACACTGGAACAGGTGCGCGCGGTGCACGATGGAACTCAAGCTTTGGAATTTTCTGCTGCGGCTGACGCCCACGCCCGCTGCGAGTGGATTGCGTCGGTCCTCAATCGGTTTCGCTACGGTCAACTCAGGCGAGTCGATCGCGGGTTGCTATTGCGCTACCTGCGCCGATTTGGCGGATTCAGCCGCGCCCACGTCACGAGGCTCGTGCTGCGCTGGCTCGACGGCAGCAACCTGACCATTCCCAAACGCAAGGCGCCGCCCAACGCTTTTGCGCGGCGCTATACGGAAGCCGAGCTGGACACGCTGGCGGAGATCGAACACGGAGTACGGCCGGCTCTCGGGGCCGGCCACTGTAGCTGTACTGCGACGCATGTATCAGATCTACGGCGATGAACGTTTTGTCCGGTTGCAATGCCTGTCCTCGTCGCACCTGTACAACCTGCGCAGATCAGCTTCGTACCGTGCCCGCCATACCGTGCACACGAAGACACGCAGCGATCCCAAAGGTGCAGCGATTGTCGTACGGCGTGCCCCCACACCGGAGAACCGTCCCGGCTTCATCCGTATCGACAGCATTCATCAGGGCAACTTCCGCGGCGAGCGGGGGCTGTAGAGGATCTGGATCAGCATGGCTCGCAGCAACTTCTCCGGTGCGATGCTCGGCCGCCCGCCCTTGATGTCGGCCTCGTACATCCCGGCAAACAACCGATCCATCTTCGCCAGTGCTTCGTTCGCCATCACACGGATCGAACGCAACGGATGCGACTTCGGGACGAAGTCGTCCAGCTTGCGCATGGAAAACAAACCCTCGGTGAACGTGTCGGCGCCGCGCATGATCTCGATGCGGCAAGTGGTAGTCCATCTATCAACGCTTCACGAACTCTGCGCGATGACGTGTTTCAGCGGTACTTCAGCAACCTGCTACGTGGGGTGACCCCGCCAAAAACTATCCGCTTCGCGTCGCCGTGCCAAGGCACGCGTAGCGTGTCGCGCGGCCTCGCTGTAACGAAACCGTGCAACACGCGATAGCCGCGCCGCCGTGTGACAGCGCCATGACGATTCGATCGAATGCCGCTGCTGGCCGCGCCCTGTTACAAATTCATGCGCGTAACCTTGGTGCCGGCCAGCGACAGGTCTGCCATTAGGCCCGTATTGGTCAAGACCATCGCGACGACATCGGCGGTCGCCGACGTGGTATCGATCGCGCCGGTAGCGCCGACTTTCAGCAGTGAAACCGAAGCATCGGCGCCCACCGACCAGCCCTTCGCGTTGCGGAATTTCTCGAGCGAATCTTTCGTCATGAACAGGAAGAACACGGCGGTCGACTGCGCGCCGGCCTGCAATCCGAACGATGCCGCGGCGGTACTGAAATAGCCGACCGTCGCTCCCCCGACGCGCAATGCGCCTTCACCGTACTCGCCACCGACGATGAACGCCGCCTTCCTCACCGAAGGAAACACCAGCACGCCCTGCGCCTTCGATACCAGTTCGTGCGAGCCTTGAACCGTATCGAACAATTTCGACAGCGCACCGTTCACGGCCGCATCGATCTCCTGCCGTTTGGCGGCGTCGGTAGTGGCGCTCTGGCCACTGCCTCCGGTCGTCGTGCAACCCGCCAAAGCCAGACTCGCGGCCATGGATGTAAGCGCGAGCGTGTGCACAAAGTTCCGTCTGTTCACTATCGACTCCGTTCTGGTTACGATCCGAGTCGCCAGTCCTGATGGCTGGAAGCCTCGATCTTTTTCTCCGCCGTGAAGCGGCATAGCCGCCCAAGGAACCATCAATGCCATCGCCGCCCGTCGATTTTCTTCGGTATCCGGATGCGACGACTACAACGCTTGCAGATACATGATGTCACGCTGAAACCGCTGCGGAATCGGACCTTGGTCTTACAGGAAGCGCGGTGTCGATGATGAATGAAACGCGAAGCCAGCGAAGCTGATTGGCGGGGCCGACCTCGATCATCCGCCGAGCGCGATGATCGCCACGGTGAGCAGGACGCCGACCGCCGCCATCGCAAGGCCGGCCTGCCAGCCGCGAAATCCCGCGTAATGCCCCAGCGCCATGCCGCTGCCGAATAACATCGCGATGGTCAAGACACGGGAGGCGATCAACGCCGTCGGAACGTTCGCGAACAGCACGAAGGGCAACGCGACCGGGAATGTTGCGGCTACTACGAGCACAAAGATAGCCGCGGCGGCGATGAAATCGTCGCGCACGAATACTGCTCGCTGCGGCAGATCCGGCCGCGCCGCAACACGCCTGCGGATGGACTCGAGCTCCGTATCGCCGATCAACGGTCTGAGCCACGCGGACATTGCGTCGTGAAGCGTCCGAACGCCCGCGGCCGCATTCGGCTGGCTCCGCACGGAATGTGCAAGCGTCACGCGCCTGCCGCGAGCCACCAGCGTACGCACGAGGAACATCACCGCGTCCGCGAGGCCCCATGCGAGATTGCAGCCGAGCGCCGTGTAGAACATCTTGTGCCCCGCGTCGGCACCCGCGCCGACGGCCGAGACGGTGCCGACGAACGTCAGCGCCATGAAGAGGCCGAAACATGACTCGCACACTCGATCGACGACATCGAGAACCGGCTCCCTATCGCCGACGTTTTCCTGCTCCGTGTGACCCGTGGCATCCATGAGGCCTCCCGTGGCGATGACGTGAACCGAGCCCGCCCTTTGCCGGCATACGGATGAGGTGCGACGAGGACAGTCGGATCGGCAGGCGCGAGCAGACGCCCGCATCATACTGCGCGCCGTGTACCGGCGATATTGGACCAAGGTCGTATGGCCCTGCTTCGCGTCGCGCTCTACCGTGGGAATGGATCATTGCGTAGTACGCTGGAACAGTCCGCGCTGGGGAGAAGATAATGGCCAAAACGAAGTCGGAAATCGAGCAGCCCGAGCAAGACAGGGCGCTGTCGTACAAGGAATATCGCAAGGCGCTTTTCGATCTGCATGTGGAGCTCGTCAAGCTGCAGGAATGGGTCGTGCAAACGGGAAGCAAGGTCTGCGTCGTCTTCGAGGGACGTGACGGCGCGGGCAAAGGCGGCACGATCAAGGCGATGACCGAGCGCGTCAGTCCGCGCGTCTTCCGCGTCGTTGCATTGCCCGCGCCCAGTGAACGTGAAAAAAGCCAGATGTATGTGCAGCGCTACGTGCCGCACTTGCCGGCCGCGGGCGAGGTCGTCATTTTCGACCGCAGCTGGTACAACCGCGCAGGCGTTGAGCGCGTGATGGGTTTCTGCTCCGAGGCGGACGTGCAGACGTTCTTCAAGGCCGTGCCGCTCGTCGAGCGGGCGATCGTCGAATCCGGGGTCATCCTGCTCAAGTACTGGCTCGAGGTCAGCCCCGAGGAACAGACCCGACGTCTCGAGGCACGCATCCACGACGGTCGCAAGACGTGGAAACTGACCGGGATGGACCTGAAATCCTATAGCCGATGGTATGACTACTCGCGTGCCCGCGATGAGATGCTCGCGGCGTCGGACACCGACTATGCTTCGTGGTTCATAGCGAATTCAAACGACAAGCGGCGCGCGCGACTGAACATCATCAGCGACATGCTTCAGAGGATTCCGTATAAGCAGCCTGCCCGCAAGAAGGTCTCGCTGCCGAAACGGCAAAAGCCCGACGGTTATAAGGAACCAGACTATCCGTTTAAATACGTGGCCGAGCGGTATTGATCAGGCAGTTGTTGCTCAAGCTGACTTTCAAACGTACGGCAGCGTTGCCTCGCACCCGGCTTCAACGAGGCTGCGGCGATAAGCGAAGGCCGCGAGTGGGTAGTCGAAGAAGAAGCGGCCCGTCTCCCGCTTCTCCACATAGAACGTTTCCGCCTCGCATTGCGGCGTTGCAATTCGCAGCGTGCGCGCCCATGCGAACGCCAGCAGCATCCAGCCAAGCATCGCGAGATAGTCGTCCGCGACCCGGTATGCCGTCTCCGGGTCTTGCGCGTGGCGTGCCTTGATCGACCGTGTCGTGCTCTCCACTGTCTGTGCTAGCTCTGCGAGCTTCGCGCCGGCGGCACGAACCGGCGGATCGGACTGCTGGCACAGCCGCGCTTCCGCGCGCACGTGGCGAAGCAGCAGATCGAACGCCACCGCCCCATCGGGCAGCACCTTCCGAATCAGCAGATCGATCGCCTGAATTTCGTTGGTGCCTTCATACAGCATCGACACGCGACTATCGCGCAACGTCTGTTCAATGCCGTACTCGTGGATGTAGCCGTAGCCGCCGAACACCTGCAGCGCGCTCGATGCAGCGCCAAAACCGTTGGCCGTAAAAAACGCCTTTGCAATCGGAGTCAACAGCGATGCGAGCTGCGCCGCCTGTTCCCGTTCGGCGGCATCGGCATGACGTGCGGCGATGTCGAGCCAATGCGCGGTCCAGTAACCGATCGCGCGCTCGCCCTCGACGATCGCGCGCAGTTCCATCAGAATCCGCCGCATGGCCGGATGAAACGCAATCGGCGCAGCCCTGCCCGGTGCGACGTTCGCACCGGACCGCACGCTCACTGCACGCATCTGCACGCGTTCCTGCGCGTAAGCGTGCGCGCGTTGCCACGCGGTGTGCGCATGCCCGAGGCCCTGCATCGCAACCTGCAGCCGCGCCGCGTTCATCATCACGAACAGGCACGCGAGACCGCGATGCGCTTCACCGACGAGCCAGCCGAATGCGCGTTCGAAGCGCATCGTGCAGGTCGGGCTGCCTTTCAGGCCCATTTTCTTTTCGATGCCTTCGCAATAGACACCATTGCACGAGCGCCCACCGTCGCCGTCTTCGAGCCATTCCGGCACGACGAACAGCGACAACCCTTTCGTACCGGGCGGCGCATCGGGCACTCGGGCGAGCACCAGATGAACGATGTTCTTCGTCAGATCATGCGCGCCGCCGCTGATAAAGATCTTGCTGCCGTCGATGAAATACCCCTCGGTGCCCGGTGCTTCAGTCGCGCGCGAACGGATCAGGCCGACATCGCTGCCGGCCTGGGGCTCGGTCAGACACATCGTCGTTAGCCACTCACCACTCGCGACTTTCGGCAGCAATGCCTTTTTCACGCGTTCGCTGCCATACGTCTGCAAGCATGCCGTCGCGCCGTGCGTGAGCCCGGGCGACATCAACCATGCATGGTTGGCGCCCGCGAGCATTTCCTGAAGTGCGACGTCGAGAAGCTGCGGCAGGCCCTGTCCGCCGTGCCCGGTGTCGAGCGATAATGTCGGCCAACCCGCTTCAACGAATTCCGCGTAGGACTCGCGAAAGCCCGCGGGCGTCGTCACCTTGCCCGCGTCGAAACGACATCCTTCGAGATCGGCGCTCGCGTTGAGCGGCGCGATGCGCTCCTCGACGAAACGCGCCGCTTCCTCCAGCACCTGCTGCGCGGTCTGCGAGTCGAGGTCTTGCCAGTCGGGCACGTCGCGCCACCACGAAGTGGCGTCGAGCCACTCGTCCATTACGAAGCGCATGTCGCGTAGCGGCGCCGTATAAGTCGACATCATTTCTTCCTGTTCCTGGACTAGCTGCCTCTGCGCGCATGGATCACCGTCGCGTCGTCGGCGTCGGCTTCGTGCATTGCTTCCACGAGCGCGGCCCGGTGCTCGAGGACGGCGCGCTGATTGATCGAGCCTTTGTCGGTGATCTCGCCGAGGTCGAGCGACGGCGGCACGCTCAGCAGGTGCATGCGAGCAATGAACGAGGCACTGCCCGTCGCACTCCGATTCAGCCGCGCGAGGAGTTCGCTGAAGAAATCGCGCACGGCGGCCGTGTTGAGCACGTCCTCGGCGCTCGCATCCGCGGGCGAACCCGCCAACGAGCGACACGCGTCGAGGCGCGGAAAAATCATCGCGCCCACTTCGTCGCGATTCATCCCCGTAATGACGGCATCCTGAACGTAGGGCGCCCCTTCGCTGATGATGCGCGCGCGCATCGGCCCGACGCTGACGAACGTTCCCGACGCAAGCTTGAAGTCCTCCGCGATGCGGCCATCGAACATCAGGCCCAGTTCGGGACGTTGCGGGTCGACGAAACGCACGGCGTCTCCTGTGCGGTAGTAGCCTTCATCGTCGAACACGCTGCTCTGAAGCGCCGGCGATGCTCGCCAGTAACCGCCCATCACGTGAGGGCCGCGAAAGCGCGCTTCGAATTTGCCATCGACGGGCGCGACCTTGGCCTGGCATCCGGGCGGCGGCAAGCCGATATAGCCGGCGCACGATACCGGTCCCGTCGTGAACAGACACGACGGCGCGGTCTCGGTCATGCCGAGACCGGCCATGATGCGGATGCGTTCTCCGCAATGTTCGAGCGTTACGCGCTCGAGACGCTCCCACGCCGCCTGCGACAGACCGGCGCCCGCGAAGAAATACATCTTCACGCGCGAGAAAAACCGCTCGCGCAGCGCCGCATCCTTTTCCAGCGCGATAGTCAGTTCTTCCCAACCCTTCGGCACGTTGAAGTAGATGGTCGGCGCGACCTCACGCAGATTGCGCAGCGTCTCGTCGAATTTGCCGGCCACGGGTTTGCCGTCGTCGATATAGAGCGTGCCGCCGTTGTACAGCACGATGCCGACGTTGTGGCTGCCGCCGAATGTGTGATTCCACGGCAGCCAGTCGACGAGGACCGGCGGCTCGATGCCGAACTGCGGAAAGGTTTCGAGCAGCATCTGCTGGTTCGCGCCCAGCATGCGATGCGTCGTCGGCACGGCTTTCGGCAGGTTCGTCGAGCCGGACGTGAACAGGAACTTCGCGATCGTGTCGCCGTTCACGCGCGCGTTGGCAGCGTCGACGTCGCGCGGGGCCGTGTCGAGCAATGCGTCGAAGCGCGTCACTCTCGACGCGTTTGGCGCGGGCACCGCGCTGACACGTTCGACGTCGCTTCCCAGCGCGGCATCGAGCGCCGCTGTGTATGCGCCGATATCGTCCGCGTAGACCAGACCCGGTTTGAGCAGTTCGAGGACATGGCGCAGCTTTCCGTAATCGCCCGACATCAACGAATAGGCCGGCGAAACGGGTGCATAAGCGATACCCGCCCACATCGCGCCGAGCGCGAGCTGCATATGTTCGACGCTGTTGCCCGACAGGATCACCAACGGGCGTTCCGCGCTGAGATCGCGATCGAGCAGCGCCTGCCCGATCGCACGTGCGCGCTCGAGCATCTGCGCATACGTGATGCCCTGCCACGCGCCTGCGGCATCGCGTCGTGCGACGAGCAGCCGGTCGGGATGCGCGCGTGCGCCGCTCAGCAGGCGGTCCGTAAAGCGCTCCGGAAACGGACCCAGAGGTTCAAGTGTCTCGAGGTACCAGCAGTCGCCGCGTTTCTCGATCCGCGCTGAAGGCGCTCCGATGGCGACGCTCCGGTATCCGGTCGCCAGAGAGCTTGCGTGGCTGTGCTCCGATTCCAAAACCTGTCTCCTAGTTGTGCCATTCCATGCAAGGATGGGGTGGCCGCAATCGTTGCGGCCGGGAGCCGACGCCTAGATCGGATAATGACGCGGACTCGTCTGCACCGTGATCCAGCGCAACTCGGTGAACTCGGGAATCGACGCCTTGCTGCCGAAGCGCCCATAACCACTGGCCTTCACGCCGCCGAACGGCATCTGTGCCTCGTCGTGCACGGTCGGGCCGTTGATGTGGCAGATGCCCGACTCGATGCGTTTCGCGACGTTCATCGCGCGCGCGATATCGCGGCTGAACACGGCGGCCGATAAGCCGTACTCGCTATCGTTGGCGACCGTCAGCGCCTCTTCGTCGCCGTCCACGCGCTGCACCGTCACCACAGGGCCGAACGATTCATCGGCATAAAGCTTCATCTCGCGCGTCACGTTCTCGACGATCACCGGCTGCATGATCGCGCCTTTCACCTCGCAACCGAGCGGCAACTTCGCACCCTTTTCGCGGGCGTCTTCGACCAGCGCGCGAATGCGCCGCGCGGCGGCTTCGCTCTCGAGCGTGCCGAGGATCGAGCCCGGCTGTGTCGGATTGCCTGCCTTCAGCGTGCGTGCTTTCGCGACGAGCTTCTCGACGAACGCATCGGCAACCTTGCGATCGACGATCACGCGTTCCGTCGACATGCAGATCTGCCCTTGATTGAAGAACGCGCCGAACGCGATGCCCTCGACGGCAGCGTCGAGGTCCGCGTCGTCGAGCACTAGAACCGGCGCCTTGCCGCCCAGTTCGAGCAGCGCGGGTTTCAGATTGCGCGCGGACAGCTCGGCGACGATGCGGCCGACACGCGTCGAACCGGTGAAATTCACACGCCTCACGGCAGGATTGGCGACCAGACGCTCGACGATCGCGGGCGCGTCTTCCGGCGCATGCGTGAGCACGTTGACGACGCCTTCGCCGAGACCCGCGTCGTTCAGCGCTTCGCCGATCAGCGCATGCACGCCGGGACAACCTTCCGATGCCTTCAGCACGACCGTGTTGCCGCACGCGAGCGGCATGGCGAGCGCGCGCGTCGCGAGGATCACGGGCGCGTTCCACGGCGCCATGCCAAGCACGACGCCGCACGGCTGGCGCACCGCCATTGCGAGGCTGCCCGGCACGTCGGACGGAATCACCGCGCCGTCGATCTGCGTCGTCATCGCCGCGGCTTCGCGCAGCATGTTGGCCGCGAGCATGACGTTAAAGCCGTACCAGTTCGCCATCGCACCCGTTTCAGCCGCGCCGATCTCGATGAACTCGGCCGTGCGCGCGTCCATGCGGTCGGCGGCGGCGAGCAGGCGTTTGCGGCGCTCGGTAGGCGTGAGCGCCGCCCATGCCGGGAACGCGCGCGCTGCGGCGGCGACGGCCGCATCGGCATCCTCGACGGTGGCCGCCGCGGCGCGGGTGGCCACCGCGCCCGACGCGGGATTGATGCGCTCGAAGGTCTTGCCGTTCGACGCGGCACGTTTCACGCCGCCAATCAGAAGGTTCGTTTGATGCATGTGTTCGTCTCCTCAGTCGTCCTGCTGAAGTGCGCCGCTTAGCGCTTGTAGGTCTGCAAGCCCGGCTTGATGCTCTTGTCGTCGAGGAACTGCTTGAGGCCCTGTTCGCGGCCGCCTTCCGGATCGCGATAGTTCGCCTGGTCGAGCTTTGCGTACAGGTAGTCTTCGTTCTGCTCCCACGTGAGTTCCCGCGAACGCTTGAAGCCATGCTTCGCGTTGCGCAGCACGACCGGGTTCTTGTTCAGCAGCTTCGCCGCGAGAGCGATCGTTTCGTCGCGCAGTTGCGCGAGCGGCACGCTTTTGTTCACCAGACCCATCTTCGCGGCTTGCGGACCCGTGAAGGTGTCGCCCGTCATGATGTAGTACAGCGCTTCACGATGACCGACGGTATCGGCCATCGCCTTGCTCACGAGGTTACCCGGCGGAATCCCCCAGTTGATTTCGGACAGGCCGAACACGGCTTCGTCCGCGGCGATCGCGAGATCGCAGGCGACGAGCGGAGAGAAGCCACCGCCGAAGCACCAGCCGTTGACCATGGCGATCGTCGGCTTCGAGTACATGCGCAGCAATTGCCATTGCCAGCGGCTCGCGTCGCGGCGAATCCGCTCCTGCAGCACGTCCGGCCCCGCATCCACTTCGCGGAAATATTCCTTCAGGTCCATGCCGGCCGACCATGCACTGCCTTCGCCGGTCAACACGAGAACCTGGGCTTCGGCGTCGAGTTCGAGCGTCTCGAGAACGTCGATCATTTCCTTGTTCAGCGTCGGGCTCATCGCGTTGCGCTTATCCGGACGATTGAACGTGACCCAGGCGATTCCGCCTTCGACCGCGACCTTGACCGTTTTCCAGCGTCCTTCGTAACTCATCTGCTTCTCCGTATCAATGCCGCCCTCGCGGCCTGAACTCAATTTAATATCAGGTGACCTGATAAGTAAAGTACAATATCGAAGTCTTGGTACAAACCCCTAACCGCCTATGCCGACGATCACGAGAAAGCCGTCAGGGTCTGAATCGACACCGCGCGCCACGGCGCGGCGCAACCTGCGCGATCGAAGGCACGCTGCCGCTCCGGTGCGTCTGAGCTACCTGGCCGGGCAGCTCGACAAGATTCTCACGCGGCAGCTTTCCGAAGCGCTTGCCTCGCATGGTCTGACGTTGCCGCAATACACCGCGCTGTCGGTGCTGCGGGCGCGCGCACGTTCGTCGAACGCACAGCTCGCGCAGCGCTCG
The DNA here is from genome assembly GCF_050436325.1 of Paraburkholderia lebeckiae. Classification (NCBI taxonomy): domain Bacteria; kingdom Pseudomonadati; phylum Pseudomonadota; class Betaproteobacteria; order Burkholderiales; family Burkholderiaceae; genus Paraburkholderia; species Paraburkholderia lebeckiae. Next base: position 1,512,484 of record NZ_JBNDLZ010000002.1, read on the forward strand.
TTGATCACGCCGCAAGCGGCCAGCGCGGTCGTCAAATCGATGGAAGCGAATGGATGGGTGACGCGCGTGGCCGGTCCGCTCAACCGTCGCGTCGGGCTGCTGTCGCTGACGAAGGCCGGCGAAACATTGCTGTCTCAGTGCGACCGTGCCGCTGACAGGGTCGAGCAATCGATGCTCGGCGAAATCGATGAACACGGTTCACAGATGCTGAAGAACCTGCTGTTGACGTGCGTGCGCAATCTTCGCGCAGCCTGACGCATCAGCTTTAATTACACATAGGAGACCCCATTGAACATCGATCAACTGAAGGCCATCGACACCCACGTGCATGCCGAGGTGTCGTGCTGCCAACCACCGGACCTGTTTGCAAAAGAATTCGACGAAGCCGCCGACAAATACTTCGGCACCGTGCTCAAACAGGGGCGTCGCCCGACCATTCCCGAAACGATCGAGCACTATCGGGAGCGCAATATCGGCTTCGTGATGTTTACCGTCGACTGCGAAGCGAACATCGGTCGCCGTCGCATTTCGAACGAAGAGGTCGCGGAGTTCGCGCAGAAAAACTCCGACATCATGATCGCGTTCGCCAGCATCGATCCGCACAAAGGCAAGTTCGGCGCGCGCGAAGCGCGGCGGCTCATCGAGGAGCACGGCGTGCGCGGTTTCAAATTTCACCCCACGATGCAGGGTTTTTTCGCCAACGACCGCATGGCATACCCGCTCTACGAAGTGATTGCCGAGTACCGGCTGCCGGCGGTTTTTCACAGTGGACACTCGGGCATGGGCTCGGGCATGCGCGGCGGCGGCGGTTTGCGCCTCAAGTATTCGGAGCCGATCTACCTCGACGATGTCGCCGCCGACTTCCCCGACATGAAGATCGTGATCGCGCATCCCTCCTGGCCATGGCAGGAGCAGGCGCTGTCGATCGCGCTGCACAAGCCGAACGTGTATATCGATCTGTCGGGCTGGTCGCCGAAGTACTTTTCGCCCGAGCTGGTCAAGTATGCGAACACGCTGTTGCGCAACAAGGTGCTGTTCGCGTCCGACTTCCCACTGATCCGCCCGGACCGCTGGCTCGAAGACTTCGATACGCTCGACATCAAGCCCGAAGTAAAGCCGCTCGTTCTGAAGGAGAACGCCGTCAGGTTGCTTGATCTGCGGGCCGAGGCCACGACGAATCGCGAATGACGCATGAAAAATGGCCCGGCGCGAAAACGCCGGGCCAGTTGGGTCCATCAGCGAAGAGTTAGCGTTTCGCGGCGTTGGAGCGAATGACGAGCAATGCCGTAATCGCCGCGATGATCGTCACCGGCACGCTCGCGCCGATGACGAGCGCCGAGCTCTTTCCCATCGCAAGCAATTGCCCGGCGGCTACGGGGCCGACAATCGAGCCGACGCGTCCCACCGCGACCGCGGCGCCGACTCCCGTACCACGCACGCTGGTCGGATAGCTGGCGGCGGACAGCGAATACAGCATCGACTGCGCACCGACGACGCCCATTCCGGCAAACAGCACGGCAACGGACAGCGTCTCGATGCTGGCGACTTGCGAAAGCGCGATCAATGCACCGACGATGCACGCGTAGATCGCCGTGACTGACAGGCCTTGTCTGAACCGGTCCATCAGCAGACCGATGCCCAGTACGCCGATCACACTGCCGACGTTGAAAAAGATCTGGGCAATCCCGGCCTGCGAACGGCTCATGCCGCGCCCCACGGTCAACGAAGGCAGCCAGTTCAGCAGGAAGTAAAGAACGATCAGCGTGCAGAAGAAGCTGATCCAGATACCGATCGTCGCGGCGGCGCGCCCCTCGCCGAACAGGACTTCACGCGTCGAAAGGAGCGGCTTGTCCGCCGTCGTGAATTCGTGCGATTCGGTGGCGAATTCGCGCGACTCGGGCAGCAATGCCATCAGCAGCGGAATGATGATCAGCGGTCCGGCTCCGCCCACGTAGAAGATATGACGCCACGCGGTAGGACCGGCGCTCAGTACGGCGATCAATGCGGCAAGCGCACCGCCGAGCGGCATACCGCAATACATGACGCTAACCGCCGTGTTGCGGTGACGCGCATCGACCGCCTCGGACGACAACGCGATCAGGTTCGGCATCGCGCCGCCGAGCCCGATGCCCGTCAGCACGCGAGCAATCAGCAGACTTTCGAAACTCCAGACTTGCGCGGTCGCGATCGAGAAGATGCCGAAAATCGCCATCGAGATCATCAGAACGCGCTTGCGGCCGATCCGGTCGGCGAGTCTGCCGCCGATCATCGCGCCCGGCAAAAGCCCCAACATGCCGGCGCTGAAAGCGAGCCCCAACTGGCTGACCGACAAGCCGAACTCGTGCGCCATTCGAGGCGCCGCAACGCCAGTGGACTGCAGGTCGATACCCTCCAGCACCGCGACGAGAAAGCACAATGCCAACGTTAGTGCAGAACTGGAGCCCACCGCACTCGACCGATTAGCAACACTTGACATGACGTCTCCTTCACGTTTGATTGAATTGCCAGAGGTGAACCACGCTTCGTTCTTCGACGAAGCGGCCATGGGAAGGAGAAGATTTCTGGCAATGATCTTGCGTCACTTATCAGAATCCTTCCCACAGCGCCCCTGGAATTGACGATGAGTCTAGTCTCAGGTGTCCTGATATTGAAAGTAGAATATGATATGCCTGGTAGAAACACCTAAGACAACCTGATAATGATCAAGACAATGGAGAAGCGGCGAACGCCCCTTGCCAAACACGCCGGTTCAACGAAAACCGGTGCGCCACCTGCCCGCGTTTCCTATGTGGTCGGCCAACTCGACCGTCTGCTCAAACGCAGTTTGATCGATGTACTGGGTGAATTCGGGTTGACCTTGCCTCAGTTCACCGCGCTCTCCGTGATCAGCGCCAGCGGCGCGATGACCAACGCGAAACTCGCCGAACGCTCGTTCATCACGCCGCAGTCGGCCAACGAAGTTGTCAAGACGATGGAAGCCAACGGTTGGGTCGGACGCGTGGGGCATCCTACCCACGGTCGACTGATTCATCTGTTTCTGACCGACGAAGGGCGTCGGGTACTGCGGGAATGCGATTCGGCGATCGACGCGCTCGAAGCGTCCATGCTGGACGGAGTAACGGAAATCCCGGTCGATACGCTGCGCAAGGTGCTGCAGCGATGTGTGTCGAATCTGCGCGGTTGAATGGACGTTCCCAATGACAAAAGAGTCGCACTCGAATGGAGCGCGACTCTTTTTCTTTTGCCTGATGGAAGCAGGAAAAACTCAGTGACCGCCCGCGCCGCAACCACCGTGAAAACCGCGATGCCGAGGCTGTTCGGCCAGATCATGGCGACACCGATCGCTCCACCTACCGCGATCGTCTGCCGCATTCGGGCTGAGTTCCGTTCAGCTCAGTGAAATCCCTGGTCGGCATTTAGCCGCGTATTACCTGGCCCACTGCGTCGATCGCTATATTGCTTCTCAACGGCCGCCGCCTTCACACCGCGATCGCGCGTCCGCCTCGCCATTTCCCACCCCATTCGAGAGGAGACGAAGCATGTCAAAGCGAATTCTTATCATCGCCGGCGATTTCGTCGAAGATTATGAGCTGATGGTGCCGTTTCAGGCACTGGCGGCAGTCGGGCATTCGGTGGACGTCGTCGCGCCCGACAAGCGCGCGGGCGACGCGATTCGCACCGCAATCCACGACTTCGAAGGCGATCAGACCTACACCGAAAAGCGTGGCCATAACTTCACGCTGAACGCCGATTTCGCGTCGGTGAACCCCGCGCAATATGACGCGCTGCTCGTGCCCGGCGGCCGCGCCCCCGAATATCTGCGGCTCAACGACGAGGTGATCGGCTGGGTTCGCCAATTCGCCGAAGCGAAGAAGCCGATTGCCGCGGTCTGCCACGGCGCGCAACTGCTGGCTGCGGCGGGTGTGATCGAAGGCCGGCGCATCTCGGCGTATCCGGCCTGCGCGCCCGAAGTGAAGCTCGCGGGCGCGGAGTACGTGGCGCTCGACTGGCCTGACGCGATCACCGACGAGAATTTCGTCACCGCGCCCGCATGGACCTCGCACGCGAACTGGCTCGCGCAGTTCCTTGCGCTGCTGGGCACGCGCATCGCGCATTGAAGGAGCGCGCCTCGACCGAGGCGCGGCATCGCGGGCGACCAACCGTGTTACGCTCGATCACGACGGCATGAGCGCCCGCGCCGCGCGCTTCGCGTCGTGCGACGTCATCATTCGCGAGAAAGGCTGAACGTATGTGCAACGTCTATGTCAACGCTGATCCGATCCTCTACGAGTCGCGTACGCGCGCGCTGCGCATTCATGGCGTCGTGACCACGGTGAGGCTCGAAAATCTCTTCTGGGACGTGCTTCGGGAAATCGCCAACCGCGAGAACGTGACGACGACCCAGTTCGTGGTGAAGCTTCACGACGAACTGGTCGCCTTGCGCGGCGAAGAGCCGTTGAATTTCGCGTCTTTTTTGCGCGTGTGCTGTTTGCGCTATCTATCGACGAGCGCCGCCCGCAACGAGGCCGCTGGCGACGTGCCGCTCAACGCCCCATTTCAACCCAGAGTCGTGAAGACGGCTGTTTGACGGATTCGGTCGCCTTGCGGTCGCCACGGCTGGCTAACGCGGTGCGCTCCGGTCACGCGACGTACTGTCTCGACGCGTCAGTCAACCGACGCATCGCAGGCGCAATCAAGAGTAGCCGCCGTGGCCGGCCGTTCCAATACAGCAAGCCGTTGCAGTGCCACGAGGCCCAGTAGCGCGAGTCCAAGTCCCAGCGTGAAGTCGGCGTGAACGCCCGCACGGTCGACAATGGTGCCCCCCACTGCCGAGCCCACCGCAATCGCCACCTGGATGATGCTGACGAACATGGCCGACCCCGCTTCGGGCAGGTCTGTCGTGCCGCGCTGAATCCACACGCTGAAGCAAAGCGGAAGCGCTCCGAACGCGATTCCCCACAGCAGCATCCCCGCGGTCTCGCCGAACGGCGAATGTTCGAGCAGCAACATCGACGACATCGCGCCCAATAGCAGCAGAACCATCGCGGCGACGGATTTCTTTAGATGGTCCGAAATCACCATCGATGTCAACGCATTGGAGAAGAAGCCGATCAGACCGAATCCGAACAGCAACAGCGTGATGGCGCTCAACGAGAAGTCGTGTTCGAGCAGCGGCGCAATATACGTGTAGGTCGAGAAATGCGCGCCGAAGACGAGCGCGACCATCACCATGCTCAACCTCGTATGAGGCCGGCCAAGCAGGGTTTTGAAATCGGCGATCCGCAACGCCGATGCCGACGGCAACGAAGGCACGAGGAACGCCTGCGCCACCAAGGCGAGCGACACGAGGCCCGCGGTGGCGGCGAACGCCATGCGCCACGATGCAAACGACGCGATAAACGTCCCGAGCGGCACGCCGATCACGGTTGCGCAGGTCACGCCGGTCAGAATGGTCGCGGTCGCTTTGGCGGCATCCTTTGCTTGCACGAGTCGAGGAGCCGCCGCCGTCGCCAGAGTCCAGAAGCCACCCAGCGCGCCGCCAAGCAGAGCCCGTCCTACGAGCATGATCGCGAGGTTCGGTGCGATCGCGCACACGACGTTCGCGATCAACAGTACCGCAGTGAGGAGCAGGAAAACGTACCGGCGGTCCATGCGGCCCGCGCTGACTATCAGCGTCGGCGCCAATATCGCGGCCGTCACGCCGGGCGTGGTGATCATGAGCCCCGCGACACCGGTCGACACGCCGAGGTCGTGTGCGATTTGTGGCAACAGCCCGACAGGCAAAAACTCGGCAGTGACGAAGGCGAATGCGCTTACCGCTACAGCGATGACGGAGAGCCATTGACCCGCGGAGGTTGAATGTCCTTCCAACGATGCCGGGATTGCAGGTGTATCGATTTGCATGACGACCTTGATGCCAGATTGAAGTCTCGTACTTTAGGCTGGGTCTCATGTCAGAAAAAGAGTCGTCCGATGAAAAGACTAGAAGGTGTGGCTGAACAATGCCTCTGCGGCGATATCTCGCTATGAGTCAGCTAGTCCCGCGAAACGACCGCGTACGGCTCTTCCAGTCCCCTGATTATCAGCGCGCCCTCAATGCGTTAGAAAAATCATATTTCGGGAAGGAGAGTCGCCCCAATATGCCGATTGCATCCGTAGCCGCCTCGTTGGGCGCGGAATTGGGTGGCTCGTCACGGATCTACTCTGAACAGGAAGCGTGAGCGTCTTGTCGGGCCGCCGCCTTTCGCTAAGCGGATAAAACACAGATTAATGAACGCGTCACACGCCAATTAATAAAGACCGCTCTATCTCCCGCCAGGATATTGCAAATTTCAGGCGTTCCCGTCCGAAATCGTCTTGTCTTGCAATCTGCGCTCAGTAACATATGCTCTTTTTCAGAGCGCTTTCCGGGTCCTTTTTCCGGGACCACGGTGCAAAGGGTTGTGCATGGGTGCGAGGCGGCCCGGCAAACGCAAACAGCGCCATCGGAGCGCGCCTGACGTTTCTCCATTCATCCCGGTCGACGTGCGCGACCTTGTTTGACTTCCCGAGTTTTTGTCTCCGACGCTTTTGTAACGTGCGCCGCTCACAAGTGGGTGAGCGGCGTGAGCGGCAATAGTGCCGACCGCACGTATGAATGTCGCGCTCACGCGGCTCGAGTCGAGCCACCTCAGGCGAGCGTCAATGTACAAGGAGTCCTGGCGATGAAAGCTCCTCAGCGTCCTCTGCGCATCGGGTTGATGGCGCCACTGTCGGGCATACTGGTTCCTCTCGAGAGCGTGCCCGATCCGGTCTTCGCCCAGAAGATGGTCGGCGATGGCGTGTCGATCGATCCGACCTCGGATGAACTGCTGTCACCGCTAGCCGGCAAGGTCACGCAACTCCATAGCTCTGCCCACGCCACGACGATCACCGGCGACAACGGTCTGCAAGTGCTGCTGCACATCGGGCTCGACACCGTGTTGCTGCGCGGCGAGGGCTTCATGCCGTTGGTCAAGGAAGGCGACGCCGTCGCGGTGGGCACGCCGCTGATCCGCTTCGACCCGATCGCGGTCGGCGCAAGAGCAACCAGCCTGCTCACGCAAATGGTGATCGCCAATGGCGATCTCGTCACGCGCTACGTTCCCGCGAAAGGGCTCGTCGTCGCCGGCACCGACGTCGCGCTGTACGTCGAGCTGGTCGGCAGCATGGAGGACAAGGACACGGCGAGCGCCACCGGCGCGATCCTCTCCGACGAGATCACGCTGCCGAATCCAGCGGGCCTGCATGCACGGCCCGCCGCGGTCGTCGCGGTCGAGGCGAAGAAATTCAAGTCCGAGATCCGGCTGCTGCGCGGCGACGCCAGCGCAAATGCCAAGTCCGTCGTCGCGATCATGGGGCTCGCAACGAAGTTCGGCGACAAGCTGCGCGTCGAGGCCCGCGGTCCCGACGCGGCGGAGGCGGCCAGCACCGTCGCGCGTCTGCTTGCCGACGGATCGGGCGAAAAGCCCGGCGATGCGCCCGCACCCGCGGCGGCTGCGCCAACCGCACCGGCTGCGCCGGTGCCAGCACCGACTGAAGCGGCTCCCGCCGACACCAACGAATTCATCGGCGTATCCGCTTCGCCAGGGCTTTCGGTCGGCAGGATCGTGCAGTTCCGTCAGCAGGTCATCGAGGTGAACGAAGCGGGCGAGTCGCCGCAACGCGAACGGGCGCAACTCGAAGCGGCCCAGCATCAGGCGCGTCAGCAGATCGAGGCGCTCAAGGCGACGCTCACCGATCCGTCGAAAGCGCAGATTCTCGACGCGCATCTCGAACTGCTGGACGATCCTGACCTCAACGACGCCGCGATCAGCAGCATCAGCGCGGGAAAGGGCGCGGGGTTCGCGTGGCGCGATGCGTTCCAGAAGCAGGCAAGCACGCTCGAAAGGCTCGACAATCCGCTGCTGCGCGAACGCGCCGGCGATATCCGCGACGTCGGCCGCCGTGTACTCGCGCTGCTCGCCGGCGTGAAGCAGGCGCAGATCGACGTGCCGGACGAAACGATCCTGATTGCCGAGGAATTGTCGCCGTCCGACACCACGTCGCTCGATCGCAGCAAGGTGCTGGGCTTTTGCACGACGAGCGGCGGCGCGACGAGCCACGTCGCGATCCTCGCGCGCTCGCTCGGCATTCCGGCGATCTGCGGTATCGACGCGCGCGCGCTGCAACTCGCCGACGGCACGCCCGTCGTGCTCGACGGTTCGCGCGGCAGCTTGCGGCGCAACCCGAGCGCCGAGGAACTCGAGAAGGCGCGCGAACGCATCAGCCGCCAGGCCGCCAAACGCGAAGACGAAAAGCTCGCGGCAACCAAACTCGCAATGACGGCCGACGGCCACCGCGTCGAGGTCGTCGCGAACATCCGCAATGCGCAGGAAGCACGCGATGCGGTCGCGGCCGGCGCCGAAGGCGTGGGCCTGTTGCGCTCCGAGTTCCTGTTCGACGCGCGAGACACCGCGCCAACCGAAGACGAACAGGCCGCCGAATATTGCGCCGTCGCCGAAGCGCTTGGCCGCGAGCGGCCGCTCGTGGTCCGCACGCTCGACGTCGGCGGCGACAAACCGTTGTCGTATCTGCCGCTGCCGAAGGAAGACAACCCGTTTCTCGGCCTGCGCGGTGTGCGCGTGAGCCTGGAGCGTCCCGACATCTTCCGCACGCAACTGCGCGCGATCCTGCGCGCGGCGCCGCTTGGGCATCTGCACGTGATGTTCCCGATGATCGCCGCGATCGAGGAGGTGCGGGCAGCGCGCAAGATCCTGCTCGAAGAAGCCGGCGATCGCGCGGCGAGCGTAAAAGTCGGCGTCATGATCGAAGTCCCCGCGGCCGCGCTGATCGCCGAGCCACTCGCACGCGAAGTCGACTTCTTCTCGATCGGCACGAACGATCTCACGCAATACACGCTCGCGATGGACCGCGGCCATCCGCAACTCGCGAAGCAGGCCGACGCGCTGCACCCGGCGGTGTTGCGTCTGATCGGCATGACGGTCGACGGTGCGCACAAGCATGGCAAATGGGTCGGCATTTGCGGCGGCATCGCGTCGGATGCGATGGCGGTGCCGGTGCTCGTCGGCCTTGGCATCGACGAGCTGTCGGTGAGCATTCCGGCGGTCGGTTCGATCAAGGCTCAGCTTGCACGCGTGACGATCGAAGAAGCCAGGAAGCTCGCCGCCGAGGTGCTGTGTCTGGGCACCGCCGCGGAAGTCCGCGCGCATCTGTCGCGCTTTGCCGAGTGAGCGGATCAACAGGAGATCAGCCATGTTCTCGCATGCCTTCGGAGTCTTGCAGAAGATCGGCAAATCGCTGATGCTGCCCGTCGCCGTGCTCCCGGTGGCAGGCCTGCTGCTCGGCCTCGGCGCCACCGACTTTCACGGTTACGTGCCGGTCGTCGTGCTCGCGCTGATGAAGAACGCGGGCGACGTGATCTTCGGCAACCTGCCGCTGATCTTCGCGATCGGCGTCGCGCTCGGCTTCACCGAGAACGATGGCGTCTCGGGCATTGCCGCAACGATCGGATATCTGGTGATGACGGCTACATTGGGCGTGATCGGCAAGCTCCAGGGCGTCGAAACCGACACGATCATGGGCATACCGTCGATCCAGACCGGCGTGTTCGGCGGCATCCTCGCCGGTGGTCTTGCGGCATGGATGTTCAACCGCTACTACCGGATCACGTTGCCGGCCTATCTCGGCTTCTTCGCCGGCAAGCGCTTCGTGCCGATCGTGACCGCGATCGGCTCGATCGTGCTCGGCGCGATCCTGTCTTTCGTGTGGCCGCCGATCGGCAGCGCAATCAAGGCTTTTTCGCATTGGGCGGCGGTTTCCGACCCGCGCACCGCCGCGACGGTCTACGGTTTCGTCGAACGTCTGCTGATTCCGTTCGGCCTGCACCACATCTGGAACGTGCCGTTCTTCTTCGAAATGGGCAGCTACCTCGACCCGACGACCGGCAAGACCGTTCACGGCGACATCACCCGATATTTCGCGGGCGACCGGACCGCGGGCATCCTGGCGGGCGCGTTCCTGTTCAAGATGTTCGGCCTGCCGGCCGCGGCGATCGCGATCTGGCATTGCGCGAAGCCGGAGAAGAAGGTGGCCGTCGGCGGCATGATGGTCTCGGCCGCGCTGACTTCTTTCCTCACCGGCATCACCGAGCCGATCGAATTCGCGTTCCTGTTCGTCGCGCCGGTGCTTTACCTGATTCACGCATGCCTCGCGGCGTCGGCGCAGTTCGTGGCGAACACACTGGGCATGCGCATGGGCTTCACGTTTTCGCAAGGCGGCATCGATTTTCTGATGTTCAACCTGATCGGCGGGAAGGCCACGCACGCGTGGTACGTTTTCATCCTTGGTCCAATTTACGCGGTGATCTATTACGGCGTGTTCCGCTTCGTCATCACGCGCTTCAACCTCAAGACACCGGGCCGCGAGGACGACGCGGCGGAAACAGCGGCGGTTGCCGCGAGCGGCGCGGGAGGACGTTCGCGCGAACTCGTGCTCGCCTTTGGCGGGCGCTCCAATATCACGAGTCTCGACGCTTGCATCACGCGGCTGCGCATCTCCGTGAAGGACCCGGCGCGCGTCGACGAACACAAGCTCAAGGCGCTCGGTGCCGCGGGTGTGGTGCGCGTGGGCAACGGCGTGCAGGCGATCTTCGGGCCGTTGTCGGAGAACATGAAAACCGACATGCATGACTATCTGAAGACAGCGGGCGCCGAAGCGGATTTGCCGGCGGCCGGAGTGCCTGGTGTGGAAGGCGCGGCGGCGGCTCCAGCGGCTGTGGCCGCGCAAAACTCGCCGCAGGAAACGGAGCGCGCGGAAAAGATTCGTGCGGCGCTGGGCGGCGCGGCCAACATCAGAAAGCTCGACGCGCTGGCGGCCACGCGGTTGCGTGTCGAGCTATCGGACGCGTCGCGCATCGACGCGGCCGCATTGAAAGCGGCGGGCGTGGTCACGACGCAAGCGTTGAAGAACGGCGCACTCGATCTGATCGTGGGTCTCGGCTCGGGCAACCTCGCAGGCGCAATGCGATAGCAGCAACGAGTATCGTCAGCAACTGCCGCGCGTCGAACGCGAGGCCTGCCCGGTGGAAGCGCTCAGTCGCGGTGCTTTGTCCACCTATAGGGGGCGGCATGGAAGCAGTCAGAACTTTCCTCGAAACTCAGCCGCTGTTCGCGCTTTTTCTGACCATCGCGCTCGGCTACCTGGTCGGCGAAATCAATATCAAGGGCGTGGCTCTAGGCTCGGGGGCCGTGCTGTTCGTTGGACTGGCGCTCGGCGCGTTCGCGCCGAAATCCGCGCCGCCGGCGTTGCTGGGCACGCTCGGTCTGCTGCTGTTTCTGTATGGCATCGGCATTCAGTACGGCGCGCAGTTCTTCCGCGGACTCACGAGCCGGGAAGGCGTGAAGGCCAACGCGGCCGCATGTCTGGGCGTGATCGCTTCGGGTCTCGTGGCGTGCGCCTTCATCCATTTCGGCATCACGCTCGCCGATGCGCTCGGCATGTTCGCCGGCAGCGGCACCAGCACGGCGAGCCTGCAGGTTGCCATCGCATCGATGAAAAGCAGCAATGCCGCCGTGGCTTATAGCGTCACCTATCCGTTCGGCGTGGCCGGGCCGATCCTATTCCTCTATGTGCTGAACTCAGTCCTGAAAGCCAAAATATCGAAACCGTCTGCGAAGGTGCTGGAGACCGCAGAAATCGCGCTGCGCAATGCCAGTCTGTTCGGTCTCAAGCTGTCGGAGCTCTCGACTCGCCTGCCTGCCGGCGTAGTGATCGCGGCCGTGCGACGCGCGCATCACAATCAGCTGCCCAGCGACGACTTCACGCTGCGCGCCGACGACGTCCTTCTTGCCACCGCCACCGAGCGCCGCCCGCTCGACGAAGCAACGGCGCTCTGCGGCGAGCTACAGCCCGGGCGTATCTCGAGTCATCGGGAAGACCTGGACTATATGCGCGTGTTCGCGTCGAGTCCCTCAGTCGTCGGCACGGCGCTCGGCAATCTGCGCTTTCCGGATGGCGTGAACTGCGCGGTCGCGCACGTGCGGCGCGGCGACGCCGATCTACTGTCGACGCCAGAGCTCATTCTCGAAGCTGGCGACCGCGTCGGCCTGCTCGTCAGTAGCGCGCATCGCGCGAGGGTCCGCGCGTTTTTCGGCGATTCGATCAAGGGCACGGCCGACCTCAGTTTCATCTGTCTGGGCATCGGCGCGGCAGCGGGGCTGCTGGTCGGCGCGATCCCGCTGCGCGCGCCCGGTCTCGGCGCGTTCAGCCTCGGTCTCGCGGCGTTGCTACTGGTCGCGCTGTGCCTCGGCAAGGCGCGCCGCAACGGACCGTTCGTGTGGGTGATGCCGCTCTCCGCAAATCTCGTGCTGCGCAATCTCGGGCTGACGATTTTTCTCGCGCAGGTGGGCCTGTCTTGCGGACCGAAATTCGTCGCGACCGTCGGCACCGCCGGACCGCTGCTGCTGCTTTATGGCGTGATCACGCTGCTGGTGCTCGTCGGCGTCACGGCTGGGTGCTGCCTGTGGGTCTTCAGACTGTCTTTCGATACATCGGTCGGCGTGATCTGCGGGGCGACCGGCAATCCCGCGATTCTCGCCTTCGCCAACCGCATCGCGCCGACGGATCAGCCCGACGTCATGTACGCGATGATTTTTCCGTCGATGACCATCGTCAAGGTGCTTTTCGTGCAGATCGCCATCGCGATCGCAGCCGGCTAGGCGAGACCGTTATCGCGACCGCCGCTGTTCGCCCCTGGAGCTTCCGTCCTCGTAGACAGCGGCGAACCGCGGAGCGGCGGACAGCCGCAGACTTCCTTGAATATCAGGAACGCCGCTTGCGCCACCTGGAGCCGCGCGACGTAGTCTGGAACCATGATGCGGACGGCTCGGCGATGGAGGCTAGATGAAAGGACGGGTGGCGAGTGCAGGCGTGGCCGTTGTTCTGGTTGCCCTCATGGCCGCATACGGCGGACCCACCGTGCATGCACGGGAGCCCGCGCCGAATGCCGTCACCGCGCCCATCGCGACCGGCAGTGATACGGCGGCCGCGGCGCGCGGCGCGAAGCTCGCGGCCGTTGGCAATTGCGTCGCGTGCCACACCGCGACGGGCGGCCTGCCCCTCGCGGGCGGACTGCCACTGCAAACACCGTTTGGCATCATTTACTCGACTAACATCTCCCCGGACAACGAGACGGGTATCGGGGGCTGGTCGCTCGACGCGTTCGCGCGCGCGATGCGGCGCGGCGTGTCCAGCGACGGCCATCTGCTCTATCCCGCGTTCCCGTATCCGCACTTCACGCACATCAGCGATGCCGATATGGGCTCGCTGTATGCGTGGCTGATGAGCCGCGCTCCCGTCAAGGCGCCTGCGCCGCACAACGACCTGATCTTCCCGCTCGGCTTCAGGCCCCTCATCGCCGTGTGGAATCTTTTTTACCTGCATACCGGTACCGAAGCAGCGCCGGCCCCGCCCGAAGCGCCGGACGTCGCACGCGGACGATACCTGGTCGAAAGCCTCGGTCATTGCGGTGCGTGCCACACGCCGCTCAACCGCCTCGGTGCCGAGCGCCGCGACCGCGCGCTGCAAGGCGGCACGATCGACGGATGGGATGCGCCCGCGCTGACGAACCTCGCTTCACGCCCCATGCCCTGGACGCAGGCACAGCTCATCAGCTATCTGCGCACGGGCCTCGCGAGCGCCCATGGGGCGGCGGCGGGTCCGATGCGCCCCGTCACGCGCATGCTCGCCGACGCGTCCGCCTCCGACGTAGAGGCGATTGCCGCATACCTGCTGGCATTGCCGTCCGGGGGCCCGGGCGTGCCGGAGCATCCGGTCGCCTCGCCCTCCGCTTCCGCCGCGCCCGTGTCCACCGCGCCCGGCGGCGGCGCGAATCTATTCTCCGCGGCCTGCGCATCGTGCCATGCCGAAGGCGCGCCGATGTCGAGCGGGGACGCTCGACCGTCGCTGTCCCTTTCCACGGCCGTCAACGCCGACAGCCCGCGCAACATGATCCGTATCATCCTCGATGGAATCGACTGGCACGAAAGCGATAGCGCGCCCTTCATGCCATCATTCGCCAACACATTCACGGATGCGCAGATAGCGGAGCTCGCCAACTACACGCGCGAGCGCTTCACCGCACGCGACGCGTGGCCCTCGCTCGACGCCGGCGCGGTCGCGCATTTTCGCAAGGACGGCCTGCCACGATGATTACACTCAACGTCAACGGTGTCAGTCATACGGTCGATGTCGACCCGTCAACGCCGCTGCTCTACGTGCTGCGCAACCAGTTGCAGCTCGATGGCGCGAAGTTCGGCTGCGGTCTCGGTCAATGCGGCGCATGCACGGTCAGCGTCGGCGGCGAACCGGTGTTCTCGTGCCTCATGCCGGTCGTGGCCATTGGCGACCGGCCAGTGCGAACCGTCGAAGGACTTGGCAGCGCGGAACATCCGGGACCACTTCAGCAAGCCTTCATTGACGAACAAGCCGCGCAATGCGGCTATTGCATCGCCGGCATGATCATGCGCGCGCACACGCTGCTGGAGCGAATCCCGCACCCAGGCGATGAACAGATCCGCCGCTACATGCAGCCGAACCTGTGCCGCTGCGGCACGCACATGCGCATTCTCGCGGCGATCCGGCAAGTCGCGACGGGTTCGCCGCGAACGGACGAGGGAGCGCAGTCGTGAGCGACGGCCGCCCGTCCTCCGTCGCTCACGGCATCGGCCCCGATGACCCCGCGCGGCGCCGCTTCCTCGTTGGCGGCTCGCTGATGGTGAGCTTCGCGATCGTGCCAGGCATGGCCGCGCTTGCGCAAACCACCACCGAAGCGGGCACCTTCAACGCGAGCGCCCCGAAGCTGCCGGGCAGTCTCAAGAGCACGCCGTTGCTCGATGCGTGGATCAAGGTCGCCCGTGACGGCCAGGTGAGCGTATTCACGGGCAAGGCGGAGCTTGGCACGGGCATTCGCACCGCGCTGCTGCAGGTCGCCGCGGAAGAGCTGGATCTCGCGCCTCATGCGATCGAGCTGATCACCGCCGACACCGCCGCAACGCCGAACGAAGGCTACACCGCAGGCAGTCACACGATGGCGGACAGCGGCACCGCGATCCTCAACGCCGCCGCTCAGGTGCGCGCGCTGCTGGTCGCGAGCGCGGCGTCGCGACTGGGCGTCGACGCAGCGGCCCTGACAACGCGCGACGGCGCCGTCATTGCCGCCGACGGAAGACGCGTGAGCTATGGCGAAGCCGTGCAATACGCGGACCTCCATCAGAACGCGCAGCCCGACGCGCCGAAAAAGCCGCCATCGGCCTACGCGCTGATTGGCCATATGCTGCCGCGCGTGGACATACCGGGCAAGGTGACCGGCGGCGCGAGCTATGCCCAGGACCTGCGGCCGCACGGCATGCTGCATGCCCGCGTCGTGCGGCCGCCGTCTTATGGCGCGAGCCTCGTCGCAGTCGATAGCGGGCGCGTCGAAGCGCTGCCCGGCGTCATCAAGGTCGTGCGCAACGGCAACTACCTCGCGGTGGTCGCCGACGACGAATGGCGCGCGATCCTCGCGATGCGTGAGCTTGCGCTTGCCGCGCAATGGCAGGCCGGGCCGCCGCTGCCCGATCCCGCGAACGTTCACGCGCTGCTGATGAGTCTGCCTTCACAGGAAATCGCGGTGGCCGATCAGGGCGCAGCGACGGGCGCGGCCGCGCCTGTGGCGACACTGCGGGCGCGCTATTCGAGGCCGTATCTGACGCATGGCTCGATTGGGCCATCGTGCGCTGTCGCGCAGCTCGACAACGATGTGATGACCGTGTGGACGCACACGCAAGGCGTCTATCCGCTGCGTGCGGGCATCGCCGAAATGCTCGCGATGCCACCCGACAAGGTGCGCTGCGTGCATGTGGAAGGTTCGGGCTGCTACGGACACAACGGCGCGGACGATGTCGCGGCCGACGCCGCCCTCGTTGCACGCGAGCTGCCTGGCCGCCCGGTGCGCGTGCAATTGATGCGCGAACAGGAACACATGTGGGAGCCGTTCGGCCCGGCCATGACAGTCGAGGCGAATGCAACGCTCGATTCGGCAGGCACGCTTGCCGACTGGCGTTACGAGCTATGGAGCAACACGCATAACAACCGCATCGAGAATGCGGGCCGCCTGTTGCCCGCGCAGCTCCTTGCGCAACCGTTCACCCCCGCGCCGCCGAAGCCGATTCCGATGCCGGAAGGCGGAGGCGACCGCAACAGCATTCCGCTTTACCGCGTGCCCGGCCTGCACGTGCAGCATCACTTCGTGCCCACGATGCCGATACGCGTCTCTGCCATGCGCTCGCTCGGCGCGCACATGAACGTGTTCGCGATCGAGAGCTTCATCGACGAGCTCGCCAGAGCCGCGCACGCCGACCCCGTTGCGTTTCGCCTCAAACATCTCGATGATCCGCGCGCGCATGGCGTCATTAGCGCCGTAGTCGATCAATTCGGCTGGCGAGCCCGCAGGGCGCGAACGGGCGACTCGAGCCCGCGCTCGCAAGGTACCGGCTTTGCGTTTGCCCAATACAAGAACCTGATGGCCTACCTTGCCGTCGCAATGGACGTGACGGTCATGCGCGATACCGGCGAGCTCAGCATCGAGCGTGTCGTAGCAGCCGTCGATTGCGGACAGATCGTGAATCCGGACGGCGTGCGCAATCAGATCGAAGGCGGCATTTTGCAAACCACGAGCTGGACGCTTTATGAAGAAACGCATTTCGACCCGCAACGCATCACGAGCTATGACTGGAGCACTTATCCGATCATGCGCTTCTCGTCCGTACCTAAACGCGTGGACGTGCTATTGATCGACCGGCCGGGCCTGCCATTCCTCGGGGTCGGAGAAGCGGCGCAAGGCCCGGCCGCCGCGGCGCTAGCGAATGCGATCGACGACGCGACCGGTGTGCGGATCCGCGACTTGCCGTTGCTCGGGACGAAGGGGAAGAACCTGCTCAAGGCATGAGGCTTTCGTTCCGCAAAAGTCCAGATACTGGCGTGTAAAAGCCAAATAAGCCTATGGCTGGGTCCTGGCCCGTCGTCAAACGAACGCGACGCGCGCGACCTTCGGCGCGGCGTCGGGACCGCGCTCAGTGGGTGGACGGAAACGCGAACGTCGCACGCGCGCTGCCATTGCCGCGGACGTTCACGGTCTCCCTTCTGGTCACGCTGCCGTAAGTGGCGTTGACCGTATAGCGCCCTTGAGGCAGCCGCACGAGCATGTACGGCCCCTTCGACGTGGCCTCGAGCACGGTCGCGCCGCCAGCCTTGGCAATCTTCACCTGGACGTCGGCCACATAGCTCGCCCCGGGACCGGTGAACTGCAGAGACAACGGCCACTGCCTTCGTGCCTGCCGCAGCGCAGTCGACTCGTCGCGACCGACTCCGCCAGTCACGAACGATATGTCGCCCTGCTGCTGCGTCTCTGGCATGCCGGTCCTATGGATCTCGCTGGCGCTCTGCGGAGCAGCCGTCTGCGACACTGCGACGCCTGCCTGAGCCAGTGTGAACGCCGCGGCGAGCATCATGGACACGATCCGGGGAGCGTTTCGTTGCATTTTCATCTTGACTGCTCCTTACAGTATTGCCGACGGTTCGTCGGACGGAAGAACGCTTGCAATAGGTTGGAAACGCATCGCGCGCCGGGTATCGGCCACGAGCGAGGGTGCCTCACGACTCGAATAAGCATACCCGTCAATTCTGCTTGGTGTCTTCATGGACCGGAGTTGGGGGGCCGCCTGCCGTTGAGGTCTCGGCTTGGGCAGCGGGGACGCGTGGCATGCGGATACCCGCGTAGGCGATCGCCACCGTCAGCAGCGGACTTACCACGCAAAATACGGCATAGGGTGCATAGCTGAGTGTCGGCACGCCAAGGGTCACTGCCATAAACGCGCCGCAACTGTTCCAGGGGATCAGCGCGCCTGTGGTCGTGGCCGAATCACCAACGGAACGCGATAACACGATGGGCGCGTAGCCGCGTGCCGCGAATGCACTCCTGAACATCCGGGCCGGCAGCACGGCTGCGATGAACTGGTCTGCCGTAACGATGTTCGTCGCGATGGTCGCCAGGACCAGGGAACCGACCAGCGCCCCACCGCTCCTGGCCCAATCGACTACCGGGGCAATGAGGCGTTCTATCGCACCGCACTTCTCGACCACCCCTCCGAATGTCAGTGCCGTGATGATCAGCCAGATAGTATTCAGCATGCTGTCCATACCGCCGCGAGTGAGGAGCGTATCAAGCACTGGATTTCCAGTCGTGGACTTGTAGCCGCTCCCAAGCGCAAGCCATACGCCTTTGAGCATCGCAATCGGGATCGGCACGCCCTCTCGCGCGGAGGCAAATGCGAGCACTCGCGCTGGCTCGACGAAAACGGCAACCACGCCACCCGCCAATGCGCCAAGAAAGATGGTGGTAAAGGGCGGAAGCCGGAACAGCGTCAGCACGACGACAAGAACGAGCGGCAGGAACAGCACTGGCGATATGTAGAATGCGCTCTGCATTGCAGCAACCTCCGCGCTCGCATCGAAGGCGCCCGGGCGGCCAAGCAGATAAAACACGGCCAGCGTGATGACAATCGCGACGAGTGATGTCAGCAGCGTCTCGCGCACGTGTTGATACAGATCGACACCCGCGGCAGCGGCCGCAAGATTCGCGGTGTCCGAGAGCGGCGAAGACTTGTCGCCGAAATAAGCGCCGGAAATCACCGCACCGGCCGTTATGGCGGGGCTCAGGCCCATGCTGTGCGCAATGCCCATCAGGCCGATTCCGATCGTACCCGCGACAGTCCACGAGGTCCCAATGGCAAACGAGATCACCGCGCAGACTCCAGCCGCCGTGACGTAAAAGTAGTCCGGGCTCAGCAATCTCAGCCCGTAATAGACCATGGCGACGATCGTGCCGCAGAGCGCCCACGTGCCGATCAGCGCGCCGACTGCAAACAGGATGAGAATCGCGCCAATACCGGAACTGACACTTGCATTCGCGGCCTCGCCCAGCGAAGCGAGCGAATGACCCCGACGCCAACCGACAAATACGGCCAGCATGGTCGCCACGACGAGTGCCACCTGGTTCGGCCCGTTCGCACCACCATCGCCGAACAGGTAGAACGACAGACTGACGAGCAAGACGAGGCCAGCGATCGGTATCAGTGCTTCGAGCATCGTGACCGGCTGGGGTGACTCGCTCCGCTTCATCGCCACGCTCCGTTCGTTTGCTGGGTAGTCCAAACGTTGCCATCCAGACCGCCCGGTAGCCGGTGAATCATCGAAACATGCGCGAACGGCTGCTTTGATTCGATGTCACGCGCGCAGGCGCGCGGCCCCCCGCTCATGCGACGCGGCGATGGCAGCTCCGGCGGGCTCGCCCGTTGCTTTAAGCATAGGAAAGAATCGTTGCTGCGTGAAGAATCGCAGGATTCGTGCCGAACATCCCGCCTGCGGTTACAGGCTGCCGTATCTGCTCTCGCTCAGCGCGAGACCTGCAGTGAACGGCTGCTCACCAGGCGTAGCGAAAACCGACGTCGCCCCAGACGCCCTTTTGGCTGGCACTGACCGAATCGTTGATCGAGAACTGATAGCCGAACTGTCCATACAAGCTCATACGTGTGTTGAGCTTCGCCGTCACGCCTGCGGCGAAGTCCATACGCGTGAACTGCTGTCCGAGTGGCACCTGCTCGGCGCCGGAGTATGTCGTCGCTGCCTGAGCCCCCAGTCCCGCCAGAGATTGGTGCGCACGTACGGCTGCCATACGTCTCCGCCGGCGCGTTCGATGGTCCACAGCCCGAGCCGCCCGGTCACGCCTGACGTGGAGCCGGGATCGACCGGACCCAGCCCGTCATTGGCTTCGTTCAACCCGACGTGCTGCCAAATAACCTGCATCTGAGGTTCGAGCACGAAGCCCGGTCCAAGCGGCAAGGGGAACGGATAGCCAGCTTTCAGCGAAGTGGCGAACCCTGAACCGGAGACGGGCAACCGCGTGGCCGTTTTTAATGGCGCGATTCATTTGGCATAAAGCGGCCTGATTGAGTTAATCGGCCGTCCCGCGAATTTGGACGGCGGCGCATCCGCGTTCGCGGCGAGGAACTCCCGTGATCGCTGACATGACCCAAGCCGTCACCAAAACACGTACCAGAACGTAAATCGGGCAAGTAATTATTAAGTCGATTAACTTCTTGGGGCCTTCGCATTCCGACCTTCTCGCGGGCGGCAACAGCACACGCTTATTGTTTGCCACTTCCTCTAGGCATGCGTCGTGCTGCACTAGGTCAGACATAGAAAAGCAGTTCCCGAACCGGAGACGATCATGAAGTTGATAATGGCAGGAATCAGCGCAATTTCCATCATCGCTAGCGCTTGCGCATTTGCGCAGACCAATACTGGCAAAGCTGCGCCAGCAAACCGTGATACTGAAAACGCGCAGCCGGGTGCCGCTGGCCAGAGCATGGGCCGTGCTGCGGACGCCGGCACCAGCAAGCCCGCCAGTGGCACATTGATGCAGAAGCGTGAGAACGCGATGTCGCCTAAAGGCGCGTCAAACTCGAACGCAACTGGCGCGATGAAACAATAATGGCGACGCGAGAGCCGCATGGCGGCGACTGACACCTTGGTTCTTCCCGCTTCAGCTTTTACGGCCGAGTGTGGATAGTGCGACGTCCCGAACCGCGGACTAAATCGTCAGTTTGGAAAGACCCGCGCAAATCCCACAATGACGTGCGAGGGGCCATCCGAGCGCAGAGACACTCGGGAGAGACGCGATAGTGCAACTCCATCCTGGTCTGATACGACGGCGAAGCGTGCACGAGCGCGGTTTCTGGAAGAGATCTGACCGGATTCTAATGGTCGAGGCTGATCGCGCGGATGGAGCGGCACGAGCCGAATGGATAATCGAGGCGCACACCCTTCCTGTTGCGACGATGCTGCGGATTTGCTTCATGCAGTCGTGGTCGGTCTGTGAAGACCGGCGATGGAATAGGCGCGTCCCGGCAGGTGTAAAACCACGAGCAGAGACGACGCGCAGCAGATTCTGGAAGCAGTAGCCAGCGATTTGCAGACTTCGCAGACCAGGGAAGCGCAGCACGAAAAGTCCTTAGGGCGAGCACCCCGGCTGACGGATGCGCCGGAGACGGCCGCGCAAACCCATGCGGTTCTGCGCGCTCGAGGCGGTTTCAACATCAACCATCTGGCCGCAGAATACCGCGCATCCCGCTGCATCTTCCTCTGATGGCGAATGGCCGGCCTGCACACCAATCCCTCTCTCGTCGCGTCCCCAGGTGAGACGTCTGTCACCCGAAGCGCGCGTGCAGCCAGTCCTGCGCCCAGTTCTTCGCGTAGGCTATCGCGTCCTCGCGTGCGTCGAAGCCTGCCAGATCGCCACTCGAATGAATCTCGTACCCGGTGCCGTCGGCACGGCTGCCGCTGATGCGTGCGTGGGCCATGTACTCGCCGTCGGCCCGCCGGGGGGTCGGGTCGATAACGATCAGGGTGGAATTGAAGCGCATGGTATTCCTTTGGGGTTATCGCTCGATTGCGACTGTCTCAGAGGAGCGTCGAAAAGCGCGACCTAGGTGCTCAGCATGGCCATGATTTGTCCGGCCTCGCGATCCGATTCGCAGCTTGCCATGCCGCGTTCGCATAGAAGCGTACGAATCGACATGAACATCAGAAACGCGCCCGCATCGATCTCGTGACGGCGGTCATGGATGAGGCTATCCAGTTCGCCCCGCGCGCCGGGCGGCAGAAACTGATCGACGATGTCATCACCATTGCACCGAATCCATTTCAGCAGGTCATTTCTTTCCATACCAAACTCCAATGTTTGCAACGGCTCTGAGTCAACCATCAGCGGATGAAGTTCGAGCCTGCGGTAGAGACAGGAACCGGTCGTGATCGGTGCCTTTGAGGCCGTCTCATGGTGTAGCGGAAAAGACGGAGCGTAGCGACGTGTGCCACTGCGTCCGCTGCCCTTCAGGAGGTCGGCCACGTTTCGGTTTTGGGTGAAAGCGTAACTACGATTCCGTCGGGCACGCAGCTTAAGGACGCGAGGAACGGTCGCAGGTAGAGTGACGATTTCATGCTACGCCCATTGATGGATTTGTACAGAAAAACTCGTGCTTCAGGCGCCGTCAGAGAAGCACAGGGAACATGCAAGTCAACCCGGCACTTATGTACCGCAGCGCCGGTAGGCGGCGGCGATCCGAAGATCCACATCGGACTGCCTCTCTTCTCAGGCTCATCATGTGGCGACGCAGAGTGCGCCTCCGACATGCGCGGCAAGCAGTCTCGACGTCAACAATTCAACGACGGCGGAACGAAGCGCGCGAAACAGCATTGCAGCCCGTTCGCCCGTTTTGGCAGAAATCGATTCACCCTTTCGTCAGGTCATAAGGAGTTCCAGCGTTACCCGACCGCCCGCGAGGAGACCGATGCGATGTTTGCGCCTCTGGCTCGAGGCGGACGCATCCGCGACCACGCGATTGCCGAGCGCGACATGCAACGGCTATCCGGACCGACTTCATTTCGGGGGTACGTGTTCGACGCGGAACAGCTGGGACCGCGTGGCCCGATTGGGCGACGAGACGGCGTGAGCCAGCGACGCCAATTGCTGCTCGACTTGCAGGTCTGCGGTACGTTTTTGCAACCGGTCACATCGAATCTTCGGGGATGACCAAATCGCGAATCGTTCGGGAAGGTGATCGCCGGCGAGCGTCCCGAGCAGCACGTCGATTGCAGTCCTGTCCCGCTGTTCCGGCAATGAGGTATGCTCACCGCCGGGTAAAGGGTCCGTTGCGCAGCGGAATGCTGCCATACCGGTCGCCAAAAAGCTGGAGGTGCTGGCCGCCTTTTATGTGGGAGTGACGATCAGATTGGCCATCAGGTAGACAGCAATTCGTCGCATGATCGAGCACATCGACAGATGCTGCCCGTCAGCGGCGTTTTCATATGTCGATGACCGAAGCGCCGCTCACCTTTCCGTCGACGATGTCCTTCCCCTGCTGCCGGGCGGCTCGCCTTGCCGTACCGAAGTCAGAGAATGTATGCGTTTGGTTCAGCCTGAAGACCCGGCTTGCGGAGGGAATTGCTGTCGCCGCCGGACGACATATCCGTACTGCAATTTCATAACCTTCCGCGTAACGGGAATGTCCGTCAAAGCGACTGAATGTGCGGGGAAAGACAAGGGGATGAAGTTCGTACCCCTTGTAGAGAAAAAACGGGTGTGTCGACATGTTGGTCACTCCGCAGGGTATGACTCACTATACGCTGGAACGGGTTACATCGGGCGGCGCAGCGACTGTTACCAGAATTGTATTGACCGATGGTACTGTCGCGCGTACCTTGAAAGTTAAGGTCGGCAAAGGGGGCACTGCCCGGATTGCCATAGCGTTTGCTTAGATGGCCGGGGCGACGGCTGTCTGCCTGGTTCCACCTCCACGCTTACGTTGAAACTCTCCAAGAACACCAAGATCAACAGCGTCTGCTTGCCACGCGCGATGAGGCTGGCCAAGGATACGGGAGCGACCCACTTCGTGAGTTCGGGACAGTGCGATGCCCGATCGGACAAACGTGAGCGGAATGCCGGTTTAGGGAACGCTTGCGGATGTTAAGCACGAAGCTCGGGTATCCGCGTACCGGACAGCTAGCCAGGAAACTTCGTTCCGGTCGCCTCGTCGGTGTGGCTCGGGGGCGTATCTCCTTCGGCCAAACCTGCACAACGATCAAAAACGTGCTGCTTGCTGCGGCCAAAAGGAGTGACCTGATGACAACCGTCCGCCATTATCGAGGTCTCGATATTTCCCTACTCGTGTATCCGCATCGCACGACTCAACCGGGATATGGTCACAATTACGAGGAAGGATTCGATGCGTCGATTCGCATCAGCGACCCGGATTCCATGACGGACAACCCGCGAAGTCGCTTATTCCGTGTGCCCGGCAAAAGGCCCTTCGTGAATGCCGGCGACGCAAGGCGCGCGTCGGTGGCCTACGCCGAAATGCTGATTGATACTGACGGCTTTGATCGCACCATCCTGGAATCCCCCTGAGTGCTAAAGCCAGAACCCGAGTCTATGCAGAAGGTACCCGTGTTCGCGCGCGCCAGGGGCACGCCATCAACAATGTGCACGATAAAGAAGTTGATCTTCTGATCGTCAGTCGCCACATGCTCGACAGGCTATGCCAATGCGACCGCATTGCTGCCAGTTCCGGTCATCGCCTCCTCAGGCGTCGACCACGAAATAGATACCGTCATGCCCGAAGGGAAGCCTTGTGCATTCCATCTCGGCCGCATAGTGAGCGATGGATGATTGCCGTCCGCCCGCGCCTGCGTTCACACTTCGACCTGGTCTGAAAGCTCAAGAGCGTCGTCGACTTCGATGCCGTGTATGGAATGCCGAAGACGTCGATAGAGAAAATCCGGAAGTTCGCACTGAGCGCCCGGCTCAAAACGGAAAGTAACCGATCGATCGCGCGCCTTATTGCACGCGTCCTGATGCCTAAGATGCGTTGAGCGCGCAGAACTGGGGCGTCGCCGTTAACCGCGCGTGTCGACCCAGTTGCGTGCCCAGCGTGTCGAGTGCTGCAATGCCTGCTCCTCACTCGTGAAGTAATCGAGCGAATAGAACTGGTAGCGGCCGTCCGCGCGCTCGCTATCGGCGCGTTCGAGCAGCAGGTTGGAGGAAAAACTGCCGTCGGGCAAACGATGCGCCGAGGGCTGGACGGCATAGCCGTTGTATTGTTGAATTTGTCTGTTCTGCATTTTAGTTTTAATAATGTCGAGTGCGCGCGTGCCTTGCGAAATGTGCACAGGTACGCCCGATTCAAAGGCATCTCAGGCCGAATCCGAAGCAGTCGGAAAGCGAAGACGTGGCGGGAATGCCAGAGGGGAAAGTGAGCGCAACGAGACGTATGGCGCTTGGCAAGGTGCTGGCGAAACCGATGCAGCCGGGAGCGAACGCGCCACTTTAGAAAACAACGCTCCGCAAGGATGTCGCTGCAACCCGGCGTCCGTCGCGGGACGCCGGGCCCTTCAAACTTTACAGCGGCTTGATGTTAGCTGCCTGCAGACCCTTCGGGCCTTGCTTCGTTTCGAAGCTCACCTTCTGATTTTCAGCCAACGTCTTGAAGCCGTCGCCGCTGATTTCGGAGAAATGAGCGAACAGATCGTCACCGCCCTTGTCCGGGGTGATGAAGCCAAAACCTTTGCTATCGTTGAACCACTTAACGGTACCGGTATCCATGAAGAATCCTTGAGAAAAAAACGGGAAAATGTGCTCCGTTGAAGAGCGTATGAAGCGTCAAGGAGGGAAAGGACAACGAATACCGCTGAGGAGCGAGCAATTGATGAACAGCAATCGAACTTCTTGAACTTCATGCGACACCCTAACCGCCGAGTGGCACCAGCGTCAATACTTATCTTGTAACTGTTCCACGGGCGGGGCCCTTTCTGGCCGAACTCGAATAGTCTGACGGTGCGCAACCGGTTGCTGGTGCGACATTCGACGAAGACCTTATCGCGGGGCAATCGTCCGGGGTACATCGAGCACGGTTATCAGTCTGCGCTCAGTTCCTGCTGGCGCCGCACTCGCGCGTCTTCGTAAAGACGTGTCTCTTCGAGTTCCTGCAGCACGCTATCGAGGTCGACTGGTCGCGTGTCGAGCTCGATGCGTCCGGTCAATTTGACATCGACTTGCAGCCCGCCTGCTTCGAACAGCGCCCAGATCTCCGTTCCGTAATCCGCGCTGAGAATTTGCGGTGCGAACCGTCCGAAGTACGCAGCCAGGTTGTCGACGTCACGCTTGAGCATCGAAGCGGCTTCGTTGTTGGCAGCTGCGTCGACGGCCTGAGGCAGATCGATGATCACCGGCCCATCAGCTGCCAGCAGGATGTTGTATTCGGATAGGTCGCCGTGAATCACACCCGCGCAGAGCATGCGGACAACCTCGTTGAGCAGGAGGGCGTGCAGTTCAAGGGCGCGCGCTTCGGTCAGATGGACGTCGTTGAGGCGTGGCGCGACGTCACCCGCTGCGTCGACCACCAGTTCCATCAGTAAGACGCCATCGGTACAAATATAGGGTTGCGGCACGCGCACGCCCGCGTCGGCAAGTCGGAACAATGCGTTGACTTCGGCGTTTTGCCACAACTCTTCCTGCATCTGGCGGCCATAGCGAGTACCTTTTTCCATCGCACGCGCCTGCCGGCTATTCTTGACCTTGCGACCGTCCCGATACGACGCGGCTTGCCGGAAACTGCGCTGCTTAGCGTCCTTGTAGACCTTTGCGCAGCGCATCGAGTGGCCGCTGCGCACGAGGTAGACTGTTGCTTCCTTGCCGCTCATCAACTGGCCGATCACTTCGTCGATGAGTCCTTCGTCGAGAAGCGGTGCAAGCCGTTTAGGTATCTTCATACGACCGACCCGTGCGGCTCGTGGCGCGAGCGTTCGAAATGCGTGGAAGGCGAATGGGCCGCTGAAGTGTGCGGAATCGGCAAACCGATGAATCGCGTGGGCGGTTCCGGTCGTCGGATTGCTGCATGGGGAGTGGAGGGAGTCATGCCGGATTATAAAGGGGGCGAGGGGCAGGCGACTCTAATCTCCTGGCGACTGCGTAGATGTATTGCCGCCGCTCCTGGCCGCTGGCTACCCGCCGCGAAGGGCGGCGCCCGACCTGAAGCGGTCTATCGATCGCAGAAAATCGAGTGACCGGTATGCGAAAGCGGATTCAACCGGTGTCACTCGGCCAAGATCAGAAGCGGTTCCCCATGCGAAGGTTACGCGAGACATCCGGCTGTGCACTGGACGGCCGCATCTGCATGGCTGCTCTGCAGTTCCGGATCAGTACCGCTTTTTCGGCGGCAACGACCGTTTGATCTGCTTGCGCAGGCGCGCCACTGCAGCAGCCTTTTTGCGCTTGCGTTCTGTGGTAGGTTTTTCATAGGCTGTCCGGGCACGAAGCTCGGGAATCAAGCCGGTGCGCTCGATCGCGCGACGGAAACGGCGTATTGCAACTTCCATGGGCTCGTCGGCTTTCAGAATTACGGTAGTCAATTTTTTTCCTTGGTTGAGATCCGGCAGCAATGGCGAATGGTGATGTGGATGTGCACGCGGCGTCGCGGCACAGGTAAGGGTCACAGCCGACGGTCGCGTATCGCGCCATCAACGACGGTGAAATGCGGCTCTTTGCGTTGCGCCACCGCTCCGTTCATCTTTATGTCGAAAATTGATTCGTCCTTTCGTCAGGTCGTACATCGAGAGTTCCAGCGTTATCCGATCGCCCGCAAGGATGCGAATGTGATTCTCGCGAATACGACCGGACGCATACGCACCTCCCAGCACGCCATTGTCGAGCGTGACGCGGTAACGGCTGTCTGGCAGCACTTCCTCAACGATACCGTCGAGTTCCAGCAGTTCTTCTTTGGGCATTTGCGAAGCGAACTAGTCCTGCATTGTACCCAAAGGCCGCCATCTGCCCCGCCACTATCGACGGGGCCAGAAGGAAGGGGGGTGTCCGCCATGCGTGCCGACGATGTGCAATCGGGATCCCGCGTGATGTGGGGGCGTTTTGTTGTACCCGCCCTGGCGCCTCAGATGCGTTGGGTGTTTCGAACCGTGGCGTCGTCTTTAACCGCGCGTGTCGACCCAGTTGCGTGCCCACTGGGTCGAGTGCTGCAACGCCTGCTCTTCACTCTTGAAATAATCGAGGGAATAGAACGAGTAGCGGCCTTCGGCTCGCGCACTATCAATGCATTCGAGCAGCAGGTTAGATGAGAAGCTACCGTCGGGCAAACGATGCGCCGACGATTGGACGGCATAGCCGCTGTATTGTTGAACTTGTCTGTTTTGCATTTTAATTTTAATGATATTCGAGCGCGCACGTGCCGTGCGAAAAGCGCATGGGTGCGCCGATTCAAAGCCATTCGAGCCGAATTCTGAAGCAGTCGAAAAGCGAAAAATGGCGTTGAAGCCTGGGGGGAGAATGAGGCGCAACGAGGCGTATGGCGCTTGGCAAGCTGCTCAATAAACAGATGCCAATCAGGATCGACCACGCCAACTGAGGGAGACAAAGCTCCGCGAGGGTATCGCTGCAACCCGGCATCCGTCGCGGGAGGCCGGGGCCCTTCAACATTACATCGGCTTGATGTTAGCCGCTTGCAGTCCCTTCGGGCCTTGCTTCGTTTCGAAGCTCACCTTCTGATTTTCAGCCAGTGTCTTGAAGCCGTCGCCCCTGATTTCGGAGAAGTGAGCGAACAGGTCGTCGCCGCCCTTATCCGGGCTGATGAAGCCGAAGCCTTTGCTGTCGTTGAACCACTTAACGGTGCCGGTATCCATGAAGAATCCTTGAGGAAAAATACGAAGATTTGCTCTAGTAAAGAGTGTGTGAAGCTTCAAGGAGGGAGAGGACAACGAATACCGCTGAGGAGCGAGCAATTGATGAACAGCAATCGAACTTCTTGAACTTCGAACGGCACATTACCCGCCGGGCGGACCTGCGTCAATACTTATCTTGTAACCGTTTCACTCGGCGGCCCATTCTGCAGAGGGAGCGATGCGGCCCTGCCTGGCTGCGCCCCCTTGTCCTGCTTCACACGATACGCCATATTTCCAGACGAACCAGTTCAACTTGAAGCGCGGACGAATCGAGATCTCGCCGGAGACGATCACGCTCGGTGGGTATGCCGCCTAACACCGGGCGGTGCGTGAGATGAAGGCCGATGGCCAGCTGCCGGAGGACACGAAGATCCAGTCCTCGAAGTACCTGAACAATCTGATCGAGCAGGACCATCGAAACATCAAGTCCAGAACGAGCGCGATGCTCGGCTTCAAGCGATTCAGGTATGCCGTGACCACGATTTCAGGCATCGAATCGATGCATCGCATTCGCAAGAGTCCGTTCATCGTGCGTGGCAATACCGATGACCCGACCGTACTTCAGAATGGGAGCGCCCTCTTCAATGAGACGCCCAGCCCTCCCGAGGCAGTTCCTAAACCGATGCGACGCGCTCCAGCATCGCTCGTATTCGCAGTGGTCCAGGATTCACACCGAGCTTGTCGGCAAGTTGTACGAGCGGCAAAAAACGCCGCTGCAATTTCTCGGTGTGATTCTGCGCGATGTCCGCTATCCGGTGCTCGAGAAACGGATTGAGTAGACGATCGCGTAATTCGACGAGATACGCGAGAGCCCGCTCGCGCTGACCCAGGGCCGCAAACGTCGGGAGCACGTCTTCCGCCCAGACAGTTTCCAGGTTGGCGCGCAGGATCGGGTCGTTCATTGCCTGACATACGGTCTCGTCAACCGGCCTGCGGTCCTCTAGCCAGCGCTGCGCCAGATAGCTGTGACCGAGATTGAGCATGAACAGCTTCAGACGCTCGAAGTGCTGCAGATTGTCAGTCAACACGATGTTTTCGTGAGTGCAGGGCAAAACCAGTCCCGGCTGCTGCTCAATTGCCCAGAGCGCATACGGCTCGGCAACGGCGCCTACCGGTTCAATTGCCTGCGAAACGATGCGGTCGACGAGGGAATTGGCCCATATGCAACGCGTTCGAAGATAGGTAGTGAAGGACTCCGGCAGGCGCCATGTCGTCGCCAGCGTCACGACGAGTTCGCGCAACGTATCGCCATTGTTGACCACGAGTTCGCACGGAAAAAGAGAAAGCGGCGCATCAGGATGTCTTTCCCAACGAGCATGAAGCAACACCAACAGCTTGGCCGGAAAGCTATGTGGCACGCGCTCCGGATGATTCAGAAGCGCTGCGGTATCCCGGTCATCAAGCCAGAACCCCCTGTCTCCCGTATTCGAAACAATCACCTGGGCATGTTCCGATACGGCATCTCGCACCTGTTTCCAATGAGTCTCGGCGTGCCAGGCTGCGCGTACCGCGTCGCCACTCAGCATCTCGTCCACCTGTGCTCCGTGACGCATACCTCGAATCCGTACCGGATATCGTCCGCCGCCTGCCAGCGCGGCAATGCGCTTCTGACTTGCCTCGCTGCTGGTGGTCTGCACGACCGTTATGCCGCCGAGCGCGGCACCGCGCACCATGGCTTGCGAAACAAACAGGTCGACATGCGCCTGAAGAAAGCGGCTGGTCCCGAACTGAAGAATTGGCTGGCTCATGGCTGATATCCGATATGCGTGATCGTCAGCATTCGATGATGGCTTTCACTACGCCCGCGGACGGCTCGAGCAGTTTCGGAAATTCCGCGGGAACTTCGGCAAGTTTCATCCGGTGTGTATTGAGTGCCGCATCGGGCACCTGGCCAGCACTCATGGCTCTGAGCACAGTTTCGAAATCTTCCGCTGTCGCATTGCGGCTTCCGATCAGCGTGGCTTCGCGCTTGTGGAACTCCGGATCGGAGAAAGTGATCTGGTCTCTCACCACGGAAATCAGCACATATTTTCCGCCGTGCGCAATAAACTCGAAGCCGCGCTCCATGGCAGCCGGATTACCCGTCGCATCGAAGACCACGTCGAAGAATTCGCCGTCGGTGAGTTTCGTCAGTTCGTCGATGTCGGTATCGCCGATCTGCACGGTAGCCGCCACTTCAATTTTCTCCGCGCAGAAGTTGAGACGATCGAGCCGTGTATCAAGCGCCGTCACCGTGGCCCCGCGCAGACGTGAAAAGATCATCGCGGCCATACCGATCGGACCTGCACCGACTACCAGCACGCGCTGTCCCGCCTGAACGTCTGCGCGACGAACCGCGTGCGCGCCAATGGCGAGAAACTCGATCATTGCCGCCTGATCGAGCGTGATCCCTTCAGCCTTGTGAACGAACTGACGCGGCAGACTTAGATACTCCGTCAATGCGCCATCACGGTGGACGCCCAATACCTGAATGTTCACGCAGCAGTTCGTTTTGCCGTTCCTGCAAGCAATGCACCGACCGCATGACAGGTAGGGCATCACGTAGACCGGGTCGCCGACGGCCAGGCCGGAATCCGCATCGGCCTCTTCGACCGTCCCCGACAGTTCATGTCCCATCACGCGGGGGTACGCTAGAAATGGCTGATTGCCGGTAAAGATGTGCAGGTCAGTGCCGCATACGCCGACGCGTCGCACTCGTAGCAACACCTCGCCGCTGTCTCGCGATGGCATTGAGCGCGTCTCGGAGCGCAGTACGCCGGGAGTTTCACAAATAACGGTGAGCATGAGGTTTCCTCTTTCAAGTACAGGACCCGCGAAGCCATGATCCGGTTTCGATGCGGGCTCGGCTAATTTGTCTCTTTACGGCGAGATCAAACGAGTGCGATGTTGCGACGACACTTATTCGAGGTAAAAGACCTCTTCCATCCGGGCCCAGTGTTCCGACGGCGCACGACTCGGCAGCGGTTTCTGGCACGGACCGCACAGGCTCCACCAACGTTGTGTTTCGGGGTCGCTCGCAATCTCCGCCATATCGCTTTCATAGTCAGTTCCGACGTATTCCCAGTAACCGAACAACAGGTTCTCGGGTTCCCGCAGGAAAATCGAATAGCGGGTGATATTCGAGCGCTTCAGCCGATCGAGCACCGTCGGCCACACCTGCGCGTGCAGGCGTTTGTATTCGTCGACGCGCTGCGGATCAATGCCGATGACCATTCCCATTCGTTGCATCACACTCTCCCTATTCTTCTAGCCGGTAGAAGCGATAAGCGTTGCCGCCGAACACGGCGTCTTTATCCTCACCACGGGCAAACCGCTCACAATATGTTTCACAGGCGGCAAGCCACCCGGCGTAGTCGCCGAAGCCTGATGCGAGCCGCAGGACAGGCCAGTCACTCCCCCACAGCAGACGGCGGGTACCGAACAATCGGAATAGCGTTTCCACGTAGGGATCGAAAGCAGCAACGTCCGTGTGCGGCGGCGCTTCCGTCCATAAGCCGGACAGCTTGCAATGTACGTTTTCGAGTTTGGCCAGATCGTCCATGGCGCTTCGCCACGGCTCCAGTTGCCTGATAGCGATCAGTGGCTTGGCTGCATGATCTATAACAATCCGCAGACCGGGATATCGCCTCGCGAATGCGACCAGTCCGGGGAGCTGACGCGGGACGATCAGTGCATCAAATGCAAGGTCATTCGCGAGCATCGCCGTGATCGCCGGTCGCAATGCCGGGTCGTCGATCCAGTTGTCGTCGGCAAGATCCTGCAGCATCGGCCGCAGCGCTTTCAGCTTCGGGTGGCAGGCCAAAGCATCGATCGTTTGCGGCGCGTCCGGTGCTTTCAGATCGGCCCATCCCACCACACCACGGATAAAAGAGTGACCGGTCGCCAATTCGAGCAGGAACCCGGTGTCTTTGCTGTCCGGTAAGGACTGGACCAGGACGGTTCCGTCGATACCGCATTGTTCAAGCAGCGGTTCAAAATCGGCCGGCCCAAAGTCTCGATAGATCGCTTCGAGGCGAGCAGGCGGCCAATGCCCCACACGCGCCGCGAGGTGCCAGAAATGGTGATGTGCGTCGATACGCAGGCTCACTCGACCACCTCGGGCACAGGTGCGGTTTCCGCAATCAGACCGTCCGACTTCAGCTCCTGCCACAATCCGGCTGGCAGCGCCTGCTCAAACCACGCGACGTTCTGCCGGAGTTGTTCGACACTGCGCGCGCCGACCACGCACGACACAACCGCGGGATGCGCAAGGGGAAACTGCAGTGCCGCAGCGGGTAACGGAACCTCGAATTCGCGGCAAACCTCAGCCAGCCGGTGGACGCGCGACACGACACCGGCGGGGGCGTCCCCGTAATTGAACTTGCCATTACCTGCCAGCACGCCGGAATTGAACACACCGCCGGCCACGATCGAATTGCCATGCCTTACACAATCGTCGAGAAATGGCGACAGACAATCCTGCTCGAGGAGCGTATAACGGCCCGCGAGTAACGTCACATCGAGCTGTATCTCCTGCATGGCTTCATGCACAACTTGCCATTCATTCACTCCAAGACCGATGGCTTTGACCTGCCCTGCACTACGCAGCGTGTCGAGTGCGCGGAAGCCCCCTCCCTCGGTCAGCTGTTTCCAGAACTCGACGTTTGCATCCCCATGTGTCATTCGACCGATGTCATGCACATACAGCAGATCGATCTGCGGAATACCGAGACGCTGCTGGCTGTCTTCGAAAGACCGCATGATGCCGTCGAAGCTGTAGTCGTAGTGCGGCCGGAAAGGAAGCGGCTCAGCCCAGCCGTCATCGCCGCATTGAACAGTCGGATCCGGCCGAAGAAGCCTGCCGACTTTCGTACTCAGCACGAACTCGTTGCGTGGCCGTGCTGACAGCGCGTCGCCCACGCGGCGCTCCGAAAGCGTGTACCCGTAGAATGGCGCGGTGTCGAAATAGCGCAGACCGAGCGACCATGCTTCGTCCATCAGCGCGCGCGCCTGTTCCGGCGGCATCGTGCGATACAAGCCGCCAAGTTGCGAACAGCCCATACCGAGTGCGCTCAGTTGCACGGCCCCACGCGACAGATCACGCAGATCACTTGCTTTCATCAGGAATTCCGTTTCCAGGGAGTCGTTGCCGGATGTCCAACGCCTTACAGCGTGTCTTGAACGGCGCAGTCCTCAAGGGCGGACAACGCCGTCAGGCGTCGTCCGCGCCGCGCTTCAATACAACACGTTCTTCGCGACCGGTTGATCGATATTGTTCTTGTCGACCATCACGACACCGGTATCCAGCTGCTTCGTAACCGGCTTGCGTTCGATGACCTCCACCGCTGTTTTGACACCTTTGTAGCCCATCTGATACGAGCCCTGAACAGCGATGGCCTGGATGGTGCCGTCCTTGACGAAGCCCTGGAGGTCCTGGTTGCCGTCAAAACCGATCGCGACGACCTTGCCGGCTTTGCCGGACTGCGCCAACGCACGCCCCATACCCACGGCGGTCGGTTCGTTCGCACCGAAGATGCCCTTCAGATCCGGATTGGCCGACAGCACGTCGGTCGTCTGATTGAGCGCGGTCGCCATCTGCGACTGCGAGTAGAACGGTCCGACGATCTGGAGCTTGGAGTGCTGCGCGAGATACTTCCGGAAACCGCCCACGCGGCCGATCTCAGAACCCGCGCCGGCCACGTACGACATCACAGCGATTTTTCCTGTCTGTCCGACGCGGTCAATCATTGCTTTCGCGCACAATTCACCGGCCTTGTCGTTATCGGTCGAGAGAAACGACTGGTAATACTGCTTGCCGGAATCGGACACGAGCGAATCGATCAGGACGACCGGAATCTTTGCCTCCCAGGCCTTCTTCATTGCCGGGACCAGCGCATCGGGATCGGACGGCGCGAGCACGATCGCCGCGACATGCCGGTTCACCGCGTTCTCGACCATATTGACTTCGTCCGCCACGGCTGACTCGGTCGCCGGTCCCTGGAACGTCATCGTGTAGCCGTTCAGCCCTTTCATGCCCTCCGTTGCACCCTTTTGCACGTTCTGCCAGTAATTCGAGTTGGCCGTCTTGACGATCACGGCGATTTCTCCGCTCGCCGCATTCGCGTGGGCCGTCACTGCGGTCAAAAGTGCGGCGGCCAATGCCAGATACATCTTTCTCATGTCTCACTCCTTGGTTGGTGATTGCACTGCTTTGTTGGACTTCTCGAATGGCATCATTCGATGTGCTTTATCGACGGTTTCTGACCTGGTCGATCCAGACCGTGCCGAGAATGACCAGTCCGATGATGATTTGCTGGACGAAGCTCGATACGCCGTTCATGTTCAGGCCATTGCGCAGTACGCCGATGACGAACGCACCGATGGCCGTACCCGAAATCGTGCCGACGCCGCCCATCAGGGACGTCCCGCCAATCACGGCGCTCGCGATCGCATCGAGCTCGTACATGACGCCTTCGTTTGGTTGCGCCGTGACGAGGCGCGACATCAGCACGCACCCCGTCAGACCGGCGAGTACGCCGGACAGCACATAGGTAAATAAGGTGACGCGCCGGACATTGACGCCGGAGAGCCGCGCGGCTTCGGCATTCGATCCGACCGCGTAGATGTGCCGGCCGAGCGAGGTGCGCGTCAGCATGATCGATACAGCCACCGCCAGCACGACCATGATGATCACGGGATAAGGAATCCCCGGAAATACCGTATCGGGGAATCCGTCCGCTCCGACATGCGAGATGCGGAACAGCGCGCCATTTCCGAGTTCGCCGAAAGCGTCGCCGAGTCCGGAAACCGGGCGCGCACCCGTGATCTGAAGCGCGAGACCGCGCGCGACCAGCATCATGCCGAGGGTGGCGATAAAGGGCGGCAGACCCATACGCGTGACGCACAGGCCATTGACGAGCCCGCACAGGCCGCCCACCACGACGCCGCCGAACATGCCGAGAGGAATCGGCACGCCGGCCTTGACGAGCAACGCGGCAACCACACCTGACAGCGCAAGGACGGAACCCACGGACAGGTCGATTCCACCCGTAATGATCACGCAGGTTGCCGCCACGCCGAGATAGGCAATCGACGTCACCTGCAAGGCGACCGTCATGCCGTTTTCGAGCGAGAAGAACGCGGAACTGGTCGATGAAAAGACGACCACCAGCATGATCAGACTGCCGAGCGCGGCGAATTTCTGAATCAGGTCGCGACGCCGGAGCTTCGCGCTGGTGTCGACAGTAGTGGTCTGTTCGGATGTTATTTCAAGCATGATTTCGTCCCGATGCGAAGTGCATGATTTCTTCCTGATTGGTGTGGCGCGTCTCCAGGATCGTGGCGATCCGGCCTTCGTGGAATACCGCGATGCGATCGGACATACCGAGGATCTCGGGCAATTCCGAGCTGATCAGCACGACGCCGATGCCCTGCGCGGCGAGCCGATCCATCAGCGTGTAGATCGCGTATTTCGCGCCGACATCGATGCCGCGCGTGGGCTCGTCGAAAAACAGAATCTTCGATTCGCGAAACAGCCATTTGCCGATGACAACCTTCTGCTGATTGCCGCCGGACAGGTTGCGCGTGAGTTGATGGACCGTCGGCGTGCGGATTCCGAGCGTTTCAACGTAACGCTGGGCGATGCTCGCTTCTTCGGCGAAGCGGATGAAGCCGGCGCGACCCGACACCGCCTCGATATTGGCCAGCGTGATGTTGGTCGCGACCGGCATCTTCAGCGCGAGGCCGTCGCTCTTGCGGTCTTCCGACAGATACGCGATGCCGTGGCGAATCGCGTCGATAGGCGAGCGGATCGAGACGCGCTCGCTCCCGATATGAATCTCGCCTCCGTCCGGCTGGTCAGCGCCGAAAATCGCCCGTGCCACTTCGGTCCGCCCTGCGCCCATCAAACCGGCGAAGCCCAGAATCTCGCCTCGCCTCAGTTCGAACGAAACCGGCCCAAATGCCGGTGCGCGCGACAGATTGTCGACACGCAGCAGCACCTCCTGCGTCACGACCGAGCGGCGCGGCGGGTACGCATCGTTCAGCGCCCGGCCGACCATCCGCGCAACGATCTCATCCATGCTGGTCGCCGCGAAATCGTCCGTTGAAATGTGGTGTCCGTCGCGCAGCACCGTCACGCGGTCGACGATCTGCTTCATTTCGTCGAGACGATGAGAGATGTAGACAATGCCAACCCCGTTCTCGCGCAACTCCTTGATGATCCGGAACAGGTGCATGGTTTCGGATTCGGTGAGCGACGAAGTGGGTTCGTCCATGATCAGCACCTGGGCGTCGAGCGAGAGAGCCTTGGCGATTTCGACCATCTGTTGCTGGGCGATCGACAGCGTCCCCACCAGCCTGGTGGGCGGCAACGACAATCCAATGCGAGCGAGCGCGCGCTGGGCGTTCCCATTCAATCGTGCGCGATCGATGAACGGTCCGCGTTTGGGCTCGCGTGCCAGGTAGATGTTTTCCGCAATCGAGAGGTGGGGCACCAGATTCAGTTCCTGGTGAATGATCGCAATGCCTGCTTCCTGTGCCTCGAGTGAGGATGCGAACCGCCTTTCCACACCGCGAAAAACGATCGTGCCGGCATCGGGCTGGTATTAGATTAGAAAATAAATCGCGCGTTTGGTCAAGCCAATTTGTATTCTGTCGATATTGGCCTTACCAGGTACAAACCCGCATCGTTCCTACCGAACGTGCGCAAAGCCTTGCCGGGCTTGCATGGTAGACTTGATCGCCGGTCGAGGGACGACCGGGCCATTTTTTCTTCCGGCAGCAAAATGAAACAGACTGAGCCAAAGCGGCTTTACCAATTAGTCGCCGACCAGATTCGCGGCCTCATCCACGGAGGCGATTTCCCTCCGGGTTCGAGACTGCCGGCCGAGCGCGAGTTGTCGCAGCAACTGGGTGTTTCGCGCCCATCTCTGCGCGAGGCGTTGATCGCCCTGGAAATCGGCGGCAGCGTCGAGACCCGTATGGGTTCGGGCGTCTATGTGCGCGAAACCGCAAACGAAAGTGAAGGGTCACTGGCTGTGCTAGGCGAAAGTCCGACGGAAATCATGCAGGCGCGGGCCGTGATCGAAGGCAGCCTCGTCGTGCTCGCCAGCACGCGGCTCACAGCCGGCTTTCTGGACCGGTTGCGGCGCAGCGTGGAGGCGATGCATCGCCTCGCCTCCGCCGGCAAATCTCCTCTGGAACCGGACCGGCAGTTCCACCTGATCATCGCGGAAGCGGCCGGCAATACGGTGTTGAGCCGATATGTGGCCGATCTGTTTGACGCGAGGCGTGATCCGATCGGGGCGAGGATTAGCGAACTCGCGGAAAATACGGCCACATGGATGGCTGCGGTCGAGGAGCACGAAAAAGTCCTGCATGCGCTGGAAGCAGGTGACCCTATTGCTGCAGAAGCGGCGATGCGATCGCATCTGAAATCTTCTGAAGTGCGCTGGGTCGGGAGTGACATCAGGAAGGTCGCGCCCACCGATGCGGACGGTAAAGTTACCCGCGCGCGACTAGGTTGAGTTGCGAATCGAACCACTTTGAGCGGGCATGTCGCGAGAAGCGTCGCCACGCATCGTCAATTGCGCCGATGACGGGTGGCGCCCATGCCGCCGGGCAGTCCCCGGCGCACCCGGCGGGGAGCGGCGTAACGCCCGGACGCTCACGACGCTCTTAGCGAGTTTCGCGGTGGCGCGTCATCGTGATCACGTGGGACGCCGGACCTTCAATGCTTCAGGCAAGTGTCGGCGTTCTTCCATGTGCAGACGTCGAGTCCTGTGTGGATGACCGGAGGCACCGACTTGCCTTGCGCGAGGTCACGCATGACCATCGCGGCGCGGTAGCCCATTTCTTCGGGCCGCTGGCCGACGAGCACATTCACCTTACGTTCCTTGAGCGCCTGCAATTCGGGCCCGAGCGTATCCGCCGAGACAATCACGAACTTGCCGTTCTTGATCTTGTCCATGATCGGCGCGACGACCTGCGAAAAGGCCTGCGGCGCAAAGAGCGGCCAGCCGCCCGCCAGCAGAAAGGCGTCGAGACCCGTGGGGTTGGCGGTCAGCGTGTCCTGCATCATCTGGTTCGCCTTGGCGGCATCGTCGTTCACGTAGAGCGGGCAGCCACTGATCTCATGCCAGCCGTTCTCGCCAGCGAGCTTCGAGATGCCCTTCTTCCCGGAGAGCACGTCGCGCGCGCCCTGGGCCCGCTGGTTGATGTTCTCCGCCGCCGGATTGCCCATCACGAGGCAGACATTGCCGCCCTTCGGCATCAGCATCTTCAACTGCTCGCCGAGCTTGGCGCCCAGCTCGTAGTTGTCGGTGCCGACGTAGGCCTTGCGCAGCGAGGCATCCTTCGGCAACAGATCGGCATCCGCTGTGATGACGGGGATCGATCCGCCGCGGCGGCGCAACACCTCCCCCACGGCCGGCGCGTTCGCAGGCGAGATTGCCATGCTCGCGACGCCCTTGGTCAGCAGATCGTCGATGATCTGCACCTGCGCGCTCTCGTCCGCAGCGGTCGCGGGGCCGGTGTAGTAACAGTTGTAGCCTTGCTTGTTGAGTTCCTTGTTCGCCCGTTCGCATCCCTGATGCATGAGGTCGAAGTACGGGTTGTCGAGACCCTTGACCACCAGCGCGAGGGTTTTGTCCGCCGCGAAGCCTGGAGACGCCAGCATTGCGAGTCCTCCAGCCACAGCAAGACACATCCATAGATTCTTCATGGTTTCCTCCTGTTCGGCGCCGGCTCTACGGCGCCCATGTCGGCCCACCCAGTTTCACAACGTTTCCCCACGGCAGGCCCGGAATCGGGCTTCGGCCTGTGAGCGGAATCTTGCGGTCTTGTGAAACCGTGCGTCCGCCAGTTCCGCGTCTGATCCGGCCGCGCCCGCCTCCTGCAGCACCTGCCGCGATGCGGCCGGTGCATCCGAAGACATTTCAATCTCCTTGCCGCTCGCCGCCGAGCCGGTTAAAGAGCACCGCGACAATGATAAAGGTGCCGACCACCGTGCCCTGCCAGAACGCGTCGACGCCGAGCAGGATCAGGCTGTTGCGGATGACTTCGATGAGCGCCGCGCCGACGACAGTTCCGAAGGCACTGCCTACCCCGCCGGCCAGATTGGTTCCGCCGACCACGGTGGCAGCGATCACGCGCAGTTCATCGCCAGTGCCGAGGCCTGTCGTCACCGCGCCTAGCCAGCCGACTTCGAGAATCGCCGCGACGCCCGCCATGAGGCCGCAAAGCATATAGACGGAGCAGACGATGCGGCGCACCGGCACTCCGGTCAGATTCGCCGCATGGCGGTTGCCGCCGATCGCGAAGACGTAGCGGCCCCAGCGCGTCCAGCCGAACGCGAACCAGAACAGCAGCGCAAGCAGGATCAGGAACCACACCGGGTTGGCGACACCGAGCGTCGCGCCGCCGCCGAGCGCAAGGAGCTTGCTGCCATCGGGACCGAAATCGAAAATGGTCCGGCTGCGGGAAATCACGAGCGCGAGGCTGCGGCCGACGCTCAGCATCGCAAGCGTCACGACGAAAGGCTGCATGCCGAGATACGCGATGAGCACGCCGTTGACGAGACCGACGAGCCCGGCGGTCAGGAGCCCCATGCCGATGCCGGCCCAGATCGGGTAGCCCGCGTTCATGACGACCGAGAGCACGATGCCGCTGATGCCAATCGTCGAGCCGACCGAAATGTCGATGCCGCCCGTGACGATTACCGCCATCATGCCGAGCGCGACGATGGCGACGAACGCAAAGTTTCGCGTGACATTGAAAAGGTTCTCGGAGGTCGCGAAGGTCGAGGTCGCAAAAGAAAGGACGAGGCAGGCGACGGTCGTTGCCAGCACGACCCAGAACACCTGGCTTGCAAGCAGTCCCGACCAGCGGGTATGCGTCCTCGCGGACTGTGGATCATCGAGCAATGTGGGCATTGGAGGGGGCCTTCGCGGTGCGTCCTTCAACATTGGGTCTCCCGTGCGAGGCAGGTTCAGGCGGCGGCGATGGCTCCGGTGATGAGACCGGTCACTTCTTCCGGGGAGGACTCTTCGGTCTTCTTGTCCGCGACCTTGCGCCCGCGCCGCATGACGACCACGCGGTGGGCGACGGCGAATACGTCAGGCATGCGGTGGCTGATGAGGATGACCGCAATACCGTGTTCGGACAGGCGTTTGATGAGATCGAGCACCTCGGCGACCTGGCGGACACTGATCGAGGCGGTCGGCTCGTCCATGAGGACGAGCCGCGCTTCCGAGAGGCGCGTGCGGGCGATGGCCACGGCTTGCCGCTGCCCCCCGGACATTTGCCGGACGAGGTCGCGCGGGCGCGTCTCGGACTTCAGTGCCTTGAACAGTTCACCGGCGCGCCGATACATGGTCGCGTGATCGAGCACGCGGATGGGCCCGAACCCGACCCGCAGTTCGCGGCCAAGAAAGACATTGGCGGCCGCTGTCAGGTTGTCGCAAAGCGCGAGATCCTGATAGACGACCTCGATGCCGCGAGCGCGCGCGTCGACCGGCTTGTTGAAATGCACGGGCCTTCCATCGATGACGATTTCGCCGTGCGAAGGCGGAAAGTTGCCGGCGACGACCTTCACCAACGTCGATTTCCCAGCCCCGTTATCGCCCATGAGCCCGACCACCTGACCCGGCTCCAGACTGAGCGTTACGTCGATCAGGGCCTGAATGGCGCCGAAATGTCTGGAAACGCCTCTGAGCTCAAGAAGACTCATGGACTGTCGCGCTCGCTGGGGTGGAGGCGCCCATTGCATTGGCCGGGCGGCCAGTAGACATGCGAAGCAAGTAGATGTTTTTTAGTGCACGATGCGGCTTTTAGCAAGCCTCTTTATGACGGGGTCCATTGCGCCGTCTGCCCGTTGGAAAGACGACTCAATCGCGCGACGATGTTGTTCGAGGCAGAAAAAGGCAAATACAATGCGATTCATGGCGGCTCGGATCTTTATGTTTGTACGACGCCCGAGAAACATCGCACGATATCAGAGCGTCCCCGGCGGTCCTGCTAACCCTGATGTCTCGCGCTGCGCGCGGTAGTCGAAAAAACCTCGTCCAGGCTGGTTACGCCACGACCTCTTCCATTACCGCTCATTCTGCGCGTGACGTAACACTCAATGATCTTGCCGGAGTGCAAAACAGATGTTCCCACCTTGGTTCATGCGCTCCGTATTCGCGGGATCCAACGTGCAGTTGACCGGACGCGATAGGCGGTCCGGTCGAATGGAATGCTATGCATGCGTAACCGGCCCGATGCAGTTGCACGCGGTCCAGGCAAACCCCGTCTGGATCAAGGTCTCTCGCGTCCACAACTTCTTCGCAGTTGTCCCGCGGGATCAACCCGAGCGAACATGCATGCGCTCCCCAGAAGCCAGTCGCCGCCCGACGGTACTTCGAGAAGGCCATCGATCAGAATGGCGCGCCCGAAGCCGTAACTATCGACAAGAGTGGTGCTGCCGAGACGTCGCTGTCAGGTTGAGAAGGCGCTCGGGAAAAATGTCTGGATGAACAAAGCAAAATCCCTGTTTCACACGCATGAAAGGATTCCGCATCCCGCAGCGCACGCAGGCGTTGCGTTCGGACCGATCCGTCAGAAGCATCGTGCCATCGCAACGAACTTGAGGCGCGACTCACCGCCTGGCAGCGGCGGACAACTGTCGAAGCCGCCAACCGTGAACGTTAATGAGGATGCCATAGGTTACCGGCAGAACTCACACGGTCCACGTCAAGTTGACAACGCCGAAAGACCCGTTGATCGCGCGACTGCGACGCAAACACTCATGTAACAACG
This sequence comes from Paraburkholderia lebeckiae, assembly GCF_050436325.1. Taxonomy (NCBI): domain Bacteria; kingdom Pseudomonadati; phylum Pseudomonadota; class Betaproteobacteria; order Burkholderiales; family Burkholderiaceae; genus Paraburkholderia; species Paraburkholderia lebeckiae. The sequence goes on from NZ_JBNDLZ010000002.1 coordinate 1,554,661, forward strand.
CCAACCACTGCATGCATGACGGCACCGCTGAGCGCGTCACGGTCCGCTGCAGAAAATGGCCGTTAGCAAGAGGGGGACAACTTGATGAATGACAGCGCCGCTGCCGGTCTGGCGCGCGTGCGCTTCTACTGACTCGGTGGGGCCGATTACTACCACGCCATAGGCTGAGTCCGTGACGGGCCGGCCATCTCCGCGTTTGAACAGTGCATCGTCGTGTTCATACCCGAGGACGGCGTAGACGGGAAAGCCAAATGCCGTCAACTTGCTGCCGTGCGCCGGTCGAAAGGCGTTGACCGAGTTTGCTTCGACGCGCATCGGATTCGGATCGATATACTGGCTCTTTAGCAGCGGGGCGATGAACGCGTGTGCGTTCGATCTACAGTCGAGTTGCGAATCGAGCGCGTGGGCGTAGGACGAGCCCGAAGGGAGCCCCGCGGCGATTGCAGTAAGCCCCGTTACCCAGATGTAGATTGCGGAAACCTTCATCAGTCACTCCACTCAATCGAGCTTGCTCACGGTCCGGGACCAGCATGTACTGCACCCGCTGCGGTTTCATGGCCAGCGCTCATAAGCGCATTCCAGGTCAGCGTGAGGGCCTCCCCGGTGGCACTCCGGCACCATGTCTTCAAGATGACGAAGACTCGGCGCACGGGCCTCCTCGCGGACACCGAGACCAATCGGGTTCCTCACCATTCGCCAATGCCGACTCCAACGCATGAACAAAACGCTGAAACGCATCCAGGGTTCCATGGACGCTTCGGTAGTCGGTGCAACCGATCCTGCCATCAAGTACGACCAGCATTCCGGCATTCCCCGCCAGTTCCAGGATGTTCATTGCGTTCTCCTCAGATCGCCCGACTATCGACACGTCGCTCACGCAGCAAGCCGGCAAGCGCGCATCGCGGACCTCCTGGCATCCAGCAAGACCGTCTCGATGAGCTCCTGGGAACATAGGGAAGTGCCCAGCCCGGAACGGGACGATAAACATGCAGTTCCATGTGTGATAAGCGCAGTGCGCGTTGAATACCTGCTCGTTGGACAGGTCCCAAGCTCGCCATGCGACAGCCAGGACCCTCACAACGCCCACCGCGCGCCCACTACTCCAACACCTCCCGCACGCCGTTTCATCGCAGTCCCCTCCGAGGCAGGATCTCCTTGGCGCGCGCCATCCGCACAGTATGGCGAGCACCAGGCAGCATTAAAGGCCGGGCGATTCCAGACATCGGTAACGCAAAACCGCGGCTTGTACTAAAAATGCGAGCACGGTCGCGTTACCACACGGTCGACCAGGCGGGCCAGATTTCCCGTGCCGACGTGCCAGGTCTGTCTATCCAGTTCATGGGTAGGCATGCATCACTGGCCGTCTGGACGCGGGCGGGAACACGCGCCACGATCCGTCATCGTGCCGGAAGAAGAAAATGGCCAGCGAGCCGCTCGTTCGCAATGACTCCACACGCACGCAGCGTCTCTGGCTCGAGTTTGCACGACCGTATCGCGTCAGGCGGACCGGCATAGCCGGCGTGGGCGCCAGCCATTTGTCAATCAACCATCGCAAGGACTTCTGATCGGTGTTCATCTGCTGCTCCTTCAACCCCATGGCCGTTGATCGGCCGCGCCCCTTGCCGTGCGCCGTCACGCCGCCCCGTCCTCGGGGAACTCGGTGTGCAAGTCGGCCGCGGATTCGTCGCCGGCGCGCGCTTCGTGCTGATAGATCAGGTCGCGAACTTGCCTCGACGCATTCAGCAACAGACCCGCTGAAATAGGTCTTATGACCAAATACTAGTGGTCGATAGACCCATAATCAAGACCGGTAAGGAGGGGAGAAATACCAATAAGTACGAGGATTTAGCGACCGCTCGATGGGTCAGACCCAAGCAATTGATCGTTAAGCCCGTGATTGGGAGTATGTTAACTGTGTTTAATTGGTTTCTTGACCTACCATACATAGGTCGGATGACAAAAAGGGATGGCTGCTTCGGCCGCCCGGCGGCACGGAGACACTGACTGAGGAATCACCTCTTGAGCCAGGCGCGAGCCGAGTCTGGCGCGCCATTTCGGCGGCCGGAACGAACTGTCCTGCGGAGATAACCCGTCACTGAGGAGTTGGGCGCAGATGAAAGAAATGACGATCACATCGGCGGAAATGCTAGGCTCGAGCGCGCCAGCCGAGCCCAAGCGGCGAGGCAACAGAACAACGCGCGTGCCGGAGATCCTCCAGGTCGCAATCAGCGTTTTCGCTACCGAAGGTAACGCAGGGTTCACCCAACGCCGTGTGGCGAGCGATGCGGGTATTCGCCTGAGCACCTTGCAGCACTATTTCGGTACCCGGGAAGACCTGTTGCGAGCCACGTTGAGAGCGATGGCCAACCGCTACCTCGAGCTTTATCGAACGCTCGCCAGAGATAAGCTTCGATCGCCGGAAGCCCGCCTCGATGCGATCATCGACGAGGCGTTTGCTGCACTAACGCGGCCTGGCACCAGCACGAGCGCCTTCGCCCTCGAATCGTGGAGTTTGGCCGAGCATGAGGATTTTGCGCGCGATTTGACGGCGGAAATCACGGGAGAATTCCAGGAAATCTTTGCGGGTCTTGTTGCGAAAATAAACCCGGCGCTGACGTCTGGGGAATGCGCGCTCCGAGGTGCTTTGCTCGTCTCGCACTTGCAAGGCCTGGTCGTTTTTATCCGTCGAGCCGGAGATAACGCGCCTGATCTGGACGCATTTCGGACCGCCGCAAAAGTCGTTTGGAAAGCGCTGAGTAAAGCGCCTCAATAAGCGCGCTCAACTTCGACTGTTCGAAACACCTGCTCAAGTCGTCGGACCGGCGAACGTCGCCGGTCAGGCAAGAAACCAACGAAAGCGCAGCGTCGCGAACAAAAGCCGCAGTACCTCAGCGTTCGACGGGATGCGGCTCCTTCAGCTTGTTCGCGACACGCACCGCGTCGTAGTAGGCAGCGTTCGGCGGCCGCTTCAGGTATTGCCCTGCGCCACGCTGCGCGCGCAGATCACCGTCCGCCCACGCATGCGCACCGCGCGTGAACGTGTGCATCGCGACGCCCTGCACCTTCATCCCTTCGAAGACGTTGAAGTCGACCTTCTGATGATGCGTTTTCACCGAGATCGTCTTCGTCGCAGCCGGATCCCAAACGACGAGATCCGCGTCCGCGCCCACCTGCACGGCCCCTTTGCGCGGATACAGATTGAAGATCTGCGCGGCATTCGTCGACGTGATGCGCACAAACTCATTCGGCGTGATGCGTCCGCGATTCACCCCCTCGTGCCATAGCACCGACATCCGGTCTTCGACGCCGCCGCAGCCGTTCGGGATCTTCGTGAAGTCCTCGCGTCCCATCGCCTTTTGCGATGCGCAGAACACGCAGTGGTCGGTGGCTGTCGTATGCAACTGACCTGATTGCAGGCCGCGCCACAGCGCCTCGCGATGCTCGCTCGTGCGAAACGGCGGGCTCATCACATGCGCGGCAGCGCGCGTCCAGTCAGGGTCGCGATACACAGATTCATCGATCACCAGATGCCCCGGCAGCACCTCGCCGAACACGCGCTGCCCTTCATTGCGCGCGCGCGAAATCGCTTCGACGGCTTCTTTTGCCGAAACGTGCACGATGTACACGGGCACGCCGAGCACCTGCGCAATGCGAATCGCGCGATTGGCCGCCTCGCCTTCCACTTCGGGCGGACGCGACAGCGGATGCGCTTCCGGCCCCTTGAAACCCTTCGCCAATAGCTGCTTTTGCAACTGGAACACGAGCTCGCCATTCTCCGCATGCACCGTTGGCAGCGCCCCGAGTTCGAGCGATCGCGAGAAGCTGTTCACGAGTACTTCGTCATCGGCCATGATCGCGTTCTTGTAGGCCATGAAGTGCTTGAAGCTCGACACGCCATGTTCGTGCACGAGCGTGCCCATGTCGCGATAGACCGAGTCGTCCCACCACGTCACGGCCACATGAAAGCCGTAATCCGACGATGCCTTTTCCGCCCAGCCACGCCATTGCCTGAACGCATCCATCAGCGGCTGCTTCGGGCTCGGGATCACAAAGTCGATAATGCTCGTCGTGCCACCCGACAGGCCCGCGGCCGTGCCCGAATAGAAGTCGTCGCTAGCCGTTGTGCCCATGAACGGCAGCTCCATGTGCGTGTGCGGATCGATGCCGCCTGGCATGACGTACTGGTCGTGCGCATCGACGACCTGCGCGCCCTCGGGCGGCTCGATCGTGCGATCGATCTGCAGGATCGTGCCGCCGTCCTGCGGGTCCGCGATCAACACATCGGCTCTGTGCGTGCGGTCGGAATCGATCACCGTGCCGCCGCGAATCAGGGTTGTCATCTGTTGCCTCCTCCTTCAGATCAGGAAGTTCACGCGTTCGCCATGCTCGCGCCCTGACTGCGGCGCAGCTTCATCCATGTGCCGTAGACGATCGATGCAAGCGCCAGTCCCACGAACCATGCATACGTGTAGAGCGTATTGAGAAACCCTGGCACGTTCGGAAACGATGCGGGGAACGCCGTGTGCAAAAAGCCCGGCAAATTAGGCAGCACGCCGATCACTAGCGCGACGACGGCAGCCATGTTCCAGCCGCCCGAATAGCTGTATTCGCCGTTCTCGTCGAACAGTTCGCGCGGGTCGAGCCGCGTGCCGCGAATGAAGAAGTAGTCGACCATCAGGATGCCGGCGACAGGACCAAGCAGCGCCGAATAGCCGACGAGCCAGGTGAAGATGTAGCCCTGAGTGGTCGCGAGAATCTTCCACGGCATCATCACGATCGCAATGCTCGCCGTCATGAAGCCGCCCGTGCGATACGAAATGCCCTTCGGCCACAGACTCGAAAAGTCGTATGCAGGGCCGACGAGATTCGCGGCGAGATTGCAGCACATCGTGTCGAGCGTGAGGATGATGAGCGCGACGCCGACGCCGATACCCGTCATACGGCTCGCCAGATCGATCGGGTCCCAGATCGCCTTGCCATAGATCACGACGGTGGCCGACGTAACGACGACCGAGATCACCGAAAGCAGCGCCATCGGTACGGGCAATCCGATCGTCTGGCCGACCATCTGATCGCGCTGCGTCTTCGCAAAGCGCGTGAAATCAGGGATATTCAGCGCGAGCGTCGCCCAGAAGCCGACCATCGCGGTCAGGCTTGGCCAGAACGTCATCCAGAAAAGCCCTTCCTTCTTGCCGCCCGGTACAAACTGCGAGGGCGCTGACAGCATCGAGCCGAAGCCGCCCGCTTTCGACGTCGCCCACCAGACCAGCGCAATGCACATCACGACCTTGATCGGCGCGGACCAGCTTTCGAGCCGGCGAATCGAATCGGTGCCATGCACGATGAAGTAGATCTGCAACGCCCAGAACGCGAGGAAGCACGCGAGCTGTCCGACCGAGATATCGAGGAACGGCAGCGCCGCGCCATGCAGCGCATTACCCGTGAGGATGTTGAGCAGCGTATAGATCGCGCTGCCGCCGAGCCACGTCTGGATGCCATACCAGCCGCACGCGACGATCGCGCGCAGCATCGCGGGCAGCTTCGCGCCCTGCGTGCCGAACGACGAGCGCACGAGCACCGCGTACGGAATGCCGTGCCTGGCGCCCGCGTGTCCGATCAGAAGCATCGGCGCCAGCACGATCAAATTGCCGAGCAACACGGTCAACACCGCCTGCCACGGCGACATGCCCGCCTCCGTCAAGCCTGCCGCGAGCATGTACGACGCGATGTTCATCACCATGCCAACCCACAGCGCGGCGAAGTGATACCACCTCCATGTGCGTTGCGCCGGGCCCGTGGGCGCGAGGTCGTCGTTATAAAGACTGCCGCCGTGCGCGCCGGTCGCATCGGACGCGCCGGTGGATTGCGCTGTCTGATTCATCGATGGATCTCCACTTGGTCGTTCGTTGACTGTGGGTGCTGCCGCTTTTCAGGCTGCCGTGGCCGCTTGCTGTGCATCAGCCGTTTTTGGTGCGTCTGCGACGACATGCACCGGATTGTTCGGATGCGTGGTCCAGTTCGCGTACTCGCCGCTATCGACACGCTCCATCGTGATGCATTGCTCGACCGGACACACATGCATGCAAAGATTGCACCCGACGCAGTCCGCATCGATCACTTCGAAATGGCGCTTGCCCTCTTTCTCGCGCGTGATCGCCTGGTGCGACGTGTCCTCGCAGGCGATATGACAGAGGCCGCACTGGATGCACTTGTCCTGATCGATGCGCGCCTTGATGTCGTACTTGAGGTTCAGATACTCCCACTCGGTGACGTTCGGCACTGCGCGGCCGCGAATATCGTCGAGCGTCGCGTAGCCTTTTTCGTCCATCCAGTTCGACAGACCGTCCGCGAGATCGGACACGATGCGAAAGCCGTAGTGCATCGCTGCCGTGCACACCTGCACACTACCGGCGCCCAGCACCATGAACTCGGCCGCATCGCGCCACGACGAAATGCCGCCTATGCCCGATATCGGGAGATTCGGCGTTTGCGGATCGCGTGCGATTTCAGCGACCATGTTCAGCGCAATCGGCTTGACGGCGGGGCCGCAATAGCCGCCGTGCGTGCCCTTTCCGTCGACGGTCGGGATCGGCGCCATCTGGTCGAGGTCGACCGCGACGATCGAGTTGATCGTATTGATCAGCGACACACCGTCCGCGCCGCCCTTGTAGGCGGCACGCGAGCCGATGCGGATGTCGCTGATGTTCGGCGTGAGCTTCACCAGACACGGCAGCTTCGTGCCTTCCTTCACCCAGCGGGTGACCATCTCGACATACTCGGGAACCTGGCCGACAGCCGAACCCATGCCGCGCTCGCTCATTCCATGAGGACAACCGAAGTTCAGTTCGACAGCGTCGGCGCCGGTATCCTCGACGAGCGGCAGAATCCATTTCCAGTCGCGCTCATTGCAAGGCACCATCAGCGAGACGATCAACGCGCGCTCGGGCCAGTCGCGCTTGACCTGCCTGATTTCGCGCAGATTGACATCGAGCGGACGGTCGGTGATCAGTTCGATGTTGTTAAGACCCGCGATGCGCTGGCCGTTCCATTGCACCGCGCCGTAACGCGAACTGACGTTCACCACATGGGGATCGAGTCCGAGCGTCTTCCACACGACACCGCCCCAGCCCGCTTCGAATGCACGGTTCACGTTATAGGCTTTGTCGGTCGGGGGCGCGGAAGCGAGCCAGAAGGGGTTGGGCGATGTGATGCCGGCAATCGTGCAGCGTAGATCGGCCATGTTCGGCTCCGTGGAGTTCGGTTTTCGAGTGGCGTTGCTTGCGTTGGCGTTTGCTTTCGATCTCGCGCTTTCAGGCCGCCTTCACGGAGGCGAGCGCGAAAACCGCATCGATCGATGCCGCCGCGAGCTTGCCGTCCTGAACGGCCTGCACCGTCAGATCAAGGCCGCCCGATGCCGCGCAATCGCCGCCTGCCCAAACTTTGTCCAACGACGTACGCATGTCCGCATCGACTGCAATGCGGCTTTGATCGAACGTCAACAGTTCGTGATCGAGTCCGATCGATACCAGCGTCTGACCGATTGCTTTGAGCACCATGTCGGCCTCCACTGTGAAGCGCTCCGTGCCGCGGCCATTTGCAGCGCGTTCGAATTCGACGCCTGTCACGGATCCATCGCTGCCGATCAATCGCACCGGCTTCGCATGCGTGACGAGCGTCACGCCTTGCTTCTGCGCGAACTCGCGCTCAGCCCATGTCGCGCTCATCGATTCGACGCCGCGCCGGTACACCATGGTCACGCTCGTGGCGCCGAGCTTGCGGCTTTGCACGGCTGCATCGACAGCCGTATTGCCGCCGCCGATCACAATCACGCGGCGTCCCACGGGCACGGTCGACACGTCTCTCGCCTGACGCACCTGCGCGATGAAATCGATGGCGTTCATGACGCCGTCCAGCGACTCGCCTTCGAGTTCCAGGACGCGCGCACCAGCGAGTCCGACCGCGAGAAACACTGCATCGTGTTGCTGCCTCAACGTATCGAGCGTGATATCGCGGCCGAGTGCGACGCCAGTATTCAACTCGATTCCGCCTACTGACAATAGCCATTGCACTTCCCGTTGCGCGAAGTCGTCGACGGTCTTGTATGCCGCGATTCCGTATTCGTTGAGGCCGCCGCCTTTATCGCGGGCGTCGTAGATCGTCACGCGATGACCCGCCACCGCCAGACGATGCGCGCACGCAAGCCCCGCCGGCCCCGCGCCGACGACGGCCACGTGACGCCCGCTATCCGTTGAGCGTGCGAACTGCACAGCCTCGCGCCCCATCGCCCAGTCCGTCGCATGCCGTTGCAACGCGCCGATCGCCACGGGCTGCGCGTCCTGATGATTGCGCACGCAGGCGCCTTCGCAAAGGATCTCCGTCGGGCACACACGCGAGCACATGCCGCCCAATGGATTCGCGGAAAGAATATCGGTGGCGGCGCCCTTCAGGTTTCCATTGCCGATCTTGCGGATGAAGCCTGGAATGTCGATCTGCGTCGGACAGGCCTGCACACATGGCGCGTCGTAGCAGTAGTGACAGCGGCTCGCAGCCGCCGCGGCGGCCGTCGGGTCGAGCAGCGGCGCAATATCGTCGAACTCGCACGAAAGCTGTTCGGACGACAGACGGTGCGACGCGATGTCGCCGGTTTGCTTGATGGCCATACACGTTCCTTCATCAAAACGAGGACGTAGCGGTGCCTGCCGGCTTTGCGCGAACGAAGCCGGGACGGCGTGTTTCAAGGGTGAAGCGTTGCAACGCTACAGCATCATCGCGCGCCTAAGAGTCGCTCTCGCAAGCGCGCCCCAGCATCGCGTGCAGCAATACGTTCGCGCCCGCCTCGATCCATTCGGGCGTCGCGTCTTCGACTTCGTTGTGACTGATCCCATCGACACAGGGCACGAACACCATCGATGTCGGCGCGACTTGCGCGAGATAGCACGCGTCGTGGCCCGCGCCCGACACCATGTCGCGATGTGAATAACCGAAGCGTTCGGCGGCGACGCGCACGGACTTCACACATGCCGCGTCGAACTTGACGGGCTCGTAGTAGAAGATCTGATCGAGCTGCGTTTCGAGGCCGATGCCGCCCGCAATCTTCGAAACCCCCTCGCGCAACGCGGCATCCATCTTCGCGAGCACGGCATCGTCCGGATGACGGAAATCGACCGTGAAGAACACGCGGCCCGGAATCACGTTGCGCGAGTTCGGGTGGACCTGCATCATGCCGACCGTCGCGCATGCAAGCGGCGCGTGCTCCAGGCCGATACGGTTCACAAGATCGACGACACGCGCCGCGCCCAGCAATGCGTCCTTGCGGCGCGGCATCGGCGTCGGGCCCGCATGCGCTTCCTGGCCCGTCAGCGTGATTTCGTACCAGCGCTGACCTTGCGCATCGGTGACGACCCCAATCGTCTTGTGCTCGGCTTCGAGTATCGGACCCTGCTCGATATGCAATTCGAACGCCGCGTGCAGCGGATGGCCACCGCACGGCACGTCGCCCGCATAGCCGATACGCTCCAGCTCTTCGCCGATCGTCTTGCCGTCGACGTCCTTGCGCGAGAGCCCATAGTCGAGCGTAAAGACACCGGCGAACACGCCCGATGCCACCATCGCGGGCGCAAAGCGCGAACCTTCTTCGTTGGTCCAGATCACGACTTCGATCGGATGCTCGGTTTCGATGTTGCGGTCGTTGAGGCTGCGAATCACTTCGAGCCCGCCGAGCACGCCGTAGATGCCGTCGAAGCGGCCGCCCGTCGGTTGCGAGTCCGCATGCGAGCCCGTCAGCACAGGCAGCGCATTCGGGTTCGAGCCCGCGCGCCGCATGAACACATTGCCGATCTGATCGACGCTCACCGTGCAGCGTGCCTCCTTCGCCCAACTGACGATGAGGTCACGCCCTTCCTTGTCGAGATCGGTGAGCGCGAGACGGCAGACGCCGCCCTTCTTCGTCGCGCCGATCTTTGCCATCGTCATAAGGCTATCCCACAGCCGTTTGCCGTTGACCGCGATCGACGTATCGAGTCCCTGTTTCAACCCTTCGGATACCGCATTCATTCGTCTTGCTCCTCTCGATCAACACGCTTGCAGTTCAACCGCGAGACGCCTTGCATTGCCTCGCGACGAAGTGAAACTGGTGCATCGGCTACACGATCGGGATTCGCTTTGGGGCATCGATGCACCCGCGGCGTGCGTTGCGCAAATGCCTGCAACGTCGGATCACAGTCTTGGTAAACCCTGACCATGAAGCCTGCTGCGAATCCTGTCCGGTTGGACAGGTTGTAGCCGATTAAAATCATCAAATCAACGTCTTTTGTGCGAGCCGACACAGTTCCCGATGAGAGCGAGAAGCATGCCATTGTGATGCAGCATGTCTTTTTGCTCGCATGACAAGGCGGCACGAACGGCTATGTCGACGCAGACGCAAGCGGCTAGAATAAAGCGCGACGCGGCACCGAGGCCCACGATGAAACACGACGACACAATGTTGAGCGAAACGGATAACGACGATTCAGCGCCGCCTTTGCGGCGACGCAAGGCCCAGATTCGCGAGAGCAACGAAGCGCACCTTCTGGCGTGCGCGGAGGCCGTGTTTGCGGAGCGCGGCTTCGATGGCGCGAGCACGGCGATGATCGCCGAACGCGCGGGCTTACCGAAAGCCAACGTCCATTACTACTTCCCGACGAAGCTCGCGCTCTATCGTCGCGTGCTCGAAGACCTGTTCGAAGACTGGCATCGCGCGGCAAACACGTTCGAAGGGAGCGACGACCCTGTCGAAGCGATCGGCGGCTATGTGCGCGCGAAAATGGAGTTGTCCCGACGGCGGCCGCTCGGATCGAAGGTATGGGCAAACGAAATCATTCACGGCGCCGAACACATGCAGGACATCCTCACGCAACGCGTGAAGCCGTGGCTCGACACGCGCGTGACCGTCATCGACGACTGGGTTGCGCGCGGCCTCCTCGCGAACGTGGATGCGCAAACGCTGATGTATATGATCTGGGCCACGACGCAGCACTACGCGGATTTCGATGCGCAGATACGCGCGCTCAGCGGCAAGCGGGCACTATCGCAAAAGGCCTTCCATGCAACCACCGAACACGTCGTGCAACTCGTGATTCGCGCGTGCGGAGCGCGGTCTGCATCTTCGAAGAACTAGCAAGCCGTTGGGCCTGCTGTACGCCCCCGCCCGCTCATCCGAATCGTCCACCGGCGCTCGACAATCAGGTTCCGTCGCCTGCCGGGCTACCGGCCTTTTCGACTGCTGATATTCGGTCAACTGCATATCGGGAAACCTCTGCGCAACGGTGGCCGAAGCCCGCGTGGTCGAACTGATCTAATACGCGCGATATTGGGGTAATCGTCTCAAGCCCTTGCCCGCTGCTTCAACCGCCCGCGAGGCGCCGCATTGCGCGCCGGCGGCAGTACCTCGGCGAGCAGTTCGTCGTGTAAGCCGCGCAAGACGTCGACGAACGCCGACGCAAGCCGCTCGCGCGGTCTATGCGGCGGGAACGGCAAATAAGTCTGAAAGCGCGTGGCCGGCACGAACGGACGAATCGCGATATCCGGCCCCGCGTAGTCGCGCGCGACGATCGGATGCGCGAGCGTCACGCAGAGCTGCTGGACGTTGTGGTGGCGTCGTGTCTTTGGTTCGCTCGCCAGATTTCGGGCAAGGCAGGACGGCCGGGTAGCTGCATCGTCGTGCTCGAAAATAAACCATTCGATTCGAACCGGGGGTTCTCTCTTGCGATTCAGTCTACAGCTTCGATGCGTACAGGCACCGCGCTCATTACCGGCATGGCGTTGATCGGATCAAGGCCAACCGTAGTGCTGAGCAACTGGTTCGGATTGGCGCCGGCGTAGGTTTCGGGCTCCTCGTCGGGCATCGGTCCCCAGCCGTGCGGAATGGATACGACGCCTCGGCGCAGTGCCGGGTCCGCTTTGACGATAGCTCGAATGCGGCCGTGCGGCGAAACAATGGCCACGCACTGGCCTTCGGTCAGTCCTTGAGCAGCCAGGTCATCGGGATGCACGAAGGCCGGATTGAACGGCATGCGCCGGCGGATCGCGGGCAGGTGGTGGTACATGGTGTTCTGCACGTCGCGCACGCGCCGCACCGCCAGGCGATGCGTGAACCGCGGCGGCGCCCCCGGTTCGTTCAGTACGCCCGCCAGTTCGCGCTCGACATCGTCGGGCATCACGTCGAATCGCGCGGTATTTGCTGGCTCGCCAGGCTGCACGATCATCGGTTCGATCTCGTAGATTTTCCCTTGTGGGTACAGCTTCAGTTCGTCGAATGAGATCGAACCGTGGCGAACCAGGATCGCAAGCAGCTCGTCGGTGGTCGGAGCTGCGCGCATATCGAGCGGAACGTCGTCGAATATGATGGTCTTGCCCAAGCGCCGCGCCAGATCCCAGAATACGAACCAGTCGTCCACGACTTCGGATTCCTCCGGCGGCGTCGCCACGGCGGCCGAGTATTGTGCGTAAGGCTGAAACATGATGTAGGACTCGTAGTCCCGCGAATGCAGGTCGGCGCGCTCGAACATCAGCTTCGGTGGAATCACATAGTGCGCGAGCCGCGCAGTGTTAGTCATGAATGGCTCGATGCATACCAGCAGTTGCAGTTGGCGCAGCGCATCGGCGATGCGGCGCTGGTCGGGCACGGCATCGACTGGATTGCCGCCGTCGACCAACAGCGCGCGGATCTGGCCGGCGCCAGGCGTAGTGATTTCCTGGGCCAGCGTACCGCTCATCTTCTGGCCGAACAGCATGCCATAGCCGCCGACACGGCTCTTCCAGCCGGATTCCCAGGAACGGCGTGGCGGAATCACTCCGGCGCGGCGCTGGTAGCGTGGGGCGACCACGCCGGGATTCGGTACAGGGTCGCCGGGGCGAGCGAAGCGGCCACAAACAACGTTGAGGCATTCGACCAGATGCTCGGCCAGATTGGAGTGCGGCGCCATGTTGGGCCCGGTTCCCGACGCGGCCGAGCCGCGCTTGCGGCGCAGGCCGCCGGCCTCCCGGACGGGTTCCGCGAAGGCCGCAGCGGCGGCTTCGAGCCCTTCAATGCTTACGCCGGCGCGCTGGGCGACGTATTCGGGCGTGAACGGCTCGACCGCGCGCGCCAGTCGTCGCAGGTCCTTGACGTAGCGCGCGCAGAATTCAGCATCGTGCCAGCCGCGACACAGAATGATGCGCAGCAGGCCAGCCAGGACGGTCGGGTCCTCGCCCGGCAGCACCTGCAGGAAGACATCGGCATGGCGGGCGGTCTCTGTCTCTCGTGGATCGATCACCACCAGCTTCAGGCCGCGCTCCTTCGCTTCGTGGAGTTGCTTGACCGGATTCTGCAATGCAAAGTTGAACGTGGATAGCGACACCAGCGGATTGGTGCCGACAAACAATAGCGCGTCGGCGAGCGCGTACGGATCTTTGCCGGCAGCCCAGCCGCCCAGTCGCTCAAATGCCACCCATTTGGCCGACTGGTCGATGGTCATTGTAGAGAAAAACGAATTCGAACCCAGCGCCGCGAGGAAGGCGGGCAACATATGATTGGCGGCGAGGTTAGAGTAGTTCATGGTGCCGCGAAAGGCTGCGACCGCATCGGCGCCGTGGCCCTCGATCAGTGCCTGGAGTTGCGCCGCGATCTCGGCCAGCATCGCGTCAAGCGGCATCTGCACGAAACTGCCATCGGGCTGCCGTTTGAGCGGGTGCAGGAGCCGCTCGGCGCTGTTATGCGCCTCATGCAGATACGCGCCCTTGATGCAGGCGTAGCCGCGCGTGAGCGGATTGTCGCGGTCGCCGCGCGCAGCAACGACGCGTCCGGCGTCGTCCAGGGTCAAGCGCAGTGAACAGTTGCCGGCGCAGATGCGGCAGGCGGTGACGGCTTCGCGTGGCACGGCGAGCTCCTCCTGTAGTGTGGCCCACGCCTCATAACTACCAACAACTTTCGGCGTAAAGGTCAAAGCCGAGCCGGATATCTGCGAGATGACAGAGCACCCGCATACGACTAGCGTTAGATCGCCGCCTGACTGCGGCCGTCCATTCGCTATCATAAACGACGTTCACATTTTGGCAAATAGCCCGACGACCTGTTGCGAGCGCGGCTGGCCACAAGTCCGGCACGCCGCGCCCCGGCACGGACATCAGGCCTCGCGACGGCCCCACCTTGAAGGTGCAGCCGCAATCGCTCGGTTGCGGATAGCTAATCGCTCAATTCGACCCTTCGTACACGTTCGAGCCTGGGACCCAGCCATTCGACGTCGGTCGAACTGGGCAAAGCTTTGTGGCAAAGCGATTCGTGACATCGGTGCCGGCCACCGTTAATGAGTCGAGAACCATCGGTCGAAGTCGATATCCCTAGCCCTAGCAAGAGACGGGCAACCGCAGTATTTCCGTGCATGCGGCGGTGCGTCATCTATTGGCGACGTGACTCTTTCATCACCTGCGGTTTTTGCGAGCAACCCGGCTGCTGCGCGCCGATCGGCGGAAACAGATTTTCTATGTAGCAGCTGACGAGCACGTAAAGCGTGTCATCAGCGACATGGCTGAACACGTGTGTGGAGCATCCGCCGTCTTGAATTTGATGAGCCACCGAAGGAGGAATGACGCGTTTTGCCGCTGACCTGCAAGGCAAGCCCGATGTTTTCCGACTATCGAACCCGCCGCGCCAGTTAATTAAAGCACGGACGCGTTTACTTTATTGGGGGTATGGCATCATTTAGAGGGAAACTAAGGGGCGTTGGCTTCACCGTGCGTGAGGAGGATCGCTTAACATCTGGCCGGATTAACCGTTGCCGGTTGCTGGCACGCCGCGAAGCCCACGTCATGCGTTCACTATCACGTGAGTCGAGGAGCATCGCTATGAGCACCTGCAACGAACCGCATCATGCCCATCATGACCATCAGCACGGTCCGAACTGCGGACACACTGCGATAAGGCATGGCGATCACATTGACTATCTGCATGATGGTCACCTGCACCATCCCCATGGCGATCACGTGGACGAACACCGGGTGGAGGTGAGCGCAAAAAATCCGGATCAATGTACTTCCAACTGCGGCGGTCATGAGCCGGGACATGTCCACGGGCCGGGATGCGGCCACGATGCGGTACCGCATGGCGATCACGTCGACTACCTGGTCAACGGCCACCTGCACCATCCGCACGGCGATCATTGCGACGACCACGGCCCGGTTGAACTCGCCTGAGTGCCCCGCACCAGGCAGGCGAAGGATCTCAATGCGATTGAGTATGCCTGGTGCCAGGTTACTGCCTGGGTGGACACACCTTATTGCGTCCACTCAGGGAACGGGTCGGTAAATTTGTGCCACGCGACTTCATCACGGGCCAGTTCGTCCTCGCTTAGCAGGCAGGCATCAAAGGACGCACGCAAGGCTGCCTCGTCCATTCCGGTGCCGATCAGGACCAGCTCCTGTTGACGATCCCCGAAACGCTCGTGCCAGCGGCTTCGGATCATCGCCTGTGCTTCGGGCTCCTGCGGCCAGGCGTGCGTGGGCACGGCCGCCCACCAGGTCCCGGCGCGTCCGTGACGCGAGATCGCGCCGGCTTGCGACCATTCGCCGACCGCATGGTTGCGCGAGGCTAGCCAGAAGTACCCCTTCGAGCGCACGACGCCCGGCCATTCGCACTGAATCCAGTCGAAGAAACGCTGCGGATGAAACGGACGGCGCGCGCGGTAGACGAAGCTGGTGATGCCATATTGTTCGCTTTCGGGAATGTGTTCGCCGCGCATCTCCTTGAGCCACCCAGGCGCTTGCGCAGCGGCTTCGAAGTCGAACAGGCCGGTATCGAGAACCTGCCGGATCGGCACCTGGCCAAAGCGGCTTTCGACGATGTTCGCGCGGGCGTTCAGCACCCGCAGCACGCCTTTGACCAACTCCAAATCGCTTGCGCTCACAAGGTCCGTCTTGTTCAGCACGATCACGTCGCAGAACTCGATTTGCTCGGTCAGCAGATCGACCACGGTGCGGCGGTCTTCCCCGCCCATCGTTTCGCCGCGATCCGCCAGGAAGTCGTGGGAACCGTAGTCGCGCACAAAGTTATAGGCGTCGACGACCGTCACCATCGTGTCCAGGCGAGCGATATCCGAGAGGCTGTGACCTTGTTCGTCGCGGAACGTGAAGGTTTCCGCCACCGGCAAGGGCTCGGATATGCCCGTGGATTCGATCAGCAGATAGTCGAAGCGCTTCTCCCGCGCGAGCCGCTGGATCTCGATCAGCAGGTCCTCGCGCAATGTGCAGCAAATGCAACCGTTGCTCATTTCGACGAGCTTTTCGTCGATGTGCGAGAGCTGGCTGCCGCCGTCGCGAATCAGTTGAGCGTCGATGTTGACTTCCGACATATCGTTCACGATTACGGCCACCCGCTTGCCTTCGCGGTTATTCAGGACGTGGTTCAGGAGCGTGGTCTTGCCCGCGCCGAGAAAGCCGGACAGTACGGTGACGGGGAGCTTGTGCATGGAAAAAGTGGAGCCTCAAACGTGGTGAAGAAGATCGCACGAATCGACATGGCCAGCCTGCTGGCCGAGGCGTGTGCGCGGCAAGCAGGCTTGCGATCCTTCGTGTCAGTTCTGCAGGACTTCGCCAACCATACAGTTGTCGAGGCCCGCCTTGAAAAGATCATGTGGCAACTGTTTACCGATGAAAACAATCCGGGTTTCGCGCGTTTCATTCGCGCCCCAGGACTTACCGATATCCGCGCCAAAAATCATGTGTACGCCCTGGAACACTGCGCGGCGGTCGACACCGGCCAGGTTCAGCACGCCCTTGTAGCGCAGCATCGCGGCACCATGGATCGCAACCGTGGCGCTGAAGAACGCCTCGAGCTTGTCCCGATCCAGAGGCGCAGTAGTGCGGTAGACGAAGGACGTCACATCGTCGTCATGCTCGTGCGAAACGTCTTCAAGGAAATCGGGCTCGATGTCGACGATGGCATCCAGACTGAAGCTGCGGATGTCGAGCAGTTGCTTCAGGTCCGTCTCGCCAAAATGTGCTGGCCTGATCGTCGCGCGCGGGTTCATCTGCCGCAACCGGCGCATCAGTTGCTGCGCCTGCTCTTCGTCAACGAGGTCCACCTTGGATACGAGGATACGGTCCGCGAATCCGACCTGCTCCTGCGCCTCGTGATGTTCGTCGAGCTGCTCGCCGCCGTGCCGCGCGTCGACCACCGTCACGATGGCGTCGAGCAGGTATTTCTCCTGCACGACATCGTCAACAAAGAACGTTTGCGCGACGGGCGCCGGATCGGCAAGTCCCGTTGTCTCGATGATGACCCGCTCGAACGCGAGTTCTCCTGACTCCCGTCGCGCGGCGAGCGTCGAAAGAATACGCACCAGGTCGCCACGCACCGTACAACAGATACAGCCGTTGTTCATTTCGACAATCTGCTCGTTACCGTCCTGCACCAGCAATTCGTTGTCGATGCCCGCTTCGCCGAACTCGTTTTCGATGACCGCAACGCGTCCGCCGTGATGCTCGGTCAGGATGCGGTTGAGCAAGGTCGTTTTTCCGGCACCGAGGAAGCCGGTCAGGATGGTTGTCGGGATACGCTGGAAGCCGGTTGCATCTTGCATTGCATTCTCCTGTGAGCGGCACGCGCTCAAGCATGTTCGCCCACCGAGGTGCCTGGGCGCTGAGCAAATGGTTACGTTCGTGATGCCCCAATGCGGTGACAGCCCGCTTCGCTGATGCCACGGTCCGGGACGGCCCGTCTGTCCGGTGGAAACGTTGGACACCACATTTGTTATGTTATAACGTATCTAATCCTATCGGAATTCTATTTTTCGTGACCAGAAACGCCAATGAAAATCGCCGCCACGCTTCACAACTCCGTTCAGCACCGCTTATCCTGGAGTTCAGGACAGCCAAACCGGTTTGTTTGGCGCGCCGCACGAAAGCCCATCGGTAGCCTTTTGGCTGCATTGGTACTGCTTGCCGCGCATCAGGAAAGCGCCATGGCGGCATCAGCGGCGGCTGGCGTAATCAACGCCATCGGTGTGGAAAACGAGTACGCCGACGTCATCGCCCAGATCGGCGGCAAGTACGTTCAGGTGAGCGCGATCGAAACGGATCCCAATACGGATCCACACGCCTTCGAGGTCAACCCGAAGGTGGCAGCACAGATTGCTTCCGCCGATCTGATCGTCAAGAACGGCGTGGGATACGACGCCTGGGCCGACAAGATCATCGCAGCCGCGCCCAATAGCAAACGCAAGGTCATCGACGCCCAACACCTGCTCGGCCTGCCCGACAGCACGCCGAACCCGCACCTCTGGTACGACCCGAAAACCATGCCGGCGGTTGCGAAGGCAGTGGCGGCGGACCTTTCCGCATTGAACCCCGCGCAGGCAACCTACTTTCAAGCCAACGTGAAGAAGTTCGACGCATCACTCAAGCCCTGGCTGGCTGCAATTGCATCGTTCAAGGCGCACTATGCGAAAACGCCTGTCGCGGTGACGGAGCCGGTCGCCAACTACATGCTCGAAGCGGTCGGCACCGATATCGCCACACCCTTCAGCCTGCAGGCGGCGATCATGAACGGCACCGATCCCTCTCCGCAGGACGTGACGAAACAGAACAGCCTGTACACGGACCGCAAGGTCAAGGTGTTCGTCTACAACCAGCAGGTCACGGATGCGCTCACCCAGTCGTTCCTCAATCTGGCCAGGAAAAATGGTATTCCGGTGGTCGGCGTCTACGAGACCATGCCAACCCCCGGCTTTACTTACCAGTCGTGGATGCTGGCGGAAGTCAATGCCCTGGAAAAGGCTGTGACTTCCAAGGTGTCCACCGAAACCTTGCAGGCTGCGCAGTGAGCCGCATGTGCCATGGCAACGAGGTCCTTGCGGTCGACCGGGTGAGCGTCTCTTTCCCGGGGCACAGCGTGCTACATGAGGTGAGTTTCAGTCTGGAAGCGGGAGAGTTCTGCGGCCTTATCGGCTCGAACGGTTCGGGCAAGACCACGCTGCTGCGTACGATCCTCGGCTTCCAGGTAGCGAGTGCAGGTAGCATCAGGATCAATGGTGCGCGCAGCCTGACCTCGGTGGGTTACGTCCCACAGAAGATCGCGCTCGACCCCTACCTCCCGATGCGTGCGCGGGATCTGGTGTCGCTCGGCCTCGAGGGCCACAGGCTCGGCTTGCCGTTACCGTCGAACAAGCGCCGCGAGGCGGTCGACGGGATGCTCAAAGCCGTGGATGCAGAGCCTTTCGCCGACCAGCGCATCGGGGAACTATCCGGAGGCCAGCAGCAGCGGGTACTGATCGCACACGCTCTGGTTCGCCGTCCCCGGCTGCTGTTGCTGGACGAACCTCTGGCCAACCTCGACATGCGCAGCGTCGCCGAAATTGTCGCGCTGTTGCGCCGCCTGAACGTCGAGCACGGCCTTGCGGTCCTGCTTTCGGCGCATGACATGAATCCCTTGTTGCCGGTGATGGACCGGATCGTCTACCTCGCCAATGGCCACGCAGCGAGCGGGGCGACGGACGAAGTGGTGCGTACCGAGGTCCTGAGCAGACTGTACGGCTATCACATCGATGTCGTCCGCGTGCACGGCCGCGTGCTGGTGATTGCCGCCGGCACCGAGGCCGAAATGCTTGCCGCCGTTCGGCGAGACCCCGCCCACATTGCGCAGGTTCCCTGATTCAAGATGGATTCCCTGCTCACCCTGATCTTTGAACCGGGCTTCTTTAGCAGCGAACCGGTGCATACCGCGATGGTAGTCGGCGGCGGCGCCGCAGTCGTGTCCAGCGTAATTGGCGTATTCACCGTCATGAAGGGCCAGTCCTTCGCCGGCCACGCGCTGGCCGACGTGAGCAGCGCGGGCGGTGCTGCGTCGTTCCTGCTCGGCATCAACCCGTTGCTGGGATTTCTCATCATGGCGGTCATGGCAGCGGGCGGCATGGAACTGGTGCGGGTGCGCCGCGCCCGTGAGCGCGACCTTGTGACCGGCGTCGTGCTGGGCGCGGGGCTTGGTCTTGCCGCGCTGTTTCTTTACCTCGACGTGACATCGAAAAGCACGACTGGAGCGGCAATCACCGTCATGTTCGGATCAATGTTCGCCATTCCGGCATCGATCATTCCGTTCGCGCTGGCGGTGGGTACGGGGGCGTTGATTGCCGCGGGCGTGCTTTATCGTCCCTTGCTGCTCAGCTCCGTTGACCCAGAGCTGGCCGCGGTCATGGGCGTGCGGGTACGGACGGTCGGACTCCTGCACCTGCTGGTATTGGCGCTGGCCGTTTCCCTATCAGCTATTACCGTCGGCGCCATCCTGTCGACCGCACTCCTGATAGGTCCGGCGGCGATCGCCTTGAGGGTGGCAAAGCGGCCAGGCTGGGCCACGGGTCTGTCCGCGTTAATCGGCCTGGGCACGACCTGGGGTGGCATCCTGCTCGCGTACGACAGCTACTACTGGACACGCGGGCACGGCTGGCCAGTGAGCTTCTTCGTGGTGACGCTCATCTTCGCCCTGTATGTCATCACAGGTCGCGCCGGACCGGTACGAAAGCCCCCAACGGGCGCGCGGATTGCCCTGAACACCCGTGAACCGGGTGAGGCCTGACCATGTTCTCCAGCTTCATGACCAACACATGGATCGTGGCGAGCATCGTAGCAGCGGTCGCCGGATTCATCGGATTCTTCGTGGTGATTCGAGGCGCCTCGTTCGCCGCGCACGCCTTGCCGCTCGGCACCTTTCCGGGTGCTGCAGCGGCAAGCCTGCTCGGTATCAATCCGCTCTTCGGCCTGATCGTCTTCGCTGGTCTCGGCGTGATCGGAATCAGTTGGCTGGGCCGGCGCGGAAGTCACCAAGTCGCAACCGCCCTGTGCCTCGTCACGCTGCTAGGCCTCGGGGCGCTGTTCCTGAGCATGACGAGCGAGTATTCACAAGCGGTCTATGCCCTTCTCTTCGGCCAAGTATTGGGCGTGAGCAACACCGATCTCGCGCCGGTTGCCGCGATCAGCGGGTTCTCGATTGCGGTTACGGTTGTGCTCTTCCGGCCACTCCTGCTCAGTTCGGTATCGCCCGCTCTGGCGAAGGCGAGAGGCGTATCGAGCCGCGCGATGGAACTTGCGTTCATGAGCATCCTGGCGCTTGCGACGGCAATGGCGCTCCCGGTAGTAGGCGCGCTGCTGGTGTTCAGCCTGATGATTGGGCCCGCGGCTGCGGCCCGCTCGCTGACTGACCGGCCGATTCTTGCGATATGCGTGTCGGTTGGAATTTCGCTCGTCACCGTGTGGACATCGATCGCCCTCTCCTATGTCTCCAACTGGCCAGTCGGTTTCTTCGTTGGCATCCTTGGGGCCGCCTGTTACGGAGTGGGGCAGGTGTGGACCCGGGCACGAGCCTGGTCGCTGGCAGGTGTTTCGCGAACCTAGGTTCATGCAGAATGAGCGCGCCTGATGGCGTCGCGACAACCTCCAGAGTCTGCTCCCTTTATGGCCGTTGATTCCTGTCGACGGACAACCTTGAGTTTCCCCACCTGTCGCGTTAAATTGCGCCTCGCAGATCATGGCAACTGCCTTCAGGGACGTTGTACCTCACACAGTTTGTAATTGATTGGTAAGGATCGCTGATGTCGACGCGGGAGGGGCGGGAAGAAAGTGACGCGCGTGAGCGGTCGGCCGGACGTAACGATGCCTTGCTGCCCGGATGGGTGGCTGCGGCATTGGCAGGGGTGCTGGGCGTTTTGAGCCTGTCGAACAGCGTGCCCATCGATTTGCGCTGGAGCGCGGTGATGGCGAGCGCATGCCTGAACGTGCTTATCGTTGCGCTCTGGCGTCCGTCGGCAGCGCGCGCACCGGCGTATCCGGAGAAGGAATCGATCTGGAAGCGCGGCGTAAGTTTCGTGAAGCAAGTCGTCTCGCGCGACGCCGGAAAGCCGGACCTCGGCAACCTCGTGCGCATCCTTCGCTGGCAGCCCTGGTGCGTCGCCATGTGCGCCGGACTGTCCGTGGCGATCGCCGCAATGGCGTTCCAGCCCTTGGCCCCTGACGTGCTAATCCACGCGATGGTTGCGCCGTCCCTCACGATCGTCAGCGGCGCGGCTGCGCTGACTCTGGCCTTTTTCACGCTCGTTGCCGAACGGTTTTACGCCCACGACGCGCAGCGCTCGCGTGACTCGCTGTCCGCGTCGCTGGCGGGCCTGCTGCGCGTTCTACTCCTGTGCGCACTCGGGGCGGCGTTGTCGGCCGGATGGTTGGTCTACGCGCATATGACGCTCGATCTGGTCGTGCATATTGCCGCAGTCTTCTGTGCGGCCATTGCCGTCGAAATGGCGGTGCGCACGCTTCTTCTACGGATCTTCCCGCCGCGCGCCGGTGAACATGCGACGCATGTGCCATCGAGCCTGCTTGCCGGGCTATTGCATTATCGCCGCTCGCCGCTGTCGTCGATCGGCGCCGAATTGCATGACCGCTATGGCATCGATCTGCGCCAGAACTGGGTGCTGCGCAGTGTCATGCGGCTGTTACCCGCCACGATAGTGACGATGGCCGTCTGTGCGTGGTTGCTGACCTCCGTCGTGGTGCTAGACCCTTCGCAACGCGCGGTATACGAGCGATTCGGCGCGCCGGTGGCCGTGTGGTCGCCCGGGCTGCATATCGGCATGCCCTGGCCGTTCGGCAAGGCCCGACTTGTCGACAACGGCGCGGTGCATCAACTCATCGTCTCGGGTGGCGCAGAGGACAGCAGCGTCGCGGCACCCTCCGTCGACGCCGACGGTCCGACGTCTGAGCAGTTGAACCGTCTCTGGGACGTCCAGCATCCATGGGAGACGAGCCAGGTGATCGCCGGCGCCACCGGCGATCAGCAGAGCTTTCAGATCGTCAACGCCGATGTGCGGCTGGATTACCGCGTGGGCTTGAGCGACGCTGCCGCGCGGGCCGCGCTGTACCGGTCGGTCGATCCGGAAAGCACGGTCCGCTCGATCGCCAATCGCGAGGTGATGCACTACCTCGCCTCGCATACGCTGCAGGCTTTGCTCGAGACAAGCCAGACCGCCATTGCTGAAAAGGTGCGCGGCGCGGTTCAGCGGCAACTCGATCAGCTCGCGAGCGGCATCGAAGTCGTGGCGGTCGTCATCGAGAGCGTGCACCCGCCAGCGGGCGCTGCCTCGGCTTATCACGACGTGCAGGCCGCGCAGATCCGCGCGCAGGCAAGTGTCGCCAGGGCGCATGGCTTCGCGGCGCAATTGCTGGGCAATGCACGGCAACAGGCGCTCAGCGGGGTCGCTCAGGCTTCGGCGCGAGCGGCAGACACGCTTGCGTCGGCGCATGTGCAGCAGATCGATTTTGCCGCCGACACGTTGGCATACCGTCTGGGCGGACCGGCCTTTGCGTTCGAGTACTACCTGGCGCGGTTGCAGCGTGGATTGCAGAACGCGCGCATCACGGTGATCGACGACCGGCTGGTCGCCGACCAGCGCGCGACCCTCGATCTGCGCACTTTCACGGCCGGCGATCTCGCCGGCTTCCGTCGTAGCAACTGATGCGCGCGCCACACGCCGGACTGGCTGTTCTCAAGGTGACTTCATGAGTTTGTTCCATTCGCATACCAATGGCCACGGGCATCACCACCACGATCACGGCAACGGACAGGCGGCTCGCGGCGGTCCATTCTACGTGCGCGTCCTGCTTGCCGCGCTGTGCGTCGTCATCGCGTTTGTCGTGGCGAGCTTCATTTCGGTGCGGGCGGGTGAGGCCTCGGTGATCACGCGCTTCGGGCGACCCGTGCGGGTGCTGCTCGAACCCGGTCTCGCGTGGCGTTTGCCCGCGCCGATCGAGGCGGCGGTGCCGGTCGATCTGCGCCTGCATACGACATCGAGTGGCTTGCAGGACGTGGGTACGCGTGACGGCTTGCGCATCATCGTGCAGGCCTATGTCGCGTGGAAAGTCGCTGCGGATCCGAACGACGTGCGCCGCTTTGTTCGGGCCGTGGGCAACCGGCCCGACGAGGCCGCGCAGCAAATCCGCTCGCTGCTCGGTTCGTCATTACAAACCACGTCGGCCGGCTTCGAGCTGGCGTCGCTCGTCAACACGGATCCCTCACGGGTACGCATCTCCGCGTTCGAGGACGCACTGCGCAGTCAGATCGACGCGCAGCTTTACTCGGCCTACGGCGTGCATGTCGTTCAAGTGGGACTGGAGCGCCTGACGTTACCCGCGGTGACACTCGCGGCGACGGTCAGCCGGATGAGCGCGGAGCGCGAGACGGTTGCTGCGCAGCGTACGGCGGACGGCAATCGCGAGGCCGCGCAGATCCGCTCGGACGCGGATCGCGACGCCCGTCTTGCGGTTGCCGACGCGAACGTCAAGGCTGCGCAGATCGAAGCGCAGTCCCGCCAGGACGCCGCCGCGATCTATGGCAACACCTATGCCGGCAATCCGCGCCTTTATACGATGTTGCGCTCGCTCGACACGCTCGACTCGGTGGTCAGCGCCAATACGAACCTGATCCTGCGCACCGATGCGGCGCCGTTCCAGGCACTGGTGCGGGGGCCCGTCGAGCTGGGGGCAGAGCCGTCGCGGCAGGCGGGCGCGGGCATGGTGTCCGCGTCGGCGCCGAAAAATTCCAGGGCCGCGCGATGACCACGGACACCAGCTTGCCGCCGCTCGGGCCCGGCGCACAGGCGGTTCGGGTCTCGTTCTGGTTCGTGGTAGCCGTCACTGTTCTCGCCGCATGCGCATGGGCCGGTTCAAACATCCGGCGCATTCCGCCCGACAGCCGCGCGGTCGTGCTGCGCTTCGGCGCATTCGTGCGCACCCAGGACGCGGGACTACTGATTGCCTGGCCGCGTCCGTTCGAGTCGACCTTGATGGTGCCTGGCAGTGCGCGCGTGCTCGAACAACGCATTCAGTCGCTCGAACGCGATCCGCGCGCGCGCGACGCGGACGCCCATTTGCCGGAAGTGCCGCCCTTGTCTGACGCGGACGGCGCGACAGGGCCCAGTGGTTTGCCAGCTGCGCCGGCAGCCGGCGCGCTGTTGCCCGATGCGCTCGCCGGCTCGGGTTACCTGCTGACCGGCGACAACGGCGTCTTGCAGTTGCATGCCACGTTGTATTACCGGGTGGTCGATGCCTACGCCTATGTCCTGCAAAAAGACCGGCTCGATGCCGCGCTCGAGCGGATCGTGTCGGCGTCGGCGGTCGCGGTTGTGGCGCAGCGCAACCTCGATGCGATCCTGGTCGCGCGGCCGGAACGGCTGTCGGCAGATCAGCAACTGGCCGTCAAGCGTGAGCGCTTGCGCGGCGATCTCGCGCAGGAAATCGAGCGGCACCTGCGGCAACTCGATGCGCAGCATGCGGGACTCGGCGTCGAAGTTGCGCGAGTCGATGTCGAGGCGGCATTCCCTGCTGCCGCCGTCAGTGCGTTCAATTCGGTCCTGACCTCATTGCAGGTGGCCGAGCGCAGCATGGCCGAAGCACGCACGGCCGCCGAGAAGACCCGGCAGGATGCCCAACAGGACGCGGACCGGATCGTGCAGAACGCACAGGCGAGTGCCGTTGAACGCGTCGCCACCGCACGGGCGAAAACCTTGACCATTCAGCAACTGGAAGCGCCATTGCGCAATAACAGCGATCCGGGCCTTCTCGCGCGCGTCTATCGGGACCGGGTGCAGTTGATCCTCTCGAAAGCGGCCAGCGTGACGACCGTCGACCCGCACAACACATCAAACCTGATCCTGCCGGGGAATGCGAGATGAGCGCGAGGATCGGGCACCCAGGACACACTGACGACCACGCGTCGCACGCGAATCACACCGACGGCTTCACTCAGGGCAGGCCGATCGCCTTGTCGGCAACTGAACAGCGGGCGATGACGCGGCACGTCGCGCTTGCGCTGCTGGCCGGCGGCCTGCTGGCGTTGTCGACAGCGTGGCATGCTTTCGCCCCGGCGGATGAAACGCTGGCGCAGGTACTCGCCGGACTTGCGTCGCTGGTCGTGGCCGGGCCGGTGTTCGCAAGCGCGTGGCATAGCCTCAAGTCGCCCAGTCTGCACGGCGTGACCGACCGCCTGATCGCGCTGGCGATGTTGGCTGCGTGGGCCGTGGGAGATATGGCCACGGCGGCTCTGTTGCCGATCGTCATGACGTTCGGCCACGCGCTTGAAGAGCGCAGCGTACTCGGCTCGCAGGAGGCGATCCGGGCGCTCGGCCGGCTGGCGTCGGGCAAGGTGCGACGCATTCGGGCAGACGGTTCGATCGAACAAGTGCCCTACGACGCGCTGCAGGCCGGCGATCAGATCGAAGTGGTGGCCGGCGCACGGATTCCCGCCGACGGCGTCGTCCAGCATGGCCAGTCGAGCGTCGACAATGGGCCGATTACCGGCGAGTCCGTGCCGCTCGACGTCGCGCAGGGGACAGCCGTTTTCGGCGGTGCAATGAACCTCGACGGTCCGCTACGCATCGACGTCACGCACGCGGGCAAACACTCGACACTCGGCAGGATCATCGAATTGATGCAGCGAGCCGAGCAGGCAAAGCCACCGATTGCGCAGATACTCGAGCGCTACATGGGCGGTTATCTGTGTCTCGTCCTGCTGATCGCGGCAATCGTATGGTTCGCCTCGGCGAATGCCTCGGCGATGCTGGCGGTCATCGTTGCGGCGTGCCCGTGCGCGCTGGTGCTCGCCGCGCCGTCCACGGCTATTGCCGGAATCGCCGCGGGCGCGCGGCACGGCATCCTGTTCAGGAACGCAGCGTTTCTCGACAAGTTTGCGCAGATCGATTCGCTGGTGATCGACAAGACCGGCACGCTGACTTACGGCGAATTGCGCGTCGAGAAGGTGTTGCTGGAACCGGGCGTCGATGCTTCGCAGGTGCTGGAACTGGCGGGGCGCCTTGGCGGAGGCAGTGCGCATCCGGTGAGTCGTGCGCTGGTGCGCTATGCGGCGGATGCCAATCCGGGCGTCGAAGAGGCGCCGCTCGAACAGGCTCGCGAACTGAGAGGCCTCGGCATCGTGGCCGATACTGCTGAAGGCGTCGCCGTGCTTGGCCGCCACGGTTTGCTCGCGGACTACGTGCAGGCCTTGCCGCAACCGCCGCGCGAGATCGAGGGTCCCTGCGTGGGACTCGCCTTGAACGGCCGCTTGCTGGCGTGGTTCGGTTTCGCCGACGCGCTGCGCGCGGAGGCGAAGGACGCCCTCGCCGAATTGCGGGAACTCGGGTTGACGCGGCAGACTCTTCTGACCGGCGATCGCGAACCCATTGCTCGCAAGCTCGCGGCGGAAACGGGTATTGGGATCGTCGTAGCTGAGGCATTGCCGCATGACAAGCTTGACTATGTCGTGCAGGAAATGGCGGCCGGCTATCATCCCCTGATGGTCGGCGACGGCTTGAACGACGTGCTTGCCATCAAGGCGGGGCCTACCAGCATTGCAATGGGCGAGCGCGGCATCGACATTGCGGTGGCCTCGGCCGATGTCGTCCTGCTCGGCGACGATCTGCGACGTATTGTGACCTGCGTGCGGCTTGGGCGGCGCTGCCTGCACACGGCGACCACCAATGTAGCGATCGGCCTGGCGTGGACGGTCGCGGTGATTGTGCTGGCAGCGACGGGCACGTTAAGCGCCGTCTGGATCGCGCTGTTGCATAACCTTGGCACGTTCATTGTAATTGCCAATGCGGGGCGCCTGCTGCGAATGGAAGATCATAGCGATCAGACCGGCCCTGGGTGCTGATGTATCACGATTTCGCCGCTATCCGGATCCGCCCCAGTGAACCTGCATTACGTTCTTTGCGATGTCCACACCCACGATCATATGTGCCATGACAGATCCCTTGGTTCGGGTGACCAGATGAGTATGATCAACCACTTCTCCAACTGACAGAAGTGCCGCATAGCAGTGGATCGCCCACACGGACCGACTGTGTGGGGGGCGTTCATTCCATTCAAATTGGCCGCGCGCGACGTGAAGATCAGTCACGACCCCTCCTACCTCAACTCACAAACGGCAACTTGCTGTCCCGCGCCTGCGCGAGCATCGAAACAGTGATCTTGCGGACTTCGAGCTTGCTCTGCGTCACATGCGCGCGCAGCATAATGCCCGCTTCGGCGAGCTTTCCGCGTTCGATCAGCGTGAGCATCGTGGCGTGCTCGTCGTAGGTTGCGTCGGTGCGATGCGGCTTCAGGAAATCGAGTCGTCGCACGATGCGAATGCGCTCGGTCACTTCGTTATGCACGCGTAGCATTTCGGCGTTGCCCGTCGCTTCCACCAGCCCGCGATGAAAGCCTTCGTCGAGCCGGAACATGCGCGCCGGATCGGTCTCGCGTGCGTCGCGCGGCACGCACCAGATGGCCTTGAGCGCGTCGATCGCGCGATTGTTCGAGCCGCTCGTCACACGCTCTATAGCAGCCAATTCGAGCACGATGCGCAGGTCGTACAGCTGATCGAGCCGCTCGAAGTCGATGTTGCACACTTTCCAGCCGCGCCGGAAGCCGACTTCCAGATAGCCTTCGCGTAGCAGACGGAACAGCGCGTCGCGCATCGGTGTGCGCGACACGCCGTAATGCTGCGCGATGTCAGTCTCCGAGAAGCGATCGCCCGGAAACAGCCGGAAGTCGAAAATGTCCTGCTTGAGTTGCAGATACACCTGCTCGGCAAGCGGGTTCGCGCCATAGACGACTTTCGACGCATCAGGCGCCACGTCGTCGGGTTCGTCGATCGGGTCTTTAGCTTCGGTCAGCCGTTTGGGTTCGATGACCAGTCTCCTGCAAATCGTCCCGGCATTATCCGCGTTTCCCGTGGGCGGCTTGCACGTCGGGCACATCGGGCGCTTCGATCAGGCTCACGTGCGCAGCAACGACGATCCAGCCGCCGAACGGCGCATCGTGCGCGCCAAGCCGCGCCCACGACTGCATCTGACGGCCGACGAGCGGCGTGGCGTCGCTGGTGAACGTGGTGCTGACCGTCGCATAGTCGCGGCCGAACGTCGTCACGACCGTGCGATGCCGTCTGCGCGAAGCCGGCACCGGCACGCACGATTCCCGCCACGCGCGAATCTCCTCGCCGCCGTGCTGGATTTCGGCAATTCCATAGCGTACCGTTTCCGGTGCGTCCCAGAACAACACGTTCATCGTGTCGATGTCGTTATCGACCAGCGCGCGTTCATAGGCTTCGAACACGGCGGTCACTTCGGCGACGATCGCCGGGTCGTTGATGACAGTCGATGTGGTCAAGCGTCGGCCTCCAGCAATTGTTCGAGCGTCGCAGTCCAGCCGACTATGCCGCCTTGCGAACGGATCATCGCCAGCGTTGCTTCCTTGAACGCGGGAATGTAGCTCGCGGTCGCGCCTTCGATCACGAGACAGTCGTAACCGCGATCATTCGCTTCGCGCATCGAGGTCTGCACGCACACTTCAGTCGTCACGCCCGCAAACACGAGATGCGTGACGCCGCGCATCGCAAGCTCTTCGCCGAGCCGCGTCGCGTAGAACGCACCCTTGCCCGGCTTGTCGATCACGAGTTCACCTTCAATCGGCGCGAGCGCGTCGATGATTGCATTACCCGGTTCGCCTCGCACGAGTATGCGTCCCATCGGCCCTTTGTCGCCGATGCGCGCGCGCGGCTGCCCACGCAGACGTTTCGCCGGCGGACAATCGGACAGATCAGGCACGTGCGATTCACGCGTGTGCACGACGTGCCAGCCGTGCGTGCGCGCATGCGCGATCAGCCGCGCGACATCCGGCACGATGTCCGCGAGCAGCGACACGTCGTTGCCGAGCGCCGCGCCGAATCCGCCCGCCTCGATGAAATCGCGTTGCATGTCGATCACGACCAGCGCCGTCTTCGACGGCTCGAACGCGAACGGCGACGGTAACGCCTGGTTGACGGTCGGCATGGCAGTCACCCCTTGTAAGTGCGTTCCGGCGGTGCGAAGCCGCAAGGAGTGCCATCGGTCACGCGCACCTCGGCCTCCCAAGGCAAACGATATTCGCCGCGCACCATGTCATGCATGAACGTATAGGGGCAATCCTGCGCGCCGCCCTTCACCGCAACGTAGCCGCGGTGTCCGAACTGATAGATGTTGTTTTCGACGCCCCAATGGATACGCGCCTCGCGCACGAGATCGGGCCGCATCTCGCAGACGATGACCTCGTCCGGGCGATGACTGCCCTCCACGATCACCGTTCCGTCGAAATCGCAGAACATGCCCTCGCCCATCGAATCGAACGTGCCGTCGCTGCCGCACAGACAGACGCTCGCCGTCTGCGCGAGATTCTGGAACGCGTTCGACTGATTGGTGATGCGCCACGCGGGGCGGATCGGCGCGGTGTATCCCGCCGTGCGCAGAATCACTTCTGCGCCCTTGTAGGCGGCTTCGCGCGCCATCTCCGGAAACATGCCGTCGTGGCAGATGATGAGGCCGAGCTGCACGCCGCGCGGCCCGGTGCAGACCGGCACACCGAGATTGCCCGGCTCCCACGGCTCGACCGGCACCCACGGATGCAGCTTGCGGTAGTAGAGCTGGATCACGCCTTTGTCGTCGATGATCAGTCCGCTGTTGTATGGATTGCCGCCTGGATTGCGCTCCATGATCGAAAAGCAGCCCCAGATGCGGTGCTCGACGCACGCCGCCTTGAACGCGGCCACTTCGGGGCCGTCGAGGCTGCACATGATCGCGTCGTCGGTGCGCATGGAAAGGCCATGCAACGCGTATTCCGGAAACACGACGAGATCCATCGCCGCGTTGTTGCGCCGCGCCTTGCCGACCAGTTCGACCACGCGCTGCGTCTGCGCCGCGAGCTGCGCGGGCGTTTCTACATTGGGATTCTGCAATTGCACGAGGCCGATTACGACGCCCGCGGGCGAGCGGTTCAATCCGCCCAGTCCACTCGAACTCATCTGTCATGCTCCATGAAAGGCGGCGGCGGTGTCCGCCGCTTCGGGTTGCCGATCGTCGCTGTGGCCCGCCATGTGGCGCCCGAGCACCACGCGATCCGCGTTTTCCACGGCGGTTTCGAAAACGAGCCGCCCTTCCGCGATTACTGCGATGCGGTCGGCCAGTTCCAGCAATTCATCGAGGTCTTCGCTCACGAGCAGCACCGCCGCGCCCGCGTCGCGGGCCGCGAGAATGCGCGCGTGTATATCGGCCACCGACGCGAAGTCGAGGCCGAACACCGGATTGGCGACGATCAGCACATCGACCGGCTGGCCGAGTTCGCGAGCCAGTACCGCGCGCTGCACGTTACCGCCCGACAGCGTGCCGATCGCGCGCTCCGGCACCGGCGGCCTCACGTTGAACTCGGCAACGCGCTGTTCGGCGCGTTCGCGTAACGCGCGACGGTTGAGCCGCCAGCCGCCCGCGCGCAACGGCGCGCGATCGAAGTCGCGCAACGCGAGATTTTCCGCGACGCTCAGATTCGCGACACACGCATTACGCAGCGGCTCCTCGGGCAACGCGAAGACTTTCAGGCGCGTCATCGCTTCGCGCGTCGCGCGGTACGCTTCTCCCTTCACGCGCATGTCGCCCGATCGCAGGCTCCGCTGGCCGACCAGCGCCTCGATCAGCTCCTTCTGGCCATTGCCCGACACGCCTGCCAGGCCGAAAATCTCGCCCGCGCGCACCGCGAGCGACGCATCACGCACCGCCACGTGTCCACGATCGTCCACCACCGTCAGCGCCGACAGTTCGAGCGCCACCGGCGCACCGACGACAAGCGGCCGGCGCGCAGGCCGCACGTCGTCGATGCCGGCCGTCGCGCGCGCGTCGAAACCGGCGTCGCTGCCCATCATCCACGATGCGAGGCGGTCGCGGTCGGTGTCGCGCACCGCGCAACTGCCGACTAAGCGGCCCTTGCGCAGGACCGTGACGTCGTCCGCGTAGGCCATCACTTCGCGGAATTTGTGCGTGATCATCAGCACGGTGAGTTCGCTGCGCGTCGCGAGATCGCGCATGAGGCCGAGCACTTCGTCCGCTTCCTGCGGCGTCAGCACCGAGGTCGGTTCGTCGAGAATCAGGAAGCGCTGACGCAGATACAGTTGCTTCAATATTTCGAGCTTCTGCTTTTCGCCGGCCGCGAGACTCGACACCGGCGTGTCGAGTGCGAGCCGGAACGGCATGCCGCGCATGAACGCGCCGAGCGCCTTGCGTTCGGCTTGCCAGTCGATTTTCCACGGCATCCGGCCACGTGCGAGAAGCAGGTTCTCTTCCACCGACAAACCCGCCGCCAGCGTGAAATGCTGGTACACCATGCCGATGCCGAGCGCCTGCGCATCGCGGGGCGAAGCAATGCGCACTTCGCGGCCGTCCGCGGCGATCTGGCCGCTGTCGAGCACGCCATAACCGACGAGACCTTTCACGAGCGTGCTCTTGCCCGCGCCGTTCTCGCCGAGCAGCGCGTGCAGCGTACCTGCGCGCACCTTGAGGGTCACGTCGTCGAGCGCGCGGAAAGCACCGAAGCGCTTGCTCGCGCCGAGCACCTCGATGCCGAGCGCACCGGTGTGCGACGGCAGCGGTTTCATGCTGGCGAGCGTCGACATGATCAGCGTCCGAGCGCCGCGATCAGCGCGCTGGAATCCGACACCGTGCCGAACACGCCGCCCTGCATCAGCACCATGTTCAGCGCCGCGTCGTGATTGCCCTTGTCGGTCGCGCCGCAGCAGTCGGCGAGAACCGTGCATTCGAAGCCGCGGTCGTTCGCTTCGCGCATCGTCGTATGCACGCACACGTCGGTCGTGATGCCGGTCAGCACCAGATTGACGATGCCGCGCGTGCGCAGAATGAGTTCGAGATCGGTGGCGCAGAACGAGCCCTTGCCCGGCTTGTCGATGACGATCTCGCCCGGCAGCGGCGCGAGCTCGTCGATGATGTCCCAGCCCGGTTCGCCGCGCACGAGGATCTTGCCGCACGGACCGTCGTCGCCGATGCCGATGCCGTCCGTGCCCGCGCGGCGGCTGCGCCAGCGCTTGTTGGCAGGAAGATCCGACAGATCGGGCCGGTGTCCTTCGCGAGTATGGATGATGGTGAAACCCTGCTCGCGCATCGTTGCCAGCACGCGGCTGATCGGTTCGATCGGCGCGCGCGTCAGCGACAGGTCGTAGCCCATCTTGTCGACATAGCCGCCGATGCCGCAGAAGTCCGTCTGCATGTCGATGATGATGAGCGCCGTATTGTCGGCGCGCAACGCGCCGTCGTAGGGCCACGGATACGGTCGGGCTTCGATGAAACGGGCCATGTCGGACTCCCGGTGAGACGAAAAGTAGGTGGATCGCTTCGGCGGTTTTCAGCGCGTGAGACTCAGTTCGCCGGGCGCACCCGCGAGCGTGCGATCCGGCCGGCAATTGACGATCATGATTGCGAGCGTGAGCACGTACGGCGCGGCGTTGAACAGGTAGTAGCCGCTCGTCACGCCGACCGCCTGCAGCGCGGGGCCGAGTGCGCCGGCCGCGCCGAACAGCAGCGCCGCCCACAGACAGCGCAGCGGCTGCCAGCGCGCGAAGATCACGAGCGCGACGGCCATCAACCCCTGACCGCTCGACAGGCCTTCATTCCAGCTGCCCGGATAAACGAGCGACAGATACGCGCCGCCGACGCCCGCGAAAAATCCGCCGACCGCCGTCGCTGCGATGCGTACGCGCGTGATCGGATAGCCCATCGCCCGTGCGCTCTCCGCGTTTTCGCCGACGAGCCGCAGCGTCATGCCCCAGCGTGTGGAGCGCAAACCCCATTGCAGAACGAACGCAAGCACGACGCCGATCAGGAAGAGTGGATTCACATGCAGCGCGTTATGCAATTGCGGCGATGCGCTCCACGCGCCGAAGTCGAACGAGCGCAGCATCGCCGCCTGCGGCTCGATGAACGGCTTGCCGAGATAGAACGCGAGGCCCGTGCCGAACAGCATCAACGCGATACCGAACGCGATGTCGGACACGCGCGGCAGCGAGCAGACGAGTCCGTGCAGGCAACCGAGCAGCAGGCCCGCGCACCCGGCAATAAGCACGCCCAGCCAAGGCGAACCGGTCAGGTACGAGCCTGCGTAACCGCTCATCGCGCCCGACACGAGAATGCCTTCGAGCCCGAGATTCACGCGACCGCCCTTCTCGGTCAGGCATTCACCGAGGCTCACGAAAAGATACGGCGTGCTGACGCGAATCGCGCCCGCAAAGAGCGAGAGCAGCAGCACGGCAACGGGCGAGTGCAGATCAGGCATGAGTTTGCTCCAGCGGATGCGGCAGTCCGGATTGCGCGACCGCCTGCAACTTCACGCGCCACGCGGCGAGCCGGCCGCCGAGCGCTTCCCACGCGAGCAGGTTTGCGAACAGCAGCCCTTGCAAGACGAGCGTCGTTGCGTCGGGCAGATCGAGGCGGCGTTGCAGCAGACTGCCGCTCGCCTCGATGCCGCCGATCATCAGCGCGCACGCGATGATCGCGAGCGGATTCTGCCGTGCAGCGAATGCGACGAGGATGCCCGCGTAGCCGTAACCCGCGAGCAGCGACGCGTTCGCGCTGCCCTGCACCGCCGAGACTTCGAACACGCCGGCGAGTCCCGCGGCGGTGCCGCCGAGCACGCATGCGGTCAACGCGAGCGAGTTGACTGGCAGGCCGACGAGGCGCGCGGCGCGCGCGTTGCCGCCCGTCACGCGCATCGCGAAACCCTTGGTGCTGTGACGCACGAAGATCCACGCGCCGACGCACGCGAGCGCGCCCCAGAAGAGTCCCCAATGCACATCGAGTCCCGGCAGCGAGCCGACCGTGAACGCATCGGGCAGCGGCAGCGTCGACGGCTTGTTCAGGC
Organism: Paraburkholderia lebeckiae; assembly: GCF_050436325.1. Lineage (NCBI taxonomy): Bacteria > Pseudomonadati > Pseudomonadota > Betaproteobacteria > Burkholderiales > Burkholderiaceae > Paraburkholderia > Paraburkholderia lebeckiae. Next base: position 1,589,413 of record NZ_JBNDLZ010000002.1, read on the forward strand.
TCGCCGGATCGCGCAACGGCCCCTCGACCAGATGCTTGAACAACGCAATCGCGATATACGACATCAGCAGCGAGCTGATGGTCTCGTTCACGCCGCGCCACTGCCGCAACGCGCCGACCGTGCCGATCCACGCACCGCCGACGATCATGCCCGCCAGCGCCATCGCGGGCGTCGCGACGAACCACGGCGTGCCGTGCGGCAGCAGTTGCGGCGTGACGGCCGCAGCGAGTCCGCCGAGCGCGAGCGCGCCCTCGCCGCCGATCACGATCAGGCCGACCTGCGCAGGCAGCGCCACGCACAGCGCGGTGAGCATCAACGGCGCGGCGCGCAGCAGCGTGCTCTGCCACGCGAACGCCGAGCCGAATGCGCCTTGCGCGATCAGCACGATCGCGTCGCCCGCGGGCTGGCCCTGCACGAGCAGAAAGATCGCGAACAGCAGCAGCGTGCCGGCGACCGCCGCGAGCGTCGGCAGTGCGGGCAGCACGCCGAGCAGCGCGCGGGCAATGCCGGACGACGTCACCGTGGAAGCATGAGCACGCATGGTCTCTCCTTCAATTGCGCGAATTGCGCTGTCAGCACGCTGGATCAGATCTGGCCCACCACACCCGTGACGAGATAATTCATGCTTTCGAGCGTGATGTCGGTCTGAGCGTAGGCCGTGCCGGACGCGATCGCGGTGCCGCCCTTGTTGTCCCTCAGCGGGCCCTTGAAGATGACGAACTGGCCGGCCATCATCTGCGCCTTGACGGCGTCGGCTTTGGTCTTCGCGGCGGCCGTCACCACGGCGCCATAGGGCGACATCTTCACGAAACCTTCCTTGAGGCCGCCGCGCAGAATGTTCGGCTGCGGCGTGCCGGTCTGCGCGTGAGTGACGAGCGTTTTGTACGGCGTCGCCCAGTCCCACTCGGCGCCCGTCAGATAGCCCTTCGGCGCGAGCGCCGCCTGGCTCGCGTGGTAACCACAGCTCATCGCGCCGCGCTTCTCCGCCGTTTCGATCACGACCTTCGGACCGTCGACGTGGCAGGTCAGCACGTCGCAACCCTGATCGACGAGACTGTTGGTCGCTTCGGCTTCCTTGACCGGCATCGACCAGTCGCCCGTGAAAATGACGTGTGTCGTGATGGCCGGATCGACCGACTGCGCGCCGAGCGTGAACGCGTTGATGTTGCGCAGCACTTGCGGAATCGGTTTGGCCGCGACGAAACCGAGCTTTTTGCTCTTGCTCATGTGGCCCGCGACGACGCCGTTCAGGTACTGGCATTCGTCGATGTAGCCGAAGTAGCTCGCGATGTTCGGCGGGTTGCCCTGCTTCCAGAGGCCGCCGCAATGCGCGAAACGCACCTTCGGATACCTGGCCGCCATCTTCAGCACGTGAGGATCGAAGTAGCCGAACGAGGTGGCGAAAACGAGCGTCGCGCCGTCCTGCTCGATCATGGCTTCCATCGACTTCTGCGCGGCCACCGTTTCCGGCACATTCTCTTCTTCGACCACCTTCACGTTCGGCATCTTTTTGATGACCGCGGCGGCCTGGGCCTGCGCCTGGTTGTAGCCATAGTCGCCCTTCGAGCCGACGTAGATCACGCCGACGGTGAGCTTTTCGGCAGCGAACACGCTTTCGAGCGGCAGCAGGCTGCCGAGCGCGAACGCGCCCGCCTGCTTGATGAAGTCGCGACGTTGAGTCATGGTGTGGTTTCCTTGAGTTGGTCGTGCACTGCGTTCTGAATGCTGGATTTCCGATGACGGGCATCAGGCGTTCGGCTGCGGCGCGCGGTGCGCGAGATACGCGCGCCAGCCGCGGTAAGCGGTAATGTCGAGGGCGCCCGCGTCGTGCTCGATCGCCGAGGGCTCACAGACGAAGCCCTTCACGCTGCGTCCGTCGATGGTCTCGAGCGTGCCGATGGCGAGCGGCGCGGGCACGGCGGCGACGAACGCGCCGAAGGTGCGCAGCGGCACCTCCCACAGTTCGATAGCGATGGCTTCGCCTCCTGCCACGTCGCCCGTCCGGCGCACGAGACCGGGTTTCGGCGGCAACGTGCCGGCGAGTGCATAGAGGCGGTAGCGAGGCGCGGTCGTGGTGGCTTCGACGAAGCGCGCGCCGGCTTGCAGCAGTTGCCAGTTCAACGGCTCGCCCCGCAGATGCGCACCGACCACGGCGAGCATGACGACCGGTTCCTGGATCGGCAGCGGCTGGCTCGCGATCGCGTCGGCATCGCGTTGCTCGACGGCTTCGCTGAACAGCGCCTGAATACGCGCGCCGAGCAACGCGAGCTGCTGGTCCGCGCCCGATGGTCCGATCAGCGTCACGCCCGCAGGCAGACCGTCGGCGCGCGGCACGCCGGGCACGGCGAGCGCACACAGATCGAGCAGATTGACGAAGTTCGTATAGACGCCCAGACGGCTGTTCACCTCCACCGGGTTGGCCTGCACCTCGGCGATGGTCGGGTGCGTCGGCGTGGTCGGCACGATCAGCACGTCGGCGTGCTCGAAAAGCGCTGTGGCTTGGCGCCCCAGCCTCGCAAGCGTGTATTGCCCGTCGAATGCGGCGGCCGCATCGAAACGCTCCGCCTGGCCGATCACCTTCGCGACGGTTGTGTCGATATCGTGGTGATGCGTCATAAAAAACGTCCCGAGCGCGGCGCGGCGCTCGGCCACCCACGGGCCGTCGTAAAGAAGCGCGGCGATCTGCTGCAACGGCGCGAAGGCGAATGTCGACGGCGTCAACGCGAGATGCCTGGCGATGCCATCCATGGTCGCGGCGAAGGCGGCCGATGCGTGGTGGTCGTCGAAGAACGTGAGCGTGTCGGGAATAGCGATGCGCAATGGCGCGTGTTGCAAACCGCGCGAGGGCAGCGGCCTGGAGTAACCGTCGTGCGGGTCGTAGAACGCGAGCCGGTCGAGCACTTGCCAAGCATCGGCGACGTCGTGCGCGAACACCGACAGCGTATCGAGCGTGCGGCACGCCGGCACGACGCCGCGCTTGCTGACGAGCCCGAGCGACGGCTTGAGCCCCACCAGCCCGTTGAAGCCCGCAGGCACGCGTCCCGAACCCGCGGTATCGGTGCCGAGCGAGAACGCGACGATGCCCGTCGCGACCGCAATCGCCGAACCGGAGCTCGATCCGCCCGACACGTATTCATCGCGCGTGATCTGACGCACCGCGCCGTACGGCGAACGCGTGCCGACGAGACCCGTCGCGAACTGATCGAGATTGGTCTTGCCGACGAGAATCGCGCCCGCGTCCAGCAGACGCGCCACCGCGAACGCCGTTTCGTCCGGCGTGTAGGCGAAGGCATCGCATGCGGCGGTTGTCGGCAGGCCGGCGACGTCAACGTTGTCCTTCACCGCGAACGGCACGCCGAAGAGCGGCATGCGGGCGAAGAGCGCCGGGCCCTCGTCGGCGAGCAGACGTTCGAGTTCGGTGGCGCGCGCGACGAGCGAGGCTTCGGACACGCGAAGGATCCACGCTTCGGGACGATGGGTGGTGGCAAGACGTTGCAGCACTGTGGCGACCGTGTCGCATGGCGATGTTTCGCCTTGACGATAGGCGTCTAGCAGCGCGCGAACCTTGAACGGAGCAATGCGTTCCATGAGTTCAATCTTGAATACAAGTTGAGCGATGGAATGCAGGCTTTGTGCCAGATTTGCTGGCACAGACCGCAAATGCTTATCCGGAAAGGCTTTGCGACTATCGACGACTATTTCCTGACGGCACAAGTCGTGCGGCGCAGAGCCAGGCGCGCTTCATCGTGGACCGTTTCGCAGTTGTTTCGGTGCACTGATTCACGGAGGCTGTGCACGGCGCAGCCGCTTGCTTCAACCAGCGTGATCCACACCCACACATGGCCGCGCTCAGACACGCGCCGCCGCCATCCGGCCAAACGACTCACCGGTCAACACATTGTCAACATCCTCGGCATTTATCGTATTGGACACCTCACGTAAATTCTTCTCCAACGAAACTCAACAAGGAGAAGCGAAATGCAAATCACGGTAGTCGGATATGGGAATGTCGGCGCGGCGATGGTCAAGCAGTTGAGCGCTGCCGGTCACCAGGTTGAAGTCACCGGCCGCAAGCCCGAAGGCGCAGAAAAAGTGGCCGCGCAATATGGCGCCAAAAGCGCGTCGCTGGCTGGTGCCGCGAAAGAGGCCGAACTCGTCGTGCTCGCCGTGCCGTACGGCAATGCCGCCGCCGCGCTCGCCGAACTGGGATCGCTCGAAGGCAAGGTGCTGGTCGATGTGACGAACCCGCTGACCGACGACTACATGGGCCTCACCATCGGTCACACCACGTCGGCCGCCGAGGAAATCGCGAAGCTGACCGGCGCGTCGGTCGTCAAGGCGTTCAACACGCTGTTCGCGCAAGTGCTCGACGGCGGCGCGGCGTTCCCGTCGCAGCCGGCTTCGGTGTTCGTCGCGAGCGACATACCGGACGCAAAGCAGAAAGTCGCCGCCGTGGCCGAGTCCATGGGCTTTTCGAGCGTCGATGCAGGTGGCCTCAAGAACGCGCGTTATCTCGAAGCCGTCGCCGGACTGAACATCTATCTTGGCTATGGGGCAGGTCTCGGTGTGCAGATCTCGCCGACGTGGATCAAACGCTGATCCAGCCACTTGGTCTGACGATGCAGACCGCCTCTGCCTGACCGGCAGAGGCGGTGTTTGCATTTTTGTCAGGCCGTCGGTCTCACGCCCGAGGGCTCACGCTTCACGCCTCACACGTCACCGCTCACTCCGCTCTCCTTGCGGCAACTACGCGGCGTCATATCGAACTTCGCGCGAAAGCTGCGGCTGAAATGCGCGGCATCGTTGAAACCCCAGCGAAAGCAGATCTCCGACACCGACAGGCCCCGATGCGCCGGGCTCATCAACTCCTGCCGGCAACGCTCGAGCCGCCGGTCGCGCACATAGCCCGTAAAGCTCATGCCCGCATCCTCGAAGAGCTTCTGAACGTAGCGCGAGGAAACGCGCTGCTGCTCCGTGATCGTGTTCAGCGACAGTTCCACATCGCCGAGCTGCTGATCTATCGACTGACAGATGCGCAGAAAATGCTCCGAGCGCTTGCGGTCACCGAGCGTGTGCACCGCGTGATGGTTCGCGAGACTCGCGACCAGAAACTCCGACAGCGCCACCTCGATTGGGTGAATGTCCTCGGCGTCCAGGCCCTCCAGCTCGTCGCCGACGGCCCGCAGCATCGCCGCCAGCACGCGCGTCAGGCTCGAGTCGCCCGGCAGCACGCCGCAGGTAAGTCGGCGCGGATCGACGAGCCCAGGGTGCAGTAAGGTGGTCGGCACGCGTACGTAAAGCAGGCGAAAATCCGCGCGCAACTCCAGCGTCGAATCCGTGCCGCACGGTCCGTAGAGCATGTCTCCGCGTGCGACGGGCACCCGCTCGTTGGAACCGAGAAACATCGAGCGCCCTTCGAGCAGCAACGCGAGCCACAGCGCCGCCTGCTGATTGCGAAAGCTGCCAGAGATGGTCAGCGGCGTGGCCCGCACGCGCGAGAACTCGATGCCCGTCGGCGAGACGATGCCAACCACGTCTCCCTCGAAGCCCTCATTGATCGGCGCGGCGTCGTGTGGCAGACACGCCGCGTTCATCGCGTCACGCCAGACCTGAGGACGCTCTTCGGTCGAGATCGCCTGCGTGGAAAAGTGCCAGGACTTTAGCGACATACGCTGCTCTCCGACATTCATTGATCTTCGTCAACGTATGCAATTGCCGCACCATGTCAGATGAATGATAAGCAGGCCCGTTTGCCGCGATTCCTGCCCCGCGAACGATCCGTCTGACTCTTGTTTGTGCACGCTGCACCGTCGTGATCAATCGCGCGCAGGCGCAGCGGTCCACGGCGCATCGCGCCATTGCTCGGCGAGGTAATCCACCGTCACACGCGTCTTCGCGGGCAATTGCACCCGGCTGGGATAGACGGCATAGATGCCGATGGGCGGCGGCGTGAATTCGTCGAGAACCGGCACGAGGCGCCCGCGCGCAACGCTGTCCATAACGAGAAACGCAGGTTGCAGCACCAGCCCGACGCCCGCTTCGGCGGCGGCGACGCAGGTCTCGCCGTTGTTGGCGCTCATCACCGGACGCGGCCGGCCGGTATGCTCGCGCCCCGTCGCGCGCTCGCGCATGCGCCATTCGTGCCGCTCGCTGAAGTAGCCATATGCGACCGACTGATGCGCCGACAGATCAGCCGGCGTGCCGGGGACGCCATGCCGTTCCAGATACGAAGGCGACGCGCACATCACGAGCGGCGTGCTCGCCAGCCGGCGATGCACGAGCGACGATGCCACCGGCCGGGCGATGCGAATGGCCAGATCGAATCCTTCGGCGACTATATCGACCAGCGCGTCGGACAGCGCAATGACAGGCCGTACCTCGGGCGCGCGCAGCAACAGCCCGGCCCACAACGGTGCGAGATGGGCGATGCCGAAACTGACCGGCGCGCTGATGCGCAGCTCGCCCGACGCGCGGCTGCGCTCGTCCTGCGCGGCCCGCTCGGCGGTATCGAGCTGCTCAAGGATGTCGCGGCACGAGCGATAGTAGGCCTCGCCCGCCGCGGTCAACGCGACCTTGCGCGTGGTCCGATGCAGGAGTCGCGCGCCGAGGCGGGCTTCGAGGCCCTGAATGGTCCGTGACATCAGCGCGCGCGACACGCCGCTCGCGTCCGCCGCCGCGGCGAAACCGCCCGCATCGACGACGCTCACGAACGATTCGATCTCGCGCAGTCGGTTCACTTCTTGCCAAGCTTCGGGAAGATACCGCGCGGCAGCCGCACGTGCGCGCCGAGCGTCGAATCGACGACCTGAGTGATGCCGACATCGCCCGCCACGCTCATCAGCGAATACGCGTCGTTGCGCGACAGCCCAACATGTTCTTCGAGCAGCAGCATCGTATCGAGCGACGCGTTGCGCAACGCGCTCTCGAGCTGCGGATCGAAGCCGTGCACGATCCAGCTGTCGGCGGTTTCCAGCAGCGGCGTCGGAAACGAAAAGTCCTTGCGCACAACGATCTGCATCGTCACGTTCAGCGACGACTCGATGGCCGTGCCGCTGATCTCGCCATCGCCCTGCGAGACGTGCGGATCGCCGATCGAGAACAACGCGCCCGCCACCTGCACCGGGTAATACATCGTCGCGCCGGCGCCGATGCGCCAGTTGTCGATATTGCCGCCGTGGCGTCCGGGCGGAATCGTGCTCATCCGGCCGTCGACGGCGGGTGCGACGCCGGCCGTGCCCAGATGCGGGCGCGCGGGAATGCGCACGCCGTCGAGCGCCGGCTGACGGTCGCAAACCGGGCAATCGGTGATGGTGCCGGGAGTCAGATACTTGCCCTTGAAATCGTAGGCGTACAAGGCGGACGCATGGTTCGCGCCTTCGTCGAGTTCATAGATGGTCACGCGCTCTTTCTCGCCCATCTCCTTGTAGAGATAGCCCCAATTCGCCGCGAGGTTCGAGCCGTAGCGGCAGCGCGGCGTCATATGCAGAAAGCGCACTTCGAGCATGTCGCCCGGGTGCGCGCCTTCGACATGAATCGGGCCGGTCATGATGTGCACGCCCGGATTGCGGTCGTGTTCGGGAATAGCCCGCCAGAGTGCGCGCATCGCGTCGTCCATCATCAGATCGGGCGCGTCGCCCGCGTGATGCGTGAGCGCTTCGGCATACACGAGATCGCCGCTTCGCACTGTCAATGCGGGCGCGAGCGATGCGTCGAAATAACCCCAGTGGACGTTCTCGCGCGTCGCACGCAAGGTGTGCAGCGCGCTGGGTTCAATATGGACACGCGCTGCGCCTTCGGTCGGAATCAATGCCATGGAATTGCTCGTCGAAAGTTAGAGGTCGAGTACGAGAAGCGGAGTCTTCGAGCGCGAGCAGCACGGCGTGAACACCTTGCCGGAGGCCTGCTCTTCTGTGCTCAATATCCAGTCACGATGATCGGGCACGCCGTCGAGCACGCGCGTAATGCACGAGCCGCACACGCCCTGCTCGCAAGACATTGGCACATGCACGCCGGCGTCCGCGAGCGCGGCGCACACGCTCTGTCCTACCGCAACGCTCACGCGTCGTCCGGTCGACGCGAGTTCCACGTCGAACGGAAGGCCGGCTCGTGCAGGCGCTTCGCGCCCCGTTGAGGACGGAGCGGCGAAGCGTTCGCAGTGCAGATGATCGTCGGACCAGCCGAGCGCGCGCGCCGTGTCGAGCACGGCATCGATCATCGCGAACGGTCCGCAGACGTACAGATGCCGTCCCGCTTCGAAGCGGCCGATCAGCGTCGCGAAGTCGTCGCAACGCCCGAGGTGACGCGTGACATTGGCGCTCCACGGCGCCCGCGCGATCTCGTCGACGAAGGCCTGGCGCTCGGGCGTGGCCGCGAAATCGTGCAGCGCGAAGCGCGCGCCCGCAGCGTGCAGCGACCACGCCATGGACAGCATCGGCGTGATGCCGATGCCCCCCGAAATCAGCAAAGGCGGCAGCGGCGACATTGTCATCGGGAAGTGATTGCGAGGGCCGAGCGCGTCGAGCGCGTCGCCGACCTGCACCCGTTCGCACATGAAACGCGAGCCGCCCCGGCCCTCCTCGTCGTGCTGGACGGCGACGCGATAGCGCATCGCGTCGGCGGGATCGCTGCACAGCGAGTATTGCCGCGCGAGGCCGTCGCAGTCGATCTCGAGGTGCGCGCCCGCCTCGAAGGCCGGCAGCGGCAGATAGTCGGCCGCTTCGAACTCGAACGCGACGACGTTGCGCGCGACCTTCGCGCGGCCCACGACGCGCAGCTTCAGGCGCGTCTCGACCTGCAGATGCGGTGCCTCGCGCAGGTTCATGCGGCCCCCCGCATACGTGCGTCGACCGACTCTCCGAGCGTGAAGCTCAGCATGCCGAGCGAGCCGTATTCGAGGAAGTTGCTGGCGAAGCTCACGGCGTCCCCCGCGTGACGTGCGCCGAGCGCGTACAGCACCGGCCAGTAGTGATCGGGCGTCGGCACCGAGCGCAACGCGGGCGCGCCCATGCGCTCGTAGTCGATCACGTCGGCCGGCCGATCTTCGGCAATCGCGCTCGCGATGTGATCGTGAAACGTCTGCGCCCAGCCGTAGCCCGAGTTGGGCGTGCCCCAGTCCATCGCCGACAGGTTGTGCACGATGTTGCCGCTCGCCGCGATCAGCACGCCCTCGTCGCGCAGCGGCCGCAGCGCGCGGCCCAGTTCGTAGTGGTAACGCGCATCGCGATTGCGGTCCATGCTCAGTTGCACGACCGGAATTTGCGCAGCGGGAAACGCCTTGAGCAGCACGGACCACGCGCCGTGGTCCAGACCCCAGTGCTCGTCGAGCGCCACCGGCAGCGGCGCGAGCAACTTCACGATGCGCTGCGCCAGTTCGGGATCGCCGGGCGCGGGATAGCGCTGCGCGAACAGCGCGGGCGGAAACGCGCCGAAATCGTGGATCGTGCGCGGTTGCGGCATCGCGGTGACGGCCGTGCCGTGGGTGAGCCAGTGCGCGGAAATCATCAGGATCGCGCGCGGCGTACCGGCAGCGGTGCCCATCGACGCCCACGCGCGGGTGGCGCGATTGTCGTCAAGCGCATTCATCGGGCTGCCGTGGCCGAAGAACATCACGGGCATGCGGGTCGGGTTCAGGGACATGGTCGTTATGCGCTTATACGTTTAGGCGTTCGAGCCGGAAAAGTGAAGCAGCCTGCGCGACGTGCGGCGCCGCGTCGATCAGGCTGCGGGTATATGGATGCTGCGGATTCGCGAGCACGGATTCGGTCGGCCCGGCCTCGACCACGACGCCGCGCTGCATCACGATCACGCGCGAGCACAGGTAGCGGACGACGGCGAGGTCGTGCGAGATCAGCATCAGCGCGATCTTGTGCGACTCGCGCAGCGCGAGCAGCAGCTCCATGATCTGGGCCTGCACGGAAACGTCGAGCCCCGACACGATTTCATCGGCAACCAGGAGACGCGGCACTTCGCACAACGCGCGCGCGATGTTCACGCGCTGTCGCTGCCCGCCCGATAGTTGCGACGGAAACCGAGCGGCATAGCTCTGCGCGAGCCCGACTTCGTCGAGCAGATCGAGCGCGCGGCGCGCGCGGTCCACGTATAGATGCGGACGGCTCTCCATCGGCTGCGTGACGATGCTCGCGAGCCGCCGGCGCGGATTGAGCGCGGCGCGCGCGTCCTGAAAGATCATCTGGATCGCCTCGATGCGCTTGCGCCACATCGCGCGGCTCGCGTCGAGCGGCATGCCGTCGAGCAGAATCCGTCCTTCGCTCGGCGTGTCGAGCCCCATCACGAGGCGCCCGAGCGTGCTCTTGCCGCTGCCGCTTTCGCCGACCACGCCAATGAATTCGCCCGGCGCGACGCTCAGATCGAGCGGCCGCAATGCGGCCACCGACGACTTCTCGTAGCGCTTGCCGACGCCGCGCAATTCGAGGAACGGCGCGCTCGCCATCACCGTGCGCGCGGCGAGCGGCGCGCGTGGGGGATCATCAGGCAATGCACCGGCGCGTAGACAGCGCACGGCGTGCGCTTCGCCGGCGCGGGTGTCGTCACGCAAAGGGATCGGCGCGCTCTCACAGGCGGGCGTGACAGCGGCACAGCGCGCGGCGAAGCGGCAGCCGCGCAACGCCGGCAGCTCCTCGAAACCCGGCATGTGGCCGTTCAGCGGCTCCACGCGCACGCGTTCGCCCTTGAGCAACGGATTGGCGCGCAACAGCGCTCGCGTATACGGATGGCGGGGAGACGCAACCACCTCCCGCGCCGGACCCGATTCGACCAGATCGCCCGCATACAGAACGGCAATGTCGTCGCACGCGTGCAGCGCGAGGCCGATGTCGTGCGTGACGAAAATCACGCTGGTGCCGCGCCGCGCCTGCATCTCGCGCATCAATTCGACGACGTGGCGTTGCGTGGTCGAGTCGAGCGCGGTGGTGGCTTCGTCGGAGATGACGAGGTCCGGATTGCTCGCGAATGCCATCGCGATGCACACGCGCTGGCACATGCCGCCCGACAGCTCGAACGGATAGCGCGCGAGCAAACTCGCCGGGGCGGGCAGCAGCACTTCCGCGAGCGCGTCGATGCTGCGCTGACGGCGCTCGCGCCCTGCGACGCCGAGCCTTGCGAGATGCAGCGCGAACTGCTTGCCGATGGCCAGCGTCGGATCGAGCGCGCTCATCGGCTCCTGCGGAATGTAGGCGATGCGCTTGCCGAGCAGCGCACGCTGTTGCGACGCGCTCGCGCCGAGCAGATCGATGCCCGCGAAACGCAGCGTCTGCGCGTTTAATTCGAACCCGCGCGGCAGGCTGCGCGCGAGCACGCGGCCGAGCATGCTCTTGCCCGCGCCGGATTCGCCGACGAGCCCCAGCGTGCGGGCACGCCGCACCGACAGCGCGATATCGCGCAGCAACGCGACGCCGTCGCACTCGACATTGAGCGCGACGAGCGTGAGCAGCGCATCGTCCATGAAGCCCGCGCTGGTCGCGACGGCCGCCGCTCGCGCTGAAGTCTTGAAGAGCCCGATCATGGGCGTTGCTCCGAGCGTTCGAGAAGACGCGCGTCGGTCGCGCGCCGCAAGCCTTCGCCGAGGAAGGTCGTCGCGAGCACCGAGAGCACCATGCAGGCGATCGGCAAGATCAGGCCCCACGGTGAGCTGAACACGTTGGCGAGGCCATCGGAAATCATGCTGCCCCAGCTCGGCTGGCTCGCGTCCGCCGACAGCCCGACGAACGACAGACTGCACTCCGCGACGATCGCGATGCCGACCTCGAGACTCATCAGTGTGATGAGCGTCGGCAGCAACGCGGGCAGCAGGTCGCGCAGAATCGTCGCGAGCGGTCCGGCGCCCGCGATGCGCGCCGCCGCCACGTAGTCGCGCCGCCGGATCACGACGACCTCCGCGCGCAGCACGCGGCAAAAGCGCGTCCAGTCGACGAAGATCAGCGCGATGATCACGTTGGCAATGCTCGGCGACAGCGCGACCACCAGCACGAGCGCAAGCACCACCGCCGGGAACGACATCCACACTTCGACTACACGCAGCACGGCCCAGTCGATTCTGCCGCCGCACCAGCCCGCAAGAAGCGCGAGCGCGCAGCCGATCAGCGCGGTGCCGAGCGGCGCGATAAAGCCCACCAGCACCGCGATGCGGGCGCCGTACAGCGCGAGGCTAAGCACATCGCGGCCGAGCGGATCGGTGCCGAACAGGTGCTCGCGCGAACCCCCCGGCGCCCAAGCGGGCGGCAGCAAGGTGCTGAGCAGATCCTGATCGTCCGGACGAAACGGCGCAACGGCGGGCGCGAACAGCGCGGCGAGCACGAGGAGCGCCAGCACGGTCGCGCCGAACAGCACCCGAGGCTCGCGGGCGATGCGCCACAGTGCGGCGCGCGAAAGCGACGATGGCCGCACGGCCGGCTGAGAAACAGAAGGTGTATTCATGCGACCCTCAGACGCGGATTGAGCAGGACTTCGAGCGCATCGACGGCGGCGTTCGAGCACTGGACGACGACCGCGTAGATGAGCGCCAGCGCTTCGATCACCGGCAAATCGCGCGCGCCGATCGCGTTGATCATCAGCGTGCCGATGCCCGGCATACCGAATACTTTTTCGACGAGCAGCGTGCCCCCGATCAAGAGACTCACTTGCATCGCGAGAATGTTCAGCGTCGGTAGGGCCGCGTTGCGCCACGCGTGCTGACGCAGAATCTGTGCTTCGGTGAGGCCGCGCAAACGCGCCGCGTGGATGTATTCCTCGGCGTAGGTATCGAGCAGGCTCGAGCGCAGGATGCGCATGAGCGACGGCGCGATGCCCATGCCGAGCGCCATGCACGGCAGCACGAGATGCTGGAGCGCATTGCCGAACGCGGCCCACTGACCGTCGAGCAGCGTATCGACGAGCAGGAAGCCCGTGTGACGCGCGACGGCATACGCATTGTCGATCGGCCCGAGGAACGGCAGCCATCGCAGCGCGATGCCGAACAATAGGACGAGCAGGATGCCCCACAGGAAATCGGGCACCCCCATCGCCAGGCCGTTGAGCATTTCGCAGAGACGCTCGGCAAGCGTATCGCGCCGGCTGAACGCATACACCGCGCTCACGATGCCTGCGAGGACGCCGAGCAGCAGACCGCCAAAGAGTAGTTGCAGCGTCGTCGGCAATGCACTCGCGATCAGCGCGCCGACCGGCTGCCCGTTCTGCACCGAGCGGCCGAAGTCGCCGCTCAGCATGCCCGCGAGCCAGTGCAGGTACTGTACGGCAAGCGGCTGATCGAGCCCGAGCGTGTGTCTGACTTCGGCGATCTGCGCGACGCTCGCGTTCGGCGGCAGCAGCATCGCCGCCGGGTCCGAGCGCAACAGCCGCAGCGCGCCGAAAATCACGACGGACACCGCCAGCAATATGACCACGCGGCGTGCGACTCGCCGCGCGAACTTCACCGCTCGATGCTGCGCGAACGAGCCACGCTCACGCGGCGTGCTCACTTCGATGGACGTGCTCATAGGCGTCTCGTCGTCAGTCCGCGACGACCACGTCGATCGCGGCGAGCCGGCCCTGCGCGCTGGCGGCAGTCTCGCTCATGCGCTGGAACGTGGCCCGATAACGCGGCACGAGCCACGCGTTGAGTTCCTGCTGCGCTCGCTCCTGCCATGAGTAGCGCCCGCGCACGGCATAGCGCGATTGCAGGCCCACCTGCACCATCTCGTCGACATGCAGATCTTGCGCAATGATGTCCGACACTGCGCTCGTGCTCATCTCGACACGCTTGGCAAAGAGCGGATCCTTCATCGTGCCGGGCGCGTACAACACGCCCTGATCGAGATAGTGCGTGCCCGCGGAATCGGCGCGCAGGATCATGTAGATCACACTATCGACGGTCACGACGAGCGAAAGCGTCGGCGGGAGATTAGCGAACAGCATGCGCTTGCGCTCTTCGTCCGTGAGCTTGGGAAAGCGCGGAAACAACGCCTTTTGCGTCGGGTTGAACGCGGCGTCGACGTGCAGTGTGCCGTTGAAGCGGTAATAGCCCGCCGTGTCCTGCGGCAGTTCTGGCGGGAACGTCGCGAGCGCGCTCGGCACGAAGTCGTGCAACGGCCCGTGATGCAGACGGTTCGCGTGATAGCCGTCGTTATTGTTTTCGAACATCACCTTCCAGTTCCACTTAAAGTGAAACGGCCGCTCGGGGCGCGGGCCTTCGGCGCTTTTCAGATCGAAGTTGCCGAGCACGGCGTCGAGCGCGGTGAGGCGCGGCGCGAGCGGCGGCGCGGCGTGATCGAAGTTGATGAAGATGAAGCCTTGCCAGCACTCCACCTGCATCGTCGGCAGGCAGAAGTCCTTTTTGTCGAAGCCTTCGGTTTCGTCCATCGCGGGCGCGGCGATCAGTTCGCCGTCGAGCGAGTAGGCCCAGTGGTGATACGGGCACAGCAGCGCGCGCGCATTACCGAAACCCTCGGCGACGACCATCGCGCGATGCTGGCACACCGACGACATCGCCTTGATCTCTCGCTTCGCATTACGCGTGATGACGAGCGGCTCGCCGACGATCGAGGTCGTGAAGTAGTCGCCCGGATTGCTGATCCAGTCTTCGCGTCCGACGCACAGCCATTCGTGATTGAAGAGCGCTTCCTTCTCGAACTCGAAGAAGTCGGGGTCCGTATAGCACGAAGGCGGCAGCGTTTCCGCCTGGCTGACATGCATGGCGGAGCGCTCCAGCGCGGCAAAGAAAGCGGCGTCGAACTTCGGATTGAAGGGTTTGTTGACCATTGCCAATTCTCTTGATTTCTCTGACGGATCCACGGCGCGCGCTCACGCGCTCCAGTAAGCGGGCAGCATCCAGCCGCTCAGGAACGGCGTGTACCGCACGCCCTTGCGATACGACGCCGTGGCGATACCCTGCATCAGCGGCAGCGCGTAACCTTCGCCGACCGCCCAGCGGTGGAATTCCTTGTAGCCCGCGATGCGCTTCGCTTCATCCAGTTCGACGAGCAGCGGATCGAGATGCGGCGACACGTCGGCGCTGCGCCACACCGAGAAGCCCGTCTTCGGATTCAGATACGAGCCCGCCGACAGTTCCGGGTCGCCGCTGCCGTTCTGCCACATCCACAAGGTCGGGCCGGGCAGCGTGCCCGCGACGGCCTGGGAGAAGAACTGCGCGGTTTCGATCGGACTCAACTCCGCTTCGATGCCCACCTTCTTCCACATCTGCTGGATCGCGCGGGCCATGTCGTAATCGCTCGGATACACGCCGTTGGTCGCGAGAAATTTCACGCGCACGGGCTTGTCCGTCGAATAGCCGCTCTTCGCCAGCAGCGCTTTCGCCAGCGCGGGGTCGAAAGCGAACTTGTAGTCCGGATCGAACGCAGGCGTGCCGGGCGCGGCGGGGGTCGACATCGGCGCGGGCACGTTGTTGAAGAACGCGTGCACCAACGCCTCTTTGTCGATCGCGTGATGCATCGCGAGGCGGACATTGCGGTCCTGCGTCGGGCCGCCGTTGATCATATGGATCAGATACGAATCGATGGTAGGCGTAATCTTGCTATCGTCCGTGCCACCTTGCGACAGACGCACCGCCTCACGCAACGGCAGCATCCCGGAGACATCCGCTTGCGCCGCCTGCACGGCCGCAACGCGCGCGGTCGGGTCCTTCACCACCTGGAACACGACATCTCGGATCTTCGGCGCGCCGCGCCAGTGCTTGTCGAATGCGGCGAGCGTCACGCGCGAATCGCGCTCATACGCGACAAGCCGGTACGGCCCCGAGCCCACCGGCTTCGCGATGAAGCCGGTCGCGCCGACCTGCTCGAAGTACTTGCGCGGCAGGATGTAGCTGCCCATGTAGCCGAGGAACGCGGGCGCGGTGACCATCGGCACCTTGAAGTGCATCACCGCGCGCGTGGGCGTCGGCGTTTCGATGGCTTCGAGCGCCCACCAGATGCCGCCGAGCTGCAGCGACTTGTCGGCCTGCAGGCGATCGAACAGCGTGAACTTGAAGTCGTCGGAGGTCAGTTTGTCGCCGTTGTGGAACAGCACGTCGCGGCGAAAGTCGAGCTCCAGCACCTTGCCCGCCGTGTCCTTCCAGCGCCACGCGGTGACGACGCCCGGGCCAAGCTTGCCCTTCGCGTCGATGTCAAGCGCCGCGTCGTAGACACTGCGGTAGATCGAGATGGGATTCGGCGCGACGCGCACGAGCGGGTCCCATGACGGCACGTCGGTCGGAAAGGCGATGGTGAGTGGCGCGTTCGCGGCGAGAGCGGCGCTGCTCGCCGTCAGTGCGCCGAGGCCGCCGAGGGTGCCGGCGGCCTGCGTGGCGAGTCCCGCCAACGTACCGCCCAGCATCTGGATGAAGTTTCTGCGTGTAGTCATGGAGAAATCCGTTCCTTGCGCGAAGCGCCTCGTTGCCGCTAAGGCCGTGAAACTGTCACGGCATGGCATCAGGTTAAGAGGACAAAACCACGCTGTCTTGTCGGCGCGCGCACGCATTCCTGCCTTTCGCGCGCGGGCCGGACGGCGTCAGAACTGATGAATCAGGGCGATGCGGGAAGTCAATTGCGTGTTTGAATTCGACGGCAGCGAATAGAAGCCCGCCCCCTGGTTCGCGTCGACGCCCGGCTGTGCGTGCAGGTACGACACGTTCACGTAGAAGTTCGTGCGCTTGCTCAGGTAATACTGCGCGCCCAGCGTGGGTTGATGCCAGTGCGTGTGATCCCAGGTCGTGTATTGATAGCCGCCGATCAGCGCGATATCGGGCCGCACGAAATACATCGCGCCGGCTTCGTAGACGTTCATCGTCGCGCTGCCGGTGGTGCTTTGCAGATGGGTAGACGTGAAGTTGGCCGACAGCGTGAGCCTGTTGAGCGTGTAGCTCGCGCCGACGCCGAACTCCGACTGCCTGTCGACGGTAAACGGCGACGAGTAGAAGAGATCGGTCACGCTGCCGTCTGAGTTGCGCGTCGCGACCGTCTGGCCGAGGAAATTGAACACGCCGAACTGCGCATACGGATAGATGTCGACGTCGTAAAGGCGCTCGTAGATCGCCGCCGTACTGAAGCCGCCGTCCTTGTAGCCCGCGCCTACGCTCCACGCGCTGTTCTGCTTGAAGTTGCCCGCCACGTTGCCGAAGCTCCACATGCCGCCGAAGCTAAAGCCGCGGTAGGTCGGGCTTTGGTACTTCACCGAGTTCGGCAATTGCACCCCGGAAATACGGTCGATGTCGCCCATGTGCCCCGCGTAGACGCTCGCATAGCCGTTCAGGTTGAACGGGGTGATGTAGTCGGCGATGAAGTCGTACTGGTTGCCCATCGTCACCGTGCCGTAAGGGCTCGCAATGCCGACGAAGGCCTGCCGGCCGAACAGCGCGCCGTTGTTGCCCAACTGGCCGGTGCCGAGCGAGAAGCCGTTTTCCAGCGTGAAGATGGCCCTCAGACCGCCGCCGAGATCTTCGCTGCCCTTGAAGCCGAAGCGGTTGCCGAAGTTGGCGCCGTCCTGGAACTTATAAAGACGGCCGCCTCCTTGATTGCTGATGTAGGTGAAGCCGGCATCGATGAGACCGTATAGCGTGACCGAACTCTGCGCATGCGCGCCGCTCATCGCAACCAGCATGACAGTGCCCGTCAAATACTTTTTCATTAGCGTGATCCTGGATAGAGGGGAACGGAGTTGTTCAAAACGAACCGCTGCCGCGTGCCTTACAGTCAGCGAAATTCGATACGTTCAACGCTATCCAGGCAATTTCGGCAAATCTTGACCAAATGCGCGCGGCGAATTGACTAATACCCCGTCAAAAAACTTCGCGTCTCACCCGTCAAAAAGCCGGGTTTTCGGCAAGAGTTCACGCGCGCGCAGACAAGCATCGGCCGGCGCTTCGTCCTAAGCTCGCAAGGCCGCAGTTGGCGTTGCCATTGCTGAAAGCTCACCGCTCAAAGGAAAGAACATGTCGAAGAGTCTCGTCATCATCACAGGCGCGAGTTCCGGGATCGGCGAGGCGACCGCCCATCTGCTCTCGCAGCTCGGCTATCCGCTGCTGCTGCTCGCGCGCCGGCTCGAGCGCCTCGATTCGCTGGAATTGCCTAATACGACGATCACCACCAACGACGCGATCAAGGCCGGCTTCAAGATGTGGAAGGAGTCGATCGGCGGCGTCATCCTGCAGCCGGAGGAAGTGGCCGAGGCGATCCGTTTCGCCTATGAAATGCCGCAAAACGTCTGCATCCGCGAGATCATGCTCGCGGCGACGAACCAGCCCGTCTGACGGCTGAGCGATGTCGTCCATATGCAAATCCGCTCGCTCACGTTGCTGCTCGCGGCTCTCTCGATGCTCGGCCCGTTTGCCACCGACAGCTATCTGCCCGCGCTCAAGCGCCTGAGCGCCTGAGCGCCTGAGCGCCGCATCGTCGTATAAAAACTGAAGCGGCAAGAGGCCGTACGCCTGCAGACAAGAATGCACGCATCAATTTGGCCATGATACGTTCGTGATCGACGATCACGTTTTTAGTCACCACTCCCCCAAGACCATCATGACGACTTCCGTAGCGCTGTCCCCTGTCTCCGGCGCCGCCGCCTGGCGCGGCGACAGGCTCCTCGACAAGCAGGACTGGATCTACTATCTGAACGAGGACCAGATCGAGGAACTGGAGGCGCTCGGCCGGCGCTTCGTCGAAGACGACCCGGACCTGCGTTTCGTCAAGGCGTCCGACTATCCGCTAAACGCATGCGCCGCCGCCATCGACGAATGGTGCAGCGACATCGACGAAGGCCGCGGCTTCGTGCTCGTGCGCGGGCTGCGTACGCATCTCTATTCCGATGCGATGTCGGCGTCGATCTACTACATACTCGGTCTGCATATGGGCGACCCGATCCGCCAGAACGAACTCGGCGATCTGCTCGATCATGTCTACGCGACCTCCGACAAGATGCTCGATGATCCGGACGCGCTGTCCGCCAAGATCCGCGACCTGCTGCCGTTTCACTCGGACAGCTCGGATGTGGTCGCCTTGATGTGCCTGCGCCCCGCGCTCGAAGGCGGCGCCTCGTGCATCGTGTCCGGCGCGGAGATCTACAACGAAATCCTCAAGCGCCGGCCCGACCTCGCGCCTTTGCTGCTCGAGCCGTTTCATTGGGACTGGCGCCGCCAGGACCACAATTCGCCTGCCAATACGTATGTTTCGCCGATCGTGAGCTTCGTCGACGGCGTGTTCAGCATGTACGCGGGATCGCTGTATATCCTGACCGCGCAGGACTATCCAGAAGTGCCGCGGCTCACGCCTGAACAGAAGGAGGTACTCGAACTGTTCGAGGCAATCACGTACGAGCCGGGTATGTCGCTCGCGATGGATTTCCGGCCCGGCGATATCCAGTGGCTCTCGAACTACGCGGCGCTGCATTCGCGCACGCGCTTCACGGATTTTCCGGAGCCGCAACGGCGTCGTCATCTGCTGCGTCTGTGGCTGCGCCGCGGCTCGCCGCGTTCGATGATCCCCGGCTTCGGCAAGAACGGCGTCGTGCAGCAACGTTACGAAGCGCGCGGTCAGGCCGCCGACGATACGCGTGGCAACTTCAGGATCGGCATTGCGGCGGTGCCGCGTTTGTGACGATGCGCTTGGGCGCAGCGTGTGAGTGCATGCGCTGCGCCTTCGAGAGATTGAGAGGTCGAAAGATCAAGAGACTAAGAAACGGTTTCAAAAAGGCTTCGTAGGGGCTCTTCTCCTTGCGGCGAATCCATTGGCCGTTGTCTGCACAGCTTCCTTCCAGCGCGCAATAAAAGAGCGCACTGCGCGGATGAACCACACTCACGGCGACAGGAAGGCTGCGACGGGACGCGATATTCACAACGATCTCTCCAAGCTTGCGCGCGACTTCCGCGTTGAAAGCAGGCAACATCGATCGCATCGCCTGTTGATCGAATGTCTCATCTTTCAAACTCAAGGCTCTACTCGGCATCTCACCCTCTCACCGCGCAATCCGGTCCGCAGCCATTGCGATCCAGTTCATTGGACGATTCCTGCCCGCACCTGCAAGAAGGCTTTCATTCGCTGCGTGGCGAGTTCGGGCCTGATCAACACGCCACAGGCGTCCGCTTTCCGGAACACTTCGGCGAAATGCAGCACCGACCGCGCCGACTCCATGCCGCCGGCCATCGAGAAATGGTCCTGATGTCCGTTCAGCCACGCGAGGAAGACAACCCCCGCCTTGTAGTACTGTGTCGGCGAACTGAAGAGCTCACGCGACAGCGCCACCGTGGGTCGCATCGTGTTGTGGTAGGCCGCGATATCGTTTCTGGCCAACTGGCCCAGCGCTTTCGCCGCGACTGGTGCAATCGGATCAAATATGCCCAGTAACGCGTGCGATATGCCCGTGCTGTCACCTGCGATCAGATCGCCGTAGTTGAAATCGTCACCGGTATACATCCGCACGCCGTCCGGCAACTGGGCGCGAAGCTCGCACTCGTATTCGGCGTTCAGCAACGAAATCTTGATGCCTTCGATCTTGCCCGAATGCAGGCGGATGATGTCGAGTACAGTTGCCATTGCGGCGCGAACGTCACCACTGCCCCAGTATCCTGCGAGCGAAGCGTCGAATGCTTCGCCCAGCCAGTGAAGCACGACCTTGTTGCGACTCTCGGCAAGTACAGCGTCATACACCTTCTTGTAGTCATCAGGCGATCGGGCTGCGGCGCACAATGCACGACTTGCCATCATGATGGCCCGGCCACCGGACGCTTCCACGACTTCGAATTGCTCCTTGTACGCCTGGATCACATCCGACAGGCTATGCCGCCGCCGGTCGTCCAGATGATCGGTGCCAGCACCGCAGGCTAGATCCGCTTCTGGGATCGTTCTCGCGTGCGCGATGCTTCGGCGAATGAGTTCGGATGCCGTCTTCCAGCCCAGACCCATGCCTCTTTGCGCGGTGTCCATGGCTTCGGCAACCTTGAAACCGAGGCCGTACAGATAGGTCCGAAACGCGAGCGTCCTGTCCCAATCGATCGCCGGCGCGTCCGACCACGGCTCATAGCCGAGCGCGGGATCAACCACGACATGCGCTGCAGCGTATGCCACGCGATTGAACTCACATTTCGACTCCAGCGTGATGTTCTCCTCCAAGGTCTTCAACGTATACGGATTCAATTCGCCATTACGGGTTGGCAGAAGGATTTTCATGGCTATCTCTCAGAAGGCGGTCGATGTCGGGATCTCGTTCGCACCTCGTTTGGCACGCACAGCGTTTGGCGCCGGGATGCGACCGAGGATATGATCGGCTGCCTTCTCCGCGACCATGATGGTCGGTGCATTGGTGTTACACGACGGAATGAGCGGCATCACGGAGGCATCGACCACGCGAAGTCCGTCAATGCCAATCACTCGCAGGTCAGGTGTGACTACGCTATGTTCGTCCTCAGGGCGCCCCATCCTGCACGTACCGACCGGATGGTGATCGGTCTTGGCATTGGCACACGCATAATCAAACAGCTCGTCGTCCGTGTTGACACGCGGACCGGGCAGGACTTCCGTCTGCACAAAACGCTTCAACGCGGGCTGATTCATTAACTCGCGCGCAAGGCGCAGGCCCTTGAGCGCTGCATGCCGGTCTTCCGGCTCCGACCAGTAGTTCGGGTCGATCAGCGGCGCTGTCGCAGGATCGGCGCTTGCCAGACGTACGCTGCCGCGCGATCTGGGCCGAAGATATGCGGTATTCAAGGTGACGCCGCCATGGCGAAGTTTCGCCATGCCCGCTTCGATTCCTGAACCCAGGCCGAGATGGAACTGGATGTCGGGCGACCGGGCGTGTGTCGCAGCGATTCCGTCCGCATACCAGAAGCCGCCCGTCTCGAACAGGCTCGAAGCAACCGGGCCCTTCTTCAGAAGCAGGTACTGCAGGCCTGCCCACGCTGCATGCTGGAGTTTGTTGTACTTGTCGTACGTATGATCGCCAGTACATTCAGCGATGACAAACAGGTCGAGATGGTCCTGCAGATTTGAGCCGACGCCCGGCATGTCATGCACGACGGGTACACCCGATGACCTCAAATGATCAGCCGGGCCGATGCCTGATTGCATCAGCAGCTTGGGGGATCCAATGGCCCCGGAAGACACGATCACTTCGCGCCTCGCGCGCACAACAACTGGCGTGCGGTCGGTTCCACTGACCAGTTCTACGCCGACTGCGCGCCCTCCTTCGACGATCACGCGCAGCGCCTGTGACTGTAACCTGACAGTGAGGTTCGGCCGCCCGAGGATCGGCTCAAGGAACCCGACGGATGCCGATGCGCGCCGCGCGTTGAACTGCGTCAGCTGATAGTAGCCGAGACCTTCCTGTTGAGCGCCGTTGAAGTCGGCGTTAAAGGGCATGCCCATCTCCTGACCTGCCTGGAAGAACGCTTCGCAGACCGGCAGAGGACTGATCGGATTTGACACGCCTAGCGGACCACCATAGGCATGATATTCATTCGCGAAGCGCTGATTGTTCTCCGATCGTTTGAAATAAGGCAGTACATCGCGGTAACTCCAGCCCGTTGCGCCACCCATGCTCTCCCACTCGTCGTAGTCCGCTGGCACGCCGCGCGTATAGATCTGCGCGTTGATCGACGAGCCGCCACCGATGACTTTCGCTTGTGTGAAGCGCAAGACACGGTCCTTCAGATGCTTTTGAGGCACGGTATGCCAGCCCCATGAACCGATGCCTTTGGTCATCTTCGCGAAACCAGCGGGCATGTGGAAAAGCGGGTTCCGGTCGCCGCCGCCAGCCTCAAGCAGCAAAACCGTCATGGAAGGATCGGCGCTCAGGCGATTCGCCAGTACGCAACCGGCCGACCCTCCGCCCGTAATGATGTAGTCGTAGCTATCGGTCTTCATGCTGCTCACCTTCAAAAGGCAGAAATCGAGAGGCCACCATCAACCTGGAGCACGCTGCCTGTGGCAAACCGCAACGCACCGCCCGCAAGCTGACCGACCGCCTTCGCGACATCGTCAGCCTCGCCCCAACGGTTCATGGGAACGAGCCCCTCCTTGAAACGCGCCTCATACTTCTGCGCAACCGCTTCGGTCATCGGCGTCCGGATAATCCCAGGCCGCACCTCAAAAACCGGGATGCCTGCATGAGCAAGCCGTAGTGCGAACAGTTTTGTCATCATCGGCAAAGCGGACTTCGAGAGGCAATACTCGGCCCTCTCAGGTGACGCCATCGTGGCTGATACCGACGAGACCGTGATAATCGCGCGCGGGCGATCTGGCTCTCCGCTCAACATATGGCGAGCAACCGCCTGAGTCATGAAGAAGGTTCCGCGCAGATTCACTCCAAGCACGGTGTCGAACGCCTCAGAAGTCACATCCAGCAGATCACCACGCGCGGGCGAGCCGATTCCCGCGTTGTTCACCAGGCAATCCAGATCGCCGCACCATGCCAGCACCCGTTCGAGCACTCGCGTGTGTGACGCTACGTCCTGCAAATTCGCCTGGACAAAGAGAGACCGCCGTCCCTGGTCCTCAATCGCCCTTAGCGTCAGAGCGGTATCTTCGTCATCGACGACGTCGGTAATGGCCACGTCGTAGCCGCGCGACGCGAGCTCCACAGCGATCGCGCGCCCGATTCCGCGGCGGCCGCCCGTGACGAGCGCTGCGAGAGGTTGCATTGCGTCATCAGGCATGTCGGCCTCCGTCAAAAGCGTGGTCTCCGCTAGCCGTGCGGCTGCGCGTCAGCTCCGAACGAAGGTGTTCGCCGACCCGTAGAGCCTGGGCTGCTACCGTCAGTGCCGGATTGACCGCAGCAGACGAGGGGAAAAAGCTCGCGTCAACGACGTACAGGTTCTGGTGGTCATACGCCTTGCAGAACGGATCGAGCGGCGCGGACCCAGCGTCATTGCCGAACCGGACCGTCCCACATTGATGGGACGGCGTGTCCTCGCCAAAGCGTCTGCTGACTACCAGCGGATAGCCCGCGTCCTTGAGCAGACGCTTCGCTTTCTGAACGAAGCGTTCATGCGGTTTGAGGTTGGTACGATTCCACGTAAGCTGGATGTCACCGGACGACGTTAGCTCTACGCGACTATCGGCGCTCGGCAAGTCTTCCGACATCGCGTAAAGATCGACACTGTGACGGCTTATGTATTCCAGAAGCTTCCTCGGCACATACGGAAGCGCGCCACGAAGCATGGGTTCGCGGATTTTTCCCAGCATTTGCAGATTGCCCAGCGGCCACCGGTCATGCACGCCGCCAAAGTAGAAGTCGTTGACCGAAAGCGTCTTCGGAAAACGGGTGTCGTTGACCGTCTTCGGATCGATTGCCAGAATCGCGGTGCAGTTATGGTTCATGTAGTACCGCCCAACCGCTCCAGACGTGTTCGCAAGCCCGTTCGGAAATTTGTCGTTAGCCGAGGCGAGTAACAGAACAGCGCTATTGATCGCGCCTGCCGACAGCACAAACGTGTCGCCAGTGACCGTAAGCGGACCGTCCCGCGTCTGAACTTCGAGGCTCGAAATTCTTCGCCCTGTCGGGTCGGTCACAAGTCGTGTCGCGCGCGCGCCCGTCAGCAGGGACACGCCTCCTTGTTTCAGCGCGGGACGCAACAGGCACATCTCGGCGTCTCCTTTCGCGTCAATGCGGCAAGGAAAAGCGTCACATGTGCCGCAGCGCACGCACGCGCCGCCGTCGCCGAAATCGACCGAAGCCGGCATAAAGAACGGATGCAGGCCCTGCTGCCGAAGCTTCTCCCGGAGCCTGCCAATCACAGGTTCGTCAGGTATCGGTCCATGACGATAATTGACGGATCTCGGCGGCTCGGTCGGATCCTGACCAGCGGACCCTCTCACACCGAACAGTTCCTCGGCCTGGTCGTAGTATTTTTCGAGGTCCTGGTACTTGATGGGCCACGCGGGCGACACGCCTTCCTCATGCGCGAGTTCTTCGAAGTCGGCTTCACGCAGCCGGAACATGGCGGTGCCGAAGAACTTCGTATGCCCGCCGACAAAGTAGTACTGGCCAGGGCGATAGCGCTCGCCAGCGCCGTTGAGCCAAGTGTCGCGCGTGCGATACCGGAGTTGGCCGAATACGGCTTCCGCGTCCCAGTTCTGCAGTTCGCGGGGAAGATTGTCGCCCCGCTCGATCACAACGACACTGGCACCCGTACCGGCGAGTCGCAGGGCAATCGCGCTGCCGCCGACGCCCGAACCAACGATGACGACATCGGCATGCATCACGCTATCCTTTCTTCCGTTTGCGCATCGAAGAGGACCAGCTTCGACAGATCGACCCGCAGGTTGCAGTGCTCGCCCGGGCTATGCGGAATGTCGGCGCCCAGTCGGGCCGCGACTTCGACCCCGCCCATTTCAAGCGCCGCCAGCGTGTCCGGTCCCGTGGGCTCCATGACCAGCACCTTCACCGCTACCTCGCGCACCGCATCCGGGACCCGCGAGGATTCCACACCGATCGCTTCTGGCCGAAGGCCGGCAATCACCTTCTTGCCCGCGTATCGCGCGACTGCGGCGGACTGGTCCGGCAGATCAAGGCTAACCGCTGCACTGCCTTCGCCCATCGTCAGAACGAGTGTGTCGTTCCGGGCTGAGAGCACTGCCGGAATGAGGTTCATCGACGGGGAGCCCATGAACGTCGCGACAAAGGTATTGGCCGGCGTACTGTAGATCTCGGCTGGCGTGCCGAACTGCTGGATCACGCCCCCCTTCATCACCGCAATCCGGGTCGCGAGTGTCATCGCTTCGATCTGATCGTGAGTCACGTACACGATGGTCGCGCCGAGCCGTTGATGCAGCTTCTTGATTTCGGTGCGCATGTCAACGCGCAGTTTTGCGTCAAGATTGGACAGCGGCTCGTCGAACAGGAAGATTTTCGGGTCCCGCACCAGCGCCCGTCCCATGGCGACACGCTGCCGTTGACCGCCCGAGAGTTGGCCCGGGCGGCGCTTGATCAGGTGCTCGATCTGAAGCAGTCTAGCAGCGTCCGCGACGGCCTTATCCCTCTCCACTTTCGACACTTTGCGCATCTCGAGACCGAAGCTGATGTTCTGGCCGACCGTCATGTTCGGATACAGCGCGTAGCTCTGAAAGACCATCGCGATATCCCGCTCGCTGGGATGCAGGTCGTTCACACGGTCGTTGTCGATCCGGATCTCCCCGCCGGAGATAGTGTCGAGTCCCGCGATCAGCGACAGCAGGGTCGATTTTCCGCAACCGGACGGCCCGACAAGTACAAGGAAATCGCCATCGGTCACATCGATGTTGATGTTCTTCAGGATTTCCGTCGGGCCGTAGGCCTTGCGGACATTTGAAATATGCAGAGAAGCCATTTCCTTACCCCTTTACCGAACCGGCCATCATGCCGCGCACGAAATAGCGGCCGCCGATCACATAGACCAGAAGAGTGGGCAGCGCGGTAATCACGGCGGCTGCCATCTGAACGTTGTACTCACGCACGCCCGTCGACGTATTCACGATGTTGTTCAGTGCGACCGTAATAGGCGCCGTGCTGCCCGTCGTAAATGAAGCACCGAAGAGGAAGTCGTTCCAGATATTGGTGAACTGCCAGATCACCGTTACAGTGATGATGGCGCCGGAACACGGCAACAGGATGCGCAGAAAGATCCTGAAAAAGCGCGCGCCATCGATCATTGCGGCCTTCACCAGTTCATCGGGAAACGCGACATAGAAGTTACGGAAGTACAAAGTCGTAAAGCACAGACCGTAGACGATGTGCACGAAGACGAGACCCGTAATGGACTGTGCCAGTCCGATCTTCCCGAGGAAGGTAGCCATCGGAATGAGCACGATTTGGAACGGGATGAAGCATCCGAACAGCACGAGTCCAAACAGGATGTTGTCGCCCTTGAATCTCCATTTGGTCAGCACGTACCCGTTGAGCGCGCCAAGGAAGGTAGAAATCGCAACGGCGGAAATGACCATCCTTGTCGAGTTCCAGAAAAACCCCTTCACGCCAGAACAATCGAGGCCAACGCAGGCTTCCCCCCAGGCTTTAAGCCACGGCTCCAGTGTCCATGCACGAGGCAACGCGAGAATGTTCCCGCTGTACACCTCCGAAAGAGGTTTGAACGACGTCAGCATCATTACCGCGAGCGGGATCAGATAGACCACGGCGAAAACCGCCAGTAGTCCATAGATCACGATCCTCGATACGTAGTTATGCTTGCCCATCACCATTTGCGGCGAGTCCCAGCCTTTTTTCAACATGACGATCTCCTGACTGGACTAATGCGAGCCGCTGCCGCTGCGCGGACGAAGCTCTGAATAGAGATACGGAACCATGATCGCGGCGACCGTGCACAGCATCATGACCGCACTCGCCGCTCCCATTCCCAACTCGTTTCGCGTGAAGGTGAATGAGTACATGAACGTCGAGGGCAACTCCGTCGAATAGCCGGGACCTGCGCCTGTCAAGGCCACCACCAGTTCATAGCTCTTGACCGCGAGGTGAACGAGGATGACGAACGCGGAAACGAAAGCCGGGCGCAGTTGCGGAATGATGATGCGTCGATAGATAGCCGGCATTCTTGCCCCATCGATCGACGCGGCTTTGACCATGTCCTGGTCGATACCCCGCAGGCCTGCGAGGAACATCGCCATGACGAAGCCGGACGCCTGCCACACCGCGGCGATGACCACGGTGTAAATGGCCATTCGATCATCGATGATCCAGTCGAACCGGAAACTGGTCCAACCCCAGTCGTGGAAAAGCTTCGTCAGCCCGAGACCGGGATTCAGTATCCATTTCCAGGCTGTGCCCGTTACGATGAAGGAGATCGCCATCGGATAAAGAAAGATCGCGCGCAGACCGCCTTCCGCCCTGATGCGCTGGTCGAGAAGAATGGCGAGGCCCAGCCCGATCCCCATGCACAGGACGACATACAGCGATGCATAGATTCCCAGATTGGTGACCGCAATGTGCCAGCGCGGATGTGTCCAGACGCGTCCGTACTGCATCAGGCCGCCCCAGTGCAGATTGGCAAACGCGCGTGAGCGCGTGAACGACAGGACCGTCGTCCAGACGATAAAACCGTAGACGAAGATCAGCGTCGTAATCAACGTGGGCGACAACACGAGCTTTGGCAATACCTGCTCGAACCGGTTTCTCAGGCTTGACCGGCGTTTGTCGTGAAGCTGGGATTCGTCCGTAGTACCTCGTGCCGAGGTATGGACGGTCCGGTGTGTAGTGTGCATGGCAACCACCTCTACTTCGGGAGCATCGGGTCTTCGCAGGGGCACGCTGGTGCGCCCCCGTGAGTTTTAAGACGGTGTACGGCCTACTTGGCGTTGTTGACAGCGTCGACCAGCTGTTTCACCGCATCGGCAGATGACTCGTTGGCGTTGAAGAAATGCGTGACGACGTCATAGACCGCGTTCTTCGGCCCATCGGGCATTGCGTGTCCGTGCGCGAAGCTGCCCACCATCGTGCCGCTCTTCAACGCGGAGCGAAGATCAGCCATCGATTTCTGGCCGCACTCGTCGAACCCATCGGAAGGCACATCGAGACGCGCCGGAATCGCTCCCTTGATCTGATTGAATTTCGCCTGGACGCCCTTGTCCATCACGGTCGACGCGAACGCATTTTCACCAGGCACGCTGGCATCGCTCTTTTTGAACGTCGCAAACTGGTCAGTATTGAAGATGAAGTCGCCCTGGGTGCCGGGATACTGGAAGCACAGGTAGTCGACATTGGCCTTCTTGCCGGCGTTCACGAACTCACCCTTCGCCCAGTCGCCCATGATCTGCATCGCGGCCTTGTCGTTGATGACCATCGACGTTGCGAGGTTCCAGTCACGCCCCGGGAAATTCGGATCGACCATACCGCGCAGCGCGCGCATCTGGTCGAATGCCTTTTCCATCGTCTTTGAGCCGAGCGCGGCAGGATCGAGATTGACAAGGGCTTGGGTATAAAATTTCGGGCCGCCGGCAGACATGACAGCGCTATCGAAAATCGTCGCTTCCTGCCACGGCTGCCCGCCGTGGGCGAGCGGCGTGTAGCCAGCCTTGCGAATCACGGCGGCATCGGCAACCAGTTGGTCGAACGTCTGCGGCGGAGTCAGGTGCAACTGATCGAAAATCTTCTTGTTCGCCCAGATCCAGTTGGTCCGGTGAACGTCGACCGGCACCGCTACCCAATGACCATCGACCTTCGAGAAACGTTGAATCGGACCGGGCACGAGCTTGTCCCATCCTTCCTTTGCCGCGATCGGATCGAGGTTGGTCAGAAAATCCTGCGACGCGTATTCAGGAATGGTAAAGCCGAGCATCTGGATGGCGTCAGGCGGATTGCCGGATGCAACGCGAGCTTTCAGCACCGTGCGCGCTGCTTCGCCGCCGCCCCCTGCAATCGGTGCGTCCTTCCAGGCGTATCCGCGCTGCTTCAAACCGTCCTTTAATACCTCCAGCGCACGGGCTTCGCCGCCCGAGGTCCACCAGTGCATCACTTCGACGGATTTGGTGTCGGCCGCCGATACCGTGCTGCTGCCACTGACGGCGATGGCTGCCACGAGTGCAAAAAGTGTCTTCCTCAACATGTCTCACTCCAGATGGGTTGCTCTCTCTGATGGAGAGGGTTTTCAGTCTTTTTCCCGGCGGCCCCTTCCGCCCGAGGCTTATTTCCTGCCCGCTATTTCTTCGCCGGCAACCAGAGGTTCTTGCGTTCTCCGATATGCAGTTGAATCGTCTTCGTCTCCGTATAGTCCTCGACCGCCTGCTTGCCGAGTTCGCGGCCGACGCCGCTCGCCTTGAATCCGCCAAACGGGAGTTCCGGATATCCGTCGAGGAAGGTGTTCACCCAGATCGTCCCTGCGTCGACACCGCGTGCGACCTTCAGGCAAGTATCGATATCGCTGCTCCACACCGCGGCCGACAAGCCGTACGCCGTGTCGTTTGCGATTTCGATGGCATGATCCAGATCGCGGAACGCGATGACACTCAAGACAGGGCCGAAAATTTCCTCTCTTGCGACACTCATGTCTGCGGTGACATCGGTCAGGACGGTCGGCTGCAGATAAAGGCCGTTAGCGCTTGCGTAACGCCCGCCGCCAAGACGCACCTTCGCACCTGCCGAGACACCGGTCTCGATATGACCAAGGATGTCGTTCATTTGCTGTTCGCTGACGATCGCGCCGACCTTCGCATCAGGATGAAGCGGATCGCCGACAGGCATTTCGCGGGCGCGCTCGATAACAGCAGCGGCAAACCGCTCCACGATGGACTCATGCACCAGAACCCGGCTACCGCTGTTGCAGCATTCGCCGGCGTTGAAGTACACGCCGAACACGACCGCGTCGACCATGGCATCCCAGTCGCAGTCCGGGAAAACGATCTGAGGATTCTTGCCGCCCAGTTCCAGGGCGACTTTCTTGAGTTTCTTCGAGGCCACCCCGGCGAGCATCGACCCCACATGGGTCGAACCCGTGAACGAGAGCATGTCGACCCGCGGACTCTCGGCGAGAGGCTGACCGACGCGTGAGCCCTTGCCCGTCACGACATTCGCGACCCCGGCTGGTACGCCCGCCTTTTCAAGGATCTCCATCAACATGACGGTCGTGCCGGACGTCAGCTCGCTGGGCTTGATCACGCATGTGCAGCCCGCTGCCATCGCGAATGGCAGTTTCTGGCACAGGATCCACAGCGGAAAATTCCATGGCGTGATGATGCCGACCACCCCGATCGGCTGACGCAACACCAGTCCTAGCATGTCCTCGCCCAAGGTGTTGTAGGCGTCACCGCTGGTGGTGCGAGCAAGGCTCGCAGCGTACTGCCACAGATCGACGCAACCGGCGACCTCCGCGCGCGCCTGGGTGAGCGGCTTGCCGTTCTCCAGCGATTCGATTAGCGCAAGACGCTCAATCTGGGCCTGGATGCCATCCGCGATCGCCAGCAGCACGCGGGCACGCTCCGCTCCCTTCATCTTTGGCCAGGGGCCGTTGTGAAATGCACGATGGGCTGCGTCGATCGCCGCGTCGACGTCCTCGGGCGTCGCCACGGCATAGGTGCTGACCAGCTCGCCGTGAGCCGGACTGAGCCGCTCGACACGTTCGCCGCCACCAGCCTCGCGCCACTGCCCGTCGATGTAGAGGCGGCCGTGATACACCTCGAAGTCAGTCTTATGAGACGCCACAAGCAAGGGCGCCAGTTCCGGATTCATGTTTGCAGTCGTCATGTCAGTTACCCTCAAAGTTCGCCGGCCGCTTTTCGCGAAAGCTCAGCATTCCCTCACGCGCATCCGCGGTGGTTGCCGCCAATGCACCCGCCATTGCCTCAAGGGTGGCCGCAGCACCCTCGCCATTTGCCGCGTTCACCAGTTGCTTGGTCAGTTGCACCGACACGGGCGCGAGACGTGCGATCTGTTCGGCCATCTCCAGCGCGGCGTTCAATACACCGCCCGCTGATGCAAGCTCGTCGATCAGACCAATCTCGTGAGCGCGCGTGGAGTCGATACGTCTGCCGGTGAGCGCGAGCATCTTGACCTTGCTCGCCCCAATGACCGAGACAAGCCGTTGCGTGCCAGACCAGCCCGGACATGTCGCTATACCGGCTTCCGGAAGCGCGAAGGTCGCGGCAGGGTCTGCGATCCGGATGTCCGCCACTGCGGCAAGCTCCAGCCCGCCTCCGAGCGCGTGTCCATTGATAGCGGCAATGACCGGTACACGAAGCGCAGCCCAACGATCAAAGATCCTGTGTCCGCGCGGTACCCACTGACGCCACATATCAAGTGGCGTCAGCGCGGACCATTCATTGATGTCCGCACCCACGCAGAAAGCCTTCGTTCCCGAACCCGTCAGGACCACGGCGCGCACATCGGTCCACGTATCAAGCTCAGCGGCGACCGCCTCCAGACGCATCAGCATTGGTGGGGTCAAGGCATTGAGCTTCTCGGGGCGGTTCAACGTGACAACAGCGACTGCGCCGCTGCGCTCGAACTGGATTGCATCGATATCAGCCACGACGTGCCTCCCCGAGTTGCAGGCCGTACGGCGATTCGCTGAAAATCGCCGCATTCATGGTCTTCAGATCCGGTGAAACAATCAGAGGAAAGTCCGCCTGCTCGAGCACGTCCTTGTTCAGGTCGATGCCCGGCGCTACTTCGATCACTTCAAGACCTTCCTTCGTGAGCTGCAGCACACAGCGTTCAGTCACATACAGCACCTGCTGACCACGCTGCTGCGCCATGCGGCCGCTGAACGTGACGTGGTCGACCTCGCCGACGAACTTCTTCGATTTGCCCTCCTGAAGGATCGTCAGCCGTCCGTGACCGACCTCCAGCTTCGCGCCGGCTGTGAAAAAGCCCGAGAAGACGAGCTTCTTCGCGTGCGTCGTAATGTCGATGAAGCCGCCACATCCGGCAGTCAGGTACGGCTTGCTGGGCAGCTTCGACACGTTCACGTGGCCGTTGCGGTCGATCTGCAGGAACGACAGCAGCGAAACGTCGAAGCCGCCTCCCTGGAAGTAGATGAACTGCGAAGGCGACGGCATGATCGCGTCGGCGTTTGCCGAGCAACCGAAGGCGAAGCCGAGCAGCGGCATACCGCCCACCGCACCCTGCTCGATGGCCCACGTCACCCGGCCGTTGAGTCCTTCTTCAAGGAGAATGCGCGGAACGTTGGCCGAAATGCCGAAGCCAAGATTCACCGCGTCTCCGTCCGCGATCTCCATCGCCGCGCGACGGGCAATCACCTTTTCTGCGTTCCAGTCGGCCAATGCAAATTCGCTGTCCGGAACCTTGATTTCGCCGCTGATCTCCGGGTCGTATTCGATCTGCGTCGTCTGTTTCTGCTCGGGGTCCACGACCACGTAGTCAACGAGGTTGCACGGAATATGCACCTGCTGCGTACCGAGCGACCCAGCCTTCACGACTCGCTTGACCTGGGCGATGACAATGCCGCCGTTATTGCGCACCGCAAGCGCCTGGTCGCGGCCGCCAAGCAGCGCGCCTTCGTGTTCGTAAGACAGGTTGCCCCGCTCGTCCGCTGTGGTGGCACGCACGATTGCGACGCGCGGCACGATATTCGGAAAGAAGAGCCACTCCTCGCCCGCGAACGTGACCTTTGCCACGATCGGCTCGGATTCCGAGAGACTGTTCATTGCGCCGCCCTGCCGGTCCGGATCGACGAAAGTGTCGAGCCCCACCTTGGTGAGGACACCGGGGCGCTTCGCGGCCGCGTCCCGATGCATGTCAAACATCACCCCGCTCGGGAGGTTGTATGCGCGGATTTCGTTGTCGACGACCATCCGCCAGATGTCGGGCATCGGTAGACTCGATGGGCCGCTGGGAAACGAACCGGCGATAATCGACTTGATAAGCCCGTGCTTTGCCAGATGGTCAATACCTTTGACGCCATACATGTCGCCGGCTGCGATCGGATGCAGCAGCGAAAGTGCTCGAGGATGGCCCTCGGTTTCAAAGCGCGTCCCGATCGCCGCCAGCATGGCGTCGGGGCAGCCAAGGCCACTCGACGAACTGACGGTCACAACGTCACCATCGTTGATCAGGCCTGCGGCAGTCGCCATCGAAATAACTTTGCTGGAACCCACAATAGATCTCCTCAAACTGACTCAGCGCGCGAACTGCTGCGGGACGGCGACGTGTGCACCGGTCGAAGCCGACTCTTGAAGCGCAAGCGCGCTAACCAGTGACCGGTATCCGTCCCGGCCGGTCGCCGCGGGATCCTCACCGAGGAGAACAGCGCGATGGAACTGGGCGACTGCCGTGACATAGAGGTCCTGATGGACGACCTCGATGATTTCGAAACCTGCTGCTGAACGCAGCTCGATTTCTCCAACGGCGCGCTGGGTCATCACGTCACGTGCGATGAGCGAGCCTTCGGTCCCGTGGACCTCGAGGCCGGTCGGTGCGTACGGCACGGTGAACGCGTCGTGTATCTGGGCAAGCACGCCGTTACTGAACCGGATGATTCCCATCACGCCGTCGGCGAGGCCGCGTGTACCCATGCTTCCGGACGAGGTCATCGCGCTCACTTCGACGGGTTCTGCATCCAGAATGAAGCGAAGGGTGTCGGCGTCGTGCACGGAGATGTCGAGCACGACGCCGCCGCCCGCATCAGGGCGCTCGATTCGCCAGCCGCGCAGGTGCGGAGGCAGGGAGACCGCGTGGAAGACACGCACGTAAAGCGGCGTGCCCACCGCGCCTGAACGGATGAGTTCACGCAGACGACGGTGTGTCGCTGCACACCGCAGGTGATGATTCGTGCCGAGGATGACCTTATGCGCAGCGCACGCCTCGATCATCTGAGCGGCGTCAGCCTCTGAGAGCGCAAGCGGCTTTTCGCAGAGCACGTGTTTGCCGGCGGCAGCGGCCGCCAGTACCTGAGGCAGGTGTTTTTCGTTGGTGCTGCTGATGTAGACCGCGTCGATGTCGCGATCGGCGAGGATCTCATCGAGGTTCGTGCCGGACTTTGAAATCCGATGCTTGTCGGCGAACTCGCGAGCGCGCCCGGCGCTGCCACTGACGACGGCTTCGATCGTGCCGTCCGGCTGCGACCGGATCGCGTTGACCATCCACTCGTCCGCTATGGTGCTGGCGCCGACTAGCGCCCAGCGAATATTAGTAGCCATTGTCTCTCTCCATTGGAACGTTCCAACGCGCGTCTATTGGATCGTTCCAACCAACTGTAGTAGACTCATTTCACCGTGTCAAACACTTTTTGGAACGTTCCAATTGTGCAAAGCAACATGAAAACCATTCCGACGATTCAGGACATTGCAGCGGCTGCGGGGGTATCCAAGTCGACAGTCTCGCTGGTCCTTCAGCAGAGCCCAAAAATCAAGGCGGAGACGGCCGACAAGGTTCGGGCGGCGGCACAGCTCCTCGGCTACGTCTACAACCGCGGCGCAGCAAATCTGCGCGGGACCCGAAGTACCATCGTCGGCATGGTCATTAATGATCTGACTAACCCTTTCTTCGTCGAGTTGCTCGTCGCCATCGAGCGGGTACTCGCGCAGTCCGGATACACGACGCTGATGGCGCACACTGCCGAAAACGTCGCGACCCAAACCCGTGTTCTGCAATCGATGCGTGAGCAGAATGTGGCCGGCCTGATCATGTCTCCTGCGCTGGGAACACCTGAGCAACTGCCGGACGAGATCAAGTCCTGGGGAATTCCACTTGTCCTTGTCATGCGACCGATGGGCACGGATGTCGACACGGTCGGAGTCGACAACAGCTTTGGATTCGCTCTCGCGACGGAACATCTAGTTGCTCAGGGCCACACACGTATCGCATTCGCCGGTAATCGAACCGGATATGCGGTTGCGAATCAGCGCAGGCAGGGCTACCTCGCGGCGATGGCCAATCATGCCCTGACTGTCGCCGACGAGTGGATCATCGATGTTGAACTGACTCCGGAGGGCGGTCGCAAGGCAGTCCGCGCCATCTTCGAGATGCGGCCTCGTCCGACGGCGGTGGTTTGCTATAACGACCAGGTTGCGTTTGGCGTGTTGCATGAGCTGGACCGAATGGGCAAACGTGCGGGCAAGGCGCTCGCGGTCGTTGGCTGTGACAATGTGGTGGCGGCAGAACATACCAATCCGCCGCTCACTACTCTTTCCGCCGGCGCGGACAAACTCGGCACGATCGCTAGTGAGACGCTGCTGGCCAGGCTCGATCCAGCGGCGGACGGAAAAGAACCACCTGTGCAGTACTTCGCCGTTCCGCAGCTAGTCGTCAGGGAATCAAGCGTGGGCTCCGCGGGGCGCCACCCGTCTCTGTCGATCGATCCCACCCGCACAGAACGTCGCGTTGCAGGCCAGCGGCAATAGACTTC
The DNA here is from genome assembly GCF_050436325.1 of Paraburkholderia lebeckiae. Taxonomy (NCBI): domain Bacteria; kingdom Pseudomonadati; phylum Pseudomonadota; class Betaproteobacteria; order Burkholderiales; family Burkholderiaceae; genus Paraburkholderia; species Paraburkholderia lebeckiae. The sequence continues at coordinate 1,625,171 of NZ_JBNDLZ010000002.1, forward strand.
TGTCCCCTTGATACATCGCGCGTCAGCCAGAGAGCCTGGCCGGATCGTGTCGGGCCGCCTGGGCTAACCCCGAACCGACCAGGCTACCCGCCTACGAATCGGCGATTGCCTTGAACCCCCAGCGAGGGCGTTTCACAGCGTAAAGCCCATCTGGTCCTTGCCGAGTTCAGTCAGGTCTGCCTCCGCCGCACGTCCGACAAAGTCGACTTCGAAATTGTCCGCAGGAAAGTCCGGCGGGCTATCTCCGTTGAGAAAGGTCGACAGCTGGCGTTTAAGGTAGGCGTCGTTCTTTGCACACGCTGGCGCAGCCGATATGTACATGACGTTGCTGTAGCCCTTGCCACGATGAGCATCTTCGACCGCGTGAATCACGTCGCTATGCCAGAAGACGGTGTCCCCTGCCTGCATCAGTGGAATGGAGGACAACGCTTCTTGAAGCGGACCATGCCACTCCCGCTTGATCGAAAGTGCGCGGCCAGGTAATGCGCCGCACAGATCGTCTTCTGGCACGTCATCCTGGAGAGCGCGCAACAACACATACACCATGGCGTTGGCAATTGGCACAAGCTGAAGCGTGCCGTCTCCCGGACCTTGCGGAGTTAGCGCTGTCCAGCCCTGGAAAGTACGGAACATCGAACAGACAGTCGGTGACGGAATCTCTCTCGCCTCGGGGCGATACGCGGCATCGAACGCGTCGTAGCGGCGCCAGTCGCCACTAAACACGTGTCGATAAACACGCCGGAAATTGTCGTCAAGCCAACGTTCGACTGACCCACCGTCGCAATGAGCAGACAGCCCGAGCGACTCCGAGCCGGGGGGGCGACGTCGCAGCCGGTCCGCGTACACCGGAACGCGGTCCGGATCGAAATGAACGCGCCCTTCGCTGTCGTGTTTCCAGAGACGGTTCAGAAAGACGCGCGTCTGAGTGAGTTCGGGCGCCTGGCGCGCTTCGACCTGAGGCTTCGACCAGTAAATGCCATAGATCTGGGGCTTGCTCGAAGCGAGGTTGCCGAAGTACTTGTCTTCTGCGCGATGCGCGAGTTTTTCGTCGAGGTCATTGGACTCGACATACTCAGCGACCTGCGCGTCCCAGCCTTCAGCGCGCTCGCGGCTGAACACGCCCCGGACGACGCAGGCCCCTCGATCCTTGATCGATGCGATCTGCGCGGCGCTCACCCGGTCAGCCGCGATATCCGCATACTGGATTTCAGGAATGACGGACTCACCGCGGGCACGCTGCGCCACGATGGTAGCGACCTTGCGCTGAATTTCAGCTTCGACCTGCTGGAATACTTCCTTATAGTTCGGAAGGCCGGCGCGCAACAGCTTTTTAGCCGCCCGAATAGCGGTCGGCAAATCGTCGATGTGAAGGGATTCCATGGTGGCGTCTCCTGGTGTTCTTTGATGACTGAAGCTTAGCCTGGGCCACGATGGACGGGTGATACAATAAGGTCAACTTCTTTGCGATTCCAGCCATGAAGCCTCTATACGAACATGTCGAGATGAGCGCCGGATGCTCCGTGCGGGTTTATCACCGGAAGCTTCCGCGTATTCCGTTCGAATGGCACCATCACCCGGAATATGAACTCACCTTGACGATGAATAGCCGTGGCAAGCGCTACATCGGTGACTCGATCGCCGGGTACGAGGGCGATGACCTGGTGCTCGTCCCGCCGGACTTGCCTCATACCTGGTCGTCGAACCGTTCGATCGACGACAGCGCCCCGCAGGTCGCCATCGTCATCTGGTTCGAAGGCGACTGGGCGCGACGACTGGCAGATTGCTGCCCCGAGTACGAAGCACTTCATCGGCTTCTGCGACGCGCTGCCTGCGGCCTTGCGTTCAGAGCGGAAGCCGGGGCAACGGTGCGTAGTCGACTCGAGGGTCTTTTGTCAGTGTCTCCCAGAGAGAGACTCAGCGTTGCGCTGGACATCCTGTGCACATTGGCCGATGAGGAAGCACGGCCACTCGCGTCCGCCAGCGCATTTGATCAGGGCAACGTGGGGCGGCCTTCCGGCCACGAGCCGGAGCGGATAAATCGGGCGTTAGCAGTTATCGAGGCACGGTTTGCCGAACGGCTGACACTGGCGGAATTAGCCGCCGCCGCAACCCTTTCAGAGCGCACACTCAATCGATATTTTGTTCAACATATCGGCGAAAGTGTCGGGAAGTATGTGAGCCGTGTGCGAATCGGTCACGCATGTCGAATGCTCGCAGACACCTCATGGCCCGTGTCGGTTATCGCCGCGCATTCGGGATTTCCCAACGTTGCCAATTTCAACCGTCAATTTCGCGCGCTAAAAAAGACGACTCCCGCAGCCTATCGGAAAGAGTTTGCGGGTCGGCCACGACATCAACTGAATGCCCCGTTGACACTGGAGGCGAGGTCGCCATCCCTGGACCGCTGATGAATGGCCTTCAGCTTGTGACTAAGCGGAGCGCTTGGCTCGCGATATCGTGTGCGACGAAGCGACGGCTCCGATTCCCCTACTTTCGATGACCGCACGCGTGCGCTGGGAGGTTCGCGCCGCTGCCTCCCGGATCGATTCCACGAGCCGGTCCAGATTCGCAAATTCGAGGCGCTGCGTCGGTACGATCACCGCAAGCGATCCGACTGCTTCGCCCGAATCGTCCGTGAACAGCGGCGACGCCAGTGCAGAAACGCCGTTTTCCAGTTCGTCCCTCGACAGGTAAAAGCCCGCGCGTCGGATTTTGAGCAGCGACGCGCGAAACTCGTCGAGTGTCGTCCCCAAGCCGCTTTGCGCGATCTCTTCGGCATACTGATCGAACAGAACCGCCAGCTTGGCCTTCGGAAACGTGGACAGGATCGCTTTTGGAGCGGCGCCGAGAAACAGGGGCCGCGGACGGCCCCGGCCGTATCGGAGGTCAAGCGCCGCCTCGTGCGTTTCGCGATGCGTGTCAACGAGCTCGCTGCCGTACCAGCGCGACATCACCACATCGAAGCCCGAGTGTTCGCTCAACTCGCGCATGATCGGCTGGCCGATCGCAAGCAGCGGATCCGACACGCGCAGATGGTAATCAAGCTTGATGATGCGAGGGCCGAGACCATAGTCCCCGCCTGCAAAGCGGATGAGCAAGCCGGCGTCCACGAGCTCGCGCACATAGCGGTAAGCCGTTGGAATCGAGCAGTCGAGTTCGGTGGCAACGTCTTCGACGGACAGGAACGGCTTCGCCTCCGAAAACAGCTCGAGTATGGATAACAGTCTCGTGATGCTCGACATCTCTGTGCAGGGCTCCTCGTGTGTGAACGGATTATATCCGCGCTTATGCAAGCCCCATCCGCTCGGCCATTTCTGCCTGCCAGACGCTGCGCGGCCTGAACCCCGATAGCGCGCGCGCATGGTGTTCGACGGCCGCGATCAGTTCAGCGTCGGGCAAGTTGAAGTCGACAGGCACCCGCATTGGCTGATCGACATACCACGGCGTGTCGATGAAGAGTTCGAGGCGGTTGCCTTCGGGATCGCGCGCATAGATCGAGATCGCATTGCCGTGAGTGACGGGGTTGATTTCCTCCAGGCCTTCCGCGACGAACCGCTGGTAAAACTGCCTCAGCGTGGCAAGGCTGTCCGCTTCGAACGAAATCTGGTTGATCGGATTGAACGTCAAGTGTTCGGGGCGGCCGCTCGCGAGCACGATCTGGTGATGCACCGCGGGATCGCGGCTCAAGAACACGAGTCGCACAGTGCCGTGCGGCGTCTGCAGCGTTCCCCGATCCGTTACGGTGAACTCCAGCACCCGGGAATAAAAGTCCTCCAGCCGTGCCATGTCGCTCACATAAAAACCCATGTGACTCAGCGACAGGCCCGCTCGCGCTTGCTTCATACCGTTCATGCTTGTCTCCACATAGTGATAAACCCTAACAAAAAAGACGTTGTGTCCTTTGTTAAATTTAGTTTATTCTCAAAATAAGATAAATGCACAACTTTTTGAAGGATCGAAGCGCTGATCGCATCGACTTTTTATCCACCGGAGCATCAATGAAACTCGCCAGCTTTTCTACCCATCAAGGCCCCTCGTTCGGCATCGTTCGCGACGCAACCGTATTTGACCTCGGCAAGCGTCTTGGCGGCCGCTATGCGGATCTGAAAGCGCTGATTGCCGCCGATGCATTCGGTGAGGCTGCCCAGGCGGCCGAAGGTACGCAGGGCGACTACCCGCTGTCGGAAGTCACGCTGTTGCCGGTCATTACGAACCCCGGGCAGATCTTCTGTATCGGGCTGAACTATGCCGAGCACGTCAAGGAAACCAATCGCGAGACCACCGAGCAGCCGGTCATCTTCATGCGCGTGCCGGCTTCGCAGGTTGGCCATGGCCAGCCGATGCTGCGTCCGCCGGAGTCGCAGCAGTTCGACTACGAGGGCGAAATTGCCGTCGTCATCGGTCGCGGCGGACGGCGCATTGCCGAAGCCGACGCGTGGAATCACATCGCTGGCTACGCCTGTTACAACGACGGCTCCGTGCGGGACTGGCAGCGCCATACGAGCCAGTGGGGGCCGGGTAAAAACTTTTATCGCACCGGCGCGTTCGGGCCGTGGATGGTGACGAGCGACGAGATCGAACCCAACGCGGTAATGACGCTCGTCACCCGCCTGAACGGCCAGGAAGTACAACGCGCGACGACGCAGATGCTGATCCACGGCATCGCCAAACAGATCGCCTACCTGTCGACCTTCACCCCGCTCTCTCCAGGAGATGTGATCGTGACCGGCACGCCCGGCGGCGTCGGGGCGAAACGCAACCCGCCGCTCTTCATGAAGCCGGGCGACGTGACAGAAGTGGAGGTTGACCGGATCGGTGTGCTGTCCAATCCGGTTGCCGACGAGTAACACCCGGCGCCGGACTCACGCTGTGCGTGCGCCCGGCGTCTTCCAGACGGACTCAGACATGTCAGATAAAACCATTTCGACGCACGCGTGTGATTACGACGTGGCAGTCATCGGCCTCGGGCCCACCGGCGCGACGCTGGCCAACCTTCTGGCAATCGAAGGCTTGCGGGTGCTGGTGCTGGAGCGAGACAAGGACATTTTCGCGCTGCCTCGCGCAGTGCACTTCGATGGCGAATGCATGCGCGTGTTCCAGACCGTCGGCATCGCGGACTCACTGCTTCCCAAGCTGTTTGTCGGTCCCGGCATGAAATTCGTGAACGCCGAGGGCACGTTGCTGATCGACTGGCAGCGCCCTACTTGCATCGGGCCGCACGGCTGGTGCGCGAGTTACAAGTTTCATCAGCCCGATCTCGAGAACGCGTTACGTGAACGCCTGGCCGGCCAGCCGAATGTCGATGTGCGCCTGCGTCACGAAGTGTTCGCGCTAGACGAAACGAGCAATGGCGTCCGGCTCCGCTTCGAAAACACGAGTTGCGGCAAGCTCGGCCATGCCACTGCCCGTTACGTCGTCGGCTGCGACGGCGCACGCTCGATTGCGCGGCGCTTCATGGGCACTGAACTCACCGATCTGAAATCGCATGAACGTTGGGTGGTCGTCGACGTATTGCTTGACACCCCTCGGCCCGACCTCGGCGATTACTCGATTCAATACTGCGACCCGGCGCGCCCGACCACCTACACGCGCGGCCCCGGCAATCGCCGCCGCTGGGAGATCATGGTGATGCCCGGCGATGATGCGGCACAACTCGGTTCTCATGAGTGGCTGTGGGGCAAGCTCGCTCGCTGGATTTCGCCGGCCGACGCACGCCTCGAACGTTCCGCCATCTACACCTTTCACTCGGTGGTGGCCAACGGCTGGCGCCGTGGACGACTTCTGCTTGCCGGAGATGCAGCGCATCAGACGCCGCCCTTCATGGGCCAGGGGATGGCGGCCGGCATTCGCGACGCGTCGAATCTCGCATGGAAGCTGGGTGCCGTCATCCGCGCAGAGGCGCCTGATACCCTGCTCGATACGTACGAATCCGAGCGTTCGCCGCACGTGCGCGAATTTATCAAAACAGCGGTACAGCTCGGGTCCGTGATTCAGACGACCCGTCCGGAACTTGCTAGCAGCCGTGACAGCGAAATGAGCGCAGCGATTCGCAATTTCGTCACCCCGCAACCGAAGCTCGGCCCGGGAGCCTGTCTCGATGAACCGTCAGGCGTTGTTGGACAAATCGCACCCCAACCCCGTCTGGCGGACGGACGCCTGCTGGACGACGTGGTCGGTTATCGCTTTGCACTCGTCGTGCTACCGGAGTTGCTCGCTGAATGTAGCGACATTTCCAGTCGCGCCGCGCAGGCTGGCGTCGAGATCGTCGCCAGCGAAGGGGTTGCCGTCCGTGAGTGGTTAGCTTCAACCGGCGCTTCGGCTGTGCTTATACGTCCCGACCGGTATGTGTATGGCGTCGCTCAGGAGGCGGAATCCTTGTGCTGTCTGCTTGAACACGCATTACCTGGCCTGCAGACAGAGAGCGCATGACCTGGTAAGCCCGCAAAACGCGTTGAAGCGCGAGAGACATCGTTACCAACGCACGCACATCATTGGACACAGAAGCCAACAATCACTGGAGGAGTCATGGAGACAACCCGTAATCCGGTCGGCGGCGCCGACCAACCGCAGCCCCCCGGCCTGACATGGTCGCAGTGGAAGATGATTCTCATCGCGAGCCTTGGCGGCTCGCTGGAGTTTTACGATTTCATCGTCTACGGCTTTTTTGCGCATAACATCGCGGCCCAGTTTTTCCCGAATGCGTCGTCGCTGATCAGCATGCTCGCGACTTTCTCCGTGCTTGCGATCGGATACGTGATCCGGCCGCTCGGCGGGATTGTGCTCAGTAGCTGGGGCGACCGTTATGGCCGGCGTCCGGTATTCCTTGGCTCGATCATTGTGGTCACGACCGCGACCATCTGTCTGGGGCTGCTGCCCAACTACCAGAGCTGGGGCATGACCGCGTCGATCCTGTTGATCATGCTTCGCATGCTGCAGGGTTTTTGCGTCGGCGGAGAAATGCCCGGCGCCATCACCTATGCGGTGGAAGCGGCACCGCATCGCGCGGGCCTTGCCGCGGGCATCATCATTTGCGCGGTCAACGTGGGCGTGTTGCTGGCTACGTTCGTCAACCTCGGCATCCAGACCTACCTGTCGAGTGCGGATGCGGCGGCATATGGCTGGCGGATCGCGTTCCTGTTCGGCGGCGTTTGCGGGATTGTCTCCTACTGGATGCGCCGCAATCTGGACGAGTCGCCCGAGTTCAAGGAGATGCACGGAGCCGTAGTCAAACAACCGTTTCGCGAGACGCTGCGACGTCATGGCAAGGCCGTTGCGACGGGAGCGCTCACGATCGCGGTGATGGCCGGCGTCAACGGCATACTGTACGGTCACATGCCCGCTTATCTCGTGCAGCAGTTGCACTACGCGCCCCGGACCGCGGCGATTGCCCAGAACGCCTATCTGATTGTCAGCTCTTTCGGCCTGCTCGCTGCGGGCTGGTTCGGGGACAAGATCCCGCGCCGGTATCTCCTGCGCACGTCCGCGGCGCTATTGATCCTGTTGAGCTACCCGTTCTATCAAGCGCTCGTCAACCATACCGTCGATCCGGTCGTGCTATTTGTCCTCGCCGGCGTCGTTTTCTCACTGGCAAGCGGTACGTGGGCGTCGGTACTCGCCGATCAATTTCCTGTCCAGGTCAGATTCAGTGGAATCGCGCTTGCATACAACCTGTCTGTCGTCGTATTCAGCGGTTTTGCGCCGTTGCTGGCCACTCTACTGATTCGCCAGACCGGTTCCCTCGCAGCGCCAGCCTACTACGTTATGGGCGCATCCGCGGTCGCGCTGATTGCAAGCTGTGCATTGCCGATGGGAAGGTTCGCGGCCGAACCCATTTCGCAGGGAAATCGACTGAGCGGCGAATTATTGCGTTGACCGCGGCGAACGACTCGCGGTGCGGAAAATGCCCACGAACATACAACTGAACTGGCAGCCGGTGCCGTTCCTGACGGGCCGCGCGCATGCCGCATCCGCAGGGGAATCATGATGAAGAATGCGTTCGCTCAAACCGCCGTCGACGCAATGGAAAAACAACGCTGCGACGCTACGGTGTCAGGGGACATGCTGACACTGGCCTCGCTTCTCGACGACGAGTTGATGTTCGTTCATTCATCCGGCTACGTTCATGGCAAGTCGGAGTATCTGACTTTCCTCACCGACAAGATCGAGACACGGCAGATTGAACGTCCGCAGCCGCTCGCGTACCGGTTTCTGCCAGACATGGTGATTACGACGGGTCGGCTTGAGCAATCGCTGGTGCGCAGGACGGATGGATCTGAGGTCGAGATTCGCGCGCTCGTCACGCAGATCTGGATCCAACGCGAAGCTGTCTGGAAGCTGTGGCACGTCCATTCCGGGCGTTTGCCGGACTGACGTGAAGCGCTATCAGCCCGGCGACTGTGCGCATCCATACGCGGCCAGGAACACGTCAACCGCTCTGTGAACGACTTTCGTGACGTTGCGCGGCGTCGTGTCCGCCGGCACGCCCAACAGGCAAAGCTCCACCAACTCCGCTTCGCACAGCGCCCGAAGATGCGCTGCCGCGACGGCCGGGTCACGCTTGCGCAACTGGCCGGTCTCGCTTGACTGCTGCAGGAACTCAGTCACCATTTGCCAGCCGACCTTCAGTCCACGTTCGTAAAACAACGCTCCCACTGCATGCCATCGGCGCGGTCATTGCCAAGGTCAGACGAACCCGCCACGCGATACCCTGATTTGATTACCGCTGTGGCGCGTTTCGGAGAGGGGTCTGAAAAGAGCCATGCTGAGGCCACCGATGACATGACAATCTTCGCCGTGCGGCTCACATCCTCGTTCAGTGCAGACAGTCTCCGGCAAAGATTCGGATGGTAGCCCCTGGACGGCTTACTGCTGCCGCGGCTGGCCGCGGCAGCGCTCGTCATCGTGTGGCTCAGCGTGAAGACCGCCGAATCAGCCGCGAGGCGGCTAGGTCGGGAAGTGGACCGGCTTGCTCATACCCGCATCGGACAACGCACACAACGCTACGGCCGACCAGTCGTGCGCGGCGCCCATCCCTTGCGAACGCAAGGTCAGGAAGCGGTCACGCACGAGGCTCGCCAACGGCAACGGCACACCCAGCGCCTCGGCGGCCGCCAGCATCAGACGGTTGTCCTTCTGGCCGAGCGGCAACGAAAAACCCGGCGGCTGGAACTGCTGGGACGCGATCAACGGGCCGTAGATCTTGTACGGCGGCGCGTTGAAGTTCGCGCTCGTCAGCAATTCGACGAGGCGCATCGGGTCGATGCCCGCCTTGCCGGCCACCGCACAGGCCTCGCCCAAAGTCTCGATGATCGCGGACAGCATGAAATTGCCGATCAGCTTCACGAGGTTCGCCTGCGAAGGATCCGTGCCGACGATGCCGACCGACTGTCCGAGTTGCTCGAGAAGCGGGACCGCGACGGTGAGATGCGTGTCCTCGCCCGCGGCCATGATGAAGAGCTTGCGCGCCGCAGCGGCGTCGGGCCGGCCGAATACCGGTGCGGACACGAAAGGGAGCTCCGCTTCGCGGTAGCGCGCCGCGTGATCCTGCGCGGCCGCCACGCTAATCGTGCTCATCGAGATATGCAGCGCGCCCGGTCGCAGCGCGCTAGCAATACCGGCCTCGCCGAACGTGACGGCGGCATGCGCGGCATCGTCGGCGACCATCGTGAAAACGACGTCAGCCGACTCCGCGGCGTGCGCCGGGCTTGCGGCGACCCGTGCGCCAGCGGCGCGCAAAGGCTCCGCCCTCGCGGCCGTGCGGTTGAAAACATGCACCTCATGCCCCGACTCGATCAGGTTCATCGCAATTGCGGCGCCCATCGAGCCAAGACCTACGAATCCAATCTTCATGGTGATAATCCAGGAGAACAGTCAAGCGGACACGGGATCGCTCAGACTGCAAGTTGATAGACCTGGCGGCTGACTTCGAGCGTCACGTTGCCATGCTCGCCCAACGCCGTCATCCCGTGCTCTTCAAGTTTGTTGATCAGCGTGCCGATGGAGCTGCCGTCAATCTGATAGTCGCGCAACCGGGTCCCGAGCGACATGCGCTCGAAGAACACGCGGGTTGCGGTGATCGCCGCGTTGATGCGCTCGTCCTCGCTACCCTCGGTAATGTTCCAGACGCGCTCCGCGTATTGCAGCAGCTTGGCGTGCTTCTGTTGCCGTCGCACGCTCAGCATGGCCGGCAGCACGATCGCGAGCGTCTGCGCATGATCGAGCCCGTGCAGCGCGGTGATTTCGTGGCCGAGCATGTGAGTCGCCCAGTCCTGCGGCACGCCCGCGCCGATCAGGCCGTTGAGCGCGAGCGTCGCGGTCCACATGAGGTTGGCGCGCACGGCATAGTTGTGCGGCTCGGCAAGCGCCTGCGGACCCACTTCGGTCAGCGTGATCAACAGCCCTTCAGCAAAGCGGTCCTGCACTCTCGCATCGACCGGATAGGTCAGGTACTGCTCGACGACATGAACGAATGCGTCGACGACGCCGTTGGCGATCTGCCGCGGCGGCAGCGAGTAGGTCGTGACCGGATCGAGCACGGAAAATCGCGGATAGGTTGCATCGCTGCGAAACGGCAGCTTGTCGCCTTTCGCGCGATGGCTGATCACGCCGCCGTTGTTCATTTCGGAACCCGTGGCCGGCAACGTCAACACACTGCCGAACGGCATCGCGTCGCGCACTTCGACCTGTTTCGCGAGGATGTCCCACGGTTCGCCGTCGAACTTCAGTGCGGCCGCGATGAACTTCGTGCCGTCGATCACCGAGCCGCCGCCGACTGCGAGCAGAAAGTCGAGGTCGCGCTCACGTGCCAACTCGACCGCCTGCATCAAGGTTTCGTAGGTGGGATTGGGCTCGATGCCGCTGAACACGAAATAGGGGCGCTCGCCGAGCGCTGCCTGTACTTGCGCGAGCACGCCATTGCTCTTGATGCTGCCGCCGCCGCACGTGATCATCACGCGCGCGTTGGGCGGGACCTCCGTGTCGAGTGCGGCGATCTGGCCTTCGCCGAACAGAATGCGAGTTGGATTGTGGAACATGAAGTTTTGCATGGGGACCTTGCTTTCCTGCATTGATATGACCGGTCGTCTCAACTGCGGACAAACCGCGCACCGCAGAGCGACTGCGCGCCGCCCGGCGCGCCGACCTCGCTTACTGTTATTGCCGGGACTTGAAAAACAGATCGAACATCGAATGCACACAGGTCTTCAAAGGTTCGACCGAGTCCTCCAGCTTCATCCGCAACAGGCTGCCTTCCCACATATTCCAGAAAAGGTCTGCCATTGCTTCAGCCGGAAGATCGCGGCGCACCGAACCGAACTCCTGTCCTCGGCGCAGGTACTCCGCACAACGCATGCGCCATTCGTCGACCGTCAGGCGCGCCGCACGACGGCACAGATCGCTCGACTGCGCGATCTCGCCGGCAAAATTGCCTAACAGGCATCCGCAACGATCTTCACAAGCCTCGTAGTCGGCCACCATGCGCTCGTAGATGCCGCGTAGCGCGAGCAGCGGATCAGGCGCATCCGCTTCGATCGAATACTGCTGCCACTCTGCCGCCTGCTCGTCCGCGTAGTGACGCAGGATCGCCGCGCCAAACGCTTCCTTGCTGTCGAAGTAGTTGTAGAACGAACCCTTCGGCACGCCGGCGCGCGCAACGATGTCCTTCACGCCGGTGCCGTGATAACCGGTTTCGGCAAACAGCGCGACGCCGGCCTCCAGCAGCTTCTGGTGAAAGTCCGCGGTTCTGCGCACAGGTACTCCCATCGCCGCGCCTCAGGTTCGCCGCGTGGCGAGCTCGGCGCCCTGACGCAAGGCTTCGAGGAGACTGCGCTCATCGGCAATGCCCTTGCCGGCGATGTCGAACGCCGTGCCGTGATCGACCGAGGTGCGGATCACATCCAGACCGACCGTGACATTGACGCCCGCCTCCAGCCCAAGAACTTTGACCGGACCGTGACCCTGGTCGTGATACATCGCGACCACCAGGTCGAAATCGCCGCGTCCGGCGCGGAAGAAAAGCGTGTCGGCAGGCAACGGACCTTCAATGTCCCAGCCTCGCTCGCGAAGACGCTGCACCGCGGGAACGATCTTTTCTCCTTCCTCGCCGTAACCGAACAGGCCGTTCTCGCCCGCATGCGGATTGATGCCGCACACGGCGATGCGCGGATTGGCGATGCCGGCCTTCACGAGCGTCGCATGACCGCGTTCGATCGTGCGCTGCACGAGGCCCGGCTCGATCTTGCGAATCGCATCGATGATGCCAATGTGCGTGGTCACGTGAATCACGCGCAATTTAGGCGCGACGAGCATCATCGAGACTTCGTCGATGCCTGTGAGATATGCGAGCATCTCGGTGTGGCCAGGATACTTGTGACCGCCAGCGTGAAGCGCCTCCTTGTTCAAGGGTGCCGTGCAGATCGCGTCGATCTCGCCGGCTTTTGCCAGCTCGACCGCGCGCGCAATGTAGCGGTAGGCGGCGTCGCCCGCGAGTGCCGACAGCTTGCCAAATGGCAGGTCGACGGGAATCAGCGCGAGGTCGATACACTCGATGGTCCCCGACTCATAGCGGGCCTCCGACGCGTTCTCGATACGACGCACCGTGGCGCTACCGCCGAGAATCTCATTCGCGCGTTCCAGGCGTGCCGCATCGCCGATGACAAGCGGGCGGCACTGCTGATAGACCGACTCGTGCGTCAGGCTCTTGACCACGATCTCGGGACCCACGCCGGCTGCGTCGCCCATCGTGATGCCGATGACAGGAAGGTAGTTGCTCATAGTGTTTTGGCTGAATTCCGTGGGCTCGTGTTGCAAGCCGTTGAGGGTGTGGAGGGGCCGGCCGGGCTGCTGACTTCCGGCCCGCCGTGCGCGGAGTCGGTCGCGCTCCTCAGATGAAGGTAAGCGCCGTACAGCGCATGCGCGCTGCCGAATGCGCCGGCCTTGGTGACAATCCTGAGGTGCTCGCGGCCATGCGGACGCGCTACCGCGACGCCCGGCTCGATCTCCGACAGCAATTGCAAACTGGCGATACCGACCGCGCTCAGCATCGCGCGCGCAGTTTCGCCGCCGGTGGCGATCAGTCCGCTGAGATGCGCAAACGATGGCGCAACGAGCGCCGCCAGCGCCTTCGACAGGTGCGCACCTTCGGCCGGATTGAACGCTTCGTCGCGCCCGATTCGCAGCAGCAGATCGGTGCGTTCGCCAAGGTGAGCGGCCACGCGGGCCTGCCAGCCCGGCCATTGCGGATGCCGCTCGGCGTCTCGCAGCAAGGCGGGCGGCACCACGAACTCGGCGATGCCCGCACGCTCGCGCAGCATCGCGCATTGCTGCTCCGAGACCGCCGAGAGGCTGCCGACCAGAATCAGCACCGCGCCGTCCTGCCGGTACATCTGCGGCGCCGCCGCGTTTTGGTCCGGCGCGGGCGAGGAATGGCTGCTCACCAAAGCCAGCTCGCGAGCCAGTCCGCCGGAGCCGACCCAGAAGAACGCGCCGTCGAGCGACGCCGTGGCCTCGGCGAGCGCCCTGAGGTCCGCATCGGTTTGCGCATCGACGACCAGCGCCTGCACGCCGCCGCGCATCACCGCGCCAAGCGTCTCGCGCAATGTCCGCCGATCGCCGCGCAGCGCCGCGACCGTCAGCAGCGCCGTGGTGAGGCCCGCGGACTCCAGCATCGTCGCGAGATCGGCAGAACGTTCAGCGTGTTCGAGCTGCCAGGTTTCGGTCTCTTCGAGCGGAATGCCGTGCACGAAGACCCGGCCGTCACACACAGTACGCCCGGTTGCCGGGTAAGCCGGCGCGACAATGGCGAGCCCCGCGAGCGGCTGCAAGCCGGCGACTTCGGCCGCCCAGTTGCCGCGCAAGGTGGAATCGATTTTTTTGTACAACCGGCAGGCCGGCGCGCCGTATACCTGCCACGCCGCGCCCGTGCAACGTGCCGCGTCAGCGGGCGACATACGGCGCGTGTCAGTATCCACCGCGATCACTTCGGCGTGCGGTATTGCCTGCGCCGCCGTGAGGCTCACCGCCGTGCGCAGACCAGCAGCGGCGAAGGCAATCGCGCAATCGGCGGCGCCGGACAGGTCGTCGGCGACGATCAGAAGTTTACTCATGCTCAACGTGTCGCTCCGACGGTCGAGTCTCTCGCTTCCGTGCGCGTGGCGACACGCTTTGCGACAGCCGCGGTGAGTATGGGCGAGACGATGGCCGTCACGACCACGCACGCGGCAACCAGCAGCGTCGCACTTTTGGCGGCTTCAGCGTAGACCGGATTGGCCGCGGCGATCAGCGCCGGCACCGCCGCGCCGTTGCCCGCCGTGTTGGCGGCCGCCACCCCAGCGACACCCGTGCCGCCCGTTAGCCGATCGGTCAGGTAAAGGGGAATGCCCGTGACGATCACCACGGCAATGCCGAGGCCGATGCCCAGCAGGCCCGCTTGCCATACCTTGTGCAGGTCGAGGCTCGCACCGAGCGCCAACGCGAAGAACGGAATCATGACCGGCACGGCGCGGCCAAGAAAGGCGCGCATTTCCCGGTCGAGATTGCCCAGCAGCATGCCGGCCGCCAGCGGCAGGACGCTGCCGACCAGCGTCTGCCAGGGAAACGCCGAAAGCCCGGCCACGCCGAGCGTGACCATGGTGAGGAACGGGCCGGATTCGAGCGACATGATCGTGTACGCGCCGACGTCTTCAGATTTGCCATATTGCCCCATCAACGCCATGTAGAGGCCGCCGTTGGTGTCGTTCATCGCGGCGACGACCGCAAGCGTCGACATGCCGGCGAACAGTCCGGAGGAGACGGGCATCTCGCCAAGAAAATGGCCCAGCACGAAACCGACGACAATCGCCGTCCCCACCTTCGCGGCAAACAGCGCGCCGCCCTTCTTCAGCAGATAGGGCGTCGCCTTGATATCGATGGACGAGCCCATGCACACGTAGAACACAGCAAGGATAGGCAACGCACCCGTAAACAGCGCATTCGTGAAGGAGCCGAAGAATTTCGGCATGCCCGGCAGAAAGGTGGCGATGACTGCGCCGAGCAGGAGCGGGACGATCATCATTCCGCCGGGTACGCGTTCGATGGCGCGCTTGATGGGTAGTTGGGCCATAGTTGTCTCACGGTTGTTTGTGATCGATATGATCACTTTAATGATCGATTCAATCATTTATGAGTGTACGCCCGCCCCCCGCTTCGCGCAAATTTTTCTGGAATAACGTCTTTTTGCAGAGGGAATTTGGAAAATGATGGTGGCGATGGCTTTCGCCTGAATTGATCGATTCAATCAATTCAGTTAATTTGACGCAGCAGGCCTGCAGCCGCAGGCGGGCACATTCGCGCGGCGCACACCTGCCTGCCCCGCCCCATTGCCCCGCCAGCCCGTTTGATTACACTTACGCGATTCGACGCCTTTACACGGCGCACCACCCAGGCAAACCATCACCATGAAAGTTACGAACCGCCGCGAGGCAATGCTGCAGGCCGTCCTCTCCGGCATGACCGATGTCAGCGCGTTGTGCGAGCACTTCGGCATGTCCGAGGCGACGGTTCGCCGCGACCTGCGCGCGCTCGCCGACGAACGGCGCGTCGTGCGCACCTACGGAGGCGCGGCCGCTTCGCTCGGTATTCACGAACCCGAGGAATCGCTCGATAGCCGCCGCGAGAGTTTTCGTGAGCAAAAGGAGGCCATCGCGCGCGTGGCCGTGAGCCATGTGCAGGATGGCGACGCCATCTTTCTCGACGGCGGCACCACCACCGCGGCAATGGCACGTTTGCTCGCCGGCCGTCGCGAGGTTCGCGTTGTGACCAACAATCTGTTGGCCGTCAACACGCTCGCTGCGAGCGAAGTGCCCGTCACGCTGATCGGCGGCGATCTGCGTCCCACCAGCATGAGCACGCTCGGCCCGCTTGCGCAGCTTGCCTTGAGCCGCCTGTCGGTCGACAAGGCATTTCTCGGCGCGGACGGCGTGGTGGCTGACCGAGGCCTCTGCGAGGCGTCAGCGGAGCAGGCCTACCTGAAGGAATGCGTTATCAGGCAGGCTGCCCAACTCTTCGTACTGGTCACCTCGCACAAGCTGGACCGCGCAAGCCAGCAACACTGGACACCGCTCGAACGCGAGTGGACGCTCGTGACCGATGCCCGTCGCGACGCACCTGAGATGACCTCATTCCTGTTGCACGGCGAGGTGACCGTCGAGACGACGCGGTAGCATGGGCACATTGACTGCCAGGTATAACGGCTGCATCGAGTCGCTGTTCAACCCGGCCTGCGAGCAATGAAGTCAATTTCGACGAGCGCGTCACGCGCCAATCCGGTTACGCCGATACAGGTCCGCGCCGGCAATCTCCCAGTCGGAAAATAAGCTGCATAGACGGCGTTCATCGTCGCGTAATCCCGTTTGAATTCGGTCAGGAAAATCCGCGCCGAAAGGACATGTTCGAGGCCCAGATCCATCCCCGTCATCACCAGTATCAGATTGTCCATCACTCGTGTCGTCTGGGCGGCCACGCCTTCGGGAAGCGGTGCGTTGTCGTCCTCCGGCGACGTCGGCATCTGGCCGGTGAGAAACACCCAGCCGTCGTGCTCGGTTGCATGGGAGAAAGGGCCTACCGGTGTCGGGCCGCCCTCGACCATCCAGAATTTTGTAGATACGTCCATTCGAGGTAACTCCGAAAAAAGGAAAGCACCGTGCGCACCGCTTCGGCAGACCGATCGCGCACGCACGACAAGATGATTATTCCGTGAACAAGGCCTTGCGGATGATCGCGTGCACACCCCAGTTGCCGTCGACGACCTGTGTCACACCAAAGTCGACTGCGACCGACATCAACGAGATTGCTTCGTCTTCGGTAAGGCCCTTGGTCGTCATCAGAAAGCGGCGCGTCTTGATGAACGCGTCACGCATCGCGAGATCCAGCGTCGACTTCTCGTAGACCTTGCTCTGCGCGTGCGTGCCGAATTCAGCCAGATAGTTGGCATGACTGAATCCATGCAGTACCCACTCGTCGGCGGTTTCGACGAGCGGATACGTGAGATCCGCGTACGGTTGGCCAGCCAAAGTCGCTCTCTTGTGCAATATCAGTTGGAACTCGCCGGTCAGCGAGCATTCGATCGCCGTCCCACATAACTCGGAATCGCCCTGCGATGCGTGCGGATCCCCGACCGACAGCAATGCCCCGGGAACACCCACCGGCAGATAGACGCTCGCACCCTGCGCGACGCGCCAGTTGTCCAGGTTGCCGCCGAACGCGGACGGCGGAATCGAGTCGATGAGACCGTCCTGTTGCGGCGCGACCGCGATCAGACCGAAATGCGGGCGCACCGGAATCTTGACACCCTTGAGAATTCCATAATTTTCCTCAACGGTGGAATGATCGACCGGAACGCCCGGATAGTCGATGGTCGGATGCACGACACCGAACGGATCGCATTGCGGCGTCCAGCGGTAGTTGTAGACCGCGCGCGCAAAGGGCGTGCCCTGGTCCGGCCGGGGCTCTGCGTCGAGTTCATAAATCGTGACGACTTCGCGCGGTTTAGGCTCGGTCAACAATTCACGGTAATGGAAACCCCACCACGCGGCCGCATTGCTGCCGAACGCCCGCCCGCTGAATTGCGGATTCGCGCAGCGCCGCGGATGCACCTCGAGGATCCTGACTTCCAGTATGTCGCCCGGCTCGGCGCCACGTACCGCAATCGGGCCGGTGCAGATATGCACCCCAAACCCTTCGCCTGCGCCTCGACCGTAGATCGATGCGTCGATCGGTCCGGCGCCGCGCCGGTTCACGTTTTTGCGCTCGGCGGTCCAGTGGAACACGCTTTCAGCGCCTGGATCGCCGGCCACCATACGCGCCCAGTCGTCCGACGCATGCTGCGTCAGTGTCTCGATCGTCACGCTATCGCCGCTGTCGACTTCGAGCACCGGCTTCAGGTCGTGTGAGAAATAGCCCCAATGTACCGTGTTGGCCGTTGCACGCAACAGATGGTGGCGCGGCTTGCCGGACCGGCTGCTGATTGCCTGCCTCGAACCGGTTCGCGTGTCGACGGGGCGACTGGCCACGATCGCACCGTCAGCGTCGAGCGTTGCTTCCCGCGACGCGGTTTGCGCGGGAGCCAGCAGCGCATCCGTGTGGAGCGGCAATCCGCGCGAAATGCGCTGCACCACATGTCGGGCCAAATCGAGGCTCGCTTCATGACGGAAGGCGCGCGGCGACGTCTTGTACTGCTCGCGAAACGCACGGCTGAAATGCGCGGGAGCGTTGAAGCCCCAACGAAAACAGATATCCGAAATCGACGTCTTTTCGTGGAGCGGATCGACGAGTTCGGCCCTGCAGCGTTCAAGGCGGCGCAGCCGCAAATACGTGGAGAAGTTCTGGCCGGCAGTTTCAAACAGCTTTTGCAGGTAGCGCTGCGAGACGCGCTCCTCTGTGGCGAGACGCGCGAGGCTGATGTTGGGGTCGCCAAGCTGCGCATCGATACTGCGGCACACGCGCGAGAAGATGGCCGCCTGTGACGATGTCAGTCCGCTAATCGGCGTTTCGCGCTGTTGCACGGACAGAATCGCCACCAGAAACTCGACCAGCGCGAGTTCAAGCGGACGCAGGTCGTTGGCGGACAACATCTCCACGCCTTCCGCAAGCGACGCAAGAAAACCGGAAAACACGTGCCCGACACCGGCATCTCCGGCGATCCGGCCGGCGTTCATCGACGATGCAAACAGCCGCCCCCTGATCGCCGAGCGCGGTACACGCGCGACAAAAGCGCGGAAATCGGTCGCGAAGAGCAGCGAGGCGCCTTCGCCCGACGGCAGAAAGACCAGGTCGTTCACTGCCAGAGGCTGACGTCCGCTGTTGGCCTGCAGCGTCGCCACACCGTCAAGGTGCAGCACGATCAGCACGCCGTCGCCACAGGCAGCATTTGGTTCGAGCGTCTGCGCCACCGACGCCAGCAGGCCCAGATCGAAACCGCCGGGCGACCTCTGCGCGACGATCGTGCCACGCAACGCCCGCACAGAAGCAATCGCACCGCTACGCCACCCCATCGTGTCAAGCGCTTTAACCCACGCGCGAAGCCGTTCGGCCTCCGAATAGGACTCGGTAGTAAAGCGCAGCAAATCCAACGTTGACTCCAGAACAGACGCGCGTCGCACGAGCGCAACGCCCGCTACCCGAGGACAGATTCGACGAGCGGTACGGGTCGCCCAAAAAAGCAATAACCGCACCAACTCGGGTCGGGTGCATCGCGAGGGCGCGGCGGCCCGAGCGCCGGTGGCCGCCCGACCGCGATGATTGCGCGCGCAGGCACCAGCAACGCCCCTGTGCACTAACCTGACGCATACGGGACGCCCGCGCACACGCGCGGCGAATCGCCTGCGGCCCGAGCGGCACGTCTCAGCGGCCGGCGCCGCCGACAAAGACGTTCTTGCGAATTGATCCATGCACGCCCCAATTGCCGTCGACCACCTGTGTGACGCCGAAATCCGCGGCGACCGACATCAGCGCAATGGCCTCATCCTCGCTTAGCCTGTGCACGGTCATCAGGAAACGGCGCAGCTTGCGGAACGCGTCGCGCATTGCCTTGTCGAGGCTCGCGTGCTGTGCCACCTCGGTCTGTCCGGCCGGGCCGAGTTCCGCCAGGTAGTTGGCGAAAGTGAATCCGTACACCGACCATTGGTCGTCGGTTTCCAGCATCGGGTGCGTGAGGCCTTCGAGAATCGTGCCGCCGAGGTCATTCTTCTTGTGCAGCACGAACTCGAAGTCGCCGGTGAGCGAGGTTTCGATCGCCGTACCGCCAAGTTCACTGTCACCCTGCGCCGCATGAGGATCGCCGACAGAAAAGAATGCGCCTTCGACCGCGACCGGGTAATACATCCGCGCACCTTTTCCGACGCGCCAATCGTCGATATTGCCGCCGGTGTAGCTGGGCGGAATCGAGCTGACATAGTCGAGCTCCGCCGGCGCGAGGCCCATCGTGCCGAAATGCAGCCTGGCCGGCACCTTCACGTTCGGCAGGATGTTCTCGCGTTTCTTCACCAGCGTAGGGTCGACCTTGACGCCCGGGTAATCGATCATCGCGTGGACCACGCCGTCCGGGTCGGTTTGCGGCGTCCACACGTAGTTGTAGACCGCACGCGCAAATGGCTCGCCCGAGGTATCGAGCTCGAAGATCGTCACGACTTCACGGGGCTTCGGCTCCTCGATGAGATCGTGGTAATGAAAGCCCCACGATGCGGCGACATTCGAACCGAAACAACGGCCGCGATAGCACGCATTGCAGCTCGGCCGCGGGCGCACGTCGAGGATTCGCACTTCGAGCACGTCGCCGGGCTCGGCCCCTTCGACCGCGACCGGCCCGGTCAGCAGATGCACGCCGACACCTTCGCCCGACCCAAGCGTAAACGGTCCATCGGTTGGCCCCGCGCCCCGGCGCGGCATCGCCTTGTGCTCGCGGGTCCACTGAAAGATGCTTTCGGCGCCGGGGTCGCCCGCGACCATCCGTTCGTGGTCGTCGTTCGCATGGTGGGTCAGCGTCTCGATGGTGACCCGGTCGCCGGAACGCAGCGTCAACGCGGGCGCGACCTGTTTGCTGAAGTAACCCCAGTGAACCGTTTCAGGCGAAACCGGGAGTGTATGGTGCTTCATGTCTGTTCGAACCTCGTAAGACGCCCGGCACGAACGGCCGGGCGATGCTGAATGGCGTGCGTCGTCAAGACGCGACTTCGAGCCGGTCGTCCGCGCCCATCACGCTCAGAAATCGAGCTGTCAACGGATGGCGCGGCTGGGTGAGCACTTCATGCGTGGGTCCCTGTTCGACCACCGCGCCGCCGCTCATGAACACGACACGATCGGCGACCTGATCGGCAAAGCGCAACTGGTGCGTGGAGATGATCATGGTCAGGCCGCCTTCGTCCACGAGCCGCTGAATCACGTCTAGTACCTCGCCGACGAGTTCGGGGTCGAGCGCGGAGGTCGGTTCGTCGAGCAGCAGCACGCGAGGATTCGGCGCCAGCGCGCGGGCAATCGCGACGCGCTGCTGCTGGCCGCCCGACAGATGTCGCGGCAACGCATCCGCGCGATGACTGAGGCCGACGCGTTCGAGCAGTTCGCGCGCGCGGCGCTCGGCGTCGGCCGGTGGCATCCCGTGCACCCAGCGCAGCGGCCCGGCGATGTTCTCGCATGCCGTCAGATGGCTAAATAGATTGAAATGCTGGAACACCATGCCGACGCCGGCACTCGCTCGCTCGTTGGCGAGGTCGCCCTGTGTCATTGGTTGACCGTCGACCCGAAAACCGATGCGCTTGCCGCCGATACGGATTTCGCCGGCATCCCACTGCTCCAGGTGATTGATACAGCGCAGCAGCGTGCTTTTGCCCGATCCGCTCGGCCCGAGCAGCGCAATGACCTCGCCGAAGCGGACCGTGAGGTCGAAGCCGTCGAGCACCGTCTGCTTGCCGTAACGCTTGCTCAGCCCTTTCACCTGCACCGCCGCTTTCTGCGTCTGCAATAGCTCGTAGCGGCTTGCGCGCTCCGCATGGGCTTTGCGCGCAACCGGCACGGGCGCGGCGTCGAGCGGCGCACCGACGGATAGCGTCGCGCTTGCGGAGGAGGGCTCCACGGCGAGCGCGGCCCGGCGCCACGGCAGCAGTCGCGCAAAGCGTACGGACGGACTGCGATCGAGATCGAGCGCGGTTTCGGCGAATAGCTGGATCGCGGCAATCAAGCCGGTCAGCACGAGATACATCAGCCCGGACGCAAAGAAGATCGAGAAGAAATCAAACGTCGACGACGCGAGTTGCGTGCTGCGCAAGGTCAGTTCGTCGACCGCGATCACGGAGGCCAGCGACGAGTTCTTCAACGCGCTGACCGATTCGTTGCCGAGCGCCGGCACCATGGTGCGGATCGCCTGCGGCGCGATCACACGGCGCAGCAACACGGTCGGCGTCATGCCGAGCGCCTGCGCCGCAAGAACTTGCCCACGGTCGACGCCGAGCACGCCGGAGCGCAGGATTTCCGCGATGAACGGCCCCTCGTTCGCCGCAAGCGCGAGACCCGCGGCGCCCATCGCGCTCAACTTCAAACCGATGTGCGGCAGCGCGTCGTACGCGAACACGAGTTGCAGGATCAGCGGCGTTCCGCGAAAAATCACCGTGTAGCCGCGCGCGATGACGGCAAGCGGCCCCACCTTGCTCAGTTGCATGCTCGCGAGCACCAGTCCCACGATCAGACCGCCAGCCAGCCCGAGGAGCGTGACTGCGATGGTGAAGCCGATGCCGCTTAACAGATACGGCAGGCCGACATAGTGCAGGAACAAATTCATCAGTTCGAGGCAATCAGCTTGGGAGTTTCGAGATTTTCAGCACCAAGCGACCACTTCTTCAGCAGCTCGGTCTGGGTGCCGGACTTCTGGATCGCGACGAGCGCCGCCATTACCGCCGCGCGCATTGCCGGATTCGTTTTAGGTACGCCGATACCAATCGAATACGGCAGTGTCACCGCATTGGCCTTTTCGAGCTGGCCCGGATACGCCTTGACCGCCTGGTCCACCGTATTGACGTCGTTGATGTACGTATCGGCGCGGCCTGAGAGAATCGCCTGGATTGCGTTCGCGTTGTTGTCGTACAGCTGCACGGCAGCTTCCGGCTTGTTCGCCGCCTTGCAAGCCGGTGCGAGCTTCTGGATCAGCGGCACTTCGACGTAGCCGGTGTTCTCCGCAGCGGTCGTGCCGCACATCGTCTGGTTGATGCCGCTGATTTTCTTCGGATTGCCCTTCGCAACCAGCACGCCGTCGAACACTTTCGAATAGGTGATGAAGTCTGCCGCCTTCGCGCGCTCCTCGGTCGCATAGATATCGGAGATCACGATGTCAGCCTGACCGCTTTGCAGCGTCGCCAGCAGCGCCGAGAACGCGACAGGCTTGTACGCCATCTTGAAGCCGAGGCAATTGCCGATCGCCTCGCCGAGATCGATGTCGAAGCCGATGTATTTCGTCGGATCGTTCGGGTCCAGCGCTTCGTAACCCGGCGTGTGCGGGTTGATCGCGTTGATCAGCGTCTTGCCCTTGAATTGCGGGTATTTCGCCTGCAACGCGGCGCACTCGGCGGGCACCGGCGCGGCGGCTTGAGCGTGACCCGACATCAGCAGCGCCAGCAGACTGGCAGCGCCGAGAAGCAGCTCGCGCCAGCGGCGGCCAAAACCGCCTGCGCGCGGCATGCCACGTCCATGACCGACAATATTTTTGTTCATCCCCATACTCCTGAACGGCAGATGTCAAAGGCCCACCCTATGTACGCCTCGTTGCATCGCACGAAACCAAGGGTAGGTGAACGAAATTCCGTGGACTTGTTCCAGCGCGCCCAAATGCTTGCACGGGCGCGAAGCAGGACATCAGCGCCGCGAGCGGGTCGATGCTGTCGCACGCCCAGTCGAGTCGGCAGCGCGCCCGGCAAGCTGGACGCTTCGACTGCCGGGCGCAATGCGTCGTACTCAATGCGATGACGCCGTCCCCGCCTGCAGCGTGGCGGCAGGTATTTGCGCTTCGCGCGGGAAGTAGCACGGCGGCGATTTGACGTGCACTTGCTGATTGCCACAGGGCAGGCCCGCATAGTCGACGGTCCGGGTTGTCGCAGTCTGCGCAAGCGGCGCACGGTGAGCCTGTGCCGACGAATAGGCGCAGCCGTTCAGCAGAGCGACGAAGATCAGGCCAATGAGAGTTCGTATCATGGGGAATGTGTCGCGTGGTCCGACTCAATGAGCTTCTTTCAGCGCCGCGCTCGAGACCAGCGCGTCCGACCTGTTCCACCAACCGCCGCCGACGGCCTGAAAGAGCGCCGCCGTGTCCGCGAGCCTCGCAGCTCTCGCCTGGATCGCGGCGACGTGCGCCGTTTCATAGCTTTGCTGTGCCGTCAGCACGGACAGGTAAGCGATCTCCCCCGTCTGCAGCTTCCGGCGAGCGATCTCGAGGCTGCGCGATGCAGCCTGTTCGGCGGCCACGGACGCTTCCAGCGTCTTCGCATCGGCTTGCACACTCTGCAAGACATCGGCAACGTTCTGGAACGCGTTGATGACCGTCAGGCGATACTGCGCCCCGGCCTGCTCGTAGACCGCCTGTGCGGCGCGCTGGCGGTGCAGCAGCGCCCCGCCCTGAAAGATCGGCTGCGCGACCTTGCCGACCACGTTGAAGAACTGGTTGTAGGGCGTGAACGCGTTGGCGAGAGCATTCGGTGAGGTGCCCAGTGCGGCGGTCAGTGAGATCTGCGGCAGCCGGTTGGCGATGGCGACGCCGACCTGTGCGGAGGCCGCGTGCAGCGTGGCGGCAGCGGCGCGAATATCCGGGCGTTGCTCGACCAGCCTGGACGGCAGACTCACCGGAAGATTGTCAGGCAGGTGCAGGTCCGCCAGATCGAAGTGCACCGCCAGGTCTTCATTCGGAAAGCCTCCCACCAGAGCAGTCAGCGCATCGCGCTGTAGCGCCCGTTGCTTTTCGAGCGGCGGCAACGCCGCTTGCGCCTGGGCGAGCACAGCCTGCTGTTGCAACAGATCGGCCTGTGCGGCTTCGCCGAGCGTGTATTCACGGCGGACGATGTCCGCGAGTTCGGTGTCGGCCTTGATCATCTCTTCTTGCGCGGCAAGCTGACCTCGCAAGGCCGCTTCGTCGATCGCCGCGAGCGCCACGTTGCTGCTCAACGTCAGATAGGCCGCTTCGAGTTCGAAGCGTTGGTTCTCGGCTTGCGCGGCCGCCGATTCGACGGTCCGGCGATTCAGGCCGAATGCGTCGAGCGAATATGAAACAGTCAGCTCGCCTGTGTAGAGCGAATAGATGCGCTGGTTGTTCGCCGCGACCGGTGCGAGGCTCGCAGTCGGCGTCCCGTTCCTGCTGCCCGACGCATCGAGACCGATGCTGGGGAAGAACGCCCCCTCCTGCGCCAGCATGTTTTCACGCGCGCTAGTGAGTGCAGCGTGTGCGGCGTCGATCGTCGGGCTGCGCCTGAACGCGCGATCGATCAGCTGGTTCAACTGCGGAGACTGGAACAGCGTCCACCATTGCCCGGGTATATCGCCGCCGGCGACGAAGTCCTGCGGCGGCCCATCCGCGCCGGCCGCCGCCGCGGTCCTCGAAGGCAACGGCGCTTGCGTATAGCCGGCTGCAGCCGGTGCGGCAGGCTGCGTGAAGTTGGGACCGACCGCGCAACCCGCGAGCAGCAACGGTATCAACAGGCTGGACGAACGTTTGAAGGTGATCATGTGAGTAGCACCCTGTGTCATTCTGCGTATTCCGGTACGGTCTGCTCTTGCGGCACCGTGCGCTTGCGGCGGTCGAACCACGGGTACAGGGACGGCAGCACCAGCAAGGTCAGCAGCGTGGCCGATATCAGTCCACCGATCACCACCGTGGCGAGCGGCCGTTGAACTTCCGCGCCGGAACTCGTGGAAAAAGCCATAGGCAGGAAGCCCAGACTCGCGACAGTCGCCGTCATCAGCACGGGACGCAGCCGTGTCAAGGCAGCCTGCCGCGCAGCCTCGATAGCGCCAAGGCCGCTCGCCCGCTTCTCGACGATGTAGCTGACCAGCACGACCCCGTTCAACACCGCAATGCCGAACAGCGCGATGAAGCCGACGGCGGCCGAAATGCTGAACGGCAGGCCGCGAGTCCAGAGCGCCAGGATCCCGCCGATTGCCGCAAACGGCACGTTGAAGAAGATGAGTGCCGCCAGGCTCACGCTGTCGAACATCAGATAAAGCAGGACGAAGATCACCGCCAGGGCGACGGGCACGACCACGTAGAGCCGCGACATCGCCTCCTGCAGATTCTTGAAGCTGCCGTTCCAGGACAGGCTGTACCCGGGCGGAAGCTTGACCTGCGTGGCCACGGCATGTTGCGCAGCGAGCACGAACCCGGCGAGATCGCGGCCGCGCACGTTGGCCTGCACCATGATCACGCGCTGCCCCTCTTCGCGCTCGATCGTCGAAGGACCGGGCTCCATCCGGATGTCGGCGACTTCGGCGAGCGGCACGGCCTTGCCCGCGCCGTTGCTCACGCGTAGCGCGCCGATTCGCGCCACATCAGTGCGGTCTTGCGGCGTCAGACGAACGCGTATATCGAAGCGGCCATCGTTATTCGAAATCGAGCCAACCGTGCGGCCTCCAAGCGCCTGCACCACGTCGAGCACCTGGCTCGCATTGAGGCCATAGCGCGCCACCGCATCCCGGTTCACGATGATGCGCAAGTACGGCTGGCCGACCGTCTGTTGCGCCTGCACGTCGGCGGCTCCCGGCACGCGAGCGATCACGCTCGCAATACGCTGCGCGGTATCGTGCAACGCGTCGAGGTCGTTGCCGTGAATCATCACGGCTACATCCGCCTGCACGCCCGCCAGCATGTCGTCCATGCGCATCTGGATCGGCTGGGCCCAATCGAGCGTGAGGCCGGGAACCGCGCGATTGAGCGCATCCGAATACGCTTCGACCAGTCCCTCCTGAGTCTGCGCGGTCTTCCACTCCGATTTCGGCTTGAGCATGATGAAAGTGTCGCTTTGCTCGACACCCATCGGATCGGTGGGAATCTCGGAACTGCCCCCGAGCGTGACTGCCGACTGGACTTCGGGAAAGCGCATTAGCGTTCGCTCGACCATCGTCTGTGACTCGACCGCCGACGGCACGGAAATGCCGGGCAGCTTCGTGGTCGTGACCGTGAGCGCCCCTTCTTCCAGACGCGGCAGGAATTCCGCACCGAGGCGCGAGCCGAGAACGCCCGCGAGCGCGAGCAGCAGCACGGCAAGCCCGATAGTCAGCACGGGACGATGCGCTGCGCGCGTGAGCACCGGCTCATAGCGCCGCCGTACCCAATGGACGATGCGGCTCTCGTGTTCGGCCACCTTGCCGCGCAGCAGAAAGCTCGCGAGAACGGGCATCACGGTCAACGTGATCACGAGCGACGCGAGGAGCGCGAACACGACCGTCAACGCCATCGGGCGGAACATCTTTCCCTCGACGCCCTGGAGGCTGAGAATCGGCAGATAGACGGCGGTAATGATCAGGACCGCAAACGTGACGGGCCGCGCCACTTCCCGGGATGCCTCGAGCACGACCGCCCGCATGGGCCGCGCCGGTGCTTCCGCGCGCCGCCGTACGATGTTCTCGATCATGACCACCGCGCCGTCGACGAGCAGGCCGAAATCGATGGCGCCCAGGCTCATGAGATTGCCGGACATACCCGCGCTGTACATGGCAATCGCCGCGGCCAGCATCGACAAAGGAATCGCCAGCGCGACGATCAGGCCGGCGCGCGCATTGCCGAGCAACAGCAGCAGCACGGCAATCACGAGCACGGCGCCTTCGACCATGTTGTGAGCAACCGTATGCAGCACGCGGTTCATCAGGTCGGCGCGGTTGTAGTACGGTGCGATTTCGACGCCGGGCGGCAGCGTCTTGTTGATTTCCCTGACGGCGTCCTGAACCCGCTGCGCGACGATACGCGTGTTCTGCCCGAGTCCCATCAGAACGACGCCGACAACGGCTTCGCCTTGGCCGTCGCGCGTGACTGCGCCAAGCCGGGGCATCGGCGCCTCGACGACGCGCGCGACATTGCGAACGTAAAGCGGCGTGCCATCCGGCTCGGTGCGCAACACGATGTTGCCGATGTCGGTCGCGTTGCGAAGCAGCCCTTCGCCGCGAATGATGGCCTCCCCGCCGTTGTGCTCGATGGTCGCGCCGCCGGCCGCGCCGTTGTTCATCTGCACGGCATTGAAGATGTCGGCGGTCGAAAGGCCGTAGCGCGTGAGCGCGTCGTCCGCCACCTGCACTTCGTAGGTCTTCAATTCGCCGCCGTTGACGTTGACGTCGACCACGCCCGGCACTTCGCGGAATTTCGGCGCGATCTGCCAGTCGAGCAACGTTCGCAGCGTCATCAGCGATTGCCCGTGGCCACGCACCTGAAATTGATAGATCTCGCTCAGGCCATCCGACAGCGGTCCCATCTGAGGCGGATTTGTACCGGGCGGAAGCTGCACCGTCTGCAGGCGCTCGCCGATCAGATTGCGATCCTGATAGATGTTCGAGCCGTCGGCAAAGCGCACGTAGATGACCGACAGCCCATAACGGGAAATGGAGCGCAGCGCCTGCATGCCGGGCAACCCTTGCAGGGCGAGTTCGACGGGCGCGGTAATCGAGCGTTCGATATCGACCGGAGCGAGCCCCGGCGCCTGCGTCGTCACGAGCACCTGGACCGGCGAGATATCGGGCTGCGCATCGAATGGCAGTCGCTGCATGCTGACGAGCCCAAAGGCGATCAGTACGGCGACCAGGATCAGTACCATGGCGCGATTCTTCAGCGCCGCATCGACAATCTTCGTAATCATGACCTGCGCTCGCGGTTCAGCCTTCGTCGGGAATGGTGGTTTGCATCAGCGCGGCCTTCAGCCAGTAGCTGCCGTCGGCGACCACCGGCGTTCCGGCCTTGACCCCGCTCACGATCTCGGTCATGCCGCTCTCGGCCACGCCGGTATGGACCGTGCGCGGGAGGAAGTGACCCTGACCCGCAGGCACGAATACGACCGTCTGCCCGTTCACGTCCTGTAACGCGGAATCGGGCACCAGCACGGAATCGTGGCCGAGCGGCGCCGCGATGTTTGCCGTGGCGAACAGGTTGGCGCGCAGCAGGCCGCCGGGGTTCGGCACTTCGCAACGCACCGTGACGGTGCCCGTATTCGGATCGGCCTGATCCGCGACGTCGATGACGCGTCCGTTGAACGGCTGATTCGGATAGGCATCGACGTTCACCGCGACTGTCTGACCCGCGTGCACGGCAGCGGCGTCGTGTTCCGGCACGCTGACTTGCAGCCACACGGTCGACAGATCCGTCACCGTGACGAGCGACTGCGACGTATCGACGATGTTGCCGGCGGCCGTACTCACTGCCGTGACGACACCGTCGAATGGCGCGACCACGGCGCCGAGCGAGTCGCGCGGACTCAATGCGGCAAGGGTGCGCATGTCGCCTTTTGCCTTCGCGGCGGCATCGATCGGCATCAATCGTTGTGTCATGCCGCGCCATTTCTGCAGATCCGCTTGCCGGGAGCGCAGCGTGGCATCGGCATTGGCCGCGATCGCGCGACGGCGCTCGAGTTCGCTTTGCGCAATGCCGCCGGCGTCGACCAACTCAGTGCCGCGCGCGAGCGCGGCGTGTGCCGCTTCGGCTGCGGCCGTCGCATCGGCGAGCGCGGCTTGCGCGCTGGCGAGCTGGCTGCGCACATCGGAGAGGTCGAACTCGTCGAGCACGGCAAGTCGCTGCCCCGCACGCACGTGGTCGCCAACCGCGACGTCGACGGCCTCGATCCGACCTCTGGATGGGGAACTCAGTTGTGCGAGCTGCTTGCCGTTGAAGGCGATCACGCCCGGCGCGGTGATGGTCCGCACGCCTGGGCGAAGCGCCGCGTCGGCGATCTGCAGATGCAGGTTCGAGAGCGCCTCGGGCGCCAGGTCGACGGCGTTGGAAACGGTAGGCGTACTGCTCGCTGCCGCTGACGTGGCAGATTCAGCCGCTACGGGTTCGGCCGTTGCCCGCGTGGTCCGCGAATGAATCGCGAAGGCGCCGCACAGAACGATCAAGCCGGCCCCGGCGACGGACGCATACAGGCGTCTCTGGTAGTTGGTTTTCAATGAGTCCCTCGCAGAATCGAATTGACCTGACACACTCGAAGAGCGAGGACTTAATGCCCTCGATCGCCTGGTGTCAATTATCGAAATCTGCGGCTGATACACACATTGCGGCTAAATGTCATTTTTGACATTGAGGCTGGCGACGTGCGCGAGGTAGAAGAGGAGAACGGGCTGCGGCGCGGCGCGCCGCGCTTTAGACGAGAGCCGGAAAATACAGCGTAAACACCGTGCTGCCTGCGCGGCTCAGCACTTCGACCTTGCCTCGGTGCGATTCCATGATCGCTTTGACGATCGCAAGACCGAGGCCGGTATTCTTCGCCGATCCCTCGCGGGCAGCATTGACGCGATAAAAGCGTTCGAAGATTTTATCGATATGTTCGGGCGGAATGCTCTCGCCGTTATTCATGACCTGCACGGCCACATACTCTCCCGCGCGGAACGCTCGTAGCACGACTTCGGACGCGGTCCCGGCATGCTCCAGCGCATTGGATAGCAGATTGCTGACGGCGCGCCTGAACAGCGTCGGATCGGCTCGCACTTGCACGGGCCCATCGATGAAGAACCGAACGCTCTTATTCTCCGCGACGGCATCGAAAAATGCGGTGAGTTTGGCGAATTCGCTTTGACAGTCGAGCGACCCTAGCTTGAGTTGCTGTCTGGCATGATCCGCCCTCGCGAGAAACAGCATGGTCTCGATCATGCGCTGCAGTCGCTCGCACTCCTCGATATTCGAATCGATGAGCGTCTCGTACTCATCAATCGTGCGCGGCCTGGACAGCGTGATTTGCGAGGAGCTGATGATATTCGCGAGCGGCGTGCGCATGTCGTGCGCCAAATCCGACGAGAACTGCGAGAGGCGCGTGAAGGCGCGCTCGAGCCGGTCGAGCATGCGATTGACCGGGACAGCTATGTCGTGAAGCTCGACGGGGCCGCCGCCGATCTGCAGACGATTGTCCAGATTGTGTGCCTCGATGCTGGAAATGCGAGCACCAATCGTTTTCACAGGCGCGAGGCCCCGTTTCGCGATCGCATAACCGAGTGAGCCCATCAGCAGCGAACCGCCGACGAGCACGAGCAATAGGTCCTCCTGAAAAGCGCGCAGCACCGAGCGCCGTACATGAGACGCGTGCGCGAGAACGATCTGGATCGTTTCCCCGGACGACAGCTTTTCTCGCCCCACAACGCAGCGGGCAGGCCCGACGACCGGCGGATTGCAGGTGAACGGACCAGATCCGGCGTCTTTGCCCAGCCCGGATGCCAGACGCTGCCCGCGTCCCCCGGTGTACACCAACAGTTCACCACCCCCGCCGGATATCGCGAAAGACACCGCGGGATGTGAAAGCAGCGCCTCCTGAAATACCGCACCGTTTTGCGCGACCGATACCGCGCTGCCCAATGTGCGAGCCTGCGCCATGAACTCCTGAAGCTTCACGGCAATTTCGCTGTCGTCGCGGCGTCGCAGTTCCAGTGAGAGCGTATGGTAGAGAAGGCCGCCGGCGAGCGACAGCACCAGGATGGCAAGAATCGAAAATGCGAGCGCGAGCCGCTTCAGCAGTGAATACGGCGCGCCGGCCCCAATCATGCCCTGTCCTCCAGCACGTAGCCCATGCCGCGAACCGTATGCAGCAGCTTGTTTTCGAACGGGCTGTCGATCTTCGTGCGCAGACGCTTGACCGCGACGTCCACGATATTGGTGTCGCTGTCGAAGTTGATATCCCACACGTGGGAA
Source organism: Paraburkholderia lebeckiae (assembly GCF_050436325.1). Lineage (NCBI taxonomy): Bacteria > Pseudomonadati > Pseudomonadota > Betaproteobacteria > Burkholderiales > Burkholderiaceae > Paraburkholderia > Paraburkholderia lebeckiae. The sequence goes on from NZ_JBNDLZ010000002.1 coordinate 1,656,537, forward strand.
GTCACGAAAGCCCGGGTCAGCACTTCGCCCTGGCGCTCGGCGAGCAACTTCAACAGTGCAAACTCCTGAGCCGTCAATTCGATGCGCACGTTGCCGCGCCGCACGCGCCGCCTGACGAGATCGATCTCCATGTCGGAGACACACAAAACAGTGACCGACGACTGCGCCGGCCTTCGCAGCAGCGCACGGACCCGCGCCAGCAATTCGGCGTAGGCGAACGGTTTGGACAGGTAGTCGTCCGCACCGGACTCGAGCCCGACGACCTTGTCCTGGACCGTGTCGCGAGCCGTCAACAGCAGTACCGGCGTATGTTTTTTCTCCCGTATGCGCTTGAGGACTTCGAGCCCATCGAGTTCGGGCAGCATCACGTCAAGCAGAATCAGATCGTAGTCTTCACTAAGCGCAAGGAAGAGGCCCTCCTTGCCGTCAAGGGCGGTATCCGCCTGGAAGCTCGCTTCCATGAGCCCCTTGCGGAGATAGGTAGCCATTTTCGGCTCGTCCTCGATAATCAGTATTCGCATGGTGCTGCAACCTGTCGTTCAATTAACGCGATTCAAAAAAAATCCGGCGGCATCGTGCGTCCAACTCACGCGGTCCGCTCGGACTGCAGATGAAAGCGAATCTGCGTGAGCGATTCGCATACCTGCCACAAACGCTGGGCGGTCAATTCATCCATGGCCTGCGTCGCGACACTCGCTTCGCCGATTCTGCGCCCGCGTGCCTCGAGGAAACCTTGCGGCCCATAATAGCCGCCGTCATCGACGTGGGGCGACGTCGCCGCGTAGAGCGTCGGCAGCGCGCCGGCGGATTCGCTATTCAGCGCGACGCTGATAACGTGGCCAGCGAGGCTGCGAGCAGCCCGTGAGAGCGTGGATCGATCGCCGGAACGAAACAGATTGGTGTTCGCGACCCCGGGGTGGGCGGCTACAGACATGACACGGGAATTCGCCGCGCGCAGTCGACGGTCGAGCTCAAAGGCGAAGATCAAATTCGCCAGCTTCGACTGGCGATACGACTGCATCGGCGAATAATGCTTCTCCGACTGCAGATCGTCGAAATCAATTCTCCCCTGCTTGTGCGCGATGGAAGCAATCGTCACGATACGCGGCCGGTCAGGCGATTCAGCCGCGGCAAGTTCGAGAGCGGGCATGAGCAGCGCCGTGAGTGCGTAATGGCCAAGCATATTGGTGCCGAACTGCAGCTCGAAGCCGTCGGTGGTCTCAAGACGTTTCGGCGGCGCCATGACGCCGGCATTGTTCACCAGAATATCAATGCGGCGTTGCTCCGCGAGTTCTTTCTGCGCGAACGAGCGGACGGACGCGAGGGAAGCGAGGTCGAGAATCGCCAGTTCCGCGCTTGCTCCGGGAACTTCGGCTTTCAGGCGGGCGAGAGCTTTTTCTGCGCGTCGTTTATCGCGGCATGCCAGGATGACCCGTGCCCCTTTGCGCATCAGCGTCAGCGCGGCCTGATAGCCGATACCGCTATTCGCTCCCGTGATGAGCACTCGTTTGCCGGTCTGCGGCGCAATGTCGTCAGTGGTCCACCGTGTGTGCATGTTGGTCCGGGGCGGCGTGAAGATTGAATACCTGAGGCCGAGACTATCACGTCGGCGATCCGAGAGCATATCCGGCGACAATCATGCCGCGAGCCGCCCAGCATGGAGACTCGAGCCAACATCAATTGCTCTTCGCGTACTGCATCGATTGCGGTTTGCTCGCCCAGTCAGTCTCGAGTGGACTGGAATGGTCTCGGTTGTCATTATCGGACTTCGATCGTTAACACGACATGGCCGCTGGATGACGTTTCAGTCATTTCGGAGCGTCACTGGAAGTCCGACGAGTGCGCGTCGCTATATAACGCCGTTACCGAGCAGGCCGTCGACATGCCAAGCAATGCGCTCAAGGACTTCGGCGTGCAACGCGTCGAACCCATGCAGCGCTCGTAGGGCGAACGATCCATCACTGCTCGAAAACGGCTGCGCTCGCCGGCCAGTTGCGCGTCCGTCGCCTGTGCTGACCGAGACGGTGTTGCGTACGCCTGCGACAGTTGAGCCAACCGTGGCATTCCCTGCAGCCGATGCAGCATTGGCGCCCATGCCGGTGCGAGAGCCCGACGCGTTCGCCGTCACCATGGGAAAGAGGCTCGCGGTATCGACCTGAACAGTTCGACCGCTCATACAGCCGCCAATGCAAAGCGTGAGCACGACCGCAACGCATCGCGGCGCTAAACCCCGGCTCCGTGATGACAGAAGGGTGCGCTTGCGTTTGACGACATGCATCGCGCAAATGCCCCGGCTGAACATCAGGTTAGATCGGCGAGACAAACAAGACCATCCTACGAACGACATAGACCGCGCCTATAGGGGAATGGCTGTCTTATACCTGCGTATGGCGGAGTGACGGAAAACAGCTCTCGGAACATGCCGCAAACCACGACCCGTCGGTTGCTGGACTCTTCGGGATATACACACGTATGAGAACGCGGCGGTCCCGGAGGACTGCGGCAACCGTTCGTAGAATCGTCTTCTCTGCGGCGTCCGCCTTTCTTGTCATTCGAACGAATCTCGCGGCGCGAGGGATCGATCCCAAGGCGGATCCTCTGCCAAGGCCACGCTACTGGTTGTGAGCAAGCTCATCGCCTTCGTGTGTTCGCCGTCGGCCCGGAGTTGATCCGACACGTACGGTCCGACGCGTTCGCATGACTAATGATCTTATAAACGGAGAATGTGATGCCAGAAAAAAACTGAAAATTGGAGCCGTCTATACGGAACCCGAATGATGTGGTTTTGTCATTCTGTGGTGCGTAGGGTTTGCCGCTGCAATGCTGACCGCGCTCCCATTCCGTCTTCTTGTCGCAGCCGCGATGCACTAACAGACGGACGTCGCGTTGGAGAGAGTTCCGCCACGACCACGATGCGTGCCGAGGCGTTTGCCCAACCTTGAACCGTTGCCCCTCAGTATCGCATCAGGCTGAAACCGGTTTGCCCCGGAGTTCCCACACGTTGGCAGGCGGGGCGTTTCGCCAGACAGTGCAAACCCGACGCCAGACAAAATCCGCAGGCGCCGCAAATGGAGCGCGCAGCCGGTACGAGAACTGAACGAGGCGGCGCGCCTGGTCTGCGCGCAAAACATCAGCCAGCGCTTCCACTGTTGGGTGCACAATCCCGGCCGGCAATGACCTGAAGGGCAAGCCCGACACGACTACCGTTCTCGGAGGAAGGTCGTGCAGCACGGAGACATTTTCGTGGAATGCGCCGGCGACCACCTGAGCATGAGGAAACCGCGCATGCAGGCCGTCAGCGAGTTGCTCCGACAGTTCGAATACAACCAGACGCGCCTCTGGATTACGATTCGCGAGTGCTTGGGTAATGGCGCCTGTTCCCCCGCCCACTTCGACAATTGCGTCAAAAGCCTCCGCCCCTTCAGCCATGGCAGCGGCGAGATATCGGGAAGACGGTGCAATAGCGCCGACAGACATAGGATCCTGCAACCAATGCCTGAAAAATTTAGCTTTCACGTTAGTCGAAAAGGTAAAGGAGCGTATAGCCATCGCGCCAATCCATCATTGTGCGCCGTCGGGGACATGGGACGGCAACGGACGAGGTAGACCTCGTGCGGCCGCTATCAGCTCAGCACCGAGACGTCCGCAACCACGACGCGAAAACACCGCGAGCGCGTCCTTGTCGATGCGCCGATCCTTGCCGCCACTCACCGGCTTCGCGGTGAAAAAGAGAGCCGGCCTGAGCCGGCTCGAAAGGTGGTTCCATTTGTCCACTTGAGGCGCATGGAACCGGCGGGGATCATTGTGATAACACCACCTCGACGAAATCAGAATAAGCCGACAGACCCACGAAGGCCATTCTACGAACGGTTGTGGCAGTCCTCCGTGAGCATAGTGCTCTTATACGTGCGTATATCATCGATGTGGTGACGGGAAGGATTTGCCTTAGCAAGCGTCCCGCAAGTAGTTGCCATCGACCAGTCATACGCAGGTACAAGGGAGTCGTTCATAAGCAGGGGCAATCCCTTCCATTTGTGGAATTGTCTTGTTCGTCTTGCACGTCTAATCTGATTGCGCGGTGATGCATTTGCACGACGTCTGCAGCAGACGCCGTTCTCCTTTCTCACCCGTATTCCCTTCCTTATCACTCGACTCTCGCCTTAACGAACACATGCCTGACGTTAGCCAGTTCGCGGACTCCGCCTTCGCGGCCGGATAGCTCCGCAGCTGGTCAGTGACGATTTTGCATGGCACCGGACACGAACGAAGCACGTGCTTGAAGAAGCGTTTGGCGGCCGCCTTGTCGCGTCGCTTCTGCAACACGATGTCGAGTTCGGCACCATGTTCATCAACCGCACGCCAAAGCAAGTAAGGCTCGCCACGCAGCGTCACAAACATCTCGTCGAGATGCCAGGTGCTGCCTGTCTTGTGTCGCGCCGCTTTCACGCGACGAGCGAAGTCTGCGCCGAATTTGTCGCACCAGCATCGGATCGTCTCATACGTCATGACCACGCCGCGCTCGAAGAGCAACTTCTCAATGTCGCGCAAGTTCAACTGGAAGCGTAAATACCAACGCACGGCGCAACTGATAACCCCAGCGGGGAAACGGTGGCCGTGCGCATTATCCCGAGATGCATGTCGGTTTTCGTAGCGCGTCATCCGTCCGTTCGTGTCGAAGTGATGGAAATGTCAGGAGACGACATCGCGACGTCTCTTGCACGCAACGAACTCGACCTTGGCGTGACGTACAAACCCCAAAACGCATCCATCTTGCGATTCGAGGCGTTGTACACGTAAGAGATGATGCTGGCCGTCGGCGCAGCGCATCCTTTCTTGACGCGGCGCTTTGTCCGGATGTCAGAACCGCATCTGCATGAAGATCGTTCTTCTTCCCCGCTCGTTCGCCATCCGGTCGCTTCCTGAAGAGTGCTCCCGCATGGCTAACGCAACGCCCGTTGTCGTTGCCGAAATGAATGCTATCGCGCCAATGATGGAACTGGTGAATTCCACCGACATCGCCGCAATCGTCTCGGAACACGCAGCCAGGCGCGAAGACGTAAGGCTGATTCCCCTCGAAATCCCGACACCGACGCGTGCGCCCGGCCTGCTGTGGCACAGCGATAAACGCGCTCTCCGGCCGTACGCGCGTTTGCGTCAATCATCCGCTCTATAAGCGCGGAGGAAAGTCACAACAAACGGCGAAGGCGTCCGGATTCGTTCTCGCACCCAGCGCGACGAGGGCTGAATCCGGTATCTGGTCAAACTCGTTGATCAGCAGCCTGAACATTGTCTTTGTCGGTGAGGGTTGTGGTGCAAGCCTGTCGAAGGCTGTGTCCACAGCAATCGAAGCGACCGCTGACCGGCGCCCCCCACGGCGTGGGCATATACCGGGCCGCTTCGAGCACTGACACATTTTTGTGCACCGCATCCAAAGCATGAGCAAAAAGTATCACCGGCTTTCGCCTTTTGCAGTGGCTGGTCATTGGCCACGACCACTACAGTTCTCATCACCGTACGTCTGCTCTGCTTCCAAATCGCAGCGCCCGTATGGCGATGCCAAAGAACAGTTCAAAAGCGGAGACGAGCGTGAAACCAATTCGATTGTTGACAGCTTGCGCATTCCTCGGCGCAAGCTTTCCCATGCTGGCGACGGCACAAACCTGCAATGTTCCCGTGCTCAAGGTGCTTGCCCAGAAGAGCCTCGGCCTGACAGTCATGGAGAAGTCGCTGCCCGACTATGAAAAGCGCAGCGGTACCAAGATTGAAATCAACTACTTTGGTGAAAACGACCGTCGTTCGAAATCGCGACTCGACGCGTCGACGGGCGCAGGTTCCTATCAGATCTATTACGTCGATGAGGCGAACGTCGCCGAGTTTGCGTCGGCGGGCTGGATCGTACCGCTGCTGAAGTACTACCCGAAAGACGCCGACTACGACGACTTCCTGCCAGGCAGGCGCGCCGTGGCTAGCTATAAGGGCGTCGCCTATTTCGCTCCCCTGATCGGCGGAGGCGACTTCCTGTTCTACCGTCGTGACCTTCTCGAGAAAGCGCATCTCCCAGTGCCGAAAACGCTCGACGAACTCGTTGCGGACATCAAGAAGCTCAATGCGCCGCCAAACATGTACGGTTGGGTCGCACGCGGACAACGCGGTTCCGGCATGAATGTATGGCGCTGGGCGCCGTTCATGCTCGCAGAGGGCGGCACCTGGACCAACAGGAGCCAGGAGCCGTCCTTCAATTCGCCGGCCGCGGTGAAGGCGACGCAACTATATCGGGACCTCTTCAAATACGCGCCTCCCGGTTCGGCGACGTACGACTGGAGCAATGCGCTCGAAGCGTTCCGTTCCGGCAAGGTCGCCTTCATGATCGAGTCAACGCCGTTCGCCGACTGGATGGAAGATCCGACCAAGTCGAGCGTGGCGGACAAGGTGGGATACGTCAGGCCGCCGGCACCGTTGCCGTCGGCTGCCTACGGTCATGGCCTCGCGATTTCCTCTGTCGGCGCCAAGGACGAATGCACGCGTCAGGCGGCAGGAAAGTTCATTGCCTGGGCGACCGGCAAGGATCAGGAGCAGGCCCGCCTTCGCGACAACGTCTTTAGCGACTACAACCGCTCGAGCACGATCAAGAGCGATTACTTCCAGAAGCACGTCAAGCCGCAGATTCTCGCTGGCCTGAACGATACCAACCCGGTGACAAAGGTCACGATCTGGTCAAGCCCGCAGTGGCCGGATATCGGCGACAACCTCGGTATTGCGCTGGAGGAGGTGTTCACGGGTACGCAGCCGGATGTTCAGGCAACGTTGAACGACGCCGTTCAGTACGCTCAGGACGCGATGGAACACAGCGCGAAGAAGTAACGCGCATGCCCCTTGCAGCACGCGATGTACTGCAAGGGGTACCGCCGATCCAGTCGTGGTCTCACAGGAACACTGAGTTCGCGGATTCTACGTTGTTGGAGAAGTCAATGTTCAATCGGGGTAAAACCAGCCTTCCGTTCGTATTTCTTGGCCCGCCTCTTGCCTTGATGGCGGTCCTCGGTCTAGTTCCCACTGTCGCGGCAATCAACCTCGCATTGAGAAATCGCGTGCTGCGCTATCCGGACAGCGAGTACGTCTGGCTGCGCAATTTCGCCCGGCTGTTCTCGGACAGACGGTTCCTCAATTCCATCGAAGTATCGGCAATCTGGGAAATCACCACGGTGGTCGGCGCGGTCGTGGTCGGCGTTCTGGTTGCGATCTATCTGTTCGAGCAGATCCACGGCCGGATGCGCAGCGTCATTTCGCTGTTGCTAATCGTGCCCGTGCTTCTACCGCGAGTCTCGGCGGCCTTCATCTGGAAGTTCATGTATTCGCCCCTCACCGGCATTCTCAGCTGGTTTCTTGGTCTGCTGGGCGTTGAGAACACGGCTTTTCTTTCCGATCCGCATCTCGCGCTGTACGCGGTAGCAGTCGTCGATATCTGGCAGTGGGGATTGTTCTTCGGGGTCGTCATATTGAAACTGCTTGAAACGCTGCCGCCCGAGCCGCTCGAAGCCGCCCGTCTCGACTACGCGCGCACCTGGCAGGTCTACGCGTATATCGCATTGCCGATGCTGAAGGTGCCGATCATGAGTCTGGTGTTCATCAAGATGGTCGAGTCGCTGCGCTCGTTCGATCTGGTCTATGTGATGACCAAAGGCGGCCCCGGGATCACGACTGAAACCCTCGACATGTACGCGTATTCGCAAGGCATCGGGTTGTCCGGAAAGGTCTCGTATGCCTCGAGTATGGCCGTGCTGATGATGGTCGCGACCACACTGATTTTCACCTTCATCTGGAAGCGGGTGAACAAATGGGAAGACTGATTTCGCGAAGCACCAGTTGGTCGTTCGGTGCGGTGCTCGCCATAGTGGCCGTGTTTCCGATCTTCTGGGCGTTTCTCAATTCGTTGAAAAACCTGCTCGACATCGTTACGCCGACGCCGCGCTTCTTTTTTACGCCGACACTCGACAACTACCGGCAGGTCGTGTCTAGCCCCGAGGTACTCATCGGACTCGCCAACAGTCTTTCTATCGTCGGTTCTGCTGTCGTGCTGGGCGCGCTGCTCGGCGTACCCGCAGCCTATGTCATCGCACGATATCACCTGCCGGGCAAGCGCGACATCCAGTTCTTTCTGTTGTCGCTGCGGTTTCTGCCGCCGGTCGCAATCGCCGTCCCGTTGATTGCTATCTGGGTCGATGTTGGGCTGTATGACACGAAGCTGTCGATGGTGGTGACCTATCTGCTGGTCACGCTGTCGACCATCACGTGGTTGTCCATTCCGGTATTCCAGCGCCTGCCGCGTGAAGTCGAAGAAGCCGCCACGCTGGACGGGTACGGCCCGTACGGGGTGTTCTGGCGGATTGCATTGCCGATCAGCGCAACCACGCTGATGGGCGGCATCGTGTTCAGCTTCGTACTGGTCTGGAACGAACTGATGATCGCCCTCGCCTTGACGTCGTCGAGAAGCGCGACGCTGCCCGTCGTGGCCTCCGCATTCACTTCCCTCGGACAGGAGGTGCCGTGGGGCGTGATCAATGCTTCCACCGTCCTGCTCGCGCTTCCTCCTATCATTTTCGTCGGCATCCTGAGCCGGCTGTTGAATTCAATGCTCAAAGGCAAGTAAGGAGACTGTTTTGAAAGCCCTCGTACTCGAAGAAGCGCGCCAACTCGCGCTGCGCGATATCGACCTGCCGCTCGAAGTCGGCCCTCGCGATGTCAAGATCAAGATTCATACGGTTGGCGTTTGCGGCAGTGATGTCCACTACTACACGCACGGACGCATCGGACCGTTCAAGGTCGAAGCACCGATGGTGCTGGGTCACGAAGCGTCCGGCACCGTGGTCGAAGCCGGCAGCGAGGTCGAGCACCTGCGGGTGGGCGATCGGGTTTGCATGGAGCCGGGCATTCCGCAATTCGACTCGCCGGCAACGATGCGCGGACTGTACAACCTGGACCCCACCGTGCGTTTCTGGGCAACCCCGCCGATTCACGGCTGCCTGACGCCTTATGTCGTACATCCGGCCGCCTTCACCTTCCGTCTTCCCGACAATGTGTCCTTCGCGGAGGGCGCGATTGTCGAGCCGCTGTCAATCGGGCTACAGGCCGCCAAGAAGGCTGCGATGGAACCGGGCGATGTCGCGGTCGTGATCGGCGCGGGGACCATCGGCGCGATGACCGCCCTGGCCGCGTTGGCGGGCGGCGCGTCGCGCGTCATTCTGGCGGACGTGATCAAGGAAAAACTGGCGCTCTTTGCCGATAATCCAGCGGTGACTACAGTCGACGTGCGCGAGCAACGACTCACCGACATCGTTCGCGATGTCACCGCAGGCTGGGGTGCCGATGTGGTATTCGAAGCGAGCGGCAACACAAAGGTCTACGATGACCTGTTCAATCTGCTTTGCCCTGGCGGCTGCGCAGTCCTTGTCGGCATGCCGGTCGACCGCGTGCCACTCGATGTCGTCGCCATGCAGGCGAAGGAAGTGCGTCTCGAATCGGTGTTCCGCTACGCGAATGTGTTCCCACGCGCGCTGGCGCTGATCAGTTCGGGCATGATTGATGTGAAGCCGTTCATCTCGCGCAAGTTTGCATTTGCCGACGGCCTCAGAGCGTTCGAAGAGGCGGCGGCGGGTCGCCCGAACGATGTCAAGATCCAGATCGAGATGGACTGAGCCATGGCCAAAATCGTCTGCAACGGCCTCACGAAACGTTACGACAGCGGGCCGCCGGTGCTGCATCCCCTCGATATTGAAATCGACGACGGTGAGTTCGTGGTGTTGCTCGGGCCATCCGGATGTGGCAAGTCCACGATGCTTCGCATGATCGCGGGTCTGGAAGGTATCACGGGCGGAGATCTTGCGATCGGCGACACCATCGTGAACGACTTGCCGGCGCGCGAGCGCAATGTTGCGATGGTGTTCCAGAACTATGCGCTGTATCCGCACATGAGCGTGTATGACAACATCGCTTTTGGCTTGCGCCGTCTGAAGACACCGGCCGCCGAGATCGACCGTCGCGTGCGGGAAGTCGCCGCGATGCTGAACCTCGATACGTTGCTCGATCGCAAACCACGGGCCATGTCGGGCGGCCAGCAGCAGCGCGCTGCGATCGCCCGGGCAATGATCAAGACACCCGAGGTATTCCTCTTCGACGAGCCGCTGTCCAACCTCGACGCGAAACTGCGAGCCCAATTGCGAGGCGACATCAAGCGGCTACACCAGCGTCTGAAGACCACGACGGTGTATGTGACGCACGACCAGCTCGAAGCCATGACGCTCGCCGATCGTGTGATCCTGATGCGGGGCGGACGGATCGAGCAGGCCGGCACGCCATCCGATCTATACCATTTCCCTCATACGCTATTCGCCGCGGGGTTCATCGGCACACCCGCGATGAATCTCATCGCCGGGATGGTCGAGCGGACAGACGAAACCTGCTTCGTCCAGGTGCAGGGCCAGCGCTGGGCTCTGGCCGGGCCGCGTTTCGCCCGCTTGCAGCCGGGCCAGAAGGTGAAGCTGGCGATTCGGCCGAACTATCTGAAGGTGACCTCCGCGGACGATGAACCCAGCTCGCAAAGGCTTCCCGGCAAGGTCGAGCTTATCGAACTGCTCGGCGCAGAGGCGCTTGTCACGTTCGAATTCGCCGGCGAGAGGCTGACCGCCCTGGTACCTGCGAGTGATCTCCCTGAACTGGATAGCGTGGTAACGTTTCAGTTCAAAGTAGCCGACCTGCACGTTTTCGACGCCGAGACGGAGCAAAACGTCTCATTGCCCGTTTCACGCGGCACCGGAGCAACGCTCGCCAGTCCGCCACATCGAGACACGGACGTGCAGCGGACGGCCTTGCATTGATAAAGAAGACGCGGCGTCGAGGCCGCCGAGGAGGAGACGCGGTATGAATCCAGACCTGGAGTTGGTGCACACGCGAAAGGACGAGTCGTTCCGTGCCTGGGCGCACGACTATCCGCATACCGTGGCGAAATGGCACTTTCATCCTGAGTATGAGATTCACGTCATCCGGGCGTCGACCGGCAAGTTTTTTGTCGGCGATTTCATCGGCGACTTCGCGCCAGGTAACCTGGTGATCACCGGGCCGAATTTGCCGCACAACTGGATCAGCGAAATCGGCGAGAGCGAAACCGTGCCGTTGCGCGACGTGGTTCTGCAATTTTCGCGTGACGCGGTCGAACACATGGTGGCTGCGTTCACCGAGCTGCAGTCGATCGTCGGCCTGGTCGACGATGCGGCGCGCGGAACACAGTTTCCAGATGAGGTGGGTCTGGCCATCGCACCGATGATGCTGGAGCTCGCCGTTACACACGGTTGCCGCCGCGTCGAATTGCTGATGTCAATCTTCGACAGGTTGTCGTCGTGTACTGAGCGAACCTTGCTGGCCGGGCCGGCATACAACGTCAACGCGCATCGCTACATGCAGTCCACGATCAATCAGGTGCTCTCGTACATCCAGCAGAACCTTCCGGGCACATTGCGTGAAGCTGATGTCGCCGAGCTTGCCGGCATGAGCGTGAGCACGTTTACACGATTTTTCCGGCGACATACAGGGTGTACGTTCGTGCAGTACCAGAACCGGCTCAGGATCAACGAAGCGTGTGAACTGCTGATGTGTTCGACGCTTAGCGTGACGGAGATCTGCTATCGCGTGGGCTTCAACAATCTATCGAACTTCAATCGTCAATTCCTTTCAACGAAGGCGATGCCGCCGTCGAAGTTTCGCGCGCTGCATCAGCTTAACGAACACATGATCGCGGCTTGACGTTTTGCTTCGGCAAGACGAGTCGACCGCAAGAACCAGGACAATACTTTTGACCTTCCTTGGAATCGACCTTGGGACCTCCGAGGTAAAAGCGCTACTCACAGACGACGAATCGCGCATGATCGCGACCGGCAGCGCGCGACTCGAAGTCGAGAAAATCCACTCCCACTGGTCCGAACAGAGCCCGCAGGCGTGGTGGCACGCCACACTCGATGCGATCGCGCAGGTGCGGGCGTCCCATCCCGCGGGCTTTGCGACGCTACGCGGGATTGGGTTATCTGGACAGATGCATGGCGCGACCCTGCTTGACCGCGCCGGTCAAGTACTGCGCCCGGCCATCCTGTGGAACGACACGCGGGCGTTTGCTGAATGTGTGGAACTCGAAGCGCTGGTTCCAGAGTCGCGCTCGATTACCGGCAACCTCGCAATGCCGGGTTTCACGGCGCCTAAACTGCTCTGGCTGTCCAAATACGAACCGGCTGTATTCCACGCGACACACAAGGTCCTGTTGCCGAAGGACTACGTGGCGTGGCGGCTAACTGGCGAGTTCGTCTCCGACATGTCCGATGCGTCGGGCACGCTGTGGCTCGACGTCGCGAAGCGTGACTGGTCGGACAGGATGCTCTGCGCGACCGGCCTTTCGCGTGAGCACATGCCCCGGCTGGTAGAAGGCAGCGAAGTCGCGGCACCGTTAAACGATACATTGCGGCGCGAATGGGGCATCGCCAGCCCGGTGTTCCTGTGCGGCGGTGCGGGTGATAACGCGGCCAGCGCGATCGGCATGGGCGTCACCGACGCTGGTAGCTCCTTCCTGTCACTGGGCACGTCTGGCGTGCTGTTTGCCGGGACTGACCGGTTTGCGCCGAATCCCGCGCAGGCGGTGCACGCGTTCTGCCATTGCCTGCCGGACCGCTGGCATCAGATGAGCGTCATCCTGTCGGCGGCTTCGAGTCTCGCATGGCTGTCCAACGTGCTCAGGAAGGGCGTCAGCGAGCTCGCCAGTCTCGCCGAGCAGGCCGACGCGCGAGGCGCGCCGCTGTTCCTGCCGTACCTGAGCGGTGAGCGTACGCCACACAATGACGCGAATGCAAAAGGTGCGTTCTGGGGACTAACCGGTGTTCACGGTGAGGCCGACCTTGCGTACAGCGTGATGGAAGGCGTGGCTTTCGCGATGGCCGACGGTTACGCCGCGCTACAAGATGCCGGGACGACGCTGGACATCGCCTCCTTCATCGGGGGCGGCTCGCGTAGCCGTTTCTGGGCGACCCTTTGTGCAACAGCCACTGGTGTTGCGATGCGCCGTCATCATGGCGGAGATGTCGGTGGCGCTTTGGGCGCTGCACGGCTTGCGCGGTTGGCCGTCACGAAAGAAAACGTCACGCAGGTGTGTAAATCGCCGGCAACGATCGAGGTATGCGAGCCTGATGCAGCGCAGCGGTCCTTGGCCGCGGACCGCCTCGCACGATATCGCAGGATATACGCGGCGCTCAAGGACGAATTTTCCAGATAGATGTTCATTCCCATCGGTGTACCCTGGAACCGTGGACTGAGATCGTTTGTGTGTCTTTGGGTTCTGATGTGATGGATGACTCCCCGCTACGCAGCGAGAGGTTTATGGGGCAATCGTCCCTTTCGTGCTAAATCTGGCGCTTTCAACTGTCCGAGCCTGATCGACCGCATCGACGAACTCGCACCGTGGGTCGTCGCCGAGGTAGTCGCAAGCCAGCCCTGCAGGGTGGCTGATTCGAAGGCTTCCAGCGACTGTGCTGGCCGCGATAAAGCAGAGATTTTTTTGGTTGGCGATCGCGGCTGCTGATGCGTGAACAGGCCGGTCGGGGCCAGTCCGCGATCGGTAATCAAAAAAATCTCTGTAGAGGAACTCGATTGGCTTCCGAAAAATTAACCAAATAACTTCCGCTCTGGGCCATTTTTCATTCAAAAGCGGCGGCCTTTCACTATACCTATTACGCAAATAACTTCCGACCTCAACAGTTATCAACCATATATCTTCCGTCGTCTCAAAACGACGCCGATCACCGCAGAGGCTGGCCATCCAAGGTGTACGCAAGCGGAAGCGCCCGGTGACGGCAGTTCCTTCCCGCGACGAGACCACCCGCTCAATGACCGTGCCGCCGCTCAACGCAGCCGGTTCCGATGAAAGCCCGAGCACCATACCAATTTAAGTAGTCGACTTCGATGCCCCGAAATCCGAAAGTGATAACGAGTCAGCTGATAACGACGTGATTGAACAGACCATTTCGTGCACGAGTATGGCAACGAGGTCGGCAGCCGGCATTGCTCGCGACAGGCGTACAGCCTGCCCCGCCCATTGCGCTGCATATTCCGAGCTACCGTGCGCCTGTGCCGCAGCATTGAGCGCTTTGCCCGCCGCGAACGCCAACGGAAACTCCGGTACCGGGGGGCAGTCGGGATCTTGCCCGAGTTTAGTGAAATGATTTTCGATGGCACGAGCCGGCCTGCCAGAGATTGCCCTTGTCAAGACGGTCCTGCTTCGGCGGTCAAGAAGCGCGGCACGGTCGGCTTCGTTCGCAGCAGACTCAGCCGTGGTAAGAAAAGCAGTTCCGAGCTGGGCCGCTTGCACACCCAGCGCGAGCATAGCTGCGATACATGCGCCGTCCATGATCCCACCTGCGGCAATCACGGGCAGCGATGTTTCGCGCAGCAGCAATCGGACGAGAGCCATCGAACCGAGCCGTTCGTCCGCCAACGCCGGATCAAACATGCCGCGGTGGCCGCCCGCCTCGATCCCTTGCGCAACAATGGCATCGATTCCCGCTGCCGCAATTTGGCCCGCTTCGTCCGAATTGGTGGCCGTCGCCATCAGCACAACGCCGGCGTCGCGTAGCGCGGCAATTTTTTGCGAGGGTGGCAGCCCGAAATGAAAGCTCACGACAGCTGGGCGTTCTTCTAACAGCATCGTCAACATCGCGTCGTCGTCGACAAAGCTCGCGTACCCCGCGCCGAGGGCCGTTGGTGGCTGCGCATGGAAACGCGCGAAATGCGGCTTCAGATACGTGAGCCAACGGGCCTCGCGCGCTGGGTCCGCGACGGGGCGAACGTGGCAGAAGACATTGACACTAAATGGCCGGTCGGTGAGCGAACGTGTTTCGCGGATGAGGGCGCGAGCACTCTCGGCAGTGGTGCCGCCAAGACCAAGGGAGCCCAGCGCACCCGCACCGGACACCGCTGCCGCCAGCGCCGGGGTAGCCCAACCGGCCATCGGCGCCTGGATGATCGGTACGGCGATTCCGAGTTTCGTGAGCAGGTTAGTTGAGTTTTCGATGGTTCCCATCGCACGCTCCTTCGCCAGATCATGACTAGCGCGTGGTTATTGCGCGCTCGCCACCTCCATAATATTGTGCATCGCTGCGACGGTGACCGCATCCCCCGCTGGAGCATGCTAAACGAAGGGTACTATCGGACCGAGGGTGTGAAAACGCGTCAACTCGGTCGGCAAGTGACTGCCAAGCTAGGCATTGCCATGGCGCGCGAATCGAAGGAAAACTGTTGATTCATGCGCCGAAAGGAACGCGCACACCTGAGGTTGACCGGTTCGACGGATAGATCTGCAGTTGAGTTTAATGCGGTGTGGCACCTGCCAATAATGTTGGATCGCGGGTGGTCCACGGCCGGGCGGCGGGTCGCCTGTCACGACCACGACGCTGCCTGGCGGTGGACAACCCGCGCGGCGATAAGCTTTGACCTTGCGCATGCAGGTTTTCGAACTCGAGCGGCGAACAGTAGCCGATGCTGCTGTGCAGGCGGCGTATGTTGTACCAGCTCTCCAGAAACGGGAACAGACGCCGCCTTTGCCTGTTCGTGGGTCGCGAAGTGTTCGCGACGGAGCAGTTCGGCTTCGAGTGTGCCGAAGAACGACTCGCACATCGCGTTGTCATAGGCATCGCCGGCGGTGCCCATCGACGGCTGTACGCCTGCTTCGCGGCAGCGCCGTCCAAAAGCAATGGACGTGTATTGACATTCCCTGCTTTCGCTCGCGGACTATTGTCGGTCAAAGGTGTTGTGCATCAGGCGTGAACTGACGGGCAAGTCGTCGGCCTTATGCGAAGCTTTCCATAAGGCCGAGTTGCGTGCGTAGCGCGTCAGTCAGGTTTCGGACCATTGCGGCCGTTCCAGCGGCAGCTTTCCCGTCTCTCTGAATGGCGGTTCATGGCCGAGGCCGTGTGAAAACGCATGCGGAATGCGGTGCTCGAAAAAATTGACCCTCCAGATCGCTCTGTGTTGGCCTAGTGGCAACTCGGGAAGGGTAAAGCGACACCCAAAAACCGAGTACTTTTGCGTTTTCACACGGCCTCGGCCGGGTGCCGACCCATACGATTTTGCATATGCAGGTTAAACCTCGTCAGCCAGCGATCGACAGCACGCGACCCGAAGCAGCCGGTTGTCGTTCTCTTAAGCTGACACTCGGCGAAGAAAGGCGGCTTAACGAACGAAACCAAGGTCTGAGACTCGCACACCGACAGAGGGAGGCAAACTGTTCGTGCATCAACAACTCGGCGAACGCCGCGCTTTGGCAAGAATTGCTTACTGGCGATTCGCTGCGACCTAAAATGAAAATGAAAGGATGGGTGATCGGCCCATCATGGGGACATTGTCGCCCTACCTAATCGGCAATATTGATCAGTGGATAACATGATGCCTAACAAAAAAGGAATGAGTTTCATTCCGCGTTGGGTTGTCCTTGGAGTGTATGGAATAGCATTGTCGCTATTTCTCCCCGTCATGAGCCATGCGCAGCCTACGGAGAACGTAAAGCAGGCCATGAGCATGCTGAAGGCAAAAACCGCCAAGTTGGGTGCACCAGGAATCAAGGGAGAAGATGCTGTTGCGGGAAAACCTGTCCCGGCGTTGTACTTTGGCATGACCAAGATCAATAACAACTTCGCCGTGGTCGATGAAGTGAAACAGGAGATTGGCGGAACTGCGACGTTATTCGTGAAGAGCGGCGATGACTTCGTCCGTGTGGCGACGAACGTGCAGAAAGACGACGGGTCGCGGGCTATTGGCACCGTTCTCGACCCAAAGGGTAAGGCCATCGCGGCCATCCGCAACGGCAGTGCCTACTATGGCGAAGCCGACATCCTCGGTAAGCCTTACGTGACGGGCTATGAACCGATAAGGGATCCCGGCGGAAACACTATCGGCGTCTATTATGTGGGATATCTCAAGGCGCAGTGAGTCGAAGTATGCCATCCCTTAATATCCCGCGTCGCCCCCCGGCGACGCGGTTTTTGTCGCCTACGTTCCCGCAAGCTTCGAGATTTGAGCATCGATTGCTAACGATCTAGGCGTCGATGTCGAACGGCTGCTCCTGGCCCAGAGCGTGTCAAAACGCGTAGACACCGGAAATTAACGAAACCTGGCTTGCCGCAGGTCGCGACTTTTCGATTGCGGCGGCCGGACGTCAAATCAAAGTCGAAAGTATCGCGACCGCGCAGCACCTCCCGGCGGGCGTCACGCCCGCATCGCCGTCATCACCGCTTCTGAACCGAGTAGCTTGATCACTCGCTTCATGTTGTACGCCAGCACGTGCAAGCTCATTTCCGTGCTCACACGTTCGAGGGTCCGCGTCAGGAAATGAGTGGCGCCCATCCATGCCTTGATCGTCCCGAACGGATGCTCGACAGTCTGTCGCCGGATGCGCATCATCTCAGGGGCGTGATCAAGTCGCGCCTGCATCTCGTCAAGAACAGCTTCGTGTTCCCAGCGCGCCACGCGACGTTGAGGGCCTGGCGTACAGTCCCCTTTTAGCGAACATTGCTGGCAGTTTGAACTCCAGTACTTGCTGATCTTCAGACCGCGCTCAACAGTTGAAAATCGCCAGATGAGCCGATCGCCTGCCGGGCACCGATATTCGTTCGTTTGTGCGTCGTAAATGAAGTCATCCTTGCCGAAGCGACCATTAGCTGTTGCGCTCGATGTCACCGACTTCGGAATGAACACGCTTATTCCGGCCTCATGGCATGCAAGTATCTCCTCGCTCTTGTAGTAGCCCCGATCCGCAACTGCAGTGAGCTTGTCGACGGCCATCTCCGTGCGGGCAAGCTTCGCCATCGACGTCAACTGATCACGATCGAGGCCATCATTGGTAACGACATGCGCGACAATCAAATGGTGCTTCGTGTCAACCGCAGTCTGGACGTTGTAGCCGACGACCCCCGTTCCTCGTGTCTTCATCGAACGGGCATCCGGGTCCGTGAGCGATACCTGTTTGTCGGGTGCTGCGTTGAGTTGGACCTCGATCTCCTTGAGGCCTCGCATCTGTTCCTTCAAGGCCGCAATCTTGTCCTGCAATCGCTCTGTCCGGACCTTTGCGATGGCAGGCTCCTGACGATCCGCTGTGTCCATCGCATCGAGATAGCGGGCGATACTTGACTCGATGTCGCGCATGCGTCGTTCAAGCTTCGCGCTCGTGAAGTTACGGTCGCGGTGGTTCACCGCCTTGAACTTGCTGCCGTCAATCGCAACGATCGCTTCGGCGAAGAGGTCCAGACGCTGGCACAGCACGACGAACTGACGGCAGACGCTACGGATCGCTTTGCCGTTGTCCTTGCGGAACCGCGCGATGGTCTTGAAGTCCGGTGCCAGGCGGCCCGTGAGCCACATGAGTTCGACGTTGCGCTGGGCCTCGCGTTCAAGGCGACGGCTCGATTGGATCCGGTTCAGGTAACCATAGATATAGATCTTGAGCATCACCTCGGGGTGATACGACGGCCGACCTGTCAACGCTGGTTCGACGCCTTCAAACCCAAGCTTATGAAGATCAAGCTCATCTACAAAGACATCAACTACGCGCACGGGATTTGTGTCCGTCACGTAGTCATCGAGCGCTTCAGGGAGGAGAAAGCTTTGCGTACGATTGTCGCCTTGAACGAACCGTTTCATCCTGCTTATCCCTCGCTGTCGGATGGCAAATTTTAGCGCTCCAAAAACCGTTTTGACACAATCTGGGCCGATTTCTGCCCCGTGCGGCAACCCGCAATCGGCCCGTGGCTGTCCCTCCCTTCATACGACTTTTTGTCTCTTCCTGGCGAGACCGGTCGCCTGACCTAGCGCTTGCGGGGTCGTTCGCGGGCCTCGGCAAGCGCCTGCCGCACCAAGGCCTGCGCAGCCCAGCTACTCGCAGCCAACGCCTCGTCGGTGCTCGCGCCGGCGACGTCGCGCAGCGACAGTGCGGCTTCAGTTCCCATCAGCATGGTCAACGCGTGGGCGAGCCGTCGGCGCGCGGCCGGGGTCAACTCGTTCTTCAATGCCTCGATGATCGGACCGACGTACTGCAGGCGCCGCGCCGGCCGCGGCGGTCGCGATTCCGGCGGGTTGTCCAACCATGCCGACATAAATGAACGCTCCACCGCGTGCAGGCCGACCTCATCATCGAGCAATAGCTTGTTCATGGTGCGCGCGGCGCGGGCGGCCACCTCGGCCGGATCGTCGTGTCCAGGACGGCAGAAGCTTTCCAGCGGAGGCACCGCCCGCTCGAACATTGCGTCACTGATGAGGTCCTCGACCGAGGAGTAATAGCGATAAGCCGTGGCGCGGGACACCATTGCGCGCTCCGCGACCTCCGGAAAACTGGGCTTGCGGCCGCCCTCGCAGAGCGCGAGCGCCGCCTCGATGAGCGCGAGCCGTGTGCGCCGGCGTTGATTGGCGCGGCCTTCACCGGCCGGCGCGGGACCTGCGGTCGCGCTTGACGTTTTGATTTTCATCGTTCAATAATGAGACCGCAGTCTCACGAAAAGACATGATCTTATTATAAGTGATCGTCACATTACGGAGGAGCACCATGGAACCGATTCTCAAGGAGCAGTTCGATCGCATCATTGATCGTCATTTCCGCTTCGAGGCAGAAGACGACGTCGAGGGCGTGCTGAGCACGATGGTCCCGGACGTCGAACATGACGTGGTGGGCTCGCCCACTGGCCCACTGCACGGCAGACAAGAGGCACGCGTCTTCTACGACGCGCTGTTCGCGGACCTTTCAGGCGAGAAGGTGACCTCGCTGCGCCGCTATTACGGACCGGACTTCGTCGTCGATGAAAGCGTGTGGGAGGGCACTGCGCCGGGCACGCCCTTCGGGATTCCCGGCGGCGGTCGGCGGCTGAGCTTCCGCTTGCTGCATGTGTTCGACATGGCGCCCGATGGCCTGATCCGGCGCGAGAACGTGTGGATCGATCTCGCTTCGATCATGCAGCAATTGGACGCCACTGTGGCTGCGCCGTAACGGCCACTGACCATCAAGGAGCAATGCCATGACCGACAACGCTCGCAGCCGCGCCTGGTTCCGCGTAGCCGTCGTCTATTTCGCCGCTGCAGTGGCGCTGGGCATCGTGATGGGAGCCTCCGGCGACCATACGCTCACTGCGTACATGCGCACCTCAACCTCGTCGGCTGGGTCACGATGGTGCTGTTCGCGCTAATCGGCATGGCCCATCCGGCGATCGCTGAGGGGCCAGTAGCGACGGTGCAGTTCTGGCTGCACAACATCGGTCTGCCCGTGATGCTGAGCGCGCTGGCGCTGCGGCTCAAGGGCTATACAGCCGTGGAGCCGGTAATCGGCTTGGCCTCCATTGTTGTCGGTATCAGTGTGGCGCTCTTCGCATGGCTGGTGTTGACACGCATCCGCGCACGGCCGGGAACCAGCACGGGAACGGATGCATGAAATCGACTGCACATTTCGTGAGCAAATTTCCGCACAAGGGCAATCTCGCCCTGTCAGCCATGTGAACGGTGCGTTGAGCACGGCTTTGGGAGCAATTGGCTGACATCGTTGGGCCGCTGCTCGAAGCGGTCGGAGCGCGGAAACGGCGGCGGCACGGCGCCGACGTTCCTACTCCTGAACCCCAAGCTACGAGTTGCGCAGAAGGCCGTGGCCGACCCACTCCGGACCTTGAACCCGGCACCCCATCGGCGGCAGCTATTGAACCCTGAACTGCCGCTCGCCGATTTGCATATCCGTGTTTGTCAAGCGGTGTGGATCGGTTCAGCGGAAGACTTCTGACGGTCTATTTGGCAGACGAAGCGTTGGTGGACTACACCCGCACCATTGCGATGATTGAGGCCGACAACGGACACAAGCATGAGCCGGCTCGCCAACGCCTCCGCGTTGGCGTCCCCGCCTCCTTAACGATCGGAACCCGGACGACTATAATTTTTGGTTCAGGGGGGTCCGCACCGTTGGCAATGAGGCGAAGCTTGGCGCACTCGCATCTGGACTTGCAAAGTCGCTCACCGATTCTGCGCTACGGCTTTTCCGTCGTCTGCGTTGGGGCTGCACTTGGGCTGGCGCTCGTGTTCCGGTCTTTCGGGGTCCACGACATCTACGGGTCCCCTTTTAACTTCGCCATCGGCGTTGTTTGCTGGTATGTAGGGGTAGGACCTTCCGTGCTGGCAGTCGTGCTATCGGTGGCATCCTACGATTATTTTCTTTCGGAGCCGCTGTACACCATCGATTTTTCAAGCAAAAATTTTCCGCGTTTTTTAGTTTTCACGACGTGGGGCTTGATCTTTGCCGGTTTCGTCGCTGCTCGACGGCGAATCGAAACTGAGCTTCGTCACACCAGCGATCGCCTTCAGGCCGAATTGCAACAGAGTCAGCATAAAGAAAGCGAGATTCACAGGCTCAATCAGGAAGTCACCGCGCGGGCTGAGCAGCTTGAAACGAGTAACAGGGAACTGCAATCCTTCGCCTATTCCGTCTCGCACGATCTACGCGCGCCACTTCGCCATGTGATCGGATACTCCGAGCTACTGCAAAAACAGGCGGCTTCTTCGCTCGATGATAAAAGTCGTCGCTACATACAGACGATTATCGAGGCGGCAAAAAGAATGAGTAACCTGATCGACGATTTGCTGGCCTTTTCCAGGGTCGGACAGGTGGAGACCACAAAGATGCCGGTGAGCCTCGATCAGCTCGTCAGGGAGGTCGTTGCGGAGATCGGGCAAGACACGAGCGGGCGAGACATTGTATGGACAATCAACGCTCTTCCGGTCTGCTACGGGAATCGTCCCATGCTCCGACTGGTTATCGCCAACCTCGTCGCCAATGCGGTCAAATTCACACGCATGCGAACGCGGGCCGAAATCGAGATCGGTTGCGTGGACCCGAATAAAGACGTGGTGGAGATGTTCGTGAAAGATAATGGTGCAGGCTTTGACATGCGGTATGCCCATAAGCTGTTCGGCGTTTTTCAACGTCTGCATCTCCCGGAGCAGTTTGAAGGTACTGGCATCGGACTAGCTATCGTTCAACGCATCATCGTCCGCCACGGAGGCAAGGTCCGTGCCGAGGGGGGGGTGGATCAGGGCGCTACTTTCTTTTTCTCACTGCCTAAGGCACACGGTGCAACGGCAATGACTGCAAGGACACCATGGACCGACTAGGACGCATTCTGCTCGTCGAGGATGACCCGAGAGACGTCGAACTCACTCTGGCCGCGCTGTCAGACTGTAACTTGGCAAACGAGGTAGTGGTTGCCCGGGACGGAGAACAAGCCCTGGATTACCTCTATTGCAGGGCGGAATTTGCCGATCGCTACAACGAGAACCCTTCAGTCATGTTACTGGATCTGAAACTCCCCAAGGTCGATGGCTTGGAAGTCCTGGACACCGTGAAGTCGGACGAACGTTTGAAGCTCATCCCCGTGGTGGTGCTCACATCGTCCCACGAAGAGAAAGATATGATGCGAAGCTATAAGCTCGGGGTAAACGCGTACGTAGTGAAGCCGATCGACTTTCATGAATTTGTAAATGCCATCAAGGAGCTGGGCATCTTCTGGGCAGTCATCAATGAGCCACCGCCGGGCAGCATGAGGAAGGGGCAATAATGTCGGGGCTTCGCATTGTGTTGCTGGAAGATAACGCGAATGACGCCGAACTCATTCAAGAGCTCCTTCAAGCCGATCATCTCTGCTGCGAAATCGTTCGCGTGCAATCGCGCGCGGACTTCGAGGCGGCGGTGAAAACCGTTGGAATCGACCTGATTCTCGCGGATTACCAACTTCCGGCGTTCGACGGCCTCTCGGCACTGGAGATCGCTCAGAGCGAACGTCCCGGGGTGCCCTTTATCCTGGTTTCCGGCACGCTTGGCGAAGAACTGGCGGTAGAGGCGCTGAAGCGTGGGGCTACCGATTTTGTTCTGAAAACGCGGCTGTCGAGGCTCGTGCCCGCAGTGCGGCGCGCGCTGCGCGAAGCAGGTGAGCGAGCCGAACGCAAGAATGTCGAGCAGGCGCTACGCCGGAGCGAGATGTATCTGGCGGAAGCCCAGCGACTGAGCCACACAGGGAGTTTTGGCTGGAACCTGTCGAGCGGCGAGCTCTATTGGTCAGATGAGACTTATCGAATATTCGAGTTCGACGCTGCCATCAAGCCCACCGTGCAGGCCATCATCGACCGGACGCATCCGGACGATCGTGTCCGTGTGCAGCAAATCATTCACCGCGCCGCAAGCGAAAGGAAGGCATTTACGGTCGAGCATCGTCTGCTGATGGCTGATGCTTCTATCAAGCACGTTCGAGCTGTGGCGCATGGTGTGAGCGGCTCTGATCCGGATCGCTTTCGTTTCGTGGGCGCGGTCATGGATATCACCGAGCGCAAACGCACCGAACAAATACTGCTCGAACGCGAGTCGAAGATCCGGCGCCTCGTGGATGCCAACATCATCGGGATCATTGTCTGGAACTTCGATGGTGAGATTCTCGAGGCCAATGACGCATTTCTGCGCATCGTCGGATACGAGCGTGAAGATATAGGCCCCGGTCGCGTAGGCTGGAGGGATCTGACGCCGCAGGAATGGCTCCCGGGCAGCGAACGGGCCCTGGTGGAGGCCGGGCAGACGAGGCGCGCGCAGCCCTTCGAAAAGGAGTACATCAGGAAGGACGGCAGCCGTGTGCCCGTCATGATCGGTACGGCCGCGTTTGAAGCAAGTCGGAAGGAAGGTGTCGCGTTCGTGCTCGATCTGACCGAGCGCAAGCGGGCGGAAGAGGCGCTGCGGCAGAGCGAGGAGCAATGGAAGGCCGTCTTCGAGAACAACCCGACCATGTTCTTCATGGTGGATGCGGCCGGCATCATCCTGTCCGTGAACCTCCTTGGTGCCGAGCAGCTTGGCTACACGGCCGACGAATTGATCGGTTCTCCCGTGCAGAACCTGTTTCTCGAGGCGGACCGGGAGGCCGTCCAGAGGAATACCGCCCTTTGTCTCGAACAACTCGGCCGACCGATGAGCTGGGAACTGCGCAAGGTCCGCAAGGATGGCGCGGTACTCTGGGTTCGCGAGACGGCCAGAACGATGTTGATCAAGAAGCGACCGGTCGTATTGATCGTGTGCGAGGACATCACCGAGGCCAGGCGCGCAGCGGAGGCTTTGCGTGAGGTGCAGATCGAGCTGGCACACGCGAACCGCGTGGCCACCATGGGCCAGCTCGCGGCCTCGATCGGCCATGAGGTCAACCAGCCGATCGCCGCGACGGTTACTAACGCCCAGGCGGCGCTGCGCTGGCTGAGCGCGCAGCCTCTTGACGCGGAGAAGGTCCGGCAGGCGCTCGGCCGTATCGTGAAAGACGCCAATCGTGCGGAGGACGTAATCGGCCGGATTCGTGAGCTGATCAAGAAGGCGCCACCACGGAAGGAACGGATGGACCTCAACGAGGCGATCCGCGAGGTGATCGAGCTCACGCGTGGCGAAGCAACGAAGCGCGGCGCCTCGGTGCAGACGCAACTCGCGGGGGGCTTGCCGCATATCGAAGGCGACCGAGTGCAACTGCAACAAGTCCTCCTCAATCTGGTCATCAACGCGATCGAGGCGATGAGCGGCGTCAGCGATGGCGCACGAGAAATAATAGTCACCACCGGGACAGCCGACGCTGGCTGCGTGCTCGTGGCGGTGCTCGATTCGGGGCCGGGCTTTGCCGCGGACAGCGCCGAACACGTCTTCGCCCCGTTCTACACAACGAAGTCCGCCGGTTTGGGGATGGGACTGTCAATCTGCCGTTCGATCATCGAAGCACACGGCGGCCGATTGTGGGCGAGCGCGAACGTGCCGCGCGGCGCTATCTTTCAGTTCACCGTGCCGGTTTATCCAGAACTTTTATCGTGATTGCACGCAGCACGAGCACTTTTCTGGCGGTTGCGGTCCGCGAGCCGGCTGAGCCGGCGATGCGGCAGCTATGGCCGATCGGCCAGCGTCCGCTGTCTGGCTCGAAGCCGACTTTGCAATGTCCGCCGCGGCGCGCCTACGAGTGTCTCAAGATGGCCGGGAATCGCCTCAGCCGGATCTTGAGGCGTGTGCCGCGCCTCACTGCGATCTAGCGCTTCTGTCTGAGCAAGTCAAATTGGCGCTGTTGTCTCAGCGAATCGAGTTCGCGCTGCTGCCTCAGCAAATCCAGGTCGCGCTGTTGTTTCAGTAATTGGAGTTGTTCGTTCTGGAGTTCGATCTGTTGCTTCTGCGCTTCCAATTGCGCTCTATAGGCCCCCGTGCTTTGGTCAGCCAGCGCTCCCTGCGGGTAAGTCTGCGCGTAGGTGATGGAACAGCCGTAAGCACCTCGCGACGGCCGTCCGCAACGCGGCGCCCGCGTGAGGCATGATCGGGAATCGGGTTACGTGTCAGCAGACGCCGATGGGCCAGACTGCCGAGGCAGCTTCGTGGCCACGTTCCAGGGCAACAGTTCGTCGATGCGGTTAATGGGATGGTCAGCGATATGGGTCAGGACGTATTCGAGGTAGGCGCGCGGGTTGATCCCGTTGAGCTTGCATGTGCCGATCAGACCGTACATCGCGGCTGCCCGCTCGCCTCCGCTGTCGGAGCCGGCGAACAGGAAGTTCTTGCGGCCCAGACTCACACAGCGCAGCGCGTTTTCGGCCAGGGCGTTGCTGATCTCAGCACGACCCTCTTCGCAGTACAGCGCGAGCGCGTCCCACTGGTTGAGCGAGTAACGGATCGCTTTGGCCAGTTCGGATTTCTTCGACAGCGTTGCGAGCTTGTCCGTCATCCACGTCCTGATGGTCGCGAGCAGCGGCACGCTTTTCTCCTGCCGCACGCACAGCCGTTCAGCAGCGGGTTTGCCACGGATGTCCGCCTCGATGCCGTAAAGTCCACCGATCAGTTCGAGCACCTCTCGGGTCGCCTCGGTAGGCGTTCGGGCATGCACGTCGTAGAGGTACCGTCTCGCGTGGTCCCAGCATGCAGCTTCACGGATCTTGCCGCTCTCGTACAGTTCGTTGAAGCCACTGTAGGCGTCGGCCTGCAGGATGCCCTCGAATCCAGCGAGATGGGTCTGGGGGTGGATGCCTTTGCGGTCGGGCGAGTAAGCAAACCACACCGCGGCCGGTTCGGTCGAGCCCGAACGGGTGTCATCGCGCACATACACCCACAGTCGCCCGGTCCTTGTCTTCTTCCTGCCCGGCTCGAGCACCGGGATCGGCGTGTCATCCGCGTGCAGCTTCGACGGTGCCATCGTGTAGCGGCGCAGCGCCTCGGTCAGCGGCACGCAAAGGGCCTCGCACTGGCCGACCCAGCGTCCCATGCTGGCCGGATCCAGCTTCACGCCGTCGCGCGCGGCAATCTGCGACTGCCGGTACAACGGCGCGTGGTCAGCGTACTTCGAGACGAGGATGTCGGCCAGCAGGCTCGGATGGGCAATGCTGCGCGTGATCGGCAGGCCGGGCATGGACGGCTGCGAGAAGTGGTGGCCGCACGGACAGACCGTCTTGCGCCGGATCGTGCGAATCACCTTGAACATTGCCGCGACGCGGGCGAGCTGCTCGGACACGTCTTCTCCGAGCGGCTGCATGGCGCTGCCGCACTTCGGGCAGGTCGCGTCGGCGTCGAGTACGCGTTCTTCGCGTGGCAGATGCGGCGGCAGCGCTTCTTTCGGCGATGCGTCGCCCACAGGCGTGCTCGCGCCTGATTCGTGGGCGCGTCGCACATCAGCGACACCACGCTCACCGGTCAAGTCCTCGAGCGCGGTTTCGAGCCGCGCGACCTCCCGGTCCAACTGCTCGGACTTGCGTCCGAACTGCATGCGCTTGAGCTTGTCGATCTGCGCCTTGAGCTGCCCGATCTCCAGATCGCGTTCGGCAAGCTGGGCACGCGCCTCGACCAGCAAGGCCCGCAGGGTTGCAACATCGTCAGGAAGTTCAGCGCCGTTCGACATGTGGCGCAGTTTACGAGCCTTCCTCGCGGTTTACAACATCGACAGCGCAGCCGTACGACGCGGCTGCCGCCAATCGATGCCTTCGAGCAACATCGACAGTTGCGCCGCCGTCAGATGGACCTTGCCGCCATCGGCGTGTGGCCAGACGAAGCGACCACGCTCAAGCCGCTTCGCAAGAAGCCAGAGCCCGTCTTCGGTCGCCCACATGACCTTCACGAGATCGCCGCGCCGGCCCCGGAAGATGAACACGTTGCCACCCAGCGGATTGTCCTCGAGCGCCGTCTGCACCTTTGCCGCCAGCCCCTGGAACCCGCAGCGCATGTCGGTGACGCCTGCCACCAGCCAGACGCGTGTACCCGTGGGTAGAGAGATCACGATCGCACGCTCCCCAGGACGACGCGTAGCGTGTCGGCGTCGACAACGCCGTTGACCTTGACTACCACGTCACCGAACCGAATCTCGATCGTCCCGGCTCGTGCAGTCCGGTTGCAGACGTCCCTTGGATCTGGGGGCATCGCCACGCGCTGCGGCGGCGTCTCATGAACCACCGCCACTGGAATCAGGCACGTCGTTTCCGCCTGCAATTGCTCGCGATAGCGACGCCGCCAGGTAAACAGCATGTTTGCATTGATGCCATTGTCCCGCGCCAGCTTCGCGACCGACGCACCAGGCTCACATGCCGCGGCCGCAAGCCGGCGTCGAAACTCGCGATCATAATTCGGGCGTCCCTTGCGGCTACCCGGCCTGGCTTCCGACTCTGTCACAGTGATGTCCATCAAATCGAAAATGATGGGCACCACTTTGATGTCGGTTCTCGCCGCCGTCTACGACGGTCGTCGTGAGGTGCTTACTAACAGCCAGCCGCCAATGTCGCAGCAACGATAAGTGCTTTCATGATGCCCCTCGCACGGATCTTCTTTGAAATATCTTAGGCCAGAAAGGCCGGGCATCGGCGGGACCGACGTGGCTATCGGCGTCGTGCCTGGACCGGTGATTGCGTATGGTATGTTGAGCGAGCGGCGTGCTTTTCGCAGTGGCAACGAGAGGCCGGGATCGACCCCAAAGAGAAGGTTGGTTTTGCGGAAAGCCGCCGTTCAAAACCGTTGCAGACTGTCCGCCAGACGATGGGACGAGTTACCGTGGCGATCTACTGGCTGACCGGCGTTGATGTCTTCTCTTCATGCGACGCTGTCGAACGTTTCCCAGTCTGCGCCCTCGACCGTCACCGGCGAGTCAGCGCGCCGCGGTATCGGCGCGGGGACTTTCGTGGTTGATACGGCACGCTCGGCCACACGGACGGGCCGCTTCGCTGCTGGCGGCTTCGCAACAGACAGCGGGCGCGCGGCTGGCGCGGCGATATCGGCCTGCGCCGTGCGGAACACCGCCACCGCAGCGCGCAACTGCTTCGCCTGGTCCTCCAGCGAGCCAGCCCCTGCCGCCGCCTCTTCGACCAGCGCCGCATTCTGCTGCGTGACCTGGTCCATTTGACTGATCGCCTGGTGCACCTGTTCAATGCCGCGGCTCTGCTCGCTCGAAGCCGACGCGATCTCGCCCATGATGTCGGTCACGCGCTGAATCGCTGTGCCAACCTTGTCCATCGTCTCTCCTGCCCGCGCGACCAGGTCGGTTCCGGCTTGCACGCGGCTGCCCGAGGTCTCGATCAGCTCCTTGATTTCCTTCGCCGCTACCGACGAGCGCTGCGCCAGAGAGCGCACTTCGCTGGCTACCACCGCGAAGCCCCGACCCTGCTCGCCCGCACGCGCTGCCTCCACCGCCGCATTGAGTGCGAGGATGTTGGTCTGGAACGCGATGCCCTCGATCACGCCGGTGATTTCGGCGATCTTGCCCGCACTTTCCTCGATGCCCGCCATCGTCCCGACTACCTCCCCGACGATTGCCGAACCTTCTTTGGCAACAGCATGCGCACTGTCCGCGAGGCCGCTCGCCTGGCGAGCGTTCTCCGAGTTCTGCTTGACGGTAGCCGTGAGTTCCTCCATGCTCGCCGCCGTTTCCTGCAGCGACGCCGCCTGCTCCTCCGTGCGAGAAGACAGGTCGATGTTGCCCTGCGCGATCTGTCGCGCGCCCGTCATTACCGACTCGGCGCCCAGGCGGATCTCGCCGACGGTGTTAGACAGGCTTTCGGTCATGCTGCGAAGCGAGCGAAGCAGTTGCCCCGTCTCGTCCCTGCCATCCGCGTCGATCCGCGTGGCCAGGTTGCCCTGCGCAACTTTCTCAGCCGCATCGACGGCTACTTGCAGCGGCCGGACGATCGAGCGCGTGACCAGCAGCGCGCAGGCCCCTCCGACCGCCAGCGCGAGCGCCGCGAGCACCAGTACGAGCAGGCGAGCGTTGGCATACGATGCGCTCGATGCGTCGTGCTCGGTCGCCACCTGGTTGCCGACATAATCGATCAGGGCTTGCACTGCGCCGAGATACTGGTTCTCCAGCGGCACCTGTTCGCTCAGTAACTTCTGGCGTGCCCCTTCGGCGTCGCCGGCCTTGATCTGCGCGATGACTGCCGCCCGGTCGGACAAATACGCCTGACGGGCGGACGCTACATGGGCCCAGAGCTCTTTGCCCTGGTCCGTGTCGAGGAGTTGCTGGATTTCTTCGACTGCCTTGGACACGATATCGTGACCATTGCCGATCGATTGCAGATTGCCGCTTACGACCTCCGACTGGTTGCCTGCCAACGCGGCCAATGCGTCGCGTTCCATCACCGCCTGCCCGCGAGTGATTTCGAGCAGCTTGTGCAGATCCCACAACACCGGCATGCGCGAGCGCGTGACGTTATTGACGTCCTGGTTGAAGCCACTCAGTCCACTCAGTGATACGGCTGCAAGTGCGAACGTTAGAAGCAACGTGACTGCGAACGCCAGCGCGAGGCGCGCTCCTATTTTCATGTTGTTCAACCGCATATCGGAGTTCCATCTTTCAAGATCTGCCACCTGGTCACCGGCTTGCCGGGCAATTCTGTATAACGACAAGAAGGACGGAAACTTAAGGGATAATACTTATAGTTTGGCTGCAAAGTAGCCGATCGTCCGAATGCGACCGTCCACTTAGCGACCGATGGTCAACTGCCCCTAGCTCAGATTGCATAAAATCCAATCGGGCTCATGTCGACCGAGGATGTGTGAAAACGCCAAAGTACTCGGTTTTTGGGTGTCGCTATACCCTTCCCGAGTTGGCACTAGGCCAATACAGAGCGGTCTGGAGGGTCAATTTTTTCGAGCACCGCATTTCGCATGCGTTTCCACACACCCTCGACCCGTTCCGGCCGCTCGCATTTCTCTTGAACGGTCATTCGCGGGCGTAGTGGCTTGCGCTGCGAGTAGCCGACTCGAACGCTATCCCGCGAGTTCCGGTTCCCCGTCAGTGAAGCGGGACTAAGCGTGTCAATTAGTCGGTGGTTACTGGCAAGTCATGGCGGGCACCCCATTCAGACCAAGAGCCGTCATATACCTTTATATCGGTTACGCCGATCACCTCCGCCGCTAGGGCGGGAACGCACGCCGTCACTCCGGAGCCACAACTAAAAATGAGTCGCTTCGATGCTAAAGAATGACTGTCGAAGATTGTTTGCAATTCGTCCGCCGAACGCATAACGCCTTGATCCAGCACGGAGTCGAAGGGCATATTTACTGCGCTTGGGATATGTCCGCCACGCAGGCCCGCACGAGGCTCGGGAGCCGTTCCCTTGAATCGCCCCGAAGACCTCGCATCGACAATCGCATGGTCAGCGGATTGCATCGCTTCGCAGACAGATTCAGCGTCGCAAAACACCCTCGGTCGAAAGTTCGCAACGAAGTTGCCTGGCTGTCTGCGCGAGCCGACCTGACTCGGTGCATTCGTGGGACCGGTCGCTCGCCAGGCAGGCAGGCCACCATTGAGCACCGCGACCTTGTCGTGCCCCATGGCCTTGAATGCGAGCCGCAGTCGCGGGCTTGCGTAAATGCCAAACTTATCGAACACAACGATCGTATGGTCTTGATTTACTCCCAGCGCCTGCGCATCCTCCGAAAATTTGTATGGTGTGGCTAGCATGTGAGGTAAAACCTGATCCTCGTCTGCGAAATACTTATTGAGGTCAACGTATATGGATCCTGGAATTCCCTCGTCCTCAGGCGGTGGTACTGCACCAGCTGACACCGCCGATGGCAGGCCTGCCTCCAGAATGATGAGGTCCGGTCTTGTCAGGTTTTCTTGTAGCCATGCAACAGAAATAAGCGGTTCCATAGTTTCGTTTAGTTCGAATTTAGACGTCGAGTTTGCGAATGTTTGCACCGGCCTCGCGGCCGCAGCGCGAAGAGTTCGATTGTTGACGATTACCGCCAAGGCGTCGAGTGGCCGAAATTGGCCGATCAGCGCCCGACGACCGAGCGCGACGTTCATCTTGGCCGCGAACGCGATGCAAAAGGCATGAGCCGGTAGAGTCGAGATGTGGCGCGGTAGCGGTAGGTTCGGTTTGTCTGTTGCCGCCCCTTTCGTCTGGCGGTGCCCGAATAACTTCACCCTAACCCCGTTTCCACACCCCGCTCATCGAACCGGACATGCAGATCTCCCGCATCCGGCTCTCGGACAAGACCTCACGCCGTCACACACGCCAGGCTACGCCCCCGCGGGCGCTCAGACGTACGAGACCGAAGTGCCCGTAGAGGTGCGAGGATGGATAGGTCCCGCCCCTGCGACGTCTGAGCTTGTACTTGTTGCGTAACCACCGGCGCAACCGCGTCGCGGTGTAGCTGTCGAGTGCACGGTATGCCCGGCTAACGCTCCCTACCTGGAAGTAGTTCGCCCAGCCGCGCAGCGTGCGGTTCAACCTGCCCACCAGTTCCGTGGTCTCTTGCCATGCCGTCTTGAGGGCGGTCATTGCATGAATCTTTTCGACCATGCGCCGGATACTCTTCTTCGACGGGCGCATGCCCATGCGGGCCTGACCAGTTGTCGCTGAGTACATCCGCCCAAACGTAAAACCCAGGAAGTCGAATTCGCCTTCCGGCACTTTACAGATTCGTGTCTTCTCCTCGTTGACCGTCAACTTCAGCTTGCTCATGATCGCGCGCAGTCGCGACAAAGCCTCTTCGGCCTTACCCCGCTTGCACAAGATCACAAGATCGTCCGCATAGGTCACGATGCGACCGCCAAGACTGCGCTGAAGTCCAAGCTTCTTCCATGCCAGCACAAACCGGCGCATATACATATTTGCCAGTAAAGGTGAGATGGGTGATCCTTGCGGAATGCCACGTCTGCTGTCCCTGGCCTCCGTCGTACGTGTCTTCCGGCCTCGGTTATCGGTTTCTTCAACGGGGCATTCCAGCCACATCCTGATCAGATGCAGCACCCGCCGATCAACGATGCGTCGCGCGAGCGACAACATCAAGTCGGCGTGAGGAATACTTCCGAAGTAGTCCGCGAGGTCGGCGTCAACAACGTCCGTTTGCCCTCTATGCAGCCGTTCCTCCACCTCGGTCACCGCTTGCTGGGCGTTGCGCCCCGGGCGGTAAGCGTACTGCTCTGATGGAAGGTCCGCTTCGAAGATCGGTTCGAGCACCAGCATTGCTGCTGTCATGCACACCCGATCTCGCAAGGTCGAGATGCCCAGTGGCCTCAACTTGCCATTGGCCTTCGGGATAAACACTCTTCTGATAGGGTCCGGCCGGTAATTCTCCTGCCTGAGCGCAAGCGCCAGTTCGCCGAGCCACTTCTGCACCCCATACGCCTCAACATCCGCGAAGTCCTGCCGGTCGACACCCGGCGCGCCCCTGTTCGAGCGACACTGGGCGTACGCATGCGCCAGCACATCCTCGCGATAGATCTTGTCGTACAGCGCGTAGAAGCGATACCCGGCTTCTGCCTTCGCTTTCGCGTGTAACGCCATCTGCAGCTTCTGAACACGAATCGGAGTTGATAGGTTGCCCAATCTCCACGTCCTCACTACGTATTGCGTTCGTCTTGAACTGAGGCCCCTTCCCTCCACCGGCATTACCCGGCTTCAGCGGTACTACGGGCCTCTCCGTCATCCCAAGGCGCCCGGCCTGTCCCTCACGGGCGTCCGGTTGGTCATCCCTGACCACGCCGAGGGACTTCCCGTGTTGCGTACGCTTTCCTTGTGTACATGCTGTCGCCACTACCCCGGCGCAGCGACTGGGCGTCCAGCCTGCTCATTCGCCCAGCCGTATCAGCCTTCCCCGATAGGGTTGTCGGGTCGGCCTGCGCATCGACCTTTTCGAGGTTTGCTCGGCGTTCACTCGCGTTACGGCCTGCACACTCGCGCTGTCACCAATTTGTGACACGCATCACCGAAGGCTTCAGCCATTTCGTTGCCTCCACGATTGCTCCGAATTAGAAAGGACTTTCCCCATTCCGTGGCGTAGCGATATGCCACGATGGTTGGTGCTGGCAACCCATCTGAGAAGGGGAAAGTCATGGAGAAGATTACTCGTATCGGCGTCGACCTCGCCAAGAACCTGATCGTGGTACATGGAGTCGACTCAATGGAGCGCGTGGCGGTCAGGAAGGCGATCCCAAGGCAGAAGTTTCTCGAATGGTTCGCCAATCTCGAGCCCTGCCTGGTGGCCATGGAAGCCTGCAGCGCGGCCCACTACTGGGGCCGAAAGCTTCGCGCGCTCGGCCACGAAGTCCGCCTGATCGCCCCACAGTTCGCCGCGGCGTACCGCAAAGGCGGAAAGCACGTGAAGAACGACCGGCTGGACGCGGAAGCCATCTGTGAAGCAGCGAGCCGCCCCCATATGCGTTTCGTCGCGCTGAAGACCGCTGACCAGCAGAACGTTCTGGTGCTGCACCGGATGCGCAGCGGCTTTGTCGAGGAGCGTACGGCACTCGTCAACCGCCTGCGTGGCGAACTGTTCGAGTTCGGCGTGTTCCTCCCGCAAGGCATCGACGCGTTCCGTGACCACTTCGTCGAGGCACTGGAGGACGGGACCACGGAGCTGGACGGTATCGCACGCACCGCGCTCCTCGCCGGCTGGCATCACATCCACGCCCTCGACGAGCAGATCGCGTGGTATGACTCGCAGATTGCCGCGCGGGTCAAACATGACGCCAACGCGCAACGCCTCATGGCCATCGTTGGTATCGGGCCGCTCACCGCGTCGGCCGCCGTCGCGACTGTCGGTGACGCGCGCGTGTTCAGGAACGGACGGCAATTTTCCGCCTGGCTTGGCTCTGTGCCCAAACAGGCCAGCAGTGGCGGTAAAACCCGGCTCGGCCACATCACCAAGCAGGGCAACACCTATCTGCGCACCCTGCTGTTCCAAGGTGCTCGCTCGGCCCTAACGAGTGCGCATCGACGAACAGACCGGCTGTCGCGCTGGATCGTTCAGCTCCGCCCGCGGGCGGGCTGGTATCGAACGCTGGTGGCCATCGTCAACAAACACGCGCGAATCCTCTGGGCGATCCTCGCCAAAGGCGAGCGCTTCGATCCCTCCCATACCCCGATCCGTCCGTCGTGACTCGTGAGCCGCACCACGATCCCCGAAACACAGGACACCACCGTACAGCACCCCAAAGGGGCCACTCCCAACACTAGGACGCAACAGGCATGGATAGCGACAGGTCAGACCGGCAGCAGGCGAACTCGAGGAAGCTTCAGGCGACGCATCTCATGCGTGGCGCCGCGCTCCGGATGGAGTCCTGCTGCGCGGTTACTATCCGGGCCCGGGCACAGAAGCGACAGTGCCCCAACAAGGCCGTTTATAGGTATGCAGTCTGCCCCGCCGCCGATCTGCCATCGTGTCCGCCACAACATCGGAATCAATCAATGACCGAATAAACCTCAAGCTTGCAAAAAGGGAAAGTCCTTATAGGTTGCTTCCGGCTGGAGCATTTGCCGCGCGGGGCTTGCACCCGCTGGAAAGCGCCACCTTTTCACGGCGCACACCCGTTACAGTCCGTCGAGCCAACTCAATCTTGGGACGGCTTTCGAGGTGCAACGGCCGTTCGTCGACCCAAGTACAGAGACAGATGCTCGGCCGGTTACGTTCTCCTCGCCCGGTGGCCATCCTCTTAGACCGGCGTTTGCCTATTGAATGACAGGTGGACCTTGCCACGCGCCCGCATCGATGACCCACATCACGTTCACTGCACCGTTGCCGTCGGTGAAAAAGATGTCCAGTTGATTGCCCGTCTGCGGTGCCGCGACTATGGGCGCGCCACTACGGGTGGCACCCGGGGGCGTTAGCCCGACTGGTCCTTGCCACGCGCCAGCATCGACCACCCACATCACGTTGACCGTGCCGTGGCGATCGACGAAGAACAGGTCAATCTGATTATCCGTTTGCCGGGCCGTCGCCAAAGCCGCGCCCCCGTCAGCCGACTCGGGCGGGGTCAGCCCGACTGGTCCTTGCCACGCGCCGGCATCGACCACCCACATCACATTGACCACGCCGCGACCGTTCAGGAAGAACAGGTCGATTTGATTCTTTGTTTGCCGGGCCGTCGCCAATGCCGATCCTCTCGCAGCCGACTCCGGGGGTGTCAATCCGATCGGTCCCTGCCACGCTCCGCCGTCGACTACCCACATCACGGTGACCACGCCGCGACCGTTCACGAAGAACAGGTCAATCTGATTCTCGGTTTGTCTTGCGGTCGCGATAGGCGCACCCGGCCCGGCGGACCCCGGCGGCGTCAGTCCGACCGGTCCCTGCCACGCGCCCTCGTCGACCACCCACATCACGTTAACAACACCGTTTTTATCGACGCAGAAGAGGTCAATTTGGTGATCCATTTGCCGTGCCGTACCCAATTGCGACCGTGGCACGGCCGTGCCCGGCGGCGTCAATCCGATAGGTCCCTGCCACGCTCCGCCATCGACCACCCACATCACGTTGACCACACCGTTTCCGTCAACGAAGAACACGTCAATTTGGTGATCCCCCTGCCGCGCGGTCGCCAGCGGCTGACTGGGCGTGACGCTTCCCGGAGCGCTCATCTCGATGGCCCCCTTCCAGGCGCCAACGCCTTGCACCCACTTAACGGCCACTGAGCCGAAGCGGTCCGCGACGAAAATATCAAGCTGGCCGGGCGTCTGGTCGCGGGCGACGACCGGCGCGCCAGCTGTAGTTACCCGCCCATACAGATAGTCGACGGCGGCAATGTCTTCTGCGCTTGGAGCAACGCGCTGGCCGACGTTGGTGCAGGTGGCTGGATTGATGACCTGCAATGTCGGCGGCGTATTGCTAGGCCCATAGTGCATGATCGATCCGCAGTCGTACGGACCGATCGGGGCGGCTCCGGACACCGTCCCGTAACTAGGCGGCCCGCCACCCACGATTTTTACGAATGCTCCCGAATCTGGCCGCTGATGCTCGTGAAACAGTCCAAAGGTATGTCCGAGTTCGTGGATTACCGATCCTGCTGCATACTGGTTAGGCAAGAATGCCACGGGTCCTTGCCAGGCACCGGCGTCGACGACCCACATCACGTCGAGCCCCCCGAGGCTGTCGACGAAGAAGATGTCGATCTGATTCTCTGTCTGCCGCGCCGTCGCTATCTGACTGCCCGGTGCGCCGGTGCCAGCTGGTGTCAGCCCGACCGGTCCTTGCCAGTTCCCGGTGTCCACCACCCACATCACGTTGACCACGCCCTTGCCGTCGACGAAGAAGATGTCGATCTGATTCTTTGTCTGCCGCACCGTCGCAATCTGACTGCCCGGTGAGCCGGTGCGAGCTGGTGTCAACCCGACCGGTCCTTGCCAGTTCCCGGTGTCCACCACCCACATCACGTTGACCACGCCCTTGCCGTCGACGAAGAAGATGTCGATCTGATTCTTTGTCTGCCGCGCCGTCGCCAACGGCGAGCCGGCCACAGCAGCACCAGGGGCAGTGAGTCTGACCGGTCCTTGCCAGTTACCGGCGTCCACCACCCACATCACGTTGAGCACGCCCTTGCCGTCGACGAAGAAAATGTCGATCTGATTGTCTGTCTGCCGCGCCGTCGCTATCTGACTGCCCGGTGCGCCGGTGCCAGGTGGTGTCAGCCCGACCGGTCCTTGCCAGTTACCGGTGTCCACCGCCCACATCACGTTGACCACGCCCTTGCCGTCGACGAAGAATATGTCGATCTGGTGATCTGTCTGTCGATCTGTGGCAATGGGTGAATTCGGCACCGCAGTCCCGGGCGGGGTTAGTCCCGCTGGGCCCTGCCACGCCCCGGCGTCCGCGACCCACATCACATTCACCACGCCATTATTGTCCACAAAGAACACGTCGATTTGGTCGTCAAGCTGACT
The DNA here is from genome assembly GCF_050436325.1 of Paraburkholderia lebeckiae. Taxonomy (NCBI): domain Bacteria; kingdom Pseudomonadati; phylum Pseudomonadota; class Betaproteobacteria; order Burkholderiales; family Burkholderiaceae; genus Paraburkholderia; species Paraburkholderia lebeckiae. The sequence goes on from NZ_JBNDLZ010000002.1 coordinate 1,693,767, forward strand.
GACGAGCGGTCGCGATTGGCTGCCCGGCTTTCCCGGCATTCTCCCCGGTCAGCGCATTCGGTCCAGTCCACGTGCCGATGTCGACAACCCAGTTAACCCGCAGCGCGCCAGCGCCGTCAAAGTAAAAGCAGTCGACCTGATGCGCGAGTTGATTAATCGCTGACACTCCCGCACCGGCCGGGATTGCCGGGAAATAAGCGGCGTTGATATCCTGGCGCCCGCCCCGGCGGCCGACTACAGAGGCAGTGGCAAGCTCATCCGGAATGAACCGCACGTAGTCCCGCTCGTCAACGCGGGGAACGACCCGCACGACTGCTGCTGTGGTGTTCCATGCCTCAACCGCGTTATCGATGTTTAGCCGCTGGGGTGAGCCGGGTGGAAACGACAGCTCGTCAATGGCAAAAGGCACTCTGCCGGAGGGCCACTTTTTTGCTCCGTCAAAAAGCGCGTATGACATTTCGTTTCTCCTTGCTCTACTGGTCATCACACCGGAAAACGCTCGGGTTTTGAGGGCGGGCGCATGCAATACGAACCGTCGGCAAAGGTGTACAGGATTCCTATATGTAAAAGGATTCGATGCCGAAATGATTCGCAGACTACAGGAGTGCGACGGGGGCGGCCAGCCACGCTCGCGCGTCATCGCCATGACAACAAATGGCTAAACTCAATTAGTGCCGCATTGTGAGCCCGCGCCGCCGAGGTTCGCGTTTGAATCGTGTATTTGGCGTTTTGACTTCTACCACCTAGCCCATGGTAAGCAATATGAAACGGGACCTCCAGTCGAACAACAAGTCATTTCGCGCACAAGCTCAGTCAAAATTAGACCTCTGGGTCACGGATTGCTAACGCACAGCGCGGACCAATGCGCGAATCCCATGCCTGCTGATCGCCGCCTCATGATCTCAATGAGCCACTCTGTGACTAAACTTAAAGGCCTTCTAACTCCAAATCGAGGAATATCGGCTTTGACCGAGGTTCCTCCGGAGGCGCATACTCACCGAATTAGGTTTTGAAGCTGCGTTTGACACAATCGAAACGCAAATCGACGTGCGCATGTCGCCAACGAGTCAGTAGAAGAAGGCTCCGCCGCAGGGATCGCTTTGTTCTCGGGAATTGCTGACATCGAGTCTCGGCAGTCACTCGGGTCACGGCATTCGCAATGGCTGGTTCAAAATGTGGAGCCGCCGCTCAAATGGCCATATGACGCAAATCGTGAACGGCAGCTGGTGGCCGAACCCGGAAGTTCGGCGGCCATCGCATCGTTCGACACCTTTCGCCAGATTTACGTCGCCCTTCGGCGTTGCCCTATTTCCTGACTCCACGGATATGCGCATCATCTTCCCAGTCCAACGCTCAGTGGGCGAACACGTTGCTGGCTACTGGCTAGTCGGAGCAGCCGACAATCGCTGGAAGTTCACCCAGCCTACGACGGGGTCGCCTGGCTCATGCAAGGTGACGCACCCTCGCTGCTGATCCAGCGTCGCCGGTTCGCAATACGGGCCAGAATAAGTGATCCGTGCCCACGGCGTCTGTGCACCTGACGCTTCAGTAACGTTGCGAATCGATGTCGCATCGACGCTGACCTGCCCATGCTTCGGGATTACGACCAATGCTGAACAGGTCGTCCCTGGGCAACTCCGGAGATTGATATCGAAGTCGCCGATCTGCATAACATCGGCGATCGCTTGGGACCTTGCGAATTGCTGCGATGCTTGCTGTGGGGGAGCCGTCTCAATACCGGGCGGCGCTGACTCAACGGCAGTCTGAGCCGCTTGGGCGGGTGCTTGCGCTCCGTTGCTCCCAGTAGCGCGAACCGGCGAAATCGAAGCATTGTTAAGCTCGAGGTACTGGCCGTTGGTCAGATTGGCAGACTTTGTACCATGGAAGTTGTCATTCCAGACGATTTCACCATTTCCCGCGGGGCCGGTATTGACGAAGACGTAGGCTGCCCCCGCGCTTTCTATGACGTAGTTTCCTGCGGGAAGGTCCGCCCCGACCTTGTACATACCTGAGAAATTGTAAGCATCTTGCTTCGTGAGTGATCGAAACACTTCCGACGCGCTTTTGTACCCTAACTTATTCAAAGCGACAGGCGAAAGCAGATACCCGTCTGTCTTGATATCGCCGATACCGTGTACGAAAACGTACCCAAAGGACGGGAAGATTTGGTTATCTATGATGTGTCCGTTGATTTCTTCCCCGAAATAACCCTCACTCCTCCCAACGTACGCGTACTCGCCTTTTGGAATTGTTCCCTTGGCATAAGACCCAGGCTCAAAAGCCTGCCCAGCGCTTACCAATTCTTCCATCACAGATGGTCGCTGCGGGGCTTGTGCCGCGACAGGCGCAGCATTGGCCTCATTATTGGGCTTCTCGTTGGCCGCTGCCGGTGTCGAGGCCCGTTCCGCAGGGGGCTGTGACGTACCGTCCTTACTGTCGCACCCAAAAAGTGCGGCAGTCGCGACTACACTCACGATCAAAACTTTGATACTTCTCATCTCTCACCCCGTAATTTGTTTTGTCGTCGAGTATGCCGCCGCCACGACAGTCCAACAAGAACTCATGAGGCAATTTTGTTCGCATCACCCATACGCGAGCGTGAGCTAGCTGTTAGGGAGCAGCGTAACCTGTTGCCGCCGGTCGAGCCGTCGTGGTTCCAAGGGCTGATATAAGAGCAGATCCGTCGCCTGAATGTCCGAACTACGCGTCGGATGAACGTCCCGTCATGGCCGCTTATTGCCTCACGCTACCGCGTCATGTCGATCCGTTGGGAGCCCTGCGGTTGCCCGTGCCGACCTGGATCGTGTCTTCACGCCGAGTCGACGCGATCGCACTCAGCGTCGCTCTGTCCCGTATGCGCAACCTGCTCGCCAAACTGCAGGGCGGCAAGCTGGGCATAGAGCGGCGAGCTCAGAAGCAAGTCGGCGTGACGGCCCTGCGCGACGATGCGGCCTTGCTCCAGCACGACAATGCGGTCCGCTTGCTGTACGGTCGCGAGGCGGTGCGCGATGACCAGCGTGGTGCGGTTCTGCGCGGCATTGTCCAGCGCCTTCTGTACGAGGCGTTCGCTGGCAGCGTCGAGCGCGCTGGTGGCCTCGTCCAGCAGCAGGACGGGCGGATTCTTCAGGATCGCGCGGGCGATCGCAATGCGTTGGCGCTGTCCGCCAGACAGTCGTACTCCGCGCTCGCCTAGTGTCTAGGATGACGTGATGAAGAAGACGAAATCGCTCTACCATGGCCATCGATTCCCGGCGTCAGTCATCAGCCACGCGGTTCGGTGGTATTTCCGCTTTCAACTCAGCCTTCGCGACATCGAGGAGCTACTGTTCGAGCGCGGCGTGGTTGTCAGCCATGAATCGATTCGGCGGTGGACGGACAAGTACGGCGCCAGTTTTGCGCATCAGGTCAAGACTGCCCGTCGCAAACCGGGCAGCACATGGCGTCTCGACGAAATGTTCGTGACGCTGCGCGGCGAGCCTTGGCTGCTGTGGCGTGCAGTCGATGAGCACGGCATTGAACTCGACATCCTGCTTCAGAAGCGCCGCGACAAGGCCGCTGCCAAACGCTTCCTCAAACGGGTATTGGCTGGCCTTCCAAGGTACCGAAGAAAATCGTCACCGACCAGCTGCGCAGTTACCCGGCCCCGAAAGCATCCGTTGAGCGCCTCGCTCTATCGCCAACAGCTCGCCCTTCGTTCTACGAAGGGCGAAGCATGTATGCCAACCGCCCTGCTGCGCTGTCGTCCGGGCCAGTCCCATTAATCGAAAGTTTCCCTTTGATGCCTGCGCGCTCGACCGTCTGAAGTACGAAATCCTCATGCATGAGTGGCAAGACGTAGGTCGGCGCGACGTGCGCACTTCGACCTTGTAATTAATTGCTTGTAACGTCAAACGACAATTGTAAAGCCGCCGAATGCTTTGACAACTTGATTGACTTATTTTCTCGACGCAATTTTTACAAAGAGCGTTAATTCCTGTCAGCGTGGGTAGATATTTCCATAATAAGCGATTTGTTAAGATGTGGCGATTGCGATTAGCTCAGCGGCCTCAAATCTGAAGTGCAACACCTATCTCGTATAAGGTGTTGCGATGCACGAAAGAACTCAGTACCAGCAACTTCAACCTGAAGAGCGTCTGACCATTGCAAGCCTGCATCTGCAGGGTTCGAGTATCCGGGCCATGGCCCGGATACTCGGGCGCTCGCCGGCCACCGTTAGCCGGGAACTGACGCGAAACAGCTCTCCCGCTGGCTACGCGTCCGTGTCGGCTGAAGCACTCAGTGCCGCACGCCGCAGCGCGGGTCGCCATCCCACAAAGCTTTGCCTGCAAAGCGTCTGCTGGCGTATCGTTCTCACCCTGCTCGAGTGGAAATGGTCACCCCAGCAGATATCGGGCACACTCAAGCGTATGTATCCGACCGACCCGACCCAGCAGGTTTCGCACGAAACCATCTACACGGCCATCTATGCCCAGCCGCGCGGCGAACTGCGCCGTCAGCTCATTGCGTGCTTGCGCCATGGCCACAGCACGCGCATGCCGCGTACACGGGGCACAGACCGGCGCGGACAGATTCCTGACATGGTCAGTATTCATGTGCGGCCGCCCGAAATCGAAGACCGACTGCTGCCTGGGCACTGGGAAGGCGACTTCATCAAGGGTGCCGGCAACCAGTCCTCGGTAGGCGTGCTGGTCGAACGGACCAGCCGGCTGGTGCTGCTTGCCAAGATGGAAGACGCCACCGCCGCTTCAGCGCTGGCGGGCTTCTCCGCCAAACTCAATTCGATTGTCGCGCCATTACGGCAGAGCTTCACCTACGACCAGGGCAAAGAAATGTCGCGCCATAAAGAGCTCACCGCCGCAACCGGCGTGAAAGTGTACTTCTGCGACCCCCACAGTCCCTGGCAACGCGGCACTTGCGAAAACACCAACGGGCTACTGCGCCAGTATCTGCCCAAAAGCACAGATCTTTCGGTCTACAGTCAGGACGAACTTGACGCTATCGCCGACAGTCTGAACAGCCGACCTCGCGCGACTCATGCCTTCCATTCGCCATTCGAGGTCTTCGCCGCGACCCTTGCCTCGGCAAGTCAACCTCAAGCCTCTAAACATTAAACCCGCTGTTGCGCTTCACTCTTGAAACCGCCGGCCGCCCTTCCGCTCTGGGCCATTTTTCATTCAAAAGCGGCGGCCTTTCACTATACCTATTACGCAAATAACTTCCGACCTCAACAGTTATCAACCATATATCTTCCGTCGTCTCAAAACGACGCCGATCACCGCAGAGGCTGGCCATCCAAGGTGTACGCAAGGGGAAGCGCCCGGTGACGGCAGTTCCTTCCCGCGACGAGACCACCCGCTCAATGACCGTGCCGCCGCTCAACGCAGCCGGTTGCGATGAAAGCCCGAGCACCATACCGATTTAAGTAGTCGACTTCGATGCCCCGAAATCCGAAAGTGATAACGAGTCAGCTGATAACGACGTGATTGAACAGACCATTTCGTGCACGAGTATGGCAACGAGGTCGGCAGCCGGCATTGCTCGCGACAGGCGTACAGCCTGCCCCGCCCATTGCGCTGCATATTCCGAGCTACCGTGCGCCTGTGCCGCAGCATTGAGCGCTTTGCCCGCCGCGAACGCCAACGGAAACTCCGGTACCGGGGGGCAGTCGGGATCTTGCCCGAGTTTAGTGAAATGATTTTCGATGGCACGAGCCGGCCTGCCAGAGATTGCCCTTGTCAAGACGGTCCTGCTTCGGCGGTCAAGAAGCGCGGCACGGTCGGCTTCGTTCGCAGCAGACTCAGCCGTGGTAAGAAAAGCAGTTCCGAACTGGGCCGCTTGCGCACCCAGCGCGAGCATAGCTGCGATACATGCGCCGTCCATGATCCCACCTGCGACAATCACGGGCAGCGATGTTTCGCGCAGCAGCAATCGGACGAGAGCCATCGAACCGAGCCGTTCGTCCGCCAACGCCGGATCAAACATGCCGCGGTGGCCGCCCGCCTCGATCCCTTGCGCAACAATGGCATCGATTCCCGCTGCCGCAATTTGGCCCGCTTCGTCCGAATTGGTGGCCGTCGCCATCAGCACAATGCCGGCGTTGCGTAGCGCGGCAATTTTTTGCGAGGGTGGCAGCCCGAAATGAAAGCTGACGACAGCTGGGCGTTCTTCTAACAGCATCGTCAACATCGCGTCGTCGTCGACAAAGCTCGCGTACCCCGCGCCGAGGGCCGTTGGTGGCTGCGCATGGAAACGCGCGAAATGCGGCTTCAGATACGTGAGCCAACGGGCCTCGCGCGCTGGGTCCGCGACGGGGCGAACGTGGCAGAAGACATTGACACTAAATGGCCGGTCGGTGAGCAAACGTGTTTCGCGGATGAGGGCGCGAGCACTCTCGGCAGTGGTGCCGCCAAGACCAAGGGCGCCCAGCGCACCCGCACCGGACACCGCTGCCGCCAGCGCCGGGGTAGCCCAACCGGCCATCGGCGCCTGGATGATCGGTACGGCGATTCCGAGTTTCGTGAGCAGGTTAGTTGAGTTTTCGATGGTTCCCATCGCACGCTCCTTCGCCAGATCATGACTAGCGCGTGGTTATTGCGCGCTCGCCACCTCCATAATATTGTGCATCGCTGCGACGGTGACCGCATCCCCCGCTGGAGCGTGCTAAACGAAGGGTACTATCGGACCGAGGGTGTGAAAACGCGTCAACTCGGTCGGCAAGTGACTGCCAAGCTAGGCATTGCCATGGCGCGCGAATCGAAGGAAAACTGTTGATTCATGCGCCGAAAGGAACGCGCGCACCTGAGGTTGACCGGTTCGACGGATAGATCTGCAGTTGAGTTTAATGCGGTGTGGCACCTGCCAATAATGTTGGATCGCGGGTGGTCCACGGCCGGGCGGCGGGTCGCCTGTCACGACCACGACGCTGCCTGGCGGTGGACAACCCGCGCGGCGATAAGCTTTGACCTTGCGCATGCAGGTTTTCGAACTCGAGCGGCGAACAGTAGCCGATGCTGCTGTGCAGGCGGCGTATGTTGTACCAGCTCTCCAGAAACGAGAACAGACGCCGCCGTGCCTGTTCGTGGGTCGCGAAGTGTTCGCGACGGAGCAGTTCGGCTTCGAGTGTGCCGAAGAACGACTCGCACATCGCGTTGTCATAGGCATCGCCGGCCGTGCCCATTGACGGCTGTACGCCTGCTTCGCGGCAGCGCCGTCCAAAGGCAATGGACGTGTATTGACATTCCCTGCTTTCGCTCGCGGACTATTGTCGGTCAAAGGTGTTGTGCATCAGGCGTGAACTGACGGGCAAGTCGTCGGCCAAAGCCGGCGTTCGTGCGTCGATGGTGATATGCCCGCTCACTGCTGCTCACCGGTCGCTCGCCGAGGACCGGAGGCGAATGACCGCTGCCGAGTTCAACGAATGCGTACTGCCGACCCGAAGCGGGCAGTTTATCTACGGGATCTGCAAGGCGGTTTTGGAGGCCACAACGGCCGCTCGTCATATCGCGAACGGAGGCATGAAGCCGTCACGTTCACGTCGACCGAACGCACATGCTCCAGGACTAGCGTGCCTGCACGAGTTAAGCGAGTGCTAAGCGTAGTACACGCAAAGAACTGGACGAAGGTCTTCTTCCAACTCCCTGATCGCCCGAGACAGCGGCGACTGTTCAATGTGCAGTCGCTCCGCTGCTCGCGCAAAATGAAGTTCCTCAGCAACTGCGACGAACCGGCGAAGATGTCGAAGCTCCAATCGTATCGCTCCTCCTGAGTCTGTCTCGCTCCGGGGCGCGAGCCGCCGGTATTCATAGGCCAAGGCCCAGAGCTCACGCCATCTTGGAGGCCCGCGCCAGTGCTTGCGTGTCGATGTACTCCCGGATGTTCTTCAATTTACCGTTACGAATAGTGATGACGTAGACGAAATGGTCCTCGAAGGCTTTGTTCGTGGCTTTGACTTTCCCAGTGGCGAGGCCAACAACCAGCACACGGTCTCCCTGGGCTACGAACTCCGGAGGTTCTGGGAATGAGGTTTCCATTTCACTGGAAGCCTTTTGAAGCAAGGCTGCCAATCCGGTGTGTCCGCAATGCGTGCCGGCCAGCGGCCAGTCCTCACCCGGAATAATCCACTCGATGTCTTCGGCGACCAGCGCCAGCAGACCCTCCCTGTCGCCTCGGCCAATCGCGGCGAAGAAGTTCTTCACGGCCTGGACGTTCTTTTCGGTACTCATAGGAATTTCTCCACTTCCCACGGGTCGTGTCACGCTCGAACTGAGCGCGTGGTGAGGACGCGGTTTCGACGCGTCAGCCGATATCGACCTTCATCGCGAAGTTCCAGGTACCGGCTCCGTGTTTGGCAAGGCTGATCATCATCAGGCCGAGAGCCTCTAGCGTCTGGGCCATCCGCAGGCCTCCGACATCGAACGGACGCAGCCCGAGACTTTCGAGGAAAGTTGAGACGCGTGCCCTCGCCTCTGCATCGTCGGCCGCGATGAACGCATCGAGGTGTCCACCCTTGGCAAGCACATGACCGAAGATGGTGTTGAGACCCTTCACGACACGCGCGCCAGCGGGGAGGCCCTTGGCGATCTCCTGCGCGCCAGAACTGCCGTGGGGGGTGACGAGGCCCGACAGGTCGGGGGCGGCCGGGTTAGTGATGTCGATGATCACCTTGCCATTGAGTGCGTCCCCGTAATCGGCCACCGCCGCCGCCGCACTGGTGTACGGCACGGCAAGGATGACGATGTCGCCCGCCGGTGCAGTGCCGTACGTCCCCGTGGTCGCTCCGGCCGCGAGTTGGTCGGCCAGCGCCTGCGCCTTGGCGGGATTGCGGCTGACCACCTCGACGGTATGTCCAGCCTTGGCGATACGGCCGCCGATCGCCGCGGCCATGCTTCCTGCTCCGATGATGCTGATAGTGCTCATGTGTTGTTTCCTCATAAGTTGGGGTATTGCCCGTAGTCTCTCCACCAGGCCCGTTGCGGCCCAGCTCGCTGCCTCAGCTCAATTCAGACGGCAGGGAAGTAATGGCCGTTGTCCAAATCGTCGAGCAGGCTGGGCTGGGTGGGCTTCCAGCCGAGGGTCTGGCGGGTGATAGCGTTGGACGCTGGGAGGTCCAGCGTGACCAAATTCGCGAGGAACCCAAAATATCCCGGCAGCATCAGTACGTCCGCGGGAATCGGCGCGGCAGGCAGGTTCAAACGGCTGCCAATGGCCTCGGCGATTTTGCGGAACGGAATACCCTCGTCGGCAATCGCGTGCCAGTTCTTGCCAGCCGGACCCTTCTCCAGTGCCAGGCGGAACAAGGAGGCAAGATCGCGGGCGTGCACGGCCGGCCACAAGTTCGTGCCGTCTCCGGGATAGCCGATGACGCCCTTCTCCTTCGCGATCCCGATCAGCAGCGGGAGGAAGCCGGCTTTGTCGGTCGTGCTGTGCATGATGGGAGGAATCCGCACGATCGACGATCGCACACCCTTCTCAGCGAGGCCGATTGCGGTCGTCTCCACGATGTTGCGAACCCGCAGGGTGCCCTTGTACGCATCGCCGCCGGGAAGGGGCGGGTCCTCCTCGGTGGCTGGCCGGCCTAAGCCCTCCCACCCGGGCGAGCCAATGCTGCCCGACACGACCAGCGGCTTTCCGGTCCCTGCCAGTGCCTCGCCGTAGGCAAGCATGATCTGCACCTCCGCGGCAGCCACGGCGGCGAGTCCGCCGGATGGAAGCAGGTCTTGCCTGTGCGCGACGTGGATGACGCCGTCGGAGTCCGCAGCCGCCTCCTTGAGCCCATCGAGATCCTCCAGGCTGCCGCGACGTACCTTCGCGCCGAGCGCGGACACCGCCGCGGCGGCCGTGTCCGACCGGACGAGGCCAGTGACCTCGTGTCCGGCGGCGATCAATTCGGAGATGATGTACGGGCCGGAATGGCCGGTACCGCCAGTGACGAAAATGTGCATGTTGCAGTCCCTTTAAGTTGATGTGATGCGAGAAGTATTGCTACGGGAGCTCTCAGCCGAGAAGGCTGACGCCCAGGGAGAAGTTGGTGTGCTTGATGGAGTGAGTCATGAGGCTCAGCCACAACATGCAGGCGTGCTCCAGCGTCCGTGCCATAGTCAGCGGCCCGGTATCCATCGGACGTAGTCCGAGGCTCTCGATGAACGTCGAGATGCGCGCCTTCGCCTGCACGTTGTCCCCAGCGATGAACACGTCCAATGTGTGACCCTCGACTGGACCCGAAGCCAAGACGTGGGAGGACTGAGTGTTGAACGCCTTGACGATGTCCGCATTGGCAGGGGCGACCTTAGCGATCTCCTGCGAGCCGAAACTGTCATCAGGCGTCAAGAAGCCCGTGAAGTCGGATTTGATCGGATTGGTGATATCGACTAGGAGCTTGCCCGCCAGCTTTTCGCCGTACTGCTTCACCATGTCGAGAGCGACTGTGTAGGGAACCGCCAGGATGACAATGTCGCCGGCCGGCGCGTTGCCGAACGTCCCTGTCGCCGCACCAGTTCCGAGCTGCTCGACCAGCGTCTGCACCTTCGCGGCATCGCGACTCATAACCTCAACGGTGTGCCCAGCCTTGATAGCAAGGCCGCGAATCGCTGCGGCCATGTCGCCGGCTCCGATGATGCTGATGTTGCTCATGTGCAGTCTCTTCATGGGTTGGGTAACGCCCGTACTCTCCAAATCGTACGGTTTGCTGTACCATGTGGATCATTGATCCAAATATATGGATCAATGATCCATTTGTCAAGAGACGCCCATGCGAGCCGACGCAAAAAAAAATTACAGCCACATCCTCACGATCGCGCGTGAGGTTCTCATCGAAGATGGTGCCGATGCCTCGATGCGCGATATCGCTCGCCGAGCCAATGTCGGGTTGGCTACGCTGCTTCGTCACTTTCCGACACGGGAAGCTTTGTTTGAAGCGTTGCTATGCACGAATCTGGATGCACTGACGCAGAAGGCAGAAGAACTTGAAACGTCGAATTCCCCTGACGAAGCGCTCGTATCCTGGTTTCGCGAATGGAAGGCGTTCGCCCAAAGCTACAGGGGCGTTGTCGCCCTGATGGCGGCCGCTCACACGAACCCGGATTCCGCTCTTTATGCTTCATGCGCAGCGGTGCACTCAGCGAGTGCGCGACTGTTGCTGCGTGCTCAAGCCGAAGGGACAGCACGTGCCGATATGAACGGGGACGACATGTTCGGCTTGATGGCGGCGCTCGGCTGGCTCATCGACCTACCCTCTTTTGCGCCACGAGCCGATCATCTCTTTCAGATCATCGCGAGCGCAATCCTGACAAGTAAGCGATCAGTGAATGACGCCTCCCAGGCTCAGGACGTTTGAGCTGCCGGCATGTACCAAAGCATGAGCACAGCGTAGTCGTCAGCGGTTGCAGCGAGGGGTAACTTCGCGAATAGCCAGACGAGATAGCGGGAGGGAATCGTGGAGAGGGCCACGTCGGTTCGAACGGCCGCTCACGAATGTGTTGCTGACGTGTGAACGTCCAGGCTGCACGCATGCTGAATGGCAACTGATGGCCGGGTGCCGACCCATGCGATTTTGCATATGCAGGTTAAGCCTCGTCAGCCAGCGATCGACAGCACGCGACCCCGAGCCGCCGCTCGAACTCGCGCCACAGCAACGGCTGCTTCCGAGGTGCAACTGCCAGTCGCCTCATCGAATTTGCCGAGCGGCCCTCAGCCGACATCAATCCGATGACGGCCAAACGCAGCGCAGTGACCGATTGTTCAGGCGAACGGCCGATTTGCAACCGCCCTGGCCTGATCCATCAATCCCTCCGATCGCCCGCGACTCCCTCACCACGGGATCGTTTCATTCTCCCAGCGCGTGAACGTCCCTGTTGGGCTGTCCGGGCCCAGCAGCGCGACGCGCACCGCTTCGCGAGCGCCTTCCTCGACGGTCTCGGTGCCCAAATAGCCGTTGAGGTTCGTTTTGGTAAAGCCCGGGGAGACAGCGTTGACCTTGATCCCGTCCGGTTCCAGCTCGATCGCCATGGCGACCGTCAAGGCATTGAGAGCCGTTTTGGACGCCGGATAGACGGGGCCGAAGATCGCACGGTAGGCGAAGGCCGGGTCCGAGTTCGTCGTTAGCGACCCAACGCCGCTCGACACGTTGACGATGCGGGCGCCCGGCGTCGCGCGCAGAAGAGGCAGCATCGCCTGATAAACGGCGAGCACGCCGAACACGTTGGTGTCCCACACCGCGCGCATCTCATCGAGGGACACGTTGCTCGGGCGGGTCGTTTTCGCGTACTCCTCGACGGACTGACCGGATCGCTTTTTCGTGTTCGAAATGGCGGCGTTCTGGATGAGCACGTCGAGGCGGCCGAACGCGTTGCTTACGCGCTCCGCCGCGGCTGTGACCGAAGCCTGATCCGTCACGTCGAGCTGGAGCGCGTGGCCGTCCGGCCCCACCTCCTTGGCCGCAGCCTCGCCGCGCTCGAGATTGCGCGACCCGACCAGCACAGTGAAGCCGTGTGCCGCGAGATCCTTGGCGATCTGAAGGCCGATGCCTTGATTGGCCCCGGTGACCAGGGCGACGGGTTTGTCCTGCATGGCAATCTCCTTGTGGTGTTGCGCTTTAGCGCGCAAAAGCCAGTTCCGTTTTTCAGTTCAGCTCAGCGCGATGCAACTGGCGGGTTAGTGAGTCTCGGCCGCCCAGGCTTCGGCATCGGCGCCGGCCGGGAGGCGCATCGGCGCCGACGGATCGGTCGCTGCGCGCCACACCGCTTCGGCGACGTCCTGCGCCCGGGTGGTCGGGGCGGACGCATCCAGCATCCGCGCGAAAACGTCCTTGACAAGGTCCGCATAGGCTTCGTGGTCGAGGCCATGCATGTGGGCGCGCGCGTTGTCTCCGAAGCGGGTTTCGGGCGCACGTCCCGGCAGCACCAGCCGCACCCGTACGCCGAACTGCTCGAGTTCCAGCGCCATCGATTCGGTGAATGCGTTCACCGCCGCCTTGCTCGCGCGGTATGCGGCAATCAGGGGCAGGGCCTTCAGCGTCACGCTCGACGTGACGTTCACGATCACACCGGCCCTGCGCTGGCGGAATTGGGGCAGCACCGCTTGCGTCAATGCGATCGTGCCGAAAGCGTTGGTTTCAAAAATTTCGCGTACCGTGGCGATCGGGGTTAATTCGGCCGGGGACGCCGCGCCGAACCCCGCGTTGTTGACGAGGACGTCGATCGGCCCTGCGGCCTCGACAGTCGCGCGAATGCTGTCCGGGTCCGTGATGTCGAGCGCAAGCACGCGCAGACTGTCGGCTGGCGGCAGCACATCCGCACGCGGCGTGCGCATCGTGGCGATGACCTGCCAGTCGCGCGCGAGGAAGTAACGGGCGATCTCAAGGCCGAATCCGGAAGAGCAGCCGGTGATCAGTACGGTTTTCATGGGGACTCCTGTAGGGCGTGTGTCCGTACGATAAATCGCCAAGGCCGTACTTGCTACAATCGATCATCCGAATTTCATTTGCAGGAGTCCGACAATGATCGACCCGTTGGCCGAAGTCGTGACGCTGCTGCAGCCGGGCGCCCGGTTCTCCAAGCTCGTCCACGGCGCGAGTCCCTGGCACATTTGCCGCTCGGTCGCCGGCCAGCCGTTCTATTGCGTGATTCTCGAGGGCGGCTGCCGCATCGCGATCGACGGACATGAGGCCATCGAGCTCCTGTCAGGCGACTTTGTCCTGATTCCCGCGGCTTACGGCGTAGCGATGTCGAGCCTCGAGCCGCCATCGCCGGGCGTCGAGACGCGGCCGCCCGCCGCGCTGGCCGACGGCGAATTCAGAATCGGCGACCCCGATCGCCCCATCGACGCGCACATGGTGGCCGGCCACTGCAGTTTCGGCTCACCGGATGCATCGCTGCTGGTCTCGCTGCTCCCGCAACTCGTGCATGTGCGCGGCGAACAGCGGCTGGCCACGCTCGTGCAACTGGTGCGAGAGGAAACACGGGAGCAGCGGCCCGCGCGCGAGGTCGTGCTCGCACGACTGCTGGAAGTGCTGCTCATCGAAGCGCTGCGGTCCGCGGCACAGACTAATGCGTCGCCGGGCCTGGTGCGCGGGCTTTCCGATGGCCGCCTCGCGGCCGCGATCCGCGGGATGCACGAACATCCGACACGCGCCTGGACCGTTGCTGAACTCGCGAAGGAGGCCGCACTCTCGCGCTCGGCCTTTTTCGAGCGCTTCAGTCGCACGGTCGGCATCGCGCCGATGGAATACCTGCTCACTTGGCGCATGGCACTCGCGAAGGACCTGCTGCGTCGCAATGAAGGCCGCATCGCCGAGATTGCGCAGCGCATCGGCTACAGTTCAGCCAGCACCTTCAGCGTCGCCTTCACGCGGCACGTCGGTCGGCCGCCCACGCAGTATGCGCGCGAGGTGCAGGCGGTCGCGAACGGCGCATGAGGCGGCTCAAATCGGCTGTTCTCAGATGTGGACGCGCGTCCCTATGCGATCCGCACTCACCAGGAATGTCCGTTATCGAGACCGCTACAGCCCATCGAATGTCTGGCGTCTACGGCCGATGTATGACCGCAGGTGGCCAATCCGCGCCCGACGACCGAGCGCGACGCTCATCCTGGCCGCGCGTGCAATGCAAAAGGCATGTGCCGACCCGGAGCGGACCTACAGATGCTCATCAGTCGAATGACAGCTTCCGAAGGTCGAACTGCCATTGACGCGAAGATCGCCACTGCCCGCTCATCGGCCATGTTGCGGACATTCATCTTCCTTTGGAACTTGCTTATAGCGAATGGCCGGTTACGAGAAAAGCAAACGCGCGATGCCGAGCGACCGCAGACAATCGTTTGTCACGCTTGAAAAGTCGGCTCCGTGGCGTCACGATTGGGTCAGTTTCTCTATCTGCCCGTTTACTTGACGCGATGGAAAAGGATGGCGTCTCGTCTGGACAAGCAGTGGTCCTGCGAGCTCAGCGTCGACACTGATCATGTGAACCGCGCGCGGCAGTTCTTCGTCGGCAGGGCAAACCCCATAGGCTGAACGGCGTGACACACCACATACGCGACTACGCCGAAGCTTTCTGGCGGCGCCCGTCTTGCCGCACTGAGGATCGACCGCCTCGCCAGCTTTTCTAACCCACCAGAAATTTGTCGACCAACTGATTGAACGCATCGGCATGTTCGATCTGCGTCCAGTGCCCGCATTGACCGAAGACGTGCAATTGCGACGGGCCGATGAGTTCGAGCAGCCGCAGCGAGTTGGCGAGCGGAATCACCTGATCGTCGCGGCCATGCACGATCAACGTCGATTGTCGGACCTCGCCCAGTTCATGTTCGTGACACGCGAGCGCATCGACCCAGCGTTGCCGCGGCGCCGGAAACATCGCGGAAAACGACTCCTGATAGCCGGGCCGGATGCTGGCCCGATAGCGCGACTCCGCCAACTCGGGCGTGAGGCGTGAACGATCGAACGCGAACACGTTCATGATGCTTTGCATGTTCGCGACCGTTGGCTCATAGCCCCACACTGCATCGAGCCCCGGCGTCAGATCGAAGCGCACACCCGCTGCACCCATCAGCACTAGCTTGCGCACGCGCTCCGGATGACGCACGGCCATTGCCAGCGCGAGGGCACCGCCGAACGAGTTGCCGACCAGGTCGGTGCGCTCGATGTCAAGCGCGTCCAGCAGACCGACCAAGTGGTTCACCCACAGATCCATGTCGTAATGTGTGCCCGCGCGGCGCTCCGTGTAGCCGAAACCCGCCATGTCGGGTGCGATCACGCGGCGCGTACGGGCGAGCGCTGGGATCGTAAGACGCCAGTTTGCCCACGCGGTGACCCCGGGCCCCGAGCCGTGAATCAGCAACACCGGTTCGCCGGTGCCGACGTCGTGATAATTCGTGTCGAGGCCCGCCGCGCGAATCCGCAGGCCGATTTCAGGATCGTGTTGCTGTGTCATGGTGAACTCCTTGGCCGTCGCCTTCCTGGCGGCGGCATTGATTGATTGTCAGAACGGGATGACAGCGCGCGCCCACACCGCCTCGCCCGCCGGTCTGTTTCTCACGAAAAGCTCCTTCACCACACGCACGTCCACGCTCCCCTTCGCAAACTCGTAGCGAAACCCCGGGCCGATTGCGAAGACCTGACCGCGAAAACCGTCGCCGTTCACCGACGCGCCATATTGCGTGTCGTCCGTGGTCTGCTTGACGAAATAGCCCGCAATGCCGACCCGCGCCTTTGTCGTCACCGCGTAGCTCGCGCCATAGTCGACGTGGAACAGTTGGCCCGAGTGGTAGTCGGTCGCGGTGTTCATCGAGTTAAAGCTGTAAGTGATCTTCGCCGACATCTCCAGTCCGGGGGCCGGAAACCAGCTGACGCCGAATATCGGTCTCACCGTGTAATAGTGCTTGCCGGTGTTTAGCGCTGCGTTCTTGTCATACTGTCCGGTCGGCAGCACGAATTCGAGCGCGCCCACCGTTCGCAGGGAACCATCGCCCCACGCGATTAACGCTGGGCTCACGATCAGATCGCCGAGATTGGTGCGATCGAACGACGCGCCCCCCGCGTCCAGCGACAGATGCTCCATCGGCAGCACCACATACGCGCCGAAGCGCCCGCCGAGCAGCGACAGATTCGACATGTACAGGAGCCTCGGAATCAGCACGTCGGCATTCAGCTTGAACCCTGGCACAGAACTGTTGCCGTGCGAGTCGTTGAAGCGCGACGCGAAGTAATGCGTGTAGTACAGCAGTCCATACACACCCGCGGGCGGAAACGCTCCGGCGAAAAAGGCCTCGGCGCCCTCGCCTATCGTGTCGCTGCCGCCTTCGGTGGCGTGCACGTTGGTGCTGAGTGCGGCGCAAATGCCGGCCAGCAGCATCCCTCGCCTGAACGCGATTCGAACTTCCATCTTGCTGTCTCCTTGATATTGTTTTCGTGAGCCTTTGCGGGTGGACGGCCTGGCGGCCGCCCGCAACGGGGTTACTTCTTCAGATCGAGCGCGACATCGACGATCATGTCTTCCTGCCCGCCGACCATGCGCCGCCGGCCCAGCTCCACAAGAATATCGATCGTCTTCAGACCGTATTTCCCGGCGGTCGCCTCGGCGTGCCGCAGGAAGCTCGAATAGACGCCCGCATAGCCAAGCGCCAGCGTTTCGCGGTCGACACGCACCGGCCGATCCTGCAACGGACGCACGATGTCATCGGCTGCGTCGAGCAGGCCGTACACATCGCAGCCGTGATTCCACCCAAGCCGGTCCGCCGCCGCGATAAACACTTCGAGCGGCGCGTTGCCCGCCCCCGCACCCATGCCCGCCAGCGATGCGTCGATCCGGTCGCAGCCCTCCTCGACCGCGACAATCGAATTCGCCACGCCGAGCGACAGGTTGTGGTGCGCGTGCATGCCGGTCTGGGTGCCGGGCTTCAACACGTCCTTGAAGGCGCGGAAGCGCTCGCGCACGCCGTCCATCGACAGTGCGCCGCCCGAGTCCACGACATAGACGCAGGTCGCGCCATAGCTTTCCATCAGCTTTGCCTGCTGCGCCAATGCGGCGGGCGTCGTCATGTGGCTCATCATCAGAAAGCCGACGGTGTCCATGCCGAGTTCGCGCGCGTGCTCGATATGCTGCTTCGACACATCCGCCTCGGTGCAATGCGTCGCGACGCGCACAATGCGCGCGCCCGCATCGTAGGCGTTGCGCAGATCGTGGACGGTGCCGACGCCCGGCAGCAGCAGCGTCGCGACCTTCGCGTGGCTGACCGTTTCAGCGACGGCCGCAATCCATTCGACGTCGCTGTGCGCGCCGAAGCCGTAGTTGAAGCTCGATCCGCAGAGTCCGTCGCCGTGTGCGACCTCGATTGAATCGACGCGCGCATCGTCGAGTGCGCGCGCGATCGCCTTCATGTTCGCGATGCTGTATTGATGACGGATCGCGTGGCTGCCGTCGCGCAGTGTCACGTCGGAAATATAGAGTTTGCGGTTATGCATGGTGTCGCTCCGTTGCGCGATCAGGCCGCGAGCGGCGCGAGCCGCATTTCGGCGATACGTTCGGCGCACGCGAGCGCGGCCGAGGTCATGATGTCGAGGTTGCCCGCATAGGCCGGCAGATAGTGCGCGGCGCCCTCCACTTCGAGAAAGACCGAGGTCTTCAGTCCCGTGATCGGGCCGAAGCCCGGCACGTTCAGCGGCTGGCTTGCGTCGAACAGATCGAACTGCACGCGCTGCTTGAGCCGATAACCCGGCACGTAACGCTGCACACGCTCGGCCATCGCGGCGACGCTCGCTTCAATGGCGTCGCGATCCGCGGGATCGGACAGCGTGAAGACGGTGTCGCGCATGATGAGCGGCGGTTCGGCCGGGTTCAGAACGATGATCGCCTTGCCGCGCGTCGCACCGCCGAGCACCTCGATCGCCTTCGACGTGGTCTCGGTGAATTCGTCGATATTCGCGCGCGTGCCTGGACCTGCGGAGCGGCTGGAAATCGACGCAACTATCTCCGCGTAGTGGACCTTCGCCACACGCGATACCGCGTTGACCATCGGAATCGTCGCCTGGCCGCCGCACGTCACCATGTTGATGTTGGGCGCGTCGAGCTGCTCGTCGAGATTGATCGACGGAATCACATACGGGCCGATTGCGGCGGGCGTCAGGTCGATGACCTTGACGCCGTGCGCCTGCAGCAGCGCGTTGTGATGCTTGTGCGCGCCGGCCGAAGTGGCGTCGAACGCGATGCGGATGTCGCCGAAGTTCGACATGGCGAGCAGGCCGTCGATGCCGCCCGCGGTCGTCGGCACGCCGAGACGTTGCGCGCGCGCGAGGCCGTCCGACTGCGGATCGATACCGACGAGCGCGCCCATCGCGACATGTTTGCCGTGACGCAGGATCTTGATCATCAGGTCGGTACCGATGTTGCCGGAGCCGATGATGGCGACTTTTTGCGGCGCCGATGCGCCGTGCACGTTTGACATGGTCAGATTTCCTTTGATGCGTGGCGCACTAGCGCCCGAGTTCGAATGCGGTTTTGCCGCCAATCCCGAAGTGCGTCTTCGGGATTTCGATCAGCAGCACGCGCACCGATTCGCGCGGCGCGCCGATGGATTCGATGGCGGCGTCGGTCAGTGCGCCGATCAAACGCGCCTTCTGTTCGTCGGTCCGGCCTTCCATGAGATGAACGTTGATGATGGGCATGAATGTCTCCGTTTATGCAGGCGCGCTTCGCTCAGACGAAGCGCATTGAAACGCTGCCAAGATGCTGGAAGCGCGCGGTGACCGAATCGCCGGCGGCAACTGCAATGGCCTCGGTCACGCCGCCGGTCAGGATCAACGTGCCCGCGGGAATGGCCTTGCCGCGCGCGCCGAGCATGTTGGCGAGCATCGCGACGCTGGCGGCCGGATGGCCGAGCACCGCCGCGCCCGACGCCGTCGCGACGATTTCACCGTTTTTCTCCAGCACCACGCCAAGATTCTTCAGGTCGAGACCGGCGGCGCTGCGATGCCGGCCCCCCGTCACGAAGCGCGCCGACGATGTGTTGTCGGCAATTACGCTCTTCAGGTCGAAGCGGAAGTTTTCGTAGCGCGAGTCGATCACTTCCACCGCGGGCAGCACAAAGTCTGTTGCGGCCAGCACGGTGCCGATGTGGCAGCCGGGACCTGCAAGCGGATGCTTCGTCACAAACGCGATTTCCGCTTCCACTTTCGGGTGGATCAGCGACGACGTGTCGATTGCCGCGCCGTCCATGCACGAACCGTAGTCGGTGAGAAAGCCGTAGACCGGGTCTGTCACACCCATCTGGCGCATCTTCGCGTGCGACGTGAGGCCCATCTTCAAGCCCGCGACTTTCATGCCGCGCGCTTCCTTGCGGGCACGCAGCGAATCCTGGATCGCATACGCGTCGGCCCAGTCGATCTGCGGATACGCGTCGGTGATCTTGGTGATCGCCTCCCGTTGCAGTTCAGCTTCGTCGAGCCGATGCGCGAGGGCGTCGATCGTCGTTTGATCGAGCGTCATGGTTTTTCTCCCTGAATGAAACGCACCGACGCGCTGCCGATGCCGCCGAGACTGATCCGCAGCGAGTCGGCCGCCGTCACCGGCACCATTGCCGCGAGCGAGCCGGACAGAATCACCTCGCCCGCTTTGAGCGTCATGCCGAGCCGGCCGAGGGTGTTCGCGAGCCACGCCACCGCGTTGGCCGGATGCCCGAGCGCCGCTGCGCCCGCGCCGGTTGCCGCTATCTCGCCGTTCTTTTCGAGCGTCATGCCGACCAGTGCGAGATCGAGTTCGCGCGGGTCGATCGCCTGATCGCCGAGCACGAATACGCCCGACGACGCGTTGTCGGCCACGGTGTCCTGAATGCGGATCTTCCAGTCGCGAATACGCGAGTCGACGATCTCGAAGCACGGCAGTACGGCCTCGGTGGCACGCAATACGTCCGCATTCGTCACGCCCGGCCCCGCAAGGTCGTGTTTCAGCACGAACGCGATTTCGCCCTCGGCCTTCGGCGCGATCAGTTGCGACACGTCAATCGCGGCGCCGTCCGCGAACACCATCGCCGACGTGAGATGCCCGAAGTCCGGCTGGCGCACGTCGAGCATGTTCATCACCGCTTCGCTCGTCACGCCGATCTTCTTGCCGATCACTCGTTCGCCGCCGAGCGCGATGCGGCGTTCAATCATCCGCAACTGGATACGGTAGGCGTCGTCGATCGTGATGCCGGGTTCGCGTGCGGTCAGCGGCGCAACCGGCTCGGCATGACGCAACGCGCGATAGAGTTCGTCGCCGTAGCGCTCGATCGCTTCGGGCGCGAGCCCTTCTGTTTTTAACGGATTCATCTCAGCCCTCACAGCTTGACGCATACGTTGCGCAGCTCGGTATAGAACTCGAGCGAATGGATACCGCCTTCTCGGCCGATCCCCGACTGTTTCGCGCCACCGAACGCGGTGCGCAGATCGCGCAGAAACCACGAATTGATCCAGCAGATGCCCACGTCGAGCGCGCGCGCCATGCGATGCGCGGTGCCGGTGTCGCGCGTCCACACGGTGGCGGCGAGACCGTAGGGCGTGTCGTTGGCTTTCGCGATCACTTCAGCTTCGTCATCGAACGGCGCGACGTGACAGCACGGGCCGAAGATTTCCTCGCGGATCACGCGCGAGCCGTCCGGCACGCCAGTCCAGATCGTCGGCTCGATCCACGCGCCGTCCTTCAACCCAGCCGCCATATCGGGTACGCCGCCGCCGGTTACGACCACCGCGCCGTCGACGCGCGCCTGCTCGTAGTACGACAGCACCTTGCTGCGATGCGTCTGCGAGATCAACGGACCGAAGGTGGTGCCTTCGGCGCCGGGGCGCCCCGGACGCAACGCCTTCGCTCGTGCCGCAAGCGCATCGACAAAGCGCTCGTAAATCGGCCGTTGCACGTAGACGCGCTCCGTACCGAGACACACCTGCCCTGTGTTTTCAAAAGCGGAACGCGCGATACCTACCACGGCCGCATCGAAATCGCAGTCGGCAAAGACGATGCCCGCGTTCTTGCCGCCGAGTTCGAACGACACCGGCCGCACGCCGTTCGCCGCAGCCTTCATGATGGCTTCGCCGGTGCGCGTTTCGCCGGTAAAAGTGATCGCGTTCACACCGGGATGCTCAGTCAGGAACGCACCCGCAGAGTCGGGACCGAAACCGTGCACGACGTTGTAGACGCCCTTTGGCACGCCCACTTCGTTCATCACTTCGCCAAGCAGCGTTGCGGTAGCCGGCGTTTCCTCGGACGGCTTCACCACCACCGTGTTGCCGCATGCGAGCGCCGGCGCGACCTTCCATGTCATCAGCAACAGCGGCAGGTTCCACGGACACACGACCGCGATCACACCGCGCGGCGTACGCACGCCGTAGTTGAGGGCTTCGCCGCCGTCCGGCATCGCCATGGCGAAGCTTTCGGTGGGGACGTTGCGAATCATGTCGGCGAACACCTTGAAGTTCGCCGCGCCGCGCGGAATGTCGATGTGACTCGCCAGCGCATGCGGCTTGCCGGTATCGGCAATTTCGGCGGCGAGAAAGTCGTCGAAGCGCCGGTTGATGCCGTCGGCCACCGCGTACAGCAGTTCGACGCGCTGCGGCAGCGTCATGCGCGCCCAAGGTCCGTGCAAGGCCACGCGCGCGGCCTGCACCGCTGCGTTGACCTCGGCGCGGCCGGCCTCGTGCACGAGCCCGATCACACTGTCGTCGACCGGGTTGCGGTCTTCGAACGTGCGATCCGTGCCGACCCACTCGCCGCCAATGAAATTCTTGAATTCAGTCATGGATAGTCTCGATCGTTTCGTTGCGCCAGTCGCGCGGCTCAGGTCAACACGCTCAGGAAGGCCTCGTTGAGCTTGCGGTCGTGATAGAAAATCGCGCGCCCCAGGTCCTTGTCGTGCCACGTGATAGTCGGCTTGTCAGGGTAGTGGATGTAGCCGCCCGCGAAGACCTCGTTGCGGTTGCCGGACGGATCGAAGAAGTAGATCGTCGCGCCGCGCGTGATGCCGTGACGCGTCGGCCCGATGTCGAGCGCAACGTCGTGCTTGGAAATCAGATCAGCAGCCTTGAGCACGTCGCCCCAACTGTCGAGCTGGAACGACACGTGGTGAAATTTGTTCTTCGCCGCGTGGCGGATAAACGCGACGTCATGTGCCTTGTTCGAGCACGTCAGGAACGCGGCGATCTGCATGCCTTCCGGTGTAACGACCTGCTCGGCCAGCGAAAAGCCGAGCACGTCGCGAAAGAGCTTCACGGTATCGTCGAGTTCGTCGCCGTACAGCAGGCAATGATCGAAGCGGCTCGGCGACATGCCGCGCAGGTCGTCGGGCCAGGGGTCGGGGTTCAGGTCGCCGGTCGCGCTGCCGACCTTGTCCTTCGTCGCGAAGAGTTCGATCGAGTGGCCGGTCGGTACGGTGAAGCGGAAACGCCGCCCTGTATGCAGATGCTCGCCGGCTTCCATCCAGAGGAAGTCTTTCGCGTAGCCCGATTCCTTCACCGCGTTCGCGAGCCGGTCGAGCGTCGCTTCGCTGTCGACGCGAAAGCCGAGGTAATCCATGCCCGGCTCGTCCGCTTCGCGCAGCACGACGCTGTGATGGTCATGTTCGTCCCATGCCTTCAGATACACGCGCCCTTGCGCGTCGCGGCCGGTTTCATGCAGGCCGAGCACGTCGATGTAGTGCTTCAACGCCGGACCGATTTCGAGGACTCGCAGCGCAATATGGCCGGGTCGCAGTACGCCTTGCAATGCCATGATGTGTCTCCTTGATGGTTCTGGTTCAGACGCCGCCCGGCGCCTGTTGCTGCTGGATGGACTCGTGGTGTTCTTCCGCCACCGTTCCGGCGCGCGCCTTGTCGATGCAGCGCGCCATCCTGCCGATCACGCGCACCGACAGATCCGTGAGCGGACTGATGCGGCATGCGAGCACCGTGCCGCACGCTTCCTCGTCGGCGCTCACGCAAGCGCGGCTCATCTTGCAGGCGTGATAGCGGCCGCTCAGCACCTGCACCTTGCACACACCGCAGCCGCCGCCGCGACAGCCGAGCGGAATGCCTCGCCCGCCTGTCGCCGCCATCGCATGAAGCACGGTGGCGTTCTCCGCGCAGCCGAACGTGTCGCCGGTGTTTTCAACTTCGATCCGCCAGGTCATCACCGCTCTCCTAGAGTGAGCCGACGGAGCGCGTCAGATGCGGAACAGCGGGCTTTTGGCCGCCTCGCTCGCATCCGCCGCCGACAGGAACTGCTCCGTGTAGATGTCGCGCTCGAACAGCCGGCCCTGCATCAAGGTTTTGATGCACGCCTCGACCATCGGCGGCGGCCCGCACAGATACGCCTTGTGGCCGCGAAAATCGGTGATGCCCGCGGCGTCGGAGTACTGCGCTTTCAGGACCTCGTGCACGAAACCGCGCGGGCCCGGCCAGCCGCTGTCGTCTGGCTCGCTCGACAGCGCGGGCAGGTAGCGGAAATTCGGGTGGCGTTCGGCCAGGTCGTTGAAAAAGGCTTCGAAATAGAGTTCGTCGCGTGTGCGGGCGCCGTGGATCAGCGTGATCGGCAACGTCGAGCCTTCGTTCAGCAGATCGAGGATCATCGACTTCGGGCTCGACAGGCCCGAGCCGCCGGCGAGGAAGATCGTCGGCATCTGCGCCTGTTTGCGCACGAAGAAGTGGCCGAACGGCGCGGCGAACGCCAGTTGCGCGCCCGGTCGCAGTTCGTCGTGCAGCCAGCCGGTCGCGACCCCGTCCGGCACACGGCGAATGTGCATCTCGATCTCGCCGTCATGTGGCGCATTGGCAAGCGAGAATGCGCGCGGCTGCCCGCAGCCCGGCACATGCAGATTCAGGTACTGGCCTGCCTGAAACGCGACACGCCCGGCACCCTCCACCGCGAGCCGGATCACGCGGATAGTCGGCGTGGCGTCTTCGATCGCGACGACCGTGCCCGTGTAATCCTGCAGCGGCAGATTTTGCGCGTCGGGGTCTTCGTCGATGTCGGCTTCGATCACGAGATCGGACATCGGCGTCGCGCAGCACGCCAGGCACTTGCCTTCTTCGCGCTCGAAGTCCATCAGCGCGAAGTCCGACGCGTCGCCCTGATCGATCTCGCCGTCGACGACCTGCACCTTGCAGGTCGCACACAGCCCGTGACAGCAAGCATGCGGAAGCCACACGCCCTGACGCAAACAGGCATCGAGCAGCGTCTGCCCCGCTTCGATGCCGATGGTCTGGCCGAGCGGTTCAATACGTACGGTGTAGTCCATCACTGTCTCCCGCGTTAGCTGCACGAACCGCCGATGCCAGTCAGGCCCGGCGTCCGCAGACGGATCACGTCCTTGTGAACGAGACCGTTGTCGGCGAGCGAGCGCTCGCTGTCCGGCCGCCACGGCTCGCCGGATCTGAACCACTGCGCCGTGTGCCAGTCGATCGCGACGAAATCGGGATGCGCGCCATACAGACCCGGCAGCAGGTCCGACACCAGCGCGCCGAACGTCATGTCAGGCGGCACCGGAACGCACAGCGGCGCGGCGAACATCAGGTGGTCCTCCCAGCCGATGTAGAGCAGCCGGTTGCCATGAAACTGCGACTCGCGGTCGGCCGGTTCGAACGCGTAGGGTTTGATCGCGGTGATGCTCATGCCTGTCTCCTTCGTCTCTCTGTGCTTGTGTCGCGTCGCGCTCATTCGTTCGGAGCGTGAGCGCCGGACTCGTTTTTCCATGCATTCCAGTTGCGCTCGTCGGGCGAGCCCGCGAAGTCGAGGTTGTCGTGACCGTGGTTGAGGTGGTAGTACTTGAGAACATCGTCGAGCGACGCGCCACCACAGTTGCCCTGATAGATCTGGTGCACCGGCAGCCACGCCTGCACATATTTCTCGGGCTCGCCTTCGAAGATGTCCTTGCAGCCGTCCGAGCAAAAGTGGAACTTCATGCCGTGATACGTCGATTCGCGGTAGGCGATTTTGGTCGGGTCGTCCGGCTCGCTGAAGAACATCGGTACCTGGCAGGTCTGGCAGAGCATCGGCAGACTGGCGTTGTAGAAACGCTTGCCCGCCTGCTGCTGTTCGCGCCAGTATTCGAAACGCGGCCGGTAGACGCTGTCGAAGGTCTCCGGGTACTTGGCGGAAAGCCAGTCGAGTTCTTCGTCGGAGGGCACCCAGGTGTGGAAGTCAGCAGCGGCGCCATAGTTGTAGAACGTTGCCCAAGCCTCATGCGTGACGCGGTCTTTGGTCTGCGTCGCGATCTCGTGATACTTCGGCATGCGCAGGCCATAGCGTTCGAGGTCTTTGAAGAGCGCGCCGCCCGCGTCTTCGAAATAGATCTTCCACGCCTCGGACCACGACATCACGCGCTTGGGCAGCATGTAGTCCATCATCATGCCGACCAGCGTCAGCAGCCGGAAACCGCGCCAGAACCATTTGTCGAGCCACTTCTGCACGATCGGCACATTGTCGGGGTCCTGCTCGCAGAGAAACTTCACGACTTCGAGACCGAGCGTCATGTGACGCGACTCATCGGACTGCGCGGAGAAGCCGAAGGTGACCGTCGCCATATCGCCGTTGTACGCCGCGCCTGACATGAACGGCATGAACAGCAGGTTCGTCAGCACGTATTCGAACGAAAACGAAATCGCCGTGATGAATTCGAACGGACCGGCGCTCATCGCATCTTCGAAGTACGACTTTGGCACCGACAGATACCAGACGCGGTCGTACATATGCGGCCATTCCGCGAAGCCGTTGAAATACTTGTTGTAGAGCGACAGCGTGTGGACCTGAGTCTGACAGTGACGCAATTCATCGATCGACTGCATCTGGCAAGCGACGCGCGCACCAACCCCGCGAAAATGGCGACCCAGATGCGCATAACCGCGATGCGCCGCGTATTCGAGCGGCGTCACGCCGGTCAGGAACAGCTTGAGCGTGTTGATATAGCGTGCGTCGGAGACATTCATGTGCCCGTTGTTCTGCGCGAACGAATCGATGATCGCGTAGAGTTTGCGTTCCTTCTCCGCCTGATACTTCCAGTACGCGTCCATCGTCATGCGGAACGGGTCTTCCCACTTGTCCCAGTCGTGAATCTTGATGCCCTCGTACTGATCGAACGGGAACACCTTGTCCATCGGCTGATAACTGGTTTCCCAGCCGAGATCGCGCGTCATCAGCGCGTACTTGTCTTTCAGGTTCAGCTTCTTGCGTGCGTCCATCATTCGTCTCCGTTTATATCAGGCGTGCCATTGCAGCGTGAAGGCATCGTCGGTTTCATCGATGTTTCCCGACAGCGACACCAGATTCAGTTGCAGCTCCTGGATGTTCCAGTCGCGGCCCAGCTCTTCCGATACGTGGGGGCGCGAAATCACGAGCTTGCCGGGCGCGTCGATCTTCACCATCGCCGGATACTCGTTGACCGTAGCCTCCGGATTCACGGCGGTAATCGCGGCAACGATCGCGCGCGTTTCGTCGGTGTTCTGCAATGCGATGTAGACGTTTTGCATGACGGCCTCAGGGTTGGACTACTGCCACCGGCAATGCGCCGAGCTTCGTAAGACGAGCGGCGAACTGCGCGCCGCTTTCATCGAGTGCGGCAGCGCCCGCGCCGTCGAGCAGCGTGCCTGCAACGGGGAGAAGCGCGTCGAGCGTGCGGGCGCGGTAGTACTCGACCCAGCCGGCAATTCGTTGCTGGTTCTCGGGCGATTCAGCGCTCACCGTGCGGATCAGCGCGTCGACCCACTTGGTGTGATCGGACTGCCATTGCTGCGTGAACTCGGTGAGCATCGCGAGACTTGCACCGAGGTGCTGCGCAACGAACGCGTCGAAGTGCTGATAGACGAGCGGATACAGCAAGCCGTCGAGCACAAGGTTCTGCGCGACGAAGGTCTCGAACCAGTCTTCGATCACGAAGAGATCCTCGACGAGGCGGCGCATCGGCTGCCAGGCCTCGGCTTCCAGCCACGCGGTCTTCGCGCGTTCCAGCGCGACGCCCGTGTTGCCGTCGAGCGCGAGACCGATACGCGACAGATACTGGGCAATGCCGAGCCGGTCCATCGCGCAGAACGTGCAGGCCTGCGTAATCGCGGTGCCGTAGCCGTAATCGGCGCACAGCGTGTTGTTCATATTGGCGCCCCATTCGATGTGACGCAGCGGCAACAGTCCGGCGATCAAGCGCTCCTGCCATTCGTACGACAGCCCCGCCAGCAGTCCGCGACGCTCCACCAGATCGAACGCGCCTTCGGCCGCCTCCTGTTGCCGCGCGCGTGTCGTCACATAAGCGCCGTAGTAGTACTGGCGCGGATCCTTCAGCGCGTACCAGTCCTTCATGCGGATTTGCGTGCGGCTCGCGTCGAACAACTCAAACTCCGGCGCCCATGTCGGCCGATAGTGAAAGTTGGTGGTGGGCTGAATGTCGTAGGTCGCCTCCTGATATCGCGAGGCCGGCTTGTCGCCGAAACGGCGCCCGACGTGCCCATAGGTTTGACGCAGCGGCTGGGCCTTGAGCGTCTTGATTTCGACTTGCATGAGACTGTCTCCGTGTTTGTCCACTACTCTTCTGAATGAGCTGTTTCGCCTCGCGCTAGCCCTCGTATCGCCAGCGTTCGCGCGTAAGGCCGATCTGTTCGTCGGTTTGCGTAATCGTGCGAACCGAGTTCACCTGGCAGAAGCGATCGAACATCGTCTGGTTCATGATCAGTTCGACAGCTAGATCGGGGTCACCGACCGAGAAATCGAATTCGACATAACCATCTTCGCGTTGCGCAGTTATCCGAATGAATCGTCGAGTCCTGTCGAACAGCGGTCTCGGATCTTGCATCGTTGCCTCCTCGTTTTTCTTGTCTATTGCACGACCTGTGCCATGTGCGGTTTGTACAAAAAAACGAGGGTTTGCCCGAAGAAAAACCGCAAATCTCGCGAAAGGGCGGTGCGAGGCGATGATCAAATCATCAAGCGATGGCGGCCTGTTTGATGATTTGATGAAGAGCACGCCGACACGCCGTGTCGACGGCGATTTCTTGCATGCGATGAGACTGCGGCAGCGCGCCTGTGCGTCGTCTGGAGTGGCGAAACAGGCGTGGCAATGCGGTACATGGGTCACGCGTGGCACCAGCCGCGCCGATGCTCTGCCAAGACGTTTGATCAATTGATCAAACGTCTCGCGAGCCACGCATCGCACAGCAGAAAAAAAAGCCGCCCAAAGGGCGGCCCGAATCGTCAAGCGGAGCAGCGTGATTATTTGTCCGCGGGCGGAGCGGTCTTCTCGCGATTGCGCCAGCGATAAGCAAGCTGCGGCCGCGTGATGCCGAGCATTCTCGCCGCCTGGCTCAGATTGCCGCCCGCACGTTCGACCGCGGCTTCGATGAGCATGTTCTCGACGCGGTCGAGCGGCACGCCTTCGCGCATCATGTGATCGAACAACGCGTCGGCGACGTCCGCGTTTTCGCGCAGCGGATGGCCACGCTCGTCGAGTGATGCGGCGCTGTCGTCCCCGGACTCCGGCAGGGCCGTGAACAGATCGCGCTCCGTGATCTGACCGCCTGGTCGCGCGAGGATCACGCCGCGCTCTACCGCGTTTTCGAGTTCACGCACGTTGCCGGGCCACGCGTGGGCGCGCAGTGTCGCTATCGCGCGATCGGTGAGCCCCAGCACGCGCTTGCTGTGCCGCACGCTGTACTTCGCGATGAATCGCTCGACAAGACGCGGGATATCGTCGGCCCGCTCGCGCAGCGGCGGGATCGTGACCGGATAGACATTGAGACGGTACAGCAGATCCTTGCGAAACGCGCCGCGCCGCACCGCTTCCGTCAACTCGACGTTGGTCGCGGCGACAACCCGCACGTCGACCTTGCGCACGCGGTCGTCGCCGACGCGCTCGAACTCGCCTTCCTGGAGCACGCGCAGCAGCTTGGCCTGCGCCGACGCCGAGAGCTCGCCCACTTCGTCGAGGAAGAGCGTGCCGGTATCCGCCCGCTCGAAACGGCCGATCCGCGTCTGATGCGCGCCGGTAAACGCGCCTCGCTCAACGCCGAAAAGCTCGGCCTCGAGCAACTCCTCAGGCATGGCGGCACAGTTGATGGCGACAAAGGGCTTGTCGCGCCTCCGGCTCACGCCGTGCAACGCGCGCGCGAAGCGCTCCTTGCCGACACCCGTTTCGCCGAGCAACAGCACGGTCACGTCGCTCGACGCCGCGCGCTGCGCGAGCCCCCACGCCGCGAGAAAACCCGTGGACGCGCCGACCAGTTCTTCCGGCTGCGCCACTTCCTGCTGCAGCGAGCGCAGGTTTTCCACTTCGCTCTGCAATTGCAACAGCGTTTCGATGACCGGATCGGGCGTGTACAGCTTCAGCATCTCGTCGCCGTCGAGCCACTCTTCGACCGGCTTGCCGACGATGCGGCAATGCGGATCGCCACAGCCCGAACACAGCGTCTCCTTGTAGAGGATGGTGCGGCCCATCAACGCCGACGTATAACCACTCGCGTAACCGACCTGCATCCAGCAGACCGGGTCATTGCTCAGCCCGAAAATTTTCTGATGCACTTCGGCTTCGAACGAGTCTTCCCACAGGTGGTCGCCGTAGTACTTGCCGTTGGCGATATCGATGTCCACTTCGATCGGCGTCACTCGCACGTTGCCTTCGAGCACGTGCAGGCACGGCCCGAGTTCGAGCAGGCCGAAATCGCTCGCGGTGGGGCGTAAAGTGCGGGCGAGTTCTGCGTCGCGCGTGCCGGATTGAAAGCCCATTCGCGTGAACAGGCCCCGCGTGCGCTCCAGGCCGAGCGTGTCGACGAGTTCCTTGCGCAGCGCGCCCAGCGTGGCTGTGTGAAGGAGAATCATGCGATTCTCGCCGAGCCAGATGTGCCCCTCCTGTCTGACAAATTTCAGGCGGCGCGAAAGGTTCTCGATCCCCTCCCGCATGCTCGCCGAAAACCGCGCGGTGCTGTCTGTCACAGCGCCTCCTTTTATGTGTATGAGGTGTCTCCGTCTCTATTCTAGGCAAAGTCCATGCCGGGAGGTCGGCTCATCGTCACGGCCCAGGGCCGCGATTATGAGGGGCTGATCTGCCGTCGGCTTTGGGGGTTGGCTGTTTGGGCGCCACCGCTTGCGCGGGCGAATCGTCATGACGAGGTCAGTACTTACCCCAGCGACCGATTGATCAAATCATCAAAACGATCCGGAATGGACTGTCCATTTGGTGAAGCGTCTTATGCCTGCTAGCGCTCGCAACTGCGCCAGCGAAATCGCCACGCATGCGCGTGCTTGTTCATTTGGTGTAAACGCACAGCGGATGGCTTCGTCAGCACGCGAGCCTATCTGTGGAGACATGAATTGGTTTTGCGCGCACGAATTGCGTGAGCATGTTGACCAGCGCGTGCAGGCAGCGCTGCGGCAAGGCGACCAGGGCATCGATCTGATCGCTTCGGCTTTCGCCGCACAGACACCACGCGCAGAAATGCTCGCAGTTGTTCGTGGTCACCCGGTAGCAGTCTTCGCCGAGACGCGAGTACGCACGCCGGACCACTTCCTCACGCGAGTACCTTCTGCCGGGCGTCCGCTCGACGCGGATCTCGTGGCCGTCGGCAAACTCACTCAAGGAAGTCTCCTGCACCGGGGCGCGACGCAGCGAACAGGACCATCCGGCGTAATGCAACACCTTGCCATCGCCGACGTAGATGCCGTGATGCGTGTAGCCGACGCGGTGCGTGACAAGATGCCCCCCTATGACCAAGGAGGCATTTCCATGCTGGCCTATTTCGTTTGCTGATTCCGACATGTCGATCACCGCGTTCTGCTGGGTCCTGCGGTGACCTAGGCATAGGACGTGCCGATACTCTAGGCGAGCGGTGCCGCACCGCGCCCGGCGGACGTGCCGACGATAAATGCAAACTGGGTCAGCCTGCGAATGCTGCGGCCGCGCTTCACCAATTGATAACGGCGCACGCGCAGCCTTTAAATGAAATGTCGCAAACCGCCGCTGGTGACGCAAACAGCACTTCATCAAATCCGATACCGCAAACCGCCCGCTTGACCATTTGATCAATCCTGCATCAGGGTAAATCCGGCCTCTGTCGATGTGCTGCCAGACGTCGAGTCATCTTCAGGTTTATTCAACGCCTGCCCGCACGCGCTATCCCGCGTTTCCACGCCCGCAGACGTGGGCAGGCATCGAACAAACCTCAAGAGATGTTAGCCTTGAGCATCCGGCAGGTTGCGGAGGCGAACCAGCCGTTCGAGTGACCGCACTTGTGTCGGGGCGAGCGGCAGAAATTGGCCGAACCCGGAAGTTCGGCGGCCATCGCATCGTTCGACACCTTTCGCCAGATTTACGTCGCCCTTCGGCGTTGCCCTATTTCCTGACTCCACGGATATGCGCATCATCTTCCCAGTCCAACGCTCAGTGGGCGAACACGTTGCTGGCTACTGGCTAGTCGGAGCAGCCGACAATCGCTGGAAGTTCACCCAGCCTACGACGGGGTCGCCTGGCTCATGCAAGGTGACGCACCCTCGCTGCTGATCCAGCGTCGCCGGTTCGCAATACGGGCCAGAATAAGTGATCCGTGCCCACGGCGTCTGTGCACCTGACGCTTCAGTAACGTTGCGAATCGATGTCGCATCGACGCTGACCTGCCCATGCTTCGGGATTACGACCAATGCTGAACAGGTCGTCCCTGGGCAACTCCGGAGATTGATATCGAAGTCGCCGATCTGCATAACATCGGCGATCGCTTGGGACCTTGCGAATTGCTGCGATGCTTGCTGTGGGGGAGCCGTCTCAATACCGGGCGGCGCTGACTCAACGGCAGTCTGAGCCGCTTGGGCGGGTGCTTGCGCTCCGTTGCTCCCAGTAGCGCGAACCGGCGAAATCGAAGCATTGTTAAGCTCGAGGTACTGGCCGTTGGTCAGATTGGCAGACTTTGTACCATGGAAGTTGTCATTCCAGACGATTTCACCATTTCCCGCGGGGCCGGTATTGACGAAGACGTAGGCTGCCCCCGCGCTTTCTATGACGTAGTTTCCTGCGGGAAGGTCCGCCCCGACCTTGTACATACCTGAGAAATTGTAAGCATCTTGCTTCGTGAGTGATCGAAACACTTCCGACGCGCTTTTGTACCCTAACTTATTCAAAGCGACAGGCGAAAGCAGATACCCGTCTGTCTTGATATCGCCGATACCGTGTACGAAAACGTACCCAAAGGACGGGAAGATTTGGTTATCTATGATGTGTCCGTTGATTTCTTCCCCGAAATAACCCTCACTCCTCCCAACGTACGCGTACTCGCCTTTTGGAATTGTTCCCTTGGCCGAAGGTTCGCGATCGCTCAGGATCAGGCGTGAAGTTCAATTCGTCGATTGTGCCGCCGTATGTGAGGAAGTCGCCGCGCGTGAGTGCCGCGCTGCCATGCCTTTATCTGAAAGGCATCTCCACGGGCGACATGAGCGAAGCGCTGAGCGTGTTGCTCGGTGACGACGCCAAAGGCCTGTCGGCCAATGTGGTGAGCCGTCTGAAGGCGCAGTGGGCCGACGAGCATGCGAGTTGGAGCCGACGCGATCTGTCGAAATCGCGCTACGTATATTGGTGGGTCGACGGCATTCACACGGGCCTGCGCAGCGAGAACTCGGACGGTCAATGTCTGCTGGTGATCATCGGCGTGAGGCCGGATGGACGCAAGGAGCGTGTGGCGATCGGTGACGGGTATCGCGAGTCGAAGGCGTCATGGCAGGAGTTGCTGCTCGACCTGAAATCGAGAGGCCTGCAGGCTGGGCCGCTGCTTACCGTCGGCGATGGCGCGATGGGCTTCTGGGCCGCACTGGAGGAAGTGTTTCCTGCAACGCGCGGCCAGCGCTGCTGGTTCCACAAGATGGGCAACGTCCTGAACGTGCTGCCGAAGTCGCAGCAAGGCAGGGCTAAAGCAGATCTGCAGGCGATCTGGATGGCCGCCACGCGCGCCGACGCGTATGCCGCGTTTGATCGTTTCGTGACGGTCTACGCGGCGAAATATCCGAAGGCAACGGAAACGTTGAAGAAGGACCGGGAAAGCCTGCTGGCGTTTTACGACTTCCCGGCCGAGCACTGGCAGCATTTGCGGACCACGAATGCGATTGAGTCGACGTTCGCGACGGTGCGACACCGTACGACGCGCACGCGCAACTGTGTGTCGCGACCAACCTTCCTTGGTCTGGCATTCAAGCTGATCGAGGAAGCCGAGAAAACCTGGCGCCGCGTCAACGGGCCCGAAAAGATCAAGCTGTTGCTGGAAGGCATTGCCTTCAGGGATGGCGAACCGGTGAAAGACGACCAACCGGTTCAGCAGAAACTCGCCGCCTGAAGTCCCTGCTCATCAAGTTGCCTATACACCAGTCTTGACGCTAGCTCTTTGACTGGCTGCTTTAGGTAATGCCGTCAGTCCGCTGTGGGTCGGCTCATGCCTTTTGCATTGCTCGCACGCCCGAGACGATCGTCGCGCTCGTTCGTCGGGCGCTGGTCGGCCACCTGCGGTCGTTCGCCCTTGCGCTTAGATGGTCATTCAACCGGCTGCTCTACTCAAGAAGCGGCCCGAAAGCCAGATTCGTCCCAGAAGAAGATGTCGGCATTTTCCTCACGAGCCTGTCAGACAATGTGTCGCAGGGATCGTCAGCAGCCACGCACGCAGATTGCAGTCGGGCCAAAAGCCTTTCCAACGCGCGAGCGCCCGCTCGGCCGTATCGTGAACCAGATGGTCAGCCCAGACTGAGTCGCCCGTCAGCGCACGCGCATAGCGCCGCGGCTGCGGGAGCCGCGATATCACTTCCGCTTCGAAGTTCACGCGGCGCTGACGGCCGCGCGAGCGCGCATCAATAGCCGCTGCTGCTGCTGGTGCCGCTGCTGCTGCCCGACGAGCTCGTGTCGCCCGTGGACTGGCACGCGGCCAACGACAACGATGCGACTCCTAGCGCGATGATCACGAATACGGCCGATAGCAGTCTTGGTACTTTCATGTAGAACTCTCCTGCACGGCCAACGCGACTGAGTTGTCGCGCGGCCACGCATTGAGCCGGCGAGTCGCGGATCGCTCGCGGCAAGTGCCGCGACGCCGGTGAACGTTTACAAAAAGGACAGACAAACCCCTGCAAAACGGGGACGCAACCGCTGTGCGCGGCCGACGATTCCGTTTCGCGGCTTCGCGGTCTTGCACGCGACGCCTAATCTACAAACGCCCACGGCGCGGCATTATTCCACCGCATTGATTATTTGTGACACGTATTGCCTCGGGACGATGCACGCTCGACGCGGCACGGATTTTGCGCAAACTCCGCGACCGTTGGCTGGCATAGCCCCGCATCGCTAGAACGGTGTTCGCGCGTTGCCGACGATACCTTTTTCGTGAAGCGCGGCGGATGTCCGAAGCCCCAGGAAGCGGCCGATGGTATCGCAGTATCGCAACCCCATGACCGGCTAATGCGGGTCGCCATGACCGGCTAATGCGGGTCGTTCAGCGCCCTTCGACGGCGATAGTGTGGAAGCTGAGACTGCGGCACGGCCATTGGAGCACCGGACGTTCATTCCTTGTGGCGCCACCGGAGGGCATCAGGCTTCGAAAGCCTACACGCAAGTAAGGCATTCCGCTCGCACCAGCCAAACGTCGCGATCGGCATCGTGTTCGACGCGGGGAAGAACTGCGTGAAATATTGGCGGCGGGGCCGATCAGCGTGAATGTCCCCGCCGCAGGTCGCTCACGCACGCGGCGACCGCTCACATGACGTGAATGAGATTAATGTAGCTGTTTCTTTAGATCGCTCAGTTCGGCGTGAACCGAACTGACTGCTTTCTTGATCCTGGCATTGACATTCGCAGCGCGTTCGCACGCTTTTTCTGCGCTGTCGCCGATCCGCTCAAGATCGTCCACCCATTGGCGCATGCGATCCTGATCGTTCGAAGCCATCACTTTCTTTGCCGACGCGGATTGTTGATCTAGCTCATCAACGCACTCGATGAGGTCCTTGGGGAGTGTGGAGTCGGCATGACAGGTTTGCGAAGCCTGTTCGATGGATTGCTGTAGATGCGTGAAACGCTTCTGGATTTCGCTGGCTTGCATCATGGTGACACTCCTTTGTGAAAGCGTGTCCGAAACTCTAAAACGAGGCTGGCGCGATTGCGGTTTACCACCCTGGCGCCTATGTTGCCACCCCCGTGCGCTTGGGCCGGCCGTCATCGTGCAGCGTCGGTGCTCCGGAGCCGATCGCAGGGTGGCATGACTTTGAGTATAGGCGTTGCCACTGCTCGCGCAGGCACGGCGCCGAACGTCCGCTCCAGCCGGCAGATTCAACCGGTCGATGCAATAGTTCGATGGAACCGTTCAACCTGTCGCTCTGACTGCACGATAGTGGCGTTGCGCTTTGACGCGGTTCCCGCACGTGGCCATTGAGCACCATCGGCGAGATTTGCTTCGCGAGAGATCGAGGAACAACCACGAGCATGCGCCGCATTCTCGGACATTTGATAGCATCGGCTGCATAAACAGTTCGCTCGCAGCTACTGCGAGCCGATCCTTTATGAGCGCGCTACCGGCCTTCTCCGGCAGCACCGTCCAGTGGGCTGGCTCTCTTCCGGCAACGCACAGGTTCGCGTGGTTCAGCGCCTCGCGAATGTGATTTTCCAGCAGCATACGATCGGGCTCCGAACACGACGCGCCGGTTGCGATCGCAGAGAACACCGCGTGTACAGCCTCCCGCAGTTCGGTCAATTCTTTCAGGACGTCGGATTCGCTGAGCCCGGCGTGCAACCGCGCCTTCTCGACTAGGCGGCTCTCGGAAGGGCTGAGGAGCCCGTTCGCGCCAGCCCAGTTGAGAGCTGTACGCCAATCGACCCAACGATCGGCGTCACGCTCTTTACCAGCGCCGCCGCATGTGTTCACAAAGTTCAGGACCAAATGCCCACCTAGGCCCAGGTCCGCCTGTCGCCCTAACTTCTTCGGCGAGTTGATGGATTTTCCAAAGTTGGGGTATTCCACGCCCAACTACGAATGTCAACGACCTAGCCAGCGATGGCGAATGACCGGTCATGGGCCGCACTGCGTCCCCGGGCCGCAGACGATCGGCCGCCTTGCATGCTCGCCGCATGTAAAGGATATATGCAGTTTCTTATGAAGAGCGACGTAGGGCTCAGCCAGCAGCCTATGGGCAAGTGTGGTGTTTTCCCTAATGCAGTTTCCATCTCTGGCCGTTGAGAAGGCTCAGACCCTTTTCATCCCGAAAGTGCCCTGCAAAAGCGGTCGTTTTCGCGAAAATGGGCCAAAGTACCTTCCTTTAGCGACGCCGTCAATCACGACGGACTCTGTGCGCTAACCTCCGCAGTGACGTACCTGGAGGCTGGCCTGGCCTCACATACGGCAAGACTATCTGACGGGATGGGAACCATGACGACGACCAACCCAACTCTGCGCAAGCTGAAAGACGCGGCCAAGTCGATGCTGCCTGCGCCATTGTTCTTGAGCCTGTTGCATCACAAGTACATTGGCCGTTATCCGAACCTGCTTCGTCCGACAACATTCAACGAGAAAATTCTGCAGAAAAGCCTGCGGCCGGATCCGTGGCTCACCGAGTTGACCGACAAGCTTACGGTCAGGGACTATGTTGCGAGAAAGCTTGGCGAGAGCCATCTTATACCGTTGCTTGCCGCCCCCGAGACCTTCACGAAAGAGGTATTCGATGCGTTGCCGGACTCGTTCGTGATGAAGGCGAATCACGGCAGCACTTATGTCAAGGTGGTCAGAAACAAATCGGCAACCTCATTCGAGGAATTGCGGGATCTCGCGAACCATTGGTTGTCCCTCGACTTCTACAAGATGGGTCGGGAAAAGCACTATCGCCCCATCAAGCCGCGTATCTTCTTCGAGCAACTGCTGCTCGATGAGAGCGACAACGTTCCCCCCGACTATAAGCTGCAGTGCTTTGGTGCCAAATCAGGCCGGCTGGTCATCTACATTCTCGTCATCTCGGACCGATTCGGCGCTGATACGCGCGGCGATCTGTACGACGTCAACTGGAACCATCTGGACGTAGTCATTGGCGAGTACAAACCCAGTGAAAACCCGCCGCCTCGCCCGGACAATCTCGACGCGATCGTGGACGCTGGGATCAAGCTCTCGGCGGACTTCGACTATGTCCGCGTGGACCTGTATTCGCCCAATAACCAGGTTTATTTTGGTGAACTTACTTTCACGCCGGGTGCGGGCGTTCTGCCATTCATGCCGGACAGGATCGACTACGAGTGGGGCAGCCTGATACCAGACGCTTACCTGTCGATAAGGCCTTCCTTGCGAGCAACTTCGCCCGGGGCACGGTAGTTTCCTGCCGATGTTTTTCGCAACTCTCCATTAGCGGTAACGACAGTGGTGAAGCGCCATGCAAAAAATCACAATCGTGATCTGCAATTACAACCACGGTCGCTTTCTGGCCGACGCAATTGACTCATCTCTTTCTCAGGACTACCCGGAAACGCGTGTTCTGGTGATCGACGACGGATCGACGGACGGCTCACGCGAAATCGCAGAATGTTATGCCGGCCGCATCCAGGCGCTCTATAGGGAGAACGGCGGCCAGGTCTCCGCATATAACGATGCAGTCAATATGATCGACACGGAATTCGTGATCCTGCTCGATTCCGACGATCTACTGTACAAGGGTGCGGTGTCCGAGGTCATGCAAGCATTCGAGGCCGGCGACTCCGTCAAGGTTCAGTTCCGTCTCGACGTTGTGGATTCAGCCGGGAAGCCCACGGGTACATACGTACCTCACTCCGCCGCGCCAGTCGACTGCGGTAGCCTGCTGCGCCGGGGTTGGCTCTATCCGTCGCCGCCAGCGTCAGGCAACGCCTACCGGACCAGCGCATTAAAGAAAATCTTTCCCGTGCCGGAAGCAAGCAGTAATCGCTACGGCGCAGACTTCTACGCGATCTACGGGGTCGCATTGTTGGGAGCAATCGCGACGATCCCGAAATCGTTAGGCGCATACCGCGTGCATCGGACCAAAAACACAGGAATTGATTTCGCCAATTCGGACAGCACCGACAAGGCGCCCAGGGCGTTGACCAAGCGTTGGTCGATCCTTCGGCAGATGGCGCGCTCGCGGCTCGGCATAGAGCTTCCGCCATCGTTTCACGACTTCTCACTCGAGAAAGCGTATTTTTGCTCTGCTGTTTATCAGGCTTCGTTCGCGAAGCGCTGGGGATGGGTTAGCCGGCAGTCGCATGGTTATTTGCGCTCGATAGTCGCCAATCCGTTCTGGAGCTATAAGAAGAAGATAGGCACGCTCGCGCTGTCCAGTCTTTGCCTGTTGCCTTGCTCACCGCTTTCCGATTTCGCGGTTCGCTATATTTCGAACCCGCTCGCGAGACGTCGCCTTTAGTCAACTGAAGACGTGTGCCCTGTTCCAAGGCTGATCCGTTATTACATTGCGGAGGGCGCAGCAAAGCGCATATCATGGACATCACATTGCGACGCGCAGAACACAGCGACATTCCAGGCATTGTTGCGTTCTACGAACGGGAAAGCGATCCTAATATCCTTCGGCGCAGCGCGCGTGAAGTTGCCAATGCCGTCGACCTTGGCGCCATCTTTCTGTTTTTGGAGCGTAATCAGATCGTGGCCGCTTCAGGCGCGTTCGCAATACATTTCAGGGAAGAACTGTACTTCGAATATGGCGGCACGATCGTGACACGCCCGTTCAGAGGCTTCGATCTTCAGGATATATTCACTTCGGCACGTTTTTGCTTCGGTTTCCTCTTCCACCCGGAATCGCTTCCAGATCGTGTTTATACGTTCATCAAGCCAGACAATGCCCCATCAAATGAAAATATTAAAGGGAGAGGTTTTTCACTGCGAGAGACAGCGCCCACTCCATACATGAGACCATGTGGAACCTGTAAATCGCGCGCGTCACTTCCGCCTGGCAGAAGATGCTGCTACAACATCTATGGAATCGATATGGAAGCGATCAGGCGTAATGTCCGATACTTTCTCGAGACCTCCGCGGAGCGCACGTCGTCAAAGGGCATGCGGCTTGAAATAACCTCGACCCTGTTTCGAGACGCGCGCCAGCGCGCTATCCTCCATAGCGTCATTGCTTGAGTGCTCCCGTGCGTGGCGTCCACACATCCGCACTCACGGCCCGAACTGTTGCCAACGCAAGCAGGGGCGGGGTGTCGCCGGGGAACATGATCCACGGTCCGTTCGGGCTGAAGTCATAGGTTGGACCGAAGCTCGCCGGCATCGCCATCTGCGCAGTGGTCAGGCCGGTCTCGTAAGAGAATTGCTCAACGAGATATTCGCAGTTCAGGGTAACGGCGGCGTTGTTTGTGTAATAGATAAAATTTAATTGGGAGGGCGCCAGCTGCATACACCGCCTGCGCTGTCAGAGAAATAGTGAGAACCGCGGCGACACGCGCGGTGTATGCGGTATCGAGCGGGAAGCTTCTGCGATGATGGGTGCGTCAAAGGTTCAGAGCAACTTACCATCGGAGGCAGAAAAACCAACTGGACCTAAGGCAATGCTGATCAAGTCCACCGAGTTGGTACTGTAGTGGTCAAGTTATTTCGGACAGGCCGATAGGTTCTTTCACTGTCGGTTTCGCCTCGTAGGCAGCGGGCGACAGATAGCCCAAAGTCGAATGCAGGCGTACGGTATTGTAGAAACCGACGATGTACTGACTGATGTCTCGCCGTGCCTCGTCGTGGTTGGCGTAAAGACGCTGCCACACGCGCTCCATCTTCAGGTTCAGGAAGAACCGTTCCATCACCGAGTTGTCCCAACAATTTCCCTTTCGGCTCATGCTACAAACGACGTGATGCTGCTTCAGCAAGGCTTGGTACTGGTCACTCGCATATTGACTGCCCCTGTCCGAATGCAGGACCAGGCCCGGCGCTGGCCGGCGTTGCTGCAACGCCATTGTCAGTGCCGACATGACCAGTCCGGCCGGCATGGTGGGCGACATGGCCCAGCCGACGACCTTGCGTGAGTACAGGTCGAGCACGACCGCCAGATAGAGCCAGCCCTGCGCCGTGCGGATATACGTGATGTCTGAAACCCACGCTCGATTCGGCTCGGCCACGTCAAACTGCCGGTCGAGCACGTTCTCCGCAACAGGTAGCGTATGCCTGCTGTCGGTCGTCGAGACGAACTTGCGCTTCCAGCTCGTGCGCAGGCCCGCTTCGCGCATCAATGCACGCACCCGATAGCGACCAATATGCAGCCCTTGCTGCCGCAGCGCATGCATCACACGCCGGCTGCCATAGCTCGCGCCGCTGGCGGCGAATGCTGCCTTGACGTGGGTCCGCTCCTGCTGACTCTTTGCACTCGGCTTTGCGCGCCGGTGTGCATAGTAGCCAGAGCGGCTCACCTGCAAAACCCGGCAGGCGTGACTGACCGATACGGCCTCCTGTTGCAAGTGACTTACCACGCGGTAAGTCACTTCAGTTCCCGGGCAAAGAAGGCCGACGCTTTCCTGAGAAACTCCCCTGAGTCAGGTCGCTTTGGCCTGAAGGACATAGCCCAGGGACTCGGCCCGGCGCGTCAGGTTGTTCAGGACCCGCTGCCGGTAACGTTCCTCATAATAGGCTGCGCCTGGATCGACATATTCCATGCCGTAGCGCAGTGTGTTGTAGAAGAGCGCCGCGATCTTGCGTGCGGTGGCAGTGACGGCCTTCGCCTTGCCGATGCGGGCTGACAG
Organism: Paraburkholderia lebeckiae; assembly: GCF_050436325.1. NCBI lineage: Bacteria > Pseudomonadati > Pseudomonadota > Betaproteobacteria > Burkholderiales > Burkholderiaceae > Paraburkholderia > Paraburkholderia lebeckiae. The sequence continues at coordinate 1,734,921 of NZ_JBNDLZ010000002.1, forward strand.
CCGTCGGTAGAAGCCGCCCAGAGCGGTGTCGGTCCTGCCGACCGTGACGGCGGCGAGCCGCAACGCGGCAGCGGCCTTGCTGGAGGAGCGGCGCGTTTTCGAAGACAGGATCTTGCCGCCCGAGATCTTGTTGCCAGGTGCGAGGCACAGCCATGACGTGAAGTGCTTCACGCTCGGCCAGCGGGACATGTCGTTGCCGCATTCGGCAATGAGCTTGAGCGCCACGTAGGGTCCCAGGCCGTGAATCTGCGTCAGGTCGACACCGAGCATCCCGTACAGCGCAGCACGCACGTCGAATGAGAAGTCGTTTGACTGCTTGCCTCGATGTCGCGCTGCCGGCAGTGGCGCGGCGACGGGTTCGATGCCAGCCTGCAACTGCTTGAGCGCGATTTCGATCCGCTGATCGCATTGCGTCACCTGGGTCTGGTAGAAGTCGTACAGGGCCACGGCCTGGGTGAGCTCGAACACGTGCTCGGGCTGGTAATGACCGCCCAGCGCTTCACGGATTGTCTCGATGGAGGCTTTGCAGCGCATGTCGCGATGCTGTGCAAGGACATCGGTATCGCGCTCACCCGCGACGATCGCCCGGATGATCTTCATGCCGGTGACGCCTGTGATGTCCTGAACGACGTGATGCAACTGTACATTCATCTGCATCATTGCCTTCTGCATATGCTGGATATGGGACGCCCCATATTCCAGCAGGCGCTCCCGCTGCCGCAGATAGGATCGTAGCGTGGCCACGTCCTGTCGGGGGCGGAAGCTGGCGCGCAGCAGTCCGTACCGGTGCAGCTTCTGCAGCCACTGGGCATCGTTCACATCGCTCTTGCGGCCCGGTACGCTCTTTGCCTCCCGGGCGTTGACCAGCAACACCTCGAAACCATAAGACTCGAGGATTTCGAACACGGGAAGCCAGTAAATCCCGGTCGACTCCATCACGACAGTCGTGACCTTGACCTGCCTGAGCCACCTGGCAAGTTCGTGAAGATCGGCGGTGAAGCTGCGGAACGAACGCACTGGGTCCTCGGCGCATTCGGGTCCAACCGCGACCACGTGAAACTGTGCGCCGACATCGATGCCTGCGGCGTGCGGATTGACAACGGACATATCGGTGCGGCGAGCGACGGTTCGCCTCGGTTTGGGCTGTGCCATGTCTGGCCCTCCTGGTCATGGAAGTGCCAAAGGGCGGGACTGCGGTATCTATCACTTTCCTGAACGGGATCACCTCACGGTGTCACCAATGCCGGGTCCGCATCGGTCCCTGGACCATGTTTTTTAACGGGATGAGTCACCAGTAAGCGGACGGCCGCTCCCTTCAGCGTGGCCAGTGTAGGACTTGCCCGGAGTTTCTGCTCCTTGGGGAGGGCATGGCCCTTTGGATGTTTCCTGAGAAACTCCCCTGAGTCAGGTCGCTTTGGCCTGAAGGACATAGCCCAGGGACTCGGCCCGGCGCGTCAGGTTGTTCAGGACCCGCTGCCGGTAACGTTCCTCGTAATAGGCTGCGCCTGGATCGACATATTCCATGCCGTAGCGCAGTGTGTTGTAGAAGAGCGCCGCGATCTTGCGTGCGGTGGCAGTGACGGCCTTCGCCTTGCCGATGCGGGCTGACAGCCGTCGGTAGAAGCCGCCCAGAGCGGTGTCGGTCCTGCCGACCGTGACGGCGGCGAGCCGCAACGCGGCAGCGGCCTTGCTGGAGGAGCGGCGCGTTTTCGAAGACAGGATCTTGCCGCCCGAGATCTTGTTGCCAGGTGCGAGGCACAGCCATGACGTGAAGTGCTTCACGCTCGGCCAGCGGGACATGTCGTTGCCGCATTCGGCAATGAGCTTGAGCGCCACGTAGGGTCCCAGGCCGTGAATCTGCGTCAGGTCGACACCGAGCATCCCGTACAGCGCAGCACGCACGTCGAATGAGAAGTCGTTTGACTGCTTGCCTCGATGTCGCGCTGCCGGCAGTGGCGCGGCGACGGGTTCGATGCCAGCCTGCAACTGCTTGAGCGCGATTTCGATCCGCTGATCGCATTGCGTCACCTGGGTCTGGTAGAAGTCGTACAGGGCCACGGCCTGGGTGAGCTCGAACACGTGCTCGGGCTGGTAATGACCGCCCAGCGCTTCACGGATTGTCTCGATGGAGGCTTTGCAGCGCATGTCGCGATGCTGTGCAAGGACATCGGTATCGCGCTCACCCGCGACGATCGCCCGGATGATCTTCATGCCGGTGACGCCTGTGACGTCCTGAACGACGTGATGCAACTGTACATTCATCTGCATCATTGCCTTCTGCATATGCTGGATATGGGACGCCGCATATTCCAGCAGGCGCTCCCGCTGCCGCAGATAGGATCGTAGCGTGGCCACGTCCTGTCGGGGGCGGAAGCTGGCGCGCAGCAGTCCGTACCGGTGCAGCTTCTGCAGCCACTGGGCATCGTTCACATCGCTCTTGCGGCCCGGTACGCTCTTTGCCTCCCGGGCGTTGACCAGCAACACCTCGAAACCATAAGACTCGAGGATTTCGAACACGGGAAGCCAGTAAATCCCGGTCGACTCCATCACGACAGTCGTGACCTTGACCTGCCTGAGCCACCTGGCAAGTTCGTGAAGATCGGCGGTGAAGCTGCGGAACGAACGCACTGGGTCCTCGGCGCATTCGGGTCCAACCGCGACCACGTGAAACTGTGCGCCGACATCGATGCCTGCGGCGTGCGGATTGACAACGGACATATCGGTGCGGCGAGCGACGGTTCGCCTCGGTTTGGGCTGTGCCATGTCTGGCCCTCCTGGTCATGGAAGTGCCAAAGGGCGGGACTGCGGTATCTATCACTTTCCTGAACGGGATCACCTCACGGTGTCACCAATGCCGGGTCCGCATCGGTCCCTGGACCATGTTTTTTAACGGGATGAGTCACCAGTAAGCGGACGGCCGCTCCCTTCAGCGTGGCCAGTGTAGGACTTGCCCGGAGTTTCTGCTCCTTGGGGAGGGCATGGCCCTTTGGATGTTTTTTAGCAGCGCGTTGTCCTCTCGCAATTGCCGGTTCTCAGCTTCAAGTTGCCGGATGCGCTGCTGTTCCGCCGTCAGCGGTTTGCCCTCACCGGGGCCGCCGGCACGTTCCGCATCGTACTGCGCCACCCACCGCCGTACGGCTGTCTCAACAAGGTCCATCGACCGGCTGACTTCACCGACCGATAAACCCTGGTCTCGTATCATCCGTACCACTTCCAGCTTGAAGCTGGCGTCAAATTGTCGGCGCCTTCTTGTCATCTATTGTTTTTCCTCGTCGATTCAGGATTGTCCTCCTATCGACCTGTCCGAGGAAATTAGACCATCACACTTTCGCCCATCCGCCAGCTCTTGCCTACCGGCTGCTTGTGCTTGCGGAGCGTCTTCTCGAACAGCGGCACCAACTTGATCACCCAACGATGCACCGTGGAATGATCAACCTCAATACCGCGCTCGGCCATCATTTCTTCGAGATTACGCAAACTTAGTGAGTAGGCGACGTACCACCGCACGCATAGCAACAACACATCGAGCGGATAGTGAAGGCGCTTTAGCACTCGGGTGATGCCCGCAGCAAGCGTCTTTCGCGGTGTTTGGGTCTTCTTCATCGGCCAGCCAAAGCATATTTGTCAGGCTCGAATACTACCTCTCCCGTCTTAACGCGACAAAACCGTTTGATACGGTTAGCCCGCCAACCCTTTATCAGCGCGGGTTGCAGCTGATCCGCCCGGTCTCATTGCGGTCATCCGAGCCATCGTCGTACAGTTCGTATCCGTCAGCGCATCCCGTCTTGAACGCACGTACGCGCGGTGCGAACGTGTAGCCATCGTAACGACAGAGCAATGCGATGGAGAACACCAGCGCTCAGCGCGACAAAGGACGCGGCGAGTGCGCGCACGCATGCGCACCCAGCGCGGTGGTCGCTTCATCTTCCGGCTCCGCGGACAGATCCCGCTTGAAGGTCTCGGCGAGGAAAAACGCGCACACCAGGCTCAGCAACCCCGTCGCCGCGATATAGATCGAAATGGGCAGCGTCTGGCCATACGTGGCGAACAGATAAGTGGCGATCAATGGCGTCGGCCCTGACGTGATGATGCCGGCGATCTGATACGGCAGCGATGCACCCGTATAGCGCACCCGCGTACCGAACAGTTCCGCAAACCACGTCGATTGCACGCCGTACACGGACGCCTGGCTTAACGCGATACCGCAGACGTACGCCACCAGAATCAAGGTCGGATTGCGTGTCTCGAGCAACGGAAAGAACGCGAATCCGTAGATCGCCACGAACACCGCCCCGAACATGAAGACGGTCCGGCGTCCGATCAGATCCGACAGTTTGCCGAACAATGGCAGCGTGATTAGCGCGAAGGCGCAGCCGAGAATGATGGCGTTCAGCAGGAGTCCGCGCGGCAGGCCGAGCCGCGTCGTGCCATAGACCAGCACGAACACGTTGATCACGTTGAAGGTGATATCGACCGCGAAGCGCGTGCCGATCGTCAGCACGAGGTCTTTCGGATGCCGGCGCAGCAATTCGATCAGCGGCGCCTTGACGACCCGCTTGCTCGCCTTGATCTGTTCGAAGACCGGCGATTCCATGACGCGCAACCGGATAAACAGGCCGATCGCGATCAGTGCGACGCTCAGCAGGAACGGCAGGCGCCATCCCCAGGTATAGAACGCGTCCGACGGCAGACTCGACACGGCTTTGAACACCGCGGTCGAGAGCATTAGCCCGAGCGGCACGCCCAATTGCGGGAACGCGCCGAAGAAGCCACGCTTGCTGGCCGGCGCCGTTTCTACCACCATCAGCACCGCGCCGCCCCATTCGCCGCCGACGCCAAGTCCTTGCAGAAAGCGCATCGCCACCAGCAGGATCGGCGCCCAGACGCCGATCGAGCCGTAAGTCGGCAGCAGCCCGATCACGAAGGTGCCGACGCCCATGATCGTCAGTGTCGCGACGAGCGTCGCCTTGCGTCCGATGCGGTCGCCAAAGTGCCCGAAAAACACCGCGCCGAAGGGCCGTGCGAGATAGCCGACCGCAAAACTCCCGAACGCCGCAATGGTGCCGACCACCGGATCGAACGAGGGGAAGAACAGCTTGGCGAACACCAGCGCCGAAGCGGTGGCATAGAGAAAAAAGTCGTACCACTCGATGGCGGTCCCGACCACCGAAGCGACCAGCACGCGGTTGACGGCCGAACGGCTGATAACCGGCGCGTTGCCGGATGAAACGGGCGATGTGTTCATGTCTCCTCCCTTCTCTGGGAATCTATGTTTTCAAGCTGCCGCGTGTCGGCGGCGCGGGTCCGCCGGCACGTTACGATAAATTCGCTGTGCTCACCAGTGCAGTTCCATCGGGAACTGGTCGAGCGTTTCGACGCCGCCCGAGGTCAACCGCACGATACGTTCCGTGCGCAAACCGCCGACGTTCGGCACCGTGATGGTCGCCTTCAGGGTAAAGACCATGTTTTCCTGCAGCACGGTCCTGTTGCCCGGCCCGATCCACGGCGCTTCTTCTTCCGGGTCCATGCCGGTGCCGTGACCGGTGCCATGGCCGCGCGCTTCGCTCGAGTATTGCTCGTAGTTCGATTTCACCAGCGCCTGCTGGATCACCGCATTCAGTTCCATGGCCGCCATACCGGGACGCGCGGCGGCAAGCCCCGCTTCGACCGCGCGCGCCGCTGCCGCGACGATCGCCATCTTCTCGGGATTCGCCGGACCGTAGGTGAAACCGCGTCCGCCATCGGCCACGTAACCACGATAACGCGCACCGATGTCGGTCATGATCAGGTCGCCCGGTTGCAGGATGCGGTCGGTGGGGCGCGCCAGGTTATACGCCGAGCGCGGACCGGATTGCACCATCGAATCGAACGCGGTCCGGTCTGCTCCTCCCGCGAGCATCGCGCGGTCAGCAATTAGAGCGAGTTCACGCTCGGTGTAGGGACGGCGGTCGACGAGCGCATCGCGAATCGCGGCCATCGCCGAATCGGTCAAGGCGGCGGCTTTGCGCATCAGTGCGACTTCGGCGTCGCTCTTGATCGCCTTGATTTCGGCTAGCACCATCGTCGGTTCGAGCTTCAATTCGTTGAGACCGGCGTTCAGGCGCTTCAACAGATCCGCAGGGATATAGGCGGCGCCGGCGAGGCCGACCGTGCCGCTGCGATGCCGCGCCGAAAATGCCTGCACCTGTTGCGTGACTTCACGCAGGCTGCGCACTTCGAAGGCGGTCACGCTCGTCGCGTAGTCGAAGCATTGATCCGACACAAACAGCACGGGGTCGCCGTCCACGGGCAGCAGCAGGATCGCGTTGGCGATGTCCGATACGCCGTCGAGCGGACGGAATTCGGTAAAGTAGCCGATGTTCGCGCCACGCCAGCAATCGCCAAAGGCAAGCAGGCCGACCAGCCCCGCCTTGTCGAGTGCGCTGCGGACCTTGGCGACGCGGCCGAGGAACTCGTCGGTGGTGATGCCTTCCGGCGGGATGTCTGTGGTACGAGTGTTCATTACTTCTTCGTCTCCTGTGTGGCTGCAGGATGCAGCCCGCCTCGATGCCCCTGAAGGGAATTCGCCCCGCCTTGGAATGCAGGCCGTCCTCTCCATAGTAGAATCGATCGATATGCTTTTATAATGAAAAATAACTCAGAATCTATATCGAGAAGGAATACCTGGAGATAATATCGTGACCGCAGCCATTCATCCGGACACCGGCGCAGGGGCCATCGCGACGAGCCGCTTCGACCCCACGCGTCTGAAGACACGTCAATTGGCCCTGATCGTTCAGCTCGATACCCATCGCTCGGTATTGCGGGCGGCGAACGCCGCGCACATGACGCAGCCCGGGGCGACCAAGTTGCTGCGTGAACTGGAAGAGACGATGGGTGTGGAGCTGTTCGAACGGCATCCGCGCGGTGTCGAGCCCACCTGGTACGGCGAGGTGCTGATCCGCCATGCACGCAGCGTGCTGGCGGAGTTGCGGCACGCGTACGACGAAGTGTCAGCGCTCAAAGCCGGCCTGACCGGGCAGGCGATGATCGGCACCGAAGTCACGGCGGCCACCAACCTCGTGCCACAAGCGGTGGCGCTGCTCAAGAAGCGCTTCCCGCAGATTCGCGTCAACATCGAGATGGAGTTCAGCGAGGTGCTGGTGCAGCGTCTGCAGGAAGGCAAGCTGGATATGATCGTCGCGCGAATCCGCAATCCGGACGACCTTGCGGAGCTGCACTATGCGCCGCTCGCAGAAGCACAGCACGCGCTGTTTGCACGCGTTGGCCATCCGCTCGTCAAGCGCAAGGCTCTGAGCTGGGACGAACTGGCGCCGCAAACGTGGATCTTGCCGCCAAAAGGCAACGTCATGCGCAATCAGTTCACGCAACTGTTTCTCGAACGGAAGCTCGCGTTGCCGACGGATGTGGTCGAGAGCTCGTCGCTGCCTGTCATCACGAGTCTGCTGCAGATGAGCGATATGATCGCGCCGCTTGCGCGCGAGCCGGTGCGGCCTTATTGCATTGCCGGTGCGCTCGAACCGCTACCGTTCGAACTCGATCTGAAGCTCGGACCGGCGGGCATCGTCACACGGCGCGGCGACAGGCTCTCGCCGGGCGCGCGGGCGATGCTGCAAGCGCTGCGCGAGGCCGCCGGATTCGACACCCAAGGCCCCGACGCCGACAGCGATTGACTCACAGCAACTCGATCAGCGCGCGCCGTCCGCGGCAACGCTTGCGCCGGGTTGTAGTAGCCATTCATGAGCCGGCTCGTTATGCACGTGCCAGGTGCGGCGCGGACCGGCCATCACGTTCAGGTAGTACAGGTCGTAGCCGTGCGCGGCGGCAACCGGGTGATAGCCGCGCGGCACCAGCACGACATGCCTGTCGTAAGCCGCGAGCGTTTCGTCAAGACTGCGGTCGTCGGTATAGACGCGCTGAATCGCGAAGCCCTGCGGCGGCGAGACCCGGTGGTAATAGGTTTCCTCGAGATAGGTCTGCTGCTCGCCATCGTCGGTATCGTGTCGATGCGGCGGGTAACTCGACCAGTTGCCTGCGGGCGTCACCGATTCCACCACCAGCAAGCTTTCCGCCGGCTCGGTTTCCGGCAGGATGTGGCGCACGTGACGCAGATTGGCGCCGGTACCGCGGGTTTCCTGCCTGACCTCGTCAGGTGCAATGAAGCGCGGCGGCAGACCGCCCTTCGCGGGAGCGGAGCAGATGCCGAGTTCGACGTCGTCCGCGGCCACGATCGTGTAGCGCGTGTGCGGCGGCACGTACATGGACCACGGCGCGCCTTCGAACGGCGACATCCGTGCTCCGATCACGCGGCTCATGAGCCCCTCGCAACCGGCTGTTGCGTGCCCCTTGACAAGCACGACCACGGCTTCGCGATCGCCCGTCTCCCGCGTAAGCCTGGCGCCGGCGTTCAGGTCGAAAACATCGAAGCCGACGTATTTCCAGCCGGCGCTCGTCGGCGTGATATGGATGATCTGGCCGTCTTCGGCGTGCTTTGACGGTTTGACGAGCAGCTCGCTCATGTGTTCCTCCCGTTATTTAGGGCTGCTACTCGCCAGAACGCCGGCGGTCGCTGCGGCTGCGTGCATGGCCTGAAGCGGTACAGGCGTCCATGGCTTTGACGACGCCTTGTGCGCGAATCGCAGCCAGATGGCGTGCGACTTGCGCGATGAAACGCGGCTGTGCGCGCAGATCGCATCCGAAAATCGACTCGATTTCGAGCAGTGTTTGTACCGCATCAACTGCATCCGCGTGCAAGGTCGAGCGGACCGCCTCGGTCAGCGTGCCGGCGAGCGGATCCGCGATGGCGTAGGTGCGCCCTGTCTCGTCCTGACCGCTCAGGTACGCGATCCAGCCGGCCAACGCAAAGGCGAGACATTCGGTCGGCTTGCCACTTGTCAGATTGGCACGCACGCTTTCCAGCCAGCGCTGCGGCAGTTTCTGCGAGCCGTCGGTCGCGATCTGTTGCAACCGGTGATCGAGCGCGGCGTTGCGAAAGCGCGTGAACAGTTCAGCGCGATAGGTGGCCAAAGCAGGTCGCGATAACGTCGGCTCGACCTCGTCGCGCAACATGCTTTCGACAAAATTCGACACGGCCGGCGCCGCGATCGCCTGATCGACGGTGTCGTAGCCGATCAGCGACCCGAGGTACGCGAGCGCCGAATGCGCGCCGTTCAACATCCGCAATTTGGCCTGCTCATAGGGACGCGCGTCACCCACGAGCGTCGCGCCTGCGCGCTCCCACGCCGGCCGCGGCCCCGCGAAGCGGTCCTCGATCACCCATTGCGAAAACGGCTCGGTCATCACCGGCCACGCATCGTCGGCACCAAGTTGCTTCGCCACGCGCAGGCGATCGGCGTCGGTGGTGAGCGGCACGATCCGATCTACCATCGTGTTGGGAAACGCGCCCTCCCGCTCGATCCAGTCGGCCAGCACAGGATCCGCTTCGCGCGCGAACGCCAGCGTCAACGCGCGCATCGTGCCGCCGTTGGACGGCAGGTTGTCGCACGACAGCACGGTAAACGGGCCCAAACCGGCCGCGCGGCGCAGCGCCAGCGCGCGCACGACGAAGCCGATCGCGCTACGCGGCGCGGCGGCCTCGCGCAGATCATGAACAATCTCGGGATGATCGAACTGCAACGCGCCGCTGGCCGGATTGCGGCAATAGCCTTTCTCGGTGATCGTCAGGCTGACGATATGGCAGCGCGGATCGCTCATCGCATCGAGCACGGCGCCGGGCGACTGCGGCGCGACCAGCGAAGTGATCAGCGCACCGACCACCTGGAACGAATCCGCATCGCCGTTTCGCACATTCACGGTATACAGATGGTCCTGCGCAGTCAGCGCCTCCGACGTGTCCGCACGCCGCAACGAAACGCCGACGATGCCCCAGCGGTGATCGCCAGCGCGCAATGTGTGCTCGGTGTACACGGCCTGGTGCGCGCGATGAAACGCCCCGAGGCCCAGATGGACGATGCCCGGAGCAAGGCTCGTGCGATCGTAGGCGGGAACGACGACTTCGCCAGCGGCGCGCGGCGCGAGCGAAGCCACGACGGCATTACTCAGCTGCATGATAGGCCGGATGTTTGGCGAGGCCTTCCCAGATGCCGTTCAGGTAGACCGCACCCAGCGCGCGATCGAACAGCCCATAGCCGGCGCGGCCCGTTTCGCCCCAGATCATTCGCCCATGGTCCGGCCTTGCATAGCCTTCAAAGCCGGTTTCGAAATAGGCCTTGACGATTTCCGCCATGTCGAGCGAGCCGTCGGCCGAACGATGCGAGGTCTCATGAAAGTCGCCTGCGGCATTGGTTCGCACGTTACGCAGGTGCGCGAAATGAATCCGGCCACGCGCGCCGAACTCGCGCACCAGTGCCGGAATATCGTTCTGCTGGTCCGCGCCTAGCGAACCGGAACACAGTGTCAGGCCGTTGGCGGAATCGTCGACGATCGCCAGCACGCGCTGCAGGTCAGCGCGATTCTTCACGATGCGCGGCAGGCCGAAAATCGGCCGCGGCGGATCGTCGGGGTGGATCGCCATCTTGAGGCCGGCTTCTTTGGCCACCGGAATGATCGCGCGCAGGAAGTAGTCGAGATTGGCCCAGAGATCGGCTTCGTCTAGCGCTTCGTAGTCGCGCAGCAGGACTTTCAACTGTTCGGGCCGATAGCTCGCGTCCCAGCCGGGCAGCTGGATACCCTGGCTGACGTCGAGCTCGCGGATCGCTTGCGTGTCGAACGCGAGCGTCGTCGAGCCATCGGGCAGGTGCATTTCCAGCGAGGTGCGGGTCCAGTCGAAAACCGGCATGAAGTTGTAGCAGACCACCTTTACGCCGCAGGCGCCGAGGTTACGCAATGTCTCGCCATAGTTGGCGATGAGCCCGTCGCGCGTCGGTCGGCCCAGCTTGATGTCCTCGTGCACCGGCACGCTTTCGATCACTTCGAGTGTCAGCCCGTGAGCCTCTATCTTCTGCTTCAGCGACAGGATCCTGTCGATCGGCCACACCTCGCCCACAGGCACGTCATAGATCGCCGAGACGACCCCGACCATGCCGGGGATCTGGCGGATATAAGCGAGCGGCACAGGGTCTGCGTCGCCATACCAGCGGAAGGTCATTTTCACGATCGAGTCTCCTCCTCGTACGCTCGCCTCGCCTTCGACGCAGGCAGCGCATCAATGAATGGTCGGTTCGGCCCTTCCGTATTGGCCCACGGCGGCGAGACGGCGTCTGGACGCCTTGCACCTGTCGGGTTCACGCGTCGGGGCGCAGCTAGGAGTCTGCATACTAGCGGCGATCGACATGCCTTTATAATGAAGAATAACGCTTGATCTATACCATTATGGAATACATCAGGCTGCGCGGTTGCCGCTTGCCTGCTGCCAGAAACAGTACGCGCGACTAGTTCAAGCCATCTGCAGCCTGCCAGTTCTACTCGTTGGTGACGTAAGCTATCCTCATCATGTCGCCTTTGTACGACTCAACTGCCTTACCGCGACAGAACCCCTGATCGAACGGCGCAAGGTGATTAGCTCGCTACCGAGTCACGACGACAGATCCGCCAGCCGCCCTAACCACAGACCTTCATGCACGTTCCGCTCGAGGAATATGTTGCAGGCGAAGTCCGCGTTGCGCTCGGGAAAGTCTTCGCGGTAATGACCACCGCGGCTCTCGCGCCTGACAAGCGATGCCGAAGCCATCAATTCACCGACCTGGATCAAGTTCGCCAATTCGATGCCCCGCATGAGCTCGGCCGGCGTGCCGATTACCGTGTCCTGAAACAACTGGTTTCGCGTCTCCCTGCAGACACGCCTGAAGGTCTGGAGCCCGGCTTCCTCGCGCACGATCAGCAAATAACGGTTTGCACACTGCTGAATCCGTGCTTTCAGTTCGTCCAGCGTGTGCCTGCCATTTCGGCGGAATTGCGTGGCGACCGTGCGGTTGTCGTCCAAGGCCCCGGTCGTCGCGCGGTGCGTCGTCTTTTTCGCGCGTTCGGCCGCGGCGAGGCCCGCCCGGCGGCCGAAGACCTGGCACGTCAGGGCCATATTGCCGCCGAGACGGTCTGCGCCATGTGGACCCGCTGCCACCTCACCCGCAGCGAACAGACCCTTCAGATTGGACTGTGCGTTTTCGTCTATATATACTCCGCCGTTGATCGCATGCGCGGAACAGGTGATCTGCACTCGGTCCCGATAAAGGTCGACGCCGCGCTCCTTATACCATTGGCAGGTTAGCGGCCACATCCTTGCGATGCTTCGGCTCTTGTCGGCCAATATCGATTCGAGATCGCATCCGGCGAAGTCGAGAAACACGCCTCCTTCAGCCGTGCCGCGGCCATCATTGAGTGCCTTCTGAATCGAAATTTCGACGTAGCGTGAGATGTCGCTCGAGCTGAACGGAAAGTGCCGCTCTTTTTGCCGAATGACATCTTCCTGAGCCAGCCCCGTCGGCAAATAGTCAGGGACGAACGCCCTACCATCGCGGTCGGTGAGATTCGGGTGCGCGTCCCACAGGTAGTTGCCGAACAGGTTGACGAAAGGCGTCAGCACGCTCACACCGGCCTGCATGAACTCCATGTTGACCAGTCGCGCGCCCGCGCGATAAGCCATTGCATAGCCGTCGCCGGTAATGTCCGATGGATACAGGTTTTGGGCGAACAGCTGACTTGCACCCCCGGTGGTAAGAATCGTCGACTTGGCACGGATCAGCATCGGGTTTCCATCCGAATCGATCGCGTATGCGCCGAGACATTCGCCGTCCTGCGACAGCAGGTCGACGATCATCAACCGGTCCATGACCTTGATGCCGCGCCGGGACGCTTCGGTCCCCAGCGATTTCACGATTGGTTTGAAGTGCTCATGAATCACATGCGAGCGCGGCTTGGAAGAAAAGCATGCGCGAAAAACCAGGTAGTGGTCGTCCTCGCGCTCAAACTTTACGCCGTATTGTTCGAGGTAGCGCAGAGACTCATGCGCTTCGTTCGCGAGAATCGCGCTCAAGCGCGGGTCCGCCATGCCTTGAGCGGCATGCAGGATATCGGCGAGAAAAACATCAGGATTATCGCTGTGATCCCCTGCTCCGTCCGGCACATTGAAGGCGCCTACTTCAGCTACGCTATGAAACGTCGCGCCGCTTTTGCGAAATTCCCCTTTGATCACAACCAGCACGTCAGCGCCGCTGGAATCCGCCTCGAGCGCGGCCCGCAGCGCAGCGCCGCCGCTGCCAACGACCAGCACATCCGTACTGACATCCCTGCAACTGTCACTCATGCCTGCTTCCCCTGTTTTCATCGACGCGTACGGCACGCTCGCCGCATGGATGGCTTCATTCCCGCTTCACGCGACTCCGCCTTTTGCCGCGACCGCCGCAACGGCCTCGGCGTCCTCGGCAACGCCGATTACGCCGTCCGCCAGCAGCGAATCGATCATCGGCCGGTTCATTCCCACCCCTGACAAGATGTCGATCGTGTGCGCGCCCAACCGTGGCGGCGGCATACGGATAGCTGGCGCGCTGCCGTCGTAGCGCACCGGGTGATTGACGAGCGTCACGGGGCCGCCGGTTGCACCTTCGACTGTCTCGAAGCTCTTCAGGTGGCGCACCTGCGGATCGGCGACCACCTGCGCATAGTCGTTGACGCGCGTGTGCCAGACATGATGCCGTTCGAATAGTGGCAACCAGTGCGCCGTCGTGTCCTGCGCAAGCCGGCGCGCAAGCCGGTCGGAGATTTCCTGCTGCTCGTCGAATGCGCGCTTCACGGGAATCCGTTCCTTTTCCGGGATCCCGAGGATCTGATAGATGATGTCGAGAGGACTCAGCGACAGTGCGATGAAACCGTCCGCAGTTGCATATATGCCGTACGGTGCGGGGAAGTACCAACCTGATACACGCCCCGCCTGTCGCACGTCGTCATGGCCGTCGCCGTTCAGGAAACACGTGAGAGACTCCTGTTGCAGATCGAGCGCAGCCGCCAGCAAGCTTACGTCGACCCGGCAGCCCTCGCCCGTACGCTCGCGGTTGAGCAGTGCCGTCAGGATACCGTTCGCATACAGCGCAGCGCCGTGATGATCCACGACAGACACGCCCACCGCGCGTGGACCGTCCTCCCGGCTTCCGGTGATTGTCGCGATACCCGACATGGCCTGAATGATCAGGTCCTGCCCCGGCCGGCTGGCATAGGGTCCATCCGGACCGAATCCCGAGCCGGACGCATAGATGATGTCCGGCTTGACTGCCTTGAGTGCCTCGTAACCCAATCCCAGTTGTTCCATCACACCGGGACGGTAATTCTCGGCGACCACGTCGACTTGAGGCAGCAAGCTCATGACGATATCGATCGCCCGCGGGTCCTTGAGATTCAAAGCCAGACTGCGCTTATTGCGATTACCCATCAAAAGCAGCATCGTCTGCCCATCGATGGCGCGGTTCGCGCCGCCCCACTTGCGCTGAAATGCGCCGTCGACGGGTTCGACCGATATGACGTCGGCCCCGCAATCGGCGAGGTGCTGCACGCCCAAAGGCCCCATCAGAAAATGATTGAAGCTGAGAATGCGGATACCATTCAGCCCGTTCATATAATCTCCGTTACGTCGTGAGTCCGGCTGTCGGGTCAGGTGGACCAGGGTTCTACTGAACTCCGCGTTCGCCCTTAACATTCGGAAGACCGCGGCGTGGGTATCTGCATCGATGCCGGTCAGAACTAAAGGAAAGCGTTGCCGATCGCGTCGAGAGGCGCATGCGCGAGGCCCCAATGGTCAGCGACCCTTGAAGCGCGGCGGCCGCTTTTCGACGAATGCGCGGTGGCCTTCGGAGCGATCCTCGGTCTTGAACACGTCGAGATTCGCCTGATGCTCGCACTGCAGGCCTTGTTGAAGGTTGGTCTCGAACGAATCGAGCACGGCGCGCTTGGCCAGTCGAACCGCGAGCGGCGCGCGGGCGGCAATCAGCGACGCGATCTCGACGGCGCGTGCGATGCTGCGTGCCGGCGCGACGACCTCGGTCACAAGTCCGTGGCGCTCGGCCTCGGCTGCCGTCAGCGGCTCGCCGGTAAGCACGAGTTTCATCGCCAGTGTCTTGCCGAGCACCCGCGGCAGGCGCTGGGTCGCGCCATCGCCCGGAAGGGCGCCGATGACGATCTCTCGCTGCGAGAAGGTCGCGTCGTCCGCCGCGACGACGATATCGGCCAGCATCACCAGTTCGTGGCCACCACCGATGGCGAAGCCGTTGACCGCGGCGATCAGCGGCTTCGGAAAGGTTTCAATCGCCTTCCAGCTCGCGAGGCGCACCGGGTCCGCATACCCTGCGACCCCGCGTCCCGCCATGTCGGCAATATCCGCACCGGCGCTGAAGAAACGCTCGCCGCCGGTGAGCACGACAGCCCTGACTTCGTCGCTGACTTCGGCTGCCGCGAGCACGCGCGCCAATTCCACCAGCAGCGGCACACACAGCGCATTGCGCTTGTCGTGATGATTCAACGTGATCAACCAGACGAAGCGAAGTGGTTGTTCCAGCTTCAGGTACTTCAGGTCCTCGAATGCGGCCAGCGGGACCGGCGCCGCGCCGCTTCGCTCGACGTGAGTCGTGTTCATGATGAGCCTCCGTTCTCGTGTTATTTGATTGCCAGCAAGTTCGGCAGGAAGCGTGGGATATGCGGGAAGACGATGATCAGCAGCAGGTCGACCGCCAGCGCGAAGATGAACGGCAGGATCGCCCGAGTCGCTTTTTCGACGGACACGCCGCCGATGGACGCAGCCGTAAAGAGGCAAAAACCAATCGGTGGCAGGTTGATACCGATGGCTGAGTTGACCAGTACGATGACGCCGAACACCACCGGATCGATATGCATTTGCATGACGAGCGGGAGGAACACAGGGATCACCACCGCAATACTCGAGATCGTTTCGAGTACGGTATGGGCTGCCAGAAGGAAGAGATTGATCAGGATCAGCAACACGAACGCGCTGGTCGTCACGGCCAGGAAGCTGTTGGCGACGTGTAACGGAATTTGCGCCTCAATCAGATAGCGGCCGAGCACGAACGCGAGCCCGAGAAGAAACGATACCCGCGTGGTATTGATGGCCGTGCGCGTGAGTATTTCCCCGAACTGCGACAGCTTGAGCGACTTGAAGATGAAGGCGCTCACCAGCGTCACATAGAACGCCGCGACGACGCCTGCTTCTACCGGCGTGAAGACGCCGCCAAGGATCCCGCCCAGAATGATCACGGGCGTCAGCAATGCCCAGATCGCCTGTCTGAAAGTCGTCCACAGCCGCCTGGCGGAAAACGCTTCGACCGCCGTATAGTTCTGGCGCACGGCAGTCAGGTAGTTCACGAGCATGAAGGAAACGACCACCAGCAGCATCGGCACTATCCCCGCGACGAACATCGTTCCGACCGAAACGTTGGCGGTGTAGGCGTACACCAGCATGCTCATCGACACGGGCGACAGCAATCCGAGTGAGCCCGCTGCCGACTGCAGCGCGACTGCGAACGCGCGTGAATATCCCTGCTTGACCATCCCGGGGATCATGACCGAGCCGATCGCTGCGGTATCCGCAGTCGCCGAACCGGAGAGGTCGGCGAAGAACATACTCGCAACGATCGTCACCTGTCCGATGCCGCCGCGCATGAAGCCGACAAGCGCCTGCGAAAAGTCGATGATCCGGCGCGAGACGCCGCCCGCATCCATGATTGCGCCTGTCAACATGAAGAACGGGATGGCCAGCAGGCCGACGTTATTCAGGTTCGAAAACAGCTGCTGCGGAATCACCAGCAGCGGGGTTCCATTCAGCGTCAATGCAATCGTCGCCGCAATGCCGATGCAAATGGCCACCGGTACACCCAAGCCGAGGAACCCGGCGCCTAGAGCGAGTGCCCACATGTTGATTCACCTCAGATATGTTCGGAGACGCCCTGCAACAGAGACTGCCTCGTTTGCGCGCAGGGCGCGAGATGAGAAACCGCGATTCGCACCGCGGAATGAAAGACCAGCAATGCGCCGCAGACGGGAATCGAGAGATATGGGTACGCCATTGAGATCGGCAGAGAGGTCGCAGTTTCGGTGCCCATCAGCTCCAGCATGTCGCCACCGTACATAAGGAAGACCACGCCGAGCGCGAGGACTACGCAGTCGGTAAGGTCCGACAGTGTCTGCGCGAAAGCGGGCGGACAACGGTCGGCCAGTACCCGCACCTCCGGATGAACCCGCAGCTTGGCTCCTGCCGCCGCACCGAGGCACGTGAGCCACACGAACAGATAAGCCGCGAGCTCGTCGGACCACGACAGCGAGTTGTGCAGGATGAAGCGGAAGACCACCCCGAGGCCAGCGACGAACACCATCATGAGAAGTAGTCCACCGCATAGGAACAGCGTGATCTTCAGGACCAGGTCATCGATAAACAGGAGATTACGGGCAAGCTTTTCCATGGCACTCTCCCTTCATTTCGAAGCGACAGCGGACTTGTCGGCCGCCTTGATTTCCTGATAAAGCGCCTGGCCATCGGGAATGTCGCTGAGCAGGCCCTCGCGCGCCCTTTCGGTCGCGGCGGCCCACGGCACCGTGTTTATCTCGGTCACCTGGGTGCCATTCTTCTTCATCATTGCGAGCGCGTCGTCGTACTCGTGCTTGTATTCTTTCATGTCATAGTCCGCGGCGACGGCGGCAGCGGCCTGAAACGCCTGCTGCTCGTCAGGCGAAAGACGCGTCCAGGCGCTCTTGCTCATTGCCAGCACCACGGGCAGGTAGTTCACGTGGGTCAGGTAGTAATGCTTCGCGACATCGGAAAATTTGTCCTGGATGAACTGCTCCGGTGACGTATCGCCGCCGTCGACCAGGCCTTGCGAAAGCGCCAGAAATAACTGGTTATAAGGCAGTGGCGTCGGATTTGCGCCCAGTGCCTTATAGCCCGCGATATAGCCGCGACTCTGCATCACTCGAACTTTCATATCCTTCATGTCATCGAGCGAGCCGACGGGCTTTCTAGCCGTGAACAGATTGCGTTCGCCCACCGACAGCCAGGTCAAGCCGATCATGTTGACCGTCGGCATCATGTCGAGGAACTTGCGGCCGACCGGTCCTTGCAGAACCCGGTTGGCGTCGTCGATGCTGCTAAAGAGATAAGGCGTATCGAAGATCTGCCACTGCTTGATCGTGTTTCCGATCGGCGCCTGCGCGGAAATCATGAGCTCCTGGGTGCCGGTGCGCAGCGCTTGTGCCATCTGCACTTCGCCGCCGAGCTGTGACTGCGGGAAGATCTCGATCTTGACCTTGCCGTGGGTTCGCTGCGCGACCTCCTTCGCGAACACTTGGGCAGTTAGCTGATAGTGGTTGTCCGGGGCGAGGGTGTGGCCCAGCTTCATGACGATCGGCTCGTCCGCGCGGGCAACGCTTACGACAACGACGCCCGCTGCGAGCAGCGTACCCACTATCATGGCGCGGCATGCGCGGCGCCCGCTGAAGAATGATTTCATTTCGTCTCCTTCCGTACTGGAATGTAATTTTCGCGCCGCGTCAGGCCGATCCGTCTGCAGGCGCTCCAAGTATTCGTGAGCGCACGCAACGGGCGTTAGGACCCGCCGCCCGATTTCTTGTACTTTTTTACGTCGTCTTCGATAGCACGCGTTTCCCAGACTGCTTGGCGATTTATCCGGCGCACACGGGGCGAAAACCCTTGGTGGTATTGACTAATAGCTGACCGGGGCAATCCGCGGCCGCTTGCGGATCGGCCGAAGACTGCAATCACTGCGTGCATACAGTCAAAAAAGTCCAAGCATTCGCCCAAACCGTCCTAACGGTCAGCAACCCGCACTCATTAAATTTGAGTCACACCCCCGGCCTCAATCAACAAAGAACAGGCCGGCTCCACAACCGACTCTCACTTCCAGAACCACCATGGCCAAACGCCCGCACATGGATTGTTACGTGGTCGGCGACACTGCCGATTTCGCCAAGACCGTAACTGAATTCGATATCTACGGCTTCGCCGGGATCGTCGGCGATTTCTATGCGGTGCATTTGAACGAGGAATTCGCCAAAACCACGCGCTTCGAGAAGCGCATTGCGCAAGGATGTCTGTCGGTCGGCTTCTTATCGACTGTGATGGGCTATATGGCGCAAAAGGCGCCGAGCCCCGGTGCGGTTTCTTACCGATACGACATCACGTTCAATGCGCCGGTATTTATCGGCGACACGGTCACCGCCCGCCTCACGCTGCGTGAGAAGGACGACGATCGCAACATGTGTGTTTTCAGGGCAGACGTCACGCGCCAGGACGGCACGGTGGTCGCATCTGGCGATACCTATCTGAAGGTGCTGTAACGCAGCCCCCGGCTTCAACCCATCTCCCGCTTTTTCACAGAGTCGAACATGCCGCATTGGTTAAACGAACAACACACCGCGATACGCGACGCCGTGCGCCGTTTCGCGGAAAACGAAATCGCTCCTGTCTCGGAAGAGCTTTGGGAAGCGGAAGCCTTTCCTTACGACATCTGGAAGCGTGCCGGCGAGCTCGGCTTCGCCGGCCTCCCTTATCCGGAGAGTTGGGGTGGCGGCGGTGGCGAATGGCTTTCCTATGTAATCGTGCTAGAGGAACTCGCACGGGTAGATTGCGCAATCGCCAACTCTCTAATGGCCAATTCAACGGTCGCAAGCCTGCTTTCCAACTATGGCACCGATGAGCAAAAGGATCGTTATTTGCGCCCTATCCTCGACGGCCGCAAGGTCGGCGCGATCGGATTATCGGAGCCCAACGCAGGCTCCGACGCGGCCAACATCGCGACGCGTGCGACGCTGGAAGGCGACCAATACATCATCGATGGATCGAAGACCTTCATTAGCAATTCCGGCACGGAAGTGACCGGGCCGGTCGTCATCGCCGCGGTAACGGGAACGCGCCCCGACGGCCGCAAGGAAATTTCTAACTTCATTGTGCCCAACGGCACCCCCGGTTTCAGCTACGGACGCAAACTGCGCAAGATCGGCTGGCGCGCATCGAGCACCTACGAGTTGTTCTTCGAGCGCTGCACGATCCCGACCGCCAACCTGCTCGGCGAACGCGGAGCGGGCTTGCGACAGACGCTCGCCCAGATCAGCACGGGCCGAATCCTGATCGGCGCGCTCGCTCTAGGCATCCTGCAGGGTTCACTGGATCGGTCGATCGCGTACATGAAGGAGCGGCGCGCATTCGGCAAGCCGATCGCCGAGTTCCAGTCGCTGCAGTTCAAGATCGCTGACATGGCGGCCCACGCGCACGCCGCGCGACTGATGCTCTACGATGCCGCCGCGCTCAAAGATGCAGGCGTTCGCTTCGATCAGCAGGCGTCGATGGCCAAGCTCTTCGCCACCGAACGCGCGATGGAGGCTGCTCATCAGGCGTTGCAGGTACATGGCGGTTACGGCGTGATGAGCGAGTACCCAGTGTCGCGCGCATTCGGCGACGCCAAGGTGCTGGAGATCGTCGAGGGCACCTCGGAGATTCAGAGAATGATCATCTCGCGAAACCTGCTTGCCTGAACCCTCAGTCAAACAGATACGGACACGCGGTCAGGAGACAAGTCATGCTGGAAGGCATCAAGGTGTTAAGTTTTACTCACTTCTTGCAGGGCCCCGCCGCCGTGCAGATGTTGGCCGACGTCGGCGCGGACGTGATCAAGATCGAACCGCCGGGCGGCGCGTTCGAGCGCAGTTGGACCGGCTTCGATGCGTATGTCGAAGGTGTGAGCATGTTTTTTCTGCTCGGCAACCGCAATCAGCGCAGCATCTCGCTGGATCTGCGCGACGAGCGCGCGCGAGAGATCGTCTGGCGGCTGATCAAGGAAGCCGATGTCCTGATCGAAAACTACCGGCCAGGCGTCCTGCAGCGCATGGGCTTCGGTTACGACGATGTCCGCGAGATCAACCCGCGGCTCGTGTACTGTTCGTGCACCGGCTACGGGTCATCGGGACCGTATCTCAAGCGGCCAGGGCAGGACCTGCTGCTGCAGGCCGTCAGTGGCATGACGATGCTCTCCGGCCAGGCCGATTCCCCGCCCACGCCAGTCGGATCCGCGATCGTCGACCAGCACGCGGCGGCGTTGGCAGCCTTCGGCGTGGTCGCGGCCTTGCAGGCGCGTGAACGCACCGGCAAAGGCACGCTGGTCGAAAGCAACCTGCTCAACGCGGCGCTCGATCTTCAGATCGAGCCGTTCACCTACTACCTGAACAAGGGACCACTCTGGCCGCGCACGGACCCGCCGACCGGCAGCCGGTTCCATCCGTCACCCTACGGAGTTTACCGGACTCTCGACGGCTGGATCGCCGTTTCGCTCACGCCCACTGAGAAGCTGGCGGCGGCCTTGTCTCAGCCCGTGCTGGCCGGGTTTTCGCACCCAAAGGACAACGTGCGCCGCCGCGACGAATTGAACCGCATCGTTTATGACGCGCTGACCGCGCGCACGACGGCCGACTGGATGACGACCTTCGATGAGCACGACATCTGGTACGCGCCCGTGAACGACTACCATCAGGTCGAGGCCGACCCGCAAGTGGCGCACAACCGCATCATCATGGAGGTCGAGCATCCGCAGGCCGGGCCGATTCGTTTGCTCGCGCATCCGGTTCGATACGACGGCGCAGCACCACCGCTCACCCGTCAGCCGCCGCGGCAAGGCGAACACACCCGCGAGGTGCTCGCCGAACTGGGCTACGAGCCGGACGAAATCGATACGCTGGTCGAAGCGGGCGCGGCGCTGACCGGGCGGAGAACTGCATGAACACTCATCTGAATCAGTGCCACGAGATGCTGCGCTTTGACGATATCCAGATTGGCCGCTGCCAGGTACTCGTGCGTACCATCGCGGAAAGTGACGTGAACGCTTTCGGCCATCTGTCGGGCGACCTCAACCCCTTACACATGGATCAGCACTTCGCGGCACGCACGCCATTCGGCCACCGCGTGGCGCACGGCCTGCTGACCGCGGCATTGGTGTCGACGACCCATACCGGCTTGACCGGTCCCGGCTTCGTCTACGTCGGGCAGGAGTTGCGCTTTCTCGGACCCGTCTTCATCGACGATACGATCAGGATCCATGTGACCGTAGTCGAGAAGAAACCCGCCAAGCGCATCCTCGTGATGGACACCATGGTTCGCAATCAGGACGGCAAGCCGGTGCTGACCGGACTGTCGGCGCTGAAGGAATTGCGTTTCCAATGATCTGACAATCGGCAGGCGAGGCCAAACCTTTGCGGGTTTTCGACAACAGCCGTCACGCCGCTTTGCTAATTACAATTACACTACGTTCGATGCCGACCGGCGAAGGAGAAACAGCACGCTTGATTTAGCCAAGGAGTGAGCTGGCTAAGCGAGCCAAACAAGTGAGCTGGATGCAGGAGACAAATTAAATGCTTAGCGGTTGTGGTTGTCAGTTGCCGGTCTTCAAGATCGCCAACTATGAGTATGGGTCGCGAATCAAGTCGATCGACTTTCATTTCGCACCCCTCGAAGATATGAAATCGACGTTGCCGTATCCTCATCGGCACGAGTTCTATCACATCGTCTGGGTCGTGTCGGGCAGCGGTCATCACATCATCGACTCGATTCGCTACGAGGTGCGGCCCAATACGCTGTTCTTCATGGCGCCAGGCCAGATCCACGACTTCGTGTTGTCCGAAGATACAGTCGGCCACGCGATCAGTTTCTCGTCCGAATTTTTCGCCTTCAAGGTGCAGAACCGCCATTCGCAGACGGAAATTCCGGTCTACGATTTCGAGCGAATTCCGAACACGGTTTATATGAGCGACGCACAAGCTCAGGACCTTCATCGTGTGCTGGATGGAATCGATGCGGAATATCAGGGTGAAGAGGCAGGCTACGAGGACGTCATCTGGTCATATCTTCGCGTTCTGCTAATCAAGTCCGTGCGCCTGGGCGGCGACGCCGTGACCGACGTCAATTCGTCGCGTAGCGTGCTGTTGTCGCGACGCTTCAAAAGCCTGCTGGAAAAACATTTCACCACGGTCCACGACGTCGCTCGCTACGCACGCCTGCTGAACGTCACAGAACGCGCGCTGAACGATGCAACGCGCCAGGCGCTCGGCAGCACGGCGGCCAAGCTGATTCGCGAACGCGTGATGCTGGAAGCGAAGCGTCTGTTGCTGCATTCGGAGGTCAATGTGGCGGAGATCGCAACACAGCTTGCCTTCGACGACCCGGCCTACTTCAGCCGATGTTTCCGCAAGCACACGGGCCGCTCGCCAATCGACTTCCGCCGCAGCCTGGAGAAACTGAGCATTTGAAGCAGTGGGACGATAGACGTTCGGGTGCGACGTAGGAAAGTCCAATATAAGCCGCGCTTCGTCCTAACCGCTGGAACCGCCGCACTCCTAGAATTTGCGTGCCCCCGTCACTCGGGAAACGCGAAAGTCATCAGGAGACAAAGCCGTGAATGCTTCGTGCCAAGACCAGGGACTGTCCTCTGACCGGTCCGCCCTCTTCACCGATATCCTCGATCGCATTGCGACCAAAGTTGCAGACGACGAGCCGACGCTCGGCGTCGAATTCCCCCAGATCACAGCGCCCAACGGAAAGTGGGTCCTGCTTCCGGCGTCGCTGTCCGCGGGCTACCGCGGTTCGGCGTGGAGCCACGGCAATTGGTTTTGCGGGTTCTGGGTCGGACTTTTGCTGACGTCGTATTTGCACACCGGCAACGACAAATACCTCTCGTGGGCCCGCGAGCGCATGCGTCTCGTCGCACAGCGCGCGCAGGATCCTAACACGCACGACATCGGCTTTATCTTCGACAGCAGCGCCGTCCCCGGCTACGAAATCACCCGCGACTCGTGGTACGCGCAAATTGCGATGGAAGCCGCGGACAAACTGCGCGCGCGTCTTGTCACCACGCGCAGCGGCGCCTATCTCGCTTCCTGGGGCCCGCTTGACGATCCGCGCGGACGCAGCGCCTCGGCTATCGACACGATGGCTAATCTATCGTTGCTTTACTGGGCGGCGAACCATTCCGGGGACGGCAGTTATCGCCTCGCCGCCGAAGCGCACTCTGTCATGACCGCCAAGGCGTTTATCCGCCCCGACGATTCGACTTATCACGCGGTGGAGTACGACGTGACAACCGGTGCGCGCCAGCGCGGCTACACGTTTCAAGGCGCATTCGACGAATCGGCGTGGAGCCGGGGCCAGGCGTGGGCCGTCTATGGCTACGTGAACACGGCGCGTGAAACCGGCAAGCGCAACTGGCTAGACCTTGCCGGGCGGCTAGCGGCGTACTATCTGCGCCGGCTCGATGGACGTCCTGTGCCACCGTGGGATTTCGACGCCACTGGCGCGGACGCGGAAATCAAGGACACTGCCGCAGCAGCGGTGATGGCGTCAGCGCTGATCGAGATGGGCCGTCTGCATCCCGACCCTGCTGATGCGGTTCGCTGGCGCGAACACGGACTCGCGATGCTCGAAGCTCTATGTCGTAACGAGTTTGCCTACGAAGCTGCGCAGCGGGGACTTTTGAGGAATTCCTGCTATTCGAAGCCGCACAATGAAGGCGTCGATGGCGCGACGATGTTCGGCGATTTCTTCTTCGCGGAAGCACTGAGTCGCGTGATGCTGCCAGGCAGGCTTCGGCCGGCCGACCCGCAACGCGTATCGCTCGCTTGAAGCGTATCTCCCTCGCGGTTCCCAACTCTCGCTAGCCAGGCCGTCCATGATATCGAACGATCTTCCGCATTTTGTACCTACTGACCTACCCGATGCCCTGCTGGTCGGACGCATCTGGCGAAACGCGCCGATAGACGGGCCGTCGGTCGTCGTTGTTCGTGCCGGTCAGGCCTTCGACATCACGGCGTCGGCGCCGACGACCTCCGATCTGTTCGAGCGCGTGGACCTCGTCGAGTTTGCGCATCACGTCGAGGGCGAGGCGCTCGGTCCCGTCGAGAACATTGGCCGCGCATTGCTGGCGCCGTGCGATCTTCAGGCCATCAAGGCATGCGGCGTGACCTTTGCCGTGAGCCTGCTCGAACGGGTCATTGAAGAACAGGCTAACGGCGACGCGACTCAAGCCGACACGGTCCGGGCGACGATCGCGCAACTGATCGGCACTGACCTCTCCAGGATTCGCCCCGGCACGGCAGCTGCCGACTGTCTGAAGCGGGAACTGGAACGGCGCGGCGCATGGTCGCAATATATGGAGGTCGGCATTGGGCCGGACGCAGAGGTGTTCACCAAGTCTCAACCGATGTCGGCGGTCGGCTACGGCGCGGACGTTGGGCTGCACCCGGCCTCCCGCTGGAACAATCCCGAGCCAGAAATTGTGCTGGCGGTAAACAGCCGCGGAACGATCGTCGGCGCAACCCTCGGGAACGACGTCAACCTCCGCGACATCGAAGGCCGCAGTGCGTTGCTGCTCGGCAAAGCGAAAGACAACAACGGCTCATGCGCGATCGGTCCTTTTATTCGGTTGTTCGATGAACGCTTCACCATGGACTCGGTGCGGGCGGCCAGCGTGTCGCTCAGGATAGAAGGCGCGGACGACGGATTTATTCTCGAAGGCGTGAGCCACATGCGCGAGATCAGCCGTGACCCAGAGGAACTTGTCGCCCAGACTGCCGGGCCGCATCACCAGTATCCAGACGGCTTCATGCTGTTCCTCGGCACGATGTTCTCTCCAATTGAAGACCGGCATGCTCCGGGCAGCGGCTTCACGCATCACCTCGGGGACAAGGTTACGATTGCAACACCGGAGCTCGGCGCACTTGTCAACACCGTGCAGTCGTCAACCGAAATCGCGCCCTGGCGATTCGGCGTACGCGCTTTTTACGAGACCCTTGCAAAACGGCGGGCGCTTACCCGCGCCATGGCGTAGGTAAGCGATGCGTAAATCCGGCGCTGAGCGCGATAAAAAAATTTCCGCGAGACCGGCGGTGACGGTCAGTCGAAGGCGGCCTGTCGCGTCACCCGGCTTAGAAAGGCTGATTCGAGCCGCAATTGTCAACTTGCCGAGGGTTAGACCGCACGACGGCAGGTGTCACGACTGGTCCGAAAGCAGTCGATCGAAGTGGCGATGGGGGCTCTGTCAGGTTGCTGCGGAAGACGCCGGTACAATGGGCGTTGTCACGTTAGCGCGCTGGTCAGCTAAGATGACGTGATGAAGAAGACGAAATCGCTCTACCACGGTCACCGGTTCCCGGCATCAGTCATCAGTTTCGGTGGTATTTCCGCTTTCAACTCAGCCTTCGCGACATCGAGGAGCTACTGTTCGAGCGCGGCGTGGTTGTCAGCCATGAATCGATCCGGCGGTCGACGGACAAGTTCGGCGCCAGTTTTGCGCATCAGGTCAGGACTGCCCGCCGCAAGCCGGGCAGCACATGGCATCTCGACGAAATGTTCGTGACGCTGCGCGGCGAGCCCTGGCTGCTGTGGCGTGCAGTCGATGAGCACGGCATTGAACTCGACGTCCTGCTTCAGAAGCGCCGCGACAAGGCCGCGGCCAAACGCTTCTTCAAACGGGTGTTGGCGGCCTGTCCTGCAGCGCCGAAGAAAATCGTCACTGACCAGTTGCGAAGCTACCCGGCCGCGAAAGCAGAGTTCCCTGGGCTAGCGAATGTGAAGCACGTTTTCGTCAAGGCCTGCGCGCGCGTGAACAACCGCGCTGAAAACAGATCCTATGAAGCGTCCAAGTCGTCGACTGGCTAACGCCTAAAATCGGCGTACCGAGATTTGCTCACGTGAGAGCATCATGCGTACAGATCAGGGATGCACGCGTACTGAGGAACCGGCGCTGGCGGTGTCACTCGAACTCGCCGCGGCGAAGCGGAAGGTAGCGTTGCACGACGGGCAGCGGGAGCAGCCGGCAGTGTACACCGTAGCGCAAACGCAAGCCCCCGCGCGCCTACAGGCCGTGCTGGAAGTGATCGAACAACAGAAGCTGAAGTGGTCGCTGCCCGCGGGCGTGCACCTTGTCGTGAGTTATGAAGCCGGCCAGGACGCGTTCTGGATCTATCGGGCGCTACGGGCAGGCGGTATCGAGTGTCATGTGGTCGATCCAGCGAGCATTCCGGTCGAGCGCCACAAGCGGCGTGCCAAGACTGACCGGCTTGATGCAATGAGGCTGGTGATCAGCCTGCGCGCGTGGCTGCGTGGCGAGCGCGACCGCATGCACGTGGTGCACGAGCCGTCACCGCAGGACGAACGCTGCGGGGCACAGATCTTCTTCGTCGACGAATCGACGGTGCGATCGGACTGTCACAGCGGCACGACCTGGGCACCGGTCGGTCAAACACCGGTAGTCGAAGTCACTGGCGCGCGCTTCAAGGTGAACCTGATCTCAGCGATCAGCCCGCGTGGCCAACTTCGATTCATGTGTTTCGAAGGCAGCTTCAAGATCTCCGTGTACGTCGACTTCGTCAAACGACTGATGCTCACCGCCGATGCGCCTGTCTTCCTGATTGCCGATGGTCATCCGGTACATCGTTGCAAAGCGATCCGGCAGCTTGCCGCGGAATCGAATGGGCGCCTTTGTCTGTTCTTCCTTCCTGCTTACTCGCCAGACCTGAACCCGGACGAGTTGGTATGGGGTTATCTCAAACATCACAAGATCGGCAAGCTTGCCATCAAAGGTCCCGGGCATCTCAAGCAGCGTGTTCGATCGGTTCTGCGCTCGTTGCAGAAGATTCCAGCCCTGGTCCGATCCATGTTTCAACATCCGTCAGTCCGCTACGCGGCTTGACCCATGTCCGGTTACTTTGTTTCGGCTTAGTAACTCCGCAGGATCGGAGGGCCGGAGTGTCATACGGCTGCGGTCAAGCGATCGACCAGTTTGGAAGCCCTCCCGGGTTAATGCCCAGGCGCTGCCGTCAGGACCACGTGCCTGAGCCTGTCCGGCTGCCGCGCCTCCGCGAACCGCGCAGAAGGCTTTCAGACGCTCATCCACACCCGGGATGGCGGAACGAAGCGTATCGGTTGGGGCGCGAAGTCGCTCGAGCTGCGCGCTACGTTGAGCCTCGCGCGCCTGTGGCAAGCACAAGGCAAGAGTGAGGCGGCACGCCAGCGGCTGGCCAGATTCTGTGGCGCTTTCGCGGAAGGCTTCGATTCCACCGACTTGCGAGAGGCGAAGGCGCTGCTCGAAGAGCTACGATCTGTCTCGCGCAATCGCCACGGTGCAAGCCGGGGGCCCTCGTCTCAGAATTTCGTCCGCATTCCCGCCAGTCCGTACACTTGCGTTCTCGTGCTGGAAGGCGACAGCGAATAGATCTGTGCGAACTTTGCATCACCGGCCGCGTGCTGGTAGATGCCGACGAGAAAGAGGTCGGTCCGCTTGCTCAGGAAATAGTCGAGTCCGACATTGACCTGGTGCCATTTCGGGTCGACAAGTTGCGGGTGATAGCTGCCTGATGTGTAGATGTAGGCTGCGCCAGCGAGCAAATCGGGTAGCACATAATCCACCAGCGAGACCTCGAAGTTGTTCAGGTCGACCCTGGACGTATCGAGGTAGTCGAAGCGCGACTTCGTATAGAGCACGGACGCGCTTGCCGCGCCGAACTTATAGGCCCCGCCTGCGCCGAACATCCACTGTTTGGCGACGCCTGCGCCGGTCGCAGGATTAGTGATGAATGGCGAACTAAAGCCGTAGTCGCCCGAAACAGCCCCGCCGGTGTTATTCGGATCGTTCGGCATTGTGACCTGGTTATAGGCCGCGCCAAGCGACAGACCGCCGTTGCGGTATGTCACGCCAGCGCTGTAGCTGCTGTTGTCGGAGAACCCGTCGGCTTTGTTCGAAAAGCCGTAAAGCGCGGCGACTTGCAACCCGCGATAATCGAGGCTCTTGAACTGGACAGCGTTGTTGACGCGAAACGTGTTGAACACGTTGTCGTTGTCGCCGATATGCGTGCCGTAGGCGGCGAACTGGCACGCCGACTCATAGGCACAGAGCGTTGCGGCGCCGAGGTCGTATTGCCGCCCGACGGTGATCGTGCCGATACGATCGGACGACAAGCCGACGAACGCCTGCCGGCCGAACATGCGCCCGCCCTGCGAAAGCGATCCATTGGTGATGCTGAAGCCGCTCTCCAGCGTGAAGATGGCATGCAGCCCACCGCCGAGGTCCTCGGTTCCCTTCAGTCCGAAGCGTGGCGGCTGCATCGGGCCGTTCGCCACGAACCATGAAGAGCCACCTTTCTGATTATTCGCATAGGCGATAGCCGTCGAGATCAAGCCGTAGAGGGTCACGCTGCTCTGGGCACTCGCCAGTCCGGCGAAGCTCAGCAGGTACGACGCAACAAGAAGATTAGCCAATTTAGATTTCACGTGTCTGTCTCCGTTCAATTTATTTAGTATTACTAACCACTGTCTTTATGCCGACGCATTCACATTCCGCCTCGTTCTGAACGAGCCGATGACGCCCCCTGCGGTCTATGGCCATCCGGCGCGACATCTATCGTTCAGTGCGGTTCGCGCGTGCCGGCTTCCGCGCAATTCGTCATTGCCTCAATTGTTTGGCGTGGGCGTTACCGCCCCCCTTGCGGCGCACTTCCTAGCCCTCCTTGGCAAGAACGTCATGCATCCTTCGGCAAGCCGCTAAGGGTCAAGAGCGAGACCCTACTGTGTCATCACAGTGGCCGTTTGGAAGTTCGGCCCTTTGGTAGCTATTAGAGCCTATCAGTGGCCATAAGTAAATTGCAATTCACTTTTGGTTTACCCGAACTGTGCTTCCAGTAACGACTGCGAGTTTGTGCTGCGCAGACGCGAAGAATCGGGGGTGAACCGTTAGACACCGCAGCCCGTCCCAATACACGAAGCGCAACGATAGGGGTCAGTCGAGGTTGAGTTGAGCCACGAAAGACGGACTCTGCTCTTGGATGAGGGAAATGTCGGCACGGGCAAGCATCGAAAGCCTCATGCGACGGATCTCCACGCGGAGATGTGGAGTTCGCGAAGACTGGGCGCACGCCCGGACATTTGGTGCGCGAGTTCTCGAGCCGACGGCACAAAGGATCACCAACTGGGTGGCGCAGCCGGACCCCGAAACATCCATGCGCTGAACGCGACTTCGCGCGTCGCCCCTGGCCCCCATGCTTCTCGAGGCCTCAACCACTGCACAAGATTCGCCGGCTCAGCTGCGCTCCGATTTTGCACGACGCCGTACCGGATCGCGGCCGGGTTCCTTGTCTGCGGGAGACGCGGCTGTTGTCTCAGCGGGGCCTCCTCTCACACCGTTCAGGACCAGTCGAGTCAGTACCTCAATAGCGGCCCCGTCATCGATCAGCCGATCTGGAAAGTCACCGGCGCGCGCAGTCCAGTTGTAGCCGGTGTATTCGAGCATCGAACACAGTGCCGAAGCAATCAGTTCGCTATCGAGCCCGGGGCAATAGCCTTCCTTTTGGAGGAGCTTGATCACGCTTGACATGCCTCGTATGCCCTGTTGCCTCACACCATGCCATGCACGAGCGAACTCACGATCCGCCATCGACATCTGAAATGCTGCAGTTGCCACAGGCCAATCATCGCGATAGATCTTCCAGAACGCTCCTAACCGCTCTTTCAGGTGTTCGAGCGGGTCCCCACGCGTGCTCAAGGGGCGGTTTACTTCCGCCTTGAGGCGCGTGCGAAATTCGTCAAGCAGCTCGTGTAGCAGTGCTTCCTTGCTTGGATAGTATTTGTAGAATGCACCCGGCGAGCGGTTGGCACTCGCCATGATGTCGGCAATTTTCGCATTCGAAAACCCATCTGCTGCCAACGCGCGTTTCGCCGCAAGCTTGATCGCTTCTCGCGTCGTATTGCCTTTCGGTGTGCGCCGGGTCGCCGGCTCGATGAGTTCGTCCATAACGAGAACAATCGTCCATTAGTCTGGCCGGCACTTGGCCGGAACATTCATCAATTGCGGCTTCCCGCTGCTCAACGGCTTTTCGACATCACTCAGTCTCAAGGAATCCAGTTCACGCCTAGGCGCCCGCCCCCTCCAGATTCAACCCCCGAGTGGGTGTCAAAA
Organism: Paraburkholderia lebeckiae; assembly: GCF_050436325.1. Lineage (NCBI taxonomy): Bacteria > Pseudomonadati > Pseudomonadota > Betaproteobacteria > Burkholderiales > Burkholderiaceae > Paraburkholderia > Paraburkholderia lebeckiae. The sequence continues at coordinate 1,765,871 of NZ_JBNDLZ010000002.1, forward strand.
CACCGCCTGAGCCGCATGGACCGGAATTTCCGCTGAGGTCCCCGGGAGGCGTAATTGTAATTCAGATTCACTTTTTCCGGCATCGAAATCCTACAGACCCTTTCGGCCATGCCGAGAGCGTCCAGCCACCACTGGCGGGGCAACGGGGGGATGAGCACCGCAGAATTTATTGTTCACTTTTGCAGGTGGGGTGCTTGGAGTCGTTAGGTCGGGAAAGCCGGATGCGCAGGCCATCGAAAGTGGCGGCGTCCAGAAATTCGGCCGCCCGCGCGCGCGAGGTCGTCATGCGCGGGGCCGACTTCCCGGCGGCCGCAACGCCCATGACCCCCACCGCGTGGGCCAGCGGCCCACTGGCCTCATTGCCTTGCGCTGCCCTCGAGCACCAAAATCAGACGTCGTGGGATTGCAGCCATTGCACGTAATCAGCAACCCCGGTCGCAACCGACCATCGTGGTTCATAGCCGAGCGCACGCACGCGCGTTATGTCCAAATAGCGTTGGTCGCTCGAAGGCCCATGAGGGTGCAGCGGCAACGGCGGTATCGCGCCTGGGAACAGCGCGTTGACTGCGTCAGCGAATTCATCCAGCCGCGTGGTTTTGCCACTGCCCACGTTGTAGACCTTGTGCTCCGGGGCAATCGCCTGGTGGACCAGCGCCATGCCGTATGCGTGGTCCTTGACATAGTTGAAGTCCCAAGCCATGTCCGCGCATGGCAAGCGCCCTTTGTCTGAGGTCAGATCCATGGCGACGCCGCGCACGGCGGCATGAACCATCCGCGCGACGACATTGATCATCTTGTTGTAGAGCGGCCCGTATGTGCCGTCGATTCTCACGATTCGGATGTCGAGTTCCGTCTGGCGCTGAAAGATGGCGGCGATCGCCTCGAGCAACTTCTTGGGGCCGGCCTGAATGTAGTGATGGTCCTTCTGCTCAGTGATGGCGATCGGGCCTGCCTCGCTATACGGATAGTATTTTGAGTCCAGGCCCCAGTAGATGTCGCTGGAACTGGTGATCGTAAGTTGTCCGACATTCATGATTCGACAGGCTTCGATCACATTGAGCGCACAAGCCGTTCGTAAATGGACTTCACGCGCCGGCGACATCGATTTTGGGGCATACCCCGACGCGTCGAATACCTTATCGGGCTTGATACGGGCAATCGCATCGAAGACGTCATAGCTGACCGTCAAATCAATTCGTTCCTGCTGCGGGGCTTCTCCGAAAAACTCCCCGAGTTCCGCAGGCGAGCGTTCAGCTCTGGCACCTGCAATCACAATCTCTTCGCCCCTCGCGGCAAGCTCGCGCGCGACATGCATCCCTATGAAGCCAGTACCGCCCAAGACAAGCGTTTTCATTCAGGACTTCCTTTTATCCGTTTTTCAGGAGAGCACGAACCCGCGGTATCCGGCATCGGCCACCTCGTTCAGAATCTTGCGGTAAGCCGGTACCCCGCCCACGTAGGGCATGAAGATTCGAGGCTTGCCGGGGATATTGGCGCCGACGTACCACGAATTGCCGCGTGGGTAGAGGGTGCGATCGGCCACCTCGTTGACATGGTGAACCCACTCGTTCTCCGCCTCGAGGTCGCAAGCGACGTTGGCCCTTTTGGTCTCACGCGCGTGCTGAATGAGCCGAGTGACCCAATCGACGTGCTCTTCGATGGAGTGCACGACGTTGCTGAGCACCGATGGGCTGCCGGGCCCCGCGATGATGAACATGTTCGGAAAGCCCGCGCACGATACGCCCAGGTAGGTGCGTGGACCGTGCTGCCACCTTTCCCCCAGCGTCACGCCTCCGACTCCGCGGATGTCGATGGCACGCAGCGCACCCGTCATGGCGTCGAAACCGGTCGCGAACACGAGGATGTCCAGCTCATACACTTGGGCGCTCGTGCGCAGCCCACGCGGGGTCACTTCCTCGATCGGCGCAGCCTTCACGTCGACCAGCGTCACGTTGGGGCGGTTGAATGTTTCGTAGTAGCCGGAGTCCACACAAAGGCGCTTCGTGCCGAAGCGCAGTTCCTTCTTGGGGCAAAGCAGCTCGGCCACCTTCGGATCGCGCACGATCGCACGGATCTTGGAGCGTACGAAGTCGGAGACATACTCGTTGGCTTTTTCATTGACCAGCAGGTCATTGAATGCGCGGAGCATCCGGAATCCACCACCGGCACCGCGCCAGCGGAACTCGAACTCGCGCAGCCGCTCCTCTTCTGAAACCTCGAGGGCCGATTTGTCGACTGCCTCCAGATACAGGCCGTTGTTGGCATCTCTCGCGCGGGCCCGCCGCTCACGGTAGTGGGCCTTGGCATGGCGGACGGCCTCATCGTCGAGCGGCTCGTTCTGCGCCGGCACGCTGAAGTTGGCGGTGCGCTGGAAGACTGTCAAATGGTCGGCCTGCTCCGCGATCAACGGAATCATCTGCACACCGCTAGAACCGGTGCCTATCACCCCTACCCGCTTGCCAGCGAAATCCACGCCCTGTTTCGGCCAATCGGCGCTGTGATACCAGGTGCCGGCGAAGCTGTGCAGGCCCTTGAAATTCGGGGCTTGCGCGATCGAAAGGCATCCAGTGGCCATAACACAGAACTGCGCGTCGAATGACTCGCCCGCGTCTGTCTCCAGGGTCCATCGCTTTGCCCGTTCGTCAAATACTGCCCGCGTCACACGCGTGCGAAACTGGATGTCCCGCCGCAGGTCGAATCGCTCGGCGACGTGGCGGATGTAACGCAAAATTTCCGGCTGTGTCGCGTAGCGCTCGCTCCAGGTCCATTCCTGTTCGAGCTCCTTGTCGAAGGAAAATGAGTAGTCGAGGCTTTCTACGTCGCACCGCGCGCCGGGGTAGCGGTTCCAGTACCAGGTGCCGCCGACGTCCTCGCCGGCCTCGATCACGCGGGCAGTCAGGCCCGCCTTGCGGGCGCGGTGCAACTGGTAGAGGCCGGCGAAGCCGGCCCCGACGATGACGACATCAAGCGACTTTTGTTGATTTGATGCATTCATTCCGGGGTCTTCCGATTCAGGTTGACAAAGCAGTAGCGCGCTGCGATCGCACCGCAGGAGCATCGGGCGTTCGATGCAGCCCGCGCGCGCGGTGATATCTTCGAGCAGCCCTCCCCACGCGGTGCCTAAACACCTGCCCTGAAATCCTCCGATTTCCGTGCACAGTGATGGGTCCAGCGTGGCCCATGAAACGTATTACAATGCATGGCGCACACAAAGTAAATCTAGATTCATTTATCGGAAACCCTTATTTGAAGTGATGGTAGCTTCGTTGAACAGGCGCTTGGTTAGCCGACCCTGCCGCCCCTTCACCGCGGGAGAGTCGCGGCCATGCGTGCAGACCAAAGCGAGAGGCGATCAAGCAGCGCGCCATGCGCGCGACATCGATGGCTTTGCCGCCGCGAAGGCCGCGGACGTCATGGCGCAGGCGGATTCAACTCCCGGTGGTCCTACTATTTCAAGATGAAGGAGTCGATCAGCAATGCGTCATACGTCGCAGCCAACTAAGGTCTGAGGACAAGTAACTTCGGTGGGAGAGATTCCGTCCGATGCGGTTTTCGGCTAACCGGCTCTGCTCTTTTCAGCGGCAAGCCATGCTTCCCGCAGTTGGTTCTTTTGAACTTTGCCGATACTTGAGAGTGGTAACGGCTCGCTGCGGATGTCGTAGCTGCGTGGAACCTTGTAGCCGGCAATCTGCGCCCGGCAATGTGCGTCCAGTTCTGAGATGCTCAAACTCGCGCCAGGTTTCGGAACAACCGCGGCATGCACCCGATCTCCCCAGCGCTCATCGGGCAGACCCAAGACTGCGCAGGCGTCTACCGAAGGGTGCGAAGCCAACGCGTTCTCGACTTCGGCGCAATAGATGTTCTCGCCACCACTGATGATCATGTCCTTTATCCGATCGACGATGTACAGAAAACCGTCCTCGTCTAGATAGCCCGCATCACCGGAATAGAGCCAACCGTCAACGAGCGTCTGGGCGGTCTTCTCGGGCGCCTTCCAATAACCGCGCATGATAGCCGGGCCGCGCAGCAGGATCTCCGCCGCTTCACCCCGTTTGCATGGGCGAGATTGATCGCTCCCAATACGGATCTCAAAGCCGGGCAACGCCTGCCCTGCCGATTTCAGCTTTCCCGCCTTGGGGCCGCTCAAGACATGCCGGTCGGGGGGCAAGCTACAAATGCCTCCGCATGCCTCGGTCATTCCATAGAACTGGTTGATCCGCGCATTGGGAAAGGCCTGCAGCATTCGAGCAAGCAACGCCTGCGATATCGGAGCAGCACCGTACTGGATCGAGCGAATTCGCGATAGAAGCTCGTCATCGCGCTCGGGCCCGTCCAGGACCATCGCAACCATCGTTGGGACGAGCTGAACGTGCGTGACACCATCGTCGCGCAGGCGCCGATAGAAAACCTCCGGCTTGAATTGCGCTATGAAGCTGTGCGTGCCGCCGCCAAGCGTCACAGCCAACCCATTTGCAAGGTCTCCCAAATGGAACATCGGCGTCGAATGGAGATAGACCGTGTCCTGGTTGTACTCGAGTTCGCGATGCAGGCTCATCGCGGCGAAACTGAAGTTCAGGTGCGTCAACTCCACTCCCTTGGGCAGTCCGGTCGTCCCCCCTGTGTAGCAGATCCCGGCTAGCGAATTGAGGTCACCGCAAGCATCCTCAACACGCGGGTGCTCGATCATCGCCGCATACCGCGCGTCGTCGAAGCGGATGAATTCCTTTAGAGACGGCAGAACCTCAGCCATCCGCGCTCCGAACTCCTCGAACGACTCGTCACTGAACAGCAGCACGGAATCGGAGTGCTCCACGATGTGACGAAGCTCCTCGAAGGCCAAACGCGTGTTGAGGGGAACAATCACTCCACCCGCCCACCAGATCGCCATCAGGAGTTCAAAATAGCGAGGCGAATTCCTCGCCAGCGTGGCTACCCGGTCACCACGCTCGAGCCCCGCAGATTGCAGGGCGCCAGCCAGCGCTGAGACTCGTCCCAACAGCTCGGGCCAGGTGCGCCGTTCGTCACCACTGGAAATGGCCAGCCCTTTTGGACAAATGCTCGCCGCTCTGCGCAGCGCTGCCGTCGACATCATAAATGGCGCTCCATGGTCGTAAAAACTGAAGATTCAGTCGAACAGGCGAACCCGGGTTTCATGGCCGAAGCCCCGCCGCACATCCGAAGCCGAAAAGGTGGTTTGCCGCAAGCTTGTCCGCTTCCACAGCGAATTGTCTCACCATCCATCCTTAAAAGTAAATCGTGAATTACCGTGGAAAACCCTATCACATTGATGCCGTTTCTTCGTTGCACCGGCCAAGATTTGCGTGTAAATTCTGATTTACTTTAAACAACCATTCTTCAGCGTCATGACCCGCCCGCCGAACACACTAAACGATTTGATTTCTCGTCGACACACCTGCAGAGCCTTTCTGCCGATTCCCGTCGCGCGCAGCACCATCGAGTCCATTCTGGAGGCCGCGCAACGAACACCTTCGTGGGGCAACGTGCAGCCCTGGCAGGTGACCATCGTTTCGGGTGACGCCGCCGATACATTCCGAGAGGCGTACACCCGCTTCGCTCAGAAAAACGAACCGATTGCGCCCGACTTTGAATTTCCGCAGTCCTATGAAGGTGTCTTGAAAGATCGCCGTCGGGAATGCGGCTGGCGGCTCTATGAAAGCGTGGGCGTCAAAAAGGGCGATCGCGAAGGTTCGGCGCGTCAAACGCTGGAGAACTTCCGTTTTTTTGGCGCTCCACACGTGGCGATCATCACGACCCACCGTTGTCTCGGCACGTACGGTGCCGTCGACGCCGGCGCCTACCTGGCGAACTTCATCCTTGCGGCACAGGATCTTGGAGTAGCCTCTGCGCCGCAAGCAGCCTTGGCCTCGTATCCACAGTTCATACGTTCCCATCTGGGTATTTCCGACGATCGAAATGTGGTGGCAGGCATCTCTTTCGGGTACGAAGACACCGCTCACGCAGCGAACAATTTCAGGACGGGACGTGCTCCGCTCGACGAAGTGGTGACCTGGATCGATTGACGCCGGAGAAAGCGAGAAGCTGCCCCTGCGCGCCGATATCGGCCGTTCCGAACAGCGACCGCATGAACACGAACTCCGATGCGTCGAGACGCTTTTGGGCATGAGGGGATTGACGTCCAGCACCGCTGGGGCGTCGAACAACGCAAAGCGGCGCTGCGGCGCGATCCATTCCACGATGTCGGCGAGGTGCGCATAGGTGTTCGTCGTGCAGAACACGAGAGCCGGTGGCGCATTGAGCGACAGCGCCTCGACCCCTGGCCGGTGATGCCGAATGATCGACGACAAGATGTGCGCCGAGCGACCGAACCCACTCGATCGTCTCGGGCCGCGAGGCGGTGGCGATGACGGTGATATCGGTCAGGACGCGTGCAAGTTGGACGGCGATTGAGCCGACGCCACCTGCGCCGCCGACGATGAGGAGCGCCCGGGGCCGCACCGGGCACACTCCCATTCACGTCTAGCCGATCGAACAGTGCTCCCAAGTCAACTGGCCTCCCCGCTCTCCAAGCACGTTGTCTCGCTCCATGATTCTGGATAACGGGCGGCACCGCGATCAGCGGGGGACTTGCCCGCCATCGACGGTGAAGGTCTGCCCCGTGATGAACGACGCTTGGGACGAGCTGAGGAAAAGCACCATGCCAGACATTTCCTCAGGCTCCGCTGGGCGGGCGAGCGGGATGGTCTGCAACAATCTTCGACTGAAATCAGCGTCTTCCAACCAACCCTTGGTCATGGCAGTGGCGACCAGGCCAGGAGCGATGGCATTCACGCGGATGCCCTGAGTGGCATAGTCGAGCGCGGCTGCCTTTGTAAGACCGATCACGCCATGCTTGGCGGCGACGTAGGAAGACGTGTTCCGGCCTGCGATCAGCCCGGCCACTGAGGCCGTGTTGACGATCGAGCCGCCCCCCGCCGTCAGCATGTGCGAGATCTGATACTTCAGGCAGAGAAACACGCCGCGCAAGTCGATCGAGATGACCTTGTCGAAGTCCGCGACCGACATTTCGGCGAGGGGGGTGGCTGTCGGCAGGATGCCGGCGTTGTTGAACGCGCAGTCGAGGCGGCCGTAGGTATCGACCGTGGCCTTGACGAGGGCTTCGACCGAAGCAGGATCGCTTACGTCGGTCCGCACGAACAAGGCCTCGCCGCCAGCCCGCTTGATCTGCGCAACGGTTTCCGTCGCGCCCTCGTTGACGTCTCCGATCACGACCTTCGCGCCTTGGCCGGCGAACGCTTTCGCGGTCGCTTGTCCGATCCCGGTAGCGCCGCCGGTGATCAGCACAACTTTATCCGTGTAGTCCAAAAGGTTGGGCATTTCCTTCATCCATAGGAAAGTATGAAGTCCGAATAACGACGAGGACGGGTTCGAAGAATGTTCCCGTCCTCGAACTCACCGTCAGACCAATTCGGCGAGCGCTGCCGCGTCGAACCCTTTCAGCGCGCCGTATTGGCCGTGTTCAACCTTTTTGACCCAGCTTGGGTCGTTGAGAATGGCCCTGCCAACGGCGATCAGATCGAACTCGTCGCGTTCCATTCGCTCGACGAGACGGTCCAGGCTCGCAGGGGTCGATCCCTCGCCGGCAAAAGAGGTGGCGAAATCCTTTTCAAGCCCGACCGATCCGACGCTGATCGTCGCGGCACCCGTCACCTTCTTGGCCCAGCCGGCAAAATTTAGCCCGTTTTCCCCATCGATCTCAGGAAACTCGGGTTCCCAGAAGCGTCGCTGCGAGCAGTGCAGGACATCGACCCCGGCTTCAACCAGCGGCAGTAGCCAGTCCTCCATGATCGCCGGGGTCTCGGCGACGCGCACGCTCAAATCCTGCTGCTTCCACTGACTGAACCGCATGATGATCGGGAAATCCGGACCGACGGCGTCGCGCACGGCAGCGACAATCTCACTTGCGAAGCGGGACCGCTCCCTGACCGTCGGGCCGCCATAGCGATCGGTCCGCTGGTTGGTCCCCGGCCAAAAAAACTGGTCGATCAGATAGCCATGGGCGCCATGGATCTCTGCCGCGTCGAAGCCGAGCGCTTTGGCGTCTCTTGCCGCGTTGGCGAAGGCGGCAACCGTATCCGCGATGTCCTCTTCGGTCATAGCCACGCCGCGAGGATCGCCGGGCGCGACTAGCCCGGATGGGCTCTCGACCGGCGCATCGGGCTCCCAGTTGTTGAGGTAACGGGTGGAACCGGTGTGCCAGATCTGGGGCGCCATACGTCCGCCCGCGTCGTGGACGGCATCGATCACATCTTTCCAACCGGCTAGCGCGGCCTCGCCATGAAACAACGGAATGCCGCCGTCGTTGCGTGATGCAGGACGGTCAATGACCGTCCCTTCGGACAGAATAAGCCCCACGCGCCCTTCCGCGCGGCGCCGGTAATAGGCGACGTTCGCGTCGCCAGGCACGCCCTCGGGGGCAAAGAGCCGCGTCATCGGGGCCATGACGATCCGGTTCTTCAGGTTGAGCGAGCGGATTGAGAAGGGACGAAACAGGGTGCTGGTATCGGGGTGAGACATTGAACAGGCTCCGTTGCAAACAAAGGCATCATGGTATATGTTTGATACCTGCCGTCAATTAGGCACCTGAAGTCGCCCAGGTGTATCGAAGGAAACCACCATGCCCGTTCCCGAACTGAAATGCTTTTCATCTGACTGTCCCAGCCGCGCACTCTTCGACCAGATCGCGGACAAGTGGTCGATGATGGTGCTGGCCGTGCTGGACGACGGGCCGCAGCGTTTCAACGCCATCCGGCGGCGCCTCCAAGGCGTCACGCAGAAGGCGCTCACCCAGAGTCTTCGCCGGCTCGAGCGCAACGGCCTGGTCTCGAGGACAGTCGTTTCGCTGTCTCCGGTGGCGGTGCAGTATCAGATCACGCCTCTTGGGCGCACGTTGCAGCCGCCATTGCGGGCACTGCATGAGTGGACGCTCACCAGGTTTTCCGAGGTCGAGGCCGCGCGCCAGGCATTCGACGCGGCGGCGGGCGGAAGCGCGTTGGCGGAAGGATCAGAACATCGGCAGTTTGCTTGACGCGCGACCTGCAGGCCCTGTCGACCAGGGCCTGTGAGGGCGACCGGGACACCGCCGCCGAACGGGTTAGGCTCACCTCACTGAGTTAGCGGGCGGTTATGCCGCCATCATGAGCAAACACTTGACCCGTGACATAGCTCGAGGCATCGCTCGCAAGGTAGATGACAAGGCCCACCAGATCAGCCGGCCTACCTCTATAGCCGAGCGGCACCTCCCTCTCGACAAAGGCGTCCATCTGCGCGACGGCCGCGGCGCCACCCGTCGTGTCGCGCTCACGTCCAAGGCGCGTGCCACTATGCCAGCCCGGCGCGATCGCGTTCGCCCGCACTTGCTCGGCCGCATACTCGATTGCGAGCTGCCGCGTGAAGCCAATCAGTCCGGCTTTAGATGCCGCATAGGGAATCGCGGTGACTGGGAAGCCTGGGTAGACACCGACGGTGCCGAGATAAGAACTGATGTTCACCACTGAACCGCGCCCGCTCTGAATCAATGCCGGCAGCAGTGCCTGCGTAACCAGGAAGGCGCCGCGCAAGTTGATCGCGAAGACACGATCCCAGTCCTTCGCCTGGACGTCCAGCAAACGCCCGGGCCGAGTTGCGATGCCAGCGTTGTTGATCAGCACGTCTAGCTTTCCGCCACACCAGGCAAGGACTTTTTCTGCCATCTGTGAAACGCCCGCTTCGTCGCCAAGATCAGCGACAACGCGGCAATCGCAGACGCCTACGGCATCGCAGGCCGCGAGCGCCTCCGCCTCGCGATCGACCCAAGCCACCGCTGCGCCAGATTGGGAAAGCGCTTCGGCAAAAATACGGCCCAAGCCGGATGCAGCACCGGTCACGACAACTTTCCTGCCGGCCAGGTCAAAGAGAGCGCCGGGCAGACCGCTCTGTGGTGTGCTATCCGTCGACATCATCGCGCACCGCCCTCACAGTCACAACGAATCAATCCGCATCGCGACGTATTGGATCGAACGAATCCGACGCGGATTGCCGACGCTGCCAAACCGGCTGCATTTATCTTCTTCATGTCACTTTCTCTTTGTCTTCTTTGGGCTCGGCGCACGGACATTAGTGGTGCGACCTCATCAGACGATAGCGATTGCCCAAGGCCGCGATGCCACCAGGAAGAACATAGACTGAAACAATCAGAAGCACCCCATACACGACCCAAGGGGCTGACTTGGAAACGCTCTCCGAAAAAGCAGGTATCACCATAATGAAGACCGCGCCGAAAGCGGCGCCCCACAGCGTTCCGACACCTCCCACGACAATCCCGACCAGGAGAGTGATTGACAGAAACATGGAGAACGAATCGGGCGCCACGAACTGCACGGCCAGTGCTGAAAGGGCGCCACCCACGCCCGTATAAGCAGCGGACAAGGCAAAGGTCTTCGTTTTGAGGCTCGCTATGTTAAGACCTGTTGCCTCGGCCGCCAGTGCATGGTCACGGATCGCACGCATGGAGCGACCGGCAGCCCCCCGAAGAAGGTTGTTGGCCATCCAGAACACGATCGCGCAGATTAAAACCGCATACAGAAACAGCCACTGATCCTGCGACAAAGGCAACCCCAGTGGCACCTCTGGCTTGATCACTGCAATGCCTTGAACACCGCCTGTCCATTGTTCGAGTAGGCGGCACTTCAAAAGCTGTGGAGTAGCAACGCCAAGGCCAAAAGTGGCTAACGCCAGGTAGATTCCATCGAGCTTGAGTGCTGGCCAGGCAAATGCGTAACCAATGACCAGCGAGACGATTCCGGCCAGCGGTACCACTAGCCAGTAGGGCAGACCCAATCGATCCATGAGAATCGCAACTGTGTAAGCACCAATGCCAAAGAATGCGCCATGTCCGAGGGAGATTTGCCCGTTGTAGCCGGTAAGCAGGTTTAGGCCGAGTAGAGAGACCGCATACGCCAGCAACATCGTCGCTTGAAAAAGCTGATACCCGTTTCCGACAAAGAGCACGCCCGCTGCGACCACGAACAATCCCGCCCAGCAAAGCCGGAACGGAACGCCAACGGCGCGCTGTGCGGTATATGCACGATCGAGGAAATTGCTCATGATTAAACCCTCGTGACGACACGGCGGCCAAACAGGCCGTCCGGCGCAAAAATCAGAACGACCACAATTAGCAACAGGGCTATCGATAGCTTTAGATCGGTGCCAACGACATAGGTCCCCAACAGGTTTTCAGCAATTCCGACCAGGAATCCTCCGACAACGGCGCCAGCGGGATTGCCGATCCCGCCCAACAAGGCGCCGGCGAATGCATAGAGAACCGCCCCCATCATCATGGACGGGTCCAGGAAAACCATCGGCGCGACCAATAAGCCCGATACAGCGCCGATCGCTCCGGCGAGGCCCCACCCTAGCATCAGCATCTTGCCGACAGAAATGCCGACCAACTGAGAGGAAACGCGATTTTGCGCAACCGCACGCATTTTCAATCCGAGGCTCGTTCTGTAAAAAAACACGAATAACAAGGCGACTAAGAAGAATGTCAAGGCAATCGAGCCGGCCTGATGAGCCGACAACAGCTGCGGAAATCCCCACGGCAGATTGGCAAACGGACTGGGGAAGTCGTGGCTGTCATAGCCGAAGAGCCAGCCGGCCATGCCGTGGAAGGTCACCAGCAGGCCGATGAATACCACCACCATGGACAGATCCGGGGCGTCACGAAGAGGTCGAATCACGGCCAACTCCAACACCGCCCCCATGACGAAGGAAGCTGCGACAGTCACGAAGAACGCGGCCCAGTACGGAACGCCAGCTTGGAGCAATACCCATGCGAGATACGTCGAGAACATCGCCATTTCCCCCTGAGCGAAGTTCACGTGATGGGTCGCCTGATAGATCACTGCGAGAGCGAGAGCCACGATCGCATAGATGCTGCCTGTGCCTACCCCAGCAAGAAGCTGTTGGCCAAATGCTTCCATTCTCAGTCCCCTAGATAGGCTTGACGAATGCGCTCGTTCTTACGCAGGTCGTCCGCTTTGCCGCTCATGACGATGCGGCCTTGTTCAATCAGGTAAGCGCGGTGCGCTAGATCCAGCGCGATGTTGGCGTTCTGTTCGATCAACAAGATCGCCATGCCCTCCTCCCTGTTGATCCGCCGCATGATGTTGAAGATGTCCTGAACGACGAGGGGGGCCAGGCCGAACGAGGGTTCATCTAGCATCAGCAGTTTTGGACGCCCCATTAGCGCCCGCCCAATCGCCAGCATTTGCTGCTCGCCGCCGGAGAGCGTGCCGGCCTGCTGCTTACGGCGCTCGCGAAGGCGCGGAAAGTAGCCGTACATTCTCTCGATATCGGAAGCGATGGCCCGCGCCCCGCCTCGGGAACTTGCTCCAAGTAACAGGTTTTCTTCGGTGGTCAATCCAAGGAAAGTTCCTCGTCCATCTGGAACATGAGCCACTCCTGCCCTTGCGATTCGCTCGGTTGTAAAGCCATCAATTCTTTGCCCGCCAAAAGTCACCGTACCTTCGGTCTTCACCATCAACTGGCACAAGGCACGCAAGGTGGTTGTTTTGCCCGCTCCATTGGCACCGAGCAGAGCGCAGATCTCGCCGTTATCCACCTGAAGATCAACACCATGGAGCACGCTTGTTGAGCCGTACCTGGCCGCGAGCTGATTCACGTCAAGCAACATAGGAATGCTCCGCTGACTTGCCCAGGTAGGCCTCGATAACTCGACCATCACCGCGTACCGCTTCCGGCGTGCCTTCGGCAATCTTGCGGCCGAAATTCAACGCGACCACCTTGTCGGAAATTGACATCACCAAGCCCATGTGGTGTTCCACAAGCAGCACCGCGAGCTTGAACCGCTGCCGTACATCTTGCAGGAGCCGCCCCAGCGCCTCGACTTCCTCGTGATTGAGACCGCACGCGGGCTCATCAAGCAGAAGTAAGCGAGGACGCGATATGAGGGCCCTCGCCATCTCCACTCTCTTCTGTGTGCCAAAGGGCAGCTCCGACACCGTGCGTTCCGCGACGGCCGCCAGCCCCAGGCTATCGATAACCTCCTGCGCGCGCCGCTGATGGTCCGCTTCGACAACGCGTTCAGAACGAAATCGCCAAGCGCTTGCTAAGAAACGCGGTTGCACCCGGCCATGCACGCCGAGAAGCACGTTCTCACGCACAGACATGGTCTTAAAGAGCGCAAGGTTCTGGAACGTGCGACCTATACCCATGTGCGCGATCTCGTGCTTGGGCTTCGAAAGTGTGGATATGCCGCCGACTTCGACGCTTCCCTCGTTGCAGTCGTACAGTCTCGACAAGCAGTTGAATAACGTGCTCTTGCCTGCTCCGTTCGGCCCGATGAGCCCGCAAATTTGTCCGGCTTCGACGTCGAAGGAGACCTTGTCGAGGGCGACGACGCCTCCGAATCGGACGCTGACATCCCTGATGCGCAGAAGAGGTAGACAAGAGCCAATCACCCCCGTGTTTTCAGCGTCCATCACCGCCCCTCCAAGAACGCTTGGCGCTCGTTGGCGGATCGCTCCGTCGCGTTCGACTGTGCTGTGGTCGTGATCATTCATCAGAATCCATACGCCGCGGTATTTCAATTCGAAAGAAGCGCGCCTTGCGGCACCCATTTGGTCCCATCAAAGCGAACAATCTGGAATTGCTTGATGGGATCGCGATCCGAATCGCTGGCGTTCACGGTGATCCCAGGCAGCAAGAAGGGACTGGCTACTTTGCTCAAACTGGTAGCCTGCTTGATGATGTTGGCACGAGTGAGGTCGTCGCCGGATTGCTTGATGATTCTGGCCAGAAGCGAGGCATCAAAATAGGCGATGGCCGCATTCCTGGACCGGGGATTTACGTCCGGCACATACTTCTTCATGAACTCAACGAACTGCACCATGCTGGGTTCGTTGGAGTAGGCAGGATCGCTCGGCTCCTTGAAGTAACTCGCAGTGATGATGCCTGTGGACTTTTCGAGGCCAACGGGTTTCAGCACCGCTTCGATCGATGCCCAGGGCGAGTCGAGGATCTGCAGCGGCCTCCAGCCGATTTCATATGCTCTGCGGATGGACAGGCTCGTTGCACGTCCCGTGGTGAAGTTCATAAAGACGTTGGCGCCAGATGCCTTCAGCGAAATCAATTGCGAGTCGAGCGTTGGATCAGTGGGCTCGTAGCTCACTTCTTTTACGATCAGCGAGGCGGCTTTGGCGCCCATGCCCGCTTTCACGCCTTTGACGAAATCCCGGCCGAAATCATCGTTTTGATAGAGGATTCCAACCTTCGGAGCGTGCAAGGAGGAAGCCGGGTCTGCCGCCATCTGGGCAACGTAGCGCCCATAGATGGCGCCCTCCCGTTGATAAGCGGGCAATGCGGCGGTCGTCCAGGGCCACGTCTTTGCGTCAACGAATCGAGACCCTCCGCTCGTCACGAGGATCTGAGGCACCTTGGCAGCGTTGAGGTAACGTTGAGTTGCCGCATTGGTCGGCGACCCAAAAGGCAGGGCAATGAACAAAACGCCATCCTCCTCTACCAGCTTTCTCGTCTGCTCCATGGTTCGCGGCGGGCTGTAGCCATCGTCCAACGTGATGAATCGGATTTTCCGGCCATTGATACCGCCTTTCTCGTTCAGGCGCTCGAAATACGCGGCCTGCACTTTCGTTTCGTAGGCCTCCGATGCGACTGGACCGCTGAGCGCCCATGTCTGCCCGATCTTGATTTCGGTGTCGCTCGCACCTCTGTCATAGCGTTTCTCTGCCATGGCATGCGAACTGAGCAGTGCCGCTACCAACGCGGCAGTCAAAGCCCCTAAGCAACCCTTGTTTTGAAAATGCATGTCTGTCTCCTTGTTGACGGCAAGCTTCGCCGGCGGTCGGTGCCGCCTTGATCCGGCCATGTGCGACTGGTTAAAGTAAGCCACGGCCATGTCTAAAAGTAAATCGCGATTTACCTGGCATTTACCCGATGTCTATCTTGCTTTCATGACATGACGAGGTCGACCGTCTGCCGCGCAACAGCGCTTTAACGGCCATTCACCTATTGCAGGGCGTATCGCCTACTTGCGCACAGGCACCTAGGTCGCGCAACCGAAGCCGAGACCGAGCGACTGGCACATGCCCATGCAACCCTTTGCCGCGAAGGCGGCCCACGGTTCCACCGCCTCGAGCACCGGCCGCTCGCGATCTCGGGACCGCCAATGCTCGAAGACACCGAAATCGAATGAAGGCCTTTAACCGGGACTGATTTCTTGTTTCATTGCTATTTGAAGACCGGATCTACCGAGCATAAAAACCGCCACCGCGGCGAGCGCGAAGGGCACGGCAAAAACAGTGTAGAGCGCGTGACCGCCGCTGCCGGTGTCGAGCAGCACTCCAGCGGCAAACGGCGAGATCATGGCACCGACGCGTCCCATGCCAAGCGCCCATCCCACTCCTGTCCCCCTACTTTCAGTCTCATAGGCAGTCGGTGCTAGCGAGTAGATGCCTGCCAGCGCCCCAAACGAAAGCATTCCCACCGCAACGGCAAGAGGCAGAACCAGCGCAGGATTTGTCATACCCTTTCCGAATAAGACCGTTGCGATAGCGGTTATCCCAAACAGAAATACTGTTAGCTTCCTCAGATCGAAAAATGGAGAGAGGACACTGAATGCCAGGCTTCCCATAATTCCTCCAATGTTCAACGCAACGCCTGCGTGAACTGCCACGGATTGCGTCGAGGTCGACACGGCCAAAAGCTTCGGTGTCCAGCTGAGAAGAAAGTAAAGACCCATCAGATGCAGAAAAAACGCGCTCCAGATAAGGAGAGTCCTGGTGCGGTACTTCCGATCAAGCAATCGCCCGACGCCTGATCTACTTTTCATCACTGTTGCGACGCGTGGAGGAAGCGCCGATATTTCATGGCACTTCATGCGGCGCAGAATGCGGTTAAGCAGCCGCAGCGCTCTTTTCGGTCTTCTGGCCAGCAGGAAATCCACCGATTCCGGCAGAAATGCGGCAGCCAGTGCAAGCATGAAAGCTGACAAGCAGGCTCCTGCGAGAAAACTGGATCGCCAGCCGAAGGTTTCCAACAACCACCGCGCAACGAGGCCGCCGGCCATCGCGCCGATCGAGTAACCGACACCAAGAAGGCTAATTGCGCTGCTCCTGCGCCGATCCGGCGCGTATTCCGCCACTAGCACGGCGGTGCTCGAAAGCAACCCTCCCACGCCGATTCCAGTGAGCGCACGCGTCATCAAAAAGATTCTCAGCGTCGGCGCGAGCGCGGAAAGGACCATCCCGACGGTAACCAGCATCAACGAGCCGATGACCAGTGGACGGCGCCCGAACCGGTCCGACCACGGCGAGAGCACGACGGTGCCGATCAAGATACCGAACAAGCCCGCGCTGAACGCCATCCCAAGCTGACTGCTGGACAATGACCACGCCTTCGCGATCGCTGGAGCGGCGAAGGACATCACCAATATGTCGTATCCGTCGACCGCATTGATGAGGACACATATCAGAACGACGATGGCCTGAAAACGACCGACTCGACTCGTGGAGAGCGGGACTGCTATCGCGCTTACTGCGCCACCGGCAGGTCTTCCATCTATGCTTGGCACCGTCTGTCTCCATTATTGGATAATGACGTACAGTTATCGAAACCTCTCAGGGGCACGAGCAATAGCTGACGCCGAATTTCTCCGACTTCGCTTGCACATCCTTTGGATTGCACTTCAGGAGGATAATCACGCTGCATGCATGCAAACACCCATCGCAGGCCGTTCGAGATTAGGCGGGAATACGTTCCATGTTCCGTCACGGTGGCGAAAGAAAAACATTGAAACCGAGCCCGTCGGCCGAAGTGCCTCGACGCGTACATAGCCCCCCCGATGTGAGCGGGAGTGCCCGAACTCGATGACTCGAACCGCCATCCCTCGATTCGGTCCGAGCCAATTTTCGACCATCAACCGCAGAGATTTTCCTGTGCTAGCCATCGTCTCTTCCTTCATTTCCCTTGATCGGGATCCTATTGCCGTAGCCGCGATGCAGTTTGTAGGACAGGGAATTGAATCCTTCGCGTAGTCCTTGGAAGGCACCGTGACAAACCAGCGCGCTTTGCGGCCCGACCCATCACTCCCGGAAATGCCGTAATCCGCTAACCAACTGAATATGCGAAATTAGACGCAGCACTACTCATCGCACTTGCATCCTTAATCGCGCACCAGCACCTGAACCACGCAGACGGAGCCGGCTCCAAGCAGATGGCACATGCCTACACGGTCCTTGCCGCGCAGGCGCCGCACTGTTTCCCAAATCTGTGCGAGGCCCGTCGGTCCACCCGGATGACCCCGCGCAAGCAGTCCTCCGTCGGTTGAAAACTCCGGCAGGCCAAAGCGCTCCCGCGAAGCGGGTCCGAATGCCCCTTCGCCGACTAACGCTTCCGTCTGGCCCGGTTTGGAGAACCCGAGGAGTTCGTAATACATCAGTTCCTCCACGGCGAATGCATCGTGCACCTGCACGACGTCCACATCGGCGCGTTTCACTGATGCCTGGGTCAACGCCTGAGCCGCGGTTCGCTGCGAAAGTTCCGGCGGACCCACAATCGCGCCCTCGAGGATTAATTCAGGGGAGTACGCGTCGCTTCCGAATGCGCTGCCGGCCAGACGTATCCGGGGTTGCGTCGCGCCCACCGGCCAACCGTCGTCGCTGCACAGCACGGCCGCGGCCGCACCTTCTCCCCAAGGCGTGCACATCATCGACGTGAACGGATCAGCAATCATGCGGCTGCCTAGCACCCGCTCGATCGTGACCGGCTCGGGAGCGCGGCGGCCAGCGAAAGGGTTCTCCCGCGCATAGTTCCAATTCTTTGCCGTGATGGCGGCAAGGTGCTCGCGCGTGGTGCCCGCTTCATGCATGCGACGTTTGGCCCAGAGTGCGAACGAAACGACCGGTGGCAAGTTCCCTTCAGCCACGATGATGTCCTCTACCGGTACTGCCTTTTGCGGCGAGTCCATGCCCACGACGAGCACGCGTCGTGCATCGCCCGAGAGAATTGCCTGCCGAGCGCAGTGCATCGCCGACAGCCCGGTGGCGGATGCGTTGGTGACGTGCTGGACTGGCACGCCCGTTAGCCCGAGTTCTTTAGCGACAAAGATTCCTCGCGGCGACAGGGGATGCGCGGTACCGACAACCACGGCGTCAATATCGGCGTAGGTCAAATGGGCGTCTTGCAATGCCGCGAGAGCAGCATCGCACCCCAGCTTCACGCCAACGCCCGGTCCGTGATTGCCGAACGGGACCATGCCCACGCCTGCGATAAAAACGTCATTCATGGGAGAATCTCGTCTCATTGTTGGTGTCACCGGTTTTCGCGATCACGCGATCCCCGATACGATCGGTGCCTTCCGCAAGAAGGGCCTGGATACGAGCGCCGCAGTCGAGATCCACGATCCCATAGGCCTGGCCATTGAAGGTGGTGGCGCTATACAACAGCCCCTGCGCGGGAACTTCGATCAGGTCCGGCTCCCGCAGGGAACCGTCGGCAACGAGGCTGCGGGGCGGCACATAGACTTGGCTCGTACTGGAGTCGCGGGCCGCTTTGAGTTGTACGACTGGCAAGTTGTTTCTCCTGTTTCCGATAAAACCGACTAGTGCGAAGAGTGAAATGAAGCGCCCGATGCGGCCATCTCGCGCAGGAGTGGTGGAACGACGTAGCGGGGGCCGAACTCCGTCGCCATCTCATCGCTGCGTTTCACGAACTGGCGGAGCCCCACCTGGTCGATATGCGCCAGCACGCCACCTCGGAATGCGGGATAGCTCCACCCAAGCACCGCACCCAGATCCAGTGCGAGTGGATCGCTCGCGATGCCTTCGGCGACCACGTGCGAGGTTTCGATAGACTGCATGTTCAGCAATCGCTCCATCACCACACTCGCGTTCGGTTGTTGCTGCTGCGGGGGGAAAACCGACGGGAGTTCGTCCCACACGGTCTTGCCCGTGGGTCCATAGCTGTAGACGCCCCCGGCACCCTTGCGTCCAACTCGTCCAGCCCGCAGCAACCGATCGATCACATCGAGCGCCGGCTGCGACTGCACGGCCGTGCCCCGTCCGGCCTTCGCAAGGCTGGTCAAGATGTCCTTCAGCAGATCGTAGGAAGTGAGGTCGCCCATGGCCAAAGGTCCGATGGGGAACCCGGCCATCGCCGCCGCTTTGTCGATCAACTCTGGCGAGATACCTTCGCCCAGCATCTGCAGCGCTTCGCGCGAGTAGGCCGCGACCACGCGTGATGTATAGAAGCCTGGCCCATCGTTGACCACGACAGGCGTCTTACCGAGCAACTTCAGCAGGGACTGTGAGCGAGCGAGCGACTCAGCGCTCGTCTGACTGCCCATCACGACTTCCACGAGTGCCATCCGGTCCACCGGGGCGAAGAAGTGCAAGCCGATGAAGTTTCGAGGTGTCTGAACCGTCTCGGCCATCTTCGTGATCGATAGGGTCGAGGTGTTGCTCGCCACGAGGACGTCCGCACCCGCCGCGTCGAAAATCTTCCCGAACACCGCGTTCTTCACTTCCGCGATCTCCGCTACTGCTTCGACGACGGCCTGGCATCCCTCGAGGCGCCCGAAGTCCGTCGTGGCTTCGATGCGGGAGAGGGCCTCGTCGCGTTCCTCCTGCCCCATCAGTTGTCGCGCCACTGCAGCGTCCAGCGTCTTGGTGATGCGATCCAGTCCCTTGCGCGCCTCTTCGTCTGTGCGGTCGATGAGCACGGTCTCTATGCCGGACCTGGCACACACCAGAGCGATACCGCCTCCCATTGTCCCGGCACCCACGACCCCGATGCGCGTTGGAGTGAACGTCGCCACACCGGCTCCGGACCGGCCTGCTTTCCTGACTGCGCCCGTTGCGATGAACTGTGTACGAATGCGATTCTTTGCGGAGGGAGAAATCGCCACCGTCCCGAAACGGCGGGCTTCGATCGCGAGCCCTGCATCGATGTCGACAGCCAATCCCTCCCGCAGCACCTCCAGGACGGCGTGGGGCGCGACATCTTCCGGAGGCGATTTGCGCTGTCGCTCCGCGCACGCTTTGGCGAAGAATGCTTGGCCTTCGGCCGAGTGCGGCTGGAATCCCGGGTACTGGAACCCTTCGCGATCCCACGCTTGCTGTGCTGATGGGTGATCAAGCACCCACCTGCGTGCGGCATCCAATGCCTGGTCCGCGGGAACGATCTCATCCACGAGGCCGCAGCCGAGTGCCTCCTGCACGCCTACGGGCTTCCCTTCAAGCAACATCTTTGTCGCGGGCGCGATTCCTATGAGTCGCGGCAACCGTTGCGTGCCACCCGCACCCGGGATCAGCCCAAGTTTGACTTCCGGACAGCCAAGCTGCACCCGCGCGTCGTCGCTTGCCACTCTTCGGTGGCAGGCGAGCGCAACTTCGAGCCCTCCTCCAAGCGCCGAGCCCGTGATGACTGCGACGAACGGCTTGGACGTGCGCTCGATCGCGCGTAGGCATGCGCCAACCGGAGCCACCATAGCCCGAGCTTCTTCCGGCGTCTGGATTGCGTAAAGCGCCGTCAGGTCGCCGCCCGCGACGTAGTCGCGCTTTGCCGACCGGATCAATGCCCCTTTCACTGCGTCATCGTTGATCGCGCGGTCGACGGCGCGTGCGAACGCATCGATGGCCGCCGGGGTCTTGACGTTCACAGGACCGTCCGGGTTGTTCCAGATGATGTATGCGATGCCATCCTTGTCTAGCTCGTAATCGATCACTTCTTCGTTCCCTTTGTTCGTTGCCGTTGTAGGTCCCGGTGCGGACAAACCCAATTCGGACAGCGGCATGGCGCATAAAAGTGATCCCTTTGACGCCAATCCGATGACGTGATGTCCCTTGAGCGGGGCCTCTCGTGAGCATTGCTCTGCGCTTAACGGCCATGAGGCTGGCAGGTCCGTTGGATAGAAGTAAACCATGATTCACCAATGAAAGTAAATGGTGCTTCACGTAGGGTTTTCCCTTCAAAGCGCGGTGCCGTCAAGCGTGCCCAGGCTAGGGCGCGCAGCCACCCGCCCTGGGCGAAATCGAACTCGCCAGACAGGCGATCGAGGACTCCTCGCATGGCGCCAGACCGAGAATTTTGATTGTGAATCTGCGTTCAATTATTTGAACCCGAGCAGGACGACCGCGCGCCTGGCGAGCGCACTCGGCGGACTCCTTGCGGACGTCCACACCCTGCAGAACTTTCCGGAGCTCTCTGTCCGGCGCAGCGGCATCCAGTCGATCCCGGGGATTGCGCAGAGAACACTTTGTCGCGGAACGGCAACCTTGGCCGGTGGCCAGCGGTCGCAGGCCAAGGCAAACCTATTCAGTCATAGCTGCGCCGTGTCCGCGATATCGACTCCGACGCTTGCAGGCGACCAGTCTCGTCAGCCGGCATTTTTACGAGGGTGCTGCGTAGGGAAATTCAATCGAGCCGCTTTACACAACTTTGCACGAACTTCGCCATCTCAGCGCCCAAGTCATCCAACTGGACACCGAGGTGCTGGACGGACGTGAAATGATTTTGGTTTGGAACAAGAAACGTCGCCGTCTTAGCGCCTGGTGTCACTGCTCTGGCGCTGACCACCATGTTCCATTGGCTAATGAATTCCGGCGGATCCAATTCGGCCGCGACCAGCAACAGAGGAGCTTCAGTCGCACCGATGCCATTGACTGTTGAATAGCGGCTTGGCGTTAAATCGTCGCCGTAATAAGCGAGCGCGCCTTGAAAAGGAAGCAACGAGGGGGCAAAGATACCTGAAATGAGCACGGCCCCACGGACGGCTGACGAATCAGGGGTTTGACCATGATGGCCGGACAGCCAAGAAGCGAGATGCGTTGCGCCTGCTGAATGACCGACGACGACCAACTGTTCGGTTGAAATGCCGAGTCGCCCGGAATTGTCGGCCAGCCAATCGATCGCTCGCTCGATATCTTCGGCACCCGCTGGCCACTGGGCTAAAGGGGCTAAACGGTACGACATTAATGCAGCCGCGAAGCCATGAGAAGTGGCCCACGCAGCAACGTTGGAATAAAGATAACTTCCTGGTATGCGGCGGTTCCCAGCGACAAACCCACCACCGTGGATGAAAAGAACGAGCGGCTGGCTCGGTCCTATTGCATCGACTGCGCGATAAAGATCCAGACAATGCCGGTCATCGGGTCCATAGCGCAAATCTAGAGCAACCGGACCGTACGGCGCTCCCACGTCGTGTGAGTGGAGCGGTGCGCAAAGCCTGAGCGACGCTTGAAAGCTCTCCGGAGACAGTGTCCTTGGAATTCCTCGGATCTCTGCGAGATACTCAGGTGTGAGCGGTGGCGCAGCCTCAGGTCTCAAATTCGACATCGTTTTACGCAGCGCTGCGCTCCAAGAGACGGTTTGAAAAATCCGATGTAAATGGCCTACTCACGGCTAAGCCACCCACTCGAGGCCACGGTCATTCGGGCCTTGGGGTAAAGCCACCTGCAACACGACTGTACCGAACGATGGCGGCTCGCGTTAAGCGCTCTGGACCGGTTGCTCCGTTCCAGCGGCCGCAGTTTCGAGCCACATTTTGGTGGATGTCATTCAGCAACGGCATCAACAAGTCCCAAGAAGCTCCATTGCTTGCCCGGTGCCAATCCAGCCAATTCCTTGCCGCACTCGCTGAGCATCACGGGCGACGAGGTGATGTGTTGGGAACCGGCGTGCATGTCCCTGTAGATCCGCTGGATGATTCCATTTCTCAGCGAAACACCGCCCGCCGCCTTGAAGGCAAAGTCGCATGCTTCCACAGCCGTCCACGTTGCATGATTCAATGCAAGCCTGATCAGCGTGACGTGCCGGGTTGTGAAAGGCTCTCCCTCGCGAAGAGACTTTTCGACGCTCGCCCAGGTCTCGAACGCCAGCGCGCGTGCCGCTTTGACCCTCGCTTCCATCCATGCGTATCCTTCGAGGAAACTCGACGAGCTAGCAATTGAATTCGGGATTGCAGCCTTTGCACGTGCTAAAGCGGCGGTTTCATCAAGGATGCGCTTGGCCTGGCCGAGAGCAAATGCAGTGTGCCCGGCGGTGCCGATGCCAATGGCTCCAGTCCGGTACGTCCACCCGCCGCGTAGGGGTTCAACCACGCGTGCCGTGTAGCAGAAATCTTCAGGGACGAAGACATCATCTATTGAGTAGTCAATGCTGCCGGTCGCTCGGAGCCCTATAACATCCCAGTTATCGTGAAAATTTACATTTTCCCTTGGCACGTTCAGAATAAGCGTCTCTGTCGTTCCATTGCGCAACGTTCGCGGACGCCCTTCTTCATAGACGATCGCACCAGCGTGCACATAATGGGCATGCTTAATACCGCTGCCGTAACTCCATTTACCTGTGAGCCGATAGCCCCCGGGGACAGCGGTTGCTTTCCCATTCGGGATCCCTTGCCCGGCCGCGACGGTCAGTCCACTACCAAACATCGCCTCCACCGCAGAATCACCCAGAAAAGCGCCGGCCGCAGATGTACACAGCCCGGTTGCAAACAAAACCCAGGCGGTGGGGCCGTCCATCTCGGCAACCGTTTCGATCAACTCCAATGCCTCTACTGGGGACAACTGCCACCCATGCGCTTCCTTCGGCGCGAAGTATCCGAACAGACCCATTTCGGCGAAGGCATCGACCACCGCAGGTGCCAGCATTCCGCGAGCTTCATTGCTTGGCGCGCTCTCTTCAATCAGTGGCCGCAGTTCTTTTACTTGTTTGATGAGATCCTGAAAGGACAAATCCGCCCTACCAAGTCTTCTCTTGGCGTTCGAAACGTACATTTTTACTCCTGTAGGGTTGTAGGCTCAA
This sequence comes from Paraburkholderia lebeckiae, assembly GCF_050436325.1. Classification (NCBI taxonomy): domain Bacteria; kingdom Pseudomonadati; phylum Pseudomonadota; class Betaproteobacteria; order Burkholderiales; family Burkholderiaceae; genus Paraburkholderia; species Paraburkholderia lebeckiae. Next base: position 1,789,730 of record NZ_JBNDLZ010000002.1, read on the forward strand.
GTTAAGAAGCAGATTCATCAGCCCCAACTGTCAAAGTCGAGCATCATCTCAGTGACCACGGGTTCTTGCCAATGGTGGATACCGAGCTTGCCGCCGTAAAAAAGCAGCGGTTTGCCTTCAGCGCTTTTCATCCACTGCAGTTGAGCCACGATCAGCCGGTGGTCTCCAGCGTCCAAGGTGGAATGAACTTTTACTGCAAATTGAACCAGAGAATTCTGGAGCACCGGCACATTGCGATACCAGTCGTATCTCGGGTCTAACGTGTCAGAGGGCTTACCTCCAAAATGCGTGCACTCCGCAAGCTGTTTTGAAGAAAGAAATGAGATGCCGAAGCCCGCATCCGTAGAATTCAAGAACGCCAGGAAACCGGCGGTACGCGCAATGGAGACCACCACGAGCGGCGGGTCGAGGGAAACGGACATGAAGGCATTTACAGTCATTGAGCGCACACCGCCAGCATGCGAAACGCTGAGCACTGTCACGCCACTGGCGAACCGCCCCATCGCCCTTCTGAACTCACTGGCAGACAATGCCTCACCGGTGAGGCTATCCCGCTCTGCCTGCTGACCTGTGCCGATGCTCCGCTGTGGATGACTCATGGTTGAACCTCAAAAGGTCGGCGTTGATGAGATTAAAGCCGATCTTCGCACAGAAGTAAATTTCGCTTCATCCCTAGTTTACCCGAACGTTGCGATCCGGCGATGGCCGGCTTACTAGTCTGCATGACAGGCGTCGGCAGGGTAAACACTGCATGAATAGCCGTTCACTTTTTCACATCGCCGTGCTTTAATTTCTTTACATCATCGGGTTCGCGCGCGCCGAGCTTTAACACGGCTAAGCCGCGGACGAGGCGAACCTGATCGTGCGCGCAATCGCTTCTACCACCTTGCGCGCGAGTCCGATCTGCGAATGCAAACTCGAGATCGGAATGGTCGACGTGAGGTTCGCCCAACCCATCCACCACACTACACAACGGAGGCACGCTCATGCTTACTGTCGCAATCCGCCGTGCCGCAACTGTACGGCCGGATGGATGGGCCATTATCAGTGGTACCGAAAGAACGACCTGGCGCGAAATGCCCAGGAGAATCGCATCACTCGCTTCCGCACTTAACGCTGCGGGACTACGGCCCGGCGACCGCGTAGCAACGCTCGCGTTGAATTCACCGCTCTACTTTGAATTGATGCTTGCGGTGTGGTGGGGCGGCGGCGTATTGGTACCGCTGAATACCCGCCTCGCCTACGACGAACTGCGTTATATCCTCGAACATTCCGAAGCTCGCTTTCTTCTTACCGACGATAGCTTTCGCGCGACGGCTGAGCGCACCCGTGAGGCTGTGGGACCGCTCCGCAGCGTTATCGTCGTGGACGAAGATCGCCGCAGCGACATGCTTGCCGCCTCACCGATTGACGACGCCCAGGTGGCCTTAGATGAACTCGCGTGCATCTTCTATACCGGTGGCACAACGGGCCTTCCCAAAGGCGTAGAACTGACTCATTCGAACTTGGCATTCGCGGCATCAAACATGCAGCGCGACCTGCACCATGACAGTGAGACGGTCTACCTTCATACGACGCCGCTATTCCACCTTGCCGACTTTGGCATTGGTCTTGGCGTAACCCTGGCTGCAGGGGCCCACAGTTTCCTGTCGCATTTCAGTGCTGCCGAGGTCTTTTCGCGCTTGCGCACCGACGGCATAACGCACCTTCAGCTCGTGCCGACCATGCTTTCAATGCTTCTTGACGCACCGGAGCGTGACGATAGCTTGCTCAGGCGGGTCCGAACCATCTCTTATGGCACAGCACCCATTTCGCAGGAGTTGCTAGATCGGGTACTCAATGCTTTTCGCGACGTGCGAATTCAACAGTTCTACGGCATGACAGAGTGCAGCGGCGCATGCACATGCCTGTTACCGGAGTGGCATTCAACGAGCGGTCCGAAAGCAGGGAAATTGACGTCAGTCGGACAACCGACGTCAAGCTTCGAGATACGGATCGTCGATGAGCAGGGCTGCCTCTGCGAGACCGGGACTGTAGGCGAGATCCAGATCCGCGGCCCTGCCGTCATGCGGGGCTACTGGCGGGACCCAGAGAGAACGTCGGACACGATCAAGGATGGTTGGTTGCGGTCGGGTGACGCGGGGTACATGGACGAAGAAGGGTTTCTCTTTGTTGCAGATCGCATTAAGGACATGATCATTAGCGGCGGCGAGAACATCTATAGCGCCGAAGTCGAGAAGACCTTGAGCATGCACCCGGCGGTCAGCCAATGCGCAGTGATCGGGGTGCCGGATGAGCGTTGGGGTGAGCGAGTGCATGCCGTTATCGTCATCAAACCCGGCTCCGTCGCAACCCCCGCCGAACTGGACGCCCACTGCAGAGCCCACATTGCAGGCTACAAGGTGCCACGCGGATATGACATCCGCACCGAGCCACTGCCGCTATCTGGAGTAGGAAAAATACTGAAAAACAGACTGCGCGACGAATGGCTCGGAATCAGCAAGCGAACGCGATGACACAATGATTGAAAAGCCGATCGCCATTAGTCGGACAGACTGGCAAGCGGATGCACATTATTGCTGCGCCAGGGCGACGACAAGCAGTGCTGCACGCTCGTCGGGTGCACCTCGGCGAGCGACGCCCTGGGCCACCTAACCTTGCAATCCTTATCAAGGGGTTGTCGTACTTTTTCGTGCAAATTCTGGCGGTTTGAATCGATCCTGCCGTGACCGGATGATCCGGCCGGCCAGCGGGTGAACTGTCGCGTCGATTGAGAAACGGACCGGACGGATGCAGGCCATATATTTCGTAGTCGGAATCAGACATAAACTGGAGTGAGACGACAATGAAGAAGAGGCTGCTTTTCCCCTGCGTCGCAACGGCTGTCGCGTGCGCTGTCGCCCTTATGATCGCTGCATGCGGCAGCGGCGACGACATCAACGCGCCAACTGATCCTGACACGGTCGCCGATCAGCGGGCCGCCGCACTCGTCGCCCAGATGACCACCGACGAAAAGGTCCAATTGGTGCACGGCACTGGTTTTCCGGTTTTCGGCCTCGGAGGACCTTTTCCGCCAGGGGTGGATGGTGCTGGATACATTCCGGGCGTTCCCAGACTCGGGATTCCTGGGCTCGCGATGGCGGACTCGGCCGGTGGGGTGAACATTGCGAACGTTGGTGCGACGGCGTTGCCGGCGCCCGTTGCGCTCGCGGCGAGCTGGGATCCGCAGCTCGCCAACGCCTATGGTGCACGAATCGCGACCGAGTTGCGCGTATTGGGTTATGGCGAAGGCCTCGGCGGGGGGGTCAACCTGGCGCGCGAACCGCGTGATGGCCGGACGTTCGAATACATGGGCGAAGATCCGGTCCTGACAGGCACGATGAGCGCGGCACGCACAACCGGCACGCAGTCGCAGAAAGTCATTGCGACCATCAAGCATTACGCGATGAACGATCAGGAGACGAACCGCTTCACCAGCAACTCGGTGGTCGACGAGCGGACGATGCGCGAAACCGAGTTGCTCGCTTTCGAGATCGGCGTGACGCAGGGGCAGCCGGGTAACGTGATGTGTTCGTTTAACCAGGTGAACGGCATCTATGCATGCGAGAACCCGTATCTGCTCACGACGGTGCTAAAGAACGAGTGGGACTTCAAGGGAGTCGTGCAGTCCGACTGGGCCGCAAATCACAGCACGGTGGCCGCTGCGCTGGCCGGGCTCGATGAGGAAGAACCCGGCGACCTCGGCAGTGCGGCTGGCAGTCTTCCTGGCATTACTTTCACCTCGTACTTCAGCTCAGCGCTAAAGGCCGCGGTCACGGCGGGCAGCGTGCCGATGGCGCGCCTGAACGACATGGTGCAGCGCAAGCTGCGCACGATGATCCGGTATGGAGTCTTTGATTCCCCGCCCACGTCGGGCGGCACGATCGATCAGGCGGCGGGTAACGCCTTCGCGCTGCAGGTCGCGCAGCAGTCGGCGGTGCTGCTGAAGAACGCCGCGCCGTCCGGCGCGCAGCAGCCGGTCCTGCCGCTGAGTGGGGCGAGCCTGTCGTCGATTGTCGTGATCGGTGGGCATGCGGATACGGGTGTGCTATCGGGCGCTGGCTCGGGCGGGACGCCCGCGATCAACGGCAATGCGGTGTCTGGGTGCCAGCAGCCTGCAAGCCTTATTTTCGGCGGCTGTGCGACCTGGTACAAGTCTTCGCCGCTTGCGGCGATCAAGGCACAGGCAGCGAACGCAAGCGTGACCTACCTTGACGGCACAGACGCAAACGCCGCGGCAAGCGCCGCTGCACAGGCTGACGTCGCGATCGTGTTCGCCACTCAGTGGGAAGGTGAAGGGTTCGATCTACAGAGCCTGAGCCTGCCCAACAACGTGGTGGATCCGTACAACCAGAGCTATGACCAGAACGCGCTGATCACTGCGGTCGCGGCAAAAGCGAAGCGCGTGGTTGTGGTGCTGGAGAACGGCAGTCCGGTGCTGATGCCGTGGATTGGCAACGTGAACGCGGTGCTTGAGTCATGGTACCCGGGGGTGCAGGGCGGCCAGGCAATCGCCGACCTGCTGTTCGGTACAGTGAACCCGTCGGGCAAGCTGCCGATCACCTTCCCACAGCAGGATGCCGATCTGCCCCAACCGGCGATCTCGGCCACCAACCTGACCGTCAACTATAGCGAGGGGCTGATGATGGGCTATCGCTGGTATGACGCAAAGCAGATCCAGCCGCTCTTCCCATTTGGCTTCGGCCTGTCCTACACGACGTTCCGCTACTCGGGCATCAGCGCGAGCACCGATGGCGCCGGCGACGTGACCGTAACCTTCACGGTCCAGAACACCGGCGCCCGCGCCGGCGCGGAAACGGCCCAGGTCTATGCAACGCTGCCCGTTGGGCTCGGCGAGCCGCCGAAACGGCTCGTGGGCTGGCAGAAAGTTACGTTGCAGCCCGGACAGTCGCAACAGGTGAGCGTCTCCGTGCCCGCAAAACTGCTGTCGACTTGGGACGTGACGAAGCACGCCTGGAAACTGAACGGCGGAGCGTATCAATTGATCGCCGGCGCGTCATCGCGTGATACGAACGCGCTGACGACATCGGTGACGCTGGCCGGCCACTGACCGGTCCAACCCAATACCTGTGGCGGTTGGCGATGGTTGGGGAGTTGGGTCAGTCGGAGCTGCACAGAACATTGCAGGCTGCCACGACCCTATCCCCGGCCAGCCCTCGCAGGCCGGTATTCACATGTGGAACAGCACGATGTATTTCATTGCCTATTGCCTCGCTGACGAAGGCATGGCTGACAATTGCTCGCGACGCACGACAACAGGCGTGATGTGCCTCGGTTCTCGCGTACGCATCCGCGGTAAGCACATGACGGCGGAGCTCCGTGACCGATGCGCTGACGATGGCATGGTTTCGCCGCCGGCCCGCGCCCGGCGTGCTGCTTGACACTTGGAAGGGCATCCGGGCAAGCCAGTACGCAAGCGCCGAATATGAAGCGGTGCTCGCACTCATCGCATCATCTGCAGCATGAGCCGCAACTGTTGGGACATTCGGTCATGCCGCGCTTCCTCCTGAGCTTGAAGAGGTCGCCCTGCCATGGCGGTACATTCCGGGGCTGGCCCCAGTCCACTTCCTGAAGGCCCTGTGAAATGCGCTGGTCTCCTGAAATCCAGTCCGTGCAGCGACCTCCGCGACCGTGAGAGAACTGGTCGAAAACAGGTCGATAGCGATGTCACGGCGCAATTCGTCCTTCAGTTGCCGGTAGTTGGTCCCCTCGGCCAGCAGGCGGCGCTGCAGCGTGGCCGAGGACTGATTCAGTAACTGCGATAGCGTGTCGAGGTCAGGCCAGTCGTCGGGGATCTGGTTTCGCAAGCGGCGCCTTATCAGGGCGGTCGTGCTGGATTCGTTGCGGTATTTCACCAGGATGTTCGCTGGTGCATTCTCCAGGAATGCGCGCAGACTCGTTTCCGTCTCCGTCAGTTTGAGGTCGAGGAAACTGCGATCGAACCGGATCAGGGTCTCGTCTGCGGAGAACGTCACCTCCTCGCAGAAGCGCATGCGGTAGTCGCTGTCATCCATCGGCGCGGAAGCGCGAAATCTCATCTCGATCAACGGAATCCGTCTGCGTGCCAGCCAACACGCTAAGCCGTGCACGAGGATGAACCACGTCCCGTAGGCAAAGAGGCGGCGCGTCGGCCCATCATCATGCAGGAGGATCAGTGCATGCTCGCCCTCACAGCGTAGCTCCCCATGGATGTCGTCGAGAACCGCGCGCAGAAACTTCAGCATGCGACGCAGCGCGTGTCCCAGGTCTGCAGCATGCAGAACTGCGTGGCACATCAGAGCGTAACTGCCCCGGCGCAGTGGGTGGCTATCCAGACCGAAAAATTCGTCGTCCATCAAGTCGGCCAGAGCCGTCCACAGGCGCGAAAAAGCTAATGCGGGCACGCGTGCTCTCGGAGCATTCAACAATTCTGCCGCGATACCGGCGTGCTGCAGCGCGGCCGCCACATCCAGATTACGTTGCGTAGCGACAAGAATCGCTTCACGCACCAGGCCGATGGAAGTTGTGCCCTTGTCTCGAGTGTCATTCATAGTCAGGTCCGGCCTACAGAGGTGCACTGATGTTAATCGCTGCGAGGCCCAATTGAAACGTGAGACGGCCGGCCGCCGGTAGTTATCAGCTGACGATCACTATCGAGCGGAAGGACGACCCGTTCGATATGTCCGAAAGGCTCATGCGTGAAGAAGTCTATGGGCATGGAAGTATCCCAGCCTGCCGCTTACGATGACCAGCCAGTAGGTAGTCGAGAACGTAGCTTGTCGGCGGAGGCTGCGCGGCAGCGTGCCGGTCATGTCGCAAGACGCTTCAGGGCTCACCCACAAGTTCTGGTTTCGTGCTGGCCGCAATTGCCGCCCCCGTGCGTCGCGCGTCGGGGCCATCAATCAGGAGACAGAAATGCAGATTCAAGATAAAGGTTTTGTCGTCACGGGCGGCGGCTCAGGGCTTGGCGCGGCGACGGCGCGCCGCCTGGTAGCGGGCGGCGCTCGCGTGCTGCTCGTAGACCTGAATCAGAACGCCGGTACCACGCTGGCGACGGAACTGGGCCCCAATGTCCACTTTGCCAAGGCTGATATATCCGACGCGGCCAGCGCGGAGGATGCGTTGGCCGCGTTCCGCGACACCTTCGGCACGCTGCATGGCCTGATCAATTGCGCCGGCGTGGCGCCCGCCGAGAAAGTGCTTGGCCGCGAAGGCCCGCACCGGCTGGAGAGTTTCGCGCGCACTGTTAACATCAACCTGATCGGCGCCTTCAACATGGTGCGGCTGGGCGCGGCCTGCATGGCCGAAAACATGCCCGACTCCGATGGCGAGCGCGGAGTCATCATTAACACCGCGTCAGTCGCGGCCTTCGATGGCCAGATCGGGCAAGCGGGCTACGCCGCCTCGAAAGGCGGGGTGGTCGCGATGACGCTGCCTATCGCGCGTGAATTGGCGCGCCATGGCATTCGCGTCGTCGCTATCGCGCCTGGGATCATGGAGACGCCCATGCTCAAAGGCATGCCCACGGAGGTACAGGACGCGCTTGGGAAGATGGTCCCCTTTCCCGCGCGCCTCGGACGGCCTGACGAGTTCGCGAGCCTTGTGCAGCACATCCTCGAAAACGCCTACATCAACGGCGAGGTGATTCGCCTTGATGGCGGCATCCGCATGGCAGCCAAGTGACCCAGTGTCCGGCGCACTCATCATGATGCCTGCTGCCGCTTGCTGCGGTCGGCCTCAGTCGCCGGACCCGAATGTGGTCAACTGAATTCCTCCGCGACGAAACCTTTGTTCACCCGCTTGCAACGCCGCCATGAAGCGGCGGATGGAGACTCGCATGCCTACCTCTTCGACTTCCAATGATCCCGTCGTTATCGTCGGTGCCGCACGCACGCCGCTGGGTAGCTTCCAGGGCGACTTCGCCTCGCTGACAGCGCCGCAGCTGGGTGCCAACGCGATCCGTGCCGCAGTGCATCGGGCCGGGCTGCAGCCTGAGGCCGTAGACGAGATGCTGATGGGCTGCGTGCTGCCCGCCGGCCTGGGCCAGGCGCCCGCACGTCAAGCGGCGCTGAGCGCCGGGTTGCCGCATTCGGCGGGCTGCACCACGATCAATAAGGTGTGCGGCTCGGGCATGAAAGCCACGATGCTGGCGCACGATCTGCTGTTGACCGGGAGTCAACGCGTGATGGTGGCCGGCGGCATGGAATCCATGAGCAACGCGCCGTACCTGTTGCCCAAGGCCCGTTCGGGCCAGCGCCTGGGGCACGGCCTGGTGCTGGACCACATGTTCTTCGACGGGCTGGAGGACCACTACGGCTCCGCCTCCGATGGCCGCCTGATGGGCACGTTCGCCGAGGACTGTGCGCGCCATTTCGGTTTCAGCCGTGAGGAGCAAGACGCCTATGCTGCCACCTCCACGCTGCGCGCGCAGCAGGCGCAGCGCGACGGCCTGTTCCGGTGGGAAATCACGCCGGTGGCCGTGCCGGGCCGCAACGGCGAGAAATTCTTCGACGAGGACGCGGCGCCAGCGAAGGCGCAACTGGACAAGATCCCCACCCTCAAGCCCGCCTTCGGCAAGGACGGCACCGTCACGGCAGCGAACTCCAGTTCGATCTCCGATGGTGCAGCGGCGTTGGTGCTGATGCGCCAGTCCACCGCACGCGAGCGTGGCTTATCAACGCTGGCCGTTATCCATGCGCATGCCACCCACTCACAGGAGCCCGCCTGGTTCACTACTGCGCCCGTGGGTGCGATCCAGAAGCTGCTCACCAAGGTGGGGTGGCAGGTTGACGATGTCGACCTGTGGGAGATCAATGAGGCCTTCGCCGTGGTGGTCATGGCGGCGATGCGCGAGCTGTCGCTGCCGCACGAGCGAGTGAATGTGCATGGCGGGGCCTGCGCGCTGGGTCACCCGATCGGCGCTACCGGCGCCCGTCTTGTCGTGACGCTGCTGGCCGCACTTCGCCAGCGCGGTGCCAGGCGCGGCGTGGCAACCGTGTGCATCGGCGGAGGCGAGGCCACGGCCTTGGCAATTGAGATCGTCTGAGCCGCCCGTACCCTGAAGCTACTCCGACAGCCGTTCCTCTACGTCGTACGGTTCGGGTACGCGATCGAGGGGCCTGCTTTATCACAACCGCGATCGGTTGAGCCGGGGAGCAAAGACCGTCGAAGCGAGGAAAGAGCCGCCTGTCCACAGACCTCATTCAAACTGATGTCGACGGACATGGATTGAGGCTCCAACCAGGCTGACACTGCAATCGCCTTTGGCAAAGGAAGAGGAGTGTCGCGCCCGGTTGCAGGCAGTACCCGGACTTTATCCCGTGACGGCCACGCACTTGATCGCTGCTGTAGGAGAAGCGAAGCGTGCCCGAAATTCCAGGCATATGGTGGCCAGTTCCGGATTAACACCTCACGAGAATAGCAGCACAGGAGAGCAAAGACTGCTAGGAATCAGAAAGTCAGTATGGCGGCAATAAATATACGGAGACCAGAATGAGAAATCGGTTAACAAGCGGCCGAAGCTCGGCAATTGCGCGTGCTTTGTTAGCGGCATCAACTATTGCCATATCCGGCTGCGGCGGCCATGACTCCGCGCCGGCAAACGTCGCTGCGGCGCAGACGTCGGCTGCGATGTGTAGTGCGTTGGCTGGCATGACGGTTCCCGCCTCCTCTATCGGATTACCGACAACCGGTGCCACTGTCGTATCCGCCACGCTCGTTGCCGATACAGATCCTCGTAATACAAATGGTGAGTATTGCAAAGTACTCGGAAGTATTCATCCGGTGGATTTCAACGCGCCCGATATTCATGCCGAGGTTGACCTTCCGACTAACTTCAATGGTAAATCTGTTCACTTTGGTGGCGGGGGTTTTGACGGCACGATCCCCGCTACTGAGGGCTCCCCGCTCGATGGTTTCGTAGCCGGCGCAGAGCCAGCAGGCGTCACAACGCCGTTGCGCAGAGGTTACGTGACTCTAGGGAGCGACAGTGGGCATGAGGGAACCCTCTTCGATGGCTCATTCGCAGAAAACGATGAGGCGCTCGCTAATTACGGAGGCGACCACATTAAGAAGACGCATGATTTTGCAGCGTACATCGCAAAGAAACGTTATGGCTCGGCCCTCGTGCACAGTTATTTTATTGGTGGATCGAGCGGCGGACGACAAGCGCTGATGGCGGCGCAGCGATTCCCACAAGACTACGACGGTATCATCTCGACATTTCCCGCCTCGGGAATTACAGGACTATGGCTGCAAATGGGGAGAATTTCGAAATCTCTCCTAGCGCCCGGAGGATACGTCCCCCCTGCTAAAGGCAACGCACTTCTCGCAGCGGTCATGAACAAATGTGATGCTTTGGATGGCGTGGCTGACGGCATAATTAGCAACCCTTCAGCGTGCGTGTTCGATCCAACGCTGATTCGCTGCCCCGGCGGAGTCGACACCGGTGACACGTGCCTGTCCGACGCGCAAATCAATACAATGGCCACCGCTGGGACATCGCTTAACTTTAGCTTTTCTCTGGCGAACGGAATTCAAACCTTTCCAGCATACAACGCATTCGCCGGTGCGGACTTTTGGTCAAACCCGTTGGCTTGGGGCGCGTCCGCCACCGATGCGACAATCGAACCCGGGGTTCTCGGAAAAAGCGCGTTTTATTACACGTTCTCAAACGACATGCTCCGATTTGCGGTCGCTCGCGATCCTGGCTCGAGCATTCTCAATTTCGACCCTACCAGCCCGGGACCGCTAGCCGCGCGCGTCCAGGCGGTGAGCGCGCTCATGGATAGCACGAGCACTGACTTGACTCAATTCCAAAGTCGCGGTGGCAAGATCATTCTCCAACACGGACAAGCTGACCAGTTCATTCCAGCGCAACTGTCAACTGACTACTATAACCGTCTGGTATCCAGGTTCGGGCAGGGGCCGCTTGATCAATTTCTGAAATTTTACTTGGTGCCGGGCGCGGCGCACGGTGGCGGCGGACAGTTCAACGGTTCATACGATGGTCTGACGGTGTTGGACAATTGGGTCACCAAAGGCGTCGAGCCCCACAACCTGACGATCACCGACCTCGCTCCGCCAGCCGCTGGACGTACCCGACCATTGTGCGAATATCCACAGTGGCCAAAATATGTCGGCGGCGATCAGAATGTTGCAACTAGCTTCGTATGCTCGAACTAGTTCGGTGGCAGCGCGCGCCCGTCCGCAGTGTCTGGCGAGTACCGTTACGCCCACAGTTCTGCCAACGCTACCGCGATTGGGCGCATAAGCTCCGACCCAGTGCAATGCGCCACGTCGTCACCGAAGCGCAGGACATCCCGCTCGCGGCCCCAGTGACCGGGGCCGCCCGCCACGCGGCCCTACTCAACTCGAGGTGTTGGTCGAAGCCGCCCGACCCTCTGCGGTAAGGGTGGCAGACCACAATTAAGGCCTCAGGTCGTTCAGGGCGACACAGGCTACGACTGAATGCGTGAAGTATGGTGAGTTAAAGCGCCCGTCAGAGGCTCGCTCGACGTAAGGCAGGCGACTGAGCAACCCTTGCCGGGAAGAGTTAGTAATTTGCGGTCGATTTGATGAGTATCTGACTCAGGCGCCGCATATGCGCCGCTTTCTACCTCCACGTTCGCTTCCTCGGCGATCGCGCGGTGACTCACTGGCAGCCATGCGAACGTCTGTTTTGTGATTCGGCGCAATGGCCTCGGCCGAAGATATGCCTGAGAGCCCTCCATGGCGTATTGTCGTGATCGGGGCGCTGAAGGGCAAATTATCCGATCCGCTCGCCGTCATCTTCCAGTCCGTCCTGAGACCAGGGCTAGAGACCCGGTAACCGCTCCAATACTGGGCACAAAGGCGCCCTTCATCCACGTCTCACATCCGATACTACCGAATGGGTCGTGACGCAATCGCTCCGTGCCGGTATCGGCGAACTGACGGGCGAATTTCATACCCGGAGAACTCACCCCTGCACAGCAGCCGTCCGTCAGCCCAGCTGCTCGACCGAGGCTCGGCGCGCACCGGCGCGACCGCCTGACCGTGGTTCCAGCCGGTCCGACACTACATTTCTCTAAACCGGAAAGCGGTTCGTCCAGTAGCGCGCCAGTAGCTGCCGGCAGTGCCGCAATGCCGGCAAGCGCAGGTGTTCGGCGACCTCATGCAAGTTGAAGTTGATGGACATGGACTGCCGGCCTTGTCCCGCTGAAACTGGCTACAGCACAGACCAACGGCCAATCGAGTCGCGACAAGGCCGCCCCATTGAGGGCGCTGTTGGAACTGGCGTGGACCTCGCCCACGACGATAAACCAAAGGAGACAAGATGAACCAGATAGATGTGCACTCGCTCGCGGGTGAGGCAAGATTCAATGGCTTTCACACCCTGGTCCTGTTCTGGTGTCTGTTGATGCTGATACTCGACGGCTACGATCTTGCCGTCGTGGGCGCAGCGTTGCCATCAATCATGAAGGACATGGGCATCGACGCTACCAGGGCTGGCGTCATGGCCGGATCGGCGCTTTTTGGCGTGATGCTCGGGGCCATTTTTCTTGGCACGCTGGCTGACCGTTTCGGCCGACCAATGATGATCTGTGTTTGCGTCGCGCTGTTCAGTCTTTTCACCGCAGCGGCTGGATTGACCAGCGATCCCATCGCTTTCAGCATGACGCGATTCATCGCTGGTCTGGGCATTGGCGGGGTCTTGCCAATTGTCACCGCACAGATGGGAGAATTTTCGCCGAACGCCCTGCGCACACGATTGGTGACGCTGGTGTTCGCGGGATATTCCATTGGCGGAATTCTTGTGGCGCTGACTGCAAAGCAGCTTATCGGCAGCTACGGCTGGCAATCCGTCTTTCTTGCCGCAGGTCTGCCTGTCCTGCTCATTCCGTTCATCATCAAAACGATGCCCCATTCGATGTCCTTCCTGGTCAAAAGCGGCCGGCACGACGAACTGCGCACCGTGGTGAGGCGGTTGGTGCCCGACTATGCGGTGAGCGGTCAGGAGCAGTTTGCCGGATCTTCGGCGGTCAAAAGCAAGGACGCTTCGGTGCGACGCCTCTTCCAGGATGGGCGGGGCGTCAGTACCACGATGATCTGGGTCGCGTTCATGACCGGCCTGTTCATGGTCTACGCACTCAGCTCCTGGTTGACCAAGCTGATGGCAATGGCTGGATACAGCCTGGGTTCAGCTTTGAACTTCGTGATCATCTTCAACGTCGGTGCCATCGCCGGTGCGATTTTTGGTGGTTGGCTCAGCGACAAGGTCAACATCAAGAGGGTACTGATCGCGTTTTACATCGTGGGGGCGGTTGTGCTGTCGCTGATGGGCTACACGAAGTCGACCGTGTCGCTGTTTGCCGTCGTATTCGTTGTCGGCGCATCGACGCTTGGTACGCAACTGCTTGCCTATGCTTACGCGGGTGACTTCTATCCTCATGCGATCCGGTCTACCGGTGTTGGCTTTGCTTCTGGCGTGGGCCGGATCGGCGCCATCGTGGCACCGGTGCTCATCGGCTGGCTCGTCTCCCTGAAGCTGCCGCTTGAACAGAACTTCATGGCGATCGGTCTGGCTGGCCTCATCGGTGCGGCGGCGGTGACGCTGATCAATCAGACACGTGCCGACTCATTCCGCTCAGCCGGCGCCCCTGTTGCCGTAGTTCAGGGTAGTGCAGGGCGCTGAGGTCTCTACCATACGCGGCTTCATGGTCGAGGTTCGTTCGTGTGAAGAGCGCGGGTGTTACGGACTCTCCACCCGAAAAAACACCAAGTCGAGGTCGCAGCAAATTTTCAACATGCCGAAAAAAATGGACCGTCTATCTCCTCCTCCTTTCAGCTCGTTTGCCGACGTGAGTCGAGCCGTCGATTGGGCACTCGTCACCCGGCGCAGCGTCCGTGCTTTCCTGCCCATACCGGTTCCCCCCGAGGAAGTCGAGTCCATCCTCAACGTTGCGCGCTTCAGCGCAACCGGCGTCAACATCCAGCCCTGGCATGTGCATGTGGTGACAGGCACGATGAAGTCCCGCCTGTCTGCCGCCATCAACGAGATCAATGATGATCCTGCACGAAGTTCAGACCTGGAAGAGCCCTACGATTACTACCCGCGCGAATGGATCGCGCCGTATGTGGACCGCCGGCGCAAGGTCGGTTGGAATCTGTACGGCCTGCTGGGCATCCAGAAGGGGGACAAGGAGCGGATGCACGTCCAGCACGGCCGCAACTACAGCTTCTTTGATGCGCCCGTAGGCCTGTTTTTCACGGTTGACCGGATCATGCGTGAAGGAAGTCTGCTGGACACCGGCATGTTCCTGCAAAGCATCATGATCGCTGCCCGGGCGCGGGGCCTCGACACCTGCCCGCAGGCGGCTTTCAACAAGTTCCACCGTGTCATCGCCAACGAACTGTCCATTCCCGACAATCACATGTTGGTCTGCGGGATGAGCCTGGGTTATGCGGATCCCAGTTGCGTCGAGAACTCGCTCGTCACGGAGCGCAGCCCAGTCGGCGATTTCACTACTTTCTACGAAGAATGAACGGAGACAAAGTCATGAGTGCAACGGCCTACTCTCAAGGACTTGAGAAGAACGCAGCAAACCATGTTCCATTGACGCCATTGACCTTCCTCGATCGAACCGCCGATGTCTATCCGGATCGGACCGCGATCATTCATGGCGACTTCCGCCAGACGTGGGCCGAAACCCGCGAGCGTTGCTATCGCCTCGCGTCGGCGCTCGTTCAGTCGGGGATCGAATCGGGCGACACCGTTTCGATCATCGCGCCGAACACCCCGGCCATGCTTGAGGCTCACTTTGGCGTGCCGCTGTCCGGTGCCGTGCTCAACGCCGTCAATTGCCGCCTCGATGCTGACGGTGTCGCATTCATTCTGCGCCACGGCGAATGCAAGCTCCTGCTGGTAGATCGCGAATTTGCTCCGCTGGTCGAGAAAGCGTTGCAGTCGGTTTCCAATCCGCCGCGCGTGATCGACATCAACGATCACGAAGCGCCTGACGGCCCCGCCATCGGGGAAACTGATTATGAGTCGCTGCTGGCGAGCGGCGATCCGGCATTTGCCGGTCGCCACCCGGTCGACGAGTGGACGCCCATTGCCCTGAATTACACGTCGGGCACAACCGGGGATCCGAAGGGCGTCGTTCCCAGCCACCGCGGCACCTATCTGATGAGCCTGTTGCAGATGACAAACTGGCCGCTCCCGCGCGCGCCGGTTTATTTGTGGACGCTTCCCATGTTCCATGCGAACGGCTGGTGCTTCACATGGGCGATTACTGCCGCCGCCGGAACACATGTATGCCTGCGCAAGGTCAATGCTGCCAATGTTCTTTCCGCCATCGTCAGACATGGTGTAGATCACTTTTGTGCGGCGCCGATCGTCCTGTCAGGCCTCGCAAGCATGCCTCATTCAGAACGGCAGCCGCTGCCGCGTCGGGTACGGGTCCTGACAGCCGGCTCGCCGGCGCCAGCCGCTGTTCTCGAGGCCGTTGGCGCGATGGGTTTCGATGTCGACCACGTCTTTGGGATTACTGAGATTTCCGGCACTCCGATCAGCTGTGCATGGCATGACGAGTGGGATGCGTTGCCGCCGGAGCAGCAAGGGAAATTGAAAGCGCGGCAAGGCGTACGTGCGGCAGCGTTCGAAAAAATGTCGGTCGCCGATCCTGAGACGCTCGAGACGGTGTCAGCCGATAGCAAGTCTTGCGGTGAGGTTCTGGTCCGAGGGAATACGGTGATGATGGGATACCTTAAGAACCCCGACGCGACGGCAAAAGCTTTCGCCAGCGGCTGGTTCCATACTGGAGATCTGGCCGTCGTCCATCCTGACGGCTATATCCAGATCACAGACCGCTCCAAGGACGTGATCATCTCCGGTGGGGAGAACATTTCGTCTGTCGAAGTGGAGGAGGTCATCTACCGCATGCAGGGCGTCCTGAACGCGGCCGTGGTCGCGCAGCCCGATGACAAATGGGGCGAGACTCCTTGTGCGTTTATCGAGCTGAAGCCGGATGCCTCCGACATAACGGAGGAGGATGTAATTTTGTTCTGTCGGGAGCGACTGGCGCATTTCAAATGCCCGCGTCGCGTGATCTTCGGCGAATTGCCCAAGACCGCTACCGGGAAGATCCAGAAGTTTCGTCTGCGTGAGCAAGCGGGCAGCCGAGCAGCGATTACTAGATTGGCCGGCTGAGGCTCTGGCGTACCACTGAACACGCCGTGCGCTGTAAAGCGCGACTACAGTCAAGTGCGACGGTAGTCGCGCCTAGACGGTGTTAGGAACTTCGAAGTACTGGGATTGCATGGACAAGCATAAGCATGGCGAAGACGACAAAATGCAGACCTGCGAGTGTTTCGGGCAAGCGTTCGTAGTCACGAGCGAGGCGTCGAAAGCGGTTGAGCCATCCGAAGCTGCGCTCGACTACCCATCGACGTGGCAACAGCACGAAACCCTTTTTCGCTTCATCGAGTTTGACCACCTGGAAATCAATTCCCTGAGCGCGCGCGGCCTGCGCAGGAGCTTCGCCCGTGTAACCCTGATCGGCAAAGGCCACTTTCACGGTTTCTCCCGTTGCCTGCTGCACCTGGCGCGCCAGGTCTGCCACCTGCGCGCGCTCCTGCTCGTTGGCCGGTGTCACGTGTACGGCGAGCAACTGACCCAGCGTGTCGACCGCCATATGCACCTTGCTGTCACGCTTGCGCTTGTAGCCGTCATATCCTGCGCCTGGACCGCTGTCACATGTCGATTGCATCGTACGGCCGTCAAGGATCACCGCGCTGGGCTGCCCCTGCCGCCCCTGCGCGACATGGATGATCGAACGAAGATCACTCACCATGCACTCGAAACAGCCGGCCGCCAGTCATCGTTGCGTCTGCTGGTACACGAGTTCCCGCGGCGGAAAGTTGGTCGGCAGCATTCGCCACGCAGCCCAGCGCGAGCCATCCAGTGCAACGCATTGAACATCTCGCGCAACTCGTATTTACGCTGTGGTGCACTCTCATCCATCAACGTCAGATACGCTGCTACGAAGCTCCATTCTTCGTCTGACACGTCTGTCGGGTAGGCTTTACGTTTCTCTCTTGTCATCCCTCCAGGGTGATATGACTTCTCGTGTCAATATGATCGGTTCTGTGTTTTCGATGTTTGAATTTCCTGAGGGCGACGTAGCAGTAAATCTCGACGGTGGATCAAGCTGATATCCGCGGATTGGCTACCGCATTACAGATGTCCGCCCAATGAGCCTTCCGCTACCTACCACCGCAATTCGGATGAGATCCGTTGCCTACCCTGGTCGCGGGTTACTCGTGTGCCGGGCTACGCCGCCTTCAGGAAACTCCTGCACGTGTCGTTACGGTGGATGCAGACGCAGGGCATTGCTGTACATCACGGCATCTGTGTCTCGCGCGGTATGGCCAGCGACAAGGAGAGCCGGCAGATGTCCCAGATGAATCCGCTGAGTTCACGGGCAACTGCGACTACGGCGATATTCTTCTGCTTGCCGCGCGCGACGAGTTTGCGATAGCGTCGGCACAGGCGCACCTGTGCGTCCCAGGCTCGATCTACAATCGGTTTAGGCAGACCTTCGTGACGACGCTGAATATCGGGGCTCACACGCGCAGGGTGGCGATAGCTCCATGCGGCTTCAACTAGCAGCTTTCTTGCATAACTGTTGCCGCTTTTAGTGATGCTGCCCTGACGACGCTTGCCGCCCGATGAGTGCTCGGACGGCGTCACCCCGAGCCACGCCATCAACTGGCGTGGGTGCACGAAGCGTGAGAGATCGCCCAGCTCGGCGAGCATGCCCACTGCCGTGGTGAACTGGACACCGCGCATTGCCTGCAGGCCCAGGACGGCGGGATAGAAGCGCCAGTTGACGACTGCCTCACGCAGCGCGGACTCCAGCCGGTCACATTGGGCGAGCCGGTCTTCGATCGCGCGACGTAGCTCTTCAAACGCAAACTGCTGCCACGCACTGTCGAAGCTGTATGCGCTCAGCCAGCGTCGGTGCGCCGGCCCCCAGCCGGCAGAGCCGGTGTAGCGCACGCCGTGCGACAGCAGAAAGGCTTTTACCCGTTGCCGTGCACGCTTGAGGTCGTCCTTGGCAATCACCCATGCGCGGGCCAGATCCCGGAATGCTTCATCGTCGATGCTGGGGACGTATACGGCCGACAGGTCGCCGGCACGCAGCGATCGGACGAGCTTGACGGCATCACGTCTGTCAGTCTTGATGTGCTCACCTGGCTTGCGGGGAATCAGCGAGGGCGCGCAGACCATGCACTGGAATTCTTTCTGGACAAGCTGCCGGTAAAGCCCATATCCGCACGGACCGGCTTCGTAGACGATGCTGACGCATCGCGCTTTAGATTGCAGTCTCTTGCACAACCGTTCCACGTCGGCCTGCGTAGTACCGATCTTGCCGAGCAGTTCAACCTCGCCCGAACCAATGGCATAGGCGACCGTGATCGAATCCTTATGAACATCAAGACCCACGTAAAGAGTGCTATCGTGCTCCATGCTGGCCTCCGCGTCGGAAATCGCCGGGTGCGGCACGTCCGCACCGTGCGGCTCTGACAGCAATGCTAGCCCGCGTTTGATTCCGTTGCGGCAGGCCAGCCTCTGTCCCGCAGGAAGTCATACTGCCTACCAGGTTTTGACCGGAAGTTCCTAACACCGTCTAGTTAGTGGATGTCCATTCGACGCCTAGCCGATTACGGACGACTTGAAAGACACACACTCCGTGTCGCTTCGAAACCGCAGCGGCGAACACCACACTTTGTGAGTTAGCCGAAGTTAGCAGCAGATCAATTTCGGATGGCTAGATGGACGAAGAAACGCCTTTTCACCGCGAGATCGATAGTCGACTTTAATAGCCTTACGTCCGCCTTGGAGGCAATACATCTACAGCCCACCCAGGCGTACGCCCACTTTCCGAACCTATGTCGCCACGTAACGAAAAACACCAAAGCTAAACGTAAAGAGGCTATCGAAGGCGCTCGCGAAGAACGGAGAAGCCGGCTTGATAACGCCATTTTTCATGAAGCGACACGCATGATTTCGGGTGGCGAGCGCCCCGCCATCGATAAGCTGCTCAGATTCGCACAATCACACGGTCTGGGTGTGGACAAACCCGCAGACCGTACTTGCATCCGGCAGGCACAGCTTCGCGCTCTCCAAGGCATCCTCGTAGTGCCGGAGGCATAGCAGGGAAGCCTTCGCGGAGAGCAACCTGCCCGCTCCTGAAGACAGACGACAACCACTCGTCGGACGGAGTTCCCGTCGCTGCGGCGTCAGAAAAAACAGTCCGTAAGCAGTTTAACGGTGCACTCAGAAGAGGCACCAAGCCACACTCGTACTGTTAAGCGCACCGCGCCGGCGCCTTTTTGCCGCCGACGTTGCGTGTTACAACTTGCGGCGCAAAATTCACCATAAAGCTTCCAAACGGAAGTTATATGGTTTCTTCCACACTCTGCTGAATGCCCGGGAAGCCTTGACTGGCGGAAGGCAGCCGGAGTCGAACCGACCTAAGAGCGTCTGACGCCCTCAACTGGGTTTGAAGCCCAGCCGCACCACCGGATACGAATGCCTTCCTACGGTGATTGAATGACGCGAGCCCGATAGAAACAGACCGCCAGCCAGGTCAAGGCAGATCGAGCCAGCGGCTATCCGTGCGCACGAGGTGCAGGCCACGGTGAAAGCGAGTATACCCAACCCGGTCGAAGAACTCCAAAAGCTGGATCGCACGTTTTCGGCCGAGCCCGGTCGCGTCCCGAAACGGCGCGGCCGCCACGGTGCCGCCGTTCTTGTGCGCCTCCGCCGCCGCGATCGACGCAAGTTCGCGAATCACCTTCTGGTGATAGAACAGGTCGTGCACGACCTGGAACAGCTCGCCCTGACGCGCGAGCTTGCGCAGCAACTGACGCACGCGCTCCTCCGGCACACCGTGCGCGTTCGCGAGCTCGCGCACCCACGGCGGATCGAAACGCCCCGCCTCGATCTCGGGCAGCAGCGTCGCGGCAAGCGCCTGATCGGCGGCGTCGAGCGTCGCGGCGTGGCCGGGCAAATGCAGCCACGGTCCGCGTCTGACGAGCTCGCCACGCGCCGCCGCATCGTCGACCAGCGCGCGCCACAGCGCGTCGTCGACCAGTGGCGCCGCGATGCGCCGCAAGCGCGACACGTCCGGGCCGAATTCGTCGGGCGAGCGCTCGTGGTATTGCGCGAGCGCACTCGTCAGGCGCCCCTCGAGCGTGTGCCATGTCGCGTCCGCGACCAGCAGCGCGTCATGGCCCGGTAACTCGATCGTGCGTGTCGGGGCGGGCAACGCGAGCGCCGCCGCCGGCATCCCCGTGAGGCGCTCCAGCAACGCCCGCGACAATCCGTGAGGTGCGCGCGCGAACAGCGCGTCGAGTGAGCCGGTGTCGAGCAGCGACTGCATCGCGTCGAGCCAGCCGAAGCGCTCCGGCGAGCGCCGCTTGCGCGCCGGAGCGAACGCATCGAGCACGTGCCCGCCGCCCACCGTGCGATTGGCCTGAGCGTTACGCACGACGAAGCGATCGCCCGGCACCGCGCACAGCGGCCGCTCGAACACGAGTTGCACGCGCGCGCGCTGACCGGGCGCGAGCGTGTCGCCTTCGAGCAGCGCGACATGCGCAACCTGATGCTGCGTGCCGAGATGCACGTGCAGCGGCTCCCAATGTTCGAGCGCGTGCGGCGCGTCGGCGAGCAGCGTCAACGCGACGTCGATGCGCTCGCTCGCTTGCGACAGTCGCGGATCGACGATCCAGTCGCCGCGCTCGATCGCACTCTTCTCGATGCCCGCCAGATTCAGCGCGCAGCGCTGGCCGGCGCGACCGGTTTCGGCGGGGCGATTCTGCGCGTGGATGCTGCGCACGCGCACCGGTTCGTTTTTCGGCGCGAGCAGCATCGTGTCGCCGACGCTCACGCTGCCCGCCACCACGGTCCCGGTGACGATCGTGCCCTGCCCCGCGAGCGTGAACACGCGATCGACGGCGAGGCGGAACAGGCCGTCGTCGCGCTTCATGCGCCATGCGGCGGCCTGCTCGCGCAGATGCGCGTTCAGCGCGGCGACGCCCGCATCGCCCGCGCGCGTCGCGCAGGTATCGAATATCGGCGCGTCGCGCAGCACGCTGCCAGCGACGAATATACTCACTTCATCGCGCACTTCACGCAGGCGCTCGTCGTCGACGCGATCCACTTTCGTCAACGCGATTGCGCCGCGCCGGATGCCGAGCAGTTCGACGATCGCCAGATGTTCGCGCGTTTGCGGCATCACGCCGTCATCGGCGGCGATTACGAGCAGCGCGAAGTCGATGCCGCTCGCGCCCGCGGTCATCGTATGCACGAGCTTTTCGTGGCCCGGCACGTCGATCAGACCGAGCACGTCGCCGTTGTCGAGCGGTACGTACGCGTAGCCGAGCTCGATCGAAATGCCGCGCGCTTTTTCTTCCTTGAGCCGGTCCGTGTCGACGCCGGTGAGTGCCTTCACGAGGCTCGTTTTGCCGTGGTCGATATGCCCAGCAGTACCGACGATCATGCGTTCCCGTCCTTCAGTTGCTTTTCGGTTGCGCGATCAGCTGTGCGATCAATTGTGCTTCGTCGGCGGCTTCGAGGCAGCGCAGATCGAGCCGCAACGCGTCGTCCGCGATCCGGCCGAGCACCGGCCGCGCCATCTCGCGCAACTGCTTTTCGAGCGCGAGCAGATGACGGCCGCCGCGCTTGCCGTCGGTCATCCTGATGACGAGGCCATAGCTCGGCAGCACGTCGACGGGCAAGGCGCCGCTGCCGATCTGGCTGAACATCGGCTCCGCGGCCACGGTGTAGCGCGCGTCGATCGCCTGCTGTAGCGCCGGTAACACGCGCTGCGCGGCGCCGTGAATATCTTCGGCGGGCCGCGTGAGGAGCCGTAGCGTGGTCAGCCGCTCCGTCAACTTCTCCGGCGCGCGATACAACTGGAGCACAGGCTCCAACGCCGCGAGTGTCAGCTTGCCGACCCGCAGTGCGCGCTTCAGCGGATGCTTCTTGATCTTCGCGATCAGATCGCGCCGCCCGACGATCAACCCGGCCTGCGGGCCGCCGAGCAGCTTGTCGCCGCTGAACGTGACCAGATCGGCGCCGGCCGCGACGGTCTCGCGCACCGTCGGCTCGCGCGGCAAGCCCCATTCGGCGAGATCGACGAGCGTGCCGCTGCCGAGATCGACGGCGACTGCAAGCCCGCGCGCGTGCGCGAGCGGCGCGATCTCTTCGATGCCGACTTCCTTCGTGAAGCCACTGATCGCATAGTTGCTCGCGTGGACTTTCATCAGCAGCGCGGTACGCGCGTTGATCGCCTGTTCATAGTCCTTCAGATGGGTGCGGTTCGTCGTGCCGACTTCGCGCAGCTTCGCGCCCGCGCGGCTCATGATGTCGGGAATGCGAAACGCGCCGCCGATTTCGACGAGTTCGCCGCGCGACACCACCACTTCCTTCTTCGCCGCGAGCGCGGACAGCGTGAGCAGCACCGCGGCGGCGTTGTTGTTGACGATGGTCGCCGCTTCGGCGCCGGTCAGCTCGCAGATCAGATCATCGATCAGATCGTCGCGGTCGCCCCGCGTGCCGGTGGCGAGATCGAACTCAAGGTTGGCCGGTTGCGTGAGCGCGCTCATCACCGCGCGCACCGACTCATTGGGCAGCAGCGCGCGGCCGAGGTTCGTGTGCAACACGGTGCCGGTCAGATTGAACACGCTGCGCAGCCGCGACGCGTTACGCGCGAGCAGCGCCGCGGCGACCGTCGCATGCAGCCGCGCGGTATCGAGCGCGCTCACCGCCGGGGTGGCCGCCGCATCGCCCGATTGCGCGCTGATGCGCCACGCATCGAGCGCGTCGCGCAGCGCGTTGAGTACCTGGGTGCGGCCGTATGCGCCAATGAGCGGCACGAATTCTTCCGACGCCAATACCTTGTCCACCGACGGCACGCGCGCCATCAGCGCGCGCAATGCCGAGCTGCTCACATCGCTCACGAGCAATCCTTATGTCGTTTTGAACTTGCGTCCGGTCGGGTCGCCGTCAGGCCGAGTCGTCGCCCTCCTTTTCGGCCGCGCCGGCCGTCTGCTCCGGCCACAGCCATGGATGCGGCGACGCGCGCCGGTAACCTTCCGCGCCCATCAGCAGATCGAGCGTGAGGCTCGCGAGGTCGTCCGCGAAGGGATCGAACTCGTAGTCCTTCGCCTGGATGCCGATCTTGCGGTAAGTATGGCATTCGTCGCACGACTCCGCCTTCAGCGCGGCGTTTTTCGATTCGGCCTCGCGCGCGGCTGCGTCGGCGTCGGGCGAGCCGGCTACCTGGTACGCGATGCCCTTCGTCGAATCGCAGTTCGAGCATTTGCTACGGACCATATGCCATTCGGTCGCGCACAATCCGCATTGCAGATAGCGATAGTTGTCGTACGCGCCGCCGATGCGCAGCGTGCTCGCCACCGGATGCGAGCCGCACACCGGGCACAGGCCCGGTGTGTCGAGGTACGGTACGGCGCGCTTGTCGATGTCGGCGGCGAGGTCGGTCCATACGACCTGCAGCGCGGCCATGATGAACGGCGCGCTCGCCGGCTCGACGTCGGCGAAGCGCTGCGCGAAGATCGCGTCGGCCTGCGCTTCGAGCGCGGCGACGTCGAGCGAGCGCAGGCGCGCGAACAACGCCACGAGCGGCGGCGTCAACGGACCCGCCGCTTCGACCTTGTCGAGCAGTTGTAGCAGCACGTCGCGCCACGCCGGATCGCGCGCGCCGGACAGCGCCGGAATCAGCGGCATCGAATACTGCTGCGCGCTCGCGATCAGCTCGGGGCTCGGCGGCTGGGCCTTGAAGTGCGCGAGCACCGCCTGCTGCGCATCGGCGAGCGCCGCCATCAGCCGCAGGTAGCCGGCGATCGGATTGCCGCGCGAGGCGAGCTGACGCAGGCGCGCGGCGCGCGGCGCGAACACCGCGAGCCGCTCGGGCATGCGGATGCGGGGTATTGCCGAGGGATCGAGCGACTCGATGTCGGCGGCTTCGAGAATGCGTTGAGTCAAGATATCGACCTCTGAAAACTGAAGGGCCGCCGCCCGTCATCGACGAGGCGCGGCGGCCCGGTGCGAGGGGCGCTGCGTCCAGTGCATTAGAGTCCGCATCGGAGCAGAGTCCATGGAGCGTATTTACTTGCCGATGATTTCCCTGAACCAGTTCGGATGGTGCTTGCGCGCCCAGCCATACGTGACGGTGCCACGTGTCATCGCACCCACGGAGCCCTTGACCCACAGCGCCGCATAGATATGCACGATGATGCCGACGATCAGCAAAAACGCCACAAATGCATGTACGAGCGCCGAGAGCCGGATCACACCAATCGGGAAATAGAACGAAAAGTAGCGCCGCCAGATCACGATGCCGCTCAGCAACAGCAGCAGCATACAGATCACCATCACGAAGAACAGCAGCTTCTGCCCGGCGTTGTACCTGCCGATTGCGGGCAGGCGTTCCTCGCGATTGTTCAGCACGTCGCCGATCTGCTTCATCCACTGGATATCCGCCTGGTCCAGATAGTTGTGATGCCAGAAGCGCAACGCAAGAATCAGGAACGAGATGAACATCACGCAGCCAATGAACGGGTGCAGAATCCGCGTCCACTGCCCGCCGCCGAGTACCGCGTACAGAAACGCCATCGACGGATGGAACATCGCGAGACCGGACAGCGCAAGCAGGATGAAACAGATCGCGGTGATCCAATGATTCGTGCGCTCGTTCGGCGTATAGCGCACGATCAGGCGGTTGCCCTTCACGTCCGTGAAGTCGGTGTCCTCAGAGCGGTTCATTGCGTATCCTCCCGCGAACGGCGTGCTTCCTCGGCTTCCTTGACGGCGGCGGCCTCGTCGGCTTCAGACACCTCGTTCGGGCCGACGCGCGTGTAGTGGAAGAAGCCCGCGAGCGCGGCGATCCCCATAATGGCGAGCCCGATCGGCTTGGCTATGCCCTTCCACAACGAGACCAGTGGACTGATGCGCGGATCGTCCGGCAGGCCGTGATACAGCGACGGCCGGTCGGCGTGGTGCAACACGTACATCACATGGGTGCCGCCGACCTTGTCCGGGTTATACAGGCCAGCGTTCTGAAAACCGCGCTCCTTCAGATCGACGATGCGGTCCTCGGCCTGCTGCTTCATGTCCTCCTTGGTGCCGAACATGATCGCGCCGGTCGGGCAGGTCTTCACGCAGGCCGGTTCCTGGCCGACCGCCACCCGATCCGAACACAGCGTGCACTTGTACACGCGGCGATCCTTCTGCGACATACGCGGGATGTCGAACGGGCAGCCGGCGATGCAGAAGCCGCAGCCGATGCAGTTCTCCTGGTGGAAATCCACGATGCCGTTCGTGTACTGCACGATCGCGCCCGGCGCCGGACAGGCCTTCAGGCAGCCCGGGTCCTCGCAGTGCATGCAGCCGTCCTTGCGGATCAGCCATTCGATATCGCCGGCGGAATTCTCGTACTCGGCAAACCGCATGACGGTCCACGAATTCTCGGTGAGATCGGGCGGGTTGTCGTAGACGCCCACGTTCACGCCGATCTCGTCGCGCAGATCGTTCCACTCCATGCAAGCCGTCTGACACGCCTTGCAGCCGATGCACTTCGACACGTCGATGAGCTTCGCGACCGTGCCCGTGGCCGGCTCGCGAATCACCGGCGGCTGCCTGGTGGTGGCCGAAACGCGTCTGATGTCCAGTGATTGCAGTGCCATCTCTTTTCCTTATGCCTTTTCGACCTTGACGAGGAACGACTTGAATTCCGGTGTCTGCGAATTCCCGTCGCCCACCGGGGGCGTCAGCGTATTGATTAGATAGCCCGGCCTTGCGACTCCCATGAAGCCCCAATGCAGCGGCAGCCCGACGGTCTGTACCTTCTTGCCTTCGATCATCAGCGGTTTGATCCGCTTCGTCACGACTGCAACGGCAACCATATGCCCACGGTTCGAGCTCACCTTGACCCGGTCGCCGGCCACCACGCCGATCTCCTTCGCGAGGTCGTCGCCGATCTCGACGAATTGCTCGGGCTGGATGATCGCGTTCAGATGCGCGTGTTTGGTCCAGTAGTGGAAATGCTCGGTCAGACGATAAGTGGTTGCCGTGTGCGGGAAGTTCTCGTGTGAGCCGAAGGTGGCCTTGTCGTCCGGGAACACGCGCGCCGCCGGATTGCTGACGGCCAACTTGTTGTCCGGATGCAGCGGGTTGTAGCCGAGTGGCGTTTCGAACGGCTCGTAGTGCTCGGGGAATGGCCCTTCCACCATATTCTCGCGCGCGAAGAACCGAGCGACCCCTTCCGGATTCATGATGAACGGATTCATGCCGTTTTCGGGCGGCTCGTCGACCTTGAAGTCCGGAATGTCGGCGCCCGACCACTTGCTGCCGTTCCACGCGATCAGCTTGCGCGTCGGATCGAACGGCTTGCCGCTGAGGTCGCACGATGCGCGGTTGTACAGAACTCGCCGGTTCACCGGCCATGCCCAGGCCCAATTCAGCGTGTTGCCGATGCCGGTCGGGTCCGAGTTGTCGCGGCGGCCCATCTGGTTGCCCGCCTGGGTCCATGCGCCGCAGAAGATCCAGCAGCCGCTCGAGGTCGAGCCGTCGTCGCGCAGCAGCGCGAAACTCGCGAGCTGCTCGCCCTTCTTCGCGAGCACCTTGGTCGTGTCCTTCGGATCGGTAACATCCGCGAGTGCCTTGCCGTTGTACTCCATCGCGAGTTCTTCGGGCGTCGGGCTTTCCGGGTTCGCATACGGCCAGCTCATGTTCAGGATCGGATCGGGATACTTGCCGCCGTCCTTGCGATAAGCGTCGCGAATACGCAGCCACAGCCCCGCCATGATGTCGAGGTCGCTCTTCGCTTCGCCGGGACCGGCCGCGCCCTGCCAGTGCCACTGCAGCACCCGGCTCGAACTAACGAGCGAGCCGCGTTCCTCGGCGAAGCAGGTGGTCGGCAGACGAAACACCTCGGTCTGGATCGAGCCGCTGTCGACGTCGTTGAACGGGCCGTGGTTCTTCCAGAACTCCGATGTTTCGGTCGCGAGCGGATCCATGATCACGAGCCACTTCAGCTTGGCCAGCGCCGCGCCGTTCTTCGCCTTGAACGGCGCGGCGGCAAGCGGGTTGAAGCCCTGCGCGAGGTAGCCGGTCATTTTGCCCTGATTCATCAGCTCAAAGACCTGCAGCAGGTCGTAGGACTTATCGAGCTTCGGCAGATAGTCGAAAGCGAAGTTGTTGTCGGCGGTCGCCTTGTCGCCCCACCACGATTTCATGAAGCTCACGTGGAACGCGCGATAGTTGCGCCAGTAGCTCAGCTGGTTCGGCCGCAGCGGCTGCGTGGCGCGCTTCGCGATGTAGGCGTCGAAGTCCTGCTCCGCTTCCATGGGCAGCGTCATGTAGCCCGGCAGCAGGTTCGACATCAGGCCGAGATCCGTCAGGCCCTGGATGTTCGAATGGCCGCGCAGCGCGTTCATGCCGCCGCCCGCGATGCCGATGTTGCCGAGCAGCAGCTGCACCATCGCGCCGGTGCGGATCATCTGCGAGCCGATCGAATGATGCGTCCAGCCGAGCGCGTACATGATCGTGGCCGCGCGGTTCGGCACCGACGTCGACGCGAGCATCTCACACACGTGCTGGAACTTCTCCTTCGGCACGCCGCAGATTTTCTCGACCTGCTCGGGCGTGTAGCGCGAGTAGTGCTGCTTCATCAGCTGATAGACGCAGCGCGGGTCCTGCAGCGTCGGGTCGACCTTGGCGAAGCCGTCGTCGCCGCGCTCGTAGTCCCACGAGGTCTTGTCGTAGCTGCGCGTGTCGGCGTGGTAGCCGGAAAACAGGCCGTCCTTGAACGCGAAATCCTCACGCACGATGAACGGCATGTCCGTGTAGTTCTTCACGTACTCGTGCTGGATCTTGTCGTTCGTCAGCAGGTAATTGATCACTCCACCGAGGAATGCAATGTCCGTACCAGTGCGGATCTGCACGAAGTAGTCCGCGACCGACGCCGTACGCGTAAAGCGCGGGTCGACCACGATCAGGCGCGCCTTGCGGTGCGCCTTGGCTTCGGTGACCCATTTGAAACCGCATGGGTGTGCCTCGGCCGCATTGCCGCCCATCACGAGAATCACGTCCGCGTTTCTGATGTCGACCCAATGGTTCGTCATCGCTCCACGGCCAAACGTCGGGGCAAGACCTGCCACCGTCGGGCCATGTCAGACACGCGCCTGATTGTCGAATCCGAGCATGCCAAGACTGCGAACAGTCTTGTGCGTCAGATAACCCACCTCGTTGCTGCCGGCCGATGCCGCGAGCATGCCGGTAGTCAGCCAGCGGTTGACCTTCTTGCCGTCCGCGGTCGTCTCGACGAAGTTCGCGTCGCGGTCTTCCTTCATCAGCTTCGCGATGCGGTCTAGCGCGTCTTCCCACGAGATGCGCTTCCACTCGTTCGACCCGGCCGCGCGGTACTCGGGATAGCGCAGACGGCTCGGGCTATGGATGAAGTCGATCAGGCTCGCGCCCTTCGGGCACAGCGTGCCGCGATTGACCGGATGGTCGGGGTCGCCCTCGATGTGGAAGATGCTCGTCTTCACATTCTTGGCCTCGTCGCCAAGACCGTACATCAGGATGCCGCAGCCCACCGAACAGTACGGGCAGGTGTTGCGGGTTTCAGTCGCACGCGACAATTTGTACTGACGGACTTCGGCCAGCGCGGGTGTCGGCGAGAAGCCCATCAGGGCCAGGCTCGATCCGGCAAGTGTCGTGGCAGAGACCTTCAGGAATTGTCGCCGAGTCATTTGCGTCATTGCATGGCCTCGGCTCTTTTGGGGACAAAATTGATTATAGATGCCGTTTCGCGACATGCAGCGAGATCGTAGTGCCTTCGCCACCCGGCTAAAGGGGACATGCGAAACTCACTTGGATGAAGGGTGGCACCCTGCTTGCACGATTTATTCCCACCGCTGGGCACCGTTCATGCTGTATCCGCGAATGGTGGCTCCCATTGACCTGATCGACGGATTATTGCACTCCTATGAACTACTCGACTTTCTCCTGTCGCGCGGCACGCGGCGCGGCCTCGCTGGCGCTCGTCGGCGCCGCGCTGGTGGCCTCGAGCCCGCCCAGCTTCGCGCAGATTCCCCAGCCGCGCGGCTCTTCGCAAATGGAAAGCCGCTCGTCCGCGATGGGTTCGACGCCCGAACCGGCTGCTTCGGCGGTTCATGAATCGCAAAAACCTCAGTCGAAAGACAGCGGACAAGGTAACGCGCGCGGCAAAACCGCCGGTCAAGAAAAAACCGAAGGCGCTGGCGGATTTGACAATGGCCTGTATGGGACCGGCGCGGGCAGCAATAAATGAGGTTCTGAATCGCGATAACTGGTTTGTTAACTGTCGATGCGGATCGATTCGCGCGGCGCCGCGGAATTGCGTTGTAGCCTTAAGAATTCGTTTCAGCGCGCGTACATGCCGTTTGCATTGCCTTCGGCATTAGTATTTTTTACGCGGCCGTTTATCGCTAGGCTAAACGGGTTCGAAACGGGTTCGGCATAGAGCCGGTTTGCGGCCGTGCCGACGCTGCACAGTGTGAAAACAACCCTCATAATGCGGTCATTCGACGAACCCCAACTCTCGCCCCCCATGACCCAAGTCCAAGCAAGCCAGTCGCCCCGCCTGACCAGCCTGTCGCACGGCGGCGGCTGCGGCTGCAAGATCGCGCCCGGCCTGCTCGCCGATCTGCTGAAGCGCAGCGCGCCGCTGCCATTCTTCCCCGACCTGCTGGTCGGCAACGACACCGCCGACGACGCCGCCGTCTACAAGCTCAACGAAGACCAGGCGATCGTCGCGACCACCGATTTCTTCATGCCGATCGTCGACGATCCATTCGACTTCGGCCGCATCGCCGCGACCAACGCGATCTCCGACGTCTACGCGATGGGCGGCAAGCCGATCATGGCGCTCGCGATCGTCGGCATGCCGATCAACGTGCTGCCGCACGACGTGATCGCGGCCGTGCTGAAAGGCGGCGAATCGGTCTGCGCGGAAGCAGGCATCCCGGTCGCGGGCGGCCATTCGATCGATTCGGTCGAGCCGATTTACGGCCTCGTCGCGCTGGGCATCGTCGATCCGAAGCGCGTCAAGCGCAACGCGGGCGGCCAGGCCGGAGACGTACTGATCCTCGGCAAGCCACTCGGCGTCGGGATTCTGTCCGCGGCACTGAAGAAAGACCGGCTCGACGAGGCCGGCTACGCGGCAATGATCGGCGCGACCACCAAGCTGAACCGGCCGGGCGCCGAGCTGGCGCGGCTCGACGGCGTGCATGCGCTGACCGACATCACCGGCTTCGGCCTGCTCGGCCACACGCTGGAACTCGCGCGCGGCTCGAAGCTGACCGCGCGCGTGCGCTACTCGGACCTGCCGTGGCTGCCGAACGTCGCGAGCCTCGCGCAAGCAGGCATTTTCACCGGCGCATCGGGCCGCAACTGGGATGCCTACGGTCACGACGTGGTGCTGCCCGCCACCTTGCCGTCCGCCGCCCGCGCGTTGTTGACCGATCCGCAGACGTCGGGCGGGCTGCTGGTGTCGTGCGCGCCCGAAGCGGTCGACGAAGTGCTCGCGCTGTTCCGCGCCGATGGCTTTGCCGACGCACGGGTGATCGGCGAGCTGGTGAGCGGGGAAGCGCGGGTCGAAGTCATCTGAGGTAGGCGGCTGAAGGACGTCACTGGAGCCCCCGGGAAGGACGCATAACCGACCCGAACGGGCCGCCCATGCGATAATTTCGGTCTTCCCGCGGTCCGTTTTGTCCCTACTCCCTTGAAAAGTCTTCTAGTCAGCCTCGACAAAGCCGGCGATTTCGATGAAATCGTCGACGTTCGCACTCCGCTCGAGTTCGACGAAGACCATATTCCGGGCGCGACCAACGCGCCAGTGCTGAGCAACGAGGAACGCGTGCTGGTCGGCACGACCTACAAGCAGGTGTCGCCGTTCGAGGGCACGCGGCTCGGCGCGGCGTTAGTTGCGCGCAACATCGCGCATCATCTGGAAACCACGTTCGCCGACCGGCCGCGCAACTGGCGCCCGCTGATCTACTGCTGGCGCGGCGGCAAGCGTTCGGGCTCGGTCACGACGCTGTTCAACATGATCGGCTGGTCGGCGCGGCAACTCGACGGCGGCTACAAGAGCTACCGGCGCGCCACGCTGGAGAGGCTCGAAACCCTGCCGCGCCGTTTCAGCTATATCACGCTCGTGGGCCCGACCGGCAGCGGCAAGACGCGGCTGCTGTCGGCGCTGCACGAGGCCGGCGCGCAGACGCTCGACCTCGAGGCGCTCGCCTCGCATCGCGGCTCGCTGCTCGGCGCGTACACGGGCGTGGCGCAGCCGTCGCAAAGGCGTTTCGACACGCTGCTCGTCACCGAGCTGCGCGACTTCGACGTGAACCGGCCGGTGTTCGTCGAGGCGGAAAGCCGGCGCATCGGCTCCGTCACGCTGCCGCTTGCGCTGCTCGAAACGTTTCATCGCGGCGCGTGCGTCGAGGTGCGCTCGAGCAGCGAGGACCGCGCGGCGTTCCTGTTGCAGGATTACGCGCATCTGTTCGAGCATCCCGATTACTTCAAGGGACAGTTGGAACGGTTGATCGGTCTGCACAGCCGCGAGCGGGTCACGGGCTGGCTGCGGCTCGTCGACGAGAACCGGCGCGCCGAGCTCGCGCGCGAACTGATCGAACGGCACTACGATCCCGCATACGCGCGCAGCAGCGGCCAGCATTTCGAGCAGTTGCCGGACGCGCTGCAACTCGATTTCCGACCGAACGACGCCGACATCGTCGAGCAGGCGAAAATGCTGCTCGCGCAGCTCGATACCCGCACGCTAGTCGTCGGTTGATCCACAACGACATTCAACAACCATCATGCAATCAACCCTTCGGCAACCCCGCGTCACGCTTGGCTGGATCGTGTTCCTGCTGATCGCCGTCGTCGGCCTCTTCTATGTGAAGTGGTTTCCGTACTACAACCGCGCGTTCGTCGCCGCGAGCCAGCATTCGATCGGCAAGTCGATCCTGATGGGCACGTCCGCGAGCGCGCCAGCGGCCTCATGGCAGGCCGCGATCGACTTCGCGCTCGCTTACGGCAAGGCAATCTGGCAGGCGATGGTGCTCGGCCTGCTGCTCGGCTCCGCGGTACAGGCGCTGATTCCGCCGCAATGGGTCGCGCGCGCGCTCGGCCGTGCCGACTTCAACAGCGTCGTCAAAGGCGGCCTGATGTCATTGCCGGGCATGATGTGCACCTGCTGCGCGGCGCCGGTCGTCGCGGGCCTGCGCGCGCGTGAAGCGGCGCCGGGCGCGGCGATTGCTTTTTGGCTCGGTAATACCGCACTGAATCCCGCTACGCTGATCTTCATGGGCTTCGTGCTCGGCTGGCAGTGGATGGGCCTGCGCCTCGCGCTCGGCATCGTGATGGTGTTCGGCCTTGGCTACGTCGTGAACCGCATGGTCACGCCGCAGGAAGCGCAAGCGTCGCGAGAGGCCGTCGCGCAACTGGTCAGCGCCGACGATCCAGGCACCGCGTTCTCGCGCTGGATCACGATTCTGGGGCGCATGACGCTGCGGCTCGTGCCGGAATACATCGCGCTCGTGCTGATTCTCGGCGCGGCGCGCGCGTGGCTGTTTCCGCACATCGGCCCGGACGTCGACAACAGCCTGCTGTGGATCATCGCGCTGTCGATCGCCGGCACGCTGTTCGTGATTCCGACCGCGGGTGAAGTGCCGATCATTCAGGCTATGCTGTCGTTCGGCATGGCTGCCGGCCCCGCCGGTGCGCTGCTGATGACGCTGCCGCTCGTCAGCGTGCCGTCGCTCGCGATGCTCGCGCGGTCGTTTCCGCGGCGCGTGCTGACGGTGGTGGCCTGTGCAGTGGCGGTGTGCGGTGTCGTCAGTGGATTGCTGGCCGTTACGCTGGGCTTCTGAGTCGGTTTTTGAGTTCGAGTCGTAGAAGAAGGAAGCATGAAACGTATTGCCGCATTCGCTGTCACGTGTTGGTCCGCTGCCGGGCTGCTGTACGTTGGACAGCACTCGGTGGCGCTGATCGCGCTGAGCGGCGTCGTGGCGTTCGCGGGGTTCGATCTGCTGCGGCCGTGACGGCGGCGTAGTTTTTCCCTGCTGTGAAAGTGCGCTCGTCCCTTGCGTTCGCCGTAACGTTCGCGTCCGCCTGCGCCTAACCGGGAAGCGCGTCGCGAATCGCCGCGAGCCACAACGCGACCGCGTGCGCGCCCGGGTCCGCATGACCGAGCGCGCGCTCGCCGACATAGCTCGAACGTCCGCGCCGCGGATGCATCGATGCGGTACGAGACGTGCCATCGCTTGCCGCAGCGACGGCGGCTTGCAATGCGGCATCCGTCGACGCTCCCCGAGCGAGTGCGTCGTGCAACGCGTCGGCTGCGGGCCTCAGCGCATCGACCATCGTCCGGTCGCCCGGCCTCGCGCCCCCCAGTTCCATCAACCCATCGACACCGGCGCTGAACGCCGTCGCCCATTGCCGTGCGGTGGTCCCGCCCGACTGTTCGAGCGCGGCCGCCGCGCGCAGCAGCATCACCGCGTATAGCGGACCCGACGTGCCGCCCACCACGCGCCGCAGCGTCGCCGACATGCCGCGCAATACCGCGCCCGGGGTGGTTGCGGACGCATAGGAATCGAGCTCGAGCTGCACCGCGCGTGCGCCGCGCGCGAGGCTGATGCCGAGGTCGCCGTCGCCGACGCGCTGGTCCATTTCGGTCAATGTCGGCTCGGCTGCCAGCAGGCACTCGCAGACCGCTTCGATCGCGCGCCGCAGCGTCGCGTCACGCGCGAGCGTCGCGCCGCTCGCGCTTTGCGGCGCGGGTGGCGCCGCACGCACCGCGACCTGCGCGACGCGGCCGCTCAACGCAGGCCATGCGCTCGTCTGTGAGGCGGCGTCGAGCAGGCTCAGCCGTTCGTCATCGATACGCAGCAGCGTCAGCGAGACGCCGGCCATTTCGAGCGCGCTCAGGAACGTGCCGGCCCACGCGCGCGCGACTTCGATGCCGCGCCCGGCAAGCTCGCGCAGCGCGGCACCAGCCACCACGTTGAGTTCGCTCGGCGGCGTGCCACCCAGATTGTTGACGAGCAGCGCGACGCGCTCGCCCGCCTGCAACGCGAGAACGTCGACGATCTTTGCAAGCAGCTTGCCGACGATCGCGTCGGCCGGCTCCAGCGCGCCGCGGGCCACGCCGGGTTCGCCATGAATGCCGAGGCCCCATTCGATTTCGCCATCGCCCAGCGCGAAGCCCGGCTTGCCCGCGGCCGGCACCGTGCACGGCGTCAGCGCGACGCCCATCGTGCCGAGCGACGCGGCCGCTTCCCGAGCGAGCCGCGCGACCTCGGCCAACGGCAAACCGCACGCGGCCGCCGCACCCGCGATCTTGTGAACCAACACTGTGCCCGCGAGTCCGCGACGGCCCGCGTGATCGCCGCTCGCGCTCAGCGCGACGTCGTCGGCGACGATCATCATCTCAACGAGGATGCCCTCGGCGCGCGCGATTTCGGCCGCGAGGCCGAAGTTGAAGCGATCGCCCGTATAGTTCTTGACGATCAGCAACGCGCCCGCGGGGCCGGCCACCGCGCGTATCGCGTCGAGCACGGCGTCGGTGGAGGGCGAGGTGAAGACCTCGCCGGCCACCGCCGCGCTCAGCATGCCGTGGCCCACATAGCCGCCGTGCGCGGGCTCGTGGCCCGAGCCGCCGCCCGAGATCAGCGCGACCTCGCCGCGCGCGGCCACGGCCTGGGCATCGGCGCGCAAGACGATTGTGCCGCTTGCAACAGAGAGAGCTGGGGATTGAGCGCGATGAGCCCGTCGAGCATATCGGGGACCACGGTGGACACATCGTTGATGAGCTTCTTCATTGCGTCAGCTCCGTTGGATGCTGCCGGCATCGCATGATCGAAGATGCGATCGGAACGGCAGTCGGGTCGGCGGCGAAAGCGGAAGGTCTAACTGTACCGCGCATTGTCGAACGACGACGCAACAGCGAGAGAGCGCGCATGAATGTGCACGAGCCACGAGCGGACAACGAAAACGAAGGGGACGTGATGCCGAACGGCGAAACTGAGGGAACGACTGGATCGATTTGACAGGACCGTAGACGAAAGCGGAACCGCTTTCGTCTACGTCACAGATGCGTTGGTAGGCTCGATTGGATTCGAACCAACGACCCCCACCATGTCAAGGTGGTGCTCTAACCAACTGAGCTACGAGCCTTTAGAGGCGCGAATTATAGAGACTCCATGCGGACTGCACAAGCCCTTGCCGCGATCTATCGAAACGCATGCATGTTGATCAGTTCGTCGCGGTCCATTCGGTGTGAGGGTCCAATGGATAAACCGGCCGCTTCACGTGCTCGAAGCTGAACAGACCATAGTCCGAACTCGTGACGCCGCGGCTATCGCATTCGACGAGTGCCTCCGCGATCGGCACGAAAACCGGCCGGCAATACATGCGTGATTTGAGCAGCAGAAAACGCGCGCGGCGCGGATCGATGCCGACGCTCTCGAACACGCCGAGATCCCACGGCTCATGCGTTCGTTCGGTCACGACGAGTTTCACCGTGCCGGTGTCGAGCACTGCCGCGCGCCCCATGTACGCGCGCTGGCCGGTGTAGGTCGGGCCGCTGATCACGTATTCGCCGTCGGTCAGCGCGCGCACGACGCCGGTCAGGGCAAGCGGCGAACGCGAGGGCAATGCATCGTTTGTGAGCTTGTTGCCGATCGCGAGCGTGACCGTGCTACCGACACCCGAGGCCGCCAGGGCCGCGACCGCCTGCGGATCGCACAACGGCCCGCTGACGATGCCTTCGAGGCCCTGCCTCAACGCCTCCTCGAGCAAATCCATCGTGTCGCACGTGCCGCCCGACATGCAGTTGTCGCCGTGATCGAGCATCAGCACCGGTTTATCGGCGGCGCGTGCCAGCGATGCCGCCCGCGCGACCGATTCGGCAAGTGGCGCGCTGAGATAGACGAAATCGTTGCGCTCGTCCCAGATCTGCCGCGCGATGCGCTCGGCGACCGCCTCCGCATCCGCGCGCTCGCCATTGCCCACGACGACGACGCTAATGCATGGCGCTTCGATATCGGCGAGCGAGAAGCCCGCCAGCACCGACACCGCGAGCATGCCGTCGGCCTCGGCGGCGCGCGCGGCATCGAGCGCGCGTTTCATCGCGCCGTCAACGCTCGCGCTGCGCAGCGTGTGCGTGAGCAGCGGCGGCTGACGCCACGCGATCACCGGCTTCGCGTGGCCCTCGATCATGTCGAACAGCAAGCGCGCCGCATGTGCGCCGGTCTCGTACATATCGACGTGCGGATAGGTCTTGAAGCTGACGATGACGTCGGCGTTGTCGATCATTTTTTGCGTGACGTTGCCATGCAGATCGAGCGCGACCGCGATCGGCGCGTGCGGCAGCGACGCACGCACGCGCCCGAGCAGATCGCCTTCACCGTCGGTCGAGTTCTCGGCGACCATCGCGCCGTGCAGATCGAGCATCACCGCGTCGCAGCCCGTCGCGGCTGCCACGATCGCGTCGCAGATCGCATCGTAGGCGGCGGCGTCGACCGGTCCGCTCGGATTCGCCATGGCGGAGATCGGCGTCACGATTTCGGCATGCACGCGCTCGGCGGCGTCGATGAACGCGGCCATCGCGGTTTGCATGCCCTTGTTTTCGTCGAATGCGGCGCGGCCGTAGCTCGGACCGTTGCGGCCGAATGCGGCCAGCGGGGTCTCTACTGGCGAGAACGTGTTGGTCTCGTGGTTCATTCGTGCGATCAGGATCTTCATGCGCGCATGCTCCCCGTTCTCGACGCCGCGCTCGGCATCACCTGCAGCAGCACATTGCAGCCGGCTTCCAGATGATCGGCGCGCGCGTCCTCGATTTCGTTGTGGCTAATGCCGTCCTTGCAGGGAACGAAGATCATCGCGCTGGGTGCGACGCGCGCGAGATAGGCGGCGTCCTGGCCCGCGCCGCTGATCGCGTTCATCGACGATACACCGAGCCGCTCCGCGCTCTGCCTGACCTCGGCGACCCATTGCGCGGCGAATGGCTGCGACGGGAAGTAGACGACCTGCTCGATGTCGATGGTGATGGGGGCGTCCAAGCTGCTGCTCGCGCTGTTGGCGGTGGCGTTGGTGGCGGCGTTGCCCCCATTGTTACCCGCCTGCGCGCACGCTGCACGCCATGCGAGGTCCATGACAGTGAGCGATGCGTCATCGGCTGCGCGCAGGTCGACGCTGAATTTCACGCGGCCCGCAATGACGTTGCGCGAGTCTGGATGCACGTCGAGCCAGCCGACCGCGCTACGGCCATGCGGCGCGTGATCGAGCGCGATACGGTTCAACGCATGGATCGGATCCGCGGCGACGAGCAGCGCGTCGCCGCGCAGCGCCATCGGCCCCGTGTGCGCTTCCATGCCGTGCACGGTCAGGTCGTACCAGCGTAGCCCGAGCGCGCCCTGCACGACGCCGATGACCTTGTCGTGCGCTTCGAGCATGGCCCCCTGTTCGATATGCACCTCGAAATATGCGCCGACAGCGTGCGACTTGCGATGCTCGCCGGCATAGCCGATCGCCGCTAGCGCGTGCTCGAGCGTGAATGCGCCGGCGAACACGCCGGAGCCCATCATCACCGGCAAGAATCGCGAGCCCTCCTCGTTGGTCCACATGGCAACCTCGAGCGGCGCGATGGTCTGCACGTTGGCCTCGGCCAGCAGGCGCGGCACCTCCAGCCCTGCCACTACACCATAATTGCCGTCGAATTTGCCGCCGGTCGGCTGCGTGTCGAGATGGCTGCCCGTCATTTTGTGCGGCAGATCGTCATGCAGCCCCGTCCTCCCCGCGAAAATATTGCCGATCGCGTCGACCGGCACCGTGCGGCCGATCTCCTTCGTCCACGCGATGAACTGATCGCGTGCCTCACGGACGAGTTCGGTCAGTGCTAGACGGCAGACACCGCGTTTGTCGGTCGCGCCGATCCGCGCGAGCTGCATGTGACTGTCCCACAGCCGCGCGCCGTCGATCCGCAAATCGGCGGGCGTCGAGACAACGTTGGATGAATGAGTCTGCATCGATGCATCCTCGGGTCGAAGACAGCTGGATGGCGCTTGCCGGCGGGACTTGCTCCGTTCCGGCTTGCTGGCCGGCGTTGCTCCAATCGTCATGATAGAGAGGTTTCGCCGAGGCAGATGGCCGGACGCGCGCGAGGTGGCAATGCGGCGACGCCTTTCCGTGGGCAAGCATAGGAAGCAAAGCCGCTAGATTCGTGGGGAGTGCACGGCGCTTCGCGGGCGATATAGGTTGCAATTCGCTCGACGACGGACGCCGCGACGTGCCGGCAATCTGCGCGCAA
Organism: Paraburkholderia lebeckiae; assembly: GCF_050436325.1. Taxonomy (NCBI): domain Bacteria; kingdom Pseudomonadati; phylum Pseudomonadota; class Betaproteobacteria; order Burkholderiales; family Burkholderiaceae; genus Paraburkholderia; species Paraburkholderia lebeckiae. Next base: position 1,828,195 of record NZ_JBNDLZ010000002.1, read on the forward strand.
GTGGCCGCCAGCAAACGTTTTCGTCGAAGGAAGCGGCTAAAACGCAATGAAGGCTCAACCTTTTGCGAAGCGCGCCGTTATTGCAGGTGCTCAGGCAAACCCCTCGGATCTTCATGGCACAACCAATTCCTTTCCGCAACACTGGCGCCGCCCGCGCGCGGCATGCCAAAGCCATGCTGTTGCCCATCGCGCGCCAGATCGCCGACGATCTCGCGTTGCGAGTTCATCTGTCGCTCGACGCACTGCGCCGCGGCTTCGGTACGAAGAGCGATGCGCAGACGGTCACGCAGATCATGCTGTTGACCAGCTACCTCGCTGATGCCGGCTTTGGCTCGATGAGCCACGAAGAGCTCCATGCTGCGGACCGCGCCTCGGCGATGGTGTTCGACGCAGGTCGGGAACGCAACGAATGGAAGCTGGACGAAGCGGGATTCGCGCTCTTTGCATCGATCGCAACGAGCTACGATCGGCAGCTGCATCGCGCTCCGCTTTGGGCGATTACGGAGGCCAGCGAAAGACTCGACCGCTTTATCGCAGGGGGATCCGATCGAGCGCCGGCGCGTAAGCGGGCTTAGTGTGCTTGGAGGAGGTGCTGACCGGCTGAGCCAGAAGGACACGGATTTTAGACGACCGTGTCGGAAGTCGACGGGTTACGCGGATGCGTTGCGGATCGGAAAGTAGTGAGGCGCGCAAAGACGGCCGCGTAAACGCAAAAACCCCACCGCGGCGGGTGGGGTTTCTGACGTGGGGGGAGCCTGACGATTACCTACTTTCACACGGGCAATCCGCACTATCATCGGCGTGGAGTCGTTTCACGGTCCTGTTCGGGATGGGAAAGGGGTGGGACCGACTCGCTATGGTCATCAGGCATGACGGGTTGCTGCGTCGCAGGGGTTGGAGTCAACCGGTTGCGCCACAGCCAATCGGGAAGAAGCGTAAAGGATTCGTGTGGGGGGTTGTGTTGTTTCTGGCACAACACTGAATCCCAACCGTGCGTTTCTGTTAGCTCCCGCGGGAGTTCACACCAATCCCCTTCGGGGATCGGACCCGCGCAAGTGCTGAAGCACTAACGCGGGTCGAGACACACCTGTTATAGGATCAAGCCTTACGGGCAATTAGTATCAGTTAGCTCAGTACATTACTGTACGTGCACACCTGACCTATCAACGTCCTGGTCTTGAACGACCCTTCAAGGGGCTCGAAGCCCCGGGGATATCTCATCTTAAGGCGAGTTTCCCGCTTAGATGCTTTCAGCGGTTATCTCTTCCGAACATAGCTACCCGGCGATGCCACTGGCGTGACAACCGGTACACCAGAGGTTCGTCCACTCCGGTCCTCTCGTACTAGGAGCAGCCCCCTTCAAATATCCAGCGCCCACGGCAGATAGGGACCAAACTGTCTCACGACGTTTTAAACCCAGCTCACGTACCTCTTTAAATGGCGAACAGCCATACCCTTGGGACCGGCTACAGCCCCAGGATGAGATGAGCCGACATCGAGGTGCCAAACACCGCCGTCGATATGAACTCTTGGGCGGTATCAGCCTGTTATCCCCAGAGTACCTTTTATCCGTTGAGCGATGGCCCTTCCATACAGAACCACCGGATCACTATGACCTGCTTTCGCACCTGTTCGACTTGTCAGTCTCACAGTCAAGCACGCTTATGCCATTGCACTATCAGCACGATTTCCGACCGTACCTAGCGTACCTTCGTACTCCTCCGTTACACTTTGGGAGGAGACCGCCCCAGTCAAACTGCCTACCATGCACGGTCCCCGACCCGGATCACGGGCCAAGGTTAGAACCTCAAACAGATCAGGGTGGTATTTCAAGGACGGCTCCACGCAGACTGGCGTCCACGCTTCATAGCCTCCCACCTATCCTACACAGACCGGTTCAAAGTCCAATGCAAAGCTACAGTAAAGGTTCATGGGGTCTTTCCGTCTAGCCGCGGGGAGATTGCATCATCACAAACACTTCAACTTCGCTGAGTCTCGGGAGGAGACAGTGTGGCCATCGTTACGCCATTCGTGCAGGTCGGAACTTACCCGACAAGGAATTTCGCTACCTTAGGACCGTTATAGTTACGGCCGCCGTTTACCGGGACTTCAATCAGGAGCTTGCACCCCATCATTTAATCTTCCGGCACCGGGCAGGCGTCACACCCTATACGTCCACTTTCGTGTTTGCAGAGTGCTGTGTTTTTATTAAACAGTCGCAGCCACCAGTTTATTGCAACCCCTTCACCCTTCTGGCGCAGGCCAGTCAGGCTACCAGGGCGTACCTTATCCCGAAGTTACGGTACCAATTTGCCGAGTTCCTTCTCCCGAGTTCTCTCAAGCGCCTTAGAATACTCATCTCGCCCACCTGTGTCGGTTTGCGGTACGGTCACTGTGAAACTGAAGCTTAGAGGCTTTTCCTGGAACCCCTTCCAGTTGCTTCGCCACCGAAGTGGCTCGCCTCGCACCCTTGAATTACGCGCCCGGATTTGCCAAAGCGCCTTCTCCAATGCAAGGACCGGGACTTCCAACACCCGGACAACCTTCCGCGATCCGTCCCCCCATCGCATTTCACAATGGTGCAGAAATATTAATCTGCTTCCCATCAGCTACGCATTTCTGCCTCGCCTTAGGGGCCGACTCACCCTACGCCGATGAACGTTGCGTAGGAAACCTTGGGCTTACGGCGAGGGGGCCTTTCACCCCCTTTATCGCTACTCATGTCAGCATTCGCACTTCCGATACCTCCAGCACACTTTCCAGTGCACCTTCGCAGGCTTACGGAACGCTCTCCTACCATGCACATTACTGTGCATCCGCAGCTTCGGTATATGGCTTAGCCCCGTTACATCTTCCGCGCAGGACGACTCGATCAGTGAGCTATTACGCTTTCTTTAAAGGGTGGCTGCTTCTAAGCCAACCTCCTGACTGTTTTAGCCTTCCCACTTCGTTTCCCACTTAGCCATATTTGGGGACCTTAGCTGGCGGTCTGGGTTGTTTCCCTCTTGACACCGGACGTTAGCACCCGATGTCTGTCTCCCGTGATTGCACTCTTCGGTATTCGGAGTTTGCTATGGCGTAGTAATCCGCAATGGACCCCACAACCATGACAGTGCTCTACCCCCGAAGGTGATACACGAGGCACTACCTAAATAGTTTTCGGAGAGAACCAGCTATTTCCAGGTTTGTTTAGCCTTTCACCCCTATCCACAGCTCATCCCCTAACTTTTCAACGTTAGTGGGTTCGGTCCTCCAGCACGTGTTACCGTGCCTTCAACCTGGCCATGGATAGATCACCTGGTTTCGGGTCTACACCCAGCGACTGGACGCCCTGTTCGGACTCGCTTTCGCTACGCCTGCCCTAATCGGTTAAGCTCGCCACTGAATGTAAGTCGCTGACCCATTATACAAAAGGTACGCCGTCACCCCTTCGCAGAGGCTCCGACTGTTTGTATGCATGCGGTTTCAGGATCTGTTTCACTCCCCTCCCGGGGTTCTTTTCGCCTTTCCCTCACGGTACTGGTTCACTATCGGTCGATCACGAGTATTTAGCCTTGGAGGATGGTCCCCCCATCTTCAGACAGGATTTCACGTGTCCCGCCCTACTTCTCGTACACCCAGTTCTTTCCCGCTGTTTTCGTCTACAGGGCTATCACCTGCTATGGCCGCACTTTCCAGAGCGTTCGACTAACAATGAGAATAAAGAGTACAGGCTGATCCCATTTCGCTCGCCACTACTTTGGGAATCTCGGTTGATTTCTTTTCCTGCGGTTACTTAGATGTTTCAGTTCACCGCGTTCGCTTCACGCAGCCTATGGATTCAGCTGCGGATACTCCATTAGGAGTGGGTTTCCCCATTCGGACATCTCCGGATCAATGCTCGTTTGCCAGCTCCCCGGAGCTTTTCGCAGGCTACCGCGTCCTTCATCGCCTGTGATCGCCAAGGCATCCACCACATGCACTTGTTCGCTTGACCCTATAACGGGTGTGTCTCTGGGTCGACCCACGTGAGCGCTTGAGCGCTTACGTGGGTCCCATCCCCGGAGGGGACAGACGCACTCGCTACAGGTTGAGTATTCGTGTTGCGCCGTATTCCAAAGCGATCTCTCGATCACCTTTAAAATACATCGATACAATCACAACCCTGATTCACCTACTCACACACCCATCTCCAGGCATGCTTTCGTGAATCTCTTTACTACTTCTTCCTGATTGTTAAAGAACGACAGCCGGTATGAAGCCTCTGCCTCATACCGCCCTGACTGGCTCAATCGCCAATGCGCAACGCTCTGCCTGCAGGCAGAACACTGCGCATTGAGGATTGGTGGAGGATGACGGGATCGAACCGACGACCCCCTGCTTGCAAAGCAGGTGCTCTCCCAGCTGAGCTAATCCCCCTGTCCCACAGCCATTCCAGCGGCCCCAGCCCTTCAGCTCACCCGACACGACACTGGTGGGTCTGGATGGATTCGAACCATCGACCCCCGCCTTATCAAGACGGTGCTCTAACCGGCTGAGCTACAGACCCCTGCTGTCTGTCTGCGTTGCTGCCATTAACCACAGCCGATAAGCGTGAGCACTTGAATGCAGTGAATGCATAGCTCTGGAAAGGAGGTGATCCAGCCGCACCTTCCGATACGGCTACCTTGTTACGACTTCACCCCAGTCATGAATCCTACCGTGGTGACCGTCCTCCTTGCGGTTAGACTAGCCACTTCTGGTAAAACCCACTCCCATGGTGTGACGGGCGGTGTGTACAAGACCCGGGAACGTATTCACCGCGGCATGCTGATCCGCGATTACTAGCGATTCCAGCTTCACGCACCCGAGTTGCAGAGTGCGATCCGGACTACGATCGGTTTTCTGGGATTGGCTCCACCTCGCGGCTTGGCAACCCTCTGTTCCGACCATTGTATGACGTGTGAAGCCCTACCCATAAGGGCCATGAGGACTTGACGTCATCCCCACCTTCCTCCGGTTTGTCACCGGCAGTCTCCCTGGAGTGCTCTTGCGTAGCAACTAGGGACAAGGGTTGCGCTCGTTGCGGGACTTAACCCAACATCTCACGACACGAGCTGACGACAGCCATGCAGCACCTGTGTTATGGCTCCCTTTCGGGCACTCCCGCCTCTCGGCAGGATTCCATACATGTCAAGGGTAGGTAAGGTTTTTCGCGTTGCATCGAATTAATCCACATCATCCACCGCTTGTGCGGGTCCCCGTCAATTCCTTTGAGTTTTAATCTTGCGACCGTACTCCCCAGGCGGTCAACTTCACGCGTTAGCTACGTTACCAAGCCAATGAAGGCCCGACAACCAGTTGACATCGTTTAGGGCGTGGACTACCAGGGTATCTAATCCTGTTTGCTCCCCACGCTTTCGTGCATGAGCGTCAGTATTGGCCCAGGGGGCTGCCTTCGCCATCGGTGTTCCTCCACATCTCTACGCATTTCACTGCTACACGTGGAATTCCACCCCCCTCTGCCATACTCCAGCGCTGCAGTCACCAATGCAGTTCCCAGGTTAAGCCCGGGGATTTCACATCGGTCTTACAGCACCGCCTGCGCACGCTTTACGCCCAGTAATTCCGATTAACGCTCGCACCCTACGTATTACCGCGGCTGCTGGCACGTAGTTAGCCGGTGCTTATTCTTCCGGTACCGTCATCCCTCACGGATATTAGCCACGAGGTTTTCTTTCCGGACAAAAGTGCTTTACAACCCGAAGGCCTTCTTCACACACGCGGCATTGCTGGATCAGGCTTGCGCCCATTGTCCAAAATTCCCCACTGCTGCCTCCCGTAGGAGTCTGGGCCGTGTCTCAGTCCCAGTGTGGCTGGTCGTCCTCTCAGACCAGCTACAGATCGTCGGCTTGGTAGGCCTTTACCCCACCAACTACCTAATCTGCCATCGGCCGCCCCTTGAGCGCGAGGTCCCGAAAGATCCCCCGCTTTCCTCTCCCGAGCGTATGCGGTATTAATCCGGCTTTCGCCGGGCTATCCCCCACTCCAGGACACGTTCCGATGTATTACTCACCCGTTCGCCACTCGCCACCAGACCGGAGTCCGTGCTGCCGTTCGACTTGCATGTGTAAGGCATGCCGCCAGCGTTCAATCTGAGCCAGGATCAAACTCTTCAGTTCAAACCTGTTACTGTTTTCGGGCTCTCTCGAACCCGGTCGCTCACTCAACGTACTGACGATGATCAGTCCGTCTTCCGACAGACAAACCTTCCTCTAATACTGTGTGAGGCTGCTGATACTTCTGCCTGGCAGCAGACTCCGGAGAATCCGCCGCCGCATTCCGCATCAAGCGCCCACACTTATCGGCTGTTAGTTTTTAAAGATCGGTCCGCCAAAACCCGCCGCGCCTGAACCACCCTACCCGGCACTGCTTCGTTTGCGTCGCTGCGTCTGCAGCAGAGAAACGGGATTATGGAGAGCGCTCGACAACGCGTCAAGCCCCTTCTGCGAATTTCTTTTGGGGACAGCATGCGAGGATACGACTCCATATCACGAATACGACATGGAGCCCCCTTGCGCAAGGAGCAACTCGCCCCCATCTGGGTTAGGTCGCGCGCATGGCCTCGGACTATGCACCTGCGTAGCCTCACGCATGCCTGCGACAACAGCGGCGATGATTTGATGTGCACGCATGAGCGCGAACCCCCAAGCTCGTATATAATGCGAGCCGCGCAAAATTTCGCATGTCCATCGGCCCGCTTCGAGCGGGCTCATCTTTTTTGCTCCCCAGAGCACAGCCCAACAACCGCGTTGAGTCACATCAGGTGATGCTGAGCCCTGCTCGAAACGCCTGACGGTAGCGTCTTGCGTCTCATAGCGAAGCCTCTAGAGGAAATTACGTGAACCCTTTTGATCGCGAAGATTCGCAACACGACACCACCGCCTTCACTGCCAAAGTTCCGTCCGGCCGTTCGGCCAAAGGCAAGGGCGCCGGCAAAGCGATCCCCGTGGCAGCCGAGCTGCTTCCGCAACAAGCCGAAGAACGCCAGCGCCTGATGCGCGCACTGATCCAGCTGGGTAAAGAGCAAGGCTACCTGACCCACGCGCAGATCAACGACCACCTGCCCGACAACTTCACCGCAACCGCCGCGATCGACAGCATCGTCAGCGCGTTCAGCGACATGGGCGTGCAGGTCTACGAGCAGGCCCCGGACGCGGAAACGCTGCTGCTCAACTCGAATTCCCCCGCCGTGGTGTCGGACGACCAGGCGGACGAGGAAACCGAAGTCGCGCTGTCGACCGTCGACTCCGAGTTCGGCCGCACCACCGACCCCGTGCGTATGTACATGCGCGAAATGGGCGCGACCGAGCTGCTCACCCGCGCAGGCGAAATCGCGATTGCGAAGCGCATCGAAGACGGCCTGCACGAAATGGTGCAGGCGATCGCCGCGTGCCCGCTCGCGATCTCCGCGATCCTCGCGAGCGCGCAGCAGGTTGCCGACGGCGAGCTGCGCATCGACGAACTCGTCGACGGCCTGAATGAAGAGACGGCCGCCGCGGAAGAAGCCGCGAGCGCTGATACGGATGCTCATGAAGACAGCGACGCGGACGAAGACAGCGAAGACGAAGAAGACGACGACGTCGGTCCGGCCGATTCGTCGGCGGCGGACGAAGCTCGCCTGAAGCAGCTCACGAGCGACTGCCTCGAAATCTTCGCCCAGGTCGGCATTCTGTACGATCAGATGAACGCGTCGCACACGCGCGGCGACGTCACGTCGAAGGCCTATCTGCGCGCACGCGAAGACATTCAGCAGCACCTCGCGAAGATCCGCTTCACCGCACGCACGATCGACCGTCTGTGCGGCGACGTGCAGCACCAGGTCGCGCAAGTGCGCGCGATCGAGCGCAACATTTTGCAGATCGTCGTCTCGAAAGCCGGCATGCCGCGCGAGAAGTTCATCGAAACGTTCGCGGGTAGCGAGGCCGACCTCGGCTGGACCGAGCGTGCCGCGCGCACCGGCGGGTCGACCTATGGTGCGGCGCTCGAGCGTCATCTGCCGGCCATCCAGTCCGAACAGCAGAAGCTGATCGACATCGAAGCGACGGTGTCGCTGCCGCTCAAGCATCTGAAAGAAATCAACCGCCAGATGGTTGCGGCCGAATCGAAGATGCGCAAGGCCAAGAGCGAGATGATCGAGGCGAACCTGCGTCTCGTGATCTCGATCGCGAAGAAGTACGTGAACCGCGGCATGCTGTTCCTCGACCTGATCCAGGAAGGCAACATCGGTCTGATGAAGGCCGTGGACAAGTTCGAATACCGTCGTGGCTGGAAGTTTTCGACGTACGCGACGTGGTGGGTCCGTCAGGCCGTCACTCGTTCGCTCGCCGATCAGGCGCGTACGATCCGCGTGCCGGTGCACATGATCGAAACGATCAACAAGCTGAACCGCATTTCGCGCGAGATCCTGCAGCAGACCGGCCAGGAAGCGCATCCTGCGGTGCTCGCGGAACGCATGGAACTGTCGGAAGAGAAGGTGCGCGGCATTCTGAAGATTGCGAAGCAACCCGTATCGCTCGAAACGCCGGTCGGCGACGACGGTGATGCGACGCTGGGCGACATGATCGAAGACGCTGGCGTATCGTCGCCTGCGGATGCCGCGATGCAGGCCGACCTGCGTGCCGCAATCGACGACGCGCTCGACTCGCTGTCCCCGCGTGAAGCGAAGGTGCTGCGCATGCGCTACGGCATCAATACGAAGTCGGATCACACGCTTGAAGAAGTGGGCAAGCAGTTCGACGTGACCCGCGAGCGGATCCGTCAGATCGAGAGCAAGGCGATGCGTAAGCTCATGCATCCGAGCCGCGCGGACCGTCTGAAGTCGTTCCTCGACCGATAAGCGTTTGCCACGCTTGTCGTGCGCGCTGCACGGCAAGCCGCCACATCGTCATACACAAGCAGCGGGATGAACCGGTCTACGGTGAGTCCCGCTGTTTGCTTCTGTGCTGTACCTTTGCACAATTCTTCAGGCGCGAGTTCTCCGCTTCGCTGCCCCCTGTTGTCCACAGATTTTGGGAACAAGCTTGTGGACAACCTGCGCATGACTGCGCTAACTCATTGAGCGTACTGCGTTTCGCGCTCGCGCCTTCGATGAGTCGCGTGCCCCATTACTTGCCGCACATCGTGCGCCACCCGCCCATTGCCGCCCTCTCAACGCGAGTCCAATCTCAGAAGGCGCCGCCATGATCGAGCAGATTCAGCATGCCCTCGCCGGTCAGCGGCGCCGCCACGGTGCTTTGCCCCAGCATATGCGGATCGATGTAGCCGGAAACCTGCAGCGTGTCGACGGCAAAGCGCATCAGCCGATGCAGCACGATTGGCGCGCCAAAGCCGAGCGTGAACACGATGATCGCAAGGTTGCCGCACTGCAAACTGAGCAGACGCGCCACGCTGACGTTACTGCCGAAATGCAATTGCGAGCCGAGCGACGTATTGCCCATCACGTGGCGCGTCAGCGCGGCGACATAGAAGCCGCGGATCAGCATCGTGCCTATGGAGAACAGCGCATAAAACAAAAACAGGGATCCGAGCGCGGCCCGCGATGGCGCCGTACTCGCCCCCGGCACGTGGCCGACATGCATCGATGCGAGAGCGCCCTTCAGAAACACCATGAACAGCACCGCGAACAACACGACCACGCCGACGAACGTAACGAGGAACAGACCGTAGACAACCCACGCGCGCCCCTTGAAGCGAAACGCCAGGCTACCGAAGCTGCTCGCGTTGATGCGGCACTCCGTCAGACGCATCGATGTCCACGGCGTCATCTGGCCAAGCGTGACAACGCACAACAGCGCGTACAGCAACGCACGCACGCCGAAGCCGAGCGCCGAGCCGGTCATGCCGCCGCGAATACCGCACCACTGCGTCCGGCTCAGCCGATAGCGCTGCGCGCCGAAAAACGCGCCCGCCGCGAGCACGACGATCAGCAGATACAACGCGATGACAGGCAGCGAACCGAGTGCCGCGCTTTTCGTCAGCATGCGCAAGACCACGCTCAGCGCGCCTGCCGCGAAAACCGCGCTGAACACGACCACGATCGCGAACAGAAAGCCCTTGAATAGCTCGCCCCCCGTGCCCGTGTACTCGAAGCGCTCGTCCTGAAACCGCATGCGCGACCAGACATAGCGGCGGTTGTTCGTGGTCGCCCAGAAGCGGTAAATACCGAGCGTCACGATTTGCAGCAGAAGGTTTCTGAAAAAGATGCCGTAGAGGTCGCCGAGCGTGCCGTCGTAGATCAGCAGCGGCCGCTTCTCGTCGAGTGAATTCATTGCGTTGCCCTCTTTTCCTCATTTAACGTTTTTGTGGCCCACTCACGCATTCTCGTGCGGCACTCGTATGCGGCATGCGTGGGCGAACGCGACGGGCGACGGTGCTTTCCCGTGCGAAGGCCGACTCGTGTGGCGCGAACCCGGGTAAAACCTGTCTTTCAGACATTGCGGGAATCACGCAAAACGGAGGCCGGCCGGCAAACACGATAATTACACGGTTTCTTATCTTTATAAATGGCATTTCCGCATATAAATCGACGATTTGCATTACAAGATTTGGCAAACGCCGGAATTTATTCAAATTGCATAATCTTGAAATTAAGGCGTGCAATAACGATTTCATTGGGGGCAATCATTTGAGGGGTCCACTCGCGCGTACGCGCTGTTCGACGTGGCAATCCCGGGCGGCCTCATCTGCGGCTTGCCACGGTCGGTCTCATAGAACGGCACGCGCGGACGAAAACGATTGCGTATTCGAACTCAACGCGATTCGCGATTAATAAGGAATGCGGTGAATTCTGTTAAATCGCCACAGTTTTTGGCGTTTGGATAGAAAAACCCGGCTGCACATTAGATGCTCGCCGGGTAATCTGCCGCATTCCACTGATTGTGTAGATGCAATAAGGATTTTATTGCTCGTCGAAGTACTGTTCGAGCGCGCGGTTCATTCGGTGCACGCCGGTTTCAATCTCCGCCACACCCGGCGCGGCAAACGACAGACGCAGCGCAGCCCTATCGGCCGCGCCCTGGTAAGACGCGACACCCGGCACGAACATCACGTTCTGTTCGATGCACACACGCAGATAGTCGGACGCATCGCGTGCCGCGTCCAGACGCGCCCACACGAACATGCCGCCGGCCGGACGATGAAATGCGATGTGCCGCGAGAAATGCGTGTCGAGCGCATCGCATAGCGCGCGGCATTTGACGGAATAGGCATCGACAATGCGCGGCAGATGCCGCTCCAGCGCGCCGCTCGCGAGGTACTCGGCGGCAATCGCCTGGGTCCAAGGCGCGCTGCATAGATCGACGGTCTGCTTCGCGACCCGCGCATCGGGCCATATAACGCGCTACACCACGTTCTTTTCGATGATCGGCCGGTTTTCGAGCACGCGCGCAAAGCTTAGTGAACTCAGATCGAGCGTCGCATAGCGGCCATGCAGAATCAATTCGCTGATGCCGCGTCCGGTTGCCGGCCCTTGTTGCAAACCGTGGCCGCTGAACCCATTCGCGAAAATGCAGTTATCGATATCCGGGTGATGGCCAATGATCGCGTTCTGATCGAGCACGTTGTATTCGTAATAGCCAGACCAGCAGTTCTGCACGCGCAGCGCCTCGAATTGCGGCACGCGATTGGCGAGCGTCGGCCAGATCACGTCGTCGAATAGCACGTGATCGACTTCATCGAGCGGTAGATCGTCGGGATCGTTATCGGCCGACGGCGACGTGCCGCAGATATACGAATTGCCTTCAGGCCGGAAGTACACGCCGCTCGGATCGATCAGCAGCGGACAGCGTTCAAGCTTTGCCGGCGACGTGACGTTGAAGATACTGCGCCGCCGCGCATAGACGGGCAGATCGATGCCGACCATCTGTGCGACCTTGCGCGACCATGCGCCGGCCGCGTTGACGACGACGTCGCAAGCATAGGTCTCACCGTCCGCGGTTTGTACCTGCGTGACGCGATTGCCCTCGCGATGCAGCTCGGTAACGTCTGCCGCGACATAGCGCGCGCCGAGCGCCTGCGCTTTTTTGCGCAGCGCCTGTACTAAACCGTAGCCGTCGAACCAGCCCTCGCCGCTTTCGCCATAAGCGCCGGCAACGAGGTCGTCGGTATTGAGCCAAGGGAAGCGCGTTTGCAAGCCATGCGTGTCGAGCAGGCTGATATCTGCGCCGAGGCTTTTTTGCAGCGCGTGATTCTCGCGCAGCGTCGCTTCACCGGCAGGTGTCGCGAGAAACAGGTAGCCGCCTTCGTGCAGATCGATCGAGGGCCGGGTGCCGTCGACTTCGAGCCGCTCGCCGATCGAGCGAAGAAACTCGATGCCGAACAGCGACATCTGAATGGAAAGCGGCGTAGAAAACTGCTGGCGGATCGACGCCGCCGACAAGGCCGACGACGAACGCGCATAGGTCGGATCGCGCTCGATTACCGTGACGCCGACTGTCGGATCGGACAGCCGCAAGAAATACGCAATCGAACTGCCGATCACCCCACCGCCGACGATCACGACTTTCGAACTCACGTCTTACTCCACGAGTAACGTGGCCGCTCCGGAACGCCGGGCGGCGCAAACGGATTGCTATCTGGAACGCGCGGCTGGGGCGCGCCGGACGGCGACGGCGGCGCACCGGCATCAACGCGATGCGCCGCCATCGTTCACGACGTCACACTTGCGCGCTCAGTCGAGATTGAAGTCGATACCCTGCGCAAGCGGCAACGCCGACGAGTAGTTCACGGTATTGGTCGCGCGACGCATATAAGCCTTCCACGCATCCGAACCCGACTCGCGCCCGCCGCCCGTTTCCTTCTCGCCGCCAAACGCACCGCCGATCTCCGCGCCGCTCGGTCCGATGTTGACGTTTGCGATGCCGCAGTCGCTGCCCGACGCGGACACGAAGCGTTCCGCTTCGCGCAGGTCGCTTGTGAACACGCACGACGACAAGCCGTGATGCGCTGCATTGTTCGCCTCGACCGCATCGGCGAAATCGGCATAGCGCAGCACGTACAGAATTGGCGCGAACGTTTCCTTCAGCACGACCAACGTTTGCGACGGCATCTCGACGATGGCCGGACGCACGTAGTAGCCGCCCTCATAACCCTTCACTTCGACTCGCTCGCCGCCGAACACCTTGCCGCCCCCGGCCTTCGCCTGCTGCAGCGCTTCCTGCATGCGGTCGAACGATTGACGGTCGATCAGCGGCCCCATCAGCGTGCCCTTTTCGAGCGGATTGCCGATCGGCACGCGGCTATACAACTGCTTCAGACGCTCGACGGTCTTCTCGTACACGCTGTCGTGCACGAACAGACGCCGCAACGACGTGCAGCGCTGACCGGCCGTGCCGACCGCCGAGAACAGGATGCCGCGCATCGCGAGTTCATGGTCGGCCGTCTGCGTGACGATGCCGGCGTTGTTGCCACCGAGTTCGAGCAGCGAGCGGCCGAAGCGCTTCGCCACTTCGACGCCAACCTTGCGACCCATTTCCGTGCTGCCCGTCGCGCTGACGATCGACGCGCGCGGATCGGCCACGAGCTTTTCACCCACGTCGCGCCCGCCGTTGATCAACGCGGCCAGGCCGGCTGGCGCGTCGCCGAATTCCTTCAGCGCGTCTTCGAGAATCCTGTTTACGGCCAGCGCCGAGAGCGGCGTCTTTTCGGACGGCTTCCAGATCACCGCGTTGCCGCACACCAGCGCGAGCGCCGCATTCCATGACCAGACCGCCACCGGGAAATTGAACGCCGAGATCACGACGCAGGTGCCGAGCGGATGCCACGACTCCGCCATCCGATGACCCGGGCGCTCGGACGCGATCGTCAAACCGTACAGCTGACGCGACAGACCGACCGCGAAATCGCAGATGTCGATCATCTCCTGCACTTCGCCCATGCCTTCCTGCAGGATCTTGCCCGTCTCCAGCGAGACGAGGCTGCCGAGCGCCTGCTTCTGTTCGCGCAGCCGATTGCCGAGCAGCCGCACCAGCTCGCCGCGGCGCGGTGCCGGCACGTTACGCCACACGGCAAACGCGTCTTTGGCCCGGGCGAGCGCCGCGTCGACCTCGACCGCCGTCTGGCTGGCCACACGGCCGATGAGCTCGCCGGTGATCGGTGAATGAACGGCGATATCGCCGGCTTGCGCGGCTTGGGCAATGCCGAGACGGGCGAGGATAGTGGACGCGTCCATGTGAACCCCTTTAATTTCCGATACGAAACAAGAGTAAGTTCGGAAACTATACACGCGGGTTTTTGTGCCCGCAAGAAGATGCTTGGAGAGTGAAATACAGGTTGACAAAAGGCGGCGCTGTTTCCAGAAGGAAACTTCGTCAGACTTCGGGCGGGTGTCACGCCCGCGCGTCAAGCATCTGGCGCGCCGTTCTCCTCCAGCACCGCCATCAACCGGTCGACCAGCACACGCGCGAACGGCGGCAAGTCCTTCAGACTGCGCACGCAGATCTTCAGCTTGCGCTCGGCCCACGGATCGTTCAGGCCGACGATCGCGATCTGCATCGTCTTTCTGTGCCGCAGCGCTACCGACTCCGGCACGATGCCGATTCCGACACCCGCCTCGATCATCCGGCACGCGGCCTCGAAGTTGCCGACCTGGATGCGAAGTTTGAGACGCGCGCCGAGCGCATCGGCGGCACTCGTGATGAACGCGTGAATCGCGCTCGACGTCGGCAGGCTCACGAAGTTCGCGTTCAGCACCTGCGAGAAATCGACCGACGCTTGTCTCGCGAACGGATGCTCGCACGACGTAACCAGCACGAGCCGATCGTCGCGATATGGCAGCATCTGCAGATGCTCGGCATGCACATTGCCCGCGACGATGCCGATATCGGTCGCGCTGTCGGCGACGCCCTTGACGATCTCGCCGCTCAGCACTTCGCGCAGATCGATGTTCACGTCCGGGTGATCGCGCAGGAAACGGCTCAGCACGGCCGGCAGAAACTCGCTGATCGCGGTCGTGTTGGCCCAGATGCGCACGTGGCCCTTGATGCCCTCGCCATACTCCTGCATGTCGCCGGCCAGATGCTCGACGCGTTCGAGCACGAGCCGCGCGTGATGCACGAAGGCTTCGCCCGCGGGTGTCGGCGTCACGCCCTGGCTGGTTCGATAGAGCAGCTTGATGCCGAGCTGCTCCTCGAGATTCTTGACCCGGTTGCTGGCGGCCGGCGCCGATAGGTGCGAACGCTCCGCCGCACGCGCGAGGTTGCGCGTGTCGGCGATATGCAGGAGCAGGCGTAAATCTACGAAATCGAAGTGCATGATGAAAGCTGCTAGCGAAGCATGCGCAAAGCAAACTTTCATCTTAACCGGGTGCGGTGAAAATTTAGCCGGGGAAAGATCCGAATCGACAGATCACCTTGATGCGCGCACGGCTTAAGCCGACTCTCGCATCATCTCCGCTTGCGGTATCAGCTCGGCATCGGGCGAAATCTCTTCGAGCGTCTGCTGACTCGTTTCGATGCGCAGCGCGAGAATCGCGATACTCAGCAACAACAGCACGCCACCGACCATCGTCAGCACACCCGTCACGCCGAACTCCGTGTAGAGCAGCAGCGCGACGTAGGGTGTCGACATCGACGCCGCGCGGCCGCACGTGCCGGCCACGCCGGTGCCGCGCAAGCGATGCGCGGTCGGAAACAGCTCGGGGATATAGCCGAACAGGCCGAGCGTGCAGACCGTATAGATCGTCGTGACGAGCGCGAAACCGACGACCGCGATCGGCACTGGCGCGCGCATCTGCACGTAGACGAAGCCGAGCACGATCGTTGCAAGCGAGAACAGCACGATGCCGTTGCGTCGCCCCAGGCGGTCCGTCACGAGATAACCGACGACAGCGCCGGCGGGCGCACCGAACGACATCAGCAGCACGAAGCCGAGCGACTGCACGATGGTCAGGCCTTCCTTGACGAAGAACGTCGGCAGCCACGCGACGAAACCGTACAGCGACATGTTGATCGCCATGCAGGTCAGCGCGGCGACCAGCGTGCGGCCGATCATGCCGCGCGCGAACAGCGCCGAGAACGGCGCGGCCGGCACCTCGTGACTGACCACGCGCGAAACCGGCGGCAGCTTGCCGACGCGCGCCTCGACCTGTCGCTCGATTGCCGAGACGGTGGCCTCCGCCTCTTCGAGCCGGCCGACCGTTTCGAGCCAGCGCGGCGACTCTGGCATCCGATGCCGCAGGAACCACACGACCATCGCGCCAATCCCCGCGATCGCGAACATGTAGCGCCAGCCGAGATGTGGAATTACCCAATAGCCGACTGCGGTCGCGCCGAGCAGACCGGAGTTGATGATCAGCGCGAGCAGCGCGGTCCAGCGGCCGCGTGTGGCGGGTGGCACGAACTCACACAGCGTGCCGGCCGCGACCACGAGTTCGGCGCCAAGGCCAATGCCCATGACGAAGCGCAGCAGGATCAGCCAGTAGATGTTCGGCGCGAAGCAGGCGGCGAGCGATGCGATGCCGAAGATCGCGAGATTGGCCTGATACGAATAGCGTCGACCGAAGCGGTCGCCGAGATAGCCTGCCAGCCCCGCGCCGATCATCATGCCCATGAAGGTCGCGGAGATGAAGAACGAGCCGAGGCGGAGATCGGTGAAGCCGGTTTTGACCATCGCCGCGAGCACGCCGTTGGCGAGATAGATGTCGAAGGCGTCGAGGAAAGCACCCGCGCCGATCAGGCCGAGGATGTTCCAGTGGAAGCGGGTGATCGGCAGGCGGTCGAGGCGGGCGCCGGAGTTGATGGGGGCTGGCAAATTGTGTCTCCTGTCTTTTTAGGCGGCGCGCGGGCGAGAGGCGCGAGCGCGGAACAGTTCTGCGAGACCGCCTTCGTTCGATGCGGCGGCTCGGGGCAGAGCGCTGAACGGCCGTTGTCGGATCGTGCAGGGCCGTTGGCTTCAAGAGTGCGACAGGTGACGCGGAGTGGGAATTGGGCTTTTTGGAGGTGAGTGTTCCGGTTTGATTAAGGGAATGGCAAAAAAGCGATTTGCATACCCGAAAGGCGGCAGCGCGTCGAGGTCGATTAATGCAAGCCGTTTGGGTAACGGCCGCTCGCTAGTGAGCGTTCGCCAACTCGACAACGAAGTCCAGAAAGGCACGCGTCTTCGCCGGCCAGTGATGCCGTGACCGATAGCACGCGTAGAGGGGATAGCGCTCGTCAGGCCAGTCGGGAACGAGATTGATCAACCGCCCCTCTTTCCTGTCTCCGAATTACGGATTCCAGGCATCGGTGGCTCGGGCCTTCGAGATCTTCCGGCTTCGCCGGCCGCCCCAGTCGCGCGATGTACGACGGCGCGGCTACCGTCACCACGGCCGGGTCGAGCAGCTTGCGGCGCGATGAACTCGATTTCGAGTTCAGGATGCGCATCCATGAACCGATCGAGTCGTTGCCCAAAGCCGGTGACTGAGCCGGAGTTATCGCCGGCTCAAGCCCCGTCGCGCCATTTATCCCGCTGTCCGCTTCTGCACGGGCACTTCTGCGCCGGCGCTCCGCGCGACAGAGTCGCTGCGGTCCGTCCTCGTATTGATGAACCAGGCGGAAACCGAAGCCAACAAGAAGCAGCCGACGAAGAGGTGGAATACGACATTGAAGTCGTCATTCGTCCTGGTCAGGATGTAACCGACGATCAGCGGGGAAAGAAATCCTGCCAGCTGACCCGCCGCATTGACAAAGCCGATTGCGGACCCGACGACCTTGTTCGGCAGCGCGACGTTCGGGATGGTGTACAGCGAACAGCCGGCCATGGTTGAGAAAAAGTAGCCGATCGTCTGAAAGAACACCGCCGTTTCCGCGGTCTCCGCATGGGCCGTCAGATAGGCAAAGATGGCGGCCACGACGCAGCCGAGGACGACAAGCAATTCGCGACGATTGCGGAAGAACTTGTCGGAAAGAAAGCCCGTGATGCAATAGGCAATCGTGCCGACGAGAAATGGCACCGACGCCATAATGCCCATTCTGGCCGTCGAAAGGCCGCGCGCTTTCAGCAGATACGTCGGGAACCAGCTCATGATGCCCCACGAGGCGATGCTGAAAACGAACAAGGTGACGAAGCACCACCAGACCAGCGGCGTTTTCACCAAACCAGCAAAATCCGCTTTGCCGGCAGAGGCAGACAAAGATCTTTCGCTGGTACCGATTTCCTCCAATTCGATCTTCGAAACGTGCTTGCTGTCTTTCGGGCTGTTTCTGATATAGATCCAGCCGAATACGGCCATCGCGACACCGGGTATGAACAGACTCGTGAAAATCGCGCGCCATCCCCACGCGGCCATCACGGCCGCCACGAACAGCGGCGCCAGTGCGGGTCCCAGCGCATTAGTGGTCATCATCAGCCCGGTTGCCCGTCCCACTTCGCGCTTTGGGAACCACGCCGACAGGGCCTTGAACGCGGAGGGAGGAAAGAGCGCTTCGCCGATGCCGAACGCGACCCGCACCACCAGCATCAAGCCGAGCGAATTGCACAGTCCGGTAAGCGCGGTGAAAATCGTCCACCAGGCGATGCCGATCGTCGTCATCAGCCGCGGACCGAATCTGTCTGCAAGCAGGCCAGCCGGGATCTGACATAGCGCGTAGCTAAAGAAGAACGCGCTCAGGATTCCACCCATTTCCATCGCGGACAGATGAAACTCGGACGCAATGAATGGAATAGCCGCTGCCATGATCATTCTGTCCATGTAACACAGCAGATAGATTGCGAACAAAATAAGCAGTACGAGGTAGCGATGTCTCCAACGAAAGCGCATGAGATCTTCCTTATTATTAAATGACAGCGATGACACGAAACCCGAGCTTTAGCCGATCAATTGGCGGTACGAGAACGACTTGAAATCGGCAGGCTCGCGAAAGCCAAGCATGTCGTTGACGGTGATACCTGCGAATGCCCCCGTGAAGCCGATGGGGGTTGCATATTCATCGCTGAGTTTCGTGAAATCCTTTTCCAGTTCAAGGTCCTTCCAGTCACCGTGCGTCAAGCGATAGAAGAAGCGCAGTTTCGCGTCCACGACGCGAATCCGCAGGTCGATCCCGGTGGCCTCGGGCAGCGTCGCCAGTCGATTGCTGTAGGCGAAGCTGCCAGCATCCATTTCCATGTAGGACAGGATTTTTGAGCCGTCGTCGTCGCGCGTGACGAACAGATAGTAGAAAGTGTTCTCGTCGTAACGCGCCATGAGCCCAGCCATGTGCAGATATGACTTGGGTGAAAATTCCAGCGCGGTTTCGACCTCGAACTGCCAGTCGCGGATGCGACAGGCCAACAAGCTTTGATGGAACCGCGAAGTCGGCGACTCTTGCCCCCTTATTCGCAGATAGCCCGGACGTTCGTGAAGATTGCACCAGTCGTCGCCGATGGGGATGCGCAGACTCTGCAGTTCCAGGGGCAGCGCGGCACGTTGTCCGAAATCGATCGTCCAACTGCTGTCGAGCCTTTGCTCGATATCCGAGCCAATCGCAAAAGATTCGGCGGGAACCACTCCGCCACTGGCGAGGCGGGGCCAGTCGGCATGCCATTCGATAGGTGCGACACAGGTTTCACGGCCTAGCGGCGAGCGCTTCGTGTGCGCATCGATCGGTCTCGATCCGAGGTACGTCATGTACCACTGGCCGTTGGGACCCTCGACCAGATTGCCGTGGCCGGTCCGCTGAATCCGTCCATTCGCGTCGCGCGACGTGAGCATCGGCGTATCAGGATGAAGTTCGTATGGACCGAAAATGTCGCGGGACCTAGATACACACGTTGCATGTGTATAGCCTGTGCCCCCCTCCGCTGTGATCAGGTAATACCAGTCTCCCTTCTTCAGCAAATGCGGAGCCTCGTAGATCTGACATTTCATGAAGTAATCGGTCTTCAGGTTGGCGCCTTTATAAACGACGTGCTCTTCGCCGATCAGCTTTTCCTCCTGCACCGAGTATTCCCGCAGAACGATTCCGACGAACAGGTCTTCGTAGATACCTCTGAAATCGCGCCGGATATAGGCGAGCCACTTTTTGCCAGATTCGTCGTGGAACAGGGATGGATCGTATCCACCGGACACGAGATGCACGGGCTCCGACCAGGGTCCGGTGATGTCCGGGGCGGTTACGAGGTAGTTGTGCATGTCACGAAGCGGGGAGATCTTCTGCTCGCCTTTCCATGCCTTGGTGTCGGTATAGACGAGCCAATAAAGACCGTCGTGATAGGAGAGGGCTGGCGCCCATATGCCTCCAGACGGCTGCTCTCCGATCAGGTTCAATTGCGATAGCCTGTCGAGAGGCGTGGCCTCGAGTTCCCAGTTGACGAAATCTTTTGATTCGTAAATGAGAACGCCCGGATACCATTCAAACGTTGAAACCGCGATATACCAGGCATCCTTGCCACGGCATACGCAAGGATCCGGGTTGAAGCCGCGCAGAACTGGATTTTGAATAGTACTCATCGGGAGGGTATTTTTTTGACGTGCTGAGAGGAACAGATCTTCTTTACCGACGACGTTGCGACACCGAAAAAAACTTTCCGCTCAACCGGATGCCCTGAGCACGCCCGCTCCCTCGATATATAGGAATCCTGCTATGAAGGCGCGACGGAAAACGGCATTGTCAGAAGCATTAGGAATCGCCCACAACACTCCGCGCCCGCAGAATCACCGGCATATCGACCATCCTCCCATCCACGGCAACCGTGGCGCCATGGCTCGCCTCGACAGCCGCAAGCACCCGTTGCGCCCACTCCACCTCGGCGTCACTCCATGCATACGCGCGATGCACCGACTCGATCTGCTTCGGATGAATGCAAAGCTTGCCGCCGAAACCGAACCGCCGGCCGCGCCGCGCATCAGCTCGCACCGCATCGGCATCGGTAATGGTCGTCGACACGCCATCCACCGGCGCATCAATGCCAGCCAGCCTCGACGCAAGCACGATCTGCGAGCGAAACAGATGCAACTCCTCGCCATCCCCATCGATGCCGAGATCGATCTGAAAATCCAGCGTACCGAACACGATCCGTAGCACGCGCGGCGCGCCGCATAACTCCGCAAGATTCGCGAACCCGCGCGCAGTCTCGACAATCGGCAGCACGCTCAACGCCGGATGCGCGTTCGCCAGCACCGCGCCGATCTGTTCGCGCGTCTCAGCCTTCGGCAGCACGATTCCGGCGACGCCGGTCTGCCCAACGAGCGCCGCAACGTCATCTGGAAACCATGGCGTATCCGAGCCATTGATACGCACCCAGGCGGTCCGCGATGCGTTAGCCGACACCGCGGCCACAACGGCCGCACGCGCCGGCACCTTCTGATCCGGCTGCACCGCGTCTTCCAGATCGAGAATCACGGCATCCGCGCCGGCCGCATAGGCCTTGTCAAACCGCTCAGGCCGATTCCCAGGCACGAACAGATACGACCGGGGCAACGCGCTCATGCCGCCACCATCGTGCGCGAAGTTGCATCGAATATCGAGCCAATCTGCTTCTCGTCGGCAATATGCCATGCGCGGCGAAGCAGTTGCGCCGCCTCCTCTTCGCTAGCCGCACCCGAAAACGCCGCCAGCCGATGCAGCTTCGTCGCAATCTCGTCGCGCGACAAGGTATTGCCTGGATCGCCCTTCGGCTCATCGACACGCCCATCGAACACGCGGCCGTCGGTCGTCGTCACCGTGACCTTGCCGATCCAGCGTGCGGGATAGGCGGCGTCGACTTCAGCGTCGAGCGCCATTGTGACCTTGTCGCGAAACGCGGCGATCTCGCTCGCGTCGAAACCCTGCTCGAATTCGGTCACGCCGGCATAGCCGTGATGGGCGACCAGCCCGAGCACTGTGCCCATGTTGAACTTCGCCTGATGTACGCTGCGCGGCGCGACCACGGGACCGAGGACATCGATCGCGCCTTGATGCACGTGCGCGACGACCTTCGCGATGTCGCGCGGCGCGAAACGATGCGTCTGCATGACGGCGAGCAGCGCATCGGCGGCCGGATGCGTATGGCGGCACGCCGCGTGATACTTGAACGACGTCTCCGCGGTCGCCCAGCGGCTGCCAAGCCGATCGACGAGGCGCGCCGGATCGGCGTCGCTCGACATGCCCGCGGCCATGCCCTGGGCGCCTTCGAGAATGTGCGTCGCGCCCTTGAAGCCGTCGGCGGCGAGTTGCGCGGCCATCAGGCCGTTCGCGGCGGCCATCGCGGTGTGCAGTTGCTTCGAGTCGGCGGCGTCGCGCAGAAATTCCCATAGGCCGCTCGCCTGCGTGCCCGCCGAGCCGAACGCATCGAGCATCCGCGACGGCAACAAACCCAGCAAGCGTCCTGCCGTTGCCGCGGCCGCGACCGTGCCGACCGTGCCCGTGGTGTGAAACACCTTGTAGTGCGAGCGCCCGAGAAATTCGCCGATGCGAATGCCGACCTCGTATCCCGCCACCGCCGCCGCGATGAAGTCGCGCCCCGACGCTCGCTTTGCCTGTGCCAACGCGAGCGCAACCGGAAACACCACGGTCGCCGGATGAAACACCGAGCCATTGTGCACATCGTCCTGTTCGGCGAAATGCGATGCCGCGCCGTTGATCATCGCGGCGAAATACGGCGTGGTGCGACCGCGGTCGATCAGCACCTCGCAGAGGCCCCCGTTCGTCGCCCCCGCTGCCGCGCGTGCGAACCGTGCGATCGTCTCGACCGGGCGCGCGCCTTTGCCGGCCAGCGCCGAGCCAAGCCAATCGACGTACAGGTTGACGGTACGCTCGACGACCTCGTGCGGGATGCGGTCGAAGTCGAGTTGCGCGGCGAAAGTGGCAAGCGTGAGACTGGGATGGTCGTTCATGAGGTCGTTACCGAATCAGATCGTGCCCGCCGCGCGCAGCGCGTCGATACGCCCATTGTCGTAGCCAAGCTCACGCAGAATTGCTTCCGTATGTTGACCAAGCGTGGGCACAGGGTCCATTCGCGGCTCGAGGTCGGAAGGCAGACCGGGCGGCCGCAATGCCGGTATCGCGCCCGTTGCAGTGCCGACTTCCTGCCAGCGCTCGCGCGCCTTCAGTTGCGGATGCGCCCACACGTCGGCGAGCGTATTCATCTGCGCGTTCGCGATGCCTGCCTCATCGAGTCGATCGATCACGTGCGCCGCGCTCTGCTTCGCGAACGCCGCGACGATCACCTCGCGCAAGGCGTCGCGCGCCGCAGTGCGTTTCGAGTTCGATGCGAAGCGTTCGTCGGTTGCCAGTTCAGGCCGTTCGAGCACGCGCTCGCAGAATAGCTTCCATTCGCGTTCGTTCTGCAGGCCAAGCATGACCGTCTTGCCGTCGCCAGCGGGAAACGGGCCATAAGGATAGATCGTTGCATGCGCGGCGCCCGCAAGCGCGGGCTGCGACTGACCGTCGATCGCGTAGTAGAGCGGATAACCCATCCACTCGACCATGCTCTCGAGCATCGATACATCGATGCGGCAACCGCGTCCTGTGCGTCCACGCTGCAACAGCGCGCTCAGGATGTTCGAATACGCGTACATGCCCGCCGCGATATCGGCGATCGAACAGCCCGCTTTCGCTGGCGCGCCGGGCGAACCCGTGATCGACAGGAAGCCGGACTCGCTTTGAATCAGCAGGTCGTACGCCTTCTTGTCGCGATACGGACCGTCCGCGCCGTAGCCGGAAATATCGCAGACGATCAACTTCGGATACTTGTGGCTCAATGTGTCGTAGCCGAGGCCAAGCCGTTCGGCCGCGCCTGGCGCGAGGTTCTGCACGAGCACGTCGGCATCGGCAACCAACGCATCGAGAATCTCGGCCGCCGCGGGCTGCTTCAGGTCGAGCGAAAGACTCTCCTTCGAGCGATTGGTCCACACGAAGTGCGACGACAGCCCATGCACGCGTTCGTCATAGCCGCGCGCGAAATCGCCGACACCGGGCCGTTCGATCTTGATCACGCGCGCCCCGAGATCGGCCAGTTGACGCGTGCAGAACGGCGCGGCAATCGCGTGTTCGAGCGTGATGACCTTGATACCGTCGAGTGGTCTCATGATGTCCGTCAGCGGGTCAGAACGAACGCGGCAGCCCGAGGATATGCTCGGCCACGTACGAGAGAATCAGATTGGTCGATATCGGCGCGACTTGATACAGACGCGTTTCACGAAACTTGCGCTCGACGTCGTACTCGCACGCGAAGCCGAAGCCGCCGTGAAATTGCAGGCACGCATTGGCCGCTTCCCACGACGCATCCGCCGCGAGCAGCTTCGCCATATTCGCCTGCGCACCGCACGGTTGATGTGCGTCGAAACGACGTGCCGCTTCGAAGCGCATCAGGCTCGCTGCCTCGACGTTGATGAACGAGCGCGCGATCGGAAACTGCACGCCCTGGTTCTGTCCGATCGGCCGGCCGAACACGACGCGTTCCTTCGCGTATTCGGTGACTTTATCGACAAACCAGTAACCGTCGCCGATGCATTCCGCGGCGATCAGCGTGCGCTCCGCGTTCAGGCCATCGAGAATGTATTTGAAGCCTTGCCCTTCCTCGCCGATCAGATTCTCGGCCGGAATTTCGAGGTTGTCGAAAAAGAGCTCGTTGGTCTCGTGATTGACCATGTTCAGAATCGGCTGCACGGTCAGGCCATGACCGATCGCCTCGCGCAGATCGACGATGAAGATCGACATGCCCTCTGATTTCCTCTTCACGTCCGCGAGCGAAGTGGTGCGTGCGAGCAGAATCATCAGGTCCGAGTGTTGCACGCGCGAGATCCACACCTTCTGACCGTTGATCACGTAACGGTCACCGCGCCGCTCTGCGGTCGTCTTGATCTTCGTCGTATCGGTGCCGGCGGTCGGCTCGGTCACGCCCATCGATTGCAAACGCAGGTCGCCGTTCGCGATCTTCGGCAGATACTTGCGCTTCTGTTCTTCCGAACCGTGCCGCAGCAGCGTGCCCATGTTGTACATCTGCCCGTGGCACGCGCCCGAGTTGCCGCCCGCGCGATTGATCTCCTCCATGATCACCGACGCTTCCGTGAGCCCGAGCCCCGAGCCGCCGAAGTCCTGCGGAATCAGCGCGGCGAGCCAACCGGCCTTCGTCAGCGCGTCTACGAACTCTTCCGGATAGCCGCGCGCCTCGTCGATCTTGCGAAAGTACTCGCCGGAAAACTGCTGACACAGATCGCGCACGGCTTCGCGAATGTCCTCGAACGAATCGTGTTGCGTGGTTTGCATAGTCGAGTCTCGCGGAATTCAGGCGAGCGCGGCGGTCGCGCGCATGGTCAGATAACCTTCGTGGTCTTTCGCCCACAGGTCGATGGTCTTGCCGTCGGCGGCGGGCTTGCCGCATACCGTGAACGGCAGGTCCGCGAACGTGGGGCGAAGCGCGCGAAACGCGAAGCTTTGCAGCGTCGCTTGCTGCAGTTCTCGGCGCACGAGATCGACCAACAGCGTCGCGATCAGCGGGCCATGCACGACGAGGCCCGGATAGCCTTCGACCTGCGTGACATAAGGATGGTCGTAGTGAATGCGATGGCCGTTGAAAGTCAGCGCCGAGTAGCGGAACAGCATCACGGCATCGGCGTCGATCGTGCGGCGCCATGTTTCGTCTTCGGGCGCGGGCGCCGGCTGTTGCGGCCGCGCGCCCTCCTGCGGCGCGTCGCGATAGACGATGTCGTGCTCCTCTTCGAGCTTCAACTCGCCATCGACTTCGATCGTATGTTGCACGGTGACGAACACGAGGCGGCCCGAGCGGCCGGTCTTGTCCTCGATATTGGCGATCGTCGACGTGCGCCGCGCATGCTCGCCGATCTTCAGCGGCGCATGAAACGTGAGCCGGCCGCCAGCCCACATGCGGCGCGGCAGTGGCACGGGCGGCAGAAAACCGCCACGCTTCGGATGTCCGTCGGGACCGACTTCGGATAGCGGCGTGACCGGCAGAAAGTACAGCCAGTGCCACAACGGCGGCACGGTGTTACCGCTTTCCTCGCGATCGAGCGTGGCGGCAAGCGCCTTCAATGGAAACGCGGTGATGTCGTCTTCGGCCACCGCCTGCTTGTTGAGCCAATCGTCGAGTTTCTCTGGGGCAGCGGACATGACGGAGTCTCCAGATTCAGTGTGTTGGTCCTCGTTAGGGCCCACTATGACCGACGCGCTGCGTTCCGCGAAGTTCGATTTTCCGAAGCGGGCCTTTGTTTTTCGTTAAGACGTTAAACCCGATCGGCGATTCGATGTGGCTTGACCTTAGTGCCGGGCCGCGACGGCACCCCTGCGCCTGTTTGCTTATTTGAGCCCGAGCCGTTTAGCCAGCCAACTTAGATTCGCCCGGTCCAGCCCCAGCTCGCGCGCGACCGCGGCCCAGTTCTGCCTGTTGCGGATCAGCGCTTCGAAAACGAGATTGCGTTCGAACTCGGTGAGCGCCCGCGCCGTCCGGCGAATTTACGCTGCAGCCTGGCGACAAGCCGTTGGTGCTGATCAGCAGCGGCGTTGGCATTACGCCGACGATGGCGATGCTGCAAGCCGCGCTGAAGACCAATCGTACGGTGCATTTCATTCACGCGGCCCGTCATGGTGGCGTGCATGCATTCCGCGGCGCAATCGATGCATTGGCCGCACGCCATCCTCAACTGAAGCGCTTCTATTGCTACGAGGAGCGCCGTGATGGCGATGCCGAAGCGCACGCGCTACGTCGACGAAGCGAATCTGAAGAAGTGGTTGCCGGAAACGCACGATGTCGACGTGTATTTCCTCGGGCCCGTCGCGTTCATGAAGGCGATCAAGAAAGGCCTGAAGGTGATCGACGTGCCGGAATCGCAGAGCCGTTATGAGTTCTTTGGGCCGGCTGCCGCGCTCGAATAACACACTCGAGTAATGGACGAGTACCTGCCCTCTTTGAATCGCTGCGAAGCGTATTCGAAGACGGGCATGTTCGGGCTTCGATCACGCCGGCGGGTTTGGCCTCGTAAAAAGCGGGCCAGATCTGCCGCGCCTTCTAGCGCTCCCTTCTGCGGCGAAACGCCCACCAGCCTGTCAGCCCGGTAAAGCCGGCGACCAGCACCACCATCAGCCAGAAGCCATGCTTGTTCTCGGCGAGCGGAATGCCACCGACGTTCATGCCGAAGAAACCGGCGACGATATTGATCGGCATCGCCAGCACCGTGACGAGCGTCAGCGTAAATAGCGTCCGGTTGTTCTGCTCCTCGAGGCGCGAGATGATTTCTTCCTGCAGCAATCTGACCCGCTCGATCAATCCCGCTACGTCCGAAAGCACGACCGAGAACTCCTCCGTCGATTCACGCAGATCTTGCACGTCTTCCGCATGAAGCCAGCGAGGCGGCCTCGCCAGCAAGCGGAAAATCGCGCCCGGTTCGGGTGCCAGCATGCGTTGCAGGCGTGTCAGCGTGCGACGCATCGCGCCGAGGTCCAGGCGGTTTTGCGTCGGCCGTTGCGACAGAAAACGATCCTCGATTCGATCGACGTCCGCACTGGTTCGGCGGACGATCTGCACGAGCAGGTCGGCCTGGTCGCGCATCAGATGAACTAGCAGCTCGGCAGGCGACCTGAATATTTCACCTTCGCGCACCGACGCGCGCAAACGGTCGACCGAGCGCAGCGGCTTCAGGCGCGCCGTCACGATGAGCCGCTTATGTGCGTAGATCCACAGCGTCGCGATTTCTGACGGGATGAATTCGAGGTTGAACATGACGTCGTTGACGACCGCGCGCAGTGCGCCGTCCGCATGCTCGATCCGCGTCGAATGCGAGCCTTCGCGCAAGGCGTCGAAAAAAGTTTCGGGCAGATCGAGTTGTGACCGCATCCAGCGCTCGCTCGCGCTATGCGCGAGATTGAAGTGAAGCCATAGAAACTCGCCAGCGTCCGTTGCGCTTGTGCCGGAATCGTCCTCGCGCTCGCGGAACCAGTCGATGACTTCGTCCGCGTCGATCGGCCGTCCGGCGAGCGTCGGCGAAAACCGGAAACCGCAGACCATACCCGACGAATCCGCGCCGTAGGTTTGCATTGCCAGATCTGATTTCATTGGTCGTTCGATGCCAGCGCTTCCGAAAGGAATACATGAGCATAGCGCGAACAATTGAAAGAGAGTTGACGCACGCACTTTCCGGCGTCGTATTGTCGAATTGTGGCAGCTCGATTGTCTCCGAAACGTCATCTCTGCCGAAGACGGCCGCGTAAACGCAAAAACCCCACCGCGGCGGGTGGGGTTTCTGACGTGGGGGGGAGCCTGACGATTACCTACTTTCACACGGGCAATCCGCACTATCATCGGCGTGGAGTCGTTTCACGGTCCTGTTCGGGATGGGAAGGGGTGGGACCGACTCGCTATGGTCATCAGGCATGACGGGTTGCTGCGTCGCAGGGGTTGGAGTCAACCGGTTGCGCCACAGCCAATCGGGAAGAAGCGTAAAGGATTCGTGTGGGGGGTTGTGTTGTTTCTGGCACAACACTGAATCCCAACCGTGCGTTTCTGTTAGCTCCCGCGGGAGTTCACACCAATCCCCTTCGGGGATCGGACCCGCGCAAGTGCTGAAGCACTAACGCGGGTCGAGACACACCTGTTATAGGATCAAGCCTTACGGGCAATTAGTATCAGTTAGCTCAGTACATTACTGTACGTGCACACCTGACCTATCAACGTCCTGGTCTTGAACGACCCTTCAAGGGGCTCGAAGCCCCGGGGATATCTCATCTTAAGGCGAGTTTCCCGCTTAGATGCTTTCAGCGGTTATCTCTTCCGAACATAGCTACCCGGCGATGCCACTGGCGTGACAACCGGTACACCAGAGGTTCGTCCACTCCGGTCCTCTCGTACTAGGAGCAGCCCCCTTCAAATATCCAGCGCCCACGGCAGATAGGGACCAAACTGTCTCACGACGTTTTAAACCCAGCTCACGTACCTCTTTAAATGGCGAACAGCCATACCCTTGGGACCGGCTACAGCCCCAGGATGAGATGAGCCGACATCGAGGTGCCAAACACCGCCGTCGATATGAACTCTTGGGCGGTATCAGCCTGTTATCCCCAGAGTACCTTTTATCCGTTGAGCGATGGCCCTTCCATACAGAACCACCGGATCACTATGACCTGCTTTCGCACCTGTTCGACTTGTCAGTCTCACAGTCAAGCACGCTTATGCCATTGCACTATCAGCACGATTTCCGACCGTACCTAGCGTACCTTCGTACTCCTCCGTTACACTTTGGGAGGAGACCGCCCCAGTCAAACTGCCTACCATGCACGGTCCCCGACCCGGATCACGGGCCAAGGTTAGAACCTCAAACAGATCAGGGTGGTATTTCAAGGACGGCTCCACGCAGACTGGCGTCCACGCTTCATAGCCTCCCACCTATCCTACACAGACCGGTTCAAAGTCCAATGCAAAGCTACAGTAAAGGTTCATGGGGTCTTTCCGTCTAGCCGCGGGGAGATTGCATCATCACAAACACTTCAACTTCGCTGAGTCTCGGGAGGAGACAGTGTGGCCATCGTTACGCCATTCGTGCAGGTCGGAACTTACCCGACAAGGAATTTCGCTACCTTAGGACCGTTATAGTTACGGCCGCCGTTTACCGGGACTTCAATCAGGAGCTTGCACCCCATCATTTAATCTTCCGGCACCGGGCAGGCGTCACACCCTATACGTCCACTTTCGTGTTTGCAGAGTGCTGTGTTTTTATTAAACAGTCGCAGCCACCAGTTTATTGCAACCCCTTCACCCTTCTGGCGCAGGCCAGTCAGGCTACCAGGGCGTACCTTATCCCGAAGTTACGGTACCAATTTGCCGAGTTCCTTCTCCCGAGTTCTCTCAAGCGCCTTAGAATACTCATCTCGCCCACCTGTGTCGGTTTGCGGTACGGTCACTGTGAAACTGAAGCTTAGAGGCTTTTCCTGGAACCCCTTCCAGTTGCTTCGCCACCGAAGTGGCTCGCCTCGCACCCTTGAATTACGCGCCCGGATTTGCCAAAGCGCCTTCTCCAATGCAAGGACCGGGACTTCCAACACCCGGACAACCTTCCGCGATCCGTCCCCCCATCGCATTTCACAATGGTGCAGAAATATTAATCTGCTTCCCATCAGCTACGCATTTCTGCCTCGCCTTAGGGGCCGACTCACCCTACGCCGATGAACGTTGCGTAGGAAACCTTGGGCTTACGGCGAGGGGGCCTTTCACCCCCTTTATCGCTACTCATGTCAGCATTCGCACTTCCGATACCTCCAGCACACTTTCCAGTGCACCTTCGCAGGCTTACGGAACGCTCTCCTACCATGCACATTACTGTGCATCCGCAGCTTCGGTATATGGCTTAGCCCCGTTACATCTTCCGCGCAGGACGACTCGATCAGTGAGCTATTACGCTTTCTTTAAAGGGTGGCTGCTTCTAAGCCAACCTCCTGACTGTTTTAGCCTTCCCACTTCGTTTCCCACTTAGCCATATTTGGGGACCTTAGCTGGCGGTCTGGGTTGTTTCCCTCTTGACACCGGACGTTAGCACCCGATGTCTGTCTCCCGTGATTGCACTCTTCGGTATTCGGAGTTTGCTATGGCGTAGTAATCCGCAATGGACCCCACAACCATGACAGTGCTCTACCCCCGAAGGTGATACACGAGGCACTACCTAAATAGTTTTCGGAGAGAACCAGCTATTTCCAGGTTTGTTTAGCCTTTCACCCCTATCCACAGCTCATCCCCTAACTTTTCAACGTTAGTGGGTTCGGTCCTCCAGCACGTGTTACCGTGCCTTCAACCTGGCCATGGATAGATCACCTGGTTTCGGGTCTACACCCAGCGACTGGACGCCCTGTTCGGACTCGCTTTCGCTACGCCTGCCCTAATCGGTTAAGCTCGCCACTGAATGTAAGTCGCTGACCCATTATACAAAAGGTACGCCGTCACCCCTTCGCAGAGGCTCCGACTGTTTGTATGCATGCGGTTTCAGGATCTGTTTCACTCCCCTCCCGGGGTTCTTTTCGCCTTTCCCTCACGGTACTGGTTCACTATCGGTCGATCACGAGTATTTAGCCTTGGAGGATGGTCCCCCCATCTTCAGACAGGATTTCACGTGTCCCGCCCTACTTCTCGTACACCCAGTTCTTTCCCGCTGTTTTCGTCTACAGGGCTATCACCTGCTATGGCCGCACTTTCCAGAGCGTTCGACTAACAATGAGAATAAAGAGTACAGGCTGATCCCATTTCGCTCGCCACTACTTTGGGAATCTCGGTTGATTTCTTTTCCTGCGGTTACTTAGATGTTTCAGTTCACCGCGTTCGCTTCACGCAGCCTATGGATTCAGCTGCGGATACTCCATTAGGAGTGGGTTTCCCCATTCGGACATCTCCGGATCAATGCTCGTTTGCCAGCTCCCCGGAGCTTTTCGCAGGCTACCGCGTCCTTCATCGCCTGTGATCGCCAAGGCATCCACCACATGCACTTGTTCGCTTGACCCTATAACGGGTGTGTCTCTGGGTCGACCCACGTGAGCGCTTGAGCGCTTACGTGGGTCCCATCCCCGGAGGGGACAGACGCACTCGCTACAGGTTGAGTATTCGTGTTGCGCCGTATTCCAAAGCGATCTCTCGATCACCTTTAAAATACATCGATACAATCACAACCCTGATTCACCTACTCACACACCCATCTCCAGGCATGCTTTCGTGAATCTCTTTACTACTTCTTCCTGATTGTTAAAGAACGACAGCCGGTATGAAGCCTCTGCCTCATACCGCCCTGACTGGCTCAATCGCCAATGCGCAACGCTCTGCCTGCAGGCAGAACACTGCGCATTGAGGATTGGTGGAGGATGACGGGATCGAACCGACGACCCCCTGCTTGCAAAGCAGGTGCTCTCCCAGCTGAGCTAATCCCCCTGTCCCACAGCCATTCCAGCGGCCCCAGCCCTTCAGCTCACCCGACACGACACTGGTGGGTCTGGATGGATTCGAACCATCGACCCCCGCCTTATCAAGACGGTGCTCTAACCGGCTGAGCTACAGACCCCTGCTGTCTGTCTGCGTTGCTGCCATTAACCACAGCCGATAAGCGTGAGCACTTGAATGCAGTGAATGCATAGCTCTGGAAAGGAGGTGATCCAGCCGCACCTTCCGATACGGCTACCTTGTTACGACTTCACCCCAGTCATGAATCCTACCGTGGTGACCGTCCTCCTTGCGGTTAGACTAGCCACTTCTGGTAAAACCCACTCCCATGGTGTGACGGGCGGTGTGTACAAGACCCGGGAACGTATTCACCGCGGCATGCTGATCCGCGATTACTAGCGATTCCAGCTTCACGCACCCGAGTTGCAGAGTGCGATCCGGACTACGATCGGTTTTCTGGGATTGGCTCCACCTCGCGGCTTGGCAACCCTCTGTTCCGACCATTGTATGACGTGTGAAGCCCTACCCATAAGGGCCATGAGGACTTGACGTCATCCCCACCTTCCTCCGGTTTGTCACCGGCAGTCTCCCTGGAGTGCTCTTGCGTAGCAACTAGGGACAAGGGTTGCGCTCGTTGCGGGACTTAACCCAACATCTCACGACACGAGCTGACGACAGCCATGCAGCACCTGTGTTATGGCTCCCTTTCGGGCACTCCCGCCTCTCGGCAGGATTCCATACATGTCAAGGGTAGGTAAGGTTTTTCGCGTTGCATCGAATTAATCCACATCATCCACCGCTTGTGCGGGTCCCCGTCAATTCCTTTGAGTTTTAATCTTGCGACCGTACTCCCCAGGCGGTCAACTTCACGCGTTAGCTACGTTACCAAGCCAATGAAGGCCCGACAACCAGTTGACATCGTTTAGGGCGTGGACTACCAGGGTATCTAATCCTGTTTGCTCCCCACGCTTTCGTGCATGAGCGTCAGTATTGGCCCAGGGGGCTGCCTTCGCCATCGGTGTTCCTCCACATCTCTACGCATTTCACTGCTACACGTGGAATTCCACCCCCCTCTGCCATACTCCAGCGCTGCAGTCACCAATGCAGTTCCCAGGTTAAGCCCGGGGATTTCACATCGGTCTTACAGCACCGCCTGCGCACGCTTTACGCCCAGTAATTCCGATTAACGCTCGCACCCTACGTATTACCGCGGCTGCTGGCACGTAGTTAGCCGGTGCTTATTCTTCCGGTACCGTCATCCCTCACGGATATTAGCCACGAGGTTTTCTTTCCGGACAAAAGTGCTTTACAACCCGAAGGCCTTCTTCACACACGCGGCATTGCTGGATCAGGCTTG
The DNA here is from genome assembly GCF_050436325.1 of Paraburkholderia lebeckiae. NCBI lineage: Bacteria > Pseudomonadati > Pseudomonadota > Betaproteobacteria > Burkholderiales > Burkholderiaceae > Paraburkholderia > Paraburkholderia lebeckiae. The sequence continues at coordinate 1,861,367 of NZ_JBNDLZ010000002.1, forward strand.
CGCCCATTGTCCAAAATTCCCCACTGCTGCCTCCCGTAGGAGTCTGGGCCGTGTCTCAGTCCCAGTGTGGCTGGTCGTCCTCTCAGACCAGCTACAGATCGTCGGCTTGGTAGGCCTTTACCCCACCAACTACCTAATCTGCCATCGGCCGCCCCTTGAGCGCGAGGTCCCGAAAGATCCCCCGCTTTCCTCTCCCGAGCGTATGCGGTATTAATCCGGCTTTCGCCGGGCTATCCCCCACTCCAGGACACGTTCCGATGTATTACTCACCCGTTCGCCACTCGCCACCAGACCGGAGTCCGTGCTGCCGTTCGACTTGCATGTGTAAGGCATGCCGCCAGCGTTCAATCTGAGCCAGGATCAAACTCTTCAGTTCAAACCTGTTACTGTTTTCGGGCTCTCTCGAACCCGGTCGCTCACTCAACGTACTGACGATGATCAGTCCGCCTTTCGACAGACAAACCTTCCTCTAATACTGTGTGAGGCTGCTGATACTTCTGCCTGGCAGCAGACTCCGGAGAATCCGCCGCCGCATTCCGCATCAAGCGCCCACACTTATCGGCTGTTAGTTTTTAAAGATCGGTCCGCCAAACCCGCCGCGCCTGAACCACTCCTGCCCGGCACTGCTTCGTTTGCGTCGCTGCGTCTGCAGCAGAGAAACGAGATTATGGAGAGCGCTCGACAACGCGTCAATACCCTTCTCACAATTTATTTTGAAAAGTTGAAGAGCTTAAAAATTGAGCAGCGCCGCGTGCAACCTGAATTAGTTAGGCTTCCAATTGAATTCTCCGGGGCGCCGCGGCGAAAGGGAGAGATGAGTGGAGTTGCGAAAAGCCGTTAAGAGCTTTTCCACAGAAAATGTTCGCAAGGCTGTGGATAACCGCACCACAACCGCGCCAAGTGCTTGATCCAAAACCATTCTCGCGCGTTGCGCGCGAAACATGGCCGCTTGCGCGGCCGCGTGTCACCGTCACAATCAGGCGGACTTCATCGTCACCCGCGCATTCGTACGCATAAAAGCGCTGCGCTCGACCATCGCGCCGAACAGCAGCCCGATCGTCGTCCACATGACCATCTGCATGCCGATCGCCGCGACGCGGAACTTCCACAGCAGCACAGCCGGGAACGCTGCCGGCACTTCATTGATGAGCGGCATCGACAGTTGCACGGCCGCGATGATCACGACGAACAAGAGCCCTGCGACGATCGAACCGTTCCACGCACCCAGCTTCGCCGCCGCGCGACGCCGCACCTTCAGCGAGAACACCATCGTCGCGAGCGAAATCGCGATCGTCAGAAAGAACAGGCCCGTGCGCGTGCCGATCGTCTCCGGATCACCGACCGACGGCGGATTGGCCGGATACTTGATATTCGGCACGATCACGAGCGTGATGAACGCGCCAAGCGCGAGCCACGCGGACAGCGCGCGCACGCTCAACGTACCCGCGCGTCCATACGCATAGGCAAACACCAACGAGAACAGGCCGCCAAATGCCGCGCCATACGTGACCACGCCAGTCAGCAGGCCGAGGCCAGCCTGCGTCTGACGGCTCACGATTTCGGGCTCGGGCGCCTCGCCGCGCGCGGCGGCCGCTTTTTCTTCGAATGAAATGGCCTGATCGACCTGTGGTTCGCCGACGATTCGCGCGAACGCGAACGTGAGCAAGCCCGCGACGATGCCCGCGAGCATCCCGCGCACCAACAATTTACCTACCATGTCGAACTCCGTTAGTGGCAGGGAAAGCCAAGCAGATGGCGGCCGTCGTGCACGAACTCATGCACGTACATGCCGGGCACGAGCGACGTCGCGCCCTGTTCCGCACCAACGAAGTAAAGCGCGAGCAACAGCAGCAAGCCGCCGAACACGACCCACGGCAGCAGTTCGCGCAAAGGAATGGGAGTGGGCTGGGCCGTCGGTTGCGCGGCGCGATCAAGAACAGCTTCGGTCATGATGGACATCTCCTGGGGTGACGCGCCCCGAAAGTCGATTGCAGAGGAATGGTGCGAAGCTCAGGTCTGGCTTTCGGCTCTTGTGGATTGCAATGCCGATTACAGTGGCGCGACCGCGCCGGGCTCTCACCGGCTTCCGTGCTTCGCAGCGCCACTATTCTACGCGCTAAACTGCAGCTTCCGTGACGGCGAGGGCTACCTCGCAACGCGCGCCGCGCGCCGATGAAACCACGCAGGCAAGTACGAATGAAGCGCCAACGCAAAGAATGGATACGCGACTATTACTGGTGAGCCACGCGGCAACGGCCGCGCAGCGCGCGGGCCGCTTCCCTGCCGACGATCCGCTCGACGCGCGCGGTCGCGCCGAAGCCGAGGCGGCGCGCGCGCGTCTCGCGCTTCCCGCCGACGCCGCCGTGTTCACCAGCCCCGCCGCCAGCGCGCGCGAAACGGCCGCTGCGCTCGGCCTGAGCGCCACGCCTGCCGACGCATTGGCGGATATCGACTATGGCAAATGGCGCGGCCAGCGCCTCGTGGACATTGCCGACGAAACGCCCCGCGAACTCGCCGCCTGGACACGCGAGCCCGACGCCGCGCCGCCCGGCGGCGAATCGTTCGGTCAACTCGTGCGGCGGGTTGGAGAGTGGCTCGACGCGCAACAGGCAGACGTGCGTTCATGCAATGCCGTCAACGAAGCAAGCTTCGCTGCCTCTGCGCAAGGTCGAACCATCGCCGCAGTCACCCACGCGACTCTGCTGCGAGCGGCAATCGTGCACGCCCTCGGCGCATCGCCAACCGTGTTCTGTCGCATCGAGATCGCGCCGCTGTCGGTCGTCGAATTACGCCACTCGCGACGCGGCTGGTCGTGGTGGCCGGCCGCCACCGCCTGAACGGCACCCCCGCTTACCTGCCCGACACCACGAGCCGCAACCGGTTGGACCCCTCGGGCGTCAGCGTGATTTCGGTGCGTCGACCCTTCGCGCCGAGATAAAAGTGCTGACGTCCCGGCGAATTCTGATCGTGCGTTGCATCGGGCAGGCACGACGCGACGTCGGCCGCGGCCGCTTCCAATGCATCCGCGTTCGAGCCCGCCGCCTGATGCGGCGTCCAGGTGCACTGGAAACGTCGATGCGCGGCCGAACATTGCGCGTCATCGCCATAAGGTTGCGCAACGCCTTTGCCGTCGTCGGGTGTCAACGAGGCGAAGCCGTCCGGCGCCGCGGCCACGATCCGTTTGAGCGCACCGCAAGGTCTGGGGCTATCGTCGGCGGATGCGCCGACCGGCAGCAGCGCAACGAGCGATGCCGCGGTAAGCGCGATAGCAGAAAGTCGATAGGTTTTCATGGTGTGCGTGAAACTTCCACAAAGTGCTGCTGAAAAAAAGCTCGCAGCGAGCCACCTTTAACAGCACGCTTCATGCCCATGCGCGCGAGGCCCGAGCACGCAGGCAATGCAGGGGGCGGCACATAAATTGCGTCGCGCCGTACCGGCCGCGACAGCGCGCCCCTCCCGATCAAAAGCCACTGCCGACGTCATTTCAACCATCATGTCGACCACTACCGCCGCCCCTGCCTCCGCCCGCATATCGTCGGGTATCGAAGGCATCGACGACATCCTCGGCGGTGGTCTTACGCCGAACCGCATGTACCTCGTGGAGGGCGCGCCAGGCACGGGTAAGACCACCTTGGCGTTGCAATTCTTACTCAAGGGCCTCCGCGAAGGGCAGACCGGCCTTTACATCACGCTGTCCGAAACCCGTGCTGAACTGCTCGCGATCGGCGCGAGCCACGGCTGGGATCTGAGCCGTTTCACGATACTGGAGCAACTGCCCGAAGAAGGGCTCGAACCGCAATACGAACAGACCGTGCTGCACCCGGCCGAAGTCGAACTCGGCGAAAGCGTGCGCAACGTGATCGAGCACGTCGACGAATTGAAGCCGGCGCGCGTCGTCCTGGACAGCCTGTCCGAACTGCGTCTGCTGGCGGAGAACCCATTGCGCTACCGTCGGCAGATTCTCGCGCTCAAGCACCATTTCTCGACGCGCGAATGCACGGTTCTGCTGCTCGACGACACGTCGGCCAGCGCCTCCGGCATTCAGCTTCACAGCATCGTGCACGGCGTGATCAGCCTCGACAACATTGCCCACGATTACGGCGGCAACCGCCGCCGTCTACGCGTCGCGAAGATGCGCGGCATCAAGTTCCGCGAGGGCTATCACGACTTCACGCTGAACACCGGTGGTCTGCGCGTCTATCCGCGCCTGGTCGCCGCCGAGCATCACAGCGAATTCGGCACGAGCCCGCTGAGCACCGGCACACCCGGCCTCGATGCGCTGCTTGGCGGTGGCCTCGTCCCCGGCACCAATTCGCTGATCATCGGCCCGTCGGGGGTCGGCAAAACCACCACCGTCGTGTCGTGCCTGCTTGCCGCTCTCGAACGCGGCGAGCGTTGCGCGTACTACGTGTTCGACGAAACGCTCAGCACGCTGGTCAAGCGCTGCGCGACGCTCGGCATGGATCTCGCGCCGCACGTAGACAGCGGTCTGCTGACGCTGCGTCAGATCAATGCGGCGGAAATCTCGCCGGGAGAGCTGTCGAGCGACGTGCGCAACGCGGTCGAAGCCGAGCACGTGCGCCATGTCGCAGTCGATAGCCTCAACGCCTATCTGCAGGCGATGCCCGGCGAGCGCTACCTGCTTCTGCACATGCACGAGTTGCTCGGCTATCTGAATCAACAGGGCGTGGTCACGATGCTCGTGCTCGGGCAGCACGGCATCATCGGCGAAGTGCAGACCGAGGTCGACGTCAGTTATCTGAGCGACGCGGTCGTGCTGTTCCGCTACTTCGAGCACCACGGCGAAGTGCTGACGGCAATAACCGCCGTCAAGAGCCGCGCGAACCATCATGAACGCACGATCCGCCAGTTCCGCCTCGGCACCGAAGGCGTCGAGGTCGGCGAAGCGCTGCGCGACTTCGAGGGCGTGCTGTCGGGCCTGCCCTCGTATCGCGGCAGCACCGCGATGCTCGGCGCGACGAATCACCTGATCGATACGTCAGGACAGTGAGCGATGGAGCAGCGTGTCCTCATCCTCGCACCGTTCGGCCGCGACGCCGAAGTGATCACCGCCGTGCTGCACAACGACGCACGCGCCTGCGTAACCTGCGACGACGCCGACGCGCTCACCACCGAGCTCGACGTCGGCGCGGGCACCGCGCTGCTCACCGAGGAAGCGCTCGCGAACGGCCACGGCTCGAGCCTCTATGCGTGGCTCGAACGGCAGCCCGCATGGTCCGACTTCCCGTTCATCCTGCTCGCCGCCGGCAGCATCGGCCATCGATCCGCGCGCGGGCTCGAAGTGCTCGAACGGCTCGGCAACGTAGTGGTGCTCGACCGTCCGCTCAATTCGGAAACGTTGCGGCGCGCGGTCGCGTCGTCGTTGCGGGCCCGTGGACGGCAGTACGAATCGCGAAGGCTGCTTGCCGAGCGCATCGAGGCACAGGACGCACTGGAGCAGCTGAACGATTCGCTGGAAAGCCGCATCGCCGCGCGCACGCACGAACTTGCGTCAGCCAACGACCGGCTGATGGCCGAGATCCATGAACGCGCGAAGGTTCAGGCCGTGCTCGTGCAATCGCAGAAGATGGAGGCGCTCGGTCAGCTGACCGGCGGCATAGCGCACGACTTCAACAATCTGCTGAACGTGATCATGGTCAACGCGGAACTGATCGCACGCGTGAGCGGCGACGAACGCCTGCGCGGCATGGCGGCCACCGTCAAGCGCGCGACCGAGCGCGGAGCGAAACTGACTGGCCAGTTGCTGACTTTCTCGCGCAACAGCAATCCGAATCTGAAAGCGATCGACGCGGTCGCGCTGCTGCAGGGCATGCGCGACATCATCGCTGTATCGCTCGGCTCGGGCATCCGCTATGACAACGACTTCGAGCGCACCGAAATGTGGACCCAGGCCGACGCAAATCAGCTCGAGCTCGCGGTGCTCAATCTCGCGATCAACGCGCGCGACGCGATGCCAGGCGGCGGCCGCCTCGACATTCGCGTGACCGCGCGCGATGCGCCCGACCAGACACTGAAGCACGGTCGCTACGTTGTGATCGAAGTCGCCGATACGGGTGAGGGCATTCCGCCCGACGTCGTGTCGCGCGTATTCGATCCGTTCTTCACGACCAAGCCGATCGGCAAGGGCACGGGGCTAGGCCTGAGCCAGGTGTACGGTGGTCGAGGACGACAGCGAGGTGCGCGCGATGCTCGTTGAATCGTTGCGCATGCTCGGCTATACGGTGACCGAGGCCGCCGACGGCCAGGCTGGCCTTGACCGCCTCGTCGACGATCATCCCGATCTGCTGATGGTCGACTTCGCGATGCCGGGCATGAACGGCATCGACGTGATCGCCGCGGCGCGCAAGCTTCGTGCCGATCTACCGGTGGTCCTGGCGACCGGTTATGCGGAGGTCGACATTGCCGATCTCGCAGTCAAGCATTGCACGATCCTGCGCAAGCCGTTTCAGCTCGACGAGCTGGCGCGCACGATACGGATCGGGCTGGTCGCCTGAATCAAGCTCAAGTAAATCAAGTAGACCACTTGCATCGAGATGCCGATTAAATCGCGGCGCACCGCACACCCAACAATTCTGTAAGCCCACCTCCTGGCCACCGATTTAATGCCGCTGTCGCATTCGCGCCGCAGATTCCTCCGGTTCGGCCACGATTTTCAATTCAATAGTTTGCTAACGAATATTTTGGAAATACAATACCGGCCATGTCGAATCTCGATGCCCTGCGCCGCACCGTCAGCAGCACGCTGGTCGTCGCCGCCAGAAAGTGGCGGCGCACGAGTCATGGTGTGCTCGCGGCCTTCAATGTATCCGAAGCGTGCGCGACGCCGCTTCTGACCGCGAGCCGGCTCGGCTCGGCGGTGCGTCAGGTCACGCTCGCCGATCACATCGGCATCGAGGGGCCGTCCCTCGTGCGGCTGCTCGACCAGTTGTGCGCGGCCGGCCTGATGCGCCGCGACGAAGATCCCGAAGACCGCCGCGCGAAGACCGTCGTGCTGACCGACGAAGGCCGCGCCGTCACCGCGAAGATGGAAGAGGAACTGGTCACGTTGCGCGCGCAGGCGCTCAAGGGCGTATCGCGCGACGATCTCGAAGCCGCCCTGCGCGTGCTCGACGCATTCACGACCGATGCCGCCGGACGCGCCGAACCGGGAAGCGTCGAGCGCGACACGCGTCACGAACGCGCGCAGCCGGTGCGCCCGGAATCGGTCAGGCACGAGGCGACGAAGCACACCTCGTCGGCGAAGCGCGAGCCGGCCAAAAGCGAAGTGGCTGCCAGCAAGGTCAAACCGACGAGCGGCAAAAGCGCTGCCAAAATGCCCGGCAAATCACGCGGCACCGCCAAGGCGCGCAAGTCCACCAAGCGCGGCGCACGAGCCACCGCGCCGCACAACGCCGATTCCGAGTAACGGTTTATGGTCTATCCCACTCTCCGCGACTGGCTGTTTTCCGTCAAAACGTTCGCCGCGGCCATGCTCGCGCTTTACATCGGTCTCGCGTTCGAACTGCCGCGGCCGTACTGGGCGATGGCGACCGTCTACATCGTGTCGAACCCGTTCGTCGGCGCGACCCGCTCGAAGGCGATCTATCGTGCGCTGGGCACTGCGCTCGGCGCGTCGGGCGCGGTGCTGCTGGTGCCGCCGTTCGTCGAATCGCCGTACCTGTTCAGCGTGATCGTCGCGACGTGGACCGGCACGATGCTCTACCTCGCGGTGTCGGACCGCACCGCGCGCAGCTACGTGTTCATGCTGGCCGCCTATACGATGCCGATCATCGCGCTGCCGTCGGTGACGAATCCGACCGGCGTCTTCGATCTCGCCGTGAGCCGGACCGAAGAGATCATTCTCGGCATCGTCTGCGCGAGCATCGTCGGCAGCGCGGTGTTTCCGAGCCGGCTCGCGCCGACGATCATCGAGCGCACCGACGCATGGTTTCGCGACGCCGCGTTCTATGCGACCGAAACGCTGTCGGGCCGCATCGCAAGCTCGGCGATTTCCGGTGCCCGGCAACGACTCGCGAGCACGATCAACGGTCTCGAACTGCTGCTGAGCCAGCTCGCCTACGATCACACGCGGCCCGACGTCCTCGCGCGCGCGCATGAACTACGTGGCCGCATGCAACTGCTGCTGCCGATCATGTCGTCGCTCGCCGATCCGCTGCTCGCGCTCTACAACAACGGCCCGCAACACTGGCCCGAAGGACTTCAGACGCTGATCGACGACGTCATCAAGTGGTTCAACCAACCGCTGCCCGCGCCGAGCGAGGGCTATCACGCGGACGAGACCGCCAACGCGCTGCGCGCGCGCGTCGCCGCGATGCACCCGCCCGCCGCCGCGCTCGCGCATTGGGACGGCGCGCTGCTGTCGAATGCACTGTGGCGCCTCGCGCAAGTGATCGACGTGTGGCAAGACTGCCGCTCGCTGCGCATCATCATCACGCGCGAGGAAGGTTCGTGGCGGCCGCATTTCCGTCACTGGCGGCTCGGCGGCACCGAGCGCTTCTACGATCGCGGCATGATGCTGTTCGCGACCGTGTCGGCGGCCGCGGCTGTGGTGCTCGCGTGCGCGCTGTGGATCGGCTCGGGCTGGAACGACGGTGCGAGCGCGGTCACGCTCGCGGCGGTCGCCTGCTGCTTCTTCGCCGCGCTCGACGAGCCCGCGCCGTTCGTGTTCCGCTTCTTCCTCGCGACTGGCGTCGCCGTCGTGGCCGCGGGCCTCTATCTGTTCGTCGTGCTGCCGCAGGTGCACGACTTCCCGATGCTGGTGATCCTGTTCGCCGCGCCGTTCATTCTGGTCGGCACGCTGATTCCGCGTCCGCAGTTCAACATGGTGACGGTGCTGGTCGCGGTGAACACGGCCACCTTCATCAGCATTCAGGACGCGTACGACGCGAACTTCCTGACGTTCCTGAACGCCAACCTCGCGGGCCTCTCCGGCCTGCTCTATGCATACCTCTGGACCCGTGCAACGCGCCCATTCGGCGCCGAGCTGGCCGCGGCGCGCCTGTTGCGGTCGAGCTGGGCCGACGTCGCGCTGACCGCGTCGACGCGGCCGATCGAAGATCCGCGCAATCTCGCCGCGCGCATGCTCGACCGGCTGATGCAATTGATCCCGCGCCTCGCGGCCACCGACGACCAACGCCATCCGTCGATCGAGAGCTTCCGCGATCTGCGCATCGGGTTCAACGCGCTGGACCTGCGCCGCCTCACACGCAAGCTCGGCGGCGAAGCGGCCGGCGCGATCGACCATGTTCTCGATGGAGTGCGTACATACTACGAGAGCTGCATCGATCGACGCCGCCGCGAGCCGGTGCCGGACAGCCTGATGTCGTTGATCGACGTGGCCGTCGCGCGCGTCACCGCGCAGGGGCTCGCCAACGCCGCGGCGCCGACCGAGACCTCGAAGACCTCGGCGCGTCAGTTGCGCGATGCGCTGCACGCGCTGGTCGGCTTGCGTCTTTCGCTGTTTCCGGCGACCCTCACGAAACCAACGCCGTCCGAACCGGAGGCCGCCGCGTGACGCACCCATTCTTGCGCCCCTGCTTGCGCGCGCTTGCCCACCCCGCCCCCCCTTTTCCCAGTTCCCGCGATGATCGGTGAAATCGATATCTTCGGCGTGTTCGTACCGGCCGTGCTGGTGCTGATGTTGATCGCGTATCTGATCAACCTCGGCATTCGCACCGCGCTCGATTACACCGGCTTTTACCGCTTCGTCTGGCATCGCTCCATCTTCGATCTCGGCGTCTATGTGCTGGTGCTGGGCCTTGTCGTCGTCGTTTCGCACAGACTAATAACGTGAAAAAAACCTGGTTCTCCGTCGGTCAGATCCTGCTGACCCTGATCGTCGTAGTGGTCGCAGCATTGGTGCTGTGGAAACTCGTCAACTACTACATGTTCGCGCCGTGGACCCGCGACGGGCGCGTACGCGCCGACGTGATCCAGGTCGCGCCCGACGTGTCGGGACTGATTTCGTCGGTCGAGGTCATGGACAACCAGCAGGTCAAGCAGGGCCAGGTGCTGTTCAGGATCGATCAGGCGCGCTACACGCTCGCATTGCGTCAGGCCGAGGCAACGGCGCAGCAGCGCCGCGCGACGCTCGATCAGGCCCGCCGGGAATACGCGCGCAATCGTCAGCTCGGCAACCTCGTCGCCGCCGAAGTACTCGAAGAAAGCCGCTCGCGCGTCGACGCGGGCGAAGCCGCGCTCGCCGACGCGAACGTCGCGATCGACACCGCGAAGCTGAACCTCGAGCGCTCGACGATCAAAAGCCCGGTAGACGGCTATCTGAACGACCGCGCGCCGCGCGCCGGCGAATTCGTCGCGGCCGGCCGCGCGGTGGTCGCGCTGGTCGACATGCATTCGTTCCGCGTCGACGGCTACTTTGAGGAAACCAAGCTGCGCGGCATCGACATCGGCCAGCCGGTCGACATCATCGTGATGGGCGAGCCGAAGCCGCTGCGCGGGCACGTGCAGAGCATCGTCGCCGGTATCGAAGACCGCGACCGCACGCAAAGCGCCAATCTGCTGCCGAACGTGAACCCGGCGTTCAGCTGGGTGCGGCTCGCGCAGCGCATTCCGGTGCGGGTCGCGCTCGATGAAGTGCCCGCCGATTTCCGCCTGATCGCGGGGCGTACCGCTACGGTGTCGGTGCGTGACCTGTCGCCGCTCAGGAGACGAGCCGTGTCGGGCACGGGTGGCGCATCTGGCGCGGTCGCCGCTTCGGCTGCGCCGGTGGCGCCGGGTTCGTCGGTGGCGTCCGGGTCCGCTGGGTCGGGCACCGCACCGTCGGGCGCGTCGCAATGAAGTTCGTGCGTACCTTGTCCTCGCTGGCGCCGCGCTTGCCGCTGCTGCCGCTGCTGCCACTGCTGCCGTTGTTGCCGCTCACCGTCGCGCTGAACGGCTGCATCAACGTCGGGCCGAACTACACGCTGCCGAAACAGGCGCTCGTCAATGCCCCGCTCGCGAACGGAGCGATCGAGGGCGCCGATCCCAAGCTGACGTCAACCCTCAATCTGCCGACCGTCTGGTGGAAGCTGTATGACGATCCGGTGCTGAACGGTCTGGTCGACCAGGCGTTGAAATCGAATACCGACCTGCGCGTCGCGACCGCGAATCTCGCGCGCTCGCGCGAGGCGCTGGGCATAGCGCAAGCGCAGGGCGGGTTTTCAGGCAACGCGTCGGTGGCGATCCAGCGCGCGCAGGAATCGGCCGAGCAATACCTGCTCTTCGAGAAACTGCCGGTCGCAAACCTGGGTGACATGGGCATCAACGTCTCGTACGAAATCGACCTGTTCGGCAAGCTGCGCCGCGGCGTCGAAGCGGCGGCGGCGGACACCGAGGCCGTGGAAGCCGCGGGCGACCTCGCGCGCATCACTGTGGTCGCGGACGTGGTGCGCTCGTACGTCGAACAATGCTCGGCGGCCGAGGAACTGCGCATCGCGCAGCAATCGCTCGCGCTACAGAAGGAGCGCGTGGACGTGTCGCGCCGTCTGCGCGACGCGGGACGCGGAAACCAGACCGCGGTCACGAGCGGCCAGACTCAGGTCGAGACTCTGACGGCCGACATTCCACGCTACACCGCGCGCCGCAAGATCGCACAATACCGGCTCGCGATGCTGCTCGCCCAGGCACCGTCGCAATTGCCGCCGGCCGTGCTCGCCTGCGACCGGCTGCCGCAAATCCACCAGCCGATTCCGATCGGCGACGGCGCCGGGCTGCTGCGGCGACGCCCGGACGTGCACGAAGCCGAGCGTCAGCTCGCGGCGTCGACGGCGCGCATCGGCGTCGCGACCGGGGCGCTTTATCCGAGCATCAGCATTGGCGCGTCGGCGGGCTTCACGGGCATTCTGGAAGACATTCCCACCTCGCCGACTGCGCGTTGGGCCTTCGGTCCGCTGATCAGTTGGACCTTCCCGACCAATGGCGCGCGCCAACGGGTCCACGAAGCCGAAGCGTCGAGCCAGGTCGCGCTCGCGAAGTTCGACGGCGTGGTGCTGACCGCGCTGCGCGAAACCGAGACCAACCTCGCTACGTACGCGTCCGATTACGCGCGCGCCGAATCGCTGCGCGCGGCGCTGAAGTCGGCGTCGCAATCGGCGGATGAAACGCATCGGCTATATCGCGCCGGGCGAGAGTCGTTCATCTCCGATCTCGACGCGACGCGCACGCTGACGGCCACGAAGTCGCAGCTCGCGGCGGCGGAGGGCCAGGTGGCGGTCGATCAGGTCAATCTGTTCCTGTCGCTGGGCGGCGGGTGGGAAGTTGGCGGGCAAAGCACGCCGGGCGAAACGCGGCCGCAGCTGAAGGCAACACCTGTCGCGGCCAAGCCGTCCGCGAAGTCGGGAGCGTCGGCGGCCGCAACTGCGAAAGCGCCTTGATCGGCCGCCTTACGATTTATTTTTGACAATCTTTCTTTTTGCTTTCACTTTCGGTTAAATACGTGACACCACTTCACGCTACGGGGTCTCGTATGTCGCCATTCATGCAGGGTGTAGTCACGTTGGGCGGATGCATCGGTATCTTCACCGCAGTGGTCGCGGTGGTCGAAATGTTGGCGAATTGAGTTGGGCGGGCGGCGGCGCGCAAGAGCGGCTCAGCTCTTGCGCACCTTCGCCGCCGCCTGATGTATCGCCGCCCGCACCCGCGGATACGTGCCGCAACGGCACACCACTGGCGTCATCGCCTCGTCGATGTCGGCATCGGTCGGATCGGGCTTGCGCTTCAGTAACGCGCAAGCCGCCATCAATTGCGCGCTCTGACAATAACCGCACTGCACCACATCGAGTTCGATCCACGCAGACTTCAGCGCCTGCGCCTCGCGTCCCTGCAAACCCTCGATCGTCGTGATCTTCTGCGTATGCAGGCTCGACATCGGCGTCTGACATGCGAGGCAAGCGGCATCATCGAGATTGATCGTGCACGCGCCGCAGATGCCCACGCCGCAGCCGAACTTGGTGCCGGTCATGCCGAGATCGCCGCGCAGTACCCATAGCAGCGGCATGTCCGGGTCGGCATCGACCATCACCCTGCGTCCGTTGATACTCAGTACCGCCATGCTGCCTCCTGACTCGCCGCGCTACACCGCAAGCTTTTGCTGATCCGACGTCCGTCATGCAAGCCGCAACGGCAGCGTCCGCAAACGCTGCGCCGTCAGTGCGAACACCGCATTGCCCACCGCCGGCGCAATCGGCGGCACGCCAGGCTCGCCGACACCTTGCGGGTGCAACTGGCTCGGCATGATGTCGACTTCGATCGCAGGGCACCCGTTCATCCGCACGACCGGAAAGTCCACGAAGTTCTTCTGCTGCACCTGGCCGTTGACGATCGTGATCTCGTTCTGCAACGCGCTCGACAGCCCGAACACGATGCCGCCTTCCATCTGCTGCCGGATCAGGTTCGGATTCACCGGCAAGCCGCAATCGATCACGCACACCACCCGATGCACGCGAATCTGCCGGTTCGCGCCGATCGATACCTCCGCGACCTGCGCGACCACGCTGCCGAACGCCTCGTGCAACGCGACGCCACGAGCGCAACGCGCGCCATCGGCGGCGGGTTTTAGCGGACGCCCCCAGTCCGACAACTTCTCGACACGCTTCAGGACCGCCAGATGACGCGGATGCTGCGCGAGCAGCATCGCGCGAAACGCGATCGGGTCCTGGCCGGCCGCGGCGGCGGCTTCGTCGGTGAAGCTCTCGGTGAAGAAGGCCTGATGCGAGTGGCCGACCGAGCGCCAGAAGCCGATCGGCACCGGTAATTCGACTATCTTGTGCGACACGCGTGCAGCCGGCCACTCGTACGGCTGATCGAACGCGCCTTCGCAGGTAGTCTTGTCGATCGGGATGTGTGGCACGCCGTAGTAACGCGCGAGCGCATCCGGCACGATCGCCTGGCCCGCCGACTTCGCGTGCCAGGCGACCAGCTTGCCGTGCTCGTCGAAGCCGGCCTGAAGCCATGCCGCGCATGCGGGCCGGTAGAAGTCGTGCGTGAAGTCCTGCGCGCGCGACCAGATGGTTTGCACCGGACGGCCATCGGCCTCGCGCGCGATCGCCGCGGCCTGCGCGACGAAATCGAGTTCGAGGCGCCGGCCGAACGCGCCGCCCAACAACTGTGTCTGTACATCGACGAGATCGACGTCGAGGCCGAGCACTTTCGCCGCATGATGCCGCGCCAGCCGCGGCATCTGCGTCGACACCCAGACGGTCGCTGCGCCGTCCGCGACCTGCACCGTGCAGTTCAGCGGCTCGACCGCGCCATGCGCGAGGTACGGCGCGTGATAGACCGCTTCGATCGTGCGCGCCGCGCGACTCATCGCGTTGTCGACATTGCCGACGTGGTAATACACGTGGCCGTCCGCATGGTCGAGCGCCTCGACGAGGCGGCAGTCCACCGCCGCGCTCGACACCTTCGCGGCCGCGCCGTCATGCCAGGTCACGTTGATCGCCTCGACCGCGCTCATCGCGCGAAACGCGTTGTCCGCAATCACGGCCACGCCGCCGGTGCCGCCCGCGTACGGCGGCACGGCGAACGCCTTGATGAAGCCCCGCATCTTTTGCGCGGGCGTCGCATCGAAATGCGCGACCGTACCGCCGAGCGTCGGACACATCACGACGCTCGCATAGACCAAACCGTCGGGCAACACGTCGATGCCGAAGCGCGCCGCACCGTCGATTTTCGACGCGGCTTCGATGCGCCGCACGGGCTGGCCGATCAGCCTGAAGTCGGCCAGCTGCTTCAGGACGACGCTGCGCGGCAGCGGCTGGCGCGCGGCCATCGACGACAACTCGCCGAACGTCGCCTTGTGCCCCCACCGGTGCAGCACGTAGCCCTTTTCCGCGTGGCATTCGCGGGCCGGCACGTCCCAGCGCTCGGCCGCCGCCTCGATCAGCATCACGCGCGCCGACGCGCCGGCCTCGCGCATCGGCGTCCAGAGATCGTTCATGCTCGAGGAGCCGCCCGTCATCATCGTGCCGATCTCACGCACTGCCTTGCTCGTGATCCACACGGTGCCGCGCCGGATGTAGCTGTCGTCGTCTGGGCGAAAAGGCAAATCGTCGACGATGCTCTGCACCGCGTTGTAGATCCGGTCGATCGGCGCCTCTTCGACTTTCACCTGCGGCCAGTCGGCGTCGAGCTCCTCGGCGAGCAGCATCGCAAGCCCCGTATGGATGCCCTGCCCCATTTCGGCCTTCGGCACCATGATCGTCACGCGGTTGTCGGCGTCGATCTTGACCCAGCCGTTCAGCGCGACCTGCCTGCCTTGCGTAGGCAGCGGCGTCGACGTCATCAGGCGCTGGCGCGGCGGCAGCACGGCCCAGCCGACCAGCAGCCCGCCCAACGCACTGGCGCCGCCAAGCAGAAAGGTTCTGCGCGTCAACATGGCATGGCTCGCTCGGCTGGCTCGATGGTGGGAAAGCGGCGACAGCGCCGATGCACCCGTCTTTGTCTGCGAATAGTAATAAGACGAATCGGCGAGCGTGAGACTTAAATGCGCGCGTGAACCCCGAGCGGCCGTGCGGCGTGGGAAGGCGGGGACTGAAAGCGGCGGGGGAAAGTCGTGGGGTGTTTCATTAACTGCGACCGCGCAGAGGCGGCGCTGTGCCGGCGCAAGTCACCGCCGGCACACCGCGAACCTTACGCTTGATTCAATCAGGGGATCATGCGACCGGGTCAACGGCGGTTCGAACCCGACACCACGTCGATCCACACGGCCAGCACGAGGATGCCGCCCTTCACGATCATCTGCCAGTACGCATCCACGTCGAGCATGGACATGCCGTTGTCGAGGCTCGCCATTACGAGCGCGCCGATCAGCGCGCCATACACGGTGCCGGAGCCGCCGCGCATCGAGGTGCCGCCGATAAAGCACGCGGCGATCGCATCGAGTTCGCCCATCGAGCCCGCCGACGGCGAACCGGCCGCGAGCCGCGCCGTGTTGACGATGCCGGCGAACGCGCACATCAGCCCCATCAGCGCGAAGATCGCGAGCTTCACGCGGTCGGTGTTGACGCCCGAGAGCCGCGTCGCTTCGAGGTTCGAGCCGACCGCGTAGATGCGGCGTCCGAACACGGTCTGCGTCGCGATCCAGGAGAAGACGCCGAGCAGCGCGAGCAGCAACAACACCGGCACCGGAATGCCGCCGTAATTGTCGAGCATCGCGATGAAGCCGGCGAGAATCGCGCCCGCGCCGATCACCTTCGCGACGTCCTGCCAGAACGGCACGACGCGCAACTGATAACGCTGCCGATTCGCGCGCTGGCGGATCGTCAGGAATGCCAGCAGCAGGAACAGCACGACGGCGAGCGTGTCGCCGGCGAGCCGCGGCAGATAGCCCTGGCCGACGAACACGAAGCTGTCCGACACCGGCGCGATCGTCGACCCTCCGGTAATGCCGAGCAGAATGCCGCGATACGCGAGCATGCCGCCGAGCCCGACGATAAACGACGGCACGCGCCGATACGTCGACCACCAGCCGTTGAACACGCCGACCGCGATGCCGAGCAGCAACACAACCGGAATCGTCACGCCGATCGGCCAGTGCCGGTTCACGTCGAGAATCGCCGCGACGCCGCCGAGCAAACCGAGCAGCGAACCGACCGACAGATCGATTTCACGCGGCGATGATCACGAACACCATGCCGCACGCGAGCATGCCGGTAATCGACATCTGCCGCAGCAGATTCGACAGGTTGCGGGGCGTGACGAACGCGCCGTGCGTGAGCGCCGAAAAGAAAATCCAGATCACGGCGACGGCGATCAGCAGCGCGAGAATCTTGTAGCGCGCGAACAGTTGCTGGATCCGTTGCGTGCCGCCGAATGCGCCTCGCGGCGCGGCGTTGTCGGTGCGTTGGGAAGTTACTTCGGGAGTCATGCGGCACTCGCTGCGGTTGGGTTCGAAGATAGATGCACGGGGCGGATCGCGGCGCCGAGAATGTCTTCCTGCGTGAGACCGTCGTTGATAAAGTCGCCGCGCAACTCGCCTTCGCCGATCACGAGAACTCGGTCGCTGATGCCGAGCACTTCCGGCAATTCGGACGACACCATCACGATCGACATGCCGCGCTGCGCCAGTTGGAAGATCAGCTTGTAGATCTCGTATTTGGCGCCGACGTCGACGCCGCGTGTCGGTTCGTCGAGAATCAGCACGGTCGGGTTGGTCAGCAGCATGCGCGTGAGCACGGCCTTCTGCTGATTGCCGCCCGACAGACTTGCAATCGATAACATCGGATTCGCGGCGCGCACGGAAAGCCGCTTCATTTCCGTCTGAATCGTGTCGAGTTCGGCTGCGGAATCGATACGTCCGCCCGACGCGAAACGCTGCAACACCGCAAGCGTGATGTTATGACCGACGCTCATGCCGGGCACGATGCCGTGGCGTTTGCGATCCTCGGGCACCATCGCGATGCCGGCGCGAATCGCGTCGATCGGCGCGCGAATTTTCAGCGGCTTGCCGTCGAGCACGACATGCGCCTCGCTGATGCCTGCATACGCGCCGAAAATCGCCTGCATCAGCTCGGTGCGGCCCGCGCCGACGAGCCCGGCGACACCGAGAATTTCGCCGCGCCGCAACGAGAACGACACGTCGTCCACGCGCTTGCGGCGCGGATTCGTCACGTCGAAACAGGTCACGTTGCGCGCTTCGAAGATCACGTCGCCGATCGGATGCGGCTCGCGCGGAAACAGGTTCTTGATCTCTCGGCCGACCATCAGCGAGATGATCCGCTCGGTCGTCAGGGCGTGCATCGGCTCGGTCGCGACATGGCGGCCGTCGCGAATCACGCTGATCGTATCGCAGACGGCCGCGACTTCGTCGAGCTTGTGCGAAATGTACACGCAGGCAATGCCGCGCCGTTTCAGATCACGCACGATATCGAGCAGAATCGCGATTTCGGAGGCGGTCAGCGACGACGACGGTTCGTCGAGGATCAGCAGCTTCGCGCGCTTGTTCAGCGCCTTCGCGATTTCGATCAGCTGCTGATGGCCGCCGCCGTAGTTCATCACGGGATGCGCGGCGTTGATGCCGCTGATGCCGAGTTCGCGCAGCAGTTCGTCGGCACGCTGATACATCGCCGCGTAATTCATGCGGCCGCCGGGCAGCGTGATTTCGTTGCCGAGAAAGATGTTTTCTGCGACCGACAACTCCGGCACGAGCATCAGTTCCTGGTGGATGATGATGATGCCCGCGCGTTCGGTGTCGCGTACGCTCGCGGCCTTCAGCGTCTCGCCTTCCCAGGTTATTTCGCCGTCCCACGTACCGTGCGGATACACGCCGGACAGCACCTTCATCAGCGTCGATTTGCCCGCGCCGTTTTCGCCGCACAGGCCCACGCATTCGCCCGGCGATACGGTCAGATCGATGCCGTCGAGCGCCTTCACGCCGGAAAAAGCTTTGACGATGCCGCGCATCGTCAGAAGAGGTTGCGTCATTCGCTATGCCTCGCTGCAAGTTGGGCCGATGTTCGACCACGCTCCCGGGCGCCATGACCCGGGAGCGTGGCGTTCACATAGGGCCCGTCTCCGTGTTATTTGCTCGCGAGTTGCTCTTGCGTGTAGAAGCCGTCCTTCACGACGGTGTCGAGGTTCGCCTTCGTCAGCTTGGTCGGCTGCAGCAGCACCGTATCGACCTTCTTCTTGCCGTTGTCGTATTGCGCGTTGAACGCCGGCTTGTCACCCTTGGCAAGCGCGACCGACAGCTTCGCCGCTTCGCTCGCGATCAGCTTCAGCGGCTTGTAGACCGTCATCGTCTGCGTGCCGGCCGCCACGCGCTTCACGGCAGCGAGGTCGGCATCCTGACCCGAGATCGGTACCTTGCCCGCGAGGCCCTGCGCGGCGAGCGCCTGGATCGCGCCGCCAGCGGTGCCGTCATTCGACGCGACGACTGCGTCGATCTTGTTGTTGTTCGCGGTCAGCGCGTCTTCCATGATGCGCAGCGCGGTCGATGCGCTCCACTCCGGCACCCACTGCTGGCCGACCACCTTGATGTCACCCTTGTCGATCGCCGGTTGCAGCACCTTCAGTTGGCCCTGGCGCAGCATCTTCGCGTTGTTGTCGGTCGGTGCGCCGCCGAGCATGAAGTAGTTGCCCTTCGGACGCACGTCATAGACGCCCTGCGCCTGCATCTCGCCGACCTTCTCGTTGTCGAACGAGATATAGGCGTCGATATCGGCGTCGAGAATCAGGCGGTCGTACGACACGACCTTGATGCCCGCTTTGCGCGCTTCGGCCACGACGTTGCCGAGCGTCTTCGAGTTGAACGGCACGATCACAATCACGTCGACGCCGCGCGAGATCAGGTTTTCGATCTGCGAGATCTGACGCTCTTCGCTCGCATCGGCCGATTGCACCGACACCTTCGCGCCGAGCTTTTCCGCCGCGGCGACGAAATAGTCGCGATCGCGCGACCAGCGCTCGACGCGCAGATCGTCGATACAGAAGCCGATTTCCGGATGATCCTTGCTGGCGTGCGCGAGCGGCGCGGCGAGCGACAGGCTGGCGAGTACCGCGCCGCACAACAGCGAGCTAAGTACGTTACGACGCATTGCGAATTTCATTGATGTCTCCTTTGTGTAGTGATAGCCGGAATACCGGACGTATCGGTCTGCGCTGCGAGCCGCAGACTCGGACAAGCGACAACCCACAGCTTGCTAGTGCGCGCGGTCGACGTGGCCGCGCGATCTTTATTCAACGTTTGCTATAAATCGCCTGATTTACGATGTTTTCCATCTGTTCCTGTTGCCCGCTCACATGCCGCGGATTCAGATCGCGCGCCAGCGTGTCCGCCGCAAGCGTCGACAGCGAGTAGTCGCCGGACAGGATCTTGCGGCCGAACTCGCCATCCCAGCCCGCGTAGCGTTGCCGCTTGAACTGCTCGAGGCGCTCGTTTTCGAGCAGCACCGCGGCGCGTTCGAGGCCGAGCGCGAGGTTGTCGATCGCGCCGATGTGGCCATAAAACAGGTCTTCCGCATCGACACTCTGGCGCCGCATCTTCGCATCGAAGTTCATGCCGCCGCTCGTGAAGCCGCCGTGGCGCAGGATCTCGTAGAACGCCAGCGTGAGTTCCTCGACGCTGTTGGGAAATTGGTCGGTATCCCAGCCATTTTGCGGATCGCCGCGATTCGCATCGACGCTACCGAAGATGCCGAGCGCAAATGCGGTCGCAATCTCGTGATGGAACGAGTGCCCCGCGAGCGTCGCGTGATTCGCCTCGATGTTGACGCGAATCTCCTTGTCGAGGCCGTGCTGCAGCAGGAAGCCGTGCACGGTGGCGACGTCGTAGTCGTATTGATGCTTGGTTGGCTCCTGCGGCTTCGGCTCGATCAGCAGCGCGCCCGTGAAACCGATCTGATGCTTGTGTTCGACCACCATGTGCAGGAAGCGCGCGAACTGCTCGCGCTCGCGCACGAGGTCGGTGTTGAGCAGTGTGTCGTAGCCTTCGCGGCCGCCCCACAACACGTAGTTTTCGCCGCCGAGGCGCAGCGTCGCGTCGAGCGCATGACGCACCTGGGTCGCCGCAAAGGCGAAAACCTCCGGATTCGGATTAGTCGCGGCGCCGGCCGCGTAACGCGGATGCGAAAACAGATTCGCAGTGCCCCACAGCAATTTGACACCGGTATCCTGCTGCTTGCGCGCGAGGTAGTCGGACACGCGCAGGAAGTTCTCGCTGTATTCCTTCACGCTCGCGCCTTCGGGCGCGACGTCGGTATCGTGGAACGTGTAGTACGGCGTGCCGAGCTTCGAGAAGAATTCGAACGCGGCGTCGGCCTTCTGCAGCGCCCGCTCCATTGCGTCGCCGGGTTGCTGCCACGGCCGCCGGAACGTGCCCTGACCGAAGATATCGACGCCGGGCCATACGAAGGTATGCCAGTAGCAGACGGCGATACGCAGATGTTCCTCGAGCGTCTTGCCGAGTACCTTCCTCGTTTTGTCGTAGTGACGGTACGCGAGCGGGTTGTCCGATTGCGGGCCTTCGTAACGAATCTCTGAAATGTGTTCGAAGTAGGACATCGGCGTCTCCAATGTATGTTGCATTGCAATCCACGCGAGAAGCCGCGCAGATCGACAAAGTGACGCCATGCTGCCGCTTGCACGATGTGCCGGCAATTGCGAAATTGCGCAGCTCGCTTGATGTTTCTTACCGCCCGCGCGTTTGTTTAGTGCCGTCGCGCGATTCGGCGCCTAGAATAACCAGACGCTTAAAAACGGGGTTGCTCCCAGGCACCCGACACAATGGAGACAAAGGCGCGTGGTCCATCGATCCACCCGCCGCTCACCGCCATGACCCGTCCACAAGCACCTCAGACAAGCCATCGCATCGCGCTGCTGTTCAACGCGAACAAGGTCTACGATCGCGAGATCATCACCGGCATCGGCAACTACCTGCTGTCGACGCGCGTCGCATGGGATCTCTTCCTCGAAGAAGACTTCCGCTGCCGGCTCGCGGGTATCCAGCGCTTCGACGGCGACGGCATCATCGCGGACTTCGACGATCCCGCCGTTAATGAAGCCCTGCGCGACTGTCCACTGCCGGTGGTCGCGGTCGGTTCGTCGTACGAGGACCCAACGCAGTACCCCCCGGATTTACCCTATATCGCGACCGACAACAGCAAGCTCGTGTCGCTCGCGTACACGCACCTGATCGGCGCTGGCCTCGAAAACTTCGCGCTGTACAGCCTGCCGCAGGCGCAGGAAAACCGTTGGGCGCAACAGCGCGAACTCGCCTTCGCGCATCTGCGCAGCGCGGACGGACGCAGCGCGGCGCAGATCGATAGCGAGATCTATCGCGGTCTGTCGACGAGCGCACCGTCGTGGAACCAGGCCATCGAACAGCTGACCGCGTGGCTGCGGCAACTGCCGAAGCCAGTCGGCATCATCGCGGTGACCGACGCGCGTGCGCGGCATTTGCTGCAGGCATGTCTGATCGCGGGCATTCCGGTGCCCGAGGAAGTCGCGATCATCGGCATCGACAACGATCCGCTCACGCGGACGCTGACGCGCATTCCGCTGTCGTCGGTGATCCAGGGCACCGAGGAAATGGGCCGTACCGCCGCGCACATCCTGCATCAGATGCTGCACGGCGCGCGCTTTCCGGGGCGCCGCATTCTGGTGCCGCCGGTCGGCATCAACGTGCTCGAATCGACGCGGCATCAGCCGCTCGCGAGTCCTTACGTGATGCGCGCCCGCCATTTCATTCGCCAGTACGCGTGCCAGGGCATTCGCACCGAGCAGGTGGCCGACTATGTGGGCGTGTCGCGTTCGTCGCTCGAAGAGTATTTCCGGCGCGAGCGTCAGTGCACCGTGCATCAGGAGATCCTGCGCCACAAGCTCGACGTCGCGAAGTCGCTGCTCGCGAAACGCGATGCGTCGAGCGCGGAAGTCGCGATCCGTTGCGGCTTCACGTCGCTGCAATACATGTATGCGGTATTTCGCCGCGAACTCGGCTGCACGCCGCGCGAATACCAGGAGCGCGTGGGCCCGAAGACCAAAACCGCTGGCTGAGCATGCTTTCTATTTTTTCTTCGCACTGACCACATGATCAGCATCGCACAACTCTCTTCCGAGCCGTGGGGCACACTGCAGGGCGGCGATCGCGTACGGCTTTACACGTTGCGCAACGCGCACGGCATGAAAGTCGCCATCAGCGACCTCGGCGCGACGCTGGTTTCGTGGCACGCACCGGATCGCGCCGGACGTCTCGGCGATATTCTGCTCGGTCACGACACGCCCGCCGAATACGTGGCGGCCTCGACCTACATGGGCGGACTGATCGGCCGCTGGGCGAATCGCATTGCGGGCGCGCGCTTTTCGCTCGACGGCATCGAGTACACGCTCGATCGCAACGAAGGTCCGAATCTGCTGCACGGCGGCACGGTCGGTTTTCATCGGGCGTTGTGGGAGGTCGCCGAGGACGACGGCGCGTTGCTCATGCGGCTGGAGTCACCCGAAGGCGATGCCGGTTTTCCGGGCAACGTGACGGTGCAAGTACGCTATTCGCTCGACGACGACGGCACGCTGACGATCGGCTACGAAGCGATCACCGACGCGCCGACGCCGCTCAATCTGACGAGCCATCCGTACTTCAACCTGACCGGGCACGCGGGCACCGACATTCGCGGCCACGTGCTGTCGATCGACGCCGAGCGCTTTTTCGAAGTCGACGCGACGATGATTCCGTGCAAGCTCGCCGACGTCGCGGGCAACGCATTCGACTTCCGGCAGAGCGCGCCGATCGGCGGCCGGCTCGACTGGCCGCACGCGCAACTCGCGCGCGCCGGCGGCTTCGATCATTGCTATGTGCTGCGCGAGGCGCCGGCAAACGCGATGCAGGGCAACGACGGCCACGCGCCGCCGCTGCGCGAAGTCGCCTGTGCATACGATCCGGGCAGCGGACGCGAACTGACCGTCGCCACCGATCAGCGGGGCTTGCAGTTTTACACGGGCAACGCGTTGAACGGCAACCCGGGACGCGGCGGTGTCCGCTACCAGCGGCACGCCGGCTTGTGCCTCGAGGCGGGCGGTTTCCCGAACGAGGTCAATATGACCGGACAGAACGAAGTAATCGTGCGACCCGGAGATACTTATCGGCAAATCACGAGTTATCGGGTTGATGTGCGCAAAGGTGTGTGACCAGATTTACGGCCGCTTTTGCGCTGTTTTACGAGAACCCGCGACGGCGAGATTACAGCTCGCCGACTACCCGTTCTTTGCAATACTGAATTAGTCGGCTAGTGGTTTTCCCCAAGTTCACCCCCCTCTAGACTGCGCTTATGGCACCGGTATCGCTGCGGTGCCGGATAGACAACTACGGAGGGAAACATCATGAAATCGCTTATCCAGGCAGTTGCGCTTACGGCCCTGATCGCTGCGCCGGTCGCGTCGTTCGCGCAATCGGAACAGCCGATCACGCGGGCCGAAGTCAAGGCACAGGTGCAGCAACTCGAACAGATTGGCTATAACCCGGCCATCGTGCTCGATGCCCAGTATCCCGCGGACATCCAGGCGGCCGAGGCACGCGTCTCCGCGATGAACGCGAAGGGCCAAGGCGACACGTCTGGCTATGGGTCGTCGATGGGCGGATCATCGCAAGCGGGCCATCATCCGATGTGGGTCAATCCGGACGGTCAGTGACGAGTCGCGAACGTATGGCGAATGTCCGTAGCAAGGAAAGATTCCTGGGTTAACGGCCCTTTCCCCTCTTTGCGGTTTTCGCCGTTTCGAACCGATATGAAGCGGGCGCATGTTTTCAAGGCATGCGCCCGCTTTTTACGTTTATGCGGCACCAACAACGTACCGCTATTCCTGACGCCGCCGCGGATTCACCCAGCCCGTGCCTGCGGGCATTCGGCCTGATACCAGATGTCCACCTGCCTCTGCGCGCGCTCGAGACTCGCCGGATAGTCAGGATCAAAGCGTCGTTCAGGATGGTAGCCCGCTTGCCGCAGCGCTGTCAGTTCGCTCATGCTCCGCTGGTGCGTGGCCGGTGCCTTGTTCCTGAGATCGGTCAGATCGCGGCATTGCGTTGCACTCAGATGCGTTTGCGCGCCGCCATTCCCGCCGCCTGCGGCGCAGCCAACGAGCGTGAGCACCAACACGGCAGGGATCGACCGAATCTGGGTCGCGATGTTCATGTTGTGCCTCCTTTGGGGAAATGACCTCGTCGCGAATGCCGTCTTCCCACTCGGCCCTTCGCATCTCTGAGCCGGCTTATTCACCTGCCGTCATTTTCAATTATTGGAAACGTCTGTGAAAGTCGCCACCAATTTCATCTACCACGGTTTCGATACGGACATAGACTTTCCCCTGGTGAATGCCGATTCGCCTGCGCAACAGTTGGCCCGGCGTTATCCCCTCAACGAGGGAGCCGCTCCCTCTCACACCAAGGAGACATGCGATGCCCCGCACCGCCGCTGAAAAACGCGCCGCTTTCCGCGCGCTGCACTCGTCTGGCTGTTTCGTGCTGCCCAATCCGTGGGACGCGGGCAGCGCCCGTTATTTGCATACACTCGGCTTCAGGGCGCTCGCGACCACGAGTTCCGGTTTTGCGTGGTCGACCGGGCATGCGGACAACACGTTGCCGCGAGAAACGATCCTCGCGCACCTGCGCGCAATCGTCGACGCGACCGATCTGCCGGTCAACGCCGACTTCGAAAACGGCTTCGGCCGCGACCCGGAAGAAGTCGCCGAGAGCGTGACGCTCGCGGTGGAAACGGGCGTCGCGGGCCTGTCGATCGAGGACTCGACCGGCAACCCCGCCGCGCCGCTGTTTCCGGTCGACATCGCCGTGCAGCGGCTCAGCGCGGCGCGACGCGCGATCGATCAGAACGGCGGCGACACGCTGCTCGTCGGCCGCGCGGAGAATTTCTTCGCCGGCAAGCCCGATCTCGGCGATGCCATTGCCCGCCTGAAGGCCTATGCGGCGGCGGGCGCCGACTGCCTGTATGCGCCCGGCATCCAGACGCGCGAGCAGATCGAAGCGGTGGTCGCGGCCGTCGCGC
Source organism: Paraburkholderia lebeckiae (assembly GCF_050436325.1). Lineage (NCBI taxonomy): Bacteria > Pseudomonadati > Pseudomonadota > Betaproteobacteria > Burkholderiales > Burkholderiaceae > Paraburkholderia > Paraburkholderia lebeckiae. The sequence goes on from NZ_JBNDLZ010000002.1 coordinate 1,886,872, forward strand.
CGAAGCCTGTCAATCTGCTGATCGGCTCGACATCGACCCTGACGTTGCAGGACGTGGCCGCGCTCGGCGTGCGGCGGATCAGCGTCGGCGGCGGGCTCGCGCGCGCGGCGTGGGGTGGCTTCATGCACGCCGCTCAGGCGCTGGCCGATGGCCGCTTCGACTTCACCGGCGCGACGGCGGGTACGCAGCTCAATGAGCTTTTCAATCGCAGCGCGTGAAAAACGCCGCGCAAAGGACGCCTCATCAACTCCAGATCGCCACGCTGCGTCGAACTCATCGGAAAAACCGTGACGTTTCCGATGAGAAAAGCGCACGAGCGCGTGAATCGGCGCACAAAGGCCCCGATCACGCCAAATGTTATGATCGGAAACATTATTCGCCCGATCAAGCGCATACCCGACCAGCAGCAGCCTCATGGACACCCACCTCACCAAATCCGCCGACACGTCCTCCACCGATCTCGGCCGGCGCGTGCGCGCCGCCCGTCAAGCGCAGGATCTGACGCTCGAAACCGCGAGCCGCCGATGCGGTGTCTCGCGCTCGACGCTGTCGAAAGTCGAAAACGGCCTGATGTCCCCCACGTTCGACGTGCTGCAAAAAATCGTGCTGGGCCTGAAGATCGAAATTGGCGAACTGTTCGGCTCGACGCCGAAAGTCAGCGCGAGCGGCCGGCGCGCGCTGACGCGCAAGAACGAAGGCCAGCGCCACGCTTATCGCGGCTATCAGATGGAGTTGCTCGCCACCGACCTGGCGCACAAGGCGATGCTGCCGTTTCGCATCCGCATCTCGGCGCACACGCTCGATGCATTCGACGACTGGGGCCGCCACGAAGGCGAGGAGTTTCTCTACGTGATCAGCGGCAGCGTGTGCCTCTATTCGGAGCTGTACGCGCCGACACATCTGAACGCAGGCGACAGCCTCTACTTCGACAGCCGCACGGGTCACGCGGCGGTGTCGACCAGCGAGGAAGACGCCGAAGTGCTGTGGATGGCGACCAGTGCGGACCTTCCGCATACACCGCCTGCCGCGAACGAGTCAGCGAAGAAATAGCGCGCCCTGCACGGCGCGCGCACTCAGCGCGCCGCCAGCGCTCGTTGCGCGAGTTGCGCGATATGCAGTGCGTGTCGCCCCGTACCGTGCTCGATCTGCTCGCGACAACTGAAGCCGTTGGTCAACACGATCGTTTCCGCATTCGCCGCCACAGCGTCGCGCACGGCCTCAAACATGTCCTCGCCGATCCTCTCCGACAACGCGTGATGCTCGACGTTGAAGCCAAACGATCCCGCCATCCCGCAGCAGCCGGTATCGAGCAGCCTCCATCTGACGCCGAGCTTGTTCAGCAACGCCGTGTCGCCCTGCATGCCGAATAGCGCTTTCTGATGACAATGGCCATGCACGATCACATCGGCCGCAAGCGTGGGCCACTCGAACGGCTGACGCGCGACGAAATCGGCAAACAGATACGTTTGCGCGGACAGCTTCTTCGCCAACGCATGATCGGGGAGTTGCTTCAGCATCTCGTCCTTGAACACCGATAGACAGCCAGGCTCCAGACCGACCAGCGGCACGCCGGCGGCGATGTCGTCCGCGAGGTCGTCGACGATATGCGTGAGCAGCTCGCGCGCGCGTTCGAGCAGGCCGAAGTCGTACAGCGGACGCCCGCAACACAAACGTTTCTTCGGTAACACGACGTGCCAGCCGAGTTGCGTGAGCACATCAGCGGCGGCCTGCGCGATCTCGGGCGTGAAGTGGTCGTTGAACGTGTCGACCCACAGGATCACCTTGTTTGCGTCGCCGCCGAGCGCATGAATCGCGGATGCTTGCGACGACGCACTCCGCCTATACGTTGCAGCGGCGAACCGCGGCAACGCACGCGTCTGTGCCACACCCGCGATCCATTTGCCGAGCGCGGACAAACCGGGCGCCGTCGTCAGAAAGTTTGTCACGCGCGGAAAACGCGCAGCCCACGGTGCCCATTCGCCGATCCGCCCCATGAACAGCGCCTGACGCGGCCGACGATTGTTCTCATAGTAGTGAGAAAGGAACTCCGCCTTGTACGACGCCATGTCCGTATGCGTCGGGCAATCCGACTTGCAGCCCTTGCATGCGAGGCAGGTATCGAGCGCTTCCTTCACTTCGCGGCTGTTCCAGCCATCGGCGATCACGTCGCCTTGCAGCATTTCCCAGAACAGATGCGCACGCCCGCGGGTCGAGTACTTTTCCTCGCGCGTGCCGCGATAGCTCGGACACATCGTGCCGCCTTCGAGCGAGCGGCATTTGCCCATCCCGATGCAGCGTTCGATCGCACGCTGAAAGCCGTCGCCCTCCTGGCTCGCGAACGCGAGCCTCGTATGCAGCGTCACCGGCTTGTACGCAGGGCCCATGCGCAGGTTTTCGTCGGCGCGGTATGCATGCACGACTTTGCCTGGATTCAGATGATTCGCCGGGTCCCAGATCGCCTTGAACTGCTCCATCGCCTGCATCAGCTCGGGGCCGTACATGATCGGCAGAAACTCGGCCTTCGCCTGGCCATCGCCGTGTTCGCCCGACAGCGAGCCGCCGAATTCGACCACCAGTTCCGCCGCTTCGCGCAAGAACCCGCGCCACGTCGCGATACCTTCCGCGCTGCGCAGATCGAACGTGATGCGCGCGTGCACGCAGCCGTCGCCGAAATGGCCGTACAGGCTCGTCTCGTAGCCATGGCGATCGACGAGCGCCTGAAACGCGCGCAGATAATCGCCGAGCCGCAGCGGATCGACCGCCGCGTCTTCCCATCCGACCACCGGATCGGGCTTGTCGCGATCCACTGACAACGCGATCGCCGACGCCCCCGTCTCGCGAATCGACCACACCTTCGCCTGCAAGGCGCGATCTGCGACGAGCATCGTCGAGATTTGCGGCCCGGCCGCGCCCGATTGGAAATACGCCGCCGCGTCGCGTGCCTGTTGCAGCACCTCGTCCTGCGTGTCCGCGCCGAATTCGAGCACGACCCACGCATCGCCTTCGGGCAGCAGTGCGATCTCGTCCTTCTTCAGGCCGCGAGCCTGTAAGCCGCGAATGATCGCGCGGTCGAGTCCCTCGACTGCGATCGGCCCGCAGCGCATGAAATGCGGCACCGCGTCCGCCGCCGTATAGATGTCCGTAAAGCCGACCACGACGATCACGCGCCTGGCCGGACTCTTCACGAGCCTCACTTTCGCCTGCAACGTGAGCGCGCACGTGCCTTCGCTGCCGACGAGCGCACGCGCGACGTTGAAGCCGTTTTCCGGCAGCAGTTGATCTAGATTGAAGCCCGACACGCGCCGCTTGATCTGCGGGAATTTCGCGCGAATCCGTTCGGCGTACGTGTCGCGCAGTTGCTTGAGCGCCGCGTAGATTTCGCCTTGTCGGCCACCCGCCGCGATGATGCGTTCGAGTTCTTCCCCGGAGGTCGGGCCGACCCAGAAACGCGCGCCGTCGAAGGTCGCGATTTCGAGCGCTTCGATGTTCTCGACGGTCTTACCGGCCATCACCGAATGCGCGCCGCACGAGTTGTTCGCGATCATGCCGCCGAGCGTGCAGCGGCTATGCGTGGCGGGATCGGGCGCGAACGTGAGGCCGTGCTGTTCGGCGGCATCGCGCAAGGAGTCGCACACCACGCCCGGCTCGACGACCGCGACGCCCGCGAGCGGATCGATCGAGACGACGCGGTTCAGATACTTGCTCGCATCGGCCACGACCGCGACGTTCACGCATTGGCCGTTCTGCGACGTGCCGCCACCGCGCGCGAGAAACGGCACGTCGTTGCGACGGCATGCGGCGAGCGTAGCGAGCAGATCGTCGATATCGGCCGGCACCACGACACCGATTGGGACTTGCCGATAGTTCGACGCATCCGATGCGTACAATGCTCTGGAACCCTGATCGAATCGCACCTCGCCGCGCACGTGCTGGCGCAGTTCGCTTTCGAGCGCCTGCAATAGCTCCGCGCTGGCCGAGAAAGGCGTGGCGACACGCGGTTCATTCAAAGTGCCCCGCTGCGCGCCAAGCCGCCGCTCTTCATCCAATGACAATGACGTCCCCACTGCGCACCTCGTCTGCGATGCCGGCGCTCGCGCCGCCGTATGCGCTCAGGCCGCCTGGCTCGCGGTCATCCGGAAGATGCCCTGTGCGTTGCCCGCGTCGAAACGCAGGTCCGTTTCCCAGCGGCGCGCGTCCTGATCGAAACTGCGCTTGCGCGTAATGAATTCGAAGAACGAGCCCGGCACGGCGCGCGTGACGACGCTGCCGTCGGCCGCGCGAAATTCACGCTGCACGACATCCGCGCGATACGCGGTCTGGAACACGCGCCCGGAACGCGAATGCTCGACTTCGGGCTTCATCGGCCGACCCTTCGCCTTCTGTTCGTCCGACAGCTTGAAGACGTCCGCGACGCGATCGGTCGCGTGATTGAACGCATTACCTTCGGTCGCGATCCACGCCATCTCCGCCGATTCCTTCAACAATACTTCGTAATCGGCTTCGTGTGGCATCTCGTGCTGACGCGCGAACGCACCGATGATCACCGGTAGCAACTCGTGCGCCGCATCGAGTGGCAGCACGCCATCGCGTTCGAGTTCCCACAAGAGGCCATGGGCGCGCGGCGTCAACGGATCGCGCGAGGCACCGATCACGTTCGTCACCGCCTGCTGGAACGCCGCGGAAAAACGCTCCGGGTGCAGTTCGCTGACGAAGAACTGCGCGATCTCGTCGGCGGCGTCCTCATGCGCCCACGCGCGGCCGGTCATGCCGAGATGATCGAGCGGGTAACGGCCGTCGATCCGAAAGCCGAGCGGCCGCAGGATGCGCGCGAACGCGGGCTCGCCGGGCGGCAGCGCGCCGTTATGCGGCCAGCGCACGGTGCGCAGCGCGCCATGATCGAAGTACACGCTACCGCCGGCGGCGACGGTTTCCTCCGTATAGCGGCGGCCGTTTTCCGAGCGCGCGAGCAGATCGTTGAACAGCGCCATGTTCATCGCCTGTGCGAGTTCGGCGCGCGTGACGCTGCCGCTCTCCCACTCGTTCAACACATGCGGATGATTCAGCGTCGCAAAAAGGCGCGCGGCTTTCTCCGCGCCCAGCAGCTTCACCAGCAGTTGTTCGACGTTCGCATTCTTCAAGTTTCGCATCCGGCTTCTCCACGCTATACGTTGAGCGCTGCACGAGCGCCTCATAACGGGCGAGATTATTCAAAACGCTCTGCGCCCCGTAAAGCGAGATAAACTCGCGACTTGATGCGTTTTTGGAATTAACGTGCGAAAGTTCAAGATTCCCAACATGGGCGCGCTGCTCGCGTTCGAAGCCGCCGCGCGGCACCAGAGCTTCACGCATGCGGCGCGCGAACTGTTCCTCACCGAAAGCGCGGTGTCGCGACAGATCAATACGCTCGAAAGCAATCTCGGCGTGCGGCTGTTCGTGCGCGTCAAGCAACGCGTGGTGCTGACGCGCGCGGGCAAGGTCTACAGCGCGCAGGTGAGACGCTCGCTCGAACACCTCGACCGCGACACGCTATCGATCATCGCGCACGGCAGCGGCGGCGGCTATCTGGAACTCGCGGTATTGCCGACGTTCGCATCACAATGGCTGATTCCGCGCATGGCCTCGTTCAACGAACAATACCCGGACGTGCGCGTGAACATGGGCGTGCGTACCGCGACGTTCCCGTTCGCCGAGACGCATTTCGAAGCGGCAATTCATTACGGCAAGCCGACGTGGCCGGGTACATCGGCCGATTTTCTCTTCTGCGAGGAAGTGGTGCCGATCTGCGCGGCGAATCTGCTGAAGCGGCCGGTCCGCAACGTCGCCGAATTACTTCACTATCCGCTGCTGCATTCGACGACGCGACCCGACGGCTGGGCGACCTGGTTCGCGAATTTCGGCGTCGACGTCAACCGCACGATGCAGGGCGTGCGCTACGAACTGCACACGATGCTGATCAGCGCGGCCGCGGCCGGACTCGGCATTGCGCTGGTGCCGCGCTTTTTCGTCGACACGCAGTTGCGGCAGTTCGGTCTCGTGATTCCGTTCGACACACCCGCGCTCGCCGAGGCCGCGTACTACCTTGTCTATCCGACCGAGTTGAGTCACGGCAAGCCGCTCGCGAGTTTCCGCGAGTGGCTGCTGCGCGAGGCCGCCGCATACGGCGCGATTTATCCGGAGTTGGTGGAGCGGCCCGAGGGGGCGTGAGGTGACGAAAGCCGCATGCGGAAGTGATCCAATCACGCATGCGACTACGCGCAGTGTTCAGCTGCCCGTGCGCGCCTGGGCCAATGCGGCGAGATTGCCTTCGCCGAAGCCATGATGCCCGTGGCGCTGCACGATCTCGAAGAAGATCTCGCCGGCGCGGCGGCGCACGAAGGTCTGGAAAAACAGCAGCGGCACGCCGTCCGTGCCGATCTCGCCATCTACGAGCACATGCGTGCGCCGCAGTCGTTCGACATCGAGCCCGTGTCCCGGCAAACGTGCATCGAGCTGCTCGTAGTAGCGCGGCGGCGGCTCGACGAATTCGACGCCGTTCGCGAGCAGACGCTCGACGCACGCGAGGATGTCGTCGGTGGCGAGCGCAATGTGCTGCACGCCTTCGCCCGGATGATCGGGCAGATACTCGTGCATCAGGTTCGTCCGGCCCGTGCCTTCCTCGTACAGCGGCACGCGGATCGCGCCGCACGGCGACACCATCACGCGCGATTCCGCCGCCACGTGCCAGTTGGCGTGCAGCTCGTGGATCTCGCGGAAATTCAGCAGGTCGCGATAGAAGTCGATCCACTCCTGCATGCGGCCTTCACCAACGGTTTGCGTCAGATGATCGACCGCGACCAGGCCGCTGCCCGCGTGATTCAGATCGGCTGCGGCCGTGTCGATTTCGACGGGCCGGAAGTCGATGTCGAAGATCGAGATATCGCCGAGGCCACCGCGCTGACCGCCTTGCCCGCGCCAACGATCGACGAAATAGATGTGCGAATCGCCGATGCCTTGAATGGCCGGGATCAACAGTTCGCCGGCACCGAGGCGTTCGCCTTCGAACGCCCACGCGCCGAGTTCCACCGCGCGTTCGAACGCGCGCTGTGCGTCGGCGACGCGAATCCCGATCGCGCAGATGCCGACCCCGTATTCTTCCGCGTAGCGTGCTGCGAACGAATCGGGCTCCGCGTTGATCAGGAAATTCATCTCGCCCTGGCGATACAGCGTCACATCCTTGCTGATATGACGCGCGATCGCCTTGAAGCCGAGCCGCGTGAAGGTCTCGCCGAGCGCCTGCGGATCGCGCGCGGCGAACTCGACGAACTCGAGGCCCGCCGTGCCGAGCGGATTGTGCTCCGGCGCCAATACGGCGCGCTGCGCGGCCTCTGGAGTGGGCAAGTCGCTGGGCATGGCAATCTCCTTGTACGGTCTTTCGATGCGGGGCCGGTCTTTCCGGGTTCGGCGCGAAGTGTTCCGGTCGTTCACGAGGGGCTGCGTGGTGCGTGCTCGCTAGTGCCGTGCACGCGGCGTGCCGCAGGGACAACGGTCTGTGGCGGCTTTCGCACCGTGTTTTTACACCGGGTCGCGGGGCGTTCGCAAGCTTCCTTTTGTACTGGTTGGTTCATATGTCGAACGGCACGCCGCTGGTGCTCGCGGGCATGCGTGCGGCAGGCGGGCGTGTCAGTCGAGCGGCGCGTCCCCTGGGCTGCCTTTGCGCGCCGTTTTGCCGACGGCTTTACCGATGCCTTTGCCCGCATCCTTGCCCGACACCGCCGCCATTCTGCCCCGCGCGACCTCGCGCACCGCCTCGATGAACGCGCGTCCCACCGCCGACGGCTGTGTATCCGAGCGACGAATCAGCCCCACCGGCTCGCCGGTGCCCGCAAACGGCAGCGGCAAGCGCGCCAGCATGCCGTGCGCGAGTTCGTATTCGACCGCGCTTTGCGGCACGAACCACACCGCGCCGTTTTCGAGCGTCAGCGCGCGCCCCGTCGATACCGACAACACCTCGACGAACGCCGACAACGGCGGCACGCCCCACGCGCCGAGCAGGCTCTCGGCCGATTGGCGGATCAGCGTGCCGAACGGCGGCAGCACGATCGGAAACTCCTCCAGCGACGTGGCGGGCAAGGCCTTCCCTTGCGCTAGCGGATGCCCGGCGCGCACGACCGCGATCAGCGGCTCGGTAAACAGTTGCTCGAAACTCAGGCCGACCATCCGCTCCGGGTCCGCGAGGCGGCCGATCGCCAATTCGATCGACCCCGCTTTCAGGCGTTCGAGCAATTCCGGATTTGCGCCGGTCGCGAGGCGCACGATTACGCGCGGCCACTGCGTCGCGAACTGTCTCAGCACGGGCGGTACCAGCACCGCGGCGACAGTGGGCAGCACGCCGACTTCGAGCGTCGCGGCGGCCGCGCCCTCGGCCCGCGCAAGCAGATCGACGCCCTGGCGCAGCGCGCTCACGCAGGCGCTCGCGTGCGGCATGAAAAGCTGCCCCTCGCGCGTCTGCACCGCGCCGTGACGGCCGCGCTCGAACAGCTTCACGCCGAGAATGGTCTCCAGCTCGGCGACCGTCTTCGATACCGCCGGCTGCGTGATGGACAAACTGTCCGCTGCCCGCTGAACGCTGCCGAACTGCGCGACGGCCAGAAAGCACTGGAGATGACGGAATTTGACGCGGCTATCCGCGAGACTGCGTTGCATAACGGAAGGTTATACGAAACGGGCAAAAACGTCATTTTTCATAACCACACGTTTTGTATAAAGTGCCAGTCATAACGTCGCATCCCCGATTCCTCCAACGGAGACACCTCATGGAAGATTCAATCCTTTCGCCGCGAGATTTCGCGTCCCATCCCGAGTACATCTATCCGCCGTACGGTTCGTCGGTCAAACGCGGTCCGTCGCGTCCGCTGATTCCGCTGAAGGAACGGCTGCGCGACCAGCGCGTGCCGGTCTACGGCACCGACGACCTCGACCCGCTCGACAGCGACCTGACCCGCAACGCGGTGCGCAATGGCGAACCGCTCGGCGAGCGCATCATCGTGACGGGCCGCGTGCTCGACGAAGGCGGCCGCCCGGTGCGCAACACGCTGGTGGAAGTCTGGCAAGCGAATGCCGCCGGCCGCTATGTGCACAAGGCCGACCAGCACGACGCGCCGCTCGACCCGAACTTCCTCGGCGCGGGCCGCTGCATCACCGACAACGAAGGCCGTTACCGCTTCATGACCATCAAGCCGGGCGCGTATCCGTGGGGCAACCATCCGAACGCCTGGCGTCCGCAGCACATCCATTTCTCGCTGTTCGGCGACCACTTCGGCTCGCGTCTCGTCACGCAAATGTACTTTCCCGGCGATCCGCTGCTCGCATTCGACCCGATCTACCAGGGCACGCCCGAGCACGCCCGTGAGCGCATGATCTCGAAGTTCTCGCTCGACACCACGCAAGAGGCCTACGCGCTCGGCTACGATTTCGACATCGTGCTGCGCGGCCCGAACGAAACCCCCCTGGAGCGCTAAGCCATGACGACTCTCAAGCAAACGCCTTCGCAAACCGTTGGTCCGTACTTCGCCTACGGTCTTTGCCCGCAGCAATACGATTTCGACTTCAAGAGCCTGTTCACGAACGTTCTGGCCGACATGCAAGCGGCCGGCGAGCACATCACGATCGTCGGTCAGGTGTTCGACGGCGACGGCAAGGTGATCGGCGACGCGATGATCGAGATGTCGCAAGTCGACTCGAACGGCCACTATCCGGAATCGCGCGAAGAAATCCTGAAGACCGGCTTTCACGGCTTTGCGCGCGTCGGTACGGGCACGGATCCGCACAAGCGCTTCATCGTCGAGACGGTGAAGCCGGGCCGCGCGAATCCCGACGAAGCGCCGCACATCGACGTAATCCTGACGATGCGCGGCATGCTGCTGCACACGTTCACCCGCATCTATTTCGAGGACGAAGCGCAGGCGAACGAGCAGGACGCCGTGCTCGCGTCGGTGCCGGCCGAGCGCCGTAATACGCTGATCGCGCGCCGCGTTGCCGGTACGGCCAACGTGTATCGCTTCGACATCCACATGCAGGGCGAGCAGGAAACCGTGTTTTTCGACCTGTGATGCGCGATTCGTCGCGAGACTCCGAGCAGTAAAGATCGAGCCCGCCTTGCGCGGGCTTTTTTTCGCACGGCCGTTTCGCGGTGCGCCTGCGCGCGCTCAGCAGCGGAAATGATCGATGCTTTGTCCGGCGTGAATCGCGCGCGCGAGCCACGCCGGTTTATCGCCGCGACCGTCCCACTTGTTACCGAACGCGTCGCGATACAGCACTGCGGCCACGGCGTTCGCATCGGCTTCGAGCGATTCGGACAGCGCTTCGAGTGTGATGCCGTGGTCGTCCATGCGTCGGCGGATCCACGCGATCATGCGCTCGCGCAGGTTCTCGTCGCGTTCGAACAGTCGATGTTGTCCTTCTCGTTCTTTCATAACGTATTGGTGTCGCAGCTCTTGCTGGCATTAGACAAACGGGCAACTCGCATGACAACACGAGGCTCGTGCGTAATTCAATTTGAATGGAAGCAATTCGACGAATTCACGCGATCCATGCAAATGCGTGAAAACCCGCATTTGCAAGTGATGCCTGTCAGATCCTGAATTAAAGCGCCTGAGTTGAAGCGCTGGAATCAAGCGAATCGGCTACTCGAAAGATCGGCGTGGCTCGAATTGCGCCGGTGTTTCGCGTCGCGCGTCGCCTCGTTGTGACGAGGGAGCTTCCGCGTATGGAAAGTCATTCTGGCATTCGATGTATTTTGCCCGCAGCAAAGAACTTTTTCTAATTGCACTGATTGCACGGCTTCCGAGTTTTCGGTATTCGTGGCTTCCTCCGCGCAATTGGCGGACAATGCGAGACCCGGTATTCGCCAGAACTTCTGGCAACGGCCCGACATCAGGAGACATGACCATGCCCGCCTCGACCGCCATCCTCACGATCCTCGCCGCGCTGCTATTGGGCGCGATGAGTCCGGGGCCCAGCTTCGTCATCGTCGCACGCAATGCGATCGGTCTGTCGCGCGGCGACGGTCTTGCGACAGCGCTCGGCATGGGCATCGGCGGTGTGTTTTTTAGCGGCATAGCGCTGCTCGGGCTCTATACGCTGCTCGCGACGGTCGAATGGCTCTACGTCGGGCTGAAAGTGGCCGGCGGCGTCTACCTGGTCTATCTGGCGTCGAAAATCTGGCGCGGCGCCGCCAAGCCGCTCGCATTCAGCGAAACGCAAACCGGCAGCGGCGGCAATCCGCGCAAGTCGTTCTGGATCGGCTTGAGCACGCAGCTCAGCAATCCGAAAACGGCTGTCTATTACGGCAGCATCTTCGCTGCGCTGCTGCCGCAGCATCCGCCGGTGTGGTGCTATTTCGCGCTGCCGCCGGCGATCTTCGCGATCGAGGCGGGCTGGTACACGATCGTCGCACTGTGCTTTTCAAGCCAACGGCCGCGCGAAATCTATCTGCGCTGGAAGGCGTGGATCGATCGCATCGCCGCGAGCGCGGTGACCGCGCTGGGCCTGCGGCTGATTTTTAACGCGCACAAGATGGGAATTTGACGGCAACACGAAGCGGCGCGCACCGTCGTGACTCGATGCGCGCCACTCGCGCCGCCCTGAATCAGCGGTAATCGCAGCGCGTTACCCTTTCCCCTCCGCCTTGATCCGCGCGCGCAACTCGAACTTCTGGATCTTCCCCGTCGACGTCTTGGGCAACTCGCCAAAGCGCACCGCCTTCGGCAACTTATAGCCGGCCAGAAACAGCCGGCAATGCGCGATGATTTCCTCCTCGGTCACCTGCGCGCCTTCCTTCAACTCGATGAACGCGCACGGCACCTCGCCCCACTTCGGATCGGCCATCGCGACCACCGCCGCCACCGACACCGCAGGATGCCGGTACAGCGTGTCCTCGACCTCGATGCTCGAAATGTTCTCTCCGCCCGAAATGATAATGTCCTTGCTGCGGTCGCGGATGCGGATATAGCCGTCGGCCGTGCGCACGCCGAGATCGCCGGTATGGAACCAGCCGCCTTTGAAAGCAGCTTCGGTCGCGCGCTCGTTCTTCAGATAACCCTTCATGCAGATGTTGCCGCGAAACATGATCTCGCCGATCGTTTCGCCGTCGTCCGGCACCGGCGCGAGCGTGTCGGCATCGAGCACCGCGACTGCCGCCTGCAGGTGATAACGCACGCCCTGGCGCGCGGTCAGGTCGGCGCGGATTTGATCGTCGAGCGCGTCCCATTCGTCCTGCTTCGCGCAGACGGCCGCCGGCCCGTAGGTTTCGGTAAGCCCGTACACGTGCGTCAGATCGAAGCCGATCTGCTTCATCTTCGCGATCACCGCGGGCGGCGGCGCGGCGCCCGCGACCATCGTCGACACGCGATGCGTGATGCCCCCACGCCATTCGGCCGGCGCATTGACGAGCGAACTCTGCACGATCGGCGCGCCGCAGTAATGCGTGATGTGTTCGCGGCGAATCAACTCGAACACCATCTTCGCGTCGAACTTGCGCAGACAGACGTTGACGCCCGCGCGGGCGGCCACCGTCCAAGGAAAGCACCAGCCGTTGCAGTGGAACAGCGGCAACGTCCACAGATAGACCGCGTGCTTCGGCATGTCCCATTCGAGGATGTTGCTCAGCGCGTTCAGATATGCGCCACGGTGATGGTAGACGACGCCCTTCGGGTCACCGGTCGTGCCCGATGTGTAGTTCAGCGCGATCGCGTCCCATTCGTCGGCGGGCGGAGTCCACTCGAAGGAAGGGTCGCCGGTTTGCAGGAACTGCTCGTAGTCCGTCGCGCGAATGAACTGCGCAGCGTCGGCGGGCTGCGCGTCGGCCACGCTGATCACGCGGAGCTCCGGGAATTCTAGCGCCGCGCGATGTGCGAACTCGCCGTATTCGGTGTCGACGATCAGCGCCTTCGCCTCACCGTGGCGCAGCATGAACAGCAGCGTCGCGACGTCGAGCCGCGTGTTCAGTGTATTCAGCACAGCGCCGGCCATCGGCACGCCGAAGTGCGCCTCGACCATCGGCGGGATGTTCGGCAGCAGCGCGGCGACCGTGTCGCCGCGGCCGATGCCGGCCTCGCGCAGCGCGCTCGCGAGCCGCCGCGCACGCTCATAGGTCTCGCGCCAGTTGCGGCGGATCTCCCCATGGACGATCGCGAGCCGCTCGCCATACACCTGCGCTGCGCGCACGAGGAAATCGATCGGCGTCAACGGGACATAATTGGCCTCGCGCCGCCCGAGGCCTTCGTCGAACATCTGCTGTGTCATTGCTTCGTCTCCTGAGGCGCGAGCCGCGCCGCCGATTGTTGTGATCGTGTTCTATGAATGAACCAGGGCCTACACGCTGTCGGGCGTGACGCCGGGCGGCTGGTTTGGCGAAGGCGGCGTGATCAAGCGCGAATTGCGCAAATACGACGTGGCCGCGATTCGGCCGTCGCTCGTGATGTTCGTGCCGTCCGCGACCTTCCATACCTTACTCGAATCGAGTCTGCCATTCACGGGCTTCGTGATCCGGCAATTGAACAACCGGATGGAGGAATTCATCGCGTCGATCCAGAATAGCCGGCTGCTCGACATGGACGCGCGCGTCGCGCAATCGCTCGCGTAGCTTTTCAATCTGGATCTGTATCCGGACACAGGTCGCACACTGGCGATTTCACAGGAAGGGGTCGGTCTGCTCGCGGGAGCGTCGCGGCAGCGCATCAATCAGATGCTGCAGAACCTCGGGAAGCTGGGGATTTTGCGACTGTCATATAACCGGATCGAGGTGCTCTATCTCGAGCGGCTGGCTGCGTACGGGCGGGGAACAGATTTAGCGGCGCGACTGACGCTCCCTACCCGGCGCGCACGCCGCTCTGCGCGTCGCGCGCGTTTCGAGAGCGTCGTCGGTCCTGAACAGCGCGAGCATGATCGCGCTCAACACGCCCGTTTTTTTCCAGCGCAGATAGTAGCGATGCGCGGTCTGGTACGGGACGTAGTGCTCGGGCATTGCGCTCCACGGCGCGCGCGCGTGCAGCACCCACATCACGCTATTGAGCACATGGCGAATTTCGATCGGCGGACGACCACGGCGCGGGCCGTCATCATGCAAGGTTTCAGGTAACAACGGCGCGACCCGCCGCCATTGATCGTCGGTCAGCTCCTGAACGACTGGCGAGGTCGCGATGCATTCGGAAGGTGGGCTGTTCATGCGTGAAAGCGCACGCGTAAAACGCGTGTTGGCGTCGCTCCGAAAGTCGTGTCGATACGTCAATTCGCTCAAGACTACTCGAAGCTTGCCTGGGACAAAGTCAACTTTTGTCACAAGAACGGTGCAATTGGCGAAAATTGCAATAGGTTATTGCGCGAAAGCGCTGATGGCGCTGCGCGAGCGTTGATCTACCATCGGCGCGGGCAACATGTACGGCTTCACGCTGTCGTACGTGGCGGGTCCGCTATCGGTCGCGGCCGTCGTGCAGCATAACAGCGACAACAGCAATCACAAGCAGACCATCTTCAACGCGAACGCGGTCCATGCGTTCAGCTCGACGAAGCTGCACGTCGGCTATCTGCATTCGAAGGACGACACCGGCTTCGTCGACAGCGCGCTCGCGCAGCAGACGCTCGTGCCAGGCGTCGATATCGTCAAGGGCTCGGGTCGCATCGACAACGGACCGTTCGCCGGCGTCACGTGGCAGGCCACGCGCGCTGACGCTGACGGGCGCCGCGTACTACGACGACATGTCGAACGCGGCGATCGGCGCTGGTCAGCTCGGCAGTGGCTATCGCTACACGTTCGTCGCACTGGCCGAGTACGCGCTGTCGAAGCGCACCGAGGTGTATGGCACCGTTGATTTCGACAAGGTGTCGGGCGCGGCGTCGGTCGAACTGCCGGGCCGCGACAACCAGACCGGCGTTGCGCTCGGTTTGCGGACAATTTTCTAAATCGTTTCACGTCGTCATGGCAAAACGGGCGTCCCCAGGGACGCCCGTTTTTTTCGCCTCGCATACGGAAACCGGCTCACCGGTCTGCCGCGCGCATAAAAAAAGGTGCCGCGAACGGCACCTTTCTGTACTACAGGCAGCTTCTGCTGAAGCTTAGAAGCGGTGACGCAGACCGACCGTAGCAGCCGTCTGGTTCTTCGACGACGAGGTCGGAACCGTGTTGTCGCCGCTGTAGATCGAAGCCACGCCGCCGTCACCCATTGCGTGCTGGTACACAGCCTGAGCGTAGACGTCGGTGCGACGCGACAGCGAGTAGTCAGCCTGCAGGCCGATCTGGTGGTAACGGGTCTTCATGTCGTTACCGTCGGCGTTGATGCCGTAGCCGCGCGCGTCGGTGAACGTGTACGCGACGCCGAGAGCCATAGCCGGCGTCACGTTGTACTTGCCGTTGATTTCGTAGTTGTTGGTGTGGCCTTGACGCTGACCAGGAGCTGCACCAACCAGGTTGTCGACGCGCGATTGCGTCCAGGCCACGCCAACCAGCGCCGGGCCGAAGCCGTACGAAGCGCCTGCGCCGAACTGACGCTGACGGAAGTCGCCTTGCAGCACGCCCGCGGTGTTCGCCAGAACGCCGTCCGATGCGCCGCTTGCGTTAGCAGCCGGGTTGTTTTGCTGAGCGTAGGCAGCACCGAGGTGCAGGCCTTGCCACTGGTATGCGGCGCCCAAGCTGTACTGACGGTTGTTTGCGAAGCCACCAGCCTGGTTCGAGAAGCCGTACGTGCCGCCGAACGTGAAGCCAGCGTAGTTAGCGCTCGAGTACTTGACCGAGTTGTTGACCGACAGACCACCGTTGGTGTTCAGGTTGTCGTTGTTGAACGGGTGCGCGAAGTACGTGCCGCCCCAGCTGCCCGTTGCGGTCAGCGGTGCGAGGTAGTCCTGCGCTGCGTCGTACTGGCGACCCAGCGTGACCGTACCGAATTGCGAGCTCGACAGACCGACGAAGGCCTGACGGTTGAACATGCCGTTGTTGTTAGCGAACTTGCCGTTGTTGATGTTGAAGCCGCTTTCCAACGTGAAGATTGCCTTCAGACCGCCGCCCAGATCTTCCGAACCACGCAGGCCGAACATGCTCTGGTTGATGCCGCCGCTACCTGCTGCCCACTTGGAGTTGTGGGCAACGTTGCTGGTGTACGTCAGACCTGCGTCGAGCAGACCGTACAGGGTCACGCTGCTTTGTGCGTGAGCAGCGACCGAAGCGAACGATGCGGCAGCCGCAACGACGATGAGACTCTTTTTCATGGGAACTCCAATTCGAAAAATTTATACGGGGAGCAGGACCCGCCTCAGCAGCCGATGCATCGCATTTGCCGCCACCCGCTTGGCCGAACCGTGGGGATCGACCGGGCACCCTTGAAGCGAAGCGTGAGTGTAGGGGGACACCCTGGTACCGACGCAGGTAATTCACGCAACAGGATTTTTCGAAATTCGCAACAATGTCGGTGCCGATAGGTATAACTTCTTGTTTTTCCATCGTTTATTGCAAGATCTAGGTGCCGGATCGCCAGCTCCAGCCAAAACGAATTTGCAACGCGTCAATATCCTAAGTTGTGCGTTTGCAACAGTACTTTAATACGCGTGACGTAATCGGGTCGGAGCAAGTTGACGAAAAGACCGGCCGATATTTTTTGTAATCGAATGGTGGAAGGGACGGTTTTCCGCGTCGTTTGAGATTTATTTTCGGAGCGCCGGAACTTAATAGAGTTAATGCAGTCTTCCTCGCGCATACACCAATTAATGGTTTCCGGCGAGGCGATTAACTCGTCGACTCACCAAGACGGCTTATTCACCTAGTCTTTATTGACCGACGCAAACAATCGCCGCCGCCCCGGGCAGCGCAAGGGTCCGGGCTCGCCGCGTCGAATCAGCATTCAGTATTGAGAGACTGCCATTGCGGCGGTCTTCTAATTGCTCGCTTTAGCGAGCACCCTCTGTCACGCCTCTATAAGATGCGCGCGCGATTCAAAAAAGCCTTCAGCACGGGCGTTGCCCGGAGGTAAATTGCGACGCCGGCCGCCGCGTGACAAGGCCCGCGCTGAAAGCGGACGGCGTGCATCAACAAGCCTTCCGCATTCAATCAACGGCGGGGTGGCGCCCGTTTTTACACGGATTTTCCCTGATTACGCGGGGTCACCGCTTATGGCTGGCGCGGAGTGCGCTTAAGCGCCTCCTCGTCCTCGGGCGAGGAACCCGGCGCGAGCGGGTCGGTGTCGGGAGGTGTGTCGGGCAACGGACGCGGCTCGCCGTTGGGTTCATCGAGCGGCTGATTAGGAGGAGCGGCGGGATCGATGGTTGGATCGGTTTGCAGGGCGGCCTCCAGGTGGATGGGAACGTCTCCCTACGCTGGGTGCGCAACGGCTATTCCCGCGATCGCGTCCGGCGCTCGATGAACGGCGAGGCAGGCGCCGCTTTCAGCCGCCCGAACGTGCGAGCACCGCGCCGCCCAGCTCGCTTAGCGACGCCGTCTGTAGAAATTGCGCTGACTCGAAACGGAATTTGCAACGCCCGACAACTCAGTGACCCTCCGGGCGCGAGTTCGCCACCTCATCGGACGATGCTGTGAGGAACGGCTCCAGCCCGAATAGCCATGCGAAACAGAATGCGACCCGCGTCAGCGCTCGCACTGGACGCTGCGGCAGGTCTTCATTGGCTTCGTCGAGCGACGCGGCTGGCAGGGGTTGAAGCTGGGCACTGGGTCGCCCAGCTGAGGCTGGCCGAAGGCCGCCCAAAAACAAAAAGGGTTCCGGAATTCGGAACCCTTTTTTCGATACTTTGGTGGGCCGGGTGGGGTTCGAACCCACGATGTCCTTTCGGAGGTGGATTATGAGTCCACTGCCTGCAACCAACACGGCGTCCAGCCCAAGAAAAAAGACCCGGTCGTGAAGGCCGGGCCCGTTTCGTCGATTGGCCGACATACTACACGAAAAAGGAGCCTCCCAACCGCTTCGCTTCGGCGAAACGACCGGGAGGCCCCTTTGATCGCATCATTTGCGGCCAACCGCGGCCGTCGCCGTCAATTCCCTTCGAGGAATGACTTCAGCTTGTCCGAACGGCTCGGATGACGCAGCTTGCGCAGCGCCTTCGCCTCGATCTGGCGAATCCGCTCACGCGTCACGTCGAACTGTTTACCGACTTCTTCGAGCGTGTGATCCGTGCTCATCTCGATACCGAAACGCATGCGCAACACCTTCGCTTCGCGCGGCGTCAGCGAATCGAGCACGTCCTTCACGACGTCGCGCATACTCGCGTGCAACGCCGCATCCGCCGGGGCGACCGTGTTCGTATCTTCGATGAAGTCGCCCAGATGAGAATCGTCGTCGTCACCGATCGGCGTTTCCATCGAGATCGGCTCCTTCGCGATCTTCATGATCTTGCGGATCTTGTCTTCCGGCATTTCCATCTTCTCGGCCAGCGTCGCCGGATCCGGCTCGAGACCGGTTTCCTGCAGGATCTGACGCGAGATGCGGTTCATCTTGTTGATCGTTTCGATCATGTGAACCGGAATCCGGATCGTGCGCGCCTGGTCGGCGATCGAACGCGTAATGGCCTGGCGGATCCACCACGTCGCATACGTGGAGAACTTGTAGCCACGACGGTATTCGAACTTGTCCACCGCCTTCATCAGGCCGATGTTGCCTTCCTGAATCAGGTCGAGGAACTGCAGACCGCGGTTCGTGTACTTCTTCGCGATCGAGATCACGAGACGCAGGTTGGCCTCGGTCATCTCGCGCTTCGCCTGGCGCGCCTTCAGCTCGCCAGCCGCCATCTGACGGTTGGTTTCCTTCAGGTCCTTCAGCGGCAGCACCACGCGCGCCTGCAGATCGAGCAGACGTTGCTGCTGTTCGCGGATCGCCGGAATGTTGCGCGTGAGGATCGCGCTATACGCGTGACCTTCGGCGACGATCTTGCCGGCCCATTCGAGGTCCGTCTCGCTGCCCGGGAAACGCGCGATGAATTCCGCACGCGGCATGCCGCACTTGTCGACGACCGTATGCAGGATCTGACGCTCGACCTGACGCACTTCATCCACCTGCGCGCGCAGCGTGTCGCACAGACGCTCGACGGTACGCGCGGTGAAGCGGATCGTCATCAGCTCGTTCTGGATGGTTTCCTGCGCCTTCAGATACGACTTGGACTTGTAGCCTTCCTTCTCGAACGCGCGACGCATCTTGTCGAACCATTCGCTGATCGACGCGAATCTTTCGAGCGACGCGCGCCGCAGCGCTTCGAGCTGCGCGGCGTTGGCGGTGGCTTGCGCCGCGCCATCGTCTTCTTCCTCGTCCTCTTCGTCCTCTTCCTCGGCTTCCTCGTCTTCATTCTCGATCGCTTCCGCCTCCTGCGCGGAGAAGCCGTCGGCGTCTTCCGCGTCGGCGTCGATCAGACCGTCGACAAGTTCGTCGATGCGCGCTTCGTCGTTGGCGACGCGCTCGGCCATCGCGAGAATGTCGGCGATCGTGGTCGGGCACGCGGAAATGGCCATCACCATGTGCTTCAGGCCATCTTCGATGCGCTTCGCGATTTCGATTTCGCCTTCACGCGTAAGCAGCTCCACCGTGCCCATTTCGCGCATGTACATACGCACGGGATCGGTGGTGCGGCCAAATTCGGAGTCGACGGTGGACAGCGCGACTTCGGCTTCCTCTTCGACTTCGTCGTCTGACGAAGCTGCGGGCGCGTTGTCGTTGAGCAGCAGCGTTTCAGCGTCCGGGGCCTGTTCGTAGACCGCGACGCCCATGTCGTTGAACGTGCTGATGATGCCTTCGATCGCCTCGGTCTCGGTGAAGTTGTCCGGCAGGTGATCGTTGATTTCAGCGTACGTGAGGAAGCCGCGCTCCTTGCCGAGCTTGATCAGGGCGCGCAGCTTGGAGCGACGCTCCTCGAGTTCCTCCACCGTGCCGGGCTGCGACGACGCGAACGCATCCTTCAGCAGCGCTTTTTCCTTTGCACGACGGTCGCGAGCCTTGACCTTCTCCGGCTTGCCCGGTGCGGCGGCAGCGGTTTCTTCGGCCTGGGTTGCATCGTCATCGACGGGTACTTCATTCAGCTTTTTCGTCATGGAGTTCGCCGTACCGGCTGTAGTCTCGATCCCCGGCTGTTGGACAACAGCCGGTTGAACCGTGGATACTGAAGTCACGCGCGCTACCGCATCGTCCTGAACGGCAGCCGCTTCCCTTGCGCTTCTGACACCAGCCCGCTTGGCAGCCGGCGGTGCTACAGCTTTCGCCGCCCGAACCGGTGCGGCCTGCGCGGCCGCAGTGGTCGACGACTTCTTCCCGGCAGCCGGTGCAACGCTGACAGCAGACGGTCTTCTGGCGGTTGCAGTCAGCTTGGCTTCGGTAACTTTTCCGGTGCGCTCTTTAGCGCGTGAGCCCGTTGTCTGATTTCCGCCTGTCGTCTTTGCCATCGCATCGCCTTTCGCCTTTGCTAGGAAAACCCTTGAAAAAACAAACCGCTAGAAACTTTTGATTATACCACCCGAGGTTTCGGCCTCTCCGCTACAACCCGAGTTGACGCTTCATGTCGGCCCGCTTCCGGTTGAGCTCCGAAAACTCGGCAAACTCTTCCGGCGTATGCCGCGACTGTCGCGAAAGCTGTTCGAGACGATCGCAATAAGCGTCGTATCGCATCTTCAAAATCGCGGCTTTCAGCTCCTCGCCGACAATTCGTTCCTGCTCGCGCCGTTCCTCGATGACGGCCGCGTCCTGCGGGTCTTTCAGCAGCAAATCCCGGACGTTTTCATCATAGTCTAGAATTTTGCGAAAGATTTCCTCGAAAGTTGGGGCGTTCGCGCCATTTCGCAAGAGATCGGACAACAACTGGAACGCTGCCGAATCGCCGAGGGCTCGCGCGTGCGTCGTCACTTCCGCGAACAGTTCGCCGTGCCGGGTTACGGTGAGCAGCGCCTCTTCGGCCTCTTCGTCGAGCATCGCGACCGTGCGCGGATACATCACCAGATTGCGCAGCGTCTTTTCCTCGATGCCGGTCACGCTGCGCCGGTCCTTGCGGGCCGGCGCCTTGCGCGCCGCGGCCGCGATCCGCGCGTCGACTTCGCAAAGCGCCGCGACTTCGCTGAACGGCACATCGAGCCGGTCTGCGAACAAATGCATGATCTGCGCGCGCAGCGCATTGGCCGGCAACGCCTGCAGCAGCGGTTTCGCGTCGAACAGCGCGCGGGCCTTGCCTTCGGGCTGATCGAGCTCCTTGCCGGTCAACACCTCGTTGAGCATGAACTGCGACAACGGCATCGCCCGTTCGACCTGCTCGGCGAAAGCCTCAGTGCCGAACTCGCGCACGTAGCTGTCGGGATCATGCTCGCTGGGCAGGAACAGGAAACGGATCGTCCGGTTGTCGGCGGCATGCGGCAGGCACGCATCGAGCGCGCGACGCGCGGCGCGCCGGCCGGCCGCGTCGCCGTCGAAACTGAAGATGACCGTATCGGTCTGGCGCATCAGTTTCTGCACATGAATCGGCGTGCAAGCGGTGCCGAGGGTCGCGACCGCGTTCTGGAAGCCCAATTGGGCCAGCGCGACTACGTCCATATAACCTTCGACGACCAGCACGTAATGTTGCTCTCGAATCGCAAGACGCGCCTCGAACAGCCCGTACAGCTCGCTGCCCTTGTTAAATAGCGGCGTTTCGGGTGAATTCAAATACTTTGGCTCGCCGCCGTCGAGCACGCGGCCACCGAAGCCGATCACCTGCCCTTTGACATTGCGGATCGGGAACATGATCCGCTCGCGAAAGCGGTCGTAGCGGCGGTTCTGACCCTGCGCGTCCGACTTTTCGCTGACGATCACGAGACCCGCGTCGACCAGCGCGTCGTCGCGATAGTTCGGAAACGCCGCCTCGAGGTTTTGCCACCCTTCCGGCGCATAGCCGAGACCGAAGCGCGCGGCGATTTCGCCAGTCAGGCCGCGCTTCTTCAAATATTGGATCGCGCCCGGCGCACCGCGCAGTTGCTTACGGTAGTAGTCGCAGGCGGTCTGCATGAGATCGGACAGCGCGGTTGTGACGGCCTTCGATGCCGCCGGCGCGTAGCCGCTGCCAGCTCCGCCACCGCCGCCGCCATATCCGGAAGAAGGCTCGTTCGGCACGGTGAGACCCACCGATTGCGCGAGCTCGTTGACCGCTTCGGGAAACGACGCACCCACGTGTTCCATCAGGAAACCGATGGCCGTGCCATGCGCACCGCAGCCGAAGCAGTGATAAAACTGTTTAGTCGGACTAACCGTAAACGAGGGGCTCTTCTCGTTGTGAAACGGGCACAGCCCCATGAAGTTCGCGCCGCCCTTTTTCAGCTGCACATACCGGCCGACCACGTCGACGATATCGACGCGGTTGAGCAGGTCCTGCAGGAATGACGGTGGGATCACAGTAAATGACGCTGCCTGGAAAGCTTCAAAATCCAAGCCCGGAGCCCGGGCTCGACACCGCGACCGGGTCGCGCGCCTCGCCTTCAGGAGGCGCGCGACCCGGACAAATCGACAGAGTTACTTAGCGAGCGCGGCCTTGACCTGTGCGGAGACGGCGGTCATGTCGGCGCGGCCGGCCAGCTTCGGCTTCAGCACGCCCATCACCTTGCCCATGTCCTGCGGGCCGGCAGCGCTGGTTTGCGCGACTGCCGCCTGCACCTCAGCAACGATTTCCGCTTCGGACATCTGCTCAGGCATGTACGCGGAAAGAATGGCCAACTCGGCCTTTTCCTTGTCCGCAAGATCCGTACGTCCTGCGGCCTCGAACTGGCTGATCGAATCCTTGCGCTGCTTGATCATCTTGTCGACGACGGAGGTTATGGCGGCGTCGTCGAGCGTGACCCGCTCATCGACTTCACGCTGCTTGATCGCGGCGAGCAGCAGGCGGATCGTCCCGAGACGTTCGGTCTCGCGCGCCCGCATGGCAGCTTTCATATCGTCGTTGATCCGGTCCTTGAGACTCATCACTCACCTGAATTGCGTTGAAAAGTTGAAAAACCGGCCGGTCGACGGCGGCGATACCGCCGCATCAGCACAAAAACCCGCTTGGGACTTCTTCCTCAAGCGGGTTGGGCAATATGCGTAGTGGATGCGACCCTGCCGGTTGGCCCGATGGGCCGGGTTTCCCGTGATGGCACCTGACGTGCCGCCATCGGCTTGGATGCTGCCGCGCCTCGTGCGAAGCGGAGCGCGGCAACGCCAGAATCAGTAGAGCTTCCTTGGCAGCATCTGGCCACGCAGACGCTTGAAATGACGCTTCACTGCCGCCGCTTTCTTGCGCTTGCGTTCGGCTGTGGGTTTCTCGTAAAACTCGCGAGCGCGAAGTTCCGTCAGTAAGCCGTTTTTCTCCATGGTGCGCTTGAAACGGCGCATGGCGACTTCGAACGGCTCATTGTCTTTTACGCGGATGGTCGTCATTTTTCAATAACGGAACTTTGTAAAGGTTCAGGAGTATAGCAGAGCTTTCTCACAAAGCCATTGCGCCGTCAAGCCCCCGGGCATATTCGGCCGCCGCCTCGCCCGCCGCGACACCCGACGCCCACGCCCACTGGAAGTTGTAGCCGCCGAGCCAACCGGTCACGTCGACCGCCTCGCCGATGAAGTAGAGGCCCGGCACCTGCGCGCTCATCATCGTGGTCGATGACAAACCGCGCGTATCGACCCCACCGCGAGTCACTTCGGCCTTGCGATAACCCTCGGTGCCGTTCGGCGTGAGGATCCAGCGCGACAGAGCCTCACCGATGCGGCGCAGCGCCTTGTCCGGCAGATCGGCGACGCGAGCCTCGGCGGCCACCTGGTGAGTGTCGAGCCACACATGCGCGAGCCGCTGCGGCACCCATTCCGATAGCAGATTGGCGATCTGCCGCTTCGTGCCGTTTTTCGCGTCGATGAGCGCAGTCGCGGCGTCGCGCTCCGGCAGCAGATTGATGTGAATCGGCTCGCCGGGCTGCCAGTAGCTCGAGATCTGCAGCACGCCTGGGCCCGACAGGCCGCGGTGCGTGAGCAGCAGATCTTCGGTGAATTCGGCGCCGGTCTTCGTATTGCCAGTCGACAGCTGTACTTCAAGCGACACGCCCGATAGCGCCGCGAACGGCTCCCAGTCGGCCGGAGCGAAGGTCAGCGGAACCAGCGCGGGACGCGTGTCGATCAACTTGTGGCCGAACTGCCTGGCGATCCGGTATGCGAAATCGGTTGCGCCGATCTTCGGGATCGACAGACCGCCCGTCGCGATCACGAGCGCACGGGCGGCGATCGTGCCCGTCGTCGTGCCGAGCAGGAACTGTCCTTCGGCGTCCTGGCGCACCTCTTCGACCGACAGCGGCGTGCGCCATGCAACCCCACCGGCGTCGCACTCGTTCTTCAGCACGTCGATGACCGCGTCGCTCGACTGATCGCAGAACAGCTGGCCCTTGTGCTTCTCATGCCATGTCACGCGATGCTGCTTCAGCAACGCCATGAAATCGCGCGGCGTATAGCGCGCGAGCGCCGAGCGGCAAAAATGCGGATTCGCCGACAGATAATTGGCCGGCCCCGCATACAGATTCGTGAAGTTGCAGCGGCCACCGCCGGAAATACGGATTTTTTCCGCGAGACGCTGCGAGTGGTCGATCAGCGCCACACGCCGGCCGAGTTGACCGGCCACGGCCGCGCACATCATGCCGGCCGCGCCCGCGCCGATCACCGCGATATCGAAGGATTCCATGGGGCCGCATTGTACCTGCCGGGCCCGCGCATCCATGCCCGTGCTCTGCCGGCCGCCTGCGGCTGCCTGTCCGCGCTGGTATACTTTCAGGCTTACCTTCCACTTTCGGACGCGCGTCGCGCGCGGCCGTCTCAAGCGATTCATCATGCTCGTTCTCGGCATCGAAAGCTCCTGCGACGAAACCGGTCTCGCGCTCTACGACACGGAGCGCGGCCTGCTCGCGCACGCGCTGCATTCGCAGATTGCGATGCACCGGGAGTACGGCGGCGTCGTGCCGGAGCTTGCATCGCGCGACCATATCCGCCGCGCGCTGCCGCTGCTCGAAGAGGTGATGGACCGCGCCGGCGTCGCGCGCGGCGACATCGACGCGATCGCTTACACGCAAGGGCCCGGGCTCGCGGGCGCGCTGCTGGTCGGCGCGAGCGTCGCCAATTCGCTGGCGATGGCGTGGAACAAGCCGACCGTCGGCATTCACCATCTCGAAGGGCATCTGCTGTCGCCGCTGCTCGTCGACGAGCCGCCGCCGTTTCCGTTCGTCGCGCTGCTGGTCTCGGGCGGCCACACGCAGTTGATGCGCGTGACCGACGTCGGCGTCTACGAGACGCTCGGCGAGACGCTCGACGACGCCGCCGGCGAAGCCTTCGACAAAACCGCCAAGCTGCTGGGCCTCGGCTATCCGGGCGGCCCCGAAGTCTCGCGCATGGCCGAGTTCGGCACACCCGGGGCAGTCGTGCTGCCGCGCCCGATGCTACATTCCGGCGACCTCGATTTCAGCTTCAGCGGCCTGAAGACCGCCGTGCTCACGCACGCGAACCGGCTGGGCGGCGCGAACATCTGCGAGCAGGCCAAGGCCGACCTCGCGCGCGGTTTCGTCGATGCCGCCGTCGAAGTGCTGGCCGCGAAATCTCTAGCGGCGCTCAAGCGCACGAAGCTGAACCGGCTGGCGGTGGCGGGCGGCGTCGGCGCGAACCGGCAGTTGCGCGAAGCGCTGTCGGCCGCCGCGCAGAAGCGCAATTTCTACGTCCACTACCCGGACCTGTCGCTGTGCACGGACAACGGGGCGATGATCGCGCTGGCCGGCGCGCTGCGTTTGCAACGCTGGCCCGAACAGGCCGGCCACGACTACGCGTTCACCGTGAAGCCGCGTTGGGATCTGACGTCGCTCGCGCACTGAACCGCCGCCCCAAGAGGACAAAAAGCCGCTTTACAACCGGCTTTTTTGCTTCAATGCTTTCGCAACGAACCGGCGTGGAGCGATCAGGAATGTATCAGGCGAGGCGCTTGTCCCGCTCGATCACCGCATACGCGCTGTGATTGTGAATCGACTCGAAGTTCTCCGCTTCGAGCACATACGCGACGATGCGCTCGTCGGCATTCAGACGCTGGGCAACGTCGCGCACGAGGTCTTCGACGAACTTCGGATTTTCATACGCGCGCTCGGTGACGAACTTCTCGTCCGGGCGCTTGAGCAGGCCCCACAGTTCACACGACGCTTCTTCCTCGGCGATACGGATCAACTCTTCGACAGCAACGTCGCCGTTCAGCTCGGCATCGATCGTCACGTGCGAACGCTGATTGTGCGCGCCGTACTGCGAGATCTTCTTCGAGCACGGGCACAGGCTCGTGACCGGCACCAGCACCTTCAGGAATACCCGCGTCGCGCCATGGCGGGTCTCACCGGTCAGCGTGACTTCATAATCGAGCAAGCTCTGCACGCCCGACACCGGCGCGGTCTTGTTCACGAAGTACGGGAACGACACTTCGATGCGGCCCGCCTCGGCCTCGAGTTTTTCAAGCATAGCCGCGAGCATCGTGCGGAACGTGGCCGGTTCGAGCGGCGCTTTGTTCTCTTCGAGCAACGCGACGAAGCGCGACATGTGGGTGCCCTTCTGCTCGGCCGGCAGATGCACGTCGAGATTCCACGTGCCGACCGACGGCTGCGCTTCGCCACCTTGCGTGCGAATCGTCAACGGATGACGCACGCCCCTCACGCCGACCCGCTGGATCGGAATCTGGCGCGTGTCGGGGGTGCTTTGCACGTCGGGCATCACGAAAGCGGGATTCATCTGATTCATTCTTTTGTCCTTTCTGGAAAGCGCCGGGCTGCGCCAAGGTTTCGCTGCATCGGCGACTATCGCGCAGCGAGTGCGAGGCACCATCGGCAATGCGGATCAGCGCGCGCAACGGCGAACGCCGGCTCGCGCCGGCGTTGGGTGACGGCCCACAACACCCGTCGGTTCAAAACTGGAGATTGCCGAAGCCGCCGTCGCATGACGGCGGCATGAGTCGAACCTACGACGGCACAACAGCCGACAGCCGACAGCGCTTTACGCGACGCGCTTCACGGACGACTGACCGCCGACCGCGCCGCTCGCAAGGAAGCGTTCGCGGATCGACCGGGTGATACCCGCGGCGTCGAGACCGCACGCGGCGAGCAGCTTAGCCGGGTCCCCGTGATCGATGAACCGATCGGGGAGGCCCAATTGTAGTACGGGGCGCATAACCCCACTTGCGAGCAGGGCTTCGACGCACGCCGAACCCGCGCCACCCATGATGCAGCCTTCCTCGACGGTGACGATCGCGTCGTGCGTCTCGGCCAGCTCGCGCACGAGTTCGGTGTCGAGCGGCTTCACGAAGCGCATGTTCGCGACGGTGGCGTCGAGTTGCTCGGCGGCCGCGAGCGACGGCGCGACCATCGTGCCGAACGCGAGAATCGCGATGCGCTTGCCGGCCGGCGCCGACGTCTCGCGACGCACTTCGCCCTTGCCGAGCGGCAACGCGGCCATCTGCTTGACCGTTGCGACCCCTGTACCCGCGCCGCGTGGGTAGCGCACAGCGGTCGGATGCGACTGCTGCAACGCGGTGTACAGCATCTGCCGGCACTCGTTTTCGTCCGACGGCGCCATCACGGTCATGTTCGGAATACAACGCATGAACGCGAGGTCGTACGCGCCCGCATGCGTCGCGCCGTCCGCACCAACGAGACCCGCACGATCGATTGCGAACACCACCGGCAGGTTTTGCAGCGCGACGTCGTGAATCAGCTGGTCATACGCGCGTTGCAGAAAGGTCGAATAGATCGCGACGACCGGCTTCATGCCGTCCGCGGCAAGGCCGCCCGCGAACGTCACCGCGTGCTGCTCGGCGATGCCGACGTCGAAGTAACGATCCGGGAAGCGCTTTTCGAACTCGACCATGCCCGAGCCTTCACGCATTGCCGGCGTAATGCCGATCACGCGCGAGTCGAGCTCGGCCGCGTCGCACAGCCACTCGCCGAATACCTGCGTGTAGGTCTTTTTCGACGGCGTCGCGGCCGGTTTGATACCCTCGGCCGGATTGAACTTACCCGGACCGTGGTACAGCACCGGATCAGCCTCGGCCAGCTTGTAGCCCTGTCCTTTCTTCGTGACCACGTGCAGGAACTGCGGCCCGCGCAGTTCCTTGATGTTTTGCAGGGTGGGAATCAGCGAATCGAGATCGTGACCGTCGATCGGTCCGATGTAGTTGAAGCCGAACTCTTCGAACAGCGTCGCCGGCACGATCATGCCCTTCGCGTGCTCCTCGAGCTTGCGCGCGAGATCGAGCACCGGCGGCGCGACGCGCAGCACGCGTTCGACGCCCGCGCGCGCGGCCGCATAGAAGCGCCCCGACATCAGACGCGCGAGATGGCGATTGAGCGCGCCGACCGGCGGCGAGATCGACATGTCGTTGTCGTTGAGGATCACGAGCAGCGGCACGTCGTCTTCGACGCCCGCGTTGTTCATTGCCTCGAAGGCCATGCCCGCCGTCATCGCGCCGTCGCCGATCACGGCAATGCCCATGCGGTTATCGCCTTGCAGCTTGCTCGCGATCGCCATGCCGAGCGCGGCCGAAATCGACGTGCTCGAGTGCGCGGTGCCGAAGGTGTCGTATTCCGATTCGTCGCGCTTCGGGAAGCCCGAGATACCGCCCAACTGACGCAGCGTGTGCATCTGGTCGCGACGACCGGTCAGGATCTTGTGCGGATAGGTCTGATGGCCGACGTCCCAGACGATCCGGTCGTGCGGCGTATCGAAGACGTAATGCAGCGCGATGGTCAACTCGACCGTGCCGAGGTTGGACGAGAGATGGCCGCCCGTCTGCGATACGCTGTCGAGCACGAAGGCGCGCAACTCGCCGGCAAGCGGTTGCAATTGGCGGCGATCGAGGCGGCGCAGGGCTGCCGGGTCGTCGATGGTTTTCAGCAAGTCGTACATCGTCGTTCCATTGTAGGAAAACTTACGCGCCCGCACTTCATACATGCACCCCGGGCATGGAGGGTGCGCGACGGCGGGCTTTCGCGTTCAGCTGACCCGGTTCACCACCAGGTCGGCCAGTTCGGCAAGACGCTGTGCGCGTGCGCCGAACGGCGCGAGCGCTGCGTGCGCGTCGCTGCGCAGTTGCGCCGCGAGCGCGCGCGACGCGTCGAGCCCGATAATCGACACGTAGGTTGGCTTGCCGTCTTTCGCGTCCTTGCCGGCGGTCTTGCCGAGCGTTGCGGAGTCGGTCGTGACGTCGAGAATGTCGTCGACGACCTGAAACGCGAGACCGACCGCGGCGGCGTAGGCGTCGAGCGACGCCAGAACCTGCGTGTCCGGCGTCTCGCCGGCCAGTGCGCCCATGCGCACGGCCGCGCGCAGCAGCGCGCCGGTCTTCATCCGATGCATGGTCTCGAGCTGTGGGCGGGTCAGCGTGTGGCCGACGCTCGCCAGATCGATGGCCTGGCCGCCGCACATGCCGATCGAGCCGCTTGCGTGCGCGAGCTCGCGCACGAGCGACGCCTGCTGCGGCAGGCCCATCACGTCGGACGTGAGCACGACAAATGCTTGCGACTGCAGCGCGTCGCCGACCAGCAGCGCGGTCGCTTCGTCATACTTGACGTGGACCGTCGGCTTGCCGCGGCGCAGCGCGTCGTCGTCCATGCAGGGCATGTCGTCATGCACCAGCGAGTACACGTGGATCATTTCCAGCGCGGCCGCCGCCGCCTCGAGGCATTCGGCGCGCGCGCCGGTCAGCTCGCCGGCCGCGTGGCACAGGAGCGGCCGCACCCGCTTGCCGCCACCGAGCACCGCATAGCGCATCGCCTCGTGCAGCCTGGCGGGTTCGGTCGTCCCGGCCGGCAGATAGTGTTCCAGAGCCGCTTCGACGCGTTCGAGCACCGCGCGCGTCCATTGTTCGAATGTCATAGGTCGTCCCCGCTCTCAGTCGCGGCTGTGCCTGCGCTATTCATGGGCAGCGGCTTGAGTGTCTCGCCGTCCAGCACCCGCACCTGCTGCTCGACCTTTTCGAGCTGCTGTTGACAGAATCCGACAAGTGCCGCGCCGCGACGGTATGCGGCCAACGATTCCTCGAGGCTCAGGCTACCGCCCTCCATGCGCGCGACGAGCTCTTCCAGCTCAGCCTGCGCGGCCTCGTAGTTCTCCGGCAGCGGTGCGCTGTCGCCGCATTCGGCTGGCGCGGCGGCGGAATCTTTCGATGCGGTCTTCGCCATGAATAGTCGCAAAATTAAAACAAGTCGGACATTCTACGGCAAAAGCGACATTTTCGATCCGCCCGCCCGCCTGCGTCCTGCCTTCCGCCTCGTTTCGAGCCTGTCTGATGCCCGCCTTTCCCCGCTTCGACCCTGAAGTTTCTCAGAAAAAAAGCTCGAGGTCTGCGGCGAAAATGCCGAACTTTCCTGACATTTTTAACCCAAATCAGGGACTTAAGTGCCCCTGTCACGGGGAAACGGGTATAATCGCGGGCTCCCTAAATCGAATCTTCGATGGTTGGGTTGTTCACTGCTTTCACGTCTTCATCGGGAGTGGGAATGTCCAATCTGAGCAATGCATTGCAGTTGCGGTCTGTTCACAGCCAGCTGCCAGTCACGGCTTACTTTGACGAAGCGCTTCTTACGCGCGAAATCGACACCCTTTTCAAGAAAGGTCCTCGCTACATCGGCCACGATCTAATGGTGCCCGAAGCGGGGGATTATTTCGCCTTGCCTAGCGAACGCGAGGGGCGGGTACTCGTCCGTAACCAGCAGTCGCAAGTCGAGTTGCTGTCGAATGTGTGCCGCCACCGGCAAGCCATCATGCTCAACGGCCGCGGCCAGACGCAGAACATCGTCTGTCCGCTGCATCGCTGGACGTACGACCTGAAGGGCGACTTGCTCGGCGCCCCCCATTTTGCCGACAACCCGTGCCTGAATCTCGGCGCCACGTCGCTGCAGGACTGGCAGGGGCTGCTGTTCGAGGCGCAGGGTCGCGACGTCGCGAAAGATCTCGCACGCCTCGGCACCAAGCGCCACTTCGATTTCTCGGGCTTCATGTTCGATCACGTCGAAGTCCATGAGTGCAACTACAACTGGAAGACCTTCATCGAGGTCTATCTGGAGGACTATCACGTCGCACCGTTCCATCCGGGCCTCGGCAGCTTCGTCAATTGCGACGATCTGACGTGGGAGTTCGGCGACTGGTACAGCGTGCAGACGGTCGGCGTGCACAAGGCGCTCGAGCAACCGGGCAGCCCGACGTATCGCAAGTGGCACGACGAAGTGCTGCGCTTTCGCGACGGCAATCCGCCCGAGTTCGGCGCGATCTGGATGGTGTACTACCCGGGCATCATGATCGAGTGGTATCCGCACGTGCTGGTCGTGTCGTGGCTGATTCCGCGCGGTCCGCAGAAGACCACCAACGTGGTGGAGTTCTATTACCCCGAGGAAATCGCGCTGTTCGAGCGCGACTTCGTCGAAGCCGAGCGCGCCGCCTATATGGAGACGGCCCGCGAAGACGACGAGATCGCCGAGCGCATGGACGCCGGCCGCCTCGCGCTGATGGAGCGCGGGGAATCACAGGTCGGACCGTATCAGAGCCCGATGGAAGACGGCATGCAGCACTTCCACGAGTTTCTGCGGCGCGAACTCGGCACGATCTGATCCGCGCCACGTGGCGCATCGATCGACTCAAGGAAAGACGGGCTTCGACCCGTCTTTTTTTGTTTAGACTACCGACATAGACCGGCCATTCGCCAACCGCGTGAACGACGCGGCCCGTAGCCGCCATCGCCCGTATCGAGGAGACGCTCATGCCCCACACTCATTACACCACCCTGATCTCCGCGACCAATCTTGCCGAGCGGCTCACGGCCGCGCCGGGCAGCGTGTTCGTGATCGACTGCCGGTTCGACCTCACCGATACCGACGCGGGCGAGAAAGCCTGGCTGGCCGGCCATCTGCCGGGCGCGCACTATCTGCATCTCGATCGCGATCTGTCCGGGCCGAAGAACGGCTCGAACGGCCGGCATCCGCTGCCCGATCGCGCGCGGCTCGTCGAAACGCTGGAGTCGCGGGGGCTGAAGCAAGGTCAACAGGTCGTCGCATATGACGCACAAGGCGGCATGTACGCGGCGCGCGTCTGGTGGCTGTTGCGCTGGCTCGGTCACGACGCGGTCGCGCTGCTCGACGGCGGGCTGCAGGCATGGGAAGCGGCCGGCCAACCGCTGACGCAGGACGTGCCCGCGCAGAACACCGGCGACTTCAAGGCGGCCGCGCCGCTCGCCGTGACGATCGATACCCGGGCGGTCGAGCGCAACCTCGGTTCGAAGGAGCGAATCGTCGTCGATGCGCGCGCGGCCGATCGCTATCGCGGCGAAAACGAGACGCTCGACCGCGTCGGCGGCCATATCCCGGGCGCGCTGAACCGCTTCTTCAAGGACAACTTTACCCCCGACGGCCGCTTCAAGCCGGCGCACACACTGCGCGAGGAATTCCACGCGCTGCTCGGCGATACGCCGCCCGAACACGTGGTGCTGCAATGCGGCTCGGGCGTGACCGCCTGCGTCAATTCGCTAGCGATGGAGGTTGCCGGCCTGCATGGTTCAGCGTTGTACGCGGGCTCTTGGAGCGAATGGAGTTCCGACCCGAAACGGCCGGTGGCGACGGGGGCGAAACCTTGAGCGCGAGCCGCCGCAAGTCGTAACCAGACGCGAGGAATTCGAGCAGCGCTTCAAGCCACGCCGTGCTGCTTGAACCATACGAGCGCGCGACGCCAGCCATCCTCGGCATCGGCCTTCCTGTAGCTCGGACGGTAATCGGCGAAAAACGCGTGACCCGCGTCGTCATAAACGACGAACTGCGAGCCGCGTCCTGCTTGCGGCCCTTGCGCGATCGCCTGCTTCATCTGCTCGAGCGTGTCCTGCGGATTGCTTTGATCCTGGCGCCCGTACAGGCCGAGCACCGGCGCATGAAGGTCAGCGACGAGATCGATCGGATTGGCCGGCGTCATCGCATTCTTCGCGCCGGTCACGCGACCGTACCAGGCGACCCCCGCCTTCACGCGCGGATCGTGTTCGACATAGAGCCACGAGATGCGCCCACCCCAGCAGAAGCCGTTCACGCCGAGCCGGTTCAGGTCGCCGCCGTTTTCGCCGGCCCACGCGACGGCTGCGTCGAGGTCGGCCAGCACCTGCTCGTCGGGTACCTTGCTGAGCAGTTGCTCGCTCAGTTGCTGGATGCTCCTGTAGGCGGTCGGATCGCCCTCGCGCTCGAACAGGTTCGGCGCGATTGCCAGATAGCCCAGCTTCGCGAAGCGTCGGCAGACGTCCGCGATATGCTCGTGCACGCCGAAAGCCTCATGCACGACGAGGATCACCGGCAGATGCGTCTTGCCCTTCGGCTGCGCGCGATAAGCCGGTATCAGCGTACCGAGCGAATGAAACGCCACCTCCCCTGCTTCGAGGCCGTCGCTGTCGGTATGAATGGTTTGCGCCGAGACTGGCAGCACCGCCGCCGCGAAGCCGGAGCCCAGCGTCGCCTTGATGAAGGTGCGCCGATCGAAAGGAACGTGCGGGATCAGACAGTCGACTTCAGGCTTCAGCATGGGGCGCTCCTCGAAGTATTGTTAGAGGCCACAGGATACGCCTTGCGCGCATCCCGTTGCACATTCAACTGAGGAGATCGTCCGCGCGCGTCAGTGCAGCTTGACGCGCGGCAGCGTGGTACGGCGCAACCAGTGCGCGAAGGTGTCGAGCACCATGCGCGGATAGCCGTGCAGCGCCGCGATATGCAGCCGGTACAGCGACATGTACATGAAGCGCGCGAACAGCCCTTCGATCAGCATATTGCCGCCAATCACCCCGCCCATCAGATTGCCGACCGCGCTGAAGTGGCCGAGCGAGACCAGCGAGCCGAAGTCGCGATAAGTGAATTCCGGTAGTGGCCTGTTGTCGAGGCGCGCCGCCAGTCCTTTCATCAGAAAGTTCGCCTGCTGATGCGCGGCCTGCGCGCGCGGCGGCACGTTGCGCTCGTTGCCCGGCCACTCGCAGGCCGCGCAGTCGCCGAGCGCGAAGATGTTGTCGTCGATCCCGGTTTGCAGCGTACGGCGCACGACCAGCTGGCCGAGCCGGTTGACCGGCAAGCCGTCGAGCTGACCGAGCACCGCCGGCGCCTTGATGCCCGCCGCCCACACGGTCAGATCGGCCCGCACGGTGTGACCGCTCGCGGTGCGGATGTAGCCCGGCGCGACCTCGGCCACCGTCTCGCCGATCATCAGCTTCACGCCGAGCTTGGTCAGCAATTCGGCGGTGGCCGTGGAAACGCGCTCCTGCAACGCGGGCAGAATGCGCGGCCCCGCCTCGATCAGCACGATGCCGACGTCATGCCGCGGATCGAGCTTGTGCAAGCCATACGCGGACAACACCTGCGCGGTATTGCGCAACTCCGCCGACAACTCGACCCCCGTCGCGCCGCCGCCGACGATCGCCACCTGAATGCGCGGCTCGCTGGACGTCCACGTGCCGGGTCCCGGTCTCGACTCGACGGGTTCGTGCGCCTGATGCTCGGCGCGCATGCATGCGGCGATCAGGCGCTTGCGGAAACGCTCTGCCTCGCTGACCGTATCCAGTGCTATGGAGAATTCGGCCGCTCCCTTGACGCCGAAGAAGGCGGTGGTACTGCCGATCGCGATGATCAGCGTGTCGTACTCGAGCTCGCGTTCGGGCAGCAGTTCAGCGCCGTCGTCGTCCAGCACGGTGCCGAGCGTAATGCGTCGATTCGTGCGGTCGAGTGCGGTCAGGTCGCCTTGCTGGAACGCGAAGCCATGCCAGCGCGCCTGCGCCGCGTACGGGAGCTCCTGCGTGAACGGGTCCATGCTGCCCGCCGCCACCTCGTGCAGCAGCGGCTTCCAGATATGCGTCGGATAGCGGTCGACCAGCGTGACCCGGGCCTGCGCGCTGCGCCCCTTCTTGTCGGCCCCATAGCGATCGCCAAGACGCGTCGCCAGTTCCAATCCTCCCGCACCTCCGCCAACGACGATAAATCGATGCATTGCACTTCTCCGTGTAGCCGATGAATTATCTGTCGCGACGCTGCGCATGAATGCGCCGTCCTGAACCGATTGTCCTCGACCCGCCTGGGAAGTCACAAGTCGCCAAAACCCATGTGTGACATGCGCACGACGTTATCGTGCGCATGTCACGTGCATGTCAATGCGCTTCCTCCCAGTTCAGACCCGCACCGACCTCGGCGACGAGCGGCACCTTCAGCGCGGCGACGCCGCACATCAGTTCTGGCAGGCGCTTGCGGACTTCGGATAACTCAGCGTCGGGCACTTCGAGAATCAGTTCGTCATGCACCTGCATGATCATCCGCGTGCCGATCTTCGAGTCTTCGATCCAGTTCTGCACGGCGATCATCGACATCTTGATCAGGTCGGCCGCGGTACCCTGCATCGGCGCGTTGATCGCGGCCCGCTCCGCGGCCTGGCGGCGCGGACCGTTGCCGCCGTTGATCTCGGGCAGCCACAGACGACGGCCGAACACCGTTTCGACGTAGCCCTTCGCCTTCGCGCTCAAACGCGTCTCGTCCATATAGCGCGCGACGCCGGGATAGCGCGCGAAGTAGCGGTCGATATAAATTTTCGCCGCATCGCGCGTGATGCCGAGGTTCGATGCGAGTCCGAACGCGCTCATGCCGTAGATGAGCCCAAAGTTGATGACCTTCGCGACGCGCCGCTGATCGCTCGACACTTCGAGCGGCGTCACGCTGAAGATTTCCGACGCGGTCGCGCGGTGAATGTCCTCGCCCTGCGAAAACGCGCGCAACAACGATTCGTCGCCAGAGATGTGGGCCATGATGCGCAATTCGATCTGCGAATAATCGGCGGAGACGAGCTTGTGCCCGGGCGGCGCGATGAACGCCTCGCGGATGCGCCGACCTTCGCCGGTACGCACCGGAATGTTCTGCAGGTTCGGATCGTTCGACGCGAGCCGCCCCGTCACCGCGACGGCCTGCGCGTAGTTCGTATGTACGCGGCCGGTGTGCGGATTGACCATGCGCGGCAGCTTGTCGGTATAGGTCGACTTCAGTTTCGACAGGCCGCGATGTTCGAGCAGAATCTTCGGCAGCGGATAGTCTTCCGCGAGCTTCTGCAACACCTCTTCGTCGGTGGAAGGCGCACCGCTCGGCGTCTTCTTGATGACCGGCAGTTCGAGCTTCTCGAAGAAAATCTGACCAATCTGCTTTGGCGAGCCGAGGTTAAATTCGCCGCCGGCCAGTTCGTACGCTTTGCCTTCGAGTTCGATCAGACGCGTGGCGATCTCACTGCTCTGCTGACGCAGCTTCTCCGCGTCGATCAGCACGCCGGTCCGCTCCATCTTGCGCAGTACGCGCGAAGTCGGCACTTCGATCGCGCGATACACATGGTCGAGCGATTTCTCCGCGGCGATCTGCGGATACAAGGCCTGATGCAAACGCAGCGTGATGTCTGCGTCTTCGGCCGCATATTCGGCGGCTTTGTCGAGCGCGACTTCGTCGAAGCCGATCTGCTGCGCGCCCTTGCCCGCGACCTCTTCGTACTTGATCGTCTTCACGCCGAGATGACGCAGCGCGAGGCTGTCCATGTCGTGCGTGCGATGCGATTCGAGCACGTACGATTCGAGCAACGTGTCATGCTCGACGCCGCGCATTTCGATGCCGTAATTCGCGAGCACCTGTTCGTCGTACTTCAGATGCTGGCCGACCTTCTTGTGGTCGGCGCTTTCGAGCCACGGCTTGAGCTTCGCGAGCACTTCGTCGCGCGGCAGCTGCACTGGCGCGTCGGGGCCGCGATGCGCGAGCGGCACATACGCGGCGCGGCCCGCTTCGACCGACAGCGACAAGCCGACGATCTGCGCGATCATCGGATCGAGCGACGTGGTCTCGGTATCGAACGAGGTCAGCTCAGACGCATTGATCCTGTCGAGCCACTCGTCGAGCTGCTCCCATGTTTGCACGGTCTCATAGTGGCGCTCGTGATCGACGGACAACGCGGGGGGCACGTCGGTTTCCGGACCTTCGACCGCATCGGCGATTTCGACTTCGCGCAGCCACGTCTTGAAGCCGTGGCGCGTGAACACCTCGCGCAACTCTTCGCGCGATTCGGGCAGGCTCGGCAAACTCTCCTCGATCGACACGATGTGCCCGGTCAGAT
Organism: Paraburkholderia lebeckiae; assembly: GCF_050436325.1. Taxonomy (NCBI): domain Bacteria; kingdom Pseudomonadati; phylum Pseudomonadota; class Betaproteobacteria; order Burkholderiales; family Burkholderiaceae; genus Paraburkholderia; species Paraburkholderia lebeckiae. The sequence goes on from NZ_JBNDLZ010000002.1 coordinate 1,924,005, forward strand.
CGCAATGACGCTCGACTGTGACGAGCTTGCGCGCCATCGGCAAAAAGTCCAGCGCGCTGCGCAGATTCTCGCCGACCGCGCCCTTGATCTCGCTCGCATGCTCGACGATGCCATCTAGCGACTCATACTGCGTCAGCCATTTGACCGCGGTTTTCGGGCCGCATTTCTCGACGCCCGGCACGTTGTCGACGGTATCGCCGATCAGCGACAGATAATCGATGATGCGCTCGGGTGGCACGCCGAACTTCGCGACCACGCCGTCGCGGTCGAGCGTTTCGTTGGTCATCGTATTGACGAGCGTCACGCGGTTCGACACGAGCTGCGCGAGGTCCTTGTCGCCGGTCGACACGACCACGTTCATGCCGAGCTTTTCCGCCTCGGTGCACAGCGTGCCGATCACGTCGTCCGCTTCGACGCGATCGATCATCAGCAGCGGCCAGCCGAGTGCACGCACCGCGACGTGAATCGGCTCGATCTGACGGGCAAGATCTTCCGGCATCGACGGACGGTTCGCCTTGTATTCCGGATACCAGTCGTCGCGAAACGTTTTGCCCTTGGCGTCGAACACGCACGCGCTATACTCTGCTGTGACTTCCTTGCGCATGCGCCGCAGCATGTTGATCATCCCGTAGAGCGCACCCGTCGGGCCACCCCCGGGACCGCGCAGATCAGGCATCGCATGGTAGGCCCGGTACAGATAACTCGAACCGTCGACCAACAGCAGGGTCTTACCTTCAAGGCTTCGTTCTTCAGGCATTATGACTAAGAGAAAAGTGATTCCGAGTCTGCGATCGCTCGCAGATCAAGAGCGCGCAACGGCCAAGAAAGCCCGCGCATCGTGGCAGATGTTCACGATTATGGCAGAGTTTATCGAGGCGACCGAGTACCTGTCGGAGATTCGCCCGGCGGTCAGCATCTACGGTTCGGCACGCCTGAAACCGAACTCGCCGTACTACAAACTCGCCACGCAGATCGCGCGCAAATTGTCGGATGCTGGCTTCGCGGTGATCTCGGGCGGCGGCCCCGGCATCATGGAAGCGGCCAACAAGGGCGCGCATGCGGGCAAGGCGCCTTCGGTCGGTCTGAACATCGAGTTGCCGCACGAGCAGTCGGGCAACCAGTGGCAGGACATCTCGCTGCGCTTCCGCCATTTCTTCACCCGCAAGGTCACGTTCGTGAAGAACTCGGACGCGGTGATCGTGATGCCCGGCGGCTTCGGCACGCTCGACGAACTGGCCGAAGTGCTCACGCTGATCCAGACCAAGAAGTCGCGCCATGTGCCGATCATTCTGGTCGGCGCCGAGTTCTGGGAAGGTCTGCTCGCGTGGTTCAAGAGCGCTCTGATTCCGATGGGTTTGATCAATCCGACCGACATCGATCTGATGCAGGTGATCGACAATCCGGACCAGGTGCTCGAAGCGGTGCTCAAGTTCTACGAAGACCGCGAGGAAGGCGAAGTTCATCCGGTCAAGTCGGAAGAAGACCGGATGTTCTACCTGTGATGGCAAGAGGCTGCGCGCCTCGCATTGCGCGTAGCACGATGCCTATCGTCGCGCACATGGCGGGCAGCCTTCGGGCTGCCCGCTTTCGTTTTGCAGGCCAGTTTGCGGCGCGCTGACTGTCAACCGGATTGGCGAACAAATCGTTTTGCACGCTTGCAGTCCGGCGCTAACGTGCTCAGCTGGTACTCGAAGCTCGCAATATGAACAACGAACTCAGCTCACCCGAAGCCGCGCTCGCGCTCGCGCCCACGCCGACCTTGCGTGAGATCTTCGGCGGCTTTCTCGGCCTCGGTCTCATTTCATTCGGCGGCGCCTTGCCGCTCGCGCGCCGCGCACTCGTCGAACAACGCCGTTGGCTGACCAGCGACGAATTCACCGACCTGCTCGGGCTCTGTCAATTCCTGCCGGGCGGCAACGTGATCAATCTGTCGGTCGCGATCGGCATGCGCTTTCGCGGCGTGCCAGGCGCGCTGGCCGGTTTGCTCGGCTTGATCGCCGGGCCTTCGCTGGTGGTGATCGGGCTCGGCGTGCTGTACGAGCACACGCAGAACGATCCGCACGTGCGTCATTTGTTCGCGGGGCTCGCCGCGGCGGCTTCGGGCCTGCTGATTTCGATGGCGTTCAAGATCGTGCTGCCGTTGCGCAACAAGCCGCTGGCCGCGCTGATCGCCGCGCTCGGCTTCGTCGCGATTGCCGTGCTGCGACTGCCGCTGCTGCCGACGATGCTCGTGCTCACGCCGCTCAGCATTTATCTTGCTGCAAGGAGCGCGCGATGAACGACACGCTCGTTTCACTTGCGGCGATTTTTAGTCAGCTGTCGCTGCTCGCGTTCGGCGGCGGCAATACGATCCTTCCGGAGATGCAGCGGCAGGTGGTCGACGTGCATCACTGGATGCCGGCCAGCGAGTTCAGCGCGCTGTTCGCGCTCGCTCAAGCCGCGCCCGGCCCGAACCTGATGATCGTCACGCTGATCGGCTGGCATGTGGCCGGCTGGGCAGGCATGCTCGTCACGTCGATTGCGAAGTTCGGGCCGTCGTCGCTCGTGACGATTCTCGCGCTGCATGCGTGGAACCGCTTCAAGGACCGTCCGTGGCGCCGCTTTGCGCAGCTGGGACTCGTGCCGGTGACGGCCGGCCTCGTCGCGGCGAGCGCGGCGCTGATCACGCGCGCGTCGAATCCGACCGCGATAGCGTGGGCGATTACTGCGTTCACGGCCGTGATGGCGACGAAGACGCGGATTCATCCGCTGTGGCTGCTGGCGGCGGGGAGCTTGATCGGGTTGACCGGGTTCGGGCAGGGTTGAGCCGGCGAGCGTCACCTCGACAACCAACGAAGCCGATTGGTTCCGACGTCGCTCGCGAGCCATCTTCAAAGCGGCACATCCAGCGTAAGCGGGCTGTTTATCAGTGCCTCGGCCTGAGTTACTGAAACGCGACCTCCGCGAAACTCCGCAGCTTGCGGCTATGCAATCGATGCAGCCCATTCATCCTGAGCAGTTCCATCGCCTTCACGCCGATCTGCAGATGCTGATCGACCTGCGCGCGATAGAACTGATCGGCCATGCCCGGCAGCTTCAGCTCGCCATGCAGCGGCTTGTCCGACACGCACAGCAACGTGCCGTAAGGCACGCGGAAGCGGAAGCCGTTCGCGGCGATCGTCGCGCTTTCCATATCGAGCGCGATTGCACGGCTTTGCGACAGCCGCTGCACCGGCTCGCGATGATCGCGCAGCTCCCAGTTGCGATTGTCGACGCTCGCCACCGTGCCCGTGCGCATCACGCGCTTCAGCTCGACGCCGTCGAGCTGCGTGACCTGCGCGACCGCGCGCTCGAGCGCGACCTGCACTTCGGCGAGCGCCGGGATCGGCACCCACAGCGGCAGATCGGCATCGAGCACATGATCTTCGCGCACATAGCCGTGCGCGAGCACGTAGTCGCCGAGACGCTGCGTATTGCGCAGTCCCGCGCAGTGGCCGAGCATGATCCACGCATGCGGACGCAGCACCCCGATGTGATCGGTGATGGTCTTCGCATTCGACGGCCCGACCCCAATGTTGACCATCGTGATGCCGCTGCCGTCCGCGCGTTTCAGGTGATAGGCGGGCATCTGCGGCAGACGTGGCGGCGGCGTGCCCTCCTGCGCCTGCTCGCCGAGATTCTCGTTGTAGGTGATGACGTCGCCGGGCTCCACGAATGATGTGTATTCGCTGCGATAGGCGCGCAATTCCTCGTCGTCCGTACGGGCCATCATGCCTCGGCCGAGCTTGACGAATTCGTCGATATAGAACTGGTAGTTGGTGTACAGCACGTAGTTCTGCACATGCGTCGGCGAGGTCGCCGTGTAGTGCTTCAGCCGATGCAGTGAAAAATCGACGCGCGCCGCCGTGAACAACGCGAGCGGATGCGGCTCGCCCTGCAGCGGCTCGTACGTGCCGTTGACGATGCGGTCGTCGAGCAGCGCGAGGTCCGGTGTATCGAAGATGTCGCGCATCAGGAACAGGCGCTCGCGGTCCAGATCGCCTTCGAGGTGGATGCCCTCGGCGAACGCGAAATGAATCGGAATCGGCTGGTCCGACACACCGACCTCGATCTGCACATGATGATTCTTCGCCAGCAGCCGCAGTTGCTCGCGATAGTAGTTGCCGAACAGGTCTGGCCGCGTGACGGTCGTCTCGAACACGCCCGGCCCCGCGACGAAACCGTACGAGCGGCGTGAATCGACGTGCGTGTTGACCTCGGTACGCACGCGCACGAACGGATAGCAGGCGCGCACACGATGGTCGAACTGCTCGTTGCGGCGATAGCGCGCGAACGCATCGCGCAGGAACGACGTGTTTGCCTCGTAGATCGCGGCGAGGCGGGTGACGGCCTCGGCCGCGTCGTCGAAGCCTTCGGTTGGGAAGCTGTTGGCGGGAGTCTGCACCGTGCGCTGATTGATATCGTTGTTGATCATCATCGTTCTCCCTTTTGATGAGACGACATTACCACGGAACCCGCTGTTGCCAAATGTCGGCGGCGACGCTTGCAACAGCGCCCGCGAGGACGCACGCAGGTTGCGCGAAAGCGGCGCAAAATAAGGCTTCGCGCCCGTACGTCAGGCCGGATTTGCTAGAATCTGGGCACCCAATCGGAGAATCACCATGAAGCTGCTCCTTCCCATCGCGGTTGCGCTGGCTCTCGCCTTCGGCAACGCCGCGATGGCTGCCCAGCCCGTCGACGAACCGCCGGCCGCCGGCGCGCCCCAGTCCGCCAATGAACGGGCCGGTCTGCCGGACCTGGACAAGATCAATCGTCCGGGCGCAGAGGTCAGCTCGAAGGTCGACATCAACGTTCCGCGCACGCCGAGCTTTCACGAAGTCAGCCCGAACGGAACCGAAATCACTGAATTCCGCGACAAGGGCAAGCCGGTCGAAATCAACGTGCATTCGAATTTCGGCACCCGCTACCAGATGAGCGCGTCGCCCGACACGTCGCCCACCGTCCACGACAGCGGCAAGCCCAGTACGCGCTTGCCATCGGTGAATCTCCACTATTGATCGGTACGAAAGCGGCACGCCGGCAACGGCGGCCGCTGCGCGACGAACCCGCGCTGAATGCGGCGACGCTTACACTGCGCCGTTCCGCATTCGTCGCCCGCTCCGCCACATTCGTTTGTCTCACCTCGCACTGGCCGCACCGCGCCAGCCCGAACAACCTGATCCGACGTTTCCGCATGGCCGTCTTCACCGCTGTCAACGAATCCCAACTCGCAGAATGGATGAGTCACTACGATCTCGGCGATGTCGTCGAGTTTCGCGGCATTTCGTCCGGCATTGAAAACAGCAACTTCTTTCTGACGACGACGCGCGGCGAATACGTGCTGACAATTTTCGAAAAGCTGACAGCTGAACAACTGCCGTTCTATCTGGACCTTATGCGGCATCTCGCCGCGCATCGCGTGCCGGTACCGGATCCGATGCCGCGTCTCGACGGCGTGCTGTTCGGCATGCTGCTGGGCAAACCCGCGACCATCGTGACGAAGCTCGAAGGCACACCCGAACTCTCGCCGGGCGTCGAGCATTGCGTCGAGGTCGGCCAGATGCTCGCGCGCCTGCACCTCGCGGGCCGCGACTATCCGCGCTATCAGCCGAACCTGCGCAGCCTGCCTTGGTGGCGCCAAACCGTGCCGACGATTTTGCCGTATCTGGAAGGCGAGCAGCGCGATCTGCTGGCGTCCGAGCTTGCGCATCAGGAAGCGTTCTTCGCCTCCGCCGATTACGCAGCAATGCCCGCTGGCCCGTGCCACGCCGACCTGTTCCGCGACAACGCGATGTTCGCTCACGCGGCGCCCGACACCGGCCACGAAGTGCGGCTCGGTGGTTTCTTCGATTTCTATTTCGCCGGCTGCGACAAGTGGCTGTTCGACGTCGCGGTGACGGTCAACGACTGGTGCGTCGACCTCGCGACCGGCAAGCTCGACGCCGAGCGCACCGAGGCGCTGTTGCGCGCGTATCAGACGGTGCGGCCGTTCACCGTCGAGGAAAACCGTCACTGGGGCGACATGCTGCGTGCGGGCGCATACCGTTTCTGGGTCTCGCGCCTGTATGATTTTCATTTGCCGCGCGCGGCCGAACTGCTGAAGCCGCACGACCCCGGTCATTTCGAACGCATTCTGCGCGAGCGCCTGCAGGGCGTCGCGAATCCAGGCATCCATACCACATGCAACTGATCGAAGTCCCAGCGAAAACCGGCTATGTGTGGTTCCGCCAGGGTATCTGGCTGTTCCGCAAGAATCCGCTCGCCTTTCTGACGCTGTTCTTCACCTATTTGCTGGTGATGACGCTCGTGTCGCAGATTCCGGTGGTCGGCGGCGTGTTGCCGCTATTGTTCATTCCCGGTGTCGCTGTCGGCTTCATGGCCGCATGCCGCAACACGATCGCGGGCAAACCGGTGTTTCCGACCATCCTTGTCGACGGCTTTCACTCGTATGGCCCGGTGGTCGCGCGGCGGCTGCTCGTGCTCGGCGTGCTGTATGTCATCGCCATGGCGCTCGTGCTGGCCGGCTCGGCGCTCGCCGACGGCGGCATGCTGCTGAAGGTAATGCTCGGCAGCGCGTCGATGGATGAGAACACGATCGCCAACAGCAATATCCCGCTCGCGGTGATCACCGCGCTGGCGTTCTACATACCGGTCGCGATGCTGTTCTGGTTCTCGCCCATCCTCGCCGCCTGGCACGACGTGCCGCCCGTCAAGGCGATGTTCTTCAGCGTCGTCAGTTGCTGGCGCAATCGCGGCGCTTTCGTCGTATTCGCCGCGCTGTGGTTCGCAGTCGCAACAGTCGTGTCGATCGGCCTGTCCGCGCTGATGCAGGCGCTCGGCGCGGCCGACTTCGCGTTCGCGATCCTGATGCCCGCGACGATGATCGTCACGACCATGCTGTACTGCTCGTTCTACGCGACCTATCGCGGCTGCTTCGGCGTGCAGACGCCGCAAACGCCGGATCTGCCGACCACGCCGGCGGCCTGATCTGTCGTTCCCGCGCGGGAGCCGTTCCGGCGCCCGCGCGGCGCGTGTTCCGCGCGGACCCTTCCCGACGTCTCTGCTGAGACACCTGTTCCCGACGCACGGCATCCTGAATCGACTTGCGGCACAATGGTTTGCGTGCAATCCATTTGCATGCGCTTTTTGCCGAGATGAATCATGACCCAGCGCCCCGCTCTCCCCTTCACGCTCGACGAGCAACTATGCTTCGCGCTCTACTCGACCTCGCTCGCGATGACGAAAGCGTACAAGCCGCTGCTCGAAAAGCTCGGACTCACGTATCCACAGTATCTGGCGATGCTCGTGCTGTGGGAAACCGACGACGTCACCGTCAAGGACATGGCCGCGCGCCTGAATCTCGATCCGGCGACGGTCACGCCGCTGCTCAAGCGCCTCGAAGCGCAGGGACTCGTCGGGCGCGCGCGCGGCACCGACGATGAGCGCCTCGTCTACATTCGCCTGACGGGCGCGGGCAAGGCGCTCAAGCGTCAGGCGCGCGACGTGCCCGGCGAAATCTTCTGCGCGACGCAGCAGACGGCGGACTTCCTGCTGCGTCTGCGCGACGACCTCACACGACTGCGCACGACGCTCAACGACTTCATGGACCAGTAGTGCGATAACTGAAAAGGACTAGTTCCGGTTCCATCGCAAAATTCATTTGCACACAAATGATTTGTGTACTATCTTGGTCACACGCCGCTTCGCTAGCGCTTCGCCGGACCGGCGAACCGGCAGCCAGCGGCAAACATGCCAACCCCTGACACCCCAGACTAGGAGCTGCACCATGAACATCCTCTACAAGGCAAGCGCAACGAGCACCGGCGGCCGCGACGGCCGCGCCGTATCGTCGGACAATGCATTGGACGTGAAGCTGGCGGCACCGCGTGAACTCGGCGGAAATGGCGCAGCAGGCACGAATCCCGAACAGCTGTTTGCAGCCGGCTACTCGGCCTGTTTCCTGAGCGCCATGAAGTTTGTCGCCGGCCAGCGCAAACAGGCCCTGCCGGCCGACACGCAGGTTTCCGCCGACGTCGGCATCGGTCCGAACGACAAGGGCGGCTTCGCGCTCGACATCGACATGCGTATCACTCTGCCGGGTCTGGCTGCGGACGCTGCCAGGGAGCTGGTGGATGCGGCGCACCAGGTCTGCCCGTACTCGAACGCTACGCGTAACAACGTCGCGGTTCGTCTGCACGTCGCTTGAGGTCAGGTCGGCCGTTGCGCCGATCAGCAATGCTCAAGAAGAACCGCTCACGGCGCATTACCCGGTGCCGCGCCCGGCCCTATCGTGCAGGGTGCGGGCGCCACCCGCGCCTCGCGAAAGGCGCGCCGTTCAAGCGGGAATACGAGCAGTTGGGCTGGGAAAAAGGCCGCTCGGCCGACGCAGCGTTCGCCGTCTGGTGCGACGGCCGCACCGGCTATTCGCTCGTCGATGCCGCGATGCTGCAGTTGAACCAGACCGGCTATAAGCACAACCGTCTGCGGATGGTCACGGCCAGCTTCCTCGCGAAGGATCTCGGCATCGACTGGCGGATCGGCGAGCGATACTTCGCTGATTTGCTGAACGACTTCGATTTCCCGGCGAACAACGGCGGCTGACAGTGGGCCGCCTCGACCGGCTGCGGCGCGCAACCTCGCTCCCGTATTTTCAATCCGGTCACACGATCCGAAAAATTCGACCCGACGGGCGCTTTATCAAACGATATCTACCGCGGCTCGCGAAGTTGCCGGCAAAATGGATTCCCGCGCTGTGGCTGGCCGGCGCGGAGCGGCTCGCGGAATTCGGTGCATGGTACTGGGGGGAATCATCCCGAACGGATCGTCGACCACGCACAGGCCCGCGAGCGCACACTGGCCTGATACGGAAAGTGAGTGCCTGCTCACATTATTGAATAAGAAGGTCTGAAGGGGGTGAAGATGCGCCGTCTGCCGTCGCTGCTCGTGTTTTTGATCCTGACGCTGGCGGCCGGCTGGGCCGCGAGTCTGTCTCTGCCGGACGCGTGGTACACGGGCCTGCAAAAGCCCGTGTTCAATCCGCCGAACTGGGTTTTCCCACCGGTCTGGACCGTACTTTACGTGCTGATGGCGTTTTCCGCGTGGCGCGTGTGGAAGCGCGACGGCCTGGCCGCGGCGATCGTACTGTGGGTCGTGCAACTGGTGTTCAACGCCGCGTGGATGTGGCTGTTTTTCGGCCTGCATCGGCCGGAGACGGCGTTGATCGACATCCTGATTCTGCTGCTGCTGATCGTGACGCTGACGTACGTGTTCTGGCGGCGTGATCGCCTCGCGGGCATTCTGCTCATGCCGTATGTCGTGTGGGTCGCGTACGCCGCGCTTTTGAACTACGCGTTGTGGCAGCTGAATCCGGCTGCTTGAGCGGAGCCTGCCAAGCGGGCGCGAAGGCCGCACGATGAGTAAAGGGGAGCGCGCGATACGGGCAATAGCCTTGATGGCCAACCCCAAACACCAGCGCCTCACCACGCGCCGATGTTCCGATTGCTGACGGCCTGTTGCCGACTCCAGGCAGTCGGCTTAGCCGTAGTGCTGGCTCATCCACGACGGCTGACGCACGTTCGTCTCTTGATCGAGCTTGCGCATGCGGAATTCGAGGTCGTAGAGATCGGTCGCTTCAGCGAGATAGGCGTCAGCGCGCTCCTTCGCGAGCTGGTCCGGCGACTTGGTCAGAAACAGGAACAGGCGGCTGATCAGATACATGGTTCACCTCGGCAATGATGGCTAGGCGTTTACTCCTAGGGGATAACCCGTATTATAGGGAAAACCCTGATTTCACGCCACTACTCATTTTCGAGGTGTTGCTCGGACGTCACCGCCCGACCGACGAAGCCGCCAATCCTTCCGCGATGCGGCCCGCGTCCGTGCGACGCTGATGCCGGAAAAACTCCCACAGCATGGCGCTCGCGTCCGGGCCCTTGGACGAATGGAAGGGCAGCGCATCGTCGCCGCCAGCCCATGCGTGACCCAGTCCCTGCACACGACAAACCCGCACCACGCGCCGCCCGCCGCGCAGGTAGTCGCGCATCACCACGCCATTTTTGCGGTCCTCGCGCGTCTCGCCGGCCTTGCGCGCGCCGTTTGCATCAATGAGGCGGTTCAAACGCAGAAACTGTGTCGCCAACTGGTCCCCGTTGACCGGCGCCACCACATGGTCGGCATCGCCGTGGACGATCAATGCCGGCATGCCCGGGTATTGCGCGACGTTCGTGGTTTCGTCGACGAGTTCCACCGGCTCGCGACGCGCGCCGCGGCGCATCACGTCCATGGCGGTAATGCCGGAGCGCGCCTCGCCGAAAGCGGGGCCGGAATGCAGCGCAACCGCTGCGAAATGCCCGGGGTACTTGACGGCCAATAGCGCGGTCAGCCCCGCGCCCGCCGAAATCCCCGCCACGTAGACACGCGCGCGGTCAAAGCCGTGCTGCTCGACCAGCGAATCCACCAGCGACACGACCGCGAGCGCTTCCGCGCCGCCCGCGTTATCGCCGGCGTCGTACCAATGCCAGCAGCGGTGCGAGTGCGCGTGCTTCGATTGCTCCGGATACACGACCGCGAAGCCGTAGCGGTCGGCGAGCAGGTTCATGCGCGTACCCTCGGCGAATTCGTCGATCGACTGCGTGCAGCCATGCAGCATCACGACCAGCGGCATCGCCTCATGCGCGTGCCCGGACGGGATATAGAGCCCGTACTGCAGGTGATTGACCAGCCGGCCCGGCGCGGCCGGCGCGGAATGGAACGAGCGCGTCCACGCGCCGCTCGCCCACGCGGCCGCGCGTGGACGCACGCGCGACTCGCGCGGCGCTTCGCGTTTCACCGGCGTGCGTAGCGCGGCAGCCGGTTTCAGTGGATGAGCCTTGCTCGACGGTTTGGTGGTGGCGGCGCGAACCGGTCGCGCCTGCGCTCGCTTGGCGGTTTTTTGCGCGTGTTCGGTTTGGATCGCGAGCAGGCGCTTGAAACCGCGCAGCCAGATTTTCGACAGGCTTTTTGCCATCGGCGATAACCTCGCAAAAGAGATAAATGCGGACCCCAAAACTGCGGATCGGATAAAGTTGTGCAATGCACAATAACATCATTTTTCCTGCGGTGCTGAACACCAGGGCCGCTCTTCGTGCCCATTCCGATCGTCGTGAACCTTGCCGGGGACCTGTCGTCAAACCACGTCGACAGCCGTTCGGCAACCCACATTCGGCGTGCAAAAGCGCTGTGCGCCGCAAGACCGTCGCGCGACACCCGACTATACTGGCGATTGATCTCCCGACGTGTCGATCCGGGCCGCATCGGCGTTTCGTGCCGGCCGCGCGCCGATTTCCACCAACCCGATTTCACGCGACCCGCGTCGCGCTCCCGCCATGCCCGATTTACCGATCCACCTGTGGTATTCGATCACCAGCCTCGGCGGCGCCGGCCTGACGCTGCCGCTCGCGCTCGCCATCGCGCTGTGGTTGGCGGTCGGCTACTCGTGGCGGCTCGCGGCCTGCTGGCTCGCGCTGCTCGGGACGGCGATCGGCGTCGTGACCGTGACCAAGCTCGCCTTCCTCGGCTGGGGCGTCGGCGTGCGCGAGCTCGATTTCACCGGTGTCAGCGGTCACTCCATGCTGTCCACGGCCGTCTATCCGGTCGCGCTATTTTTGATGCTATTGCCCGCGCGCCGCGCCGTCCGGCTGCTCGGCGTGCTCGGGGGGCTTGCCGCCGGCCTGGCGGTGGGCTTGTCGCGCGTCGTGCTGAGCGCGCATTCGCCGTCCGAAGCGGTGACTGGCTGCCTCGTCGGCGCGCTCGCCGCGCTCGTGTTCGTGCGCATCGCGTGGAATGCGGAGCCGGGCCGGTTGTCGGCGCTCCCGGTCGCTGTCAGCCTGATGGTGCTGGCAATCCTGATGCATGGCGTGCACGTGCCCACGCAGCGCTGGGTCACGCATATCGCGTTGAAGGTGTCCGGCCACGACCGGCCGTTCATTCGCGCGATATGGCGGTCCCCACGCGACATCCGACCGTCGGCCGCGCCGCTGTCGCAAACGCGCAATACGCTCGAGCCGATGCGCGCGTTGGACATCTGAGCACGCTGCGCCGACCCCCGCCGCGTTTTCAAGCTTCCTTTTACAGTTCCGTAGCACTTCCCTCGCGCTTCACGCCATACGTGAAGAGCTGCGCCGAATCGACCGTTTCGCGCACCGCTATAACCGCGTATATATTACGATAGCGTTTTTAAGCCACCGCTTCCCGTTCACGTCAGACTCCAGGTCCTTCATGACACGCTCTTGCCATCTGAAGCAGTACGCGCTGTGCGTCGCAGCAGCCGCCGCCCTCGCGGTCAGCGTGGATGCCCACGCCGATGAACTGGTGGTCTCGGCCGCCGCCAGCCTGACCAATGCGTTCAAGGCGGTCGGCGACGCGTTCGAGCAACAGCATCCGGGCACCAAGGTTCTGTTGAACTTCGGCGCGTCCGACGTGCTGATGCAACAAATCGTCAAAGGCGCGCCCGCGGACGTATTCGCGTCCGCGGATCAGAAGGCAATGGACAAGGCCGCCGCCGAAAAGGTCATCGTGCCGTCGACGCGGCGCGACTTCGCCGCCAACTCGCTGGTGATGATCGTGCCAGCCGACAGTCATTTCGCGCCCGCCAACCTCAACGCGCTGACGACCGCGAACGTCAAGCGCGTCGCGTTCGGCGATCCGGCCTCGGTGCCGGTTGGCCGCTACACGCAGGGCGCGCTTCAGGCCGCCGGCGTGTGGAACGCGGTCAGCGCGAAGGCGGTGCTCGCGTCGAACGTGCGTCAGAGCCTTGATTACGTCGCGCGCGGCGAAGTCGACGCCGGCTTCGTGTTCGGCACCGATGCCGCGATCATGCCCGACAAGGTCAAGGTCGCGCTGAACCTGCCGACGCAAACGTCGATCAGCTATCCGATCGCGCAGGTCGAAGACAGCCATCACGCGGCCGACGCGCAAGCCTTCATCGACTTCGTGCTGTCGCCGGCCGGCCAGGTGGTGCTCGCGAAGTACGGCTTCAAGCCGGCGCATTGATTCACGGGGAGAGCACACGCTCATGCAACAGGCCTGGGTTCCGCTGCTGCTATCGCTGAAGGTCGCAGGCTGGGCCACCGCGCTCAATCTCGTGCTCGGCGTCGCGGCCGCGCTCGGCCTGTCGCGCTGGCGCTCCGGCGCGCGCGACGTGATCGATTCGCTGCTGATGCTGCCGCTCGTGCTGCCGCCCACCGTGCTCGGCTATTACCTGCTCGTGCTGCTCGGCCGACGCGGCGTGATCGGCGCGTGGCTCGACCGCATCGACATCCAGCTCGTCTTCACGTGGCAGGGCGCGGTGATCGCGTCGACGGTGGTCGCGTTTCCGCTCGTGCTGAAGTCCGCGCGCGCCGCCTTTGAAGGCGTCGATCCGCAGTTGGAGCGCGCGGCGCGCACGCTCGGCGTCAGCGAAGCCGCGGTGTTTTTCCGCGTGACGCTGCCGCTCGCCGCGCGCGGCATCCTCGCGGGCGGCCTGCTCGCGTTCGCGCGCGCGCTCGGCGAATTCGGCGCGACGCTGATGATCGCGGGCAATCTGCCAGGCCGCACACAGACACTGTCGGTCGCAGTCTATTCCGCGGTGCAGGCCGGCGACGACAGCACCGCCAACTTCCTCGTGCTCGTGACATCGGTCGCGTGCGTGACGATCCTGCTGCTTGCGGGGCGTCTCGTGCCGCAGCACACGCTTCTGAGAGCCCGCTGACATGCCGCTCAACGTCGCCATCCGCAAGACCTTCGAGACCGCCGAGCGGCGTTTCACGCTCGACGTCGCGTTCAGCGCGAGCACGCAGCGGCTCGTGCTGTTCGGGCCGTCGGGCGCGGGCAAGAGCTTGACCTTGCAGGCGATCGCCGGCTTGCTGCGGCCCGATGAAGGGACCATCACGCTGCACGGCACCACCTTGTTCGATAGCGCGGTCGGCATCGATCAGAAGCCGCAGGCGCGCGAGATCGCGTATCTGTTTCAGGACTACGCGCTGTTTCCGCATCTGAACGTGCGGCAGAACGTCGGCTTCGGGCTGCACCGGGGCTGGCTCAATCCGCGTGCGCGCGGCGCGCATGCGCAGGTCGATTACTGGCTCGATGCGCTCGAATTGAGGGGCGTGGCGGGCAATCACCCGGCACAGCTGTCGGGCGGGCAGAAGCAGCGCGTGGCGCTCGCGCGCGCGCTGGTTTCACAGCCGCGCCTGCTGCTGCTCGACGAGCCGTTTTCCGCACTGGATAGCGAGTTGCGCCAGCGCATGCGGCGCGAGCTATCGGACCTGCAAACGCGGCTCGATATTCCGATGGTGCTGATCACGCACGATCCGGACGACGTCGCCGCATTCGGCGATCAGGTCGTGCAGGTCAGCGACGGCCGCGTGCGCGAGGATCATCCGTTCGCAGGATATGCGCGCAGCGAGGCGTCGCCTCGTTGAGCGGGTGGCATTGCGCCTTCGTTACGCCCCGGCAACCTCAATCCTTCACGCCAAGTATCACGCTCGACGCCTTGAACACCGCGACCGCGCTCGCGCCTTCCTGCAAACCGAGCATGTCGACGCTGCCATTGGTGACGACCGCCGTGACCACCGCGCCGCCTTCGAGCCCGAGCGACACTTCCGCGTTCACCGCGCCGCGCTTCACGCTGTGCACGGTGCCACGCAACTGATTGCGCGCCGACAGGTTCAACGGCGCACTGCGATCGCCATCACCCGGTACGAGCAAAACGACCCACGACGCCTTGATCAGCGCAAACGCCGCCACGCCGACCGCGAGCCCGAGGGCTTCGGTGCTCTCGTGCGTGAGCACGGCGACGATCGTGTGGCCGCCGGGCAGCGCGAGCGACACTTCGTCGTTGACGGTGCCGCGCTCGATCGCCGACACCGTGCCGTAGAACTGATTGCGCGCGCTCGTCTTCACGCCGATGCGGCCGATCAGGTCCCAGTCCGTCGCGAAGCCTTCGCCGATCGCCGCGCCGGCGCGTTCGAGAAAGCGCCGATGCTCGCGCTCGACCGCGCGAAACGTCTCGATCAGCTTCACCGCGCGCGGCGTCAGCGTCGTGCCGCCGCCGCCCTTGCCGCCGGTCAGACGCACGACGAGCGGCTCGCCGGCGAGGTTGTTCATCGTGTCGATGGCATCCCACGCGCCTTTGTAGCTGATGCCGACCGCCTTCGCCGCGCTCGTGATCGAGCCGGTCTCGCCAATCGCCGCAAGCAGCGCGATGCGGGCCGCGCCGCCGAGCGTCTGCGTGCCCGCCTGAAACCAGACAGAGCCGCCGAGTTCGAGGGCATCGCGGGGAGGATCGGGGCGGTCGATGGTCATGGCAGAGAGTGGCTGAGGGTACGAGGCATGGCGGCGAATCATTATAGCGACGCGCTCTTCTACCGCTGGCCCCGACGCTTGCCGTTCACCACGGCACGACTCTGCCGAGGTAGTCGAGGTAATGCAAACCGGCACGGCCGTCGTATGCGTCGATCGTGCTGACCAGGTTCGGGATGCTTTCGTCGATGCTCAAACGCGCGTCCGGCCCGCCCATGTCGGTTCGCACCCAGCCGGGCGCCATCAGCAGCAGGGTTCTGGTATCGCTTCGATGACGTGCGGCAAAGCTGCGCATGAACATGTTGAGCGCGGCCTTGCTGCCGCGATAGACCTCGTAATTGCCGTTCTCGTTGTTGGCGACGCTGCCCTGCCCCGACGACATTACGCCGATCGTGCCAGTCGGCCGAACGAGATCCTGCAGCGCCTCGACGACCCGCATCGGACTCAACGCGTTCGTCACCATCACGCGCACGAATTCGTCGGTCGATACATCCGCGATCGTTTCACTATCGTCGTTCTTGACGCCGGCGTTGACGAACAGCAGGTCGATCGGACGTCCTTCGAGGCGGCCCCGCAACGCGGCGACCTGTTCGGGCATCGTGATGTCGACCGTTTCGACTTCGAGTGCTTCATGTGACGCTTTTGCAAGTTGAAGGAGCCTGGTCGTGGAATTTTGTCTGCCGGTCGCGATGACTCGCCAGCCGCGCTTCAGATACTCCTCGACCATCGCGAAGCCGAGGCCGCGCGAGGCGCCGATCAGAAGCACGGTTTTTTGCTGGTTTGCGGGTTGCATGGAACGTTTCCTGTCGATGGACTCGGGTCGAAACCGGTCCAGGAAATATAGTCGCTCGTGAAACAGGGCGGAAGATGCAATGCTTGCACTTACCGACCGTGAATCGTCGACAATGAGCAAGCGCACGAATCAGGAGACCGCGCGATGTCACCCTCTCGTGAATACTGGTTCCCAGCCAAACGCTATGGCTGGGGTTGGGGCCTTCCCGTGCGCTGGCAAGGATGGCTGACGCTGCTCGCATATTTCGTGTCGCTCGGGATGGTCGTTTTCCGGTTTCAACCCGCGGGTCATCCGCTCACGTTCGCCTTGCTGGTCGCGCTATTAACAGTGGCCCTCGTGGTCGTGTGCTGGCTGAAGGGCGAGCCGCCGCGCTGGCGGTGGGGTAAGGACTAGCAAGTCCGCTCAGCCACGCCAGCACCCACGTCTCTAGCCGGGCATGCAGATGGTCGGGTTCATTCGGTTTCGCTGTCGTCGGTGTCGGCATTGGAGTCGATTTCGTGTCGCATCGCCGAGCCTGCAAGTACGCTCGCTTGCAGGGGCGCGGCCTCCTTGCGCTCGCTGTATCGATCGGTCAGATAGTCGGAACGGTCCCGCACGAGCAGCGTGAACTTGATCAGTTCTTCCATCACGTCGACCACGCGATCATAGTAGGACGAGGGCTTCATACGGCCATCGGAATCGAATTCCTGGTATGCCTTCGCGACCGACGACTGATTGGGGATGGTCACCATCCGCATCCAGCGGCCAAGCACGCGCAGCGCGTTTACCGCATTGAACGATTGCGAGCCTCCGCACACCTGCATCACAGCCAGCGTGCGCCCTTGGGTCGGCCGTATTCCCGCGCTTTCGAGCGGCAGCCAGTCGATCTGATTCTTGAATACGGCCGTGAGATTGCCGTGGCGCTCCGGGCTGCACCAAACCTGGCCCTCCGACCACTCGGACAGCTTGCGCAGTTCGACGACCTTCGGATGATCTGCCGGGACGCTATCGGCGAGCGGCAGGCCGTGCGGGTCGAATACCTGCGTTTGCGCTCCGAAATGCCGGAGGATGCGCTCGGCTTCGAGCGTCAGCAGCCGGCTATACGACGTTGCTCGCAGCGACCCGTAAAGCAGCAGGATGCGTGGCGGATGCGTTGAAGTGGTCACGGGTGCCAGCTTGTCCACGTCCGGTATATCGAGGTGAATAGGGCTGACGTTCGGCAGATCACTCATCACGATCCGTTTCTCCCCAAGTTGGGCGCGACTTTCCGCTGCCCTGATTCGTACCATGCTTGCGAACGGTTCACGACCCCCACGACGAGCAGCATCACGGGGACCTCGATCAGAACCCCAACCACCGTCGCCAGTGCGGCACCCGAATGAAAACCGAACAGGCTGATTGCCGTGGCCACGGCGAGTTCGAAGAAGTTGCTTGCGCCAATCAGACTCGACGGGCCAGCGACGCAATGCGCGACGCCCAACTGGCGGTTGAGCAGGTAGGCCAGTCCCGAGTTCAGAAACACCTGGATGAGGATTGGCACGGCGAGCATCGCGATCACCAGCGGCTGCTCAACGATCTGCTGACCCTGAAACGCAAACAGCAGGACCAGCGTCACGAGCAAGGCGCAGATGGACCAGGGACCGAGACGGGCAACGACGCTACGGAAATGCTTTTCGCCGTTTCGAAGAAAGCGTTGGCGCAGCAGTTGCGCGAGGATGACCGGGATCACTATGTAAAGGCCAACCGAAGCGATCAGTGTGTCCCAAGGCACTGTGATCGCGGACAGCCCGAGCAGCAACGCGACGAGTGGCGCGAACGCCACGACCATGATCGAGTCGTTCAGCGCGACCTGCGACAGAGTGAAATACGGGTCGCCCTTGCACAGCTGCGACCACACGAAGACCATTGCCGTGCACGGCGCGGCGGCGAGCAGGATGAGACCTGCGACGTAGCTGTCGAGTTGCTCGACGGGCAGCCACGGCCTGAACACGTGACGAATGAACACCCAGCCCAACACGGCCATCGAGAACGGTTTGACGAGCCAGTTGACCGCGAGCGTCACGCCGATGCCGCGCCATTGGCTGCCGACCTGCTTCATCGCCGAGAAGTCGATCTTGATGAGCATCGGGATGATCATCACCCAGATCAGCACGCCGACGGGCAGGTTGACGTGCGCGACTTCCATGCGCCCGAGCGCCTGAAATGCGCCCGGCAACAACTGGCCGAGTATCACGCCTGCCACGATGCACAGCGCGACCCACACCGTCAGATAGCGCTCGAAGAAGCCGATAGCCGGGCGCGCGGCTGCGCGAGCCTCAGCGCGACTCATTGGTTTCCTCTGCCGGACGCTCGCCAATGGCACGCATTTCGCGCTGGATTGCGTCGTGGTCGAGCGCGTGCAGCGGCAGGTTCACGAACTGGCTCACGCGATTCATGATCTGTCGATAGACCTTGTCGAAAACTTCGCGCTTCTCGTCGTCGGTTCCCTGGCAGGCCGCGGGATCTTCAAAGCCCCAGTGTGCGCTGATCGGCTTGCCGGGCCAGATCGGGCAGACCTCGCCCGCAGCCTGATCGCATACGGTAATGACGAAGTCCATCTGCGGCGCGGCGGGCGTTGCGAACTCGTCCCAGCTCTTACTGCGCATCTTCGCGGTGTCGTAGCCCAGTGCCGCGCATTTCTCGATCGCGAACGGATTGACTGCGCCGGATGGATGGCTGCCCGCGCTGTACGCGCGAAACTGTCCTTTGCCGAGCACGTTGAACAGCGCCTCGGCCATGATGCTGCGTGCACTGTTGCCGGTGCAGAGAATCAGTACGGAATACGGTTTGCCGCTCATGTGCGGCTCCGAAATGAAATGCCTGTCGGGGAAGGAGCGCAGCAGGCTGCCGCGGATTCGTTTGCTGCCAATGCCTGGGTATGAGATTGCCCATAGATGAGAGCCGATTCGAGCGTCAGGAAGGTTTCCCAGGCCACGCCTTGCGGATCGACGGTCCACGCCTTGTCCGACTTCGCGTAACAGCATGTCGTGCCGCTCTGGTGCTGCACGGGAACTTCAGCGGCGGCGAAGCGCGCGTTCATCTCTGCCAGTTCCTCATCGGTTTCCACCTGGATGCCAATGTGATCGACGCCAGGTTTCGCGCCGCGTTGCGAGATCGCGAAGTTCACGACGGGGTCCCTCAGCTCCCACTTGCAGTAATCGCTCTTGATGACCGTCGGCTCGACGTTGCCAAACAACGCGCTGTAGAAGCGGATGCTGTCGGCAAGATTGTCGACAGCCACGTGAATGTGCATGCGTTTCATGTTTCGTCTCGGCAGCAGTTGGAAAGGTCGCTCGCGGCGCACGATGCACCGGAGCAGCAGTTCTCTGTGAGGAAGCCGATCAGCGACGTCATCGCGTCGAAGTTTGCGGTGTAGATGACGAAGCGCCCTTCCTGTCGCGGACTCACCAGTCCGGCGTGTGTCAGGTCTTTCAGATGGAACGAAAGGCCGGAAGGCGAAATGCCTAACTGCTGCGCTATTTCGCCAGCCGCCATGCCTTCGGGGCCGGCAACGACGAGCTGGCGAAAGATCGCGAGTCGGGATTCGTGAGCGAGCGCGCCCAGCGCGCGTACGGCATTGATCGTGTCCATAAGGACACTATATCCACTTCACCGTCATATTTCAATATTTGTTGAAATGTCGCAATCTGGTCGGTGGTTCGCTCTTTGATGACGCATTTCGCTAGTCGGGACGGCTTGCGTACTGCGCAATCCCATTCCCGAACGACCAGTTCTCCTTCTCGACCTCGACGAGGTTGATGAACACATCCTCGGGCCGCACGCCCGGCGACTTCCCGAGTTCATCGACGATGCGTCGATACAGCGCTTTCTTCTGCTCGACCGGGCGCGTGTTGCTGACGGTCAATTGGATCACGACGAGATCGTCGCCTCGCTCGATATTCTGGTACTGCCGGTCATAGATCATGTTGTCGGGCGTGTGCTCGGTGATCAGCATGAACATGTCGTCCTTCGGCACGTTGAACGTATCCACCAGCGAGCGCTGGATGCCGGCGGTCAGCGCCTGGCGGTATTCGGCCGGCTTGCCGGCGCGCAGTGAGATTCGGGTGAGCGGCATGATGGGCTCCTTGTTGCGGTGTTGGGTTGAACACAGCTTAGGCGCGCTCCATCATAATAAACAGATATCCATGCCTATTTCATCCATTTTCATCTGAAATGAAAGTCCTCGATCTCGATGCGGTGCGGGCCTTCGTGCTGGTCGCCGATCTGCGCAGCTTCACGCGCGCCGCGGACGCGCTCGACACCACGCAATCGGCCGTCAGCCTGAAGCTGAAGCGACTGGAGGCGCACCTGGGCAAGCAGTTGCTGGAGCGCACGCCGCGCGTCGTGCGTCTGTCCGCCGACGGCCACGCGTTTCTCAACGCCGCGCGCGAGTTGCTGAACGCGCACGAGCGCGCGCTCGGCGCGCTGTCGGTGGAGCGGCGGCGGCTCGTGCTCGGGCTCAGCGAGCACGTCGCGGGCTCCGATCTGCCGCACCTGCTCGGCCGGCTCAACGCGCACGATCCGGGCCTCATGGTCGAGTTGCATATGGGCACGTCGGCGGCGTTGCTCGCGCAGTTCGACGAACGCCGGCTCGATGCGGCGATCATCCGCTACGGCGCCGACGAACCGCCGCGCGATGACGCGCAGACGCTGTTCAGCGAACCGCTCGGTTGGCTCGCGACGCCGACATGGCTGCCGCGAGCCGGTGAGCCGCTGGCGCTCGCGCTATTGAGCCCGCCGTGCAACGTGCGTGACGTCGCGTTGCGCACGCTGACGGCGGCGGGGATCGCCTGGCAGGAGGTGTTTGTGGGTGGTGGCGTCGCGGCAGTGGGCGCGGCTGTGGCCGCTGGGCTCGCCGTATCGCCGCTCGCGCGTCGGGTTGCGCCGCGCGGTCTGATCGACGTCGGCGCGCGGCTCAGCCTGCCGGCGCTGCCGGAGTCGCGTGTGACGCTGCATTCGCGCGTGCGCGAGGCCCGCTCGGCGGAAACGCTGCGGCTGCTTGCAAACGGCCTCGCCACGGCGTGACGCCACGACAGATGCCACACCGCGCCGCGCCACACCGCGCCGCTCGAAGCAGCCTTAGTGGATGATTGGCGGCAGCGAACCGCTGCTGGCGGTCGCCGGATCGGGCACGGAGCCCATCGGCGCGATGTCGCTAACGTTTGCGGACGCGTCCGGCGAAGTCCGCACGGGCGGTTTGATCGGATTCGCACGGGAAATCGCGGGCTTCGCCGCGACCTTGTCCACGTGCGGACGCGCAGTGTGAGCCGCCGCGAAATCGGCGTGCACCACCTTGCCCTGAGCCGGCTTCGCGCGCGCCAGTTGCACCCGTGGCTGCGCATGCTTCGCGGCCCGCGCGTCAACGATGGCGTGCGAGCGGTTCTGGCCCGACGCGGCGACTTTCACGCCGTCCTTCACGTTCCCGCCCCCCACGAGATGTTTCGCGCCGTTCCCATGCGCCGCGAGTTTGCCGCCGTGGGCCACGCCGGCCGACGCGACATGGGTTGCCGCGTGCCGGGCGCCCGCCGTCTGCCGCGCATGCGCACCAGTTTTGGTCTTGATTCCGCCCTTGGCGCCCGCCTTCACTTTCACCGCCTCGGGTTTCTTCCGCGCGTGCGCCTGCCGGGTAACGTGTCCGCTCGCGAGATGCCCGCTCACCTCCGGCGGATTCCACACTTCCACATAACCGGCAGCCAACGCCACCTCCGACACACGCCATACGGCCAGCGCCGCTGCTACTACTCGAACCCGCATCTGCTGCTTCTCCTGACCGACGACTGCCAAAACGAGCCGGGATTATATTCTCTTGCAAAAATCCACTTTTGGACTAATATCATTAAAAAGTACACATAGGGACTTACCCGCAATGACTCACGCTGCCCGAATTTCCTCGCCCGAGGCATCGCCGCGACGATCGCTTTCGGAACCCACGCTGACGCAGATGTCCGCGGCCGGTCTGCGTGCGTTCTTCAACATCGCGCGCGACTGGGACCTGAGCGCCGACGAGCAGATCGTGCTGCTCGGCAAGCCGGGCCGCTCGACGTTCTTCAAGTGGAGGGCGACGCCCGAGACCGCGCGCCTCAGCCACGACACGCTGGAGCGACTGTCGCTGCTGCTCGGTATCTACAAGGCGCTGCAGATTCTGCTGCCGCAGCCGAGCGCCGCCGACACCTGGGTCAAACGCCCCAACAGCGCGCCGCCGTTCGGCGGGAAACGCGCGCTGGACCGTATGCTGGCAGGCAACATCAGCGATCTCGTGGCCGTGCGCCAGTATCTCGACGCAATGCGAGGCGGCTGGGCGTGACACCACCGCAATGGCAGGACCGCTGGACCAGCGCAGCGCTCGATTGGTCGCCCGCGTATCGAGTGATTCCGACGCGCTTTCCGGCCATCAACCTGTTCGATCGGGTCGCATCGCCGGAGGATTTCGACGCGCTGTATGCGCTCGAAGCGATGACCAACGACCGTCTGCGCACCGAAATCGGCGAACTCGATCTGGTGCCGCGCGAGGAGCGCCGTTTCGGGCCCGGCTACGGGCCGATCATGGCCGCGCTCACGCATCTGAATCCGCTCGGCAGCCGCTTTTCCGACGGCACCTACGGCGTGTTCTATTGCGCGCGTTCACGCGCGACTGCGATCGCGGAAACACGCTATCACACGGGTCAGTTTCTCCAGGCGACCGCCGAGCCGCCGATGCGTCAACAGATGCGTCTCTATACGGTAGTCGCACAAGGCAACGTGGTCGACTTGCGTCGCGACCCCGAGTTCGATCCCGCCGTGCTGTCGCCCGACGACTATCTTCCCGGACAGGCGCTCGGGCGCGCGGTACGCGCGGCGGGCGCGCCGGGCATCGTGTATCCGTCGGTGCGCGACAGCGCTGGCGAATGTCTCGCGGCGTTCCGCACGATGCTGCTGCGCGACTGCCATCACGCGGCATACCTCGAATACAACTGGAACGGCAGGAGCGTCGATATGGTGTTCGAGTTGAATCAGGTCGGGTGACAGAAGAGCGGCGAAGCAGCGCGGGGACTTCAGCCGTTCAAGGCAAGGCCAGTTCCGCCGCCCCTTCCGCGCGCGCGGCCTCGACCGAGATCGACCAACGACGCAACGCCTGCGGCTGCACGATCGTCAACGTGCCGTCCGGCCCGAACGCGCCCGTATCGATGAACACTTGCGAGCCGATCTGCGTGATGTCGCGCACCGGCGTATGGCCGCAATAAGTCAGCGACAGCCCGCGCTGCCGCAGCGGATCGCCGTTGCCCAGCGCGAGTTCGCGACCCCACAGCAATTGCTGGCGCGTTTCGGCCGAATAATTGCCTGCGTCGAGCTCGGCGTCGGAGCCGAAAAATTCGGCGTGCAGAACGTTGAAGCGCGCCTTGCCGCTGCCGATCACGCGCACGAGCGGCAGCGTGCGCAGATGCTCGGCGTAATAGCGCAGACGCTCGTCGGGCACGTCGACCGCCCACGCGCCGCCGATGCCGTACCACCACTGCCGCCGCAAGCGGCCGTCGGCGACCGCGCACAGCGCGTCCTCGTGATTGCCGAGCACCGCATGGAACCACGGCTTCTCGAGCAGCGCGAGCGCCTGCTCCGAGTGCTCGCCCCGATCGACCAGATCGCCGACCGAAAACAGCCGGTCGCACGTCGGATCGAACGCGATCTGACGCAGCAGGTAGCGCAAAGCGTCGACGCAGCCGTGCAGATCGCCGACCACGAAATCGCGGCCGGCCTCGTTGGCGTCGTGATGCTGAACGAAGTTGGCGGGGGAGGAATTCATCCCACCATGATAATGCGGCCGACGCGCGCGCGTATGCGGGGTGCCTATCGTATCCGCACGCTTCATCGAGCAAGAAAGACATCGAACGACGCAGAAATGACGCTGAAACGGCACATTTGCGGTATGCGTTACCGGAAACGCACGTTTGCGCGGGTCACTCCTGGCGCGCGCCCGAGTCCTCCCGCGCGCTATTGCAGCGTGCGCAGCTTCGCCACCTGGTCGGCCGCGATCGTCGCCTGCGGATTGCCGAACTGTTTCGTCACGTAGTTGGCGATCGCCGCGATCTGCTCGTCGTCGAGATGGCCGCCGAACGCGGGCATCAGCACGTCCGCGTGCGCGGTCGTGCGATTCACGCCGTGCAGAATGACCAACGCGAGATTGTTCGCGTCGTTCGCGCCGACCGTCGAATTGTGGATCAGCGACGGATACGCGCCCGGCGCGCTCGCGCCCACGCCCTCCCCGGTCCAGCTATGACAGGTCGCGCAATTGGCGACGAACAGTTGCGCGCCGTTCACGCCGGTGATCGCGGTGCCGCGCATGGCGGTGACGTCGCTGGCCGGCTTGCCCCATTGATGACGTGGACGCGCGTCGCCGCCGCTCACGGCCGGCACCGAGCGCAAGAACACGACGATCGAGCGCAAATCCACCGGCGTCAGATACTGCGTGCTGTTCGCGACCACTTCGCCCATCGGGCCGGCCGCGTTTGCGCGGCTCGGCGCCGCGCCGGTCGACAGATACGACGTGAGTTCGTCGTCGCGCCAGTCGCCCACGCCGCTCAGCTTGTCCGGCGTGATATTGAACGCATGCCAGCCGGCCTGCACCGCACCGGAGAAACGCGCGCTCGACTTCAGCCCCTGCATGAAATTGCGCGGTGTATGGCATTCCTCGCAATGCGCGAGCCCTTCGACCAGATACGCGCCCCGGTTCCATTCGGGGCTCTGTTTCGGGTCCGGCACGAAGCGCCCCTCGGTGAAGTTGAACATGTTCCAGAACACCATTAGCCAGCGCTGATTGAACGGGAACTTGAGGCTGTTCGAGGGCGGCGTGTAGTGAATCGGCGCGAGCGTGTTCAGATACGCGCGAATCGCCAGCACGTCCTGTTCGGTCACGCGTGTGTAGGCGGTGTACGGGAACGCCGGATAGAGCCGCTCGCCGCCTTTGCCGATGCCTTCGTGCATCGCGCGCATGAAATCGGCGTCGCTCCATTGGCCGATGCCGGTGTCGGGATCGGGCGTGATGTTCGGCGTCACGATCGTGCCGAACGGTGTGCTGATCGGCAGGCCGCCCGCGAAGGGGCGCGACTTGTCCGCCGTATGGCAGGCCGCGCAATCGGCGGCACGGGTCAGGTATTGGCCGCGCTTCACGAGTTCGCCATTCGCGGCCTTGCCGGCGAGCATGGCCGGGCCGCCGACCGAAGCCTGCGCCGCGTCGTCGGCGCGCGCATGGGTAATCGGCATTTCGTCGGTCGAGTTTGCGTCCGGGCCGTGCGACTCGTGCCACGCTATCGACAGCGCAAACAGCGAAAACGCGGCCGCGAGCGCCGCGCCGCCGAAGCGGCGGCGCTGGTTGACGTGCATCAGCACAGGGTCCGGCTGCGCGCGACAGGTGTTCTTCGTCATTGTGGCTCTCCGGTCGGCGCTCAGATTTCGCGCTTCAGCTTGTCGCCCAGTTTCAGCGACAGTGCAGCGATCGTCAGCGTGCAGTTCACCGACGCGGCGGTGGGCATCACGCCGCTGCTCGCGATGAACAGGTTCGAATGATCGTGCGTGCGGCAGTCCGCGTCGACGACCGAACTCGCCGCATCGCTGCCCATGATCGTCGTACCCATGATGTGATTGTTGGGCGCGAAGCTGTCGTCGAACGAGACCTCGGTGCCGCCGAATAGCGTCGCGATCTGCGCATACAGTTCGTGCGTATTGGCGGCGCTCTTCTTCACGTAGTCGTTGATCGAGTAGTAGATCTCGGGCTGAGGAATCCCGAGCGCGTCCTTGTGATCTGCCGACGGCACGATGCGGTTCTGCGGCTCCGGCAGATGTTCGTGAAAGCTGTTGATGTTCAGCGTGCGCGCCGCGCGGTCGCGAATCTGCCGGTCGAGTTCGGCGCCGGTCAGGCCTTTTTCCAGCAGGTCGGCGGTGACGCCCATCGTCGGCACGCCGTTCGACAAATGCAGCTTCTTCGACGCGTATTCGGAGCGGAACGCGCCGTCGCGGAAGTTGACGATCGAGGTCATCTCCATCGGCCCGCGGCCGGGCCACAGCGGTTCGTTGGCGAGAAACGTGACGCCGGTGCCGGGATGGTCCATCAGGTTGCGGCCCACCTGATCGGAGCTGTTGCCGACGCCGTGCGGAAATTTGTCGGAGGTTGACATCAACATCAGTTTCGGCGTTTCGATGCCGTTCGCCGCGAGCACGAACAGCTTGCCGGTGACGCGTGTGCTATTGCCGTTCGGGTCCTTGTAGTGGACCGCGGTGATGAGCCCTTTGTCGTCCGCTTCGATGCGATACACGACCGCTTCGGGAATCAGTTTCGCGCCGGCCTGCTCGGCCTTCTCCGCGTGGATCACACCGTTGTACATCGCCGCGATCGGGCAGATCGGCATGCAGTTGTTGTTGCCGCAGCAGGTGGGCCGCGCATCGTACGGACGGCTGTTGCGCGCGACCGGTTCGGGCACGACCTTGAAGCCCTGCGCGTTGAGCACGTCGCTGAAACGCTGATCCATGTACGACAGCGGCAACTGCTGCATCGGATAGGGCTTCGAGCGCGGCGAACCGAGATCGAACGAACTATCCGGACCGGACACGCCGAGCTGCACTTCGGCGGCTACGTACCACGGCTCGAGCGTTTCGTACGGATACGGCCAGTCGCGCCCGACACCATATAGCTTGCGCAACTGGAAGTCCGACGGCAGCAGCCGCCACGCGGCGGCCGCCCAGTGCCAGGTCGTACCGCCGACGAGCCGCACGTATTGTGAGTTGTACGGATAATCGCCCTTCTGGATTAGGTAGTTGTTCGCGGGCGCATACTCGGGATGCGGCGCGTAAAGCGTCGACGGATACGGCGTCGCGAAGTCTGACTTGGCCGGCGAGTTGCGAAAGTTCTCGACGATCTGCCAGCGCGGAATGCGCGGCCCCGCTTCGAGCAGGATCACCGACGCGCCCGCCAGCGCCATCTGATGCGCAACCAGACTGCCGGCGACGCCGGAGCCGACCACGACGATATCGGCGGATTGTGTGTTTGCCATCGTTTCTCTCTTCGATGCCCTGCCTGTTGCGGGCTCTGTTCGTGCGACGTTTGCAGCTCCGGCGTGCTGGTTGCGCCGCTGGCGCGGCCCGCTCGCGGGCTCGCGCGACTCACGCGGGCGTCGGCTTCTGCGTCCAGTAGAACGGCACGTCGCGGCAATAGGAGGGAATCGTGAGCACGTCTTGGACGGGCTCGAACATCAGCGCCTTTTCATACGCGATCACCTGGACGTGCGGCATGTCGCCGACGAGACCCAGATACCACGCGCGCATGATCGCGCCGACCGTTTTCGCGAGCGCGGGCTGGTCGGTCTGCAGCGCCTGCTTGACCGTATCGGACGGCACGCCGCCGTGGCCTTGCAGCCACGTGTTCAGCGCCGCGACGTTCTGCGCGAACAGGTTATCGGCACGCGACAGCGCATCGTAGGCACGTTGGCCAAGCACGGTATCGAAACTGCTACGACCGGTGAGGTGTTGCGAAAGCGCGAGGAAGGCATCGAGTCCGCCCCCGGCTGGCCGCGTATCGGCGAAGGCGGGCACGATCCACGACGGCGAACGGCTCGCGCCGGCGAACGCGAGCGCCGCGGCCGTCGCGCACGAGCCGAGCACCCAGGCCCTGCGCGAAGCGGAAAACGACGGTGGCAAGCTGGTGAACCGTGTGGCATTGCGATAAGACTTCGCTCCTTGCCGATGCGTCACGTGGGGATGCGCATCGTTATCCTCAGGAACATCTGTCATGGGGGCTCCAGATGATGAGTCGTTCTCGACGAGCAGCCCGGCGAGGGGCATGATGCCGTTCGCGTGCCGCTTCGTTTGCACTTCCCCAAACCTGGTCTTACGCCGCTTCAGCGGTCTCGTATCCGTGCGCGTGATTCACGCGCGCCGCATGTGTGGTGTTTTCTACCAATCGGCTTTCGACTGAAAGCGGCGCGCAAGGCCGCTGCGAAAGACTATAGCCTGTGACCCACTATTCGACAATCGGTCCGCGTTGCACGCGTAGAATCCGCGACACCGACTGCCCTACACTTCGTCGTTCATCGAGTCCATGTCCATCAACTACTATCCGCAGCTTCTTCGCAATCGGCCCCGCACGGTGATCGGCCTCGTGATCGGGATCGTCGTCGCGTTCCTCGTGCCCGGTCATACGAGTCCGATCGCCCGCACACTGATCGGCTGGGACGCGGCCATCTGGAGCTACCTGCTGATGATCTGGGTGCATATGGCTCTTGCCGACGAGCACCGCGTGCGCGAATACGCGATGCGCGACGACGAAAACGCGGGCGTCGTGCTGGTCGTCATCTGCGTCGCGACGATCGCGAGCGTCGCCGCGATCGTGCTCGAACTCGCGTCGGCCAAGGGCGCGGGCGGCGCAACGACCGTCTGGCACTACCTGCTGACCGGTCTGACGCTGATCGGCGCATGGTTTCTGATTCCGACGATCTTCACGCTGCACTACGCGCGCCTCTACTACGACGCGGACGCGCAAGAGACAGCGTTGAAGTTTCCCGATCACCATTTGCTGCCGAACTACTGGGACTTCCTGTACTACTCGTTCACGATCGCGGTCGCGTCGCAGACTTCCGATGTCGTGTTGCGCTCACGCGAAATTCGCCGCGCGACGCTCGCCCAATCGGTCCTGTCGTTCTACTTCAACGTCGCAGTGCTCGGCCTGTGCGTGAACATCGCTGCGGGGCTGCTGGGTTCGTAACACGGCCGTTGCGCGGCGTTCGGATGAATTTCACGCGAATGCCACGCGCGTGCCACATGGCTGCCACGTGAGCGGCGCCGCGGCTTCACGCGTCCGCTTGAACCGCATTCCGTGCAACGCGGGGCCGCTCGTGTAAAACCGGCCCCACGCCATCCCGTTTTACATGCCGGCCACCCGCGGCATGCGTAACAATGCCCGCATTATTACGCGCGCTCCGTGCGCGCGCGCACCTTCGGCACTCGCCCTCTCACCGTAACCTCCCCGTTTCCGCGCTAGCGCGGTGACCGGCTGCCCGCCGCGTTGGCACACGGTTTGCTCGTCTCTGCGACGAGTGGCGACCAGTCCCGCGAGACCGGCGTCTGGCGTCAAAGCACCCGCGACTGGCCAGCAGCGCGACGATCTTTGCACTACATTGACCAGTACGTGCCCCCGCTGACGCATCGCGCGGTATCCGGCTCGGGAAGCCCAATGAGCGCTGTGATCGCATGCCAAGTGCATCCACACCGCAGCAGGACAACTCTGGAAACGACCGATGGAATCTCCAAACGGGTACGCGCCGCGGATTTACTTTTTTCATTCTCTTCTCGTCGGGCCCCTCGATGCCTGGCCCGCGCAGTTCGCTCACGCGGCCGGGCTCGGCTTCGATCATGCGTTGATCGGCGGGCTGTTCGAGCCCGGCCAGGCCGGCCATGGCCAGGTGGTCGGCAATCACGCTCGGCTGCATCCGGTGTTCGAGGCGCAGCATTCGGTGCACGACGCCGTGCGCATGCTCGCCGATGCCGCGCGCCGCAACAACCTGACGCTGCTGGTCGATCTCGTGATCGACCGCATGGCCGCCGACGGCGTGCTGTACAGCGAGCATTCGGACTGGTTTCACGCGCGTGAGTCCGAGCTCGCACGGCTCGATCCGCGCCACGTGCATCGCGAAGACAACGTTGCCTACGCGAATTTCGACGATCCCGCGACGAGTGCCTCGCTGAGCGTCTGGTGGACCCAGCAACTGCTCGCGCTCGCCGAGGCGGGTGTCGGCGGCTTCCGTTTCGATTCGCCGCATCGCGTGCCGGCTGCCGTATGGCGGCACCTCGGCGATGAAGTGCGCGCGAAGCATCCGCACGTGCGCTTTCTCGCGGCAACGCCGGGCCTGTCGCGCGGCAATCTGCCCGGTCTCGAAGCAGCCGGCTTCGACAGCGCGTTTTCGTCGGTGCGCTGGTGGGATTTCCGTTCGAGCTGGATGGCCGAGGAGCATGCGGCGCTCGCGCGCGTTGGTGCGCCGATCGCCTTTCCCGAAGCGCCGTACGGTACCCGCCTCGCCGCCGAGCTGAGCGACGTGCATGATGCGGCGATCGTCGAGCGGGCGTATCGACGCGCGCTGTTCACGTCGGTTGCATTGGGCAGCGGCTGGATGATGCCGATGGGCTTCGAATACGGCATCGCCGAACCGATGTCGCAAACGCGCGGCGACTCCGCGCAGTTCGCCCGCGCCGCGCAGTCGCGCCGCTTCGATCTGAGCGCCGCCGTCACCCAGGCCAACGACTTCGCGCGCAACACGCCGACGCTGCACGCGAACGGTGAATTGCGCCCATTGAGCGGCCCCGGCGCATCGGCCGCGGTTCTTCTGCGCGGCGACGCAGCCGATCTGCGCGACGCCAGCGAAGCAGTCCTGATCGTCGTGAATCCCGAACTCGGCGCGCCAGTGCGTGTCGATCCCGCGCGCTTCCTCGCGGGCGTGCCGGGCAGCTTTACGCGCTTCGCGCCGCTCGATGCGCGCGGCCGAACTGAACCCGCGGCACTCGTGCCGTTCGCGCTCGCGCCCGGTGCGGTGCGGCTGCTGCGCGCGTTCGCGGAGCAGCCGATCTGCCTCGCGCCGCCCATCGACAAGGCGAACAGCAAGCGCAGCGGCCGCAAGACAGTGCTCGACGCGATCGAAGCGCCGCGCGTCGCGATCGAGAGCGTGTCGCCGTCGGTGGAGAACGGTCGCTTCGCGGCCAAGCGCAGCGTCGGCGAGCGCGCGGAAATTCGCGCGGCGATCTTCGCCGAAGGTCACGACAAGATCGCGGCTGCCGTGCTGTGGCGCGCGGCCGACGAAACCGCGTGGCACGAAGAATTGATGTCGCCCGCGCCGCCGGCCGGGCTCGACTTGTGGAGCGCGCGCATTCCGCTCGAGCGGATCGGCCGCTACGAGTTCACCGTGATCGCGTGGCGCGACGACTTCGCGTCACTCGTCGAGCACATCCAGAAGAAGCTGAAGGCAAACCAGACCGTCGAGATAGAACTCGACGAAGCCGCGCATCTGTTCGCACTCGTGCTCGCCGAAGTCGAGACGACCGAAGGCGCCGACAAGGAGCCGCTCGAACACATCGTGCTCGACTTCCAGAAGGCCGACGCCGAACAGAAGCTCGCAGTGATTCTCGCGCCCGCCACAGCGAAGGCAATGACCGCCGCGCGCCATCGCCCGTTTCTGAGCCGCGACTCCGTGATCTACAAGATCGACGCGGAACGCACGGCCGCCTATTTCGCGAGCTGGTACGAGATCTTCCCGCGCTCGATGAGCGACGACGAGTCGCGCCACGGCACGTTCGCGGACGTGACCGCGAAGCTGCCGCGCATCCGCGACATGGGCTTCGACGTGCTGTACTTCCCGCCGATCCACCCGATCGGCCTCGCGAACCGCAAGGGCCGCAACAACACGCTGACCACGCAGCCGGGCGATGTGGGCAGTCCCTATGCGATTGGCGGCGCCGAGGGCGGTCACACCGCCGTCCATCCGCAGCTCGGCACGCTCGAAGATTTCAAGGCGATGCTCGCCGCCGCGCATGCGCATGGCCTCGAGATCGCGCTCGACTTCGCGATCCAGTGCTCGCCCGATCACCCGTGGCTGAAGGAGCATCCGACGTGGTTCGCGTGGCGCCCCGACGGCACGCTGCGCTACGCCGAAAATCCGCCGAAGAAGTATCAGGACATCGTCAACCCGGACTTCTACGCGCACGACGCCAAGCCCGGCCTGTGGCTCGCGTTGCGCGACGTGATCCTGTTCTGGGTCGACGCGGGCGTGCGCATCTTCCGCGTCGACAATCCGCACACCAAGCCGCTGCCGTTCTGGGAATGGATGATCGCCGACGTGCGCGCGCGCCATCCCGACGCGATCTTCCTCGCCGAAGCGTTCACGCGGCCGCGCATGATGAACCGGCTCGGCAAAATCGGCTTCTCGCAGTCGTACACGTACTTCACGTGGCGCGAGTCGAAGCGCGATTTCACCGAGTACATGGGCGAACTCACGCAGACCGGCGCGCGCGATTTCTATCGGCCGAACTTCTTCGTCAATACGCCGGACATCAACCCGCGCCATCTGCAATCGCAGGGGCGCACGGGCTTTCTGATCCGGGCGGCGCTGGCCGCGACACTGGCCGGCCTGTGGGGCGTGTATAGCGGCTTCGAACTGTGCGAGGCCACCGCGCTGCCGAACAGCGAAGAGTATCTGGACTCCGAAAAGTATCAGTTGCGGGCGTGGGACTGGCACCGGCCCGGCAATATCGTCGGCGAGATCACCGCACTGAACCGCATCCGTCGCGCGAATCCGGCGCTGCAAACGCATCTCGGTCTCACGTTCCTCGCCGCGCACAACGACCACATCCTGTGCTTCGAGAAAGCGACCGAATCGCGCGACAACGTGATCGTCGTCGCGATCAATCTCGATCCGTTCAACGAGCAGGGCGCGGACATCGAGTTGTCATGGGACACGTTCCAGCGCTGGCATCTACACGATCACGCCA
Source organism: Paraburkholderia lebeckiae (assembly GCF_050436325.1). NCBI lineage: Bacteria > Pseudomonadati > Pseudomonadota > Betaproteobacteria > Burkholderiales > Burkholderiaceae > Paraburkholderia > Paraburkholderia lebeckiae. The sequence continues at coordinate 1,956,646 of NZ_JBNDLZ010000002.1, forward strand.
CGCTCGAAGTGATCGACCAGATGACCGGTGCACGCTTCGAATGGCACGGACGCTGGCAACACGTGCGGCTCGGCTCGGGCCAACCCTTCTCGATCTGGCGCATCGCGCCGCTTGGCGGCCTGCCCGCCGATCGCCCCGAGGACAGCGACCACGATCCCGACAGCGCTCCTCAAGCAGACGCTGTCAACCCAACCTGGATGGAAGGTGGAACATGAAGCGCGACGATCCAGCCCAAACCGCGCACGAGGCGCAAACGGCCGTGGCCGTCGGCACCGCGGCGAAGGTACGCACGCGCCGGCGCGGTAAACCCGCGGCCCTCAGCGACGATCCGCTGTGGTACAAGGACGCGATCATCTATCAGGTGCACATCAAGTCGTTCTTCGATGGGAACAACGACGGCGTCGGCGATTTCCCCGGTCTGATGGCCAAGCTCGACTACATCGCCGAGCTCGGCGTCAACGCGATCTGGCTGCTGCCGTTCTATCCGTCGCCACGCCGCGACGACGGCTACGACATCGCCGACTACCGCAATGTACATCCCGACTATGGTCAGCTCGCGGACGTGCGGCGCTTCATCCAGGAAGCGCACGCGCGCGGCATCCGCGTGATCACCGAGCTCGTCATCAACCACACGTCGGATCAGCATCCGTGGTTCCAGCGCGCGCGCCGCGCGAAGCCCGGCTCGAACTATCGCAACTACTATGTGTGGTCCGATACCGATCAGAAGTACCCGGAGACGCGCATCATCTTCATCGACTCGGAGCCGTCGAACTGGACGCACGATCCGGTTGCGGGCGCGTACTACTGGCACCGCTTCTACTCGCACCAGCCCGATCTGAACTTCGACAATCCGGCGGTAATGAGAGAGGTGCTGCAGGTGATGCGTTTCTGGCTCGACATGGGCATCGACGGGCTGCGGCTCGATGCGGTGCCATACCTCGTCGAACGTGAAGGCACCAACAACGAGAACCTGCCTGAGACGCACGAGGTCCTGAAGCGGATTCGCGCGACCATCGACGCCGAGTACCCGAACCGGATGCTGCTTGCCGAGGCCAACCAGTGGCCCGAGGACGTGAAGGAGTATTTCGGCAACGAAGACGAATGCCATATGGCGTTCCACTTCCCGCTGATGCCGCGCATCTACATGTCGATCGCGAGCGAAGACCGCTTCCCGATCACCGACATCATGAAGCAGACACCGGAACTCCCCGAATCGAACCAGTGGGCGATCTTCCTGCGCAATCACGACGAGCTGACGCTCGAAATGGTCACCGATTCCGAGCGTGACTATTTGTGGAACACCTATGCGAGCGATCGCCGAGCACGTTTGAATCTCGGCATTCGCCGCCGTCTCGCGCCGCTGATGGAGCGCGACCGCCGCCGCATCGAGCTGATCAACTCGCTGCTGCTGTCGATGCCCGGCACGCCGGTCATCTACTACGGCGACGAACTCGGCATGGGCGACAACATCCACCTCGGCGACCGCGACGGCGTGCGCACCCCGATGCAGTGGTCGTCGGATCGCAACGGCGGCTTCTCGCGCGCCGACCCTGAGCAACTGGTGCTGCCGCCCGTGATGGGTACGCTATACGGCTTCGACGCGGTCAACGTCGAAGCGCAGAGCCGCGACCCGCATTCGCTGCTGAACTGGACCCGCCGCATGCTTGCGACGCGGCGCGCGAAGCAGACCTTCGGGCGGGGCACGATCCGCTTTCTGAAGCCGGAAAACCGCAAGATTCTCGCGTATCTGCGCGAGATGCCCGGCGAGGCGCCGATTCTGTGCGTCGCGAATCTGTCGCGCGCGCCGCAAGCGGTCGAGCTCGAACTGTCAGAATTCAACGGCTTCGTGCCGATCGAGATGACCGCCGATTCGGTGTTCCCCGCGATCGGCCAGTTGACCTATCTGCTGACGTTCCCGCCATACGGCTTCCTGTGGTTCATGCTGTGCGAAGGCGGCGGGCGTCCGACATGGGCGCAGGCGCATTCCGAGCCGCTGCCGGAGTTCGTCACGATCGTGATCCGCGAAGGACAATCCGGGCCGACACCCGAAAACGTGCGGCTGCTGGAATCAGAGGTGCTGCCGTCGTGGCTGAGCCGGCGCCGCTGGTTCGCGTCGAAAGATCAGAAGATGCACGCGGTGCGGCTCGCCGCGCTGACCACGATCCCGAACGGCGGCTTCGCGTTCACCGAAATCGAAGCGGACGTCGGCAACCACACCGAACGCTACGTGGTGCCGATCGCGATCACGTGGGGCGGCGAAACCACCACGCCGCTGTTCATGCAATTGGCGCTTGCGCGCGTGCGGCGCGGCCGCAACGTCGGCCATCTGACCGACGCGTTCGCGCTGCCGATCTTCGCGCACAACGTGCTGCGCAAGCTGCGCGAGCGCGCGGTCGTGCCGACCGTGCAGAAGAGCGAGATCAAGTTCCTGCCGACCGAGCGCTTCGCCGAACTCGACGATCTCGGCGAGCGGCCCGAGATTCGCTGGCTCGCGGCCGAACAGAGCAACAGCTCGCTGATCGTCGCCGATGCCGCAGTGCTGAAGCTGGTGCGACGACTCGTCAGCGGCATCCATCCGGAAGCGGAAATCAGCCGCTATCTGACGCAGCTCGGCTATGCGAACACCGCGCCGCTGTATGGCGAAGTGGTGCGCGTCGATCCCGAGGGCGTGCCGCATACGCTCGCGATCCTGCAGGGCTTTATCGACAATCAGGGCGATGCGTGGAACTGGTCGCTCGACTATCTGCGCCGCTCGGTCGACGAACTCGCGATCGCGATCGACACCGAAACGCAGACCGTGCCCGATCGCACGAACGAGTCGATTCTGCTGGACGGTTACGGCGAACTCGCGGGCATCATCGGTCGCCGGCTCGGTGAGTTGCACGTCGCGCTCGCCACGCCGAGCGACGACCCCGCGTTCGCGCCGGAACCGGCCAACGCCGACCAGGTGAAGGCGTGGGTCGACGCGACGCAGACGATGCTCGCGGCCGCGCTCGATCTGCTCGCGCCGCGCATCGCGGACATGAGCGACGCGGACACGAAGGGGCTCGCGCAAAGTCTGATCGATCGCCGCGCCGCGCTCGTCGAGGCCGTCGACAATCTCGTGCCGGGGAACGCGGGCGCGTTGCGCATCCGCATCCACGGCGACTTCCACCTCGGCCAGGTGCTGGTCGCGCACGGCGACGCGTACCTGATCGACTTCGAGGGCGAGCCAGCGCGTTCGCTCGACGAGCGTCGCCAGAAATCGAGCCCATTGCGTGACGTGGCCGGTCTGATGCGCTCGCTCTCGTATGCGAGCGCGGCCGCGCAATCGACCACCGAAAGCGCGCCGCAACAGACCGCCGATCGCAAGCGCGCGCTGTTCGAGCGCTTCCGCGCGCACGCGACGGGCGCGTTCCTCGCGGAATATCGCGCGGCCGCCGCGCAGTCGCCGACGCCGCTCGTCGCGCCCGAATCCGAGGAGGCGCTGCTCGATCTGTTCCTGATCGAGAAGGCCGCCTACGAAATCCGCTACGAAGCGGCCAACCGACCGGCGTGGCTCGGCTTGCCGGTGCGCGGCCTCGCGGCGCTCGTGAGCCGGCTGCTCGGCGACACCGGCAGGCCGCCGCACCACGATCCATCAACCCAGGCGCCTGGCGCCGCCACACCGCCTAACCCGGCCGAGGGCGACTATGAGTGAGCATGATCCGGCCGCAGGCCTTCAACCCGTCGATATCGACGCGCTCGTCGAAGCGCGTCACCCCGATCCGTTTTCGCAGCTCGGGCTGCATCAGACGGACGCGGGGCCGATCGTGCGCGCGCTGCTGCCGAACGCCGCGCACGTCACCGTGATTTCGCGCGCTGATGGCGCGACGCTCGGCGAACTCGAACAGCTGCGCCCTGGCCTGTTCGCGGGCCGCATCACGTCGGCGATGCCGTATCGCTTGCGCATCGACTGGCATGGTGTGGTGCAGGAAGTGGAGGATACCTATTCATTCAGTCCGGTGCTCGGCGACGAGCCGCTCGAACGTCTCGCGCACGGCGATCCGTATGCGGTGCTCGAATGTCTGGGCGCGCGGCCGCTCGACATCGACGGTGTGCCGGGCGTGCGCTTTGCGGTGTGGGCGCCGAATGCGCGGCGCGTGTCGGTGGTCGGCGACTTCAATGCGTGGGACGGCCGCCGCCATCCGATGCGGCTGCGTCACCAGGCGGGCGTGTGGGAGCTGTTCGTGCCGCGCGTCGGCGCCGGCACGTGCTACAAGTACGAGCTGCTGTCGCGCGACGGCCATCCGCTGCCGCTGAAAGCCGACCCGTGCGCGATGCAGACGGAAAAGCCGCCGGGCACCGCATCGATCGTCGCACACGTCGACGAGATCGAGCAGTTTCCGTGGACCGATCACGAGTGGATCCAGTCGCGCGCCGACAAGCAGACCGCGCGCACGCCGGTCACGATCTACGAAGTGCACGCGGAGTCGTGGCTGCGCATCGCCGAGGAAGGCCAGCGTGGTCTCGTCTGGGAAGAGCTCGCCGAGCGGCTGATTCCCTACGTGAAGAGCATGGGCTTCACGCACATCGAATTTCTGCCGATCGCCGAGCATCCGTTCGGCGGTTCGTGGGGCTATCAGCCGCTCGGGCAGTTCGCGCCGTCCGCGCGCTTCGGCAAGCCCGAGCAGTTCGCGCGTTTCGTCGATCGCGCGCACGAAGCAGGGCTCGGCGTGATTCTCGACTGGGTACCCGCGCATTTCCCGAACGACGCGCATGGCCTGATCGATTTCGACGGCACGCCGCTCTACGAGCATGCCGATCCGCGCGAAGGCTATCACCAGGACTGGAACACGATGATCTACAACCTCGGCCGTAACGAGGTCAGCGCGTTCCTGATCGCGTCGGGGCTCGCGTGGTTGAAGCGCTATCACGTCGACGGCCTGCGAGTCGATGCGGTCGCGTCGATGCTGTATCGCGACTACTCCCGCGCGGCCGGCGAGTGGGTGCCGAACATCTATGGCGGCCGCGAGAATCTCGAATCGATCGCGTTCCTGAAGCGCTTGAATCACGAAGTCCGCTATGTGCCGGGCGCCCCCGGCGCGATCACGGTCGCCGAGGAATCGACCGCATGGCCGGGCGTGACCGCGCGCCTCGCGGACGGCGGCCTCGGCTTCGACTTCAAGTGGAACATGGGCTGGATGCACGACACGCTGCACTACATGCACGAAGACCCGGTGTATCGCCAGTTTCACCACCACAACATGACGTTCGGCATGGTGTACGCATATTCCGAGCGCTTCGTGCTGCCGCTTTCGCACGATGAGGTGGTGCACGGCAAAGGCTCGCTACTCGGCAAGATGCCCGGCGACCGCTGGCAGCGTTTCGCTAATCTGCGCGCGTACTTCGGATTCATGTGGACGCACCCGGGCAAGAAGCTGCTGTTCATGGGCGGCGAATTCGGCCAGATGGCGGAGTTCGACCATGACGGCTCGCCGCATTGGCATCTTCTCGACGATTCGAACCACCACGGCGTGCAATTACTGGTGCGCGACCTGAACCATCTGTATCGCAACGAGCCCGCGCTGCATCTGCTCGACAGCGAACCGGGCGGCTTCGAATGGTTGATCGGCGACGACAGCGGCAACAGCGTGTTCGCCTATCGGCGCACCGACGGCGCGGGCCAGGAGTTCGTCGTGGCGTGCAACATGACGCCGGTGCCGCGGCTCGGCTATCGGCTCGGCATGCCGCGCGGCGGACGCTGGGTGGAAGTGCTGAATACCGATGCAGGCGTGTATGGCGGCTCGAACATGGGCAACGGCGGGCTGATTCATTCCGACCATGTATCGAGCCACGGCAGGCCATATTCCGCCGCGCTGACCTTGCCCCCGCTCGCGACGATCGTATTGCGCGCGGACTGAGGAAACGTGCCGTAACCCGGGCGCGCGGCGCACAGGCAGCCGCCGCGCGCCCGTTGCATGAGGACCCAGGCAGACCCGAGCTCCAGCTCGACAATCAGAACAGGAAAGGGAAATCATGTCGCATGCGTTGCCCGACCGGTTGCTGCCCGGCTCGCCGTATCCGCTCGGCGCGAACTGGGATGGACTGGGCGTCAACTTCGCGGTGTTCTCGGCCAATGCGCAGAAAATCGAGCTATGCCTGTTCGACTCAACCGGCCGCAAGGAGATTCGCCGCTTCACCATGCCCGAATGCACCGACGAGATCTGGCACGGCTATCTGCCGAACGCGCATCCGGGCACCGCGTACGGCTTTCGCGCGCATGGGCCGTATCAGCCGCATTTCGGACATCGTTTCAATCCGCACAAACTGCTGCTCGACCCGTATGCGCGCAAGCTCGTCGGGCAGTTTCGCTGGTCCGACGCGCTGTTCGGCTATCGCGTGCATTCGAATCGCGCGGACCTTTCGATCGATCGGCGCGATTCCGCGCCCGCGATGCCCAAGTGCGTCGTCATCGACGAGGCGTTCGACTCGTCGCACGACAGGCGGCCCGACGTGCCGTGGGGCGAGACCGTGATCTACGAAACGCACTTGCGCGGCGCGTCGATGCTGCGCTCTGATCTGCGCCAGCATGAACGCGGCACGTTCGCGGCGCTCGCGTCGCCGGAGTTCATCGAGCATCTGCTGAAGCTCGGCGTGACCACAGTCGAGCTGCTGCCCGTGCACGCGTTTCTGAACGACCGCTTCCTCGTGGAGCGCGGCCTGCGCAATTACTGGGGCTACAACACGGCAGCGTTCTTCGCGCCGGAGCCGACCTATCTGAGCACGCACCGGCTCGACGAAATGCGCATCGCCGTGCGCCAGCTGCACGCGGCCGGCATCGAGGTGATTCTCGACGTGGTCTACAACCACACTTGCGAAAGCAATGAGATGGGCCCGACCATTTCATGGCGCGGCCTCGACAATGCCAGCTATTACCGGCTGATTCCCGGCGACGAGCGTCACCATATCAACGACACGGGCTGTGGCAACACGGTCAATCTGCCGCATCCGCGCGTGCTGCAGATGGTGATGGATTCACTGCGCTACTGGTCGACCGCGTTCAATATCGACGGCTTCCGTTTCGATCTCGGCGTGACGCTCGGGCGCGAAAGCCACGGCTTCGATCCGGGCTCGGGCCTGTTCGACGCGTTGCGCCAGGACCCGGTGCTATCGCAACGCAAGCTGATTTCCGAGCCATGGGATATCGGCCCTGGCGGCTATCAGCTCGGCAATCATCCGCCGGGATTCAGCGAATGGAACGACCGTTTCCGTGACACGGTGCGACGTTTCTGGCGTGGCGATGCCGGCCTGCGGCCCGACCTCGCCGCGCGCCTGACCGGTTCGGCCGATCTGTTCAACCGGCGGCATCGCAAGCCGTGGGCGTCGATCAACTTCGTCACGTCGCATGACGGCTTCACCTTGTCCGATGTCACCGCGTACGAGCAGAAGCACAACGAAGCCAACCTGGAAGACAACAACGACGGCCACAACGAGAATTGCAGCCGCAATTGGGGTCTCGAAGGAGCGACCGACGACCCCGCGATCCTCGCGACCCGCCGTCGCGTGTCGCGCTCGCTGATCGCGACACTGATGATCGCGCTCGGCACGCCGATGCTGCTCGCCGGCGACGAAGCGCTGCGCACGCAGCGCGGCAACAACAATGCGTACTGTCAGGATAACGACCTATCCTGGATCGACTGGGACCTCGCGGATTCGCCGGAAGGTCAGCGCATGACCGAGTTCGTCGCGCGCGTGATCGGGTTGCGCAAGCGCCATCCGCTGCTACGTGAAACGCGCTTTCTGTTCGGCGACCGCGAAGTGCTGCCCGGTCTGTTCGACGTCGGCTGGTTCGACGAACACGGCGATCCGCTGACTATCGAAGCGTGGCAGGACCCGGAGGGACGCGCGTTCACGTTGCGTCGCGCGGGTCCGGGCCTGAATGGCGAAACCGAAGTATTGTTACTGATGCTCAACGCTCACGAGGAACCGCTGCAGTTCGCGCCTCCCGCGCCGCACCTGGAATGGCATGTGCTGTTAGACACGGCCGATCCGGAACGCGCGCCGCAGCGGCTCGCGACGGCCGAACTCGAGGTTGCCGCGCACGGCCTCGTGATACTCGCCGCGCAACCGACCGGTGAAGCGGATTGGCAAGCCGGCTGGGTGGCTGGCGCGCAGCACGGGCCGCGGCTGTTGACCGCGCTGCCGCCCGATCCGGGCGCGCAGACCGCAAAGGACGATGGTTCGCAATGAACGATGCACTGCGGCGACCTCCTTCGAGCGTGAACCAATCGCACCGCAGCCGGGGTGGCAAGAATGTTGCGACGCAATGCCTGCTTGGGTTGCGTCGCATTGCCGTCCAGGCTCGTTAGCAGACCCGAATGGTGAACACATGTCTGAAAGTCCGATTGATCCTCACACGCATCATCACGCGCACTGCCTGCCGTTCAGCGCGCAGTTGATCGGCGCGAGCGGCACGCGACCGCGCACGCGGTTCCGTTTTTGGGCACCGTCGTGCAACAGCGTGCAGGTGGTCGTCGAAAATGGCCCCGCGCAAGGCGCGCACGACATGGCTCCGACCGGCAACGGCTGGTTCGAGATCACCGTGGAGAGCGGCGCGGGCACGCTGTATCGGTTCCAGCTCGACGACGGGCAGGCGGTGCCCGATCCGGCCTCGCGGTTCCAACCGCGGGACGTGCACGGCCCGAGCGAGGTCATCGATCCGCGCGCCTACCATTGGGAACACACCGAATGGCACGGCCGGCCCTGGGAAGAGACGGTGCTGTACGAATTGCACGTCGGTGCAATGGGCGGGTATGCGGGCGTGCAAAAGCGCCTGCCCGAGCTCGCCGCGCTCGGCGTCACCGCAATCGAACTGATGCCGTTGAACGACTTTCCCGGTCGTCACAACTGGGGTTACGACGGCGTGTTGCCGTACGCGCCCGACTCTGCATACGGCCGCCCCGAAAAACTGAAGGCTCTGATCGACGCCGCGCATGGTGTGGGCCTGATGGTGTTTCTCGACGTCGTCTACAACCACTTCGGACCGGACGGCAACTATCTGCATACTTACGCGGAGCCGTTTTTCCGCGCAGGCGTGAACACGCCGTGGGGCCCCGCGATCGACTTCGAGCGCAGCGAAGTCAGCGACTTCTTCACCGACAACGCCGTCTACTGGATCAACGAGTACCGCTTCGACGGACTGCGCTTCGATGCGGTGCATGCGATCGACAATCCCGAGTGGCTGCGCGAGCTGTCGGACCATATCCGCGCGCACGTGCAGCATGGCCGTCACGTGCATCTGGTGCTCGAAAACGAGCACAACAGCGCGAGCCTGCTCGACGCGCATTTCGACGCACAATGGAACGACGACGCGCACAACACGCTGCACGTGCTGCTGACCGGCGAAACCGAAGGCTATTACCACGCGTATGCAAACGAACCGATTCGCCGGCTCGCGCGAGTGTTGTCCGAAGGCTTCGCGTATCAGGGCGAGCCGTCGCCGCTGCGCGATGGTGCGCCGCGTGGCGAAGCGAGCGCGCATCTGCCGCCGACGTCGTTCGTGATGTTTTTGCAGAACCACGATCAGATCGGCAACCGTGCGTTCGGCGAACGTCTGCGCAAGCTGACCTCGGATGACGCGCTGCGCGCCGCGACCGCGTTGCTGTTGCTGTCGCCGCAAATTCCGCTGCTGTTCATGGACGAGGAGCATGGTTCGACGCAACCGTTCCTGTTTTTCACCGACTACACCGGCGATCTCGCCGACGCGGTGCGCGAAGGGAGACGCCGTGAATTCGCGCGCTTTGCCGCGTTCAGCGATGAGAAGCGCCGCGCGCAGATTCCCGATCCGAACGATGCCCAGACCTTCGCCGCCTCGTCGCCACCCGCGCCCGATGTAAAGCCGACGCCGGATCGGCTCGACTGGATGCATTACTACAAGTCCGCGCTCGCGGTGCGCGCGAAGCTGATCACGCCGCGCCTGAAACATACGAAGGCGTGCGGCGCGACCGTGCTGCGCGATGCCGGTGGCAGCGACGCGAACGCGCTGATCGCGCGCTGGAAACTCGGCGATGGCGAGACGCTGTCGATTGCGCTGAATCTGTCGCAGCAGAACGTCGCGTTCGACGCCATCCCCGACGGCAAGATCATTTTCGAAACACCGCCGCGCGCGCGCGAACAGGCCGACGCGCGGGTGTTGCCCGCGCATGCGTGCATCGCGTGGCTGACCGGCGACATCAACGAATTCGCGAGCCGCCACGATGCGCGCATCGCATCGCACGAGGAGCAGCGCGCGTGACGACCCGACGCCCCAACGACAGGCTCGCAGCGCTCGCCACCCGCGCAGGCTTCGAGGTGGAGTGGCAGGACGCGCACCACAATACGCAGCATGTGCCCGAAAAGACACTTGGTACGCTGCTCGAACGCATGGGTCTGCCGTGCGGCAACGCCACGGATATCCGCCACAGCGCCGCTGCTCTGGAGGCCGAACTATCGGGCCGTAGGCTGCCGCCGCTGATGACCGCGGTGATCGGGCGTGGCATCGCGCTGCCCGCGGCCGCGGTCAAGTCGGGCAGCCATTACCGGATCGAGCTGGAGAGCGGCTCGATCATCGACGGCCGCTTCACCGCGCCGAAAGGCGAGGAAGCGCTGCTCGCGCCGATCGACGAAGCCGGCTATCACACGCTCGTGATCAACGACCAGCGCATAACGCTCGCGGTCGCGCCGCCGCGCTGCTACACCGTCGCCGACGCGTGGCGCACGCTGCACGGCGGTGACGGAGAAGGCGAACGCGAAGCCGCGCCGCCCGCACCGCCACTGTGGGGCATCGCCGCGCAACTGTATGGCTTGCGCCGCACCGGCGACGGCGGCATCGGCGATTACACGGCGCTCGCGCAGCTGGCGCGGCACGGCGCGCAGCGCGGCGCGCACGCGCTCGCCGTCAGTCCGACCCACGCGATGTTCAGCGCGCAGCCCGAGCGCTTCAGCCCGTATGCGCCGTCGTCGCGTTTATGGCTCAACGTCACGCATATCGATCCGGCCGCGGTGTTCGGCGCAGATGCATCGGCGCAGGCCGGCAAAGCGTGGTCCAAATACGAAGACCTGCCGCTGATCGATTGGCCGCACGCGACCCCGCTGAAGCTCACGGTTTTGCGCGCGCTCTACGAGCAGTTCAGCGCCAACGAGCGCCCGCAGCACTCGCCGCGCGCGCTCGAATTTCACGGCTTCTGCGAACGCGCGGGGCGCGCGCTCGAAGATCACGCGCGCTTCGAAGCGCTGCAGGCCGCGCAGCTCGCGCAAGGCGGCGACGGCCATTGGCGCAACTGGCCCGACGCCTTGCGCGACCCACGCAGCCCCGAAGTCGAGGTGTTCGCCGCCGCGCATCGCAACGAGGTCGACTTTCATCTGTTCCTGCAGTGGCTGGCATCGCGCGGGCTGTTGCACGCTCAGCACACCGCGCGCGAAGCCGGCATGGCGGTCGGCCTGATCGCCGATCTCGCGGTGGGTTGCGACAGCGCCGGCAGTCATGCATGGTCCTATCCCGACGACATGCTGCAGGGCGTGTCGGTCGGCGCGCCGCCCGATCTCTTCAATCAGGCCGGCCAGTCGTGGGGACTCACGACCTTTTCGCCGCGCGCGATGCGCACACAAGGCTTCGCCGCGTTCATCGACATGCTGCGCGCGGCGTTCGCGCATGCCGGCGGCATCCGCATCGATCACATCCTCGGCTTGCGGCGTCTGTGGCTCGTGCCCGAAGGCGAAAGCGCGCGCAATGGCGCGTATCTGCGCTATCCGCTCGAAGACCTGCTGCGGCTGATCGCGCTCGAATCGTGGCGGCATCGCGCGATCGTGATCGGCGAGGACCTCGGCACCGTGCCGTCCGGGTTTCGGGAGCGGCTCGACGAGCACGGCATCGAGGGGATTCGCGTGCTGTGGTTCGAAGGCGCCCCCGACGGCAACGGCTTCAAGGCGCCGGCCGATTGGGACCGCTACGCGGTCGGCACGACGACCACGCACGATCTGCCGACCGTCGCCGGCTGGTGGCGCGGCAGCGACATCATGTGGCGCAACCGCATCGGCCAGACGATGGCGCGCGCCGACGGGCGCGATCCCGAGGAAGCGGCGCTCGAAGAGCGCGCGCAGCAGCGCGCCGACTTGTGGCGCGCGTTCCAGCAAGCGGGCGTGGCCGCGCCCGATGTCGCGCCGCCGGACGCCGACAACGCGCCGGTCGACGAAGCGCTCGCATTCGTCGCCGCGACACCAGGGCCACTCGTCACGTTTCCGCTCGAAGACCTGCTCGCGCTCGACGAGCAACCGAACCTGCCGGGCTCGATCGACGAACATCCGAACTGGCGCCGCCGCATGGCGCTGCCCGTCGACGCGATGTTCGACGACCCCGTGTTCACCGACCGCCTGCTGGCCGTCGACGGCGCGCGCCGCGCCGCCGCGCGTTCATCCAACACTTCCGCGGAGCCTGACACGCCATGACCGTTCCTCGCTCCACACTGCGCCTCCAGTTCCATCGAGGCTTCACGTTCGACGACGCCGCGCGACACGTCGACTACTTCGCCGCGCTCGGCATCAGCCACCTGTACGCGTCGCCGATCACGACGGCCGAGCCCGGCTCGATGCACGGCTACGACACCGTCGACTACACCCAGGTCAGTGCCGAATACGGCGGCGAGGCGGGCCTGAAGCGCCTCGTCGACAAGCTGCGCGCGCACGACATGGGGCTCATCGTCGACATGGTGCCGAATCATATGGGCGTCGGCGGGTCGAGCAACGCGTGGTGGCTCGACATCCTCGAATGGGGCCGCCACAGCTCGTATGCGCGACATTTCGACGTCGACTGGCATTCGCCCGATCCCGCGCTGCGCGGCAAGGTGCTACTGCCGACGCTCGGCGCGTCGTACGGCGAAGAACTGGCGGCGGGCCGCATCGGGCTGCATTTCGCGGCCGACAGCGGACGCTTTCAAATCGGCTATGGTCCGCACGTGTTCCCGATCTGCCCGGTCGATTACGCGGCGATCCTGCAAGGCGCCGACCGCGCCGATCTGAGCACGCTCGCGAATCGCTTTCAGGGACTCACCACGCAGCCCGCCGACCAACCACGCGCCGCCGAGGCGCGCGACGCGCTGCGCGAGTTCGTCGCGCGCGAAGGCGAGTCGGCGATCGAGTTCGTACTGGAGACTTACGCGCCTGAGGATCCGGTCACGCGCGACCGGCTGCATCGGCTGATCGAGCGGCAGCATTTCCGGCTCGCGTGGTGGCGCACCGCCTCCGACGAAGTGAACTGGCGGCGCTTCTTCGACATCTCGACGCTCGCCGGCGTGCGCGTCGAGCGGCCCGAGGTGTTCGAGGCAGTGCACGCGCTGATCTTTCGCCTCTATCGCGAAGGGGTCGTCGACGGCTTGCGGATCGATCACATCGACGGGCTCGCCGAGCCGCGCGAATACTGCCAGCGTTTGCGCCAACGGCTCAGCGAGTTGCGCGACACAGCGCCGTACGTGTTGGTGGAGAAGATTCTCGGCCGTGGCGAGCCGTTGCGCGACGATTGGCCCGTCGACGGCACGACCGGCTACGACTTCATGAGCGACGTCGGCGCGCTGCTGCACGATCCGGCCGGCGCGGACCCGCTCGCCGGTACGTGGGCCGAGCTCACCGGCCGCAGCGCGCGCTTCGCCGATGAAGCGCACGCTGCGCGGCGCAAAATTCTCGCGGAAAACTTCTCCGCGGAACTGGACCGCGCGGCGCGCGCGCTGCATCGGATCGCACGCGATTCGCTGAGCACGCGCGACTTCACGTACCCGGCGCTGCGCCGCGTGCTGACCGAACTGGTCGTGCATTTCCCCGTGTACCGCATGTATCCGCTGGGCGGACTGCGCAGCGCCGCCGACAACGTCTATTTCGAGGAGGCGCTCGCGGGCGCGCGCGCTTCGCTGCCGCGCTCGGACCATGCGGCGCTCGAGCGCGTGAATGCGTGGCTCGGCGGCAGCGCCGAAGAAGCCCCGCCCGCGCGCCCCGGCGCGCAGTCGCAGCAGCAGGCGCAAGGCGGCGGAGCGCCGCCGCATGCGGGCTCGTCCCGGCGCAGCGCGCAAACGCTGTTTTCGCAGCTGACCGCGCCGCTCGCCGCCAAGGCGATCGAGGACACCGCGTGCTATCGCTACGGCCGTCTGCTGTCGCGCAACGAAGTCGGCTCGGACCCGGGCGAGTTCGCGCTGTCGGTGGAGCGGTTTCATGCGGGCAATCTCGAGCGCGCGCAACGTTTTCCTCATGCGATGCTTGCGACCGCCACGCACGATCACAAGCGCGGCGAAGACGTGCGCGCGCGGCTCGCGGTGCTCAGCGAGATCGCCGACGAATGGGGCGCGACGTTGCGTGCATGGTCGACGTTGAACGCGCCGCAGCGTCGAGCGCTCGACGGCACGCCGATCAGCAGCGTGAGCCAGGACAAGAGCGACGCATGGGCTCCCGGCCCCGCCGCCGAGGCGATGCTGTATCAAACACTGGTGGGCTGCTGGCCGCCGGCGCTGCGCGCCGACGACGAAGCCGGCGTCAAGGAGCTGGCCGAGCGCGTCGCGCAATGGCAGTTGAAGGCGCTGCGCGAGGCGAAGCTGCAAACCAGCTGGCTCGCGCCCGACGAAGCTTACGAGGCCGGCTGCCGCGAATTCCTGTTCGGTATCCTTGCGCCGCAGCGGCGCGACGCCTTTCTGAAGGAGCTGTCGGCGTTCGTCGAGCGCATTGGTCGCGCGGGCGCGCTCAACAGCCTGCAGCAGACGGTGTTGCGCGTCGCGTCGCCTGGGATCCCTGATCTTTATCAAGGCACCGAGCTGTGGGACTTCAGCCTCGTCGACCCGGACAATCGGCGGCCCGTCGATTTCGCGAAACGCGAGGCGTGGCTGCCGCAGACGCAAACGCCGCCGTCGGAATTTCTGGCGGACTGGCGCGATGGGCGCGTAAAGCTCGCGGTGATCCAGCGTGTGCTGGCGCTGCGCGCGCATCTGCCGGAGTTGCTGAGTCAGGGCACGTATCTGCCGCTCACGGTGCGCGGCGCGCATGCGTCGAGTGTGATCGCGTTCGCGCGGCGGCATGGCAATGCGTGGGCCGTGGTGATTGCCAGCCGGTTGGCCGCGCGACTGCTTGGCGATGATGCTGGTCTGCCGCTCGTCGAGCCGGCGCAATGGGCGGATACGGCCATCGAAATGCCGCCCGATCTGTCGGCGCGTGCGCTGTTCGATTGGCTGAGCCCCGCCGCGCCGAAAGTCGACGATCACGGGCTGCTGTATCTGCGCGACGCGCTCGCCGCGATGCCGGTCGCGGTGCTGGTGGAGGATGGGGTGCCTCGAAGCTGACGCGGCTAAAAAGGGTTGAGGCTTCGGGTTGGCTCGGGCCTCAACCGCCCTCGTCGTCGAACACCTTCGGATACACGCGCACGAGCACGATGCGCGGTCCCTTCATCTTCTTGACCACGACGTCGAAGTCTTCGAACTCGACGCGCTGCCCTTCGCTCGGCAGATCGTTGAGCGCCTGGATCACGAGCCCGCCCACCGATTCGGCCTTGCCTTCATCGATGTCGATACCCAGTGCACGTTCGAGCGACACCACCGGCAAGCTGCCCTTGCCCATCAGCGTGCCGTCGTCCATGCGGGTCCAGTCGGCGTCGCCCTGGCGGAATTCATCGTGGATCTGCCCGACCAGCGCGCCGAGCAGGTTGTCGAGCGTCAGGAAGCCGATCGGTTTCGCGTTCTTGTGGCCGACCAGCGCGAAATGCGGCGCGCCCTTGCGAAAGCGCCGGAACAGATCGAGCGCCGGCATGTCCGGCTTCACGTACTGCACGGGGCGGACGTAGCGCGACAGGTCGTCGAGCGTGCTGCCCGCCTGGCGCGCGAGCAACAGGTCCTTCAGGTGGATCATGCCGGCCACGCGTTCGCCCGATGCATCCTCGAATAGCGGATAGCGGCTGAAGCGGTGCCGCGCGACCACCTGCATGTTGTCGCGCAGCGGCAGATCGCGCCGCAGGCACACCATTTCATGCGACGGCCGCATCAGGTCCGATACGGTCATCCGCGAGAAGTCGAGCGAGTGCGCGATCGTGTTCCATTCGTCCTGGCTGTACGCACCGGTCGACGCACCGAGTTCGCTCGCGACGTTCGCGCGGCGGCCGCGCAGGATCAGCTTGAGTTCCTCGGTCGAGTAATGCGAGTCGTGACCTTGGTCGGTATCGAGCCCCGCGGCCTTCAGCACCGCGTTCGCGCTCGTGTTGAGCAGCCAGATGGCCGGGTACATGGCCCAATAGAAACCGTACAGCGGCGCCGCGGTCCACAGCGAAATTTTCTCCGCCTCGCGAATCGCGAGCGACTTCGGCGCGAGTTCGCCGACCACGATATGCAGGAACGAAATACACGAAAACGCGAAGAACAGTGAAATGCCATGCATCAGCTTCTCGGACTCCACGCCGATCACGGTGAAAAGCGGCATCAGCAGTTGCGCGAACGCCGGTTCGCCGATCCAGCCGAGGCCGAGCGACGCGAGCGTGATGCCGAGCTGACACGCCGACAGATACGCGTCGAGCTGTCCGTGCACCTTCGCGAGCAGACGTCCGCGCATGCCATGCTGGGTGGCGAGGCTTTGCACGCGGGTCTGCCGCAGTTTGACCAGACCGAATTCGGCGGCGACGAAAAAGCCGTTGAGTGCAACCAGAAACATTGCACCGATAAGAGCGACAACCTGGATCAAAGCGACGGGCTCCGGCAACAAAAGTTGTCAGTATAGGGGCTGAAAGCTCGATGAAATCTTGATTGTGCGCCAATGCATTCGCGCGCGACGCTCATTTCGGCGCCGCCGCGCTGAACGGCACGCGCAGCACGAGCGTGGCGGGGGTCGCGGTGACGCCGTCCGCTTCCGTCGTATCGCTTTGCTCGAAGCTTCCGCCGTGCGCCTCCGCGACGCGTTTGCACAACGCGAACACCCACGCGATGCGCTTCGCCTCGCGCGGTTCCCCCGCCTGCTTGCGCGCGAACGCTTCGAGCACATGCGGCAGCGCGGCGTCGTTCAACGCGGCCTCGTTCGGCTCGTAAGTGACGCTCGCATGCCATGTGCCGTTATCCGCGCGCGCGGCCAGTGCGACCTCGGTGCCCCGCGCGCTCGCTTCGACGGCGAACGTCAGCATCAGCCACACCGCGGCGGCGAGCCGAGCGCGGTCGCCGTTCAGTTGCTCGGTGGCGATCTGCGAGTCGAGCCGCACTTCGACGCCGCGCGCGCGGGCGAGGCCGGCGCGGACTTCGTCGACGGTTTCGTCGAGCAGCGGATGCAGCGGAAAGGGTTCATACGTGAGCGCGAGCGATTTCGTTTCGGCGCGCGTAGCATCGACGATCGTCTCGAGCAGCTTCACCTGCTGATCGACGCCGCTGCGAATGCCCGTGATCGCGCGCTGCGAATTGGGATCGTTCGCGTCGAGCTTGCGCTCGAGCACGTACGCCCAGCTATGAATCGCATTCAACGGACCGCGCAGGTCGTGCGACACCAGCGACAGCACGTGATCGCGCATGAACAACGCGGTTTCCGCGCGCAGCAGCGCGCTGCGTTCGGTGATGACGAAGCCGGCCGACGCCGGCTGGGCGCCAGCAGTCCCGTTGGGTGACGTAGTCACGATCGAGTCCTCTCAGGCAATGCTGGATGATGGGCGGAAGCCTCATTATAGGCATCCCGGTCGGACCGACCAGTCGAGGCCGAATCGCGACGCGGGACGCAATCCGCATGCCATGCGCGGAACCGGACCGGACTCGGCGATCGACGTCAACGCGCCTACAATGTCGGTTTTACGTTTTGATCTGAGGAGCAACGCATGTCGACTGTGACGACCGAATCCGGCCTGAAGTACGAAGATCTCGTGGAAGGCACCGGCGCCGAAGCCGTGGCCGGCAAGACCGTGACCGTGCATTACACGGGCTGGCTGACCGACGGCCAGAAGTTCGATTCGAGCAAGGACCGCAATGACCCGTTCGCGTTCGTGCTGGGCGGCGGCATGGTCATCAAGGGCTGGGACGAAGGCGTGCAAGGCATGAAGGTCGGCGGCAAGCGCAAGCTGACCATTCCGCCGCAACTCGGCTACGGCGTGCGCGGCGCGGGCGGGGTGATTCCGCCGAACGCGACGCTCGTGTTCGAAGTCGAACTGCTCGAAGTCTGAGTTACACCAAAGTATTGTCATGAGCCACGCCGCCGTCGCCGCCCCCAACGTTTCGCTGCGCTGCTATGGCGCGATCGAAGCGTCGGACGTGCACGACTTCCACCAGGTCGTGCTGGGGCTCGACGGCGCAATGGTGATGGCGGTAGACGGCGTCGCCGAGCAGATCGACGCCGGCTCCGCATGGCTGATCCCGGCCGGCGCGCGGCACGATTATGCGGGTGTCGGCACGAACCGGCAGCTCGTGCTCGATTTGCCTGCGGCGTCGCTGGCGGTGCCCGAGCGGTTGTTCGAGCGCGCGCGCGCCGTGGCCGTTGATCCGTCGCTCGCACAGCTCGTGCACGCGATTGCCGCGCATGCTGCGGGCGGCGTGGGCGAAGCGCAAGGTAATGCCTTCGGTCACCGTCGCTTTCATTGGGATGCCGCGGCACGCCTGGGCGCCGCGCTTGTCGCCGATTCCGGGGCACTTGCCGGTGTGCAGAGCGAAGGCGTTCGTCTCGATTTCGCGCGCATCGACCGCTGGCTGCGCGCGCATCTGTCCGAGCCGCTGAAGATCGCGGACCTCGCCGCGCACTGCGGCTTCGGCATGCGGCGTTTTCATCAATTGTTTATCGATGCGTTCGGCGAGACGCCGCATCGCTATTTGCAGCGGCTGCGGCTCGACACGTCGATCACGCTGCTTGCGGACCCGCGTCTTTCGTTGACCGATATCGCGCTCGAGATCGGCTTCGGCGATCAGAGCGCTTACACGCACGCCTTCACGCGGCGTTTCGGGCTGCCGCCCGGGCAGTGGCGCGCGCTGCGGCACTGAGCGCGGCGGAGGTGGCGCGGAGGGCTTTGAGGGCTTTGAGGGCTTTGAGGCCATTTGAAGCCTGTATGCCGCGCACAGGCTTCGCCCTGCCTGTCAGCTTTCGAGCCCACATTGCAGATCCGCACGGATATCGCCCGCGTTTTCAAGCCCCACCGCAAGCCGGATCAGACCTTCGCTGATGCCTGCCGCCGCGCGCGCTTCGGGCGTAATGCGGCCGTGCGTTGTCGTCGCCGGATGCGTGATCGTCGTACGCGTGTCGCCCAGGTTGCCGGTGATCGAGCAGACCTTCGTGCCGTCGATCACGCGCCATGCGTTCGTACGCATCTGCTCGGGCGTGTCGCCCTTCAACTCGAACGACACGATCGCGCCGCCCAACTTCTGCTGACGCATCGCGAGCGCGTGCTGAGGATGCGATTCGAGCCCCGGATAGAACACGCGATTGACGGCCGGATGCGAGTCGAGCCAGCGCGCGATTTCGAGCGCATTCGCCGACTGCTTCTCGACGCGCAGCGACATCGTTTCCATGCCTTTCAACAGTACCCACGCGTTGAACGCGGACAGCGTCGGCCCGGCGCTGCGTACGAACGGAAACACCTTTTCCATGATGATTTTCTTCGAACCGACCAGCGCGCCGCCGAGCACACGACCCTGGCCGTCGAGGAACTTGGTCGCCGAATGCATGACGACGTCCGCGCCGAGCTTCAGCGGCTGCTGCAACGCCGGGCTGCAGAAGCAGTTATCGACGACGAACAGCGCATTCGCGGCCTTCGCGATCTTGCCGATCGCTGCGATATCCGACACTTCCGTCAGCGGGTTGGAAGGCGTTTCGAGGAAGAACATCTTCGTTTCGGGACGCACCGCTTCGTTCCACGCGTTCAAATCAGTCGGATCGACGAACGTAGTCGTTATGCCGAACTTGCTGAAGATCTGAGAGAACATGCCGAGCGTCGAGCCGAATAGCGCCCGCGAGCTAACGAGGTGATCGCCCGCCTGCAACGTCGACATCACGACCGACATGATCGCGGCCATGCCCGAAGCCGTCGCGATGCAGGCCTCGCCGCCTTCGAGCGCGGCCAGACGGTCCTGGAACATCGAGACGGTCGGGTTCGAGAAGCGCGAGTACGTGAAATAGTCCTCGGAGTTCCTGAAGCGTTCGGCGGCGTCCGCGGCGCTCTCGAACACGAAGCTCGAGGTCAGGAAGATCGCTTCCGAGTGCTCGTTGAAATCGCTGCGCACGGTGCCCGAGCGAACGGCCAGCGTGTCGAAGTCAAAGTCGTGGAAGTCGTCCATGTTGGTTCTGGTCTCCAGGTTTCCGTGGCTGCTTTCGTGGCTAAATGAGGCAGCAACAAAAAAGCCCGCTTTTGCGTCGGCATAAGCGGGCTTCATGTGCGGGGAGGTTGGAGCCAGGGCGGACGACCGTGGCGTTCCGCCCTTCGCTTTAGCTGTTTCGGGTTGCCCCGCGTCCGCAAGCCGAGATCAAATCGACGCAAGCCAACGTGTTGATACGCTCGTGGCGCGGTGTGTATGCTCAACCCACCGACAGTTGCAGATGCAGCTGCGAACGCGCCGGGCCGCCACCGTCGATCGCTTCGCTCGCGGCATCGCGATCCGATTGCGACGACGGCGCGAGACGCGCGCTTTCGATGCGGTCGAGGTATTCGGTCGTGATGTCGCCGGTCACGTAGTTGCCGTCGAAGCACGAAGCCTCGAATTCCTTCAGCGCCGGATTGATATCGCGCACCGCCTGCTTCAGCGCATCGACGTCCTGATACACGAGGTGATCCGCGCCGATCATGCGCGCAACTTCCTCGTCCGAGCGGCCGTGCGCGACCAGTTCGCCGCGCGTCGGCATATCGATGCCGTAGACGTTCGGGAATTTCACCGGCGGCGCCGCCGACGCGAAAATCACCTTGTTCGCGCCCGCATCGCGTGCCATCTGCACGATTTCATGCGACGTCGTGCCGCGCACGATCGAGTCGTCGACGATCAGCACGTTCTTGCCCTTGAACTCGATGTTCATCGCGTTCAGCTTCTGGCGCACCGACTTCTTGCGCACCGCCTGCCCCGGCATGATGAAGGTACGGCCTACATAGCGGTTCTTGAAGAAGCCCTCGCGATACTCGACGCCGAGCTTCTTTGCGACCTGCATCGCGGCCGGGCGCGACGAATCGGGAATCGGCATCACCACGTCGATTGCGACGTCGGGCAGCTCGCGCCTGATCTTCTCGGCGAGGTAGTCGCCCATGCGCAGACGCACGTTGTAGACCGGCACGCCATCGAGCACCGAATCCGGACGCGCCAGATACACGAGTTCGAAGATGCAGGGGTTCAGGCTCGTGGTCGTCGCGCATTGCTGCGAATGCAGTTGGCCTTCGGTGTCGATGAAAATCGCCTCGCCCGGCTGCACGTCGCGCACGAATTCGAAACCGATGCCTTCGATCGCCACCGATTCCGACGCCAGCATCCACTCGACACCCTCTGCCGTTTCCTGCTTGCCGAGGCACAGCGGACGGATGCCGAACGGGTCGCGGAAACCGAGCAGGCCGTAGCCGGCGATCAGCGAAACGATCGCGTACGAGCCGCGCACCCGGCGATGCACACCCGACACCGCCTTGAACAGCGCGGCCGGATCGAGCTGCAGACCCGAGCTCGATAGTTGCAGCTCGTGCGCGAGCACGTTGAGCAGCACTTCGGTATCGGAATTGGTGTTCACGTGGCGGCGATCGATGCGGAACATCTCATCTTTCAGCTGCTGCCAGTTGGTGAGGTTGCCGTTATGCGCGAGGATGATGCCGAACGGCGCGTTCACGTAGAACGGCTGCGCTTCTTCTTCGCTCGACGCCGAACCGGCGGTCGGGTAACGGACCTGGCCGATGCCCGTCGTGCCCGGCAAGCCGCGCATGTTGCGCGTGCGGAACACGTCGCGCACCATGCCATTGGCCTTGTGCATGTGGAAATTGCTGCCGTTCGCCGTCGCGATGCCGGCGGCGTCCTGACCGCGATGCTGCAGAAGCAGCAGGCTGTCATAGATCAGCTGGTTGACCGGGGAGTGGGAAACTACGCCTACGATGCCGCACATGGCATGTCCTTCAAAGGTACGAAATTCGTGATGGCGACCGGTGCCTGCGACCGCGCCCGCGCTTTCATGCGACGGGACGCGCTACGACGTCAAGGCAGCCGGTATGCGCCGGAGTCCTGTTGCGCATTGCTCGGGACGCCCGAATCGTCCACATGGACGTAAGCGGCGAGCGCCTCGGGGAGCAGCGGTTTCATTGCGCGCACGCCCGCAACCGCATACGGACGAAGCAGCGCGTTGCGCCAGAATTCCTCTTTGGGCAGTTCGGTCAAGCCTGCGAGGGCGACCAGAATCAGCACCAGAACGACCCCACGCACGAGGCCGAACATCAAGCCGAGCGAGCGGTCCGCACCGCCCAGTCCCGTGACCTGCACGAGGCGGCTGAGCAGCGCGCTCACCACGCTCGTGACCAGCACTACGCCGATCACCACGAGCGAAAAAGCCAGCAGCCACTGCGTCAACGCGCCGCCCGGCCAGGTAGACGGGATATACGGGACCACGTAGCCCACGAGCTCGCAAGCGATGAAAAACGCCGCGACCCAGCCGATCAAACCAAACACTTCCGAAAGCAAACCGCGCCAGGCGCCTCGCAGCGCCGACAAACCAATCACCGCCATTACAGCGTAGTCGAAGGCAGTGAACATCGCTCGCTTACTGTGCGCTGCTGCCGTTCGAGCCCGACACGAGGCCCGCCTCGCGGACCTTCGCGACAGCGGCGGTGGCCGCGGCGCGGTCGGCGAACGGGCCCGCACGCAGCAATGTCAGCGTCGAGCCGTCGGCTTGCTTCCTATGTTCCGTATATGTGGGCACGCCTGCCGCTTTCAACTTCGCTGCCCAATTGCGCGCGTTCGCTTCGTTCGAGAAGGCGCCGAGCTGCACCGCGAAACGGTTGCCCGGCGGCGAGGCCGGGGTGCCGGAGTTCGCGTGGGCGCTGGCGGTGGCCGTGTTCGCTTCGTCGTCGGTCGACGCCGACGGTGCGGTGGCGGGTGCCTTCGTCTGTTTGGCGGGGGCAGCAGGCGCGGTGTTGGCTGCGAGCGACTGCGTTTGCGGCTTCGCGGCGGGTTTCGGCGTCGCGGCGGTAAGAGCGCCAGTTGCGGCGGAGGGGGTCGCTCCTTGTTTCGCTGCGGTCGATTGCGTCGATTTGGCGGCGGAGGCCGAGGCTGCCGCCGTGGTCGCCGCGCTCGTTGCCGGCGCGAGGCTGGATGCAGCCACGCCCGTGTCGGCGGCCGTCGGATTGTCCGGCGCGACGCCGGCCTGCACGTCTTCGTTGTCGGTGGATCTGGAGAGCTTCGGCGCGGGCCGGTTCGGAATGTCGATCGAGATGTCGTCGGTGACGGGCTTGGGGTGCGAGTCCAACACCATCGGCAGGATGATCACCGCCGCGACAACCAGTGCGATTGCGCCGACGAGCCGGCGGCGCGCGCGCTGCTTTTCAGGCAGCGTGGGGTCGAGCAGCATTGCATCTGCATCGACGGTGCGCTCGGTGCGGCGGGTGCGCCGCTCGACGCGTTCGCCCCGGGCGGCCCGATTGGAACTGGTGTTTGCGCCGCGCCGGCTGGGCGCGTCGTCTTTCTTGCCGAACGAGAAAATTCCCATGAATCGCTTGGTTCGAGCCTGGTGCCCGCTCAGTGTTGCTGCGATTTCCGGTAGGCCATCACACCCGCTACCGTATAGAAACTGCCGAAGACCACGATTCTATCATTCTCTGACGCACGTTTTAGCGCGTCCTGGAAAGCCAGCGCCGGCGTTGTGTAACGCGTGACGCTGCTGTCGGCGCCGTCTTCCACGCCCAGCTCGCGCAACACGGTTTCGAGCTCTTGCGCGAACGCAGCGCGCGGGGTCGGCAGATCGGTTACGCACCAGTGATCGATCTCGCCTTTCAGATGATTGAGCACGCCGGCGATGTCCTTATCACGCATCGCGCCGAACACCGCGTACGTGTACGGGAAAAAGCCCATGTTGCCGAGGTTCTGCCCGAGCACCGCGGCGGCATGCGGATTGTGGCCGACGTCGAGCACGATGGACGGCTTGCCCGGCAGCACTTGGAAACGACCCGGAAGATCCACGTTGGCGATGCCGAGCCGGATGTCCTGCGCGGACACCGGCAGACGGTCGCGCAAAGCTTCGAGCCCGGCCAGCGCCGCCGACGTGTTGATCAGCTGATTCGCCCCGCGAAGCGATGGATACGCGAGCGCCGAGCGCCGCAGCGTCGGGCCGACATAGCTCCACTGCTGTCGCTCGCTGCCGGCCTGGCCTTCGTAACGGAAATCGCGGCCGAACAACCACAATTGCGCGCCGATCTTTTCCGCGTGATCGATCAACGATTGCGGCGGCACCGGGTCCGCGCAAATCGCGGGCTTGCCGGGACGGAAGATACCGGCCTTTTCGAACGCGATTTTTTCGCGCGTGTCGCCGAGATAGTCGGTGTGGTCAATATCGATGCTCGTGATGATCGCGCAGTCGGTATCGAGGATATTGACCGCGTCGAGACGGCCACCGAGGCCCACTTCGAAAATCACCGCGTCGAGGCCGCGCGACGCGAACAGGCTCATGATCGCTAGCGTCGTGAATTCGAAATAGGTCAGCGTGACCGGTTTGGCGAGGCTCTGGCGCGCGGCTTCGACGGCTTCGAAGTGCGGCAGCAGATCTGCGTCGCTGGCCATTGCCCCGTTGATGCGCGCGCGCTCGTTGAACGACAGCAGATGCGGCGACGTGTGGCAGCCGACCGTATAGCCCGCGCGCAGAAGGATCGCTTCGAGAATCGCGCAGGTCGAGCCTTTGCCATTCGTGCCACCGACCGTAATGATCGGGCACGCAAACGATAGCTGCATCGCATCACGTACCTGGGAGATGCGGCCCAAACCCATGTCGATGCCGACCGGATGCGCAGATTCAAGGTGCGTGAGCCACGCGTCGAGAGTGGGGAATGTCGTCATCGGGTGAATCTTGAGTGGGTCGCGGTTCGGTTCTGCAGTGCTGCGAAGGGTGCTGGTCAGGCGGTTGCGGTTGCGGGTCGCCGGTCATGGGCGTAGGCCGTTGCGCGGTTTATGCGCACAAACCCGTGCCTTGAGCCGCGCCAGCTTCGGCTTCGACCGCTGCCGCATCGCAGGCGACCGCAATTATCCTGGAAATGACAGCGCGCCGCTTGATTGCTCACGCGGCGCGCTATTTTTTGATTGCTTCTCTGGCTCCGCCGCGTCTTCGACAGCGCGGCGAAAGAGCGGCAAATGCGGTGCTGCCCGGCTTTTACGCGACCGCGTCCGCCGGCTGATGGCTCAACAGCGCCAGCAATTGCGCGATCTCTTCGCGCAGCTTGCGACGATCGACGATCATGTCGATCGCGCCCTTTTGCAGCAGAAACTCGGCGCGTTGGAAGCCTTCCGGCAGTTTCTCGCGCACGGTCTGTTCGATCACGCGCGGACCAGCAAAGCCGATCAGCGCCTTCGGTTCGGCGATCACGACGTCGCCGAGGAATGCGAAACTCGCGGACACGCCACCCATCGTCGGGTCGGTCAGCACCGAAATGAATGGCAGCTTGGCTTCCGCCAGCTTCGTGAGCATCGCGGTGGTCTTTGCCATCTGCATCAACGACAGCAAGCTTTCCTGCATCCGCGCGCCGCCCGAAGCGGTGAAGCAGATGAACGGCACTTTCTGTTCGAGCGCGTTCTGCGCGCCGCGCGCGAAACGCTCGCCGACCACCGAACCCATCGAGCCGCCCATAAACGAGAACTCGAAGTTCGCCACGACGACCGGCAGCGTGTGAATCGCGCCGCCCATCACGACCATTGCGTCGGTCTCGTCGGTTTCGTCCATCGCCTCTTTAATGCGCTCAGGGTACTTGCGGCTATCTTTGAACTTCAGCGCGTCGACCGGAACGATTTCCTGGCCGATTTCGTAGCGGCCTTCCGGATCGAGCAGACCGTCGAGCCGCTCACGTGCGCCGATGCGCATGTGATGGTCGCACTTTGGGCAAACATGCAGATTGGCCTCGACGTCGTTGCGATACAGCACGGCTTCGCACGACGGGCACTTGATCCACAGGCCTTCCGGAATTCCCTTGCGGTTTTTCGGGTCGGTTTGTTTGATTTTTGGCGGCAGCAGCTTATCGAGCCAGCTCATAGGGAATCCTTCTGGGTCAGCAGTCGCGCGAACGGCGGGACGAGCCCGCCGCTCACGTTACCGCGACAAAAAATAACTGTTATCGGGCATTCGCGAGGCTATCGAGCGCCTCGCGCACCTCGGCAATGAAACGCGTGAGCGTCTCGGCAGCGGCGTCGGGCGCTGCCTGTTCGAGCAATTGAACGATACGGCTGCCGATCACGACGGCATCGGCCACCTCGCCCACCGCACGCGCCGTTTGCGCGTCGCGAATGCCGAAACCGACGCCCACCGGCAGGGGAACGCGCGACTTGATGGCCGGGATTTTACTCGCGATGCTGGAAACGTCCAGATTTGCGGCGCCGGTGACTCCTTTCAGCGACACATAGTAGACGTAGCCGCTGGCGATGCGGCCGACTTCGGCGATACGTTCGTCGGTTGAAGTCGGCGCGAGCAAAAAGATCGGATCGATCCCGGCAGATTGCATCTGTTCCGCGAAGTTTGCGCACTCTTCAGGCGGATAGTCGACCACGAGCACGCCATCGACACCGGCTTCCTTCGCGGCTTTTGCGAAGGCCTCGGCGCCCATTCGCTCGATCGGATTCGCATAGCCCATCAGCACGACCGGGGTTTTGTCGTCGGCTTCGCGGAAGCGTTTGACGTCGGCCAGCACATGGCGTAGCGACACGCCCTTCGCGAGCGCGCGTTCAGACGACTGCTGAATGACAGGACCATCTGCCATTGGGTCGGAAAACGGCACGCCAAGTTCGATCACATCGGCGCCGCCGGCGGCGAGGGCGTGCATGAACTCAACCGTGCGCGCCGGGTCCGGATCGCCAGCAGTCATGAACGGGATCAAGCCTTTCTTACCTTGGGCGGACAGCGTGGCAAACGTGTTCTTGATACGGGACATGGAAGTACTCTCGAATTAGGGCCATTGCGCGCCCATTGCCGGGCGCTTTTCAGCGAACTTAGCGGCAAATCTCGCGCTTTTCACTGCACTTCGGTCGACGGCTGCACTTTTGGCCTGGCTCGGGTCCGACGGGGCGCAGCAGGCGTAGCGGCGGCGCTGACGCGCTCGCGCGCTATCGCGCAATAGCTCTCGTTGATCTCATAGCCGACGAATTCGCGCTGATGACGGGCGCAAGCGACTGCGGTAGTGCCGCTGCCCATGAATGGGTCGAGCACGCGGCCGCCCTTCGGGCAGCTGGACAGTACCATCCGCTCGACGATTTCCAGTGGTTTCTGGGTTGGGTGCGCAACGCGCTCGGCGTGCTGCCGATGCAGACGCGAAACCGACCAGACATCCTTCGGATTATAGCCAAGCTCCAACCACTTGCTTCCTTCGAACAACTTTCGCGAACGGGCCTTCTTCGTGACTGCATCGTACGGGATGCGGACGGGATCGAGGTCGAAGAAATAGTCCTTCGACACCGCGAAAAAACCGATGTTGTCGTGCACTGACGTGAAGCGGCGCGTCGTGCCGCCCATACTCGGAACGCGCCGGTCCCAGATGATTTCGTTGACCATCGTGAGTTTCGTCTTCAGGAAACTGAAGATTTCCGGCGCGTATTGCCAGGTGCAGAAGATATAGAGCGACCCTGTTGGCTTGAGCTTCGGTACAGCTAGCTCTAGCCAGCCTCGCGTCCAGACGAGAAATTCCTCGCCCGTGCGCATGTCCGAGTCGTTGCCATAGTCCTTCCCCAACCCATAAGGCGGATCACAGACGATCAGGTCGATCGACCCATCGGGAATGTTCTCTACATCGGTTAGAAAATCGCGATTCAACAGCTGAATGCCGGCCGGCACCTGCGCCAGCAGCGGTGCGGATGCCGCGGCCGCCGGGACTTCGGCGGCCGGATTCGTGGATTCAATCGCCGGCTGCGGCTCGTCGAACTCGTCACGCATCGTCGCGGCTCAGAACTGGATACCCGATCGCTCGGCGACCGTGTGCATGTCCTTGTCGCCGCGGCCCGACAGGTTGACCAGCAGAATCTTGTCTTTCGACAAGGTCGGCGCGAGTTTCGTAGCGTAAGCGAGCGCGTGGCTCGACTCCAGCGCAGGAATAATGCCCTCGATGCGGCAGCAATCGTGGAACGCCTTCAGGGCTTCTTCGTCGGTGATGCCTACGTATTGAGCGCGATTGCTCTCTTTTAGCCACGCATGCTCGGGGCCGACGCCCGGGTAGTCGAGGCCTGCCGACACCGAATGGGTCTCGATGATCTGGCCGTCTTCGTCTTGCAGCAGATACGTGCGGTTACCATGCAACACGCCGGGACTACCGCCGATCAGCGATGCCGCGTGACGCCCCGTTTCGAGGCCGTCGCCGGCCGCTTCGACGCCGACCAACTGCACGGGACTATCGTCGATATACGGGTAAAAGATCCCCATCGCATTCGAACCGCCGCCAACGCACGCGATGATGGCGTCCGGCTGGCGGCCAGCGAGTTCTGGCATCTGCATGCGGCATTCGTCGCCGATCACGCGCTGGAAGTCGCGCACCATCATCGGATACGGGTGCGGACCCGCAACCGTGCCGATGATGTAGAACGTGTTTTCGACGTTGGTGACCCAGTCGCGCATCGCTTCGTTCAGCGCGTCCTTCAGCGT
Organism: Paraburkholderia lebeckiae; assembly: GCF_050436325.1. Classification (NCBI taxonomy): domain Bacteria; kingdom Pseudomonadati; phylum Pseudomonadota; class Betaproteobacteria; order Burkholderiales; family Burkholderiaceae; genus Paraburkholderia; species Paraburkholderia lebeckiae. The sequence continues at coordinate 1,985,380 of NZ_JBNDLZ010000002.1, forward strand.
GCGCGACCCCGATTCGACCGGCACGACCGTCGCACCAAGCAGTTTCATGCGATAAACGTTCGCCGCCTGGCGGTGCACGTCCTCGGCGCCCATGTAGACCACGCACTCCATACCGAAGCGCGCGCAGATCGTCGCCGTGGCCACGCCGTGCTGACCCGCACCGGTTTCCGCGATCACGCGTGGCTTGCCCATGCGCTTGGCGAGCAGCGCCTGGCCGATTACGTTGTTGATCTTGTGCGCGCCGGTGTGATTCAGGTCTTCGCGCTTCAGATAAACCTGCGCGCCGCCGAGCAATTCGCTCCAGCGCTGGGCGTGATAAATTGGGGACGGGCGACCCACGAAATACTTCAATTCGCGCTCGTATTCGGCGACGAACTCCGGGTCTTTCTGATATTTCTCGTACGCTTCACGCAACTCGTCGAGTGCGGAAAACAGCGTTTCGGCGACGAACACACCACCAAATTGGCCGAAGTGGCCTCTTTCGTCAGGCAAGTTATACATGGTGATCACTCTTCTCAGGATGGCTCGCGGCTTTCATCGGAAAGCGCCCGCGAGCCTGAATCATTCAGCGTCCGCAGCGCGCACCGCGCGTACGAACGCCGCCATCCGGGCGTGATCCTTCACGCCCCGGGCGCCCGCTACTTCGATGCCGCTCGAGACATCGACCGCGTACGGGCGCACGCGATGGATCGCATCACTGACGTTTTGCGCGTTCAACCCACCACTCAAAACGGCCCGATGCGCGAGCTCTGCTGGAATAAGTGACCAATCGAAAACCTTCCCACCGCCGCCGTAGCCTTCGACATGGGTGTCGAACAGAAGACCACTGGCTGCTGAATAGTTGAACGCCGATTTTACCAAATCGGCCGATCGAGTATCCGCCGCAACCCGCAATGCGCGCAACCAAGGCAAACCCGCAACGCCGGCGAGCGCCTCGCACTGCTCAGGCGTCTCGTCGCCGTGGAACTGCAACAGCGTCAGGTTCACGTTGCTCGCGACTTCGTGAACCCATTCCGGCGTCGCGTTGACGAACAGACCGACGACCGACACGAACGGCGGCACCTCATGCACGAGTTCGACCGCTTGCGCGACGCTCACCGAGCGCGGGCTCGGCGGATAGAACACGAGGCCGATCGCGTCGGCGCCGAGGTCGATCGCGTGTGCGATGTCGACGGGTTTCGATAGTCCGCACAGCTTGATGCGCGTGCGATGTGGCACGCCTTGCAAGGCGGTGGCGTCGGTCTGAATGGCGGGGTTCTCTGCTGCTTTCATGTTTCCGGTTGTTCGGTCCATACGCTGCTCCACGGCACGCTGCCCGTCGCCGGGTCGGGCACGCCGAATTGCTCAGGATAGCCCACTTGCGCGAGGTATAAGCCGTCGGACATGAAGGTCGGCGCCGCGCAATCGCGGCTACGGCTCGCGAGCACGTCGGCCATCCACGCGGCCGGGCGGCGGCCGCTGCCGATTTCGATCAGACAGCCCATCACGTTGCGCACCATGTGATGCAGGAACGCGTTGGCGCGGAAGCGGAAATGCACGAAGTTACCCTGTCGTTTGACGTCGATCTGGTACAGGTGTTTGAACGGCGTCTTCGACTGGCATTGCGACGAACGAAACGCCGAAAAGTCATGCTCGCCGATCAGGTGCCCGGCGGCCGAGCGCATCGCTTCGACGTCGAGTGGCGTGTGCATCCAGCCGGCGCGCGTCGTGAGCATCGGCGAGCGAACCGGACTTACGTACAGCACGTAGTAATAGGTCCGCTCGAATGCCGAAAACCGCGCGTGAAAATCGGCGGGCATCGGCTTGGCCCATTGCACGCCGATCGTCTTCGGCAGAAACGCATTTGGGCCGCGCACCCAGGAGATGTCGAGGCGATCAAGGTCGGTGTCGAAATGCACGACCTGGCCCAAGCCGTGCACACCGCGGTCAGTGCGGCCGGCGACCACCGTCTGCACGGGCGTGCGCGTGAATTCGCGCAGCGCCCGTTCGAGCTCGTCCTGTACCGTGTTGCCGTGCGGCTGCGACTGCCATCCAGCGAATCCGGCGCCGTCGTATTGCACGCCTAATGCGATGCGCTTCACGACAGCGGTGCGAGAGTCGAAAGCAACGCGCGGGCTTCGGTGCGCGTGGCTGGATCGTTCGCTTCGATCACTTCGTTGATGAGCGCGCGCGCGCCCGCCAGATCGCCGAGCTCGATGTACTCGGAGGCCAACTCCAGCTTGTTGCGCGCGATGCGGCCGAGATCGGCCGGTGTGAAGGCCGGCAATGGCTGAGCCGGGCTCGGCGGCAACTCGAGGTCGAAGTCGAGCTTCAGCGCGCCGAAGCCGGCCGCGCCGAGGCCCGCGACGGCGCCGTGGCCGGCTGTGCCGGCGGCGATCTCGTCGGCGATGTGCGGGGCGTCGTCGTCCGCGCCATGGACGCCGAAGGCCTGCTGTGCGGTCGTGTCGGGCGATGCGACCGGTTGCGTCGACAGCGACGTGGAAGGCTCGGCTTCGCCGACGGTGGGCACGTCGATGCGCGGTGGCAGCGGCATGTTGAGGCTGCCGAACGCGTCGACGGCCTCGCGCGGGAACTCCGTCGGTGCGGACGGCGCGGGTTCCGTCGGCACGGGGATGTCGCTGAACGGCTGACCGAACGACGTGGTGGGGCGCGGTTCGATCTGATGTTGCGTGAAATCGATCACTGGGGGTGGAACGTTCAAGGGGGACTGCGGTTCGGCCGTCGCGGTGTGCGACGCTGTCGAGGGCGGTTCCGCGGCGCTTGGGCTCGGGGTTGTCGTCGTGCCTGTCGTTTTCTCTGCGGTCGGACTTTCTGTGGATTGCTCGTCCCATTGCAGGCGATGCGCGTTCTCGTCCTCCGTCGCGGCGCTGACCGGTTCGAGCGGTCCCAGCGGCAACGCGTCGGCGCCGAGTTCTGCCGCGGCGGCGAGATTGGCGGCCGTCGCGGCGGAGCGAAGCGTCTCGTCATGGGCGGGCGCGACCGCCGGTGGTTCGCTGGACAGTTCGCTTTCGCTGGGTAGCGGGATGCTGGCGAGTGGCGCCGTCGGTGCAGTAGGTTCGGGCGTGCCTGCTTGCTGTGCCGCCTGTTCTTCTGCGGCGCGCTCGGATGCGCTGCGTTCTGCTGCTATGCGTTCCGCTTCCGCATGTTCGGCGGCGACGCGTGCTGCTGCTTGTTCGGCTGCCGCTTGTTCCGCTGCTGCGCGTTCCGCCGCGGCGTGTTCTACGGCCGCTGCTCGCTCCGCTGCCGTCTGTTCGGCTGCTGCACTTTCCGCTGCGGCTTGCTCGGCTGCTGCGCGTTCCGCAGCCGCACGTTCCGCTGCGGCGCGCTTGGTCGCCGCCTCCTCGGCCACCGCGCGCTCCGCTGCTACCCGCTCCGCAGCCGCGCTTTCTGCCGCTGCCTGTTCGGCTGCCGCACGTTCCGCAGCCGCATGCTCTGCTGCTGCGGCCTGCCGCGCAACCTCTTGGTCTTGCGCGTCCGATCCTTTCGTGACCGCCGCCTGCCCCGCCGCCGCGCCGCCATTGCGCGAATCGGCCTCACGCGCGGATCTCGCCATTTCTGCATCAGTTGCCTGGGCAGCCCGTGCCGCGGCCTCTTTATCGCGCTTGCGGCGACCCATGCGCAGAGCAGCGAGCAGAACGATCAGTGCCGCGCCCACGGCCGCCGCGATGCTCAAATCGCGCTGAGAGATGCCGCCCTCATTCGACGGCGACGTCGTCACATCCGCGCGCTCGGGCGCCACGGCCACGGTCGCCGCGGAACCTGCCGGTGCCTGCTGCGCAGCGCTCGTCGGCGTTGGGCCTGAAGCGACGGGCGCCCCGCCGATACCATGCTTCTGCAACTCCATCAGCACGCGGTTTTTCAGCGCCAGCAATTGCTGCAGACTCGACACCTGCGGACGCGGCTGCGAAGCCGCCTGCGCGGCCGCGGCCGCCGGTGCAGTCGCGGTCGCTACCGACGGCGCTTGTCCGGCGGGCGCGCTCGCCCCCGGTTGAATCGATCCGGCCCATTCTTGCGTGCCACTCGTCGCCACCGGCGGCGAACCGGCCGCTGGCGCGGACGAAATCGCACCGCCCGCCGCCGCGCCGGTCGATACCGCCGCGCTGGCCGCGCCGGAAACCGTGGGTGCGGCTAGCGTCGTCGCTTGAGCCGCCGCGCTGGCCGCACTCGCGGCGGCGGCGTTGACCTGCGCGACTGCACTCGCCGTGCTGGCGGCAGCCGCCGCCGCGGCCGGCGCGGCAGTCGGCGCGGAAGCGGGCGCAGCCGCCGTCGACTCCGACGCCCCTGCCGCGGCCCCAGTCGACGAAGCCGCCAAGGCCCCCGACGCATCGAGCGCCGGCACGATCAACACCGCTCCTACACGCATCCGGCTCGGATCGTGGTTCATGAACGCGGCCGGATTCGTGTCGAACAATGCGCGCGTAGCGCGCGCGAGTACCGCCCGGTCATGCGACTGAGTAACAGCGATCGCGACATCGTTCAGCGACTGCCCTGCGTGCACGGTGTACTGAGAGCCCGCAGCAACAGCAGCGACAGCGGTAGTGGAACTGACAGCGGAAGCGGCATCCGGCGCGCTCGTGGCACTAGCCGGCGCGGCAAGCGCATTGCCCGCGCCACCGCCGAGCAGCGCAAGGACGAAAGCGGCACAAGCGGCCATCGCCGCCGGACGGCTGCTGAATCGCACCTTCTCGTGACGAATGGACATAGCCCGAAGAGCGGAGCGTCGAAAGTTCATCGGGACTCCTGGCGCGTCAGCGCGCAGCCTTTTTTGCGAGTGGAAAGAGACAAGATGATCGGAGCACACAATGAAAAAAGCGCCGCGCAAGCGCGACGCTTCTTGAGTTGTCTACGCGTCGTGAGCGCGTAGTTTACTTTACTTGTCGAGCACAATGCGAAGCATACGACGCAGCGGTTCAGCCGCGCCCCACAGCAGCTGATCGCCGACCGTGAAGGCCGACAGATACTCGCCGCCCATCGCGAGCTTGCGCACGCGGCCGACCGGCACCGTCAGCGTACCGGTGACAACCGCCGGGGACAGATCGCGCATCGACGCTTCGCGTTCGTTCGGCACAACCTTGACCCAGTCGTTGCCCGACGCGAGGATGCCGTTCACTTCGTCGAGCGGCACGTCCTTGTTCAGCTTGATCGTGAGCGCTTGCGAATGGCAGCGCATTGCGCCGATCCGCACGCACAGACCATCGACGGGAATCGAACCCGGCGTGCCCATGGCCGGCTTGCCGAGGATCTTGTTGGTTTCCGCGCCGCCCTTCCACTCTTCCTTCGACATGCCGTTGCCGAGATCCTTGTCGATCCACGGAATCAGCGAGCCCGCGAGCGGCACGCCGAAGTGGTCGGTCGGCATGCTGTCGCTGTTCATCGCTTCGAGCACGCGGCGGTCGATGTCGAGAATCGCCGAAGCCGGGTCTGCCAGTTCGTTCTTCACCGCGGCGTGCAGCGTGCCCATTTGCGACAGCAATTCGCGCATGTTCTGCGCGCCCGCGCCGGATGCGGCCTGATAAGTCATGGCCGTCATCCAGTCGACGAGGTTTTCGCGGAACAGGCCGCCCAATGCCATCAGCATCAGGCTGACCGTGCAGTTACCGCCGATGAAATTCTTCTGGCCTTTGACGAGCGCGTTCTTGATCACGTCGAGGTTGACCGGATCGAGAATGATGACCGCGTCGTCCTTCATGCGCAGCGACGATGCCGCGTCGATCCAGTAGCCGTTCCAGCCCGCCGCGCGCAGCTTCGGGAACACTTCGTTCGTGTAGTCACCGCCCTGGCAGGAAATGATCGCGTCGCACTTCTTCAGGTCGTCGATGCTTGTCGCATCTTTGAGCTTGGTCTCGTTTTTGGCGAACGAAGGCGCGTTGCCGCCCGCGTTGCTGGTGCTGAAAAACACCGGTTCGATCAAGTCGAAATCGCCTTCCTGCTGCATACGTTGCATCAGGACGCTGCCGACCATGCCGCGCCAACCTACGAGACCTACGTTCATGACTTCATACCCTTCGAATGGAAACTTCCCCGCATCTTTGCCCGCAGTGACCGCGCGGGGAAGATGGGCGGGCACGGCGGACGATCAGCGCTTCGTGATCGTTTTCGGGGTAATGGTTTTGATGGTAATGGCGAACTCGATCGCACGGGCCGTTGTGCCGTGCATTTTGGAAATCGAGGAGATTTGGGAGATCCGAGCCATCGCAAGAATATACACGAAAACGGAAAACTGGCGGCGTTCTTCGCCGTATGACGCGCAAATCGGCCTGTTTCAAGGCCCGATTCGCGTTTTTAAAAGGCCGGTACCGTTGACCTGACCACCGCATGCCCTCGCTCTGCGAGCGCATGCGGTGCACGCGTTTTACAGCGCGGCCACGACGGCATCGCCCATCGCGGCGGTGCCGACCTGCTTGCAACCCGGCGTGAGAATGTCGCCGGTGCGATAGCCCTGTTCGAGCACCTTCTTCACCGCGGTTTCGATGCGATCGGCCTGCTCCGCCTTGTTCAGCGAATAGCGCAGCATCATCGCGGCCGACAGGATCGTGGCGAGCGGGTTGGCAACACCCTTGCCGGCGATATCCGGCGCGGAGCCGTGCGACGGCTCGTACAAGCCCTTGTTGTTCTTGTCGAGCGATGCCGACGGCAGCATGCCGATCGAGCCGGTCAGCATGGCCGCCTCGTCGGACAGGATGTCGCCGAACATGTTGCCGGTCACGATCACGTCGAACGACTTCGGCGCCTTCACGAGCTGCATCGCGGCGTTGTCGACGTACATGTGCGACAGTTCGACGTCCGCGTATTCCTTCGACACGTCGATCATCACGTCCTTCCAGAACTGCGACGTTTCGAGCACGTTGGCTTTATCGACCGAGGTGAGCTTCTTGCCGCGCTTTTGCGCCGCCTGGAACGCGACGTGCGCGATGCGACGCACTTCGGGTTCCGAATAGCGCATCGTGTCGAAGCCTTCCTTCGCGCCGGCGAACAGGCCGTCCGGCGACGTACGCAGCCCGCGCGGCGCGCCGAAATAGATGTCGCCGTTCAGTTCGCGCACGATCAGGATGTCGAGACCCGAAACGATTTCTTCCTTCAGCGACGATGCGCCCGTCAGTTGCGGGTAGCAGATCGCCGGACGGAAGTTCGCGAAAAGTTCCAGGTGCTTGCGCAGACCGAGAATCGCCTGCTCAGGGCGCAGAGCGCGTTCGAGCTTGTCGTACTTCCAGTCGCCGACTGCGCCGAACAGGATCGCGTCGGCTTCCTTCGCGAGCGTGAGCGTCGAGTCTGGCAGCGGGTGGCCCTTCGCTTCGTAGCCTGCACCGCCGACCGGCGCTTCTTCGAGTTCGAACTTCTCGCCGAGCACGTTCAGGACCTTGACGGCCTCCTTGACGATTTCGGGACCGATGCCGTCGCCCGGCAACACTGCGATCTTCATGCGAATTCCTTGATGATTTTTTCGGATCTTTCTGGCGCAAACCGACATTGGCGCGCGGACTTCACGCCCCTAACGCCCTCACGGTTTCGCTTAACGGACGAGGCGATTGTTCAGCCACGGTTGCTTCGCGAGACGCTCCGCTTCGAATTGGCGGATCTTGTCCGCGTGACGCAACGTGAGGCCGATGTCGTCGAAACCGTTCAGCAGACAATACTTGCGGAACGCCGCGACTTCGAACGGATATTCGGTGCCGCCGTCGGCCGTGCGCACGACTTGCGCTTCAAGGTCGATCGTCAGCTCGAAGCCGTTGAACGCATACGTCTCGTTGAACAGATGATCGACCTGCTGTTCGGTCAACACGATCGGCAGCACGCCGTTCTTGAAGCAGTTGTTGTAGAAGATGTCCGCGAAGCTCGGCGCGATCAGCGCGCGAAAGCCGTATTGCTGCAACGCCCAGGGCGCGTGTTCGCGCGAGCTGCCGCAGCCAAAATTCTTGCGCGCGAGCAGCACCGAGGCGCCCTGGTAGCGCGGCTGGTTCAGCACGAAATCCGGGTTCAGCGGACGCTTCGAGTTGTCTTGACCCGGTTCGCCGTGGTCGAGGTAGCGCCATTCGTCGAACGCATTCGGACCGAAACCCGTGCGCTTGATCGACTTCAGGAACTGCTTCGGAATGATCGCGTCCGTGTCGACGTTCTCGCGATCGAGCGGCGCCACGACGCCGGTGTGTACGATGAATTTATCCATGACGCTTGCGCCTGTTCAGGACCGGGCGATGCGACTGGCGGCTGAACCCCCGCGCCGTATCGCCGGCAAAAATCAAAAACCGCTTATTTCTCAGCGTGATTGCTGATCGAATTGCCGAGGTGCGACATGTCCTGGCCGAATCCGTGCACCGTGTTGCAGCCGGCAAGACCGAGCAGGAGCCCGGCGAACGTGCCGAGTGCGAAGCGGCGCAATAGAGTGATGCGATTCATGTTCTTCATCATGCGATTTATCCGAGCTTGCGAATGTCGACGAAATGCCCTTCGATGGCCGCAGCCGCGGCCATTGCGGGGCTCACCAGGTGCGTGCGGCCACCAGCGCCCTGACGACCTTCGAAATTGCGGTTCGACGTGGACGCGCAACGCTCGCCCGGCTCGAGCCGGTCAGCGTTCATTGCCAGACACATCGAGCAGCCCGGCTCGCGCCATTCGAAACCGGCCTCGGTAAAGACCTTGTCGAGGCCTTCACGCTCCGCCTGCGCCTTCACGAGACCCGAACCCGGCACGACCATCGCCAGACGGATGTTCGGCGCGACGCGACGGCCGAGCTTCTTCACGACGTAAGCCGCGGCGCGAATGTCTTCGATGCGCGCGTTGGTGCACGACCCGATAAAGATTTTATCCGGCTTGATCGACTCGATCGGCGCGTTCGGCTCGAGCGCCATGTACTTGAGCGCGCGCTCCATCGCGTCGCGCTTGACCGGGTCCTTTTCGCGCTCCGGATCCGGCACGCGGCCGTCGATCGGCGTGACCATTTCCGGCGACGTGCCCCAGGTGACCTGCGGCACGATTTCGGCGGCGTTCAACTCGACCACGCGATCGAAATGCGCTCCGTCGTCCGACTTGAACTGCTTCCAGTACTCGACCGCGTGATCCCACTCGACGCCCTGCGGCGAGAACGGACGGCCTTTCAGGTATTCGACCGTGGTGTCGTCGACGGCGACCATGCCGGCGCGCGCGCCCGCTTCGATCGCCATGTTGCAGACCGTCATGCGGCCTTCCATTGTCAGCGAACGGATCGTCGAGCCGCCGAATTCGATCGCGTAGCCGGTGCCGCCCGCGGTGCCGATCTTGCCGATGATCGCGAGCACGATGTCCTTCGCGGTACAGCCGCGCGGCAATTGGCCCTCGACCTTCACGAGCATGTTCTTGCTCTTCTTCTGGAGCAGCGTTTGCGTGGCCAGCACGTGCTCGACTTCCGACGTGCCGATGCCGTGCGCGAGCGCGCCGAACGCGCCGTGCGTGGACGTGTGCGAGTCGCCGCAGACGATCGTCATACCCGGCAGCGTGGCGCCCTGTTCCGGCCCGATGATGTGAACGATGCCCTGACGCAGGTCGTTCATCTTGAACTGTGTGATGCCGTAGGCGTCGCAGTTGGCGTCGAGCGTGTCGACCTGCAGCTTCGACACCGGATCGGCGATGCCGTGGCTGCGGTCCGTGGTCGGCACGTTGTGGTCGGACACGGCCAGGTTCGCGCTGATGCGCCACACCGGACGCTGGGCGATTTTCAGGCCTTCGAACGCCTGCGGGCTGGTCACTTCATGCAGCAGGTGGCGGTCGATGTAGAGAATCGTGGTGCCGTCGTCTTCCGTGTGGACCACGTGCGTGTTCCACAATTTGTCGTAGAGAGTCTGTGCCATGGTATGCGGGATAGTAATGACTGCGGGCTGACTGTGTCGATCGATTATGCCACGCTGCGCACCGCGATGGGCTGCATAGACGGCGAAAAAACCGATAAAAAACATGGGGTTGGCTGGTAGTGTCGATACCTGTATCGGTGTTACCCGGCAAGCATCGGCGACCGGCGACGCCAATGCGCCGCGTGCCCGACCCGCGGCGGCCGCAGAAACAGAAACGCCCCAACGGTCAACCGTTGAGGCGTTTCATTCACTCCAATTTCGCGCTTGTGCGCGGCACGAATGCCGCGACGAAGCGCGCGTATCGGGGTCGATCAGCGATCAGCGCTGTACGATCGGCTTCGCTTCACGCAGCGTCTCGCCGACGAACAGCTGACGCGGACGGCCAATCTTCTGCTCGGGATCGGCGATCATTTCGTTCCACTGCGCGATCCAGCCGACCGTGCGTGCCATCGCGAAGATGCAGGTGAACATCGACGTCGGGATGCCTAGCGCGCGCTGCACGATGCCCGAGTAGAAGTCGACGTTCGGGTACAGCTTGCGCGACACGAAGTACTCGTCTTCGAGCGCGATCTTTTCCAGCGCCATCGCGAGCTTGAACAGCGGGTCGTCGTGCAGGCCCAGCTCTTCGAGCACTTCGTGGCAGGTTTCGCGCATCAGCTTCGCGCGCGGATCGTAGTTCTTGTACACGCGGTGACCGAAGCCCATCAGCTTCACGCCCGAGTTCTTGTCCTTCACCTGCTTGATGAACTCAGGAATGTTGTCGACCGAGCCGATTTCTTCCAGCATGTTCAGCGCGGCTTCGTTCGCGCCGCCGTGCGCTGGGCCCCACAGACACGCGATACCCGCCGCGATACACGCGAATGGATTCGCGCCCGACGAACCGGCGAGACGCACGGTCGACGTCGACGCGTTCTGCTCGTGGTCCGCGTGCAGGATCAGGATACGGTCGAGCGCGCGCACCAGCACGTCGTTGACCACGTACTCTTCGCACGGGTTCGAGAACATCATGCGCATGAAGTTCGCGCTGTACGACAGGTCGTTCTTCGGATACACGAACGGCTGGCCGATGCTGTACTTGTACGCCATCGCGACCAGCGTAGGCAGCTTCGCGATCATACGGATCGCCGACACTTCGCGGTGACGCGGGTTATTGATGTCGAGCGAGTCGTGATAGAACGCCGACAGCGCGCCGACCGCGGCGACCAGAATTGCCATCGGGTGCGCATCGCGACGGAAGCCGCGGAAGAAGAACTGCATCTGCTCGTGCACCATCGTGTGCTTCGTGACGGTGCCGACGAATTCAGCCTTCTGCTTCTCGTTCGGCAGTTCGCCGTTCAGCAGCAGGTAGCAGGTTTCGAGGAAGTCGGCGTTCTGCGCGAGGTTGTCGATCGGGTAGCCGCGGTAGAGCAGTTCGCCCTTGTCGCCGTCGATGTAGGTGATCGCCGAATTGCACGCCGCCGTCGACATGAAGCCCGGGTCGTACGTGAATTTGCCGGTCTGGCCGTACAGTTTGCGAATGTCGATCACATCCGGGCCAATCGTGCCCTTGTAAATCGGCATTTCGACGCTCGGCGAATTGTCGCTGAACGATAGCGTGGCTTTAACATCTGACGGGGTCATAGCACATCCTCAATCGAAGTATGGATACAGGGTTTCGATAATTGCACGCCTGGAACGACGGACTGGCGGCGCTCAAGCGTTGCGCAGCAACTCCAGAACCCGGACCACGTCCGGGTCGGCCAGATCGCCTTCTGGTTCCTTGCGCGCGAGCAGCAAGTCCATCAGGTCGTTATCGCTCAGCTCGAGCAGGCGCGTGAGTGCGCCCACGTCGGCATCGCTGAGGTCATGCTCATATCGGCTGAAAAAACGCTCGAAAATCAGGTCGTTTTCCAGCAGGCCCCGACGTGCGCGCCAGCGAAGACGCGCGCGGCGGAGAGGGTCGGACTGATGCGATGTTTCGGTCATGTCGGTACACCCCGCGCCGCGCCCGGGCGCACTGACCGCCCTCTCGGGGGGCAGCGCGCGCCAGGGAGCGCGGAGCTCATTGATACTAGACAGCGCGGCGAACCATCAATTCCTTGATCTTGCCGATTGCCTTGGTCGGGTTAAGGCCCTTCGGGCAAACGTCGACACAGTTCATGATGGTGTGGCAACGGAACAGACGGTACGGATCTTCCAGGTTGTCGAGGCGCTCGCCGGTTGCCTCGTCGCGGCTATCCGCGATGAAGCGGTAGGCTTGCAGCAGACCAGCCGGGCCGACGAACTTGTCCGGGTTCCACCAGAAGCTCGGGCACGACGTCGAGCAGCTCGCGCACAGGATGCATTCGTACAGGCCGTCGAGCTCGTCGCGTTCTTCCGGCGACTGCAGACGTTCCTTCTCCGGCGGCGGCGTATCGTTGATCAGGTACGGCTTGATCGAGTGATACTGGTTGAAGAACTGCGTGAAGTCGCAGATCAGGTCACGCACGACGGGCAGGCCCGGCAGCGGACGCAGCACGATCTTCTGCGGCAGGTCGTTCAGGTTCGTCAGGCACGCGAGGCCGTTCTTGCCGTTGATGTTCATTGCGTCCGAACCGCACACGCCTTCGCGGCACGAGCGACGGAACGACAGGGTTTCGTCGAACGCCTTCAGCTTGATGAGCGCGTCGAGCAGCATGCGTTCGTGCGAGTCGATTTCGATCTCGTACGTCTGCATGCGCGGAGCGGCGTCCTTGTCCGGATCGTAGCGGTAAATTTCAAATGTACGCTTGGCCATTTCTCTGAATTCCTTTGACTTGTGCCTTAGAAGGTACGCGCTTTCGGCGGAACCGATTCGACGGTCAGCGGCTTCATGTGAACCGGCTTGTAGTCTAGGCGATCGCCTTCGCTGAACCACAACGTATGGCGCAGCCAGTTTTCGTCGTCGCGATGTTCGAAGTCGTTTTGCGCGTGCGCGCCACGGCTTTCCTTGCGCGCTTCGGCGGAGACCATCGTGGCGCGCGCCACTTCGATCAGGTTCGCCACTTCGAGCGCTTCGATACGGGCCGTGTTGAAGACCTTCGACTTGTCCTTCAGATGGATGTTGTCGACGCGTCCGGCCACTTCGCGGATGGCTTCGACGCCTTCGGCCAGCAGAGCCGATGTACGGAACACGCCAGCGTGCTTCTGCATCGTGCCGCGGATGTCGTTCGCGACCGACTGCGCGTACTCGCCCGACGACGAGTTATCGAGCTTCGCCAGACGCGACAGCGCGAAGTCGGCTGCATCGGCCGGCAGCGGCTTGTGTTCCTTCAGTTCCTTCACGTGCTTGACGATGTGGTTGCCGGCAGCGCGGCCGAACACCACGAGGTCGAGCAGCGAGTTCGTGCCGAGACGGTTCGCGCCGTGCACCGACACGCACGAGCATTCGCCCACTGCGTAGAAGCCGTTGACGACTTCTTCGGGGCCGCGCGGCGTACCGACGACCTGGCCGTTGATGTTCGTCGGAATACCGCCCATCTGGTAGTGGATGGTCGGCACGACCGGAATCGGCTCCTTGATGCAGTCGACGTTCGCGAACTTCAGCGCGATTTCGCGGATCGACGGCAGACGCTTCATGATCGTCTCGGCGCCGATGTGCGACAAGTCGAGCAGCACGTGATCCTTGTTCGGACCCACGCCGCGGCCCTCCTTGATTTCCTGGTCCATGGAACGCGAAACGAAGTCGCGCGGCGCCAGATCCTTCAGCGTCGGCGCATAGCGCTCCATGAAGCGTTCGCCGTTCGAGTTACGCAGAATACCGCCTTCGCCGCGCACGCCTTCGGTGATCAGCACGCCCGCGCCGGCCACGCCGGTCGGGTGGAATTGCCAGAATTCCATGTCCTGCAGCGCGATGCCCGAACGGGCCGCCATGCCGAGGCCGTCACCGGTGTTGATGAATGCGTTGGTCGATGCCGCGAAGATCCGGCCCGCGCCGCCCGTGGCGAACAGCGTGGTCTTGCCCTCGAGAATGTAGACGTCGCCGGTTTCCATTTCCAGCGCGGTCACGCCGAGCACGTCGCCGTCGGCGTCGCGGATCAGGTCCAGCGCCATCCATTCGACGAAGAATTGCGTCTTGGCAGCAACGTTCTGCTGGTACAGCGTGTGCAGCAGCGCGTGACCGGTACGGTCAGCCGCCGCGCAGGCGCGTTGCACCGGCTTTTCGCCGTAGTTCGCGGTGTGGCCGCCGAACGGGCGCTGATAGATCGTGCCGTCCGCGTTACGGTCGAACGGCATGCCGAAGTGTTCGAGTTCGTAGACGGCGTTCGGTGCTTCACGGCACATGAACTCGATCGCGTCCTGGTCGCCGAGCCAGTCGGAGCCCTTGATCGTGTCGTAGAAGTGGTAGTGCCAGTTGTCTTCGCTCATGTTGCCGAGCGAAGCGCCGATGCCGCCCTGGGCAGCGACCGTGTGCGAACGCGTCGGGAACACTTTGGACAGCACGCAGACCGACAGACCGGCGCGCGCCAGTTGCAGCGACGCGCGCATCCCCGAACCGCCCGCGCCGACGATAACCACGTCGAAGCGGCGACGCGGCAGAGAATTCTTGATTGCAACCATGCTTTTATACTCTCCAGAGAATCTGCGCAGCGTAGCCCGCACATGCGAGCAGCCAGAGGATCGTCAGCGCCTGCAGGACGAGACGCGTGCCAACGGGCTTCACGTAATCCATCCAGATGTCGCGCATACCCACCCAAGCGTGGTAGAACAGCGAGAGAAGCGTGACGAACGTGGCGAGCTTCATCCACTGCGTCGCGAAGATCGACGCCCAGCCGTCGTACGAAAAGTCGTGCGCGAGGAAGAACCACGCGAGCAGAATCACCGTGTAGACCGCCATCACGCAGGCGGTGACGCGTTGCGCGAGCCAGTCGCGCAGACCGTAATGTGCGCCGACGACGAGACGCTTCGAACCGATTCGGTTATTGGCTGACATTTTTTAGAATGCTCCGAACAGTTTTGCCGCGAATGCGATGGTAAGCAGCGACGAGACGACGATCACCACGATGGAGGTCGATTTGCCCTTCTCTTTCGACACGGCATCATGATTCGTATCCATCACGAGGTGACGGACGCCGGCGCAGAAGTGGAACAGGAAAGCCCACGCGAGAACAAGCGTGATCAGCTTGACGATGATATTGGAGAGGAAGCCCTTGAAGACTTCGAAGCTCAGTTCGGAAGTCAGGCTCTGATCGAAGAGGAACAGCAGGAACGGAAGAAAGAGAAACAACAAGGCACCGCTCACGCGATGCAGAATCGACACGCGCCCCGCCAGCGGGAGACGGTATGCCGTCAGTATTTGCCCGATACCGATGTTCCGGAATTCCGGCCTCGGTTTTTTTACGGCTTCTGCCATGCTAGACCCCTACTATGTAGTCACACTAATCCGCGATTTTAGCGCCTTTTTATATCGCGCTGCAGCGAAAACCACGCTGGGTCCTTTGCCGCGCGCGCATTGAAAGCGCCTTCCGATTGGCACGCGTGTGGGACGCCGCGCCTCGTTTCAGCCCGATTCAGCTCAGATCGTTCTGATAGTAATACCCGGTTGTGACATACCAACCTCGCCGGACTTCGACCGGCCGGTCCCCATAGGTATAGGACACGCGCTCGACCGAGAGCAACGGAAAACCCGCCGGCACATGCAGCAGGTCCGCCACGGCAGGCTCCGCCGCGACCGCGCGGATTTTTTCCGTCGCGCGAATCATGCGGGTGCCGAATTCCGTCTCGAACATCGCGTAGAGGGGACCCTTGTACTCCGACAGCCGCTCGAGCGTGAGCCCGCGGAACACGACGCCGGGCAGCCAGATTTCGTCGAGCACGGTGACTTCGCCGTCGAACTGCAGCAAACGCTTGATCAGCACGACTGGATCGGCCGGCTTCAGATCGAGCTGCCGCGCGATTTCCGCCGATGCGCGCAGCCGCCGGCATTCGAGCAGACGGCTCACGTGCGGATGCTCGACGCCGTCGTCGGCGAGCAATCTCAGGAAACGGAACTGCGCGCGCTCTTCGTTGTGCGTCGCAACGAATGTGCCCTTGCCCTGGCGGCGCACCAGCAGGTTGTCGGCGGCGAGTTCGTCGATCGCCTTGCGCACCGTACCCTGACTCACCTTGAAACGCGCGGCCAGTTCGACTTCACTAGGGATGATCTCGCCCGGCTTCCATTCGCCACTTTCGAGGCTCTGCGTAATCAAGCCCTTGATCTGCTGATATAAGGGGCTGAAGGTAGGCGACGCCGCAGCGGAAACAGCGGATACACCTTCGCCGGCGGCCCCCTGGCCGTTCGGGTTCACAGGATTCGCCGGGTTCGAATTCATGCGCGCATTTCATCATAAAGGGCTGGGGCACGTCTAGGGTTTTCCCCGCGATAGATGTGTCTTATATAAGACATAAGATACTGTTGACTTTGTCTGTTTCGACTCCTACACTCCTTGTCGAGCAAGGGTTTGCGGGATTTTGCGGCGGCAGTTTGATGCAGTGCCGCGACGCTCCGGCAGCCACTCTGCACCATGCTGTCCCCTACGCAGTCCAGGTTTCGATTCGCCGCCATCCGTTGCATTCGCGCGCTGTCTCCGTGTTGCACCCACTGGCCCGACGCTTGCCGAAACGCGCTGTTTGCAGGAGCCCGCACCGTGCAGTTGCGGCCCCGGCCCGGCGTAAGCCCTGGGCCATCCCGTCCCGCTCCGGCAGTACAGGTTTCCGGCACGGCGGTCTTGCCGCAACGCGCCGCCCGGTCTCGCCAATTCCGAGCCCGCACGCGAACAGTGAATTCCGCCGTGTTTCATCACGCTTCGCTGAACGCGCATATAGAATGGCGTTTTCCCTAGCGTCTAACGCATCGTCCTGGAGATTTCTCAATGGCTAAGCCCGCAAAGCGCGTTGCCGTCACCGGCGCCGCAGGTCAAATCGCTTACTCCCTGCTATTCCGCATCGCCAATGGCGACCTGCTCGGCAAGGACCAGCCGGTGGTCCTGCAACTGCTCGATCTGCCGCAAGCGCAAGCCGCCGTCAAAGGCGTCGTGATGGAACTGGATGATTGCGCATTCCCGCTGCTGTCGGGCGTCGTGATCACGGACGACCCGAAGGTCGCGTTCAAGGACGCAGACATTGCACTGCTCGTCGGCGCGCGTCCGCGTTCGAAGGGTATGGAGCGCAAGGATCTGCTGTCGGCCAACGCCGAAATCTTCACGGTTCAGGGCAAGGCGCTGAACGACGTCGCCAGCCGCGACGTGAAGGTTCTGGTGGTCGGCAACCCGGCCAACACGAACGCATACATCGCCATGAAGTCGGCGCCGGATCTGCCGAAGAAGAACTTCACCGCGATGCTGCGTCTGGACCACAACCGCGCGCTGTCGCAACTGGCCGCCAAGTCGGGCAAGCCGGTCGCGTCGATCGAAAAGCTCGCGGTGTGGGGCAACCACTCGCCGACCATGTACCCGGACTTCCGCGTTGCAACGGCTGAAGGTCAGGACCTGACCAAGCTGATCAACGACGAAGAATGGAACCGCAACACGTTCATCCCGACCGTCGGCAAGCGCGGCGCGGCGATCATCGAAGCGCGCGGCCTGTCGTCGGCGGCATCGGCGGCTAACGCTGCAATCGACCACGTGCGTGACTGGGTGCTCGGCACGAACGGCAAGTGGGTCACGATGGGCATCCCGTCGGACGGCTCGTACGGCATCCCTGAAGACATCATCTACGGCGTGCCCGTGACCTGCGAAAACGGCGAGTACAAGCGCGTCGAAGGTCTGGCAATCGACGCGTTCTCGCGCGAAAAGATGGACGGCACGCTGCAGGAACTGCTGGAAGAGCGCGACGGCGTTCAGCACCTGCTCGGCTAAGCATCTGATGCCGATGAACCGGAACTCCGAAGCGTCAGCGCGGCGGGTTCCGGTTTTTTTCGTGTGAATGGCCGTGCGATCATCGCCATTCGCCTCTGATTCGAACGTGCTTTGCCGTTGCCCGACCGCACTCGCGCAGAGCACGCCCGAATCCGACATTCTTGATCCTCACCACGCCCCACACGCCGAAGATGCGCGTTCTCACACCCGCCGAAGTGCTGTTCGAGGGCGAAGCGCCGCCCGCTGTGCTGCCTGCCTGCGATCACTACGCGGGCAGCGAAAAGCTGATGCTGAAGTCGCTCGCGTTACAGCGGCAACTCGGCCCGGTGTTCGATATCACGCTCGATTGCGAAGACGGCGCGCAGGTCGGCCGCGAGGCCGAGCACGCGGAACTGGTCGCGTCGCTACTGGGCAGCGAGCATGACCGCTTCGGCCGCGTCGGCGTGCGCATCCACGACTTCGCTCACGCGCACTGGCGCGACGACGTACGCCTCATTCTGCGCGCCGCGAAGCGAGCACCCGCTTACATCACGCTGCCGAAAATCCGCAACGTCCACGACGCCGCCGAAATGATCGCGTTCATCGAGGCGACGCGACGCGAGCTCAGCCTCGCGCAGCCGGTGCCGGTGCAGCTGCTGGTCGAAACCCACGGCGCGCTTACGCGTGTGTTCGAACTCGCCGCGCTGCCGGGCGTCGAGGCACTGAGCTTCGGCCTGATGGACTTCGTCTCCGCGCACGACGGCGTGATCCCCGATACCGCGATGCGCTCGCCGGGCCAATTCGATCATCCACTCGTGCGGCGCGCGAAGCTCGAGATTTCGGCGGCCTGCCATGCGTTCGGCAAGGTGCCGTCGCACAACGTCAGCACCGAAGTGCGCGACATGAGCGTGGTCGCGAACGACGCACAGCGCGCCCGCAACGAGTTCGGCTACACGCGCATGTGGAGCATCCACCCCGCGCAGATCGAGGCGATCGTCGCCGCGTTCGCGCCGCGCGACGAGGAAATCGCGACGGCCACCGAAATCCTGCTGGCCGCGCAGTCCGCGCATTGGGGCCCGACGCGTCACGGCGACACGCTGCACGACCGCGCGAGCTACCGCTATTACTGGTCGGTGCTGCGCCGCGCGCAAACCACCGGCCGCGCTGTTCCACAAGAAGCGGCGCCGCTTTTTTTGCAAGTGGGCGCCAACCGACAGTCGGTGGCATAAGCAACGCGTTTTTCAAACGGCCGCGATGAGCCGGCACACAGGAGAAGGCGGAACATGAGCGAGACGACGCAAGCCGCTGGCGCAACCGGCGGCAACGAAACGCAAAGCGGCTTCAAACCAAAAAAATCCGTCGCGCTGTCGGGCGTGACCGCGGGCAACACCGCGCTGTGCACGGTCGGCAAGACCGGCAACGATCTGCACTATCGCGGCTATGACATTCTCGACATCGCCGAGGCGTGCGAATTCGAGGAGATCGCTTATCTGCTGGTTCACGGCAAGCTGCCGACCCAGGCCGAACTGACCGCGTACAAGACGAAGCTGAAGTCGATGCGCGGCCTGCCCGCCAACGTGAAAGCCGCGCTCGAATGGATTCCGGCCGCCGCGCATCCGATGGACGTGATGCGCACCGGCGTGTCGGTGCTCGGCACCGTGCTGCCGGAGAAAGACGATCACAACCTGCCCGGCGCGCGCGATATCGCCGACAAACTGATGGCCTCGCTCGGCTCGATGCTGCTGTACTGGTATCACTACTCGCACAACGGCAAGCGCATCGAGGTCGAAACCGACGACGATTCGATCGGCGGTCATTTCCTGCATCTGCTGCATGGCGTCGAGCCGTCGAAGGCGTGGGTCGATGCGATGCACGTGTCGCTGAATCTGTACGCGGAGCACGAGTTCACCGCGTCGACGTTCACCGGCCGCGTGATCGCGGGCACGGGCTCGGACATGTACTCTGCGGTCACCGGCGCGATCGGCGCGCTGCGCGGCCCGAAACACGGCGGCGCCAATGAAGCCGCGTTCGAAATCCAGTCGCGCTACCAGACGCCTGACGAAGCCGAAGCCGACATCCGCCGCCGCGTCGAGAACAGGGAAGTCGTGATCGGCTTTGGCCATCCGGTGTACACGATCTCGGACCCGCGCAACAAGATCATCAAGGAAGTCGCGAAGAAGCTGTCGAAGGAAGCGGGCAACACGAAACTGTTCTCGATCGCCGAACGGCTCGAATCGGTGATGTGGGACGCGAAGAAGATGTTCCCGAACCTCGACTGGTTCAGCGCGGTGTCGTATCACATGATGGGCGTGCCGACCGCGATGTTCACGCCGCTGTTCGTGATCTCGCGTACGGCAGGATGGAGCGCGCACATCATCGAGCAGCGCGTCGACAACAAGATCATCCGCCCGAGCGCGAATTACACCGGACCCGAGAATTTGAAGTACGTGCCGCTAAATAGGAGAAAATAGCGGTCGCTGCGCGCTCCACAGCGCGTGCAGTTCAACCCGCGCGGCCGCCGGACCGGTCGTTCGCGCACTGTTTAACTGATTTTGAAAGGTTTTCTCCATGAAAAAGCTGATGATCGCCGCCATGATTGGCGCCCTGTCCACGACGATGCTGACCGTCGCGACTGACGCCACCGCTGCGGACACGGCCACCACCACGAAGAAGCCGGCCACCAAGGCCGTCGCGAAGCGCCCGGAGCCGCGCCGCCTGATCAAGCGCAAGGCGAATCCGGCGAAGGAAGCGAAGTTCGATCCGATTCCCGAAGGCGCTGAAAAGTGGGCGTGCAAGGACGGCCTTGCTTTCGAAATGAAAGGTGACATGAAGCGTGATCAGATTGTCACGGTTCACTGGGCGAACAAGAACTACAACCTGCCGCGCGAAGCGACCACGACGGGCGCCGACCGCTTCCACGACGCAGCATCCGGTATGGACCTCGTCGTGATCCCGACTAAGGCCATGCTGTTCCAGGACAAGGACAGCTCGCGTCTCGCCGACGAGTGCAAGACGGTCGCCATGGAACAGGGCGCGCCGGCTGCAACGCAATCGAACGCGATCAACAAGACCGGCAACTGATTTTCGCTGCCAGGGAAGCCCCCGATGTCCGCCCCGATCTCCAATGTACGACCCGCCCCGGACGCCGTCCTGGTCGATATCGTCAACTACGTGCTGGATTACCGGATCGACAGCGCGCTCGCGCTGGAAACCGCGCGTCATTGCCTGATCGACACGCTCGGTTGCGGACTCGAGGCGCTTACCTACCCAGCCTGCACCAAGCTGATGGGACCGATCGTGGCAGGCACGATCGTCCCCAACGGCGCGAAGGTGCCGGGCACGTCGTTCCAGCTGGACCCGGTTCAGGCCGCCTTCAACATCGGCGCGATGATCCGCTGGCTCGATTTCAACGACACCTGGCTCGCCGCCGAATGGGGCCATCCGTCCGATAACCTCGGTGGCATTCTCGCGACGGCCGACTGGCTCTCGCGCACCGCCATCGCAGCCGGCAAAGCGCCGCTGACGATGAATGACGTCCTGATCGCCATGATCAAGGCGCACGAAATTCAAGGCTGCATCGCACTCGAGAACTCGTTCAACAAGGTAGGGCTCGATCATGTGCTGCTCGTCAAGCTCGCGTCGACCGCGGTGGTCGGTCAGCTGATCGGCCTTACGCGCGACGAGCTGATCAACGCGGTATCGCAGGCGCTCGTCGATGGGCAGGCGCTGCGCACGTACCGTCATGCGCCGAACACCGGTTCGCGCAAATCGTGGGCCGCCGGCGACGCGACCTCGCGCGCCGTGCGCCTCGCGCTGATCTCGAAGACCGGCGAGATGGGCTATCCGTTGGTGCTCAGCGGGAAAACGTGGGGCTTCTACGACGTGCTGTTCAACGGCAACGCGTTCCAGTTCCAGCGTCCGTACGGCTCGTACGTGATGGAAAACGTGCTGTTCAAAATCTCGTTTCCGGCCGAGTTCCACGCGCAAACCGCCGTAGAAGCCGCGCTCGCGCTGCATGTGCAGCTCGCCGCGCAGGGCCGGCGCGTCGAAGACATTCGCCGCATCACGATCCGCACGCACGAAGCGGCGATTCGCATCATCGATAAAAAGGGTCCGCTGAACAATCCGGCTGACCGTGATCATTGCATCCAGTACATGATTTCGGTGCCGCTGATTTTCGGCCGTCTGACGGCTGCCGATTACGAAGATTCAGTCGCGCAGGACTCGCGTATCGATGCATTGCGCGCGAAGATGGAATGCGTCGAAGACCCACAGTTCACGAAGGACTATCACGACCCGGAGAAGCGTTCGATCGCCAACGCACTGACGATCGAATTCAACGACGGGTCGAAGTTCGATGAAGTCGTAGTCGAATACCCGATCGGTCACAAGCGCCGTCGTGAAGACGGTATTCCGTTGCTGGTCGAGAAGTTCAAGACCAACCTCGCGCGGCGCTTTCCGGTCAAGCAACAACGGGCGATTCTCGAGGTATCGCTCGACCAGGCCAAGCTCGAAGCGACGCCGGTCAATGAATACGTCGATCTGTACGTCATCTAGGTTGAGTACTGTAGTTCCGCGATCCAAACCAAGGAAAACACCATGGCCCACAACCTCCACAAAACGCTCAAGGAATTCGACAGCGGTTCCGGCAAAGGCAAGTTCTACTCCCTGCCGCAACTCGGCAAGGCTCTGAACCTCAAGATCGACCGCCTGCCGGTCTCGATCCGTATCGTGCTGGAATCGGTGCTGCGCAACTACGACGGCAAGAAAATCGCCGAAGAACATGTCACGCAACTCGCGAACTGGAAGCCGACCGCGGCGCGCGTCGACGAAATTCCGTTCGTCGTGTCGCGCGTCGTGCTGCAGGACTTCACCGGCGTGCCCCTGCTCGCCGACATCGCCGCGATGCGCGGCGTCGCGAAGGCCGTCGGCAAGAACCCCAAGTCGATCGAGCCGCTAGTGCCGGTCGATCTGGTCGTCGACCACTCGGTGCAGATCGACCACTTCCGCGAGAAGAACGCGCTCGACCTGAACATGAAGCTTGAATTCCAGCGCAACAACGAGCGCTATCAGTTCATGAAGTGGGGCATGCAGGCGTTCGACACGTTCAAGGTCGTGCCGCCGGGCGTCGGCATCGTTCACCAGGTGAACCTCGAATACCTCGCGCGCGGCGTGCACAAGAAGGCCGACGGCGCGGACACCGTGTACTACCCGGATTCGCTGGTCGGCACGGACAGCCACACGACGATGATCAACGGCATCGGCGTGGTCGGCTGGGGCGTGGGCGGTATCGAAGCCGAAGCAGGCATGCTCGGCCAGCCGGTGTACTTCCTGACGCCGGACGTCGTCGGTGTGCACCTGAAGGGCAAGCTGATTGAAGGCGTGACCGCGACCGACCTCGTGCTGACGATCACCGAACTGCTGCGTAAGGAGAAGGTCGTCGGCAAGTTCGTCGAGTTCTTCGGCGAAGGCACGCGCTCGCTGTCGGTGCCGGACCGTGCGACGATCGGCAACATGGCGCCGGAATACGGCGCAACGATGGGCTTCTTCCCGGTCGACGAAAAGACCATCGACTTCTTCCACGGCACCGGCCGCACGGACGCGGAGATCTCGGCGTTCGAAAACTACTTCAAGGCACAGGAGCTGTTCGGCATTCCGGGCGAAGGCGATATCGATTACACGAAGGTCGTCACGCTGGATCTCGCGACGGTCGCGCCGTCGCTGGCAGGCCCGAAGCGTCCGCAGGACCGCATCGAGATCGGCCACGTGAAGTCCACCTTCACCGACCTGTTCTCGAAGCCGGTCGCCGAAAACGGCTTTGCGAAGAAGGCCGCCGATCTCGACGCGCAATACACGACGAGCAACGGCGTCGACGTCAAGAACGGCGACGTGCTGATCGCCGCGATCACGTCGTGCACGAACACGTCGAACCCGAGCGTGCTGCTGGCCGCCGGTCTGCTTGCGAAGAAGGCTGTCGAAGCTGGCCTGACGGTCGCTCCCCACATCAAGACGTCGCTGGCGCCGGGATCGCGTATCGTCACCGAGTACCTGACGAAAACCGACCTGCTGAAGTACCTCGACAAGCTCGGCTTCACGCTGGCCGCTTACGGCTGCACGACCTGTATCGGTAACGCGGGCGACCTGACGCCGGAACTGAACGACGCGATCACGAAGAACGACATCGTCGCGGCAGCGGTGCTGTCGGGCAACCGTAACTTCGAAGCGCGTATCCACCCGAACATCCGCGCGAACTTCCTCGCGTCGCCGCCGCTCGTCGTGGCATACGCGATCGCCGGCAACATCACGCGCGACCTGATGACCGAGCCGGTCGGCAAGGGCAAGGGCGGCAAGGACATCTACCTCGGCGACATCTGGCCGAGCAGCGAAGAAGTCAACGCATTGCTGAAGTACGCGATGGATGCCGACGCGTTCCGCAAGAACTACTCGCAGCTCACGAAGAAGGGCGACCTGTGGAGCAAGATCGAGGGCGAAGAAGGTCAGGTCTACGACTGGCCGAAGTCGACCTACATCGCCGAGCCGCCGTTCTTCGGCAAGGACTTCTCGATGACGCCGGCTTCCAGCATCCCGCCGGTCAAGGGCGCACGCGCGTTGGGCATCTTCGGTGACTCGGTCACGACCGACCACATCAGCCCGGCAGGCTCGATCAAGGAAGACTCGCCGGCAGGCCGCTGGTTGAAGGAAAACGGCGTGCAAAAGGCCGACTTCAACAGCTACGGCTCGCGGCGCGGTAACCACGACGTGATGATGCGCGGCACGTTCGCGAACGTCCGTATCAAGAACCTGATGATCCCGGTGAAGGCGGACGGCTCGCGCGTCGAAGGCGGCTTGACGATTCACCAGCCGAGCGGCGAACAGCTGTCCATCTATGACGCAGCGATGAGGTACATCGGCGCCGATACGCCGACCGTCGTGTTCGCGGGCGAAGAGTACGGCACGGGCTCGTCGCGCGACTGGGCGGCCAAGGGCACGCAACTGCTGGGCGTGAAGGCCGTGGTCGCACGCAGCTTCGAGCGGATCCATCGTTCGAACCTGGTCGGCATGGGCGTTCTGCCGCTGCAGTTCAAGGGCTCGGATAGCGTGCAGTCGCTCGGCATCACCGGCGAAGAAACGTACGACATCGAAGGCCTCGGCGACGACTTCAAGCCGCAACAGGAAGTCACGCTCGTGATCCACGGCAAGGACGGCGACAAGCGCGTTCCGGTGCTGCTGCGTATCGACACGCCGATCGAAGTCGACTACTACAAGCACGGCGGGATTCTGCCGTTCGTGCTGCGCTCGCTGCTGGCTGCTTAAGCCTCGCGGCAACGCATACAGCCTCGCTGTTTTGCAGGGGCTGCGTCCTGTGGAGGGCGCAGCCGACTTTGAAGCCCGACCTCAGGTCGGGCTTTTTTTATCGGCTCGCCGAACGCCACGGCTCGTGCGCCGCGACTCCTCCGTTACTTCAAGCCGAAATCGACCCGCGTCGTTGCACCCTTGTCCTTGATGTCGTCGGCATTCATCTTCGGCGCGACGATAAACACGCGGCTGCTGTCGATCTTGCCTTGCAGGTACTGCTGCACACTCTGCGCGCGCCGCTGCGCGAGTTGCCGCAAGCTCGCGTCGTCGATCGGTGCGTTGGCCGCGAGCGCGCCCTTCATGTCGTCGTCGGGCAGCGTCTTCGTCATGCCGATGAAGTTGTGCGGCTTCTTGAAGTCGGAGGACTTGTAGGCCTTGGTCAGATATTTGTCGTAGTCTTTCTGATCGATCGTGACCGTCGATGGATCGACGCTCTCACCATTACCCACCGTATCCCTGATCTTCTGCCGCTTGACCATCTGATCGACGTACTGCGTGCGCAGCGCCGGCTCGTCGACCTTCGGATCGACGCGTCCGATCAGGTCCATGCGGATCGACGGCTTGTCGGTGAGTGCCTTCACGATCGTGTCGAGTTTCTGCTTGTCGGCATCGGTAAGCGTCGCCGAGCCGGCCTCGAATTCAACGTAACCGAGGTCCTCACCATTGCCGCCGAACGCGTGCGCGATCAGCGAGAACGGCGCGGTCACCGCCTTTTCGAGCAGATTGAGCACCGCATGCCAGATCAGCCCGCCGATGCTGAACTCGGGGTTCGACAACGAGCCCGACACTGGCAGGTTCACGTCGATCTCGCCGCGCGAGTTCTTCAGCAGCGAGATGGCGAAACGCACCGGCAGTTTGGTCGCGGTGTTGTTGTCGATGTGATCGCCGAACGTGAGTTGATCGATGAACAGGTGATTGTTCGCGTTCAGCTGGTCGTTCTCGAGCTTGTAATGCAGATCGACGTTGAGCTTGCCCTTCGTGATCGGATAGCCCGCGTATTTCGCCGAATACGGCGTCAGGTTGGTCAGCTCGATGTCGTGCGCGCTCGCGGTCAGATCGAGCGCCGGTTTCGCGATCAACGGATTGATGGTGCCGCGGATCGTCAGCGGACCGTTGGCCGCGAGCTTCGCGGCCACGTCGACCGGCGCGGGCGTCGTCGATTCCGTACCGAACGCGCCGATCGTGCCCTGAATGGCGACAAGGTTCGCCGTGTAGTTCGGCTTGACGAAGTTGTCGGTATAGGTCACGCGGCCCTGCTGCAACACCAGTTGCCCGAAGTGCATCTTGACCGGGTTTGCTGGCGGCCTCGCGGCCGTGGCACTGGCGACGGCCGTGGCGGCAGGCTTGTCGGGCGTTGCGGCAGATGCCGCGACCGGCGCCGACGCCGCGACTGCCTCGGACACCGCCTCGGGCGTCAGCGGAATCGGGTGCGAGCCGCTCTTGTCGCGCGTCAGCGACTGCGCCGTACCGCCCTCGTGCGCGACCACATCATTCAGGTTCAGCTTACCTTGCGCGTCGAGCAGCACGCGCCCATAGAACTTCGAGAACGTCACGCGGCTTGCGTCGACCACGGTGCCGTGCTCGTCGTAATCGGCCTTCAGGTTCGACAGCGCGAGCGAGCCCCAGCCCGCGAACGGGTTCGACGTCGCCTTGTCAAGCATGCGCACGTCGACGAGCGCCATGTCGCCGTGATAGTTCGCTTTCAGCGACTTCGCCTGCGCGACCGCGAGATCCCCGTTCGCGTTCAGCAGCGCGCTCGCGACCGCCGCGTTCAGCTTGTTGCCGAAGTACGGCTCGAACGCGGCCGCGTCGAGCCGGTTCGCGTTGATCTTGACAGCCAGCTTCAGCGGCGTCGCGGTCACGTCGCCTTTCACGGCAAGCGTGCCCTTCTTGTTCAACGTCGCTTGCAGGTCTACCGGCAGCGGACGGCTCAGGTCGTCGCTGATCTTCTGCACCTTCAGCTGCACCGGCGTAAAGCTCAGTTTGACCGGCTGCGGCGTCGTGTTGTCGGTGAAATCGGCGGTCGCGTCTTTGAGTGTCAATTCGGCGATCTTGTAGCGCCATGCGGGGCCTTCGGCGTGCGCCTGTTTCGCCGCGTGGATCGCCGTGCGCTCCGTCGCCTGTTGATGCGCCCCCGCGAGCGCATTCAGATTGATGGTGCCGTCCTTCAGGCGCTGCGCGTCTACCGCGAGACCGGTTACGTCTACGCTCGTCACGTCGGCCGTGCGCGCCGCGACGTCGACCTGTTTGACTACCACGTTGCCCTGCGCGAGCGAGATTATCGGCGTCTTGCCGCCGCGCGCCGCGAGCTTCACCGCCTGCATGTCCAGCTGCGTGTCCGCGACCGTCAGTGCCATCGGCGACTTCGACCAGTTCGCGTCGATATTCGTCGTCGCGGACAACGCACCGTCCAGCACCTGCGCGGACGTCGCGGTATCCAGATAGGGCTGCAACGGCGGCAGCTTCAGCGACTTCAGATCGAGCTTCGCGCTCGCCGTCTTCGCCGCGAGGCCGACCGTGCCATCGGCGGCGAGCGAACCGCCAATGTTCTTCAGGTTCGTGTTCAGCGTGTAGTGCGCTGGCGTCGACGCGAGCGTCGAGAAATCGGTCAGCGTAACCGCGAGGTTTTGCAGCCCGGCTTCTACCGGATGCGACACGGCTTCGTCGTGTACGTTCACGGTGCCGTCGTTGAGTGTGAAACGTTTGATCGCGACGTCGAACGGCGGGGCCGCCTTTTCGGCGGCGGCGGTTTTGGCGTTGGCATTCGCGTCCGCGGTTTCCTTTGCCGCGGTTTTGTCCGGCGCGGGCGCGAACATATGCTCGACGCTCAATACGCCGTCCTTGTCGCGCGCGAGGCTCGCGCTCGGCGCGTCGATGCGAATATCGTCGAAGTGATAGATGCTCTTCAACGGTTCGAGCGATGCCGCCGCCACATGCACGGCGCGCGCCGCGAAAAACGGCGCCTTGCCCTGATTCTGCACGTTGACGTCGTTCAGATCGACGGTGCCGGCGACGCGCAGCGACGGCGTGTCGTTCGACATCTCGAAGTTCAGCTTCAGGTCGGTGGACAGCTTGCCCGACTGCACGATCACCGGCAGCTTCGACGGCGCGTAAGACACCAGCTTCGGCACGTCGAGCTCGTCGAAGCGCAGCGACACTTCCGACTCGCGCGATGCCGCGAACGGCTTGGTCCTGCCGTCGATCGCGAGCTGACTATCACCGTCGATGCGCGCGCGCAGCAGCGGCTCGACGAAGATATCGGTCTTCGATGGCAGCGTCGCGATGAACGGAATGCCGAGCTTCCATTGATCGATCACGTGGCTCGTGCCGAGCAGCCGGTCGTCGAACCTGATCTGGCCATTTTCGACGCGAATGTTTGAGACGGAGAACTGCGTCGGCTTGCTATTCGGTTTTGCCGGCTGATTCGCGAATTTCTCGATCAGGTCGCTGAAATTGAAGTGCTGCGCATCGAGGCGAACGATATGAAAGCGCGGCGAATCGACCTGCACTTCGTCGACGATGGGCGCGCCGCGAAACAGCGAACTCCACGAGGGCTTCACGATGAGCCGCGAAATATCGACGAAGTCGCCCGCGCCGCCGCGCTCGCCGATGTGCACGTTGTCGGCCTCGAAACGCAGTGTGTACGGATTGAGCGCGATGCGGCCGATCGACGCCGGCCGGTCGAGCTGCTTGCTCAGTTGCTGGCTCGCGATGTGGCGAATCAGCGGCGGCGCTGCGAAAAAGCCGAGCAGGCCGAACACGACGACGAAGATCAGCAGACCGACGAGAATCCGTCGCGTACGGCGCGACTGCGCGACTGCGCGCACGGTCTGTATGGAGGAGGCTAACGATTCTTTATTGAGGCTTGCCATGCTCGATGTGGAGGAATGCGGCGGCAAGCCCGCCGCGAAAAACAGAGATCCCGCAAGCGGCAGTATAAGGCGTGAATCAATGGTTAGACAGGAATGTCAGGCCCGCCTTGACGATTCGTGCTGCTGACTGACTGGCTTTCCCGCGAACGAGATTTTCGCGAGCGTTAGAAAACGAAACCGGACGGCGCGCGGTTTGTCCGCGCGCCGTTCACATCATTGCCGCACTACCGGCGGCGGCTGCCAGCTGCCGTCGGTGGCGTGCGGCTTCGGCGCATACAGGCGTAGCACCAGTTGCATGTCCGCGCGCGGTGCGGGCAGCCAGTTACCGGTCCGGCTGCGCGTCGACGACACGACCACGTCGAGCGAACCATCGCGATTGCGGCGCGCGCCATTGCGATCGCCAACCGCGAGCCGCGCCGGCGCGTTCTCGCTCAGCGCGCCATCCTTCGTATACGCGGTGATCGTCCAGAAACCGCGCACCGGCGGCAGCTGGTTCGCCGCGAAGTGGATCACATAGCGATTCGCGCCGTTCAGCGCGTTGCCGTCGCTGTCCTGCGTGACGAACGCGCGTACTTCGTCGTCCTTCGTACCGAGGCCCAACTGTGTGCTCGCCGCATACGCCCGCAATCCATAGTCGGGACCGTAGTTGCCGACGGTATCGCCGAACCAGCTCCAGCCGTTCGCGCTCAGCAGATTCGACGGCGGCGTCGCGACGCGATCGCGACCGTCGGCGAGACCGGCCGCGAGCGCATCGGATGACTTCGGCAGCTTCACAGGATCGCCCGGCGTCACGCCGAGGTCGGCGAGAAATTTGAGCGCGTGCGGATCGGCCGGTGTCGGCGGATTGTCAGGCAACGCAACGGCGAGACGGCCGAAGAAGCCGCTCGCGTCGAGCGCGGCGACCTGCTGCGCCGGCGTGCCGCTCGGGCCCGCGACGCCGCTTGCGTAACCGCGCGGCGGCACCGCCGGCTCCGCGTCGCCGACGAACACGCTCAGCGGCTCCAGACGGATCGCGTGCTGCAGCTTGCGCACCGCGTTCAGATCGCGCGCGCCGTTCGACTGGATGCGCACGCTGATCCATGCGTTGCGCGTCGGCACTTCGACGCGCTGTGCGCCCTTCGGCAGCTCGCCCTTCCAGCCCGGTGCGACGAACGCGATCGTCTGCGCGCGCAAGCCCTTCGCGGTGCCCGTGCCCGCGGCGAACTGCGGCCCGGTCGACCACGCGACGTTGGTCCACATGTCGAGCACCCGCGCATCGACGTAACGGCCATGCGAATCAGGTAGCGCCAGGATCACCGGCTCGGCGGCAAGGTCGAGCCAGCCAGTCGAGCCGAGCGTGTCGAGGCTCGGCTGCGACGGATTGGTCGCGCCGATCGGCGGCAGCGCCTGCGCGTGACGCAGCGTATTGAAAGGCGCCTGACCCGGCTCGGTGCCGACCGCCGCATCGCGCGCGGCACTCATCAGCACGAGCGGATAGCCGAATACGTAGGAGTCGGCGACTTCGTCCTTGATCCAGCCGGTGCGTTGTTGCGTCGCGGTGGGGGTCGACGCACAGCTGGCCAGCAGTGCGAGACCCGCGAGCGACGCGCAGGTTCGTTGAAGCAAAAACAGTTCTCGGAGATTTTTTATCATTCGTTCAGAGTGCGGAACGTGCGGTCCTATGGGGGATGCCGGTGTGCAGCGCCTGGTGCATGCGCAGTTCTCCCGAAACACTGCGCAGCGAGTCCGCGGATTGCGATTCCGACAACATCGCGTTGTATCGTATCCTTGCTAGCCAGGCAAGCACAAAGCACGGAATTGCGGCTGACAGCGCGCAGGCGCGTCACCGATGTGACAATCGGCGTCGCCGCCACATTATGTTCCCGCGCCAACGGCTCGCGCGAGCGCGCCACGCTTTTTCGATTCGCGGATTCGTCGAACCGCCAGCTTGGCCGTTCGCCTCCACTCTTTCGTCGTCCTGCATTCGGAATACTTCAATGTACATGCCCGCCCATTTCGAAGAGAACCGTTCAGAGGTTCTTCACCGCCTGATCGCCGAGCACCCGTTCGCAGCGCTGATTACGCACGGCCCCAACGGGCTCGATGCGAATCATCTGCCGTTCGAGGCGCAGGCGGATGCGGCGGATTCGTCACGTCTGGTGCTGCGCGCGCACGTCGCGCGGGCGAACCCCGTCTGGCAGGAAGCCGCGACCCATCCCGAAGCGCTCGTGATCTTCCAGGGGCCGACCGCCTATATTTCCCCGAGCTGGTATCCGAGCAAACACGAAACACCCAAGCAGGTACCGACCTACAACTATATGGTCGTGCATGCACATGGCAGGATCGTGGTGCATGACGATGAATCGTTCGTGCGCGGTCTCGTCGCGCGACTCACGCGCGAGATGGAGGCCGGCGAGCCGGTGCCATGGAAGATGGGCGACGCGCCCGCCGACTACATCGCGCAGATGCTCGGCGCGATCGTCGGTATCGAGATCGAGGTAACG
The DNA here is from genome assembly GCF_050436325.1 of Paraburkholderia lebeckiae. Lineage (NCBI taxonomy): Bacteria > Pseudomonadati > Pseudomonadota > Betaproteobacteria > Burkholderiales > Burkholderiaceae > Paraburkholderia > Paraburkholderia lebeckiae. The sequence goes on from NZ_JBNDLZ010000002.1 coordinate 2,016,723, forward strand.
CGGCTCGTCGGCAAATGGAAGCTCGGGCAGAACAAGGCGGCCGAAGACCGGCGCGGCGCCGCGCAAACGCTGCTCGCGCGCGACGGCGATCAACAGAAGGCGGTGGGACAGGCGATGCTCGATGCGCCGCCGGCGTTCTGACGGCGGCCGCATAATCCGGCCTTGACCTTCCCGTCATGGGAAGGTCGATACTGGATTCACGATGCGGCCCGATGCCGCCACGAGCCTAGCCTGCCATGACCGCACTTGCCAACCCGCAGCGCCCCGCCGACGCTGCCGCTACTGCTTCTTCTTCGCCCACGCGCGTCGTCGAACTCGACATCGGCGGGATGACTTGCGCGTCGTGCGCGAGCCGCGTCGAAAAAGCACTGACCAAGCTGCCGGGAGTGGCGCGTGCGTCGGTGAATCTCGCGACCGAGCGCGCCCGCGTGGAAAGCGACGCGACGCTCGGGCCTCAGCAACTGGCCGATGCCGTGCGCAAGGCCGGATACGAAGCGACGCCGGTCGCGAACGCCGAGCTTGCCGCGCCAAGCGCGACGCAAACCGCGACACCCGCCGCCACCCCGGGAACCATTGAACTGGAGATCGGCGGCATGACCTGCGCAGCCTGCGCGTTGCGCGTCGAAAAAGCGCTCGCGAAGGTGTCTGGGGTCACGCGCGCGTCGGTCAATCTGGCGACCGAAACCGCCACCGTTCATCCGCAAGGCAGCGCATCCGCCGATACCGGCGCGCTGCTCGCAGCCGTCAGGAAAGCTGGCTACGAAGCGACGTTGAGCGCGCCGCCCGCTGCTGCCGCTCCAGCCGAGACAACGGCAGCTATCGCCGCGTCCGGCGACGAACGCGACATCCTCGACACGACCCACGCCCCCGTCGTCGACCGCAAGCGGATTCAAACCCGCCGCGACCTCGCGAGCGTCGTTGCGTCCGCGCTGCTGACGCTGCCGCTAGTCGCACCGATGTTCGGTGAATGGTTCGGCCTCCACGCGATGCTGCCAGCCTGGCTGCAATTCGTGCTCGCGTCGATCGTGCAGTTCATATTCGGCGCGCGCTTCTATCGCGCAGCCTGGCGCGCGGTGCGCGCGGGCGCGGGCAACATGGACCTGCTGGTCGCGCTGGGCACATCGGCGGCGTACGGCATCAGCGTCTACGAACTCGCGATGCATCCGGGCGACACGATGCATCTGTACTTCGAGGCATCGGCGGTCGTGATCACGCTGGTGCGCTTCGGCAAGTGGCTCGAGGCGCGCGCCAAGCGCCAGACCACCGACGCGATCCGCGCGCTCAACGCGCTGCGCCCCGAGCGCGCGCGCATCCGCGACGGCGCCGGCGAACGCGAGGTGCCGCTCGCGCAGGTGCGGGTCGGCACCGTCGTGATCGTGCGGCCGGGCGAGCGCGTACCGGTCGACGGCGCGGTGCACGAAGGCCGCACGCATATCGACGAAGCGCTGATCACCGGCGAAAGCCTGCCGGTGCCGAAGCAGACCGGCGACGCCGTCACGGCCGGCTCGATCAACGGCGAAGGCGCGCTCGTGGTGACGACCACCGCGATCGGCGCGGAGACGACGCTCGCGCGCATCATCCGGCTCGTCGAAAGCGCGCAGGCCGAGAAGGCGCCGATCCAGCGGCTCGTCGACCGCGTCAGCGAAGTCTTCGTGCCGACGATTCTCGCGCTCGCCGCGCTGACGCTGATCGGCTGGCTGCTCGCCGGTGCGGGCGCGGAAACCGCGATCCTGAACGCGGTCGCGGTGTTGGTGATCGCCTGCCCGTGCGCGCTCGGCCTCGCGACGCCCGCCGCGATCATGGCCGGCACTGGCGTCGCCGCGCGCCACGGCGTGCTGATCAAGGACGCGGAAGCGCTGGAAATCGCGCATCGCGTGTCGATCGTCGCGTTCGACAAAACCGGCACGCTGACGCTCGGCCAACCATCGGTAACGGCGTTCGAGCCGGTTGGCGGCTTGAGCCGCGACCAAGCGCTCGCGCTCGCGGCGGCGGTGCAGCGGCATAGCGATCATCCTCTCGCGCGGGCGGTGATGCGCGCGCACGAGGCTCAACTCGGGCAAATGGCCGGCGAACACGAGGGCGGGCCAAGCGCCACCGCCGCTCGCGCCGTCGCCGGCCGGGGCGTCGAAGCCGACGTCGACGGCCGCACGCTCGCCCTCGGCAGCACGCGCTGGCTGCGCGAGCTCGACATCGCGCTGCCGACCGCGCTTGCCGCGCGCGCGCAGGAACTCGAAGCGGAGGGCAACACGGTGTCGTGGCTGATGACCCGCGCGCCTCACGCCCCCGAAACGCTCGCGCTGATCGCGTTCGGCGACACGGTGAAACCGACCGCGCGCGCGGCCGTCGCGCGGCTCGCGCAGATGGGCATCCGCAGCGTGCTCGTGACTGGCGACAATCGCGGCAGTGCGGCAAGCGTCGCGCGGGCGCTCGGCATCGACGAATTCCACGCCGAGGTGCTGCCCGACGACAAGGCCCGCGTGATCCGCGACCTGAAGATGCGCCACGCCGGCATCGTCGCGATGGCGGGCGACGGCATCAACGACGCGCCCGCGCTCGCCGCCGCCGACATCGGCATCGCGATGGCGAGCGGCACCGACGTCGCCATGCACGCCGCCGGCATCACGCTGATGCGCGGCGATCCGGCGCTCGTCGCCGACGCGATCGACATCTCGCGCAGAACGTGGCGCAAGATCCAGCAGAACCTGTTCTGGGCATTCGTCTACAACCTGGTCGGCATTCCGCTGGCCGCCTTCGGCTTGCTGAATCCGATGCTCGCGGGCGCGGCGATGGCGTTTTCGAGCGTCAGCGTCGTCACCAATGCGTTGTTGCTGCGGACGTGGCGAAGCGCGCCCGGCCGAACCGTCGATCGGGTGCGCTGAGCAACGCAGCAACACCTTCCGCATTCCGGCTCGTCCCTTTTTCGGGGCCCGTTTTTTGTGGCCCCTTTCAGCATATTACGAGCGGCTTTCAGTCGCCCTAAAGCCGCCGTCTCCCGAGCCGTAAACCAGTAAATCGATGCTGTTCGCGGCCATGCCCGACGCGCGTCGCCTGTCCCCTTTTTCACGCCTGCCCATGAACTCTCTCTTCTTGCGCCGCGCCAGCGTCGGCGCGCGGCTTGCCGTGCTCTCGTGCGTGCTGGTCGCGTTGATTTTCAGCACCTTCGCGTGGGCGCTCGCACGCGCCGTCGGCGACCAGGTCCGCGACCAGGTGCTCGCCCGCATCGCCGAAAAAGACCGCTCGATCGCCGCGATGATCGAGCTGTTCGACAAGGCGCTGTCGGCCGAAGTCGATCGGTCGATGGCGCTGTTCGCGAGCTTCCTGCCCACCGACTTTTCGCTCGACGACACGCAGAAAGTCGACATCGGGAGCACCGCGACGCCGACTTTCAAGGCCGGCGGCAAGGTGCTGAATCTCGACTTCACGATTCCCGACCAGTTCCTCGAACGCAGCGGCGCGGTCGCGACCGTGTTTGCGCGCAGCGGCGACGACTTCGTGCGCGTGACCACCTCGCTGAAGAAGCAGGACGGCACCCGAGCGGTCGGCACACTGCTCGACCGCAAGGGGCCGGCGTATGCGCCGCTGCTCGCGAGCCGCTCGTACACCGGCCTCGCCATGCTGTTCGGCAAGCGCATGATCACGCAGTACCGGCCGATCGCCGACGCGAGCGGCCGCGTGATCGGCGCGCTGTTCGTCGGCGTCGACGTGGACAAGGAGATCCAGTCGGTCCAGGACGGCATCCAGGCGCTGAAGATCGGCGCGAGCGGCTACTACTTCGTGCTCGACGCGTCGAGCGGCGCGGAGCGCGGCAAGCTGCTCGTGCATCCGGCCGCCGCGGGCCAGAAAGCCGACGACGCCAACGCGCCGTATCAGCGCATGCTCGACATGAAGCAGGGCGAGCTCGACTACCGCTCGGCCGACGCGACGCTCGGCGAGAGCGACGCGCGCGACAAGTTCGTGTCGTTCGTCACGGTGCCGGAATGGCAGTGGCTCGTCGGCGGCGTCGCGCCGCGCGACGAAGTGATGGCCGACGTCGTGCGCACCCGCAACGCCTTCCTGCTGCTCGGCCTCGCGCTGGTCGGCCTGTTCGCGATCGTGTTCCTCGTTGCGGTGCGGCGGCTCGTCAGCCGTCCGCTCGACGAAGCCGCGCGTGCGTCGGAGCGTCTCGCCGCGGGCGATCTGAGCGTGCGCGTCGCGCAGCACGGCCGCGCGCGCGCCGACGAGATCGGCCGCCTGATGCTGGCGATCGACGGCATCGGCGAAGGCCTCGCGCGCATCGTCGCGCAGGTGCGCAACGCGTCGGCCGACATGTCGGCGGGCACCGAGAAGATCGCCAGCGGCAGCGGCAACATCGCGATGCGCATCGCGACCCAGGCGAGCAGCCTCGAAGAAACCGCGGCGAGCATGGAGCAGATCACGTCGACCGTGCAGCAGAATGCCGATCACGCGACCGAAGCGAACACCCTCGTCACCCACGCCGCCGACGCCGCGCTCGAAGGCGGCCGCGCGGTCGAGCGCGTGGTGTCGACGATGTCCGAGATCGGCCGCTCGTCGCAGAAGATCGCCGAGATCACGACGGTGATCGAGGGCATCGCCTTCCAGACCAACATCCTCGCGCTGAACGCGGCCGTCGAAGCGGCGCGCGCGGGCGAGCACGGCAAGGGCTTCGCGGTCGTCGCGTCGGAAGTGCGCGCGCTCGCGCAGCGCAGCGCGGCGGCGGTGAAGGAGATCGAGGGGGTGATCGCGGCGTCGAGCGCGAACGTGAAAAGCGGTTTTCGCATCGCCGAAGAAGCGAGCGCGACGATGCAGGGGATCGTCACTCAGGTCGGTCAGGTCCGCGCGATCATGAGCGAGATCAATGTCGCATCGCGCGAGCAGTCGGGCGGCATCGAGCAGGTCAACCTGGCGGTCACGCAGATCGGCGAGGCGACGCAGCAGAATGCGACGATCGTGGTCGATGCGGAAGCCGCGGCGGCCGAGTTGCGCGAGCAGGCTGCGCGGCTCGCGCAGCTGGTTAGCGTGTTCAAGCTCGAAGGCGAGCGCGGCTGACGGATCCGCTTGATGCGGACGGCGGCGGACGGCGGCCGCCGCGCTCAGAACTCGACGTCCAGTTCATCGATCTCCTCGACCTCCTGACGCGCGAGCGCGATCCACTCGCGCATTTCGGGCAGCGCCATGATGCGCTGCCCGTATTCGACGATATCCGGATCGAGTTGCACGTCATAGGTCACGAAACGCGTAACCACCGGTGCGTACATCGCGTCCGCGGCGGTCCGCTCGCCGAACAGGAACGGGCCGCCGTACTCCTTCAGACATTCACGCCAGATCGTCACGATCCGCTCGATATCCGATTGCGCGCGCGCCCATACCTTGAAGCCCGGGAAATGCGCCTTCAGGTTCATCGGCAGGGCCGAGCGCAACGACGCAAACCCCGAATGCATCTCGCCGCAGATAGAGCGGCAATGCGCACGAGCGCGGATCTCGTGCGGCAACAGCGCGGCTTGCGGCTTCAGCTCGTTCAGAAATTCGGCGATCGCCAGCGTGTCCCAGACCTTGACGCCGTCGTGCACGAGGCATGGCACCAGAATCGACGGCGACAGCAGCAGTAGTTCGGCGCGCGTCGCGGGGTCGTCGATCGGCACCACGATTTCCTCGAACGGCAAGCCGCTGAACTTCGTCAGCAGCCAGCCCCGCAGAGACCAGGACGAATAATTCCTGCTGCTTATCGTAAGCGTAGTATTTCCCATCCGTATGTCCTCCAGATCGGGCATTGCGCCGCGCGCGCCTGCACCCATGCACGCCGCGGTGCGCGCGCGCACCAAAGCGCGGCAAGGCCGGCCCATTTCGCCTACGCACGCAAGGGATATGCCGACGCACGCAGACATGACGCTATACAGGGGGCAACGCGCGCCAGCGCCTGGCGCATCACTTGCTTTTATTTTGAGTTCCGGTCTTTCTGGCGCATTCGAAAGTATGAATCTGTTCGCCTATCCCGCCTATCAGGCTTGCGCCGACCTGCTGCTACCGCTGCGGCACGGCGCGGCGCTGGCGAACCGTTCGCTCGATGCATGGTCGGCATTCGCTCAGACGTCGCACGGACGCTCGCTGCGCGCGACGTGCGAACTTCTGATGCTCGGCGGACTCACGCCGAAGCGGCCGCCGTTCGGCATCGACAGCGTCGTCACCGAAGGCGAGCCGGTCGCGGTGGTCGAGGAAGTCGTCGCGCGCACGCCGTTCTGCTCGCTGCTGCATTTTCGCAAGGACGCCGTGCTTTCAACGCCGCAGCCGCGCGTGCTGATGATCGCGCCAATGTCGGGCCACTTCGCGACACTGCTGCGCGCAACCGTGCGCACGATGCTGACCGAGCACGACGTCTATATCACCGACTGGCACAACCCGCGCGACGTGCCGCTCGGCGAAGGCCGCTTCGGCTTCGATGAATTCGTGCGCCACGTGATCGACTTCACCGCGACGATCGGGTCCGGCACGCATCTGCTCGCGGTCTGTCAACCGACCGTCGCGGCGCTCGCCGCCGTCGCGCTGATGGCCGCCGACGACCATCCCGCGCAGCCGGCCAGCATCACGCTGATGGCCGGCCCGATCGACACGCGCATCAATCCGACACGCGTCAATGAACTGGCCAGGAGCCGGCCGATCGAGTGGTTTGAGCGCAACCTGATCAGCGCGGTGCCGTTCGGCTTCGCCGGCGCGCAGCGTCGCGTGTATCCGGGTTTCGTGCAGCTGGGAGCGTTCATGGCGATGAATCCGGGCCGCCACGCCGACTCGTTCGAAACGATGTACTACGAGCGCGGCAAGGGCGATCCGCAGAAAGCCGACACGATTCGCACGTTCTACGAAGAGTACTTCGCGACGATGGATCTGACCGCCGACTTCTACCTGGAGACCGTCGACACCGTGTTCCAGCAGCATGCGCTGCCGTTACGCGCGCTCGAAGTCGAGGGGCGTCTGGTGGAGCCGTCGAAGATTCGCCGCACCGCATTGCTGACCGTGGAAGGTGAAAAGGACGATATCTGCGCAGTCGGTCAGACGCTCGCCGCGCAGGACATGTGCGATCGTCTGCGGCCGTATCTGAAGACGCATCACGTGCAAACGGGCGTCGGCCACTACGGCGTGTTCAGCGGACGTCGCTGGGAGCGGCACATTTATCCGCGCGTGCGGGCCGTGATTTACGACAATGAACCGCGCGCGGTGCTCGTCAACTCGCGTGCGCGCCCGATCCAGCCGGTGCCCGCGGCGACCGCGGCGGAAGTCACGGCGGCCGCGCCGGTCGCGGCCTCTGTTGTCGAGGTGGAAGTGGATGCGCCCGTGGGCGAGAGCGGCGGCAGGAGCGACAACAGCGACTCCGCGGCAAAAACGTCCGCGCAGTCCCCACGCAAACCGCCGCCGGTGACACCCTGAACGATCCGCCGCTCCATCAAACCGTTCCGTCACGCCACGGCGTCGAAGCTGGCACCGCGCCGGCATCGATACCGGCGCGGTGGAGCGGCGGTTGCGAGCATCGAGCAGGCCAGTGGAGCTAATCAGCGGAAGCTGATGAGGGCGAGTTCAGGCCGTTGGCCGGATCATCTGGAACATCTCGCCGATCTGCGCATAGTCGGCGCGATAACCCGCGCGCATGATCGGCTGCGCGGCGTGCGTGTCGAACAGGCCGTTCTTCAGATAGGCCTCGTCGATGTGCACGCCGACCACCTGGCCGAGCGACAGATAGTTGTCCATCGGCTTGCCATCGACGTCATGCAGACGCACGATCTGCAGCAGCTTGCATTCGAGCGCGGCCGGCGATTCGGCCACGTGCGGCACGGCGACGTTGCGGCCCGGCGCGGGCGTGAGCCCGGCCAGTGCGAACTCGTCGATGTGCGGCGCGACCGGCGCCGACGAGCGGTTCATCTGCTCGGCGAGCGGCCGGGTGGCGAGATTCCACACGAATTCGCCGGTCGCCTCGATGTTGGCGAGGCTGTCCTTGCGGCCCTCGCTGCTAAAACCGATGATCGGCGGAAAGGTCGCGAACGCGCCGAAAAAGCTGTATGGCGCGAGATTGAGCGTGCCTTCGGCATTGCGCGACGAAATCCAGCCGATCAGCCGCGGCGCGACGATCGCCTTGAAAGGATCGTGCGGCAGGCCGTGACCGGCGGCGGGGTCGTAGAAGTAGTGAGACATGGAGTGGCTTGGGGTTGGCTTGGAGTTGACTTAGGTTCGCTTGCGACGCGTGTGGCAGTTTGCGCGAAAAGCGGCGGAGTAGCGGGCACGGAACGGCTATTTATACCGCACTAGCCGCGCGCGATCACGCGCTTGCGCCCTTCCTTTACCCGCGAGATGCGCGCTTCATCCCAGTCATGAAAACCCGCGCCGCTGCGCACGCCGACACGCCCAGCGTCGACCTGCGCGCGCAGCAGATCGATCACGTCCTCGTCTTTCGCGAGTTGCGGCATCAGATGCGACGCGATGTCGACGAACGTGTCGAGTCCCCCCATGTCCGCGCCCTCGAATGGTCCGACGATGCCCCAGCGACGTCCCAGCGAAGCTTTCATCACGCGATCGACGACTTCGGGTGTTGCCGCTCCCGAACGCACGATATGCAATGCCTCGCGCAGCACCGCGAACTGCAGCCGATTACCGACGAAGCCCGGAATCGCCTTCGCGAGCACGACCGGCTCCATGCCGATCGCGCTCATCAGTCCGGTGGTTTGCTGCACGACTTCGGGTGCGGTCTCGGTGCCCGGCACGACCTCGACGAGCGGAATCATGTGCGGCGGGTTCCAGAAATGCGCGATCACGAAGCGTTCTTTCGCGCACAGCGGGGTGGCAAGCTGGTCGGGCGGGAAGCCGCTGGTGTTGCTGGCGAGGATCGCATCATCGGCGAGCAGGCTGGTCAGCGTCGCGTAGAGGCGGTGTTTGAGTTCGAGCACTTCGGGAATCGCCTCGATCACGAAGCGCGCTTGCCCGATCGCATCGAGTTGCGCATTGGTTTCGATGCGCGCGAGCGCCGCCTGTTTGGCAGCATCGTCGATACGGCCCGCGTCGATCAGTTCGTCGAGCACGGCTTGCGCTTTCGGCGCGACGCTCGCGAGTCGCGCCGGATCAACGTCGTGAACGATCGTGCGGTATCCATGCAACGCGGCCTGCGTCGCAATGCCGACGCCCATCAGTCCCGTGCCCACCACCCCTATCGCTACATCCTGTGTCGTCTTGCCCACGCGCGCTCCCGCTGCCGTCGATGAAAGTCCCGAAGCATAGCGCAGCACGCGCAATACCACGGTCGGACTCGCACGCCCAATTGCGACGAAGCCGGCCTTCCCCTCGAGGAAAGACCGGCTTCGTGGACTCACGCCGCCTGTTGCGGCGCCGTCAGGCGCGCTTTAGTAGCGCGAGGTCGGCGGGCGGTGATCGTTGCGATCGCCGCCGCGGTGGTGCGGATCGTAGTCGTGCGGATGATGGCGCATCCACTCGTCGTGCTCCCAGTAGCGGTGGCCGTCCCAGTAACGATCGCCGTGCCAGCCGATGTTGATCGACACGCCCACCGGCATCATATGCGGTTGCCCGTACACGACTGGCGCCGGACCGTGTTCGACGATCACGCGGTCCTGCGCGAATGCGCTACCAGCCGCGACGAGTGCGCCGCCCGCAAGCAGCGTTGCGATCAGCGAGCGCGATGCCTTGCCAAAGTTTTTCATAATGACCTCCCGTCAAAGTTTTATTCCAGGCCAGCGTCCGTGTTTGTTCGGACCGTGCGATTCGCTTCGTTCGCTTCGCTTGTGAGCCGAACCAGACGCCGTACGCTTGAGACTCACTTTAGCGGCCCGGATCGCATGAAGACGTTAGCACTTGTAAGCGAGCATTTCATAGATGGGGCTTGATGATGGAAGCGCGGTTTCGCTTTTGCGCTTCATTCAACAAAGACTTACGGGCAATGCTTTCATTCGACTCGCTGAATCGGCGTGAAAGCTGGTTACATTCATTTCGGCCCCGAAATATTTCGCAAGGAGTCGGACAGATATGGAGGCCTGGCGCTGATACGTCTGTCTCGTCGTGCAATGGTGCATTGCGACAAGAGAGCCCCGAAAAACAAAAAGCCACGATCCGCATTTCGCGAATAATGGCTCAATGAGAAGCGCACTCGAGGTGCGCGCCCCGGCGCGTTGTCGCGCGCTCGGGGAGGTGCGGCTGGTTTTTAGTCCGTCAGCTTGATGCCGAACAGCGTGGCCTGCGCGCGGCGCAGACGCTCTGCTTCACGGGCACGTGCTGCGTACGAGTAGTCCGAATCCAGCGGCAGATGGGGCGACGCAAAGAGGTCGCTGACCTTTTGGAACAGTGCAAAGATGTAGCTCATGGCGACTCCCGGTTAGTGACTGCATTGCTAGGGTTTTCCCTTAGTAATGATTATAGGGGTTTCCCCTAGGGAAAAGCTAGTGCAATGCAGCAAATTTTCGCTGCGGCGGGCAGTCGCGATGTCATTGGGCCGGGAGGCGTTGCATCGCGACAACGTCCCCGTTTAATGACCCGGCGGGCGCCCGTGCGAAGCGCGAGCGTGCCTCGCGCGCGTCGGCGTAACGCTGGGCTGGACGGGCGCTGCGGTGGGGGTCGTGGCCGCAGGCGCCGACGCGGCGTTCGCTGTCGCCGTATGCGCGTCGATCAGGCTCACCATCGCCGCTTGCTGGTTCTGCATCATCTGTTCGATGCGGTGTTGCTGCGCCGTCGTCTCGCGCGTGAGGCGCATCAACAGCAGCGTCTGCGCGATGCCGATAGCCACCGTCACCAGCAGCGCACCGACCACGATCGACAGCATCCATTTCACGCGCCGCGAATGATCGGTCGCGGCGCGGCGTTGATCGGCGATCACGCCATAGAGCGCATCGACCGTATCGGCGAACGCGGTGGCACGCGCGTGGTCGAGTTCCGGCTCTGAGCGTAGCGCGGCGGCGGCCGCGTCGGTGCGGCGCGCGTCACGCGAGGAAGTGGCGAATCCGGCATGGTTGTCTGCGGACGGGGACCGGGGTGTCGTCAACGGCGCGGTGGCGGAGAGCTTGTCGTCCTGTCTCGTGGTCACGGCCTCTGGCGAGGCGGGTTGCGTACGCGTCGCGGGCTCGTCGGCGGACTGGCTCATGCTACTGCCGTCGGTCGCAGCGGACGTTGCAAGCGAAGCCGTCGCGGCTTTCGCGAACGTCGCGGCGAAACGCTGCTGTGGCTTGCCCGCGCCCGCCGTCGCAGCCGACTCCGCTTCGGCCGCCTGGCGCAACGCGGTCACGCTGCGCGCGACGGTCGCGGCGGCCATCGCCGAGCTGAGCGGCGCGGATGGCTCACGCGACGTTGCCGCGGGCTTGTCGTCGGTGTTTGCTGCGGCGTTCGGCGCTGCGTCGTCGGGGCCGCCGTTCGCCGGCTCGTTTGCGGACGCATCCGCAACCGCCACCGCCGGCCCGACGTCAAACCCGCTCAACTGCCCGTTCACCGGCATCGACGCATCCAGCTTCGCCGCACGCGGTGCGCGGCGCGCAGTTTTGTCGAGCGATCCATGTTCATCGAATGCGCCGACCGCCTGCAGCACCACGTCCGGCAGTTCGAAGCCGTGCAGCGTGCCTTGGCGGACGTCGATGTTCATCGCCTCGAGCGTCGCGCGGGTCGGATCGTCGGGGAACAGGTCGAGCGTGCTGTCGTCGCGCGCGACGCCGCTCAGTTGCGCGAGGCGTTGCGCCGAGCGCGCCGCGCGCGCCAGCTTGTTTTCGGTTTCGGTGGAGACGGCGCCCTGGCGCTGCTTCTTCGAAGCGACGCGCCGGGACATGGACTGCGGGGATGCTGCGGATTCTGCCATAGAGGAAAAAGCGGTCGTCGCCAGGAACGGGGCGCCGGATGCCGCTTGTCATTGCCATTGGAATATTTAGAGCCAGCATTGTCGCATGGCGCTCCGCCCGCGCCGAAGCCATTACCCGACGATTTTGCGCCCTTTCGTGCCCCACGCCTTTCACGACCTCGCGTCGTCGCTCCGGGACTCCCGCACGCCCTGCAATTGCCAAAGGCGAGCGCAGATCGACTCGTATTCCGGAATCGACACGCGATGCAGCGTGACGATCACTTCGTCGCACTCGTTCGCATCGTCGCTTTACTGCATCACGAATTGCTTGACGCGCGGACTCGCGGTGCCGAGTTCGTCGTCCAGCGAATGGAACGTCAGCGTTCCGCGCTCGACCAGCATCGTCAGCTGACGCCGCTGCGTGGCCGCGGATGAAGCGCCGCTCGTGCGGCTTGATGCCGGCGAGGATGATCAGGACGATGATGGTCGCCGCAATCGACGCCGTATACATGCCGCCACCGATCGCCAGTCCGACGCCGCGACCGACCACAGGCTCGCCGCGCTCGTGAGCCCGCGCACGATCTCGCCGCGCAGCAGGATCGAGCCCGCCCCTGGAAAGCCGATGCCCGACACGACCTGGGCGGCCGTCCGCGACGGATCGAGTATCACGTGCTCCCGAGCACCGCTGCCAGCACGAGACGGGAGATAAGTTCGAGATCACCGGGCATCTTTGTTCCTCCCTATCCGAAATGAGCGGCGGCAGCAGCTCAGCGCGCCTCGCGTTACGCATTCCATGCGGCTCGTGCATCTTCCGCGCCTGATGCGTCTGTCGCCCCGCGTAGGCGTCGAGCATTTCGGATGCTTGACCCAAGCTGTCAGCGCGAGGCGTTTGCTTTATGCTAGGCCGCACACCGCAGCAGTCTCGGCGAGCGGAATCCTGAACCGCCGCCCTGAACGCTGCCTCGATACACTGCGCACGTTGCGCGCCCGAACCAACCGACCATGCCAAGCACGACCCCTCCCCCTGCTTCGACGACCACCGTCGCGACCGCGCTGCGCGAGCACTTCGCGAACGTGGTGCTGCCGATGTGGCGGGGGTCCGGCTTCAACCACGCGTTGCAGCTGCCCTACGAAGCGCTCGACGCCACCGGAGGCGAGCCGCTGCCCGCGCAACGCTACCGGGCGATGGCGTGCGCGCGCCAGTTGTTCACGTTTGCGCAAGCGGGCGACATGGAACACGCGCGCGTGCTGTTCGATTCGCTGACGCACACCTTTCGGGACACCGACCACGGCGGATGGTTCTACAGCGTCGACGCGCTCGGCGTGCCGCTCGACACGACCAAGGACCTCTACACGCATGCGTTCGTCATGTTCGCGTGCGCGGAATACGCGCGGCGCTCCGACAACCTCGATGCGCTCAAGCTCGTGCACAACACGACCGCGCTGATCCAGTCGAACTTCGCGGCCGACGGCGATCTGTTCAACGCCGCGCTCAACGTCGACTTTTCGAAGGTCACCGCGACGCCGTTGCAGAATCCGCTGATGCACCTGACCGAAGCGTGGCTCGCCGCCTGCGAGGCGACGCGCGACAACGTCTTCGGCGCCGCGTTGCGCCGCCTCGCTGTCGCGGTCGCGCGACACTTCGTGCATGCGCCGAGCGGCTGTATCGCCGAATTGCCGATCGGCACGAGCGGCAACCGTCTGGAGCCGGGACATCAGTTCGAGTGGTACTGGCTGGTCAGGCAGGCGGGCGCGCTGTTCGACGACACGGGGCTAACCGAAGCGCTGGCGCGCGCCTTCACCTTCGCGCAGCAGCATGGCGTGGACCCGGACAACGGCGGCGTGTGCGCATCCCTCGACGAGGCTGGCAACGTCACCGACGCGACCCAGCGGATCTGGGCGCAGACGGAATATCTGCGCGCGCTTGCCAGTCACGACGATCCGGCCGTGCGCGCGGCGCTGCCGCAACAGATCGCACGTTTCCGGCGATGCTTTTTGCATGAACACGGCTGGTTCGAATGCAAGACGTCGAGCGGCGAAATTGCACGTACGGACATGCCGTCAACGACGCCTTATCATCTGGCCACCGCCTACGCGGCGCTGCCTGCGGACGCCGAATTGCGAGCGCGAACTTAGCCGAATTTGGCCAGTGATAGATCAAGTTCAACGCTTGATCGTCTCAATAAAGTGCGGCACGCACGGACGAATGCCCGCCGCCGGGTCGCGGGAGAAATTTTATGCCGCTGGTAAACCCTGGCGCAAAAAAGTTATCGTCAGACGTTCTCAAAGCGCGAAAAAACATCAAAACCGGGGAATACCCGGACGCAGGTTGATTGGCGTCTGTCATAAAGACGTGATACAACTCTCCCCTCGCGCTCGCTCTCGCATTGGAGCGATTGCGGTCGCGATGCAATACACAACATTTATTTGGATCAAAAATGGCAACAGGTACTGTTAAGTGGTTTAACGATGCAAAGGGCTTTGGCTTCATCACCCCGGACGACGGCGGCGAAGACCTGTTTGCGCACTTCTCGGAAATCCAGTCTTCGGGCTTCAAGTCCCTGCAGGAAAACCAGAAAGTGTCGTTCGAAGTCAAGCAAGGCCCGAAGGGCAAGCAGGCTGCAAACATCCAGCCGGTCTAAGTTCCTTCGGGTACTTTGAGACAGACCTGGACGTCACGATAGGCGCCTCTACAGGCGCTTGCGTCTAATGCAAATGGCTCGCTTTACGCGAGCCATTTTCTATTTCTGCGTCCGTTTTCAAGCGTCGCCGCTTAAAGCGCATGCATTCCGGTTATTGCGAATTCTGCGTTTGCGACGGACATCGCTCCGCGCTGTTGCATACGCAACACACTTTCAGAAATTTCGAACACGGAAACGGCCTGTTTCAATTGCTCGGTTTGCTGATGTAGCGAAGCCGCCGCCGCCGCGGCCTGCTCGACGAGCGCCGCGTTCTGCTGCGTCATCTCGTCCATCTGCACGACCGCCTGATTCACCTGCTCGATGCCGGTGCTCTGCTCGAGCGACGACGCGCTGATTTCGGCCATCATCTGCGTGACGCGCGAGATCGACGCCGACACATGACTCATCGCTTCGCCGGCGCGCTCGACGAGCGTCGAGCCGCCCTGAATCTCCGCGACCGATTCGCTGATCAGCGTCTTGATTTCCTTAGCCGACTGCGCGCTGCGTTGCGCGAGGCCGCGCACTTCGCCGGCCACGACCGCGAAGCCGCGGCCCTGTTCGCCCGCGCGCGCCGCCTCGACGGCGGCATTCAGCGCGAGGATGTTGGTTTGGAATGCGATGCCGTCGATCACAGAGATGATCTCGGCGATCTTGTCCGAGCTCTGCGCGATGCCGCGCATCTTGTCGACCACCTGATTGACGACTTCACTGCCGCGTGACGTCGCGCCAAGCGCGGTCTCGGCGAGCGCATTGGCTTCGCGCGCATGATCGGCGTTCTGGCGCACGGTCGCTGTGAGTTCCTCCATGCTCGATGCCGTTTCCTCGAGCGATGCCGCCTGGTTTTCGGTGCGCGCCGACAGATCGGCGTTGCCGGTCGCGATTTCGTTGGCGCCAAGATGGATCGAGTCGGCCGATTCGCGCACGCTCTTGACGGTGCGTGCGACGCTCGCCTGCATCGTGGCGAGGCCCGAGAACAGACGGCCGATTTCGTTGCTGCCGCGTGCGGCGATCGGTTGATCGAGACGGCCTTGGGCGATGCGCTCGAAGTGGCGGCCCGCTTCCTCGAGCGGTGCCACGACGCCGCGGCGCAGCGCCGTATAGACGGCGAGCGTGCCGGCGACGAGCACGAGCAAAATCACCATGCTGACGATGCGAAACGCCGCCACGCGCGCATCGATCGAATCGAGCGACGCGCGGCTCGCGGCGTCGCCGAATTGCCCGAAGTTGTGCACTTCCGCCAGATAGGCGTCCTGAAACGACTGCGTCGGCTGATCGAGGAAGGCCTGGATATTGTTCGAGTCGAGATACTGCGCGAGTTCCGCGAGCGCGCCATGCAGCGTCTTGTAGCGTTCGGCGAGTGCGGTGGCGCGCGCGCTGTTTTCGTCGCTGGTCTTCTGCGCGCTCATGAAGGCCGCGAAAGACTGATCGGCGGCGGCGAGCTGTTCGCGAGCGTGCTGCACGATGTCCGTGGGCTCGGTGCCCCCGCGCACCATGCGCGTGCCGGCACGCGACAGGTTGATGCGCGCGTCCATCAGGCGCTGCGTGGTCTGATTGACCGCCTCGACCTGCTTCAGTGCGATGTTCGACAGATCGCCGACATCGTCGTGCGTCCGCGTCAGTGACCAGAAGCCCAACCCTACCGTGACGAGTTGGAAGACGCAGAACGCGGCCAGAACACATAGGAGGCCGGATGCGACCTTGATCTTGCTGAACATCGTGGACACCTGGGAACAAAGGATGACGGGGGTTAGACCAGGGTTAACGGCAGGCCGATTGGCTGCTTGAGGCCAATTCCCGCAAAAAGCGCTCTACGTGCGGGTTTCATCGTCGATCGTCGCGATTGCGGTTGTTTTGCGCAACAATGCGCCGCTGGTCGCGCGGAATCACCTTGCGCAGTTCAGCTGCGCTTCCTAGAGTGGGTAGGGACCGCGTGGCGCACGCCGCGCGGATGCTCTGCTGCACCGATGCACTACCCAGACCCTGCACGAAGGAACCACGATGACCGACCTACTCGACCGGGCGCGCGGCGCACTGCACGCCCAGCCGTTCAGCATGCTGCTAGGCGCGGAGTTGATGCACGCCGGCAGCGACGAGCTCACCCTGTGTCTGCCGATTCGAGATGAACTGCGGCAGCAGCATGGCTTCGTACATGGCGGCGTCATCAGCTATCTGGCCGACAATGCGTTGACGTTCGCTGGCGCGCTGTCGTTGGGTCCGAGAGTCGTGATCGGTGAGTACAAGATCAATTATCTGCGCCCGGCAGTGAAGGGCATGCTGATCGCGCGCGCTAGCGTTGTCTATGCGGGCAGGCATCAGGCGACGTGCCAGTGCAGTGTGTTCGTGATGGAGGGGAACCGCGAGAAGCTGGTGGCGGTCGCGCAGGGGACCGTGAATCGGATTGGGGAGAACGGAGAGCAGGAGGCGGGGGCTTAAAGCCGGGACGCCATGAAAAAAGCCGCTCCTGCGCGAAGCAGGAACGGCCTTTCATTTCTCAGCGATATGACGGAAAGCGAAAGAGCGTTACTCCGCCGCGTAAGTCTTCTGCGTCTGCTCGCCCAGCCCTTCGATACCCAGACGCACCGTCTGGCCCGGCTTCAGAAACACCGGGTTCGGCTTCACGCCCATGCCGACGCCCGGCGGCGTGCCGGTCGAGATAACGTCGCCCGGCTGCAGGCTCATGCACTGCGACACATACGACACCAGCTTCGCGACACTGAAGATCATCGTCTTCGTGCTGCCGTTCTGGTAGCGATGGCCGTCCACTTCGAGCCACAGGCTAAGGTTCTGCGGATCGGCGACTTCGTCGCGCGTGACGACCCACGGGCCGATCGGGCCGAACGTGTCGAAGCCCTTGCCCTTGTCCCACGTGCCGCCGCGCTCGATCTGCCATTCGCGCTCCGACACGTCGTTGATGACGCAGTAGCCGGCCACGTGCTCGAGCGCGTTCGCTTCGTCGACATACTTCGCCGCCTTGCCGATCACGACGCCGAGTTCCACTTCCCAGTCGGTCTTCTTCGAACCGCGCGGGATTTCGATGTCGTCGTTCGGGCCGCTGATCGCGCTCGTCCACTTGTTGAAGATGACCGGTTCGGCCGGTACCGGCAGATTCGATTCCGCCGCGTGATCCGCATAGTTCAGGCCGATGCAGATGAACTTACCGATCTTGCCGACGCACGGTCCAACGCGCGGATTACCTTCGACGACCGGGAGCGTTGCCGGATCGAGCGCGCGCAGTTTCGCGAGACTTTCATCGCCGAGCACAGCGCCGTCGATATCGCCCACCACCTTCGACAAATCGCGAATCTTGCCGTGCGCGTCGAGCAGGCCCGGCTTTTCCTGGCCTTTCGGCCCATAACGAAGCAATTTCATCGTTGCACTTCCCTTTACGTTCAGTAGTGTTCGGTTCGTCAGTCAATCAGAATCAGTTCGACCATCCGCCGTCGATTACATGGAGTTGGCCCGTCGTGAATGACGACTCGTCGGACGCGAGATACAGCGCGAGCGCGGCGATCTCCTCCGGCTTGCCGATGCGGCCCATCGGCTGACGCGCGACGAAGGCGGCCTGCACCGCATCGAGCGACGCGCCCTGCGCCTGAGCCTGCGCGGCGATTCGCTGTTCGAGCGACGGCGAGGACACCGTGCCCGGGCAAATCGCGTTACAGCGTACACCACGCGTGACGAAATCCGCAGCGACGGACTTCGTCAGCCCGACCACCGCGGCCTTCGACGCGCCGTACGCGAAGCGATTCGGCACGCCCTTCACGCTCGACGCCGCCGACGACATGTTGATGATCGAGCCGCCGCCCTTCTCCAGCATGGCCGGCAAGAACGCGCGAATCATACGGTACATGGCCTTCGCGTTGAGGTCGAACGCGAAATCCCAGTCCTCCTCGCTGCATTCGAGGATATTGCCCGAGTGTACGAAGCCCGCGCAGTTGAACAGCACGTCGATCGTGCCGACTTCCGCGGCGAGCGCCTTGATCGCCGCGCCATCGAGCACGTCGAGCTTGCGCGCCTCGACCGGCTTGCCGGCGAGTCCGTCGATGCGGATATCGGTGGCGATCACGCGCGCGCCTTCGCGCGCGAACAGTTCGGCGGTGGCGAGACCGATACCTTGTCCCGCCGCGGTGATCAGGGCCGTTTTGCCGGCCAGTCTTTGTGTCATCTACGACTCCAGTTGAATGGGCTGCTAACGAAATCAAAGCCGATAAAACGCGGCGGCGTTGTCGCCGAACACGGCGTCGCGCTCGGCGTCGCTCAACGACGCGACGAGCGTGGTCGCCACCGAATGCCACAGCAGATAGTCGCCGTTCAGTTCGAGCACCGGCCAGTCGCTGCCCCACATCAGCCGCGCGGGACCGAACGTTTTCAGCAGATGTTCGACGTAGGGCCGCAGCGTGTCCTCGCTCCAGCCGGGCGAGGCCTCGGTTGCGAGACCCGACAGCTTGCAGTGCACCTGCGGCAGCGCGGCGAGCCGCGTGATCGCGTCGCGCCATACCGGGTAGCCCGCCTGTCCGTAGCGGATCGGCGGCTTCGCGCCATGATCGACCACCATGCGCAGCGCCGGGAAACGCTGCGCGAAGATCTCGACGTATTGCACGTGACGCGCGTAGATCAGCGCATCGAACGCGAGATCGTGCGCGATCAGCGCCTCGATCGCCGGCGCGAGATCGGGGTTCGCGATCCAGCCGTCGTCGGGCAGATCCTGAAGCATCGGCCGCACGCCCTTGAACTTCGGCTCGCGCGCGAGCACCTCGATCAGATCGGGCGCGTTCGGCAACAACAGCGGCACCCAGCCGACCACGCCCGCGATCGACGGCTCGTGCCGCGCGATGTCGAGCAGGTAGCGAGTTTCGTCGAGCGTCGGCGCGGCCTGCACGACCACGGTTCGCTCGATGCCGGCCTGTTCGCGCAACGGCTTCAGATCATCAGGCCCGAACGGCCGGTAGAGGATTTTCAGCTCCGGCGTCAGCCACTCGTAGTCACCCCGCGCGGGGTCCCAGTAGTGCTGGTGAGCATCGATCGGCATGGTCGGATCAATCCTCGGGCGCGGGCGCACGGGGGTCGAGCAGGCCCGCGTCGCGCAATGCGGACCACAGGGCCGTTGGGATCGGCAGCTCGAACGACGCGACGTTCTCGCGCAATTCGTCGGCGCTGCGCGCGCCGGTCAGCACGGTGGCGACTGCCGGGTGCGCATACGGAAACTGCAACGCGGCGGCGGCGAGCGGCACGTCATGGACGCGGCACACCGCCTCCAGACGCGCGACGCGCTCGATCACCTCGGGCGGCGCGGCGCCGTAATTGAACTTCAGATCGCCTTCGACGCCCCGCGCCAGAATGCCCGAATTGAACGCGCCGCCGAGCAGGATGCTGACGCCGCGCGCCTCGCAGGCGGGCAGCAGGTCATCCAAGGTGGTCTGCTCGAGCAGCGTATAACGGCCCGCGAGCAACGCGCAATCGATATCGCACTCGGCCATCGCATCGAGGATCACCGCGCCCTCGTTGACGCCGAGGCCGAGCGCCTTGATTGCGCCCGTCGAGCGCAGGCGCTCGAGCGCACGGAAGCCGCCCCCTTCGGTCAGTTGCCGCCAGTAGTGCGGATGCCGGTCGCCGTGCGTGACGCGACCGATGTCATGCACGAGCAGGACGTCGATATCGATGATGCCGAGGCGCTGCTGGCTGTCCTCGAACGAACGCAGAATGCCGTCGTGCGTGTAGTCGTAGATCGCTTCGAACGGCAGCGGATTCTGCCAGCCTTCGCGGTCGTCGAATGGCGACGTGCGCGGCACGAAGCGGCGGCCGACCTTGGTCGACAGCACATACTCGCCGCGCGGATAGTGGCGCAGCGCCGCGCCGAGCCGATGCTCGGCCTTGGTGTTGCCGTAGTGCGGCGCGGTGTCGAAGTAGCGCACACCCGCGTCCCAGGCGGCGGCGATCGTCGCTTGGGCCTCCTCGTCGGACAGGTCACGGTACAGGCCGCCGAGCGGCGCCGTGCCGAGCCCGAGTCCGCTCACCTGCAACGAGCCGCGGCCGATACGGCGCCGCTGCCCGATTTTCGATACGATCGATGCCGACATGAGCGTGTCTCCAGTTTTGTGGTCTTTTTACCATGCGGCGGCGAGGTGCGGCGATCACACTCCGCGCACCGCCTGGAAGTGCATTCATTCACCAATGAACGTATTATTCATATTCGAATTTTTCCAAGTCAAGCAAACTACGCGGCGCGGACGCCTAGGTTTTCCCTGGACATAGGCGATCCAGTTCGCGAAATGCTACGCACTCGCCCGCGTACACCAGATAATAAGAACTCCCAGACCGAATTCTCCGACCCTCACGATGGACGCCGAAGACAAGGACGACGACCGCTATCGCGCCCCCGCGCTGGATAAAGGCCTCGACATTCTCGAGCTACTGTCCGAGCAGAAGGAAGGACTCACGCGCGCCGAAATCACGCGGCAGCTGGGCCGCAACGCGAGCGAGATGTACCGGATGCTCGAACGCCTCGTCGCGCGCCAATATGTGGTGCGCTCGGCGGCTGGCGACCGCTACTCGCTGAGCCTGAAGCTGTTCGCGCTCGCGCACCGTCATCCGCCAATGAACCGGCTGATCGCAGAAGCGCTGCCGCTGATGCAGCGTTTCGCCGACGCGGCCGAGCAGTCTTGCCACCTCGTCGTCTACGACCGCGGCAACCTGCTGGTGATTGCGCAAGTCGACGGACCGGGCACATGGGGCATGTCAGTGCGGCTCGGTTCGCGGGTCGGCCTGATCGACACCGGTTCGGGGCGCGTGATGCTCGCGTTCCAGAGCGTCGAGCAGCGCCGGCAGATGCTTGCGGAGCACACGAAGGTGAAGGGCGAAGTGACGCTCGATCGCGACGCGCTGGAGGAGGCCTGCGAGCGCATCCGCGCAGCGGGCTTCTGGCAGAAGGACAGCCAGCAGACCTTCGGCGTCACCGACTTGACGTTCCCGATACTCGCGCCGTCGGGACAGGCGATCGCGGTGCTGACCTGCCCATATCTGCGGCGGATCGACGAATACGTCGCGCCGACGCTAGAAGCGGCCACCACGCTGCTGCGCGACACGGTGCAGGCGCTGTCGATGTTCCGCGAGCAGGCGGCGTGATCGGTAAGTTGCGCGGTAAAGTGCGCGGCGGCGCGCACGCGCACATGGTTTAGAATGGCGGCCCTTCCAAAATAACGCCGCATGACGGGCTCATGCGCGCGCATCGATTGAGCAATGGCCAAACTTCTGACCGATTCCGAATTCCAGCGTTTTTCCGAACTCCAGCAGAAGCAGTCGAGCTTCACGATCACCGTCGAAGAAGCCGACGAACTGCGCGACATCGTCGCCCACGCGCAGAAGCGCCGCGACGACCGCGCCGCCGCGATGCAAAGCATCGAGACTTTCATCCAGCAGTTCGACATCACGCCCGACGAGCTGTTTTCGCCCGAGCAGATCGGCGAAGCGGCGCGCACCTACGGCCTGATTCCGGCCGCGCGCAAGGAGCGCGTGCTGCCGCCGTCGCTGACGTTCAACGGCAAGCCGTACCAATGGACCACCCGTGCGCTGCCCGACGAAATTCGCGTGCCGCTGTTCGACGCGTTCAAGGGCGGTGAGTCGGTGAAAGCGTTCATTTCGACGCTGAAGGACGCGAACCGCTGCGCCGCGACGATCGCGCGGCTCGAACGCGAAACCGGCGCCGTTTATGCGCAGGCATGGCTCGACGAGCTGTCGGTCACGCGCGCGCAGGTCGACGAGGCGGCTCAGAAGCTGGCGGCGTGAGGCGGTGAAGCCATGCGTTGAGCGGCTCGCGACGTCAGCCGCTCAACGCGCCGGCTGGTTCTGCGCGGCGGACTTCGGGTCCGCCCCCGCCGTTTCGTCGAGCGCCATCCGGAAGCCGACCACACCGGGGTCATCGGTCCGCGTGATCGTGAAGCCGCTGGCCTTCGCGAGCGCGATCATCGCGGCGTTCTCGCGCAACGCTTCACCGATCAGCCAGTGCGTGTCGCGCGCCCGCGCGTACGCGATGATCCGCTGCATCAGCAACTGGCCGAGGCGCCGCCCCTTCTGGTCCGAGCGCACGGTCACCGCGAATTCGGCCGTCTCGTTGTCGGGATCGGCCACCGCGCGCACCACGCCGAGCGTCTGCGCGACGCCGTCTTCGTTGTCGACCGTCGCGATCAGCGCCATTTCCCGGTCGTAGTCGATCTGCGTCATGCGCGCGAGTTGCGAGTGGTCGAACGCGCCGACCGAACCGAAAAAACGCAGCCGCAAATCTTCCGGCGTCATCGCCTGCACGAACTCGCGATGCGCGTTTTCGTCTTCGGGGCGAATCGGCCGCACCGTTACACGCATCCCCTGCCAGTCGATCGTTTCCTCGAAGCGGCGCGGATACGGCACGATCGCGAGACGGCTGCGCTGCGCGCCGACCCGCAACACGGGATCGACCACCGTCACCCGGTCCCGGTAGACCCTGAGCTTCAACGACAGGCCGACGATCTCGCGCACGTCGCAAACCGCTTGCGACACCGCCGTCAACGCCGCGAGCGTCGGCTCCGGCGCGACCAGCCTCGCGTAGTGCGAACGCGTGACGATGTCGCGCGCGAGCATCGGATTGAGCGGCGGCAGGCCGTACACGTGCACCCCGCTGGAAACGCCGTCGATCGGCGGCGCGGCGAAGCGGAACACGGGGCCGAAGTTGTCGTCGTCGTGCAGTTCGACGGCGACGTCGACGATGGGCTTTACGGCGCCGTCGGCATCGGCGCTCGGTGCATCGGCGCCCGATGCGTGGGCGCCCCCTCCTTCCGCGCCCTCCACCCGCAACCCGAACCGCGATAGAAACCGCGCCGCCGCCGCCCCGGCAAGCTCGCTCGCGCCCGCCGCCAACGCTTCGCGAGCCTGCGCCTGGGCGGCGTCGATCGACTCGGGAATCTGCGCAGGCAGGCCTTCCGGCGTTTGCATCAGCAGTTCGCGGCCCAGCCGGTAATCGACCAGACGGGCGAAGGCGCGCGCGAGCCGCTGCGGCGTCGTGTGCACCGGGATGCCCTGCGCATGCAGCGCGTCGCGCCTTGCCGCATCGACACCGCCGAAAAAGCACGCGAGCAGCCCGCGATAGGCAAAACGCTGATGCTCGATAAGCGCCTGCGCGACATCGTCGACGGGCGCGCCATGCGTCGATGCGTGCACCACGACGGCGGTGCCGGTCTCGCGATACTCGCCGAGCAGCTTCAGCGCGGTGCCGAAGTGCTCAGGACGCGCGCCGTCGCCGAGCAGCAGCGGATTGCCGCCGACCGCGAGCGGCAACGCCTCGCGCAGCGCGTCCGACGCCGCGGCCGGCCACGGCGCGAGCAGGCCGCCGGCGGCGGTGAACGCGTCGCGCGCGAGCGTCGCGAGACCGCTATCGCTAGTGATCAGCGTGGCGGTGGCGCCCGCCGCCACGCGGCCGACGCCGAGCGTTTCGATTTCGTCGAGCAGATCGTCGAGCGCGTCGACGCGCACGAGGCCCGCGCGCCGGAACGCCGCTGTGTAGAGACCGTCCGCGGGATCGTCGCGGCCGGAGCGCAGCGCGAGCACCGGCTTGTTGCGCGCCGCCGCGCGCGCGGCCGACATGAACTTGCGCGCCGCCCGCACGCTGTCGAGTTCGAGCAGGATCGCGCGGGTGCCGGGGTCGCTCGCAAGGTAATCGAGCACGTCGCCGGCATCGACGTCGGCCTCCGCTCCGAGCGCCACCGCGTGCGAAAAACCGAGCCCGCGCGCTCGTGCCCAGCCGAGCACTGCGTTGGTCAGCGCATTCGACTGCGACACCCACGCGACGCCGCCCGCCTTGACCGTGCACGACGGCGCGCCCAGATGCGCGCCGAGCGCCGGCGACACCACGCCGAGACTGCCGGGTCCGACGATGCGCAACAGATGCAGCCGCGCCGCCGACAGCGCGTGCCGCAGCTCGAGCCGGTCTTCATCGCTGCGCACCTCGCCAACGATGATTACGGCGCGCGTGCCCATGCCACCGAGCTTATGGATCAACGAGGGCCACGTCGCGGGCGGCGTGCAGATCACCGCGACGGTGGGCGCCTGCGGCAGATCGCCGACGTCGGGAATCACCGGGTGGACGCCGAGCGTCGCGTGCTTCGGATTGACCGGCCACAGCGGGCCGTCGAAGCCGCCTTCCAGCACACGCGCCCAGACCATCGCGCCGGTGCTGCCCGGCCGCTCGGACGCGCCGATCACGGCGACGGATTTCGGGCGAAACAAGGCGTCGAGGTTGCGAACGGTCACGGGCGCTCCATGCGGTTGGACAGGGATTGGAGCCGGCTTCGCGGCGGGGCGGGTGGTTCCGTCAGCATAGGCGAAGTCGCGCGCTGGCGCGGGACGTTGTTGCGGCGGAAAAGTAAAAAGCCGCGTCGAACGACGCGGCTTTTTTGCTTCGAAACCAGCGGACTCGCGGTTTTACATCGCCTTTCTGAACGGCGCTCCCGAGTGCTCGCGCAACTCGTTGAACACGATCTTCGGCCACGCCTTCTGCGCGACTTCGATCTCCGACACGTGCGAGGCCAGATAGGTCGGCGCCTCGGACGCATCGAGCGCGATTCGCGCCGAGTACGAGTCGGTGAAGCGGCGCAGCTCGCCCGGATCGTCGCAGGTCACCCAGCGCGACAGGCGGTAACGCGCCGGCGCCATGCGCACGTCGACCTTGTATTCCGTCGACAGACGGTGCGACACCACTTCGAACTGCAGCTGCCCGACCGCGCCGAGAATCATCAGACCGCCCGCTTCGGGACGGAACACCTGGATCGCGCCTTCCTCGCCGAGCTGCCTCAGCGCTTCGCCGAGCTGCTTGGCGCGCATCGGATCGACCACTTCGACGGTCTGAAAAATTTCCGGCGCGAAGAACGGCAGGCCGACGAACTGCAGCTGCTCGCCTTCGGTCAGCGTATCGCCGAGACTCAGCGTGCCATGGTTCGGAATACCGATGATGTCGCCCGGATACGCCTCGCTCACCGTCTCGCGACGCTGCGACAGGAACGTGACCACGTTGTTCGCGCGGAACGTCTTGTTCGAGCGCGTGACCTTCACCGCCATGCCGCGCTCGAAACGTCCCGAGCACACGCGGATGAACGCGACGCGGTCGCGGTGCGCGAGGTCCATGTTCGCCTGCACCTTGAACACGACGCCGGTGAACTTCGACTCTTCCGGCTGCACCGGACGCTGCACGGTCATTCGCATTGACGGCGGCGGCGCGAGGTCGACCAGCGCGTCGAGAATCTCCTTCACGCCGAAGTTGTTGATCGCCGAACCGAACAGCACCGGCGACTGCTGGCCGGCGAGGAACTGCTCACGGTCGAACTCGGGCGTCGCGCCGGTGATCAGATCGATTTCTTCCTTCGCACGCACCCATGCGTGGCCGAAACGGCGCTCGCCTTCCTCGTTGCTCAGTGCCTGCAGCGTTTCGACCGCGCCGCCGGCCGTGTCCTGACCGGCGCGGAACACGCGCACCTGATCGCGCTGGACGTCGTAGACGCCCTGGAAATCCTTGCCCATGCCGATCGGCCATGTGAAAGGCACCGCTGCCACGCCGAGGTGCTGCTCGATCTCGTCGAGCAGTTCGAGCGGCTCGCGCACTTCGCGGTCGAGCTTGTTGATGAACGTGACGATCGGCGTCTTGCGGCTGCGGCAGACTTCCAGCAGCTTCAGCGTCTGCGCTTCGACGCCGTTCGCGCCGTCGATCACCATCACGGCGGCGTCGACCGCGGTCAGCACACGGTAGGTGTCCTCGGAGAAGTCTTCGTGGCCCGGCGTGTCGAGCAGGTTGATCACGCAATCGCCGTACTCGAACTGCATCACCGAGCTCGCGACCGAAATGCCGCGTTGCTTTTCGATTTCCATCCAGTCGGACGTCGCGTAGCGGTTGCTCTTGCGGCCCTTCACGGTGCCGGCGATCTGGATCGCGCCCGAGAACAGCAGCAGTTTTTCGGTGAGCGTGGTTTTACCCGCGTCCGGGTGGGAAATGACCGCGAACGTGCGGCGGCGTTTGAGTTCGGAGACTGACATCGGGTCTGGCGGTCACGGAAAGGGGTTCAGGCGGTTCCCGGCGGCCGTGGGCGGCCGGTATGCCGCGCGTGGCGCGGCGGCGTCGAGCTGCGAGAATCGGGCGCGGGCCCGGATCGGCCGGCGCTCGCGCCGCGTCCGAAAACGGGTGGCGAACGGGTCACGACCCAGCGTTCGACAATGCGGGAATCGCTGGCGCAGAAACGGCGCAAGGTGCGAATGATACACGTCCGGCGCGACGGCCGGGGGAAAGGGCCCGGGCGCCGGACGGGGCGACGGCGCGAGCGTCGGCGCGCCGCGCATACTTCTCGCAAAGGTGAGCGTTTTCGGGACTTGCGGCGGCGAATATCGATTTGCGGTCAAAGGTGAGGATCGCGAAGCGCATGCACGCACCTGTCAGGGCCCGGGCGCCACCAACGCGATGCGCGGGAAAACGGCGATAAAGCTTCGCACCGCTATGAACAGGTTCCGGCTCGACGCCTGGAAACGCCCGCCAGCAAAGGCTGCCGCGGGTTTGCGACGAGCGGCGCGGGGCGGGGCGGCACGATGGCGATTCGCACCCGCGGAGGTGCGTCGCGCGACAAAGCCTGGCTCACCGAAGCATCCCGCGAGGTTCGAATGTTCGGTGAATATCGCTGTGTACGGTCAGGCGTCACGCAAAGGTGAGCGTTTTCGGGACCTTTGCAACGGTGCGATACGGATCAAACCACGCATCACTTCAGAGAATCCGGACGCATCGGCGTCCATGACGAAGCTCAACCTTCGATCAGAAACCGCTCGCGATTTTTCCCGACGAGCCAGGCCGGCGAGCGCCCACGGCCGCTCCAGGTTTCGCCGGTCTTCGGATTGCGGTACTTGGCGACCGACGTCGTCGACGACTTTCGGCGCGGCTTCGGCGAGGCGCTCGTCAAGCCGAGTTCTTCGGCGGTCAGGTCGTATTCGGCAATCTTCTGCTTGATATCGGCGATAGCTTGCGAGACTTCTTTTTCGCGCGCGGCTGCGACTTCCTTGTGGAGTTTTTCGAGTTGCGCAGTCAGCTGTTTGTAAGAGGCCATGCCGGTGTTCCCCCTCGGTTGGACGCACTACGATGAATCGCGATGAATGGTCGACGGACACTATCAGACGAATAAATCACAGGATAGTGAATCGCGCGGCCGAGCGCAGGCGCGGCGGCCGCGCTCAATCGTCGATCGCATCGTAGACGCGGCGTTCGAAGTCGACGGCCATCGGGAAGGGGTCGATCGAGCGGCGCTGGATCAGCATCAGGCCGATCATGTTCTCGACCGGATCGGCGAACCAACTCGTGCCGTACGCGCCGGGCCAACCGAACGAGCCGAGCGAGCGGTAGCCGAGCGGCAATTGCTGCGCCGGATCATCGACGATCGACAGGCCGAGTCCGAAGCCTTGCCCCGCCTAGATCACGTGACCGAAGGCAGGCAGGCGGCGCTGCTCGCGGCTCAGGAAATTGCTGCGCATCAGGTCGACCGAGCGATGCGACAGCAGCCGTGTGTCGCCGACGCGGCCGCGCCCGAGCAGCAGTTGCGCGAATTGCAGATAATCCTCGGCGGTCGAGACCAACCCGCCGCCGCCGCTCTGAAAGCGTTGCGGATTGGCCCAGCGGCTCGCCGCCGCATGATCCTCGACCACACGTCGCCGCGTGCCGGGATCGATGTTGTATGCGGTGGCGAGGCGCGCAAGCTGTGCGTCGGGCACCCAGAACGCGGTGTCGCGCATGCCGAGAGGCGCGAAAATGCGCGTGCGGAAAAACTCCCCAAGGGTCATGCCGCTCACGCGTTCTATCAGCACGCCGAGCACGTCGGTCGCCACGCCGTAGTGCCAGCGCGAGCCGGGCTGGAACATCAGCGGCAACGCGGCGATGCGCGCAAGGCACGCGCTGTTGCCGCCGCTCGCCTCGAAGCCGTTGAACGCGGCTGCGTAGGCTTCGGCGAGCGGACCCGACGCCGTGAAGTCATACGCGAAGCCCGCGCGATGCGTGAGCAGGTCGAGCACCGTAATCGGCGCGCGTACCGGATCGGTCTGGTCGAGCGGGCCGGTCGGGTCACGCAGCACGCGCGGCGCCGCAAGCTCGGGCAGCCACCGCGAGATGGGCGCATCGAGCGCGAGGCGGTCTTCCTCGATCAGCATCATGATCGCGGCGCTCGTCACGGGCTTCGTCATCGACGCGATGCGAAACAGCGTGTCGCGCTCCATCGGCAATTGCGCGGCTTCGTCGCGTAGGCCCGCCGGTTCGAAGTAGCCGATTTCGCCACGCCGCCATACGAGCGACACCGCCCGCGCCACTTCGCCCCGCTCCACGTAGCCCTGCATCGCGTTGGTCAGCGTCGCGAGCCGGGTCGCGGCAAGTCCTGCTATCTGCATGTTCATCCTGTGTCGGTAAAAGAAACCGTGCGCGAACCCGGTCGCTTTGGGCGATCAAACCGAAAGATAAAACCTCTCCGGCGAAAGCGCACACGACGGCTTTCCTAACTGCCGATCCCGATTGGCGGACACCATGACGACATTAGGCTTTCTGCCGTTTTTCCAACGCGCAAAGCGCGGCATCGAGGCGTTTGACGCGGGTTGCCTGCGCCGGCACGAGAACCGCGCCGGAGACGTGCTGAAGGCGGTTACGCCAGTAAGACAAAGGAATGCGGTCTTCTGCGGAAATATGGGAAATTATGTGCTCGAGATGCTCGATGTCTTTTTCGAGTTGCTGGTGATTCATTGCTTTCCCCGGATTTTATTGAATTAGTGTTGAAGCAAAAAAATCGAAAGCATGAAGCCGCGTTGGCCCGCGCGGCCAATGTAATGCCCGCCAGTAGCGAAAAACCTTCCTGAACTTCTCCTGTGTCGGAAAAAACCGGCAATTTCTGCTCGCCGGGGTTAAATCCCCAACGGTTTAAAAAAAGAATACCGCTGTCAAATTTCACGTTCCGTTGCCTGGCGCACTGACTTCGTTCGACGCCCCGAAGGTAAAGATAAATCGTGGTCCGGGCGCAAAGGATAATCGCTGCGCGGTGACTCAACGTTGTAAAAATGCCGCATGCGGCTTACTTATCCCAATTCGCATGCTAACCGCTTATCGGGCACACATTAGGCGCATGAATTTATGACGGCCATGTGGTGACCGGAATGACACGAGCGTGGTCAGCGAGCGTATCGGGAATCGGCAGGGAATAACTGGGAACGGGTGAAAAAAACCGAAGGCCGCCAACGGATCGGCCAGCCGCGCGCGCCGGCATTGCACCGGCACGGCATCAGGTGCTTACTTCGCGGTCGCGCGGCAGGCGTAGATCAGGCTCAACGTGCCGCCCTCGCTCGACTGGCGCACGACGTCGAACGCGCCATTGCAACTGGCGGCCGCCTGTTGCGAGCACGAGTCGGAACCGACCGGGCATTGCACGAGCGTGGTCGCACGGCCGTCCGGCAGGAACAGCGGCGCACTGCTGCTGCAACCGCCAAGCGCGACGATCGCGGCGACGGCCAGTATGCCGCTCGAGCGGCGCGCAAAGAAAGAAAGCCATTTCATGGAGACCCCGGTCGCGTCTTGTTTTTCGATCTCGCGATTGTGCCACGCTGCTCTCGTGCTGCGTCAGTTGGCGCGGCGCGGCTGGACGGGCGCGGCGAGTCAAACGTCGATGCCGTGCGCGGCGATCTTCTTGTACAGCGTCGCGCGGCCCATGCCGATCTGTTTCGCAGTGTCAATGACGCGGCCGCCGTTCGCGCGCAACGCGTCGCAGAGAAAGCGCTTTTCGAACGCGGCCATCGCGTCGCTCCACGCGGTGGGTTCGGCGGTGGCGGCCACGTCCGCGCTGGTGGCCGCGACAGACGGGGTCCGCGCCGGTGCCACCGCGCCGCCCTGCCCCGAGCCGATGAACGGCGCGAGCACACGCGCGTCGATGCGCTCGCTGTCGGACAGCATCACGGCGCGCTCCAAGGTGTTGCGCAGTTCGCGCACGTTGCCGGGCCAGTCGTACGCGCACAGCAGGCGCAACGCGTCGTCGTGCAATTCGAAGTGGCTGCCGCCGCCTGCCTGCGCGGCCAGATCCTCGAGCATCGCGTAGGCAAGCGCCTCGATGTCGGACGGACGCTCGCGCAGCGCCGGCGCATGGATCGTCAGCACGTTGAGCCGGTAGAACAGGTCCGCGCGAAAACGCCCGGCCGCGACGAGCGCGGGCAGATCGGCCGATGTCGCCGCGATGATCCGCACATCCGCGCGCACGATCCGATTCGAGCCGAGCGGCTCGAATTCCTTGTCCTGCAGCACGCGCAGCAGCTTGCCCTGCAACGGCAGCGGCATGTCGCCGATCTCGTCGAGAAACAGCGTGCCGCCGTTGGCGAGCTCGAACTTGCCGACCCGCCCCTTGCGATCCGCGCCGGTGTACGCGCCGGGTGCGGCGCCGAAGAACTCGACTTCGAGCAGCGTGTCGGGAATCGCCGCGACGTTGACGCTGACGAGCGGCTTGTGCGCGCGCGCCGAGCCGCCGTGAATCGCATGCGCGAGCAGCTCCTTGCCGGTGCCGGTTTCACCCAGCAGCAGCACCGGCGCTTCGAGTTGCGCCGCGCGCCGCGCCTGGCGCTTCACTTCGAGCGACACCGCGCTCGTGCCGACGAAGCTGCCGAACGTATAGCGCGCGCGGCGCGCCTGCGCAAGCGACTGGCGCGTCGCGATCAGCTCCTGCTGCAACCGCGAGTACTGCGAAAAGAGGGGCGACAGCGCTTTCAGCTCGTCGAACAGCGCGAAGCCGACCGCACCGATCGTCACGCCGGCATCGTCCTTGAGCGGCAGGCGCGTGACGACGAGCGGCTCGCGATCGGTCTCCATGATGTCGAGCAGGATCGGCTTGCCGGTGTTGACCACCTCGCGCATAAGACTGTTTGGAATCACCGCTTCGCAATCGCGGCCGATCGCCTGCTGCGGGTCGGCAAAGCCGAAGCGCGCCGCATACCGCTTGTTGATCCAGACGACGCGCGCCTGCCCATCGACGATGAAGGTGCCTTCGCTGAAGTTTTCGAACGTGCGAAACAGAGAATCCATCGCCCGACGAAGCACGTCGTCATAGGTGGCGGGCAGGCCCGTCCAGTCGGTCATCATGCTGTCGTTGTCTCCGCTTATCGTTTTTGATGGCATCGATCTCAATCTGTGGACGAATTTATCTCCAAAATGAGACACACGTCAGGCCTTATGCATCATGACTTACCCTGGTTTCAGGGGATCTTCACCGAGTAGAAGTCCCGTTTCGGAGACGCTTGGGTACAATCCGCCAACGATGCCTCGGCCCGCCGCTGCGCGGCCGCGCCATGCGCCACGGCGCGCCGGCAGCAAAACGGCAGGCATGGCATGGAACCTGCATTCCGACCGCGCCGCGCCGTCGCTTGATGAGGACGGCAAACATGTAGAACAAACAGGCTATGGAGACTCAATGACCTTTCTCATCGTTATCGCCGCGCTGGCGTTTCTGATGTTTGCTGCGTATCGCGGCTACAGCGTGATCCTGTTCGCGCCCATCGCGGCGCTCGCCGCCGTCCTGCTCACCGAGCCCGCCGCCGTCGCGCCGGTCTTCACGAGCATCTTCATGGACAAGATGGTCGGCTTCGTAAAGCTGTACTTCCCGGTGTTTCTGCTCGGCGCCGTATTCGGCAAGGTGATCGAGCTGTCGGGCTTCTCGGAGTCCATCGTCGCGGCCGCGATCCGCTATATCGGCCGCTCGCGCGCGAACGCGGTGATCGTCGCGGTGTGCGCGCTGCTCACCTACGGCGGCGTGTCGCTGTTCGTCGTCGTGTTCGCGGTCTATCCGTTCGCGGCCGAACTGTATCGCCAGAGCAACATTCCGAAGCGGCTGATGCCCGGCGCGATCGCGCTCGGCGCGTTCTCGTTCACGATGGACTCGCTGCCCGGCACGCCGCAGATCCAGAACATCATCCCGACGACGTTCTTCAAGACCACCTCGTGGGCCGCGCCGACGCTCGGCGTGCTCGGCTCGCTGTTCATCATCGTGGTCGGTCTGTCGTATCTGGAATGGCGCCGCCGCGCCGCGATGGCGACCGGCGAGGGTTACGGCACCGACCTCGTCAACGAGCCGGAGCGCGTCGAGTCGAAGCAGCTGCCGCATCCGCTGCTGGCGGTCGCGCCGCTCGTCATGGTCGGCGTCGCGAACTTCCTGCTGACGCGCTGGATTCCGACCTGGTACGGCCCGTCCTTCACTGTCACCCCGGACATCCTGCCGGGGCTGCATGCACCGGTCGAAACGAGCGTCAAGGCTCTCGTGGGGATTTGGGCCGTGCTGGGCGCGCTGCTGCTCGGCATCGTGATGGTCGTCGTGACGGCGTTCAGTCGCGTCAGCCAGCGCTTCGCGGTGGGCACCAAGGCGGCAGTGGCGGGCGCGCTGCTGGCGTCGCTCAACACCGCGTCGGAATATGGCTTCGGCGGTGTGATCGCGGCGCTGCCGGGCTTTCTCGTCGTCAGCAATGCGCTGAAAAGCATCCCGAATCCGCTCGTCAACGCCGCGGTGTCGGTGAGCACGTTGGCGGGCATCACGGGCTCGGCATCGGGCGGTATGAGCATTGCGCTCGCCGCGATGTCGGATACGTTCATCAAGGGTGCGGAAGCCGCGCATATTCCGCTCGAAGTACTGCATCGCGTGGTCGCGATGGCGAGCGGCGGCATGGATACGCTACCGCACAACGGCGCGGTGATCACGCTGCTCGCCGTGACAGGTCTCACGCACCGGCAGTCGTATCGCGACATCTTCGCGGTCACCGTGATCAAGACGCTCGCGGTGTTCTTCGTGATCGCGGTGTATTACGCGACCGGCCTCGTGTGAACGCCGAACCGGAAAACAGTACTTTGATCTGATAGATCCGCATTACCCCCACCTCGACAGCCCGCCAACGAAGCACCAGGATGGAGTCGTCAGCGCCCAATGTTGCAAGGGCAGGCTGACCCGAGTAACAACGGCGTTTAACGGCCCGTCCCTGTCCGGACGGGCTATTTTTTTGCGCGGGCCCAATGTTTCCTAGCCCGCCCCCGCGTCACCCGCATGACAAAATCCGAACGCACGTCGCGCCACGATGGGGCATGAAAAATGCGTCCGTCGCGACGAGGAGTCGCGTTAAACTGGTTGCTCGCTCCGCAACCGCGAATCCGCTAGCGGCAGCGTCACACTCGACTAAAACCCCGGCGAGACAGAGGCAGACGCAACACGGCACGCGGACGCGGCAGACGGCACGCCGTCCGCCCCGTACAATGGTTCCATCACCAACGCAACAAGGACAACTTCGATGCGCATCACCGGGTCCTCCGGGTCAATGGCCCTGCTCACCGAATACGACGACGCAACGGCGCGCGAACTTCGCTCGCTGCGCCTCGAATCGACCGAAGACGGCAAAGGCATCCTGCTGATCGAGGTCGATGAGCGCAAGCCGGGCATACATCGCGAAGTGCGCTACGAAATCACGCCCGCGGAGCTGATCGCCGCGATCCGCGCGCATGGCGCCGAGTTGCCGGGCGAGCAGCACAATCATCGTCAGTGAAGCAGGCGCGCGGCGGGGGTGACCGTCGCGTGACTCGTCAGCCTCTCGCGCCGGTTGCGTCGCACTTCGACGCGTCAGCGCGGGATTATTGGCATTGGGCGCGCCTGCGCGCGTCGCCGTGCTTCCGTTTGTTCCGCTCACGCCGTCAATCCCCGCGTTCCTACGGTTTTTTGCAAGCGCTTTCGCGCGTCTCGTCGAGCACGCTTTCCCAGCCTTCAGCAACTTGTCACAAGCGGTTGCCACGCTTGTGCCTCGGGACATGCGACCACGCATGCCGGCCCGATCGCAGCCAGATGACGGGCCGGTTGCACGTCTCGAAAATACGTCCATAATCGTTGAATTCCCCTGTGCATTCCTTACCACGCTGCGCCCGCAAGGGCCGCGGATGTTAAACCGATGCTACATGACCTCGTCGCGCAATATGGACCGGCGCTCGTCTTCCTCAACGTGCTGGCCGCCGCGCTCGGGCTGCCGGTGCCGGCCATGCCGTCGCTCGTGCTGTTCGGCGCGATGGCCGCGATGCACCCCGGCTCGGTCGGCACGCAACTGCTGCCGGTCCTCGTGCTGTCGATCTTCGCGACGCTGATCGGCGACAGCGCGTGGTACGTCGCGGGCCGCATCTACGGCGGCAATACGCTGAAGACGATCTGCCGGCTGTCGCTGTCGCGTGACACCTGCGTGAAAAAGACCGAGCGCTTCTTCGGCCGCTGGGGCGTGCGCGTGCTCGCGGTCGCGAAGTTCGTGCCGGGGCTGTCGATCGTGTCGATCCCGATGGCCGGCGCGATGCGCACGCGCTACCGCACCTTCCTCACCTATGACGGCGTCGGCGCCGCGCTGTGGTCCGGCACCGGGCTGATCATCGGCGCGCTGTTCGCGCGGCAGATCGACATGCTGTTCGCGATCGCCGGGCGGCTCGGGCGCACGGCGGCGCTCGTCGTCGTCGCGTTGCTGGTGCTGTACGCGGCATACCGGTGGATCAGGCGCCGTCAGTTGATCGCGAAGCTCGCGTCCGCGCGCATCGAGGTCGACGAACTCGCGAAGCTGTTCGCGGCTGACCGGGCGCCGGTCGTGTTCGACATCCGTTCGGAGGAGAAGCGCAAGCTCGATCCGTTCGTGATCCCCGGCGCGCAATTCGCCGATGAACGGCAACTCGACGACATCGTCGCCACCTACGCGCACGATCAGAAGCTCGTGATCTACTGCTCCTGCCCGAACGAGATTTCCGCGGCATGGATGGCCAAGCAGCTCAACGAAGCCGGCTTCTCCGACGTGCTGCCGCTGCGCGGCGGCATGGAAGCCTGGCGTGACTCGGGCAAGCCGGTCGACTCGCTGCCCGAGATGCCGCCGCCGGAAGTCGCGGTCGACGACATCGCGCCCAAAGCCGTCTAGCTGGAATTAGCGGCGGCAGCGTCCGCCTGACGCGCGCGGCACGGCTCGTCCCGGCGTGGAGCGCGCATCGCGTTGCCTTGCGTTCAATCGTGCAATGAATATCGAAGGAGCGGTTCGATGCTTTCGACTCAGGACGTTTCGACTCAAGAGGTGGAAGGACAGCAGGGGGTCGTCGCCGACGCGCCGTTTTCGTCGCTATCGACGCGCATGCACCAGATGTTTCCGGAGCTCAGTTGCGCCGAGATCGACCGGCTGCGCCGCTTCGGCGAGATCGGTCACTGGAAGTCCGGCGAGCTGCTGTTCGAGACCGGTCACACCGGCCCCGGCATGTTCGTGCTGCTCGAAGGGCGCGTGAAGGTCTATCAGCGTGACGGCATCGGCCGCGAGCACGTGATCAGCGAGCGCGGCGCCGGGCATTTCCTGGCCGAGGTCGGGCAGTTGTCGGGCAAGCCTTCGCTGGTGAACGGCCTCGCGATCGTCCCCGTCCAAGCGCTGCTGATTTCGCCCGAGCGCCTGCGCGCGCTGATCGTCGCCGAAGCGGAACTCGGCGAGCGCATCATGCGCGCGCTGATTCTGCGGCGCGTGGCGCTGATCGAAAAGGGCGCGGGCGGGCCAATCCTGATCGGCAATAGCAGCGACGCACGGCTCGTGACGCTGCAAGGCTTCCTGTCGCGCAACGGTCATCCGCATTCGGTGATCGATGAACGCGACGAAGACGCGCTGCGTCTGATCGAGCAGTTCGCCGCGCAGCGCGAGGACCTGCCGCTCGTGATCTGCCCGGACGGCTCGGTGCTGCGTCATCCGAGCATGCCGGAGCTTGCCACTCGCTTAGGTATGCTGCCCGATCTCGACGACACGTACGTGTACGACGTCGCGATCGTCGGCGCGGGGCCGGCGGGACTTGCCGCCGCAGTGTACGCGGCCTCCGAAGGGCTTTCGGTGATCGTGCTCGACAGCCGCGCGCCGGGCGGCCAGGCGGGCGCGAGCTCGCGCATCGAAAACTACCTCGGCTTTCCGACCGGCATCTCGGGCCAGGCGCTCGCCGGCCGCGCGTTCGTGCAGGCGCAGAAGTTCGGCGCGCACGTCGCGATCCCAGTCAACGTGAAAGCGCTGCATTGCGGGCAGTCGCCGTATCGGCTCGAGCTGAAATGCGGCGGCCACATCAGCGCGCAGGCGATCGTGATCGCGAGCGGCGCCGTGTACCGGCGCCCGGCGCTCGACGGGCTCGAGCGCTTCGACGGACGCGGCGTCTACTACTGGGCGTCGCCGGTCGAGGCGAAGCTGTGCAAGCGCCAGGAGGTCGTGCTGGTTGGCGGCGGCAATTCGGCCGGCCAGGCAATCGTCTATCTGGCGACGCACGCGGCCAAGGTTCACGTACTGATCCGCCGCAGCGGTTTCGAGGCGACGATGTCGCGCTATCTGATCGACCGCATCCGCTCGCTGCCGAACGTGTTCGTGCATCCGAATTCGGAAGTCGGCCGGCTCGAAGGCGATGAGGACGGGCTCGTGTCGGTCGCGCTGAAGCGGCCGCTGCCCGGCGGCGTCGATCACTTCGACACCCGGCATCTGTTTCTGTTCACCGGCGCGGACCCGAACACTGAATGGCTGCGTACCTGCGGCGTGCAGCTCGACGCGAAAGGCTTCGTGCTGACTGGCATCAGCGCGGATGGCTCGGCCACCGCGTGCGATCTCGGGACCACGGTCGAAGGCGTCTATGCGATCGGCGATGCGCGTGCCGGGTCGACGAAACGCGTGGCCGCGGCGGTCGGCGAAGGCGCGGCCGTGGTCGCGCAGATTCACCAGTTGCTGGCGCAGACGAGCGGTGAAGAGGTGGCGCTCGGGGCGTGAGCCTCAAAGAGCATGAAAAAAAGCGCACGGTGAGTTACAC
This sequence comes from Paraburkholderia lebeckiae, assembly GCF_050436325.1. Classification (NCBI taxonomy): domain Bacteria; kingdom Pseudomonadati; phylum Pseudomonadota; class Betaproteobacteria; order Burkholderiales; family Burkholderiaceae; genus Paraburkholderia; species Paraburkholderia lebeckiae. The sequence goes on from NZ_JBNDLZ010000002.1 coordinate 2,054,059, forward strand.
AGTGCGCTTTTGTATAACAGACGGCACGATGGCTGCGCCGGAGCGGACCCGCGCGTTCAGCGGTCCACTCAGCGGTCCAACTTCGCGCGCAACTCGCGCGCGGCCTCCAGCAGTCCTTCGTAACCCGAACGCGCGTGCTCCGGCAGATCGGGATCGCCGACCAGCGCGCCGAGCGTTTCGATCAGACTGTACACAATGCCTTTCGCGGCGCCCGACGCAATGCCGCCTGACGACACCTGCTGATCGACGTGACTGAGCGCCGCGTCGAGCTGCTCGATCTCGGGACGATCGTCGGAGGGCGGCTTGGGGGAAACGTCTTGCGTCATGATCGAACATCGCTCCATTGAGTGCATTGGTAAAGTTGTTATATACCGATCGTGCGCCGCCGTCTATTCGTGTTCGGCGCGACAGCGATCCACGTCAAGGCGTCCAGCGATACATCAGCAGCTTCGCGCGCGCGTCGTCTTCGACCAGCACCACATACTCGCCGTTATCGCGCTGCACCGCGCTGATGCCGAGATACACGTCGACCCAGCCGCTCGTGCCGCCGACGCTCGCGCCCGGCGTCATGTAACCCACCGCCGTGCCATTGCGCGCGTCGTAGACGTCGATGCGATCGGTGTACAGCTCCGCAACGAAGATATAGTTGCCCGCCACCGCGACGCCGACCGTGGTGGTCTGCGGATCGCTTTGCGTATTCCACGGCAGCGAGACCGTATACACCAGGGTCGGTGTGCCGCTGCTCCAGTTGTCATAGCGCGCAAGCACCGGGCCCGCTTCCTTCCAGTGCGTCGAGTCCCACGGAATCGCGCTCGTGAAACCGGACAGATACATCGTGTCGGTCGCTGCGACGTAGACGAGCCGCACGAGCCGCGTGAATGGCGCGGGCATCGCGAACATCTTCGCACTCGCGTACGTGTAGATCGGATTGCCGGCGGAGTCGAGACCTTGCAGCGGCATCTCGCGCACGCCGCTCAATGGCGTGGCAAGCCACACGTTACCGGGTTCGTCGACCCACCAGAAGCCGTCGCCGACCGTGCTGCCGGTCGACGGATTGCCGCTGACCTCGCTCGCGTCGACGGCCCCATTGCCATTGCTGTCGCGCCACAGCCATTCGCCGTAGGTCGGTTGCGCAGCGGGCCATGCGCCCGGCAGCGGATTCTGCGCGAGCATCCCCGACGGTATCGCGATCTCGCCATGCGCGGCATCGAAGCGATAGACGTTCAGATAGTGCGCGCCCGGATCGAGCGTATAGAGAAAGCGCTGGCCATCGAATCTGCGCACCATCGGTTCGCCACGCACGCCGCGCGGCTCGTGAAAGGCGGGATCGTCAGGGTAATCGAAGCGATCGAGCGTGAACGCCGCATACGACCATTCGAGGCCGACCGGTTGCCTGTAATCGAGCGTGAAGCGCTTCGAGCCCGTGTAGATGGAAGCGGGCGTGGCCGGGTCGAACGCGCCGCTATCGACGAAGCTCAGACCGTAGAGCCGCCAGTTGAGCACGCGCGTGCCGTACACGTAGCTCTCCAGCACTGCGCCCTGCCCTACGGATGCCGAGCCGAGCGCGCGCGGTCCCTCGCCGTTTTGCGCGACGTACAGATTGCCGGCCGCGTCGACGCCGATGCCGGTGATGCCGTTGAAACGCGTATCGCCGGGCACGCCGCGCACCGGGTGGAAAATGCCGTTGCGCGTGCCGATCGACGTGCCCGCCTGCATCTGGCCGCCCGCGCCCTTGTTGAACACGAGGATCTGCTGCGAAACGCCGTTGTCGGCGACCAGCAGTTGGCCGGATGGCGTCACTGTGAGGTCGCTCGGCACGGTGCCGGCGGGCAACGTCAATGGCCCGGCGAGCGCGGTGCCGTCGGCGCGGTAGTGCAGGATGCTCAGATTGCCCGTGCCGAAGCCGCTGATGATCCACAGCGTCGAGTCGGTGTCGATCGCGATGCGGGCCGGCGACGCGACGCTCCACGAACGCAGCGGCTGCATGGACTGCGCGTCGTACACGGCGATCCGGTTGCCGTACGTGTCGGCCACGTAGAGCTCGCTGTCGGTTGCGGCGAGGCCGCGAATGCTCGCGTCGGTGCCAGTCTTCACCGTATCGACCGCGACGAAACTGTTCTTCGTCGCGTTCGCGCTATTGCCGATGCCGCCGGAAAACGGCGCGCCGGTCGCGAGATTCGCAAGCGTGCGTCGCGTGATGCCGTACCAGGTCTGATTGGCCGGCGGATAGTCGGCGCCGACCAGCGCATTGTTCTCGTTGCCGATCGACATCGCCGCATAGAGGTACGTCTGGTTGACGGCCACCGCGTCGCCGCCGGCCGCACCCCAGCCATGCGTCGAACCGGCGACCGCGAGCTTGTCGCCCCCCTGATAGGCGGCGATTTCACTGCCGCTTTCGTCCCACGGTGCATTCGTATAAACGGTGCCATTGGCGCCGACGCTAATGGCCTGAATATCCTGCTGCATCCATTTGCCGTCGCCGAATCCGAAACTATTACCGATCCATGAGGTCGTGTAATTCAATTGGGATTGCGCGGAAACATTCGGCGAGAACAGGCTGTGGATTAATACCACGGCCAAGCCAAGGCGGGAGAAAGGCTTCACGGCAGTCGGTCCTTGCTAGGCGCGAGACGCGCACATCAGATTTGTGCCTTTTATCCTCTCACATAAAAATAGTAAATTTATTGATGAAAAATGATTATTGAATGCCGATTCATCGAATTCATTCCATTTGCATAGAATCATGTTTCAGACAAAATCTTTCCTCCACGAAACCGGTAAATACCGGTTCCCGTAAAGACTCACCGATCAGAGATTCAGTCGCTTTTTCTGCTTCTGTAAATCCTCACCTTGAGCGAGACGCTCATCATGTCCGCGCCGCCCGGCGACGCTCGAAAATCCGCCGCGTCAGATCGAACGCCACCAGATTGCCGGCCACCACGAGCATTAGACCGACCACCGCGAGCGCTGACCACCGATAGCCCTCGAACAGCGTCGATGCCGCGAGGGCGACGATCGGAAACAATACCGTGCAATAGGCGGCCCGCTCCGGGCCCATACGGCCGACGAGCATCAAGTACGCCGTAAAGCCGATCACCGAGCCGAACACCGCGAGATACGCGAGTGCACCGAGATAGCGCGCCGACGGTTCCACCGCGAACGAATAGCCGGCGAACAGACTACCGAGCGTCAGGACGGCAGCGCCGATCAGCATCGCCCAGCTGTTGGTCGCGAACGGATGCAGGCCCATCGACTGCATGCGGCTCGACAGCAGGTTGCCGGCCGAGAAGCACAGCGTGCCGAGAAACGCGACGCCGAGCCCGAGCCATGCGGTGTGGTCGCCGAGATGCCCGGCCATCTGCTGCACGAACAGGCAGACAATGCCGACGAGCCCGAGCAACGCACCCGCAATCGCGCTCGGCTGCAGAGGCCGGCCCATGAACAGCCGCCCGTTGATCGAGTTCAGCAGCGGCGCGGTCGAGAACACCACCGCGACGAGCCCGCTCGGCACGAGCTGTTCTGCGTAGTAGAAGCACAGGAAATTCAGGCAGAACAGCGCGAGACCCTGCGCGGCGAGGTAGCGCCAGGCGTCGCGCGGCGGCCAGATCGGGCGGCGCATGATGCGCGCCAGTGCGAACATCAGCAGCGCGGCGATCCAGAAACGCCACGCAATCGATACCGGTGGCGGCACCGCGCCGAGTTGCCATTTGATTGCGATCCACGTGGTGCCCCAGATCAGCACGGTGATGGCATAAAGGAGGAGATTCATGGTCGGGCCTCAGACTGCAATGACGGACTGCGATGACGTGCAGCATGGAAGAAAGCCCGACTATGCAACCGCGCCGCCGACCGCAATTGTCCAAAATTGCGCACTTTTTCACGCCGATGCGCAGGCAGACGGGACCCCGCCGTATACTGGCCGCTCAACCAGCACCCTACACCGAAAACTTCCGCGCGCCGCCGTGAACCCCACCCCGTCCGTCCCCGTGATATCCACCGCCGGCACGCCTTTTGGCCTGCAGTCGGTCTGTCACACGCTCGCCAGTGCGAACGCGCATCTGGACCGCTTCGCGTGGCTCGGCGACGGACTCGCGATCGCGCTATGGACTCGCGACACGAAGGAGGACGAGACCGTCTACGAACGGCCCGGCCATCACACGCTGTCGTGCTATCTGGACGGCGGCTATCGCACCGAGCGCCAGAAAATGCCGGGCCACTACGGCGCGCCGTCGCGGCTGTGTGCACTGCCCGGCGATCACGAATCGCGCTGGTGGGTGCGCGGCCACATGCACTTCATGCATCTGTACTTCCTGCCCGAGCACTTCACGCGACGCGCGGTGCAGGAGCTCGACCGCGAACCGCGCGAACTGACGCTCGCCGATCGCACCTATTTCGAGGACCCGCGCATTGCGAGTCTGTGTCAGTCGCTCGTCAACGAGGAGTGGGAAAGTCCCGACGGTCTGCTGCGCACCAACGAGACCGCGCACGAAGTGCTGAGCCTGCTATTGCGCGGCCAAGGCGTACGGCGCGCGAACGTGGCGCTGAAAGGCGGGCTGTCGGCCGCGACGCGGCGCCGCCTGCGCGACTATATCGACAGTCATCTTGCGCAGCCGTTGACGCTCGGGGAGTTGTCGGGTGTCGCGGCGCTGTCGGAGTTTCATCTTGCGCGGATGTTTCGCGAGTCGTTCGGGTTGCCGCCCGCCGCCTGGGTCGCGCGGCAGCGGCTCGATCGCGCGCGCACGCTGCTGCGCACGACGACGTTGCCGCTCGCGCAGATCGCCGGGCAGTGTGGCTATGCGAACGCGAGTCACTTTAGTCACCGGTTTCGCGAGGCTGTAGGGGTGACGCCGAGTGGCTTCCGGCAGGCTATCGGTGTTTGAGATTCGCGTTCGAGTTTCGCTTTGCGGTTAGCTCCGTGTCATCGCAGCGCCATCGCCAGCACACGCGCGACGTGGATCGCGTCGACGCCCGCGCCGTCGTGAATCTGATGCCGGCAGCTAGTGCCGTCGGCGACCATCACCGTGGCCGCGTCCAGCTTGCGCACTGCGGGTAGCAGCGACAGCTCGGCCATCGCCTGCGAGCTCGCGTAGTGCTCCGCTTCATAGCCGAAGCTGCCGGCCATGCCGCAGCACGACGATTCGACCGTAGATACCTTCAACTCGGGAATCCACTTCAGCACGGTCTGCACCGGCGTGAATGCGTCAAACGCCTTCTGATGGCAGTGGCCGTGCACGAGTGCCTGCTGCATCGGCAGCGGCTTCAATTCGAGCTGCAATCGTCCGGCCTTTTCTTCGCGCACGAGGAATTCCTCGAACAGAAACGCGTGCTGCGCGAGGCGCTGCGCCTCTTCGCCGAAACCGTACTGCAGAAATTCATCGCGCAACGACAGCAGACACGATGGCTCCAACCCCACCACCGGCACGCCACCTTCGACGAACGGCCTGAACAGCTCGAGCATGCGCCGCGCTTCCTCTTTCGCTTCGTCGACGAGACCCGCCGCGAGAAACGTGCGGCCGCAACACACGGGACGCTCTCCCGGGCGTGCATTGAAGTGGACCGTGTAGCCCGCCGCTTCGAGCACCTGTTGCGCGGCGCGCGCGTTGTCGGGCTCGAGGTGGTTGTTGAAGGTATCGACGAACAGCAGGACTTCTTTCAGCGCGGACGCCTGGGCGGCGTTGCGTGCAGGCTTCACGGACACCGCATCGGCCAGAAACGCCTTCTTGAACCGCGGCAAACTCCGCTCGGTCGCGAATCCGACCGAGCGCTTGAACCACGCCGACAGCACCGGCACGTTGTCCGCGAGCGCCAGCAGCCTCGGCATGCGGCTCGCCGCGCCCGCATAGCGCGGCATGAACGCGACGAGCCTGTCGCGCAGCCGCACCCCATGCGTCTTGACACGCGCCGCCCGCGCCTCGATCTTGAACTTCGCCATATCGACGCCGGTCGGGCAATCGCGCTTGCAGCCCTTGCACGATACGCACAGGTCGAGCGTCTCCTTCACGTCATCGCTCGCGAGCCCGCTTTCGCCGAGCTGCCCCGAAATCGCGAGCCGCAACGTGTTGGCCCGCCCGCGCGTCAAATGTTGCTCGTCCTTCGTCACGCGATAGCTCGGGCACATCGTGCCCGCGTCGAACTTGCGACAGTGGCCGTTGTTGTTGCACATCTCGACCGCTTTCGCGAGGCCGCCGCTCAGATCGTCGCCGCTGCCCGGCGCGCTTTCTGCGCCCGTCAGCGGATCGCGCTTCACGTTCCACGTCGACCAGTCGAGCACCGTTTCGATGCGCTGTTCGCGATAGCCCGGCGCAAAGCGGAAATTGCGCGCGTCGTCCATCTTCGGCGGACGCACGATCTTGTCGGGATTGAAGCGGTTGTCCGGATCGAACAACGCCTTGATCTCGCTGAACGCCTCGTTGAGCCGCGGCCCGTATTGCCACGCAACCCATTCGCCACGGCATAGCCCGTCGCCATGCTCGCCGGAATACGCGCCCTTGTACTCGCGCACGAGCGCGGCCGCTTCCTCGGCGATTGCGCGCATTTTCGTCGCCCCGTCGCGGCGCATGTCGAGAATCGGCCGCACGTGCAGCGTACCGACGCTTGCATGCGCGTACCACGTGCCTTCGGTGCCGTGGCGATGAAACACGTCGGTCAGCCGGCTCGTGTAGTCGGCCAGATGTTCGAGCGGCACCGCGCAATCTTCGATGAAGGACACCGGTTTGCCGTCGCCCTTCATGCTCATCATGATGTTGAGACCGGCCTTGCGCACTTCCCACAGCGCTTTTTGCGCATTTGCGTCCGGCATCTCGACGACCGCATCGGGCAGGCCCAACTCGCCCATCAACTCCGTGAGCTGCTTCAGCGACGCGAGCTGCGCGTCGCGATCCTCGCCCGCGAACTCGACGAGCAGAATCGCCTGCGGCTCGCCGACCAGCGCCTTCTCGATCACCGGACGAAACGCGGGATTGGTCAACGCGAGATCGATCATCGTGCGATCGACGAGTTCGACAGCGACCGGCTTCAGCTTGACGATGTGCTGCGTGAGCGCCATCGACTGCCGGAAGGTCGGAAAGTTGACCACGCCAAGCGCCTTGTGCGCGGGCAGCGGCGCAAGCTTCAGCGTGATCTGCCGGCTGAATGCGAGCGTGCCTTCCGAGCCGACCAGCAGATGCGCGAGGTTCGCGCTGCCGTCATCGGTATAGGCGCGCGGATTCTGGCAGTCGAACAGATCGATGTTGTAGCCCGCGACGCGGCGCAGCACCTTCGGCACGCGCGCGACGATTTCGTCACGCTCGCGCTGCGCGATCCGCGTGACGCCCGCGACGATCTGCTGCAAGCGCTCGCCTTGCGGCCGCTCGCGCAGCGACGCGAAGCGCGCTTCGCTGCCGTCGGCGAGAATCGCGTCGATGGCGTCGACGTTGTGCACCATGTTGCCGTATTCTATCGAGCGCGAGCCGCATGAGTTGTTGCCGGCCATGCCGCCGATCGTGCACTGGGCAGCCGTCGATACATCCACCGGAAACCACAGTCCATGCGGTTTCAGCCACGCGTTGAGATGATCGAGCACGACGCCGGGTTCGACCGTCACGGTGCGCGCGTCGGCATCGAACGCGACGATGTTGTTGAGCCACTTGCTCGTATCGACCACCAGCGCTTCGCCGACCGTCTGCCCGCACTGGCTCGTGCCCGCGCCGCGCGCGAGCAGCGGTACTTTCTCGCTGCGCGCGATCTCGAGCGCGATGCGCAGGTCGTCCTGATCGCGCGGCATCACGACGCCGACCGGCGTGATCTGATAGATCGACGCATCGGTCGCGTAGCGGCCGCGGCTGGCGAGATCGAACAGCACGTCGCCGCGCAGCGCTTTGCGCAGATGCTGCGCGAGCGGACTCGTTGCGCGCGCGGCGGAGGGGACCAGATGGATCGGCTTGACGAGCAAGCCCGCAGTGGGATTCGTCATTTCGTCGGCCTGTGAGGAGCGCGCCTGAACCGCACGGCTCGAATTACCTAGTACAGCGTCAGATGCACCGGCGCGAGTCCTTCGATATGTCCGCTCACGGTGCCCGCCTCGCGCGGAAAGAACATACCGGTGTACGAACCGGCGGTGATCACCATCTCCGGCGTCACCGCAATGCCGCGCGAACTCGCGTGATTGACGAGCCACGTCAACAGCCGCCGCGGATCGCCGGCAGGATTCGCGGGCGTCGTTTCGACGACATTGCCTCCGTTGAACGCGAAGCGCAGCGACGGCGCGACGAACGGAAAATCCTCGCGATACCGTGTGAATTCACCGACGATTAGCGCGCCATGATTCTGCAGGTCCGCGAGCTGCGCGAGTTTGTCGATGGCGGGCCACGCGGCATGGCGGCTCGCGACGATCTCGATGGTCGCGCCGATCGAGCCGATGCCCGCGAGCACTTCGTCCTCGCGGTACGGTTTAGTGGACGGCTCGAAACGCTGGCCGAAACGGAACGCGACTTCGAGTTCGAGACCGAGCGGCGCGAAGCCTTCGCGCGATAGACGCGCGCCGTCGGCGTGCAGATCGGTGTCGGGCAATGGCGCGCCTTGAATCGGTCCGCTCGCCGATTTCGCGCCGATCTTCCAGCCGCCGATTCGCGCGCCGCACGCGCTCAAGATTTCGTGCTGGATTGCGTAGGCCGCGTCGGCATCGGAAGGAAGCAGCTCCGGCGGCAACGTATCGAGCACCGTGCGATTGCGACGCGCATCGGCAAGCAGCTGGCTAAATGATGAAGTCATGTGTTACACGCCCATCCGGGTGGAAACGTGCGCCTTCTCCGACGCGCCAACTTCGAAGCGGCTCTCCGGCTGCATGCGGAACGCGAGCACGACGCCGATGCCCATCAGCAACATGCTGCCCACGAACGGCAGATCCCAGTTGCCAAAGTGGTCGATCAGAAAGCCGCCCATCACCGGCGAGATGATCGCGGCGAGCGCCGAGCCCGTGTTCATCATGCCGCTCGCGGTGCCGGCGAATTCCGGCGCGATATCCATCGGGATTGCCCACATCGGGCCGATCGTCATCTCGGCGAAGAAGAAGCCCGACGCGAGACAGGCAATCGACAGCGTCAGGTCATGCGTGAACATCAGAGGAATCAGCGACAGCAGGCAGAACAGCATGCACACCGACACCATCCAACTGCGCGCGCGTTTGAGGCTGCCGGTGCGCTTGAAGATCGCATCGGTGACAATGCCGCCGAGCGTGTCGCCAATCACGCCCGCGAAGAACACGACCGACGCGAAGATCGCCGACTTCTTCAATTCCAGATGGTGGTTATGCAGGAAGTACAGCGGAATCCAGCTCAGGAACAGCCACAGCGTCCAGCCGTAGCAGAAGTAGACGATCGTGACAGGCGTCATACGGCGAAACAGCTTGCCCCACGGCAGGCCGGAGACCTTCGGCTTCGGCGTGGGCAGCACCGCGAGTTCCTCGGCCGTGATGCGCGGATGATCTTTCGGATGCTCGGTGAACGTGAGCGCCCACATGACGACCCACACCAGACTTAGCCCGCCGCAGATAAAGAACGATTCGCGCCAGCCCCAGTTGGTCATCACGATCACGATGAGCGCCGGCGCGACCGCATTGCCGACTCGCGACGCCGCGTGCGTGATGCCCTGCGCGAAGCCGCGCTTTTCCTTCGCGACCCAGCGCGACATCGCCGACGTTGCAGCCGGGAACGTCGCGCCTTCACCGAAACCGAGCACGAGGCGCGCGGCGAGCAACGAAGCGAGCCCGCCCGCGAAGCCCGTGAACACCGTCGCGAGACCCCAGATCGCGCCACAGAACAGCAGCGTGCGTCGCGCGCCGAAGCGATCGCTTACCCAGCCGCCGATCACCTGAAACACCAGATACGGATACGCGAAGGCCGAGAACACGAGGCCGACCTGCGTATGCGTGAGATTGAATTCCTTGCCGAAACCCGCCGCCGCAGTGCTGACGTTTACGCGATCGAGGTACGTGATGAAGTACATGATGCAGAGCATCACTAGAACGATACTGGTCGCACTGGTCAAACGAAACCGCTTCATCGTCTCTCTCCATGGCATGTGTCGACGGCGCGCCTGAAGTGGCGCGCTGCGTCCGTCGCCCGTCGGCCGCGAGAGCCGCTATGGACGCATTGCATGTTGTTCTGGCCGCGTTCTGCGCGCGGCTCGATGAGGGAAGCGCTCCCTGCGCCCGACAATCAAGCCGCGGCCTTCAACCCCGGCGTCTTCGGTGCCTGGCTCAGCCACTCCATCGCGGCCGGCATGCCGCTTTCCTTGAGCGGCACGCCAGCAAGCCGCAGACCCATTTCGCAGCCAGCCAATGTCGCGAGCAGCATCAGATCGTTGCAATCGCCAAGATGGCCGATGCGGAACATGCGGCCTTTCATCTTGCCGAGGCCCGTGCCGAGCGACATGTCGAAGCGTTCGTAGATCAGCTTGCGCACCTCATCGGCATCGACACCGTCGGGCGTCATCACGCCCGTAAGCACCGGGCTATAGACGGCGGGATCGGCGCACTGGATTTCGAGCCCCCACGCGCGCACCGCGCGGCGCGTCGCTTCGGCGAGCCGCTCGTGACGCGCGAATACGTTGTCGAGCCCTTCGCCGAGAATCATTTCGATCGCTTCATGCAGCCCGTACAGCAGGTTCGTGTTCGGCGTGTACGGCCAGTAGCCGGATTTGTTCATGTCGACGATTTCCGCCCAGTCCCAGAAGCTGCGCGGCAGCTTCGCGTGCTGGTTGGCGGCCATCGCCTTCGGCGAAATCGCGTTGAAGCTGATGCCCGGCGGCAGCATCAAGCCCTTTTGCGAGCCCGACACGGTCACGTCGACACCCCATTCGTCATGACGATAATCAGCGCACGCGAGACCGGAGATCGTGTCGACGAGCAGCAGCGCCGGATGACCCGCGGCGTCGATCGCGCGACGCACGGCGGCGATGTCGGACGTGACGCCGGTCGAGGTTTCGTTGTGCACGACGCAGACCGCCTTGATCGCATGCTGCGTGTCGGCGCGCAGGCGCTCTTCGATCATCTGCGGTTGCACGCCGCGCCGCCAGCCTTCGATGCCTGGCAGCCCCAGGAATTCGGGCATCAGGCCGAGCTTCTCGGCCATTTTTTTCCACAACGTCGCGAAATGGCCGGTCTCGAACATCAGCACGTGATCGCCGGGGCTCAGCGTATTCGACAATGCGGCTTCCCATGCGCCCGTGCCGGACGCCGGATAGATGACGACCGGCTGCTGCGTCTTGAAGATCTTCTTGATACCGTCGAGCACCTTGAGACCCAGCTCGCCGAATTCGGGTCCGCGATGGTCGATGGTCGGATAGCTCATCGCGCGGAGAATGCGATCGGGCACCGGACTCGGCCCCGGAATCTGCAGGAAATGACGGCCAGCGGGATGAAAATCTAGCTTCAGCATCAGACTCCTCCAATTGAATTTTGCATGCAAAAAACTATATCAGATGAACCGTGACGCTTCCAAGACGAAAATTGGCCGTTCAGGCCCGTGTTTACCCGCGTGTGGCTACAGATTAACTAATCGATGCGGTTCCGATAAAATCCTATCCATATGAAGCTGAGGGTTTTTGTATGCAAAATTCGGATCTCGATGCGGGTCTAACCGCTGGCCCGCTAATGCCGAAGGTCGAGCGTCAGCGCCTGCACGACACGGTGGTGGAGCACATCCGCCGCTTTATCGTCGAGGGAGCGTTGGAGCCCGGCAAGAAACTGAACGAGCGGGAGTTGTGCGAAACGCTCGGCATTTCGCGCACGCCGCTGCGCGAGGCGCTGAAGGTGCTGGCTGCCGAAGGTCTGATCGAGATTTCGCCGAACCGGGGCGCGTCGGTATCGAAGATGTCGGAAGCGGAAGTGCGCGAAACCTTCGAATTGATGAGCGGCCTCGAAGCGTTTTCCGGCGAACTCGCGGCCGAGCGCATAACGGCGGCCGAACTCGCAGAGATCAAGGCGCTGCATTACGCGATGCTGGCGTGCCGCGCGCAGAACGATCTGCCGGGCTACTACAGTCGCAACCAGGCGATCCACGACAAGATCAACGAAGCGGCGAGAAATTCGGCGCTGCGGCAGACGTATGTGTCGGTCAACCGGCGGCTGCAGGCGCTGCGCTTTCGCTCGAACTATCAGACGCCGAAGTGGGACCGCGCGATTCACGATCACGATGAAATGCTGAAGGCGCTCGAGGCTCGCGACGGCAAGAAGCTCAGCGCGATTTTGCGGCAGCATCTGCTTGATAAGCGAGATGCGGTTTTGCAGGTGCAGGTGCCGGAGGAGGTGGTCGCTTCGGCCTCCGTGTTGAAGGCGTGATGCGGACAACTGATGCCGAATCCCGCTCCTCGCCACTCCGTCGGCAAACAAAACTTGTCCACCTAAATTGTTGGCAAGCCTGTGGACAACCTTCGCACAGCGAGCTTAAGTACTTGAAGCATGAGAACAATCCGCGCGCGGTGCACGCGTAGGCAGTGAGCGTCGCTATGGAGTCCGTGATACTGGCGAATGCGCTTAGCAAGGATGCCGTATCGCTCGCGCCGACCTCGAAGTCCAGTTGTCCACATAATTTGGGAACAAGCTTGTGGACAACCTGCGCACAGGCCTGCCAAGTGTTTGATGCGGCAGGCCTATCGTGCGCGGATGCGGGAGCGGGCAGCGGCGCGACACCTCACGCGATGCAAGCCAACGTCCGCGCCCACCACCCTCGATTTCACTGCGTCGTCTCACGACTGCGCAACGACTCCGGCAACCCATACAGCACGATCAGCGCGCACACCACGCTCATCGCGCCGATCACACACAGCGCCGGCGTCGTGCTGCCGCTCAGATTCTTCACGCGTCCGACCATCACCGGGCTCACGATCCCGCCGAGTTGCCCCAGCGTGTTGATCAACGCGATACAGCGCGGCGCCCGCGCCCGTCAGCAGCTTTGGCGGCAGCGCCCAGAATGCCGGGATCGACGCGACCACGGTGGGATTCTTCGTGCCCGCCACGTGAATCAGATGCGGTGCCCAGAAATTCAGGCCGTACGACGCGACCTGAATCAGGAAGTACACGAGCCCAAGCGTCAGGAAGTCCGGCGTTTTCAGCGCGCCCAGCAGCGAATGGCCGTCTCTGCCGGGCGGCTTTGCTGCGCGATCTGCCCAGCGAGCAGGCTCTTTTCCACCGACGACAGCCAGCCCGCGTCGTCGATGCGATCCTTCAGCAGCTTCAGCACCAGCAGACCGAGCACGACGCACGGCAAGCCGCCGAGCAGGAACAGCCAGTGCCAACCGGACATGCCGAGCACGCCGTCCATATGGCCGATCACAAGCGCCGCGAGCAGTTGGACGAACGACTCAGCCTTGTGCGTGGAAAACGTGACGCCGCATGAATTCGTCGAACGCACGCGCGTGGATGCCGCACGCAAGCTGCTCGAAAGCAGCGCCGCGGCGCTGAAGACGATCGCCTACGATTGCGGCTTCGGCACCGCCGACCGCATGCGCATCGTGTTTACGAAGCGGCTTGGCGTGACGTCGATGCAGTATCGCGAGCGCTTTCGCCCGGTGTGAATACGGCGTGAGAAAATCGTCGACTCTGCACGTCAACGATCACCAGGAACGACATGACCTCCTCTTCTCCGATTCGCGCGATCGTCACCGGCCATACGCGCGGCCTGGGCGCAGCGCTCGCCGAACAACTGCTCGCGCGCAACGTCACGGTGCTGGGTCTGTCGCGCTCGCGGCATGCGGCGCTGAAGGCGCGCTTTGCCGCGCAACTCGAAGAGATCGAGCTGCCGCTGGCGGAGCCCGCACGCGTCGCGCAATGGATCGCCACCGACGCACTGAGCAACTTCGTGCGCGGCGCGCAGACGGTGCTGCTGATCAACAACGCGGGCATGATGCAGCCGGTCGGGCCCATCGAAGGACAGGACGCCGCGAGCGTCGCGGACGCGGTGAGCCTGAACGTCGCGACGCCGCTGATGCTCGCGAGCGCGCTCGCCGCCACGGCCGTCGACGCAACCGACCGCCGCATCGTGCACATTTCGAGCGGCGCGGCGCGCAACGCGTATCCAGGCTGGAGCATCTATTGCGCGACCAAGGCCGCGCTCGATCATCACGCGCGCGCCGTTGCGCTCGACGCGAATCGCGCCCTGCGCATCTGCAGCCTCGCGCCGGGTGTGATCGATACGGACATGCAGGCGCAAATTCGCGGTAGCGGCGAAGAGCAGTTCCCGATGCGCCAGCGCTTCGACGAGCTGAAACGCAAGGGCCAACTGTCGACGCCCGAGCAATGCGCGGCGCAGCTGATCGACTATGCGCTCAGCGATGCGTTCGGGCAGACGCCGGTCGCGGACATTCGCGAGATCGCGAAATCGGCCTGAACGGCCTATAGCTGCCGGGTATTTGCGCTCCCGAAAATCCTCACCTCAAGCACGGAGCGGTGGCGGATCGACGTCAGTTACCGTCGGCATTGCTCCCGAAATGCCTCACCTTTGAGGTGAAAAGAGGACTCGAAGGGGCATTTCAGCGAGCGCATTGCGGCGCTCACACACCGGTCCCGAAAACCCTCACCTTTGATCGAACGCAGCCGGTTCGCATCGCCGATGCCGGCCGCGTACGCGGCAGATCGCCTGGACATTCAACGACTTACGTTACACAACCGGCGCACGGTCACCGCGACGGATGCCATGATTGGCGACTGCATGAAGCGCGTTTTGCACGTCAGCACGACGTGCCGTCGCCCGATACAGCATCGACGGCTCCCGAATATCCTCACCTATTGCTGACAGGCATAAATGCGCGCATTCCCGCGAGCCTCTTGCCGCGCGGTTTGTGCCGTTCCTGGCCCGGCCGGTTAGTTGCAAAAGAACCGCCGCGCACGACTCCCGAAAGTCCTCACCTTTGACGCGATGCACGCGCCACGTTCATTCAATCGGCGCGTTCTTCAGCCCATGCACCGCGACGACATTCTTCATCGCGTCGAAGATCGCCGTTCTAACCTGCGCGGGCAGATGGCCGCAAATTTCGTCGGCGTTCTGATCGTCCAATTGCGCGAGTTCGGGAACGAGCGCCTGTGCGGCATCGCTTAACCGGATCAGATGATTGCGACGGTCTTCGTCGACCTTCTCGCGTTCGAGCAGCGCCTTTGTCTCTTGTGCGCGCCGCCTTCGCCGGCTTCCGGCGAGACGGCCTGACCGCATGACGCCTCAAACGGAAACGTTGCATCGACGTGGGCGAACCTGACGAGAAGGAAGCAAGGTTGGGAATGCGATATTAGTTTCAGAGGAAACCATTCGCAATTTGTAGCACCGTCCAGGCGACTCCCGAATTCCCTCACCTTCATTTGAAGTGCGCGTACAGGTGCGCACATTCTCACCTCGGCGGCTCCCGAATCTTCTCACCTATCAGTATCGGCGCGTGCGCCGCAGAATATAATCGGGGCCGACGGTCGATGACTCGTCGCGAGGCGGTAGTGCGTTGCGCCGCCTCTTCCCCGCTGGCAGCACGCGGCTCGAACGGCAGTTCCTGACAAACCGGCAAAGGAGGAAGAATGAAAACAAACGGCGCGAGCAGAATCATCGGTGCAATGTTCGCGGTGGCCATCGCGACTTGCGCGACCTATGCAAACGCACAGACGCGCGAGATGCCCAACGATGCGTCGATGCAAAGCCAGTCGGTCCCCGCGGCTTCGAACCGGAACAACAACCGGTCCGACAGCGCGATCGTCCGCGACGTCCGCCGCGCATTCACGCGCACCACGAACCTCAATTCGGCGAACATCCGTGTCGAAGCGCGTCACGGCATCGTTACGCTGACCGGCACCGTGCCGCGGCAATCGCAAATCGCGCGAGCCGGCAACGCCGCGCGATCGGTTCGCGGCGTCACGAGCGTGCATAACCGGCTGACCGAGCGACGGCGCGCCAATCAGTGAGCACGGCGTGGTGGCATCGGCCGGACGGATCGGTGCCCTGTTCGACCTCCTCCCATATCGGCCTCGACCCGCATGTCATTCAAAGTGCCCACCGTCGCGCGCCGCACATTTTTTCTGCTCTGCTTAAGAAACAGGTTGACCTCGGCGGAAGGCGAACCCTAAAATTCAAAAATCATCACCAATGGGGCTTACGCCTTGGACACCTGCAGTAGCCGACTTTCGAACAGATTCGCTGCCTGACCGGCAGGACGTCCGCGCTCTCTTCATCAGCCGCCGTCTTGCCAGCTGGCAGACGGTGCGCGCCGCAGTTTCTTCCCGTGCACCTAAAGTAACGTCGTATCCGCACGACAGGAACGCCGCGTTCAAGCGCGTTCCCGCGCCGATACGGCGTCGCATCGCGAGCTTTGCGCTTGCGGTCGCGTTTGCGCGCGCGTTTTCAGTCAACGCAATCAGTTCAACGCAATGCGCGCGAACGTGTGGATAAACACGTGCGTAGCAAACGTGCGTAGCGAACGTGCGTAGCCAACGCTTCAGACGCTCGAACGCAGCCCCCCGCTACACACCGATAAGGAGCCGCCATGCCCGACAGTGACAGTTATCACTTATGCCGCTTCCCCGTTCTATCAACTGAGGAAAGCGAGTAGACCTCCACCGCCGCGCCTGAACATACGCGGCCTCCGTGTCTGCTGGCTTTCCACCAGCGCGTCGAAACCGGCGCACGGAGATCCCTCATGCAATTCGGCCTTCTTCTTTCGCAGTTCCCGCGTGTGCAGGAATCGCGCGCCCATTACGACGGCATGCTCGTGCTGCACGCACCGCATCCGTTCATCGCCTTCTGCCGTCGCGTGATGTCGCGCGTGGCATAGCGTTTCGCGATCCGACCTTCGACAAATACAACCAGGAGAGAACGACATGTCTACTCCGACGAACATTTCCTCCGCGCGCAGTGCCGTGCTCGATTCGGCACACGTCGGCGATATCAAGGGCGCGCTCGGCACGATCGCTCACCATGACATCGCGCCACGCACGAGCTGGTGGGCGCGCCTGCGCACGCTGCTCGCTATCCTCGGCCCCGGTCTGATCGTGATGGTCGGCGACAACGACGCGGGCGCATTCGGCATCTACACGCAGGCCGGCCAGAACTACGGCACCACGTTGCTGTGGACCATGCTGTTGCTGGTGCCGGTGCTGTTCGTCAATCAGGAGATGGTGTTGCGGCTCGGCGCGGTCACGGGCGTGGGCCACGCGCGGCTTATTTTCGAGCGCTTCGGCAAGTTCTGGGGCGCGTTCAGCGTCGTCGATCTGTTCCTGCTGAACGCGCTAACCATCGTGACGGAATTCATCGGCATCACGTTCGTGCTCGACTTCTTCGGCGTCTCGAAGATCGCGGGCGTGTGCATCGCCGCGGCGCTGACGATGGCCGCCGTCAGCACCGGCGACTTCCGCCGCTTCGAGCGTTTCGCGGTCGCGCTGTGCGTGTTGAGCCTGCTGCTCGTGCCGGTGCTCGTGTCGATTCATCCGCCGGTCGGCCAGATCGCGCGCGACTTCTTCATTCCGAACTGGCCCGCGCACTCGAAGCTGTCCGACGTGATGTTGCTCGTAATCGGCATCGTCGGCACGACGGTAGCTCCGTGGCAGCTGTTCTTCCAGCAGAGCTATGTGGTCGACAAGCGCATCACGCCGCGCTTCATGAACTACGAAAAAGCCGACCTGTGGATCGGCATCGTGTTCGTACTGATCGGCGCGGTCGCGATGATCTCGTTCAGCGCGGCGCTGTTCGACGGACGGCCCGGGTTCGGCAACTTCACGGACGCGGGCGGTGTGATCGCTGGTCTCGAGAGATACGCGGGACGTACCTCGGCCGTGCTGTTCGCGATCGCGCTGTTCGACGCGTGCGTGATCGGCGCGGCGGCTGTGTCGCTATCGACCGCCTATGCGATCGGCGACGTGTTCAAGATCCGCCATTCGCTGCACCGTAGCGTGTCGGATGCGAAGGGCTTCTACGTCGTGTACTTCGCGATCGTCGCGGCCGCCGCGGCATTGGTGCTGATTCCAGGCAGCCCGCTCGGTCTCTTGACCGAAGCGGTGCAGACGCTCGCCGGCGTATTGCTGCCGAGCGCGACCGTGTTCCTGCTGCTGCTGTGCAACGATCGCGCGGTGCTCGGTCCGTGGGCCAATTCGAAGAAGCTCAATCTGTTTACCGGCGCGGTGATCTGGGTGCTCGTGATGCTGTCGATCATCCTGACCGCGTCGGTGATCTATCCGGACATCGCGGCGGAAACGATCATCGAAGTGCTGGCGGGCGGCACGTTGCTCGCGGTCGTCGGGTATGTGGCGAGCTTCGGGATGCGCAAGCTGCGCGGCGAGTCCGCGGCCGAGCCGGCTCCGGTCTATGCGAAGGACGCGCGCAACACGTGGCGCATGCCGCCGCTCGACGAACTGCCACCGCCGCGTCTGACGCTCGCCAAACGCGTATGGATGGGCGTGCTGCGCGGCTATCTGCTGCTCGCGATCGCGCTCGTGATCGTCAAGGTCGTGCAGATGGCGTTGCTGAAGTAGTGCGAATGGTGAGGAGTTCCAGGAGGTCCGGGCAATGGTGAGGTTTTACGGGAGCCATGTCCGGGGCGACAACGTAAGCGCTGCCGGAGCCTGAACTGGCCGGCAGCGCTTCAAATGACTCATTGCCCCTTCCACGCGCGCGGCACCCGGTGAAAATTCCGGTCGAAGTAAATCAGCCTGTCGCCGTCGGTGCGCACGCGAATCTGCGTGGTCTCCACGAACATGACCGAGTGCGAGCCGACTTCCTTCGCTTCCACGATCTTCCCCTGCAAGCTCGCGAGCGCGGTGCGATCGACTTCGTCGAGAAGCCGTACAACTCGCAGCAGATGCTCGAGCGCATTCAACGCGCGATGAAACTCGCGTCCCAGCGTCACGCGAAACATATGCGCCAACTCGAACTGCGTGAGCGGATCAACTCGCTCACGTCGCGCGAGAAGTAAGTGCTGCACGGTTTGATCGAGGGGGAGCCGAGCAAGGTCATAGCGGCGGACCTGTCGATCCGTGTGAAAACCGTGGACGTGCATCGCGCGAGCATCAGGGAAAAGCTCGGCGCTTCGTCGATTCCGACCCTCGTGCGCGGCGTGCTCGAAGTGTGGAGCCCGCCGGACGAGCGGCCGGAATGACGCGGCCGCCTCGGCCCTTGCAGACGCATCAGCGCATGTACAGGCCTCCGTTGACGTCCCAGCACGCGCCGTTGGCAAAATAAGCGTCACCGGAAGCGAGCATCACCGCGACATCGGCAACATACGACGCGGCCCCGAGCTTGCCGACCGGTATCGCTTCGATCACTTTTGCCAGCTTGTCCGCCGGCACGCTCTCGTGAACGATCGGCAAATCGAGCGGCCCCGGCGAGATCGCGTTGACTGTCACACCGCGCGCGGCGAGATCGCGCGCGAAGACCTTGGTCAGCGTCAGCACGCCGCCCTTCGCGGCCGCATAGTGCGCGCCCGTTGCCGAGCCGCCATTCTGCCCCGCCAGCGACGCGATATTGACGATGCGGCCCACGCCGCGCTGCGCGAAGTACTGCCCGAATACCTGGCAGCCGAACAGCACGCTGCGCAGATTCACGTTGATGACCTGATCGAACTGCTCGGCGGTAATGTCCATCACGGGCACGACCTTCGAGGCGCCCGCATTGTTGACGAGCGCGTCCACGCCGCCCCAACGTTCCAGCAACGCGTCGCGCGCCGCCTCGAAGTCCGCCTTGCGCGTGACGTCGAGCCGGATTGCGCAGGCGCTCGAGCCGTCGCTGCTCAGGTCATGCGCGAGTGCTTGCGCGGGTTCGATCGCGATATCGGCAAGCGCGACCCTGTAGCCTGCCTCGTGAAAACGACGCGCGACAACGGCGCCAAGTCCGCGCGCGGCGCCCGTCACGAGCGCGATTCTGTTCGACATGTTGCTGACTCCTTGATTGCGCTCAGACGGATTGCGCGAGGCGCGCTTCGAGGTGCGCGGCGACCGCGCACACCGTTTCGTCGTCGTGCTTGCGACCGATGATCTGCAGGCCCGCCTTCAGCGTCGAGCGTTCGATGGGAACGGGCAGGCTCAGCGCCGGATGCCCGCTCAGGTTGAACGGCCGGATCAACGACGACATGCCGATCACCGACGTGCCGGCGCGTGCTGCTTCGAGCGTGATCGGCAATGCAGGCAGCGTCGGCAGCACGAGTACGTCGGCCCGGTCGAGCGCGCGGTCCACTTCGTCGGTGAACGTGCGGCGCACGCGTTCCGCCGCATCGAGATCGACGGCGCTCGTGGCCGCGGCCGCGCGCAGGCGCGCTTCGATATCGGCGCCGAGCTTGCCGCTTGCCACCAGATGGCCGAATGCGCGCGATGTCTCCGCGTTGATCACCGCGAGGCCGGCCGTGAATGCGTCCTTCAGGGACGCGAGTTGGATCGCTTGCGTGGCGAGTTCGGACTTTCCGATAGCGTCGGCGATTGCTTTGGCGATGTCGTCATCCGCGTCGACTGCGACCATGCCAATGCGCAACTGCGAAACGTCTCGACGCGCATCGTCAGCGCGAAACGAAGGATCGATCGCCGTCATCACGCGAATCAGCGTGTCCGTCTCGCGTGTGAATGGTCCAACGCAGTCGAGTGTCGTGACGCGCGGCGCCACGCCGTGCCGCGACACGCGGCCGAACGTCGGCTTCAGGCCGATAACGCCGCAGCATGCGGCGGGACCGCGGACCGAGCCACCGGTGTCGGTACCGAGCGCGGCGTCCACGAACTTCTGCCCGACCGCCGACGCGGACCCGCTCGACGATCCGCCCGGAATGCGTGCCGCGTCCTGCGGATTGACCGGCGTGCCGGAAAAGTCGTTGATGCCGGTCATGCCAAACGCGAGTTCGTGCATGTTGGTTTTGCCAGTGACGCGCCAGCCGGCGTCGAGCAAACGCCGCACGACTTCGGCGTGCTCCGATGCAAGCGGTGCGTCGGCAAGCGCGCGGCTTGCCGCTGTCGTCGCGTAGCCGGCGACGTCGATGCTGTCCTTGATCGCGATCGTCGGCGCGTCGGCGTTGTCCGTCGCGCTCAGATCGAATGTCTGCAGAAATGCGCTCATGCCGAAACTCCCTGGGCCGGGTTGACTTGCCACGGTGCATCGAAAAGACGTTCGGTACGGAAATGGCGGATCAGCCATGTCGCGCCCGCATCGTGAGCGGCGGGCACGAAGTCGATTTCGAGGCGCGCCGCGATCAGTTCCGCGTTCGCATCGACATAACCCGAAGCCTGCAACATGATCCAGCGACCCTTCGCCGTGTCGCCGTTCACCTCGATATGCTCCGCAGTCAGAAAGTGCACATTGGTCGCGAAGTGCGGCGTGGGCGGCAGATAACGCTGCAGCATCGCGACGATCTGCGCCGGCCCTTCGAGACGCCCGAACTTGTTCGCGTACTGCGGGCCGATGCCTTCCCAGATCGCGTCTTCGTCGAACAGCGCGGCGAGCGCCTCGCCTTCGAGCGCGCGCATGGGCACATCGCACAGCGCCATGTAGCGCGCGATCGTCCTACGCACCGCGTTCTGTGCTTCTAGCGCTTTGACGCGCGCGAGCAGCCCGTCGATAGCCGGATCGGTCATCGCGTCACGCATGGTTGGAGACCGCTGGCGGCACCGTCAGCGCACGGCCCACGCGCGCCTCGATCTTGCCGTAGCGCCACAGGTTGTAGTCGCCGACCGGCGTCGTCCGATACAGATTGCACACGGCCACCGCGGTATCGAAGTCGGCGACGTCGGCCATGATGTAGAACGTCCACGGCGCGCCATCGGCGTTGCCGACCACGAGCCGATCGTCGTCCATCACGCCCAGCACGCGCACGTTTTCCATCGCTTCGATAGCGTTCAGCATCTTGCCGTACGCTTGCCACACTTCGCCGATCTGTTCGCGCGGCAAGTCGAAGAAGTTCTGCGAGACGCCGCAGCAGAACAGCACACGCAAAGGCAGGTTTCGGTTGTCGCTCATGGGAACATTCCTTGGTTCGGCAAATAGACTTCGAGTGTCGGCATGATGACCGGTCAGAGCAGGAAGCCGATCGCGCTCAGCGCATCGGTGGAATCGATCAGGCGGATCACTTTCTCGACGAGACGCGGCTCGCCGCTCGCCATGCTGATCTTGTGCGTCAGATCGGCGGCGAAGATCGTCGACGTGCCGCGCTTGTACGCGATGATGATCTGCGACGACTTCACTTCGACCACGTCCGCGCTATCGCTCGCGAGCGTGAAGCGCGACACCGTGCGCACCGTGCGCGCGGCATCCGACGCGGATGCCGAATAGCCCGATGTCATGCGCTGCACGCGCAGCTCGCGCATGTGCTGATCATCGTATGCGTAGTTCAGCGTTGCCGCGTAATCGGTCGTGTTCGGATCGATCGGCACCACGTAGTGGCCCGCCGGGTCCCATAACTCGAGCCACTCGCGATAGTCGCGTCGATCGAGCAATTCGGCTTCGCGCCAGATGAACTCGATCGGCGCGCGCAAACGTCTGGTGGGAAAAGAGTGCGTTTCTGTCGTCCATCATGCCTGCTCCATCATTGCGCGCCATTGCCTGTAGGCTTCGCGCATGCCGGTTTCATCGGTTGCGTGGGCGGTTTTCTCGCCGTTCGCGGCGGTCGTTTCGCGATTCAGACCGCGATTGACGAGGATCGGTACGTCCGGTCCCGCATGCGAGCCGCGCTGCACGCGCTCCCACGCTTCGGCGTCGTCGGGACTGCCGAAGCCGAACGGGCCCTGGAAGTGCTCGTGAATGCGCAGTCGCACGCGGTTCGCTTCTTCAGGACCGCCGTCCATCGCGAGCGCGACGTGGCGAATCTCCGTTTCCTCGGCGGAAATCGGCCGCAGCACGCGGAAGAACGCCATCGACAGCGCGAGATTCGGGAACAGGTTCAGGTTGAAGCCGACGCCCATCAGCGAGCGAACGATGCGGCGCACTTCTTCCGGCGGGTGCTTTTGCGCAAGTTGCGCGGCGAGTTCGCTGAAGCGCTCGGGCAGCGGCGCGCCATCGTCGCGGTCCAGATCAACGATCTCGGGCATCAGCACCGCGAGGCTATGACCGTTGCCGAGCGAGCGGCAGAATGCCTGGTCGCTCGTCATGAAGCTGGTGATCGCGGCGGCGGTCTCGTCGTCGATCGACTTCATCCACGACTTGTGCACGACCGGGAAGTGGTACAGATCCGTCGTGTTTTCGAGCTGGATCTTCCAGTTGCCCTTGAACTTGAACTTGTGCTCGCCGTTGGCCTTGATCGGATAGCCCGCGCCCTGCTTCATGAACAGGTCGATCCACGGCTTCGCGCCGCCGAGGAAGTCTTCGAGCGGTTCGATCGCTTCGTTGAAGCTCGCGAAAATGAGGCCTTGATAGACGCCCACGCGCAGCTTTTTCAGCGGCAGATCGCCCTTTTCGCATACGCCTTCGTAACCGTCGCCGTACGGCAGAGCGCGCAGCGTGCCGTCGAGCGCATAAGACCAGCTGTGATACGGGCACGTGAAGCCCTTCGCATTGCCCTTGTGCTCTTCGCACACGGTCGCGCCGCGATGCCGGCAGCGGTTTTGCAGCACGTTGACCGCGCCGCTCCTGTCGCGCACGACGATCACCGGCTGCCGGCCGATCGTCGTCGTGATGAAATCGCCAGGCTTCGGCAGCTCGCTGTCATGCGCGACCCAGATCCACGTCTTGTAGAAAACGCGCTCCAGTTCGACTTCGAACAGCTCGGGATCGTAGTACAGGGAAGGCGCGATGCGATCGGCCTCGGCGCGCCTGGCTAAAGCGCTGGTGTCGATGGTTTGATAGGTCGGCGTACTCATCGTATGCGGGGGACGGTTGCGTGGTTGGAATGAAGACGCACATCGACGCGACGAGTCGCGTGCAACACATCAGCGCATCCTCTCGTTGACATCAGTCTCGCTTTGCGACGATCATGCGTCAAATCGATTAAAAACAGGTTGCCGAATAAGTTCGGCTGATATCACAAGAGACCCCATGACCTCCATCGACCACGTCGATCTCAATCTGCTGAGAGTGTTTCAGGCGATCGTCGAGGAGCGCAGCCTGACGAAAGCGGGCGAACGCCTCGCGCTGTCGCAGCCCGCGGTTAGCTACTCGCTCGGCCGTCTGCGCACGATGTTCGACGATCCGCTCTTTATCCGCACGCGCGCGGGTATGCAGCCGACCCCCGTCGCGCTCGAGCTCGCGGAAATCGTTGGCCACGCGCTCGACACCGTGCGTCAGGCGCTGCGTTACGCGGAACGTTTCGATCCGACGACGAGCACGCGCACGTTTCGTCTGTCGCTATCGGATGCGGGCGAAATGGCGTATCTGCCCGCGCTGTGCGCGGCGCTGCAGAAGTCCGCGCCGCGCGTGAAGCTGGTCGTCGAGCCATTGCCTGTGGAGGAGATCGAGGAGGCGCTGCGTTCGAGCCGGCTCGACTTCGCGATCGGCAATCTGCCGTCGCTGCTGCCGCGCACGCGGCATAGCCTGCTGTTCGAGGAATCGTATGTGTGCATGACGCGCAAGCGCCGCGACCTGCCGAGCGGTGACACGCTGAAGCTCGACCGGTTTCTGACCGCGTCGCACATCCAGGTGCGCTCGCTCGAACATAGCCACCATGCGCTCGACGATGCGCTGCGCGCGCAAGGCGTCGGCCGCAATATCGCGTTCGCGTTGCCGCACTTCGTCGCGGTGCCTGGCGTGCTGGCCGCGACGGATCTGCTCGCGACGCTGCCCGAACGGCTCGCGCATATCCTCAACCGCGGCGACGCGTTCCGGATCTATGCACTGCCCGTGCCACTGCCGAAGGCCGCCGTGACGATGCACTGGCACGAGCACTTCCACGAAGACGAAGGCATCGCGTGGATGCGCGGCCTCATCACCGAGATCCTCGCGGGATTCGAGAAAATGTGATGGCGCGCAGGTGAATCAGAGGTCGAGCACGAGCACGGGGGTTCGCGAGCGCGACACGCAGCAGCAGATCACGCTATTGCTTGCACGCTCGGCCTTGCTCAGGCAGTGATCGCGATGCTCGGGCTCGCCGCTGACCACATCGACCATGCAGGTACCGCACACGCCTTCGCCGCATGACGTGTCCACTTCGATACCGATCGACGCGAGCGCGTCGACGATCGACGTGTTCGCATCGACTCGCACTGTCTGACCGCTGCTCGCCAATTGCACGTCGAAGCTATCGAGCGATGCTTCGGCCACGGGAGCCGGCTCCGCCTTGAAACGTTCGAGATGAATCGCCTCCGCGGGCAAGCGTTGCTGAGCGCTCGCTACGACAAAATCCATGAACGGCGAGGGACCGCACGTGTAGACATGCGCGTTCGCGCCTGCATCGAGCAGGCACGCATCGAGCGCGGGTTTCAGCTCCTCGGGCTGCACGCCGAAATGCAGCTTCACGTGCCGTGCGAACGGCTCGCGCGTGAGCAGCGTCATGAAGGCCGCGTGCGCCTCGCTGCGGGCGAAATAGTGCAGCGTGAAGCGCGCGTGCCGCGCGGCGAGCCGATAAGCCATCGACAGCAACGGCGTAATGCCGATGCCCGCGCCGATCAGGATGTGCTCGTCCGCACTTTCTTCGAGACGAAAAAGGTTGCGCGGCGCGCCGACCGACAGCTCGGTGCCGACGCTCACCTCTTCATGAAGCGAGCGCGAGCCGCCGCGCGATTGCTCCTCCTTCTTCACCGCGAAAATCTGCGACTCGATACATTCCGGGTCGCCGCACAACGAGTATTGCCGCGTGACGCCCGAAGGACTCGTGACGTCGATATGGGCGCCGGGTTCGTAGCGCTCGAACGGCAGCCCATCGAGCCGCGAAATGCTGAACGAGCGGACCCCGTGCGCTTCTTCGCACAAGGCGTCGACGCGGACTTTCAGGGTTGAAGCTTGCATGATTGCCTTCCGATGTATTCCTGGGGGACGATATGCCGAGACTAGCGCCCCGCATCGGATAAGCAAAATAGATTAAAAAACCGTGCTTGCATCAATACGATTTATTTTATGCTGAAGTGTCAAGCGCCCGACAGCGCGTCCTCCTTGCGTTGCGATTCGCTGCGCGGCTGCGTCGCGTCATTCGAAAACGGTATGTTCGGTTTCATGAAGAAGCTCAGCACGATGCCGAAGAGCATCACGCCGATCGACAGTACGAACGTCAGATCCCAGCTGTGCAACCGGTCGGCGACCAACCCGGCGATGACTGGGCTCACGATCGCCGCAGTGAAGCCGGTGCCGCTCATGATGCCGCTGGCCGTGCCGGAGCGGTCGTAGGCGACGTCCATCGGGATCGCCCACATCGGGCCGATGTTCATTTCGTTGAAGAACATCGCCGCGCCAAGGAAGATCAGCGAAATCATCGGATCGTGCAGCAGCACGACGGGAACCAGCGACAGCGCGGTCAACGCCATGCACGAGGCCACCAGATAGCTGCGCGCAAGCTTGACGTTGCCGGTCCTGCGCAACAGGCGGTCGCTCACCATGCCGCCGACGAGATCGCCGATCACGCCCGCCACGAATACGCCCGAGGTGAACACCACGGCCTTCTTGATGTTCAGGTGGAACGAATGCATGAAGTACAGCGGCATCCAGTCGAGCATCAGCCACAGGATCCAGTTGTAGCAGAAGTACACCGCCGAGATCGGTGCCATGCGTTTATACAGGCGCATCCACGTGCCGCGCGGATCGACCGGACGCGTCTTGGGAGGCGGCAGTTTATCGAGTTCGGCGCGCGTGATGCGCGGGTGATCGACGGGACGCTCCGTGTAGGTCAGATACCAGAGGACCAGCCAGACGGCGCTCATTGCACCGAGCAGATAGAACGAAAGGCGCCAGTTGAACGCGGTCATCAGCGTGAGGACCAGCATCGGTGCGATGGCGTTGCCCAGCCGCGCGGACGAGTGCGTGATGCCCTGTGCCATGCCGCGCTTGTCACGGGCGATCCACGAGGCCATCGCGCTGGTCGAGGCCGGAAACGTCGCGCCTTCGCCGAGACCCAGCAGCAGGCGCGCCGCGATCAGCGAAGTGAAACCGCCCGCCATGCCGGTCAGCGCGGTCGCCACGGCCCAGATTGCGGCACATGCAAGCAGCGTGCGGCGCGCGCCGAAGCGGTCGCTGACCCATCCGCCGACAAACTGGAAGATCACGTACGGATACGCGAATGCCGAAAAAATGATGCCGAGCTGCGTATTGCTGAGGCCGAGCTCGCTCTTGAACTGCCCCGCTGCCGTACTGATGTTGACGCGATCCACATAGGTGATGAAATACATCAGGCACAGCATCACCAGCACGGTGGTGGTGGCCTTCAGCGACAGGCGTTTCATGTGTCGTCCTCCAGACGCGGTTTATTTTTTGTGGTGAAGCCACGCGATTGCGCGTGCGATCCGGGACGCTCAGCCTTTCGGCGTTCCCGAGCCGAAGGCCGCGACGGCGTCGCGGAACCGCTGGCTGCCGTACACCTGCTCGACGAGATCCTCGTCTGCGAGGCTTTGATCGATCACGATGCGCCGCAAGCTCTCCTTGACCGCATGCTGCGTCACGGGCGATAGCGCAACGAGCCGCTCGGCGAGCGCGCACGCCGCGTTGCCGACCTGTTCCTTCGCCGTGACGTCATACACATAGCCGCACGCGTGCGCTTCGGCGGCACTGAGGAAATCGGAGAGCAGCAGCATCTTCTTCACGCGCGGCACGCCGAATGCCGCCACGAGCCGCGCGAGATTGCGTGACGACAGCGTGTTCGATAACGTCTTTGCGATCGGCGCGCCGAAGCGCGAGCCCTCCGCACAGATGCGGAAGTCACACGCGGTAGCGATGGCGAGTCCGCCACCCACGGCCCAACCGTCGATCGCGGCGACGGTGGGCACCGCAATGCGTTCGACCGCGTCGATCACCTGCTCGACGAGCGCTTCGTATTCGACGCCCTGCGAGCCCGCCGTAAAGTCGCGGAAGTAGTCGATGTCGGTGCCCGAGATAAAGGACTTGCCGCCCGCGCCGCGTAGAACGATGCAACCTGCGGTTTCGTCCGCGCGGCATCGGTCGATCAATGCCAGCAAGGTCTCGTACATCGGAATCGACATCGCGTTGTGCCGCTCGGGGCGGTCGATCACGATCTGCGCGACCGACTCCGTCAGACGTTCGAGCCTGACTTTCTCACTCGTCGCTTCGCTCATTTCGCGGCCCCGTTGATCTCTGCGTACAGCTCGTCGTTGTGCTCGCCCAACCGCGGCGGATGGCGTCGCACGCGCTGCGGCGTACCGAGCATCTTGACCGGAAAGCCGATGTTCTTGACCTTGCCTTCAACCGGATGGTCGATCTCCATGCACATGCGGCGATACTGCGCATGTTCGCTGCCGAAGGCTTGCGGATATGACAGGATCGGTCCGGCGGGAATGCCCGCGGCCAGCATCGTCTCGATCCATGCCTCGCAGTCGCGCTGGCCGAACGACTTCTCGAGCGATTCGATCAGCGCCTCGCGGTTCTTCAGGCGCAGCGAAACGGTCTCGAACTCGGGATTCGTCAGCAGATCGGTCCGCTCCAGCAGTACGCAAAGACGCGACCACAGCTTCTGGTTGGTTGCGCCCATCACGAAGTAACCGTCGCGAGCCTTCACGGCCTGGTACGGCGCGCTCATCTTGTTGCTGGTCCCAAGCGGTGTCGGCTCGACACCCGTTCCCCAGTAATCCGACATGTCCCAGATCGAGAAGGCCATCGCCGAATCGAACAGCGACGCGTCGACGTGCTGCCCCTGCCCGGTTTTCTGTGCGCCGATATAGGCGGAAAGCACGCCGTACACGGCGAACAGCGCGCAGCCGATGTCGGCCACCGGCACGCCGGCTTTCACGGGCTTGCCGCCTTTGTAACCGGTCACGCTCATCACGCCGGACATCGCCTGTGCCATCAAGTCGAAGCCGGGACGTTGCGACCACGGGCCGCTCTGACCGAAGCCCGAAATGCTCGCATAGACGATCTTCGGATTGATTTCACGGATCGTCTCGTAGTCGATCCGCAGCCGCTGGACCACGCCGGGCCGATAGTTCTCGACGATCACGTCGGCGGTCCTGGCCAGCTTGTAGAAAAACTCGCGCCCCTCATCGGTCTTCAGGTCCAGCGCGACCGAGCGCTTGTTGCGGTTCATGTTGAGAAATCCCATGCTGTCCGGGCCTTTCATCTTGAAGCCCATGGCGCCGCGCGTCTGGTCGCCTTCGAGGGGTTCGACCTTGATGACGTCCGCGCCGAGATCGGCGAGCATCATGCAGGCGAACGGGCCGGCCATCACCTGGCTGACGTCGAGCACGCGGATGCCTTGTAGCGGCAAAGGCCAGTCGTTCGTTTCCGCGTCGTCGCTGGATGGTGTTTGGGCGTGGCTTTGCGTCATGTCGTCTCCTGTTTTTCCTGCCGGGCCGCTGTCGCGCGGCCGGCCGTTGCAGCACCGTGTTGGCGTGCGTCAACTGTCGCGCACGCGAGGGTGCCGCCGCAAGAATGCGACGGTCATACCTGGTTTCGCAAAAGACGAAGGGGGTGCTTTGCAATTGAGGGCGTCGAGCGCAGGAACTGCTGCGCCCGCGCTTCAGCGGCCGGCCACGCGCCGTCCGGCCGTGAGCGCGGCTTCGACGTTGCGCAGCGTCTGCGCCTGCGCATGTCCTTCCACGCAAGACAGTACGTAGCTACGTTGATGCCAGTCACCCGCGAGCTCGACGATGCCGAGGCCGTCCTCGGGATGGAAGCTGCGCAACACGTCGGGCGGCATCAGACCCACGCCGAGCCCGTGCCGCACGACGGCGAGCATCGTGTCGAAACCATTGACGAGATAGTCGCAATCGAAGCGGCGGCCGCGGCTGTGAAACGCGCGCTGCACGGCGGCAAGGATTGCCGAGCCCTTGCCGAGGCTGACGAGCGGAAGCTCGAGCAAGGCGTCGAGCGTGACCGGCTGCGGATCAAGATGGAAATGTGCGCGGCTATAAACGAGCACCAGCCGGTCCTCGCGATAGCGCATTTGCGGCAGATCGAGAAAGCCGCTCTTCTTTTCGTAGATGCCGATGTCGATCATCTTGTCGCGCAACATCTGCTGCACGATGCGGCTGTTCTCTTCGACGATCTTCAGCGAAATGCCCGGATAGGCATTCCGGATCGCGGCGATATCCGCGGCGAGAAACTCGATGATCACGGCTTTCGGCGCGCCGATCACGATGCGTCCGTCGAACCCGCTCACGAGTGCCTGCGCCTCGCTCGCGAGCCGGTCCACCAGCGTGTCGACCTGCTGCAGATAGCCGAGCAGCTTGCCACCCGACTCGGTCATTTCCACGCCGTGCGGTACGCGCCTGAAGAGCTTCGTGCCGAGTTGCTCCTCGAGATCCGACACGCGCCGCGACGCCGCCGCCACCGCGAGCCCCAGCCGGTTGGCCGCCCGCGAGATGCTGCCCTCTTCGACCATCGCGACGACGAGACGAACGGTGGTGGTGTCGACTTTCATGCGCTGACATGAGGACCGGGTCTTGGGGGAGTGCCATGTTACCGCACTCCTTTACCTCAGACTGCGCGGGCCAAAGCGAAGCCTTCGCGCGATACACGTCACCGCGCGAAGGCTTGCACGCCAGGCAGGCGAAGCATTACGGCTGACGCGTTTCGTGCGTGAACTTCAGCGTGACGACGGTAACGAGACCGAGCAAGATCAGGAACACGGCAACCGGCCAGTAGGCCTGGTAGTGCGCGAGCAGCGCGGTCGCGATCAGCGGCGACAGGCCGCCCGCGAAGATCGACGCGACCTCGTGACCGAGCGCCACGCCCGAATAGCGGACTTCGGTGCTGAACAGTTCGCCGACGAGCGCGGGCAGCGTGCCGATCATCGCGCCGTGGCAGACGGCCGTGCCGAGCACGAGCGCGAGCCAGATCAGCGGCGTGGATTGCGTGTTGAGCAGCCAGAAGAACGGAAACGCCATCACCGCGAGCGACACCGCGCCGATCATATACACCGGCTTGCGCCCGACGCGGTCCGACAGCTTGCCCCACGCGAGCATCGCGCCCATTTCGACCACCATCGCGAGCATCACGCCGGTCAGCATCACCGAATTCGAAATGCCGACGAACTTGCCGTACACGAGCGAGAACGCGAGAAAGATATAGGCGCCGCCGTTTTCCGCGACCCGCAGACCCATCGCCATCAGGATCTCTTTCGGGTGACGCTTGATCGCTTCGAGCACCGGCATATGCGCGGTCTTGCCGGCTTTCTCCGCGTTCTCGAAGTCGCGGCTCTCCGGCAGGTTGTGACGGATGTACACGCCGAGCGCGAAAATCACGATGCTCGCGAGAAACGGCAGACGCCATCCCCATGACATGAACTGATCGTGAGGCAGCGCTTGCGCCGCGAGGAACGCGCCCGCCGACAGCACGAAACCGCCGCCCACGCCGAGCTGACTCCACGCCGCGAAATAGCCGCGTTTTTCGGGCGGAGCGTTCTCGCTGATCATCAGCACGCCGCCGCCCCATTCGCCACCTGATGCGATGCCTTGCAGCAAGCGCAAGCCCGCGAGCGCCGCGGGGGCGGCCAGACCGACGTGCTCATAGGTCGGCAACAAACCGATGCCGAAGGTCGCAAAGCCCATGATCAGCAGCGTCCAGACGAGCGACGCGCGGCGTCCATAGCGGTCGCCGATATGCCCGAACACGATGCCGCCCAGCGGACGCGCGACGAAGCCGATCGCAAACGCGGCAAACGCCCCGATCGTGCCGATCAGCGGGTCCGCGTGCGCGGGAAAGAACAGTTGGCCGAGCACGAGCGCAGCCGCGGTGCCGTACACGAAAAAGTCGTACCACTCCATCGCGTTGCCGGCCACCGACGCAATGATGATTTTCCTGAGTGCGCGATTCGACTCTGCCGTGGCGCGCTCGGCCGTGATCGGGGATTGAACTGAGGACATGTCTGCTCGCATCTGAATGGGGGGAGTGCGGCCTTTCAGAAAAGGCTTCGCACGATACGCAGTGTCGAGGCGACAGGTAGTGGCGTCAAATTAGCCGAAAAGCAGGGCGGGTATCAGTACAGCTAATATGCCCGGCGTTCCCGGGCACCCGCGGGCAAGGTCACGGGCGCTCAGCGTGCCGGCTGATGAAACATCGTATGGATGGTCTCGCGCAGCCACGCGATGCCGGGGTCCGCCGCGAACTGCGAGTGGGAGTGCACCTGGATTTCGATCGGCGGCAGCGGAAACGGCAGCGGCAGAATCCGGAACGCCTTGCCGCGGTTGAAGCGCTTCGCGATGCTTTTCGGAAAGATCACGGCAAGATCGGTATTCATCACGATCTCGGGCGCGACGACGAAATGCGGCAGCCGCAGCACGACCTCGCGCTTCAGGTTCAGCTCGTCGAGCCATTGCTCGACCATCCGATGCCCGGTCGCATTGGTGCTTGCGTACACGTAGCGTAGCGCGGTCAGATCTTCGCGGCTCGGCCTCGTCTTGCGCAACGGATGACCGGCGCGCACCACGCACACGTGCTCGTCGACGAACAGCGTCTGGCTCACGCAGCCCGCGTCGAGACCCGGCACATAGCCGAGCGCGAGATCGACTTCGCCGACGCGCATCGCCGCGCTGACCGACTCGACCGGCACATTGGCAACCTCGATGCGGATGCCGCGAGCTTCGCGATCGAGCAGCGCGACGAGCGGGGGCAAGAAGTAGAACTCCGACATGTCCGACATCGACACGCGAAACACCCGTCGCGCGGTCGACGGCTCGAACTTCGCCAGCTGCTGCACGGCTTCGTTGATGATCGCGAACGCTTGCGCGAGCGGCGGATAAAGGCGGTACGCGGCATCGGTGGGGACCATGCCGTTGGGCGTGCGCGAAAACAGCGGGTCTTCGAACAGAGTGCGCAGGCGGCGCAGCGCATGACTGACCGCCGGTTGCGTGAGACCGAGCCGATCGCCGGCCGCCGTCAGACTGCGCAGGTCCCAGATCGCGAGGAACACGCGCAGAAGATTCAGATCGGCGATGCCGGGATTCAGCTTGTTCATGGGCAGCTCTCGCAAACCAAGGCATGTCGCTGGCCGCGCGACGCGCCGCTCAATATGCGGCGAGGTTACCGTAGATGCTGCGCATTGCAAAATGCGGCGTCGCCCCGCTGTACGGCGGCAGCGCGTGGAAGTCGCGGTGCATCGCATCGCGCACCGGCGACGCGAGCGCATCGGTGAGCGCGCTCGCATCGTCGAACACGACCTTGTTGCGTTGCATCGCGCTCGCGCGCGCAAACGGCAAACCGCTGCGGCTGTCGATGCGCGTGTAGATCTCCATTTCGCGCAGCGCCGGCAATTGCAGCATCAACGGCGGATGATGCGCTAGATAGTGCGTAAGCCACGCGTTGAAGTCTTGCGCGACGCCTTCGTATGCGACCAGATAGGTGCAGCGTTGCGCGTTGTCTTCGACCGACGCAGCCTGCGGTGGCGCGAAGATGCGCACGGCCATCACCTGCTGCGAGAAGCTTCGCGGGCTGAATTCGGCGCGCATGGCCGAATGCAACGCGTGCGCGATCGCGCCGTCAGGTTCGAGCGCGGCTTCAAGCGGCTCGAGTTCGTCGAAGTACCACTGCAGCACGCACGACGGCGCATCGGCCGCCGGCGCGATACGCGCATCGACCTGTCCCGCGATCGGCTCGTGCACGATCAGCTTGCGCAGCCCCGCGACTTGCGTGGCGGCCCGCAGCAGCGCGGGCGGGTCCGTGAGCGACTGCCGCGCGTCGCTCGTGCCGATCAGAAAGAGACAGACCTGCATCGTCATGCCGCCTCGCAAGCCGCGACACCGGCACGCACAAGCCGGTGGAACTGCCTGCCGAAGTACACGAGGCCATCGCCGTCATCGCGCGTGGCGATCCGGTCGATCCGCACGAACATCACCGAGTGCGAGCCCACTGTCCTGCTGTCGACGATCTGTCCTTCGAGGCTCGCGAGCGCGTCGCCAAGCACCGGAGCGCCGAGCGCTCCCGGCTGCCACGCGCATTGATCGAAACGCGCGTCCATCGAACAACCCGTCATGCCCGCGAACACGCGCGCCAGGTCCTGGCAGTGCGCGCCAAGGATGTTGATGCACAGGTTCGCGTTTTCGTGCATCACGTCATGCACATAGCTCGATTGATTGATGCACACCAGCATGGTCGGTGGCGTATCGGTCACCGAACAGACCGCGCTCGCGGTGATGCCGCAGCGCCCGCGCGGACCATCGGTCGTGATGATGTTGACGGCCGCGCCGAGGCAAGCCATCGCGTCGCGGAAGTGCGTGCGCGTTTCGTCGTGTGTCATGACAGTCGCTCCTACGTCGCTCAGGGATAGGGCGTGACCGGCGGTATGCCGACGAACAGCGCGCCCGACGCGTCGTAGGTGCCTTCGCCGAGAAACGCGTGCTGCGTGACGACGATCGAATCGCGCACCATCCGCTGCATGCGGCTCTCGCGATAGATCGCACCGATGCCAGCCATCTTGTACGCCTGCATGACCACCTCGGCGCACGTATGCGCGGCATGCGTCGCGGAGAGCCGCAGCAGATTGGCCTCGCTGGGCGACACGGGGTCGCCCGCCATGACCGTGCGCCACGAAGTTTGCGCCGACTCGAAGAAGAACGCGCGCGCGCTGCGCAGATTCGCTTCCGCCTGCGCGAGACCCGAGCGATAGTACGCGCGGTCGGCAAGACGCGGCGCGCCGGTCGTCGTTCTGGTTACGCCGGACATACCGGCCAGCAGGTCGAGCGCCGCGCGCGCGAGCCCGAGGTTCACCGCCGCATGCACCTGCGCCTGATATGCGACGGCGGGGTAGCGGTAGAGCGGCTCGTCGATCAGCGGCGCACCGCCGCGCACGAAGGTCCATTGCTCGTCGACGAACTTGTTTTTCAGGCGCAGATCGTGGCTCCCGGTGCCTTGCATGCCGACCACGTTCCAGTTGTCGACGATCTCGACTTCGCTCGCCGGAAACACGGCCGTGAACGGCTTGCCCGCGTTCGCGTCGCCGACCTGGCCCGGCGCGCCACCGATGCCGACGCCGATCCAGTCCGCGCCCTTGCAGCCGCTCGCGAAACGCCATTGACCCGACACGACGTAGCCGCCGGGCGCACGCTCGGCCGGTTGCAGGGGATACAGGCCGCCCGCGAAAACCTGGTCTGGACCGGACGCGTAGATGCGGGCCTGAGTCTCGACCGGCAGCGACGCAAGATACGTGTTCGCGGAGCCAAAGGCCGCGACCCATGCGGCCGAACCATCGGCGATCGCGATGCGTTCGAGCATCGCCAGAAACTGTGGCGGCGGCAGCGCGTCGCCGCCGAAGCGTTTCGGCGTGCTCGCGCGGAAGATGCCCGCGAGCTTCATCTTCACGATCATGTCGCGCGGGACGTGTGAAACCGCATCGAACTCGTCGCGGCGACGCTCGACTTCGGTGATCAGGTCATCGAGCGACAGCGGGCCCGTGTATTCGGGGTAGTCCTCCTGCGTGTCGATGATGGGTGCGTCGGCAGTGCAAGCGCGGGCGCTGGCGGTATGAACGGCGTGCATGCGCGTTACCTCTTGAGTCAGTGATGTGAACGATGTCATTCGGTTTCCTGATGCGCTTCGATGCGCATCGCTTTCGGATAGGTCTCCCGGGCGAGCAGCGTCGCGATCACGGTGATCACGCCGAGCACGCCGAGGTACAGAGCGACCGGCGTCGCGCTGCGATAGTGCGCGAGCAGCGCCGTGGCGATCATCGGCGACAGGCCGCCGCCGAGCACCGAGGAGATTTCGCGCCCGATGCCAAGCCCCGAGAAGCGCAGATGTACCGGCAACAGTTCGCTGATGAACGCGGGCTGCGCGCCTTCGAGGATGCCGAGCGTGAGGCTGTTCGCCAGCACGAGGGCCGTGATCACTTTCCAGTATTCGCCGGAGCCGAGCAGCGCAAAATACGGCCATGCGACGAGCACCAACGCAATCGAGCCGGCGAGATACACGGGCTTGCGTCCGACCTTGTCGGTCAGGTAGCCGAAGAACAGCGAGAACGGAATCATCAGCAGCATCGAAAGAGTCAGGCCGCCGAGGATCCAGCTCGATTTGATGCCGAGGAACTGGCCATACGCGATCGAGAACGCGAAGAAGATGTACGACGCACCGCCTTCGCCAAAGCGCAAACCGAAGATCGTCAGCACTTCACGAGGACATTGCCGCAACACTTCGATCACTGGCATGCGGGTGTCGCGACGCGTTGCCTTCGCTCGAACGAACGCGGCGCTTTCGCCGACCGAGCGGCGCATCCACAAGCCCAGTGCGACGAGCGCGGCGCTGCAGAGGAACGGAATGCGCCAGCCCCAGCTCAGGAAATCGGCAGACGACAGGTTCTGCACCAGCAGGAACGCCCCGGTCGACAGCACGAAGCCGAGCGCCGCGCCGCACGGACTCCATGCGGCGAGCGCGCCGCGCTTCGATTGCGGCGCGTTCTCATGGATCAGCAGGATGCTGCCGCTCCATTCGCCGCCCGCGGCGAGCCCCTGCACGATGCGCAGACACACGAGCAGCGCCGGCGCGGCGAGGCCGATCTGCTGGTAAGTGGGCAGCACGCCCATCAACATAGTCGCCGTGCCCATCGCGAACAGCGTCAGCATCGTCACGAGCTTGCGCCCGTAGCGGTCACCGAGATGTCCGCACAGCACGCCGCCGATCGGCCGCGCGATGAAGCCGACCGTGAAGCCGCCGAACGCGGCGATGGTGCCGGTGAGCGGATCGCTGCCCACGGGGAAGAACAGCTTGCCGAATACCAGCGCCGCGGCCGTTCCATACAGGAAGAAGTCATACCATTCGAGGATTTGACCCAGCACGGCGGTCGTGACCGCGCGTCGTACGCCGCTCGTCGCGGCGGCGGATCGGCGTGATGCGAGCGGGGCGCTCAGATCGGAATTCACGGCGTCAGAGTTCATGGCTCAGGGAGAACGAAGATTGAGGTTCCCGCATGACGATGGCTCTACGCAGCGGGGCGAATCACATCCGGACGACATGGCTGCACGATATGAGCGGCGATAAACGCGGTCAAATTCGGGCCAAAAATGGTCGATATGAATGGCGTGCATGGGCGAGGCCCGGATCGACCGACGCGCGAATGGTGAGGAGTTCCAGGAGGTGGCACTACGGTGAGGGTTTTCGGGAGCAGTGGGCGGGATGCGCGACGGCTCACGCGGTGTGCGTCGGAACGGCGATGGGGATGAGGTGCGTCGAAGCGCGCAGCACGTGCTTCGCTGGCTTCAGCGTTGCGGTGAACGATTGCGTTTCGGACCAGCGAGCGCGGAGCGCGTCGGTGTCCAGTGCGCGAAAAACACGCTGGAATGCAGGGCTAAAAGTTGAAGCGAGCCTGTTGAGGTGAGGTCTTGCAGGATGGTGAGGATTTCCAGGAGTCGAGAGAACGACGCTTTGTGCGCCATGGTGAGGAGTTCCAGGAGGTCGGCCCCGCATTCGAGACCTCGCGCTCGCGGCAATTGCTCAATCCGGGTAGAACGGAAGCCTTTGGCTCCCGAAAAACCTCACCTGAGGGCGATCGCCCACGTTGCTTGGGGCTCCGTCAGAACTTTACCTTCAGCTGAAAACCAATCGTAAAGGGCAGATTGTCCGATGGGATCGGCGGAATGACGATGAAGTTCGCGCCGACGCGCTTGTATTCGAGCATCACGATCGGCGCGACCACCGGGCCGATCGTGTGATTGCTACCGAGACCCCAGTTGCCG
This sequence comes from Paraburkholderia lebeckiae, assembly GCF_050436325.1. Lineage (NCBI taxonomy): Bacteria > Pseudomonadati > Pseudomonadota > Betaproteobacteria > Burkholderiales > Burkholderiaceae > Paraburkholderia > Paraburkholderia lebeckiae. Next base: position 2,091,713 of record NZ_JBNDLZ010000002.1, read on the forward strand.
TAGTTATAGCCAGAGATGATCCCGCCGATCGCCGCGATCCGAACGATGCCCCAATGCGCGAACTCCGGCGCCCACACGCCGCCGCCGTAGTAGGACGGCCGACGCAGCGAGTTGCGAAAGCCGCCGACCGTCAGCGCCCACTGGTTGTTCAGCCAGCATTCGACGCCAAGCCCGGGATTGAACTGCTCGAAGTGCGTATCGGGATCGGGGTTGATGTGATACGAGCCGAGCATCGCGTCGACCCATACACCGCCGTCACACCAGTTGCCCGCGTGCGCCGCGGAGACCGCCGCGAAGCTGGCGAAAAGCGCCACCGCGGCGCGCCGGATATTCTTGTTCATCTGCCTGAAGTGCATTTCTTCTCCGTCACCGGTCGAGCGCCGGTGTCATGGTGTTCTGGCGATCCGCGTGCCGCCCGTCGCGCACTGTACCTGAAGCCGTGCGGTCGATGTTGAGACTCGCTCGGCCGGCCGGGCACGCGACGTGCCCCCGCAGCCGGAACCGCCACGATAACGGAGAACCGATGGCGCCGTGATGAACAAGCGGTGAAGAAGTTCGCGGCGCGCATCGGGTGCGCCGCCGTCGATGAATGTGGTGGGAACGTCTACAGACCGAGATCGGACAGGCTGGGGTGATCGTCGGGCCGCCGGCCGAGCGGCCAGCGATACAAGCGGTCGGCTTCGCGGATCGGCAGATCATTGATGCTTGCGTGACGATGCGCCATCAGACCATGCTCGTTGAACTCCCAGTTCTCGTTGCCATACGAGCGGAACCAGTTGTTCGAATCGTCGTGCCATTCGTACGCGAAGCGCACCGCGATGCGATTGTCGGTGAACGCCCACAGTTCCTTGATCAGCCGATAGTCGAGCTCCTTCGCCCACTTGCGGCGCAGAAAGCCGACGATCTCCGCGCGGCCATGCACGAATTCGGCGCGGTTGCGCCACACGCTATCCGTCGCGTACGCGAGCGATACGCGCTCGGGTTCGCGGGTGTTCCAGGCATCTTCCGCGGCCCGCACTTTCTGGATCGCGGTATCGCGAGTGAATGGCGGCAGCGGCGGGCGGGCTTCGATCGTATCGGCCATGATGGTTCCTCGGTCAGGTTATGGTGCGCCGCGATGGCGGCCGTTTGGTTGCGGCGGGTTTCGCTGCCGTATCGAGCAAGGTCTTGCCAACCGCCTGCGCGTCGAGCGCCGCATCGGCTTCGCCGCTCACGAGCGCCACCGCGATCGCGCCGTCGAGCAGCACGAGCCATTGCCGCGCGAGCGGCGCCGCGCGACGCGCATCGATTTCGGCTTCCACGACGAACGCGTCGCATTCGGCACGCACGAAACCGAGCAGCCGTGCCTTGTGTTTGCGCGCGACGACGCGGATCGGATCGTCGGCGGATTCGATTTCGCCGGCCGCGTTCAGAAACGCGCAGCCATGAAAATCCGCCGATGCGAACCACTCGCGCAGCACGTCGAACATGCCGAGCAGGCGTCTGCGCGCGCCCTTGCCGCGCCGTTGCGTGCCGGCGATAAACCAGTTCATCCAGCGCTCGTCGCGCCGTTCGAGCGCGGCCGCGATTAGCGCATCTTTCGACTCGAAATGCGTGTAAAAGCTTTTGCGCGCGGTGCCGGACTGCCGCACGATCGCATCGACGCCTGTTGCATGGATGCCGCCGACGTAGATAAGCGCCTCGGCGGCATCGAGCAGGCGTTCGCGCGCCGTGCCGGGCTGGGCCGCGTCGTTCGGGGCAGTCGGAATCGTTTCGTGTGTCATGGACGAAAAGGTAGAACGATCATTCTCCCTCGTCAAGTTTTTCTTCGCCCTGCGGCACTGTGGGTGCGCTTGCTGCTATCTTGATGGCGATCGCTTGATCATCGTTCAACCGGAATCGCTTCGATGAAACCATCCTCCGTTCGCACCGCGTGGGTACGCGCGCTGCTCGGCGCAACGCTGCTGGGCGCGGTGGCCTGCACGCCGATCCAGGTGCTCACGCATTCGGTCAGTCAGAACGAGGCGCGCGTGCCGCCCGGACGCTACGACATCGATCAGGACCATACGAGCATCACGTTCGATATCGATCACTTCAAATACACGCGCTTTACGATGCGTTTCGATCGCAAGCAGGGGGAACTCGACTGGAACGACGGCGGCCTCGACCGCAGCACGGCGTCGGTCGCGATCGACGCCGCGAGCATCGACACGAACGTGCCGCTGCTCGACAAGATGGTGAAAAGCGACAGCATGCTCGACGTCGCGCGCTATCCGCAGATCCGCTTCGCGAGCACGCGTTTCGAGCGCACCGGCGAAGCGCGCGGCACGCTGAGCGGCGATCTGACGATCCGCGGCGTCACGCAGCCGGTCACGCTCGACGTCACGTTCAACGGCTTCGCGCCCGACCCGCTGACGAAAAAGGACACGCTTGGCTTTTCCGCGGACGGTCATTTCAGCCGCGCGAAGTTCGGTCTATCTACCTGGTATCCGGCCGTCGGCGACGATATTCACGTGCGCATCCAGGCCGAGTTCGTGAAAACGCCCGCAGGCGCGTAAGCGCGCTGCGGGCGTCAGCGTTCAGACGGTGAGGTGCCGACTCAGGCAGAGGTCCAGTCGAGAATCACCTTGCCGCTTTCGCCGGAGAGCATCGTCGCGAAGGCTTCCTGATAGTCGTCGACCTTGAAATGGTGGGTGAGGATCGGCGACAGATCGAGGCCGCTTTGCAGCATCGCGACCATCTTGTACCAGGTCTCGAACATCTCGCGCCCATAAATGCCCTTGATTTCAAGGCCTTTGAAGATCACCTGGGTCCAGTCGATCGCGGTTTGCGCGGGTGGAATGCCGAGCAGCGCGATCTTGCCGCCGTGGTTCATCGCTTCGAGCATGCCCGTAAAAGCACTCGGCACGCCCGACATTTCGAGTCCGACGTCGAAGCCCTCGGTCATGTGCAGATCGTGCATGACGTCGCGCAACGATTCGCGAGACACGTTCACCGCGCGCGTCGCGCCCATCTTGCGCGCGAGTTCGAGGCGATAGTCGTTGACATCGGTGATCACGACGTTGCGCGCGCCGACGTGCCTGGCGATCGCCACCGCCATGATGCCGATCGGCCCAGCGCCGGTAATCAGCACGTCTTCGCCGACGAGGTTGAACGACAGCGCCGTATGCGTCGCGTTGCCGAACGGATCGAAGATCGCGGCGAGATCGTCGGAGATTTCAGGCGGGATCTTGAACGCGTTGAAGGCCGGAATCACCAAGTATTCGGCAAACGCGCCCTCGCGATTCACGCCGACGCCGATCGTGTTGCGGCACAGATGCCGGCGGCCCGCGCGACAGTTGCGGCAGAAGCCGCAGGTGATGTGTCCTTCGCCCGACACCCGATCGCCGATCGCAAAGCCGCGCACTTCCTGCCCCATCTCGACGATTTCGCCGACGTATTCATGGCCGACGTGCATCGGCACCGGAATCGTCTTCTGCGCCCAGTCGTCCCACTTCCAGATATGAATGTCGGTGCCGCAAATCGCGGTGCGCGTGATGCGGATCATCACGTCGTTATGACCGACTTCGGGCTTCTTCACGTCGGTCAGCGTGAGGCCCCGCCCGCGTTCGAGTTTTGCCAATGCTTTCATCTGCTTCTCCATTCGAATCACGCGCGATCACGCGGTGATGACGCCGAGCTCGCGACCGACGCGCGCGAACGCCTCGACGGCACGGTCGATCTGCTCCGGCGTGTGCGCGGCGCTCATCTGCGTGCGGATGCGCGCGCGGCCACGCGGCACCACCGGGAACGAAAAACCGATCACGTAGACGCCTTGCTTCAGCAGCGCATCGGCCATCTTTCCCGCGAGTTGCGCGTCGCCGAGCATCACCGGAATGATCGGATGTTCGCCCGGCACGAGCGTGAAGCCGAGCGCGCTCATCGCGCGGCGGAAATGCGCGCCGTTTTCGCGCACGCGTGCGCGCAGCTGCGCGCCTTCATCGCTGGCGAGCAATTCGAGTACCTTCAGCGACGCCGCCGCGATGCTCGGCGTCAGCGTGTTCGAGAACAGATACGGGCGGGAGCGCTGGCGCAACAGCTCGACGACTTCCTTGCGCGCCGCGACGTAGCCGCCCGATGCGCCGCCGAGCGCCTTGCCGAGCGTGCCGGTAATGATGTCGACGCGCGCCATCACTCCGCAATGCTCGGGCGTGCCGCGACCGTGTTCACCGATGAAGCCGACCGCGTGCGAGTCGTCGACCATCACCAATGCGCCGTACCTGTCGGCCAGATCGCAGATGCCGGCGAGGTTCGCGATGATGCCGTCCATCGAGAACACGCCGTCGGTCGCGATCAGTTTGAAGCGCGCGCCCGCCGCATCGGCTTCCTGCAGGCGCGCTTCGAGATCGCCGAGGTCGTTGTTCCTGTAGCGAAAGCGCTTCGCCTTGGACAGCCGCACGCCGTCGATGATGCTCGCGTGATTCAGCTCGTCGCTGATGATCGCGTCGTTTTCGTCGAGCAGCGTTTCGAACAGGCCGCCGTTCGCGTCGAAGCAGCTCGAGTAGAGAATGCAGTCGTCGGTTTGCAGGAACGCGGCGAGCGCCGCTTCGAGTTGCTTGTGCACGGTTTGCGTGCCGCAGATGAAGCGCACCGACGCCATCCCGAAGCCGTCGCTGTCGAGGCCTTGCTTGGCGGCTTCGATCAACCGCGCGTCGTCGGCGAGACCGAGATAGTTGTTTGCGCAGAAGTTCAGCACGTCGCTGCCGTCGGCAAGACGCACGTCGGCCGACTGCGGACTCGCGATCACGCGCTCGCTCTTGTAGAAGCCGTCGGCGCGGATCTGGTCGAGGGTGCCGCGCAAATGGGCAAGGTATTGGTCACGCATGAACGGGACTCCTGAGAGTGATGGCGCCCGCATTCGCATGCGCGCGGGAAGGGCGGCCTGTTATAGTCGGTTGTCAGCTTTATCGGATATTTTCGTTTTTCCGAACTAAAATCCGGTATATCGAACAACTCTAAACGATGGGTCAGGAAATGGCAAGTTCGGGTACACGCCGCGCCGCGGCCAATACGGCGCCCACCTCCGCCAGCGCGGCATTACCGCCGAATGCGGCGATTGCTGCGCCGCCGCGCGTCGGCGAACAGATTCAACGGCTGCGCGCCGGGCGGCGCATGACGCTCGACGATCTGTCGCGCGCGGCCGGCGTGTCGAAATCGATGCTGTCGGAAATCGAGCGCGACAAGGCCAATCCGACGATCGCGGTTGCATGGCGGCTGACCAATGCGCTCGGCGTAAGCCTCGATTCGCTGTTTGCGGCGCCGAAGTCGCCCGAGGCAATCGCCGTTTCCGGACCGCACGATATTCCTACGCTAAGCGGTCATGAAGCGAAATACCAGTTGCGTGTGTGGGGACCGATCGAGCTGGCCGGCAAGTTCGAGTGGTACGAATTGACGCTGCGGCCAGGCGGGGCCCTCGTGTCGAACGCGCACGAGCCAGGCACGCGCGAGCATCTGACCGTACTGCACGGCTCGATCGAAATCGAGGCGGCCGGCGCGACGAAGCGGCTCAAGGTCGCAGACACCGCGCGCTACGTCGCGGATGAACCGCATGCGATCCGCAACGTCGGCAAGAGCGAGGCGAAAGCGCTGCTGGTTGTGATTCACGGCTAGGCCGTTCGGCCAGGTTGCGCTCGATACTGTATGTTTGTACAGTATCAGGTGTCGATTGGAGCCGAGAATGAACAACCTGAAAACCGACCCTACCGATCAAACTCTCGCCGCGCTGCGCTTCCAGACCGCCGCGCGCGATCTCGAACATATCGTGCGCAGCATCGCCGCGCGCTACATCGTCAAGCAGGTGCCGCTCACGTGGCGTCTGCTCCATGCCATCGAAGCCGAGGCGCTGGCCGATCTCGGTTTTGCCGGCCGGCACGACGCGCTGATGCTCGGGCTGTTCCAGCGCCCGTCGGATCTGCCTTATCCAGAAACCGATGACGGCGTGGATTTCGGCACCTCCAATGCATTGCCCGCCGTCTTTGCGTTTGCCGTCAATGCGTACGAGGAAGCGGCGCGCCGGGCGGCGCTGCCACGGCCGGCCGATGCGCCCTTAAAGCGCGCCCGGGCGTGGGGCGGCTAATGGCGGCGCCACCTCGGGATGGCTCCGATCCTCATCCATTCCTCGCGGTCGGCCTTGCGGCGGTCAGCGCCTACAATACGCGGACCAAACGGTGCAACTAACGGAAGGATTGCTCATGTCACCTCCTCATCTGTCCGACCCCGTTCCCCGTCCCGCGCCCTCTACCGATCTGTTCGATCAGCAACGCGAAGACTGGCGTCGCGACCCGCAGGTCGCGTTCGATGCGTGGCTCGCGAAGCAGCACTTCCGTCGCTCTTCGGCGTTGGTCTATCAGGCGCAGTGGGGGCAGTTTCTCGATTGGCTTGGCGCGCGGCAACAAAGCCTCGCGACGGTCGACACGCCCGCGATCGCCGAATTCGTCGCCAGCCTCGAGATTCGCAGAACGCAGCGGATCCGCTATTTGCGGCTTATCGAGCGCGTGCTCGATCACGTGCGCGAGATCGAATCGGCGTCGACCAACCCGGCTCGCTTCATCGCTCAGGACGGGGAAGCCGCGTGGCGCAATGCGCGCGACAATGAGCCGACGGGGTTTCTCACGCATGCGGAACGCACTGCGTTGATCGCGCGGCTGTTCGCGCCGTTGCCGGCTTTGTCGACCGCGCAGCGCTGGAGAGAGCGACGCGATCGCGCGTTGATCGCGGTGTTTCTGGGCGCAGGACTGAAGACGGGCGAAGCGGGAGCGCTTACGGTTAGTTGCGTGAGAGAGGGCTCGCCGTGGGTCACGATCGAGTCCGCGAATCCAGTGCTGACGCGGCGCACGCGACTCGCGCCGTTCGCAACGGCGATTCTCGACGCCTGGCTAGCCGAACGCCAGCTGATGCAACTGGCCGGCAAGCTTGTGTTTCCCGCATCGCCGTCGGGCAGGCCGATGCATAAGGCCACGATGCTGCGCGCGGTGGATGCGCTCGTCGATGCAGCGGGGATTGCCACATCGCGCCAATCGCGCGCGAGTCCGCAGACCTTGCGCAACACGTTTGCGGCGGATCTTTTCGAAAGCGGGGTGGAGGCCGAACAGGTCGGACAATGGCTCGGCTTCGTGCAGGCGGTGTCCGCGAACCGGCTATATCGCGCGTGGCAAACGTGGATCGATCAGCAGGATTCGCCCGCGACAGAGGAGCCGGATCCAGCTTCGGCGCCGTTGGCCGAGCCCCGCCGTGACGGGCGTTTGACGCGGAAAGCGGGAGCCGGCGAGCCCTGAAGAACCTCACCGTCGCGGTCCCGAATTTCCTCACCTTTGAGTTTTTTCCGTTGGATTGGCCGCCTCTGGTTAACGCATCGCGTGGACAGAGCGGGACGACGGCGCGGTGGAGCCATCGTTCGACAGGAACTGGTTCACCGCCGCGAGCCTCGATTCGCCGAGGCCGGAAGAGTGCTCGCATTCCGGGCACAACAGTTCGAAACGGTGATCGACCTGCGACAGCTCCGGCTCACCTTCCTCGCATTTCGGGCATTTCGCGGGCAGCGTCACGTGGCCGTCAGCCGCGGTGCCGATCAGGCTCAACTCTTTGCTCGTGAGCCGCCCCTCAGTAACCAGCGAGCACAGCAGTACGGCGATGGCCGGATCGATGCCCTGCTGGCCACGCAGCGTGGCGACTTCTTTCGTCAGCGCGTCGACTTCGTCCGACTGCTCGCGCAGCTGCGCGTCGAGCCGATCGGCGCGTGCCTTGGCGGCGGCAATCTGCTGAATGAACTCGAATTCCTTGCGGCTCGCGTCACGCACGCCGGACTGATACGTCGCGGCCATGCTACGCAGCGAGTCGAGTTCGACCAGCATCGGCTTGACGCGCCGCTCGGCTTCCGCGACCGCATCCTTGATCTGCTGTGCATAGTGCTCCGTGCTTTGCCGTAATTCGACGTGCAACGCGTCGACCCGGTCGCGCAACGCAGCATTGGTGGTCTGTTCGTTTTCGAGCCGTTGCCGCAGCGCCTCGTTCTCCTGGTCGAGCCGGCGCGTGGTTGCCTGCATGCCTTCGAGGTGAACGCTGCCGTGCGTAGTCGCGCTCGATAACTGGGTTTCAAGTGCGCGAACCCGCTCCCACGCGGCTTCGGCGCGCGCTTCGCTGCGCCTGATGGAGTCGTCGGCCGCATCCCGACGAATTTCCGCCTCGCGTACGCGCAGATCTGCGGCGCTGATCTGCGCGCGGATCTCCTCACGTTCGCCATCGAGCGACGCTTTGGCCTGCACGACCGCTTCTTCGAATAGCGCGCCCAGCAGTTCGCCGGCGCGATCTTCGAGTGCCTTTGGTATCGCACCCGCTCCGACCTTGACCCGCGACACGCTGCGGATGCGCTCCCAGAAATGATCGATGTCCTTCGGGATGTCGCTCGCGCTGCCGGTTTGCGTGAGATCGCGAACGGCCGCCATCGATGGTCGGATGCCGAGATCGAAAAAGAGCCGTTTGCATGCATGCAGCGACAGATCCTGGCGGCGCACGCCCTGCGCACGCATTGATTCAAGCTCGTCGCGAATGGCTTGCCGCTCCTGATCCAGATTCATGTTTACCTCGATGTGGCTCGAATTGGATAGATCATAACAATTTACGTAGTGTTTGCTACCGATTTATCGGTGGCGAAGGGATTGGCGCATACCGACAGGCGTTTGCGTGCAAATTGCAATGGTAAACACGCGCGGACCGTTTTTCTCCGTGAAACAAAACGAAGAATAGCTAATAAGCCCTTGTATTAGAAGAATTTTGTTTGGTTCTCGCATGATCGCGCACTGTTTCACGATTGATCGGCAATGGCTGTGGGGTGTTGGGCCCGTGTTTCACGGGGCTCGCGGGTGCAAGGCTTGAGAGTAATAAAAATAAACACCTTTGAACCCTTGTTAAAACCGTTAACGACTCGGCAAACCCTTATCTGGCGGGGCTTTCAGCCCAGCGAGGTGAAGCTTTGCGGGAGACGTGGTGAGGGTCTGCGGGAAACTCGAGTGATGGGGTTCGGGAAGCTCGGTGAGCGGCTCCGGGAGGGAACGTGAGCGGGTTCAGGAAACGCCGTATACGTGGGGTCTGGGCAAAGGTGAGGTTTTGCGGGACTTCGCAGCCGCGAAGCACCCGACAGCCCTCGAAAGTGCCCGTTCGGTATGGCCAGCAGCAAGGTGAGGGCTTTCGGGAGGCTCGCGAGCGTGGTTTTTTGCCGGTTTTTTGGGGTGGATAACCGCTTTGGTGAGCCGTGGCGGGAGAAAACGTGAAACGAAGGTGAGATTTTTCGGGACGCGGGGTCCAATTTTGCTTTGTTTTTGAGCATCCAGACTGCTGAGGTGAGGTTTTACGGGAGCCAGGATGGATTTCGACACATCGATTGCCCGAAAGACTGGTCGGCGGGAACCGCTGGCGAGTGGAAAGGTGAGGGGATTCGGGGGAGCTGGCTTATCAGCTAGATCCGCGAGCTGATTTGGCCGGTGATTTCGTCAAAGGTGAGGCTTTTCGGGAAGGTCTGGATAGGGTTCTGCGCGTTACGGTGAGGAGATTCGGGACTGAAACGCGGGTTATCGGCCGGAGATGCCCGGCAACTGGCGATTTGCGAGCGTAGGTATACCGAGTCTCTGATTGCAGAGGTGAGTTTTTCCGGGAGATCCACGGGACACAATGAAAGTGCTGCGGTGCGAAAAAACGGGCTTAAGGTGAGGTTTTACGGGGACACCCGGTGGTTCAAATGCTAGGTGGGATTATCGCAAGTCACGGAAATCATTGGTTTTTTGCCTGTCCGCCAGCAAAGGTGAGAGTTTTCAGGAGTTCTTTGGGAGGGGGCGCCGTGGCCTCCGTAAACGTCAAAGGTGAGGCTTTTCAGGAGATTGCATTGGAGAAATGCGGTACTGGCGCGGCATGAGCGCGTGTCGTGTTGTGCCGTTCCGCGGTGCTACGGTGAGGTTTTTCGGGAGCATCGGAGCGGTGATGATTTGCCTGTGGTTGGATCTCCCCTTTTTCGGCAGCTTCGGACGAAGCTCGAGGTCGAAACTGGGTGGTTAATGCTGGCAGGTTCTCGGCGGTGAAGGCTGAATCGTCAGCGGAGGCACCAAGCAATCGAATGGCGCGCCCGACGACAGGAAGCTTGATGCAGCGACAGCAGGGCTGACGGGGCGCCTGTCGCTGGCCCACGCCGCCTTGCGGGTCCAATACCGTGCGGGCATTCCATCTATTGATCCGGACTGTGCGTCGGCCAGCAGCACGCGACGATCGACGAAACGATCGCGAGGCCGCACGACAAAGTCTTCACCCGCCCCGGACACCATCCGTTTGCACGAGGTTCTCGAAAAAATCCGCGAAAATTTTCGAGGTGAGGAGATTCGGGATCACATGCTCCCAGTTGCCGCACGCGGCGAAACGAGCCGGCTTCGCAAACGCCGCGACCGGCAAGGAGAGCCCGATCCTGGCGGCACGCACACGAGGTGAGGGTTTTCGGGAGTTGCTCGAGGTGAGTTGCGCTTCGTAAACTCGCTTCACCGGCAATGGTGAGATGGGCGCTATAGACGCATATCACCACAGCCGGTATGCTCTCGCGAAATCCCCTCCTCACCTCGACGCATGGCTACGAAGCGCGCGAAAAAGACCGATGTTGTCAGCCCGAGCTCGGCTGAGCTGCGCAAAGCCGTCGAGGCGATCGCGATCCAGCCCAAGAGCGGCAAGATCACGCTGCTCACGCGCAAGCTTTTTAACGTGTTACTCGCGGTGGCCCAGCAAGCGGATGAGTCGGGCGACACCTATCGGGCGCTTCTGTCCGACATCGTCGCCAATTCCGCGTTCGATTCCAATGACACCGCGCTCGTCAAGGAGCATCTGCGCCGCATGGTGTCGGTGCAGGTTGAGTGGAGCACCGGCACGTCGAGTCAGAAGCCTGGCCGCAAATGGGGTATTTCGACGCTGATCGCGGACGCTGAAATTCTCGAAGATCCGACCACGCGTCGCGTCTGGGTCGAGTTTTCGTTTGCGCCGAAGATCAAGAAGAAACTGCTCGATCCGGTTCAGTATGCGCGGCTGAGTCTGCAGTTCCAGAGTCAGCTGCGCAGCAGCGCGGGCCTCGCACTCTACGAGATCTGCGTGCGCTACCTGACCAACCCCAGCCACCTGACGATGCGCGAGACCTGGGAATGGTGGCGGCCGATTCTGTCGGGCACGCCGGATACCGAAGCCGGCGACGAGGCGAAGCGCGAGTACAAGTATTTCAAGCGCGACTACCTGCGCCCGGCCATCGCCGAGGTCAACGCGGTCACGAACATTTTTGTCGAGCTGATCGAGCATCGCGAGGGTCGGCGCGTCGCTGAAATCCAGTTCCGCGTGACCGAGCGCAAGCAGCCGATGCTCGCGCTCGACGAACATCCGAACGTGTTCGACAGCACGCTGGTCGACCGGATGGTGAAGATCGGCATTCCGCTCAAGGAGGCGCAAACGCTTTACGCGGACAGCGAGGAGAACCGGATCCGCGCGGCGCTGCAGATGACCGAGCAGCGTATGCGCAGCACGTCACTGCCGCCGGTGCGCAGTGCGCCGGCGCTGTTCAAGGATGCGTTGAAGAAAGGCTATGCGCCGCCGGTCGAGGCGCTGCCCGCGGGTGGCGGCACCAGCAAGGCCGCGGCGTCGCCGGCCGACGATCTGAAGGCGCGTCTGCTCGGCGAATACTCTGCTTACCGTCGCAAGCAGGCCTACGAGTTGTACAACGAACAGGGCGAGTCGGAGCGCGATATCGCGCGACAGTCGTTCGAGGAAGAAGAATTGCCGGGGCTCGGCACGCACATGCGCGACGACTGGCGGCGTCGCGGGCTCGAGTCGAAGATCGTCGAAACGGCGTTCTTCGACTGGCTCGCGCGCAGGACCTGGGGCGAACCGACCGACGGCGATCTGCTCGCCTTTACACTGAGCCAGTCGCGCGCGGCCTGATGGGTCGATAACTGCCTTTGAAATCCAGGCGGCGGTGCATGCGCACCGCCCTCACGTCTTACTTCAGCATCTTCTCGATCTGCCGCAGGATGTCGTCGCGCTTTTCACGCGTGAGGCCTTTCAGGCGCAACTCGAGCCGGTCGTCCCCATACGACTTCAGATCGCCGACCGACACACCACCAAGCTTGATTTCCAGACGTTGCGCGTAGCGCTGCCGGCCCGCCGGTTTGGCGCTTTCCTGCGAGGTCGCTCGGCCTTTGACGATGTCGGCGACCTGGCGTGTGCTCAGATCGTCGGAAAGGATCCGGTTGATCAGTCGCAGTGTCGCCTCCGCGCCGCGAGCCGTGTGGTAGCGGCCCACCTGATACGCCATGTTCGAGCCGAAGCGGTCAGGGCGCGCGACCATCTCCTGCATCACGGTTTCCGGGAGTTTGGCGATGGACAGCGCGACTGCGACCGTCGATTCGTCGAGGCCGAGATGTTCGGCCAGTTCCTTCTGGCTCTGGAAATGTCGCTCGTCGAGAAAGCGTCGCCACACGACCGCGTTGTCGAACACCGTCTGCGAGTCGCGCTGCACGTTGAGGTCGTAACCGAGCTTGTAGCTTTGGATGCCGATCGGCAGATCGATGACGATCGCTTTCACCGACTCCTTGTTCGCTTCTTTCAGCGCGCGCACGCGTCTGCCGCCGTCACTGACGAAGTAGGTGCCAGGGTTGTCATAGTCGGGAATGACGTGAATCGCCTGCTGCTGCCCCTGCTTCGCCAGATTGACGGCAAGCTCCGCAATCGACGACTTCACATAGAAGTGCCGTGGATTGAACGGGCTCGGCTTGATCGTTTTGAGCGCCAGTTCGACGATCTGGCCGGGACGATAGCCGTGCTCGAGCCTCCAGGCGCGGTAGGCCGCCGATTCGTTGTCCGGATCAGGAATCTCCGCGTCTTGCAGACGCGACGGCAAGACGCCCGGAATCGGACGCCCGGCGATCACGGGAGTTTTCGGCTCGTTTCTGACGAGGCCGTCGATCGCATTCAGACGGTCGAGCGCGGTGCGCTTTTCGCTGCTGGACGTGTCAGGACGTGCTTGAAAGCCTTTGGCGAACTGGGACGGTTTCATTCAGGGTCCTTTATGCGCATAAATTCACGGGAGCAAGGCGGCGATCTCGTTGGCGCACGCCCGTACTTCGAGTGCGGCGAGTTTCGCGCCGCGGTCGTTCATCTGAAGCACCGTTTGCCCTAACGCCATTGCCTGCTTGTAGGCTTCGCGCGTGGGAATCTGGGTCTTGAGGAGAGGGAAGCCGAGTTCTTCGAGCGCGCGCTTCAGTTCGCGCGTCAGCATCCGTTTCTCTTCAGTCTTGTTGAGCAGGAACACGGCTCGCAGGTCTTCGTTCATGACCTGCGCTTGCTGGACCAGCTTGACGAGGCCGATGCTCGACCAGTAATCGGCAGGGGACGAGGAAGTTGGGATCACCGCGACACTCGCCGCGAGCAGAACGACGCCGGAGACTTTTTCGGTGATGGACGGCGGGCAGTCGACGACGATGATGTCGTAGTCAGCCACAAACTTCTTGATCTCGCGATGGATCTGGCTGCCTGCTTCGGATAGGTTGACGACGGCGAATGGAATACCGATGTCGCCGTCGGAGGCAGCACTGGCCCAGTGAATCAGAGTGTTTTGGCCATCCGCGTCGACGACGAGAACGCGTTTGCCTTTCTCGTGAAATGCAGCGCCGAGATGCATCGCGATGGTGCTCTTCCCGACCCCGCCTTTCTGCTGTGTTACCGCGATGATTTCTGCCGCCAAATTTCACCTCCTTTTTTAGACGCAAATGGATTTTACCTGGTTGAATTGCTATTTCAAATGATTTGCGTAAGCGCGGTTCTTAAATTGGCCATTCGGCAAAGGGTTTATGCGCATAAAGAGGCACCGGACGTGTGCCCGGGTCTTGCGGGATATCAGAGCAAGCGTGGATTGGGGCTTAAGGGTTGCTGATCGCTGTCTTGCGGCGGCAAAGGGAAAGTAACGAGTGCTCGCGTACTGCGTGCACAGTCGTCGGTGACTGTTCGCGATTATTCTCGGGCCGATGTGCTGGGAAAAGGAGCGCACGCATCTGAGCGGCCAAAGGGGTGAGAGGCGCCAGACTTTATGCGCATAAAGTTCACGTGCCAATTGGCCCGGAGGGACGATTCGTCGTGAATTCGTCCGACACCGATTCTCCGCAGACATGGCGGCAAGCGTCAAGCGTGCGTCCGGTGCTTCATCAGCGGGGGATATAGGTTGTCGCTTGAATCGCGCCCGCGCGAGCGAATCGCAGGCGCGACTAGAACTCAGGGTCAGCATTAAACGGTTCCCACTCGCCCCGAAGGCGGCGTGGGTTTATGCGCATAAACCGACCCACCTCGCCGATGGTTCAAACAACGCGGATGCCGCGCAGTCATCCCGCGCCACGTCATCAAGTCACCCGCTAAAATTCCCGAACCCTTCTAACCGTCACAGCAACCTTCAACGGCGTAAGCCCCGCATCCAGCCATGATCACCATCTACCACAACCCGCGCTGCTCCAAATCTCGCACCACCTGCGAACTCCTCGCGAACACCTACAACCCCGCAAACGAAGCGACGGAAATCGTCGAATATCTGAAGAAGCCACTCACCGTCGCAGAGCTTGAGAAGCTCAATGCTCAACTCGGCTGTCCCGTCCGCGAAATGATCCGCGATACCGAGGCTGAATATAAAGAGCTCAATCTTGCCGACACGTCGCTGACGGACGCCCAACTCTATGAAGCATTGGCGAAGCATCCGATTCTGTTGCAACGACCGATCGTCGTCAGAAACGGACGGGCTGTCATCGGCCGACCGCCGGAAAATGTCGCCGCGCTTTTCGCCTGATCGCGCAACCGTCGAAGTAAAACGATGTGGGCAATGCGGACTCGAACTGCTGCGCTAGGCTTTACCGGACAGCGCGGCATCCTTGGTCACGATCTTCGTCGGGATCAGATGCAGTTCGGTGAACGTATCCGCGATGCGCTGTTGTTCCGCAAGTACGTTCGCGTCGACGGGCTTGTAGATATGCGCGTAATGCCGCAAGCCTGATTCGATCACGCTCGCGTCGAGCCCTTGAATTGGCGCGAGTTGGGCGGCGGCCTCGCTGTAATGGCCGCGCACCCACTCCCCTTCCTTGCCGACTTCATCGATCACGATCGCAAGGACGTCGCCGTTCCGTTGCGCGAAGGGCCGCGCGCTCAGAAAGAACTGGTGGTGACTCACGATACCCTCGGCATCGGCGAGCTGCCGCGCGTTCGTTTGCCGCCTGGCGGCTTCGAGGAACGGATCCCAGATCGCCCACGCATCGACCGCACCGCGCTCGAAGGCCGCGCGTGCATCGGCGGGCGGCAGATACACGGGTTGGATCTCGCTGAACTTCACGCCGTTCTTCCGCAACGCGGCGACGAGAAACCAGTGCACATCCGAGCCCTTGTTCAGCGCAATCCTCTTTCCTTCAAATCGGCCAAGGTTTTGATTGGCGCGTCCGGATGCACGAGGATGCCTTCGGCGTGCGGCGTCGGAATTTCATACGCCGTGTAGACGAAATTGGCACCCGCGGCCTGCGCGAAGACGGGCGGCGCTTCGCCCACATAGCCGAAATCGATCGCGCCGACGTTCAGCCCTTCCAGCAATTGCGGCCCAGCCGGAAACTCGGTCCATTCGACCGTGATGCCAAGTGGCGCGAGCCGCTTTTCGAGCGTGCCGTGCGCCTTCAGCAATACCAGGGTGCTTGCGGCTTTCTGATATCCGATGCGAAGTTCTTTTGCATGTTCATTGGCGGCAAATGCGGCGGTGGAGAAGACCGGCAACGCGGCGGCGGCCAGCGTTGCGCCTACGCCGGCCAGAAACGTACGGCGCGTCAGCAGCGGATCACGGGACATGAGAATACTCGTCGAAAAAGAATTTAACGGACGCCAAAATATGGTCCGATTGGCTCCGACGATAATTCGTCTGCGGGCCTGGACGAACCGATAAATTCGCATAAGCAAATCATGCGGCAGTCGCGAAGCATTGCCCAAAGCCCAACCTTTCCCCTCCCGCTACAATCGACCGGCAAAAACAAGCGGCCGCGACCACCAGCTCGCGGCTGCATCGATCGACTGCAAACGAAGAGAGGAAAAAAACCGCCGTGCCTGTAACGACAACGCTGACACCGTGGGCCGCCCACGACACCCAACTGATCCTGTCGTGCGCGCTTGGACTAGCACTGATCATCATCTTCATCAGCGTGCTGAAGCTCGCGCCGTTCCTGTCGATCCTGGTCGGCACCTTCGCGGCGGGCTTCACGGCCGGCCTGCCGCTCGAAGCAGTCGCGAGCGCGTTCAGCAAAGGCGCCGGCGCGTTGCTCGGCGACGTCGGCATCATCATTGCGCTGGGCGCGATGCTCGGTGCGTTGATGGCCGAATCGGGCGCCGCCGACCGGCTCGTGTCGACGATCCTCGCGCACTCGACCCCACGCACGCTGCCGTGGATGATGGCCGTCGTCGCGCTGCTCATCGGCCTGCCGCTGTTCTTCGAAGTCGGCCTCGTGATGATGGTGCCGATTATCTTCGTCATGGCGCGTCGCGCGCAGCAGCCGATTCTGCGCATCGCGATTCCCGCGCTCGCCGGTATGACCACGCTGCACGCGCTGCTGCCGCCGCATCCGGGTCCACTGATCGCGGTGAGCGCGTTGCATGCCGATCTCGGTTTGACGCTCGGCCTCGGCCTGATCGTCGCGCTTCCGGCGGTGATCCTCGCCGGTCCGCTGTATGGCATCTGGCTGTCGAAACGCATGCACGTCGTCGAGCCCGAAGAAATGGGCAAGCTGTTCACCGCCGAGCAGAACGGCTTCGAGCCGCCGGGCTTCGCGATCTCTCTGATCACGATCCTGCTGCCTGTCATTCTGATGCTCGGGCGCACGGTCGCGAAGCTTCTGCTTCAGCCCGAAACGTTCCACTTCAATACGCTGAATTTTCTTGGCGAGCCGCTGATCGCGCTAGGCCTCACCGTACTGTTCGCGGTGGTCGCACTGGGCTGGTCGCGCGGCATGGCGCGCGAGCGCGTCGGCGGCATTCTGCGCAAAAGCCTGCCGCCGATCGCCGCGCTGCTGCTGACGATCGGCGCGGGCGGCGGCCTGAAGCAGGCGCTCGTCGTCGCGGGCATCAGCACGACGATCGGCAAGATCGCGGTCGGCGCGCATATGCCGCTGATTCTGCTCGCGTGGTTGATCGCCGTCGCGCTGCGCCAGGCCACCGGCTCGGCGACGGTCGCCACGACGACGACGGCCGGCATCGTCGCGCCGGTCGTTGCGGGCCTCAGCACGACGCACAATTCGCTGATGGCGCTCGCGATCGGCGCCGGTTCGGTGTTCTTCTGCCACGTGAACGACGCCGGCTTCTGGATGGTCCGCGAATATTTCGGACTCCAGCTTAAACAGACTGTACTGGTGTGGTCGGTCTTGCAGACGATCGTATCGGTCGTCGGTCTCGCGTTGACGCTCGTGCTATGGAGCGCGTTGACGTGAGCACGGCGCGCGCGACAGCCTCACTCACTTGGGCTGCGTATCGACGCGCGCGCAGAGGAACGCGCGCGCAGAACCACGTTCTGCGAGGTCTGCGCGCTGACGAGGCTGCGCAACGTGTGTCCGAATTGCGGCGGCAATTTCGCGCATCGGCCGATTCGCGCCCGTGCGCAACTCGCCAAACATCCGGCGCGTGCCGATGCGCATCCTGTCGGCATCGATGAAGCATCGCATGCTCGCTTTTTCGAACGCTATCGCGACGTGCCGATCGGCGAGCGCTGAACTGCGGTGTGGCAGAGCGGCAAATCACTCGTCGCCGCTCACCTTTCCATCCACGTTCGCCACTCCGCCCGCCACATGCGCGGCGACCCGCAGCAGGCGGATCTGTTTGCGATAGTTCCGGCACCCGCTGCAGGTCGGCAGATGCAGGCGGATCGCGAGCCATTCGCCAGTCGACAGGGAGCGGTCGAGCGCATCGGATAGCAGCCGCGTGATGTCCTTACATTTCCCCATTCGCATCCTCGCTGGATAGGCCTTTTTCGCTCAGGCACGTGCGCAGCCGCAGCCGCGCGCGATAGATCAGCACGCTGCAATGATTCGCGTTGATCTGCAGTTCGGCGCAGATCGCCGCGATGTCGAGGTCGAGAAACTCCCGCATCATGAACACGCGTCCAATGTGCTCGGGCAAATGCTCGAGGCACATCTCGAACAGCGTCCAGAATTGCTGCTGGCGAAATGCGGTTTCGGGTGTCGGCCACGGACGCGGTTTGGTTTCGCGCGACCAGTGGCCGTTGTCCTTGAAGAGCTCGCGATCGAGCAGCGCCTCGCCGTCGAGTTCGGCTTCGAGCGCCGACAGATTGACCGTGCGCTGGCGCGCGCGCAGCGTGTCGACGAGCTTATGGCGCAGGATGCCGAACACCCAGGTCTTGTGCTCCGACTGCGCGGCGAAACGCGTGGCCTGAGTCCACGCGGCGGTCAGCGCTTCCTGCACGGCGTCCTCGGCGGCCGCGGCATCGCGCAATTGCAGACGGGCGAAGCGCACGAGATCACGCCGCAATTGGGCGAGATAGATGGGATCGTCCAGCGAGGGAGCGCCTGGCTGCGTCACGGCATGCTCCGTCGCTGGGCTGTCGGCCGCGGGCTGCGCTGCGCGTGTCTTCCTGAAACGTCGTGATTCATGAGCAGATGGTCGTCCTCGCACGGTTTGCGGATGCGTGCGCCATTCTCCCTCACGTTCCTGCCCTAGCGAATCGGTATCGAACATATGCCCCTTGGCAATCGATGCCTGAGGAGCTTCGTCGCGCGGCGCGGCCGCTTATGACACCGGAAATTAATTGTTGCAAGAAATGATATTTCGAGCCTGCGCGCGACAAGGCTGTTGGATCGCCATACGGGCCGGTCAACGCGTCGCGGTCGACCACCAATTCAACGCAACCGCACAATAGCGATTATTTCAATTTATAAAATAATGTCTTCTCATCTTCGCTGTTGGTGGACGCGGGCCCGCTCGCTATTCTTCACGCCATCGATCGCATCAGATCGCGCAACCAACACACAAACGAGGACGCACACCATGAAACGCATTTTCTCCGCCCTGATCGCTTCGGCCGCGCTGTTCGCAGCGGCCTCGGGTGTCGCTCACGCCGACGCTCCGGCTTCGACCTGCAACGGCCCGGCGTCGTACTGCAACGTATTTTTTGGCAACTGATCGCCACGTCGAAATGCGCAGCAAGGAAGCATGAGAAAAGGGCGCCGGCAGGGCGCCCTTTCGTATTCAAGTATTCAACATTCGGCCTGCATGGGGATACGGCGGCGTCAAGCGGCCCGTTCTAGCTACGGCCGACGGACAAACGCGCGAGTGCTAGCGGCTCGGCGCCTTCCCTCCGCCATCGAGTCCGGCGCCCGTGCGCCACACCTGTTTGCCTCGTTCCGACAACTCGCCGCAGCTATGCGTGGCATCGGCTTCGACGCCGTCGACGGCCATCTCGCCGCCCGCCGGCTCCTGCGCGCGCTGCCGCGCTTTCTTGCGCGCGGCGACCGCTTCGTCGTGGGATTTTCCTGCGTAGTCGAGACTCATGATCCGGTCCTCCAGAATGTCGATGGTGTCCATTTGCCTCAGATCGCCCTGGCCCGAAGGCATGCTTGATTGACAAGGCAAAAGTCCCACTTATCCACAAGGTTATTCAGCGAATCTGTGGATAACTTTTCGAGCCGCGAGGTTATCCACCGACAGGTACCGCAAAAACCCTTCCCGATCCGCTATTACCTGGCCAAATCCGCCAGGGCCTGGGCGTTTCGCGCGGCTTTTGCCTATGATGGACAGTTCGTACTCTCTGCGCGTCGAGCGCCTTACCTGAGGAAGCGAACATGGCCTATCACATTGCAGTGGTCGTCGGCAGCCTGCGGCGGGATTCGTTCAATCGCCAGTTGGCTCAGGCGGTGATTTCCCTTGCTCCAGCCGATTTCACCTTCGAATACATCGATATCGGCTCCTTGCCACTGTACTCCCAGGACTACGACGCCGACTATCCCGAGGCCGGCAAGAAGCTCAAGGAGCGTGTGCAAGCCGCGGACGGTCTGCTGTTCGTGACTCCCGAATACAACCGCTCGATACCGGGCGTGCTGAAAAATGCGATCGACTGGGGTTCGCGGCCGTGGGGCACCAACTCGTGGGCCAACAAGCCCGGCGCGGTGATCGGCACCTCGGTCGGTGCGACCGGTAGCGCGCTCGCTCAACAGCATCTGCGCAACGTGCTCGCCTATCTCGACGTCGCGACGATGGGGCAGCCCGAGGTGTTCATCAAGCACGATCCAGCGGTGATCAATGAAAAAGGCGAGATCGTCAACGACGGCACGCGCAAGTTTCTGCAGACGTTCATGGACCGCTACGTCACATGGATCAAGCGGCACGGGGCGGTGTAGCCGAGCCTCGCGCCGCTGACCGCGTCCTGACCATCCGCCGAAGCAACGCGAACACAGCGCGCGCCGCGTAAGGCGGCCGCGCTCGTGTCGCTCGGCGCATCGCCTACACGTGGTGATGGCCGGTCACCCGCTCCCAGCCGTGACGCACCGCGAGCTTGAAGCGGTCCCACGTGCTGTCCGGCGACGTGGTTTCCCAATGGCGGCGTGCTTCGGGCTCGATCTCATCCCACGGACGATTGCGGAATCGCGCGTCGCGAGCGATCTCCGCGCCGTAGCGATAGGCCGGCACATAGTCTTCATAGCGCGCGTTCGCGGCGGCGTACTGCTCGTCGTAGTGCGCGCGGAAATCTTCTTCGTATTCCAGATATTCGTTCGGCATCTGGGCGCCGGGACCGGTGCCCGGCTGCCCGCCTTCGGGGACGATGTCGGACGGCGGCTGCATCACCGCGCCCGAACCTGGTACCGAGCCGGCGGCGATTGCGCTGCGTCCCGCATCGCCGGCGAGCGGATCGGCGATGGGTTCGTTGACCGGATCGCTCATCGGCCGTTCGCTGATCGGCGGCGGCGCGAACGGCTTGGCGGCGGCGCCGATGTCCGGCGGCGGCATGGCGGTCAGCGGATCAGGGCGCGGGTTGGCGGGAGGGGGCATGGTGTCGGGTGCGCTCGTACCGGTCGCCGAAGTGGCGCCCGTCGCGCCGGCGATTCCGGTCGATTCGGTCATGGCCGCCGCGCCCGTTGCGCCGCTGCTCGAACTCACGCCCGCCGCCCCTGGTGTCGCGGTGGTGTCGCGCATCCCGGGCGTCGCACCCGCCTCGGTCGTTACGCTCGACGTGCGCGGCGTTCCCGGCATCACCGCGCCGATGCCCAGCTCATCGAGTATCGAGTGATCGCGGGCGGTGGCGACCGGCGTGTCCGCTTCGGGCGGGCGGTCGCCGATATCCGTCGCGCCGAGCCGCACGAGCGTATTGCGCGCCAGCTCCGCATGCGACTCGCTCGCCGCGTGGACGCACACGAGCACCGCACCGCGCCGCATCGCCTCGGCGTAACGCGCAGTGTCCGATGAGCGCGGACCGGTCGAGAACAGGCTGGCAAGAAAGCGCTCGATATTCGCGAGCACGCCCGCGTTGGCGACTTCGCTGGTGGCCGAGCCAACCGAAGGTTCGGCGTTCGCCTGCAACTCGATCTTCTCGCGCGCAAAGCCGGTTTGCACGAGCGTGTCGCGGGCGGTTTCGGCCTGCATGTAAGTGTCGAATAAACCAATCACGGTATGTTGCATGGTTGTCTCCCGACATGTTCTGCTGGAACGGGCGGCGCTCGCGGCGTCGTCCCCTTGTCGTCTGCGGGCACGCAACCTTCATGCCCCCGCATCGCCGCGCGGCGGCGCCGCGTCCCACGCGCGGCGCCGCGCTGCCCGGCGTGCTACGCATGACGCGGGCTCACGATGAAAAAAGCGCGGCGTGTAAGCGCCGCGCTTTTTACAAGGCCTGGTAAATGCCGCCGACATGTCGTCGACATCAGGTATCGGCCGGATGCGTGGCGGCATCGTTGCTCGTTTGCACGGGGTCGTGCTGGATCGTTTCGAGCAGTTGCTCCAGCAGTCCGATATCGAACGGCTTGGACAGCACGCGCACGTTCGCGTGCCGCGCGCGGTCGAGCTCTTCCGCGTAGCCGGTGACGAGGATGACCGGCAGCCGTGGGTCGAACCTGAGCACCGCTTCGGCCAGATCGATGCCGTTCATCTTGCCGGGCATGTGGATGTCCGACAGCACCAGATCGAACGGCAGCGGCTCGCCGGTGCTCGCGCGCTTCGCGCGGCCGTCGTCGAGTACACGCAGCGCCGTATCGGCGTTGAACACGCAGGTGACCTGATGAGCCATCATCTGCAGCAGCGCCTCGGTGCCGGCGGCGACTTCTTCGTTGTCCTCGACGAGCAGCACGCGCAGACCCTGCGGCACGCCGCTTTCGGTCGCTAGCGCTTCTGCAGGTCCGGCCGTGTGCGGCTCGCTCGACGCGCGCGGCAGATAGAGCCGCACCGAGGTGCCCGCGCCGATCGCGCTGTCGATTGCCGCGAGCCCGCCCGAGCCCTCGCAGAACGCGAAGACCTGCGGCAATCCGAGTCCCGTACCCATGCCTTTGGGCTTGGTCGTGAAAAGCGGCTCGAACGCGCGCGCGAGCACGTCGGGCGCCATGCCGGCGCCGGTGTCCTCGAGCGACAGTTGCACGAACTCGCCGGTCAGCGGAAAGCCGTCCTCGTGACGGAACACGACATTGCTCGCGCGCACCGTGAAGCGCCCGCCGTTGGCCATCGCATCGCGCGCATTGACGGCGACGTTGATCAACGCGAGCTCGAGCTCGGCGACGTCGACGCGCACCGGCCAGGTATCAATGCCGCTATTGATCACGAGCGACACCTTCGCGCCGAGCGACGCGCGCAGCAGTTCGCGGCACGACGGCAGCCAGCGTTCGAGCGACAGCGTCTCGGTGCGCAGCGGCTGCTTGCGCGCGACGCCGAGCAGCTGCCGCGTCAGCGACTGGCCGCTCTTCAGCGCGCGTTCCATCGCCGACAGTTCTCGCTCCAGTCCGCCGACGCCGCGCCGTCGCACGATCTGCACGTTGGCCGACAGGATCATCAGCAGGTTGTTGAAGTCGTGCGCGACGCTGCCGACCAGCGTGCCGAGCGCTTCCATCTTGCGCGACTGGCGGTACGCGGATTCAATCGAGCGGCGCATCGATGCCTCGGCCTGCCAACGCTGCCACGCTTCCTCTTCGGCGCCGAGGCGGCGCAGCGACAGCCAGATCACGCACCACAGCGCGATCGACGGCGTGAACATCGACAGGACCAGCACGCTCAGGTGCTTGTACCAGGCGGCCCAGATCGCCGACGTGCGATAGCCGCACAGCACGTAGACCGGATACGAGCCGATGTGCCGGAAGGCGACGATCAGGTTGCCGCCGGCGAAGCTCGAGCGCATCCGCACGACGCCGGAGCGCTGCCCCTGCCTGACCGCTTCGGCGAACGGCGAATCGGACGCAAGCGCGGTCGGCTCGCGAGGGCCGCGCGGGTAGTGCGCGAGCACCGCGCCGTCGGTGCGCACGAGGCTCATGATGATTGGCGTAGCGTCGCTGCTGCCGAGCAACTCGCGATAGAACGCGTCGAAATAGCTGGGCCGCAGCGCGATCGACACGACGCCCGCGAACGAGCCATTGGGCGCCTGGCGCTCGACGCCCATGTTGAACACCTGTTCGCCGCTCACATGCCCCGTCATCACTTTCGACACGCGTTCGAGCACGTTGCCGTCGCGGATGCCGACGAAATCGTCGCGCTGGCCGATCGAAATTTCCGGCGACGGATACAGGCGGCTGCTCACGAGCAGCGCGCCCTGCTGGCCGAAGATCGACATCGAGGCCACCTGCGGATAGCCGCCGCCCATCGTGCGCAGCTTGTGGTGAATCGTGTGTTCGCGCGCGCGGATGCCGTCGTCGTCGAGGCCTTCGGTCAGATCGACGATGCGCGAGTTCAGCGT
Organism: Paraburkholderia lebeckiae; assembly: GCF_050436325.1. NCBI lineage: Bacteria > Pseudomonadati > Pseudomonadota > Betaproteobacteria > Burkholderiales > Burkholderiaceae > Paraburkholderia > Paraburkholderia lebeckiae. The sequence goes on from NZ_JBNDLZ010000002.1 coordinate 2,115,672, forward strand.
CTCGTTCATGTCGAACACCTTCAACGCGTGTTCTTCGGCGACCCGCACCGTGCGCAGCGCCAGATCGGTCGCGTCGGCCTCGCGCGAGCGCAGATCGGCGAATGCCATCGCCGCGACGTAGACGAACGGCAGCACGATCGCCGCGACCAGCAGCGCGATCAGCGTGATGCGACGCACCTGGAAATTCTGTTCCGGCACGGCGGGAAACGACGCGTCGTCCTGCTCGCGGGCAGGACGACGCGGAAGACGGCCCGCGCGCGCGGAATCGACCCGGTCTGATGTCATTGTCGTTGACGCGAAAAGTCGTTCGGATGTGGCAGCCCCGTATCGGGCCGTTGCCGGCACCATGCCGCCTTCTGAACAAGCATAGACGCAGCACGGAATAATTTGCCGCAAAGCGTTGGGGATGGGCGTCCGCCGTGCCGGCCGTTCTTTAAGAGCGGCTTTAAAACAGCGACGAATCGGGAAGCGCAAACGTACACAAAAGGATAAAGATAAAAGAATGTCCGCCCCGACGATAGATCTATTTCTGAAATTCGCCTAGCAGAGAAACAGATCGTTACCGTCAGCGATTCTGGCGAGTTGCTTTTGCGCGACTTTACTTCGACAATCCTCGCCACGATAAAAAGCCGTTGCCACCTCTGTGCGCCGGATCGTCAAGGTTCGCCAAACGCGTCCTGCTGCATTCGCACCCCTCTCGCCAAAGGCAATAGCAATTCGACAGGCGCCACTGTACCTGGTCGCGCATCGGTCGGCATCACGCGAAGGAGTGCCACCCTCCGCTGTCGTGACGAACGAAATACGCACACAACCAGGCGCGGAAAGCGCGCAGACGAACCAGCCGATTCCTTTATCCGACCCGCCCAAAACGCCCGACCCACCGTTGCCATGCTGCCCATTGTGATCGCCGACGATTCGCTGCTCGCCCGCAAGTTGCTCACGAAGGCACTGCCGCCCGACTGGGCAGTCGACGTGTCCTACGCGACGAACGGGCACGAGGCGCTCGCGCTGTATCGCGAGGGCAAGGCATCGGTGATGTTCCTCGACCTGACGATGCCCGACATGACCGGCTACCAGGTCCTCGAAGCGTTGCAGCACGAGGACCTCAACACCTTCGTGATCGTCGTTTCCGCCGACGTGCAGCCGCTCGCCCAGCAGCGCGTGCGCGAGCTCGGCGCGATCGCGTTCATCGCCAAGCCGGTGACGCCGGAGGCGGTCCTGCCCATCCTCAAGGAGTACGGCTTGTATGTCTGAGCCCGCCTTCACCGAAGACCAGCGCGACGCGCTACAGGAAATCGCCAATCTCGCGATGGGCCGGGCCGCGACGCGGCTCGCGGGCCTGCTCGATTCGTTCATCGAGCTGTCGGTGCCGCGCGTGCGGATGGTCGAGGTGAGCGACGCGGCGCGCACGCTGCGCGAGATGACCCATATCGACGACACGGTCAGCGCGGTGCGTCAGGGCTTTCGCTCGGACATCAAGGGCGAGGTGCTGGTGATCTGCCGCAGCGACAGCATCGCGCAGCTGTGTTCGCTCGTCGGCGACCCGTACGCGCGTTCGAGCTACGAGGAGATCGGCGAGCGCGAACTGATGCTCGACGTCGCGAACCTGCTGTCCGGCGCGTGCGTGTCGTCGATACTCGAGCAGCTCGGCCGCACGCCGGTGTTTTCCGCGCCGGGCATGCTCGGCGACACGCTGACGCTCGACGAAGTGTTCCAGCCCGGCGTGCTGCAATGGCAGGTGGCGCTGCTCGTCGAAGTGAATTTCGCGCTCGAACATCAAAGTTTTCGCGCGCATCTGGTGATGCTGATGGCCGAAGAATCAATCCGACACATGAATGAAGCGCTCGATGCGCTGCTGTCCAGTATATGAACGTCTCCGTGGAATCGTTGAGCGACCTCGTGGTCGAGCGGGTCGGTTTTGGCATCTTCGTGCTCGACCGTGAACTGAACGTGCTGATGTGGAATCGCTTCATGCAAGACCATAGCGGCCTGTCAGCGGAGCAGGTGGTCGGCCACTCGATCTACCAGAACTTTCCGGAGCTGCCGCGCGTGTGGCTCTCGCGCAAGATCGAGAGCGTGTTTCAGCTCGGCAGCTTTGCGTTCAGCTCTTGGGAGCAGCGCCCGTATCTGTTCAAGTTCGATCACGACCGGCCGATCACCGGTGGGGTCGACTTCATGCAGCAGGACTGCACGTTCATGCCGCTGATGCGCGGTCGTGAGGTGGTGGCCGTGTGCGTGACGATCTCCGACGTGACGCATGTGAGCATCGTGCAGCGCGAACGCGAGGAGGCGGTTGCGAAGCTGCAGGAGTACGCGAATCGCGACGGACTGACCGGTATCGCGAACCGGCGCTTTTTCGAAACGCGGCTGCGCGACGAGTTCACGCGCTGGCAGCGCTACGGCGGCGACATGTCGATGTTGCTGTTCGACCTCGATCACTTCAAGAAGATCAACGACCAGTTCGGTCATGGCGTCGGCGATACGGTGCTGCGTGTGATGGCGCAGCGCGTCGCCGGCGTGGTGCGCGCACAGGACACGTTCGGGCGCTTCGGCGGCGAGGAGTTCGCGCTGCTGCTGCCGTGCACGCCGCTCGACGACGCGATGCTGGTGGCGGAGAAGATCCGTCGCGTGATCGAGGAAACGCCGGTCGAGCTGATCGGCACTAGCGTGCCGGTCACGGCGAGCCTCGGCGGCGCGACGGCGCGCGCCGGCGTGCCCGCCTATGACGTGCTGATCAACGAGGCCGACGCGGCGCTGTATAGCGCAAAGCGTCAGGGCCGCAACTGCGCGGTCGCGTTCCGGCTCGCGGGAGCCTGATTCGCTAGCGGGGGCGGTGCGGTCGAGCCCGTCGCCCCGCGCCCGGCTGCCTTCCTTCCTGTCCCCCTTTTGACCGGCGAAACTGCGGTCACCGGCAAAGATTGCTATACTTTTCGCCGTTTCCGGCCGCCCAGCCGGATGTTTCGCGCGTGTCCGCGCGCGCGGGCCCACTGCCCTGCGGGTTGGCATAAAAACCTTTTTGAACGCCTTTCAGCGGGCGCCTCCAGCGGAGATCGTCTTGGCTGTTTCCAATCTTGTCGTGGACGATACTGATATCGACGCCGCTACCGCCACGTCCGGCAGCTCGTTTTATCTTGCGATGCGCATCTTGCCGGCGGCGCAGCGCGATGCGATGTACCAGGTCTACGCCTTCTGCCGCGCCGTCGACGACATCGCCGACAGCGACCTGCCGCGCGCCGAGCGCGCGGCCGGGCTCGAGCAATGGCGTGCCGACATCGACGCTTGCTACGCCGGCCAGCCGCGCGTGTCGCTGCGCGCGCTGACGCGGCACATTCACACGTTTCATCTGCAACGCGAGGATTTTCACGCAATGATCGACGGCATGGCGATGGATGCCGCCGCCGACATCTGCGCGCCCGACGACGCCACGCTCGACCTCTATTGCGACCGCGTCGCGAGCGCGGCCGGCCGTCTGTCGGTGAGGATATTCGGGATGCGTGACGAGCCGGGCCGGCTGCTCGCGCACCATCTCGGCCGCGCGCTGCAGCTCACCAACATCCTGCGCGATATCGACGAAGACGCCGTCATCAACCGCTGCTACCTGCCGCGCGAGCTGCTCGCGCGCGAAGGCATCGCGGCCACGGACCCGCGGCAGATCGCCGACGATCCGACGCTGCCGCGCGTCTGCGCGACGCTCGCCGAGCGCGCGAAGCAGCACTTCGCCGAGTCCGACGCGATCATGGATCGCGAGCCGCGCGCTCGAGTGCGCGCGCCGCGCATCATGTCGGGCGTCTATCGCGTGCTGCTCGAGCGCACGCTGGAGCGCGGCTTCGACGTTCCGCGCACGAAGGTCAGCAAGCCGAAACTGCGCCTGCTGTGGATCGTCGCGCGTTACGCGCTTTTCTGAATTGATGCCGAAGCTCGTCCACGTGGTCGGCGCGGGCGTGGCCGGGCTCGCAGCCTCTGTGCAGTTGCAGCGACGGGGCGCGCGGGTCGTGCTGCACGAAGCGCAGGATCACGCGGGCGGCCGCTGCCGTTCGTACTACGACGCGAAGCTTGGTGCGACGCTCGACAGCGGCAATCACATCGTGCTGTCGGCCAATGCGGCGACGCTCAACTACGTGCGCGCGATCGGCGCCGCCGACGAGCTGGTCGGCCCCGCGCAGCCCGAGTATCCGTTCGTCGATCTGGCCACGCGTTCGCGCTGGAGCGTGCGTCTGTCGCCGGGGAATTTGCCGTGGTGGATTTTCGATGCGCGCGCGCGCGTGCCGAACACGGGTCCGACCGATTACCTGTCGCTCGTGCCGCTGCTGTTTGCGAAACCGGGCCGCAGCGTCGCGCAGACGATGCGCTGTCACGGTCCGCTGTGGGAACGGCTGCTGCGGCCGCTGCTGCATCTGCTGCTGAATCTGGAGCCGCGCGACGCGTCGGCCGAACTGACCGGCGCGCTCGTGCGCGAAACGCTGCTCGCGGGCGGGCTCGCGTGCCGGCCGCTGGTCGCGCGTAATGGTCTTGGCAGCGCGTTCGTCGATCCGGCGCTGCGTCTGCTGCAACATGGCGGCGCGACGATCCGGCTCGGTTCGCGTCTGCGCGACATCACGTTCGCGGCCGACCCGGCCCGTGTGCAGGCGCTGCATTTCGACGATGAGAGCATCGCGCTCGGCGCGAACGAGGCGGTGATTCTCGCGCTGCCGCCCGAAGCCGCGGTGGCTCTCGTGCCGGGCCTGCGCGCGCCGACGCGTTTCGCGGCCGTGCTCAACGTGCATTTCGCGGTCGAGCCGCCGTTCGGCCTGCCGCAGATCACCGCGCTGCTGAACGGAACGGCCGAATGGTTGTTTGCGTTCGACGACCGCCTGTCGGTGACGCTCAACGGCGCCGAGCGGCTCTTCGACGCGCCGCATGACGTGCTGGCGGCGACCGTCTGGGCCGAAGTCGCGCAGGCGGTCAATCTGCCGGTCGCGCCGCTGCCGCGCTGGCAGGTGGTGATGGAATCGCGCGCGACGTTTGCCGCGCTGCCCGCGCAGGAGACATTGCGGGCGGGCACGCGCACTCGCTGGAACAATTTGGTGCTCGCGGGCGACTGGACGGCCACCGGCCTGCCCGCGATGCTCGAAGGCGCGATCCGCTCCGGCCAGAAGGCCGCGGATACGCTGCTGAATCAACCGATGGAACGCAGATGAACGACTTATCTCACACCCAGCCGCTCGACGCGGCGCTGCCCGAAGCCGCCGATGCGGCGCCGAACCTGGCCGAAGCTGCCGTGGTTGCCAACGCGCCCGCCGTGGCGGACGCATTGGCAACCGCAACGCCGCCGCCCGTGCGGGGCGCGAGCCCGCTCGACGCATCGATCACGCGCGCGACCGATGCAATCCTGGCCGCGCAGCAGCCGGACGGCCATTGGGTCTACGAACTTGAAGCCGACGCGACGATTCCGGCCGAATATGTGTTGCTGGTCCACTATCTCGGCGAAACGCCGAACCTCGAACTCGAACAGAAGATCGCGCGTTATCTGCGCCGCATCCAGTTGCCGACCGGCGGCTGGCCGCTCTTCACCGACGGCGCGCTCGACATCAGCGCGAGCGTGAAGGCGTACTTCGCGCTGAAGATGATCGGCGACCCGGTCGATGCCGAGCACATGGTGCGTGCGCGCGACGCGATCCTCGCGCACGGCGGCGCGGAGCACGCGAACGTGTTCACGCGAATCCTGCTCGCCCTCTTTGGGGTGGTGTCGTGGCGCGCGGTGCCGATGATGCCGGTCGAGATCATGCTGCTGCCGGTGTGGTTCCCGTTCCATCTGTCGAAGGTGTCGTACTGGGCGCGCACGGTGATCGTGCCGCTGCTGGTGCTCAACGCGAAGCGGCCGCTCGCGCGTAATCCGCGCAAGGTGCGCATCGACGAGCTGTTCCGCGGCGCGCCGGTGAACACCGGCATGAACGAGCGCGCACCGCATCAGCACGCGGGCTGGTTCGGCCTGTTCCGTTGTGTCGATTCGGTGCTGCGCGCGGTCGATGGCCTGTTGCCGAAGGCGACCCGCGAGCGCGCGATCCGCGCGGCGGTCGCGTTCGTCGACGAACGGCTGAACGGCGAGGACGGCCTCGGCGCGATTTTCCCGGCGATGGCCAACTCGGTGATGATGTACGACGTGCTCAGCTATCCGGCCGATCATCCGCATCGCGCGATCGCTCGCAAATCTCTCGACAAGCTGCTCGTCATCAAGGACGACGAAGCCTATTGCCAGCCGTGTCTGTCGCCGGTGTGGGATACGTCGCTCGCCGCGCACGCTTTGCTCGAAACCGGCGAAGCGCGCGCCGAACAGGCGGCCGAACGCGGGCTCGCGTGGCTGCGTCCGTTGCAGATTCTCGACGTGCGCGGCGACTGGATTTCGCGCCGCCCCAACGTGCGGCCGGGCGGCTGGGCGTTCCAGTACAACAACGCGCATTTCCCGGATGTCGACGATACCGCGGTGGTCGCGATAGCGATGCACCGCTCGGCGGCGCTCACGCAGTCCGATGTGGATCGCGAAGCAATTGCCCGCGCGCGCGAATGGGTGGTCGGCATGCAAAGCAGCGACGGCGGCTGGGGCGCGTTCGAACCGGAAAACACGCAGTACTACCTGAACAACATTCCGTTCTCGGACCACGGCGCGCTGCTCGATCCGCCGACCGCGGACGTGTCGGGCCGCTGTCTGTCGATGTTCGCGCAGCTCGGCGAGCTGCCGCAAAGCAGCGAGCCGGCGCGCCGCGCGTTCGACTACATGCTGCAGGAGCAGGAGTCGGACGGCAGCTGGTACGGCCGCTGGGGCCTGAACTACATCTACGGCACATGGACCGCGCTGTGCTCGCTGAACGCGGCCGGCATGCCACACGACGACCCGCGCATGCGGCGCGCGGTGCAATGGCTCGTGTCGATCCAGAACGACGACGGCGGTTGGGGCGAGGGCGGCGAGAGCTACAAGCTCGACTATCGCGGCTACGAGCGTGCGCCGAGCACCGCGTCGCAGACAGCCTGGGCGCTGCTCGGGCTGATGGCGGCGGGGGAGGTCGATCACGAGGCGGTGGCGCGCGGTATCGACTATCTGCAGCGTGAGCAGCGCGAGCATGGGCTGTGGGACGAAACGCGCTTTACCGCGACCGGCTTTCCGCGCGTGTTTTATCTGCGCTACCACGGCTATCGCAAGTTCTTCCCGCTGTGGGCGCTCGCGCGCTTCCGTCATCTGAAGCGCAATGGGCTCACGCGCGTCACGGTCGGGATGTGATAGATGTCCGTGTCGATGACGCCGTCCGTGGGGACGGGCGATAGCGGCTTGCCGGTGATCGTCGTGACGGGCATGGCGTTCGAAGCGCGCATCGCGCGCGGCGACGGCAGCGAGCGCGTCGAGGTCGTGTACGCGGCGCGCGCCGATCTGCTCGAGCGCGCGCTGAACGCCGCGGTCGCTCGCGGCGCGGCGGGGATCGTCAGTTTCGGCACGGCGGGTGGGCTCGCGCCGGATCTGCAGCCGGGGGCGCTGATTGTCGCGGATGCCGTGCATGGGCCGTTCGGGCGTATCGATACGGATCGGCAATGGGCGGAGCGGATTGCCGCCGCCGTGACCAACGTCAGGACGGCCGAAGGGCTCGCGGGACGTCTGCGCCGTGGCGCGATGGCGGCGGTCGCCGCGCCGCTGATCACCGCCGAAGACAAACGCGCGCTGCACGAATCGACCGGCGCGCTCGCGGTCGACATGGAATCGCACATCGCTGGCGCGACCGCTGCCGCGCACGGTCTGCCGTTCGCCGTGTGTCGCGCGATCGTCGATCCGGCCTGGCGTACGCTTCCGCCCGCCGCGACGGCGGGCTTGCGCGACGACGGCACCACGGCGCTGGGGCCGATTCTGCGTGAACTGCTGCGGCAACCGTCGCAACTCGGCGCGCTGCTGCGACTCGCGGGTGATGCGCGCGCCGCGCGGACTACGCTGGTCGAGGCGCGGGAGGCCTTGGGGAAGGGCGGCGCGCTGCGGATCGCTGGCGTCAACAATTGCGCGACGGGAAATGGCGGTTAGCCATTCCGACCGCGTCCGGGGCCGGCACCCAGTCGCTAGCGTGTGCGTGACCCGCCCCTGGAGCGACGACTCGAGTCGTAGCCATCGCCCGAAGCGGTTGACCACTAGCGGTGGTCCATCGTGGGCCCCAAGACTATCAGCACGATTAATTATGCAATTCTGAAATATCAGGGAAAACCCTACTTTTGGTATGCTAGTGTTAACCCTTAGGTTCCGGCGCATGACGCGCCCTCCCCGGAGCCGCAGACACGGAGTACCAAATGAATTTCCACACGAGAAAATGGGTCAAGCCCGAAGACCTGAATCCCAACGGGACATTGTTCGGCGGCAGCCTGCTACGCTGGATCGACGAAGAAGCCGCGATCTACGCGATCTCTCAGCTGGACAATCAGCGCGTCGTGACCAAGTTCATGTCAGAGATTAACTTCGTCAGTTCGGCGCGCCAGGGCGACATCATCGAACTGGGCATGACCGCCACGCATTTCGGCCGCACGTCGATCACGCTGCGCTGCGAAGTGCGCAACAAGATCACACGCAAGAGCATTCTGACGGTCGAGAAAATGGTATTCGTCAATCTCGACGAAAACGGCGATCCGGTGCCACATGGCCGCACGCGTATCCGTTATGCGGACGAGCAGTTCGCTCACTATCGCGCGAACTCCAAGCCAGTGCCGCAAACGGCACCAGTCGCGGCGGTCGAGGAAGATCGGGTCGCGGAGCGCAGCGAGGTCGAGAGCCTGCACTGAGCGGGTTGCAGCGATGCCCGCGGGCTCGGTCGGGCGACGTTTGGCTGTACTTCCACGCGGGGCACCCATCGAAGGCGTCCGCTGTGCCTTGTAGTGCGGGACTGAAGCGCCAGGACACGGCCGGCGCGGCGGCCGGTTCCCAGATCTCCTGGAGCGCTATTGCGGGGCCGACGCCGGCTCAGCAGGCACGGCTGCGGTAGCGCCCGCGCCACTGTCACCCGGATCGGTGTAGTTCGGCAGATCCCCGCTGGGCGCGCTGGTCGCTCCGCCGGAAGCCCCATTGGGCGCCGGCGAGGACTCACCCGGATCGTTGTAATTCGGCAGCGCGCCGGGCGCGCCCTTGGCCGCGCCGCCCGCTCCCGAAGCGCCATTGGGCGTCTCGCCCACATCGCCCGGATCGGAGAAATTCGGCAGGCCGCCCGCCGGCGCGCCTGCCGCTGGGGCAGCAGCCGGGCCCGTATCACCGTGATCGTCGTAGTTCGGCAGCGGCGGAGGGTTATTGCTCGTGCCCCGCAGCCGCGCGAGGCGCTGCTGCACATAGGCATCACGAACGAACGAGTACTTGTCGAGCGCGGCCTGCTCCAGAAGGCTGGTCGCGCCGAGCAGATCCGAACGTGTGCTCACGAACTGCAGCACGTACAGCGGATTGCGGGTCGCGGGTTCGATATAGTTCAGCGGATTGAACTTCACATCGACGACGAGCCCCATGCTGTCGCGCACCGTGCTCGGCCCGAACAGCGGCAGCACCAGATACGGACCCGACGGAATGCCCCAATGCCCGAGCGTCAGACCGAAGTCCTGATGGTGCTTGGGCAGACCGGCCGGCGTCGCCCAGTCGAGCAGGCCGCCAATCCCAAACACCGAGTTGAACGCGAAGCGCATGATGTCTTCGGTCGCATCGGTGATCTTCAATTGCAGCAGCGCGTTTGCGGCGTTGGTGAGGTCGCCCAGATTCGAGAAGAAATTGCTGACGGCGGTGCGCAGCGGCTGCGGCGTCACTTTCTGGTAGCCCTTCGCGACCGGCACCGCGATATAGCGATCGACTCCATCGTTGAAATTGAAGATCACCCGGTTCACCGGCTCGAACGGATCGCCCGGCTTGCGGTCCGGAGCGGTCGCGCAGCCGGAAATGAGACCCGCGGCGGTGAGCGCCAGCGCGGTGTTACGCAGCTTCATGCTTATATTCCTTTTTGCTTCCCGCGACGTTGACGCGGCTTGCCCATCAGTACCGGCTGGAAAACCACCGCGCCGACCAGCGTGCAGAACAGCGATAGCACGAGCAGCCTCCCCATGCTGGACGTGCCCGGATGGTGCGACAGCCACAGGCTACCAAACGCGGTGGCCGTTGTGGCGGCGCTGAACAGCACCGCATGCGTGAGGCTCGACTGCAACAGGCCGGTCTGGCCGTGGCGCCACGCCATCACGAAGTAGATCTTGAACGCGACGCCGACGCCGAGCATCAGCGGCAGCGCGATGATGTTCGCGAAGTTCAGCGGCATGCCGAATACCACGCACAGCTCGAGCGTGACGATCGCGGACACCAGCAGCGGCACCAGCGTGCGCAGCACGTCGCCGACACGGCGCAGCGCGATCCATAGCAGCACGGCGATCGACAGCAGCGCATAGACGGCCGCCTGCAGGAACGCCTTGATGATCGTGTTGGCCGAATGCAGGATCGAGATCGGTCCGCCGATCGCGCCCGGCTCCGCCCTCTTCACCGCGTGCGCGAAGCGCGCGAGCATCTGGTCGTCGTTTGGATCGACGCCGGGGGGCACCTTCGGCGCGATATCGACGAGCGCATGACCGCCCTTGCCGATCCACATCGCGGTGATGCCTGGCGGCAGGGTCTGCTGGGTTATTTCGGTCGGCTGCAGAAGGTTCTCAAGCTGCTTCAAGGCGATGCGCAGCGTGTCGGACATCGCGACTTCGGCGCGATCGCGCGTGGCGACGTCGGCGGCGGCGAGCTTTTGCAAGGTCGCGGACAGGTGCTGCGCGTCCGCCGCGCCCGGGCCCGGATGGTCCTCGGCCGCGAGCGACAACTGATTCGCCGCGCGCTTCAATGCGGCGACGCGCAACTCGTCGGTGGCTTGCGGCGCGGGCTGCTGTTGCAGCGCCGGCAGCAGCTGTTGCGCGGCGCTCGCGATCAGCATCATCTTCTGCTGCTGGTCGGCCGGCACGAAGGTGCTCAGCGTGTTGACGCGGCCCACTTCCGGCAGCTTGCGCAGTCGCTCGGCCATCGCGTCGGCGTCGGCAAGCGACGGCGCCAGCGCCTGCACGTTGTTCACCGCGGCTTCGGGCGAATCCTTCAGCGACAGCAACGTTGCCAACGACTCGGTATGCGGGTCCTTCAGATGCAGCGGATTGAAGTCGAAACGCAGGTGCGTGAGCAGCGGTGTCGCGCCGATCACGACGAGCAGCGTGCCGATCAACACCGGCTTGCGATGGCGGTCGAGGAAGTCGTCGACGGGCTCGAGCTGCTTGAAACCGGGCGAGGCGACTTCGCCCGGCGGATTGAAGAGCTTCAGCAGCGCTGGCAGCAAGGTCATGTTGGTGAAGTACGCGACGAACATGCCGACGCCCGCGATCTGGCCAAGCTCCGACACGCCGCGATAAGCGGTCGGCAGGAACGAGAAGAAGCTCAGCGCGACTGCCACGGCCGCGAGCGTGAGCGGCACGCCGATGCTGTGCGCGGTGTGCATCAGCGCGGCCGACAGCCGGTCGTCGCGGTTGCGCTCCTCGCGATACTTGACGCCGAACTGCACGCCGAAATCGACGCCGAGCCCGACGAACAGCACCATGAACGCGACCGAAATCATGTTGAGCGCGCCGACCATCAACAGGCCGAGCGCAGCCGTGATCGCGAGGCCGACGAACAGCGTGATGAACACGGCCGCGATCATGCGGCCCGAGCGCAGCGCGAGCCACAGAATGATCAGGACGACGATGAAAGTGCCGATGCCGTTCAGCACCGCGCCGTCCTGCACTGACGCGAACTCCTCGTCGGCGAGCGGCTGCTCGCCGGTCAGGCGGACCGTCGCGCCGTAGCGCTCCTGGAGATGCAGCGAGACTGCGGTTGCGCGAATCGCCCTCGACGCGCTCGCGCCCGGCTCCAGCGCGTCGTAGTTGACGACCGGATGCACGACGACAAACGAACGCGCCGGATCGGTGGCGGCGCTTTTATCGACGAGCGCGCGCCACGAGAACGCGGCGGGCTGGCCGGCCAGCACGCGATCGAGCGTGTTCGCGCTTTGCGCAAGCAGCCGGCTCATGTCAGGGAGTTTGACCTGGCCGAGTTGCAGCGGCAGCAGCAGGGTCGTATTCAGCGTGCCGGCGAGACCGGTCAGGCTCGGATCATGCGCAAGTTGATTGACGAGCGGGCGCGACTGCACGAGTTGCGAGGTGGTGGACATCACCTCGTCGGTGGACGGAAACAGCAGGCCGTTGTGTTCGAAGAACGGGCCGCCGGCGGGCTGCGAGACCGACGTGAACTCCTTCGGATCGGCTCTGAGCGCGGCGGTCAGCGCGTTGGCGGCGGCGTCGGCGAATTCGGGCGCGCGCGCCTCGACCACCACCAGCACGGTGTCGCCACGGTCGGGGAAGGCGGCGTCGAGCGCGTTCTGGACTGCCGCCCATTGCTTGTCGGTCTCGATGAGACGGCTGATGTCCGTGTTGATCTTGAAGTTATGCGCGACGTATATGCCGCTCAGGACAGCGAGCACGATCGACAGCGCGATGATCCTCAGCGGATGACGCACCGAATACGCGACGAGACGGACGATAGATGACTTCAGCATGTAGGCGGACGTGGCCTTATCACGGATGTTGTTTTTGACGAAGGTGCATAAGTATACAGAGCCCGGGCAAGCAAGCCCGACTTCGGTAGCAAGTACGGCTCCTGACGGCTTCGTCCGGATGGGAACGTAATCCCCGCTATACTGGTGTACCCCTCTTTAGCCGCGGGGCTGCGGCCCGTCGGCGCTACTTCTTTCGAGTCGTGACAAGCGTATGAAACGATATCTGACTGCTTTTGTGGCTGCGGCCGTGGTGTCCACGGCGGCGTTTGCGCAGAGCGCACCCGACGCGGTGGTAAAAAGTGCAGTCCAGGGCACGGTGAGCGCAATGAAGGCTGACCCGCAGGCGCGGGGCGGCGACATGGCGAAGATCACCCAGGTCGTCCAGACGCACTTCCTGCCCGCCACCGACTTTCAGCGCACCACACGTATCGCGGTAGGCAAGCCGTGGGCGACCGCGACGCCGGAGCAGCAGAAACAACTGTACGAGCAGTTTACGCTGCTGCTCACGCGTACCTATGCCGCATCGCTGTCACAACTGCGCGACCAGGACGTGAAGTTCCAGTTTGCGCCGGTCAGCGAAGGCGGCGCGACCGACATCGTCGTGCAATCGCACGTGATCAGCAACGGCGGCGATGACGCGATCGACTACCGGCTCACCAAGGGGCCGTCGGGCTGGAAGATCTACGACATCAACATGATGGGCGCGTGGCTGATCCAGGTGTATCAGACGCAGTTCGCCGACCAGATCGCCAAAGGCGGCATCGACGGGCTGATCAAATTCCTGACTGCGCATAATGCGCGCGGCGCGTAAGCGGGTCGGTCGACGGAGGTTTTAATCGGTAAAAGAAAAGCGCGGTGGCCTTGATTGGCCACCGCGCTCTTTTTTCGAGCTGCTTGCGCTTAACGATCATGCGCAATACAGAGGCGGCGCGCGGCCGCTCTCCTGTCGAACGCCTCAGTGCGCGGCCGTCGCGGTCTCCACCTTCTTGCCCTTGCCGGCGCGCGTGATTTCTTCGAGCTTGATCTCGACGTGACGCGAGAACACGTACTCGGCGGGACGCTGCTTGTCGAGCGGAATGTCCTGCGCGAACGCGCCCGTGGTTTTCGGGCCGCGCATGCTGACCTTCAGCGCCTTCAGCGGATGCGCAACCGTGTCCATCACGGCTGTCGCTTCGAAACCGCAATGGACCATGCAGTCCGCGCACTTCTCGTAGTTGCCGGTGCCGTACTTGTCCCAGTCCGTGGTTTCCATCAGTTCCTTGAAGGTCTTCACGTAGCCTTCGCCGACCAGATAGCACGGTTTTTGCCAGCCGAACACGGTACGCGCCGGGTTGCCCCACGGCGTGCATTCGTAGGTCTGGTTGCCCGCGAGGAAGTCGAGGAACATCGCCGACTGGCTGAACGACCAGTTCTTGCCGTTGTTGCCGCGCTTGAAGATTTCGCGGAACAGTTGCTTGGTCTTGTCGCGGTTCAGGAAGTGCTGCTGATCCGGCGCCCGCTCATACGCATAACCCGGCGATACCGTGATGCCGTCGACGCCCATCGGGCCCAACGTGTCGAAGAACTTCGCCACGCGTTCCGGCTGCGCGTCGTTGAACAGCGTGCAGTTGATGTTCACGCGGAAGCCGCGGCGCTTCGCTTCGCGGATCGCGGCCACGGCCTTCTCGTACACGCCTTCCTGCGACACCGAGTGATCGTGCGCTTCCTTGTCGCCGTCAAGATGAACCGACCACACGAAGTACGGATTTGGCTCGTAGTCGTCCATCTTCTTTTCCATCAGCAGCGCGTTCGTGCACAGGTACACGAACTTCTTGCGCGCCATGATGCCCTTGACGATCTGCGGCATTTCCTTGTGCAGCAGCGGCTCGCCACCCGCGATCGACACGACCGGCGCACCGCATTCGTCGACGGCCTGCAGGCATTCTTCCAGCGACAGACGCTGGTTCAGAATCGGATCCGGATAGTCGATCTTGCCGCAGCCATTGCAGGCGAGATTGCAGCGAAACAGCGGCTCCAGCATCAGGGCGAGCGGATAGCGTTTGTTGCCGGAGAGATGCTGGCGCATGATGTATGCGCCGACGCGGACTTTCTGTAGCAGCGGAATAGACAAGGCGTCCTCCTTAAACTTCGCGTGCAGCGAGTGGTTGCATCAGCTTCGATGGCAACTTGAATTCGACTTTTTCTTCACGGCCCGCCATCGTCGTGACATCGACGGGCCCCCATGCGCGTAGCGCATCGATTACGTTTTCGACCATTTCTTCGGGCGCCGACGCGCCGGCCGTGATGCCGACCGTGTGCACGTTGGCGAACCATTCGGGCTTCACTTCGGAGCCGTCGGCGACGAGGTAGCTCGCCACGCCGCTCTCGCTGCCGATTTCGCGTAGCCGGTTCGAGTTCGAGCTGTTGGTCGCGCCTACCACCAGCAGCACGTCGACCTCTTTGCTCAACTCGCGCACCGCCGCCTGGCGGTTCTGCGTTGCATAGCAGATGTCGCGCGTGTCGGGACCGACCATGTCGGTAAAG
Source organism: Paraburkholderia lebeckiae (assembly GCF_050436325.1). Taxonomy (NCBI): domain Bacteria; kingdom Pseudomonadati; phylum Pseudomonadota; class Betaproteobacteria; order Burkholderiales; family Burkholderiaceae; genus Paraburkholderia; species Paraburkholderia lebeckiae. The sequence continues at coordinate 2,130,770 of NZ_JBNDLZ010000002.1, forward strand.
CGGCGTAGCAGCGCGTCGATGATGCCGCGCGTGTCATCGACCGACAACGTGGTTTGCGTCACGTAGGCGAGCGGCGCATCGACCGGCAACTCGAGTTTCGCGACTTCTGCCTCGCTCTGCACGAGCAACACCCGGCCGGGAATCTGGCCGATCGTGCCTTCCACTTCGGGATGGCCGGCGTGGCCGATCAGGATCAGCGTGCGGCCGGCGGCCACGTACTGACGACCCTGTACGTGCACCTTGGTCACGAGCGGGCAGGTCGCGTCGAGCACGTCGAGGCCGCGCGCTTCGGCATCACGTTCGACGGTTTGCGCAACACCATGCGCGCTGAATATCGCGACGGCACCTTGCGGCACTTCATCGAGTTCCTCGACGAAACGCGCGCCCTTCTGGCGCAGATTGTCGACCACGTGACGGTTATGGACAATCTCGTGGCGGACATACACCGGTGCGCCGTGTTGCTGTAACGCACGATCGACGATTTCGATTGCGCGGACAACGCCCGCACAAAAGCCGCGCGGCTGAGCAAGGATGACTCGCATAAGTTGGCGAACTCCGACTAACGCGGGTTTCGAAGAAGTCGTGAAACCGACTTTATCGCCGCGCCCATCTTGATTAGTTGACGTCTTGAGCCCCGGCGACCGGCCGGTACAGCAAAACCAAACGCGCATTCTAACGCTATCGGGGCCACTTTGCTTTTTGCTGTGGCCCGTGTGTTGGCCGCTTGCCGCAGCCGCTGGGCCGCGCGGACGACCGGGGCGGCGAGCGTTACGAAGATGTAAGGAGCCAGCGCGGGATTGCCTCGTAACGCGCCCGACCATGACCGCACACTGCACCGTCACGGCGGAACCCTTAAACTACCGATCCTTGCCGCGGCGCGGACATCGCGCTGCATTACAGAATAGTTTCGAGGCTCGCTGGATGGACGTCGATCAGCACGAAAACTTTCCGATCGCGAGCGTGTTGCTGCCTAAGGCCCTACGCGCGCCTGTCGGTATTATCTATCAGGTCGTGCGCACTGCGGCCGATATCTCCGCCGAAGGCCAGTGGAGCGCCGCCGAGCGGCATGCCCGGCTGGCCGATTTCCGCGCCGGGCTCGAAGCGATCGCGCAACGGCGCACCGCGCCCGTGCATGCGCTGTTGTTCGGCAAGCTCGCTGGCGTGATCGCGCAATACGAGCTGCCGCTCGAACCGTTCTACGATCTGCTCGAGGGCTGCGCGCAGGACATCGATACCAATCGCTATGCGGATCGCGCCGCGCTCGTCGACTATTGCCGCCGCTCGGCGCATCCGGTCGGGCATCTGCTGCTGCATCTGGTTGGCGCGGCGACGCCGCACAATCTTGCCGACGCCGACGCGATCTGCACGGCGTCGCAGCTGATCAGCTTCTGGCTCGACGTCGCCGCCGACTGGCAACGACAGCACATGTACCTGCCGCAAGCCGATTTGCGCCGCTTCGGCGTGACCGAGGCGCAGATTGCCGATGGTGTCGTCGACGATGCGTGGCGCGCGCTGATGGCGTATGAAATCGCGTTCGTGCGCGCCACGCTGGTCCGCGGCGCACCGCTCGCGCTGCGCATGCCGGGGCGGCTCGGCATCGAGCTGTGCGGCGCGGTGCATGCAGGCTTTCGGTTTCTCGAGCGCATCGAGCGCGCGGATTACGATGTGTTCCGCGCGCGCCCGGTCCTCAATCTGTTCGACTGGTGCGTGGTGGCGGCGCGCACCCTGAAAATGCGACTATCCAGACGCGTCGGCATGGCGGCGCGCTCAATCGAGGGTAATGCTTAATGGCGGCGGTCCTGTTCATTCTTTCGTGTGTTTCCCTGCTGATCTGGTGCGTGCTGCTATTCGCGCGTGGCGGCTTCTGGCGCGCGCGCCCAGCCGCGCCGCTGGCCATCGCGGCACGCGACGCATGGCCGGCCGTCGCGGCCGTCGTACCGGCGCGCAATGAAGTCGACGTGATCGCCGAGGCGGTCACGTCGCTGCTCACGCAGGACTATGCAGGCGCGTTCCACGTGATCGTCGTCGACGATCACAGCACCGACGGCACCGCCGACGCCGCGCGTGCCGCAGCGCTGCGGCTGCAATGTCCGGAACGCCTCACCGTGCTGAGCGCGAAGCCGTTGCCCGCGGGCTGGTCCGGCAAGGTGTGGGCGCAGTCGCAGGGCGTCGAGGCGGTGCGCACGCTCGATCTGCCGGCCGAATTCCTGTTGCTGACCGATGCCGACATCGGCCATCCCGCCGAGGCGTTGACGCAGCTCGTCGCGCGCGCGGATGCCGAAAAGCGCGACCTCGTCTCGCTGATGGTCCGGCTGCGCTGCGATTCGCTCTGGGAAAAGGCGCTGATTCCGGCCTTCGTGTTCTTCTTCGCGAAGCTGTATCCGTTCGCGTGGGTCAACAATCCACGCAACCGCACCGCGGCCGCGGCGGGCGGCTGCATGCTGGTGCGCCGCGCGGCGCTGGAGGAAGCGGGCGGCATCGAATCGATTCGCGCCGAGCTGATCGACGATTGCAGTCTTGCCGCGCGCGTCAAGCATCGTGGCACCGGACGTCATCCGATCCGGCTCGATGTGGCGGCGAAGAGCGTCTCGCTGCGTCCCTACGACAGCTGGCGCGACATCTGGAACATGATCGCGCGCACCGCGTTCACGCAGCTGCGCTACTCGCCGCTACTGCTCGCGGGCACGCTCGTCGGCATGGCGATCATCTATCTGTTGCCGCCGGTCGCGGCGTTGATCCTCGGGCCGCTCGGCTGGCCGGCCTGGATCGCGTGGGCGGCGATGTGCTGCGCGTATGCGCCGATGCTCGTCTACTACCGGCGCTCACCGCTGTGGGCGCCGTTTCTGCCGCTCGTGGCGCTGTTCTATGTCGGCGCAACGTTCGCATCGGCGGTGCGCTACTGGCGTGGCAAGGGTGGGCAGTGGAAGGCGCGCGTGCAGGCACCAGTGCAGGAGCGCTGATGTCTGGCGATGGCCGAAGCGCTCGTCGGATGCAGAAGGCAGACGTAAAAAAAGCGGCTCCAGGCCGCTTTTTCTACGTAGCGCGTTTCATCACGCGTTCGTCAGCATCATGTACATCTGGATCACGATGTCCGGCGAGAACGTGAACGGCACCCAGCCGTGGCCGGTGTGGCGCATCACCAGCAAGCGGTCGCCGTTCGACTGCTTCTGCACGGCCATCATCGGATTCTTCGTCGAGACGAATTGCCAGCCCGGCGGGATGCCTTGCGGCTGCTCCGGCGTCATCGACGCCCGTGCGTTCGACAGTTCCTCGATCAGCCGGCTGATCTGGTCCGGGCGTAGCGCGACGGTCTGGTTGCCGATCGTCATCGTGATTTCGTCGCGCGCGGGGCGGTTGATTTCGAGCGTCGGCTGGAATTGCGGGGCGGCCGGCTTATCGATCGCTTCGGCGTTCGTTTCTGCGTTTGCTTCTGCGTTTGCTTCGGTGCTCGCGTGCTGTTCCGCTGCCGCTTGCGCCGCTGCTTCGTGCGCGGCATGCTCCACCGCTGCGGGCGATGCCGCAGCGTCAGCGCTTGTCTCGGGAGTGTTCTCGGCCTGCGTGGCCACGACAGCCTGAATGAGCTGGTCGACGCCCATTTCCAGCGCGCCGAGCTGTTCGTGAAGATTCATGCGAGGTTTCTCAGGTAGGACCCGCGATTTTACCTGCTGCGCGCGGGCTTGGACCCGTCGCCGGCGCGGGACTTGTAACAAAATGCTTACGGCCGCTGTTCAGCCCTTCACTTATCCCTTGATCACCGCTTCAGATACCCCGCCTGCCGGAACCATTCGAGCGCATCGGCGAGCCCCTCGCGATAAGGCCGCGCCCGATACCCCAGCTCGCGTTCCGCCTTCGCCGACGCGAAATACATCTTGTTCTTCGACATCTTCAGTCCGTCGACGGTGACGAAAGGTTCGCGCTTCGTGAATTTGGCGACCGCTTCCGCGCCCATCGCGAGCGGATACAACGGCCAGCGCGGCAGGCTCAGTGTTGGTGCCTTGCGGCCTGTCAACGCCGCGATATCGGCGAGCATCTGCTGCAAGGGCAGATTTTCGCCGCCCAGAATATAGCGCTCGCCGATCTTGCCGCGTTCGAGCGCAAGGAAATGACCGGCGGCGACGTCGTCGACGTGCACGAGGTTCAGCCCCGTATCGACGAATGCGGGAATCTTGCCGAGCGCCGCCTCCAGAATGATGCGTCCGGTGGGCGTCGGTTTCACGTCGCGCGGGCCGATCGGCGTCGATGGATTGACGATCACCGCGGGCAGACCGTCCTCGGCGATCATGCGCTCGACCGCGCGCTCGGCGAGCACCTTGCTGCGCTTGTAGACGCCGATCGCCTGGTCGGCCCGAAGCGGCGAGGTTTCGTCGGCGGACTGGCCGGAGCTCGTCACCTTCAGCGTGGCGACGCTGCTCGTATACACGATGCGTTCCACACCTTCCTTCAACGCCGCGCGCATCGTCGCCTCGGTGCCTTCGAGATTCGCGCGCTCGATCTCGCCGGGGTCCGGCGCCCACAGCCGATAATCGGCGGCCACGTGCAGCAGATAGCGCACGCCGCGCAGCGCGTTGCGCATCGATGCTTCGTCGCGCATGTCGCCGACGACGATTTCCGCGTCGAGCGATTCGACGTTCTTGCGCGGACTCGTTGCGCGCACCAGCACTCGTACGCGAAAGCCCTTGCTCTGCGCGATGCGCGCCACCGACGAGCCGACGAAGCCGGACGCGCCGGTCACGAGCACGAGATCGCGATGCTGTTCGGTCATTCTGTTTCCATTTCCTGCGTGACGGTCGACGGATTGTACGTGGCGCGCGCAAAGGATGGGCGTTCTCCAGCACGCTCGCCGCGACGCGACTAGAATGCCGGCTTGAAAGACTGTCAGGCATTAAAAGGAGGTAGCGGCATGGCCCCGGATCTGGATGAGCGGATCGAAACGTACTACGCGCGGGTGCGCGGCACCGTGCAGGGCGTTGGCTTTCGGCTTGCGACGGTGCGCCAGGCGCACGCGCTCGGCATCAAGGGATGGGTCGCGAATCGCGACGACGGTTCGGTCGAGGCGATGTTGCAGGGACCGGCCAATCAGATCGACCGGATGTTGTCGTGGCTGCGTCACGGACCGCCGGCGGCGCGCGTGACCGAAGTGAGAGGCGAGGAGCGCCCCACGGACAGGCGTTACGACCGCTTCGAGCAGCATTGAGCTCGAGCCGCGCGAGTTAAAAAAGCGGCGCGCCGACCAGAGGAGGGCGCGCCGCTTTTTCGTTTATGCCTTTATCGGTCGTTATTTGCCGCGTGGTCAGCGCCTACCGGGCCACCAATAAACTCTCCGCGAATCCCCACTCATCCTCGATCCATTGATGGCTGCACACGAAGCCGGCGCCATCGACGATCGCGGGCAATTCTTCCGCGCGATACTTGTGGCTGCTTTCGGTCCAGATCGTCTCGCCTTCCTTCAGCGACACCGTCAGCTTTGCGGCGCGCACGTGAGCGGTGATATCGCGCTTCGCGCGCAGATGCATCTCGATGCTGCGCGCGTCCGGATTGAAGCGCGCCACGTGCTCGAATTCATCGAGCGGAAAGTCGCCGTCGAGTTCGCGGTTGATCCGCGCGAGCAGGTTCAGATTGAATGACGCGGTTACGCCGATCGCGTCGTCGTAGGCTGCGACCAGCACCGGCGTGGGTTTGATCAGATCGGTGCCGAGCAGCAGCGCGTCGCCGGGCGCGAGCATGTTGCGGATCTCGCGCAGAAAGCGCGTCGCCGCGAGCCTGCCGAAGTTGCCGATCGTGCTGCCGAGAAACAGCACGAGCAAGCGGTCGCCGGGCGCGCGCTGCCGGCTCACTTCGGCGAGACCGGCCAGATAGTCGCGCTCATAACCGACGATCGAAATCCGCTCGATGTCACCGAGTTCGCGCCGGCACAACTGCAACGCGCTGCGCGAAATTTCAATCGGGCAGTAGGAAGTAGGGCGTTTTTTACACAGCGCCTCGAGAATGCGCCTCGTTTTACGGCCGCTGCCGCTGCCGAGTTCGGCGACCGTTACGTCATGCGGCAAATGCTCGACGATATCGGCCGCGTGCTTCGCGAGCAGACGTTCTTCGGCGCGCGTGACGCCATATTCGGGTAATACGGTAATCACTTCAAAAAGTGCGGAACCGACCTCGTCGTACAGATACTTCGACGGCAGCTCTTTTTGCGGCGTATGGGTGAGGCCGGCGTACACGTCGGCGGCGAAGGCGCGACGCAGTTCGGAAGGCGAGTTGCTGAGCGATAGGGCTGGCTGGGTCATGCTGGCTCCAGTAGTCACATTCGATGAGCGGGATTGCTGCCGGGCGGTGGCATGCGCGATGAAACGCAGTTGAGGCATGCCGTGGGCGAGATGCGCGGGCGGTGATTCGTGGCGGCCTGACAGACTGCGCTCGAGGCTGCATTCGCCGACCCGGCTCGTGGGTGCTGCTCGTTGCGTGCCGCTGTAGACGTCGTTGTCGCGAGTGGTGCGGCCACAGCGTGCAAATCTTGGGTAGCAAGATTCGCGCGAGGCGAGGACGAACCGGAAATGGCTTCGCCGGCCGCGGCGCACGAAGTTATGTTCTAGTGCATCGACGCGCGACGCGCACGACTAATTGCAGCCGACTGACGAAAAAGCGCAATCCCGTCGGCGAATAACCCGTCTAGAATGCCCGTTTTCCTACGGTTTTGCACCGCCGCTTCAGAACAACAACGCAGCGTCTGCCGCTTTGCCCGCGTGGCCGCCTGCTCACGAGACATCATATTCATGACTACAACGAACGCCGCGAGCCTGCGTCGCGCGCCGCAAGCCCACGCGTCACACCGATCCCCGACCGCGCAATGAATCACAACGACTTCAGGCGCGGGATCGCATTGTCGGTCGGCGCGTCGGCGATGTTCGCATTGCTGTCCGCTTACGCGACGCTGCTGAAACCGCTGTCGGGCCTCGACATCTTCGCGTGGCGCATCGTGTGGACCGTGCCTGGCGCGCTGCTGCTCGTCGCGCTGCGCAAGCGCCTGCCGATTCTGCGCGCGCTGGTTGTCCAAATGATGACGCAGCCGAAGCTCGGTGCCGCGATGATCGTGGCCGCGGGCTTGCTGGGCGCGCAGCTATGGCTGTTTCTGTGGGCGCCGCTGCATGGGCGCATGCTCGAAGTGTCGCTCGGCTATTTCCTGCTGCCGCTCGTGATGGTGCTGGTCGGGCGCTTCCACTATCGCGAGCGGCTCGACGCGTTGCAGTGGCTCGCGGTCGCGTGCGCGGCGGCTGGCGTCGCCCACGAGCTGTGGGTGACGGGCGCGTTCTCGTGGCCGACGCTCGTCGTCGCGCTCGGTTATCCGCCTTATTTCGTGCTGCGTCGTCAGATCAATCAGGATTCGCTTGCGATGTTCACCGTCGAAATGGCATTGCTGCTGCCGGTGGCCGCCGTGTGCATTCTCCGCGGCGGCTCGCTGCAAGCAATCGCCGGACGCGCCGAAATGTGGTGTCTGCTATTGCCGGGCCTCGGTGCGTTGAGCACGCTCGCGCTCGCTTCGTATCTGAAGGCGAGCCGACTGCTGCCGGTCGCGTTGTTCGGCATCCTCGGCTACGTCGAGCCGGTGCTGCTCGTGTTCGTGTCGATCACGCTGCTGCGCGAAACGCTGAGCGTCGCGCAACTCGCGACCTATGTCCCGATCTGGATCGCCGTCGCGCTGACGGCGCTGCACAGCGTGCGCTTCGTTCGGTTCGCGTCGAACTGAACTACGGCGCTCGCTCAGCGATGCGCGTCGGGCCTACCTGTGCCTCGATCGCGTCGCGCAGCTCGGGACGCCAGCCGACACCGAACAGCGCTTCGGCGAGCACGAATAGCGGGCCGATCAACAGGCCGATCACGTCGTCGACGAATGCCGGCTTGCGATGTTCGTAGGCCACGTGGCCTACAAACTGGAACACCCAGCCGACCACGAACAGCCCAATGCCGGTCGCGAGCCACGCGAGCGTCGTTTGCACGGCGATCCACTTGCCGAACGCGACGCAGAGCGCCGAGACGCAGGCCATCAGCACGCCGAGCGGCACGTCGAGCGCGAGGTAGTAGACGGTCGCCGCCACGAACAGCAACCACGCGGGCGACAACGTGACCGGGAACATCCCGGCGCCAAACGACGGGCGGCTCAGCAACACCGCGAGCGCGAGCACGATCATCGGAATGCCGACGAAGTGCGTGGCGATATTGCGCCGGTCGCGATGGTAGGCCGCGTATTGCGTCAGTTGCTGCGTCAGCGTTCTCATCAGGGCCGCTCCTGTGTCAAAGTCAGCATAATCGAGGGCAGCGGATTTTCAAACCATCGGGTAGCCGACAATCAGCAACGATCGTCCACGGATACCGTCCATGACAGCGCGTTTTTCATCGAAGGAGCTTGCCGGGCTGCTCGAACGCGGCGCGAAACCACGCGCTGCGTTCGAGGCGATCGAGGAAGCCGCGCTATTGCCGGCCGCACCGCGTGTCGCGCGGCGCCTGTTGCTGATGGCGGGCGGCTATGGCGAACCCGGCGCATTGCGCTGCGTGCTGAAGGTCCCGCAGGAAGACCTGGCGATGATGCTCGCGTTGTCGCGGCAGACGATCAATCAGGTGCTCAAGCACTTCGAGACGCAGGGCGCGTTGAAGCTGCGCTATGCGGAGATCGAAATCGTCGATGCCGACATGCTGCGTGAACAGTCTCTCGTCGAGCGCATTTAACGCGCGCTCGGGTGGCTGACGCGACGTTTCAATGGACCGATCGTCGCGGCGGGCAACGTGGTGAGCAGCATGTGCAACGTGAAGTGGAGATCTTCGCGCGCGATGTCGAGTTGCACGCGGTCTTCTTCGCGCACGGTTTCCGTGTTGACTACGTAGACGCCGAGCGGCGAATGAAGCAGTGCGCGCAAGTGAGCGTGCGTCAGCGTCACGAGTAGAAGCGCGCGCGCCGACGGAAACGGAATGACGGTGCTGTGTTGAACCCGCTTGCTGGCAGGTTGCGGCGATAGCTTGTCGAGCGATTGGGTAAGAGCCATGTGATGCGGCGTTCGTGCGACGCGACGGTGAATTGGAACAATTCGAGAGTAGTCGTCCGCGAGTAAAGACGGTGCAAAAATTCGCGCGTCTGTCGGCAAAAAGATACGACGGGGAATGACACGCCGCATAGAAAAAAAGGCGAGTCGTAAGACTCGCCCTCCCTGAACGGCACAGTCCGGCTTCGATCAACTTCTATTTGAACAGCACCTGCATGGCCGGTCAGCCCCGAAACCGATCACGCGTTATTGCGTTTTGGTCGTGTCGGCTTGTGCGCCGTCGGCTTTCGCCGGGGCAGTGCTGGCCTCCTTCGCACTTTGCGTTTTAGTCTTCGCGGCGCTCGTTTCCACGGTGTGTTTGCCCGTGGATTTGTGGACCTTCTTCGTATGGGTGGAAGTCTTTTTCACGTGCTTTTGCGTAGCGCCTTCGGCGGGCGCTTTCGTTGCGGTCGCGCTGTCGTCCGTCGCGCCGGCTTGTACCGCGGTGCTCGCCTTCAGATTCGCCTGGCCGGCGGTCGGCAGCTGCGTGGTTTGCGCGGGTTGTGCGGCAGACGGTGCGGCCGTTTGAGCAAATGCGCTCGACACGAGCAGTGCGGAAGCAACAGCGGCGAAAAGCGTCTTCATGATGTGACTCCTGATTGAATCGGTGGATTCGTTTGTCGCGGCTGAATCATTTCAGCGCTGCCGGTTTAACGTAGGGCGGAATACAGGAGTTGACGCTGCGCTGGTGACAAAACGTAAGTAGTGCGTCAGCGCGGATACATTGCGACTCACAATGCGAATCCCCGCAAAGGCGCCAGGCTCAATGAAGACGCGACCGCGGTCTTGCCGAGCAATTGCGCTAAAGCTTCCGGCGAGACCGCTGGGCTAAACAGGAACCCCTGGGCCACCGTGCATCCGTGACGGACCAGAAACTCGCGCTGGACCTCGAGCTCGACCCCTTCAGCGACGACATCGAAGCTCAGCGTTTCAGCAATCGCGATGATGGCAAGCGACAGAGCTTCGAGTTCCTTGTCTCTGCCGATTTCGCAAACGAAGGCGCGATCGATCTTGATGCGGTCGACGCTAAAGCGTTTCAGATAGCTGAGGCTCGAATAACCCGTGCCGAAGTCGTCGATAGCGATGGACACACCGAGTTCGCGCAGTTCGGCAAAAGCCCGTTGCGCTTCTTCAGCGTTGCGCATCAACGTGCCCTCGGTGACTTCGAGCTCCAGCAGTTCGGCGGGCCAATGGGCATCGTCGAGTGCCGAGTGCACTACGCCTGGAAGGTCCGCGCGTTCGAGTTGAAGTGGCGAAACATTGACCGATATGCGCACGGGCGGAAGCCCCGAGCGTACCCATGCGCTCGCCTGCAGACACGCTTGCCGCAATACCCACGTGCCGATGCTCTGGATCAGACCGGTTTCTTCGGCAAGCGGGATGAAGACGGCCGGCGAGACTTCACCGAGTTCGTCGTCGTGCCACCGCAAAAGTGCCTCGGCACCGACGATGCATCCGCTTTTCATGTCGATTTGCGGCTGATACGCCAGATACAACTCATTGGCTTTCGCGGCGCGCCGCAGTCGCGTCGTGAGCCGTAACTTCTCGGCGGCCGCCCGGCTCAGTTCCGGTTCGTAGAATTGATAGCCGTTTCTCCCGCGCGATTTCGCCACGTACAACGCGGCATCGGCATTTCGCGTGAGCAGTTCCGGCTGGGCGCCGTCTTGTGGAAAAGTACTGACGCCGATGCTTGCTTCGAGATAAAGCTCGTGCTCGCCGATGCGATACGGCTCGCTCATCTCGTGAATCAGCGTGTCCAGCATTTCGGTGAGTTGCTTCGCGTCGGCCCGTTCCGCGACGATGACGAATTCATCGCCCCCGTAACGCGCGACGAAATCCGTCGCGCGCAGCAGACGCTGAAGCCTTCGCGCCACGGCCTGTAGCAACAAATCGCCAATGCGGTGTCCGAGCGAATCGTTGACGTCCTTGAAACGATCGAGATCGAGGAACAGGACGGAAACGTTCTGACCTGTCGCTGCCGCGCGTACGAGCGACTCTGAAAGATGTTCGCCGAGCAGCACCCGATTCGGCAGATCGGTCAGTGCGTCGTATCTGGCTTGATGCTCGAGTCTTGTGAGCGAACGACGAAGATGCGCTCCGATGCGCCCGTTCCAGTGAATCAGCGAAAGCAGCAACAAGGCCGAAGCGACGCCGCAGCTCAACAGCATGCGCGTAAACCACTTCCCATCCAACGAGGATTGGCTGACGACTAAAGCGACCTTGGCGTCGGCCGCGAGTCGTACGTCGACGACCCGCTCGAGAACGCTATAGAAATAGGCGTCGATTTGTTCGAGTCTGGGGTCGCCCACTGCCACACTGCCGGGTTGTTCCGCGATCTTGCGCGCAAGACCAAAGCTCAGCTCGCTAAGTCTGCCGATCATGTCGTCCAGATCCGACAGCCTCGATATGCATTCGTGATTCTCGCTGCAGCTCTCGCGCGCGTCGCGCGTCAACGCGAGCAGTTCCAGCATCGGAAAGCTATAAGCGGCGCGTTTGTAGAGCGGCACCGTTGCGATCGAGGTGTAGAGCGTCGCATGCTCATCGAGCATGACTTGCTGAACCTGGTCGAGGTCGTGGCGCAGCCGCCCGGAAGCCTGGATCGTCCGAAGCGAACTGTCCTGCTCGCTGCTCTGGCGGATTGCGAGGAAGGTACTCGTCGCAATGACAGCGAGAATGGCAAGTACGGCTATGACAGTACCGGCTTTGCGCGTTGCTTCCTGTCCCAAGGCCCTTCCCTTTCCGTCAACCCGGCGCGGGCGAACACCGACCCGCCCGGATAGTGAATGTTTAGGTGGCTGCATGACTTGCCTTAGGGCGCTCCGGATCTGCCTGTAACGGCGCGCTATGGGTCTGCTTATCCACCTATCGATCGGCAAATTCCACGCGGTTGCGCCCGCTTCGCTTGGCGCGGTACAGAGCCGCATCGGCGAGGCCATATGCGGTGTCGAAACAGGTTCCAACTTCGTTGATGCTGACGCCAAAGCTGGCCGTGATGCGGCGCTCGACGGATGGAACGACCAGCGAGTCACTGATGGCTTCTCGCATGCGCTCGGCAAGAATGGCACCGCTGGCCGGTTCATGACCGGGCAGCAGCACGGTGAACTCCTCACCGCCCACTCGGCCGATGAAGCCTTGTTCCCCGACGATTCTGCGCAGACAATCGACGACCCCCGAAATGACCGCGTCTCCGGTCGGGTGGCCGTACTCGTCGTTGATCCGCTTGAATTCGTCGATGTCGAGGATGATCATCACCGCGCTACTGATGCGCAAGATCTTGGTGGTCCGTTCGATCACGGCACTGCGGTTAAGTACGCCCGTCAACGCGTCGTGCGATGCGCGATACGCCAACTGCTGGGCCAGCACCTGCATCTCGCGTTCAGCCCGGTCGCTGTGGCCGATCAGGCGCCGTGTCTCGCGCATCAGGCGCTGGAAGTGCTCGATGAGTTCGCCCAACGACTGGCGATACTGCGCGGGGTCCGCATCGATGATCGAATGCATGGCCCGAGCCTTTGCCAGCGCGGTGCTCTCGTTCTGGAACAGATCGGGTGCGCCGCCCGAGGACACGTCAAGGGAAGAGGTCGAACGCACTTTACTTTCCCTGCTGCGCAATGGGACGATCGGTGAACTCGATCGCGCGGAAATCGGCTTTCAGTTCTTCGCCGAATTCGGCAATGGTCTCGTCTTCCTCGTCGCGATACCAGTTCATCGACACGCGGGTTCCCGATTCCGCCGCCTGATCGAGCGCGTCGAAGATGCTGAACAGCATTTTCGTACTCGAGCTATTGAAGTACGTCAGCGCGACGTCGATAGTGATCTCGGCCCCGGCGTTCGCGGCGAGGTATTTGCGCATCTGCTCGATGATCGGCGCGTAAAAGGCGGCTGCGTTTTCGGGGTAGGACTCTCCCCTGATCGACAACGCGTGTTGGTCGAAGCGAAAATCGACTTCGGGCGACGTCGTCGTCGCGGGGATGTGTAGGTTTTCCATTGTTCGTGTGCCTTCCTGCTCAGATGATGGCCATGAGGCAAAACAGCGTGGTGCCCGGTTCGTCGGCACGCGGATGAAAAGCGAATTCAAGCGGCGCGCTCGCATCGCGCGCCATCGTCAGGAAACCGAGCCCGGCGCCCTTGCTGTCTTTCGGAGCATCGGTGCGCAATGAAACCTTGTACGCTTGCTTGATTTCTTCGAGTGACATGTTGCGCAGAGGCTCCAACCTGCTTCGCAGGTCCTCGACTTCGGCGGTCGCGATGGGATTGACGCACAACATTACGTGATGTTCGCTGTGCCTGGAGATGCAGACCGCGCCCTCGCGTATCTCGCCTGCCCGTTCGCCACCGGGCTCCAGCGCGTTCGACGAGTAATGAACGATGTTCTGTGCCAGTTCGATAAAGGACGAGAAGAGTTTGCGGCGAGTAGGACCGCTGACGCCGGCGACTTCGAGCTGCAGTTTCACGACTTCGCCCATCGACGCGACGATGTTATGGGAGAAGTAGCCCTTGTGATAGAAGAGCACGTTGCGCCGCTGCGCGAGTTCGAAAAAGGCGCTGTCTTGTTCTAGTAGTTGGGACATTCTGGGAATTCGTTAAATGCGGGCACAGAAAAGCGTGACGTCATCACGGCGCGGTTGCTTGCCTTGCCACTCCGCGAGCGCGAGCCGGACGCGCTCGCAAATCGTCGCCGGGGTTTCGGCGCGGTTTTCGAGTATCAGGTCGAGCGCACGGCGCCGGCCGAAAGAAATGTTGCGCGGGCCGCCGATCTGATCGGCGAGGCCGTCGGTATAGATGAACAGCAGGCTACCCGCCGTGACCGGATTCGAGCGCAAGGTCCACGCATAGTCGGCGCGACTGTCCACATAACCGACACCCATGCGGTCGGCGCCGATCGTTTCGAACTCCGCGGCATCGGGCGACAGGATGTGCAGAGCGATCCTCGCGCCGGCAAAATGCAGCATGCTCTCCGTGGCGTCGAACCAGAAGAATGCGGTATCCAGACCGTCGTTGGATTGGGTTCCTTCGTCGGCACTGTTCACTTGCCCAAGCAAGCCCTTGACGTTTCGATTGACGGCCGCCAGTAGCGCGGCGGGGTCGCGCGGACCGATCTGTTCGAGCGCCTTCGACAGTGACGCCGAAGCAAGCAAGGTCATGAAGGCGCCCGGCACGCCATGTCCGGTGCAATCGGCAACAGCGCCAAACCAGCCGTTCGGAAAGGCCGCGAAATGATAGAAGTCGCCGCCGACGACGTCGCGAGGTTCCCAGACCATCGCCGCGTCGCGCAGCTTCATCGACAGGGTCTCGCTGGAAGCACGCAACATGGCGCGCTGTATCACGCTGGCGTACTCGATACTCTGCATGATCTGGCGGTTCTTCTCCGCCTGCATTTCCGCGACCGCACTGATAAGCTGCAGACCACTGCCGAGACCCGAGAAGAGTCCGTCACGCGTCACGATGAAACCATCGACCAGCGCTTTTTCTCCGGCCTCGACGGTCCTGAACGTCAGCGCTTCGATGCTCACGTCGGCGTCGACGATGAGCGGTTCCTTGTCCATGAACGCGATGCAACTCTTCTTGTCGTAAAGCTCTCGATGGAACGGCTTGCTCATTTGCGACATGAAGATATCGCGGTTGATCAGGCCGATGGGACGCTGGTCATCGATGACAGCGAGACTCTGCATGTCGCGGCGCGCCGAGAAGATCTCCATGACCACGGAGTTGGGATCTTCAACGTCTACGGATGGAACTTCCTGGCACAAGTCTCCGGCAGTGCGCGGATTACCCTGTGCGGAAGAACGGCGAAATCTCGAGAACGCAGCATGCATGGCGACGCCAGTCGATGTATGAGGAAACCTCGCACGCTAAGGTTTCTCTATGTACATTATGTGACAGAGAGGAGGCGATCCGCTCTATTGGCGCGAGATTAGAAAACTGTCGGTCACGCAAAGGTTTGCGTGACCGACATGAGTAAAACTTGCGATCTGCGAGGTTGCGCAAATGCAACGCCGCCGAATCCGTTATTGAAACGGGTTCTGCACGGTACCCGCTTTAGCATCCGGCTCGTCCTGCACCTTTGCCGGTAAATCCTTCTGCGCCTGCAGGCTCGCGACGATCGCATCGAGCGCTTCCTTCAGCGCGAGCGCCGCCTTCAGTCCGCGTTGATCGCGCGTCAATTCGAGCGTGCCGTTCAGCACGACACGCGTCGTGCCATTGCTGAGCGTGAGCGCATCGCCTTGAATGTTGAGTACGTCGTCATCGTTCGAATAGGGCTTAAACACCTTTCAGTCCTCCTGGCCGCTGGTCCTTGAGGTTGTCCGGAATGCCCGGAAAGCGGATGCCCGACATCGCTTCGAGTTCGTGAATCGTGCGGATGTCGTAGCGGTTGGTCGCTACATTATCAACCACGACTGCGAAAGCCAGTTGACGCGACGGCACGTAGACGACCTTGTACAACTGGGTGGGCACGAACACGCGCGTCGGTCCGATCGTCTGCAATTGCTGGCCGGTGAACAGCGGTCCGGTGACGACGTACGTGTCGTCGTAGGCGAGTGCGAACTTGCGCACGGCTGTTTCGATGCGTGCCCACAATCGTTGGTTGTTCTGACGATTTTGCGGCACGATGTTCGCGAGCGAGAACGATTGCGCCATCGCCTCGTCGTTCCACCGATTACCCGCCGGACTCATATGACCGCGATCGAAGCCGCTGCGTTTGTAGTCGGCGAGTGTCGCGCCTTCGCCTTCGGGAAGACGCGCGTCTTCGAAGAACTTGTTGGTGCGCACCATGTCCTTCGCTTCTTCGATGTGCTCACGCGTCAGATGCTCGGCAGACCACAGCGGACCGTGCGTGATACCCGAATGCAGCACCGCGAAATCGCTATAACAAAGCAGGCGCGTTTTTGGCGCCATCTTCTGATTGGTGAGGACGGGCCATTGCGCATTCGGCGTGAATCCGGCGCAGGAAGGCGCCGCGCTCGCATGAGCGGCGACGGCGAGTAACAGACAGGCAAGCCACTTCTTCATGTGTTGGTGGTTCGATGAACGGGGACGCAAGTATAGCGTCGTGGCCCGCATCGAGCGGCTGCGAAATGCGAATCGAAGGAAGGGAATTTGAAACGGCAGAGGCGGCGTGCGCCGGACAAAAAAATGGGCCGCTTTGCAGCGACCCGAATGCGTGGACTTCCGAATCTACGCACGCAATCTTAAGAAGGTCTTAAGGCGTGCGCTATCGCGGCACGTTATGTTCGATTGCGCACGAACAGATTTACGCGTCCGAACAGGGCTCGCGCAATGAGCCGGAAGTTTCGACCGGAAAAGAGAAGCGCGACGAATCGCGCCAGAACTTAATTACCGAACACGCTGTTTTCAGCGCGCACTTTTTGACGATCCACCGCCTGCAAACGCCAGAAGCCGCTAGTCGCCTTGCGTGTTCGCAGCGCGGTCCATGCAGCGGCCCCTTGCGCGGCGCTCACTCGCTCCTTGCGATCGACGTGCAGACCGCGCAACGTACAGAGCGGCGCGTCGGCGCTCGGTGCGCACAGCGTGGTCACGCCGTTTTCGTCGCGCAGTTCGCCCCATGGGGGCAAGTCGATCCCTTGATGCGCTTCTCTCGACCACCGATGTTCATCGGTATCGAGCCAGAGCACAGCGTAATCATGGCTTACGGTGGGATCGGAACCGTTAATCAGGATGGTCAGTCGCATATCAGTTCCGTTCATAAATTGCGAAGCGCTTTACCAGTCTAGGCGGCGCGGCGCTTTATGCAAGACAAAGGCATGACATGCGAATGGAAAATCAAGTCGCCAAAAAGTGTGGCGGGGTACGGTGGCATGCTCCCGCGCCGCGGGGTACGCGATATGCATGCAGTAACGACCACATGCAGACCGCGAGCCGCGGCAAATCAACGCAGCCGGGAGGCGCTCAAGCGAGATCGAGCGAAGCGGTCAGATCGCCGAGCGGCGCGAGTCCGTTGCTTGCGAAAGCGTTGTCGCGGGCGACCACGCCATCGAGCGGCGCGAGTCCATGCACACGGCTAATGAAACGCAGAATCGAATTCGTGTCGTACACCGTGTGATCGACATAACCCTTCTTCGCCAGCGGCGAGATCACGAGCGCGGGAACGCGCGAACCCGGCCCCCAGCGATCGCCGATCGGCGGCGCGACGTGGTCCCACCAACCGCCGTTCTCGTCGACGGTGACGATCACGACTGTGTTCTCCCATTGCGGGCCGCGCTGGATGTGCTCGATCAGCGTCGCGATGTGACGGTCGCCCGAGGCGACGTCCGCATAGCCCGCGTGCATATTCAGGTCGCCCTGCGGTTTATAGAACGTCACGGTCGGCAAACGTCCCGCGTCGATGTCGGCAATCAGGCGATTGGTCGACGCGTCGTTGCCCATGCCGCCGTCGCGCAGATAGCGGCGGCGCGCGGCGGTGCCCGGCGCGTAATTGGCGAAGTAGTTAAACGGCTGATGGTGGTACTGGAAGTCGGGCATCGACCCGGTATCGCGATGATCGAGCGCGAATTGCCACGCGCCGCTGTACCACGCCCAGTCGATGCCCTTGCCGGTCAGCCGGTCGCCGATCGTCGCGTAATTCTGCGGCGGCATCACCCGCGGGTTCGACGGATCCGCGAAAGCCGGGTCGCCGCCTTCGGCCGGACGCACGCTGCTCGGCTGATACGGCGGCGCCATCGTGTTGACTGCGTAGCCGTCGGCGGTGAAAGCGCCGTCATTGACGAACTTCGGCGGACCGTCGAGCGCCGACGCAGGCGAATTGGGCGCGAGCTTCAAACGGGTGCCGGTCGGATCGTCGCCTTCCACGACCGACACCATCTTCTGCGCCGGACTGGTGTGGATGTCCGGATAGTAGGGCGCCTGCGCCGAGATCAGGAAGATATGGTTCAGCCACGAGCCGCCGAAGGCGGCCATGAAGAAGTTGTCGCACAGGGTGTACTGCTGCGCGAGATTCCACAGACGCAGCGTGTCGGCGGAATTGCGGTAGTGCCCCATCACAAGGCCGCCCGAATCGCCCCACGCGGCGAACTGGTTGTTGCGCCCCGCGTTGATCTGCATCTGGTTCTGATAGAAGCGATGGATGAGGTCGCGCGTGATCACGCCGGTCGGCAGCGGCGCGCCGTGCGCATCGACGATGCGGAACGGCCGGTTGTGCAGATGATCGAGATCGTTTTCGCCGATCATGTAGCGCTTGCCGTCCACTTCCTGCGCCTGCGGCACGAGCCCGCCCCAGATCGCCGGCAGCCGCGGCAGCGGCGTCTTGCCATCGCGGTCGAGCTGGAGGTATTGCTCGGCGGTGACCGCGTCGAGCGGATGCTGGACGCCCGGGTAGTTGCCGTACAGGTTCGCGAAGCTGCGATTCTCCGCGTAGATCACCACGATGTTCTTCACCTGATCGTGCAGCGCAGCGTCGAGCCGCAAGTCGGCGGCGCTGCGCGGCGGCCCGTTGCCCGCGAGTCCCTCGCCTGTTTTGCAGCCGGTCAGCGCAAGGCCGAGGCCGACCGCCGCGAGACCGGTTAGGACGCGCCGGCGTTCGGGATCGTCGGGGGCGTCGTTGGTGTTATCGATTGAATCGGGGTTGTCCAGTTTCGGCGGCAGGTGAGGATCGTGGTCGGTCATCGGTGAGTTCCGAAGGAGACGTGACGGTCGCATCGGCGCCGCTCGAAGCGGCGCGCGCGACACCGGTTACGGGTTCCGCCGAGGCCGGCAGGCCTCGCGGCTTTACGGCAGCCGACGCTTCGCGCGCCAGCTGTGATGCGTGGCGTCGACGGCCAATAGTAGCCAGTGCCGTGCGTCGATCGGATGACGTTTTTGCGTCGCATGACGGTGCTGCGCCTTTCGCCGTTGATAGGCCTCTCCGATGAAGCGCTGTGCGTTAGAGCGCTTTGCGATATACCACGAAGCCGGACTTATCCGCGACCTTGTCATAGAGCTGCATCGCGGTGTGATTCGTCTCGTGCGTCTGCCAGTAGACGCGTTGCGCACCGTCGGCTTTTGCGCGCGCATAGACGGCCTCGATCAGCGCACGGCCGACACCCTTGCCGCGCTCGCTATCGAGCGTGTATAGGTCCTGCAGATAGCAGATCGGCCCCGCCATCGTCGTATGACGGTGATAGAGAAAATGCACGATGCCCTGCAACTGCCCGGCGCGTTCCGCGACGAATGCATGCATCGGCTCGTAGCCGTCGAAAAAGCGATTCCACGTGATTTGCGTGATCTCGCGCGGCAACGCGGTCTCGCCCGAGCGGCCATAAAACGCGTTGTAGGCGTCCCATAGCGGGAGCCATGCATCGAAATCGTCACGGGTGACGGCGCGAATCTGCAGCGGGGCGGACATCTGGACGGTTCCTTTGGAAAGCTGTGGAACCGCCAGCATAAAAAATTTGCGACGCGATTGTTAGCTCCACCGTGCTCGCAAAATCTGGAGCCACGACGCGTGCGACAGTGCGGTGAGCCGATGCATCACCGCATGCCGCGAGTCAGTGCCGGCGATGTTGCTTGTGACGCAACTCGTTGCGGACCTTCTTCGCGGCGAACAGCGGCACGTAGTCGAACACGCGCGCCTCGTTCCGGAATTCGGCGAGCGTATCGGCGTACATGCGCGACACCGTTTCTGCCGGCGTGTCGGTTTCCTCGGCGATGCTTCGGACCACTTCGTCTACATTCGGCTCAGGCTGGGACATGGTCTCTCCGGGTAGGACGGCAGGCTGGATGGACGGTACGCGGGGTAGGAGTCCATTACAGGATGCGAATCGCGAGCGCGCCAATTGAATCGACCTATCGTTCGACTGATTTCACAGAGATTTTTTTCTTGCGCTGCGGCAAGCGACCATGCGGTGAGACCGTGCGGAAAAACAACGGGTCGCGCGGTGGTGAATACCCGCGAAACGCACAGGGCTAAGCGACCGCCGTCTCTACCTCTGCACTTTCTGCGCGACATGCGCGATCCGGTCGCGCACGACGCCGATCGCCTGCTTCAGCGCGTAAACATCCTGAAAGTAGCGGTACGGAATTCGGATCTGGCTAGCGTTCGCGTCGATGCTTTCAATCTCCTCACTCCATTGCGCGATTTGCGCGCGAGACGGCTCGGCGTTCTTCCACACTTCGTCCTCGAGCGCCTTGATCGCGCGGTACCACACGAACAGGCGTTTCTTCATACGCGTTTCGAGCATGCGCGGCAGCGCCTGCGCGAGGCCGATCAGCAGCGCGAGGAACGGCACCAGAATCAGCAGCCGACGTTCGATCAGACTCGCGAGCCAGAACGGCAGGTAGCGATACAGAAACGGCCGGCCCGATTTGAAGTACCGCACGCTTTCGTCGGAGATCGGGAATTCTTCGGTGTTCAGATTGGGGAACGTGCCGAGCGGCGTGAAGTAGTCCTCGCCGCCGTGCACCGTGCGCGCCGCGTCGAGCAGCAGATAGACGAGCGCCGGATGCAGCGTGTCCTTCGATACGAGCAGCGCCGTCGCCGCGAGCAGCGTGATGTCGCTGCGCGGCAGATCGTCGGCGACGCTCGTCGAGGCACGCGGTAAGGTGATCTTCGACAGCGACGGGAATTTTTGCGCCAGTGCATCGGCCTGCGCGAAGCTCATCAGATTCAGGTTGCTGGTGAGCAGCGTGTGCTGCATGTCGGCGTCGGGCCGGCCAATGAAGAACGCCGCGTCGACCTGACCGCTTTCGAGCCCCTGGTATGCGGCGTTCGCGTCCATCTGCAGCAGCGTCGAGTTCTGACTCGTGACGCCGCTATAGCCGAGCAGCATCTGCGAGACGTTGAGCAACCCGCTGCCTGGCACGCCCATCGAAATGCGCTTGCCGCGCAGTTGCGACAGCCGGTCGATCGTCGCATCGCCGCGATAGAACACCCAGATCGGTTCGTACGACACGGCGGCGATGGTTTGCAGATTGTCGGTGTCCTTCGGACTGGTCGTGCCCGACTGGATGAAGCCGACCTGATAGGCGCTGTCCGGGTCCGCGAGCCGCTGGTAGTTTTCGACCGAGCCCGACGAGCTACGGATGTCGAGCTTGATGCCTTCACGCTTGAGCAGCGGCGCGTAGCGATCGGCAAAGCCGCGATAGATGCCACCGTCCGCCCCCGAGGTGATGACGATCGTGCGCTGGAACGCGGGCTCGAGCACGAGCGCGAGCATCCAGCCGAATGCGGCGATGAGCACGATCGCGCCGACGATCAGAAGACGCCTGCGCCGCCGCGTCATCGGGGTTGTCGAGCTGCGGTACAGCGCGGGGTCTGGTCTCGGCATCGTTACCCGGTTTGGTCAGGTCCGGCCTTGGTGACTAATGGGAGGGAGGCGGTCTCTATTTCCTCAACTTTACGATATCAGGGGGTTTTATTCGATAGTCAGTGATGTGCCTTGAAAAGATCTGGCTGACACTGTCATTGGGACACAGGTCGGTTGGCCCTGATGTCGAAGATTCCAGTAACTACGCCGTTGCTGCCGCCTCTGGCATTTTGAACGATGTACTCCTGCTTGACCCTGGCAAAAGAGAGGCGAACCTGTTCGTGTTGTGCGGTCATCTCTACGCCCGTGATCGAAAAGGCGTTCACTCCGGGGTGACGACGGAAGCGAGAAGACAGGTGACTCGAGGTAACGTTCGTGACACCGTCAGCTCCGGCGAAGACGGAACCATGCTCAATCAGACGACTCGGAAAGCGAGGCAAAATTGGGCCGATGTGCTGCTCGCTCTTTGATGACATCACGGGTGCGCACAATCGCTGTGCAGCACTACGCCCCCGCCCCCACCTCACCCCCCAACTCCCGCGCAATGAACTCGACAAACGCGCGAATACGATTCGACATCTGATGCCGCGGCGAATACACCGCGAAGATATCCGCATTCGGTGTGTCGTGATCGGGCAGCAACTGGACGAGCGAACCCTCCGCCAGATACTGCCGGATGTCCCATTCCGCGCGCATCAGGATGCCGTGTCCTTCGAGCGCCCATTTGACGGCGATCTCGCCGTCGTTGGTGGTCAGCGTGCCCTTGATCCGCACCGCCTCGGTCTTGCGCGCGGCGCCGCGTCCCGAGGTCAGCCGCCACACGCCATACGCTTCGTCGCCCTGACGAATGCCGATGCAGTTGTGGCGCGTCAGATCGTGCGCCGTGAGCGGCATGCCGTGCGCCGCGAGATACGACGGCGCCGCGCACAGCAGACGCCGGTTCGGCGCAAGCCGGCGCGCGACCACGCGCGTATCGGGCGGCTCGCCGAAGCGAATGCAGACGTCGAAGCTGTCGTCGGTAAGCGGCGGGGGCGTGACCGACAACTGTAGTTGAACCGACACCTGCGGATACCGCGCGACGAAGCGCGAGATCGCCGGCCCGATATGGCTGCGCCCGAAGCCGAGCGTCGCGTTCACGCGCAGCAAACCCTTCGGTGTCTTCTTCGCCGAGCCGAGCAGTTCGGCCAGTTCGTCGATCTCGTCGAGAATCCGCCGCGCGCGGTCGAGGTATAGCTCGCCTTCGGGCGTCAGCATCATGCGGCGCGTCGTGCGGTTCACGAGCGCGACGCCCGCGCGCTGCTCCATCTGGGTGAGGCGCTTGCTGACGGCTGCCGCGGTCAGCCCCAGTTCGCGCGCGGCCGCGCTGAGGCTGCCGCTCGCGGCAAGCGTCGAGAAAAAGCCCAGATCGGCTGGCTGGACGGTGTCGCGCATCGTCTTTTCCGCGCCTTCGCATTTGTGAATGCAAGTTAAAGATGCTTTGAGTTTAGCACCGGTTTTTACCCGTGGGATCGCGCTAGAGTCCACACACGCCATTCATCAAGCACAGGACGGAGACATGAAGACCTATCGCATCGCAACCATCCCCGGCGACGGCATCGGCAAGGAGGTCGTGCCGGCCGGCGCGCAGGTGCTCGAGGCGCTCGCGAAGACCACGCGCGCCTTCATGTTCGAGTTCGAGAACTTCGACTGGGGCGGCGACCACTACCGCCAGCACGGCGTGATGATGCCGGCCAACGGGCTCGACGCGATCCGCAACAAAGATGCGATCCTGTTCGGCTCGGCGGGCGACAAGGACATTCCCGATCACATCACGCTGTGGGGTCTGCGACTGAAGATCTGCCAGGGCTTCGACCAATACGCGAACGTGCGCCCGACGCGCATCCTGCCCGGCATCGACGCACCGCTGAAGTACTGCAAGCCCGAGGATCTGAACTGGGTGATCGTCCGCGAAAATTCGGAGGGTGAATATTCGGGCGTCGGCGGCCGCGTGCATCAGGGCCATCCGATCGAAGCCGCGACCGACGTGTCGATTCTGACGCGCGCCGGCGTCGAGCGCATCATGCGCTTCGCGTTCCGCCTCGCGCAGTCGCGTCCGCGCAAGCTGTTGACCGTGATCACGAAGAGCAACGCGCAGCGTCACGCGATGGTGATGTGGGACGAGATCGCGCTCGAAATCTCGAAGGAGTTTCCGGACGTCACGTGGGACAAGGAACTCGTCGACGCGGCGACCGCGCGCATGGTGAATCGTCCCGCGACGCTCGACACGATCGTCGCCACCAATCTGCACGCCGATATTCTCAGCGACCTCGCGGCCGCGCTCGCCGGCAGCCTCGGCATCGCGCCGACCGGCAACATCGATCCGGAGCGCCGCTATCCGTCGATGTTCGAGCCGATCCACGGCTCCGCGTTCGACATCATGGGCAAGGGGCTCGCGAATCCGGTCGGCACGTTCTGGTCGGTCGTGATGCTGCTCGAAAACCTCGGCGAATTCGACGCGGCTTGGCGCGTGATGCAGGCCGTCGAAGCGGTGACCGCGAACAAAGCGCTGCACACGCGCGACCTCGGCGGCACGGCCACGACCGCGCAGGTGACGGCGGCCGTGTGCGAGTTCATCGAGCAGGCGGCGACGCCCGCGGCGAACGCGGCTTGAGCGCCGGCTTCGCGCGAACTGAACCGGACTGAGCGGAACCGCGCGCAACTCAGGCGCGCGGTCTACGCCCCGGCCACGACGTGGCCGGCACACAACCTTGACTCGATTAGCTCGGCCCAACGTCGGCCGGCGCGAGGCTCGCGCGCGGTCAACAGCCGCGCGCCGCAGGAGGAGACAATGACTTCGGAACTCGAAAGCCGGGTGTCCCGCAAGCTGATGCTGCGGATCATCCCGTTCGTCATGCTGTTGTACTTCGTGAGCTTTCTCGATCGCGTGAATGTGGGTTTTGCCGCGTTGTCGATGAACAAGGCGATTGGTCTTTCGCCGACCGCGTTCGGTCTCGGCGGCGGGCTCTTTTTCATCGGCTATTTTCTGTTCGAAGTGCCGTCGAACCTGATTCTGCACAAGGTCGGCGCGCGGCTCTGGATTGCTCGCGTGATGGTGTCGTGGGGGCTCGTGTCGCTCGCGTCGGCGTTCGTCGTCGGGCCGACCAGTTTCTACGCGCTGCGCTTCATTCTCGGCGTCGCGGAAGCGGGCTTCTTTCCCGGCATCATCCTGTACCTGAGCCTGTGGTTTCCGGCGCGGCAGCGTGCGGTCGCGGCGGCATGGTTCATGGCCGCCGCGCCGATCTCGACTGCGATCGGCTCGCCGATTTCCGGCGCGATCATGAAGCTGCCACCCATTGCCGGACTTGCCGACTGGCAATTGCTATACATACTGGAAGCCTTGCCCGCGATCATCCTCGGCTTCTTCGTGCTCAAGTATCTGACCGACAAACCCGCGCAAGCCGAATGGTTGCAGCCCGAAGAACGCGACTGGCTGATCGCGAAGCTGAAGCTCGAAGCCGACGCCCGGCACGCGCACGCGGGCCACACGGCCGGCGCGCTCAGCGCGTTGCGCGATCCGCGCGTGCTCGCGCTCGCGCTGATCTATTTCGGCACCTCGGCGGGACTTTATACGCTCGGCTTGTGGGCGCCGCTGATCATCCGCCAATACGGTTTCGGCACATTCGAAACCGGGCTGCTGGCCGGTGTGCCGAGCGTGCTCGCGGTGATCGCGATGGTGCTATGGGCGAAGCACTCGGATCGCACCGACGAACGTACGTGGCATGTCGTGATTCCGTGCGCGCTTGCGTGCGTCGGCTTCGTGTTCGCCGGTAATGCGACTACTGCGTTGATGATCGTGCTTGCGCTCGTGGTCGTGAACGTCGGAATCAGTGCCGCGAAGGCGCCGCTGTGGGCGATGCCGAGCATGTTCCTGTCGGGTGCCGGGGCGGCGGCGGGCATTGCCATGATCAACTCGATCGGCAATCTCGGCGGCTTCGTCGGGCCGTTTGCGATCGGCTGGCTCAAGCAAGTAACGGGCGGCTATACGGCGGGGCTTTACGTGGTCGGGGCGACGTTGGCGGTGTCGGCGGTCGTGACGCTGATGTTGAGCCGACAGACGAAGCATGCGCCGGTCGCAGTGGGCGAACGGCCGGGGCATTGAGCGAAGCACCGATGAAGCGAGCGCGCCGCCGGTTGAAAAGCCGGCGGCAACCGCGAATTCATCTGATACGTCAGTACCCGACTACCGGAAGCCGTAGACGCGCCGATAGCGATCAACGATAAAAAGGTGGCGGCAAGGACATAGGCGCGCCATGCGGCCATGGGCTGCCGGTTAGGTCTGCATTCGTTGCTCGTCATGCTGCGTGATGTTTCGGCCGCGCGGCGTCGCAGCGTTGATCAATTGTGGCGCGCACGATCGGATTGGCGAGCGCCTCATCCCACTCGCCGCGATCCACACGCCTGAGAACGGCCTCGCCGACGAGCAGCACCTTGCGCTCGCGGTCGGCCTTCGTCTGCTTGTGCGCCTGGCGGCGCGCTTTGTCAGCGACCTTGCGGGCCTGCTTCAGTTCGTCGAGCTTCCTGTCGGTCGCGGTAATGCGGCTTTTCAGCAGAGACATTGGCTACTCCTTCGTATCGGTCAATGTGTGACGGCATCGAAGCGGTTTCGGACCCGGCCGGCGGCGCGCTTGATCTTTAGAAGCGGGATTTCCCCGGTTCGAAGCAGCGCCGCCCTCTCGCGACGCGAGGGAGGTCAACCAATCTCCTGAATCCCGTGGCACACCGCGACGACTTCCGCACCGACGGACGGCTCCAGTACGAACAGGACGGACTTTTTTGCAGCAATGGCTGCATCGATTGTCTGCGCCTTCTCGTCCGTCATCGCTGCGCGATAGTCGTGCTGGCTGTTTGCCCAATTTACATAGGCGCGAATCTCATCGGGCGCGAACGCATGCGACGGCGAAATGAGCAGGCGCGACACTACATTCTGCTGGCAGAAATCGTTGATACGTACGGCCGAGACTCCGGAGAACAATAGTTTCGGCACAGCGCCGTCTGCGCATTCGAAACTGAGCAGCAGAGAGGAATCCGTGCGCGAGTATGCGCAGCCGACCAGCTCGGCGTCGTGATAGCTATGTCTGGTTTTCATGAGTGGCAAAGGTAGGAAAGGGTGTGATCGCTTGCAGGATGGTCGGCTGGGGCAGTTTTTAGGGTAGCGGCGAAACCCGCACCCCCGGCCCGCGAATGGGAAAGGGGCCGCCCGCGTCCTCCCAATTGTGGGCATGTGGGATGCCTTGCCCGTGGTCGTGGTCGAAATCAAAATCAACGACTGGAAAACCGTCTTGCCCGTACATCCGCATTTGGCCGCTGCCGGGGTTCGTGTACCAGCTGCCGGCCGCGCCCTTGTTAGGCGTCAGGTTGCCCGCAAGATCGAAGGAATCACCGGACACAGCGTCGTCGCCGTACTCGAACGGATGCGCACCGCTGAACGGCGTCGATGTACCCTCGGCCGATTCAGCGAACCCCTCGGCCACACCGTCACCTTCGCCCATGTCCGCGTTGCCGCCGACAAGTGCACCGGCCACGGCCTCGACTACCCCAAGCAGGGCGCCGCCGCTGCTACTGCCGCCCATCGCAGCGCGCGCGGCGACCAGTCGCGATTCCCACGTGGTCGGATCGTACGGGCCTGACAGGACCGGCTCGCCGTTGAATGAGGTGATGCCGGGCGGGAACAGATTGGGTGAGCGGCTCCAGTAGGTTCCACCTCCACCCCCTGATGACGGCCAGCGCAGCGGTGCAGGGGTGGGGCTGTACACATGCCCCAGCGCGGAACGCCGGTCACGGTGGACCACCGGGACGAGCCGCCCATCTTTCACCGCCTGCCTGAGAACGCGCTCGATACTCGCGTTGTCGGTCGGCAGGTTCCAGTGCGCGAGACCCAGCGCATCCCTGACATAGGTCTGGATTTCGCGTAGAGCCTGACCGCCCGTGATCGTTCGCAGATCCCAGCGTGACCGGAAATACCGGTCGAAGTCTTTCCGGTCCTGTTCAAGCTGCCTGCGCGCGTCTTCTTCTTCGTCCCGCCTGTCATCCCTCATGAACGACGACCAGCCTCGCGAGCGGCTGCTATCTCGATCCCAAAACAGGCTGCTGCGCCGTTCTCGCTCCATGCTGTGATACTGGCTGGCCGCATGCAGCGTGCACTGCCAGCTGCACTCCAGCGGAATTTCTAGCGTGTTCCAGGGCATACGATGGTCTCTATCCGTGTGACGGCGTAAACCTAGCAGATCATCGGAAGGCTATGTTTTCGGGATATGTGCTGAAACTCGAGCTGGACGAGTGAGTTTGCGAGGCGCCTCGGCGTTGCGATGCTTAACCTGATCGCCTTTGGAACGTCAGAAATCAAGCAGTACATAAGCGCTACGCAGAAGCCCATTCAGCCCTAGCGTGCCTTCGCCAGTTCGGGCTGTCGGGCCTGCACGCGCTCCTGGGCGACCGTGTTCGGGAACGGCAGACGCTTCGCCTTCGCGCGCGAATGGCTCGACCATTACACGGGCCAATGCGTCGGCAAGGCGGGACTCGACACACTCTCCAAAGGATTGCAGCAGATTATCCTCGGTCGCGGCTATATCACCACGCGCGTGCTGTCACCCGAACAGGACCTGTCCAGCGGCATGCTGAAGTTTGCACTGGTGCCGGGCGTGGTGCGCGCGATCCGCTTTGCCGATCCGTCCATGCGCGGCACATGGAAATCCGCTTTCCCGGCGCGCGATGGTGACATGCTGAACTGCGCGATCTGGAACAGGGACTTGAACAGATGAAGCGCGTCAGCAGTCAGGACGTGGACATGAAAATCGAGCCAGCTGACGTACCCGGGGAAAGCGTTGTTGTCGTTACGGTAAAGCGCACGAAGCCGTGGACTGCGGTCGCCTCGGTGGACAATTCGGGCACACGCGCGACGGGCAGGCTGCAAGGCAACCTGAGCCTTGGCATCGACATCCCGCTCGGCCTGAACGATATCTTCAACGTGGCGTTAGCCAGGACCTCGAATTCGGTGACAGGCGGCTTGGCTCGCATGGATGGAACGGCTCCTACTCGATCCCCTGGGGCTACTGGACAGGGACGCTGTCGGGCTACACGAACACCTACTATCAGCAGATAGCAGGCGCGAACACAACTTTCGTATCCAGCGGCAATTCGCAGACAGTTGATTTCAAACTACAGCGTGTCCTCATGCGCAGTCGGAATGACGTGCTCGGCACGCAGTTCGGCCTGACGAAGCGCTTCGGCGAAAGCTTTATTGAGGACACGGATATCCCGCAGCAGCGACGCAACAACACGTTCGTCGAAGCCGGGCTGACCGACCGGCATTACTTTGGCGCGTCGCAGTTCGACGGCACGCTCGGCTTATCGTCAGGGCGTCGGCGGCCTCGGGGCGACACCTTACTTTTACGCGAGCGGTCCGACCTACCGCTTTCACATGGCCGTACTCGATGCGAACCTGTCCGTCCCATTTGCCATTGCGACCCAGCTGCTGCGCTACGTGACAACCGTTCACGGGCAGTTCACCAATAACACGCTTAACTACATTGATGACCTGACCATTGGAAGCCGCTACACGGTGCGCGGCTTCGACGGCGAAACGATGCTGGCAGCCGAGCGCGGGTTTTTCTAGCGCAATGAACTGCAGCTACCTATCGGATCAACGGACCAATCACTCTATGCGGGCATCGACTACGGGCATGTGTTCGGGCCGAGCGCGGCTTTTCTCGTCGGGACGCAACTGGCGGGCGCGGTGATCGGCCTTCGCGGTAGCGCATCGGCGAAGGCTGGCGCGCTCGCTTATGACTTGTTCGCGGGTACACCGATCTACAAACCTTCGGGCTTTCCCACTGCTCGGGTCACTTTGGGTTTCCAGTTGACCGCGCAGTTCTGACCGGCAGTCCATTCGTTGTGCCCGGAAAAGACGGCATTTAACCTTTCTCAGGGCGCCGCCTGTCTTTAACGCCCGCCCCGCTGCGAGCGTCTTTTTCTCGTACGAAAAGACTGGCTTACTTGTGCTTTAGGCTGTCTGCCGAGAACGCCCGCCAGTTGCGCGGGCGTTCTCAGAGGCGGGGCAGACGGATTGCCGCCGCTCTCAGTGTGGAGTCGTCTGGCAGTCCATGTAGGTCCCAGCGGGTTGGGTCACGCAGGCTGAATATGTGGGGGCAGTCATCGAAATAACCTTCCAGGTTTGTTGACCAAAGGAGCCCAGTGAACAGACGAAATGGTTCAGCGTGAATTCATCCTATACGTCAGTACCCGACTACCGGAAGCCGTAGACCAGAACCTTCTTCCCTTCAAACGCCTCCTGTACACCTTGCACGCAATCCATCGGGCAGCTGTAGCCGTCGGGGGCCGACGCGGCCGACGGGATGCTCGCCCGATAAACGACGGATTCGACCTGCGTCCCGTCCGAAGTGACTACGATGTTCAGATCGGTCTCGACGCCGGCTGGCACGGGTCCTCCGGGGATATAGACGACCGACATCGTGCCGGTGCAATCGGAGTTCACCTTATAAGTACCTTTCTGGTGCGGATTGAACGTTGTCTGCCCACCTTTCGGCACGCCGTTGATGCTCCCGAAATCGGTGCGGGTAAATTTGCCGTTGCCGTCGAATGTCACGAGGGCGACGTCATCGAGGATCGACTGGGTGGCGAACGGATGCAGCACGTTGCTCGAATCCAGCAACCCAAGGATCACGCCGTGACCGATGAACCCAAAGGGTCCTTTTAGCGTTGCGTTCGAGCAAAGACCGCCGCCACCGCCACGGCCACGGTCGCCGTCATCACCACCGGCCTGCGCGGTGCCACTCAGCGACAGAAGTGCAACGGCTACAGCCGACCAAATGCTCAATTGGCGGGTCTTCATCTTCATCTCCTTGTCAGCGAATCAGGCGCGTGAAATCGCGCCGTGCAAGGGGTCTATCGGCTGCCGGATCAGGCGCCTGATTCAATCAAGCGAAAATAGTCGATGTGAAATGGCCGCGGCGATACCTGGTCGCCGTCGTGTGAGGGACCAGGGGCGGGCCAAAGTGGTGAATGGCGAAACGCTTTCACCAAGCAGTCGTATTTCGCTCGGTGTCGGCGGATACGTGCGGAAGGGATGCACGAAAGTCCGCGCAATGGTGACTTCGTGGGTCAGCCACGCCTGAAAGTCGCATAGCGAAAACCAGTGTAATCGATGCTACTTGCGGCGACCTGATGAATATCGGACAAAAGGGAGGCACATTCAGATCGCGCGCTGCGAATCGTCGCACTGTCTTTCGGGAGCCCCTCACCGAACCCTTTCCTCGGAATACGTTCGCACCCGTCGACGCAGCACCACCATCAGCAAACAAACTCCACTTGCCGCCACGATATTCACGGCCGGATAAAACGCCACGGCCACGCTCCATTTCGGCAGCGCAAGAATCGCGAGCGCGTATTTAAAAACACAGAGCGCAAAGTACAAAAGACTCTCACTCCACGGATCACGAATAGTCTTGCGAACCGTCGGCGCGAGGCCGACGAGTTCGATCAGCGTCACAAGACAGATCGACAACGTCGGATCATTGGTGAGTATCCAGAGCGGAATAGCCGACAAGGCAGCGGCAAGGCAAAGCCAATCAAAAGCGGTCCGCTGCCGTTCACCCCGAAAGACGCTCGATACGAGAACAAAGAAGCAGGTGGCCGCGATCGCCGCGGTACACCACGCCGAAGGACCCGCACCGGCGACGAACTGGCCGACAGCCGCGATCGCCGTGACGACCGACCAGATCAGCCACGTGAACAGATGAGGGCGTACGGTGCCGCGCCAGATCGCAAGTCCATAAGGCAGAAACGCGACTAGCGAAACGATCGCCCCCATGACGCCGAACAGTCGAGTCATGTCCCGATCGATGCTCATCATGGGTCGATCACGCCCGGCACCGTCCCCGATACCGCGCGGGCGGCGCTCCACACGCTCGCGTAAAAAACCGCGTAAACGCGGTCGTCGATGCAAAGCCGACCCGCTCGCTGATCTCGCTGATCGACATCGGCGTATGTGCGAGCAGCGTGCGTGCTTCGTCGACGCGCGTTTGCGTCAGCACCTCGCTGAAGGTTTTGCACTCCGCCGCGAGCTTGCGTTGCAACGTCCAGCGCGTCAGCGACAGCCGCTCGCAGACGATCGTCTGCAGGCTCTTCGGCTCGATCGCATCCACTTGCTCGCGCAGCACGTCACGCAGACATCGCTCGACCGTCGGTGAAAAGCGGCCCTGCTCGCGAATCCGCTGCAAGATTCCATGCGCGGCATGCATGTGAATCTTCGAGAGCGGCGCGTTGTAGACCTCGAACGCGCGATCCAGCGCGGACGACTGCAACACCATCCGATTGCACGCCTGATCGAGTTGAACGCGCACGCCCAACGTCCCGCTCAGCGCCGCGATCGCTCCGAGCCGCGCATCGGTGACACCCGCGTCGCGCACGCGCAGTCGCACGTCGTAGAGCTTTGCCACACCCGCTATCAGCGCGAAGTTGCCGAGCGCGCTCGATGCGTTGCGCCCTTCGCCCTCCGTCACGTATTCGAATGCGACTTCGTCGCCGTGCTCCTGCATGACGAGCCAGTCGACATTACCGATCAGGTCGCGGTACGTGATGTAATTGCGCAATGCATCGCGCAGCGTCGGGCAATTGCAGAGCACGCCCGCAAGCTCGGGGAAATACAGCAGACCATCGAGCACGCCGCCCTCGGGCGCGCCGCGCATCAGGCAGCTTTCCGCAAGCTGGAGCATCGCGACGTGCTTGTCGCCCGGCACTCGCGCATCGGCCGCGGCGATGTCGGCCTCGTCGATGCCGATATCGTGGGCCACTTTGGTGCGATCGAGGCCCTCACGCTCCGCCGCGTCGAGCAATCCTCGATAGATGCGCGCTGAAACGGACTTCTGACGCAAATCCATTTTGCCTCCTCCGGTCGAAACCTGTCTGCGGGTTTTCCTGACTCTTCATCGGTCAAGTGCTGCACCTATCGGTCAAGCGCGTTTCGGGCGCATCCCTAGAATTTCTTTCGGCGCATTACCACGAGCGCTTAGCGTAACAGGACGCGTCACGTGCCGGTAGCGCGTCGATACAACGTGACGCAATGCAAATCACATGACCGACAACGACAACACGGAGCGAGATGATGAGAAGGATGCTGACGATACCCTTTGCCGCAAGCGCCATCGCCTGCGGTGTCGCGCTGGTACTCGCCGCCTGCGGCAATGGCAGCAACATCAGTGACCCGCCGTTGCCGTCCGATCCCGATGCGCGCGCCGATGCGCGTGCCGCCGCGCTCGTCCAGAAGATGACGACCGCCGAAAAGATTCAGCTCGTGCACGGCGTGGGTATCCCCAACGCGGGACTCGGCGGTCCGTATCCGGCCGGCGTCAACGGAGCCGGCTACATTCCCGGCATCGCGCGGCTCGGCATTCCGGGCCTTGCAATGGCCGATTCGGCCGGCGGCGTCAATGTCGTCAACTCGAACGCGACGGCGCTGCCTGCGCCGGTGGCGCTCGCGGCAAGCTGGGACCCCACGCTGGCGAACGAATACGGCGCGCGTATCGCGACCGAACTGCGCGTGCTCGGTTATGGCGAAGGTCTCGGCGGCGGCGTCAATCTCGCGCGCGAACCACGCAATGGCCGCACCTTCGAGTACATGGGCGAAGATCCGGTACTGACCGGCACGCTGAGCGCCGCGCGCACGATCGGCACGCAGGCGCAGAACGTCATCGCGACGATCAAGCACTACGCAATGAACGATCAGGAAACGAACCGCATGACCAGCAACTCGGTCGTCGACGAACGTACGATGCGCGAAACCGAACTGCTCGCGTTCGAGCTCGGCGTCACGCAGGGAACGCCCGGCAACGTGATGTGTTCGTACAACCTGGTGAACGGCGTGTATGCGTGCGAAAACCCGTATCTGCTGACCACCGTGCTGAAGAACGAGTGGGGCTTCAAGGGCGTGGTGCAGTCGGACTGGACCGCCACGCATAGTACCGTCGCCTCGGCGCTGGCTGGCCTCGATGAAGAAGAGCCTGGCGATCTCGGCGGCGGAGCGTCGATTCCGGGCTTTACGCTGACGTCGTATTTCAACACCGCGCTGACGGGCGCAGTCAACGCCGGCAGCGTGCCGATGTCCCGACTCAACGACATGGTTCAGCGCAAGCTTCGCACGATGATTCGCTATGGCGTCTTCGATTCGCCGCCAACCACCGGAGGAAGCGTCGATCAAACCGCGGGCAATGCGCTCGCGTTGCAGGTCGCGCAGCAATCGTCGGTCTTGCTGAAGAACGCGGTGGCGAGCGGCGATTCGCAACCGGTGCTGCCGCTGAACGCGGCGGGGCTGTCGTCGATCGTGGTGATCGGCGGCCACGCGGATGCGGGCGTGCTGTCGGGCGGCGGCTCGGGCGCGGTGCCGGCGGCCGCGGGCAACGCGGTCTCCGGTTGCGTGTCGCCGTCGCCGCTGTTGAGTACCTGCGCGACGTGGTACAAGTCGGCACCGCTGGCCGCAATCCAGGCGAAGGCGCCGAACGCGAGCGTGACCTTCGTCGACGGCACGAACGCGGCGGAAGCGGCGACCGCCGCCGCGAAGGCGGACGTGGCGATCGTGTTCGCGACGCAATGGGAAAGCGAGGGCGCGGATTTGCCGAGCCTGAGCCTGCCGAGCAATACGACCGACACCTATAACCAGAGCTACGATCAGAACGCGCTGATCAGCGCGGTCGCGGCGCAAGCGAAGCGCGTGATCGTCGTGCTCGAGAACGGCAGCCCGGTCCTGATGCCGTGGCTATCCAACGTGCACGGCGTGCTCGAAGCGTGGTATCCGGGCGTGCAGGGCGGCCAGGCGATTGCCGATCTGCTGTTCGGCGCCGTGAACCCGTCCGGCAAATTGCCGATCACCTTCCCGATGCAGGACGCGGATCTTCCGCAACCGACGATCTCGGCCACCGATACCACCGTTACCTACAGCGAAGGCCTCTTCATGGGTTATCGCTGGTATGACGGCAAGCAGATCGCGCCGCTGTTCCCGTTCGGTTATGGGCTGTCCTATACGAGCTACAGCTACTCGGGCCTCAACGCGCAAGTGGATGCGAGCGGCAACGTGAGCGTGACCTTTACCGTCAAGAATACCGGCTCGCGCGCGGGCGCGGAAATCGCCGAAGTTTATGCCGCGTTGCCGAGCGGTCTGGGCGAGCCGCCGAAGCGTCTGGTCGGCTGGCAAAAGGTCGCGCTGCAGGCGGGGCAGTCGCAGCAGGTCAGCGTATCGATTGCGCCGAAGCTGCTGTCGACGTGGGACGCGACCAACCACGTGTGGAAGCTCAACGGCGGCGTCTATCAGATGATCGCGGGGGCTTCTTCGCGCGATCCGAATGCGTTGACGGCGTCGGTGACGATCGCGGGGCATTGAGCGCTGAGGTTTTGAACTGGAAAGGCTGGTAGCGGGGTACGGGGTCGAGCGCCGTATCCCGCCGGCACGCGTTCGGCATGTTAGTCGCCAGGCAGACGATAAGCGAACTCGTACGAATGCGCGCCGTCGACGATGTCGATCTTGAACTCGCCTTCAATGCCGCTCAGCTCGCCCGTGCCTGAATCCGGCACGACCGTCACCGCCAGCGCCGCAGCGCCGCGATTCATCACGCCGATATGCTGCAGCACGAACGTGCCCTGCTTGCCCGCCAGCGTGCCAGTTACCTGTTCGAGCGCGACGTAGCCGGCCGAGCCTTTGACGTTCGTCATCGCGCTCAGCATTTGCCCTTGGGTGGTCGCGGCGAGATCGCCGGAGATCTGCTTGTCGATCGACATGCGGCCGAGCTTCGATTCGGCCTCCGCGTTTTCGAACGGCATCGGTTGAAGGGAGACGATGAAGGTGCCTTTTGCGACGTGGTGAGTCATCGGAATTTCCTCCTGGCTTGAACGGGCGACGGCGAAGCGGCGAAACGAACCGTGACGCTTCCGAACCGTAGCACACGTCGCTGTCAGGGCGCTGCACGCGCAGTACTGTCAGCCGTGCCGAACGCGTCCGCGAACTCGCGCTTCAACCACGCGAGCGCCGGGTCCTGGTCGTGCGCCGCGGCCCACATCAGCGAAACCTCGTAGCCCGGCACTTCGAATGGCAGCGGACTCAGCGCGAGACCGAGCGTATCGCGCCAGACGCGGCCGATGAACTCCGGCACCGTCGCGATCGCCGCCGTGCGTTGCACGATGAACGGACTGGTCGCGAAGTTCGAGCTCGAAAACACGACGTCGCGCTTCAGTCCCTGCATCTCGAGTCGTTCATCGATGAAGCCGCGCAGCTCGGCGCTGAACGAAGTCAGCACATGGCGGTGGCGCAGAAACTCGTCCATCGACAGATGCTTGCGGCGCGTCCTGACGAGCCGGGGGTTGTAGACGCTGACGAAGCGCCATGAAAACAGCGGCGTGAGTCGCTGCCACGGCACGCATTCGCGGAATACGCCGACCGCGAGTTCGATCGCGCCATCGTCGAGCATCGCGGCGGCGCGCGTCGAATCTGTGGAGCGCGCGATCAGCTTCACGCCGGGTGCGGTGTCGGCGAGGCGCGCAATGATCTCCGGCATCAGCAGCAGTTCGAGCGAATCGCTGAGGCCGATGCGGAACACCCGCTGCGCGCGGGCCGGATCGAAGACGGACGGCTGCGTGAGCGCCTGATGCAGCGATTGCAGGAACGGCTCGATCTGCCGCGCGAGTTCGAGCGCGCGCGGCGTCGGCGTCATGCCTTGCGGCGTGCGCACGAACAACTCGTCGCCGAACGTCTCGCGCAAGCGCTTCAGCGCGCCGCTGACGGCCGGTTGCCCAAGAAACAGCCGCTGCGCGGCACGCGTGACGCTGCGCTCTTCCAGCAGCGCGCGGAAGGTCAGCAGCAGGTTCAGGTCGAAGCGCCGAAAATCATTTTCAATGATGTTGGCCATGACATTAAACGATTTGAGTGATGGGCTCACACCGCGCATTCTACTGCCACGGGGTCTTCCGTTCACACTCAGGAGCAATGACATGGACTGGCAAAATCAGAAGGTCGTGGTGCTAGGTGGCTCGTCGGGCATTGGGCTCGCGATGGTGAAGCGGCTCGTGGCGGCTGGCGCGAGCGTCGTCGCTGTGGGGCGCGACCGCGCCAAACTGGACGATGCGCTGATTGGCATCGGTGGACAGGTGACGAGCGAGGCGCTCGATTGCGCCGATCGCGCGGCGCTCGGACACTTCTTCGGCGGGCTCGGCCGGATCGATCATCTGGTGATGACGCTGTCGGGCGGCGAAGGCGCGGGGCCGTTTGCCGAACTGGATCTGGCCGCGCTGCGGCGTGGCTTCGAGGCCAAGTTCTGGCCGCAGCTCGAAGCCGCGCAGACCGCGCTACCCACGCTGCGTCGCGACGGCAGCGTGACATTTCTGACCGCGATTTCGGCGCGCATCGCGAATCCGGGCACGGCAGGTCTGGGTGCGATCAACGGCGCGCTCGAAAGCATGATCGGCACGCTGGCGCGCGAGCTTGCGCCGCTGCGCGTGAACGCGGTGTCGCCGGGTGTGATCGATACGCCGTGGTGGGACAGATTTCCCGCGAGCGTGAAGAGTGAGCTGTTTCGGCAGCAAAGCGAAACGTTGCCGGTGCGGCGCGTCGGGCAGGCCGACGATGTCGCGCACGCGCTGCAGTTTCTGCTGGAGAACACGTTTATGACGGGGGCGGTGATCGAGTGTGATGGCGGCTTGCGGCTACTGTGAAGCACGGGTGCGGGAATGCGTGGTCAGGCGTTCTTCGTCCGCTGCACGCGATCCGGCAGAAACATCGCCGCCGCGAAGCACAACAAATGCAGCCCGGCCAGCGCCACGAACGTCGGCAGAAATCGGCCGGGCTGTGCACCCGAAACACCGTGCAACGTCGACGCTATCACCATCGAAAGCAGCGTCGTCGCGAACGGACCGCCCACTCTCTGCGCGATGTTCAACGCAGTATTCGCAACCGCGAGCCTTTCTCTCTCGATGGACGAATACGCGGCCGAGATCGACGGCACGCTGATCGTCCCCTGACCGACGCCCGCAAAGAACAGACCGACCGCGGCCCATCCGGTGGAGAACGAATCAACGCTCAGCCACAGAAACACGAGCGTGCTCAGAAACGCCAGCAGTGCGCCGCCCGCCGCGAGCGCGCGGCAGCCGAGCCGCTCGGTCAACCATCCGAGCATCGGAAACGAGCACATCATGCCGACGCCGGTTGCCGCGAGCAGGCCGCCCGCGTGCGCGGCCGACAAACCGCAGCCCGCGATCAGAAAAAGCGGCACGGCGAGCTGCCGTCCATACATGATCCCGTTCGCGAAGAACTGCGCGAGTGCGGCGACCGAGAACGTACGTATCGCAAACATGCGCACGTCGATCAGCGCGGTATGGCCTTTGCGCGCCGCGTACAGCACGAAGCCGGCGAGAAACGCGACGCCCGCGAGCAGACACGCCAGGCCCACCGCTCCTGACGCGTCCTGAAGTCCATAGACAAGCGCGACGAGCACAGGGGAGATCAACGCAAAGCCGGTGAAATCGAACGGTCGCTTCTGCGACCCGGCGGCATCGCGCGGCAGCAGCAACACCGCCATCGCGACGCCGAAAGCGCCCACCGGAACATTGACGAAGAACAGCCAGGGCCAGCTCGCGTGCGCGAGCACGAGGCCGGCCAGCACCGGGCCGAGAATCGGACCGAGCAGAATCGGTATCGCGGTGTAGCCCATCACCCGCTCGAGGTTCTTGCCGGCCACGCGTCCGATCATCATTTGTGCCATCGGCACGAGCACACCGGCAACGAGGCCCTGCAAGATGCGCGCGCCGATCAGCCCGCCGATCGTCTGCGCCGCGCCGCACAGCATCGACGCTATCGTGAACGTCGAAAAGCAGAACAGGTACAGCCGCTTCGCGCCGATGCGGTCGACCAGCCAGCCGTTGAGCGGCAACATCAACGCCATCGCGAGCAGGTAGCCGCTGACGATCCACTGCGCGGTAGCGATCGACGCATCGAGCGTATGGCCGATCGCCGACAGCGACACGTTGACCAGCGTCGAGTCCATCTGCGACATGAACGAGCCGATCGACACGACCGCCGCGACTTTCCACACGGTCGGATCGATCCGCGTGGAAGCGGATGCGGAGGCGCGCTCGCGCATGCCGTTCATCGGTCCGCGTGTGTACAGATGAAGGTCTGGCGTTCGGTCGAGCTCATGTGCCGGCTCACGCAGCCTTGCCGCTTGCGGTCGCCGCGGCCGCAGGCTGTACCTGCTCAAGATGGCGCAGCAGCTTCGTCACCATCACGACGACGACGAACGCGAGGACCACGAAGAACAGCGCGAGCGGTGTGAGCACCTGCACCGACACGAAGCCGGCCAACCCCATCATCGCCGACGACACCAGCAGCAGCGCGCAGCCGAGAATCGCGCTCGTCAGACCCGCGATGTGCGGGAACAGCGAGTTGCCCTTCGCCATCAGCGTCGGATACATCGCGCCGGCGCAGAAGCCCATCACGAGCACAGGCGTCGCGAGCGTCCACACGCGCAGACCGACCGTCAGCGCGAGCAGCAGCATCGCAAGCGACGCGGCCGCCATCACCCGTGCGCCGATGCGCAGCCGCTGCTCGGCGCTCGGCAGACCCGGACCGTGCAGGCGATTCGACAGACCGCCAAGAAAGTACATCATGCCGATGCCGAGCGCGAGGTAGCCGAAGAAGGTCGGCGGCTTGTGCAGCGTGGTCTGCACCATGAACGGCCCGACGATGTTGAACACCAGCAGGATGCTGTAGCACAGGCCCTGCGCGAGGAAGCAGCTCTGGAACACGGGGCTCGCGAGCACTTTGCGCGCGTTCGCGGTCAGCGTGCGCGGTTCGAGATGGACGGGCTTCGGCAACGTCTCGCGATAACGCCACAGCAGCGCCCACATCACCAGCGAATAGATCAGCAGAAACACGAGGCTCGCGCGCCAGCCGAACGCGGTCTGCAGATGCGCGCCGATCACCGGCGCGACGATCGGCGCGAGCCCCCACGCGATTGCCATGTACGTGAACGCATGCAGCAAGGCCTGACCCGCGAACGAATCGGTGATGATCGCCTTCGCCAGCAGGTTCGTGCTCGCGATGCCGAAGCCCTGCAGTGCGCGGGCGAGGATGAACGTCTCGAGATTGGGCGCCGCGAGCGACAGCAGGCAGCCGACCGTGTAGACCGTCAGACCGAACGCGAGCACGCGCTTGCGGCCATACGCGTCGGCGATCGGACCGAAGATCAGCTGACCGAGCGCGTAGGCGGCCATGTAGCCGGTGACGCTGGTCTGGATCGCTTGTGGCGAGGTGCCGAAGTAGCGCGCCATCGCGGGCAGCGCGGGCACGTAGATGTCGATGGCGAGCTGTCCGGCGGAAGCGAACAGGCAGATCAGGAATAGCAGGAAGCGCGGCGAGTTCGGGGCGGAGTCGGCGGAAGCGGGGTGGTCGGCGGTGGCGTGGCTCATGGGTGCATCGAAAGGGAATACTGGCGGCGCGGGCATCATTGGGTTCGGATATCGAACGGAAAAGGCGAATGCCCGCGGCATTATCGCCGGGTATTGTGCCCGTGGTATGGCAGGAAGTGGGATAGTCCCTGGCGGGGGTGTGGGATGGCGCGGCCGACGGGCGCGCTATCCCGCCGCAACGAGGCTCATTTCGCGCAGTCCTCGATCGACCGCAGCAACGCGCCCTGGTCTGCCGGGTCCTGGAAGAACGCGACGAAGCTCGCATGCTCGTCGTTTGCGATGCGGCCGGAGCAGTCCTTGCCTTTGAGCGGGGGGCGCGACGCCGTCCAGATCATCGCCATCACGGCGAAAGCCAGCACGACGCCTGTAAAGACGAGCCCGAGCAGTAACGACCTGGCGTCGTCCGAGATTGCGTCTAGCCGATGCGAAGCCTCCCGCGGCTCGCGACTTCTGGTTGAAGATGAGTTCATGTTAACGGCCCGATGGTGAGCGTTGAAAAAACCAGCGCCACCATCTTCCGTCTGCACGTAAGATTGGAAAAGTTGAGTTTACTGACCACGCGATTCAGCTTTTCTGACCAATGCCATTCCGATTCCCATTCCGATGAGAGAAATCAGTCTCGACCGCCTGCGCACCCTTGTCGTCGTCGCCGACCTCGGCTCTTTCGCCGAGGCCGCTCGCGTTCTGCATCTCGCGCCGCCCACGGTCAGTCTTCATATCGCGGATCTCGAGAGCCGCGTCGGCGCGCCGCTGTTGTCGCGCAAACGCGGTCAGGTGCGGGCCTCGGCGATCGGCGAGACGCTGGTGGCCTATGCGCGGCAGATGCTGGCCAATGCCGAGCAGGCACTGGAGGACGTGCGGCGACAGGTGGAAGGGCTCGGCGGACGGGTTCGGCTCGGCGCTTCCACCGCGGCCATCGCGAATCTGCTGCCGCAGGCGTTGGAACGACTGGCCGCCGGGCATCCCGGCATCGATGTGCAAATCGCCGTGCTGACTTCGCAGGAAACGCTGACGCGACTCGCCGATGAGTCGCTCGACGTGGGCATCGTGGCGCTGCCGCAAGCGCCGCTACGAGGGCTATCGATCGAAACATGGCGCCGCGATCCGGTGGTCGCGTTCATGCCGGCCGGGTGGGCGTGTCCGGCTCGCATCACGCCGCGATGGATCGCCGCGAAACCGCTGATCCTGAACGACGCCACCACGCGGCTGTCCCGTTTGACGACGGAATGGTTCAGCGCGGCGGGGCAGCACCCCACGCCGCGCATCCAGCTCAACTACTCGGATGCGATCAAGAGTCTAGTGGCAGCGGGATACGGCGCCGCGCTGCTGCCGCAGGAAGCGAGCCGTGCGGCGACCGACGCGCGCATCGTCACACGTCCGCTGCGCCCGGCGTTATGGCGGCAGTTGGGCCTGGCCTTTCGCGCGGGTCCGGTGGAGAGTCCGACTCAGCATGTGCTCGACGTATTGCGGAGTTTGCGGTTGAGCTAGTGGGCTGTATTACGTCGCCGACGCTTTCCGCCGCTTTTGCAACGGAAGCCCTACGCGTGATTCAAGGCGGTGTCGCGGCGTACTCAACGCTCAGGTCTCGATCAGATGCAAAAACTGCCTTACCCGTGGACTGCTGCCTTCACCAAAGAAGGCTTGCGGTGTCGTGTCTTCGGCAACCACGCCGCCATCCATAAAAACAATGCGATCCGCTACATCTCGCGCAAACCGCACTTCGTGCGTGACGATCAGCATCGTCATGCCCGCTTTGGCAACGTCGCGCATGACCGTAAGGACATCCTCCCGCAGCGCTGGATCGAGAGCGGATGTGGGCTCGTCGAAGAAGATGACCTCTGGATCCATCGCGAGCGCCCGCGCGATCGCTACGCGCTGCTTCTGACCGCCGGACAGCCGTGCCGGATATTCGTTGGCTTTTGCGGCCAGGCCAACCTGTGTCAGCAGGTGAATTGCGCGTTCCGACGCTTGCGCACGAGGGACACCCTTGACGCTGACCGGACCTTCCATCACGTTTTCCAGTGCTGTCCTGTGCGGAAAGAGGTTGAACGACTGGAACACCATCGCGGTGCGCTGGCGGATCGCGCGGATCTTCCTCTGATTCTGGCGTGACGGTTTTGACAAACCGTTGCATTCGACATCGATGCCGCATACTGTCACGCCGCCGGCATCCGGTACCTCCAGGAAGTTCAGTGAGCGCAGCAGCGTGGTCTTGCCCGACCCGGAGGGACCCATTACAACGACAACCTCGCCTTTCGATACGCTGAAATCGACGCCGCGCAAGACCTGGTTCTCGCCAAATGCCTTCGAAAGTCCACGGACTTCAATCGTCCCGATATCAGTATTCATACAAAACGCCTCGAAATGCGATTCTCGAGGACCGTCTGGACTATCGTGAGAATCTGGTTGATGCCCCAGTAGATCAGGCCGACCATCAGGAACATTTCCATGTAGCGGAAGGTGGAGGCGCCGACCTGGTCGGCGACGCGGGTCAGTTCCACCACCGTGATTGTCGAAGCGAGGGATGTATCTTTGATTAGTGCAATCATGCGGCTGCCGACAGGCGGAATGGCGATGCGTAGTCCTTGGGGGAGAATAACCCGCGACATGGCTTTCCAGTAACCCATGCCCAGCGACATCGCAGCTTCCCACTGGCCCTTGTCCACCGCGTTGATGCCGGAACGGAAGTTCTCGCTCAGATACGCGGCCGAAAACAGCGTGAGCGCGAGGAGCGCGGCGGGAACCGGTTCAAGTGTCAGACCGTACCGGGGCAAACCGAAATAGATCAGCAGTATCTGCACGAGCAGCGGCGTGCCACGGAAGATGGATACATATGCGAATGCGAACGCGCGTAGTGCACCTATGCTGGAGATACGAGCCAAGGCGACCAGCAACCCTAGCGTCGAACCGAGCACAAACGACAACAAACCGAGAAAGAGTGTCATCAGCACCGCACTCTTTAACAGCGGAAGCGAGCGCATGAAAAGCTCGATCATGACTACTCCTTGTGCGCCTTCGCTTTGGTGATCGTGCCGGGCATATCGTAATCCCGCCCGACCCACTTCCTGGCAATGGCCTCGATCGTCCCCTCAGCCATCATGTCTGCAATGGCCTTGTCGACCGCTGCGAGCAGGGCCGGTTGGCCTTTCGTCAAAGCCGGCGCTGATAGCTGGTAGATCAAGGGTTCGCCCACTTCCTTGACCGGTAAATGGTTGACGTTGGCGTACTTCATGCCGCCGAAGTGCGAGATGATTACCGCGTCGATACGTCCGTTGCCCAGATCGCTGAAGACGAGTCCCCCGTTATCGTACGAACGGATGTCGGAGTCATGCAGGTGTGCTCGTGCCCATGTTTCATTGCTTGAGCCAGTGACCACTCCCACTCGCTTGCCTTTAAGGGTTTCCTTGCCCTTAATGTCTGTGTTGCCGGCAGGTACGAAAATGCGGAAATCCTCCACGCCGTATGGATCGCCGAAATCAACCTGTTGTTGCCGTTCAGGTGTAGGTGTGAGATCGTTCATCACAAGGTCGTACTTGCCCGTCTTCAACCCTTCCACGAAGTTCTTGAACGAATCGGCGACGAATACTACGTTCGGCACGCCAATGCGCTTGCCGACTTCCTCTGCAATTGCAACGTCATAGCCGACAGGTTTGTTGTTTTCGTCAAGCATGCTCCATGGGGGACTACTCTGGGTGTTGGCCACGCGCAATGTGCCACTCGCCTTCGCCTGCGCGAGAAGATCCGCGGCCTGCACAGTAGCCGGTGAAATGAATGCCGCGCAAAGCGTCACGAAACTCGCTATCGTGACAAAGCGTCCCCATCCCTTGATTGATTTCATCTCGTACTCGCTCATCCAGGTAAATTGAATTAAAAAATCTACGCAGCGGTTGTTCGGGTGCGTCTGAATGCGTCAAGACCGGCATTCAGATCCGCAAGCAGCATCGCCGGGTCTTCCAACCCGATCGAAAGGCGC
The DNA here is from genome assembly GCF_050436325.1 of Paraburkholderia lebeckiae. Classification (NCBI taxonomy): domain Bacteria; kingdom Pseudomonadati; phylum Pseudomonadota; class Betaproteobacteria; order Burkholderiales; family Burkholderiaceae; genus Paraburkholderia; species Paraburkholderia lebeckiae. Next base: position 2,174,542 of record NZ_JBNDLZ010000002.1, read on the forward strand.
ACGATAGGCTGGTCGGTAAGCGGGAACGCACGCTCGGCCTGCAACGGGGCCGGGTAGTAGGCAGCGAGGCTATGCACGCCTCCCCAGCTCGCCCCGATGGGGAAATACTGGAGCGTATCGAAGAATGCGTTGAACGCGTCCTCCGCCGCGGGCTGGAGGATCAGGGAGAAGAGACACCCGCTGCTCGCAAAATCCCGCTTCCAGATGGCATGACCGGCATCGGACTGCAGTGCCGGGAATAGCACCTTGCTCACTTCCGGGTGACGTTCGAGTTCCCTCGCAATCTGCAACGTTGAGGCGCTCTGGGCGGCGAAACGGACCTTGAGGGTTTGCAGGCCGCGCATGACGAGGAAGCAGTCATCAGGGCTGGTCTGCTGGCCGAGAACGCTCTGCGTCTCGCGCAAAGTCGCGTAGTAACCCGCGTCGTTCATGCTGATGCAGCCCACCAGTAGATCCGAATGACCACCAAAAAATTTCGTCGCGGCTTCGACGCTGAAATCCACACCGTGTTCGAGCGGTTTGAAAGCGAGCGGGCTTGCCCAGGTGTTGTCCATCATCGTCAATACGCCGTGACGTTTCGCGACTTCGACGATCGCCGGAATGTCGGGCATCTCCATCGTCACCGTCCCCGGCGACTCCATGCAAATCATGCGGGTGTTGGGCTTGATGTACTTTTCAATCGCAGCCCCGATTGCCGGCGGATACAGTTCGACCTCGACGTCGAAGTGCGCCAGCCACTTATGCGCGAATGTCTTGAGCGCGCCGTAGCAGGCAGCGGACACCAGCAGGTGATCGCCGCCGCGCACGAAGCCCATCACGGTCGTCATCAGCGCGGATTGACCGGACGGCGTCACCACGCAATGCGCGCCACCTTCGAGCTCGGCGATGCGGTGCTCCAGTTCACGAGCCGTTGGCGTTCCGGTGATGCCATAGCTGTAACCGTCCGGTTGCCGCTCCTTGCGGCGCGAAAAATCGGCCAGAGAATCGAATACAACGGTCGATGCCCGGATGATGGAAGGGGACAGGCTGCGGAACGGCTGCGGCGCTTTCTGGGGATTGCTTGTCATCTTGCTCCCGGTGATGCCTCGTGGTGGATTGATGATCGAAGTTTACTTTCGCCCGGGATTGCATCAACATCGGAAATAATTAGGTCAATAAGTCTAGGTTATGCGAATCAGGGATATTGAAGTGTTCAGGGCGGTCATGAACGCAGGAAGCACGAGCAAGGCGGCGGCCCTGCTCGGCATTTCGCAACCGGCTGTCAGTCAGGCCATCAGGCGTCTGGAAACCATGGCGGACTTCGCCCTGTTCGAGCGGATACGCAGCCGGCTCGTTCCCACCCAGGAAGCCGTCGCCCTGATGCGTGAGGTTGACCAGTACTTCCGCGGATTCGAGGTCATCGAGCATCGAATCCGCAGTTTGCGGTCCTACGGACTGGGCCGGATGGCGATCGCCTCTCTGCCGGCACTGGGCACAGGCTTTCTGCCACGTGTCATTGCGGCGTTCGATGCCCCGTCCAGAAACGTGCAAATTTCGCTACAGGTGATGAGTTCGCGCGAAGTGCATGAGAAGGTCTCGGCTGGACAGGTGGATTTCGGCCTGATGTCCGACGAGATGTCGATGGCCGGCCTCGAACACTCGGTGTTCGCGCGTATGCGGGCTGTCGCAGTGATGAACTCACATCATCCTTTGGCCGCGCGTCCTGTCATCGCTGTCGCGGATCTGCCTGAATTTCCTTTCATCGCGCTGAATCCCGAAGACAGCACCAGGCTACGCCTGGAGACGCAACTCACGGCACGCGAAATCCGTCTCAAACCGGTCGTCGAGACGCCGTATTCGCACACGATCTGCGAACTGGCGCTCGCGGGAGTCGGTATAGGAATCGCTCATCCGCTCGTGACGTTGGACTTCGCAGAGCGGGGGCTCGTCGTGAAGCCGATCGACATCGAGGTAATGTTCACAGGAGTGCTGGTGTTTCGCCCTGGTACCCCGCTCACGGAAACCGCGAGGCAGTTCATGCGGCACATGAGAATGCAGCTCGAACGTGACCAGAAGGCGCTCAAAAGGGCGCTGGCGAATTGATCGGATAGAAATCGGACTCGCTTGATCGCTGCATCGCGCCTGGCCTCGTCACGTTCGCGCAAGCGCAAGGCGAATTCGATGCTGCCGTGAGTCCCGCGCTGATCCGCGGGACGCCAGCCAGAACATGGGCCAAAACACCAGCTAAAAAGCGGCCACGCGAGTGCGATTTGCGCGCGCGTCGTGCATCCAAAGCCCGAAACAAACTGAAACACGCAGGTTAAGCGCTTTGCCGAATAAAACGGCACACTAGCGCGTTTGCCTGATACCGGTAGCGTCGATTTTCAAACAGCTTTCGCGGCATTCATCGCCTTCGCAAACGGAACACCCATGAACACCCAAGCGAATTCCCTGACCGATTCGACCGATGCCTCTCGCCCGCCGCGCTATACGCGCACCGCGATGACGCTGCACTGGCTGATCGCGTTGCTGATGTGCGCCAATGTCGTGCTCGCTCTGTCCGCCGATTCGCTGCCCGACGACTGGGTGCGTCCGGTGATCGACACGCACAAATCGATCGGCATCACGGTGCTCGGGCTCGCGCTGCTGCGCATCCTGTGGCGCGTGTCGCACAAGCCGCCGCCGTTGCCGCGCGAGTTTCCGTCGTGGGAAATGATTGCCGCGCAACTCGCGCACTTCGCGCTGTATTTGCTGATGATTGCGTTGCCGCTATCCGGCTGGCTGCACGATTCCGCGTGGAAAGACGCGGCCACGCATCCGATGCGGTGGTTCGGCCTGTTCCAATGGCCGCGCATCGGCTATGTGATGCAACTCGACCCGACACTGAAAGAGACGTTGCACGATCGCTTCGGCGCGCTGCATACGTGGCTCGGCTATGCGCTCTATGCATTGCTGGCGATGCATATCGGCGGCGCGCTCAAGCATGAGTGGCTCGATCGCAAATCGGTGTTGAAGCGCATGACGCCGTGAAGCCGCCGCCGCTTCGCCAACTAACCGCAACCCAGCTGAACCTGAGACACGCGCCTTGAAGAAGACCCTCGAACAGGCACTTGCTGTCGCGTCGCCGCGCATTCTGCCGCGTCGCGCGACGCTATCGAGCACGCTGATCCATTCCAGCGTCGTCGTGCTGTGGGCACTGCTGTTCGCGCGAGCATGTTTTCTGCGTGGCGCGCTCGCGTGGTCGACCGGAATTGCGTATGTCGTATATGACACGTTGCTGCTCGCGTTCGTCACGTGGAAGTCGTTGCCGCTCACGCGCCGCGCGGCGCCGCTCGAAGCCGACCACGAACGGCGCGAGTTGCCGGGCATGGGTGTCATCGTCGCGTCGCGTAACGAGGCGGCCGTGTTACCGGTTACGCTCGCCGCGCTGCTGCGGCAAATGCACGGCCCCGCGCAGATCGTGATCGCCGACGACGGCTCCACCGACGCCACCGCCGAGTTGCTCACGCAACGCTTCGGCCTCACGCCCGCCGCCGATGGCGTGCTGAGCGCGCCGAGCTCGCTGCATCCGAACCTGTTCTGGCTGCGCGTGCCGCACGGCGGCAAGGCCCGCGCGCTCAACGCCGCGATCACCGTGATGACGACCGACACCGTGATGACCGTCGACGCCGACACGCTGCTCGACGACGACGCCACCTACGCGATGCGCGCCGCGTTCGCGAGCGGGCCGTCGCTCGTCGCGGCAGCGGGCATTCTCGTGCCGGTCTGCGGCAAGTCGCTGTCGGGCCGCGTGTTCCAGTGGTTCCAGACCTACGAGTACATGCGCAACTTCATCGCGCGTTTCGCGTGGATGCGCGCGGACAGCCTGCTGCTGATCTCGGGCGCATTCGCGTCGTTCCGGCGCGATGCGCTCGTCGCGGTCGGCGGCTTCGATCCGCAGTGTCTGGTCGAGGATTACGAACTGATTCACCGGCTGCGCCGCTATTCGGTGGATCACACGCTCGGCTGGGACGTGCGCGTGGTAGGCGAAGCGCATGCGCGCACCGATGCGCCCGACACCCTCGCAAGCTTTCTGCGGCAGCGCCGCCGCTGGTTCGCGGGTTTCCTGCAGACGCAGTACTGGAACCGCGACATGACCGGCAATCGGCGCTACGGCACGCTCGGCATGCTGATGCTGCCAGTCAAGGCAATCGACACGATGCAGCCGATTTACGGCCTCACGGCATTCGCATTGCTACTCGGTTTTCTGTTCGGCGGACACGGGGCGATCGTCGTGTCGATCTTCAGCGTGATCGGCCTGAAAACGGCGATCGATCTGGCGTTTTACCTGTGGAGCATTCATCTCTACCGGCGCTGGACCGGCGAGCGCAGTGGCAACAGTCTCGGCATGGGGATGCTCGCGGCCGTTGCGGAGCCGTTCACGTTCCAGCTCGCGCGTCATCTGGGCGCCGCGCTCGGTTGGCTGCATTTTCTGCGCGGCGGCCGCGCGTGGGGCGTGCAAAGGCGATCCGGGCTCGTCGCGGTCGACGAGGATTGAGCAGTTCGAAGCGCAGGTCAATGTTTCTGTAGGGCGGGTGTGGTAAAGGTGGGCTCGGTCACCCTGATGCGCGCTGCTGCGCAAAGTGTGCTGCGACGCATCGCGCATGTCGGCGAAAGTGCCATGCGGCGGCTGCATCAAGTAGACTGGTGAAGACGCCGCACTGCGATGCAGCGCGGCAACCTTCCATCCGCTGGTGCACGGAGGCTTTGACCTATGCATGCAGTTCCCCCGCTCGAACAGGAACAGGAATACGCAGGCGCAACGCTCACTGCCGCGCCTGCTCAAGCCACTCACGAGGCGCCGGTGCGCGATCTGCGCCGCGTCGCCATTCATCCGGATTACTGGTACCCACTCGCGTGGTCGCATGAAGTGAAGCGCGGCAAGACGTTCGGCGTGACCTTCGCCGGCGATCCGATCGTACTCGCGCGCACCGAGAGCGGCAAAGTGTTCGCGCTGGAAGATCGCTGCGCGCATCGGCAGGTGCCGCTGCATCAGGGCGTGGTCGACGGCGAATCGATTCGCTGCGGCTATCACGGCTGGACCTACGACTGCTCGGGCAAGTGCATCGACGTGCCGTACCTCGGCCGCGATCGTCTACCGAACGGGGTGCGCTCGTATCCGTGTCAGGAAGTGGAGGGGCTGATCTTCGTGTTTCCGGGCGACGCCGCGCTCGCGGAGGAGCGGCCGTTGCCGGGCTTTCGCTCGGTGTCCGACCCGAAGTACAAGACGCGCCGCTTCGGCCGTCCGGTCAAGTGTCATTATTCGTTCATGCACGAGAACCTGATGGACATGAATCATCAGTTCCTGCATCGCCGCCAGATGGGGCGCATGCGTGCGCGTTCGCTCGGGCGGCGACGCGGTGAGGGCTGGGTCGAGGTCGACTACACGTTTGCGCGCATGGAGGGGCAGCAGCCGCTAGGCGAGGCGATGGTGTTCGGCGAGAGGCGCAAGACCGGTGGCTCCGGCGACAAAGACGTCATGACGATCCGCACCGAATACCCATACCAGACCCTGCGAATCCGCAACGACGAGCAGACGCTGGTGATGGACCTGTGGATCGTCTATGTGCCGCTCGACCGCGAGCAGCGCACCAACCGAACGTTTGGGCTGCTGTCGATCCGCAAGCCCGGCATTCCGGGTGTGATGAATCTCGCATGGCCGCTGCTGGTGTGGTTCACCGAGCGCATTTTCAAGGAGGATCGCGAGATCGTCGAGGCGGAGCAGCGCGCCCACGATTCGCAGGGAGCGGACTGGAATCACGAGGTGTTCCCGGTCATCAACGACTTGCGCGCGCTGCTGCGCGAGTGCGGCGCGCCGGACCAGGTGGTCGGCGCGGGCACCGGCGATACGGCGGTGATCCGTTTCTGGGATTCGCGTCACGGCGATCCGCTCGCCAAGACCTGAGCGCGGCGCGGCGCGGGTGTTCACCGGCGCCGCGCACCCAGTCCCGCCACGGCTTTCCCCCTCGCCCGGAATTAATCCATCTCCCCACGGTAGACAATGCGCGGCGCGCAAGCGGCGATAATATCGCCCGGTACTTTCGTTGTTCGCGAGTTTGCGCCAATCGACATTCGTCGCGTCCGCACCCGTGTACCATTGCGCTTTTTCCGAACTTCAAGACTCGCTCGTGACCACGCAACAAACCCCCACCAACTCGCGTAAATCCCTCACTCTGCTGCAACTGCTTGGCCTGATCGGCGCCGCTGGTCTGATCGCCTCGATCGCGCTGAATCTGCTGGTCCACGCGCACTGAAGCAGCGCCCGCCTCGCGCGGGCAGCCTTGTGCCGGCGCGCGTCGCCGGCTTTCTCTAGATTCCGATTGCCATGTACAAGAAGGGCGTAGCCGTAGAAATCCAGTTTTCCCCCGAGCGGCTCAACGACGGCGCCGGCGATCCGTACTGGATCGATCTGACCCACGACGAAGCGCAGCGCCTGCTCGACAGCCTGAAGGCGCGGCTTGCGGGAACCGGTAGCGGCACGGTTGCGCCGCTCGTCGTGAGCCTCGATGCGACGGCGCGCACGTGCGCGGCGGATGCCGCTGCGACCGGTACGCCCGATGCGCCGTCGGTCGCGAATGTCGCCACAACCGACGACTTCAAGCAATGGGTCTGTGTGATCTGCGGCTGGGTCTACGACGAAGCCGCCGGCGTGCCGGAAGAGGGCATCGCGCCGGGCACGCGCTGGGCCGATGTGCCGGCCGACTGGCGCTGCCCGCTGTGCGATGTGGGCAAGGAAGATTTTGCGCTGGTGGAGTTTTAAGCGGCGGGCCGAGGCTCGCCTGATAAACCCGCTCTACGCCGTCCCTTCCGGATAATCCGCCCCCTCGCTCGTCGCTCGCCAGGTGTCGAAATCGCCGCGCAGAAAGTCGAGCTTCCTGTACGCGAGATCGAGCGCGGTCTTGCCGAGCAGCAGCCGCAGCGGCGGCGCGTCCGACAACGCCGCATCGATGATCGCCTGCGCGGCTCGCACCGGGTCGCCGGCCTGCTGGCCGCTGCGCGCTTCGGTCTGCTTGCGGCGCTCACCGGCGGTCGACGCATAGTCGTCGATCAACGTTGCCGACTGCTTGATCGACGGACCCGCCCAGTTGGTGCGAAACGGCCCAGGCTCGACGATCAGCACGCCGATGCCGAGCGGTTTCACTTCCAGCGCGAGCGATTCCGACAGCCCTTCCACTGCGTACTTCGTCGCATGGTAGTAGCCGGTCGCCGCGAAACTCGCAATCCCGCCAATCGACGACACGTTGACGATCAAACCGCTGCGCTGCTCACGCATGATCGGCAACACGGCCTTCGTGATGTCGACGAGGCCGAACACGTTGGTCTCGAACATCGCGCGGACTTCGCTGTCCTCGCCTTCCTCGATCGCGGCCAGATAACCGTAGCCCGCGTTGTTGACGAGCGCGTCGATGCGGCCGAAATGGCGCTTCGCCTGCGCGACCACGGTTTCTATCTGCGCGCGATTGGTCACGTCGAGTGGTAGCACCAGCGCGCGCTCGCCGTGCCCCTCTGCGATGTCCTTCACTTTCGATGCATCGCGCGCGGTGACGACCGCGCGCCAGCCGCGTTCGAGCACGAGCTTCGCGAGCTCGCGGCCGAAGCCGGTGGAACAGCCTGTGATCAGCCAGACGGGATTGTCTCGATTCATCATTTGGAACACTCCTGTTGAGGGTCTCTGACGTGAAGCCTGGAAAACGGCGCTAACAACGGCGCCCCGATGCGGCGCAGACGCGCGGCGCGTCGGTAATCGGTATGCGGGTGATGTCAGCTCGAAGCGTGCCCGGTTCGCGCGGCGGACGGTTCGGGCGGTGGCCCCGCGCGAACGCGCGTGGCGCTGCGCGGATTCGCCGGGCGATGAAGCGGGGACGCCGCCGTGACTGCTATGAATGCGATGACCGCTTGGGGCTGGTGTGGCGCTTCAATTGTAGCCGCAGCGCGGCGGCTTCGCTTTGCAGCGCGCCGACGAACGCGTCCGCGAGTGGATGCGCGGGCCGGTGCTCGGGACGGATCACGCTGACGCGAAACGGCAGCGACAACGCGAGCGGCCGGATATGCAGAGTGTGGCCCGCGAAATCGAGCGCGGTCAGCGGATTGACGATCGCAATGCCGAGCCCGTGCCGCACGAAGCTGCACACGGACACCGCGGTCGGCGTTTCGATCAGCAGGCGGCGCGCGATGCCGGCTCGCGCGAACGCTTCGTCGATTTGCAGCCGGTATGGATCGTTCGCGGACAGGCTGATGAACGCCTGATCGGCGAAATCTTTCAATGCGATCACGCGTTTCGCGAGCAGCGGGTGAGCGTCGGGCAGCACACACACTTCATCGACGGCGATGAGCGGCGTGAGGCGCGTGCCGGGCGGCGGCGCGTCGTGCTCGGTGAGACCGAGGTCGTAGCGCTGCGCGCTCAGCCATTCTTCGAGAAACGGCGACTCCTGCGTCGCGATCGATACGTTGACGCCCGGCTGCACGTCTTGAAAGCGTTTGACGGCGCCCGGCAGGTGCACTCGCTCGAACAACGCGAAGCCGATGCTCTGTTCCATGCGCGCGAGTTCGCGGCTCACGGTGGGCTGCGACGTGAACAGCATCTCGGCGGCCTTGGTCACGCTGCCGGCCGTTATCAGCGCGCGGAAGATTTCGATGTGCCGGTGCGTGAGCGCCATGGTGGGTCCGTGCTATATCAAAAGTGAATAGGTGAGCGATAGATTGGTATTTTACTGAATGATCGCCGCGGATCATCATGTCGGCTATCGCTTTCGCAAAGCTTCGACATGCAACCGACCATGACGCCATTCGACTCCCATCAACTCGCCGACCTCGCGCGCCAGCACGGCACGCCGCTATGGGTCTATGACGCCGACACGATCCGCCAGCGCATCGCGCAGTTGCGCAGTTTCGACACGATCCGCTACGCGCAGAAGGCCTGTTCGAACGTGCACATCCTGAAGCTGATGCGCGACGAAGGCCTGATGGTCGATGCGGTCTCTTTGGGTGAACTCGCGCGCAGTTTTGCCGCGGGTTATGCGGCTCAACCCGCATCGAACGGTGGGCCCGAAGGCGTCGTCTTCACCGCCGACGTGCTCGACCACGCGACGCTGGCCACCGTGCTCGACGAGCGAATCACGGTCAACGCCGGCTCGCCCGACATGCTCGAACGTCTCGGGAGACACGCGAGCGAAGGCCATCGCGTGTGGCTGCGGATCAATCCCGGCTTCGGCCACGGCCACAGCAGCAAGACCAACACAGGCGGCGAGCACAGCAAGCACGGCATCTGGCGCGATGACCTGCCACGCGCGCTCGAACTGGTGCGGCACTATCGGCTGACGCTCGTCGGGCTGCACATGCATATCGGCTCGGGTGTCGATTACGCGCATCTCGCGAAAGTGTGCGATGCAATGGTCGATGCGGTGTCGCAACTCGATCAGGATATCGAGGCGATTTCCGCGGGTGGTGGTTTGTCGGTGCCGTATCGCGATGGCGAGCTGAGGGTCGATACCGCGCATTATTTCCGGCTGTGGGACGACGCGCGGCGCCGCATCGAAGCACGCGTCGGGCATCGCGTGAGACTCGAAATCGAACCGGGGCGCTTTCTGGTCGCGCAAGCAGGTGTGCTCGTCGCCGAAGTGCACGCGCTGAACCGGCGGCCGTCGCGGCAATTCGCGTTGCTCGATGCGGGCTTCAACGACCTGGTGCGGCCGTCGTACTACGGCAGTTATCACGAGATCAGCGTGCTTCGGCGCAACGGCACGCCGAGCGATGCGCCGGCCGGCTCGTTTAGCGTGGCGGGGCCACTGTGCGAAGCCGGCGACGTGTTCACGCAGGCGCAAGGCGGTGTCGTCACGAGCCGGTCGATGCCCGCGCCTCAAATGGGCGACCTGCTCGTGTTCCACGACACGGGCGCGTACGGCGCGTCGATGTCATCGAACTACAACAGCCGGCCGCTCGCGCCCGAGGTGCTGATCGAGCGTGGCAACGCGCGGCTGATCCGGCGCAGGCAGCGCATCGAAGAATTGATAGCGCTCGAAGCAACGGCGGCTTGAGCGGCGCGTTGGAGTTCAACGCTCAATGCGCCCGCACCGTGCGCGTGTACGACGCGATCATCGTCGCGAACTCTTGCGCGGCTGGGGTCAGCGGAATCGCGGCGCGTTGCAGCAGACAGACGTTCTGCTGCAACGCGCGCTCGCGCACGGGGATCGTCGTCAGCACGTCCGCGAACGGCCCGCGCTTCGCGATGACCGATGATTCGAGCGACAGGCAATCAGTCGCGGCTACCAGGTGCAGCGTCTCGTACAAGCCCTCGACGGTCGCGACGATCTTCGGCGGCGGCAAGCCGTAGCTATCGAACAGATGGCTCAACCGGTTGACGTGCGGCTCCTCGGTCAGATTCGGCGAGCGCGTCGTCACCCACGTGCAACCGACGAGTTCGGCGAGCGACTTCGCGCGCGCCTTCGGATGACCGCGCCGGCACACGATCACCGGGTCGGACGGATAGAGCGGCGTGACCGACAGATCGGCGGTGTCGGTCTGCTTCGATACGAGCGCGACAGCGAAATCCAGCGTGCCTTCGCGGATCCACGAAATCATCATGCGCGACGTGCCCGTGCGCAGATGCACGGCGACGCGCTCGAAGCGCGCACGAAATTCCATCAGCACGGGCGCGAACGCGTCGACGAGCGGCTCTGTCGTCATGCCGAACGTGACCTCGCCCACGTAGTCGCCGCGCAGTTGCCGCACGTCCTCTTCGGCACGCTCGCATTCACCGAGGATCGCGCCGGCCCGCTGCAGCAGCCGCTGGCCCAGCGCGGTCAGCGCAATGCCGCGATTCGTGCGCGTGAACAGCATCGCGCCGAGCATCGATTCGAGGTTCTGCAACTGCTGCGTGATGCCGCTTTGCGCGATGCCGAGCGCGCGCGACGCCGCGCGGATGCTGCCATGCTCGGCGACCGCCGTGAACGCGCGCAGCTGAGAAATCGTCAGTGCCATGGCGACAGGTTTGGTGATCGGTAAAAGTGATCATGATAGTCCGAACAGGACTTCTTTGAGGCGCCACAGCGGCTTAGGATCACGCTGTCCTGATCCGCTCATCGTCGCCTTCCATGAAAACGCTACTGATCACTCTCTGCGCCGCGCTGGCTTTCAGCAGCGGCGCGTTCGCCGCTGACGCCAACACGTTGCGCCTCGGCATCGATCCGACCTATCCGCCGATGGACTCGAAGGCTCCCGATGGCAGCCTGAAGGGCTTCGACGTCGATCTCGGCAACGAGATTTGCCGGCGCATCCACGCGCATTGTCAGTGGGTCGAACTCGAGTTTTCGGGCATGATTCCGGCGCTGCAGGCGCGCAAGATCGACGCGGTGCTGTCGTCGATGGCGATCACCGAGAAGCGCGAGCAGCAGATTCTGTTTTCGTCGAAGCTGTTCCAGTTCAAGTCGCGGCTGATCGCTCGGCAAGGCTCGTCGCTCGTGCCTACGGCGAGCGGACTCGCCGGCAAGCAGATCGGCGTGCAGTCGGGCACGCAGTTCGAGGGCTACGCGCTGAAGAACTGGACGCCGCTCGGCGCGAACGTGGTCGCTTACAAGAGCCAGGACGAGGTGTTCGCCGATCTGCGGAACGGCCGGCTCGACGGCGCGTTGCTCGGCACCGTCGAGGCCGATTACGGCTTCCTGCGCACGCCTGCGGGCAAGGGCTTCGCGTTTGTCGGCGAGCCGCTTTCGATGGGAGATCGCGGCGTTGGCATCGGCTTGCGCAAGGACGAAACCGCGGTGCAGGCATCGATCAACGCGGCGATCGCGTCGATGCGCAAAGACGGCACCTATGCGCAGATCGCGAAGAAGTATTTCGACTTCGATCCGTACGGCAATTGATCCAGATTTCCAACATTATCTTCGCGGCTTTCCATTCATGAACAGGCAATCGATTCCGCTTCTGTCGCCAGCAATCGGCACGCACCGCGAACTGGTTTCGTTTCATTTCGGCCCGGCCAATAGCGGGCAGAAGATCTATATCCAGGCGTCGCTGCACGCCGACGAAACGCCCGCGATGCTGACCACGGTGCTGCTGAAGCGGCGTCTGCGGGAGCTCGAGGAAGCCGGCGCGCTGAACGCGCAAATCGTGCTCGTGCCGGTGTCAAATCCGGTCGGCCTCAGTCAATACGTGCTCGGGCAGTTCATCGGCCGCTTCGATCTCGGCAGTGGCAAGAACTTCAACCGGCATTTCGTGCAGTTCGCAAAGCTCGTCGCGAATGCAAAAGAGGCGCTCGGCGCCGACGCGAACGAGAACCGCCGCATCGTGCGCGAGCTGCTCGCGGCCGAACTCGCGCAACAGAAGCCGCTGACCGAATTCGAGTCGCTGCAACTGGCGCTCTTGAAGTTGTCGTGCGACGCGGACGTCGTGATCGATCTGCATTGCTCGCTCGAAGCGGCGATGCATGTGTACACGAGCGAATCCGCTTGGGCCGAGTTCGAGCCGCTGTCGCGCTATCTCGGTGCAGAGGCGTCGTTGCTCGCGACCGATTCGGGCGGCGGCGCGTTCGACGAAACCCACAGCCTGCTGTGGTGGACGTTGCAGCAGCAGATGCCGGCGAGCAAGCCGGTGCCGACCGGCTCGATCGCGGTGACGGTCGAATGCCGCGGCCAGCGCGACGTGTCGTATGAAGTCGCGCAACAGGATGCCGACGCGCTCGTCGACTATCTGGTGTGGCGCGGCGCGATTCGGGGCGAGGCCAAGCCGTTGCCGCCGCTGCTGTCGCCGGCGACGCCGCTCGCGGGCAGCGAGCAGTTCTATGCGCCGCTGAGCGGGATTCTCGTGCACCGCGCGAAGATCGGCGACAAGATCCGCGTGGGCCAGCCGCTGTTCGATATCGTCGATCCGCTGACCGACGAGACGACCACGATCGCGAGCCAGACCGAAGGGGTGCTGTACATGCGGCGCGCGATCCGCTTCGTGACGGCCGGTGCGCCGCTCGGCCGCGTGACCGGCACGCGGCCGATCCGAACGGGCGTTTTGCTGGGCGCCTGATCGCGTAACGGCTATGCCGGACTCGGCATCCAGGGGCCGCCTCGAAGCCTCGCGCGACGGCGCTGACGTGCGCCTCAGCCGCCTTGCCGCGAAGTAGCCGGCACCGCCCGGCCGGCGATCCGACGCCTCGCCTGTTGTGCGGATTTAATCTCTTTCAGCCACGAAAAAGCCCAAGCCCGCCTCCGGATAAAGGCCGATACTCGTCGTCATACTCAACGTGTGTCGGCGCGGCCGGCTTTTCGAAGGAGACGGACAAAGTGAGCAAGGCTATCCAATGGAGCGGAGTGTTTCCCGCCGTCAGCACCCAGTTCAAGCCGGATTTTTCGCTCGACATCGACGCGACGCACCGCGTGGTCAGCAATCTCGTCAAGGACGGGGTGTCGGGTCTGGTGGTCTGCGGCACGGTTGGCGAAAACACCTCGCTGAGCACGTCGGAAAAACTGCAGGTGATCGAGGCCGCGCGCGATGCGGCTGGCGGCAAGGTGCCGGTCGTCGCGGGTGTCGCCGAGTTCACGACCGAGTTCGCGCGGCAGACGGTGCGTGAAGCCGCGCGTGTCGGCGTCGACGGGGTGATGGTCATGCCGGCGCTCGTCTATTCCGCGAAGCCGCACGAAACCGCCGCGCATTTCCGCTCGGTCGCGACCAGCACCGATCTGCCGGTGATGATCTACAACAACCCGCCGATCTACAAGAACGACGTCACGCCGGACGTGCTGATCGCACTGCAGGACTGCGAGAACATTGTCTGCTTCAAGGATTCGTCGGGCGATACGCGACGCTTCATCGATCTGCGCAACGCGGTGGGCGACCGCTTCGTGCTGTTCGCCGGCCTCGACGACGTCGTCGTCGAAAGCATCGCGGTCGGTGCGCAAGGGTGGGTGTCGGGCATGTCGAACGCGTTCCCGAAGGAGGGCGAGACGCTGTTCCGCCTCGCCACGCAGAAGCGTTTCGATGAAGCGCTGTCGCTGTACCGCTGGTTCATGCCGCTGTTGCACCTCGATGCGCGCCCCGACCTCGTGCAATGCATCAAGCTGTGCGAGGAACTGCTCGGCCGCGGCAGCGCCGTCACGCGTCCGCCGCGCCTCGCGCTGCAATGCGACGCGCTCGCCGAAGTCAAAGACATCGTCGCCAGGGCGCTCGCCACGCGTCCGGCGCTGCCGGACGTCGGTCTCTAAGCACCGCGTTTCAATACGAGCCTCAAAAAACATCGGCACCCTGTCTGCCACGTTGGCGGGACAGGATGCCGAATCTCGCTGCGAGTAAGCGGCGCTGGCGGTTGTTGCCTCAACTCGCGCTCAGCACCGGCGCAACCGCAGCCGGATCGCTGATACTCGGCCGGCCGTTCTCGACGTGACCGGCAAAGCGGCGCGAGAAGCTCGCGTCGTCACTGCTCGTCACCGTCAGGTCGTACCAGTGATGGCTCGACGCAAGCACCCAGCCTTCTTCGATACGCGCATTGGCCGGCACGACCACGGTGCGCGGGCGCGCGCCGTACGCGTTGTCGATCACCGTCAGATGCGCGATGCCGCCGCCACTGTTGCTGAACTTCAGGAACACGTTGCCATTCGCGACGTCGTATTGCACGGTCACTTCAGGCCGCGCCGGTTGGTTGTCGCCATGAGCGTTGCCATGGCCATTCTGCGTGCTTTGCGTGCTCGCCTGGGTGTTGCCCGCGAACTTGCGCACGAAGCCGTTCGGGCCGAACACGTCGAATGCATACACGCCGTTCGTCGTGCTCAGGTCGAACGTGTCGCTGAGCGACTTGCCCGCTTCGACCGTGTAGCGCCACGGACCGTCGGTGCGATTCGTCGCGTACACGTAGAAGTGCGCGCCCTGGTCGCCGGTGTTGCCGATCGTGATTTCGAACGTGTCGTTGCCCGCGTTCGCCGCGCCGTTCACATGCAGTTCGTACGGCAACGCGCGCGCGAAACGGATGCCCGCTTCCTGCGCATCGACCGGAGCCGGCGTCGTCGGCACGGTCGGCTTCGGTTGCGTCTTGCACTGGTTGTCGGCCATGCTCATGTAGTTGCTGGTGTCCGGCAGCGATGGCATCTTCGCATCCGGCGTGCGGAAGTCGAATGCGGTGGTCAGGTCGCCGCACACCGCGCGACGCCATGCCGTGATGTTCGGCTCATGCACGCCGAAGCGCGTTTCGATGAAGCGGATCACAGACGTGTGATCGAACACCTGCGAGCACACGAAGCCGCCCTTGGTCCACGGCGACACGATCGTCATCGGCACGCGCGGGCCGAGGCCGTACGGATAGCCGTCGGCGGTGTAGCTGCCGCCGCGCAGCGGATTGACGACATTGTGGATTTCGCCGTCGGTCGTGACCGTCGACTTGCCCTGGGTGGAGGTCGTCGGCGGCTGCGGCGGCACGAGGTGATCGAAGAAGCCATCGTTCTCGTCGTACATGATGAAGAGCACGGTCTTGCTCCACACCTCCGGGTTCGACGTCAGCGCGTCGAGAATCTGCGACGTGTATTCGGCGCCGTACGCGGGCGTGTAGCTCGGATGCTCCGAGTAGGCGGCCGGCGGGCACAGCCACGACACCTGCGGCAGCCGGTTCGCGAGCACGTCGGCTTTCAGGTCGTCGATCGTGCGCACGGTTTGCGCGCGCTCGTAGAGCGGCGAACCCGGCTGCGCGTTGATGAAGTTCGTGAAGTTCTGCAGGATGTTGGTGCCGTAATTGCCATTCAGCGGATCGACGCCCGACGTGCCCTGCTGATAGATCTGCCACGAAATGCCCGCGGCCTGCAGACGCTCCGGATACGTCGTCCACGACAGCAGCTGATAGTTCGGCGGACCATCGCCGTCGACCCAGTCGTTGTTGTCGAGCAGCGGGCCGCCCATCGTGCCGGTCGGGTCGACCATGCCGGTCATCAGAT
The DNA here is from genome assembly GCF_050436325.1 of Paraburkholderia lebeckiae. NCBI lineage: Bacteria > Pseudomonadati > Pseudomonadota > Betaproteobacteria > Burkholderiales > Burkholderiaceae > Paraburkholderia > Paraburkholderia lebeckiae. The sequence goes on from NZ_JBNDLZ010000002.1 coordinate 2,190,459, forward strand.
ACGCGCGGTTCGGGTGCGTCGGTCCCGGCAACGAGCAGAAGTACGCATCGCAGATCGTGAAGGCGTCGGCGAGCGCGTAGTGGAACGGGATGTCGCTACGCAGGTGGTAGCCCATCGTCATGTCGGTCTTGTTGGCGGGCCACTGGTCGTAGCGGCCGCCGTCGATCGCGTAGTGGGTCTTGTACCACGAGTGATCGAGATCGCCGACGCACTGCGCGCTCGTCGTCGCGGTGTCCAGATGGAACGGCAGCACCGGCTTGGTCGGGTCTTCCTTCGACGGCTGATTCCACACCGGCAGGCCGCTCGGCAGCGGAATCGGGAAGCGGTCGTTGTAGCCGCGCACGCCGCGCAGATGGCCGAAGTAGTGGTCGAACGAGCGGTTCTCCTGCATGAACACGACGATGTGCTCGATATCGCGAATCGTGCCCGTGCGCGAGAACGCGGGCACGGCGAGCGCGTTGCGGATCGACTCGGGCAATGCGGTCATCGCGGCGGCGGCGCCCGCGGATGAAGCCACGGTTTGCAGGAAACGGCGACGGCTAGTTGATGTCATCGAATATCACCTTCTGCGTAGGGGAAGAATAGCGCGCGTAAGCGTGCCTTGGGGTGTTTCGTGGTCGGTTACGCATTGCTCTTGACGATCAGTTGCGGACTAGTTGTTCGCGCTGTCGCCGGGCGCGTAGCGCATGACCGGCGCGACCTGCTGGCTGTCGGCCGCGAGACTGGCCTGCATGTTTTGCGTGATCGCGTCGGTGGCGGCTGCGCCACTTGCCGCGTTGTTCGCCGTGTTGTTCGCCGTGTTGTTCGCCGTGTTGTTCGCGAATGGCGCTGAGGCGTTGGGAGTCGCCACTGCCGCTGCCGCCATTGCGGGTCGTTGCGCCGCGTCGTTCGGCGCAAGGCTCGTGGTCGTCGCGTTGCTCGTGGAAGAGGAGTCGTCCGCGCCGCAACCGTTCAACCCTATCGTGGCAAGCACCAGCAATGCGGCGCTCGCGATGCAACTGATTTTTCTCATGTCTGCATCCGGTTCGATGAAAGCGGGTGCAGTCTCCATTCCTTTCAAGAAATAATTGTGAAACGTTTGCGCCCGGCATAACTTTCGATAAATCGTCGGCTGATCGAAAGAAAATGGAAAGTATCGGGAAGGTCAATGTTCATGGCGCTGCCATCTGCGCTATGTTTGCTGCTTTATCGTTCGCGCATGGGCACGATTCAATGACTCGCATCGATTCACCCATCGACATCTCGCAACTCGAAGACGAATGGCTCGAAGCCGACGGCTTCGGCGGCTTTGCTTCGGGCACGGTCGGCATGTTGCGCACGCGCCGCTACCATGCGCTGCTGCTAGCCGCGACGCGCGCGCCGGGCGGGCGCATGGTGCTCGTCAACGGCATCGAGGCGTGGGTCGAGGCGGGCGGCGAGCGCTTCGCGTTGACCATGCAACGCTATGGGCCTTACGTGATCTATCCGGATCTACGCGGCCGCCTTGCCAGCTTCGACACCGCGCCGTGGCCGACATGGCGCATTCAACTCGGTGCGCACGCGGCGATGATCGCCGATGTGTTCGTCAGCAAAGCGACGTGCGAAACGGTATTGCGCTGGCGGCTCGAAGGCGGCGAACTCGATGCGCCCGTGCTGAAGATCAGACCGTTGCTGTCGGGCCGTGACTATCATGCGTTGCATCACGAGAATCCGGCCTTCAACTTCGGCGCGAAAGTCAGCGCCGATCAATCGTGCGCGAGCTGGCAACCGTATGGCGGACTGCCGGTCGTGCGAGCGGCGACGAACGGCGCCTATACGCATGCGCCCGACTGGTATCGCAACTTCTGCTACGTGCGCGAGCAGGAGCGCGGTCTCGATTGCAGCGAAGATCTCGCGACGCCCGGCGTGTTCAGCTTCGATCTCGCGGAGGGCGACGCGGTGATGATTCTGAGCGCGTCGAGCACGTCCGCCACCGAATGCGCGAACGACAAAGCCCAAACCAACGACCACGCCGCCCGCCTCGCCCAGACCGAACAACAACGCCGCGCCGCACTCGGCTCGCGCCTGCAACGTTCGGCTGACGCCTACGTGGTCACGCGCAACGAAGGCCGCACGATCCTCGCGGGCTTTCCGTGGTTCACCGACTGGGGCCGCGACACGTTCATCGCGATGCGCGGCCTGCTGATCGCGTCGAACCGTCTCGACGATGCCGAAGCGATCCTGCTCGAATGGTCGGGCACGCTGTCCGAAGGCATGCTGCCGAACCGCTTCCCCGACTACGGCGACGCGCCCGAATACAACTCGGTCGACGCGTCGCTATGGTTCATCGTCGCGGTTCACGACTATCTGGCGACGCCGCATGCGGGCGCGCAAACGCGCGCGCATCTGCAGCAGGCCACCGAAACGATCCTGACCGGCTACACGAACGGCACGCGCTTCAACATCGGCGTGTGCACGGACGACGGCCTGCTGCGCGCCGGCATCCCCGGCGTGCAACTGACGTGGATGGACGCGAAAGTCGGCGACTGGGTCGTCACACCGCGCATCGGCAAGCCGGTCGAAGTGCAGGCGCTGTGGATCAACGCGCTGCGAATCGCGTCAGCATGGAACCCGCAGTGGCGGCAAGCTGCCGAGCGCGCGACGCTCGCGTTTCGCCGGCGCTTCGTCGATCCGGCCACCCAGGCGCTGTTCGATAACGTCGACGTCGATCATGTGCCGGGCACGGTCGACCGCTCGATCCGGCCGAATCAGATCTTCGCGGTCGGTGGCCTGCCGTTTCCGCTGCTCGAAGGCGCGGCGGCGCGCGCGGTGGTGGGTCAGGTCGAAGCGCAATTGCTGACGCCGCTCGGCCTGCGCACGCTCGCGCCGTCCGATCCCGCCTATCGCGGCCGCTACGGCGGCGCGCCGCGCGAACGCGACGGCGCCTATCATCAGGGCACCGCGTGGTTGTGGCTGATCGGCCCGTTCGTCGAAGCGTGGCTGCGAGTGAACGGCGCGAGTGCCGATAATCTCGCGCAGGCGAGGGCGCGTTTTCTCGCCCCGCTGTACGCGCATCTCGATCACGCGGGCCTCGATCACCTGTCCGAGATCGCCGCCGGCGACGCGCCGCACGCGCCCGCCGGCACGCCGTTCCAGGCCTGGTCGCTAGGCGAATTGCTGCGCGTCGAAAGTCTGCTTGCCCGGTTCGAGCACAACGGCGCGTAAACCGCGCTACGATGTGGGTCCCACCGCCAGGCCTGTTGCAAGGACGTTTTCATGCCACCGCTGCGCGCTGCCAATCTGCTCGCCACGATCGAAGGTTCCCGGCTGCATTCGCCCGAATGCGGCCACTGGCAGCGCTGGGGGCCGTATCTGAGCGAGCGCCAGTGGGGCACGGTGCGCGAGGACTACAGCGCGAACGGCACCGCCTGGGACTCGTTTCCGCACGACCATGCGCGCAGCCGCGCCTACCGCTGGGGCGAAGACGGCATCGCCGGTTTCGGCGACGACCGGCTCAGCTGGTGTGTGTCGCTCGCGCTGTGGAACCGCAAGGACCCGATCATCAAGGAGCGCCTGTTCGGCCTGACGAACTCGCAGGGCAATCACGGCGAGGACGTCAAGGAGCTGTACTTCTATCTGGACGGCACGCCCACGCATTCCTACATGCGCATGCTGTACAAGTGTCCGCATGCGGCCTATCCCTACCAGGACCTGATCGACGAAAACGCGCGCCGCGGCGGCGATATGCCAGAGTACGAAGTTCTCGATACCGGCGTGTTCGACGATCAGCGCTATTTCGATGTCCAGATCGAATACGCGAAGCACACGCCCGACGACATCGTGATGCGTGTGACGATCGAAAATCGCGCGGACGAAGCGGCGTCGCTCGATGTGCTGCCGCAAATCTGGGCGCGCAACTCATGGTCGTGGAAAGAGAACAAGGACAAGCCGAAGCTCGTCGCCGGTACCGGTCATGACGGCTCGGTGCGTCTGCTTGGCCATCACCATGTGCACGAACCGATCGTCGTGACCGCGTGGTCGAAGGACGCGCCGCAACTCGCGTGGCTGTTCTGCGAGAACGACACCAACGTGAAGCGGCTGTTCGGCATGGACGGCGCGGGCCCGTTCAAGGACGGCTTCAACGACTACCTCGTGCACGGCGACGCGAACGCCATCCGTCACGACGCGGGCACCCGGGCCGCCGCGCATGCGGCGCTCGAGCTCGGGCCGCACGGACGCGCGGTCGTGTATCTGCGCTGGCACCCGCAATCGGCGACCGATGAAGCGCCATTCGATGCCGACGCGTTGATCGCGCGCCGCCTCGCCGAAGCCGACGAATTCTATGGCGCATTGCAACACGAGATCACCCCCGATGCGCGTCTCGTGCAACGTCAGGCGCTCGCCGGCATGCTGTGGTCGAAGCAGTACTACCAGTACGACGTGCAGCGCTGGCTCGACGGCGATCCGCTGCAACCGAGCCCGCCCGCCGCGCGCAAGCACGGCCGCAACACCGACTGGCGGCATCTGTGCAACGCGGACATCGTGTCGATGCCGGACAAGTGGGAGTACCCGTGGTACGCGTCGTGGGACCTCGCGTTTCATGCGGCCGCGTTCGCGCTGATCGATCCGGCGTTCGCCAAGAAGCAGTTGCTGCTGCTCGTGAAGGACCGCTATCAGCACCCGAATGGCCAGTTGCCCGCTTACGAATGGGCGTTGAGCGACGCGAACCCGCCGGTCCATGCATGGGCCGCGTGGCGCGTGTACGAGATCGACCGCGCGCTGACCGGCAAGGCGGACCGCGATTTTCTGGAGCTCGTGTTTCACAAGCTGCTGCTGAATTTCTCGTGGTGGGTGAATCGCAAGGACGCCGACGGCCACAATATTTTTCAGGGCGGTTTTCTCGGGCTCGACAACGTCGGCATCTTCGACCGCTCGTCGCCGCTGCCCACCGGCGGGCACATCGACCAGGCCGACGGCACCGCGTGGATGGCAGCGTATGCGCTCGACCTGATGCGTATCGCGCTCGAACTCGCCTACGCGAACCATGTGTTCGTCGATATTGGTGTGAAGTTCTTCGAGCACTTCCTGTACATCGCGGAAGCGGTCAGTTGCGACGACGGCTGCGACACGGGCCTGTGGGATAGCGAGGACGAATTCTTCTACGACAAGCTGCGCCTGCCCGACGGCAGCAACATGCCGATGCGCGTTCGCTCGATCGTCGGACTGATACCGCTGTTCGCCGTGCACGTGCTCGAGGAGCGTCTGCACGGCGGCCTGCCGGGCTTGCGCGAGCGCCTCGTGTGGTTTCTCGAGCATCGGCCCGATCTCGCGAAGCTGGTGTCGCGCTGGAACGAGCCCGGCAAGGGCAACGCGCTTTTGCTGTCGCTGCTGCGCGGGCATCGGATGAAGGCGTTGTTACGGCGCGCGCTCGACGAAACTGAATTTCTTTCCGATCACGGCGTGCGGGCGTTGTCGCGTTGCCATCGCGATCATCCGTTCGTGTACCAGCACAACGGCAACAGCTTCTGCGTGAAGTATCTGCCGGCCGAATCCGATACCCGTGTGTTCGGCGGCAATTCGAACTGGCGCGGGCCGGTGTGGATGCCGGTCAACTATCTGCTGATCGAATCGCTGTACGAGTTTCATCGCTATTACGGCGATGATTTCCGCGTCGAGTATCCGACCGGGTCGGGCCAGAAGTTCTCGTTGAGCGAAATCGCCGACGAACTCGCGCGCCGCGCGACCACGCTGTTCCTGAAGGACAAAAACGGCGAGCGGCCGGTGATGGGTGCGTATCCGCTGCTGCAGGCGGACCCGCGTTCGCAGGATCTGATCCTGTTCCATGAGTATTTTCATGGCGATAACGGTCGTGGCGTCGGGGCTTCGCATCAGACCGGCTGGACCGGGCTCGTCGCGTTGCTGTTGCAGCCGCGCGCGATGGCGGCATCGGGCAACGTGCCGCTGGCGGGCGAACCGGCGCCGGCGCCCGCGCCGATTCCGGTGCCGGCGGCTCCCGCATCCGCGGTAACGCCGGCGGTGGCGAAAGAACCGGTACCGTCGCTCGCGGCCACGACGACGAAGTAAGCACGCCGCGCGCTCACGCACGAACGCGATTGAACTGTGCGGCAGCGCCCGTGGTCTTTCATGTATCGCCGCGTTCGTTCTATCGGCTTACCAAGGTCCAAGTGAATCCCATGTCGACCACACCGAACCCTTCCGCTTCTCCCGATCAACACAACGCAACGCCCGCCCTGAGCTGCAAGCTCAGCGCGAACCGGTACGACGCCCTGTCGTCGCCGGCCGGCAAGAAGCCCGCGCCGCCGTGCACGCTCGTGATCTTCGGCGCGGGCGGCGATCTGACCAAACGTCTGTTGATGCCGGCGCTCTACAACCTCGCGGTCGATGGCCTGCTCGACGACAGCATGAAGATCATCGGCGTCAATCACGGCGAGCGCGAAACGCGCGAATGGTGCGACGATCTGCATACCTCGCTGCAGACGTTCGCCGCCGACAAGGCCAGCACCTTTCACGCCGGCAAGCTCGACGACAACGCTTGGAACTGGGTCGCGCAGCGCCTCGAATACATGGCGGGCGAGTTCGAATCCGACGATACGTTCGCGAAGCTGAAGCAGAAGCTCGATCAGTCGAAAGGCGGTAACGCGATCTTCTACCTCGCGGTCGGCGCGCGTTTTTTCCAACCGATCGCCGACCGGCTCGGCAAAGCCGGCCTGCTGAAGGAAGGCGACGGCGCGAACGGCGGCTTTCGGCGTCTCGTGATCGAGAAGCCGTTCGGCACCGATCTCGCATCGGCGCGCGATCTGAACGGGCACATCCTGTCGTATGCGCGGGAGTCGCAGGTGTACCGCATCGATCATTTTCTCGGCAAGGACACCGTGCAGAGCATCCTCGCGGTGCGCTTCGCGAATGCGATGTTCGAGCCGATCTGGCGGCGCGAGTACATCGATTGCGTGCAGATCACGGCGGCGGAAACGATCGGCGTCGAGGGGCGCGGCAGGTTCTACGAGCAGACCGGCGCGTTTCGCGACATGGTGCCGAACCACCTGTTCCAACTGCTCGGCATCGTCGCGATGGAGCCGCCGAATTCGTTCGACGCCGAAGCCGTGCGAAACAAGAAGGCCGAGCTGTTCGACGCAATCCAGCCGCTGACGCCCGCCGACGTCGTCTTCGGCCAGTACGAAAGAGGGCCAGCCGGCGTGGGCTATCGCGAGGAGCCCGACGTCGCGCCCGGCAGCACGACGGAAACCTACGCGGCGGCGCGCGTGTTCGTCGAGAACTGGCGCTGGGCCGGCGTGCCGTTCTATCTGCGTACCGGCAAGCGGCTCGGGGTGCGCCGCACCGAGGTTTCGGTGCAGCTGAAGCCGGTGCCGTTCCGCCTGTTCCGCGATACGCCGGTCAACGCATTGACGCCGAACGTGCTGACCATTCGCATCGATCCCGAGCACGGCTCGAGCTTCGATTTCAACGTGAAGGTGCCGGGGCCGGTGATGCAGGTCGGTCCGGTACAGTCGTCGTTCAACTATGGCGACTTCTTTGCGGAAAGCGCGAACGTCGGCTACGAGACGCTGCTGTACGACTGCATGCTTGGCGACGCGACGTTGTTTCAGCGCGCCGACAGCATCGAGACGAGCTGGTGCGCGGTCGACGACGTGCTGCATCCGAGGAGCGGCGGCGCGGTTGCCGTGCGCGGCTATGCGGCCGGCAGCGACGGGCCGGCCGAAGCCGACGCGCTGCTCGCGCGCGATGGCCACGCGTGGCGCCCGTTGCAGCAGAAAGCGCCCGGTGGCAAGTCGTAGCGGTACCTTTGAACCAACCCGCAGACACGCATCACAACCGCCTCAACACAATCGGGAGACATCGTGGCAACACGCAACAAGAACGCAGTGAAACGGAATGCGCCGAAAAGCGGCAGCGAGCACATTCTCGCGATCGATGTCGGCGGCACCGGCCTGAAGGCCGCGATCATCGACGCCGACGGGCAGATGAAAACCGAGCGCGTGCGCGTTGCGACGCCGCATCCGTGCACGCCGGATCAGTTGGTGGACGCGCTCGCGCAACTCGTGGCGCCGCTCATCGAGCAGGTGCGGCCCGTCTGTATCTCGATCGGGTTTCCGGGTGTCGTGCGCAACAACCGCATTCTGACCGCGCCGCACTTCGGCATCGAAGGATGGCACGACATTGCGCTCGCGGATTCGCTCGCGCAGCGCCTGGGCGGACTGCCGGTGCGGATGATCAACGACGCCGAAATGCAAGGCTTCGCGGCGATCGAAGGCCACGGCCTCGAATTCGTGCTGACGCTCGGCACCGGCGCCGGCACCGCGATGTTTCGCGATGGCGAGCTGATGCCGCATCTGGAGCTCGCGCATCATCCGGTCAGCAAGAAGGGCGTCGCGTACGACGAATACATCGGCGAGGCCGCGCGCGAGCAGATCGGCAACAAGCGTTGGAGCCGGCGTGTCGAGAAGGTGATCGGCATTCTCGAGTCACTGGTCAATTACGACAAGCTGTGGATCGGCGGCGGCAACGCGGCGCGCATCAAGTTTTCGCTGCCGGCGAACGTGGCGACCGTATCGAACGACGCGGGGATCGAGGGCGGCGCGAAATTGTGGCATCCGCTGTCGGTGCGCGAGACGCGACAGTATCCTGAGGCGACGCAGAAGACGGGGCGGTTCAAGCCGAAGGGAGAGGGTGGGCTGGGCGGATGACGAGCGGCGGTTCGGTGATGTCCAGCGGCCAATCGGAAAACGTGAAGGGCAGCGAAATGACGCGGCCCGAGTTCGTATCGATTGCCGCCGCCATCACGCAGCCAGCACCGCATCCCCAGGTAGCGAGAACGTAGTGGCCCGCGAAGTTAATCGGCTCCTTTGCGGCTTCACGAAGAATGCTGCGGTAATGAGTGCCGCCGCGTCCGTGAATATCATGCGTGGCATCGCAGCGTGCCTGGACTCGACAGTGGCGGGACAATCCTCAAACCTGAGAACCGATTCCGCAAGGGCAAACCGGATACTGCGCCGAACATCAATGTGGCAATAATAGTTGCTCTCTGAACTGCAAAGCTCTCAACGGCACGTCCAACCCCGCAGACTCCCAATGACTCGCATCCCCCTGAACCTCGCGCGGCGCCTCCTCTCCGTCGGCGCGTGCGCGCTGCTCGCTTACGCGAGCGCGCATGCGTATGCGGCACAGGCCTTCGCGGTGTCGTCGCCGGGACTGGCCGATGGTGGCACGCTCAACGCGAGCCACGCGGCGAGCGCGAATAATTGCGGCGGCGGCAACGTATCGCCGGCGCTGCAATGGCATAACGCGCCGGCCGGCACGAAAAGTTTCGCGGTGACGATCTTCGATCCCGACGGCGCGAAAGGCCTCGGCATCGTGCACTGGATCGTCTATGGCATCGCGCCTGCCACGACCGGACTCGCCGCAGGCGAAGCCGCGCCGGCGGGCAGCGTCGCCGGCACGAATCGCACCGGCGGCCCCGGCTATTACGGCCCGTGTCCGCCCGTCGGCGAGGTACCGCATCACTACGTGGCGCAGGTCTATGCGCTCGATCTGCCGCCCGACGCGTTGCCGGCCGGCTTGACGCGCGACGCGTTCCACGCCGCGATCAAGGACCACGTGCTCGCCGCGACGAGCATCGTGCTGCGCTACGGACGATGAAGACGCGCGGCCGAATGCCGGGCCGCGCTTGATCCGCCGGCGGGCGCCTAGCGCGCCGCGTCCCCCCAGCGATACTGCACGCTCGCTTCATCGAGCTGGGTCTTGATCGCGGCGTCGAGCGTGAGCCCGGCCGCCGCGAGCGTATCGCTCAACTGCTCCGCGCGGCTCGCACCAATGATCGCCGACGTAATCAGCGGATTCGCGAGCACCCACGCAAGCGACACCTTCGTCAGCGATTCGCCGGTCGGCGCGACGATCGCCTTCAGCCTTTCGATCGTGTCGAACTCGCGCTCATGCCAGTAGCGCTCCTGATACATCGCGCCAGCCTTGCCGACGCTTTCGGTGAAGCGCCCTTCGGCGGGCGTCGCGTCGAGCCGGTGCTTGCCGGTCAGCAGTCCGCCCGCGAGCGGGTTATACGGCATCACGGCCAGCTGCTCCTCGGCGGCCAGCGGCAGCAGCTCGCGCTCGATCTGGCGAAACAGCAGGTTGTAGCGCGGCTGGACCGACACGAAGCGAGCGACGCGTAGCACGTCCGCGCGCCCCACTGCGCGAGCGAGCCGGTAGGCGAGAAAGTTCGACACGCCGATATAGCGCGCCTTGCCCGAGCGCACGATCGCATCGAGCGCTTCGAGCGTCTCGTCGAGCGGGGTCTTCGCGTCGTCGGAATGGAGCTGGTACAGGTCGACGTAGTCGGTGCCGAGGCGCTGCAAGGACGCGTCGATCGCATCGAGCAGGTGCTTGCGCGACGCGCCCTGGTCCCACGCGGCGGGCCCCATCTTGCCGACCGCCTTGGTCGCGACGATGAAGCGCTCGCGTTTGCCCTTCAGCCAGCGTCCGACGATTTCCTCGGTGCGTCCGGCCAGATTTTCGCTGCCGCCGAGCGGATAGACGTTCGCGGTATCGATGAAATTGACACCGGCGTCCGCGGCCGTGTCGAGGATGCGGTGCGATGCGGCTTCGTCGGTTTGCAGCCCGAAGGTCATGGTGCCGAGACACAGGCGCGAAACGGTCAGGCCGGTGCGGCCGAATTGGCGATATTGCATAAGTTCGACTCCAGAGGGGAAGGAAAGCGCTGCCGAAGCGATGAAACTACGGTGTTGTAAAAAGGATAAACCGAGTCGCGATTCGGTGTGCCTGACGCACGCCGGGATTGCTGACTTCCAGTAGATATGAAATGATATCGATTCTCATTTAAACCTAGCCAGCCATCCCGTCACCTCCATCTCACACAACGGAGAGCGGCAGCCAGCCATTTGCGGCTTTGTCATGAATTCGACGTCAGCGATGCGAATTTGACAAACGCATTTCTGACGGGATTTCCATGCTCAATCACACGCCGCTCGCGACAGCGCTAGCGCTCGCTTTTGCCATTCCTTTGGCGACCCCGGCGCTCGCGCAAAGCGCGCCGCAGAACGCACAAACCAGCGCACGGAACGACACACCCGCCGCCGCGCAGACGCTGCCGACCATCGGCGTGCAGGCTCAGGCCGTTCAGCAGGACTTCCAGGCCGACCGTGCGACCGTCGGCGCGAAGACGCCGACCGCGCTGCGCGACATTCCGCAGACCGTCACCGTGATCAATCGCGACCTGCTCGCCTCGCAGGGCGCGACGTCGTTTACGGACGCGCTGCGCAACGCGCCCGGCGTGACGATCGGCGCGGCCGAAGGCGGCCAGATCGGCAACAACATCAACCTGCGCGGCTTCACCGCGCAGAACGACATCTATCTGGACGGCTTTCGGGACCGCAACCAGTACTACCGCGACACGTTCAATCTTGAATCGCTCGAGGTGCTGTACGGTCCGTCGTCGATGCTGTTCGGCCGCGGCTCGACCGGCGGCGTGATCAACCAGGTCAGCAAGAAGGCCAACCTGACGGACTCGGCGGAAGTCTCCGGCATGATCGGCACCGACGACCGCTACCGCTCCACCGTCGACGTGAACCACAAGCTTACCGACACCTCGGCGATCCGTCTCAATGCATTCGGCCAGACCCTCGGCTCGACGCGCGACGTGATGAAGAACAAGGACTTCGGTGTCGCGCCGGAACTGCGTTTCGGCATCGGCACGCCGACCGAGATCACGCTGTCGGCGCTGATCCAGCGCAACCACGACATGCCCGACTACGGCATCCAGGCGCTGAACGGCCGCCCGTCGCCGGTGCCGAAGAACACGTTCTACGGTTTGACCAGCGACCGCACGATTCAGGACGTGCAGATCTTCACCGCGGCGATCAAGCACAAGTTCTCCGAGAACCTGACGCTGACGAACCAGACGCAGATCTCGCACTCGATGACCGACGCGCGCGAAACCGCGCCGCAAGCGGTGCTGACCGGGCCGCTGGCGTCGAGCCCGGCGCTGAGCAACGGCAACTTCACGACGCTGTCGCCGTCGCAGCTGTTCATCAAGCTGCAAAGTCATGACCGCGTGATCCAGAATCACGCGATCTACAACGACACGATGCTCGAATACAAATTCGACACTGGACCGATCAGGCACGACCTGATCGCCGGTGTCGAAGTAGGCCACGACAGCTATACGAACCAGGCGTACACGCGCAACAACCTGCCGATCGTGCCGATGCTCAATCCGCCGATCATGGACACGCCGTCGAACGTGACGACGACGGTCGGCAACTACGCCGATTCGAGCGCGAACGAAATTGCCGCTTACCTGAACGACACGATTACGCTGACGCCGCACTGGAAGCTGATCGGCGGTGTGCGCTGGGATCGTTTCTCGGCGGGAATCCACAATACGATCAGCGCGCCGGCTTACGCGAGCCAGACCAACTACTTCACGAGCGTGCGCGCCGGCGTCATCTACCAGCCGACCGACTGGCAGTCGTACTACGTGTCGTATGGCACGTCGTTCAACCCATCGCTCGAAAACCTGACGGTCACGAACCTCACTCAGAACCTCGCGCCGGAATCGACGAAGTCGTATGAAATCGGCGGCAAGTGGGATCTGTTCGGCGGCAACATTTCGGTGACCTCGGCGATCTTCCGCGAGGAAAAGGACAACGCGCGCACGCAGGTGTCACCGACCGAGTACCAGCTGGCCGGCAACATTCGCGTCGACGGCTTCCAGGCGGGCGTGACCGGGCACATCACCGACAAGTGGCAGATTTTCGGCGGCTACACGTACATGGACGCGACGATCCTGAAAGCGGCCGACGGCACGCAGGGCCACACGCCGGCCAACACGCCGCGCAACACGCTGACGTTCTGGACCACGTACGCGATCACGCCGCATTGGGAAATTGGCGGCGGTCCGATCTACATGTCGCCACGTTACGCGTCGAACACGAACTACGTAAAGGTGCCGGGCTACACGCGCTGGGACGCGACCGCGGCCTATCACGCGAAAAAGTACGACGTGCGCCTGAACCTGCTGAACCTCACCAACAAGTACTACTACGACGCGTTGATTCCGTCGGACGGCGGACGTTCGGTGCCGGGCATCGGCCGCACGCTGCTCGCGACGTTCAACTACCGCTTTTGATACGCACTGAGCGCATGCGTACGGCTTGCCGCTGTTGCGAACGGCAAGCCGACGCGAAGGACACATCATGTTGCTGCACATTCCGAAGGTACTGGACGCCGGTCAATTGCGCTTCATGCGCGAGCGGCTCGATCGAGGCGGCGATGCGTGGGTCGATGGCCGCGCGACCGCGGGCTATCAGGGCGCACCGGTCAAGCGCAATCAGCAGATTGCCGAGCACTCGACGCTCGCGCGCGAACTCGGCGATGTGATTCTCGCGGCGATCGAACGCAATCCGCTGTTCATCAGCGCGGTGCTGCCCAACCAGGTCTATCCGCCGCTCTTCAACCGCTACGAGGGCGGCATGCAGTTCGGCAGCCATGTCGATGGCGCGGTGCGCGTGCTGCCGAACGGCGTGAAGCTGCGCACCGACGTGTCGGTGACGCTGTTTCTCAGCGCGCCCGACGAATACGACGGCGGCGAACTCGTGATCGAGGACACCTACGGCGTGCAGCAGGTGAAACTGCCGGCCGGCGACATGATCGTCTATCCGGCGACGAGCCTGCACCAGGTGACGCCAGTCACGCGCGGCGCGCGGGTGGCGAGCTTCTTCTGGGTGCAGAGCCTCGTGCGCAGCGACACCCATCGCGCGCTGCTGTTCGACATGGACACCGCGATTCAACGGCTCAATGCCACCCATGCCGACGAAGCCGCGCGACGCAGCCTCGTCGGTTGTTATCACAATCTGCTGCGTACCTGGAGTGAAACGTGAGCGTATCGGACACCGTCGACATTCAACCGCCCGCTGCCGGCGAACATGACGCGCAGGAGCCGCGTCGGCTCGATGGCGATGAACTGAAATCGCGCCAGCAGCGCTCGCGTCGCGCGACCTTCATCAAGTGGCTGCGCAAGGTGCATGGCTGGGTCGGATTGTGGGGCGCGGCGCTCGGTCTGCTGTTCGGCACGACGGGCTTCTTCCTGAATCATCGCGGCGGCCCGCTGCGCGTCTCGACCGGCGAGCCGCAGGTCTCGGTGATGCAGGTGCCGCTGCCGCAACCGGCGCCGCAAACGCCGCGCGAGCTCGCGAAGTGGCTCAAGCAGGAGCTGAAGATCGCCGGCAATCCGGGGCGCGTGCAGAAGGAAGCCGAGCATCCGGTGGCGTGGGGCGATCGCAGCGTCGTGCAGCCCGAGCACTGGCAACTTAGTTTCGGGTCGCCGAAGGAAAACACGTCGGCCGAATACTGGGTCGGCAACCACACCGTGACGGTCAAGCGCAGCGCGAACACCTTTCTCGCGATGCTGACGAACATGCACAAGGGTGTGGGCTTGAGCGTCGGTTGGGTGCTGCTGATCGATACGCTCGCGGGCAGCCTGATCCTGCTGTCGTTGACGGGCGTGCTGTTGTGGACCGAGTTGAACAGGCGCAAGACGGTGGGGCTCGCGCTCGTGGTCGGATCGATTGCGGCGGCAGTGGTGTTGGGGACGATGTAAGGGCGGAGCGCAACGCTTCGGGCGACGCCTGCGCACTGGCGGGCAGGCTTTGAGCGGTACGCGCTAGAATCGTCGCAGACCTACTTCGCAGGCTCTGCCGCCATCCGCCGATGACCTCTCCCGCGAACCCCGTCGACACCGCGCTGACCACGCGGCGCTCGGTGCGTGCCTTTCTGCCGACACCGGTGCAGCGCGCCGACATCGAAGCGATTCTCGAAGCCGCCAGTCACGCACCGTCGGGCACCAACACGCAGCCGTGGAAGGTGTACGTGCTGACGGGCGAATCGCTCGCGCGTCTGTCGCGCGATCTGCTCGCGGCCTACGACGATCCGCAGCGCGACGAACTGTACCAGGAGGAGTACGCGTACTATCCGCGCCAGTGGCAGTCGCCATTCATCGACCGGCGTCGCAAGATCGGCTGGGATATGTATAGCCTGCTCGGAATCGAGAAGGGCGACAAGGCGCGCATGCACGAACAGCACTCGCGCAACTTCCGTTTCTTCGACGCACCCGTCGGCCTGCTGTTCACGATCGATCGCAGCCTCGAGCGCGGCAGCTGGCTCGACTACGGCATGTTCCTGCAGGCGATCATGACGGCCGCGCGCGGACGCGGTCTCGACACCTGTCCGCAGGCCGCGTTCATGCAGTTTCATCGGCTGATTGCCGGACATCTCGGCCTGCCCGAGAACGAGCAGTTCGTGTGCGGCATGTCGCTCGGCTTCGCCGACCCCAACGCGCCGGTCAATACGCTGCGCCCCGAGCGCGAACCGGTCGAGCGCTTCGCGCGCTTTCTCGATTGAACGCAGCCCTCAGTCCCCACCCAGAGGCAAACGAAAATGAAAACTACGCGGCGCCATTTCCTGTTGGTCAGCGCGGGCGTCGGCTCGTCGCTCGCGCTGTCTCGGGTCGCGTTTGCCGCGACCGTTCCCAATACGCTCAGCGAGAGCGATCCGCAGGCGCAGGCGGTCGGCTATACCGAAGATGCGTCGAAGGTCGACAAGGCCAGATTTCCGAACTTCGCGGCCGGGCAATCGTGCGCGAACTGCTCGCTGTTCCAGGGCAAGGCTTCGGACGCATACGGCGGCTGCACGCTGTTCGGCACTAAACAGGTCGCGTCGCGCGGCTGGTGCAGCGCGTACACGAATATGTGAGCACGCCGCCGTAGCGTTCGCAGCGCTGCTATAGCAGCGCCTTCAGCACGAGCTCGTGCGAGTGTCCGATCCACACGACGGCGTCGCGATGATCGCGCAGTGCGTCGCCGGTGTTCGGATGCAGAAAGACATCGAGCGCGCCGTGATTGAGCGTGAGCCAGCCGACCACGTCGGCGAACTGCGTGTGCGCGAAGGCGAGCTGATACGACCACATCGGATGCGGCCCGACCGGCCGCTCGTGGAAGCGCCCGATCTGCAGTTTGTCGCCCCAATGCGCGTCGATCTGCTCGCGAAACGCCCAGGCGGCATCGCGGCTCGCCGGGTCGAAGTAGATGTGCGCGTGCCAGCTTTGTATCGCTGAAGCATCGCGAAAAGTCATATCAGAGTTCATTGCCAGGCTCGTTCCGTATCAGTCTTTATCCGACATTCGTTCTGCTTCGCTTTCCGCCGGCGCGCGCGCTGCAAGGCGCATGTGAAACTGTGTCCGATCCTCGCCGACGATCTCGAAGCCAAGACGATCGTACAGCCGTTTGGCGGGATTGCCCTTGAGCACCTGCAAGCTGACCGGCAACGCTTCGGCCGCGGCGGCGCGCAGGATCGTGCGCAGCGCTTGCTCGCCGATGCCGCGACCCTGTAGCGCCGGCGCGATCTGCAACTGCACGACGAACCATTCGACGTCGTTGCGATGCGCCTTCAACAAGCCCGCGGGCGCGCCGTCGATGCAGACCACCTGCGCCGCGTCGTAGCGATGCAACAGGCGCGCGCGATGCGCGCCGTCGTCGGTCGGCTCGCCGGCGCGCGCCAGGTGTTCGGTCATCGTCGTCTTGCGCAGTTCGAGCAGGAATGCTTCGTCGTCGGGTTGCGCGGGGCGCAAGGTCAACCCGGATCGTTGGTCGGGCGGTTGGGCGGACATGTCGGCAAGGTGGTGGCGCGCGATGATCGTGCGAAGCGCGAGTAAGAATTGTCGTCGATTGTCGCGCCGGCTGCGCTTTTTTACCACGCGGCTATGTTGCAGTCTTCTCGCCTTGCGATGCAGGGCGAACGCTCGATGCGGCGAGTCGGCGCGCGCGGCTGCACGCCGGCTCGTGCCAACGTGCGCTGCGCCGCTTGCCGCGTTGGGTGGCATGCGCTTTGCTAAAGCTTGATTCGCTTTTTCGCGGGCACGGTCGTCGACCCATCGCGGCCGCGCTATCCGCACCACCGTATGAACAGACAAGACGAGGCCTCCGACGATTGGCGCGCGAACGTCCGCTTCCCGCGTCACCCGCTGCGGCGAGCGTCCAGATGATTATCCGGGGACGTTCGCATTATGCGGCGAACGTCGTAATCAACGTTGCGAGGTGGGCTATGACGATGATCGAGGCGGTACCCAGCGTCTCGGCAGATGGACGCGCGGTGATTTTCCAGCTTTCGTCGCGGGGACGAGACCTTGAATGCGCGGTCACGCGCGAGGCGCTCGAGCAACACTTCTGGCTGCAACGCGGTGCGGGTGAGGCGCGCGTTCTGAAGACGTTTGCGGATGGGCGCAAACGTATTACGGCGATCGCCGAACGAAAAATGCTCGCGCGTCCCGGTGAGAAGGTCTTGCTGACGATCGACGATTTCTCCACACGCGGTTGACGTGCGTGGCGTGGCGCGCGTCATCGCTCGAAGCTGCACATGCGATGACGCGGGCGCGACGGCACCGGCTCCGCTCGGCCTGAATGCGGCCGGCTTCGCACTTCGCGTTTTTCTCTCAGGCTTTCGCAGCACCGTTTCGGTGCAATCGCTGATCTCACATCGAGCGCTCCGTAGGCCCGCTGTTACATCGATTCGCCAAATTAACCCGCCAAAGCGCTTCGTTTCGCTCAATTGCTTTCGCGCGTGCGCGCATACACTCTTTTCCATGGAGCGAGGAATCACCGCCCTCCATCGATGCGATCTTCCCCTCGTGTCGGATTTGAACCGTACCGTTGATAAGTAGTCTGCAGTTCGCAGTGCGTATCTGGCAGTTGGCAGTTGGCAGTTGGCAGTCCGCAGTTGACGCAATACAAGCGCGCAATGCATCGAGCACGAGCGCGAAGCAACAGGGGTAGCGGCCAGAAGTAGCAGATAGCGAGGACCGGCCCACATGCAGTCGCAATTGAAGTGGTAGTTTGGATCGGCAGTTGAAGCTTGCTGTCGAGCGGTAGAAATTGCCGGTGCAGTACACGTAAGCAATAGCTTTGCAGGTTAGGTGGTTATAGGTTGGCAGGCATCCACGCGCCTGCTCGGCCGTTCCATCCTGTCAGCCCTGTTCCTCGCGGAACAGGGCTTTTTTTTATCTCGGACGAAGCGGGCTTCTTGTTTCTGGCGGCTTCGAACCGATATGCGGACACTGCGTTCTTCGATACGTTCGAAGAACGGGCGCGTCGCATGGCGTGAACTGTCGGGCGCGATAGACGTCGGACGTTTGAGCGCGGCGTTTGCCGCCGTCGCGTGCCGAAGTCCGGCACGCTGCCGAAAGAAGGAGGTTGAATCGATGTCCAGTAAGTCGCGAGTTCGCAAGCCCGGCCGCACGGCCATGTCCCCATTGTTGCGTTCTCTGACCCAGAGCCGCACCGCGCACGCGCCGGTCACGCAGACCATGCTGTTGCAGGCCTACGCCGCGCTCGATGCATTCCGCCGCGGCCACGGCGCGCGCATTCTGCACGCGACGCTGAGCCGGCATTTGCTGGTGTCGCAGGAACTTGTGCATACCGGACTGGGCACCGACGCGCGCGCCGACATCGAAAGCGCGCATGCGGCGATGGTGCGGCTCGATGTGCGCGAGCGCCAGACTGGTCGCTGGTCGCTCGAAGACGACGACTACGCACGTCTGTGCGCGGCGCTAGCGATTTTCGACGGACAGTTGTCGGCGGCGTCGCTAAGCGAGCTGGCGAGCGCGGAAGCGAAAATGATCGAAGGTTTGATGCGTTCCGCGCGACTGCGGGCGCTGGCGGAAGCGGCGGTTTGAGCGGCACGCATCTGGCGGCGCGCATTTCGAAAGCGTCGCGGGTCACCGGCGATGCCCTCAATGCGCTATCGGCGAGCCCGGGCGAGGCCGGCCGATGCGCGTGGCGCGGCTTGTTACGAGTGTCCGTAGAAGTCTCGCCGGGCGCGTTTGCCGCTGCGATTCCCGCTTGCTAGACTGGCTGCGCCTGCTTGCCGCCTACCTGCTTGCGTACCTCCTGCATACCGCCGAGGCCAGGCGTCGCTGGCGTCGTTGCGATGCCGACCCGCGCATACAACCACAACCGAGCCCTATCGGAGACATCATGTCCTACATGCTGCTGATCGTCGAACCCACGGACCAACGCGAGGAGCGCGGCGAAGTTGCGGGCCGCGACCTCTACGACCAGATGGTGCGTTTCTCCGAGAACCTGAAAGCGCGCGGCAAGCTGCTCGCGGTCGAGTCACTGACTTCGCAGAAGGACGCCGTGCGCGTGCAGGTCCGCCATGGCCAATCGAAGCTCGTCGACGGGCCGTTCGCCGAGGCGAAGGAGATGATCGGCGGCTTCTTTCTGTTGAACTGCGACAGCCGTGAAGAGGCCGTGGAGATCGCGCAAACCTGCCCGGCGGCGTCGTGGTGCACGGTCGAGGTGCGCAAGCTCGGACCGTGCTTCATCTAGGCACGCGTGACTCCCACTTCACTAGCTTCGGTGTTTTCCCTGGGATGTCGGGACCGCCGCGCGTGTCGATCGGACCGTGCATCGCACGTCGTGTGAGTAAGGGGCGAGCCGGCGCGACCCCGCCAGGCGATTCACAAGAATCCACTCACGACCAACCACTAACAACAAGGAGCAACGACATGCGATTCATGATCATCGTCAAAGCCACGGCCGCGAGCGAAGCCGGCGAGATGCCCGAACCGTCGCTGATCGCCGCCATGGGCGCCTACCACGAAGAACTCGCGAAGGCCGGCGTGCTGCTCGACGCGACGGGCCTGCAGCCGAGCTCGAAAGGCTGGCGCGTGCGCTATAGCGGCGGCAAACGGAGCATCGTGGACGGGCCGTTCGTGGAGACCAAGGAGCTGATCGCGGGCTACACGTTGATCCAGGTGCGCTCGCGCGACGAGGCGATGGAATGGGCGCGGCGTTTTCCGGCGCCGTTCGGTGAGCACGCCGATGGCGAAATCGAAGTGCGGCAGCTGTTCGAACTCGACGACTTCGAGCCGGGGCCGGAAGTCGAGCGCTTTCACAAGCTCGAAGAAGATCGCCGCTGATTTGATGGACTACGTCTGGGAGCCCGCGTACATGGTCCTGAACGCGCAACCGCCGGCAGCAGGTGAAGGCTGACGCCGTGACGATACAGGCCACCCATCGTGCGATCGACGCTGTCTGGCGGATCGAATCCGCGAAGGTCATCGCTCACGTCGCGCGGATCGTGCGCGACGTGGGACTCGCCGAGGAACTCGCGCAGGACGCGCTGGTTGCCGCGCTCGAGCATTGGCCGGACGCGGGCGTGCCCGACAACCCCGGAGCGTGGCTGATGACGGCCGCGAAGAACCGCGCGCTCGATCGCCTGCGCCAGGAGGCGCTGCATGCGCGCAAGCGCGAGGAGCTCGGCCACGATCTCGACGCGATCGAAGCGCACGTGGTGCCCGATTTCGTCGATTCGCTCGACGCCGCGCGCGCCGACGACATCGGCGACGATCTGCTGCGGCTCATCTTCACCGCGTGCCATCCGGTGCTATCGACCGATGCGCGCGTCGCGCTGACGCTGCGCCTGCTCGGCGGCCTCACCACCGACGAAATCGCGCGCGCGTTTCTCGTGCCGGAGCCGACCATCGCGCAGCGGATCGTGCGCGCGAAACGCACGCTGTCGGCGGCGCGCGTGCCGTTCGAGGTGCCGCAGGCGGACGCGCGCGCGGCGCGGCTCGCGTCGGTGCTGCAGGTGATCTACCTGATTTTCAACGAAGGTTATTCGGCCACGGCCGGCGACGACTGGATGCGCCCGACGCTATGCGAGGAGGCGTTGCGGCTTGGGCGCGTGTTGAGCGGACTCGTAGCCGACGAGAGCGAAGTCCACGGTCTCGTTGCACTGATGGAGATTCAGGCGTCGCGCACGCACGCGCGCACCGACGCCCAGGGGCGTCCGGTACTGCTGCTCGATCAGGATCGCAGCCGCTGGGACCCGCTGCTGATTCGCCGCGGCCTCGCGGCGCTGGACAACGCGCATGCGCTCGGCGGCGCGAGCGGGCCGTACGCGTTGCAGGCGGCGCTCGCCGCGTGCCATGCGCGGGCGCGCCGCGCCGAGGACACCGACTGGGCGCAGATCGTCGCGCTCTACGATGCGTTGGCGCAGGTCGCGCCGTCGCCGGTAGTGGAGTTGAATCGCGCGGTCGCGGTGGGGATGGCGTTCGGGCCGGCGGCCGGACTCGAGATCGTCGATGCGCTTGCCGCCGGTTCGGCGCTCGCGAATTATCACTGGCTGCCGAGCGTGCGCGGCGATCTGCTGGTCAAGCTTGGACGCGTCGATGAAGCCCGCGTGGAGTTCGAGCGCGCCGCGGCGATGACGCGCAATACGCGCGAGCGCGAGTTGTTGCTGGAGCGTGCGCGCGGGCTCGCGGATTGAGGCTGGCACATTTGTGCTGGCACATTGGTGCTCACGCACACGTCAGTGCCGCCTCAACGAATCAGCTGCCGCACCCCCAACGCAACGATCAAGCCGCCGCACACACGATCCACCCACATCTTGCCGCGCCGATAAGCCGACGCGATGCGCTGATGCGACAGCGCCAGCGCGACGAACCCATACCAGCCGCTCGCGACGACGAACACCATGCCGAGCATCGCGGCGAACGTGCCGGTGCTCACATGCGCTGGCGCCGCCGACGAAAACACCGCGGCAAAAAACGCCATCGACTTCGGATTCGCGATGTTGGTCGCGAAGCCCTGCGCGAACGCCTGCCTGAAGCCGCCCGCCGGTGCCTTGACGAGCACCGCTTGCCGCGCCGCCGAGGCATTGAAGATCAGCCGCCCGCCGAACCACAGCAGGTAACACGCGCCCACGATCCTGACCACGAGCGCGAGCCACGGGAACGCGGCGAACACGATGCCGACGCCAAGAATCGCGCAGCTAGCCCAGAACAGATTGACGAGCACGATGCCGGCGACCATCGCGAGCGCTTCGATGCGCGTCGCCGAAGCGGCCTTGTGCGCGACCGCGACGAAGTTCGGGCCCGGACTCACCACGCCCGCGATATACACGGAAAACACGCCGACCACGGCGGACCCATCGATCACGACACGCTCCCGATTGCAAAGCTCGGGGTGAAAAGTAACGCGAGCATCCCGCTCATAGCCCGAAAAACGCCGCGCTCGCGGTCAACACGCCCACTCCCGCGACTAGGTACGACAGATTGCGCAGCCAGTTCTTGCGCGTGAGCAGCGTGATCGCGCACAGCGCAATCGCGACCTGAATCAGCAGCGTCGCCTGAGCCCAGCGATGATGGCCGTGCAACAGCGTTTCGCTGCGCGTATCGGCGGCGACGACCTGTTTTTCGATCGCTTCCGCGTTCGCGCGGATCGGCTCCTTCTGCTGCTTGTATTTCTCGACGTCGGCGACGAACTTCGCGTGCGCGTCGCTATTGGGCGCCGACAGCGCCGCGCCGAGTTCCGCGAGGTTTTCCTTTTCGCCCTTCGCCTGGTAGTAGTTCCACTGGTTCGACGCTTCGGTCTTCTTGATCGCGGCTTCGTTCTTAAAGAACAGCGCGAGGTTTTCGGCGTTGCCGCTCTGGTACGCGCACAGCGCGCCGATCGTCGCGAGGATCGCGGTCATCACGGCCATGCGGCTCGCGAACGGATCGGCGTCGTGATGCGCGGCGTGGCCGGCGTGTTCGACGGCATGGTCGTGCGGACCGTGTACTTCATATTCTTCAGACATCAGATTCTCCGAGGCAATGCTTTTGTCGTTCTCGCCGGACGGCGCGGGCGCCCGGCGGCCTCAATCTTAGCGTGTCGCGGACGCCCGGAGGCCGCAGCTTCAACGCACTGTGCCAGAGGGACGGTTATTGCATGCGAATCACGACGCGCCCGCGCGTGCCAGCGGCGACCGCCTCGTAGGCTTCGCGCGCGTGGGCGAGCGGGAATTCCTGCGCGATCGCCGGGCCGCTCAGCTTGCCGTTGTCGAAGCCCTCGACGAGCGCCGTCATCAGCGGCGCCGATTCCGCGACGCCGAGCTTCGCGCTGTCGACGCCGAGCAATTGCGTCTCGTTGTGATAGAAGTCGATCAGATCGAACTCGACGCGGCGCTTGCCGGTCCCGCTGATTTCGAGCGCGCGGCCGCGCCGCTTCGCGAGACTCAGCGCGGTCTCGAACGCGACACCGCCTACCGTGTCGTACACGACTTCCGCGCCCGCGCCGCCGGTCAGCTCGCGCACGCGTGCGGCCGCGTGTTCGTCGAACGCCACGTAGGCGTCGATCAGGCGGCCCGCGGGCGTGGCGGGATCGAGCGGCCGGCGGTCGACGGCGATCACGCGCGCGCCGCGTGCTTTCGCGATCTGCACGACCGCGCCACCGACACCGCCGCCCGCGCCAAGCACGGCAATGGTCTCGCCGGCCTGCAACTTTGCGTATTCGACGGTGCCGAGCCACGCGACCACGAAGTTCACGCCGATCGCCGCCGCCTCGACGTGGCTCAACGCCACGGGCTTGCGCGACAGCGCCGCGACCGGAATGCTGAGGTACTCGGCGTGCGTGCCGTCGCGCGTGAAGCCGATGTCGCCGCCGGTCCCCCACACCTCGGCGTCGAGCCACGCGGCCGGGCCGTCCACCACCACCGCCGCTGAAGTCGCGCCCCGGCGTGCGCGGCAGCACCGTATGTTCGAAATGGCCGGACACGTTCTTCACGTCGCTCGGATTGACCGAGGCCGCCATGACCCGCACGACCGCATGCTCGGCGTCGGCCTGCGGCGTCGGCAGATCGACGTATTCGAGCACTTCGGGGTTGCCAAAAGATTTGAACTGGATCGCTTTCATCGTGCGTGGCTCCGGTTGGTGTTGCGCCGCGTTGCGCAGCGAATGCACCGTAGTCTAAGTGACGCGAGTAAAGGCATCAGGGCAACGGCTTTCAGATTTCGGACAACCCGCGCGCCGGGTACGCGATCGCCCAGGCTTTAACCCGCCCGACCCGCCTCGTCGGCCTTCGGCGCCTGAGCATGCCGCTGGTGATCGGCGGCCAGAAACATGTACATCGCCGGCACGACGAACAACGTGAACAGCGTGCCGATCGACATCCCGGTGAAGATCACGAGCCCCATTGCGTTGCGGCCCGCCGCGCCCGCGCCCGACGCGATCACGAGCGGCACCACACCGAGCACCATCGCCGCGGTCGTCATCAGGATCGGGCGCAGCCGCACGCCCGCCGCTTCCTCGACCGCTTCGCGCTTCGCGCGGCCCGCGCGCTGCAATTCGTTGGCGAACTGCACGATCAGAATGCCGTGCTTGCTGACGAGCCCCATCAGCGTGACGAGGCCGACCTGCGTGTAGATGTTCAGCGTCGTCAGGCCGATGTTGATGAAGATCAGCGCGCCGAACAGCGCCATCGGCACCGAGATCAGGATCACGATCGGATCGCGGAAGCTCTCGAATTGCGCGGCGAGCGCGAGGAACACGATGATCGTCGCGAGC
Source organism: Paraburkholderia lebeckiae (assembly GCF_050436325.1). Classification (NCBI taxonomy): domain Bacteria; kingdom Pseudomonadati; phylum Pseudomonadota; class Betaproteobacteria; order Burkholderiales; family Burkholderiaceae; genus Paraburkholderia; species Paraburkholderia lebeckiae. Next base: position 2,214,845 of record NZ_JBNDLZ010000002.1, read on the forward strand.
AGCAGCGTGATGACGAAGCCGCCCGACTCCTGCACGAACTGGCGCGACTCTCCCGAGTAATCGACCGAATAGCCGGCGGGCGCGACCTGCGCGGTCGCCTGGCGCAGAAAATCGAGCACCTGGCCTTGCGAGACGCCCGGCACGATGACGCCGGAGATCGTCGCCGAATTCAACTGCTGGAAGTGGTTGATCGATTCGGGCACGACGCTGTGCCGCAGATGCGCGACCGTCGACGCCGGAATCACGCTCCCGTCCGGCGTGCGCAGATAGTAGTCGAGCACTTGCGACGGATTGAGCCGGTCGGTTTGCAGCACCTGCGGAATCACCTTGTACGAGCGTCCTGCGATCGAGAAGTAGTTGACGTAGCCGCCACCCAGCGCCGAACCGAGCGCCTGTCCGACGTCGCTTTGCGACAGCCCGAGCGAGGCCACCTTGTCGCGATCGACGACGAGCGTCACTTCCGGCTTGTCGATTTTCAGGTCGCTATCGACGAAGAAGAACATGCCGCTCTCGCGCGCTTTTTCCAGCACTGCTTGCGACACCTCGTTGAGGTTTTCGAACGGCTCGGTCGTGCTGAGCACGAACTGCACCGGCAAGCCCTGCGCGCCCGGCAGCGGCGGAAACTGGAACGCCGCGACGCGCGCGCCCGCGATCTGATTCCACTTCTGCTGCAACTCCTGCTGCAGCACGGTCGCGTTCTTGCCGCGCTGATCCCAGGTCTTGAACAGCACGCCGCCGATACCATGATTGATGGTCGGCGAGCCCGTGAGCTGGAACATCTGCGAGTATTCGGGCAGCGTCTTCGACGCATCGAACACCTGGTCCGCATAGGTCTGCATCTGCTGGATCGTCGCGTTCGGCGGCCCGACGATCTGCGACAGCACGACGCCCTGGTCTTCCTGCGGCGCGAGTTCCGACTTCGAGGTCATGAACAGGTACACGGTGCCGCACAGCAGCAGCGCGCCCATGATCACGAACACGGGCCAGGTGTCGAGCGTCGCATGCAACAGCCGGCCGTAGCCGCGATGCACGCGCTCGAACTGGCGGTCGACGAAACGCGCGAAGCGCCCCGACTCCTGCTCGGCGCGGAAGAAGCGCGAGCACATCATCGGCGACAACGTGAGTGCGATTACGCCCGATACCGTCACCGCGCCCGCGAGCGTGAACGCGAATTCGGTGAAGAGCGCGCCCGTCAGCCCGCCCTGGAAGCCGATCGGCGCGTACACGGCGATCAGCACGACGGTCATCGCGACGATCGGGCCGCCCAGCTCGCGAGCGGCGATGAGCGCGGCGTCGAACGGTGTTCTGCCTTCGTGCTTCATGTGCCGATCGACGTTCTCGACGACGATGATCGCGTCGTCCACGACGAGCCCGATCGCGAGCACGAGTGCCAGCAGCGTGAGCAGATTGATCGAATAGCCGAGCACCTGCATCACGAAGAACGTGCCGATCAGCGACAGCGGCATCGCGATCAACGGCACGATCACCGCGCGGAAGCTGCCGAGAAACAGGAAGATCACGACGGTGACGATCACGAGCGCTTCGACGAGCGTTTTGATCACTTCCCTGATCGCGGTGTTGACGAAGTCGGTCGCGTCATAAACGATGTCGCCCGTCATGCCGGTCGGAAACTGCTTCTGCAGATCGGGAAACACGGTTTTCACGCGCTTGGCTACGTCGAGAATGTTCGCGTCCGGCGCGACCTTGATGCCGATGAACACCGAACGCTTGCCGCTGAACGCGACGTTGAAGTCGTAGCTGTCGGCGCCGAGCACGACGTTCGCGACATCCTCGAGGCGCACGATCGAGCCGTTCTTCTGCTTGACGACGAGCTGCTTGAAGTCGTCGACGGTGTGCAGGTCCGTGCCCGCTTCCAGGTCGACGCTGACCATTTGCCCCTTCGTCGTGCCGAGCGTGGCGAGATAGTTGTTGTTGCCGAGCGCGGTGTACACGTCGCTCGCGCTCACGCCGTGCGCGGCGAGCCGCGCCGAATCGAGCCACGCGCGCATCGCGAACTGCCGGCCGCCGAGCACTTCGGCGGTCTGCACGCCCTGGATCGAATCGAGCTTGGGCTTGACCACGCGCAGCAGGTAATCGGTGACGTTGTTGCTCGGCAGCACGCTGCTGTAGAAGCCCATGTACATTGCGTCGGTGGTCTGGCCGGTCTGCACCGTCAGCACCGGCTGCTGCGCCTGCGGCGGCAACTGGTTGCGCACGGAGCCGATCTGCGTGTTGATCTCGGTCAGCGCGCGGTTCGCATCGTAGTTCAGACGCAGCGTCGCGATGATCGTCGACACGCCTGTGATGCTCGTCGACGACATGTAGTCGATGCCCTGCGCCTGCGCGATCGCCGCTTCGAGCGGCTGCGTGATGAAGCCGGCGATGGTGTCCGAGTTCGCGCCGTAGTAGGCCGTCATGATCGTGACGACCGCGTTTTCGGTTTGCGGATACTGGCTGACCTTGAGCACCGCGAGCGCGCGCAGCCCGAGCACGAGGATCAGCAGGCTCACGACCGAAGCGAGTACCGGCCGGCGGATGAAGATGTCCGTGAACATGATCGGGCGGCCTCGCTTATTGTTCCTGCGGCGTCGGATTCGGACTGTCCGACGGCTGCACGCGGTTGTCGATGATCAGCGGCGTGCCGTTCTTGAGCTTGATCTGGCCGCTCGTCACGACCCGCGTGCCGTCGTCGATGCCCTTCAGAATCGCCACCTGGTCGCCGCGCGTCGGCCCCGGCGTTACGAACACCTGCTGCGCGACGGGCAGCGTCTTGCCCTGCGCGTTGGGCTGCGTGCCGGGCTTCACGATGAATACGGTCGCGCCGTACGGGTTGTAGGTGATCGCCGTTTGCGGCAGCGTCAGGTAGCGCTGTTCGGCGCCGGAGTCGATCTTCACGTTCGCGTACATGCCGGGCAGCAGCTTGCGCTCGCGATTGTCGACGCTCGCTTCGATTTGTACGTTGCGCGTCGCGCTATCGATTTTCGGGCTCATCGACTGGATCTTGCCGGTGAAGGTTTTCCCGCTGTACGCGTTGGTATCGACGCTGACGGTCGCGCCGATCGCGAGCTGGCCGAGCTGTTGTTGCGGTACCGAGAAGTCGGCGTAGATCGGATCGATGGCTTGCAGTGTGACGATCGCGTCGCCGGGATTCAGGTATTGCCCCGGATTGATCGTCGTGATGCCGAGGCGCCCCGCGAACGGCGCGCGAATCGTCTTCTTGTCGACGAGCGCCTGCTGTTGCGCGACCTGCGCCTTCTTGCCCTTGAGGTCGGCAGCATCGGCGTCGAGCTGCGCCTTCGCGATCGCCTTGATGTCGTACTGCGCGCGGTCGCGCTCGTAGACCGTCTGCGCGAGTTGGGCCGCGGCCTGCAACGATTGCAGCAGCGCGACGTCGCTGTCGGCGTTGAGTCGCACGAGGATCTGTCCGGCTTTCGCTTCCTGCCCCGACGCGAACGCGACCTCGCGCACGAGGCCGGCGACTTCAGTCGTCACGTCTACGCCGCGCACCGCGCGCAGGCTGCCGACCGCCGCGAGCTGCGGCTGCCACGACTGATAGTGGACCACCACCGCCGAGACCGTGGCGGGCGGCGCGGTGTTGGCCGCCATGAACTTCGCGAACATGTGCGCGCGGAACAGGTTGAAGCCGACCAGCGCGGCGAGCAACAGGCCGACGCAGATCAACATGATCACCATCCGCTTTGTCATCGGTTTTCTTTCGGCCATCGTGATGTCCTTGCTCGGCTTGGGGCGAGGGCTGGGGTTGCGTCAGGGCACGGTCAATGTGGCGTTGCGGCGGTTGCCGTCGTTGCTGGTGGCGACGACGTGTTCGACGCGCTCGCCGACGCGGCGGCCGGCGCGGCCGCGGACTCGGGCGCGGCGGCATTCCACCAGCCGCCGCCGAGCGCCTGGAACAGCGCCGCCGTGTCGGCGTAACGCGCGGCCTGCGCCTGCGCGAGACTCACGACCGTTTGCTGATACTGGCGTTGCGCGTCGAGCAGCGCGAGGTAGCTGACGCCGCCGACCCGATACTGTCCGCGCGTCAGTTCGAGCGAATCGCTCGCGGCGCGCGACGCGTCGGTCTGCGCCTTGAGGCCGGTTGCGTCGTGTTCGAGCGCGCGCAGCGTGTCCGCAACGTTCTGGAACGCGAGCAGCACCGTCTCGCGGTATTGCGCGCCGGCCTGCTCGTAGGCGGCCTCGGCCGCGCGCTTCTGCGCGCTCAGCTGGCCGCCGTGAAAGACCGGTTGCAGCAAGCCCGCGCCGATGCTCCAGATCGTGCTGCCGGCCCTGAGCACCTGCGCGGGCGTCAACGCCTCGGCGCCGTAGCTCGCGGACAGCGTGATCTGCGGATACATCGCCGCGGTCGCGACCCCGACCTGCGCACTCGCCTGATGCAGCGTGGCGTCGGCGGCAAGGATGTCGGGGCGCTGGTGCACCAGCGACGACGGCAGGCTCACGGGCAGCGTGTCGGGCAGCGAGAACATGTCGAGCGTGAAGTCGGGCACCGAGGTATCGCTCGGCAGCTTGCCGGCGAGTACCGCAAGCTGATGGCGCGCCTGATCGAGCTGCTGTTGCAGCGGCGGCAGCGTCGCGCGGGTCTGCGCGAGCAGCGTTTCCTGCGCGAGCACGGCCGTGCGGCTCACGCCGCCGAGTGAGAATTGCTGGTCGAGCACGTTCAGCTGCTGCTCTTCCTCGGTAGCGATCCGCTCGGTCGCGTCGATCTGCGCGCGCACCGACGCTTCCTTGACCGCCGCGGTCACGATGTTGGCCGATATCGTGAGATAGGCGGCCTGCAGCTGGAAGCGCTGATAGTCGATCTGCGCATGCAGCGCTTCGAGTTCGCGCCGCGCGCCGCCGAACACGTCCAGCTTGTAGGAGACGTTGACCGACGCGTTGTAGAGATTGAATTCCTCGACGAGGCCGGGCTCGCCGAACGCGATGCCGTTGATCTTTTCGCGCGTGGCGCTCAGTTGCGCGTCGACGCTCGGCAGCAAGGTGCCTCCGGCTTGCGCGGTGTAATTCTCGCGAGCCTGTCGCAACGCCGCCTGCGCGGCGGCCATGTTCGGACTGTTGGCGATCGCCTCGCGGATCAGCGCGTCGAGCGGCTCGCAATGAAACAGCGTCCACCACGCGGCGGGAATGTCCTGGGCCGGCGCGAAACGCTGCGGCAGGCCTGCGGGACCGGGCGCGGAGGCGGTCTGGTCCGGCAGCGGCGTGGTGGTGAAGGTGTCGGTGGCCGGCGCGAGCGGCGCGTGGTAGTCGGGGCCGACCATGCAGCCGGCCAGCGCGACGCAGCTGCAAAGCGCAACGTAGAGGCGCCGCCAGACAATACGCTGACTCACGTCGATCATCGATCTACCTTGTATCGCCAATGGCGGGTGGACCGGACGAAGATGTTCAGGGCACCCGAACGTTCTTGGAGTTGTCTTGCCGACGCTGGAATTTACCATGCACGGCGCGAACCGCGCTTGACCTCGCGTTCGCTGGCGGACGAAGGTGGATACGAGATCACGTAGGAGGGCGGTGATGGCAGCCGGTGCTACCCGCTGTCTGCCACGCCCGGAGCGGCACTCAAGAAAATTTCACGGATTCGGGCACGCGGCTGGCCCGGTTGGGGATACCCATGGTGATCCAGTTTCCGGGGCCCACCCATGCTCTCTCATTTCCCTCCGTCGGCGCCGCGCAGGCGGGTGTCGCGTATGGGCGGAGCTTTATGTTTGGCGAACATATCGCGCGTGGCGAACTGGTCGCGCTGTTGCCTGGTTATCGATCGTCCGGTTTTACCGGGGCTCGTCCGCCGCTCGGCGCTGCGCGATCAGATCGGCGAGCCGCTCGACCTGCTGCCCTTGCGCATCGAAATTGCCCGCGTCGAGCCACCGCTCATAGCACGAGCGCAATGCCGGCCACTCGCTGTCGATGATCGAAAACCACGCCGTGTCGCGATTGCGCTCGCGATAGACGATCGCCTGTCGGAAGATCCCCTCGAACGTAAATCCATAGCGCAACGCGGCCTTGCGCGACGGCTCGTTCAGCGAATCGCATTTCCATTCGAAACGCCGATAACCGAGCTTGTCGAACACTTCGCCTAGCAGCAGGTACATCGCATCGGTCGCGATGCGCGTGCGCTTGAGCTGCGGCGAATACGTGACGTGGCCGACTTCGATCACGCCGTTGGCCGGATCGATCCGCATCAGCGAGAGCGTGCCGACCGGCTTGCCCGTCGCCAGGTCGATGACCGCGTAGTGCAGCGGATCTTTCGATGCCGCCATCTGCGTCAGACGCTCGCGATAGGCCGCGAGGCTGTCGAAGGGGCCCACCGCCAGATAGGTCCAGTCGCGGCCGTCGGTGGCCGAGCCGTACGCGTCGAAGAGGTCGGCCGCGTGGCGCTCGACGTCGACTGCTTCGAGCCGGCAATAGCGGCCGCTCAGCGGCTCGCGGCCCGGCGGCTGCGCGCCATGCCAGCCGGGCACGGGCGCGCCGATTGGCTGCCCGTAGGCGTTACGTATGGGTTCCATGTCTGTTCTCCTGTCGATGAATGGGCGATGCCGGAGGATGCCGATGCGTGTCGATGCAGGAACGATACGGCAAACGTGGTATGTTCAAAAGATCCACGACACGCTAATTCCATAGGTCCAGCCACCATGATCGAAATCATCGGACCGCTCGTCCATGCGGACGACGCGTTCGCCGCGAGCGGCGCCAGCGGGGCCAGGCGGCCCGCGCCGCTGCAAAAGCAGCTGATCGAACGTTTGCAGCAGGCGATTCTCGCCGGTCGTCTGCCGGCCGGGTCGCTGTTGCCGTCGTCGCGGCTGCTCGCCGCCGAAATGGGCGTGTCGCGCAACACGGTCGTGATCGCTTACGAGCATCTCGCCGCGGTCGGCTACGTAATCGCCGATCGCCAGGGCACGCGCGTGAGCCCGCTGTCGAGCCCCGCCGCGCGCGGCGAGCGGGCGGCGGCGTCGGCCGCGCCGGAGGTCGTATACGCGGCGCGCGTCGCGCAGTTCGCGGCGTCGCACAAGCACGCCGACAACGCGTACGCGCTGACCCCCGGCACGCCCGCGCTGGACCGTTTCCCGCTTGCCGCGTGGCGGCGCGCGCTCGAACGTGCGATGGAGCGCGCATTACCGAGCGCGCTCGGCTACGGCACGCCGGCCGGCGAGCCCGCGCTGCGCGACGCGATCGCCGCGCATCTGCGGATGGCGCGCGGCGTGCGCTGCGATGGTTCGCAGATCGTGATCACCGAGGGCGCGCAGGAGGCGCTGAACCTGTGCGTGCGACTGCTGACCAATCCCGGCGATATCGCATGGATCGAGGACCCCGGCTATCGCGGCGCGAAGGCCGCTTTCAACGCGGGCGACTTGCGCACGCTACCGATTCCCGTCGACGCCGAAGGCATGGCCGTGCCGGCCGACGTGTGGCACACGCATCCGCCGAAACTGATCTATACGTCTCCCGCGCATCAGTATCCGACCGGCGCGGTGCTGTCGGTGGCGCGGCGGCTTGCGCTGATTGCCGAGGCGCGGCGCTGCGGCGCGTGGCTGATCGAGGACGATTACGACGGCGAGGTGCGTCACACTGGCGAGCCGATCGCGAGCATGCAGGGCCTCGTCGACGAGGCGCCCGTGCTGTACGTCGGCTCGTTCAGCAAGACGATGTTTCCGGCGCTGCGCATCGGCTTCGTCGTGCTGCCTCGCGCGATCGCCGCGCACGCCGCTGTTGCGCTGCAAGAGATGCTGCGCGGCGGGCATCGGCTGGAGCAACTGGCGCTCGCGCATTTCATCGAAAGCGGCGAATTCGGGCGGCATCTCGGGCGGATGCGGCGGCTGTACCGCGAGCGGCAGCAGGCGCTGCGCGACGCGCTGGCCGAGCATTTTCCGGCGGCGACGATTCTTGGCGGCGATTGCGGCATGCATCTGACGCTGCGGCTGCCGGCGTCACTCGACGATCGCGCGCTCACGGCGCGGGCGCAGGCGTTGGGATTGAGTCCACGCGCGCTGTCGGGGTTTTCGATCGGGGCGTCGGAGCAGACGAACGGGCTCGTGATCGGGTATGGCAATACGGGGGCGGAGCGCTTGGGGCCCGCGGTGAAAGCGCTGGCGGAGGTGGTGCGGGAGATGGAGGGCGAGGCGCGACCGGCTGCGAAGCGCGCGGCAAAACGGAGCGGAAAAACCATCGTCCGATCCGGCAAAAAACCCACCCCGCCACGCCGTACGCCCGCCACTCCGGGCATGTAAGTTTTACGTTTGTCCGCCTGGCCCATGTCGCGCTATCGTGTCGTATGCGCGGCGACTTCGCAGGTCCGATGTGCTGGTTTGCCCGCATGTGCCGCGGTTGCCCGTCCCGTCGCGCGGCGGGTGTGGCGCCGGCGATGGGCACGAACAATGCGTTCAGTGTGGTTATCGATGACGATCTATCCGACCGGAGACGACATGAAGGAAATCGAACCGACCCCGTGGTTTGACCTTGCCATCCATACGCCCGTACGCGAAGGCTGGTACGAAGTGCAGTTGGCGAGCGGGGACACGGCGTTTGCGAAATTTGGCGACGGCGTGTGGACCGAAAAGCCGTTGCTGGTATTCACGCACTGGCGCGGCCTGTCCGCCGATCCGTCGAAAGCCGCGGACGGCGCGGCCGAGTCGGTCGGCGCCGAAGCCACCGCGGCGCAAGGCGTGCGTGCCGCCTGGAACGCGTTCTTCCCGGGACTCGGCGAAGAGCAGCACAAGCCGCTCAATGCGGTGCCGAACGGCAAGGCGCCACATTGAAGGTCCTTTGAAATTCGTTTGAAGTCGGTCGGGCGGCGGCTTGTGGGCCGCCGCCCGGCAACTCGATTCGGCCGCCATCCGCGCGTGGTTCGAATCGCTCTCGTATCGCTCGGCCCTACGCCGCACCGCATTTGTCCCGCCCCGCTACAATCAGCGTCACCCTTTCGACGCCATCACGATGCTATGAACGCCACCCGAGAAACCGTGGAATTGTCGCGCGCGACTCAACTGCTCAATCACGGACCCGTCACGCTGATCACGAGCGCACACGATGGTCGATCTAACGTGATGGCCGCGTCATGGGCGATGCCGCTCGACTTCAATCCGCCGAAGGTGGTGGTGGTCGTGGATAGCCGCACGCTGACGCGTCGCTTGATCGAAGCGAGCGGCGTGTTCGGGCTGCAGTTGCCGAGCCGCGGTTTCGCCGCGCAAACGCTCGCGGTCGGCACGCACGCGGGCGTCGAACTCGACAAGTTCTCCGCGTTCGATCTCGAGACCTTCCGCGCGCAAAAAATCGACGTGCCGATGCTGGCCGGCTGCATTACCTGGATGGAATGCAAGGTGATTCCGGACGACAGCCAACGGCACGATCTGATCATCGGCGAGGTGGTCGCCGCGTATGCGGATAGCCGCGTGTATTCGCGCAACCGCTGGCATTTCGGCGACGATCCCGACCTGCGCACATGCCATTACGTGGCCGGCGGTACCTTCTTCGCGACGGGCGATGCATTCGAGGTGGCGCCCGTCGCGGCCTCCGCGCAGTGACCGGGCTCAGGTGCTCCGTTCGGTTTCGCCTTCGGCGAATGCTTTGAGCGCGTCGCCGGCGAGACGATAACGTACCCATTCGCTTTGCGGATTCGCGCCGATCGACTTGTAGAAGCCGATGGCCGGCTCGTTCCAGTCGAGCACGCTCCATTCGAATCGGGCGCAGCCCGTTTCGCAGGCGATTTGCGCGAGATGGCGCAGCATCTGTTTGCCCGCGCCGCTGCCACGCGATGCGGGCGATACGTACAGGTCTTCCAGATAAAGCCCCTGCTTGCCAAGCCACGTCGAATACGAAAAGAAGTACACGCAAAAACCGACTGGCTCGCCGTTCATTTCGCAGATCAGCGCTTTCGCGGGCGCGCCCTCGGAAAACAGGCTCTTCTCGATGTCTTCGACGCCGGCGACGACTTCGTGCCCGGCTTTTTCGTAGATCGCGAGTTCGGTGATGAAGCGCAGGATCAGGGGGGCGTCGGAAGCGGTGGCGGGGCGGATGTGGATCGTCAAGGTCTAGTGCTCGGTGAGTTCGGTGATGACTCCTGGCCGGCGGGCGGTACGCGCCAAATGCGCCGGCTTCGGAGCAGACTCACATCGTAGCAAAGAGCCAAGGGCCCCGCCGCGAACGGACGGGGCCTCGGGCGTTTCCTACAGACCGAAGGCGAACAATTTCAGCGGCCCCGGTCCACTCGTCGAGCCAGAGCCCCAGAACACCACGCCGTCCGCAATGGCCGGCCCGGCATTGCATGCACCCCCGCTATTGAATGACCATAGGACTTTTCCGTTGGAAGAATCGAGCGCGTACATCGTGCCATTCGTGTAGTCGAGATTGCATCCGAAGACCACGCCATTGGCGACGCTGACGGCTGCCTCCGCGCGGCTTCCGAGCGGGTCCGGCATGGTCCACGTCACTGCGCCGGAATTCGCGTTGAGCGACGCCCAACCGCCAGACGTGTTGGTGCCACCGCCGTTCGCCAATTGCCATACGCCTGGCGTCGTTCCCGCTCCGGTCATTCTGCTATTCGATAGCGCAGCATAAATGAACTGGCCATCGTTGGCCGATCCCCACTGAAGACCGCCTGTGAGTCTTGACCTTTCGGATTGGGACAGTTGGCGTTCGGCGGAAGGGTGAAGACGCCTGGTACGTTGAGGCCGCAGCCGACATTCCACGTGTTGCCATTTGATTGCGCCGGTCGCGACATCGAGTGCGACGACGCTGCCGCCGAAACTCCGCTGCCAGGCAGGCGGAGGGACATAGGCGGCCATCAATTCTTCGTTCGATGTGGTTCCTACGAAAGCCGTACCGTTCGCGATGACGGCAGACTGCGTGACCATTGAATAAGTGGTTGAATCGACTTGCGTATGCCAAAGCCGAGTCTTATTTCCGGTCTTTAAGCCCGACCGCAATTCGCGTAGTCACCAATGAAAGCGCGGCAACTCCACTTCAATCGAATGCCCTTCTACATCCCTGCCGGGTTCGTCGGCGAGAGTATGACGGGGTCGTGCGATTCGCGGCTGATTGGATGATCTGCCCGGCATGAGCGCGCGTTCGGACAGCAAGAGAGACCGAAACGGCACTGCCGCGCTTCAACCCTCCGGCAACACCGACTTACCGCGCCGCTTTTTCGGCTTAGGCTCGACACCCACTCGCGGGTCCCGCTCCAGCACGAGTGCCGTCACCTGCTCGACAGTGTCTTCAAACGCAGGATCCTCCTGCGGCACGTAAAGCCATTTCCCAAGCACCGGGTGAGGCCGCAACGCAGGCATATCGGTAATCAGAGCAGCGTGGCGTTCCCGCGACGTACAGACGAGCAGCCCATTCCACGGCTTATCGCGATCGGCGGCAACCAGGCACAACAGCCCATCGATATACGCAGCGTCGCTACCAAACATCCGCCGACGCATATACGTCGGATCGCGTTCGAACGCGTCGAAGATCCACAGGAGCGAATTGCTGATCGAAGAGGGCATCGGCGGACAATCTCAGGAAGCGCGGGTGAACGAAGATAAGTTTACGTAAATTCTCCAGGCTCGGCGGCGAGCCAATTGAAGATCGAGCAAGTCCGGCTAGGTAAGATGTGTCCAACCTCGGCGACCATATCGAAACTCGCACGATCCAGACCATGTTAGCTCACACAGACGCCACCGCTGCCTACACGAAGCGCTTCGAAGCCGTTCTCGCCTATATCGATGCAAACCTCGAGGGCGATTTGTCGGTCGACGCGCTAAGCCGCATCGCAAACTTCTCGATGTTCCATTTTCATCGACAGTTTGTCGCGTATGTCGGCGTGCCCGTCGCACGCTACGTGCAGTTGATGCGCTTGCGTCGTGCGGCCCGCCGCCTCGCGTCGCAGGCGTCGTGCTCGGTTCTCGATGCCGCGCTCGACGCCGGCTTCGACAGTCCCGAAGCCTTCAGCCGTGCGTTCAAGCGTGCGTTCGGCACGACGCCGAGCGCGTTTCGACGACATCCAGCATGGCAATTCTGGAGTGCGAGTTTTGTTATTCCCTATCTTTCGAGGAAACTGACCATGCAAGTGAAAATCGTCGATTTTGCGGAAACCCGCGTTGCCGCGCTCGAACATTGTGGTTCGCCCGGACTCGTCAACGAGAGTGCGCGTAAGTTCATCGATTGGCGTATTCAAAGCGGACAATCACCGGTGGCGTCGAGCCGGACCTTCGGCGTCCCGCGCGGCAATCCAGACACGGTGCCAGCGGATGAATTCCGTTTCGATATCTGCGGAGAGATCGACGAGCCGGTCGCGCCGAATCTCTATGGCGTGCGCGAGCTCGTGATGCCGGGTGGACGGTGCGCGGTGGTTCGGCACACGGGATCGACCGACCACATCGGCGAGACGATCTACCCGGTCTATCGCGACTGGCTGCCTTCGAGTGGGGAAGAGTTGCGGGACCATCCGCTGTTTTTCCACTACCTGAGCGTCTATCCTGAGACGCCGCTGGATCAGTGGCAGACGGATATCTACATTCCGTTGGTGTGATTGGGGGAGAGTGTGACGAGCATGTGAGATGCCTGCTAGTGCGAAGCAACTCGCTTCCATTCTTCGCGAAAGCTCATGTCCGAAGCCGCGGTTCGTTCGAACTCCAATTCGATTTCGGCATCGGTATCAATTGCATTGAGCGGGGTGCCGGATTGCCAATTCGGCAAAAAATGCAATTCCGAAATGTCTCGGTTTTCGCTGCACGTACCTCGCGTCCATTGGAACCACGCAATAGCCCAAATGTCAAAAAAAGATGTCACCCGTCCATTTTGGGGAGATATCAAATGGCTGCCACGCAATCAGGGGCGGTGCCCCTCTCGGATGAGGAGGCTCGGCGCCAGTTGCGCCGTGCTGTCATCGCCAGCACGATTGGTACCACAATCGAATGGTATGACTTCTTCCTGTACAGCATTGTCACGGGTCTTGTATTCGCGAAACTGTTCTTTCCTGAATCGGACCCGCTCGTCGGCACACTGCAAGCTTTTCTGATTTACGCTGTCGGCTTTATCGCGCGGCCGGTGGGCGCGGCGATTTTCGGCCACTATGGCGATCGCATCGGACGTAAAGCCACGTTAATCGTGACGCTGTTGCTGATGGGACTCGCGACGTTTGCCGTGGGCTTTGTTCCAACCTATGCGTCGATCGGTATCTGGGGGGCAATCCTGCTCACGGCGCTGCGCTTCATTCAAGGTGTGGGCGTTGGAGGCGAGTGGGGCGGTTCGGTGCTGATGTCGATGGAGTGGGCACGTACCAACAAGCATCGCGGTTTCATCGCGTCCTGGCCGCAGTTCGGCGTACCGGCGGGATTGTTCGTCGCGAATCTGGTGGTGCTTGCCATCAGTCAGATTTCCGGCAGCGCGTTTCTCACCTGGGGCTGGCGGGTGCCGTTTTTCCTCAGTATCGTGCTGGTCGCGATCGGCCTTTATATCCGCTTGAGTATCCTCGAGACGCCTATCTTCGCGAAGCTGCTCGCTGAGCGCAGGATTGAAAAGGCGCCGATGCGTGAAGTATTGCGCCGGCAGCCGAAAGACATTCTTCTGTCGGCTCTTGCGCGTATGGCGGAACAGGCGCCGTTCTATATTTTCACGGCCTTTATATTCACCTATGGTGTGATGAGTCTGGGCGTCACACGCGATCTGTTGCTCACGGCAGTGCTGGCTGCTTCAGTGCTGGAATTTTTCACGATTCCGTTGTTTGGTCACGTGTCTGATCTGATCGGACGTCGACGCATGTATGTGATTGGTGCCGCTGCTGTCGGGCTATTCGGTTTCCTGTACTTTTTCATGGTCGGAACCCACAACCCGATGTGGATCTTCGCGGCCATCGTTCTTTCGCTGGTGCCGCATGCGATGATGTACGGTCCCCAAGCCGCGTTGATCGCCGAATCGTTCACGGGGCGGTTGCGCTATAGCGGTGCGTCGATGGGCTATCAGTTGGCTTCCGTCATCGCTGGCGGTCCGGCACCGTTGATTGCGACGGCGCTTTATGCTTACTTCCATTCGGGATTTGCGGTGGCGTGGTATGTCTTCGCGTGCGCGGTGATTAGCGTGGCTGCCGCAATGCGATTGGGCGATTACACGAATAAGGATATTTCGCGGGAATACGACGACGTGCATGCATTGCATGACAGCGGACATGCCACTCCGTGAACGATCAGGCGGATGGCCGGCACAACGGCCATCCACAACGGCCATCCGCCGAATCGACCATCAACTTTTCAGCGGCAACCAGACTTCGACTCCACCCATTCCTGTCACCGGGTCGAACTGCTCGCCATACCGTTCGAAATGCGGTGCATCGGCAGGCACGTGCCCTGACGCGGGCAACCACTGATTCCAGATCGTATTCATCGTGCGACGAATGCCTGAGATGTGCTCGCGATGAGTGAACACCGCATACCGTTGCGCGGCGATGCGCACACGACTCAACTCTGGCGGCAATGCGGAAAAATCGCTGACTTCGACGCCGCACATGTAGTCGAAGTTACCCAGTTCATCGGCGTTATAGCCAACGCCATAAGCCACCTTGCCGACCTGTCCCGGCACCCTGCCGTACCAGGCGCCAAAGCGCTGCCATTGGGATGGGATCGCCTTGCTGCTGTCGCACGTATAGCGCTCGCTCAGTCCAGCGACGAGAAACGCTCGCGCGTCTTCGAAGCGCGGGGGGTCCAGATTGGTAAGAAGGGTTTCGTCCATTTTGATCGGCTCCACGATGGTCAGGTTGTCGAGATGACCCCGCGCGCGCAGCGCGTCGGGCGTGAGCCCGAACTGTTCGCGAAACGCGCGCGTGAACGCTTCGTGAGAGCCGTAGCCGGCGTCGAGAGCGACCGCGAGGATGTCGGGCGCCCCATCGGCGAGACGTCGTGCGGCCTCGCTCAAACGCCGTGCGCGAACGTAGCGCATCACCGGCATTCCGGTGGCCGCTTCGAACGCGCGCGCGAGGTGAAAACGCGATACGCAGCCACAGCGGGCGATGTCGTCGAGCGTCAACTCGCCGGCGAAGTGGCTTTCGATATACCAGAGCGCTTTTCCAACCGGGTTCATCTCGGCTCTCATGTCAGCATGAAGCCAGCATAGTCAGCGGCGAACTCACGCATTTGATCGCGCTTGCGGTTTTGCAGTCGCGGCGGAGGGCTGAGACGATTCCGCCGCGTCACCATGCACGCCCGCGGCGCTACCCGCTTGCCCCGGCCTGAGTAACAGCCCACCCAGCACGCCGGCCGCCGCCGCAAAAACCGCCCCAAACAGAAACGCGACGTGATACCCGCTGTTCAGCGCGGCCGCCGCACTCGACGACGCCTGCATCGCCTCGCTACGCGCCGCGGCAAGACTCGCGAGCACCGCAATTCCGAGCGCCCCGCCCATCATGAACGATGTATTGACGATGCCCGACGCGAGGCCCGAATCGGCGGGATCGACGTCGCTCATTGCGGCGAGCAGCAGCGGATTGAACGCGATGCCCGCACCAAAGCCGAGCAGCAACATGCCGGGCAACACGTCGGGTACGAAGCTGCCGTCGACGGGCGCACGCGCGAACAGCGCAAGCCCGCAAGCAGCGATCAGCAGGCCGGCCGCGAGCGGACGACGCAGCCCGAAGCGCATCACCACGCGCGCCGACAATCCAAGCGAAAAGAGTCCCATGATCAGGTTCGCGGGCAGAAACGCGAGCCCCACCTGCAATGGCCGATAGCCGAGCACGCGCTGCAGATACAGCGCCGAAATAAAGAACCACGCGAACATCGCTGCCGCCCACAACACGCCGACCAGGTTCGCGGTCGCGACATTGCGCAAACGCAGCAGAGCGAGCGGCATCAACGGGTGTTCGATTCTCGCCTCGATGGCGAGGAACACGGCAAGCAGCGCGAGCCCGACGAACAGCAGGCCGAGCGTTTGCGCCGAAGTCCAGCCCGCTTCGTTGCCGTTGACGATTGCATAGACCGCCAGCATCAGCGATGCGGTCACGCTGAGCGCCCCGGCCACGTCGAGCCGTTCGCCATGCGCGTGGCCGCGCGCATCGGGCAATAGCGCGAGGCACAGCGCGTACACCGCAATGCCGATCGGCAGATTGACCAGGAAGATCCAGTGCCAGCTCAGCAGGTTGGTGAGCAGTCCGCCGAGCAGCACGCCGATGCTGCCGCCGCCCGCGCAGACGAAGCCATACACGCCCATCGCCTTCGCGCGTTCGCCGGCTTCGGTGAACAGATTCATGATCAGCGACAACGATACCGCCGAGACGATCGCACCGCCCAGGCCCTGCACAGCGCGCGCGGCGACCAGCAGCACCTGCGAATTCGCGAGGCCGCAGGCGAGCGAAGCGAGCGTGAAGAGCGTAATACCGCTGAGAAACAGCTTGCGGTGTCCGTACAGATCGCCGAGCCGTCCGCCGAGCAGCAGGCAGCCGCCGAACGTCAGCATGTAGGCGTTGACGACCCACACGAGCGAAGTTTCGCTAAAGCCGAGATCGGCTGCGATGGACGGCAGCGCGACGTTCACGATGGTCGTGTCGAGCACGATCATCAGTACGCCGAGGCAGAGCACGATTAGCGCGAGCCAGCGTTGCTTGCCGTGGAGGGAATGGGTCATGCGGACGCCTCTTTACGCGGATTCGGTCGATCACCGACGATGGGTTTTCGAGTCTAGCACCCGTGCATTTAGCGTCCAACTACGAAATCCTGGGCGGCGGCGTTGCGCGAAGCGGCGCGCGGTTCCGCTTCAATCACCGCCGAGGATTTCGTATTTGCCGCCGCGTTCGAGCGCGCGCTGATACGCGGGCCGCGCGTGAATGCGCTGCAAAAACGCGCTTATCGCGGGCAATTGCGCGGTGACGCCGGACGCGCGTTTCCGGTCGTCCAACCCTGTCAATGTGCCCGCCCACCCTACCAGTCACTTGCGGCGCTGGCGGGTCTTTTCCTCACAGACAGGAACAGGACACCGTGAGCAAGAAAGAACTCTCCGCCACGCCTGCCGAACTCACCGAATCCAGTCTCCAGCTCGCGCAGGAAAATGCCGCGCTTCACGGCGCACGCGCTGGCTACGAATGAAGGACAGGCAAAAGATCGCGCGCTGCTCGCGGCCACGCTCCAGATATTCTGTGAAGAACGTGCTACTGAAGCGAACGCACACTTGGGTTCACTGGTGGCAGTCAGTGCATTGCACCTGTCTGCCGGAGCTGGTGAGGACGACACGCGTCATCCGTGGCCGTTCATGGTATCGATCAGCGTTCACTATAGTTTGCCCACCCCGACGGGCTCGTTTTCTCCTATGGACGATCCATCAGTACTTTATCTCTACGTGGCGCTGGGTTGCGTGGCGCTGTTCTGTGCTGTGCTGGGTATCGCGGTTCTTGTCGAAAGGCGGCGAGAAAGGACAAGTCACTTGTCGGGAGGCGACGGCAGAAGCCGTTCTGATGCGTGATGAATCAGATGCGCGAGATGATCTTCAAATCTTGTTAAGTCGTGTCTATCTCGTATTCTTTTCGTTGACCTCGCGAAATTTAAATGATCAGTTAACGGGTTTTACAGTCAATGCAGCATCGCTGGTCTTTTCAAGGAGACGGGAGTGGCAGAGTTTGATCCGTTAAGCCGGGGTATCACGGGACGACAGGCGTGTCACCTGGCGGTGCCAGGCACCGACAGCGCGTCAGCGTTATCGGTCGTGTCGTTCGAAGCAACTGAGAAGATGGGCGCACCGAACGAGGTTCATATCGAGTTGACCCACCCGCAGCAGCTTGCGCGCGCCGACTACCTGAACCGCGATGCGGTTTTCAGCATCGTGGCGGACGATGGGACCGTGCGGAAGTTCTCGGGCTATATCGAGCGCTTCTCGACGGTGCAGACCACGAAGGATTTCACGAAGTACGAAGTGGTCCTGAAGTCGCACTTCGGACGGCTTGAGGCCGTCACGACCACCCAACCCTACCAGCACCTCACGACACCGCAGATCATCCAGGCCATCCTGGGCCGGCACGGTATCCCCGCTCACCTGATGGCGTTCGGCCTGCGCCGCCAGTATCCGGTTCATGCGTGGCGCTTCCAGTACCAGGTGAACGATATGGCCTTTGTCCAGATGCTGATGCAGAAGGCCGGCATCTACAGTTATATCGTGGAAACGGAACATGGCGACATGACCGTTTTCGCCGATGACATCGACCACTACCGCTACGACGAGCCGCAACGGATCGTGCCGTACCGCGAGGCGGCGGGACTCGAAGCGGACGGCGTGGAAGCTGTCACGGCCATCAGGACCCATACCGTGACGGTGCCGCAATCGTTTATCGTGGCGGACTACAACCCGGACGCCGCCTGGGAGCGTTTGCGCGACACGGCGAATGTCGCGCCTGCCGATCCGACCACCTACGGCCAGCCGTACCTCTATGGCACGAATCACCTCGACCAGGCCGGGGCAAAGTGGGAGGCGCAGCTCCGGCACGAAGCGGCCATTGCCCGCCAGGTGGTCTATGAAGGCGAGAGCAACGTGCTCGCATTGCAGTGCGCGAGCGTACTCGAAACGGATATCGTGCTGCCCGATGCGCCCAAAGGTCAGGTCGTGATCGAGGTCACGCACAGCGGCGCGCGCGACGCATCCTACACCAACAGCTACAAGGCGATCCCTGCCGACCGGCGTTTCCGGCTGGAACTGAAGCCGGAAACCTGGGCAAAAATTCCGGGAACGCTTTCTGCCCGAATTTGCAGCCCGGACAAATACACCTATGGCTATTTGAATGCCGCGGGCTACTACGTGGTTCGGCTCGATGCCGACTTCGGCACCTGGCCCAGGGGCGGCGAGAGCGTGCCGTTGCGCCTGGCCAAGCCGTTCGCGGGCAAGCTGCAAACCGGCATGCATTTCGTCGCGCTGGATAACGACGAAGCCGTGATTTCCTTCAGGGACGGGGACCCGGACAAGCCGGAAATCACGGCTTTCCATTACCACAGCCAGGCGCGCGACCTCGTCACCAACGATCGCCGCTGGCTGTCGCGCAACATGATCCGCACGCAGAAGAACAACAAGCTGCGCATGGAAGACTGGGAGGGCCAGGAAGGCGTCAAGCTCAGCACCGAACACTCGGGCAAGTCGCAACTCAATCTCGGCTACCTGGTGAACCAGAAGCTCGAATACCGTGGTGAAGGCTATGAGGCGCGCACATCCGGTTACGGGGTGAATCGCGCAGGTAAGGGGCTGATGCTCACGGCCTACGATCGCCCTGGCGCGAGCGGCAAGCAGCTCGACATGCAGGAGACCATCGCGCAGCTTGAGAGCGCGCTGGCGACCGCTAGGGCGCTCGCCGCGTCGGCCAGCAGCGCCAAGGCCGAACCGGCCGACACCGACGCGCAACAGCAGATGAGGGACGATCTGGACGGCCTGAAAAAGCCGGGCCTGCTGATGAGCACGCCGGCTTCGGCTGCGCTTGTCGCGGGCGGCGGCATGCAATTCGCGACGCAGGAGAACATCAACGCCGTGGCCGGGAAGAATGCCGACTGGAGCGCGCTGAAGCGGTTCACCGTCGCGGCAGGTGAAAAGATATCGCTGTTCGCGCAGAAGCTTGGGATAAAAATCTTCGCGGCCAAAGGGCCGGTCGAGGTGCAAGCCCAAAGTGGCCCGATGTCCCTCATTGCGGACAAGGATGTGAACGTTGCCAGTGTCAACGGCAAGGTCAATCTGTCTGCCGCGAAGGAAATCATCCTCGAATGCGGCGGCGCGTTCATCCACATGAAGGACGGCAGCATTACGCTTGGTGGTCCATTCGACCTATTTCTGAAGTTCATCACAATCCAGAAGAAAGGCGCGCAGAGGCTGGCAACCGCAGTTCCGCCATTGCCGGAATTGACGGGGGCTTTTGATGAGGCGTTCGTTGTGCATTGGGCCGGGTCAGAAGTTCCCATTACCAATACGCGTTACCAGATGTTCTCTGAGGGCAAG
This sequence comes from Paraburkholderia lebeckiae, assembly GCF_050436325.1. Classification (NCBI taxonomy): domain Bacteria; kingdom Pseudomonadati; phylum Pseudomonadota; class Betaproteobacteria; order Burkholderiales; family Burkholderiaceae; genus Paraburkholderia; species Paraburkholderia lebeckiae. Next base: position 2,234,774 of record NZ_JBNDLZ010000002.1, read on the forward strand.
CTGATTGCCGAAGGTACAACCAATGAGCGCGGCGAAACGTCGCTGGCGAAGAGCCATGTTCCTCAAGGTGTCTCGATCAAGTTGAAGGGCAATTAAAAATGGCAGATGAAGACAAGGATGTGGGTTACGCGGAGTCGTACATGACGTTGAAGTCATACACGAAGCGCGCGCGGGTGGAGCGTACCGCCTGTGACGATCATGTGCCGCCTGCTGCGGATTCGCTAATCGGAAATTGCGATTACTACTACAGGCCGTTGCAGTGCGAATACACAGAAACAGTCGAGAAGGTCACTGTGGGCAGCGCATGGGCCACCGTGAAAGCCTTCGCCACGTCCTGGGACCCGTGGACCGACAAGGAAGTCTCCGCCCGTCTGCTGCACCAGCGGCAGACATTGATTGAGCCCGATTGCACCGCCTCCGACTGGTCCCGGCATAGCAACTTCATGATGCGGCACATCGGCTGCGGGCACAAACCGCCAAGCTATTACGTCAGTTACGGTTACTTCTACTGTTCGAACTATGGCGCGAAACTGTTTCCAACGCTTAGCCCCGCAGGGCAGGCATGGCTTCGTAGCGCGCGGTGGTATCTGCAAAAGAATATGGAAAGAGGACTTCAGCAGAACATGCAGGGCAATGTCATCCAGATGAGCAGTGTGAAGCCGGGAAACGGCAGCTTCAAAATGACGGTTCCTCAATACCAGCTTGAACTGGACAGCGATACGTTCAAGAGCTTTGCGTTCAAGACGCACCCACTCGCCTATCTTGATGGCGGACTAGCTGGTTTGCACCCTCCTGACATGCTGAAGATTACGGGCGGTCCGGCGATGGAAGAATGGGGCGACTGGCGAACCTACCAGCAGGTATGGGACAGCGGCAAGGTGGTTGCACGCGACACCATCGGCGATGCGTGGGATGCCACGAAAGCCGATATCGACGACCTGGTGAGTAAGGCGCTCGGGCGACTGATGGATGCGAAGTGACATGCGAATGCCCAGGCACAGGACATTCATTTTCGGCAGCCTTCTCCTGGCCGCCATCGCAACTTACGGATATCACAGCATGACGACTCCAGTCTGGCAGACGATTTCAACGACGTTCATGAAGAACGACAAGCCGTATGGGGGCGGCAATTCTCGGATCAACGGGAATGAGGTTATCAGCCTCAAGATTGCTGACCCGGTAATCACTTTCAAGCCAGTTGAACAATTGAAGGACCCGCAGGTTGCGGAACCCACTGAGGCTTGGATGAGTAATACGGCGGAAACGCTAAACCGCAATACCGTTAGTTTCTTCCGCGGCACAATCGACGTCGGGCTGACGCGCTACTTCCAGCAGCCGGGACAGGACGCGGCCTGGTGGTATTCGAAGGACTGGAGCACGCAGTACATCAGCACGGACTGGATGGACTACAAGCTTCCTGAACCAAAAAATGGCTTGTCACCGCATATCACGAAGCTCTGGCGCTCGCGCGACGGCGGCAAAACCTGGACACAACTCGACTGGCCGGAGAGCCGGAATATCGGCCAGCTACTTTTCCTTGATTCTGACCGGGGGTACGCGGTTGGCTGGGGACCACGTGTCTGGCGCACGGTGGATGGCGGGCACACATGGAAAGCGATTAAGGTTCCGCTCCACGCAACCGAGGACGACGCGCCGCGAAAGACCTTTGATGCCGTGGACCTTGGTCCGGACGGCACGCTGCGTGTTGCCTACTACGTGCCGGAAGAAATGGAGGATATACAACCTGAAAGCATCGTTGACCGGCTGAAATGGGATAGCGATGCGTTCGAGTTTGACGTGAAGCTCCCTAACCAGGTAGTCGTTTCGCTCCAGTCCGAGCCGGTGCCGCCCGATTACGGCTATTCGGTTTATGCGCTATCCCGGCTTGGGCCGCCGCGCGACTGGAAAGACTTGAGTGACAACGGGCGACGAAGTGGTGCGCTATCGACGTGGGGAAATCGCGGCAATCAGACAGTCGAACAACACCATACCTTTGATGCACGTCTGACGCTGGACGGACTCAGCGTGGGCAAGCGTGGCGTACTGCTTGTGTATGCGACGGATGCCACCGGGCAAGGTGCGCCGCGCGACATTACGCTTGCCACCAAGGACTACGGCAAATCGTGGACCGAGACCGATGACGGTATCACGCAAGGTGTTTATTTTGACGCTGCCACAAATACACAGTACGGCCTGTATGGCTATACGCTGAAAAAGCGAACCTGGTAAACGGTCGCGTATAACGTTGGCGTTCGTAGCTCCTGCCCCGCTTCGGCGGGGGTTTTTATTCGAGCGTCAAGCACGCCTGTTCCTGCGCCGTGTCGGCATGGTCGAACAGCACGCCCTGGCGGTGCGCGTCGCTGATGCGCTCACAAGCGTTATCGAAATGCACGGGGTCCAGCTCGATACCGATGAAGCGCCGCTCGGTCTGCAACGCCGCGACACCACTTGAACCCGATCCCATGAACGGGTCGAGTACGCAGCCGCCGACCGGCGCCGATAACTCGCAGATGGGCTTTCTCGCCGGCTACAAGTTTCCAACGGCCTTCGAATTGGCCTATGACAGTCAGAAGAAAGTACTGACGGCAACGGTGCGGGTAAAGATCGTGCCGGTCGATATGTTCAAAGCTGACTCGACCGGTCGAGAACTGCTTGGGCCAGACGGGAAAAAGCAGTCGGTCCCGTACGACCATGATGTGCATGGCCGGTATGGTGTGACGGTCGATACGCCGGTTGCAGGCGGTTATGTGGCGCGTTACCGAGACGGGCCGGATACAACATTCGACGTGCCGACGCGTAGGCAGCATGTCGAAAGCGTGTTAAACGCGCACAGCAGTGTGCTAGTTCTGGACGGCTGTTCCAAGGGGGCGGCTTGTGGGGGCAGCAGGTCTGGCAGATCCGCTCCGACAGCAATGTCATGGGGTATGGAGCGACGAAGGATGTTGCCGCAACTCCCGGTGCTAAACCGAGTGCATCGGTGCAACCGTACTACCTTGAATATATACAACGGCACTTCTGCAAAATGACGCCGTGCCGATCAGAATTTGTTGCCGCGATACGTTGATCTGTAATCGCAATGCGCCTAAGTTTAATAAATTTATATGACGGCGGCCTCAAATCTGAAGTGCAACACCGTTTCGACTGATAACAGCATTTCCACTTAAATTGTTTCATGGCTTGCGGGTGTTGCTGCGGCCAGACGGCGCACCGCAAGCAGTCATGTTTGTGCCGTCGCGATCTGATTCACGGGAAGACACTGCCTTGCTGACAGGCAGCATTGCACGGCTGGTTGATGAGGTTCACGAGCGGGCGGGCCTGTTTGCGTGGAAGGAAACGGTGAAGACCTTCCACGCTTGGGCGGAAATAAGGCTTGCGGTTCTTGTGCAGGAGGCGTGGGCGCAAGCCCCGGTTATGGAAGTTGATGATGCCGCTCCCGATTTCGATCAGTTTGCCCTGTTCGATCCCGAGTTCCGACAATGGCATTTCGTACCTGCCCTTGAGTTGATGGATGATGCACTGGCCTGGTAGTCGCCGGTCGTCCGCCCGTAAATCACACCCTTTGATTTTTACGCCGCCTCGGGTAGTGAGCGCGTGTCATCATTGGCTCCGAGATCGTAGGCGTCGTAGTCGGGATTCGGCAGTTGCGGTATCTCGCCCCTGCAGGTCTTCTCCAGGAATGCCCCGAGTTCCTGCCAGGCGGCGCGCATTTCCCGCTCATAGCGGTACTGATGATAGTGCCGCATGAGCTGGCGGTTGAGCTGCTTTTCCGACTGGTCGAGCGAGGACACACCTCCGTCCTGCACGCCGCGACTAATACGTGCTGCCGGCGCGAGTCATTCGAATGATGCACAGCGACGGCAGCACCACTTCCTCAAACCTTCGACTTACCCCCCATCAACCCATTCGACGGCAACGTCTCATCGAGCAACTTCCTCGCACTTTCAATCCCCGCCACCGGCAAGCCTTCCGGATCGAGCAGCCCCACCTGCACGAGCACCGAAGCCTGATCCCAATAGATATGCTCGTTATAAAGCTTGTCACCGCGGAAGCACACCACGGCGAGCATCGGCACCTCGAAGTACTTGCCGGTCGGCGCGACGCCCGGCAGCAACCAGTCGATTTCGCAGCTATGCGTGCAGCTGAAAATGAATTCATCGACGACGCGATCCGAGCCGATCGTGCGCGAAATCGGAATCAGCTTCGTGTCGGGCGGATTCGAGTTGACGAAGTGATGCGTGTAAAAGCGCTTCAGATTGTCGTGGCCGACGCCGCCAGTCATCGTCGGCACGTGATTGACGTAGGGCTCGGCGACCATCGTCGGCATCACTGCGTCGACGTCGCGTGTCGCGAACTCGTGATAGCAATGCGCTTCCCACAGCGCGTTCAGATCGTAGACCGGACCGAGCACCTTGCGCAGCAGCGCGAGCGTGCGCGAGTACGCCATCATCGCGGCGGGCTTGTCGTACTGTTTGCGCTGCTGCGCGGCGAACGCGTGATCGCAGCCGGGGTACACGTATTGCTCGATTTGCGGTCGCGTGCGCAGCGCGGCGCTGATGCGTTCGCGCGTTTCGGGCGGGCAGTGCGCGTCGTTTTCAGGGAAGTGGAACACCATCGGGCAGTTGATTGCCGATACTTCGTCGAGATGCGCTTCGAGGCCCACGCCGTAATAGCTGACCGCGCAATCGACGTCGGTACGCGCCGCGCTCAGAAACGCGAGCTTGCCGCCGAGGCAGTAGCCGAGCACGCCCACCTTGCCGGCCTGCTCGGGCAGTTCGCGCAACGCGGCGATGGTGGCGGCGATGTCCTTGACCGCGAGATCGGCGTTGAACTGCGCCAGATAGCCGAGCGCCTGTTTCATGTCGGCGTCGCCGTAGCCAAGCGAAATGCCCGGCTTGATGCGCCAGAACAGATCGGGCACGAGCACGACGTAGCCTTCTTCGGCGTAGCGATCGGCGCTCGCTTTCATCGTGTCGTTGACGCCGAAGATTTCCTGCAGCAGCACGAGCCCTGGGCCCGAGCCCTGCGCGGGCCGCGCGACATATGCGTTGAAACGGCCGCCATCATGGGCGACGACTTCGATGAAAGAGCCGGCCATGCAGTCTGCCTCCAGTCTCACGAAAGATAGGGGTTACGTCATCATGCGCAACTCGAAACGTTTGAGCTTGCCGGTTTCGGTGCGCGGCAGCGCGCCGACGAACGTGATGACGCGGGGATACTTATACGGCGCGACGTTATTCTTAACGAAATCCTGCAGTTGCGCGACCAGTTTATCGTCGGCGGTGTAGCCCGTGTTCACCACGACGAAGGCTCGCACGATTTGCCCACGCGTTTCGTCGGGCACGCCGATCACGCCGCATTCGGCCACCGCCTCGTGCTGCATCAGCACGCTTTCCACCTCAGGACCGGAGATGTTGTAGCCGGCCGACACGATCATGTCGTCGGCGCGCGCCTGGTAGAACACGTAGCCGTCCGCGTCGAGATAGACCGAATCGCCCGGCAGGTTCCAGCCGTCGCGCACGAAGCGTAACTGCCGTTCGTCGGCCAGATAGCGGCAGCCCGTGGGGCCGCGCACCGCGAGTTTGCCGATCGTGCCGGGCGGCACGGGTTGCATATCGTCGTCGACGGCTTGCACGACGTAGCCCGGCACCGCGCGGCCGATTGCGTTCGGCCGGATCTCCGCGCCTTGCGACGAAACGAAGATGTGGATCAGCTCGGTGCCGCCGATACCGTCGATCATGTCGATGCCGGTCGCCTCGCGCCACAGGCGCCGCGTCGAATCGGGCAGCGCCTCGCCGGCCGACACGGTCTTCCGCAACGACGAAAGGTCATGTTGCGCGACGAGCGGCGCCATCTGCCGATAGAACGTCGGCGCGGTGAACATCACGGTCGCATGAAATCGTTCGACCACCTCGAGCAGGGTCTGCGGCGTCAGCTTTTCGACCAACACCGTCGAGGCACCGACGCGCAGCGGAAAGCACAGCAGCCCGCCGAGCCCGAACGTGAACGCGAGCGGCGGTGTGCCGCAGAAGATGTCGTTCGCGGAAGGCTTCAGCACATGACGGGGGAACAGGTCGCACATCGCGATCATGTCGCGATGGAAATGCATGCAGCCTTTCGGCGCACCGGTCGTGCCGCTCGTGAACGCGATCAGGCAGATGTCGTCGGCGGCGGTGTCGCTGGCGGTGAAGTGCTCGGGTTTGTTGACGGCGAGCGTGTCGAGCGAATCGGCGGAGTCGTCGTGAAAGCGGCGGGTCTGTTTCAGCATGGCGCAGTAGAACTCGTCCCGCGGATTCGTGCAGCGCTCGAGTTCCGCGCTCAGGCGCGCGTCGCAAAGCGCGGCGCTGACCTGCGCCTTCTCGATGATCTGCTTGAGCTCCTTCGCGCGCAGCAGCGGCATGGTCGGCACGACGACGAGTCCGGCCTTCAGCGCCGCGAGTGTGGCGACGGCCATCTGCAATGTGTTCGGTCCGCGCAGCAGCACGCGGTTGCCGGGGCGCAAGCCCATTTCATCGACGAGCACATGCGCGCTACGGTTGACCAGCGCGAGCAGTTCGCCGTACGTGGTGGCTTGCGGCTTGCCGTCCACGTCGGACCAGATCGCCGGCCGGTCGCGATGCCCCGCCTCGATGGTCCGCTCCAGCAGTTCGGTTGCGCAGTTCAGCCTCGGCGGATAGGCGACGTCCGGATTGTCGAGCAGAAAGACGGGCCATTGATCCTGCGGCGGAAGATTGTCGCGCGCGAAAGTATCGACGTGTACTGACGGTTCCATCGTGGTCTCCCGAGGCGTTGAGCCGGAAAATGCGCTTCGTTCGGTGTGAAGGGCTTGCCTGTGCGTTCGATACCTGTACGACGTTCAGTGCGGAATCACCGCGGTGGCTTCGATCTCGACCTTCGCGCGGTCTTCCATGAGCGCGACGACCTGCACCGCGCTCATCGCGATGTCGTAGTCGCCGATCAGCTCGCGAAACGCGCGGCCGATGTCCTTCAGCGATGCGAGATACTCGCGCTTGTCGGTCACGTACCACGTGAGGCGCACGAGGTGTTCGGGCTTGCCGCCCGCTTCGCGCAGCACGGCGAGCAGATTCTTCAGCGCCTGCTCGGACTGCTGCGCGAAGTCATCGGACTGGAACTGCGCCTGTTCGTCCCAGCCGATCTGGCCGGCGATGAACACCTGCGTGCCGCTCGCGGCGACGCCGTTCGCATAGCCGCGCGGCTTGACCCAGCCGGCGGGAAGGAGAGCCTGTTTCATGAGCGATGCGCCTGGATGGAGGGGGGCGATGGAGCATACGCGGCGAGCGCGCTCGCGACGTCGCCGGGAATATCGATGGACTTGCCGCTGTCGAACGATATGAACACGAGCACCTGTTTAGAGCGGAAACGCGTCTCGCCGTTGCAATGGCCGTGAATCTCGATGCCGACCGAACTGCGGCCGATGGTTCGGACCTTGAGCGTGAGCAGGATCGTTTCGCCCATCTGGCTCGGCCGCGAGAACTCGCAGTCAAGCTTGACGATCGGCAGGCCGATGCGGCGCCGCGCGATCATGTGCGCGTAGTCAATGCGCATGCCCTCGTTGAACCAGTCTTCGACGAGCATGTTGGTCATCACGAGGTACTGCGGAAAGAACACGATGCCCGCGGGATCGCAGTGCGAAAAGCGGATGCGTATGGGCCGCTCGAACGAAGTGCTCATTGCGCATTCCCGTTCGCGGCGGCATGCGCCTTCAACAGATCGCGGCCGACGATCAGCTGCTGCACCTCGGTCGCGCCTTCGTAGATGCGCAGCGCGCGGATCTCGCGGTACAGCATCTCCACCGCGCTGCCGCTTCGCACACCCATGCCGCCATAAAGCTGCACTGCCGCGTCGATTACCTGCTGCGCGCCTTCGCTCGCCTGCCACTTCGCCATCGCGGCTTCGCGCGTGACGCTTTCGCCCTGGTCGCGCAGCCACGCGGCGCGATAGACGAGCAGCGCGCTGCTGTCGATCGTCAACGCCATCTGCGCGAGCTTCGCCTGCGTCAACTGGAAGTCGCCGAGCGTCTGGCCGAACATCTTGCGCGACGCCGCGCGCGCGAGGCCCTCGGCCATCGCATGACGGGCAAAGCCAAGCGACGCGGCCGCCACCGAGGTGCGGAAAATATCGAGCGTGCGCATGGCGATCTTGAAGCCTTCGCCGGGCGCGCCGAGCATCTGGCTCTTCGGCACGCGCGCGTTCGTGAAGCGCAGGCGCGCGAGCGGATGCGGCGCGATTACGTCGATGCGCTCGGCGATGTCGAGGCCCGGCGTCTGCGCATCCACGATGAACGCGCTGATGCCGCGCGCGCCCGGCGCTTCGCCGGTGCGCGCGAACACCACGTAGAAGTCCGCGATGCCGCCGTTCGAAATCCACGTCTTTTCGCCGTCGAGCACGTAGTGCTCACCCTCTTCGCGAGCCGCGAGCGCCATCGCGGCGACGTCCGAGCCCGCTTGCGGCTCAGACAGCGCGAACGCGGCGATCGCAGTGCCGCTCGCGACGCGCGGCAGATAACGCGATTTCTGCTCATGCGTGCCCGCGAGCGAGATCGCGCCCGAGCCGAGGCCTTGCATCGCCAAGGCGAAATCGGCGAGGCCCGAATAGCGCGCGAGCGTTTCGCGCAGCAGGCATACGGCACGCGTGTCGATCGTGTCGCCATGGCCGCCATAGGCGATGCCGCCGACGCCGTATTTCAGCCAGCCGGCGTGGCCGAGTTCGCGCACCAGCAGACGGCAGGTCGCATCGGTGTCGCCATGCTCGTCATGCGTGAGATGCGCGCGGCACCATGCGTCGATGCCTGCCGCGAGGTCACGATGACGCGGCTCGAAAAACGGCCAAGCGAGCGGGCTGTGCAAATCGATCGGGGTGTTCTGATGATCGGCGTTCAACTCAGTCTCCTTCGAACACCGGACGCGTCTTCGCCGCGAACGCGTTGTACGCGCGCTCGAAATCGCGCGTGCCCATGCAGATCGCCTGCGCCTGCGCTTCGGACTCGATCGCTTCGTCGATGCTCATACTCCATTCCTGGTGCAGCATCTTCTTCGTCATGCCGTGCGCGAAGCTCGGGCCGGCCGCGAGATCGGCGGCGAGCTTCTGTGTTTCTTCGATGAGCGCGGCCGGGTCGCACAGGCGGTTGTAGAAGCCCCAGGCGTGAGCTTCGTCGCCCGTTGCCGAGCGGCCGGTGAACAGCAGTTCGGCGGCGCGTCCCTGGCCGATGATGCGCGGCAGCATCGCGCACGCGCCCATGTCGCAGCCAGCGAGGCCGACGCGCGTAAACAGGAACGCGAGCTTGCTGCGCGCGGTGCCGAGGCGCAGATCGGAAGCCATCGCGAGGATCGCGCCGGCGCCCGCGCAGACGCCGTCGACGGCTGCGATGATCGGCTGCGGGCAATGGCGCATTGCCTTGACGAGGTCGCCGGTCATGCGCGTGAACATCAACAACTCGGGCATCGGCAGATCGATCAGCGGCGCGATGATGTCGTGCACGTCGCCGCCCGAGCAGAAGTTTTCGCCCGCGCCGTGCAGCACGACGGCTTTCACGTCGGTCGCGTATGCGAGATCGCGGAACAGGTTGCGCAGCTCCGCATACGATTCGAAGGTCAGCGGGTTCTTGCGCTCGGGACGGTTCAGCGTGATCGTCGCGACCTTGTCGCTCACCGACCAGCCGAAATGCTTCGCCTCGTGGCCCGCCAGGGTCAGGCGGTTGCCGGACAACAGTGCATCGGCGTTTGATCGTGTCATGTATTCCTCCAGTGCGAAGTCAGCCTCTCAGGCTGTCGAGCAGATGCTGCTTGAGCTTGCCGAGGTCCTGATGCGTCTTCATCTTTTCGTCGAGGCTCAGACCTCCGAACAGTTCGACGACCCATTGCTCGTGCGCGACGGCCATTTTGTCGAACGCCTTGCGGCCAGCGGGCGTCAGGCACACGCTGATCGAGCGGCGGTCGTTCGGATCGGTGTCGCGCGTGACGAGCCCTTCTTTTTCGAGCTGATCGGTGATGCCAGTGACGTTGCCGCCCGTCACCATCAAACGGCGCGACAGTTCGGTCATCTTCAGGCCATCGGGATGTCGTTCGAGCTGCGCCATCAGATCGAATCGCGGCAGCGTGGTGTCGAATTCGGTGCGCAGACGTCTACGCAATTCGGCCTGTACGAGGTTGGTGGTGGTCAGCATGCGCAGCCACAAACGCAGGCCCATGTGGCTGTCCGCACCGGTGCTCATTTCGAGGTCCACGACGTTCTCCGCGGGTTGAGCCACGCCTTTGCGCGACAGCTTCGCATCCGATGCCGCCGCCGACTTTTTTGCTTGCGTTGATTTGCTCACATCACTTCTCCACCCGAAATGGAAATGGATTGCCCCGTGATCGCATCCGAGCCGGGGCGGCACAGCCATAACACCGCGTTCGCGACCTGCTCCGGATTCACGAAGCGGCGCTGCGGATTCGAGCGCAGCAGCGTTTCGCGCGCCTGTGCTTCGGTGCGCGAGGTCTTGCTCGTGATCTGTTCGAGCGAGGCATGCAGCAGCTCGGTTTCGGTGTAGCCGGGGCACACCGCATTGACCGTGATGCCGCGCGTCGCGGTTTCGAGCGCGAGCGAGCGCGTGAGGCCGATCACGCCGTGCTTCGCGGCGCAATACGCGGCGACGTACGCATAGCCGATCTGCCCCGCGGTGCTCGCGACATTGACGATGCGGCCATAGCCACGCTCGAGCATGCCGGGCAGGACGGCGCGCGTGCCGAGAAACACACCAGTCAGATTCACGTCGAGCATGCGTTGCCACAGCGCGATATCGGTGTGCGTGAACGGCGCGGCCTGCGCCTGGCCCGCGTTGTTCACGAGGATATCGACGGTGCCCGCCTGCTCGAATGCGCGCGCCACCGAATCTTCTTGCGTGACGTCCACGCTGATACACGCGACGTCGCCGAGCGCCTCGCATTGCTCTCGCTGCGCGTCGAGGCGTTGCGCGTTGCGGCCCATCAGCGTGACGCGCGCGCCGGCGCGCAGCAGCGCCTGCGCGATGGCCGAGCCGATGCCGCTGCCGCCGCCGGTGACGACCGCGTGTTGTCCGGCGAGAGAAGTGTCTGAGGTGTTCACACGGTTCCTTCGGCGCGTTGCGCGCGTTGTTGCGCCGTGAGGCCGGCGTTGGCGATGGCCTGCGCACGCTCGCGTTCGAGGTTGCGTTCGAGCTGCATTTTCGCGGCGGTATAGGGTTTCGGCCACGCGACGTCGAGATAGCCGATCTTTGCCGCTTCGTTCAATGTCCACGACGGATTCGCGAGATGCGGACGCGCGATCGCGCACAGATCGGCGCGACCCGCCGCGATGATGCTGTTCACGTGGTCCGCTTCCGAAATCGCGCCGACCGCGATTGTCGCGATGCCGGCTTCGTTGCGCACGCGATCGGCGAACGGCGTCTGGAACATGCGGCCAAACACGGGCTTTTCTTCCTTGCTGACCTGGCCCGATGACACGTCGATCATGTCCGCGCCGGCCGCCTTGAACGCTTGCGCGATCTTCACGGCGTCGTCGGGCGTGTTGCCGCCATCGACCCAGTCGTGCGCCGAAATCCGCACCGAGATCGGCTTGTCTTGCGGCCACACCGCGCGAATCGCGCTGAATACCTGCAGCGGATAACGCAGACGGTTTTCGAGCGGACCGCCGTATGCGTCGGTACGGTGATTCGTGAGCGGCGACAGGAAGCTCGACAGGAAATAGCCGTGCGCGCAGTGCAGTTCGAGCCAGTCGAAACCCGCTTCGATCGACATGCGCGTCGCCTCGACGAACTGCTGCTCGATGGCGCGCAGCTCGTCATGTGTGGCTTCGCGCGAATGCTGGCTGATGCCGCGCAGATACTGCTGTGGCGACGCCGAAACGAGTGGCCAGTTGCCTTCGTCGAGCGGCTGATCGATGCCTTCCCACGCGACGCGCGTCGAACCTTTCGCGCCCGAGTGGCCGAGCTGGATGCCGATCTTCGCATCCGATTGCAGATGGACCAGATCGACGATGCGTTTCCACGCGACCAGATGCTCGGGCGCGTACATGCCCGGGCATCCGGGCGTGATACGCGCTTCGGGCGACACGCAGGTCATCTCGGTCATCACGAGCGCTGCGCCGCCCATCGCGCGCGCGCCGAGATGCATCAGGTGATAGTCGCCGGCCACGCCGTTTACCGCCGAGTACTGCGCCATCGGCGACACCATCACGCGATTTTTCAGCGTGACGCCGCGCACCTTCAAGGGGGTGAACATCGGCGGAATCGAATGCCTGTCAGCGGCGCGCTCGACACCCGCGCGCTTCGCGAGCCAGTCCTCGAAACCGGACAGATACTGCGCATCGCGCTCGCGCAGGTTCTCGTGCGAGATGCGCTGCGAGCGCGTGAGCAACGAATACGCGAACTGTTCCGGCTCGAACGACGTATAACGATCGACGTGCTCGAACCATTCGGTCGAATTGCGCGCGGCATTCTGGATGCGCAGCACGTCGACGCTGCGTACTTCGGTGTAGTGCTTCAATGCGGCGGCCAGATCGTCCAGGCGCGAACCCGGGTGCGCGCTGATGCTGTTCGCGAGTTCGATCGCGTCTTCGAGCGCGAGCTTGGTGCCCGAGCCGATCGAGAAGTGCGCGGTGTGCGCGGCGTCGCCCATCAGCACAATCGGCGTTCGTGTGCCGTTCGCGTTGCTGCGCCAATGCACCCATTCCTTGTTGACGACGCGCGGAAAACGGATCCATTGCGACGAGCCGCGCAGATGCGCCGCGTTCGACATCAGCGCGTTGCCGTCGAGGTACTTCGCGAACAGCTTCTCGCAGAACGCGATGCTGTCTTCCTTGCTCATTTCGTCGAGACCGGCGGCGCGCCACACGCGTTCCGGTGTTTCGACGATGAACGTCGAGGTTTGATCGTCGAAGCGGTAGGCGTGCGCCTGGAACCAGCCGAATTCGGTTTGCTCGAACGCGAACGTGAACGCGTCGAACAGCTTCTTCGTACCGAGCCACACGAAGCGGCAGTCGCGCACGTCGATGTCCGGCTGGTAGGTGCCCGCGTATTTCTGGCGCACGAGGCTGTTCAGGCCGTCGCTCGCGATGATCAGGTCCGCGTCGTACGCGCTGTCGTCCACGACCTGGGTTTCGAACACGAGCTTCACGCCGAGTTCTTCGCAGCGCGCTTGCAGGATATTCAGCAGACGTTTGCGACCGATGCCGCAAAAACCGTGGCCCGATGAGCGCACGCTGCGGCCGCGAAAGTGAATCTCGATGTCGTCCCAGTGATTGAACGCGTCGAGAATCGCCTCGGCGCTCGGGGCGTCGGCGGCGCGCAGATTGCCGAGCGTCTGGTCGGAGAACACGACGCCCCAGCCGAAAGTGTCGTAGGGGCGGTTGCGCTCGATCACCATGACTTCATGGCCGGGGTTGCGTTGTTTCATCAACAGACCGAAGTACAAACCGGCCGGACCGCCGCCGATACAGACTATGCGCATGCTGGTTCCCCAAAATGAACTCCGCGGTGGGATTAATTTAGGTTTTGATAGTTTAGATGTCAAGTAAACTTCGAGCGCGGGTATCGAGTCGTGTTCTGCGACGTTGATCCAAAGTAATAAAGTCCGTCTTGGAGAGAGTGAAGTCCGTCTTGGGGACGGAACAGCGCGCGTTGCGAGGTCTTCGGGGCTGGCTGCCGGTGCAAGGCAGAACGGGCTTACGCGTCCTGCCCGAAATGAAGCGCCGAACCCGTAGAGGCGGCCTCGTAACTGGTTCACCTGCATGGTGCGGAACTTGATCAGCAGCGAGCGCATCCGGTGAAGGCCAAGCATCGCCTGCTGGTCTTCCGTCTTTGCCGCTACCGTTCGCATCCCCGGCTGCTGCACCGCCGTCCAGATCGCCCGCGCATCCGCCGCGTCGGTCTTGTTCGTCTGGACAAACGGCCGAATGAACTTCGCATGCAACAGCACCTTTGACTGTCGCACTAAGCTTCGCCGCGATTGCTTACCTGCTGCGACGTCAGTCGATGGCTAGCGAACAAACTTCGCCGTCCATCGCTCCGGCAGCGCGGCCGAAGCAGAAGCGAGCCGGGCGCAGAGGCCCATCCCGAGCGAGTCCGGGTGGACTGCATCAGCGTGCAGGCATGCCCGGAATGCTGACGCCGAACGTCTGAAGCAGTAGCACCGCATTCAGCGCGAGGATGATGACCGTCGCGGCGATCGCCGCAATATCCGTGATCCGGCCATTGGCGAACTCGCCCATGAGGTCTTTGCGGCGAGTGAAGAGCACCAGCGCCACCATCGGGATCGGCAACGCAAAAGAAAGCACAACCTGACTGACCACCAGCGCCTGGGTGGCGTTCACGCCGAGGCCGACCACCACGAACGCCGGCACCATGGTCACCAAACGTCGCACCCAGATGGGAATCCGGAAACCGACGAAGCCCTGCATGATCATCTGGCCAGCCATGGTACCGACAACGGAGCTGGAGATACCCGAGCTGATGAGCGAAATCAGGAAAACCGCCGCCGCGCCCGCACCGAGCAACGGCGTGAGCGTATGGTAAGCAGTTTCGATTTCCGCGACGTCGCGGTGGCCGGCATGGAATGCCGCGCTGGCCATGATGACCATGGCCATGTTGACGAGACCCGCGAAGGAAAGCGCAACGATGACTTCCCGATTCGAGAAGCGCAGCAGTGCGCGGTGCTCGCCCGCGTTGCTCGCCGGGGTCCGGCTCTGAGTCAGCCCGGAATGGAGATAGATCGCATGTGGCATCACGGTGGCGCCCACGATACCGACCGAGACGGTCAGCGCTTCCCCGTTCGGCATCGAGGGCAAGATCGAGTGCAATCCGGCCTGCCCCCATGCAACGGGCGCGATGAACAATTCGATCAGGTAACACAGGCCGATCACGGCGACGAGCGCGCCGATGATGATTTCCATCGGCCGGAAACCGCTTTTTTCAAACACCAGGATGCCGTACGTCACCACGGCGGTCACGGCCATGCCGGCCATCAACGGCATTTTGAGCAGCAGCGCGAGGCCGATTGCGCCACCGAGGAATTCGGCCAGGTCGGTTGCCATCGCAGCCACTTCGCTGACACACCACATGACGAAGACGGTCTTGCGCGGCAGTCGCTCGCGACACATTTCCGCCAGATTACGGCCCGTCACGATGCCGAGTTTGGCAGAGAGCGCCTGGAACAGCATGGCGATCAGGTTGGCCATCAGTACCACCGACAGCAGCGTGTACCCAAACTGGGAACCGGCCTGGATGTTGGTCGCGAAATTGCCTGGGTCCATGTAGGCGATCGAGGCAATCACTGCGGGTCCGGCGAACAGCAGCGCAGAGCGCAAGCCGCGCCGTTTGCCGGCCAGCACATCGCGAATCGCAACAGTCGTGCGATCTGTGAGCGTATTTTTGCCGGTAGTGCTGTTCATGGACACTTCCCGATTTCTCTGGACGAACGTGGCAATGCTATTACTCCAGGTTCTTTAGTGCGTGATGGCAATATACAGGGGCGGCCAAACTCCGCGGATGATCGGGGGGGTGCTGCGCAAAGCGCGCCCGGGTCCCCCTGGAAGCTCGGTCAAATACAGCGAAATCGTGTGCGGATCGTCAGCTTCGCCCGACGTTTGTTAGGCCACTGACAGGAAGCGGCCGTAGCATCGCTCCATATCAGCGCCATTCGCAATTCGTCCTTGCGTGACGGTGAATGCATCCAGCAGAATGAATGGCTAATTCTCTCATGCATGCCCTCCATGAAGCTTTCACGTCGCGAAGTACTGGGCCGTAGTCTGGCCATTCCCCTGAGTCTCGGCCTGTCGCCTTTCCTCGCCCTTCGTTCAGGTATCGCCAGCGCGGCGCTCCCCACTCTCGCTATCGTAATGAATTCCGGCGAAGCCAGCGTTTCTGTCATCGACATGGCGTCGCACAAGATCGTCCGGACATTGCCGACGTTGCGCGAACCCAGTCACTGGGCGCTTTCGCGCGACAGAAGCAAGCTCTATATTGCCGACGCCAGCGGCAATGCACTGTTCATTGTCGACCCGCACACCGGTTTGGCGCTTGGCCACAAGGTGATCGCCGATCCGTACCAGCTTGGCTTCACGCCGGATTTCCGCTACCTCGTCGTCAATGCACTGCGGCTCAACTATGTCGACATCTACCGCCCCGACGACCTGACGCTCGTCAAGCGCTTCTCGCCCGGCGGCATGCCGAGCCACCTCGACTTCTCGCCGGACTCGCGCTGGAGCTTCAATTCGATGCAGCAGTCCGGCACGCTCGTTTCATTCGACCTGACGAACCTGACGATCCGCTGGAAGTCGAACGTCGGATCGACCCCCGCCGGCGTGCTCTGGCACAACGGCAAGGTACTGGTCTGCGTGATGGGCAGCGACCATGTGGCGGAGGTCGATCCAGTGACGGGTAACGTGCTGCGGCGGGTGAAAACCGGCGTCGGCCCGCACAATGTCTTTCTTACGCCCGACGGCGCGACGCTCTACGTGAGCAACCGGATCGGCGGTTCGCTGGTGGCGCTCGATCCAACCACCCTCGAGCTTCGTCGTACCTATCCGTTCCACGCCGCGGGGCCAGATGATATTGCTGTTGGCCCCGACGGCAAGCTATGGGTGACGCTGCGTTTCCGGGAGCAGGTCGCCGTACTCGATCCGGCCAGCGGCAACTACGAGACCATTGATGTCGGACGCTCGCCGCACGGCATCTTCCTCACCACCGAAATGAGCCGCGCAGGTCTCGTTACCGCCGAAACGCTCTAACGCCCATCATGCTGATATTTCTCGACAGGTTCTTCAATATGCTGGCCGGTGAAATCGACCAGTATCTCGTTCTGCCGTTGCTTTATCACTTCGGCTGGATGCAATGGGAAGAGCTTTCCTTCGACTGGGCGCTGATCTGCGTCTATGGCCTCTTCGCGGTTATCGTCACGTATGCGGTTTGCTGGCCGCTCGAAGCACTCTTTCCGATCGAACGCTGGGATGACCGCAAAGCCGTCGTAACCGACGCGTTCTATACGATCCTCAACCGCGTCGGGGTGTTGCCTGTCGTCAGTTTCCTGCTGTTCTACCAGGTGCAGGTGTGGGTGAACGGCTTCGTGGTCGATCACGGCTATATACCGCCAACGCTTGAGACGTTGATACCGCCGCTTCTCGGACATCCGGTCATTACCTTCATCGCGTACGCGCTAATTCTGGACTGTGCCGATTACTGGCGTCACCGCCTGTCGCACTCATACCGTAGCTGGTACGCACTGCATGCGTTGCATCATGCGCAGCGACAGATGAGTTTCTGGTCGGACGACCGCAACCATCTGCTTGACGACCTGGTCGCCGCAATCTGGTTCGGCATCGTCGGCCTCGCGATCGGTATTCCGCCGCTGCAGTTTCCGCTGCTGTTCCTGTTCATGCGCTTCATCGAAAGCCTGAGCCACGCCAATATCAAGCTTTCGTTCGGCTGGCTCGGGGACCGGGTGATCGTCTCGCCGCGCTTTCACCGGCTGCATCACGGCCTGCGCGCGGCCGGTAGGAATTCCTGCAACTACGGCGCCGTGTTCCCGATCTGGGACATCGTGTTTGGTACGGCAGACTTCTCCGCCGAGTACCCGCCTACAGGCGACCGGCGCGCACCGGAATCGATGGCCACGGGCGGCTACATCGCACAGCAACTGGGCGGCTTGCAGTTTTTCCTTGAACAGTGGCGGCAACCGGCAAAGACTCGCCGCAGCTTCTGAGGACATCCCTGCATTGCGCCAATGCCCAAACGGGCCGGTTCGTGGGCGCCTGGATTTACGTCCGGACCGGCTGGTGCAAAGAACCTGTTAGTAGACCGCAAAGCATCTGCTCTGTGCCTTTGAATCCGAGGTGCGATAACTCCAGGTCACGGTTCGAAGACAGGTTGGTTGCTGGTTTCAGAATGCCCGGATACCGGCACCTACCCGCTCTATCCAGCTATCCTCAGTTCAAAGAGTTCGAAGTGGTAAAGGCTGTCAAGCAAAGATCAGGCGAAACACGTCGCGATACGGCCTGCGCTCCGGCAACTTAGGGCGCTGTCTCTCCCCGACGCGACGCGCCCGTCAAGGCGCCCATGGAGTGAATGATGTTGCGCAGAACCAGTTCCTGGTTTGTGCGTTACACGCCCCGCGCGCACGCTCGCGCGTAAAGCGATCGGCGTTTCTGTCACTGCGATAAGTTTCCCGAACGACGGCTCTCGGTCTGCTATGAGACGATGGCCGATGACGTTTTGAACGACCAGGCGTCGCCGAGATTGGTTGGAGATGCGCGTCAACATCGCACGGATGGCGGCCGGATCCAAAGAAACTGGCCAGTCCGTTAGCAAGCGCAGCAATCAGCACGAAAAACGCATCCATACATGGCCGGAGACCGGCCTCTGATTAAACTGGTCCTCAATATCTACCGCGTGATTCGTATGAAGGCCAAATTGGAAAGGCAATGACGAAGACGATACGCTGCCAGTGGGACAGTGGAGAGATCGCGCTGGACGTGGATGAGGCCGGCAGCGGCGCTTCGGTCGTCCTCCTGCCGGCCCTGAGTACGATTTCCACGCGCCTGGAGATGCGCCCGCTGCTCGACTTGCTCGCGCCTCAGTTTCACGTGACGACGGTTGATTGGCCGGGGTTCGGCGATCAGGGGCGGCCAAAGGAAGAATGGTCGCCGGAGCTTCTCTCGGAGTTTCTTAACTGGTTTTTAAGCGACTTCGTGGCACCACCGCACGCCATTGTGGCGGCCGGACATGCAGCCACCTATGCGCTTTACCAGGCCGTCTTGCGGTCAGGTACCGTTGATCGCCTGGTCCTCATCGCACCGACGTGGCGCGGCCCGTTGCCGACGATGATGGGTGGCCAGCGGGCCTGGTTCTCCCGTGTGCGCTCTGCCATTGATCACCCCCTCGCTGGCCCGCTTCTCTACCGGCTCAACGTCAGCCGCCATGTCATCACCATGATGGCGAGAGAACACGTTTACAGCGATCCTGACTGGCTTGGCGGCGATCGTCTCGCGGCCAAACTCGCCGTCACCCGTGCACCCGGAGCCCGGCACAGTTCGGTACGCTTTGTGACCGGTGCGCTAGACCGGGTCGCCAACCGTGCGGCGTTCCTTGATCTTGCGCGCCGAGCCAACATTCCGATCCTCGTGATCTACGGCGATCAGACGCCGCCGAAATCGCGTGTCGAAATGGAAGCGTTAGGACAATTGCCAAATGTTCAGGTTGAATGGGTCATGAAGGGCAAGCTCGCGATTCACGAAGAGTTTCCAGAAATCGTCTCCATTGCCATCAGGCGGTTTTTGACGAAGGAATCGCCGCTTTAGACGATCAACGACAGACGGGCATAGCCAGACGCTCCGCATTACAGACAGCGAGTTATCCGGGCATCGCATAGCCACGCCAATATGGCCGGATTACGAATCGATGTGCACCGACACGCCGGTCGACAAATAGACCGGCGTCGCCTTGTGGCCGTCGACCGTGATCGTCGTGAACTGCTTCGTCGCCCCGTTGCCATCGATCAGATCGATGGTGTCGCTGACCTTGGGCGCATAGCCGCTCACGAACTTCACGTGTAGCGTGCCGCCGGCGATGGTCAGCTGATTACCAACGTGCAGTTGGCCGGCGCCTTTACCGTCAATGTCGAGCTCGAGTGTCGTGCCGGCGAGCTGCGTGTACTTGCCGACGATAGACACGGGCGACGCCGCCGCGATGGTGATGCCACCCGCACCCACATACACGTCGCCCGTGCCGAACGCATTCGGAGAATCGGCCTCGAGCACGCCGCCACTTACCTGCGAGCCGCCCGACCAGGTGTTGTTGCCGCCGAGCTTCAATGTTCCGCTACCCTGCAGCGTCAACTTCCCTGCGCCGGCAATGTCGTTGCGCCACAGATCCGACGCGTTGAATCCGCCCTGAGACGCATCCATCGAAACGATGACGCTGCCATGGAACGCACCATATCCGTCCCCGGCTGCAAACATGTTGAGGCGGCCCCACCCTTCCGCATCGTCCATGACCGGATAGCCGGAAGGAAGCTCGGTCGTTTTGAGCACCACGCGGCGCTGCTCAGCGCTCAGATACGGAAAGCGCGTCTCCAGTAACACCTCCGCACCCTTCGGCACAACGGGAGGCGCATTGGTCGATTCGATCGGAGCAAAGCCGAACGTCATACGGCGAGTGAAGTCCGCTTTGTTCGTCGCGTAGTCGGCGAAGCGGTCCGTCGCTGCCGTGCCGGAGTGGGCGAAAGCAGCGAAGCTCGTCGAATTGGTATTCGTCGACTGCATCAGGGCCGTGTGCGCCTGGCTAAATGCGGCGCTCTTCAAGGTGGCGTTGCTCGGATCGGAAAGATTCGCGGCAGTCGCCGCAAGTGCAAACATTCGACCAGCAATGACGTCGAGCGGCGAATGCATACCGGCGAAAATGCGGTTTTCGCCAAGTTCGAGGCCGCGGCTCGCCATCTCCTGGAACCGCTCCGGCAGCACGTAGGCCATCGTCATCGCGTCGCGCATGGCCTCCGCCTCGTGACCGCTGATAAATCCGCCATCGGTCGAAGGCGTAGTGCTCTCGGCAGGCACCAGAGTCGGATCCACCACGACACTCGTGCTCCAGCGGTATGGCCGCGCGTATTTGTAGAAGCGCTTGGCCGGCTCGGTGGACGCGTTGTTGCCCATGATGTTGAGCAGGTCGACAACTTGGCCGAAACTGGTGTTGCCGCCACTGCTGCCGACGCCGATGTTGTTGCCGTTGTCGTTGTACAGAACGGTCGTCGCATCCGCCGGAATCGACGTGATGGTCGTTACCTGCTGTGCCCCCGCGCGCCACGCATTGGTGAGCGGTCCCATGCCATCGGTCACGCTATAACCTTTGCCGCGCCGGTCGTCGTAGTAGGCTGCGTCGGCCTGTGCCTGAGTTCGGTTGGTCGTCTCGGTGACCACGAATTGAATGTTCGCGGCATGGACGGCACTGTTCACGACAGCCCCACCCGGCGTACCGTCATTGGGTAGTCCTGTCCACGTGGACTGCACGACAGCCGGAAAGGAACCATTGGCGGGCGCGGAGACGCCCGCATCGACGATCTCGGTCAACGGTTGCCAGATGTCGAGGAATCGCGAGACGACACGCACGCCCGCATTCGTGGCGAGCGTCGCATATCGCGCATCGCCGCGCTGGTTTGTCGCAATCGTGTCGACGAACGCGGGCACGTCGGGGATTGCGGCGTTGTCGACAAAACCGGGGTCGGCAGGGGGCGCCGGGATCGAGGCCGTCGCCGTCGTCGAAGTGTTCGAGGCGGTCGGCGTAGAAGAATCATTGCTACCACCGCACGCGGCTAGTGCCACCACGCTTGCGAGCACCGTGAGGCGCAGCGGGAGAGGGACGCGAAAATGAGGCATCACGAGACTTTCTTGTGGTTGTTGGTCGCGTCGGATTGTGCGGGTGAATTATGACCGCATTGTTGCGACTGATTACGCGGTATCGGATATCGTGGCGCGATTCGCAGGAATCCCGGAAGAGCCGGTGGTGGAAGCTGCCACGCAGCTGCGCTAATCAATACATGAGTACATGCGTCCCGGACGTGTGATCGCAGAACTCCTCAGTATTTGATTGCGGATCATCCACATTCGCGAAGCATGCGAAAGGTTTCATTTCGCGAGGTATTGATGCAATGTCGATTCGGAACGCCAACCACGGGGCGATGCTTTAACGGACAATCGTTTCGCGTGAGCCTAAATCCACCCCTTTACCGTCGCCACTCGCCAGACGACAAACATGACGAGGCCCACCGACGCAGCGGTCAATAGAATGAACTCAATCGAGCGCACTAGCTTTTTCATATCGACGTTGGATCGGACGAGCGACGTCCGTATGAGAACCGGAAATTAGGCCTGTGGAAGTATCGAAACGCGCTTGTATGGAATGTCGAACGCTCACCAGCACTTCAGTGATGCGAGAAAAGCGCGTTATCTGAGGGCGTTGCGAAGGAAAGGCGATGTCCGGATTGCGAATTCACCGCCGGCCCTGAACCGTAGTCGTTATTCGCGTGTGCTTGCCGCGGGCTGCCCTCGTCCGGATAGTGCACTTTCGACTGATGGAGCGTGCCGTTCTGTTCCGCCTGGATGACCTTTGCTTCCACCTCGGAGCGAGTGAGGGGCTGCGCCGACGAGAGCGCTGGAATGGCGATTGTGGTTGCAAGGATTGCATGAGCGATAAGTACTTTCATGAGATGGCTCCTTGGTGAATAGGCAAATTTCGATGGATAGAATGGACCACGCTAGCTGCATTGAAAGCGAGTCGTTCTTCACGCTGAGGTGGACCGCGAACAGATAGCGATCGACGGGGTGCCCGCTATTCAGTGCGTGGATATGAAGGTACGCCCTGCAACCTTAAAAGGCGCTTATCCCGTCTCCGAAAAATGCGCGGCGTTCGCCAGACATGTTCCGACCGTTTATCGATAAAGGCGATCTGGCAGTCGTCTTTGACGAACCGGCTTCGCCTGTCTCGCCAGGCACTGCGGACTGACCCGCCGCAATCGCGAATATCCACACCCCGCCGCCAAACCGGGCCATCATGGCGAGCATTCAGCAGATGTTTTTCGAGCGGACGGAAGCTGCGTTTGTTGCAAGCGCTTCAGTACCGCACGCTCCGACGCGCCTCGCCGGGTTCGTGCAAAGCATCAAACCGCGCTCGGACTCGGTCACGCCAGGGCCGGTAAATCTGTGCGCTATCGAACACACGCCGACGCGTCGAATGTCCATGATTTTCCGGTAAACGTCCCCCAAGCCGTTCCGGAGTGGCCAAGCCGGACTGATTTCGATGGGTGTCAGCATGGCTTGTGCGTAACGCGCTATATTTGAACTCTCACTGCGCGATGCGGCAACGCTCGTATTCGCCCGACAGGCGGCGATCTCGAGCTTCTTCAGCACGGCGATGCTCTACTTGCCGCGAAAGCTTCATCTATCGTTGTGAGCGTTAGTGATTTTTCGATCCCCGAGATTAACCGGGCTCGTGTTGGACCGTTGCAGACAGGCCTGGCTCGGGTCTTCCGCTTAACCACGACTTCACAGGACGGCAATATGTCACTTCGTATCAATGACACCGCGCCCAACTTCACCGCGCGGACCACGCAGGGCACCATCGATTTCCACGACTGGATCGGCGACAAATGGGCGGTCCTGTTCTCTCATCCGAAAGACTTCACGCCGGTTTGCACGACTGAACTGGGGTACATGGCGAAGATCGAGCCGGAGTTCACCAAGCGCAACGCGAAGCTGATCGGGTTGTCGGTCGATCCGGTCGAAGACCACGAAAAATGGGCCGCGGACATCGAGGAAACGCAGGGCGCCGCCGTCAAATACCCGATGATCGGCGACACCGACCTCGCGATCGCCAAGCTGTACAACATGCTGCCGGCCGACGCGGGCGATACCAGCGAGGGCCGCACAGCCGCGACCAACGCGACCGTGCGCTCGGTCTTCATCATCGGTCCCGACAAGAAGATCAAGCTGACGCTGACCTACCCGATGAGCACCGGCCGCAACTTCGATGAAATCCTGCGTGTGCTCGATTCGATCCAACTGACCGCCAAACACAGGGTCGCGACGCCGGTCAACTGGAAGCAGGGCGAAGACGTGATCATCACGTCCGCGGTCAGCAACGAAGAGGCGCAGCAGATTTTCCCTGGTTTCAAGACCATCAAACCGTATCTGCGCACCACCAAGCAACCCGGGCTGACAGATGTGGCACGGCGGCCGCTTGCGGCCGCCTCGCCGACCTTCCTAAGGGATACAGATGATTTTTCGTCAGCTGTTCGATCCTGCTTCGTCGACCTACACGTACTTACTCGGCGATAGCGGCGAGGCGGTGCTCATCGACCCCGTCTACGAGCAGGTGCCGCGCGATCAGGCGCTGCTGCGGGAGCTGGGCCTATGGCTGCTCACGACGCTCGATACCCACGTGCACGCTGATCACGTAACCGGCGCATGGCGCATGCGTTTGCGTTGCGGCAGCGAGATCGGGCTTGCCGGGGTCGTCGAGGCGAAAGGCGTCACGCGACCGCTCGCACATGGCGATCGGATCGACTTCGGCACGCGTCATCTGACCGTGCGTGCAACGCCTGGCCATACGAACGGCTGCCTGACCTATGTGCTCGACGATCTGAGCATGGCCTTTACCGGCGACAGCCTGCTGATTCGCGGCTGTGGCCGCACCGATTTCCAGCAGGGCAGTCCGCAGCAGTTGTTCGCGTCCGTGCGCGAGCAGATCCTGTCACTGCCGGACGACTGCCTCCTCTATCCCGCGCACGATTATCGCGGCATCACGGTGACGAGCGTGACTGAGGAGCGGCGCTTCAATCCGCGTCTGGGCGGCGACGTCGACGTCGGCGATTTCGCCGGGTACATGAACAACCTGAATTTGCCGCATCCGAAGCAGATGGCTGTCGCGGTGCCCGCAAACATGCGTTGCGGGCAGCCGGAAAGCGGCGCCGAAGTTGCGACCGAAACGCCGGATTGGGCACCGTTGACGCTGCGCTTTAGCGGCGTGTGGGAAATCGAGCCGATGGCGCTGCTCGAGCATGGCGCCGCGTTTCAGATCGTCGATGTGCGCGAGGCGCCCGAGTTCATCGATCGTTTGGGTCATCTGCCGGGCGCGAAGCTGGTGCCGCTGTCGCAATTGACAGGGCGGCTCGATGAACTGGAGCGCGAGCGGCCGGTGGTCGCGGTGTGCCGGTCCGGCGTGCGCTCGGCGCAGGCAAGCGTGTTGCTGACGAAGGCGGGGTTCGGCAAGGTGGCGAATCTTGCCGGTGGGATGCTGCGGTGGAGGACGGAGGGGTTGCCGGTTGCGTCGGATAGTGTTTGAGGGGGGCTTCGGCGCTTCGGAACCCCCACAAGCTCAGCCTTGGCCTTGGCGACAGCCTAGACCTTGTCCCAAAGCCGCGCCAGCCTTCGAATAGCCAGCGCTCCGTTGCGCCGGCCGCGTGACCAGCCAGATCTTCCCGCATACGACCACCAGCGCGACGAGATTCTTCAATTCCATGATGTTCTCGTCCAGACATATCGCGGATAGCACGGTACCGAACACGGGCACCAGGAAATTGAAAACGGTGACTTTGCCAACCTGGTTATATTTCAGCAGAAGACTCCACAAGCGCCGAGCATATTGAATGGCCGTTTGCGTGAAACCCAATCGCATCAACTGTCCGCTATGGCGCCGATTCAAATCGAAAACAGGCTTCTTCGACAGGGTAGCAAGAATCAACAACGACAGTCCCGCGAGCACGAACCGGTAGCCCGCTGAGATCAGCTTTGAAGGAATATCGTTTTGCGTGATTCCGAGCAACGCATAGCCGATTTTAATTCCTGGGTACGAACTGCCCCACAGCAGGCAGCATACGGTCGCCGCAATGACGAGCACTTTCGGTTGGGTGAATAACCGCGCGGAATCGCGCGATCCGGTTGTTGCTGAAGGTACGGACATGTTTCTGGTGATGTTGTCCATCGGCCATCGAACGAAATGCCACGGGCGACCGGACGTTACGCCGGCTGCTATGTCCGCATCACTGTGTCGGGCGATCTTCCGACCATGCGCTGGCGAGTGGTGCGCACCTTCACACCTGCGGCGCAGGCACCCGTGGGTCCAGTCATTGTGCGCCGATCGCGCGATGCTCGCTCGCGCGGCTTCACCCGGTGCGGACGTCGATTGTCGATCCGCACGCGACTCGTTCGTCGTATAGATTGAACCGATCAGGTTCATCGACCAGGAGCACATCATGCGCAAGCACATCGTTTCCATGTCCCTCAGTCTGGATGGCGTCGCTCAATCCCCCGGCGCGCCCGAGGAGGATGCCAGTGGTGATTTTCGTTTGGGTGGCTGGATCGTCCCTTACGCCGACGAAGCGGTCGGCGCCAGTGTGCACCATCTGCTCGCGCAGCCGTTCGAGTTGCTGCTAGGGCGTTGCACGTACGACATATTCGCGTCTTATTGGCCATATGTACCGGCCGATTCACGCAACCGCGACATGGCCGACCAGTTCAATCAGGTCCGCAAGCACGTGGCCACGCATCGATCCGATACGCTCGATTGGCACAACAGTCATGCGCTGACCGGAGACCTTGCCGACGCGATACGCGCACTGAAACTTCAGGACGGTGCCGATCTATTGACGTTCGGCAGCGGCGACATGGTGCGCCAACTGCTGGCGGCGGGCCTCGTGGATGAACTCCAACTCCTGATTTATCCCGTCATCCTCGGGCACGGCAAACGCCTGTTCGGCAACGACGCGCAAGCGTCCGCCTTCACGCTGGCACACGCGACCAGCACCCCCAGCGGCGTGCTGATCACGCGCTACACCCGCAACGGCGAAGTCCGAACCGGAACGTTCGAGTAAGCGCGAAGCTTCCGATCGACGCGTACAAACGGAGGCCTATTTCTTCCTCACGTCCCGCGCTCGCCTGCCGCGCGCCACGGTATCGGCGAACAGGTCGATCACGACCTCGCGCAGCCAGCGATTGCCTTCATCCTGATGGACGCGCTCGTGCCACAACAAATGGATCGGCGCGGCGGGCAGCGTCATCGGCAGCGCGCGCAGGCTGAGCGAGAACGGCGTGGCCAACTCCAGAGCGAGGCGCTCGGGCACCGTGGCGATCAGGTCGGTACGTTGCAGGATGTAGCCGACGCTCATGAAGTGCGGCACCGTCAGTCGCACCTGACGCCGCACGCCGCGCCGTTTCAGCCACTCGTCCACTTGACCGTGGCCGGTGCCGGCCGACACCACCACCAGATGCTCAGCTTCGCGCCACGCGGAAAGCGTGAGCGGCGCGTCCTCGAGTGGGTGAGCGCGTCTGAACAGACAGACGTAGCGCTGATCGAACAGACGCCGCTGATAGAAACCCCCCTTCAACTGCGGCAACAGACCGATCGCCAGGTCGACCCGGCCATCGGCCATTTCGTTGCTCAGATTGACGCTCGCATTGCGCACCGTATTCATCGCGATGCCTGGCGCGACGCGCGACAATCGTTCCAGCAATGCGGGCAAAAACACGACTTCGCCGATGTCGGTCATGCCGATCGTCATCGTTCGCATCTCGCGCAGCGGATCGAAGCCCGTCACCGGATTGAGCGCGGCGTGCAAGGTGGCGAGCGCCTGCGAGACCGGTTCCGCGAGACGCAGCGCGAACGGGGTAGGCACCACGCCGCCCGGCGCCCGCACGAACAGCGGATCACCCAGCAGGCGGCGCAGCTTCGCGAGCGCATTGCTGACGCCCGGCTGGCTCATGTTCATTTGCTCGGCGACGCTCGCCACGCGCCGCTCCTGCATCAGCCGCTGGAACAGCAGCAGCAGGTTGAGATCGAGATCGCTCAGTTCCATGGCTTCGGCATGACCTAAGGTCATTCATTTCAGTGATGAAGAAGATTTATTTCATCTTATTGAGCAATGACCGTCTAGTGCTGAAAATACCAACACGGTATCCGCATGCGACGCGCCGGGCGCGCGTTCCAGAGTGGCCCGAATCGATAAACCCGCATATCGGAGACACAATCATGAACCGGATGGATCTGAGCATCGCGATCGTCGGCGCCGGCATCGGCGGCCTTACGCTGGCGCTCGCACTACGCGAACATGGCATCGATGCGCAACTCTACGAGCAGACCGATGAGTTGCGCGAAGTGGGCGCGGCCGTCGCACTGTCGGCCAACGCGACGCGCTTTTACGAGCGCATGGGGCTACGCTCCGCGTTCGAAAACGTGTGCGCCGAAGTACCCGGGCTCATTTATCGTGATGGCCGCAGCGGCAGCGTCATTGGACATCATCGCGGCATGCCCAGCTATCGCGAGCAGTTCGGCGGCTCGTACTGGGGCGTTCATCGCGCCGATCTGCAGGCGGTGCTGTCGAAGGCGGTTGGTCTCGAGCACATCGAGCTCAGCCATCGGCTGGTCGACCTCGTGCAGCATCCCGAGCGCGTGAGTCTCGCGTTCGACAACGGTCGGCGCATCGATGCCGATCTCGTGATCGGCGCCGACGGCGCACGCTCGATTACGCGACGCTGGATGCTCGGCTACGACGACGTGCTGTATTCCGGTTGCTCGGGCTTTCGTGGCATCGTGCCGGCCGAGCGCATGGACCTGTTGCCCGATCCGGAGACGATCCAGTTCTGGGTCGGGCCGGGCGGCCATCTGCTGCATTATCCGATCGGCGACAAGGGCGATCAGAACTTCCTGCTGGTCGAGCGTCATCCGTCGCCGTGGCCGTCGCGCGACTGGGTCATGCCGTCGACCGAAGGCGAGCAGTTGCGCCTGTTCAAGGACTGGCATCCGGCCGTCGTGCAGATGATCACGGCCGTGCCGATCAGTCAGCGCTGGGGCCTGTTTCACCGTCCGCCGCTCGGCCGCTGGAGCAAGGGCCGCGTAACGCTGATCGGCGATGCCGCGCATGCGCTCGTGCCGCATCACGGCCAGGGCGCCAACCAGTCGATCGAGGATGCCGTGGTGCTGGCCGCGCAACTCGCCAAGGCGGGCCCAGGCAATTGGCGAGAAGCGCAGGAAGCCTACGAGCGTCTGCGCCGAGGCCGCACGCGCAAAGTGCAGTACGCGTCGATCAGCACCGCGGACGTGCTGCATCTGCCGGACGGCCCAGCCGCGCAGGAACGCAACGCGCGGCTAGGGGCGCGCGACAGCATGCTGCATCACCTCGACTGGATTCACGATTTCGATGCGCTCGCGCAAGAGCCGAGCGCGCGGCAAGGGGGCACGTGGCTTTGAGCCTCTCCATGAGGCTTCAATAGGGAGGCGGTGGGCCGCATGCGAGTGACCGGCAACGCGCGACCTACCTGCTCTGCGGCTTCTGATGCGAGCCGTAAATCCTGGGAGTTCACGCGTTGCCTGGAAACCCGGCGCGTAATTCCCGGTGGAGAAGTGTCGAATAGCGACCGTATGAAACCGCGTAGATCGGTCGCATTAGCTAGTGCCTGATATCCGGGAAACTGCGCGTCGGTCGCAGTTACATCTACCTCGCTGCGATTGGAGCGCTCCGTGCTTGCGCTGATTCGCGGCTCACGGTCATTTTTACCAGCTGTTAATGGCCGTTAGCGGCTGGCGACACCACGCTCGGGGTCGCTAGCGTGTTGTTGCTCTTGGGAGCGGCGGTGGTGTCAGACGTCGAGCTGCTATCGTTGCTCGGCAGGCCCGAGTTCGGCGCCTTGGCGCCCATGCCGCTGCCCGTGTTGGTGGTGCCTGGCATGCCGTAGCCGCCCGTTGTTGCGCCGTTCATCTGGTTCGACGGACTAGCCGTGCTGCCGGCTGTGCCGGTCGAACCGCTGCCGCTCTGGCCTCCGGCCGCCTGCGCATAAGCGCCGCCCGACAGCGAGAGTGCGGCGACGGCCGCGACTAGTGTGATGGTTGCCTTGCTCATGATCCGCCCCTCCTTAATTGGACTGGAAGATAGACGCAGACAGTTGCCGCCTGCGCTACAGGAATGTCGCAAACAGCGTGCCGCGTGCTTTTGTAGGTAGCGAAGCGATCGGCGGCGCACGGAGTGGCGGTCGTGGGGGGCGAATCCAGCCATTGGATCTCACGAGACCTGCCGCGAAATAAGCCGCTCTCCGCCGGAATAAACCCCGCGACGTTCTCGTTCATTGACCGTTAGGTCCTTTGGGCAGAACAAGGAGTGCGGTCATGAAGTCTCTACTCGCTATATTCGGCGTCGTTGCATGCGGCGCGGCCATCGCGACTCTGATGTCATGCGGCGGCGGTGGCGGCGGTGGCTCGAGTTCGAGCAGCGCGAACCCACCCGTCCAGTCGTCATTCGCAGCGACGGCCCTCGTATCCGATGGCGCGGTGCCCGCTGCACACACCGACGCAAATCTGAAAAACGCTTGGGGCGTGGCCTTCAATCCCAAAGGTTTCGTCTGGGTCGCGGACAACGGCACCGACGTCGCGACGCTCTATGACGGCAATGGCGTGCCGCAATCGCTGGTCGTCACGATACCCGACGGCAAGAACGGCTCCGCATCGCCCACGGGCATCGTTTTCAATGGAACACAAAGCTTCCGCGTCACGGAAAACGGCAAGTCTGGAGTCGCTGCATTCATCTTCGCGGGCGAAGGCGGCACCATCACCGCGTGGGCGCCCGCCGTAGGGCCGACCAATGCGTTCGTCATGTACGACGACGGTACGGGCGGTGCCGTCTACAAGGGTCTCGCGCTCGCCGCGATGAACAACGGCAACTTCCTCTATGCGACGGACTTCCATAACAACAAGATCGACGTCTTCGATACCTCGTTCACGAAGGTCGCGATGCCCGGCGCCTTCACGGACCCGGCGATTCCAGCCGGCTTCGCGCCGTTCGGCATTCAGGCGATCGGCTCGAATCTGTTCGTCACCTACGCGATGCAAGACGCAGCCAAACACGACGATGTCCCGGGCGCGGGGCTCGGCATGGTCGATGTGTACGACACCGCGGGCAACCTGAAGCAACGCTTCGCGACAGGCGGTTCGTTGAACGCGCCGTGGGGCATTGCGCAAGCGCCCGGGAACTTCGGCTCGATGAGCGGCGCAATACTGATCGGCAATTTCGGCGATGGCATGATCAATGCGTTCAACGCGTCGAGCGGTCAGTCGATGGGACAGATCAGTGGACCGAACGGCAGTCCGATCGTCGAGCAGGGCGTGTGGGGTATCGCGTTCGGCAACGATCTCAGCAATCAGCCTTCCAGCACACTCTTCTTCGCGGCGGGGCCGAATGATGAAGCCGATGGCGTCTACGGAAGAATCGATCTGAATACGACGTCGAGCTCAGGCACGAACACGGGTACGAACACCGGCACAAGCGCGGGCGGCGGCATGAGCGTTGGAATGTAGCGCTAAGCGCGCAATTGAGAAGCGCCGCTCTCGAAGCGAGAACGGCGGTATTGCTTATGCGAGGCAATGTGCGCTCGAGCAGTGTGTGTGACGATCGTCAGATCCACGCGTGGTCGAGCACCAGCGATGTCAGGTCCTGACTGTCCTGACTCACATCTGATTCTGACGCCGGCATGCCCGCAATATCTGCTGAACTGCAAATGCGCCTCGCACGGTTTGCACATTCTGCAGCACACACACGTGATACGACTTTTCCCGCGGCAGAAGCAGTGCGCCATTTCTGTAAAGCGCGCTACACGAATCGTTAATCACGCGTGCCGCGAAAGTACTCTGGCTATTTCCTAGCGAACCCAGAATGCATTGATCGTAGTCTGGATTATCGGTGCCGAGCGCCAGAGCCGGAAGCGGCGTGGCGAGTGCGATCGACAGAAGCAGAGAGGCGGGCTTGATCATGAATGTGGGCGAGACGCAAGGGATATAACGATGGGCAATCGTAGCATTTTGCGGTTCGATGCAGCACCTGGCCGACGCCCGTCTTATACCCGACCCGCGAGAGCGGGATCGATCTCGTTGTGTGTCAGGCCGAATTCCGCCATGCGAGCACGATGGTCTGGCGAGCCCAGATATGAACGAAGAACTTTGTTTACCGCCTGGATCAGATCGCCGTTACTTCTATTGAACGAGAATGCCCCGAGCGGAGGCTTCTGCTGCTTGCCCTTCGTTCCCGGTTCGTGCTCGACGGCCTCGAGCATTGAGCCTCCGATCCGGTTCTCGACTATCCGATTCCCTAAGGCCGTGCTCGCATACGCATCGATGGCGCCAGAGAGAACCGCTTCGACAGCGTCGCCCTGATGCTCGAAGACGACTATTTGGTCCTCGCTTACGCCAGACGCTTTCGCTGAGTCGTGCTGCACCTGTCCGGCTATGATGCCAAGGCGCGCATCAGCGCGTTTGGCAAGCGACACGTAGCAGTCAAGCGCTTTCGGGTTTCCAGTCCGAACCAGAAAACCGTCTGCGATTCCCCATACCGGGACGCTGAACGCGACCATATTGGCGCGTTCGCGTGTGACGAACAGCGGAACGTTCATATCCCACCTGCCCGCGTCAACGCCGGGCAGGAGTTCACTAAACGACGTCAGATGATGCTCGATCCGGGTTACGCCGATCGCCCGAAGAACCGCGTCGGCCAGATCGATGTCAGCGCCCGTGGCGGTACCATCTGCTTCCGTCCAACCGAACGGGGGTTCTTCGATGTACGCAATCGTTACCTTCATCGCTGTGTCTCGTCAATTGGGAACGGCCATCAAATGCAGGGCCGAATGTTGACGATTCTACTTACATGCGCCGTTGTCGTTGCGGCGGCTCTCTCCGAAACGAACGCGGTTATGCTGGATCGGGTGTCGGTCTTATGGACGTTCGTTGAATTGCGCGGCATCGCTACGGAAACGCACCCACTTCTTGCGGTTACTTAATGGCCACAATTCTGTTCCGCACCGCCTCAAGCGAACCCGCAGTCGCGCAAGGAAAGATTTTTCGCGCTCGCCACAATATTCGCGCTCCTGAAACGTCTACAGGCGCATGGAACCGCCACCCACCTCGCACCCGATGACCGACCGAGACAGCGAGATCACCGCGACCGTGGTGCGTGAGCGCACGAGACTCGTCAATTTTATCCGGCGTCGAATACGCGACCCGGATGATGCCGAGGACATCCTGCAGGATGTGTTCCACGAATTCGTGCAGGCTTACCGGCTTCCCGCGCCGATCGAACAGGCGAGCGCGTGGCTTTTCCGTGCCGCGCGCAACCGCATCATCGATCGTTTTCGCAAGAAGAAGGAGCAGCCGCTGACCGAGGTGTCTGAGGCCGAGGACGACGCCAGCGGTGAATATCGCCTCGACCTCGCCCTGCCGGCGCACGATGCAGGCCCCGAAGCCCTCTACGCTCGCGCTGTATTGCTCAAGGCCTTGCAGGATGCGCTCGATGAGTTGCCGCCGAATCAACGTGAAGTATTTATCGCGCACGAGCTGGAGGGGCGGTCCTTCAAAGACATGGTGGCGGAAAGCGGCGTCGCGCTCAATACGCTGCTCGCGCGCAAACGCTACGCGGTCTTGCATCTGCGCGCCCGACTGCAGGCCATTTATGACGAACTGGATATATAGAGGAGTCGAGGGATGAAGTTTCGAATCAGATGCGCGGGTAAAGCGCTGCTCGTGGTGGTTGCCATAGCCGTGCTCGGGTGGGTGGTCATGACGCTATGGAATTGGGTGATTCCGGCGCTATTCGTTGGCGCCCGTGCGATCGACTTCGCGCATGCGTTGGGCCTGCTGGTTCTGAGCCGTATCCTGTTTGGCGGATTCCGCGGACACGGCGGCTGGCGCGGACGGCGTCACTGGCGCAAATGGGAAGCGATGACGCCTGAAGAACGCGAGCATTTCCGGACGGCATGGCGATCGGGCCACGACCGGCGCGTGGGAGACTGAACATGCGCGAGAAATCAACGGACGACTGCAAACAGAAGCCGGGCGTGATTGCGCCAGTCGTCGACCTGAAACGTTGCGAAGGCAAGGGCGATTGCCTGGAAGTCTGCCCCGAGAATGTGTTTGAGATCCGGCGCATCGATGAGGTCGATTATCTCGGCCTCGATTTGATGCACCGCCTCAAGCTACGCGTGCACGGAATGAAAGTCGCCTACACACCGAACGCGCACGCCTGCCGCTCGTGCGGTCTTTGCGTGACGGCATGCCCTGAACGCGCGATCAAGCTCGCCAGAACGGCATAGCGTCACGCGTTTTAAGCAAAGCGCAGCCCGTCTGGCGCAGTGGTCGGTCGTTGTCTACGTCGTCAGTATTATCGATCTCTTCAAGGAGCGCTCATGGCTTCATCAACCACGGATCTTCTGCGACAGCTTCACGAACAGAGCCAGACAGAAGTGATAGCCCGCGCACGGGCGCAATTTCAGGGATCGAGCGAGGAGTTTCTGACTCTCGCGGAGGAATACGAAACGCTCGCACCTCGACTCCGTGGACGGTTTCTCGAAACGCTCGGACTATCGAGCGAAGATTTCGAATCCTCACAAGGCACTCCTCTATCGTTAGCCGTGTCGGCGGAAACGGGACGGTTCTTACGCAACATGGTGCTTTCGCACAAGCCGGCTCGAATCCTCGAACTCGGCAGTTCCTGCGGCGTGTCCACGCTGTATTTCGCCGAGGCCCTTCGCACGTTAGGCCGTGGCATGGTTGTAGCGACTGAACTCGATGCTGTTAAGTGCGCACAACTTCGGGCCCACGTCGGAACGGCGGGCGTGGGCGCTTATGTTGAACTGCGGGAGGGCGATGTCTTCCAGACCGTTGCCGGACTGGACGGTGCTTTCGACATGGTGTTTATCGACGTATGGGCCGACGCCTATCTGGAGCTGTTCAAACAGATTGAGCGCCTGCTGCGTCCCGGATCTATCATTCTCGCCGACAATATGTACACAGCCGAGGACGCCGTTCGGCCATACAAGCACTACCTCGACGACGATCCCCGCTTTTCGACCACGACGCTGGATTTTGAATCAGGGGTCGAATTTAGAGTCGTCGTGTCATAGGCTGACGAAGAGTGGACGCCGTCCAGAATCCGGTTCATGTGCCATTCAATCTGGAAGGTTCGGCGATGCGATGTCTTGTCGACCATCCGTGGGCGATGGCGGAATAGCCTGCGCTGCACCTGTGGACAGACAGGCGTCTTGACAGGTCATTTCAGTCCATATCCCAACAAGTTGCCCTTTAGTGAGGTCATTGACGCACTTCGCGCTCGTGGAGCATGCGTGCCATTTGCGCGATCTTGACGTTGTATTCGCAGAGAGATTCAGGGCGGTTCGAACGGAACATCTTCCAATAATCGGTTCGGTAGATGGCACGGCGCTCGCCGTCGAACGGAACTATCTCGGTCAAGACCTGAAAGATGCCGTTGAAGCGTTCCGGCGTTCGAGGGGGCACTTTTGCAATCCAAAGAGAGGACGACCGATATGAAGAACGACCCGCCCGTCATTTTCATTCACGGCTTGTCGATGCGCTTGTCCGGCGTCTGGCCACATTCGACCGTGAAACGCTCGGCGCCGCGAAAGCCCAGATCAATCGTTTCGGAATGCCGACGCCTGGCGAACTCCAGTCGAGCATTGACCTGTTCTTCCCGGCCCTGGCCTCGCCAAGTGGGCAGGCCCGCCGCGCCAAGCTCCGTAGCCTGGCCTACGGCGTTCCAAGCGACTTCGAAATGAACTTCGGCAGGTACCTGCCTACGCCAGGACAGGCGGGCGACGACGGCACGGAGCCGCCCTCACCGGCGCGCTAAAGCGCTGAGTCTCTGCGCGCAAATCGTGCTGCCCCCGCCGACCTACGCATTCCCATGCAGAGCCCCCGGGGCCGCAGGCGGCGTATCAGCCATTCGACCTCCTGCGGCGCCGGCTGTCCGGCGTGACCGGGTCGTCGAGCGCATCGACGAGCGTGCGCCGCCCCGCGTCGAGGATTTCGTCGGCGAAGGCCGAATCGACGCCTGCGATCGCACGCGACAGCACGAGCGCCCCGACCATCTGACTGAACGCGGCAATCGCATCGCGACGGGTTTGTTCCGTCGTCGCGCCTTCCGTGGCGATCATGGCTGCAAGCCGGTCGAGATACGCGGCGAGGCCGCGCGCGTAGGACGCACGCGCCGCATCGGTCATCCGCGGAGCGTCGCCAGCAAAGCCGGACAACGGGCACCCTGCTTCGACGTTGTCGCGGTGCGAGGCCGACAGGTAGCGTGCCGCCTGCTTCCCGAGGCTGCCGCCGTTTGGCGAATCCGCGTAGGCTTGCATCGCCTTTTCCATGACCGCGGTGACCAACGCGTCCTTCGACTTGAAGTGGTTGTAGAAGCCGCCCTGGGTAAAACCGGCTTCCTTCATCAACTCCGTCAGCCCCACGGCATCGACTCCGCGTACCCGGAAAAGCCGCTCGGCGGCCGCGACGATCGCGCTGCGGTTCTCGGCGGCCTGCTGTCGTGACACCCCCATCGATCTCTCCCTTATACAAGCGATCGCGTCGATTAAAAAACACAATGTCGGTCACCATTGACATGCCCAAATTACGTCGACACAATGCGGCGTAGCACGATGGTGATCGACATTGACATGAGTGTAGCCGACTTTCGCGCATAACGCGAAGCAACGCCGGCGTGGCACGGATGGCAGTCCAGGTCCATCGCGGTTCTTTGATGCCGGCTGGCGGCGGACGTTGGCGCCGTTCGGCGGCGCAACGGTTCGGTACGCAAGGGCAGGTTTGTTTTCTCCGAATTTCACGCGCGCTGCGAACCGGCGCCCATGCGATTCATCATGCGAAAGGATGAGATATGAAGATCGAAGGTGCTGTTGTTTTCGTGACGGGTGCGAACCGCGGGCTTGGTCTTGAGTTCGCGAAGCAGGCGCTCGAAAGAGGAGTGCGCAAGGTCTATGCGGGCGCGCGCGATCCGGCCAGCGTAACGCTGCCGGGCGTCGTGCCCGTGAAGCTTGACGTGACCGATCCGGCGGCCGTGGCCGCTGCCGCCGACGCGGCGGGCGACGTCACGCTTCTGATCAACAACGCGGGCATCGCGCGGCTAGGCAGTCTGACGGACGACGGCGCGCTCGACGCGTTACGCGATCACTTCGACACCAACGTGTTCGGGATGCTGTCGATGTCGCAGGCGTTCGCGGGCAACCTTGCCGGCAACGGCGGCGGCGCGATCCTGAACGTACTGTCTGTTGCGAGCTGGATAAACCGGCCGATCCTCGCGGCTTATGGCGTGTCGAAGTCGGCCGCGTGGGCGGTGACCAACGGCCTGCGTCACTCGCTGCGCGAGCAGCACACGCAGGTGGTCGGGCTGCATGCCGGTTTTATCGATACCGATCTGACGCGCGGGCTGGAGGTGCCGAAGGCGACGCCGGCCGACGTCGTGCGTCAGGCATACGACGCAATCGAGGCAGGGGCCGAGGAAGTCTCCACCGACGAGTTCACGCGGCAGGTGAAGGCCGGGTTGTCGGCAGGCGTCTATCTCGACGCTCCGGCGCCGCACTGAAGGCGCCGGAGCGCCCGCTCCTCGCGCGCGGGCATCTGTGATGCGATGCCGAAGGAGATTGCGGCGGCAAATCGGAGCGACAGGCAGCGCCATACTCCCTCCGCTCATGCGACGTTCGTTGTGTTGCATCGACCGGTTGAATCCGCCAATTCGAACGAACAACCAGGAGACCTGGCTGACACCGACTGATGGATTGAATCGCTTGAGCGGGGTATCTGTGGAGGAGGCGCAAGATCAAACTATGTTTCAGTCAGGACTGGTGCATTGCAGAGCATCTTTGTCAAAACGTTGCTCAAAATCGCTTCGGCCGAAGCGTTGGACAAATCATTGGGCATCGTCATGTTGAAGCAGAGGATGCCGTCGATCACTGCCATAACGGCGAGCGCGTGGTCGGCGAAAGAGCCCGGCAACCGTATGTTGAGGCGCAGGCATAACTGCTCAATGAAGTACGCGATCATGTCGCGCTTTTGCAGGCATAGGGCATTCACATGTTGTCGGAATTTCGCGTCACGCATGGCATGCAAACGTGCCTCAGCCCAGATGATGTAGTTGTTGTCGTCGCGATAGCACTGCGCGTACAACAAGGTGAGCTGCACTTGCAGGTTTTCGCTGGACGGTGTGGCGTCTCGCAGCTTCTGCAAGTTTGCTTGCATGTTCTGGTGATCGAGGCGGAGCAGTTCGACGAATAGATCGCTCTTGCTGCTGAAGTTCGAGTAAAACGCGCCGCGGGTATAGCCGGCCTCGGCTGCGATATCCTCCACGCTAGTCGCAGCAAACCCTTTTTCGGCGATGCTCGACGCTGCTGCGTCGAGCAAGCGCTGCCGGGTTCGCTCGCGGCTTTCTGCTCGCGTCATTCGTTTGTGTGGCATGCGGCAAAGCGCTCATCTGGCAAAGAACGATGGCCAAAATCCACGCTCCTGGCAGATCGTTGGGTGCGTAGGGTTGCTATTTGATGGCGACCGCTTCGGATTCGCCAGGTTGCCACCCGCCACCGAGCGCCTTGAAGGCGGCAACGGCTGCGCGTGCGGATTCCGTTTGCGCCTGCACCCGCTCATCGGAGGCGCGTAGCAGGTTGTCGTCGGCCTGCAAGACTTCGATGAGGCTGACGACGCCTTTTTGATAGGCTGCGAACGAGGCGGCTCGAGCGCGACCGAGCGAATCCACTCCCTGGGCGAGCACCGCGGCCTCTTGCTCGCGCTTCACGAGTGCCGAGAATGAGTTCTCGACGTCTTCGGTTGCATGAAGCGCGGCGAGCCGATACGCGGCCAGCATTTCCGCCTGCTGCCCCTTGGCCTGCTCGATCTGCGCATTGATGCGGCCGAAATCGAACAGACGCCAGCGCAGCCCCAGCACGCCAGCGGCCTGATTGGCGCCGGTACTGAACAGGTTGCCGCTGGCCACCGAGGTGGCGCTGCCGAGCAGTCCACTGAGCGACACCTTGGGGTAATACTCTGCGATCGCTACGCCGATGCGCGCGTTCGATGCGGCGAGGCGTCGCTCGGCCACGATCAGGTCGGGCCGGCGCCTGAGCAACTCTCCCGGCGATCCTGTGTCCGCGATCCGCGGGGCGACCGGGATGTCACCAGCTTCGACCAGTTCGGCTCGATGCGTGCCGGGCTGCGAACCCAGCATCACGTCCAGCGCGTTCATCGCCGCATCCAGACCCGCCTCGAGGACCGGGACGGATGCCTGAACCTGGGACAGCGCACCTTCGGCCTGGCTTACCTGAAGGTCGGCCGCCAATCCTTTGCCATACAGGAGGTTGATGGTCGAAAGCAGATCCTGCTGCGTCTGCACCTGCCGCCGGGCAACCTTCAGACGGGCCTGCAATCCACGAATCGTGATGTAAATATCGCCAGTCTGCGCCGCCACTGCCAGGCGCGTGGCCACCGCAGCGGCTTCCGAAGCCTGGTATTCGGCAAGTGCCGCTTCCCGCCCGCGACGCAGGCCACCAAACACATCCAGTTCCCAGCTCGCGTTGAAATCAGCCTCGTACTCATTGCCGTAGCGATCGAAACCGGGCGTCGAATTCAGGACTCTCCCCAAGGGGGTCTCAACCGACTGGTAGACTCGCGCCGCCTGCCCGCTGACAGTGCCGGACGGCAGCAGCGCGGCATTCGCCGCGCCAAGTCCCGCGCGCGCCTGCGAGACGCGAGCGGCGGCCTGCGCGAGGTCCAGGTTCTGATCCAGTGCGAGCGTGACGAATCGTGTCAGTTGCGGATCATCGAAACCCGTCCACCACGTGACAAGGTCGGCACTGGCCGCCGCGTGCCGGTGATCCACCGCGGCCTGGCCCTGGAACTGCTCGGGCATGGCTACATTGGGCCGGACATAATCGGGGCCTACAGCGCAGCCAGCCGAGAGACTGGCGACAATAACCGCGGCAAGGATAGGTTTGGGTAGCATGAGCGTCTTCGCAAGATTCCAGTGGTGACTATAATACCAAATAGTCACTGGTTGTCCATTCCTGTATGCTATACCCATGAAAAAAGTCACCACTTCCTCCATCCCGGCGCGCGGCCCCGCTGACCACGAGGTACGGGATCAGATCGTCGTCGCCGCCACCGAGCACTTCAGCCGGTATGGCTACGAGAAAACGACGGTCTCAGACCTCGCCAAGGCGATCGGGTTTTCCAAGGCCTACATCTACAAGTTCTTCGAGTCCAAGCAGGCCATTGGCGAGATGATTTGCGCGAACTGCCTGCACGAGATCGAAACCGAGGTGAGGGCGGCCGTCGCACAGACCGATCTGCCACCGGAGAAGCTGCGGCGGATGTTCAACGTCTTCACGGAAGCGAGCCTCCGTCTGTTTTTCCAGGACCGCAAGCTCTACGAGATTGCCGCATCGGCGGCCACGGAGAACTGGCAGGCGGTGCTTGCGTATGAAGAGCGCGTCCAGAAGCTGCTTCGGGACGTCCTCCAGGAGGGACGGCAAAGCGGGGACTTCGAGCGCAAAACACCGCTCGATGAGACCGCGATGGCGATCTATCTGGTGATGCGCCCCTACCTGAACCCAATGCTCCTGCAGTACAGCTTCGATTACACCAAGGTCGCGCCTGCACAACTGTCCAGTCTCGTGCTCCGCAGTCTGTCGCCTTGATGGAAATCTCGTGGGTGACTATTGACTAAGTTGGTCACTAGAACCATAATGAAAGCCCCGATCACTCCGTCAATGGGTCTTTCATGCTCCGGCGTCGCCTTGCTACCTCTGCAGTCGTCTGTGCACTGCCACTTGCGCTAGCCGCCTGCGGCGCAAAAGCACCGTCCGATCCGCGCACCGAAGCGCCCCTGGTGCGCACCGCCATCGCTCAGGCGGCGATCCCCGCCTCCCGTTCGTTTACCGGAACCGTCGCCGCGCGCGTGCAGAGCGACCTGGGATTTCGCGTCTCCGGCAAGGTGCTCGAGCGGCTGGCGGACGCCGGACAAACCATCAAACGCGGCCAGCCGCTGATGCGCCTCGACCCCATCGATCTGAGGCTTGCCGCGCAGGCCCGGCAGGACGCGGTCACCGCCGCGCGAGCACGCGCGCAGCAGACCGCGCAGGATGAAGAGCGCTATCGCGACCTGCGCGGAACCGGCGCGATATCGGCATCGGCCTATGACCAGATCAAGGCGGCGGCCGATGCCGCCAAAGCGCAGCTCAGTGCGGCCGTGGCTGACGCCGACGTTGCGCGCAACGCGACGGGTTATGCCGAACTGTTGGCGGACGGCGATGGCGTCGTGATGGAAACGCTGGCCGAACCGGGCCAGGTCGTCAGCGCCGGACAGCCCGTGGTGCGCCTCGCCCACGCCGGGCGCCGCGAGGCTGTCATCCAGCTACCCGAAACCTTGCGCCCCGCCATCGGTTCGGTCGCCCAGGCCACGCTGTTCGGCAACGGCGGAGTTAGCGTGCCGGCGACGCTGCGCCAGCTTTCGGATACGGCGGATCCTCGTACCCGTACGTTCGAAGCGCGGTACGTGCTGCAGGGAGAGCTGGCCGACGCCCCACTGGGCGCCACGGTGACGGTCCAGATTCCCGACGCGCGTTCCGCGGTGCAAGGCGGTTTGCAGGTGCCGATCGGCGCGCTGTTTGACGCGGGCAAGGGACCGGGGGTGTGGGTCATCAACGGCGAGCCGGCGAAGGTTGCCTGGCGGCCGGTTACCGTCGAACATCTGGACGACGATAGTGCTCGCGTCGCTGGTGAGATCAAGCAAGGCGACCGGATCGTCGCGCTCGGCGCGCAGTTGCTGCGCGAAGGCGAGCAGGTCCGGGTGACAAGTCAAGCCGTCGCCATGACGGCCGAGGGAGCCCGTCCGTGAGCGAAGGCCGTTTCAACCTGTCGGCGCTCGCCGTGCGCGAGCGCTCCATCACCCTGTTCCTGATCTGCCTGATTTCACTGGCCGGGCTCGTTTCGTTCTTCAAGCTGGGCCGGGCGGAAGACCCCGCGTTCACGGTCAAGGTGATGACCATCATCACCGCCTGGCCGGGAGCCACGGCGCAGGAAATGCACGATCAGGTCGCCGAGAAGATCGAAAAGCGCATGCAGGAGCTGCGCTGGTACGACCGGACCGAGACCTACACACGGCCTGGGCTGGCCTTCACGACCTTGACCTTGCTCGACAGCACGCCGCCGTCGGAAGTACAGGAACAGTTCTACCAGGCCCGGAAGAAGATCAGCGACGAGGCAGCCAACCTGCCGGCTGGCGTGATCGGGCCGATGGTCAACGACGAATACTCGGATGTCACGTTTGCCCTCTTCGCACTGAAGGCCAGGGGCGAACCGCAGCGCCTGCTGGTGCGCGATGCCGAGACGCTGCGCCAGCGGTTGCTCCACGTGCCGGGCGTGAAGAAGGTCGACATCATCGGCGAGCAGTCGGAGAGAATCTATATCGAGCTCTCACATGACCGGCTGGCAACGCTGGGCGTGAGCCCCCAGGACGTGTTCGCCGCGCTCAACGGTCAGAACGCCCTGACGCCGGCCGGCTCCGTGGAGACCAAAGGTCCGGAGCTGTTCATTCGCCTGGACGGTGCCTTCGACAACCTGCAGAAGATCCGCGACACGCCGGTCGTAGCGCAGGGCCGCTCGCTGAAGCTGTCGGACATTGCCACCGTTACGCGTGGTTATGAAGATCCGGCGACGTTCATGATCCGCAACAACGGCGAACCGGCACTTCTGCTGGGCATCGTCATGCGCGACGGCTGGAACGGGCTCGACCTCGGCAAGGCGCTGGACAGCGAGGTCGGCGCAATCAACGCCGGGCTGCCGCTGGGCATGAGCCTCACCAAAGTCACCGATCAAGCCGTCAACATTCATTCGGCGGTCGACGAGTTCATGGTGAAGTTTTTCGTCGCGCTGCTGGTGGTCATGCTGGTGAGTTTCGTCAGCATGGGCTGGCGGGTGGGCCTCGTCGTTGCCGCGGCCGTACCGCTGACACTCGCGGTGGTGTTCGTCGTGATGGCCGCGACCGGCAAGAACTTCGATCGCATCACGCTCGGATCGCTGATCCTCGCGCTCGGCCTGCTCGTGGACGACGCGATCATCGCGATCGAAATGATGGTGGTAAAGATGGAGGAAGGCTACAGCCGCATCGCCGCCTCCGCCTACGCGTGGAGTCATACGGCCGCGCCGATGCTGGCGGGCACGCTGGTGACCGCCGTCGGCTTCATGCCCAATGGCTTCGCGCGCTCCACGGCCGGCGAATACACCAGCAACATGTTCTGGATCGTCGGCATCGCACTGATCGCATCGTGGGTCGTCGCCGTGGTCTTCACGCCCTACCTGGGTGTGAAGATGCTGCCCGACTTCAAAAAGGTCGAAGGCGGTCACGACGCGATCTACGACACGCCGCGCTACAACCGCTTCCGTCAGCTGCTCACGCGCGTCATCGCGCGCAAATGGCTGGTCGCCGGTTCGGTCGTGGGCCTCTTCGTGCTGGCCGTCCTCGGCATGGGCGTGGTCAAAAAACAGTTCTTCCCGATCTCCGACCGTCCCGAAGTGCTGGTCGAGGTGCAGATGCCCTATGGCACGTCGATCTCGCAAACCAGCGCCGCCACGACGAAGGTCGAAGCGTGGCTCGCGAAGCAGAAGGAAGCCAGGATCGTCACCGCGTACGTCGGGCAAGGCGCGCCACGCTTTTACCTGGCGATGGGGCCGGAACTGCCCGATCCGTCGTTTGCCAAGATCGTGGTGCGCACGGACAGCCAGGATGAGCGCGACGCATTGAAGCAGCGACTGCGTCAGGCAGTCTCCAACGGTCTCGCCCCCGAGGCGCGCGTGCGGGTTACGCAACTCGTATTCGGTCCATATTCGCCGTTCCCGGTCGCCTACCGTATCTCTGGCCCGGACCCGGACAAGCTACGCGGTATTGCGGGAGAAGTTGAGCAGGGGATGGAGGGCAGTCCGATGATGCGTACGGTCAACGCTGATTGGGGTACGCGCACGCCCACGCTGCACTTCACGTTGCAGCAGGACCGCTTGCAGGCGGTGGGGCTGACATCCAGCGCCGTGGCGCAACAACTGCAATTCCTGCTAACCGGCGTGGCTGTCACCGCCGTGCGTGAGGATATTCGAACCGTGCAGGTCATGGCGCGTTCGGCCGGCGATGTTCGTCTCGATCCGGCCCGGATCGGCGATTTCACGCTGGCTGGCGCGAACGGGCAACGCATTCCGCTGTCGCAGGTGGGCAAGGTCGACGTGCGCATGGAAGAACCGATCATGCGCTGGCGGGACCGCGTGCCGACGATCACGGTACGGGGCGACATTGCCGACAACCTTCAGCCGCCGGACGTATCGACGGCGATCACGAAGCAGCTTCAGCCCATCATGGCCCGGCTGCCGACCGGCTACCGTATCGAAGAGGCGGGCTCCATCGAGGAATCGGCTAAAGCGACGAAAGCCATGTTGCCGCTCTTCCCGATCATGCTGGCGGTTACGCTCATCATCATCATCTTCCAGGTGCGCTCGATCTCCGCCATGGTGATGGTGTTCCTGACCAGCCCGCTGGGCTTGATCGGGGTGGTGCCGACGTTGATCCTGTTCAGGCAGCCGTTCGGCATCAATGCGCTGGTCGGTCTCATCGCGCTATCGGGCATCCTGATGCGCAACACGCTGATCCTGATCGGACAGATTCACCAGAACGAGCAGGCGGGGCTGGATCCGTTCCATGCGGTCGTCGAAGCCACCGTGCAGCGTGCCAGGCCGGTGATCCTGACGGCCATGGCGGCGATCCTCGCTTTCATCCCGCTGACCCATTCGGTGTTCTGGGGAACCCTCGCGTACACGCTGATCGGCGGTACGTTCGCCGGGACGATTCTGACTCTGGTCTTCCTGCCGGCCATGTATTCGATCTGGTTCAAGATTCGACCCGCGAGTATCGCTGGCTCGCGCAAAGATCGGCATGAGAAGGCGCAGCCTTCCGAGCAAACGCTGCAGGACGCGCTCGACGCGGGCAGTTAAAAAAACACCATCAATTCACCTGAAGAGAGCTGTTCATGTCGAATTCCACTGTTGTCGTTGTTACCGGCGTGTCATCGGGTATCGGACGCGCCGCCGCCGAGAAGTTTGCCAGGCGGGGGTGCCGCGTATTTGGCACCGTGCGCAGCATCGCAAAAGCGGCGCCTATCTCGGGAGTCGAGCTTGTCGAGATGGATGTTTGCAACGATGCTTCGGTCCAGGCTGGAATCCAGTCCGTCATCGATCGCGCCAGGCGAATCGACGTGCTCGTCAACAATGCAGGAACGAGCATGATTGGCGCGGTCGAGGAGACGTCGACCGCCGAGGCCTCGTCTCTGTTCGATACCAATGTATTCAGCATTCTGCGCGCGACCCACGCTGTACTCCCCCAGATGCGGGCACAACGCGGTGGAAGGATCGTCAATGTCAGTTCGGTGCTCGGGTTTCTCCCGGCGCCCTACATGGGACTCTATTCGGCGTCCAAGCACGCTGTGGAAGGGCTAACCGAAACCCTGGATCACGAGGTGCGCCAGTTCGGTATACGCGCAACGCTGGTCGAACCGACTTTTACCAGGACCAATCTCGACATC
The DNA here is from genome assembly GCF_050436325.1 of Paraburkholderia lebeckiae. Taxonomy (NCBI): domain Bacteria; kingdom Pseudomonadati; phylum Pseudomonadota; class Betaproteobacteria; order Burkholderiales; family Burkholderiaceae; genus Paraburkholderia; species Paraburkholderia lebeckiae. Next base: position 2,279,720 of record NZ_JBNDLZ010000002.1, read on the forward strand.
AATGCGCCCCAGGCGGGTTCCAAAATCGCCGACTATGATCGCGAGCGTGCCCTTGCAACGAGCGCAGTCGTGAGCAGTGTCAAAGGTGCCCCCGAGCCCGAGGGCGTGGCAAACACTATTGTCGAAGCGGCGCTTGGCGCCTGGCGGATGCGTCGCACGCCTGCCGGACAGGCATCGTTGCTGAGCAAGTTACGCCGCTTTATGCCCGCTGGTCCCGTCGATTCAAGCTTGAGGAAAACATTCGGCCTTGGTTGAAGCGCTCGTCCACGCATCACATTGCGGCCAAGGTTCGACGAGCCCCTTTTTTCTGAAAAAGGCGCATCAGTTATCAGGACAATTTCATGACCTCCGCCACGACCATCGACTGGGCCGCTCAGCAGGAAGCTGCGCGGCGACCTTCGCTTGCAGGCGGTAGCAAGCCGGCGCTCGCCCGTATGGAACAGCTCACCGGCACGAGCGGTTGCGCGAGTCTCTTGAACGCGACATCCGTCGCGTGTTATGCGAAGTGGCCGCTCGAACGACATCGTGCGCATGGCAACGAGCGGCGGAAACTGGGCGAGCGCAGCCGTATGCAAATCGCATACGCGCCCGGCTAGTCCAGACGGCAGCGATCGGCAGCACGCGACCCTGAAAAGGCATTCAGCTTTCTCGTTAGCGGACTGTCGAGATCCGCCGACCATGCGGTTTTAGCCACAATATCGGCGCCTGACACCCGGATCAGGCCGAATTTTCATCCTTCTCGGAAACCGGGCTCCAACATCTCAGCTGACAGATTTACCCCGGGTGGAGAATCTATGCACACGCTTCAGATATCGTTTCAGGCATAGTGCTGGGCGCTCGACCAGATGCCAAGACAATAGCGCGAGCGCTGCCGTAAGAGCGTCGTCGTGAGGACGCGGAGAAGTGTGCGCGCACCGATCGGCACCCGCTACGTGACGTGCCACAGTAATCCGGCTTCCGGTTCAATATTGACTGTCCCGCACTGCCCGGTCAAACCCGATCACGAATCAGCATGTGTTAGTGCCTTGATAGCAGCCATGCAATGTTGATCAGCAGCGCTGCGATCACACTTGCATAGCCCGCATGCACGTACCGGAGTGTTCGCCTGTACCGTGCAGAAAAAAATGGGGCAAATTCTTTCATACGTGCGCCGAAAGCGCTGATCGGGTTTTCCATGAACGGTCCATACACTTCCCGGTTACGCATGTAGATCAGGCGCTGCGATTCCTCAACCTTTCCCAGCGACACCAGTTCGGTTGACCGTGAACTTTTCTTCACGCGGTAAAGATACATCGGCGCATCAATAAACCGCACCTTGGATGCGGGGCTCAGAAGTCGCACGTAGAATTCCCAGTCCTCGAACCCGTGAATCATTTCGGGTGAATATCCGCCAACACGAAAAAAAGCGTCGCGCCTGTACATGGTCGTATTGACGATCATGTTTTGCCAAAGAAGTTTTTCATAGCTGTACTCAGGCAAGCGCCAGATTTTTCTGGATTCTCCGATGCGCTGCGTCTTGCAGTGAACGAGATCGGTGTCGGGTTGTTCAGTGAAACACTTCAAGGCCCGCCGCAGGAAATCAGGATGAATCTTGTCGTCGCCATCAAGCGGCACAAAGAGATCGCCACTTGCCTCGGCGAAGCCGAAATTTCGCGCCGCCGCAACGCCTGCGTTTTTCCTAGTGAACGACAGGAACCGATGATCCTTTTTTGCGTATCGCTGAATGACGGCCTCTGAGTCGTCCGTCGAACCATCGTTTACAACGATACATTCCCAATCGGTAAACGACTGATGCAACACTGATTCGAGTGTTTCCGCGATGAGTTCCTGCTGGTTAAAGCATGGAACAACGATAGATATTCTTGTCATGACTCAATGTAATGTTCGTGTTGCCGCGTTTGGCCTCTGCAGTGCCCTGAACTGTGAACTGGCTGGTATCGACGAACTACTGCGATGAGTCGTGGCTGACCGACTGCGCATCGACGCCAGCTGAGCCCCAAGGCGGTTCTTCGACCGTTCAACTCCAAGACGCGCGTCACGAGCGGCAGGGATCCAACGCTTAGTTTTGATCCGGTATCGAAAGATCTAGAGGCGAACCACCGCGGTCGCGAAGTTTGCCTGGCTGATTATGCTTCACGAAGGCGACTGACGCAGAATTTCCGGATTGCTGCCTATCGGCCTCCGCCTCTATTTCATTGCGCGCATGCGTGATTGCGGTTTTCATCAAGGGCTTCACATACGCCAGGCCGGCCGTGTTCAAATGGTCAGTGTCCATAAAGAGTGCGCGGTTTCCCTTCACGCTGTAGCAGAAGTCATCCGAACAAAGCGATTTAAACGGCTCGACTACGGTCCCATTTCCGACCTTCAATGCGGGACCGACAATCTGCTCGACCTTATCGAGCAGTTCGGTTTGCGAAGCACGCGGAACGGTCAGTTCATCGATTGCGTGCCCCGCTTGAAACTGTGCATGGGCCCATAGATGTGGAACATCTCCTTGAGGGTCCGGGACTGCGCCGAGGATGACCATGCGCCCGCCCCGCGCTGCCAGAATCTCAGCGATCTTCTTGAGCACACGCCCTTCGTAGTCAGCGTTGTAGCGCTTCCAGTCGCCGGCGACGACCACGAGAGAAATGGACGGCGTACGCTCGAAGTATTTGAACGTGAAGTTCGCATAATTCTCGCATCCTGGGAATATTTCTGCGCCAGATCCCTTGAAGGCCGCTCCTATGAAGGGTGGGCATCCTCCCTCTGAGGCCAGAATTCCAGGAACGCCCAAATCGCTCACGATCGACGAGACGGTGGGCTGCAACCCGCTGGCAAAGGAGTCACCCCAAAGCATTACTACGGGCGGCCGTGTATCGCCCGGGTCGCCAAGCCGGCAAAAGTCGCCAGGCGATCGCTTTGTTCCATCGGCTTGGCGCATGCACTCGGCCGCGAGCGGGTTCGGCTCTTCCCGGCCGGCAACGGCTTGCTGAAGATACGCAGGCAACCTTTGCGGCCAACCCTGATTCCACGAGAGAACGCCTGAGAAAATGAAGCCTGCAGCGATTGCTGTCACCAACGCGCCCGCAAGGTGCGAATTCCGCGCCCGTCGACGGGTAGGCTGCTCTACGAATTGAAACGACATCCAGCCAACAGCAAGAGATGCGACGAGGAGCAGAATGATCTGGAGCCGGGACGGGTCGACACCTGTGCGTTCGCGAAATGCTACCAGCAACGGCCAATGCCAGAGGTACACGGAATACGAAATACGGCCGACGAACTGGAATGGAGTGGTGGACAGAATCTGCGCGATATAGCCTCGCTTTGCATAGATGATCAGCATCGTCCCCATCACGGGAAACAAGGCCCGCCACCCTGGGTAGGGCATCGCGGAATCGAGGCCAACAATACTGGCCGTCAGCGATATTGCTCCGATGCTGGCAAGCGTGTTCGCGTGAGCGATGCGAAGGTTTCGAGCCCCGTAAATGGACACCATCGAGCCCGCCATGAATTCCCACGCACGACTCCAGAGCAGGTAGAACGAGGCCGGCTGGTTACCAGGCGTGTGCACAAGACACCAACCCAGCGACGCCACACCCAAAGCAGAGAAAAGTGCGAATCCAACCTTCCGCGCGAACTGCCCCGATCTCGGCCAAAAGACACCGCAAAGCAGTGCGAAGACGAGATAAAACTGGGACTCGACTGACAGCGACCATGTATGCAGCAGGATGTTCTGTCTGGCGTCCGGTGCGAAATAGCCGGCATTGTCGACAAATGCATAATTTGAGCGGATCACAAGTGCCGACGTGGCATCGCGGACGATCCGCTTATAGTCCCCCGGCAGATAGGAATACGTCGCCCAGAGGACGCAGGCTGCCAAAACCGCACATAGGGCTGGAAATATTCGGCGCAGTCGGTTCGAGAGAAATCTGATAACTGAATAGCGACCGACTTCGAGATCCCGACGCGCGATACCGGTTAACAGGTAGCCGGAGATAACGAAAAATACATCGACCCCTATGAATCCGCCACCAAATGCAGGCACGCCGAAATGGTAAAGGACAACTGACAGTACAGCGATGGCTCGCAGGCCATTTATATCTTCTCTGAATTCCACAATCTCGAGGCCCCGATACGCTGACTCAAGTTTGAATCCAAAAGTCTCTCACCTGAGCGGCGCATTTTTTGCTTAAATATTGAGTGTTTTGAGGCTGATCATCTCACCATCGCGAAATCATCAGATGTATCTTGAGCATTATGCGGCGCATTATCCCACAACGGGAACTCAACTGACGCTACGAAGCAGGCATGGTTATAATCGCCCGCCGCACACTATTTCGAACAAGCGCTGAGCTCCGCGACCAATACCGCGCCTAACAGTAGCCGATTAGCAAGGAATGCTCGCCCGATGGTCTTTCCCCCCAGTTTGCTTTGGTTTGTCTCCGCACTTCTGTTTTTTGCACCTGCTCTCAACCTCGTGTGGCGTGGTGGTAGCGGATACTGCTTCTTCGTGCTTTTGGCGCTAGCGCTTTGCATCACGGTACGCTCCCGCCGAGCCAACGGTTTCTTCTCGCCTTTGCATCGATACCGTTGGTACACCGTCGGGATGATGACCGTCCTTATAGCGGTCATCGTCCAGCAGCCGCTGCTTGGGTATTGGATGCCGCGGGAATTCGATTCGATTTCGCGCTTCGCGCTAGCGCTGCCAGTGTTCCTGCTGTTGCGTCAATTGCCCTCGCGGAATTTGCGTGCGATCGGCTGGGGTTGTGCGGCGGGCGCCATCGCCGTCGGAGGCTGGGCGTTGATCATGCGCTCGCAGGGCGGGTGGACCGACGACAGCCGGCTCGACAACTACTACACGAATGCCATCCCGTTCGGAGATACGGCCCTGCTGCTCGCGTTTCTGTCGATGTTTACGCTCGGCTGGGATGGGCCGAGCAACTGGCGCATGCTGATAGTCAAGCTGTTGGCGTTTCTGTGCGGTGGCTTTGCGTCGTACCTTTCCGGAACCCGTGGCGGATGGCTTGCCATCCCAGTCTTCGTCGTGCTGCTCGGTGCTCAATATCAATGGTTCGCAAACGGAAAGAGGCTGCTCGTATCGGCCATCATGATCGTGATGGTCGCCGGTGCGCTTTGGTCAAACGAGCGCGTCGCGCATCGCATCAAGGATATCGCGACCGACTATGTACTGATGCATCAAGGTAAAGACCACACGTCCGTCGGGATACGTATTCAATTGTGGCTGGCATCATACCGATTGTTCATGGAGCACCCGGTGTACGGAGTGGGCAAGGGACATTTGGAGGATGCACTTGGCGAGTTGGCACAACGGGGCGTAGCAAACGCCGGAATCGTCAACGAGCGCGCCCATAGTGACTTTTTCTCGACGCTCGCTGAACAGGGATTGATCGGCGTCCTGTCTCTTGTGCTTTTTTACTTCGGCCTGTCAGTTTATTTCTGGCGCAGCCGCCGCGCGGCCGACCCCACCATTCGGGCAGCAGCCTATTCTGGCCTGGCCGTCTCGTTCAGCACCATCATATTTGGCCTCACCATCGACGTACTGGTACCGACTATGGTCGCGGTGCTTATTGCATTGCTTAGTGCCACATTTCTAGCCGTAATCGACGCGAGGAAGCGCGAGCTAACGATGGACTCGTGCGACGGAGCGCTATTGGGACGGAGACGGTTTTAAGGAAATTGCAGCGTCGCAAATTGACGACGATTTAGCGGCGGCTGTCGAGCGCCCGTTTTTGGCCGAACGCGGGCCAACGGCCCACGCGCCAAACCGAGTCTCCAGCGGCGGCCGCGCCGATTGAACCCGGACATGCAAACCAATGCAAAACGTGGAACTTCCTCCCTATCTGGCCGTCACAAACGCTCGATGATGAAGGATTCGTAACGTTTGACGCCGGAGCAGGAGCCCCCCGAGTGACAATAGCTGCAAGTCCGATCGATCCGATCACCGGCATTCTCGAAGCCTTCAAATCGCACGATGTCGTCGCCATTTGCGACGGCGGCCACGGATGTGAACAGGCCTATGCATTTCGGGTCTCGTTGATCCGGGACCCCAGATTTGCTTACACCGTGAACGATATCGTAGTTGAAAGTGGCAATTCCCTTTATCAGGAGATGATGGACCGGTTCGTTGCGGGGGAAGACATCCCCGAAAATCAACTCCGGCAAGCCTGGCAAAACACCACGCAGCCCCACGACGTGTGGGACCGTCCCGTCTTTGAAGGGCTTTTTCGTGAAGTCCGTCATCTGAATGCCTCTTCCAAGAGACCGTCAGATCCGTGTATTGCTGGGCGATGCGCCGATAGACTGGTCGAAAATAGAGAGCGCCGAGGAACTCGATAAAGCTTGGCGAGCGTTAGGCGACCGTGCCAGTTGTGCAGCGGAAATTATCCAACGCGATGTTCGCCAAGGACGGCGATGCCATGGTGGAAATCTACGTTGATCCGACGCGATCTCCAGTGATGCAAGATCAGTTCGACGCCGTCCTTTATCTTGGGTCGCCCTCCGAGTTGACCTGGAGTCAACTATCTCCCGGGCTGTCGTCTGACCCGGAATACGTAAAGATGCGCTCGACCCGACTCGCCTGGACTGGAATTCCCGATCTCGGATAATCGGCGAGACACGGGTCCGGCTCGTATCCTGGCCGATTCCATCGCGTTCGTTTCCCGTGTGTGGTGTGTGGTTCGCAGGGCAACGGGTCGACCCGATTGTCAACAAATTGGCCCACGACGTCGAATGTCCCAAACTGGCCGAACTCGGCAGTACATGGTTACGCGTCTGGGCGCTCGAACTTCTGTCGCCGACTCCAGCGATGGGCCCCGCCCTATGAATACCAATACAGCCTAGCTTTCTTCCTGTGTTTCGATTGGCTGACGCACATAGTAGATATCCCATTCTCCTTCGTCAGTCTGTACAAATCCATACCGCTGGTAGAAGCGGTTTGAATCACTGCCGCGTAGAGCACCGAGGCGGATTGGCATGCGTTGCGCGTCGGCGTTCGCGAAGACGTCCCGCAGGACGGCTGCGCCGATTCCTTTCCCTTGGTGCGCCGGCAGAATGTAAAGGTGGTCCAGTAGCCAGTAGTCTGCCTGTGGGCGAATGAGGATAAAGCCCGACCGAACGCCATCGACCTCTATGAATCGACACCGCGCAGGGTCGAATGACGCGAGGAAGCGCTCGCGGGCACGCTGCGGGTCGAAACGACCGACGCGCTCCAGACTCTCGCGCATCGCGGCGATACGAATGGCGACCAGTGTGTCGGCGTCGGACTCGGTTGTATCGGAAAAGGCGATGTTCATTGGGAACGGCTTCCGGTCAAAGGATTCGCGAGGCTTACTTCTTGTGCAAATACTATCGCGCCGAATCGATTGTCACCAATTTGCACTTTGGGGCCGAAGGTCCGCCACCATGAGCGGTCGACTAAATTTCTACAAAGCGGTCACTCGATCGTGTCTCGGGTAAGTCCGATCCGCACATACACTTGGCGTTTCCCGAGACTTGCCGCGTTTCGATCTACGTAGTTTGTCTCGATTCGGGCACCGCAGATGCTTTGAATGCCTGGGGATATTCGTGACGAAACCAATCTTTCACCTGATCGTGGTTGAGCGCAAAGAATTCGCGCGATCGCGGTATCAGGACAAAACCAAAAGCGAGCAAACAAGTGCCAAAGCCGAAGCATGTATAGACCTCGCCCACCGCCCAATGCGTGAGCGCAGCGCCTGCGATCATTGGTCCAAGAATGCCCGCAATCTGCGTGGTCATCATGCTGGCAGCGAGAATGCGAACGCGGAAGTTCTGCGGGATAGCCAATGAACGGTGCGTCGCGCCGACGAGCCCCATCGATGCATTGGCGAAACCCACACATGTAAACGCCAGTATGAGAACGATGGGTGAGTGCGCCCAGCCCGAAGCAGCAAGCGCCAGCCCTTCGCACATGGCGGCCCCCACCCTGACATTGAATCGGCCGAAACGACCGACTAGCGCATCAGAACCACGAAAGCTGCCGAGAAGCGAACCTAAAGATAAGGCCGCTTCGCTAGCACCTAGCCAGAGACCCGATAGCCCAAGTGATTGAACTTTGAGCGGGATCAGCATGCCGACTGCAGGGCCCTGGAATATCCAAACGAAGAAATTGACAAGCGTCCAGCCGCGCTCCAACGGGACGATCCATTTAGCATGCAGGCCGGCGCGCAGGTCTTCCCACCAACGGGCTAAACCGCGATGGCGTTCGTTAGGCTGAGTATGCGATGGAAGCTGCCAGGCCACGTAGGCAGCGACGCCGAGCAAAATGCCGTTCATCCAAAATGTTGCGGCGATACCACCCAACGCCAGAGTCGCGCCAGCCAATGTGGGTCCTAAGGCACGGCCAGCCGCCTGCGTCGATTTACGAAGACGAAGCACTTTGGCCAAACGATCCGCCGGAACAAGTTCAGCCGAAATGATGGAGCTAGCTGGATCGATGAAAGCTTTCGCGATAACCGTCACCATGCCTATGCAGACGATCAGCATAAGCCGGTAGTCGGACAGGGACGCGAGCGTAGCGAGGGTAAAGGCGACGACCATCAGGGCGCACAGACCCCATACAATCTGTGGCCTCTTTGCGTAGCGGTCCCCAAGAGGCGAAAGTAGTGGCATTGCAAAAATCGTGGTGACGGCAATGCTTACGCTGTAGATCGCCAAGTCGTGTGCGCCGCCCAGATGAACGATCCACCAAGGGAGCGTGATGTAGCCAACCATTTCTGCCAGGATCCTCAGCAGATCGCTGAGAAGCAGACGGGCAAGAGGGACGCCAATTGCGTTTATGTGAGACTTGATTCCCCGAAACACCGTCTTCCCCCGTTGAGTCCGATGATGCTACCTCAACATTTTTTGCCGAAATTTAGATGCACGCCTCCAGACGCTGGCGTTTCGCTAATTGACGACATACACGTCCGATTCGCTACTGGCGATGCTTAAGATAGCGAGTGTCAGCAGTTCACGGAGGTAAGCCGTTTAGCCGTATATGGCCGGAGTTCGCCTCTCACGCGACCGTGCGACTTGCTGCAAAGCGATCGGGCCGGCATCCAAATGCATTACGCAAGCATCATGAGGGCCACGCCGAGTTTTGCAAAACGATTCGGTAGCCGTCGTGATCCTCAAATGTTTTGCCTGACACGTCCCAATAAGGATTGAGCGACGCCACGCAAACAAATCCGCTCTCGGCGAGACGATCGCAAGTCGACTGCCACTCAACTCGATCCGGGGCGTAAAACACCAGCAAATCCTCACGCGTTGGTGTTGGCGCTACCGGATGTTCACGGCACTGTGTGAACTCGAAGTGATAGTCCATGCCGGAACGTCCGAGTATCAACCCGTCGAACCCCTGATGGTCTTGAAATTTCGCCAGCACAACGAGGCTGAGCGCTGCGCAATACATGCTTTCTGCCCGCGAAAGGTCGCTGACAGGTCTGGCTATTCTGAGATGTGCTTGCATCGGGTTTTGTTATCGGGATCGTTGGCCAAGAGTGTCGGAACATCGATCCTCAAGGATACGTCAAACGAAAATTGTCGCCGCCTTTCCGCCTGACCGATTGGGGCCGAAGCGAGTTCCTGCGCTGAGCTCAGTCAGAGACAGCAAACACCGTTTGCAGGTCGCGCTTCATATAGCGAACCCACCCGATTCTTCCCTCGTCCCGGGTTCCCAGATCCACCCAGCCGGCTTTTGCATACGAACGGCGCCCGGTCTCATTCTCTTCGTCGACGGAAAGCATAATGGACTTGGTGTCGGCCCAGTGGGTCAAAAGCCATTCCGGCAGACGCTGGAGCGCAGCCGTTCCGATTCCTAGACCTTGGAAGCGTAAGTCGATACGTAGGGCCGAAATGACGGCGGCTCGCGTTGAAGCCCAACTGGGGGCGGCGTTTCGCCTCTTCAGAACGAGAAAACCTACAATTACTTCCGTGTGGAATATAGCCGCGCCTTGGATTTCGCCAGTCAGATCGGACATGCAAGCCTCGACTGCGCGGTGAGTGGGCCCAGCATACTCAATCTGTTGATCGGAAATCTTCAAATTCTCAACGTCGATTTTCTGGGCCGGGCTTAATGCCTCCCATCGGACGATGCGGATCACATGAGTCATTGCTTTTTCCAACCAGGCGAACGCGGGAAAGGGTATTTGGGTAATCGGCCAAATTCTACTGGCTGTTCACCGCGTCAAAATTGTCGACGATTCAGTATTCGCCGACGACCGTCGGTTTGAAGGCCGAACCGCCTATGCCTCTTTCGCGAGTGGCTGGCGAGGAATTCGGTAGACGACGGACTTGTACTTTGGTGTCACGCGCCTTTCCACAATGACGCCGCCCAACGACTCGGCGATGCGTCGGCTGGGGTGGTTCTCTTCGGCAGCCGGATAGGTGAAGCTTTCAGAGGGCGATTTCAAGAGTGAAGCGCAACAGCGGGTTTAATGTTTAGAGCCTTGAGGTTGAGTTGCTGAGGCAAGGGTCGCGGCGAAGACCTCAAATGGCGAATGGAAGGCATGAGTCGCGCGAGGTCGGCTGTTCAGACTGTCGGCGATAGCGTCAAGTTCGTCCTGACTGTAGACCGAAAGGTCTGTGCTTTTGGGCAGATACTGGCGCAGTAGCCCGTTGGTGTTTTCGCAAGTGCCGCGTTGCCAGGGACTGTGGGGGTCGCAGAAGTACACCTTCACGCCGGTTGCGGCGGTGAGCTCTTTATGGCGCGACATTTCTTTGCCCTGGTCGTAGGTGAAGCTCTGCCGTAATGGCGCGACAATCGAATTGAGTTTGGCGGAGAAGCCCGCCAGCGCTGAAGCGGCGGTGGCGTCTTCCATCTTGGCAAGCAGCACCAGCCGGCTGGTCCGTTCGACCAGCACGCCTACCGAGGACTGGTTGCCGGCACCCTTGATGAAGTCGCCTTCCCAGTGCCCAGGCAGCAGTCGGTCTTCGATTTCGGGCGGCCGCACATGAATACTGACCATGTCAGGAATCTGTCCGCGCCGGTCTGTGCCCCGTGTACGCGGCATGCGCGTGCTGTGGCCATGGCGCAAGCACGCAATGAGCTGACGGCGCAGTTCGCCGCGCGGCTGGGCATAGATGGCCGTGTAGATGGTTTCGTGCGAAACCTGCTGGGTCGGGTCGGTCGGATACATACGCTTGAGTGTGCCCGATATCTGCTGGGGTGACCATTTCCACTCGAGCAGGGTGAGAACGATACGCCAGCAGACGCTTTGCAGGCAAAGCTTTGTGGGATGGCGACCCGCGCTGCGGCGTGCGGCACTGAGTGCTTCAGCCGACACGGACGCGTAGCCAGCGGGAGAGCTGTTTCGCGTCAGTTCCCGGCTAACGGTGGCCGGCGAGCGCCCGAGTATCCGGGCCATGGCCCGGATACTCGAACCCTGCAGATGCAGGCTTGCAATGGTCAGACGCTCTTCAGGTTGAAGTTGCTGGTACTGAGTTCTTTCGTGCATCGCAACACCTTATACGAGATAGGTGTTGCACTTCAGATTTGAGGCCGCTGAGCCAATGGTTCGCGTTGCCCAGTGTGCAACTCGAGTTACAGCTTCACGACCAAAGCCATTTCGATGACAATCTTCACGAATCCAGATGCCGAGTTCCGGGCTCTCGGTGTGTACGCGGTGAAGTCCGGCCAACCCAAGGAAACTCCCGTCAGCGCACTGACGTATCGCGAATACATAGTCTGACCCGTCGGCTATCGACGGTATCCAGGACCGCCAAACACCGTCAAAGTCATGCCGGGATGCCGGTGGCTCCCACGCCATGTGACGGGTGAGCGAAGGGGTGATGCATGAAAACGTGGCATCCGCGTCGCTGGCCGAGAACGGTTTCATCAAGAGCCGGGTTGATTCAATCTGGATTTCGGTCGGCCGCAGCAGCATCTCAAGTATTCCGTCGAGGTTTGTTTATATTCACCAATTGTCGACGAATCAGAAACGTGTGTCGAACGTCTCTTCATGGTCGGCCACAACCCTATCCGATTTACATGCCTCGACCGTAGCGGACAAATGGGTACCGACAAAGCGCTCTCTCGGTTCAACAATTAGGTGGCCCACTTTGCTAAAGCAGATTTTTCGACCAATATCGCGAATCGCGATCTTTCCTCACCTCGTTCAGCGACGACACAAAAGAGAACCCGCATGAACTCGCAAATATGTGCAGTGCTTGTGTATGTGCCAGACGTGCCGGCCGCATTGGACTGGTATCAGTCAGCTTTTCGAGGCGCTGAGAGGCGCTTTCTTGACGAGTTCAATCTGACATACCTCAAATTCAATGGCATCAGACTCGAAATTGTTCCCGCCGATGCAAAATTATCGGCGGGATCGGCGGGCACAGTCGTCTACTGGACCGTCGATGACTTCGATGAATCGCTAAAGCATTTTCTGAACATAGGTGCCACGCTTTATCGTGGGCCAGGCCAAGTGGAAGATGGAAAGCGGATGTGCATGCTGCGCGACCCTTGGGAAAATTGCGTTGGGCTCTACGGCTAACCCGAATATTGTCGACGATCTGCGTGGCCATTTCGACAGGCTGCTTGTGGCCGACTACTGCCTGTCGGCAAGTGGTCTCCCGCAAATCCGCGAAGAACGATCTTTGTGGCCCGACGAGGCGAGAACTGCAAGGGACGGAGTCGGCCCTGCCAGCTTAGATAAGGGACGGTTGATCGCCCTCTTCGGGAGCGAGCGGGGTCCGTACGCGCGGCGGGAGCGGGTATGGCTCCGCCTGCAAGGCGTCGGCTGGCAGCAGTCGTAGAAAAGATCTGGCTTCGTCCGTGCTCTTGCACGATAGCCAGTCGACGTGTTCGGATTGCGGAAGCACGACGCCGCCGCGCTTGTGGAACCGCTTCATCAACGGATGCTCGGCGGCGTTGAGAGTAAGCATGGTCATGGAAGCAGTCTGCGAGCCGTCCGCGTTGTCCCAGACCCGCCATAAGCCAGCTTTGGCGCATGCGTTCCGGTCCGCAAGTCCAATCCGCCAGCGCAGTTTCTTTCGTCTCTGAACGATGATGCGCCTGCGCGCGCAAAGTTCATCCCAACCGCCCGCATTAATGCAATTCTGCCAGGCAAATATGCGCGGGTAAAACCTGCCGTACCGATGCTACTATGCCCAGCATAGCATCATTCGGGAAAATAAAATGATTTACTGTGTGCAGTTCGAAGACAATGAGGCGATTGCCTCTGCTCGTGCGGAAAATATGAAACCGCATCTGGCGTTTCTGCAAAAAAACAAGGCGGCGTTTCTGCAGGCCGGACCGCTGATCGACACGGCTGACGGCACGGGTGCAGGCGGCCTGTGGGTGGTCGAGGCGGAAACGCCGGAGCAGGTCCTCGGTTTAATCAAGGAAGATCCATTCTGGCCGACCGGTTTGAGAAAGTCGTTTCGCATTTTTGAATGGCCCCAGGTGTTTTCGACGGTTAAGCGGAATGTATAGCTTCGCTGGTTGAGTGCTTACTTTAGATAAGAAATTGAATTTTAAGCATCGCCGCTTATCTTCAGCGTGCTCGGCTTTATCAAGTTCATCTCGATCATTTAACTAGCCGAAAAGGCAGAGGATTCCGTGAATCAACGGTCACTCAACCTGCCGGAAACCTGGGTCGTGCGCGACGCGACGTTCGTGCGAATCTGGGCGGCGATATTCGCGTCAACGGTCGCAACCTTCCTGCTGCTGATGACACTGTCAGCCGCCGTGTTCACACAAACCCACTCCCCGGTCTTTTCAAACGGCATCGTCCTGACACAGTGGGTGCCGGCAGTGCTGGCGTTGCCGCTGATTAGGTCGCTCGCTTCGCGTTACGACGGGCGCTCGCTTCTGATCGCGGCGGAAGTGGGCTCGGCGCTTTCCTTGCTGGTCGCGATGCGGCTGCTGAACGATCTCTATCCGTTGCTCGGGATTCTCGTTGTCAAGGGCACGTTCGACAACGTGTCGAAGGTCGCGCGCCCCGTCGCGGTCAAGCGGCTTTTTACCGGCGCCACGCTGGATCGCGCCGCGTCGTACTACAACACAGCGATGCTGTTCGGCGGCGGTGTTGGTGCGCTGGCCGGCGCGCTGTTCCTGCCGCGTCTGAGTTCGCAGCAGGTCATCGCACTTTCGATCGCGCTTCACCTGATTTCGGCCTGCAGCTATGCGACGGTCGCCAAAGCACGGCAGCCCGCCGATCAGTCCGGCAAATCGCGCGCGGTGAACGAGCGCGCCGATCCGGATGCGCAATCGGCGCTCGTCTATTTCATTGCCGCGGTGGCGCTCTTTCAGGGGTATCACAACGTCGCCCGTTCGGTCTTCGCGGTCGATCAGCTCGGCATGCCGGCATCGGGTATCGCGCTGCTGCAGGCCGTTACTAATATCGCGTATGTGGTCGGCGCGCTCGCGGCGGCGCGCATCGGTGTTGCGGGCGGCCGCTATCGCACGATCGGGCCACTGTCGCACTGCATCGAGCTCGCCACGCTGATTCCGCTGATCTTCATCACGCGCCCTGCGTTCGGCGTGCCGATGTACGCGGTGTTCGCGTTCGGCTTCGAGGCCGCGTACTGCGTGCATATGCGCTTCGTGCTCACCTTCTGTGCCGTCGGCAAGCATGCCCAGAATCATGGCCAACGCGAATGCGTGGGCGCTCGGCCTGATGCTGGCCGTCTCGCTGGGCGGCAGCTATCTAGTGAGCAAAATCGGCTTCGCGCCGGTCACGCTCATCGTGATAGTCATCGCCGCGCTGGTGCCGCTGTTCTCCCGGTTTCGCCGGGCGGCGTTCGGAAACCAAGCCGGCTTCCTTGGTAAAGAAGTGGGGTAATCATGCATATCGCGTTTGTCGACAGTAATCCGGTCGGATTGAATGCGCTGCTTGCCGCGAAGCGCCGCGGACACGAAGTCACGTTCGTTTCGTCGAAGCAGTTTGTCGAATTTCTCGGCGATCTGTCGGCGATCGAAGCACGCGGTCTGGCCGACCGGATCGTCCGCATCGATGCGTCGAGAGACGAGGACGAACTGTTTGCCGCGCTGTCCGAGCTGAACCGTAAACATCCGCTCGACGCGGTGGTGACGGTGCTTGAGTACTGCGCGAGTTCGGTGGCGCGTTGCGCGCAGCGATTGGGCCTCGCGGGCACCGAACCGGCCGCGTTGTCGCTGGCGCAGAACAAGGCCGCTTGCCGCGACCGGATCAGCGCGAGCGGCCTGAGGTCTGTCGGCCATTTCGTCGTCGACACCCTTGAGCTGGCACTCGTGCGCGCGGCGCACATCGGCTATCCGGTCATCGCGAAACCGTTGAGCGGCGGCGGCAGTATCCTAGCCGAGAAGATCGACGACGAAGACCGGCTGCGCGCGTACTTCGCCTCGCTGGGCAAGCAGCTTGCGTTGCCTGCCGGTTTGCTGGACGCGATTTCACCGCAAACGCTGCTCGAGGATTACATCGACGGGCCGCTGTTATCTGTCGAGGTCGCGGCGGCCGCCGGCGAAGTGGTGCCGCTGATCGTCTCCGCCAGAAAGCGCTGCATTGACGAACCCGCGATCGAACTGGGCACGACGATGCCGGCTCCCGTGTCGTCGGAAGTGGCGGATGCATTGCGCGCTTACGCAGTCGAGGTCGTGCGCAGCGTGGGGCTGGACTTCGGCATCTTCCACGTTGAGATCATTCTGAGCGAACACGGGCCGGTGCTGGTGGAGGCGAATCCGCGCATCATGGGCGGCAACATGCCGACGGTTTTCAAGCTCGCGACCGGCATCGACGCGTACGATCTGCTCGTCGACATGTACCTGACGCGCGCGATGCCGGTCGCGTGCCGCGACATCGTGCCGATCCGGGCGGCGACCACCAGAATGATCGGCGCGGCGGAATCGACGCAGGTGGAAAAAGCGATCGCGCCGCACTGGAACGCGCCGTTCAAGGAACGTTTGGCCGGCTGGCGCTTCGACGTCAGCCGCGGCACGCAGGTGGCGAAAATGGACAGCAGTACGTGCCCGTTTCACTTTCAGGTGGTCGGCGCATCGGCGCACGAAAGCAGCCTGCTGGCCGAGTGGATCATCGGTCAAACGGCTCGGGCGACCGGCATCAAACTGCGCAGTTCGAGCGAAGACTATCTGTTCCGCTAAGCGCTCGCCTCAACACCCGGCGGCGTGGCGCGACGCGAGCGCGTTCACCGTCGCCGCGGCCCAGTCGATAACCGTGCGCACCCGGTTCAGCTTGCGCAGGTCGGGATGCACGAGTAGCCAGATTTCGCGTGTCAGGTCGCAAGGAAATTGCGTCGCACGGACAAGGCCGCCGATGCTCTCGCCGACGGCGACCGGCAGCAGCGTTTTGCCCAGACCTTCCTGTACACAGGCGAGCAGCGCCTCGGCATCGTTGACCATCACCTGGCCCGCCGACCCTTGTCCAAGTCCGATGGTTTTCGCCATCCATTCCGCTTGCGGCAGATCGTTCATCCGATCATCGTAGGTGAGCCATCGCAGCGTGTCTTCTGCCGCGCCCTCGCGCAGATAGACACCATACGGCAAATCGCCCAATTTTCTCGCGACCACGCTGAGTTCGTCGCGCGGCCGCGCGAGGCGAATCGCGATATCCGCTTCACGCTTGGTCAAACTCAGCGAACGCGCCTCAGCGACCAGTTCGACGTTGAGGTCGGGATGCTGGCCCAGCAGATTCGGCAACGCCGGAATGAGAATACGGTTGGTGAGGATCGGCACCGACGTGACGCGTACGGTGCCGGCGACGCGAACATCGGCGCCGGAAATCGTCCGCGTGGAGCTTTGCACTTCGATCTCGATGCGCTCGGCGAGGCTGGCGATTTCGAGGCCCGCATCCGTCAGCGTCAGTTTGCCTTTGACGCGATCGAACAGGCGCGCGGCCAACCGCTCTTCGACCTGAGCAATCCGCCTGACCACCGTGCTTTCGTTAACTGACAGCAGACGCGCCGCCTCGCCGAAATTGCCGGTCCGCGAAGCGGCCAGCACGACGCGCAGGTCGTCCCAGTTTTCTTTTGACATACACCGTATTTCCTTACGCGATCTATCGTCTGGATCGGATCATAACTGCATCACCGGTATGCGCCAATAGTCAAACAATGTGAAATCACCAGTCGCGCGCCGCTGTTTTAAATCAATATGGATAATTAAGTGCGGGCACGTCTGTATAAATTGTTACTCACTGCAATTTTGCAGTTCAAGACTGCAAATCTGCGGATGCATCGAGGCCATTTGCAGATATATGATAATCAAAGTCAATTTCGTGATAGCGCACATCGTTCTTCCGAAGGAATTAATTTTTAAACTGAAGTATGGGGGAGGTGAGTGGTGTTGTTTATGGTATTGATCAGTTATTTTTTTCTGGTTGCCTGTTGTCCGTTCTTTTTGTGGCGATCATTTCTTGTCGTCGCGAGGGAGGTTATTCGAAGCCGCGAGGTGACGCTGAATCAGAAGCGCAGCATGGCATGGCATCTTTGCAAGGAATTGATTTGTGCACCGTTTTTCACGGTGCTCTGGTATCTTGACGAGATTCTGTTTTCACGGTTTACGCATCAGGAGTTGGCCAGGCCGGTTTTCATCATGAGCCAGCCGCGCAGCGGAACAACGTTCCTGCTGCGGACGCTGTCGCTCGACGCGAATACCTTCTTTTCCCTGACACATCTGGAATGGCGCTTTCCGCTCATCACGCTGTGGAAAATCCTCGATATATTGGGTTTGCGAAAATGCGTCGAGGGAATCAGCTATTGGCCGAATACCGAATTAGGCCGGCTTGCCGCGAAGATTCACGAACACCAGTTGGGCAGTGTCGAGGAGCACGGAATATTTTTTGAAGAACGCATGTATCACCATTATTTCACGTCTACATTTTTCATGACTCGTCCGCATGTGTCGTTGCCGATGGCGAACTGCTGGTCGCCGTGGAAGACGAGCGCCTGACGGGCGAAAAACATTCCCAGAAGTTTCCGGAGCGCGCGATCGAAAGCTGTCTCGCGCGCAGCGGGTTGAAAGCATCGGACATCGACCACATCGCGATCTCGTTCAATCCGAAAAAGCCGAGTTTGTCGAAGTGTTTGTGGAGACACCAATTGCGGAGTGCGTCCGCCGCGATCCAAAGGGCCTATATGCGCGCGCGCTGCGCGGCGAGATCAAGAACTTCACCGGACTCGATTCTCCGTACGAGGTGCCCGAGTCACCGGAGATCCGGCTCGATACCGTCGGGCACTCGGTAGAGAAAACGGTCGAGCGAGTGGAGGTATGGTTGAAGGAGCGGGGGTATTTGAATGATTGAACAGGAAGACGCGTTGTCGGTGGATGCCAGCACGCTGGACCGTTTCGAGCAGATCGCCATCGCGGCGGGCGAAAAGATTCTCGAGTATTTTGACAACCGGTGCCCGGTATGGGCCAAAGCGGACCGGTCGCCGGTAACCGAAGCCGATCACGCCGCCGAGGCGGTCATCGTGGACGGATTGCGCGCGGTGTATCGCGGCGTGCCGTGCGTGGCCGAACAGGCGGTATCGGCGGGCGTGGTGCCGAACGTGCTGGGGCGAGCTTTTTTTCTAATCGATCCGCTCGACGGCACCAAGGAGTTCATCGCGGGCCGCAACGATTTCACGGTGAACATCGCGTTGATACGGGACGGTGCGCCACTGATCGGCGTGGTGCTTGCACCGGCGACGCGCGTGCTGTACTCGGGCCGCCCCGGTTACGCGTGCATGTCGGAGGTCGGTGCTGATCGCGGAATACGCAACCGGCAGCGAATCGCGGTGCGCGCCCGTTGCGAGCCGCCGACCATCGTCGCAAGCAGATCGCACGCGTCGGCCGATACCGACGAATTTATCCAGCGCTACCCCGACGCAAAATGTGTGTCGGTCGGCTCGTCGCTGAAATTTTGCGCCATCGCGAGCGGCGCGGCGGATATCTACCCGCGGCTCGGCCGGACAATGGAGTGGGACACCGCCGCGGGGCATGCGGTGCTGTCGGCCGCGGGCGGTCGCGTCATGTCGATGGACGGCACGGTGTTGACTTACGGCAAGCGCGGGCAGAGCAGCGACGTAGATTTCGCGAATCCGTGGTTTGTGGCAGAGGGTGGCCCGAGCGGTTCTATCTAGCGCCGTCGGCGCACCCAGGATCGGTGGTTCTTCGAGCTATGCGTCCATCAGATCATGCGCGAACTCAATTCTGGCGACCTGTATGTGGAAGGCAACGATCGCTTCGACGATCTCCGCATGTACAAGTATCAGTTGAAGAGTTCCAGCGGGAGCTACCCCGCTATAGCGAGATTCTTTTCCGCTCGTCGACGGCGCGGCGCCGTAGATTGCCGACGATTTGGCTATACGCGTCGACGGTCCCTTCATGGCTGAGCGCAGCCGCTTACCAACCGCGCAACAACCCCCTGATACTTCGGCATCCATTCAGTGAGATCGCGCCCGCCTCAGTTAGAGATGCCCCGGACCCGCCGCGATGCCGCCCGCATCCGTTGGGACTTATGTTTTTCCAACCATTGCAGCGATTCCTGCACGACCTCGGCCGGAACCTCATTGAATGACGCGCTGCGAATCAGCGCCTCGCTTGCGGCAATGTCGTTGAACTGCCCCAGCTTGTTCTGCACGGATGTCAATTCCTTGATGGTGCGACCGTGTCCGCCTTTGATAACGGGTTGAAAAAACTCCAGCAGATACCTCAGTTTTTTGCCTGCCTTTCGAACGTCGTGAAGATCCTCCTCGTGGGTGTCCTCGCTGCGTGCAGCGCGTCTGCTTCGCTTTTGAAGTGCGCGCTGTGCCAGACGGACACGCTTCTCGGCGAACGCCTGAATGGGTAGATTGTCGCAACGCGACAGGAGTGTGGTTTGCGCGCGAAGCAGGACATCGTTCAGGAACGCCTCGACATCGTCGCTTTTGATCATCGTCTGGCTATGTACCACCGCCTGCGCGCGCTTCTCGCGCGCCGCGGCCACCAGCAGTTCGATCGAGGCGCCGGACTCCTGGGCGGCTCTCAGCAGATCGCCGGCTATGTCCCAGTCACGGGTTCCGCCTGCCACGGCCGCAAGACGCTTGAATTCTTCGGTGGCTTGCGCGGTCGATTCCTCTCCGAGGTATGGAGAGTACGCCCAGTACAAAGCCCGAAGCTTTCTGAAAGCGACGCGAAGCTGATGAAACCCTTCTGCATCGCTCTGCGTGGATAGCTCTCTTGCCCTTTGCACGGCTTCGGCCACCACTGGCGCCGCCAGGGACGAGAAGGTACTGGCAACGGAACTCGTTTTTGACAGTGATGAACCGGCCGTCCGGCGGTTTGCTTTGAAGAGAGTGTTTGGCCGTGGCAAGGACCAGTCACCATCCATATCCATTGCAACCTCGAGTCGGATAGAAAATCATTTGCCCAGACCTTACCATAGCGACCTTCGTGCGCCGAGATTGTGACGCGTTGATGACATACTTTAAGCTGCCGCGCGTCCGCTGTCCTCGCTTCGAAACATTTCTGGCTTCCGCTGTTCTGTATTAGGATGCTCAACTATTGTCTGGCAAAGCCCGATACGCCGCCGTGCGGGGCGCGTCTTGAGAGCATCTGGGGCATAAGTGGGAGTTCGGTTTGAAGAAACGCGCCACCGTGATCTGTCGCAGAGGTAAGCGAATCCTTCTGGTCGCACGTAGTCAATCAAAGTGGGCTTTGCCGGGCGGGATCCTCAAGCGTGGAGAACATCGCACGGACGCCGCACTTCGGGAACTCAAGGAAGAAACTCAACTATCCGGCAAGTCGGCCAAGCATCTCTTCGACTTCCGTGGCAAGCAGAAGCACCATCACGTGTTTTCCTGCGAAATCCCGAATCGGGCCAAGGCTCGCCCCAGTAACGAAATATCCAGGTGTCGCTGGGTTCACATGGACGACATCCGTCGCCTCATGACCAGCGGGCCGACGACCGATATCGTGAAGCTCATGTATCAGCGGCGCAGGAAGTAGCCCAGACTTTCAACTGATACCCGACGTCCGATTGCACTGCCAGGAACTAAATAAGCGAGGCCGGCGCACCAGCCTCGCTCAAAATCTCGAAGGCCCGAAAAACTACGCCGCCAACTTGAGCGCCTGTGCGAAATCCGCAATCAGATCGTCGATATCCTCGATGCCCGCGGACAGCCGCAGCATGCCGTCGGAAATGCCCATCGCCTTGCGCGTTTCCGGCCCGGCTTCGAAAAAGATCGTCGGCGCGACGGGAATGATCAGCGTGCGCGTGTCGCCGAGACCGGTCGCCTTGACCGGCAGCTTGAGCGCATTGACGACTTCGACCATGCGATCCACGTTGAGTAATTCGAATGACAACAGCCACGACGCGCCCTTGAAGAGCGTCTGTGCGATCTCGTATTGCGGATGGCTCTTCAGGCCAGGATAGAACACGTTGCCGATCGCTTCGTGCCCTTCGAGAAACTGCGCGAGCGCGAGCGCATTGTCGCTACTTTGCTTCACGCGCAAGGCGAGCGTTTCCGCGCCCATCGCGATCGAGTGCGCCTGCTCGGACGACAATGCCGCGCCCATGTCTCGCAGGCCTTTCTTGCGGATCTGCAGCAGCCCCTGATCCTTCGCCGCCGAGCGCCGATAGTCGTCGGCGATGTTCGGATACGCGCTCCAGTCGAACAGGCCCGTATCCGTCACCGCGCCGCCGAGCGCGGCGCCATGACCCGCGATAGTCTTCGTCAGCGAGTTGATGACGAGGCTCGCGCCGACCGCCTTTGGCTTGAACAATGCAGGCGAGGTAATCGTGTTATCGACGAAGTACACGATGCCGCGCTCACGGCACACGTCACCGATACCTTGCAGGTCGGGAATCTGCGTGCCCGGATTCGCGATGGTTTCGACGAACACCATGCGCGTATTCGGCCGGATTGCGTTCTTCACGTCGTCGACGTTGCACGCGTCGACGGTCGTGACTTCGATGCCGAGCATCCGCAACGTGCCGAACAGACTGTTGGTGTTGCCGAACACGTAGCGGCTCGACACGAGATGATCGCCCGCGCGCAGCAGCGTGAGGAACGTCGCGGTGATGCCGGCCATGCCGGTGCTGAAGCAGATGGTGCCGACGCCTTCTTCGAGGCTGGTGATCTTGCGCTCGAGCGCGGCGGTTGTGGGGGTGCCCTGCCGCGCGTAATTGAAGCCGCCTTTCTTCGTGCCCTGGAACACGCCGATCAGGTCCTCGACGCGCTCGAAACCATATTGCACGGACGTATGAACTGGCTGACGCAAGGCACCGTGCTCGGTGCCTGCAATTCTGTCGCCGTGAACGATGCCAGTGGTGAAACCTTGCTTGTCCATTCCTTCTCCGCTTTTATAGATCGATTGCTTCCAACCGATTATCGCCTGTAACCGCTCGCCGGCGAAGTCCTTGGCGTCCCGTCCGGCGGCGCGGGACACCCCGAATGGGCAAAACCCGCTCCGCGATGTTGCGCTGCGGGGTTGACTAGCCTCGGTGGCACGAACAGGCTCTAAGTCTTCATCGACCAGCACGGGAGCGAACGTGGCCGACCCTGATCATTCTGGCAGCAAGCCGAGGACGGCGCACATCGTCGCCGCGCAGGCGAGCCCGTGCGACGAGCTCGTCATCCGCACGCAGCCCATCACGACCGGCCGCCCGTGCCAGCGAAAGCGCCTCGCGCTGGCCGCGACGATCGGTGGTTCGAGCATGGCGTTCATCGATGGCTCCGTCGTCAACGTCGCGCTGCCGTCCATTCAGAGCGAACTCGGCGCGAGCGTTGCGGCGATGCAGTGGGTCGTCAACGCGTATCTGCTGTTTCTCGGCTCCCTCGTGCTGGTCGGCGGATCGATGGGCGACAAGCTCGGCCGGCGCACGGTGTTCATCGCGGGCGTCGCGCTTTTCACGCTGGCGTCGGCTGCTTGCGGGTTTGCGCCGAATGCATTTGCGCTGGTCGCCGCGCGCGCGGTTCAAGGCATCGGCGCGTCACTGCTCGTACCCAGCAGTCTCGCGATCATCGGCGCGGTGTTCGACGACGCAGCGCGCGGACGGGCAATCGGCACCTGGGCGGGCGTCGGCGCGATCACGTCTGCCGTGGGGCCGGTGGCGGGGGGCTGGCTCGTCGACGCGTGGTCGTGGCGCGCGATCTTCTTCCTGAACGTCCCGCTCGCGGCGCTGACGATCGCGCTCGCCATATCGGCGGTGCCCAACAGCCACGGGGCCGATGCGCCTGGACAGCTCGACTGGCCCGGCGCGCTGAGCGCGGCCACGGGCCTCGGCGCTCTGACGTTCGGCCTGACCGAGGCATCGGCGCGTGGCTTCGCGCATCCGCTCGTATTCTGTGCGATCGGCGCCGGCGTGCTGATGCTCGCCGCATTCGTGACCATTGAGGCGCGTAGCCCCAACCCGATGGTGCCGCTCGATCTGTTTCGCTCGCGCGACTTCACCGGCGCCAATCTCGTCACACTGCTGCTTTACTTCGGCCTCGGCGGCATGTTCTTCTTCCTGCCGTTCACGCTGATCCGCGCGCATGGCTACACCGCGACCGAAGCGGGGGCGGCGCTGTTGCCGGTGCCTTTCATCATCGGTTTGCTATCGCGCTTCACTGGCGGTCTGACTAGCCGCTTGGGTTCGCGCACGCTGCTGACCGTTGGTCCGGGCGTCGCCGGAGTCGGGTTCACGTTGCTGGCGCTGCCGTTCGTGCGCGGCAGCTATTGGGCTGAATTCTTCCCTGCGCTCGTCGTGCTCGGGCTCGGCATGACGATCACCGTCGCGCCGCTTACCACGACCGTGATGGGCGCGGTGCCGAGCGACCGAACAGGCGTGGCGTCCGGCATCAATAACGCCGTTGCGCGCGTGGCGGGTCTGCTGGCGATTGCAGTGCTCGGCATCGTATTCGTGTGGTCGCACCACGCGGCGCTATCGGCGCGCCTCGACGAACTGCATATGCCGCAAGATACGCGCCAGACCGCGCAATTGCTGGCGCCGGTCGAGCAGGCGGGAGGGGCGGCGGGCGCCTCGCATACGCCGCGCGAGACATCCGTGGCGCGCGCGCAAGCCGATGCGATGACCGACGCGCTGCGGGCCGTCGCGCTCGTCTGCGCCGCGTGTGCGTTCGCCGGAGCGGGGCTTGCGATGGCCACCATCCAGCCGCTGAAACGGCCGGCGGTGGCGCGCCCGGAGTGAGATACGAAACTCAGTGGTGAACAGGCCGCACCGGGGACCCCGTCGGCCGGATCACCGCGGCCGCTCGCGCCTCGATTCTTGCCGCCGACGAAGTCGGTTGATGTGGCGCGCTGTCGTACCCGTTTATTTGTTCATCGATGACGAAATCCGCGACTCTCATCGCGTCCATCGCGTTGCCGTCCACGTCGTTCCACTCGCGAATCGCGCGATTGACCCTGGTTAGCGCGGTGACAGCGAGCAGTATGGCGTCGGTCTCGGTGATCTTGCCTTCGAGATCATCTACGAGGTAGTCCGCAACACGTAGAGCCGCGCCGATCAGATTGCTGTCGTCGCTCAAGTCCGTCAGTACCGCATGAACCACTGCGAGGCAAGCATCTTTGCGTGCAAGTGCGATGTCTGTCATGGGGTTCTCCAGAGTCCAGGTGCAAACACAATTTATTCCGGGTGCTCCCTGCATGTCGAATGCGCCCACCGCGAAGCCGCCACCGCGTTTCCTTTACCAGCGCTGATGGACGTGCGGCGCGATATGGTGCTGATAGACATCCCGGACCCGTTGCATTGCCTCGTCGGACAGCGGCGCGAGGCTCGCGGCCGAGACGTTCGACGCCGCCTGGGCCGCGTTTTTACTGCCCGGGATGATGACGGAGACGGCATCCTCCATCAGGATCCAGCGCAGAGCCAGCTGCGCCATGGAGGCGTTCACTGGTACGAGGCCGCGCAGTTCGTCGACCGCTTGCAACGCGACGTCGTAGGGCACGCCGGAGAACGTTTCGCCGACGTCGAACGCCTCGCCATGCCGATTGAATGCACGATGGTCGTCTGATGCAAAAGTCGAATCCGCGGACATCTTGCCCGTGAGCATGCCGCTGGCCAGCGGCACTCGCGCGATGACCGCAACGTCTTTCTTTTGCGCTTGCCTGAAGAACAGATCGGATGGACGCTGACGGAACATGTTGTAGATGATCTGCACCGAAACCACGTTCGGATATTCGATCGCCTTCAGCGCCTCTTCCACCTTTTCGACCGACACGCCGTAGTAGCGGATCTTGCCGGCGGCGACGAAGTCGTCCATTGCGTCGAACACCTCGGGACGGTAGTAAACCTCCGTCGGCGGGCAATGCAGCTGGACCAGGTCGAGCGTTTCGACGCCGAGATGCGAGCGACTCCGGTCGATGAAAGCTTCGAGCTCGCGCTTGTTCAGATAGCCGCTGGTCACATGCGGGTCGAGTCGGCGCCCGAGCTTGGTGGCGACAATCGGACGTTCGCCGCCTCGTTGCCGCAGCACGTCGCGGATGATCCGTTCGGAGCGACCATCGCCGTAGACATCGGCCGTGTCGATGAACGTGACACCGTTATCGAGCGCGGCATTTAGCGCGGCCTTGGCGTCATCTTCCGCAACACTGCCCCACGAGCCGCCGATCGCCCATGCCCCAAAACCGATTTCCGACACATTCCAGCCGGTACGACCAAATTTTCTCGTCGAAAGCGTCATTTGGATGCTCATCCTCTATTTTTTAGCGAAGTTGCGTCGCAGGCGGTTCATGACTCTTGCGGGAGCGCCGGCGACCTTTGTACATAGTGTAGCAAGCGGGCAGGGCCGTTGAAGTAGGGTATGCGTCCAGGCGGAATCGATGATCGCCCGCGCGATGCGATGAAGTATGATTTCCACGGCATCGAAGCGGCCGCTCCGACAACAGGGCGGCATCGACGCCTGATCGTGCAACGATGCGGCGGCGCCGTCGCGCATGAAGCCGCCCGTCGGTCCTTCGTCCTCGGTATCTTCCGAGGCGGGCGTATAGAAGTGCCGGCTGAACAACGGCGTGAAGCTCAGATAGCGCAGCGACGGCACCGAACGCGTACCCGGCTGGCGCATGTCGGCGCCGCCCAGTTGCACGGCAAGGCAGTTCGGTGGACCGTAGGCGTGCTCGGGACTATGGCAGCTCGCGCATGACATCTTTCCCGAGGCCGATAGCGACGCGTCGAAGAAGATCTGTTTGCCAAGTTCGGCCCGAGCATGATTCACGCCTCGTGCATGCCGTATTCGGCGATCGCGATGAGTTACTCTCTACATCGGCATGTGATTTGCTGGCTGATACTGGAAGAGAAACCAACCGGACGACAAAACGTGGCGCCGAAAACAACGGGTATCGCCCCGCTCCAGATGTTCGAAAGCGTCGTCATCCGGTTGTACGACGGCGGCGTCCTGTCGCCGGCAGTGCTCGAACGTGTGATCGGCGCCTTCGCGCAAGCGGATGTCGACTGGCATGACACGGTGCAGGGCCGCTCCGTGGACGGTCGTTCACTGCACGAAATCGTCGCGCTGACGATGCTGCCGGGACAACCTGTCCGATCGGCATCGGCATCGTTCATGACCGTGATCGAACACATCGCGGGCGTCGCGTCGGATACGGACGAGAAAGCAGCGCAGCCAAAAACCGCGCGACGCAAAAAAACCGCGCCGCCCGTGGATGAAACGGACGCGGAGTCGGAGTCCGAATCGCAAGAACTGCTTGCGCAATTGTCGGGCGACAGACGATCCAGCAAGCGCCGCCGCGCGACCGAACAGGATCGGCCGGCGAGTTCGCGCGGCTATAACCCGTTCGTCAACGCACGGCCACCGCGTTCGAAGAAGCCGTGACGCTGGTTGCCTTCGTCGACAGGAACGGTCGTTGGCATCGTCGTTCTGGTCGGCGACGAGCGGGGTGAGTTGCACTGACATCGTGAGGACGTTTCGCCGACAGGGGCGTTGGCCCAACCCGATTCCCCCGCTGCCGTACACTATCCGCTGGCCGCATCGCCCGCTGCCCGCCAGCTCCAACCCATGCCCACTTCACTCAGTCCCGCCAACTGGCTAATCGCCCGCCGCGATGCCGAAACCGGCATCGAGAGCCTGCGCGCGCATTTCGGCGGCCACGCCTACGATCCGCACGATCACGACGACATGTTGATCGGCTATACCGAGCAGGGCGTGCAACGCTTCCAGTGTCATCGGTCGTTGCACACGAGCGTGCCGGGCCGCGCGATCCTGATCGAGCCCGGCGCGCTGCACGACGGTCACGCGCCAGAGGCGGCCGGCTTCACCTACGCGATGCTGTATCTGCCGCAAGCCTGGGTCGAGCGCGCGGCGCGGCGGCTCGATCTGCCGGGACTGGCCGGCGTCGAGGCGGCGTTCGGCCGTACGCTGGTCGACGACCGCGCGCTCGTCGATGTGATCGGCCGGGCCTTCGCCGCGATTTACGGCAACGAGGGCCGGCTCGCGCGCGACCAGACGCTCGATCGTCTGCTGCTGCAACTCGGCGCCCAGCTGCGCGATGCACCGCTGAGCGGCGACCTCGCTGCGTCACCTGCGATCACGCGGGTGCGCGATCTGTTGCACGAACACATGGACGGCAATCTCGGGCTCGACGAACTCGCCGAAGTTGCCGGCATCGACCGGTTCAGGTTGACGCGTCTGTTTCAGCGCGCGTTCGACACCTCGCCGCACGCGTATCTGGTGCGCTTGCGCCTGCGCGCCGCGCGGCGCCTGCTCGCGACCGGCCGCACGCCCGCGCAGGTCGCCGCCGAAGTCGGCTTCGCGGATCAGAGCCATCTCGGCCGCTGGTTTCGTCGGGCGTACCGCATGACGCCGGCGGCGTACCGGCAGATGTGCACAAACGTTCCAGACTGACCGCGCGGCATCGTCGATCATGAGCGGCTCAACGAGGAGTCATCATGTTCGATACCAAAGTGGCGCTGATCGTGCGCAGCGATCTCGCGGTCTGGCAGAAGCTCAATGTGATCGCGTTTCTCGCGACCGGTGTCGCGGCCGCGGCGCCCGATGCGCTGGGCGAACCCTACGAGGATGCCGCCGGGCACCGCTACGGCCGCATGCTCGGCCAGCCGATGATGGTGTTCGCCGCCGACCGGTTCGGTCTGCAGGGCGCGCATCGGCAGGCGCTGTCGCGCGAACTCCGAATCGTGCCGTACGTGCACGCGATGTTTTCGACAGGACATGACGCGGCGAATCGCGCAGTCTTTCGCGCCGAGGACGCGGCGAATCTCGACCTCGTCGGTCTCGCACTGCACGGACCGAAGAAAGCCGTCGATAAGGCCGTGAAAGGTTTGGCCTTGCACGAATGAGTCAACGAGTGCGCGAGCCGCTCGATTGTCGACGGTACTCGCGCCGAAGCTCTAAAAGAAAAACGTTTGCCGCGCCGGGCGCGAATTGCGTTAAAACAAAAAAGGCTTATTCGGCGAATGCACGGGGCATATCCAAAGGGCATAGATCAGAAAGGCACAAGCAACGCACCCGCTCAATAGCGGATCGTGCCGCCATCGTGGCAATGCGATTGCAAGTCTTTGTCGAGAAACGAATTGTCGGCGATTGCACCCGCGCGCTCGCCAACTCGTTTCAAGTGGTTCTTTGCAAAAACGGCTTTCTACAGCACGTACATGCTCGCAAGAAAACCTTGCGTATACTTTTCATCCTGAATTTGACCTCAGTCAGAATTGAATGTGTTGATGTTACACTGCAACCCGCTGGAGCCATTCTGGCAAGGGGCTTTGGTGTTTCCAGCTCAACTGTGGTTTGAAACGCGTCCACGACTTGTCGCTGGTGTCGTGCATGCGGCAGCCATTCACTGGACTTCTCCAACACCCTGCTGCGTTCCCGGATTCCTCAGGTACTAATACCGTGTACTCTCAAACGCAAATCGACCCGGTGATCAGCTTCCGCAACTCGCAGCGCGAGCACGTGCGTGGGACGATCATCAACCTCCAGAGAAAGTCTTTGGTCATGGAGGTCTATAACCCCTATTCCATCGTGCAGGTCAGCGAGGTGTTAAGCGAGCTGAGCGTGCGCATGGGCACCAAGAATGCCTATCTCGGCAAGGCCGTGGTGGTGAGTCTGGTGAACACCGGTCTGACCGCGGTGGTTTCGCTGGCACTCATCGACGAATGGCGCGAGCTTAGCGTTCTGCCCAATGAAGCGAAGTCGGTCGGCCGGGAAGCAGAACTCTTTATTAGCGACTGGGACGCGCGTTTCAATATCCGGCGCGACTATCAGATCGTCGTGAACGAGATGCGCGCATTCCTGTCGGAAGTGTCGCGCTGGGTCGAGCAGGTCGACCTGACCGAGAGCTTGCCGAAGACCGAAGAAGGCAGGCTGCGCGAGGACCTGTTCTACGAGCTCGCCACGCCGATCATGCTCAAGATCAAGTTCTTCCTCGACCGCCTGGAGGAAGAGGCCGAGCGCGTCGAAGCCGAGACCGCACCCGTGCATCGCACGTATGCACAAGCGGCACTGCATCCGTTGCTGCTGCGCGCGCCATTCGTCTACCGCACGTTCACCAAGCCGCTCGGCTATGCCGGCGACTACGAGATGGTCAACCAGATCCTCAGCGATCCGCAGCAAGGTCCGACCACATACTTCCAGATCGTCAACACCGCGTTCCTGCAAGCGGCGGTCGCGACCGCGCACCGCAACCGCATCACGCTGCTGATCGACTTTCTGACGCGTCAGGCCGAAGCGGCGCGCGCTGCCGGCAGGCCGTTCCGCATCCTCAACGTCGGTTGCGGGCCCGCTTTCGAGATCCAGCGCTTCGTGCGCGAATATCCGCATCCGGAGCTGCTGTCGTTCGAGCTGGTCGACTTCAGCGAGGAAACGCTGGCGTTTACGAAGGACGCGATCGAAAGCTCGGCGAATGCCGCGGGCCATAAAGCCTCGGTGCAAATGGTGCATCAGTCGGTGCACGATCTGCTCAAGCGTAAAATTTCAACGGACCCCTCCGCGCGCGAATTCGACGCGGTGTACTGCGCGGGTCTGTTCGACTATCTGTCGGACAAGGTCTGCGCGCGTCTCTTGAGTTACTTCGCCGCTCGCACGCGAGTTGGCGGCCAGTTGCTGGTCACCAACGTCCATTCGGCGAATCCGGAGAAGTACGGGATGGAGCATCTGCTCGAGTGGTATCTGATCTATCGGAACGAGAGCGGCATGAGCTCGCTGCTTCCCGCTAATTCCACTGACCAAAAGCTCTACGTCGACGTGACCGGGGTGAATGTGTTCGCGGAAGCCACGATCCTCTGAAACCGTGTCGACATCCCTGTCCATGACTACCAGTCCCTTGCAAAGCGGCTATCAAACCGAGCTGGCCGACTTTCGCGTCACGTTCAGCCGGGGCGGCGCGTGCACGGCGATTGCGCTCGTGCTGCTCGGCGTGGGGCTGGATTACGCGCAGTATCCGCAGTATCAGACGTCGTTCGCGCTCGCGCGCCTGCTCGTGTCGTTGATGATCGGCGGTGTCATCGCCTTGCTCGACACCAGCATGGGGCGGCGGCTTACTCCATGGCTGACGCTGTCCTGGCTGCTGCTGCCGCAGGCGATGATTTCATGGATGATCTGGCGCACCGATGGTGTTCTGTCGCCTTACTACATGGGCCTGAATCTGGCCATCTTCGCGTCCGGCATTGCGTTGCCATTCGGTCTTTGGCAAAACCTCGTGTTCGGCGTGCTGTCCTGCTTTCTGTATCTGCTGGCCTGCCTGTTGCCTCCGCATGACGGCGTGCCGCTCGGCACGATGACCGTCAATGTTCTGCTCCTTCTGTTCGCCGCTGCCGCAAGTGCCGTCTACACGTTTTTCAACGAACGCGTGCGCTTCATGCTGTTTCGCCTGAAGGCCGAAGTGTCCGAGAAAAACGCGGAGGTCTCCGCGAAGAACGCCGAACTCGAAGTGATCAATCGGCAGTTGCTCGACATCAAGGGCCAACTGCTGCAGCAGGAAAAAATGGCGGCGATCGGTACGCTCGCGGCCGGCCTGCTGCACGAAGTGAACAACCCGGTGAACTTCTGTCTGATGGCAATCGAGGTTGCGCTGGAAGAGCCGATCTCGAAGAAGGAGCCGACGCTGCAGGAATGTCTGGTCGATGCGCGGCAGGGCATGCAGCGGATCCAGCACATCGTGTCGGACCTGAAGACGTTCGCGTATCGCAAGCCCGGCGCCGAGGCGGAGCTGGGCACGCCGTTCCTGTTCGAAAAGGCGCTCGATTCGGCGATCCGGCTCGTCGGGCATGAATTGCGCGGCGTCACCGTCACGCGCGAGCTGCCCGCGGATACGCTGGTGCAGGGCGACGAGGCGGCCATCATCGGCGTGCTGATCAACCTGCTGTCGAATGCGGTGCTGGCGATGCGCAAGGCGGCCACGCCCGCGCCGGCGATTCACGTCAACGTCAGATGGACCGAAGACCGCCTGCATGTGACGGTAAAAGACAACGGGCCAGGCATCGCTCCGGAGCATATCGCGCGCGTGTTCGAGCCATTTTTTACCACCCGCGAAGTGGGGCAAGGCCTGGGCCTCGGGCTGTCGATCAGCTATGCGGTGATCGAGCGTCATGGCGGCCTGCTGTTTGCTGAGAGCGAGCAGGGCAGTTGGGCGTCATTCAGTTTCGATCTGTCGCCCGCACCCTGAGAAACGCCATGAATGACATCCGACAGACACAGCCCACTCTTCTCTACGTCGATGACGAAGAGTTGGCCTGCAAATATTTCGCGCGCACCGTAGGTGCCGATTATGAGGTCCTGCTCGCGACGAGCAGCGATGAGGCGATCGCTATCCTCGAGCAGGACCACGCCCGCATCGCGGTGCTGGTCACGGACTTCCGCATGCCGGGGCGTGACGGTGGCGAACTGCTGCGCCAGGTGGCGCTGGAATATCCGCACATCGTGCGGATTCTGGTCACTGCTTATGCAGACGTCGAGATGTTATTGCGGACGGTCAACACCGGCGAGGTGTTCCGCATCCTCGAAAAGCCGCTGAAGCCGGCGGCAGTGCGCGATACGCTGCAACTGGCGTTCGATCGTTACCACGAACGCGCGATGCAGAATCAGCGCCTGATCGCCATCGACGAAACCCTGGCGTTCATCGCGCACGAACTGAACACGCCGCTCGCGGCGATCGCGTTGAACGCGCACAGCATCGAAGACCGCATCGACGCGGAGCGCGATGCGGAAGGTGAAATTCTCGGTGCCGCGAAATCGATGCGCGAGAGCGCGCAGTACTGCATGGCGGTGGTGTCGTCCTTCTGGCGCTCAGTCCACAACGGGCGGCGCCGGCAACTGGAGGGCGACGAGGCGCGCATCGAGAGTACCGCCCATGGGCTGATCTCGGCGTTGCTCGATACGTATCCGTTTACGACCGCGCAGCGCTCGTGGGTGCAGGTCGACGTCGACAGCGACTTTGCCGTGCTCACGCAACCGAATTGCGTGGCGCTCGTGCTGTCGTCGCTGTTGTCCAACGCGTTGCGCGCGCTCGCGGATGTGTCGTCGCCGTCGGTGCGCTTTACCGTGACAACGGAACCCCACCCGAGCATCGGCATCTGCGACAACGGGCCGGGAATTCCGCCCGAGATCAAAGACCGCCTGTTGACGGACCCAATTACAACGCACGCGAAATCCGGGGGGAACGGCTTGGGCCTGATTCTATGCAACCGTGTCATGCAGTCCTGTGGCGGCGGACTCAGGATCGAGTCCACGTCGTGGGGAGGCACCACCGTAGTGCTGGATTTCCCCCATATCAAAGGTCAAACGCACAGGAGTTGTTGATGAACGAAGCAAAAGCCACAGAGGAATTGGCGCCGGCGATCATCTTCGTCGATGACGAAGCTACCGCCGTAAAGTACTTCCAGCGTGCCATCGGAAGCCTGGCGCCGGTCCTGACTGGCGGCTCGGTGGAAGAGGGCAAGGCGCTGCTCGACGAGCACGGCGACAGGGTGGGGGTGCTGGTCTCCGACCAGCGTATGCCGGGCGAGTTCGGCAACGAGCTGCTGCGCTATGCGAGCGAGCGCTTTCCGCATGTCGTGCGGATTCTGACCACCGCGTATTCGGAAATCGATCAGACCGTCGCGGCCGTCAACCTCGGTCACATCCATCGCTACATCAAGAAGCCTTGGGACATCACGGCGCTGCGCATGGAGCTGAAGCAGGCGCTCGAGCTTGCCGAGCTGCGCAAGGAGCGCGACACGCTGGTGCGCGAGAAGCTGGGCGTGCTGCAAAAGCAGGTGGTCGCCACCCGCATCGGTCTGTTGCGTTCGCTGTCGGCCACGCTGATCGGGCCCGAGCGCTTTCAGCCGGTCGAGACGTATCTCGCCGCAGCGGTACTCGCCGACGTGCCGAACTCCGAACCGGACTGGCTGCTGCAGGACTACTCCGATCTGATCGCGGCCGAGAGTGCCCGCAGCGGCGCGTTCGGTCATACGGTGGCCGCGCACCTCGCCACGCTGCGCAGCCGTCACGGCAGCGCGAGCGTGACTGCGAGCGACGCACTGACGACGCTGGTCGGGGCATTTTCCAAGGCAGGCATCAATGTGCGCCGCGAAGGCGATGGTCTCGTGTGCGACCAGCCGGCCACCCTCGCGGAGTTTCTCGCGGAGCCGGGCAACAACGCGGTGTCGAGCGGGCACGCGGTATGGCTGGCGAGCCTTCTGTGGCTCGACGGCAATGACGTTGCACTGCAGCCGGCTAGTGAAGGCGATGCGATCGCGTTCCGGCCGGCGCAGCGCGGTAGCGAGTTCGCCGCCGATCGCCTCGCCACGTGGATCGAGCAGTTCTGATGAGCTTGCTTCGAGGGCGCGTCGACTGATGCGTCCTTCCTGCTACCGGCTTCGCGCTGCAGCCCCCCGCGGCTAGCAGCGCGACGCTGACTACGGCTCGCGCGAGCCGTTCGAATGTTATTCCACGTTCTCGGACAATCAGCACGCCCTTTTCATCTCGACAAGCGTTGCCTTTCAGGCCTGACTTCTCAAGCCTGAACGCGCGGCGCGAAGCGCCGCGTCCGAATCC
Source organism: Paraburkholderia lebeckiae (assembly GCF_050436325.1). Taxonomy (NCBI): domain Bacteria; kingdom Pseudomonadati; phylum Pseudomonadota; class Betaproteobacteria; order Burkholderiales; family Burkholderiaceae; genus Paraburkholderia; species Paraburkholderia lebeckiae. The sequence continues at coordinate 2,313,623 of NZ_JBNDLZ010000002.1, forward strand.
ATTTGGTAGCCACCCACTTGTCTCCCGAACGCAGCGGCGTACTGGCATGCAGCGAACTCGGATCGCACAGCCCAAAGCGGTTCCCATATTCGAAATAGAGCGCATGCCCGCGCTGCGGCGCGACCGACCAGCCAATCTGCGGAAACACCGTCTCACCGCCGCCTTCCACATCTTTCAGATACATCAGCAGCGTGCCCATGCGCTGGCCGCTGCGCGCGATCGACTCGCGATTCGCTTCGTTGTTTGTCATCAGATAGTCGACGTGCGGCGTCGACTCCGCGCCTTCCTCATAGTGCAGCATTTGCAGGCCTTCGCCGTTCTCGACCGGGGTTGCCGTGAGTTCGGCGATGCGCGCCTCGATGCGCGAGATCAACGGCGTCTCGCCCAAACGGAAAAACATCCCGTGACTGCTGCGATGACCGGCGATCACATCGCGGCCGGTCACTGGATCGACGACGGCCGAGCGGTCGAGCCGCGGCTGTGCGAGCGCGATCAGCTGCTCGCATTCATCGGCACTCAGGAAATTGGCGATGTGCACGGCGGCCGGTCGTTGCAGCCGCGACAGCACGCGCACCTTGCGCTCGCCGAGTTGGATCAGCGGACCGTCGGGCACGCGCAGCGGCTCGTGCTGGTAGCTGAGCGGCGCGCTGCCGACTTCGAGCTTGTCGCCGGGCAGCGCCATACCGTACAGGAACGCCGATGCGACTGCATCGACCATCGCCGACGCGAGCTCGGCCGCGTTGTCGCGGCTCACCAGTTCGTTGACGATCGCTTGGGGCGCGACGCCGCGCGAAAGGTTGGCGGCGATCCAGTCGCGGACTTCGGCTGGGAAATTGACGGTGATGGACATCGGCGCGAGGTTGTGGGGTGTCGTGATAGTCGCGGCGCGCGCGACGCTGGCTCGCGATGATAGCGGACGATTGTGACGACTCTGGACGCACGGCCCGGGTTTCAGTTGACTGTCGTCTGTTACCGCATATTGCGATGTCCCGCCGCGCCCATAACTCGGCCCATGCGGGTGTCCGCCCCCACGTGCCGCCCGATCGATGCCCCTGACTCTTTCACCGGCCAACATGTTGCACCCCTGTAACTCAAGGCCGGCGCAAGCCGGTTACATTCACGCATGCCCGTATTCAAGCCCTTGCCCACTTCCTTACATCTTCATAACGACACGTCCGGAGGCCTTCGACTGATGACAACGCGCGGGAACCATGGCACTTTTGCGCAGTCCCGTCGGCGGACGAGCTTCCAACCGAGTATCAGCACCAAAATCCGTTCCCGGAGATCAACATGAGCGAAACCGTGTCCCCGCCGCCAAAGCGCTCCCGACGCGGGCTCATCATCTTCGCGGTTGTCGTGCTCGTGCTGGTCGCGCTCGTCGCGGTTCATCTGCTGACGCGCAAGAAGCCGGTGCGCGAGAACGCGGCGATGGTCGTCACCGTCGCGCAGGCGACGCTCGGTTCGATGCCGGTCACGCTGAGCGAGCTCGGCACGGTCACGCCGACTGCAACCGTGACCGTGCTGCCGCAGCTGAGCGGCTATCTGACCGAAGTCGGCTATCACGAAGGCCAGGAGGTGCAAAAGGGCCAGTTCCTCGCGCAGATCGATCCGCGCCAGTATCAGATCAGCAAGCAGCAGGCGGAAGCGACGCTCGCGAAAGACCGCGCGTCGCTCGCGCAGGCGCGCGCCGATCTCGAGCGCTATACGCAGCTGAACGAACACAAGTCGATCGCGCAGCAAACCTTCGCGGATCAGCAATTCCTCGTGCAGCAGGACGAAGCGGCGGTGAAGGTCGACCTCGCCAACATCGCCCAATTCGATCTCGACCTCGCCTATTGCCGCATCACCGCGCCGATCGCGGGCAAGGTCGGCTTGCGGCTCGTCGATCCGGGCAACTACGTGACCGCGTCGTCGTCGACCGGCATCGTCGTCATCACGACCGTGAAGCCGACCACGGTGCAGTTCACGGTGCCGCAGGATTCGCTCGCGTCGATCGTGCAGCGTCTCGCCACCGGCGCGAAGCTGCCGGTCACCGCGTATTCGAGCGATAACTCGCGCGAGATCGCGACCGGCACGCTGTACGCGGTCAGCAACCAGATGGCGACCGCGACCGGCACCGTCACCTTGCGCGCGACCTTCGCGAACGACGACGAAACGCTGTTCCCGAACGAGTTCGTCAACGTGAAGCTGCTCGTCGACACGATGCAGAACGCGGTTCTCGTGCCGACCGCCGCGGTACAGTCCGGCGCGCCGGGCGACTTCGTCTATCTGGTCAATCCGGACAGCACGGTGTCCGTGCACAAGGTCAAGCTCGGACCGAGCGACGGCAAGAACACGGTGATCGTGTCGGGACTCGCGGCCGGCAACCAGGTCGTGACGGACGGCACGGATCGTCTGAACGACGGCGCGAAGATCCAGCCGGCGCATCCGAAGTCCGCCGCCGCGGCGAGCGGCACGTCCGCAACCGGCACGTCCGCCGTCGGCCCGAAGGCGCCCGCCGCCGCGTCCGAAGCCGCGCCGGCGTCGAGCGCGCCGGCATCGCCTGCGCCGGCCGCGTCCGAAGCCGCCTCGTCGTAACGGACCCCCGCGCCAATGAACATTTCCCGCCTGTTCATTCTTCGCCCGGTCGCGACGCTGCTGTTGATGATCGCGCTCGTGCTCGTCGGTCTGATCGCGATGCGCGTGCTGCCGGTTTCGTCGCTGCCGAACGTCGACTATCCGACGATTCAGGTGCAGACCTTTTATCCGGGCGCGAGCCCGACCGTGATGGCGACCACCGTGACCGCGCCGCTCGAGGTGCAGCTCGGCGAGATTCCGGGCCTGCAGCAGATGACCTCGTACAGTTCGGACGGGGCGTCGGTGATCACGCTGCAGTTCGATCTGTCGCTGAACCTCGACATCGCCGAGCAGAACGTGCAGCAGGCGATCAACGCGGCGAACAGCTATCTGCCGTCGGGCTTGCCGGCACCGCCGACCTACGCAAAGGTCAATCCTGCCGACCAGCCCATTCTGACGCTCGCGGTCACCTCGAAGTCGATGTCGCTGACGCAACTGGAGGACGTCGCGAACAACCGCCTCGGCACGAAGATCTCGGAAGTGGCGGGCGTCGGCGTCGTGACGACGAGCGGCGGCAACGTGCCCGCGATCCGCGTCGAAGCCGACCCGCACAAGCTCGCCGCCTACGGTCTGAACATCGACGATCTGCGCACGCTGCTGAGCTATGTGAACGTGAGCCAGCCGAAGGGCAATTTCGACGGCCCCGATCTCGACTACACGATCAACGGCAATGATCAGATCACCGATCCGAAGGACTACCTCGACACCGTAATCGCCTACCAGAACGGCTCGCCCGTATTCATGCGCGACGTCGCGCGCGTGAGCCAGGCCGCCCAGGACGTCGAGCGCGGCGCCTGGTACAACGGCTCGCCCGCAATCGTGCTGAACGTGCAGCGCCAGCCGGGCGCGAACGTGATCCAGACGGTCAACCAGATCATGAAGGAGCTGCCGCAGCTCGAATCGACGTTGCCGGCCGGCATGAAAGTGACCGTGGTGTCGGACAGCACCGGCGTGATCCGCGCGTCGGTCGGGGACGCCGCGTTCGAACTGATTCTCGCGATCGTGCTGGTCGTCGCGGTGATCTTCGTGTTCCTGCGCAACGTGCCCGCCACGCTGATTCCGAGCATCTCGGTGCCGGTCTCGCTGATCGGCACGCTCGCGGTGATGTATCAGCTCAACTACTCGATCGACAACCTGTCGCTGATGGCGTTGATCATCGCGACCGGCTTCGTGGTCGACGACTCGATCGTGATGATCGAGAACATCGTGCGCTATCTGGAAGAGGGCATGTCGCCGCTCGAAGCCGCTCTCGAAGGCGCGGGGCAGATCGGCTTCACGATCCTGTCGCTGACTGTTTCGCTGATCGCGGTGCTGATTCCGCTGTTGTTCATGGGCGGTGTGATCGGGCGGCTGTTCAGCGAGTTCGCGGTGACGCTCGCGGTCACGATCGTGATTTCGGCGGTCGTGTCGCTGACGGTGGTGCCGATGCTGTGCGCGCGGATGCTGCGCGCGCAGGCCGAGCGCCATCCGAGCCGCTTCGAGCGCATCAGCGAGGGCCTGTTCGACAAGACGCTCGCCGCCTACGAGCGCGGCCTGCGCTGGGTGCTCGATCATCAGACGCTGACGCTGATGGTCGCGATCGCCACCGTGGTGCTGACCGGCATCCTGTATGTAGTGATTCCGAAGGGACTGTTTCCGGTGCAGGACGTCGGCGTGATCCAGGGCATCAGCGTCGCCGACAACTCGGTGTCGTACGCGGCGATGGTGCAGCGCCAGAGCGCGCTCGCCGATGCGATCCTGAAAGACCCGGACGTGGTGTCGCTGACGTCGTACGTCGGGATCGACGGCACGAATGCGACGCTGAACAACGGTCGCTTCCTGATCAATCTGCGCGAGCGCGACCAGCGCTCGGACAACGCCCAGGAAATCGCGCGACGGCTCGCGCAGGAAGTCGCGCACGTGCCCGGCGTGAAGCTGTTCATGCAGCCCGAGCAGGACCTGACGCTCGACACGACCGTGTCGCCGAACCAGTACAGCTTCGTGCTGCGCGGACCGAGCCAGCAGGCGTTCCAGAAGTACGTGCCGGAACTCGTCGCGCGCCTGAAGCAGATTCCGTCGCTGTCGGACGTGCAGAGCGATCTGAACAGCGACGGCCTCAGCGTGAACGTCGAAGTGAACCGGCAACTGGCCGCGCGCTTCGGCATCACGCCCGCGACGATCGACAACGCGTTGTACGACGCGCTCGGCCAGCGCATCGTGTCGACGATCTTCGAGCAGTCGGCCCAGTACCGCGTGATTCTGGTCGCGAAGCCTGAAACGATGCCGACCGTGCAGTCGATCGGCAATCTGTATCTGCCGAGCCAGACCAGCAGCACCGGTCAGGTGCCGCTTTCCGGCATCGCGAAGATCCAGATCGCGAAGGCGCCGCTCGTGATCAGCCATCTCGCGCAGTTTCCGTCGGTGACGGTGTCGTTCAATCTCGCGAAGGGCGCATCGCTGAGCACCGCGGTCAAGGAGATTCACCAGGCCGAGCGGGCGATCGACCTGCCGCCGTCGATCACGTCGTCGCTGCAAGGCGCGACCGCGGCGTTCGAAGATTCGCTGTCCAGCGAGGTCTATCTGCTGATCGCGGCGCTCGTTGCCGTGTATATCGTGCTCGGCGTGCTGTACGAGAGCTTCATCCACCCGGTCACGATTCTGTCGACGCTGCCGTCGGCCGGTATCGGCGCGCTGCTCTCGCTGATGCTCGCGGGTATGGATCTCGACGTGATCGGCATCATCGGCATCGTGCTCCTGATCGGCATCGTCAAGAAGAACGCGATCATGATGGTCGACTTCGCGCTCGATGCCGAACGCAATCATGGCAAGGCGCCGCGCGATGCGATTTTCGAGGCGTCGCTGCTGCGTTTCCGGCCGATCCTGATGACGACGCTCGCCGCGATGCTCGGCGCACTGCCGATGCTGCTCGGCACCGGCACCGGTTCGGAACTGCGCCGGCCGCTCGGTCTCGCGATCATCGGCGGCCTGACGCTGAGCCAGGTGCTGACGCTGTTCACGACGCCGGTGATCTATCTGTTCTTCGACCGTATGGCCACGCGCGTGAACCGCTGGCGCGCCGAGCGCGCTAAGCGCAACGGCGGCGACGAGCCGGGCGGGCGCCCGCCGGAAGGCGGCGCGGAGGGCTCGCGGTGAACATCCCGGCGATCTTCATCCGGCGGCCGGTCGCGACGACGCTGCTCGCAATCGCGATCCTGATCTCCGGCATGCTCGCGTATTTCCGCATGCCGGTCGCGCCGCTGCCGAACATCGCATTTCCGGTGATCGTCGTGCAGGCCAACATGGCCGGCGCGAGCCCGAACATCATGGCGTCGACGGTGGCCGAGCCGCTCGAGCGGCGGCTCGCGACGATCGCCGACGTCGCGGAGCTGACCTCGATCAGCTACGCGGGCTCGTCGATGATCATCGTCGAGTTCGGTCTGAAGCGCGACATCAATGGCGCCGCGCGCGACGTCGAGGCGGCGATCCAGGCCGCGCGCGCCGATCTGCCCACCACCTTGCGCAGCAATCCGAGCTACCGCCAGTACAACCCGGCCGACGCGCCGATCGTGGTGCTGTCGCTGACGTCGGACACGCTGACCAAAGCGCAGCTCTACGACTCCGCCGATTCGGTGATCCAGCAGCAGCTGTCGCAGGTGCAGGGCGTCGGCCAGATCACGCTCGGCGGCGGCGCGTTGCCGAGCGTGCGCGTCGAGTTGCAGCCGGGCAAGCTCAATAGCTACGGGATCGGCATGGAAGACGTGCGCGCGGCGATCAGCGCGGCCAATGCCGACAGCGCGAAGGGGCATATCGACGTCGGCGATCAGCGCTACGTGGTCACGTCGAACGATCAGATCACGCACGCGGCGCCGTATCGCGATCTGGTGGTCGCGTATCGCGACGGTGCGCCGGTGCAGTTGCGCGACGTCGCCCAGGTGCGCGACTCGAACGAAAACATCCGCAACGCGGGGCTCTTCAACGGCAAATCGGCGATTCTCGTGATCGTCTATCCGATGCCGGGCAGCAACGTGGTCAGCACCGTGCGGCAGATACGCAACGTGCTGCCGGCGATCGAGGCGACGTTGCCGAGCAGCGTGCACGTGGATGTCGCGATCGATCGCTCGCAGTCGGTCACCTCGTCGGTCAGCGATACCGAGCGCACGCTGTTCATCGCGGTGCTGCTGGTGGTCGGCGTCGTGTTCATCTTCCTGCAGTCGCCGCGCGCGACGCTGGTGCCGGCGGTCGCGTTGCCGCTGTCGATCGTCGGTACCTTTGGGCCGATGTATCTGCTCGGCTATAGCATCGACAATCTGTCGCTGATGGCGCTGACCATCGGCACCGGCTTCGTCGTCGACGACGCGGTCGTCGTGCTCGAAAACGTCGTGCGGTACATGGAGCAGGGGTTGAGTCCGAAAGAGGCCGCGCTGAAGGGCGCGGGCGAGGTCGGCTTCACGGTGATTTCGATGAGCCTGTCGCTGATCGCGGTGTTTCTGCCGATCATCCTGTTTCCGGGCATCGTCGGACTGATGTTCCATGAGTTCGCGATCACGCTGTCGATCGCGATCCTGATTTCGCTGGTGATCTCGTTGACGGTGACGCCCGCGATGTGCGCGTACGTGCTGAGCCGCGACAACGCCGGTCATTCGAAAGCGCGTTGGGCGCGGTGGATCGAGCGGCAGTTCGATCGCTTCAAGGACGTCTACGCGCGCTCGCTGACGGCCGTGCTCGATCATTCGCTGCTGGTGATCCTGCTGCTGTTCGCGCTGCTGGTCGGCAACGTGTTCATGCTCAAACTCGTGCCTGCCACCTTCTTCCCCGAGCAGGACACCGGCATCGTGATCGGGCAGATCATCGCCGACCAGAGCATTTCGTTCACGGCGATGCAGAAGAAGCTCGCGCAGTTGCAGTCGATCGTGCAAAGGGATCCGGCGGTGCAGTCCGTCGCGGGCTTTACCGGCGGGCGCGCGCTCAATACCGCCAATGTGTTCATCGAGCTGAAGCCGCTGTCGCAGCGGCACGCAACGGCCACCCAGGTCGTCAACCGGCTGCGGCCGAAGCTCGACGAAGTGTCGGGCGCGCGGCTCTTTCTGCAGGCGCAGCAGGATTTGCGCATCGGCGGGCGGCAATCGGCGGCCGAGTACCAGTACACGCTGACGAGCGACGATTCCGCCGCGCTGTTTGCGTGGACGCCGAAGCTGGTCGCCGCGTTGTCGAAGGAGCGCGGGCGGCTGCTCGACGTGAACTCCGACTTGCAGCAGAACGGCCTGCAGACCTACCTGACGATCAATCGCGCGACCGCCGCGCGCTACGGATTTGCGCCGAATCAGATCGACAACGTGCTGTACGACGCGTTCGGCCAGCGCACCGTGTCGACGATCTACAACCCGCTGAACCAGTACTTCGTCGTGATGGAGGTCGCGCCAGAGTACTGGCAGTATCCAGAGACGCTGAACCGGATCTATCTGAGCACGTCCGCCGGCAATCCGACCGGCACGGCCGCGACACAGATGCCGCACGGCACGGTATCGGCGACGACTACCGCGACCACGACCGGCACGTCGTCGAACACGAACTCGCGCAACTCGGACGCGCAGTCGAACGCGACCAACAACAGCATCGCCAACAGCAAGGGCGGCAGTTCGACCGGTAGCGCGGACAGCACGGCTGCCGAAACGATGGTGCCGCTTTCGGTGCTGACGACGTATAGGAACAGCCATACGTCGACGCAGGTGAACCACCAGAGCGGGCTCGTCGCCGCGACGATCTCGTTCAACCTGCCGGCCGGCGGGTCGCTGAGCCAGGCGGGCGCGGCGATCAACGAAGCGATCCGCGACATCGGCATGCCCGCGAGCATCCACGGCTCGTTCGCGGGCGCGGCGGCGGCCTATTCGCAGTCGATGGGCGTGGTGCCGCTGCTGATTCTCGCGGCGCTCGGCGTCGTCTACATCGTGCTCGGCGTGCTGTACGAGAGCTCGATCCACCCGCTGACGATTCTGTCGACACTGCCATCCGCGGGCATCGGCGCGACGCTCGCGCTGCTGATCTTCGGCACGCCGTTCTCGGTGATCGCGATGATCGGCATCATCCTGCTGATCGGTATCGTCAAGAAGAACGGCATCATGATGGTCGACGTCGCGATCCAGTTGCAGCGCCAGCAACAGATGCCCGCGCGCGACGCGATCCACGCGGCCGCGCTGATCCGTCTGCGGCCGATCATGATGACGACGTTCGCGGCCGTGCTCGGCGCGGTGCCGCTCGCGGTCGGCATGGGCCAGGGCGGCTCGCTGCGCCAGCCGCTCGGTATCACGGTGATGGGCGGGCTGATCCTGAGCCAGATGTTTACGCTCTATACGACGCCGGTGATTTATCTGTATCTCGACCGTCTGCGTGCACGGCTGGTCAGATGGTCCGCGGGGCTGCGCTGGAACCGCGACGCGAAGCCGGGACAAGCGGATACGAAGGCATGACGATGAAGATTGCGACTGAACGAATCACAGGGTCTCGCGCCGGGTTGCCGAGCATCGCGACGCTCGCCGTCGCGCTGCTGGCGCTGTTCAACGCCGGTTGCATGGTCGGCCCGGATTATCACCGGCCGCAGGTGAGCGTGGCCGCCACGTACTCGGAACTGCCGGGCTGGACCCAGGCCGAGCCGAACGCGACCGGCCCGAAGGGCACATGGTGGAGCGCGTTCAACGATCCCTTGATCGACGAACTCGAACCGCTCGTCGCGGTGTCGAACCAGACCGTGCGCGTGGACTACGCGAACTACCAGCAAGCGCTCGCCGAAGTGCGCGCCGCGCACGCGGCCCTGTTTCCGACCATCGGCGCCACCGGTTCGGCGACGCGCGAACGCGCGAGCGGCGGTTCGGTCAGTGCATCGGGAAGCTTCGTCAATGGTACGGCGGCGCGCATCGTCAATTCGGGTTCGCTGGAAGGCAACGTGAGCTGGGCGCCGGACCTGTGGGGCCAGGTGCGCCGCACCGTCGAGGAAAACGCCGCGACCGCGCAGTCGAGCGAAGCGACGCTCGCGAATGCGACGCTCTCCGAGCAGGTCGCGCTCGCGACCGCGATCATCGAGCTGCGCACCAGCGACGCGAACATCGACCTGCTGCAGCAAACGGTCGTCGCGTATCAGCACTATCTCGACGTCGTCACCGAGCAGGATCGCGCGGGCACGATTCCGCCGAGCGACGTGATCACCGCGCGCAGCCAGTTGAATACCGCGAAGTCCGATCTGATCGCGCTCGGCGTCGCGCGCGCGCAGAACGCGCATGCGATCGCGGTGCTGGTCGGCAAGAACCCGGAGGAACTGTCGATCACGCATAGCACCGCGATGCCGGCGCTGCCCTCGGTGCCGGTCGGCGTGCCGTCGACGCTGCTCGAACGCCGCCCCGACATCGCCGCCGCCGAGCGCAAGATGGCCGCGCAGAATGCGGCGATCGGCGTCGAGGTGGCCGCGTATTACCCGGACATCTCGCTGTCGGGCGCGGCCGGATTCACGCAGTCGCCGCTGTCCGGTCTGCTGAAGGCCGCGAACTACGTGTGGTCGCTCGGCGGCAGCGCGACCGAGACGCTGTTCGACGGCGGCCTGCGCAGCGCGGATGTCGACGCGGCGAAGGCGGCCTACGACGCGGCCGTTGCCAACTATCGCGGCACGGTGCTGGGCGCGTTCCAGAACGTCGAGGACGATCTGTCCGGCCTGCGCATTCTCGCCGAGCAGGCGCTCGTGCTCGAAACGGCGGTGCGCGACGCGGATCGTGGCGCGGAGATCGCGTTCAACGAATACCAGGCGGGCACCGTCGATTACACGACGGTCGCGATTGCGCAAGCGACGCAATTGACGACGCGGCAGACCGCGCTGAACGTGCAGGAATCGCGCTTGCTGCACGCGGCGTCGTTGTTTGGCGATCTGGGCGGCGGATGGTCGACCGATGAGCTGCATGATCCGCGGCATCCGGCGGCGGCTTCTTCGGCTTCCTCGCCTTCGGCTGCGTCTGCTTCATCGGCTACGTCATCGGCGACGTCTGCAGCTATCATGCCGGGCGCGCGGCAAGCGCAGCACGATCAAAACGACTAAGGACGAGCATTGGCCAAAGGCATCCACGGGCAACACGTCAGCGACCCGGTATCGAGATCCGAAGACGACGCGCCACACCACGCGCCACCGCCGCGCGAAGTGACCTCGCTGGGCCTCTTTCTGATCTTCGCCCGCATCGGTCTGACGAGTTTCGGCGGCGGACTGAGCGGCTGGTTCATGCGCGAGTTCGTGCACGACCGCCACTGGATGAGCGAAGACGAATTTCTCAACGGCCTCGCGTTGTCGCAGGCGCTGCCCGGTGTCAACGTGAAGAATCTGGCGATCTGGATCGGCTACCGGCTGCTCGGCTGGCGCGGCGCTGTAGCGGGATTTTTCGGCATCGTTTTTCCGGCGGCCGTCGTGATCATTCTGCTCGGCGCGTTCTTCTCGGCGATCGCATCGTTTCCGCTCACGCATATCGCGCTCGCTGGCGCCGCGGCCGGCGCGATCGGGCTGTCGCTGTCGATGGCGATCACCGCCGCACGCCGGCTGCCGCGCCGCGTGTTTCCGTATCTGGTGCTGCTCGCGACGTTCGCGGCTGCGGCGGTGTTTCGCGTGTCGCTGGTTTGGACCGTGCTGATCGCCGGGGCGTTGAGCGTCGGCTATGAATACGTGCGCGAGGCGCGCCAGCGCTGATCGGCTTGGATCGCCGCTAGTCAAATTCCGGAAAAGCTTTCGTCGTGCCTCGAACTCTCATCACTCTGTTTTCCGTTTTCGCGCCGCTATCGATCGTGACCGTCGGTGGCGGCCAGGGGATCATCCCCGAAGTGCAGCGGCAGGTCGTCGACGTGCATCACTGGATGACCCATGCGCAATTTCTCAGCGACTTCGCGATCGCGCGGCTCGCGCCCGGTCCTGGCTCGCTGCTCGCGACGCTGATTGGCTATCAGGTCGGCGGACTCGGTGGCGCGCTCGTCGCGACCGTCGCGCTATTTGGGCCGACTGCGTTTCTGATGTATGGCGTCGTGCACGTATGGAACCGGCACGAAGGCGCGCGCTGGCTGAATGCGTTGCAGGCCGGGTTGCGGCCGGTGGCTGCCGGATTGATTCTCGCGGCCGTCTATGTGCTGCTCAAGGAGCTCGAAGGCGGGTGGATGGCGTGGCTCACCGCGGCCATCGCGACCGTGCTCGTGATGACGACGCGTATCAATGCATTGGTGTTGATCGCGGGCGGCGCGGTTGTGTTTGTGCTGGCGCATTTTGTGGGGTTGCTGTAGCGCGCCACCGATACTTCTTCCTAGTCGTGTGTAATTCGCCTGATCGTACTGGTCACGAGATCCACGTAGAACAAGTCGCCATTCTGGCCCGCCTTCAGATCCACCGGTCCTCCCTGCAGACCCCTTGCGAAAGTCTGGGGCACATTGTTCAGAGGTTGCATGGTCCAGATGCATTGCCGCAGAAGATCACCAAAGTACAGTGCGTTTTTGAATTGAGCAGGGTAGGTTGCGCTCGCATTGTCGGTAAACCCGATCGCAGAGATGACACTGCCGTTCTGGTCCGGCCCTCTGCCGTTCCGCTTGCCGCCGCAGGTTCTTCCACGACTGTCATCGGCTGAAATGTAGCTCGTGTGAGCGTACGCATAAAACGGCTCCTTGGCACCCACGAACTTTCCGCAGTAGCCCGAGCTTTGATAGTCGGGCTCGGGAGCCGCAGCGAAGTTGGCGCCAGGGCTCCATCCTTCGTAGCATGGCCAGCCGAAGTCTTGGCCGTCGACAGTGACATGATCGATTGCCTCCGCATAACGTCCACTCACGCGTTTTCCATGTTGAACTGGCGACGCTGGAATAGGTGGCCTCATTCAACCGTCATCCTTGGATGGCGCCGCTTGGCGAGATCCTGCCCCACATTTTTTCGCGTTAAATGCCCTAGGACATTAATTTCCTCCCCCGTTTCTGCCGCACTATGGGAGATTAAGCGAGACGACGCCGACTCCTCACGGAGCCAGCATCCACCACCAACATAGGAGCAGCGGTGATCGAGCAGTGGCGCGAGGCCGTGCGCGCGGTGCACGGCGTGGAATCGAAATACAAGCGACTGGTCAAGGCGATTGCCGGCGACATCGAGAACACGTCGCTGCCGCCGGGCGCGCGCCTGCCGCCGCAGCGCGACGTCGCCGCCGAACTCGCGATCAGCGTGCAGACCGTGACCAACGCGTACAAGGAACTGGAGCGGCAAGGCCTGATCCGCTGCGAGGTCGGGCGCGGCAGCTTCGTCGCGGCGCGCGTCACCGAAACGATGTCGAGCTACATGCTCGATACGGCCGAGCGTTCGGTGGTCGACTTTTCGATCGCGCGCATCATTCACACGTCCGAGCACGATGCGATGTGGCGCAAGGTCTGCGCGACGCTGTCGACGCTCGACGATCAGCCGTGGATTCGCGCGTTCCGGCCGATCGCGGGCTTCGAGCATCATCGCCAGGCGGGTATTGCATGGCTCGCGTCGCTCGGCATGCCGGCTTCGGCCGATACGCTGCTCGTCACGAACGGCGCCGCCCACGGCATTTTTCTCGCGCTCGCTTCGCTGGTGGGGCCGGGCGACACCGTGCTGTGCGAAAGCCTGACGGATCACGGCGTGATAGGTTCGGCCAACGTGCTCGGCTTCACGCTGAAGGGCCTCGAGATCGACGAGTACGGCATTCACCCCGAGCATTTCGAGGAGATGTGCGACAGCGAGCGCATCTCGGCGCTCGTCTGCACACCGACACTGAACAATCCGACCGTCGCGTTGATGCCCGATTCGCGGCGTCGGGCGATTGCGAAAATCGCCGAACGCTATGGCGTATACGTGATCGAGGACGACGTGTACGGGCCGTTGCCGGCCAAACATTCCACGCCCATTTCGAGCCTGATTCCGGATCTTTCGTTCTACTGCACGAGTTTTACGAAGTCGGTGATGGCCGGCTTGCGCATCGGTTATATGACGACGCCGCGCCGGCTCGCGCTGCGCGCCGAGAGCGTGCTGCGCGTGAGCAGTTGGATGGCGACGCCGCCGATGGCCGAGGTCGCCACGCGCTGGATCGTCGACGGCACGGCCGCGCGGCTCGTCGAAATCCAGCGCGAGCGGCTCGGGCGGCGTCAGTCGCAACTGCAGCAGACGCTCGGTAAATATGTCCTGGGCGCGCATCCGCAGGCGCTATCGGCGTGGCTGCGGGTGCCCGATCACTGGCGCACTGATCGGCTGGTGCGCGAACTGCGCAACCGCGACATCGCGGTCACGTCGCCCGATCCGTTTCTCGTGCGCGACGCCGACCGGCCCAATGCGGTGCGGGTTTGCGTCGGCGCCGAGGTCAGCGAAGACGCCTATAAAGCCGCGCTCGAAACGATGCGCGACGTGTTCGAGCAGTACCCGCAGGTGCACGATTTCACCTGATCGCGCCGGTGCGCGAATTGTGTAACGCGCTGACCGAAATGAACTAGGACAATAAAAATCCTTTTTTAGAACACTAGACTGGGCTGCATGGAAAGCGATGCGGTCGCGAGTCATTGCGTTTATCTCCGATAGCCGTGCCCGCATCGAATAGCGAATCGACCTCTTTGATGCAGGGCCTGGTGCATGTCCGTTCCATCGTCAACCGATCTTTCGTTAGCCGACATTTACCGCGCGCGCAGCCGTATCGACGGTCGCGTATGCCGTACGCCGCTCGTCGAATCGCCGAGCCTGTCGGCGCACGCGGGCACGCCGGTTTATCTGAAACTCGAAACCGTGCAGCCGACCGGCAGCTTCAAGCTGCGCGGCGCGACCAATGCGCTCGCGCAGTTGGCCGAGCAGGGCTGCACTCGCGTGGTGACCGCATCGACCGGTAATCATGGCCGCGCGGTCGCGCATGCGGCGCGCGCGCTCGGTATGGACGCAACCGTCTGTCTGTCGCGCCTCGTGCCCGCCAACAAGGTCGACGCGGTACGGGCGCTCGGCGCGCACGTGCGGATTGCCGGCCAAAGTCAGGACGAGGCCGAGCACGAAGCATTGCGGCTCGCGCGCGAAGAAGGCTATGCATACGTGCCGCCATTCGACGATCCGCGCGTAATCGCCGGACAGGGCACGATCGGACTCGAAATCGTCGAGGCCTTGCCCGATGTCGCGAACATCGTGGTGCCGTTGTCGGGCGGCGGGCTGTTTGCCGGCATCGCGCTCGCGGCGAAAAGCACCAATCCCACGATCGGCTTGACCGGCGTCACGATGGCGCGCGGCGCCGCGATGCATGCGAGTCTCGCCGCCGGTCAGCCGGTGCTGGTCGAGGAAGTCGACACGCTCGCCGATTCGCTCGGCGGCGGCATCGGACTCGAAAACCGCTATACGTATGCGCTGACGCGCGATCTGATCGACGAGACCGTGCTGCTCGACGAGGCGTCGATTGCGCGCGGCATCGCGCATGCGTATCGGCAGGAACGGCTCGTCGTCGAAGGCGCGGCGGCGGTGGGGATTGCCGCGGTCCTCGATCGTGCGCTGCCCGCTGAACGCATCGCGCGCGGGCCGCTCGTGCTGGTCGTGACGGGCGCGAACATCGACATGAATCTGCATCGGCGGATCATCGGCAACGAATCCCCGCAAGCCGCGCCGTCACCGAACTCACACACCCCATCATGACCTCGATCACGCTCCTTGGCGAAGCCGAGCTTCGCAAACTCGTGCCGCTCGATCTCGCGGCCATCGATCAGATCGAAGCCGCCTTTGTCGCCCTCGCGACCGAGGCGGTCGCGATGCCGCCGATCCTGCGGCTCGATCTGCCCGCGCATAACGGCGAAGTCGACGTGAAGACCGCCTGGCTGCCGCGCCTCGACAGCTTCGCGATCAAGGTCAGTCCAGGCTTCTTCGACAACCCGTCGCTCGGTCTGCCGAGCCTGAATGGTCTGATGCTGGTGTTGTCGGCGAAGACCGGGCTGACCGAAGCGGTGCTGCTCGACAACGGCTATCTGACCGCGATACGCACGGCGGCCGCCGGCGCAGTGGCGGCGCGCTGGCTCGCGAAGGCGCGCACGCCGCAGGTCGCGGTGATCGGCGCGGGCGAGCAGGCGCGTCTGCAACTGCGGGCCTTGATGCTGGTGCGCCGCGTCGAACACGTACGCGTCTGGGCGCGCGACGCGGCGAGCGCGCTGCGTTTCTCCGCGGAAGTGAACGACACGCTCGGCGTGCGATGCGATGTCGCGGCCAGCGTTCATGACGCGCTCGCCGAAGCGGACGTCGCGATTACCACCACGCCGAGCCGCACGCCGCTGATCGAAGCCGCCGATCTGCATCCGGGCCTGCACATCACCGCGATGGGTTCGGACGCGGAGCACAAGAACGAAATCGCGCCGGCCGCGCTGGCGGCGGCGCGCTACGTATGCGACCGCGCGCAGCAAACGCGCGTGCTCGGCGAACTGCATCATGCGCTCGCCGCGGGCACGATGCGTGACGATGCGGCGATCGTCGAATTGGGCCAGGTGATCGCGAAACAGGCCGCGGGCCGCACGGGCGACGCCGACGTGACGATCTGCGATCTGACCGGAACCGGCGCGCAGGACACCGCTATCGCCGCGCTCGCATTGCAGCGCGCGCGTGCCGCGAAGGCGGGAACGACATTTGGCAACGACGCGCCGCTTGAATGACGCGCGATGAACGGCAATACGCCGCGCAAGCGGCTCACGAAGGAGTAGTACAGATGCGGGCATCCCCGATTCAACCGACGGTCGATTTCAATGCCGACGGCGAACAGCATGGTTTCCTCAAGCTGCCTCATTCGCACGACGTCTCCGCATGGGGCGCGGAGATGATCCCCATCACAGTGATCCGCAACGGCGAGGGACCGACCGCGCTGCTAACGGGCGGCAATCACGGTGACGAATACGAAGGGCCGATTGCGCTGTCGAAGCTCGCCGCCACGTTGAAGGCGAGTGACGTACGCGGGCGCGTGATCATCGTGCCGTTCATGAATTTTCCGGCGTTTCGCGCGGGCACGCGCACGTCGCCGATCGATCACGGCAATCTGAATCGCAGCTTTCCGGGCAAGCCGGACGGCACCGTGACCGAGAAAATCGCCGATTATTTTCAGCGCTATCTGCTGCCGCTCGCCGACTATGTGCTCGATCTGCACGCGGGTGGCCGCACGCTCGACTTCGTGCCGTTCGCCGCGATTCACGTGCTGCCCGACGCGACCCAGCAAGCGCGCTGCGAGGCAGCGATGCGCGCATTCGGCGCGCCGTACTCGATGCGGATGCTCGAACTCGATAGCGTCGGCCTTTTCGACACGGCCGTCGAGGAAGCGGGCAAGGTGTTCGTGTCGACCGAGCTTGGCGGTGGTGGCACGGCAACCGTGCACAGCGTTGCGATTACGGAGCGCGGTGTGCGCGGCTTTCTGCAACATGCGGGAATCGTCAGGCAAGACGAAGCAATGGGTCGCTCGAGCGCGAGCGCGCCGCGCACGACGACGCTGCTCGATATGCCCGACGGCACGTGCTACACGACGAGCGAGCACGATGGCCTGCTCGAACTGTGCAAGGACCTCGGGGAGATGGTCGACAGCGGCGAGGTGATCGCGCGGATTTACGATGCGAAGCGCACCGGCGCCGCGCCGATCGAATATCGCGCGCGACGCGGCGGCATGCTGGCCGCGCGGCATTTTCCGGGGCTCGTGCGGATCGGCGACACGGTTGCGGTGGTCGCGGACGTGCTTGAACGGGGCATACCGGTAAAGGTCTGAACGCGCGATGAAATTCGACCGCTACGATCTCGCGATTTTGCGCATTCTCGCGCGCGATGGACGCATCACGAAGTCGCGCCTCGCCGAAGAAATCAATCTGTCGATTTCGCCGGCATGGGAGCGCGTGAAGCGCCTCGAAGAAGAGGGCGTGATTCGCGGGTATCGCGCGGATATCGATTGGGTGCGCGCGTTCAAAGGCAGCCGCGTGGTGGTCGAGGTCACGCTCGCGCGTCATACCGCGCCGGACATGCGGCGCTTCGAGGAGCGCATCGCGGCCGCGCCCGAAGTCGCGCAATGCCTCGCGACGGGTGGCGGTGTCGACTATGTGATGCACGTGCTGTCGCGCGATATCGACCACTATCAGCGCTTCATCGATACGTTACTGACCGACGAATTGGGCATCGAAAAGTACTTCACGTATATCGTCACGAAGGTGGTGAAGAGCGGGGCCGAAGGCTTGCCCGAATGGGCCGAGCAGTCGATTGGCGAGAACGGCTGAGTGGCGCGCTACATGCGGTCGAAGTACGGCGAAAAGCCGCACCCGAAAAAACGATAACCATGCGGCGGATTGCAGAAAAAACGTAGTCCTCGACAAGCGACAACAAAAAAAACCGCAGTGCCGCCGGACCTACAGTGATAGCAGACATTGCACACAGGAGGTCGTCATGTTGCTGGGTCATCCGGTCCTATTCAAATCGCTGTGCTACGTGGATGGACGCTGGGTTCATAGCGCGAGCGCCGCGAGCGTCGCGGTGCAGAATCCCGCGAATCAGGAAGTGCTCGGCCATGTGCCGATGCTCGACGCGGCGCAGATCACCGCGGCGGTCGATGCCGCGCAGCGCGCGTTCGACACGTGGCGCTGGGTGCCGGTCGCCAAACGTTCGGCGCTGCTGTTGCGCTGGCATGAGCTGATTCTGCGTCATCAGCAGGATCTCGCCGCGATTCTGTCGCTCGAACAGGGCAAGCCGGTTGCTGAAGCGCGCGGCGAAATTGCGTATGGCGCGAGCTTCGTCGAATGGTTCGCGCATGAGGTGCGGCGCCTGAATGGGCGCACGATTCCGACGCATATCGATGGCGCTCATCTGGGCACGATCATCGAGC
Source organism: Paraburkholderia lebeckiae (assembly GCF_050436325.1). NCBI lineage: Bacteria > Pseudomonadati > Pseudomonadota > Betaproteobacteria > Burkholderiales > Burkholderiaceae > Paraburkholderia > Paraburkholderia lebeckiae. The sequence goes on from NZ_JBNDLZ010000002.1 coordinate 2,332,069, forward strand.
CGGTCGGCGTGGCCGCGCTGATCACGCCGTGGAATTTCCCGTGCGCCATGCTCACCCGCAAGGCCGCCGCCGCGCTCGCCGCCGGTTGCACGGTGGTCGCGAAGCCCGCGCACGAGACGCCGTTCTCCGCGCTCGCGCTCGCGCAACTCGCCGAAGAAGCGGGCTTTCCGGCCGGCGTGTTCAACGTCGTGCTCGGCGAGCCGCAAATGGCGATGGAAACGCTGGTTTCAGATAGCCGCGTGCGCTCGGTCAGCTTCACCGGCTCGACGCGTGTCGGCGCGTTAGTGATGCAAACGGCCGCACGGGCAGGCATCAAGAAGACCGCGCTCGAACTGGGCGGCAACGCGCCTTTCATCGTGACCGAAGATGCGGACCTCGAACAGGCCGTGCGCGTCGCGGTCGCGGCGAAGTTCCAGACCTCGGGCCAGGACTGCTGCGCGGCAAACCGGATCTTCGTCGCGCGTTCGTTGTATGAAGCGTTCGTCGCGCGATATAGCGATGCCGTGAAGGCGTTGAAAGTGGGCGGCGCATTCGACCCGAACGTGGACGTCGGCCCGCTGATGCACCAGGCCGCGTTCGACACGACCGTGCAGCGCGTCGCCGACGCGCGTGAGAAGGGTGCGCGCGTCACGGTAGGCGGCGCGGCGCACGAGCGCGGCGGCTGGTTCTTCGAGCCGACCGTGGTCGCCGATGCGGCGCCCGGCATGCGCATTTACGACGAAGAAAATTTCGCGCCGATCTCGGCGGTCACGCCGTTCGATTCGCTCGACGAAGTGGTCGAACGCGCGAACGACACCGAGTATGGACTCGCCGCCTACGTGTGCGCGAAAGATCTGAACACCGTGTTTCAACTGATCCGCCGACTCGACTTCGCGATGGTGTCCATCAACGGCGCGAAGTTCACCGGCGCACCGATTCCGTTCGGCGGCATCAAGTCGTCGGGGCTTGGACGCGAAGGCGGCGTCGAAGGCTTCGAGCCGTTCGTCGAGACACGTTATTTCTGCCTTGGCCAGCTTGGCTTGCCGGTCAGCGACAGCGCCCCCGCTCGTGCCGCTGCACATGCGATGGCGACGGACGCAACGGCCTGAACCTACCGATTCATTCATCCAGACATCACACGAAGGAGCGACCCATGACTCAATTCGATCAACTGCTGAGCGCCGATCGCGCGCACTTCATGCATCCGTCGACGCACGCGCACGATCACGCGAGCGGCGCACTGCCGGGCCGGATCGTGACCGGCGCGAAAGGCATCCGTATCGAAGACCATGAAGGCAAGTCTTTTATCGATGCGTTTGCCGGTCTTTACTGCGTGAACATCGGCTATGGCCGAACCGAAGTGGCCGAGGCGATTTACGAGCAGGCAAAGAAGCTCGCGTATTACCACACGTATGTCGGCCACTCGACCGATACGATCATCGAGCTGTCGTCGCGCATCATCGACTGGTCGCCGCAGGGCATGAAGAAGGTGTACTACGGCATGTCCGGTTCGGACGCGAACGAAACGCAGATCAAGCTCGTCTGGTACTACAACAATGTGAAGGGCCGCCCGAACAAGAAGAAGATCATCTCGCGCGAGCGCGGCTATCACGGCTCGGGCATCGTCACCGGCAGTCTCACGGGATTGCCGAGCTTCCACCAGTTCTTCGACCTGCCGATCGAGCGCGTCAAGCATACCGTGTGTCCGCACTGGTATCGTCGCGCGCCGGCCGGTATGAATGAAACGCAGTTCGTCGCGTACTGCGTCGACGAACTCGAAAAACTGATCGCGCGCGAAGGCGCCGATACGATCGCGGCCTTCATCGGCGAACCGGTGATGGGCACGGGCGGCATCGTACCGCCGCCAGCCGGTTACTGGCCCGCGATCCAGCAGGTGCTGAAGAAGCACGACATCCTGTTGATCTGCGACGAAGTGGTGTGCGGTTTCGGCCGGCTAGGCTCGAAGATGGGTGCGCAGCACTACGGCATTCAACCCGATCTGATCACTGTCGCGAAGGGTTTGACGAGTGCTTACGCGCCGCTGTCCGGCGTGATCGTCAGCGAAGGCGTATGGGACGTGATCGATAAGGCATCGCAGGAATCGGGTGCGTTGGGGCATGGCTGGACCTATTCGGGCCATCCGATCTGCGCGGCGGCGGCGCTCGCCAACCTCGAGATTCTCGAACGCGAGAACCTCATGCAGAATGCGGCGCAAACCGGCGCTTATCTGCTGGAGCAATTGCATGCGGCGTTCGACTCGCATCCGCTCGTCGGCGAAGTGCGCGGCGTGGGCATGCTGGCCGCGCTGGAGTTCATGGCCGACAAGGATGTCCGCACGCCGTTCGATGCGGCGCTGAAGGTCGGGCCGCGTGTGTCGGCTGCCGCGATGCAACGCGGACTGATCGCGCGGGCGATGCCGCACGGCGACATTCTCGGCTTTGCGCCGCCGCTGGTGACGTCGCGCGGCGACGTGGATGAGATCGTGAAGCTGACGCGCGAGGCGGTGGATGAGGTGGCGTCGCAGGTGTTTACGCCGGCCGCTTCGCTTTGATCAAGTGAGGTGAAAGAGAACCCCGGCCGCTGTCATGTCATGCGGTCGGGGTTTTTATTTGCTTCGTGCGGTAGTACCGCCATAGCTTGATGATCGTCACGTAGGCAAGCGCTGCCACGATCAATTCAATAGTCATCCACACTACGAAATACAAATCCTCGGGATCGCGAATACCGAGCCAATCCGAAACACGCCACCATGCATGCGCTTCACCTTCTGTCCACTCATTGGATAGTGGGATATAACGAGCTGATATAAAAAACCCCGATGAACAGCGCGACCTTGAATATTCTACGGACAAGAGTTGCCATACGTGATGACCTCGATGACTGTCATTCGTTATCTCTCACTGTGCGCCTTGTTCGTCGATAGTGCCGCCATAGCTTCATGATCGCCACGTATGCGTGCGCCGGTAATTCTCCCGTTGGCGTTATCAACCGGCAGGCTAACGCCGTGACCGAAACTGATGAGTTCAATACTTCCTTCCCGATCCTGAACGATTGACGAACCCTTGATATCTGCACCGCCATCATCCTTTAGCCACATATGTGCGGGAATGCCCATGCTGAGTAAATCCTCCTTGATTGAAAGCAGTTTAATTTTCGGGAAAGGCGCACCTTGTCTGAGCGGCGCCTTCGCTACGCTGCCCCCAATGATGGAGGACCGGACAGCGATTCAAGGCAAATAAAAATGTAAATTGACACCAATTAACGATTGCTAGGCGCGAAAAAAAGCCCGCCTTGAAGGGCGGGCTCGCAGTGTGCCTGCTTCGAGCGTTAGCGTGCGACCGAGTCGCCATAATGCCGATCCGGAATCACAACGATATTCCCCACAAAGCGCTTCTCCATAAACCGCGTCTGCGCATCATGAAACTTCGACAGCGGATAAGTCGCCGCCAGAACCGGCCGGATCGCCCCGTTCTGAATATAGTCGAGCACGCGTTTGAACGCGCCACGCGTGCCCTGCGACGATCCATTCAACTGCAACTGCTTCAGATACATCGTGCGCAGATCGAGCTGCACGACCGGTCCCGCGATCGCGCCCGCGGTCGTATATCGTCCCTCAGGCCGCAACACGTTCAACAGCTTGCCGAACAGCGCCCCGCCAACCAGATCCGCAACCACATCGACGGGCCGGCCTTCGGTCATCCGTTCGACGTCCGCGACGAAATCGCTGCTATCGCGCAGCATCACCCCTTGCGCACCGAGCGCTAGCACGGCTTCTTCCTTGCCCTTGCTGACCACCGCATACGGAATCGCGCCGCGCGCGCGGCATAGCTGGATGATGGCCGAGCCGACGCCGCCGGACGCGCCGGTAATCAGCACCGTTTCGCCGTGCTTGACGGCCGCGCGTTCGATCATCTGCTCGCCGGTGTGATAAGCGCACCAGAACGTGGCGAGTTCGGCGTCGGAATAGGTGCAGTCGACCCGATGCGCGTTTTCCGCGGGCACGGCCGTGTATTCGGCGTAGCCGCCGTCGCGGCCGTGGCCGATGTAGTCGATATCGGCGAGGCTGTCGTCGTCGCGGTTGTAGACCGACGCGTCGACGATCACGCGCTCGCCGATACGCGCGTCGCTGACGCCGCGACCCACCGCGACCACGCGTCCGACGATATCCGCGCCCTGAATGCGCGGAAAAGTCAGCGTCGAGCGGCCGCGTCGCCACGTCGACACCGCTTGCGGATCGTCGTCGGTGCCGTAGGCGCCCTGGCGGACCCACACGTCGGTATTGTTGAGACCGCATGCGGTGACGTCGATCAGTACCTCGCCAGCCGCGCACAAGGGCACCGGCACGTCGTCGCGATAGACCAGTTTGTCGAGGCCACCGTGCGCGGTCAGCACGACGGCCTTCATCGTTTTCGGAAGCATGTTTCCCCTTTCGTTGAAACGGGCGTCGTGCTTAGCGAGTTCACGCGGGCACGACGCCCGCGCAATCACGGTTTGACGAACAGCTTGCGTGGCGTCCTGCAAAAGGTCTCGACGCCGGTCCGCGTAATCAGAATGCTCTCGGTGATTTCGAGGCCCCATTCGTCGAGCCACAGACCCGGCATGAAATGAAACGTCATGCCGGGTTCGAGGACCGTCTTGTCCCCAGGGCGCAGGCTCATCGTGCGCTCGCCCCAGTCCGGCGGATAGCTCGCGCCGATCGGATAGCCGCAGCGGCTGTTCTTCTCGATGCCGTATTTATGCAGCACCGCGAAAAACGCATTGGCGATGTCCTCGCAGGTATTGCCGGGTTTCGCCGCGGCGAGCCCGGCCTCGATCCCTTCGACCACCGCGCGTTCGCCTTCGATGAAATGCTTCGGCGGCTTGCCGAGGTAGACGGTGCGCGACTGCGGGCAGTGATAACGCTTGAAGCAGCCGGCAATTTCGAAGAACGTGCCGGCGTCCTTCGCGAACGGCGTGTCGTCCCAGGTCAAATGCGGGGCGGCCGCGTCGGCGCCGGTCGGCAGCAGCGGCACGATCGCCGGATAGTCGCCGCCATAACCGTCGATGCCGGTAATGCCTGCCGAGTAGATCTCCGCGACGAGGTCATTCTTGCGCATGCCCGGCTCGATTCGCTCGACGATATGCGCATGCATCTTCTCGACGATGCGCGCGGCCACGCGCATGTACTCGATCTCGCGCGGCGATTTGATCGCGCGTTGCCAGTTGACGAGGCCGGTTGCGTCCTGCCACTTCGCATCGGGCAAATGCGCGACGAGCGAGCGATAAGCGGCGGCGCTGAAATAGTAGTTGTCCATTTCGACGCCGATCTTCGCGTTGGCCCAGCCGCGCGCCGCGATCACGTCGCGCGCGAGGTAGTCCATCGGATGACGCGCGGTGGATTGCACGTAGTGATCCGGATAGCCGACGATCTGATCGTGCTGCATGAAGACGGTGCGCTTGGCACCGTTCGCGTCCTGACCGCGGCCGAACCAGACCGGCTCGCCATCCAGCGCGAGCAGCACGCACTGATGCACGTAAAACGACCAGCCGTCGTAGCCGGTGAGCCAGGCCATATTGGTCGGGTCCGACACGATCAATAATTCGATGCCGGCCGCCTGCATGGCCTTGCGCGTTTTCGCGAGACGCGCGGCGTATTCGTCGCGTTCGAACGGCAGGCGCACGACGGGCGCCTCAATTCGCGATTCGTGTAGCGTCGTATTTGACATCTTCCCCTCTCTCTGAGCGTGACGTCGTTGCGGGAAGTGGCGCGCGGTGCACGAGAATGCGGCGCCACGGGTATTTCTCGCTGCAGTCTAATGCCGCGAAAAAACGCCGCTGAATGTGCTAGTTCAATGTTCGAGACGTTATCGACGGACGCTGCATGTTTGTTGCAGTGCACGCTGCACCGCCCTTGCCCGCGTGTAGAAAAGAATTGTTCTAGAGCAATCTGGTTCGCAAATATGGCTGCGTATTCTGGTTCGCACTACACGTACGGCGAACGGGAACGAATCGATATGAACACTGCGCGAGTTACCGATCTGTTGAGCGCTTCAGGCATCGCCCCGGCAAGTCTTTCCTCCGAGGAGCGCGCGGTCGCCTCCGCAAGCACACCGGCGCGCCAAGACGAAAGCCCGGCGAGCAAGCCATTGATCCGGCTCGACCGGATCACGAAACGATATGGCGCGCTGACCGTGCTCGACGAACTGTCGCTCGACGTGATGCCCGGCGAGAAGCTCGCGCTGATCGGTCCGTCGGGATCAGGAAAAACCACGATCCTGCGCATCCTGATGACGCTGGAAACGATCGACGGCGGCCATATCGAAGTGGACGGCGAACAGTTGTTCCATATGCCGCGCGGCGGCCAGATGGTGCCCGCGAACGAACGGCATCTGCAGAAGATGCGCGAGAAGATTGGCATGGTCTTTCAGCACTTCAATCTGTTTCCGCACAAGAGCGTGCTCGACAACGTGACGCTCGCGCCAATGCTGACGAAGGGCGAGAGCCGTGAGTCGGCGGAGAGGCGCGCGCTCGAACTGCTCGACATGGTCGGCATGGCCGATAAGGCGAAGAGCCGTCCCGCGCAACTGTCGGGCGGTCAGAAGCAGCGCGTGGCGATCGCGCGGGCGCTCGCGCTCGCACCGCGGATCATGCTGTTCGACGAAGTGACGTCCGCGCTCGACCCTGAACTCGTCGAGGAAGTCCTGAACGTGATGCAGCGGCTCGCGCGTGAGACCGATATGACGATGCTGCTCGTCACGCACGAAATGGGCTTCGCGCACGACTTCGCCGACCGCGTGCTGTTCTTCGACCGCGGCAGGATCGTCGAGGAAGGCAAGCCCGAAGACATCTTCACGCATCCGACGCACGAGCGGACCCAGAGCTTCCTGCGCAAGATTCTCGCCGCGGGGCATCGAATCTGAGCTGAGCCGGAACATATTGTTTTTCCCACGCTGCACATCACTCACTACTACGCCATACCACTACGCCTTAGGAGCCAAAAATCATGAAGCTAAAGGGGATTCTGATTGCGGGAGGGCTGTCGCTGTTGACGCTCGCGAGCCTCGCTTATGCCGCCGACGACAAGCTCACGCAACTGCGTCAGCAAGGTTTCGCGCGCATCGCGATCGCGAACGAGCCGCCGTTCACCGCGGTCGGCGCCGACGGCAAGGTGACGGGCGCGGCGCCGGACGTCGCGCGTGCGGTGTTCAAGAAGCTCGGTGTCAACGACGTCGTCGCGTCGGTCTCCGAGTACGGCGCGATGATTCCGGGCCTGGCGGCCGGACGGCATGACGCGATCGCGGCGGGGCTGTTCATGACCCCGCAGCGTTGCGCGGCCGTCGCTTATTCGCAGCCGGTGCTGTGCGCGGTCGAAGCGTTCGCCGTCAAGAAAGGCAACACGAAGAGCATCAAGACCTACGAGGAAATCGCGAAAGATCCGAAAGCGGTGATCGGTGTGGAAGGCGGCACGACCGAGCAGAAGCTCGCGACCGCGGCGAACATTCCGACCGATCGCGTGATCATCGTGCCGGACGGGCAAAGCGGTCTGAAGATGCTGCAGGACGGCCGCATCGACGTATTCGCGTTGCCGCTGCTGTCGATCACCGATCTGCTCTCAAAGGCGAAAGACCCGAACCTCGAATCGATCGCGCCGGTGCAGAACACGCCGGTTCAATGCGACGGCGTCGCGTTCCGCAAGCAGGACACCGCGCTGCGCGATGCATTCGACGTCGAGCTGAAGAAGATGAAGGAGTCCGGCGAGTTCGCGAAGATCGTCGAGCCCTATGGCTTCTCGGCGAAGGCGGCAATGTCGACGAGCCGCGAGAAACTGTGCGCGGCGAAGAACTGAGTCCGCGGTAAGACGCCATGCGCGCAACGCGATAGCGCGCATGGCCCATGACACATTGTGCGCGAGGTGCGTCGATGAACCACTGGTCCGGCTATTTGCAGCTGATTCTGCAGGGAGCGCAGACAACCGTCGAACTGACGCTGATGGGCGCGGTCCTCGCGCTCGTGATGGCATTCGTCGCTGGACTCGGGCGCCTGTCGCGGTTCTTCGTGGTGCGCGCATTGGCCACGTCGTATATCGAGTTCTTTCGCGGCACCTCGATATTCGTGCAGCTGTTCTGGGCGTATTTCGTGTTGCCGATGGCCGGCCTGACATTGACACCGCTGCAGGCCGGCGTCCTCGCGCTCGGTTTGAACGTCGGCGCGTACGGCGCTGAAGTGGTGCGCGGCGCGGTCGCCGCGATCGGCCACGAGCAGCGCAGCGCCTGCATCGCGTTGAATCTTTCCCGCTATCAGCGCATGCGGCACGTGATCTTGCCGCAGGCCTTGCCGCTGATGCTGCCCACGTTCGGCAACAACGCGATCGAGCTGCTGAAGGGCACGGCCGTCGTGTCGCTGATCTCGCTCGGCGACATGACGTTCCAGGCGCAGGTGGTGCGCTCGCAAACCGGCAACACGTTGATCCCGTTCGCGACGATTCTCGCGCTGTACTTCGCCATGGCCTGTCTGATCTCGTTCGGCATGCGCAAGCTGGAAAGCCGGATGAGTTTTGGTCTCGACCGCATCAGGAGATAGACGAATGGAATGGGACTGGAGCTTCGTGCGCGAGATTCTGCCGACCCTGCTGCAAGGGTTGGAGATCACCGTGCTCGCCACTTTCCTCGGCGCGGTGGTGGCGGCCGTGGTCGGCATGGCGATTGCCATTTTGCGGCTGGCGCCGAATCGCGCGGTGTCGCGCGGCACGTCGGCGATCGCGAGTTTTATTCGCGGCACGCCGCTGCTCGTGCAGTTGTACTTCGTGTTCTATGTCCTGCCCGACATCGGCATACGGATGCCGGCGCTCGCGGCCGGTGTGCTCGCAATCGGCGTGCATTACGCGACATATGCGGCCGAGGTTTATCGCGCCGGCATCGAAAACATTCCGCGCGGGCAATGGGAAGCTGCAAAGGCCTGCAACCTGAGTCCCGCGCAAACGTGGCAGCACGTGATCCTGCCCGAAGCGGTGCCGCCGATGGTGCCCGCGCTCGCCAATTATCTGATCTCCATGTTCAAGGAGACGCCGTTACTGTCGGCGATCACGGTCCTCGAATTGATGAATCAGGCAAAGATCATCGCGAATACGGATTACCGCTATCTGGAGCCGATGACGCTCGTCGGCGTGCTGTTCCTGATCATCAGCCTGATCGCGGTGGCCGGTGTGCGACTCCTTGAAAAGCGTTTTCCGGCTCCGGGGCATTGAACGATGCAAATAACTATTCGACAGTTCGAGCGCGCGCCGCATCTGATCGAACGCGCTTTCGACAAACGTATCGGCCTCGTGATTCTCGCAACCGATCACACGACCGAGCCGGACTTCGCGGCACTCGTCGCAAATGAGCGTATCGGGATCTATGTGAATCGCGTGCCGTATGCGAACCCGGTGACGCCCGACAATCTGCGCGCGATGCAACCATCGCTGAGCGCGGGTGCGGCGCTGATCCTGCCCGACGAAACGCTCGACGTCGTGATGTATTCGTGCACGTCGGCATCCGTGATGATCGGCGATGCGCAGATCGAGCGCGCTATTCATGCGGCGAAGCCATCGGCCAAAGTCGTCACCCCGACCGCTGCCGCGGTCACTGCGCTGAGCACGCTGAACGCGCGGCGTATCAGCGTGCTGACGCCGTACACCGCCGAAACCAGTCGGCCGATGTTCGAGTACTTTGCCGCGCAAGACTTTGCGATCGACCGCTTCTCATGCCTGGGTCTGACCGACGACCGGGAGATGGCACGGATTTCGCACGACGATATCGTCACCTTCGCGCGCGATGCGACAGCGCCCGATTCCGATGCGCTGTTTATTTCGTGCACTGCGGTGAGAGCCGCGCAGATCATCGCGCGAATCGAAGCCGCCATCGGCAAGCCGGTAGTGAGCAGCAACCTCGCGACCGCGTGGATGTGTTTGCGCCTTTGCGGCGAGAACGAGGCGAGGCCACAGCAGGGTCGTTTGATGACGCTGCCGTTGCTGATGCGCTGAGAGCCTGCGCGACGCCGATTATGTTGTTTTTCCCGAACGAGCGCGACGCGTCGCCGACGCACGCGTACGGATTACCGCATCCGTTTCAGGCTTTATGGAAAACCCCGATGCCTGCATCGTCCTAGAACATCGTTGCAGGCGCGGGTCGCCGGTATCGTGGATTCGGGCGACGTTGCCTGTGTCGCATAGAAACATCCCAGGAGAAGACATGCACTACGCACATTCATGGACCGCGCAGAGCGCGCAACCGCAGGCGCGCAGCTTGCTGCGGCGCGCAATCGCGGCGTCGGCACTCGGAAACGCGACCGAGTGGTTCGACTACGGTATTTACGCCTATGGCCTGAGCTATATTTCGGCCGCGTTGTTTCCCGGCAGCACCGCGCAGGCCACGTTGTTCGCGCTCGCGACGTTCGCCATTTCGTTTCTCGTGCGTCCGCTTGGCGGCCTGTTCTGGGGGCCGCTCGGCGATCGCCTCGGCCGCAAGCACGTACTCGCGTTGACGATCATCCTGATGTCGGTCGCAACGCTGCTGGTCGGACTCGTGCCGACTTACGCGAGCATCGGCTGGTGGGCGCCGGCTATCCTCGTCGTTCTGCGGATGATCCAGGGCTTTTCGACGGGCGGCGAATATGGCGGCGCGGCGACTTTCATGGCCGAATATGCGCCGGACAAGAAGCGCGGCTTTTGTGGCAGCTTCCTCGAATTCGCGACGCTGTCGGGTTTCTCGCTCGGCGCGTTTCTGATGCTCGGTTGCTCAGTCGTGCTCGGCAACACGGCGATGCATGCGTGGGGATGGCGTTTGCCGTTTCTGATCGCGGCGCCGCTCGGCCTGATCGGTTTCTATCTGCGCTCGAAGCTCGAAGACACGCCGGTCTTTCGCGAACTCGAAGAATCGATGCACAAGGAGCAGCATAGCTGCGTCACGCTGAAGGCATTGCTGCGCGATTATTGGAAACCGCTGATTCAGCTCGGCGGACTCGTGGTTGCTTTGAATGTCGTCAACTACGTGCTGCTCGCCTATATGCCGACGTTCATGCAGAAGCAGCTCGGCATGAGCGACAACATGTCCCTGCTCGTGCCGCTGATCGGCATGCTCGCGATGATGGTGTTTCTGCCGTTTGCGGGAACGTTCTCGGATCGCGTGGGACGCAAGAACGTCTGGTGGTTTTCGCTGATTGGCCTGTTCGTCGCGGCGATTCCGATGTTCCTGCTGATGAAGCTCGGCGTGGCGGGCGCGTTCATCGGCTTTGCGGTGCTCGGGCTGTTGTACGTGCCGCAACTGGCCAGCATCTCGGCGATGTTCCCCGCGATGTTTCCGACCCAGGTCCGTTACGCGGGGATGGCGATTGCGTATAACCTGTCGACGTCGATTTTCGGCGGCACGGCGCCGATGGCGAACGAATGGCTGGTCGCGCATACGGGCAACGCGCTGGTGCCCGCTTATTACATGATGGCCGCGTGCGTCGTCGGGGCGATTGCGTTGATCTACGTGCCTGAAACGCGCGGGTGTTCGTTGCGCGGGCAAGGCATTCCGGGGAAGCAGGAAGTGATTGTTTGAAGTGAAATGGCGTGGCCAACCGCGTATCGATGCAGTTCGGCCACGCGTGTTTGATTGAGCGTTTATTTCAGCTGGCTTTGCGCGAGCCTCGACTTCAGCAGTTCGTATTTCTCCCGCGACGTATCCGCGAACGCTGCCTCACGATTCGAACGCGTATCGTCGAATGGAATCGGCTCGGCAAACTGACTGACCGTCAGATCCCATCTGCTGCCGTCGATCAGGTTGTAGAAGTGCGTGCCCCCCGAGGTACGCGTCGTCAGAATCTCGCCACCGAAATAGTCCTGCATGATCAGAGACGTAACGCTGCAATGATTCTGCGCGGGATTCGTCGACGACCACGCGTGCGTGGGGCTCGACGTATCGCCGGCCCATAAGCGTGCAAGGACGCGGTATAGATCGATGGGCGTCGCAAAGGTCTTCGATACGGCAGGCGTCTGTGCTTCCTGTGTCATGGCGGCAATCCTTCGTTCGATGAGCGCAAAAGGTCGTGGAAAACAAAAAGCCCCGTCGTTGCCGGCGGGGCTTTCTGGCGCATGTCGCTGCGAATGATGTCTAGCGGCGTATGCGTATGCGAGTCCCCACAGGCAGTCCCACGCGGGCATGCGCATGATGATGCTTTGCAGTCGGGTGGTACGTGAGGGCTTGCATAGCGAGCGAGTGTGCCTTCGATTGCGCGACGCGTCAACGAATCATCGATAACTGCGCCGCGCTGACCGTGCTTACGACTTCGCGCCGCTCAGGATCGCGAGGCTCGGGCAGTAGTGCGTCGCGCTCAGATACGCGGCCTGCTGCGAGCGCACGCCTGCGCTGCTCGACGTCGGCGGATCGATGAATACCTGCGCGTTGTTCGATCCCGCCGGTGCCGTCAGCGTCATCGTCACTTTCCACCAGTTGCCGGATTTCACCGCGCTCAGCGCCGTCGCTTGCCCCGCGCCCCACGTGCCGCGCACGATCGCGCCGGTGTTCGTGTTCAGCACCCAGCCGAACTCGGTGCCGCTCGGGTCGTCGGTTTGGATCGAGCCGCCGGGGAACACCGTTGCATTGGTGGTGGCGAGCACGTAGTCGGTGAACGTGTACGACTGTCCGCCCTGCACACGGATCACTTCGTGAATGTTCGACACGGCCGAACCGTTCGTGCTCGTGACCGTCGCGGCGCCGCGATTTACGCCGGAGATGTCGGTGGCGGGCACGGCGGTGCCGCCGTTCGACTGGAACCATGCATCCGGCGTCGCGAGACTGAGTGGCGAGTTGATCAGGTTGTTCGCATAGCAAGCCGACGCGGCCGCGTTGGTGGGCGGCCCGTAGAAGCTCGCGATGCTCGACTGGATCGCGTTGTCGGTCGTATCGGACGTCGCCTTCGTGATGATCGCGCCTTCGAAGAACTGGATCGGCGCGGCGCTGCCGTCGCCGCCTTCGCCGAGCGACAGACCGCCTTGCCATTGGCCATTGAATGCGTGACCGGCATCGTTGCCGAAGATCAGTGCTTCAGGTGGCGCCTGATCGTACAGCGACGTCAACACGCTTTGCGAAGCGGAGCCGCCTTTGACCGCGAACAGATTCGACGCGGTGACCGGCGAGTACTTCGACAGCACCGTCACGAACTTCTCCTTCGCCGGCTGCTGCGGACCATACAGATAGACGCCGGCTTCGGCATCGACGCCCGGCCAGTTGGTATCGAGCGCATTGCACACCGGGTCCTTGACGTTCGACGGCTGGATCGAGTTGCCGTCGCAATAGCCGAATACTGCTGCGTTGCCGTTCGAAAACGCGAGTGCGAACATTTCTCCTTCCACTTCGCCGTGAGAATAGGTGCTCGGATTCGCGCTGTTCTCCATGTTGCCGTAGGTGCCGCAGCAGGTCGACGACTGGCTGTAGTGGGCGCCAGCCACCATGTACTCGGCGATTTCGCTATCGCCAATCGACTGGTTCACCGTGCCGAAACGTTTGCGATAGGCCTGGCCTGCCAGCGTGCCGAGAGCCGGAATCTGTACGCCGTTCGTCGCAACGAACGCGAGCTTGGCCGGCGTGCCGGGAAGCGCGGGCAAGTCGTTGCCGATCGTCAGTTGCTGCGTCGGCGCCTGCTCGGTCAAGGCGGTCGGCGGTTGCGCCAACTGCACGGTCAAGGCGCCGGAGGTGCCGGGCAGCGTGATGGTCGCGAAGCCGTTGAGGACCGGCACGGTGGTCGTTTTGCTGCCGTTCTGTACGGTGAGCGATTCCGTGCCGTCCTGGTTCAGCGTCAGCGTCGCGGGGACATTGCCGAACGCGCCGTTTTTCAGCGGCGCAACCAGATCGATCTGATCGTAGATGTAGGTGACCGAGCAGGTCGTGTTGTTACAGAAGGATTGCGTGTTCTGCACATTCGCCGAGCCGACCAGCGAGCGGTCGCCGCCTTTCAGCGTGCTGTTGGTGTACGGATAGACGTCGAGCGTCGTGTTGTCCGACGCGCGTTGAATCTGGAACAGCGGGCCCGTGTAGTTCTTCGTCAGCAGTCGGGTCACGCTGTGCGCGGCGGAGCAGGGCGTGTTGGCCGTGGCGGCGGCGTCGCAGGGCAGTGGGATAGCCGTCGTCGCCTTGTTGTCCGCCGATGCATTCGAATTCGATTGCGATGCATTGCTGATCGGCGCCGCGCTCGAGGTGGCCGCATTCGCCACCGGCGATGTCGACGCGCCGCTATTGTCGCCATTGCACGCGGCGAGTCCGACGGCCATCGCCAGCCAGACCGCCACTAACCCCATTCTTCTGGACATCATGACCCCTCCTGTTGAACCGCTGATCGGTTAAAAACACTTAGTTGATCTGGATAAAGAATCGAGACAGCCGGCAGGCCGGCGCCGAACTTCCGGCAGGTAATAATATTAGTCAATAATATTGATTTGACGGCATGGGGTAATCCCCATGCGAGTTGGATGAAAATGAAAGAATCCCAGCTACGTGCGGCATACGCATTCCGCATAAGCTAGCGTCTTGGTGGGATTATTACTAATATTTTGTCCAGCGCGACATGCTGCATGCTGGTCTGCGCGAGGGTGTGAAGCGAAGGGGATAGAAGTGAACGTGACGCGCGTCGAATCAGGCGTTCGACCGCGGATGGCTTGCGCCGATGTGCTTCAATGCAATTCAACCGCCGGACAGAACCGTGTCCTCGACTTCGTAGCGCTCATTGCCAACTGAAATCAGATTGATGCCGGCATGCTTGCGCGTCAGCGTGTCGCCGGGCATCGGCCGATCGCTCGCGGACGCGGCCGTACCCAACACGCGACCGTCGACGCCAAAGAAAATCGCCCGCGTGGCGCCATCGGGCCAGTAGACCACGACCGTAGTCGATCGATCGCCGTGATGCACTACGCCGAACTTGCACATCGTTTTGGTCTGTCCGTTGCCGCGCTCGCACGGCAACGTGCCGCTCGCGCTGATCGGCGATTCCTTCACGGGCCCGTGGCCGCTCTGCGAGCCGGCCTGAGCGCTTTCAGTCGAAATCGAAATCAGCGTCACGCCATCCGCTTCGCCAACCACGCGCCCATGCCGCGGATGCCCGACGATCGCGCGCACGGTGGCGCTGTCGCGCGAGCCTGGACAGCCGACCAGCATGGCCATATGGTCGAGATAGTTCACGGTTGCGGCCGACTCGCCGAGCCGCCGGCATGCATCGCCCGAGTGCGGATAGCCATCGCCGAGCACGACGAACGACGCGGGCCATTCGAACGGTTTCTCCATGCCAGCGGCCTGCGCGGAAGTCGAAGTGCCACCGGCACCGAATGCAATCGCGGCAATCGCGGCGCACAGCGCCGAAGCAGGAAACCGGATCGCACGTCGCATCGATGTTCTCCTCAGCATGCTCAGGTTCGAGCCGCACCCGCCGACATTGCGGCCTGCGCCCGCTGCAGCCACTCGCGATTATGCTCGCGCGCGTGACGTGGCCAATGTTTGGCATCCTGCACGATTTCGGCATAGAGCGCGCCGGCGCGGCGGCGGTCCGCGTCTTCGGGTTGCGCGGCGAGCCAGTCGGCGAACAGGCAGCGCGGCGCGACGTCGCTCGCGCAGGTCAGCGCCTGTTCGAATGCCGCGCGTGCGCCCGGCGCATTCAGCGCGGCCAGCGTGCGCGCGTACAGCAGCGCCGCCTCGCCCTGGTTGCGTGCCCGCGGATTGACCGAGAACAGGTTCGCCAACGTCGCATCGGCGGCCGGGTAGTCGCCGAGTGCGAACTGCGAGCGCGCGAGACCGAGCAGCAGCGCGGGATCGTTCGCGAATGGGCCGTTCGCCGCGGCCTGGAAATGTTCGAGCGCTTCGCGCGGATTGCCGGCCGCGAGCAAGGCCTCGCCGAGCCGCATCCGATGTTGCACGGTCGGCGCGCGGTCGAATTCGGCGCGCGCTTCACGCAGCGCGCGATTCGGATCGACAAATTGCGTGATCGCCTGCGTGGCCACCCGCGCGCCGCGCGAGTGGCGCAGACTCGGCAGATAGATCGCGAACAAGTACACGACGCTGCCGAGCAGCGGGAAAGCAAACAGAATGAATAGCCAGTAGATGCCCTGGTTATTGCGCAACGCGTGGACGGCGAAAAAAATCGCGATGAAAACGTGAAGACCAATTCCAAAAAAGTAGGGCATATCGATTCAACCTTCGAGCATGAGGAAAAGCGCGCCGCGAGCCCGTCATTGGCGTAACCGGGCCCTAATGCAGCGAACCGACCCGCAGATACGCGAATAGAAGCGACAACGCCACGACGATCACGCCGGTGGCAATGACGAGACGGTTGGCCAACAGTCGGCGCATCGCAAGTCTCCTAGACGAAACTGTAGCGTTCGGAATGGTAGCGGATGCGCGGCACCTTCATTTCGCCGAGCGCCGTTTCGATCGCATCCATCATGGAGTCCGGGCCGCAGATGAAATACTCGTGATCGGCGAACTCGGGCGGGAGATGTCGCCGGAACATCGCGGCATCGATGCGCCCGACTTCCCCGCTCCAGCCTTCGGGCGGGTCCGACAGCGCATAGACGATGCGCAGATCGAGCCGCGCTTTCAGCGCATCGAGCTCCTCGCGGAAAGTCAGCGAGTCCCAGGTCTTGCCGCTGTACAGTAGCACGAGCGGACGTTGGTCGCCGCGATCGGCGAGCGAGCGGATCATGCTCATCATCGGCGTGATGCCGATACCGCCCGCGATCAGCACGTGCATGTCGGTCGGATGCCCGATCGTGAACGCGCCATACGGTCCGTCCAGATACACACGCCGACCTGTTTCGATCGTCTTCACCTGGCTCGTGAAATCGCCGAGATTGCGGATCGTCATTTCGACGCGGCCGTTCGCGGCCTCGGCGCTCGACGAGAACGAAAAGGGGTGTCCGGTGATCCTGAACGGGCTGCCCCACACGTTGAGCCAGCCGAACTGGCCGGGCTTGAAGCGAAAGCCAGCGTGGCCGTCGGGCTGCATCACGAGCGTCGTCGTGTCGCCGCGTTCGGCGCGCACTTCCGCGATCCGGTACGGACGCCTGATCATGAAGAGCGGCTTGAACAGACGCACGTACAGCAGCAGCGCTACCCAGGATACTGTCATGCAGATCCACAGCGTGCGCTTGAACGGATCGGTCAGATAGAAGCCCCAGCCGATCATATGCAGCACGCCGCCGAAGATCGCGACGAGCGCGAGCCCGATATGCGACAGATGCCACAGCTCGTAACGAATCTTCAATTGCTTGCGCCATAGCGCGGTGATCACCAGCACGATCACCGAGCCGATCGACAGGAACGCGAACCACGCACCCCACGGGACTTCGAGCAGCGAGTCGGGCATCGCGACCTTGTCGGAGCGGATCGCGAACAGGATCAGCGGATGCACGACGACCAGGCTGACCGCGAGCAGCGACACGCGTCGATGGAAATGATAGATAACGTCCTCGCCCCACGGCTCGGTCACGTGACGAAAGCGCGCGGTGAGGCCGAATTGCAGGCCCATCATCGCGAGTCCGGAATAGCCGAGCGCCACCGAGAACTCGGTGCCGAAGTTGCGCGCGGGCGGGAGCGTGCCGGTCAGCAGCGCAAACAGCGGCGCGAGAATGAACAGTAGATAGATGACCGACCAGACGGCCTTGCGCACGAGATCTCGAGACTGCATCGGTGCTTCTCCATGCCGGGTGCGGCGGTCCCGCTCGCGCTCAGTCCGCGTTCAGACGCAGGTGGTGAGCAGCAGCGCGGGCCCGAACGTGATCACGGTCGCGACCAGCGCCGCGATCAGGGTCCAGACGACGACGGTATGCATGAACGAGCTGATGCGTTCGGGACCAGGGTCGCGGGTCGCGGCGCGATAGCGCCATAGCCAGCCGATCGCGATCAGATGCAGCAGCAGAATGATCGCGAGACTCGCGCGCAGCGGGCCGGTGGGCCACGCGAACGCGCAGCCGATCGCGTGCAGCGCATACAAGATCACGAACGCGAGACACCAGATCGTGAAGCCGACGGCGAGCCACCACAGCCGCCGCGGCGAAAGCGGACGCGCATTCATGGTCTGGCTCCCAGCACGGCGACGAGGCTCGGCAGCGCGAGCACGAGTCCAAGCGCGATGATGCCCGTCGCCAGCGTGTAATCGACCCACAGGCGGGTGAGGCGCAGATCGGTCAGGCGTCGCGCGGAAACGAAGCCCGCGCCGACCCGCAGCACGTTGCTGATGAGGAACAACAACCCGACGCCCGCGTGAACTGCGATGTAGGCGAGCAGCGCCGCGGCCGTCGCGCCGAGCGCATGCTCGCGCGGATTCGGTGTCACGCCGTTGATCAGCATCACGCAGGCGATGAGCGCGACGATCAGCGCGATCGCGCTCAGCCCGATCGTGCCGTGCGGTTTGCGCTCGGCGGCGGCCGCGCGCAACGAGCCACGCGTGGCGGCTGCGGCCACCGCGAGCGCGACGGCCGCGACGAGCGCGAGCCCGCGGTTCGGATGCGGCGTCACGGCTGCCGGCCAGTTCGGCGCGGCAATCCACAGGTAGAACGTGCCGAAGATCAGCGAGGTGAACAGCGTGCTGTTCGCGATCAGCGCGCAGATCATCGAAAGCCATGACGGAGAACCGGCGACCTCGGTATGCGGCGGCACGCTGACGCCTCGGCCGACCGGCAGCGCGCCGTAATCGCGTGCGTGCCCCGCGCTCTGGCCCGCGTAGATGAAGAGGCCAAACGTCACGAATGCGAATGCGACCGACAGCAGATAGAACTTGAACAGCATCGCGAGCACCGCCGCGGCGGTCACGACCGCGGTGACGAGCGGCAGATAGGTCGAGTTCGGCAGCACGATCAGCTGTTCGGGCTCGCCCGACGTCATATGCACGCCTAGCGTCTCCTGCCAGCCGTTGCGCGTGAAACCGAGGTAACCCTCGCCGCGCGCCAGAGAGGTCGCTAGCTGGCCCGGGGGCACCTTTTCGGTTTCGGCGTCCATGTGCGGGATCGACGCGAATGCGTACGGCGCGGGCGGAATCGGCATCGCCCATTCGAGCGTGGTCGATTGCCACGGGTTACGTCGCACGCGTTGGCCGAAACGCAATTGCACGACGATGTCGATCACGACGAGCGCGAAGCCGATCGTCATCACGAAGCTGCCCACCGACGACAGCAGATTGAGCCAGTTCCAGCCTTCGTCGCCGCTATAGGTGAAGACGCGCCGCGGCATGCCTAGCAGGCCGGTCAGGTGCATCATGAAGAACGTCATGTTGAAGCCGATGAACACGAGCCAGAACGCCGGCACCGAAAGGTTATGCACGGCGGTGCGCCCGGTCAGCAGCGGCAACCAGTAATAGAACGCCGCGAGCATCGGAAACGCGAGCGCGCCGGCCACCACGTAGTGCAGGTGCGCGACGACGAAGTAGGTGTCGTGCGCCTGCCAGTCGAACGGCACGATCGCGAGCATCACGCCGGTCAGCCCGCCGCACGTGAACACGAAGAAGAAGCCGAAGATGTACAGCATCGGCACGTCCCAGCGTGGGCGGCCGTGCGACAGCGTGGCGAG
This sequence comes from Paraburkholderia lebeckiae, assembly GCF_050436325.1. Taxonomy (NCBI): domain Bacteria; kingdom Pseudomonadati; phylum Pseudomonadota; class Betaproteobacteria; order Burkholderiales; family Burkholderiaceae; genus Paraburkholderia; species Paraburkholderia lebeckiae. Next base: position 2,351,592 of record NZ_JBNDLZ010000002.1, read on the forward strand.
CCACGCGAAGAACTGGATCGCGGTGGGCACCGCGACGATCGCCGAGCCCGCCGAGAAGAACGCGAGCGCCAGATGTGGGATGCCCACCGTAAACATGTGGTGCACCCAGATGCCGAAGCTCAGGAACGCGAGCGCGATGATCGCGACGACGATCGTGCGATAGCCGACGAGCCTGCGGCGCGCGAACACAGGGATCATCGTCGACAGCACGCCGGCCATCGGCAGGAAGATGATGTACACGTCCGGGTGGCCGAACAGCCAGAACAGATGCTGCCACAGCAGCGGATCGCCGCCGCGCGTCGGATCGAAGAACGGCAGGTTGAACGCGCGCTCCACCTCGAGCAGGATCGAGCCGAGAATCAGCGGCGGAAACGCGACGATCATCATCATCGCGGTGACGAGGATGTACCACGCGAAGATCGGCATGCGATCCAGCGACATGCCCGGCGCGCGCATCTTCAGGATCGACACGACGATTTCCATCGCGAGCGACAGCGCCGAAATCTCGACGAACGTGATGCCGAGCAGCCACACGTCGGCGTTCAGTCCGGGCGTGTACACGTTGGAGCTGAGCGGCGTGTACATGAACCAGCCGCCGTCGGGTGCGCTGCGCAGAATCAGCGACACGGTCAGAATCGTGCCGCCGAACAGATAGCACCAGTAGCCGTAAGCGGTCAGGCGCGGAAACGCGAAGTCGCGCGCGCCGAGAAACTTCGGCGTCAGATAGACCGCGAGGCTCTCCACCATCGGGATTGCGAACAGGAACAGCATCATCGATCCATGCATCGTGAAGACCTGGTTATAGGTCTCCACATCCATGAAGGCCGCATGCGGCGTCGCAAGTTGCACGCGCGTGAGCATGCCGAGAATCCCGGCGATCGCGAAGAACACGAACGACGTGATCATCATGCGCATGCCGAGGACCGTATGGTTGACCGCAGCGAGCTTCTGCACGCCTGGCCCGGTGGCCCAGATCGCGGCAAGCTGGCGATGCAGCCGCAGCGCGTTGATGCCCTGTGATGGCGGCTCGACGGGCACACTCATTTTTTCACCTCCCCGTTGGCGGCGGCGTTTTTGACAGCAGCCGGAAAATCTTCCGGACGATCGACGATCACGGTGAAGTGCATCCCCGCGTGACCGATGCCGCAAAACTGGTTGCATTGTCCGGCGTACTCGCCGGGCTGATTGGCCTGGATACGCAGCAGGTTATGGTGGCCAGGGACCGCGTCGATCTTGCCCGCGAAGCGCGGAATCCAGAATGCGTGCACGACGTCCATGCTGGTCACGGCGATGTCGACCGGCGTGCCCGCGGGCAGATGCAGCACGTTCCCGGTTTCGACGTTGCCGAGTTCCGGATAGCGGAAGGTCCAGCGCCATTGCTGCGCGATCGCCTCGATGCGCGCGGGCGCATGCGCGCGCAGCGGCAGCAGCAACTCGCCCGCGTACAGCGCGTAGCAGATCAACGGGATCAGGATCACTGCCGGCAGCACGAGACCGCCGAGCACGATCCAGCGCGCGGGCGACACGTGCGAGCCCCAGCCGGGCCGGAAGACCGTCATCAGAAACAGTACGAGCACCATCGCGAACAGGATCGCGGCGCCCGCCAGCATCACCCACCACAGCCCGGCGATCGATGCGGCGGCCGGACCCGATGGCTCGAGCGTCGAGAGCGGTCCGGTGCAGCCGGACAACGCGGCGAGCGATCCTGCTTGGACGGCCAGGCGCAAGCAGCTATGATGGTTTGCACCACCAGGCATTCGATGCGAGGGCACACCACCATGGCAAACAAAGGCAATGCTGGAAACGAGACGCGAAGCGAAGTGATGCTCGAGCTGTTGCGGCTCGACAAGGGGTCGGTGGTGGCGCTCGTCGGTCATCCGATTCACGTGATGATGGTGCATTTCCCGATCGCGTTCGTCGTCGCGACGTTGGGCGTCGACGTAATCTACTGGTGGACGGGCGACCCGTTCTGGATTCGCGCCGGCTTGTGGGCCGCCGGTTTCGCGTTCTGGAGCGGCGTGGCTGCGAGCGTGGTCGGTACCGCCGAGCTGCTGCTGGTGCGCGGTATCCGCCTGAAGGAAGCGAGCTGGTCGCATGCGGTCGCCGCGATGACGCTCGTCGCGCTCGCGGGTGCGAACTGGGGCGTGCGCCTTTACTACCCCGATGAGATCCTGCCGCATGGGCTCGTGCTGTCGGCGCTCAGCTCGGTGATGACGGGCTTCGCCGGCTGGCATGGGGGCAAGCTCGTGTTCGATCATGGCGTCGGAATTCTCGTTTCGCCGAAGGAGTGATGCAGCCAGCGGCCAAGTCCACCGGGCTCGAACAGATGCGGGGCCAGCAGGTTCGAGTCGATGTGAGGCTTGGCCAGCACGATCCAGATGATCGCGACGATCACGATCAGATAAGCGGTGGTCAGCGCGATCGCCGAGGCACGGCTGAACCTGCCGTCGGGCAGATACAGATCGTGCAGTACGAGGCCGGCCAGCACATGCAGCATCGCCATGATGCCGACGAACACCATCTTCGCGGTGAACCATTCGACGAAGGTGGCCTGCAGAAAAATCAGCACGGTGCCGCTCGCAATCGCGACGAAAGCGGCGGGCGAGGTCAACTCCACGAATACGAGACGCGTGATGCGGTGCAGCCGGTCGAGTTCGGCGCCCGCCGCGAGCCCGCGGCGCTGCCAGAACAGATACGGCAGCACGATCAATCCGCCCGACCAGACGGCGATCGCGGCCAGGTGAATGAACTTCAGCAGGGTCGTCACAGCGCGGGCTCTCTGACGCGCAGGCTTGACCAGACGAGCGAAAGTCCTGCCGCGAGATAAGGGATCATCGCCAGTACCCACATCAACAGTCCGGCGAGTTGCTGGTCGGCGAGCGGGGTGAGCCCCCACGCGGCGGTGGTCGCGAAGTGCGCGACGTAGAGCGGCACCGGCGCGAACACGATCAACGCGCCGAGCAAACCCATATGGCCGATCGTCGCGACGAGCGCCATCAGCGCGGGGCCGGTCGGCAGCGACGGCGAGAAGATGCTGCGCCACATGAGCCATGCACTGCCAAGCAAGGTAATCTGCATCAGCCAGTAGCCAGGTACCGTCGCGAGTCCCCACGCATAAGGCCCCGGCGCATGCCACAGCCAGATGATCACCGCATGAGCGGCGACCACCGGCACGAGCGGTGGATGCGCGAGGCGCGGCAGCGGAAACGCGAGGGCGAGCAATGGAGCTACTGCAGCGATCAGAATGACGTGATGAGTGACGCGTGCGGAGAACAATGCCGAGGACAACGCGCAGAGCGGCGACACGAACACGAGGGCCATCAATGCGACGGCGCCCCATCCCGCCCGTGCATTCGCCGAGCGGTTGCTGGCCACGAACCATGCGAGCGCAGCGAGCGCGACGAGCAATGGCGGATCCGTATTCCAGCGCAGCCACAAGCTTTCAGGGACAGCCGCGGGACCACAGTAGGCGACAGGAAAATATGGCATGGGCGATGTCTTCAACGAGTCCAGGTGCTTCTTCCGTACACGCAAGCAAACGCGTGACAGATAACGCCTTCGAATTGTCGGGACGGCTCACGATCCAACTGATCGCTCACGTACTCTAGCGCAAATAAACTGTTTAGGGACGGCTATCTGAATCCCGTAAGTTTTTGCGTGACAGAATGTTTTCAATTTGTCACTCGAGGCTTTTGCCAGCCGGATAAAAGCCGGTGTAATGGCGACGGTAAGATTGGCAATGGTGCGGCGCAATACTTCAGGCTTACCTGCCCGGCGTACTATGATGAAATCATGTGACGGAGGCCCGCCATGTTTCATGATCCCATCCGAATTCCCGCAATGATCGAATTGACATTGCTTGCGATCGTGCTGATCGTTGTCAGCATCGTACGCGCGAGGCAGCAAAGGGAGCGGGCGCGGAATCGGGCCATGGCGGAGCAGCGAAGGTCTGATAAAACGCGAATGTAATATTCGCTTCGCTTTTAGCGCATCTTTTAAGACTTTCGTATTCAGCTATTTTGCTGGTCTTTGTTACTTCTATCGACGGCTTTTCGGCATGGTGGTAGCCACGCCGGTCGATTTTATAGCGGTGGACGCTCCAGTTGGACCCACTGCTGCACGCTGCTGCGCTGCCATTGTTGCGTGGCGTACTCGTTGAGCTTGTGCGGAACGGGATCGCCGTTCAGCACGAGGCGATTGAGCATCAATGCGAGGTCCGTATCGGCGACGCACCATTCGCCGAACAGATTTGGCGAATTGGCCGGAAGCAATGCATCGGCGGCGGCGAAGAGCTTTTGTGCCGCTTCTTGTGCGCTGGCGGAAAGCGGGCCGCCGCGCGATCCGTAGAAAATGACTTCGGTGGAACGCTCCTGGCGAACCGGTAGCAGATCGCTGCGCAGCCAGGCCTGCAGCTGGCGCGCTCGCGCGCGCAGACGCCGATCTCGCGGATAGACCGGGGTGTCGGGGAAAGTCTCTTCGAGGTACTCGGTGATCGCCGACGACTCGGATAACGCAAAGTCTTCGTGTATCAGGGTCGGCACGCGCCGCGTCAATGAGCGGGCCGCATAGTCGGTGGCGTGATTCGCCTTGTTCGCGAGATCGACGGTCGAAAGGTCGAATGGCAAGCGCTTCTCGCGAAGCGTCACGAATACGGACATCGCGTAGGGGCTTGCGAATTGGGCGTCGGTGTAGAGGTGGAAGGGCGGGTGTGCCACAGGGGCTCCGTTTTCGTTAGTCATCGATGTCGAGCTTCGAACACTAGCGGTTCGTCGCGCGCCGTGCAGCCTTTCACCAGTGCGGATTGGCCATCTCGCAGGCGAGCAGGCAGCCTAACGCCGACACGGTGCCAACCGCGCCGAGACCGAACCCTACGGCAAGGTTCTCCGCCGTCGTTGCGCAACCCTGCAGCAGCGTTATCGACGTCAGCAGCGACGCGAGAAAAAGACGATACCGAAGTCGCGAAGAAGATGTGCGTCGAGGTGACATGATATGTTCGCCGTGAAGGGCGCTCTTTCAGCGCATCAGCGTACGAGCATAGCGGCCCACCATTTGTCGCATTCACCCGAGTAGCGGCCCACAAGCGTCAGACCTTACGAGCTCTTGCTAGGCGCCGGGCCGCGCTCGAATCGGTCGCCGGGCAGCGATACGGGTTGAACGCCTCGTCGGTTTTTCGACCGGTATTGCAACTGCAGACCGGTATTGCAACTGCAGAACAATATCGCGCGAGGGGCTTCAAAAAAATAATCAGGCTGATACAATGGCGCCCCTCTGCCCAGGTGGCGAAATTGGTAGACGCACTATCTTGAGGGGGTAGCGCCGAAAGGCGTGTGGGTTCAAATCCCGCCCTGGGCACCATTTCGAATCGTCGATTCGAATCTTCAAGTACTTCGCGCTTTCTTCAGACAACGGCGGCCGTATCAGACCATCGCGTTGTCTCCGCTTCTGCGCTCAGAACTCGTTCCGGTAGGCAAATAGCCCCGGAAGCCCGCCGCTCATCACGAATAGAATTTTCTGTCCGGCACTGTACTTCCCGTTGCTCACGTTTTCCACAAGACCCGCAAATGCTTTGCCGCTATACACGGGATCGAGCAACAGACCTTCCGTCGATGCCATCAGCCGAACAGCCGCGCGCATGTTATCGGTTGGAATGCCATAGCCGGGTCCGAGCTGCGCTTCGTCGATCGAGATCGCGTCGTCACTCACGCTTAGGCCAGGGTCGATCAGCCGGACCGTCTGATTCGCCTTATCCAAAGTAACCGTGCGTGCGTGGCCAGCATTCCCATACACCGTGAATGCGGCAACACGCGACGGATCCAGGCCCAGCGCAACAAAACCCGCGACCAGCCCCGCATGCATGCCGCCGCTTCCATTCGGCACCACGACGCGATCGAAGGCCACGTTTTGCGCTTGCGATTGCGCGACGATTTCAGCTGCGCAGTCCGCGTAGCCGAGACAACCGACCGGGCTCGAACCGCCCAACGGACACACATAGACGTTACGGCCCTGCGCTCGCAACTCGTTCGCGCGTTCCTCCGCGAATTGCAATGCGTTCTCCGTGCCGGGAAGATCATGCACGCGCGCATCGAATAGCGCATCGAGCAGCACGTTGCCGTTCTCCATGTAGTCGTGGTCGAAACGTGGCACGGTTCTCGTCAGCACCAGCTCGCATCGAAGTCCGATGCGAGCCGCCGCGGCCGCCGTGAGGCGCGCATGATTCGATTGCCGCGCGCCGACGGTAACGATGGTGTCCGCGCCGCGCGCGAGCGCTTCGCCAATCAGGAATTCGAGCTTGCGCAACTTGTTGCCGCCGCCACCTAGTCCCGTCAGATCTTCTCTTTTGACGTAGATATCCGCCCCGCCGAGGCGAGCGCTCAGACGCGCAAGGTGCTGAATTGGCGTCGGGCCTTCGAGAAGCGCATGGCGCGGAAACTTTGATAAATCGAGGCGGTGCGATGAGGCGGGGTTCATGGTCGTGTGCGCGCGATTGAGTTGAAAGAGCCGTTTCCATTCATTTGACTGACGCAAAGTTCTCTTTTACCGAGTGTTCAATGCGTCAACGTCCGAATCCCAGCCAGTAATTTATCAACTTCGGCGTCGGTGGTCAGATAGCTGACCGATGCGCGCGCGATCTGTGTCAGCCCTCTGCTAGTCATATCGAACGGCGTGTACGCGACGCCATTCGAGCCGATCGTGATGCCCTGTGCCGCCAACGCGCGTCGCACCGACATGGCATCGAGTCCGGCGACGTTGAACGACACCAGACCTGATCGTTCGACACCCTGGTCGAGCACCCACACCCCCTCCATCGCGGCCAACCGCTCGCGCAATGTCTGCGCGGTCCGATCGATCTGCGCGCGGATGTTGTCGATGCCGATTTCCAGCGCTTCGTCCAATGCATTCGCCAATCCGCAATGCAGTGCAAGCGACGCTTCCGATGATTCGAAACGCGCGGCATCGTCGCGCAGTACAGGGTCGCCATTGGCGTCGAGCGGCGCGGAATACGTGTCGACGAAGGCTGGCGTCAAGCGGGGCAGAAAATCCCGCCGGACGTATAGCAGCCCGGTGCCGCGCGGTCCGCGCAGTGCCTTGCGGCCCGCGCCGGCCAGCACATCGCAGCCGACTTCGTCGACGTCGATCGGAAGCTGTCCGACGGCCTGCGCCGCATCGATGAAATACGGAATGCCGTGACGGCGTGCTATCCGCCCAATCGCGGCGGCCGGATTGATCAGTCCGCCATTGGCCGGCAGCCACGTCAGCGCAATCAGTCGGACCCGGTCGTCGAGCATCGCTTCGAGCGCGCGAGGATCGACTCTGCCGCTCTCATCGGAAGGAATCGTCTCTATCGATGCGCCCGCGCGTTGCGCCAGAAGACGCATCGTCGCGAGATTGCCGCCCCATTCGTGCCGCGCAACGAGGATGCGTTGCCCCTCGCGCCACGGACCCAATGCCGCGAAAGCAGCGCCCCAGCCCGGCGAGTTGCCCGTCGTCAACGCGATCTCGGCGGGCTGAGCGTTCAGCAGTCGCGCGGCGAGCGTGCGCGCCCGTTCGGTCTGTTCGCGGGCAGCCGCGCCCGCTTCCATGGGTCCCATCGAGGCTTCGCGCAACAGATGCGCGTGAATTGATTCGAGCGTGGCGGCCGACGGCAGCGACGCGCCCGCATGATTGAAGTGCGTGGTACTGCGAACACCGGGTGTGCGGGCACGTATTGCGTCGATGACAGCGGGCGACAGCGGAGAAGACATTGGCGGCTCCGAGTGTATGAGTTGAATTCAGACGTTCTTCAAGGCGACAACCGCTTCGACTTCGACGGCGACCCCTGCCGGCAGCGACGCAACACCCACGGCGCTGCGCGCGTGACGGCCGGCGTCACCGAAGATCTGCACCATCACATCCGACGCGCCATTGGCAACCGTGCTTTGAGCACGGAATGCCGGCGTGCTCGCGATGAACACGTTCAGGCGCACGATGCGTGCCACGCGCTCGAGCCGGTCGCTCGTCGCTGCGACGATCTGCGCGACGACACCAACCCATACCGTCCAGCATCATGCCTGCCACGCTTCTCCTTCCGGATACCAGTACCTGTCCAGTGTCCCTTCCAGCATCTCGATGCTATACCCGGCCCTTTGCGGCGGCATATAGTGCCCGTTGCGGATCACCACGGGATCCACGAAATGCTCGTGCAAATGATCGACGTATTCGAGCACGCGATTCTCGAGCGACGCCGACACGCAGATATAGTCGAACAGCGAAATATGCTGCACGTACTCGCACAAGCCGACACCACCCGCATGCGGGCACACCGGCACACCGAACTTCGCGGCCATCAGCAGTACGACGATCACTTCGTTGAGTCCGCCGAGCCGGCAACTGTCGATCTGGCAGAAGTCGATGGCTTGCGCCTGCAGCAGTTGCTTGAACATCACGCGATTGTGGCAATGCTCGCCGGTCGCGACGCCAATCGAACCGAGCCGCCGGCGAATCGCCGCATGACCGAGGATATCGTCGGGACTCGTGGGCTCCTCGATCCACCACGGGTCGAACTCGGCGAGACGGCGCATGTTCGCGATTGCCTCATCGACGTCCCACACCTGATTCGCGTCCATCATCAGCTTCAGGTTCTCGCCGATCTCTTCGCGCAGAATGCGCGCGCGCCGTACGTCTTCCTCCAGATCGGCGCCGACCTTCTGCTTGAAATGCGTCCATCCCTGCGCGACGCCTTCGCGCGCGAGACGGCGAATCTTGTCGTCGTCGTAACCGAGCCAGCCCGCCGATGTCGTATATGCCGGATAGCCGTTCGCGAGCATTTCCTTTTCACGCTCGCCCTTGGTCTTCGCATGACGATGCAGCATCGCGACTGCTTCGTGCGGCGTGATTGCATCGGTCACGTAGCGAAAGTCGAGGCAGCGCACGAGTTCTTCCGGGCTCATGTCGACCAGCAGCTTCCAGACCGGCTTGCCGACGGATTTCGCCCACAGATCCCACACCGCGTTGACGACCGCCGCGGTGGCAAGATGAATCGCACCTTTGTCCGGGCCGATCCAGCGCAGTTGGCTATCCGAAGTAAATGCGCGCCAGAAAGCGCCCATATTCGCGGCGATATCTTCGAGCTTCTTGCCGACGATCAACGGCGTGAGTGCATTCACGGCAGTCACGCAGATTTCATTGCCGCGGCCAATCGTGAACGTGAGGCCGTGGCCCGTGAGATTCGGCGTGTCGGTTTCGAGCGTGACGTAAGTGGCGGAGTAGTCCGGCGCGGCATTCATCGCGTCGGAGCCGTCCAGCGAACGTGAGGTGGGGAACCGGATGTCCCGAACGGACAGCCTTGTGATCGTTGTCATCTGCGCACCCTCCGGGCTATGGCTATCGGCTTGTCGTCCGCGGACGCAGACGGATCGGTTTCGTGCGCACGCTCTCTGTGTGCGCGTTCCTGCTACGCGTACGGGTAAGTCCGTAGTTCCCAGATACCAAGCATCCCTAGCTATTTCCAGGCATTTGTACGCGTTGACAACACGGCATTCACTTTCTAGCATGCTAGCATGTCTTCTCGAAATCAAGGCCTTCGTGAATTCCTCGACCGAACTTGAGAATGCCGCCGGTGGCCCATATGTCGCACTGCAAAAAGTCGGCGGCGGCGAGCGCGGCAGTTTGACCGACGCGGTCGAGGCGGCGTTGCGAGAAGCGATTGTTACGTTGGCGTTGGAACCCGGCATGATGATCGACAAGATGGCCGTATGCGAACGGATGGGGGTGTCGCGCTTTCCGGTGTCGTCCGCGTTGGCGAGGCTTGCGCATGCGGGTCTCGTCGAAGTTTTGCCGCAACGCGGCACGCGCGTCAAACCGATCGCGCTCGACGACATCCGCCAGCATCTGTTCATCCGCAGCGCACTGGAAGTCGAGACGGTGCGTGGGGTCGCGCTGATGCACGACACGGCGACGCTCGACGCATTGGCAAGCAATCTCGATCAGCAGCGCAGTCTGGCTGGAAGTGGCGAACGTCTGGCGTTTCACGCGCTCGATCTGGCTTTCCATGAAATCCTGCTCGACGCGGTGAAGCTGCCGCGCGTGAAGGAGATCGTCGCGGTGTCGCGCAATGCGCTGGACCGCGCGAGACAATTGCTCGCGAGTCCAGAACGGCTCACGCATACGCTGGAAGAGCACGAGAGCATCTTCAAGGCCCTTTGCGCCGGCGACGGCGATGCGGCCGCGAAAGCGATGCACGATCACCTCGACCAGGTCGTCGCCGAATTGCACCGGTCCGCAAAAGAGCGGCCCGACCTGTTCGCGCCTTGAATGAAAGCTGGAATGAAAGCCGTTGTTCAAGCCGTGAAAAGCTCCACCGTAAACACGTTGATGATATAGGCAGCCGTCGACAGACCAGCACATGAATCCACTCATTTCCGTCAACAATCTTTGCAAGAGCTTTCCGGGCGTAAGAGCGCTTCATGACGTCCGGTTCGAACTCATGGCCGGCGAGGTTCATGCGCTGATGGGCGAGAACGGCGCGGGCAAGTCGACGTTGATGAAAATTCTCGCCGGCGTCTATACGCGCGATTCCGGCGAAATTCTCTTCGACGGCAAGCACGTCGATTTTCAAGGTCCACGCGACGCACAAGCTGTCGGCATCGGCATCATTCATCAGGAACTGCAACTGATGAATCATCTGAGCATCGCGCAGAACATCTTTATCGGCCGTGAGCCGCGCAAGGGTCTGGGTCTGTTCCTCGATGAAGACAAACTGAATGCACAGGCAAGCGAGATCCTTGCCCGCATGCACGTGAAACTCGATCCGCGCACGATCACCGATCGCGTGACCGTGATGCGCGACGGTGAGTATGTGGCCACCGTGCCGACCGAGGGCACCGGCGTCGAGACGATCATCGGCATGATGGTCGGACGCACGCTGGGCGATGTGACGCCGGTCGAGAGCGCGCCGGTGAAAGGCGAACTCGCGCTCGAAGTGAGAAATCTCGTCGCAGGTCCACTCGTGCGCGACGTCAGTTTCGAATTGCGCAAGGGCGAAATACTCGGTTTCGCAGGCTTGATGGGCGCGGGCCGCACGGAGGTCGCGCGTGCGGTGTTCGGCGCCGATCCGGTCGAATCGGGCGAGATACTCGTGAAAGGCGTGAAGGCGTCGATCAAGAGGCCCAGTGATGCGGTCAAGCGCGGCATCGGCTACCTGTCCGAAGATCGCAAGCGCTTCGGTCTCGCGACGGGAATGGATGTCGAATCGAACATCGTGATGGCTGACCTCGGCAAGTTCCTGTCAATCAATATGTTTCTGCGCCGCGGGCAGATTCGCAAAAGAGCGCAGCACTTCATCAAGCTGCTTGCGATTCGCACGCCTTCGGCGACGCAGCAGGTGCGGCTCCTGTCGGGCGGCAATCAACAGAAGATCGTGATCGCGAAATGGCTCGAGCGCGATTGCGATGTACTGTTCTTCGATGAACCGACGCGCGGCATCGACGTCGGCGCGAAAAGCGAAATCTACAAGCTGCTGCGCTCGCTGGCGGCGCAAGGCAAGGCGATCGTGATGATCTCCTCCGAGCTGCCGGAAGTTCTGCGCATGAGCGACCGCATCGTCGTGATGTGCGAAGGCCGCATTACCGGCGAGCTGTCCGCCAGCGAAGCGACGCAGGAGCGCATCATGCATCTCGCGACGCTGCGCGAAACCCTGAAAACGGTACAAGCCTGAAGAGGTCTACGACATGACATTGCGAACGGATACCGCGGCGCTGGACAACGAAAGGCGCACTTCCGGGCTGAAAGCGCGAATTTTCGCGCCGACCGCCGTGCAAAAGATGCTCGCGTTCGCGAGCCTTATCCTGTTGCTGGTGTTCTTCAGCTTCGCGTCGCCGGCCTTCATGCAGATGGACAACATCCTCGGCATTTTTCAGGCGACAGCTGTGAATGGCGTGCTGGCGATCGCCGCCACGTTCGTGATCATTACGGGTGGCATCGATCTGTCGGTCGGTACGTTGATGACATTTACCGCCGTGATTTGCGGAGTGTTTCTCACGTACTGGCATCTGCCGATGTGGACGGGCGTGCTCGCGGCACTCGCGACGGGCGCGGTATGCGGAACGGTATCGGGCACGCTGACCGCCAAAATGAAGATCCCGCCATTCATCGCGACGCTCGGCATGATGATGCTGCTCAAAGGTCTTTCGCTCGTCGTGTCGGCGGACAAGCCGATCTATTTCACCGATACCGAGAACTTCTACCGCATTTCTCAGGATTCGCTGATCGGCTATTTCCTGCCGGGCGTGCCGATTCCGAATGCGGTACTGATCCTGTTCTTTCTCGCGATCGTCAGTTCTATTACACTCAATCGCACCGCGCTCGGCCGCTATACGTTCGCACTCGGCAGCAATGAGGAAGCGGTGCGGCTCTCGGGCGTCAATGTCGATCGCTGGAAGATCGCGATTTACGGCGTGGGCGGCGCGATCTGCGGCATCGCGGGTCTGCTGATCGCGTCGCGGCTCAATTCGGCGCAACCGGCGCTCGGTCAAGGCTACGAGCTCGATGCGATCGCGGCGGTCGTGATCGGCGGCACGTCCTTGAGCGGCGGTTCGGGAACGATACTCGGCACCATCATCGGCGCTTTCATCATGAGCGTGCTGACCAACGGACTGCGCATCATGTCGGTCGCGCAGGAGTGGCAGATCGTCGTGACCGGTTTGATCATCATTCTGGCGGTGTATGCGGATATCCTGCGGCGCAGCCGGAGAAGTTGACGCAGGAGCAAGGCAGCAGCAAAAAAGCAGGGAATGCAGGAGCAGGAGCAGGAGAGAGAGGGCACGTGAAGGCTCCCTCGAAAGCTCGATAGCGGCTTGATAGCCCAACCATTGGAGGAGGCCTCATGTTGAAGAGAAGACTGATCGGTATCGTGGTCGGTGTCGGTGCGCTCGTCGGCGGAAGTAGTCTCGCGTATGCGGACGAGCCGTATATTCCGCTTATTTCGAAAGGCTTCCAGCATCAGTTCTGGCAAGCCGTCAAATCGGGCGCCGAGCAGTCCGCGAAAGCGAACAACGTCAGGATCACGTTCGAGGGACCGGAAACGGAAGCGATGGTCGATAAGCAGATCGACATGCTGTCGGCCGCGCTCGCGAAGAAGCCGCAGGCGCTCGGCATCGCGGCGCTCGACAGTAAGGCGGCCATCCCCTTGCTCAAGCGCGCCCAGAACGAGAAGATTCCGGTGATTGCATTCGACTCGGGCGTCGACAGCGATATTCCGTTGACCACCTGCTCGACGGACAACGTCGCCGCCGCCGCGCTCGCCGCCGACAAGATGGCCGCGCTGATCGGCAATTCCGGCGAAGTCGGCGTGATCGTGCACGACCAGACGAGCCGCACCGGTGTCGATCGCCGCGACGGTTTCGTCAATCAGATCAAGTCGAAGCATCCGAACATCAAGATCGTGTCCGTGCAATACGGCGCCGGCGATCACCTGAAGTCCGCGGAAATTGCCAAGGCCATGATCCAGGCGAATCCGAACCTGAAGGGTATCTTCGGTGCAAACGAAGGTTCCGCAGAAGGCGCGGCGATCGGCGTCAAGGAATCGGGCAAGAAACTCGTGCTGATCGGCTTCGACTCCGGCAAGGAGCAGAAGGAGAACATCATGTCGGGCTTGATGGCCGGCGCGATTACGCAGAATCCGGTCGGTATCGGCAAATGCACGGTCGACTCGGCGGTCAAGGCGCTGCACGGCGAGAAGCTGCCGAAGAAGATCGACACCGGTTTCTACTGGTACGACAAGACCAACATGAACGATCCGAAGATCGCGGCCGTACTGTACGACTAAGCGAGGCCGGCGATCGCGACTCGGGAAGCCGGGGCTGCGACAATCATCAAAGAGGGAGAGCCACGCTCTTCCTCTTTTTTATTGCCGTTCCGCAACTTCGGAATCGCGCTATACCGGGCGGCCCGTTGCGCTGCAACAACATGCAATCCGAACGCTCGTACTCCGTCGAGCAAGTCGGGATTCGCTCTCATGCAGTGCTTTTGATCCACGGGTGCTGGTCATTTCACGCCATTGCATGCATTAATCTGATACCTTATGTTTATGTAATCGCTGCACGAGCCGTCCATTCGCATGCCGATTCGGACCCACCCACCGTCGAATGCGCAGGTCATGGCTTTTACCGAACCAAGATCTCCATTTTTCAAGTGGGTCGTATCCTCGGCCCAGAACCTCAGTCCGGACAACCGGCAGATTCTGCTTGCCAACCTGTTCACGCGAACCGCATCGATCGTTTTCGCATCGATTTGCGAAATCAGCGTTTGCGCAACCGCGTATTATCTTTATCCGATTCCTCTATATGCCGCGTGGGGCATTGCGGTCGTCGCATTGCTGATCGCGCGGCTCACGCTGATCTGGCTATGCCGCATGCGGGCCGCCGAAGGGCTGGCCACGCCGACTTCCGCGTTTATTTTCGTGAGTCTGTTATGGAGCGCGTTATTCGGGTTTGGCACATTCCTGTGCAATATCAGCGGAAGTCCCACGCTTTTTCTGCTTGGAAACGTTTGCGCGGTCGGTGTGATCGGCGGATTGGCCGGACGCAATGCGGGCACGCCGCGGCTTGCGTTATTGCAGATCGTTTTTATTCTCAGCTTTCTGAGTGTCGGCGCGGCGATGTCGCCGGGCAATGGCAAGCTCGTGCTGCTATTTCAGGCTCCGTTTTGCGCGGCCGGCTTCTTCACGGTCGCGCTGCGCAGTAATCGCGACACCGTTGCGTTGCTGCTCGCGCGGGAAAACAGTCATCGCCTCGCGCGCCAGGATAGCCTGACCGGTTTGCCGAATCGCGCGCATATCAGCGAGTTGCTGATCGAACGCACCGGCGAGAGTTCGACGCGGCAGGGCGAGGCGTTCGCGGTGCTGCTGATCGACCTCGACGGCTTCAAGGCGATCAACGACAGTCTCGGTCATGCCGCCGGCGACCAGATTCTGCAGGAAGCGGCCTCCCGTTTGCGCGATCTGCTGCCGAGCGGCGACCAGGTTGGCCGCCTGGCGGGCGACGAGTTCGTCGCGATTTCGGACGACGCCGGGCAGCTTCGCGACGTGCGCGTGCTGGCCGATCGCATCGTCAGAACGCTGGCGCGGCCGTTCGTGTTGAGCGAAGCGCTCGTGCATATCGGCGCGAGCGTCGGCATCGCGCTCTATCCCGAACATGCGCAAACGGGTCCGCAATTGCTGATCTGCGCGGACCGCGCGTTGTACGGCGTCAAGCGCAGCGGCAAAAGCGCGTTCGCAATTTTCGATGCCGAGAAACACGCATCCGACGAAAGCCTGAGCCTGCTGCGCAGCGACCTCGAAGGCGCGCTGAAGTCGTTCAATGGTTTGCGCATGGAGTATCAGCCGATCATCGATCTGAATACCGGCGCGGTAGCGGGCCGCGAGGCGCTGATTCGCTGGGCCCATCCGACGCGCGGCGAGTTGTCGCCGTCCGCGTTCATTCTGACCGCCGAGCGCACCGGCCTGATCCTCTCGTTGGGTGAATGGGTGCTGCTGCAATCGTGCATGGCGGCGTCGACGTGGCGCGACAAGGTGATCGTCGCGGTCAATGTATCGCCGGTGCAGTTGCGCGAGGAATCGTTCGCATCGACGGTGACGGCAATACTTCGGAAAACGAGGCTGCCGCCGACGCGGCTTAATCTCGAGGTCACGGAAACGGCACTGCTGAACGACGACGAAGTGACTCGCCGCAATATCACCCGGTTGCGCGCATTGGGTATCGGGCTGGCGCTCGACGACTTCGGCACCGGCTTTTCGACGATGTCCACGCTCGTGCGCTTCTCGTTCGACAAGCTGAAGATCGACAGTTCGTTCGTCCGCGAGTCCGTGCATGGGCGCGAATCGGCGGCCGTGGTGCGCGGCATCGTCGCGCTGGCGCGCGAGATCGGCATGCCGACCACGGCCGAGGGCATCGAAACCCAGGAGCAGCTCAATTTTGTGCGCGTATGCGGTTGCACCCATGCGCAGGGTTATCTGCTCGGCAAGCCGATGTGCAACGAAGAAATCGAGCAGTGCGAAGCGGTGCTCGACGCGCGTGTCGCCGACAAGGCCGCGCCTGCGGACTTTTGATATCCGTTACCGATGCGATCGAGGTCTTGATGTCGTCTCCCTTGCAATTTCAACTGCGAATCACCGCGTCGCTGGAACTCGCCAACTCGCTGCGCGCTGACCCTTCGTGCGCCGCGCATCCAGCGCTACGTGCCATTTTGCAGACGCATCACGCAACGCTCAAATGCCAGTTCGATGCATTCGCGGACTACGTGAGCGAAGCGGAGAGAATGGGCATCGAGAACTACCCGCTCTATCAATGGACACGGCAAACCATCGAGAACCCGGAGAAGAAGGCGAAGTACCTGCAGTCGTTCACGCTCTATGTGAATGGCGACGAAGTGTATGACAAGGACGTCGCCGATGCCCTCGAGGCCGGCTTGTCGAAGCTGATCGACGCGAACGGTATTGTTCGCGTGTCACGGTACGACACGAATCCCGCGAACAATCCGCAGCCGCCCGCCCGCGCGTGAGGCAGCCGTTTAAATTTCACTCCGAAAGCTTCATCGTTAAGCGATGTAACATTTGACGACATGCCATAAAGTTCGTGAGACGATGCAGCTTCACTTATTTTTGTGGGAGCGCGACATGGGACTTCTGGACGAAGTGGGCAAGATTGCCGGTGCGGTTGCCGCCGTTGAAGCAGCGGAGAAAGTCGATCCCGAAGCGGGTCTGCTGACCAAAGGCTTGGCCGCTATCGCCGGTTTCGAAGGCGCTGGAAAGCTGGAAGCGCTGGTGGAAAAGAAAGAAGAAGAGAAGCAGGACGACGCCAACCACGCTCAAGCCGCGGACGATACAAGCTCCCAGACCTGAACGGACGTCAAGCGGATTGCCGGTTGCATGCGCGCGATCGAATCACGCGATGCACCGGCAATTTGTTTTTATAGACCTTTCGATATCGAACCCTCCTTCCGCTATTCGCCCGATGTTTCATCGGGCTGTCATCGCCGTCCGGCTACGATCGTCCGTCACTTTCCGTCCGCGCTCGCCTCGCGGGGCGTTGTTTTGCGCTGGCATTCTTCCACCTGAACAACCATACCGGACATGTCGAACAGAATACTCGTCAAGACAACGCCTGCCGATGAGCACGGCGCATCGATCGTCTCGCGTCGCGGCTTTCTGAAGTTCGCCGGCGCATCGGGTCTCGCGACGGCAGCGGGCGCGCTCGCATCGACCGCGCGCGGCGCCAATAGCGGCACACCCGATGGCACGCCCGAACAGATCCATCTGACCTGGGGCGGCGACCCGACGAGCGAAATTACCGTGTCGTGGTCGTCGCTCGCGCCCGCGGTCAATCCGCAGGTGCGCATAAGCGGCGCCAATAACGGGGACCACGCGAAACATACGGTGCACGCGGTGCAAAGCACTTACACCGATGGCATCAACGGCGAGGTGGTATTCAACTATCACGCACGCGTGCGCGAATTGAAGGCCGACACGAGCTATCAGTACGAAGTGACGGCCGATAACGACGGCAACGCAGCGCAACCCTTCACCGCGAGTTTTCGTACCGCGCCGCGTGGCCGCGCGCCGTTTCGCTGGACGAGCTACGGCGATCTCGCGACGCCGAATACGAAATGGGTGCTGTCGTCGCCGCAAAGCCGCTTCGCGGTGGCGGCCGTCGAGCGCTTTCAGCCGTTGTTCCATCTGCTGAACGGGGACCTCTGCTATGCGAATCTGAATCCGACGCAGCAGCCCGAGGTGTGGCGCGACTTCGGTAACAACGCGCAGACGTCGGCGTCGAATCGGCCGTGGATGCCGTGTCCCGGCAATCACGAGCTCGAATTCAACAACGGCGAGCAGGGCCTTGCGTCGTATCTGTCGCGCTACGTGCTGCCCGATAATCACACGCGTTTTCCGGGCCGCTGGTACAGCTTCCGCGTCGGCTCGGTGCTGTTCATTTCGCTCGATGCGGACGACGTCGTCTATCAGGATGCCGCCGCTTTCGTCGCCGGGCCCGCGCCGCTGACGCCGGTCGCGAGCACCGGCAATCCGCCGATTCCGGCGGGCACGTCGCTGTACGTGCGCGGCTATAGCAATGGCGAGCAGACGCGCTGGCTCGAAAAAGTGCTGCAGCATGCGTCGCACGATAACGACGTGGACTGGATCATCGTGCAGATGCATCAGGACGCGCTCAGCTCGTCGAAGACCGGCAACGGTTCCGACAAGGGCATTCGCGAAGCGTGGCTGCCGCTGTTCGATCGCTATGGTGTGGACCTCGTGCTGTGCGGTCACGATCACGACTACGAGCGCAGCTATCCGTTGCGCGGTTGCAATCACAACAAGGGCACCGACATGGCGACGGGGCACCCGGTCGATACGTTGCAGCCCAAGCCGATCATGTCGGCGGTATCGGCGGGTGCATCGACGTTCGATACGAGCCACGGCACGATCCACCTGATTCTCGGCGGCGGCGGCACGAGCGCGCCGCTCGACGTGTATGGCGTCGATACCGGCACAGGCCTGCCGCAGGCGCGCATCTTTACGAAGCCGAATCGCCCGATGCCCTCGACGACGGCGGGCACGTTCGTGCGCGCGAGCGCCGACGCGGTCGAAGACGCAATCTGGTCCGCCCAACGCGACACCGGCACCGGCTACGGCATCGCTGTGTTCGACTACGATCCGGGGCAGCCCGGCGGCGACACCACGATCACGATGAACTACTACCATGCGCCGGGCGCGGATCAGACGCCGACACCGGAATATGATCTGTTCGAGACGATCGAATTGAAGAAGCGGCGCGGGTAGAAGGATAGATTTGATTCACCGATCGGCATTCAATTTCCAGGGGCCGCTCATCTCGAGCGGCCCCTGGTTTTTCACGGTCACCGCAAAAAACAATGCCCCATTCATTTTGTTACACGTCTTACCGCCACGGACTGTGGTGGTTACAAAGGCCTTTCGAAAGCCCCGCTATACTCGGCGCCGTCTCACTAAAACAAAGACCCGATATGTCCAAGAAGATCATCCAGATGGTTGCCGTGGCTGCATTGAGCGCCGCGGCGTCGTTGCCGGCACTCGCCGGTGATATGAACAACATGCTCGGCGGCGCGCTCGGTGGCGTGGCCGGCGCGGCAGTCGGCGGCGCGGTGGGCGGCAGCACCGGCGCGGTGATCGGCGGCGCAGTGGGCGGCGGGGCGGGCGGCGCGGTCACGTCGAATCGTCGCGAACGCACCGGCGCGATCATTGGCGGCGCACTCGGTGGCGGGGCGGGCACCGCGGCCGGCAACGCGATGGGCGGCCGCACCGGCGGCCTGGTTGGCGCGGCGCTCGGCGGCGGCGCGGGTTCGGCGCTCGGCGGCAACGTCTCGCGCTCGAACTCATATGTCAACGACTACTCGCGCGGCTACCAATCGGGCAAGCACCATCACAAGCATCGTCGTTACGACTGAGACGGCTTGACATCGATAGGGCCGGTCCGCGTCCGCATCACAGACGAATGCGGCGGCCCTCGTCCATCACGCATGCAAAACCAGTTTCTGAATACGCCAGTTCAGCAACTCGGCAACGACTAATACGTTTTCCGAAGGACACGCCATCTCGTGAATCCAGCCGAACTGTTTCGGCTGTTTGCCCGCTTTGCCAAGCACACCGAGCACTTTGCCGTCGAGCGTCATCTTGTAGATGCGGCCCGGAAAGGCGTCGGCACTATAGAGCACCTGATTCGGTCCCGGCGAGATGCAGATCGCCCAAGGCGAGCCCGGCGCGAACGTGCCCGCGGCGAGGTCCGCTTCGCTCGGCATGTTGCCGATCGCGGGGCGCGCGTCCGGCGGCACCGGTACGTCGATCGTGAACTGGCGCAGGAACGTGCCCTCGGTATCGAACACCTGGATGCGCCGGTTGCTGCGATCGGCCACATAAACGTGGTCGTGCGCATCGACCGCGATGCTATGCGGCGTATGGAACTGCCCCGGTCCCGTGCCGCGATCGCCCCATGACTTCAGCCAGTTGCCGTCGCGATCGACCTTCGCGACGCGCGAGTCGATGTATCCGTCGCTGATATAGGTGTTGCCCGCCTTGTCCCACGCGACGTCGGTCACCTGGCGAAAGCGTCCGGGTTCGGACGGCAGCGGCGGATTCGGATGCTTGAGCGGCGCGGTCTCTTCGTCCGATGCTTCCTGCTTGCGGCCGAACACCATCGCGACGCGTCCTTCCGGCGTGAACTTGATCACCATGTCCGAGCCCTTGTCGGTGACCCAGATGTTGTCGTGCCGGTCCACTTTCACAGTGTGCGCGAACGACCACGCGTACAGGTTGTGGCCGATCTCGCGCACGAAGCGTCCATCGGGCGCGAACTCGAGCAGTTGCGCGGCGGCCGCGCCATATGCGGGGCCGGTGGTGTTGCCGCGCGACAGCACGAAGATGTGACCATGCGAATTGAGCGCGACGCCCGAGCATTCGCCGAAGTACCTGTCGTTCGGCAAACGTACGGGGTTGGCAATCGAGTCGTAAGCAATCGTGGGCACGGCGGGTGTGTCCGCGGCGAACGCCGGCGGCATGGCCAGTCCGGCGGCGCTACCCGCAAGCAGGCTCATGAAAGTCCGGCGGCTCATCGCCCGGTGGTCGGGACCGCCGCAGCATGCGCAAAACGACTCGTAACGCTCGCTCATTCGTTGTCTCCTTTGGACCATCGCTTGAAGTGTGCAAAGGCAAGCCTAGTGCACAAAACGTTTAATGGCTAAATCGTTTTGGCGATGCTGAAAGAGATAGTTGCGCGGTACCGCTCGGCGTCGCGAGCCAGCCCGCTTTGCTACTATGTAAGACCGCGACCGCTTAGGTCCGCTTTAGTCCCGCGTTGGTCCATCACACAAGGAGATTTGAATGAGCAAAGGTTATTGGGTGTCGTCGTACCGCAAGACGAACGATCCGCAGAAACTGGCCGCATACGCGCAACTGGCCCCGGCCGCCGTGGCGGCGGCGGGCGGCAAGTTCCTCGTACGAGGTGTGGCGGACGAGGCGCGCGAGCAGGGCCTTAAGGAGCGCACCGTCGTGATCGAGTTCCCGACGTACGAGGCGGCCGTCGCCGCTTACGAAAGCGAGGAATACAAGAAGGCGCTGGCCGCATTGGGCGATGGCGTCGAACGCGATCTGCGCATCGTGCGCGGCACCGACTGACGCGCGACCCGCAAGCGAACACTGCGCGGCACGCGCCGCGCATTCACTCACTTCACCGCGCCGAGCGCGAGCCCCTTCACCATATATCGCTGCAACCACGCAAACACGATCGAAACCGGCAACGTCGCGCACAAGGTCGCGGCCATCACCAGATGCCATTCGACCACGTACTTGCCCGCGACCATATCGGTCACCTGCACGGTCAGCGTCTTGTTTTCCGGCGAGCGGATCAGCGTATAGACGACCGCGAACTCGTTCCACGCATTGATGAACGTGAAGATGGCGGTCACGACGATCGCCGGCACCGCGAGCGGCAGAAACACCTTGAACACCGCGCGCGTGCGGCTGCAGCCTTCGAGCCACGCGGATTCCTCGAGATCCTGCGGCACGGTCTGAAAGTACGACGACAGCATCCACACCGCGAACGCGATATTGAACGCCGCGTACGACACGATCACGCCGATCCTCGAATCGACGAGGTTGCCGTCGCCCCATGGAATCATCGCCGCGAGCCGGAATAGGCCGACCACCAGCAGGATCGGCGACAGCATCTGCGTGACGAGCAGGAACTGCCGATACAGGCCGCGTCCGCGAAATGGGAAGCGCGCGAGCGCGTAAGCGGCGGGCAGGCTCACCGCGAGTGCGAGCGCGGTGGACAGGAAACTGATGATCGTGCTGTTGCGCAGCGCGACGCCGAAGTTGGCCGCGTCCCACATGTCGATGAAATTGCGCCACTGCCACTGCACCGGCAGCCAGCGCGCAGGATAGACGAAGATCTCCGAGGCCGGTTTGACCGCGGTGAAAAACATCACCGCGAACGGAAACAGTATGACGATCACGAGCGGCGACAGGGCGATCCAGCACCACAGCGAGCGTTTCGTCTTCGCGCTCAGACTCATGATGGCACTCCTTCTTTCGCGCGTTGCAGACGTAGATAAGCGATCGAGAACACGAACAGCATCACGAGCATGATCAGCGAAACAGCGGCCGCTTCGCCGGGTCGTCCGAGCCGGAAGCCGAGTTCGTACAGGTAAGTGACGAGGATGTGCGTGCTGTTGTCGGGGCCGCCTTGCGTCATCACCCAGATGATCGGAAACGAGTTGAACACGTAGATCACGTTCAGCAGGATCGCCATGTTGATGAACGGGCGCAGCAGCGGCATCGTCAATTGACGGAACTGCTGCCAGGCGCTCGCGCCGTCGATACGCGCGGCTTCGTAGATATCGCTTGGGACCGAAGACAGGCCGCCAAGAAAAATCGTCACCGTGAACGGAATCGACACCAGAATGCCGACCGCGATTTCGACGGGGAACGCGAACTCGGGCGTCGCGAGCCAGTGAATCGGCCCGCCGATCAGGCCGAGCCGCTGCAGCGTGACATTGACCATGCCGTAGTCGTCGTTGAAGGCCCAGCGCCAGACGACGGCGGTCATCGTCAAAGAGACGGACCACGGCAGCATCACGATCGTGCGCGCCACGCCGCGACCGTGAAAGTCCTGATTCAGAATCAGCGCGACAGGTACCGAGATCAGCACCGTGCCGCCCACCACGCACACGGTCCAGATGATCGTGCGGCGTACCGAAGCGAGAAACACCGGGTCCTGAAACACGTTGATGAAGTTCTGCGCGCCGGTGAAGTCGCGGATCGCGCCGAAGCGCGATACCTCATGCAGCGATTGCCACACGATGTTGAAAATCGGATAGCTGATGATGAACAGCGCGAGCACGAGGCTCGGCGCAATCAGCAACCAGGGCGCCTGCGCGCGCGAAGAAACGGAACGGCTCATGCGTGCTCGATCGTAAGACGCGCCCGCTCTCTGGCGGCGGGCACGACGGAATGGGCCGGAGGGTGCATCGTGCTGCATAGGCTCGAATGTGGGAGTGGCGCGGCGCAACGCGCGGCGCTTTAGCTACGGC
Source organism: Paraburkholderia lebeckiae (assembly GCF_050436325.1). Lineage (NCBI taxonomy): Bacteria > Pseudomonadati > Pseudomonadota > Betaproteobacteria > Burkholderiales > Burkholderiaceae > Paraburkholderia > Paraburkholderia lebeckiae. Next base: position 2,374,683 of record NZ_JBNDLZ010000002.1, read on the forward strand.
GCCGCGCGTCCCCTGCTCGTCTCGTTACTGTCAAAAGCCGCGTATCAGTGACCGAGCGACTTGTTCGCCTGCGCAGCGGCCGCATTCAACGCTTCCGCCGGTTGCGCCTTGTTCAGGTAGATCGCCTGCATCGCGTCGGTCACGGCCTTCGCGGTGTCTTCCCAGCCGGACACGGTCGGCGCGAAGTGAGCCGTGGGCAGCAGTGCGATGAATGCCTTGATGTCCGGATCGTTGAACGCCGGGTCAGCCGCTTCGGCCTTCGTGGTCGGCAGGAAGCCTTCGGTCGTCGTGAACTCGACGCGCGGTTCCTTCGTGAACAGATAGTCGAGGAACTTCCACGCGGTCTTCTTCGCCTTCGAGTTCTTGAACATCACGATCGAGTCGGTGACCGCGTAGGTGGCGTGTGTCGTGCCCATCGGTACCGGGTCGATACCGTACTTCAGGTTCGGTGCTTCCTTCTTGATCTGCTTGGCGAGGAACGGCGCGGAGATCACCATCGCGACGCGGCCCTGCTTGAACAGGTTCTGCACGTCTTCGCGGCTATAGCCGGTGACGCCCGGTTGCGTGAGTCCCTGGTCGATCATCTGCTTGTACATCGTCGCGGCCTTCACGCCCGCCGGCGAATTGAACGCGGCCTTGCCGTCCTTGCCGACCACGTCGCCGCCCATCGTCCACAGCGCGTAGTAATAGTAGACGTCGGTTTCGATTTCCTTGCCTTGCAGACCGAAGCCGGCGATGCCTTGCGCTTTCAGCTTCTTCGATGCATCGATCACTTCATTCCAGGTCTTCGGGCCGTCGGGGTAGCCGACCTTCGCGAGCAGATCCTTGTTGTAGTAGAGCGCGCGCGCGGAAGCGGCGATCGGCAGGCCGTAGGTCTTGCCGTTGATCTGGCCAGGCGCGAGGAAAGGACCGATGAAGCGTGCCTTGAAGTTCGCGTCCATATAGCCGTCGAGCGGCTCGGCGACGTCGTCCTTCACGAAGTCGAGGAGCCAGCGCGTGCCGACGATCGCGAGGTCCGCGTTGGCGCCGCCGGAGATGTCCGTTTGCAGCTTCTGTTGCAGCGTGTCCCAGTTCACGTCTTCGATCTTGATGGTCGTGCCGGGATTGGCCTTCTCGAAGTTGCGGGCCATTTTCTCGAAGTACGGCGCGGTCGCGTCGCTGTAGTGAGCGACCGTCACGCGGACCGTGTCGGCGTGGGCCGAGACGGCGATACCTGCAAACGCGAGCGCCACGGCGACTTTGCCTAGCGCGAGGGAAGCACGGGCATGCAACGACATTTTTCTCTCTCCTGGGGGTGGTTTGCTGCCGTTGCCGGCCGCCTGGGGTAAATTGTTTGAAAAAATCCTACATGACGCAAAATAGCTTGTCACGTAGGGTCTTCGATATTTTTTCGCGGGCTGTTTTGTGCATAAGATGCTGTAAAGCATGGGGTATTCTGCACTGCGCGACGGATGCGAAACCCACTCTTCGGGACGGCCGGCAGTCGTCGCGGGTTGGATATGTAGGAAATTTACAGCGTTGCACGTAGCGCGAGCCGGGTGGCGGACGGCGCCGGCAAGACGGCCGAAACGGCCAGGCCAACGAGCGAGGAACACATGGATCGTGTCGTATTGGTAACGGGCGCATGCGGCGGTATTGGCAGCGTGTTATGCGAGCGCTTCGTCGAGGCGGGTGACACCGTGCTCGCGCTCGATATCGACGCGCCCGCGCTGCAATCGTTGAGCGCGCGACTCGGCGCGCGCCGGGGTTCGGACAAGGTCGTGCCGGTCGCGGTCGACCTCGGCGACGCCGCTGCGGTGCAGCACGCGGTGGCCGCGGCGGTCGCGCAGCGTGGACCGGTCGACGTGCTGGTCGCGAACGCGGGCGCGGCGCTCGGCGCGTCGCTCGCGACCACCGACGCCGCCAGCTGGCAGCGCGACATCCATCTGAATCTGAATGGCACGTATCACACGGTGGAGGCGGTGCGCGCGTCGATGATCGAACGGCGGCGCGGCGCGCTCGTGCTGATCGGCTCGGTGAACGGTCTCGCCGCGCTCGGTCATCCGGCATATAGCGCCGCGAAGGCCGGCCTGATCAGCTATACGAAGGCGCTCGCGGTCGAGCTGGGCCGCTTTGGCATTCGCGCGAACATCGTGTGTCCGGGCACTGTGAAGACGCAGGCGTGGCAGGCGCGTGTCGACAAGAATCCTCAGGTGTTCGAGGAACTGAAGAAGTGGTACCCGTTGCGCGACTTCGCGACGCCCGACGACATCGCCGATGCGGTGCTGTTCCTCGCATCGCCGCAAGCGCGCGTGATCACCGGCGTCGCGTTGCCGGTCGACGGCGGCTTGATGGCGGGCAACCGCCTGATGGCGCAGGAGCTGACGCTCGAGTCGTTCTGAGCCGCGCGCGGCGCGTGCACTACGACACCGGCAATACAACATCGGCAATACAACACACAGCAAGACAATGAGGACAGCATGGCAGCAGTGCAACTGAGCGGCATCTTCAAACGCTATGGCGACACCCAGGTCGTGCACGGCATCGATCTCGACATCGACGACGGCGAGTTCGTCGTGCTGGTTGGTCCGTCGGGCTGCGGCAAGAGCACGCTGATGCGGATGGTGGCCGGACTCGAGGAAATCAGCGGCGGCGAGCTGATGATCGGCGGCACGCGCGCGAATACGCTCGCGCCGCAGCAGCGCAACATCTCGATGGTGTTCCAGAGCTACGCGCTGTATCCGCATCTGTCGGTGTATGAAAACATCGCGTTCGGTCCGAGAATCCGCAAGGAATCCTCGGAGAAATTCAAGCCGCGCATCGATGCGGCCGCGAAGATGCTGAACCTCAGTGGCTATCTGGACCGCTTGCCGCGCGCACTGTCGGGCGGTCAGCGGCAACGCGTGGCGATGGGCCGCGCGGTGGTGCGCGAGCCGTCGCTGTTCCTGTTCGACGAACCGCTGTCGAATCTCGACGCAAAGCTGCGCGTGCAGATGCGCACCGAAATCAAGGCGCTGCATCAGCGCTTGAAGAACACCGTGATCTACGTCACCCACGATCAGATCGAAGCGATGACGATGGCCGATCGCATCGTCGTGATGAACGCGGGACGTATCGAGCAGATCGGCCGTCCGCTCGAACTCTATGACCGGCCGGCGAATCTGTTCGTCGCGAGCTTCCTCGGCTCGCCGTCGATGAATTTCGCCGAGGGCGTGATCGTCAATCGCACGCAGGGTGCGGGCCTCGCGTTGAAGCTTGCGGACGGCAGCGAGGTCGCGCTCGAACGCACGCCTGCGTCGGCCGTGGTCGGTGCGAAGGCCACGCTCGGCGTGCGGCCCGAGCACGTCGAGATCACGACGCAGATACCGGATGCCGCGCTCGACGTCGAAGTGATCGAGCCAACTGGCGCCGAAACGCACTTGTACGGGAAAATTGGCGGCGCTTCGTGGTGCGTGACCACGCGCGAGCGCTCGAAGATCGAGCCCGGTCAGCGTGTCGCGCTGCGTCTGCCGGCCGAACACATCCATCTGTTCGATACGGAGAGTGGACGCAGGCTGGTCTGAACCGCGTGCGGCTTGAACTTCGATCAGGCCGATTGAAGCCGAAGAAGCTGCGAGCGACGCGGATCCATATGAAACAGCCCCTAAGGAACACCGGGTGTCCGCACCGAACTTGATTCCCCACATCCGCAACGCACTCGCGAGTCTGCGGCCCGCCGAGCGCAAGGTCGCCGACATGGTGCTCGCCGACGTCGACTTCGCGATGCGCGCGAGCATCACCGAACTCGCGCAGCGCGCCGAAGTGTCCGAGCCTTCCGTCACGCGTTTTTGCCGGGCGATCGGTGCGCACGGTCTGCGCGACTTCAAGATGCAGCTCGCGCAGAGCGTCGCGGGCGGGCTGCCGTATGCATCGACCGCGGTCGCGCGCGACGACGACGTGCAGACCTTGATGGACAAGGTCGGCGAAGCGGCGATCGACGGCATCACGCATGCGCGCGGCGCGCTCGATCCTGCCGTGGTCGAAAGCGCGATCGCGGCGCTTTCGAGCGCCCGACGCGTGTTTTTCTTCGGCGTGGGCTCAGGCTCGGGGCTCGTCGCGCAGGACGCGGCGCTGCGTTTTTTGCGCATCGACATCGCGGCGGCCGCGTTTACCGATGGACATTTGCAGCGTCTATACGCCGGTCTGATGGAGCCGGGCGACGTCGCGTTTGCAATCTCGCATTCGGGGCGCAGCGTCGAAGTGAATGAAAGCATCCAGATCGCGAAGGAGCGCGGCGCGACAACGATCGCGCTGACCAACGTCGGCTCGCGACTCGCATGGCTCGTCGATATTCCGCTGCTGCTGCGCGTGGCGAGCCCGATCGATCCGAACACGCCAGGCGTGTCGCGGCTCGTGCATCTGTGCATCATGGATGCGCTCGCGATCGGCGTCGCGCTGAAGGCCGGGCCCGAGACGCTGGAAAAGATGCGCCACGCGAAGGCGCGGCTCGTGCCGCATGCGCCGGAAGGGGCGGGCGGGTAAGGCGCGCACATTCCGCGACTTTCGTCGTCGCTCCAGGTAGAATCGGCTCACAGCGTTTCCGTTCACGTCCGTCCGCCCATGTCCTCCCGTTCCGCCGACACCGCATCGCACGCCCCATCAATGACCACCGCCGAACGTGTGCCGACCCTGCTGCTGGCCGCTGCGCTATCGCTCGGCAGCGCGACAGCGCTCGGCTTCGCGCGCTTCGCGTACGCGCTGCTGTTGCCGTCGATGAAACTCGACCTCGGCTGGAGCTTTGCGCAGGCCGGCGCGATGAACACCGCCAACGCGCTCGGCTATCTGCTCGGCGCGCTCGTGTTTCCGCGCCTCGCGCGCCGCTGGTCGGCCGGCGCGCTGTTCGCGGCCGGTTGCGTGCTGACCGCGCTGCTGATGGCCGGCAGCGGCCTCACCGCCAGCACGCATGCGCTGCTGACGCTGCGCGTGATCACCGGTGCGAGCAGCGCGGCGATCTTCATCGGCGGCGGCGTGCTTGCGGCGCGGCTCGCGTCGGCGCGACCGCGCGACGCGGGGCTCGTGCTCGGTCTGTATTACGGCGGTACGGGTTGGGGGATCGTCGCGTCGTCGGTGCTGGTGCCGGTGACGATCCTTGATGCCGCCCACGGCTGGCAATTCGCGTGGTTCGCGCTCGCGGCGGCCTGCGCGCTGTTCGCCGCGGTCGCGATCGGCGCGTCGCGCAGGATCGAGCGCGCGCACACGAGCGCGGCGGCTGCGGCGCATGCAACCGGCGCCACCCCCGCCCCGGGCTGGCCGCACTTCGCGGCCGCGCTCGCGGGCTACGGACTATTCGGCATCGGCTATATCGGCTACATGACGTTCATCGTGGCGCTGCTGCGCAACGCCGGCATGAGCGCGGCGGTCGTCACCGTTTTCTATCTACTGCTCGGCGCGGCGACCGTGGTATCGGCGCGGATCTGGTCGACGCTGCTCGATCGCATGCGCGGGGGCCAGGCGCTCGCCCTGCTCAACGCGCTGCTGGCGATCGCGACGCTGCTGCCCGCGCTCTTCACGCAGCCGTGGGTCGCGTTCGTTTCGGGCGCGCTGTTCGGCGCGACGTTCCTGTCGGCGGTCGCTTCGACGACCGCGTTCGTGCGCCACAATCTGCCCGCGAGCCACTGGGCGAAGGGCATCAGCGCCTTCACGATCGTGTTCGCGTTCGGGCAGATCGTCGGGCCGGTCGTGATCGGCTGGGTGTCGGATGGCGCCGGGCTCGCGCGCGGGCTCGTGTATTCGGCGCTGCTGCTGGCGGCCGGCGCGGTACTCGCGGCGTGTCAGAAGGCGTTGCGCGCGACGTGAGTCGCCTTGTGCATGCTTCGTATTCAGCGATAGGTCCAGCACCGATGCGCGACGAACGTGAGCGGCGGCACCTCGCACACGACTAGCGCGATGCCGAGCGCGGGTGGCCCGCCCGCAAGCTGTCCGATACGCTGCGCACGCGCCGCCGGATGCGCGCCGAGGAGCGGGCCGCGAAGATCGCGCTGAAATTGCTGTTTCCGTTGATGTTCTGCATTTTTCCGGCGCTGCTCGTCGTGCTGATGGGGCCCGCGATGATTCATATCTATCGCGATCTGCTGCCGGGCATGGCGGGCGGCACATGACCACGCACTTCGTCGCGAGCGGATCGACATGTGGAATGAACGGAGAGAGCCGGTGGAACGCACGAGACAACGTGGCGGGGCAGCGGTGCTGATTCCGCAAACCGCGAGCTGAAGCGCGCAGGACCTGTTATGGATTGTCGCGGGTCTCGGCCGTGCGTCTGCCCTGGAAGACCGGCAGCCGCCAGCCGTAGCGCAGCGACGCGAGCCGCACCAACACGCAAGCCAACGTCGCGAACCATGGCGTCCACCAGTCCGTCCAGCCCGCGTACGAAAAACCGACCTGCACCGCCGCGCCGAACAGCGCGGCCGACGCATAGATTTCGCGCTCGAGAATCGCGGGTACGCGCGAGAGCACGACGTCGCGCATCACTCCGCCGCCCACCGCGCTGACGACGCCGAGCAGAATCGCGAGTTCGGCATTGTGGCCGTACGTGAGCGCTTTCTGCGCACCCGACACCGCGAACAGACCGAGCCCGATCGCGTCGAAGAACAGCACCGGCTGACGCAGCCGGCGCACTTGCGGATACGCGAGAATCGTCACCGCCGACGCGGTGAGCGCGGTGGCCAGATAGCGCCAGTTCGACAGCCCGGCCGGTGGGATCGCGCCGATGCACACGTCGCGCACGATGCCGCCGCCGCACGCGACCATGAAGGCGATCACGACGATGCCGAACAGGTCGAGCCGTCGTTGACGCGCGGCGACCGCGCCGCTGATCGCGAACACGAAGGTGCCGATCAGATCGAGAATGGTATAGACGGCGTGTGAATTCACTGAATGGTTTCAACCTGGTCGGCGACGATGCCTGCGGTGCGCAGCGCCTGCATCGACAGTTCGGCGTGTGCGTACATGTCTTTGTAGATCGCTTCGATCAGCTTCGACATGGAGGACTCCTTGTTGGCGTGGACGCCAGGGAAGGCGGCGAAATGCGGATCGTCTGTCAGGATCGCGCAGGCGGCGCGCTTGCGGACTCGCTTTCGAGCAGGCTGTGTGAAAGCTTGCCAAGCAGACGTTCGAGCGTTTTGCGTTCGTTCGCGCTGAGCGCCTTCGCGAGCTCGACCTCGAGCTCGGTGCCCACCGCTTCGGACGCCTGCGCGACCTCGAGGCCGTGCGCGGTGGCGCGTAACGCGATGCTACGACGGTCCGACGCATGCATGTTGCGCGTGATCAGGCCGCGGGTTTGAAGCTCGGCGAGGACTTTGGAAAGCAGCGTCTTTTCGATCAGCGCGCGCTGCGAAACGGCCTTGGGCGTGATGTCGGGCTCCGCGCAGACGAGGCGCAGCACGCGCAGCGCACGCACGTCGAGATCCCAGCGCTCGCGATAGACCATGTTCGCGCGATTGATCAGCAACGCGCTGGTCAGATCGAGCCTGAAAGTCAGGAAGTCCGAGTACAAGGATTTGCTCCGATATCGGCCGTCATATGCGGTGCTCGCATTATAGGCAGGTAGTTGAAATTTTCAAACACTTGCGCGGAGCGCACTGCCAGCGCAGTCAAAGCTGTTTGCAATAGAACGTCGTGGCGCAAAATGCGCCGTCGGGCATCAGCGCGTAATTCGGTACGCTGCCGACGCGTTGCCAGCCGGCGCGCTGATAGAGTCGCTCGGCATCGCCACCGGTTACGGTGTCGAGCACGAGAACCGACTTTCTCTCTTCCCGCGCGATGCGATCGAGTTCGCTCATCAGAGCGTGCGCGACGCCGCGCCGGCGTGCTTTTCTGTGCACGAGCATCTTCGCGACGTCGGCGCGATGTGGCTGATTTTCGGGTTGCGCGGTAATCAGCTGCACGGTGCCCACGATATCGCCGCTGCGATCTTCGGCGATCAGCAATACGCGCTCGCCACGCGCGATGCTCTCTACGACGTTGCGCCAGAACGCGAGCGCCGTGTTACGCGAGATCGGCAGCATGAAGCTAACCGATGCTCCGCCTTCCACGCAGTCGATCAGCACGTCGGCGAGCGCTTCGACGCAGGCCGAAGCTTCGTTCGCGCCCACGCGCCGTACGGTCACGTTATCGCTCATCCGTTTCTCCGTTCGTTGACTGCCGATGTGGTCAGCGCGACGAGATACCGCGCGCGTTTGCGAGTGGGGTTACGGAACACGATCGGGCTATCGAGCCGCATCGCCAGGCAGTCGCCGGTCTTGAGCCGCCAGCTGGTGTCGCCGACCGTGATTTCCATCGACCCGTCGAGCATCCACACCTGTTGATGAATGTCCGCGTCGCGCGCGCCGGTTTCGTAACTGACGCGCTGACCGGCGGGAAAATTGACCTCGACCAACTGGATCGCCGAGCGCGCGGTCGGCGACAGATGACGTCGCACATACCCCGAGCTCGGATCGGTCCACACCGCCTGCTCGGTCGCGCGACTGACCGGCGATGGCTCGGCAGCCGGCGCGCCATCCTGCTCGAATAGCGACGCGAGCGGCACGTTCAACGCGGTCGCGAGCTTGTCGAGCACGGTCGCGGTAGGGCTGCTCTGACCGCGCTCGATCAGCGAGATATTCGAGCGGCTGACCGTGCTGCGCTCGGCCAGTGCATCGAGCGACCAATTTTGAGCGTCGCGCAGTTCTTTGATCCGGCGCGCGATCAGGGCGTTGATGTCCATGTAATCCAGTTTAAGGGATGCGGTTTCCAGTAAACTAGACGGCGGCTTTTTTGTTGTCAATGCGCAAATGCCCACTCACCAATTTGAATAAAAACCCGCACCAAATGACGAGTCTTTATTCGCTTTGATTCGATAACTTTCAATTAGCCTGTGTCGGAAAAGCCTTACGCACCATTACGCATAAAATTACACATATTGGTATAAATACTGATGCTGTAGTCAGACTACATTCCTACATTACTCACCACGGAGAGTCGCTACAGCCCATCCAGTTGCGCCGATTCTTCTTTCCACAGGCAAACGTTTGCAGTCATCGCTGCATGCCTGTTTTCGCGTCCGTTTCCCACCCCCCGACGCGCTCCGTTGCCCCAGAAAAGCACAATTTCGGAGAGACACCTATGCAGAAGAAACTATGGCCGGCCGTCGCGATTGCGGCGGCCGTGAGCGCCGCTGCGCACGCGGAAATACCCACTCCCGGTCTCGACTTCGCGCCCATGTCGACGGTGCTGAACGCGTTCGCGTCGGCCGCGGCGCATCGGCGCGCGGAAACGCTCGTCAACAAAATGACGATCGACGAAAAGCTGCAGTTCATTCACTCGCAGTACGCGATGTCCGCCGTGCCGGGCGGCGGCGCGGGCTACATTCAGGGCGTGCCGCGTCTCGGCATTCCCGACCTGAACATGGTCGACTCGGCCACGGGTTCGGGCAGCACCAACCAGCCATCGACGACCTTCCCGGCGACGCTCGCGGTAGCGGCGAGCTGGGACCGCGCGCTGTCGTGGAACTTCGGCAAGCAGATCGCGATCCAGTTGCGTCAGCAGGGCTTCGGCATGGGGCTCGGCGGTGGCACCAACCTCGCGCGTGAGCCACGCGGTGGCCGGCTCTTCGAGTATCTCGGCGAAGATCCGGTGCTTGCCGGCGAGATGCTCGCCGAGCGCACCGACGGCACGCAAAGCCAGAAGGTCATCGCGACGATCAAGCACTACATGGGCAACGAGCAGGAACATAACCGCGGCGGCGGCAACAGCCAGATCGACGAGCGCACGATGCGCGAGCTCTATCTGCTGCCGTTCGAAATCGCCGCACGCCGCGCGCAGCCCGGCAGCGTGATGTGCAGCTACAACGAGGTCAACGGCATCCAAGCCTGCGAGAACCCGCACATTCTCAACGACGTGCTGAAGAATGACTGGCACTTCGAAGGTCAGGTGCAGTCGGACTGGGGCGCGACGCATAGCACGGCACCGGCGATCAATGCGGGTCTCGACGAGGAAGAAGACGTCGGTTCGACCGTCTATCTGACGCCCACGCTGGTCAAACAGGCGATCGCGAACGGCTCGGTGTCGACCGCGCGCCTCGACGACATGGTCGAGCGCAAGCTGTATGTGATGATCCGCACCGGCGTGATGGACGATCCGCCGAAGGGTGGCGCGACCATCGACTTCTCGGCCGCGAGAGCCTTCACGCAGTCGGTCGAAGAGCAGTCGATGGTCTTGCTGAAGAACGCCAGCAATCAGCTGCCGCTCGCCGCTGGTTCGCTGTCGCGTATCGCGGTGATCGGCGGCCATGCCGACGCGGCGGTGCTGACGGGCGGCGGTTCAGGCAACACGCGCGATCCGGTGACGGGCGCGTTCGCCGGTTGCGGCGGCTTGACGTTCGGCACGGAGACGGGCTGCAGCTGGTGGACGAACCCGTGGCTGAAGCTGAATACGCCGATCGTGTCGGCAATCAAGGCGCTCGCGCCGCAGGCCACGGTGACCTTCGCCGGCAACAGCGATCAGCAGTCGCCGTTTGCCGCCTACACGCAGCAGCAGATCACCCAGGCGGCCACGCTGGCGGCCAACTCCGACGTCGCGATCGTCGTGGTCGCGCAGCCGGCCGGTGAGGATATCGGCGATCTGCCGAGCCTGGGCCTCGCGAATCCGACCAACCAGGATGCACTCGTCGAAGCGGTTGCGGCGGCCAATCCGCACACGATCGTCGTCGTCGAAAGCGGCAACCCGGTGCTGATGCCGTGGAAGGATAGGGTGTCGGCGATCATCGAAGCATGGTATCCGGGCGAAGGCGGCGGCAACGCGATTGCGAACGTGCTGTTCGGCAAGGTCAATCCTTCCGGCAAGCTGCCCGTCACGTTCCCGGTGCGCGACCAGGATACGCCGACGTGGGGCACGAATGGCGCGTTTGCGGCGAACCCGGTGTACGCCGAGAAGCTCGATATGGGCTATCGCTGGTACGACTCGCAGAACATCACGCCGATGTTCGAGTTTGGCTATGGCCTGTCATACACGCACTTCGCGTACTCGGGTCTGTCGGTTCAGCATCTGCCGGGCGGCCTGATCGACGTGTCGTTCAACGTGCGTAACGATGGTCGCGTCGCCGGTGCGGAAGTGCCGCAGGTGTACGTCGGCGTGCCGTATCAGGGTGAACCGCCGCGGCGTCTCGTCGGCTGGGACAAGGTGGGTCTTAACCCGGGCGAATCGCGTCGTGTGCACGTTGTCGTGACGCAGCGCATGCAGAGCGTGTGGGATACGACGAGCAACCGTTGGCTCTATGTGCCGGGCAGCTCGGTGTACGTCGGCGCATCGTCGCGCGATATCCGTCTGCAGGGGCACGGCTAAATAGTGTGACGGTGTAGCGAATGCGGGCGCGCCAGGTTGCGCGCCCGCCTGTATTGCTGATTACGCTTTCAGCGTGTTCTTGTAGAACTTTCCATCCTTCATCACGATGCGCAGGTTCTGCTCCGGGTTCGCGATCAGGTCGAGATTCTCGAGCGGATTGCCGTCGACGAGCAGCAGATCGGCGTACGCACCTTCCTCGAGTACGCCGAGCTTGCGCGGGTACGGATTTCGGTGCCCGGACAGCGCGAGTAGTTGGCCATTGGTGCCCGTTGCGATGCTCAATGCTTCGGTTGCGCTATACCACCCCTTCATATGCGTGAGCATCGTGCCTTGCCGTGCGGCCACGGCCTGCGAAAAGATCAGGTCCGTGCCGAACGCGACCTTGATGCCATGCTTGCGCGCGAGTTTGAAAACCCTGTCGGTGCCCGCGATCACTTGAAGAAATTTTTCGCGGATCGGTGGGGCGAGCGGACCCGCGTCGTCTTCGTTGACGAACGGCTGCGTGCTCAACCAGGTGCCGTTCTTCGCCATCAACGCCGCAGTCCTGTCGTCCATCAGATGACCGTGCTCGATGCACTGCACGCCTGCCGCAACGGAGCGCTGAACCGCTTCGGGCGTGTACGCATGCGAGAGAATATAGGTGCCCCAGTCGGCCGCTGTTTCGACGGCCGCGCGCAACTGCCTTTCGGTAAACGTGAGCATGTCGAGCGGGCTGCGCGGCGTCGATACCCCACCGGCTCCGACCAGCTTGATCTGCGTCGCGCCCTGAATGAACTGCTCGCGCACCCGCAAGCGGATTTCGTCTTCGCTGTCGGCGATCGCGAAGCCGCCGTCCCGTTCCAGTTGGGTGACCTGGCTGCCGGTGCGCGGCAGATCGCTCAGCGCACGAAAATCGCCGTGACCGCCGGTGGTCGTGATCATCGCGCCGGACGGATAGATTCGCGGCCCGGAAATCATGCCGCTATCGATTGCCTGCTTCAGCGCGAATGACGGGCCGCCCGCGTCGCGTATCGTTGTGAAGCCGCGCAGTAGTGTACGTTCGGCTTCAGCGCTTGCCGCAAGATGGACGAATGCAATGTCGGATTGAAGGATGACCTGAATCGGCACTGCCGCGAGCAGCGCGTGCCAGTGCATGTCGATCATGCCGGGCATCATCACCTTGCCACCGCAATCGACGAGCGTTTTGCCGTCGATCGAAGCCGGTTGACCCTGACCCAACTGGCTGATGCTGTCACCCTCGACAACCATATGGAGACCGTCACGCAACGTCGACGATTTGCCGTCGAACAAGCGGAAGTTCGTGAACAGCACCGGCTTGGCCGGCGGTGCTGGCGGTTGGGTGGTTTGAGCATTGCCAAGACCGGGCAAAACCAGGCTCAGCATCGAAGCGGCGAGACCGGTGACGAAGCCGCGCCGCGACAGATCGGCACTGATACGGCGGTTGGCATACTGCGCTTGAGACTTGTCACAAAGACATGAAAACGACGGACTGACTGTTTTATCGCCGATGTATTTTCCTGAAGGCATAGCGCACCCGTAACGTAGATCACCGTGCATCGAAAGCCGCCATCTGACTACATTTCACACTTGGCGACGCGAAAGTCAAGCCCGCACAGATTATCGCCTGCGAACGAGGATGGCAAATTCCGCGTCGCTGATACAAGCATTGAAATTGCATCTATTACTCGATTATGCGGTTGCAGCATGTAATTAGAAAAATATGCTTGCGACGGGCAAAAAGAACGGGCTATGCTCACGCCACGTATTCTGTAAATGAATCTCCGAAATAAGGCGCGATTCCCTACCCGCTTGGGAGGAAGAGGCGTGCCAAACAAACGTCCCAATAAAGCGGATGCATCGGCTATTACAAACGTATCTTCTATCATCGCCATTTTCGAGCGAGGCGACCGGTCATTCTTTTAACGCCGATGCAATTAGAAACTCAACTATTTCACAATTTCGCCGCCACTCCATGAATGCCGGGATCGAAAAAATCGCATTCAGTCTTTTTTAATTTTTTCACGGAGAAACAGAAATGATCGATGTGTCAAAGCCGCGTATGCTCAAGGTGTTGGCGGGGGCTGCCTTGTCGCTGTTTGCCGTCACCGCGATGGCCGACGATACGCTCGGTTTGTCGGAAAGCCTGTTCTCCATCGGCGCGCCGGAAGTGACGCAGGCGCCTGGCGCGAGCGCGAGCCCGTGGCGCTTTGCGGTTGGCGCAGGGGTCGTGAACATGCCGAAATTTCCGGGCGCGAGTGGCACGAAATGGGAAGTGCTGCCGTCGGTGAGCGTGAATTACGACCGCTTCTTTATCGGCGCGAATCCAGACGCGGGGTCAGTGCTATCGCTGGGCGCATATCTGTATCGTGATAGTAACTGGCGCGTCGGCGCGGCGGTGACCTACGATTTCATCGAACCGCGCAGCGAGTCCGACGACTCGCGGCTGCACGGACTCGGCGACGTCAAACGCACCGCGCACGCGGAGCTGTTCGGTGTTTATACGTGGGAGTTCGTCACGGCGCGCGCGAGCGTTTTGACCGATATTGCCGGCAACGATCGCGGCACCGTCGCGACTTTCGATCTGTTGGGACGCTATCAACCCATTCCGCAACTGACGCTCAGCGCAGGCCCGGGCCTGACGTGGGGAAGCGACAAGTACAACGAAACCTATTTTGGCGTGAATTCCGGCCAGAGCGCGCGCTCGGGATTGCCGACCTACTCGGCCAGCTCCGGTTTGAACCAGTTGCGCTTCTCAGTCAACGGGGTTTACCGGATCGCGACGCGTTGGAACGTCGGCGCGAGCGTGTCGTTCGCTTGGCTGCGCGGCGACGCGACCGACAGCCCCATCACCGAAAAGACGAGTCAGATTACTTACGGCCTTTTCGCCAACTACCTCTTTTAGTCGTCCGCCAAAAACGAAGGCCCGCTGCACCCGATCGCGTGGGTGCAGCGGGCTTTCCCGTTCTACGAGTCAGCAAACGCTTCGTCAATTCTTCTGCGCGAGCAGCGCCTGAATCCTGGCTTCGGTCTGCGCATAGTCGCCTTCTCCAAAGTGCGTGTAGACGATATGACCTTGCTTGTCGATCAGATAGAACGCGGGCCAGTACTGGTTGTTATAGGCATTCCAGGTCGCGTACTGGTTGTCCTGCGCAACCGGATAGCTGATACCGAGCCGTTTCAGCGCGGTCTTCACATTGCCGGTGTCGCGTTCGAACGGATATTCCGGCGTATGCACGCCGATCACCGTGAGCCCCTGATCCTTGTACTTCTGGTTCCAGCTTTTCACGTAAGGCAGCGTGTTGGCGCAATTGATACAGCTATAGGTCCAGAAGTCGACGAGTACCACTTTGCCGCGCAATTGCTGCAATTTGAGCGGCTCGCTATTGAGCCATTGCGTGATGCCTGTGAGCTCGGGTGCGGGCGAGCCGCTTTCCTGCGGCGCGGCGATGGCGACCGTACTCGTCGCGATCAACGCGCAGGCGGCAAACGCGGTGGACAGTGCGAAGGTTTTCAAGCGGGTAGTCATGTCAAAGTCCTTTGAGTGAGGGGAAAAGACCGGCGAGCCGTGCGTACAGCAGCACGTCGTACTGCAAATAGATGGCGAGGGCGGTCAGCATCACCAGTACGCCGAATACCTGTTGCAGGCGCTCCGCGTGACGTGAGACCACACGGACATGACGCGTCACGTAATGGCCGCCGTAGATGATCGCGAGCATCGGAATCGCCGCGCCGATCGCATACAGCGTGAGCAACAGAGCCGACCAACCGAGATCCTGAGCCTTCACGACGAGCACCAGAATCGACGCGAGCACGGGGCCGGCGCAGGGCGTCCATACCGCGCCGAGCGACATGCCGAGCACGAAGCCGCCCGCGTTGCCGCTGCCGGGTTGCGTACCTGGCGCAATAGCCGCGCCGATGCGGTCGAGCGGCCCTTGCAGTTGCGCGACGAGCCAGTCGTAAGGTCGCGGCCAGATACGCAGAAGCCCGGACAGTGCGAGCAACGCAATGCCGGTATTGCGCAGTACCTGTTGCGCGACGTGCACGGTGCTCGACACCGCGCCCAATAGCAGCGCGAAAGACGCGAAAGTCAGAATGAAGCCGGCGACGATGAACAGTGGCCGCGTGCGGCTCGGTCGTTCGACGGAAGTGCCGAGCAGGATCGGCATCACCGGCAGCACGCAGGGAGAGGCAATCGTCAGCAGCCCGGCGAGCAGGGCGAGCGGAGTTTCGAGAGTACTGTGCATGATGGGCGTTCCGTTGGCTGGGATGGCCGTATTGGAACGCCCGCACGTATCTGGTTTATGTCGGGATCAGGCGCGCTTGCAATGTAGTGTGTCTGCGTATGGCGCGGATACATTGGGACACAAATCGGTTGAGGAACCGATGCGCGCGGGGGGCGAGGCGGCGATAGCCGAACGCTGGCTCAGCGCGCCCTGCGCTTACGCACCGCGGTTCCCGTCGCGGCTGCGACGCTATTTGCGCTGGACGTGGAGAACATCGGCATACGCTCCTCGATCCAGCGCAGCAATTCGAGAGGTCCCGGTGCGAGCGGACGGCCGGTCTTGACGAGCACACGCGCCTGCGCGCCGGAAAACAGCGGATGCGCGATTGGTATCGTCGTCAATTCGCCGCTCGCGATTTCGCGGTAGGCAGCGAATTCGCCGATCAGCGTCATGAAGTTGTCGACCGTGACGAAGCGCTTCAATGCGCTCAGTGAGTTGGTGGTCAGCGTCGCGGGAATCGACACGTTTTCGGCGAGTTCCGTCATCTTGACGACATGACCGATCCCAAAGGTGGGTGGCATCAACGCGAGCGGCCACGCGCGCAGGTCGTCGAGCGTCGCGGGTCGTTTGCGCTTCGCGAGCGGATGGTCGCTTCTTAGCAACAACACGACCGGCTGCGGCGAACTCGCGCGATGCTCGAGACGCGCATGAGGCGGCGGATTGTACGCAAGCCCGATA
Source organism: Paraburkholderia lebeckiae (assembly GCF_050436325.1). Taxonomy (NCBI): domain Bacteria; kingdom Pseudomonadati; phylum Pseudomonadota; class Betaproteobacteria; order Burkholderiales; family Burkholderiaceae; genus Paraburkholderia; species Paraburkholderia lebeckiae. The sequence goes on from NZ_JBNDLZ010000002.1 coordinate 2,390,978, forward strand.
TGCGCACGACTTTCGGCGACTTCTTCCTGGATCGCGTCGACCGCGAGCATATCGAGGCCGATTTCGAGTTCTGGATATTGGACACAGAATGGCGCGAGCACATCGTCGACCAGCGTATCGACGAAGCCTTCACTGACCGCGAGCCGGATCTGCCCTCGCTGCAGGCCTTTCAACGCATGCAATTGATCTTCGAGCTTCTCCTGCTGCGAACGGTAGCCGCGCCAGAATTCGAGCAGATGCGTGGCCGCTTCGGTTGGCCTGACCCCGCGCGCCTGCCGCTCGAACAGCACGGTGCCGAGTTCGTCCTCGAGCAGCTTGATCTGCCGTGTGATCACAGAGGGCGACGTATTGATGCTTTCGGCGGCGCCGCGTATGGTGCCGTGCGTGAGCACCTCGTTGAAGTAGCGAAGGCGTTGCTGGTTGATCTCGCGCATGTGATTTGTCGATTGCAATTAATGCGTTGCCTACAAGGCAACGATATGTGAACTTAGTTGCTCTTGCTGATGAAGGGTTGCGGTGTCACTATCCATCTCAAGCGTCGCGACAGCGGTAAGCCAGTGGCTCAGTCGTCAAGGCATCTCCGGTTTCAGATTCGCTCTACCCGTCTCGTTCGATTCGTTTCAGATTGCCATTGAAGTCCGCTCTGCCTGCACGGCGCTCGCATGCGGCTGTGCGATATCGCGCGCGAGCGGACCCGATCAATTCCGTATCAAAGCCTGATAAAAGGAGAATAACCATGTCGGATCAGATCAATAGCCGTCGCCGCCGCTTTCTCGGAACAACAGTTGCCGGTCTCAGCCTGCTCGAATTGGGACTGAGCAGCCTCGCGCATGCGCAATCGGCCGACACGGCTGGTAATGCAAAGGCGGGCGCGCGGGTCGCGTCGTTCGAGAACATTCGCTCGATCAACGCGGGCACGCTGAACGTCAGCTACGCGGAAGCGGGCCCACAGAACGGACCGGTGGTCATTCTGCTGCATGGCTGGCCTTACGACATCTACAGCTTCGCCGAAGTGACGCCGTTGCTGACGGCGGCCGGTTATCGCGTGATCGTGCCTTACCTGCGCGGCTACGGCGGCACGCGTTTTCTGTCGGCGGATACGCCGCGCAACGGTCAACAGGCGGTGGTCGCGGTCGACATCATCAACCTGATGGACGCGCTGAAAATCGACAAGGCCGTGCTCGGCGGCTTCGACTGGGGCGCGCGCACGGTGAACATCGTCGCCGCGCTGTGGCCGCAACGCGTGAAGGCGATGGTGTCGGTGAGCGGCTATCTCATCGGCAGCCAGGACGCGAACCGCGCGCCGTTGCCGCCGAAGGCCGAGCTCGCGTGGTGGTATCAGTTCTATTTCGCCACGGAGCGCGGCCGCGCGGGCTATGAAGCGAACCGTCATGACTTCAACAAGCTGATCTGGCATACCGCCTCGCCGAAATGGAATTTCGACGACGCCACGTTCGAGCGCTCCGCCGAATCGTTCAATAACCCGGACCATGTTGCCGTGGTCATTCACAACTATCGCTGGCGTCTGGGACTCGCGCGGGGCGAGCCGCAATACGACGAACTCGAAAAGCGCCTCGCCACCGGACCGACGATCGCAGTGCCGACCATCACACTCGAAGGCGATGCGAACGGCGCCGCGCATCCCGAGCCCGCAGCATACCCGAAGAAGTTTACCGGCAAGTATCAGCACCGCAATGTCAGCGGCGGCATCGGCCATAACCTGCCGCAGGAAGCGCCGAAAGCTTTTGCGGATGCGATTCTCGACGTCACCCGCCTTTGATGGAGCCGGCGCGCGCCGGCTTCTTCTGAACGGAACCCCAGCAGTCGAACGTACGGCTGCTGGGGTTTTTTCATGAGCGGGCCATTTGCAACACACCTGCAACCCGCACGACGCATGCGACGCCGTCCCTGCACGGCATGTTCGGAAGTCGGTTTTTGTATCGCAATGTATCAACGGCATACGCAGACAAACACGCTTGCAGAAATGGGGGTGACGAAAACATTGCAGATACGTTGGAGCGTTCTAATGTCTTCACGCAAGGTTGATTCACAACGTTGCGTGAATCAGGTGGGACGTCACAGTGTATCCGCGTCGATGGCTTCGCGTCCCGCTCAATCCTTATCCCTGATGGTTTGATACCCGGAGAAGACTCATGAAACTCGTTCAATCGCTGATCGTCGCCGCACTCGTCGCCGTTCCCGTCGTTTCGTTCGCGCAATCGCAACCGCAACAGGCACTCACACGTGCCGAAGTCCGCGCTGAGGTGGTCCAGTTGCAGAAGGCCGGCTATAGCCCGGCCAGCGACAACGCGCAATACCCGCGGAACATCGAAGCGGCAGAAGCGCGCATCAGCGCCGGCAGCGACGCTACCGCCTACGGCGGTGTCGCGAATGGCAGCTCGGCTTCCAGCTCGCGTGTGCCGATGAAGCATGCGGCCGCGAATGGCGCCAACGACGGCTCGAACGTCGTCGGCCTCGGCGCGATCTACGCGCACTCCTGATTCGTTGATCCCTGAATGTTTTGATACCCGGAGAAGACTCATGAAACTCGTTCAATCGCTGATCGTCGCCGCACTCGTTGCCGTTCCCGTCGTTTCGTTCGCGCAATCGCAACCGCGACAGGTACTCACACGCGCCGAAGTCCGCGCGGAACTGGTCCAGTTGGAAAAGGCCGGCTACAACCCGGCCAGCGACAACACGCAATACCCGCAGAACATCGAAGCGGCCGAGGCGCGCATCAGCGCGGGCCATGACGCGGCCGCCTACGGTGGCGTCGCGAACGGCAGTTCCGCTTCGGGCTCGCACGTGTCGATGAAGCGTGCGGCGGCGGATCGCATGTACGACGGCTCCAACATCGTCGGCCTCGGTTCCATCTACGCGCATTCGTGATCGATGCAAATGAGCAGGCCGTCCGCGTGCATCGGCTCACGTCGACGCGCGGACTCCTTGTTTAACTCAACCTGTCGAGACAATAACGATGACCACGCTGCTGAAAAAAATTCTGGGTTCCGTTCTGTTGCTGGGCGGACTGTTCGCGTTGCAGGCCACGGAGTCCGCGCAGGCCGCGCCGTCCGATGACCTGAAGGGCAAGAATGTCGTTCTCGTACACGGCGCTTTCGCTGACGGGTCCAGCTGGGACAAAGTGATCCCATTGCTCGAAGCGCGCGGCCTGCACGTGGTGGCCGTGCAGAATCCGCTGAGCTCGCTTGCCGACGACGTGGCGGCAACCCGGCGCGTGATCGCGCAGCAGAACGGGCCTGTGATTCTGGTCGGCCATTCATGGGGCGGCGTGGTGGTCAGCGAGGCCGGCAACGACGACAAGGTGAAGAGCCTCGTGTACGTCGCGGCATTTGCGCCGGACAACAGTCAGTCCATTGCCGACCTCACGAGGGACCAACCTCCGCCGGTCTGGGCGAGCGAATTGCGCAAGGACTCGGCGGGTTATCTGACGCTATCGACCCAGGCGGTGCTGGACGACTTCGCGCAGGATCTGCCGCTGCCGCAGAAGCGCCTGATCGCGGCGACCCAGCAGCCCTGGGCCGCTGGCTGTATCGACGACAAGGTGACGAACGCCGCGTGGCATGGCAAGCCGTCGTACTTCGTGGTATCGGGCCGCGACCGCATGATCGATCCGTCCTTGCAACTGGAGATGGCGAAACACATCGACGCGAAGATCACGCGCGTCGCCACGAGCCATGTCGCGATGCTGAGCCAGCCGCAGGCCGTGGCCGACGCGATCATCGCCGCCTCGCGGGCCGCGCATTGAAGCGCGCGCAGTCTTGTCAATCAGATTGCGATTGACGGAATGCTCTTCATGCAGCGCAGCGCGAACATCGAGCGGCTATGGCGAATGCCTGCGATCTTGTAGAGCTTTTCGCGCAGGAAACGCTCGTAGCCCGCGGTGCCGTCTACCGCGACCTTGACCAGGTAGTCGTAGTCGCCAGACACCAGGTACGCTTCGAGCACTTCGCTGAGCGTGGCGAGTTCGGCGCCGAAGCGTGCGAGCGCATTTTCGTCGTGGCGGTCCAGCGTGACTTCGAGCAGCACGACGTCCGCGAAGCCGAGCTTTTGCTGATCGAGCAATGCGACATAGCCGCGGATATACCCTTCGTTTTCGAGGTGCCGCGTGCGATTCCAGCACGCGGTGGTCGACATGCCGACCAGTTCGGCAAGCTCCGCATTGCTGAGCCGGGCGTTCTTCTGAAGCTCGCGCATGATCTTGCGATCGAGGGCGTCGAGCGGGCGGTTTCGGGTACTCATCGACGTTATGTGAAGGATATTTTTAAAAAATCAATTATAGGTGAAGATCGTTCCGATTCAACCGTTTCAGATGGTACGTTTAAGAAGCCTATCCAGTGGGGCTCCCGGTATATTTTCAGCGTGCATTCATGCCCGGGACAACCGCCCGGACCGCCGGCCTCGCGCTGGCGATCCTCCGTGGCCACAAGCCGCTTTTTCGGTGTCTCGCCGCCTTCACGGGAAGGCGGCACGCGGGCGAATTCCGGCGTTACCCACGCCAGAAGGCGCGCTCGCCGGGCATGGACGCATGTCGCCACATATGTCTATCGCTACCCTCTTTTGCCCGCTGATTTGCCGATGCCGATCCACTTGTACGTTTCGTTCTTCTGGCTTCCGCCGTACTCGTTTATTCGCCCGGCCCGGTCAATGTTCCGACGATGAGCCGGGCGCTCAGCGCCGGATGGTGCGCGGCATTGCCCTGTGTGTGGGGGGGGCACCTGCGCGGTATTGCTGCAACTCGCCTTTACGGCGTTGTGTCTGAATTCGTTGTGGCTGATCGATGAGCGCGCGCTAATCGTATTGCGCTGGGCCGGCGCGATTTATCTGGTTTATCCGGGCTTCAGACAATAGAGACGCGGCACGTTTTCGGCTTCACCGGTTCTGTCCCATGGCGCCGGACAACGCGGTCTGTTTTGGCGCGGCTTCGCGACGTCGGGCTTGAATCCGAAAACGCTATTGTTCTTTCCGTCTTTCTTTCCACAGTTCGTCAGTACTTCGTCGAATGAAGCGCATTGATAGGCCAATCATCAGTACCTTTTGCTGGGCAGTACTTTTGCGCTGATGTTCGCGTTGGGCATCGCATCGACGGCAATCTTCTCGCACCGCCTGCGTACGGTTCTACAACGGCCGACGCGGCTGCGCATCGTGAACTGTCTGATGGGGAGCTTGCTGGTAGAGACGGGCGCGCTGATGGCGGCGCTACGCTGACCATGAAACGATCCGCATACCGCCGCCGCGGGAACAACGTCATCCTTATCGTCTGTACCGCGCGATATCAATGGAAAATGAGGTACAGGATGATCAGTACAATCACTGGAACGCCGAGCAGCCAGCCAAGTAGGTAAGGCATGATGTCATCTCCTTTCGTATTGAAGTTCGAATACGCGGGAGTTTCAGCAGGCAGCGTGCCTGGCTCGAAGATGTCGATCTATTCGAGCAATCGATCGACCGCGACGCCGATGGTCCGCATATCGGGCTTTAGCCATTGTTCGAAAAGCCCGGAGACATACGGCCGCCTTGCCGATATCTTCCATGGCGCCGACCCGCCGATTCCCGAATTCGCGCCGGTAATCAGCGCGACGTGATTGGCCAGTAACTCTTCCATCGAGTGCTCCGGCAACGACGAAAAAGCGAAGCCGCCACCTACCGGCACGCGACATCGCGCGGATAGACGGCGGCCCGCCTCATGTTCCAGTCCGCTACGCGTGGTCTATATCACACCGGCAACCAGCAGAACGATTACCACGATCAGTACGATGCCGAGTCCGCCGGTCGGACCATAGCCCCACGATCGGCTGTGTGGCCACGCCGGAAAAGCGCCGATCAGCAGCAGAATCAGCACGATTAGAAGAATGGTTCCTAGCATCTTATGACCTCCGCCTGGTTGAGAGAGACCTGCTTTATCTACATTGGCCACAAGGCCGCAGGGTAATCCCTAGGCAGCAAACCTTGTGCCCAAGGTCGATCCTTTTAATCAGATCACCGGGACGACGCGCGGCGCGTGCGGAGATCTCGAGCCAATTGAAATGGCACTCGTCGCGCTCAAAACCTGAGCAGGGTGCCGTTTTTCCAATTGCGGACACGTCGCGCGTCCTATAGATAGGTTCCGCCGATGCGGCCTTCGAAGATCGCGGTGTTGATGTCCCAATCGTCGACGGTACCCGTGCCGCCACCGTCCACCTTGACGACTACCGAGCGGCCGCCGCGCAGCGTCTTCATCTGTTCGGCGGTCAGCGTTTTCTCGTCGGATGGCTCGCCCGCGCCGGGCGGCAGGTCTTTGATGATCAAAGTGGCTTTCATGGCATTTCTCCTGGACGTGGAAAGGCGAGCACAGTGCGGCGCCCGCATAGCTTTCTGCAAGGCCTATGCCAAGGTGAGGGAACGTGCGCCGCAACATGGAGCGGGGGCCGCGATGCGAAGCCTGGCAAGGATCCGCGCGAGAGCCGCGTTGAATCGCACTGAACACGATCGCGATTGCGCGTCGAAGTGTTTGCGCGCGTCCCACGAGTCACGTGCGAATGGTTGGGGCGCAGCGCAGCGTCGCGCGTGGCGAACTCAGGCGTCCAACACTCAATCGCAAGCGCAAACAGAAACGGCACGCGCCATATGCGCGTGCCGTGATGGTGAAACGCCCCGGCGAGCAATGCTAGCGGCGCTGGCGTCTACGCGGCAAGGCTGCTTCCGCGATACGCAGATGCGCGGCCGGAAAGCCCGGCGGGTACTCGACGACGCGCATCGCGGCCGGCACCAGCGGCGCGGCGAGACTCGAGCGCGCGCCGACTCGGGCGCCGCCGACGATCGCGGCCATCGCCTCGCGGTCCAGTTCGACGCTTTCGGTCAGATCCTTGATGCTCAGCTTGGCCATGATGGCTCCAGAAAAACGCTCCGGCGGCCAGACCCGTTCGGGTGCCGGCCGCCGTGCCCGGAATGTGTTCGGCGTGTTATTCGTTGTACTGAGGTCTCAACGCACTATCAGTATAGGAAATCCGCTCGCGGCGCGCATGGCCGTGGTGTTGCCGCGGCAGTGAAGGAACCCCCAGTCCCCCGCTGCTGCCCTGGCTTACACGGCGGAGTAATTGGCGCCCGACAGGATAGGGTCGACTTTCAGCTTCAGCGGCAGCACGACGCCTGGGCCGATCGAACCGATGTCATTGAGCGCTGCGACGTTGACGATTTGCTGCTGAGCCAGATTCTGAATGACGTTGACGTTGACGTTGACGTTGGCGATGCCGGCAAGGCTGCCGAGACCACCAAGGCCCGAGGGCATGGGCACGTTGCTGCCGGTGCCGCCGGCGATCCCGGACATGGCCCGGCGGTCGAGTTCGCGCGTGCCGGACAGATCGCGAATCATGAGGGATGACATGGCGTTTCTCCAAAGACGTACGGAAAGCGGACATGAATGGCTTGCGACGAAGCGGCCCGCGGCTGCGGGCGCCTCGCCGCACCACGCACTATTAGTGGTTGCTGTTGCTCGAATTGATATACGGCGAGAAGTCCGACGTGATGCCGGTGGCGAACGCAACATCGTTGCCGTTGGCGTTCTGGAAGTTCAGTTCGTTACTGATCACTTGCGTGGTGGTGCTGTTCTTGACGCTGGTCGGCGCATAGACCGGGGCGAAGCTATAGTACTTGCTCGGGCCGAAGCCGCCGCGTACGGCTTGCATGGCTTTGCTGTCGAGTTGTTCGGTGACGGACAGGTCTTTGATCATCAGCGTTTTCATGGTGAGTCTCCTGAAAGAAGTGTTCGCAGTGTTGCGAGTGGTTTCGAGCAATTCGTTTGCTCGGACATCACTAATGCACAGGCTGTGCCAGTCTTAGTCAAGTATCCTGAGGAAATCGACGAAGCCCTGTCGTATAAGGGTTTTGCGCGTGGAAGGACCATCGTGCCGGTCAGGTCGAAACACGTTGACGCGCCCCGAGCGGTGGCCGCCGTCCGACATTGCGGCGGACCCTGTTGGATGCCGCACGACATTGCGCGAGCCAGCACACGGCGCGGCGCGCGGCTCATGCCTGGTTTGCCTGGTTTGCGAAAGCGCGGACCGGGAGCTAGTATCGAAACGGCACATGTAACTGGATACGACAGGTTTTCTATCGACCCGCGTGGCGTCGGTCGCATGCGACACGGTCCAGCGGCAACGGCGGTGCTTCGCACAAATGGCTAGCCTTGCGCGTGTGATTCTCGACTTCCAGAGCGGCGAGCTATCGCGTGACGAGTTCGTCGCGCAGCTCGACAGCGCGTTGGCGACCGAGCAACTCGGTCCGACGCGGCTGCTGGAGACGCTGTACGCCGCGCATCATCGGTCGCCGTTGCCCGACGATCTCTACCTGGAAGTGCGGCGGCGCATCGAGCTGCTGCGCCTGTCGAACGTCGCGGCGGGTGGCGAGGAAACCGGCATCCAGACCACGGTCGATCTACCGTCGCTGCGTTCGTCGAGCGCTGGCAGTGCGGGCACCGCGAGTCCTGTCGGAAGCGCCGCGCACGAGACCATCAAAGGCATCGGCGATACGCTGAACAACCGCTTCGTGCTCGAGGAGTGCCTCGGCGTGGGCGGCATGGGCACCGTGTACAAGGCGCTCGATCTGCGCAAGCTCGAAGCGTCGGATCGCAAGCCCTATCTCGCGATCAAGGTGCTGAACGTCCAGTTTCGCGGCAATCCGAATTCGCTGGTCGCGCTGCAGCGCGAGGCGCGCAAGGCGCAGGTACTCGCGCATCGCAACATCATCACCGTCTACGACTTCGACCGCGACGGACCGATCGTCTATCTGACGATGGAGTACCTGAGCGGCAAACCCTTGAGCCAGCTGCTGCGCACGCCGGGCTATCAGGGCATGCCGGTGCGGGCCGCGCTGCCGATCGTGCGCGGCATGTGCGCGGCGCTTGCGTACGCGCACGAGCGCGGCTTCGTCCATTGCGATTTCAAACCCGCGAACGTGTTTTTGACCACGAATGCCGAAGTGAAGGTGATCGACTTCGGCATCGCGCGCGTATTCCAGCGGCCTGAAGAGGAGAGCGACGCGACGGTGTTCGATCCCGGCAGTCTGGGCGCGTTGACGCCGGCCTATGCGAGCCCGGAGATGATCGAGCATCGCGAGCCGGACCCGCGCGACGATATCTACGCGCTTGGCTGCATCACGTACGAGCTGTTGACGGGACATCATCCGTTCGATCGCCTGTCGGCCACGCAGGCGCGCAATTCCGATTTCAAGCCGCAGCGTCCGGCGAATCTCGATGCGCGACAGTGGCGCGCGTTGCGTGCCGCGTTGTCGTTCGATCGCAATACGCGGATACCGAGCGTCGTGCGCTTTATCGCCGAGTTCGACAATGAAGCGCGCGCGGAGAAGTCCGGGACGCTCGCGTGGATCGGGCTCGCTGGCCTCGCCATCGTGTGCGCGGTCACGGTGGGCGTGTTCGCTTTTCGCTCGGGGTCCAGCCGGCAGCAAGCCGCGCAAATCGAGGCGGCGAGATCGCAGGGCGATCAGGTCGATCGGGCGGCTGGGGCGTCCGCTGTCGCGCCTGCGCCGAAGCCCGCGTTGACGCTCGCCGCGATCACGCCCACGCTTGCCCAGGTGCCGTGTTCGGCTTTATCGGGCGCGGTGCAGGACCACGCACTGACGGTACGCGGTTTCCTGTCGCAGCGGTACGGTGTCGCGCATCTGAAGGAGACGTTGGCGGCGCTGCCTGGCGTCGATACGGTTTCGCTAGACGTGCGGCCGCTCGCCGACGATAAATGCGACCTCGTCAAAACGCTCGCGCCGCTTCTGGTGCGCAACTGGCAGGCGGGGCGCGTGGCGTCGCTGCAGATGCGTCCGCCGAGCGGTTTGCTGACCGAGAACGACTCGCTGGTGGTCGACCTGAAAGCGCCGCCGTTCGATTCCTTTGCGACCGTCGACTACTACCAGCTAGACGGCCACGTCGTGCACATGGTGCCCAGTCATCTGTGGCCGGACAATCAGATGCAGGCGAACGGCGGTCCGTACACGATCGGCAGCAATGCGGGCGATTGGACCGTATCGAAGCCATTCGGCTCGGAGATGGTGGTGCTGATGGTGACGCCGGTGCCGTTGTTCGACAAGCTGCGGCCGGAAAGCGAAGCGCGCGCCGATTATCTGCGCGCGCTCGCGACCCGGCTCAAGCAGATTGGCGGTCAATACGGGCAGGATCACCTGTTGGCGGACTTCGCCCCGATCACGACCAGACCCGCGACGCGATGATCCGTCAGGGAGCCAATCGACACGGCTTTTAGTGCAGATCCTTGACGACGCGAAAACCGTTCTGCGATTGGCGCACGCCCGCGCTGTATTTGAAGCGCGTCGCGCTGAGCATGTAGTCGCCGCCTTCGCGCCATGAGCCGCCGCGAATCGCGCGCATCTCGCAGCCGGGCGAATCCCACGCGTGACCATCGACGGGCGCGCCCTGATAGGTGTTGTGCCAACAGTCGGCGGTCCACTCCCAGACGCCGCCGTTCATGTCGTACAGACCCAGCGGATTCGCGGCGAACGTGCCGACGTTTTCCGGGCCTTCCTTGTGCCACGGGTCGCCGCAGTCCTTGCAATTGGCGTTGCCCTTGCGCATCTGCTCGCCCCACCAGTACGCGGTCGTGGTGCCGGCGCGGTCCGCGTATTCCCATTCGGCTTCGGTCGGCAGACGGTACGGTTTGCCGGTCGTTTTGGCGAGCCACTTGACGTACTGCTGCGCGTCGTCCCAACTGAGATCGCGCGCGGGTGCGGTCTTGGTGCTATTGCTCTCCGGCGTCAGCTTCTGGCAGGCGCCGGCGGCGACGCACGCATTCCATTGCTCGACCGTCACGGGGAATTTACCGATCGCGAAGGGCGCGCCAATGCTCACGTGATGCACGGGCTTTTCCGACGGATCGTCGGTATTGCTGCCCATTGCGAACGAGCCGGCGGGTACCGCGACCATGACCGGACAGGCCGCGCAGTCGCGGATTTCACCGGCCGTCGGGGGATGAGCGACGGTCTTTTCGGCGAATGGCGGCGCGGCGGCCGTGGCGGGCGGCGTTGGCGATGGCGCGACGGCGGGGCGCGGTGGTGGCGGCGCGGCTGCGCTGGCTTGCGTCGCGGGATGCGTGACCTGTGCAGACGGCGTGGGTGGCGCGACGTGACCGCTCTGCGTCGCGGGCGCGGCTGGCGGTGCAGCCGGCGCGGCACTCACCGCGGGAGTCGATGCCGCCGCGCGCAATCGATCGATTCGTGCATGCGCGAGTGTGGCGAAGCGGCCATTCGGATAGGCCTTCAGATAAGCCTCATAATCGGCTGGGTAGTTGCTGTCCTTGATCGAATCCCAGAACGTGATTTCGTATTGTTCGCCGCTTTCCTTGGGCATGATGCCGCGACTGCGCGGCGTGATGGCGCGATGGTCTGACGTATTCGACGACTCGATAGCGCTTTCGCCACTTGTGGGAATGGATGAACGCGCGACAGAGAGCCACGGTTGCTGCGCTCCGCGTGTAGCGGCGCGTACTTCGGCGCCGACGTGTCGGAACAGCGCGGCGAGCGATCGCGACGATGCGTCGGCGTCGTTGAGTGCTTGCAGCAAGGCATCGGTATAGACACCATGCCGCGGACCGTCCGCCGCGAAACCGCCCGGTGCGGTTGCATAGGCAATCACGGTGTTGGCAGCGATCTTCGGTTTATCGATCGCAACCGCGGCGGGCGCAAATGGATTGTCGAGGCACGTATCGAGAATCACGAGATTGAGCCGGCCCGCGCGAGCGGATTGCATCGCATGCAATACGGTATTCAGATCGACGCCGTTATTCAGTAGCGACACCGGCGCGCGGATATCGCCTCGCGCATTGAGCCCCGCCGGCAGAAGCAGCGTTTGTGCGCCTACCTGCATGCCGTGTCCGGCGAAATAGAACAGTCCGATATCGCCTGTTCGCAATCGTCGTTGAAATTCGTCGATGGCCGCGCGCATTTGCTGCGGCGTAGCATTCGTGCGCGTGATGACTTCAAAGCCACGCGCACGGAGCGCAGCGCCGATCGATTCGGCGTCGCGCGGCGCGTTGGCGCGGATCGGGTTTGTGGCGTCACCGTACTCGCCGTTTCCGATCACGAGCGCGACACGCCGCGAATGCGTGTCGTCGCGTGACGAAGCAAAGGGAGAAAGGAGCGAAGCGGTGTCCGCCGGCCACGCCGGATGACTCGCTACCCAAGCCGGGCTCGGCTCGATGCTTTCACGTTGCGTCGCGGCACCGGCACTGTCCCACTGCGCCTGGATTGCCCCAACCATGCACACCAGCAGGAATCGTCGCCACATCTTTATATCCTGTTTGTACCGGACAGAGTTCAGGCATTCGTGCACCACGCTCGCGCTGCCCGCGCTCTTTATTAACGATAGCACGCACTTTGCGTCACAACTGTCCGGGAGTCCTTAACGCGTCATACGGTTAACGAGCATGGCGTATCTTTTTGGCAAGTTACGTCCTAAGCTGATTCACAAAGTCACGTCGCACGGCCGTTTTAACTAGGTGGCTGCCTGCCCGTTTCAACCCGCGACACGCCGCTCGAACACCCGGAAGGTCATCGATAGCCGGGTCCCAGCCATGACTCCTGTTCGGGAGAGTGCGCTATGCGAAGAACCCGTGTTTCCTTTCTTTTCGGCAGTCGTGATCCGGCGCAAGGGCGTTGCGGCGGATTACGCGCGGCGATGTGCGCGACGCTCGTCGCGGTCTGCCTCGGTATCGGCACTGGCGGCGTTGCGCGCGCCGAGCAGACGCCGTCACCGCCGGGGGCCGAAGAGTACATCATCTGGCCGTCGGATGGCGCGGTGATTCACGGCGGCAAGCTGTGGGTGCGCATGGGGCTGCGCAATATGGGTGTGTGTCCGAAGGGCATCGCGTTTCCGAATACCGGCCACCATCATCTTCTGATCGACACGGATTTGCCCGCGCTCGATCAGGAGATTCCATCGGACCGCCAGCACCTGCATTTCGGCGCGGGCGAAACCGACGCGCGCATCGAGTTGCCGCCCGGCAAGCACACGCTGCAGCTGATTCTCGGCGACCATCATCATGTGCCGCACGTACCGCCCGTGTATTCGAAGAAGATCACCATCACCGTGCTAAAAGACTAACGCGATCCGTTCGTTAGAACTGGTCAAGCCGGAACGGAGAGTCCTGATGAACAAGTTCATTGCGGCCGCGGCATTCGTCGCAGCGGCACTGGCGGTATCGACCGCGCCGCAGAGCGCGTGGGCAGCGACGCCGTCGCCGCCCGGCGCCTACGCGTACATCGGCTATCCGAACGATGGCCAGGTGGTGCCCGCCAATAAGCCGTTTCGCGTGTGGTTTGGTCTGCGTTTCATGGGTGTCGCGCCGAAAGGCGTCAAGTACCCGAACACCGGCCACCATCATCTTCTGATCGATAGCGATCTGCCGCCGATGGACCAGGAGATACCCTCGGATCGTCATCATCTGCATTTCGGCGCGGGCGAAACGGAAACGATGATTCAATTGCCGCCGGGCAAGCATACGTTGCAGCTGTTGATGGGCGACGACATGCATATGCCGCACAACCCGCCGGTGTATTCGAAGAAGATCACGGTGATCGCGCGGTGACTGTCATCACGCAGCCAACAATGTCGCGCGCGCTGTTGGCTGCGATCCACCATTCACTGGTCTCGCTTCGCCGCTCGCCAGCGTCGGGACAGCGAGTGCGAACTTCCAGGCCTTTGCTACAAGGCGTTCAGGACGCGAATGACAAAAGCAAGGCACTCCTGGCATAGCCCATGCGTGAGTAGCGCCCGAGCAGACAAGTTGCTCGAACCCGACGCACCACGATGCGCTTTCCCGTTTCCAGGAGATTTGCCATGAACACGCTGATGATCAAGGACCTGTCCAACACCGAACAACTCGACAGCAAGGCGATGAGCGCCGTGCGCGGTGGCAACGACTACTATTCGATGCCGTCGTACCTCAGCTATGCGCCCGTCTATGCGCCGCACAGCATCAAGAACGTCTCCACGACGCAGATGATCAACACGGAAATGAACATCCAGAGCGCGAACGGCAACAACTCGGCGCTGGTCAGCGGTACGACCACCTACATCCAACCGACCATTTACTCGAGCAACGTCAACAACGGGTAGTGAGCGGCGCACGCGCGGCCCGAGCGGCCGCGTGTGCGTGCCCCAACAGGCGCATCGCTCAAAAAGACCGCTAATCCAATCGTCCTTTCCACGCATCCTTCGCGTATCCGCCGCTCCCCGCATCGACTTTTCCGCCGCTTCGTTGCCGAAGCCGCGCGGAAGCGGCTCGGCCTGAAAAACCGGGCATCTCGCGCGAAACAGACGGGTGCAACTGGAGACCACCGTGTCAGCATTGCCGGAATCATCGTTCGATTCGTCGCGTGATTCGCTGGACCTTCAGCGGGTTCCTGCTGAAGCCAGGACGCCTCGCCGCATAGCCCGTGTGCTGCGCGGGACGTGCGCCGCAACGATGTGCGCAATGGCGTTGAGTGCGTGCGTCGACGTCAGAATGCCGGCTTATCAACGCCCGGACACGCCGGCCAAGACATCGTGGTCGGATCGCAATGGCGCGCCGGTATCGGCCGCGGAGACGATCGAGCGCGACTGGTGGAAGGGCTTCCAGGACCCGTTCCTCGATACGCTGATCGACAAGGCGATCGACGGCAACTTCGATATCCGGGTGCTGGCGGCGCGTATCGAAGTCGCGCACACGCAGATCAGCGAGACAGGCGCGGCCGCATTGCCGACGGTGGACCTCGGTGCCGGCGCCGACTACACGAAGACGACTGGCCAGCCTTTGACGAAGACGTACAACCTCGCGCTGCAGGTGAACTGGGACATCGACATCTGGGGCAAGGTCGAAAAAGGCGTGCAGGCGCAAAAGGCCGAATTCCACGCGAGCGAGGCGGATTGGCGCGCGGGCTATCTCGAACTCGTCGCGAATGTGGCCAGTACCTATTTCCAGATCCTGCAATTCGACGACCAGATCGCACAGCAGCAAAAGACCATCGCCACGAACAAGCAAATCCTGGCGATCTACGAAGGCCAGGCGCGCAATGGGCTCGTGCCGCAAACGCAGGTGTTGCGCCAGCAGGCGGAGATCAACCGGCTCACCAACGATCTGTATGACCTGCGCCGATCGCGGGCGGTCTCCGACAACGCGCTATGCACGTTGCTCGGCGTGCCGGCCGGCGAATTCCATGTGCCGCAGGGCCATTTACAGGAGCGCGTGAAATTGCCGGCCGTGCCCGATGGTTTGCCCGCGCAATTGCTGTCGCGCCGCCCCGACGTGGTGGCGGCCGAATTCAGGGTGCTCGAGACCTATGACCTCGTCGGTCAGTCGAAGCTCGCGCAATTGCCGAGCATCGGCCTCACCGCGCAAGGCGGCACGGCAAGTTACGCGCTTAACCAACTGCTGAAGTCGTTCACGTTCGGCCTGATGCCGAGCATCAATTTTCCGCTGTTCGATCCGGGCGTGCGCGCACATGTGAAGGTGACCGAGGCGCAATCGAAAGTCGCCGAGCAGCAATATCGCGTGGCCGTGATGGGCGCATTCGAGGAAGTGGAGAACGCGCTCGTCAATCTGAGTGCCCATAAGGCGCAGCGCGCGGAATTGCAGCAGCAGGTGTCGCGCCTGCAGATCGTCGCGGATCAGATCCAGTCGCAACTGCGCCTTGGCGTCGTGTCGCAACTCGAAGTATTCGAAGACGAGCGGACCTTGCTGGAGGCGCAACAGGCGTTGCTGGAAAACCACCAATTGATTCTGTCCGACACGGTAACGCTTTATAAGGCGCTCGGCGGCGGATGGCCAGGTGTCGACGTGCAAGCGCAGGTCAAAGAGAAGTAACGAAGCATTGAGCTAATCCACGAGTTGGCGTACCGCGCGGGTATTTCGTCGGCTGACGGCTTATCCGCGGTCTACTCATCCGGCGATATCCAAATTGACACTCTCGATGCGTGACTTACAATCCTTTAGGGGTCAGCGTTTGCGTGGCTCTTCACGACAATATCGTTGCGCCGCTGTTCTTCGTCCAGTTCGCCCCGCGTTCCCGCCGCGGCGGGTAAACGCTTAGCGATCCAGATAAAATGGCCACCGGCGAAGCTCCGATTGCTGAAATGCGCGTGACAGTGGACGCTGCCTTCGACGTGGTGTTGTCGCCGGTTGCCGGCGCGCAGCGCCCCGCGCTCGACGCCATTCGCATCGTCGACAACCTGTTCGCCATCGGCCGCATCGAAGCGCCGTTCAGCGACTATTCCGCACAATGGACCGCCGGTCTTTCGCGCCGACACGCGCGCGTTTTCATCGAGCATGGCGCGATTTATGTTGCCGATCTCGGCAGCAAGAACGGCACGACGGTCAACGGCATCGCGGTGCGGCAAACCCCCGCGCGTGTACGCGCCGGCGATGAACTCTGCTTTGGCGGTGAACTGCGCTATCGTGTCGGCATCGAGCCGCGCGCGCGCGTCGTCACGGGTGGAAGCGCTTCTTCCCTCATTCATCTATTGCTGGTGCCGCAGCGCGATGACCTGGGTCTGCAACCGGTCGACGTGCTGGCTTTTCCATTTCTGGTCAGTAAAACGGACGAGGTTTTCTCGCGCTACAAAGACCGTTATCCGCACCAGGTCAATTACATTTCCCGGCGCCATGCGCACCTGTTTCTGAAGGGTGGCGAGTTCTATGTCGAGGATCTCGGCAGCACCAACGGCACGTTCGTGAATGGACAGCGGATCGGCGAATCGGCGCTTGCACTGGCGGACGGCGACGTCGTTGCATTTGGCGGCGACCACTTCGTCTACAGGGTGTCGCTACAGAACTCCGCCGACGTCGAACCCACTGTGACCCAGCTCTCTCTTCAGCCCGCTGTCGACAGTGCCGCCGATGCCGACAAGACGACGTTCGTCGGCACTGCGCATTCGTTTCTCGACATCTTTTGCGTCGATCCGGCGCTGCGACGCGAAGACGAAGTGAATGAAGCGGCGCAGCCGGGCTCCGCGCGCGCGAAGCGTGACGGAGTAGGGACGGCAAATGCCGCGCAGGGCGCCAAAGGCGCGCAGGCGGGGCATCCCGCCGATACGAGAGACGGCGCGAATGAAAGAAGCGGCAAAGCCAAGAGCGCGGCAAGAAGTAAGCCGCGTCGCTGGAAAATGATCGCCGGCGAACTCCACAAGGCGTTAGCGGACGGCGAGCGCACCAATGTGCGGCGCGCGGCGGCATGCGGCGGAGCGGGTATCGCGATCGTGGTTGCGCTTGGCGTGGGGCTTTATCTGCACGGTTCATCGGAACGGGAGTTGAAGAGCCTGCTCGCGAGCGGTGATTACTCGAGCGCTCTCACGATGGCGCGCGGCTATCTGGCGACGCATCCGGCGGACACGAAAATCAGCGCGCTCGCGAGCGAGGCGTTGTTGAAAGCGAACTTGCCGGGCTGGATCGAAGCCGTGCAACAAGCGAAGTTCGACCAGGCCGACACGCTGCTGAAGAACATGAGGGCGTTGAGCGGAAATGACGCCGATGCCGCGTCGCTGGTCGGCGAATTGCAATGGGTCGGCGATCTCGAACGCTTCGTCGCGGCACGTGGCGGCGTCGACGCGCCGATCCGCATGTATACGGACGAAGCGACGATCAACGGTCTGCTGCACCGCTGGGACGACGACGCGACGAGTCACCAGCGCGCGCTCGATCGGATTGCGAGTTATGTGCCGGTCTTCGCGGAGCCCTACGCACATACGCTCAGCCATCTGCGCAAGCTCGAAAGCGACGATTCGGTGTACGTCGCCGCGATCGATCGGCTCAATGGCGTAATTCATACCGAACTTTCGCGCGACAAACCCGACGCGCTGCCGCCGGTACTCGACGATTACGCGCAGCGTTATCCGCGGCTCGCGGGGCTCGATAGAGTACGCGACGATTTGCGCCAATACACTGGGGTGCTGAATGCCGCGTTGAGCCGTCAATTGACGTCATTGCTGGCGATGATGAAAACGGTGCGCTTCAGCACGCCGCCTTTTCAGGCGCAATTCCAGCAGCTTGCGTCTACACGCTTGCCGTCGCCGGACATCGTTCAACGGCAGGACGCGGTCGATGCCGCGTGGCAGCGCGGCGACGCGCAGCAGGCGCTGAACGATTTGCAGTCGATGCCGGCGAGCCCGTGGTCCGATGTGCTCGCGGCCGAAGCGACGCACAAGAAGGCGTTGTCCGATCGATACAACGATCTGCAGAAAACGCGTGGCGGGAAAGATTACGACCAGCGTTTGCTGTCGTTCTACGCGAGCCTCGATCCGCGGACCGACGCATGGTTCGTGCAGGCGATCCAGAAAGACGTGGCCGCGTTGCATGACAAGGCGCTCGCGCATGCGCAAGATCTGCTGGTGCGCGCGCAAAGCCTGTGGAAAGAGTACCGCGCGAACGGTTCGATCGGCGGCACGCAGCGGCTCGAAGCCGGCATCTCGCCGGGCTTTCGCAACGAGGCGCGTCTGCTGAGCGACGCGCAGACGGCGGCACGCCAGGGCATGCGCATCTATACGCAGCTGAAGGCCGATCATCCCGTCGACTTCGATCGCCTGCTCGCGGATATCGAAGCCGAAGCGAGTTTGCAGCGCCGCTCGTTGACCGAGTTGCGCATGGTGCTGGACCCTGGGCTGCTGAAAGCGAAGCTCGCGTTGATTGGAGGCGATCAGAGTGAAACGCGACCCTCACCCTAGACCGTTGTCGGAGGCGCTCGAAGATCATAGCGTCGAAGGCATTGCGATTCTGACGTCCGAGCCGGTGCGGATTGCGCGCGCGCTGATCTGGGCGATGGTCGCGCTCGTCGTGTCGGGTTTGCTGTGGTCGTTCGTCGGCCGCGCGGATGTGATCGTCAGTGCGCCCGGCACGTTGTCGCCGGAATCGGAGGTGCGGCGCATCTATACGCCGATCGACGGCGAACTCGCGGATCTGTATATCGCCGAGGGGCAGCCGGTGTCGAAAGGCGATGTGCTCGCGCGGCTCAATGCGCGCGGTGCGATCGAGGCAGCGAGCAACGCGTTACAGGCACAACTGAAACTCGAAGACGCCGAACGCGAATGGAAGCAGTTCCCGGAGAAGAAGGCGTTGATGGAACGCAAGGCCGCGTCGTTGAAGGCGCAACTCGAAGTCGAGGAGCGCTTGCACGAGAATCGCGTTTCAGAAGGCACGACGAAGCTTGCCGAAGGGCAGAAGGCCGAACTCGACGAAGCGCGCAGCTCGCTCGACAACGCGCGCCGCACGCGCGAAGCGGCGAATCAGGAACTTGATCGCTATTCGCGGCTGTTCGCGCAGCCGGGCGGCGGTGGCATTGCCGAATTACTGGTCGAGCAGAAACGCACGGCCGCGCTCGAAGCGGATAACGCTTACCGTGTCGCGCAGTCGAAGCTGGCCGAGCTCGACTTTCGTCTGAGCCATGAATACGCGCAGGCCAATGCGCAACTCGCGACGAGCGGCCAGCAAAGCACCGATCTGCAGCTGCAATACGATTCGGCGGTGCGCGAGATCACCGATGCGGAAGACAAACTGCGCGTGCAACTGCAAAGCGCGCGCCTCGAAGCCGATGCCGCCGCGCGGGTGCGTTTCGAGAACATCGATAAAGACAATTTTTTGCTGATTCTCGCGCCGGTTTCAGGCGTGATTACCGACGTCACGTCGACGCAGCGCGGCGACAAGATTCAGGCGAATGCACCGCTCGGCGGCATTGCGCCAAAAGACGCGCGGCCCGTGCTGAAGATCGAAATCTCCGAACACGACCGCGCCTTTCTGCACGTGGGCCTGCCTGTCAAATTGAAGTTCAACGCGTTTCCTTACCAGCGCTACGGGTTGATCAGCGGCACGCTCGCATATATCTCGCCGGCCACGAAGCCATCCGCGCAGGACAAGCAACCGGTCTACGAAGGCCGTGTCACGCTGGACAAGGACTACTACCAGGTGGCCGGCACGCGTTATCCGCTGCGTTACGGCATGACCGCCAATGCGGAAATCGTCGTTCGCGAGCGGCGCCTGATCGACCTCGGTCTCGATCCGTTCAGAGAGGTGGCGGGTTGAGCGCGCGAATCAAACATCCACGAAAGGAGCCGAGCAAATGACCGCGATAGTGCGTATCGATGACGAAGTCGTGGACGTGGACGAGTTCATTCGTCTTCTGAAACTGACCGGCCAGTTCGAGAGCCTGATCGAGCAGATCGTGCGCGACAAGCTTACCGTCCATGCGGCGAAGAAGCAGGGCATCGCCGTCAGCGCCGACGAGATCCAGCAGCGCGCGGACCAGTTTCGCCGCGTGCGCGGGCTGCATCGCGCGGCGGACATGAATCATTATCTCGACGCGCTGCACGTGAGCCTCGACGAATTCGAGGCGTTCATTACCGACGGGCTTTATCAGGAGAAGATGCTCGACGACATCGGTAACGACGCTGCGATCCATGATTACTTCGCGTTGAATTCACCGAAGTTCGACGCGATCGAAGTCAGCCATATCGTGCTCGATAGCGAAGGCAAGGCGAAGGAAATGATCTCGTACCTGCACGACGACCCGGACGCCTTCGGCGAGATGGCGCGCGAGCATTCGATTGCCGACACGCGCGAGTCGGGCGGCGTGATCGGCAAAGTGCTGCGCGGTTCGCTGAAGCCCGATATCGAGGCGAAGATTTTTAACGCGGCGGTCGGCGATCTGCTTGGGCCGTTTCCGTCGGCCGACCGCTCGTGTTTCGAGATCTTCGCGGTCACGGCCAAATATCCGGCCACGCTCGATGCGGACGTGGCCACCGAAATCCGCCGTTTGCTGCGCGAGAGCTGGCTCATTGCCCGCGCCCAGGAACACGTGATCGAGGCGCGCTAGTGCCCGACTAGCGCCCGATAAAGCGAGGCTCACCGATACATGGACGCCCTCCAGACCGCGCCATCCGCGCCTTCCACCGCCGAATTTCTCGCTTCGGTGGAGATCCTGTCGCCGTTCTCGCGCGACGAAATCGAGCGGCTTGCCGAGGACGCGCAGGCCAGGTTCTATTCGTTTGGCGAAACGGTGTGCTCGGCCGGTGAAGTGGCCGAAGGTCTCTATGTGATCCGCTCGGGCACGGTACGTATCTTCACCGAGGAGCACGGCAAGGAAACCAGCATGGGCGTGCGCAAGTCGGGCGAGATCTTTGCCGACATTGCGATGTTGCGCTCGTACGTTCACGAAGCGTCGGTGCGTTCGTCGGGCAAGACCGAAGTACTGTTCATTCCGCGCAGCGCGGTCGAACCGGTGATGGCGGGCAACGCCGCCGCGTTGGCGTTCGTCGCCAGCTATGTGGCGATCAATTCGGCCGGGGGCTTCGTCGCGCAATTGTTCGATCTGCGCGGCAAGCTGAACAAGGCGGAACTCGAAGAGTACGTGCGCAGCGTCGGCGCAAAACGGGTCGCTGCCGGCAAGGAGATTCTGAAACAGGACGGCCGCGACGACAGGCGGCTTTATGTGGTGCGGCAAGGCCAGGTGCGCATCGTGCGGCATGAGGAGGGCCACGACTATACGCTCGCGACGCTCGGCAAAGGGGAGATATTCGGCGAGAAGGCGTGCCTGATGCGCCAGGAACAGATGGCATCGGTCGTTGCAACCACCGACACGCGGCTGCTGGTCATCCCCGAGCGCACCGTTCATTTCATTCTCGAACGCAATCCGAAACTGCGAGAAGTGCTCGACGAGCGCATCCACTATGGCGACCGCGAATTGCAGCGGCAAAAGCGGCTCGAACAGCGGCGCAAGCTGCCGTTGATGCTCGACCTGCAGAGCAAGCCGGAACTCGGCGAGAAGATCATCCGGCGTTTCGCGCTCGTCGAGCAGGCCGAGGAGATGGATTGCGGCGCCGCGTGTCTCGCGATGATCTGCCGCCATTACGGCATTCCGATGACGCTCGGCAAATTGCGCGAACTCGCGAACGTGACGACGCAGGGTGCGACGCTCGACAGCCTCGCGCGCGCGGGCGAGTCGCTCGGTTTCACGACGCGCGGCGTGCAATGCACGTTCGATTCGCTGCGCGGCTTCGATCTGCCGTTCATCGTGCATTGGGAGGGCTATCACTATGTGGTCGTGTACGGGCTGTCGAAAGAGTATGTCTGGGTGGCGGACCCGGCACTCGGTTTCAGAAAGCTGAGCGTCGAAGATTTCGAACGCGGGTGGAGCGGCACCTGCCTATTGTTTACCGGCGGATCGCAGTTGCTGCAGATGTCGGCCGCGCGCTCGCCGTGGATTCGCTTTGTCGGCTATCTGAGGCCGTACCGCAAGATACTCGGCTATCTGTTTCTGGCGACCTTCGTGATTCAGGTGCTCGGCGTGATTCCACCGCTGATCATTCAGAACATTCTGGACGGCGTGATCGTGCATCAGAACGTCAGCCTGCTGCATATGCTGATCGGCGGGCTCATCATCTCCAATGTCTTCACGCAGTTGATGTCGACGATTCGCGCGTATCTGGCGAACTTCATGGTCCGCAACATGGACTTCGCGATGATGTCGCAGTTCTTCAAGCATACGTTGTCGCTGCCGTTCTCGTTCTTCGCGAAGCGCAAGACCGGCGATATCTTCGCGCGCTTTCAGGAAAACCAGACGATCCGCGCGTTCCTGACCGAATCCACCGTGACGACCGCGCTGAATCTGCTGATGATCTTCATCTACTTCACGATCATGTTCGTGTACAACGTGAAGATGACGCTGGTGTTGATCGCATTCGTAATTCCGATCATGGGACTCACGGTGATCGCGACGCCGAAGATCAAGGGCTACGCACGCGAGGTGTTCACGGCGTCGACCGAGGCGAAGTCGTTCCTGATGGAAGCTCTGGCCGGCGTCGAGACCGTCAAGGGCATGGGCATCGAGCGGCCGGTACGGTTGCGCTGGGAGAAGAAATACGCAAAGGCGCTCGAATTGCAGTATCGCGCGCACGCATTCAATATTCTGGTCGGCTTCGGCAGTCAATTGCTGAATGCGGCAACGACGATTGCGATTCTTTGGGTTGGCGCGAATCTGGTACTCGCGCGCGAATTGACGATCGGTCAGCTGATCGCGTTCAATGCATTCATGGGCAGCGTATTGAGTCCGCTGATGGGTCTCGTCGGCCTGTGGAGCATGCTCAACGATGCGGGTGTCGCGATGGAACGGCTCGGCGATGTGCTCGATATCGAGCCCGAACAGAAGCCGCAGGATTTGCCCTCACGCGTGATGCTGCCGGAACTGCAAGGCGAAATCAGCCTGCAAGGCGTGTACTTCCGCTATGGCGAAGAGGATTCCGCTTATGTGCTGGAGAACATCAGCTTCGATATCAAGCCGGGTGAACTGGTCGCGATCGTCGGGCGCAGCGGGTCGGGCAAAACCACGCTCGCGAAGCTGCTGGTTGGCTTCTATCAGCCGAGCGAAGGGAAAATGACGATCGACGGCTATGACTCCGGCGTGATCGACAAGGCTTATTTCCGCGCGCAAATCGGCTACGTGATGCAAAGCAATCTGCTGTTCTCGGGCACGATCGCCGAGAACATCGCAAGCGGCGACGATGCGCCGGAGCGCCGCCGCATCGAGGAAGTCGCGAAAATGGCCGACGCGCACGGCTTCATCGGCAAGATGCCGCTCGGTTATGAGCAGATCGTCGGCGAGCGCGGCATCGGTTTGTCGGGCGGTCAAATCCAGCGGCTTTGCATTGCGCGTGCGCTGTATCACGATCCGCGTCTGCTCGTGTTCGACGAGGCGACGTCGGCGCTCGACTCGCAATCGGAGAGCAATATTCTCGGCAATATGCACGACATCCTGAAGGGCCGCACGGCGGTGATCATCGCGCATCGGCTCAGCACGATCATGCGCGCGGACAAGATTCTCGTGCTGTATGAAGGCGCGATCGTCGAACAGGGCCGTCATGAGGAGTTGATCCAGCGCGGCGGCATGTACTATCAGCTCGTGCAGAAACAGTTGAGTGCATCATGATGAAGATACTCGACCAGATTGAAGAGGCGAGTCCCGCGATATCGTACGCGGGACTGATCGAGCGGATCGAGATCCTGCGCTCCACGTTGCGCTGGTCGTCGCGGCTCGAACGCGCCGATATCGACAAGCTGCTGAGGCAGGCCACGTCGTTGCGCGACGAAGTGATGCAGCTTTCGCACAAGGAGCGCTTCGTGCAGGCGGCCACCTCGGGCGAGCCGCAGACGAGCGCGGAGCAGTCGCGCGGTGCGCGCCGCAAGGCACTACTCGAACGCAGCTTCATTTTCGAGGGTACGTTCGGCGACAACCCGCGTTTGCTCGAATCGCTCGAAATCGCGGAAAAAGCGGCGCCAACCGATTTGCCGGTGTTGATCGATGGAGAAAGCGGCACCGGCAAGGAGCTGATGGCGAAAGTGATTCACGCGAATGGCTCGCGTGCGGACAAGCCGTTCGTTTCGGTGAACTGCGGCGCGATTCCGGAAAATCTGCTCGAATCCGAACTGTTCGGGCATCGCAAGGGCGCATTCACCGGCGCGTCGAGCGACCGCAAGGGCAAATTCGAAAGCGCGCATACGGGCACGATCTTTCTCGACGAAATCGGCGAGTTGCCGCTCGCGGGCCAGGTCAAGCTGCTGCGTGTGCTCGAGGCGCACGAGATTCAACGCGTCGGCTCCGACGAAACGATCGCGGTCGATACGCGCATCGTCGCGGCGACCAATCGCAATCTGCGCAAGCTCAGCGAGGAAGGCCGGTTTCGCGAGGATCTGTTCTACCGGCTCAGCGTGATTCACGTGACGCTGCCGCCGCTGCGCGAACGGCGCGACGAGATTCCGTTGCTGATTGCGTGGTTCGGCGACGAAGCGGCGGGCACGCTGAAACGCCGGCCAGTCAGGTTGACGCCGCGTTTGCGGGACTTTCTATTGAGTTACGCATATCCGGGCAACATTCGCGAATTGCGCAACGTGATGTACCGCATCTCATGTCTGGCTGCAGACATGGCCGACGTCGAGCATTTGCCGCTCGATATGCGACCCGCCGCACCCGGTTCGGCGGCGGCGCAGGCGGAGGGCGGACAGGCGAGCGGCGAGCAGCCGATCAGCGTCGCGAATCTGATGTCGTTGAGCGACGCGAAGCGGGCGGCCAGCGACGACGCCGAGAAAGCGTTCCTCGAACGCGGACTGCGTGAAGTCAGCGGGACCGTCGCCGAACTGGCGCGGCGCATCGATATGAATCGCTCGCACTTGCAGATGCTGCTGAAAAAGCACGGCCTGCACTCGAAGGATTTCCGCAATCGCAATGCGCCGCCCCCGAAGAACGGCGCGAACGAGCGCGACGAGGAAGACGACGAAGGCTGAGTGAAGGACCACTGAACGCTCGGTGAAACGCGCGCCTGAAGATCATCAAGGCGCCGGGTTCAGCAAGGTCGTGTCCGCCGCATTGGGGTCCTGCGCTTCGACGACCACTGCGGTGATGTTGTCGCGCCCGCCGCGCGCGAGCGCGAGGTCGACGAGTTCGCAACATGCGTTTTCGCGCTCCGCCGTGGTCAGCACGTCGGCGATCTCGTCGTCGCTCAGTTCGTTGCTGAGACCGTCGCTGCACAACAGGAACACGTCGCCGTCGGCGACTTCGATCGCGTCGTCGTCGAGTTCGAGCGAATCCGTTGCCCCGACCGCGCGCGTGATCATGTGCTGCGCGGGATGATGGCGCGCCTCTTCGTCGGTGATGACGCCGAGCGAGCGCAGCTCCTCGACCTGGCTGTGATCGCGCGTCAGTTGCCGCAATTGCCCCGCGCGGTACAGGTAGATGCGGCTGTCGCCGGCCCACACGTAGCCGCAGAAGCGATCGCATGCAAGCAGCACGACCACGGTGCTGCCGATGCGCTGCACCTGGCGGCGCGCGGCTTCGTCGCGCAATTGACGGTTCGCGGTTTGCAGACGCGCGCGTACATCGGCGATCAGCATTCTGAGGCCGTGCGGCGCCGCGAGTTGAGTCAACGCGTCGATCACGGTGCGGCTGGCAACGTCGCCGACCGCGTGACCGCCCATCCCATCGGCGACAGCCCAGCGTCCCGCTTCGGGCTCGTCGAGGCAGGCATCTTCGTTGATTTCGCGGACCCGTCCCGTGTCGGAACGCGCGGACGACGTCCAGCGAAATTGACTCTCGCAGGTCACAACGGCTACACCATATCGTTTCGGTTGCGTGCGTCCGGAGACACGGTGAGGTTCGCGTTCGCGCCGGTGTTGCGTACGTCGACCGACTGGAACTGGTTGATCATCTGGTTAGCATAGAAGTTGTTGGAGACCTCGTACAGATTGACCACCGGCCCAATGCTCGGCGTTTGCGGCACGAACGGCTGAATCCAGCCATAGATCCATGGCGCGCCGCCGCCACCGCGAATCGCCGCCATCGCTTTGCGATCGAGCGCGAGGTTCAGCGAGAGGTCGTTCAATTTGATGCAGGACATGTCGTTCTCCGGTTGGCCGCGTGGGCAATGCGCGCGGCTGAATGGACCCGGCACCACACGTGCAAAGGCCATGCCAATCGGGGGCGGATTCGACGCGAAGCCCACGGCGCGTTGACTGGCGCGGCTTGCGCGGATTTGCCACGAACACGGTCGATACGATCGGTCGGCTCGCGGCCAACAAGCCCACATTTGAACAGGTGTGCGACCCAACACATTCAGCGGGTCCCACGGGTTCTCCATCCAGTTGAAATCAACGCGCGACACGGCTCGCAAATGAGCGTCGCACACCAACAGAGCAGCGCGATTTCTGTTGGTCCCGTCCTGACATCTACCTCTTCAGAAAACCGTTCGATCGGCCGTCAACCCTGTAAACAGGGGTTTTCCGGCGCCTGGCCCGGATGATGCAAAAGCTGTCGCAACAGTGTTGGAAATGCGAACGAGGCCAGCCATGAACACCCAAACGCTCGATACACGCGACGACGACCCGCAATCCGCAGCCGCTCGCGACACCACATCATCGACGATCGATCTGCCGATCGGCGCGCATCTGGTCACGCAACGCAACGGCTACGAACATCACGGCATCTATGTCGGCAATGGCCGCGTCGTGCACTACTCGGGCTTTGCGGCCTCCGCGCATCCCGGACCGGTCGAGGAAGTCGAACTCGCGCGCTTCGCCGCCGGCCATTCGCTGTCGGTTCGCGCGACGCCGAGCGCGATCTACGTCGGCGCCGATGCGGTGCGCCGCGCGCGCTCCCGCCTCGGCGAAAACCGCTATCGCCTGCTGACCAACAACTGCGAACACTTCTGCGCGTGGTGTCTGCTCGGCGAAAGCCACAGCGAACAGGTGCATTGCTGCTTGCGCCATCCGAGCACGGGGGTGCGCGCACTGCTGTGCCTCGTGAAGGCGTTCGTCGAGAGCGGGGCGAGGAACGAACACCGCGTGGCGCAACTCGCGCAAGTCGCGTGAACGCAGCGCGTCAGGAACCGGACGATTCGAGGAGAACATCATGATTGCCGCAGAAAAAAGCCTGCACTGGGCCGTCGACAAATGGCTCGCACCCACGCCGTCGATGCCCGCGCGCGTGGTGCGGTTCTGCCATCGCGCGTCGCAACAGCAACGCTATGTCTGTGTGCAGGCGTTGAAGCCGGAAGGATTGCTGTCGATTTTCTTCTTCCGCCACGGCGACGGTTCGTGGAACGTGTTCCCGCCGCAAGCCGAGCGGCCCGCGATGAACGGGTATTGCCGCACGGCCGCGTAGGTCCTCATGCGTGACCCGCCGTGGCCGCTTCCTTGGCGAGCCACTGACTGAACAGCAACATCGCCGGCGTCATCGGCTTGCCCTTCAGGCAGGTCAGCCAGTAACTGCCCGCCTTGACCTCGACGTCGAACGGGCGCACCAGACGCCCGGTATTGATCTCCCGTTCGAACATCAACGCAGGCGCGAGCGCGATGCCCGCGCCCTGTATCGCCGCTTCCACCATCAACCGCGACGAATCGAACACCGGTCCGCGCACCGGCCGGGGCGCGATGCCCGCGGCCGCGAACCAGTTCAGCCAGTCCTCCATGCGGTACGAGCGCAGCAGCGTTTCGTTGGCGAGATCGTCGGGCCGTGCGAGGCGCGCGGCGATCCCGGGCGTGCAGAGCAGCGCGAGCGGCGCGTCGAGCAGTTTGGTGGCGAGCGAGCCGGCCCACGTCCCGTCGCCGAAACGGATCGCGAAATCGAGGCCCTCGGTCGCGAGGTCGACGAGGTTGTTATTGGTCAGCAGCCGCAGCTCGACGAACGGATGCGCCTCGCGAAACGACTTCAGGCGCGGCATCAGCCAGCCGACCGCGAACGTGCCGACCACACCGATCGTCAGCACCTCGTGAAAATGCCCGCCGTCGAACCGATTGAGCACCGTCTCGATACGATCGAACGCGTCGGACAGCACGGGGCGCAGCGCGAGCCCTTCGTCGGTCATCGCGAGGCCGCGCGGCAAACGCTTGAATAGCGCGGTGCCGAGCCGCTCCTCCAGCAGGCGGACCTGCTGGCTGACCGCGGCTTGGGTCACGTTCAGCTCTTGCGCCGCGCGCGTGAAGCTCAGATGCCGCGCGGACGATTCGAACGCGCGCAGCGCGTTCAGCGGAAGATACGGTCTCATGGTGCAGATACAAGATTTTCTTGTGAGTGGGCTAACTTATCACCATCGGCCCACTTCGCCGACTTCCTGTCCGTTATTCGCCAGTCGAATTGTGCGACACTAGGGCCACATCGACGGGGGCAATCGTACGCCCGGCGCCGCGCCAGACGCGCGGTGGCGAATCGGCAATCAAGAGCCGGCAATTGTGAGCAACGGTGAACGGCCGCCACGGATTGCCTCGATGTAGGTGGTGAGAAGTTGACTGTCCAGATGGAATGTTCGACATGTTCTGCCGACGTTCGTCCAGGTAAGCCGTCGGCTCGTGCAACCTTGCATCATTGCCCTCGATGGGGAGTGCGCTATGTCCGTGTATGTTCTGGCCTTGCTCATCGGCGTCGTCGCCGGCCTTCGCGCGATGATCGCCCCCACCGCCGTCAGCTGGGCCGCGCGTCTGGGATGGCTGCCGCTGCAAGGCACGTCGCTCGCCTTCCTCGGCTTCGCGGCCACGCCATATATCTTCACCGTGCTGGCGGTCATCGAACTGATCACGGATCAATTGCCCGAGACGCCGAGCCGCAAGGTGCCACTGCAGTTCGGCGCGCGAATCGTGCTCGGTGCGCTGAGCGGCGCGGCGATCAGCGGCGCGCATGGCGGCCTGGCGGGCGGCATGATCGTCGGGGTGCTGGGCGCGGTGGTCGGCGCTGTAGGCGCGGTGATCGGCACACTCGGTGGCGCAAAGGTGCGCGGTTCGCTCGCCAGCATGTTCGGGCGCGATGCGCCCGCGGCGTTGATCGAGGACGTGGTCGCGATCGTCGCGGCTGCGTTGATCGTCGTGTCGTTGCACGGGTTCTGACACAAACGCGAAAACGCGGCGGGACGCTTTGCGCGTCGCCGCCGCGTTCGGTCGCTGCCCGCAGCTTATCGAACCTGGGCGATTCGCGCGGCAGTCGTGACTTGCCTGACCGGCGCCGCCGCCGTCGAACTCGCCGCCGCTGGCGGCATCAGCTTGCCTTGCGCGAGCAACTGAAGCGTCTTCACCACCAGAATCGCGATGATCGCGTTCGCCACCACGAACAGAACCGGTGCCGCGAATTCGATCGGACCCGTCGCGCCGCGTTCGACGAGACGCAGGGCCATCGTCGGCAACGCCGCTAAGCCGAAGCTGAACGCCCAATAGCCGGGCACGAATGCCTGTTGGCGGATCCACGGCAGCAAACGCAGCAGCATCAGCGCCTGATAGAGACCGTAGCCGAGTAGCGCGTAGGCGAACAGATCGGGCGTGCCGCTGGTGAGGCTCATATACGCGACACCACCGACGACTGGCGGCGCGAGTTGCACGCCGAGGGTCGGGCGCAGCGCTGCGGGCAGCGGTTCATGCACGGCGGCGCGATGCAGGATCATCGATTCGAGCGCGAGCCACGCCAGCATGCCACCGCCGAAAAACAGCTCGCCCAGTTGATGGAAGCCGAATGCGGCCGAGCTCGCCGCCGCGACGAAGCCCGCTCCGACCGTCGGCAGATAGATCGCTGGCGTGGTCAGTTCGGGCTTGCGGCCGCCTTGCCACAGCTTGCCCTGTAGATAGACGCCGAGCCCAAGTTGCGCGATCGCCGCGATGCCGTACAGCGTCAGCGCGAGGGTATGCGCGTACGGCTGCAGCAGTTGCGCGGCAAGCAGCGTCGAGATCGGCGCGAGCGCGACGAACGAAGACTGCACCGGATGGTCCAGTTCGGCGCGTGCGTCGGCGGTCCGTGCGAACCACTTGTGCACGTAGGCGGACAGGATGATGACCCAGACGGCGAGCGCCGCGATCGTCACCACGCTGCCGGCGACGGCCGGCAAATGCCACAGGCGGATTGCTACGCGCCACAGGTTGGCAAGCGCCAACGAGCCCACCGCGATGCTCAAGGAGCCAGCGGGAACCGCACCACGATTGCTGTTCATGACGACCTCCGAAAGTTGCGTCGCGCTGCGGGTTGCTGGCCATGCGCGATCGATGGCCTACTGTAAAAGGCCACGGAGAATCGCAGAATGCTGCAAACGCTCGACAAATGGCGCAAGCGTCTCAAGCTGTGTTTTAGACGGCGAAAGGGGCAGAGAAGGCGGGGGAGGAAGGGCGACCGTCAACCGCCCATGCGCACCAGCATCGCCAGCAGCTGGTCGAACGAAAGCGGCTTGCGCGCGTAGGCAATATGCGGATTCGGCTGGACCGGAATGTCCGATGCGGCACTGCACAGGATGATCGGAATCCCGCGCAGCTCTGGGTCCTCATACAGCGCCGCGCACAACTGGAGGCCCGACATGACCGGCATCATGCAATCGGACAAGATGATACCTGGCCGGCTCGAGCGGACCAGTTCAAGCGCGACGGCGCCGTTCGACGCCGTCTGTACCGCATAGCCGTGTCGTTCCAGCAGCAGCCGCCACACCGTGAGGATGTCGAACTCGTCGTCCACCACCAGAATGGTTTTCATGAGCGGCTAGGTTTTTCGCCGCGATCGCAGCGTGGCCGACAGGCCCGGCGTCGATTGGGTGCCCGCGGCGCCGGGCGAGCCGTCGATCACGTCGAGTCCTTGCGACGAAATCGACAGCTCGCGCAGTGACGTGTCGTGCGCGCTTTCGCGTTGCTTCACCACCGAAATCATGCGCCGCAGTCCGCCTTCGGTTTCGGCGTAGCGCAGCAGCACGAGGTTTTCGGTCAACGCCGACACGCGCACGGCCTTCGCGTGACCCGGATCGCTGTACAGCGGCAGCTCCTCGGTGACGAGCGTCGTGATGGCCGCTTCGCGCAACTGATGCAGCAGTGCATTGAGGAACAGGCCGAAGCGCTCGGTACGCAACGCCGAATCGCGAAAGCCCTCGACGCCGTCGATCACGATGCGCGTCGCGCCGGTCTGCTTGACGGTGGCGAGCGCTTTCGCGGCGATTTCATCGATCGCGAGTTCGATCGCCGGCTGCCAAAGCACCATCAGACGACCGTCCTGCCACGCATCGGCAAGCGCGATCGACACCGCTTCGGCCTTGCCGATGAGTCTCTGCGGACTCTCGTAGAAGCCGAGATACACGCAACGCTCGCCGCGTGCGAGACCGGCCGCGAGGAACTGCAGGCACAGCAGGGTCTTGCCGACGCCCGACGGGCCGATCAGCGTGGTCGTTGCGCCTTGCGCGAAGCCGCCGCCGAGCAGGTTGTCCAGGTGCAGCAAGCCGAAGCCGAGCCGTGCTTTCAGATCGACGGGGCCCGCTTGCTCCGCGAACTGCGCTTCGAGGCGCGGGAACATCAGCAGCCCGCTGCCGGCAATGCGGAAGAAGTGCTTGCCCATCAGATGATCGCGCGCGCGCATCTTGTGCACTTCTATTTCGCGCGCGCGCCGCATGCCGTCGTGATAGCTGTTCAGCTCGATCAGACCATCCACCAGCGTGTGCTCGGGATGCGACTCGTTGCCCGACAGCGGCGCGAGCAGCAGCGTCGTGCAGTCCATCGCGGCGACCAGCGCGTTCAGCTCGTGGATGAACTTCGACAGCGACAGCTCGGTTTCGCTGAATTCGCGCGCGCTGCGAAAGCCGTCGATGATCATCAGGCTCGGCCGGTAGTCGTAGATGCTCGACGCGATCAGCTTCAGGAAACCGTCGAGGCCGTCCTGCATCAGCTCGTGATAGCCGGACACGAACAGCATCTGCTGCGCGACCGCGGCTTCGTCGAAAAAGCTCAGGCCTTTCAGGTGACCGAGCAGCTTGTCGTGCGATTCGGCGATCAGCGTCATGTACAGCACTTTCTCGCCTTGCCGCACCCGATGAAAACCGATCTGGCTCGACAGGATCGTCTTGCCGGCGCCGGCCATGCCCTCCAGTAGATAGACGCCACCGCTCACCAGACCGCCGCCAAGGATCTCGTCGAAACCGGGCACGCCGGTTTCGACATTGCGTCGCGCCGCGTCAGGCCGGGGCGCGTCAGCTCGCGCCGCGTCGGACGGGCGAGACGTGTTGGATGCGTCGGTAGTCATTGTCGATGTGTCGTTCAAAGTGCAAGCGACGGCCTGGTCGTGACCGTCCTGTGCTCAACTCAGTCGTGGCAGCAATCCCCATTCCCGATCGCGAGCGATAGTGTCCCCCGGCGTGAATGCGGGGAGTCTATCCGGCAACGCGTGCTCGGCGAACGGCATGTGCTCGACAGCGCGGCGTGAGAGGGCGAAAAAGGCCGGCGGCGAGGAGCCCGGTGCATGCGGCATGAAGGGGAGTGAAGTGCGGTGGCCGGTCGAACTTGCAAACCGATGCAATGAAACGGAAAGGCGAGCGCTTCACTCATACGGCGCCGCAGGATGCGGTCGACGCGGCCGATCACATAGGTCAGGTGCAGGTTCGAACGACGGCTGCGAGTGGCGCCGGCTTCGGCGGACGGCTTCTGATGCTTGTTCATGGTGTACCGGGTGACGCGCCTCGCCGTATACAATTCGGCAGCGCCTGATCCCAGCGGGCTTACACCCGCCTATTTGCCAACCGATCCAACCCATGCCGAATCCGACCCGGGCCATTCTTCTCGGCCCGCTCCTGAAAGGCGTTTCACGCTCCTTCTATCTGACGCTGCGCGTGCTGCCCATCGGCATGCGCGATCCGATCGGCCTTGCGTATCTGCTCGCGCGCGCGGCCGATACGATTGCGGACACCTCGTTGATAGCACCGGGCCAACGCCTCGAATTGCTGCTCGCGTTGCGCGATCAGGTCAATGGCGTGGCTGTCGATAGTGCGCCGTTCAAGCGCATCGCCGCGGAAGTCGCGGGTCAGCAGGCGCATTCGGATGAAAAGCTGCTGCTCGAATCGTTGAGCCCCGCGCTCGACGTGCTCGCGCAACTGAGCGAGTCCGACCGCCACTCGGTGCGCGCGATCGTCACGACGCTGACCGAGGGCATGGAATTCGACCTGCGCACGTTCCCCGACGAACGCTCCGGCCAGATCGCGGCGCTGCGCGAATACGACGAACTCGATCGCTATACGTATCTGGTCGCGGGCTGCGTCGGCGAGTTCTGGACCACGATGACTTACGCGCACATGCCGGGCACGCTGAAAGAACAGCCCGACACGATGAAGCAGCGTGGCGTGCGTTTCGGCAAGGCATTGCAGATGACCAACGTGCTGCGCGATTGCGGAAAAGATTTGCGCATCGGCCGCTGCTATCTGCCGCAGAGCATGCTCGAGCGCCACGGTCTGAGCGCGCGCGATCTGCTGCAACCGGCCAATTCGATGCGCGCGCGGCCGCTGCTCGTCGAACTGCTGCGCAAGACGCTCGATCATTTCCGCGCGGCGCTCGACTATACGCTTGCGATTCCGGTGAGCGCGGTGCGCTTGCGGCTCGCCTGCCTGTGGCCGATCCTCATCGGCCTCGACACCTTACTGCTGCTCGCGGAGAACGACGCGTGGCTCGATCCGGCGAAAGTGTCGAAGGTGACGCGCCATGACGTGTATCGGATCATCGCGTCATCGCTGCTGCTGGTGCCGTCGAATGCGCTGGTGCGCAATGCGATCAATAGCCGCATCGCGAGGATCGAAACTCGGCGGTAGGCGTAAACGCCTACCGTTGCGCGCACAGCTACGCGCATCGAATAAAACTGAATCGCTTCAATGCACTACGAATCGCCCGCAGGAGCCGCGATTTATTCTGGATCATTGAATCTTCAACAATCGGGAAAGCCCCAGGCCACTGCATTCGCGCTTCACGTTAGTCTCTTTGAAAAGGAGGCGACCCATGCGACAAGCGTTCAATATTGCGTTGGTGCTTTTGCTTGGCTATCTGATGGCGGATCGCGCGTTGATGCGTGCGCAGGCGGGCGAGGTCGGCACGATTACATGTCACCAGGGCGCGGCGCTCGTCAAATCGGACGCGTTGAAAAAGGGCTTTGGTGACGCTGGCGCGAGCGCGCAGAGCGAGAGCTTCCTGTCGAGTTGCCTCGTGACCGGGCGCGGCCAGGTCGGCAATATGATCGCACGCGACTGAGCGCGGGCAGCTGAGAATTCATCGCGGCGCACGCAGAGCGTCGCGAAAAAGCGCCCAGACCGTGAAGGCCTGGGCGAAGTCATCGGGAGCCCGATGACGGAGGTAACCACATACGAACTGGCCCGCGCTCGGACATACCCGAGTCGCGGGCCAGTTCATTTGAATCGGGGTGCGCGTCGCAAGGACGCGCTATTTGGAAGTGCTCGCGGTTCGTTTCGCCGTAGGGCTTCGTGGCCACACAGCTGCGCTTGACGAACCGCCTGCCACCTACCGCTTACTGACCGAAGTAGACCGACTTCGGGCCACTCGTCGGAGCCGCATGGCTCGTTTGCGACGTACCGCTCACCGCACCACCAAAGCCGGTAGCGGTTTGACCGACGCCGTTTTGCGCATCGACGCGGGCTTGCGCAGCCTGGATGTCAGCCGGGTAGTGCGGGTCGGCGTGACCAGGTTGATAGCCGGCCTCTTCCAGTTGGATCAGCTCGGCGCGCACTTGAGCGCGGGTCACGGGCTGGTTGGCTTGCGCGAACGCGGCGACCGGAGCGGCGACAGCGACGGCGATGACAACGGCTTGAATCAGCGATTTCATGATACTTACCTCCAGTTCAGGGTTTTATCTTGCTGCGAACTTGCTTGTTCGTAGTCAGTGATTGCATTGTAATTTGGCGAACTTGATAGAGTAAGTCGTGAGATAGGTAATGTTTGTTGCGGAAATTGATATAAAACGACGGAACGTTTAGGGTTAACGCGTAGACGGGTGTCCGGTGTCGCAGGAAATGGAAACTATGCGAGGTCGGTGAATGACTGCTGCCACAGTTCGTGATTGATCCGGGCGGTCGACATCCCTTACGGGAGTAAGGTGGTCCGCGATTGCGTCAAATCGACCCGGCCATTCGACACGTGATAGGCCGAATGTCTCTTAAGCAATAGCAACGGTCGGTTGGTCGTGCCCTTCCCAGCGTCATCAGCAGTCGGCGAATTTCGGGCGGACCCTGTCCTGCGGCCGCGACGTTGCGCGGCAATTTAAGGCGGTCCGCTGGACGCGCGGCCTATGCGGCCTCGCCAATCGTCTTCAAATGTGCCAACTGCCTTTTTGGCGGAGCGCCGAACATCCGCGCATATTCGCGGCTGAACTGCGACGGACTTTCGTAGCCGACTTCGAATGCGGCGGCCTGCACGCTCATGGACTGCGACAGCAGCAGTCTGCGAGCTTCCAGCAAGCGCAATTGCTTCTGGTATTGCAACGGCGGCAAGCCGGTGAGCGCTTTGAACTGCCGATGAAACGCCGACTCGCTGAGCTGCGCGATTCTGGCAAGGTCTTCCACTCTCATGGGTTGCGCATAATTCGCCCTCACGTTGTCTACCGCGCGCGCGAGCTTGTGCGAAGGGCTCTGGATCGACGCGAGCTTCGCAACTTTGGGGCCGTTTGTTCCCGCAAGGAGCCAGTAGCCGATCTCACGCATGATCATGGGCTGGAGGACGGCGGCGGCATCGGGCGTATCGAGCAGATGCACGATGCGCAGTGCACAATCCATCAAAGGCCCGTCGAAATTGGCGACGAACACGCCGCAGCTTGCATCGCCCGACGGCACTGGGGCAGTCGGCATGTCATTGGCGACCGCACGGATCATCGACAGATCCAGCTGCAAAAGCAGAACCAGGCAAGGTTTGTCCGGGCTGGCCTCGAACACTTGCCCCCGGGACGGCGTTTGGACGCCGACGACCAGCGCCTGACCCGCCCGATATTCCAACCGTGCGCCGCCAAAACTTGCCCACTTCGCGCCTTGAGCGACGATGCACAAGGCGGGACTCGCGGAGCGCAACGTCGGCGGTTTCGGCTGATCTGAGCGAAGAATGAACACGCCTTCGAGCGGTGTCGCGTACGGGCTCGTGCCCGGACATCTGTCGGTGTAGCGAAGCAGGGCGGCGGCAAGTCTGCTGGGCATGCTGAACGGTATGATAAGAATGAGGTTGGTACATCATAGGATAACCGAGCAGGATCAGGCAATAACTCGGCAGGTTCGGACATTCTCACGGCAAGAACGGGAGCGGACAATCAAACGTATCCCAGCCAACAGGAGGTGTCAGATGACAACAGCGAACGCTCAACGCGCAGGTTCGAACATTGCGATCGTTACCGGCGGTAGCCGAGGCATCGGCCGCGATACGGTACTGCGGCTTGCCGCCCGCGGCGTCAACTCGATCTTCACGTACAACGCCAATCAGGCCGAAGCCGATGACGTCCGAGCACTCGTGACCGAGGCGGGTGCGAAGGCGATTGCGCTGCAGTTCAGCGCAGATAAAGCCGCCACGTTCGACGCTTTCGTCACGCGAGTGCGAGAAGCACTCGATAGCTTGGGTGCGAAGCGCTTCGACTATCTCGTGAACAATGCTGGCACGTCTTCCGCGTCAACCCTGGAAGCGGGCACTGAAGCCGAGCTCGACGCACAGTTCGCGGTCCATTTCAAGGCGCCGTTCCTGCTTACCCAAAAGCTTCTGCCGTTGATCAGCGACGGGGGACGCATCGTCAATATCTCGTCGGGCCTCGCCCGCTTCGCGTTTCCAGGGCGGACCATCTACGGCCCGATGAAAGCGGCCGTCGAAGCACTGACGCGTTACATGGCGCTCGAACTCGGGCCGCGCCGGATCACCGTGAACGTCGTCGCGCCGGGCGCGATAGCGACCGACTTTAGCGGCGGCATCGTGCGTGACAATCCACAGGTCAACAAAGCCGTCGCGGACCACACAGCGCTTGGCCGCGTAGGGTTGCCGACCGATGTGGGGCCGGTGGTCGCGGCACTTCTCTCGGACGAGTTCGGATGGGTCAACGCACAGCGGATCGAAGTAGCGGGCGGAATCCAGATATGACGTCCGTTTGCAAAGGCGTCGATGCGCCGCTTCAGTGCAGCGGCGGTTCTGACAGTTCACCCCGAGATTGTTGTGTTCGGTTTAGCTATCAGATGACGCATCCGGCCATTTTCAGAAGGCCTCGTGAATAAATGCAAGGCGTTCGAAGCGGATGCGCAGGCGTCGAAAAAGGTTATGGCCCCGCGCGTCCGGGTGATACAGCCCACCGCCAACCCGGTGACCGCTTGTGTAGTGATGCAGCCATTGGAATGTCTCGACGACGTAGCGGACGAGGGGCCGTTCATGGCCGTTGTCCGCGCCATGTCGCTTGTCGCCGGGAAAATAGCCGGCGGCGCTGCGCTGCGGCGGTCCCGAACCGAAATTCTCGGTTTCCGTGGCACGATTCACCGTCCGCTTCACTGATACCGTCACTGCCAACCGGCCACTGCGTCAAGACTATTGGAATAGTCGAAGAAATCCAAGGTCCCCGATTTCACGAACTCTGGCATCCGGCAACGTTCCGCACTACCACCGCTTTGCGGCGTGCTATTTCTCCGAGACCGGATTGACGGACGAGGCCGTTTCTGCCGCATCGTTTCGCGCGATGCCCGGCGTCGCCTCACGGACCGATTGCCGCAAGCGCGTGAACGCCTGGCTCGTGCGTGCATCGCGTTGGTCGCGTGCGTCGTAGAAGTCCTGGCTGAGCCACTGGCCGAGACTCATCATCAGCGAGCCCAACGCGCTCTTGAAGCGCACCCATGCGTTGCCGGTGCGCGCCAGTTGCGCAGCCGCCTCGACCGCCTCGGCGGCGAGCCGGTCCAGTTCCGCGTGCAGATAGTCGGCGAAATGATGCAGGCCGTGCTGATTGCCATTCGACGATTTGCGCTCCAGTTCGACGTGCTGCGCAATCAGCGATTGATTGGACACGCGAATAAACGGCGGCGTATCGGTGCGCGCGCCGCCGCCCCGGCGAATCGCCACACCGAGATTCGCGGACGCCTCGGCGCGCTTGCCAAGCGGTGGCATTTGCCACTTGTCGCACAGGTACTTCAGCAGGCTGCAATGATCGAATCGTTCGTTGCACACGCCAGCTTCGCACCACGGTGACACCAGGATGGCGGGAACACGCACGCCGAGTTGTTTGAAATCGAAGCTCGCGGTATGGTCGTCGGGTGCGACCGCGTCGGCCGGCGGCGACACGTGGTCGTAGAAACCGCCGTGCTCATCGTAGAGGACCACCAGTAACGTGTGCTCCCACAGCGCCTGATTCGAGCGCAGCGCATTGTAGGTATCCGCGATCAGCTTCTCTGCCTTCATGATGTTGTGCGGCGGATGATCGTCGTTCTGCGCTTCGCCGAAGTACTTCGGCTCGATCAGTACGAATTGCGGAAACTGACTGGCGGGTCCCGCCGCGTCCTCGAAGAATTTATCGAAAGAGCGGTAATTCGCGAGGTTTTCCGCGCGTCGCTGGTTCTTCAGCAGCAACGAGGCGGGGAAGTCGTAGAAATAGACGCTCCATGTTTTTCGCGCGGCGTTCAACCGATCGAAAATCGTGTCCTGATCCTGTTCGGTGTACCAGTGCGGATTGAGCCCGTCGAGTCCCGAAGGCATTTCGATCTCGCCTTTCGACGTACCCGTCAGCGCGAAAAAACGGTTGGGCCACGTCGGCCCCGGCAATGACGAGAACCACCGGTCGCACACGGTGAATTGCGTACCGAGCGTGTGCAGCGCGGGCAGAAAGCCGAGCGGGTAATAGCCCATCACGTCTTGTCGCGCGGCGAGGCTACTCTTCGGGTAGTCGTTCACGAACGTACGCACGAAACCGCTGTTGTCGGCGGCGATCTGTTCCATCACGGCCTTGTGCTCGTGATTCGGATCTTGCTTCATCTGCCGCTCGCGCGTTTCACGCGGATAGAAGGTGTGGCCTTGACCGTCGGCGTTCGATTTGCCGGCCGCGTTGCGTACGCCGTCCAGTTCGTCGTGCACGGCGTCGAGGCAGCCGAGCATCTGGTCGAACGAATGATTCTCCATCAGCAGCAGCACGACGTGTTCGATCGGATCGCTCTGCGTGTTCTGCTCGACGTCACTCATCTTTATCGCTCCACTCGGGACGGGATGGACTTCGCGTTGCCAACTTAGCGCAAAACGCGCGGCGGCGAAAGTGCCCTGCTTTGATGCGGACATGCACGCGACGGTCAATGTACCTCGTCGCATGCATGACTCGCTTAACGTAGCATCGACTCAACTACCGCCCGAGAAGATTGGACCTTGCCCGCCCGGCGCGAACGATGGGAAGTGGTCGCCGGACGGCGCGGCTGCCGCCGGTGCATGCGATCCCGACTGCGACGCCGGTTCGCGCAACGTCAAGGCGCTATCTGCCGTGATCGGCACGCTCGGCTTCGCGAGCAGCTCGGTCTTGCGCATCGAGCCGACCGACGTGCCGAAGTAATAGCCGATGATGCTGATCCACGCGGTTCCCAACGCGCCGACGATCACGTTGACGAGATCCTTGTTGGTACCCGGCAAAGGCTGGAACGCCATCAGCAGCAAAATGCCGAAGAAGCCGGTGGTGACCGCCATCGCGAGCACTTTCGGGACCCAGTCGCGATTGGCGACACCCATCGCCCGTGCGTTCGCGGTGTCGCTCGTGGCGATGCGGGCCATGTCGGCGTCGTGCGCGAGGCTCGACTGCGCGGCCGTCACCATCAACTGCTGCAATTGCAGCGAATTCGCGCCTTCGGCCTGGCGAAGTTTTTCGAGTGCGCCGGGGTCGTTCAACGCGGGTTCCACGAAGGCCGGGTCGCTCGGCGTGCCGAGCGCGTGCGAGATGATCGCGGCCGCAGCGGTCACGCCGAGGCCGACCGGCCCCCCTACGAGCCCGGCGAGAAGCGGGGCGGTGCTGTTGATATTTTTCGCTACTTTAGACCAGTCCATCATGCTGCTCCCAGGAGAAGATTGGCTGCCATGCGTTCGGTCCAGCCGCGGCTAAAATTCGGCCACGAATGCAGGTTCCGCAGGTACCGCAGACGATACGCGGCGAAGCGCATCACGAACTTCATCGGATCGGCGTTCTTGACCGCATCGAGCGTGTCGGGGCCGAACTTGCCGTCTTCCCTGGCGCCAGATGCTTTCTGCATCCACAGCACGACGAGGCCGCCGTTGTAGTTCGCATCGAAAATCTGGAAAGCCACGCGCGGATCGAGTTCGTCGAGATGCAACGGGTCCCAGTACCTGCGCTTGGCGATCTGATGGGCGGTATCGAGCGGAAGGTCTTTCATCGCGCCGTTATAGCCCTCACTGCGCGCGACGCGCGCTGTCACACCCCACATCGTTTCGCCGCCTGGATCGGCTGGATTGAAACTGTACCCGCCTTCGTTTCCAATCAAGGCTTTGAATGCATCTTCGAAGCTGTCCATCGAACTGTCTCCTGTTCGGCTGTGTTACCAACTCAAATGGCGAATGCGCGCGGCTCAGGCCGCTCGCATCGCCCGTCCTACGGCGTCGCGTACCGTATCGAGCGATGCCCGAAGCGGGTACGACGTCATGGGATTCGAAACGGGCTTGACGCGCAGGTCAGGCCTCGATGTCCGGGTGTCGGCTTCGTCGGGCGATGCGTCCGTCGAGAGCGCCAGCTCGCGTTCGCGCGCCGACAACGTGCCGGCGTCGAGCTGCAATGCCTGTGCATACTTGCGCGCGGCCTCGCGCAGCGCGCCTTTGTGTTCCAGCGCGTGGCCCCATTCCACATAGGACGGCGCGAGATCGGGACGCAACGCGACGGCGTGCGACAGCTTGTCGATCGCTTCGTCGTCGTGGCCGGTTTTGACGAGCGCCTCGGCCCAGTCGTGCAGCGTGTCGACGGAGTCGGGGTTCATCTCGGCGGCCTGCCTGAATGCTGCGAGTGCTTCGCGATCGTGCTTGTTCGAATGCAACAGCACGTCGCCGAGCAGTCGCAGGTTTTCAGCGGTGCGCGACTTTTCCTTCGCGCCGGCCCGCAGTTCCTTTAGCGCATCGTCGATGCGGTTCTGCTGTTCGAGCGCAATGCCGAGACCCGCGCGCAGCACCGCCGAGTGCTTGTATTGGGTCAATGCTTCACGGATCTGTTGCTCGGCTTCTCTCGAGCGCTGCTGACTGTCGAGCAACCACGCCTTGCCCGCGACTGCCCATTGGGCTTGCTCGGAGGAGGGCAACGCGAGGACTTCGTCATAGATCCCGACGATCTCGCGATAGTCGCATTGCGCGAGCGAGCATTTGGTCTTTTGCACCTGCGTGTACAGATGACTGGCGAGGATGTTAGGTTCGGCGAGGCGCATCGCCGTGACTGCGATGTCGTGCACGAGCTTTTCGAGGTCGCGCCCTTCGAACGGCACCGTGCTTTCGCGGCCGTTGAACGGTCCGTGTTCTATCTGCACGTGCGCGACGTATGAATCCGCGCTGCTATTCGTTTTCGTGATGCCGATGTGCACGGCGACATCGTCGCGCTTGAGCACGCCTTTGATGAAGCGCACCGTCGTCGCATACGACATTTCCTGACCCGGAATCTGGATGTCCTGTTGCGCGTCGTTGCTGGTCATCGTGTCGTGCGGAATCGATTCGGCATCCTGGCCGATTTCCTTCATCGCCGACATGATCCGCTCGGCGAGAAAGTTCGCCGTATAGCCGCGCTCGGTCAACGTTTGCGGTGTCTCCACCGGCGGTACCAGCAATTGACGCGCGAGCACGCCGCGCACGACAAGGCAGATGGAACCGATCGTCAGTAAGATGAACAACCAGGGCAGGACATACGGCCAGAGGCGTTTCGGTCCGCGGCCGATCACGCCGAAGATGTGCAAGCCGAACAGCACGAATCCGCTCGAATGATGACGATCGCGACGATTCGCGGTGTTGGCGCGCATGAACGGGCCGTCGTACCCGTTGGTTGACCGGCGTTGACTCTGTGCACTCGACATGACTCACCTCGCTTCGATCGGCGATCGATGTTGGCGATCGCCTGACTTGCGCGGTGGGTATGCATCGAACGTGCCATCGCGCATGGAACGGGCTGGCAGCCGGATGTTGGCCTTCTGGTGGGGAATTGAAAGAAAGAAGTGTTGCGACGTGGCCAACGTATTGCGAAAAACAGTTTGCTGGCGAGAGACAGAATGTGCGTTAGCAAATAAAAATGCCGCTCAGTCCAGAAGACTGAGCGGCATCGGTGAAGCGAACTACTGTTTGTGGACTCTGCGCTGCCGTGGTTTAAACCGAACTCGGCCGCCACTTCAACAATCGATTCTCCACCGCGGTCAGCAGGTAGTCGGCGGCAAGCGCGACCACCGCCAGCACGATCATCGCCGCGAACACGCCGGCGGCATTGAACGCGCCCTGCGCGGTGGAGATCAGCAAACCGATGCCCTGCTTCGAGCCGAGAAACTCGCCGACCACCGCGCCGACCAGCGCGAAGCCGAAGCTCACGTGCAGGCTCGCGAGAATCCAGCTGAGCGCCGACGGAATCACGACCGAGGTCGTCACCTGACGGCGCGACGCGCCGAGAATCTGCGCATTCGCGATCATGTAGCGATCCGCTTCGCGCACGCCCTGGAAC
Source organism: Paraburkholderia lebeckiae (assembly GCF_050436325.1). Classification (NCBI taxonomy): domain Bacteria; kingdom Pseudomonadati; phylum Pseudomonadota; class Betaproteobacteria; order Burkholderiales; family Burkholderiaceae; genus Paraburkholderia; species Paraburkholderia lebeckiae. The sequence continues at coordinate 2,433,926 of NZ_JBNDLZ010000002.1, forward strand.
GCGTTGGCGAACACGACGAAAAACACCATCACGACCGCGAGCGCGACTTTCGATGCCATGCCGAGCCCGAGCGCGATCACGAACACCGAGCCGAGCACGACGCGCGGGATCGAGTTGGCGATCTTGATGTAGAGGCTGAACACGTCGGAGAGCAGCTTGTTGCGGCCGAGCACGATGCCGCAGAAGATGCCCCCGATCGAACCGATGATGAAGCCGAGCCCCGTTTCCTCGAGCGTGACCCACACCTGCGTGAGCAGCGGCCCTTGCGACGTACCGTTCACGAACCAGTCGACGATCTGAGCGAAGATCTCGGTCGGCATCGAGAAGAAGAAAGGATCGATCCACTTCAGGCGCGCGGACAGTTCCCAGCCGCCGAGCACGACCACGAGCAGGAGAATGCGCAGCGAAATCACCAGAACCTGGCGCTGGCGGATCTTCTTCTGCGCAATACGCTCGACGTGAGCGAGCGACGCGGCGTCGATGCCCGTGGGCATCATCTGTTGAGAGGTTGTAGACATGTTTGCCGTTCCTTGATTAACCGATCTGCACTTCTTCGCGCAGGTCATGCCAGATATCGCGCGAAATTTCGATGAAGCGTGAGTCGTAGCGGACCTCCGATGTGACGCGCGGTCGCGGCAGATCGATTTCGTAGACTTTCTTCAGCGTGGCGGGGCGGGCAGTTAGCACGAACACGCGGTCGGCGAGCGCAATCGCTTCTTCGAGGTCGTGCGTGACGAACACGACCGAGCCGGCGCCGCCCCACAATTGCAGCAACTCGTCCTGCATCAATGTGCGCGTCTGCATGTCGAGCGCCGAGAACGGCTCGTCCATCAGCAGGATTTCCGGCTTGTTGATGAAGGTCTGCGCAAGCGCGACGCGCTTGCGCATGCCGCCGGACAGTTGATGCGGATAATGCTTGCCGAACTTGTCGAGGCCCACGCGGCGCAGCCATTCGTTCGCTTCGTCGTAAGCGGCCGATTTCGAGCGGCCGCGATACAGCGGACCCGCCGCGACGTTGTCGAGCACCGAGCGCCACGGGAACACCGCATCGGCCTGAAACACGAAACCAATGCGCGGATCGATGCCGTCCACCGGCGCGCCCATCACGCGCACTTCGCCGGTGGTCGGCTTCAGCAAGCCGGTGATCATGCTGAGCGTAGTGGACTTGCCGCAGCCGGTCGGGCCGACCACCGCGACGAATTCGCCGCGTGCCACCGACATGCTGAAGTCGCGCAGCGCGATCGTGGCCTTGCCGTCCGGGGAAATGAAACGGCACGACACTTTGCGCATTTCGATCGCTGGCGTCTCGCGTGACATAGGTTGATTCATCGGCGGGTGCCTCGCAGTTCTGTGAATATGAAAGAAGCGTTACTTCGACGCGGTCTTGACCGGCGCCGACACGTAGTCGTTGGTATAGGTCTTGGCGAGATCGATATGCTTGCCCTTCACCGACGGATTGAATGCGGACAGCACCTTCAGCACCGTATCCGGGCCGTCGGCGGGCATCTTGCCGTCCTTCGTGAACATCGGCAGCGACGCCTTCAGCGCGTTCACGTACAGGTCCTTGTTGTTGCCGTAGTAGTCCTTCGGCATCTGCGCGGCGATGTCCTCGGCGCTATGCGTCGCGATGTAGTTCAGCGTCTTCGCGAACGCATGCGAGAGCTTCGCGGCCTCGTCCTTGTGCGCTTCGGCCCACGCGCGCTGCACGTAGAAGCTCGAAGCGGGGTAGGTGCCGCCGAGCGCGGCGCGCGTGCCGTCCACGTTGCGCATGTCGACCAGCACCTTCGCGTCGCCGGTCTTCAGCAGTTGCGAGACGGTCGGCTCGGTGGTCATGCCGGCGTCGATGCGGCCTTGCTTGACGGCGGCGATGAAGCTGTTGTCCGCGCCGACCGGCAACATCGTGTATTGCGTCGACGGCACGCCCGCGCGCTGCGCGAGGTACTGCGTGAGGAAGCTGGTCGATGAACCGAGGCCGGTCACCCCGAGCGTCTTGCCTTTGACGTCGGCCATGCTCTTCAGCGAATCGGCCGCCTTCGTCGAGACCATTTCGACTTCGCCCGGCACCTGGCCGAAGACGACGAGCGCCTGCACTTCCTTGCCCTTGCTCTGCAGGTCGATCGTATGATCGTAGAAGCCGACCACGCCTTGCACCGCGCCCGCGAGCAGTTCGTTCTCCGCATCGACGCCGGCCGGCTGCGACAGGATCTCGACGTCGAGGCCTTCGTCCTTGAAGTAACCGAGCTGCTCGGTGAGCTTGGCCGGCAGATAGATGATCTTGGTGGCGCCGCCGACCATGATCGTTATCTTCTCGGCGTGAGCGGCGGCCGAAGCGGCGGCAAGGGCGAACGCAACTCCTGATACAGCGGCAATCTGGCGCAAGGTACGCATGAAGCAGTCTCCTTTGGTGGGTCGCCGCGACCGTGGTGCGCGGCGCTTTTCTGGGTCAATGGGGGCGATTATAGAAATGCAAAACCTTCTGCCAGCTTTCGGGGTTTGGCGCAAAACATGGGTGTTAACCCGAAAATGCGCCGAAAAAGCGCCGAAATTTGCGCGCGGATCGGCACTGCGCTCGCGGCGGGCACTGGACGTATGCGGCGAACCACACGGTATGCGCGCAGGCCCCTGGTTTTAAGGCACAATCGACGACCTGACTTTTGCCGTTGCCGCCATGAAGCTGCTGCTGATCGAAGACAACCCCACGCTTGCGCACTGGCTCGCGAAGATGCTGGAGCAGGAAGCCTTCGCGCTCGACGCCGTGCAGGACGGCGATGAAGCCGACCGCCTGCTGCGCACCAATCACTACGACGTGATCCTGCTCGACCTGAACCTGCCGAAGCTGTCGGGCAAGAACGTGCTGCGCCGGCTGCGTCAGCGTGGCGACGCGACGCCGGTGCTGATCCTCACCGCGAGCGGCTCGATCGACGAGAAGGTGGAGCTGCTCGGCGCCGGCGCCGACGACTATCTGGTGAAGCCGTTCGAAGTGCGCGAGCTGATCGCGCGCATCAAGGTGGCGATTCGGCGGCAGTCGCCGTCGAAAGCGGGCGAGGTGGTGTGCGGCGATCTGTCGTTCGACATCGACACGCGCCAGTTCACGCTGAAGGGCGCGCCGCTGAACGTGACGCCGCGCGAGCGTTCGGTGCTCGAAGCGCTGATCCTGCGCCTCGGCAAGACGGTGACGAAGCCGGCGCTCGTCGATGCGATCTTCACGCTGGCCGACGAGCCGAGCGAGGACGCGGTCGAGATCTACATTTCGCGTCTGCGCAAGAAGCTCGATGGCAGCTCGGCCGCGATCGTCACGCTGCGCGGGCTCGGCTATCTGCTGCGCAAGCGGGAAGACGACCAGTAACGATGGCCAATAGCCTACGCATACGCCTGCTGTGGTGGCTGCTCGTACCGCTCGCGCTTTATGTGTTCGTGACCGGCAAGACCGAGTACGACAACGCGCGGCACACCGCGAATCTGGTGCAGGACAATCAGTTGGTCGCGTCGGCAAGGATGATCGCGGGCGAGGTCGAATGGAGCGACGGCTTTCTGCGTGTCGACGTGCCGCCCGCCGCGCTCGAGATCTTCGCATCGCCATATCGCGACCAGGTGTTCTATAGCGTGCGTGTCGACGGTGGGCGGCTGCTCGCGGGTACGCCTGATTTCCCGCCGCGTCCCCTGCGGGCGCCCGACGTGCCGGATTCGTACTACACGCAGTTGCACGGCCAGCAGGTGCGCGCTGTCGACGTCGTGCGGCTCATGTACGACAACGGCGCGACGCGCCCCGTGCGCGTGACGGTCGGCAAGACCGTGCGCTCGCGCGATGCGATGACGCAACAGTTGTGGCGGCCGCAACTCGTGCGCCAGCTCGAAATGATCGCGCTGGCGGTGGCGCTCGTTTGCATCGGGCTCACGTTCGAGTTGCGGCCCTTGATGAAGGTGAAAGACGAGGTGGCCGACCGCGATCCGATGCAGCTCGAACCGATTCGCGTCGAGCGTCTGCATACGGAACTGCGGCCCATCGTCGATGCGATCAATCAGTGCATCGCGCGGCTCGGCGTGCAGGTGGCGGCGCAGCGGCGCTTTATCGCCGACGCCGCGCATCAGTTGCGCACGCCGCTCACGCTGCTCGGCACGCAACTGCAATTCGCGCGGCAGCAGGAAGGCCTCAATCCCGCGCTCGACGAAGCGCTTGCCGCGATGCATCGCAGCAACCGCTCGATGGTCGGGCTCACCAACAAGCTGCTTTTGCTCGCGCAGGCCGAGGCCGCCGACAACTCGCAGCTCGCGATGGAACGCGTCGATCTGGTGCCGCTCGCGATGGAGGTCGTCGAAGATCTCGGCCTGCTCGCGCAGGCACGTGAAATCGATCTGGGCGCGGAATTGCACGGCGCGGCGCCGGTGCTCGGACATCGCGGCTTGTTGCAGGCACTGATCGCGAATCTCGCCGAGAACGCGATTCGCTATACGGGCAGCGGTGGTCACGTGACGGTCGCCGTGAACGCTGATACCGCGGCCAATGCGGTGACGGTCAGCGTGACCGACAACGGCCCCGGCATTCCGGCCGAATCGCGCAGCCGTGTGTTCGAGCCGTTCTTTCGTGCGTCGACGGATACCGAGGGCACGGGCCTCGGTCTTGCGATCGTGCGCGAAATCGCGGACGCCCATCACGGCGAGATCACGCTGAAGGCGGGCGAGGGCGGCAAGGGTGTGCATATCGCCGTGACGTTTCCGCGCGCAACGCCGAAGTGATCGGGATAAACCCGAGGTTCGCGCAACATGCACAGCCGTGCAAGCATCGGGATGGGTTCGCACCTTCACAATCACGGGCAGGCGACCCCCGCGCGGCGCCCAGACGCAAGATAACGGAGACACCCCAATGAAGCTTTCCTTGACGCGTTTCTCGCGCGCGGCCTATGCCGCCGTCGCGGCGTCGCTCGCGCTGTGCGCGCTCGCGAGACTCGCGACGCCTGCGCAAGCCGCCGCGCCGGAGAAACTCGCGATCATGGTGGGCGGTACCAACAAGCTCATCTATCTGCCGGCGCGTCTTGCCGAACAGCTCGGCTATTTCAAGGCCGAAGGGCTCGACGTCGAACTGCTGTCGCAGCCGACTGGAATAGACGGCGAAAACGAAATGCTCGCGGGCGCGGTGCAGGGCGTGGTCGGCTTCTACGATCACACGATCGATCTGCAGACACGCGGCAAGGAAGTGAAGACGATCGTCGTGTTCAGTCAGGTGCCCGGCGAAGTGCAACTGGTCGCGGCGAAATCGGCCGATTCGATCCGGAGCATGGCCGACGTGCGCGGTAAAACACTCGGCGTGACGGGGCTCGGCTCCTCGACGAGTTTTCTCACGCAGTACCTCGCACAGCGAGCGGGCGTGCGGTCCACGCAATACACGCTGCTGCCGGTCGGCGCGGACAGCAGTTTCATCGCGGCGATGCGGCAAGGACGCATTCAGGCGGGTATGACGACCGAGCCGACCGTCACTCAACTATTGAAAGCGGGCGACGCCAAAGTACTCGTCGACATGCGCAATGTCGATGGCACGCGCGCCGCGCTCGGAGGCATGTATCCGGCGTCGAGCCTCTACGTGCAAAGCACGTGGCTCGACGCGCATGCCGACGTAGCCGCGAAACTCGCGCGCGCATTCGTCAAGACGCTGCGCTATATGCACACCCACAGCGCGGAACAGATCGCCGCGCAGATGCCAAAACAAGACATCGGCAACGACAGGGCGCTGTATATCAGCGCATTGCAGGCCTCGCTGCCGATGTACACCGTCGACGGCAAGATGCCAGCCGACGGTCCGCAGACGGTGCTGAAGGTACTGTCGAGCTTCAATCCGGCGGTGAAGGGGCGGCATATCGATCTGTCGCGCACGTTTACCGATCAGTTCGTCGATGACGTGAAGCCTTGAAAGCGGGCTGACCGCGTGGGTCGCTTCGAGCACAAGATGAAGCTTCACAATGGTTACGTCGTCGCGACGACGTTTGGCGTGAAGAACCAGTTGCAATTGACGACGGGTATTCGCACGCGATTCTGAGTTGCGGGACGGCTTGCGAATGCCACCTCACGACTTCCGCTCGCGTCCCGCACGCGTCTTGTCCGCTCCGCTCCTCGCGCGGGTCTGCGCCGCGAGTTCCTCGACCATTTCCCGCGCGGCCGTCTGCAACTCGGGCACATAGCGCCGCTTCGCTTCCGCGAGCGACACCGCGCGCGACAGAAACACCACGTTCAAGCTCGCGAGCACGCGTTCCTCGAACACGATCGCGACGGCAACCGCGCCGATCTTCCCCTGGTCCGCCCAGTCGCCGTGATTCGAGCCGAACCCATCCGCGCGCACGCGTCGCACGAGGCTGCGGATCAACGCGTCGTTCGACGCGAGCGCCTTCTGCTCCTCGCCGCCGGCGCCCGAGCGCAGCAGATCGAGAATGTCCTCGCGCTCCTCGTCGGGGCACATCGCGAAGTACGCGCGACCCGCCGCGGTCAGCAGGATCGGCAAACGGCGGCCGACCATCGCGCGATGAAACGATAGCGGACTGAAGCGGTGCGTCGTCTCACGGACGATCATCGCGTCGCCGTCGGGCGTGGTCAGATCGGACGGCCACGCGACGCGTTGCAGCAGACGCCCCATCACCGGCGGCGCGATCGTCGCGATGCGTTCGTCGTCGGTGAAGCCTTCGCTCAGCGCGCGCACCTTCAGCGTGAGCCGGAAGCTGTCGTCCGACGCGCTGCGCCGCACGAAGCCTTCCTCCATCAACGTTTCGAGCAGCCGCCGCGCGGTGGTGCGATGCAGGCCGGTCAGTTCGCTGATCTGCTGGCTCGTCGCGCGGCCGCTGTCCATCGAGTTGAGCGCCTGCAGCACCTGCAAGCCGCGCGACAGACCTCGCACATTCGTGTATTTGGTCACTTGAAACCTCAATCAAATCAATTATGTGCATTCTATGCACAATTTCCAGATTTTGTTGAGCGAGCAGGTGGCCGGTCCTAGACTGCCAACAAATCAACGATTTCATGGAGACGCAAGCTGTTGCCCGCAGGCGATTTTTCGCCATGGCGACAGCCGGTTCCCGCCGCCGCGCTCCGTGAATATCTCGGCCCGGTCACTCTGGTCGACATACGGAGACAACATGCCCCAAACGCTCGACCCGGTGGCCGCGCAAGGTCACAGTGGACCCCTCACCACCGACGTCGCGATCATCGGCGCCGGCCCGGTCGGTTTGATGATCGCCAACTATCTCGGCCTGCAGGGCGTGCGCGTCGTGCTGATCGAAAGGCTCGACAAGATCATCGACTATCCGCGCGCGATCGGCCTCGATGATGAAGCGCTGCGCGTGTTTCAGTCCGTCGGTCTCGCCGATGCATTGCTGCCGCACACGACCCCCGATCACTGGATGCGCTTCGTCACGAGCAACGGTCACTGCTTCGCATCGATCGAGCCGCGCACCGACGAATTCGGCTGGTCGCGCCGCAACGCGTTCATTCAGCCGCTGGCCGATCGCGTGTTGTACGAGGGCCTGCAACGCTTCCCGCACGTCGAGGTGCGATTCGGCCACACGGTCAACTCGTTCACGCAGGACGGCAGCGGCGTCACGATCGAAGCGCAACACGCGCAGAGCGGCCGCCGTACGATCCGCGCGTCGTACATGGTCGGTGCGGACGGCGGCAACAGCTTCGTGCGCCGCATCCTCGACGTGCCGTTCGAGGGCCGCACGAAACCGAATCAGTGGATCGTCGTCGACGTGCGCAACGACCCGATCGGCTCGCCGCACGTATATATGCATTGCGATCCGCGGCGCCCGTATGTGTCGGCCGCGCTGCCGCACGGGATTCGCCGCTTCGAATTCATGGTGATGCCAGGCGAGACCGAGGAAGAGTTGTCGAAGCCGGAGAACATGGCCGCGCTGATCCGCAAGGTCGTCGCCGAGCCGGAGAAGGTCGACTACATCCGCAAGCGCGTCTATACGCACAACGCGCGCCTCGCGAGCAGCTTCCGCGTGAAGCGCGTGCTGCTCGCCGGCGACGCCGCGCACATCATGCCGGTGTGGCAGGGCCAGGGCTACAACAGCGGTATTCGCGACGCGAGCAACCTCGGCTGGAAACTCGCGATGGTGGTCAAGGGCGTCGCGGGCGATGCACTGCTCGATAGCTACACCGCCGAGCGCCGTTCGCATGCGCGCTCGATGATCCACCTCTCTGAGGTCGCGGGCGACATCTTCGCGCCGACGAGCCGCTTCGGCATCAAGTTTCGCGACGCGTTCGTGCGTACGTTCAACTGGTTCCCGGCGGTCAAGCGCTACTTCGTCGAAATGCGTTTCAAGCCGATGCCACGCTATGAAAGCGGCGTCGTATTGCTGGCGCGCACGCCGCGCAAGCATGGCTGGCTCGCGCGCGTGCTCGAACGGTCGGGGCATTCGGCGCCGGGCCGCCTGCTCGGTCTGATGAGCGAGAAGCGCGAGTCGCGGCTCGGCCGTCTCGTGTATGGACGCGACCCGCATTGTCATTCGCCGGTCGGCCGCATGTTCATTCAACCGCGCGTGCGTACGGTGAGCGGCGAGGTCGTGCGACTCGACGACGTGCTCGGCAACCGCTTCGCGATCGTCGGCTGGGGCGCGGAGCCGACCTTCGGTTTGTCGGAGCAGGCGCGTGCGATCTGGCAGCGGCTCGGCGGCTGCTTCGTGGTCGCGAAGCCGGACACGCAGCTGTCTTTCCATGACGACGTGCCAGAAGACGTCATCGCGATCGGCGATGTGAATACGCGGCTGAAGGACTGGTTCACGCGAGTGCCGGAATCCGTCGTGCTGTTGCGTCCCGATCGTTTCGTCGCGGGCATGGGCTCGCCGCAGCAGGTGTCGCAACTCGTCGTCGAACTCGCGCGGCAGCTGCATCTCGACGTGGCGGGGTGGGCTGACGTGGCCGGTTATGGCGACGAAGCAGCGTTCGCGCCCGATGCCGTCGCCACTTTCGCCATCGCTGCAATCGCCGGAGCCTGATATGCCGATGCTGCTCGAATGCCTATCGCACACGCCGTTGCACGGCTATTACGATCCCGCGCCCGAAGTCGTCGCGGAAGTCGAGCGCGTGCATGCGGCAGCGCGTGCGCGCGTCGTCGAGTTCGATCCCGAACTGGTCGTCGTGTTCGCGCCCGATCATTACAACGGTTTCTTCTATGACGTAATGCCGCCGTTTTGCATCGGCGCATCGGCGAGCGCGATCGGCGACTTCAAGAGCCTCGCCGGTCCGCTGGATGTGCCCGCCGATACCGCGTTCGACCTTGCCGAAGCGGTGCTCGCGAGCGACGTCGACGTCGCCGTCTCGTACCGCATGCAGGTCGATCACGGTTGCGCGCAAGCGCTGGAGATTCTGACGGGCAGCCTCGATCGATATCCAGTCGTGCCGGTATTCATCAATTCGGTGGCCGCGCCGATGGCTTCATGCCGCCGCGCGCGTCTGCTCGGCGATGCGTTGGGTCGAGCGCTCGCACGCTCGAAGCAACGCGTGCTCGTGATCGGCTCGGGCGGCATCTCGCACGAACCGCCGGTGCCGGAACTCGCGGGCGCGAGCGAGGAAGTCGCCGAGCGTCTGATCGCGGGCCGCAATCCGTCGGCCGAATCACGCGCGGCGCGTGAGGCGCGCACGATCGCGGCGGCGCGCGCGTTCGCCGCGGGCGACAGCCGTCTGCATCCGCTCAATCCGGAATGGGATCGCGCGTTCCTGAAGCTGCTCGAAGAAGGCGAACTCACCGCGCTCGACGGTTTCACCAACCGCGCGATCACGCGCGAGGCCGGCAAGTCCGCGCACGAAATCCGGACGTGGATCGCCGCGTTCGGCGCACTGAACGCGAGCGGCCCGTATCGCGCGTCGCTCGATTACTACCGTCCGATCCCCGAATGGATCGCGGGCTTTGGCGCGATGCATGCGCGACCCGTGACCGCCCACGTCTAACCGAATCAGGAACCTGCTATGACCACTCAAAGCAATGCAGACGTGCTCGCGCTGCGCCTGCGCGAATCGGAACGTACGCGCGCGACCATCGCGCCGTTGCGCGACGACTCGCGTTTCGTCGAACTGTCGAACCCGGCCGACGCCGAGGAGCTCGCCTACGCGGTGCAGCAGGCCAACGTGGCCGCGCGCATCGCGGCGGGCGAGCGCGTCGTCGGCCGCAAGATCGGACTCACGTCGCCGGCGGTGCAGCGTCAACTCGGTGTCGACCAGCCTGACTTCGGCGCGCTGTTCGCGTCGATGGCGTATGGCGACGGCCAGCCGATTCCTCTCGATCAGTTGATTCAGCCGAAAGTCGAAGCGGAGATCGCGCTCGTGCTCGAACACGATCTGCTGCACGAGCGCCACACGTACGCCGATCTGATGCGCGCAACCGCGTATGCGGTCGCGGCGATCGAAGTGGTGGACAGCCGCATCGAAGGCTGGAACATCCGTTTCGTCGATACGGTCGCGGACAACGCGTCGAGCGCGCGCTTCGTGCTCGGCAGCCGCCCGGTCCTGCTGCGCGATACCGATCTCGCGGCCTGCGCGATGACGCTATCGAAGGATGCGGAAGTCCTGTCGCGCGGCAATGGCGCCGCGTGTCTCGGCAATCCGCTGAATGCCGCCGCCTGGCTCGCGGATCGCATGGTCCGGCTCGGCACGCCGCTGCGTGCCGGCTACGTGCTGATGACGGGCGCTTTGGGCCCGATGGTCGGCGTCAAGGAGCCGGGCACCTACTGCGCGCAGATCGAAGGTCTCGGCAGCGTCCGCGCGACTTTTTCCGCATAACGCAAGCACTCGCAAGCATTCGATAGGGAACTCATATGGCAAGCGAAAAACTCAAGGCCGCGATCATCGGCTCGGGCAACATCGGCACCGATCTGATGATCAAGATCCTGCGTCACGGCAAGCATCTCGAAGTCGCGGCGATGGTCGGCATCGATCCGAACTCCGACGGCCTCGCGCGCGCCGCGCGGCTTGGCGTCGCGACCACGCATGAAGGTGTCGAAGGTCTGACGCGTCTGCCCGTGTTCAACGACATCGACTTCGTATTCGACGCGACCTCGGCGGGCGCACACGTGAAGAACGATGCGCTGTTGCGAAAGCTGAAGCCCTCGATTCGCGTGATCGATCTGACGCCGGCGGCGATCGGCCCGTACTGCGTGCCGGTGGTGAATCTCGACACGCATCTCGACGCGCCGAACGTGAACATGGTCACGTGCGGCGGACAGGCGACCATTCCGCTGGTCGCGGCCGTGTCGCGCGTCGCGAAGGTGCATTACGCGGAGATCGTCGCGTCGATCAGCAGCAAGTCAGCGGGCCCAGGCACACGCGCGAACATCGACGAGTTCACCGAGACGACTTCGAAGGCGATCGAAGTGGTCGGCGGCGCCGCGAAAGGCAAGGCGATCATCGTGCTCAACCCGGCCGAGCCGCCGGTGATGATGCGCGACACCGTCTATACGCTGTCCGACCTCGCGGATCGCGCGAAGGTCGAGGCATCGGTCGAGCAGATGGCCGCCGCGGTGCAGGCGTACGTGCCCGGCTATCGTCTGAAGCAGAAGGTGCAGTTCGACGAAATCAGCGCGAGCGCGCCGCTGAACATTCCGGGCCTCGGTAGCTTCAGTGGTCTGAAGACGTCGATCTTCATCGAGGTGGAAGGCGCCGCGCACTATCTGCCCGCCTACGCGGGCAATCTCGACATCATGACTTCGGCCGCGCTCGCGACGGCCGAGCGCATGGCGCAGGCGCTCGTGCAGGCATCAGAGGCTTAAGGAGACTTCCCGCATGGACAAGAAACTGTATATCTCAGACGTGACGCTGCGCGACGGCAGCCACGCCATTCGTCACCAGTACTCGATCCAGAACGTGCAGGACATCGCACGCGCATTGGACCGCGCGAAGGTGGACAGCATCGAAGTTGCCCACGGCGATGGCCTGCAGGGTTCGAGCTTCAACTACGGCTTCGGCGCGCATAGTGACCTCGAATGGATCGAAGCGGTGGCTGACGTGGTCAAGCACGCTCAGATCGCGACCCTGCTGCTGCCTGGCATCGGCACGATCCACGATCTGAAGGCCGCCTACAACGCGGGCGCTCGCGTCGTGCGCATCGCCACGCATTGCACGGAAGCGGACATCTCGAAGCAACACATCGAATACGCGCGCGAACTCGGCATGGACACGGTCGGCTTCCTGATGATGAGCCACATGACCACGCCGGAGAACCTCGCCATCGAAGCGAAGAAGATGGAGAGCTACGGTGCGACCTGTATCTATGTGGTCGACTCGGGCGGCGCGCTGACGATGAACGACGTGCGTGCACGCTTCCGCGCGGTGAAGGCCGTGCTGAAACCCGAAACGAAGACGGGCATGCACGCGCACCACAACCTGTCGCTGGGCGTGGCCAACTCGATGGTCGCGGTCGAAGAGGGCTGCGACCGTATCGATGCATCGCTCGCGGGCATGGGCGCCGGTGCGGGCAATGCGCCGCTCGAAGTGTTCATCGCGGCGGCCGAGCGCATGGGCTGGAATCACGGCACCGACCTCTACACGCTGATGGACGCCGCCGACGACGTCGTGCGTCCGCTGCAGGACCGGCCGGTGCGCGTCGATCGTGAAACGCTCGCGCTCGGCTATGCGGGGGTGTATTCGAGCTTCCTGCGTCATTCGGAAGTGGCCGCGAAGAAATACGGCCTGAAGACCGTGGACATTCTGGTCGAGCTGGGCAAGCGGCGCATGGTGGGCGGCCAGGAAGACATGATCGTCGACGTCGCACTGGATCTGAAGCGCGCGCACGCAACCGACGCAGTGGCTTCATGACCCGGACGCTGCGCGACGGCGCCGCATGCCGCGCGCGCAGCGTTCATTTCATCCAGCAAGGTCGCCGCAAGAGCGACGCTGACTCAACATTGGAGACTTTTATGCGGCAGTCAACGCAAACAACGCAAACAACACAGTCGACGAAACCTCTTGCCGGCGGCGCGCTGACGATCGGGCTCTGCCTGATCGTCGCACTGCTCGAAGGCGTGGACCTGCAATCGACCGGCCTCGCGGCACCGCGCATGGCGCGCGAATTTCATCTCGCGGTCGCGCAGATGGGCTGGGCGTTCAGCATCGGCGCGTTCGGGCTGCTGCCAGGAGCCGCGATCGGCGGACGTCTCGCCGACCGGCTCGGGCGCAAGCGCGTGCTGATGTGGTCGGTCGCGCTATTCGGCATCTTCTCGCTGGCGACCGCGCAGGTGTGGGACCTGAACAGCCTGCTCGCCGCGCGCTTTCTGACCGGCCTCGGTCTTGGCGCAGCGATGCCGAATCTGATCGCGCTGTGCTCGGAAGCGGCGCCGCCCCATCAGCGCAACACCGCGGTCGGCGCCATGTATTGCGGCATGCCGTTCGGCGCGGCGCTCGCGGCGGTGGTCGGCATCATCAGTGCGGGCGACGCGGGCTGGCGGCATATCTTCTACGTCGGCGGCTTCGGGCCGTTGCTGGTGCTGCCGCTGCTTGCACTGTTCCTGCGCGAGTCGGCGCAGTTCGTCGCGGCGCGTGCAACCAAAGGCGCGCGACGCGATGCGTCGGCTAGCGTGACGCACGCGCTGTGGCGGGAAGGACGCGCGGGCACGACGATCGCGTTGTGGATCAGCTATCTGGGCACGCTGATCGTGCTGTATTTCCTGATCAACTGGCTGCCGTCGCTCGTGTTGACGCGCGGTCTGACGCGCGTGCAGTCGGGCGTCGTACAGATGATGTTCAACATCGGCGGCGGCATCGGCGCGATCGTGATCGCCGGCATGATGGACCGGATGGGCCGGCGCCGCACGGTCGCGGGCATGTATGTCGGCATCGTCGTTGCGCTCGGCGCGTTGCTGAGCGCGAATGGCGGCACGTCGATGGCGTGGGGCGGTCTGCTGGCGGGGCTGTTCCTGGTCGGCGGGCAGTCGGTGTTGTATGCGCTGGCAAGCAGCCTGTACCCGACCGAAGTGCGTGGCACCGGCGTCGGCGCTGCGGTGGCGGTAGGCCGTCTCGGCTCGATCCTCGGACCGTTGATCGCCGGGCAACTGCTCGCGATCGGTCAGGGTGCGAGCGTGCTGCTCGGTGCGAGCATTCCGCTGATCGCGGTCGCCGCGATTGGCGCGTGGCTCGTCGTGAATCGCTCGACGCTTCGTTATGCCGCGGCGGCCGCGCAATAGCTTTGCAGCCCGAAATACCGCGCGGGTCCGCCGTCGACGGCGACTCGCGGTCACTTAATCCGTGAAACAAAGGAATTCGACATGAGCAATACCAACACGCAAGTAGCGGCGATCACCGAGGAAGCGACCAGCCGATTCGTCCGCATCACCGAAGACGGCCGCGAAATGCAGCTCCACTACAACGACGTGGGGCAGGGTGCGAAAGCGGTCGTGATGCTGCACGGCTCGGGACCGGGCGCGACCGGCTGGGCCAACTTCAATCGCAACGTCGAGCCGCTCGTCGCGGCGGGCTATCGCGTGATTCTGATGGACTGCCTCGGTTGGGGCAAGAGCGACCCAATCGTCTGCAAGGGCTCGCGCTCGGAACTGAATGCGCGCTGCCTGAAGGCGCTGCTCGATGCGCTCGATATCGAACGCGTGCATATCATCGGCAACTCGATGGGCGGGCATAGCGCGGTCGCGTTCGCGCTCGCCGAGCCGCAACGCGTCGGCAAGCTCGTGCTGATGGGCGGCGGCACCGGCGGCCCGAGCCAATTCGTGCCGATGCCGACCGAAGGCATCAAGCTGCTGCAAGGGCTGTACCGCAACCCGACCATCGAGAACCTGCAGCGCATGATGAGCGTCTTCGTGTTCGACACGAAGGCGTTGACCGAAGACCTGATGCAGGCGCGGCTCGCGAACATGCTGGCGCGCCGCGATCACCTCGAGAACTTCGTCGCAAGCCTCGCCGCGAATCCGAAGCAGTTCAATGACTACGGGCCGCGCCTTGGCGAAGTAACCGCGCCGACGCTCGTGATCTGGGGTCGCGACGATCGTTTCGTGCCGATGGACATCGGCCTGCGACTCGTGGCCGGGATGCCGAACGCCGATCTGCATGTGTTCGGCCGGTGCGGGCATTGGGCGCAGTGGGAGCATGCGGACAAGTTCAACCGGATGGTGGTGGAGTTTCTCGGACGCGGGCAATAAGCAGGGTTGTCGTTGTGGGCGACTGGTGCGTCGTTGCGGCGGCGGGCTGGGGCTCGCGTGGGCCGTGCTGTGGTTGCTGCTTTATCGGCATCTGGACCGTCATCCGGCGCTGTCGCGCGAGGAGGCGGACTATATCGGCGCGACGCAGGAATCCGGTTTGCGCGCCGCGAAACACTCCGGGCCGAGGGTGTTCGACATCCTGAAGCAGCGCGATTTCTGGGGCATCGCGCTGCCGCGTTTCTGCGCCGATCCGGTGTGGGGCACGCTGGTCTACTGGATGCCGCTCTACCTGTACCAGGCGCGCGGCTTCGATCTGAAGGCGATCGCGCTCACCGCGTGGCTGCCGTTCGTCGCGGCCGATCTCGGCTGCATGGTCGGCGGTCCGCTGTCGGCGTGGTTGAAGCGCCGCTTCGACGTGCCGATCGTCAACGGCAAGCGCATCGCGTGCACGATGGCCGCGCGTTCCTGATGATCGGCATGGCCGGCGTCGGCTTCGTCCACGATCCGGCGATGGCGGTGTTCCTGCTGTGCCTCGGCGGCTTCGCGCATCAGACGCTGTCGATCACCGTGATCTCGATGTCGGCCGACCTGTTCCCGCGCCGCGAAGTCGGCACGGTGACGGGACTCGCCGCGCTCGTCGCGGGGCTCGGCAATTTCGCGTTCACGATGACGATGGGCTGGTTCGTGAACCGCGTCGGCTATACGCCGTTTTTCGTCGCGCTCGGCTTTGGCGATCTGAGCGGCGCGAGCCTGCTATGGACGCCCGTGCGCCGCCCGTCGACGACGCCGGCGCGGGGCGTTGTGACGCGCGAAGCGCGGGCGTGAGGAGCCGGCCGCGGAAGCGTATCTTCGAGGCGCCCAATCGTCGGCAAGTGGAGGGCAGCAGTCACGGCTCCACGGCGCCATTTGAGGCTCGTCAATGCGACCAATTCGCATTTGTCCAAAAATAATATTGCGACAAGTCATCTATAAGATATCTGTCTTAAGACCGGGGTAATCGGCCGCAATCCCTTGCCAGTCATGGATCGACCCGTTTCGGTACGGTCTCGTGACCTGTTTGTCTAGTCACATTTAGTGGAAAACGCGCATATACTCTCGGTCGTATCGCAAAACGAAGGTCGCGGGGTTGCGTCGTGGCGAACTGACGCCGTCGCCGTCGCGCCACGATTTGCGCTGGCTTCGACTGCCAACGCTCTGTCTATCACTTCCTAGCAAAGCATTAATCATGTCCACACCGCCGAAGATCATCTACACCCTGACCGACGAAGCGCCCGCACTGGCGACGTACTCGCTGCTGCCGATCGTCAAGGCGTTCACGCGCTCGTCCAACGTGCTCGTCGAAACGCGCGACATCTCGCTCGCCGGCCGGATCATTGCCGCATTTCCGGACTACCTGAGCGCGGAGCAGAAGGCTTCCGACGATCTGGCGGAGCTCGGTGGACTCACCACGCGCCCGGAAGCGAACATCATCAAGCTGCCGAACATCAGCGCGTCGGTGCCGCAGTTGAAGGCCGCGATCGCCGAGCTGCGCGACCAGGGCTATAAGCTGCCGTCGTACCCGGACGTCGCGACGACCGACGCCGAGAAGGACGTCAAGGCCCGCTACGACAAGATCAAGGGCAGCGCGGTGAACCCGGTGCTGCGCGAGGGCAATTCGGACCGCCGCGCGCCGTTGTCGGTGAAGAACTATGCGCGCAAGCATCCGCACAAGATGGGCGCATGGAGCGCGGACTCGAAGTCGCACGTCTCGCACATGAGCGATGGCGATTTCTACGGCAGCGAGAAGTCGGCGCTGGTCGCGCAGGCCGGTAGCGTGAAGATTGAACTGGCCGCCGCCGACGGCACGACCACGGTCCTGAAGGCGAAGACGCCGGTGCAGGCAGGCGAAATCATCGACGCGTCGGTGCTGAGCAAGAACGCGCTGCGCAGCTTCATCGAAGCGCAGATCGCCGACGCGAAGGCGAACGGCGTGCTGTTCTCGGTGCACCTGAAGGCGACGATGATGAAGGTCTCAGACCCGATCATCTTCGGTCACGTGGTGTCGGTGTTCTACAAGGACGTGCTCGCGAAGCATGCGGAAGCACTGGCCAAGGTCGGCTTCAACCCGAACAACGGTATCGGCGACCTGTACGCGCGTCTGAAGGATCTGCCGGCTGAAACGGCCGCGGCGATTGAAGCCGACATCAAGGCGCAGTACGAACAGCGTCCGCCGCTCGCGATGGTCAACTCGGACAAGGGCATCACGAGCCTGCACGTGCCGAGCGACGTGATCGTCGACGCATCGATGCCGGCGATGATCCGCGAGTCGGGCAAGATGTGGGGCGCCGATGGCGCGCTGTACGACGCGAAGGCGGTGATTCCGGACCGTTGCTACGCCGGTGTGTACCAGGCGGTGATCGAAGACTGCAAGAAGCACGGTGCGTTCGACCCGGTCACGATGGGCACGGTGCCGAACGTCGGCCTGATGGCGCAAGCCGCCGAAGAATACGGTTCACACGACAAGACGTTCCAGATCCCGGCGAACGGCGTGGTCCGCGTGACCGACGAAGCCGGCGCGGTGCTGCTCGAGCAGCCGGTGGAACAGGGCGACATCTTCCGTATGTGCCAGACCAAGGACGCGCCGATCCGCGACTGGGTCAAGCTCGCGGTGAACCGCGCCCGCGCTTCCAACACGCCGGCCGTGTTCTGGCTCGACGCGGCGCGTGCGCACGATGCGCAGATCATCAAGAAGGTCGAGCAGTACCTGAAGGATCACGACACGAACGGTCTCGACATCCGCGTGATGACGCCGGTCGAAGCGACGAAGTTCTCGGTCGAGCGCATCCGCGCCGGCAAGGACACGATCTCGGTCACCGGCAATGTGCTGCGCGACTACCTGACCGACCTGTTCCCGATCATGGAACTGGGCACCAGCGCGAAGATGCTATCGATCGTTCCGCTGATGGCCGGTGGCGGCATGTTCGAAACCGGCGCGGGCGGTTCGGCGCCGAAGCACGTGCAGCAGCTTGTCGAGGAAGGCTTCCTGCGCTGGGATTCGCTCGGTGAATTCCTCGCGCTGGCGGCATCGCTTGAGCATCTGAGCACCGCGTATCACAACCCGAAGGCGCAGATTCTCGCGAAGACGCTAGATCAGGCGACCGGCAAGTTCCTCGACAACGACAAGTCGCCGGCGCGCAAGGTCGGCGGTATCGACAATCGCGGCAGCCACTTCTACCTCGCGATGTACTGGGCCGAAGCACTGGCCGCGCAAACCGACGATGCCGCGCTGCAGGCGCAGTTCGCGGGCGTCGCGAAGGCGATGGCCGACAACGAGGCGAAGATCGTCGCGGAACTCGGCGCGGCGCAGGGCAAGCAGGTGGATATCGGCGGCTACTACCGTCCGAACGTCGAGCTGACTAGCAAGGCGATGCGCCCGAGCGCGACGCTGAACGCAATCGTCGATTCGGTGGCTTGAGCTCGCGCGTGCGACTGATGCGGTAAGCGCCGCGGCGGCCGCACCTGCGCTGGCCCCGAAAGCCGCGCGGTAAGCACGCAGCGCAACCGAAGACAAAGCCGCAGCAGGACCGCGAATACGACAATGGCGCCTTCGGGCGCCATTGTCGTTTCTACTGTCACTGCTACGTCGCCGTCGGTCATACCCGTCCTTATACGTGAACGATTTCCCAATCGGCGAGCTTCTCCGGAATCTCGAGCGTCGACGTGTCGAGCTCCGACAGATGCTCGCAGCTCAGACCGCGCGCGAGGTCGTCGGCGGCCTGTTGCGGGCTCGAGAATTCTCCGAGCGTTTCGTTGCCGTAGGTGGCTTCCCAGCCGTCCTGACCCGGCAGAATGTAGAACGCTCCCTGCGTCGAACCAAAGCGAAAGCCTTTCATTTTTAGTCTCCCAGTTGCCAATAAAAAAAGCCGCGATTCGTGACGGCTTCTTCGCAATCTGGGGGATTTGGGTGGCCGTGTCGTGAGGCCCCTCGAATCCGACTGCGTGAAGCGCGTGCTCTTGTGAAAGAGTCTACGTCAGCGAATCGGCGGGCAATTGAGCGTCGAACTGGTCTTTATCTTAAAAATATTAATGTAAAAACAAAGGCTTGCGAGATCAGTTTTGCGATGTGCAACGCTGCCGGGCATCGTGAAATGGCCGCTTTGTGCCACGCACCATGATTTTTTACGACGCGCGGCATCGTTTCGTATCGTGAAAATTAGGGCTGCGCGCGGCGCGCAAAACGACGCTGTGCGGCCCTATGACGCGTCGAGCCGTTCGATCAGCATCGCGACGAAGGTCTCGGTCACCGGCGGCAAGGTTCGGCTGCGCTTTTTGATCAGCGCGATGCGCCGCGTGAACGCGGCTTCGTCGATCGGTCGCGCGACTAGCTCGGGCTCCGCGCGCACCTCGCGCGCCGACGCCGGCAGGATCGTGATGCCGAGCCCGGCGCGCGCCATCGCGACCGCGCTCATCATGTAGGTCGGTTCGCAGGCGATGCGCGGCTCACAATGCGCGTCGGCGAACGCGCTGTCGACGACCGCTCGCACGCTCGTGCCCTGCGCGGTCAGCACGAGCGGCTCGTTGGCGAGATCGGCGAGCGTGACGGGCCGGCGCCGCCGCGCGAGCGCGTGCTGCTTCGGCAGCACGGCGACGAGCCGGTCGATGCCCGCATGCAGCACCTCGAGCCCGCTGTCGTTCAATTCGCCGCCAGTCAGTCCGATATCGGCTTCCTCGTTGCGCACCAATGTGTTGACCATGCTGGCGACGACATCGCGCACCTCGAAGCCGACGCGTGGCACGGCTTTTCTCAGCGCCTGCACGAGCTCGGGCAGCACGCTCGCCGCGAAGGTCGGCAGACACGCGATGCGCACCTTGCCGCTCGCGCCTTCGCCGAGCGCGCGCGCATCGAGCAGCACGTGCTCCATGTCGTGCAGCGATTTCTGCAGCACGGGCAGCAGCTCGCGGCCGGTCGGCGTCAGGGCGACGTTGCGGCTGTTGCGATCGAACAGGCGCAGGCCGACCGTTTCCTCGAGCCGGCGAATCTGCACCGTCAACGCCGGTTGCGATAGATGCAGCCGCGCGGCCGCACGCGTGAAGCTGCCCGTTTGCGCGACCGCGATAAACGCGCGGATGTCCCGGAGATTCAGATCCATGATGATTTGTGATTGCTGCAATCAATTTATTTCAATTGCTTTATTGCTGCCCCGAACTTACGCTCGATCACACTAAAAAACAACCTGGAGACAAGCTCATGCTGCCATTGCTGGGGCTGGCTACCATCGTCGTGCTGCTCGGCGCGATCCTGTCCAAACGCATGTCGCCGCTCGTCGCGCTGATCATCGTGCCGCTCGCGGCATCGCTGCTCGGCGGCTTCGGCTTGCAGACGAGCAAGTTCGTCGTCGATGGCCTCAAGAGCCTCGCGCCCGTCGTCTGCATGTTCGTCTTCGCGATCCTGTACTTCGGCACGATCACCGACGCCGGCACGCTCGACCCGATCATCGAGCGCATCCTGCGCGCGGTCGGCACACGGCCCACGCGCATCGTGATGGGCACCACGCTGCTCGCGCTGCTCATCCACCTCGACGGCTCCGGCGCCGTCTGCTTCCTCGTCACCATTCCGGCGATGCTGCCGCTCTACGACCGCCTGAAGATGGACCGGCGCGTGCTCGCCGCG
Source organism: Paraburkholderia lebeckiae (assembly GCF_050436325.1). Taxonomy (NCBI): domain Bacteria; kingdom Pseudomonadati; phylum Pseudomonadota; class Betaproteobacteria; order Burkholderiales; family Burkholderiaceae; genus Paraburkholderia; species Paraburkholderia lebeckiae. The sequence continues at coordinate 2,454,695 of NZ_JBNDLZ010000002.1, forward strand.
GCGGTATCGATGGCGGCCGGCATCAATTTCCTGCCATGGACGGGGCCGATGATTCGCGCGTCCGCGTCGCTGCATCTGCCGATCTCGGCGCTGTTCAATCCGCTTATTCCGGTGCAGGCGATCGGCCTCGTATTTGTGTTCTCGATGGCGTACTGGCTCGGGCGGCGCGAGGAAAAGCGCCTCGGTATCAACGCTGCGAGCGGTTCGGTGCCGATGCCCCAACGCGAACTGACGCCGGAACAACAGGCGCTGCGCCGCCCGCAAAACTTCTGGTTCAACATCGTGCTGACGCTCGTCGTGCTCGGCACGATGGTCGTGATGGGCGAGAAGATTCCGCCTGCGATCATGTTCATGGTGGGCCTGTGCATCGCATTGATGGTCAACTATCCGAATGTGGACATGCAGCGCAAACGGATCGACGCGCATGCGCGCGCCGCGCTGATGATGGCCGGCATCCTGCTCGCGGCCGGCGTGTTCACCGGCGTGATGCAGGGCAGCGGCATGCTGAAGGCGATGGCGCAGGCGGCCGTCGGCTTCGTGCCGCCGGCGATGGCGAGTCATATTCCGATCGTGCTCGGCCTGCTGTCGATGCCGCTCAGCATGCTGTTCGATCCCGATTCGTTTTATTTCGGTGTACTGCCGGTGATCGCGGAAGTGGCGGGCCAGCTCGGCGTGCCGGCGGTGCACGTCGGTCAGGCCGCGTTGCTTGGACAGATGACCACCGGTTTTCCGGTCAGTCCGCTCACGCCCGCGACGTTCCTCGTGGTCGGGCTGTGCGGTATCGATCTGGCCGATCATCAAAGATTCACGTTTCCCCTGCTGTTCGGCGCGTCGGTCGTGATGACGATCGCGTGCGTCGTGCTCGGGATCTTTCCACTGTGAGCTTCGCTGAACGAACGGGAGCACCATGACAGCCACTGAACCTCGACGCGTCGTGCGCATCGGCGCGGGCGCGGGCTATTCGGGCGACCGCATCGAACCCGCGCTCGAACTCGCGGAACACGGCCAGCTCGACTATCTCGTGTTCGAATGCCTCGCCGAGCGCACGATCGCGATCGCGCAGCAGGCGCGCAGCAAGGACCCGGAGCTCGGCTACGACCCGCTGCTCGAAGCGCGCATGCGCGCGGTGCTGCCCGTCGCGGCGCGCAACGGCGTGCGTATCGTGTCGAACATGGGCGCGGCCAATCCGCTCGCGGCAGCGCGCCGGACCGCGCAGATCGCGCGCGAGTTGGGTCTCGGCGGCCTGAGGATTGCCGCAGTCACCGGCGACGACGTGCTCGACATCGTGCGCGCGGGCGACTTCCATTTCGTCGAATCGGGCGAGGCGGTGGCCGCGTACGCGGACCGGCTGATATCGGCCAATGCGTACCTCGGCGCGAGCGGCATCGTCGAGGCGCTCGCGGCCGGCGCGCAGATCGTGCTGACCGGGCGCGTCGCCGATCCGTCGCTGTTCGTCGCGCCGCTGATCCACGAATTCGGCTGGCGCCTGGACGACTGGCCGATGCTCGGCCAGGCGACGGTAATCGGCCATCTGCTCGAATGCGCGGGGCAGGTCACCGGCGGCTATTTCGCGGACCCCGGTTTCAAGGACGTGCCGAATCTCGCGCGGCTCGGCTTTCCGATCGCCGAAGTTGCGCGGGACGGTTCAGTGGTGATCACGAAGCTCGCGCAAAGTGGCGGGCTCGTGACCGAGGCGACCTGCAAGGAGCAGTTGCTCTACGAGATCCACGATCCGCGTCGTTATCTGCAGCCCGACGTGGTCGCCGATTTCTCGCAGGTGCGCGTCGAGCAGGAAGCCGTGGACCGTGTGCGCGTCACCGGCGGTGGCGGCACGGAGCGCACCGCGACGCTGAAAGTGTCGGTTGCGTATTTCGACGGCTATATCGGCGAGGGGCAGATTTCGTACGGCGGACCCGGCGCGCTCGCGCGGGCGCGGCTCGCGCTCGATATCGTGCGCGAGCGTCTCGCGCTGACCGGCGTGCAGACGCGCGAGTTGCGCTTCGATCTGATCGGCGTGAACGCACTGCATGGTGACGCGGTGGCGGCCGGTCATGGCGAGCCGTACGAAGTGCGCGCCCGGGTGGCGGGACGCACCGCGTCGCTCGCGCAGGCGCTGCGCATCGGCAACGAGGTCGAGACGCTGTACACGAACGGACCGGCGGGCGGCGGCGGCGTGACGAAGGCGGCGCGCGAGGTGGTCGCGGTGCAATCGGTGCTGCTGCCGCGCGAGCATGCGGCGCCGGCTTTCTCGCTGATGGAGGCTTGAGATGAAACTACGAGAACTGGCCCATTCGCGCACCGGCGACAAGGGCAATACGCTCAATATCTCGGTGATCTGCTACGACGCGCTGCATTACGAGCGGTTGCGCGATGTGCTGACGCCCGAGCGCGTCAAGACGCATCTGCGCGATGTGGTGCGCGGCGATGTGGTGCGCCATGAGTTGCCGGGCATTGCCGCATTCAACTTCGTGCTCGGCGACGCGCTCGGCGGCGGCGTTACGCGTTCGCTCGCGCTCGATGCGCATGGCAAATCGCTGAGCTCGGCGTTAATGGATCTCGACGTGGGGCAGTGAGGGCATTGCCGGCGGCGTGTCGTATTGCGGGGCGGCCGCTCAGCCCCGCATGTGATCACACGCCAGCCTTCGTCAGGTCATGCGCGCGGCGCAGTCGCTCGCGGCTGTTGCTCAGATGCATGCGCATCGCGGCGCGCGCGTCGTCGGCATCCTGACGCTCGATCGCGCGATAGATCATCAGATGCTCGCCGAGCACGCTGCGCAACACCTCGATATGGTCTAGCTCCGCGATCTCGGCCGAACCGAGCCGGGTGCGCGGGCTGACCGAGCGGCCGAGCTGGCTCAGCACGTCGAAGAAATAGCGGTTGCCGCTCGCGCGCGCGATCTGCAGATGGAACTCGATGTCGTGTGCGAGTGTGTCGGTGCTGCCGCGCTCGAGTTCCGACTCGAATCGATCGAGCGCAGTGCGGATCTGCTTCAGGTTCTGCTCGGTGCGCCGCGATGCCGCGAGCGCGGCCGCGGCCGCTTCGACGTCGATCCGGAACTCGATGATCGCCATCACGTCGAGCATGCTGGTGAGATCGGCGGCGGGAAGTTGCATCGGTTTTTCGGCGGCGGGCGCGAGCACGAACGTGCCAATGCCGTGGCGCGTTTCGACGATCCTCGCTGCCTGCAGACGCGAAATCGCCTCGCGGACCACGGAGCGGCTCACGGACAGCTGCTTCATCATCGCGACTTCGGTGGGGATGCGGTCGCCTGGCCTCAGCGCCCCGCGGCGAATCTCATCGGAAAGGGTGGCCACCACCTTTTCAGTTAGGCTGCTCATTTTTGTGGCTGGTTGACTGATCCTGCAAAGTATCGCACAGGCTGTGCTCGATTCTGCCGCGTTCGGCGGCATCGGCGCGGGCTATTTTTCGCGTGCGGATGCGCGGTGGGGCGGGGACGAGGCGGACATTTGCGCAGACGCATGGGCTGCTGACGACAGTCTGGCAATTATAGACATCAGACGTCTTAGTTCGAGACGAATTCCGGGCTGGTCAACATGGCTCTGAACCTTTGAATCTGTCATGATTTCAGAGCGCTCGGTCTGGAACCACAGGGTAAACACCCTACTGGATTTGACCAAAGCAAAGCGGTAGACTGTCGTCAGACAACATACCAAGCGCAGGGCAGTGGCTTGCACCCACCGGTGCGCCGCGCTGCGTTCCCCCAGGCCTTGTGGCCGACAAGGAGACACAACTTGACATCAGTTCTGAGCACCGCGCTCGACCCGCTGGAATCGGCGGTCGCGAAGGTGAAGCGCAACGTGTTGCCGCTTTTCCTGATCATGTTCATCGCGAACTATATCGACCGCGTGAATATCGGCTTCGTCAACGCGCATATGAAGGCGGATCTCGGCATCGGCGCGGCCGCCTACGGGCTCGGCAGCGGGCTGTTCTTCATCGGCTACGCGCTGTTCGAAGTGCCGTCGAACGTGCTGATGCAGAAGTTCGGCGCGCGCGCCTGGCTCACGCGCATCATGGGCACGTGGGGGCTGGTGGCGGGCGCGATGGCGTTCGTCTGGAACGACACGTCGTTTTACGTGCTGCGGTTCCTGCTCGGCGTCGCCGAGGCGGGCTTCTTTCCCGGCGTCGTCTTTTACTTCACGCAGTGGCTGCCGCAAAAGGAACGCGGCAAGGCGATGGCGATCTTTCTGTCGGGCTCGGCGCTCGCGTCGGTACTGTCCGGTCCGATCACCGGCTCGCTGCTGTCGATTCGCGGCCTCGGCCTGCAAGGCTGGCAGTGGATGTTTCTGATCGAAGGCGCGTTCTCGATCGCGCTGTGCGTCGTCAGCTGGTTGCTGTTGAAGTCGCACATCCGCGACGCGCACTGGCTCACGGCCGAAGAACAGCGTGTGCTCGAACAATCGATCGCGGCCGAACAGGCCGAGCGCGAAGCGCAAGGCGGCGCGCGTCTGCCGACGGTGAAGCTGCTGAAGGACCCGCAAATCGCGCTGTTCTGCTTCCTGTACTTCGCGATCCAGCTGACCATCTACGCGGCCACTTTCTGGCTGCCGACCATCATCCGCAAGATGGGCGGCCTTTCCGACTTCGAGGTCGGCATGTTCAACGCGATTCCGTGGCTGATCTCGATGGTCGCGATGTACGGCTTCGCGGTCGTATCGGCGAAATGGCGTCATCAGCAGGGCTGGCTCGCGGTCGCGCTCGTCATAGCGGCGGTCGGTCTGTTCGCGTCGACGTCGGGCAACCCGGTGTTCTCGTTCGTCGCGATCTGCTTCTCGGCGATCGGCTTCAAGGCGGCGGCGTCGCTGTTCTGGCCGATTCCGCAGGGCTACCTCGATGCGCGCGTCGCCGCCGGTGTGCTCGCGCTGATCAATTCGCTCGGCAACCTCGGCGGCTTCTTCGCGCCGGCCACCTTCGGCTATCTGCAGCAGCATACGGGCTCGATCGCGGGCGGGCTGTACGGTCTCGGCGTCGCGTCGCTGCTCGCGGCGGCGGCCGGCTTCCTGACGCGCAAGAAGCCCGGCAATCGCGAGCCGTTGCCCGATTCGTTGCACGGCAACGCGCATTGACTACGCTGACGGCTCGCATGCGGCCGTCGATTTTTCTGTATTCGAGTCGCTGACGGCTCGCATGCGGCCGTCGATTTTTCTGTATTCGAGTTCTCATCCGGTCCGGTCGAACACGCATGCGGCGCGCGGCGGCTTCCGCCGGCCGGCCTACTTCATCACACAGGTGCTTTTCCCATGTCCACCAAACCTACCGAATCGAACGCCACGCCGGTCGTCACCGAACTGCGCGTCGTGCCCGTCGCCGGCCGCGACAGCATGCTGATGAATCTGAGCGGCGCGCATGGTCCGTTCTTCACGCGCAACATCGTGATTCTGCGGGACAGCGCGGGCCATACCGGCATCGGCGAAGTGCCGGGCGGCGAGAACATCCGCAAGACGATCGACGACGCGCGGCCGTTCGTGGTCGGTCAGTCGATCGGCAATCTGCATGCGATTCTGAACAAGGTGCGCACGCAGTTCGCCGATCGCGACGCTGGGGGGCGTGGCTTGCAGACCTTCGACCTGCGCACGACGATTCACGCGGTGACCGCGCTCGAAGCCGCGCTGCTCGATCTGCTCGGGCAGCATCTCGGCGTGCCGGTCGCGGCACTGCTCGGCGAAGGCCAGCAGCGCGACGAAGTGGAAATGCTCGGCTACCTGTTCTATATCGGCGATCGCAACAAGACCGATCTGCCGTACGCGAACAACGCCGGCGCGCGTGACGACTGGGAGCGCGTGCGCACCGAGAAAGCGCTGACGCCGGAGACGGTCGTGCGTCTTGCCGAGGCCGCGAAGGCGCGCTACGGCTTCAACGACTTCAAGCTGAAGGGCGGCGTGCTGCCAGGCGACGCCGAGATCGAAGCGGTCACGGCTCTCGCCGAGCGCTTCCCCGAAGCGCGCGTGACGCTCGACCCGAACGGCGCGTGGTCGCTCGCGGAAGCGGTGCGCCTGTGCCGTGACAAGCACGATGTTCTCGCCTACGCGGAAGATCCATGCGGCGCGGAGAACGGCTATTCTGGCCGCGAAGTGATGGCCGAGTTCCGTCGCGCTACCGGCCTGCCGACGGCGACCAACATGATCGCGACCGACTGGCGTCAGATGGGTCACGCCATCCAGCTGCAATCGGTCGATATTCCGCTCGCCGATCCGCACTTCTGGACCATGCAGGGCTCGGTGCGCGTCGCGCAGATGTGCAACGACTGGGGCCTCACGTGGGGTTCGCATTCGAACAACCACTTCGACATTTCGCTCGCAATGTTCACGCACGTCGCGGCCGCGGCGCCGGGCAAGATCACCGCGATCGATACGCACTGGATCTGGCAGGACGGTCAGTTCCTGACGCAAGATCCGCTGCAGATCGTCGGCGGTAAGGTCAAGGTGCCGCAGAAGCCGGGGCTCGGCATCGAACTCGATATGGATGCGCTCGAGAAGGCGCACGCGATGTATCAGCAGCACGGCCTCGGCGCACGCGACGACGGCGTTGCCATGCAATATCTGATTCCGAACTGGAAGTTCGACAACAAACGGCCGTGTCTCGTGCGTTAAGGACGATTTAACTCAATCAAAAGCCCTGGCGGGCTGCACGAAAGGTGCGGTTCACCAGGCTTGCATTGCACGGTGCGAGATAGCCGCACCGCGGATGTCGGCGGCCATCATCGGGCCACTTGTCAGCTCTTGCGAAACACCACATGCGAAATCCGCTGCACCAGCAGCGCGGCCGCGAGCGATGCCACCGCCGTCAGCCACACGCCGATATGAATCGACTGCACGAGCGCGTCGCGTGCGCTGTCGATCAGCGCGAGCGTATTGAGTCCCGAGGTCTTCATATCCGCCATCAACTGAGTGCGCGACGCGTCGTCGATCAGGATGCGCAGATCGACGAAACGCGGCCGCCATTGCGATGAGGCCGGCTCTCCGAGCACGCTGATCGTGCGCGTGACGACATTGCGATAGTGATGCTGCACGACAGTCGCGACGATGCTGGTGCCGAGCATGCCGCCGACCATGCGCGTCGATTGCAATAGCGCGGTCGTGATGCCGAAGCGCTCGCGTCCGGCGATCTCCTGGCCGAACACGTTCAGGTTGTTCAGGATGAAGCCTAGGCCGATGCCGACCGCGCCCATCGGCAGCACGATGCGCCAGTGCGGCGTGTCCGGATTGGCGAACGCGAGCGCGATCGACGCGAACATCAGCAGCCCGAAACCGATCGTCAGAATCCGCGTGGGCTTCTTCATGTGAATCACGATGCGCGTGTTCACCACACTACCGAGCGCGATGCACGCGGCGATCGGCGTCGCGAGCAGGCCGGCCTGCTGCGGCGAGAGACCGAAGCCGCCTTGCAGCAGCAAAGGCGCGAAGAAGATCAGCGAGAACATCACGAATCCGGACAGCATGCCGAGTGTGAATAGCGTGACGAGCTGCGCGTCCTTGAACAGATCGAGCGGAACGATCGGATGGGTGGCGCGCTTTTCGCACCTGAAGAGTGCGATCGCGCCGGCAATCACGCACGCGCCGAGCACGAGATTGCCCACGGTGAGGCCGTGCTTCGGCACCGCTTCGATAAACGCCTGCAAGCCGCCGAGCACGCACGCGACGAGCCCCGCGCCGAGCCAGTCGATCTTTACTTCGCCGTCATGCGGCCGCCGGAAATTCGGCAGATGCATCCAGATGAAATAGAGCGCCGCCGCGCCAACCGGCAGATTGACGAGAAACGTCGAGCGCCAGCCGAGGTGCTCGCTCATCCAGCCGCCGAGCGACGGGCCGGCCGCCGTACCAATGCCGTAGGCCGCGGCCAGCACGACCTGCCAGCGCACGCGGGTGCGCGGGTCGGGGAACAGATCGGGAATCGACGCGAACGCGGTGCCGACCATCATGCCGCCGCCGACGCCTTGCAGTCCGCGCGCGATCGCGAGAAACAGCATGCTGTTGGCGAGGCCGCACAACACGGACGCGACCGTGAACGTGATCACCGCGGCGATCACGAAGCGCTTGCGGCCGAAGTAGTCGCCGAGCCGCCCGAACACCGGCACCGTGACGACCGAGGCGAGCAGGTACGCGCTTGCGATCCACGCAAAATATTCGAAGCCGTGCAGCTCGGCGACGATCGACGGCAGCGCGGTGCTGACGACGGTCTGGTCGAGCGCGACCAGCATGTTGACGAGGCCGATGCCGAGCATCGCGTAAAGCGCGTGGCGAAACGGCAGGGCGGGGGCGGCGGCGGAACTGGCGGCGGCGGAACTGGCGGGGGCGGTGGAATTCACGGATCGGGCAGAAGGCGGTTCGGGGTGGACGCTGCACGGCGGATCGCGGTCAGGCTCCCGGCGATTGTGCGCAAGTTGTCTGACGTCTCGGGGATTATACGGGTTTCCCCTTGGTCAAAATCATTCGTCGCACGAAAAACCACACGGCGCGGGAAAAAAGGCGGTGCCCCGGGCACGGCGCCGCACACGGGCCGCGGCGACTCCTGCATTGCCGTTCTCCAGTCGCGGATGCTGGCGCGCGCTTGCATCGTTGGGATGTGCGCGAGCGTACTGGACGGCCCGCACGGGTTCGCCCGAACGTGGTAAGTTCGCTCGCGGAATATCCGATCGATGTGTTCGAGGAGGAACTCATCCTGCGTCACGCCATGGCTTTCCTGCTGAACACAGTCCGCGAAGCCTTGACGATCAGCGTCGGCGCGAGAGCGGTTTGGGGAGGTGGCGCGCTTCTGCTCTATGCGCACGGCGCAGCCGCCGTCACCGACATCGATACCGGCACCGGCGCCGCCTCAGGAATCAACACCGGCTTCGTCTCGCTGTATGGCGTGATCGATACGAGCGTCGAAATCACCGACCCCGGTTCGGGCTGGGTCGCGCGCATGGACTCCGGCGCGTATCGCGGCTCGCGGGTCGGGCTGCATGGCGCAGAGCCGCTCGGGGGCGGCAACGCGATCGTGTTCACGCTCGAAAACGGCTTCAGTTCGACCGACGGCAGCTTGCAGGTGCCCGGCTCGATCTTCAATCGTCAGGCATGGATCGGCGCGAGCGGCAGCTGGGGCGAACTGCGCGTCGGCCGTCAGTATTCGCCGATCTATATCCCGTTCAAGGGCGATCTCGACGCGTTCGGCGCCGGCACGATCGCCTCAGGGCTCAACAATCTGTCGAAGATCACGCCGTATGCGAACAACGCGGTTGCGTATCTGTCGCCGCGCATCGCTGGCTTCAGTGCGACGCTGATGATGGCGACGCGCGATCCGTCCGAGGCCGACGGCAACGGCATCGACGGTTATTACGTGACCGCGTCGTATCGGCTCGACCACCTGCATCTGCTGTACGCGCGCCAGCAGACGCACGGCGCCGGCGCGCTGCGCGCGAACCTCGGCGGCGCGAACTACGCCTTCGGCAAGCTGCGCGTGTGGCTGTCCTTTTTCAACGGCGATGGCGGCACACCGGCCTATCACGGCGCGGGCGGCTCGCTGTCGGCGCAGTACAGTTTTTCGACCACTGCGCGTGCCTCGCTCGGCTATGCGCACGTGCGCGACTACACGACGCCTGGCGGCAGCGCGGACCAGTTCAGCGCGGCATTCGAATACAGCATGTCGCCGACGCTGCTGCTATATTTCAGCGCCGCCTATCTCGCGAATCGCGACGACTCGCGCTTCACGCTGCGCGGCGTCAACGTGACCGGGCTGCCCGTTGCCTATCCGGGCGCGCCGGTCGCGGGCGTCCAATTCGGTGTGATAGAGCGGTTCTAGCGCGCATCGCAATACGTCAAGCTTTCAGCCGAGTCAATTCACCCATTGGATAAAAGCGCTTGAATGCGGGTGCGAAATCACATGTCGCGCGAGTCGGAATTGCAAAAGCGTCACGAGTAAAAAAGCCGACACAATGTGTCGGCCTAAAGATTCTGACATCCGAAGATGACTGCCAGAGCCTGAGAGACTGTCTCCTCTCCTCAATGAGAAAGCGACCTCGGCCGGCTGGCCGACGCGGTTCATCGGCACGGTCTTCAGCGCGTGATCGAGCGTCATCTGTTCGAGCATGCCGGTCTCGATCAGCCCCGGCGCGACGCAATTGACGGTGTGAACGAGTCGGGTGTCGTGGTCTTCTGGTCTCGCTGGATGCTGTTCTGGAAGCTTGCGCTCATCGTTCAATAACTGATATCCCGGCTTCGCTTAACCGGTGATGTTTAGCACGCAATACATCTCAAAAACAGCCTTAAAGGTCAACAATTGTCAGTGGCTGATTGAAAGCAACAAACGTTTCATGTGGACACAAGCAATGCTTCACTGGCAGATCGAAGGCGCGTAATGTACTCACCCCAAATACCCATTGGTTATGCGATCGTATTTCATGCGTAGCAGTTCCGACGTACTGCTGATCAGGTGAGGAATAAGCGAACATGGCAAGCCTGTATGACGAAGCGAGGAAGGTTGTATCGGATCTGACGGCGACACCAGGACGTCAGGCGTATTTCCTGGATGTGCCGGGGACTGACAGTGCGGCGCAGCTCTCGGTCGTGTCATTTGACGCGTCCGAAAAAATGGGCGAACCCAACCTTGTGCGCATCGTGGTGACCCATCCGGGCCAGCTTGCACGCACCGACTACCTGGGCCGGGATGCGGTCTTCAGGATCGTGCCAGACGATGGCGTGCCGAAGATCTTTTCGGGATACATCGAGCGCTTCTCGACAATACAGACGACAAAGGATTTCAGGAAATATGAGTTTTACCTGAAATCCCACATCGGACGGCTTGCCGCAGTCGACAACACGCAGATCTACCAGCATCAGACGATACCGGAAATCATGGCGGCGATCCTGCGACGTCATGGTCTGCGCGAACACCAGTTCTCTTTCCGCCTGCGGAAACAGTACCTCAAGCAACTTTTCCGTTTCCAGTACAGGATCAATGATCTGGCCTGGCTGCAGATGCTTATGCAGAAGTCGGGCATCTACTTCTATATTGTTGAGACCGAGTACGGCGATCAGATGGTGTTTGGCGACGACATCGACCATTACATCTACGACCCGCGACTCATCGTGCCGTACCGTGAAGCGGCGGGTCTCGAAGCGGGTGGAGTAGAGGCCGTCACGTCGATCAGGACGCATACGGAGACGGTGCCGCAGTCGTTCGTCGTCGCGGACTATAACCCTGAGAGCGCCTGGGAGCGTTTTCGGGATGAAGCGAACGTTGCGCCAGACGATCCCACCACCTACGGGCAGCCGTACATTTACGGTACGAACCACCTCGACCAGGACGGCGCAAAGTGGGAAGCACAGTTGCGCCACGAAGCGGCGCTCGCCCGCCAGATCGTGTATGAAGGCGAGAGCACCGTGCTCTCGCTTCAATGCGCGCGTGTCCTGGAGACGGATGTTGCTCTGCCCGATGCGCCGAAAGGCCAGGTGGTCACCGAGATCACCCACAGCGGCGCACGCGACAAGCCCTATACAAACAGCTACAAGGCCATCCCGGCCGACCGGCGTTTCCGTCTTGAACTGAAGCCAGACACCTGGCCCAAGATCGCCGGCACACTTTCAGCGCGAATTTGCAGCCCGGACAAGTACACATACGGCTACCTGAATTCTGTCGGCTATTACGTGGTGCGTTTCGACGTGGATTTTGCGGACTGGCCGAAGGGCGGTGAGAGTGTGCCACTGCGCATGGCAAAACCCTTCGCCGGGAAGCTGCAGACCGGCATGCATTTCGTCGCGCTGGATAATGACGAAGCCGTGATTTCCTTCAGGGATGGGGATCCGGACAAGCCAGAAATTACGGCCTTCCACCACCACAGTCAGGCCCGCGACCTCATCACGAACGACCGGCGCTGGCTGTCGCGCAATACGATCCGCACGCAGAAGAACAACAAGCTGCGCATGGAGGACTGGGAGGGCCAGGAAGGCATCAAGCTGAGCACGGAGCATTCCGGAAAGTCACAGCTGAACCTTGGCTATCTCGTGAACCAGAAACTCGAATGCCGGGGTGAAGGCTACGAGCTCCGGACATCGGGTTACGGGGTCGAGCGCGCAGGTAAGGGTCTGCATCTGACGGCGTACGATCGCCCGGGCGCGACAGGCAATCAGCTCGACATGCAGGAGACCATTGCGCAACTCGAAAGCGCGCTGGCGACTGCAAGGGCGCTGGCAGCATCCGCCACCAGCGCGAAGGCCGAGCCTGCAGACACCGATGCGCAGCAGCAGGTCAAAAGCGATCTCGACGGGCTGAAGGAACCGGGGCTCCTGATGAGTACCCCGGCCTCCGCGGCGCTCGTCACGGGGCAGGGTCTGCAGTTCGCAGCAAAGGACAACATCTCGGCTGTTGCCGGAAAGAACGCCGACTGGAGCGTGGTGAAGCGGTTCACGGTTGTGGCCGGCGAGAAGATTTCGCTGTTCGCGCAGAAGCTCGGTATCAAGATCTTTGCAGCGAAGGGCCCGGTCGAGATTCAGGCCCAGAGCGATGCAATGTCACTGCTTGCCGATCAGGACGTGTCGGTGTCGAGCGTGAACGGTACGGTACGCATCAGCGCAAAGAACGAACTCGTTCTCGAATGCGACGGTGCGTTCATCCAGCTCAAGGACGGCAATGTCACGCTCGGTGGTCCTGCCGACCTGTTCTTCAAGGTCATCACGATCCAGAAGAAGGGTGCGGCGTCGATGCAGATTTCCCCAAAGCTGCCCACGGCAAATGACCTCCCCGACCTGACCGGGCATGGCTCCAGGTTTTCTGGCTAAACTCATTCGATCTGCAAATGGCCTCTCCACAAAACCATCCGCGGGCGCCGCAGAACAATCCGGCAAATACACCGTCTGCTTCGTCACTGACATGGCGATATCCTTTTCCAGCGAAGGATGGCAAGGAAATCACCGATCCGCAGATTTTCTACGGCGCGCTGGGAGCCATGAGCGATGGTTTTTTCCCGCTTGGTGTAAATGGCTTTCCGCACGGCGGCGTTCACTTTGGTCCGGCTTCTGCGTCACGCGTAGACCAGTCCAAGGGCGTGCGGGTCATTGCCGACGGCGATATCGTTGCCTACAAGCTCGACGATACGTACCCGCATCTGCAGTTCACGCAGACGCGGGACTGGGCTCTGTACTCGACAGGCTTTGTGCTGGTCCGGCACAAAATGACAATGCCTGCAGCGCCTGGAAGTACCACCGCACAACCAGCCGACGAGACGCTGACATTCTTCAGCCTCTATATGCACATGGCGGACTGGAGCACCTATCTGGCGGACGGCAAACTTGATCGCCCGGGCTGGTGGCCTGGTGTGACGGCATTCCGCATTGGGGCGAAGGACACGCAGGTTGGAGGTGGCGCGTCCGGTGCGCTCGTATACACGGCGCCGACGGCAGGCAAGAAAAACAGGTTCACCCTTGGGCAATATGTCGGCTTTTTACCAGAAGGAAGTGAAATCACCGTCGGCGAAACGCGCGGTCCGTGGGGGCATATCAAGGCGATTACATCGGGGACGATGGTTGCTCCTCAGAGCGGTGATTATTTCGGCTGGGAAGACGGACCGCAAGCGCCATGGCTGGTTCCAGATGGCGTCAGGGCGAAGGCTGCGCCCGGGGAGGGTCCCGTCCCCGACGTCGTCAAAGAGACTGAAACACCACTGACATCCGAAGGAGACTGGGGGTGGGTCTATCTGCACGATCAGCAGGCCGTAAAGGAGCCGACGGGTGTCGGCACCGTGGTTATTCCCCCGTCGGACCACTCCATCCACGTGAGTGCGGGGACATTGTTGGGGCAGCTTGGAGAATATATCGACTACGAAACCTCAACGCCTCTGCCGCCGGTCCCGAGTCGGCAGTTGCTGCATCTGGAGGTTTTCGCCGACGAAACGCTAAAGGCGTTCATCGAGAAAAGCCGGGCGCGGGCTGCGGAGCTGCCCCAAGGTGACAAAACCATTTTCGTTATCCAGGCAGGTGCGAAGCTCATCGCAAAGCCAGTCGGCGCTGACGTCAAACTCGGCGACGCGGCGCAACTTGCCAAACTCACGCTTACCCCTAACAGTCCGAAAACTGGGCCCTGGGTACAGGTCCAGCCGTGGATTCCGGGTCCGGGAGGTCATGCACAACAATACCAGGGACCAGTCTGGATTGCGCGTTCCGGATTGAACCAGCCCGGTTCCCCGAACGGAATATCTGCGTGGAAATCGTTTCCGTTGCAATTGAGTCAAGCCAGCTCACCGGTCAACTCGGATCTCGTGGCTTATCCGCGCGCGGAACTGAATTCGCTCGGTGACGGAAACGTCGCGGTCGACGACAAGGGAGTAACCTGGTGGCGCCTCGAAGTCGGTACGGGTTCGGGGCAGGCGGCCACGGGTTGGGTTTGTGGCGGGAAGCAATCTGACGGTAGCGGAAATCACCCTGGCACGCATTGGGAGAGTCCGTGGGCATGGCCGGGCTTTGAAATCGTCGACGCAACGGGCATTAATCTCACTGACGCTTTCAAGCGAAACCTGTCGGTTACCGGCTCGGCGAACCCTAAAGAACAGAAGGCATTCGCGCCCTCCACGGAGGCCGTCGGCAATAGCGCTCTATTGTCGAAGCTCGAGCAGACTGTAAGTCGTTTGCCTTCGTCTGGTGCGACGAAGGACGATCTGGGCAAGGACGGTAGTGTGATTGTGACTGCGGTCAAGTTACGGCAGGCGCTTGGACGCCGGTGGCTGGCAAGTGACTTGGGACACGTCATCCTGAAATACGAAAGCGAATGGGGCGGTGGCGTGAGCCGTTGGGAAGCGCTTACCCCACTGATGCGTAATGCGGCGGAGAACTGGAAATGCGAACTGGAGCGCATCAGGAAGCTTCAGTGGTGGGATTCCGTCAAGGGCAAGGTGGATGAGTTCCCGTCTAGTCCTGTGGTGAATCACATGCACCCTGTGGCTATGATTGGCAATTTCGTTCGAAGCGCCGGCGTGAGTTCGATCTCGGATGATGGAATATATTTTATTTTCTCCCACGAAGCGCTGGCAGGCACGACCAATCACCTTCATTGGCCCGGTGGTGCTAGTGGTGTAACACTAGGCGCGGGATATGACATGAAAGAGAGATCGGCTAGTTCGATCGCATTTGACATGAAGTCCATTGGACTTCCTGACGCAACAGCACAAGCGATTGCCAATGGGGCGGGGTTGCAGGGAAGTGCCGCACATACATTTGTCAACGCGAATCTCAGTCTCGTTAATTTGAGCAATGACCAACAAGTACAGTTACTGCGTCACACCGTTCCGTTCTACGAAAATATGGTGCGCAAAGCAATCAAGATTCCACTAAGTCAAAATCAGTTCGATGCGCTTGTGAGCTTTGCTTACAATCCTGCCGCAAGATGGGGAAGCGTTACCAATTTCATAAATAACGGACATGTCGATAGCGCAATGGCAAAGATCAGAGAGGGAAATACATCCGGCGGCGTTGTGATGCCGGGACTCACAAATAGGCGGTCGGATGAGGTGAACCTCTACATGAATAACCGGTATGAATTTAATGGCCAACCGCTCCCACCGAGATAAGTGCGAATGCACTTGAGCAACGTGACTTCGAAAGGGGCGTTAGGAATGAGATATCTACTTTCTATTTTTTCTTTGCTACTTTGGGCAATTCCAGTTTTCTCGAATGAGTTACCCGACACTATCAAGGGAAAATGGCAGGTCACAGAGGTGCACACAAATACCCAGTCACCGCGCACTCCATTCTACGCATGGAATGATCCGCGTCTTGTTGGACGGCTGTTTACATTCACATCAAATAATATTACGAATGACACTCCAGATGACTCCGAGTGTGTCACGCCAAGTGTTAAGGCCGCTCCCATGCGGCTCGATGAACTGATAAACAAGAGCATGGGTGGGTATGGATACCCACCCAAAAGTGCGGCAGCAGCAGACTACCGTCTTGGCCTTGGACAAAACAACAATACCCAAGCCATGCGGGTTTACTGCAATGGCGATCTGTGGAATAAAGATCTTGGTTTAGATAATGGAGTGCGAGGCTCTTGGCTATTTCTTTCGAATACCGATCAAGTTCTATTGAGATGGCGCGACGAGACCATCCTCGTCATGCATCGACTCGCAGACGATCAAAAGCCCAACCCTTCCTTTGACTGTTCAAAGTCAAACACCAAAGCCGAGAGCGAGATATGCACTTCGATTGAATTGTCAGCTTTTGATAGAAGCGTATCGCAGGCATATAAACTTGCTCTGTCCCAATATCGTGATGCCGGCAACGACTCCCGCCCGCTCACGCTCGAACAAAAAGCATGGCTTGCGAAACGCAATAAATGCGGCGAAGACAGGAACTGTCTCGTTTCCTCAATGAGAAAGCGCTTGGATGACTTGTCAAACATTTATCAATGACGTGATAATTCATCTTGGATTGGATTGGCAAAGTTCAACTTTGCAGTCCAAACAACGATTCAGTCGCAAGTGACAGGTCCAGCCGTGGATTCCGGGTCCGGGAGGCCATGCACAACAATACCAGGGACCAGTCTGGATTGCGCGTTCCGGATTGAACCAGCCCGGTTCCCCGAACGGAATATCTGCGTGGAAATCGTTTCCGTTGCAATTGAGTCAAGCCAGCTCACCGGTCAACTCGGATCTCGTGGCTTATCCGCGCGCGGAACTGAATTCGCTCGGTGACGGAAACGTCGCGGTCGACGACAAGGGAGTAACCTGGTGGCGCCTCGAAGTCGGTACGGGTTCGGGGCAGGCGGCCACGGGTTGGGTTTGTGGCGGGAAGCAATCTGACGGTAGCGGAAATCACCCTGGCACGCATTGGGAGAGTCCGTGGGCATGGCCGGGCTTTGAAATCGTCGACGCAACGGGCATTAATCTCACTGACGCTTTCAAGCGAAACCTGTCGGTTACCGGCTCGGCGAACCCTAAAGAACAGAAGGCATTCGCGCCCTCCACGGAGGCCGTCGGCAATAGCGCTCTATTGTCGAAGCTCGAGCAGACTGTAAGTCGTTTGCCTTCGTCTGGTGCGACGAAGGACGATCTGGGCAAGGACGGTAGTGTGATTGTGACTGCGGTCAAGTTACGGCAGGCGCTTGGACGCCGGTGGCTGGCAAGTGACTTGGGACACGTCATCCTGAAATACGAAAGCGAATGGGGCGGTGGCGTGAGCCGTTGGGAAGCGCTTACCCCACTGATGCGTAATGCGGCGGAGAACTGGAAATGCGAACTGGAGCGCATCAGGAAGCTTCAGTGGTGGGATTCGGTCAAGGGCAAGGTTGACGGGTTCCCCTCTAGTCCGGTAGCCAATCACATTCATCCGGTTGCCCTGGTTGCGAATTTCACTCGTTCCGAAAGTTGTGCAATCACGGTTGGATTTCTGGAAAAGATACTGGGTAAGACCGGGGACTGGTTTACGGGAAAGGGCGGCACAGCATCGTTTCAACTCCACTTTCCTGAAAAATACCCGAACATCTACAAATACGACAAAGAGAGGTTTGTTTCGCTGCTGAACAGCAAAATGAAGTCATACAATATCATTGATTGCTATCAGAAAGCGCACTTCCTCTCTCAATGCTTTCATGAATCTGCGCGATTTGAAACGACTATCGAGTTCGCTTCGGGCGATGGATACAATCCTGGAGTGCATCAGGGTGCCATCAAGAACGGAAATACGACGATGGGTGACGGCCCCAAATACAAAGGAAAGGGTCCGATCCAGCTAACGTGGAAAAATACGTACAAAATGTATTCCATGTATAGGGGGATTGACTTTGTTTCAAATCCCGACCTTGTTGCATCCGATATGGAGAACGCGATTGATGCATCTTGCTGGTTCTGGCGCCACAAGGGAGGGATTACGAAAAAGTACGGCGCGAACGGTGACATCAACATTCTCATTGAGCATGAGAATAACAATGTTGCCATGATTACGCTCGCCGTCAACGGTGGACACAACGGATTACCGGAGCGTCAGGCGTTGTTTGACAAGATCAAGAATGAGGGGGCTTGAAGTGAATCTTTCAGAGTTAAATAGACTGCTGGTCTCTGGCCTCATCTGCATGGCAGTCATGGCGCCGCTCCATGCGTTTTCGGACCAATCGGGTGCCAACGTGCTTTCGATTGATACTGCTGGCGCAATTCAGGTTTGCAACACGAAATCCGGTTGCAAAAACATTGCTCCGACTGCTGATCTAAAGAAGGCTATTGATGATGGATATGAAAATATGTCTATTGTTGATATCTATAAGGATGGTAATCAGGAGGTGGCGGCAACAAGCACCGGTGGATGTTCTCGTTTTTTTTCATTTAATCGAACGACGCATACATTTTCTGCTTTGGATTTTGTGGGTAACGGCAAGGATATCTGTAACTACAAAATCGATAAAAACCATTTGATCAGCTCGTATAAGTTCGATTCGAAGCAATATGAAGATGTCTATGAGGTCAGAAATGGTGCTTACCAGATCGTTTTGAGCGACGGATGCGTCGGCTGTGATCAGGTAACGCGCTCGGTCTACCAGGATGGGAGACTGTCAGGGAAACTGCTCGTGACCAATCAAAGGAGTTATTCCGAGCGTCGCCCAGTCACATCGTCAGTGACGGCTAACAAGGCATGGCTATACTCAAGACCTGAGAATACTTCTATTACCAAAATGTATCTCGTCAAAGACGACAAGGTTCAACTGCTCGAATTCAATGATGCGGACGGCCTTTGGTACCTTGTAAAATATCTCACAAAAAAAATAAAGCAATTCTTAAGTGGATAAAGTGCGAAGATTTGGCGGTATGTAATTAAATTGCAAAACTTGACTACGGAGAATGATTAGGGATGAGGTATTTTTTTATTTTGACGATGCCATTTTTGGCAACCTATTAATCGAGGCCCGGGAATGGTAGATAAAGCGCATCTGAAAACCAGAGAGCATATGCGTGCGATCCGGGCAGACGTTCAGGCCCAAAACCTATTGGATGTGCCAGTGCAACTACGGCGAATGAAGAGTTTGTGGGATGGCAGTGGACAGGGCGGACTTGTGGATGGACGCGAAAAAGAAGCCGTCTCGTTTGAGGCTGGGATAAACTGTAATTGCTGGAATTAGTCTCTTGAAAAAGATAATAATCCTTCTGATTTTTGCCTTCGCGCCCCTTTGTGCGAAGGCATCGCAATTCATGTGTACCAGCAACGTCACCAAAGAGCTTGAAGCATGTGCGAGGGCAAATTTCGAATATTCAGACCGAATCCTAAATTTGGCCTATAACGACCTGGCAACAAAACTGTCTCCTGCTGACAAGGGAGTTCTCGTTCAGGCAGAGAAAGAGTGGCTCGCATACAAGGATGCCACTTGCCAAGGCGCCTATGACGTCACATCCCCTGGTGCGGAGGTCGGAATTGATAAATGGACATGCCTAGATCAGATAACAAGGGCATGGACAGAAGAAATTCAATATTTAGATACCGGAATTGGGGCGCTGGGATTTTATAAGGCGTTAGATATAGTTCCAACGCTTTACGAAAATGGTTTGCGGGAAAAATTTACATCAAAATTAACAGATATTTTTTCCAAGAAAGAAGATAAAAACTGGCACTCGTATGTCGAAGCCAATTGTAAATTGGCTGTTGCCCGGGTGCATGAAGATAAATCTGATTGCATTGCGAGGCAGGTATTCTATCGATATTAGATCACGCGAATTTGTATTTTATGCTCAAAAATTCGAAGAATTGGATTGAGGCAGCGCGATGAGAAAAATTTTCTTCTCGATTGTGCTGGCGTTTTTGCCTATGGTAGCGGCACCTGCCGCTGTGCCTTATCAACTTCCAGGCATAACGATTTGTGATGCGCAATCTGGTTGCGCTATGGCTATTGATGACGACGGTTTTCTACGGGATTCTGCATCTCACGAAAAAATCTTCGATTTGCCATTTAAGCAAACTGTTTCTGATAGCTATTCCCTACTAAGATCGGGGAAATATTACATTGTTGAAAGTAGCAACACCACGTCTTCACGTAACTGGGATCTACTCCTCCTTACGTATGTACATGGGTCGGCACGTGCCGAACGAGTGATCTCCCTTTCGAGGGGCTTTGCCATGACGTCGCCAAAGTTGTACTGGAGCGGCTATGAGTGCAGAGGTGACGTTCAGCCTGAGAGGCAATCGTCTCCGTTTGATGCTGCAAAAATGGCTCTCTGCGGCGGAGGTCATCAGCCTGATTCGTTGCGTCTGGGCAAGAATTGTGTCATCGATGCAGCAAAAAAACACGGTTTAGTAGTCGATATCCCCGTTTATGGAATTGCATCGAATAAGAGCACAACGTATTTTTTCCCCGGAGTAGATGAACCTGATGCTGGTTCATTACTTTGCGTGGAAAATTGCAAATCTGGAAAAGAGGCATTCGGACGATATGGCGGATGGATCGGCCATACGTTCTGGATTGATGCCGAACTACAACAATCAGACAACCGTTTCAATTTTACAGGAAGTTATATTTACATCGGCAAGAATGAAGAAATCAAACTAACCGGTAGCTTTGCAGATGGCAAACTGAATTTACGAGAATCGGCCCCTGAAGGCACAGGCGCCAAACAAGAATATGCCGTATTTGAAGGATATGGCTCAAACGATGCTTTCGCAGGAAAATGGCGCTCTGCTAATTCAGGGAAAATTTATGAGTTTTTTATTGCATCCCGTGTTTACTGATGCCGAAGCTGTTGCCAACCGCGCATATGCTGGGAAAAATGGAAATAGCGCCGACCGTAGCCAGCGGAGACGGCTAGAAATATCGAGGGAGAGGCCTGAAGCAAACCATTGGAAGGGGAAGTTACAGAGCCTTTACTGATGGATATGCGAGATATTGGACTTCCGATTCTCAGAATTTTGAAGCCAATCCTGAGCTTCTGGCAACCACAAAATACGGAACGAGGTCCGGCGTAGATTATTGGCTTTCGCACAAGCTTTACGAGATTGCTGATCAAACAACTGCACCCAATGCTGATTCAAAGGCTAACGCAATTACGGCGCTAATTAATAGCAATACTGACAGTTACGGACTTCGGAGAGACAACTATCACCGAATCCATGAATGCAGGTATATTCAGAGATATTGGGGCATGAGAAACGTATTCTATTCCATTCTAAGACTTGCAGGTTTTTTGCTGGCATTGTCGTCAGTTTCAACGTTCGCAGCCATCCCCGTCGATGCGTCTGGAAACGAAAGACTACGTATTGATTTCCTTTCAGTTCCCGATTGGATCGAGATAAGCCATATCGAGCAAGTACCGGAAAAGCTTGTGATTCAACTTCTTCCCAAGGGCGGGGATGCGATTCCGATTTCAATATTCAATCAGGATGGCCTTACCTTTCCGGAATTAGCTAGTATTTTCAAAAACAAGGTAGATGGAAAGCAGGTGCTATTTGCGATCGTTAAATGGAGATACTACCTATCTGGAGTCGATACGGAGGGCGACTACTATGAGGTACATGCATACGAGGCTCAAAAAAATGAAAACGGGGAGATCGTTTTTTCGGAAAACAAAAAAATATCAAATTTCTATGGTTCCGGGTTTGATGGAAAACAGGAGGGGAAGATAGTTAAATTCCGGTTTAAAAATGCTTCTGCAATTAGGAATAGTCTAAGGCAGAATCAATAAAATTAAGTAATGTCATGGCCTATTCCGGTTTTCACAAAGATCGAGTACCCGAAGCCGCCCAAGTGGCAGGTCTCAGAGCTTTCAACACGAAGCGGCTGCGGGCGTCTCTCGCGTCGACGAATCAATTAACGAATTTTCTTATGTTGATCCTCATATCGTTCGATTCACATAACGCGCAGATTCCGCGGGATCACGCTCGCGCATTGGCACGATTCCGATTGAACAGAAAACGGGGTAGTGGCGCTATGCTAGCGGTTTCTTCTACTCGAGGAGCGACCGATGACCCAACACGCAGGTTCGATGATCACGTTCAACCGTCCCGATGGCAAGCAGCTACAGGGCTATCTCGCGAAGCCTGAAAAAACCGCGGGTGCGCCCGCGGTCGTCGTGATCCAGGAATGGTGGGGCTTGAACGATCAGATTCGCGGCGTCGCCGATCGCCTCGCGAAAGCCGGCTACTTCGCGCTGGTGCCCGATCTGTATCGCGGCAAGTCGACGGTCGAAGAGGATGAGGCGCACCACTTGATGAGCGGCCTCGATTTCGCCGATGCCGCAACGCAGGACGTGCGCGGCGCGGTCCAGTATTTGCAGCAGCACGCGGCGAAGGTTGGCTTGACCGGCTATTGCATGGGCGGCGCGCTGACGTTTCTCGCGCTGTGCAACGTGCCTGAAGTGGCGGCCGGCGTCGTCTGGTATGGCTTCCCGCCGCTCGACTATATCGACGCGTCGAAGATGAAGGTTCCGGTGATGGGCCACTGGGGTCTGCAGGACGAGTTCTTCGCCGCCGACACCGTCGACGCGCTCGAAAAGAAACTCACCGACGCGAAAGTCGACGTCGAGTTTCATCGCTATCTGGCGCGTCACGCGTTCGCGAACGAAACGGCGGTCGGGTCGGGTCGCATCGCGAGGACGCAATACGACCCGGTCTGGGCGCAACAGGCGTGGGATCGTACGTTGACGTTCTTTGGCCGCACGCTCTGGAAATGAGTTGGTGAATGGCGGAAGCGGACGGCTCGTCCGCTTCGTCAGAGTGTCCGCGGTCGCGGCGCTTTCTTGATACGGCCGTCCGAACTGTGCCGCACGTTGTCCACGATGGACGCGCCCGCGGCTCAGGAAGCGCTCCACACCTGCGTTGTCGATGGCGGCGGCGTTCGGCAAGGAAACAGGCTTGACCGACAGTGCGCAGGCGGTGGCACGCACCGCGATGTTCACGGCAGCGCGCCGCTATATCGACGCAAATCCCGGCCAACCTGATCTGACGGTCGACAGCGTGCTGGCGATGTCGCAGCTGTCGCGGCCCACGCTGTATCGATTGTTCGAGCCGGAGGGTGGGTTTCACGCGTATATCCGCAATCAATTCATGGAGATGACAACGTGGTGAAGATCGATCCTGACCGGCTGATGGCCGACCTCAAACGGCTGCGCGGTTTTGGCGCGACCGGTCCCGGCGTGGTCCGGCTCGCGCTGTCGCCGGTCGATCTGGCGGCGCGCGAATGGCTGGTCGGCCGGATGACGGAGGCGGGGCTCGACGCGCGCATCGACGGCGTCGGCACCGTGTTCGGACGCTCGCGCAATAGCGGGCCCGCGCTCGTGATCGGTTCGCATACCGACACGCAGCCGACCGGCGGCTGGCTCGATGGCGCAATGGGCGTGATGTACGGACTCGAAATCGCCCGCGCGCTAGCGGAGCATGACGCGACGCGGCACCTCGCCGTCGACGTCGCGTCGTGGATCGACGAGGAGGGCACGTTCTCGGGCCTGCTCGGCAGCCGCAGCTTCGTCGGCGAGGCGGTCGACGACTCGATTCGCGGCGCGACGAACCGGCAGGGCGAACGCCTCACCGACGTACTCGAGGCCGCTGGACTGGCGGGCCGGCCGCGTGCCCGTTTCGAGGCAGGGCGCCAGGTCGCGTATCTGGAGCCGCATATCGAGCAGGGTGGACGGCTGGAAACGATCGGCAAAGCGATCGGCGTCGTCACGACGATCGTCGGGTTGCGCGAATCGCGGCTGCGCTTCACCGGTCAGCGCAATCACGCGGGCACGACGCCAATGGCGATCCGCCGCGACGCGGGCGCGGCGCTCGTCGCGTTCATCGCGCGGATGAACGACGCGTTCGGGCAACTGGTGGACGCGGATACCGTCTGGACCGTGGGCCGCATCGATCTCGATCCGGGCTCGATGAGCGTCGTGCCCGGCGCGGCCGACATGTACCTGCAATTCCGCGATGCGAACCCGGCACGGCTTCAGGCCATGGAACGCGCGCTCGCGGAACTGGTGCGCGATTTCAACGCGCACGACGCGGTGAGCGTCGAATTGCAGACGCTCGACGAGCCGATCGAACCCGTCAGCATGGACGCTACGCTCGCGGAGCACATCGCGCAAGCCGCCGAAGCACTCGCGCCGGGCCAGTGGTTGCGCATGCCGAGCGGCGCCGCGCACGACGCGCAGGTGATCGCGCGTTGCATGCCGGCCTGCATGATGTTCGTGCCGAGCATCGGCGGCGTGAGTCACGACTTTATCGAGGACACGGCCGAGGAGCATATCGTGCTCGGCTGCCAGGTCGCGGCGACGGCCGCGGCTTCGATGCTGCTGCAGCTATCGGCTGGGCATTCCTGAGGGCCGCGCTATTTCCACTTGTCGCCGAGCGCGTCGAGTCCGGCTTTCTTCAGATCCTCGGGCAGCATCGCGATGCGCAGCTCGCAGTCGGCGTCGAGCGTCAGGAACCACGGTTCGGCAAGCGCGGGGATCGCCGATGCATCGGCGACCTCGACGACCGCCACCGCGCCGCGTTTGCCCTGCTGCTCGGTGAAGTAGATCGCTTCTGGTTTCATGTCATCGAGGATCTTTCTCATCAGGTCGCCGATTCGGCCTTCGCGCACGAGTGTGCTGAACGGTTCGTTCGGTATTTGTATGTTGAGAAGCATGCGCATGTCATCCTCCTGTTCGATACCCCAAAGGGCATCTTAAGGATAGGTGTTGCATGCGCGGCCGGTGGCGTTGATCGCAGACGAAGCATCGGCGAATACGGCCGATGGGTGGCGCGTCGTGCTGGGTGTGCCCTGCTTTAGCTGCCGAACAGCGAACCCTGCGTTCCCCGACTCGGCGGACGATGCGCCGGTTTCGCGGGTGCATCGTCCTTGACCGGTTGCGGCGCGTTTCGCTTCGGCGCCAGCCGATGCGCGTCATCGGCCGCTGCTTCGAGCGAGGTCTGCCCCGCCTCCAGCGAAAGCAGCAGCATCTTGTTGGCGAGGCCGCCGGCGAATCCGGTCAGCTCGCCCGAAGCGCCGATCACGCGATGACACGGCGCGACGATCGAAATCGGATTCCGGCCGTTTGCCGCGCCCACCGCGCGCACCGCATTGAGGTTGCCGATCTGCTGCGCGATCTCCGAGTAGCTGCGGGTCTGGCCGAACGGGATGGTGAGCAGCGCGCGCCAGACCTGCTTCTGGAACTCGGTGCCCTGAAAGTCGAGCGGCAGATCGAAGGCCTGACGCGTGCCCGCGAAATACTCGCGCAATTGCCGCTCGGTTTCGACGAGCACCGCGAGTTCGTTCGCTTCGCGCATTTCGCCGAGTCGCACGCGGTTCGGCTTGTCGTGCTCCCACAGAATCGCGGCAAGGCATTCGCCTTTCGCCACGAGCTTCAACTGACCGACCGGCGAATCGATCAACTTGTATGTGTACGTCACTTTCTCAGGCTCCTGACAGGGTGGAGGCGCAAGGTTCGCGAGGCGGAGGCGTTTCTTCGACCGGACGCGGAAAGCTGCATGAAGGCTGCGCCGTTGTCCAATAGTGTGTCCCTTGTGTCGCCTGAACGCGCTCCAGATATTGCTGTCTCATTCGCATTCGACACGGCCGCGACGAGCCTGACCATCGCAGCGATCACGTCACTGTACCGCAGAGCACCCCAGATGGCCTTTGACTCAGTAAAATCGACAGCTTCGGTACGACGCGCTGCGGGCGCTGCCCGATCTTCTTTCCCACGACTGTGACCACGACTTTAGAACAACTGCGGGCCGGGCGACTGGCGGGTGCGCGCGAACTCAAACTCGCGTGCGGCCTGAGCGAATTTCCGCGCGAGATTTTCGATCTCGCCGATACGCTTGAAGTGCTCGACCTGTCGAACAACGCATTGACGACGCTGCCGGACGATCTGCCGCGTCTGCGCAAACTGCGCATCCTGTTCGCGTCCAATAACCCGTTCACCGAATTGCCCGGCGTGCTCGGCGAATGCGCGCAACTGAGCATGATCGGCTTCAAGTCGAATCGCATCCGCGAGGTGCCGGCACGCGCGCTGCCGCCGCTGCTGCGTTGGCTGATTCTGACCGACAACGACATCGAACGCTTGCCCGCGGAGCTCGGCCGCTGCACGCAACTGCAGAAGCTGATGCTTGCCGGCAACCGGCTGCGCGCGCTGCCCGAGGAGTTGGCCGCATGCACGCGGCTCGAACTGCTGCGGCTCGCGGCGAATCGTTTCGATGCATTGCCGCGTTGGTTGCTGCGTCTGCCGCGGCTTGCGTGGCTCGCGTATGCGGGCAATCCGTTCAACGCGGCGCTCGAACAGGCGGCCCTCATCGACACACCGATCAGCGGCATTCGTTGGGATGCGTTGCGGCTCGAACGGCCGTTGGGCGAGGGCGCATCGGGCGTCATCTATCGCGCGGCGCTGCACGCGGACAACGAGCCCGCCCCGCGTGCGGTCGCCGTCAAGCTGTTCAAGGGCGCGGTGACGAGCGACGGTTTGCCCGACTGCGAGATGGCTGCTTGCATTCGCGGCGGCGAACATGCGAACCTGATCCCCGTGCTCGGCAAGGTGATCGGGCATCCGTCGGATACGCATGGCCTCGTGATGGGATTGATCGATTCGCGCTTCACCAATCTCGCCGGTCCGCCGAGCCTCGCATCGTGTACGCGCGACATCTATCGCGACGACGCGCGCTTCGACCTTCCGACGGTGCTCGGTATCGCGGGCGGCATCGCTAAGGTCGCGAGTCATCTGCATCGGAGCGGCGTGATGCACGGCGATCTGTACGCGCACAATATCCTGCACGGCGGCGCGGGGCGCGCGCTGCTCGGCGATTTCGGGGCGGCGTCGTTTTTTGACGCCGGCGATCGCGAGCTCGCTATCGCGTTGCAGCGGCTCGAAGTGAGGGCGTACGGCTGTCTGCTCGAAGAACTGCTCGAGCGTTGCGACGTACCCGGTGGACTCGACGCGCAACTCGCCGCCCTGAAGACGCGTTGTCTGAGCGAAGACATCGACAGCCGGCCGCTCTTCGACGAAATTGCCGCCAGCGTCGCGTCGTTCGATCGGCATCTCCGCAACCGGCACCTCCGCGAAGGAGTCAAGCCATGACGCAGAACATGCGCCGCCGTGTGCTGCTCGCGAGCGCGCTGGCCGCAACTGGTCTCACTGGCATCGCGCTGTTCGCGGACGATGCCGGCGCCGAAGTGCTGCCCGGCACGAAGCCGAAGATCGCGCTCGTACTCAAATCGATGTCTGAACCGTTCACGGTCGCGATGGTCGACGCTGCGCGCAATTACCAGGACCACTTCTCGTCGCAATTCAGCCTGACGATTCGCGGCACGGCCAAACAGACCGACACCGCCGCGCAGATCCGCATGGTCGACGAGGCGATCAGGGCAAAGGTGAACGCGATCGTGATCGCGCCGACCGACTCGAAGGCGCTGATCCCGGTGATCGCGCGCGCGATCAAGGCCGGCATCATCACGATCACGATCGACAACCCGCTCGACGATGCGGCGCAAGCGGCCGCCGGCATCTCGGTGCCGTTCGTCGGGCCGAACAATCGCAACGGCGCGAAGCAGGTCGGCCAATATCTGGCCACGCGGCTGAAGCCCGGCGATCAGGTTGGCATCATCGAAGGCATTTCGGTGAGCAGCAATGCGCAGCAGCGCACGGCCGGCAGCCGCGACGCGATGGATGCCGCGAGCGTGCAGGTCGTCGCGGTCGAGCCGGGTGACTGGGAGTACGGCAAGGCCCGCGACGTGGCCGCGAAAATGCTGGCCGAGCACCCGCAACTGCGCGCGCTGTTATGCGGCAACGACAACATGGCGATGGGCGCGGTCGACGCGATTCGCGACGCGGGTCGCGGCGGCGGCGTCTATGTCACCGGCTACGACGCGATCGATGCGATCAAGCCGCTACTCGCCGACGGCCGCGTGCTCGCGACGATGAACCAGTTCGCTGGCCGCCAGACCGTGTTCGGCATCGACTTCGCGTTGAAGGCGGTGACCGAGCGGCGCAAGCAGCGCGAGTTGTCGAAGGTGATCGAGACGCCGCTGCAACTGGTGACGGCCTCGAAACGTTGAGGCGACGCGCGACGTCGTCCGGCGTATCAGCAAGGCCGATGCGCAGGCTCTCGCGATGCACTACATCGAGCGCGTGCGCATTCCCGGGCAGGTGCACAAGTACCCGACGCAACTATCGGGCGGCCAGCAGCGCGTCGCGCAAAGCGCGCGTTTGAAGCAGTTCTTGTGTCAGGTCGTGCGTACCGATTAGCGCGCAGCCACGCCGACCGCGATTTTTTCCGTGGCATGATGATGTCCGGTGTATTGGTATTCAACCACAACGAACCGCTGGGCCTGCCATGTCCTTTCATACCTGGTTGCTTTTCGCCGGTGCCTATCTGCTCACCACCATTTCGCCGGGACCGAACGTTCTGCTCGTGATCCGCAATTCGGTCCGCTATGGAAACCGCGGCGCGGCGGCGAGCGTTGCCGGTAATCTGCTCGCGCAAGGAGTCGTCGTCGTGCTCGTGGCGCTAGGTGTCGGCGCGGTATTGACGACGCTGCCGCCGCTCTTCGTCGCGATGAAAGTGCTCGGCGCGGGTTATTTGATGTATCTCGGCGTCAGGCAACTGCGCGGCGGCAACAAAGAGGCATCGCGGGCCGCGCAGCCGGCGGGCGTCGCATCGTCCGCTTATACGTTCGAGCGCAAGAAGGTATTCCGCGAAGCCTTGCTCGTGTCGGGCAGCAATCCGAAGACGATGATCTTTCTATCGGCGTTCATGCCGCAATTCATCGACCACGAACGCGGCCTGTCGGAGCAGTTCATCGTGATGTATCTGACGATCGCGGTCACCGTCGCGCTCGTGCACACCATTTATTCGCTCGGCGTGCGCGGTATCCATAAACGCGTCGGAGCCAGCCGTTGGGTCGCGGCCATCAAACGCGGCAGCGGGCTCGTCTTCGTCGCGTTTGGCATCAAGCTGCTGACCGCGCAACGCGGCTAGTCCGTCATGATGCCGGCAAGAAAATGAGCCGAATGCAAAGCATCGTCGATGTGAACGTGCTGTTCCTGAATGGGCAGGGCGAGTGCCTTTTCATCCAGCGCGCGAATACCGGTTTCAGGGACGGCCAGTACGCGTTGATTGCGGGCCATCTCGAACCGGGCGAATCGATCGAGCAATGCGCGATTCGCGAATTGAAAGAAGAAGCGGGTGTGACGATCGCGCCCGGCGCGCTCGAATTCAAACTCGTGATGCGGCGCGACTCGGACACGAACCGCATCAGCTTCTTTCTCGTGTGCCGTTCATGGCAAGGCGAACTGGCGAACATGGAGCCGCACAAGTGCTCGGGCTTCGTGTGGGCGAAGCCGGACCATCCGCCGGCACCGGTCGTCGACTACGTGGCGGCCGCTCTCGCGCATATCCGCGACGGTGTGATGCTGGCCGATTTCAAGCCGTGATTCGCAGAGTTGCTGCTTATCCCGTCACTTTTGCTGACGATGTCCTGAACGAAACAAACCCGCAAAATCGCGCTGAATCGAGCGACGAAACGACCGCCAGTTGACGCGGCTCCAATCGGGATTGCGCGGGAATCTGTCGCTTGCGCCGGTTTTGCGTTATTGTGCTGCACCAAATCCGGCGGCGGGCAACGTGGTGTGCTCGCAGGCCGGCATGGCCGTCGAGCGCATGAACGGTGGCGCGCAATTCGCGGCGAAGTACACGAAGCGCTTCGGTCATCCGATCGAATTCGATGCACCGTTCACGTACGACGCGGTGTATATCGTCGTCGACGCGATGAAGCGCGCGAACTCGACCGATCCAGCGAAGGTGCTCGCCAAGGTGTCGGGCACCGACTACAAGGGTGTGACCGGTGAAACGACGTTCGACGCGAAGGGCGACCTTCAGCACGGCATGATCTCGCTGTACGACTATAAGGACGGCAAGAAGACGCTGCTCGACGTCGTCAAGATGTAAGAGCGGTAGATGCGTTAAAAGCGGTAAAAGCACAATGGGCCGATGAAGCATTGCTTCATCGGCCCTTTGCTTTAACGGTAGTGGCCTCGTTCGACTCAGGCCATTGCACTTACGGCACGAGCCACAACGCCACCGCGTAAATCACCAGCGACACCGCAAACGTCACCGCGGTATAGCCCATTACGCGCTGAATCCGGATACCCGCAATCGCGACGATCGGCACGGCCCAGAACGGCTGCAGCATGTTCGATACGTTCTCGGCCATCGCGACGCCCATTGCGGTGCGCGGCACCGACGCATGCAGGCTGAGCGCCGCGGGCAGCACGAACGGACCCTGCACCGCCCAGTGGCCACCGGCGCTCGGCACCAGCAGCGTGATGATCAGCGAGCTCAGATAGCTCCACAGCGGCAGCGTGACCGGCGAGGCGATCGTCACGAACGCCTTCGCGATCATCGACGCGAGACCCGTGCCCTTCATGATGCCCATGATCCCGCCGTACATCGGATATTGCAGCAGCATCGAGCCGGTCTGACGCGCGGCGCGGCGGATCGAATTCGCGTATGCGATCGGCGTGCGTTGCAGCGCGAGACCGATCATCAGGAAGATCAGGATCGTATTGTTGATGTCGAGATCGAAGCCTTCCTTGTGCCACGTCATCGCCAGATAGCCGATGCCGAGCGCGAGCAGCAGCAGCGTGCCGAGCATTGACTGTTCGAGGCGCGCCGCGAGCGATGTCGCACCGCTCGCGCGGGCATGCGGATCGTCGCTCGGGGTGTCGGCGGCTGCTTCGCCGCTCTGACGAAACGCGACGACGTTCTCCGCCCTCGGATGCATTTTGATGAAGATCGCGGTCATCACGACGACGACCAGCACGGTCGGAATGAATACGAACGGCGCGAAGATGGTTTCGCTGAGCGGCACCACGTGGCCAGTCGCTTTCTCGACGAGGTTCAGCGCATTGCCGTGCGACGCCTGCGATAGCGCGATCGAACTCGACAGCCCGCTATTGCAGATCGACCAGGCCGAATAGCTGCCGGCGACGAGCCACGCGAAATCGACGTCGACGCGCCGCGCGATTTCCCGCGACAGCAACGCGCCGACGATCAGCCCGAACCCCCAGTTGAGCCACGCGGCAACCGCGACGACCGGAAACACGAGCAGCGCGGCGCGCGTCGGCGAGTTCGCGTGCGAGGCGAGCGCGCGCAGACCACGTTGCACGATCGGCGCTTCCGCTATCGCGAAGCCGGTCGCAAGGATCAGGATCATCTGCAGCGCGAAGCCCAGAATGCCGAACGTGCCGGTGTACCAGGAGTCGAGCAGCGTCGGCAATGTGCCGGTCGGCGCGATCAGCATCGCGAGCACGGCGACGAAGAACGTCAGGCAGATCGATAGCACGAACGGGTCGGGCATGACCTGCTCGAAAACATACACCAGACCTTCGACGATGCCGCGCGAAGCGGCCGGTCGGCCGGCGGCGTGAGGGGGAGTGTCTCGCTTCATGTGTGTGACTCTGTGTAGTGCCCGGCCCTGTGCTGGGCGGAGGGGCGGGTACGGCGCGCCGGCGCGGGGTGCTGGCGCGTATTGGCGGCAAACTTGCCTTACCTGATCTTGATCACAGCGGACAGATTGGCGCGAATCCAGGAGGGTGAGCCCAGGCTTGGGCGCGACTGGCCTCGAACCCGGCGTTGCGCTCGAAAAGACCTCTGTTTCCGTTTCAATGTTCTTACAGTGAACAGGGTTTCGTTAAACGAACGCTACATTATTCGCGGTGGGAGCGGGCAATGTCAAGAAAACGTGAAATCGGCTGAATGTCGCCGCATCGATTAATATCTTTCACGACCTAATTACCCAAAAAAAATATATTGGACGTCTTACCGGCGCTCTTGCACTATTCGTTCCCAGCGCAAAGTCCGCGTACTCATGCGATCCCCACGCCCGCGCAGGCGCTCATCAAAACCGATAACAGCAATTCCTGAGGATACAGATGCCCAACTATCGCTCACGCACTTCGACTCATGGCCGCAACATGGCCGGCGCCCGCGCGCTGTGGCGCGCCACCGGCATGAAGGACGACGATTTCGGCAAGCCGATCATCGCGGTCGTGAATTCGTTCACGCAGTTCGTGCCGGGCCACGTGCATCTACGCGACCTGGGCGCGCTGGTCGCGAAGCAGATCGAAGCGGCCGGCGGCGTGGCGAAGGAATTCAACACGATCGCCGTCGACGACGGCATCGCAATGGGCCACGGCGGCATGCTGTATTCGCTGCCGTCGCGCGAACTGATCGCGGACTCGGTCGAGTACATGGTCAACGCGCACTGCGCGGACGCGATGGTCTGCATCTCGAACTGCGACAAGATCACCCCGGGCATGCTGATGGCCGCGATGCGCCTGAACATTCCGGTCGTGTTCGTGTCGGGCGGTCCGATGGAAGCGGGCAAGGTCAAGTCGCCGACCGACGGCCAGGTGATCGCGAAGATCGACCTGATCGACGCGATGATCAAGGCCGCCGATCCGAAGATTAGCGACGCCGAAGTCGCCGAAGTCGAGCGCAGCGCGTGCCCGACCTGCGGTTCGTGCTCGGGCATGTTCACCGCGAACTCGATGAACTGCCTGACCGAGGCGATCGGCCTCGCGTTGCCGGGCAACGGCACCATCGTCGCGACGCACGCATGGCGCAAGGCCCTGTTCGAGCAGGCGGGCAGCCTGGTCGTCGATCTGTGCCGCCGCTACTATCAGGAAGAGGACGCCTCGGTCCTGCCGCGCAGCATCGCCACCAAGCAGGCGTTCGAAAACGCGATGACGCTCGACGTCGCGATGGGCGGCTCGACCAACACCGTGCTGCACCTGCTGGCCGCCGCGCAGGAAGCGGGCGTCGATTTCACGATGTCGGACATCGACCGTATCTCGCGCAAGGTGCCGTGCCTGTGCAAGGCCGCGCCCATGACCGACAAGTACCACATCGAGGACGTGCATCGCGCGGGCGGCATCATCGGTATTCTCGGTGAGCTCGCGCGCGCGGAGCTGCTCGATCTGTCGTGCGGCAACGTGCATAGCGGCACCCTCGGCAACGCGATCGCGAAGTGGGACATCGCCGGCGGCGCGGGCGAGGAAGCGCAGAAATTCTTCCGCGCGGCGCCGGGCGGCATTCCGACCACGGTCGCCTTCAGCCAGGAAGCGACCTACGCGACGCTCGACGCGGACCGCGAGAGCGGCTGTATCCGCAGCAAGGAAAACGCGTACTCGAAGGACGGCGGCCTCGCGGTGCTGTACGGCAATCTCGCGGAGAAGGGCTGTATCGTGAAGACCGCGGGTGTCGACGAATCGCAGTGGCTGTTCTCGGGTCGCGCGCGCGTGTTCGAAAGCCAGGACGACGCGGTCGACGCGATTCTCGGTGACAAGGTCGTGCCGGGCGACGTCGTGGTGATCCGCTATGAAGGTCCGAAGGGCGGTCCGGGCATGCAGGAAATGCTGTACCCGACTTCGTATCTGAAGTCGAAGGGCCTCGGCAAGAGCTGTGCGCTGTTTACCGATGGCCGTTTCTCGGGCGGCTCGTCGGGCCTCGTGATCGGCCATGCGTCGCCGGAAGCGGCGGAAGGCGGCACGATTGGTCTGGTCGAAGACGGCGACGTGATCGAGATCGACATTCCGCAGCGCAAGATGCATCTCGCGGTGTCGAATGAAGAACTCGCACGCCGTCGCGCGGCGATGGAAGCGCGCGGCGACGACGCATGGCAGCCGACCAATCGCGAGCGTGTCGTGTCGCAGGCATTGCAGGCGTATGCGGCGCTGGCGACCTCGGCCGATCGCGGCGCGGTGCGCGATATTTCGCAATTGAAGCGCAAGTAAAGCGCCAATAAAGCGCCAATAAAGCGCGGACTGGCGCGGATCAGCGCGGCGGCCCTTTTCGCGGTGACGCGACTGGACCCCAATAGAGACCGGTATGCGGGCGACTGCATGCCGTTTTTTTTTGCAGTGGCAGTGCGAATGGACGATCGATCAGGCGTCTCCTGCGCAGCCCTGGGCGGAGCCTTTCCTAAGCCGGGAAACTGGAAACGATGTCATCGGCACGCTGCGACGACCCCGCCAGCATCACGCAGTTTCTGCCGTTGGCTTTCGCGGCATAGAGCGCTGTATCGGCTCTCGCCATCACCGAGGCAACGGTATCGCCGTCACCGAATTCGTCGACGCCAGCGCTGAGTGTGCATGCGACGTCGCCGGTCGGAGCGCGCGCAACAGACGCCGCGACGAGTGCGCGCAACCGGTTCGTGAGACGGGCCGCCTCCTCTTTCCCGGTCAGTGGCAGCAGTAGCGCAAACTCTTCACCGCCGATGCGGCCAAGGACGTCGGTTTGCCGAATCTCGCGCAATATCGTCAAGGCAACATGCGCAAGAGCCTGGTCGCCGGCAGCATGCCCGTATCGGTCATTGATGCCCTTGAAGTTATCGATGTCCAGAATAGCGATGGACAGCTTCGACTTCGCCACCTTTGCCAACTCGAACAGCGACTCGGTCCTGGCGATGAACGCCCGCCGCCCGAGCGCGCCCGTCAGATCGTCGATGGTGGCGAGGCGCTCCATCCGCTCCGCCAGCCGGTCATGCGCCAGCATCACCATGCCAACCGACAGGCATGGCAAGGTCAGGATCGCCATGCCGAGAAACGCAACGTTCAGCGGCGTGTCCTCCAGAAATGTCGTTTCATGCGCCAGGCCGGATCCATATACGACACAACGGACTGCGTGGACGAGCGCACCCAACACCGAGGCCATAGCCACGAAGTGGTAGCCATATTTTGGTCTGCCCACCGGCCGGTAGCGCTGGACGACCCAGGCGATGGCGAATCGGACATAGGCGAGAAAGCCCGAGATCATCGCGCCCCGGGCACTGACGTCAGGCCGCACGTAGGTCCAATAGACGAGCCCAGCCAGGATCGCACAGAGCGCGCCGTATTCCCAGATAACCGATGGCGGCCGATGAAAGAATCGCCGGAAGCCGTGGATCGCGAGGAGGGAGGCCAGTAGCAGCAACGCGCTTGCGCCCAGGACGACGATATCCGACCGACGGAACAGAAGGAGCGTGGCCATGACGGCCAGCAGGCCACTTGCCGCACACCAATGGCGTATCCCCGGAACCTGAGCGCGAAACAGCGAGCCGAGAACGGCGACGCTCATCAGGCAGGACAGAATCGCAATGCCGATGAAAGCGTTCGGGATGGACATGGCAGCGTAACAATGGGTGTGATCCATGAAGGCTCCTGGCGCAACACCAAGTCGCGCCAGTTACATCCGCTGCCTTCGCGCAAAGCACATATCGTACCGGAAGAATTTTTCGCGCCAGTTCAAATCTCAACGATTTTCGCCCGACGGTTTCCTTTCGGCGTCGACGTAACGGGGCGGTCGCCACGCATAGCCGGATTTCGGCCTCATGCAACCTTCGCGTTACGGCGTGCTTGCGTCTATGCTTGACTCACTTGTTTGGCTGCCAGCAACGCCGACGAGGTCTTCTGCAGTCTTCAATAATCGCCCGCTCACCACGGGCAACCCAACAGGAGAAAACCAAATGTCACGATCCATCACGCGGCGCGCTTTCATGGTGTTCGGTGGTTTGGCCTTCGCGGGTACGCTGACCTTGGCGCAAGCGGCGCCCGTCTCGTTTGAGGTGCCTTTGACGGGCGCCCAACAGGTTCCGCCGGTGCAGACGCCGGGCAGCGGCAGCGCCAAGCTCACGTACGACCCCAGCACGCGGGTCGTCACCTGGAACATCAGCTTCAGCGGATTGACGAGTCCGACCACGATGGCGCATTTCCACGGACCCGCCCCGGCTGGTAAAAACGCTGGCGTAAAGGTCTGGCTGTCGCAGAAGGGCACCATGGAGGTGACGAGCCCGATCACCGGTCAGGCCACGCTATCTCCGGCCGACGCCAAGATGTTCGAAGCCGGTGACATGTACATCAACGTTCACACGAAGAACAATCCGGATGGCGAGATTCGCGGCCAGGTGACGCCGCCGAAGGGCAAATGAAGCAGGCACGGTAGCCGCGCCCGGAGAGCCGGTTTGCGTCAGGCTCAAAGATAAGCCGCGAGCAGCATCACCACGGCAACGCCGACGCCGAATGGCAGCAGCGCCAGCAGCGCTGGCGCCTGCCGCGGCGCGTCCACGGACGAGGGCAGCAGTTTGTAGCCGGTCAGCATCGGGCGCAACAGGTTGTGTCCCTTCGCTACCGCGTAGAGGGCGATCACGAGCACGTGCAGCACCACCGCGGCGAGCAGCACGTACCAGACAAGGCCGTGCAACGCCGAGATTGCGTTGGCGAGCCACGCGGGCACCAGTTCGCTAAACGGCCCTTCGTCGGCGATGTCGTTGTTGACGTAGAGCCCGCTCAGCGTCTCGGTCAGCAGCAAGACGAGCAGAAATAGAACCATCCAGCCGCCGGCCGCATTGTGACCGACCTGCACATCGGGCTCGCGATGAAACTGGCGGCGCAAATGATGAAGCGCGGCAGCGGGTGATGCCACGAAACTGCGAAAGCGGGCGGTCTCACTGCCAAAGCAGCCCCACAGCAGCCGGAAAATAACAAGGGCGAGCAGCGTCTCGCCGACGCGCACGTGCCAGTCGATCCAGTTCAGCTTCAACGTGACATACGCGGCCGTGACCAGCACGACCACCAGCCAGTGAAACAACCGCACCGGCGCGTCCCAGACAAGGACAGGGCGGGTTACGGGCTGGGTCGGCCGTGTGTCGGGTTCGTGAGCATCCATGTCTCGTACCTGCGTGCGCGATCGCGCTCGGACGAAAATCCGCGTGGCTCCTCGGCCACGCGGAAAATCGACTGAGCCGTGCTGGCAAACGAATTCAGTGTTTCGAGCGGGACCGGAAATTTCCCCACTCTATCCGGCGGGAGCTTAAATCCGATTGCCACTCGAAGAGCAGCTGGCGGCGGCGAGCGCGGTCGTTGGCGTCTGTTCAAGCCGATTGCCGCCCAGCGACTTGGCTCGATACAACGCCTGGTCGGCGGCTGAGAGCAGGTCGGTGAGGGAAGCCGTTCCGCGACTTGACTCGGCGAGTCCAATGCTGACGGTGGCGCGAATCCGGTCGCCGTCGGCGCGATGGGACATTGCGGCGAACCGGCTGACAACGGTCTCGCCTAGCTTTTTTGCGCGGTCGCTGTCGTAGCCCGGCAGCAGGGCGGCAAATTCTTCGCCGCCGATGCGTGCCAGAATCGCGTCTGTACCCGTCACGGCTCGAACGGTTTCCGCGAATGACCTCAAAACCTCGTCGCCGGTCTTGTGCCCAAAGTGGTCGTTGATTCTCTTGAAGTGATCGAGGTCGAACGCAAGAAGCGTGACGGGCAGTCGATTTATGCCGTGGTCGCTGATAACCCGCTCCCCCTCTTCGAAGAACAACTTTCGATTCCCGAGGCGAGTTAGGTAATCCGTGCGGGACTCCTGCAAAAGCTCACCATGAATTTCTTCCCGGGTCAGCCGGAGCAAGGTCATCGGCAAAATGACCGAGTAGAGAACCCCTTCGTACATCGTGATTTCGCTGGAGACAGCCAGCACGCGCGGCCCGAAGATTGGCACCAGCCATGGCAGCACGAAAGCCCGGGCGACGTAAAACAGCGCGTGGATGCCCGTTACCGCCACGGCGACGCGCCGGGATTGAACCGCCGGCATGCCGTCGCCTCGCAGCAGTTCGAGCGACGTCATGGCGGACGCCAGCGCGATCGGCATGGCGCTGACGTACATCCAGACGGCAGCCTGCCAACGCACGCCAGCCACGGCCCACGTGAGTCCCATCAGCAGAAGCAACCCGATCGAGCTCGCGAGATATCGCCGGCCGTTGAACATTGCCACACCGTCCAGGACGAGCAGATAGCCGGTGAGAATCACGAGATTACTCACTGCGGGGCCAGCTGCACCGAGCAGTTGAACCCGAAATGCAGCCGCCGCGCAACCGATTCCGAGGGTCGCATATCCGGCCGCCAGCATTCGTAATTCCTTGCCGCGCTTGGGATGGGACAGGTGTTCCCAATACATCATGGCGGAACTGGCAAACAAGGTTCCGATCACGAGAAGGTAAAGCGTGGATAGGTCGACTTTCATCGCTGACTCAGAGCGCGTCCCCGCTGCAACGGGGAAAAGGTTAGAGACTATATACGTGATAACGGCAAATGCCGCGCATCCTTGCGAAATGATATCGGAATGGGTCGTGGGAAGACTCGAAGCCGGGCGGTGGGCCTACGTCGTCGCGAAAGGTTGAGTCCATCGCGAGGCGCAGCAGCGCCAAATTGCTATTCTTCAGAGGCATAGACCGGTTCTTCAAGCGCACTCCCATGCGTGCCCGCGCGGAAAGGGGGATGTATGACGCGTCCTGCACTATCGCTGCTTTTCCTGTGCATTTCCGTTGCCGGTCTGTCTGCGACGCACCTTGCGTGCGCAGCAGGCGTTCTTCCGCAGGGCGGCCAATACGTTGCCGGGGCCGGCACCATCTCGAACCGTGGCAATGCGCTGCTGGTCACGCAGCCGGGTTCGACGCGCGGCGTGATCGATTGGGACAGCTTCTCTGTCGGAGCCCATAACCGCGTGACGTTCGACAACGGCTCCGGCGCGACCTTGAACAGGGTCACGGGCGGCTCGGCGTCGGCAATCCTCGGCAGACTCAGCGCAACGGGTGGACGTTTCGTCCCGTCTACGCTCGATGTCTGCAACTGTGCTTTCATCAAAGGCGACGCGCTCACGCTGTCGGGCGAGTCAAATGCGAGTGTGATCAACCTCGGCAAAATCAGTGACGTGCGTGACTAATCAAACGGAAGTTGGAACCAAATTCTAGCTTCCGCTGATTAGTTACCCCTGACAAATGAAGCAAAAGGCGGTCAAATTATCGCGGCCAGCGCACGGGCTGGCCAGTTGGGTTAGGCCCGCCCGCCCAACCCTCGCATCCGCCGTGCGAAATGGGCGCGCTCCGCATCGTCCATCAGCATGAGGAACTGATCCGCTTCCATATGAATCAGTTCTTCGTGATCGCCCGCCTCGAAGTAGACGTCGGGCTGGCCTGCCAGGCTGGATTCCAGGTAGGTTTTCATGCCATACGCCATACAAATTGGCGGCAGCGCACCCACATCGCAGTCCTTGAACAATTCGCGCAGTTCGACTTCCGTGGCTAGGGCGAGCCGGCGCCCTGTCTTGCTCCAGAGTTCGGAGAGCTGCACGGCGTAAGTTGACGGCAGCACGGCGGCCACGTAGCCGTGTTCGTCTTCGAGGAGCACGGTCTTGGCGAGGCGGTCGCCCGGAATGTGCGCCGCAGCAGCCGTTTCGATACTCGAGTGGCTGTATGGGTGACGCACGACTTCGTAGCGGGAACCCTTGCTGCGCAGGCAGTCCTGCAAGGTTGGCGACATCGACATGGCACACCTCCTGTCGAATACCTGAAAAGGAATGAACAATTGCGATCTTTTCAGAATAGTTCACGCACCGGCAATCCGCACGCCAGCTGAACGATTCCATCGAGCGATCGCGTCCACCGGTTGAATCCGCCGTTCCTCAGCTGACGTTGGTCGGCCGGTCCGGCGAACGACATCTTTGGTCCGTGCGAGGCACGGCGCCGCCGCGGACGGAAAAAGTTCGCAAGCTGTTGATCGTTAAGGAGCTGCGTTCTACCGTTCTCGCAGGTGCAGCCGATTTACAGGTAGCCTGCATTCGTCAACTTGACAACGCCCATCGTGAACCTCGAACGCAGCCACACCTTCTCCTTTAGCCCCGACGGCGAACATTTCCTGCTCGACGGCCTGCCGTTCCAGATTCGCAGCGGCGAGATGCATCCAGCCCGCATCCCGCGTGAGTACTGGCGACACCGGATCCGCATGGCAAGGGCGATGGGGATGAACTGCATCGCGTTGTACATCATGTGGAATTACCACGAGACGCATAGAGGCGTGTTCGACTTCCGCAGCGGGAATCGCGATATCGAGGCCTTCATCCGCCTATGCCAAGCCGAGGAGATGTGGGTGCTGTTGCGCCCCGGGCCTTACGTGTGCGCGGAGTGGGATCTGGGCGGCCTCCCTTCCTGGCTGTTGCGCGATCCGGACATCCAGTTGCGGACCGACTCGGCCACCGATCCTCGCTACATGGCGGCGGTGGCTCGCTATATCGACGAACTGGTTCCGCGTATCAAGCCATTGATGAGCGAGCACGGCGGACCGATCCTGATGATCCAGATCGAGAACGAATTCGGTTCGTATGCGAGCAATCCGGTTTACCTCGAAGAGCTCAGGCAGCTTTGGCTAGCAGGAGGCATAACCGGGCCGTTCTACACCGAAGACGGTCTCCCGCAACTCGAACGCAATCGCACCACGGTAACGGGCGGCGCGATCGCGCTGAGCAACGCCGACGCAGCGCAGATCGCAACCGTGCGCCGCGAATTCCCCTCGGTGCCCGCGATGGCTGGCGAGGTGTACCCTGGGTGGCTCACGCATTGGGGCGAAGCGGGGTTCGCGGGCGTGGACTACGACCTCTCCAGTACCTTGGCCGCGTTCATGCAGGCGCGGCTGTCGTTCAACCTGTATGTCATTCACGGCGGCACGAGCTTTGGCTTTTTTGCCGGCGCGAACGTGGACGCTTCAGGCAACTATCAGCCCGACATCACGAGCTACGACTACTGCGCGCCGATCAGCGAGCAAGGCATGGCGACGCCGAAGTACATCAAGTATCGAGACCTTATCGCCAGCTATCTGCCCGAACCCTTGCCAGCCATACCCGACGTCATCGCCACGCTTGACTGCGCAGGCGCTGAGGCCTTGATGCCAACGCTCTACGCCTCGATCTGGGACAACCTGCCCGCGGCACTGCCAAGCGAGCATGGCGTGAATCCGCAGTCGTTTGAACGCTACGGTCAGTCGTTCGGCTTCGTGCTGTATCGCAGGTCGTTGCCGGAGCACGCCCGCGGTGTGCTGGATATCAGCGCCGTTCATGACTATGCAACGGTTTTCCTTGGTGAACGGTACGCGGGCGGCGTATCTAGAGCGCAACTGCCGCAGGAGTACGCGCAGTCGCTCCAAATGATGCATCGCGCGCCGCTTGCCCTGCCTTCGGCGCGGCACAACCGCGGGTCGAACCCGGACGGCCAGGTCGCGCTGGAGATACTCGTCGAGGCCATGGGGCGCGTCAACTTCGGACCCGCGATCGTTGACCGTAAAGGTCTGCTCGAGCCGGTCACGATGAAACACGTCGACGGCTCGCTCGCGTTGCTCGAGGAATGGGACGTCTACCTGCTGCCGATGGATGAAACGTTTATCGCCAACCTCAATGAAGACTGCACGAACCCACGCAA
The DNA here is from genome assembly GCF_050436325.1 of Paraburkholderia lebeckiae. NCBI lineage: Bacteria > Pseudomonadati > Pseudomonadota > Betaproteobacteria > Burkholderiales > Burkholderiaceae > Paraburkholderia > Paraburkholderia lebeckiae. Next base: position 2,495,877 of record NZ_JBNDLZ010000002.1, read on the forward strand.
ACCCGGTCTCTTTTATAAGGCGAGCATGCTGCTGGCTGAAGTCGGCGACACCTGGCTCGACATGAGCAACTGGACCAAGGGTATCGTCTGGGTCAACGGCCACAATCTCGGACGCTACTGGAACATCGGCCCGCAAAGGCGCCTGTATTGTCCCGCGCCGTGGCTCGTGCAAGGTAACAACGAGGTGCTGGTCTTCGACCTCCATCAGATCGAGGCAAAGCCGATTCAACTGGCCGACAGGTTGTACTAGCGCATACGCCTCGTCCCCCTTCACCGCTTCGCGGCGGCAACCGGCAGCAGTTCGAGCGTGAGCACTTCGAACGGCGCCAGTTGCACTGCTTGCGACAGATCAGCGTCCAGTTGAGCGGGAATACCGGAATCCCCCGCACGCCCAACGCTGCGCGATTCGAATCGTGCCGCCGCGTGATCCGGCAGTTCCAGTTGGCGCCGCAGGTCGAGTGTGAAGCGTTGAGTGCGACTGTGAGGATTGCGCAGCGTCACGATCGCCTTGTGCGGCGCCCACGCTGCCCAACCATAGGCCGCTTGTTCGTCCGGTGCCCCGCCGATCCAATGACTGTCGCGAAGTATGTCGCCGTTTTCGCGCGCCCATTGGGCGGCGCGCGCAAGCACATCCCAGTCGTGCTCGCCCAGCAGCGCCGGCGTAATGTAGAGCTCCTGCAATTGCGTGCCGGTCCCGAAGTACGACCACACTTCGTTGGAGAACGCGTCGCCCGCTGACGCATTGAGGCGTGGATTGCACTGCGCGTAGAGGATGCCGTGCAGCATCAGCGAATTGAGTGGAAAGAGCGGACTGCGCTCCACGACGTTGTGATACGTCTGCGTGTCGCGGTATGTGATCCAGCGCTCGCGGTTCGTGCCGCTGCCCGCCAGGCCATCGTCGCTGCCGCCGCGCCAGATGGAGTCGACGTGGCGCAGCCAGAACGGCGACGGATGCGTACCTGTGGTGAGATTGATGAAGGTTTCGGGCTTGGCCGCGCGGATGTCGTCGATCAGTTGAATCGCCGCGTCCCAATCGCTGTCGAACAGGCTGCCGGGGAACACCTTGTCGGCATTGCCTGTGCCGTCGAACTTGAAATGATTGACGCCGCCCTTGTCGAGCAAGTCCATCACGACTTCATGAAAGCGCCGGTAATACGTCGGCCCCGATAATGCGAGACCGTTGTCGATGACCTCATAACCAGCGGCACGTCCTCGCGTCACGCGTTCCTGTTTCGGCGTACCGTAGCCGCCCCACGGGGAAAGCCATATGCCGGGAGCGGCGCCGAATCGCGCGGCGGCGTCGCGCAGCGGAACGAAGCCATGTGGAAATGCCTTGCTGAATTGCCAGCCGCCGCCAAGGTCGTCCCAGCCATCGTCGAACAGAAGCGAATCGATCTGCACCCCGCGCGCTGTGTGCAACTCGCGGCCGATTGTTTCGATGCGCTCGAGCGCCTGCTCCTGCGTGTACGGCGTGAGGTAGCCGATGTCGCCCCAGCTGTTGTAGTGCAGAAACGGGCGACACGGGTGAGCTCTTTCCCGCTCCAGATAGATGCCGAAGTCGCGCCGAACCTGGCCGTCGCTGGCTACACCTGCCACAGCGGAGTAGACCAGCGTCCTGTTTTTCTCCAGCGGTAACGCGCGATGCAGCATGAAGCTGAGGCTGTCGCCCTCCACTTGACTTGTCGCCAGCGGGTGCTCGAAGCCCAGATAGAAGTTGTCCGCAATGACCGGTGTGCCCTTCCGCTCACTACTGGCCCTGGCGCCTGGAGCGCGCGTCTTCAGCAATGAGACGGCAGCGATCGCTTCGTCCTGAAGAAGCGCGGTAATCGCCAGCTGGACGCGCAGATATCGTGACCCTTCGCGCTGCTCGACGCTCCATTGCACCTTGAGGCGTCCATGTGTATCTACCAGGGAGACGCTCGCGCGTCGCCCTGCGATTCGTTCGCCCAAGCGGGACGCATGCGGGTTGGGTTCGAGCGCAGCGTCGCTCACGGGCGCAACGACCCTCAGCTCGGCCAGGCCCATGGTGGTTCCGTCAGCGAGCAGGAGCGTGAACGGCGCGACGATGCGCAACCTGCGTTTGCGCTCGCAGTCGATCAGCGAGAAACCGGCGAGACGTTCGTCCTCGTTCGTCCAGCGCAATGCAATCGCGTCGTTGCCGAACGAGGAGACATGGCCCGTCGTCTGGAGCACGGGCATGCCAGTTTGCGTAGGCAAAGCATGGTTGGCGCGCATGGAGAAACCTGTCTCGGGCCAGAAGAAGAGATTTTCGCCGCCCCCGCGAATGGCGTCAGATAACGAACTGCGCCGTGGTGGAAGGCGCGAACAGTTCGTCGATAGTCATTAGCCGTTCGGAAAGCCCCTGCGTATGGTGGTAGCGCAAGAACGCGTTGAGCACCGCTTCGTTGCCGGGCACACCGTAGCGCCAAAAGTCTTTGCCAAGCACGGCGACGGTCTCTTCGTATTCACTTGCAAGCCAGGGCAACGTCGTCTTCAATGCGGCGAGTTCGCTCAGCTCGCGCTGTGCGTGGTTCTTCGCAAGAGTAAATGCTTTGAACACGCTCGCAGCCAACCAGGGATGACGCTCGACGAGCTCATTGCGAATGCCCACGACGTGCATGATCGGAAAGATGCCGGTTTTTGCATAGTACGACTTCTCGGTTGCGCGGAAGTCGGGAAAGAGACGCACGATGTCGGGATGGCCGTCGGTGAACGCGCTCGGGGCACGCGGCGCCACGATGCCGTCGATCCGTCCTTCGACGAGCCACTGGTTGAGCGTCGCATCCGACGGAATCGACTGGATGTCGATCCCCGCGTTGTTTTGCATCGCCACCTTTTCGTGGCGGCCCGGCGCTTCGACACCGCCCGTTCGCCAATGAATATCGGACGGTCGCACGCCGTATTCGTCCTCGAGAATGCCGCGGACCCAAACCGGCGCGGTCAGCTGGAACTCGGGCACGCCCAGTGTTTTGCCGATGAGGTCGCGTGGCGCCGTGATGCCGCGATCGCGTCGCACGTAAATCGCGGAGTGACGGAACATCCGCGAAAGGAACACCGGAATCGCCGTATAAGGCGACTTCCCGCGCGAGCGCAACATCGTGTAGCTGCTCAGCGATAGCTCCGCGACATCGAATTCGGACGACCGTAGTGCCCGAAAGAATGTCTCTTCGACCGGAAGGGACAGATAGTTCGGGTCGCAACCCTCGATCTCGATGCGGCCATCGAAGAGTGCGCGCGTGCGGTCGTAATCCCAGCACGCAATGGTGAGAGGCAGCTTCATTGTGTTCCTTTGATAGTTGAATGTTCTATACACCGGCCGGCTCAATGAGCGGCCGATCCGATCTGCGCGCGAGCAGGCTCGGTGGCCGTCGCGGGATGACGCGAGCGGTAGATGGCCAGCGCATAAATGCTGATCGCCGCGATAACCAACGGCGCGGCCACCGCGCCGAAAATCATCTTCGCTTCCCAGTGCGCGGCCAGCATCGCACCACCGATCATCGAGCCGACGATCGAGCCGACGCGTCCCATGCCCAACGTCCATGCCACCCCCGTCGCGCGGCTCGCGGTCGCGTAATAGCTTGCCGACAGAATGTTGGTGCCGGTCATGGTGCCGCCGGTGCCGACACCGGTAACGAAGAGCGCCAGCAAAGCCAGGCCGGGCACGCCGGAGAGATGACCGAACGATGCGAGGCTGATCGACGCACAGACGAACGCGCCGCACAGCACATATTGCGGGTTCATCCGATCCATCAGCACGCCGAGCAGAACCGCGCCAAGGCTGTTGCCGGTGAGATAGAGCGCCGTCATCAACGAAGCGTTATGGAACGACATGCCGCTTTGCTGGATCAGGATCGGCAGCCAGTTGCCGAGAAAATAGATGACGAGCAGCGCCATGAACGCTGTCGTCCAGAGCAGCAGCGTGCCGCCGCCGATACCGGGGCCCAGCAACTGCTTGAGCGGCAAGCCTTGCACGCGTCGCTCTTCAAGCGTGATCGTGACGTTCTCGAGATCCGCGTCGGGCGCGATCCTTTTCAGAATCGCGCGGGCCTGCGCCTGCTTGCCGCCGCGCGCGACCAGATAGCGCACGGATTCGGGCAACCAGCGGGCGAGCACCACGACAAGCAGGAGCGGAAGCACGCCGCCGAGCACGAGCATCGACCCCCACCCAAACGCGCCGATCATGCGCGACGCGAACAGGCCGCCCAGTGCGCCTCCCACCGCGATACCGCATCCGATCGGCGCAACCAGCGTCGAGCGCAGACGGTCGGGGCAATATTCGGCTGCGAGCGTGTACGCATTCGGCATCGCTCCGCCAAGCCCGAGGCCAGTCAGGAAGCGCAGCGCGATCAGCATGCCGATCGAGTCGGCCCGCGCGGACAGCAGGCTGAATAGCGCAAACACCGCGATGGATGCGATGAGCGTCGGCTTGCGTCCGAATCGATCCGCGACCGGACCGAAGATGAAAGAACCGAGCGTGAGGCCGAAGAGACCTGCGCCGAACATCGGCGCGAGCTGTGCGGGAGCCGCGCCAAAGTGAGCCTTCAACGCGGGCGCGATGTAACCGACAACCACCGTGTCGTAGCCATCGAGTACCAGAATTGAAAAGCAAAGCAGGAACGTGACCACCTGAAACCGCGATAACCGCCGTTCATTGATCAGATCCTGTAGGACCAGCGTGCCGGTATTGCCCCCGTAGCCTTCCGTATTCATCGTGTCTCCTTTTGCCGTTTGCGGCTCGTTTTAGTTGTTGCAGGCTTGTGTTGCGCGACAGCCATTTGACGGATGGTCTCCGAAATGCGGCGTCCGATATCGGCGAGCATCGTGCCTTCCTGCTGCACGCGCTGTGCGCTGTAATCGTCGAGCGAGCGAACCACGCTGATGCTTCCGGTCACCTTGCCATCCGCTGCGAAGACCGGCGCTGCGAGCGCGAACACCCCCTCGTCCACCTCGGCAAGCGCGAGTGCATAGCCCTGTTTGCGAATGCCGGCGAGCGCCTTTCGATATTCCGGCCAGCTGGCGCCGAGCGTGGGGGTTCGCGCCTCGTCCTGGTTCTCCAGGTACAGGCGCATCAATTGTCGGTCGGGCAGCCACGCGAGCACGGCGGTCGACGTCGCGCCACGCAGAAGCGGCATTGGGCATCCGCGTCGATAGCTCAAGTCCTTGTCGAGATGACCGTATTCGCCGATCGCGACGACACGGTCGCGGAAAAGCCGGCACAGATGCCACTTCTGCGCGGCGGCGAAGCGCGGCAGATCAGCTTCGAGGGTTTGCATCGCGACCAGCATGGGGTCCGATTCCTGCAACTGTCGATTGAGTTGGATGATGCGCGGCCCAAGGCTGTAACGGCCGGTCGCGACCGGTGCCAGCAGGCCCGAGGCTGAGAGTTCCCGGATGTACCGATAGACGGCTGATCGCGTGAACCCGAGCGCGTCAGCTAACTCGTCCGCGGACCAGACAGGGCTACTCTCGACGAACTGATCCAGTAGCGACAGCATGCGTTCCAAGCTCGAGTTCTTCCCTTGGGCGTCGTCGACTGGTTCGGTTTCGGGCAGGATCCGGGGGCGCTGGTTCACCATGCGAAATTTCATATATTTAGGAATTAGGCAATATTCCTGCATTATGGAAATAATGTTAATCGGGGGAATGCCTGGGTGATGACGCGCGATAAGCCGCTTCCGTACTGAGTGGATATCGTTGGGCAGCGGGGCAGTGTCACATCGAGCGGCGTCGACGAGACGTAGCAATTCGAAGGCTGACGTGGACCAATCGTGGTGGGGTACGGCTGTAGGCCTGATCGAACCCGGTCGCGAAACCTAACACTATGCGTGGCGTCTCAGAACAAAGTGATCTCTGGCCACGGGAAATCGCTGACGAGTTTTCTTGAGGTTTGTCCAACGCCTGCCCGCATGCGCCGTCAGGCGCGTGCGAGCCTGCGGACAGGGGCAGGCGTCGAACAAACCTCAAGAGTCGGTAGCTTCGCGCGTGTCGAGTCAGAGGATCACACTGCTGCCGCATCCACGATGCAGCGCATGAAATATTCGGAGGGTCGCGTCTGGATCGCACCAGCGCGCTGCATCAACTGCAGCTTCAGATCGCGTGTCGTTTCAACGAAGTCGAGCCTGCGGAACTGGCCTCGCACGTTGACAGCGCCGATCGCGTGCAATGACCACGCGATGACTGCGTCGAACGTTATCGCGAGACTATAAAGAAGCGCCTGCGACGTGCAGAGTGTCATTCGTTGCGGCGGCGGCAAGCCGTGCCGGCGAAACAACTCGGCAACGTAAATTGGGTACGCGCCGGTGGTATCGGAGTGCAGCCACTCGGCGTCACAAAGATCTGCCAGCGAGGTTGCTTGAGCCAGCAGACCATTTTGCCTTACCGCAAACGCCAGGGGATACACCGCGAGGTCAGTAACCTGCATAGCGGAATCAGAGAGGACCTCAGCTGACGTGCCCAACGCAAAATCGAGCGTCCCTTGGCGCAGGTTGTCGAGCAACCTCGTGGTCGTCTGCTCTAGGAATGTGACTCTGATCTGGGGCATATCCCTTCGAAACCGCTCATAGGCGCCCGGCAGCAGGGTGAGCGCAGTGATGGGCGTCACCCCGACCGTGATTTTCCCTTCCAGCGCGCCCTTTTCGATCGCCATCTGCTCCTCGGCGCGCTCCAGCTCGCCGACGATTAGCCGCGCGCGTCGCACTAGCGATTCACCGGTGGACGTCAACGTCACACCGGTAACGCTGCGGCCAAGCAAGGTGATCCCGATATCCGACTCGAGTTCGCGGATTGCCTTGGTGACTGCCGGCTGGCTGACGAATAGCGAACGGGCTGCGCCGGCGATGCTGCCCTGATCCGCGACCGCGACTAACGCACGAAGTTGATGGAGTTTCATCGATCTCTATTTCCAGGCGGAAAGCCATAACCAATGGTTATAGACATGAAAGTTTATCAGTTTTTTGTTTACCCCTGCCGCCATAGACTTCCCTTCGATCGCGGTGCAATTGTTGCCGGACGGTTATTCGACCTATTTGAGGAGGTAGCGTTGTCCCAGACTGTAGATATTTATCCCGAGATTCGCGAACATGCGGCGGAATTTGTCGAGTTGCGTCGGCGCATTCATTCCCATCCAGAAGTGGGTTTCGAAGAACTCGAGACAAGCCGGCTGGTTGCGCAGAAACTGCAAGCGTGGGGTTACGAGGTGACTGAAGGCGTGGGCGGCACTGGCCTGGTCGGACGCCTGAAGGTCGGCGATGGCTCGCGCAAGATTGGCATCCGCGCCGACATGGACGCGCTGCCCATCCTTGAGGACACCGGCCTGCCTTATGCGAGCAAGACGCACGGGAAGATGCATGCATGTGGTCACGACGGTCACACCGCAATCCTGCTCGCCGCCGCTCACTATCTGGCACGAACCCGGCGCTTCAACGGCACCTTGAACCTGATTTTTCAGCCCGCTGAAGAAGGTCTGGGTGGGGCGGTGCGCATGCTCGAGGACGGCCTCTTCGAACGGTTCCCGTGCGACGCGATATTTGCTCTCCACAACGCGCCGGGACTGCCGGTCGGGCAGTTTGTCGTGCAAAGCGGCGCGGTGGCTGCCTCCTCCGACACGGTGACGATCGTGCTGACGGGTAAGGGCTGCCACGGGGCCATGCCCCACTTCGGACGGGATCCTGTGGTTGCAGCCGCCAGCATCGTGATGGCGCTTCAGACCATCGTTTCACGCAACATTTCGACGGCGGACGCGGCGGTCGTAACCGTAGGCGCGATTTTGGCCGGTACGGCTCATAACGTCGTGCCGTCGACGGCCAGAATCCTCGTAACCGTGCGCGCGCGCAACAAGGAGGTGCAGGCGCTGATTGAATCCCGTCTGCGCGAGATCGTCGAATTCCAGGCTCGCAGCCTGGGCGTCACCGCGGAGATCGACTACAAACCAATTTCTCGCGTACTCGTGAATACGCCGCAAGAGACGGCATTGGCACGTGAAGCGGCTATCGCGGTGGTCGGTGCTGAGAATATTTTCCCGGCGCCGCCTGGGAGGATGGGCGGGGAGGACTTCTCCTGGATGCTCGAGAGAGTGCCCGGCTGCTACGTCGCGCTGGGCAACGGCGCGCAAGGCCACGGCAGTTGCATGCTTCACAACCCGGGCTATGACTTCAACGACGAAGCCCTGCCGATCGGCGCCAGCTATTGGGCCCGCTTAGTCGAGCAGTATCTGGCTGCGTGACGACAGCACCTATCTACTAATCATTTCGCGATCTCGATGAAAAATAAGAAGAGTGTCTTCGTTGCGGGGATAGCCTTGTTCTCTCACGCTGCGTATCCGGACTCGTTCATTCAGTCTCAGTTCACCTTGCCGCAATACAACAGCCAACTCTCCAGCAACGGGATCGCGCTATATGGCGTGGTCGACATGAGCATCAATTACCAGAGCGTCGGCGCAAAAAAGCTCTGGCAAATGCAAAGCGGCGGCACGCATACGTCACAATTCGGCCTGTTTGGGCGGGAGGATCTGGGAGGCGGACTGAAGGCCGAATTCAACCTGGAGAACGGATTCGAGGCCAACAACGGCAGCCTGCAGACGAGCCAGACCCTGTTCGATCGCGAGGCATGGGTCGGCCTGAATTCAAAGACCTGGGGCGTGGTGCGGTTGGGCCGCCAGACCACCGCGTCTCTTCCCGATGTGGCCGATCCGTTCGGAGAGGTCGTCACCAACTCGGTTGTCACGTGGCTGGCCGGTGGCGTCGTGCAGACCAGTAAGGGTGTCGGCTACAATGCCGACCTCGGTCCAGGGTCGAGCCAGGTGCTGGTTCGGGTCAGCAACGCGGTGACCTGGACCACGCCACGCGTTGGGGGGCTGGGTGCGACGTTCCTCTATGCGTTCAACGGTACCCAGGGTGTTTCGCCGTATGCGTCTAATCAGGGGGTCGTTGCCTCGTGGACGAACGGTTCGCTGTACGTAGCGGCTGACTATAACCAGGTCTGGAGCTCGCCGGTTGCCACGTCCTCAGGAACGCAGACCGTGCGCAACGATGCCTATGGCGTCGCAGCAATCTACGACGTGGGCAGTTATGTTCTTTCGGCTGGATTTGCCCAGGTGGCGCCTCGACTCGCGGGCAATGGCATCGCGCGCTCGTACATGTTGGGCGCGACGCTGCCGTACGGACGCAATGTGCTGCGCGCGTCGGTCGTCTATCGCGATACGTCGGGTGTTCGGGACAGCGCAGGGCGACTGGCTCAAGATTCGGCGCTAGGTGCAATGCTCGGCTATGACTACACGCTGTCGAAGCGTACTGGCCTCTATGCCCGAGCCGGCTTTATCCGGAACTACGGCATCTCGTCCGTGTTGCTAAACGGTACGTCATTGCCGACACAACCGAACTCGGCATCGCCTGAGCAAGGCACCACGCCGATGACCGCGTCCCTCGGTATGTATCACAAGTTCTGAGCCTGAGCACAGCAAGCCGGCACAGGTCAGTGCGACCAGATGCCGGCGCTGTGCACTCTGCCCCACAGCGTCTGAAGGGATCCATGAAGACAATCAGTACTCCCGGCGCGCAATTGCGCGACCCGTCATCCGCCGTTCGCGTCGATCAGTCTTCACGAAGGATCATTCTCGCGACGGCGCTCGGCAATGCCCTCGAATTTTTCGACTTCACGGTCTACAGCTTTTTTGCTGCGCTTATCGGCAAGCTCTTTTTCCCGGTCGAAGGGGTGCACGGTCCGCTTTTGCTGTCGTTCGCGACCTTCGGTGTCGGTTTCGTGATCCGTCCAATCGGCGGCATCGTGATCGGTGCCTACGCGGATCGCCGGGGCCGCAAAGCCGCGATGACCCTGACGATCCTGTTGATGGCGCTAGGCACTGCAATCATCGGCCTGACGCCGACCTATGCGCAGATCGGTCTCGCTGCGCCGCTTCTGATTCTGGCCGGTCGGCTCATTCAGGGAGCGGCCTCAAATCTGAAGTGCAACACCTATCTCGTATAAGGTGTTGCGATGCACGAAAGAACTCAGTACCAGCAACTTCAACCTGAAGAGCGTCTGACCATTGCAAGCCTGCATCTGCAGGGTTCGAGTATCCGGGCCATGGCCCGGATACTCGGGCGCTCGCCGGCCACCGTTAGCCGGGAACTGACGCGAAACAGCTCTCCCGCTGGCTACGCGTCCGTGTCGGCTGAAGCACTCAGTGCCGCACGCCGCAGCGCGGGTCGCCATCCCACAAAGCTTTGCCTGCAAAGCGTCTGCTGGCGTATCGTTCTCACCCTGCTCGAGTGGAAATGGTCACCCCAGCAGATATCGGGCACACTCAAGCGTATGTATCCGACCGACCCGACCCAGCAGGTTTCGCACGAAACCATCTACACGGCCATCTATGCCCAGCCGCGCGGCGAACTGCGCCGTCAGCTCATTGCGTGCTTGCGCCATGGCCACAGCACGCGCATGCCGCGTACACGGGCACAGACCGGCGCGGACAGATTCCTGACATGGTCAGTATTCATGTGCGGCCGCCCGAAATCGAAGACCGACTGCTGCCTGGGCACTGGGAAGGCGACTTCATCAAGGGTGCCGGCAACCAGTCCTCGGTAGGCGTGCTGGTCGAACGGACCAGCCGGCTGGTGCTGCTTGCCAAGATGGAAGACGCCACCGCCGCTTCAGCGCTGGCGGGCTTCTCCGCCAAACTCAATTCGATTGTCGCGCCATTACGGCAGAGCTTCACCTACGACCAGGGCAAAGAAATGTCGCGCCATAAAGAGCTCACCGCCGCAACCGGCGTGAAAGTGTACTTCTGCGACCCCCACAGTCCCTGGCAACGCGGCACTTGCGAAAACACCAACGGGCTACTGCGCCAGTATCTGCCCAAAAGCACAGATCTTTCGGTCTACAGTCAGGACGAACTTGACGCTATCGCCGACAGTCTGAACAGCCGACCTCGCGCGACTCATGCCTTCCATTCGCCATTCGAGGTCTTCGCCGCGACCCTTGCCTCAGCAAGTCAACCTCAAGGCTCTAAACATTAAACCCGCTGTTGCGCTTCACTCTTGAAACCGCCGGGTTTTTCGGCGGGTGGCGAGGTCGGGGCTTCAACGACATTCCTGATGGAATCGGCCGCGCCGGGCACGCGCGGCTATCTGGTCAGTTGGCAGATGGCGAGTCAGGGCGCCTCCGCGCTTGCGGGTGCATTTTGCGCACTGCAATTGACGCATACGTTGTCGTCAGCCGCCCTCGAAAGCTGGGGTTGGCGCGTGCCATTCCTGTTGGGCCTGCTGATCGGTCCGATTGGCCTATATATCCGTCAGAACCTGAACGAAACGCACCACGCAACGCCGCCCATGGGTAGTCGCGCTTGCATGGAACCGCAATACGATGTGCGCCATATCGTCCTTGGCACGTTGCTGATGCTTGGCGGTACGTCGTCGATGTATATCATTGTTTTCTATTTGCCATCGTATCTGACAAACGTCGTTCATCTGTCAGCGGCGACAGCATTCCTGCCGAGCGGGGTCGCCGGTCTGATGCTGATGGTGGCGTCACCAATATGCGGCAGGCTTACGGATAGATTGAAACGACGCAAGCCGATGCTTTATATCACCGGCGTGGCTAGCGTTCTGGTGCTTTACCCGGTGTTTGCGATAATACTTCGGGTACCAGCCATGGTTACGATCCTTCCGGGCGTGGCGCTCATCATGGCCCTCAAAGTACTGGCCAGTCCCGGCGGGTTTCTGCTCCTGCTCGAGAGGTTTCCACGAGAAATCCGTGGGCGGTCATTGGGCATCATCTACAGCCTTGGAGTCACCCTTTTCGGCGGCTTTGCCCCCTTCGTTGTGACATGGCTTATCAGCGCGACAAAAAATGCCTATGCCCCAGTCTGGTATATGGGCGTGTGTGGGCTAATCAGCCTGATCGCTCTGCCGATGTTCGAAGAAAGAGCCACCGATTGAGCGCTGTGTCACGGCTTGGGTAGTGATCCGGAAGGAGATCAGCGATACGGCGCGCGGTAGCCCGCGGAAGATGAATGGCACGGCGTGTGTCTTCCCGGAGCGGGCACCTTGCACCTTACCAGGCCATCCTCGAACGATTCGATAAGATCGGCGGGGACGACACGATAGACCGCAGCTCAAGGACCGGCTCGGACAGTGCTTTAAGATCCGGCGCAGGTCGCCGCAGCGCGTCGTCCGTAGCAAATGCCGCTTCGAGCGCCTCCGAAATGTCCAGCAACCGCCCATCTCTACGCGCTGGGCCGACCAACTGCACACCAAACGGCATGCCGGCATGATCGACCCCGCACGGCAGCGACAACGCCGGATTGGTCATCAGTGAAACGAGGTAAGTCAGTCCCAGCCAGCGATAGTACGTATCGAGCGGCTTGCCATTGATCGCTTCGAGATGCCATTGGGACCACGGAAATGGCGTGACGGACACCGTCGGCGAAACGATCACGTCATAGTGCTGCACGAGCGACTGGAAGCGTCGATACAGCGTCGTTTGCATCTTGTGCGCCCAAACGGCGTCGCCGAGCGTCATCGATGCGCCCAGCTCGAAGTTCGCGCGCGTATTGGGTCCAAGCTGCGACGGGTCGCGCTCATAGATTTCCGCGAACTGCGCAACGAAGTTCTGCGCGCGCACTACGTCGAAGCATCGGTCGATGCCGCTCATGTCGATGCATACCGGTTCGCACACCGCCACGAGCCGTGCGATCTTGTCGACCTTCGCGCGGAACGTCGCGCGGGATGCGTCGTCGAGCGCGCATACCCCGAAGTCATCGGTAAAGCCGATGCGCAGCCCCGACGCATCGATCGGACGGCGCTGTGCAAGCGCGGCCGAATCGACGTCGTAAGCTAGCGGATCGCGCGCGTCGAAGCCAGCCTGCGCGGCAAGCAGCAACCGCACATCGGCGACGGTACGTGCCATCGGGCCACTCACGGTAATCGGTGCCCACCCGAGTTCGCGCCGGTCGCCCGGCACGAGTCCCGGCGATGGCCGCATTCCCACAATCCCGCAGACCGCGGCTGGAATGCGCAGCGATCCGCCCGTGTCCGAGCCGGTGCAGAGCGGGAGCATGCCGGTTGCGAGCGCTGCGGCCGATCCGCCCGACGACCCCCCCGCGTTCAGCAGCGGCGCAAAGGGGTTGCCCGTCGCGCCCCAGACGTCGTTGCGGGTGTTCGCACCTGCGCCCATTTCGGGCGTGTTGGTCTTGGTTGTCACGATGGCGCCCGCCGCCCGAATGCGTGCGACCATCCCGTTGTCCTCGTCCGGAACGTTTGCGCGGAAGAGCTTCGAGCCATACGTCGTGAGTACGCCGGCGGTCTCTTCGAGATCTTTCACGCCGATGGGCACGCCATGCAGCAAGCCGAGCGGCTCGCCACGGATCACCGCCGCTTCCGCGCGACGCGCTTCGTCGCGCGCACGTTCGAAACACGTCGCCGCCATCGCGTTGACGGCAGGGTTAATCGCTTCGATGCGCGCGATGCACGCGTCAAGCAGTTCGACTGGCGAGACACTGCGATCGCCGATCAGTCGGCGCGCATCGACGGCGGAGAGAGAGACGAGAGAGTCGTGCGTCATGGGCATCAAGGAGGAATCGGATAAGAGCTCAAGCCGCCGCTGGCGAAGGCAAGGCCTGCTCGACACAGGCGATGATCGCATCGCGCGTGTTCTCGAGATGCGCGTACGTCTGCTCATGCACGGCGCGCATATCGCGGGCGCGGTAGGCGTCGAGGAGATCGGCATGCTCGCGGTTGTTGCTGTCGAGGATATCGCTCTTGACGTGCATCGAGAGGGACACGTAAGGCCGCGCGACCAGCGACAGCCCTTCGACGAGCTCAGAGAGACGCGTGCCGGCGGCGCTCGCCATCAGATGTTTGTGGAACTCCTCATTGAGGATGGCCCACCTCTCGGACGACAATGTCGCGCACATTTCATCATGCACCTTTTCGGCGGAGGCGAGGTCGCCATCGGTGGCATGCGTGCAGGCGCGTTGGGACAGCATCGGCTCGAGCACCATGCGCAGTTCGTAGATTTCGCTGACGTCCGCGGCCGTGAGCGCGCGTGTGACGACACCCTTGTTGGGATCGATCGAGACCAGCCCTTCCGCGCGCAGGTCGCGGAACGCTTCGCGCACCGGCGTCGTACTGACGCTGAGGCGTTTGGCGATCTCTTCCTGCCGCAGCCGCGTGTTCGGTGGATACACGCCGTTGAGAATCTCGGCGCGCAACGTGCCGAGCACGTATTGCTGAATCGTACGAAAGGGCTGGCTCATGTTCGTCTCCGTGAGCGGTCGTTATCGTATGTTGCGCATTTCGTCGATCAAATGGTGACGGCGCGTCTTTCGAACTTCAGCATGCTTTCGATGCGTGCGGCAACCCGCAGCAGCTTCGCATCATCGCCGAAAGCGCCGACGATCTGGAAGCCGAGCGGCAGATTTGCATCGCTCCAGCCGGAAGGCACATTGACGGCGGGCGCCCCCATCAGGCTCCAGGGTGCGCAGAAACGGGCGTCGCCCGTATCGGCGTGTCCGTGGGGTGCTTCACCGCTGGCGGGCAAGGTCACGAGCGCGTCACAGCCTTGCAGCAGCGCGGCAGACTGCGAGCGCACGTGCGCCTGCAACAGCAAGGCTTGCTGATAGCGCTCGAGCGGCATCGCCTGGCCTTCGGACAACAGTTCGCGCATGTGTTCGCTCATCAGCGCGGGCGCGCGTGCGGCTACATCGCCGACGGCGCGATACGCCTCGACCGCGAGAATCGTCAGTGTCGCTTCGCGCATTTGCGGCAGGTCCGCGCCGTAGTCCAACTCGACGATGCGCGCGCCGCCTTGGCTCAGCGTCCGCAGCGACGCATCGAAGTTGGCGTGTTGATGCGGCGCGATGAGTTCGTCCCAGAACGGCGTGCGAACGACGCCGAGCGTGAGCGCGGAAGTGTCGCGCGGAAAGTGATCGCGCCACGCCGCTTCGCTTTCGACCGCCTGAGGAGCGCCTTCGACGAACAACGCATGCGCGACGGCGACATCTTCGACGGATCGCCCGAAGAATCCGACGTGATCGAGCGACGCAGCCAGCGGATGCACGCCTTCGCTCGGCACCGCGCGATACGACGGCTTGTAGCCGACGATGCCGCAATACGCGGCCGGGCGAATGATCGATCCGACCGTCTGCGTGCCGATGGCGAGCGGCACGATGCCCGCTGCGACGGCCGCCGCCGATCCGCTCGACGAGCCGCCCGGCGTGTGCGCACGGTTCCACGGGTTGACGGTCGCAGCCGGTCCGCGCCAGGCGAATTCGGTCGTCGCGGTCTTGCCGAAGACCGTCCCGCCGAGCGCGCGGATCATCGACACGATGCGCGCGTCGCGCCCGGGCCGATGCCCGTCGTAAGCCGGCGAGCCGTAGCCCGTGGGCATGTCGGCGGTATCGGCGAGATCCTTGACTCCGATGGGCACGCCCACGAGCGCACGCGCCACGGCGCCGCGCACGGCGTACGCATCCGGCCGATGCACGAAGGCCCGAAGCCACGGCTCCAGCGCATCGGCGCGGGCCTGCGCGTCCAGCAGCGTCGCGCGCGCGGCGGCTTCGTCGTGACGATTAGCGAGCAGTGTCGTGAGCAATGATTGATCTGATCGATTCATCGTTACTTGCTCGCGGCTGCGGCGAACGTGTTGTCGACGCCATTGGCATAAGTGATTGCGCCGGGTTTGATGTTGCCGATCGACTCCTGCAGATCGAGCGCATTGCGGAAGGCCTGCTCGGAAATATCGGGCGTGGCCGCATAGATCTTCTGATCGATGAGACGCTGCACCGCCGAATCGACGATCTTCGGATCGAGCGATGGGAATTCGGCGCGCGCGACGCTCTTGGCCGTGTCGTGCGATTGCTGAATCAGAGCCTCGGCTTCACCGATCGACTTGACGAACGCGGCTACCATCTTAGGCTTGCTCTTGACGGTGACAGAGAGCGTGTCGATGGTCGAGAACGCATAGCCGCCCGGATACGCCTTCGGGAACGCATACACGATGCGATAGCCCTGCGCGAGCCCCGTTTCCGCTTGCGGCATATAGAGCGCGGCGGCTTCCGAGCGCCCTGCCATCACCGGCGCGAGTTCGGTGCCGATCTGCACGGTGTTCATCTTCACGTCCGCGAGCTTCTGTTCGCTGATGAGCCGTTGCAGCAGATACGTGCTCGTCGACGGCGGCAGTGCGGTCGAGACGCTTTTGCCTGCGAGATCGCCGACGCCCTTGACCGTCGAATCCTTCGGCGCGATCACCCACACCGGCACGCCGGCGACCACGTTGGCCACGTTCACGAGCGATGCGCCCTTGAGGTTGGCGAGCATGGCGGTCATCGGGTCTTGCAGCGAGAAGTCCGCATGACCGCCGATCACCGCTGCAACGCCCGCCGCACCGCTGCCCGCAGTGACCTTCTGCACGGCAAGGCCGTTCTTCTCGAAGATGCCTTTGTCGATAGCCACATAGAGCGGCAGGTACTGGATCGACTGAAATGCCTGATAGACGACCACCGGCTCGGCGGCCTGAGCGCTCGTCGCGCCGATTCCAGACGCGACCAGACATGCGGCCGCGATACTATTGAGTAGAGCGTGTGTCTTCTTCATTTTTTCTTCCAGGAAATGATCTTCGCTTCCGCGAGTTGAACGATCCAGCTGAGAACCGAGGCCATCAAGGTCAGCACGATGATGCCGAGCCAGACGGTATTAAGATCGAAGAGCGAGCCCGCGACGAACACCGCGTGACCGAGCCCCGACTGCGATGCAATGTATTCGCCGACGACCGCGCCGATCAACGCGAAGCCGATGTTCACGCGCAGCGTCGAGAAGATCCACGGCAGCGCGCTCGGAACGATGAGCTTGGTGAAGATCATCGACGGCTTCGCCTTGAACGAATGGAAGAGATTGAGCAGGTCCTTGTCGACTTCACGCGCGGCGGCGCAGGACGAGATCATCGCGACGGCGAATGTGGAGATGCCGGCGAGCCATATCTTCGACGAGGCGTCGGAACCGAACCAGATCACGATGAGCGGTCCGAGCGCAATCTTCGGAATACTGTTGAGGATGACGGACAATCCTTCGGCGACACCCGAGACTGTCGGCAGGAACCACAGCAGCAGGCCGAGACCGATCCCGAGGCCGCTGCCGATGGCGAGACCCGCCAGCGTTTCATAGAGCGTGACCCAGGTGTCGGACACGAGCGTGCCCTGTGTCAGCCCGATGACCGCGGCCTCATAGATGCCGGACGGCGAGCCGAGCAGCTTGCCGTTGATCCAGCCCGCGCTAACGGCAAGTTGCCAGGCAACGACCAGCGCAACGACGATACCGAAGACGGCGCCCGTCGTGCCGAGCTTGCGGCGCGTACGGCGTACGGCTTTCCTTTGCGTGACGTTGGTGGACAGAACGGCTTCAGTCATGGACGGCTCCTGCAAGGATGCTCGATGGAGCGACTTCATCTGCGTCGCGCGAGGTGACGTGTCCGCGCAAACCGTTCCAGACGCGCGCGTGATAGCCGCGGAACTCGGGCGCCTCGCGCGCGGAGACGGCATTGCGCGGTCCGTGCGTCGTCAGTTCGATGTCGATCTGGTCTTCGATGCGTGCGGGACGCCCGCCAAGCAGGATCACGCGATCGCTCATCGCGATGGCTTCTTCGATGTCGTGCGTGACGAGCACGACACTCGTGCCGCTTTGCGCACGCAGCGCGATGATGTCGTCCTCGAGTGCGAGACGCGTTTCGTAGTCGAGCGCGGAGAAGGGTTCGTCGAGCAGCACGAGCGTCGGATCGACGAGCAGTGTGCGCGTGAGCGCAACGCGCTGTCTCATGCCGCCTGAGAGCGAATGCGGATAGGCATCGGCGACCGCGCCGAGCCCGTAGCGCGCGAGCATCTGCCGCGCACGGGCGACATCATCGGCCCGGACCTTGCGATACAACTCAATGCCGAGCAGCGCATTTTGCAGCACCGTGCGCCACGGCATCATCAGGTCCTTCTGCAACATATAAGCGATGCGGCCCGCTTCCCCATCTGCGCGTCTGCCGACCGATATCTCGCCTGACTGCGGCGTGAGCAGGCCTGAGATGAGATTGAAGAGGGTGCTCTTGCCCGCGCCGCTTCGTCCGACGATGGACACGATCTCGCCATGTCCCACGGAGAAGTCGAGCCGGTCGAAGATGGTCACGGTCGAGCGATCGGGCGATTGAAACCCGTGAGTGAGCTGCCTCACGCGCAGCGGTTCCGCGAACGTGTCGACTGCCGTTGCGTTCGATCCCTTCATGTCGTTCCTCGCAAGGTCTCGTACTGGTGAAGTAGTTGCTGCAATGCATAATGCACAATCAAAAATCGGAAGCTGTCCTCGTCAAAAAAGTTTTTTCTCGGTGGACTCGCATGGGATGCGTTGGTGCGCAACCTTGGTGCTGCTGCGACTCTGCAGTGCACGTCGCCGTGCGAAATCGGTGCATGTTGCGATGAAACTGTGCGGAGCGAGGCATGAATTCAATGGCACATTAATCGCTTCGTGCAAGTCTCTTGAACGACGTTCATTCCGTTGGAAAGCCACTGCAAAGAGACGATTGCAAAGATAGGAAGTGTTCGATCCGTGCACGAGCGATCAGCCGATAGCCGCCCGAATCGTCAGCTTGCTCGACGGCGATAGCCGTGATGCGTCTATCGAACGACTGGCCGCGTTCGGACGCCGCACCGATGGCGCGTGTCTCGAGAAGCGCTGACACCGATCGATGGCGAAGCGCGGCGCGCGCTGCTCGACGAGGCGGCTTCGCGCGCTGGATCGAGCGGGCATCGCGACACGGCGTTCCGTCGAGGTCGTCGCGTGGACGAACGAGGAAGGCAGTCGTTTTGCGCCCGGCGCGGGGGGCTCGAGTGCGTTCGTCGATCCCGCGTTTCTCACGGGCTACCGCGAATCGCGCGACGCCGGAGGGCATCCGGTTTGAAGATGCGCTGGATGAAGCGCTTGCGGCAACGCCCGTCATTGGAACGGCGGCCAATGTTCACGACATCAACGTAGCCCTGGCGTTGCTTCATGGTAAAGAAACGGATGTGTACGCGGACGCCGGATATCAGGGCATCGAAAAGCGTTGTGAGGCTGACGCGGTTCGTTGGCATGTTGCAATGCGACCGGCAAAGCGCAGGAAACTGGATCTGAGTGATTCGGTGGACGCGCTTTTGAAAAGGCGGCAGGTTGAGGACTTCCTCAATGAACGGATGCACCCCTCGATCGCGGGCTATTGCACGTTATCGAACTCTAGTAAGCGTGCTCCAGGGTGTCGCCACCGATGGTCACAATCCGGGGTGCGCGCAGGGCTGCGGGTCCAACTAGACAAGGCGCTCGGGGCACCAGGCACAAAGCCGATCTCCGCACATTGTCTCTTTCCTTGTTGGTATCACCAATGTTCATGCCTGCGACAGCATCCCGTGAAGCCGCTTCGCAACAATCTCTTCGGCCTGGTACATGATTCGTTCGACCAGCTCTCCGACCTTGGGGATGTCATGAATGAGTCCGGCAACCATGCCGCATGACCAGGCGCCGGCGTCCAGGTCGCCATCCCTCATGACACGCGTATAGACGCCACCTACCTCGTCCGCAATGTTCGAGAAGGCGATGTCGGCGCCGAGTCGCCTTTCCTTTTCCAGCAGGCGCTCGACCCCAGCGTTGTTCAGCACGCGTTCGGTATTGCGCAGCAGGCGCATTACGAGCCGCGTATCCAGTTCCGTTGCCGCGACGATGGCCTGCTTGACCTTCTGGTGGACCGGCGCTTCGTGGGTCGCCACGAAGCGCGTGCCCATGTTGATACCGCCCGCGCCCATGGCAAGTGCCGCCACAAGCGAGCGACCATCGGCCATGCCGCCCGAGGCGACGAACGGTACCCTGAGCTCGTCCGCGGCACGGGGCAGCAGGATGAAGTTGGGGACATCGTCCTCGCCGGGATGGCCCCCGCATTCAAAGCCGTCCACGCTGACCGCATCGCAGCCGATGCTCTCGGCCTTCAGTGCATGCCGCACCGATGTGCATTTGTGAATCACCTTGATGCCGGCTTCCTGCAGCATGGGCAGCCACTTCTGCGGATTGTTCCCAGCGGTCTCGACGATTTTCACGCCGCCATCGATGATCGCGCGCACGTAGCCCAGATAATCCGGCGGATTGCGTGCCGGAAGGAAAGTCAGGTTGACGCCGAACGGCTTGTCGGTCATGTTCCGGCAGTGCCGGATCTCGCCCGTCAGCGCCTCCGGGCTGGGCTGTGTCAGCGCCGTAATGATGCCCAGGCCGCCCGCATTGGACACCGCTGCCGCCAGTTCCGCGAATCCCACGTAGTGCATGCCGCCTTGGATGATGGGATGCTCGATGCCGAACAACTCCGTGATCTGCGTCTTCATTGCGAATCTCTTTTGAATGGATGGATAGTGGTACCCAGGGATACCCGTCAGAACTCGGCCGGCAATGCCATTGAGCCGCGCCAGTTTCCATGTGATGCCGCAGGACCGAATCCAGTGGCAATTCACGTTTGAACCAGTAGGATCAACGCCCCGTGAAGCGGGCCTCGCGACGCTCAACAAAGGACTGGATCCCTTCCCTGAAGTCCTCCGACGCGAAGACCTCCTCTTGAATCTTCGGGATGACGGCAATCGCTGCCTGCTCGCCGTGTTCGATATAGGTCAGAGCCGCCGCCTTGGTCGCACGCAGGCCGATCGGCGCGACCTTGCAGATCGCCCGGGCGATCTCCATCGCGCGCTCGCGGTGCCGCCCGTATGGATGCACTTCCTGGACGAAGCCGCAGCGGTATGCCTCCGCGGCGGAGAATTCGTCACACAGGAACAGGTGATACATCGCATTGCCCCAGCCCGTGCGGGTGAGGTAACGGTAGTGCGCGCCACCCAGCGGTGCGATGCCGCGTTTCGATTCCATCTGGCAGAAGCGAGCGGTGTCGACTGCAATCACGATGTCCGAGGCCAGCATCTGCTCGAGGCCGATCGTATAGGTAATACCATGGACCACCGAGATCACCGGCTCGCGGCAGCGTTTGCCCAGACCGAAGGGATCGACCTGGTCGTCGGGGATCGGCTTTGCCGTGGCGGTCGGGCCGAAGAACTTAGGCATGTCGAGGCCGGCAGTGGTGTGTTCGCCGACGGGGTCGAGAACTGCCACCCACAGGTTGTTGTCGTCGTCGAACTCGGTCAGCCGCTGCGAGAGCTGCTGCATCATCTCCGGGGTGAAGGCGTTCTTCTTGGCCGTGTTGTCGACCGAGATGATCGCGATATGGTCCTCGATCGTCATGCGGACTTCGAGCGTCGTTGCTGCATTGCTCATGATGGTCTCCTTCGCTTAGGTGGATTGGCACTTCGGATGGATTGAAGCGTTCGTGCTGCGGGAGTTTTATGGGCAGACGGGCATCCTGTCGGTGCAGGCAGTCGAGCATTAAACACGATTCGCGCGGACAACCACACGCATGCTTTCGTGGTTGCACGCGCGAGTTGTGCCGCGCCTTGCATGAATCGAAACGCGATTGATCACCGGTCCGCGGGAGTGCGACGGCGGAAGTTGCGAATCCTTCTGCAGCTACGGCACGAGTGGTTGGATCGCAGTTCAGTGATCAGTCATTGCCTCGATCGGGCGCAATGCGGGCCGCGGAGTGTGTTAGTTCCGCCACGCATGCGAACAGTCCCGTGCGACCGTTCGAGTTGCTCAGCGAAGACCCTGCGCGCCACCAATGAGCACAGGGAAGGAATGACTGTAGTACCTCGGGAAGCAGCCGTTGACGTCCCGTCAATCCGAACGGCTGGTACGGGTCCGATCCCGGCCTCTCGTTGCCACTGCGAAAAGCACGCCGCTCGCTCAACATACGCAATCACCGATCCAGGCACGACGCCGATAGCCACGTCGGTCCCGCCGATGCCCGGCCTTTCCGGCCTAAGATATTTCAAAGGAGCATCCGTGCGAGGGGCATCATGAAAGCACTTATCGTTGCTGCGACATTGGCGGCTGGCTGTTCCCTCGCCTACGCGCAGACTTACCCGCAGGAAGCGCTGGCTGACCAAAGCATGGTGGCCTATAGAGGACAATTGGAAGCGCAGAAGCAACAGATCGAACTCCAGAACGAACAACTCCAATTACTGAAACAACAGCGCGACATGGATTTGCTGAGGCAGCAGCGCTAACTGAATTCGCTGAGACAACAGCGCCAATTTGACTTGCTCAGACAGAAGCGCTAGATCGCTAAGAGGCGCGGCCCACGCCTCAAGATCCGGCTGAGGCGACTCCAGCCATTAACTGCCGCTCGCAGTTACATTTCCATCGAGTGTCTTTGGCGATGAGCTAAGCTGGAATCATGGCGATCACCAACGCCGTCACGGTTCGGGGCCGCCGTCGCTAGCCATCGTCGTTGGCGTCCGGTTCTGAACACGTAAAACGACCCTCATTGGCCGCTTTCAAGCGGTGCATAAGAAGGGCAAAAGGCAATGGGCATTCGTCGCCGCTGCTCCAGTTGTCGCTGCTGATTCGCTAGGCCGTCCATACGGCAAGCGTTCTGTCGACATCAATGTTCTAAAGGAGGATGGCAATGAAGTACGTAATTAGCTGGTTCGAACGCACGCAAGGTTCGCCTGTAGAGTACGAGAATGCCCAGAAGCGAATCCTTGATGTATTTAGTCAGTGGAAGGCGCCAGACAACTTCAAGATCGAGTTTTTCGTGGTGCGCGTGGGAGAGTGGGGTGGGCACATGTTGGTTGACTGCGACGATCCATTGGCGGTTCACAAAGTTTGCTCGACATTCCCGGCATTTGAATTTCGGGCGCACCCCGTAGTTGCCGTCGAGGACGCAGTCCGGGTCGAACTCGAAGCGATCGCCTGGCGAGACGGACTGAAAAGTAAGTGACATCCGGAGGGTTATGTTGCTTTCACGGCGAGTGAACCCGAGACACTGTGCTCTTTTGAGGTGGTCAGTGTCCTGGCATTGCCGCCGAGTCGCGGGCTTGCCCCCGCTCAGTCGGACGGCCAACGGCCTGCACCCGCTGGCCGTCGTTGACCGTTAGCGTCCGCTTCAGGGAAAGATGAACGGCTGGAGCGGGTGGCGGATTCAACCGGTCAATGCAGTACCGCAGCAGACGTGTCCGTTCAATGGTTCGAACCGGAGGCGAAAGATGATCCCGAGCCGCAAAGCCGCCGCGCTGGTGTTACTCGCTGCATTGTCGCTGCGCATGTATGACGTACACGCGCAACACACTGACCAGCAAATCGCCGCCATCCTCATGGTCGCGAATCGAGCCGAAATCGAGGCGGGCAACCTCGCGCTAAGCCGAAGCCAGAGAAGAAGCATCCAGAATTTCGCTGGACAAATGATCGCAGAACACAGGGCCTTGAATCAGTCAGCCGTCGAATTGACGCAGAGGCTGATGCTCTACCCCGAAAATAGTAGGATGAGCGAGGCGTTTCGGAACGAAGGGGATGACAACCTCGCCAGGTTGAATGCGGCCGATGGGTATGCGTTCGACGGAGACTACCTCTATCAAGAGATCGCATATCACCAGCAATTGGTTCATGCGGTGGACAACACGCTGCTTCCCGCCGCGAAGAACGCGGAACTGAAGGCGCTGCTCGTCAGAGCGCGCGTGATTTTCATCTTGCATCTCGACTATGCGATTCGACTGCAATCGGCACGGGTCTGGTAATCCCCAAGGGATTCGGGTGAGCGAGCCTCGCTTGCGGGTGCACCTTCGTTGATGCCGACAATGCCGACTTCGAGTTGATGTGCGACGCGCTCGATACTGCGCACGTCCCGATACATTTCAGGCGGCGTCTGCCGATCAAGTAGCGCCCGTAGGCACATCTTTTGCGCCACCGACACCAACGAATTTCACTGCGGAGCAAGTCGAGGGCTGCCGACCGCTGCCCTGCGAGGTTCGGGGTGTGGCCGCGCGCATAGTGCAGTAAACGGCCGTTTGCGGGCGTCGGCTGAAGGCACCAAGATTTTGCATCGCTTCCCACGTTTACTACGACGGCACAGTTACTACACTGATAGGTAAGGGTCGCGGATATCAGTTGGGCGGCCTTCTCAATTAGTTGCACGCACTCCACGCTGTCGGAAAGAGCAGATCGAGCCTCCACATTATTTTGTGCGGCGTGCTCGTCTCGTTGGTCCATCAAACAGGAGGATCCAATCATGCAAACTGTTATAAGGACATATTCCGGAAAGGGTGCAAAGGAATTATTCGATCTGCTGGAGAAACGAGCGACTGACGTCGAAGAACTGCTGCGTTCGGTCAAAGGCTTTGTCGGCTACACCCTCGCACGCAGCGGCGATGGCGGATTCTCGGTAACTGTTTGCCAGGACAAGGCAGGCATTGATGAAAGCGTGCAAAAGGCGAAGGACTGGATCGCGAAAAACGCCGGAAACACGGGCGCGGCCGCGCCGGAAATATCGGAGGGATCAGTCCTCATTCACCTGAAGTAACTTCGCCTTGCGACTGGCACCGTATGAGTTCAGCGGCCGGATTGGCAGGTACGTAACGAGCTTCACCGGTTGCTCCTCACGCACACTGTTTACCGAGTTCGTCCAGACCGGCCTTTGTACGTTGATCGGGAAGATCCCACGGAGCGGATTGAGAATTCCGCGATCTCATAATGGGCTGCGGAGGGCTTGTCTTGAACTAGGCAACGCTCTCCGGGAACAGGCGGCACCACGCCGCTCGCCGGTTCCACGTACGGCAATCCGATTTCTTCTTCATCGCTTCATCGAGCGGCGAGTCGCGGACAAGCCGCGCACGCGACTCATGTGAAACGTTGAACGGCTGCTTCGAAGGGGATTGACTAGCCGGAGCGGGTCTAACTTAGACCCGACGCGCGGTTTGGACTGCAGCATCTACTTGCTGTCTGCAGTTCCGCGGGCGCAGATGTACTGGATGTGTTGCATGATGAGGACACCATTGCTTCGACAGTTAGAGGGGCATATGTCGTGCAGGAGCGGTGGTCGATTAAACCGCATACGAAAGGCGTTTCGAAGGGCGAAATCGAGAAGCTAGTCTCATCTGATCCTATGTTGACAATCACGGAGCTGGCAGCACGGACCGGTGCTTCCGATGTATGGTTACGAGAACATTTTCCTCGTGAATGTGCGGGGGTGGCTGCGACATACAGGGAGCGTTTGAGGAAAAATGGCTGGCGTCGACTACTCGCAACCGGTCGCATCATGCGGGAGGCCGCTTATTATCTGGAACAAATCGGGCTCACTTTCAACAAGGACAGTATTGAGAGATATTTCGGTCTATCGATATGGTGGCAAGCATGAGGCGAGCGGATTCGTGCCAAAGTGAGTTTAAGAAATCGTGGCCGCGCCAGCCGTTAAAGCAATAGTTGGTTCCTGGTTGCACTTAGAGAATGTTTCAAAAAGAGTCGTCCGAGCGCTGAAGTGTTCGCCAGCAGATCAGGCAACAGGCGAGTTTAAGGAGCCCTTCATGGATGTCGGCACGACGCTCATATCGAGTACGAAGGCGGCGAAATCCATGCAGCCACGCATTGGTTCGCTCGACGACCCAACGGACCTTACCCAGACCGCTGCCATGGGGTTCGCCACGCCGGGCGATCGATGTGGGGATGCCGACAGCGTGCAAGGGCCGGCGATACTTGTCGTGGTCGTAAGCGCGATCCGCATAGATTCGGGCCGGTTTGCGAAGTGGTCGACCGCGCAAGCCACGAACCGGCGGGATCGCATCGACCAGTGGAAGCAGTTGCGTGATGTCGTTGCGGTTCGCGCCAGTCAGGATGACCGCGAGCGGCGTACCGTTGGCGTCGGTGGCGACGTGATGTTTGGAACCGGGTCGCGCACGATCGGTGGGGTTCGGTCCAGTTTTTCGCCCGCCCCAACCGCTCGAACAGAAGTGGAATCGATGACGACGCGAGAAAAGTCGATCTGGTCGGCGGCACGCAACTTTGCGAGCAGGATCTCGTGGAGCCGATCCCAGACGCCGGCCTGTTGCCAGTCGCGCAAGCGCCGCCAGCAACTGATACCCGATCCGCAACCCATTTCGGCGGGCAGATCGCTCCAGCGAATGCCGCTTTTGAGCACGAACAGTATCCCGGTCAGCGCGGCCCGATTGGCCACGGGCTTGCGCCCTGGATACCGGAAGCGTCTCGGCCTTGCTGGCGGTAGAAGTGGTTCGATCAATGCCCACAATTCGTCGTCGATGATTTGCCTGGCCATCTCCTCGCTCCGCTCGTCACAACGGTCGAGGTTAACAGCTTTGCGTTTGAGTTAAGGAAGGTCTGCAAAAGTCCTGGCATTGCGTTGCTGCTGAGCTATCCTGGAAACAGAGCGAATTAGGCGAGGAGCAGTGTGATGGCGCAACTTGGTCTTGGTCTGGATCTGTCAACGAAGCGCACGCGCAAACGGGAATTTCTCGATGAGATGCGGCGTGTTGTGCCCTGGTTGAAGCTGATTGCGCTGATCGAGCCGCACTATCCCACGGGCAAAACCGGTCGGCCGCCGTTCCCGATTGCGACGATGTTGCAGATTCATTTCATGCAGCAATGGTTCGGTCTGTCAGACCCTGCAATGGAAGAGGCACTCTATGACGTGCCGCTTTATCGCGAGTTCGCGGGTCTCGACGGCGGGATGGTTCGCTTGCCGGATGAAAGCACGATTCTCCGGTTCCGCCATCTGCTGGAAACGCACGGACTGGCAGTGCAAATGCTGGCGCTGGTCAATGAAATCCTGACGGAGAAAGGCCTGATGCTCAAGACTGGATCGGCAGTCGACGCCACTCTGATTGCCGCACCCAGTTCGACAAAAAATGGCTCCGGCACACGTGATCCGGCAATGCAATCAACGCAGAAAGTGGAACGGCCCCGTCGAAAACCGGACACGAGGTAACGCTTAAACTTTAAGGTAGTCTTCCGCCTATGTTTAAGCCTAGCTCCCATGTAGAACCCGTTGAGGTTCTGACCCAGCCGGAACAGCGCCGGCGCCGCTCTGTCGAGGAGAAACTCGCGATAGTGCGTGAGACCTTCGAACCCGGAGCGAGCGTTTCCGGGGTAGCCCGTCGCCATCAGGTGAATGCGAACCAGGTGTTCGCCTGGCGCAAGCTGTATCAGGATGGCAGCCTGTCAGCCGTGAGTGCCGGCGAACAGGTGGTGCCAGCCTCCGACCTGGTCGAAGCGACGAAGCAGATTCGCGAACTCCAGCGGCTGCTGGGCAAGAAGACCATGGAAGTGGAAATCCTCCGCGAAGCAGTGGAGTACGGCCGGGCAAAAAAATTGATTGCGCGCTCACCATTGCTGCCGGGGGACGACCGATGAAGACGGTCTGTGAAGTCCTGGGTGTGTCGCGCTCTAATCTTGCGGTCAAATCGAAGCGCCCCGCCAAGTGGGTCGACCAGCGCAAGACGCCAGCCCTGGACGACATGCCGCTGGTCACCGAGCTTCGGGGGCTGGTTGCCGAGCTGCCCACCTACGGCTACCGGCGTGTGTGGGCGCTGCTGCGGCGAAGCCGGGACGCGCAGGCCCAACCTCGCGTTAATGCAAAACGGGTTTATCGGGTCATGCGTACCTACGGCCTGCTACTCGAGCGCCGGCCTTGTCATGCCCAGTCCGCACGCCGGCACGACGGCAAGGTCGCGGTGGAGCGAAGTAATGCGCGCTGGTGCTCGGACGGCTTCGAATTCCGTTGTGACGATGGTGCGCCATTGCGCGTCGTCTTTGCATTGGACTGCTGCGACCGCGAGGCCATGAGCTGGGTGGCGAGCACGGGCGGCTACACCGGTGACATGGTGCGTGACGTGATGCTTCAGGCCGTCGAGAACCGCTTCCACGGAGCGCTGAGAACCGACAATGAAATCGAGTGGCTTAGTGACAACGGTTCCTGCTACATTGCCGATGAGACGCTGACGTTCTCGCGGGCAATCGGCCTGAAGCCCGTCACGACACCCGTCAGAAGTCCGCAGAGCAACGGGATGGCCGAGAGCTTCGTCAAAACGATGAAGCGCGATTATGTCTCGTGGATGCCCAAGCCTGACGCCAGGACGGCGCTGCAAAACCTGGCCATCGCGTTCGACCACTACAACGAATCGCATCCGCACAGCGCTCTGAAATACCGCTCGCCACGCGAGTTTCGCCAGCAAGCAAATTCACTAACCTAAGCGTGACCGCGTGTCCGGTTATGCAGGGGCGAGTCCAGAAAGGTGGCAACTGGTACTTCGGGATGAAGATGCATATCGGCGTGGACGCCGAGTCGGGCCTGGTCCATACGGTCATTGGAACGGCGGCCAACGTTCACGACATCAACGTAGCCCAGGCGTTGCTACATGGTAAAGAAACGGACGTGTACGCGGACGCCGGATATCAGGGTATCGAAAAGCGCTGTGAGGCAGGCGCGGTTCGTTGGCATGTTGCAATGCGACCGGCAAAGCGCAGGAAACTGGATATGAGTGATTCGTTGGACGCGATATACGATCAAATCGAACGCCTGAAGGCGAGTATTCGAGCCAAGGTCGAACACCCGTTTCGCATCCTTAAGCGGCGTTCGGTTACATGAAGACCCGCTATCGTGGTTTGATGAAGAACACCGCCCAGATCACCACGCTGTTTGCTTTGGGCAATCTATGGATGGCGCGTAGAGCTTTGCGCAAAGCTTGAAACACCGGGTCGATAAGGGTCGTATGTCTGGTTGAAGAGCTCCGGCGCGCGAAAAAAACGGCGATCAACTCACCAAAAAATATCTGAACGCAGAGGCTGCGCTGGATGTGAAAAATAACGCGTGAAAAGCGGGTTGTGCAGACCTTCCTTAACAGTAGCCGTAGCTCTTTTTGAAACATCGTCTTAAGCGAAAGATGATCATTCAGTCATTTTTTGCTTAACTTGTCAAACCACGCACACACCGAAACCCGGCATACACATACTGATAATGCGGCTGAAACCAGTTGCGAAATTCGGGCCGCAGCATGCACAGCGCGGTACGCGCCGAGCCGCCCTTCAGCACGTAGTGCTGCCCATCGAAGAAGTTGGCCGAATAGCCAGGATAGAACGGAAACGCTTCGAAGCCCGGCAGCGCTTCGAAAAGCGTCGAGGTCCATTCCCAGCCGTTGCCGAACTGACCTTCCGTGCCGAACGTGCTGACGTTGTCCGGATGTGCGTCGACGGGCCGTGGATCCCAACTGCGGAAATCGAAGTTCCCCGATGCCCCTTGCGGCGCACCGTGCGCCGCGCGTTGCCATTGCGCCTCGGTCGGCAGGGTTTTGCCGGCCCAGCGCGCGTAGGCGCTCGCTTCGGCGTGGCTCACGTAGACGGGCCAGTCGAGCGGCAAGGGCACGTTGTCGAACATCGTGCGCAGCGTCCATGCGGGGCGACGGTCTTGCGCCGTGCGTTGCGACCAGCCGGCGGGATGCTCGATGTGCTCCGCTTCCTTCCACGCCCAGTCCTTCGACGACCACCACTTCGGCTCGCGATAACCGCCGTCTCCGATGAACTCGAGGAACGCACCGTTCGTGACCATGTATCGATCGATCTCGAACGCGGGCACGTCCACGCTCATTTCGCCGAACTCATTATCCCAGCCGAAGCGGCCGGCCTCGCGCGGCATGCCGAGCACGGCCGTGCCGGCCGGCACGCTAACCATCGACGACAACGCGTCGCGCCGCTCCTCGCTCGTCACCACCGGCTCGCGCAACGCGGTGTTCTTCTGCGCGAGTGGCAACTGATGGAGCATGTACGCGAGCGTTTCCGCATGCATCAACCGATGCTCGATCGCGACGTTCAGCAGCTGCACGGCCGCCTCGTCGTGCGCCGGGTTGCCGAGTTCGTCGAGCGCGGTGTCGATCTGCCGGCGCGCGCGCGTTGCATACTCGCGCACGGCGTCGAGCGACGGCCAATCGCCGGGTTGATCGGTGGGAAAGCCGCCGTCGACCGGATCGATGCCGAAGGCGAACAGCTGGTCGAGTTCCGGCGCGAAAGCCGGCAGATCGAATAGACGCTGGTCGAGCAGATTGCGATCGAACGCTTCGAGATGGCCGATGTAGAACACGACGCGGTGACGCTCGCGGATTGGCCGTTCATAGAGGTAGTCGGGTTTGACGATCGCAAACAGGTCGTCGGTGACTTGACGCGCGTCGAGCAGGCGCTGCACGAGCGGATGATGCGGGACAGGGTCGCGATTCATTGGGGCCGGGTCTCCATGCAACACGGTTGTCCTGGGGGGACGGTCTGAAAACTCTACCCGCTCGCAGGCGGCGTGCCAAGACGAACAGCGCGACCGTCCAGGCCACTCCGGCCGCTAGATCTGCCGCAAGCCTTCGAGATCGACGATGCGAATGTGCTTGCCCCGCGTGTCAATCAGGCCGCGTTTTTGAAATCTTGACAGGGTGCGGCTGACCGTTTCGAGCGTCATGCCGAGGTAGCTGCCCATGTCCTCGCGCGTCATACGCAGATTGAACTCCGACCACGAGTAGCCGCGCTGCGCATTGCGCTGTGACACGTCCAGCAGAAAGGCGGCGACGCGTTCGTCGGCGGACAGCGAGCCGAGCACCATCATCTGCGCGGCTTCGCTGACGATCTGCGCGCCCAGTAGCTTGTGCATGCGTTCCTGGATCGAACTGATTTCGCGACATAGCAGCTTCAGCGCGCTATATGGAACGATGCACACCGTGCTGTCTTCCAGCGCGACGGCGCTGCACGCATGGAGGTCCGCGCTGATGCCGTCGAGCCCGAGCGGCTCGCCGGCGAGACGCAGCCCGGTGACCTGCTCGCGGCCGTCGCGGTGGACCATCACGGTCTTCATCGAGCCGGAGCGCACCGCGTAGATATTGTCGAAGCGGTCGCCGCTGCGATACAGCGCTTCGCCGCGCGGCACCGAGCGCGCCGAACAGATCAGCGTTTCGAGCTTCGGCAGTTCCTCCGCCGACAGCCCCTGCGGCATGCAGATCTGACGCATCGAACAGCTGGAGCAGCGCGCGGCGGTACGTGCGGCTGCGCGTGCCGCCACGGCCTCGCGGTTGCCGGCGGAGCGGGTCGAGGGAGGGGGCACAGCAGTGGGATTCAGCATGTTCTGCGCGCGATTATTGGTAGTGGTGAAATTGTCCCACCCGCTATGACCCGCAACTGGCGGCAAAGAGACGCGTTCGCTGCTCGGCAGTCCGAGCAACGGCGGTGCTCTGACGAAGGTGAGAAGGTGAGCCGCCACGGCCTATATCGACCTCGCCCGTCGACGGGTAGCGTGGCTCGATTCCGGCAGGGCCGCGCATGGCGTGCCGCCCCGCGCTTGATGAAAGAGTCAGGCGGGTTTCTTGTCGGTGCCCGCGGCGGACGGTACCAGCAGAACCGGAAGAGTGGCCTGGCGCACGCAGCGTTCCGCGACGCTGCCGAGAATCAGCCGCTGAAAGCCACGCCGGCCGTGCGTGCCCATCACGAGCAGGTCGGCGTTGAATTCGGCGGCGGCCTGCAGCACGATCTCGGCGACATCGCCGAGCGACGAAGCCTCGGAGACCGCCGGGTCGCCCTTCACACTTTGCTCGGCCATCACTTTCGAAAACTCGGCACGCAGCTCCTGGCCTTCCTCGATCAGGCGGTTGCGCAGGATCGACGGGTCGTAGCCGGGCGCCTCGAAGTACATTGGCGTGTTTTCGACGACATAAAATGGCCGCAACACCGCGCCATTCGATCTGGCGAGATCGAGCGCCGCTTCAAACGCACGGCGCGAGGTATTGCTGCCGTCGACCGCTACAAGGATGCGTGTGTACATATCGGCTCCGCGTCAAGAATGCATCTGCCACATTGCTAGCCGCGGCAGGTTTATTGATCTTTTATAGCAATAAAGCTTAGATGATTGCCGGAAAAGATGCACCGGACCAGGATGTA
This sequence comes from Paraburkholderia lebeckiae, assembly GCF_050436325.1. Lineage (NCBI taxonomy): Bacteria > Pseudomonadati > Pseudomonadota > Betaproteobacteria > Burkholderiales > Burkholderiaceae > Paraburkholderia > Paraburkholderia lebeckiae. The sequence continues at coordinate 2,527,703 of NZ_JBNDLZ010000002.1, forward strand.
AATCAAACACTTGCCAAATATTCCGGCGCGGTGCGGACAAAATGGCGTGCGCGGCGGCGTGCGCGAAGCGGCCTGGCATGCTTACAACCCGTAAAACTTTGCTGAAGCCGAAACAGGGTTGGCCTTACAATCAAGCCATATTCAGACAAGCTGGCCAGTCCGCTGATGAACGATCGAAAAACTAAGGGCTTACCCGACCAGATCTACGGCGACATTCTCAACCGCATCCTCGAAGGCGAGTACAAGGAAGGCGAGCGACTGCCGACCGAACACGCGCTGGCGGAGCGTTTTGCCACGTCCCGACCGACCGTGCGCGAAGCGCTCGCGCGATTGCGGGCCGACGGCATCATCTCGACGCGGCACGGCTCTGGCACGACCGTCGCGCGGCGCCCCGATCCGGACGTACGCCGCTTCGCGCCGCTCGAAACACTCTCCGATATCCGCCGCTGCTATGAGTTTCGCATCGTGACCGAGGCGGGCGCGGCCGCGCAGGCAGCGTTGAAGGCCGACGCCGACGACATCGCCGCGATCCAGCACGCGTGGGACGAGCTCGAGCGCATCATCGAGGCGCAGGGGATCGGCGCGAAGGACGACTTCCTGTTTCATCAGGCGGTCGCGCGCGCGTCGAAGAATCCGTTTTTCATTACGGTGATGTCGTTCATCGAGGAACAGATCCTGTTCAGCATGAACCTGTCGCGCAATCTGTCGCTCGTCAAGACGGTGGAGAGGCAGCAGCTGGTGCAGGCCGAACACATGGCGGTGCTCGACGCAATCCGCCGCAAGGACGCGGCGGGCGCGGGCGCCGCAATGCGCGCGCATCTCGAGAACGCGCTGGAACGGATGTTCGGTTCCTGAGTCCGCGCGCGCGGGTGAAGGCGTCGCGACTTTTGCCAGGCCGCGCTTCGGCGAGGCTCAGGCAGCGACGGCGACTGGCCCGAACAGCGAGGTCAGCGTTTTCGCGCTTACCGCGACGTCGAGCGCGACGGCCCGCTCGCCGCCAATCTGCAGCGGGGGCCCGAGCCGGCTGATGTCGAGGCCGGCTCGGCGCAGCATCCTCTCGATCGGCGTGGTGGTCACCGTGACGTAATGCGTGATGCCCATGCGCTGCGCGAAGCGCATCACTTCCTGAATTGCGCGGATTGTCATATCCGTGAAACCAAACGACTGTTCCTCACCGCCGGTTTCGATCGCCCAGCGGCTCAGTTCCCAGATATGTCGCCCGACCGGCGCGGCCGCCCCATGCAGTAGCTGCGGGAAGGTGTCTTTCAGCATGTTCGGACCTTCGGTCGGCATCAGGCGCCAACAGCCGCGCAACCGTTCGTCTTCGCCCTGAATCAGCATGTAGTACGGCCCGAGCGCGTCGTAGCCGTCTATCTCCATTCCCGCGATGGTCGGAATTTCCCAGCCGAGCCGGCCGTGAAAGACACGGGCGCGCAAGCGGTACATCTCGTTGATCAGTTCGTTGTCGAATTCCTGCCGGAGTCCAATTCGGATCGTGGTTTGCATGACGTTCTCCTGTACGCGTTGGGGGACTGCCAGATACGCAGGAAAACTTATGCATTCTGAATCTTTGCGCCACCTACCTACCTGGATAGGTGTGGATGCTTATCGGGTATATCAGAATTCAGACACGTCTTCGCCCCCAACCTACAAGGGTCCAAAATGGAACTCCTCGACAATCACTGGCAACCGCAAACCCACCTCCAGGCGCGTTCTTCGGAGGTCTCTTCGGCAGTGGATCGCGTTCTGATCATTGCCTACCGGAAGAAGAAAAAAGAGAGCCAGCGCCGTTTCTGGGCTCGCTTCGGCGTCACGCAATCGCGCGGCAGTCGCTTCGAGTCGGGCGCGGAGATCCCGGCGCCGGTGTCGATCCTGCTGGGTCTGTACTTCACGAAGACCGTGTCGGACGCCGATCTGGGTCGCGCCGAGCGTGTGATGTACAGCCGCGACGCGGCCGCGCTGCTCAACCCGGGTCAATAAGCCCAAGCTGCGCCGCGATCACGGCTGCCGCACGCCGCGAATTCACGCCGAATTTCGCCCTGATGTTTTTCATATGGAAGTTCACCACCGCTTCCGAGCAACTCAGGATGTGAGATATCTCCCACGTGGATTTGCCGCGTGCGGTCCATTTCAGGCATTCTCGCTCGCGCGGCGTGAGCTTCGGCATCAAGGTCTGCGCATGTGAATTCAGATGCTGTTTGCTGGTGTCGATCACGAGGTCGCGCAACAGCACGAGGTTCGGCAACGCGGCATTCACATGGCGCCTGAACCCGTCTGACGGCTTGTCGTCATTGACGAAGCACATCATGCCGGCTTCCTGATTCGGCCCATGAATTGGCAGCGTCACGCCCGCGCCGAGGCCGTACGAGCGAGCTTCCTCATACAGGGATCGCTGCGCCGGGCTGGCGAAAATCTCGGGCGTCCAGACCAGCGGCGATGAGCGTGACAGGCAGTGTGCGACCGTCGGGTCGATATGCACCATGCCTTGCTCGTCGTACGTCTGGCGCCATGCCGATGCGTAAGTGCTGCGCAGGTAAGCATCCTCGAGACGCATGGTTGGCCGCGGCAGCATCGCGACCAGAATCTTGTCGAAGCCCCACGTTTCGGCTAAGCCCGTGATCACGCCGAACCATTCCGCCTCGTCGGCGGCGTCCAGTAGCGGTGCCATCTGCTCGATAAAGTGTAGCGACAATTTTTTGGCTCTCTCAGGCTCGCAAATATCTCTTCGCGGTTATTGGCAGACAAACTTCGGTCCGCTCTTTTGGCCCGCACAATCTATCACTAAAAACTCGAACGCAATGCGCCGGTGCTCTGCGGGGGAAACGATAACCGCCACGTGATAGCAACGCCGGTGTCGCTTATTATTATCCTGATTGAAATAGTTCTTTAGCCCGGCCGGGCTTCCCGGGTGAGCAGCGCGGCTAATCGGCATCCGGTGACATATTTTAATATGTTTCGTTGACAGCATTATTTCGTCGCGCTTCAGAATAAATCGTATTTACTCGATTATCTCGGAAAGCGGGTTATTGCTCGCCGCGTCCTTGTTGCCAAAAAAAGCCTGCGCCGATTCCACATGGGCGGCGGGGGCCCGCTCCATTGTTATACAAAAGGAAATTTCGTGACCGCCACCCGCGCAATTCGCCGCCGGCGGCATGCTGGGCGATCGTCACGCGCAAGTTGTTTGACAACATTGTGATGCCGATGCTACCGTGAAACCTCCGCCTAGCGCGTTTCCGCGTCAACCATCATGAACGAATCACCGCTCCGCGACGGCGAGTTCGCCGCGTCGGTCATGGCCGTGCCGCCGCTCGCGCGCCGGGCCGACTACACGCTCGACCCTGCCCAGAATCTCGCGCTGATCCGCCATATCGAAGCGGGCGGCGTACGCACGCTACTGTATGGCGGCAATGCGAACCTCTATCACGTCGCGGTCAGCGAATACCGCGAGTTGCTGGACCTGCTCGCCGAGGCCGCGGGTCCCGCGACACGCGTGATTCCGGCGCTAGGTCCCGACTACGGCAAGATGCTCGATCAGGCGCGCATCCTCGCGCAGACGCGTTACCGCACCGCGATGGTGCTGCCGCTCGGCGGCTTCACGACGTCCGAGGGCGTCGAGACGGGCCTCACGCGGATCGCCGACACGGCCGGCATGCCGCTCACGCTGTATATCAAGAGCGAAAACTACGTCGCTGTCGATACGCTCGCGCGGCTCGTCGAGCGTGGGACGCTGAGCGCGGTCAAATATGCGATCCCGCGCGACAACCCCGCTGACGATCCGTATCTGCGCCGGCTGCTGCAACGCGTGCCGGCCGCGAAGATCGTATCGGGCATGGGCGAGCGGCCGGCGCTCGTGCATCTGCGCGAGTTCGGGCTGGCAGCGTGGACGACCGGAAGCGGCTGTATCGCGCCGAGCATGGTAATGGCGCTGCTGCGCGCGGTGCAAAGCGGCCGGAGCGCCGATCACGACACCGCCCAACGTCTGTACGATGCGTTCATGCCGCTCGAAACGCTGCGCAACGACATCTCGCTGATCCGCGTGCTGCACGATGCAATCACGTTCACGGGCCTCGCCGAGATGGGGCCGCTGCAGCCGCTGCTCAGTTCGACACCGCGCGAGCATCATGCGAAGATCGCGCAGACCGCGCGCACGCTGCTCGCTCTCGAGCGCGAGTTCGCGCCCACCCAATCGAACCGCTCCGACACGCGGACAACCCCATGACCGATCACAGCCGACGCTATCCCGATCCCTCCATCCGCGTGTTCGATCCGCGCTTCAAGTCGTTGATCATCGCGTCGGCGTCGGTCGAATGCCTGTATCAGGGCACGCGCTGGTCGGAGGGGCCGGTGTGGTTCGGCGATGGCCGCTATCTGCTGTGGAGCGACATTCCGAACGACCGCATCCTGCGCTGGGACGAAACGACGGGCGCGGTCAGCACGTTCCGTCAATCGTCGAATAATGCGAACGGCCATACGCGCGATCGCGAAGGGCGTCTCGTCAGTTGCGAGCACCTGACGCGGCGTGTGACGCGCACCGAGTACGACGGCTCGATCACCGTGCTCGCCGATCGCTATCAAGGCAAGCGCTTCAATTCGCCGAACGACGTGGTCGTCAAATCGGACGGCTCGATCTGGTTCACCGACCCGACCTTCGGCATCGAAGGTTTCTACGAGGGCGAGCAGCAGCAGTCCGAGTTGAAGGCGTGCGTGTATCGGATCGACGGCCAGTCGGGCGAGGTGTCGATGGTCATCGACGACGTGCTCGCCCCGAACGGTCTCGCGTTCTCGCCGGACGAATCGCTGCTGTACGTGGTCCAATCGCGCGGCGAGCCGCGCAAGATCCGCGTATTCGATGTCGAGGCCAATGGCAAAGGCACGACGCTGTCGAACAACCGCGTGCTGATCGACGCGGGTCCGGGCACCCCGGACGGTTTTCGTGTCGACACGCATGGCAACTTGTGGTGCGGGTGGGGCATGGGCACCGACGAGCTCGACGGCGTGCGCGTGTTCAGCCCGCAAGGCGAGCCGCTCGGCCACATCGCATTGCCAGAGCGTTGCGCGAACGTTTGCTTCGGCGGACGGCATCGCAACCGTCTGTTCATGGCGGCGAGCCACGGGTTGTATTCGCTGTTCGTCAATACGCAGGGCGTGCGCGGAGGTTGAGCGGTTGTCCGCTAACCAGACAACATGTATTGCTATCGCGGCGAGGGCTCGGGTTTGCCCTTAACCCACGGTGCCGGGCATTGAACGACAAGGATTTCAGGTAAAGCGAGCATTTTCTCGCCCGACCCACGCTCTCGACTATTTGCTTGACATCGGCTGTTGCGCTTCGCTATGTTCCCTTGGTAGAAAGACACCGCCCGCAACGCATCGACCAGCGGGCTTCCATACCAAGAAGCGAGGAGACGCAATGACTGTTTCGCACAGATTGTCGTTCAAGCTGGTATCCGTCTGTATCGCCGCAAGCGCGGCGTTCGCCCTTGCCGCGCACGCGGCCGATCCGGTCACGATCAATATCGTCGACGTGGCCGGCGATCTTCAACTCACGCAGAAGGGCTTCGAGGCGTTCAAGGCGAAGAATCCGAATCTCGTCGCGAACATCACGTTCACGAACGCGCCCGCGCCGCAATTGCCCGGCAAGATCAAGGCGATGCAGGCCGCGGGCCGCTCCGATATCGACCTTGTTTTGACCGGCACCGACGCGCTCGCGGCCGGCATCGAACAGAACCTGTGGATCAAGCTGCTGCCCGACAACGCGGCGCAGTTCCCCGGCGTGCTCGACAAGTACGCGCCGGGCCCGCGCAAGATGCAGGATCTCGCGCAAGGCTACGGGCTCGAGGTCGCGTATATGCCGGCTGGTCCGCTGCTCGAATACAACCCGGCCAAGGTCAGCGATCCGCCGAAGACACCCGAGCAACTGCTGCAATGGTGCAAGGCCCACCCCGACAAGCTGATCTACGCGCGGCCGGCCAATTCCGGTCCTGGCCGCACGTTCCTGATGGGCTTGCCCTACGTGCTCGGCGACAAGGACCCGCAGGACCCGGTGCACGGCTGGGACAAGACGTGGGCGTTCCTGAAGCAGTTGAACGACTGCATACCGTACTATCCGGGCGGCACCTCGGCGGTGATGAAGGAACTGGGCGAAGGCACGCGCGACATGACCGTGACCGTGACCGGCTGGGACATCAATCCGCGGGCGCTCGGCATCGTGCCGGCCGAATTCCGCGTACAGCCGTTTGACAACATGACGTGGGTCAACGATGCGCACTACATGGTGGTCCCGAAGGGCGTGCCGAAGGAAAAGCTCGACGTGCTGTACAAGATGATGAACTTCATGCTGGAGCCCGCGCAGCAGGCGCTGACCTACGACGACGGCTACTTCTATCCTGGCCCCGCGATCAAGGGCGTCTCCGTCGAGCAGGCGCCCGCGCATAGCCAGGAGGTACTGCAAAAGTATGGCCGGCCCGAATACGCGAAGCTGTTGGCCGATCGTCCGCATGCTTTGCCGCTGAATGCAGCGGCGATGGTCGCCGCCTTCAGGAAGTGGGATAGCGACATCGGCGCGCAGAAGACCCGTTAGGCCTTCACCATTGCGACGGAAAACGAGGCGAAACGCAGCGCGGCGTGAGGCACCGCCGCGCTGCGTGTCTTCAGCGATCACGCGCCTCGGCTTAACTGCCTGATGCGCCGCGCCCACCGCACGCGCGGCACTCGCGACATCCGTCGCCTCACGCGGATCAGGAAACCGCCATGAAGCATCACTTTGAGCAGTTGCGGCTCGATTCGGTGAGCCGCAGTTTCACCAACGCGCAAGGCCACGCGATCGCCGCGCTGCAGGGTCTCGATCTGACGATCCGGCGCGGCGAGTTCATCGCGCTGCTGGGGCCGTCGGGTTGTGGCAAATCGACGGCGCTGAACTGCATCGCCGGATTGCAGCCGCTCACCGGCGGCGGCATCTGGCTCGACGAGCGGCGCATCGACGTGCTGCCGCCGGAAAAGCGCGGCTTCGGCATGGTGTTCCAGAACTACGCGCTGTTCCCGCATATGAGCGTGCTGGACAACGTCGGCTTCGGGCTGAAAATGCGCGGCGTCGGCAGAAGCGAGATCGCGCGCCGTGCACGCGAGGCCTTGAAACTGGTGCAACTGACCGGTCATGAGCCCAAGCTGCCCGGCCAATTGTCCGGTGGCCAGCAGCAGCGTGTCGCGATCGCGCGTGCGATCGTGATCGAGCCGCCGCTGATCCTGATGGACGAGCCGCTGTCGAATCTCGATACGAAGCTGCGCATCGAAATGCGCGCGGAAATTCGCCGCATCCATACGCAGCTCGAACGCGCGACGCTGTACGTGACGCATGATCAGGACGAAGCGCTGTCGATGGCCGATCGCATCGTCGTGATGAGGGAGGGCGTCGTGCAGCAGGTCGCGACGCCGAAGGAGGTCTATACGCGGCCGCGCAATCTGCATGTCGCGCGCTTCATGGGTTATCGCAATGTCGCCGAGTTCACGCTGGAGGGCATGCAAGGCGATGGCGTCGTGGTCAGCGCTAACGGCGTGCGGCTCATCGGCACGCCGATGGCCGGCTTCGACGGCAAACGCGTGAGTGTCGCGCTGCGCCCCGAAGACATGGAGCGCGCCGAGCCCGGCGCCGACAACGCGTTCGAGGCGCTGATCGACGCGGTCGAATACGGCGGCCACGATTCGCTGCTGCGCGTGAAGACCGCGTTCGGCGACGTGTGGGCGCGCGTGACCGGTGAATGCGCGGAGGGCGAGCGCATCACGCTGCGCGTGCGGCCGTCGTGCGTGCTCGTCTACGACGTCGAGGCCGCATGAACACGCCGACGCTTGTCCCCCCGCTCACGTCCCGCGCGCCGCGCGATGCCAAGGCCTGGCTCGTCGCGCCCGCGCTGCTCTTTATCGTCGCGCTGTTCATCTATCCGTTCGCGTATGGTCTGGCGCTGTCGTTCCGGCCGATGAACGGCGGCGGCGTGTGGGCCAACTATCTGACGTTCTTCACCGACACGTCGATGTGGCCGACGATTCTCGTTACGCTGAAGCTGTCGGTGCCGGCCACGCTGATCAACGTCGGCGTGTCGGTGCCAGTCGCGTTCGCGCTGCGCCGCTACTCGCGTTATCAGAAGATCGTCACGACGCTGTTGGTGATCCCGGTGACGCTCGGCACCGTGCTGATCGCCGACGGCATGCTCACCTACTTCGGTCCGCACGGCTGGCTGCCGCAGGCGTTGCAGGCGCTGCATCTGTACACGCAAGAGGTGCGGCTCACGCACAACTTCACGGGTGTGCTGCTGTCGCTGATCGTGTCGGGCTTTCCGTTCGCGTTTCTGCTGACGTTGTCGTACGTGACCGGCATCGACCCGACGCTCGCAAGCGCGGCCGCGACGCTCGGCGCGAGTCCGTGGCAGCAGTTTCGCCGCATCTATCTGCCGTTGCTCGTGCCGGGGCTCACGATGGCCGCGTGTCTGTCGTTCGTGCAGGCGTTTTCGGTGTTTCCGTCGGCGGTGCTGCTCGGCGCGCCCGCTGGTCCGACGCGCGTGATGTCGATTGCCGCGGCCGAAGCCGCGTTCGAGAGCTACGACTATTCGCTCGCATCGGCGATCGCGATGGTGATGGGCTTCGTGCAACTGCTGGTGGTCGCCGCGCTGCTCGGCGCGCGCCGCTGGTTCTATCGTGGTCCCGTAACGGGAGGCAAAGGCTGATGACGACCGATCGTCGCGCGACGCAGCCCGATTGGTCCGCGTCCACCTCCGCTTCCGCGGCGCCTCAGCCGGGCGACGGCGCCCGCGAGCCAGCGCAACACGCGCGTCAGCGCGCGAACCTGCCGGGCCGTATCTGGCAGGCGCTGGTGTGGGCCGTGATGGCGTTCTTCCTGATCAACGTCGTGCTGCTGATCGCGACCGTCGCGGTGAATTCGATCGCGACGCGCTGGTTCGGCACGGCGTTGCCGCAAGGCTTCACGTTGCACTGGTATGCGCAGGCGTGGAGCGACTTCCAGCTCGCGAGCGTGCTGTGGGTGACCGTGCAGGTGGTCGGCGCGGTCGTGCTGCTTTCGGTGCTGCTCGGCGTGCCGGCTGCGTATGCGCTCGCGCGCGTGCAATTCCGCGGCAAGCGCCTTGCGATGCTGATCTTTCTGCTGCCGTTGATGGTGCCGCCCGTCACCTACGGCATTCCGATGGCGACCGCGATGTACAAGGTTGGACTCGCCGGCACGCTATGGGGCGTGATTCTTGCGAATCTCGTACCGGCGCTGCCGTTCGTGATTCTCGTGATGACGCCGTTCATCGAGCAGATCGATCCGAATCTCGAAGCGGCCGCGCGCATTTTCGGCGCGAACACGTTCCGCTATTTCCGTTACGTGCTGCTGCCGCTGCTCGTGCCGGGCACGCTGGCGGCGGGGCTGCTCGTGCTGGTGCGCACGATCGGCATGTTCGAGCTGACGTTTTTTACGGCCGGTCCGGCCACGCAAACGCTGGTGGTCGCGTTGTATTACGCTGTGTTTTCGACCGGCGTGCGCGCGCCGCAATCGATCGATGCGATGGCGATGATCTATATGGCGATCACGTTGATCTGGGTGCTGATCGCACTACAATTCGTGAGCCCGACGCAGATCGTGTCCCGCGTGAAAGAACAGAGGCGCTGACGCATGGCCGGCGCCAATCGTGGAGTAGACGTTGACGAAGAGAAAGACCCCCGAGGAATTGCGTAGTCATCGCTGGTACGGCGCGAACGATCTGCGTTCGTTCGGCCACCGCTCGCGCACCGCGCAGATGGGCTACAACCGCGACGAATACGCGGGCAAGCCGGTCATCGCGATTCTGAACACGTGGAGCGAGATCAATCCGTGCCACACGCATTTCAAGCAGCGCGTCGAGGAAGTGAAACGCGGCATCTGGCAGGCGGGCGGCTTTCCGATCGAACTGCCTGTGCAGACGCTGTCCGAGCCGTTCCAGAAGCCCACCACGATGCTGTACCGCAATTTCCTCGCGATGGAAGCCGAGGAGATGCTGCGCTCGTATCCCGCCGACGGCGTCGTGTTGATGGGCGGCTGCGACAAGACCACGCCCGCTTTGTTGATGGGCGCGATCTCGATGAATCTGCCCGCCATCTTTCTGCCTGCCGGCCCGATGCTGCGGGGCAACTGGAACGGCGTGACGCTCGGCTCGGGCTCCGACTCATGGCGCTACTGGGCCGAACTGCGCGCGGGCACGCTGACGCCGGACGACTGGCAGGGCGTCGAGGGTGGCATCGCGCGTTCGCCCGGTCACTGCATGACGATGGGCACCGCATCGACGATGACGAGCGCGGCCGAAGCGCTGGGCTTCACGCTGCCCGGCTTCGCGTCGATTCCCGCGCCCGATTCGCGGCATGCGCAGATGGCCGCGAAAACCGGCATGCGTATCGTCGAGATGGTGTGGGAGGATCTGAAGCCGTCGGACCTGATCACAGCGGCATCGGTCGATAACGCGGTGACGACTTGTGTCGCGCTGTCCGGGTCGACCAATTCGGTCGTGCATATGATCGCGCTTGCACGGCGCGCGGGCATCGAGTTGACGCTCGACCGCTTCGACGAGATCGCGCGCCGCACGCCCGTGCTCGCGAACATCAGACCGACCGGCGCCTATCTGATGGAGGACTTTTTCTACGCGGGCGGTTTGCGCGGGCTGCTCGCGGAGTTGGGTGAACTGATCGACGGCTCGCAGAAAACCGTGAACGGCCGCACGCTCGGCGAGAACCTTGCCGGCGCGCGCATTTTCAACGACGACGTGATCCGCCGCCGCACGAATCCGCTACTGCGCGACAGCAGCCTCGCGGTGCTGCGCGGCAATCTCGCGCCCGACGGCGCCGTGATCAAGCCCGGCGCGGCCGAGCCGCATCTGCTCGTGCATACGGGCCGTGCGGTCGTGTTCAGCGACTACGACGACATGGCCGCGCGCATCGACGACGACGCACTCGACATCGACGAAAGCTGCGTGCTCGTGCTGCAGCACGCGGGGCCGGTAGGCGCGGGCATGCCCGAATGGGGTCAACTGCCGATTCCGCGCAAGCTGCTGCAAAAAGGCGTGCGCGACATGGTGCGTATCTCTGACGCGCGGATGAGCGGCACGAGCTATGGCGCGTGCGTGCTGCACGTGGCGCCCGAGGCATTCGTCGGTGGGCCGCTGGCGTTGGTGCGAAGCGGCGATCTGATCGAGCTGGACGTGCCGCGCCGCAGGCTGAATCTGCTGGTATCGGACGAAGAACTTGCGCGCCGCAAGGCCGCGTGGGTCAAACCCGCTGCGCGCTTCGAGCGCGGCTATGGCGCCCTGCATCAGGCGCACGTGATGCAGGCGGATCAAGGCTGCGATTTCGACTTCCTGCAGCGCGGCGGCGTGAGTCCCGATAGTTCGGGCGAGCCGGAGATTCACTGAGGTTCAATATCCCACGCGATACACGCGCCCCGTCTGCGCCCCTTCCACACTGCGCAGATAAGCAAGCGCCGCGCGTTGCGCGCTGACGGGCTCGAAGCCGCGAAAGAACGGCGCGTAAGCCTCCATCGACTCGGTCAGCACGGTCGGACTCACCACGTTGATGCGCAGCCCGCGCGGCAGTTCGATCGCGGCGCCGCGCACGAAGCCCTCAAGCGCGAGATTGACGGTCGTCGCGCTCGCTCCCTGCGGGATCGGCTCGTCGCCCAGAATGCCGCTCGTCAGCGTGAACGATCCGCCGTCGTTCACATACGGCAGCGCCGAGAATACGACGTTGATCTGGCCCATCAGCTTGTCGCGCAGCCCGACCCAGAACTGCTCGATGCTCATCTGCTCCAGCGGACCGAAATGCACCTTGCCGGTCGCGGTGACGACGCCGTCGACCTTGCCGATGTCGCGAAACAGCCGCTCGACGCTCGCCGGGTCCGTGCTGTCGACGTGATATTGCCCGCGCGTCGCGCCCACCTCGATCACTTCGTGATGCGCCTGAAGCTCCGCGCGGATGGCCTGGCCCAGCGTGCCCGTGGCACCGATGACGACGATTCTTTTCATCCGCAACTCCGTTAAACGAACCAACGTTAAACCAAGCAAAGCACGCACCAGAATAAAACAGTGCGTGCTGCGTGATTGCCTGATAAATCGGAATAAACGCGGTAATTCAAACGCGCGCGTATAAAGGGATGATACGCGCGCCTATTTCACCCGATGTAATTCGATTACGCGCGCGGGCCGCAAATGATTGAGCGCATAGTGAATGCGGCCACGATCGTGGCGCTGTCCGACCGGACGCGGGTCGTCGTACTGATGTTCGGCCGAGTAGGCGGCGAGCGGCTCGGCCATGCCCTTGTCGATCACCGCGTAGCCCGGCTCGAGCGCGAGCAGCAGATGGTTGCCGCCGACCCGGCTGTCGAAGCCGGCCATGCCATCGAGCGACTCGGGCACGCTGTTGTCGAGCGTCGCATTGCTGGTCGTGACCGCGTCGGGCGAGATCGCGCCGTGGCCTGCCAGACGGGCCGCTTCGCGGTTCTTGCCGTCGGTGTCGACCGTGCTGTCGTGCGTGCGGTCGTTGTGCAGGTCCGTGCTTGGCGGGTCCTTCGGGTCCGGCTTCGTACCGGCGTTTTCGGGTTTGCTGATCGCGCTGTTCATCGTGCATTCTCCTGAAGCGGACATTCGAAGAAAACAGCAAAAGCCGTTCCGACTGACACGGCGCCGCTGTGCGCGGGAGTCGCGATGCGTTGTCCGCCATCCTTCGATGCGAGTGGCGTTACCTCGCGATTAAACGGCGATGACGTCCGCGATTCATTTCGTTTTTTTCAATGGACGGGTATTTTCTACAGAGTATGATCTTACTCCTGCGACCGACGCGCGGATAAATTGGCGGCATGCTCCGGCTCTTCCATCATGGTCGGAAAACTATCAAACAAATGGCCGCGCGACTGAGAAAATGTTACGGGCTTCAGGGGCGGGTGACTCATGCACTTCGATGCTGCATTCACACATCGCGGCTATCTTTTGAATTGCGAACCGGCGCGCTCGGGCGACGGCTCCTGGCAACCGTATGTGGTGATCTCGCGCTCGAGCGACGGCGAACTGGTCGCTAACCGTTTCTTTCCCACGGAACTGCGCTTCTCCGACGAAGCCGCAGCCATCGCGCACGCGCGCGATTGGGCAGTGCGCTGGATCGACGCGAGTAGCCTGACTATCTGAAGTCAGGAAACGGTGCGTGCGTGCCAGCTCACGTCGACGCAATGAATCCGAGCCGACCTGCGCGCTGCCGGGCGGGCAGCGTTAAAACGCGGTAATCTCTGCTCGATAACCACTTCGAACCGTGCACGCCGCGCGGCGCCGTCGCTTATGCCCAACGAGCCTTCCCATAACTGGGGCCTTGAACAGATCGTCGCCGACCTGCGCGCCTCGCGCGAGCAATTGCATCGCACGCGGCATCCGCTCGGCATTCGCGAATTGCCATCGCGCGAAGCGGTGGTCAATATCGTGGCCGGTCTGCGCGCCGCGATGTTTCCGACGCATTACGGCGCACCCGATCTAACCGACGAGACGGTCGACTACTACGTCGGCCACACGCTCGAAAGCACGTTGCGGCTGCTCGCCGAACAGATTCGCCGCGCGCTGCGCTTCCTGCCCGAGTTCGGCGCGACGCCCGACGCCGAGTTGCGGGAGCGCGCGTTCGCGGTGGCGCGCGAGTTCGCGACGCAACTGGCGGGCATACGCGCGCTGCTCGTCAGCGACATCCAGGCTGCGTACACCGGCGACCCCGCCGCGCAGCACATCACCGAAATTCTGCTGTGCTATCCGGGCGTGTGGGCGATGACGCATCATCGGCTCGCGCATGCGCTGCATCGGCTCGGCGTGCCGCTGCTCGCGCGCTTCATCAACGAGATCGCGCACTCGGCGACCGGCATCGACATTCACCCGGGCGCGACGATCGGGCCGAGCTTTTTCATCGATCACGGCACCGGCGTGGTGATCGGCGAGACAGCGATCATCGGCGAGCGCGTGCGCGTGTACCAGGCGGTCACGCTCGGCGCGAAGAGCTTCGCGGCCGATGAGGACGGCACGCTGATCAAGGGCAACGCCCGGCATCCGATCGTCGAGGACGATGTCGTGATCTACGCGGGCGCGACGATTCTCGGACGCGTGACGATAGGGCGCGGGTCGGTGATCGGTGGCAACGTGTGGCTCACGCATAGCGTGCCGCCGGGCAGCAGCGTATCGCAAGGCAAGGTCCGCGAAGGAGAGCGCACCGACAATGGACGGCAATGATGCAAGGCTAGCCGCCGCGCCCGCGCGCCGGGCCGATTGCATCGCTGCGCCTAGCCGATCGGCCAATGGCGCAACCACGGCAACACATGCATGCCATGCAGCCACACATGCTCGCCGATAATCCACGCGGCCGCCCAAGACGCCGCAACGACGATCAGATCGCAGTGCCCGCTATTCCACAGATTCAACGAATGTCGCCCGGCGATCCACGGCACGCCGAGCGGATTCGGCCAGTCGGCGAACAGATGCATCAGGCCGCCGCACGCGAAGCCGAACGCGGGCGCCGCGTAGATCGAATGTCCGAGCGTGTGATACGACACCGCGAGCAGCGCGAGCCAGCCGATGCCCCAATGCGTCAACGTGCGATGCGTGATCCACAGCCGCCGCGCGCGCGACCACCATGCGACTTCGAGCCAGTCCGGCGCGGTGCTGCCGGCCACGCCGGCGATGAAGCTCAGCAGCACGCCAGTATGAAACGGACCGCCGCCGCTGCGCGCGACGATCGCCGCCGCGATGATGCCGGCTGCGAAACCGGTCGCATGATGCGCTTTGCTGGATGCCATCGAAACTCGCGGCACACGTGCCGCGCGAAAACTAAAGGGCGGCTATGTTCGCAGATGGGCGCGCAAAAAAATAGCCGATGAGCGAGATAAAAATTCGCGCATCGGCCTTCCGTGCATGGCGCGCACGGCGTTCAAGCGCATCGCGCCGCTCAGGTCGCGCAGCGCGCGATATCGAAGCGCATTTCCTCTTCGGGCGGATCGTCGGGCGCATTGGCCGGATGCACGACCTTGATGACCGTGTTGCCGTTGAGCGGGGTCAGCGTGACGAAGTACGAGTTGTGCGAATCGGCACCGACCGCGAGTTCGGTCGCGGCGCCGGCGTGCGAGGTGCGCACTCGCGGCAGACGTTCTTCGAGGCAGGCGGCGATGGACGCAGGCGTGCGTGACGACGACACGTACACGAGCGGCGCGGACGCATCGCGCGCGGGGCCGCCCGACGAACCGCAAGCGGCGAGGGTGGCGGTGAGGGCGACAGCTGGGGCAAGCAGGAGAAGTCTTTTCATGATCCGATCGTCGGCGTTCCCGGTCATGCATGGGAAGGTGAGGCACGGGCGAAGCGCGATGCGCTGACGCACAGCGCGATGCTTCGCGACGAAGCTGCCGTGCAGGCGGCGCGGTTTCGCGGCGTCGCACGGCGGCCGGGGCAGTATACCGAGCATGCGTCGACGTCGTCACTAGCGCGGCCATGGGTCTATTGGTCTGATGGCAAACCGTAAGGCCCATGAAAATACCCGAACGTGATCGTGTCGCGCGCGGCTTCACCGTGCCGCGCGGGGATGGCCGCGCGGCGCAATGCCTGCATGAAAAGCGTGGTGAGAACCGCCGTCAGAAGCGATGCCGAAGACCGACTGCCGCGGCGACCTGGTTACCGGTCGACGACGGCGCAAGCGTATTGATCGCCGCGACGTTCGCGCCGAAGTCGCCGAGTTCGCCCGATGCATGCAGGTACACGCCTTCGCGGTACACGTCGGTGCGCTTGCTCAGTGAGTTGTTCAACTGCTGATAAGTGACGGCGAAGCTCAACGGACCGTTGTCGTACGAAGCGCCGCGCTCCATGCGCGATTGTTCGCGAACTGGCCGGCCGCGTTGCTGAAACCGTACAGGCCGGCCCAGGTTGTCGTTATCAAACGGGTGAGCTGCGAGTTTGTTGCCGTAGCTCTCGCCCGCTTCCGACAGCGGCGCCAGGTAGTCGCTGACCGGGTCGTACTGACGGCCGAGCGTAAGCGTCGGGACGAAACGGCATTCCAGCGAAAGTTGCTGCGCGCGCCCGTTGACTGTCGATTCGTAGCGAAGCGTACTTGCCGCTATGCGGATATTTAATTACGCGCCTAACAACGATTTATTTTCGAAGCCGGGATTATGTGAATTAATCGCGAAGCGCAGGTCGGCAAAAGGAAAAATATTTTTAACGATGAATGGCGGGATGCGCTGTCAAACCTTAGGCGGTTGTCGGGTGGTAACGGCACAAGGCGAGGAAAGGAGAAAGCGGACGAGGCCGTTCGCGCTGATTCCCACGGTTTTGCGCAATGCAGTCTTTCGAAGAAAGCCTTAAATCGGGTTGGGATGCCACTTATAATTTCGATAGACCCCTTCGACCAAAGGGTGTCTTTTTCATTTTTACACGCGGCTTTCGGGCCGCGTTTTTTTATCTGACCTTTAAAGCGGATTTATACATCGTCGCGTAGGGTAAATATAACTTTTCGCGCGTTGAGCGGCGGCGCCGTTCCGAACGCGCCTTGTCCGTTCGTCAGAGCGAGCACGGCCAGGCGGGCAGGGCAGGTAGAATTGCGGGTTCGAAATATGTTTGTGCGCCCCGCGAAGTGAGTGAACCTGTGATGACCGACACGCCCTTTCCCTCGATCGACACGAATGCCGAGTTCCTCGGACCCGACGACAGCGTCCATGAAGAGCGTCTGTGGCGCGACAACGGCTGGACCGCGCGCATCATCAAGAACGAAGACGACGAAGGCTGGGCCGTTGAAATGATCAAGGACGGCGAGGCGGAGCCCGCGCTCGTCGGACCGTGGACGATGGGCCGCAACAAGAAGGATCCGAAGCCGCTCGACGTATCGGCGTTCAACACGCTCGTGAAAACCGCAGCAGAAGTGCTGCGTCGTCACGAGCAGCAGCTGCGCGCGCAACTGCACAAGACGGTGCGCGTGCCGAGCGCGGACGGCAACGACGAACTCGACATCACGCTCGACATCGTCCCCGACGAAGACGAGCCGTACGCACTGTTGAGCGCGCTCGATCTTTTCGGCGAGCAGATCGCGCAAGTGCAGGTTGCGCCGACGTTCAAGCTCAGCAAGGCGAGCGCCACGGCGTGGGTGGCAAACGAGTTTCGTCGGCCGGGGTAAGTGGCGGTTGTAGGCGCGGCTGCGTCGTGATCGGATCCGCTGGTCGCTCAAACTGCCGGCGATCATCGCGCAGTTGGCAGAGCGGCGCTCCTATTTCACTGGCCATTCGAACTGGCTCGTGGTCGAAGAGATCGACGATCGTGGCGAAACGGTCGAATACTAGGTGTCGCCAAACCTAGCTGCGCTTGCAGAAAATCGCGGTGATGAGCGGCGCGACGTGATGCACGATCGCCGTGCTGCCCGCGTTTTCAAGCGCGCTTTTAACCTTGTCGTCGCTGCCGAACACGACCGCGCCATACGCGGACTGCGCGACCGGTTCGCCGTCGCCGACCCGGAACATCGGGTCGTCCTTTTCGAAGCCCACCACCGCGAATACGCGGAAACCGAACGCGGTCAGATGCGCATCGGGCATCGGCGAGAACGCGTTGATCGAGTTGCTTTCGACGTGACTTGGCTTCGGGTGGATCAGCTGCTGCTGCATCAGATCGGCAATGAACTGGTGGCCGCTCTCATTGCATGTCAGTGGCGCGTCGAGCTCCACGGCGAACGAGGAAAGGGGCAGTGCGGCGGCGGCGGCAAACAGCAGAGGGACAAGGAGACGGTTCATGAGCGTAGGCGGGCGGACAGTCGATGTCGTGGATTAGCAACCACTGCGCCATCCCCCGGAGGGCACGAGCGGTGCTGCACATCGAACAGATTCCGCGTGACTGGCACAACTGGATCCGCACTTTACAGCGATTCGGTGAGTTCCGCTTTTGACGGACACACGAATGGCATCTGCAAATTGCAGAGAAACGTACGGCATAACAGCAAGCTTTCAGAATCCCGTATATATTTCCGCCTTATGACTTCGCAACCCCGACCTCCAATAGACGTTCCGCCGGCACGTACGTGGGACGCCCGACTCGCCCGCCGGCTCGTGACACCGCTAGTCGACACCTGGGTCACCCCGAACCATTTGACCACGCTGCGCCTGCTGATCGGCGTCGCAGGCGCGCTGTGCCTTGCGCACGGGGGATTCGCGTGGGCCAATGCGGGCGCACTGCTGATCGTCCTGTCGAATTTCGTCGATCACACGGATGGCGAACTCGCGCGAGTGGGCGGCAAGTCGAGCCGCATCGGTCATTTTTACGACCTCGCCTGTGATGCGCTCGTGACCGTGATGCTGTTCGTCGGCATGGGTATCGGTGTCGGCGGCGCGCAGATCGACGCTTTGAAGCTCGCGCCCGGCGTGCTCGGCGCGGTGGCTGGTGTCGCGGTCGCCCTGATCTTCTTTTTGCGCATGCGGATCGAGGAAATGGTCGGCAAGGCCGGCACGAAGCAGGCGTCGATGGGGGGCTTCGAAACCGAGGACGTGCTGTACCTGCTGCCCATCGTCACGCTGATGAATGTCGTCGCGCCGTTCGTGGTGGTCGCGTCGATCGGCGCGCCGCTGTTCGCCGTATGGGTGGTGATCGACTACTGGCGCGTCGCGCGCCGTAGCGCTGGTCCGACGGCCAAGGCCGCCAGCGCTTCTGAATCGCGTCAACAGTGGGCCGGCAAATGAATCTGCACGCCGAAGACGACGTCATCGCGCCCGTATCGTCAGGCACGCCTGTGGCGGCGCTCACGCCCGCGCCCGATGCCGACCGCGCGGTCGCGAGCCGTACCCGCACGTTCGACAACGCGCGTCTGCGTAAAGACTTCTCCGCGCAGGACGCGTTTCTGTATCTGGACGATTTCCTCGCGCCGGAAGTGACCGAGCAGCTGGTACACAGCGCGCGCTCGCTGCTCGACGAAGTGAACCGCAACTTCTTGCCGGGTCACAAGCAGGGCGGCAGTGTCAGCCGCCATACGATCGACCGTCTGGCGCCGTTCATCGCCGAGCTGTATCGCTCGAAGGAGTTGATCGGCTGGCTCGAGCAGCTGAGCGGCGACCAGTTGCAGGTGTCGCCCGCCGACGATCCGCACGCATACGCGCTCTACTACTACACGCGCCCCGGCGACCATATCGGCTGGCACTACGATACTTCGTATTACGACGGACGCCGCTACACGCTGCTGCTCGGCGTGATCGACGAATCGTCGTGCCGGCTCGACTACGAGCTGCATACGCGCAATCCGGAGGTGCCGGACCAGCCGGGCTCGGTGCAGATTCCGCCGGGCGGCCTCGTGTTTTTCGATGGCGACAAGCTGCGCCATCGCATCACGCCGGCCGGCCCGAACGAGATGCGTGTGTCGCTGACGTTCGAATACGTCACCGATCCCAACATGCGGCCGTGGCGCCGCTTCGTTTCCAACATGAAGGACGCGATCGCATACTTCGGTTTCCGCCAGGTGTTCCGTCAGATGGCCTCGCGCGGCAAGGACGCCGCATGAGTCGCGCGGCCCTGCTTCTGCTGTCGATCGGCTCGGCGCTGTTCGTCGGCCTGCTCGCCTGGCAGGGCTTCGGCTCGGTGGTGTCGACCTTGCTCGCAGCCGGCTGGGGGCTCGCGGTCGTCGCCGCGTTCCACGTGGTGCCGCTCGTGCTCGATGCGGGTGCGATCGCCGTGCTGTTCAAGCGCGACCACCCCTCGCGTGACGGTGCGCATGAAGGTCCGGCAAGCGGTGCAACCAGCGGCGCGACGGGCGCTGCGCGAGCCGAACCCTCACTGCGCGATGCGTTGTCCGCGCGCTGGATCGGCGAGTCGGTGAATAGCCTGCTGCCCGCTGGGCAGATCGGCGGCCCGGTGGTAATGGTGCGTCAACTGTCGCAGCGCGGCATGCTGCTGCGCGACGCGGCCGCCGCGATCACCGTCAGCACGACATGGCAGGCGCTCGCGCAAATCGTGTTCGCGCTCGCTGGCCTCGCGATGTTCGGCGCGTATGCCGCGCACGGCACGCTGCACGACCTGCGCACTGCAACGCTGATTGCGACCGGCGTGCTCGGCGCGCTGATCGCCGCGTTCTACTGCGCACAGCGGAGCGGTCTGTTCGGCCGGCTGCTGGGCGTGGTGTCGAAGGTGTTCGGCAAGCGCGACTGGTCGTCGCTGATGACGCGCGCGGAAGCCGTCGATGCCGCCGTGCAGTCGCTGTACCGCGAGCGCGGCCGTGTGGCGGCGAGCTTTGCGCTGAGCCTCGTGGGGTGGGTCGTCGGCACGGCCGAGGTATGGCTCGCGCTGCGTTTTCTAGGTCATCCGGTCGGCTGGATCGACGCGCTGCTGCTGGAAAGCGTCGGCCAGGCGATTCGCGGCGCGGCCTTCATGATTCCGGGCTCGCTCGGCGTGCAGGAGGGCGGCTATCTGCTGCTCGCGCCGCTGGCGGGTTTGCCGCCCGACGCGGCGCTGGCGTTGTCGCTCGCCAAGCGTGCGCGTGAAATCCTGCTGGGCCTGCCGGGCCTGCTGGTATTGCACTTCAGCGAACGAAGCTGGCAACGGCGGCGCGCTCCACGGCGTGTGCCGGTTGCCGATTGACCTCCGTACTTTTTTCAAAGGACCGCGCATGCGCGCAATCATTCTCGCAGCGGGCCTCGGCCTGCGTCTCCAGCAGCCGCCGCAAGCCCAGTTTCCGAAATGCCTGTTGCAGTTCGACGGCATGAGCCTGCTCGAACGGCATCTGCAGATGCTCGAAACCGCCGGCGTGACCGACGTCGTGCTGGCGCTCGGGTTCCAGCCGGAATCCGTGCAGGCGGAACTCACGCGCATCGACTGGCCGCACAAGGTCGAAACCGTGCTCAATCCGCGCTTCGATCTGGGCAGCGTGCTGACCGTGCATACCGTCGCCGATGCGTTGACGCGCGGCGGTGACGTGCTGCTGATGGACGCCGACGTGCTGTACGACGAGCGCATCCTGAGCGCGCTGGTGGCGGGCGAGTCGGTGAACCGTCTGCTGATCGATCGCGATTTCGAAGCGGGCGACGAGCCCGTCAAGCTGTGCCTGAAGGACGGCGTGCCGGTCGAGTTGCGCAAGCAGCTCGCGGTCAATCTTGAGTACGACACGATCGGCGAGTCGGTCGGCTTCTTCCGCTTCCGCGAGGAAACCGCGCGACGCTTCACGCAGATCGTCGCGGGCTATGTCGACAGCGGCCGCGCGAACATGCCGCACGAAGAGGCGGTGCGCGACCTGCTGCTCGAGCGCAGCCAGGTGTTCGACACGGCCGACGTGACCGGCGCGCCGTGGATCGAGATCGACTTTCCGAACGACGTCGCGCGCGCCGCCAACGAGATCCTGCCGCAGTTGCAGCCGCTCGTCAGCGCATCGCGCTAAGGCGTCCGTGCCGCGCGCGAAGATGCACGGCAGCGCGCGATGCCACACGGCAAAATCCCCTCGCGCGACAACATTTGTTGTCGCCGCGATGCCATAATCGACGCTTTCCATTGATGGCTGGCCACCGTCGCCATGACAATGCTGCTCGCTTTAGGCGCTTTCGTCGTTCCGCTGATCGTCGCGTGCGCGATGTTCATGGAAAACGTGGACGGCACGGTCATCGTGACGTCGCTGCCGGTTCTGGCACGCGACCTCGGTCATGATCCGATCACGCTGAAGCTTGCGGTCACCGCGTATGTGATCGGCCTTGGCGTCTTTATCCCGATCTGCGGCTGGGTCGCCGACCGCTTCGGTTCGCGCACCGTGTTCCGCACCGCGATCGGCATTTTCATGGCGGGCTCGCTGCTGTGCGCGGCCTCGACTTCGCTCGATACCTTCGTGCTCGCGCGCTTCGTGCAGGGCATCGGCGGCGCGCTGATGGTGCCGGTGGGCCGCATCATCATCTTCCGGTCGCTGCCGAAGTCGGAGTTCATTCGCGCGATGAACTATCTGACGGTGCCGGCGTTGCTCGGTCCGGTGGTCGGGCCGCCGCTCGGCGGCTTTATCACGACCTATCTGCACTGGCGTCTGATCTTCGTGATCAACGTGCCGATCGGCCTGCTCGGCATCTGGCTCACCAACAAGTACATCGCCAATACGCGCGAGCCGCATCCGGGCCGGCTCGACTGGCTCGGCTTCGTGCTGTCGGCTAGCGGGGCTTCGCTGTTCATGCTCGGGCTCTCGCTGGTCGGCGGCGAACTCGTGTCGACGGGACAATCGGTCGGCATGTGCGTGACCGGCATTGTGTTGCTGCTGCTTTATGTGCTGTACGCGAGCCGCGTCGCGCTGCCGGTGCTCGACCTGCGTCTGCTCCGTATCCCGAGTTTTCATGCGAGCGTGATCGGCGGTTCGCTGTTTCGTATCGGTCTAGGCGCCGTGCCGTTCCTGTTGCCGCTGGCGTTGCAGGAAGGGCTCGGCATGACCGCGTTCAGAGCCGGCGCGATCACGTGCGCATCCGCGTTCGGTTCGATCTTCATGAAGACGGTGGCGTCGCGTATTCTCGAACGCTTCGGCTTTCGTACCGTGCTGATGGTCAACGCCGCGTGCGCGGGTCTCGCGATCGCAGTGTACGGGTTGTTCTTTCCCGGCACGCCGCATTGGGTGATCTGGTGCATCGTGCTGGTGGGCGGCTTCTTTCCTTCTCTGCAATTCACGTCGCTCAATACGCTGGCCTATGCGGATATTCCGGGCAGCGACGTCGGCCGCGCGACGAGTGTCGCGAGTGTCATCCAGCAGATGTCGCTCGGCCTCGGCGTGACGATCTCGGGCATCGTGCTACAGATTTCGCATCGTGTGCAAGGGCATCCGAACATCGTGTTCTCCGATTTCTGGCCGGCGTTTCTCGTCGTCGGTCTGTTCTCGTGCCTGTCGATTCCGATTACGCGGCGGCTGCCGCGAGACGCGGGCGATGAGATCTCGCGCGGCAGTCGCGGGCGCGCGTAAGCCATCATACGGATGCCGTCGTCGTCGATGAGGAGGTCATGAAGTTGTTTCGCAACGTCAAAGCTTCAACCAGTGCTTCGATCAGCGGTCTTGCCCTGATCGCAATCCTCTGCGTTTCAACCGGGTTTCTCGAGGCGGCTCCTGCTGTCGCGAAAGCGCCCGCGAAGACGCAACCGGTCGTGCTTGCCGGTTCGGCGATTGCGGTGCCCGACTCATACAGCGCCGATGCCGCCGAGC
Source organism: Paraburkholderia lebeckiae (assembly GCF_050436325.1). NCBI lineage: Bacteria > Pseudomonadati > Pseudomonadota > Betaproteobacteria > Burkholderiales > Burkholderiaceae > Paraburkholderia > Paraburkholderia lebeckiae. The sequence goes on from NZ_JBNDLZ010000002.1 coordinate 2,550,884, forward strand.
AGATCTTCAACGAAGGCGGCAATGCGGTCGATGCGGCCGCCGCGATCGCCTTCACCCTTGCGGTCACGTTCCCGGGTTCATGACGCTGTACGTCGACAACAAGCCGTATTTCCTCGACTATCGCGAGCGCGCGCCGCTCGCCGCGACGAAGAACATGTATCTCGACGACAAGGGCGAGATCATCAAGGACATGAGGCTCGTCGGCTATGGCGCGGTGGGCGTGCCGGGCACCGTCGACGGCATGTGGCAAGCGCAGCGCCGTTTCGGCAAGCTGAAATGGCAGCAGGTGCTCGCGCCGGCTATTCACTATGCGCGCGACTGCTTCGTGGTCGTCCCGCAACTGCAGAAGCTGCGCGACGATGCGGCGAAGAACTTCGCGGGCAAGACCAATTTCGACACCTACTTCGGCAATCTGAAGCAGGGCGTCATCTTCAGGCAGCCTGACCTTGCCGCGGTATTGCAGCGTATCTCCGATCAGGGCCCGAAAGATTTCTACAGGGGCAAGACTGCCGATCTGATCGCCGCTTCGATGCGCGGCCACGGCCTGATTACGAAGGCCGATCTCGCGTAGTACAAGGCGGTCTGGCGCGAGCCGATTCAGGCGAACTGGAACGGCTATCGCGTAATCACCGCGCCGCCGCCGAGTTCGGGCGGCGTCGGGCTCGTGCAACTGCTGAAGATGAAGGCCGATATCGCGCCCGAGTTCAAGAACGTGCCGCTCAATTCCGTGCAATACGTGCATCTGATCGCGGAGCTCGAGAAGCGCGTATTCGCGGACCGCGCGCAGTATCTCGGCGACCCGGATTTCTACAAGATGCCGGTTGCGCAACTGATCGACGACCCGTATCTGGCCAAGCGCGCGGCCGAGGTCGATCCGAATGTGCCGTCGGACACAAAGAGCATTCAGCCGGGGCTCGGTACCTCGATGCCGCAGAAGGCCGGAGACCACGCATTTTTCGGTGGTCGACAAATGGGGCAACGCGGTGTCGAACACGTACACGCTGAACGGCGCGTTCGGCTCGGGCGTCGTGGTGGATCGGGCAGGCATCGTGCTGAACGACGAGATGGACGACTTCTCCGCGAAGCCGGGCGCCGCCAACATGTTCGATGGGGTCGGCAGCGATGCGAATGCGATCGAGCCGAAGAAGCGCCCGTTGTCGTCGATGGCGCCGACGATTTTGACGAAGGACGGCAAGGTCGCGCTCGTGATCGGCACGCCGGGCGGATCGCGGATCTTCACGACGATCTTCCAGGTGATCAACGACATCTACGACTTCGACATGCCGTTGCCGGATGCGCTCGCCGCGATGCGTTTCCATCACCAGCTATTGCCGCCGAATACGATCTATGCGGAGCCGTACAAGCCGATCGAGGGCGAACTCGCACAGCGGCTCGAGGCGAAGGGCTACAAGCTGGAAGGGCAGCAATTCACCGGCGATGTTCAGGTGATCAGGATCGATGGGGACGAGCCGGATGCGGCGGCCGATCCGCGTGGACGAGGGGTGACGCGGGTGGTTCGGTAGGGAGGAGAGCCGGTTGCAGCCATTCTCTTCGACGATCAGCCTAGTCCTGATCGACTTCGGGCCATAGTCTCGGGAATAGGAATCGAAGACTTTTCAATGGGAGTCCGAACGAGAGATTGCCGCGATGGGAAGGCGAGTCGAGCAGTCCAATATCAAGTAGAGAGCGCGTAATCCGGCGAGCCAGAACATCAGTAACGCCAAGTATCTGATTGAATTCGGCGCGGCTGACTGCACGCCGCGTCGCCACAAACTCCATCGCCAGTGCCGAGGCCTCCGGTTTGATCACCGATTTTTCGGAGCCGATCATCCACGGATTTGAATCGAGGTAACGCAATAGATCGAGCAGGCGATCTGCAATGCCATCGAACTCGGTCATGCGAACCATAAAGCTTACCTGGTCCAGGCAGCAATCGAGAAAGAACCGCGCGAAACGCACCAGGCCTTCCTGGGATAGATTGCCTCGGCCATCGAGGTCATTGCGGCGCGTCTGGTCGGCTTCGCTCAATCTTGCGTAGTACAGCTCATGTTCGCGTGCGAGACCGCGAAGCGGAGACCATAGGCCATGCGTCAAGTCGGCCGATCGTAAAGCGAGATGTGAATGCAGACGTGCCACCCGGCCATTGCCGTCTGCGAACGGGTGAGTCCATGCCAACCGATGATGCGAGCAGGCGATGCCGATCAACTGATGGTCCTTGATCCGTAGGCGCGCATATCGCTTGGCCCATGCATCGAGCAATGGCGCGATCATTTCAGGTTCTGGCGCGAGATGCCGGCCCACGGTGACGTCCGATTTGCGAAGTTCGCCCGGCACGATTGGTTCGCCCTCGCTGGTAAATCTCTCAGCTACCGGCAAATAGGAAAAAAATCGCTCATGAATGGCCGTAAGTCGTGCGGGCTCGAACAGGGCGGGCATCGCAAGCAAATCCCACTCTTCTTCGAGCGAGGATTCCGTTGCAATATGCGCCATCGCAAGGCGCTGCTTTTTGCGCTCGGCGACGTCAGCTGAATAGTCGCGCTTGAGAGCGGCCTCGATCCTGGCGGGTGTGGTGTGCTGGCCTTCGATCTTATTTGTGTAGTACGAATTCATCGCACGCAATTGCGGGACGAGCGCCGCGGCAAATGGCGTCCCGCTTACGGCAAGGAGCTTTTGCGATGAGTCGACGAGTTCGGTCGTGCGCTCGATCAGCGGATCCAATACACGGTCCTCAGGAAACAAGGGTTCGAACGAAACGACGGTCGTCATGGCGGACTGTAGGGTTTTATGTAGAGTTAGATGTTGTTGATTATATCTTTCAATAAATTGATTTATAAGGATTTTAATTATTTCTTGTAGAGTCTAATGTAGGGTTTGCGGTAGGGTGGCGCCTGACTGTCCACCCCGCAGTCCCCAGGCAATCCCCCTCACCCTGCCTGCTCCACCGGCGTCACCGTCAACTCCACCCGTTGCGCGCCGCGCAACACCGTCACGTTGACCGGCTTGTCGATACGCGAAGCATCGAGCGTGCGTTGCAGAGCATCCACATCGTGCACCGGATGCGCGTCGATCGCGACGATCGTGTCGTCGGTGCGCAAGCCGCCGAGCGCGGCCGGACTGCCTTTGACGATCTCCATCACGTGCACGCCGCTTTGCGTGCCGAGCCCGAAATAGCGCTGCACGCGCCGCGACAGCGGCGTCGTCGTGCCGGCCACGCCGATATACGCGCGTCGCACGCGACCGTGCGCGAAGATCTGCATGATGACCCACTTCGCGGTATCGATCGCCGTCGCAAAACAGATGGCCTGTGCGCCAGGAATAATCGCGGTATTCACGCCGATCACCTGACCCGCCGAATTGATCAGCGGTCCGCCCGAGTTGCCCGGATTCAACGCCGCGTCGGTCTGGATCACGTCGTAGATCATGCGGCCGGAGTTCGAGCGCAGCGACCGGCCGAGCGCCGAAACGACGCCGGTCGTCACGGTCTGTTGCAGCCCGAGCGGGTTGCCGACCGCAATGGCGATCTGCCCGACGCGCAGCTTCGATGATTCGCCGAGTTCGACATGCGGCAGCGGTTCCGGCGAACCGATGCGCAGCACCGCGAGATCGCTGCCGGGATCGTCGCCGACCAGATCGGCGTCGAACTTCGCGCCGTCGGCCAGCGTCACCTGGATATGCGTCGCGCCATGCACGACGTGGCTATTGGTCAGCAGGTAGCCGTCGGGCGTGAACAGGAAGCCCGAGCCAGTGCCGCCGCGCGCGCCGCGCCCATGCGCAGACGCGTCGCCGGGCAGCCGGCGTTCGACGGCGATAAACGCGACCGCCTGCTGCACGCGCTCCAGTGCACCGATCACGGTGCGGGAGTAGGCGTCGAGCAACGCGTCGTCGTCGTTGGTCAAAAGGTCGGTGGATTGGGGCCCGGGGGCGTCGGATGCGGCGCTCGACAGGTCATCGATGAAGCGTGGGCGGCTTCCCATAACGATGCTCCGGATAGACGGGCTCCGAGATGCGGGGCGCTGCGCGAGTTTTCAAGTGCATCCCGGGGGCGTCGGCGGCGTGCCGGCCGCGCCGCCAGACCGGTGGCCACTGCCCGTGAGACACTTTCCCGGGCGGGCCGTCGCTCGCCGCTCGCTCGCGCCTCGGAGACCCTGTTCATGTCCGCATCTAACGCTTCAGCGCCGCAATCCCCGCCGCCGGGTCCACGCATCGAGTCGCTCAGCGCGATCACGCTCGCCACCGGCGACATGCAGCGCGCCGTCGCGTTCTACGAAGCGCTCGGCTTCCCGCTCAAGTTCGGCGGTCCGCGCGAGGCCTTCACGTCGTTCGCGTTCGGTAGTTCGTATTTGAACCTGATCGCCGATGCGCGCGCGCCCGTCAACTGGTGGGGGCGCGTGATCATCTACGTGTCGGACGTCGACGCGTTCTATGCCGGGGCGGTGGCGGCAGGCTTGCAGCCGTCGTTCGCGCCGTCGGATGCGCCGTGGGGCGAGCGCTATTTTCATATCACCGATCCGGACGGCCACGAACTGAGCTTCGCGCGACCGCTGCCCTAGCGGTGGAAGTCGAGACCAAACTCGCTATCATGGGGTTAATACGCATGTGCAGCGGCCGCCCACGCGGTAACACGGCTGACACCTCGAGCTTCGATAATCGAACGCGACCGCGTCGCGCTAGCCGCCGCGCGCCATCCCATTCCTGTTGCGAGGAGAGCCGCAATGAAAGAGCCAGACCCGACACCCGATATCGAACTGATGGCGGAGCGGCAACGCCGTTTCGAGGAAGACCTCATCGACGCCTACGACGAAGAACTCGAAATGGAGGTCGACGACCGCATCATCGATGGCCCGGAGGGCTTTACGCCCGAGCATCGCGAGGCGCGCAAGCAGTACTTCCGCGAACTGTTCCGGCTGCAGGGAGAACTGGTCAAGCTGCAGGACTGGATCGTCGCGACCGGGCACCGGCTCGTCGTGATCTTCGAGGGGCGCGACGCGGCCGGCAAGGGCGGCGCGATCAAGCGCATCACACAGCGCCTCAATCCGCGCGTGTGCCGCGTGGCCGCATTGCCCGCGCCGAACAATCGCGAGCGCACGCAATGGTATTTCCAGCGCTATGTATCGCATCTGCCGGCGGGCGGCGAGATGGTGCTATTCGATCGCAGCTGGTACAACCGCGCGGGCGTCGAGCGCGTGATGAACTTCTGCACCGACGAGGAATACGAAGAGTTTTTCCGCTCGGTGCCGGAGTTCGAAAAGATGCTGGCGCGCAGCGGCGTGCAGATCCTCAAGTACTGGTTTTCGATCACCGACGAAGAGCAGGAAATCCGCTTCCAGAACCGCATTCGCGATCCGCTCAAGCAGTGGAAGCTGAGTCCGATGGATCTGGAAAGCCGGCGCCGCTGGGAAGCCTATACGCTGGCGAAGGAGGTGATGCTGCAGCGCTCGCATATCCCCGAGGCGCCGTGGTGGGTCGTGCAGGCCGTCGACAAGAAACGCGCGCGCCTGAACTGCATTCAGCATCTGCTGAGCCAGGTGCCGTATCACGAAATCGAGCATCCGCAGATCGACTTGCCCTCGCGTGTCTATCACGAAGACTATAGCCGTCAGCCGGTGCCTCAGTCGATGATCGTGCCGGAGCTGTATTAAAAGCGGATCATATGAAATAGCTGGCCAACGAAAAAGCGCGGTACGTGTATGAGCGTACCGCGCTTTTCTTCTTGCTTCGCCCCGCCAGATCGGCGAACTCAGAACACCGAACGGAATACCCAGAACAGCCCGCCCGCTAGCGCGATCGACGCGGGCAACGTCAGCACCCATGCGAGGATCAGACTGCGCACCGTGGCCCATTGCAGACCCGAGCCGTTGGCCGCCATCGTGCCGGCCACGCCGGAAGAGAGCACATGGGTCGTCGACACCGGCAGACCGTAGACGTCGGCGGCACCGATCGTGACCATCGCGACGAGTTCAGCCGACGCGCCCTGGCCGTACGTCAGATGCTGTTTGCCGATCTTCTCGCCCACCGTCACGACGATGCGCTTCCAGCCGACCATCGTGCCGAGACCCAGCGCGATCGCGACCGCCACCTTGACCCACGGCGGAATGAACTTGGTCGCGTGGTCGATCTGCGTTCTGAAGTTGGCGATGACCTTCGCGTCTTCGGGCGAGAACTGCGGCTGATTGGCCTTCTGCATCAGACGGATCGCCTCGGAGGTGACATACATGTTGTTGCGCACGTTATCGACGATGCCTTGCGGCACCGAGGCCATCGAGCCCGACTCGCCGACCTGGCGACCGATCTGCTCGGTCAGCTGCTGCAGCGCCGGCAGCGTGGCGGGCGTCAACTGACGGGTGCGCACGAAGGCCTCGACGTCGGCGCGCGGATCCGCGGAAGGCGCCGCGCCCTGCGTGTAGCGCGACAGCGTCGCCACGGTTTGATGCGCGACCGCGACGAAGTTCTGCGTTTGCGCCGGCGTGACCGCCTTGTTCAGCGCGTAGGCGGTGGGAACGGTACCGATCAGGATCAGCATGATCAGCCCCATGCCTTTCTGGCCGTCGTTCGAGCCATGCGCGAACGACACGCCCGTGCAGGTCAGAATCAGCAGGCAGCGAATCCAGAACGGCGGCGGCTCCTTGCCCTTCGGCTCGGCATACAGCGCGGGCACGCGCACGACGGCCTTCAGGATCAGCAGCAGCAAGCCCGCAAGCAGAAAGCCCACGATCGGCGAAAACAGCAGCGACTTGCCGACGCCGAGCGCCTGATTCCAGTCCACGCCACTGGTGCCGTTCGCACCATGCAGCATCTGATTCATCAGACCTACGCCGATGATCGAGCCGATCAGCGTGTGCGAACTCGAAGACGGCAGGCCCAAAGACCACGTGCCCAGATTCCAGATGATCGCGGCGATCAGCAGCGCGAATACCATCGCGAAGCCGGCGCTGCTGCCAACCTGCAGAATCAACTCGACGGGCAGCAGTTGCAGCACGCCGAAGGCGACCGCTCCGCTCGACGTCAGCACGCCCAGAAAATTCCACGCGCCAGACCAGACCACCGCGATATTCGGCGTCAGCGAGTGGGTATAGATGACGGTGGCGACGGCGTTGGCCGTATCGTGAAAGCCATTGACGAACTCGAAGCCGAGCGCGATCAGCAGCGCGACACCGAGCAGCAGATACGGCAGCACCGAGCTTTCGCGTACGGGCTGCAGATCGTCTATCAGATGAACGCCGCAGTACACGACGCCCGCGATCAGCAGGGCAACGAAAATAACCAGGCCGGCGCTACGGCCTTTGCCGCTGGCGGCGCCTGGTTGCGGATACGAAAGTTCCGGCATGACGTGAGCCCCAAAAAGTGGTCGCAGAGTTTTTGATGCTGCTTTCGCTGTGTGTCGCAATGATGACAACTGCGTGACGACATTGGGGGCGCAGGAAAAACACACGCGGCGCGGCCTATGCTGCGCCGCTCACGCCGGTAAAGACTACGCAGGCTGGTGGACGGGAATAGTAAGACGTCCGAAGCGGACTAAGCAAGTGATGAATAACACGAACGGCGAGTGGGCTTCGGTTGCGCTCACGATGCGCTGACTACTTCGCCGCTTGCGCTGCCACCGAGGGTGCGTTTATAAGCTTCCGCGACGATTTCCGCCGGTACCCCTTGCGACGGATCGCGGCCCATCGACTCGAGCGTTTCGGCGACCCACCCCGGGCTCACCACATTGACGCGGGCCTTGCCCCGCAATTCGAGCGCGGCCGAGCGCGCAAACGCTTCGACACCCGCATTGACGATGCTGACGGCGGCGCTGCCTTCCATCGGCTGTTGCGCGAGCACGCCGCTCGTCAGTGTGAACGAGCCGCCTTGCGACACATGGTCTACGCCGCAGCGCACCAGATTGACCTGCCCCATCAGTTTATTGGCAAGACTAAAAGAAAAGTCTTCGTCGCCAAGCGCCGCGAGCGGCGCGAATTTTGCCGAGCCGGCCGCGCAGACGATCGCGTCGAAGCTGCCGGCTTGCGCAAACATCGCTTCGATGCTGCTTTTGTCCGACAGGTCGACGTGCAATTCCGAGCCTTTGCGGCTCGCGCCCACCACGTCATGCTCGGTGGCGAGCAGCCTCACGATGTGCGAACCGAGCAGGCCGGTCGCACCGACAACGAGTATTCGCATACATCCTCCTAAGGTCTGTTTGCGGCATTTGCCGCGCTGCACACCGCATCGTCAAGCCGGAGCGCTCGCCGAACCGAACCGTGCAACGCACGATCCTATTGGTCGAGGATAGACGCTGCCAGCGTGACGCGCCAACGCGTGAGGAAAGAGCCGGCTGACACGCGCCCCGATCCTCCTGAGCATCATTTTTGCTACGCTGAAAGTAAGGTCATGTTTCCCAGGAGCGTCGATGAAGCAAGACAGCGAGACAGTCAACGAGCCGGTACAGGACGAACCGGCACAGCGAGCCTTCACTTCCTATGCCGCGCCGCTCGTCGATGAGGCGATCCGGCTCGCCAAAGGGGTGCACGGCGACGCGTCACCCGAAGCGCTGCATAAACTGCGCGTTTCACTGCGGCGTTTGCGTTCGTTATGGTGGGCTTTCGCACCGCTGCTCGACAAGGGCGAAAATTCCCGGCAACGCGCGGTCTACAAGTTTCTCGCCACCGCGGCGGGTAAAGCGCGCGATTGGGACATCCTGATCGCGTTGCTCAAGCAGCAAGACAGCGGCGCGCAAGCATTGATGCCGAAGCTCGAGCAGGCGCGCCGCGACACGTTGGCGACCAGCCGCGAGACGTTGTTGAACGCCGACGTCAAGCACCTGCTGCGCGATGCGTTGGCCACCACTTCCGCGCAACTGCACGCCACGCACGATTCGGCTATTGCGCTGCGCAAATTTGCCGCTCGACGCATAGGGGTGTCGGAGCACTCATTGAAAAAGCGCATCAAACGCGCACGCCATGCGAAACGCTCGAATTACGCAGCCTTTCACGATGTCAGAAAAGCGGGCAAGAAACTGCGCTATCTGTTCGAGTTTTTCGGGCCGGTGCTTAAAACCAGCCATAAGCGCACGCTCAAGCGCCTGAAAAAAATCCAGAAGCGCTTCGGCATGCTCAACGATACCGTCGCGAGCGAAACGCTGTTGCGCGATAATGCCGCGTCGCTTGCCGACGCGGACCACATCGAAGCCGCGTTGGGTTGGCTCGACAGGAAACGCAAACGCCGCTTGCGCGCGGCGTCGGAGCTACTGGGCTGAGAGCGCGCGTTCGGTCCTCGTTAGCGCGGAGGATTCGCAGCCCAAAATGCACGGCGCACCGCGCTGCGGTCCGAAAGAATAGTCCGCGAAGGAGGCGAGGAGCGTGGCGCCGCATTGGCTTTCGCTGCGTCATCGGCTGTGCCTGACTTGCGCGCCGTTCGAGCCGGGATGACCCGCTATGTGGGCAACCGCCCGTGGGTGGCCGGCGTCGCCGGCACGCTCGTCGCGTTGGCGATGTCGATCCTGACGGCGGTGGAGGTCGGCGAAGGCCGCCGCGAAATGCTCGATCATGCGCGCCAGACGTCGCAAAACCTCGTGTCGATCATTTCCGCCGATCTCGCGCGCAACGTCGAAATCTATAGTCTGTCGCTGCAATCGATGGTGGATGCCGCGAGCGATCCGCTCACATGGACGCTGCCGGTCCCGGTTCGCCAGGCGATGCTGTTCGATCGCGCGACCACCGCCGCCTTTCTCGGCGGTGCGTATATAGTCGGCGCCGACGGTGAAGTGGCCGCCGCGCAGTACGCCGACGCCAACACCACCGTCCATCTCGACGATCGCGAATACTTTCAGGTGCAGCAGCGCAATCCGGCGGCGGGCCTGTATTTCTCGCATCCATTCATGTCGCGGCTGCGTGGCGGCAAGCTGTCGATCGCGTTGACGCGGCGTATCGACGATGCGCAAGGCCGCTTTGCCGGCATCGCGCTGCTCGCGATTCGCATCGAGTACTTCCAGCACCTGCTGGACCGGATCGACACCGGCGAGCAGGGCTCGGTTTTCATCGTGATGGCGGACGGCACGCTGCTCGCGCGCAAGCCGATCGACGCGCGCGCTATCGGCACCAGCGTCGCAAAGTCGCCGACGTTCGCACCGATGACGGTGCACGACTCCGGCAGCTACGTATCGGTCTCGCCGGTCGACGGTGTGCGTCGCATCTTCACCTACACGCACGTACCGGGCACGCCGCTGATCGTGGCCGTCGCGCCCGCTGTCGATGACGTGCTCGCGCCGTGGCAGCGTCGCAGTCACGTGGCCGCCGCGCTGACCATCTCGTTCGGCTCGGTGTTCGTGCTCGTGTCGTGGCTGCTCGCGTTCGCGCTGCGCGACAAACAGCGCGCGCAGGCCGCGCTGCTGCGTCTTGCCGCGACCGATCCGCTGACCGGGCTCAACAATCGCCGCGTGCTCGACAAGCGGCTCGACGACGAATGGAAGCGGGCGCGACGCGAGAACAAGCCGCTGTCGGTGCTGTTCATCGATATCGATCACTTCAAGCGTTTCAACGATACCTACGGCCATGAGAGCGGCGACGAGTTATTGGTCGCGGTGGCTGATTGCATCGCGTCGGTGGCGCGGAGCTCGGCCGATCTGGTCGCTCGCTACGGCGGCGAAGAGTTCGCGTTGGTGCTGCCGGATACGACCGCGCAGGGCGCGTTCGCGGTCGCGGAGCAGATTCGTCGCAAGGTGGAAAACCAGGTCATCGTGCGCGGACACGATGCGCCGCAGGCGGTGACGGTGAGCGTCGGCTGCGCAACGGCGCTGCCGAGCGCCATGGATTTCGCGAACGGACTCGAGCTGCTGGCCGCCGCTGACGGACAGTTGTATGTGGCGAAGAACGAAGGGCGCAATCGCACCCGGTCGGCGCAGTGGGACGAGTATTCGGCGACGCAGGGGGCGTCGCGCACTGGGGCGGTGCTTTAACGCCAGGTGTTCATTCGCGTGGGCGGGCGCTTCGTCGGCGCAGATTGTCGCGATGCGGCGCGATTCAGGCGCGGTCCGCACTGCGCGGCGCGAAGCCGCGCAACGTCACCGCCGCAGGTGTTTCGTCCCGCGACGCCGAGCGCGGCCGATTGGCGGCCGAACCATCCGCGTGAGCCAGCAAGCCCACCGGGAAGCCACGCCGCTGCCATGCATCGAGCCCGCCGCGCAGTGCGCGAATCCGCGTGTAGCCATTGCTGCGCATATGCTGCGAGACTTCGAGCGCGGTCGCGCTGTCCGGGCAGATGCAATAGATGACCAGGTCGTATGTGCGCAGCGCGCCGTCGATCTGCTCAGGCGAATGCGGATCGAGCGCGCGCGCGTCGGGAATCTGGCGTCGCAGATCGAGCAGCGGAGCGCCGGGCCGCGCATCGAGCACGCGGGACGGCGCCATGCGGCGCAGGCGACCGGAGCGCCGCCTGCGCCACGGCATGCTCCACGCGGCGGCACTCGCCGATGAGGCCCGCGTCGGCGCGGCCAGCATCGGCGCGGCTTGGGCCGACGTGGCTCGCGTGAACCGGCGCCGTTCGTAATATCGCAGATACAGCCGGTAGAGCAGATAGACGAGCGCCACCGCAAGAAGAATGTCGGCGATTGTGCCGCCGCGCTGCTCGACGAACGCGCGCAGCATATGCACCTCGCGTTCCACGGCCGCGCCGCCGAGCAGCCAGAACGTCGCCCACGCGGTCACGCTCGCCAGATCCCATAGTGCGTAGATGCGGATGTCGACGGCAGTCGTACCCATTAGCGGCGGCGTGATCAGGCCGAGGCCGGGCACGAACTTCGAAATCGACACGAGCGGCACGCCATAGCGTTCGAATAGCGCGCGCGCGGTTTCCAGCCTCGTATCGACGGCGGGCGACAAGCGGCCGAGCCACGAAAGCAGTTTGCGTCCATACAGCCGGCCCGCCGCGAACCAGGTGCCGTCGCCGATCAATGCGCCCAGCACCGCCGCGCCGAGGGTCGGCCAGAACGCCAGGGTGCCCGCGGCGATCGCCGAGCCCGCGAACAGCAGCATCGGTACGGCCGGAATCGGTACGCCGAGGCGCGTCAGCAGGACGTTGACGAACACGATAGTGCTGCCCCAGGTTGAAACCGCCGACAACGGAAACTCGACCAATTGAGGCGCTCCTGTCGCTGCTGTTGGGCTGGCATGCGTGGACGGCCGGTGTCGAACATCGGCCTCAATCGCCAATACGCAACTAACTGTCAACCCCGCGTGCCCACCGCAACGTGGCCGGCGCTTGAAGAGAGTGCGCGCGGGCGCGCACTCTGGATTCGCAGGGGCGGGGGCTGCATCGTCAACGAACCACAGGCAGTCCCCGGGTCCACCTCATCAGGTATTCGGCACCGACATCACGCCCGGATTCCCGACGATCGCCAGAAACTCGCGCCGTGTCGACGGATCGGTGCGGAACGTGCCGAGCATGCGCGACGTGACCATCGTGACGCCCGCCTTGTGCACGCCACGCGTCGACATGCACTGATGCGCGGCTTCGAGAATCACGCCCACGCCGGCCGGCTGCAGCACGTCGTTCAGCGTATCGGCGATCTGCACCGTCATCTTTTCCTGAATCTGCAGCCGTTTCGCGAACGCATCGACGAGACGCGCGAGCTTCGAAATGCCGACCACGCGATGATTCGGCAGATACGCGACGTGCGCGCGTCCGATGATTGGCACCATATGGTGCTCGCAATAGCTTTCGAAGCGGATGTCCTTCAGCACGATCATTTCGTCGTAGCCGTCCACTTCGGAGAAGGTACGCGCGAGGATATCGCGCGGATCGATCTGATAGCCGACGAAGAACTCCTCGTAAGCGCGCGTCACGCGTGCCGGCGTGTCGATCAGGCCCTCGCGCTGCGGATCGTCGCCGGCCCAGCGCAGCAGCACGCGCACGGCTGCCTCGGCTTCTTCGCGGCTCGGGCGTTCGGCGGCCGCTACGGGTTTGGTTTTTTTTGCCTTGCTGCTGGTCATGCGTCGTCCTCCTGGATCGCGCGTCGACGCTGCGCGACGCGCGGGGTCAGTAACTGAGGTCATTGTTCCATGTTTTGCGCTGAAGGTGCCGATGCCCCTTTCGCGGCCGGGGCAGTCGCGGGCGTGCTGCGCACGGCTACTTGGGCCATTCGTCCATCGCATCGTTGAACAGCTCGGCGACCACGCCGCGCAGCCAGCCGAGGCGTGGATCGTTATGAAACTTGCGATGCCAGTGCTGCCGCAGATCGAAGCGCGGCAACGGCAGCGGCGGCTCGACGAGCATGATCGACGCATGCTCCGACACGTACGCGAAGCCGATCGCGTGCGGCACGGTCGCGAGCAGATCGGTGCGCGCGAGGATGAAAGGCAGGCTCATGAAGTGCGGCGTTTCGAGCACCGCCCGCCGTCTGATGCGTTTCTTTTCGAGGTACTGTTCGAGCACTTCCTGGCTGCGTCCCTCGGCGCGCACGACCGCATGCCCGGACGCCACGTATTGCTCGAGCGTGAGCGGTCCCTTCGACAGCGGATGTCCGCTGCGCATCAGGCAGATGAAGCGATGCGTGAAGAGCCGCTGCTGAAAGAAGTTGTTGCCCGCCAGGTCCGGAAAATAGCCGACGGCGAGATCGACGTCGCCCGATTCGAGCCCGCGTTCCACTTGCGACGGCGACAGCGTGACCGAGCGCAGATTCGCGGACGGCGCGCGCTCGGCGAACAACTGCAAAAGACGCGGCAGAAACACGATTTCGCCGACGTCGGACAGCGCGATCGAAAACGTGTGCGTGCTGGTCGCCGGATCGAAATCCTGCACGTCGAGCATGCCTTTCTCGATGCGCAGCAACGCGTCGCGCGCGGCGGGCAGGATCGCGAGCGCTCGCGGTGTCGGCTCCATGCCTTTCGATGTGCGCACGAACAGCGGATCGTCGAAGTATTCGCGCAGGCGCCCCAGCGCGGTGCTCACGCGCGGCTGGCTCACGCCGAGCTGCTCGGCGGCGCGGCTCACGTTGCGCGTATCTTCCATCGCGACCAGATAGGGGATCAGGTTCAGATCCAGATGTGTCTCGGACATGCTTGTTAAGGCTCGCGGGGCGGGTGGGGCAGGGGAAGGCTTATGCCGTATCGTTATAGAGCCTAGTTGAAAAATCGCCCATAAGGATAGTGGGATTTTGCGCGGCCGGCATTTTCGCGCGCAGGGCGAGTGCAGGACGACGGCATCCCGGACCTTCGCCGCCGCGCGCGGCGACCTATGATGAAGGGGGTTTCCCTGCCTTGACAATCGGCCCACCGGACAACCATAATCGCCGAGGCGTTCGCTAAACGAATCACTGTTCACGCAACGAACAAAATGCAGCGGCGAATTAATCGAATGCGCCAGCCCGCTCTCCCCTCGCGAGTCGTCGCCAGCATGCCAGGAGACTGTTTCCGCGCATGCTTTGCCGGTTACGGCTGTCAGCCCAGCGGCACGTAGCGCCCCCAAAGGAAATTCGACATGATCAACAAGATTTTCGAGACACTTCAATCGGCGGTCGCCGATGTCCACGACGGCGCGACCGTCATGATCGGCGGCTTCGGCACGGCCGGCATGCCGTCCGAGTTGATCGACGCGCTGATCGAGCAGGGCGCGCGCGAGCTCACCATCGTCAACAACAACGCAGGTAACGGCGATATCGGCCTCGCGGCGCTGCTGAAGGCCAAGCGCGTGCGCAAGATCATCTGCTCGTTCCCGCGTCAGACCGACTCGTATGTGTTCGACGCGCTCTATCGCGCCGGCGAAATCGAACTCGAACTCGTGCCGCAAGGCAACCTCGCCGAGCGCATCCGCGCGGCGGGGGCGGGCATCGGCGGCTTCTTCACGCCGACCGCGTACGGCACCAAGCTCGCCGAAGGCAAGGAAACGCGTCTGATCGACGGCCGTCACTACGTTCTCGAAGCGCCGCTGCACGCGGACTTCGCGCTGATCAAGGCGTACAAGGGCGATCGCTGGGGCAACCTGATCTATCGCAAGACCGCGCGTAACTTCGGGCCGATCATGGCGAGCGCCGCGAAGACCGCGATCGTGCAGGTGTCGGAAGTGGTGCCGCTCGGCGGCCTCGATCCGGAAGAAATCGTCACGCCCGGCATTTTCGTGCAACGCGTGATCGCGGTGCCGCAAGCGGCGCATGCCCCCACGCCCAATCCTCACGACGCTGCTGCCTGACCTGGAGACCGACATGAAGAAACTGACTCGCGATGAAATGGCCAAGCGCGTTGCCCAGGACATCCCTGAAGGCGCTTACGTGAACCTCGGCATCGGTGTACCGACGCTGGTGGCGAACCACCTCGCCGCAGACAAGGAAATCTTCCTGCACAGCGAAAACGGTCTGCTCGGCATGGGCCCCGCACCGGCGAAGGGCCAGGAAGACGACGAACTGATCAACGCCGGCAAGCAGCACGTCACGCTGCTGACGGGCGGCGCCTACTTCCATCACGCGGATTCGTTCGCGATGATGCGGGGCGGCCATCTGGACTTCTGCGTGCTCGGCGCGTTCCAGGTGTCGGCGAAGGGCGATCTCGCGAACTGGCACACCGGCGCACCCGACGCGATTCCGGCGGTCGGGGGCGCGATGGACCTCGCGATCGGCGCGAAGCAGGTCTACGTGATGATGGAGCACCTGACCAAGCAGGGCGAGAGCAAGATCACCGCCGAGTGCTCGTACCCGGTCACCGGTATCGGTTGCGTGACCCGTATCTATACGGACCTCGCAATGATCGACGTCACGAAGGAAGGCCTCGTCGTGCGCGAGATTTTCACGGACATCGGCTTCGACGAACTGCTGAAGCTGACCGGTGTGCCGATGACCGACGGCACGCAGGCCGCGCGCGCGGCCTGATGGTTCGCTGAGGCGTCGCGGCGGCGGTCTGCTTTGCGGCCGCGTCGATGGCGTCTCGTCTGAAAGCAGCATTGCGCGAACGGGTCAGCGATGTCGGGGCAAACTCCTCGTCAGCGCTGGCCTGGCAACTTCAGCGACGGGTTGACCGCGTTTGGCGCACAATACGCAGCACATACTGCGGCATACGCACGGCACGAGCGCGGAGCAAGCGCGCTACGAGCGCTTGCTCCGCCACGGCGTCTGCTTCGAACCGCCGCGCGCGGTGCCGCTTCTTCGCTTCCGATTCCCTCAAACATCGTTGTCACCATGCTCGACTCCAGCGCCCGTCTGACTGGCCTTCTTTGCGGCACACAGCCGATGAACGACATCTGGGCGCCGCGTGCCACGCTGCAGCGGATGCTCGACGTCGAAGCCGCGCTCGCGCGTGCCTCTGCCGCGCACAAAGTCATTCCCGAATCCGCCGTCCCCGCGATCGAAGCGGCCTGCCAGGCCGATCAGCTCGACGCCGACGCGCTCGCACGCGACGCCGCGCTGGGCGGCAACCTCGCGATTCCGCTCGTCAAGCAACTGACTGCACGCGTCAAAGCCGCGGATGCCGAAGCTGGCAAATACGTGCATTGGAGCGCGACGAGCCAGGACATCATCGACACCGCGACGGTACTGCAACTGCGCGACACCTTCGACCTGCTCGACAGCGGCCTGCAAGCCACCTGCGACGCGGTCGCGAAACTCGCGACCACCCATCGCGCGACACCAATGATCGGCCGCACGTGGCTGCAACAGGCGCTGCCGATCACGCTGGGTCTGAAGTTCGCGCAATGGCTCGACGCGCTGTTGCGTCATCGCGAGCGGCTCGATGCGTTGCGCGAACGTGTGCTGGTGCTGCAATTCGGCGGCGCGGCGGGCACCCTCGCGAGTCTGCGCGAGGCGGCGCCGCAGGTCACGCAGTCGCTTGCCAAGGAACTCGGCCTCGCGGTGCCGACCTTGCCGTGGCACACGCAGCGCGATCGCATCGCCGAGACGGCGTCGCTGTTCGGCATGCTGATCGGCACGCTCGGCAAGATCGCGCGCGACGTGTCGCTCCAGATGCAAACCGAAATCGACGAACTCGCCGAACCGGCCGCGTCCGGCAAGGGCGGATCGTCGACGATGCCGCACAAGCGCAACCCGGTCGGTTGCGCGGCGGTGCTGACTGCCGCGACGCGCGCGCCCGGCCTCGTGGCGACCGTGCTCGCCGGCATGGTGCAGGAGCACGAACGTGCGCTCGGCGGCTGGCAGGCCGAATGGGACGCGCTGCCGGATCTCGCGCGCCTCGCGGGCGGCGCGCTCGCGAACATCGAACAGATCGCGTCCGGCCTGAGCGTGAATGTACCGCGCCTCGCCGCGAATCTCGACGTCACCCGCGGCCTGATCCTCGGCGAAGCGGTGATGCTCGCGCTCGGCGATTCCATCGGCCGGCTCGACGCGCATCATCTGGTCGAGCGCGCGTCGAAGGCGGCGATCCGCGACGGCAAGACGCTGTACGACGTGCTCGCCGCCGACGCGGCCGTCACCGAACATCTTTCGCTCGAGCGCCTGAAGCAGTTGCTCGATCCCGCTCAATACGTCGGCCAGGCGCACGCATATGTCGACGCCGCGCTGGCGCTTCACACCACGCGCGCGCAGCGCGCCCATTCCAAGGAGTAACCGGCATGCCCTACGCCGCAGTCAACGGCACCGAGCTTCACTATCGCATCGACGGCGATCGTCACGGCCACGCGCCGTGGCTCGTACTGTCGAATTCGCTCGGCTGCGATATGTCCATGTGGACGCCGCAGGTCGCGGCGTTGTCGAAGCACTTCCGCGTGCTGCGCTACGACACACGCGGCCACGGTCATTCGGAAGCGCCGAAGGGTCCGTACACGATCGAGCAGCTGAGCGGCGACGTGCTCGGCCTGATGGATACGCTGAAGATCGCGCGCGCGAATTTCTGCGGCATATCGATGGGCGGCCTGACCGGCGTCGCACTCGCCGCGCGTCATGGCGACCGCTTCCAGCGCGTCGTCCTGTGCAACACGGCCGCGCGCATCGGCTCGCCGGAAGTGTGGGTGCCGCGTGCCGCGAAGGCGCGCAGCGAAGGCATGTTCGCGCTCGCCGACGCGGTGCTGCCGCGCTGGTTCACGGCCGACTTTATCGAGCGCGAGCCGGTCGTGCTGGCGATGATCCGCGACGTGTTCGTGCATACCGACAAGGAAGGCTACGCATCGAACTGCGACGCGATCGACGCGGCCGATCTGCGCCCCGAAGCGCCGGGTATCAAGCTGCCGACGCTGGTGATCAGCGGCACGCACGATCTGGCCGCCACGGCCGCGCAAGGCCGCGAACTCGCCCAGGCGATTCCGGGCGCGCGCTACGTCGAACTCGACGCCTCGCATATTTCCAACATCGAAAAGGTCGGCGAGTTCACGAAGACCGTGCTCGACTTCCTGACGGAGGCAAAATGAACGACGAAGACCGTTACGAAGCCGGCATGGGGGTGCGTCGCGCGGTGCTGGGCAACGCGCACGTCGACCGTTCGCTCGCGAACCGCACCGAGCTGACCGAGGAGTTCCAGAACCTGATCACGCGTTATGCATGGGGCGAGATCTGGACGCGTGAAGGTCTGCCGCGTCATACGCGTAGCCTGCTGACGATCGCGATGATGGTTGCGCTCAATCGCAGCGAAGAACTCGCGCTGCACCTGCGCGCCGCCAAAAACAACGGCGTGACGCGCGAGCAGATCAAGGAAGTGCTGCTGCAGACCGCGATCTACTGCGGCGTGCCGGCGGCTAACTCCGCGTTTCATTTGGCCGACAAGCTGTTCCGCGAGGATGATGCGGCGGCCGCGGCGGCGAAGTCGTAAAGACTGAGCACGCGCAGCTGGCCCGGCGCATCGCGCAGGATCAGGTCGAAGGCGAGGGCAGGCGTGCTCACGACGGACTCCGCAGCTCACGCGGGAAACGCTGCACGGCCACCCACGCGATCTGCTGCACCCGACGGGGGTCGCCTTCGACACCGCGCGCAGTTCATCGAGCAGTTCCTGCGGCAGGTACTGGCGGTAGGAAGGGTTGCGGTAGCGGCCGGCCATTTCAGTTCGTCCGGTGAACGGTCAAAATCATAGTGTGTGGTAATTCAAATCCGTCCTTTACAGTGGGCCGATTCGTGGGGAAAACAGAACCACGCTGCAGATGTGCAAAAACCGGACGTTAAGAACGTCAGGGCAGTGAAGCCTCAAGCCACGAAAACCGCAGCAAACGGAAGCCGCAAAAAAACGAAAACGCCTGTCACCGTTGTGAAGGAATGCGCACGGCATTCCTTCGCGAATTCGGCGGGCGCCGATATTTTTTTATACGGTAGTCGTCGCTACAACGCTCACCGGTACCTGCACGCACACCGCGCGCAACACCGTTTCCTTGATCACCTCGCGCCAATGCGCGAGCGCCGCCTTGTCCATCAGCGGCTCGCCGAGAAACGCGCCGAGCGTGTACTGATTGGCGTTATAGAAATAGCCGAGCGACGCGATCATCAGATACACGTCGCGCGCCGCGATATCGGCGCGAAACACGTGCTGCGCGCGACCCGCGTCCAATAGCTTCTGCACGACCGAAATCGCGTAGCCCGAAATCTCCTTGAGCTTCAGCGATTTTTTCGCATGCTTGCCCCGGTGCAGGTTTTCGCTCGACAGCAACGTGACGAACTCCGGGTGATCGAGGTAGTACTGCCAGACGAACTCGACCATCTGTTCGAGGCCGTGCACCGGATCGCGCAGATCGAGATCGAGTTTGCTTTCCGCTTCGTTGAACTGCGTGTAGATCGTTTCCAGCACTTCGATGAACAACTGCTCCTTGCTGCCGAAGTAGTAATAGATCATCCGGTCGTGCGAACGCGCGGCCTTCGAAATACTTTCGATGCGGCCGCTCGCATAACCCTGCTTCGCGAACACCCTGATGGCCGCCTTCAGGATCTTGGCGCGCGTGTCCTGCGCCTGTTTCGCGCGGATACCGATGGCGCCCGGCTTGCGGGCGGCGGTGGGGCTCATGACGGTCTCGGATCTCTTTGTCAGCGTAGGTTTGAACGGCGGGCGCGCAGACTCGGCACGCCGATGCCGCATTGCACCATGATCCCGCGTGACGGAAAACACGTTGCACAGTCGATTTTGATCGAGTAGATTTCAATCGAGTTTGGTGTAGAAGATACTACATGAACGGTGAGTGACCGCAACATGAAAGTGGGCGGCCCACGCGGAAGTGCCCTGAAACCGGGACGATTCGCGCACCGCGCAGCACCCCCAGCCATGTCGCGCCTGTGATGTCGTACGGAACCCCACGATGACAGAACATACGAAGGTCGATTTCGGTGCAGACAGTGTCGATCGCGATACCGCGTCGACGCCGGGGCCGACCGTGCTCGAAAAGTCGGCGCCGCGCAGCGAGCGCATGGCCGCGAACAAGATCGAATGCAATGCGTGTCCGGTGTTGTGCCAGATCTCGGAAGGGCGCACCGGCGCGTGCGATCGTTATGCGAATGCGGATGGGCGGTTGATACGCGTCGATCCGGTGGTGTTTCTGTCGCGTACGGATGATGCCGACGCCGACCAGGCAAATGCGGCGATTGAATTCGGCACATCCCCCGCCGCCGACCAAAGCACCGTCGAACCGGCCCTCTTCGTCACCGGCGTCGGTGCCTCCTCGACCTATCCCGACTACAAGCCCGCGCCGTTCATCGTCGCATCGAAGCTCGACGACGTCGACATGGTCACCGTCGTCACCGAAGGCATCTTCAGCTATTGCAGCTTCAAGGTGAAGATCGACACCGATCGCTTTCTCGGCCCCGAACAGGCCAACGTGCGTTGTGACGGCGAGATCGTCGGTCACGTGAGCACGGCCGAATACGGCTCGCAGATGCTGAGCCTCGGCGGCGTCCATCATCTGACCGGCGGCAGCAAGAAAGAAGGCCGCGTGACCTGCGACATGATGCTCGCGCTCGGCAACAAGGAGGCGGTCGAGCTTGGTATCGACGGCGGCGCGAGTCTCGTGATTCGCGCCGGCGTCGCGCCGATCGTCGACGGTGTCGAGGAGCAGCGCATGCGCGTCGGCTGCGGCTCCGCGACGATCGGTATCTTCGCGAAGCAATGGTTCGGCCACGTCGATGAGGTGGTGGTCGTCGACGATCACATTACGGGGGTGCTGACCGAGCACCAGGCGGGCCGCTGCCTCGGCATGACGCGCTCGGGACTCAAGATACGCGGCCGCAAATCGACGCCGGGCCGCTATTTCCAGGTTGCCAATCCTGGCACCGGTTGGGGGGGCACCGACATTCAGGACCCGCTCGCGATAGTCGAAGGATTCGATCCGTCGGTCGCGAAGCCGGGCATGCGCGTGCTGATGGTCTCGACGACCGGCGAACACGCGCAATGGTACGAACTCGACGCACAGCTCGTGCCGCGCATCGCGCCGATGCCCGACGCGGTGCGCCGCACGGTCGAGCGGATCGGCGAGAACTGCGAGCCGTCGCTCGCGACGGTGCTGTTTCTTGGCGGCGCGGGCGGCAGTCTGCGCGCCGGCGCGACCGAGAATCCGGTGCTGCTCACGCGCGCGATCAAGCGCAAGCTCGTCAACGTCACGTGCGGCGGCGCGCCGGCTTATGTGTGGCCGGGCGGCGGCATCACCGTGATGGTCGACGTGACGCGCATGCCGGACCGCTCGTTCGGCACGGTGCCGACACCGGCGCTCGTCGCGCCGATCGAATTCACGATGACGTACGACACGTACCGCGATCTCGGCGGCCACGTCGAGGCGGTGCGCTCGTTGCAGAGCGTCCTAGCGAGTGGGCCGACGCATACGGAAGGCGCGCCGCTCGCGCGGCGGACGCTGGCTCGCGACCCGGACAATCCGTGGCCGCCTGCAATGCCCGGTTAAGCACCCTAACCAAAAAATCACGCGATGACCCCCACCCGAACCCGGCTCGACGAACACCGCTGGCATTGGCAGCACGGGCCGATCGACCTGATCCTCGGCGCCGACGGCGAGCCCGGCGCGGTGCGTGCCGCATATGACGCATGCTGGGAGCGCTTCAGTCCTGTGCTGGAGGAGCTGGTCCGCGAATTGAACGTGCTTCGTCAACCACTGCAGGCTGTGTCGGCATTACATGAGTGCCCGCTTCGAGGCCCGGTCGCGACGCGTATGTGGCGCGCGTGTCATCCGCATCGTTCAAGCTTCATCACGCCGATGGCGGCGGTCGCGGGCAGCGTCGCCGACGAACTGATCGCCGCGTTCGCGCGCGACGGCATCGCGCGCGCCTTCATCAACAACGGCGGCGACATCGCGCTGCAACTCGCGGCGGGGCAGCAGTATCGCGTGGGCGTGTTGGCGGACCTCGCGCAAATTTCGGGCACGCGTTTCGCGCACGACCCTGCGCTCGACGCGCATCTGACGCTCGACGCTCGGCAGCCGATTCGCGGCATCGCGACGAGCGGCTGGCGCGGCCGCAGCTTCAGTCTCGGCATCGCCGACAGCGTGACCGTGCTCGCGCGCGATGCCGCGAGCGCCGACGCCGCCGCGACGATGATCGCGAACGCGGTCGATCTCGACCATGCGGGAATCGTGCGGCGTCCGGCGTCGTCGCTGAAGGACGATAGCGATCTCGGCGATCTGCTGGTGACCGTCGACGTGCCGCGTCTGCCGCAGCCGCTGATCGATTTCGCGCTCGCGCGCGGCGTCGACGTCGCGAAGCGGTCGCGCGACCAGGGTTTGATCGAAGGTGCCGCGCTGTTCCTGCAAGGACGGGCGCGGGTCACCGGCATCGACGATTCACGCGCGTTGTCCACCACGCGCGCTTCACTGACAACGGAGGCTCCGTGTTCGAAATACGCCGCGTGCTGACGCACGTCGAAGACATCTTCCACGAGTTCGGGCCTGCGCCCGCGCAGCCGCTCAGACGAGGCGCGATCGCCGCGGTGATGACGAATCCGTTCGCGGGCCGCTACGAGCCGAAAATAGAACCCGCGATGGAAGCGCTGAAGCCGATCGGCTTCGAGATGGCGCAGGGGCTGCTGACGGCGATGGCGGTGCCGCATGCGTCGATCGAAAGCTATGGGAAGGGCGCGATTGTCGGCGCGCGCGGCGAACTCGAGCATGGCGCGCTATGGCATGTGCCCGGCGGCTACGCGATGCGCGAGCTGCTCGAAAAGCACGGCGTGCCGACCAACGCGATCGTGCCGTCGACGAAGAAGGTCGGCGCGCCGTCCACCGCGCTCGACGTGCCGCTCACGCATGTCAACGCGAGCTACGTGCGCAGCCACTTCGATGCGATCGAAGTACGCGTGCCCGGCGCGCCCGCCGCCGACGAGATCGTCTACATCCTCGCGATGAGCACGGGGCAGCGCGTGCATGCGCGGGTGGGCGGCCTCGCGAAAGAGGCGATCGTCGGCAAGGATGGCTTGCGCTGAAGCGGCGCGCGGCAACCGTACAGCAAGGCAACGAAACTCGGAGAGCGCAAATGGCAATCAGGCTTCGCAAGCTGGTCGTGCAGGTCGACGAAACACGCATCGAAATGGGCCAGGCCGTCGAGCCGCCCGCGCGCCGCGCGGTCGCGATCGCGGTGATCGATAATCCGTATGCGGGCCGCTATGAGGCGAAGCTCGACGCGCTGATCGAGGCTGGCGAGGAACTCGGCGCGCTGCTCGGCAAGCGCTGCGTCGAGGCGTTGGGCATCGCGCCCGGGGAGGCGCAAAGCTACGGCAAGGCGGCGATCGTCGGCGAGGCGGGCGAGCTCGAACATGCGGCCGCGATCCTGCATCCGAAGCTCGGCGCGCCGCTGCGCGCGGCGGTCGAGAAGGGCGCGGCGCTGGTGCCGTCGGCGAAGAAGATCGGCACCTTGGGCACCGCGATCGACGTGCCGCTCGGCCACAAGGACGCCGCCTACGTGCGCAGCCATTTCGACGCGATCGAGGCGCGCGTGGCCGATGCGCCGCGCGCGAACGAAATCGTCGTGGCGGTCGCGGTGACCGCGTCGGGCCGGCCGCTGCCGCGCATCGGCGGCTTGCAGGCGAACGAGATCAAAGGCGAGGACGGCCTGCGCTGAGCGATCGTTTTTTTCAGCCGCCTGTTTGCCGTCGCTTGTTTTGCGGGTTGTTTCGCTGGTAGTGTCCTGCCGTTGACGCGGGCGCGCATGGTGCCGCCCGCGCTGCAACGTCCGCCGATCGGGCCGCTGCGCATGTTGCGCGCGCGCCGTTCGGCGAGCTGCCGAGGGTCTCGATGCTTTCGAATCTGCTGGTACAACTGGTCAATGGACTCGCCGACGCGTCGACGCTGTTTCTGGTCGCCGCCGGTTTGTCGTTGATCTTCGGCGTAACGCGCATCGTCAACTTTGCGCACGGCTCGTTCTATATGTTCGGCATTTACGTCGCGTATAGCATCGCGAGCCGCTTTGGCCACACGGCGGGCGGCTTCTGGTTGTCGGTGCTCGCCGCCGCGCTCGCGGTCGCGGTGTTGGGCGCGCTCGTCGAAATCGTCGTGTTGCGGCGGATCTATCAGGCGCCGGAGTTATTCCATCTGCTCGCCACGTTTGCGCTCGTGCTGATCTTTCGCGATGCCGCGCTATGGCTATGGGGTCCCGACGATCTGTTCGGCCCGCGCGCGCCGCATCTCGCGGGCGCGGTCGACTTTCTCGGCCATCCGCTGCCCACGTACGACATCGCGCTGATCGTGATCGGTCCGGTCGTCTTGCTGCTGCTGTGGTACGCGTTGACGCGCACGCGTTGGGGCACGCTCGTGCGCGCCGCGACGCAGGATCGCGAGATGCTCGGCGCGCTCGGCATCAATCAGGCGTGGCTGTTTACCGGCGTGTTCTTCGTCGGCGCGTTTCTCGCGGGACTCGGCGGCGCGCTGCAAGGGCCGCGCATGTCGGCGAACCTGTCGCTCGACCTCGAGACGATCGGCAATGCGTTCGTGGTCGTCGTGGTCGGTGGCATGGGTTCGATTCCGGGCGCGTTCGTCGCGGCGTTGCTGATCGCCGAGATCAAGGCACTGTGCATCGGTATCGGGCACGTGACGATCTTCGGCATCGGTTTATCGCTGAGCCGCTTCACGCTGGTGGCCGAATTCGTCGTGATGGCGGTCGTGCTGGTGGTGCGGCCTTGGGGTCTGCTCGGCCGCGCGAGCGCCGCGGTGCGCGCGATGGGTACGCCGGAAACGCCATTGCGTCCGGCGGGCAGGCGTCTGAAGGGGCTGGCCGCCTTCGTGTTGCTGGTGCTCGCGCTCGCGCCGCTCGCGGCCAACGCGTTCCCGTACATGCCGGTGCTGCTGGTTGAAATCCTGATCGCGGTGCTGTTCGCGGCGAGTCTGCATTTCATCATGGGTCCGGGCGGCCTGCATTCGTTTGGCCATGCCGCGTACTTTGGACTTGGCGCTTACGGCGCGGCGCTGTTTCTCAAAGTGCTGAATCTGCCGATGGAAGCCGCGTTGCTGCTCGGGCCACTGCTCGCGGTGGTGGGCGCGCTCGTGTTCGGCTGGTTCTGCGTGCGTCTGTCCGGTGTCTATCTCGCGATGCTGACGCTCGCGTTCGCGCAGATCGTCTGGTCGGTCGTGTTCCAGTGGGACGACGTGACCGGCGGCAGCAACGGCGTGCTAGGCCTGTGGCCGTCGAACTGGCTGTCGTCGCCGGTTGCGTTTTACTACCTGACGTTAGCGTGCGCGGTGCTCGGCGTGTGGCTGTTGCGCCGCATGCTGTTCTCGCCGCTCGGCTATGCGATGCGCGCGTCGCGCGATTCCGCGCTGCGCGCCGAGGCGATCGGCATCGACGTGAAGCGGGTGCAATGGGCGTCATTTGTGATTGCGGCGCTGTTCTGCGGACTCGCCGGATCGCTGTACGCGTTTTCTAAGGGCAACATCTCGCCCGAAGTGATCAGCGTGAGCCGCTCGGTCGATGGCCTCGTGATGGTGCTGCTCGGCGGCTTGCAGACGTTGAGCGGGCCGATCGTCGGCGCGGCCGTGTTTACGTGGCTGCAGGACACGGTCGCGCGCCAGACCGACTACTGGCAGGCGCTGCTCGGCCTCGCGATCCTGCTGCTGGTGATCGCGTTTCCACAGGGTATCGTCGGCTTCATTCGCGAGCGTTTCGGCGACGCGAACGGCGATCAGGCCGACAAGACCAACGGCGGCGCCGCGTCGCCGTCGCAACGGGCCGCCGCGGTCAAGGAGGGGCTATGAGCCTGCTGCGCGTAAGCGGTCTGTCGAGATCGTTCGGAGGACTGAAGGCGGTCGATAACGTTTCATTCGATCTCGAAGCCGGTCAACTGCTGGCGCTGCTCGGTCCCAACGGCGCGGGCAAATCGACTTGTTTCAACATGGTCAACGGCCAGTTGCAGCCGTCGTCGGGTTCGATTCTGCTCGACGGTCATGAACTCGTCGGCATGCGGCCGCGCGATATCTGGCGGCGCGGCGTCGGCCGCACGTTCCAGATCGCCGCGACGTTCAACTCGATGACGGTGCTCGAAAACGTGCAAATGGCGCTGGTGTCGCGCGAGAAAAAGACCTTCGGCCTCTGGAAGCCAGCGGGCTCGCACCATGCCGACGAAGCGTTCGCGCTGCTCGAACAGGTCGGCATGGGCGCGCACGCGAAGCGCGCGTGCGGCGTGCTCGCCTATGGCGACGTGAAGCGCGTCGAGCTTGCGATCGCGCTCGCGAACCGGCCAAAGCTGCTGTTGATGGACGAACCGACCGCCGGCATGGCGCCGAAGGAGCGCAACGAATTGATGGCGTTGACCAAGCGGCTGGTGACCGAACACGAGATCGGCGTGCTGTTCACCGAACACAGCATGGACGTCGTATTCGCGTACGCCGACCGGATGATCGTGCTCGCGCGCGGCAAGCTGATCGCCGAGGGCGACGCCGACACGATCCGCAACGACGCGCGCGTGCAGGAGGTCTATTTCGGCACCGGCAAGACGTTCCGGCCACACGCGCCACTGCAAGACGCGTCAGGCGGCGCGCGGGATCGTGGAGCATTGCAATGAGCGAACCGATGCTGAAAGTCTCCGGCCTCAATGCGTTCTACGGCCGCGCGCACATCCTGTTCGACGTCGGCCTCGAAGTCGGCCGTGGCGAAGTGGTCGCGCTGATG
The DNA here is from genome assembly GCF_050436325.1 of Paraburkholderia lebeckiae. Lineage (NCBI taxonomy): Bacteria > Pseudomonadati > Pseudomonadota > Betaproteobacteria > Burkholderiales > Burkholderiaceae > Paraburkholderia > Paraburkholderia lebeckiae. The sequence continues at coordinate 2,577,849 of NZ_JBNDLZ010000002.1, forward strand.
GGCCGCAACGGCGCCGGCAAATCGACGACGATGAAAGCGGTGATGGGACTGCTGCCGCGCCGCCACGGTGAAGTGACGTTTCGCGGCCAGAACATCAGCGCGCTCGCGCCGTACAAGATCGCGCGCATGGGCGTCGGTTTCGTGCCCGAGGACCGCCGCGTGTTCGCGGACCTGACCGTGATGGAAAACCTCGACACGGGCCGCCAGCCGCCGCGCGAAGGCGCGCCGCAATGGACTCCCGACAAGCTGTTCCGCCTGTTTCCCAATCTCGGCGAAATGCCGAAGCGCCCCGGCGGCCAGATGAGCGGCGGCGAGCAGCAGATGCTGACCGTGTCGCGCACGCTAATGGGCAATCCCTATCTGGTGCTGCTCGACGAACCGTCCGAAGGCGTCGCGCCGGTGATCGTCGAGCAGATGGCGAACATGATTCTCGAACTGAAACGCGAAGGGCTATCCATTCTGTTATCCGAACAGAATCTGCACTTCGCCGAGCTGGTCAGCGACCGCGCGTATGTGCTCGAAAAAGGGCAGATCCGTTTCAGCGGCACGATCGGCGAACTCGCACGGAACGAAACAGTGAGGCGCGCTTATCTGAGCGTGTGAATTCATCGGGTAGTGTCGGCGAAAGGAGAGGCAGATGGCGGCAGAGACGTTGACAGGCTTGTCGGGCAAGGTCGCGGTAACGAACATCGGGCTGCTGCTGTCGGGCGATATCGATCAGCCGATTCTCGACGCGGACACGCTGGTGATCGACGACGGCGTGATCGTCGCGGTCGGCCGCGAGAAGGACTGCGATCTCGAAGGCGCGCGCACGACGGTCGACTGCAAGGGCACGACGGTCGCGCCGGGCCTGATCGACTCGCACGTGCATCCGGTGTTTGGCGACTGGACGCCGCGCCAGAATCAGCTGGGCTGGATCGAGTCGAATCTGAACGGCGGTGTGACGACGATGATCTCGGCCGGCGAAGTGCATTTGCCTGGCCGTCCGAAAGATGTGCTCGGCGTGAAGGCGCTCGCGATCACCGCGCAGCGCTCGTTCGAGGGCATGCGCGCGGCCGGCGTCGGTGGCGGCGTCAAGGTGCTGGCGGGCGCGCCCGTGATCGAGAAGGGCATGGTCGAGCAGGACTTCAAGGAGCTTTCCGAGGCCGGCGTAAAGCTGCTCGGCGAAGTGGGCCTCGGCAGCGTGAAGGGCGGCGAGGAAGCGCAACAGATGGTCGCGTGGGCGCGCAAGTACGGTATCCAGAGCACGATTCACACAGGCGGTCCGTCGATTCCGGGCTCCGGCCTGATCGATCGGGACGTGGTGCTCGCCGCCGATGCCGATGTGATCGGCCACGTCAATGGCGGCCATACGTCGCTGTCGTACCGGCACGTGTGCGATCTGTGCGAGCAGTCGAGCCGCGCGCTCGAAATCGTCCACAACGGCAACGAGCGGATCGCGTTGCTGACCGCGCGCCATGCGATCGAACTGAAATGCCCGCACCGGATCATTCTCGGCACCGATAGCCCGGCCGGCTCCGGCGTGCAACCGCTCGGCATTCTGCGCATGATCGCGCTGATCTCGAGCCTCGCCGACGTCCCCGCCGAAATCGCGTTCTGCTTTGCGACCGGCAATACCGCGCGGCAGCGCCACCTGCGCCAGGGGCTGATCGAGGTGGGCCGTCCCGCCGATCTCGTGTTCATGGACCGCGCGCAGCATACGGCCGCCGACACGCTGCTCGAAAGCGTGCAACTCGGGGATATTCCGGGTGTGGGGATGGTGATGATCGATGGTCTGATCCGCTGCCGGCGCAGCCGCAATACGCCGCCCGCGACCGAAGTGCCGGTGGTGCTGTGAACGCGCGGCGCGACAGGGTGCTCGCATCATGACGAACCGCGCCGCTCAGCTCGTGCTGAAGGTGAACGGCGCGACGCATGTGGTCAGCGCGGCGGCGCAGACACCGCTGCTCTACTTGCTGCGCAACGATCTCGCGCTGAACGGGCCGAAGTTCGGTTGCGGTCTCGGCGAATGCGGCGCCTGCACCGTGCTGCTCGACGGCATGCCGACGCGCGCCTGCGTGACGACCGCCGAAGTTGCGCTGGGCCGCGAGATCACGACGCTCGAAGGGCTCGGCACGCGCACCGCGTTGCATCCGGTGCAGCAGGCGTTCATCGACGAACAGGCCGCGCAATGCGGCTACTGCCTGAACGGCATGATCATGACCGCGAAGGCGCTGCTCGATCGCGATCCGCATCCGAGCGTCGCGACGATCCAGCGCGAGCTGTCGCGCAATCTGTGTCGCTGCGGCACGCATGTCGAGATCGTGCGCGCGGTGCAGCGCGCGGCGCAATTGCTCGACGCGCAAACGGACGTGGACGACGGAGCGCGCGTATGACCGGGCCGGACTTCAGCGTCGATCGTCGTGGCGCGCCGCCGTCGCGCAAGCAGTTGTACGACGCGCACAGCGTGCTGCTCGTCGCGCGGCCGCCGCATGCACCGGTCAAGGCCGCGCGCGGCCAGCCGGGTTCGCGTTCTTCGTTCGTGCCGACCGAGGCGGATCTGTTTCTGGTCGTGCGAGACGATGGCAGCGTGGTCGCGTTCAACGGTCACGTGGACCTGGGCACCGGCATCGGCACCGCGCTCGCGCAGATCGTCGCGGAAGAGCTCGATGTGCCGTTGACGCGTGTATCGATCGTGCTCGGCCATACCGGCGAAGCGCCGAACCAGGGGCCGACGATCGCGAGCGCGACGATCCAGATTTCGGCGGTGCCGCTGCGGCAGGCGGCGGCACAAGCGCGTCAGTATCTGGTCGCACAAGCGGCTGCGCGCCTGAATGTAGACGCGAACGATCTCGACGTGCAGGACAGCCGCGTGTTTCCACGCGATGGCGACCCGGCGCAGGGCATTCACTATGGCGAGCTGATCAAAGGCCAGCGTGTCGAACTGCTGCTGTCGACCGATGCGCCTTTGAAACCGCCGCACGCGTACCGCGTCGTCGGCAAAAGCGTGCCGCGCGTCGATATTCCCGCGAAGGCGACCGGTGAGCTGAGCTTCGTGCACGACGTGCGCGTGGCCGGCATGCTGCATGGACGCGTGGTGCGGCCGCCTTATGCGGGCGTCGCGCAGGGTGAGTTCATCGGGCATAGCCTGCTGGAGGTGAACGAAGCGGCGATTCGCGATTTGCCTGGCATCGTGAAGGTGGTCGTGATTCGCGATTTCGTCGGTATCGTCGCCGTGCGTGAGGAGATTGCGCAACAGGCAGCGCAGCGGCTCGACGTGCGCTGGAAGACGGTCGATGGTCTGCCGCCGCTCGACACGAGCGAGCAGGTCGAAGCGGCGCTGCGTGCGAATCCGGCGACGCGGCGCGACCTGGTGATCGAAGGCGACGTGGATGCGGCGCTCGCGCAAGACCCGTCGCGCACGTTGGAACGGACTTACGTGTGGCCGTTCCAGATGCACGCATCGATCGGCCCGTCGTGCGCGGTCGCGGACTATCGCAACGGAGACGGCGACGACACGCAGCTGAAAATCTGGTCCGGCACGCAGAACCCGCATTCGCTGCGCGCCGACCTCGCATTGCTGCTGGCGCTCGACGAAGCGCGCATCGACATCGTACGGATGGATGCGGCGGGCTGCTACGGCCGCAATTGCGCGGACGACGTCGCCGCCGATGCCGCGCTGCTATCACGCGCGGTCGGCGCGCCGGTGCGCGTGCAGCTGTCGCGCGAGGACGAACACGCGTGGGAGCCGAAGGGCGCGGCGCAGTTGATGGACGTACGCGGCGCGCTCACCGCCGAAGGCGACCTCGCCGCCTACGACTTCGCGACGCGCTATCCATCCAACGACGCCCCCACGCTCGCGCTGCTGCTGACCGGCACGATCCCCGCGCAGCCGCAGGTGTTCGAGATGGGCGACCGCACGGCCGTGCCGCCGTACGACTATCACAGCATGCGCATCGTCTGCGACGACACGCCGCCAATCGTGCGCGCCGCGTGGCTGCGCGGCGTGTCGGCGTTGCCGAACACGTTCGCGCACGAGTCGTTCATCGACGAACTGGCAGAGCAGGCCGGCGTCGATCCGGTCGAATTCCGCCTCAGGCATCTGACCGATCCGCGCGCGATCGACCTCGTCAAGGCGGTCGCGGCAAAAGCCGGGTGGGAACCGCGCGAACCCGCGTTCAAAACGCGCGGCGAGGACGACGACAACATCGCGCGCGGCCGCGGCATCGCGTACGCGCGCTACGTGCACAGCAAATTCCCGGGGTTCGGCGCCGCATGGTCCGCGTGGGTCGCCGACGTCGAAGTCAATCGCAACAGCGGCGAACTGGCGGTCACGCGCGTCGTGGTCGGCCAGGACACGGGCACGATGGTCAATCCCGATGGCGTGCGTCATCAGATTCACGGCAACGTGATCCAGACGACGAGCCGCGCGCTGAAGGAGCAGGTCAGTTTCGGCGACAACGCGGTGACGAGCCAGGAGTGGGGCGCGTATCCGATCCTGACGTTCCGGGAAGTGCCGGTGATCGACGTCGTGATGATGTCGCGCCACGGCGAGCCACCGATGGGCGCCGGCGAGTCGGCGTCGTTGCCCGGCGCGGCCGCCATCGCCAATGCGCTGTACGACGCGACGGGGGTGCGTTTCCGTCGCCCGCCGTTCACGCCGGAAAAGATCCGCGCCGCGCTCGCCGACGCGCAGGCGGAAGACGCGGCGGCGGCGCGCAGGAAAAAGCGCTGGCTGCGCGGCTTTTTCGGCTTGTTGGCTGCGGGCGCGGTCGGCTGGCTTGGTGCGCTGTCGTTCGCATCGGTTTCCAGCGCGCCGCTTGCGCCGATCACGCCGCCGCTCGCGAGCGCGTTCGCGCCGGAACTGATCGCGCGCGGCAAGCTGCTCGCGTCGCTCGGCAATTGCGCGGTTTGCCATACCGCCAACAACGGCGTGCCGAACGCCGGCGGCAAGCCGCTCGCGACCCCGTTCGGCACCGTCTACAGCACCAACCTCACGCCCGACGGCCAAACGGGGATCGGCCACTGGTCGCTCGAAGCGTTCGTGCGCGCGATGCGGCACGGCATCAGCCGCGACGGTCATCGGCTGTATCCGGCGTTTCCGTACACGTCGTTCCAGAACATCTCCGATGACGATCTGCATGCGCTCTACGCGTATCTGATGTCGCAAACGCCGGTGCGCAGCCGGCCGCCCGAAACGAAGCTCGCGTTTCCTTTCAGCGTGCGTCCGCTAATGGCTGCATGGAACGGCCTGTTTCTCGGCCGCACTGCGTTTACCGCCAAGCCCGCGCAGAGCGAGCAATGGAATCGCGGCGCGTATCTGGTGAATGGCCTTGGCCATTGCAGCGCGTGCCACACGCCGCGCAACGCGTTCGGCGCCGAAAAAACCGGCGCGGCGCTCATGGGCGGAGGCAGCGCAGAGGGCTGGGAAGCGCCCGCGCTGTCGGCGTTGTCGAACGCGCCGGTGCCGTGGAGCGAGGACGAACTGTTCCGCTATCTGCGCGACGGTCACGCGCCGTTGCACGGTGTCGCAGCCGGGCCGATGGCGCACGTGGTCGGCGATCTCGCGGCGCTGCCCGACAGCGATATCCGCGCGATGGCCGTCTATCTCGCGTCGCTCAATCCGCTGGAACCGAACGCCGATCCGGCCGCGACCGCGCGCGCATACGAACAGGCCAGCGCGATGACGGGCGCGCCGGTCACGGCGGGTGCGCGGCTTTTCGACGGCGCGTGCGCCGCGTGCCATCACGCTGGCAGCGGACCTCAGTTGTTCGGCGCACATCCGTCGCTTGCGCTGAACACGAACCTGCACGGCGCGGCGCCGGACAACCTGATTCGCGTGATTCTCGACGGCATCGGCTCGCCTGCGCGGCCCGAACTCGGTACGATGCCGGCTTACCGCGACAGTTTCAACGACGCCCAGGTCGCCGAACTCGTGTCGTTCCTGCGCGCGCAGTTCGCGGGCGGCAAGCCGGCGTGGCAGGACGTCGCCGCGAACGTGGCCAGAATCCGCGCGGAACCGCGCGAGCAATGAGCCGCCAGCCGTCGTCCGCAGGTGCGCAGGTCCGCGCGCTTGCACGTCCGCGCGTTCGCATATCTGACTAAAACCACCATTCCTTCTGATAACGGAGAAACGCATGACCACGCGCGCAGGATGGATCTCTCGCCTCATGGTGTCGACCGTGTGCTCGTTTGCCGCGCTCGGCGCGAGCGCACAGCAGACCGTCAAGATCGGTGAGATCAATAGCTACAAGGCGCAACCCGCCTTTCTCGGGCCTTACAAGCAAGGCTGGAATCTCGCACTCGAGCAGGTGAACGCGGCGGGTGGCGTGCTCGGCAAGCAGCTCGAAGTTATCTCGCGCGACGACAACGGCAATCCCGGCGACACGATCCGCGTCGCCCAGGAACTGATCGCGCGTGAGCAGGTGCAGCTGCTGTTCGGCGGCTTCCTGTCGAACACCGGCCTCGCGCTAGCCGACTTCGCGAAGCAGAAGAAGATCTTCTTCCTCGCGGCCGAACCGCTGACCGACAAGATCGTCTGGGCCGATGGCAACAAATACACGTACCGTCTGCGCCCTTCGACCTACATGCAGGTCGCGATGCTGGTGCCCGAGGCCGCGAAGCTGAAGAAGAAGCGCTGGGCGATCGTGTATCCGAACTACGAGTACGGGCAATCGGCGGTGGCGACCTTCAAGAAGCTGCTGACGGCCGCGCAGCCGGACGTGCAGTTCGTCGTCGAACAGGCGACGCCGCTCGGCAACGTCGACGCGGGCGCCGTGACCCAGGCGATCGCCGACGCGAAGCCCGACGCGATCTTCAACGTGCTGTTCGGCGCCGACCTCGGCAAGTTCGTGCGCGAGGGCAATACGCGCGGGCTCTTCAAGGATCGCGCGGTGGTGTCGTTGCTGACCGGCGAGCCCGACTACCTCGATCCGCTCGGCGCCGAAGCGCCGACCGGCTGGATCGTGACCGGCTACCCGTGGTATTCGATCGATACGGCCGCGAACAAGCAGTTCGTCGACGCGTATCAGGCGAAATATCACGACTATCCGCGGCTGGGCTCGGTGGTCGGCTATTCGGCGCTGATGTCGATCGCGGACGGCATCAAGAAGGCGGGTTCGACCGATCCGGACAAACTCGCCGCCGCGTTCAAGGGGCTCAACGTGCAGACGCCATTCGGCCCGATCATGTACCGCGCGCAGGACAATCAGTCGACGATGGGCGCGTATGTCGGCGTGACCGGCGTGAAGGACGGCAAGGGTGTGATGACGTCGTACCGCTATGTGGATGGCGCGAGCGTGCAGCCATCGGACGCCGAGGTGAAGAAACTGCGCCCGGCGGATTGAGGACGTGGCGCGCGGCGGTCCGTCGTGACTGCCGCGCAATGGCCGCGCGAGTGTTGGTGAATGCACGTTCGCAGCGGCTTTTGCCACGAGCGGGCGGCTTTGAAAACGGCGGTTGCCGTCGGCGAAACCTACTCTTCCGCGTCGTGCTCCGTGACGAAGCGCTTCAGATAAGCGAGCACGGCCGCTTCCATCGCGCGATGATCGGCGGTGTTTTTCGAGCCCGCGTTTTCTTCATCGCCGAACAGTGTGGACGGCGCGTTGTGCACGTCCACTTCCTGCCCCTCGCGGAACACGCGAATTTCGTGGACGTCTTCGACGTACTCGGCGATCCAGTGCACGCCCTCGATATGTGTGCCAGCGCGAACCGTAACTATCTTCATGGCTGTCTCCATGCAAGGCGGTCGATTTGAGTTGGCGCTTCGGCGCTTACTCCCGTCCCATGTCCACAACCATACGCCGTCCCGCCGACGCACGCGAGTCCCGCCGCGCAACCGCCGCCGGACCATGGCGCGGATTGGCGCGCCGGCACGCTCGTTGCTCAATGATAGAGACTCACCCACAACCGGAGAACCGTCATGCCAGAGCAGAAAACCTTGAAGCGTGCCGAGGCCGATAAACGCGCCGGCAAATCAGCGAGTACTCAAGCGGGAGAGTTCGTCAAGGAACAGGTGGACAAAGTCCGCGCCGGCAAGCACGGCGTGCGCTCGCCGAAGCAGGCGATCGCGATCGGGCTGTCCGAGGCGCGGCGCGCGGGCGTCGACCTAAAGCCGCCGAAGAAGGGCGCCACGAGCGAGGCGACCCGCAAGAAAGCGCAGAAGGACAGCGCGGCGGGCAAGCACGAAGGCGCCGCGAAAAAGAGTGCGAGCAAGGAGTCGAGCGCGAAACGCTCGCGTGTGTCGGAGAGCGTGCTCAAGCGCGAGAGCAAGGCCGGGGCGTCGTCGGCCGCGATGTCGAAGCAGGCGAAGTCGGCGGCGGCCAAGCGGCCAGCCGCGAGCCGCTCGGCCGCAGCCAAAAAGGCCGCTGAGACGAAGGGCGCGGCTGGACGCTCCGCTGCCGCGAAAAAGGCCGCGCAAACGCGGGCGTCGCGCGCGCATCACTGAGCTTGCGGCTCGCAAAGCGGCAGCAATAGAAAAGAGCGGCGCACGCATGCGCGTGCCGCCGCTCTTTCGTCGTCGCCTGGTGGCGCGCTTGCGCGCCTTCTTACTGTACTGTCGCCAGCACCTCGCCAACGGTGCGGAAGAGCCGCGCGATCTGCTCTTCGTCGATGATCAGCGGCGGCGAGAACGCGAGGATGTCGCCGGTGAAACGGATCAGCACGCCGGCCTCGAAGCATTTGACGAACGCCTCGTAGGCGCGCGCCCCCGGCGCCCCGTCGCGCGATTCGAGCTCGATGCCCGCGACGAGGCCGAGATTGCGCACGTCCTTCACGTGCTTCGCGCCGCGCAGTCCATGCGCGGCGGCTTCGAACGTCGGCGCGAGGCTTGCCGCGCGCTCGAACAGCTGGTCGCGGCGGTACAGATCGAGCGTCGCGATCGCGGCCGCGGCAGCCGCCGGATGCGCCGAGTACGTGTAGCCGTGGAACAGCTCGATCGCGCCCGGCGCGCCGCTACCCACGACCGTGTCGTGGATCGTGCGGCTCGCCGCGACCGCGCCCATCGGAATCGACGCGTTGTTGATCGCCTTCGCCAGCGTGATCAGATCCGGCGTGACGCCGAAGTGTTCGCTCGCGGTCGCCTTGCCGAGGCGGCCAAAGCCTGTGATCACCTCGTCGAAGATGAGCAGGATGCCGTGCTTCGTGCAGATCTCGCGCAGCTTCTGCAGATAGCCTTGCGGCGGAATCAGCACGCCGGTCGAGCCGGCCACCGGTTCGACGATCACCGCGGCGATCGTCGAAGCGTCGTGCAGCGCGACGATGCGCCCCAGCTCCTCGGCCAGATGCGCGCCCCATGCGGGCTGGCCCTTCGAGAACGCGTTGTGTTCGAGGTCGTGCGTATGCGGCAGATGATCGACCGCCGGCAACAGCGCGCCGGAAAACGTCTTGCGATTCGGTGCGATGCCGCCGACCGAAATGCCGCCGAAACCGACGCCGTGATAGCCGCGCTCGCGGCCGATCAGACGCGTGCGCTGGCCTTCGCCGCGCGCGCGATGGTAGGCGAGCGCGATTTTCAGCGCGGTGTCGACCGATTCGGAGCCGGAGTTCGTGAAGAAGATGCGATCGAGCCCTTCCGGCATCAGCTCGGCAACCTTCTTCGCCGCTTCGAACGCGAGCGGGTGGCCCATCTGGAAGGTCGGCGCGAAGTCGAGCGTCGACAACTGCTGCGTGATCGCGGCGACGATTTCATCGCGGCCATGGCCGGCGTTCACGCACCACAGCCCGGCGCAACCGTCGAGAATCTCGCGCCCGTCGGTGCTGCGGTAGTACATGCCCTTCGCCGATTCCAGCAGGCGCGGCGCGGCCTTGAACTGGCGATTGGCGGTGAAGGGCATCCAGAAGGACGACAGATCGTCGATGACGGGGCGCGAAGTCATGGCATCTCCTCGAAGTGGCGCGGTTGGGGCTTTAAGCGTAGCCAAACTGTAGTCCTCGCGGTTTAATGGCGGCATAAACAGTTGACCAAGTGTGGTGTCAACTGTGCTGGTGGATTCGCGCGAACTGTTCCGGTAGGCGGGCGGTCCGCGGTCCGTCTTTTTGCCCCTCGTTTTTCGCCCGAAACATGATCGAACTGGACCTTCAACGCGACCGGCGCGCGGCGCCGACGCTCGTCGAACAGGTCGTGCAGAGCTTCGCGCGCGCGATCGACTCGCAATCGCTGCGCGCCGGCGCACTGCTGCCGTCGGTGCGGCAGCTTGCCCAAAGCCACGCGCTGAGCACCTTCACCGTGACCGAGGCGTACAACCGGCTCGTGTCGATGGGCCTCGTGGTCGCGCGGCGCGGCTCCGGCTATCGGGTGGCGGCGCGCTCGCCGTCCACGCGCGCGGCCATCGCCGACTGGACGCCGCCGAGCCTGACCGCGACGTGGCTGCTGTCCGACGTATTCGCCGATCACTCGGTGCCGATCAAGGCGGGCTGCGGCTGGCTGCCGAGCGAATGGACCAACGAGAGCGGCCTGCAGCACTCGCTGCGCGCGCTGAGCCGGGTGCCGGCCGCGCGCCTCGGCGACTATGGCCATCCGTACGGCTTCGCGCCGCTGCGCGAGCGCATCGCCGAACAACTCGACCGGCGCGGGCTGCCCGTCGACGTCGCGAACGTGCTGCTCACGCAGGGCGCGACGCAGGGGCTCGACCTGATCGTGCGCACGCTGCTGCGCGCGGGCGATGCGGTGATCGTCGAAGATCCCGGCTACTGCAATCTGCTGCAGATCCTGAAGCTCGCCGGGCTGGTCGTGCATGGCGTGCCGCGCACGCCGGCCGGCGTCGATACGGACGTTCTCGCAACGCTGGTCGCGCGGCACAAGCCGAAGGCGATCTTCGTCAACACCACGCTCCAGAATCCGACCGGCGCGACCTTCGGCATGTCGGCCGCGTTCCGCTTGCTGCAGATCGCCGAGCGCGAGCGCATCTGGGTGATCGAGGACGACGTGAGCCGCGAACTCGCGCCGGCCGGCGCGCCGCTACTGGCGGCGATGGAAGGCTTGCAGCGCGTGTTGCACGTCGGCGGCTTTTCGAAGACGGTGACGCCGTCGCTGCGCTGCGGCTATGTGGTGGCCGAGCAGGCGGTGCTGCGCGAACTCGCGCGCACGAAGATGGCGGTGGGGCTGACGTCGTCGGAAACGATCGAGCGGATCGTCGACAAGGTGCTGGTGGAAGGGCGTTACGCGCGCCACGTCGAGACGGTCAACGAACGGCTGAAGCTCGCGCACGTGGCCCTCGAAGAACGGCTGGACGCGCTCGGGCTCGAGGTGTTTCACCGGCCGCGCGCGGGACTCTTCATGCTGGCGCGTCTGCCGATCGAAGCGGAGCGTGCCGCCGAGGTCGCAACTGCCGCGCTTGCGCACGGAATCTGGCTCGCACCGGGCTCGTACTTCCGTCCCGACGACGCGCCAAGCGCGTGGTTCCGCTTCAACGCGCCGTATTCGAGCGACGACGCGTTGTGGCGCTTCATCGAGCGGGTCGGGCAGGGGGCGTGGTAGACGTGTAGCGACACAATAAAGTCCGTACTTTTCTGAGCGGCCATTCCTCAAACAATTAAGTTGTACCTTTGGTTATATCGCGAACTGGAAATGCGCGCTGAGCCCAAAGACAGCGCATGGACCGTTAAGTGTGTACTTTCTTTTCCTGACAGGTTTTCAAAGTTAATCGTTGACTGGATTGCGTTTGAGATTCCAGGGAATGCTCCCGCCGCTGCGGTCAGCCGCGACCTGCCGGCTATACGAATAGTAGCCACACAGGAACATCCAGCACTTCGGCAATTCTGACTACCCTTGCCAGATGTCCCTCGGCAACGCCCGTTTGCCTTGACAAGCGCCATTGACTGTATCGCACGTGCTTGCGTAGCACGCCACGAAAGACCGACCTACGGACAAACGCAATCTGGGCCACTAACGGCGACATCGTCCGCATTGGGTTCAGTGTCATTGCGACTGCGACAAGGACCGAGGTCAAGATCGCGAAATATTCGTTTCAGTGAGAAATAGGTGAGCAAATGAATACGCTCGTTCGAGCGGCTTCGCCACACGCAACTGGCGGGTTCTTTTCAACGCCGGCTGGACGTTGGCGACCATCGAAAATTTTCCAGCGACGGATATTTATTCATGACCATCATCTCGTCGAAGTTCACGGGACAACCTGAATTGGCCGGATGCTTTCCCGCCGCAACAACGAGACTGTCGTCGCGCAAATCCGCTTCCCAATTCATCTCCGAAGATGCCAGCAATATTGGTTCTTGACCGCATATCGTGCGCACTGCGGCCACCTCGTCTTTGTAGTACGTCTCCTTCAGCAGGATATAGCCCGTAACGCTTGCCGCAGCGAGGACCGAGTTCGCGATGCCGAAGGCGAGTACTACATGGAATAGTTTCCGATTGGATGAAAACCCCGCAATGACCAGAAATGGGACCATATAAAACATCGGGACGTAGCGGGCCCACCAGGACTGCGGATGTAGCAGAACGCTCGCTAACGTTGCGAGAAGAAACACTTTCGCAATCTCACCGCCGTCTCTCCTTCTCCAGAAGAAAGAAGCGATGCACGCGATAAACATAACCCCGAAGAAGGGTCCGAACGCGCCGAAACGCGCAGCAGCCGTATGCAGCGCGATAAACGCGTCGCGCAAGTGGGCGTATGACGGGACAAAGATAGGCTCCGCGTTCTCGCACGGCCTGCAATCCAGCGGCAGCGAGAAATACGATAAGAAAATCCTCTGCAAAGGATTCATTGCAAGAAAGTGTGCTGACACTCTTCCACCGATAATATCGACCTTGTCGCTGCCCAGCACGGGGTAGAAAATGTGTTTGCCAGCGACTATGTTCTGCACGTACGGCGAATAGCCGATCACTGCGACAGCGACAACAGACCAGATGACCAACTCTCCGATAACTTTCCGGTTCTGAGTCAGAAAGCGTCTCTTTTCGCCGCCAATAAACTCCGCCGTGAAGAAAACAGCAATCGAGATGGCGGCGAAGGCGGGTCCTGTCAGCTTCGAGCCGATCAGAAGCACGAGTGCGATACCTAGTTGAACTCCGGAATAAGGCCTACGCTTGAGCGCGAAAAGCAAATGGACAGAAAAGATGGCCCAGCAGTAGTAATGTGCAGCGTCGACATAAAAACTCGTCACCTGGCCGAGCGCTACCGGGTTGTAAACAGAGGCAACCGAAGCAATCAGTGACGCTCTGGCAGATATTCCCGCTGACTGCAGCAAACCCATCAGAGCAACGCAGGCAGGGACACTGAGCAATAGCGTAAATGACTTTCCACTGTTGAACCGTGAAGTCAGAACCTTGGCCGTGTATGCAAAATACTCAAATGCTTTGGGGTAATGTGCGGCCCAGAAGCTTCCGCCCAGTGCGTCGGTATCGGCAACGCCGTTTAGGGTGTGGTCTATCGATAACGGTGTCGCGATGTGATAGTTCAGGCCGTCGAAACTGAATTCTCGCAGGAATCCAAACGCAAACAACACCACCGCGATGAATAATATCGTAACGATCGTGGTGCGCCATTCGGAACGAGAAACATAGCCATAGATGACGACGGCTACAACGATGGCGAACGCCCAGATTCCTGCCAGCACGCCGCTATTGATGTCGAGGTTGTAGAGGATCGCTGCATATAGCGACGAGCCGAATACGAAGATGAGGATCTGGTCGCACAGCTGCGTCCAGTTCACACACTCCAGGGCGGCTTGCATCGTCATCGATCTCCGCGTGGAGCTCACACGCAGAATGGCGTCATTCGTCATCGTGGACATTCGGGCCTTCTCCGGTTGATGGAGACCCTCGCCGGTCGACGCATGCCCGCTGCTACCAAGGTCACCACTCTGACCGTCGAAACATGCCCACGACAACACAACGCAAGGCCGGGGTTGGGATGAACGAAGTAAAAGAGGAACGACAGCGAATCGAACAGCGCCGATTATGGGCATTTGAATGGCGCTGCGCAAGCTCGCATTGCGCGAACCGCCGAGGCACTTTTCTGCTGTCGGAGCGCCGCACAAATAGCGCAGCTCGATGGGTGGTGCTTGGAAAGTCGAGGCGTGGACCCAGACGCGGAGAGTGTTCGACGTTATCGGCCAATATCACCACATTGCAAGCCGCTGTGACACCGGTCAGAGCCGGCAGATCTATGCTCGCTGCAGGCGCCAACGGTTCGCTGCAACGCAGCGAATAAGCGATAGCCAGCGATTGGCTTCATTGTCCGCCCACGAATCTGTCGTGCTAACCCTATCGACAGGTCGATGCGCTCAGACAAGGGTCGAGTGCATGACGATCACGATCTTCATGCGGGGAACGCGCGCCCACCCTTCACTGCGGTAAGGCGCATTCCACGCGGAGTTGCGCTTCTCAAGTACGAAGATTCACTGGCATCAGTAGATGTTCGTGGCTGGCAGAGCCGGCGATTGCGCTCGCCAGACTCCTTTACAACGCCTTGAAAGTTGAGCACCCGACCGAGGCGACGACGCGGAAATGAGTCGCGGCAGCGGCCCGTTGCGCTCGCGTGCTGATCCAGCGGGTCAATGCGACTTTTGCATTGCTTAAACTTTGTAAGGTTGATGACGATTTATGTCCATCGAGGTCACCATGGCTGCCATTCCACTTTGCGTTGATCTGGACGGGACACTGACGCACAGCGATCTTCTGATCGAGTCGTTCCTCGCTCTCGTGAAGCGAAATCCGCTCTATCTGCTCTATTGTTTGGAATGGTTGCTGCGTGGAAAGGGATATCTCAAAGCGCAGATAGCCGCGCGGGCCGCAATCGACGTGTCACTGCTGCCGTACAACGGACGCCTGATCGACTTCCTGAAGAAAGAGAGCGCGGCCGGCCGCGAGCTTTATCTCTGCACTGCAGGCAATCAACGGTTTGCCGAACAGATCGCATCTCACCTCGGATTCTTTAAGGGGGTGATGGCGAGCAACGAGTCGATCAGTCTGTCAGGCACGAACAAGGCGTCGGCTTTGACGGCGGAGTTTGGCGTACAAGGATTCGACTATTGCGGAAACGCGCGAGCCGATCTGCCGGTGTGGAAGCAGGCGCGCACGGCGATTGTCGTTGGAGGAAAGAGCATCCAGGCGGCCGCGCGGAAGGTGAATCAAACCACGGTCATCTTCGATAACAAACGGTCTCTCTTCAGGCTGGCCGTACGGGAAATGCGCGTCTATCAGTGGGTGAAAAACCTGTTGATCTTCGTGCCGCTTCTTGCGTCGCATCGCTTCACGAACTTCGACGCACTGAAGGTTGGCGGGATCGCATTTCTTTCGTTCTGCTTCTGTGCGTCTTCGGTATATATATTGAATGACATGCTCGATCTCGACGCGGACAGGCGCCATAGTCGCAAGTGCAAACGTCCGTTTGCCTCAGGCGAGTTGCCGCTTGTTAGCGGAATTGGCATGTTATTCGTCCTGTTGCTGGCGTCGGCGAGCCTCGCGGTTTTCCTGCTGCCATCGTTTCAGCTCGTGCTAGCGTGTTACGTCGTGCTGACACTCGCTTATTCCTTCCACCTGAAGCGGGTGATGCTGGTAGATGTCTTCACGCTGGCTGCGCTCTATACCACCCGCATCGTGGCTGGGGGCGCGGCGGTCGATGTCGTGCCGTCAGACTGGCTAATCATGTTCTCGGTGATGATATTCCTCAGTCTGGCGTTGGTGAAGCGCTATACCGAACTCGACAAAATGCAGCGAGAGGGCACGGACTCGACGCCTGGCCGAGGTTATCTCACGGCGGACATGAGCATCGTGCGCTCGTTTGGACCCGCAGCGGGCTATGTGGCGGTGCTCGTTCTTGCGCTTTACATGAATTCTGCCGCCGTCACGGGGTTGTATCGTCATCCCCACAGGCTTTGGATCTTCTTTGTTCTCGTGCTGTACTGGATCAGCCGCGTCTGGATGGTAGCTTTCCGAGGGCAGATGCATGACGACCCGATCGTGTATGCGTTCAGGAACCGTTCTAGCCTGGTCATCATGATGCTTTGCGTAGCCGCAGTCCTTTTTGCGATTTGATCAAACGCTAGCTCTTTATAGGTTGCATCGCAAAGCGACGCGATTCCGAACCCCAACATTGCATGCGTACAAGACGCGGCGGCGCGCGTCGAAAGCTCAGCCGCCGTGCCTGATCAGCTCCAGCGCGATCGGATACAGCGACGCCACGAGCAGCAGCGCCATCGCGATGTTGAAGACGCGCAGCCGCTTCGGGTTCGACAGCACCTCGCGCATCGCGGTGCCGAACCCGGCCCACACGCAGATGCACGGAAAGCCGATCACATAGAACACCGCAGCCATCGCGACGGCGTTCATGCCGAAGCTGTTGCTCAGGTGAATCGTCGTCGCGGCGGTCAGCACCATCATCCACGCCTTCGGATTGACCCACTGAAACGCGATCGCCTCGTGAAAGCGCATCGGGCGACGCTCGCCGTTCCTGAGCTTCAGTTCGCCCGACGTGCCGATTTTCCACGCCAGATACAGCAGATAAGCGACGCTGACGACTTCGAGCACCGTGTACAGCACGGGGAAATGCACGAACGCCTCGCCGAGGCCGATGCCGACCGACAACATCAACAGCACCACGCCGACGCTGATGCCGGACAAATGGGGCAGCGTGCGGCGAAAGCCGAAATTGACGCCCGACGCGAGCAGCATAGTGTTGTTCGGACCGGGCGTGATCGAGGTGACGAGCGCGAACAGGACGCCGGCGGGCAGCGCGCTGAGAGTGACGAAAGACATGGGGGCTCCGGTGTCGCCAACAAAAAACGGTGAGGCTCATTCTAGCGACAGGGGCCGGTACAGTACCTGTACGGTTTTGAAAATGATGTCCGGTACGGATCGATGATGACTTGATTGGCCGGAAAGCGTCGCCACGCGGCGTTTCAACACTCGGTAGTTAACATATGTTGCATTTATTTTTTTAATGGCAACATATGTAGGCGGCTGGCGCAGCAGCCCGCCATCCATCAGGAACCTGCCGCACGATTGGAGATACCCATGAAAGTGATGAATTGGTCCACTGTTGCCATGCTCGTGGCGGCAACGTTGGCGAGTCCGGGCGCGTTCGCGCAGGACGCGACGTCCACGCTCGCGAAGATCCAGCGAAGCGGCGTGATAGCGATCGGCCATCGCGAGACGTCGGTGCCGTTCTCGTACGTCGACGCGAACAACGAGGTGGTCGGCTTTTCGCAGGACCTGTGCAACAAGGTCATCGATGTGGTCAAGACGAAAACGAAGCGTCCGGACCTCAAGGTGCGCTTCATCCCGGTCACCTCGCAGAATCGCATTCCGCTCGTGCAGAACGGCACGGTCGATCTCGAATGCGGCGTGACGACCAATCTCGTCGCGCGCCAAAGCCAGGTGACGTTCGCCGACACGTTCTTCGTCGCGACGACGCGTCTTCTGACGCGCAAGGACTCGGGCATCAAGGACTTTCCGGATCTCGCCGGCAAGACCGTCGTGACGAATCAGGGCACGACGTCCGAGCGCATCCTGCGCAAGATGAACGAGGACAAGAAGGTGAACATGCAGATCATCAGCGCGAAGGATTACGGCGAAGGGCGCCTCACGCTCGAAAGCGGCCGCGCCGTCGCGTACATGATGGATGACGTGTTGCTTGCCGGCACGCGCACGCTGACCGCGAAGCCGTCGGACTGGATCATCACCGGCACGCCGCAATCGTCGGAAGCGTATGGCTTCATGTTGCGCCGCGACGATCCGGAGTTCAGAAAGCTCGTCGACGACACGCTCGAACAGGTGATGAAAGGACCGGAAATCCACACGATGTACGACCGATGGTTCATCAAGCCGGTGCCGCCGAAGAACATCAGTTTCGACTTTCCGATGAGCGATTCGCTGAAACAGCTTTACGCGACGCCGAACGACAAGGCGCTCGAATAACGGCTTTGGCCGCTATTGCGCGTAGGAATGGTTTCTAGTGGCAGTCTTTTGCTCTTTCCTCTATACCTGGCTATAGGCGGCGCGTTTCGGTTGAACGTCGCCTATAGCGGGAACGGAGGTGCAAAGTGAAGAGGCCGATGGAATCTTCGCGGCGCGGACGGATTTTCCCCAGTGGAATTCTTCGTGCTGCGCTGGCGTTGGCAAGCGGCGTATTCATGGTGTCCGCAAACGCCGACGCACAAATGCGCGCGATTACGATCGTATCGGGCACCTATGGCGAGAATTGCGGCGCGCCGCGCGGCAACCTGACTCGTGAGCTCGAGCGTCATTGCAACGGACGGGAAACTTGCGATTACGCGCTGCCCGGCCTGCACAAAGGTGGCACGACGATGGCATGCCCACGCGACTTCCGCGCCGAATGGCATTGCGACCACGCGGACTTCCACACTGCGGCGCTGGGTCCCGGCGCGAAATCGGGCGACACGCTCGTGCTGGGTTGCGTCGAGTCACGTGGCGCGGGCAAATAGCTCCATGCGCGAACAAAAAGGCCGAGGCCCTAACGGGGGCTCGGCCTTTGATTTTTTGCTGCGGTCTTTTTAGCGGGCTTTACGAACCGGCGCGAAGCGCCGCTTGCTGAACGACGGCCCGATACGACGGAACCGTTCCCGTTTGTGCTCTTCTTCGAAGTGCGCGAGCGACGGCTTGACCAGATCGCTGCGCGACACGATGCCCACCAGACGCATGCTGTTGCGATCGGCGACCACCGGCAGGCGTTCGAGCCCCAGCACGGCGAGCCGCGTCGCCACGAGCCGGCAGGTTTCGGATGACAAAGCAAACGCGGTGTTGTGTTGCGCGAACACGTCGGCGAGCGTCATCGCGCGGTTGCGTTCCGGGTCCTCGGCGCAGAAGCGTTCGAGCAACATGCGGTCGGCCACGCCGATGACCGCGCCGTCGCGCACCACCGGATACGCGCGGCGCAGCTGGTTCGCGCCGAACAGCGTCTGCAGCGTTGCGCCGACCGTCGTGGCGGCATCGACCGATTCGACCGAGGCGGTCATCACTTCGTCGACATAGTGGCGCTCGAGCGGATCGACGCCGTACTCGCGATAGATGTGATAGCCGCGTCGCGCGATTTTCTCGGTCATGATCGAGCGCCGCATCACGATCGTGCAGAAGCCGTGCGCGATCAGCGTTGCCGTCAGTAGGGGCAACAGCGCGTTGGCGTCGTGCGTGAGGCCGAACGCGAACACGATGGCCGTCAGCGGCGCGCCGAGCGTGGCACCAAGCGTCGCGGCCATGCAGACGAGCGGCCACAGCGCCGGTTCGCTGCCCGGGAGCCAATGCGCGAGCACCGTGCCGAGTCCGGCACCGAGCATCAGGAGCGGAGCGAGCACACCGCCCGACGTGCCCGAGCCGAGCGCGATGACCCACATCACCGCCTTCACGGCGAGCAGCACAAGGGCGACCTCCACCGCAATGTGCTGATGCAGCAGATCGCCGATCACGTCGTAACCGACGCCGAGCGCACGCGGTTCGAGCCAGCCGCCGATGCCGACGACGATGCCGCCGAGCGCTGGCCACCACATCCAGTGGATCGGCAGCTTGCCGAACAGGTCTTCCACCTTGTAGAGCGCGGCGGACAGGCCGGACGCCAGCGCGCCCGACAACACGCCGGCGACCGCGCACGACAGCAGCGACCAGCCATCGGGCGCGGCAGTCTGTAGCGGAAACAGCGGACCTGTACCGAAGAAAATCACGCGGGCGAAGCCAGCGACCGCGCACGCCACCGCGACTGGCAGGAAGCTGCGCGGCCGCCATTCGAACAGCAGCAGTTCGACCGCGAGCAGCACGGCCGCGAGCGGCGTGCCGAACACCGCGGTCATGCCGGCCGCCGCGCCCGCCACGAGCAGCGTCTTGCGTTCCGCCGACGTGACCTTCACGCACTGCGCGATCAGCGAGCCGAGCGCGCCGCCGGTCATGATAATCGGGCCTTCCGCGCCGAACGGCCCGCCGCTGCCGATCACGATGCCCGACGACAACGGCTTGAGCACCGCCACTTTCGGCGACATCTTGCTCTTGCCGAACAGGATCGCCTCGATCGCCTCGGGAATGCCGTGGCCGCGAATCTTTGCGGAGCCGAAGCGCGCCATCAGCCCGACGATCAAACCACCGATCACCGGCACGCCGATCACCCAAATGCCAAGCGTATTGGTGGCGGGCGAGCGGTCGACGAACGACAGCGTGCCGAAGAAAAACAGATTGGTGAACAGGCGAATCAGGTTCAGCAGAACAAAGGCGGCAACCGTGCTGACGAAACCGATGCCTGCGGCGAGCGCGAAGATGCCGGGCAGCCGTGCATTCGCCGCGAAGTCGCGTTTGTGGGAATCCATGCTCATGGTTAGTCGAGGTCGATTCGTGGAACCTGGAAGGAGCCTTCGAGCGATCTCAATTCGGCGCGATGCAGTTCCGCAAGCCGTTCGAGTACCCGTTCTCCCGCTCTTTCGATGTGTACTTCAACCTGGCGGCGATCGATCTCGCTGACCTGGCGGCGCACCAGATTCAGTGCCTCGCAGCGCGATACCAGCGCGACGACGCCGTGATGTTGCGCCTGCAGACGCTCCGCGAGTTCGCCGACGGTCGCCCAGTCGCGCTCCGGATAGCCCTTGATGTGCAGCAACAACAGGTATTGCAACGGCGTAATGCCCTCGCTTTGCGCGGCCTGCTCCGAGAAGCGCTCGAAGCGCCGCATCTGATAGCGAAACTGCGACAACTGCTCGAAATCGCTCTTAACGAGTTTGCGAGTCCGTACTTTCATGGAAAATCCGTCGATGCGAAGAAAACCGAAAATATATCACGTCATGAGGTATGTAAGCGAATTGCGGCCGTCGCAACGGCATCGTGCGGCAGGTCTCTTCGGTCTTTTAGTTGAAAATCAGGCCGCCTCGCGGGCTCGGGTGGCGGTTTGCCGATACAGGCCGGAGATCAGGTCCACCTGCGTGATCATGCCGACCACGCGGCCCGCGCGGTCGAGCACAGGGATGTGGTGATGGCCGAAGTTCGCGAACATCGGCACGAGTTCCGTGATCGGATCGGTGACGGCGACGGTGCAGACGTCGGTGGTCATCACGCTGCCGACGTTCGACGTGCGAAGCGCATCGCCGCGCAGCCAGCCGTCGAAGTAGTTGAGGATCGGACCGAGCGCGCCGAAGCTCCTTCTGTCGACGAAATCGGCGCGCGTGACGATGCCTAGCAGTTTCTGCGCCGCGTCGACGACCGGCAGCGCCTTCATGTTGTGGCGCTTGAACAACTGCCATGCGGCGGCGGCGCGCGTGCCCGGCGACACCGACACGAGGTGGCGCGACATCACGTCTTCGCAGCGCAGTTCGTCGAAGCTGCGCGAGAACGCCTGAAGCTGAGTTTCGCGCAGCAGCGAATAGAGGTCGTCGGTGTCGATGTCGAGCAGTTCGTCACGGCGCCCGAGCACGGCTTTGACGTCTTCGCGCGTGAAGCCGACGCGCGCGGCTTCGTCGGCGGCCTGGCTCGGCGTCGCACGGTCCTGGCGTCCCGCATGCGGATAACGGTGGCCGGTTGCCGCGTGATAGACGAGCGCCGCGAACAGCAGCGCGGCCGACTGGATCGCGATCGGTTCGAGCACGAAGCGGTAGCCGAGCGCATGAATGACCGGGCCGCCCAGCACCGCGGTCAACGCGACCGCGCCCGACGGCGGGTGCACGCAGCGCAGCGCGAACATGCCGGAGATCGACAGCGCCACCGCGAGGGCGGCCGCCAGCGTCGGATCGCCGATCAGCATCGCGCAGGTTACGCCGACCGTCGCGGACACGAGGTTGCCGCCGATGATCGACCATGGCTGCGCGAGCGGGCTCGCGGGCACCGCGAACAGCAACACGGCGGAAGCGCCCATCGGCGCGACGAGCAGCGGAATATTCGCGACGGGGCCGAGCAGCAGATACATCAGACCGCCGGTGAACGCGATGCCGAGCAGCGCGCCGAGGCACGAACGCGCACGCTCGTGCCATTTCACGGTGACCGGTGCGGGGAGAAAGCTGGCAAGCCAGCCGAGAGCAGGAGAGCGGGACAAGATAGGAGCAGAAAGTAGTCGATGATGCCGGGCCCGACATTACCGGGGAAACCCTGGCAACGCGAATACAGTCTGGTCATGATTATATTTCAATATGATATAAAAAGTTCTCCGCCCCTTGCGCGGCGCGCGGAATCCGTCGCATATCGCAGACAGTCGAGAACACGGCCGACGTGCTTCAGCATGGCCCTCGATCACCCCTCGGTGCGTTCCTTGTTTGTCACATCGTGATATAAAATGAAAGCAGACGGATTGGAAGCACCCGTTGGCCCGTTGCCTGATAGACCGATAAAGGAGCCATCATGATGATCACGTTTCAATCGACGGCGTCGCCGGATGTCGTCATGCTCAGGGATCTCGCACAATATCTGCTTGGTCTGATCGGCAAGCGGCTCGGCGCGCGGGGCGTTATCAGCCACGACGAACTGCCCCGCGCGATCGATCGGCTCGAAACCGCCATCACCGAAGACGCGGCCGCGGAAACGACCCTCGAAGCATTGCACTGCTCAACCAGTAATCAGCGCGAGTCGCGCAACCGGCTGTCGCAGCGCGCGTGGCCGTTTCTGGACATGATGCGTGCGGCGCGCGACTCGGACGCGGACATCATCTGGGGGCTGTAGTTGGTCGAGGGAATCGCGATGAAACAACTTGCGTCGCGTCGACTTTTCGCAATCCTCGTTATTTCGGTTTGCGCCGTTCCGCTTGCCTATGCGTTCTCACCCGCGCAGCAGACCGGCCGATACCCGCAGCCGGTGCGCGGCTCTTGCACCGCATCGTGCGGCACGGGGGTGCGAAGCAGTGTGATCGGCGTGTATGGCGGCACCATTGTCGACCAGTTGTCCAGCGGAGCGGTGGTGCTCGTGAGATGGCCGAACGGTTCGCCGCACGAGGCATGGACCGCTCGGTCGCATGGCTATGGTTTGCCCGTCGATCCCGCGGCAAACGCTGTTCATGTTTTCTTTCTGTGGCCTGAGTCGTAGCGCGGTGTTCCTGACCGCCGCGCCGAGCAACGGCTATTTCAGGGCAGGGATTCGGTGGCCGCCGAAACTCGCGAATAGTGTCTGTTTGACGGCGTTTCTGTAGGTATTTGCGTGCATCGGTGTCGCGCGGTATGTATCACGAACTGACATATAATTAATTGATCACGTGCCGCGCGGCGCAAGGAGGTTCTCATGTCGAGCTTCAAGCGCATTCTTCTCTGCTACGACGGAACTCGCGAAGGACAACACGCGTTGAAGGACGGTGCCGCTCTCGCGCAAGACCTGAACGCTGAAGTGCATCTGCTTTCCGTGCTCAACAATACGGCGTGGATGCAGGGCGCGGACATCACGTCCGCGGTGCCGATCGATTTCATCAACGAATCCGCCAAAACGCTGCTCGACGAGGGCTTACAGAAGCTCGCCGCACGCGGAATTCGCGCGACCGGTCATCTCGCGATCGGCGAACCACTCGATGAGATTCCGTTTTTCGCTAACGATCTGAAGGCCGATCTGGTCGTCGTCGGTCATCGTCGCAGTCATGGACTCGCGCGATGGTGGGGTGGCCGGCACGACGGGCTGCTGCTCGATCGCGTGACGTGCAGCGTGCTGGTGACGATGGGCGCGGCAACCGATGCGCCGGCCGCAGTCGCAGGCACGGGCGAGACCGCGCGGTCCGCCGAACATTCATGAGCGTCGTGTTGTGGGTTGAGTTGTGTTGTGTTGTGTTGCGTTGCGTTGCGTTGGCACGGAGGCACACCATGACAGACGTCGACGAATAGTTCAATCATCCCCAACCCGTCAAGCACAGCGATAACGAAAAGAGCAAGCTGCCGCAGCGCGCCGCCGATGCGCAGCGGCCGAAGAAAAAACCCGAAGGCGAGTAAACGCTAAAACGCTGCCAGCCCGAAAGCCTGGCAGCGTTTTCGTCATGCATGCAAGCCGCTGGCACAGGCGACCGACGTCACGTCAGACAATCAGAAGTCGGTGCTGACCGACAACAGGAACGTACGCGGTGCGCCCTGGGTCAGGTACGTCGTCGCGCCGTAGGCCGACACGGCTGACCAGTACGCCTTGTTCGTCACGTTCTGCACGGTGGCACGCAACGTCGTCCTCTTGCCGTAGATGGAGGTCTCGTAACGCGCCCCCAGGTCGAAGCGGTTCCACGACGGGATCGACAGCGTGTTGGCCGCGTTCGCTTGCTGCGCGCCGGTATGGATCCAGCGCGCGTTGACCGCGAGCCCCGGCACCATCGGAATGTCGTAATCGGCGCCCAGGTTGAACAGGAAAGTCGGCACGCCCACCGGACGGTTGCCGTCGTAGATTCCGCCTTGTGTGTTCTCGAGCGTCGCGTTCATTAGCGAAGCGCCGGCCAGCAGACGCAGGCCCTTGAGCGGCTCGCCGTGCACTTCTGCTTCAAGGCCGCGATGGCGTTCGTTACCGTTCAGGCCATAAATATGGGTGGCGGGGTCGGTGTATGCCGACGGCTGTTCGATCTGAAAAGCGGCAAACGACGCACCGAGCCTTTCGGTGTCGTACTTGACACCCACTTCCCACTGCTTCGTGCGGACCGGCGCCAGTTGTTGACCGTGGTTCAGCGTGCCCGCCGGCGCGATGCTGCCCGCGGCCAGCGCTTCGCTGCGGTTCGCGAAGATCGACACGTTCTGCGTCGGGCGCAGAACGAGGCCGAGCAGCGGCGTCGTGATGCCGTCGCTGTAGTTGCCGCTGCCGATGCCCGTGTTGTCGTAGTTGGCCGTCGCGATCTGCTGGCGACGCGCGCCGACCGTGAACAGCACCCGGTCATGCAGGAAGCCCAGCGTATCGGACGCGGACACGCTGCGGATCACCGTGGTGGCCGTCATGCCCGGATCGGCCAGGTTGCCGCCTGACATCGTCGTGGCCGGGTAAGGCGTCTGCACCGTGTTGTAGAGCGAGACCGGGCCCATGAAGGCGTAGGTCCACGCGGAGTTGGTGTTCTCGCTCGTGATGGCGCCGCCCGCCGCAACCATGTGCGACACCGGGCCAGTGTCGAAGCGGCCGCGCACGCCGACTTCGGCAGAGGTCGAATTCTGGTTGTACGGCACGCCGAGACGGGCACCGGTGACGCCGGTCGACGAATAGGTCGGCGAGTAGTACTCACCTTGCTCGACCGTGCGGCGCAGACCGCCGGTCGCATAAGCGGTCCAGCCCGGCAGGAAGTCGTATTCGGCCTTCAGGATGCCGACGGTGTCTTCGAGGTTCGTGTACGACCAGTTCTGCGCGTAGTTGTACGTTGCCGGCGGCACGGCAGGAATCGCGTCGGTGAAGTAGACGACCGGGCGGCCGTCGCTGACGTGCTCGCGCTGATACAGGAAGTCGCCGGACAGACGCAGCTTGTCGCCGCGCCAGTCGAGCGCGACGGCCGTGGTGTTGTCGCGGCGGTGTTCGCCGTCGATGCTCGTCTCGCCGTCGCGATTCGCCTGGTTCACGCGGATCCCGAACTGGCCTTCGCTGCCGAAGCGTCGGCCGACGTCCACATGCGCGCCGAACTCGCCGGAGCCGCTGGTTGCGAGTGTCACGTTGGCGGTGGGCGTGTCCTCCGCTCGCTTCAGCTGCACGTTCACGCCGCCGCCGATCGCCGAGCCCGTCGGCGAAGCACCGTTCAGGAACGCGTTGGCGCCCTTGAACACGTCGACCCGCTCGACCGCCGCGGTCGAGACCAACTGGCGCGGCGTAACGCCGTACAGACCGTTGATCGAGATGTCGTCGGCGTTGAGCTGGAAGCCGCGAATCACGAACACTTCCGAGAAGTTGCCGTAGCCGTACGCGGTTCGCACCGACGGGTCGTTTTCGACCACGTCCGCGAGCGTGCGCGCCTGCTGATCCTTGATCAGCCTGGCCGTGTAGGTCGTCATGCTGAACGGCATGTCGATGTTGCGCTGCTTGCCGAGTACGCCGTAGTCGGCGCCGCGCGCGACCTGGCCGCCCGCGTATGTCGGCGACAGGTCGCCGGGCAACTCTTCGGCGGCGGCCGCCTGAACCTTGATGGCGGGCAGCGTGCCGTCGGCGGCGGGGGCGGAGTCGGTGGATTGAGCGAACGCGCTGGCCGGGACACTGAAAGCGACGGCGATGGCGGCGAGGATGGTGGCGCGATGCAGAGTGGCTTCAGCAGGCGTGGCCTGCGGGCGATTCCAGCGTGAAACGGACATGAATTGGAAAGTAGGCGTGGTCGTCGATCTTCCGTCCCGGGGTGCTAGTTGAATCCGGGCGGCATTTTCCCCTGATTGCACGCGCGGACGATGCCATTTATGTAAGCAGTCCGAGTGCGAAACGAAAGGTTCGGCGGAATTATAGTGCAAATAGGAATCATTCCTATTGTGGGAATGCAACAATTTACAGAACTGATGGCAAAAGTGGATATTTGGATGACGTCGAGCCCGCCGCGACGCGCGGCTTTGACGCCGCCGCAATCGCGGTACAGTGCTTGCTATCCGCCTCGAGGTTTAATCGCAGGCCGCAATACATGCCACGAAATCCGAGTTCCTGCCAGAGGTGGAGCGCCCGAGAGGTCCAGCTATTGCACGACGTGCCGCGCGTGCTTGTCATCGACGACAACGAGAACGCCGCCCAAGCGCTTGCCACCTGGCTTTCCTACGAGGGCGTCGAGGCGCGCGCCGCGACCGGCTGCTCGGCGGCGCTGCACTGCGTGCGCAACTGGGTACCCGACGTCGTCGTGCTCGACATCATGATGCCGGAGCGCGACGGCTACGAAACGGCAAGCGCGCTGCGCCGCTATCTGGCGACGCACAGCCTCGGCATCGTCGCGTTTACGTCGCTAGACGAGGACCACGTGAGGCAAACCGGCCGCGAACGCCACAACTTCGACGGTTATTGTCAGAAGGGCACGGCGCCGGCCGCGCTGCTCGCACTGCTGCGAGGGTTGTGGCGCGGCTGGTGACGGGGCGCGCGTCGACCAAAACGCGGCGGCGTGGACATCGCTCCACACCGCCGCGCTTTTCAACCGCGCTCTTTAGTCGGACGCGGAACCCGCCGCGCTCAACCGCTCAGCTCTTTCGCGCGGTCTGTATCCAGCCGGCTTGCACGCCGAACTGCCCGATCTGTTTCGCGACTGCATCGGCGAGGCGCTTTGCATCGTCCGACACGCCCGCACGCTTCGTTTCGGTCACGCCGTGCAGGCCCGCGCCGGCCGCTGCCGCGGTCGCGACGGTGCCGGCCGCCGCGCCGACCCCGGCGGTTTCGACCATGCCGGGCATCTTGCCGCTGTCCGCGTTGGCCGTGAAGCTCTGCACGACACGCGGCGTGCCGCCCGCGGGCTGGTAGACGATCCGCACCGTGGTGCTCACCTCGCTCTTGCCCGCGCCCAAGCCGATCAGCGTGCGGCGGCGGCGACTGCCGGCGTCGATCGTCTCGAAGCTGCCTTGCACGAGCAGCACGTTCTGGCCGGCGGGCACCGGCGCGTCGGTGCGCACCGCGTGCAGACCCATCGCCTGCAGCTGATGGACGATCTCGTCGGCGACCTGCTCGCGCACCTGGGCGGCATCGGCAACCCGCTTCTGCGCGTCCGACGAGCCCGACATCTGCATCTTCAGTTTCTGCAGCATGCCGCCGTTGTCGAGCTTGACCTGCTGCGGATCGGCATCGAACGTGTAGACGTAGATGGTGTCCGGATGCATCGTCGATTGTGTGCCTGCGTCGGCCGTCGCGGACGTGCTCGTCGCGCTCAGATTCGTGACGCTGGCGCCGGCGCAGCCGCTCAGCAGCGCGCCGCCGCACACGAGTGCCATGCAGGTGAAACGGGCGGCGTTCTTTTTGATGAAGTTCACTGAAGTCAACATGATGATCCTGTGGTCGGCACGCGGTGCCAGTCTGTTCGAGTCCATCGCCGATGATCGGGCAACCGTGGGATCGTCGATCATCGGCGAAGGGATTCGCACGTGAAGCCTTTCGATCTCATGCGTCTGTGATTCGTCACGCACCGGCAGCGAACGAAGTATGGGTGAGCGCCTCGCCGAACTCCATTCGACAATTATTTCGAGCGATGTCACGGCGAAACGAAGGCGCGAAGCGCGGGCGCGCGCGCCGAAGCGCGACGCGAAACGGCAGGGGAGCGAGACGAAGAAGAGCGCGCGGACGTCGAGCCGCCGATCAGCTCAAAGCGAGCTTGACGATGCAACACAGGACGAACACTAGCAGGGCGGCGGCAATGGCCATGTCCAGCGGATAGCGCATTCCTTCACCCTGCCCTGACGTTGCGGAGCTCCTATCGTAATCACCTGACAGGAGATGAAAAGCGTCAGAGAAGCGCCAATGTGGGACAGGCAACGTAGTCCCGGAAAGCCGAGCGGGGCGGGGCTCCGGGAAACTCTTCCACCTATCGGCGAGATGCGGCGATGGCGCGGTCGCTCGATCGCGCTCGCATGCTCCGGCGCAAAGAAAAAGCGCCACGTGGCGCGGCGCTTTATTCGCAATTCGCGATGAAAATTTATTGCGGTTGCGCCGCTGGCTGACCCGGCGGCGTGCCATGCGGCGCCTTGTTCGCCGCCACGAGATCTTCGGCGAGACTCGTGCGTAACGTCGCGATCGCCTGCTCGGGATTGGCGGGCTTCAGCTGCTCGCGCGCGAGCGAGTCGTACACGTAGTGACGCAGCATCGGGTCCTGGGTCTTGTTCAGCACGTCGTGGTAGACGGCGACGATCTCGCCTTCATGACCGTTTAGCGCGTACAGACGGCGCAGTTGTTCGAGATCATTGATCACCGCGAAAGCTGGGCCCGGGTGACCCATCATCGGACCATGCCCCGGCGGTCCGTCGCCGCGCGGGCCGCCGTCGTGCATGGCGGTGGGCGGGGGCGGCGGCATGCCGTCGTCGGCGAGCGCGGCCGTCGCTATGATGCCAAGAACCGCGGCGACGGCCGCGCTGAAGAATGCTTTTCTCATGACGTCGCTCCCATCGAAAACAGCGCCGGCGCCACGATGGACCGGCTCCTCGCAACGATAGTCGACCCG
This sequence comes from Paraburkholderia lebeckiae, assembly GCF_050436325.1. Lineage (NCBI taxonomy): Bacteria > Pseudomonadati > Pseudomonadota > Betaproteobacteria > Burkholderiales > Burkholderiaceae > Paraburkholderia > Paraburkholderia lebeckiae. Next base: position 2,606,783 of record NZ_JBNDLZ010000002.1, read on the forward strand.
CTGATTCGTCGGGTTACGAAAGCCATTCAGTAACTTTCCGAGCCTTTCGCGGCGCGCGGCTTAGCGGCGCGCGGCTCTGCAGCGCGGACCTCGAAGCGACGCAAGTTGCCGCGAACCGGTTTTCGCCAGGGTGAGTCCGCTGGCGCAACCCAGCCGGATAGCGCATGATTGCTCCGATGTGCCGTGCGACCCCAAAAGCATCTTGCTGTGGCGGTGCGCGCGGCACACGCAGCCGCCGGCATCGGCGTCGCGCCTGGTGCGGGCGGCGCAGAGGCGATGAGTCTTCAACCGCAAGGAGGATTTCGCATGGACCGACCCGATGCAGCCAATCCATTTGGCGATCTGACCAAAATGCTGGAGCAGTTCAAGCTCCCCGGCTTCGACGTGCCCGCCATCATGGAAGCGCGCCGAAAGGACATGGAAGCGCTAGTTCAGGCGAATCAGACAGCATTCCAGGGGATGCAGTCGCTCGCGCAGAAACAGGCCGACATGCTGCGCACCACGCTGGGCGAGCTACAGGCGCTGACTGCGCAACTCACGGCGGCCGGCACCGCGCCGTCGAGCAAAACCGCGGAGCTGATCCAGCAGAGCCTGCACAAATCGCTCGCCGACATGCAACAACTCGCACAAGCCGCGTATCAGACGCAGGCGGAGTCGTATGGGGTGATCGCGAAACGCGTGGAGGAGAACGTGCAGGAGTTGAAGTCGCTTCTTCAGCAACAGAAGACGTAGCGCACGCCGCGAGTTCCGGACGTTCTATGACGCGGAGGGCCGCCAGGCCCTCCGTTTTTTTGCCCGTCGGGATTTGTGTCGCAAGCCTCACGTAGTCAGAGGAATGCGGACTCCGCCCGCTCATTATTCGGCAGACGCTTACATCGATGAACAAGCGCTACTCACGTTCGCAACTTTTACGCGTGACGGCCGCAATTTCCCCAGTCGATCAGTTCTAAATGTCAGACGGAAAGCGAATAAGCGTCAAAGCATTGACGCCAAAAGGCTTTGCCCACGCTGATCAAACCTGGTCGAACGATTCAGGAACTCCGAACGGTTTCAATCGCGCCGCAAACGATTGCCGCGCGCCATTCCCCTGACTAAAGTTTCGCCTCGCCTTTCCGTAGACGCATTCACGCAGCCCAACCGGCGTGAAGGCAACCGGCTTAGCCGGTCAGGTGTGCGCCCCTAGTCTCGCGTTTGTGATCGGCTACATGCAGGTCGCGGCGTTTCACCTCGAAGGAATCTCTTGAAACCGATGCTTCTTACCCGCATTGCCTGCGCAATGCTAGGGGCAAGCTGCGCGTTGCCGTTCAGCGCGTACGCGACGCTCGGCCAGAACGCCAGCACCATCGACGGCGATCAGACGCGCCTGCATGCGGTTGCTCGCGCGGCCAGCGCACAGGGCGCGTATTCGGTGCACGCGCTGACGCTGCCGTCCGGCACCCGGGTGCGCGAATACGTGGCTGCCAACGGCATCGTGTTCGGCGTCGCGTGGGATGGCCCGACGCTGCCCGATCTGAAGGCGATGCTCGGCGCCTCCTTCGATGCCTACGTTGCGGCCAGCGCGGCGCGGCGCGGCGCGCCGCTCGCGGTCTCGAACAGTGATCTCGTGGTGTTCTCGAGCGGCCATCTGCGCGCGTTCACCGGCTACGCCTATCTGCCGCAGGCGGTGCCCGCGAGCGTCGACGTCAGCGTTATTCAATAACGGAGCGAATCATGCGATCCAGGTCTTCGTGGATGACTCTGCTGGGCGCGGCGCCCATCGTGGTTCTGGCGCTGCTGTTGAGCGCGTGCGGCGGCGGCGGCGGCGGAGGCGGCAGCGCGAGCACCACGGCCAATTCGAGCACCTCAAGCAACTCGAACGGTTCGGGCAGCTCGACCAGCTCGTCGGGTTCGACCGTGACCAACACGTCGCCGTCGCCGCAGGTGCTGGCCGCCAACGCGGTGCGCGTCACGGTCGACCCGGGCGTCAGCAACGTGCCGAACATGCCGTTCGTCAGCATCACGATCTGCGCGCCCGGCACCAGCAACTGCCAGACGATCGATCACGTGCTCGTCGATACCGGCTCTTGGGGCGTGCGCGTGTTCGCGTCGCAATTGCCCGCGTCGATGAGCCTGCCGCAGCAGAAGGACGGCTCGGGCAACCTGGTTGCCGAATGCATGCAGTTCTTCGACGGCTACACGTGGGGCGCGGTGAAGCTCGCCGATGTGCAGATCGCCGGCGAGAAAGCCGCTGCGCTGCCGATCCAGGTGATCGATCCGGGCTACGCGTCGCTGCCGGGCGATTGCGCGGCCGTCGGCGCGGGGCGCAATACGCCGGCCGCCTTGCAGGCGAACGGCATTCTCGGCATCGGCGTGTTCAAGCACGACTGCGGCGCGAACTGCGTGCAGCAGGCGATCCCCGCGACCTACTATGGTTGCGGCGGCACCGGTTGCACGTCGATACCGCTCGCGGAGACGTACCAGGTCGCCAATCCGGTGCCGTACTTCGCGACCGACAACAACGGCTCGATGCTCAGTCTGCCGACCGTGTCGGGCGGCGCGCCATCGGTGTCGGGGCAACTCGTGTTCGGCATCGGCACGCAGAGCAACAATGCGCTCGGCGGGGCGCAGGTGATCGGTGTGAGCCCGTCGAACGGCACGTTCACGACGGTGCAGAACGGCGCTACGTATACGCGCAGCATTATGGACAGCGGCTCGACGGGACTCTTCTTCCAGACCACCTTGATGCCGGCCTGCGCGAGCCCGAACAGCGCTTATTACTGCCCGAGCTCGACGCAGCAGTTGAGCGCGATGATCGAAGGCGTGAATGGCACGACGAGCGCGGTGACGTTCAACGTCGGCAATGCGATGTCGATCGCGCAGACTTATAGCGGCGACTCGGCATTGCCGCTGCTCGCGGGCCCGGCATTCGTCACGTCGACTGTGTTCGACTGGGGGCTGCCGTTCTTCTACGGTCGCAATGTCTATGCGGCGATCGAGCAGCAGTCGACGCCGGGTGGGAAGGGGCCTTATGTGGCGTACTGAAGTCGCGTACTGAAGTGGCGAACCGAGCGCGTGTAGCCGGTAGCTCGCGGCTCGATGATGAGCGTCATAAGCGCCCGTTGCCGGCTGGTCCGGCGGCGGGCTTTTTTATGCGCTTGTTGGCTCGCGGATGCCCCGCTTGTCGCGCTTGTCACCCGCTGCCGCGATCACGCGATGCACAAAGCGCAGCTTGTCGACCACCGGCGCGGCGAGCGTGAACGGATAGCCGTCGGGCAGGCCGAGACTGCGATTCAGACTGTTCAGCGCATACGTCAGCGGAAACCAGCGCTTCATCAGATTGCTGAAGCTCGCGTCCTCGACCGGCGTGCGGTCGGTCAGCGTCGGCTCGCTCGGATCGTCGGGCAGCAGCGCGAGTCCGTACGACGTCGACGTGTCGAGCACATCGACGATCAGCAGATAGTGCGCCCATGTCTCCGCCCAGTCTTCCCACGGATGCATCGTCGCGTAGGCGCTGATGTACGACGCCTGCCAGTCGGCTGGCGCGCCGTCGCGATAATAGGCGTTCAGCGCTTCGCCGTAGTCGGCCTGCTCGTCGCCGAATAGCATGCGAAACGGTTCGAGCCAGCGCGGCTCGTTTTCGATCAGGCGGCTGAAAAAGTAGTGGCCCGTTTCGTGGCGGAAGTGGCCGAGCAGCGTGCGGTACGGCTCGCCCATCGCGCTGCGCACGTTCTCGCGATGCGCGTCGTCGGCCTCGGCGATGTTCAGCGTGATCAGCCCGTTGTCGTGACCGGTCATCACGTGCTTGCCGTCGCCGCCGTCGGCGAGAAATTCGAAGGCGAGACCGCGCCCGGGGTCCGCGTCGCGCGATCGCACGTCGAGGCCAAGCTCGCCCAGCGTGTACAGCAGACGCCGCTTCGCGACTTCGAGCCGGTACCAGTAGAGCCGGTTTTCCGGTTCGCTCAGGTTCGGAATCGTGCGGGTCAACTGGCAGGCGTGGCACAGCGTGTCGGGTGAATCGGCCTGGATCATCCAGTTGCAGACGTTTTCGACCGCGTAGTTGTGGCATTGTCGAAACAGCGCGCCATTCGCCTCGGGATGCAGGCTGCGCCAGCGGCCGTCGCCGGCGTCCTCGAACGCGCTGATTTCCCGCAGTTCAGGCAGATAGCCGAGCAGCGACCCGCAGCGCTCGCAGCGGACGTTCTCGTAGAACACGAGTTGCGCGCAGCGATTGCAGTGGAAGGTTTTCATCGGGCGGGCCTTGTGATCGGTGCTATGTCGTTTGCGGTGATGAGCCATGATGGCGGCATCGTCAATGCGACAGCGGACGAAAGCCGGTCGCAATCTTCATGCCGCGATTGCCAGACGTCACCGCTTTAACGCACAGTACGCTCATGATCGTGCATCGGCGCTGCGCCGCTTTGGTGCACGGTCCGACGCGAGCCCGCGGCAGGGCGCGAGGTACGCAACGCAAACGCAGTTCACACAACACCAAACGATTTATACGGGTTTGTCCAGCAACGGCATAGAGCTTGCTTTTTTGGCGGGCTGCCCCTTCGTCGAGGAGTCCGGAGTGTCCATACGCGTCGCGTTGCATCACGTTACTCATTACCGCTACGACAGGCTGGTCACGCTGTCACCTCAGGTCGTGCGGCTGCGGCCCGCGCCGCATTGTCGTACGCCGATCCTGTCGTACTCGATGCGCGTCGAACCCGCGAGTCACTTCATCAACTGGCAGCAGGACGCGTTCGCCAACTATCAGGCGCGGCTCGTGTTTCCCGAGCGGACGCGTGAGTTCAAGGTGAGCGTCGATCTGGTCGCCGAAATGGCCGTCTACAACCCGTTCGACTTCTTTCTCGAACCGTCGGCCGAGCAATTTCCATTCGACTACGCGCCGGAGCTGGCGGCCGAACTCGCGCCCTACTGCGTGAAGCGGCCGATGACGCCGCGCTTCGCCGAGTTCGTCGCGAGCATCGACCGCACGCCGGCCGGCACCGCGAACTTTCTCGTCGCGCTGAACCAGCGGCTGCAACACGGGATCCGCTACCTGATCCGGATGGAGCCGGGCGTGCAGACGCCCGAGGAAACGCTCACCAACGCATCGGGCTCGTGCCGCGATTCGGGCTGGCTGCTCGTCGAGACGCTGCGGCAGCTCGGCTTCGCCGCGCGCTTCGTGTCCGGCTATCTGCTGCAGCTCGCGCCCGACGTCAGATCGATCGACGGTCCGAGCGGCACCGAAGTCGACTTCACCGACCTGCATGCGTGGTGCGAGGTCTATCTGCCCGGCGCGGGCTGGATCGGACTCGACCCGACGTCGGGGCTGCTCGCGGGCGAAGGGCATATTCCGGTCGCGTGCACGCCGGAGCCGGGCAGTGCGGCGCCGATCTCGGGCGCGGTCGACGAATCCGAGGTCGAGTTCGAGCACACGATGTCGATCGAACGCGTGCTGGAGTCACCGCGCGTCACGAAACCGTATAGCGAAGCCGCGTGGAACGACGTGCTGAACATGGGCGCGCAGGTCGACCACGAACTCGCCGACATGGACGTGCGACTGACCATGGGCGGCGAGCCGACCTTCGTGTCGGTGCGCGATCGCGACGCCGCCGAATGGAACACCGACGCGCTGGGGCCCACCAAGCGCGGCTATGCGGTCGCGCTGATGGACCGGCTGCGCGAACGCTACGGCGCGAACGGCTTCCTGCATATCGGCCAGGGCAAGTGGTATCCGGGCGAGCAACTGCCGCGCTGGGCGATGTCGCTGTACTGGCGCGCCGACGGCGAGCCGTGCTGGCACAACCCGGCGCTGTTCGCCGATGAACGCGAGCCGGGCCGCTACACGGCCGGCGACGCGCAACGTTTCATCGCGCATCTGGCTGCGAAGCTGTCGCTCGACGCGGACTGCATCCAGCCCGGCTACGAAGACACCTGGTACTACCTGTGGCGCGAGCGTCGCCTGCCGGTCAACGTCGATCCGTTCGACGCGCGTCTGGACGACGAGCTCGAACGCGTGCGACTGCGGCGCGTGTTCGACGCGGGGCTCGCGAGTCCGTCAGGCTACGTGCTGCCGCTCGGCCGCGAGCGCGGCGCGCCGGGCATCACGCCGACATGGATCACGGGCCACTGGTTCTTCCGCGACGACCGCATGTATCTGATTCCCGGCGATTCGCCGATGGGCTACCGGCTGCCGCTCGAATCGCTGCCGTGGGTGTCGAAGACCGACTATCCGTATCAGCACGCGCACGATCCGTTCGCGCCGTCCGAGCCGCTGCGCACGGCCGCGCAGTTGCGCGTGCAGTACGCAGGCGGGCGCGAGGGCGCGCAGATCGCCGATGAAGAGAGCAGCGCACGGCAGGCGGCTGCGCTGTCGTTATCGGCGGCCGATCTGCTGAGCGGCATGCCGCACGGCGGCGTGCTCGCGTATGCGCCGCAGCGCGGCGACGCGTCACTGCCGGAGCGCGGTCAGTCGTCGCCGGAGACGCTGCGCACCGCGGTGTGCGTCGAGGCGCGCGACCCGAAACGCGCGGCCGGCCCGGAAGCCGAAGCCGATTCGTTCGGCAGCGGCCGTACGCTGCTGCACGTATTCATGCCGCCGCTGACCGATCTCGACGATTATCTCGACCTGCTCGCCGCGGTCGAAGCGACGGCCGACGAACTGAAGATGCAGATCGTGCTCGAAGGCTATCCGCCGCCGCGCGACCCGCGTCTGAAAGTGCTGCAGTTGACACCGGACCCTGGCGTGATCGAAGTCAACATTCATCCGGCCGCGAACTGGGACGAACTCGTCGATCACACCGAGTTCCTTTATCAGTCGGCCGCGCACAGCTATCTGAGCAGCGAGAAGTTCATGCTCGACGGGCGCCACACTGGCACCGGCGGCGGGAATCACTTCGTGCTCGGCGGCGCGACGCCGGCCGACAGCCCGTTCCTGCGCCGGCCCGATCTGCTCGCGAGCCTGATCGCGTACTGGCACAACCATCCGTCACTGTCGTATCTGTTCTCGGGGCTGTTCATCGGACCGACGAGCCAGGCACCGCGTGTCGACGAAGCGCGCAACGATCAGGTCTACGAACTCGAGATCGCGTTCTCCGAACTGCAACGCCAGGTCGATCTGCTCGGCGGCCGCGACAGCGGCAACCTGCCGCCGTGGATGATCGACCGCGCGCTGCGCAACATCCTGATCGACGTGACCGGCAACACGCACCGCGCCGAATTCTGCATCGACAAGCTGTATTCGCCCGACGGCCCGACCGGCCGCCTCGGCCTGCTGGAGCTGCGCGGCTTCGAGATGCCGCCGCACGCGCGCATGAGTCTCGTGCAGCAACTGCTGCTGCGCGCACTGGTCGCGCGATTCTGGCGCATGCCGTACACGCAGCGGCTCACCCGCTGGGGCACCGAGTTGCACGATCGCTTCCTGCTCGGCACCTTCGTGAAGATGGATTTCGACGACGTGCTCGCCGAGCTCGGCGAAGCCGGCTTCGCCTTCGATAGCGCGTGGTTCGCGCCGCACTTCGAATTCCGCTTCCCGCTCGTCGGCGAGATGACGCTGAGCGGCATCGACCTGACGATCCGCAATGCGCTCGAACCATGGCACGTGATGGGCGAGGAGGGCGCCACCGGCGGCACGGTGCGCTATGTCGATTCGTCGGTCGAACGGCTCGAGGTGCGCGCGCTCGGGTTGAACGGCAATCGTCACGTGCTCAGCGTCAACGGCGTGCCGCTGCCTTTGCAGCCGACCGGCCGCGTCAGCGAGTACGTGGCCGGCGTGCGTTTTCGCGCGTGGCCGCAGCCCTCGGCGCTGCATCCGACGATCGGCGTACACGCGCCGCTCACGTTCGACCTCGTCGACACATGGAGCGGCCGCTCGCTCGGCGGATGCCAGTATCATGTCGCTCATCCGGGCGGGCGCACCTATCAGACCTTCCCGGTCAACGCCTACGAGGCGGAAAGCCGGCGACGCGCGCGCTTCTTCGCGTCGGGTCACACGCCCGGGCCGCTCGTCGTGGGCAGACCGCAGCGCAGCCGCGAGTTTCCGTTCACGCTCGATCTGCGCCACAGTTGAAAAACACGCATCACTGACAGCAAACGACCTTGGCCTTTCAATCGACTTTGCCCTTCGAAGCGTCCGCCATGCCGGCGGACGCTTCGTCCCTGTTGCGATTGCTGCCGGGTCATGACGGACATTGGGACGAGCTGCGCGACGCGTCGGGCGCGCTGCGCGAGCCGTGGCGGCAGTTCTTCGCGCTGCTCGACGAAGAAGGCGTGGCGCGGCTCGCGGACCATCACGCGTCGATCGCACGGCAGATCCGCGACAACGACATCAGCTACAACGTCTACGCGGACAACGGCAAGTCACGGCCATGGGCGCTCGACCTCCTGCCGTTCCTGATCAGCGAGGCCGAGTGGGCGCACCTCGAGCGCGGCGTCGCGCAGCGCGCGCATCTGCTCAACGCGATCGTTGCCGACATCTACGGACCGCGGACGCTGCTCGAACATGGCCAACTGCCGCCCGCGCTGGTGTTCGGCCATCCGGGCTATCTGCGTTCGGTGAAGGGCTTCACGCCGCCGGGCGGTCAGTATCTGCAGGTCGTCGCGCTCGATCTCGCGCGCACGCCGGGCGGCGAGTGGAGCGTGATCGCGCATCGCACCGAGGCGCCGTCCGGTCTCGGCTACGCGCTTGAAAACCGCCTGATCGTGTCGACGCTCCTCGCGGAGCCGTTCCGCTCGCTGCGCGTGAGCCGGCTCGCGCCGCTCTATTCACAACTGATCGCGACGCTCGTGCAGGCCGCGCAAGCGACGATGCGCAACGGGGAAAGCGCCGACGCGTCACCGCATATCGCGCTGCTCACGCCCGGACCATACAGCGAAACCTATTTCGAGCACGTGTTTCTGGCGCGCTATCTCGGCGTCACGCTGGTCGAAGGCAAGGATCTGACCGTGCGCGGCGACCGGCTCTATCTGAAGACCCTGGCCGGCCTTGAACGCGTGCACGTCGTGCTGCGCCGTCTCGACGACGCATTCTGCGACCCGATCGAACTGCGAGCCGATTCGACGATCGGCGTGCCGGGGCTGTTGCAGGTGATGCGCGCGGGCAATGTGATCGTGTCGAACGTGCCGGGCTCGGGGTTCGCCGAGTCGCCGGCGTTGCACGGTTTCATGCCGCGTATCGCCGAAGCGTTGCTCGGCGAAGAGCTGCTGTTGCCCGGCGTGCCGACCTGGTGGTGCGGCGAACGGGCCGCGCGCGAGCATGCGTTCGCGCGTCTCGACAACGCGTTCATCGTACCGACCTGGCCGCTCACGGGACGCGACGCGCCGCCCGGCATCGAAGGGGGCAGGCAGCCGCTCGCGGCATGGCGCGAGCGCATCGACGCGTTGCCCGACGCGTTCACGATCCAGCAGGAGCAGCGCTTTTCCTGCACGCCGCGCTTCGAGGAGGGCACGATCGGCGGAAGGCCGTCGGTGCTGCGCGTCTATGCGATCGCCGACGTCAACGGCGGCTGGCACGTGATGCCGGGCGGTTTTACGCGCATGGCCGCGGAGCGTCAGACCACGGTATCGATGCAGCACGGCGGCAGCAGCGTCGATACCTGGGTGCTGTCGAGCCAGCCAAGCTCGACCTTCACACTGCTGCCTTCGCCGATGCAGCCCGCCGAACTCACGCGCAAGCATCGGACGGTATCGAGCCGTGCTGCGGAGAACCTGTTCTGGGCGGGCCGCTACGGCGAGCGGGCGGAAAACAACGTGCGTCTGCTGCGGCTGATTCTCGGCTCGCTCGAAGGCAACGACGCCGATTCGATGTTCGCGACGCTGGTCGAACTCGCGACATGGTGCGGCCTCGTGCAGCCTGGCGACCTCGCGTCGCCGCACGGGCCGCCGTCGCCGCAGACGTTCGAGCGCGCGCTCGTTGCGAATCTCGGCGAGAGCGCGGGCAGTGTCAGCATCAGCCAGAACCTCAATTGCCAGGCGCGCGCGAACGGCGAGGTGCGCGGGCGCTTGTCGAATGATCATTGGCGCATGATCCTCGCGGCGCGCAACGACTTTCAGGACGCGTTGCAGGCGCTGCCGCCCGCCGTGGGCGCGGGCAACGGCGGCGCGGGTGCCACGAGCAGCGGCAATGCGTTCGATCGATACGACCGCGTGATGCTGGCGAATGCGCTCGAGCATCTGTCGGTGCAGCTATCGGCGATCAGCGGCGCGCAGGGCGACCGCATGACGCGCGATGAGGCGTGGCGGCTGCTGTTCGTCGGGCGTCATATCGAACGCGTCGCGACGATGGCCGCGTTCATGCGCGACGTCGCCGCGAACGGCCAGCTCGCGACGCCGGCCGGCTTCGACCTGCTGCTGCAAATGTTCGACAGCACGCTCACGTATCGCTCGCTGTATCCGGGGCGTTTCGAAGTGCCGGCGCTGCTCGATCTGCTCGTGATCGAACCGCATAATCCGCGCGGCATTTATGGCGTGTACGAGCGCCTGCGCAACAAGCTCGACGAGATCGCCATCGCGGCGGGCAGCGTGCGGCATCGGCCGTTCGCGGAGCTGCTGCCGCCCGTCGAATTGCTGCCGTCGCTCGAATCGCTGTGCGAGGTCGACGAACAGGGCTCGTATGGCAAGCTGATTGCGCTGTGCGATCAGATCGGCAGCTTCGCCAATGCGGCTGCGCATGAGATCAGCGCGCGCTATTTCAGTCACGCGACCACGGTTGCCTCGCAGGTGTGGGTATGAAGCACGCGCCGACGGTGCTGTCCGTTTCGCATCGCACTACCTATCATTACTCGACGTATGTCGAAACCGCGCAGCATCTGGCGACGATCCGGCCGCTCGCGTGTCCGTGGCAGCGTGTGATCTCACGGAGCGAGCGGATCGAGCCGCAGCCGTCGTATCGGCATAGCCGTATCGACGCATTCGGCAACGACGTGCTGTACTTCGCGCTCGATACACCGCACGAGCGTCTGCAACTCGTCAGCGAAACCACGGTCGCGCTGACCCCGCGCTGGACCAACCTCGACGCCGAGGCCACCCCGCCCTGGGAGAAGGTGGCCGAGGCGCTGCGGTTTCGCGTGGGCGGCGCGTTCCGTGCCGAGGCGGAGTACTGCTTCGCTTCGCCGAATATTGCGCTACGGCCGTCGCTGCGCGCGTATGCGTTGCCGAGCTTCGCGCCCGGCCGGCCGCTCGTCGCGGGCGCGATCGATCTGATGCATCGGATTCACGAGGACTTCGCGTACAAGCCGTCGGCGACGCTGTTCGATACGCCGGCCGAACGCGCGTTTGAGCTGAAGAGCGGCGTGTGTCAGGATTTCGCACAGGTGATGATCGGCTGTCTGCGCTCGCTTGGTTTGCCCGCCCGCTACGTCAGCGGCTATCTGCGCAACGATCCGCCGCCGGGACACCCGCGCCTGATTGGCGCGGATGCTTCGCACGCCTGGGTATCGGTGCATTGTCCGGCCAGCGGCTGGATCGATCTCGATCCGACCAATGACGTGCTCGCCGATCTCGATCATGTGACGCTCGCGATCGGGCGCGATTACAGCGACGTGTCACTGCTTCGCGGGACGATTCTTGGCGGCGGCGCGCATCGGATGGAAGTCGGGGTGACGGTGCTGGAGTTGTGATTGCGGGCGCGGTTCGGTGCCGGTATTGGACGGAGATCGGCCGACTATTGGCCCCGCAACTCATTGTCGAACAGAACGCGAATAAGCCGAATCGCGTTGACTGTCTGTGGCCCGGAACGCTGATCGATCATCTACGATTGTTGCCCTGCTCGCGCAATTCAGGCTTCGATATCGCATTTGTGCCAGTCTTTGCCGCGCTCGCGCATCGGTGTGGCAAGTACTCTCATGGGCTTCGTAATGGCTATCTGGATCAGGAATTCTCGGCACGGGGAAAGCGCGAACAATTCCGGCGCCTTTACCGCGTGACTTGCAGAATTCCCATCATTGTCACCGCGTTTCGCTGCGCGATATCGCGATAGCAGTTGTTGAACAGGACGACAGCCTGGAGCACTGCGGATTCACATCTTCTCCTTCACCCCTGAACGGATCAGCCACCAATTGACGGGGTAGCTGGTGGCGAATCCTGCGAGCATGGCGAGCTGCATGGCGAACCAGAACTCCGGGCTCGCGACTTTCGCGATACCGCCGTAAGCCGGTTTAAACCAGAGAAACTGGATGACGGCCATGAGTCCATACATGCCGACCTGCCACGCCGTAATCGAGGCGATATCGGCTTTTGCGGCCGCCAGCACACCCGCGCCAACTGACAGCCCGCGCATCGGTTTGATCGTGAAGTACTGAAACACGATGCCGATCAGAAAGGCGACGATAAAGTCTGGGATCCAAACGGCAAACGTTTTTTCGTTAAACACCGTGTGCCACCCGAACCAGACCGCCAAGGCGGGAAAGGCGAAAGCTGACCATTCGACGATGATGTCGCCAAGCGTACAGCCGGCACCGCAGTGACTGGTTCCTTTCATTACCATCGCTGCGAACGGCTGCGCCTCTTTCTTCTTCCCGGCGTCCGGAGCGTTGCGCCCCCACGCGTAGTAGGCAGCAACCCAGATGACGGTACCGAACAGTGCCGTGAGCGGCCACACGAGATTCATGATCCACATCTTCTGCGGGTGTCCAACTTCGTCGACCACGAGGGCGACGGCACAGATCGCGCCCAAAACGATCCACGCAACTGAAAGAGTGTGCAGCCAAGAGGGGAAGGTTCCGTAGGTCATCGCTGTTCGTGCTGGCGGCCTTGATGTCGCGCCGGAAGCAAGCCGCGTTCCCATCCGGTGACCGGTGTTGGAGGCGCTTCGGTCAGTCAATGCAACGGAGCCAATGTCGGGTCATGGGACCCTGAGCCGACGGTGGACCCAGCAGCACATATTCGGCAGCTTCCAACTACAGCGGCCATTCACTCCTGCCAGTCGCTCGGCGGGTCATCGGCCGAAGTGGCCATGGCCGAGATTGGCCGCGAGTCACGGCTAACGTCCATTCCAAAACCGCTATTATCAATGTTCGCCCTAAAGGAGAACAACCGATGAGCCGACCAGATTTCATCAAACACTGGACTGAACTCGAAGAACCGGATGCGCATTCCTATCCCGCCGATACCGAGCCAATGGCGTTAGACGCGCCGCTTTCCGCCGCACTCGGCATTACGCGTATTGGCATTCATCATGTGAGGCTTCTGCCAGGCCGGCGGACGTCATATCCGCATGCAGAAAGTACCGAGCAGGAGTTTGTGTACGTGCTCGAGGGCAAGCCCGATGTCTGGATCGACGGCGTGCTGCATCCCATTGCTGAAGGCGATTCCGTCGCATTTCCGGCAGGCACCGGAATCTGCCACACCTTCATCAACAATACGAAGGACGAAGTCAGGCTGATGGTGATCGGCGAACGTCCGCGCGACGACAACCGTATTCGTTACCCGCTCAACGAAGCGCACGAACTTACCCGCGCGGACCGCTGGGTGGACTGGCCCGCTAGACCACTCGGCGACCATAACGGGATGCCGGACTGAGGCTTACGCGGATGACCGCAATGGCCGATGAAGCACAATTCGTCCTCGCGAATTGAATGGCCGCTCGCTGGGTGGATCCGACATCTGAACGTCCGCGCAACGGTGCGGGCGAATGACGCTCATGGCCCCGGAAGAGACCTCCATTTTTTCCGGGAGCGGTCATTGAAGCAGCTATCGTCCCGACTCTGCACCGGATATCGACAACCGGTTAGCGCTGCCCGACGATGCGAAGCGAGACCGATTTAGTGATCCTCGAGCAAGTCACCAAGGCGCTTGGAGTAATGATTCAAAAAATCGCGTGTGATCGCGTAATGCTCGGTATCTTCGTAATCTATTTCGTAGATCCCGGATGAATCAAATTGATAGATTTTTGCCCGCGGATAAGCAAGAAGAATGGGCGAGTGTGTTGCAATAATGAATTGCGATTCATCCTGAACAAGCTTATGAATGGCGGACAACGCCGCTAGCTGGCGAGTTGGGGAGAGAGCGGATTCTGGCTCATCCATAATATACAAACCATTTCCGCGAAGCTTATTCAAAATTGTGGCCATAAACGATTCGCCGTGTGAAACCTTATGAAGCGACCGACCGCCATAGCCTTTGAGGTAGTCCACCTCATCCATATAAGTTGCAACGTTGTAAAAGCTTTCGGCCCGTAGAAAGTATGAATCGGACGGCTTGCGGAAACTCTTTCTTAATCTAAGCATCGCATGAAGAGAAGAAACCGTATCGGCAGTACGAAATTGAACGCTCTTTGTTCCGCCCTCAGGTCCGAATCCAAGTGCCACAGCAATTGCTTCAACAACGGTCGATTTGCCAGACCCGTTTTCCCCGACGAAAAATGTAACGTCGGGATGAAACTCTAAAGTACCCAATTCACGGACAGCCGGGAGCGATAAAGGAAAAGCCTCGAAATCAAATTCGAGGTCATCGCGCAAAGACACTTGTTGCAGGTAGGGTTTGGGTTCGAGAGCCATGGCGACGCCAATCGAAGGAGAATTCGATTGTCTCATAGACAGTTGTTGTCGAAATGCGTCCGCAACCCAGGCTCCCGGCGCGATTGTCGGCGATCCTCGCGCAGGATCTGGTGGACCGCTTTTGGGCCGGCTGGCGACATCCGCGTCGGTCTAGCGAATTCGCGCCGGCAATCTGGCCATCACGTTCCTTCGCTGTGGCTCCGCGGTCCAGATAAGCCCTGCGATTGCTGCTCCCACCGGGTGATTACATCAAGGCGGCGAAAGTCGCGCACTCAGGCGGTTCGGTCTATTGTGTAGCTCCCTGGGACGATCGTCGTCGGCGGCCGCACATCGGACCGCACGGGGTGTAACGGTGTTGAATTTGCGATGGCGGGTTCAGTTCGTTGCCGGTATCCAAGTGAGTTCAGCCATAATGTAGAAAACGTCGCCGGAGTTGGCCCGCTCATGAAGTCCCGTTGCTTGGCAGCAGTTCTCGTCGTTCTCGCTACCGGCTGCACAGCGACTCCGGCGAACAATCAGCCGGCGGTCGATACGCACGCCTACTTTCTGCACGCTCCAGACGGCGCATCGTCCGCTGACTCCACGTCAAGACCACCGAGACTCACTGTCGGCACCAGCTATTCCGACACGCAACTTATTCTGCCCTGGTTCCTCAATGACCTGATCGACTTCGTGAACTATCGCTAGTCTGGTAACTGGCAGTTGCCGTCCGGTGCTTTCAAGCAGGGCGCCGGCCCGCAGTAAGGCTATGTGCAAACATTCCATCAACCTACGACTCCCGCCCGCGTCCTCACGAGGGCCAGCGGGCGTTTCTTCCTGTGCTTTTCGGTGTGGTTCGGAACGCGGAATTTTCCTCGGTATGCCCGCTTGCGTGCACCGCCAGCGGCAACAAAAGGCGCGCGGGGCGATCCTGTGGTTAGCGTGGCTAGGAAACAGCCGGCGGGCGTGACAGTAGTGCTGGCGTGACAGCGCGTATCACTCAAATCGGCTAGGTGAACTATGATGATAGAAGCTGCATTCATCAGCGCAGGAGCACATCATGACCTCCAATCCATCCGCTGAGCCGACCGGCACCTCTCTCGACCCCGCGCAAACTTCCGCCGGCAAGACTCGCCAGCCCGATCCGAAGGGCCTGCAAAATCCGGCCCCAGACGACCTTCCTAACGCCGACGCGGCAGAGCCCGAGCCTCACGAACACCTTCCGTCCAGAAGCGACGACAACTGATTCAACACCGCCGGTGCCGACGTCGTCCGCATGACAATCCACACGGCAGGTTCGCGAGTGGATCGCACATGCTTTCGCGCCGACGCCGTGAAGTCGGGGAGAGCGCTCGCGGTTCACGCAAATGGCTCGATGCATTTCGTCCAACAAAGTCACGGCCCAGGTTGAACCGCACAGGAGCAGATCATGCAGAACGTGCTGGTAGGTTATGACGGGTCGGCGTCCGCGCAATATGCCGTTGCTTTCGCGGTCGATCTCGCGAAGCGTTTCGACGCGCGCTTGCATGTGCTCGTCGTCGCGCGCACGCCGGACTGGGGTGCGATAGAAGTTGAGCGAAAAAGTCTGATCGATCTGGAAGTGCGCCATGCCACCGCGATCCTCGACGACATCAAGGCGAAGCTGGCCGCTTCGATCGGGGCCGTGGAGTTCGATCTCGTGGTCGGCCCGCCGGCAAAGGAGATCGTGCTGTACGCGGAACGGCATGCTATCGACCATCTCGTGGTGGGGCATCGCGGACATACGCCGTTCGATCGCTGGCTGATCGGTTCGGTCGCCCGCCAGGTGCTCGCCTACGCGCCGTGCGCGGTCACCATCGTGCGCGATCCGGCGACGATGAAAAAATCGCGGCATGAGAGCGAAGCACCATCGGCATAAAATCCGCGCCTGGCCAATCACGCACACGGCTTGCGCGATTGCGACCACGTAGCGCCTATGGCGTCTTCCGGCCAGCGCTCGTCGAGTGCTCACCCGATCTCTCTCCGGTCATTTACAGCCCGTTAGTACTACTGTGTCACATAACTAATGCACGCTCTATTGTCGTACAGGAGGAGAGCCATCGTTGCATGAGTCTTTGTCCAAGCAGGATGCGTAACGTAGTAATGGAATCAGGAACGTGGCGTTGAGCGCGCTGGACTGCCCCGGGGGATGTAATCCGAGGGAAGGGCAGGCAGCGCGCGTTCAAGGAAGTTTTTTTTATCGCGTCCATCTGATTGCATTCGGAGTCGCTGAGCGATCAGAAACCCATACGCAGCGATACTCAGTGTGGCGTGGTGGTGAAAGCCACGCCAGCCACGCCCTTCATAATGACCAAGCCCGAACTCCTGTTTCAGGTCCTGATAGTCGCGTTCGATGCGCCAGCGCATCTTGGTCACGAACACAAGCTGCTCAAGTGTCGCCTCCTCAGGGGCGGTAGTGAGAAAGTATTTGAGCGGCTCCGTATCGCCCTCAGGCCATTCAATGAGCAGCCATTCTTCGTCGCGAACGGTACTTCGCCAATAGTCGCGATGTGCGGGACGAACCCGCACGGCGGCAAAGCGCGAGGAAAGTGCTGCGTTGCTACCTTCGCGCCAGGTTACGGATTGCCAGGCGTCCACGGGTAATTGCATGGCCAGTTCCTTCACGGCGATCGGCTCGTGGCCGGGCGCACGGCGCAACAATGTCGGTGGCTTGCCGCGCCCGCTCCAGGGCCTGGGCGGAAGGGGCGCCGTACCTCGTGTCCACACAGAGGTGCCCGGCCGGATCCCTACCGCGTACAACAAACCCAGTTCCGTTACGCCATTCCGGAAAGCGGTTTCGTCGCCGTACCCGGCATCGGCCAGCACGATGCCCGGCGCAACGCCGGATGCTATAGCCTCGCGAAGCTGGGCCAGCGCAATCTGTGGCTTGGTCTCGAAAGCCAGATCGTCGGGAATGCCCGCACGACGGGCACGTTCCCGGTCGTCAATCCATTCCTTGGGGACATACAACTGCCAGGCAATCGGCAGGCTGCCGCGTTGTGTCGCGATCGACAGGCTCACGGCGATCTGACAGTTATCCTGTTTGCCCAGTTGCCCACAGTATTGCCGCGCTACGCCAACCGAATGCTTGCCCTTCTTCGGGAAGCCCGTGTCGTCAATAATCCAGTAATAGCCAGCCTCTTCAGCAGCGTGCAGGCCTAACGCGGGCATCACCCATTCGCGTACCCGCTCAAGGACCGCCCGGTCACACCATTCTGCCTTGGCCACAAAATGATGGAGTGACTGGTGTTTCGCACTCGCGTGAACTGGGTCAATATGCGCGGCCATCGGCTCGACGCTCTTGCGTGACAACGGCATTACCAAGCCCGAACAGTAACCCTTGAGGCCGGCATGGCGATCGGCGTGCCCTAACGCCTGCGCCAGATGATTCAGATACGCGTCAAATTCGTCGACATCTTCTCTCATCGCGATCACCCGAAGTCTCTATTATTCAATACTACCAGGTATCGCGTCGCTACAAATGGATTTTATGACACAGTAAGATTAGGGCAACACTGGAGAATCATGAAATTGCAAAAGATCAAAGCTGGGAAACTGCTGCAGATGATGGGCTCAGGACAGACGCGACCGATCGAGCAAGCTGGAAGCGGCTTGAGCGTGGAGGCGCTGAGAACGCTTGCGTCGACGAACAAAAGCTCGCATAGCCGCGCCTATCAGCTCGCTGCCGAAACGCCGGAGCTCATGATTCGCATGCTGATCGTGGGTTACTGCTTCGGTGTCCGGTCCAAGCGACGGCTATGCGCAGACCTTTGAGCTTCCTCGACGACATCATCAACTTCGTCAACTATCGCCAGGCATCGATCGCGTCGCGCGGCTCTTCACATGATCGATGAACGCACGCAGCTTCGGCATGATCTGGCGGCGGCTCGGATAGTAGAGAAACACGCCCGGGACCATCGGCGCGTACGCCTTCAGAACGTCCACCAGCTTTCCCGTTCGCAACCCCTCGGCGGCCATCGGCTCGGGTAGCTGGGCAAGGCCAATGCCTTCGATCGCCGCGCCCAGCACGCTCGGGAAATCGCTGGCGATGAAAGGACCGGAGACGGCGATCTCGATCGGCTGGCCGTTATCGTTGAACGACCACAACGCGAGCGCGCCGCTGGAGCGCCGCCATCGAATGCACGCATGCTTGCGCAGATCGTCCATTTGCTCGGGGCGGCCGCGCGCCGCGAAATAGTCGGGACTTCCCACGACGACAAATCGGAACGGCGCCGTGAGCGGCACCGCGACCATGTCGGCGGCGACGAACTGACCGAGCCGGATGCCGGCGTCGAAGCCTTCCATCGCGAGATCGATCAGTTCTTTGCTGGCCGCTATTTCCACCTCGACCTCGGGATTGGCCTTGCAGAATGACGCGATCAGCGGCTCCAGCAGGATCGGCACGACTGCACGCGGCACGGAAAGACGCAACAGGCCGGACGGTCGCTCGCCGAGTCCGCGCGCCACCTCGCTGGCGGCGATGAGTTCCTCGAAGGCGGGCTTGGCGCGAGCGAGAAAGCGCTCGCCGGCTTCGGTCAAGCCGACGCTGCGCGTGGTGCGGATGAAGAGCGTCGCACCGAGGCGGGCTTCGAGCACACGCACCGCCTGACTGACGGCCGACGGCGTCACGCCCAGTTGCGCAGCGGCCCCGCGAAAGCTGCGATGCTCGGCAACGCTGAGGAACACTTCGACGCCGTCGAGCGCGCCCTGCCTGACTGTGAAGTTCTGCTTCATAGCCTGTCAACATTGTGAGGAATAGTCACCCGCGCGAGATGATGGTACACCTTACACCTGCGCATCCAACATTTGACAAGGAGGCACCATGTCACCGCGACTTCTGTTCCAGTTGCACCTCGTTTTGGGCTATGTCGCCTGGCTGCTGTGCTTCGGCACCTACATGTGGCCGAAGCTCAAGTCGATGGCTCCATTCGACGCGCAACGCGCGATCGCCACGTTGCACAGCTTCCGCTTCTTCGGGCTCGCCTTTCTGTTGCCTGGTGTCGTCAGTCCGCAACTGTCCGCGAGCTTCGCCGTGTTCGCCGCCTATGGGGATTTCGCCACGGGAGTGCTGGCGATGCTGGCGTTGCTGACGGCCCGGATACGTCCGCTTTTCTGGTCGTTCGTCGTCGCTTTCAATCTTGTTGGTATGGCCGACCTGATCATCGACTACTACCACGCAACCGCGGCCGATCTGCCCGCGCATGCAGGCGAGCTGGGCGCCTTGTACGCGATTCCGATCATCTATGTGCCGACGCTGGCGATCACGCATGGTGCCGCCTTCTATCTGATGTTGCGCCCTCGACTGAAGCGGCATCACGCCCGTCCTTCCGTCGGCCGTGACATTTCCCAGGCGTAGCCTGCTGCACTGGCCGCAGTTCGGCCACGTAACGAGGAATCCGATCGACATCGAGCGGCGCTTTTACGCCTTCCACCTGCGTTATGCTGTCGGTCGTCGAGTCGATGCTCGCGGCCTGAACGAAGCAGGTGCGCAAACCCGGACTGATGCGGCCGGGTGGTACCCTTCACTGGCACTTCCGGCTTTCGTGCATGCGACCTGATTCTCGCGTCCCTCGGCCCGACGACGCGAGCAAACGCCCGGAACGACCACTGAATTCAGCGAGGTGCCGACGTGAAATACTGCATGCTATTGCTGCCGCTCGTTCTCGCCGCCTGCGCACAGGCACCGGAAGTGACAGCGCCGGCGCCATCGGCAACCACGGCGGCCGCCAACCCGGCGTCGCCGACCGGCACCGATCTGCTGACGCGGTACCACTGGCAACTGAAGAACGCGATCGATCGCAATGGCACGCACATCGATGCCCTGTTCGTCCGCCCAGACAGGCCAGTGCAGCTCGACTTCAGTCCGTACCGGATCACCGTCGTCAATGGCTGCAACAGCATGGGAGCGGGTTACACCGTCAGGAAAGGGCATTTGCAGATCGGCCCGATGGTCAGCACGATGATGGCCTGCCACGATGCCGCGCTTGCCGCACTCGACGATGCGATCTCGCAGCGTGTGCGCGGCAGCGTCGACGTGACCCTGCTCGCGCGGGACAACGCGCCGAGCCTGCAACTGATCACCTATAGCGGCGACACGCTGAGCTTTACCGGTGTGCCCACGGCCGAGACGCGCTACGGCAGCCCCGGTCAAATAGCGTTCCTTGAAGTAGCGGCGCAGTCCGTGCCGTGCAACCATCCGTTGATGCCGAACGCGCAATGTCTGCTCGTGCGCGATCGCTTCTTCGACGAGCAGGGCCTGGCGACCGGCACGCCTGGTCCGTGGCATCCGTTGAATCAGGATATCGAAGGCTATACGCACATGCCGGGCATCCGTAACGTCGTGCGCGTGAAGCGTTTCACAGTCAGGAACCCGCCTGCCGATGGGCCGTCGGTCGCATATGTGCTGGACCTGGTCGTCGAATCGGAGAAGGTGGGGCAGTAACGACTCTTCAAACGTGCCGCCAGACACATTGGCGGCCTCCTGGGTCGACGTTGGTTGCGATGTACGCAACGAGGCTCACTGTAGACGTGAACGTCGCGGCGAATTTCACCTGTGCAAGCCAGTAGGCGCTGTTCAACTGACGTTGAAATGCACGCGGATGTTTTGCGTGCTTTCGACGGGCCGGCCATCGCGCAGCGCGGGAAAAAAGCGCCAGCGCCGCAACGTTTCGAGCAGCAGTTGATTGAGACGGGGGTTCGGCGTCGCGTGAATGAGCTCGACATCGACGGAGCCGTCGGCGTGGATCGTGAAGCGGGCTGTCGCGATCGTCTGATAGGCCTGCTCGCGCAAGTCGTCGGGCAGCGTCGGTAGCGGTTGCGATATGGAGCGGGCGGCGGTGTTGGAGCTTGCCGAGGCGGCTGGAGCGGCGTCGCGCTGTGCGGATGATTGCTGCGATTCCGCGGCGGCCGTTTGTTCCGGATGATCATCTTGCGACGGGCGTTGTGTCTGACTAGCAACCGGTGCCGACGGCGCTGCGGCAGCGGGCGTCGTCAGCGTCTGCGGCCTGGTTGGCACAGGCGGCATCGCGCGATGCGCTGAGGTACGCGATTGCGTCTGCGCGTGCCGTGGCGCCTGTTCGGCTGGAACCGCAACCGGAGTTTGCGACGGACGGGATTCAGGCGGCGCAGGCTCGTCGAGCACGACCACGCGCATATCCATTGGAGCAGGCGGTGGGGCTGGCTGACTCGACTTCAGCAATCCGGACGACAGCGCAGCCAGCACCAGAAGCCAGATACCCAGCGAGATCAGACAAGCGACGGCGGTACGCAGCGTTCCCACAACGTGCGCCTCGGACAGCTCGCGGCAAGCTTTATTCACGATGCACGGCGATCAGAAAGTGTTCGGCGCCCGCGCGTCGCGCCGCGAGCATGGCCTGCACGACCGCGCCGTGACCCGCGTGATCGTCGGCCGCGATGACGACGTTGCCGTCCGCGCGCAGCAGGCGCTTCACTTCAGGCTCGATCTGATCCGCGCGAACGACGTGGCGATTGACCGAGACCTCGTCGTTGCCGTTCACCGATATCGTGAGCGGCTCGCTAGTGCTGATCGGCTGCGCGCGTCCCGAAGGCAGATTGATCCGCACCGCGTCGAGACGTTGCATCGCCAGCGACGCGAGCATGAAGGTCGCGAGCAGAAAGAACATCACGTCGATCATCGGAATGATTTCGATGCGGCCGCGCCGCGAGGCGCGCGAGCGTTTGAGTTTCATCCGCGTTCGCCTCGCGCCTCTTGTTGCAGGCGCAGCGCGCTGAGTCGCGCGTTGGCGAACAGTTCGAGTTCATCCATCAGACGCTCGAGCCGCCGTGAAAAATAGTTGAACGCGAACAGTGCGAAGACCGCGACGATGAGTCCGATCGCGGTCGCCACCAGCGACTGCGCCACCCCGCCCGTGACGCCGCCCGGATCGACGAGCCCATTGCCGCCGAACAGCTGGAATGACTTCATCATCCCGACGATCGTGCCGAGCAAACCGAGCAGCGGCGCCGCCGTGACGATCGTCTCCAGTAGCCACAGACCGCGGCCCATGTCGCGCTCGATCTGCGATGCGATCGATTGCGTCGACGCCTCGCGCAGCCACAGCGGCGAGTCTGATTCCGACAGCCACGGCGCGGCCATGCGCCGAAACGCGTGGTGCGGGGCGAGACGGTCGAGACGGTTGTCATCGGCTGACGACGTGGGTTGCAAAAGACGCGCCGGTGCGCTCGCGAAGCGGGCGAACACATACGCCCGCTCGATGATGATGGTCAATGCGAGCACGCCGAGCACGCTGAGCGGATACATGATCCATCCGCCGGTGCGCATCGCCGCGATAAAGCCTGTCCATTCCTGCATGATGATTCTCCCTGCCGTCGATCAGAAGTACTTGGTCACGCCCGCATAAACCGCGAAATGCGGACCGTACTGCGGCGCGCCGACGCCGATGCCCGAGCCGTCACGCAACTCGTACACGCGGTTGAATGCGTTGATCACCACCACACGCGCGTCGAACTTGCCGATCATCGGCTCGTTGAAGTGCTGAATTACGCCGAGGTTGAACTGCGCATAGACGGGCAGGCGGTCGGTGTTCGCAAAGCCGCTGCGCAGGCCGGAGCCGACGATTCCGTCGAACGTGAAGGTGGTTTGGTGGAAGTCGTATGCCGCGCCGAACGATGCGGTCACGCGCTGGTCGTGATCGAGGTACACCCAGTTGTTCGAGATGTACGCCAGTTCGTCCGCACCGAAATTGAACTGCGCGGAGTTGATGTTCTTGCCTTGCGCGCGGCTATACGCGAGGTTCAGATACGCGGAGAGATTGTCCTGTTTGTAGTTGGCGGTGAATTCGACGCCATACGTTCTGCCGTACTGGTAGTTGAACGGCGCGTAGATCAGAGCGGAACCGAACTGTCCTTCGTCGAGCAGGTCGGTCGATTTCTTGTAGTACGCGTCGAGTCCGAGCGTGACGGCAGGGCCGAGTTTCTGCGTGATGCCGAGATCGAAATAGTGGCTGCGTTCCGGCTTTACGGGATCGTTCTGCGTTACCGAACTCTGATTCGTCGTGCCGTCGAACTTCGATATCGTCGAGCCGGACACGAGTTCGAACGGTGGCGGCGTGAAGTAGCGCGCGTAGCCGGCGTGCAGCGTCGTCGACGGCGTGAGCGTGTACACGAGGCCGACGCGCGGGCTCAACTGGCTCGCGCTCGTGTACTCGTCCATCCGGTCGTAGCGCAAGCCATAGTTCAGCGTGAGCCGGTCGGTCAGCTTCCATTCGTCCTGCGCGTACAGGCTGTACAGATAGCCGGTCTTGCTGCTGCTGTCCTGGATGTTGAAGGGCACGTCGGAGAGCTGGTTGCCGTCCGCGTCGGCGGGGAACACAGCCACGTTATTGTCGAATACCGCGTGTTCCTGCTGGAAGAAGACACCCGCGCGAACCGTGTGCCTGTCGTTGATGCGCCAGGTCGTATCGACCTGCACGCCGTTGGCTGTGTTGCTATGAAAGTCCTCCGATGCTACGCCGTTGAACATCAGGTCGCCGATCGGATCGGGGTTGAACTTCGTGCGCGTATAGCGGGTAAAGAAGGCGACCTGGTAATCGAGCGCGCCGCCGTTGGTGCCTTGAAGCGCGACCGCCGCGAAATTGTTGAGCTCCGATTGCGTTTCGTTCAGTTGCGACGAATCAAACGTGCTTTGGCCGTTGAGCGCGAAGTTCGGCGTGAGCCCCGGCGTGTTCGGAATCTCGAACTGGTTGCTGGTCGCGCCGAACAACAGACTCACACGAGTGAGCGGATTGATCAGATACGACAGATAGCCGAATGCATTGCCCTGGCGCGTGTGATCGTGAATCGCACTGGCGCTCGCCGTCGGATTCTCGATGCCGAGATTGTTCATGCCGAGCGAGCCGCTCAGGTAGTAGCTGAACGGTCCCTCGCTGCCGAACACGTCGGCGCTCGTTTTGACGGTCTGATGGCTGCCGCCGAATACGTCGATCGAGCCGCCGCTGGCCATGTCGCCCGATTTGGTGCGGATGTCGACGATACCGGCCGTGCGGTAGCCGTACTGCGCGGGCAGGGCGCCCGTGAGCAGGTTCAATTGATCGATGATGCGCGTGTCGAGCGACTGGCCGAAGCCGCTGATCGGCTCCGGAATGATGATGCCGTTGATCCGGTATTGCAGATTGGCGTGCTCGCCGCGCACGTGCAACTGGCCGTACGAGTCGTTGGCGACGCCGGGCGCTTGCAGCAGCACCTGATTGAGCGGCGTGTTCGCGCCCGCCGGCATCGTGGCGATATCCGCCTGCGTGAAGCGATAGACGCTGCTGCCCGTTTCGGGCAGCAAGCCGTTGCGGGCAGCGTTCAGACGTTGTGCGTTGACCTGCACGTCGAGTGTGTCGCTCTTTTGCAGTTGTACGCTGACGCTCGCCGGGGCGCCGGACTGGGCGGTCGCGATGCTGCTGCCGCTTGCAAAACCGGCCGCGGTGACGACGACCGCATACGTGCCGGGTGCCACGCCGTCGATCGAGAAGTGGCCCGACGTGTCCGTGTTCGACGCGCCGATGGAGGCGCCGCTCGCGTCCTGTACCTCCACTTTCGCGTGAGCGACGGGATGGCCCGCGGGATCGGAGACCGTGCCCGTCAACATGGCGTTGCCTGGCGCGCCCCATGCGTTCGAGATGGCGGTACAGAACACGATCGCCGCCTGTGTGGTCAGTGTGCGTTTTTTCATTGTTGTTGCTTGCGCTAAGGACGATGAATTGATGAACAGAAGCGTTCGGCAAAAGCTCACCCACCTCGCCCCTGGCCGGCAGGGGAAGGACAGGCGAACTGGAAGTTGACGACGCGCGATAGCAGGCCCGTCGATCAGGCCTACTTTTCGATGAGAACGGTAATGGAGATGACGGTCATAAGTGGTCGTTGAGCATGGACTGTCCGCTCATAGGTCGGACGGATTTTGTTGGACGTCGCAGTGGGACCGTGTGAAAAACGGCAGGGCTGGAGCGCCAATTTTTGGTCATGTTATAACATAACAATTATAGCTGGCAAGCGGCAAGATTGAAGGCCGCAGTAGCGCAACGGGTGCGGCATTTGCCCGTTGCCATTCGAAAAACTTGACACAGTGCATATGCACACATAGACTTCGCTCCATGAACCGTCCTCTCTCCTACGACGAATGCAACTGTTTCGCGCTGCGCCAGGCGGCGCGGCACGTCACGCAGATGTACGAGCGCCATCTCAGCGGCGTCGGGCTGACCGCTGCGCAGTTCACGATCCTCGCGAAGCTCGCGCGCACACCGAACCTGCCTATGGCGGAGCTCGCGGACGCGATGGTGATGGAGCGCACCACGCTGGTCCGCGCGATGAAGCCGCTGCAGCGCGACGGCCTCGTGCTGGCCGAGGCGGCGGACCACGACAACCGCACGTTGCTGTTCAGCCTGACGGAAAAAGGCGAGACGACGTTCGATCAGGCCTCCGTCGCATGGCGCGCCGCGCAGGACGAATTCGAAAAGAAGTTCGGCCGCGCCCGCGCAAAGACGCTGCGTACCGAGCTGTTCAGCATCACCGATTAGATCGCGCGTAGGAACCCGCTTCGGCGGGTTTTATGACGCCGCTTAATGTGCATATGCACTAACTAGCAAAGGAAGTGAAGCGAATGGAAGCGCTTTTCGACGACGACTGCTTTGCGATCCGCCAGGCCGCGCGTCACGTATCGCAGATCTACGACCGGCATCTGTCGAATGTCGGGCTGACCATCACGCAGTTTTCTCTGCTGGGGGCGCCTGAAGCGCACCGGTCCGATGACGATGAAGCAGATCGCCGAGGCCATGCGCATGCAGCGCACCACGCTGGTCCGTACGATCCAGCCACTGCGACGCGACGGAATGGTATCGAGCGAGGCAATGGGCGCGGATGCGCGCGCGCTGCTGATCTCGCTGACCGCCGAAGGCGAAGAGCGCTTGGCTGCGGGCCGCGCGCACTGGTATGCCGCACAGGCCGAATTCGAACACCGCTTCGGCGAGGAGCGCGCGGCAGCGCTGCGCACCGAGTTGTCTGCCATCACCCGGGATTTGCTTTGACATAAACGCTGAAGGTAGCGGAGGCCGGCGCACTGCGCCGTTTTTTTCAACCTGATGAGTGCATACGCACATATCGACACATGTCCACAACTCCTTCGACCGTCGCGCCGCCAAGCGCGGTACAACCCGCCAGACAGGCTCGGCGTATCCCGTGGATGCTGCTTGCGATCCTCTCCGTCCTCGTCGCGCTGGCGCTGGCCACTTCGTACTGGTTCTTCGTCGGCCGCTTCGTCGAGAGCACCGACGATGCATACGTCGGCGGCGACGTCACGGTGATGGCGCCGAAGGTCAACGGCTTCGTCACCGACGTGCTCGTGCACGACAACGAGTTCGTGCACGCCAACCAGGTGCTGGTGCGTCTCGATGCCCGCGACTATGACGCGCGCCTCGCCCAGGCCAGCGCCGAAGTGGAGAGCGCGCAGGCCGCCGTCACCGAACTCGAAGCGAAGAAATCACTGCAACTCGCGGCGATCAACGAGCAGGCCGCCGAGGTCCGCGCGTCGGGCGCCGAGCTCACACGCAGCGCCGCCGACCAGACGCGCTATCGCGAACTCGTGAAAGACGACGCGGTGTCGAACCAGGTCGTCGAGAAGGCCGACGCCGATCTGACCAAAGCGCGCGCCGCGGTCGATCGCAGCAGCGCGGCGCTGCTCGCGGCGCAACGGCAGATTGCAGTGCTCGACGCGCAGATCGGCGACGCGAAAGCGCGCATCGCGACCGCGCAGGCCGCGCAGCGCGTCGCCGCGTTGAACGTCGAGTACACGACGATCCGCTCGCCGATCGATGGCTATGTCGGCAATCGCACCGCTCGCGTTGGGCTGCTCGCCAACACGGGCGTGTCGCTGCTGACCGTCGTGCCGGCGAGCGGTCTATGGATCGACGCGAACTTCAAGGAAGATCAGCTGCGCAAAATGCATTCGGGCGACAGCGTCGATGTCGAACTCGATGCGTCGAGCACAAAGCTGCACGGCGTGGTCGACAGTCTTGCACCGGCGACCGGTGCGACCTTCAGCGTCTTGCCCGCGGAAAACGCGACCGGCAACTTCACGAAGATCGTGCAGCGCGTGCCGGTGCGCGTGCGCCTCGACGTGCCGAAGGACATGCAGGGCGTGCTGCGTCCGGGCCTGTCCGCGACCGTGAAAGTGCACCTCGATGCGGGCCATCCGGCCGCGCAGGGATGAACCGATCATGACTCACGCTTTTGACAACCCCGCCGACCAGCCGACCCGCACCAAGGTCTTCGCATTCGCGCTGATGTGCGTCGGCTTTTTCATGGCGACGCTCGATATCCAGATCGTCGCATCGTCGCTGCGCGATATCGGTGGCGGACTGTCCGCCAGTCAGGATGAGCTCTCCTGGGTGCAGACCTCGTATCTGATCGCGGAGATCATCGTGATTCCGATGTCGGGGTGGCTCACGCGCGTGTTCTCGACGCGCTGGGTCTTCACTTTCTCCGCGCTCGGCTTCACGGTCACCAGCATGCTGTGTGGTCTCGCGTGGGACATCAACTCGATGATCCTGTTTCGCGGTCTGCAAGGCGCGCTCGGTGCCGCAATGATTCCGACCGTGTTCACGACCGCGTTCGTACTGTTTCCCGGCAAGCAGCGTTTGATCGCATCGACGACGATCGGCGCGCTCGCGTCGCTTGCGCCGACCATCGGCCCGGTGATCGGCGGCTGGATCACGTCGCAATGGTCGTGGCACTGGCTGTTCTATCTGAACCTGGTACCGGGCGTCGCCGTCACGCTGTTGGTGCCGAAGTACGTGAATATCGACAAAGTCGATCTGTCCTTGCTGAAAAAGGGCGACTACTTCGGCATCTTGCTGATGTCGGGTTTTCTCGGTTGCCTCGAATACGTGCTCGAAGAGGGACCGCGCAAAAACTGGTTCGGCGACGACGTGATCGTGCTGTGCGCGTGGGTCGCGGCGATCTGCGGGTTTCTGTTCCTCGTCCATGCGTTCACCGCGAAGGAACCGATCGTCGATCTGCGCGCGCTGGCATTGCGCAATTTCGGTATCGGCAGTCTGCTGTCGTTCATTACCGGGATCGGCATCTTCTGCACCGTGTTTCTGACTCCGGTGTTTCTTGCGCGCGTGCGCGGCTTCGATTCGTTGCAGATTGGTCTCGCGTTGCTGTCCGTCGGCTGTTTTCAGGTGCTAGCGCTGGCCGCCTACTCGACGCTCGCGCGCTTCGTCGATATGCGCATGCTGATGGTGTTCGGACTCGCGCTGTTTGGCATCGGCTGCTATCTGTACGTGCCGTTGACGAACCAATGGGGCTGGCAGCAGTTGCTGATTCCGCAGGCGTTGCGCGGAATTGGCCAGCAATTCTGTATTCCGCCGATCGTGACGATGGCGCTGGGTGCGTTGCCGCCGTCGCGGCTGCGCTCAGCTAGCGGGCTGTTCAATCTGATGCGTAATCTCGGCGGTGCGATCGGCATCGCGGTCAGCAGCACGATGTTGAACGACCGTCTGAACCTGCACTACGAACGGCTCGACGAACATCTGAATGCGGGCCGTCCGGTCGTCGAATCGATCCTGCGGAAGCAGGCCGAGTATCTGTCGGCCGTTGGTGGTGACGTCTTGAACGCCGCGAGTGCGGGGCTAGCCGAATTGCACGCGGCATTGATGCGCGAAGCGCTGGTGCTCGCATTCTCGGACGCCTTTTTGGCGGTTGCGCTGTGCTTCGTGGTCGGCTTGCTGAGCGTGCTGTTTTCGCGCCCGTTCGGCAACACCGCGCCCCCGCCCGATGCCCATTAGGAGACCAACATGAAACGAATCGTGATGAAGTTACTGGCGAGCGCGGCGTTCCTGACGCTCGCGGCCTGCGCGGTGCAACCCGCGACGCACGCGGATTTGCCGCACACGGTGCAGACGCTCGCGCCGGCCGCGTGGAGCGTCGACGCGCCGCAAGACAGCGTGAACACCGATGCCTGGTGGGCGCAATTCGGCGACCCGGTGATGCATCAGCTGATCGAATCGGTGTTGACCGGCAACCTCGACGTGCAGGCCGCGGCCGAACGCGTGAAGCAGTCGCAGGACCTGGTGACGCAGAATCGCGCGGCGCTGCTGCCGGAGCTGAACGCGAACGCGGGCGCGTCGACCGAGCGGCAGAACACGCCGCCGCCGCTCGGCTATGTGCGCCAGGCCGGCTTTGGACTCGCCGCGAGCTGGACGCCGGACGTGTTCGGCGGCGAACGTCTCGCGGTGCTCGCGTCGCAGGCGCAGGTGTCGGGTAGCGTTGCGGCGCTGAACCAGTTGCGGCTCGCTCTCGCCGCGAACACGGCGGCTGCGTATATCGATCTACGCTGGGCGCAGGCGCAATTGCAGATCCTCGACGACAACGAGCAGATTCGCAGCCGCGCGCTGAAGCTCACGCAGGAGCGTCTGCATTACGGACTGTCGACGCAGCTCGACGTCGCCCGCGCGCAGAATCAGTTGCAGGACTTGCAGGCGCAGATTCCGCGCATGCAATCGGCGGTGCAGCATCAACTGAGTCTGATTGCCGTGTATTCGGGGCGTACGCCGGAAAGCCTCGATACGCTGC
Organism: Paraburkholderia lebeckiae; assembly: GCF_050436325.1. Taxonomy (NCBI): domain Bacteria; kingdom Pseudomonadati; phylum Pseudomonadota; class Betaproteobacteria; order Burkholderiales; family Burkholderiaceae; genus Paraburkholderia; species Paraburkholderia lebeckiae. Next base: position 2,636,833 of record NZ_JBNDLZ010000002.1, read on the forward strand.
TGCTTTCCAACGCGCACGAGATTCCGGTGCCTGCGCAAAGCGCGCCGCAGGTGTTGCCGTCCGACGCGTTGCTGCATCGACCCGACGTGCGCACCGCCTATGCGCTCGTCGAACAGCGTGCGGCGGAAGTGGGGGTATCGAAGGCGCAGCGCTATCCGCAGTTCAAGATCAACCTGACGAATGGGCTGCTCGCATCGTCGTACCTTGGCTTGCCGACGCTGACCGACAACCTGTTCAGCGCCGCGTTGAATGCGACGAGCCCGATCTTCAACGCCGGGCGCATCACCGCGAACATCGACGCGAGCGAGAGCCGCATGCGCGAATCGCAGCTCGGCTTGCAGCAGACGATGTTGCAGGCGCTGAAGGAAGTCGAGGACAATCGCAGCGATCTCGTCAGCGGCGCGGTGCAGGTGCAGCGCCTGGCCGGTGCGCTCGATGCCTCGAACCACGCGCTGCGTTTGTCGACCGAGCTGTATAAGGGCGGTGCGTCGAGCTTCCTCGATGTGCTCGACGCGCAGGAAGCGTATCTGCGCGACTCGGAGTCGCTGAATCAGGCCCGGCGCGAGCACGCGCTTTCGGCGATCGCGCTGTATCGGTCGCTGGGGGGCGGGTGGGAGCAGGGGGAAACGGTGGCGGCGCAGTGAAGGCAGCGACATGAAAGCGTATGGGAGGGTTGAAGTCCGATCAAGCGTTTCGCAATCGTCACGAGCTGGTGTGTCGTGGGGCTCGCGCTGGCTTGCCTGGGCGGCGTGGTCGTAACGCGGTTCCTGCTGGCACACTTTGTATTTGGCGTGCCGTGGTGGCTGGAAAACGCTATCAAGAACGCAATACGGTGGGTGGACCTGCCTCGCACGCACCATCTAGCCGACACCACCCGCCTGCTGGCAACGCTCCCCGGAACCGATCCCCAATCTTTGCTACATTCCTGCACAAGCACCGAATACGCGGCACCATGAAGATGCGTCCGCCAGCGACGCGCATGATCGGCAAATCGAAATCTTTCAAGAGGCTCAAGATGCGAATTCTGGTAGTAGGAGCGGGCGCGGTAGGCGGTTATTTCGGCGGACGTCTGGCGGCAGCGGGGCAGGACGTGACCTTCCTCGTACGCGCCGGTCGCGCGGAAAAACTACGGAGCGACGGCCTCGTCATCAACAGCCCGCGCGGCAATCTCCAGTTGCCCGACGTGAAGACGATACTGGCCGGTGTCGCCGCCGAGCCGTTCGACCTCGTGCTGCTGAGCTGCAAGGCCTACAGTCTCGACGACGCGATCGATTCGTTCACGCCGTTCGTCGGAGAAGACACGCTGATCCTACCGATGCTCAACGGCATGCGCCATATCGACGTGCTGACCGCGCACTTCGGCAAGGAGCGCGTGCTCGGCGGTCAGTGCGTGATCGCCGCGACGCTCAATGCCGAGCAGCACATCATGCATCTGAACGACATGCACGCGATCACGTTCGGCGAACTCGTGGGCGGCACCTCGGAGCGCACCGAGGCGCTTGCCGATGCAATGTCCGGCGCGAACTTCGACGTCGCGGTCAGCGACAACATCCTGCTGCGCATGTGGGAAAAATGGGTGTTCCTCGCTACATTGGCCGCGAGTACGTGCTTGATGCGCGGTTCGGTCGGCGATATTCTGGCTGCGCCGGACGGCAAGCGCGTGATTGAGAATCTGCTCGGCGAATGCCGCGCGGCGGCCGAGCACAACGGCTTCACGATGGCCGCGGACTTCGACGTGCGCGCTACCCAGGTGCTGCTGACGCCGTCGCCGCTGACCGCGTCGATGCTGCGCGACGTCGAAAACCGCTCGCACACCGAGGCGGATCATATCCTCGGCGACCTGATCTCGCGCGGCGGCGACGCGCAAAAGGGCGAACACGGCGTGTCGCTGCTGCGCATCGCCTATAGTCATCTGAAGACGTACGAAGCTCGCCAGACCCGCACTTCCTGACGGCTCGCCGCGGCCGACGCGAACGCGGATCGGGCGGATGGCGCGACGCACGCGAGCGCCGCCGCAACCTGACGATCGGAGGTCAAGCATGCCGGCTCCAACTGGATCGGTGCCCGCGCTCAGCGCCGCTTCCGCGACCGTGTTCTCGATCGGCATCGTGTTTCTCGGCTACTGGGGTATGTATGAGCCGACTGCCTGGCGCAAGGCCGACGTCGTGGTCTTTGTGCTCGCGCTGGCCGGCTTTGCGTGCCTGGGCCTCGTGCCATGGATGGCGACGAGTCCCGTCGAGCCGGAGAACAGCGACTCACGCGTGCGTATCGCGCGGCATCTGTTTCTCGCGGGCGTGACCGCGATCTGGTTCGCGGTGGCGGTTTCCGTAATCTTCTGAAGCTCCGCGAAGACGCGCCGCCGCTTACTCCGGCATCTTCCTGAACGACACCGCAATGCGGTTCCAGCCGTTGATCGCAACGATCGGCAGCGTCAGGTCGCTGATTTCCTGCTCGCTGAAATGCGGCTTCACCGCTTCCCATACCGTATCCGGCACGCGCGTTTGCGCGACCAGCGTCACCGCCTCCGTCCATTCGAGCGCCGCGCGTTCGCGCGTAGGGCGTCCGTGCCGGTAAGCTTACGTTCGCCACTGGTCGGTCGAAATAACCATTTCGCCGTTATTTGAGGTAACCACCCGAATGGACATTCACATCGCGGTCGAAGGCCATCACGATCTGTCCGGACAGATTTATCGGCAGTTGCGCGCGGGCATTCTCGAAGGGCGCCTTGCCGGCGGCACGCGTCTACCGTCCACGCGCGATCTCGCGACGCAGCTCGGTGTGTCGCGCAAGACCACGCTCGACGTATTCGAGCGACTGCTGTCAGAGGGTTATCTGAGCGCCCGCGCCGGTTCGGGCACCTTCGTCGCCGACGGACTCGAACGGTTGCCGGCCGAGCGTTCGGCCCCCGCGCGCGCGGCGGCTCGTTCGCGCGAGCGGGCCGCCGCGCAAGCGAAGGCCGCCGCGCGCGCGCAGCCGCTGTGGGAGCAGATGCCCGACAGTCTGCCGTTGCCGCGGCCGTCGGTGCCGTCCCCGCTCGACTTCATCGGCGGCGCGACCGACAAGACGCTGTTTCCCTTCGACGTCTGGCGCCGCTGCGTGAATCATGCTCTACGCGGCCAGGCCCGCAGCCCCGGCACCTATCGCGACGTCGCGGGGGAGCAGCAGCTGCGGCTCGCGATCTCGCGCTACCTCGCTTTCAACCGTGCGGTGTCGAGCAACTGGGAAGACGTGATAGTCACGCAGGGTGCGCAGCACGCGCTCGATCTGATGGCGCGCATCACGCTGCGGCCCGGTGAAATCGCGGCCATCGAAGACCCCGGCTACCCGCCCGCGCATGCATGCTTCAAGGTGACCGGCGCGCGCGTGGTGCCGGTACCGGTCGATCGCGAAGGCCTGATCGTCGGCAAGCTGCCGGACAAGGCACGGCTCGTCTACGTGACGCCTTCGCATCAGTTTCCGCTCGGTATGCCGATGAGCCTCGAGCGTCGCGTCGAACTGCTCGAATGGGCGCAAAAGCGCGGTGCGGTCATCATCGAGGACGACTACGACTGCGAGTACCGTTTCGAAGGCCGGCCGATGGAGCCGCTGAAGAGTCTCGATCGCGCTGGCCTCGTCGCCTACGTCGGCACGTTTTCGAAGACGATCTTCCCCGAATTGCGCATCGGCTACCTGGTGCCGCCCGCGTCGTTGCACGGCCCGCTGCTGAAGGCGCGGCAGATCGCCGATTGTCACGGCTGCACGCTGACGCAAACGGCGCTCGCGTCGTTCATGCTCAATGGCGACTTCGCGCGCCATCTGCGGCGCATGCACAAGGCTTACGCGGCCCGCCGCGCGATGCTGCTCGAGCATCTGCAAGGCGGTCTCGCGCGCTGGTTCGAGCCGATCGTGCCGACCGCCGGCATCCATCTGGCGGCGCGGCTCAAGGGGCCGTTGGCGTCGCTCGGCGAAGAGGTGCTCGTTGCCGCCGCGCGTGAAGCGTCGATCGGCCTCTATGGACTCGCTCCATTTCACCATCGCGTGACACCGCAGCCTGGCTTGATCTTCGGCTATGGCAGCATCGCGGCCGAACATATCGACACGGCGCTGACGACGCTCGCCGACATCCTGCAGCGCATCGCTCGCTGAAACGGAGCCCGCCGCAAGCGAGGCGTAGGCATCGTCGAAACGTTGGGGGATGCGTTGCTTGACGCGTCAAACGAAGAAAATGCCCTGTTTCAAGGGGCGAAAACACCGGCTCGCCCGACGCAACCGCCTCGAAACCGCGGCCGAAACGAACTGTAACGAGCGTTACTCCTGCCATGTCAAAGAGCTCGCCACGCACGTTTTAGCCGCTAAAACAGGTACTAAAACGTGTTGCACCGTTGGCGCCATGCAAAAAACTTCATCGCAATACATAAAAGAGTCGCGCAAATCGCTTTAGCGCTTGTAGAATCCGGCGTTGAAGCGTGCACATACGGTGTGCGCTTCGAGCAATTCACTGACCACAACAGGTAGGAGAAACATGCCGACTTCCGCAAAAAAGGTGGCCAAGAAGGCTGCTGCCCCGGTACCGACCAAGAAGGTTGCTGCAAAGAAAGTTCCTGCGAAGAAAGCCGTCGCAGCCAAGAAGGTCGCCGTGAAGGCGTCTGGCGCACCGTCGCCGATCAAGGACACCTTCACGAAGGCCTCGTTGGCAGCTCACATCGCTGAACGTGCTGCAGTGGAACCGAAGACCGCCAAGGCCGTGCTGGCCGCGCTCGAAGACACGATCCTCGGCACGGTGCACAAGAAGGGCGCTGGCGAATTCACGCTGTCGGGTCTGCTGAAGATCGTCGTGCAGGCTGTGCCGGCGAAGAAGAAGCGCTTCGGCAAGGACCCGTTCACGGGTGAAGAGCGCTGGTTCCCGGCCAAGCCGGCCAGCGTGCGCATCAAGGCACGCGCGCTGAAGAAGCTGAAGGACGCAGCGACAGCCTGAACGCGTTGCTCGCACGACTCAGGCGTCGGCATAGCGCTGTTGTGTTTAACCATGCCTGACGTTTGAGTGCGTGAAAAAGCGCCTGCCTGCAGGTGATCGAAGTCCCCGTGGATGAAGATTCACGGGGACTTTTTTTGTGCGCTCGCTTCGTAGTGCGTGTCGAGTCCCTTGGCGAAACGGCAAGCGCGCCTCTCATAGTGTGCCCCCTGATGGCGCGCACGCACCTGACTGGCGCATGATGATCCACGACAGTACGATCAAGGCAATCCGACGGCCTGCGGATGCTCCGTTAGCGGGCACGTCAACGCGCTCTATCCCGACATATTGAATGGCATAGCGCTTGCTTGATCGAAGGTCGAATACCGAATGCGCAGCGCATTCGCCTTCTATTTGACAACAAGACTGGGGCTGAGATGCGATGCTACGACGAGATGCGCCATCGCGACGATGGCGTGCGGCCGCATTACGCGCGCTTTGAGCGATGGTTGGACAGTCAGGGCGATGAAGCGATCGCACGCAAGCGCGCGGAAGCGGACCTGCTGTTCCGGCGCGTCGGCATCACGTTCGCAGTGAACGGTGACCTGTCAGGCACCGAGCGGCTGATTCCCTTCGATCTGATTCCGCGCATCATCCCGCGCGGCGAATGGCAGACGCTCGAAGCGGGTTTGCGACAGCGGGTGCAGGCTCTCAATCTGTTCATTCACGACGTCTATCACGATCGCAACATCGTGCGCGCGGGCATCGTGCCGGCCGAGCAGGTCTATACCAACGCGCAGTATCGTCCCGAGATGCAGGGCGTCGACGTGCCGCTCGGTGTTTACGCGCATATCGCGGGCGTCGACGTGGTGCGCGCCGGCGATGAAGGCGAGTTCTACGTACTCGAAGACAATCTGCGTGTGCCGTCGGGCGTGTCGTACATGCTCGAAAACCGCAAGATGATGATGCGGCTCTTCCCCGAGCTGTTCGTGCAGAACCGCATTGCGCCGGTCGCGCATTATCCCGACCTGCTGCTCGATACGCTGCGCTCGGTCGCGCCCGCGGGCGTCGACGATCCGGTCGTCGTCGTGCTGACGCCGGGCATGTACAACTCCGCGTACTTCGAGCATACGTTCCTCGCGCAGCAAATGGGCGTCGAACTCGTCGAAGGCAAGGATCTGTTCGTCGACGACAACTACGTGTTCATGCGCACCACGCAAGGACCGAAGCGCGTCGACGTGATCTACCGGCGCGTCGACGACGATTTTCTCGATCCGCTTGCGTTTCGCCCCGACTCCGCGCTCGGCGTACCGGGTCTGCTCACCGCATATCGCGCCGGCCGCGTCGCGCTCGCGAACGCGATGGGCACCGGCATCGCCGACGACAAGTCGATCTACCCGTACGTGCCGGACATGATCGCGTTTTATCTCGACGAAAAGCCGATTCTGAACAACGTACCGACCTATCAGTGCCGTAAGCCCGAGGATCTCGCCTACACGCTCGCGAATCTGTCGGAACTGGTGGTCAAGGAAGTGCACGGCGCGGGCGGCTACGGGATGCTGGTCGGCCCTGCCTCGACGAAGGCCGAAGTCGAGGCCTTCCGCGAGCGGCTTATCGCGCGTCCGACCGGTTATATCGCACAGCCCACGCTGGCGCTGTCCGCGTGTCCGACTTTCGTCGAATCGGGCATCGCGCCGCGCCATATCGACCTGCGACCGTTCGTGCTGTCGGGCAAGACCACCACGATGGTGGCGGGCGGCCTCACGCGGGTCGCGTTGCAGGAGGGCTCGCTCGTCGTGAATTCATCGCAGGGAGGCGGGACCAAGGACACCTGGATGGTCGACTGACGCGGTTGCCGCCGCGCTTCTCGCCTCGCTCGCAACAGAGCAAAGCAGGGCGCGACACTCGCAACCTGATGCGCCGCTGGCGCTCAACGGATAACCAGCGCGGACTTTCGTCGCTGACGAAGGCCTCGCGCGTTCAGATCACAGACATGGAACGCCGTCATGCTTAGCCGAACCGCCGATCACCTCTTCTGGATGGCCCGCTATATGGAGCGCGCGGAGAACACCGCCCGCATGCTCGACATCAACCTGAAGGCGCAACTGCTGCCGCAGACGCCCGAACAGGAGGCTCGCGCGCAGCGCTCGGTGCTGCTCATCTCCGAGCTCGAAAGCGCCTTCGCGCAGCGCTACGACGAACCGACGCGCGACCACGTGCTCGACTTCATGGTCGCCGACGCAAGTAATCCGTCGAGCATTCATTCGTGCCTGCAGGCCGCGCGTGAAAACGCTCGCGCGGTGCGCGGCACGCTGACGACCGAGTGGTGGGAAACCATCAACGACACATGGCTCGAATTCAACGAGCGGCTCGCGAGCGGGCAGGCCGCGAGCAATCCGGGCTCGTTGTTCGAGTGGGTCAAGTTCCGCTCGCATCTGTCGCGCGGCGTGACGATCGGCACCGCGCTGCAGGACGACGCGTTCTTCTTCACGCAGCTAGGCACGTATCTGGAGCGCGCCGACAACACCGCGCGGATCCTCGACGTGCGTTTCGCCAACGTCGAGCCGAATTCGCGCGACGCGGCCCGCCAGCTCGAGGACTTCTATTACTGGACCTCGATCCTGAGTTCGGTATCGGCGCTCGAGATCTATCGCAAGGTATATCGCGACGTCGTGACGCCCGCGCGCGTCGTCGAGCTGATGATCCTCAATCAGCGGATGCCGCGCTCGCTGCTCGCCTCGCTCGACGGCGTGTGCAGCAATCTCGCGATGCTGCGCACGTCGGGCTCGAACCAGTGCGAGCGCTTCGCCGGCAAGCTGCGCGCCGACCTGTTGTATGCCGACATCCGGCAGATTTTCGAAAGCGGTCTGCACGCCTATCTGACGCAGTTCCTCGCTCGCGTGTTCGATCTGGGCAATCTGGTGGCGCGTACTTATCTGATGCTGCCAGTGGCCTGACGGAGTTTTCTCATGTACCTGACGATCCGCCACGACACCTCTTACCGCTACGAAGCGACGGTTCACTATTCGATCCAGCAGTTGCGCCTGACGCCCGCGAGCGGCGCCGCACAGACCGTGCGGCGCTGGAACGTCGACGTGCCGGGCAAGCTCGACGCGACGCTCGACGCCTACGGCAACGTGCTGCACACGCTCGTCATGAACAAGCCGCACGACGAGATTCATCTGCGCGTGTCGGGCGAGGTGGACACGATGCCGCTCGTCGACGGCGTGCTGCGTGATCCGCCCGGGCCGATTCCGCTCGAGCATTTCACCTGCGCGACGCGTCTGACCGAAGCCGACGGCGGGATCCGCGAACTGGCGGAGTCGGTGGCGAATCTGGCGAGCCCGGCAGGCCTGCTCACGCTGTCCGAGCAGATCGTGCAGCGCGTGCAGTACCGGCCCGGCGTGACAGAGGTTACGAGCACGGCCGCCGAGGCGCTCGCGCTCGGCAACGGCGTGTGTCAGGACCATGCGCATCTGATGCTCGCGTGCTGCCGCGCGCGCGGCGTGCCGGCGCGCTACGTGAGCGGATATATCGAACCCGGCGACGTGCAGCATGGCGCGAGTCACGCGTGGGTCGACGTATGGCTCGAAGGCAAAGGGTGGATTTCGATCGACGTCACGCATGCCGGGTTTGCCAGCGAGATCTACTGCCGGCTCGCGGTCGCCCGTGACTATGAGGCGGCGGCACCGGTACGCGGCCGACGCATCGGCGGACTCGAAGAGGAGCTTCACGTGGCGGTGGCGGTCAGCGCGCAGATGTCGCAGTAGCCGCGTTGCAACGCCAACACGCGCGCGACGACATTTAACACTCCTGCCAGGCGTTCGGAATCAGCTGCCAAAAGGCTGCAAAAAAGGCTGCAAAAAAGGCCGTAAACACGGATAAAAGGCGCCCGTGCGCCGCATTACAATAGCCCGTTCCTTTGCCTTCCGCGGATTCCTTATGACTTACTGCGTAGCGATGGCCGTCAACGACGGACTCGTATTTTTGTCCGACACGCGTACCAATGCGGGCGTCGATCACATCAGTACCGCGCGCAAGATGTCGGTGTTCGAGCAACCCGGCGAACGCATGCTGGTGCTGCTCGGCGCCGGCAATCTGTCGATCACTCAGGCGGTGCTGCACGAACTGTCCGAGCCCGCCGATGCCAGCGAGCCCACGCTGTGGAGCGTGCCGACCATGGCGGATGCCGCGCGCGTGGTCGGCAGCGCGGTGCGTCGCGTGCATGAGCGCGAGGCCGAGGCGCTGCAGAAGTTCGGTGTCGACTTCAATTGCAGCTTCATTCTCGGCGGCCAGATCGTGGGCAACCGGATGCGCCTTTTCATGATCTACGCGGCGGGCAATTTCATCGAGGCGTCGGCCGTGAATCCGTATTTCCAGATCGGCGAGGCGAAGTATGGCAAGCCGATCATCGACCGGGTGCTGACGCCGTCCACACCGCTCGACGAGGCGGCGAAGTCCGCGCTGATCTCGATGGACTCGACGCTGCGCTCGAACCTGTCGGTGGGCTTGCCGCTCGATCTGCTCGTGTACGAGAAGGATGCGCTGCGCGTCACGCGGTTCGTGTCGATCGATCGCGACAACGCGTACTTCGACATGCTTCACCGCACGTGGGGCGAGCGTCTGCGCCAGGTGTTCGCCGAGATTCCCGATCCGGACTGGCAGCAGTCGCTGGATGCACCGTCGCCGCAGTCGGAGCGGGCGCTGGTGCTATATCGCGCGCCGGTCGGCGCCGATGGCGTCGAGCATGAGCACGATGTGTCGCCCGCGCAGATTCTCGCGCAGGCCGACAAGGGCAAGGCGCAGCGGCGCTAGCTGCGTTGGGTTCGGAGCGCGGGTCAGGCTCGCTCGGGCCCGCACCAAAACCTCAGGACGAAAAAAACCAGCCATCGGCATCGCCTCTGGCTGGTTTCTGGTCTCTGGCTACGCAGCGCGTCAGCCGCGTAGCAGGTTCGATTCGAAGTCCGATTAGAACTTGTGACGGATACCGAGGCTGACCATGACCTGGTTGCTGGTGCTCGACTGGTTGCCGTACGAACCGATCGAAGCCGTAGCCGATACAAGGCCACCACCGACGCCTGGCACACGCTGTTGGCCGCTTGCATGCTGCCATGCGCCGACTGCGTAGAAGTCCGTGCGCTTCGAGAGCGAGTAATCCCCGCCCAGCGAGACCTGGTTATACGTTGCGGACGAGTCCCCGTGACCCTTCGTGTAAGCATAGCCAACACCCACCAGCGCTGCCGGCGTGAGCTGGTAGCCCAAATACGCGCGACCCACTTCGTACTTCTGGGTCTGACCGAAGGTCGATGCGCTGTCCTGGTAGTACTGCGCATTGCTGTAGCTCAGGTTGCCCGTCCACGGACCGGTAACGTACTGAACAGCCACCGAAGCGATGCCGATCGAGCTCGCCGTAGCGTAAGCGGAGTTGATGCCGGCGAACGTCGGGAAGTTCGTGTCGAACGTCCCGGTCGTGGTGGTGCTATTCCAGCCAGACCGTAGGGTCGGGCTGCTTGCGTTTTTCGTACGCAGGTAGCCCGCGGCGACGCTGATCGGACCCGTTGCAAACGTTGCCGCGCCCGCATACGTCTGGCCCGAACCCGTTGCACCGGCGACGCCGCCCAGCCCGTACAAGCCTTCGAACTGGAAGCCCGACCAGACCGGCGACACGTACTTGACTGAGTTGTTCACGCGGAAGCTGTTGTCGTTGTTGTCGACGTCACCCGGCGTAGTGAACGTGCTGCCGAAGTAGTTGTCGGCCGTCAGCGGCTGGACCATGTCGACCAGCGGGTCGTACTGACGACCAGCCGTCAGCGTACCCCAGGACTCGCCCGTCAGACCGACGTAAGCCTGACGACCGAACATCAGGCCGCCCTGACCGAGCGCGCCGGTGTTGACGTCAAAGCCGTTTTCCAACTGGAAGATTGCCTTCAGGCCACCGCCGAGGTCTTCAGTGCCCTTCAAGCCAAAACGGGGGGATTGCAGGTTGCCGCCATACAGGTGCACGAGGCTACCGCCATGGGGGGTAGCGTTGTTCACGTACTGGATCGATTCATCGATCAGGCCATAGAGAGTCACGCTGCTTTGCGCGTGAGCCATGCCGGAAACGCCGAGGAGCGCCAGCGAGAGGGTAGACAGTGCGATTCGTTTCATCCATTTCTCCACGCAGATGATTGTTCGTTGTTGCGGAAAGCAGAATAGCTCAGTGGCTCGGCGGGGTAGAAACGAAAAAAAAGAGTGTCGCCAAAAACTGACAATCGATGCAAACCCTTGTATTTAAAGCTTCCAACCATTGTTTCCATTTGCGCAACATTTATTGGTCTGATGCGCATTATTGTTGATTTGTTGATAGTGGCTGGGTGAATGAATGCACTATGAGCATCGATTTACATGCTAAATGTAATCTAGTCGTCTACACGTCCACTCTTCTTTGTAGCGAAAGCATAAAAGAGACGGCGGACAAAAGGACTAGACAGGCTGGACAGAAGGGGGGCGTTGTGTCCAAGTGCAATCGACGGGATTGACGGCGCAACACGTGCATCTATAAGGATATGGACGGTAGCAGCGTGGTTTGAAGCGCCCCTTTTCAGCGCCGGTCGGCGCCACGGCGCGCCATGGCCGCGGCCGTGAGCCCCGCGGCGGCCGCGAGCAGCACCGAGGTCCACGGATTGCGTCGCACGTAGCGGTCGGCGGCCGTCGCCTGGCGGCGCGCTTCGACGAGGGCGGACGCCGCGAAACGGGTGGCTTGCGCTTCGACATCGAGCACCTTGCGCGTGACGTCCACCGCAGTCTCATGCGCGGAGCGCCTTTGCGCCGCCGCGTTGATTCCCGCGGGCAGCGGCGTGGCGATTTGGCCGGCAACACCCACAGCAGCGGGAGCAGACGGCGCGGCATTTGCCGCGACGGTCGATGCCGCCAGTACCGACGCGAGCTTCGCGCGGCTGCCCGGCGGCGACTCGCCCTGCATGCCCCAGCCACCACGCGGATCGTGCAGCCGGCCGCGCGCCGCCGAGAACTCGGCGCCGAGCAGCAGCACCAACGCCGAGAAGTACAGCCACATCAGCAGCACCGCGAGCGAGCCAGCCGCGCCGAACGCGCTGGCCATGCCCGCATGCGCGAGATAGAGCGCGAACAGCTTCTTGCCAGCTGTGAACAACACGGCGGCGACGATGCCGCCCACCACCGCATCGCGCCACAGCACCCGAGCGTCGGGCAGAAACTTGAGCAGTCCGGCGAACGCGAAGATCAGCACGAGCAGCCCGACGCCGAGCTGCAGCAGATTGCCGACCACGACATACGGCGAGTCGCCCCACAGCCAGTTGCCGATAAAGACGATCACCGTATCGAGCACCAGCGACACGATCAGCAGGAACGCGACGCCGAGCACGAGCCCGAACGAAATCAGTCGCACCCGCACCAGCGCGAGCCAGCTGGAAGTGCGCGGCCCGCTGTACGGCCACACTATATTGAGCGCGCTGTTCAGCGACGAGAACGTCGCCGACGCGCCGATCGCCAGCAGCGAGAACGAGATGATCGTCGCGATGCCGCCTTTGGCGCCCGCGTGATGCGCGTTCTCGACGATCGTCTGCACGCCGGCCGCGGCCTGGTCGCCGATCAGCCCGTTGATGTGGCCGAACAGCTCGCCGCGCGCGGCCGCCGGGCCGAAGAACCAGCCGGCCACCGCGATCACCATCACGAGCGTCGGCGCGAGCGAAAACGCCGCATAGAACGCGATGCTCGCCGCCATCGCAGGACAACGGTTCTCCGTGAACTGCCGCAGTGCGCCCATCGCCCAATTGGCCTGATGACGCGCGGCCTGCTGAAGGTTCTCGCGAGAGAGCGTGTCGATGTCCATGATCGTGTCTGAATCGTGAGGGCGCCTTCAGGGTGTTTGCTTCATTGCCTTTCGCAAACCTCGTGCCCGTCACTATACAAGTTAAGCGGCGCGCTGCATGGCCTGCGTTCATGGCCTGTTTTGCGGCCCGTTTCGCGGCCGCCCGCGCGTACCGCTAGAATGCAGCGGGTTAATGTCACCTTTCCGCTCATCATGCATTCGCACGAACTCGTACAGCAACTGGACGTCATCGAGCGCGACCAGTGGGGCGCGCATCTGCCCGCGCACGTCATCGAACAATTGCCGGCGCGCGGGATCACGGTGTTCGCCGTCACCGACGACGCCTCCGACACCGCCGCATTCAGCGCTCGCTACGGCTTCGGTCTCGAAGACTGCGCGAACACGATCGTGATCCGCTACAGGAAGGAGGGTGGCGAGCACTATGCGGCGCTCGTGTCGCTCGGCTCGCGGCGGCTCGACATCAACGGCGCGGTGAAGGCTGCGCTCTGCGCACAGCGGCTGTCATTCGCGAAGCGCGAGGCGGCGGTCGAGCATAGCCAGATGGAGTTCGGCGGAATTACCGCATTCGGTCTGCCGGCCGACTGGCGCATCCTCGTCGACGCCGCCGTGATGGAGCGTGCGCAGATCGTGATGGGCGCCGGCGTGCGCGCGGCCAAGCTGCTGATGTCGCCCGACGTGCTGCGGCAATGGCCGCGCTGCGAGGTGGCGGCGCTGACGCTGCCGGCGGACGGAAACCCGCAACCTTGAAGCCGCACTGAAGTTTTACTCCGTCGCGCCGTTAATCCCGACTACGACATGAAACGTTTGCGGCGTCCGCTCGCGCGGACAGCCGCCGACCACGACAAGGGATACGGAAGATGGAACGGTTTCGCCTGAAAGTGCGGCTGTGGCTCGCGCTAGGGGTGATGTGCATGGGCATTCTGGCGATCGGCCTGTGGGGGGCGTTCAAGACACGAGACACTATGATCGCCGATCGCGAGGGCGAGCTGAAAAACGTGGTCAGCATCGCGTACAGCGTGCTCGATCGCTACAACGCGCTCGTCGCGGCCGGCACGATGCCGCTCGCCGACGCGCAGCGCGCCGCGATGGACGACCTGCGCGCAATGCGCTACGACGGTGCCGGCGGCTATCTCGTGCTCGAAGACCGCCAGGCGCACGTGCTGATGCATGCCACGCGCGCCGACCTCGTCGGCAAGGACATGACCAACGTCACCGATCCGGACGGCCGCCACGTGTTCAAGGAAGGTTCCGAGCAAACGCAGCGCGAAGGCGAGGCCTTCGTTCATCTGCAGTTCCCGAAGCCAGGCACCGACAAGCTTGCGCCGAAGATCAACTACATGCGGCTTTACAAGCCGTGGGACTGGACCATCGTCACCGGCGTCTTCACGGACGACATCGACGGCGTGTTCTACCGCACCCTCGTGCAATACGTGATCGCGGCGGTGGTGCTTTGCGCGCTCGTGTCGCTGGTGATCGGCGTGATTCTGCGCAGCATTCTGCGTCAGCTTGGCGGCGAACCGGCGTACGCGCTGCAGATCGCATCGCGTATCGCGGACGGCGACCTCGACGTGGTCGTCGACGCGAAGGCCGGCGACAGCACGAGCCTGCTCGCCGCGATGAAACGGATGCAGCAGCGTCTCGCTCAGGCGATCGAGCAGATTCGCGGCGGCGCGACGCTGATTTCGTCGGTATCGAACGAGATCGCCGCGGGCAATTCGGACCTGTCGCGCCGCACCGAGCAGCAGGCGGCCGCGCTCGGCGAGACCGCGTCGAGCATGGAGCAGATCACCGCGACCGTGCGTCAGAACGCCGACAACGCGAAGCAGGCAAGCCAGCTCGCGTACAACGCGTCGGAGACCGCGGCGCGAGGCGGCGCGGTGGTCGGTCAGGTGATCGACACGATGCGCGGGATTTCACAGTCGTCGCACCGGATCGGCGACATCATCGGCGTGATCGAAGGGATTGCGTTTCAAACCAATATTCTCGCGTTGAACGCGGCCGTCGAGGCGGCGCGCGCGGGCGAGGAAGGCCGCGGTTTCGCGGTGGTCGCGGGCGAAGTGCGCACGCTCGCGCAACGCAGCGCGGCGGCCGCGAAGGAGATCAAGGCGCTGATCGAGGAATCGGCCGCGCAGATCGCGGGCGGTTCGGAGCACGTCGGACGCGCGGGTGACACGATGCAGGAAGTCGTGCAGGCGGTACGTCGTGTCAACGACATCATGGGCGAGATCAGCGCTGCGTCGGCCGAGCAGACCTCGGGCATCGAGCAGGTCAACATCGCGGTCGCGAGCATGGATCAGACGACGCAGCAGAATGCGGCGCTCGTCGAGGAAGCGAGCGCGGCGGCCGATGTGCTGAAGACGCAGACCGGGCAGTTGTCGGCGGCGATCGCGGTGTTTCGGTTGCCCGAGCAGCGCTAAAGCACCAGGCCGCGTTGTCGACGCGCGCGAGAATTCACCGCACGCGGGCTCGCAACGCGGTGCGTGTCTCACGCCAGGCCGATCCCCGCGCGGCTCAACAATTGGCGGTTGCGCTCCGATAGATTCTTCATGCGCAATTGCTTGCCCGCCTTGCGATAGCGCTCGGTCAGACCCTGCAACGCGGCGAGCGCCGAATGATCGGCGAGCAGCAGGTGACTGCAATCGACGGTCACGCTCGCCGGGTCACGCGCCGGATCGAACAGCTCGTGAAAGCGCGTCGTCGACGCGAAAAACAGCGTGCCGCGCGGCACATAGGTCTTATGGCCCGCTCGATCCTCGGCATGCGCGTGAATTTCGCGCGCATGCTGCCACGCGAAGTTGAGCGCGGCGATCACGATGCCGCACATCACCGCGATCGCGAGATCGGCAAACACGGTGATGACCGTGACCGCGACGATCACGAGCGCGTCGTTGCGCGGCACCTTGCCAAGCACGCGCAGCGATCCCCACGCGAAGGTTTGCTGCGCGACCACGAACATCACGCCCACCAGCGCCGCGAGCGGAATTCGCTCGATCAGCGGCGACAGGAACAGGATGTACAGCAGGATCATCACGCCGCTGACTATTCCCGAAAGCCGCGAGCGTCCCCCCGAATTCAGGTTGATCATGGTCTGGCCGATCATCGCGCAACCGCCCATGCCGCCGAACAGTCCCGATGCGATGTTCGCCGCGCCGAGCGCGACGCATTCGCGATTCGGCTGACCGCGCGTTTCGGTGATTTCGTCGGTCAGGTTGAACGTCAGCAGCGTTTCGAGCAGACCGACGATCGCGATCAGCACGGCGTACGGCAGGATGATGCGAAGCGTCTCGAGATCGAGCGGCACGTCGGGCAGATGCAGCGTCGGCAGATTGCCGGCGACATGCGCCATGTCGCCGAGCGTGCGCGTCGGCAGATGCAGCAGCTGCGTGAAAAGGCCGATGCCGAGAATGGCCACGAGCGCCGGTGGCGCGGCTCGCGTAAGTCGCGGCAGCAGATAGACGATCGCCATCGTCAGCGCGACGAGCGCGCACATCGTCGCGAGCGCGCTACCGTGCAGCCAGGCTTCGCCGTGCGGTGTGACCGTTTTGAAGTGAGCAAGCTGCGCGGTCGCGATGACGATCGCGAGTCCGTTGACGAAGCCGAGCATGACCGGATGCGGGACCATACGGATCAGTTTGCCGAGCCGCAATATGCCGAATAGCATCATCAGGAGGCCGCTCAGGATCACGGTCGCGAGCAGATACTGCACGCCGTGCTCGACGACGAGCGCGACGATCACGACGGCCATCGAGCCCGCGGCGCCCGAAATCATGCCGGGACGTCCGCCGAATAGCGCGGTGACGGTGCAGATAAAGAATGCGCCGTACAGACCCATCAACGGATTCAGATGGGCGACGAGCGCAAAGGCGATGCATTCGGGCACCAGCGCGAACGACGAGGTCAAGCCTGCGAGCACGTTGCTGCGAATGCCGGACAGCCAGGCGGGCCGACCGGAAGCGGGACTAGCGGTGTTCATGTTCTACGAGGTGGCGCGCGAGCGCAATGCTCAGGCTTGTATGGGCTGCGCCGAACTGGCGTGGCAACGCGCGGCTGCGCGAAGGATTGCGTCCGCTGGGCGCAGACGGTTGACGAAAGGCGTGAATTCTACCGTAGCGCGATGAACGGCGCTGGCGAAGCGGGCGGGAACGCTATGGCCCGAACGCGCGGCGCGGATCTGTCGTGCAATCGCGCGGCGCGCTCGCACCACAAATCCGCAAGAGGGAAAGCTGCGCTCAGATACTCAGATGATCAGCCGCGACACCTTCGTGCCCTCGAGCGACACGCCGGCCATCAGGCCGCCGTTGGTCAGCACGAAAGCCTGCACCGGGCTCGTCGCGGTCGACGAATCGACCGCGCCGTTCGCGCCGACTTTCAGCACGGCGACGGTCGCATTCGCGCCGACTGCCCAGCCCTGGCTGTGCATGAATTCGTCGAGCGCTTCCTGCGTCATGAACAGAAACACGAGCGCCTTCGACTGCGCGCCGATCTGCAACCCGAACGAGCCCGCGACCGTGCTGTAGTAGCCGACCGTGCGGCCGCCGATGCGCATCGCCCCTTCACCATACTGTCCGCCGACCCAGAAGCCGGCCGAGATCACCGATGGAAACACCAGCACGCCGCGCGCTTTCGCGACGAGCTCACGCGCACCGTCGACGTTTTCGTAGAGACGCGCGAGCGTCGAGTACACGCCGGCGTTGATCGTGTCGCGCTTGCCGGCGTTGGCAGACGGCGATGCGTTCGAGGACGGCGAAGTCGTCGTGCAACCGGTGAGGCTCAGGCCTGCGACGGCCAATGCAGCGCTGCCGGTCATGATGAATTGTCGTCTGCGCATGACGGTTTTCCTTTGCGTTTCTCACGCGTGTTGTACGTTTTGGAAGAGTGCGGCGAATCGCCTGCTTTGCTTTGTTCTCATTTGCGCGCTGGAGGTTCCGTGCGCGCGCGGTTATCGCAGCCAGGCGGCGGCGTGCCGCGACGTTCGCATCGCGGACGTCCACCGCTCAAACAGCAGGTAGCGTGCCCAAGGGCCGCGCCGCCTTGCGCGAGGGCGGCGCGGCCAATTTGCAGTTCGGGTCTTTGCGCCGCTTTCCGTCGCGCGTCGTCGCTACACCGTTGGGCGAATGTTCTGGTTATGGCGGAACAGGTTGCGCGGATCGTAGCGGTTCTTCACGGCGACGAGCCGCTCGTAGTTGGGCCCATAGGCATCCGCGATACGGCCGCCTTCCTCCTGCGTCATGAAGTTGACGTACACGCTGCCTAGCGCAAAGGGGCGCGACGCGTCGAAAAATTCGCGCGCCCATTTGACACAGCGCTCGTCGTCGCGCGCATCGTCCCAGCGGCCGTGCACGTTCATCGCGTATTGCGTCTCGCGACTTGGGTAAGCGGTCGCGTCGACCGCCACGCGCTGCGTTTGCGCGCCGATGAGCCCGAAGAAAATTTCGCATTGCGCGGACGGCAGTGTGTCGATCGCGCGGATCAGCGCGTCGATCAGTCCATCGTCGATGGTGGCGAGGTTGTGCGACTTCCAGTAGTTGCGCGCGCCCGGCGTGAGCAGCGGATCGAAGGCCTGTTGCCACACTTCATAAGGCATCGGACCGAGATGTTCGCCGAGCGGCTTGCCGAAGCCGCGCACGGCTTCCACCGCGGCCGGGCCTTTTTCGGCCGGCCCGTTGTAGCACATCGCGAACACCAGCACGGGCTGGCCGTGCACGTCGGGCGGCAGGAACGGCAGCGGTGGCGCGAGCCGCGCGATGGCCCAGACGGCCAGCTCGTCGGGCATCGCGGGCACGGCATCGCGGTATTTGATCAGCGCTTCCTTCGCGTCGGCGAGCGGCAACACGACGAGGCCGCCATACACGAGCGGGCCGACCTCATGCAGCGCGAACTCGAATAGTGTAACGACGCCGAAATTGCCGCCGCCGCCGCGAATCGCCCAGAACAGATCGTCGTGCGAAGTGGCGCTCAGGTGGCGCAATTCACCGTCCGCGGTGACGATGTCGGCCGCGACGAGGTTGTCGATCGTCATGCCGTAGCGGCGGCTCAACCAGCCGAAGCCGCCGCCGAGCGTCAGACCCGCGACGCCGGTCGTCGAGTTGATACCGAGCGGCGTCGCGAGTCCGAATGCCTGCGCTTCGTGATCGAGATCGTGCAGCGTCGCGCCCGGTTCGACATAGGCGCGCCGCGCTTCCGGGTCGATGCGCACCGATTTCATCGTGGACAGATCGAGCACGAGGCCGTCGTCGCACACAGCGCTACCGCCGATGTTGTGGCCGCCGCCGCGAATTGCGAGCGGCAGGCCGTTGTCACGCGCGAAGGCGACGCCGCGGCGCACGTCAGCAACACCCGCGCAGCGCAGGATCATCGCGGGAGAACGGTCGATCATTGCGTTCCAGATGCCGCGCGCCGTGTCGAAGCCCGGCGTGTCGGGCAGCAGAAGCTGACCGCGAAGTCCGGATTT
The DNA here is from genome assembly GCF_050436325.1 of Paraburkholderia lebeckiae. Lineage (NCBI taxonomy): Bacteria > Pseudomonadati > Pseudomonadota > Betaproteobacteria > Burkholderiales > Burkholderiaceae > Paraburkholderia > Paraburkholderia lebeckiae. Next base: position 2,656,066 of record NZ_JBNDLZ010000002.1, read on the forward strand.
GAATTCGTCGACTGCGCTGCTGGAGATAGTAACCATGTTGTACCTCGTCGAAGAGGGGAAGGCACTCGCAGAACACTGCTCCGCAGACCAAACAAAAATGCGGGCGGTGAATGAAAGCGGATTGAGAGGTTCGGCTGCGTGCAGTAAACGGGGCGGCGCGTCGAAGTCAAACAAAGGTTTACCCGCGTTCCTGGGCGATTCCACGCGGTGGCTCGCGGGGACAGGCTTTTGCGGGCAGGGCAACGACGATACGCGGCGGTACCGCTGAAGATGGTGGGAATGCTCCGGGAAAAGCGTGCGCGCTGATGTGTTGGTTATCCGACGCGCTGGTGGTTGTGCCACGACACTTTGCATATGGGCGTGGCTCGTGATCGCGTGCGACCGAGGCACACGTTCGACGACTGTGCGAGGTAGCGCACATCGCGACAGCGATTTTCGCGACGCACGCGCATTTGCCCGGCGAGGCGTAATGTTTCGCACGCGCGATTCGGTGATTTTCATTGCGTTGTCTATTGGATTGCTCTCATTTTGGTTTTCCTATCTTTATTTTTATGTGCGAATGGCCACATGAATAAACGGATGATGTGTAAATGGTCCGTATTTGTCCGATAAAAACCAAAGGCTAATTTTATTTTTTCTGATCCGATTGCATTGAGCGCGATAGTTTTTAATTTCCTGTCTGAAGAATATGGAGTAGCGGATTTGGCGGGAGGATCGTCGTCTAACGCCGCCTGACGGCCGTATCGGCAATATCGCATTGCGTGGTCTAGCGCACGGTCGAGCGATTGCGCTGCGAATAACTTCAACGTCCATCAAGCCTCGCTGTGCGGCTCTCACGATCACGTGCGCGCATGGCCAGCCGATTCTCTCGAAGCACGCCAAATCGGACCGGGGATTTTCCGTGAGAGAAGTTTTTAGTGCGAACGCATTTTAAATTCGCATAAAGCGAAGCTGCGCAAAGGCTTTGACTTTTCGTTTTGTTGACGAGCGGAGATTCACTCGTTAATTGGACCGGTCTTTTTTGGTGAAATAATTCGGAGAGTGAAATGAAAAAGCAAAACGGGGACGCGTGGATATTGGGAACGCGACGGGCGGCTTTGGCGGTCGCGGTCAGTCTTTATGCGGCGATGGCGGGTGCGCAGACGAATTCGGGGAGCACCGCCGCGCCGGCAACGAATCCCGGAGTGATGGTGCTCGCCGAGGCTGGCGTGAACGGCGGATGTCCGTCGGGCGGCGGGCCGGGCTGCACGTCGCAGGGATTCGGGCAGCTCGGGGCGGGCGCCTTCGGCGTCGCGGCGGCGGGGCTCGGCCCGACATCGTCCCCCGGCTCGCCGGCGGGCAACGGGACGTCCTCGACGGGCACGGGCGCGGGAAGCGGTGGCGGGAATAGCTCGGCTAATTCCGGCCCGGGCGGGGTGGGCTCGGGAAATACCGGCGGCAACAACGGCAATGGCGGCGCCGGCGACAACGGTAATGGCGGCGCGGGCGGCGGTGGTGGCACGGGCGGCGATGGCGGCGGTAACGGAGGCGGTGATAACGGCGGGGACGGTGGTGGGGATGGTGGACATGGTCACGGTCATGGGCACGGTGGCGATGGTGACGGCGATGGCGGCCACGGTCATGGGCACGGTGGCGATGGTGACGGCGATGGCGGTCACGGTCATGGACACGGTGGCGATGGTGACGGCGACGGCGGACACGGTCATGGGCACGGTGGCGATGGTGACGGCGATGGCGGCCATGGTCATGGGCACGGTGGCGATGGTGACGGCGATGGCGGTCACGGTCATGGACACGGTGGCGATGGTGACGGCGACGGCGGACACGGTCATGGGCACGGTGGCGATGGTGACGGCGATGGCGGTCACGGTCATGGGCACGGTGGCGATGGTGACGGCGATGGCGGCCACGGTCATGGGCACGGTGGCGATGGTGACGGCGATGGCGGCCACGGTCATGGGCACGGTGGCGATGGTGACGGCGATGGCGGCCACGGTCATGGGCACGGCGGCGATGGTGACGGCGATGGCGGCCACGGTCATGGGCACGGTGGCGATGGTGACGGCGATGGCGGCCACGGTCATGGGCACGGCGGCGATGGTGACGGCGATGGCGGCCACGGTCATGGGCATGGCGGCGATGGTGACGGCGATGGCGGTCACGGTCATGGCCACGGCGGTGATGGTGACGGCGATGGCGGTCGTGGCCACGGTGACGGCGGTCACGGCGACGGTGGTCATGGCGACGGCGGCCACGGCAGCAGCGGTGGCGAAGGCAAAGGCGGTTCCGGCAATGGCGGCCATGGCGGTGAAGGCGGTGGCGGCCAGGGCAACGGCGGCTCCGGCCACGGCGGCCATGGTGGTGAAGGCGGCGGCCAGGGTAACGGCGGTCACGGCGACGGTGGTCATGGCGACGGCGGCCACGGCAGCAGCGGTGGCGAAGGCAAAGGCGGTTCCGGCAATGGCGGCCATGGCGGTGAAGGCGGTGGCGGCCAGGGCAACGGCGGCTCCGGCCACGGCGGCCATGGTGGTGAAGGCGGCGGCCAGGGTAACGGCGGTTCCGGCAACGGTGGCCATGGCGGTGAAGGCGGTGGCGGCCAGGGCAACGGCGGCTCCGGCCACGGCGGCCATGGTGGTGAAGGCGGCGGCCAGGGTAACGGCGGTTCCGGCAACGGTGGCCATGGCGGTGAAGGCGGTGGCGGCCAGGGCAACGGCGGCTCCGGCCACGGCGGCCATGGTGGTGAAGGCGGCGGCCAGGGTAACGGCGGTTCCGGCCACGGTGGCCATGGCGGTGAAGGCGGTGGCGGCCAGGGCAACGGCGGTTCCGGCAACGGTGGCCATGGCGGTGAAGGCGGTGGCGGCCAGGGCAACGGCGGCTACGGCCACGGTGGCCATGGTGGTGAAGGCGGCGGCCAGGGTAACGGCGGTTCCGGCCACGGTGGCCATGGCGGTGAAGGCGGTGGCGGCCAGGGTAACGGTGGTTCCGGCCACGGCGGCCATGGCGGTGAAGGCGGTGGCGGCCAGGGCAACGGCGGCTCCGGCAACGGTGGCCACGGCGGCCATGGCGGCAACGGCGGCAACGGCGGCGGTCAAGGCAGCGGCGGCCACGGTGGCGGCTACGGCGGCGGTGGCTCCGGCAATGGCGGCCACGGCGGCGGCAACCACTAACCAGTGGCAGGAGTCCCGCGAACCTTGCGGGGCTCCCAAGGATGGAGGCCGGCGCGGCCTGGCCTCCACACCGGCCGCGCTCGAGCGCCGCGGGGAGTCTGCAGCGAAAGGGCCAGCAAAAAAACCAGCCAGCGAACCGGCAAACCAATCCGCAACAAAAAATCAACCAATCAACCAGGCAACAAAGTGGACGGCCCCCGCCGTCCACTCAACTCCTCAACTCGATCACTCTCTGCTGTACCACCAGAAAGACCCTCTCCCCCAGAACGCACCCCGTCTCAGGCGCGCCTCCGGTAAAACGACCGAACGCCGGCAGCACCCCCCGATCAATCCCGAAGCGAAAGCACGGCACGCGCACTGAATCGGTCCGCATCGCAGTCCGATAGACCGGATACAAATGCCCCGCGAGCACATACGCGTGATCGACCGCATGCGGGTGATGGCACAGCGCCCACGCCCCGATATGCCACGGCTCGCGCACGGACTCGACATCCAACGTAAGCGGCAACTCACCGGCATGCCGATCGTGATTGCCCTCGACGAGCATCACGCGCCTCGACGCATGTCGCGCGCGCCACGCATGCAGCGCATCGAGCGTGAGCGTCGACAGCGACTCGCGCGCATGCAGCAGACCGCCGAGAAACACCAGCGTCGCCGGCTCGAACTCCGTGATCAGACGATCGATCCGCAGCAGATTCTCCGCGGTCGAACCAGTCGGCACTGGAATGCCGCGCGCGAAACACCGCATCCTTGCCGAAATGCGCATCGGTGATAAAGAGCGCGCGCAGCGCCGGATCGAAACACGCGCGCAAGCTCGACAGCACGAGAGGTCGTCCGCCGACGTCGATCGCGAGCGAGGTCGGCTTCATCGTTGCGCCGCACGTCGAGTTCCTGCAGCAGTACTTCGGTATCGGCCTGGCCCAGCAGCAGATTGCCGCGATCATGCTGACGAAAGATCTCGTAGAAAATCCCGCTCGATCCTTGCAATTGCCGCGCGCTCTTCTGCTGTCCCGGATGCGCCTGAAACACGAGTCCCGACACTCGCGCAATCTCGCGAAAACGTCGCAAGGAGAGTTCGGACGAATTGAGGCTCGCAAGAATGTCGTGATCGAGTTCGTCAGGTGGAAGCAGGCCAGTCGGTAATTGCGCGGCCCGATCGAAAGCCTGCGCGCACAGCAATTCGAAACCGTAGTCGTTCATCGAAATCGAAAACGTGCCGGGCTTGTCGCGGGCGATTCGCCACGCGAGCAGAGCGCCAGGTCCGATATGCGCGGTGCGCCCCGCGAACGGATAGCAGTAGAAGTTATGACCCTCGCGCGATTTGAGCAGCTCGACGACGAGTACGCCCGGCTCGGGCAACGCCGACCACTTCTGCTGCAATTCGAGCAGCGGCCGCGCGGCCGCCGAACGTGAACACATCGCCGGGCTTGAGCCGCGAAATGGACGATTCCTCGATTGCACCAATGCGCCTGCCCGATAGATACGCAACGTTCAACGTGCCATTCGCGACGATCGCACCGATGGTGTTGCGATGCCGGCGCGCGAGATCGTTGCGCGGGACGCGGTACAGACCGCCGCTATCGCGCGCGACGCGATGGTGGTCGGGATATGCGCGCAGCGTCGCGCCGCCGCCTTCGACGAAACCCAGCATCCAGTCGAACTCCTGCTGCGTCAGATCGCGATATGCATAGGTATGCAGAAGTTCATCGTACAGCTCGCGCGCGTCGAAGCCACCGCCGATAGCAACGGTGACGAGGTGCTGCACCAGCACGTCGAACGGCTTTTGCGGCGTATCGCGGCTTTCGATCTGCCGCTTGTCGACGGCTTCACGCGCGGCCGCCGCTTCGATCAATTCGAGCGCATGCGTCGGCACGATCGTCACGCGAGACGGCAAACCGGGCGCATGTCCCGAGCGGCCCGCGCGCTGCATCAAGCGCGCGACGCCTTTTGGCGAGCCGATCTGGAACACGCGATCCACCGGCAGAAAATCGACGCCGAGGTCGAGACTAGACGTACACACGGCAACCTTTAGCAAACCGTTCTTCAACCCACGTTCGACCCACTCGCATACCTGCCGATCGAGCGAGCCGTGATGCACCGCGATCACTCCGGCCCACTCGGGGCGCGCCTCGAGTAGCGCCTGGTACCACACTCGCATTGCGAGCGCGTGTTCGTGAAGACGAGCGACGTGCGTGCTTCGTCGATCGCGCGCGCGACCGCATCGACCTGCCGCATGCCCATGTGACCGCCCCACGGAAAGCGCTCGATCGTGTCGGGAATGATCGTGTCGACGATCAGTGCTTTCGGCAGCGCACCGTGCACGCTGACGCACGGCGTCGCCACCGGCGCGAGCAGTACCTCGGTCGCGAACGACAGATTGCCGAGCGTCGCCGACAGCCCCACACCTGCAAGTCGAGCCGCCAATGGGTGAGACGCGCAAGCGCGAGTTGGGTCTGCGCGCCGCGTTTGTTGCCGAGCAATTCATGCCATTCGTCGACGATCACAATCCGAACCTGAGCCAGTACTTCGCGCGCGTCGGCGCGCGTCAGAATCAACGTCAGACTCTCGGACGTCTCGTCGGAATGGGCCGGCTCGGTCATCGAAAGCGTTCTCATCGGGTGTGGCGGATTCGCTTGCCGGCGACTCGCGCCGGATGTACATGTGGACCGCGTGGTCGCGCGACGGTTCAGCGAGGTTCCTGATGGGCGCGCAACGACCCTCGGCATCGGGCGATATGTGGGACCCTCGGCCGACACCCGATCCGTTACAATCAAACGGACTACCCCACAGGAGATTCGCTTTGAAATCACTCGTTGCTTTGCTGGCCGCAGCCGTTCTGTCCTCGACCGCGATGGCTGCCGCGCCGACCACGGAGAAGCTGCCGTCCGGCGTCATCGTCGAACATCTGACGCAAGGCACGGGCCCGCAACCGTCCGCGACCGACGTGGTAAAGGTCAACTATCGCGGCACGCTGCCCAACGGCACCGAATTCGACAGTTCGGCCAAGCATGGCGGGCCGGCCACGTTTCCGCTCAATCGCGTGATTCCGTGCTGGACGCAAGGCGTGCAGAAGATGAAAGTCGGCGGCAAGGCGCGACTCACGTGCCCGGCGGCGACCGCATACGGCGATCGTGGCGCCGGCCCGATTCCGCCGAATACAGATCTGACCTTCGAAGTCGAACTGGTCGACATCGTCAAGTAAAGCAGGCGAGCGGCGCTAAAGATGCACTGACACCCCAGCCTCGCTGCGCCAATCGCAGCGAGGCTTTTTTATGGGCGCCGAATGGTCCGCCAGGGGATTCACCATGAAACGTGACAAAAGTAGCGTGCAGGTGGCCAGCATTGGTTTTACCGGCAAGAGCGCCCAGAAATTCTTCAGTTTGCTGAAGGACGCCCACGTGCGCACCGTGCTCGACATTCGCCTCAACAACACGTCGCAACTGGCGGGTTTTGCGAAAAAGCAGGATCTGCCTTTCTTTCTCGAGCAGTTGTGCAATGCGGCGTACCTGGAAATCCCGGAGCTGGCTCCCGAGCCGGACCTGCTCAAACGCTACCAGGGCAAGCAATTGAGTTGGGAGAACTTTCGGGAGGAATATTTCGACCTCATCGCGCGCCGCCGCGTGGAAAGTAATCTGGATATCTCGCTATTCGAATCGGGTTGCCTGCTTTGCAGTGAACATTTACCACATCATTGCCACCGGAAGTTCGCGCTCGAGTATCTGAACCAGCACTGGAATAGTCGTCTGTCCGTTACACATTTGGCCTGACCGGCGCCGCTCAGGCCGGTTAGGTTTTTCCGCCTCATCGCCCGGCGGCTCTCCGTGCCGGAGGGTTGAATCTCGCCGGATCCGCCCGCGTTTCCTTCAGTAGCCCGAATGGTTGAGTGGCGCGAAACGTGGAAAATCGCGTACAGAGCGCATGTTTTTTCAAGGCGCGTGCCGCTCGCTCGTCTACTATCTACTCACGCGCACCTCCCTGTTTTCGTCTCGCCCTATCGCCCGCCACAAACCGGCCATGCTTACGCGCGCCAGGAGCGCATGCCATGAATATCGACTTCCATTACGGCGTGGTCTACATTGCCACGCGCGTCGGCGGCATGACGGTCGGCGATGCGCAAACCGTCGCGCATGCCTGCCAATATGTCGACGACGCAACCACGAGCGGAATACTGCGGTTCAAAGGCGGCGAGACCTTCGAGCGATTCGCGACCGCGCACAAGTTATTCGATTACGTCAATACCGAGGACGACCAGAATCGGCTCGTGTGGACGCCATTCCATTTTCTGCCGGCTGGGGTTGGCGAAACTCTGGAGGAAAAGGCGGTTTGCCGGCCCGATAGTGACGTCGCGCGCGAAGTCGTGCGGCGCGCGATCCGGCAGCGCGATTCGGAGACCGCGTTGCATCGACTCGGCGTGACGCTTCATACCTATGTCGATACCTGGGCGCACCAGGGATTCGCGGGCATCGAAAGCCCGTGGAATCGCGTGCATCTTCTCGAAGCGCAGGATTGCACCCGCAAAGGCTGGCTCGCGAGCCTCGAACTGGCGGTCGCGCATCTGATCGAGCATGTCGAGGAGGACGTTCTCACGATCGCGCTGCCGGTTGGCCATGGCGCCGCGTTGCATTATCCCGACCAGCCCTGGGCGCGCTGGCATTACATCGACGGCCGCAATCACTTCATCTCACGACATAATTTGCCGGATTTCGTGCAAGCGGCGGACATGAGTTGTCGTGTCGTGCGAGCTTATCTGGCCGGACGCGAAGATTTCGAAAACCAGCCCGGCATGCCGGACGACGTAAAAGACGCACTGACCCGGCTGCTCGATACGAACCGCGAACCCGACGACAACCTGCGTCTGAGAACCGTTTGCGAATGGGTGAATGCAGGCCGTATTCCAGGTTTGAAAGAACCCGTGCCCGGCTATATCGCCAAAGGACAAGGGTCGTGGAAGTACCAGGCCACCGGTTTGTTGTGCGATGACGACACCGGGGACAGACCGGAGTGGACGACCGCCTTCGAGAAGAGCGACTACCGGCTCTTTCACGACGCGGTCAAGCAACACCGTTTCGTGACCACTCAGGAGATCTTGCCCGCGCGCGGATTACGCATTGCCTAAGTGATCGGAGCAGGGCGCGTCGCCGCGAACGGAGATCCGAACATCAGTGACGCGTTGCCGGTGCGAACGTTTGCGGTGGCGCCCGTATTCTCCAGTCACTGCATTCGGGCTTGCTGATGCGGCGCAGCCTGAACCGCCGCCTGCTGTTCTTCGGCGTGCTTTTTGGCCATATGCCGTCCGACGATACAACCGCCCACCGCGCCGACCACCGCATGATGTCCCGCGTAGTGCCCGGCGACGCCGCCCACTACCGCTCCTTTCAGGCAACCAGCCGCGTTCGCGGTGCCGGCCATTGCCAACGAGACTGCCATTGCCCCGAGGGCGGTCCGAATAAAACCAGCTTTCATTGCAAGTACCATCGTGTTTGAGTGGATCGGAATTAGGGTGGTCCGGCGTCCATTTCAATAGCCGCCGCGAGCATGGCGGCTGACAAAGGACTCTCCATTGGCCATACGTCCGCCGCTGGGCACGGATACGAAGTGTAAATGGACTTGGCCGGTACAGGGGGCAACAGGTGCTGCAAGATCGGTAACGGCACGTTACCGGAGCCGGGGCGGTGTCTTTGCACGCGTCGTCAGTGGCTTTTCGCGCATGTTCGAATCCGTTCGCTATAGCGGGCCACGAAAAAAGACCGTTTTCAAATAAAAAGTGGACTACTCTCCTTTGAATATCCAAAGGCCTGGCTATAGTAGAAGCGACTAATGCCAGAAAGCACGGCGGCGCCCCTTTTTGTCGCCGATGCGGATGACGGGGAAACACAAATGACGCCATCGAATGCCGCGATCTATCAGACCAGGACTTGCACGCCAGAGTCGTTGCGCACGCTCGCGAGCTTTCTCGAATTGGCGCTCGACGAGGGAAAAAGCGTGGTCGTGATGCGGATCGGCAAGCAGGCGCGCAGCGTTTACGTCGGAAATCCATCCGGTGCATTGGAGGATTTAACGGATTCCGGCGTCGTCGACGCTTTCCAGGCAGATGAAATGCTGGTACTGACCTGCCTGGGCCTGAACCGGATAACGGCGGACGGTCAACACTACCGCTTCATACGGAGTGTGAGGTACATTGCCGATCGCCAGGCCGTCGTTTTTACACCTATCTGAGTGGTGGTGGAACCGAAATGAAAAAGAAGAATCAGGAGGGAAGGAAAAGGAAGAAAGCTTCGATGACCCGGTAGAAAACCTGAAAGCTTTGTTATTTGAACGCCGCATCGGCGCTCGTATCGGTGTATTGAAGCTCGGGATAGGTCAATACACTGCCTTTCTTCCGTCATTCATGGCATAGTTCGACGATTACCACATAAGGAGCAATCAAATGCCTTCGTTAGAGCAAATCCAAGCAAAGCTTAAGAAGCTCCAGGAGCAAGCTGACGTTCTCATTGCCAGAAAAGCACAAGCCGCGGTCGACCAGATTCGCGAATTGATGCTCAAGCACGGTCTCACGACTGCCGATATCGAAGCACAGGCGAAGGCACGACGTGCCGAGCGAGGTCTGAATGGCAATACGGCGGGTCGCGGAAGACCTGCGGGCGCGAGCAAAGCCGCCAGGTCGGCAACCCCCGCGAAGTATCGCGACCACAAAACCGGCGCGACCTGGACGGGGCACGGCCGTGCGCCTGGCTGGATCGCCGGCGTGAAGGACCGCACGGCGTTTCTGATCGACGCTGCGAGCGCAAGCAAGCCCGCGGCTACTCCCGCCGTGAAGGGCGGCAAAGGGCAGCCGAAAGGCGCCCAGCCGCCGAAGTACCTGAATCCGAAGACCGGCGCGACCTGGAGCGGCCGCGGTCCGGCGCCGGCGTGGCTCGCGGCCGTCAAGGACCGCAGCAAATTCCTGATCGATGGCGCGAGCACGGCTGCCGCTCCGAAAGCGGCGAAAACGGCGGCAAAGAGCAGCCAGGCGAAAGCGACCGCGAGTGCGGTAGGCAAGAAGACCGCGGCGAAAAAAGCAACGCGCAAGACGGCCGTGAAAAAGACCGCAGCCAAAAAGGCAACTCCGGCAAGCCGGAAAGCCGCGGTGAAGAAGACCGCCGGCCGCAAAAGCGCTGTGAAGACCGCAAGAAAAGCACCGGCACGCAAGGTTGCTGCAAAGAGTACGGCCGCGCCCGTCGCGGCGGCTCCCCAAACGCCAGAGACGCAAGCAAGCGCGTAATAGCCGCGGAGTCGTGAGCCAGATGGTTAGCACGTTCGACGCACCCCGGCAGGAAGATCAGGTCTTCCTGCTGGACTCCACTCCTCATCCGGCAGCCGATGCCGCCGAACCGTTCATCGTCGCCAGCGATCGCCGCGTGATCCTCACTTATCCGATCGCGGAGTCGGACTTTGAACGGTTCGGGCCATTCGATCCCGACGACGATCCTTTTTGCGCGGTATTGTTCTCCGACGCCATCTTTCATCGTCTCGGGCCGCCGGGCGATGACGATCTCGCCATTCATCCGCTCGCAGCGCAAGGTCTCGCCGGCTGCGCGGTGCATGAAGTCGTCAATTCGTCGTTGTGCGCCGAGATTGCCGCCATGGCGATAGACTCCGTCGCCATTGCTCCCGAGGCACCGGCGCGACGGCATTTCGTCATTACGTTTCAGGCATCGACGTTCGAATGCGTGGCGTCGGACTATACGGTCATCGGCGTATTCGGCGCGGGCGAAATCGCAAGCCGCGAGGCGTTTGCATTGGTCAGATAAAGCGTTGGAACCAGAAAGCAAGGCGCGGTCCTGATCCGGGCACGCGCCGTGCATGACGTGCTGATAGTGAAAGCCAGGCACGAGTGCGGCATTCTCCCGTCGGATGCGGGACTCGTATGCCGTGACCCGCCGCCTGCCATCGAGGCCACGCATGCTGACCATTTCTATTACCGCGTTCGCCACGCTCGTGATCGTTCTCGTGATCGCCAATCTGTCGAGCGGCGAGAAGAAAATAGAACACAGAATCGAGCGGCTTTATAAGAGCGAAGATCCGCAATTCCTTCGTTCGATGGGTTTATTGCTCGGTCCACCCGTGGTGCCGGGTAATCGCTTCGAGATGCTGCTCAACGGCGACCAGATCTTTCCGTCGATGCTCGAGGGCATTCGGTCGGCGCGCGAAACCATCACATTTGAAACGTTCATTTACTGGTCTGGCGAGATCGGCGGACAGATTGCGCGTGCGCTTGCCGATAAGGCGCGCGAAGGTGTCGCCGTGCATGTACTGCTCGACTGGGTCGGTTCGTCGAAAATGGATCGGCGCTATCTGCAATTGCTGCGGGAGGCCGGCGCCGAAGTGGTCAAGTATCACAAGCCGCATTGGACCGGACTCGGCCGCATGAACGACCGTACGCACCGCAAACTATTGGTGATCGACGGCCGGATCGGTTTTACCGGCGGGGTCGGCATAGCGCCGGAGTGGACTGGCAATGCGCAGGACGAAAAGCATTGGCGCGATACGCATTTTCGCGTGACGGGTCCAGTGGTCGGCCATATGCAGGCCGTGTTCATGGACAACTGGATCAAGGCGACCAGCAGCGTATTGCACGGGCCCGAGTATTTTCCGCACATCGATGCCGAGCCGAAAGGAGCGGGCCAGGGTCTCGCGCATATGTTCAGCAGTTCGCCGTCGGGCGGCAGCGACGACATGCAGTTGATGTATCTGATGGCCATCACCGCCGCCACGCGCAGTTTGCACCTTGCGAGCGCGTACTTCGTGCCCGACAAGCTCACCATCAACGCGATCGTCGAAGCCGCGAAACGCGGCGTGAAAGTACAGATCGTCACGCCGGGCAAACGCATCGACACGCACACGGTGCGCGAAGCGTCGCGTGCGTGTTGGGGCGACCTACTGAAAGTGGGCGTCGAGATCTACGAGTTCCAGCCGACCATGTTCCATTGCAAGTTGCTGGTAGTCGACGAGTACCTGGTGTCGGTCGGCTCGACGAACTTCGATAGCCGCTCGTTCAAGCTGAACGACGAAGCGAACCTGAACATCTACGACCGCGATTTCGCCAGGCAGCAGACCGCCGCGTTCGATGACGACATCGCGAAGTCGAAGCGCATCACGCTCGAAGCATGGACACGGCGTTCGTTCACCGAGAAGGTCGTCGAAAAGTTCGTAAGGTTACTGGATACACAGCTTTGAATACCGATAGCAACGTATCGAGGCGCCGACGGATCAATGAACGGCGCTGCTCAGATACGCTTCGATGTCGGGCCGCGCGGCTCGCTTGCCGTTGTCGTGTTCAACGGCAGCCGCATCGATGAGGCGCGCTTTCGCGTGTTGATACGCATTGGCAACGCGTTTGCCTTCCTGAATGCATGCACTTCCGACATAGACGGCGCTGTCGCCGCGTTCCGCCAATACCAGGTGTTGCAGACTGTCCGGCACGAGCGGGTCGAGCGGTACCACCTCGCACGTCAGCGGCTTGCCTTGCAGATGAATCGCGCAGCGCCCGTCGTCCGCCAGCGCCGGGCAGCGCGCGAGCGACGGATAGTCGAAGCCCTGCGCAACGATGCTGAAGGTGTCGCCCGCGCGATACAGCAGCGTATCGGCCAGCGCCTCGAACTCCGCGCAATCGGCTTCGTCGAGCACCGCTTCATGTCGGCCGACACGCAGCCTTTCGCCGGACCGCCTGCGCGCCACGCGTCCAATCGCGAGGCAGCCGATAAACCGGTTGCGATGGCGAAACAACTCCGCCAGCGTCATCGACGGGGGACTGTTGCAGCATCGACCGCACGCGGAGCAGGAAAACGAAAACGTATTCACCACGGCCGACGCACCGAGTCCTGATAACGCGTGAGGATGAAATGCGCGACGTCGTTCGAATGATAGGCGGCGACCAGTTGCGCGACCCATGCGTTGTGGCGATCGCTGTCGCGCACGGTCAGCACGTTCGCATACGGCGAGCGCGCGTCTTCGAAACTGAGACCATCGCGAGCGGGACGAAGACCTGAGTGCGCCGCTGTGTCGCTATCGATCACCGCGACCGCGACGCTGTTCAACGTGTCGTACAGACGCGCGCGCGGTACCCGGCGAATCTTCAGATGGAGGCGGTTGCTCGTGATGTCGGCGAGCGTCGCGTGCAGGCCCGCGCTGTCGCGGAACGTCAGCAACGTTTCGTTTTGCAGAAGGATCAGCGCGCGTGCCGTGCCGGCGGGGTCGTCGGGAATCGCGATCGTCGCGCCGCGCTGCAATTGCACGAGGTTCCTCAGCTTGCGCGAGTACAGCGCGACCGGAAACGTGACGGTCGTGGCCACACTCGTCAGTGCGTAGCCATGCAGTTTGCGCTGTGCGTCGAGTGCCGCTTCGTCTTCGAAGCTCGCGACGTCGATCTGTTTCGCGGCGAGCGCTGCGTCGATCCGCGACGGCTGATCGAACACCACGACGTCGAGCGCGAGACCCTCGGTTGCGGCGACCCGGCGCACTTCGTTCATGATCTCGGCTTGCGCGCCCGAACTCACGCCGACTCTGATCGTCTGCGAGGCAGCGTGCGAGGGTACGGGCAGTAAAGCAGGCAACACCGAGAGCGCAAGCGCGGCAATCGCATATCGCTTCATGACGCATCCCTCGACACCGTGCGAAAGCCGATATGCGAAGCCGGCAAATCGGCTTCCTGCTGCTCGCGCGACGCCGCGCGATATCTGACGCAGTAGTCGCGGGAGCACAGGAACGAGCCGCCTTTGATGACCATCGGCGTATCGTGGCGGCGGCTGATTGGCGCCACGGCGGCAGTATCGCCGTTCGTATGCGACTGGTGCGGACCGCTGTACACGTCCTTGGTCCACTCCCACGCATTGCCGATCATGTCGTAAAGCCTGAAGTCGTTCGCCGCATAGCAGCCGACCGGTGAAAGGCCGACATGGCCGTCCTCGCCGGTGTCGAGCACCGGAAACACGCCTTGCCAGTAGTTCGCGCCTGGCTTGCCGTGCGCGTCGCGCGGCGCGGTGTCGAGGTCCGCGCCTTCATGGCCGGCTTTGCCCGCGTATTCCCATTCGGCTTCGGTCGGCAGATCGCGGCCGAGCCAGTGTGCGTACGCGAGCGCATCGGCCTGCGTGACCATCGTCACCGGTTGATTCATCCGGCCGTCGAGCGTGCTGCCGGGACCGGCCGGATGATTCCATGCGGCGCCTTTGACCCAACTCCACCACGCGAGATCGCGCGCGTTCATTTCTTCGCGCGTCGGCGTGTGAAATACGACCGCGCCGCCCTGACGCTCCGCATCGCTCACGTAGCCGGTCGCCCGCACGAACGCGGCGAACTGCGCATTCGTGACGTCGGTCTGGTCGATCCAGAAGCCGGCAACGTGCGTCTTGCCGTCGCCAGGGCGCTCGTCTTCGTAGCCGAGCTTGCTGCCGAACACGAAGTCGCCACCATGCAGATGCACCATGCCGGCTTGCGGGTCGTCGCGCCAGCGCGCGGGCAGGCCCGAGTAACGCTCGCATTGCTGTTCGGAGCCGAGCGCGGCGAGTGGACGCGAGCGGTTCAGGCTGTCGAATGCGCTGGACGGGCCACCGCCGAATACCGCCGCGCTCGCCGCACTGATGGAAGGCGCGGCAAACGCGGCGGCGAATGCGACCGCCGCGATCGCGACGTATGCGCCATACAGCGCCACGCCGCCTTTGAACTTGAATGAAAACGCCATCGTGTGCTCAGTAGTAGCCGCGCGGACGCAACGGTTCGACGCCGCCGACGCTGGTCATGTAGTCGTTCCACTGCTGCACGAGACCATCGATGATCGACTGGTTCTGCGCCGACACGTCCTGCGTTTCGCCGCGATCGGCGCTCATGTCGTACAACTGCCAGTGACCGTCGACGGGGCCGAGCGGCGGTTCGGTCCACAGGGCTTTCCAGCGGCCGTCGGCGCTGCGCAGATAACCGCGGCCATAGGCTTCGTCGCCGAACGACGCGCTGTGCACCGGCGCCGTGCTCTGATCTTCGAGCTGCGGCAGCAGCGATTGTCCGGTGATCGGATACACGTAGCGGTTGTTGTAGACCACCTTGCCCTTGTTCTGATCGACGCCGGTCAGCGTGTTGATCAGCGCGGGTGCGGGCGTGGTCGGCGGCGCGATGTGCGCGACCGCGAGGAACGTCGCGGTGTTGTCCGTCACGTGCGTGAATTCACGCAGCGTCGGCTTCTGCGAAGTCTGGCCCGGCAAATGCACGATCAACGGTGTGGACACGCCGCCTTCGCCCGAATAACCCTTGGTCAAGCGGAATGGCGTCGCGCTGACTTCGGCCCAACGCAAACCGTATTGCAGACGTTGCGCGTTCTGCTTGCCGTTGTCGGTGCCGAGCTGGGAGTAGGTCGGATCGGCCGCGTTCGCCGTGTCGGTGGCGGTCGGGTCCGCGCCGGAATCGATCGGCCAGCCCTCCGCGCCGTTATCCGACTGGAACACGATGAACGTGTTGTCGTATTCGCCGATGTCCTTCAGATGCTGGATCAGCAGGCCAATGTTGTGATCGAGGTTCTCCACCATGCCCGCGTAGATTTCCATGTAGCGGGCCTGCGCTTTCTTCTCGGCCGGCGACAGGCTGTCCCATTTCTTGTCCACATAGCCGGGGCCGTAATCGGTGTAGCCCTGCACGGCGCTGTGCACGGCGCTCACGTATTTCGCGTTCGCGGTGCCGTTGTTTGCGGTGGCTGGGCTCGCGGCCAGCGTCTCCGACGCGCCGCCGAACGGCACGAAGTCTTGCGCAATGATGCCGAGCGCTTTCTGCCGGGCGATACGCGCGTCGCGGATTGCGTCATAACCGACATCGTATTTGCCGACGTAGTTGTGCAGATAAGGATCGGGCACCTGCAGCGGCCAGTGCGGTGACGTATAGGCCGCGTACGCGAAGAACGGCTTGCCGTCGCCCTTGTTCGAATCGATGTAGGAGATCAGGCGCTGCGTGTAGAAGTCGGTCGAGTAGAACACCGCCGGGCTGCCGCCCACGCCGCCGGGTTGTCCCGGCTGGCCGGGTTGCACGTACTTGCCGTCTTCGGTGTAGTTCTTCGAGCCGGCCAGTTCGTGCGCGAAGTGATTGGTCGCGGCGCCGCCGAGCAGCGCGTAGCTGTGCTCGAAGCCCCATTGGTCCGGCGTCTGCCCGCTGCCCGTCGCGCTGCCCACGATGCCCGAGCCGATGTGCCACTTGCCGGCCATGTACGTGTGATAGCCGCCGTCTTTCAGCAACTGCGCAACCGATAGCGCGCGATCGTTCAGATAGCCTTCGTATCCCGGCAGTCCTTTGCGCTCGTCGGTCGGCACGCCCATCGTGCCCTCGCCGACCAGATGGTGATCGGTGCCCGAGATCAGCATCGAACGCGTGATCGCGCAGACGGTGCCCGTGTGGTGATTCGTCAGGATGCGACCGCTTTGCACCAGCGCATCGAGATTGGGCGTGTTGATTTCGCCCCCGAACGCGTGGATGTCGGAGTAGCCGAGGTCATCGGCCATGATGTAGAGGATGTTCGGCCGCTTCTGCGCGACGACCGGCGTGGACGCGGGCGCGGCGCTCGACGCGGCGGACGCGCTCGGCAGGTTGTCTTCGCCGCACGAGGCGAGCGTGACGAGGCTCGCGACGGCGGCGCCGATCACGCCGAGACGCAAAGTAGGGCGAAAGTTGGTACGGCGAAATCGAAGTGTTGTCATTGTTATTGCGGACCGTCAGGTAGGGCCGCTGATGTTAGCAATGACGTCATAAAGGCCAAACGAACGATTTCTGCGTTGCTATCGATGTTTGTCGATATAGCAGGCAGTAGACGGCAGAGGCAAAGACATCGCCATCTACCGCGCTAATCGCCCGGATTGAGCACGGGCTTGTCCGGGTCCGCCTGGGTGCGGTACGGCAACTGCGCGGCGTGAGGATCGGTGATCGTGTTGTCGATCACGCGCTCGACGTCCGCCGTTTTGGCGAGTTCGGTGAGGAAAGTCTTCTTGTCGAAGCGCGGCGCGACGCAGCCTTCGACGTAGATAAAGCGGCGTTGCAGCGTGAGCCATAGCGTCGATTGCTCGCGCCAGTGCGTCGCGACGTTCAGATTCGCGAGACGCCGTTGCACGCTCTCGGCGATTTCCGCGTCGTACAGATACGCGTTCGGCAAACGGCAACGGCCTTCGATCCAGCAGCTATTGCCGCGTTCTATTCTGTAATGGCTATCGTCGAGCCATTCCTTTTCGGTTTCGAATGGGCCAAGCGGAGTTGGGCAATCGGCGATCGCTTTGGAGATCTGCAGGAATGGATCGTGGCCTCGATTGACGCGCGCCGGTTCGCCATGAACGCGAGCCGTGGCCACGCAAATCATCAGACCGGCAAGACTCAGTTCGAACACGCGTTTCATGTCGTGGTCGCTCCAGGTGTGGACCGCCCATTATCGCGCGCCCGCGAACCTCAACGCTTGTTGCGCCGGTTCTCGACCGCGAACTTGATCAACTCGGCCTGTCCTTCGATATCGAGCTTGCGCTTCAGATTGAGCCGATGCGTCTCCACGGTTCGCACCGACAGATCGTTGCGCTGCGCGATCTGCTTGCTCGACAGTCCCTCGGCAAGCGCATCGAGAATGTCGCGCTCGCGCGGCGTCAAGCGTTCGACCGGGGATTGCGTTGCCGACGCCTGGATCAGTCGAGTACCGATCTCCGCGCTAAAGAACGTCTTGCCGTCGAGTACCGCGCCGATCGCCTGAATGATTTCGAGCGCCGGGCGAATCCTTCAGAACGTAGCCGCTTGCGCCCGCGCGCACCGCCTGCGTCACGTATTCGAGGTTGTCGTGCATCGACAGCATCAGCACACGAATCGCCGGAAAGCGCTCATGAAAGAGGCCCGCCAACGCAATGCCGTTCATGCCGCTTTTCATGCCGACATCCATCAGCGCCAGATGCGGCGCCTGTCGTTCGGCCAGCGCGAGCGCTTCCTGCGCGTCGCCCGCTTCACCGACCACTTCGAAGTGGCGCACTGCTTCGAGCCGTGCGCGCAGACCGTCGCGCACGAGCGGATGATCGTCGACGAGCAGCAGACGCGCGATGTAAGGAGAGGTCGTGTCGTTCATGATGCGAGTTCCTGCAGGGACGGCACCGTTGCATGCGTCGTGGGCAGCGGCACGCGCGCGCCGACGACGGTGTGTCCAGGCTGCGAGTTCAGCGACAGCGTGCCGCCGAGCGCTTCGAGCCGTTCGCGCATGTTGCGCAGGCCGACACCTTCACGTCCGCCGACGAATGCTTCGGTCACGTCGAAGCCGCGGCCGTTGTCGGAGATCGTCAGCGTGACCGCATCGCGCGAGACTTCCAGCGCAAGCGCCGCGCTCGACGCCTGCGCATGTCGCACGATGTTCGTCAGCGCTTCCTGGGCGATGCGAAACAGCACGGTGTTGACCGTATCGGGCAACGTGGCGGCATGCGTGTGCGCGATCTGCGTGAAGCCGATCGCGATGCCGGACTCGTCGCCGAGTTCGCGCGTCAGTTGTTCGAGGGCGGCCGCGACGCCGAGATCGTCGAGCATCGACGGACGCAGCGCATGAGAAATGCGTCGGACTTCGCGCAGCGTATCGCCGAGCCGCGTGAGTCCGGTGGACAGGGCGGCCTCGGCGGCGGGCACGCGTGCGTCGCCGCGTTCGAGCCGCGCGAGCGCCGATTCGAGCAGCAGCTTCACGGACACCATCATCTGGCTGATGCCGTCGTGCAATTCGCGCGACAGGCGCGCTCGCTCGTTTTCCTGCGACTCGACGACCTGCTGCGCGAGCCGCTTCAGCTTCGCGTCGGCGCTGCGATATTCGGTCACGTTCAGCACGAGTGCGCACAGCGCAATGACCGCGAGGCCCGCCACCGCGATCGCGTCGATCCACTTCATCGTGCGATCGATATTGGCCGCGGCCTGGGCGTCGATATGCGCGAGCGTCGTGTCGACGTCGTCGAGATAGATGCCGGTGCCGAGCATCCAGCCCCAGCGTTCGAGTGGCACCACGTAGCCGAGTTTCGACTCCTCCTTGCCGGTCGACGGCCGATGCCACAGATAGCGCACATAGCCGCCGCCGCGCGCGGCCGCGGCGAGTAGCTGCTGGATCGTCGGCGTGCCCTGGCTATCGCGCAACGACCACAGATCCCGACCCACCAGATCCGGCTCGCGCGGATGCATCAGGGTGCGGCCGTGCAGGTCGTACACGAAGAAGTAGCCGTCCTCGCCGAAATTCATCTTTTCGAGCACCGCGAGTGCACGCGTGCGCAGCAGCGCGTCGTCGCGTGCGTTGTCGCCGCCGGCTTCGTAGAGCGGCGCGATCGCGGTGGTCGCGAGCTCGACGTAGTGCTTGAGCTCGATCTCCTTACTCGCCATGTACGCGGCTTGCGTGGTCGCGTGCTGCCGCTCGGCGAGCGCCGTCGCTTCGCGGCGCACGCCCGTCTCGATGCTGGCGATCGCCGCCAGAAAGGGCACGATCGCGAGCAGCACAATCTTTGCTTTGAGTTTCATCGTTGAAAAAAGCCAGTCAACGGGCTACGTATTATTACGTAGACGGCTTACGTAGTTGCGCGCTTGTAAGCAAGCGCGCGAAGGCGAATACTACATGCCCGTCGCATACCGCGCTGGACAAGGCCTGGCGGGCGAGTATGCGGCGTTCCCCGATTTCCCGCCTGACCTCAGGCAACCGGGCATCCGCGCGTCGGGGCACGAACCATCGCGCGCGCTGTCGATAATACTCAGGAGACGTTCGTGGAGACCTCCCCCTCGGCCGGCCGTTCATGGCTCTGGCTTATTTTGCTGATCCCATATGTCGCGCTGCTGTGGCTGCCGTTCTATAACGATATGCATCCGCCGCTCGCGGGCTTTCCGTTCTTCTACTGGTATCAGTATCTGTGGGTGCCGTTGACCTCGCTGCTGATTTACATCGTGTATCGAGGTCTCAAATGAGCGATCTGAATCCTGTGAACCCGGTTGCGATGACGGTCTTCATCGCGTTCTTCGTGCTCGTCACGGTGATCGGCTTTTTCGCGGCGCGCTGGAAACGAGGCGATCTGACGCAGTTGCATGAGTGGGGTCTCGGCGGACGGCAGTTCGGCACGGTCATTTCGTGGTTCCTCGTCGGCGGCGATTTCTATACCGCCTATACGGTGATCGCGGTGCCCGCGCTCGTTTATTCGGTGGGCGCGTATGGCTTCTTCGCGCTGCCATACACGATCATCGTTTATCCGTTCGTGTTCGCGGTGATGCCGAAGCTGTGGAAGGTTGCGCACGCGAAACACCACATTACCGCGGCCGACTACGTGCACGGCGAGTACGGCGGCAAGTGGTTCCCGGCGGCCATCGCGCTGACCGGCATCGTCGCGACGATGCCGTATATCGCGCTGCAGCTCGTGGGCATGCAGGTCGTGATCAAGGGGCTCGGCGTCAGCGGCGAATTGCCGTTGATCGTCGCGTTCGTGATCCTCGCGCTCTATACGTATGCAAGCGGCCTGCGCGCGCCGGCGATGATCGCGTTCGTCAAGGACATCATGATCTATATCGTCGTGATCGCGGCGGTATGGCTGATTCCGGTGAAGCTCGGCGGCTATGGGCACGTGTTCGCACTGGCCGATGCGCACTTCCAGGCGAAGGGCGGCGCGACCGGTATCCTGCTGAAGCCGAATCAGTACACGGCGTTCGCATCGCTCGCGCTCGGCTCGGCGCTCGCCGCGTTCATGTATCCGCATACGATGACGGCGGTGCTGTCGTCGGCGTCGGCAAAGACGGTGCGCAAGAACGCGATCTTCCTGCCTGCCTACACGGTGCTGCTCGGCCTGATCGCGCTGCTCGGCTATATGGCGATCGCCGCTGGCGTGAACGTGAAGTCGGCAAGCGACGTGGTGCCGACCCTGTTCGGCACGCTGTTCCCGTCGTGGTTCGTCGGTTTCGCGGCTGCCGCGATTGCGATCAGCGCGCTGGTGCCGGCCGCGATCATGTCGATCGGCGCGGCGAATCTGTTCACGCGTAATCTGTGGCGTCCGCTGGTGTCGCCGAACATCTCGCCCGAGGCCGAGGCAGCCAATGCGAAGATCGTTTCGCTGGTCGTCAAGTTCGGGGCGCTGCTGTTCATCGTGTTCCTGCCGACGCAGTACGCGATCGATCTGCAACTGCTCGGCGGCGTGTGGATTCTGCAGATTTTCCCGGCCATCGTGTTCACGCTGTACACGCGCCGTCTGAACACGCCGGGTCTGTTCCTCGGCTGGCTCGTCGGTATCGTGCTCGGCACGGGCCTCGCGATTTCGCAAGGGCTCAAGCCAGTGTATGGCATGCATTTCGGCCACGAGAACTACCCGCTGTATATCGGCCTGATCGCGCTCGTCGCGAATATCGTCGTGAGCTTCGCGGTGTCGGCAGTGTCGCCGCGACGGGCTGCCGTGACGGCCTGATCGAGGGTTGTCCGGCTCGATGAAGAACGCCGCGGGCTGTTGGCCCGCGGCGTTTTTTGATTGTTTCGACGGCTGGCGGCTTGGTTGGGGGCGTGCCGTGAGGTGGCTTTAGCGTGAGATGACGATAACTGCGCGATGAAGGCGGAGATTTCGAGCGGGCCTCAGACCATCCGGCTAAAACCGCTCGACTCGAAACGGCCGCGGATCGACCAGCGTCTGCTCGCCGGTCATCATCTCGGCGATCAGCCGCCCCGTTACCGGTCCGAGCGTCAGACCATGATGCGCATGGCCGAACGCGAACCACAGTCCCTGATGTTTCGTCGCGGGCCCGATGATCGGCATCATGTCCGGCGTGCACGGGCGGCGTCCCATCCACGGTTCGGCATCCAGACGTTCGCCGAGCGGAAACAGCGTGCGCGCGATCGGCTCGACCGCGTCGAGTTGCACCGGCGTCTTGGCCGCCTCGGGTCGCGCGATTTCGGCGCCCGTGGTCAAACGGATGCCGCGCGCCATCGGCGCGAGCACATAGCCGTGTTCGACGTCGAGAATCGGATGGTTGAGCCGCGCGGTCCGACGCGGCGCGTAGTGCATGTGATAGCCGCGCTTGACCGCGAGCGGCAGCCGATACCCGAGCCGCGTGCTCGCGCGATCCGACCACGGTCCGAGCGCGATCACCGCCGACGCGGCCGTGATCGCCCCGTCCCGCGTCTCGACCTGCCAGCCTTCACGCAGCGTATCGGCATCGCCGATGAAGAACCGTCCGCCGAGCGCTTCGAAGTACCGCGCGTATGCGGTGACGAGCGCGTTCGGATCGCTGACCGAATCGGATTGCGGATAGTGCAGCCCGCCTTGCAGACGCTTGTCGAGATCGGGTTCGAGCTGTTGCAGGCGCGGCGCGTCAAGCGTTTCGAACTCGACACCGTACTCGCGATGCCACTGTTCGGCGAGGATGGTTTCGGCGTCGCGCGCGGCGGCATGGCGAAACACCTTGATCCAGCCGATCGGCCGTAGCAGCGGGCTGGCGCCGGCGTCCGCGGCAAGCGCGCGATGTTCGCTGACACAATGCTCAATCAGCGTCGCGTACGACTTCGCGATTTCCGCGTGCTTCGCCGGATGCGAGTTGCGCCAGTAGCGCCACAGGAACGGCGCGACCTGCAGCATCGCGTCGGCGTGATAGCGCACGTCGGGCGACTGGTTGCGCGCGTAGCGCAGCAGGGTGCCGAGCCCGCGCGGAAACGCGTACGGATAGACGCCTTCGCGCTGGATCAGCCCGGCGTTGCCGAACGACGTTTCGTTGCCCGGCTGCTTACGGTCGATCAGCGCGACCGCGCGGCCGCGTTTCTGCAGATGCACGGCGATGCATACCCCGACAATGCCGGCGCCAAGCACCACGGTATCGAATTTCATGCTCCCTGTCCGCCTTGCTTGTGTTCTGTATGTTGTCGACGCTCCGCCGTGTTCCAGTGCGCAGCGAGGCGCCAGCTTTCATCTTATACAGGGATAGGTCCGCTTCGCTATTGGCAAAAAACCGCGCTCGGGAAAAACGCGCGAATACCAGCTTCGATCGGGCAAAACCGTGTCTTTCGACGCACGATCGAGCGAGCGAATCCGGACTCGCTGGCGGCAGCGTGTAAACTGCTGACTTTTTTGCGTCCGGTGGTATGTTCCAAGCCCCTCAGCGCAGCGCCATCACTGGGCCTGCGCTCGTTCGCTTACTGGCCCGTCTCGCCGAGGCCGACGTCGCCGAATCGCGACAATCGCTGGCGGATCGGCTGAGCCAGTGGCTCGGCTGGACCGACGCGATCGCGTTGTCGTCGGCGCTGGATGGCAAGCCGCCGTCCGTCGCTGGTGGCGCACGGGCGTTCGGCCGTGCGGAAGAGGAAGAGTGCACGCGCGTGCGCCGCTCGCTGGTGAGCGCAATCGCCAGCGATAGCGTGCTCGCCGGCTCACGGCGGCGTGGCTTGTCGCCGTCGTCCGCCCGGATGTCGGCGCCGCGCGTGGCGGTCGACACGCAGGCCGACTACGCGGTGTTTCGACAGCGCTATCTAGCGCTTCAGCAGTCGATGGAAACGGCGATCGGCACGTTGCGTGGCCGGCTGCGCGCGCTGCTGGCGACGCAGGCGCCGTCGCTCGCGCGGCTCGCGGTCGTCGATGCGGTGATGGAGCGTGCGCTCGGCGAGCGCGAGCGGACTTTGCTCGGCGCGGTGCCCGGGTTGCTCGGCGGGCACTTCGAGCGCTTGCGCGAGGGCGAGAAGCGGAGGTTGGCGGAGGTGGAAGCGGCGGCCGAAGTTGCCGCCGATGCCGATCCCACGCGACAGCAGTCGGCCGAAGTCGGAGCCGGCGCTCCAGCCACGCAGCTGGAATCAGCCTTGGCTCACGTCAACGCAAGCACCGCAGCCACGCGACTCGCCAAGTCGACCGATGGCGGCAACGCTGCCGTGCCGCTCGCGTCCGAGGCGTGGCTCGACGTCTTCCGCAAGGACATGCAGAGCGTTTTGCTGGCCGAGCTGGAGGTTCGTTTTCAACCGGTCGAAGGGCTGCTCGCGGCTCTTCGCGCCTGCTAACCGGGACCCCATGTCCAGATATCGTATCGATTTCGTTGTATTTCTCGCGGGGCTCTCCGCGGCGTGCTGGATCGCCGTCGGCTATGCCGCTTCCAATCCGCTCGCGTTCGCCGTCACGCTGCTGATCGGCGTCTTCTACGTGCTAGGCGCGCTCGAATTGCGCCGCTATAGTCAGGCGACCGCCACGCTGACGGGCGCACTCGCCGCGTTGTCCGGACCACCGCCGAGCCTCGCCGCGTTTCTCGAAGCTGTCCATCCGAGTCTGCGCAATAGCGTGCGGCTGCGCGTCGAAGGCGAGCGCGTCGCGTTGCCGGGACCCGCGCTGACGCCGTATCTGGTCGGTCTGCTGGTGCTGCTCGGCATGCTCGGCACGCTGCTCGGCATGGTGATGACGCTGCGCGGCACCGGCCTTGCGCTGGAGAGCGCGAGCGACCTGCAGGCGATCCGCGCATCGCTGGCCGCGCCGGTCAAGGGGCTGGGCTTCGCGTTCGGCACGTCGATCGCGGGTGTCGCGACGTCCGCGATGCTCGGGCTGCTGTCCGCGCTGTCCCGCCGCGAGCGGCTCGAAGCGGCGCAACAGCTCGACGCCAAGATCGCGACGACTTTGCGCGTCTACTCGCAGAGCCATCAGCGCGAAGAAAGCCTCCGGCTGCTGCAATGCCAGGCCGAAGCGACGCCGCTGCTGGTCGAACGTCTGCAGACGATGATGAGCGCGCTCGAACAGCAGAGCGCCGCGTCGAACGAGCGGCAGATCGCAAGCCTCGACGCGTTTTACGGCCGCACCGAAGCCGCCTATCTGCGTCTCGCCGGTGTGATCGAGCAGTCGCTGAAGGACAGCGTGGCCGGCAGCGCGCAGGCCGCCGGCAGGGCCCTGCAACCGGTCGTCGAAGCGACGATGGCCGGCCTCTCGCGCGAAACCGCTGCGTTGCACGACGCGGTCACCCAGGCCGTGCAGCGCCAGCTCGACGGCATGTCGAGCGGGTTCGCGGCGACCAGCGCGAACGTCGCCGAGATTTGCAACAGCGCGCTCGCCGGACATCGGCAGGCGAGCGACGAGTTGGCCGCGCAACAGCGCGCTTCGGTCGAACGCGTTGCCGAAGCGTTCGAACAGCGCTCGGTCGCGCTGCTCGACGGCGTGTCCGCGCGGCTCGAAGCGACGGCGAGCGGCATGTCGCAGGCCTGGGGCGACGCGTTGGCTCAGCAGCAAAGCGCGGGCGACAAACTCGCCGCCAACAACGAACAGGCGTTGGCGCGCGCCGCCGCGACGTTCGAGCAGCATGCCGCTGCGTTGCTGAGCGCGGTCGGTAGCTCGCACGCGAACTTGCAGACCGAACTGAGCTCGCGCGACGAGCAGCGTTTGGGCGCGTGGGCCGAGGCGCTCGACGCGATGGGTGCGAAGCTCAGCGAACAATGGCAGCAGAGCGGTGCGCAAGCCGCCAGCCATCAGCAGCAGATCTGCGACGCGCTTGCGCAAACGGCGCGCGATATCTCCATGCAGACGCAAACGCATGCCAGCGCGACGATCGCGGAAATCGATCGACTGGTTCAAGCCGCGGCTGAAGCACCGAAGGCGGCAACAAACCTGCAAGCCGAACTCGCCGCACGCGACGAACAGCGCTTCGCCGCATGGACCGAAGCGCTCGGTGCGATGACCGCAAAACTCAACGAACAATGGCAGCAAACGGGTTCGCAAACCGCGACCCGTCAGCAGCAAATCTGCGACGCACTCGCGCAAACCGCACGCGATATCTCCGCGCAGACGCAAACGCATGCCAGCGCGACGATCGCCGAAATCGAGCGCCTCGTGCAAGCGGCGTCGGAAGCGCCGAAGGCCGCCGCCGAAGTCGTCGCGGAGCTGCGCCAGAAGCTCTCGGACAGCATGGTCCGCGACACCGCGATGCTCGAAGAGCGCAGTCGTCTGCTCGCCACGCTGGAGACGCTGCTCGACGCAGTCAACCACGCGTCGACCGAGCAACGCACGGCCGTCGATGCCTTGGTCTCGACGTCGGCGGGTCTGCTCGAACGCGTCGGCAATCGCTTCACCGAACACCTCGAGCACGAGACCGGCAAGCTCGGCACGGTCGCCGCGCAGGTCACCGGCAGCGCGGTCGAAGTCGCGAGCCTCGGCGAAGCATTCGGCGCGGCCGTGCACGCGTTTGGCGAAGCGAACGACAAGCTCGTCGCACATCTCGAACGCATCGAAGCAGCGCTCGACAAATCGCTCGCGCGCAGCGACGAACAGCTCGCCTACTACGTCGCGCAGGCGCGTGACGTGGTCGACCTCAGCGTGATGTCGCAGAAGCAGATCGTCGAAGACCTGCAGTTGCTGGCCGCGCAGCGCGCGACCGCCGGAGCCGACGCGGTATGAGCGAGGACATCGACGGCGGCGTGGAAACCTCCGCGCCGATCTGGGCCGCGTTCGGCGATCTGATGTCGGTGCTGGTCGGAGCGTTCGTGCTGATTCTGGTCAGCGTGATCGGCGTGCAGCTCGAACTGTCGAGCAAGCTCGAGCAGGAGGTCAAGCAGCGCCAGGCCGAAACGCAGCGCCGCAAGACGCTCGAACAGGCACTCGCGGGACCGCTCGCGGCGGGGCGCGTGACGCTCGTCAATGGGCGCATCGGCATTAGCGGCAACGTGCTGTTCGCGCTGAACTCCGCCCAGCTGCAGCCCGAGGGTCGCGCGCTGCTGAAAAGTCTCGCCGGGCCGCTGTCCGCGTATCTGCGCGCGAGCGATCAGATCCTGATGGTCAGCGGCTTCACCGACGATCAACGCCTGCGCGAAGGCAATCGACGCTTCGCCGATAACTGGGAGCTGTCGGCGCAGCGCGCGTTGACGGTCACGCGCACGCTGATCGACGAGGGCGTGTCGGCGTCGTCGGTGTTTGCGGCGGCGTTCGGCTCGGAGCAGCCGGTCAGTTCGAATGCCGACGAACCCGGCCGCGCGAAAAACCGCCGCGTCGAAATCGCGCCGGTGCCGCGGCCGTCGAGTGCGGCGGCAGCGGAGAAGTCCGGTGTTTGACGACGCGATCCACGCGGCTCGCGCGAGGCTCGATGCATGGCGCGCGAGCGGCGCGGCGCGGCTCGATCCGGTGCGCTTTCATCTGCTCGACGCGCTTACGCGGCGCGCGGCACAGCACAGCGGCGAGACGCGACGAGTGCTCGAGCAACGATTGGCAGGACTGCTGGCCGAATATACGGCCGAGGTCGAGCGCGCCGCTGCGGACGAGAGCGCGTCGCAAGCCACGTCCGGCGAAGCCAACGCGGCAAACGCGGCCAACGACGCCACGCTCGCGGCGCTGATCGAACGCCTCGCCCGCCACCACGCGCGCGCCGATGCTCCGCACGCCGCCGCCTATCCCGATCTGCCCGCAGTCGACTACTTCCGCGAAGTCTGGTCCAAAGTCCGCACCGAAAAGCAGTTGCGCCAGTCGCTCGCGCAGGTGCCAGGCAACGCGGGGCCGCTCAATTCGAGCAGCCTCGTGCATCGCGCGCTGTCGTTGATGCGCGAGCTGTCGCCGGAATATCTGAAGCAGTTTCTGTCGTATGTCGATACGCTGTCGTGGCTCGAGCAGATGAACGGCGGCGCACCGGTCGAGAAGGAAGCGCCGCGCGCCGCGACGACCGGCAAGGGCGTTCGCAAGAAGGCGCGCTGATGCGCTAACGGCAGCTGGAATTTGCGTGCGCCAAGCCGCCGAAGCGTTCAGTCGAAGTCGAACACATCGAAAATTGAGCGCTTCTTTTTATACCCGCGATGTTCATCGCGACGCTCCTCGTAATGCTGCCGCTCGCTTTCCAGGGCACGCTCGCCGCGCCGCGAGCCGTCGTCGTCATCCTGCGCAATCAACTTGTCCAGTTCGCCGCGATCGAGCCATACGCCT
The DNA here is from genome assembly GCF_050436325.1 of Paraburkholderia lebeckiae. NCBI lineage: Bacteria > Pseudomonadati > Pseudomonadota > Betaproteobacteria > Burkholderiales > Burkholderiaceae > Paraburkholderia > Paraburkholderia lebeckiae. The sequence continues at coordinate 2,684,099 of NZ_JBNDLZ010000002.1, forward strand.
CGGCAGTCCGGACAGTAATCGATTTCGATCGAGCGGCGCTCGGTCATCAGCAGATCGGTCGTTTTGCAGACTGGGCATTTCATCGCAGCATCACTCCTCGCTGCTTGCCAGACGTTTCGTTTTCGCGCGCCGCGCGAGCATGTTCATCGCCTCGACGAACGCGGAAAACGCCATCGCCGCATAGATATACGCCTTCGGAACGTGCGAGCCGAAACCATCGGCGATCAGTGTCATGCCGATCACGAGCAGGAAGCTCAGCGCCAGCATCACGATGGTCGGATTGCGATCGATGAAGCGCGCGAGCGGCTGCGCCGCGAACAGCATCACCATGATCGACACGATCACCGCGACGAACATGATCGGCAGGTGCTCGGTCATGCCGACCGCGGTAATGATGCTGTCGACGGAAAACACGAGGTCGAGCAGGATGATCTGGCCGATCGCCGCCGCCACGGTCAACTGCACGGTCGAGCTGGTTTTCGCGGCGACTTCGTCATCGGGGATCATGTGCTGACGGATTTCGGTGGTCGCCTTCCACATGAGGAACAGGCCGCCGCCGACGAGGATCAGATCGCGCCACGAAAAGCCATGATCGAACAGCGTAAACGCGACCGCGGTCAGCTTCGTGATCCACGCGATGGTGCTGAGCAGAAGCAGCCGCATCACCAGCGCGAGCAGCAGCCCGATGCGCTGCGTGCGCGCGCGTTGCGCTTCCGGCAAGCGGTTGCTGAGGATCGAAATGAAGATCAGGTTATCGATGCCGAGCACGACCTCCATCACGATCAGCGTGACGAGCGCGGCCCACGCGGCGGGATCGGCAACGAGTGCGAACAGGGAGTCCATGAGGTGGCGGAATCGAGTGCGCCGCGAGCGACGGAACAGCCATCATGGGCCTGTTCGCGGTTCGAATGAACCAGTGATAACCTGAACGACGTTTCGGTTTTTTCGAAGTATCGGATCAGCATTCTCAACTATCGTCATCTGTACTACTTCTGGATCGTCGTGAAGGAGGGCGCCTTTGCGCGCGCGGCCGGGCGGCTCGACATGGCCGTGCAGACGATCAGCGCGCAGGTGCGCGAGCTCGAGAAAGCGCTTGGGCGCCAGCTGTTGAAGCCGGCCGGGCGCGGCGTCGCGTGCGACAACACCGAATCGGCCGGCGCGCCGTGCGCGTTCTGGTACACGCCTTCGAGGTAGAAGTCGGTGCGCTTGCTGAGCGCGTAGTCGGTTTGCAGCATCGCGCTGTTCCATGCCGGTGACGAGCCGTTATAGGCGCCATGCGTGAAGGTGTACGCGCCGGAGACGCTTGCGCACATCGTGTAGAGGCCGTGAGCGTCGTCAGGGGCGACGAGCCGCCCTGGCCGTTTCATCGACACATGGCATAGTGACTGGACCCATCATCACCGGAGGCCAGCATGCGTATCCAGACATCCTTTCTTTTCGACCTAGACGGCACGCTCGTCGACAGCGTCTATCAGCACGTGTTGGCGTGGAAAGAGGCGCTCGACAGCGAAGGTATCCCGCTGTCCGTCTGGCGTATCCATCGCAAGATCGGCATGAGCGGTGGGCTGTTCACGGACCAGTTGCTGCGTGAGACACACGGCGAGATCAGCGTCGAACGCGCCGAACGGCTGCGGCACGCGCATGCGGCCGCCTATCAGCGGATGCGCGCCCAGGTCTGTCCGCTGCCGGGCGCGCGCGAACTGCTCGACGCGCTGACACAGGCCGGCACGCCGTGGGCCGTCGCGACGAGCGGGCGGATGGAAACCGCCGCGCTGAATCTGGCGGCGCTCGGCGTCGATCCGGCAAAGGCGGTCGTCGTCACGCGCGACGACGTCAAATACGCGAAGCCCGATCCCGACCTCTTCCTCGCCGCGGCCGAGCGACTCGGCGTGTCGATCGAGCACACGGTCGTGGTCGGCGACAGCATCTGGGACATGCTTGCGGCCCGCCGCTGCCGCTCGCTCGGTGTCGGCCTGCTGTCGGGTGGCTATGGCACCGAGGAACTGGAGCGCGCGGGGGCATTGCGCGTCTACGACGATCCGGCCGATCTGCTCGCGCACCTCGACGAGGTGGCGTCGCGGCCGTGAGCCCCGCGTCGCTCAGGGTTTGATGATCGGCGGCTCCGAGGCGGGCTGCGTCGGTCCCACCTTCGACGATTCGCGGACCAGCCGATCGGTCATCGCCGACGCGACCGGGTTCGTGCCGCGGCCGCTACCCGCGCCAGCCCCCGGGGGATTGTCAGACTGCAACGGCACGGTGACGCCGGACGGCATCGGCAGCGACGGGTCGGGTTTCGCCGATTCCTTGACCAGTTGGTCCGTCAGCATTGCGGCGACCGGATTGGCGCCATTCGGGTGCGTGTCGTCGCGCCGGCGGGCCTGGGTCTGGTCGATGCGCGGCCCGTACTGCGGCCTCGGTTGAGCTTTTTGCTGGGCGTACGACTGCGACTTCGAGGGGGCGTGCGCGCCTGCGGCCGGCGCTGCGTTATCGATGCGGCCGCTCGCGGTCTGACTCGACTGGAGCGTGACGCTCGGCACGGGCGCGGCCGCTGTGGCGGGCAGGGACGGGGCGGGGGCGGGCGCCGCAGCAGGTGCCGCAGCAGGTGCCTGAGCGGCTCCCGGAGCCGGAGTGGCCGACTCCATCTGCGGCAGCGCCGATTGCGGCGCGGGCGGGCTCACGGGTTGCGCAGGCCTCACGCTGGCGCCAGCGGCACGCGTCGCATCGGTCTGCGGTTCCGATTCCCCCGCGCCGGTGACGCTGCGGGTCACCGCGCCGGTCACGGCCGGCGCCTGATCGTCCCTGGGGTAAAGCAGATAACCGGCGACGCCCGCATCGACCACGAGCAGCCCGACTATCATCATCTTGCCGGTATTCGTCATATCTAAGCAACAACCATTAAACAACTGCGATTGACTGATGATAAACGACCATTTCGCCATCGACGCTTCTTGTTGGCATATTGCGGTGCGTCATGATGATTGATGTCCGAACGGACCTGGCACGAACGGCGCGCGCGTGCCGCTAAAGCGATTCGCTGGAACGACGGAAGCGGACATTTTTCCGCGTGCCGCGATTTTCTTTTTCGACCAATTAGTCCCCCGCATTTGCGCGGCCGGCGCCTGCAGGAATGCGATTTAAGTTGTGCCGCCAATGCGCGGAGCCTGTACTATACGAACCATTGCAGACGACCGGCAGCCACGGTTCGATTATGCGGCGTGTGAAAGCGACTTGCAGCGACTGGCTCGCTGCGCACATGCCGGCAGGCCCGCGCCAGGCTGCGCCACCCGAGACGCGCGACCAGCGTCGATAGCGGCGCGAACAGCGACGGCAGGCGGTGACCGGTAGTAGCGACAAGAACCCATTGATCATGCGGACCCGCGGGCGAGGCATCGCCCGGCATTCCTTGGGCAGTCGCTTGGCGAAACGCCAGATCGACCGACCGGTCGGTCGGGGGCATTCGCGGCGGCGTGAGAAACACGTGAAGATATGAACAACTTTATTCGACCTCCCGTTTTTTACCCGTCCACAGTGGTTTTCGTCGACGACAACGACAGCTACCTCGACGCGCTCCGCCGTTTCTTCCCGGGCACCTACACGAACCTGTTTTTCACGCGTCCGCAAGCGGCCCTCAGCTATATCCGCCAGCACGCACGCGAGAATTCGCTCGAATTCGCGGCGGCGTCGGCGTGTCTGAGCGAACCGGGAGTCGAGCGTTTCGTCGAGACCTCGGCCGAGCGCGACATTGTCGCGCAGCCGTCGCGCTTCGAGGAAGTGGCGGCGGTCGTCGTCGACTACGACATGCCGGGCATCGGCGGCGTCGAGTTTCTGTCGTCGATCTCGCACCTGCGTTGCGCGAAGGTTTTGCTCACCGGCGTCGCCGATGAAACCGTCGCGGTGAAGGCGTTCAACGCCGGCATCGTCGACCTGTACCTGCGCAAGACCGACGCGGATTCGGCCAATCGCCTGACGCACTTCCTGAAGGACGCCAAAAGCCGCCATTGCGCGGAGTCGGGCTGGCTCGCGCTCGGCGAAAACGGCATGACCTACTGCGATCCGCGCACGCGCAAGGTGATCGACGAAGTGGTGGCCGCTCGGGGCATCGTCGAGTATTACTGGCGGCCCGAGCAGAACGTGATCCTGATGTTCGACGCCGCCGGCAATCCGAGCGTGTTCGTCGCGTGGGCCGAGAACGACTGGATCTCGCAGGGCGAGATCGTCGCCGACGAGGGTGGCCCGTCCGATCTGCTGCGCCAGCTCGCCACGCGCGAGGTGATGCCGCTGTTCTGGCCGGACCTCGCATATCGTTCCGGCATGAAGTTCCGGTCGCTGACGCCCCAAAGCATTCCTGGTTGGGACGACGCGTTCTTCGGCTGGACCCGCATAGAGCCGGCCGAGGTCGGCCTCGATCTCGTCACGTTCGCGCAGTGGCGCGGCAACCGCAATCGCTGAGCCGCGATAACGCGCCGGGCGCGGCGGTGCATATCGCCGCGCTAATGGCGTGCGTGTTCGCGGAGAAATTCGCATACAGCCCTGTGCATGGCCTGCACGCCGGGGCTCGTTTCAAGCGCGCGCCAGCATCCATGCACGAGCCCCGTGCCGATCAGCAGCCGGGCATCTCCACCAGCTTCGCGAATCCGCTCGACGAACACCCGCGCGTCGTCGCGTAGGGGGTCGTGCTCGGCGCCGATGGCCAGCGTCGGCGGCAATCCGTCGAAGCGGGTTGCGGCGAGCGGGATCGTCCATGCGGGGCCGGGCGTGGGGTCGGCGTTTTCTTCGCCTCTTTCCCCGGTCTTTTCCCCGCTGTTTCCTCCGCTTGTTCCCCCGCTTGTTCCCCCGCTTGTTCCCCAGTACGCGTTGCGAAACTTATGCACGTCCGCGAGCGTCAGCATCGGCGCATCGGACTCGGTGTCGCGCGCGGGCAATTGCGGCTCGGTGCCGAGCATCGGATAGACAAGCGCGATGCCGCGCACCCCGCTCGCACATTCGTCACGCAGGCGTAGCGCGACGCTTGCCGCGAGCGTGCCGCCGGCGCTATCGCCCGCGAGTTGCAATGCGACGCGCTCTGGCACGTCGAACGGCAGGCGGTGGTTCAACGCGGCACGCGTGATCTCGAGGCAGTCGTCGTGCACGGCCGGCGCGCGATGCTCAGGCGCGAGCCGGTAGTCGACCGCGATGACGTCGAGGCCGGTGTCGGCGGCGAGGCGCGCCGTCACCATCTGATGACTGTTCAGCGAGCCGAGCACGAAGCCGCCGCCATGAAAATACAGCACCGTGCCGCGGATCGTGCCGTGTTCGCTTGCCTTCGCTGGATGCCGGTAGAGCCGTAGCGGGATCGCATGGCCCGCGTCGGTGCGAAAGCTTGCGTCCCGTGTGGTGAGTTCGCTGGGCAGTGGCGGCGTCAACGTCGCGGCGTAGCGGTCATACAGCTCGCGCTGCTCGCGCGGCGTCATCGCCGCGTGATGCGATGGATAGAGCGCGCTCGCTCGTTCGATAAAGGCGGCGATTTCCGGCTCTAGCATGGTCACTCCGTTTGAGTAGTGTGTCCCGTTTGCGCTGCGCATCGCAAAGCGATCACACGTCCCGCGAAACGCGCCGGCGGCAATGCCGCATGGGCTTGCGCGAGTTCGTGTACACGCGCTTCGACGTCCGGATCGAAAGCAATGCCGCGCGGTCCGCTGGTATCGACGTGCAGCAGCATCTGCTCGGCCGCGGCGACGGGGCCGCTGCGTTGGCTTTGCGTCGTGTCCAGCGCAAACATTTCGAAGTACACGTGAATACGTTTCGCGTCGCAGCCGAGCACGCGCATGTCGACACGCACCTGCGTGCCTTGTTTGATTTCATGCAGATAGTTGAGATGCGCTTCGAGCGTGTAGATCGATCGATGCCGCTCTTTGCGCACAACATCGGGCAGGCCGATCAGATCGATCAGCCCGTCGGCCGCGAGACTGAAGATCAGCAGGTAGAACGCGTCGCGCATGTGACCGTTGTAATCGACCCATTCGGCGCGCACGCTGTCGCGGTAAGACGGCAGGGTAACGGGATGCGACATGAGCGTCTATCTCCTCGATCGAATGCGATGGCTGCGGCGCGTCGTTGGGCGTCATCAGTGTAGTTCATCGCGATGAGGCTGCGCTGGAACGTGGTCGCCACGAATTGTGATCGTTACAGCAAAAGTGAATTCATGGTTCAGGGCTTACTACGTGGCCTGACCGGCTCCTAAACTGGCGTCAACGCTGCGGATGGCTTATCGGTCACGCAAGGCTCCGCGGCAATCGCATGAAGCCATTTCTGGAGGCTGGAAATCATGAAGTCCATCAGGTCGCTGATCGAAGCAGGGGTTATCGCCGCTCTCATTGCCGCTCCGCTCGCGGCGTTTGCCCAGTCGAACCAGGCCAATCAGCCGATCTCGCGCGCGCAGGTGCGCGCCGAACTGAGCCAGCTCGAAAAGGCCGGTTACGACCCGTCCAACGCGAACGTGATCGACTATCCGGCCAATATTCAGGCAGCCGAAGCAAAGGTCGCGGCGCAAAACCAGGCTGCGCAGAACAGCGGCTACGGTGCGCCGGCGAATGGTTCGTCGCAGCGCAGTGGCCGCACCGATTTCGCGCCGACTTCGTATTCCGTGCCGGTGGTGAATTACACGCGTTGATTGCAGCATGTGCAACTAACGTCACTTCCGAAGTGCAGCAACGCGATGCCGTCGAATCTGACGAGCGGCCCCGATGAACACGAGCATCGGCGAAAGACCGCGCGCAATCGGATAGACCTGACCGAAATCGCCGCGTCTGTACGCGCGAATCAGCGCGAGCAGATAGCCCCATTCGAGCACTGCCGACGCAACGATATACGGCCACGCGGCCAGCGCCGGCAGCGGCAGCAACAAGGCCGGAATGGCGTTTTGAATCCGGCCGCTCAGTGCCCCGCGCGCGGCGCGCGCCGTCCTCAGATCACCCGTTCACGCAGCCACGCCGAGCCGAGATCGATCACCGTCACGACGACGATCACCATGATCATCACCGCGGCCGTCTGCGCATAGTTGAACGAGCGGATCGCTTCGTACAGCACGACGCCGATGCCGCCCGCGCCGACCATGCCGACCACCATCGCCGAGCGCACGTTCGACTCGAAGCGATACAGCGCGTACGAGATCCACAGCGGCAGCACTTGCGGCAGCACCGCATAGACGATTTCGTCGAGGCGCGTCGCGCCGGTTGCGCGCACGCCTTCGGCCGGGCGCGGATCGATCGCCTCGACCGCTTCTGCGAACAGTTTGGCGAGCACGCCCGTCGTATGTACCCACAGCGCGAGCACGCCGGCGAACGGCCCGAGGCCGACCGCGACGATGAACAGCATCGCGAAGACCATTTCGTTGATCGCGCGGCACGCGTCCATCAGGCGGCGCATCGGCTGCACGACCCACTGCGGCGCGAGATTGTTCGCCGACATCAGGCCAAATGGAACCGCGCAGACGAGCGAGAGCGCGGTACCCCAGATGGCGACCGCCAATGTCACGTACATCTCCTGTACGTAGCTGCGCCACTCGGTGAAGTCGGGCGGGAAGAAGTCCGCCGCGAACTGGCCCATGTTGGCGGAGTCGCTGAGCAGATCGAGCGGACGCATGTCGGCGCCGTGCCACGCGCCGCCGAGCACGGCGAGCACCGCGATCCAGCCGAGCAACGACCACCAGCTTCGCTTGCCGGCACGATCTTTCGCCTGCGCCGCCTGCACCGCCTGCGCTTCGCTAGCGCGCGCCGGCGACGTGATCAGATCGGCCGTGTTCATTGCTTCGACTGTGCGTTGCTGAGCGCGCTCAGCTTCGCGTCGAGGGCGGCCAATTGCGTCTTGCGGTCGCTATCGGACAGATGTGCATCGTTCTCGATCTTCTGCTTCTGCTGGAACAGCACGATCTCGCGAATCGGCAGCAGTTGCCGATCCGACGATGCCTCGAAGCCGCTGTACTCGGTGATGCCGGCCATCACCGCTTTTTCGTGCAAATCGGTTTTCGCGTAGTTCAGGAAGAACTTGCGCAGCTTGTCCTTCGTCGCTTGCGGCAGATCCTTGCGCCACACGAGCGGGTCCGAAGGAATCAGCGGCGAGGTCCACAGCACGCGCACCTGCGCGAACTTGTCCGGATGCTCGCGCTTGAGCGTTTCCATCATCATGCTGTTGTTGGTCGCGATGTCGATCTTGTTGTTGACGACGGCCAGCAGATTCGCTTCGTGGCTCGACGGCAGCACGCTCTTGAACGACGTGTTGACCGGCGCGTTGTGCTTCGCGAACAGGTAGTATCCAGGCACCAGCGTGCCCGACGTCGAGTTCGGATCGCCGAAACCGAGCGTCACGCTCTTCGTGTCCTTGAACACGTCGTCGAGCGTCTTGAAGCGGCTGTTCACGTTGGTGATCAGCAGCGAGTAGTAGCCGCTGTCGCCGTTCGCGTGCTGCGCTTTCGCGAATACTTCGCCACCCGAACGATCGACGGCTTCGATCGCCGACGCGTTGCCGAAATAGCCGACCTGCACCTTGTTGAAGCGCATGCCTTCGATGATGCCCGCGTAATCGGTCGCGAAGAATGCCTTCACGTTCAGGCCGGTCTGTTTCTTCATGTCATCGATCAGCGGTTCCCAGCGTTGCTTGAGCACCGCCGACGAATCGGTCGAGATGATCCCGAGGTTGACGTCCTCGGCGTGGGCCGCGGCGATGCAGGCGAAAGCGGCAGCGCCGGCCGCGAGCGTGATCAGGGAGCGCAGGAATTTCATCGGTTGAGATCCGGTGGAGTGGACGGAGAGAATCAAAAGCGCACGACAGCGTGCGCGGTTCAGTTCGACGGCGCGGCGTTCAACGCGAACGCGTAGCGCGCGGCGGCGGGGCCGCTGTCCGGCCGCGTGGGCGCGGCGGCGGTGTCGGGGGCGTCAGGCGCGTCGTGAGTTTCGTCTGGATCGTGCGTCGCGTCGTCGAGCAGTTCTCGCGCATCGCCGCCGTAGAGTTTCTTTAGCAGCGCCGGTGTCAGCGCACCGGAAGGGCCGTCGTAGACCACCTTGCCGTGACGCAGCGCGACCGTGCGCGGGCAGTACTGCATCGCGACGTCGACCTGATGCAGCGACACCAGCACTGTGATCCGGTGCTCGACGTTCAGCGCTTGCAGCATTTCCATCACGCGGCGCGACGACTCGGGATCGAGCGAGGCGATCGGCTCGTCGGCGAGCACGATTTGCGCACGTTGCACGAGCGCCCGTGCGAGCGCGGCACGTTGCTGTTGACCGCCCGACAGGTTCGCGGCCCGCTCGCGCGCATGTTCGCCGATCCCGACCTCGTGCAGCGCGGCCCGCGACAGCGCGTGTTCCTCGCGCGGGAAGCGGCCGGAGAGACGTCGCCACCACGGCAGGCGCGCGAGCGCGCCGATCAGCACGTTGGTTTCGACCGACAGTCGGTTCACCAGATTGAACTGCTGGAACACGAAGCCGATGTCGCGGCGAATGCTGCGCACCTCGCGCACGATGCGGCCGTTCTGCTGGATCGGCCGGCCGAGAATCTCGATTTGCGACGGCTGCGCGTCCGACGCGGTAAAGCCCGCGATATGCCGCAGCAACGTCGATTTTCCCGAGCCCGACGCGCCGATCAGCGCGACCATTTCACCGGGCGCGACGCGCAGATCGATTTCGTCGAGCACTTTGCGGCCGTTACCGAACGTCTTGCTCAAACGTTCGATTCGAATAGCTTCACGGATCGCTTCCATCTGTATTCCCTCTTGCATCCGGCCACTGCCGGCAGGTGTGGGCCCATTCTAGGAAGCGACTGTGACGGTTGAGTGAAGGCATCGCAACGTCTAGACGATTACATCTTTGTGCGTCGCGTTTTCCGCTGTGTCATGTGTCGTCAGGATGGCAAAACGAAGTCAGAGCGAAGTCAATGATTCGAACGGAAAGTGACATACGGATGACACGATTCGCGTACACACGTGCGCGCTCGCGCGTGCTGACACACAGCCAGGCTATAGTGCGGGTTTTCCGGCCGTCCTTAATAATCCCGACACTCCGGTCACGCCGTCATGCCGACTCCTTTGAGCTTTCTTCCGGACAGTTTTGCCGAATATGAAGATCTCAAGTCGATACTCGACCAAGGCAGGGCGAGCTTCGAAATCCGCGCGGTCTGCGAGACCGAGGTACGCGGCCGGCGCTTTTCCATCTACACCGCGAGCATCGGTTCATCCGATCCGCTCGCGCCAGCCATTGGCTTTTTCGGCGGGATTCACGGGCTCGAGCGAATCGGCTCGCAACTCGTCCTCGACCATATGCGCGCGCTGCTCGCTCGGCTCGAATGGGACGAATTGCTGGTGCGGCAATTGCAGTCCATCCGGCTGATCTTTTTACCGATCGCGAATCCCGGCGGCATGTGGGCAGCGACGCGCGCGAATCCGCGCGGCGTCGACCTGATGCGCAACGCACCGCAAGACGCCGACGCGCGCGTGCCGCTGCTGGCGGGCGGCCAGCGCGTCGGCGCGTGGTTGCCCTGGTATCGCGGCCGCGCGGGCGAGCCGATGGAGGTCGAGGCGGCCGCGCTGCTGCAAGTAGTCGAAACGCAACTCGCCGCGCGGCCGCTGAGCATCGCGCTCGATTGCCATTCCGGCTACGGCTGGAGCGACAGCATCTGGTTTCCGTACGCCCGAACCCGCCGGCAGATGCCGCATCTGCCCGAAATGTACGTGTTGAAGAGCATGTTCGAACACGCGCATCCGCATCACGGCTACACGTTCGAGCCGCAAAGCCATCAGTATCTGCTGCACGGCGATCTGTGGGACTACGCGTATGACCGCACGCCGGCGCCGAACGTCTTTCTGCCGATGACGCTCGAACTCGGCTCGTGGCTGTGGATCAAGAAAAATCCGCGGCAGTTGTTTTCGCGGCAGGGCATGTTCAATCCGGTCATGGAGCATCGCACCGCGCGCGTGCTGCGGCGCCATGCAAACCTGTTCGACTTCCTCGCGCGCGCGGCGTTTTCGGCGCAGCGCTGGCTGCCGCAAGGCAACCGTCGCGAGCAGTTGCTGCGAAGCGCGCTGGATCACTGGTACGGGCCGGATCGCGTATGAGCACGTGGATTCTGCTGCGCGGACTGACGCGGGAAACGCGGCATTGGGGGCGCTTGCCGGCGGCGTTGCGCGAAACCCTGGGTCAAATTTCGGGCGATAGCTTGCGCGATGCAACCCCAGCCGCAACGAGCACGACCGGCTTGCGTTTGCTGCTGCTCGATCTGCCTGGCAACGGTGAATACGTGGGGCGGCGCGCGCCCGCGAGCGTCGCGGGCATGGTCGCATTCGTGCGGCAGGCAGCGCTCGAAACGGGTGTGCCGGGCCCCTACAACGTGCTCGCGATGTCGCTCGGCGGCATGGTCGCGACCCACTGGGCACAGCGTCATCCCGGCGAGATCGAACGGCTCGCGCTGATCAATACGAGCATGCGGCCATTCAGCCGCATGCACGAGCGGCTGCGGCCGTCGGCGTGGCCTGGTCTGCTCGGCGTCGCGGCGCATTGGAGCGATGCCGCCGATGCCGAGAGCGGCATCCATCGACTCACGTGCAATAACCTCCACACCTTGGGCGCGGATCTCACTGCCTGGACCGCGATTCGCCGCAGCGCGCCGGTGAGCCGCGCGAATGCGCTACGGCAATTGTGGGCGGCCGCATGCTTTAGCGCGGCGCCCGCCGCGCCGGAGTGTGCACTGCTGATTCTGTCGTCGGAAGCCGATGGGCTCGTCAACCCGGTCTGTTCGGCGAAGCTCGCGGCGGCGTGGGGCGCGCCGCATCGCAAGCATCCGTGGGCTGGCCACGATCTACCCCATGACGATCCCGCGTGGACGGCCGCGCAGATTCGCGCGTGGCTCACCCAGCGCGCCGAGGATAGCGATGCGGCCGCGCCGGCACCGGCGCCCGTAAAGCCCGCGCGTTGAGCCGCACGGCGTTGCCGCGCCGCAGCGATGCCCGGTCAGCGGGTATTACCTGACTGCGCGAAACGGCCGTATCGCGTACGGCAGGCGCATAATTCCAAGTCAGACGTTGCCTGCGAATCACGCGATACTCACCATTGCCGCCAGCCAGGGGAGTCGATCATGCAAGCAAAGAACGAAGAGGCCGTCACACACCTGCTGAACGATGTTGTCGAATTTGCACGAGGGCGGTTGCCGGAGCCGACCTTCAATATCGTCGAACTCTTCCTGCGGCATTACTACGATTTCGTCGACGCGGGCGATCTGCAAAGCCGCTCGATCGCCGATCTGTACGGCGCGGCGCTGGCCCACTGGCAGACCGCGCAGCGCTTCGTGCCGGGCGAGCAGCGGCTGCGCGTGTATAACCCGATCCTCGAACAGCATGGCTGGCATTCCGATCACACGGTGATCGAAATCGTCAACGACGACATGCCGTTCCTCGTCGATTCGGTCTCGATGACGGTCAACCGGCATCGGCTCGCGCTGCATTCGGTCGTCCATCCGGTATTTCGGATCTGGCGCGCGCCGGACGGCAGCATCGCGCGCGTGAGCCAAGGTGCCGAAGAAGCCGGCGATACGCGCTCGCATCTGACCTCGTGCATCCATTTCGAGGTCGATCGTTGTGGCGATGCCGCAAAACTCGACGCGTTGCGCGACGACATCGCGCGCGTGCTCGGCGACGTGCGCGCGGCGGTCGAGGATTGGCCGAAGATCATCGAACGCGCGAAGCAGACCATTCAAGATATGAAGGCGCGCGAAAGCGGTCCCGAGGGCGTCGAAGCGCGCGCGTTCGTCGAATGGATGGTCGCCGATCATTTCACGTTCCTCGGCCACCGTGATTACGAACTGGTGCAGCACGACGGCGGCTACGGTTTGCGGGCGGTCGCGGGCTCCGGTCTCGGCATTCTGCGCGATGCGCAGCAGCCGGGCGGCGCGGCGGAAGTCACGCCGTTGCCGCCGGCGGCCGCCGAGATCATCTCCGGGTCGTCGCCGATCTTTCTGACTAAGGCCAATTCGCGCGCCACGGTGCACCGGCCCGGCTATCTCGACTATGTCGGCATCAAGCTGAGCGGCGCCGATGGCAAGGTGACGGGCGAGCGGCGCTTCATCGGCCTGTATACGTCCACCGCTTATTTCGTGTCGTCCGCGGAGATTCCGATCGTGAGGCGCAAATGCGCAAATATCGTCAGACGCGCCGCATTCCTGCCGAAAGGTCATCTGGCGAAATCGCTGGTGACGGTGCTCGAGACCTATCCGCGCGACGAATTGTTCCAGGCCGACGAGGACCAGTTGTACGACACCGCCCTCGGCGTGCTGCGTTTGCAGGAGCATCAGCGCACGCGGTTGTTCGTGCGGCGCGATCGCTTCGATCGCTTCGTATCGTGCCTCGTGTTCGTGTCGCGCGACAAGTACAACACCGATCTGCGGCAGCGCATCGCGAACCTGCTCGCCGACGCATTCAATGGTGAGAACGTCGAATTCACGCCGCTGCTGTCGGAGTCGACGCTCGCGCGAATTCATTTCGTCGTCCATGCCAAAGCGGGCGGCATGCCAAGCGTCGACACGCGCGAGCTCGAAGCGCGCCTCGTGCAGGTCGCGCGACGCTGGCAGGACGATCTGGCCGACGCATTGCTCGACGCGTACGGAGAAGAGCAGGGCAACCGTTTGCTGCAGCACTACGCCGATTCGTTCCCGGCCGGCTATCGCGACGACTATCCGGCGCGCACGGCCGTGCGCGATATCGAACTGATCGAGCGCGTGCAGGGCAGCGAGCGGCTCGCGATGAACCTATACAGGCCGATCGAATCCGGACCGCGCGCGTTCCGTTTCAAGGTGTATCGCGCGGGCCTGCCGATCGCACTGTCGCGCAGCTTGCCGATGCTCGAACATCTGGGCGTGCGCGTCGACGAAGAGCGGCCTTATCTGATCGAGGCGCCCGGTGCGATGCCCGCGTGGATCCATGACTTCGGCCTCGAACTCGCTGACGATACCGAGTTCGACATCGAGCGGGTCAAGGATCTGTTCGAACAGGCGTTCGAGCAGGTGTGGACCGGTACGATCGAAAGCGACGACTTCAACCGCCTCGTGCTGCGCGCGCAGCTCAATGCACGCGAGGTGACGATTCTGCGCGCGTACGCGAAGTATTTGCGGCAAGTCGGTTCGACGTTCAGCGACGCGTATATCGAACGCGCGGTGACCGGCAATCCGGCGATTGCGCGCATGCTGGTCGACCTGTTCATCGCGCGCTTCGATCCGGCGCTCGGCGCGGTACGCGAGGCCCGCGTCAACGCTTGTCTGGAGACGATCGACAGCGCGCTCGACCAGGTGCCTAATCTCGACGAAGACCGCATCCTGCGGCAGTTCCTCGGCGTGATCAAGGCCACCAAGCGCACCAACTACTACCGCCATGACGCTCTGGGCCAACCGAAGCCGTATCTGTCGTTCAAGTTCGATCCCGCCCAGGTGCCCGGTTTGCCCGAGCCGAAACCGATGTTCGAGATCTGGGTCTATTCGCCGCGCGTCGAGGGCGTCCATCTGCGAGGCGGGCGCGTCGCGCGCGGCGGCCTGCGCTGGTCTGATCGGCGCGAGGATTTCCGCACGGAAGTGCTCGGCCTGATGAAGGCGCAGATGGTGAAGAACGTGGTGATCGTGCCGGTCGGCTCGAAGGGCGGCTTCGTCGTCAAGAATCCGCCGCCGCAGAGCGAGCGCGATGCGTGGATGCGCGAAGGCGTCGCTTGCTATCAGACCTTCCTGCGCGGCTTGCTCGACGTGACCGACAATCTGGCGAGCACCGAGGTCGTGCCACCGCCTGACGTGGTGCGCCACGATCCCGACGACCCGTATCTGGTCGTCGCCGCCGACAAGGGCACGGCCACGTTTTCCGACTACGCGAATGCGATCTCGCAGGAATACGGTTTCTGGCTCGACGACGCGTTCGCGTCGGGCGGCTCGGTCGGCTATGACCACAAGAAGATGGGCATCACCGCGCGCGGCGCGTGGGAGTCGGTCAAGCGGCACTTCCGCGAAATGGGCGTCGACACGCAGAGCGAGGACTTCACGGTGGTCGGTGTCGGCGACATGTCGGGCGACGTGTTCGGCAACGGCATGCTGCTGTCGCCGCATATCAAGCTGCTCGCCGCGTTCGATCACCGCCATATCTTTCTCGATCCGAATCCCGATCCCGCGGCGAGCATGGCGGAGCGCGCGCGGCTCTTCATGCTCGACCGTTCGAGCTGGGCCGATTACGATCCGTCGCTGATCTCGGCCGGCGGCGGCGTGTTCCCGCGCAGCGCGAAGACGATTCCGCTGTCGACGGCGGTGCAGGCGGCGCTCGGGATCAGCGCGGCGGCGCTCTCGCCGGCCGAGTTGATGCGCGTGATTCTGCAGGCGCCGGTCGATCTGCTTTACAACGGCGGCATCGGCACCTATGCGAAGGCGAGCCGCGAGACCAATCAGCAGGCGGGCGATCGCGCGAACGACGCGATCCGCGTGAACGGCGCGGATCTGCGCTGCAAGGTCGTGGCCGAGGGCGGCAATCTCGGCTTGACGCAACTCGGGCGCATCGAGTTCGCGCAGTGCGGTGGCCGCATCAATACCGATGCGATCGACAATTCGGCCGGTGTCGATTGCTCGGATCACGAGGTCAACATCAAGATTCTGCTGGGCCTCGTCGTCGCCGACGGCGAGATGACGGAGAAGCAGCGCAATGCGTTGCTTGCCGAAATGACCGATGAAGTCGGTCTGCTCGTGCTGACGGACAACTACTATCAGACCCAGGCCTTGTCGATCGCGGGCCGTTTTGGCGTGGAGCTGCTCGATGCCGAAGCGCGCCTGATGCGCTATCTGGAGAAGGCGGGGCGGCTCAATCGCGTGATCGAGTTTCTGCCCACCGACGAGGATATCGCCGAGCGCGCGGCCGCGAAGCAGGGACTGACGACACCCGAGCGCGCGGTGCTGCTCGCTTATAGCAAGATGTGGCTCTATGACGCGCTGCTCGAATCGTCGATGCCGGAAGACCCGCTCGTCAGCGATATGTTGATCGAGTACTTTCCGAAACCTCTTCGGCAGCGTTTCCGCGAACCGATGCAACGCCATCCGCTGCGCCGTGAAATCCTCGCGACGTATCTGACCAATGCGCTCGTGAATCGCGTCGGCTGCGAGTTCGTGCATCGGCTGATGGAGGAGACCGATGCACAGCCCGGCGACATCGTGCGCGCGTGCATCATGGCGCGCGACGTGTTCGATCTCGATCAGATCTGGCGCAGCATCGACGCGCTCGACAACCGCGTTCCCGACGACGTGCAGGCACGCATGTTCGCGGAGGTCGCGCGGCTCGTCGAACGTTCGGCGCTGTGGTTCCTGCGGCATCTGCAAACGGGCGCGGCCGGCGACGACGTGACCGGCCTGCTCGCGCGCTGTCGCGACGCCGCGCAGCGTCTCGCGCCACAATGGCCGGCGCTGTTGCCTGGCGCGGACCTCGAAGCGTTGTCGGAGCGGCAACGGGTATTCGTCGATGCGGGTGTCGATAGCGATCTCGCGGTGCGGATCGCGAGCGGCGAGGTGTCCGCTGCGCTGCTCGATATCGCCGAAGTCGCGTCGACGTGCGGGCGTAATCTCGAACAGGTCGCGGGCGTCTACTTCGCGCTCGGCACGCTGCTGAACTACAGCTGGATTAGCGAGCGCGCCGCCTCATTGCCGGCGCCGACGCATTGGGACATGCTCGCGCGCGCATCGGCGCTCGCCGAACTCGCACGGCTCAAGCGCGCGCTGACCACGAGCGCATTGGCTGGCGCGACCGATGCGTCGACGCCCGATTCGCTGGTGCAAGCGTGGCGCGACAAACGCGCGGCACAGCTCGAGCGTTATACGCGTCTGCTGACCGATCTGCGCGCGACGGGCGGCGCGAGTCTTTCGGTGTTACTGGTTGTCGTACGGGAGATGGCGGCGCTAGAGAGGGCGTGAGCCGCGCGAATGGCGCAAGGGACGCCCGGGGAATTGGCGGCACGACGGCACATCAGGTCCGATTCCTGCGAGCGGGTGTGTCGTTGTCATCCATAATATCGAGTACTTGCCGATCACTTCGCTCGTGCAATACCCAAAAATACCCAGCCCACTCACCGACCCCCGCCAGCAGATGAAAGAAGAATCGCCGAAAGCCATTTTCTACGCACTCGCGGCCAACTTCGGCATCGCCGTCTGCAAGTTCGCCGCGGCGGCGTTCACCGGCTCCGGATCGATGTTCGCCGAAGCGATTCACTCCACCGCCGACTGCGGCAATCAACTGCTGCTGCTATTCGGACTGCGCGAAGCGCGCAAGCCGGTGAGCCCTTTGCATCCGATGGGTAGCGGCCGCGAAATCAACTTCTATTCGCTGCTGGTTGCGTTGCTGCTGTTTTTTGTCGGCGGTGCGTTTTCGGTGTATGAGGGCGTGCATCGACTGATTGCGCGCGAGCCGTTGCAATATGCGTTCGTCGCGTTGGCGGTGCTCGGTGTGTCGGTGGTGCTCGAATCGCTATCGTTGTGGGGCGCGGTCAAGGAGATTCGCAAGACGCATCCCGATAAAAATCTGTGGCACTGGTTTCGCGAGACGCGCGAATCAGATCTGCTGGTCGTGGCCGGCGAAGATATCGCCGCGCTATTCGGTCTCGCGATCGCCTTCGTCGCGGTGCTATCGACGATGGTGACCGGCAGCCCCGTGTATGACGCGCTCGGCTCGGTGGGGGTCGGTCTTCTGCTGATGACGATCGCGTGGCTCGTCGCGCGTGAAGTGAAGTCGATGCTCGTCGGCGAATCGGCGAGCCCGGAAGTGCGCAGCGCCATCGACGCGCATCTGCGCGCGCGTCCCGAGATTCGCGGCATCATCAACTTGATCACGCTGCAGTGGGGGCGTCACGTGGTGGTGGCGGTGCAGGCGGAAATGATCGACTATGCGAGCGGCCGCGCGATGGTCGATGCGATCAACGTCATCGAGGCCGATCTGCAGGCCACGTTTCCTCAGGTGCGCTGGGTGTTCTTCGAACCGGATGTGCCGCGCAATTAAAGAAGACTTCTCCACTCGGGCATGAATCGGGGTCCATGAACCCCGCGGACGAGAGGAGGCGAGATGAGGCGAGCGGAGGCGAAGCGACGTGCGCTGCAATCGCGGGTCATTCCGCCCGTCCCGACTGGATGCCAGTACGCTTCACAGCGTTTATTTGAACCCCGCCACCGCATGCGGCACATACAGTTCTTCGAGCCGGCGAACTTCGTCGTCACTGAGCTTCAACGAGAGCGCCGCGACCGCGTCGTCGAGATGATGCAGTTTGGTAGCACCGACAATCGGCGCGGTAATCGGCTTCTTCTGCAGCACCCACGCTAGCGCAACCTGCGCGCGCGGCACGCCGCGCTCTTTCGCGATCTCGCTGACCCGCTCGACGATACGCCGATCCGCTTCCTGCGTGTGCGCGTACAGCGTGCGGCCGAATTCATCGGTTTCCGAGCGCGCGCTTTCGGTGTCCCAGTCACGCGTCAAGCGTCCGCGGGCAAGCGGACTCCACGGAATCACGCCGATGCCTTCGCTTTCGCACAGCGGCAGCATTTCGCGCTCTTCCTCGCGGTACAGCAGATTCACGTAGTTCTGCATCGTCACGAAGCGCGTCCAGCCATTGCGCTCGGCCACCTGCAGCGCCTTGGCAAACTGCCATGCGTACATCGACGACGCGCCGAGATAGCGCGCCTTGCCGGCTTTCACGACATCGTGCAGCGCTTCCATCGTTTCTTCGATCGGCGTGCCGTAGTCCCAGCGATGGATCTGATACAGGTCGACATAGTCGGTACCGAGCCGCCGCAGGCTGTTATCGATCTCCGCCATGATCGCCTTGCGCGACAGCCCCGCGCCGTTCGGGCCCGGATGCATGCGGCTATTGACCTTGGTGGCGAGCACGATCTCATCGCGCTTCGCAAAGTCCTTCAGCGCACGGCCGACGATTTCCTCGCTGGTGCCGTCCGAATAGACGTTGGCCGTGTCGAAGAAGTTGATGCCGTGATCGAGCGCCTGCTTGATGAAAGGCCGCGCGGCTTCGTCGTCGAGCGACCAGGGGTGCGTGCCGCGCGAGGGTACGCCATAACTCATACAGCCGAGACAGAGACGCGATACATCGAGGCCGGTGCGGCCGAGTTTCACATAATCCATCATGTTGCTCCTATAGTGAAGTGAAGCGCACAAATCCGCTGCGAGGGAAGGACGTTCGATTATAGGGAAACGACGGCAAGCGCGTCGTCACGGGCCGCACCCGCTTTCGATCGCTTCAATGCAAATGCGCCCGCGAAGCCACTTCGCGGGCGCATGACGACGAGTGCCGTGAACGTCAGCCAACGCTCAATGTTGTACCGGGCGATACGGCGTCCACACGGGCGTGTCGGTATTCCAGTTGTCGAGTTCCGATGGTGTCATGATGTGCTCCTCGATGAAGAGGCGCGCAGTTTTGCGCCGCAAGCGCGCCGGGTTCTGAATCAACTTCTTCTGACTCGTTACTGGCCCTTCGCAACTCGCGTCACTTCGCCGTTCGTTCCTTCCTGCAACGCGATGCGCGCGGCTTGCGTCTGGCCGATCAGGCCTTTGTCCGGATACGAGGTGCGATTCAGTGAGGGCAGCGAGCCGTCGCGATACGCGGCGAGCAGTTCGGCCTTGACCTCGGCGCGTGTCTTCGTGCTCGCGGTCGGCGCCGGTTGCGTGTCATACGTTCCCGCGCGGCCGATACCGCCGCCGCCTTGCGCAAATGCCGGAACGCTGACGAGCAGTGAGAGAGCGAGGCCTGCCAACAGATTGCGCTTCATGATTCACTCCTGTCCATTCATTGGCAGCGCGATGGCGCTGCGACAGGGTGAAATGTAGACGTCGACGCGGCGCGGATAAATCGCGGTTTTGCGAAATGAATTGTCGCGATTCAGGAACAATCGCGAGCGAGGCTTCACCGGGGCCGTGCGATTGCACAGTTGCCGCGGCATTGGCGCCGCGGCTGGAATTCACTGTTTCACTTCCCGTACTTCATGCGACCCATTCGGTCATCACCGGCGTGTCGAGTGCCGGCGCGGACTCGCGCTGCTCGAAGGTGCGCTTCGTGCAGGTGGCGTCGAGAGTGCCGCGTCCGCTCAGCAATGGGCAACGATCGAACAGCTCCGCGATCCAGTCTACGAAAACGCGGACTTTCGGCGACAGATGACGACTGTGCGGATAGACTGCTGAAATCGGCATCGGCAAGGGTTTCAAGTCCGGCAGTACTTCGACGAGCTGACCCGAGCCCAGATGCGGCAGCACCATGAAGCGCGCCGGCTGAATCAGGCCGAAGCCTTCGAGTCCGCAGGTCACGTAGGCATCCGCGTCGTTGACCGACACGATGCTTTTCATCTTCACTTCCACTTCGTTGCCGTTCACCAGGAACGCCCAGTCGAGCGTGCGTCCCGTGCGGCTCGAGAAGTAGTTGACGGCTTTGTGATTGTCGAGATCTTCTAGCGAAGCGGGCACGCCCGCGCGCTTGATGTAGTCGGGCGACGCGCAGGTCACGCCCTCGAACAGACCGATGCGGCGCGCGACCAGCGACGAATCCTGCAACGCGCCGACACGCACCACGCAATCGACACCTTCTTGCAGCAGATCGACGGGCCGGTCGGTCAGGCCCAGTTGCAGATCGATGTCCGGATAGCGCGTGTGGAATTCGCACAGCGACGGAATGACGAGCAGACGGCCAATCGAGCCTGGCATGTCGATGCGTAGCTTGCCGTGCGGCTTCTTGTTGCCGCTCTGGAAACTCGCCTCGGTCTCTTCGACGTCCGCGAGGATGCGCACGCAGCGCTCGTAGTACGCGGCGCCATCGGGCGTCAGCGACAGACGGCGGGTGGTCCGGTGCATCAGCCGCGTGCCGAGAAACGCTTCGAGGTTCTGAATAATCGTAGTAACCGATGCGCGCGGCAGGTCGAGCGTTTCCGCTGCGCGGGTAAAGCTGTTGGTGTCGACGACGCGCGTGAACACTTGCATGGCCTGAAGCCGGTCCATTGCAAACCTCCAGAAGGGGCTGGTGCACAGGCGGGAATGGAGTCCGCGAAAACAATCACAACGGGATTGTTCAAAGGCACCGAATTGTGTTGCCGGATTATAGGCATTTATTTGCGAGTCTGCCGAACCCACAATTCGGACCATTGAAGTTCTATGCGCATTTGCGCGGCTCGACATGGATGCATTCAAATCGCCGTACCCGCCTTTTTCCACCGGCGTTTCCGCCGAAGACACTGGCGCTGAGGCCAATGACGCAACGCTTGAAGTCACCGACGTGGGTATCGATGGGTACGCTCAACCCATTACGTTGCGCCTGTACCGGCTGACGAAAAAAACCGCATTGCCGGTGCTGCTTTATTTTCACGGTGGTGGTTTTACGAAGGGTTCGATCGAATGCGCGGACTTCGCCGCGCGGTATTTCGCAGAACATTTACCGGCGCTCGTGGTGTCGGTCGGCTATTCGCTCGCGCCGCGGTTTCCGTTTCCGGCCGCGCCGGAAGACGCGCATCGCGCCGCGCTGTGGGTGCAGACGCGGGCACGGGCATTTGGTGGCAATAGCAGAAAGATCGGCGTGGCGGGCCACGACGCGGGCGGCCAACTCGCCAATTGTCTCGCGTTCATCGCGCGCGATCGTAACGACGTGCCGATCAGCGCGCAGGCGCTGTTCGGCCCGATGCTGGATCCGAGCCTGACGCGGCTGGGCGACGAGCAGCGGCTCGGTTCGGACATCACCGCGCGCGAGTGCGCCGCGTGTTATCGCGCGTATCTGCCGCAAGCGTCTCAGCGCATGCATCCGTATGCGGCGCCGCTCGAATCGTCGCGGCTCGCCGGCTTGCCGGCCACGCTGATCGCGACCGCGCAGAACGACGTGCTGCACGTCGAGGCCGAGAAGTATGCAAGCAATCTGATCGACGCGGGCGTGCAGACCCAGGTGGTGCGCTTTCCGAGCGTGTCGCACGCGGCGCTCGCCGATCATCCGCCCGCTTTGCAGGAAGCGGTGCGCTTTTTCCAGTGGCGCTTCGACGCGCGCGCTCATCGATAAACAGAAATTCAATCAACGATACCGGGAGCTACACATGACTATCCTTCCTCTTTCCCGCCGCCGCGTGGCGTTAGCCGCCGTGGTCGTCGTCGTCCTTGCCGGGCTTGGCACCTTCGGCGCGATTCGTGTCGATGCGAGCTCGCCGGCCGCACCCACCATCGTGCCGGAAGTGGACGTGGCGACCGTCGTGCAGAAGACGATCACCGACTGGCAGTCCTATTCGGGCCGTCTCGAAGCCGTGCAGAAAGTGGACGTGCGTTCGCAGGTGCCGGGCACGATCGTGTCAGTCAACTTCAAGGACGGCGCGCTCGTGAAGCAGGGCGACACGCTGTTCGTGATCGATCCGCGTCCGTACGCGGCCGAAGTCGATCGCGCGCAAGCGCAGCTCGCGGCCGCGCAGGCACGCACCGGCTACACCCAAAGCGACTGGGAACGCGCGCAACGGCTGATTGTCGACAACGCGATCGCAAAACGCGACTACGACGAGAAGCAGAACGCCGCGCGCGAGGCGAGCGCGAACCTGAAGGCCGCGCAAGCCGCGCTGGAAACCGCGCGCATCAATCTTGGCTACACGAAGATCGTGGCGCCTGTGTCGGGCCGCGTGTCGCGCGCGGAAATCACGGTCGGCAACGTGGTGTCGGCGGGCGCCAGTTCGGTGCCGCTGACGACGCTCGTCTCGGTGTCGCCGATCTACGCGTCGTTCGACGCGGACGAGCAGACCTACCTGCAATACCTGAGCCGCGCGAAGGACGGCAGCAAGGTGCCGGTCGAACTAGGTCTCGCCGATGAATCCGGCTACTCGCGCAGCGGCACGATCGAGTCGGTCGACAACCGGCTCGACACGTCGTCGGGCACGATCCGCGTGCGCGCGAAGTTCGACAACGCGGACGGCGCGCTGATTCCGGGCCTCTACGCGCGCGTCAAGGTGGGGGGCAGCGCACCGCATCCGGCGCTGTTGATCGACGATGCCGCGGTCGGCACCGACCAGGACAAGAAGTTCGTGCTGGTCGTCGATCAGGGCAACCACGTCGTTTATCGCGGGATCACGACGGGTTCGATGCAAGGCAATCTGCGCGTCGTCAAGGACGGCTTGAAGCCGGGCGATCGCATCGTCGTCAACGGCGTTCAGCGTGTGCGTCCCGGCGATACGGTCCGCGCGCACATGGTGCCGATGACGACCGACGACGACCCGAACAGCGCAGCGCTCGCGCAGTCGCGTGCCAAGGCCGAGGCCGGCGCGAAAGGCAATTCGTGAGCCGCATGCTCCAACGCGCATGCTCCAACGTTAAGAGCTTCCAATGAACATATCCAAATTCTTCATCGATCGCCCGATCTTCGCAGGCGTGCTATCGGTATTGATCCTGCTCGGGGGCATCATCTCGCTGTTCAAGCTGCCCATTTCCGAGTATCCGGAAGTGGTGCCGCCTTCGGTGGTGGTGCACGCGCAGTATCCGGGCGCGAATCCGAAAGTGATCGCCGAAGCGGTCGCCGCGCCGCTCGAAGAGCAGATCAATGGTGTCGAGAACATGTTGTACATGCAGTCGCAGGCCAATAGCGACGGCAATCTGACGCTGACGGTCACGTTCAAGCTCGGCACCAATCCCGACCTCGCGACGCAGCTCGTGCAGAACCGCGTCAATCAGGCGCTGCCGCGTCTGCCGGATGACGTGCAGCGGCTCGGCGTGACGACGATCAAGAGTTCGCCGACGCTGACGATGGTCGTGCACCTGATCTCGCCGAACGATCGCTACGACATGACGTATCTGCGCAATTACGCGCTGCTCAACGTGAAGGATCGGCTCGCGCGGATTCAGGGCGTCGGCGAAGTGCAACTGTGGGGTTCGGGCGATTACGCAATGCGTATCTGGCTCGATCCGCAGAAAGTCGCGCAACGCGGTCTCACGGCGACCGAAGTCGTCAACGCGATCCGCGAGCAGAACATCCAGGTCGCGGCCGGTGTGATCGGTGCGTCGCCGTCGGTGCCGGGCACGCAATTGCAGTTGTCGGTGAATGCGCGCGGCCGTTTGAAGACCGAGGGCGAATTCGGCGACATCATCGTGAAGACCGCGCCCGACGGCGGCGTGACCTATCTACGCGATATCGCTCGCATCGAGCTCGCGGCGTCGGAATATGGTCTGCGTTCGCTGCTCGACAATAAGCCCGCGGTTGCGCTTGCGATCAATCAGGCGCCGGGTGCGAACTCGCTCGCGATTTCAGAGCAGGTGCGCGCGGCGATGAAGGAACTCGCCGAAGACATGCCGGCCGGCGTCGAATACCGGATCGTCTACGACCCGACGCAGTTCGTGCGTTCGAGTATCGAGGCGGTGATCCATACGCTGCTCGAAGCGATCGCGCTGGTCGTGATCGTCGTGATCGTGTTCCTGCAGACGTGGCGCGCGTCGATCATTCCGTTGATCGCGGTGCCGGTGTCGATCGTCGGTACGTTCTCGCTGCTGCTTGCGTTCGGCTTCTCGATCAACGCGTTGTCGCTGTTCGGCATGGTGCTCGCGATCGGTATCGTGGTCGACGATGCGATCGTCGTGGTGGAGAACGTCGAGCGCAACATCGAAAGCGGGCTCAGTGCGCGCGAGGCGACCTACAAGGCGATGCGCGAAGTGAGCGGGCCGATCATCGCGATTGCGCTGACGCTCGTCGCCGTGTTCGTGCCGCTCGCGTTCATGACGGGTCTCACGGGCCAGTTCTACAAGCAGTTTGCGATGACCATCGCGATCTCGACGGTGATCTCGGCGTTCAATTCGCTGACGCTGTCGCCGGCGTTGTCCGCGCTACTGCTGCGCAGCCACGGCGAGAAGGAAGACTGGCTGACGCGTGTGATGAACCGTGTGCTCGGCGGCTTCTTCAAGCGTTTCAACAAGGTCTTTCATCGTGGTTCGGAAGCCTACGGCCGCGGGGTGACCGGCGTGCTGCGTCGCAAGGGCGCGATGCTCGCGGTGTACGCGATCCTCATCGGTGCGACCGTGCTGGTGGCGCGGATCGTGCCGGGCGGCTTCGTGCCCGCGCAGGACAAGGAGTATCTGATCGCGTTCGCGCAGTTGCCGAACGGTGCGTCGCTCGATCGCACGGAGAAGGTGATCCGCGATATGAGCGCGATCGCGCTGAAGCAGCCGGGCGTCGAAAGCGCGGTGGCCTTCCCTGGTTTGTCGGTGAATGGCTTCACGAATAGTTCGAGCGCGGGCATCGTGTTCGTCACGCTGAAGCCGTTCAAGGAGCGCGGCAACAAGAAGCTGTCGGCGGGCGCCATCGCCGGTGCGCTGAACCAGCAGTACGGTGCGATCAAGGACTCGTTCGTCGCGGTGTTCCCGCCGCCGCCGGTGCTCGGGCTCGGCACACTCGGCGGCTTCAAGATGCAACTCGAGGATCACGGCGCGGTCGGTTACGCGGAACTCAACAAGGCTGCCGAAGCATTCGTGAAGCGCGCGGCGCAAACGCCCGAACTTGGGCCGACCTTCTCCAGCTATCAGATCAACGTGCCGCAGCTGAACGTCGATCTCGATCGCGTGAAGGCGAAGCAGCTCGGCGTGCCGGTCACGGACGTGTTCGACACGATGCAGATCTATCTGGGCTCGCTGTACGTGAACGACTTCAACCGCTTCGGCCGTGTGTATCAGGTGCGCGTGCAGGCGGATGCGCCGTTCCGTCAACGCGCCGACGACATCCTGCAACTGAAGACGCGCAACGCGGCGGGCGAGATGGTGCCGTTGTCGTCGCTCGTCACGGTGACGCCGACCTACGGACCGGAGATGGTGGTGCGCTACAACGGCTACACGGCGGCCGACATCAACGGCGGCCCAGCGCCCGGCTTTTCGTCGGGACAGGCGCAGGCCGCGGCCGAACGCGTGGCCGCCGAGGTGCTGCCGCGCGGCGTGAAGCTCGAGTGGACCGACCTCACGTATCAGCAGATCCTCGCCGGCAATGCGGGCATGTGGGTGTTCCCGATCAGCGTGCTGCTCGTGTTCCTCGTGCTCGCCGCGCTGTACGAAAGCCTGACGCTGCCGCTCGCCGTGATCCTGATCGTGCCGATGAGCGTGCTGTCCGCGCTGACCGGCGTGTGGCTCACCGGTGGCGACAACAACATCTTCACGCAGATCGGTTTGATGGTACTGGTGGGCTTGTCCGCGAAGAACGCGATCCTGATCGTCGAGTTTGCGCGTGAGCTCGAACACGACGGACGCAGTCCGCTGCAGGCCGCGATCGAAGCGAGCCGTCTGCGTCTGCGGCCGATTCTGATGACGTCGATCGCCTTCATCATGGGCGTGGTGCCGCTGGTGTTGTCGAGCGGCGCGGGCTCGGAGATGCGTCACGCGATGGGCGTCGCGGTGTTCTTCGGCATGCTCGGCGTCACGCTGTTCGGCCTGATGCTGACGCCGGTGTTCTATGTGGTGCTGCGTTCGCTCGCGGGCGGGACGATTCACGTGGCGCAGAAGGATGCGCCGCGCTACGGCGCGCCCGTTACGGACGCCTGAGGAGAAAACAACAATGAAACGCTTTGAATCTCGCTTTGACTCTTTGCGCGGATGGGGCCGCGCGGCCGCGAGCGGTTTGCTGATCGCGCTGCTGGCCGCTTGTTCGGTCGAGCCCACGTACAAGCGTCCCGACGTCGATACGCCGGCGGCGTTCAAGGAAGCGCCCGCGATGGCGACGTCAGCTGCGGCGGCGTCGGGCGTGGCGGCTGGTTCGGCCGCGTCGGCGCAAAACACCGGCACGTGGAAGCCGGCCCAGCCCGCCGACGACGCCCTGCGTGGCGAATGGTGGAAGGTGTTCGGCGACCCGCAGCTCAACGCGCTCGAAGAGCAGGCCGCCGCCGCGAACCAGGACCTGAAGGCCGCAGCCGCGCGCGTGCAGCAGGCGCGCGCGGTCACGCAGGCGGCGAAGTCCGACTGGTTCCCGAAGCTCGACGCGGGCTTCGGCCCGACCCGGGAGCGTGCGTCGGCGGCGTCGCAGTTCCTGCCGGACAGCGCGGGCGGCACGACCGGCACGATCTGGCGTGCGCAGGTCGGCGCGTCGTATGAGGCGGATCTGTTCGGGCGGGTCAGCTCGAACGTGAACGCGTCGCGCTCGGACGAGCAGCAGAGCGAAGCGCTGTTTCGCTCGGTGCAGCTGTCGTTGCAGGCCGATGTCGCGCAGAACTACTTCCAGTTGCGCGAGCTCGACACCGACCAGGATCTGTATCGCCGCACCGTCGCGTTGCGCGAGGACACGCTGAAGCTCGTCGAGCGGCGCTTCAAGGAAGGCGATATCAGCGAGCTGGATCTGTCGCGATCGCGTAACGAGCTCGCGAGCGCGCGTGCCGATGCGGTCGGCGTCGCGCGGCAACGGGCGGCCTCGGAGCATAGCCTCGCGATTCTGCTCGGCAAGCCGCCCGCGGATTTCTCGTTCGCGGAACAACCGCTGGCGCCGGTGGCGGTGCGCGTGCCACCGGGTTTGCCGTCGGCGCTGCTCGAACGCAGGCCGGACATCGCGGCAGCCGAACGCGCGATGCAGGCAGCGAATGCGCGCGTCGGGCTCGCGAAGTCGGCGTTTTTCCCGAAGCTCGACATCACGGGCGCGTTCGGCTTTGAATCGGCGACGCTCGGCGATCTGTTCATGTGGTCGAGCCGCGCGTTCATCCTCGGTCCGCTCGCGGGTACCGCGCTGACGGTGCCGATCTTCGACGGCGGCCGCCGCAAGGCGAATCTCGCGCAGGCCCGTTCGAAGTACGACGAGGACGTCGCGCAATATCGCCAGCAGGTGCTCGTGGCGTTCCGTGAAGTCGAGGACAATCTTGCCGATCTGCGCTTGCTCGACGATCAGATGCGCGAGCAGAACGACGCGGTAGATGCGTCGCAGCGCGCCGCGCATCTGTCGCGCACGCAGTACACGGAGGGCGCGGTCAGCTATCTCGACGTGATCGATGGCGAGCGGCAAGTGCTGCAGTCGCAATTGCAGGCGAGCCATCTGGCGGGCACGCAGGCGGTCGCGACCGTGAATCTGATTCGCGCGCTCGGTGGCGGTTGGGGCGATGTGACGGCGGGAGATACGGCGGTCGGGGCGGCGCCGGTGCCGGTTGGTGCTTCCGGCGGCGCGGCGGCTTCGCTGGCTGCGGCTTCCGGCTCCGCGGCCGGCGCCGCATCGGTTTCAGCGCAGCAGCAGGTGGCGAAGCGCTGAATTCCTGGCCCTGTTGGCAAGCGCTTCATCAACCTCATCAACGACGCCGGGTCGCGCGCAAGCGCCTCCCGGCGTTTTTCATGCAAATCGTTTGTCGCGCCACAGCGCCGTTCTGTCCGTCCGAGGTACAGGGCTCGGTCGCCGTCTCCGCAGGCGCACCGTTCTGCAAGAAGATTCTGCAATTCGCGGGGCCCGGCCTGCTCGTATCGATCGGCTATATGGACCCGGGCAACTGGGCCACCCCGATCGAAGCAGGTTCGCGGTTCGGCTACAGTCTGCTGTTCGTCGTGCTGCTGTCGAGCCTCGCGGCGATGGCGCTGCAATGTCTGAGCATGCGCCTCGGTATCGCGACCGGGCGCGCTCGCGCAACTGTCGAGCGCTCGCTATTCGCCGGGCGTCGCGCGTGCGCAGTGGCTGCTCGCGGAGCTGTCGATCATTGCCTACCATCTCGCCGAAGTGCTCGGCGGCGCGCTCGCGTTCCTGCCACTAGCGCCGATCGTCGGCACCGGCTTCGCCGCCTTCCTGTTCGCGATCACGCTGCTCGCGTCGGGACAAAGCTCGACGTTCACCGGCACGGTGGCGGGGCAGGTCATCATGGAAGGCTTCCTGAAAATGAAGATTCCGTGCTGGCAGGCGGCGCTTCATCACGCGAGCGCTCGCGCTAATCCCGGCGCTGATCGGTGTGCGGATGCTCGGCAATGGCGCGGTTGGGTATTCGGCACGCCGGTTTGCCCGGCGCGAAGGCGAAAAAAAATCCGCGCGGTTCAATCACTGCGCGGAATCATGTGAGCTTCGGTTTGAATCGGGTCGACCGCGTCTCGCGACGGCGAATCGATCGGTCAAGCGGCCTGCGCAACCTGCGCCGCATCGAGCGCTTCCCGGCGCGCGGCTGCTGCCTTCTTCGTCTTGCCGGCACGCGACGGCGGCTGGCAGGCGCCGCACACGACGTTGTGCTGCAGGTCGTGCTTGTGCGCGACGAACTTGCCGGTACAGCGGCAGCATCTGGTCAACTGCAGGATGTCGGCGTCGAAGAAACGCACGAGCGTCCACGCGCGCGTCAGATCGAGCACCGGCTCGGTTTCGCTGTGCTGACAGTGTTCGAGATACAGCCGATAGCCCTTGGTCAGCGCATCCAGATGCGAGCAGCGCGCTTCGTTCTTGAGGAACAGGTACGTGTTGTAGAACAGCGACGCGTGAATGTTCGCGAGCCACGTCATGTACCAGTCCGCCGAGAATGGCAGCATGCCCTTGGGCGGCGATACGCCCTTGACCTCGCGATACAGGCGGATCATACGGTCGCGCGACAGGGTCAGCTCGCTCTCGAGCACCTGCATGCGGGCGCCGAGTTCGATCAGTGCGATCGCGCGAAATACTTCCTGTGCATCTTCGGTCAGGCTTCGCTTGAGCATTGCAGTCACCTCGTTCAGGCAAATTGCTCGGCGGGCTGGCCTGCAAGCAGGATCGCCGTGTGAGTCGGTGCAACTGCGGTGTGCTTCGTCGTTTGCGTCAACGCCGACAGCATCACGTGGTCGTTGAAGCGGAAGAAGCACAAAAGCTGGTCGGAAGCGGCCAGCTTGACGATTTGCGCGAGCGACAGCCCGGCAAGCAAGTCAGCCAGTTCCGACGACAGTCCCAGCCGGAACATTCCGACCGGTTTGTCCTCGCGCAACATGCGTTGCGCGAGCATGATGTAAGACAAGTTGATCTCGCGGATTGAATCCAGCGTCTCGCTGCTACGGTCCATTTTGTCTGTTTCCGAAGCCCCGAATTACTATGTCGGCTTTGCGCCGTTATGTCTTTTCTGCCTCGCCGGCAACGTGGCCTCCGGCTACATGTTGCTACTTGCTACAGACAGCGAACATTTGATACATGACGTTACATTTCGTAACAGCTCGGGACGAATTGTATGAAGGCTAAAACCAGAAATCAATCCTTTCTCAAAAAAATATCTCAAAAAACTACATCGTTTTTCGGTAAGTTTTTCACGCCATTGTAATGAATGATGCCAAGTGAATTTATAGCCTTTCGACACTGGCCTCTGTTCCATGAAAACCATTACTGGTTGGGCATCCTGCGCAATTGTCAGAGGCGCGCGTCCGCACCGCGCGGCGCTCGGTAAATTTGTTTTGGATTAGGAAGGAAACAGAAAGCGATGGAATGGACGGTAATAAATACTCATGTTCGGCGGCGCATGAGGGACGGATGGATCCTGTAACGGTATGAAGCGTCCCCCGTTACAAACTTCGCAAACAGGGCCGGATTTGGAACGGCTCGCTGAGGACCGGGCAGCCGGTCTGGCGCACGCGTTCGACCCCGAGACCTAACAGCGGTCGCAGACGCCTACCGATCAGATTGCGGACGGAGGCTGCGAGAAGCCAGTGCCGTGCAGGCTGTCTGACACGATGTCGGTGCGATAGGCGACGACATTACAACATTGAGGAGGCGCAGGAAATGGCCGCAAGGAGGCGTTGTCAATAATTCCCGGGGGCTACGCGAGGAATCGCGCCATCAGATCCTCGTCATGGAACACCCCGTCGACGTTCAAGGCGCCGACTTCGCACCCATATTTGCGAAAGCCGAGCGATTCATACAGCCTGCGCGCCGCGTAGTTGCGGCTACCCACGGTTAGCAGCACCTGTCGCAAACCGTCGACGCGCGCCGCGCGCGTCAGCAACTCGCCGAGCAGCGCGCGCCCGACCCCACGACCAGCCGCTTCCTGTGCGACATACATGCCGACCACGTTCGCCTTGTGCCGCTCTTTGTGGGCTTTATTGCGCAGCAGACCGACGACGCCGATCAGCGGAGCGTCGGCCGACGCATACGCGCCAAGCAGAAACGTGCCTTCCGTCTCCGAGCCCTGCAGTGTCGCGTCATGCTGCCCCGGCGCCTTTCGCCAGCGCTTCGTCGTGGCTGTGTCCGAACGAAGCGGGGTGCGCCTTCAGCCCGCGCAGACGAAGCTGGAAATAGGCGTCCCGGTCGGCGGGTCCGAGTTGGCGGATCAGCAGGGTGTCGGCGTTGACGGACATCTCACTTATTCGTGGTGAGTAGCGTGGAGGTACGCGAGCGGCTAGCCGCGCTGGTGTTCGGCAAATTCGCGCAGCGCCGACGCGGTTTGCCGATCCGCTGGAAAGAACGCCTCGATGGCGAGTTCCGACAGCGTAACGTCCACGGGTGTGCCGAACACCGTGGTGGTGCTGAAAAACGACAGCACGCCAAGCGGCGTACGCAGCCGCAATGGCACGGCGATCTGGTTGAGGACTGCATCGTCCAGCGTCGAGGCGTCTGCATCCGGCGGCGCGGGGTAGCCGGCCAGTTCGTCGCGCAGTGCGCTCAGCGTGTCGTCGCCGCTGACGTCGATCTGCCGTTGCAGGCGGGCCAGTACATGCTCGCGCCACGCATGCCAGTTGAGGATCGACGCCGCAATGCCTTGTGGATGCAGACTCAGGCGCAATGCGTTGACCGGTGGCTTCAACAGTTCGGGACTCGCGCCGCTCAACAACGGCGCAATCGCATTGTTGGTCGCGACGATGGTCCAGTGCCGGTCGATCGCGAGGGCCGGGTAGGGCTCATGTCCTTTGAGCACCAGTTCGACGGCTTCGCGCGCGGCGGCGAGCTGCGGGTCGGAGAGGGGACGTTCGCGAAACAGCGGCGCGTAACCGGCCGCGACGAGCAGAGCATTGCGCGCGCGCAACGGCACGTCGAGGCGCTCGGCGAGATGCATGACCATTTCCCGGCTCGGTAGCGCGCGCCCCGATTCGACAAAGCTCAGATGGCGGGTCGAAATGTCAGCCTCCGTGGCGAGCAGCAACTGACTCATGCGCCGCCGCTGCCGCCATTCGCGGAGAAGTTCGCCGACCGCCCGAGTGCCGATCGGCGCGGATGATGGAGCCGCTTGTGCAATAGAGAGTGTGTTCATGCCACCGATCATAGTCAAAGCGTGCAAGCAATCGATTACCTGAGAGGTAATGCCCCGCCAATTTCAGTCAACGAGACGCGTGCCCGGCTCAGGCGGCAGCCAGGCGCAACGGCACGGCGGTGAATTTGACGCCGATCGCACTGGCCAGTTTGAGGACCGTGTCCATGCGTGGCTTGGAGCCGGGCGCGAGTGTCTTGTAGAGGCTTTCGCGGCCCAGGCCCGCTGCCGCGGCGATCTTCGTGATGCCGCGCGCCTTGGCGATATCCGCGATGGCGGCGAGCAGCAGATCGGAGTCGCCTTCGTCGAGGGCGGCGTTCAGATAAGCCGCGACCATTTCGTCGTTGTCGAGGTACTTCGATGCATCGAAGCGTGCCGTTTTGATCTTGCTCATGACCGTTCCTTTCTGATGGTTGTCCACATTGCTCCGGCATGCCTGATATCCGCCTGCTGCGTGGACTTGTTACCCCCGCAGAGCAGCAGATACATCATGCGTTCCTCGCGCGCGTAGTAGACCCGGTAACCCGGCCCGCAATCGATGCGCATCTCGAACACGCCGCTTTCCAGCAACTTCGCGTCGCCGAAAAGCCCGCGTTCCGCGCGGCGGATCCGCACGAGAATTTGCGCCTTCGCCTTGAGGTCGGTGAGGCCGTGAAGCCAACGGTCGAACTCTTCGGTGCAGTTGATCGTGTACACGCGCGGTGTTTCGATCTGCGGATGATTGTATCTCCTGGGATACGGTCGTGCAAGCGAGAAAAGCGTCTCGACAAAGCGGTCCAAGTGGTCCTCCTGTTCATTGCATTGCCCGC
The DNA here is from genome assembly GCF_050436325.1 of Paraburkholderia lebeckiae. NCBI lineage: Bacteria > Pseudomonadati > Pseudomonadota > Betaproteobacteria > Burkholderiales > Burkholderiaceae > Paraburkholderia > Paraburkholderia lebeckiae. The sequence continues at coordinate 2,717,035 of NZ_JBNDLZ010000002.1, forward strand.
CTCGCGATGTCGTCGGCGGGCTTCGATGAGTCACTTGAGGTTAGCGGTGCGAAGGTCTTTTGACGACTCGGCCGAATGACCTATTTGGCGAAGGCTGCATCCGCTTGATTACCTCTCACGTAATCGACGCAATGCACGCGAGCCGTCAATCTTCATTCCGAGCCCGCCGCATGCGATGCGCATGCCGCGCGAAGTGCTCAGTCCTGTCAATCGAGGAGTTTGAGATGAATGCGCATACCGATTTGATCGACCGTTATTTCGATACCTGGAACGAGACCGATGGCGCGCGTCGTCGCGAGTTGATCGCGGCAACATGGAGCGCCGATGCCGACTATCGCGACCCGCTGCTGGCGGGCGCGGGCCACGATGGCATCGACGCCATGATCCGCGCGGTGCATGAGCGTTTTCCGGATCACACGTTTCGCCGTACGACCGACGTCGACGGCTTCGCGAATCGCCTGCGCTTCTCGTGGGCACTGACGACCCCCACGGGCGAGGCGATCGTGAAGGGCTCGGACTTCGGCGTGGTGGACGCGCATGGGCGTCTGCAAGCGGTCACCGGTTTTCTCGACGAAACCCCCGGCGCCGCCTGAGGCGTTTTTCACGGAGACGATCATGCACGAGCCCGCCGCTGCCAAGCCCGCGCAAGTCCATCTCGCGTTGCTGCGCGTCGCGGCCGCGCTCGATGCGTTATCGAGCGCGATCGCCGGTTTCGCGCTGCTCGGCGGCGCGCGGGCGTTCATGTTCATCGCACTGCTCGGTTGGCGCGAGCCGGTGCTCGGCGGCGCGGGGCTCGTGCTGCTCGCTTTGGTCGGATGGCTGCGCTGGCAATGCGGTGCGAGCGCAGCGCCGCAAGACATCCGGCGCGCTTGCTACAATCGATCGTCGTGCGGATGAAGCGTGACATGCATCATCTAGCGCAAAGCTCACGACCTCACCCCCGCAGCATGTTCCCAACGAACGACCTGGAGACCCCGTGCTGAAAAATCTGGACCCGCTACTGAACGCCGATATCCTGCACGCGCTGCGCTCGATGGGCCACGGCGACGAGCTCGTGATCTGCGACGCCAACTTCCCGGCCGACACCGTCGCGCGCGATACCGTGCTCGGCAAGCCGCTGCGTCTCGACGGCGTCAGTTCGCCGCGAGCGATCCGCGCGGTGTTGTCGGTGCTGCCGCTCGACACCTTCATCGAGCATCCCGCGTCGCGCATGGAAGTGGTTGGCGAGCCCCACACGATTCCCGCGGTGCAGCGCGAAGCGCAAGCCGAGGTCAACGCGGGCGAGGGGCGCGAGGTGCGCTTCGTGTCGATCGAGCGATTCGCGTTTTACGAGCGTGCGCGCCAGGCATACTGTGTGATCGCGACGGGCGAGGAGCGCGGCTACGGCTGCTTCGTATTCACGAAGGGCGTGTTGCTCGCGCCGGACGCGCCACGCGCATAGTCGCTACCACCTTTCTCGATTCATCACGACAAACCCATGAGCTTCCAGCTAGCCAGTCTCGATCATCTCGTTCTGAACGTCGCCGACGTCGAAGTGAGCGCGGCGTGGTACGCGCGGATGCTCGGCATGCGACGCACCGAGTTCGCGTCGCGCACCGGCACGCGCGTGGCGATGAACTACGGCAATCAGAAGATCAATCTGCGTCCCGCTTCGGCCGATACCGTCGCCTGGTTCACGTCGCGCGAGGTGGTGCCGGGCACGGCGGACCTGTGCTTCGTGACCACCGCAAGCCCGGACGACGTCAAGGCGCACTGGCTCGCGCAAGGCGTCGCTATCGAGGCGGGGCCGGTGGAGCGCGACGGCGCGCGCGGCAAGATGACCTCGGTGTATTGCCGCGACCCGGACGGCAACCTGATCGAGGTCGCCACGTATCCGTCAGCCTGAACGGGCTTGGAAATCGCGGCCATTGCTCATATGCTCAGGGGCGAGGCGGGGAACTGAGCCCCTGCATTCGGGTCTGCTGCTTATTCATTACAGGAGTCCCCCCATGTCGCGTCCCGTCGATTTCGGCATCATTTTCATCGCCCGTCTTGCGCTTTCCGTGCTGTTCCTGTGGAGCGGGGTGATGAAACTGCTGGGCTATGCGGGCTTCGTCGGCTACCTGCATTCGAAAGGCGTGCCGTTCGTGCAGATCGCCGCGCCGATCGCAACCGCAGTCGAGGTGCTCGGTGGCCTGCTGCTCGTGGTTGGCTTCAAGGTACGGCCGCTCGCGCTGGTCATGGCGGTGTATACGGTCGCGACGGCGGTGCTCGGCCACGACTTCTGGAATATCACCGACCCGGCCTTGCAGCACGACATGGTGATTCATTTCTGGAAGAACATAGGAATCGCGGGCGGTTTCCTGCTGCTGTTCGTCACCGGGGCGGGGCGTCTGAGCATCGACAACGCGCGCGCGCCGCGCGGCGGACTCGGCGGGCTGTGAAGCGGCCTGTGAAGCGGGCTGTGAAGCGTGAGCGCATGCAGTCCGCTCGGCCCGCATCCTGCTACACAGCCGGATGTCCAATCCGCGCCAAGCAAGGGAGCAGATGATGATTCAGAACTTCGAGCAAATGATCGGCGGCAAACTCACGCAACTGTGCGCGAGTCTCGGCGAAGGGCCGACGCCGCATCGTGTGATCATCAGCCTCGCCGAGTCGGCGAAGACGCTGGTGGTTCTGGATGCGTCCGGATTCATCGGCACGCTGAAGGCGGATATCGAGGACCCCGAAAAGCTGGTCGCGGATGCGATCGCCAAGGCGCGCAACGAAGGCCTGATCGAGCGCGCAATCGATACCGGCACGATTCAGGAGGCGTCGCTGTAGGCGGCTGCATTACACACCGCTTACTTACTCGCGGCGCTCGCCCCGCGCGCAGACGACGCCGCCGCGTGCGGCTCCGGATGCACGAAACACGCGAGCACGAGAGCCAGCACCAGCAGTCCCACCGAAATAGCCGTCGCCGCTTGCATCCCTGGCACGATCTGCGTCGCGGCCGCACCGCCCGCGAGCGCGCCGAAGGCCGCCACGCCCACCGCGCCGCCGGCCTGGCGCGCCGTGTTCAATACCGCCGACGCCGTGCCCGCGCGCCGCGCTTCGGTCGATGCGAGCACCGCCGTGGTCATCGCCGGCACCGCGAGTCCCATGCCTGACGGAATCAGCAAAAACGGCAGCAGCAGGCCAATCAGCGGCGTCTCCGCGTCGACGAGATGCAGCAGGCCATAGCCGAGACCAGCCGTGATCGCGCCGAGGATCATCGGCACGCGCACTCCCAGGCGGCCGATCACCCAGCCGCTCGCGACGTTCGAGATCAGGAAGCCGCCCGTCAGCGGCAGGAACGCGAGGCCCGCCTGCAACGGCGTGTAGCCCCGCACGCGCTGAAGATAAAGGCTCAGCACGAACACCATGCCGTAATACGTCAGATTCACGCAGATGCCGAACAGCACCGCCGCGCTGAACGTGCGCGTGCCGAACAGCGAGAGCGGCAGCATCGGGCGCGCGACGCGCGCTTCGACGAACACGAACGCACCCGCCGCCAGCAGCGCCAGCACGAAGCCGCCGGCGACCAGCGGATGCGCGAGCCCGAGCGGCCGCCATTCGATCACCGCGGCGACGAACGCGGTTAGCGCGACGATCGCGAGACACTGGCCGCCGAGATCGATGCCGCGTGGCGTCGCGCCGGTGTTGCCGCGAGCGGCGGCCGGCACGCCGCGTTGCGAGGTTTGCGGACGCGGAATCCACAGCAGTGTCGCGAGCAGGCCGGCCGCGCAGATCGGTAGATTGACGAGAAAGATGCTGCGCCAGCCGAACGCGGCGATCAGCAGACCGCCGGCCACCGGCCCGGCCGCGATCGAAATCGCGCCGGAGGCGGTCCACAGGCCGACCGCGCGTGCCCGCAGCTTCGGTTCGTGGCCGAACGACTGGTTGAGCAGCGCGAGCGAATTCGGCAGCATCGCGGCCGCGCCGATGCCTTGCACCGCGCGCGCGGCGATCAGCATCGGGGCGTCGAGCGCGAGCCCGCAGGCCAGCGACGCGAGCGCGAACAGCACGATTCCGCTCGCATACATGCGCCGCGCGCCGAAGCGGTCGCCGAGCGCGCCGGCCGACAGCATCAGCACCGCAAACGCGAGCGTGTATGCATCGACGACCCATTGCAGGCCCGCGACGTTCGCGTGCAGGTCCGCGCCGATTCGTGGCAACGCGATGTTGACGATGGTCACGTCCAGTTGCGTGACCACGAAGCCGACGCTGACGGTCGCGAGAACGCGACCGAGGGCGGGCGAAAAGGAGGGTGTGGATGAGTTCATGACTGCATCGTAAGCCCGATGCAGCTCGCCACGTTTCGGCGTGGCGTGAAGTATGGATGTCACCTGAACGAGCGACGGCGCGTCGAAAACCGCGCCATCGCGGAGCGCTCCGTCGACGCGCTACTTATGGGTCGACGAAGCGAGATCCGCCGGATCAACGCCCCCGCGGCGCATCCTTGATGAACAGCGTGGTCAGCGCGCCCAGCACGCAGACCGCCGCGACGTACAGCGGCGCGGCCAGCGGGTTCGACTTCATCATCAGCGATACGGCGATCGGCGTCAGACCGCCGAACACCGCATACGCGACGTTGTACGAGAACGAGATGCCCGAGAAGCGCACCACCGGCGGGAATCCGCGGACCATCACGAGCGGAATCGCGCCGATCACGCCGACGAAAAGTCCGGCCAGTGCATACAGCGGCACGAGCAGGGACGTATCGACGGCCAACTGGCGAAACATCACGTAATACGTGATCGCAAGCGCAACGCCGCCGACGAAAATCGTGCGACCCGCGCCAATGCGTCCGGCGATCGAACCGGCCACCACGCAGCCGATCGTCAGGCACAGCGTCGCGACACAGTTCGCGAGCAGCGCGGTGGCCGGCTCGATGTGGAATTGCTTTTGCAGCAGCGTCGGCGTCATCAGGATCACGACGACGATCGCCGCCGACAGCATCCAGGTGAGCAGCATCGACACGATCACCGCGCGGCCGTGATCGCGCAGCACGGCCTTCAGCGGCACTTCCGCGGCGATCGCCTTGCGTTGCTTCAGTTCGGCGAACACCGGTGTCTCGTGCAGCCAGCGGCGCAGATAGACCGAGAACATACCGAACACGCCGCCGATGAGGAACGGAACACGCCACGCATATTCGGAAATGTCGGCCGGCGTGAAATGGCGATTGACCGCCGACGCAATCAGCGAGCCGAGCAGAATGCCCGCCGTGAGGCCGGCCGTCAGCGTGCCGCACGCATAGCCGACGTGCCGCCCGGGCACATGCTCTGAGACGAACACCCATGCGCCCGGGACTTCGCCGCCGACCGCCGCGCCCTGCATCACGCGGAACAGCAACAGCAGCACCGGCGCGAGCACGCCGATGCTCGCGTAGGTGGGCATCAGGCCCATCAGCAGAGTCGGCACCGACATCAGCAGCACGCTCAGCGTGAACATGCGCTTGCGGCCGAACAGGTCGCCGAAGTGCGCCATGATGATGCCGCCGAGCGGCCGCGCCAGATAACCGGCCGCGAAAATGCCGAAGGTCTGCAACTGACGCAGCCAGTCCGGCATCGCCGCCGGGAAAAACAGCTGGCCGATCGCCGGCGCGAAGAAAACGAAGATGATGAAGTCGTAGAACTCGAGCGCTCCGCCGAGCGCGGCGAGACCGAGTGTCTTGTAATCGCTGTGCCCAAGCGGGCGGGGGGTGACAGCCTGCGCTCCACCCAGATTTGTCGCTTGCATTGCCATGTCTTTTAATGAATTGTGAGCCACGCGGCGGTGACGCGTGGACATGCGGCGGTCGTCGGGCGAGAAGTGCGACAGGCGCTGGGTAGAGCACGGGACACGGGCGCGCCGTCCGGATAGGGCGGGCGCGCTGACGACGGAGGCCGGCGCGGATTTTACAGGATGAAAGCGGAAGTCCTGCGGGAGCGCCCAGTTGGGCGAAGAAAGCCGGCGGAAAATAGGAATGCTCCGAAGGGAGGGACCGGGGTGCGGCTCGGAGAATGGCCTGCATGTCCTTGTCGAGAGTCCATCCCATGCGCGTTGCAGTTCTTCAGCGTGACCCGGTCATGCGTCGGTCCATTGAATCAAGTCTGGTGAGAGCCGGCCATTTCTGCGCGGCCTATGACGACGGCTTTGCGTTGTCGAGGTCGCTCGTGCGCTCCACGATGGATCTGCTGGTGCTCGACTGGCAGGATATGCGGCCCGCCGGCGCGGACCTGTTGCGCTCGGTGCGCCGCGTGGCAGGCGAGCACGTGCCGATCATGTTCGTGTCGAACGACGGCTCGGAGGAAAGCATGGTGCGCGCGCTCGCAGGCGGTGCCGACGATTACCTCGCGTTGCCGCTGCGGGACGCCGAGTTTCGCGCGCGAGTCGCGGCGCTTCTGCGGCGCGCGTATCCGGAGCGTCTCAGCACCGCGACCTGTTTCGAGATCGGCCCCTATTGCTTCGACACGATCCGCCGGGCGGTCACGCTGCGCGGCGAGCCGGTGTCGCTGTCGCCCACCCAGTACCGGATCGCGGCGCTGTTCTTTTCCAACGTCGATCGCGTGATGTCGCGCGACCATATCTTCGCGACGGTGTGGGGCCGCGAACTGCGCGAGTTCACGCGGACCATCGACAGTCACGTGTCACGGCTGCGTCTGCTGCTCGCGATCGAGCCGCACAATGGTTTCCGGCTGCAGCCGGTATACAGAAGCGGCTACCGGCTGCTGCGGCTTCACGACCATGTGCTCAGGGAGTGAAGATTGGCAGTCGGCGCGCACGGCATGAGGTCGCCGTGGCCAGTTATATGCTGAAATCCGCGTTGCAGCTCGTCGCGCTCGCCAGCGGTGCTCATTCTCCTTACGTGTCCGTATCGGTAAGCCGGGTTACCGTGTTTGCACTGATGGTCGTCGACGTCGATACCGAATAGTGGGTCGTTTCGCGCCCCGCGCGCGCGGCGTCTCACGCATCGCGCCGCTATGCCGAAATCGTCTCAATCCGCGCGCACGCGCACCAAGACCCACCGGCCCGCGATTCCTACCATGGGCGACATGAAAACCCTCAATATCATCGACTCGCACACCGGCGGTGAGCCCACCCGCCTCGTGGTGTCGGGTGGCCCGGATCTGGGCGGCGGCACGCTCGCGCAACGGCTCGACGTGTTCCGCACCCGCTTCGACGACTGGCGTGCCGGCATCGTCACCGAACCGCGGGGCTCGGACGTGGTGGTCGGCGCGTTGCTCTGCGAGCCCGACGATCCGACTTGCGCGGCCGGCGTGATCTTCTTCAACAACGTCGGCTATCTCGGCATGTGCGGGCACGGCACCATCGGGCTCGTCGTGTCGCTCGCGCACATGGGGCGGATCGGGCCGGGACGACACCGCATCGAAACGCCGGTCGGCGTGGTCGAGGTGACGCTGAACGAAGACGGCGGCGTCGCGGTGCACAACGTGCCCGCGTATCGCCACCGCAAGGCGGCGCAGGTCGAGGTGCCAGGCTATGGCGCACTGACCGGCGACATCGGCTGGGGCGGCAACTGGTTTTTCCTCGTCGCCGAGCATGGGCACGAGCTCGAAGCCGCGAACATCGCGAGCCTGACGGCTTTCAGCTCGGCGATTCGCGACGCGCTGATCGCACAGAACATCACTGGCGCGAACGGCGCGCTGATCGACCATATCGAGCTGTTCGGACCGGGCTCGCGCGAGGGCCTCGACAGCCGCAGCTTCGTGCTGTGTCCCGGCAATGCGTACGACCGCTCGCCGTGTGGCACCGGCACGAGCGCGAAGCTCGCGTGTCTCGCGGCCGACGGCAAGCTCGCCGAAGGGGCGGTGTGGCGCCAGGAGAGCATCATCGGCAGCGTGTTCGAGGCGAGCTATCGCGCGGCGGGCGACGGTGTCCACGTGATTCCGACCATCACCGGTCACGCGCACATCATGGCCGAAGGGCGTCTGTGTTTCGACGAGCGCGATCCGTTCGCGTGGGGTATCCCGACCGCATGAGCCCGGACGTGCTGATCATCGGAGCGGGTATCGTCGGTGCCGCGTGCGCGGCGGAACTGGCCGCGCTCGGCATGCGCGTCGACGTGCTCGACGCGCAGCGCATCGGCGGCGGCGCGACGGCGGCCGGGATGGGCCATATCGTCGTGATGAACGACTCGCCGGCCGAATTCGCGCTGAGCCGCTATTCGCGCGAGCTATGGCTCGAACTCGCGCCGCAGCTGCGTGCGCGCGACGCGTTCGCGCGCTGCGGCACGCTGTGGGTCGCAGCCGACGACGAAGAACGGCGAGCCGCGCGCGCAATGCAGGCGGCGTTTGCTGCGCAAGGCGTCGCCGCGCAATTGCTGGACTCGGCCGAACTGCGCGCCTGCGAACCGGCGCTCGCACCCTCGATGGCGGGCGGTTTGCGCATCGAGCACGACAGCATCGTGTATGCGCCGACCGCCGCCGAATGGCTGCTCACGCAGTCGCCGCATGCGGCGAATGTCAGCGTGCGACCTGGAGCGCCGGTCGCGTCGGTCGGTGCGGGTGGCGTGACCCTGGCGTGCGGCGAGCGCGCCAGCGCGGCGCACGTGGTCGTCGCGAACGGCCTCGGGGCGGCGCAATTGTTGCCGTGGCTGCCGTTGCGGCCGAAGAAAGGCCATCTGCTGATCACCGACCGCTACCCGGGGCTGATCCGTCATCAACTGCTCGAACTTGGCTATATCAAGAGCGCGCATCACGCGACCGGCACGTCGGTCGCGTTCAACGTACAGCCCCGTCCGACCGGGCAACTGCTGATCGGCTCGTCGCGCCAGTTCGAAACAACCGATCCCGCCGTCGAAATGCCGGTGCTCGCCCAGATGCTGCAACGCGCCGCGCAGTATCTGCCGCAGTTGCCGGCGCTCAGCGGCATCCGCGCGTGGACGGGGTTTCGCGCGGCGTCGCCGGACGGCCTGCCGCTGATCGGACCGGCCGGCGAGTTCGCGCCCGACGTCGGCTCTGGCTCCGCATCCCGCCTATGGCTCGCGGTCGGCCACGAAGGGCTTGGCGTGACGACCTCGCTCGCGACCGCGAAACTACTCGCGGCGCAGATCGCGGGTCATACCGCGGCGATTCCGTGCGAACCTTATCTACCGGTGCGTTTTGCAGAACAGGTGGCCCATGACCGACACTGACGCGGCCCGCATCCGTTTGACCGTCGACGGCCGCAGCATCGAAGTGAAACCCGGCACGACCATAGCCGCGGCGCTCGCGATCGCGGGTGTGCGCGGCTCGCGGCTGTCGGTCAAGGGCGAGCCGCGCGAAGCCTTGTGCGGGATGGGCGTGTGCCAGGAGTGCCGCGTGACGATCGACGGTCACGCGCACGCGCTCGCGTGCCAGACGCGATGCCGCGACGGCCAGCGCGTGCAGACACGAAACGGGACAGTACACGCATGACGCAGCACTTCGACATCGTGGTGATCGGCGGTGGTCCGGCCGGGCTCAATGCTGCGCGAGCGGCGGCGCAGGCGGGCGCGACGGTCGCGCAGATCGACGACAATCCGCGCGCCGGCGGACAGATCTGGCGCCAGGGGCCCGCCTATCCGCCGCAAGCAGCGTTGCACGCGTTGCTCGCGGCGTTGCAATCGCAGCAAAACTTCACTTACTGGCCATCGACGCGCGTGATCGCGCCGCTCGGCGCGCAAGGCTTGCTGCTCGAATCCGCCGAACACGGCGGCGTGTCGATCACCTATGACAGACTGATTCTTGCGACCGGCGCGCGCGAGCGTCTTCTGCCGTTTCCCGGCTGGACCTTGCCCGGTGTGACCGGCGCGGGCGCATTGCAGGCGCTGATCAAAGGCGGCATGCCGGTGCGCGACGAACGGATCGTGATCGCCGGCAGCGGCCCGCTGCTGCTGGCCGCGCTCGCCACCGCGCGAGAGGCCGGCGCGCGCGTGATCGCGGTGGTCGAGCAGGCATCGGCGGCCGAGGTCGCGCGTTTCGGCGTGTCGCTGCTGCGCGAGCCCGCGAAGCTGCGTCATGCGATCAGCCTCACGCGCGGCTTCGCGGGACTGCGCTACTGGACCGGCAGCATCGTGCGCGAAGCCCGCGGCGCGCAGCGCGTGCAACAGGTGACGATCCGGCGCGGTGAACGCGAGGTGACGCTCGATTGCGACCGCGTCGCGTGCGGCTTCGGACTGCTGCCGAATGTCACGCTTGCCCAGGCGCTCGGCTGCGCGATCAACGACGCGGGCGAGATCGTCATCGACGACGGACAGCGCACCTCGCTCGAACGCGTTTACGCAGCGGGCGAGTGCACGGGCATCGGCGGCGCTGAGCTCGCTGGCGCGGAAGGCGAGATCGCCGGTCTCGTGGCGAGCGGCGCGGCGAGCACGCAACGCGCCGCGCTGGCGGCGCTCGTCGCGCAACGCGCGCGCTGGCGGGGCTTTGGCGGGCGCGTCGCGGTGTCGTTCGCATTGGGCGAGGCCGCGCGCACGCCGCCCGCCGACGCGACGCTGTTGTGCCGTTGCGAGGACGTGAGTGTCGGCGAGGTGCGCCGCTGCGCCGACTGGCGTGACGCGAAACTGCAGACGCGCTGCGGTATGGGCCCTTGCCAGGGGCGCATCTGCGGCGCGGCCGCGAGTCTGTACTTCGGCTGGCCAGCCGCGGCGGCGCGTCCGCCGTTCAGTCCGGCGCAAATCGGCACGCTGATGAGCGCCGCCGAACCGCCGACTGCGGCGCCATGACGGCTCCGCGCTTACCCTCGGTAGATATTGGCGGGCGACGCGCGGCTCTATAATCGACCGCAATCAACCGCACGCGCGGGCTGCCCGGCCGCACCGGCGCAGCGATCCGCGAACGCAACCTAACGCAATCAACCAGGCACGCACCCACGGAACCGCACGATGAACACGCTGGCGCATCCGCTCGAACCCGACGATACGACGCTGTCCAGCATGCTGTCGCATTTCAGGTTGCTCGAGCCGGTATTCGATGCAATGCCGGACGTCGTGTTCTTCGTCAAGGACGCCGACGCGCGGTATGCGCTCGTCAACCGCACGCTCGCTTCGCGTTGCGGCTTCAAGGAAAAGGCCGCGCTGCTCGGCAAGACTGCGGAAGACGTGTTTCCGCGCCGCTTCGGGCGCATCTATACCGCGCAGGACAAGGCGATCATCGGCGTCGGCAACCAGATGCTCGATCAGCTCGAACTGCATCTGTATCCGGGCCGTCAACCGGGCTGGTGCCTGACCTGCAAACAGCCGTTGCGCGATGCGACCGGCAAGGTGGTCGGCCTCGCCGGCATCTCCCGCGATCTGAAAGCCGACGAAAACAGCCACCCGGCCTACAGCCGGCTTGCCGCCGTCGTGCAGTCGATCCAGGAGAATTACGTGCAGCCGCTGAACCTGAAGCAGCTTGCGGCGATGGCGGACATGTCGGTCGCGCAGCTGGAGCGGTACTTTCACAAGGTGTTTCATCTGACACCGCGCCAGGTGCTCCTGAAAACGCGACTCGATGCGGCGACCGCGCTGCTGGTGTCGCACGACAAGGTCACCGACGTCGCGGCGCGTTGCGGCTACACCGATCACAGCGCGTTCACACGGCAATTCAAGGCGACCGTCGGCGTTACACCGACCGAATACCGGATGTTGCTGCACGGTACGCTACGCGGCTGAGCGGCGTCGGGCGTGTCATGGCGGGTCGCGCGCATCACTACTACGTGTACGTCGTCGCGCTCGACGACAAGGTGTGGAACGAGGCGCGCTTTCGTCGCGCGAATCCCGGTTACCGTTTCGACAAGCCGTGCGTGTACGTCGGCATGACGGGGCTTGACCCGGACTTGCGCTTCGATCGGCACAAGGCGGGCATTCAGGCGAATCGCTATGTGCGCGACTACGGCCTGCGTCTGATGCCCGAACTGTACGAAGTGTTCAACCCGATGCCTTACCGCGGCGCGCAGGATATGGAAGTGGAATTGGCGATCGGGCTGCGCGAGGCGGGGTATGGGGTGTGGCAGGCTTGAAAGGCTTGACGCGGCCGAATTCTGATCAGACGAATCGTGAAGTCTCTTTCCGATTGAGCTCGAAGGTACAGCTTCCAGTCATTGGTTTTTGCTCCGGAATTCCCTGCGGTGGCGGAGCAATGACTATTGCGTGTACGTCGGTGCCAGACAATCGGAGCGTTCTTAAAGATGCCTCGCATGTCTACGAAACTGATGCAGAAGCGCGGCGGTCTGATCTATCGCCAAAAACGTAGGCCACGCTCAATGGCTGTGCCTGAATAGAAAAAAGCCGCGTCAACGCAAAGCGCTGACGCGGCCTCAGATGACCGGGTCGCGAGCCGATCTGGTTACTTCACCCCAAGCCCTCGCAACACCGCATTACCCTCGGACGTCAGACGGATATGCGGCGTGCCCGCATCGTTCGAAACGGTCTCGACGAGACCTGCTTCGTAAAGCTGCGGAATTTCCGGTTTTGCGGATGCATCGATCGGCGCGTGCAGCAGCAGCAGCAGCGTCGCAAGTTCGTGATGGCTCAACAGACGGCGCAGGATAGTTGGCCGTTTGGCCGGTGTTTCGTTGGTTTTCGGTTCGGGCTGGTTCATGGAGCGCACCTGGTACGGGGACATGTCCGGGGATCTTGCGGACGAAGTCTTAAACGATTCTTAAGACCCCATTGTCCTGTAACACCGTGACATGAACGTTGCAATGGATCAGATTCCGGCGCCTGCAACTTCGCCTTTATGCGCCACAAAGCCTTATGGCGCGCAGGTTTTGCCTGCCGATTCGATCCACAGGTTGCTTACATGACGCTTGCCCGCATAGAAACGGTAAGTTGTCGCGCCGTTGTCGCTGCGTACCTTGACGATGTTCGAGTCGCCGAAGTCGAGCATCTGACCTTGCGGGATCCCGGTCGACTTGAACGCGGCGTTGTGATGATTGGCCATCTGCGTCAGACAGGCGACCACGTCGTCGACGGAACGCTGTGTCGTCGTGTCCGTGACGGGTTCGCCGGAATCCGGGTCTTTCTGGAAATACGCGCAAGCGCTGAGCAGCAGCGAAAGGGACAGGACTGCAGCGAACTTCTTCATATCTCTCCTGGCGTTGATTCGGCGATTCGGCTGAGCAGGCGCCATTATATCGAGACGGCGAGCCTGCCCTGATCGGGGACGCAGGTCGCGTGCCTGAAAAGACGAAATCCGTATCGACGCGGCGACTTCCAATGACGAAGCCGCCGTCTGCCTCCGGGGTCCGCCCGTTACTTGCGCCGCTGCGCCTGCGCCGCGAGCCGCACCGCCGCATTGGCCGCGCCGTAGCCGTCGTAGCCGCCGCGCCGCTCGACGATCTCAAGGAAGAAGCGCTGGTCGAGTTGCTCCGTATAAGCGTGCAAAAACTCGCCGCCGCGTTCGTCGCGGTCGTACAGGATATTGTTCGCGCGCATCGCTTCGAGCAGCGTGTCGGACAGCGCGTAGCGGGCCGCCAGGTCGTCGTAGTAATTGCGCGGAATGCGCAGGATCGGCACGCCGTCGGCGACGAACTCGGGGATAGCGCTGAAGATGTCGCCGGTACTGAACGCGACGTGGTTCAGTCCGGAGCCGTGATACGTGTGCAGCGCCTCGGCCACCGCCGTATGGCGATCCACCGATGCATTCAGCGCGATCCGCACCGAGCCGTCGGGGCTGCGCAGCGCGCGGCTGCGCACGAGGCCGTACGGATCGGGAACGAGCACCCCCGGCTCGGCGAGGAAGCCGAACGCGGTGCGCAGAAACAGCACCCACGTATCGAGCGCACTCGCCGGCACCGACAGACACACGTGATCGATGCGCTCGAGCGGTCCCACCTCGGTCGGGCCGTTGACGTCGGTCAGCACGAAATCGGCCTCGAACAGCGTGGGCTGATCGGGCGTTTCGTCGACGAAATAGTTGAGGCTGCCATCCGGCGCCTGCACGGCCGGCAGCACGCGCTCGTTCGGCCCGATCTGGCCGGAGAACGGCGCGTAGCCAAAGCCGGCCGCGCGCTCGAATGCGTGGCTCGCGTCATCGACACGAAATGCCGATGCGCACAGCGACAAACCATGCTGCTGAAAAAACGCGTTCGCGAACGAATCGGGCTCGGCGTTCAGCACGATCGAGGCCGCGCCGTGCTGATACAGCGTCACGTCCTTCGAGCGATGCTGGCCGGCCTGGCGAAAGCGCAGCTTGCCGAGCCAGTCGGCTAGCTGCGTGCGCGTGGTGTCATCGACCGCGAATTCGAGGAACTGATAGCCGACGTGCGCGGGCGCGGCGGGCGAGCGGTACAGGCCGCCTGTCGTCTTGCGCGGCTGCTGTTGCTCCTCGAGCAGCGCGCGAGTTTGCTCTTCGAGGAACAACAACGAGCGATGGCCATCGGCGGCCGTGATCGTGGTGGGGGCGGCGCGAAAGCCGTCGTTGAAGATTTCCAGCGAAAGCGGGCCCTTGTAGCCAGCTTTGACGACCTGCGCGGTGAAGTTGGCGAGATCGAAGTCGCCCTGGCCCGGGAAGCAGCGGTAGTGGCGGCTCCATTCGAGCACGTCCATCGCAAGCTTCGGCGCGTCCGCGATCTGCACGAACGCGATGCGCTCGCCAGGAATGTCGGCGATCGCGTCGGGCGTGTCGTTCAGCGACAGCGTGTGAAAGCTGTCGAGCACGAGCCCGAGATTCGGATGATTCACGGCGTCGACAAGCTTCCACGCGTGGCGATAGGTCTTTACGTGCCTGCCCCAGGCGAGCGCTTCGTAACCGGCGACCACGCCAGCCGCTTCGGCCGCGCGGGCGAGCGCGCCCAACTGGTCGATCATCAGCGAGTCGTCGCAGATCGTGTCCGGCGACACGTTGCTGCACACGAGGATGCGGTCCGTGCCTAGGTCGTGCATCACGTCGAACTTGCGCTTCGCGCGGTCGAGATTACGCTCCAGCCGTTCGGGACTGACGCCGTCGAAATCGCGAAACGGCTGGAACAGCATGATCTTCAGGCCGAGGTCGTCGGCGATGCGGCGCACGTCGGCGGGCGAGCCGTCGAAATACAGCAGGTCGTTCTCGAAGATTTCGACACCTTCGAAGCCCGCGGCGCGGATCGCGCTCAGCTTCTCGACGAGGGTGCCGCTAATCGACACGGTGGCAATCGAACGTTGCATGAACGGCTCCTGCAAAAACGGACAAACGAGGGGGAAACCAGCAGAAAAACCGCGGCGGCGCGCCTGGTTGCGCGGCCTGCCGGGCTTGCTGCAATGCGCAAAAATGAGCTAGTTCGTTATGCACTGGAGCAAGACGCAGGCCAGAATTCCCCACACTACCTCGGGGAGCTTCGATAGTCTATACAAACTAACTAGATGGTACAAATTCGTAGAAACCCCGAATGACGACGGCGGCCGATGCGCGCACACTTCGCCATGCGTCGAAGAACCGCCGCGGGTGCCGCGGTTCGAGTCGCGCCTTATTTTGCGGGAGTCGTTGTCATGAGCTTTGCCTCCGTACTGGTCCTGAACGGACCGAACCTCAATCTGCTCGGCACGCGCGAGCCGGCCATCTACGGCGCGGAAACGCTCGACGACGTCGCGAAGCTGTGCCGCGACGCGGGCGAGCGCCTCGACCTCGCGATCGACTTCTGCCAGTCCAACGCCGAGCATCAGCTGATCGACTGGCTGCACGCGGCGCGCACCAAGGTCGACGGCATCGTGATCAATCCGGCCGCTTACACCCATACGTCGGTCGCGATCGCCGACGCATTGAGCGCGATCGAAAAGCCCGTCATCGAGGTGCATATCTCGAACGTGCATCGGCGCGAAGCGTTCCGGCATCACTCGTACGTGTCGGCGGTGGCGGACGCGATCATCGTCGGCTGTGGCACGCAGGGCTATGTGCTCGCGCTGGAACGGATGGCGACGATTCTTAAGAATAGGGCGGCGAAATGAACACTCAAGCGAACACTCGGGGAAATTCCCGAACCGACGCGCAGATTGCCGCGTTGGCCAATGCGCAGGCGAGCTTGCGGGCCACTCCCCACTCCTTTCTGGTCGGCCTGATCGGCTCGGGCATCAGCGGTTCGCTCACGCCCGCGATGCACGAGGAAGAGGGCAGCAAGCTCGGACTGCACTATGTCTATCGACGCATCGATCTCGATGCGCAGAAGCTCGACACCGCCGCGCTGCCGGAGCTGCTGACGGCGGCCGAACGGATGGGTTACAACGGCCTGAACATCACGTATCCGTGCAAGCAGGCGGTGATTCCGCTGCTCGACGAACTGTCCGACGACGCCCGCGCGCTCGGCGCGGTCAACACCGTGCTGTTCAAGGACGGCAAGCGTATCGGTCACAACACCGACTGGTCCGGCTTCGCGCGTGCGTTCCAGCGCGGCCTGCCGGACGTGTCGCTGGAACGCGTCGTGCAGCTTGGCGCCGGCGGCGCCGGCGCGGCGGTCGCGCACGCGGCGCTGAACATGGGCGCGCAGTCGCTGACGCTGTTCGACGTCGATGCCGCCCGTGCGCAGTCGCTCGCCGACGAGTTGCAGGCGCGTTTCCCGAAAGCCAAGGTCAGCGCGGGCACGTCGCTCGAAGAATCGCTCTGCGTCGCGCAAGGCCTGATTCACGCTACGCCGACCGGTATGGCTAAAATGCCGGGCCTGCCGCTGCCGGCCGAATTGCTGCACCGCGACCTGTGGGTCGCCGACATCGTCTATTTCCCGATTCGCACCGCGCTGCTGCAGGCGGCCGAGGCGCTTGGCTGCCGCACGCTGAGTGGCGGCGGCATGGCGGTCTACCAGGCGGTCGACGCCATGCGTATTTTCACGGGGCTCGAGCCGGACGCCGAGCGCGTCTACACACACTTTCAATCGTTGTTGCAACGCTAACCGGCCGCGTAGAGACCGGCACCCAAGCTGATCGAGGAGACAAGCACGACATGACGCAATCGTTCCAATCCAGCTCCGCGGGCTCGCCCGCGCAGAACAAGGCGGCGAGCCCCGCGCGCCGTTCGAAAGCCCGTTACAAGATCCTCGCGCTGCTCGCGGTCGGCACGATGATCAACTATCTCGACCGCACCGTTCTCGGCATCGCGGCACCGCAGCTGACGAAGGAGCTCGGCATCAACGCCGCGCTGATGGGCCTGCTGTTCTCCGTGTTTTCGTGGAGCTACGTGGCCTCGCAGATTCCCGGCGGCCTGTTTCTCGACCGCTTCGGCAGCAAGCTCACATACTTCCTGTCGATGACGTTCTGGTCGCTCTGCACGCTCGCGCAAGGGCTCGTGGGGGGCATCGGCGGCCTGTTCGCCTTCCGTCTCGGCCTTGGCGTTTCGGAGGCGCCATGCTTTCCGACCAATAGCCGCGTGGTCGCCACGTGGTTTCCGCAAAGCGAGCGCGCGATGGCGACCGGCACCTACACGGTCGGCGAATATATCGGCCTCGCGTTTTTCAGCCCGTTCCTGTTCATGCTGATGGGCGCATTCGGCTGGCGCTCGCTGTTCCTCGTGGTCGGCGGCGTCGGTATCGCGTTCGGCGTGGTGTGGTGGCTGCTGTATCGTGAGCCGCGCGATCATCCGTCGGCGAATCAGGAAGAGCTCGACTATATCGAGGCGGGCGGCGGTCTCACGCAACGCAACAAGGATGTCGCGGGTGCCGCCGCGGGTGCAGCCGATACGGCGGCATCGAAGAAGAGCGGCTTCCAATGGCGCACGATTGGCCAGCTGCTCAAGCATCGCCAGTTGACCGGCATCTGCCTCGGCCAGTTCGCGGGCAATTCGACGCTGGTGTTCTTCCTCACATGGTTCCCGACGTATCTCGCCACCGAACGTCATATGGCGTGGCTGAAGATCGGCTTCTTCGCGATCATGCCGTTCATCGCGGCTTCGATCGGCGTGATGTTCGGCGGCCTGTTCTCCGACTGGCTGCTGCGCCGTGGCAAATCGGCGAACGTCGCGCGCAAGCTGCCGATCATCGCGGGTCTGCTGCTCGCGTCGACGATCATTCTCGCCAACTATGTCGAGAGCAACGTCGTGGTGATCGCGATTCTGTCGGTGGCGTTCTTCGCGCAGGGCATGGCCGCGCTCGGCTGGACGCTGGTGTCGGATATCGCGCCCGAGGGCTTGCTCGGCGTGACTGGCGGCATCTTCAATTTCGCCGCGAACCTGGCGGGTATCGTGACGCCGCTCGTGGTGGGCCTGATCGTCGCGGCGACCGGTTCATTCGTGGGCGCGCTGGTATTTATCGGTGTCATCGCGTTGATCGGCGCGCTGTCGTATATCTTCGTCGTCGGCGATATCAAGCGGATCGTGCTGGTGGATTGAGTCTTCCCGCTGAGCCGTCGCTTCATGTGACGGTCGTAGTTCCCTTCGAATCCCCGGTTGTCGTCGCGGTGCGGCGGCAACCACGTCGACTGCCGTCACCGGTTTGCCGGGGCAGTAAGCCGCTGAACGCGCTGCGTTTCTCGAAGCGATAAAAAACGGGATGTGGCTTTCGCCACATCCCGTTTCCTTTTCAGCCGGTCGCCGCGCAACCGGCGTCAATCGTCCTTCTTCACGAACCGCAAGATCGCATCGACGATCATCGCCCGATGCCGCGCCCGCAGCCGCGGATGCGACGGATCGCGCCCAAACGCGGTGCCGAACGTATGCCGGTTGCCCACCCGATGGAAACACAGCGAGCTGATCATCAGATGCAGATCGATCGGATCGATGTCGCTGCGGAACTGGCCGGCCGCGATGCCGCGCGCGAGCAGATCCTCGATCGTGTGAATCACGGTGACGTTGCGTCCTTTGAACGTCTTGACCTGCTCGACGTACTTCGCGCCGTGAATGTTTTCGATCGTCACGAGGCGCACGAAATCGCGCTGGCGGTCGTGGTAGTCGAACGTGAATTCGACCAGCGCGCGCATGCCTTCGACCGGATCGAGTTCGCTGATGTGCAGGTCCTGTTCGAGCGCGCGAATGTCTCCATACACCTTTTCCAGCACCGCCTGGTACAACCCTTCCTTGCTGCCGAAGTAGTAGTACAGCATGCGCTTGGTGGTGTTCGTGCGTTCCGCGATCGCATCGACGCGGGCACCCGTCAGCCCCATCGCGGAGAACTCCTGGGTCGCGACGTCGAGGATGTTGCGCTTAGTCTGCTCGGGATCGTATTTGCGTGGGGCGTCGGTACGCCTGGCGCCGGTACGTCGCGCGTCGGCGTGCGGCGTGCCAGACACGATGCCGTTGGTATCAGGCTCGGCGGCCTTGCTTCCCTTTTTCATTGTGGTTTCGAGCGGCAGTGACGGCGCATTCTAGCATGGCGAAATGGGCCTCTGGCGTGGGTCCCGGGCATCGGCGAAGGCATCTCGAAGGAGCTTGCGTGGCGCTTACGCGACCGGGCGCGTGGGCCGGCGGCGCGCGGCGAGCGCGTCGCGTGTTTGCATCGCGGTGTACGTGAGCTGCGCGGCCGCGAGGCCGAGCGCGCCGTATGTGCGCGTGAGGCCGAAGGTCGCGAACGCATCAGGCACCGGCCGTTCACCGGAGATAGCCGCGGCCAGCAGTTCGCCCGACACCGTGGTCGGCGCCATGCCGTGTCCGCCGAAACCGACCGCGTACCAGACTCCGTCGGTGCTTTGGCCGATCTGCGGCATCTTGTGTCGCGCGTAGCTCATCAGGCCGCCCCACGCGTGCTCGATTCGCACGTCGCGCAGTTGCGGATAGACCTTCAGCAGGTCCTGTCGTAACAGTCGCGCGATCGCCTCGGGCTCGCGGTCGCGCACGGAGATGCGGCCGCCCCACAGGATGCGCGTGTCGGGCAAGGGGCGGTAGTAGTCGAACGCGAAGCGGGTGTCATAGATCGCGGCGCGCGTGGCGATTGCGTCGTGCAAGCGTTCGCCGAGCGGCTCCGTTGCCATCACGTAGGT
Source organism: Paraburkholderia lebeckiae (assembly GCF_050436325.1). Classification (NCBI taxonomy): domain Bacteria; kingdom Pseudomonadati; phylum Pseudomonadota; class Betaproteobacteria; order Burkholderiales; family Burkholderiaceae; genus Paraburkholderia; species Paraburkholderia lebeckiae. The sequence continues at coordinate 2,736,848 of NZ_JBNDLZ010000002.1, forward strand.
GGCGATAGGCAGCACCGCGCGCTCGACGCGCGCGTACACGTTGCGTGCATAGCCGCCGCCCGCCATCACGACGTGACGCGCGTCGAGCGCACCTTGCGGCGTCTCGACGACGAAGCCCGCGCCGTCGCGCCGCAAGCTGACGACCGGCGAGCGCTCGTGTATCGTCACGCCCGCTTGCGCGGCCGCCGCGGCGACGCCGATAACGTACTTGAGCGGATGAAAATGGAACGCGTTGCGCTCGAACAGGCCGCCGTGATAGCGGCTCGTTTTCAGATGCGCGGCGAGTTCGTTGGCAGCGATCGGTTCCCAGTCGACGCCGAACGAATCGCGCATCAAACGCCGTTGCGCTTCGAGACGCACCGGTTCGTCGAACCAGTTCGCGAGGATCACGCCGGCATCGGTCGCGTCGCAGTCGATCCGATAGCGCGCAATTCGCTTGCGCATCAGCTCGACCGCGTCGGTGGTCAGCGCATAGAGTTCGCGCGCGCGAGTCGGCCCGAGCGTCTTCAGCAGGTCGGCGCAATCGAGGCTGTAGCCGCCGAACACGAAGCCGCCGTTGCGTCCCGATGCGCCGAAGCCGACCTGCTGCGCCTCGAGCACGACGACGTCTTCGACGCCGCGTTCGGCGAGTCCCAGCGCGGTGGAGAGTCCCGCAAGTCCGCCGCCGACGATGCAGACGTGCGCGCTGCGTCGGCCGTTGAGCGGCGCATAGGCGGAGGAGCGGGTGACGGTGGCTTCGTAGAAACTTTGCATGGGGCGGGCGCGAGCTTGTGGGCACGCCCTAGGTTAGCGGCAATCGCGTGTGCCCGTCCAGCCCGCGTGAGCCCGCACGTCGACAGGCGCCCCGCCGCGCTTCGTTCTGCGTTATCGACTCCAGCGCAACACCAGCGGATCGAGCCGGCGTGCGATCTTCAACAGTCCTTCGCGCGTCGCCGGATGCATCTGCGGCAACGGGTGACGCACCGCGTCCGAACCAATCACGCCGCCTTCCTTCATCAGCGCCTTGCACGATGCGAGGCCGCCCTGGCGATTCTCGTAGTTGATCAGTGGCAGCCACTGCTGATAGTGCGCGGCGGCGGCCTCGGTATCACCGGCCGCATAGGCATCGACGATCAGGCGGATGCCATCGGCATAACCGCCGCCCGTCATCGAGCCGGTCGCGCCCGCATCGAGGTCGGCCATCAGCGTGATCGCTTCCTCGCCGTCCCACGGACCGACGATCGCGTCGCCGCCCAGTTCGATCAGCTCGCGCAGCTTGTTCGCGGCCTGCGGCGTTTCGATCTTGAAGTACGACACGTTGTCGATCTCGCGCGCCATGCGAGCGAGGAACGGCGCGGACAACGGCGTGCCGCTGACCGGCGCGTCCTGGATCATGATCGGAATCTGGATGGCATCGGACACCGTACGATAGAACTCGTAGATGCCGCGCTCGCCGATGCGGATCGTCGCGCCGTGATACGGCGGCATGACCATCACCATCGCGGCGCCCGCGGCCTGCGCTGCGCGGCTGCGCTCCGCGCACTGGTACGAGCTGAAATGCGTGGTCGTCACGATCACCGGCACGCGGCCCGCGACGTGTTCGAGCGAGAGATGCATCAGTGTGTTGCGCTCGTCGTCGGACAGCGCGAACTGCTCGGAGAAGTTCGCGAGAATGCACAGACCGTTCGAGCCGGCGTCGATCATGAAATCGAGGCAGCGCTTCTGGCCTTCGAGGTCGAGACGCCCGGCGCCGTCGAAGATCGTCGGCACGACGGGGAAGACGCCGCGCAGGGCGGGAGAGTGTGACGCTTGGCTCATGGCGATGTGGTCCGTACGGGGATGGAAGGATTGCGCTCGAGCCCGCGAACGGGCGGCGCAACTGCATGAATGTCTCCTTCGGCGACTATACGGCGCTGGGCCTCGCGGGTATATTGAATTGTTTCCATATCGTGATCGCTTTTGCGACTCACCCCATCGATGAAAGACACGCTCAACGTCCTGCTGTCGAAGCTGCGCATGAAGCAACTGCATCTGCTGATCGCGCTCGACGATCACAAATCGCTGCACAAAGCGGCCGGCGTGATGTCGATGACGCAATCGGCGGCGAGCAAGGCGCTGCAGGAACTCGAATCGATGCTCGACGCGCCGCTTTTCGAGCGCTCGAAAAGCGGCATGATCCCGAACCAGCTCGGTCATTGCGTGATCCGATATGCGCGCGTCGTGACGTCGGACCTCACCGCGCTCTGCCAGGACGTCGCCGAAATTCGTTCGGGGCGTGGCGGGCGGCTCGCGCTCGGCGCGATCATGGGCGCGATTCCCGACTGCGTGGTGCCCGCGCTGAATCAATTGCATGCGGCGCAACCGGGTCTGTCGATCGAAGTGGTCGAGGACACCAGCGCACGAATGCTCGCGCAGCTCGACGACGGGCGGCTCGATCTGGTGGTTGGCCGAGCGGCGGTCGCGGCCGATCCGTCGAAGTATCAGTATCGTCCGCTCGGCGACGAGCCGTTGGCGGTGGTGGTTGGTTATCAGCATGCGCCGTTGCCGCGCCGCGAGATGATGTTGCGCGATCTCGCCGGGCATCGCTGGGTCATGTATCCGTCACATATGCCGCTGCATGCGCTGCTCGAACGCGAGATGGATCTCGCCGGCCTCGACATGCCCGACAATCCGATTTCGACGGCTTCCACGTTTGTGACAGTTGCACTGCTGCAAAGCAGCGCCGAACTCGTTTCGCTGCTGCCGAGTGCAATTGCTGGGCCGTTCGTGCGGCACAGGATGCTGCGCGTCGTGCCGGTCAGGCTCAAATCGCCATCGCAGACGTTCGGCATTGTCACGCGCAAGGGCGGCGTGCTGTCGCCGCCGGCGGAACGGTTTATCGCGCTGTTGCATGCACAGACGAAAGCGCGAATTTAGGCGCTGCGCAAACAGGTTGCTCAGCTGTCCGCCCGGTTGCCGGTAAGAATGCCAGCGAAAAATCGACTTTCTTTCGGCAAGGCCCGCCAGAAACGGCAAAACCGCCCGAAAAGGCGGTTTGTTATTCGTGTGAAAAGAGCTTCAATATCTCATGCCGGTTCGCGTTTTGTCATCCGACGCCAGCGGGTGTTGTAGCCGCGACACTGTCGCATCAATCCGAACCGATGAGGGTTTCTCGTTCCGAGCTACACTGGTTTGAATGAACTGAGCCAGGCTCGACACCCTGGCCATCGCTCGGGGAGAGCAGCCATGAATCGGCCACCGCTTCGGTTTCCGCTTCGCGTGACCAGCACCGTGCCCGTGCGGAGTTGGCGTTGGCTCAAATGGGGGCTTGCCGCGGTTTTGCTGCTCGCGGTGGCGCTGATTGCGCGGCTCGTGCAGATCGAGATCGAGACCTCGCGACTGCAGGCGCGGTACCTTTCCGAGCTGACCCGCGACGTCGCTTTTTCGGTCACCGACGGTCCCAGTCATTCCATCCGCTTTCCGCAAGCCGACAAGGGCCCGTACGACGCGCGCCTCGGCTACGCGCTGTTGCCGGCTATCCAGCAGCGTCTGTTGCAACATGGCTTCGAAATCAGCTCGCAGGCGCGCGATTCAGAACGCATGCTTTCGCTAGCCGATGACGGCCTGTTCCTGCCTTACGACGAAAAAGACACGGCCGGCCTGCAACTGTTCGACGGCACCGGCGTGCCGCTATACAGCGCTCAGTTTCCCGGTCGCGTGTACGACAGCTTCGGCGCGATTCCGCCGCTCATGGTGGACTCGCTGCTGTTCATCGAAGACCGCTATCTGCTCGATCCGGATCAGCCGAACCGCAATCCGGCGATCGACTGGGGGCGCTTCAGCCGCGCGCTCGTCGACCAGGGCGCGCGCGTGTTCAATCGTCATCAGCAGACGCCCGGCGGCAGCACGCTCGCGACGCAGATCGAGAAATTCCGTCACTCGGCGGGGGGCCGCACCGCGACGCCGCCGGAAAAGCTGCGGCAAATCGCGTCGGCGTCGGTGCGCGCTTATCTGAACGGGCCGCAAACGCTGCCCGCGCGCGAACAGATCGTAGTCCATTATCTGAACTCGGTGCCGCTTGCCGCGCAGCCCGGCGTCGGCGAAATCAACGGTATCGGCGATGGGCTCGCCGCCTGGTATGGGCGCGATTTCCGCGAGACCAACCGGCTGCTGAAGGCGCCGTCGACTGATGCAAATCTCCCCGATCAGGGGCTGGCGTTTCGCGAAGTGCTGTCGCTGATGATCGCGCAGCGCGCGCCGTCGTTTTTTCTGCAGCGCGGCTATCCCGAGCTCGAACGGCTGACCGACAGCTATCTGCGGCTGCTCGCTAGTGGCGGCGTGATCACTGAGCAGTTGCGCGACGCGGCGCTGGCGGCGCACGTCGAACTGTATCGCGCGCCGCGCAGCACACCGGATCTCGGTTCGTTCGTGTCGCGCAAGGCCGTCACGTCGATGCGCTCGCATCTGCTCGCCGCGCTCGGCGTGCGTAGTTTCTATGAACTGGACCGCCTCGACGTGCAGGCGACAGGCACGCTGAACAATGACGTGCAACAAGCCGTTGCCGAGCGCCTCGCCGCCGCCGCGACGAAAGACGGCGCGAAGGCCGCGGGTCTCGTCGGCTACGAAATGTTGCGCGGGTCCGACGATCCGTCGCATATCGCCTACAGCTTCACGCTGTTCGAGCGGCACGGCGACGCGAACCTCGTGCGCGTGCAGACCGATAGCGTGAACCAGCCGTTCGACATCAATTCCGGCGCGCGCCTGAACCTCGGCTCGACCGCGAAACTGCGCACCGTCATCACGTATCTGCAGATCGTCACCGATTTGCACACACGTTACGCATCGCTGAGCAATGCCGAGCTGAAGGCGCTCACGCCCGATCCGAACGATCGGCTGACGCGCTGGGCGATCGACTATCTGCTGCACACCCGCGACCATTCGTTGCAGCCTATGCTCGACGCCGCCGTCGAGCGCAAATACTCGGCGAGCCCGGGCGAAACGTTCTTTACGGGCGGCGGCGCGCAGACTTTCGCGAACTTCGAGTCCGACGACAACAGCCGCATCCTGACCGTGCATCGCGCGTTCCAGCATTCGGTGAACCTCGTGTTCGTGCGGCTGATGCGCGATATCGTGCACTATGAAATGGTGCAGACCACCGGGCCGTCGTCGCAATGGCTCGGCGATCCGGCGACCCGCAAGATGTACCTGACGCGTTTCGCCGATCAGGAAAGCCGCGTGTACATGAAGCGTTTCTATACGAAGTACCACGGCAAGACGCCTGATCAGCAGATCACCCTATTGCTGCTCGGGGTGCGCAAGTCGCCCCCGAAAGTGGCGACCGCGTTGCGCAGCGTCGCGCCGGATCAATCGAACGCGTGGTTCAACAGGATGATGTACGCGGCCCTGAAGAACACGCCGGCGGCTTCGATGCTCGACGACGAAGATCTCGCGAATCTGTACGACAAGTACGGCATCAACCGCTTCAATCTGAACGACCGCGGCTATATTTCGAGTGTGCATCCGCTCGAACTATGGACGCTGAACTACCTGCGCTCGCATCCGGATGCGACGCTTGCGCAGATCGAAGCCGCGAGCCAGGACGTGCGCCTGTCGACTTACTCGTGGCTGTTCAAGACGCGCTATCACGTGACCCAGGATCACCGCATCAAGCGCATGGTCGAGCTGCGCGCCTACGACGCGATCGGCAAATCTTGGCAGGCGCTCGGCTATCCGTTCGCGTCGCTGACGCCGTCGTATGCGGCGGCGATCGGCGCGTCGGGCGATCGTCCGGCGGCGCTCGCGCAACTGATCGGCGTGATCGCGAACGGCGGCAACAAGGTGCCTACCGAAACGCTGACGCAAATCGACTTCGCGAAAGATACGCCGTACGAAACGCATTTCAGGCGCGCGGTGGTCGCGCCGCAGCAGCAGGTGTCGCCGGAGATCGCCGGGGAGGTGCGGATGCTGTTGCGCGACGTCGTGACGGGTGGCACCGCGAGGCGTCTCGCGCAAGGCATGACGTTCCCGAACGGCGAAACGCTCGAAGTCTATGGCAAGACCGGCACCGGCGATCAGCGCTTGAACGTGTACGCGAAGGGCGCGCGGTTGATCGAGTCGCGCAAGGTGAATCGCAGCGCGACCTTCGTGTTCGCTCTCGGCGACCGCTTCTACGGCACGTTGACCGCATGGGTGCACGAGCCGTATGCCGCGCGTTACGACTTCACGAGCGCGCTGGCGGTGCAGTTGCTGAAGTCGATGGCACCGGCGTTGCAGCCGTTGCTCGACAAGCCGGTTCAAACAACCGTGACGGCGGCGCCGGCGGGATCGACGCCTGCCGCGACGAAAGTTGCCGCGCAGTGAATCGCTCACCGCTCGTCATAACCCGTCTCCGACGCCGCCGGCTTCAGGAACAGCTCATGAACCGGCGCGAAATGCGCATATAGCGGCAGAATCGCACCGCCCATCGCGCGGGCGTCGGCGCCGATCGCGCCTTCGAGCAATTGCGGCCGCACCATCCCTTCCCATTCGAAACGATCGAGCACGCGCTCGGTGCGACGAATGATCTCGCGCAGCAATAGCCGGTCGAACTCGCCGTCGATCACGACGGCTTCGAGATCGAGCAACGCGGCCGCATTGGTTAGCGCGTTCGCGATCGCCGGGCACGCGGTGTCGAGCCATCGCTCGGTATGCCGCCACAACTCGGGCGACAACGCGCGATGATCATGCGCCGCGGCCGCCGGCGCGCCCGCATCGCTGAACAGTTGTTCGAGTACGAAGCCCGATGCCGCGTGCAGCAACTGCCGCGCGGGTTTGCGTGCGCTGCCTTCGCGCAGCGGGATCGAACCGACCGCGCCCGCGTTGTCGTGCGGACCGCCATGCAGACGTCCGTCGATCACGAGACCCCCGCCGATGAACGTGCCAACGAACAGATACAGGAAGTTGTGGATGCCGCGGCCCTGGCCCATCACGAGTTCGGCCGCGCACGCGGCCGTGGTGTCTTTGGCGAACTCGACGGGCAGGCCGGTTATCGTCGCGATGCGGGCGCGCAGATCGATGTCGTTCCAGGCGTCGAGCGCGTCGGGCGGCGCGCCGAGAAAGTCGCGCCAACCGCCGAGCCACAACGGCGCGGCGACACCGACGCCGACCACCTTGTCCGCCTTCGCGCCGAGCGTCTGGTTCACGCGCGCGAGTTTGGTTTCGAGCGCGGGGAACAGCGCGCGCGGATCGGGATACGCATACTCGAATACGTCGCGGCATACGATGCGCCCGGCGAAGTCCATCGCGAGCACGTCGAGACTGCGGCGTCCGACCTTGATGCCGATCGTGTACGCGCCGTCCGCGCACAACGCGATCGGCACCGACGGCTGGCCGATCTTGCCGCGCAGGCGCGCCTGCTTTTCGAGCAGGCCGTCGGCGATCAACCGGTCGACGATCATCGACACCGTCTGCATCGAAAGACGCGTGAGGCGGCCGACCTCGGCCTTCGGCAGTGGTCCATGCAAGCGGATCGTTTGCAGCACGATGCGCTCGTTGAATTGCCGCATGCCAACCTGATTCGAACCGACCGTGCGTTTGACCGGCGAACGCCTGCTGGTGCTGGGGGTGTCCATTGTCGTGTACCGGCCTCGTGGCTCAGCGGATTGAGCGGCGCGTCATGCGATCGCCTTCACGTCGGCTGTCTTCGCGCCGGTCATGATCGCGACCGCTTCCGACATGTGCACATCCTTCGTATTGACGAGCGCCGCGCGCCGGCCGAGCCGCTGGATATGGATGCGGTCCGCGATCTCGAACACGTGCGGCATGTTGTGGCTGATCAGAATTACCGGCAGGCCACGCTCGCGCACGCGCCGGATCAGTTCGAGCACCATGTTGCCTTCCTTCACGCCGAGCGCGGCGGTGGGCTCGTCCAGAATCACCACGTGGCGCGCGAATGCCGCGCTGCGTGCAACGGCGACCCCCTGGCGCTGGCCGCCGGACAGCGTTTCGACCGCCTGGCGCATCGAGCGGATGCCGATTTGCAGATCCTTCATGGCCGCGGTCGCTTCCTCGAGCATGCGGCGCTTGTCGATCATCTTGAACAGCGAGCCGCGCCAGCCGGGCTTCAGCAATTCGCGGGCGAGAAACAGGTTTTCGGCGATGCTCATCGCCGGCGCGACGGCGAGTTCCTGGTACACGGTCTCGATGCCTTGTGCGCGCGCATCGAGCGGACTGCGGAACTTGACCGGTTTGCCGTCGAGCAGAATCTCGCCTTCGTCGGGCACCGTGGCGCCGGAGAGTGCCTTGATCAGCGACGATTTGCCCGCGCCGTTGTCGCCGATCACCGCGAGGATCTCGCCGGGCAGCACTTCGAAATCGCAACCGTCGAGCGCGGTCACGTTGCCGTAGCGTTTGACGAGCCCGCGTGCCTGCAGAACCGGCATCGGAGCGGACGTGGAAGGGGAGGCGGAGGTCAACATGAGAGGGCTCCTGTGCGGGATCAACGGCCGCGGTGCGAGAGTTTATCGGCGGCGACCGCGAGAATCACGAGGATGCCGGTGATCAATACCTGGTACACCGAGGAAACACCGATCAGCGTCAGGCCGTTACGGAATACGCCGACAATCAGCGCTCCAAGCAAGGTGCCGACGATCGAGCCGCGTCCACCGAACAGACTCGTGCCGCCGAGCACGACCGCGGTGATGCTGTCGAGGTTCTCGGTTTGCCCGGCCTGCGGATCGCCGACACCGGTGCGCGCTACCGACAGCAGCGCGGCGATGCCGTAGATCGCGCCGGCGAGCGTGTAGACGGTCAGCAGAATCCGCTGGGACGACAGGCCCATCAGTCGCGCGGCCTCGGCGTTGTTGCCGAGCGCGTACAGATGCCGGCCGGGCACCGTGTCGCGCAGCACGAACCATGTGGCCAGATACATCAGCAGCGTCAGCACGGTGCCGTACGTGACTTCCGCCGGTCCGAGCCTGAACGTGCTGCCGAGGAACATGATCGCATCGGGCAGGTTCGACACGCTTTCCGCGTTCGAGTAGATCTGCGTGAGCGCAAACGCGATGTTCAGCGTACCCAGCGTGACGATGAACGCCGGCAACTTGATGCGCGTGATCAACAGACCGTTCAGTAAGCCGAACAAGGTGCTGGCGCCGATGCCGCACAGAATCGCGAGGATCGGCGGCACGCCGAGCACGACCGCGAACTTCGTCATGATGATCGAGCCGAAGGCCATCACCATGCCGCAGGACAGATCGATGCCACCGGTCAGCACGATCAGTGTCTGGCCGATCGCGATGACCGCGACGACCATCGTCTGTTGCAGGATCAGCGACAGGTTCTGGAACGATAGAAAACGGCTGCTCTGCGAGATAAAGAATGCGCAGGCCAGCACCAGCGCGATCAGCGGTCCGATTTCGGACAGCGACGGCAGGTGCTCGGTGAAAGACGGGCGCGGGCGGCCGGCGGGCGCGGAAGGGGTCGACATGATGGCAGTCCTCGGTACATGAGCGTGACGTGAAGGTCACGCGGCAAATCAATTGGCGGCCCGGTACGACGCGCAACGGGCCGCTGTGCAATGCGCGTTACTTGTTGCCCCAGCAGTTGTCGAGGCCGAACTTCGTGTCTTTGCTGTCGATGCCGGACATCGGCTTGTCGGTGATCAGCGTGACGCCGGTGTCCTGATAACCGGACACCTTCTTGCCGGTCTTCGCGTAGTCGACGCCGGCGGTGACGCCGAGCGCGGCCATCTTCAGCGGATACTGCTGCGAGGTCGCCGCGATCGCGCCGGCCTTCACGTTGCGTACGCCTTCGCAACCGCCGTCGATCGACACGATCATCACGCCCTTGTCCTTACCCGCTGCCTTCAGAGCGCGATACGCGCCGGCCGCGGCCGGTTCGTTGATCGTGTAGACCACGTTGATGTCGGGCGCTTTCTGCAGGCAGTTTTCCATCGCCGTCTGGCCTTTCGCCTGATCGCCGCGGGTGTCCTGGCTGCAAACGATCGACGCATCGCCTTCCTTGACGCCGAACCCTTCGAGGAAGCCGTTGTGGCGCAGCACGCCGACCGACACGCCCGGCGCGAGATCGAGCGTGGCGATCTTCGCGGGCTTGCCGTTCAGCGCGGCCTTCGCATATTTGCCGATCAGCACGCCGGCCTTGAAGTTGTCGGTGGCGAACAGGGCGTCGGTTGCGTCCTGCGGATCGGTCGGCGTATCGAGGGCGATGACCATCACACCGGCCGCGCGCGCCTTCTTGATGCTCGGCACGATCGCTTTGGTGTCGCTCGGCGTGATCAGGATTGCTTTCGCGCCGGCCGTCATCATATTTTCGATCGCGGTGACCTGACTCGCATTGTCGCCGTCGAACTTGCCGGCGGCCGTGATCAGTTTCGCGCCGTCTTTCGACGCGGCCGCGTCCGCGCCCTGGCGCATCTTGACGAAGAACGGGTTCGTATCGGTCTTCGTGATCAGGCCGACGACGGGCTGGTCGGCGGCCTGACTCGCGCTTGCGCACCACAGCGCCGCTGCCGCGGCGCACATCGACGCGATTGTCCTGGCGACAGGACGCCTGTGGGAATTCAGATTCATGAGACGCTCCTCCGGTTATTGGCAACGACGTATGGGACTGCAGATAGATCGAAACTGCGAAGCTGCGGGCTTGACGATTGACGATGACGCTTCGACGTAATGTGGTCCGAAGGAAATCGCCTAAATCACTTTGGTTGATTTAGTACAGCAGGCGCGCGACCGCTCGTCAAGGAAATGTGAAGCGCGGAAATTCGCCGCGCCGCGAACCGCGTGCAGGCTGAGAGCCTTGTGTGATAACGCTTTGGCGCTGTGTTGCAGTGCGAAGCGGCGCTTCTCGGCTTGGGGAAAGTCCTGGCCCGTATGAAAGCTGATTGAAATGCAAACGATGGTTTTTCAACGCAATTCGTGGTGCGTAACACGCTTTTTCGGTGGGCGCTGAATGTTTGCGAGAGATTGCGGCGGAACAGCGCTAGCTCGCCTCGACAGAATGCGAACCTTTCGGAGAGACCCATGCCTTCGCACTGGTGGCAGCGACGACTCGGCTCCCGCGCATCGCTGATCGCCGCCGCCCTCGTGATCGGCGTTCTGTACGCGGGCAGCACGATGGTCACGCCGCTTTATCCGCTCTATCAACGCCGGTTCGGCTTGTCCGATCTGACGATCACGCTCGTGTACGCGACCTACGTGATCGGCAATCTCGGCGCTTTGTTTCTATTCGGTCGCGTGTCCGACCAGGCCGGGCGCCGATCAGTGAGTCTGCTCGTGCTCGCAGCCGCGATCGCGAGCACGATGTGTTTTCTGTTCGCCACGCATGCGACGTGGCTTTTCGTCGCCCGAGCAGCGAGCGGCCTTGCGATCGGCGTCGGTGCCGCGACGGCGACCGCATGGATCGCGGAATTGCACGCCGGCGCCGACAAGGCGCCCGCCAGTCGTCTCGCCGCGGCGGTCAATCTGGCTGGGCTCGGCGTGGGACCGCTGCTGACCGGTCTGCTCGCGGAATTCGCGCCCTGGCCATTGCGCACGGTGTTCGTCGTTTATCTGTTGACGCTTCTGGTCACCGCGGCGTTGGCGGCGCTCGCATGCGAAACGGTCCAGGCGCGCGCCCGGACGTTTGCACAGGTGTCGTTCGCGCCACGCATCGGCGTGCCAGCGCAATTGCGCGTGGCATTCGTCGTGCCTGCCGTCACCGCGTTCGCGACCTTCGCGCTGCTCGGCTTTTTCGCGGCGCTGTTGCCCAATCTGATCGCGAACAGCATGCATCTGCACAGCCCCGCGCTGAGCGGGGCGCTCGTCGCCGAACTGTTCGCCGCGAGCACGATCACCGTGATGGTCACGTCGAAACTCGCCGCTCGCACCGCGATGTTCGCCGGACTGTGGCTGTTGCCGCCGAGTCTCGCGTTGCTGCTGTGGGCGCAGGTTGCCGCGTCGATCGTAGTGCTGAGCGCGGCGACGGCGCTGTGCGGCATCGCAGCGGCGCTCGGGTTTCGCGGCAGTTTGCAGGAGATCAACCGGATCGCGCCCGCGGACCAACGCGCCGAATTGCTATCGGCGTATCTGCTCTGCTGTTACACCGGCAACTCGTTGCCGGCGGTCGGCATAGCGCTGCTGTCGACCCGGGTCGGACATTTGTGGGCGAACGTCGCATTCGCGGCGGTTTCCGCGGTATTGGCCTGCATTGCGTTGGCGGTCGGTGCGCGTCGGCCTCGTCACGCGAGTTGACGCGCGGCAAGCTGGCCGAGCCTGGTCCAACTGCTACGAACTGCAACGTTGCGGCGCGGCGGCTGTAACCGCCACATCAACGCGAACGCGGTGCGGCCGTCGATGCGCGCACGACCAGTTTCAGCTCGGACGAAATCCGCATCGGCACGTGCGCCGGCAGGTCCCGCGCGGCGCGTCCCGGCTGTCCGTAGGAAGTCTCGATCAGCTCGCGCAGCAGTTCCACCGCAAGTCCGGCGACCTCGACCGTCGGCACCGCCACCGTCGTCAGTGCGGGGCGCGACTCGCGCGCGAGCTGGATGTCGGTGATGCCGATCACGGACAGATCGTCCGGCACGCACAGGCCGAGATCCGCGGCCGCGTGCATCGCGCCGAGCGCAGGCAAATCGTTGGTCGCGAAGATCGCGCTTAGTTGCGGATCGGCTTCGAGCAGCGCGCGCGCCGCCAGGTAGCCGCCGTGGATCGTGTCGAGCGCGTGCCGCACGCGATTTCTCGTCACACCGGCCGCGCGCAACGCGTCGACGAAACCTTCGTAGCGCGCCGCGTGAATGCCCGACGCCTTGCTGCCGACGATCGCACCAAAGCGCCGATGCCCGAGCTCGAGCAGATGCTCGCCGGCCAGTTGGCCGGCCAGCCGGAAATCGACCGCGACGCACGGCAGCCCGGGCGGCTCGGTGGGCCGCTCCCACATGCACAGCACGACCGGCGTGCCGCGCGCTTCGGTCTTGTGCAGATCGGCGAAATCGAGGTTCGCGTTGGTCACGAGCACGCCTTCCGACAAGGTGCCGGCGATCTGGTCGAGGTACGCGCGGCCGCTTAGCGGATCGTCGTTGGTATTGCAGATGATCACGAAGTGGCCGCTCGTGCGCGCAGCGCGTTCGACCGCGAGCGCGAACTCCGGATAGAACGGATTCGCGATGCTCGACACCATCAGCGCGAGCGTCGGCGCACGGCCCTCGGCGAGCGCGCGCGCGGCGAGATGCGGGCGATAGCCGAGCGCCGCGACTGCCTCGAGCACACGTTGCCGGGTCGTTTCGCCAACGCGGCCGCGATTGCGCAGCACGTTGGACACCGTGGCTGACGTGACGCCGGCATGACGAGCGACTTCGCTGAGTGTGGGCATGATATGGTCAGTATTTGGGATGGCTGTCCGACATTTGCATCGCGGCGCGAGGCGCGGCAACATCTGTCGTCAAACCAAGGTACAAAACGATATCGGAGACAGACCCAACGATCGCTTGCGATCGATTTTTCGGTCGCGCTGATTAAGCGCTTAATCTCCGACTTCGCGCCGATTAAATCACGGAGTCGATGCAATGGCGAGCATTTCGTTACGAGGCGTGCAGAAGGCATATGGCGACGGTGCGCCGGTGATTCGCAACGTCGATCTGGACATCGGCGAAAACGAGTTCTGCGTGTTTCTCGGCCCCTCAGGCTGCGGCAAGTCCACGCTGCTGCGCATGATCGCCGGTCTCGAGGATGTGACCGACGGCGACCTGTCGATCGGCGGGAAGATCGTCAACGACGTGCCGGCCGCGCAGCGTGGCGTAGCGATGGTGTTCCAGAGCTATGCGCTGTTTCCGCACATGAGCGTGTTCGAGAACATGGCGTTCGGCCTGAAACTCGCGAAGACCCCGAAGGATGAAATCGAGCGCAAGGTGCGCGAAGCCGCGCGCATCCTGCAACTCGAGGCACTGCTCGAGCGCAAGCCGAAGGCGCTATCGGGCGGGCAGCGGCAGCGCGTCGCGATCGGCCGCGCGATCGTTCGCGAGCCCGGCGTGTTTCTGTTCGACGAACCGCTGTCCAATCTCGATGCAACCTTGCGCGGACAAACGCGCGTCGAAATCGCGCGCCTGCATAAGCAGTTTGCGAAGGCGAGCGTGGTCTACGTGACGCACGATCAGATCGAAGCGATGACGCTCGCCGACAAGATCGTGCTGCTGCATTCGGGCAAGGACACCGAACGCTACGGCAGCATCGCGCAAATCGGCGCCCCGCTCGAGCTGTATCACCGCCCGAAAAGCCGCTTCGTGGCCGGCTTTATCGGCTCGCCCCGAATGAATTTCCTGCCGGGCAAGGTGGCGTCACTCGATGCGCAGGGCGTGCGCGTCACGCTCGATCACACCGGCGAGAACGTGCGCGTGCCGGTCAGCAGCGCCGGATTGCAGCCAGCGCAGCCGGTCACGCTCGGCGTGCGTCCCGAGCATCTCGAGTTCGTCGATGCAGCGGCCACGACGAATGAGGGCGTGTCGCAAGACGGCGCGCTCGCGCGCACCGTATCGCTCGTCGAGCAGCTTGGCGAACACAGCTACGTGCACCTCGATCAACCCGGCGGCGCCGTTCTGATCGCCAAGGCGCCCGGCAACACGCGCCTCGCTCCAGGCGATCGCGCGAGCCTGCGGGTGCCGTCCACGGCCTGTCATCTGTTTACCGAGGACGGTTTCGCGGCCGCTTCGCTCGAATCCGTCGAACACTACGCTTGAAAAACATTGGGGACATAGGGATGCGTCTTGGAGTCTGTTATTACCCGGAGCACTGGCCCGAGTCGATGTGGGACGACGACGCGCGCCGGATGAAAGCGCTCGGCATCGAGCAGGTGCGGGTTGCGGAATTCGCCTGGAGCCGGATCGAGCCGACTCCCGGCGAATACGACTGGGGCTGGCTCGATCGCGCCGTCGACGTGCTCGGCGCGGCTGGCCTGAAGGTCGTCATGTGTACGCCGACCGCGACGCCGCCGAAGTGGCTGATCGATCGTCATCCGGAGATCCTGCCGGTCGGCGCCGATGGACGTCCGCGCGGGTTCGGCTCGCGGCGTCATTACGACTTCTCGTCGCCCGCGTATTTCGAGGCGTCGCGACTTATTTGCACGGCGGTGGCCGAGCGTTACGGCAAGCATCCGGCGGTCGCTTTCTGGCAGACCGATAACGAATTTGGCTGTCATCACACGGTGGTCAGCTATTCGCCAGCCGCGGTCGCGCGCTTTCGCGAGTGGCTGAAGGCGCGTTATCGCACGATCCAGGCGTTGAACGAGGCGTGGGGCACGGTGTTCTGGAGCATGGAGTACCTCGGCTTCGAAGAAATCGACGCGCCGGTCGGCACCGTGACCGAGGCGCATCCTTCGCATCGTCTCGACTACCGACGCTTCGCATCCGACGAAGTGGCGCGCTACAACCGCATGCAGGTCGAGATCATTCGCGCGCATTCGCCGGGACGGCCGGTCGCGCACAACTTCATGCAGCTCTTCACCGAGTTCGATCACTACAAGGTCGCGGCCGATCTCGACGTCGCAACGTGGGACAGCTATCCGCTCGGCGCGCTAGAAGAGCAGTGGTTCGCGCCGGACATCAAGGCGCGCTGGTTGCGCACTGGTCATCCGGACTTCGCGTCGTTCAATCACGACGTGTATCGCGGCATGTCGAAGCTGCCGTTCTGGGTGATGGAGCAGCAGCCGGGACCGGTGAATTGGGCGCAGTGGAATCCGGCGCCGCTGCCGGGCATGGTGCGGCTGTGGAGCTGGGAAGCGTTCGCCCACGGCGCGGGCTGCGTGTCGTATTTCCGCTGGCGTCAGGCGCCGTTCGCGCAGGAGCAGATGCATGCGGGCCTCAATACGCCCGATAACCGGCTCGACGTCGGCGGCAATGAAGCATCGCGGGTGGCGTCGGAAATTCACGCGGTGCTCGCCGCGAGTGCCGACGCGAATGCGTCGATCCGCTCGAAAGTCGCGCTCGTCTACGACTATGAAGCGAAGTGGTTGTTCGAGATTCATCCGCAGGGCGCGGACTTTCACTATCCGCGGTTCGCATTCGAGTACTACTCGGCTTTGCGCGCGCTCGGACTCGACGTCGATGTCGTACCGGCCGATGCATCGTTCGATGGTTATAGCCTCGTCGTCGTGCCGCCGCTGCCGGTCGTGCCCGACGATTTCGCCGAACGTCTCGCACGCTCGGGCGCGCAGGTCGTGTTCGGTCCACGCACCGGCTCGAAGACGTGCGAGCTGCGGATTCCGGCGAATCTGCCGCCTGGCGCATTGACGTCGGTGCTGCCGCTGCGCGTGTGGCGCGTCGAATCGATGCGGCCGAACGTGACCGAGGCGGTGGTGCTCGAACAGCAGGGCGGTGCCGCCGAGGGCTTCGCGCGACACTGGCGCGATTTCATCGACAGCGATGCATCATCTTCATTCGACGTGCGCGCGCGTTTCGCGGACGGTCACCCCGCGTACGTGCGAAGCGGCGCATATCACTACTTTGCGAGCCTGTTCGACGACGCCTTGACGGTGCGCCTGTTCGCGCGGATCGCGCAGGAAGCGGGCCTCGAAACGCAGGCACTCGGCGACAGCGTGCGCATCAGCCGTCGCGGCGGACTGACGTATGTGTTCAACTATGGCGATCGAACCCACACGCTCGACGACATTTCCGACGACGCATTCGTGATCGGCTCCCGGGAGGTGGCGCCGCAAGGGGTAGCGGTCTACCGCTCGCAATAGAAGTCCGGCCTAGGCAATTCCACGCAGTCATTCGATATAGAAGCGACAACGACGTAAAAACCATGGAATGAAGGAGACAGTCAGGATGAAACTGAAACCACGCAAGATTCTGTTGGCGCTCGCGCTGGCCGCGGTTGCCGCGGGGACCTCGGTCGTCGGCACCGCGCAGGCGGGCACGCTCGCGCTGAACATCGCGTATAAGGGCGCGGGCCAGCGCGCGGTTTGGCAGCAGGTGGTCGACGAGTTCAAGAAGGCGCATCCCGGGGTCGACGTGAAGGTATCGTTCATCGATGAGGAAGCCTACAAGGTTCAGTTGCCGGGTTGGCTTTCGACTGTCGCGCCAGATATCGTCAACTGGCACGACGGCGAGCGTATGGCGTATTACGCGCAGCGTGGCCTGTTCGAGGATCTGACCGGCGACTGGCAGAAGAACGGCTGGAACGACATGTATGCGTCGACGAAGGAAGCATCGTCGTACAAGGGCAAGCAGTATGCCGCGCCGACCGTGTACTACTCGTGGGGGATGTTCTATCGCAAGGACCTGTTCGAGAAGGCCGGCATCAAGGGCGAGCCGAAAACGTGGGACGAGTTTCTCGACGCCGCGAAAAAGCTGAAGGCCGCCGGCATTGCGCCGATCGCGGTGGCGGGCCGCGATGCCTGGACGCTGGCCGGCTGGTTCGATTATCTCGATCTGCGCCTGAACGGCAATGCGTTTCACCAGAAGCTGATGGCCGGCGAAATTCCGTACACCGATCCGCGCGTGAAGAAGGTCTATACGACGTGGAAGCAACTGATCGACGACGGCTACTTCATCAACAATTCACTGTCCTACGATCTCGACGCAGTGCAGCCGTTCCTGTTCCAGGGCAAGGCGGCCATGATGCTGATGGGGACGTTCATTGCGGCGGGTTTCCCGGACAACGTGAAGCCGCAAATGGGGTACTTCCAGTTCCCGATCATCGACTCCAAGGTGCCGACCGCCGAGGATGGACCGGTCGAATCGCTGCATATTCCGTCGAAAGCGAAGAACAAGTCCGATGCGCACACCTTCCTTGCGTTCGTCGAGACGCCTCAGATCGGTGCGCAACTCGCAAAGGGACTCGGCTCGTTGTCGGCGAACAGCAAATCGCCGGAGCCTGAAGATCCGATTTCGAAGATCGGCTTCCAGATCCTGTCGAACACGAAGGGCGGCATTGCGCAGTTCTACGATCGCGACATGACGAAAGAAATGGCCGACGAAGGGATGAAGGGGATGCAGCAGTTCGTCTCCGATCCGTCGAAACTGGACGACATCCTCGCGCAGCTCGAGCAGACGCGTCAGCGTATCTACAAGAAGTGAGCGGCGGCGGCCGCAAGGCCGCTGTCCGATGCATCGGATTGGATCGGGAGATTGATCGTGTCGCATTCCGTCAGCCGTCATAGCGTCGACGGTCCTGTTGAACCCGGCGGCCCGGGCTTGCCGGCGTCGGGCGGTGCGCTGAGCGGCGCGTCCGTCGCGTCGCGCCGGCGCGGCCCCACGCCGACCGCACGGCGGCAGCGGCGCGCCGCGTTCCTGTTTCTCGCGCCGGCCTGCTTCATGGTGGCCGTGTACGTGGTGTGGCCGATCCTCTCGACGATCCGCCTGAGCTTCTTCAACTGGGATGGGATGACCGAGCCGACCTTCGTCGGCCTCGCGAACTATATCGAGCTGGTCCATACGCCCACGTTCTATACGGCGCTCAAGAACAACCTGATCTGGCTCGTGCTGTTTTTGCTCGCACCGCCGACGGGCCTCGCCGTCGCGTTGTATCTGAATCAGGCGGTGGCGGGCATCCGCATCGTCAAGTCGCTGTTTTTCGCGCCATTCGTGTTGTCGGGCGTCGTGGTCGGACTGATCTTTTCATGGTTCTACGATCCGACCTTCGGCCTGCTCGCGATGATGCTCGGCCACGGCGTGCCGGTGCTCGGCGATCCGCGCTATGCGACGCTCGGCATCGTGTTCGCGGCGCTGTGGCCGCAAACCGCGTACTGCATGATTCTTTATCTGACCGGCCTGACCACGTTGAACGCCGAACAGATCGAAGCTGCGCGAATGGAAGGCGCGCAGGGCTGGTCGATGCTCTGGCATGTCATCCTGCCGCAGTTGCGGCCTACGACGTTCATGGCGATCGTCGTGACGATCATCGGCGCGCTGCGCAGCTTCGATCTGATTTCGGTGATGACGGGCGGCGGTCCGTTCGAAAGCTCGACGGTGCTCGCCTATTTCATGTACGACCAGGCGATCAAGTACTACCGCATCGGCTATTCGGCGGCGATCGCGGTGGTGCTGTTCGGCATCATGCTCGTGTACATCGTCTATCACTTGCGGCGGATGCTGCGCGCCGAGCAATGAGGAGCCGCTGATGTTTCCGATTCCAATCGACAAATGGAAGCCGGCCACGCGCCGCGCATACAAACTGACGTTGCCGATTGCACTTGTGATCTGGCTGTTGCCGATGATCGCGGTGCTGGTCACGTCCGTGCGTTCGACCGAAGAACTGAGCGAGGGCAACTACTGGGGATGGCCGAAGCACTTCGCGATGTTCGATAACTATCGCGAGGCATTGACGACGTCGCCGATGCTGCATTACTTCTGGAATAGCGTGCTGATTACGGTTCCTTCCGTAGTGGGGTCGATCGCACTCGCGGCGATGGCGGGCTTTGCCCTGGCGATCTATCGCTTCCGCGGCAATTCGACGTTGTTCGCGACGTTCGTCGCAGGCAACTTCGTGCCGATTCAGGTGTTGATGATTCCGGTGCGGGATCTGTCGTTGCAACTCGGTCTGTTCAATACCGTGAGCGCGCTGATTCTGTTTCATGTGTCGTTCCAGACCGGCTTTTGCGCGCTGTTTCTGCGCAACTTCATCAAGCAGCTGCCATTCGAGCTGGTCGAGGCGGCGCGCATCGAAGGGGCGAACGAGTGGACCGTGTTCTTCAGGATCGTGCTGCCGCTGATTCGTCCGGCGCTCGCGGCTTTGGCGATCCTCGTGTTCACGTTCGTGTGGAACGACTATTTCTGGGCCTTGTGTCTGACGCAAGGCGATGACGCCGCGCCGATCACGGTCGGCGTGGCCGCGCTGAAAGGGCAGTGGACGACCGCGTGGAATCTCGTTTCGGCGGGATCGATTCTGGCGGCGCTGCCATCGGTCATGATGTTCTTTGCAATGCAGAAGCATTTCGTCGCGGGCCTGACGTTTGGCGCGACGAAGGGGTGATGCTGTTCACGCGTGGCGCTGCTGCGTAGAGAAGGGTTGCCCGCGGAAGCGGGCTTTTTTTCGGCGTGGCGAACTGCTGCTCGCACGCTGACTTCTCGATCAACGCTTTTCAGCTGACGCCGGGTTGACCCGCTGCATAACGGCATTCAACGCCGCGCGCGCACTATCGAGAGGCCGCTGCCTTCGCCGACTTCGCTCGCGAGGTCCAACTTCTGCTACCGGTATGGCTGCTACCCGTATCAACCATCGAACGAGGCCTTCCTGCCTGAAAACAGGAAGGAAGGCGCTTGCCGCTATCAGGCCGGATCAGCGTACTTCAGCGTCCACGTCAGCGTACGGCTGGCGCCGCCCGACAACGCGAACGGGTTGGTCGTACAGGCGAAGTTGGAATGCAACTGTCCAATCGGCGTGGTCGACAGCGGGTTCGTCGCACCGTTCACCGTATCGAACTGTGACGGCGCGCAACTATCGAAACCCATGGCGGCGTAGTTCGTCGCGGGGCCATTCGCGTAGCTGACCGAGTAGCCGTCGCTATTCGCCGTCGTGTACAACGCGTTCTTGGCCGCTTGCCTGAACTTCGCGGTGTCGAACGTGACGACCACCTGACCATTGGTTTCCTGCACGTTCAGATTCCTGTAGTACGTGACCGGGATATAGGTTTTGCCGTTGTACGTGACCTGCGGAATCATCAGCGCATAGCCGAGGTCAGTCGTGCCATACGCGAGATTGTCCGAGAACGGCGCCGGATAGTACGGCGTGTACGAGTTGTAGTCGGGCGCCTGGCTCAGGTTCAGGTTGATCACGCGCTTGCCGTCGCGCACCGTGATCAGCGCGGCGCTATACGGATGCGCGGTATCGCTCGGCTGGTTGTACCAGGTCAGCGTGTAGTGCGGGAAAGCGTCGAGGTAAGACTGCATGTCGGTGTCGGACAGCGGCGCCTTGCCGTTGAAGCCGAGCTTGTCCCACCACGCGTTCACTTACATGTACTGATGCAGCAGGCTGAACTTTTCGCCCATCACGCGCGGCTTGCTGCGATACGAGTCGGTGCCGCGGCCCTTGACCCACATGTTGACGGACGGCGTCGGTAGCGCCGGGTCGTTAATCGCAACGCTGTCAAAACAGCGACGGCTCAGGTGTGGAAGCCTGAAGAGTTGAAACCCGCACACCTGCCTAGTACTACTGTGTCACATAACTAATGCACGCTCTATTGTCGTACAGGAGGAGAGCCATCGTTGCATGAGTCTTTGTCCAAGCAGGATGCGTAACGTAGTAATGGAATCAGGAACGTGGCGTTGAGCGCGCTGGACTGCCCCGGGGGATGTAATCCGAGGGAAGGGCAGGCAGCGCGCGTTCAAGGAAGTTTTTTTTATCGCGTCCATCTGATTGCATTCGGAGTCGCTGAGCGATCAGAAACCCATACGCAGCGATACTCAGTGTGGCGTGGTGGTGAAAGCCACGCCAGCCACGCCCTTCATAATGACCAAGCCCGAACTCCTGTTTCAGGTCCTGATAGTCGCGTTCGATGCGCCAGCGCATCTTGGTCACGAACACAAGCTGCTCAAGTGTCGCCTCCTCAGGGGCGGTAGTGAGAAAGTATTTGAGCGGCTCCGTATCGCCCTCAGGCCATTCAATGAGCAGCCATTCTTCGTCGCGAACGGTACTTCGCCAATAGTCGCGATGTGCGGGACGAACCCGCACGGCGGCAAAGCGCGAGGAAAGTGCTGCGTTGCTACCTTCGCGCCAGGTTACGGATTGCCAGGCGTCCACGGGTAATTGCATGGCCAGTTCCTTCACGGCGATCGGCTCGTGGCCGGGCGCACGGCGCAACAATGTCGGTGGCTTGCCGCGCCCGCTCCAGGGCCTGGGCGGAAGGGGCGCCGTACCTCGTGTCCACACAGAGGTGCCCGGCCGGATCCCTACCGCGTACAACAAACCCAGTTCCGTTACGCCATTCCGGAAAGCGGTTTCGTCGCCGTACCCGGCATCGGCCAGCACGATGCCCGGCGCAACGCCGGATGCTATAGCCTCGCGAAGCTGGGCCAGCGCAATCTGTGGCTTGGTCTCGAAAGCCAGATCGTCGGGAATGCCCGCACGACGGGCACGTTCCCGGTCGTCAATCCATTCCTTGGGGACATACAACTGCCAGGCAATCGGCAGGCTGCCGCGTTGTGTCGCGATCGACAGGCTCACGGCGATCTGACAGTTATCCTGTTTGCCCAGTTGCCCACAGTATTGCCGCGCTACGCCAACCGAATGCTTGCCCTTCTTCGGGAAGCCCGTGTCGTCAATAATCCAGTAATAGCCAGCCTCTTCAGCAGCGTGCAGGCCTAACGCGGGCATCACCCATTCGCGTACCCGCTCAAGGACCGCCCGGTCACACCATTCTGCCTTGGCCACAAAATGATGGAGTGACTGGTGTTTCGCACTCGCGTGAACTGGGTCAATATGCGCGGCCATCGGCTCGACGCTCTTGCGTGACAACGGCATTACCAAGCCCGAACAGTAACCCTTGAGGCCGGCATGGCGATCGGCGTGCCCTAACGCCTGCGCCAGATGATTCAGATACGCGTCAAATTCGTCGACATCTTCTCTCATCGCGATCACCCGAAGTCTCTATTATTCAATACTACCAGGTATCGCGTCGCTACAAATGGATTTTATGACACAGTAAGACTAGGCAGGTGTGCGTCTGCCTTCGTGCGTCTGTCTATCTGTGGGCGGGGCGTGGCAGGGAGACCCGGAAGGCGCCGGTCTTCCGCCCCTGCCACTGTGCCCGCCCCCGATCTTTGCGGCAACGGGCGGGACTTCTTTTACTCCAACGAAAAAAGAAGGACACAACATGAAGAAAAGCGATCCCCCCGCGACGCCTGCGCCTTGTTGCTGTGTGTCGTGCTGATTGTCTTGTTTTTCTTTGGCCGGCGGCAGGAAGTGTCAAGTCGCTTGCCAGGCGAGGGCGACCGAAGCCGTTCTGATGCGCAATGAATCACATGTGCCGGATTTTCTTTAACGATTGTCAAGACGCGCCTATCTCATATTGTTTCCGTTGACCTCGCGAAATTTAAATGGTCAGTTAACGGGTTTTGCAGCCAATGCTGTGTCGCTGGTCTTTTCAAGGAGCAGGGAGTGGCAGAATTCGACCCGTTAAGCCAGGGTATCACGGGACGCCAGGCGTACCACCTGTCGGTGCCAGGCACCGACAGCGCGTCAGCCTTATCGGTCGTTTCGTTCACGGCCACCGAGACGATGGGCGAACCCAACGTCGTCCATATCGAGTTGACCCACCCGCAGCAACTGCTGCGCTCGGACTATCTCAACCTCGATGCGGTGTTCACCATCGTGGCCGGGGACGGGACCGTACGGAAGTTCTCGGGATTCATCGCGCGCTTCTCGACGGTGCAGACCACGAAGGATTTCGTCAAGTACGAAGTTGTCCTGAAGTCGCACTTCGGACGGCTTGAGGCCGTCACGACCACCCAGCCTTACCAGCACCTCACGACACCGCAGATCATCCAGGCCGTCCTGGGCCGGCACGGTATCCCGGCTCACCTGATGGCGTTCCGCCTGCGCCGCCAGTATCCGGTTCACGCGTGGCGTTTCCAGTACCAGGTGAATGATCTGGCCTATGTCCAGATGTTGATGCAGAAGGCCGGCATCTACAGCTATATCGTGGAAACGGAACATGGCGACATGACCGTTTTTGCCGATGACATCGACCACTAGCGCTACGACGAGCCGCAACGGATCGTGCCGTACCGCGAGGCGGCGGGACTCGAAGCGGACGGGGTGGAAGCCGTCACGGTCATCAGGACCCATACCGTGACGGTGCCGCAATCGTTCATCGTGGCGGACTACAACCCGGACGCCGCCTGGGAGCGTTTGCGCGACACGGCGAATGTCGCGCCAGGCGACCCGACCACCTACGGCCAGCCGTACCTCTATGGCACGAACCACCTGGACCAGGCCGGGGCCAAGTGGGAGGCGCAGCTTAGGCATGAGGCGGCGATTGCGCGCCAGGTCGTGTATGAGGGCGAGAGCAACGTGCTTGCGTTGCAGTGCGCGAGCGTACTCGAAACGGATATCGTGCTGCCCGATGCGCCCAAAGGTCAGGTCGTGATCGAGGTCACGCACAGCGGCGCGCGCGACGCGTCCTACACCAACAGCTACAAGGCGATCCCTGCCGACCGGCGTTTCCGGCTGGAACTGAAGCCCGAAACCTGGGCAAAAATTCCGGGAACGCTTTCCGCACGTATTTGCAGTCCGGACAAATACACCTATGGTTACCTGAACGCGGCGGGCTACTACGTGGTTCGGCTCGATGCCGATTTCGGCACCTGGCCCAACGGCGGTGAGAGTGTGCCGCTACGTCTCGCGAAACCGTTCGCAGGCAAGCTGCAAACCGGCATGCACTTCGTTGCGCTCGACAACGACGAAGCCAAGATCACATTCCGCGATGGGGACCCGGACAAGCCCGAAATCACGGCTTTCCATCACCACAGCCAGGCGCGCGACCTCGTGACGAACGACCGGCGCTGGCTGTCGCGCAACACGATCCGCACACAGAAGAACAACAAGCTGCGCATGGAAGACTGGGAGGGCCAGGAAGGCGTCAAGCTCAGCACCGAACACTCGGGCAAGTCGCAGTTGAATCTCGGCTACCTCGTCAATCACAAGCTCGAACACCGGGGCGAAGGGTATGAGCTGAGATCGTCGGGCTGGGGGGCGCTTCGCGCAGGCAAAGGCATGATGGTCACGACCTATGACCGTCCCGGCGCGACCGGCAAGCAGCTCGACATGCAGGAGACCATGGCCGAGCTTGAGAGCGCGCTGGAGCTTGCCAAGGCGCTCGCCGCAACCGCCAGCAGTGCGAAGGCCGAGCCTGCCGACACTGACGCGCAGCAGCAGATGAAGGACGATCTGGACGGCCTGAAAAATCCAGGCCTGCTAATGAGCACGCCCGCGTCGGCGGCGCTTGTCGCGGGCGGCGGCGTGCAGTTTTCGGCGCAGGCCAACATCAACGCCGTGGCTGGCAAAAACGCCGACTGGAGCGTGGTCAAGCGATTCACGGTCGCGGCGGGCGAGAAGATATCGCTGTTCGCGCAGAAGTTCGGCATCAAGATTTTTGCGGCGAAAGGTCCCGTGGAGTTCCAGGCGCAGAGCGATGCCATGTCATTCATTGCGGACAAGGATGTGACCGTTGCCAGCGTCAATGGAAAGGTCAACCTGTCCGCGGCGAAGGAACTGATCCTCGAATGCGGCGGTGCGTTCATCCACATGAAGGACGGCAGCATCACCCTGGGTGGCCCGCTCGACCTGTTCATCAAGACGATCACGGTGCAGAAGAAAGGCAAGGCATCGATGCGCAATCCCGTATCGCTTCCGCCTGTGCCAATTGAGCAGAACGCGGACGAACTGTATACGCAGACGTTTGATGCGAGTACGGTTGCCGCCAATCTGGGGGATGGACTGGCTCTCAATAGCCAGCCGTACCGTGTCTACCTGCCAGATGGCACACTCAAGCAGCAGGGCGTGCTGGTCGAAGGCTCGACGTTTAGCGTCAGCACAGCGGAATCGGTAAAGGTCAGGTGTGAAATTGGCGCCGGGGATTGGAGCGTGGTCGAAGACGCCTACGACCATGAAGAACCTGAAAACGATCCGGCGCAGGTTGAATATCTACCTTCTCTTTTAAAGTGACTTGTCAAGGCGAATAAATGGCACATCCGCATCACGCTCCCGCTTCTGCCCCTACCAGGGCTGCACCGTCGCCCTTTGTGGAAGTGACAATCGTGTTCAGGGATACCTTGAAAAAGCCGATTGAAGGACTGTCGGTACTGGTTAAGGCAGGCGCGGGCGCACCGCAAGCGCCTGAATGGAAATTTGGGTCTGCGGAGGGCAGCGACGGCCCCTGGTTGAGCAGAAGATACGCACCTAGTGAAGCGTCTGCGGCGGAGGCAGCGTCGGTCCTTGGTGGAGCATCGGCATCCGCGCCGGATGCTTCCGCGCCAACGGTAAGCAACAGGGCGGAAGTGGTTACAGACGCTAACGGATATGCCGTGACAATCCAGAACGCCGCGCGTAACCAGCCAATTGCTGTCTGGGTAAAGAACCGGAGTGGGAAGTACGCGTTGAAGGCGACAGTGACGCCCAAAAAGGATATCAGCGCGTTCACCGTTGTCAGTCCCGAGTATCACCTGGAAGCGACGACGAAGCTGACGCCGAAGGATGAACTTGAGCAGGATCTGGATTTGCCGGTTGTGAAGGAAGGCGAGGTCATGACCATCGAACGCCTCGTTAAGGATTTTGGCCCATACATTGGCTGGTCGCAGAAAGTAACCGAGCAGGGTGAGGTCAAAAAAGATTTTCCGACGCGCAAGAAGGAGGTGACGGAAGATGAACGGACCCACAAGAAGAAAACGAAGATTACCATCGAGCACCATTACAAGGTGGTAGACACTGGAGCGCCAAGAACGGTTGTGCTGAATGTCCTTGGGTCCAGACTAAATTATCCGAATCCAGCGACGTTTTCTGAAGATCAGTATAAAAATATGGCAACTCAACTGAATGTTGAGGTTGCTGCTATCAAGGCGATTGTTGAGCAGGAGTCACAAAGTCACCCTTATTTGGAGAATGGCCTTCCGGCGATACTGTACGAGCGACGACATTTTTTTGATCTTGCGGTAAAAAAGCGAAACGCGAGTGATAGAAGTGAAGGCGGAGCGAATAAACAGCGAGGAAAGAAGAAGACTGCTCCTGTCGAAAATCCATATCCAGGCTTTCCAGAGCTTTGCTTTTCGAGTGGAGATAATTACGGGCCTAGTGGGTTGCATCAATATGAGAAGCTAGTCCGGGCCGCGAAACTTGATTTTGAAGTGGCTTTGATGGCTTGCTCTTGGGGAGGGTTTCAGATTTTGGGCGAGTATTACTCTTCGTGTGAATGTACAACGATTTTTGAGTTTGTTAATAAATTTATTTCGGGCACGGATGGGCAAGCGGAGATATTTGTTGCGTTCATGAAAAATGTCAAACCAAACTGCGTCAAAGGTCTGCAGACTCATAATTGGGAACAAGTCGCGGATGCATACAATGGCACGAGCTGGCGTACTAAGAACCCAAATTATGCAAGCAACTTGGCAAAATATTATGATCAATTCAAATAAATTCATCGTGAGCATTGCAGGATTGTATCTATCGATTGCAAGCGCATATGCTGGCAAGGCTGTGTTATTTGATCAACCAAATTTGATCGGATTTCGTGATGGTGAGGTTGTTTCCGGGTTTTATGACGGGGAAAATGCAAAGTTTTCGTGTCTTTTTTTCTTTTTTCAAAATGGAAGAGAATCACAGACTTCGAAAGCCACGGGATATACAGAAACAAAATTATCAACATTCGCGCCAGGCGAAAACTCGTTTGAATTTTCCAATCGAGATCGGACATTTGATATCGACGGAAATTTATACCGCCGCGAGAATGAATGGATAGTCAAGACGGCAACCGCCCAGGCAGGATGTGAGAATGCGACGGGAACATTCACTTTCGATCCCAATGATTTTCGTGCCACCAGCTATTATTCTGAAAAGGAAATTCCAGCAATCGGCATTCGCCTTGTAAAAGAAAAGTCGTATTTATATGACTACCATGACGGAAAATTTACTATGCGAAAGGGGTATCTAACAAAATGGAACGGCGTCATCGTATTGCAGACGCATGACCAGTTTTCTTTAGTCCGTTTCGCGGACCCGCGAATGAATGTCGAGAATCCAGGCCGAATAACAACCGGCTGGGTCCACTCCGCCGACCTCGTGAACCCCTTCCCGGCAGCGAGTAAGCAATGATTGATTTCATTTGTTTTGGCGAAACCGCCAACATAACAAAGCCACGAACAGTGCAAATACTGGGAGGATAGTGAATGGGCACATTCCGCACGCGGGACCCGGTTGCCTACGTGATCATGTTCGAGAAGGACGATGGAGAACGCCGCTATCACGGCAGCGAATTGTCGGATGGACAGGTGGCGCTGCGCTGCTACCCGTCGCCTTTCGATGCACTGCTTGATATTTCGCGTAATCCCGCAGTCGTTGTTGGGCGAGAACAATCCATCGTCATCCATCCGGTCGATGCGCTGCGGCCGGAAGCGGGGGGTACACCAGGCGACCGGCCGGTGATCGCCTGCGTTCATGTCGCGTGGCGGGCGTGTTCCGGCAAACTGCTGATTCGCCCGGACGGCATGCCGGATGCCGTGCTGTCCACCTCGCCTGAACTGGAGTCAGGGGGCACTGTACGGAAACTGCCAGGCGGGCTGCTGCGTCTGGTTGATGAAATTCATGAGCAGGCAGGACTGTTTGCCTGGAACGAAACAGTGAATACCTTCTCGGACTGGAGTGAACGCGACCTGCGGGCGCTGGCGCATCAGGCGTGGCGGGATGCGCCGACGATGGAAGCGGATCGCGCGGAACCCGGTTTTGACCAGTTCGCGCTTTACGACCCGGAGTTCCGGCAATGGCACTTCGTTCAGGCGGATGAGGTCATCGCATCAGCCTGACGTTCTGATGCCCGTTACGCCGCCTCCGGCAGCGCGGCGCTTGCTCGGGGCCGAGGTCGTAGACCCGTTGAAATCCGGCATGGAATCCCTCAACCCTTCTCTACGCGGCAGCGCCACGCGTGAACAGCATCACCCCTTCGTCGCGCCAAACGTACTCGCATCAAACGTCTGCGTATACAGTTCGTCCGCGTTCTGCTCATCTCGACCGTCGCAGGGAAGAACGCCGACTGGAGCGTGGTCAAGCGCTTTACGATTGCGGCGGGCGAAAGGATATCGCTGTTCGCGCAGAAACTTGGCATCAAGATTTTTGCTGCCAAAGGGCCGGTCGAATTTCAGGCCCAGAGCGGCCCGATGTCAGTCATTGCGGACAAGGATGTGACCGTGTTCAGGGATACCTTGAAAAAGCCGATTGAAGGACTGTCGGTACTGGTTAAGGCAGGCGCGGGCGCACTGCAAGCGCCTGAATGGAAATTTGGACAGGACCGTGACGATCCGCCAGCCGTGAATCCGGCATCTGCACCTAATGGAGCGTCTGCGGCGGAGACAGCGTCGGCCCCTGGTGGAGCATCGGCATCCGCGCCGGATGCTTCCGCGCCAACGGTAAGCAACAGGACGGAAGTGGTTACAGACGCTAACGGATATGCCGTGACAATCCAGAACGCCGCACGTAACCAGCCAATTGCTGTCTGGGTAAAGAACCGGAGTGGGAAGTACGTGTTGAAGGCGACAGTGACGCCCAAAAAGGATATCAGCGCGTTCACCGTTGTCAGTCCCGAGTATCACCTGGAAGCGACGACGAAGCTGACGCCGAAGGATGAACTTGAGCAGGAGCTGGATTTGCCGGTTGTGAAGGAAGGCGAGGTCATGACCATCGAACGCCTCGTTAAGGATTTTGGCCCGTACATTGGCTGGTCGCAGAAAGTAACCGAGCAGGGGCAGGTCAAAAAAGATTTTCCGACGCGCAAGAAGGAGGTGACGGAAAATGAAACGACTCATAAGAAGAAAACGACGATTACCATCGAGCACCATTACAAGGTGGTAGACACTGGAGCGCCAAGAACGGTTGTGCTGAATGTCCTTGGGTCGAGGCTAAATTATCCGAATCCAGCGACGTTTTCTGAAGATCAGTATAAAAATATGGCAACTCAATTGAATGTTGAGGTTGCTGCAATTAAGGCTATTGTGATGCAGGAGTGTTCTGGAATCCCATTTGAAGAAAATGGACTGCCGAAAATCAGATATGAGCGCCACCTTTTTTATAGGGCGTTGAAGTTAAGGCATGAGGCACAAGAGGCAAAGGCGGATAAGGCGACTCACAAGAAAGGTGAAAGAAAGAAAGGCACACCTTTTAAGAATCCATATCCACAATATCCTGATTTATGCTTCCCTGATTCAGGTGGATATGGACCCGATGATTGCACCAGTACGAGAAAATCACAAGGGCGGCGGCTCTGGATTTTGATTTGGCAATTCAGGCATGTTCTTGGGGTGGGTTTCAGATAATCGCTAGCGAGTATGCGGCATGCGGTTGTGCGACGTCATTTGAATTTGCAAATAAATTCATGTCAGGATCAGAGGGACAAGCTGAAATCTTTGTTTTATTTATGAAAAACGTAAAGCCGCATGGTGTCGAGGCTCTACGCGCACATAGCTGGGAGGATGTGGCTGCGGCATACAACGGTCGTGACTGGCAAAATACAAATCCCGATTATGCGAAAAATCTGAAGTATTTTTATGAAAAATTTAAGTAAACTAATTATCTGGGCGTTGCCTTTTATTTTTTCGCATGTTGCATGGTGTGGGAGAGCAATCATATTTGATCGACCCGAGTTAATTTCATTTGATGATGGTCGGTTTCTGAATGGTTATTATGATTCGCGAGATAATCGGCGATCGTGCGTATTTTTATTTTCGCAGGTCGGCGGTGAAGTCGATGGGCGTCCGCAGCCATACACGAAGATTAAGATACTTACTTTTGTTCCAAAAGAAAATAATTTTTCATTTGACGGTAGAAATAGATTCTTTGATATTAAGGGGGAGCTGTACAGGAGAGGGGGGGCGTGGATTATTCGTACTGACGAAGGGCAGGCGGGATGTGAAAACGCGTTAGGCGCGTTTACCTCTTTTCCGGCCGATAAGGTTGGCGGCGAAATATTTTCGGTGACAAAGAAAATTCCTGCAATTGGAATTCGACTTGTCAGTCGTAAGTCATTTTTCTATGATTTTCGAGATGAACAATTTATTGTTAGGAAAGGCTATTTAACTCCAGGTGATGGGGTGGTTGTACTTCAAACACATGGCAAGTTCTCGTATGTTCGGTTTTCAGACCCAGGGCCAGATACTAACGGTCGAGTCACAGCCGGCTGGGTCTACTCTGCCGACCTCGTGAACCCATTCCCGGCAGCGAGTAAGCAATGATTGATTTCATTTGTTTTGGCGAAACCACCGACATAACAAAGCCACGAACAGTGCAAATACTGGGGGGATAGTGAATGGGCGCATTCCGCACGCGGGACCCGGTTGCCTACGTGATCATGTTCGAGAAGGACGATGGAGAACGCCGCTATCACGGCAGCGAATTGGCGGATGGACAGGTGGCGCTGCGCTGCTACCCGTCGCCTTTCGATGCACTGCTTGATATCTCGCGTAATCCCGCAGTCGTTGTTGGGCGAGAACAATCCATCGTCATCCATCCGGTCGATGCACTGCGGCCGGAAGCGGGCGGGACACCAGGCGACCGGCCGGTGATCGCCTGCGTTCATGTCGCGTGGCGGGCGTGTTCCGGCAAACTGCTGATTCGCCCGGACGGCATGCCGGATGCCGTGCTGTCCACCTCGCCTGAACTGGAGTCAGGGGGCACTGTACGGAAACTGCCAGGCGGGCTGCTGCGTCTGGTTGATGAAATTCATGAGCAGGCAGGACTGTTTGCCTGGAACGAAACAGTGAATACCTTCTCGGACTGGAGTGAACGCGACCTGCGGGCGCTGGCGCATCAGGCGTGGCGGGATGCGCCGACGATGGAAGCGGATCGCGCGGAACCCGGTTTTGACCAGTTCGCGCTTTACGACCCGGAGTTCCGGCAATGGCACTTCGTTCAGGCGGATGAGGTCATCGCATCAGCCTGACGTTCTGATGCCCGTTACGCCGCCTCCGGCAGCGCGGCGCTTGCTCGGGGCCGAGGCCGCGTCGAGATTCAGGCGCAGGGCGACGCAATGTCATTGATCGCGGACAAGGATGTGAACGTTGCCAGCGTCAACGGCAGCGTCCACATCGTGGCGAAGAAGGAACTCATTCTTGAATGCGGCGGCGCGTTCATCCAGCTCAAGGACGGCAGCATTACGCTGGGCGGGCCGTTCGACCTGTTCATCAAGACCATTACGGTCCAGAAAAAGGGCAAGGCAACTTTTGCGGAATCGGTGAACTCCTGGGGCCACGCGAAATTCGACGAGCACTTTGCCCTCACGTGGCCGTTTGACGGAGCGCCCATTGCCAATCGCAAGTTTTCCATTACACGCGCGGATGGCACGGTAATTCACGGCATAACTGACGCAGAAGGCAAAACCGACTTACAAAGAAGCCTGCTCGTTGAAGGTATGCAACTGCGTATCCACCGTGACTAAGCGGCCACTCATTACCGTTCGCTTGGCAGGGTCAAGCACCGTCATTTGCCTATTAAACACGATCGGTCAAAGGCAGACCGAAAGGACTT
This sequence comes from Paraburkholderia lebeckiae, assembly GCF_050436325.1. Classification (NCBI taxonomy): domain Bacteria; kingdom Pseudomonadati; phylum Pseudomonadota; class Betaproteobacteria; order Burkholderiales; family Burkholderiaceae; genus Paraburkholderia; species Paraburkholderia lebeckiae. The sequence continues at coordinate 2,768,992 of NZ_JBNDLZ010000002.1, forward strand.
CGCATGGCTACTGTTGAACGCATCATTCCACCCACGTTAGGCGCCGACGGCTCTGTGCACTATTCGTCCGTGACATCCGCTCCGGACGACAGCATCGCCGTTTGCCACATGGTGCCGGACCGCATTATTCCCGTAATTTTTGTGCCAGGGGTCATGGGATCGAACCTGAAGCGCAAGGGGCAGCCGGATGCGGTATGGCTGCTCGACAGCACGTCGACTGTTGCGACGTGGATGGCGAAAAAACCGGCGGATCGCAAACGCATTCTGGACCCTGACAATACGCAGGTTTACAGCGATGGCAAGATTCCGTCCGGCACGGTGCAAACGGAAGATGAGTTGCGGCGCCGCGGGTGGGGCGAAGTGGCGTGCATGAGTTACGGCGAGTGGCTGGTCTGGCTTGAAAATGCGCTCAATGATGCGCACGCTGGCACCGATTACGGACGGGCGGGGCTGCGCGCCGAACTCATGACGCACCTCGTGGCAGAAGCGCCGGGCGTCACGCCACTGACTCACGACGAAGTGGCCCTGTCGTACAGATATCGGTTTCCGGTTCATGCTGTCGGCTACAACTGGCTGCAATCCAACGCGGCATCGGCGGAGCGGCTGGCGGCGAAAATAGACGAATTCACGAAGTACTATCGAGAAAAATGTCGCTATCGCTGCGAGAAGGTGATTCTGGTTACCCATTCGATGGGCGGGCTGGTCGCGCGTTACTACTCAGAGCCGATGGGGAATCGCGACAAGGTGCTCGGCATCGTACATGGCGTGATGCCTGCCACGGGGGCGGCGGCGACCTACAAGCGTATGAAGACGGGGACGGAAGGTCTGGCCGGTCTCGCACTAGGGCCGGATGCGGCCACCATGACAGCGGTGGTCGGCAATGCACCTGGCCCGCTACAGCTTCTGCCGAGTTCCGAATACGGAATGGGCTGGCTCAAGATCAGGGATGGTGAGCAGTTCGCTACGTTGCCGCGATCCGATCCCTACAGCGAAATCTATACCGTGCGCGGCGCGTGGTGGGGCCTGTGCGATGACAGGTTGCTGAATCCGCTTGATCCGGGAAAGAAAACGATCGATACGGATTGGGCAAGTTTTACCAACATCGTCAATAGCAACGTCATGACCTTTCATAAAGCGCTGAGCGGTACAGATACGCGAGGTCGATATCACGCCAGCACGTACGCCTTCTACGGCGACGACGAAAAACACAAGGCATATGGCGATGTGAGATGGGTGCAACAGGCCCCCTCGCTGCTGCGCGGCGATTCACTTCCGCTTGTCAGTCTGTTAAGTGGCCAAGCGAGTGATGACCCTGGGACTGGCGGTCAGCTTGTCAGGGCAACCGCCAGCGGAAAGACGGCGTTCGGAAAGTTCGTGCTGAACGATGCGGATGAAAATGGCGACGGCACCGTGCCTGCGCGATCCGGCCGAGCACCGGCCAGCGTGGCAAAGGTCTGCATGGCCCTTCCTGGCATCGACCATGAGGGCGGCTACAAGCCCGATGCGACTCGTCGCTTCACGCTGTGGGCCATTACCAAGATTGCGCAGAATGTGAAAGGCACGAACCTTGAGTACAAGGCATGAAGTGCCCGCGCGCAGGACTGGCCGTCTGCATGCTATTCGCGCTTGCCGCGTGCGGGAACAACCCCGCGCCATTGACGCAACAGGAGAAACAAACCGTGAACGAATTGACCGCGAATCTGAAGACCCGATGTGTGGGCCGCTACCTTGTCGATATGCCTGAAGGTATGTATGTTTCCGGCTACGCAAAAATGCACGGTGTCGATATTGAAACGAAAGCAATGTCGGGCGATGCGTATCAGCGGGAAATCGCAAAGCGCGAGGCAGAGTTAAAAGCGGCGAAGAGTGCGCTCGGCTATCAGTTCCTCTATCAGGATGGCGAAGCATGGGGAAAGGGGACAAGATATTTTATTCATCTAGGTAGCGCCTCCGACCCTAGTGACACGACTCGTGTGATCGAGGCTTATAAGTGGGATCGCGGCTATCGGATCAAGCTCAAAGTCACAGCGTGGAACTATGATCATTCTGTATTCAAAGAAGAGCCGTCGGTCAAGCAAATGGCGATTAAGAACAACGTCCGTGAAAGGACTGCTCTGGTGTTTGAGCTGCTTGAAAAAGTCCGTGGCCGTGCCGACGACGAGATGCCAACCGAACCCGGCCTATGTTTTTATGGGGGCTTCCTCCCGGCAAAGGCAGGCAGCGAAGAGGAGGTGAGCACGCTGTATACGCTCAAGGGTCAGGACGACATCAATTTTGCCTTCGAGACCACTCCAGACCTTCGTGACAGTATCACCCTGTTACAACATGCCGACAGCCCGGAAGCGCGAGCGGCACTCAAGGCGATGGACGCCAAGGTTATCCGCAAAGGGACCGTTGAACTGCCCGGTATGAAGGCTGAGGAGTGGCTATTCGAAGGCTTGAAACCTGGAGACGGGCGTGGTGACACATTTTCGCTTAGAGCGAACGAGATCACGAGCAGCCCTTCGTCGCCGTTTCTGTCAATGGATCTGACTACAGGGGGGCAGGTGCAGATCCAGAGCGGGTATGTCAAGCTCGACAAGGCGTCGCTGACAACAGGCGAAGCCGTTGCGCTCTGGGATGCCGTGTCACGTACCCTTCGGCCACGTCCAAACGGCTATTAACTTGGTCGCGAGCAGCGCTCTCGTCATCTCCACAAATTCAGCGTAGCCGCGACGGCGTGTACGAGTAATAGTCGGGCGCCTGGCTCAGGTTCAGGTTGATCACGCGCTTGCCGTCGCGCACCGTGATCAGCGCGACGCTATACGGATGGACGGTATCGCTCGGCTGGTTGTACCAGGTCAGCGTGTAGTGCGGGAACGCGTCGAGGTAAGACTGCATGTCGAAGTATTCACTCGTCGTGGAGCCGACGCATTGCTTTCGCCTCCATGCCGACTCCTTCGAAAGTGGTTAAACGATGGCCGAATTCGTGCGCTTTGTGCATTTCAGGTTAAACGTTTTCTTTGATCTGTCGAGGCCAGGGGCGATGCGAAAAATTACCAGGAATACCAGGTATCGGATACGCGTGCCGATCCGTCGTGGCCACCAATTCGCCCGCTCGCCGCCCATCGGATAAGATACGGCCCGCCATGCATTTTTTAGAACGGAAGGAGTGGTTTCAATGATCGAACCGAGCAACCTTTTCAAGGAAAATCTCGCCAGAATGCCGGCGATCGACGGCATCGCACGCATCGATCTGGTCAACGTCAGCGGCACCGTGGTCGCCAGCATCGAGAACAAACCGGGCAAGCAGGGCTCGCTCGCGGTGTACAACTACCTGCGCGGCGCGTTCGGCACGCTCGACGCGAAGGCGGCCGAACACGGCCTCGCGCTGTTTGCCGAGCATACGGCCGACGCGCGCAACCGTCCGGGCGCGCATCCGAACGTCGACCACTTGCTGGCGATTGCCGCTGGCGGCGAGGTATTGCGCATCGATGTTGTTCCGGCAGCTTGAGGCCGCTCAAAGTCTTTTCCGCGCCCGCAAGGTAGACGTTTTCCTGCCGGTGCCGCGAATTCCAACACCCCCCGGCGACGGGATCTGCGGCCCACCTGCGCTAATTGCTCGGTAAAAACCCTCGTTTTCCCGAAGCCCCGGATTGGCTTCAGATTCGGCTTCTGTTCAGTGAATTGAAACGCGGGCGGCGGCGCACACTGGGTTCGTCCCGCCGCGTATATCGCGCTTTTCCGTAAGGAGCCCCGGATGTCTTCCCGTCACAGCAAACCCCGCCGGTTCGACGCCGACCTGCCGGAACTCACCACCCCGAAACGGGATCAGCCGACACCGGGTCCGGACGCCCCCGCGATGCGCGAACTGCAACGCGGTTCCGAAGCCATCGTGCGTCTCGCCACGCAGGCACACGCGGCCGTCGCCCGAAGCGACGAAGCGGGCGCGCAAGCCGCGCGCCAATTGCTCGAAACGCAGTTGACGTTCACGACCGCCCTGATCGATGAGCTGCTGTTCGGTGCGCCCGAGCGGTCCACGCTGCATTGACAGCCTACGCGGCAGCATCACCGTACTAACCCGCAGTTCCGGAAACTGACATGAGCGCTTTGACCGTCATTCTTTGCATATGGGCCATGGTCGCGTTTTGCGCGGTCCTGTTCATCCGCGGCGCGAGTCCGCGCGTCGAGCGTGAGGCGGAGCGGCCGCGTGCTCGTCCGTCGCGCTATTCGATCGCAGAGTAACGCGCACGACCAACGACGCGGAACCAACGGGGTAACATGAGGAGCGCCGGCGCCACTGCCGGCCGGCACCGACGATGTTCCCCACGGAGGTTCCCGTATGGACACACATTCGATTCTCGGCATGCTGCATGCCGAAGAGGCTTTGCTGGTCTCCATCGTGCGGTCGCTGCCCGACGATATCAGGCGCAGGATCGCCAACGACTTTCACGAGCAGGCGCAACTCGCCGAAAGCTCGCATCTGAATCCCACCACGAACCGCGAAACGAGCGACGCGTTCAAGGCCCATGTCCGACGGCTGTCGAACATGCTTGCTTCGTTGTCGTAACCCGGTCGACGTCCGCGCGGCCGAGTCGAATATTCCGGCTTGTTCTCCCCGTCGGCGCAGCGCGATTGCGCCGTCATGCCCGTCGAGCCTCAGCGGCCAAAGTTCGAGCTCGTGCCCTCGCCGCATCGCAGGCTCAATTGGGGGCAGCTTAAGGCTGACTTAAGAAAGCAACCATAGGCTGCCCCGAGCCTCATGCAGCGTCTTACGCAGTGCCTGGAGACGCTGATTCAACGAAACCACCTCGCCGTGCGTGCCTTTCGCGCATGCGATGGTCGACAGTCGTTCCTACCATGCCTCTATCCGTAGCTCGTCTTCTGCCGGGGCGCACCAGCAAAATCATTGTCGTATGTGCAATGAGCTCGGCGTGCGCTGCCTATCTCGTCACTCATGAACGCGCCGCGCGCAATGGCGAACCCGACGTGTCGCTCCTGAGCAAGGACTCGACGCAGGCCGTTGCGCGCGTGCCGATACCGGCGTCGGCACCCGCACCGGTCGTGCCCGCTGCGCAAGCTCCCGCGTTCACCGTGAGGGAAGCGCCGGTCGAGCGTACATTCGCCGCGGCCGCGCAGAGCATCGGCGTCGATGCGGGCACCACAGCCATTCTGTCGCGCGCGTTTCGCGACGAGCTCGAGCTGTCGCGCGATCTGCAACCTGGCGACCGCGTGAGCGCCGTATTCGACACCGGTAGCGACAACAGCAAAGACGCATCGCGCGAACCGCTCGCGGTGCGCATCATGCGAGGCTCGACCGCGCACGACGTGTTCCTTCAGAAAAATCGTCACGGCCAACCGTTCTACTACTCGAAAGACGGCGTCAGCCCACGGCCTGCGTTCGAGCGCTATCCGCTCGACTTCACGCGCGTGTCGTCGGCTTTCTCGTTGCGCCGCTTCGATCCGGTGCTGCATCGTTGGCAAAGTCATGACGGTGTCGACCTTGCCGCGCCAGCCGGCACGCCCGTGCATGCCACCGCGCGCGGCGTAATCCGCTTTATCGGCCGTCAGGCCGGTTATGGCAACGTAATCGTCATTCAGAACCCTGCACCGTTTTCTACGACGTTCGCGCATCTGTCGCACTTCGCGAAAGGACTGCGCTCCGGCAGCCGCGTAAGGCGCGATCAGGTGATCGGCTATGTCGGAAAGACCGGTTGGGCGACCGGACCGCATCTGCATTTCGAGGTCCACGTGAACGATGTGCCGCAGGATCCGCTCAGGGTCGACCTGCCGCAGAAGAGGTCGCTTGCCTCCGATGAATTACGGCAGTTCGAGTCGCGCGTCGCGCAATTGACCCCGCTGCTGTAAGCCGCTTGCCGTCTCAACTTTGCGACACGCCGGTCCGCATGATTCAGGCGCGCTTTCGGCGCATGACGTGTCGGCATATTGACTGGTAAGGGTCCCAAAGCTTGGTTCGTCAATGCGCGTTCGGGTATTCCCGCGCGCGTCGAACGACGTGTGCGAGCCAGCACGAAGGCGTCGGGGCATCCCGCGGCGTCTCATTTCCGATGCATCGCGTGCGATCAGGCCCGCTTCGAAGCTCCCCGGCAGGCATTTCTCCATACGTAGCAAGCCTTCATCCCAGCATGGCATAGCCATTGCAATGACGAATGCACAAGAACTACATATGTTGCAGCCGGAATTTCACGCAGTGAACAAATGCCGACGGCAGCAAAAGTCTCGCGATTCGCGCTCGGGGAGCTTGGCGCAACTTGCGAGGTGCGGCGGGGCCAATAGCAAACGGATGTCGACAAACAACGACGACGCGAGCGGACGATACGGCTGCATCTAACGTCCGCTCGCGATCGTGACGGCGTGAAGCGATGACCCCGCCATTTTTTCCGTGCATGAGGGGCAAGCCATATTCGCGGCGGGCCCCCGCTAAAGGGCGCTTGCGCGCGGGCCGGCGGGCTGCGAAGATCATGCTAACGACCGCCGCATCAGGGAATTCCATGTTAGCGTCGAGCCCGTTTCCCGCATTGCTGCACCACGCGAATCTGTGGCTGCAAGCCTACGCGCTCGTGCTGGTCATGATGGGCGTCGGTGCGTTGCTCGAGCGTCGCTGGCCAGCCGCATTGCTGCAATCGCGCGCGGGGCAGCGTTTGAACATGGCGTATGCGGGCCTGTATCTGGCGTTGGCGGAAGCCACGAAACCGCTGACGGCGGCCGCGAGCGTCGCGATCGTCAATGCACTTGGCGGCGGGATGGTGGTGCTGGTGTCGCGCGGGTGGGGCGCGCTCGCTTCGTTCGTGATCGTGCTGCTGACGATCGATTTCCTCGAATACGCGTTTCATCGCTTGCAGCACACATGGCCCATCCTGTGGAAGCTGCATTCGCTGCACCATAGCGCGGTGGATTTCAACGTGACGATCACGTTGCGGCATCATTGGATAGAAGTGCTGCTCAAGGGCTGCCTGCTTTATCCGCTCGTCGGCGTACTGTTCAAGGTCGAGCCGTGGATCGTCGGTGCGACCTCGATCGTGTTCATGTTCGGCAACTATTTCGCGCATCTGAATCTGCGCGTGGACCTTGGCCGCTACGTCACGTGGGTCAACAATCCGCAGTATCACCGGCTGCATCACTCGATTCGCGCCGAGCATTTCAATCACAACTTCACGCAGCTATTGCCGATGTGGGATCACGTGTTCGGCACGCGTTGGGTGCCCGCGAAACACGAGTGGCCCGCCACCGGTCTCGACGATGGTACGCAGCCGAGCTCGCTGCTCGGCGCGTTCAGCTGGCCATTGGGTCAGCATACGGCACGCGATGCGTTACCCGTTCGCAAGCCGCTTGTCGTGCTCGACAAGAAAGTGAAATAACGCTGGCTACCCGGGTTGCGCGGCGCGCACCGCGTTGCCGCCCAGCAGCGACACGATCAGCGTGGCCATCACGAGCACGCCCAGCGCCGCGCGCAGGCCCAGCACGCCGGCACCGAAACCAATCAGCGGCGGCCCGACCAGAAAGCCCGCATAGCCGAACGTGGCCGCCATTGACACGCCGATCGCCGGCGTCGCGCTCGAGCGACCCGCCGCGCTGAAAATCACCGGAACGATATTCGCGAGACCGATGCCGACCATCGCGAAGCCGACGCACGCGGTCAGCACCGTCGGCAGGCTCAGCACGAGCGCGAGTCCGGCGAGCGCGATCAGACCGCCGAGCGCGACGACCTTGCTCGAACCGAAGCGCCGCACCGATGCATCACCGGCGATCCGGCAGGCGGCCATCGAAAACGCGAACGCGGAGTAGCCGATCGCGGCGACGCTCGCTTCCTGGTTCAACGTGGAGCGCAGGTACACCGCGCTCCAGTCGGCCACCGCGCCTTCGACGAGCATGCACATGAACGCGAGCAGCGCCAGTTTCATCACGCTGCTGTCGGGCCATGCGAAGCCGCTCGACGCGGCGGCCGCGCGCGGACCGATATCGCGCAACGCAAACGACGCGGCGAAAATGATCAGGGCCGCGATCAACAGATCGGGCGCGAACAGCCCGCCCACGACGCCGACGCCGCCTTTCTGCAACATCGCGCCGCTCGCCGCGCCAAGCAGGCCGCCCGCGCTCCACGCGGCATGAAACGACGACATGATCGGCGCGCGCCAGCGCGTTTCGATCGCGCTCGCATGTCCGTTCATCGACACGTCGAGCGCGCCGTTCGACGCGCCAAGCGCAAACAGCACCACGCACAACGTCAGCATGCCCGGCGCGAGCGCGGGCAACGGCAGCGCGATCGCGAATGCCGCGCCGAGCAGCGCGGTCGCGCGGCCGCTGCCGACGCGCGGCGCGAGCTGCCCCGCGAGCGGCATCGCAACGATGGCGCCGAGCGCGAAGCAGAACAGCGCGATGCCGAGCGAGGCGTCGCTGAGCGCCAGGCTTTCCTTGATGCGCGGCACCTCGACCGCCCATGCGCCGATGCCGAAACCGTTGGCGAGAAAGACGGCGAGCGTCGCGATGCGTTCCCTGACGAGTGAGTTCATGGGCGTGCCGCCATCACGTTATCGCAGACGGCCTGGAGGCTCGCGACACGCGCGTCCGGCACGTCCGCTTCGACGAACAGATAATCGACGGCCGAAACAGGCGCTACCGCGAACGGCGCCGCTGTCATGAGCTTTTCCGAGGTCAGTGCGATGGCGATCTGGCTACTCGCTTTGACCATCGCGCGTTTCAGTTCGGCGTCCTCTGCGTCGAATACGGCGACGCCTTCGTCGGGGTCGAAGGCGCAGGCGCCGAGAAAACAGAGGTCCGCGCGGATCTGCTGGATCTGCAGCAGCGCGGTCGCGCCGAGCGAGCCCGCCGCGCCGCCGGCGATGTGGCCGCCGATCAGGATCACGTCGATACCCGGGCGGTTCAGCAGCCGCGCGCAGGCCTCGGGCGAATTCGTGACGACGGTCAGGCCAGCGTTGTCGGGCAGCGCCGACGCGATCGCGACGTTCGTCGTGCCCGCGTCGAGCAGCACGATCTGCTTCGGACGAACGATCGATACGGCCGCCGCGGCAAGGCGTGCCTTGCGATCGACGGCCTCATGCATGCGCAGCGCCGCGGGTTTGTCGGCGGGCGACATCAGCAGCGCACCGCCGTACACGCGCTTGCAGTGCCCCTGATCCGCGAGATCGCGCAGATGACGGCGCACCGTGTGCTCGGAGATCTGCAGCTCGGCGGCCAGCTCGGCCGCGAGCACGCGACCATGCGTGCGCAATCGCTCCAGAATCAGTCCTTCGCGCTGCTCGGGCAGTAGCCCGTTGATCGCATCTTCCCGGGTTCGCTGCATGGGTCTCGTCTCCGTTTCGGCGTGAATCGATCATAATCGAGCAAAATATATCGCAAACGCTCGTGAGACACAATCGGTGCGCGCAGGCTCGTCTTGATCTCATGCCACGCCGTGCGGTTCGGGTCGTGAGTCACGGCCGAAAACCAGCCGGTCGAGCAGCCACACCGCGACGAGCGTTGCGCCCATCAGCGGGAAAACGACGCCGAGAAGCGCGAGGCCGGTTTTCCAGCCGCGCATCGGCGGCGCGGCGAGCTCGCGCGACGGCGCGCCGAGCGAGCGTTGCGGCCGACGTTTCCACCACGTCACGAAGCCGGTCACAGCGAGCGCGCCAAGGCCGAGCGAAATGGCCGCGCACAGTATCTGATTCGCGACGCCGAAGTAGCGACCCATATGCAGCGACGTGCCATACGACACGGCCTTCGCGATCGCGCCGTAATCGCTGTAGCGAATGTCCTTCAGGATCGCGCCGCTGTATTGGTCGACGTACAGCGTGCGTTCGTCTTTGGGATTCGCGGGGAACCAGGAAAGCGTGTAGACGCCGGCTGCGGAGTTCGGCAGCACGATGCGGTAGCCGTCCGCGATACCGAGCGACGCGGCGAGCGCGACGATATGCCCGAGCGACAGAGGCTGCGCCACGTCGGTGGGCGCGGAAGAGGGCACGCTCGCGTTGCCCGTGGCCCACGGCGTCAGCGGCAACGGCAGGTCGTCCATGACCATGCCGGGCATCGAGTCCATGTCGGCGTGCGTGGCATGCGCGACCGTGGCGCTCGCGTGGTCCGGGTGGTCCGAGGGCGTCCCCGGCACGATGGAGTGCAACGGCAAGCCGCCCCACGCGCCCGGCGGAGCGCCAAGCTTCGTCGCGGTCGCGAACGCCTTGAACTGCTTGCCCCAGGAGCCGGTCCACGGCAGCCCCGTCAATACGAACGCAAGTGCGCCAAGCGCGAGCCAGATGCCGATCACTGCGTGAAGACTTTTCCATAGCGGACGTCCTTTCAGCGCCAGGCGCGGCAGCAGCACCGCGCGCGCGGTCGTTTTGCCGCGCGGCCACCGTAGTGCGACGCCGGTGCCGATCATCACGAGCGTCCAGCATGCGGCCAGTTCCATCAGCAGTTCGCCGGGCTTGCCGAGCAGCAGCTTGCGATGAAGCATGCGATCCATCTGCATCAAGCGATGCTCGACGCTCAGCGTGCCCAGCACAGCGCCGCTGTACGGATTCAGATAGACGCTCTGCTGCGTGCCGTCCGCGAGACGAAATACGAATTCCGCGCTGCGTTGCGGATCGCGTGTGATCACGGCGGTCGTCGCGATCGAGCCGGGCGGCATCGCCGCGCGCGCTTTCGCGAGCAGCGCGTTGTCGGCCAGCCTCGGGACGGCTTGCGGTGCGACGACCAGTTGCTGTCGATAAAGCAGCGGCTCGATCTGCGGCTGGAAGCAATACAGCGTGCCGGTGATGGCGAGCACGAGTAGAAAAGGCATCACGAAGAGGCCCGCATAAAAATGCCAGCGCCACAGTGTTTTATAGCCTGGATGTGCGGGGCCGCTCGTTGCGGCAGCGGTTGTACCGTGCTGCGCCCGTACGGGCGCGGCGGTTTGAGTCGTGGACATGAAATCCTCGTCGGGCAAATGGGGCGATGGTTCGTGTGCGACAAGCGGTTTGCCGCGTCTTGCGTCAGGGCTAGATATGCAGCTTCGCTTCGACATAAAACGTGCGGCCCGGATACGGGTGGTAGACGAAGTAGCGCGCGTCGAACAGGTTGTCGACGCCGATGCCGAGTTCGCTGAACTTCGTCGGCTTGAACGTGAACTTCGCGTCGACGACCGTGTAGGTGCTGGTGCCGCCGAACACGTTGGGGTTCGTGTCGGTATTCGTCAGCGTGTTGTACTGACGACCCGAGTAACGCGCAGCGAGCGTCAGCGCCGCTCGCGCGTCGAAGTGATACGTCGCGGCAAGATTCGCGCGCCACAGCGGAATCCGGTAGAAGTACTTGCCGACCGAGGCCGGATTCCGTGCGTTCTCGAGGATCTTCGACTGCGTGTACGCGACGCTCGCGAGCAGATCGAGCCCGCGCACGAACACGTCCTCGCCCGAATAGCTTGCTTCGACGCCGCGCGAGCGAACCTTGCCGATGTTCTGGAAGTTCGTCACGTTCGGAATCACGGTGGTGTCGGTCTGACTGAAGATCGTGTTCTTCACGTCGTCCTGAAACAACGAGAAGCGGAACACGCCATTCCAATGCGCCCATTCGGCGCTCAGCTCTTTCGACAGATCGTCTTCGGGCTGCAAATATGGATTGTTGTTGACGATCGCGGAGCCGTTGATTTGCCCCTGGAACAGTTCGCTCGCGGTCGGAAAGCGATACGCGCGAGCGATCGACGCGCGCAAAGTCAGCTCGTCGCTGACATCGAACGATAACGACGCCTTCGGCGAAAGGTGACGCTGGCTGGTATCGCTGAACGCGATCGTCGTGCCGGGCAGCGACTGTGCGCCATCGTAGGCTTGCCAGTCTTCATAGCGCACGCCGTAGACGAACTTCCAGCGCGGCAGAAAGCGCCACGCGTCCTGCGCATAAAGAGCTTGCGTCTGCGTCTTGCCGGTGAACGCGTTGGCGAACGAGGTCGCGTCGCCGTCGCGCCAGTCCTGCGTGTTGTAGGTCTGGTTGTCGACGAAGTAGTTGTCGTAGTGGTATCCGACGCTCAGTGCGTGATTGGCCAGTCCTGGCTGGTTCGTCGCGGGCGTGTAGGTGCCGCGCAGGTCCAGCGTCTTCCAGCCGGTGCCGTCGTTGAACAGCACGGTGCCGGGGCCATTGCCCGGGCTGCCGGCATTCGCGGTGCGTGCGACGCCATTGCCGATGTCGTAATACGAGGCGATCGCCTCGCCGTTCCAGCCGGTCGCGTTGCGCGTTTTCAGCGACACGCCGTAGAGCAAGTTTTCGCTGTGCCCGACACCCGGCGCAAACGCGGCCACCGGAATTGTGTAGTGGTAACCGTTGATCGATACGTTGCCGCTGTACACAGGATTGCCGGCCGCGTCGCGCAGGAACGTCGATGTTTCGCTGTTGTACGTCTGGTGCCAGTAGCCGAGCGTGAAGCCGCCCTGCAACGTCGGCGTGAAGTCGTACTGCATCTTCAGCTTGAACTGGTCCTGCACCGTGTGCTCGATGCCTTCGCCGTTCACACCGAGCACGGCCGTCGGCGCATTGGTCTGGTTGTTGTAGAAATAGGCGCCGGTGACGGGCGTGTCGCCGGCCTTTGCGGGCGTGGTCGATTGCGCGAGCGTTGCGAATTGCAGCGGCTGACTCGTGTTCTCGAGATGATTGACGCCGAGCAGGTACGAGAACTTGCCGATGCTATCGCCGATCGACGCGCTCGCCTCGCTGCCGTTGAAGCTCTGGTTCACGCCGAACAGGCTGAAGTGCTGCGTGAATGCCTTCACGTCGGCGTTGGCCTCGAACTGCTTTGGCATGCGCGTGCTGATCAGCACGGTCGCGCCGAGCGAATTGCCCGGATACAGCGCGGAAAACGGCCCGTAGATTACGTCGACCTGCTGGATTTCGTCGGGATACACCATCGACCAGCGCGGCGGAAACGAATAGCTATTGCCGAGCAGGTTGCTCAGCAGCAAGCCGTCCGCATAGACGAGGCCGCGCGCGCTCTGCGTATTGCTGGTGCCGCGCACCGCGATGATCGAATTCAGATCGCCGGTAAAGCGCTTGCGTACCGCCAGGTTCGGCATGTAACTGAGCACGTCCTCGGTGTTGACGACGTTCCAGTTCGCGAACTGATCTCGCGTGACGGTTTCGACGGAGGCGGGCAGGTTCGGGTCGACGGCGCGCGGTGCGGCGCTCGCGCTTGCGCTCGCATTGACGCTGACGGCGGGCAGCGTCGCGTCGGTGTTTGCGTCGGCGGCATGCGTGGGTGTTGCGACGAAAGCCGGCACGAAGGCAGGCATGAGCGTGGGCCAAAGAACGGAACGACGAACCGCGCGATGAGCGGAAAAGACAGCGTCACGACGGATGCAATAAGAGAGCCTTCGCAGCGCGAAGTTGAACATGAGCGTTTCCTCGATGCATTGAACAGGCGATCGCAGGCCTCGTCGATGTGAGCGACGAAAGCGCGATCAGAACCGGTAGCGATCAGGAAACGGCAGGTGGGGCGCGCGGACGTCCCGACGGGAAGGCGCCAAGCGGGGTGAAGCGGGTGGACAGCGTGGGCGGCGCGGTGCCGGCCAGCGGCAGCGCGGCCGGCGGCTCGACGGCGGCGAGCGTCGGCATCGCGACGTGATGTTCGAGCAGATGACAGTAGCCGCAGGCGCCGAATGCATCGTCGTGGCTCAGATGCACGGGCGCGGGGCTGGTTTGAGCGACGACGCTCGCATCGCTCACATTGCTTGCACCAGCCGGATGAAGCGCCGAACATAGCGCGGCAATCGGCTCGTGGGCGCGGCCCGATTCGAGCAACTGACTCACGAGCGGCGCGAACACGACGAGCCACATGGCGACGAGGCCAAGCCATGCGGTCAGGTGGTTGCGCGAGTGTCGAGTCATGATCGTCGAAGAAAAGACGGGCGCGATTCTAGCATCACCGCGCGATCCTTTCATTCGCAATGACGGGCATAACGGCGGATTAGACGGTGAAAAAGCGCTTATTTCGGCGCGCTGAGGCCGAGGCGAATCACTTATGCTGTGAAATCGCGCGAGGTGCGCGTATCGAATCAACAGCGCAACAGCGGCGCAACGGCGGCGCACCCGCTGCACGGCCACGCTGCTGAAACATCGCCACGACACATGACACTCACGCAGACGCCTGCTTCTTCGATCGCCGACATCAACCAGCGAGCCGTGGCGCTATGTTCGGCCGGGCAGTTCGCCGACGCGTTGCCCCTCGTCGCGCCGCTGCTCGAAGATTCCGCCTTGCCGAACGATCAGCGGGCCGAAGCGTTCAATATCGCCGCTGCGTGTTCGTTCGCGCTGGGTCGGTGGGCGGACGCGGAGAATCGTTGGCGCCAGTGCCTGTATCTGAAGCCCGATTACGCGGACGTCTACGCGAGTCTCGGCTCGCTATTCCGATCGCTCGGCCGCCTGTCGGCCGCGAAGTCGACGTATCGGCAACTGGTGTCGCTGCGCCCGCTCGACGCGAACGCGCATTCTCAACTCGGCAACGTGCTTTACGGGCTCGGCTACCGCGCCGAAGCGGAGGCGGCATATCGGCAGGCGGTGACGCTTCAGCCCGACCACGCCGAAGCGCATTACAACCACGGCATCGTGCTGCGCGACCTGCGACGCCCGCAGGAAGCAGAAGTGGCTTATCGTCATGCGCTGCGCGGCTTGCGTGCCCATGCCGAATTGCACAACAACCTCGGCAGCGTGCTGATGGAGCTCGGGCGTCTCACGGAAGCGGACGCCGCGTATCGCGAAGCGCTGACGCTGAAGCCGCAATATCCGGAGGCGCTCAATAATTTCGCCGGTGTGCTGAAGGCGACCCAGCGTCTCGCGGAAGCGGAGCTGGCTTGCCGGCTCGCGATCGCTATCCGGCCCGACTACGCGGAAGCGCATCTCAATCTTGGCGCGGTGCTCGTCGATCTCGATCGGGTCAGCGAGGCCGAGGCGGCGTACCGCGAAGCGCTCGCGCATCGGGCGGACTATGCGGAGGCGCATTACAACCTTGGCGTGGCGCTGTTCAGGCAGGAACGTTATGAGGAAGCCGAGCAGGCTTACCGAGACGCGATTCGCTGCCAGCCCGGGCTTGCTCATGCGCACAACAATCTGGGTTGCGTGCTGCGCGTGCTAGAGCGATTTCCGGAAGCGCTCGATGCGTTCCGGCAAGCGCTCGCGGTGTCGCCACAACTCGCCGAGGCGCACTCGAACATTGCCAACGCGCTGACGCAACTCGGGCGCTTTGCCGAGGCTGAAGGCGCGTATCGGCAGGCGATTGCATTGAAACCCGACTATGGCGAGGCGCGTTTCAGCCTCGCCGTGTTGCTGCTCGGCTTCGGCCGCTTCGACGAAGGCTGGCCCCTCTACGAATGCCGCTATGAGCAGCCCCATTTCATTCATCGAAAGTCGCGGGCGATGCTCAGTTGTCCGCAATGGTTCGGCGAGCCGCTCGGGGGCAGGTCCGTGCTGCTGTGGCAGGAAGACGGCCTCGGCGACATGCTGCAATTCAGCCGCTACGTTCCGCTGCTGAAGGCGCTGGGGGCCGCGCATATCGCGTTTGCGTGTGCGCCGGCGTTGCATCGGCTGATCGGCGAGGTGGATGGTGTCGATGCGGTGCTCGACCACCACGGAGCGCTCGCGCGCGTTGCGACCTACGATTGCTGGACCAGTCTGCTTAGCGTGCCGTTGTATCTGCGCACGACGCTGGATACGATTCCGCGTCCCGCGCGACTGAGCGCGGATCCCGCGCTCATCGAACAATGGCGCCCCGCGCTCGACGCACTGCCGCCCGGCCACCGGGTCGGTCTGGTCTGGAAGGGCAACGCGAAGCATCATAACGACGCGAATCGCTCGATGCCGTCGCTCGCCACGCTCGCGCCGCTGTGGAGCGTGCCAGGCCTGAGCTTCGTGAGCTTGCAGAAGGGGCAGGGCGAGGACGAAGCGCGCAATGCGCCGGTCACCCAGCCGCTGCTCGATCTCGGCGCGCGCGTGACGGACTTCGCGGACAGCGCGGCGATCGTCGCGCAACTCGATCTGGTGATCTGCGTCGATACATCGATCGCGCATCTGGCGGCGTCGCTCGGCAAGCCGTGCTGGGTCATGCTGCCCGAACGAGACGTCGATTGGCGCTGGATGCACGAGCGCGACGATTCGCCGTGGTATCCGCACACGCTGCGCCTGTTCCGGCGCGCGCCGGGTGAGGACTGGGCGAGCTCGGTCGAGCGCATGCGGCAGGCGTGCGTCGAGCGATTCGGCGGCGCGCTATGACGCCTCTGTGAGCTGGCGCGCGTTTTTCGACGGCCTGCCGGACCCAGCCAGGAATAGTTGAACACTAATCAATGGAAGTGCTCAGTTCGTGCCGATACTGACGGTGCGGGTCACATCGACGACCGACAGCCGGATCGCGTCGATCAATGCGCGCGCGGCCGGTGACGGCGTGCCCGCCGCGCGCATCGTCAGGCCGATCTCGCGCCGCGTGTTGTGCAGCGGTACATCGAGCACCACCAGTTGCCCGGACCGAATCTCGTGATGCAGCTGCTGCGCCGACAAGGCCGCCGCCATGTCGGTACCGAGCAGCAGGCCGCGAATCACCGCGAGGTCGGCGGTCTCGACGGTCGGCAGAGGCGGCTTCACCTTCATCCGCTTGAATTGCGTTTCGAACAGCGCACGCGCCGGCGCGTTGCTGCGCGGCAGAATCCACTGCGCGTCGCGCAGACCCATGATGGTCAGATCGTGCGCGTGAGTCAGCGGATGACCGCGGCGCACCAGCACCACCATGTCTTCCGACATCAGCCGCTCGTTTTTCAGGCCGCTCGTCGCGTCGTTGTCGCGCAGCGCGCCGAGAATGAAATCGATGTCGCCCGCGCGCAGACCGGCCACGAGCGTCTCGTACGCGCTTTCGTCGGTGACCACGCGCACGCCCGGATTCTCCGAGGTCATTCGCGCGATCGCCTTCGGCAGGATCAGCGTGCGCCCGAGCGGCAACGCGCCGACTGTCACCGAGCCCTGAATCTTGCCGTGCAATGCGGCGATATCGTCGGGGACGTGGCGCAGTTCGTTCAGCGCGCGGCGTACGTGAAGCAGGAACGTTTCGCCCTCGGCCGTCAGCAGAATGCCGCGCGGGCTGCGGTGAAACAGACTCAGTCCCGAGCCGCTTTCGAGTACCCGGATCGCGGTACTTACCGCGGGCTGGCTGATGCCGAAGGTTTTTGCCGCGCTCGGCATATGCCGATGCCGCGCGAGCGCCGCGAATAGTTGCAACCGCCGCGTGTTGAGCAGATACGCGGGCAATGCGCCTTCCGCGACGGGCCGGCGGCGCGTCTGTCGCGCGGCGCACCATTGCGCGAGTTCTTCGAGTTCAGCGAAGATCCGCTCGCAGCGATGCAGCACCGCGCGGCCGACCGGAGTGGGCAGCATGCCCGAAGGACCGCGATCGAACAGCGGTTCGCCGAGCGCCGACTCGAGCTCCTGCACGGAGCGCGTGACCGCCGACTGCGCGCGAAACAACGCGGCCGCCGCGCGCGTCGCGCTGCCCATCTCGGCGACGAGCCGGAATGCGCGCAGTTGCGCGAGATTGAGCAGGTCCTTGCCGCTGACCGACAGCGGCGCTTTGGCGGTCGCCTGGCTGGTTGCGGCGGAAAGCGTGTCGTTGCTCATGCCGCGCCCGCGATCAGATGCAACGACGGCAGCGACAGATTCAGACTTTCCTTCGAGATATGCGTGTGCTCCTTCATCAACGCATCGACGCGCGCGCCTTCGCCTTTTTTCAGCGCGTCGACGATCGCATGATGCTGGCGATGCGCGTACATCAGCATCATCAATTGACGCTCGCGCGCGGATTCGTCGAACGCGATCGTGAACGGCGACACGAACGGCACCTTGTCGTTCAGACTGAGCGCGGCCGTGACCGCGTGGTTCTGCGCCGCTTCTACCATCAGCGCGTGAAAGCGGCCGTTCATCTGCGCGTAGCGCACGTCGTCGCCTGGCTGCAGATGCTTTTGCTCGAAGATCGCGTCGCCTTCACGCAGGCAGTCGTCGAGCGCGGCGGCGAGCGCGAGGCTCACGCCGTTTTCGGCGACCGAGCGCGCGGCGAGTCCCTCGAGCACGCCGCGCACGTCGATCGCGTCGAGCACGTCGCGCACGCTGAAGCGGCGCACGACGTAACCGCGCGAGCCCGAACGATCGAGCAGGCCTTCCGACGACAGCACGCTCAACGCATAACGCAGCGGCGTGCGCGACACGCCGAGCCATTGCGCAAGCTGCGCTTCGACGAGCCGCTGCCCGGGCGACAGTTCGCCCGACAGGATCTTCTCGCGTAAGGTCTGCACGATCGCTTGCTGGGTGGTCTCGTTCATCGTTTCGTCGCTCGTCGGAAGCAGCGCAGTATAGCCACGCGTGCAGCACCGCTCCAAGCCTTGGAAATGTGCGTTGCGAGTTGTTTTCCGGGTCATCTGTTTTATTTATCGCGTGCCGAGATGCCAAGGCGTCGCGGAAGGCTTGCCGCAGGGGCTTGGGATACCGAGGAAGCCCTGCGCGGCGTGGCTCGGGCCGCGCTTCATCCGCGCTGCGGGCGATCAAATACCGGGCTTTTACTCATCAACCCGGCGCTGTCTGAGGTATACCCGTACTTCCCGTATCGCGGCACTATTTTTATCTTTGTATCCCAAGACGGTCGTGGTGACTAGCGCGGTAAACCTGGCGACCTATCCGATTGGCAGCAGCACGAAGTGACGGAAGAGAACGAATATGGCAAGAATCATTGGCGGTATCGGCACGTCCCATGTACCCACGATCGGGTTGGCGTACGACAAGGGCAAGCAGAACGAACCGGCATGGGCGCCGATGTTCAAGGGTTATGAACCGGTGGCGCAGTGGCTGGCCGAGCAGAAGCCCGACGTGATGGTGATGTTCTACAACGACCACGCGAACAGCTTCTTCTTCGACTGCTATCCCACGTTCGCGCTCGGCGTGTCGCCCAACCACGAATTCGCCGATGAAGGCGCCGGCAAGCGTCCGCTGCCCGACATCGCCGGGCATCCGGATCTCGCGATCCATATCGTCGAGCAACTGGTCGCCGACGAATTCGATCTGACCGTATTCCAGGACCGCCCGCTCGATCACGGCGTCAATTCGCCGCTGTCGCTGATGCTGCCGCATCAGGGCGGCTGGCCCCTGTCGCTGGTGCCGCTCGAAGTCAACGTGCTGCAGTATCCGCTGCCCACCGCGAATCGCTGCTACCGGCTCGGCCAGGCACTGCGTCGCGCGATCGAATCGTTCGAGCAGGATCTGAAGGTCGTGGTGGTCGGCACGGGCGGGCTGTCGCACCAGGTGCATGGCGAACGCAGCGGCTTCAACAATACCGAATGGGACATGGAGTTCCTCGACCTGATCGTCAACGATCCGGAGCGTCTTGCCGCGATGAAGCACGTCGATTACGTGCGCCTCGGCGGCGCGGAAAGCGTCGAGACGATCATGTGGCTCGCGATGCGCGGCGCGCTGGGTCAGAAGGTCCGCGAGCTGCATCGCAACTACTACCTGGCGACCAGCACCGCGATGGCCGTGACGATCTACGAAGAAGAGGTGGCGTAATGAATCCGCAACTGGTTGGCGTCGAAGAACTGACCGGCACGTATCCGTTCGATATCCGCCAGAGCATGAAGGCGATGCGCCTGAACCGCTTTTTCTGGCAGATGCGCGAAGCGTCGGCGCGCGCACTGTGGCTCGAAAACCGCACCGCCTCATACGATGCGGCCGGCCTGACGCCGGAAGAACGCACGTTGGTCGACAACACCGACTGGATCGGTCTGATCCGTTATGGGGTGTCTTTCTTCGTGCTCGAGAAGTTCGCGCGTGTGGTGAAGATCACCAATCTCGGCATGTACGCGAGCATGCGCGGCGAAACGCTCGAAGAGTTTCTGAAGACTCGTCAGGTACCCGACGCCGTTTAAAGACCGCGCATCGAGGCGCGCATCAAGGCAATGGTGTCCGCTGGGCAATCCGATTTGAAGTTCCGATGTGTAGTCCAAGCCATTCGGCTTACTTCGACCCGGCCGTGATTATCGGCGGGTTCATGTCGCATATCTTCTTTATTGTGCCGTTGGCGTTGACCGTCAAGCGGTTGATGGAGAATCAGCGGTATTGATGAGATTGTTCGGAAAAGAAAGCCGGGTTCGATTGAGGCCGTTTTTTTTCATCTGGATGTTGCGTTGCAGCGATCGCGACTGCCATTTCGCCCTTGCTGAAGTTGCGAGCCGCAACTATATTGATTGCGCAACGCAACTGATATGCGAGCCCCATCATGGACCTGATCGACGCCCCCGCCAAGCCCCGCGACACGACGATTCTCGAACTCCGCGAGTTTTCCCGCCGGCTGGTCCGCGAACTTGGTTTCATGCGCACGACCATCGCCGACAGCGATCTGGCGCCATCGGCCGTGCATGCGGTGATCGAGATCGGCATGTCGCCGGGCATCAGCGCCAAAGATCTGGCGACCATCCTGCGGCTCGACAAATCGAATACGAGCCGGCAGATCGCGAAGCTCGAAGCGAGCGGACTGGTCGAGCGCACGGTCTCTGTCGACGATGCCCGTTCCTCCGAGCTGTACCTGACGGCCGAAGGTCAGAGGTTGCGCAAAAAGATCGACCGGTTCGCGACCGATCGCGTGTCCGGCGCGCTGCGGCGCATGGTTCCCGCCGACCAGCAGGCGCTGGTCCGTTCTCTCGCGCTGTACGTGGACGCCCTCGCGCAGGGTGACGTCAGCAAGCTTGCCGCGACGGAAGCGGGGTCCGCGGGAATCGTGGAAGGCTACCAACCCGGCTGCATCGGCGATATCGCGAGTCTGCACGGGCGCTATTACGCGCAACACTGGGGTTTCGGCGCCTTCTTCGAAAAGAAGGTCGCGACGGGGCTGGCGGAGTTCGCGGGCGCATTGCCGGCCGAAGGTAAAGGGCTTTGGCTATACGTCGAAAACGGCCGCACGCTCGCGTCTGTCGTGATCGACGGGGATAACGACACGGGTGTCGCTCATTTGCGCTGGTTCATCGTCGACGATTCGTTGCGCGGCTCCGGGATTGGACGGCAATTGCTGTCACATGCCATGCGTTTCGTCGACGCGCGGTTCGACGAAACCTATCTATGGACGTTCAAGGGGCTCGACGCGGCGCGTCATCTGTACGAGTCATTCGGCTTTCGGCTAAGTGAAGAATCGGAAGGCACGCAATGGGGAACACGCGTGGTCGAGCAGCGTTTCAACCGGCTTTCCGCAAGGAAACGCGATAAGACTACTGCCTGATCGACGCGGCAGCGAACTCGACGCCGTCGGTCAGTGCGCGACGACCGACGCCGCGATCCGGTCGGCCAATTCGCCGAGAACGCGGCTCAACGCGGCCGCCTGCGCGAGCGCATCGTGTCCATTGATTGCGGAGTCGAGCGTCACCTGCTGCCGCAGCGGCGCCTGATCCGAGTGCCCGGCCAGCAGCGTCCACTCCGCTTGCAGCGTCAGCGTGCCGCTCGGGTCGGCCGTGGCATTCAGCACGGTGACGACCAGCGTGCGCGTGCCGGGCGGCGCGGGTGCATCCGGAACGACGAACGATCCGGCGGGCAGCCGCGTGAGCAAGTCCTGGGCAAGCGTTTTGCGCATCATCTGAGCGAGCGGTGCGCCCCACCGGGCGCTATCGTCGATCGTCAGCCGGTTCTGCGAAGCCAGCGTGACGACTTCGAGCCGATCGAGCACCGCGGGAATATGCACGGCGGTCAGTTGAATCGGTGGCATCGGCGCCGTGGCGGGCGGCGCGTCGGCGGGCATCGGGTTCAACGTCACATAGCGTGTCGGTATGCTGTGTCCGCATCCGGCGAGCGTCATCGCCGCGACGGTTACGACGAACGCCGCCGTCCTGACGCTCGTCGCGAGCGATGCCGCGATGGCGCGTCCGACGGGGAACGTCGACCTCGTCATCATTGAGCCTCCTGCTGTCTGCCATGGATCAGCGCCTCCGGATGGCGGTCGAGATAGTCGGCCAGTGCCCGAATCGAGCGTGCGGTGTCGGTCAGCTCCTGCATGGCGGCAGGCAGGTCGTTCTGGCTCGACGCATCGCCGCCTAGCGTCCGGTTCGCCGCGGCAACGGTGCGATCGGCCGCGTTCGCGGTGTCGCGCAATTGCGCGACCAGCGGACCGATCTGTGGCGAGACCTGCTGCAACGTGTGATCGATCTGCGCGACCGAGTGGTCGATGTGCGTCAGGCTGTCCTTGATCTGAGGCGAGGAACTGAGCGCGTTGATATGCGCGGCGATACTGCGGACCTGTTCGCCGGTTTGCCGGATCGGAAGATCGTCGATTTTCTGGATCACCTCGTTGGCCTTGGCCATCGTCGTGTCGAGATTCGCGGCGGCAACACTCGGAATGACGGGCAGGCCGTCCTCGCTGGCGAGCGTCGCCGCCGGCGCGCCTTGCACGAAGTCGAGGTTGATTTTGTCCGCGCCGACGACCGGCGGATCTTGCGACAATCGCGCGCGCAAGCCCGTGGCGACGAGGCGGGTGAGCATGCCGTCGACGAGCGGGCGCCAGTCCCCGTTGGCCGGTGGCGGCGCGCCGACGATGCCAAGCTGCGACGGGTTCAGCGCGATCTGCACCGGGGTGCTCAGCGCGCCCGTGCGTGCGTCGTAGTTCAGGCGCACGCTGGTGACGGTGCCCACGTCGAAACCGCGCAATTGCACATCGGCACCACTCTTCAGGTCGCCGACGGCGCCCTCGAAGCGCACCAGATAGGTGACGACCGGGCCGTGCCCCGGCGCGAGCGCGGGGCGGCGATCGACACCCTCGAAATGCGATGCCGGTTCGCCGGGCCCGGGTTCCATCACGATCTCGGGGCCGGACAGCACTCCCTTGATCGACGCTGGATCGTTGAGATCCACGTGTGCGCCGCGCAGAAAAAACCTGGTCTCGCTGCGCAGATATTTTTTTTCGGCGCGATCTATCTTGAGCTCCGCTTGTACGTGTCGGCCATCGGGCGCGAGCGTAATCTCCGATACGGCGCCGACCTTGACGCCGCGCAGCGTGACGATCGTGTCGTCGGACTTCATGCCGTACGCGTTGTCGAAGGTTACCGTGACCGTCTCGCCCTGATGCATCAACGCGCGAACGCCGAGCCATCCGGCCATCGCGAAGGCTGCGACCGGCACCGCCCAGATCCAGCCGGGCCACGCGCTGCGCCGCACCTGGGCTTGCGAACGACGGGGACGCGTGCCGCTCATCGCTTGCTCCGCGGGTGGACGTCCCACATCAGGCGCGGGTCGAATGCGCGCGAAGCGGCCATCGTCAGCAGCACGACCAGCGCGAACGCGGTGGCGCCGATGGCCGGTCTGGCCGCGGCGATGCCGTCGAAGTGGATCAGCGGCACGAACGCGGCGATCGTGAACACGTCGACGAACGACCATCGGCCGAGTTCGTCGATCAGGCGGTACAGATGCGCCTTGACCCGCAGATGCCGGCGCGACCGGCGCCGAACGGAGACGACGAACCATGCCATGCCGAGAATCTTCGCCACCGGAATGACGATGCTCGTACAGATGATCAGAATGCCGAGCGGCCACAGGCCCGCATGGAACAGCTGGTAGACGCCGTCGATGATCCGGTGCGACTGGGTTCGCCCGAGTTGCATCGAAGTGGTCATCGGAAAGAAGTTGGCCGGGATCGTCAGAACGAGCGCGGCGAGCGACAGCGCGGCCGCGCGCACGACGGCGTCGGTTTTGCGAGCCCGCAGCGTCAGTGCGCAACGAGGGCAGGGGCGCCCCTCCTGCGACATCGGCACGACCAGATCGCAAACCGTGCAGGACAGCGGCGCTTCATGTTCCGGCAACTCGTTTTCCGCAGCGATCGCGCGCCACACCGTTCTCCGGTCGAGCGACGCGCGCGTGAGCATCGACAGCAGCGCCGCGGCGATGAAGCAGTAGCCGCCGGGGGCAATCGTGCCGGTCAGATTCTGCGTCACGCGCGCGTAACCGACGAAGCAGCCGACCAGATAGACATCGGGCATGGCCCAGATATCGAGCGAGGTGGTCCAGCGAAACAGCGCACCGATTCCTCTGGTACGCCGGCCGAGCCGCAGCGCGACGAGGACGATCACGAGGCCGCCAAAGCGGATGAATGGCAGCACGATACCGAAGGTGCCGAGCAGCACCGCGAGAATGAACCAGCCATCGTTCCACATCTCCACGATGCCCGACGACAGCAGTGATGAGCGCTCGACGCCGAGCATATGGACATACATCAGGGGCGCGAGGTTGGCCGGAAACAGCAATACGAAGGTCGCGCTCGCGCAGGCGAGCGCCGCGGTCTGGCTTCGGCCGCTACGCCGCTCGAGCGGAAAGTGACAGGCGCGGCAACGCGCGTAGGTATGTGCGGTGAGCGGCGGGATGTCTTCGAGCGCGCCGCATTCGGGGCAGCCGATCGTCATGCGACGTTCTCCATCGGCTGTCCGTTTTCAGGCGGGCAGTGCGTTGCGAATGAGGTTTCGCCGATCATCACTCGACCCCTGGCGCCGTTTGGCGCGTGCATGTACGGCAGACGCGCTGGCGCGCGCCAGCTCTTGTCCTCCACTAGCATGGCGCGTTCCCGGCCGGCCTCGGCGCGCCGGGCCGCACGGACGAACGGCGGCCGCGGTGTGGCGATGCGGCGTCAGTCGGGTGAGCGGGATGGTTCGACGAGGCGAGCATCCGCTGTGCCGGCGGAGCGCGCGACCGCGCGGTTCAGCCGCGTGTTCATCCACCCGCTGACGGAGCGGCGCCGGCAATGATCAGCAACCTCGAAGACAGGGCGTCGGGGTGGCCCGGCTTGAACCAGTTCATCTCGGGAATGCGTGAGTCGGTCAGGTAGATCGTGCCGTCCGGCCCTTCCGCGAACGTATCCGGCCATCGCAGGCCGGGCTCGTGCAGCAACGTCGTCAATGTCGCGCCGTCCCATACCTTCACCGCGTGTTCTTCGACCGCGGTAATCAGCAGGCGTCCCGTCCGGTCGATATGCAGGCCGTCGGCGGGGCGATGCTCGAGCACTTTCTCGACGCGGTTGCCGACTTCATCGATCGCGAGCGCGGTATCGCGAAGTGCTTCGGTGGGCACGCGGTAAAGCGTTTTGCCCTTCACGGCCTGCCAGTACAGATAAAGACCATCGCGAGTGAGCGCGATGCCGTCGGCCGAAAATTCGACGCCGCGTCCATCGGGACGCCGCAATGGTGCGCCGCCTGCATGGACCGTGACGCCCGGATCCGTTTGCGTCGACGGATGCCCGTCGAGCACGCGGCGCGCTTGACAGGTGTCGAGATCGACCACCACGATCGCGCCGCGTGTTCCAGAGTCCGTGATGTAGGCGAAACGGCCGTCGGGACTGATGCGCACGTCGTTCAGATAGCTGCCCTGAGGCGCGATTTCGAGCGTGAACGCAATGCAGCCGACGACGCTATCCGTCGCAAGATCGATGCGGACCAGTTTAGGGGCACCCGGCACGACGAACGCCTGGGCCGGCGCGCCGGGGTCGAGTACCCACAGGTTGTTTTGCGAATCGCACAGCATCGCCTGCACGCAGACCCAGCGATCCTGCGGGTTCAACTCCTCACGCCTGGCATTGCGCCAGCCGTTCCATCGATCGTCGGGATAAGGACGGACGTCGCCATCGGGCGTGAGTACGCCGACCGAGATCGGCGCGTCTTCTGTCCAGCGCGGGAAGTTGACGAAGATGCGTCCGTCCGCGGCGACGGCGACGCCGGTCACCTGGTGCCGGAACGATGCAATCTCGCGCAGATGCGGCAGCGAGCCGTCGTCACCGGCGCTCGATGCAGGCGCGGCGGTCAGTGGAACCCGATCCGCGGCGGTTGGCGTGGCGGTGTCTTTCATGGGCTGCCTCCGGGACAGGACGGAAATGTCCATATTCAGCAAAGCGAATGCCGCGTGCAAAGATAAAGTGAATCGTAATCCGCGAATCTTTCGGAAGGTATTCAACGTGAATTGCGGACCCTCCTTTATGCGAATTGTTTGACTTTCGCGCGAGCAGAGAACGGTAGTGCGCGCAATAGGGAAAGCCGAGTTGTCGCGTAGCGCTTGATACGACATGGCGCGCTGAAAGGCCGCGTCGCGACGACGTCATTCAGGGCGAAAAGAATCGCTCCGCGGCGGCGTGCGGAACCGCCGTACCAGGCGGTCCATTTCGGCAACTCTGACTCTCAGGGTTTCTCCTGCCTCGCCTTTGGACCCGCCGTGTCACTCGTGCGCTACACCGCTCATTTGCAAAGAAAAAATAATGCCGACGTCAAAGGAATGTGCTAAAAAATAACAATTGCACGCGCAGACAAATAGCCACACCTGCAAGTAAAAATTTCGGCTTTCAATACTCTTAATCGGCCGCGAGGTGGATCATGAGAACAACGACGCTTTGGGGGCTCGGGGTGACGACGGTCGCTTCGGTGCTAACGCTGCAGTGTTATCCAGCGTGGGCCGACGGACCCGAAGCGGCGTATGCGTCCGACGACGAGGTGCCGGCCGGCTCGCTCAGTCCGAACGAGTACAAGGTCAATGCGGACGGCATGAAAGAAGATCCGAATGCGAAGATGTCGGACGTGGCCCGCGCGTATCGCAATGGCTATATCAACCGCGGCAAGCAGGATCAGGCCGATTACCAGGCAATGATCGACTCGCACAATCACGGTCAGCGGCAACCCGCCAGGACCGACGTCGCGCGGGTCGACGTGCCGCCGCTGCCGCCGGGCGTTCCCGAAGACGATAACTCGAAGTACACGAGTATTCCGCCGCAGCCTCAGAAGCCGCGGCCGGTCCAATACGCGCAGCGTCAGGTGCCGCAACCGCCGCCGCAACAGCAATATCAGCAGGTATACCAGCAGCCGCAATACGCGCCGCCGCCAATGCAATACCAGCAGGCGCCGGCCTACGCGCAGATGCAGCCGGTCTACGACAACCAGCCGGTATACGTGCGGCAGGACTATCCTCAGCCGCCCGTGCAGTACGTGCCGGTTTATCCGCAGGCGCAATACGATGAAATGCCGCAGGTCGTGGAAACGGTGGTTCAACCGGCCGCGCCTGTCGCTTATCAGGTTTATCGTCCGCCGGTCTATTGGGCGCAGCCGCGCGTGTATGCGTATCGCGCGCCGGTCTACAGCTATCGTATGTGGCGTTGAGGTATTGCGCGAGTCGTGGCGGCGTTGCGCAGCAATGGAGCGCCGCGGCGAATACTCGCACGCATCGATTGATTGGTCGATAGAAAGTACTCAGCCCGGCGCATTCGTGTCAGGCTGAGTACTTTCTTTTATTCGTTTTGCGCTAGTGACCGCTGGCACCTCTCGTGCGCACATTCAAATGGTTATGCACCTGTCTGACTCCGCGCACCGATCTCGCGACACTGCCCGCGCGTTGCACCTGAGCGCGCTGCGGTACCCAACCGGTCAGCGTCACGATACCGCGGCGCGCCTGCACGTGAATCGACGTTGAATGCAGGTTCGGCGCGCGTGCGAGCGCGCGCCGCACGTCGCGCGCGAGCTCGCTATCGGGTCTGTTGCGAGCCGGCGATGCCGCGATGGATTGGCTTTGCGCGGAAGCATCGTTCGGCATGCCGCCACTGGTTTGCGCATTCGCACAGGTCGCAGTGCCGATCGCAATCGCTGCCGCGGCAATGGCGCCAATTAGGGTGCTCGCGCTGTCTTTTCTCACAAGTCCTCCTGTACCACCTGATTGTCGCTCGCCGCGCAGCAGATCGACGTTGCGGCTATTGCGGTTGCCCGTTGCCCAATAGCGCGTCCGTCGTGACGACCGTGCAGTACTCGTGATCGAGATTGGCCAGTGACATCGCATGAACGTCGTCGGCGCTGCGCGGCGTTCCGTTCCAGTCGGTCCGTGCAAAAGTGAAACAGCCGTCGGCCACGAGATATGTATCGAAGCCGAGGTTGCCGGCCATCCGCACCGTCGCCTCGACCGAGTTGTTGGTGATGACACCCGCCACGACCAGCGTCGAGTGGCCGGCGGCGCGCAGGCGGTCCTCGAGTCCCGTGCCGATGAACGCGTTATTCGTGCGTTTCGCAATCACAGGTTCGTCGGGCAACGGCACGTTCGACGCCTTGAATTCGTGTCCCGCCTGACCCGGCCGATAGTGCGACCCAGGCTCCGTCGAGTCGTGCCGCACATGCCACACCGGCCAGTTTCGGCTACGCCAATGCGCGAGCAAGCGGCTCATCTGCGTCTCGGCTGAGGGATTGTTGCGCTCGCCCCAGCTCGGATGATCGATCGCGCGTTGCAGATCGATCAACAACAATACGGCGCCGGCGGAAGGAGCAGGAGTGCGCATGGGTCGAATGAGTCTGTGTAGATGTCGATATGGTTCTGGCAGACTTTACGGTATTGCCGCCATCAATAGCCATTGTATGATGGCGGGCTCGCGTCCGGCCGGAGCCCCGGGCGGCTTGCGCGGATCGCGCGCCGTCTGCCGCGCCCACCGGGCCGCAACGCATCCATTCACGATGACCCAGAGGAAAACCGCCATGACGGCTGCAACGCAATTCGACCAGGTTTCTGTTGTCAAACGAGCCAACGTGTACTTCGACGGCAAGTGCGTGTCGCACACGGTGCTGTTCGCCGACGGCACGCGCAAGACGCTCGGCGTGATCCTGCCCGGCGCGCTGAACTTCGGCACCGACGCGCCGGAGCTGATGGAAGTGCAGGCGGGCAAATGCCGCATCCGTCTCGACGGCAGCGACGAGTGGAAGACCTATGGCGCGGGCGAATCGTTCTCGGTGCCTGGCAAGAGCCGCTTCGATATCGATGTGGTTGAAACGCTGGACTACGTTTGCAGCTATCTGTAAGCGGCTTTAAGGCGCGTGCAAGCGGATAAGACAGACCTGTTGCACGCAGCCATGACGGCTTGGACAATGGGCCCAGGCTATCTTTGCTCGGATGTGTTGAAGAGACACCACGCAAGCATTCGCGAGTGAATGCGTGAGCCAGGTGCTCAGAATGGGCCGTCCATTAGGCTTCGCTTCGACGATGAACACCGCCGCCAGCACCGCCGCGCCCAAACAGAATCGTCGCGACCGCACGATCGACGTAGCCGTGCATCAGCGTGAATAGCGCGATCGACGCCGCCGCGGCAACCCGCCACGACGAACGAAAGACGCCGTCGATGAGCCGAGAATATCAGCGCGACCTGCCCGAAAAACATGATTGCCGCGCCGCCGATTATCAGCCGCTCATCGGGGCACCTCGTTCCAGTTTCTTTTCGTTAAAACCGTCAGCGCGTGCAAGATTACGCTGTCTCTTTCGCCACGATCTCCTCGATCACCTGCACGAATTGCTCGACCGGCTGGCCGCCGGTCACCAGATAGCGGCGGTTGAAAATGATCGACGGCACCGATTGAATGCCCATTTCCTGATTGTTCTTTTCCGCTTCGCGCACTTCATCGGCATACGCGCCGCTCGTCAGCACGTCGCGTGCTTCGTTGGCGTCGAGTCCTACCGACTGGGCCGCTTCGACCAGCACGTCATGATTGCCCGGATTCTTGCCGTCGGCATGATACGCGCGCAATAGCGCGAGCTTCAGCGGCAACTGGTGGCCCTTCAGGCCGGCCCAATGCAGCAGGCGGTGCGCGTCGAACGTGTTGTAGGTGCGGGTGCGCGGACCGAAATCGAAGCCGACGCTCCCGCCGCGTTCGCGGATCATCGCCTGGGTTTCGGCGATCTGCGCGGCCGTGCGGCCGTATTTCTTGCCGAGATACTCGACGATGTCTTCGCCGTCCGGTCCCATCTGCGGATTCAGTTCGAATGGATGCACGACGATACGCGCGTCGATTTTGTCCTGAAGCCGCGCGAGCGCGAGCTGCAGCGACGACAGGCCGATCGCGCACCACGGGCAGGCGATGTCGGAAACAAAATCGATGGTGAGCTGCTGTTTCATGGTTGTCCTGGGCGGAATGAAGTGCGATGCGGCGGGGGCAAGTGCGGCCGCAACGATCCCGACAGCGTAGCGTGAATCGTTCGTCCGTGCAGTGCGGCTGAATTTGACCGCAAGACCCGGAGTGTTTTCCCGCCACCACACTCGTACACTAAACCCATCGGGCTACCTACTTTTGATGGCGCGGGCGACGAGCCCGGCCGCCCACTCATCGACGATGAACGCAATCGCTCCCACCCAAACGATCGACCAACGCGTCGACGCACTCGACTGGCCGCGGATCGAACACGATCTCGATCAGTACGGCTGCGCCGCCGTGCCGCAACTGTTGACGCCGCGCGAATGCGACGCGCTGAGCGCGCTCTATACACGCGACGCGCTTTATCGCAGCCGCATCGTAATGGCGCGCCACGGCTTCGGTCGCGGCGAATACAAGTACTTTGCGTATCCGCTGCCGCGGCTCGTCGGCGGCTTGCGCGGTGCCCTTTATCCGCACCTCGTGCCAGTCGCGAACCGCTGGAACATGGCGATGGGCATCGACGTGCGCTATCCGCCGGAACATGCAGATTTCATTCGACGCTGCCATGACGCCGGCCAGGTGCGTCCGACGCCGCTGATCCTGCAATACGGCGAGGGCGATTTCAACTGCCTGCATCAGGATCTGTACGGCGAACACGTGTTCCCGCTGCAGGTTGCGGTACTGCTGTCGGAGCCGGGGCGCGACTTCACAGGCGGCGAGTTCGTGATGACCGAGCAGCGTCCGCGTATGCAGTCGCGTGCCGAAGTCGTGCCGCTCGCGAAGGGCGACGCGGTCGTGTTCACCGTGAACAGCCGGCCGGTGCAGGGTACGCGCGGGCCGTATCGCGTGAATCTGCGGCACGGCGTGAGCCGCCTGCGCTCAGGGCATCGGCATACGGTCGGCATCATCTTTCATGATGCGCTGTGAGGACCGTTGTCGGCGCAATGGCGCAACACCGCGTGCCGTGAGACGATAATGGCCACGATTCCAGCGATCTACCGCCATTGTCGTAAGACCCGTCGCCTCGTCCCATGGAAAACCTGCTCAAGAAACTCGATCTCACTTCGCTGCGTCTGTTCGTCGCCGTTTGCCAGGAGCGCAATATCGCGCGCGCGGCGGAGCGCGAGTTCATCGCGTCGTCGGCGGTGAGCCGGCGCATCGCCGAGATCGAGGCGCTGATCGGCCTGCCGGTGATTCAGCGGCAGTCGCGCGGCATTACCGTGACGCCGGTCGGCGAGACCGTGCTGCGCTACGCGCTCGCGATCATCGGCAATATCGAGCAGATGAGCGCGGAGTTGTCGCGCTTTTCGACGGGCGTCAAAGGGCGCGTGAGGGTGGTTGCGAATCTGTCGTCGATCGTGCAGTTTCTGCCTGAAGACGTGGCCGCGTTCGGCCGCGCGTTCCCCGATGTATCGATCGAACTCGAAGAAGAAAACAGCGCGGACGTGCTGCGTATCGTCGACGAACACGGCGCGGACTTCGGCATCTGCAATCCGGTTGCTGGCAGCGAGGCGTTCGAGCAGGTGCCGTACCGGCAGGACCGGCTCGCGGTGCTCGTGCCGGGTGGGCATCGGCTCGTCAGCGCGGCGCGGGTGAACTTCGACGATCTGTTGCACGACAGCTTCGTCGGCTTGCGCAGCGAAAGCGCGCTCATGCGTTTGCTCGCGCAGCAGGCGGCAAGCGCGGGGCGGCAGCTCGACGTGCGGATGCGCGTGAGCAGTCTCGATGCGCTGTGCCGGATGGTGCATGCGGGGCTCGGCATCGCGATCGTGCCCGAGCCGGTCGGCCTGCTCTACGTGAACACGCTCGATGTGCGGCTGCTGCCGCTTGCCGATGCGTGGGCGGAGCGTCATCTGATCATCATCTTCAAGGCGCGCGAGCAGTTGAGCGCAAGCGCGGCCGCGCTGGTGTCGTTCCTCGGCAATCCGCCTTAGACGGTTCCACTACCCGCACTCCGCACCGCGGTTCCGCCATCGAGCATTCGCGAAACGAGACGGCAGCATTGCCGCACCGGCACTTCGGCATCCGCCTTGCGCGCCGTATAGTGAGCGCAAGGAGAATGCAGTGATGAGCGATACGATTCGTTTGGACGGCCGCGTGCTGTACCTGTCGCAAGACCCGGCCCTGATCGAGGCGCAACTGGCCGGCGAAAACTTCACTCGCGACACGGCGGGGCCGTTGCGCGACAACGTGTCGACGGACGAGATCACGCCCGTCACCGTAATGCTCACCTACGACGAGCGCCTCGGCCAGTACCCGTACGTCGGCTTCAAGGCCGGCGAGCGTCTGCCGATCGGCCGCAATGCGGTGAAGGACGGCGGCTTTCGCGTGACGGTGGCCGGCAAGCGCTACGGCAAGGGCTCGTCGCGAGAATCGAGCCCGCTCGCGGAGTTGTCCGCAGGCATTCGCCTGATCGTTGCCGAGAGCTTCGAGCGTATCTATCAGCAGAACTGCGACAACATCGGCATTCTGACCACGACCGATTTTTCCGTGCTCGATCGCCTGCTTGCAGGCGCTGCGGTGCCGATCGACGAATTCCTGAAAGGCCGCGACTCGCTCACGCAGCAGATCATCCGCAGCGGCGGGCTGCTCGCGTATAGCCGGTTTGCGGAGTGGCCCGCGCCCGGCGGCCGCGCGAGCGATGCCCCGAACGAGGCGCCGGGCGCCGAGCCGAAAACGCTGGTCGAGAAGATCATCGACCGTCATCTGCATCCGGGCACCGCGAGCGCGCAGCGCGGCGACGGCGTGTTCATCGCCGCCGACTGGCGCTTCAGCCACGACTATTTCACCGGCATGTGCGCGCATCTGATGCATCGCGCGTTCGGCAAGCCCGCGCCGCTGCATGCGCCGGATCACATCATCGCGTTCCAGGATCATCTGGTGCTCGCGCCGCAGAGCATCCCTCACGTGCGCGACGGTCTGTTGCCGGGCGTCGCGAATCTGATGGAAGGCCACACGTCGTTTTCGCGCGACTACCCGGTGCGCTCGCACGGTGCGCTCGATGGTGTGCCCGGCTCCGAGGGCATCTGTCATGCGTTGATGGCCGAGCAATACGCGCTGCCGGGCCAGGTAGCATGCGGTACCGACTCGCACACGCCGCATTCGGGCGCGCTCGGCTGCCTCGCATTTGGCGCGGGCGCGACCGAAATCGCCAATAGCTGGGTCACGGGCTACGTGCGCTGCAAGGTGCCGGAGACGCTGCGCATCGAGATCGACGGGCAGTTGCGCGACGGCGTGACCGCGAAGGACGTCGTGCTGCATCTGCTGCGGATGGACGCGATTCGCTCGGGCGGCGCGATCGGCCTCGTGTTCGAATACGGCGGCGCGGCGGTGCGCGCGATGTCGATCGACGAACGTGCGACGCTGACCAACATGGTCGCGGAACTCGGCGGCTTCACCGGCATCGTCGAACCGGACGAGCGCACGATCGCGTTCCTGAAGGAGCGGCGCGGCGTCGATTTCGTGCTGGAAAGCTGGATGAAAAGCGACGCGGACGCGACCTATCGCGACACGATCCATATCGATGCGAACGCGATCGAACCGATGCTCGCGCGTCCGGGCGACCCCGGCAATGGCGTGCCGGCGCCGTGGCTCGAACAGGACGTCGCGATCGATATCGCGTACGGCGGCTCGTGCACCGCGGGCAAGCGCGAGGACTTCGATTTCTATCATGAGGTGCTGCGTTGGGGCGTCGAGCACGGGCTACGGGTGCCCGAGCGCACGCGTTTGTATCTGCAATTCGGCACGATGGTGGTGCGCGCGTATTGCGAGGAGCAGGGTTATCTGCCGGTGTTCGAGCGCGCGGGCGTGACGCTCGTGATGCCTGGCTGCGGCTCGTGCGCAAACTGCGGACCGGGACAATCGGTCAACCCGAACGATGTAACGATCAGCGCGATCAACCGCAATTTCCCCGGCCGATCGGGACCAGGCGACGTCTGGCTCGCGAGCCCGTACACGGTCGCGGCGAGCGCGCTGGCCGGAAAAATCACCACGTTCGAACAATTGCAACGCGGGCACGGCTAGAATGCTGGCCGGACTCCGGCCGACCCATCGTGGCGCGTGCGACGCGCGACAAGACGCAAGGCCGGCATCGAACCGGCCGCGGTAAGCGATCAGCCCTGCCGTAAAAGCAGTCGCAACAGAAGGAGACAGACAACATGGCATTCCCCGATCCCGCGGGGTCCGTCGCGCGCAGCGGCGGTACCGTGGCGCATTCCACTGACGCGGCCGGCAGCGCCGCCCGCAGCACGCCCGCTCAGGCGGCGGGCCACGCATCGCTCGACGCCGGCAGCATTTCGGCGCGCCTCGACCGCTTGCCCGCCACGCGCTCCGTCTGGAGGCTGGTGGTGCTGCTGAGCCTCGGCTTCTTCTTCGAACTCTACGACCTGCTGTACTCCGGCTATATCGCGCCGGGCCTCGTGAAAAGCGGCATGTTGACCGCGACCACGCATGGCCTGTTCGGCTCGACCGGCGTCGCGAGTTTCATCGCCGCGCTGTTTAGCGGCCTGTTTATCGGCACGATCGCGTGCGGTTTCCTCGCGGATCGCTTCGGGCGGCGCGCGGTGTTCACCTGGTCGCTGCTGTGGTACACCGCCGCGAACGTCGTGATGGCGTTTCAGGAGACCGCGACGGGCCTTAATTTCTGGCGCTTCGTCGCCGGTGTCGGCATCGGCGTCGAGCTGGTGACAATCGGCACGTACATCTCCGAGCTGGTGCCGAAACAGATCCGCGGCCGCGCGTTCGCGTGCGAGCAGGCGGTCGGCTTCACGGCCGTGCCGGTGGTCGCGTTTCTATCGTTTCTGCTGGTGCCGCGCACGCTGTTCGGTCTGGAGGGCTGGCGCTGGGTCGTGCTGATCGGCGCGCATGGCGCGCTATTCGTCTGGTGGATTCGCCGCGCGTTGCCGGAAAGCCCGCGTTGGCTCGCGCAGCAAGGACGTCTCGCCGAAGCCGACCGCGTGATGAACGCGCTCGAGGCGAAGGTACGTCACGAATATGGCCGCGAGTTGCCGCCACCGGCGCCGCCGGTGCCGATCCCACCGCGCGGCAGCTTCCGCGACATGTGGGTACCGCCGTACCGCAGCCGCACGCTGATGATGACGATCTTCAACATCTTCCAGACGGTCGGCTTCTATGGCTTCGCGAACTGGGTGCCGACGCTGCTGATCAAGCAGGGCATCACGATTACGACGAGCCTGATGTATTCGAGCGTGATCGCATTGGCCGCGCCGCTCGGTCCGATCATCGGGCTGTTTATCGGCGACCGCTTCGAGCGCAAGACGGTGATCGTCGTGATGGCCGGCGTCAATATCGTGTGCGGGTTGTGGTTCAGTCAGGCATCGGGTGCGGTGCTCCTCGTGAGCCTCGGAGTGTGCCTGACGCTGGCCGGCAACATCATTTCGTACAGTTATCACGCGTACCAGGCCGAACTGTTTCCGACCAGCATCCGGGCGCGCGCGGTTGGCTTCGTCTACTCGTGGAGCCGCTTTTCCGCGATTTTCACGGCCTTTCTGATCGCGGCCGTGTTGCGCTACTTCGGGACGACCGGCGTGTTCGTGTTCATCGCGGGCGCGATGCTGATCGTGATGCTGGCGATTGGCTTGATGGGGCCGAAGACGAAAGGGCTCGAACTCGAGAAGATATCCAGATAGCGAAGGCCGGCTGTCGAGCCGGCCCGCCGCCATGTACCGCATTGGCTATGCCAACAATGGAATGCACGGTCAGAGCGCCGACCTTCCTGCAAAGCGGGGTCCAGGACTGCTTCAGGTGCCCACAGGACGGATCGACAGCGCGTTCCTGACCGAAGTTACGCCAGGTACCCCTTTCGCCACCTCGGTTGCCCGGTCGCTTTCTGCCTGAAGCGGTACGCTGCCCTGCAGCGTGACAGCACCATCGCGGGCGCGAACTGTGATATTGGCCGTTGAGATGTTCCTATCTTTCACCAGCGCATTTCGAACCTGACGCTGTAGCGCCCGGTTCGCTGCTTTCATTGACTTGTAATGCGATCGGGCTTCGGGCGTCGTGGTCGGGGCAGACTCAGGGGCGTTAGCGTTGCTCGCCTGCGCATAGGCGTGAATCGAACCCGAAATCAGAAGGGCGGTACCGACCAGTTTGACGGCGTGGATTGCTTTCATGCATCTTCTCCTGTCGTTGCAGATCGTTGGGCTACAGATTCAGGGATATCACACACACGCCCCCACAATATTTCTGAGGCGGATCAAATGGCACTATAGGACAATAAAGGGTTAGGTCAAGCAGCAATGCAAACCGGCCAATTGCGCGGACAACCGAAGAAATTACAATACTTCAAATTATGAGGGCGCTCTAATTCTATTGATAGGGTTGCAAATCAAAACTAAGGATTAGTTTTTTTCCGCCTTTAATCACCGATTACCGGTGTCTGATTGACATTTTTAGCCATCCCCGGTGTCGCGGCACAGTTACATTGCGCCGTCGATTTACGCCGGACTCGAGAGCGCGGAGCATGTGATATGCGACCCGCGGCAACTCGCCCTGCCGCACCTTTGCTGTGCATAACACGCACTCCGACGAAGAGGCCGAGCCCCGTCCATGGTGAAGTAGGCAATTCGTCCATGCTCGCAGCCGCGCGTTCGCCGCCCCGATCAGAACAACTGCTTCTGCCCCGACGTCAGCGTCGTGAAATCGTCGCGTAGCAACGGCAGAATCGCGTCGGCAACCGGCTGCAATTGCCGCGTCAGATAGTGCTCGTAGTCGATCGCCGAGCGCAGCGTTTCGAGCGGCTCGGGGCCGGCCACCGTCATCACGTAGCTGATCCAGCCGCCGTTCTGATATTGCAGCGGACGTCCCTGCCGGCGATTGAACTCATCGGCGACGCGTGCCGCGCGCACATGCGGTGGCACGTTGCGCTCGTAAGCGTCGATCGGTCTGCGCAACTGCTTGCGATAGACGAGCTGATCGTCGAGCCGGCCGGCGAGCGTATCGCGCACATAGTCGCGCACGTAATCCTGATACGGCTGCTCCTTGAAGATGCGCCGATACAGTTCCTGCTGAAACTGCTGCGCAAGCGGCGTCCAATCGGTGCGCACGGTTTCGAGCCCTT
This sequence comes from Paraburkholderia lebeckiae, assembly GCF_050436325.1. Classification (NCBI taxonomy): domain Bacteria; kingdom Pseudomonadati; phylum Pseudomonadota; class Betaproteobacteria; order Burkholderiales; family Burkholderiaceae; genus Paraburkholderia; species Paraburkholderia lebeckiae. Next base: position 2,805,979 of record NZ_JBNDLZ010000002.1, read on the forward strand.
TGTAGACCACGTCCTCGCGGCCGTCCGGCAATACCGTAAGTCCTGCGTAGCGTTTCTTGCTGCCTTCCTCGGCACCGCGCACCGTCGGCATGAAAAAGCGCCGATAGTGCCGCTCGAATTGCAGTTCCAACGCACTGTCGATACCGAAGCGCGCCTGCAGCTTCTGCCGCCACGCCGCGTTGATATGTTCGACGAGCGCGCGGCCGATGCGCGCGGCGTCTTCCTCGTCATGCGCGTGCCTGAGCCAGACGAAGGTCGAATCGGTGTCGCCGTAAATCACTTCGTAGCCTTGCGCCTCGATCAGCTCGCGTGTCGTGTGCATGATCTCGTGGCCGCGCATCGTGATCGACGACGCAAGCCGCGGATCGAAGAAGCGGCAGCCGGTCGAGCCTAGCACGCCATAGAACGCGTTCATGATGATCTTCAGCGCCTGCGATAGTGGCTTGTTGTGCTCGCGCTTGGCCGCTTCGCGTGCCTGCCACACCTGCGCGACGATCGACGGTAAGCAGTGACGCGTGCGCGAAAAGCGCGCGCCGAGAAAGCCCGGCACCGAGCTCGCGTCGTCGGGATGCAGCATCCCTTCGACCAGACCGAGAGGGTCGATCAGAAACGTACGAATGATCGACGGATACAGGCTCTTGTAGTCGAGCACGAGCACCGAGTCGTAGAGCCCGGGCCGCGAATCCATCACGAAGCCGCCGGGGCTCGCGGCGCCGGCCACGTCGCCGAGATTCGGCGCGACATAGCCCTGCCGATGCATGCGCGGCATGTACAGATGCGTGAACGCCGCGACCGAGCCGCCGCTGCGATCGGCGGGCAGGCCGGTCACCGTGGCGCGTTCGAGCAGGAACGGCAGCAACTCGGTCTTCGCGAAGATACGCGTGACGAGTTCGCAGTCCTTCAGGTTGTAACGCGCGAGCGCGGGCTTGTCTTCGTCGAAGCGGCGCTGGATTTCGTCCATGCGCTGATACGGATTGTCGATCGCCTTGCCTTCGCCCAGCACCGAGCGCGACACGTATTCGAGGCTGAACGAAGGGAAGCTCCACGTCGCCGAACGCAATGCCTCGATGCCGTCGATGACCCAACGACCCGCCACGCCCGCGAAAAAGTGATTGCGCGTGACGCCGTGTTCGCGCCACTCCATCACCGCGCCGCCTCGTCCGATGCGCAGCGGCACGCGATACTGTTCGGCATGTTGTTGCAGTACCTTCAGATCGAACTGCACGAGGTTCCAGCCGATGATCGCATCGGGATCGTGCCGCTCCATCCACTCGATCAGCTTTTCGAGCAGCTGTGCGCGGGTTTCGCAGTATTCGAGCTTGAAGTCGATGGCGTCGATGACGTTGCCGTCGTTGCCATTCGGCGGGCCAAGCATATACACCTGCCGCTCGCCGCAGCCTTCGAGCGCGATCGAATATAGCTCGGCATGCGCGCTCGTTTCGATGTCGAGCGACACGAGCTTCAACGGCGGACGATATTCGTTGGACGGTTTGAGTTCGCTGTCGAGCCAGGAAACATCGAGCCCCGGACCATTCTGCTGCGGCACGCCGCTGAACCACACCGGCGCGGTGATGAAGCGCTCCATCATGTAGCGTTCGGGCGGCTGGATATCGGCTTCGTAGACATCGACGCCGCCTTCTCTGAGGCGCTTCTCGAAGCCCTTCAATTGCCGGTATTGCGTACAGTAAAGCCCGCTGACCGGCCGATGCTGGAAGTCGCGCAATTCGAGCGAACGCAGATCGAGCGGCGCGTCGCGCCGTAGAATCGTTTCGGCGCGTTCGCGATGTTCAGCCGGAATGAAGGCGACGGACGGCTGAGGCCGCAGACGGATGTGGCGCGGCCCGCTGTCCGTGGCCAGCCAGAACTCGATTTCCGTGCCGGCGGGCGTGTCCCGCCAATGTCGGGTCAAAATGAAACCCTGCTCGAACTCAGTCAAACTTCCACCTTTAAAGCGGCGCAATCGCCTTGCGCGATTTTACCGCCGCAGGCAGGGACTGTTGAACGGGCAATGAAAAGGGCGCTTCGTACTGAAGCGCCCCAACCAGCACGGCTTCATCTCTTCAAAGCCGGTTCAGTTCGTTCCCGGTTCGCTCAAGCTTCGAGCGCCAGCGTCGCAAACGTGGCGAGCCAGTGCTCGCCCATGTAGTCGCCGGCCACATGCGGCAGCGCGCTGTGCAGATGACGCTCGGCCGCATCGAACAGCACGGTGCGACGCACGTCGCCGGCGGGCAGCGCACGCGCGAGCGCACGCTGGCACCACGCGCGGCTCAGATTGAGGCCGTCCAGATGCGCGATCTTGCCGTCGCTGCGATCGGTCACGGTGACGGGCTCGAACAGCGTCGCCGGTTTTTTCGCGCCGAGGTCCGGCAGGAAGCGTCCGAACCAGTCGGCGAACTGCGCCGACGGCAACACACGCCGCATCAACTCCGCTTCCATCAGCGACGGCGACAGGAATTCGTCGCCGGCCGGCTCCCACGCCTGACACGCGACGTCGTCCAGATACCAGCGCTCCGCGGTGCTGACGATCAGCGCCTCGAGCGATGCGCGCGAGGTTTGCCGCGAGAAATCGAGCGTCAGTGCGAGCGCGAACGCCATGTTGAAGTGCGTGCCGACGCGCAGCGGATAGGTTGCCTTCGGCAGGAACTCCTCGAAGCGCTCGACGAACGCCTGAGTGAGCGGGGCGAACGTCTTCGCCCAGCGCGCGGCTTCCGAGATTTTCATCGACTGCAACTGCGCGCCGAGCGCGAGCAGCCACGCCCAGCCATACGGCCGCTCGAAGCCGCGGTTGTGCGGCAGGTCCAGATACGCGAGTTCGCCGGCGACGTTCGCCGCAGTGAAATGCTCGTCGACCACGGCGATGATGCGCGCCGCCTCGGGCAGATCTGGAAAGCGTTCGAGCAGATGCAGGATCAGCCAGTAACCGTGCACGCACGAATGCCAGTCGTAGCTGCCGTAGAAGATCGGATGCAAGGCGCGCGGACCCTGCACGTCCTGCGGTCCTTCAAGCGAGTGCGTGAGCTTGTTCGGGTATTCGCGCGTGAGGTGGGCGAGTGCGACATTGGCGAATCTGGACGCGAATTCGCGGGTGAGCTGGGTGGTCATCGGCGGCTCCTCAGAAGCGGAATACAAACACGTGCAACAGTATGGTGTTGACGATCAGCAATAGTAAAGCGGTCGGCCATTGCGCCTTGATCACGCCGTTCTGGTCCTTCAGTTCGAGCAGCGCGGCGAGGACGATGTTGAAGTTCGCCGCCCTCGGCGTCATCAGCGTGCCGCAGAAACCGGATTCTTCGTTTCGACGAAGGGCGCGTACTTGAGCGTCAGCGTATCGACCAACGTGATGAGAGCACGCGGCCGGTGGTGGCCGCATGCAAGCGCGAGATCAGATGCCGCGCCTGTTCGAATGCCTTGCCGAACGCGCTGACGATCTCCACCGTCTGCAAGCCGCCGGCTGTCCCGGTCGCGAGGCCCGCGATCGTCACCACCAGCAGCGCGTTGAAGCGCCAATGCGAAGCCGAGCACCTCGATCGGCACGCCAATCAAAACCCCCCTTCCGGCTCTCCTTGCTTCGTTTCCTCGACGCATGGCGACGGAATCTAACACGAGACTTTATTGATAAATAGTCGATAAAATCTACCTATCGGGTAAACGCCGAGAAAGTGGCAGCGTGTGCGGGAAACGATCAATCCACGGTCATACCCTCCGCCGTCAACTGCCGCAACTGCTCCAGCAGTTTGACCGCCGGGCTCGGCAGAATCCCCTGGCGGCGCCGGAACGCGGTCAACGTGCGCCGCCCGACCACCCCCGGCACGCCGAGCGTATCGAACACGCCGGCCTTGCTTTCGGTCACGTACATCGTCGACGCCATCCAGCTCAGAAAGCCCGAACGTGCGACCAGGCTCTTCAGCGCCGTGACCGAGCGCGTTTCGACGACGACGTTCGGCAGTCCCAGCCCGCGCTCGGCAAACACGCTCTGCATGTGCTCGAACGGGCCGGTGCCGCGTGGCGGAATCGCCCAGCGTTGGTTTAGCGTGTCGGCGAGCGTGAGGTCGGGCTTGCGCCGCAGCGGATGATCGAGCGCGGCGACCACGTAGCTCGCGTCTTCCCAGCGGCAATCGGCGATCGCGGTGATCTCGTCGGTATCGGGCACGGCCATGCTGAGCGCGAGATCGATCTGACGTTTGACGAGCGCATCGGCGAGCCGGTCCCACACGCCCTCGATGATCTCCACGCGCAGGTTCGGCCACTTCGTCAACACGCCGCTCACCGCGAGCGGCAGCACGAGGCTCGCGATGCTGCCGACCGCGCCGACGCGGATCGTGCCGCGCGCGAGGCCGCGCATTGCGTCGATTTCCTCGCGCGCCTGTTCGGCTTCGCGTTGCAACAGGATCGCGTGCGGCAGCAGCGCCTCGCCGACCGCAGTCAAATGCATGCCGCGCGAATGCCGCTCGAACAGCGGCGCGCCGACCTGTTCCTCGAGACGTCGGATGGTCCGGCTCAAGGCCGGCTGTGTGATGTGCAGCGCTTCGGCGGCGCGTCCGAGGCTGCCGCTCTCGACGATCACCGCGAACGCCTGCAGTTGTTGGAGGTTGTAAGTCATGCCGAAAGGTAATGCCTTTTTGCGAATTGGGCAATTTTCGGTTACCCCGGCGGCCGCGATAATGGCCATTCGATTTTCCGCGCTCACCAGACAGGAGACTTCGCATGACAAGCAGCGCGCCGCAGCAGAATCAGGCACACGCAAAGGAACAGAGCACGCGGTGGACCGTACGCGACGCGGTCATCGACTTCGCGCGCCGCGTCGGCATGACGTCGATCTTCGCGAACCCGGGCTCGACCGAGCTGCCGATGTTCCGCGATTTCCCCGCGGATTTCCGCTACGTGCTCGGACTTCAGGAAGCGGTCGTGGTCGGTATGGCCGACGGCTACGCGCAGACCACCGGCAACGCGGCGCTCGTGAATCTGCATTCGGCGGCGGGTGTCGGCAATGCGATGGGCAATATCTTCACGGCGTTTCGCAACCGCACGCCGCTCGTCGTCACCGCGGGTCAGCAGGCCCGCTCGATCCTGCCGTTCGAACCGTTCCTCGCCGCGACTCAGGCCACCGAATTGCCGAAGCCCTACGTGAAGTGGAGCATCGAGCCGGCTCGCGCGCAGGATGTGCCGCTCGCGATCGCGCGTGCGTACGCGATCGCGATGCAGGAGCCGCGCGGCCCGGTGTTCGTGTCGATTCCCGCCGACGACTGGGATCAGCCGGCCGAGCGCGTGGCCGACCGCGAGGTCGCGCACATCATGCGACCCGATCCGGCGATGCTCGAACGCATCGGCACGGTGCTCGACGCGTGCGAGCGGCCCGCGTTCGTGGTCGGTGGCGCGGTCGATCGCGCGGACGCGGCGGCTGAAGTCGTGCGCCTCGCGGAGCGGCATTCCGCGCGCGTCTACGTCGCGCCGATGACAGGACGTTGCAGCTTCCCCGAAACGCACCGGCTGTTCGCGGGCTTTTTGCCGGCGCTGCGTGAGCGCATCGTCGAGTTGCTCGGCGCGCACGACGCGATCTTCGTGATCGGCGCGCCAGCGTTCACGTATCACGTCGAAGGCAGTGGTCCGCATGTGCCGCCGGGCTCGCGGCTGTGTCAGTTGATCGACGATCCGGGCATTGCCGCATGGACGCCGCAGGGCATCGCCGCGGTCGGCAACGTGCGGCTCGGCGTGCGTGATCTGCTCGCGCGCGCCGCGCCCAAAGCGCGTGAGTTGCCCGCGCCGCGCGCGGTGGCGCCGCGAGCGCTGCCGCCCGCGCGGGGCGAGCGGATGTCGGTCGCGTTCGCGTTGCAGACGCTCGCCGAAGTGCGCGATCCCGATGGCATCGTCGTCGAGGAAGCGCCGAGCTCGCGGCCCATCATGCAGACCTATCTGCCGATCGCGCGCGCCGGCACGTTCCTGACGATGGACAGCGGCGGCCTCGGCTACGGCATGCCGGCGGCGGTCGGCGTTGCGCTTGCGCGGCCGGGCGAGCGCGTGATCGCGCTGATCGGCGACGGTTCGAGCATGTACTCGATTCAGGCGATCTGGAGCGCGGTGCAGATGCGGCTGCCGATCACATTCGTGATCCTGAACAACACGCGCTACGCGGCGTTGCAGGATTTCGCGCCGGTGTTCGGTTTCGCGCCTGGCGAGACCGTGCAGGGCACGGACCTGCCGGGCCTCGACTTCGTGACGATCGCGGCGGGCATGGGTTGCCCTGGCGCGCGCGTCAGCGAGGCGGCTGAACTTGCCGACGTGTTGCGTCGCGCGCTGACCGAAGGTGACGTGAAAAGCGGTCCCACGCTCGTCGAAGCGATCGTCGCGTAACGGCGCTTCCCATTCACGAAAAGGAGAGAGGCCTACGATGAAAAACGTACCGATGCTGATCGGCGGCGAGCAGACACAGGCGCGCAACGGCGCGACCTTCGAGCGCCGCAGTCCGCTCGAAGGCGAAGTCGCGACGCGCGCGCCGGCCGCGACCGTCGAAGATGCCGTCGCCGCCGTCGATGCCGCCGCGGCCGCATTTCCGGTGTGGTCCGCGCTCGGACCGAGCGAGCGCCGCGCGCTGCTGACGAGGGCCGCTCACGCGCTCGAAGCGAAGGCCGACGCCTTCGCGGCCGCGATGGCCGCCGAGACCGGCGCGTCGGGCATCTGGGCCGGCTTCAACGTGCACCTCGCGGCGGCCGGGCTGATCGAGGCCGCCGCGCTGACCACGCAGATCGCCGGCGAATTGATCCCGTCCGACGTGCCCGGCAGCCTCGCGATGGGCGTGCGCCAGCCCGCGGGCGTCGTGCTCGGCATCGCGCCGTGGAACGCGCCGGTGATTCTCGCGGTGCGCGCGATCGCGCTGCCGCTCGCGTGCGGCAACACGGTCGTACTGAAGGGCTCGGAGATCTGCCCGGCTACCCACGGCCTCATCATCGAGGCGATGCAGGAGGCGGGTCTGCCACGCGGCACCGTGAACTTCGTGACCAATGCGCCGGCCGACGCCGCGCGCATCGTCGACGCCATGATCGGACACCCGGCCGTGCGTCGCGTGAACTTCACGGGCTCGACGCGCGTGGGCCGCCTGATCGCCGAAACGTGCGCGCGCCATCTGAAGCCCTGCGTGCTCGAACTAGGCGGCAAGGCGCCGCTCGTCGTGCTCGACGACGCCGACATCGGCGCCGCGGTCGATGCGGCCGTGTTCGGCGCGTTCGCGAATTCCGGGCAGATCTGCATGTCGACCGAGCGAATCATCGTCGACGACAGCATCGCCGATGCGTTCGTCGAGCGGCTCGCCGCGCGCTCGCGCGCGCTGCCACTCGGCGATCCGCGCAAGGGCCCGGTCGTGCTCGGCTCGGTAGTCGACATGAGCACGGTCGAGCGCTGCAACGCGCTGATCGACGACGCGCTCGCCAAAGGCGCGACGCTCGTGTGCGGCGGCAAGAGCGAAACCACGCTGATGCCCGCGACGCTGCTCGATCGCGTGACGCCGGACATGCGCATCTATCACGACGAATCGTTCGGGCCGGTCAAGCCGATCGTGCGCGTGCGTGGCGAGGAAGCCGCAATCGCGTGTGCGAACGACAACGAATATGGCCTGTCGGCGGCGGTGTTCAGCCGCGACACGGCGCGCGCGCTGAACGTCGCTAAATGCATCGAGTCGGGCATTTGTCACGTGAACGGCCCGACCGTGCACGACGAAGCACAGATGCCGTTCGGCGGCGTGAAGGCGAGTGGCTTCGGCCGCTTCGGCGGCAAGGCGGGGATCGCGGAATTCACCGATCTGCGCTGGGTCACGCTGCAAACGATGCCGCGTCACTATCCGTTCTGATGAGAAGCGTCGCGATCGGCTCGCTGTTCGGCGGCCAACTCGCCGAAGCGGGCCATCGCGTCGCACCGTACTGCCGACAACAAAAAAAATCGAACAACGCGCGTGCAGCGCAAACAACGGAGACAGGTTCATGAGTTTCGTTCCTCCCGCTTCGGCCGCGGCCTCGACCGCGACCGCGCGCGACGACGCGGCGCTCGCCGGCATCGCGCGCGGCGGCAACACGTTCGACATCGGTCATGCACTCGACGACGGCCCCTACACGTTGCTGCAGAAAATCGCGGTGGTGCTCGCGGCGCTGTCGATCGTCGTCGACGGCTTCGACAGCCAGCTGATCGGCTTCGCGATTCCGATGCTGATCAAGGAGTGGGGCATTACGCGCAACGCGTTTGCACCAGTGGTCGCGTCGGGGTTGGTCGGCATGGGTATCGGCAGCGCGTTCGCGGGGCTGTTCGCCGATCGTTTCGGCCGCCGCTGGGCCGTGATCGGCAGCGTGTTCGTGTTCGGCTTGGCGACCTGCGCGATCAGTCTCGCGCCGAACGTCGCGGCCATTGCGGCGCTGCGCTTTATCGCGGGGCTCGGCATCGGCGGCGCGCTGCCGACATCGACGACGCTGACCGCCGAGTTCACGCCCGCGCGTTTTCGTACCTTCGCGGTGACGGCGACCATTCTGTGCGTGCCGCTGGGCGGTATGGTCGCCGGATTGTTCGCCGGCCAGGTGCTGCCGGTTTATGGCTGGCGCGGTCTGTTCGTAGCGGGTGGTGTGCTGCCGCTCGTGCTCGCCCTCGTCCTGCTCGCGGCGCTGCCGGAATCGCCGCGTTTTCTGGCACGCCGTCCGCATCGCTGGTTCGAGCTCGTGAAGCTGCTGCGGCGCATGGCGCGCGACGTGTCGGCCGATGCGAGCTTCACCGATGTGCGCGAACAAAGCGCTGAGAAACACGTCGGCTTTGGCGCGCTGTTCCGCGATGGCCGTTCGCGCGACACCGTCGCGATCTGGGGCGCGTTCTTCATGTGCCTGCTCGCGGTGTATGCGGCGTTCAGCTGGCTGCCGTCGATGCTGACGAGTGAGGGCTTGAGCGTGTCGCTCGCGGGCTATGGCCTGAGCGCGTACAACCTCGGCGGCGTAATCGGCGCGGTGCTGTGCGCGCTGGCGATCGGGCGCTACGGCTCGCGCTGGCCGCTGCTGCTGTGCTGCGCGGGCGGCGTCGCGAGTGCATGGATGCTGCTCGGCGTCGGCGCGACGCAGCATACGACGTTGATGATGGTCGGTCTCGGCTTGCACGGGCTGTTCGTCAATGCGGTGCAATCGACGATGTACGCGCTGTGCGCATACGTCTATCCGACCAGCGTGCGGGCGACGGGCACCGCGTCGGCACTCGCGTTCGGACGCGTCGGCGCGATTCTAAGCGCATTCGCCGGTGCCGCGGTGATCACGGCCGGTGGCGCATCTGGCTATCTGCTGATGCTCGGTATCGCAATGGTCATCGTGCTGATCGCGCTGGCGGTGGTGCAGCGGCATATTCCGCGTCGAGGCGCCGAGAGCGCGCGCTGATCGACGCGACGTCTCTCGCGGTGCGTTCGTATCGCGAGGGACTTTTGCGCGCGATCCGGTTTTCCCCTTTGCAACAACCTGTTTCTCGCGCATCGCGGCGGTTTCCACTTGCCCCATGCACGAGCGACGCTATCAACCTTGCTGAATATAAACCGGCAACGCCACTGCATTCGCCGCGGGATCGCCGGCCGCATTGGTCGGCAAATACTGTGTCTGAAACGCGGTAAACATGGCGGCAAACCCATCGGCGCGCTGCACGATCACCGCGCCGTCCTGGAACGCGCCGTTTTCCTTGTAATGCGGGCCGCGCGGATTGCCCTGATTCATGTGAGTCTCGTGAAGACCGTCCTTCTTCGGCAGAAACAGAAAGCCGAACCCATAGACCACGATGCCCGCGGTGGTCGGTGTCCAGAAATCGCGGTTGTGCAACTGGCCGCTGCCGTTGTCGTAGGGCAGACTTTGCGACGGCTTGCTTTCGTCGATGGTAAGGATTTCGTCGATGATGTCGTTGACGTCGGCGCGGTTGCCGTTTTGATCCTCGTAGGGGACAGGCCGCATGCGGTGAATGTCGAGCAGGCTGCTGTCCTGGAAGTAATCGAGCCGCGGAAAGCCGCTCGTGTAGAGGCCGAGGTTCAGGGGCTGCAGTTTCGCGGTTAGTGGATCGGCGAAGTTCAGATCGGCATAGAAGTACACGTCGTCGTTACCGCTTGCGCCAGGTTGCGTCGACGCCGAATTGACGACGATGTTGAATGGCGTGTTGTCGTTGCCGGTCACCGTGATCACATAGTGCGGACTGCCTATATACGAATCTTTGAAAGGCGCCGCGCGCAGCAGTTTTCCCTTGAACATGCAGTATTCGTTCATGACTGAATGACCTTGTCGAAGTTGACGAACAGAAAGCGACGTATCCAAGCATACGGTGCTACACGTCGATGCACAACCGCGCCCGCTGTCATACGGTCGCAATGTTTATCCCGACGTGTGTTTGGGCTGATCGCGGTGACGGGTGCGCGCATCTGGGTCGTCAACAAGGTGGACTTCTCCGACAACCGCAATCTGATGGTAGCTGCCGTAACCCTGGTGCTCGGCGCGGGCGATTTCTCGCTGAAGCCGGGCAGCTTTGCGCTGGGCGGCATCGGCACCGCGACGCTAGGCGCGATCATTCTGTAGGCGCGATCAACGCGGTTTCCGACAGATCCACTTCCCGCATCAGCTTGTGGAGTGTCTCGTCGCTGATCTTCTGTGCCCTGCGCAGCGACAGCAGCAAGGCGCGTTCGGCGCGCACCGCGGCGAGCTTCGTCTGGAACTCCAGCGCTTCCGCGTAACGCGCCTGTTCGCTCGGCGCGGTCTCGTCGCCTAGAGTCGCGAGCCGGCGGCGATAGATCTCCATGACGTGCGCGGTCACGTCCGCCGCGTGGGCGGACGCCGATTCGTGGAAACCAGCGCTGGCCGTTTCATGCAACTCGTCGATTGCGCGAATCGCCGCCTCGGCCGCGAGCTGGCGCGCGAGCCGCTCCTCGGCGGCGTGCGGATCGTGTCCGCGCCGCCAGCCACGCAGCAATGGCGGTAGCGCTACTACCGCAACCAGCAACGACATCAGAATCACGCCCGAGGCGATGAAGATCGCGAGATCCCGGCCCGGCAACGGCATCCCGTTAGGCAAGGTCTCGGGCAGCGACAGGATACCCGCCATCGTCAACGCTCCGCGCACGCCGGCCACTGTGGTGACCGTCACGGTGCGGAGGCCGGGCATCGCATTCGTCATGCCGTGCTTCGCTGCGCCGCGGCTCGCGTGCCAGCGCAGCAGCCACACCCAAACGAAGCGCAGCGCGTATAGCGCGAGCGTCACCGCCGCGATATAGCCGATCAGCAGCACTACCTGTTCGTAACTGGTCTCGTGCGCTTCGATCAGCGCGCGGCCCAGGATATGCGGAAACTGCAGCCCAAGCAGGATGAACACCATGCCGTTGAAGACGAATTCGATCATCGTCCATGTGCTGTTGGCGCGCACGCGTTCGGCGACTGTTCCGGCGTGCGCGATGCTGGCGTAGTTCATCGTCATGCCGGCGGCGACGGCGGCCAGGACGCCCGACCAGCCGAAATGCTCGGCGAACAGATAGGCCGCGAACGGGATCAGCAGCGTCATCACAACGCCGGGCGCGGGGTCGCCTTCCCCGCTGCTCAGAAAGCGGATGGACGCCACGCTGAACAACCAGCTTACTGCCGCGCCCGTCGCCAGCCCGCCCGCCGCGATGATCACGAAGCTGATCGACGCGTCGCGCAGCGAGAACACGCCGGTCAGAGCGGCGGCAATCGCGAACTTCAACGCGACGAGGCCGGACGCATCGTTCATCAGCGCCTCGCCCTCGAGGATGTGCATCAGGTTCGCCGGAATCCGGTCCTTGCCGGCGATCCCGGTCAGCGCGACCGCATCGGTCGGTGACAGGACGGCGGCGAGTGCAAAGGCGACCGGCAACGGGATCTCTGGCACCAGCGCGTGGACGAAATAGCCGACCGCCAGCACCGTCATGAACACGAGCCCGAGTGCGAGCATCAGGATCGCGCGCCGCGCGATGAAGAACTCGCGCTTCGGGATGCGCCATCCGTCTGCGAAAAGCAGCGGCGGTATGAAGACCATCATAAAGATTTCCGGATCGAAACTGACGTGCAGGCCCAGTCCCGGCCACGCGAGCAGCGCGCCGAGTGCGATCTGCACGAGCGGCGGCGGCACTTTGAGGGGCAGCACGCGGGTGCCGATACCGGAGAGGGCCACCGCGAGGAGGAGAATCAGGACATTAGAGACAGTTTCCATCGACTCGTTTTAGGAGAGGCGGCGTGTCTCGTCTACCGGGCAAGGCGGTGGGGCACACGCACGAAGGGCGGAAGGCCGAAGTTTAGCCTGAGAACACCATAGCAATGGTGCGACGACGATAAGGGTCTTTTGACAATGGTGTGGGTAATGCGGATTACCAGGCATGCGCGTTGAAGCTGCCGAAGTCGAGCTTGCCAGCGACGAGGAACAGGGCGGTGCGCATGGTTTCGAAGCGGGTGTAGCCGCGCGTTTTCAACGCGATCCACAGGCCCAGCACTTCCTTGCGGCCGTCAGCCCGAATGCCCAGCGCCAGGTACACCGCCTTGTTCCTGACCGTGCCCTCGTCGCGGATCTTCAGTCGAAGTGCGTCGAAATACACAATCGGATACATCGCCTCGAGCGGGCGTTGTTGCCACTGCTCGACCTCAGCCAGCACCTCGTCGGTGACCGTGGAAATCAGATCGGGCGACACTTCCAGGCCGTACAGCCCCAGCAGGTGAGCCTGGATCTCGCGTACGCTCATGCCGCGCGCGTACATGCTGATGACGTGGTCGTCGAATCCCGGCAGCCGGCGCTGGTACTTGCCGACCAGTTGCGGCTCGAACGTCGCCTGCCGGTCTCGCGGGATATCCAGCGTCAGTTCGCCGTTGGGTGTGAGCACTGTCTTGCGGCTCGTACCGTTGCCGTGGTTGCCGGCGCTGCCTTGCTCCGCCTCGCTCAACTGACTGAGTCACGCTATGCTCTACCGGCGCCATCAGCAGGCTCTCCATGGCTTTCGAAAGGCGACGCTGCGTGGACAGCGGAACAGATCAACGGTCTCGTCCAGCCGAAGATCCGCCTGACCTGAACGTGGCGCCGAACCCTTTGCAGACCCTGTCGGTTTCCTGGTGCGATTCGTGCGGCGGTCGCTGTAATTACCAACCCTGACGGGTGTTCATCGCGAAGGGGCCGGGGACGTGCGTGTCGAGCGGTCATCCGATTGAGGCGGGCGACGCCGTGTACTCTCCCAGAGCAGGCGATCCGCCGCCGCGAAACGCAGGCGCAATGATGGTCGCGGCTTCCGTTAATGTCTGACTGTGACTTTGCGCGCGTTTATATTCTCGGGGACGCGGTTTCGAATGGACATGCCTGAAGCAAGCGAGGCATCGGGGACGAAACAACGAGCCATGTGGCAATTAATACTGTCCTTATATGTGCGACATTGCCTATCACGAAGCGACATCGCTACACGCGGCGTTTCGCCGACGAGAAGCCGACGCGTACAAGGATCGAACCGATTGTTGCGGTGAGGGGCACAATGTTTTGCGACCAGCAAGGACCCCGATGCATGGAGCAAGGCGCTACTATTGCCCATGTTCTGTACAACGATGCAAAGCACAGGGCCACTCGAACCCGGCGCCTGAGCGTTGCGTCCCGACACGTGTGATAAGGCAGAGGCGCAGTATGCAGCGCAGCACCTCTGGTGCGCATGCGTGGGCTTTAAAGACGCGACGTCATTTGACGTCACTACTGGAGAGATAGTTGAAAATCGAACAAATCCGCAAAGATGCTTTTGCGATGCCCGTCCACAATCCTTCCTACCCCCGCCCGCCGTTTCGCTTCCTTAATCGCGAGTACTTCATCATTTCGTACGAGACCGACATGGACGCTTTGCGCGCCGTGGTGCCGGAACCATTGACAGTCGCAAGCCCCCTCGTGCATTACGAATTCATTCGCATGCCAGACTCGTCGGGATTCGGCGATTACACGGAAAGCGGCCAGGTTATCTCGGTGAGAGATGATGCCGGCGCGCCAGGCAGCTACACACACGCGATGTACCTCGACGACGAAGGCCCGATTGCCGGCGGTCGTGAGATTTGGGGCTTCCCCAAGAAGCTGGCGAGTCCGAAATTGCGTGTTGACGGCAACGACACGCTGCTTGGAACGCTCGACTATGGCACCCAGCGCATTGCCACGGGCACGATGGGCTACAAGTACGAGCCACTTGACCTCGAGGTCGAGCGCAAGAAGCTTGCGGACACGCCGAACTATCTACTGAAAGTCATTCCGGACGTCGACGGTTCAGCCCGCATCTGCGAGCTCGTGCGCTACTTCCTGCGGGATGTCACGGTGCTCGGCGCGTGGGGCGGTCCGGCCGCGCTTGAGCTGCACCCCCATGCCTTGGCTCCTGTGGCGGATTTGCCGGTGCGCAAAATCGTCGGCGCGCGGCACGTTATCGCCAATCTCACGCTCGACATCGGGGAGGTAGCTTTCGATTACCTCGCCGAGGCGCCGGCACTCAAGCTTGCCGCGAATCAGTAAGCACCCTCTGACATATTAAGGAAAAGGCATGTCCGTAAAAGATAAGGTCGCGCTCGTGACGGGCGCTGCAAGTGGTATCGGTGAACAATGCGCACGCAAGCTCGCGGCGCTCGGCGCGTCGGTGGTAATCGCGGACCTGAACCTCAAGGCTGCTGAGAGCGTGGCCGAGAGCATCCGCAAGGAGGGTGGCAAAGCGCTGCCGGTATCAATGGACGTGACGAGCGAAGAAGCGGTCAACGCCGGCATCCAGCAGGCTGTCGACAAGCTTGGCAGCATCGATGTGCTGGTCTCGAACGCGGGCATCCAGATAGTCAACCCGATTGAAGATTATGCTTTCTCCGACTGGAAAAAAATGCTCGCTATCCATCTGGACGGCGCGTTCCTCACGACCAAAGCTGCAGTCAGGCACATGTACGCTGCGGGCAACGGTGGCTCGATTATCTATATGGGCTCGGTCCACTCGCATGAAGCGTCGAAGCTGAAGGCTGCCTACGTGACGGCCAAGCACGGACTGCTCGGTCTCGCACGCGTGGTAGCCAAGGAAGGCGGTTCGCGCGGTGTACGCGCCAATGTCGTGTGCCCGGGCTTCGTGCGCACGCCGCTTGTCGACAGGCAGATTCCGGAGCAGGCGATAGCGTTGGGCATTTCGGAAGCAGACGTCGTCAAGAACGTGATGTTGAAGGAAACAGTCGACGGCGAATTCACGACGGTGGAAGACGTCGCCAACACCGTGGCGTTCCTCGCGGGTTTCGAATCGTCGGCATTGACGGGGCAGTCCATCATCGTCAGCCACGGCTGGTCGATGCACTAAGGAGCTGCCCAGTGCGTCAAAATCTAGAAAGACCAGGCACACGGAAGCCTTTCGAACTGCCAGCCTATGACGAGGTAGCTCTCGTGCTACAGGGTGGCGGCGCGCTGGGCTCCTATCAGGCCGGCGTCTACGAAGGCCTCGAGGAAGCTGGCATTCATCCGGACTGGATTTCCGGCATCTCCATCGGCGCGCTTAACACAGCCATCATCGCGGGCAACGCTCCGGGGAAGCGTACCGAGGCATTGCGTGGATTCTGGAACACCATCTGCCAGCCGGCGGACATGCTTGGGAACCTTGGCGCGTGGCTGCCCCGCGCCGCGGGCATGCACGACCTGTCGCGCAAGTGGTCGAGCTGCTGGGCGGCAGGCCGCGCACTCACCGAAGGGCAGCGAGGCTTTTTCTCGCCGCGCCTTCCGGTGCCCATCCCAGGGATGGGCAAGCGCTCGCCAGAAGAAGTGAGCTTTTACGATACCACCGCGCTTCGGGCGACCCTTCTGCAATTCGCCGATTTCGACAGAATCAACGACGGCGATATTCGCGTCTCCATCGGCGCGGTCAACGTGCGCACGGGTAACCTGGTTTACTTTGACAACACGCAGATGCGCCTTTCGCCAGAGCACTTCATGGCCTCGGGTGCGCTCCCTCCGGGCTTTCCTGCCGTCGAGATTGATGGCGAATATTACTGGGACGGCGGTCTGGTGTCGAACACCCCGTTGACCGAGGTTTTAAGTGACCCGCAGCACAAGGACTCCCTGGTCTTCCAGGTTGACCTCTGGAGTTCGAGCGGCGGACTCCCGGGCGACATGCTGGATGTGTCCGAGCGCGCCAAGGACATCCAGTATTCCAGCCGGACCCGCGCTATCACCGCGATGCTCGGGTCGACCCAGCGTCATGCACAGCTCATCAAGGAGCTATTGAAGCATGTGCCGCCGGGTTTGGAGAAGCAGCATCCGCTCATCCGGGAGGCACGGGAAGTTGCCGATGGCAGTACGGTCAATGTTGTGCACCTCATATACAAGAACAAGGCGTATGAGGGGCACTATAAGGATTACGAATTCAGCATCGACACGATGAGCGAGCACTGGCAGACGGGTCTGGACGACATTCGCGCGTCGTTTGAGCATCCGGACTGGTTTGCGATACCGGATCACGATTCCGGATTCGTGACGCACGACGTGCATCGTCCTGGGGGCGCGACTCACGTGGCGCGGCTGGAGGGCGCTACCAAGCCAGCGCATAGCTCGCGCAGGCGCCATAAAGCGGGCGTTGCGCAACCACCTCTCGAAGTGGCAGCGCCGAAGTCCGTTCCACTTGGGGAGATCACAAAGGAAACTGAGCGGGATACGACAGGCCGCTAGCCGTCGTGGGGCCGGCCGGCTCCAGCCTGGCCGGTCCCTTTCCACGCCAGCCAAAGGGTCGCTGCCGCAGCTGAATTCGTCCGCCTGTGGTGTCACCGGCAACCGAGGTACATGACATGCAGAATCCCAGGTTTATGTAGAGAAAATCCCTCTATCGGGTCAAGTGCGCGCGGTCAATCACATACCATTAAGCGGTTTTGCGTTGCCGCAGGCCGCGTTATGGCGCTCGGCGCATTCGGCCTGATCGGCGGATGCAGCATGACTTTATTCAATCCCAAGGGCGACATCGGTGCACAGGAGAAAACATCTGATCCTGCTTGCGTTGGGTCTGATGCTGCTCGTGGTCGTTCCGGTCATTCTGTTGACCTTGCACTTCGCATGGCACTATCGCGCGTCAAACAGGAGCGCGACCTATGCGCCCAAATGGGCACACTCCACTGCAATTGAAGTTGTCGTTTGGGCGATCCCTTGCGTCATCCTGCTGATGCTGGCTCTCGTGATCTGGCGTACCACGCACAGCCTGGATCCATCCAAGCCGATCGAATCCCAGACAAAGACCGTCCGCGTCGAAGTGGTCGCGCTGAACTGGAAGTGGCTCTTCATCTATCCGGACTACGGCGTGGCTGCGGTGAACCAACTGGCCATTCCCGTCGATCCGCCTGTCTCGTTCCGGCTGACGGCCGAGTCGCTGATGAATTCGTTTTTCATCCCGCAACTCGGCAGCCAAGTCTATACGATGGCCGGCATGCAGACCCAGCTCAACCTGATCGCCGATACTCCGGGGGTCCACGCGGGCCGGTCCGCCGCGTTCAGCGGCCTCGGCTTCTCGGACATGCACTTCGAGACGATCGCGACGAGCCGCGGCGACTTCGAAGCCTGGATCGCGCGGGCGAAACAGTCGGGGCAGACGCTCGACACGGCGACCTATACGGCGCTGGAGCAGCCGAGCCAGAAGAATCCGGTCGCGCTTTACGCGAGCGTCATGCCGGGCCTATTCGATAACGTCGTGAACCGCTACATGCGCGGCCCGTCGGGCGACCCGCGTTGCGGGAGCGGTCCAGCCGGCACGGGCACGGCTGGCACAGGTCCGGCAGCCATTTCCTATGAACGTCAGGGCGCGCAGTCGCCTGCGATCCTGGCCGCAAAGTAATCATCATGTTCGGGAAATTCAATCTAGATGCGATTCCGTATCGTGAGCCCATCGTCGTGGGCACGCTGGCTGTCGTCGCCATGCTCGGCGCCGCGCTGCTGGGCGCCGTGACGTACGCGGGGAAATGGACCTATCTCTGGCGCGAGTGGATCACCTCGGTCGATCACAAGCGCATCGGGGTGATGTACATCATCCTTGCGCTCGTCATGCTGCTGCGCGGCTTTGCCGACGCGATCATGATGCGTGGTTGCCGCGTTTCCGGTGTTGACGGGCACGCTGGCGCTGCTTGCCGCTGACCGCTATCTCGGCATGCACTTCTTTACCAACGAGCTGGGCGGCAACGCGATGATGTACATCAACCTCATCTGGGTGTGGGGACGTCCTGAGGTGTACATCCTGATCCTGCCGTGCTTTGGCGCATTCTCCGAAATCGTCGCGACGTTCTCCGGCAAGCCGCCGGCCTTCCTGATACATAGGATCTAACACCCTAGTCTCGCCGCTCGCCGCCGCAGATGCCACGAGCGACGCATAGCTGGAAGCGTAGTCAGCTCAGTCTGATTTTGGGCTGTACAAGGCTATTGATCTGTTCGGCGCTCCACATCAGTGCTGCCTTTCCAAAACCATGAAGCGCCTGCTGATGGCGGCGATAAAGCATCGCATGGCTCAATTGCGCGAAGCGTCCGCGTATGAAGCCACCGCGGAAGAAGCCAAAACTCCCTAACGTGCCAAATGCGCCATAGTCGCTGAGCGAAACCAGCGAGCCATAATCCCGGAACTTAAAGTCCGGCAATGGTTGGCCTGCGAGCCACGCCGGCAGATGGCGGGCCAGATGCTCAGCCTGCTGCGTTGCGACCTGCGCGGTAGGCGGCAACGGCCGTTCGTGATCCATCAGTGTCAGACTTGCGCAGTCGCCGAGTGCAAGAATATTGTCGTCGTGCGTCGACTGAAGCGTGGCTTTAACCACGACCTGGTTTGAACCCGTGGTTTCCATTCCCGCCATATTGTTCATGAAATCTGGCGCCTTGACGCCTGCGGCCCAGACCATGAGGTCGGCGCTGACGAGACGCCCGCCGTCGATCTCGAACCCGTTGCTTTGCGCTGCCATGACCCGCGTCGAGGTCTGCACACTAAAACCGATGTGCCTGAGCTGTTCTTCAGCGGATTCTGAAATCTTTGGCGGGAAAGAAGCAAGGACGCGCGGTCCGCTTTCAAGCAGCGTCAAGCTCAGTCGGCTGCGCAAGGTAGGGTCACCGTAGCCCTCGGCAATCTCCAGTACGCGGCTTAACTCAGCGGAGAGCTCGACACCGGTCGCGCCTGCCCCAACAATCGCGACCCGGAGTCGTTCATCCTTCGCCACGGCGCGAAGCATCCGGTTGCGCAGAACCACGTTGAAAGCTTCGGCCTGTTTCTGGCTATCGATGAAGTGGCAGTGTTGCCTGACGCCAGGGATGCCGAAATCGTTCGCCTGACTGCCCACCGACAGCACCAGCACGTCGAAGGGAATCGTCCTGGCTTCGAGCACGAGTTCGCCCTCGGGCGTCCTCATCTCGTCAAGCAGCACTTCTTTGCGGGCAGGATCCAGTCCATACATGCGGCCTGGCTGCCATGCAAACCGGTGTGCGCTCGCGTGAGCGAGATAACTAACCTGCTGCTGGGACACATCGCGCGTGCCTGCCGCGATCGTATGGAGCATCGGTTTCCAGATATGGGTCTGGCTGCTGTCGATCAGCGTCACACGGGCTTCGTCCGAATGGGCGTAATAGTTGCCCAGCCTTGTCGCGAGCAGTATCCCGGCGATTCCACCGCCGACAATGACAATACGGATTGGGTGAGACATAAAGGTTCCTGGTTGAACGGAGTTCGCCGGCCGACGCGAATGGGCGACCGATGTACAGAATCAATGAGCCTTCGAGTGATCCGCGACCCGCGTGAGTTTCGGCGCAAGCCATACCGCCAGCGCCGCGAATCCGTCGCCGAGCGCGCACTAGGGACATGTCGAGCGAGACATCATGACGGCTCGCGCTTTCCCGGTTTCCCAAAAGCTCGTAAAAATACGTCCGTGCCGCGGCGTGTCCGCTCCTTGATTTCCCTATCGGTTGCCCGCTTCACAACTCCGAATAGGATGCGCGCTTGCAGATCACCTGCCCACAGGCTCACCAGGTCGTGGGCCGCCAGCTCCGGCGAGTCGACGATCAGTTCATTGCGCGCCGCGGCCTCGCTGATGATACCGGCCAGTACCGCCACAGTCCGCCCCGGCCCTGCATCGTAAAAGCGTGTCCTTAGCGGCAGGTCTTGGCGGCCGGTCGGCAGCGCGTGCGCCATGCCAGCAACATGGACATTGACGATGGTCTTCAGGAATGCGGCGCCGATCGCAGACAGCCGTTCCCGTAAGGGTAAATTTTCGGAACTCACGGGCGGCAGTACCTGGAGCATCCGGTCCGAAACGCCACGCACGACTGCCTCGAATAACGCTTCCTTGTCCGAGAAATGGCTGTAGACCGTCATCTTTGACACCCCCGCCTCTGCGGCGACGGCCTCCATGGTTACGGTGTCGTAGCGCTGCCCGGAGAACAGCCTCGTTGCCGCTTCCACAATGGACGTGTGCTTGGCGGCATCTTTCGGGCGACCGACGCGGCTCTCTGGCGAACTTTTCTGCACGTAATAACTCCTCCTTGCGATTCCTGTACTTTATAGTCTAGCATAACCGTTGCTGTACTGATTGGTATAGAAACACATGCGCACATCAAAGACCAGCAAAAACATTCATGCGAAGTACAACGGCCGCCCATCGATAGCGCAGGAGCGAGCCGCTCCGCTTGCGTCTCTGTCATTGGCCCCACATGTGACGTTCAGCTGCAGCGGCGGGGGGGCAATGCGCGTGCGCGTCTAGTAACCCGTTCCGCTGACTCTATTCTCGAAAAGCTACAGAGACTTTCTGCGCGAATCAGCGGAACGGAACACTAGCTGCGTGCCTGTCGCGCCGGCTTTGCACCAGCACATCGAACACCGTGCCATGCTGATCCACACGCAGTCGCGTAAGTCTCTTTCTGCGCTCATCGGCCCGTGCTATTTCGCTGATTGCGCGGTCGTATCCGGCGAGCCGGGATTCGATGTTGCCGGCATGTCGAGCAGGTCACCGATGCATGGTCTGGCCGAGCCGGGTAACGCATCGAGATGCGCCGGGATTTCTCTTCGCAGACGCCCGGGGCTCTGCGGTAGCACCGAGCCGAATTGGGAGAGCACGCCAGTCAGACGAGCCGGGTAACCCCCTCGGATCGCAGCCAGTTTTGATTAACTAACCTTCACGTTTGGGATGCGTAAACGCGCTGACCGACCAGATATCGTGATGGCACGCATTCGTGTCGTCGGGCATCGGGCTCGCATAGTCGATGACGACGGCGGTTTGTGATTTCTTAAAGTCGCGATAACCTGGAGCTCGATATGAACAGCCGATTCAAACTAACCTCAATCATCGCCTTGATGATAATTAGCGTATCCGCGAGCGCAGCGGAGAAATTCTCGGCAGAGGAATGTCACTCGTATCCCTTTGTAGCGGCCAAAGCGGGGATAACACATGGCGACATCATGCGGGAATTGTCGGAACTCGAATCGGTTGGATACCAACCGGCCAGAAATGATCCGCAGTATCCGAACCAACTCACGCAGGCGGAGGAGCGCCTGCATGCAAAGTTCGTTGCCGATTGCGCCCCGGCACCGCAGGCGTCCGCAAAGGGGAACCAGGACGCCCCGGCAAGCTCCTGACCTGTTGGCTCGGCCCACGCCCGCGCCAACTGCCTGGCGAGCTGCTTTCTGAGTAAGGATTGCGAGCGTTAGTCTTCCGAATTTGATTCGCGCTACGCCCGGCCTCTAAAAATTCCGATTTCAGGGTCTGCACATCGCAGCTTCGTCGCCCACGGCATGACCTTCTGTCACGCGCCGTCATAGGCGAGGCGCGCTGCTCGAACCCTATCCGAAAGGAGCATTGAATTGATAACGAAAGAAAGAAAATCTGACAGCGACCACGATGATCCCGATCGCTCGCGACGAAAGTTGATTGTTGGCGGCGGCGTAGCCGCAGCCGGCATGTTGCTGTCAGGCGTCGCGCAGGCTCAGAAGTCGCCCGGCGGCGCTCCGACGATGGACGGGCTGCCCGTGCCAGTGCCGCCGGCGGATAAGACGGCCGGGCCGATCGTCGCTGGCCGAGATTCCAGGTTGGAGGGACGCGTTGCGGTCGTCACCGGGGCGGCCCGCGGAATCGGGCGCGCCATTGCGGTCGAGTTCGCGGCAAATGGAGCGGACGTCATTGCGCTCGACATCTCGGGACCGGTCAGTATCGCCTCCGATGCGGCACCCGCCACGCCGCAAGAGCTTGCTGAGACAGTCAGGATGATCCAGGCGTATGGGCGCCGTGCGGAGGGTATTCGCGCAGACGTCCGCGACCTCGGCGCGTTGCGCGCCGCCGCTAGTCGCATCGAACAGCGTTACGGAAAGATCGATATCGTGGTAGCCAACGCCGCCATTCAGTACTGGAAGCCACTTCTGGACCTCCAGGACACAGAGTGGACGGACGTCATCGACAATAACCTGAACGGGACCGCGAATACTATCCGAGCATTCGCACCCATGATGGTGAAGTGCAACTATGGCCGCATCATCGTGGTTTCTTCGATGCAGGGACGGCACGGTACGAAAGACGCAGCAAGTTATGCGGCGTCCAAGTGGGGCATCTTTGGGCTGATGAAGTCGGCGGCCCTCGAACTCGGTCGCTACAACATTACAGTCAACGCCGTGGTACCGGGGCTCGTCGCCACCGCTTTGACGCTGTACGAAAAGCGACTGGCCGAAAGCGTCGGTGAGACCGGCTACCACAAACCGGACGGTTTCCTGACGCCGCAGGAGGCGTGGGACCGCCGCGCGGCAACGATGCCGCTTGGAGTCGGGTGGGTGCAGCCGGAAGACATCTCGCCTGCGGCGGTATATCTTGCCTCGGATGCCGCCGCGATGGTCACCGGCTCCGAAATCGAAGTTACGGGCGGTGACAGCGCGAAAAGCCTATAGCGTGAATTGTGACTCGCTCCGCCTCTCAATCAGGCGTCGATGCCCCCAATTCCTCAAGGGATTTTCGCGCCGATCGATTTTTGTGCCGGGTGGAGACCACTCTGACGCATGACCTGTTATGGATAAGCGTAGGTTTGGAGTCACGCGTTCGCGACCGACGCATTCTTAAGCAATGAAACCCCGTGATTCATAGTGGTTGCCGCGTTGGCGGCGGTCTGCGGCTTCGCTGAGCCATTAACAACGGCCCAGCCGGCACAGATGCCGCTCGCCTATATCCGGCACAGGAAAGATAAGAAGAGACAGGGTGTGGGCCCACGCACGGTGTCGGGTTGGCAGCGCGCGCATCACTGGTCGGCTGAAACGCTCGGCGGCAGGCTGCCAGTCGAACGGCTGCTCGAAGACGCGATCCAGTACGCGAAGCGCGGCATGCCGTGATGCAGCTTCATGGGCTCGCTCGCGGTTGGATCAGTATTGGTGCGACACCCGCCGCACCGCCGCGTCGTTTGCGGCCACCACCAGGCGGCTAATCCCATTTCGCGGCAGGGAATGACTGAACGCTATCTCGCCCAGCACTCTGTGGAGCGCTGGGCTCAAACGTCATCGTTCGTATTGCGTGCGATAGCACGCCACGTCAGAAGCGATGGATCATGGCGACGCGATAGACCATCTGGTTCTGGCTGCTAGACATGCCGGCCGCGGCAGGGATGTGAGCAAAGTCGAAGTCAGTGCCCGTGTGCGCGCTGACGACGTGTTGGTAGGCACCTTGTGCATAGACCGACGTGCTCTTGCTCAGATCGTAGTCAAGCGTGAGACCCAATTGATGCCACTTGGGAGTAAAGGAACCGCTGGTGGAGTGAAGGTGCGCGACCGTAAACGTGTAAGCCGCTCCAAGCCACAGGTCCGGTCGGAAGAAGTACTGCTCGTTTGCTTCGAAGTTGTCGAATTTCCAGGAATTCCATGTCCCGCCGGAGGGCCCGCTGTTGGACGTGAAATACAAGTTGTAAGTCGGGTCGTACACGTCGACGTGCGAATAGGCGAGTCCGGCCAGCGAATGCGCAAAGCGGTAAGTCGCGGCCACGCCGATGTCCTGCTGCGATGAGGCGGCAAACAGCGTGTCGCCGGAAACGGCGCCGCTGGCGTTTGCACCGGGGTTGTCGAGCTTGAGATAGGAAGCCGCCGCCGTTAAGCCACCGTTCTGGTAGTTCAACGTCGCGCCCCAGGTGCGGTTATTCGCGAACCCGCCCGCCTGGTTGCTAAAACCGTACATCGCTTCGCCAGTCAGGCCGCGGTATGTCGGGCTCACATACTTGACAACGTTGTTGACGCGGAAATCCCAGTCCGCGTTGTCGTTGTCGAACGGATGCGCGTTCACATCGCCAGCATAATTTCCGGCCGCAGTAAGGCCGCCGAAGCCAAGCTCGTCGACGCTCGTATCGTACTGACGGCCGAACGTGACGGTCCCGTACTGATCGGACGACAACCCTACGTACGCCTGACGGCCGAACAGACGCCCGCCCTGGCCTGCCTGTCCACTGTTTGTATCGAAGCCGCTTTCCAGCTTGAATATCGTTTTCAGACCGCCACCGAGATCTTCCTCGCCTCGCAAGCCCCAGCGGCTCCCGTACGTGTCACCGCTTTTCATTTGATACGTGGCGTGTCCGTTTGCGTTGCTCGTGAAGTTGAGGCCCTCATCGAGAAGCCCATAGAGCGTCACGCTCGATTGTGCGTGCGCGACGCCGGTGACCAGCGTCAAGGAGGCGAAAGCTGCCCACGTCAAGTTCGTCTTTTTCATTTTGACTCGCTATTTAAGGATTGTCCGCATGATGTTGCCAGGAGCCGCAGACGATCGACTCGAGACTGCCTACGCAATTTCGGTCGCTCGACTCGAAAGGCGAAGCAAGTCTAGGCAGCGAGAATTGCCACCGTTCACAAGGAAATGAAATCGAGCATTCAGGAAAGTTGAACAAAGCGCGTGAGTCGTTCTCGGCGTGGAAAGTGCCGGCAGACAGACGGGTTGAGGGGGCGCAAGCCGTTGTATTTGGCTACCCCCCGCTTGACTTACTTTTTTTAGCGTTGGTGTCGGCGCGAAGCAAAACTAAAAAAGACTTCATCAACGTGGAGCGGGGACTTTAGGGGAAGCGAGCAATGATGCATCCATCGTTCAACCATGGACATTGCGTCATGAATCAGCTTCAGGCTATGCGCGTCTTCACCCGTGTGGTCGGCCTCGGCAGTTTCAATCTGGCGGCCAAGCAGCTTGGCGTGTCAGCGGCATCGGTCACGCGCAGCATTGGCTTGCTGGAAGCTCATCTGCACACACGCTTGATCAACCGGACGACGCGCACGCTGTCGCTAACGGAGGCAGGTCGCGATTATCTCGAAGGCTGTCGCGTGATTATCGAGCAGTTGGACGAAATGGAAACGTCCCTCGTACAGTCGACCCGGGAGTTGCGCGGAGCGCTTCGGATTGCAAGCGTGGCAACCTTCGCTGACGCCGGACTCGTACGCCTGGTTGCCGCCTATCGCGAGTTGCATCCCGGCGTGTCTTTCGAGGTAACGACTTTCGATGTCCATATCGACATGGTCGAAGGTGGCTTCGACGTCTGCTTCTCGGACGATCCTGGGCTATTCAGCTCAGCGCTCGTTTGCCGGCCACTTCTGCGTATCCCACAGGTTGTCGTCGCATCGCCTCGGTACCTGTCCAGGCACGCCACGCCAATTGCCCCCGCGGATCTGACCCGACACACGTTGCTGTACCGGTCGGGAAGTGGGGCTCGCTGCTGGGAGTTCGTGGATCGTGGCCAGGTTTCACGCGTCACCGCATCTGCCGGGATTGCGTCGTCCAGCTATGCGATGCTGAAGTCCGCATGCACGCACCACCTGGGAATCGCTTTGTTACCCCGTTCGATCGTTGAACCGGAATTGCAACGCGGCGCGTTGGTCGAGCTATTCGAACAGTTCAATGTCGGCAGCGGCGCGAGAAATCTTTGCGCGTTGTATTCGTCGCCGGGGTTGTTGTCTAGGAGGGTGCGAAGCTTCGTAGACTTCGCGGTGGACCACTACCGCGCAATGGATCGCACGTCATCGCTCAAGGCGGTCGCTTGACCTTCAAGCCACCGTCTTTCAATGAGGCCTTGCGGCAAGCTCCGCACTGCATGTGAGAGCTGCGCGTCCAGCCGCCTGGGTGAAAGTTATCTAACTCCAAAGCCCGCAGCGGGCAGCAATGCGCACAAGCGTCCCCGATCTCTGCGGTGCTGCGTCGAGCTTTCGTCCGTATGAGTCTCGCTAACTAAAAGTTCCTTAATGTTCGAGGTAGAACACTGTTAGCGCCCTACGTCGAAAATCCCCATATAAACATGCGTGCCATGCATCAGGCGCATACCGATGCCTGCGCGCGATGACCATGCGCTTTCCTGAATGGAGCTGTTCCAATGTTGAAACTGGTCAGGCTGGCGTTGACGCGGCCCTATACGTTCGTCGTGCTCGCGATGCTCATTCTAATTCTGGGCCCTTTATCGGCATTGCGCACACCGACGGACATTTTCCCCGACATACGCATTCCGGTGATTAGCGTCGTATGGAGCTATACGGGACTTCAGCCTGACGACATGGCGGGTCGAATCGTTACTTACTACGAGCGCACGCTCGGTACGACAGTGAACGATGTTGCGCATATTGAATCGCAGTCGTTCACGGGCTACGGCATCGTCAAGATATTTTTCCAGCCAACGGTCGACATCCGGACCGCGACGGCCCAGGTCACATCGATCTCGCAGACCGTGCTCAAGCAGATGCCGCCCGGCACGACTCCGCCGCAGATTCTCAACTACAACGCATCGACTGTTCCGGTATTGCAGTTAGCGTTGACAAGCGACACACTCGACGAGCAGCAACTCGCCGACTACGCAACAAACGCGATTCGCCCGCAATTGCTGAGTGTGCCGGGCGTCGCGATTCCGACGCCATACGGCGGAAAGACGCGCGAGGTGCAGATTGACCTCGATCCCAAAGCGTTGCAGGCGAGAAAGCTGTCGGCAGAAGACGTCGCCGCGGCGCTTGCCCGGCAAAACCAGATCATTCCTGTCGGCACGCAAAAGGTTGGTGCATTCCAGTACAACGTCAAGCTGAACAATAGTCCGGTGGACCTCGAGGAGTTGAATGCGCTGCCCGTGAAAGTAGACGGTGACGCGACAATCTACATTCGCGATGTTGCGCATGTACGCGACGGATATCCGCCGCAAACCAATATTGTCCGCGTTGACGGCCGCCGCGCGGTGCTGATGAGTATCCTGAAGAACGGGTCCGCTTCGACACTCGACATCATTTCTGGCGTCAAGGCGAAACTGCCGCTCGTCGAAGCTTCGCTTCCCCCGCAATTGAAGCTGGTCACGATGGGCGACCAGTCAAAGTTCGTCAAGGGTGCCGTGAGCGGCGTGGTGCGTGAAGGCGTCATTGCCGCGGCCCTCACGTCCGCCATGATCCTGCTCTTCCTCGGCAGTTGGCGCTCGACGCTTATCATCGCGGCGTCGATTCCGCTAGCCTTGCTTGCGGCAGTGGCGGCGCTTTCCGCGATGGGCGAGACGCTGAACGTGATGACGCTAGGCGGGCTCGCGCTGGCAGTAGGAATACTTGTCGACGACGCCACGGTCACCATTGAGAACATCAATTGGCACCTGGAACAGGGGAAAGATGTGCAGCGGGCGATCATGGACGGCGCGCAGCAGATCGTCACGCCAGCACTGGTTTCATTGCTGTGCATCTGCATCGTGTTCGTTCCGATGCTGTTGCTCGACGGCATTGCGCGGTTCCTTTTCGTGCCGATGGCGGAAGCCGTGATGTTTGCGATGATCGCTTCGTTCATTCTGTCGCGTACGTTTGTGCCGATGATGGCACAGTACCTCCTCGCCCCTCATGCGTCGGGCGGGCATTCAAGCGGTGAACTCGCGGCGACAATCGAATCTCACGGCAGCATGTCCACAAGTCCAACGTCGCGCAATCCGTTTGTACGTTTCCAGCGCGGCTTCGAGCAATGCTTTGTGCGCGTGCGAAACGTTTACCGCGTGCTTCTCGGCCTTGTGCTGACGCACCCGAAGCGCTTTGTGGTCGGCGTACTGGCCGTCGTATGCGTGTCTTTCCTGCTTTCACCGTGGCTCGGACGGAACTTCTTTCCCGACATCGACGCGGGCGAGATCGCCTTGCATGTGCGCGCGCCGGTTGGGACACGCATCGAAAATACGGCAAGTATTTTCGATCACGTTGAAAACACCATTCGCCAGGTTATTCCGCCGGGTCAACTCGGCAGCGTGGTGGACAATATTGGCCTGCCGGTCAGCGGTATCAACCTGACATACAACAACAGCGGCACCATCGGCTCACAGGATGGCGACATCATGATCGCGCTGCGTGAGAATCATGAGCCGACGGCGGGATATGTGAAAAGGCTACGCGAAGTGCTGCCCGCAGCGTTTCCAGGTACGACCTTCTCTTTCCTGCCGGCGGACATCGTTAGCCAGATTCTGAATTTCGGCGCACCGGCACCGATCGATCTGCAAGTCGCCGGGCCGGACCAGGCCGGGAATCATCGATACGCGAACGAACTGTTGCGACGTGTGCGGATGATCTCCGGTATTGCCGATAGCCGTATCCAGCAGGCGGTCACTTATCCGCAGCTCACCATCGCGGTGAATCGCTCTCACGCGGGACGACTGGGCATTAGCGAGGAGGATGTGACGAACTCCGTCGTAGCAACGCTCGCCGGTACGAGCCAGGTGGCGCCCACGTACTGGCTCAATCCAACGAACGGGGTTTCATACCCGATCGTCGCGCAAACCCCCGAATACTGGATGGCATCGCTGTCCAGTCTCGAGAATCTCCCAGTAACAGACGCCAGTGGCCGCTCGCAATTGCTCGGCGGTGTCGCGAGCATCGCGCGCGGCGTCGGCAGCGCGGTGGTATCGCATTACAACATCGAGCCGCTGTTTGATATTTACGCCACTCCGCAGGGTCGCGATCTCGGTGCGGTCGCGAGCGACATCGACGGCATCGTGCGTGCCACAGCGAAAGATGTGCCCAAGGGCTCAACGGTCACGCTGCGTGGTCAGGTACAGACTATGAATAGCGCATTTACCGGGCTGTTACTCGGCCTCGTCGGTGCAATCGCGCTCATCTATCTGCTCATCGTCGTCAACTTCCATTCGTGGGGCGACGCCTTTGTGATCGTCTCGGCGTTGCCTGCGGCGCTGGCTGGCATCGTGTGGATGCTGTTTGCGACGCACACGCCGCTGTCGGTGCCTGCTCTCACTGGCGCCATCCTCTGCATGGGTGTGGCAACCGCGAACAGCGTGCTGGTCGTCAGCTTCGCACGCGAACGGCTCGCGGTGACTCACGACGCATTGCGAGCGGCCTTCGAAGCGGGCTTCTCGCGGTTTCGCCCTGTGTTGATGACGGCACTCTCGATGATCATCGGCATGGCTCCGATGGCGCTGGGTCTCGGCGACGGCGGTGAGCAGAACGCACCGCTCGGGCGAGCCGTTATTGGTGGCCTGATCTGCGCAACCTGTGCCACCTTGCTGTTCGTTCCTGTCGTTTTCAGTCTGGTGCACCGGCGCGACGCCGCCCCACCCGACGCTGGGCCGAGCGAACCACAACGCGAGTCATACGACCATTCATCTTCCGAACCTGGAGTCATCCATGTCAACTGACATCGACATCGCAGCGCCGCGGCGGCTGCGGTCTCTCAAACTCGCAGGAGTTGTCGCTCTGCTGGCTGCCGCAGCGGTTGCAGCGACCGGCATCGCAACGCGCGTCCATGCAAAGGAGCAGATGGCCAAATGGTCGGCCGCGCAGGCGATTCCAACGGTCGTCGCCAACCCGCCGTTGCATGACAGTTCCGCGCAGGTGCTAGTCTTACCGGGCCAATTGTCGGCCTATGTGAAGGCACCGATCTATGCGCGCGTGTCGGGTTATCTGCATGCGTGGTATGCAGACATTGGCGCTCACGTGAAGGCCGGGCAGTTGCTGGGCGAAATCGATACGCCCGATCTCGATCAGCAACTCGCTCAGGCACGTGCCGATCTGCGCACCTCACAGGCGAACGAAACGCTCGCGGCATCCACGTCGCGCCGGTGGACCCAGATGCTGCAGCAGGACTCCGTATCGCAGCAGGAGACAGACGAAAAAACGAGTGACCTTGCGGCAAAGCAGGCGATGGTGGCCGCGAACCAGGCGAATGTTGCACGGCTGCAAGCGCTTGAATCGTTCAAACGGATCACCGCGCCTTTCGATGGCGTCGTGACTGCGCGCAAGACCGATGTCGGCGCGTTGATCAGCGCGGGCGGCGGCAACGGACCGGAGTTGTTCACCGTCTCCGACGCACGGCAACTGCGCGTGTATGTCAGCGTGCCACAGAACGAAGCCGCCGTGATCCGGCCCGGACTGGTCGCCAGTCTGACCGTGCCTGAACGCCCCGGCATGCAGTTCTCCGCAAAGCTTGTCGATACGGACGACTCCATCACGCCCTCTTCAGGGACGCTGCTGGTGCAATTGGCAGTCGACAATTCCAGCGGCGTGCTGATTCCAGGCGAATACACGGAAGTTCATTTTGAACTGCCCACGGACAAGCATGCGATGACCATTCCTGCTAGCGCGCTGATGTTCCGGGAAAGCGGTTTGCAAGTGGCGGTGGTCGGTCCGGGCAATCACGCAATGCTGAAGCGGGTGAGCGTCGCGACCGACCTGGGTACCAAGATTGTGATTGCATCGGGTTTGACTGCCACCGACCGGGTGATCGACAACCCGCCTGATTCGCTGGCAAACGGCGATTCAGTGCGACTGGCTTCGACATCCGCGACGACCGCGCTCACACAGCATAACGAAGCGGAGCGCAGTCATGGTTAGGCGCCGCGTATGCGCGGTTCTGATTGCCGCAGCGCTCGTGAGCGGGTGTTCGTTCGCGCCGCCGTATCAGGTACCGCCGTCGGCCATGCCGAGCGCGTTCAAGGAGGCCCGCGGTTGGCAACTCGCGCAGCCTGCCGACCGTATGCCGCGCGGTGAGTGGTGGACTGTGTATCGCGATCCTGTCCTCGATGAACTGGAAAGCAAGGTGGCCAGCGCTAACCCCGACCTGGCTGCGGCGATTGCTCGGCATGACCAGGCGCAAGCGTATCTGGACCAGGCTCGCGCTGGCCTCTTTCCCACCATCGGCGCTTATGCGCAGGTCTCGCGCTCGCGTCAGTCCGACAACCGGCCATTGAGGGGAGCTACTCAACCAGCGCTCTACAATTCGGCGACTGTCGATGTCGGCCTGAACTACGACCTCGATCTATGGGGAAAGGTGCGCAATGAGGTTGCCGCGGGCAAGGCGGCCGAGCAGGCGAGCCAGTACGACATCGAGTCATTGCGATTGAGTTTGCAGGAAAAGCTTGCTGAGGCGTATTTCCATCTGCGTGGTCTCGATCAACAGCAGGAATTGCTGGCGGATACCGTTCGCACATATGAGCATGCATTGCAGTTGACTGAAAGCCGGCACGGTGGAGGTATCGCATCCGATCTCGATGTGTCTCGTGCTCAAACCCAACTTGAATCGGCAAGGGCGTCAGTTGAAGATGTGTCGGCACGAAGGGCCTTGTACGAGCATGCGATCGCGACTATTGCGGGAGAAGCGGCTTCAAAATTCTCTCTAGCGCCCGCCGTCGCCCCGACGTATTTGCCGTCGATCCCAGTTGGAGTGCCTCTCGCGCTGCTGCAACGTCGGCCCGATATCGCGGCTGCCGAGCGCCACGTCGCCCAGGCGAACGCGCAGATTGGCGTCGCCAAAGCAGCTTTTTTCCCGGATGTGTCGTTAGGTCTTGACGGCGGTTATCAAAGCACAACTTTATCCCCGTGGCTGGCAGCGCCTAACGAGATGTGGTCGATCGGTCCGAGCCTGCTGGTGACCTTGTTCGACGGCGGCCGGCGAGCGGCCGTCACGCGGCAGGCGCAGGCAAAGCTGGCAGAAAATGGTGAAAAGTATAAGGCGACGGTGCTGCTGGCGGTACAGCAGGTGGAAGATCAGCTTTCGCAGTTGCATTACCTGGGCAACGAGTCCGCGAAAGAAGGACGCGCGCTTTCGGCTGCGCAGCGTACGCTCGAGTTGTCGATGTCGCGGTATCGCGATGGCGTCGTGAGTTATCTGGATGTCGTCACTGCGCAGGCAATGGAACTCGAAACGCAAACCTCGGTGCTGGATTTGCAAACTCGCGAGTTGATCGCCTCCGCTGCACTGATAGACGCGTTAGGAGGTGGATGGGCCAACGAACCCGCCGACACGCCCACGTCCACAACGACGAAGTGAACAGTCACGTTTCGCAGAACAGGATGCCTCGCAGCGGTTTGCTGCGATTCGCGGCGATGCGTCCTGCTCGTCATGCACAACGCGAGTTAAAGACAGATGTCTAGAAGCGGTGGCGCAAGCCCATTGCGACCACGGTCTGCTGATTGCCTGCCGACGGTGCCAGCGTGAAGATAGAAGCGTTGCCGAGCGCCGGTATGCCGCTGGCGTCGGACACATGCTGATAGACCCCTTCAAGATAGACGTCTGTACCGTGCGACAGCGCGTAGTCGGCTTGCAGCATCACCTGATTCCATTTGGGCGATGCGACGCCGCTCGCGCTGCTGAAATGCCCATCGGTGAAGGTATAAGAGCCGCCGAGGCTCAGGGCCGGCGTAAGCGCATATCGCGCGTTCAGTTCGTAGTTGGTGAACGTCAAGAGGTCCCCCTCGAGAGCGACGTACGTACCGCCTTGCGCGACTTGAGCTGGGTCGTCCATGATTGTGCGCGTAACTACCAGGCCGACGGTGGCGGGCCCGAATGCGTAACGGCCCGCTGCGCCGAGGATGCGTTGACGCGCGCCCGTCAGCATCGCGTCGCCGTCACTGCTGCTGATCGCACCACCCGTGTTGGTGGGCGCGTCGACGCCGCCTGGATGATTACCCTGAAAATATCCGACTGCCAGGTCGACCGGCCCGCGCGACCATGCGGCGCCGGCGCTGAATGCGTTATTGTTGCTGAAGCCGCCAGCCGCATTGCTGAATGCGTAAGCCCAGCCGAATTTGAAACCGTGATAATCCGGGCTGCGGTACTTGACCGCATTGTTCATGCGGAAGTCGTTAGCCAGGTTGTCGTTATCGAATGGGTGATCGGCGATATTTCCGCCGAAGCCGGAGCCGGTTGCCGACAAGGGCGCGACAAAGTCGACGAGGAAGTCGTATTGACGCCCCATGGTCACTGTGCCCCACGTGTTGCTCGACAATCCCACCCACGCCTGCCGCCCGAAGACGTCTCCGCCATTAGCCAGTTTGCCGTTGGTAATGTTGAATCCGTTCTCCACATCGAACACCGTGTGCAAGCCGCCGCCCAGGTCTTCGGTGCCACGCAGCCCCCAGCGGTCACCGTTGAGATTGCCGCTCACCATCATCCAGTTGCTATGTCCCTGACCGTTGGCTGTCTTCTGGTTACTGACATAGTCGATACCCGTGTCAAGCGTGCCGTAGAGAGTGACATTGCTCTGAGCGTGCGCGGCTGTCGCGAAAGCCGCCGCTAGCGCCGCGCAGGCTGTTGTCAATGCTTTATTCATGTGGTTTTTCCTAGGGATAGATACGGTCTGCCGCGCTTTCGGGCGCGAGTTCGCGCGTCGATGCGAGCGACTGGCGGCAATGTATTCGGACACGATTGGCTGCGGATGATAAAAAGCGATCGGTTAAATGAAATTCCTTTAATTTTTCGATCCGCACGGGTTCAGCGATTCGTGATCGCACGCTATGTCTTCGATAAACTAATTTTCACCGTTCAGCTAGTCATCCGATAAAGGTGGCTGGTTATGCTGATCCTCAACCGGTTCTCGCGAGGCATAACGCGCAGCGACCGGCTAATTAACCTAAATTTTGAGGATGAGAAAATGAAACGGATCACATTGGCGATCGTTCTCGCTGGAACACTGTCGGCCGCAACGGCCTTTGCACAGTCGGCTCCGGCCGGTTCCACGGGTAGCACGCAGATGAGCAGTCAGGCGGCTCAGGTCGCGTCAAATGTCACATCGGCGGGCGCGGCCAGTGGCCAATGGGTGCCGCCATATGGTCAACCGGAGGCGCCCGAAGACCCGCGCTCAGGTCTACCAGGAACTGGTGCACGCCGAGCAGGATGGGCAACTTGCTTACCTGAACTCGACGATCTATGCGCACCCGTAACGTAGCAAAGCGCTTGGCCAACGGCGGCGCGATGACGTCGTTGGCTGAGATTCATGCCCCTACAAACGCTTGTAATCTGGAGCCGAGATGAACCGAAGCCGATCCACGAAATTCCGCGTGGCCTTGATTCTGGCGACCGTTGCTAGCGCTCTCCTGTCCGGCTGCGCGTTGGATGCAACCAAGACCGCCGATCAATGTGTCGGTCCACCAAGCTATTGCAACGTCTACTTTGGTGGATCATAGGGAGTGCGCTTCCCTTGCTCGGGAAGCGTACAGTCAGCGGCATGCGAAGAGGGATAGAAGCGGGAAAGAAGCTGGAAAGAAGCGGGAAAGCCACTATGTGTCAGATCGACCGGGAACTCTCGTCAACGTGAGCTGGTAGCCGTAGCGTTTTAACGTATCGATGTGTACATCGGGATGATGCGGCGCGAGCTTGCGACGCAGACGCGATATGACAAGATTGACGCTCGAAGCAGCGACGTCATCGTGATCGGGCCACGCATAGCGGATCAGATCGGATCGTGACACAGGCAGATTCGGCTGGCGCAGCAGGCATTCAAGCAGCATGGATTCGCGGCGTGTTAAATAGAGCCGCTGTACCCCCAGCACCAGCTCCCGCGTGGCAGTATCGAATGTGGGACACACGGGGACCTGTCCCTCGCGTTGGACCGCATCAGAGCTAACGCGCCGCAATGCATGCATGCGCTCGTGCAATTCAATGAAAGACAGCGGATGGCAGAAGCAGGCGTCGCCACCGGCTCGCAGTACCTGCGTCCTTTCCTTTGCGTGAGCCGCACCGAGCGCCACGATAATCGGTGCACCGCGGCTTTCGCTCGCGAGTTTTGGTAGGGCGGCTAGCAGGCAGGCATACGGCGGAACGTCTGTCGACATGACAATCACTGCGTCAAAGAGCTCTTGCCCTGCCAGGAAGATCGCATCGTTCAAACAGTCGACGAGCTCAAGGCTGTGCGCGCTCTCGATCAGGGCTTTCTGAAGCCAGGCGGCCTCGGGTTGTGTACCGGTAACTAGTAGGACACGCATGAACTGTTGAGTGCCAGGGGCTGATTGAGAAAATCGGTCATGTCAATGTTTTGGTCCAGCACTGAATCGTCACGCGCGTGCCCGGGTTCGCATCGCTGATGCGCATGGAGTAGTCATGCACGTTCACGACTGCCGAGACGATGCTCAGCCCGAGGCCGGAACCCGGCAGATGTCGCGTCCGGTCGCTGCGATAAAAGCGCTGCAGGACCGCGTTGCGTTCATCCGCCGGAATGCCCGGACCACTGTCGATGACATCGATCTGCGGGCCACGCGAGGTCCGAATGAGTTCGAGCCTAACGGTGCCTCCATCCGGCGTGAACTTGATCGCGTTGTCAAGCAGATTGCTGAGAGCTTCAAAAATCAACGCGCGGTCCGCATGCGTCGTACCGACGCTCGCAATTTGTGTGACGACGCCGATTGACCGGCTCTCGGCCAGCGGTTCAAAGAGTTCGCCGACTTCCGTCATAAGCGAGGCCAGTTGCATTTCCTCGAAACCGCCGCGACGTTGCAAGCTTCCGATTTCGGAGATACGCAGCATCGCACGGAAGCGCTCCAGCAGCGCATCAGTGTCGCGCCGTGCGTCATTTACTAGCTTGTTCAGCTCGGCGTCCGGTAGTCCGGCTATTCGCTCGTCAATGTGCATCAACGACGTGCGTATATGGCTAAGAGGCGTTCTGAGATCGTGAGCGATTCCGTCGCAGGTTCCTTTCACCTCGTTCATCAGCCTTTCGACTTCGGCGAGCATGTGATTGACCAACTGAGCAAGCATATCGATTTCATCGCGTCCCCCGGTCGGCAGACGTTGTCCGAGGTCGCCGCGCTGCGCAATACGTTGGGTCACGCGGCGGATTGCTTTCAGGCGTCGAGCCTGTCTGACGCTCAGTGCTAGTCCGGCAACGACGCCCGCGCTGAGACAGAAAAGGCCACCGCCGATCAGCGCAATGATCATGGTCTGCCGTATGCGCAAGACATGGGTAAGATCTCTCGCGATCACCAGCGTGTCGCCGTTCGCGCGCTGGGCGGCCATGACGCGAACCATTGGGGCCGTTTCGTTGCCTCCGAGTACGAGTTTGTCTCCGAGCGTCATACCCACGCGATTTACGGGGACACCAGGCGGGCGCACAAGTATATCGCCAGCCAGATGCCGTCCGTCGGAAGCAAACAGACCGTAAAAGTTGGGGTGCATGCGCTCGTGTTCAGAACGCTGACGAACGGCGTCGGCGAGACTGTCGACGGGAGTGGTATCGAAATAGATCAATTGCCAGTGGAGGACTGCATCGGTTTCGCGGTCCATTACGAACGTGACCGAACGTTCCACCAGCACTAACAGCAGCATGACGGAGACAGAGAAGATCGCCGCGTAGACCGTCACAATGCGCAAGGTCGTTGAATGCCAGCGGCCGCCCAGCACCGGCTGCGAGGAGAATGCCTGGTCGCTCAAGATGCCTCTAGCCAAGTAAATATCCTGAACCGCGTACGGTCTGGATCAATGGTTGCACGCCAGGCGGATCGATTTTCTTGCGCAGACGGCCCATATGGACATCGATCAGATTGGTGCCCGGGTCGAAGTGATAGCCCCATACTGCTTCGAACAACATCGTGCGGGTGATTGTCTGACCTGCATGGCGCATCATGTATTGGAGTACACGATATTCGGTGGGGAGCAGCGCGATCTCTTGGTCGTCGCGTGTAACCGTGCGTGCGACCAGATCGAGTTTGAGAGGACCGACTTGCAAGGTCGCGTCGGATTGTGCCGGTTGCACTTGCTGGCGGCGTAGCAGCACTTCTATGCGTGCTGCCATCTCGTCGGCGTCGAAGGGTTTGGTGAGATAGTCGTCGCCGCCGGCGCGCAAGCCGCGAATGCGTTCGTCGACGTCGCCCAGCGCGCTCAGCATGAGCACAGGCGTCTGAATGCCGATGCCGCGCATCGTCCTAAGTATCGTCAAGCCGTCGGCGCCCGGTAGCATGCGGTCGAGGGTGATGACGTCGTACTCATCGCTGAACGCGCGCGCCATTCCCTCGCGGCCGTCTGCAACCCAATCGACGGTGAAGCCACGATCATTTAGCTCTCGCACGATTTCGCGCGCAGTCATCTCGTCATCTTCTATGGTCAACACTTTTGACATCGTCTTTCCTCGGTTCGCGTCCAACAGAGCAGCGCGAGATGCGCTAATTCGGCATGCAATGCTCCTGGTCGAGGGCCGCCAGATGCTGGGTTATCGCTTCGCGCAGTTGTGCGAGGCTGTGCGTCGGTAATGCGAACCCGGTCCATCCCAGCCCGCTATGCCGAAGGATCAGTACCGCGCCGTCATACAGCGGGGGCTTTTCGGTATGCCAGCATGGGTCCATCTCGATTACAAACTGCTGCTGTGGGGACGGCTGCAGGGGAATGTCGGGGCGCATTCCCGCACGCAGGTAGCTCAGACGGTGAATCACTCCGTCGATGTCTTCTGCGTCTAGAAGCACCGCTGCGTTTTCAATACCCATGCGTACCGCGGGTTTTCCGTGTTCGTTGACGACTTCCAGGCTCATAGCTTGCGGCATTGCGTGCTCCCAGGATAGATTGTCCTCGCCCATTATGGCGCGCGGAAAACCGCGGCTGTCTGAAAGAGCGCAATGCTTCGATGAAACTTTCTTTAAGCACGAGACTATCCTAAGAATTCCCGCGTGGAAGAGGCATCTCGCAGATTAGTCCTGGTCGCATTTCAGGGCTTTCGCCCGCACATTAAAAAATTTTAATGTGGCGTCGGCTAAAGCCGGCGGCTCGACATACCGGTATCTCAACATGTAGGCGGCGCTGACAACGGCATGGACAAGTGCCACCGCAAAGCCTTTACCGACCTTATTCAGTACACGATCGACAGGCATATCGACGTCGTTCGCGCGGGTTCGAAATCGTATGCCCATGCTGCATCGGGCAACCTACTGCGCGAAGTTGAGCGCTGTACCCGATCACCGACGTGCGGCCCACGGCAGCTTCGACGTGCAAAGAGATTAACTAATCTTCATCGTTTGGGTAGCAAGCCGATACCGGCAGCAGACTACGCTGGTTAGCAGCCTGTTTACACGTTTAGTACCCAAGCGGTCGGCTATCCGGCTTGCCCGGCAAATCAGTACGAGCGTCGTGATACGCATTCGCGCCTATTCACTACGTCTTTGGTCGTGCCCAAACGACGATAGCCAACACCTGCAAAACGCCAACAAAACGGGAGATCGCAATTCCTTGGAGACAATCCATGCAGTCCAGCTCAACTGACTCCCACCGCCGACAGTCGCCGATTATCGCCATCTTTCGCGTGACAGCCGGTAATTTTCTTGAGCAGTTCGATTTTTTTCTCTTCGGCTTTTACGCCACGCAGATCGCCGCTGCCTTCTTTCCTCTGCATAGCGAGTTTGCTTCGTTAATCTCCACCTTTGCCGTATTCGGTGCCGGGTTTCTGATGCGCCCGCTTGGCGCGGTATTTCTCGGCGCCTACATTGACGACGTCGGTCGGCGCAAGGGCCTTATCATGACGCTTGGCCTCATGGCCAGCGGTACCGTGCTGATAACGTTCGTGCCTCGGTACTCGACAATCGGGCTCCTGGCGCCGGCTCTCGTGCTGATTGGCCGCTTGCTCCAAGGCTTTGCGGCGGGCGCCGAGCTCGGCGGGGTTTCTGTTTATCTTGCGGAATTGGCGTCGCCAGGAAAGAAAGGTTTCTACACCAGTTGGCAGTCAGCCAGTCAGCAATTGTCGATCGTCGTCGCCGCGAGTCTCGGGTTCGCGCTGAACCGACTGATGGATCCGGCGGCTGTCGCGGCATGGGGATGGCGTATCCCATTCTTCATCGGTTGCCTGGTTGTGCCGTTCGTGTTCATGCTCCGATACAAGCTCGAGGAAACAGAGGCATTCAAGAGGCGCGAGACTCGACCCGCGATGCGCGAGGTGATCCGCACCTTGGCCGCTAACTGGAAGGTCGTGGTAGCTGGAGCGATGCAGGTAGCGATGACCACCACCAGCTTCTACCTCATTACCGTCTATGCACCGACATTCGGCAAGACGGCCTTGCGCTTGGGTACGGCGGACAGCCTGCTCGTGACCGTCTACGTCGGCCTGTCGAACTTTATCTGGTTGCCGGTTAGCGGTGCCTTGTCGGACCGGGTAGGGCGCCGGCCGCTGCTGCTGTCGACAACGGTGCTTGCGCTCGCCACCGCGTACCCCGCACTTTCGTTTCTGGCCGACGCGCCGACATTCGGCAAAATGCTAGCAGTGCTGCTTTGGCTTTCGTTCCTCTATAGTATGTACAACGGTGCAATGGTCGCGTCCCTTGAGGAAGTGATGCCGCCGGAGGTGCGCGTTGCGGGGTTTTCGCTTGCTTATAGTGCTGCGACAGCGCTATTCGGCGGCTTCACGCCGGCAATCTCCACCGCATTGATTCACGCAACGCACGACAATGCGGCACCTGCCTGGTGGTTGAGCTTTGCTGCGACATGCGCATTCTTCGGTACCTTGGCTTTGTGTCGGCATAAGCCGGCGTCTGTGAGTCCGTCTTCAGCAGCCGAATCTCGGTCTGTTCCGCGACCTTAGTCGGCACGGCCGCTTATCCCTTCTGACCGCCAATCCGAATCAGCGCATGTCGAATAGCTCCTGATGGAAGTCTTCGTGCGCTAATCCACCTGCAACCAGATCGTGCCGCAAGTTCTGGCCGAAACTCGCTGGCCCGCAGAACCAGACATCGGAGCACATCCAGTCGGGCACGATCTCACGGACGCGCTGCCCGGTCAGGCGGTCGTCCTTGCCGCTAATCAGCACGTGAAGGCGCACGTTGGCGGCAATTGCCAGTTGACTAACCTCGCGGACGAACTCGTCG
Source organism: Paraburkholderia lebeckiae (assembly GCF_050436325.1). Classification (NCBI taxonomy): domain Bacteria; kingdom Pseudomonadati; phylum Pseudomonadota; class Betaproteobacteria; order Burkholderiales; family Burkholderiaceae; genus Paraburkholderia; species Paraburkholderia lebeckiae. The sequence goes on from NZ_JBNDLZ010000002.1 coordinate 2,845,967, forward strand.
TCCATTGCGTTAGTGCTATAGAACAGGTCCACTGCGCGTTTATCGTAGTGACGCTCTCGCGCTTGCATTCGCGCGAGAAATGGGGTTATCCCAATTCCGCCGGCGATCCAGATCTGTCTTGGTTTGTCGCTGCGAAAGTCGAAGCGGCCATAGGGTCCTTCCACGCTGACCTGGTCGCCAGCCCTTAGAACGGCCGGCAATTGCTCGGTGTAGTCGCCAATGCTCTTGATATGAAAGCGCACCTTGCCGTCGTCGTGCCACGCCGAGGAGATTGTGAACGGATGCGCACCCTCGTTCGCGTCGAACGTGACGAAGGCAAATTGTCCGGCGGCATGACCCAACCAGCGGTCCTTGAGTTTGATGACGATGCTCAGTACCCGCATTTCCCGGTAATGCACAAGCTTCTCGATATGCCCGGCTGCTTGTCGCGTTCGTCCGATACGGCGCAGCAGCGAGACGGACGTGCCCACCATGGCCAGAAAAATCAGCAGTGTTATGACTGGGCCAATCGCCGTGGTCCAGTAGCCGTGCTTCATGAGTACCACCGCATGGAACGCTAATAACGGGTACGCAACTGCCAGCAGCCGATGTGTCTTGAAGAAATGTCGGTAGGGAAAGGCTTTCAGCAATGCAACGACGATGATCGCAACCGTCGCATAGAACGTCCATTCGCCAATCCCTTTCGCGAGCCCATGCTGCGCGTCCAGAATATGGACAAAGGCTGACGGCGCGACCGATGGTGACAAGGCGCGCTCGCGCAACGGCCTTTGCATCCACCCCAGGCCGATTAGCCAGTTCGGAGACTTCGCACACAGCCAGTGAAGTGTGGAAAGTACCAGTGCGCTGATACCGAGCCATTTGTGCAGTCGGTACATCTTGTCCAGCCCGCCGAGAAGGCGCTCCATGCTGGTCGGCCGGACTGCTATAACGATGCCCGAGCTCATGCAGCCGATCGCGAGAATGCCGGTCAGATTGATCATTGACAGTTGCAAGGCGCGGAATCCATGCGACCCGGGCAATGAACTTTCAGCGATTAGCCAGAGCAGGGCCAGCCCTGTCAGCAAAAGCAGATAGGTTAATCTGATGTTTTTCATGATGTGGATGCGCCGCAGTGTGACTCCGGTGCGCAGTCGTCGTCGAGCCGCGCTGGAGCTGAGAACACGGTTGAAACGGCCTGCCGTTAGTTGACAGCAGCCGCGAGACTTCGTCCTGCTATGTCGACGGTTTTTTCGGGGTGCCGAGCTTACTGCCGGACGGTGACCGGACCAGACTGACGCAGTTGATCAATAGCCGGGGGCAGGCGATTGGATGTATGCGACGTTGAGGGTCGGCGGATCCGGAAAGAAGCTTCCGATCCGTCGCCGTTTCGTGCCTGCGCCCGGTCACTATTCTCATGAGTTAAAGAAAGTTTGCGGACGAGCCAATGTAGCCCGTACAGCCTAAAAGGTGAGCTGCCGGAACATGAAGTTATTTTTATGCAGTTGTAGTGCAATTGCTCACCGCGCGTTGCCGGGCAGCGTCGCGGCGAGACGCGGGCTTGCGAGATGAACTAGCTTGCCTTGCTGAGAGCGCTAGAGTCAACGTGAGTGAACGACTTGCCGTACACATGTAATTGCGTTTTTTGCGCGTATTTCAATGTATCTCCGGTCATGTCGAACGTGATCGAGAAAACACTTGTCGCGTCGTTCTTCAGCATGTATTGAGATTCGGCCACCCCGTTAGATTTTGACGTGAGAGTCATCTTATCGCCGGCTTTTCCTTCCGCCACAACGCAGACCGCCCGGGGAATACAAAATGAGTCATAGACGGTCTGGTTCTTCTTGTCGTAAATCAGATAGCCGCGTTGGTCATGGAACTGTTTGTTGTCTCTTTTTCGGAACACCTGCAGCGTGTAAGCCATTGCCACCAGGTATTGATCGCTGGCATTCGTTGCATCCGCTGCGGGTTCAAAGGTCAACTGTTCGTAATAAGGTTCCACTGCGGGATTGCCGGTACCTACTTTGGAACCCACTTGACCGGGCGCCACGTCGAGGCCGCCGGCAGAAACGGTTTTCCAGGTTCCGGCCAGTTTGGCTAATGGACCGAAGTCCATTCCTTTAAGGACGGTTCCCTGCGCGTATGCGGTGGACATCGTTGACAGGGCGATTGCGAAACAAACGACGTATTTATTCACGATTGGCGTTCCGTTATTCAAAAAATGGTTTCTTGTCTGACGGCTATTTGACAAGAGAAGCTACCGTCAATTGTTTCATGTCCTGTAATTCAAGGTTTCAAAAAAGTCTGCGCGCCGTAGCGACCGGCCTGGTGCAAACGGCGGGTACAGTCGCCAATAACTCATGGCAGACTCAGGGATGCCAAGTCTGGGACGCGACGATTGACGCAAAGTATCAACTGTAGCTGCCGTCGGATGTGTATCGCGCCGACGGCGCGGCGACGGCTGAAATCTTTCCCCCTGCTGGCTTCAAGAGTCGCTGTCGGCCCACGCGCCGGCACGGTCATCGAACAGGCTGCTCAGAGCCCGCGTCTCGCGCGTCAGCTTCCACGACTGGTGTCGCTCTTGCCCATGGAACTGGTGCTTTGGTCGTAGTCGAGGGGTGGAAACGCAGCGCGAGGCGTTGCTCGCGATGGAGTGCGATCCGGATTTCGTCCAGGGATTTTACTTCGCCCGCCCGGCTGCAGATCGCGCCGACGAGTCCGCATGCCGCACTGTCATGGATTCGCTATGGCAGCTGTTTCGTGTCCGCGTTGAGGAGAACGCGCGGAAGGAGTCCGTCCTGGTCCTGGCGCCGATTACGACGGCTACAAACGCAAACGCGGCAGCGAGGCCCACATGGCGGCGCTTGATACCTTGGGGCAGTTACTTGCTGTGCATGTTAAGCCGACACCGTGACCATGGAGGCCGTCGCCGCAGAGGCGGGAGTGTCAAAGATGACGGTCTATAGCCATTTCTCGGACAAGGAAGCATCGAGCAGACGGCGGTTTTGAAGGCCGGCAGCCCCGCGCAAACTCTTCAGACATCGTGACGGCTCGCGCTTCCCCGTTTTCCCAAAAGCACGTAAAAATACGTCCGTGCCGCGGCGGGCACGCTCCTTGATTTCCCTATCGCTTCCAGGCTTCACAACTCCGAATGCCATGCGCGCTTGCAGATCACCTGCCCACAGGCTCACCAGGTCTTGAGCCGCCAACTCCGGCGAGTCGATGATCAGTTCGTTGCCCGCCTCGGCCGCGCTGATGATGCCGGCCAGTACCGCCACAGTCCGCCCCGGCCCTGCATCGTAAACGCGTGTCCTTAGCGGCAGGTCATCGCGCAACACGGTCGGCAGCGCGTGCGCCATGCCAGAAACATGGTCATTGACGATGATCTTCAGGAATGCGGCGCCGATTGCAGACAGCCGTTCCCGCAAGGGTAAATTTTCGGAACTCGCGGGCGGCAGTACCCGGAGCATCCGGTCTGAAACGTCACTCACGACGGCCTCGAATAACGCTTCCTTGTCCGAGAAATGGCTATAGACCGTCATCTTTGACACCCCCGCCTCTGCGGCGACGGCCTCCATGGTTACGGTGTCGTAGCGCTGCCCGGAGAACAGCCTCGTTGCCGCTTCCACAATGGACGTGTGCTTGGCGGCATCTTTCGGGCGACCGACGCGGCTCTCTGGCGAACATTTCTGCACGTAATAATTCCTCCTTGCAATTTCTGTACTTTATAGTCTAGCATATTGGTTGCTGTACTAATGGGTATAGAAACACATGCGCACGTCAAAGACTACCAAAAACATTCATCCGAAGTACAACGGCCGCCCATCGGTAGCGCAGGGGCGAGCCGCTCCGCTTGCGTCTCTCTCGTTGGCCGCACTTCTGGCGTTCGAGACTATGCTCGCGGGTTGCACGGTTGGACCGAATTACGCCGCTCCGTCCGCGCCCACTGTGTCGAAGTTTACGGAGAAGCCAGTTCCCGCGCGCACTGTTTCCGCCGACACGACCGCGGGCACCGCGCAAACCCTCGTCGAGGGGCGCGACATTCAGGGTGACTGGTGGGCGCTGTTCCATTCGCCGCAGATCAACGCGCTGGTCGAGCGCGCGCTCAAGGCCAATCCCACGCTTGCCGCCGCTCAGGCGACGTTGCGCGAGGCGCGCGAGAACACGCGTGCGGAGCAGGGCAGTTTTTTCCCGCAGATCAGCGCGAGCACATCGGCCGAACGCGAGCGCACCATGCTGGTGAGCCCGGTGCCGCAGACATACAGCCTCATAAGCGGATCGCTCAGCGTGTCGTACACGCTCGATGCATTCGGCGGCGTTCGCCGGCAAGTCGAGCAATTGAACGCCCAGGCTGAGTATCAGCGCTACGAACTGGAGGCGACCGAACTGACGCTGATCGCGAACGTCGTCAATGCGGCCATCAACGAGGCTTCGTTGCAGGCGCAGATTGACACGACACACGAGATCATCCGTGCGTATACTGCCGCGCTCGACGTTACGCGCCACCGCTTCGAGGCCGGCGGCGTAAGTCAGGTGGATGTGCTGCAGCAGAAGTCGCTGCTGGATGCGCAGATCGCCACGCTGCCCGGTTTGCAGAAGCAGCTCGAGCAGCAGCGCAATCAACTCGCGGTGTATCTGGGCGGCCTGCCGACCGACTACACCGGGTCTACGCTGGATCTCGCCAGCCTCGTGCTGCCGGAGGAACTGCCGGTGTCGCTGCCGTCGAGTCTGGTTGCGCAGCGCCCCGACATCCAGGCGTACGGCGCCTTGCTGCATTCGGCGACGGCGAACGTCGGCATCGCGGTGGCAAACATGTTGCCGCAGATTTCGCTGACCGGCAGTTATGGACGCGAAGGCAGCAGCTACTCAAACCTTTTCAATCCCGCAGGCATTGTGTGGAGCCTCGCGGGTAGCCTCACCCAGCCGGTCTTCGAGGGCGGCACACTCAAGGCGAAGAAGCGCGCCGCCGATGCTGCGGTCGATGTCGCCGCCGCCCAGTACAGCAGCACGGTCAACTCGGCGTTTCAGGACGTGGCCAATGCGCTCGTCGCCATTCATCGGGATGCCGAAACGCTTGCTGCGAACCTCGAGACGCAGAAAACGGCTGCTGCGAGCCTCAGGGTTGCTCAGGCGCAATACCGCGCGGGCGGCGGGACTTACCTCAATGTGCTGAGCGCCGAGCAATCCGATGAGAGCGCGCGCCTCAACCTGATTTCCTCTCAAGCCACTCGCTACACCGATACCGTCGCGCTCTTCCAGGCGCTGGGCGGTGGCTGGTGGCATCGAAGCGATGTCGATCCCAAAGTTGCGCAATGTTGCGGAGCATTTTAAATCATGACCACTGTTACCCCGCTTGCGGATACCGCCAATACGCCGCCTGAATGGCAGCGGCCGCCTAGAACCGTGCTTCGCCTGTTTCTGATGCTTCTGGTGGTGGGACTGCTTGCCGCCGCGCTGATTGGTTTCCACCTGTTCAAGGGGCACATCCTGAAGCAGGTCACGGCCGGCATCCAGTCGCAACAGGCGACCGTGTCGACCACATCCGCTGTGTTGCAGCCGTGGCAGCCGACGCTCACGGGCGTCGGATCGCTGCGAGCGTCGACGGGTGCGGATCTTTCGCTGGAAACGAGCGGCGTGGTCGATGAAATCGACTTCGAGTCCGGCCGCGACGTCAAGCAAGGGACCGTGCTGCTCCGCCTGCGTCCGAACGACGATCCCGCCAAGCTCGCCCAACTGCAGGCCACTGCCAGTCTGGACGAGATCACCTACAAGCGCGACCTGCAGCAACTTGCGGCGCAGGGCGTGGCGCAGTCGACCGTGGATACAGATGTCGGCAATCTGAAGGCGGCGCGCGCGCAAGTCGCGGCGCAACAGGCGCTGATGACCGAGAAGGTCGTCCGCGCGCCGTTTTCGGGACGTCTGGGCGTGCGTCAGGTCGATGTGGGTCAATACCTGGCGGCCGGCACGACGGTTGTCACGTTGCAGGCACTCGACCCGATGTTGCTCGACTTCTATCTGCCGCAGCAGGTGCGTGGGCAGATCAGCGTCGGACAGACCGCATCGGTGAGCGTTGATGCGTATCCCGGCAAGACGTTCACCGGCACGGTGACGTCGATGAATTCGAAGGTCGACACCTCGAGCCGCATGCTGCAGATACGCGCGTCGTTTGCGAACCCCGACGGCGCGCTGCTGCCCGGCATGTTCGCCACCGCCAGCGTGGCGAGCGGCGCGGAGCAATCGCTCGTGACGATTCCGCAGACGGCGGTGACGTACAACCCATATGGCAGCCTCGTCTACGTGGTCCACGAGGGCAAGGACGCGCAGGGCAGGCCGCAGGCAAGTGTCCGCCAGCAGTTCGTGACGACCGGCGCGACGCGCGGCGATCAGGTCAGCATCCTGAAGGGACTGAAGGCCGGCGACGTGGTGGTGACGGCGGGGCAACTCAAGCTGCACAACGACGCATTGGTGCAGATCGATAACAGCGTGAAGCTGCCCAACGACGCCGCGCCCGTCCCGCAAGATCACTGAACAGGACGGCTCATGAAATTTACCGACATCTTTATCCGCCGGCCTGTACTCGCGTGCGTGGTCAGCCTGATGATCCTTGTGCTCGGCTACAAGGCGTTCACCTCGCTGTCCGTTCTCGAGTACCCGAAAACCGAAAACGCCGTGGTGACCGTGACCACGACGTACTACGGTGCCGATCCGCAGACCGTGGAGGGTTTTGTCACCACGCCGCTGGAAAACGCCATCGCGCAGGCGAACGGGATCGATTACCTGTCGTCGAAGAGCATCGCCGGCACCAGCACGATCACCGCGAACCTCGTGCTCAACTTCGACCCTGACAAAGCGGTCACCGAGATCAACGCCAAGATCAACTCGGTGCTCAACCAGTTGCCGAGTGGCGTGCAGCAGCCGGCCATCACGGTCGCGATCGGACAGTCGCTGGACGCGTTGATTATCGGCTTTTCGAGCGATGAACTCACGCCCAACCAGATCACCGACTACCTCGTGCGCAACGTGCAGCCGCGTCTGCAGGCAGTGCAAGGCGTGCAGACGGCCGAACTGCTCGGACCGCAGTATTTTGCGCTGCGCGCGTGGCTCGATCCGCAGAAGCTCGCGGAGTACGGCCTTACCGCGACCGATGTCACCAACGCGCTTTCCGCGAACAACGTGATCGCAGGACTGGGAACCACCAAAGGGCAGATGGTGCAATTCAACCTCACCGCATCGACGGATCTGCATTCGGCGCAGCAGTTCCGCGATCTCGTGATCAAGCAGGTCAATGGCGGCATCATCAGGCTGAAGGATGTGGCCAACGTCACGCTCGGCTCGGAAGACTATGAATCCGGCGTGTCGTATAACGGCCAGAAGGGCGTGTACGTGGGGATCCAGACGGTGCCGGGGGCGAGCCTACTCGATGTGATCAAGGGCGTGAAGGCTGTGTTGCCCGACATTCAGAAGGCACTGCCGGCGGGGTTGCACGGCTCGGTCATCTACGACTCCACGGTATTCGTTGACAGTTCGATTCATGAGGTCAAGAACTCGTTGATCGAGACGGTGGTGATCGTCACGCTGGTGGTGTTTGCCTTCCTCGGCGCGCCGCGCTCCGTGCTGATTCCGGTCATTGCGATTCCGTTGTCACTGGTGGGCACCTTCGGGGTGATGCTCGCGCTAGGGTTCTCGATCAACCTGCTGACCTTGCTCGCGCTAGTACTGGCGATCGGGCTGGTGGTCGATGACGCGATCATTGTGGTCGAGAGCGTGAGCCGTCATCTCGAAGAGGGCATGCGGCCACGCGATGCCGCGATCAAGGCCGCGCGCGACCTCGCCGGCCCGATCATCGCGATGACCATTGTCCTGATCGCCGTCTACGTGCCGATCGGTTTTCAGGGTGGACTGACCGGCGCATTATTCACCGAGTTCGCGTTCACGCTGGTTGGCGCGGTGACCATGTCCGCGGTCATTTCTCTGACGCTGTCGCCTATGATGTGCGGCCAGTTCTTGAAGCCGCACGATCAGGGCGGCCGTTTTGTCACGCGCATTGTCGAGACGATCGATCATGTTTTCGGTTCACTGCGGCGTGGCTATGAACGGCTGCTGCGCAACAGTTTGCGGACGGTCCCGGTGACGCTATTGTTTACCGGGCTGGTAATTGCCAGCATCTATTTCCTCTACACAAGTGCCGACAGCGAACTCGCACCGCAAGAGGATCAAGGGGTCGTCATTCTGCAGCCGACTTCCGCGCCGGACGCGACGCTGCAGCAAAAGGAGGCGTTCGGCCGTCAGGTCGCCGACATCATGGCCAAGGTCCCCGAGGCCGCGCAGACGTTCCAGGTTGAGAGCCCGTCGCAGTCGATTGCCGGTGTGACGTTCAAGCCGTGGGATCAGCGTCATCGCACTGCGACCGATATCCAGCGCGATCTGCAGAACCAGTTTAACAAGGTGGCAGGTCAGAAGGTCGTCGCGTTTCAGCCCCCTCCGCTGCCCGGTTCGCAAGGCTTGCCGATCCAGTTCGTGCTCAAGTCGACGCAGCCGCTGGATAGGCTGAATGTAGAGGCTCAGAAATTCCTTTCGGACGCAGCCGCCAGTGGGATGTTCCTATTTATCGATAGCGACCTCAAGGTCGACCAGCCGCAGAAAGTGTTCGATATCGACCGTGACAAGGCCTCACAACTCGGCTTGACGATGCAGCAGGTCGGCACGGCGCTGGGCGGTCTGTTGGGGGGCGGTTATACGAATTACTTCAGTCTCGATTCGCGCTCGTACCAGGTCATTGCCCAGGTGCAGCAGCGCTCGCGCCTGACGCTCGACCAGGTCATGAATTACCAGATCGCGACTGTGAATAACGTGCCCGTGCCGTTATCGTCGATCAGTCATGTGCGGACCGAAACCGTGCCTGAAACCATCAATCATTTCCAGCAGGTGAACTCGGCGACGATCTCCGGCGTGCCCGCGCTCGGCGTTTCGCAGGACGCCGCGCTCAGGTCGCTGCAGGCGCTTGCGGCGCGTACGCTGCCGGCGGACGTGTCGATCGACTATTCCGGTCCTTTGCGTCAACTCGTGCAGGAATCGAGCGGCTTTGTGGGCACCTTTGTTCTGGCGCTGATCATCATCTACCTGAGTCTCGCGGCGTTGTTCGAGAGCTTCCGCGACCCGTTGGTGATCCTTGTTTCGATCCCGATGTCGGTAGCGGGCGCGCTCGTGTTCATCAGCCTTGGGCTGGGAGGGGCGTCGCTGAATATCTACACGGAGGTCGGGCTGGTGACACTGATGGGGCTGATCAGCAAGCACGGCATTCTGATTGTGGAAGTCGCGAATGCGGCGCAGCACGAGGGCATGTCGAAACTCGAAGCCATCGTCCATGCGGCGGGGATTCGCTTGCGGCCGATCCTGATGACTACCGCGGCGATGGTGCTCGGCGTCGTGCCATTGATCCTGTCCTCAGGTGCGGGTGCGGCGTCGCGTTTCAACATGGGGCTGGTGATCGGCAGCGGGTTGGCGATAGGTACGTTGTTTACGCTGTTCGTGTTGCCAGCGGTTTATCTCGCGTTCGCTGCTCGACATGCAAAGGAGTCGACCGAGTCAAGGGTGCAGACGGCGGAGATGGTTTAGCCTCTGCTCGACCTCGGCGGTGAAGCGGCCGCTTATTAGATGGTACCGCCCGATGCGAAGGCATACGGCGCGGAGCGCTCACCGTCCACCAACACAAGGGTGTTTTTCTCGCTCATGCCGCGCAGGGCGATACCCGGCAGGGCGAGGCATTCTGGCCCGAGATGGCCGGGGCATGGACGGCAAGCGGACTCGGCGTTCGACGTTTCTGTCGTGAGCGTTGGATTGCGAACACTTATGAAATTCCTGATCAAGAGCGCGGTCTGCATTCCGCGCGACGGCTCCCCGTTGGTGCCGCACGACGCCTACCTGTGCATGAAGCGGCTGCACTACGCGCACGCGATCGCGCAGTTCCGCGTGCTTGTGAACTATGTGCAGAGCCGCGTCGACGCACAGGTCGCATTCGAGAACCTGGCGGGCGTCGCGGGCCGCTATCTGACGGTATTGGCGACGGACGCGGGCTGCGTCGCCGCCGATCCGCGGATGGCGCGGTCGCTCGAACTCGGGCCCTACGTGGTGGATGCGTTTCCGTCGACGCCGGCGGCGCGCGATTACCGGCACGTCGCCGCCGAAATGCTGTACTGGCCGATGCGGCCAGCGATGTCGTCACGGTAGCCGGCCGGGGCTGCGCCCAAGGGGCGCCTGGGGGGCGAAAAAGCCCGCGACTGGGCGGGAAAATGGGTCACTTCGGCGCCATTCCAAAAAAAATCGACCCTTCCGGTCGATCGCCGACGTGTCAGTCGAACTTGAGCAGACATTCATTATGGACCACCTCGAAACGCTGCGGATTTTTTGCACCGTCGCCGAAATGCAGAGCTTCACGCACGCCGCAAATAAGCTCGGCGTCTCGACGTCAATCGTCTCGCGCGCGATAACGGGGCTCGAAACCAGGCTCGGTGTGCGTCTTTTTCAGCGCACGACCCGACACCTCGCACTCACTGAAGCCGGGGACGAGTTTCACGCCGGCTGCTCGCGCGTGGTTGCTGAACTGGACCTGCTCGAAGCCGGTACCGGGCAGCGCGCACGGGAGCCTGCGGGGGTACTGCGGCTCGTCGCCCACACCACCGCGGCGGTGCTAGAGTTGCCACCGCTGATCGCCGGGTTCCGTGCCCGGTACCCATCCGTGCAGCTCGAATTGACGCTGGCGGAACGGCCAGTCGATCTGATCAAGGAAGCCTTCGATCTCGGCATCGTGCTGCCGTTCATGCTGACGAGCGAGCTCACGATCACCCGTGCGTTGTGCCGCCTGCCCCTCGCCGTGGTGGGCTCGCCCAGCTACCTGCAGGGGCGCCAGCTACCGCAAAGGCCCAACGATCTCGCCGCATTCCGCTTCGTCACAATACTCGCCTCGATCAGCGAACCGCAACTGCGATTCCAGCGCGGTGGCGAACAGTTTGCCGTGCCACTGGAACACGACGTTTCGACCAACAACGCCGCGTTGAACAAGGAACTGGTGGTGAGCGGTGCTGGTCTCGGCGCGTTGCCTCTTGCGATGGTCGGCAAAGAGCTGGGCGATGGCCGGCTGGTACAGCTGCTGCCCGACTTCGAGGTCGTGAGCGCGCAGGCTGAGCTGAGGCTCGCATATCGGGACCGGAGCCTGATGACGGCGAAGGTCCGGGCGTTCATCGACTACGCGACGTCGTACTTCGACGCGCGCGCGGCTCAGATGGGCCACGCGCAGCAGCGGCCGAAGACGGTGGCCGCCGGCAGTGACAGGCCGTCCTGATTGCCAGATGCTCATGCAAACCTTCCCTGATCTCGTCGTCTGCGAGCATTGTGACAGCGTGTACCGCCGCCGCGCGCTGGCCACGCGCGAGGTGGCGCGCTGCGGGCAATGTTCGGCCGTCCTCTATCGCGCTAGCCAGCTCGATGTCGATCGGTGGCTCGCGCTAACCGTCGCCGCAGCCATCGTCTTCGTGATCGCTAACGTCTGCCCGGTGATCCGGATTTCCCTGCGGGGCCTGCACAGCGAGACGACGCTCTGGCAGTCTGCGGCAGCGCTGGCGCACGGCGCGGTTGCACCGATTGCGCTCGCCACTGCGATGATGATCGTCGTGGTGCCGCTTCTGCAGATCGCGCTGCTCGGCTGGGTGCTGGCATTTGCCCGCGCCGCACGCCGGGCGCCGGGTTTCGCGTGGAGCATGAGGCTGCTTGCGATGCTGCGCCCTTGGAGCATCGTCGAGGTCGGCGTACTTGGCATGCTCGTAGCCGTCATCAAACTTTCCAGCTTCGTGCAGGTGGCAGCCGGTCCCGGCATCTGGGCCACGGCAACGCTCATGGTGCTAATCACCATCATCGCCAGTCGCGATGTCCACTTGCTGTGGGAATGGACCGACGCGGAGACAGCATGAAGCCACCTCCTCGCGCGGGACAGCTCGGCCTGATTGCCTGCCATGGATGCGGACTGGTTTGCGCACATATTCCGCGCCTGAGCGGAGACGCCCAATGCCCGCGCTGCGGACTAGCGCTGCATCGGCGCCGCCCGGACAGCATCGCATGGTCGTGGGCGTTCCTGATCGCTTCCCTGATTTTCTACATCCCCGCCAACGTGCTGCCGGTCATGCACACGAGCCTTCTGGGACACGGCAGCGACAGCACGATTCTCTACGGCGTCGTGGAGTTCTGGAAAGCAGGGTCCTGGGGCATTGCGTCGGTGATCTTTATTGCAAGCGTAGTCGTGCCGTGCGCCAAGTTTCTGATCCTCAGCATGCTGCTCGTGATCACCCAGCGGCGCAGTCGCTGGGCAATGAGCGAGCGTGCCCGTTTGTACCGGCTCGTCGAAGCGGTCGGCTACTGGTCGATGCTCGACGTGATGGTGGTGGCAATCGTCTGCGCGTTAGTCCGCTTCCAGGCGCTGTCCGGCAGCGAACCGCGCATTGGCATTGTTTTCTTCGGCCTTGTGGTGATCCTCACCATGCTCTGCGCCATCAATTTCGACCCCCGACTCATCTGGGACGCTGAGGAAACATGAATCCTGTATCAAACAAGCCGCTACCCGAACCTCTCGATCCTGTCGTCACGCATAGCCGCTGGCGGGTATCGCCCGTCTGGCTCGTGCCGCTCGTCGCCGCGCTGATCGGGCTGTCGATGGTGATCCACGCGTGGCTCTCGGCGGGACCGGAAATCGCCATCTCGTTCAGGACCGCTGCGGGGCTGGAGGCCGGCAAGACCCCTGTCAAATACAAGGACGTGACGGTCGGAACCGTATCGACGGTCGCGCTCAGCGACGATGGGTCACACGTGGTCGCCTCTGTTTCGCTGGCCAGAAGCGCGCGGAGCCTGGCGCGCGCGGACAGCCGCTTCTGGGTCGTCCGGCCTCGTTTGGGCATGACCGGTGTCTCGGGTATGGACACGCTGCTGTCCGGCGCCTATATCGGCGTGGACACCGGCACTTCGGAGGTCGCGCGCACAGCGTTCACGGGGCTGGAGACGCCTCCCGCCGTCATCAGTGGGACGCCGGGAAAGAGTTTCACGATTCATGCGGACGACCTCGGTTCGCTCGACATCGGCTCGCCCGTTTACTACCGGCGCATTCAGGTCGGCCGCGTCGCGTCGTATAAGCTCGACGGCGATGGCCACGGCGTCAGCGTACAGATCTTCGTCGATTCACCGTATCACCGGTTTGTCACGGCGGATACCCACTTCTGGAATGCGAGCGGGGTCGACCTCTCGCTGGGCGCCGACGGTTTCAAGCTCAAGACGCAATCCGTGGCCGCGATCGTTGGCGGCGGAATTGCGTTCGCCACGCCCGTCGGTAGCACCGCCGCCGGCCCAGGCGGCAGCCAGTTCATTCTGGCGAAAGACGAAGAGACGGCGATGGCGCCGCCAGACGGTCCGGCCCAGTACATCGAGTTGCGCTTCGCACAGTCGCTGCGCGGCCTGTCCATGGGCGCTCCCGTGGTGTTTTCGGGAATCAACTTCGGACGCGTGGTTTCCATGAAACTCGATTACGACCCGGCCACGCAGCGTTTTCCCATGATCGTCGGCATCGAGGTCTATCCGCAGCGGCTTGGACCGGCGCTCGACAAGCTGCCCAGAATAAATGGCGATATTGAAAAGGCAGCGCATTTCCTGTCCACCATGGTCGCGCACGGTCTGCGCGGACAGGCGCGCTCCGGCAATCTGCTGACCGGACAGCTCTATATTTCGCTCGAGTTCGTACCGAACGCCCCGAAGGTCTCATACGACGCCGATGCGCGACCGCTTACGCTGCCGACCACGAGCGGCGGCTTCGACCAGTTGCAGGAGCAGGTGGCGAGCATCGTGGGCAAGATCGACAAAATGCCGCTCGACTCCATCGCACGCCATCTCGACACGGGTCTGGCGGATCTGGACAGCACCCTGAAGCAGATCAACGGCCAGGTGCTGCCGGCGACCACGCAAACCCTGGAGCAGGCTCGCCAGACCTTCGGCGCCGCGCAGGGCATGCTGGCCGAAGACGGGCCGCTCCAGGAGAACCTGGGCCAGACGCTGCAGGAAGTGCAGCGCACTGCCCGCTCGCTGCGCACGCTCACTGATCTGCTCGGCCGCCATCCGGAAGCGCTGCTGCGCGGCCATGCAGCGGATCAGTCAGCCGTGGCCCCGGTCACCGCGGCCAGCCCCTCTGCTTCACAGGAGTCCAAACAATGAGTTTTTCAGCCCGCGCCAGCCTGCGCGCAGTCACGTTCACCGTCGCGCTGGCCCTGAGCGCCTGCGCGTCCGCGCCGGTGCACTACTACACGCTGGTTTCCCCGGCAGCACAGCCCGCTTCGGCCCAGCCAGCCGCGCCGTTCGCGATCGACGTGCTGCCAGTGGGCGTTCCCGCCGAGCTCGACCAGCAGGCGATGGTCGTACGGCAGGGCGACAGCGGCGTTGCGGTGCTCGACGACGAGCGCTGGGTCGCCCCGCTGGGCGATCAACTGCGCGCCGCGCTATCCACCGAACTGGTGCGCCGCCTGGGCACCCAGGATGTGGCCGGTCTCGCCCGGCCGATCAATCAACCGGTGCTGGGCATCAGGCTGCAGATCCGGCGCCTCGACGCGTGGCCGGGGCACGCGGTGCAGCTCGAGGCTGACTGGAGCCTCGGTTTCGCGCAAGACCCCAACGGTGTCCGCCTGAGCTGTCATACGCAGCTGCAGCAGGCGGCGCCGGGTGGTTACGCGGACCTGGTGCGCGCGCAGCAACTCGCCATTGCGAGCCTGGCCGGCCGCATCACGGAGGATGCGCGAGGCTGGGCGCAGTCGCGACAGCGTGGCTGCACGCCACAGGCCTGAGCCATCACACCCCATACGCAATTACGTGCCCTTGCCGGGTCCACCATCATGCGCAAAGTACCGGACTTCGTCTTTCGTCTCGCCCTGCTGGTGACAAAGAAGCCCCCAGGGCAGGCTGAAGGCCGTCAAGCGACGGTATGCTGCTCGACCGCACTGCTCTTCATACGCGAATCAGCGAGCCAGTGCGACAGACGGTCAAACCACAGGTGCACGACCGGCGTCGTGAACAACGTCAGCATTTGCGAAACAATCAGTCCGCCTACAATCGCTATGCCGAGCGGCACGCGCAATTCGGCACCGGCGCCGTGCCCTAGCGCAAGCGGCAGTGCGCCGAACAGCGCGGCGAGCGTTGTCATCATGATTGGACGGAAGCGCAGCACACAGGCCTGCCGGATCGCTTCTCGCGGCGACATACCCTGCTCGCGCTCGGCCACCAGCGCGAAGTCGATCATCATGATCGCGTTCTTCTTGACGATACCAATCAGCAGGATGATGCCAATCATGCCCATGATCGACAGATCCTGACCGCACAGCATCAACGCGAGCAACGCACCCACACCCGCCGAGGGCAGCGTCGAAATGATGGTGAGCGGATGAATCGCGCTTTCGTACAGGATGCCGAGAATCAGATAGACCACCACGAGCGCCGCGGCGATCAGATACGGCTCACTCGCGAGCGACGCCTGGAACGCCTGCGCAGTGCCCTGAAACGAGCCCGTCAAACTATCTGGCTTGCCTGCCGCGACTTCGGCCAGTCGAATCGCCGCCACCGCGTTGCCAAGCGACTGACCCGCCGCCAGATTGAATGAGATCGTCACGGCCGGGAACAAGCCCTGGTGATTCACCGAGATCGGCGACACATTGTTTTCGATCCTGGCGAGCGTGTCGAGCGGCACCAGTTCGTTCGTGAGCGGCGAACGCACGTAGAGATGCGCCAGTGCATCCGTCGTCAATTGAAAGTGCGGATCGACTTCCTCGACGACGTGGTACTGATTCAGCTGCGTGAAGAGCGTCGCAATCTGCCGCTGGCCGAATGCATCGTAAAGCGTGTCGTCGATGGCTTGCGCCGTGATGCCGAAACGCGAAGCGGTGCTGCGATCGATCACGAGTGTCGCGCTGGTAGCGGCGGCCTGCTGGTCGGACGTGACGTCGGCCAATTGCGGCAGCTTCGACAGGCGGTCGGTCAGTACGCCCGCCCAGTGATTCAACTCGTTGATGTCAGGGTCCTGCAACGTGTACTGATACTGCGCGGCGCTGATACGGCCGCCCACCTGAATATCCTGCCGGACCTGCATCGACAACGAGATGCCCATGACCTTCGCCAACTGCGGCTTTAAACGATTGAGCACCTGCGCAGCACTGTCCTTGCGCTGAGCGAACGGTTTCAGGTTGATCATGACGCGCCCCTGGCTCACGGTCGGGTTAGGACCCATCCAGTAGTAAACGTTGTCGACGGCGGGGTCGGCCTCGATGATATGGCCCACCTGCTGCATCTTCTGCGACATCGAGCGGGGCGAAATATCCGGCGCGGCCTGGGCGACGCCCATGATCAGACCGGAGTCCTCCTGCGGGAAAAATCCCTTGGGGATCGCGACGAACAACGCGCCGGTGGCGACGATCGTCGCCACCGTGACAGCCAGCATCAGCTTCTGGCGGTCCAGCACCCAATCGAGGCCGCGCTCGTAGCGCCGCTCTACTGCGCTAAAGACGGCTTCGAGCCATGCTTCGAGCCTGCGCATCCGGCCGCCGCCATCCGGCTCAGGCAAACGGATCAGCCAGCCGCACAGCATCGGCGTGACGGTCAGCGATACCAGCGCCGACATCACTATCGCGGCGCTCACCGTCACTGCGAATTCGCGGAACAGCCGGCCGACGATGCCGCCCATCAGCAGGATCGGGATGAACACGGCGATCAGCGAGATGGTCATCGAAATGATCGTGAAGCGCACTTCCATCGCGCCAAGCAAGGCTGCCTTCATTCTCGGCACGCCGTCTTCGATATGCCGCATGACGTTTTCGATCACGACGATCGCATCGTCCACCACGAAGCCTACCGCGATGGTCAAGCCCATCAGCGACAGATTGTCGAGGCTATAGCCGAGCAGATACATGACGCCGAACGTGGCGACCAGCGACAGCGGAATCGTCAGGCTCGGAATGATGGTCGCCCATACGTTGCGCAGGAACGAGAAGATCACCATGACGACGAGCGCGATCGTCAGCATCAGCGTGAACTGCACGTCGTGCACCGACGCGTTGATGGTTTGCGTGCGATCGCCCACCACATGCAAATGCGCGGCCGCGGGCAGCATCGCTTCGAGCGCGGGCAGCTTCGCCGTGATGTTGGCGATCGTCTGCACGACGTTATAGCCGGGCTGCTTGTGAACATCGAGGATGATCGCGCGTTCGTGCTGAAGCCATGCGGCCTGCTGGTTGTCCTCAGCGGCGTTCAACACGGTGCCGAGATCGGACACGCGAATCGGCGCGCCATTCTTGTACGCGACCACCAGATCGCGATACTGCGAGGCGGTCGTGATCTGGTCGGTCGCGTTGAAGATCACCGAGCGATCCGGTCCGTTCAGGCTGCCCTTCGGTGCATTGACCGTCTGCACGCCGACGATCGAGCGCACGTCTTCCAGCGTCAGGCCACGCGCGGTGAGCTTGTCGGGGTCGAGCTGAATACGCACTGCGGGCCGCTGCTGGCCGTGGAAATCAACGAGACCGACGCCGGGCATCTGCGAGATCTGTTGCGCGAGATAGTCTTCGGCGTAGCTGTCGAGTTGCGTGAGCGTGAGCGAGGGCGACGTCAGCGCCAGTGACAGCAACGTGAAGTCGGCCGGATTGACTTTCTGATAGGTCGGCGGGTTCGGCAGGTTCTTCGGCAACGTGCCGCCGGCTGCGTTGATCGCCGTCTGCACATCCTGCGCCGCGCCATTGATGTCGCGCGAGAGATCGAATTGCACGGCAATGCTGGTGTTGCCGAGCGAGCTCGACGACGTCATCTGCGTCACGCCCGCAATCAGCGAAAGTTGCCGCTCCAGTGGTGTCGCCACCGAGGTCGCCATGGTTTCCGCGCTCGCGCCGGGCAACTTGGCGACAATCTGAATGGTCGGAAAATCGACCTGCGGCAGCGGCGCGACCGGCAGCAGAAAATACGCCACCGCGCCGACCAGCAGCACTGCGATCGCCAGAAAACTCGTCGCGATGCGCCGCTTGATGAACAGTTCCATGAGGCTCATGACGGAATATCCTGATCAGTCTGGCTGCCTGCCAGATTCGCGTTGGGCGGCGCTTCGGAACTGGCGGGAACCGTGGTCGCCGTCACATGCACGCCCGGGTTCAAGCGGCTTTGGCCATCGAACACGACGAGATCCGCGGGCGCGATGCCACTGCGTATCTCCGTCATGCCATCGACGGTGATACCGGTTTGCACCGGGCGCATCTGCGCGGTGCCGTTCGCGGCGATCAAATAGAGCTGCGTGCCGTTCTGCGAGTTCACCACCGCGCGGCTCGGCACCGCGAGCCGCTGCGTATCGGTGCGCACCAGCACGCGCGCATTCACCAGCTCGCCGGGCCACAGCTTGCGGTCCTGGTTGGTGAACGAAGCCTTGAGCCTGATCTGGCCGGTCGTAGGATCGACCGTACTGTCGATGAACACCAGCGTACCGTCGGCGAGCGGCGTGCTGCCGGAACGCGTGGTCACGTTCACCGCCAGCGGCGCTTTCGCCTGATTCGCGAGCAGTTCAGGCAGCACGTCCTGCGGCACGGAGAACAGCACGGTGATCGGCTCCATCTGCGTGACGGTGACGATGCCGGTGGTGTCGGTCGGATGGACTATCGCGCCGATATCGGCCTCGCGTGCGCCGACGCGTCCGGTGAACGGCGCGCTCAACGTGGTGAAGCTCAATTGCAGCCGGTCGCTTTGCACCAGCGCGGCGTCCGCAGCGACCGTCGCGGAGAGCGCTTCGACTTGCGCTTTCGCGGTGTCCACCGCCTGAGTCGTCGCCGCGCCGATGCCGACCAGCTTCGAGTAGCGTGCGAGATCGAGGCGCGCGTTATCGAGCGATGCCTGGTCTTTGCGCTGCGCCGCTTCCGCTTGATGCAACTGGGCAGTGAGCGGTCCCTGATCGAGTTGCGCCAGCAACTGGCCGGCTTTGACGTCCTGTCCTTCAGTGAAGGCGACGCGCTGCAATTGCCCGTCGACACGTACTTTGACGTCCACGGTATTGAGCGCGAGCACCGTGCCCACCGCGGCGACGCGAATCGGAAAGTCGCGGCTCACCGGATGACCGGCGTTGACCGGCACGGCGGTCGCCGCCTTGACCGCCGGGTGCCGCGGCCAGAACCACACCGCCAACATCGCGACAACGACGGCAAATGCCAGGATGAGCGGCGCGCGGCCGCGTCCGCGGGGCGCCTCGTGGTTCGGAAGGTGTGCAGATTTCATGAGCGGGATGACGTAGAGGTGGAGGCGGTGCTGCTATCGCTATCGTCGGTCACGCCGAAGCCGCCGCCGAACGCGCGAAACAGGCTCACGGACGCTTGCAGGCGCGCGAGCCGTGCCTGCACCAGCGTGTCTTCGGACTGATACAGCGTGCGTTGCGCGTCGAGCACGGTCAGAAAGTCGACGGTGCCGAGCTTGTACTGGGCTTGCGCGAGCGTAGCGGCTTTGCGGGCGGCGTCGGCGGCGTTCTGGTCAGCGACTTCCGCGAGCTGCTGCTGTTGCGCCGCCGTGAGCGAGTCCTCCACGTCCTGCAGCGCGGTTATGACGGCTTGCCGGTAATCCGCGACGCCCTTCGCTTCGGCCGCCTGGCTCGCGTGCAACTGGCCACGCAGCGCGCCGCCGTCGAAGATTGGCGCCGCCAGCGAGGTGGCGAGACTGGCGAACGGGCTCGACAGGAAATGCGACAGCGACTTGCTGCTCAGCCCGCCGTCCGCGGTCAGTACGATGTTCGGCAGAAAGGCCGCGCGCGCCGCGCCGACACTCTGATTCGCCGACTGCAACTGCGCTTCCTTCGAACGGATGTCGGGGCGCGTTTCCAGCAGGCTCGCGGGCAGATTCGGGCGCGGTTGGGGAATCGGGATGTCGGCGAGCGCGGCATCGCTGACCGTGAATTGTTCAGGCGCGGTGCCTGTCAGCACCGCAAGCGCATGGATGTTGGTATCGAGCTGCTGTTGCAGCGCCGGCACGGCCGCCTGGAAGGTGGCGAGCGCGTTGCGCTGCTGCTGCACCTGCAATTCGGTCGCTACGCCCGCCTGCTGTTGTGCGATCAGCAGTTGCAGAATGTGCGCGGCGTCGTCGGAAATGGAACGCGCAATCGCGAGCCGGCGGCGCAGACTCTGCACCTGAAAATACGTGTCGGTGACCGACGCGGTCAGCGTCAGCGCCACCGTATCGCGATCGAACCCGGAGGCGCGCGCGAGCAGGTCGGCGGCGCCGGCGTTGGCGGCGTTGAAGCCCCAGAAGTCCACCTCGTAACTGGCTTCGGCGAACAGGCTCTGGGTCTTCGTGGTCGAACCGCGCCCCTGATGACTGCGATCGAAGCTGGCGCCGAGCGATAGCGACGGATACTGCGGTGCGCCGGCTCGCTCGGCGTTGCCGCGCGCCTGTTCGACGCTCGCAATCGCTGACGCCAGCGTGAAGTTGTTGCGCAGGCTGCGATCGATCAGCGCGTCGAGCGCGGGGTCGTGATACTCGCGCCACCAGCCGCTTCTGACTGGCACGGTAGCGGCGAGCGAGCCACCGGCCGCGCCGTCGAAGGATTGCGCCAGCGGCGCGCCCGGCCGTTGATAGGCAGGCACAAGCGAGCAGCCGGCGAGCACCGCGAGGCCGAGCGCACATACGGCGGCGCGCAGGCACGATACGCGCGCAGCTGGACTGACGGCGCGCGAAAGCGGCGCCCAACGGGACAGTCCTGACATTGGAGAACGCTCCGGCAACTAGAAGTGTCGCCAGATTAGCCAGCGGGTCCTGTCGGCGCTTTCGCCCATTAATTAAAAAAATTTAATGCGGCGCAACATGCCGCGTCGGCGCGCCGAGCCGGGGCTTGCAGGGCGTTCCGCGCGTGTCAGGGCGCCGGGTTCAGCACGTATCCCGCGCCGACCACGGTATGAATCAGCGCCAGCGGGAAGTCGCGGTCCACCTTTGCCCGCAGCCGATGCATGTGCATATCGATGATGTTGCCGCGCGGCTCGAAATCGTAATTCCAGGCCGCCTCGAGCAGCATGCTGCGTGTCACGACCTGCCCCTCGCGGCGCACCAAACATTCGAGCAAAAGGAATTCGCGGTGCTGCAGGCGCAGATCACGACCGCCGCGGTTTGCGGTCCGCGCCCGCGTGTCGAGTACCAGATCCGCGCATTCGAGCCGCTCGCTCATCCTGCTGCGATCGGCGCGCCGCGCCAGCGCCTCGATTCTGGCCAGCGCTTCGACGAACGCATATGGCTTCACGAGATAGTCGTCGCAGCCTGCGCGAATCGCCTCCACGCGTTCGTTCAGGCCGCCGACCGCCGACAGCATCAGCACCGGCGTCGTATCCCCGCCGGCGCGCAACTGCTGGACGAGAGCCAGGCCGTCGAGCGCCGGCAAGCGCCGATCAGTCACAATCACGTCGTAGATGCCCTCGCGCGCATAGGCGAGCCCGGTCGCGCCGTCGGCCACCGTGTCGACAATCAGACCGCTCTCGCTCAGGCCACGCGCCAGGAATTGGCTGGCGCGCGTATCGTCTTCGATCAGCAGGATTCGCATACGCTGCGGCTTACGTTAAGGGGCTTACATTAAAATTTTTTCATGTTGGCGCGAAACGCCTGTGCAGCTTCGCGCGGCATACTGCTGACATCATAGGTACGAGCCTAGTGTAAATCGGCCGGCTAGCGCAGGTTCGACGCTCGCTCATTTCTGGAAAAAGGCATGTCGAACGTATTGGTCGTCGAGGACGACGAGCAGACTCTCGCAGAGATAGTTGAAGCGCTCACCGATCACGGCTGCCGCGTCGAAACCGCGAGCACCGGCCGCGACGGTTTGATGCTCGCGGTCGCCAACAGTTACGACGCCATCGTACTCGATCGCATGTTGCCGGGCGGCCTCGAAGGGCTCGGCATGCTGTCGGCGTTGCGCAGCGCCGGCGTGCTCACGCCGGTGCTGATCCTGAGCGCGCTGTCCGCGGTCGACGAACGTGTGCGCGGTTTGCGCGCCGGCGGCGACGACTATCTGACCAAGCCGTTCGAGTTCATCGAACTGACCGCGCGGCTCGATGCGTTGATGCGCCGTCGTGAGGCGGCGCCCGCTGTGCAGGAGTACCAGGTCGGCCCGTTGCGTCTGGACCCGCTCAAACGCGAAGTGACCTGCGCCGGCCGCCCGGTACCGCTGCTGCCGCGCGAGTACCGGCTGCTCGAATACCTGATGCAGCACCAGGGCCAGGTGGTGAGCCGCACCATGCTGTTCGAAGCGGTATGGGACTACCGGCTCGACGAGCGGACCAACGTGATCGACGTGCACATCAGCCGTCTCAGGAAGAAGCTCGACCCGGACGGGACGGCTCCGATGATCGATACCGTGCGCGGTTCGGGGTACATGCTACATGCGCCTGACTGAACTGCACCGCACCACCGGCTTTCGCCTCGCCACGCTGTTCCTGGTGCTGTTCGGCGTGATCGCGATGCTGCTGTTCGGTTACCTGTACCGCGAGATCACCGGCTTCGAACAGGAGCGCATCGACGACTGGCTGATTCGCGAGCACGCACAATTGAAACACGAAGCGCCGGACGAACTGGTCGCGCGATTCGAACATCAGAACCAGTTCGATCCGCGCCGCCAGCGCCCGTTCGGCCTGTTCGAAGCCAGCGGCAAACATCTTGCCGGCGGCTATCCGGGCGATCTGCCGGCCATCCCCGTCTTTGGCAAGCCGTTTTCGATGCGTCTCGCAAATCTGCCGGGCCACCCGCCTGGCCGATGCATCGCCGCGCACGTGCCCGATAACCGCATCGCTTTGCAATGCCAGAACACCCTCGAGCTCGATCACTTCGACGACGAACTGCTGCATGCGCTGCTCTCCACCGCGATGATCACGCTCGTGATCGGCCTGATCGGGGCGACGCTGATTGGCATTTCGGCGATGCGGCGGCTCGATGCGGTGACCGCGTCGATCGAGGAAATCGTCGCCGGCAATCTCGGCAGGCGTTTGCCGGTGCATTCGAAACGCGACGACGTGGATCGCCTGGTCGGCGTCGTGAACGGGATGCTCGACGAAATCGAGCGCCTGATGAACGAGGTCAAAGGCGTGTGCGATGCGATTGCGCACGATCTGCGCACGCCGCTCACGCGGGTGCTCGGCGGACTCGAACGTGCCCAACGGCGCGCCAGAACCGAGGCAGAGTATCGCGCGGCCATTGATGAAACCATCGTGGAAACCAGCGGCCTGCTACGCACTTTCAACGCACTGCTGCGCATTTCGGAAATCGAAAGCGGCGTGCGCCGCGCCGGCTTCACCAGCGTCGATCTGGCCGCGGTGGCCGACGACGTGTTCGAATTCTACGAGCCGACCGCCGAAGACAAGCAGATTGCATTCGAACTGCAGCGCACCGTGTCCGGGCCGCTGGAGATCCAGGGCGATCCGAATCTGCTGTTCGAGGCACTGGCGAATCTGGTGGAGAATGCCGTCAAGTTCGCACCGCATGGCGGAGCCGTGCGTATCACGCTGTGGCATGACACAAGAGGGGCCGGCGTGACGGTCAAGGACGATGGACCAGGCATCGCACCGACCGAGCGCGATGCCGTCCTGCGCCGTTTTTATCGTGGAGAGGCGAGCCGTCATACGCCCGGCAGCGGCCTGGGGCTCAGTCTTGCCACCGCCGTAGCCGGCATGCACGGCATGATGCTGGCGTTCCACGACACGAACGTTGGTTGCGAGATCAGCCTGTTCAAACCCGCCCAACGTACCCAACGTCATATTGCGGATAGCCGATGATCGATAACCTGCCGGTGCATTGACCTCGCTCCGTAAGGTTCTCGGCGGGCCTAAGTTTCTGCTCCGCGTACTGTTTTTTGTTACATAGAGCCTTGCGCGAAAAAACGCTCGGATTGGCGCCCCATGCACACGCTCACCCTAACCGTCACACGCCAGAGCGCGCAATCTGGAATTCGGCGGGAAGTGCGCTGCGAAGGATTGCTACCGAGGATGATGGGTGTCATCGCCGCGCAGCCGCTTCATAGCCTGCGTCCGACGTGAAATCAGCATTGGTGAATGTCTCGTGCCAGTGGCGAAAGTGGACGACAGGCGCCGAATACGGACGTTCGCAATTCGGTCCAGCAGCAATTGTCGGCGCTCTCCAACGTCGGTCCCGATGGCCACTTTGGCCAGGATCATGCACAACAGCCGCTGTACTACGCAGAGGATGGCCTGTGGGCGTCAACTTCGACCTGAATGATTTGCAGGCGTTTCGAGCCGTCGTATAGTTGGGTGGCTTCCGGAAGGCTACCGATGCGGTCAAGATCTTGTGGTCGGCTCTGAGCCGCCCCATGGACAAGCTCGAGCACGCAATCCGCCTGTGGCATTTCGAGCGAAAGTCGTCTTCGGAACGATCGATGTCCGCTGGTTATCAATGGACGCGGGCGAAAGCCCGCAACTGCCCTAAAGCACAGCAGCCACGTGGTTGCCTTGCCCCGCGCCGGTAAGACTCGCGCTCAGGCCACGAAGCGGCACTGGGACGCGGGCGTTCGGGTGTCCATGTTGCGTCCGCGGTTGAGGTGATCGTCGATTTCCGCCGCGCAGCCGAGCATGCGCGGATAAAGGAAGATCGTGAACGCGGCGGTCTCCAGATCGGACTCGCTCAATTCACCGCGTCGCAGCGGCTGCCACAGCATCTTCAGCAGCAGCGCCGCGATCACGGCATCGACATTGACGCAATAGACGTTGCGCGAGACACCTGCGTCGAACAACGCCTGCACCAGCTCGCGGTAGTACGCATGGAACACGTTGTATTCCCCACGCTTCCCGCACAGTTCCGCGATGAACACTTCGCGCGGGTCGTGGTTGACCGGTCTGTCCTTGAAGACGGGATGGTTCACGCCCGGCAGCTTCGCGATATCGAGGCTGCCGGCATGCTTCTGTCGGGCCTTGTACTGCGCATAGCGCTCAACCGAGCGCTCGGCCAGCGAGCGCAGGTCCACGCCGTGCGCGGGGTCGGACGGATCGGCAAGACCGCTGTCCCTGAACGCTTCGATCAGGAACGCGATACCCTCGTACCCGTTCCCGCCATGCGTGTAGCCGGTATGCGAGAGAAAGCCGACCAGCGCCTTGTTGAGCTGCACGCGCTCGGGGCTTTCCGGACCGTCGGCGGATACCGCGCCTTTCGCCCCCTGCGCGGAGATCGCGCCCGGACCGTTGGTGAGCAGCAGGCCGACGAGCGTTTTGAAGGCGAACAGGTCGTCCGGACCCGGCTTCCGGTTGAGCAGCGCGGCGAAGCCGATTTCGGTGAGACTGCGCTCGTTCAGCAATTCGTCGGTGGAGAAGCCGCAGAAACCGTCCGGGCCATGCCGCGACGCATCGGCCGATGCACCGATCAGCGTCCCGAACAGCATGCTCCACCAGGGCAGGCTTTCGGCGGTCACGCGCGAGATGCGCTTGCGCATGAGCGGGCCCCACGCCAGCGTCGTCGTGATCGCGGCCAGCACCGCGTCGCCGGTCGGGTGAGCGGGCTGCGACGTCAGCCAGCGGACGAACGCCGATTTCGCGCCGCGCTCGGCGAGTCCCGCGAGCATCGCTTCGGCGCGCAGATCGCGCGTGTCGGTAAAGAGCGGCTCGCAGCCGCTTACGTCGATCCGGGCGATGTCAAAGTTCTCGTCGAGCGCACTCGTAAGGCCCGCTGCCGAGAAGCGTTCGATCATCCATTTCGCGGCATCCCGCGCCGCGCGCTGACGATTCGGCCCGATGATCGAGGCCGCGGCGGCCAGAATGGCGTTGGGTGCATTGCCGGCCTCGCGTGCGGCTTGCGCTGCCGCGAGTTCCGGCGTTCCGTGCAGATTGACGGACGCAGCGATCGCCACATCGACGAGCTTCTCGTCGTTTTCTCCGCCGAACTCGTGAAGCAGGGCAAGGCTGACGTTCGCTTCGAGCGAATGCGTCGCCGCGTCGAGCATCGACGCGCCGTGCAGGCTGCTCACCTGTGTCTTCGCGTCCATCTGCGACGCGCCCGAAGCGTCCTTGAGCGTCTGGCGCGGAGCGATTACGCCGATCTGTCGATTGACCTGATGGACCTGCTCGTTATACGGCGCAACAGCTTCCACGACCGGAATCGCGAGGCCGTCCGGCAGCGCGATGCCCTGATCGGAGCCAAACCACGGCTTGAGGGCGAGACTGCCCTCCGGCTCGAAATCGGGCATCGTCGCGTTGGCGCGCATCACGGCGCTCAGCGCGGCCGGGATGTGCGCGATGTTCGTCACCACGGCACCCTTCGTCGAGCAGCATGGATCATCCGGCGTGAAGAGGCGCTCGACGCCGAACTTCTGCATGAACCAGCGTTCCTTGGCTTGCGCATCGTCGTTGCCGCCGGCCATCGCGCCGGCGTGGCCGACTGCCCGCGTGAGGCGGCTCTTCCACCGTCCCACGACGCACGCGACGACTGGCTTCGTGAAGACCGCATCGGCCTCGTAGTAGCCACCCGGTTCGCAGTAAAGCACCGCAGCCTTGCTGCGCGCATCGTTGGCGAGTGCGAACGCGAATTCCGGCGCGGCATAGTGGATGTAGACGTCCTTGCCGCTCGAGATGACCGTCGACGTGCCCCAGCCACCCATGCGCAGGTATTGCGCAATCGTCGTGCTGAAGCCACCGGAGTTGGAGAAGATCGCGATCGAGCCCTTGCGCAACGAATCGTCAGGATTGTCGCCGCCGAGCGCTCCGCCGATCCTCACGCGATTCCACGAATCGGCGACGCCGAGGCCGTTCGCGCCGAAGATGTCGATGCCCGCCTGCTGGCCCATCGCGCGGATTTCGCGGGCGTCGTGGACCGCGATCTTCTCGGTGATGATGAAAATCTTCCGCAACTCGGGATTCACGCGAATCAGTTCAGCGACGCCGTCGCGGGCCGCGGACGGCGGCAGGTAAACGACGCCGCAGTTGAACCGGTGTCCCGCCTGCAGCCCCTCACGGACGTTGTTGTACACGGGGATATCGCCGGCCGGCGTCGCGAGCACTTGCCCGCCCTTGCCCGGCGCGGTGCCGAATACGACGTTACCGCCCGAGAATGCGTGACTCACGGGCGTCACGTCCGACGATTCACCGCCCAGGATGTTGAGCACGCACACGCGATCCTCGCGCGTGGCGATCTGTGCGAGTGAGTTGACGCCAACGAAGTACCTGAACGTATTGCTGCCTTGCTTGTACATGTCGATCTCCTCAGGCATGAGCCGTTCCGGTTTGCCTCGGTGACGCGCCAATCCTTGCTGCGATCCCGGTGCGGCCGCCGGCGCGCATCCAGGCGTCCGCCTGGCGTGCGTACTGGATCACTTCGCTGATGTCAGAGTCGAAGCCGAACAGCCGGTAGGGCAGGCCCAGCGAGTCGCATGTGTCCCTCAGCGCCGACATGCCGCGCACGAGGTTCGGACCTCCCCGGCCCAGCACGACATAAAGCGGTGTCGCTCCGTGCTCGCTGAAGTGCTCGCGCAGAGCGTCGGCCATCGCGCGCAGCGTCTCGTAGATGTCCGTGTTATTGGACTTGCCGCCAATGATGAAGAGCACGTTCGCCTGTTCGAGCCAGTGCCTGAAACAGATGCGCGCCACTTCCTTCATCTTCGCGTAAGGCGGATTGCCGCCGAAATCCGACGAGATGATCGCGGCGTCGCCCAGCATTTCGGTGACGAGCGAGTTGGCGCCGCCGCCGAAGGTCGGGGCGAGGATCGTTCCCTTCTCGTTGATGACGTACACATCGCTCTGGCCCTGATGGGTGCGAAGCTGGTTGATCTCCTGCTCAAAATCCGAGTAATCGGCGGCGAACAGATGAGGCGGCAGGCCAAGCCGCGCCCAGCGCGGATCGTCGCGATCGAAGCCGCACTTGAAGTCGCAGGCGACGGGTGTGAGTCGTCCGTTCTTGTCCTCGCGCATGCGGATCGGGTTCAACTCGAGCGTCGTCATGCCGAAGTCGTGAAAGAGTTCCCAGAGTTTCGGCAACTGCTGCACGAGCGGCGAAATGATCTCCTTCGGCGCGCCGATCTCGCTCAGTGCATTCGCTACGACGAACGCCTTCAGCCCGGTCAGCGCATCGAATGGCACCATCGCCACCTGCTTCGGGTCGACCTCTTCGATGTCCATGCCGCCCATGTGCGAGAGCGTCATGGTCGGTGCGCGAAAACGGGTGGAATCCGTGATCGAGAAGTAGACTTCGTGCGTGGCCGGCACACCGGCTTCGAACGTGACGCCATTCGCCTTCGCCTTGATGTGGCCGACGGCATGCCCGGCGAAGTAGAGCCGCTCCTTTTCCGCGAGCGCGGTCTTCAGGTCGGTCGCGCGGCCAAGCAAACCTGCCTTGCCTTTCTTGCCGACTCCGCCCTTGAAGACGGGCTTGATGAAGATCTGGCGATGACGGTCGATCAGCGCCTTGACTTCCTCTTCGCTGGCGCCCGGGCCGAGGATTTCGCTGGCCGGAAATCCGACGAATTGCAGCAGGCGCGCGCCGTGCAACATACCGGTGATTTGCATGGAAATGTCTCCTGAAGTTTAAGCAATGCACTTCGCCTGCTTACAAAACAGCACGTTGCGGGCGGACAGCGGTGAACCCAGTCGTGAGATGCCGGTTCGCCGGGACGCGGCGATCCGCGAGCAAAGGCTGTTGGAACCGAATCATTCGGCGCGGGGCGCATAGGCATTTTGGTCCGGCCGCTCTGCGGGCCACGCGACGAGATGCGTGCCTTGCGCGACCCGTCAGGCGACGGTCGCCGATCGCTCCGCTGCACCGCCTCGTCGATAGAGCACAAGCGTCGCAACGAGGCCACATACGGCCGCGAAACTCAACCAATAACCGGGCGCCGCCTTGTCGCCGGTCACTTGAATGAGACAGGTCGACACGGCGGGAGTAAATCCGCCAAAGACGGCGGTTGCAAGGCTGAAAGCGAGCGAGAAACCAGCGACGCGCACGTTGACCGGCATGACTTCAGTCAGAGCCGCGACCATCGCGCCGTTATACATCCCGAAAAAGAACGACAACCACAGCAGCACCGCGAGCATCCGCACAGTGTCCGAGTGCGTTTCTCAGGTCCCTGCCGCGCCAAGAAACAGTCAGCTACGCAATAGTGGTTTCACCCGCGGATGTGGAGCCCTGGGATTTAGACGAGCTGTGGCAAGCACTTACATTCCGGCAGGCGTCTTCACGCCAGTGCCCGGCAACACATCGAAGCGCAGCAGCCTTCCGCCAGCGCCTGATTCGCCAGGCGAGACCGCGACATACAGGCAGTGGCGTGCAGGCACCAGAAGCGCCGTCTTGGCGCCCTTGGCCGTCGGCACGCGTGCGATTTCCTCGTAATGGCCGGGATCCTTCTGCTGGATCACGCCAAGATAGTCGTCGCCGGCCATGTAGATGCGTTGGTTGACTTCGTCGAAGATCACTTCGTTCGTGCGCTGGGGCGCGTCGAACGTCGCGATCGTGTTGCCGTTCGCGGCATTGAGCACAAGCAGCTTGAACGGCTTGCGCGTGCCGACAAACAGGCGTCGATGGGTCTCGTCGAATGCCATCGGCGCATTCAGTTCCGCGCCATGGATAGGCCAGTTCGCAATCACCTGGCGCGTTGCCTTGTCGACGACGGCAAGCGTGCTCTTGCCCGTCACGTTGACGAAGAGATGGTGGCCGCGCTGCTCGGCCGCCATCGCTTCGGTAAAGTCGGTGTCGAAATGCACGTCGCCGACGTGGCTGCCCGTGCGCGGATCGACCTCCGAGACGATCGTCTGCGTCATCTTCGGCTCGGCGTTTTTGCCGCCCGTGACAATGTACATGTGACGGCGCGACGGGTCGTAGCGCATCGAGTCCGCACCGACGGTGAGCTGGATCGAACCGATGACGCGATAGCTCGTTCCGTCGACGATGCGCGTCATGCCGGCGCCGCTGTCGGTGACGATCAGACGGTTCAGGTCCGGCAGGTACAAGATGGCGTGGGGCTGGTCGAAACCCTTGACCGTGCGCAGATGCTTGCCGCTGCCGAGATCGAATACTTCGAGCGTGGCGCCGTCTTCTCCGGCGAGGAACAGCCGCCCGCCGTCAACGTCGGCGGCGAAGTGGTCGAAATCGCCTTTGTAGTCCGGCAGCGCCGTGCTGCCGATCAGCCGCAGAGGTGCGCCCGCCGGGCTGGCTGCATCGACCGAGGGCGCCGCCGCGTAGGCAGTGTGCGGCAGCGTCGCACACAGGGCCGCGAGCGTCGTCAGAGATACGATCGCGGAAATTCGCAAACGCATGGTCAGACTCCTGAATGGGGATGGCTCGTTGAATACAGCCTCGTCCCCGGCGCGCCGGGGACGAGGCATTGCAAGTGAACGGCGGGCCGTGCGCGCGGCTACTTCGCGGGCTCGAACAACGCGGCGTAGCTCGGGATCTGCTTCTGCAACGCGTCACGCAGGCCCGTCGATGCGAGGAAGAAGGCGGTCTCGCCCTTTGCATTGGCGCCGTCGTTCTTGTACGCGAGCACGATCTCGCCGACGTTCTGGCCGCTCGCGTCGCGCAGCGGCAGCATCATCACGAACTTCTTGACCGTGTCATTGGGACGATGCCAGCGCGGGTCGACGATCGTGATGCCCTTTTTCGAGATGTCGATGTCGTCCGGATCGTCGGCATTGCCGATGCGTTCGAGGTAGGAACCGGCGAACATCGTGTAGGCATCCTGCATACCCGGAGGAACGCCGTGCAAAGTCACGCTGAGTAACTCGGGATGCTGTTGCATGATTTGCTCGGACAGTTTCTGAGCAAAGATCTTCGCGCTCGGCGGCGTCCAGTTCCTGGCGTGCGGCTCGGGCGCGGCGACTGCGGTGTCAACCGCATACAGCGCGGAAGCCGACAGGAGGCCGAGCGTCGCGGCGAGCAGGGTCTTGGTCAGGATCTTCATGTGTCTCCTCTCTTTGCCCGATGGGCGTCATGGAAGCAGGTGCGAGTCGAGTGTAGGCTCGCCACCTTGAACGAGCGTTAACGCGATCTGAACGCAAATTCAGCCTGAAATTGGGAGGCCGTCGCAACGACCGTTGCCGTCACGGCGACTGGCGCCGGTTGCGCGTTCGCGCGTCGCATGGTCACTCCGCCTGATCGAGCTTCGCCAGCTCTTCCTTAACGACGGCCGGTGTCAACGGGATATAGACGCCTTCTTTCGCGACCACGTCCTGTCCCTCGCGGCTCAATACCAGTTTCAGGAATTCCTTGATCTTCGGCTGCAGCGGCTCGCCGGGCTTCTTGTTGACGAAGATGTACACATAGCGCGAGAGCGGATACTTGTGCGTGTACACGTTCTGCAGTGTCGGCGCGAGGAACGGTCCGCCTTCGCTGGCTGCCAGCGGCACGACCTTCACGTTCGGCGTGACGTTGGCCAGCAGTGCGTACGTGAGCCCGCCCGGATGCGTCGCCATGTCCTCGGCGGCCACCGTGAACGCATGCGTGAAGCCCTTGCCCTTGACGAACTGGATGTTGTCCTTGTATTCGCCGCCTTCCAGCAGGTTCAGCTTCAGGAAGTATTCGATGCCGTTGACCGGCTTGAGGCCGTAGAGGTGAATCGGCCGGTCGGCCCATTCGCCGCCGAGCCCCACGTCGCCCCACGTGGTGATCTCGGCGTGGCCGCGATTGCGCGTCTTCGAATAGATCGCGTCGAGCTGGGCCATCGTCAATCCCTTGATCGGATTGTCCTTGTCGACCAGCACGACCGACGTCGCCGTCTTGCCGAGCGACCCGACACTGCCTGTCGCGACGCGAATGGCGAACGGCTTGTAGCCGAACTTGTCGACGAAGGCTTGCTCCTCGGCCGGCAGCAATTCGCGCCCGACCGGCGCCAGGTCCGCCGTGCCGTTGGTCAGCGCCGGGCCGCCGGCACCGGACGCCTTGGCTTCCATGGTGACGCTCAGGCGCGGATAGGCCTTGCGATACATCTTGATCCACCCCAGCGTGATTTCATCCATTACGTCAGCGCCGACGAGACGCAGGTCTTCCTCCGGCACGGACTGTACTTCGCCCGGATGCCAGATCGGTATCGACGGGTCGACCTTGAGATGATGCTCGACGGCCGCGTACTTCAGGGCGAATGCCGGCGGCGACGTCAGCGCGCCCAGCGCCGCGATGCCGATCACTGCCGCGGCCGATGCCGCCGCAGACCTGCGCAACCCGCCAACCCTCTGCGTCTGTTTCATGTGCGTCTCCTGATTGAAGAGGTACTCGTGAGTTCGCCCTCGGCGGGACGATTCGTTGCGTGCTGCGTATCGGGGTGGGTCGGCCCGGCCGACGCGCGTCGTGCATCGGCGATGCTTTCGCCTTGCCACGATGGTGGGCCATGAAGCTGAACCCGACCTGAAGGTATCCTTAATAGATTTTCAGACAGACGACGCCAGTCAGTGCCTGGGTTGAAACAGCGCCGCGAGCGATGGCGTGCTTCCGGCCAGCTCGTCGCGCACCTGCTCGGCCCGGCGCACGATCATGTTGCGATCGACGCCCGGCGCGTAGCGGAATGTCGAGCCGATAACGCCGATCGTCTTGCCGTTGGCGTCGCGCATCGGCAGCTCGACCGACAGATCGCCGGTTTTCGTCACCTCGACGCGGGGCTGGCCGCTGTCGAGCACGGCCAGGTCGTCGGCATCGGCGGACTTGCCGATACGGCCGATGTTCGACGCGATGATGACGTTGTCGCTTCCTGTCGGCGGGGTGACGTGCAGCGCGAGGATCGTCAGCTCGGGATGCGCGGCCAGCGTGGCATCGACGAGTTGCTGCGCGTAGGGCGCGGCGGTCGTGGCGGCGTGTGCAGACGCGGCCGAGGCGAGCAAAAGCGCCGCCGTGGCGGCGCGGATGGGTCGGTGCATGTGGACACTCCAGGAATCGGCGCCGCCCGGCGGGAATGCGCGGGACCGGCACGCGGCGCCGGGCCGGCGAGGGGGAGACGAGCGGCGCGTGGTCAGTTGGCGAGCATCGCGCGCGAGCTATCCGCTTGCTGCGCGCGCAGCGGCACGTACATCGCGTGATCGATCACGGCTTGCTGGCCCTGCTTGCTCAGCACGTAGCGGAGGAACTCGGCGATGGCCGGATCGAGCGGCTTGCCGGGCGCCTTGTTGGTGTTGAAATAGATCAGCCGGCTCAGCGGATAGGTCGCCAGCGCGACGTTCTCGTACGTCGGCGCGACGTACGGACCGTTGTCCGATGCGGCAAGCGGCAGCATCTTCACGGGCGCGTCGATATAGGCGATGCCCGAGAATCCGATGCCGTAGCGATCGTCGGCCACGTCTTTCGCGAGCGGGAACACGAGCTTGTCGTAATGGATGTCGTCGCGCCACTCGCCGCGTTGACCGTTGGCGCTCAGCACGCGTTGCCGGATGAACTCCTCGAACCCGTTCCACGGCGTGATCGCGTAGACGTGCACCGGCTTGTCCGCCCATTCCCCGGTGAGACCGAGGTCGCCCCAGGTCTTGATCGGCTTGCCGCCGCGCAGGTGCGTGCGCGAGTAGAGCGCGTCGATCTGGTCGTAGCTGAGCTTTTCCAGCGGGTTGTCCTTGTTGACGAAGAAGCCGATCGCGTCCAGGAAGCCGAAATGCCGGTACGAGCCCCCGGAAATCGGTACGCTGAGCGGGCCGTAGCCGAACTTCGCCTTGAAGTCGGTGACGTCGTCCGGCTTGAGCTCGCGCGAGACGAACACGAAGTCGAGCTTCTCCTTGACCAGCTCCTTCGCGCCGAGGCTGCCCGCGTACGGTGGGGAAATGCGGATGTCGACGTTCGGGTAATACTGCCTGAAGCCTTCGATCCAGCGGTTGACGAGCGACGGCAGCACGTCGGAAGCCGCGCCCCTGAACGTGCCGGCGAGCTTGAGGTCGGTGCGGGGCTGGTAGTCGGGCAGGGCCGCGTCGAGGCGCGGCTGCAGGATTTCCGGCTCGGCCAGCGCGCGTCCGACCTTCATCCCATCATCGGCTTGTTCCTTGGTTTGCGGCGCCACCGTCTTGAGCGCGGGCACAACCCACTCGACCATCGGCGTGGATGGGGTGTCGGCACCCGCGGCGCCCACCGCCCAGACCGACGCCGCGGCAGTGGCAATGATCAGGCGAGCCGAACGGCGGCGCGGCATGCGCCGGTTCGTCCCGCAACGGGGTTGGTTTCGATTCACGAGATGTCTCCTCCTTTGTTCAAAGCGCGCGTGATTCCACTGCCGCTCCATTTTGAGGCAGGCGGCGCGAAAGTTGAAACGCGGTGATCGCGCCGGCCTGCGCGAGATGCGGCGAACGGCGCAACGCCCATGCCATGCGTCCAACGATAGTGTCGCCGGATGAACGCAATCTGAAGACATTCTGAAAATCCGTTCATGGAACGCCCCTGCCGAGCATGAACGAATTTTTAGCATCGATTCAGGTTGGCTTCAGCGTGCCGCCGTACCGTCGGGGCAGCTTCTCCGGGCGCGATGGCGGGGCCGCGTTCCTGACCGGAAGCCGGCCCGCTGCGCGCCATTTTCCACATCCGGCAGGAGACCCCCGTGCCTGTTTTCGATTCTCCATTGCGGCGCGCATCGTCATCGATGCCGCCCCTGTCGTGCTGGTCCCGGCCATTGCGCTCGCAGGATGCATGCGCGCCCGCGGCGCGTCCTCGTCGTACCGGAGCCGGCCTCCTGCTTGCGGCCTGTCTGGCACTCATGCCGCCGTGCATTGCGCAGGCGGCCGATACCGTTGCAGGCTTGCCGGCCTATCGATCGCTCCCGAACCTGAGCGGAACGCTCAGCAGCGTCGGGGACGACGCGATGGGGCCGCTGCTCGACGCGTGGCTGGCCGCCTTCGAGCGACGCCAGCCGGGGATCCATCGCGGGCCGCATTGGCGGCACGCCGGCAGTGCGACCGCATTCGGCGCGCTCATGTTCGGCGACGCCGATATCGCACCGCTCGCGCGTGAGCCGTTACAGACGGAACTGCAGCCGTACGCGCACCAGTTCGCAGGCGACATGATGAAGTCGCCGCTGTTCGTTCGCGTCGCGAGCCTCGACGGGCAGGCGGCCTATCTCGCCGTGAACCGGCGTCCCGGCGCGCCGCTGCCGCCCAAGGTCAAGGCGTTCGTGGCGTTTGCGCTGAGCGACGAGGGTCAGGCGATCGTCGCCGCGCAGAAACGCTTTGCGCCGCTCACCGGCGCGCAGGCCGCGCGTGAACGCGCGAAGCTCGACGGCTTCCTGCCGCCGCTTGACGCGCAACTGGCCGTCTATCGTCCCGTGGCCGGCCTGCACGGCGAGATCGACAGCGTCGGCAGCGACGGGATGAAGTCGCTGATGGACACGTGGATCGACGGCTTCACGCACGTACAGCCCGCCGTGCGCAAGGGCGATCGATGGGAACACCTCGGCACGTTGAACGGGTTTCACGCGCTGCTCGCGGGCGACACCGCGATGGCGCCGATGGGCCGCGAACTCTGGCCGGACGAACGGGCTGCCTGTATGCAAATCCGTCACGCGGCGCCACTCGAAATCCGCGTCGCGCGTGGCGGTTTCAACACGCCGCAACGGACCACGGCCCAGGCGATCTTCGTGCATCCGGACAATCCGCTCAACGGCGTCACGCTGGCGCAACTGGCGTCGATCCTGCGGCAGAACCCGGGTATCACGCGGTGGGGCCAGCTTGGCCTGACCGGCGAGTGGGCCGACCGTCCGATCACGATCTACATCCCGCCGCACGTCGCGCCGAACGCGATGTCGATGCAGGTCATGGTGCTGGCAGGCGGAGCGTGGAACAGCGCTGTCCACGAGGGATCGATCGACGACACTGCGCGCGCGATCGCAGGGAATCCGGGCGCGATCGGCTTTGGCGGACTCGAGGAAGGCGGCCCCGGACTCAAGACGCTGGCGGTGGCGCGCCGGGACGGCGAGCCGTTCTATGCGCTCGATGCCGAGAATGCGGCGAGCGGCAAGTATCCACTCACACGCTACATGTACATCCGCCTGAACCGTCCGCTGACGCCGCCGGTGAAAGCGTTCCTGCGCTACATCCTGAGCCGCGACGGCCAGGAGCCGGTGCGCTATTCGGCGTACTTCCCGCTGAGCGCGGTGGAAGCGCGCGAAGAGCTGGCGAAGCTAAGGTAGGCGCCGCGCGGAACGGTCACGGCGCGCGGCGCGTGCGGTGCCGGCGGTCCCTGAATGGAGATTCATTTTCCGTTCAGCCTGACTTTAAGGTTGCCCCGTATAACTCAAACCGTTCCGTGAGCCCACCCGTCCCTGATCCGGGACGCGACGCGAACGCCATGTGGAAAACGGCACGCCATACCTATCGAAACCGGAGGAGACATCCCATGAAACACACTGTCCTGCGCATCGCCGCTGGCGCGCTGATGCTCGGCACCCTGGTTCCGGCTGCGCATGCTGCCGAGAAGCTCACCCTGATGGTCGGCGGCATGGAAAAGCAGATCTATCTGCCGGCCAAGCTCGCCGAGCGGCTCGGCTATTTCAAGGAGCAGGGCCTCGACGTCGAACTCATCAACGAGGCAGCGGGCGTCGATGCCGAGAACGAACTGGTCGCCGGCACAGTGCAGGGCGTCGTTGGCTTCTACGACCACACGATCGACCTGCAGTCGAAAGGCAAGTACATCGAGTCCGTCGTACAGTTCAGCCACACGCCTGGCGAAGTCGAATTGATCTCGTCGAAGCTCGCCGGCAAGGTAAAGTCGCCCGCCGACTTCCGCGGCTTGACGCTTGGCGTCACCGGGCTTGGCTCGTCGACCAACTTCCTAACCCAATACCTCGGCGTGTCGCACGGCGTGAAGACGTCGGAGATGACGGCGCTGCCCGTTGGCGCGGGCAACACGTTCATCGCCGCGCTCAAGCAGGGCAAGATCGACGGCGGCATGACCACCGAACCGACGGTCTCGCGCCTCGTCAATACCGGTGACGCACTGGTCCTGGTCGATCTGCGCTCGCCCGAGAGCACGCAGAAGTGGCTCGGCGGCCTGTACCCGGCGGCCAGTCTGTACATGCAGAACGACTGGGTACAGTCGCACAAGGCGACGGTGCAGAAACTCACGAACGCGTTCGTCAAGACGCTGCGCTACATCAATACGCACAGCGCGGAGGAGATTACCGCCCAGATGCCCGCCGACTACTACGCTGGGGACCGCGCGTCGTACATGAAGGCGCTGGCCAACGGCAAGGTGTCGTTCATCGCCGACGGCCGCATGCCGGAATCGGGGCCGCCCACCGTGCTCAAGGTGCTCGGGTCGTTTGATAGAGCTGTGATGGGGCACAAGATCGACCTGTCGAAGACCTTCACCACCGAGTTCGTCAACGCCGCGCAGGTCAAGTAGCCGTGCCTGCGTGACGGCCCGGCAGCGAGCCGTCGCGGGCGTTTCGTCGAATCCAGTCTCCTAAAGGTGGCAATCCAATGACAGCCTCCCAGGCAACCATGCCGTATCCCGCCGCTGCGTCGAACGACGTTCCGGCGATCGAACTCGACCGCGTCAGCCGCCGCTTCGTCAGCCCGGAGGGTAAAGCGATCATGGCGCTGCAGAACTTCAGCATGCGCGTCGCGAAGGGCGAGTTCTGCGCCGTCGTCGGCCCGACCGGCTGCGGCAAATCCACCACGCTCAGCCTGATCACGGGCCTTGCCACGCCGAGCGCCGGCGCGGTCAGGATCTGGGGCAATCCGGTCACCGGCATCGATCGCCGCATCGGCTTCGTGTTCCAGTCCGACGCGGTGTTCCCATGGAAGAGCGTGCTCGATAACATCGCGGCCGGTCCGCTGTACCGCGGCGAGAACAAGGCGCAGGCGTACGAGCGCGCGATGGAATGGATTCGCCGCGTCGGTCTGGTTCGTTTCGAACGCCACTATCCGCACCAGCTCTCCGGCGGCATGCGCAAGCGCGTGGCGCTGGCTCAGACCTTCATCAATGAACCCGAGATTCTGCTGATGGACGAGCCGTTCTCGGCGCTCGACGTCCAGACACGCATGCTGATGCAGGACGAGTTGCTGCATCTGTGGAGCGTGAATGGCGCATCGGTGGTGTTCGTCACGCACGACATCGAGGAGGCCATCGCGCTCGCGGACAAGGTATTCGTGCTGACGTCGGGACCGGCGACCGTCAAGACGTCGTATGAAATCGACCTGCCGCGCCCGCGCGACGTCGCGGAATCACGCTATTCCCCCCGCTTTATCGAACTGTCGCGGCAGATCTGGAACGATCTTCGCGACGAGGTCCACATCTGAGCGCCCAGGGGCGCATTGAGGAAAGCATGAATATCCCGATGACAGGAGCCGCATCGAACGAGATCGAACTGCGGCAGGTGGAAGTGCGGGCCCAGGCAAGCATACGTCGGCGCCAGACGCTGGTGTATGTGCTGCGGCTCGCGGTGCTGGTCGTCACGCTGGGCGGATGGGAACTCGCCGGGCGCGTGGGCTGGATCGATCCTTTCTTCTTCTCGACGCCTTCGCTGATCGCCGTGCAGATCTGGCAGTGGCTCACCGAGGGAACCTCGCAAGGCCCGCTCTGGGTGCAAGTGCTGGTGACGCTGGAGGAAACCGGGCTCGGCTTCCTGATCGGCAGCGTGGCAGGCGTGTTCGCCGGGATCGTACTGGGCCGCAACAAGCTGCTCGCCGACGTTTTCAGCCTCTACATCAAGATCGCGAACTCGATCCCGCGTGTGGTGCTCGGCTCGGTGTTCATCATCGCGCTGGGGCTCGGCATGGCGTCCAAGGTCGCGCTGGCCTTCGTCATGGTGTTCTTCGTGGTGTTCTCGAACGCGTTCCAGGGCGTGCGCGAGGCGGACCGCAACCTGATCGCGAACGCGCACATCCTGGGCGCCTCGAAGCACGCCGTGACGCTGACGGTCGTGCTGCCGGCCGCGATGAGCTGGATCCTGGCGAGCCTGCACGTGAGCTTCGGGTTCGCCTTGGTGGGTGCCGTGGTCGGTGAATTTCTCGGCTCGAAGCAAGGGATCGGGCTGCTGATCTCGACCGCGCAGGGCGCGTTCAACGCGGCCGGCGTGTTCGCCGCGATGATCGTGCTCGCCGTCGTCGCGCTGGGTGCGGAGTTCGTGCTCACGCAGCTCGAGAACAAGCTCCTGAAATGGCGCCCGCCGCAGTTCTCCGATGCGGGCCACTGATCCCCGCGCGCCGCGCCGGTCCGCGTGTCTGACGGACCGGCGCGGCATCCGCAGTTCGCGCCGGCCGGCCACGCGTCGCCGCGCATCTGCCCGCCCCAACCGTCCTGACCCATCCCGCTCGTGCCTCATGCCGGGCGCTCGCACGCAGCGCCGGCCACCCTTCGATCAGGAGAATCGGCCTCATGTCGTCCACCCGTCATCCGGAGTCGGCCGCGTACCGCGCCCCGTATCATGCGCGATTCGTCAAGGCGGCGCTCGCCTTCGGCGCATGCCTGGTTTGCCATGGCGCGCTTGCCGGCCCGCCGTTCGTGACCGACGATCCGGAAC
This sequence comes from Paraburkholderia lebeckiae, assembly GCF_050436325.1. Taxonomy (NCBI): domain Bacteria; kingdom Pseudomonadati; phylum Pseudomonadota; class Betaproteobacteria; order Burkholderiales; family Burkholderiaceae; genus Paraburkholderia; species Paraburkholderia lebeckiae. Next base: position 2,885,400 of record NZ_JBNDLZ010000002.1, read on the forward strand.
CCGTCGAACGGGGGCATTTCGAGATCGATGCCGCCGCGTCGGGCACCGTGCGCGCCGGCAGTCACAGCGGCACGCTGCCGGGTCTCGAGATCAACTACGGATTGCTGGAGAACCTGCAGATCACCGCGACGGTCGGCATGGCGTTCATGCACGAAACCGGAGATCGCACCCGTTACGGATTCGGTGATACCGAACTGGGCGCGAAGTACCGCTTCATCACCGAGGACGAGGCGGGCTGGCGTCCGCAGGTCGCGTTCGCGCCGAGCGTCACACTGCCGTCCGGCAACGACCACCTGAGCCTCGGTGACGGCCACGCGCACGTGCTGCTACCGCTGTGGGCGCAGAAGACGATCGGTAACTGGACGACGTTCGGCGGTGGTGGATACGTCGTCAACCGCCATGCGGGACAGAAGGGTTACTGGACCGGCGGTTGGGCCGTCCTGCGCAAGTTCGGCGAACGACTTCAGCTTGGCGGCGAGGTCTTCTACACCGGGGTGGCGACCAAGGACGATCCGTCGGCGATTGGCTTCAACCTCGGCGGCACCTACGGGCTGACGGAGCACGACCGCATCCTGTTCTCCGCCGGGCGCGGCCTCACTCACGTGAGCGACACTAATCGCTTCTCCTATTACGTCGGTTATCAGCTCGACCTGTGACTCGCGCCCGCGGTATGCTCAGGCGGCGTCGGTGGAATGGAGCGGCGCTTTGAAGGGGGTATTGTCCGCGGTGTCGGACGGCGTGACGGCGGGAATCTCGAAGACCATCGACAAGCCGCGGCCGTCCGGCCCGGCCTCCGCGAAGATGTGGCCGCCGTGCAGCTCGACGATACTGCGGCAGATGGCGAGGCCCAGGCCGCTGCCCTTGTCTTCGTCGCCCGGACGACGGATGCGCACGAAGCGTTCGAAGATGCGCTCGCGCTGTTCGGCGGCTACGCCGGGACCCTCGTCCTCCACGCGGACCTGCCAGCATTGGTTCACCAGCGTGGAACGCAAGGTGACGCGGCTTCCCGGAGGCGAGGCCGCCAGTGCGTTGCTGAGCAGGTTCAGGAGCACCTGGCGGATCCATTTCGACTCGATTGCGGCCTGTCCGCTGCCGTGATGGGTCAGGAAGAAGCGCTGCTCGCGGTGTTCGGCGAGTACGTGGGCGTCCTGCGCGAAGTTCTGCAGGAACAGTTCCGGGTCCTGCGGCCTCAGATCGAGCGAAATCGCGTGTGCGTCGGCACGCGACAGGAACAGCAGGTCCTCGATGATGCGGTTGAGGTGCGCGAGTTCCTTGATCTGAATTTGCACCGCCTGTTCCTGCGCTGGCGTCAACTGACCGTCGACGACCAGTTTCTCGGCTTGCAGGCGCACTAGCGTCAGGGGCGTCTTGAGTTCGTGGGAGGCCTCAGCTGTAAACCGCCGGATCTGGTCGAACGACGCTTCGAGACGGTCGAACATCTGGTTGAGCAGGCGCGCCAGGTCCGAAATCTCGTCGCGCGCGCCTGACAACGGAATGCGCTCGCTCAGATTGTCCGAGCGGATGTGGTCGGCCGTGTCCTGGATCAGCCGCAGCGGCCGTAGCGCCATTCGGCTGAAGCCGTAGCCGATCACGCTGCTGACCGCGATCATGACGATCAGCAGCCCGTAAAAGGTATGCTCGTACGCGCTCATCACCACGCGCACGTGCTCCTTCGTCGTTGCCAACACGACCGTGTACGGTCCGAGCGCGAACTCGCCCGCGCGCAGTTCGCCCAGCCCATCGATATTCGCATTGAACGCCTGGTCGCGAGGCGACGGGGCAATATCGCGACCGTTAAGCTCCGGTGAGCGAAACACCACCGTACCACCGGGCCCGTAGATCTCCGTAAAGAACAGTTCCAGATTGCCGGACATCATCGCCTGCACACGCTGGCGCAGCTCCGCCTCCGTCGGCTTCGCGCCGAGCGCGGTCTGGCCGGCGCGAATCTGTTCGAACTCAGATTGGTTGAGCAGATCCAGCGCGTGGATCGCGTGATGTTCGATGAAATACCTTCCGGCAAGAAACAGCGCCGCGAACGTGACAGTCGAAGCGAGTACGTAGCAGATGGCGAGCCGCGCGCCGATGGATTTCATAGCAGCTGGTAACCGACGCCGCGCACCGTCTTGAACAGCGGCTTGCCGAGCGGCGCCTCGAACTTGCCGCGCAGCCGGCTCATGTAAACGTCGAGCAGGTTGGTGTCGACGTCGTAATGGGATTCCCAGATCTTCTCCGCTATCAGCGTCCGGGTCAGGATGCGGCCGGGATTCTGCAGGAAGACTTCCAGTAACGCGAACTCGCGGCTGGTGAGATCGATCGGCTTGCCGTTCAGATGGACGGTGTGGCTCAGCAGGTCAAGCTTGATGCCCTCATGCTGAAGCACGGTTTCCTTGACGGACGATTGGCGGCGAAGCAGCGAGCGCATGCGCGCGAGCAGTTCTTCCAGGCTGAACGGCTTAGGCAGGTAGTCATCGGCGCCGACATCGAGGCCCTTGACGCGATCCTCGACGGCGTCGCGCGCGCTGAGGATCAACACCGGCTCATTGAATCCGGCCGCGCGCCATTCGCGAAGCAGCTCCAGGCCATCACCGTCGGGCAAGCCGAGATCGAGCACGATGACGTCATAGCTCGACTCGCATAGCGCTTCGCGCGCCTCGGCGCAACTTTCAACCCACGTCACCGTATACGCGCGTTCGCTTAACGCCTGCTTGAGGTACAGGCCGAGCTTGCGCTGGTCTTCGACGATAAGGATCTTCATGATAAAAGCGCGAACGCGAGGGAATTTCAGGCTAGCGCAAGCGGATGTCCGTGACAAGCGAAGCATGGCCCTGCGGGGGTTTTCCCGATTTTTCTGAACGCAAATTCAGGAAGCGTTCGCGTCTGTTTCAGGTTGGAAGCGCGAATGTGGGTCGTGGGGCGATAAGTCACGCACAATGAGTTGGGACTTACCCCGACTTTGCGCTGAATTCAGACTTCATTCAGGTTCGCCGACAAAGATGATGGACATCAACAGTCGTCGCCCAGGCAACCCATGAAACCCGCAATCCGTCCGCTCGTCTTGCAGATCCATCGCTGGTGCGGCCTGACCGTCGGGGTCGTGATTCTCCTGATGGCGATCACGGGCGCATCCATCGCATTCCGGCCCAGCCTCGAGCCGGTGCTCAATCGCGATCTGCTGACGGTGCCGACCTGCGCGGCGCGCGTACCGCTTGACACATTGACCGCGAATGCGGCCGCATCCCGGCCGTCTGCGACGCTCGACTACATTCGGCTGGTCGCCGGCAAGCACCATGCGCCGCGCATGCCGTCAGCGATGGTGCGCTTCACCGATCAGGTGTTCGTCTACCTCAATCCTTGCACTGGAGACGTGTTGGGCGAACGCTCGCGCTACGGTGGCCTGCTCGGCACGCTCGAGCAGATTCATCAGTTCCGCTTCATGAAGCACGGCAACGTGATTACCGGCACGAGCGCGCTCCTGTTCGGCATGCTGATGATCGGTGGCGGCATCGCGCTCTGGTGGCCACGCTCACGTCACGGCTGGCGAGTCGCGTTCACGACCGGACCCGGCGCGCGTGGACAGGCATTCACGTATCGGCTGCATCGGACGATCGGTCTCTATGCCAGCGCGATCCTGCTGCTGACGGTGCTGACCGGGCTGCCGTGGGCGTTCGACTGGTACGCGCACGGCATCTATGCGATCACCGGTTCACCGCAGCCCGCCAGTCCGCCGAAATCGGCCGTGCCCGCGAACGGCGCAAGGCGGCAAACGCTCGAAAGCTCCTGGCGCACCGCACAGGCACTGTCGCCCGACCCGCAGGATGCGCTGCTGCACATCCCCGAGAAATCGCGTGACCCGGTAGAGATGTACCTGATCGATCGCGCGGCGCCGCATCCGAATGCACGTACGATGTTGTTCATCGACGCATACACGGGCAAGGTGCTGCGGTTCGTTCCGTATTCGCGGAGCAGCGTCGGGCACAAGCTGTATTTCTGGGCGTTGTCGTGGCACACCGGCGCGATTGGCGGTGTATTCGGGCGACTGTTGCTGCTGTTCGGCGCGCTGTGCGTTCCGGTACTCGCTTACACCGGCGTCCGGAACGTCCTGCGGCGCACGTGGCGTCCGGTTGCGAGCGACGCACGCCTGACCGTGCGCGTCGCGAAGAAAACGGTCGAGGCCGACGGTGTGTGCGCGTTCGAATTGACGGATCCGGCGGGACGCAAACTGCCGCGGTTCGCGGCCGGCGCGCATATCGACGTGCATCTTGGCGACGGTCTCGTGCGCCAGTACTCGCTGTGCGGCGATCCGCGCGAGCGGCGGCGCTACCTGATCGCCGTGCTGCGCGTTGCGGATTCGCGCGGCGGATCGGCGGCCATGCACGAGCGGGTTGACGAAGGCGATCTGCTCGACATTGGTGTGCCGGTCAATCACTTCGCGCTGGATGAGACCGCGCCGCGTTCGCTGCTGCTTGCGGGAGGGATCGGCATCACGCCGATCCTCGGCATGGCGGAACGGCTCGCGCGGCGCCACGCCGATTTCGAGCTGCACTATTGCGCACGCTCGCAGTCGCGCGCGGCGTTCGTGCAGCGGCTCGTGCGGGCGCCGTTCGCCGGCCGGGCCAGGTTCCACTTCAGCGACGAACGCGCGGAGCAACGCTTCGACATCGAGCGCGTGCTCGACAGTCAGTCGCCTCGCACGCATCTGTACATATGCGGACCCGCGGGGTTCATCGATGCGGTGCTGTGCGCCGCACGGAATCGCGGCTGGCCCGAGCGTCAACTGCACTGCGAGCGCTTCGCGTCGATTGCGCAGAAGCCCACGGCGACGCATGCGTTCGACGTGCAGCTCGTCAGCACGGGCAAGGTGTACCGGATTCCCGAGCACAAGTCCGTTGTCGCGTCGCTGGCCGAACACGGCGTCAGGATCCCGACGTCGTGCGAGCAGGGTGTCTGCGGCACCTGCATCACGCGGGTGATCGTCGGCGAAGTCGACCATCTCGACTGCGTGCTGACCGCCGCGCAACGGGAGCGGCACGGACATTTCACACCCTGCTGTTCGCGCGCGAAAGGGGATCTGCTGGTGCTGGACATCTGACCGGCGGGGCAAACGCGGGCATCGTGCCATCCGGCGCGATGCCCGCCGCGGCGGACCGGATCGAAGACCAATAATCCAATCAAGCTGGAGGAGACCGTGGTGATTGGAAGAACGATGGTGGCAATGGCCGTCATGGTGTTGTTTTCGCCGGCGCTCTACGCGCAGGCCGACGGTGGCACGCGCGAGAATGCACTCGCGCCGCAGCCCGGACATGCGAAGCTCTACGCGCAGCAGCTGGTGGACCGCACGGTCGCGCTGCACCCGGAGCTCGTCGAGCTGGATCTTCATATGCGCCCCCCCGGAGGAGCGGAAAGCGTCATCGTCGCAGCCAAGTCCGCGAACCGGATCGGCAGGAAGTCGGACCCCGACGATCTCGACGTGGTCAAGACCGGTACGCCGTTCGTGGAAGTGAACAAGCGAGGCGACCAGAACGTCGAGGTGCATCTGCCGCTGCTCGACGTCACGCGCAAAGTGATCGGCGAAGTCGAAGTGACGTTCCCGTATCCGCCGGGGTCGGGGCTCGACAAGGAGGCGTTGATCCGGGCGGGCGCACTCATCCGCGACGAGCTGAGCCGGCAGATCCGCTACGGGAACGAACTCTTCGATCCGGTGCTCCCGACCAAAGGCATTCCGGAGAATCCGTACGCGCAGACGCTCGTCGACGAGGTGATCCGCAAGCGCCGCGACGTGATGGCGCTCGTGATGCACGTGGCGCGCCCGGGCGGGGGCGGCGACTATCCGATCATCGCGTCGAACATCGGGCGCATCGGCAAGCCTGCCGATGCGGACGACCGGCGTGTCATCGAGACCGGCAAGCCGCATGTCGAGGTCGGCCGCGAAGGAGATCGCCTCGAAGTGGAACTGCCGCTGCAGGACGCCGGCGGCGCTACGATCGGCGCGCTCGGCGTGGTGATGCCGTACCGCGTCGGCGACGACCAGGAGGTGCTCGTGAAGAAGGCCGAGAAGATCCGGGATGAATTGCGAGGGCGGATCCGCGATGCCGCGGCGTTGTACGAACCGAGGCAGCTCGTGCCGGCGACGTCGGTGATTACGGCGCGACTCGACGCGCAGGCGCTCGGCAACACGCAATCGCTGCCGATGACCAAGGAGGTGATGGGCGCCGGCGCGCTGCAGACGGCGACGGAAGGCGTGACCGACGCGGTCAAGAACCAGGCCGGCGTCGCGCCGACCAACTCGTCGGGCAGCCCTGCCGACGCGGCCAGCATTCGCGGCATCAAGGTCAACCTGTTCGCGAACTACCGGCTCAACGGCGGCCTGCCGACCGCGAACGTGATGTCGGTGCCGGCGGAGGACAAGGAGCGCGTGGAGACGCTGAAGGGCGCGAACGCGCTGATGTTCGGCGTTGCAAGCCCCGCGGGCATCCTCAACATGGTGACGAAGCGCGCGCCGATGGACAGGGACGTCGCCTCGGTGGCGCTGCTCGGCAACTCGTTCGGGCAGTTCGGCGTCGCGGCCGACGTTAGCCATCGATTCGGCAGCGAAAAGCAGGTCGGCCTCCGCGTGAACGCATCCGATACGCACCTCGAAAATGGTGTGCACGGCGCCAATGGGCGCGGCTGGTTCGGCAGCGTTGGCGCCGACTGGCAGGTCACCAACCGCCTGCATTTCCAGTTCGATGTCGAGACTTATCGGAAGGACGTCGTCGAGCAGGGCAGCATCAGCCTGCCGACTGCGGTCAACGGACACATCACGTTGCCGCGCGTGCCCGATCCGAGGAATCTGCTGTCGGGCCCGTGGGCGGTTTTCTCCGCGAAGACGACGAACGTCCAGGGGCGGGTCGACTACGACATTGCGCCCGGCTGGAAGGCGCTCGTCGAAATCGGTCAGTCGGATTCGGATCGCTCGCGCTCGACGACCCGGATCGGCGGATACAACGTGTTCACCGGGGCAGGCGGCATCCCGACCGTCAGTGAGGTGAGGCAGCTCTACTTCAACAAGTACAAGCGGGCAGAACTGCTCGGTCAATTCGCCACGGGTCCGCTCTCGCACGACATCACGTTCGGCGTGTCGCGCAGCGAGCGCATCGCCGAGACACCCAGACAAAACACGATCGTGTTGCCGGTGCGGGTCAACATCTTCGATCCCATCCCGTTGCCCACTCCGGTGCCGACCCATCCCGACACGTCGCTGCCAAAGCAGGTCAACGCGGATACCGGCCTCTATACCTACGACATGATTGGCATCGGGTCGAAGTGGAAGTTGCTGCTCGGCTTCCGCGAGAGCCGGTCGTCGTCGAACGACGGCGTGGTGTCGTCATCGACCTGGGTCGGGTCTCCGGCATTCGGGATTCTCTACGACGTGCTGCCGACCACCACGCTGTTCGCCAGCTACATGAAAGGCATCGAGGATGGCGGCGTCGCCCCCGCAAACGCGAAGAACGCCTACCAGGTCCTTGCGCCCGCGGTGTCGACGCAGTACGAGTTCGGCGTGCGCGATCACTACTTCAGGTGGTTGCAGTTCAGCGCGTCCGTGTTCGACATCACGCGCGCGAACGCGGTGACCAATCCGGCTACGCAGATTTTCGCCAACGACGGCACGATCGAATACCGGGGCGCGGAAGCCGTGCTCACGCAGGACATCTCGCGCCAGTGGTCGCTGTCCGAAGCCGTCCAGTACCTGCACGCGGTCCAGAACCCGGAATTCGACATGACGATCAAGGGCCGTACGCCGGAGAATACGCCGAAGTGGATCGGCAACATCGCACTGACGCACCGTCCGCTCTGGCTCCCCGGCCTGTCGCTCACGGTGCGTGCATCGTTCATCACGAAGCGCCCGGTGAACCCGCAGAACCAGGGCTACATCCCCGGTTACACCATCTACTCGCTCGGCGCCAGCTACGCGACGCGGATCGCCGGCAAGCACGTCGACATCAGGGTGGCCGTCGACAACCTGTTCAACAAGCGTTATTGGAACTCGGTGCAGACCGGCACGCTTGGCACAGGAATGGACCGCAGCGTGCGGATGGTGGCCAAGATCGATTTCTGAACAAACGTGGAGCCCTTTCCATGCCCAACCTTCACCGAATCATCATGAATCTTCTCTCCATTCGGGCCATCGGCCGTGTCTTCGCCATCGCGGTCGTACTGGCGGGCATGCTGCCCCCCAGCGCGGCGCGGGCGACAGAGCCGTCGGATAACGACGCGCTGTCGCTGATCATCACCTACCAGACCTTGCCCGCGAACCGGCCCGCGTTGCGCCACGAGCTGGCGCAGTCGACCGCGCGCGAGCTCGCGCGCTGGAAGCACGACGGGCGAATCAGGCAATACAGCCTGCTGTTCAATCGCTATGCCGATTCGGACAACTGGGACGCAATGGCCTTGCTGACGTTCGCGACGCCCGACGACCTGTACCGCTGGCGTACCCTCGAGCAGGCGCAGCCCGCGGCGCTGTCCGGTAAGGCGCTCGCGGTGACGACTTCAATCCATACGACGCCGGTTGATACCAAACGCGCGGAGGCGCTCGACGCGAAGGCGGCGAATCCGGTCTACGTGGTCATCCCGTACAAGACCCTGGTCTCAGCCGGCGACTACGAGAAGTACGCGGACGCCTATGTGATTCCGCAATTCAAGGGATGGATGGACGAGGGCGTCCTGTCGAGCTATTCGCTTTATACGAGCCAGTTTCCGGCAGGCCGCCAGTGGACCGCGATGGTACTCCTGCAGTACCGGGACGAGGCGGCCCTCAGCGCGCGCGAGGCGGTGGTGCACAAAGTCCGCGAGCGCCTGACGCACAACCCTGAATGGAAAGCGATCAGCGACAGCAAGAAGAACGTGCGCACCGAAGAACAGGTGGTGATCGCCGATCCCATCGCCGTAAGTCAATGAGCTCTCTGCTCGCAAGGAAGATCCGATGAAAAAAATCGCACTTACGCTCGTTGCCGCTTGCCTCGTCGGTGGGCAGGCAAGCGCCGCCGAACCGGCCACGCCCGCTGCCGATGCGGCGCCGCAACGCATCGTCCTGCTCGTCGACGAGATTAAGGCCATCCGCAATTTCCCTGTGGTGCTGGCGGAGCGTCTCGGCTATCTGAACGACGGCAAGATGGCCGTGACTGTCATGAACATCCGCGACGACGTGTCGACGGCCGACATGCTGAATGACGGACGGGTCGACGCGGTGGTCGCCTACTACCATCACAACGTGGTTAACCAGGCGCACGGCATCGATACGCAGGCCGTTGTCACGCTCGGCGTGACGCCGGGCGCGAAGGTGCTCGTCGCGAACCAGGCAAGGGAGAAATACCAGAGCGTGACTGACCTCAAGGGCGCGCGGTTCATTGCGGGCGGCGCCGGGTCGTCGAAGAGCACGGTCGCGAACGCGCTCATGCTGGCGGGCGGTCACGGCATCGGCGATTACACGCGGCTCGGGACGGACGGCAAGGAGAAGAACATCGACGCGCTGCGTGACGGAAGCGCCGATTTCGTCGTCGCGCCGACGCCCGACGGGGATCTCTACGAGTCGAAAGGCGTGGCCACGGTGTTCGCGGACCTGACGTCGGTCGACGGCACGCGCCGGAGTCTGGGCACGCTGTTTCCGTCGAGCACGGTCTACATGTCGGGCGCACGCGTTCGGGCGCATCCGGAGATTGCGCGGCACCTGGCCGGCGCGTTCGTGCGCACGCTGCAGTACATCAATTCCCATTCCCCCGAGCAGCTCCTGGCTGTCATTCCGCCGGAGATCAGCGGCAAGGACCGCGTGGCTTATCTGAAGGTGTTGAAGGAGGAGATCCCGATGTTCGCGAACGACGGACGCATGCCGGACGACGGCGCGACGAAGGAGTGGCAGGTGCTCGCCGCGGCGAATCCGGCTTACGGGTCGGTGAAGGTCGATCGGACCTACACCAATGCGTTCGTCGATGAAGCGCTGCGTACGCTGCACTGAGCAGAAGCGTTTTATTCGCGCGGGGCCGTGCGGCTGCGTTCCGCCCGCGCGGCGCATACAGCGCGATGCTGCAGCCGGTCGCGACGTCGTTCAAGCGTAGCGCCATCCCGTGCATCGTCGCGACGGCGGCGGCGAGGCTGAGCCCAAGGCTGCTGCCGGCTGTATGCCTGCTCGTCTCCGCGCGATAGAACCGCCGCAGCACCGCCTGCCGCTCCTCGGGCGGGAGCCAGGGGCTGGGCGTCTCGCTGCAAAAAGCAATGCGATGCGCGACGGTCTCGCGAGCACCTGGAACGGGTCGCTCGAATAGGTTGGAGGCACAGTACGGCTGCGCATTAAAGGCAACCCTAAGAATTCCTTAAATTTTTGTAATGCAGATTTCAGATTGTGTTTATCCGGCGCCGCTATTGTTGGATCGTGGTCAGCAGTTCGGATCTTTGCCGTGCAAGCGCTCCCGCACCATCAGGAGCGTTCGCTGCCACCGGGTCAAGGCACGGTATATCCATTGCAGCCGAAGGAGAGCAGACATGCGCGCCGCCGATAATTCCCTGCACTCGCTGGTCGACAAGTGGCTTGGCCTGGGACTGGCGAACCCCGTCCGCGTCATGCGCTTCGGGCACACGCCGGCGAACCGGCGGCGCTATGCACTGGTGCAGACGCGGCGCCCGACCGGCATGCTGTCGATGTTTTTCTTCCGCCATGACAATGGTGAATGGTGCGTATTCCCGCCCACCGAAGCGAGTCCCGCGATGCGCTTCGCCGCGCTGTGCATGCCGCAGAGCTGCGATTGCAATGGATGATGGCGAGTCTCACTGCAACGGCTGATCTGCGAAAAGTGTGCCGATCCAGGTGAGGATCGCAGTGACGGCGAGTCACGCCGGAACGACGCTAGTTCATGATTTGCGCCGCCGGTCTCACAATCGAGCTATACGGTGCTTCGGTTGGCAGTAAAAAAACAGCAAGGAGACCGCTTGTGAACGAGATCGGATCGAGTGTCATGATTAGCAGGTCCCGGGGTGGACTGCTACCGCGCCACATCTCGATATAGGTAGCCTGTCCTGCCTTCCGTGATACTGGTCACAGCTGGCACGTAGTTGCCGACGAAGGGGACACGCACCCGTGGGTTACGAATAGCATCTCGCAAACGGCGCAAAACCACACTGCGTCGTCGCAGAGCAGACCAGGGAGCAAAACGATCTGGTGGGTCATGGGTGGGTCCTGTGATGCGTTAGACGGATGAAAGACGGCACTCGATACAAGGCCATCGTTGAATGGTAAGGGCGCGCGCTGGTCTGAACAACTCGCTTTCGGAGCGACGTTCAGTTTCCGATGACGTATCGATCCGGATCGATCGATCAAACGATCCGTCGACAGGTTCAGCCCAAGGGCATGATGAGGAAATGGATGCGGCGAATCTGCATCCGTCAGGCGAGCGTTCCACGCCCCAGCGCGTTTGGCCAGTTGCAGGCATATGATGCCGGCGTGCGACGGCCATGCCTATTGCCAATCGACACGCCGCCGCTGTCCTTTCCGGAACACTCCGCAAATGTCATGCCGCCGAAGTAGATAACCGGCCATTCATAGTCATGGTTCGGCCGTTTCGGACACTTGTCAGTAATCAATCGCCCTATCGTGGACGCAATGCGTTCAGGCAGTCCGACGACAGCCAACTGTAATGCGAGCGACTCTCCATGTTCACGCAGGAACCCTAAGGTCTTACCGTTGTAACCAACGGTAAGGAGACGGCAAATGGCGACATTCCACCTGTCACAACGATGCAATAAGCTGTACCTACGACTTTCGATGTCAGCAGTTGCGGGAGCGGCCGCGCTCGCATTCGCTACGATGCCCACAGGGGTGTCTGCGGCAAGGGACGATCATGCGGCCCAGACCCTAACGCCAATCAAGCATGTGATCATCGTTGTCGGCGAAAACCGAACGTTCGACCACGTGTTCGGCACCTACCAACCCCCGCAAGGCCAATCAGTGTGGAATCTGCTGTCGCGGGGCATCGTCAATGCGGATGGTTCGCCGGGCCCCAACTTCAACCAGGCGCAGCAATACGAAGCGCAATTGGTTGGGCCGGCAAAATTTGCGTTAGCCCCGCCGAACAAAACCCCGTACATGCCGCTACCGGCCCCCAATACCGGCGGTGCGCCGACGGCGGCTAGCGACGCAAGTCCGCCACCTTTCGCGACTCACGATGCGGCCGTGCAGGCCGAAGGCACCGCACTCGAGGCGTCCGACATCGATCAGTTGCTGAGCGGCGCGACCGGACTGCCGAAGGATGTAAAGGATTCGCGGGTGGCCAACTACAACGCGTTGCCGAGCGGTCCATATCTGTTGCAGCCGCCACTCTACGATGCGTACATGGGCGGTCCGGTGCACCGCTTCTATCAGGCGTGGCAGCAAGCGGATTGTGCCGTCGCACATGCGAGCCGCGAGAATCCGAGCGGGTGCCTCGGCGATCTGTTCGCATGGGTGGAAACCACCATCGGCGCGGGCAGCAACGGCAAGCCGCAACCGACGCCTTTTACCGATCAGACCACCGGCGAAGGCTCGAATGCGCTTGGCTTCTACAACGTGAACAACGGCGACATGCCGTACTTCACGAAACTGGCCCAGCAATACGCGATGAGCGATAACTATCACCAGCCGGTGATGGGCGGAACCGGGGCGAACAGCATCATGATCGGTGCGGCTGATGCGTACTACTACACCGACGGCAACGGCAATGCGGCAACGCCGCCGTCGGATCAGATCGAGAACGTTGATCCGTTGGCCGGCACCAACAACTGGTACATCCAGGACGGTTACTCGGGGGGCAGCTATAGCAACTGTTCGGACCCGGGCCAGCCCGGCGTCGGCGCGATCCGCCAATACCTTGAATCGCTGCCCTACGATCCCAAGCCGAACTGCGCGCCGAAGCACTATTACCTGCTCAACAATTACAACCCGGGATATAACGGCGACGGCACGGTGCTCGACAGAACGAAGTCGCCGTTCACGATCCCCCCGTCACCCGTGCGCACCGTCGGGGACACGCTGCTTGATCGCAAGATCCCGTGGAAGTACTACGGGGAGGGCTGGAACAGCTTCATCAAGGATCCGTCGACAAGCGTCTACTGCAACATCTGCAATCCGTTCCTGTACGAGACGTCGATCATGACGAAAAAGCACGTCCGGGACACACATCTTGCGGACTTGCCAGACCTGTATGCGGATATCCAGGCGGGCAATCTGCCAGCTGTGTCGTTCGTGAAGCCTGGCGGACTGCTCGATGGGCATCCGACATCGTCGAAGTTTGGGCTTTACGAGGCATTCGTGAGGAAACTGGTCGACGCGGTGAAGAGCGATCCGAAGCTATGGGCCACTACGGCGATCCTCATCACCACCGACGAGGGCGGCGGCTACTACGATTCCGGCTATGTGCAGCCCATCGACTACTTTGGTGACGGCTCGCGCATCCCCATGATCGCAGTGTCGAAGTATTCCGCTGGCGGGCGCATTTCGCACGGCTATGCGGATCACGCGTCGTTGGTCAAGTTCATCGAACGCAACTGGGGGCTGCCACCGATTACCGGACGTAGTCGTGACAACTTGCCGAACCCGGTCCAGTACAGCGATAACCCATACGTGCCGGTCAATGCGCCCGCGATCGGCGACCTGTTCGATCTTTTCGACTTCGACCGGGACTCCGACACGCACGGGCATCATGACGGGTCGCATCCGGACCATGATGCAGGCAACGGCGGTAAGGGCTGGTGGCCTTTCTGACCATAACCTGGAACGCTCGCGCGACCGGTACAACGTAAAGTAGGACCGCCGCGCGTTCCGGCGGCGGTCACGGGGGCTCCATCAGGGCGCCACACGGTTGATTCCGCTGTGGCGCACGGGCACGTCCTCGGGTCCGCGTTCGATGTATCTCCGGGCCGGTTGCCGCGCGTCCCGGAGGGTTGGGCGATTTGAAGGCTGAGCGGGCACTCGAGGGCTGAGGGAAACTGAATCGCAACCACGCAGTGCTATCGGATGCCCACCTGCCGCGCCGTGGCATCGATCGCCGCTTTTGCCTTTGAGACGATTTCGTCGATTTCCGGCCGGCTGACCACGAGCGGCGGCGACAGCAACATCCGGTCGCCGCTCGCGCGCATGATCAGATTGCCGTTGAAGCAGAAGTCGCGGCACATCGTACCGACATCGCCGCCATTCGCGAAGCGCTTGCGCTCGAGCGGCCCCTCGGCGAGTTGCACGCCCGCCACGAGACCCGCGCCGCTGACCTCGCCAACGATAGGATGACCGGCGAACGTCTCACGCAGCTTCTTTTGAAAGTACGGACCTGTATCCGCTTTGACGCGCTCCACGATCCTCTCGTCGCGCAGCAGTTTCAGATTCGCAAGCGCGACGGCCGCCGCCACTGGATGCCCTGAGTAGGTGAGGCCATGATTGAAGTCACCGTTGTCGATCAGTGCGCGGGCGACGCGATCATGTAGACCGACAGCCCCCATCGGCACGTAACCGCTCGTCAGTCCCTTCGCGAGCGTGATCAGGTCCGGCTCGAAGCCGAAGTGCTGATGCGCGAACCATTCGCCGGTTCGGCCGAAGCCGCCGATCACTTCGTCCGCGACGAGCAGCACGTCGTACTTGCGGCAAATGCGCTCGATTTCCGGCCAATACGTCTCAGCCGGAAAAATCACGCCGCCCGCTCCCTGGAAAGGCTCACCGATGAATGCGGCGACATTGTCCGCACCGAGTTCGAGAATCTTCGCTTCGAGCTGCCGCGCGCGAGCCAGTGCGAATTCTTCCGCCGTCTGATCGCTTGCCGCTTCGCCGAAGAAATAGGGCTGATCGATATGTACGATGTTCTCGACTTTCGATGGCATCTGCTCATGCATATAAGCCATGCCGCCGAGCGTGCCGCCCGCGATCGTCGACCCGTGATAAGCGTTTTTGCGCGCGATGACGAACTTCCTCGCGGGCTGTCGCTGCGTCGCCCAGTATTGATGGACGATGCGCAGCACGGTGTCGTTGCCTTCCGAGCCGCTGTTGCAGTAGAAGAAGTGATTGAATGGCGCGGGCGTCAGTTCGGCGAGCAGGGCAGACAGTTCAATCACGGGCGGATGCGTCGTCTTGAAGAACGTGTTGTAGTACGGCAGTTCCCGCATCTGCCGGAATGCTGCGTCGGCCAGCTCCTGGCGGCCGTAGCCGACGTTCACGCACCAGAGCCCCGCCATGCCGTCGATGATCTTGTTGCCCTCCGAGTCCCACAGGTACACGCCTTGCGCCTTGACGATCACGCGAGAACCCGCGCGATTGAGCGGGCCCATATCCGAGAACGGATGGATGTGATGCGCGGCATCGAGCGCGCGGTATTCGGCGGTGCTGCGCGATGTGGCTTGCGAGGTCGGCGCGTCTTTCGTATCGCAATGCTGCGACGTTTCCTTTTCCGCATACATCACGTCTTCAGTCTTATAGCTCATACTGCCTCCGTCTTTTCAAGGTTCTCATTGACCGATTGGCCCGCAGCACTCAAACGTGCAGCAGCAAATGCCGGCGTTCCCACGAACTGATCACGCGGAAAAACGCTTCGTATTCGGTCTCTTTCAACGCGAGATACGCGCGGACGAACCGCTCGCCGAGTACTTCGGCAATCGGCTCGCACGCGCTCATCAACGTCAAGCCTTCTTCGAGATTGCGCGGTAATTGATAGGGCAACGCATAGCCGTCGCTCGCCAGCGGTTCGGTCGCGGCGAGCCGCTCTGTAATGCCGAGATAGCCCGCCGCCAGGGTCGCGGCAATCGCCAGGTACGGATTGCAATCGACACCTGGAATCCGGTTCTCGATGCGGCGCGCGACCGGCGCGGAATGCGGAACCCGGAAGCCGACCGTGCGATTGTCATAACCCCACGCGACATTGATCGGCGCGGCCATGAAACGCGACAGACGCCGGTACGAATTGATGTACGGCGCGAAGATCGGCATCAGCGCCGGTGTATATTTCTGCAAGCCGGCGATATAGCCGGTGAACAGCGAGGTCGGCTCGCCGTCGGCGGCGGTGAAGAGGTTGCGGCCGGTTTCCATATCGACGAGGCTTTGATGCATGTGCATCGCCGAGCCGGGTTCACCTTCCATCGGCTTCGCCATGAAAGTCGCGTACATCTTGTGACGCAACGCCGCTTCGCGCACGGTGCGCTTGAAGAGAAACACACTGTCCGCGAGCTTGAGCGGATCGCCGTGCATGAAGTTGATTTCCATCTGCGCGGCGCCGACTTCGTGTATCAGCGTATCGACTTCGAGTTCCTGCACGTCGCAGTACTCGTAGATGTCTTCGAACAACGGGTCGAATTCGTTGACCGCTTCGATCGAATACGCCTGGCGTCCGGTTTCCGCGCGACCCGTACGTCCGACCGGCGGTTGCAACGGCAGATCGGGATCGCGGTTCATGTCGACCAGATAGAACTCGAGCTCGGGCGCGATCACCGGTTTCCAGCCGCGCGCCTTATATAGATCGAGCACGCGCCGCAACACGGAGCGCGGCGAGATTTCGACCGGGGTGCCGTCGAAATGCACGCAATCGTGAATCACCTGCGCGGTCGGGTCGACTGCCCACGGAATCATCCGGATCGTGCTCGCGTCGGGTACGCACACCATGTCGGGATCGGTGACGCCGGTCAGCGAATCGCTTTGCGGATAGTCGCCGGTGACGGTCTGAATCATCACCGCCTGCGGCAGACGCATCGATTCGCCCGATTCGAACTTGCTGCGCGGAATGATCTTGCCGCGCGCGATGCCGGCCATGTCAGGAATAATTGCTTCGATTTCGGTGACGTGATGCTTTTTCAGAAATTCGTCGATGTCATGCATGATTGTTCTCTCTGTTTTGGTCCGCATCCTGGGTCATGTGTGCAGGGTTTCGTGTATTCATGCGCTGGCGACACGCGTCGCCGAAGGCGCGAAATATCGCGGTCGATAACGCGTCGTCAGCATGTTTCCATTCCGGATGCCATTGCACGCCGAGCGCGAATGCGCGGGCGTTACTGACGCTGATCGCTTCGATCAGGCCGTCCGCTGCGAGGGCTTGGACCTCGAGGCCTACGCCTAGTCGCGCGATGCCCTGACCGTGCAATGAATTCACCCGCGCTTCGTGGGCGCAGCCGGCGAGGCGCTGCAGCATGCCGCCGCGCGTCAGTACGATCGAATGCGATGCGGCGTATTGCGCGTCGAGCGAGTCG
Source organism: Paraburkholderia lebeckiae (assembly GCF_050436325.1). Lineage (NCBI taxonomy): Bacteria > Pseudomonadati > Pseudomonadota > Betaproteobacteria > Burkholderiales > Burkholderiaceae > Paraburkholderia > Paraburkholderia lebeckiae. Next base: position 2,902,614 of record NZ_JBNDLZ010000002.1, read on the forward strand.
TCCTTGTTCTCGCGATGGTCGTTCAGTCCGCCGACCGCATGAACGCTTTGATGCAAGGTGCCGCCGAACGCGACGTTCATTTCCTGCAAACCGCGACAGATGGCGAGAACGGGTATGCCCGTCGCAACCGCCGCGCGGATCAGCGGCAACGCGGTTGCGTCGCGCGCGGGGTCGTGCAATGTGTCGGGCTCGGTCGAAGTGCCGCCGTAACGCTGCGGCGCGACGTTCGAATAGCTGCCGGTGAATAACAAGCCGTCGACGGCGGCGAGCACATCGTCGATGCGCTGACGTCCAGCGAAAGCCGGCACCAGCATCGCGAGCGCGTGGGAGCCCTCGACGATCGCGGCGATGTACTTTTCGCCGACCACGTGCGACGGATGAGCGCCGAGCATCGTTCTATCGGCGGTGACTCCTACTATTGGCTGGTTTCGCATAACGAATAGGCGTGTCGATCCCACGCCGCACATCACGTGAACGGCGTTAAATAGCGCGCGCGGCGAGGTGGGAAAACGCGAAGGCGAGTCGACGCCAAAGCGAATCCGCGCAATAACGCGCAGCGCTTACCAGATTAGAAGCGGTTCGATTGAATCCGTCGCGATGCGCGGTGATCAGTCAGTGCCGCGCGGACGCAAGCAGCCAGCTCGCGAAAACGCGTGCAAACGGACGAATCGAACAGCGAAAAGAGATGAAAGAGGAGAGGCGCTACGGCAGCAGCGAAGCGACTTCGTCTGTGCGCACCGCGATGAACGCGCGCGCGGAGAGGACGTTGCGGCGTCGAACGGAACGACGCGACAGGACTGTGATGACGGACAGAAAGCGGCGAAACGCAAGGCTGCCGTTGCTGCCGTCGGCGCTGGCGCCGTCAGCGCAAGTACAACGCGCCTGACTGCGATTCCAATTCACCAAAGGGCCTCGGACTCTCACGATGACACTCGACTGGCGTAGTTGAGGGTATTGAACGGCCTGTTTCGAATCCACAGCGGATATTGAAGAAACAGGACACGGGCTGATCGAGAAGAAATGGTACTAGACGGTAGTAGCTCAATTCGCCGCGCCGCCCACGCGATCTTCCAATAGCTAGGATATACGAGCTAAAAATGCCGTCAATTTATTTTTGGATTTTGGCAAAGCGGCATCGAGCGTGATGCCGCGTGTTTCGTCTACTGCTCATTCACTCCGCGAGACGTGCGCGCACCGTGTATTCGCCTTCGTTGCCTTTGTCTTCGAGCATGTGCGCCATCGCCGTATTGAAGTCGGGCGGCAGCGGCTCGATCGGATAGCCGTGCTTTTCCCACGCATCGAGACCGCCCTTCAGCGCGCGCACATGATGAATGTTCTTCCGATGCAATTGCCTGACGATGCGCTTAGCGGTCGCTTCGTTGGGACACACGCAATAGACGACGATCGGCCGCTCCAGGTATTCCGGATGAATCGGATCGGGCGACTCGAGATCGAGCGGCCGGGCGCCGGCAATGCGGTGCGATTCCTTTTCGCGCACGGTGCTCGGGCGCGCGTCGAGAATCAGCGGCGGTTCGTTCGACTTCATCATCGCGTCGAGCTGATCGGGCGTAATGCGCGTATGCGCGAGCCAGCGACGAAACTGCAAGCGGCGCAGCCAGCGATACACCAGAACCGCCGCGAAGATCACCGCGAACGTATCGAAGATCGTGCCGCCGTTGTGTCGCACGAGCAGCAGCATTTGCACGATCTGGTGGTGCAGGGCGCCGCCGCCGATCACCCAGACGCTGGCCCACAGCGTGGCACCGACCATGTCCCACCACAGAAACACGCCGACGCCGATAGCGGTCGTGCCAAGCAGCGGCGCGGAAATCAGGCCGAGACCGGGCAGGAACTTGGCGACGGTTAGAATCGGTGCGCCATAGCGCTCATAGGTATTGCGCGCGACGCGTACCGTGGTGTCCAGCGACAGAGAGAAGCGCACGAGGTAATTGAGCAGACGGCGACCGTACGCGCGTCCGGTGAAAAACCACAGCGAGTCGGCGATCAGCGTCGCACCGACCGCCGCGCAGATCATGTTGACGTACGAGGCTTCTCCCACCGCGGCCATCGTTCCAGCGAGAATCAGCGTCGGGGCGGCCGGAATCGGCATGCCGAGCTGCGTGACGAGCACGCTCGCGAAGACGGCCCACACGCCGGCAGACGGTGGAATAGCGACCGGGAAATGCCACACAACCGCGCTCCTGATAAGCCAATAAAAGAAAAAAGAATCGTCCGCGCCGAGGCCGATACATGCCACGAGCGACGCGAAAGACGGATTTAAGCACAGGTGGCGAGTCGGCGTCGTGAAAGAACGCAGACGAAATCGCGCGCGACCGACGAATGGGCGCGGCGCACGACGCGGCGCGGCCTGCATGCGCCGCGCGGCAAGTGGATCAAACCGGTTTGAGAAGCATGATTTGCCTCGCTTCAGGCGAGGCGGTCCGGGAAGAGGCCCGTTGCCTCACGCATCCTCGGACGGATCATAGGGCACCACGCGCTCATGCTCGTCCGCGTGATTGCGCGCGACGATCGCGCGCGCCGCGGCGTTGGCGTCGAGATTGAACGGCTGATGCGGCACGCCCGGCGGAATGAACAGGAAGTCGCCCGGCTCGGTGATGACCGACTCGCGCAAGCCCGGGCCGTAGCGCGTCTCGATCTTGCCTTCGAGCATATAGATCGCGGTCTCGTAGTCGGCGTGAAAGTGCGGCTCCGCATGGCCGCCAGGCGGGACTACGACCATGTACATCGACAGGCCGGTGCTGCCCGCGGTGCTCGCCGAAATGCCGAGGAAATAGGGCAGCCGCTGCATCGTCGCCATTTCCCGTTCGGGGCGCACCTTGACCACCGGGGCCCGCGCGTCGTGCGTAACGTTTGACATGGTCGCTCCTTTCGTCGCCGCCGTGCCGGGCGGCTTCACGCATGCCGAACTGAAAGTCTAGACGATACGGGCGGCAATGTCGGACGTGTTCGAGCGGACCTGGTGAAGCGCGGGCGGCCGCGAAATCGCGTTGCTACAATGGTCGGCATACCCCGACAGAGATCACGGAGACAGCGCATGGCCACGCTTCAGCCCATCAGCCGCTACCCGGTCCCCGAGCCGAGCGAGTGGCCCGAAGACATCAGTGCCCGCATTCTCGAAGTGCAGGAGAAAGCGGGTTTCGTGCCGAACGTGTTTCTGACGCTCGCGTATCGGCCCGACGAATTCCGCGCGTTCTTCGCTTATCACGATGCGTTGATGCTGAAGGAGGGCGGTCTAACGAAAGGCGAGCGGGAGATGATCGTGGTCGCGACGAGCGCGGTCAACGATTGTCTTTACTGCGTGGTCGCCCACGGCGCGATTCTGCGCATCTACGAAAAAGCGCCGCTGCTCGCCGATCAGGTCGCGGTCAATCACCGCAAGGCCGACATCACGGACCGCCAGAAGGCGATGCTCGATTTCGCGCTGAAGGTGTGCCGCGCGTCGGGCACGGTCGACGAAGAAGACTTCCAGACACTGCGCGGCCACGGCTTCACCGATGAAGACATCTGGGACATCGCGGCAATCACCGCGTTTTTCGGGCTGTCGAACCGGATGGCCAACGTGATCTCGATGCGTCCGAACGACGAGTTCTATCTGATGGGGCGTGTGCCGAAAGCCGCGGCGGATGCACCGAAAAACTAGCCTCGACTGGAATCGCTTCAGCATCTCTTTCGGCAATTCGCGTCACGCCTGCGCGGGGCGAGATGAACGCCGCGCGGGCGTCACTACCACGGTGTCGTCGATAGGGAAATGCAGCAGTGCCGCGATCAATCCCGCCGCGACCGTCGCTACCCATAGCAGTGAGTACGAGCCCGTCAGATCGAACACGAGGCCACCGAGCCACGCGCCGAGAAACGAGCCGATCTGATGGCTCAGAAAGCACACGCCGAACAGGCTGCCGAGGTGACGCGTGCCGAACACCTTGGCGACTAGCCCGCTCGTCAACGGTACGGTGCCGAGCCACGTGAGGCCCATCACCGCCGCGAAAATCACCACGGAGACAGCGCTTTTCGGCAGCGCGAAGAATGCGGCGATCGTCGCGCTGCGCATCAGATAAAGCCAGCCGAGCACATGATGTTGGCGGAACCGGCCGCCGAGCCAACCACATGCCCAACTGCCCGCCATGTTGAACAGGCCGATCAGCGCAAGCGCGGTCGCGCCCAGCCCGATCGGCATATGACACAGCGTCAGATACTCGGGCAGATGCGTCGCGATGAACGCGAGCTGAAAGCCGCAGGTGAAGAAGCCGAGCGTCAGCAAGCGGTAGCCGCGATGGCGCATCGCTTGTGACAGAACCTCGCGCAGCGGCGCCGCGGGCACGTCCTCGAACCGCGCCTGAGCCGTCGCGTGGATCGGCGCACGCCGGTCGAGCACGATGCCGAGCGGCGCGATCAGCAGCATGGCGAAAGCGAGCACGAATAGCGATGTCGCGATGCCCGAATGCAGCCGGATGGCTTGTACGAGCGGCACCATCAGCACCTGTCCGGCGGAGCCGCCGGCGCTGACGAGCCCCATCGCGACGCTGCGCTTCTCCGGCGACGCAACGCGGCCGACCGCCGGCAACACCACGCCGAAGGTCGTGCAGCTCACGCCGATGCCGACCAGCAATCCCATGCCGATCACCAGCAGCGCACCGCTCGGGGCGACCGCCGACAGCGCAAGGCCGGCCGCGAACGTCGACGCGCCGAACGCGACGACCGGCGCCGAGCCATAGCGATCCGCGGCCGCGCCCGCGAACGGCTGCGCGAAGCCCCACACGAGGTTGTGCAACGCGATCGCGAAAGCGATCAGCGTGACCGGCAGACCGCGGTCGAACGAGAACGGGCCGATGAACAGGCCGAAGGTCTGGCGGATGCCCATCGCGGCGCTCAGGATCAGCGCACCGGCAACGATCACGAGCGTCGCGGTGACGGTCGTCGCGGGAGCCAGGGCGGGGGCGGGTTGCTTGCTATGGGTCGTCGACATGGCGGCTCCTCCTTGGCCACCATCGTCGCAGCCCGCCGCGCAGCCGGCAAAGGAAAAGATTTCGGCGACAGGTGAGCGTGACTCACCTATGCGTTGCTATGTCGTCGTCCGCCGCCGCGTCCGCATGCGCGTCGAAGGCCGCCGCCTCGTCGACGAGCCAACGTTTGAAATCGGCGAGCTCGGGCCGCCGGATCGCGCTGTCCGCATTCTCCGCGCTGACCAGCCAGTACGCGGTGGTCGATGCGACGGTGGCCGCGCAAGCCTCGACCAGCGCGCCGCTCGCCAGATCGCCGTCGACCAGCGGCCTGCGGCCGAGCGCGACGCCGAGGCCCATGCTGGCCGCTTCGAAGGCGAGCTGGATCGTGTCGACGTGCAAGCCGCCGCCTGTATCGATGCCGCCGGTACCGGTCGCGTCGAGCCACGCCTGCCAGTCTTCACTCGCGGCGTTCACGTGAATCAGCGTCGCGCGTCGCAGGCTCGGGACGCCGTGCTCGTCGCGCAGCGTTTCCAGATAAGCAGGGCCGCACACGGGCACGAAGCGCTCGCCGAACAGGCGCGTCCATGCCGTGCCGGCGACCGGCGCGCGACTCATGCGGATCGCAAAGTCGAAGCCGTCGACCGGAAAGCCGACCTGGCGACGCGACGTGTCCACGCTCACGACGACATGCGGCCAGCGCGCGCGAAAACCGGCGAGGCGCGGCAGCAGCCAGCGCGACGCGAAGGTCGGCGCGCAACTGAGCGCGATTGGCCGATCCGCGCGATGATTGGGCAGACGTTGCGTGCCGATCGCGATCAGCGAAAACGCCTCGGAGACGTACGACAGATAATCCGCGCCAATCGCCGTTAGCGAGATGCCGCGCGGCTCGCGCACGAACAGTTCGACGCCGAGCGCTCCCTCGAGTCCGACGATGCCGTGACTGATCGCGCTCGGCGTGACGTTCAGCTCGGCGGCGGCGAGCTTGAAACTTTGATGCCTGCCGGCCGCTTCGAAAAAGCGAAGCGCGGGCAGGGGTGGCAGACGAAGCGGCATGTGCGTTCCCCAAGGCGCCGCGTCGTGCGTGGCGCGTGTGCCGGGTGGTGTTGGCGGGTGTAACGAGCTTGCTGTTTGGCGCAAGCATACCTTGCGCCGGCGCCTGGCGAGCGGGTGGTCAAACCGCCGGCAAAATCGCCGCAAAAAGCCGCCGCTGCAAAATCATGGCGAGGCCTGTCGATTCTCCGCAGCCTCGTTCGTCGTCCCTACAGGAAGGGCGGCAAAGCGACGATGCCTGCTCGTCTACCGTCCGTTTTTCTGACGATTTCTCACAAGGAGATGACTGATGAACGACGCAAACACTTCGATGCATACGCTGAAACCGGCCCGCGAACTGGCCGACTTGCCCTCGCGCTTTCCCGGCGAGAGCCCCGAATATCGACTCGCGCGCAACGCGTTGCTCGCCGAGGAGATCGAGCTGCGCCGCCAGATCGAGCGTGTCGCCGCGCAGCGTCGCGCGCTGCCGGCGGGCGGCGTCGTGCCGGAGGATTACCGCTTCGACGGCGAAGCGGGCCCGGTCACGCTATCGCAGATGTTCGGCGCGCACGACACGCTCGTGACCTACAACTGGATGTTCGGACCGCAACGCGCGCGGCCGTGCCCGATGTGCACGTCGCTACTGAGCGCGTGGGACGGCGAAATGCCCGATATCCTGCAGCGCGTCGCGTTCGCGGTGATCGGCCGCTCGCCGATCGACAGGCTCGTCGCGTTCAAGCAGGAGCGCGGCTGGCGGCATCTGCGGCTGTATTCGTCGGGCGGCAACACGTTCAATCGCGATTACGCGGCCGAAGATCCCGCCGGCGACGACCTTCCCGCGCTGAACGTATTCACGCGCACGGGCGGCGTCGTGCGGCACTTCTGGGCCGAGGAGATGGGGCCGTCGACGTCGGACCCCGGACAGGATCCGCGCGGCGCGCCCGATCCGATGCCGTTGTGGACGATCCTCGACATGACGCCGGGCGGCCGTGGCACCGACTGGTATCCAGCTGGCGTATTGAGCGGCGCTGCCATGGAGCGATAGAGCGCTACAGATGGGTCTCCGCCGCGCGGCTCTGGGCGAGCGCGGTCCACAGAAACGTGCCGACCGCGCTCGCCCGCATCGGCAGGCTGAACAGATAGCCCTGCACCGCGCGCGCGCCGAGCGCCTTCACGACCTGGGACTGCAACGGCGTTTCGAGTCCCTCCACCACGCATTCGAGCCCGAGGTTGCGGCATAGGTCGATCACGGATTTGATGATCTTCTTCGAGGCGCTGTTGGCATCGACGTCGCTCACGAAGCTGCGGTCGATCTTGATCGCGTCGAATGGCAGCCGATGCACGTAGCTGAGGCTCGAATAGCCGGTGCCGAAATCGTCGAGCGACAGCCGGCAGCCGGCCTGCTTCAGCATCGTCATCGCGCTGTGCGCCTGCCCGAAATCGCGCGTCAACGCGGTTTCGGTCATTTCGAACGTCACGCGATGCGGCGACACGCCGCTTGCCGCGACGATGTCGATCAGGCGGCGCGCGCGCGCCGACGTCGAGATATCGATCGCGGACAGGTTGAACGACAGATACAGATCGGCGGGCCAGTGCGCGACCTCGGCGAGCGCCTGGCGCAGCAGCACGTCGGTGATGCCGAGGATCAGCTCGGTCCGCTCTGCAATCCGAATGAATTCCTCCGGCCTGACCATGCCGAGCCGCGCGTTGTGCCATCGCCCGAGCGCTTCGAGGCCGATCGGCCGGCGCGTGAGCAGATCGTAGATCGGCTGGAACTCGAGGAACAGTTCCGCTTCCAGGTCCGCATGGCGCAGCTCCTGCGTGACGAGGCTTAGACGCCGCATCTGCGTTTCGTGTTCGGTCGAGAAAATCACCGGCATGCCGCGGCGGTTTTCCTTGCCGACGTAGAGCGCGGCGTCGGCGCGTTCGAACACCTGCGCGACCGTCGAGCCCGCGTCGGGAAACGCGGCCCAGCCGATCGTGCCCGACAGCTCCGCGACATTGTCGGCGACTTGATAAGGCTGGCTGAGCGCATCGCAGATACGCTGCCCCAACTCGACCAGCGCTTCGTTCGACACCTTGTGGCGCACGAGCACGCCGAATTCATCGCCGCCCAGACGCGCGAACATCAGGCCCGTTTCGCCGATCAACACGAGCCGCGTGCCGACTTCCTGCAGCACGAGGTCGCCGCTCGCGTGACCGTAAATGTCGTTGACCTGCTTGAAGCCGTCCAGATCGATGAGACCGACATTGAAGCCGCCACCGGTTTCGAGCGCCTGCTCCGATATCGCGCTCAGCGCCGCGAAGAAACTGCGCCGGTTCGGCAGGCCGGTCAGACTGTCGATGTTGGCGAGCCGGTAGTTGTCGTCGCTGAGCCGTTGGGTGTTGTGCTGGCTTGCCTGCAGTTCGCGTTGCGCGTGCACCGCGTCTGCAAACGTGCGCCAGTAAAGCTGGATGACCACCGCGAGCGCGACGCCGACCAGCGCCATGTCGACGGCCATCGCGAAGAACACCGGCGAGCCGCTCGACACGAGGAACCCGGAGAAACTCAGGATGACGATGCAAAGCAGCAGAAGCGCGGGCTTGCGCAGATGGATCAGGCAGAACATGCTGCCGACCAGCGTCGTCGCCATATAGAACGCGACCTGCGCCTGCTGGTAGGCGGTGCCGTACGGAAACAGCAGCACCGACCAGCCGCTGAACGCGACGCCGAACACGCCGACGATCCATGTCACGCTGCGCAACTCGCGGACCGCCTGAGCGTCCATCATCTTATGGTTGCGTTTGCGCCACCAGCGCACGCAGCGATACACACACAGCGCGCCGAGCGTGCCGGGCACATACATCGACAGCCAGGCCGGCGCGCTGTCCAGATGCGTCGCCGCCACCGCCGCCGTGTTGACGAGCAGGATGAAGTAGAGAAGCGGTACCTGGCGGCCGAACGCGTGCAACTGCGCACGCATCAGCTCCCGGTCACCCTCGGCGACCGACAGTACCTTCTTCAATCTCGCAAGCCAATCCATCGCCATCCCTTTAACGTTTGCGCGTTAAACGCAGCTGTTTATATCGGCGCGAGGCTGATTAACTTGAGCGCTCCGAGGGGCTAACGGAGCATCGCAGTCCAGGGGCTGTGAACCCGGCTGCGCGCTTACGGATCGTCGGGCGGTAAGTACTACCTGGCGGCGCGCGTTGGCGGCGCTGGAACCAGACGTTTGTGCCGGATGCCGATCGCGAGACGCGAGCAAATGGCGGCCTTCGCGCATGCTCAAAGTGTGGGGCACGACAGCACCCGCTGCGGCCGCATGGCGGTGCCGGGCAGTCCGGCCGGCGCGGGTGTGCCGCGCGGCGCGGCCGAGACGAGCCGGACCGCGTCGGCGCCAGCATTCGCGAGCACGTATTTTTCCGGGCTGTCATCCGGCTGCCAGTACGCGCGAAACACGTCGCCGTCGCTGAACACGAGCAGCTTGCCGTGCACCGTTTTTCCGCCGCCAACGAAGTCGACCAGTTCGCCGTCGCGTAGCGAGAAGCTCTGCGCGGCGCTGGAGTTCGTCGCACCGACGAGGGTCGCGCACGCGTTGTCGTCGGCCGCGGCCGCCGCCGACGACAACGCGGCGAGCAGCGCGCATGTTGCAAAGTGGCGAATTCTCACTTCTTTATGTCTTGCCGATAGTTAACCCGTGACGTGTATTGCAAATGGCGCGCCCGCGCATCGCGAAAAGGGCTATCGTCATCGGGAAGGCGGCGCGGGATCGCGTAACGCGACCTAAAGTACTGAAATTGCAACGGATTGTGATGCGCGGCGAACGCTCATAAGGCGGCGCGCGCGCATAAGCTCGCGATTCTTATGGCAGTTTGGGGCGCAAAAACGTCAAACCGGCGCCTCTGCCTTGATACAAGCCTTACACCAAGGGTTTGCGCGAAGGTGCGCCTATGCGTTAGTGTGTCGGTCCCGGCGCCTCACAGGGCGCCGGTTCCATGATTACCATACGGGAAGTGCTATGAACAAACAGGAACTGATTGATGCAGTCGCCGCAGCGACGGGCGAAAGCAAAGCGGCAACCGGCCAGACCATCGACGCGATCGTCGAGGCAGTGACCAAGGCCGTGGTGAGCGGCGATACGGTGCAACTGGTCGGTTTCGGTTCGTTCTCGACCGGCGCGCGCGCGGCACGCGTGGGCCGCAATCCGTCGACGGGCGAAGAGATCCAGATCGCCGCGGCCAAGACGGTGAAGTTCACCGCAGGCAAGGCGTTCAAGGAAGCCGTCAACGCGTCGTAAGCAACGCGCTTCACGCCGGAGCATTCGCGGTGCGCTCCGCAGCCCCGCTGTGAGGCGCGCGTGAGTGATGCGTCGGGCGTGAGGATCACGCGCTGCCCCACCCGGCCAGGCGATTCGCCGGCAGCTGGTGCGGCGCGTGTGTCTGGCTCCTTGAGCCAGGCGTTCGTGGGCTCGACCGGCTTCGATTGAGTCTAGAGCGGACCCGTCGCGGCCATCGCGATCGGGCGGTCCGTGCGTTGCCCCGTCAGCCCGCGCGACGCTTGCGGGTTGCCTCGGCGAGCGTGGCGAGCACCGGTTCGGTCTGCGCCCAGCTCACGCAGGCATCCGTGATCGATACGCCATAACGCAACGGCACACCGGCCTTCAGATCCTGACGGCCTTCTTCCAGATGACTTTCGAGCATCACACCGACAATGCGGCGCTCGCGCTCCGACAGTTGTCGCGCGATATCGTCCGCGACCTCGATCTGCCGCAAGTGCGATTTGTTCGAGTTCGCATGGGAGCAGTCGATCATCACCTGCTCGCGCAGACCCGCTGAACTCAGCGCTTCACAGGTCGCCTGCACCGACGCGCTGTCGTAGTTCGGCCCTTTCTTGCCGCCGCGCAGGATCACGTGCGCGTCGTCGTTGCCGCGTGTTTCGAAGATCGCGGCCATGCCCATTTTCGTCATGCCCATGAACGCGTGGCTCGCACGCGCCGCGACGATCGCGTCGGCGGCGATCTGCACGCCGCCGTCGGTGCCGTTCTTGAAGCCGATCGGGCAGCTCAGGCCCGACGCAAGCTGACGATGACTCTGGCTCTCGGTCGTGCGCGCGCCGATCGCACCCCACGCGATCAGATCGGCGATGTATTGCGGGCTCAACAGGTCGAGAAACTCGGTCGCCGTGGGCAAGCCCAGACCGTTGATGTCGAGCAGCAATTGCCGGGCGAGACGCAGGCCTTCGTTGATGCGGAAGCTGCCGTCCAGACGCGGATCGTTGATGTAGCCTTTCCAGCCCACCGTCGTGCGCGGTTTCTCGAAGTACACGCGCATCACGATCAGCAGATCGTCCCGGTAATGATCGGTGGCGGCCTTCAGCTTGCGTGCGTACTCGATCGCCTGGTCGTGATCGTGAATCGAACAGGGGCCGACGATCAGCACGAGCCGGTCGTCGCGGCTGTGCAGAATGTCGGCGATTTCGACGCGAGTCTTCTCGACCAGCGACTGCACCGCGGGCGGCACCGGCAGTTCGTCCTGCAGCAGCGCGGGGGAAATCAGCGGACGGACCGCGCCGATGCGCACGTCGTCGATGCGCGTGGTGTCCTGGGTGGCGTCGGCCGAGCCGACTTCCTGATCGTGCAGGGGATTGTCGAGGGCGCTCAAGATGTTCTCCGCAATCGGTTGATGAGGCGGCCTTGCCGCCTGATTATGCGAGCGCCGCCGCGATGAGGGCGCGCGGGCGCCGCGTGGGTTTGACGTGGACCGTGCGGGTTGGGTCGCTGCGTGCCTCGGGCAAGGTTTGACGCAAGGTCTTGCGTCGGGCTTGACGCGAAGCCGACGCGACCGCGCACGGATGCGCTGGCGCGATTATGACACCCGCGCCGGCCTCATGGCGGGCGGACCGGCGGGCAGGCGGCGCGGCGGATTCAGAGCTTCTCGAGCAACGCCATCGCGGCGGCCGGATTGCGCTCCTTGAAGCCGCTGATCACATACAGATAGACGTCGCGCGTGGCGGCCTTCGCGGGCGGCTCCGCGCAGGTCTCGAGATCGTCGGGCGTGATGCCCGCGGCGAGCTGGCGCGCGCGTTCGGCCCATGCGTCGAGCGCTTTCGTCGAATAGCCATTGGCTTGCTTTTCGCTCGTGCCCATGATGCGCGCGTAGACGAACGGCCCGGTGATGTCGGCGATCTGCGGATACTCGCTGTCGGCCGCGAGCACGACTGCGACCTTGTACTTGCGCGCCAGCGCGATGAAGTCCGGTGTCCTGAACGACTCGTGACGAACCTCGACCGCGTGCCGCAGCTTCTGTCCTTCGATGCTCGCGGGCAGCAGCTTCAGAAAGGCCTCGAAATCGTCGGCGTCGAATTTTTTGGTCGGCGCGAACTGCCAGTTGATGGGCCCGAGCTTCTGCTTGAGCAGCAGCACGCCGCTTGCGAAGAATCGCTCGATCGTGTCGCCCGCTTCGGCGAGCACCTTGCGGTTGGTCGCGTAACGCGGCGCTTTCAGCGAGAACACGAAATCGTCGGGCGTTTCCTGATACCACTTCTCGTAGCTGGCCGGCTTCTGCAAACCATAGAACGTGCCGTTGATCTCGGGGGAATCTTGTAAGGCCTGCCAGATAAGGCTGGTATCGCAGAGCTAGCAGTGCGGCTACCCACTTGGCTACCCAGCTGCGTTCCAGCGCCGATTCCAGTCTCAACAGCCATACCGTATGTCGCTGCAGACTGCACCGGAGGCCGATAAAGATTGAGGGGAGAGGATTGAAATCGTTGGGACGGAGGTCGCGTCATCTTGAGGTTTATTCAACGCCTGCCCGCAGATGCCGGCGCCAGCCCCACGAGCCCACGGACATGGGCAGACGTCGAACAAACCTCAAGAGAGAACAAACTTCAAGAGAAGCTGACAGTGGTAGTTGCGCGCACAACGACTGAAGTACGGACAGGGCGGACGCTCGTCGACCAGGATGGGTACGACGGGACACTGTTTTAGTCCGGCCATTCACCGAAGGCAACGGTGGAAGTTCGCTACCCATTTGGATGAGTACATAGCTCCGAACCGAAAGCGCTGTTTGGATTTACTCGAAGCAGCCACTGGAGGAAAAATTGGCTGCTGGACCGAAGTTGCTAATGCTGTGACGCGCCAGCTTGAGAGCGAAGCCTTTGCGGGCTTCGCACTTTTTCGTTGCGTGCGCCTCGGGTTCTGCTCGCAATACGATCAACGCGTACGCATATCGCTCAACTTTAGCCTGTCACAGGCGCTCGATGATGGCTTTTGCCGCGTCTGGGTTGCGTTCCTTGAAGCCGCTGATCACGTAGAGGTAAACATCGCGCGCGCTTTTTGCGGCTGCCTTGGCCCCGACGGGTTCGATATCTTCAGGAATGGTGCCTGCGGCAAGCTGGCGTGCGCGCTCGGCCCACGCATCGAGCGCCTTCTTCGAATAACCTTGGGCCTGCTTTTCGGACGTCCCCATGATGCGCGCATACACAAAGGGTGCGGTGAGATTGGCGATCTGCGGATAATGGCTATCGCCTGCGAGTACGATCGCCACGCCATATTTGCGCGCCAGCGCGACAAAGACTTCGTTGCGGAAACTCTCGTGTCGAACTTCGACGGCATGCCTTAGCGTGAGTCCGTCGAGCTTCCTGGGCAGCAACGCCAGAAACGCTTCGAAGTCGTCTGCGTCGAATTGCTTGGTTGTGGCGAACTGCCAGTTGATCGGACCGAGTTTTTGTTTCAGATGCACGAGGCCACTGTCGAAGAAGCGTTCGATACTGTCGCCGGCCTCGGCCAGCACACGCCGGTTGGTCGCGTAGCGCGGCGCCTTGAGCGCAAATACAAAATCGTCAGGCGTCTCGTCGCGCCACTTCATATAGCTCTCGGGTTTCTGCAAGCCATAGAAGGTCCCATTAATTTCGATGGTCGTCAGCTGGCGGCTCGCGTATTCGAGCTCGCGCTTTTGCGTCAGATCCGGCGGATAAAACACCCCGCGCCATGGGCCATAGGTCCAGCCTCCAACGCCAACCCGGATTCGCGGTTTTGTGCGTGTCGCCATATGCGGTTTTCCTCGTAGCTCCGGGTTGCCTCGGGGCGCTCAGGTATCGATTCCAACTTAATAGCTGTACCGTGCGTCCATGCAGGCATGACCTGCGGGTCGTTATTACAGCTGTCTCGCCAATGGTAGCGGACAACACCCACGCCTGTCTGCTAGTAGCAGCCTACCCGATCATGCGTCGCTGGTAATGACGGGGGCGGGCGCGGAACATTGTGGAAAACGACCGCGAGCGTGAGGCCTGCCCGGAGCCGGGCGGGGAGGCAGAAGCCTGCAGACATCGGTGCGGGAGCTGGAATGGCGCGATCGCGCAGTAAGCGCGAGGAGAACTCTCGCGAGCGTCGTGAGTTCAATCCAGCCAAAGACACTAATCTTACTGTGTCACAAAATAAGTCGGGAATCTATCTGCCGCTCGGGAAGAGAGCCATCGTTGCATGAGCCGCATTCCAAGCAGGATACGCAACGTAGTAAGGGAATCAGGAACGTGGCGTTGAGCGCGCTGGACTACCCCGGGGGATGTAATCCGGGGGAAGGGCAGACAGCGCGCGTTCAAGGAAGTTTTTTTTATCGCGTCCATCTGATTGCATTCTGAGTCGCTGAGCCATCAGAAACCCATACGCAGCGATACTCAGTGTGGCGTGGTGGTGAAAGCCACGCCAGCCTCGCCCTTCGTAATGACCGAGCCCGAACTCCTGTTTCAGGTCCTGATAGTCGCGCTCGATGCGCCAGCGCATTTTGGTCACGAACACAAGCTGCTCAAGTGTTGCCTCCCCGGGGGCGGTAGTGAGAAAGTATTTGAGCGGCTCCGTATCGCCATCAGGCCATTCAACAAGCAGCCATTCTTCGTCGCGAACGGTGCTTCGCCAATAGTCGCGATGTGCGGGACGAACCCGTACAGCGGCAAAGCGAGACGAAAGTGCTGCGTTGCTGCCTTCGCGCCAGGTTACGGCTTGCCAGGCGTTCACGGGTAATTGCATGGCCAGTTCCTTCACGGCGATCGGTTCATGGCCAGGCGCACGGCGCAACAGCGCCGGTGGCCTGCCGCGCCCGCTCCAGGGTTTAGGAGGCAGCGGCGCCGTACCGGGTGCCCACACCGAGGTGCCCGGCCGGATCCCTACTGAATACAGCAAACCCAGTTCAGTTATCCCGTCCCGGAAAGCAGTTTCGTCGCCGTATCCGGCATCGGCCAGCACGATGCCCGGTGCAATGCCGGATGCCATAGCCTCGCGAAGCTGGGCCAGCGCAATCTGCGGCTTGGTCTCGAAAGCCAGATCGTCGGGAATGCCAGCGCGACGGGCACGTTCCCGGTCGTCAATCCATTCTTTGGGGACATACAGTTGCCAGGCAATCGGCAAACTGCCGCGTTGTATCGCGATCGACAGGCTCACGGCGACCTGACAGTTGTCCTGTTTGCCGAGCTGCCCGCAGTACTGACGTGCCACACCAACCGAATGACGTCCCTTCTTTGGAAAACCGGTGTCGTCGATAATCCAGTAGTAGCCGGTCTCTTCCGCAGCGTGCGCGTCTAACGCGGGCATCACCCATTCGCGTACCCGCTGCAATACCGCACAGTCAGACCAGTCTGCCTTGGCCACAAAGTGGTGGAGCGACTGGTGCGTCGCGCTCGCGTGAAGTGGATCAATGTGCGCGGCCATCGGCTCGACGCTCTTGCGCGACAGCGGCAACACCAAGCCCGAACAGTAACCCTTGAGGCCGGCATGGCGATCGGCGTGCCCTAACGCCTGCCCCAGATGATTCAGATACGCGTCAAATTCGTCGACATCTCCACTCATCGTGATCGCCCGAAGTCTGTATTATTTAATACTACCAGGTATCACCTTGCTGCAAATGAATTTTGTGACACAGTAAGACTAACAGGCTGAGGGCAAAAGCTTCGCGGCCTCGGGTGAGTCGCGAAGTGCCCGCTGGACCTTTTGCCGGAAAGGCGGTCCCCAGTGACGTCGATTTGCCGCATTTCGAAGGATGGCTTCAGCTTTCGATGCGCTCCGCCCTCTGAACGCGACCGTCGCCCCACGAGCGGTGAGTTGCAATGAGATTCCTTTGCCAATTCCGCCTGTGACGACGGATACCTTGCCGCCAAGACCACTCATTGCCTGTCGCCTTCAGTGCTGCGTGACATGCATCCCGATGCCTGCTATCTCGCGTACCGGCTTGTTTTGGCGGTGGAACAGTGGGATGGTTGAACACACGCAGGACCTTATCCGCTTCTCGGCAATTGCCCGCTCGTCCGTGATACGTAGAAACCGCTGGCTCCGCGATCCAGATGCGAGTGCCTGCCGGCAAGCCGATCATCGGGATAGCTCCCGGATCAGCAGCCGCAGCATGTCCGGTGACACGTTGCCGCGAACTCTCAAGCGTGCACGGTCGAACTCGATCTCGCAAAGATTCTCTGGCAACCGTGCTGTATCGACTGCCATCGGTGGCGTATGTTCTGCCGCCTCAGCGACAACATCCAGAGGCAACAGCGACGGCACCTCCGTTGCCCGCCTCAGCGTTGCGCCCTCAGGCAGCGTTGGCAAACCGTACTCTCCTGCCAGATAATGCCGTCGCCATTTGAACAACAGGTTCGCATTGATGTCGTTGCTGCGCGCGATCAACGCCACCGACGCGCCCGGCTCAAAAGATTGTTCAACCAGTTGCCGTTTGAACTCGGTCGGAAAGTTCGGCCGCTTATATGCGCCGTCTGCGGCGCCATCGCCCCACGTCTTGTCCACTTTGGTATCCACCATAATTTGGCGGATACCAAACTACCCAAAACCTCAATCAACACGCCAGAACGGCCACTGCAAGACGCTTACATACGATCAGCAGTTTCTTCGCTTGCTATCCTGTTTCGATTTTGGTCGGAATCCCGTACCGTTCACATCGGGTAGGTCTTGATGTTGATATCGACCGCAGAGCGATGCCGTGCTGACCGTACCGAACGCACAGGAATTGACTATTGCGGTAAATCAATTGCCGAACCGAACGCAGAATGTACTGAGGTTGTCACGTTGAGGGTTCCGAGACACGCGCGAAGGGGGTGTCTGCCTATATAACGGACGGATCCTGAGCGAAATCAGTGACGTAGTGCCATGCCGAAAAGCGTTCGTCGAGTTGTTTGCGGTAGAGGGCGGCGCAGTGGATGTCTTCGCTTGGCCTACGCTTGTACATCTCGCACCGACTATCCGTAGTACTTGGCATTCTCTAGCCACGCCGCTTAAAGCGCGGCGATGTCAGAAGGCTCGCATGCGCATCGTCTATCTGAGCCAAGCCGCGCTCGATCAAACGCGGCTGGAGATAACTGAAGCTTAAGCGTGAACGGGCTGCACCGCTCGGTCCATGGTGCTTTCCTTCGACGAGTATGACATTGTGCTTCCGGCGCACTTCGCCGACCAATTCGGCGGAATCGACGCCTTCGGCAAGCGAGACCCAGAACGAAAATCCACCACTCGGAATCTCGTAATCCGGTTTGCAGAATCGGCAGGCCTGTAACAGCCTATGCATTGCGTCGCGCTTGCCCCGGTAGTGCGTTCTAAGGTGCTCGACGTGAGCGTCCAAAGACGACGACTGCAATAAGGCGAGCGCCATATTGCTGACAATGGGACTCACACCTCCATCGCATTTCAGGCGGGCTAGGCGGTCGACAATTTCCGGCTCGGCCAGCACCCAGCCTACGCGAAGCCCGGGGCCTAAGACTTTGGAGAAGCTATGCACATTGATGATGTTACCACCCGCCTCCAGAATCTCGGGTGACCCGCCATCATAGGGCAACTCGCTATAAACCAGGTCCTGCACCAGCCGCACGCCGTTGCGGGACAGTAGAGCCTCCACCTCGACCATATGCCGGTGTGCAAAGTATCGTCCGGTCGGATTGTGGAACGCCGGAGTGGTGTAGTACAACTTGGCTCGCCCCTTTGCGTGCAGCAATGCTTGTTCGAGCAGATCGAGGTCGACGCCCGAGGAATCCGCACCTACTTGAACCACCGTCGCGCCCGCAATAGAGAAAATGCGCAACGCGCCGAGATAGGACGGGTCCTCGGTCAGCACGACGTCTCCTGGGTCGATAAAAGCATCGGCGAGCAGTTGCAGGGCTTGTGAAGCGCCGTTCGTCAGAATGACATTGCCACGCGCCATCCGGTACCTTTGGCCAAGCTGTCCGCGCAGTTCGGGAAGGCCAAAGGCGTCGGTGTACTGCGGTAGGTCGGAGATGCTGACGCCCGTCTCGACGGTAAGCGGGTCCGGCCATTGCAGGCGGGCGAACGTCAAAGGATCGGGAAGCCCATAGGCGAAGTTGACTGTGTCCTTGCCTGAGGTGTAGTCGAATATCCCATAACTGAGCGAAGTGCGACTGCGCATCGACATGACTGGCTCCATCGTTGGTTACGCGGCATCGACGGCGCGCTGGAAGCGCGATTGATATTGGCGGATGAACGAGTCGGCAATCGGCATTCCGAACGGCGGAAATTCGGCCGTCGCTCTGGGAGGCGTAGCCAATAGCGTGGCGTTTGCGCCGAGTGCCGGTGTCCAATTCTCGCCAAAGAACACGTTTCCATAGCGTTCGGCCAGCACTGGCATCACGGGATGGAGCATGCTCAGAAAGACGGATACGTGCACCGGCCGCCACGTTTCCGGGCTCGTGCCGAAGCCCGTCGCGACGAAGTATTCGTCAATCAGATCGAGGGCGTTCCAGAAACGTACCTGGTCCATCGCGGTGATATAACGTTGGACTATGTCGTCGTGCGCCGGCGTAAGACCGCTTCCATCGACATTCGCCGAGTGCAGTGAATCGCGGCGGAGGGCGCTTTCCCACGCAAGGATGTGCGAAGCCGACCGGATCAGTTCGCCGATCTGGAAATCGTTATTGTTGGTGTCGAACGGCTTGGCAATCCGAGCGAGCGCATAGCGCAACACACTCGGGTCGACCTGCCGGGATACTTCATCTGCCCAGAGTGCATGGTCGCGGCTGGTCGAGAATTTCTCGCCCTCCAATTTGTAGAAGTCCTGTATCGAATGATTTGCCGGAAGAGGATAGCCGCGCGCAAGCAGGCTGCCAGTCACGCCGATGGTGTAGTAGAAGCGGTTATCCTGGCCCATGAAAAACAGGAGGCGTGTATCAGGGTCGCGCATCACGGTGTCGTAGTTGACCTCGTCGCGTGCGCACTGCAAGCGGATCCCCGTCTCGAAACACCAAAGCCCTTCGAACCACGTCATCAACGTTTGCCCCGCAATCTTCGCGGGTGCTTCAAGTGTCACACCCCGGTCGAAAATGCGCGACATAGGCAGCGGCCGCAATTCGTCACGCAACCATGCACGCGCTTTACGCTGGATCGTTTGATCCCATTCACTCCCCTTGATCGCATCGTCAAGCATGGCTGCCATGCGAGGGATGTCGAAAACCGCCTGTTCGATGGGGCGAAGCGATAGCGGTTTGCCGCACGACGTGTGGACTGGCGCTCGCAACTTCGAGTGCTGTTGCGCCAAACCGCAGTTTTCGCACAAGTTGCTGTCGGTGGACGCATCGCACGCGGGGCAGAGGCCGACGGCAAGCGAATCGGCCACGAACTCGTCACAGTTTTCGCAGTAGAGTTGATGGCCATCACGCACATCAATGTAGCCTGCAGCTTCCAGCTCGCGAAAGATCTTCAGACTGTTCTGCTTGTGCGTAGCGTCCGTTGTTCTGATGAGGACATCGGGCTCGATGTGCATTGCCCGCAAGCAATCCATTATCTCGTCAATATGCAACTGCGCGACTTCGTCAATCGGGCGACCGAGCTTGCGCGCCTTCACTACTGTGTAGGTGCCATGCTCGTCCGCACCTGTGACGTGGTAGGCGCGGTGACCTCTCATGCGTTGAAAGCGAACGAAAAGATCGGTGAGCAGATAGACCCCGCCAATATGGCCTAGATGCAGTTTGCCGTTCGGGCAGGGCGGTGCGGGGCAAACGAAAAAAGTGCATGTGTTCACGTTAGTCCCACCATATCGATAGAAATTTCAGGCTCGCCGCCGGATCGGCATTGCGAATCGCGTGCTCCTCATTCGGCTCGATATAGAGCAGCGTTGAATCTGCGACTGGCCGCGCCTGACCATTCACCTCGAAGACTCCCTTGCCTGAAATGAGTATCCACACTTCATGCTCGGAATGGGAGTGCAGATTGACAGCGCCCGCCGGCACGACCTCAACAATCGACGTGCCGAACGCCGTTGTCAGGCCAGTGGGCAGATGTTCGAGCAGCCGGCAAACAAGAACGCCGTATTCTGGCCGCATCATGGATTGGTCAATCTGCTTTGTGTACACGCACATCCTCCGGTGAATTACATTAGGTGCGATAGAAAATGCCATTTGGCGGCTTCAGATCGTGGATATCCGATTCCTTGCCTTCGGGTGGGTTGTAGGCACGCTTCAGTTTGTTGTATTCCGTACGCGTGGGGCCACCAGTTGAGGCGCGCTGGAACACCAGATAGAGCGTGCGACGCGAACGGTTGCTTTTGTTGGGCTGCGAATAGTGCGGCGCGTAGTCGTCGAAGACGAAGATGTCGCCGGCCTTCCAGGGCACGGGTTCCCACTTGAACGTCTCGGCCACCTCCGGATGAATCACGCCGCCGGCGTCCATCGGAAACACACCTTTCTGATGGTTGCCCGGACTGAAGAACAGGCCGCCGTTGTCCGGATCGGAATCGTCGACGCCGATGGCGACCACGGCATGCACCATGCGTTCAGGAATGTTGTGCGGGATGTGATAGATGTCCTGATGCGGACGATACCCGCCGCTGTCCGGGTACTTGAAGATGAGCAGTTCCTTGAGCATGCGGGTATCTTCACCGAGAAGCGATTCGACGGCCGTCTGGATGCGCTTGTCGGCCAGCAACAGGTCGCGCAGCTCGTTGTTGAAGTCCAAAAAGTTCTCTATCTTTGAAACGATCCTGCGGTCGTCCTCGGTCTTCTCGAACCACATCATCCATTTGTTGTCGCTGATTTCCCAGCGCGAGACATCGTTGACCAGAGCAGAAATCTTTTCGCGGGTGACCGGATCGAAAAAGCCCTCTACTTTTAGATATCCATCTTCGCGCCACTTGGATTTTTGCGTTTCATTCAGCATACGAACCACCTCGTTAAAGAACGGAGTTTTCAAGGAGAAGTCAGGCGGCGAAATGCGCCTTCATGCGCATGACGCCGAGTAGCACCACATTGGCGAGTACGGCGCCTAGCAGGACGACGAGCATTGCATCGGCGCCGAAAACGTGAATCAGGTCGCCACATAGGAAAGGGCATCCGAACAGACCGATGAAATAGGCAAGCGTACAGATTTGCGAAGTCACCGCCACCGAAACGCCGTGGTCTCCTGCGAGGTTCACGGCCATGCCGTTCAGGGTCGAGTAGCTCAGTCCGTAGCCCGTGGCGAACAGCGCGGTAGCGACGATATAAAGCGTCGTGCTGCCGCGGTTCAACAGGAACAGTACGAGCGAGGCGCCGGTCAGCAAAAACAATGCGAGCGCCAGTCGCGCGGGCTTGATGCGTCCCATGGTTCTCGCGAGCGACAAGCGCAGTGCCACGCTGGTTATCGTGAACGTCAGGAAGAACAGGTCTGGCCTGAGGTTACGCGAGACGGCATAGGGTGTCTGGTAAGTCGCCAGCCCGGCGAAGACACAGGCTGCCAGTGCGATCATTGCGATCGGCACTGCTGTTCGTGCCCTGAGCAGGGCCAACGTATCGGTCGCGGTAATGGCCACGCGCGTCATCGGCAAACACGACCTATCGCTCATCGCCTCGTTGGCGATCTTGACGCAGACTGCCGCCACCGCGCATGCCGCAGCGAACAGAAGGTAGGCCAGCGCGATCGAGCCGGTATGGTGGGCGATCAGGCGGCTCAAAGGCGCCGCCATGCCTAGGCCGGCCATTTGCGTGCCGGAGACGAAGGTCAGGTACTGGATCCGCGCGTTGGGGGCCAGATGATGGATGATTTGCAGCGGCGCGAGTATAAAGAACACGGACCACCCAGCGCCCAACAGCAAACCGCCTGCATAGACGGCACGAATGTCCATTGGCGCAGCGGCGAAGCAGAGCATGCTGCCTGCCGTGACGAGCGAGGCCAGCGCGATGGTCGGCATGACACCGATACGCTGGGCTATGCGCCCAGCCACGCAGCAGCAGATCATGGTCGAGACCATGCCGCTCGAAATCACGGCGCCGGCGACATCGCTCTTCATGCCCAGGGATTGCAGGTACTCGGGCAGGAGAAAACTCGTCCCGTACGAAGCAGCGATCACCAGTGACGCGATCAGAAACGGAATGAACGCCCGTATTTGGAGGGATGCCGGCAAGTGCTCGGCGTGTGAGATCGCACGCTCGCCAGTCGATAGATAAATGGAGGAGCCAGTCATGCGCTTACGCCACTGCCGGGTGACGCGAGGCCTGAGGCGCGTCGCACAGTATCGATCCTGCTTCAGTCTCCTGATCTTTAAGGCTGTCGAGCAGTTGCCGGTCCGGAACATCCGGATAGAACGCACGACCTAGCAGACTGTTGATGATGCGGCTGTTCCTGTACGCGACCAGCGAAAGATTGACGCTTTGCAGGCCATGCTGCACGCGGCTTTGGTTTTGCAGATACACGGGACCGGGCATTGGCGCATCGAAGTGCACGGCGTAATCGGGATCGAGCGTTGGCAGACCGTCTTCACGGCTTGCTCCGTCGAGCAGTTTCTGAACGAATGGCAAATGGCGCGGCTGAAAACCGGTTGCCAGGATGATTCTGTCCGCGCTTATGCCGTTGCGCTGCGACGTGACGAGCGAGGTCAACCCGATATGCCAGCGACCGCTGCGGCGTGTGATCTCGTCCATTGTCACCGAAGGCAACAGACGAAAGCAGTCGGCTAGCGTGCCATGGACGCTGCGTTCGTACAACGCTTCATAGAGCCGGTTGCACAGGCTGGCGGAGATGCCGTCGCTGGTGAGCTTCTCGCTTTCGACAATGGCCCGGCGCCGCTGGATCGGCAGCGTGTGAAAGCGTTGGCTATAACTGGGCGTGTATGCTTCATTGACAAATGCGTTGTCGTCCATCGCAAACAGATTGGCGCGCGACGTCGCCCAAGTGATCTTGTCGGGACCTGACTCGGTCAGCATGTGCTCGACGACTTCCGCGCCGCTCTGTCCGCCGCCCACCACCAGCACATGTTCGTCTTCGCTGAACGGTTTCCGGTTAAGGTAGTCGTCTACGTGATAGACCGTCTCGCCAACCACCTGCCGCGCACATGCCGGCACCTTGGGTTCGACGCCGACCCCGACCACTACTGCGCGCGCATGATATGTGCGCGCGGTAGTGGTCACGTAATATCCCTTATTGCAAGGCCTGATATCGATCACCTCCTCGCCGAATCGAAGCGTGTCCAGGCATTGCGCGACCCATTGGTAATAGTGGGTGAACTCACGTCGCGACGTGCTGTTTCCACCTTTATTCACGAAGCTGTACAGGCGTCGATGCACAGCGAGATAGTTGAGAAAGGAATATGGGCTTGTGGGATTCACCAGGGTCACACAATCCTTGAGCGGCGACACCTGGAGTTGACTTTGGGGCAGCATGAGCCCCGGATGCCAGGAGAATTTTACGCGCTTCTCAAAGAAAAGCGCTCGCAAACCGGTGGGCTGAATGAGCGCCGCGAGGCTTAGATTGAACGGTCCGATACCAATACCGATGACGTCTAGCATGTCCATAGGAACTTGTTCCGCCGTTAGAGGGGAATTGGCCAACCGATATAGTGCAGCGCAATTCCCGTGGACTAAGATTTAGGCGGTGGTGCCGGCGTACTGCGTAGCCGATGCCCGCTGCAGGAAAACGAAAGCCGTAGATGACGATCGCTTTTGTTCCTCATGGCATTCTGACCAGCACTATGCTTGGTTTGACATTACCTCGGGCCGCCTGAGTGAATCATACGAGGAATTGGGACGCTGAACACTTTGAACATACGCAAACCTTGCGGTGCGTCAATTGTCCACGCGGCGTTGTCGGATTCAGCCGCCGGATCACCCGCAGTCCAAAGGGAGTTGTCACGTTGCTCAGTGGTTCGGATAACATCCGGGACTCAGAACATCGGATCGGTCTATCGTGGTCATCGCTCCCGGCGATCGTCATCAATCGCGTCGTGCGATGGTGAGGCCGGTTGAAAGAAGTGGACACCAACATTCCGTAAAATTGAGGAATGGAGGCATTGTTGAACCGAATCCCAAGGCTGTGTACACGAAGGAATTTCGTGAAGAAGCAGTAAAGCTGGTAATAGCCGATGGCCTCGGCGTGTCCGAAGCCGCGTGTCAATTGTCAATTTCGATGAAGACGTTAGCAAACTGGGTTCGTGCTGCAAAGGACGGCAAGCTGGAGGATGTTGGGCAGCATCAGAGACCACTGACAGAGGTCGAGGCCGAGCCGGGGCGGGTCAAGCGGGAATTGGCCGAAGTAAAAATGGAGCGGGATCTGTTAAAAAAGTTCGCAACGTACTTCGCGACGGAGTCGCGGTGAAGTACGGCGTAACTGAACAGATGCGACAGCAATATCCAGTGCGTTCAATGTGCCGGTTCATGGGCGTGTCCATCAGTTGCTAGTATGCCTGGCGCAAACGGCCGCTGTCGTTACACGCTCAGCAAGAGCGTCGATTCGAAGCACAGGTGCGTGCAGCTCACGAGCGGACGCGAGAAACCTTTGGCCCGGAACGGCTACAGAACGATTTGGCGCACCACGGCGTCCAGATTGGTGTTCACCGCATCATGCGTTTGCGCACGAAGCTCGGCCTGCGCTGCAAGAAAAAACGCAAGTTCAAGGCGACGACCAATTCAACGCACGACCTGCCAGTCGCTCCGGATATACTGGACCAGGACTTCCGTGCGAGCGCTTCGAATCAGGCTTGGCGTGGTGACATCACTTACGTCGCGATCGATGAGGGATGGCTGTATCTGGCCGGCCCCAAGGACCTGTTTAGCGGAGAAGTAGTCGGCTATGCGATGAGCGAGCGCATGACAAAACAGCTGGTAATGCGGGCGCTGTTTCGTGCCGTCGCGTCGCACTGATCACCGGCCGGTCTAATACAGCATACGGACCGCGGCAGTCAGTACTGCGCCCATGCCTATCAGAAGCTCCTCAAACAGTCCGGCATGCAGGCATCAATGCGCAGACGCGGAAATTGTTTCGATAACGCACCAATTGAATCATTCTGGGGCTCACTGAAAAATGAACTCGTCTATCATCGCAAGTTCGCGACCCGCAATCAGGTCCGCAACGAGATCACGGAATACATCGAAATCTTTTACAACCGGCAGCGCACACAGGCGCGCCTGGACTATCTGTCGCCGGCCGTTTTCACGCAGCGATTCCATTTGATTAAAACCGCTGCTTAACCCGTTGGCGTCCACGAATTCCGACAGACCTCAAAGTTGATCAGGTCGGCGAGTCGCACCAACGGGTGCTTCAGGCTGATCTGCTCTCGCAGCGGCTGCCGGAGAAATCTTGTTCCGGCAGAGGCGTCTTTGGACCATCTGCACCTCGTCGAAAAATGCAGGATTTACGCGTCAATGCCAGGTTCCCGCAATTCCCACAACACCATTTCGGCCCCAAAGCCATGTCATATAAGGCTCGCCGGATTGTTCAGGCTCGACTAACTAGCTGCGGATTTTCAACTTCAATCTAGAAGGTCGTTCGCATTCCGAATCTAAACACGCGTGCCGTGGAGTTGGGGTATGCCGGTTCCCCGTAATATAGGGCTTGCCCCAACGTGTAAGCGGACCCATTTCTATTTTTTGTTTGTGCATACCCGATATATATATTGGTGTTTTTCAAAAGAGCATAAAAAACACCTAGTCCTACAATGTACGAGTTTTTTGTCTGAGTAATTCCATTCGAGGAGTCAATCAATTTGATAACTTGTGCCATTAATACGGTCGAGCGGGTGATTTGGTAGCTCGCCCCAAGATTGGCAATTGCATACCGCAACGAATTATTCAACGATGCTGCGCCAGTTATGATTGAATAGTCATCTTTAGTGTATCCGAGATACACCCTTACCGGCCCAACCCCATAGTTACCGCCGACACCCCATGCTTTGTAATATCCCTGATCCAATGCGTCTCTCTGATAGACATATCCGGCATGAAACGTTGCGGGGCCATTGGTGTAATTGATTGCTCCGCTAAAAGTTGTTCTGCCACTTGTAGATTTCGCAACACCGCCGAGACCGTACATCAACCCAACCGAGAATCCATAAATTTTCGGAGATGAGTAGAGAACGGAACTATTAACGCGGCACGTAATGACCGCGGTAAGGAGCGTAGCTTGGACGGTACCATTAGGCAAAGTACGATCAACGCCCCAGATGCTCCCTCCTAAGCCTCCCAAAAAAACGTCGTTGTCACTCATAGCAAGAAACTCTGGCGAGTATTGACGACCAAAAGTTAAAGTCCCTTCAGGACCTTCGAAGCCAATATACGCTTGCCGGCCGAAAAGTGCACCGCCCTGCTGTATGGTGCCGGCATTAGGCGCGAAACCACTCTCAAGTCTGAAAATAGCTTTGTAACCGTTGCCCAAGACTTGGCTACCCATAAGGCCAAGTCGCGATCCGAACGTGCCGCCATTCGACATTTTAGTTAAGGTTCCTCTGCCCTGATTTGAGATATCAATGAGAACATCTAATGCTCCATATAGCGTAACGCCACTCTGCGCTTGGCTTGAATCGCACGCTAATCCAAAAAATACTCCCATCACCACTGCGTATACCGATTTTATCATTTGGAAGCCAAATCTCTTTTTGCTTCTGATGAGCCAATATCGTGGTCATCGAACAAATCCGACAGAAAATGGAGTTATGGAGTAACAGCACAAATCTGTGCCATGCGCACTCCGTTACTATCTTCACGCCTCGATAATTGAGAATTGGGAATCTAGGCCCGGCATGATTCTTCAAGTTGCAGTCGTGAGCCGGGGGCACCGGGCTTGGTGGGGCAGGTGATCGCTAGTAGGAGTTCACCCGGAACATCGTTAGGCCATCCGGTACGTGAATACGGAGACCTGCCGCCGATGTTGCAGACCGAGCCGTGCAACGTGCGAAGCCCTCGATGCATGAAAGGCCAACAACATCGCTTAGTCGACCCATTCATGAGCGTTGACGTAGGCAAGGTCACCATCACCCGGTAGCCCTCGGCCGAACCCGAAAGCGTTGGTACAGCAAAGCGCTGGCCAGCCGATGAGGCCAAGCTGTGCACTCATCTCTGAACTGAAGACGTTCGGTGAACTTTTGTTCGTCGTAGATCACCCTCACCATCGAAGCATTGTCCGTGGCAGTCGCTCCTGTCCTTCGTGTCCTAGTCGCATCCTTGCCAGCCTGGCTTTGCGCCGGCATTGCCGACCTTGCTCGATGGCAATGCCAAGATTGATGCGCGCGATGCCGCTGTCATTGCTATAGCCGCACGCTCAATGCCGCTTACACTGCGCTGCCTCCGACTGGCTGACGTACTGCTCGCCGAAATCACCATGCTGTGCGGCCGCCTCAACCCACGCTGCATGCAGAGGTGCGGAAAGAGGACGCTCGGTTCATCGTCAAGCCCGAGCTCATATGCGGCTTCATGCCGGGGCCCGTACGAGGCGGCTGGTAAGTTCCGCAGTGAAGGCCGAGCCTCAAGGGTTCACTCCAACTACAGGCTCCGGTGGCTCAATGCGGATGCACCACGCAACGAACTGGAAGATGCTTCGGGCCGCTCACGAAGCTGGACGCAACGAATTCGATTTCGCCCGCCGGCTCAACAAGCCGCAACCTCGGGACCAGTTCCTCAAAAAAGACGCGCATTTCCATGTTCGCGAGATGCTGACCCAAGCACACGTGGGCGCCGACGCCGAAAGCGAGATGCCGGTTCGGTTTGCGGTCGATATTAAATGCGAACGGCTCAGGGAAGACTTGCTCGTCACGATTTGCCGAGCCATAGCAGAGCATCAGCCAATCGCCCTTGCGGATTGTCCGACCCCGGACGTTGGTGTCGGCAGTCGCTGTACGCATGAAATGACGCACCGGCGATGCGTAGCGAAGGGTTTCGTCGATAAACTGCGGAATCAGCGAACGATCCGCCTGTAGTCGCGGCAGTAGCTCAGGGAAGCGGCTCAACGCCCACATTGCGACCGATATGGACGACGAAACCGTATCATGTCCTGCTGCGGCGATGATCACGTAATAGCCAAGACGGGTCGCTTCATCGATAGGCTGTCCATTGATAACCGCGTTGGCCAGCAAGCTTGCGATATCGTTACGTGGGTTCTTCCGGCGGTCTTCGGTCAGGCGGTCGAAATAATCCTTGAAGTCGGCCACAATGGACAGCAGAGCCCTGCCCATCGCACCGCTCGCATCGCCTTGGCGCTGCGCTTCGCGCTTGTATTCGGCATCCTCGCTTCCGAACATCTCCTGAGTCAGCGTCAACATGCGCAGGGAATCTTCCTGCGGAACGCCGAGAATATCCATGATCACGTTCAGTGGGAAATGCAATGCAAAGTCATTCGCAAAATCGATCTCTTGCCCGCTGTGATGCAACAGCTTCGCGATCGTCATATTTGCCAGCGATCGAATGCGGTCGTCAAGCTCGAGAATGCTGTTCGGCATGAACCACGACTGTGTCAGCGCACGTAGACTCTTGTGCTCGTCGCCGTCGACGTGCACGAGTGATCGGACGATGTTTGGAGTACCGGTGATGGAAATGACATGCTCGATCGACGCTCTTGGCCTGCAGACGACAGAATAGTCTCCGTTGCGGAACAAGACATTGTCTCGTGAGATCATGGAGACGTCGGCGTGTTTCGTGACCACCCAGAACGGATCATGTCCGTCCGCCATTGCGCGCCCGACAGGGTTGTTTGCACGCGCCCAAGTATAGGTTTCATGGAGACGATTGAGGTTGGTATAGGACTGCGGATCAACCAGATGGTTTGCTATGTCTTTCGGTAGGTCGTAATTTGGCATGCTCATGATATTGATAGTGCGGTTTGTTGGTGGACGGGCAGCACCGTCTAGGCAAGAGAAGGGCGCCTCTTCCCGCCCCATTCCGCTATTGGGCTCCCCCGCGGACTCAATAACTGGTCTCAACTTTTGAAGGGCCGCTCTCTCGCGTGTACTGAGATCCTTTCCACGGGCTTCGAAGTAGCATTCATGTATAGAGCTTGCTGTCATCCGATATCTGCAGATCAGTCCCCCATTGGCGTAGGCACTGCAGCGTTCGCATCGGTAAATGTGGATGAACTGGCGTGACGGACGTCGATATTCGCCCGTCGTATTCCTTCATACTATCCGCGGTCTCCCTGTGTACCCTTAATCTATGTCAACTCTTCTTGGTTAAGTGATCGCTCAGGTGGTCCTTGAGGGCTACTGTTTGTCGGGTCAGTACGCAACAATCTGAGCCGGCCCCAGAGGAGGCGAAGCTTGGGCAGTTTGTGTTCGTGACCAAGATGCGCTGACGCATCGAGCGCGACTATTAGGACCTGAAACAGGAGTTCGCGCTCGGCCATTACGAGGGGCGCGACTGGCGTGGCTTTCAACCACGCCAGACTAAGTATCACCGCACATGGGCTTATGCTGGCTCAGCGACTCAGGATAGGATCAGATGCAAACGATAAAAAAACTTCCTTGAACGCACGCTGCCTGTCCGTCCCCGGATTGCATCCCACGGGGGCAGTCCAGCGCGCACAACGCCACGTTCCTGATTTCGTTACACGTTGCGTATCCTGCTTGGACTACGCCTCATACAAAGATGGCACTCTTCCTGTGCAGAAATAAACTGCATAACTAATTATATGACACAGTGTGCGGCCAGCTAAGGCTGGTGTGTTCAGCAGGAGATAGACCTGCCGGGGTAGAAGTCAGAAGCTCCGTAGCTTGGATAGCAGGGTGGCGGGAAACCAAGACTCTGAAGCCTATCGACGTCCGTCTCCTTGGGGGACGTGCGAGTCATCGGGCCGTAATGAAGATGAACGTGGATGTGGCCTCGAAAATAATAGACCCGAAGGCCGAGCCCTCACTGTGTAGGCGAAGGCAGCATGGGTAGCCGAAATCTGACCGATACGGCTACTTCACTTCGGTGGGGTGTAAGCGACGGCACGATGACAAGGACACGCTAAGTAACTGGAGAAGCCCTCCTCACCCCGGTGAGAAATCGTCGGAGCAAGCTAGGTCCTATAACCGGAGAACCCGGGAAATGGATCGAAGGCGAGAGGGTGGCGGACGGGTCCGTAGTAGCGGTGAAGTCGGGTAACGCTGACCGAGCGAAGGGGCCCTGCTGTTTGTAATGTCCTCAACAACATGGGAGGCAAGGACGAGATGACAAAGACGTCCCTTAGTTTGCAGGACCTGAGGCGGGGGCTATAAGTCAAGGCGAAGGCTGAACCGTCTTGGCGTTTCTGGGGTTTGTACGTCCATGTCTGCAAGACCGAGGCACAACGCGAAGCGTACGAGATGGCCAGATTAAACAACGGAGCACCGGGTATTGACGGCGTGACGTTCGAAGTCATCGAGGCGCAGGGCGTGGAGGCGTTCCTGGAGCAGATACGGGCGAACTGGTTGAACGTACCTGCCGGCCGTTGCCGGCACGGAGGCGGGAGATACCGAAGGACGGGGGGAAATTCCGCGTCCTGTCGATACCCGCGATCCGTGATCGAGTAGTCCAGGGTGCGCTCAAGCTGATACTGGAACCGATCTTCGAGGCAGATTTCCAGCCGGGGTCGTATGGCTATCGTCCCAAGAGGACCGCACATGAAGCGGTGCAGCGAGTGGCGACGGCGATCGTGCAGGCGAAAAAACTGGTCATAGATCTGGATCTACGCGCCTACTTTGACACCGTGCGGCATCACCTGCTGCTCGACCAGGTGGCGAGGCGGAGCAATGATCGGGATGTCATGCATCTGCTAAAGCTGATGCTGACAGCATCGGGAAAACAAGGCGTTCCGCAGGGCGGGGTGATTTCGCC
This sequence comes from Paraburkholderia lebeckiae, assembly GCF_050436325.1. Classification (NCBI taxonomy): domain Bacteria; kingdom Pseudomonadati; phylum Pseudomonadota; class Betaproteobacteria; order Burkholderiales; family Burkholderiaceae; genus Paraburkholderia; species Paraburkholderia lebeckiae. The sequence continues at coordinate 2,933,601 of NZ_JBNDLZ010000002.1, forward strand.
GCTACTCAGCAATATCTACCTCACAGAGGGGGATCAAATGCTGGAGCGAGCGAAAGAAACCACGCGCAATGGGACGTACACCTACGTCGAGTATGCCCGTTTTGCTGACGATCTTGTCGTGCTTATCTATGTCCATCCGCGTCATGCGGGGTTGCTCGGGGCCGTAACCCGACGCCTTCGGGAAGAATTTGCCAAACTGCAGGTCGAAATCAATGAAGAGAAAAGCCGCACTGTGAATCTGGCATGTGGAGAGAGCGTCGGCTTTCTGGGGTTCGACTTCCATCGCGTCCGAAGCATCCGGAACAAGGTGTGGCGACCGCAGTACACGCCCAAGCTGAAGAAGCGAACGGCGTTACTGCGAAAGCTCAAGGTGTGTTCCGGCGATATAAGTCCCAGCCGGTGGGCCGTATTGTTGAATTGATCAACCCGGTGCTACGTGGCTGGATGAACTACTTCGCTATTGGACATTCCAGTGAGTGCTTCAGCTTCGTGAAAGACTGGGTGGAAAAGAAGGTCAGGCGCCACATGCAGCGATCCCGGCAGCAACATGGCTTCGGCTGGAAGACGTGGAGTAAGCGATGGCTGTATGACGAACTGAAGCTGTTCAATGGCTACAAGGTTCGCTAGCAGACAGCATCGAAAGCGTCCCCAGCATGATAGGTCCCGTAAACGTTGACATGAAGCAGACAGGAGAGCGTAGTGCCGGAAAACGGCCCGCTGCGTTCGACGAGGCGGGAGCTGGAAACGTGGCCATGGCAGCCGGACTGAGGCCCACTGCGAAAGCGGTGGAACCGCCACCGGAGCCTAAGGTGCGCGCGCCAGTTCTCGACCCTACAAGACTCAGACCCGCCAGACCAATGGCTTCATCGAGGACACCAACGGCTTGTTTCAAGCTGCCAAGCGCAAGGCTCGCGGTGACACGCGCTTCACGACGATGCGCACCGTCCTCTTTCTCATCGCCGGCAAGCTGGATTTCTCCAGCTTCAACCCGCACGCCCCGTGAGCCCCGTTACCTACAGCATTTTGAAGAAGATGCCACGTTTCCGAGGATGGCATCGAGGGTCCGCGGGTGATGAGCAACCTTCGCCCGGGATAAGTGCTTGCGAAAATCGAGCCAAGGGCGGCCTGCTGATCGTCTTCGGACCGTAGCGATAGAGCGAGCTCTGCCGGGACAATTGACCGCGTCGTACTGACCACTGAGCTGCAACGTCAGCAATCTTCGAACGGCGACGTAGCGAAAAGTGTTTCGTCGACTGACGGCGACAGACCAGTCCTGGTCAGTAACAAACCATCGCACCACACACGTTCGACGCGTCCCCACGCACAGGCTGAAGCAGCGTCCGGGAAGAAACCTCGTCCGTGATAGTTGGCGCTCGTATTGCAGAGCAACGGAATACCCGTCAGTTTTTCGTATTCGACCAGAAGTTGAGCCACCGGATGCTCGGAACTTCTTGAAATGGTCTGCAATCGGGCAGATCCGTCGAGATGCACGACGGCAGGGATTTGTTCTCGCCATTCCGCGCGCGTCTGATGATCGAACAACATATAGGGATCAGGGCTCCCCGGGCTAAAAATGGTCGGCGCACGATCCTCAAGGCATATTGGCGCTACGGGACGGAAGTGCTCTCGAAACTTGATGTCGTTGAGATGATCCTTCATTGTGGGCAAAGTCGCGGCGGCCAGAATGCTTCTGCCCCCCAATGCTCGTGGTCCGAGCTCGGCCGGGCCGGCAAGGAAAATGACGGGCTCGCTTCTGGCGAGTATGCTGGCGAGTTCTGCAATGGAGCAAGTAGACGCCGTCCATCCGGGCGGTACTTGGCAACCTTTTAAGGCCGGTCCGCTATATACCGACCACTCCAGCGGCACGAAGCCCTTCTCGGCTGCCAGCGCGCAACACGCGGCGCCAATCGCAGACCCGCTATCGTTGGGAAACGGCGGCACCCAGATTGCGTCGAACAAACCGCTCGCGCGCAGCGCGCTGTTCCATTTGATATTGAGTCCGCATCCGCCAGCGATGCACAAATTTTTCGGGCCCGCAATCGAATGGCGCTGCAGCGCGATACCCATTTCATGAACGAGAAGACGCTCGAGGAATACATGGAACGAGGCGAGTACGTCTTCGGGCGGCTTGGCTTCTAGTCGCAGCGCGCTTGCTTCGAAGAACTCTCCTACAGCCGCTAGTGACGCGTCCGCGCTGTGGATGTTCTCGCGATAAGCTTGCGCACACTCCGTGTCGCCAGCAAAGCGTGCCTGATAAAGCTCGCGAAATACCTCAACGATGTCTTCGTCAACGGAGCCCAGCGCGATGTAAGCCATCAGCTTGCCGGCCACACCCAGATCCCACCGGGCGCCGCCCGGCTTCTTATAAGGACCAAAGTGATGACCCGCCGCAGCATAGATGTGACCTATCACGGGGAACAGGCAGTCAACATGGCGGGCGTGGTGGCGTTCTACATGATAGAGGCGTGGGACGATGCCACCATCCCACACCAAACAGAATGCAGGTTGCCCGCTTTGGGCAAAGGGACTGGTGCAGTACGCGGAGGCCACATGGCCTGACACGTGAGGATAGCTCTTATAAGGAAAGGACTGGCCGCCGACAAGCAGTCCGGAGCCGTCGAGCGAAGCGAGAAGATCATCGGCTCGGCGCTCGGCATAAGGGGCCCCTTTCAGACTGACGGGAATCGACCCACTGAGGACGCGAAACTGCGACTCGACTACTCCGTCCCAGCCGTCGATGACAAACTGGTCGATATCGTGCGCATCGAAACCATGCTCGGCCAATGCGATCGCGATCGCGTCGAGGTCGTCGATCGCCTGATACCGCGGATTGTTGTCTCGCTTTTCCTGCTCCACGCAAAAAACCAGTTTTCCATCCTCGACAAGGGCGATCGCTCCGTCGTGCGTCAGTTTGATCCCACAGATGCGCATAATATCTCCCGGCCTAACGCTGGTAAGTTGGTCCGCACGAAGGCGAAGCCGCGTTTCGAAAACAGGCGAGCAGACAGTCTTCATTCAACGACTGACCGACGCACCTCAAACGATCGATTTCAACCAGCTCTTCTTCCAGGATGGCTATGACCGTCTCGGCTCCGGCAATGTGGCCCCATCGCCGGCAATTGGCGTCGCGTGCCGATCCAAAAACCAGCTGTCCACCGGGCGCAAGCATCCGTGCTAAATTGCGGACAGCCGCGCGCACCTCGGCGCTGCCGTCGAGGTAATAGAGAACCTCCGCCACCACGACCAGATCGAACTGTTGCTCAGTCGAAAAATGCTGGACATCGGAGACGATCCAATTGATGTGTGGTGGGTCCATCATCCGTTCGCGTGTCCTGGCAATTGCGTGTGGCACGATATCGATCACGGTGAGCCGTTGGCAGTGCGGTGCCAATTTTTCCGTGAAGGCTCCGCCTGCGCATCCGACTTCGAGCGCATTTGTGACGGATCCCTGCGAAAGTGCCATCCGAAGCATTTGCCTGTGGCGCTCGTGCTCAAAGGGATTGCTATCGAGCCGCCATGGATCGTCTGCGTCCAATTCCCGACGCAGCAATTCGAAGTTCGTTTGATGTGTCAATTCCGCCTACCTTTGTGGTGCGCCGCTGCAAGTGTCCGGACCTTGGGCCGGGACTGGTGCTCCGTTGGAAACCGGCGTGTTGGTACAAGAACTGCACGGTGGCCAAACGCTATTGTTTAACGTTCTAGAAAAATAGCTCGCGAGCGCTGTTACCTAGTTTCAGATCTTCAGCCACTCATTGGAAGGGCGTCGTTACCGTGACAACGCCCGTGAGGGATGTAGCCGAACCCGACGCTGTTCCCACAATCCGCGCAGCTCCTTGACGAGGGCTTCACGTCGAGTCTGCTCAGGCGTAATCGTATCGAGAAGATGTCCGAGCACGGCTTGGCCTTCGATCCGCATCAGCAGATCGAACAACTCATGTGAAATACGCACACTGTCACAGTTGGAGCCGCCGGTGCGAATTTCGCACACCGTCTCCTGACGATCCCGCGCTGTGTGAGCGCGGACTCGATAGAGCGATGCATAGGGCGGCAGTGAAACCGCGAGCGCAGTCCAATGTCCCTGCGTTGCGGGCCGCTTTTTGACGAGGAACGGCCCGACCACAAGTCCATCCAGCTCTGTCGTCAGAAATGTGGCAATCGCGTCTGCAACCGAATCTACGATCGGCTCAGCGTTGTTATTAAAGGAAGTATTGAGCAGAATTGGGATTCCTGTCCGCTTCTTGAACGCATTAATAACCTCCCAGTAGGCGGAATTGGTCTTGCGCGATACTGTTTGCAGCCGCGCTGTACCGTCAATGTGCGTGATGGCGCCGAGCAAGGCACGCTTGGAGTTGCGCACGCGAACTACAAAATTCATAAAAGGGAATTCGCGGGTGCCCTCTGGGAGGTCAAAAAATTCGTGCGCATCGTCCTCGAGCACTGATGGCGCGAACGGTCGGTAACCCTCGCGCTTCTTGACCATGGCGTTGATCCGGTCCTTGTTTGCGGCCGGCCTGGGATCGGCAAGAATGCTGCGGTTGCCAAGCGCGCGTGGCCCGAACTCCGAACGACCCTGCACCCAGCCGATCACGGCACCATTGGCCATCCAGTCCGCTGCTCTGCCTGCCACGTCATCACTGCGTTCAACGTCGAGGTGTCCGGCCCACGCATTCAATTCTTGCTCGACGACTAGATCGCTCCCCAGATCGGGCCCCCAATAAACCTGCTGCAATCGCTCACGCGGCGCGGGCCGACCGAAGTCGTTTGACACCATAAGGGCAGCGCCTAATGCGCAACCGGCGTCATGCGCTGCGGGCTGCACGAAGATATCTTCGAAAAGTCCCGAATACAGCAGCTTACCGTTCATGGTGCAGTTATGAGCTACTCCTCCGGCTATACACAGCCGCTTCATACCGGTGACCTCGCGATGATGGCGGAGAATGTGAAACACGATCCGCTCCAGCGCTTCCTGCAATGAAGCACCCACATCTCGATGCTGCTGTGTGAATGGCATTCCCTTTCGCCGGACCTGGATGCTGCGGAGCAACGTCGGACCGATACGGTCCAGGTAGACGCGGTACTCACCGTTGGCGGACAGTTGATAGAATTGCTCGAAGAGCCCGCGATAGGGAGCGGGATCCCCATAAGGTGCAAGCCCCATGACCTTGTATTCGTCGAACAAGCCGTAACCGAGATACCGGATTGTTTCGAGATAAAACAGCCCTAGAGAATTATGCTCTGCGAAAGTCGCGAGTTGCGTAATTTCGGTTCCAGATCCGAGCGCCAAGAGCCCCGAGAGGAAATCACCGCCGCCATCGACCGCGAGGATCAGACTTTGCTCGAATCCAGACATCGCAAACGCGCTCACGGCATGCGCCAGATGGTGACTCACGAATGAGACCCGCGAAGGATCGACCTCGGTACCGAATTCCCGCATTAGTAAGTTACGCAGAAACAGCTTGGCATCCACCGGAATGGAGATGTTCGGCTGGGACAGGAACAGGCGTTCGAGCATGACGTTGCAATAGGCCTCGGTAGCGTAAAACGCGATGTGGTCGATATCGCTGAGCTGAATCCCTGCGGATGCGAGGCAGTATTGAATTGAACTGCTCGGGAACTTGTTAGAGTGCTTGATCCGGTTGAGGCGCTCCTCTTCGACGGCCGCTATTACGCGTCCGTCCCGGACAAGCACCGCAGCGCCGTCGTGCAGAAATGTGTTCGGCAGTTCGAGTGAATTTTCATGAACTTTGTCCAGCCCGCCGCTCACTCCTAAGCACAGCATGTCTCTCTCCTTCATTGTGGTAGGAAGCTCCTATTGGCAAGACTCGAACCCCTACCACCTAAGTAAGGTAGGATATCGCTCGCCGCTGGGAACACCGGTCAGACGTCACCAGCCCCAAAGAATCTCGCCGCAATTCATGAAAATTCTGTACCGTTTGGTCCAGGGGTTGCGTTTCTTGGCGCTGAAGGATGGCGCGACCAGAAAGCTGAAGCGCTGGAACCCCGAGGAAATCCCCAATCTCTGCCAAACATGCGGCGGGTTCGCGAGGAGGCGCCCGATGCATGTGATTGATCGACAACTGCTGCAACGTCATTTCCTCGGTTTCGCTCAGTTCTACGACACACTTCATCCGCTACCCCCGGCACCACGAAGGCGCCAGCAAGTTGCGAAAATGAAATGGATCTACCAGGAACACTATCCTCCATGCCGTACAATTCGTAAAATCGATTGTTTTGATGGAACCCATCTACATTATGGATAACTTGGGATCATGCGTTTCAAGGGCCTCGATCTGAATCTCCTCGTCGCGCTCGATGCTCTGATGACCGAGCGTAATCTCACCGCGGCGGCACGCAGCATCAACCTGAGCCAGCCGGCCATGAGCGCGGCCGTCGCCCGGCTACGCGCCTATTTCTGCGATGAACTATTTACGATGAGGGGCCGGGAACTTGTCCCAACACCGCGTGCAGAAGGGCTCGCTGCTCCAATCCGCGAGGCTCTGGTGCACATCCAGCTCTCCGTTATTTCCGGGGACGTCTTCAACCCAGCCAAATCGGATCGCCGCTTCAGGATCATCCTTTCCGATTTCATGGCAGTCGTATTTTTTCGAAAGATCGTGGAGCGTATTGCACGGGAAGCTCCCGCCGTCGGCTTCGAATTGCTGCCACTTGCCGATGACCCCGATGAGGTTCTCCGGCGCGGCGAAGCCGATTTTCTTATCTTGCCGGAATTGCTCATGTCGAGCGCGCACCCTAAAGCGAAGCTGTTCGAGGAGACACTCGTGTGCGTAGGCTGCCGCACGAACAAGCAGCTATCAGGGCAGCTCACATTCGAGAGATACATGTCGATGGGGCACGTTGTGGTCAAGTTCGGGCGTACGCGGCAGCCCTCCATCGAGGAGTGGTTTTTGCTTGAGCACGGTCTCAAGAGACGGGACGAGGTCATCGTGCAGAGCTTTAGCATGATCCCGCCCATGCTATTAAACACTGACCGTATAGGGACGATGCCCTTAAGGCTGGTCAAGCATTTCGAAAAAACGATGCCTCTGCGGATCGTCGAACTTCCGCGGCCACTTCCCGCATTCACCGAGGCCGTCCAATGGTCTGCCCTTCACAACAGTGATCCGGCAAGCAATTGGATGCGGGAGATAATATTGCAGGAGGCGTCACGCATGGTTCCTCCGCGTGAGACCACGCGAAGACCAATCCACCCAAGTTAGGAAATGGGATCTTTCAGCAAGGTTTTTGCGGCATGGATTTTGCGGGGTTTCGAGGATTTTGTGGCGACATAACGGATATCGCCACACCAGGCCTGATTCGGCGCAGTGACGGCAAACGCCTGATCGAGCAGGTTCGGCGCGACCGGCAAGCCGTGTGTCAATCTGGTTGTTGCCTTGAATCTGCGTTTCTGGTTGCAACGCAACTTCTGCTTGCGACGCAGTCTCTTTATCGGATGTACGCCGAATTATCGGTACCGCTGGGCTACCGGTTTACACGGCTCGCTGAAAAAACGTCCACGGCATGAAGTGGAAAAAATTCCTCTATAAGCACGTGTGCGAGCGCGAGGCGTTGATTATCTGCAAGGCTTCAAACTGCGGCGATTGTGCCGATTTCACGGATTGCTTCGGGCCAGAATGAAGGTCTGGCTGTCTAGGTAGCCCAGCGTGCGCGCCCGCGCGAAGTGTGCGGTGAGCGTCGGCTTTGACTACTGAAACGATCGCCATGAGCTGCAATGGAGTTCTGCCATCGCCATGCCGGGGACATATTGTCAATCTGTCAGTTGATCTTCCGGCGGAGATTATCGGGACCCGGACTGTGCGAGCAAGGCTTCCACGACGTCCAAGCCTATGCAATCGATCGGGTCCAGCCTGCGCAGCTTGGCGATCAGCTTCAGTGCAACGACGCGCTCACCGCGCCGCACGCTGATGAACGCGAGCGCCTTCAGTGTGAAGAGCCAGAAGCGGCCCGGACCAGGAATGGTGAAGTCGGTGTCGCCCGGCTGTACCGCACACCAGTCGCTGTCGAGCGACGCTTGACGGGCGGCGACCGCCAAAGCCTTGGTCGCGACCTCCTGCGCCTCGCCAAGTTCACCCCGGTTCGCATGGAACTTATACAGCAAATAGTAGGGTGGCAGGCAGCGCGGGTACGACAGGACCGCAGTCCACAACGCGGCGGCCACATCGTCATTGCTGCCGCCGCGGGTTCTCTCGATCAGCTGTAGCACGGGGGAGGGAACGTTGCCGCCGAAGAGATCGCTCGATTCGATACCAGTAATGAGATTCATCAATTTGCTCCGATATGGTGAGGCGTCCGGCCACTTTTTGCGTCGCTCGGAAGCCGATGTGACGATGGATGTGTTTGTCTACCCGAACTTGAACTGGATGCGATGCCCGCCGCGCGGACACGCCCATTCGAGGTTGTGATAGTCCGTGCACAGAATGCGGCAACTACCGCATTCCAGCCAGCCGCCGGTAATCAGCGTGACCGAGCCGTTGCTGTCCTTCCGATAACAGGAGGCCGGGCACACGAACGTGCAGCTTTTTTCGGCTCAGTCGTTGGTGCAGACTTCAACGTTTTTGATGGTGGAGGTGCGGCCGCCCGACGTCCACGTAGCGGTTCTGAAACAGCTTTTCCTCGATATTGACAGTGACCGTTTTCATCGGAAGGCTCTCCAGAATTTGTATACGTCGCCGACCAGCCGGTCAGGGAGCGATTTTTGCGGAAACTGACCATGACATCGTGCTTTTTGGTCTTCTTGTCGATGCCAGCTACCGTAATCACGGTGCGGGCCGCTTGAGCGACGAGATCAGGGTGGGCGTCAAGCATCGCGAAATACTGTTCCTTCGGTGCGGGCGCTGGCGTGTACGGTCGCGGATCCGCTAGCGGAAATTGGTCGTACGGGCCGAATACGTGAGCATGCGTGTGGCAAGATCCGCGCGGGAGAGGCGTTGCGGACAGAGCGAATTGTTGGGTGGAATCTTGTGCCATAGGTCTTCAGGATTTTGGAAGTTCGCTGCGTGCAGGCAAAGGTGGCGTCGCCCCCGCGGACAAGGGGACCTCATGCGCATTCAACGTCATAGCGATAAAGCTGTAGTAGACAATCACAGCGACAAGTTCAACGACGCCTTTTACGCCGAGCAACTCTTGCGTCTGTGCGTAAGTCGCTTCATCGACGAAATGCCTGACCAGGAATTGGGAGGCGAAAGCATAAATGGCCTCCTCTTTTTCATCGGCTAACGGCGGCTTAGTACCGCGTGCGATCGCGTCGCACGTCGCATCCGCGACACCTGCCTTACGGGCAATCTTCTCGTGTTGAATCCATTCGAATTGGCAGTCCCAGTGGCGCGCTGTGATGACGATTGCCAGCTCGCTGAGACGGGGCTCCAGTGACGTGCGATAGCGGACCAGCTCGCCGAACGCCTGGGCCTTGTCAGCAAGCTCGGGCGAATGCAGCAAAGGAGCATATGGACCATTGAGCCACGTCCCCTGGAACGGACGATGTCCTCATAGACGGGCCGTTGCACGCTGGTCATCTGCTCCGGGGTAAGGAATGCGGTTCTTGTCATGGATGTGTTCGGGTCAGTCCACAGACTTCAATTGAAGGATGTCTCGTGCCTCGGCAGGCGTCGCCACCTTTGAGCCAAGTGCCTCGACGATATGCACGGCGCGCTCAAGCGGTGCGTTGCCGTTGGCGAGCTGTCCTTTCGCGATGTAAAGATGATCTTCCAGGCCAACGCGTACGTTGCGACAGATCCGGCGAGATCCCGGCCCATCGAGGTTGCACAGAACAACAGAATCTCGGGGCGGTACTTGTTGGCCAGGTCGGTCAGCCCCTTCGTGAACGGTTCGTTGCGATAGCCGAGCAACACAGGGTCGTGAATCACATACGCTTTGTCCGCGCCGAAACTGAACGGCTCACTGGCAAACTGTTCAGGCGGCTCGTTGGTACCGCCGAGCACGGCCACAGCGACACGACTGCCGAGTTTGTCGGCGAGCTTGCGCGCCTCACCGAGCAGCTCCCACGACACGCTATGCACGTGGCCGCGGTCGTGCTCGAGAAAGATCCAGACGCCCTGGTAGGCTTTCAGATGTTCGGGCAGATCGAGGTTACAGCCGGCGGCCCGTTTGACCGGCGCCGCCGGCCTCTTTTCCGAGGCAGCGGGCGAGTTCACGAGGCCCTTTTCATCAACAGGTCCGCCTCCAATGTCGGAGGGCGAGCGAATATCCCGTGCACGAGTTTCGGCGACACGTCGCGCAGGCTGGACGCGTCCAATTCGAGCATCTCGGCCTCTTCGTCGCGCGGCGTCGGCCCGAACACTTTGCTGACCACGGTAGGTGAACCTTTCAGCCCGATCTTGCTAACGTCCTCAATGCCGGCCTGCTCGCGATCCCATTTGCGCACCGGGAATCCTGCCGCGTGGATCATCGCGGGCAGTGTCGCGAAGCGCAGCTCGTTCGTATTATGGAGCATCGTCACGAGACAGGGCAGTGCGGTTTTCAATACTTGCACACCGCCTTCGGCGCGGCGCGCGACTACGATCGTGCGCGCGTCGAGGTCAGTCTCGACGATCCGGAACACATACGTCAGCAACTGGACGCCCAATCGCCTCGCGATGCCGGCGATGGTCTGCTTGCCGGCGAAGATGATCTCCACTGCCTGTGCATTTGCAATCTGCCGGATTGCAGCGGCGAGTGCATACGATGTCGCGAGCGTGTCTGCCCCAGCGAAAGCACGATCGGTGACGAGTACGGCGTCGTCCGCGCCGTAGCTGATGCATTTGCGCAGCGCGTCCTCGGCCTGCGGCGGTCCCATGGAGAGTATCGTGACCGTTCCGCCGAAGCGGTCCTTTAGCCGCAACGCTTCCTCCAGCGAGAACAGGTCGTACGGGTTCACGATCGCCGGAACACCCTGGCGCATGATGGTGTTCGTGACAAGGTGAACCCGGATCTGCGCGGAATCCGGGACCTGCTTGGTGCAGACGACAATATGCATTGAGGTACACTCAAGGTCAGGCGCCGCCCCGTGCCGGCAGCGACGCACGCAGCTCGTCAACAGGGACGAGCCGCCGTCCGACCGCTTCCTGAAAAACTTTGAAGACCTTTTGCTCCGCGGGCGTGGATACAACGAAGTCGTTGTAGGCCTTCTGCAGTAAGCATCGATAGACGGCGAGTACGGCCTTCGCGTTTTTACGCGGCAGTTCTTTCTGTTGCTCGATGTACTGAAAGAAGCGCTTGAGGATGTGCAGGCGGCTCACGTTCACCACCTTCTCGTCGAATGCGATGTCGAAGAATCGCAGGAAATCCCCGGCCGACGACAGGTGACGCAGTTGTTCGATAACTTCTTGCATGTTGTTACTTCTATTGGACAAGTTTGGCCGCCATAACCACACTCACGACACCTTCACCCGCGTGCTGTGGGCTTGGGTCAGGAAGCGGCGCAGATCGCTTGCATTCGGCGCCTGCTTGTTCTGCGTGACGAAAGAGCGGATGCGCGCAAGCAGGAGCGGGATGAGCCGGTCCGACACCCTCACGCCTAGAGCGTCGTAGGCCTCACGCACACTTTGAGATCCAGAATGTTTCCCGAGTATCGTCGACCGTTGCCGGCCGAGCTCTGCCGGATCGAATCCCTCGTAGGTCGTGGTGTGCTTCGCGAGGCCGTCGGTGTGAATGCCCGACTCGTGAGTAAAGATGCTGCTACCGATGATGCTCTTGTTGAAGGAAACTGCGCGGCCTGAGGCTTGTTCGACCAGCGACGAAATGTCGGGCAGCGCTCTGGTGTCGACGCCAGTGTCTCGTCGCAGGAGGTGCCGCGCGCCCATCACGACTTCTTCCAGCGCTGCATTGCCGGCGCGCTCACCCAACCCGTTGACGGTGGTGCTGGCATGGGTCGCGCCGGCCCCAAGGGCGGCCAGTGTGTTGGCTGTGGCGAGCCCGAGGTCGTCGTGCGCATGGATTTCGATCTCCAGATCGACGGCAACGCGCAGCGCTGCAATGGCGTAGAAGGTCTTAAAGGGGTCTAGGATACCGACAGTGTCGGCAAAGCGCACGCGCTGGGCCCCGTGATGCTGCGCGCATTGAGCCACTTCTATGAGAAATGAGGGATCCGCGCGCGAGGCGTCTTCCATGCCAAGGGAAATCCTGGGATGGTTTTTCGCTGCCTCGTTGACGACGCGTGCGATCTGCTTCAGTACCCAACTGCGCGACTGCCCCAGCTTGTGTTGCAAATGAATATCCGAAACGGGAACCGAGAGATGAACGATATCGGCATCGCAGCGCAATGCCGCGGTGAGATCCTCGTCGGTGAGGCGCCCCCAAACCATCAGGCGGGCGTCGAGGTTCAGGTCGACGATTGCAGCGATGCACGCCATTTCGTCTTCGCCCATGGCAGGAATTCCGATTTCGAGTTCGGCCACGCCGGCTTGCGACAGTGCGGCGGCGATTGCGCATTTTTCCTCGGTGCGAAACGCGACGCCGGCGGTCTGCTCGCCGTCGCGAAGTGTCGTGTCATTGATGATCGGATTGAGCATGTCAGGTCTCTTGAGTTGTCGCCGATGGATCGCAAGCGTTGTGCCAAGCGAGCATCTACAGTCGGAGCTCAATTTGGGGGATGTTGACCGGCACGATGTCGGGTTATGGCGGTGCATCATCCGATTGTTCGTGTCGCGAATGTTACGTTCCGGACAATGCGGCCGCGCTGGAGGTGGCTCGATCGATTCCATCCGCTAGCGGACAGAATGTCGAACTTTTTCGCTGGATGCATACTCGAAAATAATTAGATAAACAAAGCAATTTTGACATGAACCGGTCGAGATGGAATGGACACCGCTCTCCCTCCGGAGAAGTGGGCGCGCTTGAGGGTTCCCAGGACCGAACGACACCAATGTGCCAAAGGGGAGTTGCAACACAACCACTTGAGGAACGGAGGCCCCAGATGGATGCTACGACATATGGACTCGATATTGCAAAACGGGTGTTCCCGGCAGATTCGACTACAGCAACATCACCTCGTCCTGACGAGGTGCAGGAGGAACATGTCGGCGATTCACGAGTCAGTTCGAAAATGACCTTGTCAACTTTCTGCTCGTAGAAGGGCACCCCTATCGCCTCGCGAACAATTTAACGTGACAGCGCCGTGGCGATTCAACTTCTCTCGAATCCCCTGACCAACTCCCAATCTCTGACCCGCGGATCGTATTCGAACTGCTCCCATCGCGCGGCGTGCACGTAATGATCGACGACCTCGTTCCCCAACACCTCGCGCAGCCATGTCGAATTCGAACTGATGTCGGTGGCGTCCCGCAGCGTTTTCGGAATTTCGGGTAGCTCGGCATCCCGATAAGCGTCGCCGACAAACGGCTCTGGCAATGCCAGCTTTTCGTCGATGCCCGCAAGACCCGCCGCCATCAGGGCCGCAAAAGCGATATACGGATTCAGATCCGCACCGCCGATGCGGCACTCGACGCGGACGGCGTCCGAGCCTTCGCCGCAAAAGCGGAAACCGACCGTCCGATTGTCTTGGCTCCATGCGACCTTCGTCGGCACGAACGTACCGATCTGGAATCGATTGTAGGAGTTGATGTGGAGCGCCAGAAAGAGGGTGATGTACTTCGAATATTTCAGCAGGCCCCCAAGGTAATGGTGCATCAGATTGAGACGTTTACATGCGGATGCGGTACGAACGCTTTGCCGCGCGGCAACGTTTCACAGGGGAATCTTCCTGTCCGTGCACAATCTGGCGGTGCGCGAGTGCCGATCTGCTTGCAGTAAGGCTCAGTACCCCCAGTTTTCGCGGAGTCGACGGATGCACAAATCGTTAGCCGGTAAGGGATTTTAGAAACCAACTGCTAGATTCTCAACGGAAAGCACGATCGTCTCTAGATGCTATGGAAGTGCGGTGGAAGTAAGCCCGCTGGAGTAAAATGGGTTTTCCGGACACATTTCTCCAAAGGAGCACGCAAAATGGATGCGACTGACACGGCCCTTCCATAGCATCTAAGATAAGTGGCGTGCACGATCACTCGTCGCTACAAACGCCGTCATATGCCACCACCAACGTCGAAGAACCGCGCGTAAGATCCGCTCTGCGAAGCGCCACCGCAATTACCGAAATTCGGTAGCGTTCGGTCCCGCCTTCGGGTTTCCGGTGGCGGCCTGTTTCCAATCTTGCGTGGCACGTTGGCAGCAGCGCTCCGTGACAGCCAATCGCTATTGCTCAACGTACAGAGCGCATAGGCTTTCAGGGGGAGCAAGAGAAAGAGGTTAATGGGTGTGTGAAGAGAAAAGCCAAGAAATCGAATCTGGCGAGCGCGAACCGATGCCATGCTACAGCGGATCATGGTCAATGATGCGATTATCAGGGCAGTCCACCCCGGCACTGTCGCTGTCAATGCGAGCTGCGCGAGCCCCGCTAGAAGCGATAAGGCGAGAAATAGCGAGCCCAGATTCAGTCCGATCACGTCCAGCGTAAGGTAGCGATCGAGACAGGGCAGCAGGCGCAGCGAAAGCAACGTGTCCCGATAGGTACTGCGCGCCCAGCGCAGTTGTTGGCGCGGATACGCCCCCAGTCTGTCCGGAACGACTGTCGCCGCAATGGCGTCCGGAACGTACTCGGTCCGATAACCTGCCGTCAGCATGAGAATCGTGAGATGGCGGTCCTCGCCAAAGTCGCCCGGTTTCCCGCGAAAAAGTTGCGTCGCGTACTGATCTAGCAGCAAAAGGAGCGCGGACCGGCGGTACATGGCACATGGACCGGAGCAGCACGTAACTGCACCGAAGCGAGCCTGAGCCGCGCGCGCTTCGTTGCAAGCGAGCCAGTACTCCATATCGATCAACCCGGTCAACCAGGTGTCGCTCCGGTTGCTGGCGGTCAACTGACCCATGGCCGCGCCGATCGCTGGATTTTGCATTTTCAATGCAAGCTTCGTGACCACGTCTGAGCCGATTATCGTGTCCGCGTCGACGTTAAGCACCAAATCTCCAAACGAGCGGCGTATCGCGGCGATGTGTGCCTTGCGCTTTCCCATATTTGGGGGAAGCGTAATGAAGTTGAATCTGGGGTCGCGCGGGTAGGCATCGTATATCGGCCTCACGGCGTCGAGATTCGCAGAACCATCATTAACCACATAGACCCGCAGTTTTCCGGCGTAGTCCTGGATTGCAATGGACTCCAGGCATGCCGAGAGCGTGCGCGGGTCCTCGTTGAAGCAGGGAACGATGACATCCACGCCCGGCAGAGTGTCGGAGTCGACCAGGCCGTCCGACAGCGATGACACGTTTGTCGGCTTAGCATAAAGCGCGTGCGTGCTTTTATAGACAGTCGAGAGCAGCGCATAAAACGAGGCAGCGACAGTGCTAGTTGGGGCAAGCACGTTCATAGGGTGTCTGGTTCGTCCGGTCAGGTTGAGGAAGAGATCGGATTGCGAACCCCCGGTCATGCAATGCCGGAATCATGAGGGAGAGCGCCGTGAGGGTCTGCTCGCGCCGACCAGCGTGAGCACATCGTCCCAACTCATCGGGAGGGCATCCGTCGTGCAACAGCACAATTGCACCCGGCCGGACAGAGGCCAGCACTGCGCTGACAATCGCGTCTACGCCGGGACGAGACCAGTCTCGCGGGTCTACCGACCAATGGAGGGGCGCCAGACCAGCGCTCGCTGACGTAGTGAGCACTGCTTCCGTCCACATGCCATACGGGGCACGCATATACCGCGGCGAAGCATGGGGGCTCGCCATCCTGATGACCCCGCTTGCCGTTAGTATTTCCTGTTGTACTTCGGTGGGTTCGCATCTGGACAGGTCCGGATGAGTCATCGTGTGGTTTGCGACCTCGTGCCCTTCTGCGATCATCCGTCGGATCAGCTTCGGCTGGTCCGCAGCGTACGCGCCGATGACGCAGAAAGTCGCTGGCACCCGGTGTTCCGCCAGCAAATCGAGGACGTCCGGTGTGCAAAGTGGATTAGGGCCGTCGTCAAACGTCAAATAAACGCTGCGACGTCCGGTGGTGTCAGCGCACTCGCTGCGCGCTTCGGATAAGCAGTGCCTCACAGCTCTGGCCCGTTCCGATCAATTATCGTTCCGGTCGGCCAATCGCTCATTGACCGTCCAATCGGTAAGACGACAATGAGTACGTCCTCGATGCGCGTGGGCGGCGTGTCGAGATGCACTTCTCGAAGGGTCGACCTCACGCGAACCCCAGACACAATAGTCGCCAGACCGGGTCGGCCGAGCAGCCTTGCAATATGTTGCCGCAACGCGTGTCGAACCGTGCCGAAGCCGAATGGAACGCCAAGTTCCTGCAACACGGGATACATCACGCGCATTAATTGAGGGATTCCGAGTCCCTCAAGATCCGGACGTACCGCGTACAATCCTAGTTCGGCCACTAGTAGATCGACTGCGCCAACCTTGATGAAACGACGCAGTGAGCCGATATGAGCCGCTACGCCGCGCGCGTCGTAGCCGATTGCACGGAACTCTGGCCTCGCACCAGCCCAACTGTGATTGCCTTCGAATGGTTTTGCATTAAACGCCCCGGTCGGTCCGTAGGTCTTTCGGAAGAACTCGGACAGTTCGATGTGGTCGGCGAGTCGCAACTCATTTTCCCAAACCAGCCTCCACTGCACCTGAGAGCGCATGGAGAGAGGTCCTCTAGCTGTGGACACGGCCAAATTCACGACTGCCTCCTATGCGCCGTCCGGCCTTTGAGGGCGGACCCGACGGACGCGAAGGACTTGCTGAGAAAGCGGTTCGATTTCAAGAAATCATCTGCACTCTGGAACAGTTCTGGGATGAAGCCCGAAGAAAAGAGCATTTCCGCCAACGCTTCACGGACCGATCGGACCTCATCGACGATGGAGAGTACATCGAGTGCGCGTGCCTTTCGTACCAGATCTACCAAAGACTTCCCCCGCATCTTCCGCACGACCTGACCGCGATTGACACGAGATCCATTTGGCCGGGTCGCTGAAGCATTTGGCACCTGAAATCGGCTGCTCCCGATTCGTCGCGAAGCCAAGGCGAAGTCGAGGGTTGCCTCAACTGTACGAAGGTAACCGGCCGATATAGAAAGGGTTTGGAGAACTTTGCGAAGGTTTGCCGGTAGTAAGCGCCTACGCGACCTGCCAGACGCTTGTCGCGTCGTGTCGGCGCGATCCAGCTTGCCCATGCCGCCGGAGACCGTGGCCGCATTGGACATGTGCCTCGGTGCATGCTCGACGTACACCTGAGGATTTTTCTCGAAGTCAGGGCAAAGATCGACAACCATCTTGATATGCCTAAATTCTGTTTCTCCGGCCCGACGTTTTGTTAGAGCATTCATGAGAGCGTCCACGAGAAATTGACTTGAAATTTGGTGCCGTATCCGCCGAGAAAGTTCAGCGAGTTCGGCATCGGCGTTTCCTTCGTGCAGGTGATGAAGCGTCGCCAGTGGTGCTTCATGTTCCCACCGTTATGGCCGCCCGTCGGGCCATACACGCCGATGTTGCGCCATGCGTGAGCCAGTCACAGACCGACTGCCCGCTCACGCGGAGTTGCTCGGCGGTGAGCTTGCGATTTGTCCTGTGTCCGAGCAGCGACAGGGCTGCCGCTCGCGTGCGCGTGTCCCGATGCATGTGATTGATCGACAACTGCTGCAACGTCATTTCCTCGGCTTCGCTCAGTTCTACGACACACTTCATCCGCTACCCCCGGCACCACGAAGGCGCCAGCAAGTTGCGAAAATGAAATGGATTTACCAGGAACACTATCCTCCATGCCGTACAATTCGTAAAATCGATTGTTTTGATGGAACACATCTACATTATGGATAACTTGGGATCATGCGTTTCAAGGGCCTCGATCTGAATCTCCTCGTCGCGCTCGATGCTCTGATGACCGAGCGTAATCTCACCGCGGCGGCACGCAGCATCAACCTGAGCCAGCCGGCCATGAGCGCGGCCGTCGCCCGGCTACGCGCCTATTTTTGCGATGAACTATTTACGATGAGGGGCCGGGAATTTGTCCCAACACCGCGTGCAGAAGGGCTCGCTGCTCCAATCCGCGAGGCTCTGGTGCACATCCAGCTCTCCGTTATTTCCGGGGACGTCTTCAACCCAGCCAAATCGGATCGCCGCTTCAGGATCATTCTTTCCGATTTCATGGCAGTCGTATTTTTTCGAAAGATCGTGGAGCGTATTGCACGGGAAGCTCCCGCCGTCGGCTTCGAATTGCTGCCACTTGCCGATGACCCCGATGAGGTTCTCCGGCGCGGCGAAGCCGATTTTCTTATCTTGCCGGAATTGTTCATGTCGAGCGCGCACCCTAAAGCGAAGCTGTTCGAGGAGACGCTCGTGTGCGTAGGCTGCCGCACGAACAAGCAGCTATCAGGGCAGCTCACATTCGAGAGATACATGTCGATGGGGCACGTTGTGGTCAAGTTCGGGCGTACGCGGCAGCCCTCCATTGAGGAATGGTTTTTGCTTGAGCACGGTCTCAAGAGACGGGACGAGGTCATCGTGCAGAGCTTTAGCATGATCCCGCCCATGCTATTAAACACTGACCGTATAGGGACGATGCCCTTAAGGCTGGTCAAGCATTTCGAAAAAACGATGCCTCTGCGGATCGTCGACCTTCCGCTGCCATTTCCCGCATTCACCGAGGCCGTCCAATGGTCTGCCCTTCACAACAGTGATCCGGCAAGCAATTGGATGCGGGAGATAATATTGCAGGAGGCGTCACGCATGGTTCCTCCGCGTGAGACCACGCGAAGACCAATCCACCCAAGTTAGGAAGGTTGTGGTGCAAAAATTTGGATCGGAGGCGAGCGAAGTGTGTGCAACCCAGTCGCTTCACGCCGCGAGCACGGCACTCCAGATTGCAGACGGAGTTTGGTCTTTGATACGTAGGCGACCGATGGCAAACTGGTTCTTGCGAATGCGATGCAGGAGTTCGACGCCGGCCAGCGTGATCGCCGCGCAGTCGAAGTTCTTGAACCCCGGCATGGGGCCAGTCCTCGACTTGACGCCGCGATGATCCTGCTCGATCAGATTGTTTAAATACTTCGACGAGCGGCGCTTCGTGTTGCGCCACACCGGATTTTCGCCGGGCAGTTCGCGCACTGCCCGATTTGATGCCGCGTAGCCATCGAGCGTGATGCTGGTGGGAGCCCGGCCCTGGGTCCTGAGCGCCTTGCGCAGGAACGCTTTGGCCGCAGCCACGTCACGTTTCGGACTGAGCCTGAAGTCGACCGTATTGCCATCGCGATCAACGGCGCGGTACAGGTAGACCCACCGGCCGCGCACCTTCACGTACGTCTCGTCGACGCGCCACGAGCGGCCGGCTTTGCGCGCATAACGGGCCCAACGCTTCTCGAACTCCGGCACGTAGCGTTGGACCCAGCGCATGATGGTCGTATGTGCGACGTGTAGTCCGCGTTCCACCATCATTTCGACGAGGTCCCGATACGAGAGCTTGTAGCGGCAATACCAGCGCACACAGAGAATGATGAGTTCGCGTTCAACGTGCCGACCTTTGAACAGTTCGTCCAGATCCCGGAGCCTCTTCGCCATCCTGATTCACCGCCGCTAAAGCCTCTACTTTAGCTCACCACGAATTTGCACCTGAACCCGCCGAACGTTAGTCGATAAATCGGCTAACCTCAAACTGGTGGAGGTCAACATGCATTTTTCCTCCGTCGATTAATGCGGCGATTTCCTGTCCAAACACCGGCGCGAATTTGAATCCGTGTCCCGACAAACCCGCAGCGACAATCAGCCCTTCGATGCGCGGATCAACGCCCACGATCGGATTCCCATCGGGGGTATCGTCGAAAAATGACACCCTACTGCCAACCGGCGACGCACCCGAGAGTCGGGAAAAACGCTGCGCGGCACGTTCGCAATATCGCCGGATCACGTCACCGTCCATCTGGCGGCGAAGCGCGTCCGGATCGACCGGGCAACTGTCGTCCGGAGCGAGGGAGCCGATCATATAGACGCCAGGGCTATCCAGCCGCAGATAGAAACCGAGCCCCCTTTCGCTATACCCGGGCAACCGCGCTTCGTCCACCTGCGCCCCAATCCTGCAGATGGCCACGCTTTGCCTCGACGCGGAAATCGGCAGATTGGCGCCGCAAGTCGCAGCGAGAGACGCCGCCCAAGGACCCGCGGCATTGACCACGACTGGGGAGTCGATTCTGCCGCGATCGGTTTCCACGCCGGTCACCCGCCCGTTGACTGTGTTAATGCGGCGCGCGGCCCGGTGCTCGTCGATGACCGCACCGAACCGCCGCGCGCCCTGTGCGAAAGACCGCGCTGTCGCGCGCGCATCGCAGTAGCCGGCATCCTGTTCGAATACCGCGCCAGCGAGACCGTCAACCTCGAGGTCGGCCATCAAAGCTCGCATCTGCGTTGGCGAATAGAGCTCAACGCCGATGCCATCCGATTGCTGCTGATGCACCTGTCCGCCGGTGTGCTCCCACTCGGCTTGGGCCACGCCAGTCAGAAAACCGGTACGCTGGTAGCCGCAGTCGCCGTCGAACGTCTCGGCCCATTGCCGGTAGGCTCGCAAGCCGCGCGCCGCGAGTCGAGCCAACGCGGGGTTCGCATAGTACTGACGGACAATGCCTGGGGAATCGCCGGAAGAACCCGACGCGATTGTCCCGCGCTCGAGCAGTCTTACCGTCAGACTGGCACTCGCGAGATGCCACGCGACGCTGCTACCGGTCGAGCCGCCGCCTATCACCACAACGTCGGCAGTCTCACGCATGGCTTTCCACTCCGTCTAGCGAGAGGCTGACTGGCAGGCATGGACGGAGCGATTCCAGCGATAGCGGTGAGAACCATGCGCGGCAGTTACCTTGCGCATTCGGTGTCGACGCGCAGAGCATATCGTGCCGCAACGGCATCCCTTCATGTCCAAGCCCGCGCCACAGTTCGGCAGCCAGCCGGGGCATGACCGGCGCGGCAAAATACGCGAGGCCTTTGAGCCAACCGTATGCCTCTTCTGGACTTCCGAGATCGACCCGCGGCAGGCCGACCCATGCAAGCAGCACGGCACACGCAGCGCGCACGGAGACGGCATCGAGTCGAAATGCGTGATCCAACGTACTCGACGACGCCTCGAAGCGCTCGGCCACTGAAGCCGAAATGGACCACTCGCGCTGCGGACCTCGCGTCAGCGTCTCCCAGGCGGCGTCGATCCGTGCTTGCACCATGCCTGCCAGGTCATCGTTGACGAAGCGGATGAAGTCGCCCACGTCGAAGTTGGTCGTCTGCTCTTCCGGGCTCTCGCGAGCCAGAAAGTAACGCACTGCATCGCTTGACGCAGGTGTCATGTCGACGATATCGGCAGCCCAAACGACATGCAGCCTGCTAGTCGAGAACTTGGAGCCCTGAAGGTTATAGAAGTAGTTCGTCAGCACGTGATCGAACGGCTGACGCTCCGGCAACGCGTTCATCACCGCAACCGAGCCCGCCAACAGCAGGACGGCATTGTCGATGCCAAAGCTGACCAGCGTCGTCACGTCGCTGCCGTGGATCATCGGATGAGCTTCGCCGCCTGCCATCTGCGCGTAGCGCTCGCCGCACGTTAAGCCATACTCCCATCCGGCCTCGAACAGTACCCTGGGATTGCCCCAGCGGTCCGCCGACCAGGCGACGCCCCAATCGCCGGGCGCAGTCAACCTGAAAAGGCCTCGCTCGTGCGATAAAAACCGCAGCACTACCGCGATGAACTTCTCCGGTGCACCCGCGGATTGCAGCCGCCGCAGAAGTTCCGCTTCATCCGGCACGCGCAGGAAGAGGTTTTCCGTCTCACGCCATTCCAGATCGGCGTCGCCCATCCGTGGCTCGGGATGGAGCATCGACTCAGGACGAAAGTGGGCACCGCAGGCCTCGCAAAAATAACCGGCCGCCGGCGCTTCGCACTGCGGGCATTGGCCTGTCAGCCATGCGCCCGTAAGGTACCGGCCGGTCGCGCGGCTGTACAGCACCTTCTCGGTGATGGTTTCGGTACAACCGCTCGCCACGAGGGTCTCGACAGCGCGCCGTGCGTTATCAGCATGGCTGGCTGCGTACGGCCCTTGCACCAGATCGAGAAAATCATCGACTTCGATATCAAGCGCCGCCAGATCGCGGGCAATCTGCGCATGATAGTCACGACAGACGTCCTCCGGCTGGCGAGTCTCCTGTAGTCCCTTCCAGAGCACGTACGAGTCGAAACCATCGACGGCGGACACGACGCGCACACGATGGCCTTGACTGCGCAGATAGCGGCACAGCATGTCCATCCGCAGATAGGGCCCGGCGATATGGCCGAGATGCAGGCGGCCGTTCGGCGTCGGCGGTATAGGCATTAGGAAAAACTTCCGCCTCGAAGAGTTCACAGTAGTGATCATGTGTGTGCATTTGAGAGAAACAGGAAGAGGGGAGGCATTTGCCTCATGCTTCGATCAGGCGCAAGGCTTCATCAGCGATGCCCGGCGCCAACCGGAAGCCCGCGCCGCTGCCAGCGCCAGCAAAAACCGCCGCGCGGCTTCGGTCGAGAGAGACCAGCGGTTCCCCTGTGGATGTGTAGGCGTCGCAAAACACCCGGCCACCGCAGCAGACATTGGCCAGCTCCGGCAGATAGCGATGCAAGACGTCTTTGGCTAGGTCACGGTCGCGCTCGCTGATTTCCAAAGCGTGCTTGCGAGGCCGGCAGTCCCATTCGTCGCTGCGAAAGCTGAACAACCATTGGTTGCGGGCGGGCAACGGCATCAGATAGGCGTCGTCTTGTGGAAAGAATACGGCTGCGGCGTCAGACTGCGGCGAGTGGTCGACGTGCAACGCGACGACTTTCTTGATCCGCACGTCGTGCGCGTCAGCGAACGTTTCGAAAGGCTCCTCCACGATCCAAGGCCCGACGGCAACCACAGAGCGCGCGGCGTGGAACGCACGACCATCCGCCAGCCGTACCTCGGCGCCCCCAGAAGACGGCCGCATCATCGTCACGGCGGAGCCTTCTACACAACTCACGTGCTCCGAACGCAGACTTGCACTGATCAACGACCTTGCGATAAGCCCTGGATCGTGGCTGACCGCCGTGCCGCCGCGCAACACAATCTGTGCACCACCGAGAGTCGCCGGAACGCCGAGCCTGTTTTCCAACTCCGTCTGTGGGATCGAGTCGCCACCGATCGAGAAGTCGACCGCGCCCGAGCGCACCTCGTCGCTAGATTGGGCGTCGGCAACCCAGAATACGTCGGCCTGGGTCGTTTTCAAACCGAGCAGCGCCTGTACATC
Source organism: Paraburkholderia lebeckiae (assembly GCF_050436325.1). NCBI lineage: Bacteria > Pseudomonadati > Pseudomonadota > Betaproteobacteria > Burkholderiales > Burkholderiaceae > Paraburkholderia > Paraburkholderia lebeckiae. Next base: position 2,956,856 of record NZ_JBNDLZ010000002.1, read on the forward strand.
GCCGTAAAGATCGGCGCTGATCGCCGCCAGCTTGCGTTCGCGCGCTGAACGCCCCGTGGCGAGAAGCACGCCGGCCGAATGGGCGGTCGCTCCGTCGCCTACCCTGTATCGATCGACGAGCACGATACGCCATCGCGGGTGGCGTAGAGTCGCCAGATACAAGGTCCATGCGCCGACTATGCCACCGCCGACAACCGCCAGATCGTATCTGTCAGTCATCATGCCCACCACACGGAGAAAATCTGCGCTTCGATACCACCGTTATTCCTCGCGAAGTGAGGCTTGCACGATTCGAAAAATACCGCTTGCCTGGCACTCACGCGATGCCATGCATTGTCGTAACAGACATCGACGGTACCCTCGGAGATGAACCAGATCTCCCGGACCGCATGCTCGTCTTCCAGCGTCCTGCAACCGGGTAGGATCGTGAACCGCGAAGTGCGTAGCGGCGCACCGGCCAACCCGCCGGCGAAGCTGTGCATGAACAGCTTCACGCCTTCAATATCCACGGCTTCCTGCCATTCCGGTATGACGGGAAACGGTGCCACCACCGCGTCCGCCGTTGCATCTTCCATGTGATTTTCCATAGCGATCCTTTCCTTGTGTACATGCTGTCGCCACTACCCCGGCGCATCCAGCCCACACACCGATCGCACTGGCTCGCTGCTGGGCAACCGGAAAAGCACTATTAATGAGTGTCAGTGAACACGGCACTAATAATGCTGCGCCCACACCTTGCAGAATCCGGGCGGCGATCAGAATCTGCAAATCGATGGTTTCCTTGGTCCAAGTGATGAAGCGGCGCCAGTGATACTTGGCGTGCTTCCAGAGGATTTCGATGAGGTTCAGTTCGGGGCTGTAGGCGGCAGATAGAACAGCACCATGCGATGTTCGAGAAACCATCGGTCGATTGTTTCCTGATCGATGTTGTGATGGATCGAGGCGTTGTCGAGCACCACTACCGTCGTCAGACCGGGCGTGCTTTTCCGCGCGATCTGTTCAAGGAATTGCACGACATCGGGGCGTTTGATCGTGGTCTTGCTGGTGTGATACGTCAGCAGGTTGGCGCCGAAATCCAGTGCACCAAGGACGGAGCGTTTGCAGTGCGGTTGCGGGAACACACGATGCGGTTCGCCGATGGGCGACCAGCCGCGCTGCACCGGGGGCGAAGCACTGAACCCGGATTGATCGAAGTAGAACAGCTGGCACGCACCGTCGAGTGCGGCCTGCTGTAAGCTTCGCGAGGGTGGAGGCCTTCACGGCGAACTCCTCGGGGTTACGCTTTTTTTGAGCGAATAGCGACCACGCTTGTAGGAAAACCCCGCTCGTTTGAGCGCAGTCGACAAGGTATCCAGGCGGCAGGGAAACGGCACACCATGAGCTTCTTCATCGCGCTGCGCAATCTGTCTGAGAGTCATCAATTCGGCGCTGGCCGCCTCGATGGCGGTGGCGATCATGGCTTCAGACAACGAACGGGGACGTCCGCCTTTATGACCGACCGGCAGCCCACATATGCCGGATTCCCGCCACGCGTGCGACCAGTTGTAGACCGACTGCCCGCTCACGCTGAGCTGCGCAGCCACTTCAGTCAGTTTGATCTTGCGGCCGGGCATCATCACGCCCGCGGCCTGGATGCGCATGTCGCGATGCTGGTGGTTCAACGACATCTGTTGCAAGGTCTTTTCCTCGGCTTCGCTCAGCTCTACAACACACTTCACCTGGACTCCGGCGCAATGGGTTCGCCGAAGCTAACAAAATTCAAACGCGTTTACCAGCAACACTTAGGCTGCCTTGGTATTGGCCCAGTCCTGGCAGGCTAACGGAATGGTCTCCTTTCCACCAAATTCAGCAATTCGCCTAGCTTAACTTTATCCCCTTTTCGAAGGGGCAAGCGCCCGGCGACATGGTCAATAGGGCTTCGAACGCGCTGTTGCTTGGTACCCTCGCCGTTCACACGCAAGACCGGTGCCAACCAGAAAAAGCGTGCTACTTCAGACACACTGGCGGTTCTGGTCTTATTCGGACTGTCGGCTTTGTCACACTTTTGTCCGACTGAAAATTATTGACAAGCGAAGCGGATTGAGAGCTAACCCGCGTCTCAGTTCATGGCCGTGTAGCTCCGTCATTCGAATTCCACCCTCCCAGATCCGGGCGAGCGGGATTCCCGGCACTCGACCTTCGCGACAGTGGCCTGCGTCATATCTGCCTTTGCCCAACTCGGCGTGTACTAGCCTGGACTGCACGTGGTTCAGGTGCAAATTCGTGGTGAGCTAAAGTAGAGGCTTTAGCGGCGGTGAATCAGGATGGCGAAGAGGCTCCGGGATCTGGACGAACTGTTCAAAGGTCGGCACGTTGAACGCGAACTCATCATTCTCTGTGTGCGCTGGTATTGCCGCTACAAGCTCTCGTATCGGGACCTCGTCGAAATGATGGTGGAACGCGGACTACACGTCGCACATACGACCATCATGCGCTGGGTCCAACGCTACGTGCCGGAGTTCGAGAAGCGTTGGGCCCGTTATGCGCGCAAAGCCGGCCGCTCGTGGCGCGTCGACGAGACGTACGTGAAGGTGCGCGGCCGGTGGGTCTACCTGTACCGCGCCGTTGATCGCGATGGCAATACGGTCGACTTCAGGCTCAGTCCGAAACGTGACGTGGCTGCGGCCAAAGCGTTCCTGCGCAAGGCGCTCAGGACCCAGGGCCGGGCTCCCACCAGCATCACGCTCGATGGCTACGCGGCATCAAATCGGGCAGTGCGCGAACTGCCCGGCGAAAATCCGGTGTGGCGCAACACGAAGCGCCGCTCGTCGAAGTATTTAAACAATCTGATCGAGCAGGATCATCGCGGCGTCAAGTCGAGGACTGGCCCCATGCCGGGGTTCAAGAACTTCGACTGCGCGGCGATCACGCTGGCCGGCGTCGAACTCCTGCATCGCATTCGCAAGAACCAGTTTGCCATCGGTCGCCTACGTATCAAAGACCAAACTCCGTCTGCAATCTGGAGTGCCGTGCTCGCGGCGTGAAGCGACTGGGTTGCACACACTTCGCTCGCCTCCGATCCAAATTTTTGCACCACAACCGCTATTCCGCGGTGCGCCTAGACAGCGTCAAGCAGCACGGCCGGTCGGCCAAAACAATTGTCGCTGCCCGACTCATTTAGAACCTGCGAGAAGAGCTCCAGCAGAGCACCACCGCGCCCTTCTCGGAGCTCTTGCAATCGCTGTGGGGAAACGAAGTATGTTGCCAACATGACGTCCTCCTGTAGTGGCGATCGGCCACGAAAGACATCATCATTATGCGGAGAGACAGGGGTTAGATCTGTCGCGTTCACGGCCCCATGGGGCTGACACTTCGCGTAAAAATAGACCCTGCATTTAACCTTGACTTCAGCGAGTGGGGCGAGGCATTCGCCGGCGACCGCATCCTCGGTGCCGCTACGCTCGACCGTCTACGCCACGGCGCCTACCGCATCGTGCTTGACGGCGATACCTTCCGGGCACCCAAACCGATGCCCGAACCCGATCAAACTCGCGGGGGACACTTGTCGCCCCGACGGATCGGTCTGCTTTCCTTGATCTGGATCATGGTTTGCCTCGATTCAGTTGTGCGACAGTTAGCCGCGTAATTTCGAGATGACAAAGACGGGTTTGTGAAACAAACTTGGACATCGATTGAGTAAAGAGAATCACATGGCAATTGCGCACAATCGGCTTACCGCACCACAGACCGACACATTTCGGCCTTCGGCAACGGCTTCGCGGACGAAGCCCATGGGTTCGAGTGGCACGTCATGCAAGACCTGCACGATGCGTCCGTTTTGCGCGATGAACCCCGATGAGCTCGCCTGCGACCGGCAAATGGACGACCTCGTTCTCAGCTATCGCCACGTGAGAAAAGGCGAAGCATTGCACCGCGCGGGCGATTCATTCTGCAAAGTCTATGCGGTTCGCACGGGATCGTTCAAGAAGCTCTCGCTGCTTCCGGACGGGCGGGACCAGGTCACCGGGTTTTACGTTGCCGGAGAGCCGTTGGGCTTGGACGGCATCGCTACCGGCCACTATGCAAGCGACGCCATCGCCCTTGAAGACAGCAGCGTATGCGTGATGCCGTTCGATCTGCTCGAGTTGCTGAGCCGGGAAGTCAAAGCGGTGCAGGGTCACGTCTACCGAATGCTCAGCGCGGAACTCGTGCGGCAAGGCGGCTTCAGTACGCTGCTCGGCACGATGGCGGCCGACGAGCGGGTTGCGTCGTTTCTTCTGGATCTCTCGCGGCGTTGGCGGGCACGCGCCTATTCGCCGACCGAATTCATCTTGCGAATGACGCGCGAGGAGACCGGCAGCTTTCTCGGGTTGACGCTGGAGACGGTCAGCCGGATATTGTCGAGGTTCCAGAGGCAGAGGCTCATCACCGTGAACGGCAAAGAAATCCGTATCCTCGACTTCGCCGGATTGAACAAGGTCGCTCGTCTTTCTGCCTGAGGTAAGAAAGCGGCTTCCAACGCGGACAGGTTTCGGTTGTTTCATGAATCGCATCGCTTGTCCAATCCGTTCGTGACTCCCCCAGAATCCGCCGAATGGAAACAGTCCACGTGTATTCGCACATGATTTGGGGTCAGACAAGTGCGCAGGGCCGGGGCGGCGATGCGATTGAGTCGCCTCCTGATCGCTCCGCGCGTTCCTGATCTCTTACTTGACCCAAATCAAGGCGCAGGCAGACGGTGTTCGATACACTTGCGTCCATTTCAAAGACGAGAAATAGGGTTCGCCGGGAAGCCATGCCGAACCACACGTTGGATGTCGAAATCGGACGACTTGTATCAGGGCCGATGCTGGAGTGCATGCGGCAGACGACCGTAAGGGACACTGCCATGCAGATGGCGGCGCGCCGGTGCCTGCTTGAAAGCCGGATGCGTCATATCGGCGTGCTGGGCGAGCAGGATACGCTGATCGGGCCGCTTGGCTTGTCCGGGCCCGACCGCTGGCCGGCAAGCCCGTTCCTGGTCCAACCAGAGGCGGATCAGTTGTCCTCGGCCCGACAGGCTGTTCACCATTTTCAAACCATAGCGGTCTTAGTAGCGTTCCCATGCCGGGTCGAAGGGATGGGCTTCGCCACGGACTTGCGCATGTCGCCGGATTGGGACGTCGGATGCTTTGCGTAGCCTCAATCGTCCTGGGTTCCCTTCTGCCGTTAGTTCACCAGTATCGCGGCCAATACCCAGTATCGCCGCGTTCCTTCACGATGGAAGTATCGCGCTCTGATCCGTCGTGCGCCCTTGCACGGATGCCGCCCGCAGAACCACTTCCACAACGCCTGCCAGATGGCAGTGTCGACTGTGTTGTAGACTTCTTTCGAGACCCCCGTATCGAAGATAGTTCGATCAGCCATCGATGATCGGGTTGAGCAGGCCGATGAGATTGACCTGTTTGGCCGATGCATGGTCCTTGATGACTGCGCGCACTTTCGTCAGAAACGTTTGAACATTCTTTTTCGATGGCTTGATGAGTAGCTTGCCGTTCGGATATTTTCGAATGTTCTGCCCGAGGAAGTCGAACCCTTGCGAGATGTGCGTGATCCTAGTCTTTTCCGAGGAGAGCGTCAGTCCGCGCTCGTGCAGAAAGACCTCGACCAGTGGCTTGACCTCGTCTTCCAGCAACTCTTTCGAGTAACCGGTGATCACAAAGTCATCGACATAGCGAACCAGACTGAGGTAGCAATCAATGATGGACGACACCTGTAATCGGCTGCACCTGGAGTAGACAAATCGCGGTTGATTTGAGCGACATCAATGGGACTCGCGTTCCTGGCGGAATCCGCGCGGCGAGATGGCAAAAGGAGAAAATAAGTAAATCAAGGCACTATCGTTTCACCGTCCTGCCATGAAAAGGCGTTATCTCTTGAAGTCAGTCCGTGAAATTGGGCGCGAGATCGAGGATCATATGCAACACAATACTCGTAAATCCGAACAAGGTGACAGGGAGGATGGTCACAACAACGGAGACGTCGTCATGCTGCATATCGCTTCCGTCCGCGAAAGGCCTAGCTCAAAGTCCGAGACGGACCACGCGGTCCCTATTGTGCGGTGGCACGAGAGCGTGCTTACCGGCATCTTCGAAATATCGAAGGTACTCACCGCACCCTACCGGCTCGAAGTCACGTTGGCCAACGTCATCGATCTCCTGCAATCGGTTGTGCAGATGCGGGTCGGTATTGTCTCTCTCTTCGACGATGATGGCGTACCGGACATTACCGTTGGCGCGGACTGGAGCGAAGGCAGCGATGAGCACTACCGGATGCGCCTGCCGCAGAAGGCAATTGACCAGATCATGGCGACGGACAGGCCGCTCGTCGCCGAGAACATAGCGGTGCATTCGGGCTTCAGTGCCGCCGACATGGGCGTGCTCGGTGCTTCCGACAACATGCGAGTGTCGTTCATCGGCGTTCCTATTCGCATCGACGCGAAAGTCGTGGGCACGCTGACCATCGACCGCATCCTGGATAATGGGGCGAACTTCCGGCTCGATTACGACGTGCGGCTGCTTACCATGATCGCCAACCTGGTGGGGCAGACGGTGCAGCTGCATCGCTTATTCAAGAGCGACCGCGAGCGACTGATGGCGGGGAGGGACGGGCTGCAAAAACAATTGTCCGAGCTCAAGTACCCTGCGCAGGAGCGAAAGAAGTTTCAGGTCGAGGGGATCATTGGCGACAGCCCGGCGCTGCGCGGCCTGCTCGAGAAGATCGCGGTGGTAGCCAAATCGAACAGCACAGTTCTCTTGCGCGGGGAATCCGGTACCGGGAAGGAGCTGGTCGCCAAGGCCCTTCACGAGCTGTCGCCGCGAGCCAAGCGGCCCTTCATCAAGCTCAATTGCGCGGCGCTCCCTGAGACGGTGCTGGAATCCGAATTGTTCGGTCATGAGAAGGGTGCCTTTACCAGCGCCTTCAATTCGCGCAAGGGGCGCTTCGAGCTCGCCGACAAGGGGACGCTGTTTCTGGACGAGATCGGCGAGATCTCGGCCTCGTTCCAGGCAAAGCTGCTGCGCGTCCTGCAGGAGCAAGAATTCGAGCGAGTCGGCAGCAACCAGACCATTAAGGTCGATGTTCGCGTGATTGCCGCCACGAATAAGAACCTGGAAGACGCGGTGGCAAGGAACGAGTTCCGCGCCGACCTTTATTATCGCATCAGCGTGGTTCCCTTGCTGCTGCCGCCGTTGCGTGAAAGGCGCAGTGATATTCCGCTCCTCGCCGTTGAGTTTCTCAAGAATTTCAACAGCGAGAACGGCCGTACGCTGACCTTCGATGCGAGTGCGATTGAAGTATTGATGAACTGCGGTTTTCCCGGCAATGTCCGCGAGCTCGAGAATTGCGTGCAGCGGAGCGCGACCCTAGCGCCGGGACTATCGATCGTGAGAAACGACTTTGCCTGCTGCCACGGCCAGTGCCTTTCCGCGATGCTGTGGCAGAGCGGATCGGACGAGATGGCGCTGCAGCCTGGGCCGATCGTACCAGTGCAAGTGAGGCCGGGTACGCCCCCTGCTGAGGCTGCTACGTCGGGCGCAGTTGCTGTCCCGCTTGTCGGCAGCGAGCAGGCTCCGCTAGCGCCTGGCGGCGCAGCCCTCGGAAGTGGTGCGAAGATGACCAACCGCGAGCGTCTCATCGCCGCCATGGAAAGATCCGGCTGGGTGCAGGCAAGGGCGGCGCGACTGCTTGGACTGACGCCGCGCCAGATTGGCTACGCGCTGAGGAAATACGGTGTCGAGATCAAGCGTTTCTGAAAGCACTGTCGGACTTGCGGCGTGTCGGGGCCGCGACATCGCGACTGATGCGAATAGCTCGGACAAGTCAAGCCTGGATTTGGCGCGGATCTTGGCATGATCACGATCGGAAGCGGCCCCCGCGTCGGCGCCAATTCGGTAATCGTCGAGAACAGCCCGCCCGACCTCACGGGCGGTCGGAATCTCGACTAAGGTGGTGCGAACGCGGCGCTGTCATCGCCGGTTCGACGGCCCTGTCGCGCTCCACCATCAGCTCACGCCGGATGCGGTAAGCGACACAAGCGGTGCTGTTCGATCGCGTTGAATTTCTGGACGTGATGGCACGACGGGTTAGAGCGTGGTCGGCAAAACCCGGGAATGTCGAGTGCGCGAAAGCGACGGGGAACCGACCAGCGAAACCCGTCAGGCACAGCGGCACAGCCACCTTGAAAGTCCGCATGTACGGTAGCACCCATCGGCGCGGCGGACCACGAGATGCGGATGTTCCGGCGACGCGAGCAGGCGCAGCACGGTGCTCTTGTACATGCGCGTGCGTTCCGCGAGCGCGCTCAATGACAGCACGGACGTGCCGTTGCCGAAGGCAGCCAGCAGGGTCAGCGCACGGTCGACTGCTGCCACGCCGCAGCTGCCAGATTGTCGTCGGCCAACGATGCGATGGCGGGCCGTTTGGACATCGTGTGTCTCCTCAGACGGACCGTTGCAGCAACGCTTCCACTACGGCGAAGCCGAGGTGATCCGCCGGATCGAGCTGCCGTAGTTGTGCGATCAACTGTGTGGCGGTTTCGCGTTCGCCGCGCCGCAGGCCGATCAAGGCGAGCGCCTTTAGCGTGAACAGCCAGAAGCAGGCGGGACCGGGCGCGTGGAAGTTCGCGTCGCCGGCTTGTACCATCTGCCAGTTCTCGTTCAACCCGGCGGCATGCGCAGCTGCTATTAGTCCCAGATGGGCCGCGTGCTCTGCCTCATCGAGTTCGCAGCGTCCAGCATGGAACTTGTAGAGCAGATAGTAGGCGGCAAGGCTTTGCGGAGAGGTCAGTGTGACGCTCCACAGGACCGCGACGATCTGCTCGGCCGGCGCGCCGTGCAGGCCTTCGATGAGGCGCCGCACGGCGGCCGACACCTCGCCGCCGAACAGTTCGTGTCGACTCGACCCCGGATAGCAGGTTCACCACACCGTCTCCGCAGCGATGAGGCGCTGTACCGGTGCGCCGCCTTCGAGGTGACGCGTGAAGATTTTCTCCACGTCGGCTATCGTCACGCCGCTGTAGAGCACCGCGTCGGGATAGACGAGCACGTGCGCGCCCTGATCGCACGGGCCGAGGCAGCCCGAATACGTGATCGCGACGGTATCGGGCGCCTAGCGTTTCCGCTGTTCCGCCCAGAAGGCCTTCAGCAGCGCGGTCGAGCCCTTGCCGCCCGCGCAGGCGCCCCGCGGATGCGGCGGCGGCCGGTTCTCGGTGCAAGCAAACACATGTCGTTCTGGTCTGGCCATGACGTTGTTCCTCAACCGAACTTGAACAGGATGCCGTGACCACCGCGCGGGTAGTCCCACTCGATATTTTGGTGGTCGGTACAGAGGATGCGGCAACTGCCGCATTCGAGGCAGCCGTCGGTGATCAGCGTCACCGCGCCGTTGCCTTCGGCCTTGTAGCACGAGGCCGGGCAGACGAAGGTGCAACTCTTCGCGCTGCATTCGCTCTGGCAGACGTCGGCATCCTTGATGTGGACGTGCGGCCGTCCTGCATCGACGCGGTAACGGTTCTGGAACAGCTTTTCCTCTACGTTGACGGGTAGGGTGCTCATCGGAAGGCCCTCAGGAGTTTGTAGGCGTCACTCACGATGCCGGAAAGCGAACGGGCTGTGCGGAAGCTCGAAAAAATCTCGCGCTCCTTGCTTTTCTTGTCCTTACCGTCGACCGTGATCATCGTGCGCGCGGCGCGCGCCATGAGGTCGGGGTAGGTCGTGAAGAACTGCGGATTCTGGTGCAGCACGGCCGGCATGTCGCGGTACTTGTGCAGGTCTTTCATCACGAAGCTCTGATCGAGCGCGGTCTTGTAGGCCTTGAGCGTGCCGGCGCGGTAGCCGTGGCCCGCGGCTTTCGCGTGGATCACCGTTTCGGCGGCGAGGCGTCCCGTGGTCATCGCAAGATTCGATCCTTCTCGGTGCGCGGCGTTCACGAAACCGCCTGAATCGCCAACGATCATCCAGCCGTTGCCGTAGACCTGCGGGATTGCGTGAAAACCGCCTTCGGGAATCAGATGCGCGCAATACTCCTTCATCTCGCCGCCCGCAATCAGCGGAGCGATCGACGGGTGCTGCTTCATCTTTTCGAGGAGCACGTAGGGGCTCGTGCGGTTGGGGTTTTTCTTGAAGTCGCTCAGCATGCAGCCCACGCCTATGGCGAGTGATTCCTTGTTGGTATAGAGGAAGCCAGTGCCCATCATGCCGTCGGTGATCCTGCCGACCATCTCGATCACGACGCCGTCGTCCTCGCCGAGGTTGAAGCGCTGGCGGATCGTCTCCTCTGGCATGAAGAGAATCTCCTTGACGGCGAGCGCAACGTTGCCGGCCCCGATCTCTCCATGAAAGCCCGCCCGGCGCGCGAGCGTCGAATTCACGCCGTCGGCGAGCACCACCACGTCGGCATAGACATCGCCGTGCTCGCGGTCGCACTGCACGCCGACCACCCGGTCGCCGTCCATGATCAGTTCCTTCACCGTGGTCTCGCAGAGCAGCAGTGCGCCGGCTTCGCGCACTTTCGATGAAAACCACTTGTCGAACTGCGCGCGGATGATCGTGTAGCGGTTATAGGGCGGCTTGTTGTAATCCTCGCTGCGCACATGTGTACCGACAAACGACGTATCGTCGAGCATCCACATCCGCTGCTCGATGATGTGGCGCTCCAGCGGCGCATCGTCGCGGAAGTCCGGGATGATCTCTTCGAGCGCCTTCGCGTACAGGATCGCACCCTGAACGTTTTTGCTGCCAGGATATTCGCCGCGCTCGATCTGCAGCACTTCCAGACCTGCCTTGGCCATCGTGTAAGCGGCAGCGTTGCCGGACGGACCGGCGCCGACCACAATCACATCGAACTGTGAAGGTTTTCTCATCGTGATTCTCCTCAGGCAGCCTGCTTGCGGCGCCGGGTCAAATGCTCCACAAAAGCCTGCTTCAGCGCGGGCAACACTTGCAACGCATTGCCGACAATCCCGTAGTGTGCGAAATCGAAGATGGGTGCGTTCGGATCGGTGTTGATCGCCACGATCACGTCTGCGCTTTCCATGCCCACGCGGTGCTGGATCGCGCCGGATATGCCGGCGGCGATGTAGAGCTTGGGCCGCACCGTCTTGCCGGTCTGTCCCACCTGGCGCTCCCCCTCGACCCAGCCGGCCTGCACGCATGGCCGGGTCGCACCCACTTCGCCGCCGAGCACGTTAGCCAGTTCGAACGCCAACTGGAAGTTCTCCGGGCTCTTCAACCCCTTGCCGCCGCTCACGATCACATCGGCATAGGGCAGGTTGATCCGGTTGCTGCTCGCATCCGGGATAAAGTCGAGCAGCCTCGTGACGATGTCCGTCTCGATCATCCCCAGCGTTCCATGGACGATGTTGCCGGTGCGTTCGGCGTCGCGCAGCGGCATCGGCATCGGCATCACGCGCGGGCGCACCGTCGCCATCTGCGGACGGTACGCGAGCGTCATGATCGTGCACAACAGCGAGCCGCCGAAGGTGGGGCGCGTCGCCGCCAGCGCCCGCGACGCGGGATCGATGTTGAGTTCGGTGCAATCGGCGGTCAGCCCGGTCAGCAAGGTCGTCGCTACGGAGCCGGCGAGGTCGCGGCCCATCGACGTCGCGCCCAGCAGCAGGATCTCGGGCTGATGCCGGCTGACGAGGTCGGTCAGCCCTTTCGTGAACGGCTCGTTGCGATAGCCTTGCAAGACCGGGTCGTGGACGATGTACGCATCGTCCGCGCCGTAAGTGAAGGCTTCTGCGGCGAACTGTTCGAGCGGTTCATTCGCGCCGCCGAGCACCGCGATGCCCACTCGGCTCCCGAGCGTGTCGGCCAATTTGCGCGCTTCACCGAGCAGTTCCCACGAGACGCTGTGCACGTGTCCACGGTCGTGCTCGATAAAGACCCAGACGCCTTTGTAGGCCTTCAGGTGTTCCGGCAGTTCGAGGTTGCGTCCTGCGCGGCCGGCGGGTTTCTTCGCGGTGGCGGCGGGTGCGTTCATGACCCCTCCTTCATCAGCAGGTCAGCTTCCAGGGTAGGATGGCGCGTGAAGATCTTTTGCAGCAGGTTCACCGACACGTCGCACAGACTCGATGCGTCGAGGTCGAGCATCTCCGCTTTCGCGCTGCGCGGCGTCGGTCCAAAGACTTTTCTGACCGCTGTCGGCGAGCCCTTCAGGCCGATCTTGCTGAGGTCTTCGATGCCGGCCTGTTCGCAGTTCCATTTGTGCACCGGATAGCCGGCCGCATGAATCATCGCGGGCAGCGTCGCAAAACGCAGTTCGTTGGTGTTCTCCAGCATTGTGATCAGGCACGGCAGCGCAGTCCTGAGCACCTGCACGCCGCCCTCGGCGCGTCGCTCGACGGTAATCGTGCGCGCATCGAGAACGGTCTCGACGATGCGCGACACGTAGGTCAGCAGTTGCAGCCCGAGGCGTTTCGCGATACCGGGGCCGACTTGCGCGGTGTCGCCGTCGATCGTCTGCTTGCCAGTGAACACGATGTCCACCGCCTGCTCCTTCGCGATCTGCTGGATACCCGCTGCCAGTGCGTACGACGTAGCGAGCGTATCCGCGCCAGCGAATGCACGGTCGGTGAGCAGCACGGCGTCGTCCGCGCCGAGGCTGATGCACTTGCGCAGCGCTTCCTCGGCCTGCGGCGGGCCCATGCAAAGCAACGTGACCTTGCCGCCGAAGCGGTCCTTCAGTCGCAGCGCCTCTTCGAGTGAAAACAGGTCATACGGGTTGACGATCGCCGGAACACCCTGGCGCATGATCGTGTTGGTGACCGGATGAACGCGGATCTGCGTCGAGTCCGGCACCTGCTTGATGCAGACGACAATGTGCATGGTCTTAACGATGTGCATGGTCTTGCTCCACCTGTCAGGCAAGGGTGCGCGCGGGCAGCGACGCGCGCAGACTGTCGAGTGAAACGTGCTGCCGCCCATTTGTGTCCCGGAACATCTTGAACACTTTTTCCTGCGCCGGCGTGGAGGTGACGAAGTCGCCGTAAGCCTTCAGCAGCAGCGCGTGATATGACGCGAACAGGGCGGGTTCGTCGGCTTCCGGCAGCGTGTCCTGTTGCTGGATGTACTGAAAGAAGCGCTTGAGGATGTGCAGTCGACTCACGTTGACGACCTTCTGGTCGAACGGAATGCCGAAGAACTGCAGGAAGTCCTCGGCTGAGGACAGCGCCTTGAGTTGCTGGATAAAGCTTTCCATCGCGTTTACTCCTTGCAAGCGGATGAGGATAGGTGTGGACAGAACGTCGGCTCGGCGAAGTACTTGTCGCAGGCGCCGCTGGTGGCGCGCGGCGTCGTCGTGCCCGACTGTTCGGGTCGCGCGACGCACTTCGTGAAGCCGACCACAACGCCGCTCATGACAATTCTCCGACGGTGTAGCGCAATTCGATCAGGAAGCGATACAGGTCGGCGGCGCTGGGCGTTTGCTTGTGCTGGGTGGCATGGTGGCGGATACGGGTCAGCAGCAGCACGAGCAGCTTTTCACTGACGGCCAGGCCGAGCGTGTCATAAGCCCGGCGCACGCTTTGCGAACCCGAATGCTTGCCGAGCACGACCGAGCGTTCGCGACCGAGTTCGGCGGGATCGAAGCTCTCGTAGGTCGATGCATTCTTCGCGAGCCCGTCTGTGTGGATGCCGGACTCGTGCGTGAATACGCTGGCGCCGACAATGCTTTTGTTGAGCGCGACCGGGCGTCCTGAAGCCCGTTCGACAAGCCGCGAGATGCTCAATAGCGCGGTCGTGTCGACGCCGGTGTTGCGACCCATGATATGGCGCACGCCCATCACGATCTCCTCCAGCGCGGCATTTCCGGCGCGTTCGCCGAGACCATTGACAGTGGTGTTGGAGTGGGTTGCGCCGGCGCGCAGTGCGGCAAGGGTGTTCGCGGTCGCGAGCCCGAGGTCGTTGTGCGCGTGGATTTCGATTTCCAGATCGACCGCGTCGTGCAATCGCGCAATCGCTTCATAGGTCGAAAAAGGATCGAGGACGCCGAGCGTGTCCGCAAAGCGGATGCGTTGCGCACCGCACTGTTGCGCGTGCCGCGCCACGTCGGCAAGGAACGAGGGGTCCGCGCGCGAGGCATCCTCCGCGCCCAGCGAAACCTTGCGGCCGCTTTTGACGGCGGCGCTGATCACGCGATTCACCTGCGCGAGCACCCACGAGCGCGGCTGTCGCAATATGTGTTGAAGGTGGATATCGGACACAGGAATCGACAGGTGAATGATGTCGGGATTGCAGCACAAGGCCGACGCCAGGTCCGCGTCGGTGAGACGGCCCCAGACCATCAGATCGGCGTCGAGATTCAGCGCGACGATGGTCTGGATGCAATCGATTTCCTCGGCACCCATCGCGGGGATACCGATTTCCAGTTCGGGTACGCCGGCGCTTGAGAGCGCCTCGGCAATCGCGCATTTTTCGGCAACCGTGAATGCGACTCCGGCAGTCTGTTCGCCGTCGCGCAGTGTGGTGTCGTTGATGATCGGATTCGACACGGGAAGTTGTCCTTTAGGCATTTGATCATACGGTTTGCAAGTACTGCGCCATGCACGGTTAGTGCGAATAGCCGCTTGCTGCCGCGGGGCTTTCCGGTGTTCGCTGGCGCTGTGATGAAGCGGTTCCAACGAAGACCTGTCGCGAATGTCCTGTTTCGTACAGCCAGGCGTAGCGATGAACACGGCGCTGCAGAAAGCGATGCGCGATGCGATGGGCGTGGTCAGCCAGGACGTGCGGAGGCGGTCGGCGCGATGCAGACGCTGTAGGGATTGGCTATCCATAGCAACGGCGATGCGGGAAGATAAACACAGGCGGCGGCTATCAGCGCGGCTATGCGCTCGCGGCGATGACCGCTATGGCGCTTGAAGAGGCCGCACAGCGCTAAAGACGCATGCCCTCAATGCTTACGCGCGAGCTCGCGCGTAAGTGGCGGCAGTTCGATCGTCAGGTCGGCGTCGCGCAGCTTCACGCAGCACGCGAGACGCGATTGCACGTCAAGGCCTCACGCATTGTCGAACTGGTCGTTCTCCTCGTCGTCGGGAGGCGCCAGTCAGTGAGATTTTCATGATTGCCTCACACGGAAAACGAACTGCCGCAGCCACAGGTGCTCTGCGCATTGGGGTTGTGAATGACGAAGCGCGAACCTTCCAGGCCGTCTTCGTAGTCGACGCGCGCGCCGGGCAGGTATTGCTGGCTCATCGAATCGACCAGCAGCGTGACGCCGTCCGTGACGGTCTGCATGTCGTCGTCCGCCACCTGGTCGTCGAACGCGAAGCCGTACTGGAAGCCCGAACAGCCGCCGCCGGACACGTACAGCCGCAGCTTCAGGTTGGGATTGCCTTCTTCCTCGACCAGCGAGGCCACTTTCGCAGCGGCCCGAGGCGTGAATTCGAGTAGGCCGGGCATGACGCCGGGTGTGGCGGAAGCCGGTTGGGTGAGCGTTTCCATGGAGGTTCCTCTCAGGCTTGAATGGACTCACTTCGGGTTAGACGAGCAGGTCGGTTGCTCGGCGAGTTACAGGTCGTCGGCTGCTGCGTCTCGAATCGTCTGGTGCGAGCGAAAGTCAGACACGGCCGCCTTGATCGCGTCCTCGGCGAGAATCGAGCAGTGGATCTCGACCGGCGGCAATGGCAGTTCCTGGACGATCTGATGCGTGCACAACGTCCCCGAGCGCATGCCGCGCTCGTGGACGCCGCCGTGCATTTGACACGCGATCCGCATGCGCGGCCTAGTCCCACATACAGCGCGCCAATGTCTTTGGGGCCGTCGATCCTGTGAGCCGAGAACGACATCAGATCGACCGGCAAAGCGGGGAGATCGATCGGCACCTTGCCGGCGGCCTGCGCGGCATCCACGTGCGGCAGGATGCCCTGGGCGCGGCAGGGCGCGCCGATTGCGGCGATGTCCTGGATCACGCCCGTCTCGTTGTTGACGAACATCACCGACGCAAGCACGGCGCCCGGCTGGAGCGCTGCTTCGAACACGGCGAGGTCCACGAGACCGCTTTCTTGCACCGGCAACACTGAGACCTCGAAGTCATCGCGATCAAGTTCGAGCATCGCGGTGAGCACCGACTGGTGCTCGGTCGTGAGCGTCACCAGGGGATTGCCTTTGGCGCGATGAAGGTGCGCGGCACCCTTGATCGCGGGATTGTTCGATTCCGTAGCTCCGGAGGTCCAGACAATCTCGTGCGGGTCCGCGTTGACGAGCGAGCTGACCTGCTCGCGGGCCAGTTCCACCGCTTCTTCGCCGACCCAGCCATAGGCATGCGAACGGCTGGCGGGATCGCCGTACATCTGGGTCAGGTAAGGCAGCATGCGTCTGATCACGCGCGGATCGACCGGCGTGGTGGCGGCATGATCCAGATGCACCGGGTTGGCGCCGCGCGGATGGAGGCCGGTACTGACGCGTTGGAAATCCGACATTGCAGGCTCTTGAAAGCGGGGTAATGCGACCTTCAGGGCAACTTCCATGCCAGTGGATTTTCACGCTCTAGTGGCCTCTTTCAGCTGGGCCGCTGTTGTTTCGCTGTTGTTTTTGTGTCGATGCGCCCGACGAGCGAGGATTGCCGCCGTTCTTTTTGTCGGATTTGTCGGTACGCGCGCGGGATTGACATGCGCGATGGCTGAATCGTCAGGCGTAGAAATGCGCTTACTTCAAACGCTGTGTCTTTGCGTCGATCGTGCGCCTTGCGCTGGTATATCAAAAGCGCGCAGCGCACGAAGGGGAAGTCAATGGTGAACATTCAGGCAAGCGTTGCCCGGCAAGCGCTGGACGGCGTTTACGAGGTGAGCAAGACGCTGGTTTCGTCGCTCGATGTGGCGAAAGCCTTCCGCGAGTCCCTGAACTATCTTTTGCAGACGATGGAGTGGCGGCGCGCCTTTGTGATGCTGGCCGAACGGACAGGCAACTGCGCGGCCTGAGTGCTACGGTCTTTCGCGTGACGAGCAGCAGCGTCTTCAGTTCCGGCCCGGCGAAGGTATCGTCGGCCGCGCGTGAAAGAGCGGCATTGGGGTGATCGTGCCCAACCTGAACGATGAACCCGCGTTCCTGTTTGCATGGGTGGCGCGGACCAGATACCGGGGGCGTGCATCGCCATGCTCGCGACGCATTTCCACGCCCACTGGCGCACTCTCGGCGTGCTCGCTGTCGATTGCGTGAACCCCGGTGCAAGCCGGCTGTTTGCCGACGACCTGCATCTGGTGATGATTGTCGCGACCCCGATGGGGCAGGCGTTGCTACTCCAGCGCAGCGTATGCGCGGCGCACGACAGCATGCAGGATTGACGTCGGGCGCATGCGAAAGGCGATCAAGCCCGCTTAACAGATCGACCAGGTGTCGGTGTGTCGGCGGCGATGCAGGCGGTGTTCGCTCAGGTTCACGAGCTCGCCCCGCACGTACCACCGTGCTGCTGTGCGGCGAGAGCGGAAGTGGCAAGGAAGTCATCGCGCGTGCGATCCACGACTTGTCGCCGCGTAGCAGCGAGTCGTTCGTCGGGGCAAGTGCGCGGCGTTGATGGAGTGCCTGCGGGAAAGCGAGCTGTTCGGCCACGAGAACGGTGCGTTCACCGGCGCGCAGGGGCCAAGTAAGGGCCGCTTTGAACTGGCGCACGGCGGTAGGCTGTTCCTGGACGAGATCGGCGATATCTCGCCGTCGTTTCAGGCCTAGCTGTTGCGTGTGCTCCAGAAGCGCGATTTCGAGCATGTTGGCGGTATGACGCCGGTGAAGGTCGATGTGTGTCTGATTCTCGCGACCAATCGCAACCTTGAACGGACGGTGAAGGCCGGCGAGTTGCGCTCGATCTCTACTACCGTATCAACGTGGTCAGTATCGAGTTGCCGCCCCTGCGTGCGCGGCGAGAAGATATTCCAGCCAAGGCCCAGCTTCTTGCCCGCTTCAACCGCGAAAACGCGCAGTCCATTCGCTTCGACGCGGAAGCGATGCGGGTGCTGAGGAGATGCTACTGGCCGGGCAAGGTTCGTGAACTGGAGAACTGTGTCGAACGCACGGCGACCATGACACGTGACGGCGTGATGGACCGTTTCAAGTTCCTCTGTCAGGAGGACCATTGTCTGACGAAGGTGCTGCACTACGTCGAGCGCGACGATGTGGTTCGTCCCGCGCCTCTGGGCGAAATATCGATCGCTGAAGTGCCGTCGTCGCAGCCGCCGTACGGGCACCATGATCCGGATATGGCGTCTGCACCGGCTGTCTGGTCCGGCAGCACAGCCACTGAGGCTGCCGCTGATCTGGATCCGGTGGCGGACGACCACACGTTCGCGACATCGCTAGCAGGGGAAGCCGGAGGGTGAACGCGAACGATTGATTTGGGCGATGCAACGCTGCGGCTCGGTCCAGGCGAAGGGGGCGCGCTCGCTGGGATCACACCCCTGCAGATGGGCTATGCGCTGCATAAATCCTCTGTTGAGGTTCGCCGGATCTGGCCAGGATAGAGAGTGCTTCGCCTGCCCAGTTTGTGCGGGTCCATCTCGCTGGTTCCGAACATGCTGTCCGGGTCGTGTGAGATTTGTCGCAACACCGACACGACGCAACGAAATTGTAGGGATACGTCGCGCGCCGGGATCAAACAGAACTGCGAAATATATCCTAACCCGTTGATTCCTGGCGTTCTTGTCGAGTGGCATGGATCTGGCTCTATGGCTTGCGCGCGGCCGCCGTTGGTTGCGAGGAGATATCCATGCAAGCGAGTTCAAATGCGAGCGACTTGCCCGCAGCGGCCTATATCAGCATCGGGCAGATTAAACCGCTCGGCGTAAAGATCGAAGACCCGTCCACCGGTGGCGGCTGCGGCACGCACGGTGGCGAGGGTAAGGCCAGCTGCGGCGCGTCGGGTAGTCTCGACGACATGCCGCCGGACATCTGGGAGAAGGTCAAGAATCACCCGTGCTACTCGGAAGAAGCCCATCATCACTATGCGCGCATGCATGTGGCGGTGGCGCCGGCTTGCAACGTCCAGTGCAACTACTGCAACCGCAAATACGACTGCGCGAACGAGTCGCGTCCCGGCGTGGTCTCTCAGAAGCTAACGCCGCAACAGGCAGTGAAGAAGGTCGTTGCGGTCGCAAGCGAGATTCCACAGATGACGGTGCTTGGCATTGCCGGTCCCGGCGATTCGCTGGCGAACCCGAAGAAGACCTTCGAGACGATCCGGATGCTGCAGGAACAGGCGCCGGACATCAAGCTGTGCCTGTCGACCAATGGCTTGGCGTTGCCCGACCTCGTGGACGAAATCTGCAAGTACAACATCGACCACGTGACAATTACCATCAACATGGTCGACCCGGCGGTGGGCGAGAAAATCTATCCGTGGATTTTCTGGAAGCACAAGCGCGTGACCGGTTACGAAGCAGCCCGCATCCTTCATGACCGGCAGATGAAGGGTCTCGAGATGCTCACCGCACGCGGCGTGCTGACCAAGATCAACTCGGTGCTGATTCCCGGCATCAACGAGGAGCACCTGATCGAGGTCAACCGCGACGTCAAGAAACGCGGCGCGTTCCTGCATAACATCATGCCGCTGATCTCGGAGCCCGAGCACGGCACTCACTTTGGCCTGAACGGCCAGCGCGGACCGACTGCGCAGGAACTGAAGGTTGTGCAGGACGCCTGCATGGGCGGCGCCAACCTGATGCGTCATTGCCGCCAGTGCCGCGCGGATGCGGTTGGCCTGCTGGGCGAGGACCGCAGCGAGGATTTCACGCTCGACAAGATCGAGCAGATGGAAGTGGTCTACGACCTCGACCGCCGCCGTGAATACCAGAAGCGCGTCGAAGCCGAGCGTCAGGCGCAGCACGACGCGAAGCAAGAAGCGCTGGCTGTCTCTCGCGAGATCGACGTCGCCGACGACATGAAGGCGCTGGTCGCGGTCGCAACGAAGGGCGGCGGCCGGGTCAACGAGCACTTCGGCCACGTCACGGAGTTTCAGATCTTCGAGGTCTCGGCAGCCGGAGCGCTGTTCGTCGGCCATCGCCGGGTGGACCTGTATTGCCGGGGCGGTTACGGCGACGACGAGCAACTACCGTCGGTCGTGCGCGCGCTCCACGACTGCCACTCGGTGCTGGTCGCGAAGATCGGCGCCTGCCCGAAAGACGAACTGGCGCATGCGGGCATCGAGCCGGTCGATCAGTACGGCGGCGAATTTATCGAAAAAGCGGTGCTTGCTTGGTTCAACGACTACCGCAGTCGCATCGCCAGCGGCGCCATCGTGCACCGGGACCGCGGCGATGCTTCGATCCGCCAGGGTGCTTACACCTCGTCAGCCTCAGCTGCGTGACACCCCACACCCTTCCAGACAGGACAACAGGAGAGCCTCCATGCCTCTGAAGATTATTGCGTCCACCTGTACGGGATGCTCGGCCTGCGAACCGGAATGCCCCAATGTGGCGATCAGCGAGAAAGGCGGCGTGTTCGCGATCGACCCCAAGAAATGCACCGAATGCGAAGGCCACTTCGACGACCCGCAGTGCGTCGCCGTGTGTCCCGTGGACGGCTGCATCGTTCAGGTTTGAGTCTGGCTCGTGGCCGGGCCGGCCATTCATCCATCAGGAGACTACGCATCATGCTGTCCAACGTAACTGTTACGAGCGCCGCCGAGAAGTTCATGCGTCGTATCGTGCGCTTTTCGGGCCTGCCGGCTGGCGCCGGCTTTCGTCTGGTGGTGAGCGCCGACGGCTGTTCCGGCTATACCGCGAAATTCACCGCCGAGCCGGCGCTGCAACCAGGCGAACAGGAACTCGACATCAACGGCCTGCGCGTATTCCTGCCGGCTGAGAGCCGGCTGATGCTCGAAGGCATAACGATCGATTTCGCCGACACGCCAACCCAGTCCGGCTTGATCTTCTTCAATCCGAACCAGGCCGCTTGTGGTTGCAGCAGTGCGGAGTCGGCGCCGCCGGGCGTGGCGACCATCGATGTCAGCGCGATTGGCCGCGGGCGGCCGCCGCTGCCGCGTCAGATCTCCTGAAGAGGAGCGATGGCGATGGAGTCTGGCGACCGTGCCCTCGACGACGCAATGACCGCGTTTGCGCAGAGCGCAATTGGCGGCGGCTTGCCGTCAGGCGTCAATGCATTGATCGCCGAGGCGGGTCGGCTGCGCGAGCGCCCCGACGAGGCGCTCGCGCTGTTGCAACGCGCCCGAGCCGCCGCGCCGCGCCATCCGGTGCCGTTGATCGCGCTGTACCGCTTTTACTTCTACGGCCATCAATTGGCGCAGGCGCGTGCGATCGGCGAAGACGCGCTGGCGGTCGCTCGCACCGCGCTGGGCTCAAATTTCGGCGACGAACCGCTTGCGGCCGCGATCGTGACCACGCGTTATGACGCGGCCGCGCGTTTTTATCTGTTCACGCTGAAAGGCCTCGCGTACCTCAACATGCGTCTCGGCGACTTTGAAGAAGCGCGCATGCTACTGCGCGAATTGCGCCGGCTCGATCCCGAAGACCGGGTGGGCGGCGCGCTGCTTTCGCAGGTCTTGGATCGTCATGAGACCGGCGTCGGGTCCGACGATGCAATGGATGCGCTGAGTGAGTATCCGACGCGCGGCTGGACGGGGACGCAACCATGAGCGTACAGAACGTGCGCGTACCAGGCGGCGACATTGCACCGCGTCGCTGGCAGGGCGGCCCGCTCGACTGCGCCGGCTGCGGGTATGTGCGGTTCCGCGAGTTGCCGGCGGAGCACGGTTGCGGGCCAGGTCACGCGTGCATGCAGGATGCGTACGCGCGCCGCATCGAGCGCTTCTTTCACTGGCATCCTGAACTGGCCAACGAGCAGCTTGCGCATCCGTACTTCGAGGTGCGCGCAATCGCCGCGAGTCACGCCGATGTCTTTTGTCTGCCCGCATTGCTCGGCGACCCGGACGAGATGGTCCGGCTGCAGCTCGCGTTGCGATTGCCGCAGGCGCAACTGGCGCGCCTGATCCACGATCCGCATCGCGAGGTGCGGATTCGCGTGGCGCAGCGCCTGTCGTCTGCTGCATTGGTCGACATGCGGGGCGATTCCGACTACGGCGTGCGCGAATGGGTGGCGCAGCGTCTGCCGCTCGCGCTGCTGCCGCAGATGATCGGCGACCCTGATCGCGTAGTCCGGATGCGACTGGCCGAGCGTCTTGAGATGCCCGCGCTGCTGCGTATTGCCGACGACAGCGAGGCCGAGGTACGCCGCATCGTCGCCGAGCGTCTGCCCGCGACGCTGCTATCGCGCCTCGCGTTCGATCCCGATTGGCGAGTGCGCTGGGAAGTCGCGGGGCGCGCCGCTGGCGAAATCGTGGCGTCGCGGGTGGACGACGCGGACGAAGAGGTGCGCGCGCTCGCGCGGCGGCGCCGGCAGTCGGGCGAGGTCGCGAACCTGATGACCACTGGACAGACGCAACGATCAGCGGGAGTGAAGCATGGCTGACATCAACCGCGACGACGACCTGATCGAGGTCGCGTTTCCCCCGCGCTTCAACTACGGCGAGCGCGTGATCGCACGCGCGGTGATCCGAAACGACGGCACCTACAACGGCAAGGACGTCGGCGAAGTGCTGGTGAACAAGGGCGAGTTCGGCTACGTCACCAGCATCGACACCTTCCTTCAGCGGTTCTATATCTACGCAGTGGAGTTCGTCGAGAGCGGCCACCGTGTCGGCATGCGCGCGAAAGAGCTATGCACGCTCGACAACCTGCCGGACGACGTGCTGCAAGGCTTGGGCGAGCGGGCCGAAGCGCTGCACAAGATCGGCACACGGGTCCAGCCGGAAACGTCGCAACCGCAGGAGCCGTCAGCATGAGTATCGAACCGGTTCAGCCTGCTTATCAGTGGGGCATGCGCGTGATCGCGCTGGATGACCTGTGCAACGACGGCAGCTTTCCGGAGCGCGGCCAGGACGATTGTCTGGCCGAGGCGGGTACGGTCGGCGAAATCGTCAACGTCGGCCGGGTGGTTGAGAGCGGCGAGCCGGTCTATCTGGTGGAGTTCGGCAACTGTGTCGTCGGATGCACGGAGAATGAAATTGCGCCCGCACCCGCCGGCCTGCTACCCGAAGAAGGAGTCATGTCATGACGGTTCAGGCGAGCGCGCCAGAAGCGGCGCCGCCGCGCGACGGTTTGCGCGCGGGCCGCCCGTTCGACCTGACCCAGCGCCAGATCGAGCAAGCGTTGCGCGAGCGTACCCGCTACCGCTATGTGGTGCCGCGCGTGCTGCGCGATGGGCAGGGGTTCCGTGTCGAGAGCCCGTGCTGCTCCCGCAATGTCGACGCGAATGGCGGGCTGATCGACATAGCCTGGCTCACGCGCGATGAAGACGGTAGGTGGCACCTGAGCGCGCGCGATCATGCGTCGCACCGATGGATGCCCCAGCATGAGAGCACCAATCTGGCCGAGCTGCTGGACACGCTGTGCATCGATCGCGAATGCGTGTTCTGGCCGTGAAGCAAACTAACGGAGCCGGGCGACGATCTATCTCGACCACAACGCGACCATGCCGCCAGCCTCCGCCGTGGCAGGCGATGCTGTCCATCTTGACGGATGTGTGGGGCAACGCGTCGTCGCAGCATGCCGTCGGGCAGAAGGTGAAGGGCACGCTCGCTGCGGCCCGCGCGACGATCGCGCGAGCGCTCGGTTGCAAGCCCGCAGAGTTGATCTTCACCAGCGGCGCCACCGAAGCCAATCACCTGACCGTGTGCGGGCTGCGCGCGGCGGCGCCGGAGGGCCGGCACCGTGGCGTATTCAGCGCGATCGAACATGCAGCGGGCACCTGAAGCTGGCGCGTGCGCTGGCTGCACGTGGCGGTGCGGCTGTCGCTCGGCGAAATCACTACGGCGCAGGACATTGAGTACGTGCTCGCCCATCTGCCACCGTTGCTTCGTCCACTGCTGGAGGAAGCAGCGCATTCCGCTTGAACCTGTCATCAATCTCCGGAGTCCGCAACCATGAAAGTCATGATCCGCAAGGACAGCAAGGGCGCGCTGAGCGCCTACGTGCCAAAGAAGGACCTGGAAGAGCCCATTGTCGCGATGGCGCAACCCGGGATGTGGGGCGGTCTCGTCACGCTCGCGAACGGCTGGCAACTCGAATTACCCGCGATGGCCGACGATACGCCGCTGCCGATCACGGTCGAAGCGCGGCGCATTGCTGGCGTGGAGGAGTGAGATGAGCCTGAACGCCGAGCAATTGGACTTCGCGGCGGACCTGCTCCGCACGGCACCGACGCTACGCGACGCCGCCGCGCAATGGCACGAACGTTATCCCGAGGTGCGCACAATGCATGTCAGCGCAACGGTGATGCGCGACGAGACAGCAGCGCTTCGGTTCGGTGTGCGCAGTATCTATTTCGCGATGTCGGCCGGGCATTGCAGGTCCATCACGCAGCGGCCTGAAGAGGCCGATCCGTTGATCCTGACCGAGGAGAAGGCACATGGAAATCGATGAGATCGCGCTGAGCGAACCGGCTTGCGCCGCGCGCGAGATCGATCTCGTTAACGCGGTGCTGCAATCCTCGCGTTGGAGCGACGGGCCGATGCTTGATTCGTTCGAGCGCGCGTTTGCGGGCTGGGTTGGCCGGGAGTATGCGGTCGCGGTCGCGAGCGGCACGCTCGCCACCTGGATTGCGTTGCGCGCGATGGGGATCGGCCTGGGAGACGAGGTGGTCTGCGCGTCGCACGCCTGGCATCAGGTGGCGCAGGCGATCACGCTGGCGGGAGCCGCGCCGGTGTTCGCCGACATCGACTACTGGAGCGGTTGTCTGAGCGCCGAAAAAGCCGCGCAGAAGATCGGCCCTCGCACGCGCGCGATCCTCGCCGGCAACACCAACGGCCACCCGGCCGCGTGGGCGCTGCTGCGCGAACTGGCCGACGCGCAGCGCTTGCGGCTGATCGAAGACAGTACTGAGGCGTTGGGCTCGCGCTACCGGGGCCGCAACGTGGGCTGTTTCGGCGACGTATCTGTGTTCGACTTCTCCAGCCCGTCCGCGCTGTGCACAGGAGCGGGCGGCATGCTTGTCACCGACGATGACGAACTCGTCCATGAACTGCGCTATCTGCGCGAGCGGCGCGTCACGGACCGCGCGTCCGTCTCGGTCGGCTCGTGGGTGCCGCTGCAGGCGGGCATCAGTGATCTGACCGCCGCGCTCGGTCTCGCGCAACTGGCCGAACTCGACACGCGCCTCGCGCAGCGAAAGCAGGTCGAGACCTGGTATCACGAAGAGATGCAAAGCTTCGAAGGGATCAAGCCGGCCTACGTGGCCGAGGACGTCGAAGAAGTGCACTGGATGCTCTATGTTGTGCATTTGGGCAAGCGTTTTACGCAGAGCGCGCGCGCCCAGATGATCGACGACATGAAATCTTGCGGCATTGAGACGGTGGCCTACAGCCATCCGCTGCATCAGCAGTTTCACTACATGAACGCGGGCGATGCGATCGGCCGCAAGAGCGGCCTGTTGCCCGACACCGAGCGCATCGGCGATCGCGCGCTGGCGCTGCCGCTGCACACGCTGCTCGACACCGACCAGGTCAAGTACATCGTCAAGACGCTGAAAGACACCGCAACCAACGTGGGCGCCGGCGCCGCCATTTATCTGTGAGGCGCACTCCATGACCGTTTCAGTCCAGACCATCGCCGAACGCCTGTGTGCGGGCGGCGTCATTCCGTACCTGGGACCAGCGCTGCTCGCGCTGTGCCCCGATACGGCCGTCCCTGCCACGCCGCTCGCGCTCGCCGAAATCATCACGGCCAAGGTCAGCGTGCTGCACAAGATCCGCACCCGGCTGACCCAGGCGGCGCAGTTCATCGAAAACTTCAAGCATCGCAAGTCGCTGGTGAGCGTCATGAATGAGGCCTTCGCCATGACGCCGACGCCGTCGGCACTGCATTGCGCGCTGGCGGCGATCGGCGCCGGGCTGGTTGTCGACAGCTGGTACGACGACACCTTCGCCTGCGCGCTGGCGCAGGCGCGGCCGCAGGGCGGCTGGGCGCAGTTGCAGGGGCTGTCGCAGGCCGAGCATTTCGGCCATTGGTTCGCGGCCTATAGCGCAGACGGCGCGTTGCTGGATGACGTGCCGGCCTCGGGCGCGCTGCTCTACAAGCCGATTGGCGGCCGTGCGCCGGCCTCTAACTACCTGGTCTCTGACAGCGACTTCGTCGAAGTCATGACCGAGATCGATATCCAGACGCCCATTCCGCCCGCCGTGCAGGCGTGGCGCAGCGGTCGCAGTTTTTTGTTTCTGGGCTGCCGTTTCGACGACCAGCTCACACGCAGTTTCGCGCGCCAGATCATGAAGCGCTCCTCCGACATGCACTGGGCCGTGCTGCCCGACGAACCGACGCGTATGGAGGCGCGCTTCCTCGAAGAGCAGGGCATCACGTGCATCGCGATGCCGCTGGGCGGGTTCGCCGAAGCGTTGGTGGATGCCTTGCAACCCGCACTGGCCGCGTGAAGCGTGGCCGCTATTCATCGTTCTTCATCCGTAGCCTTTTATCAAGATCGCCATCATGACCACACTGACCGTACTGCCTTCGGGCAAGACCTACGACGTTGCCGCCGGCGCGACCCTGCTGCAGGCACTGCTCGCCGTAGGCGAGAGCATCGAGCACAAGTGCAACGGCAAGGCCGACTGCGGAACTTGCCACCTGTTCGTACAGGAAGGGCGCACGAGCCTGTCGAAGATCCAGCGGCTCGAAAACGACAAGCTCGATAGGCTCGTCGGCATCGGCTCCAAGTTGCGCCTCGCCTGTCAAGCCGTGCTGGCCGCAGAGCCGGTGACCATCGAACTGCTGACTTCGTCTGAGCGGCGAGATGACCGCGGTCGAATCGCTGGTGGTCGACGTGGCCATCGTCGGCGCGGGTCTAGGCGGCCTCGCGCTGGCGCGCGTACTGCATGCGCAGGACGTTTCCGTCGTGGTCATCGAAGCGCGCGAGGGCGGCCGTGCTGACGCAATGTTGCGAAGCCACCGGCCAGACGCTGGGCCTCGTTCCGGCCTGGTTCTGGCCCGATGCGGAGCCGCCCATCACCGCGCTGCTCGACGAACTCGAACTGGGTATGCCGAGCGTGCGGCAGCACGACCCCGGCGATGCGCGTTGGCTCTCGACCCGAACCGCGAACCGCAGCGGCGCGAGGGGCCGCTTGGGACGCATGCCGGGGCGAGCCACATCGCAGGCGGGACGGCGCGTCTGGTCGATACGCAGGCTGCCGCGCTTCCGGCAGCCTGCGTGCGGACCGGCCGCGCGTTGCTGATGCTGCGTGACCGCGGCGCTTAGCTTGAACTGCAAACCGGAAGTAGCGCTGCGACACGCGTGCTGCGTGCCCGCCGGGCGTTACTCGCGTTGCCGCAGCGGCTGGTGGCGGCGCATGTCAGGTTCGATCCGCCGCTGCCCGCGCTGCTTGCTGACGCGCTCGCGGCCACACTGACCCTGCTGAGCGCGGCGCTGGCGTTCAACAACACGTCCTGCGCGTTGTCGAACTTCCCTGACGAGCACCACCCGGACGCGGCGCTGCTACGTGCGATCGCGCTCGAATTGAACGCGCGTCTCGTGCATGCCTGTCCGGACAACGATCCTGCGGCGGTGCCGGCATGACCCGCAGCGCCGCTATCGAAACCAGCGCGCGGCTGGCGATCATCGAGCAGGCCGGCACGGCGGCGATGATCCTGACCGAAGGCATGGATCCGGGTAGCGTCGAGATACGGGCAGATGCCCTTCGCGCGTTCCAGCAGGCTGTCGGCGGTGGCCTGATCCAGCGTGCCGGCCATGAAGACGGTGAGACTGAGTGCCATCCCGTAGGCGCCCTCGAGGTTCATATACATCGACAGCGCGATTCCCCGTTCGGCTCAGCGCAGCAGCTTGCGGCGCTCGGCGGGCGAATAGTTGCTGAGGTGCCCTTCGCGCGCCGCCTGACGCCGCGCGCAGGAAATGATCGCGCGGCTCTTGCCGGGCGAGGCCGGCGCGCTGACCTGCTTGTCCAGCGCGGTGCCGCCGCATTGCGGGCAGACGGGCGTGTGGCCGGCGCGCACCAGCGTTTCGAATGCGTGGCCGCAGGCCGCGCAGCGGTAGTCGTACAGGGGCATAGTGATCAGATCTCCGTTTCAGGTGGATGGGGCGCAGCGGATCGCCCGTTGGTGCGAGCTGTGGTCCGTCATTGCGGCGCAGCCTTCGTGCGGCATGTCCGGGGCCGGTGCGTGCGCGCCGAGCCCGATCCAGGTGTGCACCAAGGCCGCATTGAAGCCGACCATGCGGCGCTCGTCGCATTGCATCAGCAGCCGGCGGATCAGCAGCGGCTCGGCCAGCAACAGCGCCAGCGCGACGTTGGCGTCGATCGTTTCCGGCACCACTTCGCTCGACTTGATGCGCGGTGCCGCGCGGTAGAACCTCTGGCTGACCGGCCGCGGCGCCATGAAGGCCCGCAGCGTGCGGCGATCCAGAGCCAGCTCAGTAGGTTGCGCCCGTCGAGTGTGTGGCCGGCTATGCGCAGCAGGGGTTTCTGGCGCGCATTGCCGGAGCAGCCGGGTTTTTGGGTGAGGTGGGCCATTGCCGGGGTTTTCAGGTTTGACGCAGCAGTTGCAGGCAGTCGAGGCTGGCCGCCATGTCGAGGGCAGTGAAGTCGTCCTGGTAACGCACAGCCGGATCGGCGACCAGCCTGAGCAGCGTGCGCACTTAACAACGGAATGGGACACTCGCTGCGCTCGCTAGAACTTCATCCCGACGCCTATTCCCAGTACCAGTGGGTCGATGTCCAGTCGGCCCAATGAACTGCCGCCGACCGAGGCGTCCGTGTGCATCCAGATCTTCTTGATATCCGCGTTGAGAAAGACGGTCTTCGTGATCTGCACGTCGACGCCAGCCTGCACCGCCGGACCGAAGCTGCTGCGTGACACCTGGATGCCTTCGGAGCCCGCGCTCAGGCCGTCGTTGTAGAAGTACGTGTAGTTGACCCCCGCGCCGACATACGGTCGGATCATGCCAGCATGGTTGAAGTGATATTGCAGCAGCAGCGTCGGTGGCAGCACGTTCACGCCACCCAGATCGCCGAGGCCAGACGTCACGTGGTGCCGCGAGGTGCCGAGAATCAACTCGATGCCGATCGCGTCGCGGATCATGTAGGTCAGGTCCAACTCCGGCACGAGTGCGTTATTGACACCCACGCCGAGCGACGACAACGTGCCGCTGGTGTGTACTTCCGGCTCGATAGAGATGGCACGCAGACGCACGAGCACGTCACCGGCGTGGATCCCATTCGCCGGCACCTCGCCTGCCATCGTGCTTCCCTTCGCGCTTACGTCATCCGCGTATGCCCGCACTTCGAACAAACCGGTAGCGCACAGGCTTGCCACGATCATCACGGCCTTAATCATGTGCTTCATCGCTTTCCCCTTGTTGATGTATGCGGGGAATTGTCGACGCGCAAATCAGGGCTGCCCTTGCGTGGGATCAACCGATCCCGAGCCCGAAGTCAAGATGCGACATCGGGTCACGCGTCGGAACGTCGAGATTGCGGGAGCCTTGAGGCGATGGCATGAACTCCCGCCCGTTCGGGGCGACACTTACCTCACCAATTCCCGGGAGAACGTCAATGCCTGCACTTACCATTGGCCTGGATATCGCGAAAAACGTGTTTCAGATTCATGGCGTCGATCGCCATGGCAAAACGGCAGTACAGCGGAAACTTCGCCGAGCTGAGGTGTTGAAGTTCTTCGCAAAACTGGAATCCAGTCTGGTTGGTATCGAGGCCTGTCACGGCTCCCATTTCTGGGCCCGTGAGCTAACCTCGTTGGGACACACGGTCCGCCTGCTGCCGACACAATATGTCAAGCCGTTTCTGCTCGGTGGCAAGAACGACGCGAATGACGCGGCGGCGATTTGCGCGGCAGTGACGCGCTCAGGCATTCACTTCGTTGCGATCAAGAGCGCTGAACAGCAGTCGCTGCAGTCGGTTCATCGCATGCGCCAACGGCTCATCCTGGAGCGGACAGCGAAATCGAATCAGATCCGGAGCATGTTTGCTGAAGAGGGTGTGATCTTCCCGGTCGGACTTCCGCAATTGAGAAAGGGAGTGGTTGAACTCGTCAACAATCCCGATTCCCCCATTACCGCTTTGCTCAGACGGCTTGGCTCGATGTACCTCGAGCAACTGAAGGCACTGCAGCAATGGCTCGACGAACTTGCTGCCGAGATAGCGAGATCTTCAAGAGCAACGAAGCCTGCCAACGGCTCGCTACCGTTCCAGGAATCGGGCCAGTGATCGCGACCGCGCTCGTCAGCAGTGTCGGTGATCCGTCCCAGTTCAGGAACGGCCGGCAGTTTGCGGCCTGGCTGGGGCTGACGCCGAGGCAAAAATCAAGCGGAGGCAAAACCAGGTTAGGCGGTATCACAAAACGCGGCGACACCTATCTGAGAACCCTGCTTGTACAGGGCGCCCGCGCGGTCATGCACTTCGTGAACCGTCGCGACGATCGGCACAGTCGCTGGATCAAGGCTGTGATGCAACGCCGCCACGTGAGCATTGCTGCGATCGCCCTGCCGAACAAGACGGCGCGCATTGCCTGGGCAATATTGACAGGTAACGGCTGCTTCCGAGGTGCGTAACAGACAACAGATATTGAGTATTGCTTTATTTCTTTCGCGATTGCGCAAGAAGCGGCAAGCATGGCGAACCGGTCGGACCGGCGCTTGCAGATCCTGATATATCCGGCGGCTGCAGTACGAAGCCAGAAGGCCGATGAGGAGCAAGCGCGCAAATTTCCATGATGGCTCGTGCAGCAGCAAGCACATCAGAAGCCGAATGCACGGACGCAGTCGTGACCCTCAAAATGCAAACCGATCTTGCTCATAGGCGGGAGTCCATGTACGGACTATTGGCCTTCAACCGCATTGACTGGTACCAAGATGTTTCTCGCACCGGGAGACACCGATTTCGCAGCCATTGCCGGACTGCCTGCAGCCGCCGAATGCCACAGCCATGCGCGATGCTCCGCAGTGATCAATTTGGCGGGTGCGAAAACGCCGCGCGACACGCGTCGTACCCAGTGCCCGATTACTCAGGCTGTACGGCAGATCGTTGGCAATTCGTGCCGCGGCCGAAGCCAGTCAGCTTCCCGAAGAAGCCGTTGTCAAGGCTATCTAGCGCACCCGACCCGCCCCTATCTGACGCCTTCCCGTCCTGGATGCCCTTCCGGACGCTCGGCCGCAGGCTCTGCCGTCACCATCAACACGGGCTCGCCGGGGCGTGCCGTCTCGTTGCCCGGTCGCAGGCACGTAATTTCAGGCGGCCGGTTTCGCGAGATTGCGCGCCTGGGCGTAGCGCTATTCCAGAACGAACGTCCGTGTATATCACGAACACGTCCCGCGCCTCGCCTCTCACCTACACAGGACTATCGCGCTCACGACACCTCGTATTGATACAGATCAGCGCTTTCCGGGCTCCATGCAGGACAATCGGGGCAGCCGTGTTCGCCGCGCTGTCCGCGCGGAAGCTTCTGGAGATGGGGATGAAGAAACGAATACACCGCGAAGCAGACTATCAGCCGAAGCAGCGCACGCGGATGCGGGAAGCAGCATCCCGAGCGCCTGACAGTCCGGAGATTCCCGCGGAGGTGGTTCGCCACTTCGACCGTTCGGGGCCTCGCTATACCTCATATCCCACCGCAGATCGATTTCATCCTGGGTTCGAGGAGCGGGCATACGAACGTCAGCTTGCCGCTCGTGCTACTGCCGAGAATAATCCGCCGCTCTCGCTATATGTTCATCTGCCGTTTTGCAGATCACTCTGCTACTTCTGCGCATGCAACAAGGTCATTACGCACGACCATGGCTGCAGCGCTAGATATCTGAGCTACCTCGTTCGTGAGATGGACCTGGTCGCGTCACATCTCGGACCTGACCGGCGAACCGTGCAGCTGCATCTGGGAGGTGGAACGCCGACCTTCTTCCCTGTTGCCGAGCTCGAAGACCTTGTCCAGCAACTGCAGAACCGCTTCGCGTTCTCGATCGACGCAGAACTTGCCATCGAAATTGATCCGCGAACCGTCAGCAGCAAAACGCTTTCACCACTCGCGCGCCTCGGCTTCAACCGAGCGAGCTTCGGCGTACAGGACTTTGCTACCGACGTTCAGCAGGCCGTCAATCGCATCCAGCCACTCGATGTGGTGGAACGCGCACTCAGCGGCGCACGCGATGCGGGATTTCCCTCAATTAACGTCGACCTGATCTACGGTTTGCCGCAGCAGACTGTCGCCAGCTTTGCCCGCACACTGGACGAGGTGATCCGGCTGGCGCCCGATCGCGTCGCGCTCTACAACTACGCGCACCTGCCAGACCGCTTCAAGGCCCAGCGATTAATTGACGCAGCCCGATTGCCATCGACCGAGGAGCGCCTGCGCATATTTATGCTCTCGGCCCAGCGCTTCCTCGATGCCGGATACATCTATATCGGTCTCGACCATTTCGCCAGACCCGACGACGAGCTGAGCATTGCGTTGCGCAACGGTAGCCTCCATCGCAATTTCCAAGGCTACACGACGTACGCGGAGTGCGATCTGGTCGGCTTCGGTGTGTCGGCCATCGGCAAGATCGGCAGCGCTTACAGCCAGTCGACGAGCTCGTTGCAAAGCTACTACCGATCACTCGACGAAGGCCGGCTGCCGGTCGAACGCGGAATTGCCCTATCGCCTGACGATGCGTTGCGTCGGGAGGTGATCATGACGCTCATGTGCAGCGTGCCGCTGAATTTCGCTGCGATCTCGCTAGCGCATCAGATCGACTTCGTCCGCTATTTCTCAAGTGAGCTTACCGCCCTGGAACCATACCGGGAGGCGGGACTGGTGAGCATCGATGGAAACGGCATCTCGATTCCCCCAAAAGGCCGGTTCTTCGTGCGCGCAGTGGCCATGGTGTTCGACGGTTATCTGGAGCGCCCCTCGAGCGCATCCTGGTCAAAACTGATCTAGCGGCACGACCGCCGGCGGCTGGCGCAAACAACGCGACGAGACGTGTTCGTCGAACTCCGAAATAGCAACGCCAAGGTGCGTATTCGCTGATCCGGATCAGATTGTCCCGCGCATCGAGAATGCTGCGAGCGTTGCATTACCCGCAAACTGCGCCGTCAGCAAGGTGTTCCCTGTTCATACGGGCGCCGTAAAGTCTGTCCTTCGTTCCCCGCCACGTGCCCCGTTACGACCCTCGATTGCCAGATCGAGGCCATCCCTCGCAGCCTGGCTCTGCTTCAGTTCAGCCATGAAGACATGGGCGATCGCCTGATATAGCCCGCGCACTGCGTCAGTGCACCGCACCCGCCGCTTTGTTCATCCTTGATCGACATCAATCACAGAGCTGGCCGGTTGTCGGACCATGACGCTGCGAGTGTGATGCCGCATGCGTCAAGCCAGCTTCAGGTCAAAAGTGCCACAACCCGGACTTAACCACTATGACAGACAGAAAAGCCTTAAGGAAACGGTCGATAGCCATCCTCGCAACATTGAGCGCCTGTCTATCGGGATGTGATCTGACTGTGCTTGATCCAAAAGGGAGCGTCGGCGCGGCCGAGAAGTCGCTGATCGCCACCGCCACGTGGGCGATGCTGATCGTCGTGATCCCGGTGATCCTGCTGACGCTGTTCTTCGCGTGGCGCTACCGTGCGTCGAACCGTCACGCGGTCTATGCGCCCAAATGGGCGCACTCGACGGCGATCGAGATCGTCTGCTGGACGATCCCCGCCCTGATCATCCTGTACCTCGGTATCCTGACGTGGCGCACCACGCATGAGCTCGACCCGTACCGGCCGCTGCAGTCGAGCGTGAAGCCGATCGACGTCGAGGTGGTCGCGCTCGACTGGAAGTGGCTCTTCATTTACCCGGACCTCGGCATTGCGTCGGTGAACCAGCTCGCCGTGCCAGTCGATACGCCGGTGAACTTCCGGATCACGTCGGACTCGGTGATGAACTCATTCTTCATCCCGCAACTCGGCACCCAGGTTTATGCAATGGTCGGCATGCAGACCCGTCTGCACCTGATCGCGGATGCACCGGGAAATTTCGAAGGCATGTCCGCCAACTTCAGCGGCAAGGGATTCGCCGACATGAAGTTCCGCACGCTCGCGACGAGCGCCACCGACTTCGACGCATGGGTGCGGAAGGTCAAGGCTTCGCCGGACCGCCTGAGCATGGACGAATACGCCGAAGTCGCGAAGCCGAGCGAGAAGCAGTCGGTACGCTACTTCTCATCGATCGACCAGCACCTGTTCCGCAACATCGTTGCCCGATACAACAACGGCAATGTCACGGCCTTCCGCGACGCCGCCTGTCGCACGCAGACCACGGAGTAAGCCATGTTTGGAAAACTCACGCCCGGCGCGATTCCGTTCGATCAGCCGATCATCATGGGTGCGGCCGCGTTCATGGCGCTCATCGTGCTGGCGGTCATCGCCACGCTCACGAAGCTCGGCCGCTGGAAGTGGCTCTGGACCGAGTGGCTGACAAGCGTCGATCACAAGAAGATCGGCATCATGTACATCATCGTCGCGGTGCTGATGCTCATGCGCGGTTTTGTCGACGCCGTAATGATGCGGCTTCAGCTCGCGATCGCGTTTCACGGCCCCGGCTACCTGCCGCCGCACCACTACGACCAGATATTCACCGCGCACGGTGTCATCATGATTTTCTTCATGGCGATGGCGCTGATGGTCGGCCTCTTCAATCTTGTCGTGCCGCTGCAGATCGGCGCGCGCGACGTCGCCTTTCCGTTCCTGAATTCGCTGAGCTTCTGGATGACGGCGATCAGCGCGATCCTGATCAATCTGTCGCTCGTGATCGGCGAGTTCGCGCAGGTCGGCTGGCTCGCGTATCCACCGCTGTCGGAGCTGCAGTTCAGTCCCGGCGTCGGGGTCGACTACTACATCTGGAGTCTGCAGCTCTCCGGCGTCGGTACGCTGATTACCGCGATCAACTTCTTCGTGACGATAGTGAAGCTGCGCGCGCCCGGCATGACGCTGATGAAGATGCCGGTGTTCACGTGGACCGCGCTGTGCTCGAACGTGCTGATCATGGCAACGTTCCCGATCCTAACCGTGACGCTCGCACTGCTCGGCCTCGACCGCTACGCAGGCATGCACTTTTTCACAAATGAGCTCGGCGGCAACGCGATGCTGTACCTGAACCTGATCTGGGCGTGGGGCCACCCGGAGGTGTACATCCTCGTGCTGCCCGCGTTCGGCATCTACTCGGAAGTGATCGCGACCTTCTCGAAGAAACCGCTGTTTGGCTACAGAATGATGGTCTACGCGTCGTGCGCGATCACGGTGCTCGCATTCCTCGTGTGGGCGCACCACTTCTTCACGATGGGTTCCGGCGCGGACGTTAACGCGTTCTTCGGCATTATGACGATGGTCATCGCGATCCCCACGGGCGTGAAAATCTTCAACTGGCTGTTCACGATGTACCGCGGTCGCATCGACTTCACCGCACCCGTGCTGTGGACGATCGGCTTCATGGTCACGTTCACGATCGGCGGCATGACGGGCGTGATGATGGCGATCCCGGGCGTGGACTTCGTGCTGCACAACAGCCTGTTCCTGATCGCGCACTTTCACAACGCGATCATAGGCGGCGTCGTGTTCGGCTATCTCGCGGGCTTCCATTACTGGTTCCCGAAGGCGTTCGGCTTCAAGCTTAACGAGAAGCTCGGCAAGCGGGCGTTCTGGTGCTGGTTCGTCGGCTTCTACGTGTCGTTCGTGCCGCTCTACGTGCTCGGCTTCATGGGCATGACCCGGCGCCTGAATCACTACGACAATCCGACCTGGCATCCCTGGCTGTTCGTCGCCGCATGCGGCGTGGTGCTGATCGCACTCGGTGTCGTGCACCAGATCGCCCAGGTCGTCGTGAGCGTGATCCATCGCAACGAGCCGGAATACGGCGACCTGACGGGCGACCCGTGGAACGGCCGCACGCTCGAATGGGCCACCGCGTCGCCGCCCGCTGTCTACAACTTCGCGCGCATACCGGTCGTCCACCAGCTCGACGCGTTCGCGCACATGAAGGAAAGCGGCGCAGCAAATGCCGCACTGGCGCATTACGAGGACATCCACCTACCGTCGAACACCGCGGACGGGTTCCTGATCGGCGCATTCAGCCTCGTGCTCGGCTTCGCCGGCGTCTGGCACATCACGTGGCTCGCCGCGCTGGCCTTCGTCGCGATCGTCGCCGCGCTGATCGCGCGTAGCTTCCGCGACGACCATGGCTACGTGATTCCGGCCTCGCGCGTGCGCGAAATCGAAGCACGTCGCGGCAGCGCACGCACCCCGGCCGCCCTTGAACTACCCGAATCCGCGGAGACCTGATCCATGTCGCAATCTGCGTTACTCGTCCATCACGGCAGGTCGAGCGCTGACCACGGCCCAACGCCCACCGTGTTCGGCTTCTGGCTGTACCTGATGACCGACTGCGTGCTGTTCGCGTCGCTGTTCGCCGTGTTCGTCGTAATGGCGCACCAGTTCGCGGGTGGTGCGTCCGGACGGGACCTGTTCGACATCCCGGGTGTCGCACTTGAAACCGGCGCGCTGCTACTGAGCAGCACCACCTACGGCTTCGCGATGCTCGGCGCGCTGCGCCAGGGGCGTGGTGCCGTGATCAGCTGGCTCCTCGTGACGTTCGTGCTTGGCGCGCTGTTCCTCGCGTTAGAGCTGCGCGAGTTCTCGCACCTGGTCGCCGACGGTGCTGGGCCCAGTCGCAGCGCCTACCTGTCGTCGTTCTTCACGCTGGTTGGCACCCACGGCCTGCACGTGACAGCCGGCCTCGTCTGGATGGCCGTGCTCGTCGTGCATGTCGTCCGCTCGCCTGAACTGTCCGGTCGCGACCTCACGAGTCTGACATGCCTGAGCCTCTTCTGGCACTTCCTCGACATCGTGTGGATCTGCGTGTTTTCGTTTGTCTATCTCGGGAGCGTGCTCTAAATGGTCCGTTCACACTCGACGTCCACGACCGCCTCGCGTGGTGACGTCGCCGGTTATATCACCGGTTTCGTGCTCGCCGTGGCGCTGACGGCTGGCTCATTCTCGATCGTCACGCAACGGTTGCTGCCGTCCGGCTCCGCGATTATGGCGCTCGCGTTGCTGGCGTTCGTGCAGATCGTCGTGCAACTGGTGACGTTCCTGCATCTGGACCTGTCGCGCGGCCAGCGCTGGAACGTGCTGGCGTTATGCTACACCGCGCTCGCCGCGCTGTTCCTGATCTTCGGCACGATCTGGGTGATGCACAATGTCAGCATGAACATGATGTCGCGCTGACTCGCCACCAGCGCGAAACGGTCTGGTCACATCATCGCGGACACGGCATGCAGCCGTCGACCGCGTGCGTAGTGTTGTGCTGCACCGCTCTACCGGTCATTCTTCATGAACAGTCCGAATCACCCCGTTCCCGCCAATGAGCCATTGCCCCATCGCAAGGTCATCCGCTCGTGGCTGACACCGTTCGCCGAACGCCGCACCGCCTACGCGCTTCTGCTGCTCGTGCTCGACTACGTTTTACTATTGTGTGCGCTCGCCGCGAGCGTGTTCGCGCACGGGTTCGTGCTGAAGACCGTATTCGGATGCATGGCGGGCTTCGTCATCGGACGGATCTTCGTCATCGGTCACGACGCATGTCATGAAAGCCTGACCCGGCACCGCACGCTCAACCGCTGGCTGGGCCGAATCGCCTTCCTGCCGTCGCTCACGCCCTACAGCCTGTGGCAGGTGGGTCACAACGTGGTGCATCACGGCTACACGAACCTGAAAGGCGTCGATTTTGTGTGGGCACCGCTGACGATCCAGGAATATCGCGCCTTGAGTGGGCCACGGCGCGCACTGGAGCGTATCTATCGCAGCGGCTGGGCGCCTGGTCTCTACTACATGATCGAAATTTGGTGGACGAAGATGTTTTTCCCGTCGCGGGCCGCAATGCCGACGCGGCGCCCCGTGTTCTTCCATGACTGCACGCTGGTATCGGTGTTCGCACTGCTGTGGATCGGCGCGCTCGCGTGGATCGCTCGCGCGACGCAGCGGGGGGTGGTCCCGTCAATCGCATGCGGGTTCGTGGTCCCGTTCCTGTTCTGGTGCGCGATGGTGGGTTTCGTCGTGTACGCGCACCACACGCATCCGCAGATCCGCTGGTACGACGATCGCGCGAAATGGGGGCGTTCGGATCCGTTCATATCCACGACGGTGCACTTGACCTTTCGCTGGCGTTTTGGCGCGCTGTTTCATCACATCATGGAGCACACCGCGCATCACGTCGACATGAGTCTCCCTCTATACGGGCTCGTCGGTGCTCAGCGAACCCTCGAAGCGATGCTTCCGGAACGGATCGTCGTGCAGCGGTTTTCGTGGCGTTGGTACTTCGACACCGCACGACGCTGCAAACTATACGATTTTTCGACTGATCAGTGGACCGATTTCGGTGGTCGCGCGACGCACGTCCCTCTTAAGACTCGCTAACAAAGCCTGTCATCCGAAAGCAAGCAGCAGTTGCAGCCAGAGGTCGGCTGCCATGTCGAGCGCGCTGCGGCCATCCGGTGCGCACAGTTCTGCGTTCGCCCCATGCGCAAGCAGCATCTGCAGGACGTCGAGGCGACCGCTCGCGGCTGCCTGCATCAGGCATGTGATGTCGTCGTCGTTCACATGGTCGATCGGCGCGCCGGCGTCGATCAGCCGCAGGATGGTCGCGGGGCCGCCGTGCAGGCACGCGAACCAGAGCGCATGGTTGCCGTCGTCATCGAGCGCGTCGGCGCGTGCGCCGAGTGCGAGCAACGCTTCGACCACCAAGTCCTCGCCATGCTGCGCGGCGCGCATCAACGGGGTTTCGCCGTTCACGCAGCGCGATTGCGGATCAGGGAAGCCGTGGTACGCCAGCCAGGTGCAGAGTGCGGCGGGCACGATCGTTTCGAGTTGTGCATCGGGGTTCCGGACAACGCGCGAGGCCAGGCGTTCGCGGACGACGAAAACAGTGTCGGTGTGCATGATCATGGTCGCGTTCGGGTGCAAGGGAACATCGGTTGGCGCAGCCGCGCGGGCGGCAGCCGCAGGGACCCGAGCCTCAGACGGGCCGGTTCTCGTTGGGGTTGCGCACCGGCCCCATCAATTCAAGTCCTTCGCTGTAGGTGATCGTGTCGAAGGTCACGTCGAACTTGATGGCCGCGTCCGCTACCGCATCCAGTTTGCCGCCGGAGTCCTTTTTCTTCAATTCGTTCTTTTCGAGGTACAGCAGTTCGAGCATCTCGTTGTAGACGGTTGACTCGAGAATCGGCAGCACATAGAACATCGCGCCCTTGTACGGCACCTGATATCGCTTGCTCAGGTCGATGTTGTCGCAAAACAGAAAGTACTTGCCGTCCGCCGAGAGCGTGTCGCTGAGCACCTCGGCCACGTCCTTCAGATGCTCGAAGCTCAACAGATACCCGGCGAAGAACGGCAAGTGCTTATGGCCGATCGTCGCGCATGCCATCACCTGATCGCAGGTCAGCTCCGGCGGCCGCGCTTCGTCGGCGAGCTTTGGGGCAAACCGCAGCGCAAGTTCGCCGCGGAAGCCGACCCGGTCGAGCCTGTCCGTCAGTCCCTTGAGAACCGGGTTGAGCAGACGGCCTTCATGTTCGAGACGGGCGAACGCGGTGTCGTCGATCTCCTTGTGCGCGAGCGTTTCGGTCATCACAGATCCTTGGGTTAAACAGCGTTGAAGAGGGATTCACGTCTGCGTATTGCGCATCCGGTCGGCGATTTTGAAAAAGGCCTGCATCAGTTCATCGCGTAGCACCGGGTCGACACCCGTCTCGTCGAACGCGGCGCGCATGCAAGCTAGCCACGCATCCCGTTCGGCGGTGCCGATCGCGAATGCGGCATGACGCGTGCGCAGCCGTGGTTGGCCGCGCTGTGCCGAGTACCGCTTGTCGGCGCCGAGCCATTCGCACAGATACAGCACCAGCACGGCCTTCGTCGAAGACAGGTCCGGGTGATGCATCGCGCGAATGCGCTGCGCGTCGGCCCGCGTATCCATGTGCCGATAGAACGCATCGACCAGGCGGATGACGGCGGTCTCGCCGCCTAGACGGTCGAAGTGCGTCTCGCGCGGCACGGGTCGTGAAGCTTGGGTGGCTGGTGTGTCCATGGCGCGATCAATGCAATAACCGAACCAGGCCGCAACCCGGCGATTGTCCGGCTGCACGCAGGCCAATGCGACAGAAATCGCACGACAAACGCGCCCGAATGGTTTCATTGGCGACGAAGTTCGCGTGGTTTGTCGCGAAATCGACAAGACAGAAGAGGAGTCCGCAAAAGTCCCGAACCAACCGCCGCAGCGCGGCGGGGCGGACGCGACGCAGTACCGCTGGTGACGTGGCACAGAAGCTGCGTTTGGAGTCCAGCGCGGACACAGGTCCGGCCGATGCGTGGCTCGATATAAGAAGACCCCTACAGGCACGACAGGCTGACATGGTCGCGGTTACGCAACCCTGGTTTCAACCCTTCTTCCTGAATGGAGAAATGCAATGTCTAAACTTCGGCAAATCGCTTTCTACGGTAAAGGCGGTATCGGCAAGTCGACCACCTCGCAGAACACCCTGGCAGCCCTGACTGAACTCGGGCAGAAGATCCTGATCGTCGGCTGCGATCCCAAGGCGGACTCTACCCGCCTGATCCTGCATGCAAAGGCGCAGGACACCATCCTGTCGCTAGCGGCCGAAGCCGGCTCGGTGGAGGACCTCGAACTCGAGGACGTGATGAAGATCGGTTACCGCAACATCCGTTGCGTGGAGTCCGGCGGTCCGGAACCGGGCGTCGGCTGCGCGGGCCGTGGCGTCATCACGTCGATCAACTTCCTCGAAGAAAACGGCGCCTATGACGGCGTGGACTACGTGTCGTACGACGTGCTCGGCGACGTGGTGTGCGGCGGTTTCGCAATGCCGATTCGTGAGAACAAGGCGCAGGAAATCTACATTGTGATGTCCGGCGAAATGATGGCCATGTATGCGGCCAACAACATTTCAAAGGGCATTCTGAAGTACGCGAACAGCGGCGGTGTGCGGATCGGCGGGCTCGTGTGCAACGAGCGTCAGACCGACAAGGAACTCGAACTCGCCGAAGCGCTGGCGAAGATGCTCGGTTCGAAGCTGATCCACTTCGTGCCGCGCGATAACATCGTGCAGCACGCCGAGCTGCGCCGCATGACGGTGATCGAGTTCGCGCCAGAATCCAAACAGGCGGAAGAGTATCGCCAGCTCGCCACCAAGGTGCACAACAACGCGGGCAACGGCACGATCCCGACGCCGATCACGATGGATCAACTGGAAGACCTGTTAATGGAACACGGAATCATGACGTCCATCGACGAATCGCAAGTCGGCAAGCCTGCAGCGGAACTGACCGCCTAAGCGAGCGCCGCTGCGCGCGGCCCGGTGTTCTTCTTCACGCGATGAACCGGGCCGTGCCGGCTACCCGCTGCCAGGCTTGATACTCACCCTATGGAGCATTCCCATGAACGTCACTGTTGAAGAGCGCAAGGCCGCGAACAAGGCCCTGATCGATGAAGTGCTGAAGGCCTATCCGGAAAAGATGGCCAAACGGCGCGCCAAGCATTTGGGCACCTTCGAGGACGGCAAGCCCGACTGTGGCGTGAAATCAAACATCAAGTCATTGCCGGGCGTGATGACGATTCGCGGTTGCGCGTACGCCGGCTCGAAGGGCGTGGTCTGGGGGCCCATCAAGGACATGATCCACATCAGTCATGGTCCGGTCGGTTGCGGCCAGTACTCGTGGGCCGCGCGTCGCAACTACTACATCGGCACTACCGGTATCGACACCTTCGTGACGATGCAGTTCACGTCGGACTTCCAGGAAAAGGACATCGTCTTCGGCGGCGACAAGAAGCTCGACAAGATCGTCGACG
The DNA here is from genome assembly GCF_050436325.1 of Paraburkholderia lebeckiae. Taxonomy (NCBI): domain Bacteria; kingdom Pseudomonadati; phylum Pseudomonadota; class Betaproteobacteria; order Burkholderiales; family Burkholderiaceae; genus Paraburkholderia; species Paraburkholderia lebeckiae. Next base: position 2,998,752 of record NZ_JBNDLZ010000002.1, read on the forward strand.
AGATTCAGGAACTGTTTCCGCTGAACAAGGGCATCTCGATCCAGAGTGAATGCCCGATCGGCCTGATCGGCGACGACATCGAGGCCGTCTCGAAGAAGAAGAGTGCGCAGTATGAAGGGCACACCATTTTGCCGGTGCGCTGCGAAGGTTTTCGCGGCGTCAGCCAGTCGCTGGGCCACCATCTGGCTAACGATGCGATTCGAGACTGGATATTCGACAAGGCCGATCCGGACAAGCGGCCCGAATTTGTTTCGACGCCTTATGATGTTGCGATCATCGGCGATTACAACATCGGCGGCGATGCATGGTCGAGCCGGATTCTGCTCGAAGAGATCGGCCTGCGCGTGATCGCGCAATGGTCGGGCGACGGCTCGATCGCCGAGCTCGAGAACACGCCCAAGGCCAAGCTCAATTTGCTGCATTGCTACCGCTCGATGAACTATATCAGCCGGCACATGGAAGAGAAGTACTGCATTCCGTGGGCGGAATACAACTTCTTCGGCCCGTCGATGATCGAGAAGAGCCTGCGCGAGATCGCCAGCCACTTCGACGACACCATCAAAGCCAACGCGGAGAGGGTGATCGCCAAGTATCGTCCGCTGGTCGATGCGGTGAACGCGAAGTTCAGAGCGCGCCTGCAGGATAAGACCGTGATGCTGTTCGTTGGCGGCCTGCGTCCGCGCCACGTGATCGGCGCCTACGAAGACCTCGGCATGAACGTGGTCGGCACCGGCTACGAATTCGGCCACAACGACGACTATCAGCGCACCACGCACTACGTGAAGGACGGCACACTGATTTACGACGACGTGACCGGCTACGAGTTCGAGAGGTTCGTCGAACAGGTCCAGCCCGATCTGGTCGGCTCCGGCATCAAGGAAAAGTACGTGTTCCAGAAGATGGGCGTGCCGTTTCGCCAGATGCACAGCTGGGACTATTCCGGTCCATATCACGGCTACGACGGCTACGCCATTTTCGCGCGCGACATGGACATGGCCATTTCCAGCCCGGTGTGGGGGCTCGCCAAGGCGCCCTGGAAGAAAAACCCCTAAGCGCCGGCCACCGCACCGATCACCGCACTGATCACCGGCCGGCAGGTCTTTGAATTGAATATCAGGAGCATCCCGTGCCTCAATCCGCAGACCAGATTCTCGATCAGGAACTCCTGTTCCGCGAGCCCGAGTACCAGAAAATTTTCCGCGCGAAAAAGGAAAACTTCGAGTTCAACCATTCAGACGAGCAGGTCAAGCAGATCGTCGAGTGGACCAAGAGCGAAGACTACCGGCAAAAGAACTTTGCACGCGACTCGCTCACCATCAACCCAGCCAAGGCCTGCCAGCCGCTCGGCGCAGTGTACGTGGCCAACGGCTTTCACAAGACGCTCAGTTTTGTGCATGGCTCGCAGGGCTGTGTAGCGTTTTACCGCTCGCACTTTTCGCGTCACTTCAAGGAGCCGACCTCGTGCGTCAGCTCGTCGATGACCGAGGACGCGGCGGTGTTTGGCGGCATGAACAACATGATCGACGGCCTCGCAAATGCGTACAACCTGTACAAGCCCGACATGATCGCGGTCTCCACGACCTGCATGGCGGAAGTGATCGGCGATGACCTCGACGCGCTCATCAAGAGCAGCAAGCAGAAGGGCAGCGTGCCGAAAGACTACGACGTGCCGTTCGCGCATACGCCGGCCTTCGTCGGCAGCCATGTGACCGGCTACGACAACGCGCTCCTCGGCATCCTCAAGCACTTCTGGGACGGCAAGGCCGGCACAGCGACGCCGCTTGAGCGCGTGCCCGACGAAAGCGTCAACTTCATCGGCGGCTTCGACGGCTACGTGGTCGGCAACATGAAGGAGATTCGCCGGATTTTCGATCTCTTCGGCGTGACGGTGAACATCATCTGCGACCCATCCGAAACGTGGAATACGCCGACCGACGGCGAGTTCCGGATGTACGAAGGCGGCACGACCAAGGAGGACGTCGAGCGCGCGTTGAACGCGAAGGCGACCTTCGTGTTCCAGGAATACTGCTGCGAGAAGACCAGCAAGTTCATTGGCGAGCATGGCCAGGAAGTGGTGGTGCTGAACTCGCCGGTTGGCGTCGCGGGCACCGATCAGTTCCTGATGGAAATCTCGCGCGTGACCGGCAAGCCGATTCCGGCGCAACTGGAGAAGGAGCGAGGCCAGCTCGTCGATGCGATGGCCGACAGCCAGGCTCACCTGCACGGCAAGCGCTTTGCACTCTACGGCGACCCGGACCAGATGCTGGGCTACACGCAGTTCCTGCTGGAACTCGGTGCCGAGCCGGCTCACGTGCTGGCGACCAACGGCAACGAAACCTGGGCTGCGAAGGTGCAGGCGCTGTTCGACGCGTCGCCCTACGGCGCCGGCTGCAAGGTGTATCCGAAACGCGATCTATGGCACATGCGCTCACTGCTGTTTACCGAGCCGGTGGATTTCCTGATAGGCAACACCTACGGCAAGTATCTCGAGCGGGATACCAAAACGCCGCTGATACGTATGGTGTTCCCGATCTTCGATCGACACCATTACCATCGCTTCCCAACCTGGGGCTATGAAGGTGCGTTGCGGGTGCTGGTCACGCTGCTGGACGAGTTTTTCGAAGCGCTCGACGCCAACACGATCGACGTGGCGAAGACCGACTACAGCTACGACATCATTCGCTGACGAGGAGAGCGCGGCTATGGCAGACACAGCGGATGCATCGGGCGCGGCAGACGCAGCTCTGGTCAAGATGACGCAGGACGGGCCATAACGTCGAGGTAATCAACGACTAGGTTTGCCTGGCCGGTGTGGGCGAGGCCGACCACCTCGTCCCGCTGCCCGAACACCGGAACCCGCAGATGATCGCCCACGTGCTGCCCGGGGGCCCGCGCATGTGGCCGGCCGGTTGCCATTGACGCACGAGGAGATTGCGATTGCACAGGGTGCGATGTCGGCGGCTCGACGGCAGTTCGACGCGAGCCCGGCGGGCATCGCGCCGCGGTTACCTCGTGCGGTGTGGGCGAAGATTGCGGCGGAGGGTGTCGAGTAGCGGGGCACCGCTGAAAACGAAATTGCTGCGCTGTATGTAGCTAGCTGTAGCGACTCGTTGTTGCGCGTTCGCATCGGTACTTGGCGCCGCCATCTAATATCAAAGAGTCCGTTCATGAACCAGTTCACCGATATTGATCACAAGAACCTTGACCCGGTAAGGCAGCAATTTGCATGGGAAGCGCTAGCTGCGCATTTTGATGATCGGTCCCCGGAAGAGCTCACCTCCTCGCAGCGGCAGTTTCCCCATCACACGCGCCCCGAGCTTCAACAGACGCTCTCCCGCCTGCTGACGCCGTTCGCTCCGCGCCTTCTCGGCCTCAATCAGGTTCATGAGCGGTTTCCGTTGACAATTTCCTCGCTGTTTGCGCAGAGTACCGGCCCGATGTCTACCACGGTGTCCCTTGCTCCTGTGAAATACCGGGATGTCGATGTCGGAGAAGAAACACCGGTCGCGGTACTCGACAACGGCTTGTGGCTGATCACCGATGGCGAGCTGAGAGCCGCTGTGCTGTTCGAGCAGCACATGGAAGGAATGAACACGTCTATCGCGAGCGTGGAGATTGTCAGTCTGCCCAACGCGCGCGGGCTGACCTTCGGCAGCGAGGTGTATGCGGGGCTGGAGCAGGCAATTCGCGAGTCCCGTCTGTACCGGGGCAAGGTTCTTTCCCTCGAGGTAACTGAGGATTATTCAGGCCAGCCCCGCAGCATCGTCGTGCACCGTCTGCCTGCCGTGGAGCGTCAGGACGTCATCCTGTCACCGCAAACCATGGAGCTGCTGGATCGCAATATTTTTGAATTCGCACGCACCAGAGAAGGATTAAAGACATTACGCCAGTCCTTGCAAAAGGGTGTCCTGCTGTACGGGCCGCCCGGAACGGGCAAAACCCATACGATCAAGTACCTCGCCAGCAATCTGCCAGCGCATACCACCCTTCTGATCAGCGCCAATCAAGTGGGGCAACTCGACAACTATATGCTGCTGGCCCGGTTGCTACAGCCAAGCATGGTGGTCATCGAGGACGTCGATCTGATCGGGAGACATCGCACCGAGATGCGCGGCCCGAAGGAAGAGAGTCTGCTCAACCGCTTGCTCAACGAAATGGACGGACTTCATCAGGACGCCGAGATCCTGTTCGTGCTTACCACCAACCGGCCGGAGGAAATCGAGGAGGCGCTCGCGGCCCGTCCAGGCCGGGTTGATCAGGCCATTGAAATACCGGCACCTGATGCGGATTGCCGGGCGCGCCTGCTCCGGCTCTACGGTTCGAGGATGAGCATCCCGGCAGACGTCGCAGCGTTTGCAGTGGAGCGGACTGAAGGCGTCAGCGCTGCATTCATCAAGGAACTGGTGCGCCGGTTGGCCCAGCAAAGTATTGCGCGTAAGGCACAGGGCGAAGTGAGCATGGAGGATGCTGAAAACGCGTTGCAGGACATGCTGGTGCGCAGCGGATACCTGAGTCAGGCGCTCCTTGGCGGCTCACCCGCACGGGAAAAACCGCAAGTACGAATCGTGGGTGACCAGTGCTTCTGAGCGTTGCAGGGAGCGGGGGGGCCGGTCCGGAAGAATGATCGGAAAGGGCCGGCGGCCCATATGCCGCCCCTGACTCACCATTTCATCTGCTGGCTACCGGCGTGCCCGTCGAGCATTCTCACTGATTGTGGATCCTGGCCGATGTTATCGAGCCGTTCTCAGTTAACGTGACCCCGTTCTCACTTAATGTGGACCTGGACGCGCCGATATTCTCAGCCAATGTAATCCCGAAAAGGCGCTGTTATCGGGCCTTGGAGATTTATGTTATCGAGCCGCTACAGCTAGCCTGCGTGACGAACCTCAGCGAGGGAGCGGGGCATGATTTATGTAGTCGAGCAGTCTGACTCAGTGCCGCTGCGTGCGTGGTTCGCCTACGACGATTTTGAGCGCGAGGTGGCGGCGTCCGACCCGTTGAGCCTCGCGGAGATCAATGACGAGGTAACGCCGCGCGAACTGCTCGCGCTGGTCGACGACGACTGAGCCGCCCAGCGGGGCAGGCGGCGCGAATGGCGCATACACACTGGAAGAGCGTTCGGGATATGCGCGCAGGCGCGCTCGGTGCATTGCTCGAACGCGTACCGGCCGAGATCAGGCCTGAGCGCTTCGAGCGCTTGCTGGAAGTCTGTCTCTGCGACTTTGCGGCGTATCCCGGTCATGGTAGACGGACTACGCGAAAGCTCCACGGATGCGCCGCGCGCTGACTGCTTACCTGGCGGTTCGCGAACCCTTGAGGCCGGATGCGTTGCTGGAGGCGCGCGCGAATGCGATCGCACGGGTCCTGCTCAATACGGAACGGCAAGGCAGGCAGTGAACGTGTGTTGTCGTTTTCTGTGTCGCGAACCGTCTGTCGCAAACCGTTCAAACTCGCCATGACGATGCGCGCGAGCGACTGCTTCAGCGCCAATTGGCACGTTTTCAAGGCGTTTCCCGGTGGTATGGAACTTGCCACTAGAGAAACGTCCATCCATCAGGAGCACGTCATGTCTGCTTCGCTCAATGCCCAAATCGCCGAAGTTTTCGACGAGCCGGGTTGCGACAAGAATCAAGGCAAGAGCGAGAAGGAACGCAAAAGGGGCTGCACGAAGCAGCTTTCGCCGGGTTCGGCCGCAGGCGGGTGCGCGTTCGACGGCGCGAAGATCGCTTTGCAGCCGGTGGTGGACGTCGCACACCTCGTGCACGGGCCTATTGCTTGTGAAGGTAACTCGTGGGACAACCGGCACGCCGCTTCGTCCGGTTCGCAACTCTATCGCACCGGCTTCACCACCGATATCAACGAACTCGACGTGGTGTACGGCGGCGAGAAGCGCCTGTTCAGGAGCGTGCGCGAAATCATCGAGAAATACGATCCGCCCGCAGTGTTCGTCTACCAGACCTGCGTCACTGCGCTGATCGGCGACGACATCGAGGCGGTCTGCAAGCGCGCCACCGAACAATTTGGCAAGCCGGTGATTCCGGTCATTTCCCCCGGTTTCGCCGGGCCGAAGAATCTGGGCAACAAGCTTGGCGGCGAGGCGATCCTCAATTATGTGATCGGCACGCGCGAGCCCGAGTACACGACGCCGTATGACATCAACGTCATTGGCGAATACAACCTGTCGGGCGAACTCTGGCAGACCAAGCCGCTGCTCGACGCGCTGGGCATCCGTATCCTCTCGTGCATCTCCGGCGACGGGCGCTACAACGAGATCGCAAGTTCGCATCGCGCCAAGGTCAACATGATGGTCTGCTCGAAGTCGATGATCAACATCGCGACAAAGATGCAGCGGCGCTACGGCATCCCTTACTTCGAGGGCTCGTTCTATGGGGTCGGCGACATGAGCGACACGCTGCGCCATATCGCCAGCCTGCTCGTGCAGCAAGGCGCGCCGGACGATCTGCTCGAGCGGACCGAGCGCCTGATCGCCGCCGAGGAAGCGCGCGCGTGGAAGCGCATCGCGCACTACAAAGCGCGCCTTACCGGCAAGCGGGTGTTGCTCATCACAGGTGGCGTGAAGTCTTGGTCGGTGGTTTCCGCGCTGCAGGAAGCAGGGCTCGAAATCGTCGGCACCAGCGTCAAGAAGAGCACTAAGGAAGACAAGGACAAGATCAAGGAGATCATGGGCGACGACGCCCACATGATCGACGGTATGACGCCGCGCGAGATGTACGCGATGCTCAGGGACGCGCGGGCCGACATCATGCTGTCGGGTGGCCGCTCACAGTTCATCGCACTGAAGGCCCGCATACCGTGGCTCGACATCAATCAGGAACGCCACCACCCTTATGGCGGCTACGAGGGGATCGTCGAGCTGGTGCATGAGATCGACCGCGCGATCTACAACCCGGTGTGGCAACAGGTGCGGATCCCTGCTCCGTGGGGCGACGACGGGGGAGCGCTCGGTGTGGTCCAAGCGCAAGCCGCGCCCCCGCTGTCGAGCGCCCCGGGGTGGGGGCGATGAGCCTCGAACCCGGTATACCGACCTGCCGCCCCGAACTCGAGAACATGCCATGGCCGATGTCGTCGAATCTATGAAAGCCTGTGCGGTCAATCCGCTCAAGATGAGCCAGCCGCTGGGCGCGAGCCTCGCGTTCCTTGGGCTCGATGCCTGCATGCCCGTGATGCACGGCTCGCAGGGCTGCACGTCATTCGGCCTCGTGCTGCTGGTTCGCCACTTCAGGGAGGCGATCCCGCTGCAGACGACAGCCATGGACGAAGTCACCGCGGTGCTCGGCGGCTACGAGAACATCGAGGCCGCGCTGCTCAACATCCGCAAGCGCGCTGCGCCGAAGGTCATCGCGATCTGTTCAACAGGTCTCACCGAGACCGAGGGCGACGACGTGGCCGGCTGTCTCGTCACCGTGCGCAAGCGCAAGCCCGAACTCAACGACACTGAGATCGTCTATGTGTCGACCCCCGACTATGTCGGCGCATTCGAAGACGGCTACCGGCATGCGATTACCGGCATCGTCAACGCGCTGGTCAAGGCGTTGCCAACGGTGGCCAATCAGGTGACGCTGCTGCCCGGTAGCCATCTGTCGCCTGGCGACATCGACGAACTGCGCGAGATCATCGAAGCGTTCGGCTTCGATGTCATTGTGCTGCCCGACATTTCCGGCTCGCTCGACGGCCATATCGCGCCGGACTGGCGCGGCACCACACTGGGCGGTACCACGCTCGCGGAGATCCGGGCCGCGGGTGCATCGGCATTCACGATCGGCGTGGGCGAGCAGACGCGCGACGGCGCGGAGGCATTGCATGCTATCGCCGGCACACCGTTCGAAGTGTTCGGGCGGCTCACCGGACTGGAACCCAACGATCGTCTGCTGCAATTGCTCGCGCAGCGCTCCGGACGACCTGTTCCCGCGAAATACCGGCGTCAGCGCAGCCAATTGCTCGATGCGATGCTAGACGGCCATTTCTACACTGGAGGCATCAAGGTCGCGATCGGCGCAGAGCCCGATCTGCTGTTCGCGGTCGGCAGCATGCTGCACGAGATGGGCGCGCAGTTGCGCTGCTGCATCAGCACGACGCGATCGCCCGCGCACGCGTTGCTGCCCGCTGATCAGGTCGTGATCGGCGATCTCGAAGACATGGAGCGCGCCGCGGCGGACTGCGACCTGCTGATCACCCATTCGCACGGCAGGCAGATGGCCGAGCACCTGCAAAAGCCGCTCTTCCGGATCGGTTTTCCGGTCTTCGACCGGGTTGGAAACGCACATCGACGCTACGTCGGCTACCGCGGCACGATGAACCTGATCTTTGAGATCGCCAACCTGATGATCGAACAGATTCCGCATCACGATCCGGGCGACTGGCCGCTGCCGCAGGCCGCTATCGATCTGGCCGCGCGCGATCCGGCGCGGGAAGCGAACATTCCTGTCTTCGCGGCCGGTGCTTGACCCACCTAAAGGAGCACACAGCATGAAGATCGCGTTCGCCACCCAGGACAGGCAGTTCGTCGATGCGCATTTTGGCTGGGCGAGGAGCATCGTCACCTACAACGTCACACCGGACGGCTACCAGTTCGTCGAGGCGTTCGACTTTGGTGGCAAGCTCGAAGAGGACGGCGACGAGGACAAGCTCGTGCCCAAGCTCGAAGCCGTCAAGGATTGCGCGATCCTGTACGTCGCCGCAATCGGCGGCTCGGCCGCGGCGCGAGTGGTTGCGCTGAAGATTCACCCGATCAAGGTGCCGCGGCCCGAGTCCATCGAGGAGACTCTCGGCAAGTTGCAACAGGTGCTGAAGGGCACGCCGCCGCCGTGGCTGCGCAAGGCGCTGGCGAAGGGTGGCGAACGTGTATACGACTTTGAAGACGATGAGGTATCCCATGGCTGAATCATCCGCAATTTCGTCCAAGGCCAGCGATGAAATGCTGCTGGTCGCACCGTTTGTGCAGCAGCTCGTCAGGCAGTTGCGCGCGCAGGACACCCACGGCGTGTGGGACGGAAAGACCGACCTGCAACTGCTCAAGCCGTACATCCACACGCCGGAGGAACGCCGCGCGATTCCGATCATGGGCGACCCCGACCCCGAAACGCTGTGGCGGCTCGAGCTTTTCTATAGCGCGATTGCGGTGGCGATCGAGCGTGAGACCGGCCAAATGGTTTCGCCGATGATGAAGATGAGCCACGAGGGCTTCGGGCGCATGGTGTTGCTCGCGGGGCGGCTCGTTGTCGTCAACAAGCAGTTGCGCGACGTACACCGGTTCGGCTTCGCTTCGCTGGAGAAGCTCGCCGAGGCGGGCGCAAAGCTTCTCGACGAAGCGGTCGAGGTGATCCGGACGTACCCCGCCGTCGCACAGTACGGAGCCTGAAGGAATCGTGAGGGGACCGAGACGATGAGCACCGATGCCGATGAACTCAAGGCGCACCTGAAGAAACTCAACGCGCAAGCGACCCAGGCGAAGTTGGACCTGCACGACCTCTCAGAGGAACTCCCGACCAACTGGGAGAACATTCTCGCTGTCGCCCAGCGCTGCCATGACGCCCACGCCGCGCTGATGGCAGCCCGCAAGGCTGCCGCTGAGGCAGCTGCCTGAACCAGCGAAGCCAGGGAGCCACATCATGAGCGATACCTTCAGCGTTACGCTGCCGAGCGGCGCCACCTGGACGCCGACCTTCGTCAACAGGCTCGACGAAGAAAAATGCATTGGTTGCGGACGCTGTTTCCGTGTCTGTCCGCGTGGCGTGCTGCAACTCGTCGGGCTTAACGAGGACGGCGCGCACATCGCACTGGACGGCGACGACGAAGACAAAGACGACGAGTACGAGAAGAAGGTGATGACTATCGTGCATCGGGAACTGTGCGTCGGCTGCACCGCGTGCGCGAAGATCTGCCCGAAAAAGTGCTACACGCACGCGGCGGCCGTTCTCTGAGCGATGCCGCGATGAACGCCTATGCAACCCTGATGGCGTGCGCGGTGGAAGCGGGCGGTCCCACCGTGCTGGCACTGGCCGGCGTGCTGTCGAGCGGGTTCGAGCACCACGGCGTCGATGTGCTGCCGATGCCCGGACTGGACGCCGACCAGACGCGCCGAATGCTCGCGCGCTGGTTCCCAGGTGCCGGGCCGGCGCTCGGTCTTACGTGCGTCTTGTCGCCCGCCACGATGCCGCGTGACGACGAACTGGAAGACCTGGTGGCGTTGCTCAATCACCATGCCGATCCGCGCGCCGGCCCGGCAGACGAGGCGAACTGCGTGGCCCATGCATTGGCCTGCGCGAGCCTCGGGCAAAACCATCTTTGGCAAGACCTGCTTCTGCCGTCGCGGCGCGAGTTGTCCGCATTGATCAGCCACTGGTTTCCGCGGCTGGCCGCGAAGAATACGCATGACATGAAGTGGAAGAAGTTCTTCTACAAGCAACTTTGCGAGCGCGACGGCCTGTTCTTCTGCAAGGCGCCGAGTTGTGGCGTTTGTTCGGACCACGCGCTTTGCTTTGGAGCGGAGTAGGCAAAAATGCCCGGCCCGCGCCCCCGTTGAGCAGGTGCGTCGCCGGTCCGCTTTGCCAGGCTTGTTCGATAGATCCACAGTGAGAAGGCGCGGGACTTGCTCAAGCATGCTCATCGTTATCTATTCAGGCATCCAAACCGAGAAATCGCACCACAAACCTTACACACCTATGGATGCGTTCCAACCTGCTGCGTCTCTGGGGCTCCGCCCTCGCTATACACCCTGCACCCGGGCCTGCTACCTGACGCTGCAATGGCCCGTTGCGGAGTCGCAGCAGCAAGGGCCGCGCGCCCGGGCATTGCCGCCCGCCTGCGTGCCCGCGCTGCCGCAACCGCCGCACCGGCTACTCGCGTTCTGTGACGATGCGGGGTTGCGCGATCTGGCGCTGTGCCACTTGCAGCGGCTCAGACTTATGCTGCTGTTTGCACGCGTCGGTCACCGCTTCGATTGTGTCGCGTCGCGGGTGGCCGACTTCGTGGTCGAGTCCTGCGGCGGGCTGCTGTATTACGGCGGTAAGCACCTCACGACGACCGTCGTAGACGGCGGCGAGAACCGACATCAAAGTGGTGCCCATCATTTTCGATTTGATGGACATCACTGTGACAGAGTCGGAAGCCAGGCCGGGTAGCCGCAAGGGACGCCCGAATTATGATCGCGAGTTTCGACGCCGGCTTGCGGCCGCGGCATGTGAGCCTGGTGCGTCGGTCGCGAAGCTGGCGCGGGACAATGGCATCAATGCAAACATGCTGTTTACCTGGCGGCGTCGCTATCGCGAGCAATTGCAGGCGGAAACGACGTGCCTGATTCCAGTGGCGGTGGTTCATGAGACGCCGCCGCAGCGCGTGGCGATGCCCCCAGATGCAAGGGACGTCTGCAACCGGACTGCACGAGCCGGGACGATCGAGATCCGGTTCGGTGACGTGGTAGTCAAGGTCAACGGCGTTGTCGACGCCGACACGCTACGCGTCGTCCTGGGGAGCGTGCGATCGTGATCTCTCTACCCACGGGTACACGCGTCTGGCTGGTGGCAGGCGTCACCGACATGCGCTGCGGGTTCCAGGGGCTGGCGGCAAAGGTGCAGACGGCGCTCGAGGACAATCCGCTGGGTGGCAACGTGTTCATCTTCCGGGGCCGGCGCGGCGATCTCGTGAAGGTCATGTGGGCGACCGAAGACGGGCTCTGGCTTCTTGCGAAGCGGCTTGAGCGTGGTCGCTTCGTCTGGCCACACGCCGATGGCGGCAAGGTCCATCTGACGGCGGCGCAACTGTCGATGTTGCTCGAAGGCATCGATTGGCGGCAGCCGCGTCGTACGGCTGCGCTGTCGATGTTGTAAACCGCGAGGAAGGCTCGTAAACTGCGCCACATGTCGAACGGCGCTGAACTTCCTGACGATGTTGCAACCCTGCGGGCCTTGCTGGTCGAGGCGCGTGCCCAGCTTGCCGAACGCGATCTGGAGATCGAGCAGCTCAAGGCGCAGATCGACAAGCTCAAGCGCATGCAGTTCGGACGCAAGTCCGAGCAGTTGGACCGGGAGGTCGCGCGGCTCGAAACCGCGCTCGAGGACTTGACCGGTGAGCGTGGTGTCGCTGATGTGCGACGCGCCCACGAATCAGGCGCGAGCACGCCTGTGGGCGACGCATCGCCGAAAGAAGCGCTGCCGCCGCATCTGCCACGCGAAGAACGCGTACTCGACGCCGACGCGACCTGCCCGAAGTGCGGCAGCGCCATGCAGCCGCTCGGAGAAGACGTGTCCGAGCAGCTCGCCCGCGTCGCGGCAATGTTCAAGGTGATTCGCACGATCCGGCGCAAGACGGTCTGTCCGTGCGGCCACCACTTCTCGCAGCCGTCCATGCCCGGCCTGCCGATCACGCGCAGCATTGCCCATCCGAGCCTGCTGGCCGACATCCTCGTCTCGAAGTACGCTGACCACGCGCCGTTGTACCGGCAGTCGCAGATTGCCGCGCGCGACGGCGTGAAGCTGGATCCGGCCAGCATGGGACGCTGGGTCGGCCAGTGCGAGGCCCTTTGCGTGCCGCTGACCGAGGCGCTGCGCCGCCACACGATGGCACCGTCGAAGCTGCACGCGGATGACACGCCGATCCCGGTGCTCGAACCGGGCAGGAAGAAGACAAGGACCGGGCGACTGTGGGTGTATGTGCGCGATGACACCCGTTCGGGCTCGACCGAACCGGCCGCGGTGTGGTTTGCTTACTCGCCCGACCGCAAAGGCATCCACCCCCAGACCCATCTCGCTGGATTCGAGGGCATCCTGCAGGCCGACGCCTACAGTGGCTTCAACGAACTGTACGAGAGCGGCAAGATCCGTGAAGCTGCATGCTGGGACCACGCGAGACGGTACCTCTACGACGTGCATGCCCGAACGCCTACCGAGGCGACCCGAGAGGTGCTCGAACTGATCGGTGGACTTTACGGCATCGAGGCGGACATCCGTGGCAAACCCGCTGCTGAACGGCTGTGCCTGCGGCAGGAGAAAAGCGTGCCGCTGCTCGCGACCATCAGGACGTGGATGACGGACAAGCTCGCAACGCTGTCGAAGAAATCCGAACTGGCCAAAGCGATCCGTTACTCGCTCAACCAGTGGGACGCGCTCGCGCTGTACTGCGAAGAGGGTCGTGCTGAGATCAGCAACGCCCTGGCCGAAAACGCGCTGCGCTGTGTGAGTCTGGGCCGCAAGAACTTCCTGTTCGCCGGCTCCGACAGCGGAGGCGAGCGGGCAGCCGCGATGTACGGTCTGATCGGCACATGCAAGCTCAACGGGATCAACCCGCGCGCCTACCTCGAATACGTCCTGACCCATATCGCTGACCATCCCATTAACCGCATCGACGAACTGTTGCCCTGGAACGTGGCCACGAAGCTGCCTCGGCAGTCTGGCCCATCGGCGTCTGCTGACACGTAACCCGATTCCCGATCATGCCTCACGCGGGCGCCGCGTTGCGGACGGCCGTCGCGAGGTGCTTACTTACGGCGAGCGGCATGCGCATCTGCAGGCGGGCTCCAGGCCGCCGTTGCTGCTTGACGAAGAGGGCCGCGAACCCTGGCTGGTTCAACTTTGGTACGCGTTCGAGGACGTCGGTTTCCCGCCCGGGCTGCGCGCCGACTTCTGGGGCTGGGCGAAGCCGCTGTCCGAGCATCGGCTGGCGCCGCACGCGCGTCATGCCGGCCGGACGCGCTACACGTACGACACGGTGCGTAGCTGGTTTCTCACTCCGGCAGCGGGCGAACGGCTTGCGGGCCTTGCCACGAGGCGCTCGCCATGAGACCCATGCCGCCTGCCGTTGCCGTAACGGTGCGATCCGAAGCGCAGCCCGTCATGAATCAGAACCGCGGCACATGCCTTCCCGACAGCAGTGCGAGCCTGTCGCTGGAGCGCGCGCGGGCACATGTCGCGAGCCTGCAGCACGAGTTGTTCGCGGTTGAGCAGGCGTTGCTCGACGACCGCGCATTGACGCGCGCATTGAGCGGGCGTCGATGGGTCTATGTGGGCGGGCGGCCAAGCATCAACGCCGTGCTGCGTGCGCTGGTGGATGCGGCGGGAGGCGAGTTCGTTCATCACACCGGGACCATCGACGACGATAGCCGTGCCGAAGGCTTCGAGGCTTTGCTGTCAGGCGCCTACCGGGTGCTGTGCCCATTGGATCTGATCGACCCGGACTCCCTGGTCGCGCTGCGGCGGTTGTGCGCGCGTCACCGCGCGCCGTGGTCCGCTTTGCGTTCGTCGAGCGTGACGAGCTTCATCGCGGGCGTGTTGCGGGCTCGGCCTGCCCAGCCGCGCGACGTGGTCGCAGCATCGCGCTTCTGCCTGAGGCATGGCTGACGTCGTCAAGACTTTACGTACCGCGAGATGTGGGCGCAAAACTTGCCTTTGACGTGGTCTTTCCACGAGAGGGCCTGCCATGTCGGATTCCGCACAACGCTACGGCCTCTTCCTCAACGTCGAGAACCCCGACGGCGACGCGCGCGATGCGCTGACGCAAACTGTGCGTAATGCGCCGGCCGCCCGAACGTTCGGCTACCACGAGGTGTGGCTCGCCGAGCATAACTACAGGTCGTACGCGAACAGCAGCGCGCTGGCGCTGCTGTTCGCCCACATCGCGACTCGTTTCCGTTGCCATATCGGGTTGCGGGGATATTGTCGACGCATGAGGCGCGTGCGCGGATGCACGAAGCGTTCGCGTTGATACGACATGGTGTTTTCCCACTCATTCGTACTGGCCATAGCAGCATTAAGACATGAGGCGTCGACGTAACAGCGCCACTGACAGGAAGAACGGCAACACCGTGCAAATGCAGAGAGCGCCAATATGCAGGGCAACATAGCTCACCGGGCGTCCGAGCATCGGGGGACGGATAAGGTCGACGGAATGTGCCAGCGGTAAGAAGCGCGCTACGTCGCAAAAAACGGCAGGTAGCTTACTGATCGGGAAGATCACGCCGCTCAGGAGCACCATGGGCGTGAGAACGAGCGTTTGATAGAACACGAAGTAATCGTGACTGGGTGCAAGCGCCGCGAGGATCATCGCCAGACTCGCGAAGGCGAGGCCAGTCAGGGCGATGGCAGGCGATGCATAGAGAATGGATGACCACGCTGCATAACCCAGCACGGTGGCTACCACCATGACGGCAATGCCGGCAAAAAAGGCCCTGGTGGCGGCCCATGCCAGTTCACCGAGAACGATATCGCCGAGCGTGAGCTGTGTACAGAGGATCGCTTCCCACATGCGCTGAACATGCATGCGAGAGAAAGCTGCGTAAATCGTTTCGAAGGTCGCGGAGGTCATTGCGCTCGTCGCGACCATACCCGCCGCGAGAAACGCGATATAAGATGCGCCATCGACGCGACCTACCATTATCCCGAAACCAAAGCCGAGGCCGAACAGATAAATCATAGGATCGGCAAGGTTACCGAGAATCGAGGCAAACGCGACTTTTTTCCATGCCAGATAGTTGTGGCGCCACACTGCAACCCAGTTCCACACGTTTGCGGGCAGGGCCGCTGCATAAAACTCTCTCATCGTTCACTCCTTCATCCCACGCCCGGTTAGCTGCAAAAAGACATCCTCGAGATTTGCTGGACGCTGTAAAAGGCGCAGCGCCGTGCGCCCGCGCAACTGTATGCACACCCGTTCCGGATCGGACACATAGCAGAAGAGGGTCTCACCACTGACCTCGATACGCTGCGCGTGCGGCGCGATCAACGTGCGAAGCTCATGCGGATTGCCGCCGTGGATCTCGATCACGTGGCTCCCGATCTGTTCTGCGATCAGCGCGCGAGGCGCGCCTTCGGCGATCTTTCGACCCTCCTCCAGCACACACAGTCGGTCGCACAACCGCTCGGCCTCTTCCATGAAATGGGTGGTCAAGAGGATCGTCGTGCCGCGCGCTAACAGGGAACGCAGCCGTTCCCAGATCAGGTGGCGAGCATGCGGGTCGAGACCCGTTGTAGGCTCGTCCATGACCAACAACTGTGGATCATTGATCAGCGCGCGAGCCAGCATCAGCCGCCGCTTCATGCCGCCGGATAGTTCGGTGACGCGCGCATCGACCTTGCTTTCGAGGCGGGCGAATTCGAGCAGCGACGGCACGACCGCTTCAATTTCACGTGTGCTCATGCCAAAGTAGCGGCCAAACACCAGAAGGTTCTCGCGCACGGTGAACCCGGGCTCGAGGTTGTCGAATTGCGGCACCACGCCAATGCGCATACGTGCCGAGCGAGCGCGAGCCGGCACTGGCTCCCCGAGCACGATGATCTTGCCTGCGTCGGGCGGCGCCATGCCGAGAACCATACGCACCGTCGTGCTCTTGCCCGCGCCATTTGGCCCTAGCAGACCGAAGCACTCTCCAGGCGCGACGCTGAACGATAATCCGTCGACTACTATCTTGTTGCCATATGACTTCCTTACGCCGGTGAAGCTGATTGCTGCTTTGGACATGGAGATAAGAAGGAAAATTACGCATTCATCTTAGAGAAAAGGAAGCCGTTCTGCTGCTGCGGCCCGATCGAAAACGTTTTGGTCGATGGAAGATCCTTGCCTGCCAAGCGAGAGAGTTACTGACAATGGAGTACCAGGATTTCGGTGAATGCACTGGCGTTGGGAAGACGACAATCGAGCCTTTGCGTGAGACGATCGCACTCATGCGGACCACTGCCGATGGTGGGCGGTGCTCGTTTGGCGCAATATTCGAGATCTATATGTAGGATTAACTAATTGTCATCGAATGCTTCGTCAGACGTCGCTAATGTTGAAGACTCACACGCGTGATCCTGCCGACGGTGCGGAGTCGCAGCTCTTGACGCTGAAGTCGCGTTCGGCTTTGTAGCCGGATTCGGAGTATGGACCTGTTTTTCACGAACGTTCGATACGTTGCCTGCAGAGCCACGGGACAGCCAATCGCTATTGCTCAATGTACACAGCGCATAGACTTTCAGGGGGAGCAAGAGAAAGAGGTTGATGGGTGTGTGAAGAGAAAAGCCAAGAAATCGAATCTGGCGAGCGCGAACCGATGCCACGCTACAGCGGATCATGGTCAATGATGCGATTATCAGGGCTGTCCACCACGGCACTGTCGCTGTCAATGCGAGCTGCGCGAGCCCCGCTAGAACCGATAAGGCGAGAAATAGCGAGCCCAGGTTCAGTCCGATCACGTCCAGCGTAAGGTAGCGATCGAGACAGGGCAGCAGGCGCAGCGAAAGCAACGTGTCCCGATACGTACTGCGCGCCCAGCGCAGTTGTTGGCGCAGATACGCCCCCAGTCTGTCCGGAACGACTGTCGCCGCAATGGCGTCCGGAACGTACTCGGTCCGATAACCTGCCGTCAGCATGAGAATCGTGAGATGGCGGTCCTCGCCGAAGTCGCTCGGTTTCCCGCGAAAAAACTGTGTCTCGTACTGGTCTAATAGCAAAAGAAGCACGGACCGTCGGTATATGGTACACGGACCGCAGCAACACATAACAGCGCCGAAGCGAGCCTGTGCCGCGCGTTCTTCGTTGCAAGCCAACCAGTACTCCATATCGATCAGGCGGGTCAGCCAAGTGTCGCTCCGGTTGCTGGCCGTCAACTGCCCCATGGCGGCGCCTATCGTCGTATCTCGCATTGTCAATACGAGCTTCTTGACGACATCGGGTGCCAGCGTCGTGTCCGAGTCGACGTTGAGTACCAGTTCCCCGGATGAAGAGCGTATCGCGGCGATCTGTGCCTTGCGCTTTCCCATATTTTGGGGAAGCGTAATGAAGTTGAATCTCGGGTCTCGCGCGTACGCATCGTATACCGGCCTCACGGCGTCGAGATTGCCAGAGCCGTCGTCGACCACATAGACGTCCAGACATCCTGCATAGTCTTGAGCCGCGATGGACTCCAGGCACCTCCGAAGCGTGTGCGGGTCCTCGTTAAAGCACGGCACGATGACGTCCACGTCCGGCAGAAAGTTGGGGGCGGCGGCATTGGGCGACTTCAGCGGACCACTCGTCGGTAGGCCATGGAGAGCCTGTACGCTTTTGTAAACAGTCGAGAGTAGTGCATACAACAAAACGGGGGCAGTGCTGATTGTGGCAATGGCATTCATAGATGTCGGTTTGTTCAGTGTGGTTGGGGTAGCGAGCTGATTACAAATCCGCACTCATGCAGTGCTGGAATCAGGCGGGAAAGCGCCATGAGGGTTTGGTCGCGCAGCCCAGCATGACAGCACCGTCCTGACTCGCCGGGAGGACATCCGTCGTGCAAGAGCACAATTGCGCCAGGCCGGACAGAGGCCAGCACTGCGCTGACAATCGCATTGACACCGGGGCGAGACCAGTCACGCGGGTCTACCCACCAGTCAAGAGCCGTCAGACCCGCCTTTGCCACTTCAGCGACCACTTCGTCCGTCCATATTCCGTAAGGGGCACGCATATGCCGAACTGCGGCTTGGGGACATGCCATCCCGATGATCCTGTTCGCGTCCAATATTTCGCGTCGTACTTCATCAGGTTCGCATCCAGACAAATCCGGATGAGTCGTCGTGCGATTGGCAATCTCGTGTCCCTCGGCGATCACTCGCTCGATCAGCTTCGGCTGGTCCTCTACGTACGCGCCGATGACGCAGAACGTTGCTGGCACCCGGTGTTCTGCCAGCGCCTCGAGGACGTCCGGTGTGCAAAGTGGATTAGGACCGTCGTCAAACGTCAAGTAGACATCGCGACGTCCGGCGCGATCGTGGCACTCGTCGCGCACCTCGGATACGGAATCGAGGACCTTCACAGATCTGGCCCGTTTCGTTCAATTATCGAGCCAGTAAGCCGCTCCACAGTAGATCGTCCCATCCGGTAGGCCGCGACGGGCACGGTTTCGGTAAGCTTAGGTGGCGTGTCGAGAGATACATCCAAAAGTGTGGGCATCATGGAGACATGCCTAAATCTGTCGTACTACTTAGGTTTACAAATACGAAGTATTCGATCAATCAACTTCGATTTCCATTTCCGCAACGACGGGTTTCACTGTGCAACACAAGGATTGATTTGTAAAATCGATTGTTTTGATGCCTTTCATCTATAATATGGATACGTTGAGAAATGTGTTTTGCAGTAAGTGGGTGAAATGGGTGACAGATCTTACCCAACCCAAATGGTCGTTGGGCGCGTGTGCAGTTCGCGATGACCGTCCCCACCGTGTCGGACAGAATTGCGCACACGTGATCAAGCAGGTCGTGGAGCCGGTGGTGGGGTTGCTGTTTAATAAGGAGTCCCATGCTTATAGATCGTGAAAATCGGCGTGGCAGGCGCTGGCTTGGACGCGTAAGCGCTGCCGGAAATATGCATGGGTAGTAGGGGTCGACATCAAAGGGTTCTTTGATAACATCGACTGGGACCTTCTACTGATGGCGGTACATCGCCACATCAGCGAACGCTGGGTTGCGATGTACATCGAGTGCTGGCTGAAGGCTCCGGTGCAGATGCCAGATGGAAAGGTGCAGTTTCGGACACGTGGTACACCCCAAGGTGGTATGGTCACGCCATGGACGCAAAAGGTAACTTTGGTCGGCGTGATTTCGCCGCTACTCAGCAATATCTACCTCACAGAGGGGGATCAAATGCTGGAGCGAGCGAAAGAAACCACGCGCAATGGGACGTACACCTACGTCGAGTATGCCCGTTTTGCTGACGATCTTGTCGTGCTTATCTATGTCCATCCGCGTCATGCGGGGTTGCTCGGGGCCGTAACCCGACGCCTTCGGGAAGAATTTGCCAAACTGCAGGTCGAAATCAATGAAGAGAAAAGCCGCACTGTGCGGGTGACTGGGGCCGGGAAGTCACGTCGGCGTTGGATAAGTATGAGCACATGGCTGCCTCTTCCCGCGGTATCCAAGGAGGACCATGTCAACGACAACGCGTTGCGCAACCATGCCTACGCTCAGGTCAAAATGATTTACGAGGCATGCGGCTCCACGCGCGTCATGGATCTGCCGCCGTACCCGGCCGGCCACAACATGGGCACGAACCGGATGAGCGAAAAATTCCGTGACGGCGTCGTTAACAGGTGGGGGCAGGCGCACGAGGTGACGAATCTTTTCGTCCCAGACGGCAGTCAACTCACCACGAGCAGCGCAGAGAACCCGACGCTCACGATCGTCGCTCTCGCCATCCGCCAAGCCGAGTACATCGCGGATGCGGTGCGGAGACGGGATATCTGACAAAGCGAAGCCTCTCGACGAATTGCTGTTTGCAGGAGGGATTGCTTCGTGAGAATACAGTTGAGCGATCTTATTAAAAGCAACGGTCGCGTCTAGACGTTAGTTTGGTAGCAATCTCATCTATGACATTTTGATCAATTTCTCGTTGTCTCTTTCGCGCCGCCACGAGGCACGCCTGAGAGCGAAGGACAAGCCCGTTTTGAAGCACTTTCAGATGATTGGCCCGCAAGGTCGTCCCCGTCGTTGTGACATCTACAATGGCATCAGCCGAACCCGTTGCGGGAGTTCCTTCGGTGGCACCGAGGCTCTCAATGATGCGGTAAGCACGCATGCCATGTACCTCGGACAAGAATCGCTGGGTCAGCCGTCGGTATTTCGTTGCGATCCTGAGCCGCCGACCGTAACGTTCGTGGAAGTCTGCCGCGACATCGTCAAGGTCCGCTATCGTCTCGACATCCACCCAGGCCTGTGGGACGGCAACGACAATGTCAGCTCTCCCGAAGCCCAGCCGTGCGATGACTTCCATCCTTTCCTGCCAGTCGTCTCTACTTTCCAATAACAGGTCTTCACCGGTGATTCCTATATCGACGACGCCTTGCGCCAGTTTGGCCGGAATCTCAGAAGCCGTGAAGCAAACTACCTCAACTTCGTTCCTACCAACAAAGCCTGCCGTGTATTTTCGTTCGTTGGATTGCTCAACCGGCAACCCGGCCACAGCTAAGGCATCAAAGGTCTGCTCCTTCAGCCGTCCTTTTGACGGAATCGCGAGTGAAATTGTCACGTCAATGCTCCCTGCAGAAGTTGCACTTGGTCAACAAATGCGGATAGGCCAATCGCCGGAATCGGGCGATCTGCTCCGAGCAGCTTGGGCAATCGATCATACCGTCCACCGCTAGCAAGTGGCCTGTCAACTCCTGGCGCGCGGATATCAAACAGAAGCCCAGTATAGTGGTCAAGGTGCCGACTGAAGGATGCATCGTAGGTTAATTGATCTGGAGGGCCACTCTCTCTGGCGAGCACCTCCGATCGTCGGACAAAGTTGTCGAACGCTATGCCAAGTGTCAATCCTGCAGATTTCGCGAGCCCAGCAATTTCGTCAACGGCTTGATAAAGAGGAGCGCGGATGGCTAGGAAACTGTTCACAACATCAAAGGTGCTCTGTGGCACTTGGGCATTGGCAAGTTCGGTCGTCTCGATGAGCCGTGCAGCAATCTCCTGAGGTGTGCGTCCCGCAGCGGGAGAAAGCCCGCCTTGCCTCATCACATTCGCAACATAGGCGGTCATGGCTGTCCAATCGGCTCTCGCGAGGAAATCCCGGACCACAAAATCAAGGTGGTTGCTACGCAAAGGGTGCCCGACGGTAGTGCAATTTGCACCCGAGCGCAGACGTAAGCCGGAGGCCCGAATGAGGCGCTTCTGCCAGCGACGAGGGAGTTCGAGGGCAGCGAGCACGGCTTCGAATAGTCCCTGGTCGCCAATCACCGTAACCAGTTCGCGCCCCGACAGCATAAGTTGGACGAGGGCGTACGCATCGGAGATCGACCGTGCGTCGGCAGTCGGAACATCTGAATCACCAAAATCAACGAGACCTGCCTGCAAGAGGCCATTTCGACTTGAAGGTTCCTTGCAGAAACTCTTATCGATATACACATAACGCCGAGGGTTCGGAGCTCCGGATCTAATGTACTCCAGGCACACCGGTACCGTGAACTCTGGTCTGAGACACAGCATCTCTTGATCCTCGCTTTCTGTCAGGAAGAGAGCGCTGCGCTGTTGTTCGCCCATAACATCTAAGAATGGATCAGCGGGCTGAACGGTTGCGACTTCTATAAGATTGGCACCGCGGCTCGCGAAGGCCTGGGCTATAGTTTGCGCGATGGAGGAATAGTGAAGATGCATAGTGGATGAAATTTGCATTTCTGAATTGTCCGCAACACAAGCTTCCGGCGGTCGATGGAGAAGGAGCTATCTCCTGGATCTGCCGTCGGCGCTTATAGTCCCGTTGACCCGCGCCGACTCGTCGGTCGCCAGCGCGTCTTCACGGAAACGCCCTCTAGCGGATAAGTCGCGGTTCAACCTGTCGGTGGACTCTACCACCGGCGTCACCAAGTAAGCACGGATTGCGCCAACCAAGAACGGCTTTTTAACCGTCTTTTTGCGGTAGGGACCGTGTCGCATGTACGACATTGTCGGACAACAACAGCGTCAAATGCGGCGTTGAAACTGGGCGGTTTCAAGAGTGAAGCGCAATAGGGGCCTACTGAATGGAGGCTGAGGTCATCGAAGCGGTTGCGAGCATACGTTCGAAGACCTCGAATGGTGAATGAAATGCATGGGTAGCGCGAGGTCGGCTGTTGAGCTGTCAGCGATGGCATTGAGTTCGTCCTGACTGTAGATGGAGAGGTCAGTGCCTTTGGGCAACTACCGCCGCAGCAGCCCGTTGGTGTTCTCGCAGGTACGGCGTTGCCATGGGCTGTGCGGATCGCAGAAGTACACCCGCATGCCGGTGGCGGCGCTGAGTTCCTGATGCCGGGTCATTTCCTTACCCTAGTCGTCGGTAAAGCTCCGGCGCAGTGGTGCGGCGATGGAATTCAGTTTGGCAGTAAAGCCCGCCAGGGTCGAGGCGGCGGTGGCGTCTTCCATCTTCGCCAGCCAGCAGCACCAGACTGGTACGCTCAACCAGCACACCGACGGAAGACTGGTTGCCAGCGCCCTTGATCAAGTCGCCCTCTCAGTGACCTGGCATCACCCGGTCGCCGACCTCAGGCGGGCGTACATGGATGCTCACCATGTCGGCGATCTGGCCGCGCTGGGCAGTGCCCCGCTCGTGTGACATACGCGTGCTGTGG
This sequence comes from Paraburkholderia lebeckiae, assembly GCF_050436325.1. Classification (NCBI taxonomy): domain Bacteria; kingdom Pseudomonadati; phylum Pseudomonadota; class Betaproteobacteria; order Burkholderiales; family Burkholderiaceae; genus Paraburkholderia; species Paraburkholderia lebeckiae. The sequence continues at coordinate 3,021,802 of NZ_JBNDLZ010000002.1, forward strand.
CCGTGGCGCAGACAGGCGATCAGTTGGCGTCGAAGCTCACCGCGTGGCTGGGGATAGAGGTCAGTTAAAAAAGGCTGCTCCATACGCCTGAAGATGTTCCAGCAGACGAGGGCGCAGCCGAATTTCAAGAATGCTTCGTGAATGTCAGCTCGACGATCGAAGCGTATGCGAAGACGACGGAAGTTGTGGAGCCACGAGTGAGTCCGTTCAACGATCCAACGGAATTTGCCCAGACCACTGCCATGTTCAGTGCGGCGCCTTGCGATCACCGGTTTGATGCCGCGTTCGCGCAATCGTTGACGATGCGGATCGGAATCGTAACCACGATCGGCATAGGTGACCGTGGGTTTCTGAAGTGGTCGGCCGCGCGCGCCGCGGATCGGGGGAATCGCGTCGACGAGCGGCAGCAGCAGGGCGACGTCGTTGCGGTTCGCGCCGGTCAGGATGGCGCTGATGGGAACGCCATTGGCGTCTACGAGGATGTGGTGCTTGGAACCGCGTCGCGAGCGATCCGTGGGGTTCGGGCCAGTTTTTCGCCCGCCCCAACAGCTCGTACCGACGAGGAATCGGCGGCAGGGTATGAAAGATCGATCTGCCCGGCCTCGCGCAACTTGTCGAGCAGCAGTTCGTGCAGTCGATCCCATACGCCTGCTTTGCGCCAGTCGTTCAGTCGTCGCCAGCAGGTCGCGCCGGAGCCAAAGCCCAATGCGGTCGGCAGGTGGTTCCATCGCAGTCCGGTTTTCAACACGAACAGGATGCCACTCAACGCCACCCGATCCGATACGCGCGGGCGACCAGGATGCTCTTTGCGCCGGGGCTTGGGCGGCGGCAGTAACGGTTCGATCAGTGTCCACAATTCGTCATCAATGATCGGCGCTTCCATCCCTTGGGTTCCGTTGTTCAGACATCCAAGGTTAACTGCTTGCCGAGAAAGCAAACAGCCCCCTCAGGGGTATTTGAACTGGCCTCTTAGCGAGATGTCCATGTGCACCGTGACGTCGCGTGTACTGCATGGCTATGGATTTAGTTGACTGCTTGTAGTTAACGCCGCGCTGTTTAGCAGTCTATCGCCGCTTGCGGACTTTTCGTCGAAATGGACCATCTGGGTGTCTGCGCTGCTCAGTGGCTTCGTTGCCGTGCTGCGATTCACGAGTCACGAGACTCAATTCGTCGGCCTGTGCGTAGATCATGCCGGGAGGCGTTCGACCTCCGACAAGCCTCGACGGCGTCGTGCAGCGAATGTCGCTCGGGTTAGACGCGGCGATTGGCGGCTTGGCGGTGGAGCGTTCCCGAGGAGCAAATCGACACCAGTCAATCATTGGTCAGGATTTCACACCCTCGTTTCTGATGGCGAACTTGTGCGGCATCTCCTCGATCCCGGCCGCGCGGCGCCCTGCCACCTGGGCCCGGGACGAGATGAATACGGTGGCCGCAGTTGATGCCTTTGAGAAGAATGCTTGGTTGGCGCGGTCCGTGCTTGATTGCATTCGAGCGCGACACTGACGGGCTCGTTGTATCTACCACTCCATGCCGGCTTCCGGAATCTGGGAGCGTCTAGGTTGGGCTCCGATTTCTGTGACTGATTCATCTTGTAGTAGGACTGGCTTACCCATGCATTAACGAGACCATTCAAAAATGCAAACTAACTTGCCTCGCCGATACTCCACTATCGCTCGAACCAATGTGCGGACTTTCACGAGCCACAGTGCCGGTCATGAAGAACCGTCGCCGCTGCAGTCTTTCAGCGTTTTGCACGGCCACTGCCGCAGCGTCACCTCTGGTTGGGGGAGCCGTCGCGGGGCAGACAAGAGCCGGTTTGCTCTAGGACGCGCCTTACGGCCAGCCACGCGAGAACTCCTAGCTACGCGCGCCCGGCGAGCGCGACGAAGCACGGACGAAATGACGCTCGACGCCTTGGTCCCCGGGGGACGTGGGCCCGAATCGCCATATACTCAACTTCCTGTTATGGCTGATGCGGTCAGCACTGACTCTTTGCTGTCAGGGGCTAGGCGGTGAGTCGTTACTGGAGCGACCTCGTTCAGCGTCTCATGCCATATATGCCGGGCGAGCAGCCGGCGAGTGCGCATCCGATCAAGTTGAACACAAATGAGAACCCGTACCCGCCGTCGCCGCTGGTACTAGCGGCCATTGCCCGCGAGCTAGGTAGCGCGGGTGAGACCCTGCGCCGCTATCCGGATCCGCTCGCGCGACGCCTTCGCGCAACCGTCGCTGCCTATCACGGCCTGAAGCCGGAGCAGGTGTTTGTCGGTAACGGCTCGGACGAAGTGCTTGCCCACACTTTTGCGTCGCTGCTGAAGCATGAGCGGCCGCTGCGTTTTCCCGACATCACATATAGCTTCTATCGCAGCTACGCACGGCTTTACAACGTGCGCTATCGGGCCATTCCGCTCGCCGGCGACTTGTCGATCCGCATGGACGACTACCTTGGCGACGTGGGCAGCGTGCTGTTCGCGAATCCAAACGCACCCACCGGTCGCGCTCTGCCGCTCGCGGACATAGAGCGAATTGTCGCCGGAAATATGTCGTCGGTGGTCGCAATTGACGAGGCCTATGTCGATTTCGGTGCGCAATCCGCGGTCCCTCTGATTGACCACTATCCCAACCTAGTTGTCGTTCAGACAACGTCGAAGGCTCGTTCGCTCGCTGGCATGCGCGTCGGCTTTGCATTCGGCCACGTATCGCTCATCGAAGCACTCAATCGCGTGAAAGACAGCTTCAACTCGTACCCTCTGGACCGTCTCGCGCAGGTCGCGGCACAGGCTGCTTACGCGGATCATCACCACTATCGGATGACGTGCGAGCGCGTGATCGCGAGCAGGGAGCGGATGAAGCGGGCGCTCCAGAGCCAAGGTTTCGACGTGGTACCGTCTACTGCGAACTTCCTGTTCGTGCGTCATGCTTCGCACGACGCTGCAATGCTTGTCGCACGCTTAAAAGATCAAAGCATCTTCGTGCGGCATTTCAAGCAGCCACGAATCGACCAGCATCTGCGCATCACCATCGGAACCGAAGAGGAATGCGACGCAGTCGTCGCGGCGCTGCGCGAATTGCTCGCTTGACCCCAATCGGACGCCCACCGCGGGCTCTCTCCCTTGCGAGGGAGGTCGATTATGCCATTTTCGGCCCTGCGGCAACGGCAATCAGCCGGCCCACTTCGATGCCTTCGAGCAGTTGGCGAGTCGAACGATGCGTGCCGCGACGAAGGTACCGTTCGGTAGGCACGGCGAACCAGCGCTCTACGTGATTGAGCCACGAGGCCGAAGTCGGTGCGAAGTGAACCTGCAATCGGGGATGACGAGTGGACCCTGCCTTGATCGAGGAGTCTTGTGTGTGCCGTAATTGTCCATCACCCAAATGCACATCCAAGTCGGGCGGCACGCCGGCTTCGATGGTGCGCGGGAAAAGCGGGAATTCGCTGCTGCGATGGCGCCGGTGCACGTCGCCGATCACCTTGCTGGTGACAATTTCGAGCGCAGGAAATAGTGTGGCCGCACCGTAACGCAGGTATTCATAAGTGCGTCGCTCGGGAATGCCTGGAGCGAACGGCAATATGGGCTGTGGGCGGTCCAATGCCTGTATCTGGCTCTTCTTGTCAACGCACAGCACCATCGCCCTAGATACTGGCCGACAATATTGCGCACTGTCGACGAACAACGGATCGCTAGAGAGCTTAGACGTCTCTTACCCATGCAGTTGCTGCCCGAAGGCGCGCCAGATGCGCGACACCGCCGCCTGTGAGAGCTTCATCTCCTTGGCCATCGTGCGTGTGCTCCAGTGCGTCGCCCCGGCAGACACGGACTCGAGCGTCTTCGTGATAACCACGTCGACATGCGTGTCGTCGATTGTCTTGGGTGCGTCGGGGGTGGTGCGTCAAGCAGTCCGTCGACGCGGTCTGCGACAAATCGCGCTCGCCAGTTAGCGACAGTTTGGCGCGTGAGCCGCAGTTTCACCGCAACTGTCTTGTTGTCCATACCTTGGGCGCAGGACAGCAGGATGCGCGCTTGCAACGCCCAGGCCTGTGCTGTCTTGTGCCGCATCGTCAGCGCCTTGGGTTGCTCGAATTCCGATTCGCTCAGCACGAGCTCCAGTTTGGGCCACCCGCTCATCGCCGCCTTCTCCTGTCTGTGTCACACATAGCACGTTAGTACGCGGCAAAAATAATTCAATGAGTTGTAACTCACCAGGAGTAGCGAGACGATGCTCGGTTGGTTCGAAAAGTCGCTTGGTCGTCACTTTCGCGGACGGTGGATCGTCACCTCGGCAATGACCCGGAGCAGTTGATTGATGGGACACATGCTTGATGTCAGTGCAGTTCGACCCGCAGATGCTCGTTGTAATATACGCGCGACCCGCATAGACGTGTTTAGACCTAGCCGGAAGACCCAAACGCCTTCGATCAAAGTGGTGGCCTAGAATTCAGATTTCTATGTAGCCGCCGGTAGCAATAGTAAGATATTCTCGGCCGGTATCAGTTATGAGAACGGTATCGGAAATCTGCGTTTGGCACACGCTTGGTATTCGGATATGCGGTTCGAGTGTAACGATCATACCCGGTTCCAGTACCAACCGGGACTTCGCGTCAATCGAGGCTCGCTCGTGAGCGCCGAGCCCAATGCTATGACCGATTCTGCCTGGAGTGTGGGTACCGTAGCCGAGCGACTCTAGCCTTTCACGAGTCTTTTCGAACAGGTCCCTCCAAGGTGTGCCGGGTTTCATCAGTTCGTCGACTTCCTCTCGAATTTCAAGGATGATGTCAAGCGCGCGCTTGCTGACGTCCGGTAGCGGCCCAATGGCAACAGTACGTTCGATCTCAGCGTGCATGCCGTTGGCAACCGTCCAACTCAGCAGCGAAACGGTTTCGCCGCGAAGGGGGCGGCGCTGGGTCGGATTGTCACAATTTAGAAACGTACGCGGACCGGATAGTGCCCAAACCCAGAGACCGTTGTGAACGCCGCCCTCGAAAGAGCCGAAATCGCACACCTCAACATTGGGGTAGCGGGCCGCCCAGAACTTATTCATCTCGTGCATTGCAGTCACGCAGACGTCGCGCTCGGTGCCACCTTCGCGGAGTGCTGCGATCGCTGCTTCCATGCCTACATCGGCAATCCTGGCCGCAACCCGTGCGTGGAGAACTTCGTCCGGGTCTTTTGTCAACCGGCAGCGTTCTATGAGCTGGCTCACATCGACGAATTCTGCCTTCGGTAACATGTCTTCGAGTTGGCGGCGACATGTGATGGAGATGAACTCTTCTTCGACTCCAATCTTTTTGTCCGCAACGCCCAGCTCGTGGAGGATTGAAGTGAGTGCAGTTTGCCAGTCTGCCCCCGCAGTTTTCTTGTCCCCCCAAGCGCCGAATAACCGTATGTCCCGTACCCATGAGCTGGAGCGGCTGTGTTCGTCTCGGAGCGCATGCACAAGCATGATTGGCTCATGGTTGGGGGTAAGGATTGCAATCATCGGTTGTGAATAAATGATCGGGCTAAAGCCTGTGATGTAGAAGCTGTGCTCCGGTTTGAAGCATACGACCACGTCAATACCATCATCGGTCAGTCGAGCCTGCAAACGTGTTACGCGGGGAGGCCGAATATAATCAACACTTGCGGTCGGATGAGACGAACACTTTCCGCTCCCTACTCGGACACCGTGCATTTCTGTAGAGGACATGGGGGACTCCCGGGTATTTACATTAATAGAACAATCGGCCCACCAATTATTTATTTGGCGGGTGCTGGATATAGAGCTGATCGTGCGCGAGAAATCTCAGATAAATTGGCTCTGTCCTCAGACGGGGCGTTCAGTGATAAGTCCGGATTCGGCACAGATACCATCGGTCCATCAGCACATATCGCCGAATCGCGTCGCAATATTTCTTTGCGTAGCTGCCAGAAAGCTCGACGACTAAATCTCGCCTTGCATGGACACAAGTTTGGCAAGGTTCGCAACTTCTGTCGGCGTGCGATGTGGAAATGCAACGCCAAGGTTCCAAGGGAAGATCGAGTGAATCCACCGGTGCATGCGAGTGATATACGTCATCATTGCTCCGGTGAGCTCCACATATTCGTCCGCCGTTTGAAGGTCGTCGAGGGCGTCCGAATAGATTTGACCGATGTGATGCATGTTGGCTAATCCGAGATCCGTCATGAATGCAAAGACGTTGAAGGTTCCTGTCAGAAACTCTTTGGTAATTCTATTGAGAGTTGCGAGGGGCAAGTCCGGATATTTCGAAATCTTGAGCAGGCGATACATGACTTCAGCGCCTACCAGCATGAGATACGCCTCGAGATGGACGAGTACAGAAAACGCTTGCTCTCCGCTTCCTGCTCCGCTGTCGATAATGCCCCAACGGATCTTATGGACATCCTCGGGCTCGTCGAGCCAGATGCGATCGATTTCTTTCTCGATGATTGCCTTTGCCTCGCGCCAGTCGCCTTCGAATTTTGACGTTAGAGACATCAGGCGGTCCTCCGCACAACTATTTCAACGGTGTTCCGCCGTGGTTGAGCAATTGTCTGTTCGTAGACAATGCGACCAAACCGATGGAGGCTTGGAATGTCCTCCTCGAATACTTCCGCAAATTTGTTGACGTGTGCGCTTTCTGTGATGTGCCCGTAGGTCAGGCAAATCGACTGCCCCGGAGCATAGAGATAGACGGCACCGGGATGACGAGGGACCATATTGTTCCGTGTCAAGTGAACGATCCGGGTCGGCATCCATATCGTCTCGCCCGAAATTACCACGTGTCCAAGGACGCTCCTGAGAGGCAGTTGTGCTAGCACTTCCTTGATAACATCCGGGTTATCGTCCATTAAAAGCTTTGCGCGGAACGAGTGGCCTAAGCTTGGCGCATGAAACTCGAGTCCTTCTTTGGGGGGCATTGGCGACTCCTTGCATGTGGTCACAGGGGAAAAAGTTTTGGCTCGGTTAAAGCAGTGAACGGTATCGAAGTCTTCAAAGGAACGTTGCTCTTCCGCCTTTGAATTCGTTGCCGTTTCTGTTGCTTCGCCAAGAAGACGCAAAATCCGCGCCAGTCTCTGAAAAGAGCCAGACAGTCGTATTTCCTATACCCACTGAACGATTAGTTCGGCGGGGCGCCGGGCGGTGTGTCGAATGTATCGCGTCGCAAACCGGACAGTCGCAACAAATGCAACAGCCCATGAGCCATTAGACGAGCCGGTCTTTTCATCGGACGGGGAAGACGTCGGGCAGATTTCGGACATCATGTTCAACGTGCGCAGCGGCAGGGTTGCATATACAGTGCTGTCCGAAGGCGGCTTTCTTGGCATGGGCGCCATCCTGCATGCGATACCGTGGAACGCACTCACGTTGGATAAGGACGCGAAGTGTTTTCGTGTCAGCATCGATGCATAACGCATCAAGAACGACCCGGGCTTTGACAAGGACCACCGGCCTTCAATGGCAGATGCGACGTCGGGTACCACGGTCCATCAGGACTACAGCCGCGACCCGTACTGGTCATCGACGCGCAGCGTAGAGGATTTGCCGCTGGGCGATATCCGAAAATCCTCGTCATGGACGCCGGCCTGCGCACAGGGATATCCGGCGGTCGTCTTACTGAAGGACGCAATCATGAAGACGATAAAGAGAGCAGTGCGTCGCTCGGTATGGGTGCCGGCGTTGGTCACTACCTCATTCGCCTAGGGCGCGGGCGGCGGTGGCACCAGTGTAAGCGCCGCGGGCTGGCATTAGTGGTGCGAATGGTGCGTGCCATGGCTGTGCAGGAATGAGCGCGCCCAACGTTGGTGGGACAGGTGGTTCGACATCCACCTCAAAAGGCGCCAAATCGACGAACCGGCATACTCGCATGCCGCAAAGGGTGCCTCCGACACAGCCGCGTCAACTGCGCAATGAGTTGTCTTTCGTGGTGTGCGTCGTGTCAGCGGATAACGCGGACGTTTTCTTCACGATCCTGAGTGAACCGGGGAAGCGGCCCGCCAGAATGGCGAGCCCCGCCCGAAAACGCGTGCTGACCCGTCGCTGGTAGCGACGGATGCCGATACTAGCCAGGCGGCGCTCCTATCTGGCGCTGGATACTTCCATCTTTGTGCTCCGGAAGTGACGCGACGATAGGCGGCGGAAGGATAGCTCAGGCGCACGGCTCCGAGTTCCGCGCTTCACGCGTTCCCAACGGAACGGCCTTCCCGTTTGCAATGGTGCGTACGGCCGGTGGTGGCCGACTACGACTACAATGCCGCGACGGAGGATCGCCATTGTGATGAGCAACCCGCTGAACATGGACTTGCGCGCTCGCGCTGAACTGCTTGCCTATCACATTGCTTCGCATCTTCGCGCACGGCATGCGACAGGCGAGTGGCTGACTGTCGAACATGTCGCGGAGTCGACGACGATGTTGTGACTGAACACCAACGGCGGGGGATGACCGTGATGCAAACGGTCATGCTCTCGGCGAAGGCACTGGACATCGCCCGAGGCGTCGAGACCGGTTTGCGACTGCGGTTACGTGCAGTCCAGGCTAATACACGCCGAGTTGGACAAAGGCAGATATGACGCAGGCCACTGTCGCGAAGGGTCGAGTGCTGGTAATCCCGCTCGCCCGGATCTGGGAGGGTGGAATTCGAATGACGGAGCTACACGGCCATGAACTGAGACGCGGGTTAGCTCTCAATCCGCTTCTTGTCAATAATGTCCGACAAAAGTCTGACACAGCCGACAGTCCGAATAAGACCAGACTGCCAGTGTGTCTGAAGTAGCACGCTTCTTCTGGTTGGCACCGGTCTTGCGTGTGAACGGCGAGGGTACCAAGCAACAGCGCGTTCGAAGCCCTATTGACCATGTCGCCGGGCGCTTGCCCCTTCGAAAAGGGGATGGAGTTAAACCAGGCAAATTGCTGAATTTGATGGAAAGGAGAGCAGGACATGTCTGACGAGTTGATTTATGGCGAGATTTATGCGCCGATCTATGAGGAGTACACCACTCTGCGAGGCAAAGTCGCTGAGGTTGACCAGACTGTCGCCTTTCTTGAGCGATATTGCAGCGGCCGAAATGCGCTTGAACTTGGTATTGGCGACGGACGCGTGGCGGTACCTCTGAGCGAGCGCGGCGTCAAGGTCGAAGGTATCGACAATTCGGACAGTATGCTAGAGCTTGTCGCGAAACGCAGCGGTATAGTCAAGACTTGGCAAGGTGATATTGCCGGATTCAAATCACAGCAACGTTACAGTGTCGTTTACTGCGTTTACTGCACGTTCACGTTGCTCTCGACGCGCGAAGCGCAAATAGCTTGCCTCCGAGCTGCTGCGGAGGCCCTAGATAATGAAGGGGTTCTGGTAATAGAAGTGGACGTACCAGGCTGGAATCCTTTTGTCGGCGGGCAGAAAACTACATCGGCGCGGCTAGTGAATCATGAAAATACAATCGTAAATGTGGCTGTTCACGATTCGCTAAACCAGAACCTAGTTTCAACTCTCCTCTGGTTTTCTGGTACCTCGGTCAGGCGTTTGCCGCAACGCCGTCGCTATGTCTATCACCAGGAACTCGATACCATGGCCGAATGCGTAGGACTGGAGCTAGCGGATCGATGGGGAGACTGGTCGAGGGGTGCGTTTACCGAACAATCCCAACGTCATATCTCTGTCTACCGCAGGCGAAGCAACTCGTAGTCCTTGGCCCGACGGCGCGCCCAGCGCGACTTCGCCGCGGCGGCAGGCGTCTGACTTCTTTGTTTGATCAAGCACTGGCGCCGTGCGGCTGGTGAGGCTCCGATAATCATATAGCCGGCCTCGCGCCGTTCCGGTAGGACGGCTGGGGTAGAGTCAGGGTTGCGACACCGACGTGACGCACAGGAGGCCGGCATGAAAAAGTTTAGCGGAATTGACCTGCACTCGAACAACGGTGTGGTCGTGGTCAGCGATGAGGTGGACCACATCGTCTATCAGACGCGGTTGCCCAACGACGCGTTGCAGATCCGCGCCGCAATGGCGCCGCATCGCGAAGAACTGGTGGTCATCGAGGAGACGTATTATGGACGCCCCGCAATTATGCACGGTTTGTCGTTGAGGACAACGGAGTGTGCGGCGTGGGTGCCGATATGAATCGATGTACGGGACCGTGCCGCGCGCGCTTTTGAATTCGTGAGCATTGCAGGGCTCACCGATCGGGTCAGTTCACGTGGCCGAGCATAAATCACAAGCCCTCGAGAAACTGCGGCACGCGGTCGGTGGGCCGGTAGCACCGCTGCCTGCTGTGGAGCAATTGAAGCGTACTGAGGGCTTTTTCCTTCATGGCCAGGTCTGCCTCTATGTACATGTGCATGGTCGCTGGGTTCTCGTACCCAGCGACAGCGCAATGACCGTGAGGTCAACGCCAGCCTGAAGCAGGTGCATGGCAGTCGCGTGCCGATAATCTACCCAACGATATAATCGGCATACGGCAGCCATGTAATTACTGCAAGGCGGCGTGGATCCATTCAACATTGCCATGTGGTTGGGCCATGAATCCCCCAGACAACCCAGATGTACCTGGACGCCAGTCTGGAGTTGAAGGAGAAAATTCTCGCCAATGCGCCACATGATGGCAAGCCCGTACGATACCGACCTGATAGTAAGCTCGCAACGTTTCTTAAAGGTCTTTAGCCATCGAAGCTATGCCGATCCGGACGACTCGTGAACATCGTCCTGCTAGGCTCATTGCCGGCACTTTGCGGTCCGCGTCCCAGCCTGATCGGCATTGCCTCGAACGCGGCATAGTTCCGAAACTTGCTCTGACGGATCGTGAGCAGGCCACGTTCCAAGTCCACGTCCGAGCGCCGAAAGGCCAACGCTTCCTAGTGTCGTGAGTTAGAAGTTCGTTGAATCAATTTCCCGGTCTTCCTTGAATGACGAAGTGCTGATTAAAGAGCCGTTCGGACTCGCGCAATCCTTCTTCGGTAAAGATCACGGACTTCGTCTTGTTGACTGGGTCTTCGATGAAGCCCCGTTCGTAGAGCCGGTTCAGCACATCCCAGTCGAAACCCTTCCACGCGCGGTATCGGTCATGCAGGGTCAGGTAGAGAAGTGCCAGGGCGACCTCATCAATTGCATCGGTATTGATATTCATGATGCTCCTGCCGCAGCTTTCCGGACCCGCACACAAAACCGTTCCAGGCTGGCCAGGATCTCATCAGCCGACTTGCTCCAGACAAACGGTTGGGGACTGGCGTTATAGACGTCCAGGTAATGGCGGATTGCGTCTTCGAGTTGACGGGTCGAGCGATGCCTACCGCGTCGAAGGTATTTTTCAGTGAGCGCAGCGAACCAGCGTTCGACCTGGTTAAGCCACGACGCCGAGGTGGGCGTGAAGTGAACATGGAAGCGGGGATGACGGGCAAACCAGGCTTTGATCGAGGACGTTTTGCGCGTGCCATAGTTATCCATCACCAGATGCACGTCGAGGTGAGGCGGCACGCTGGCTTCGATAGTGCGTAGAAAGCGCACGAATTCGCTGCTGCGATGGCGCCGATGTACCTCGCCGATCACTTCACCAGTAGCGATGTCCAGCGCCGCGAACAGGGTGGTCGTGCCGTGGCACATGTAATCGTGGGTGCGTCGCTCAGGGATGCCGGTGCCAACGGCAACATGGGTTGGGTGCGATCGAGCGCCTGGATCTGGCTCTTCTCGTCCACACACAGCACCATGGCCTTGAGCGGCGGGGCCAGGTGAAGCCCGACGATATCTCGCACCTTGTTGACGAACATCGGATCGCTGGAGAGCTTGAACGTTTCCTGCCGATGCGGCTGCAATCCAAAAGCACGCCAGATCCGCGTGACCGCCGTTTGCGACAATTTCATCTCGCGAGCCATTGTGCGCGTGCTCCAGTGAGTCGCTCCGGGAGGCACGGACTCGAGCGTCTTCGCGATAACCGCATCGACGCGCGCGTCATCAATCGTCCTCGGCGCGCCGGGCCGAGGTGCATCGAGCAGTCCGTCCAGACGATGAATCACGAACCGCGCCCGCCACTTCGAAACCGTCTGCTGAGTGACCCGCTGTTTCGCCGCAACTGTCCTGTTGTCCATGCCATCGGCACAGGCCAGCACGATGCGCGCCCGCAATGCCAGGGCCTGTGCGGTCTTGCGTCGCATCGACAGCGCTTGCAGTTCTTCGCGCTCCGATTCGCTCAGCACGAGTTCCCCTTTGGGCCGTCCGCTCATCGTCGCCTCCTCGTATCAAGTGCCACACAGGACACTTTAGTACGTGATCGGCATCATTCAATGAATTTTTAACTCAAGACACTAGATACGCACACCCGTGGCCGCAAGCAGACCGAAGACGGTTTCACAGGTAACTGGACGCAGGCTACCGGCGGGCGGAAGTCGTCGCGCAGTATCCAACAACGCGTCGATCTCCTCCTCCGAGTAGATATGCGGGCTCAATCCGAGAGCACGGTAAGCGGCTGGAAAGTGAGCAGGGAACGCCTCAAGGTGGGGTCGTTTCCCCGATGTTATTAAGCCGAAACAAAGTAACCGGACATGGGTCAAGCCGCGTAGCGGATTGACGGATGTTGAAACATGGATCGGACCAAGGCCGGAATCTTCTGCAACGAGCGCAGAACTGCTCGGACACGCTGCTTGAGATGCTCCGGACCGTTGATGGCAAGCTTGCCGATCCTGTGATGTTTGAGATAACCCGTACCAACTCGTCCGGGTTCAGATCGGGCGAGTAAGCAGGAAGGAAGAACAGACAAAGGCGCCCATTCGATTCTGCGGCAACCTGCCGGATCGCTTTGCAACGATGTACCGGATGGCGATCGGCAATCAGGAAGACAGACGCATTGGCGGTGAGCATCAGCCGTTTGACGAAGTCGACGTACACGGGGATCGTGAAGCTGCCTTCGAAATACATGAAACGAAGTTGACCACGCGGGCTGATCGCTGAGATCAGGTTCACCTCAAAGTGTGTGATTCACACACATCGTTTCAACTAAAATGAGGCGATGGACCGAGAGATTGCGACTCGATTACGTTGGGTGCTGATGTATCACGAGACCGGCAATGCCGGTCTCGTATGCGCTCGGTGCGGCATCTCGAGACCGACACTTCGCAAGTGGCTACGGCGCTATCGGGATACTGGAGAAGAAGGTCTTCGCTCTCAAAGTCGTCGCCCTCTTAACAGTCCAAACCGGAAGGTTTTCGAGGCTGATCGGGCAACGATTCTCCGGCTGCGTTCCGAACACAAGGGGGCACGCCGGATCCAGAACGAGCTGCGGCTCCACGAACAACGAGAACTATCCCTCGCAACAATTCAGAAGGTGCTTAGCAAGTCATCTGTGAAGCCGTTAGTGCGTTTCAGGCGACCGGCACATCCCAGACGCTATAGCCGCCCGGTTCCGGGGGATCGGGTCCAAATGGACACGATGAAAATCGCCCGAAGCGTCTATCAATATACGGCCATCGATGACTGCTCGCGCTTCCGCGTACTGGGTGTCTACCCGCGCAGAAACGCCCGAAATACGTTGCTTTTTCTTGATCGGCTCATTGAGGAGATGCCGTTTCCGATCCAGCATATCCAGACTGACAGGGCGGCGAGTTCTTCGCCGAATCAGTGCAGCGTCGCTTGATGAGCGAGTGCATCAAATTCCGGCCAATCCCGCCGCGCTCTCCACATCTCAATGGCAAGGTCGAGCGTTCCCAGCTTACTGACCTGAACGAGTTCTGGTCCCACCATGGCCCAACCGAGAAAGAGATTGAACAGCGAATTGAGGAGTGGCAGTTCGACTACAACTGGCGCAGTCCGCACGGCTCACTCGGCGGTAATACTCCGGTCGATCGCATCGCAGAAGTGGGCGAAAATACACCTCTCGTGGAGCAGGTTGAAAGCGTCTACGACGAGTCGAAAGAGCGAATCCGGCACCGCGAATGGCGAATCGACAGGACCCTTGCCGAACATCGTCGGCGGCTGCTTGAGTTCGTGTCTCCTACCGGAGGCACGAACTCAAGCAGGACTGCAAAGCGATCTTCAAGAAAGTGAAACAATGTCTGTGAATCGCACACCTCGAAGCGCGCGCCAGTGACTTCGACTACCGGTGTTTGACCGACCGGTGCCCAGGTCGTGCCGCTGTGATAGTCCGATCGCACCGTCGATTCGTCGACGAAGAAGATCTGTGCCCCGCAGCGTTTGGCCTGCCCGGCAATGGCCGGATATTCGTCCCGCATCCATGACCCGACCAGTTGGGGGTCGCGTTGGTAAGCACGCGCAAGCGGCCGCTGGGGTGAAAGCCCGAGCTTGCGCAGCAGTCGACCGACCGACACCTCGGAGAGCCTGACGTTGAAATGTTCGCGAATCAACTCCCGCACCATGTCTCGCGTCCACAATGCAAACTCGAACTTCATCTGCATGGGGTTCTTCGTTGTGACCGTCTGATAGACGAAGCGGATAGCCTCGGACGAGAGCTTCATCGGCCGACCAGGGATTGCCTTGGCTCGTAAGCCTCGATCCCCCGTCACGCCAGGCCGCCAACCACTCGTAAATACGCGCCCTCGAGAATCCGAGCGTGCGGATCACGTCCTCCGGCGACTCGCCAGCTTCGATGCGCTTGACCGCCCGAATACGGATCTCTTCAAGCGTTGCATGTGAAAGCTGCCGGCCGTCGTCCTCTCGCATCTCGCCTCTCCCTAAATCCCTTAAAGCTTAGATCACGGCGTCGATTTATGTTCGCTTACTTATGCACTGGTTAGTAGATGGTGTGAACACACCCTTGCCCAATCCGTCAAGACGGCTTTGCTGGTCGCTTACGCTTGCTACCAGTGCCTGTTACGTTGGATGTATGAGCTTGCAGGCGGCGACAAGCCTCGCCGCCTGTCTGCAGCACCGGGCTCAGTCGCTGCTCTTTGAAGGGCTTGAATGAATAGTTTCATCCATGTATAGTATGAAGCATTTAATTCTTGGTGAGCATGATGCAACTGACTCCGGGAAAGGTGACCTTTGCTCAACTGCGTGACATCGCGCGCGACAAAGTCTCACTGCAACTCGACTCTGGTAGTTCGGTTGCGATTGATGTAGGCGCGAGGGCCGTCGCCGACATCGCCGCGAAGCGCGAGCCGGCGTACGGCATCCACACCGGTTTCGGCCGCCGAGCCAGCACGCGCATCCCGCCCGACCAGCTCGAACTGCTGCAGAAGGACTTGGTGCTGTCGCACGCGTGCGGCGTCGGCGAGCCGATGCCGCGCTTGTCGGAGAGCCTTTTGATGGCGCTGAAGCTGTCGAGCCGCGGCCACTCGGGCATCTGCCGTGAGGTGATGGACGCGCTGATCAAGCTGTTCAACCCCAACGTGCTGCCGCTGATCCCAGTGAAGGGCTCCGTCGGCGCATCGGGCGACCGACGGTCTGCGTGTCGCGGGCGTCGCTCTGCTGAACGGCACGCAGGCCTCGGCGGCGCTGGCGCTCGACAACATGTTCGCGATCGAAGAACCGTGCCGTACCACGGTCGTCGCGGGCGCGCTGTCGATCGATGCGGCAGCCGGCTCGGTGAAGCCCTTCGAGGCACGCGTCTACGAACTGCGCGGCCACCCGGGCCAGATAGACGCAGCGACCGCTTATCGCGCGCTGCTCGACACCGGAGTGCAGGCCGTGCAGCTCGAACTGTCGCAGATCACCTCATGGAAGAGACGCGCCCGTACGCATACAACGAAGCGCGCGCAGCGCGGGTTGCGCCGCCGCTGGAGATCCTCGCGTGCGACGCGCTTGCGTACCGCTTACGCGAGCTGTCTATGGCGATTGAGCGCTCAAAAATCTGGACACACCGACCAGGGAAGACACGCCTAGTGATTGGCAGTTCATATCGTCCCGAGCAGTGCGGTGTTCACATCAGGAGGGGAAATAATGGCCACTGCGGCGACGTCGCTTAGATCAATGGTTGAGGATTGGATGGCCCCGAACCCTGAGGGCCGAGTTAGGGTTAGTCGGTTCGGGCGATCGAAGAACGGTCGCTATGTTTGCGTCGAGTCAGTGTGCGCGGCCAACACTATTGCAATGTTCTTTTTTCGTCATCGTGATGGCACTTGGTGCGTTTTTCCACCCGATCCAGAGAGGCCTACCATGCGCATCGCTGAGATTTTGCATGTCCGAGACTGAGGGTGAAAACAAGCGTTAGGCGGAACATCCGGAGCACGGTGGGCGCCACCGACACTGCGCCAGGCACTTTCATCGCGTGCTGTGGGTGAACGTCGTTGATGGTGCTCAGTTTTGCCACGTTCTGATTCGTGGTTGCGTGGCGAGTTCGCTGCGATCATCGAACTCGTGCCGGCCGGGAACCGGTGAATGCCTGTTCCGCGCCAGGCGCGGCGTGCAGTAAAAAGTACGTGTGGACGTTTAGCATACCGAGGTGATTATGGCATCCAAAAATCCTGCTCACGAGCTGCTCAGATCCGCGTCGATTCGGCCTGCCGGGCGGGAGGGCGATGATAGTAAGTGCGAAGCGTGGAAGGAGAGTTTCGATGATCAGCGACAGACGGAAGATCGTCCACGTTCTTACCAGGGGTCGAGGCCCGCTCGGACCGACGCGCAGGCGGAGCCTGCCGGATCGGTCGGGGAGGTCTGCGTCGTCGCGACGATCGCAAATCTGCACGAGATCGAGCAGGTGTATGGCGAGACGACTGCACTTGGCGTGCGGCATGCCGTCTATGAGCGGGCCCGGGAGCTCTCACGATCAGGGAGGGCTACCGTTGCAACAACCGGTGCGCATATCGTTTTTATCTTCGGCCTGTCCTACCTGTCCTACAAGGGCGACGCATCGAAGCAGTTTTGCGGGGCCATCATCGAGCATCGGGTAGTCAAGGTACTTGGCGCGCACGCCGTACCACTGGGAGACGCGGCCATCATGCCTGTGGTACGCGCGTCAGCGATGCGCTCCGGGTATCAACCATTTCAGGATTTCATCGATGCGTCAAACCTGGCGACTGTGGGCCATCACTGGTGTGAGCGTTACAGGGCCGATATGGTGGTAGCCGCTAGTGTCTTCGCGGCACTGGAGGAGAACAGGCTCGATTTCGATCGGGAACCCGTCTGCGCGGCGGGCGATTCGCAGGATGTGACGTATTACGAGCTACTGCTTTGCGAGATGAGAAACGGCCAGCGCATCCGTATCGGTAGTCTCGTGGGGGCCATTGAGCGCCTGGGAATGGTGAGGCGGCTTGACGAATGGGTCGTCGACGCGACGATCGCCGCATTGCGCCGCAATCCTGCGCTGCGACTCGGATGTAATGTGTCCGCGCATAGCGCCATACTCGATGCATGGTGGGCCTCCATCGTCTCACAGTTGCATGCAGACAGATGCCTTGCTTCGAGGCTGACGATCGAGATTACGGAAACGTCCGCATTCACTTCGACGACAGAGGCACGGAACTTCGTCAAGACGTTCCAGGCTCTCGGCTGCCAGATCGCACTGGATGACCTGGGGAAAGGCCACAACAATCTGATTGCCCTGATCGGGCTTGGCGTCGATATCGTCAAGATCGATCTGCGTTGCCTCCGACAGGAAGGCCGCACCGAAAGTCCCCTGGGTCTGCGTCCGCTTGTCCAGTTCGCGAAGACTTACGCGGCGAGCGTCATCGTCGAAGGCATCGAGACTGAGGACGACGCGCAACAGGCGCGGGAGTGCGGGGCGACGTGCCTTCAGGGCTATCTCTATTCAAGTCCTTCTGCGTCAAACATTGCTGAGAAACGTTGATGAAACGGGCCTTCACCGCTGCTGTTCCGCGAGGGTGTTACCGCAGAGCCGACTATTGTCAGAATCGGCGGCTGAAGTATCGATATGCGCGTACCCGTTTACCGCGTTGTTGTGAAGATGGGTTCCGGGGAGGATCGGATGTCAGGCACGGCCGGAGGATGGCGTGCACGCGGTTTGTTATCCGGGGGATTCGCTTTGCTTCAGTGTCCTGTTACCGATGAACAGTGGAGCCTGGTGGCTCACCTGTTTCAACGGAGAGAGCGTTGTGATCGTGGGCGCTCCGCACGCAATCCAAACGTCATCCTGCACGCAATTCTGTTGGGGGAGCGGGGCCAAGCGGGCTGATGGATCAGGCTTTGAGCCCCTCATCCGAGAATGATGAAGCCGGTAGCACGTAGCGGACTGCCATGTCTTCCCTACCGATGAGATCGGAGACAAAGTTTCCGGCACGAGTGTTTCTTGTCAAAGGCGCTGGTCTTGGCGACCGGCGACTGGACAAAAGGGCACATTAACACCTCGTTGCACAACGGCTTCTTGGCATTGATGTTCCCGCGTCAGATGCGCTATCGAAGAGCGAGGAGTGAGGGTGAAAGTGAGCACGACGTTGAACATGATCGAACTGGAGACGTTTGCCGCGGTGGTCGAATATCGCAGTTTCACGCAGGCGGCGGTTGCGCTGAACATATCTTCTGCTGCAGCGACGCGCCGCGTGAAGCGGCTCGAACAGTCGATCGGGGCGCTACTCCTGGTCCGCGAACCGACGGTGATGCTAACGAAAGCGGGCGAAGACGTGTTTCGTCATTTCATGACTGTCCGGCTTCAGGAGGATGACCTGCTTCGGCGTGTCATGCCGGGGAGGGCGGCCACGACAGCGCTGGCCCTTGCCGTCAACGCCGATTCGCTTGCCACCTGGTTTGAGCCGGTCACGCGTGAGCTGGCGCAACACCATGTGGTGCTCGAGATCGTCGTGGACGATCAGGACCACACGCTTGAGGCACTGGCGCGCGGCGACGTCAAAGGCTTTCTGTCCACGCAACCGAAACCGGTCGTTGATCGTTTCGTGGCGGAACCGGTCGGACAGATGCGCTATCAGTGTGTGGCCACCCCCGGGTTCGCGCGCGAACATTTCGCCGGTGGTCTGACCTTGCCGGGCGTGCTCGAGGCCACAGCAATCCTGTTTGACCGGAAGGACGCCCTGCACGATGAGTTTTTCGGGTTGCATTTCGGTGTGACGGTCGGCAGGTACCCCAGGCACTATTTTCCTTCGCCGGCGGCGCTGCTCAATGCGATCCTGGACGACCTCGGTTACGGGCTGGTCCCCGCCATGCAGGCCGGGCCGCTGATCAGTGGCGGCAGACTCGTGGCGCTCGCCCCCGGGCACGACCTGATGATCGATCTTTACTGGCATCACTGGGAGCAGGAGCCCGAGCCGCTCGCGACGATCAGCGCACTGGTCATGGAAGCGGCGCGGCGGAGCCTGGTTCAGCCGGTCCCGAGGGAAGCGCGCGCGAGTTGACGGAGCATTGCGACTCGCCGACGCGATGCTTTGCGTCGACTCTTCCGGTCGCCGTGATCACGCCGCTCGTCGCCGGCATTTTTTCACGGAGGCAGTAGACGCGAACATGATGGCCACGGCCCTTGCGAGGTAGTGACGCAACCCAACGAATCGCAGGCTTTGTATTGCCGCGTGCATCGCACGACCAGACCACCAGACAACGTGCCGTCATTGGAGCAGATCGTGCTCTGCATCGCCTATCTCGACGGTTACCTAAACCGTTGGGCCGATCTCCCGCCCCGCACCACAGTTATGTGGCGTGATTTCCTTGCATTCACGAAGTCACCGAGATATATCGCATCTCCCGGCACAACGAATGATCCAACTCGTGGGTAACCCTGGGGCGTTTCATCCGGGGGCTGTCGTTGATTTATGGACCATTTCAGGAATCCTAATCAACATTGGCGTACACGGGGCGCGACATGATCAGGCAGCCACCGCTTGAGGAGCCGGTGTGCTTTCAATCACCGGAGTTCCGTCCTTAAAGGGGACGCCCTTCAGAAGCTGATCGATTTTTTCGGCTCCGTGGGTCTTCCTACAGATCCGCTCGCCCGCTTCACTCAGCTTGAACGCCATCCCGAGCAAGGTCGAGTGCGACAGTTGCGCGTGCGGTTTGGGCGATGGCGTACTGTTGCAAGCGTCGATTCGATCGGATTCGTGGTTCGCATACGTTGCCAGTGCTCGGCAGGGACATCGTAGAACGCGAGCAGTCCGCCTCGATCCTTCGTGAGCTTCTCGACAGCCTTCGAGTACTTGGCCGCGTACATGTCGACGAACTAGTGAGATTTACAAAAAACATGACAACCGATTCGATTCTGGTGCGTTATATCTCAGGTGGAATGATTGGAGATGCGTGCCGTGGCGAAGAAGCCGTTAGACGATGCAACGAAGAAACGCTTGCGAGCGGGTCGGATGCTGCTGGCGGGCAAGCGGCCAGCGGAGGTGGCGTTGGCCGTCGAGGTAGCCCGACAAACGGTGTACACGTGGAAGGGTCTGCTTAATGAAGGCGGAATTGATGCGCTACGGGCGGTGCCAGGTCGGGGCCGCCCCGCCAGGGTCGATGGGGAGCAATTGGCGCAACTGCGACGCGTGCTACTGCAGAGCCCGACCGGGCATGGCTTTGGTACCGAACTATGGACGCTCAAGCGCGTCGGTATGCTCATCAAGCGCATGTATGGCGTCGAGTTTAGCCGAACGCAGGTTTGGCTCCTGCTTGGGACGCTGGGTTTCAGCGCGCAAAAACCCCAGTGGCGTGCGATCGAGCGCGACGAGCAAGCTGTACGCCACTGGAAGCGGCACACTTGGCCTGCGCTTAAAAAAAGCCCAGCGCGAAGGGCGATTGATTGTCTTTATCGACGAGACCGGCATCAGCGAGCGCCCCACGCGGGTTCGTACCTGGGCGCTAAAGGGGCAAACGCCAGTCATCCAGTTTCATTTCAACTGGAACCATGTCTCGGCGAACGCCGGCCTCAGTCACACGAACTATCTGTTTCGGCTGTACGAAGGCAGCGTCAGGAAAGAACAGGTGGTCGAATTTCTCAAGGCGCTCAAAGCGCATCTGAAGCAACCGCTGCTGATCATCTGGGATGGTGCCAGGCCACATCGCGCTGCAATGGTCCGCGAATATCTGGATTTCCTCGATGGACACATTCACATGGCCTTCCTGCCGCCGTACTCTCCGGAACTCAATCCCGTCGAATACCTGTGGGCATGGCTGAAGCGCCACGCGATAGCAAACTTCTACTCCGACAACCTCAACGAGTTGCAAACCATCTCCCGCAACAAGCTCAAGAGCGCTCAGCGCCAGCCGTCGATTATCGCCGCGTGCTGGATTCAGGCAACGTTGTGGTGATGTCATGATTTATGGAAAGATCAATAGTTGCATAGAGCCGTGGGCTTGCCCGCGCAGATCGTCGATCCAATGATTGGCAAGTGCGGCCACTGATCCACCTGACAGAGTTCGGACGAAGAGGTAGAGGGCGAACATTAATTCGATGCACGCCGGAGTCGCTCGAAGTCGACGACGACGTCAAGATCTTCGGCACCTTCTAAGTAGGGCAATTGGTCGGCAGCCTACCTGCATCCGGGCGTCGACTGATCGCCAAATGTGATAGTCATAACCTGCGGAGAATCGAGCGCTTGTCAAGCGTCTCGGCGGTCACCGCTCGGCCTTCTGCACTAGGAGCACTTCTCGGTCATGGCTTGACAGGGCGAACTTCTTCGCGCCGTTGGAGACGCGGTCAGCGCAGATTTTTCCGCAAACGGCGTGACGACAAATCGTTTCGCCCTGGCAGCCTATGATGCGGCGGTGCGGTGCGAGATCTGAACGGGAGATCTACGAGCGTGGCAACGCGTCCAAGAAGCGACACTCATGCTCCGCGCCCTATCTCGCTCGGCACAAGTGGTGACTTTTTTCGCCTCACTCGTGCAAATACGATCAATCCGATTCGCAAGTCTTGGCCTTTGCGTCGCGTTCAATCATCCGATCAAGCCTCACCGTCTCGGCGATTCCGCAAGGGAACGGTCGCCGCCTGGAGCGGTGCCGCCGCTTCCCCTTCCAACGAGATGCTGCGGCGCAGGCGGTACCTGCTGGCAAGGGAGGGGCGGAAGGCACAGGGGCCAGCGGGCACTGCTTCTGAAAATGCACGGACGGCAGTTCAGTGAACGACGCGACGGCCCCTGCGATCAGGGTTAACGCTCTTTCGATCGCGAATGAATAAAGATATTCTTATATTTGCTTTTAGAAAGTTATTATTCTATGACCGGACCGGAAAAAGCTGACTGTCAGATTGCGACGTTCGCTGAGGGGACCGACATTCGTATGAAGAGAGTTTGCTCGCCCGTTCTGTTTCTCCGCCAGCGGCACTTCTGCAGCACAGCGGCGCGTGACACTAAAGGCGCGTTCAACAACGGGCATGACTTCAGGACGAGAACAGTTACGAAATTCCAACAACCACGTCGATTGTTGGCGGCGCCCGACAAACGGACCGGAACCAGCGAAGCAAGGAGGAATAGGCGATGGAAGGGCAAGACCTGATTGCGAAAAACACCAAGCCGCGGATGCTTGACGGAAACGCATGCGCCCGTGGCGCTCCAGGAAAATGGGCGCAGGTTATCGCGGGAATAGCGGATTTTTTTGAACCAATAATGGCGCCAATTTGGACGCCATTTGTTGACTGTCAGTTTCATGTAATCTTTATGGAGCGCACTATTCATGCTCAGCACGATTGAGGACCGCCTGCGCCTTCGGGTGGGCGTCGATTCAGGTGGCACTTTCACTGACATCTGCATGTTTGATGAAGCCAAGGGTGACATCTTTGTCTGGAAGGTGAGTAGCACCCCGCAGGACCCCTCGCTTGGCATCGCCAATGCGGTCGAGCAGGGACTGCACGAAGTATCCCGGCTGTCAGGGCGCGAGACCGAGGTGCACTACTTTGGTCACGGTACGACCGTTGCAACGAATGCGCTCATCGTCGGCCGGGGGGCGGAGACTGGCCTTATCACGACGTTGGGATTTCGCGATGTGCTGGAACTGCGTCGGCAAAAGCGCGACGCGCTTTATGACCTGCAGACCGAAAAGCCAAAGCCCATCGTTTCGCGGGACCGGCGCCTTGAGGTCCCAGAACGCATGCTTTTTGATGGCACTGCTCTTACGCAACTCGACGAAGACGCCGTTCGCGCGGCCGCACGAAAGCTCGGAGGCGAAGGCATCCGCTCGATCGCAGTATGTTTCCTGTTCAGCTACGTGAATCCCGAGCACGAGCTGCGGGCGAGACGTATTGTCGAGGAAGAGGTTCCCGGCGCGTACGTCAGTGTCTCGCACGAGGTAGCGCGCGAGTTCCGTGAGTATGAGCGGTTTTCCACGACGGTCGTGAACGCCTACCTCGGGCCGATCATCAAGAACTATCTACAGCGGCTCAAGCCGCGTCTGGACGAGATTGGTGTTAATTCGCCGGTGCACCTCACGCAGTCGAACGGCGGCATCATTTCGTCCGAGTCGGCGCAGCGCTTCCCGGCACGTACTGTACTTTCAGGGCCGGCTGCGGGGGTGATGGGCACGCTCGCCATCGCGGAATCCGCGGGATTCCCGAGCCTGATTACGTTTGATATGGGGGGGACGTCGACGGATGTCTCTCTTATCAAGCACTGTGCGCCGATCATGTCGAATCAGGCTGTCGTGCATGGACATCCGCTCAAGCTTCCGATGCTCGACATTCATACGGTTGGCGCGGGCGGCGGTTCCATTGCTTACGTTGACGCTGGAGGACTGCTGAAGGTCGGACCTCGGAGCGCGGCTGCCGATCCGGGGCCTATCTGCTTCGAGCGTGGCAACAACGATGAACCCACGGTTACGGATGCAAACGTCGTCCTTCAAGTTCTGAATCCGGTTGCGCTGCTGAACGGCCGGTTGCCAGTCAACCAGGCTAAGGCAAAGGAATCCATCGCGAAGCTGGGCGAGCGTCTTGGACTTGGCGTGATGGAGACCGCGCAAGGCATCATCAGCGTGGTCATTGCCAACATGGCAAAAGCGATCCGTGTCGTTTCAGTTGAGCGAGGTCACGACCCCCGGGACTACGTGATGTTTGGATTTGGCGGGGCAGGCCCGATTCACGCGTCAAGACTCGCTCGCGCGCTTGACATGCCAAAGATCGTAATCCCGAAGTTCCCCGGCATCATGTGTGCACTTGGTCTCCTCTTGACCGACCTGCGCACTTCCACGTCGTTGAGCCGCCTTCTGCCGCTCGACGTTGCGAGTTGCGCAAGTCTTCAGCAAGGCTTCGACGAACTGGAGCAACAGATCTCGCAGTGGTTTGAGGAAGAGGAAATTGAGGAGGAGCGCAGGGTCGTCGCGCGCTCGCTGGATATGCGTTACGGCGGTCAGGGATTCGAACTGACCGTGCCTTGCCCCGGCGGCAAATTCGACAGGCAGGCAATCGAACAGCTTCGAAAATTGTTCGAGGATGCTCACCAGCTCGCCTATGGTTATGTTGCGAGCAACGAAGCCGTTCATGTCACGACCTTGCGGGTCAGTGCTGTCGGCCGCGTCAAGAAGGCCGAGTTCCGGCCACAGCCGGACGCTGTTACGCAGGCAGCCGATGCAATCGTCGGTACACGCGAAGTATGGATCCCCGAGGCGGGTGGCGTGACTGATTGCCCGCTGTACGACCGCGAAAAACTCGGACCTGGACACACTGTCGACGGCCCGGCAATTATCAATCAGATGGACTCGACGACCCTGGTTCTACCGGGCCAGACCGCACGCGTCGATTCTTTCCTCAACCTGATCATCGAGGAGCGCGCATGAACAGCAGCGAGTCGGCCGTCGCCACGTCGGCCAACGTTCAAACTTCGAAGCTCGACCCGATCACTGTCGCGGTGATCGGCAGCGCGTTATCTACTATTGCCGAGGAGATGGGCAAGGCAGTCATTCGTGCAGCCTATTCGACCAACATCAAGGAGCGGCAGGATTGTTCCACGGCACTGTTTGACAGGGCTGGCCATACGATTGCCCAGGCCGAGCATATCCCCATTCACCTGGGGTCGCTCCTTGGTATCGCCGGGTATGTACTCGAGCACCACGACATGTCGACAATCCGGCCTGGGGACGTGTTCATCGGCAATGACGCTTACACGGGGGGCGGCACGCATCTAAATGACATCGTGCTGATGGAGCCGGTGTTTTTCAGGGAGGAGCTGGTTGGTTGGGTCGCAAATCTGGCGCATCACTCGGATTTCGTCGACCGCGGCCACGCCCATATCTTTCAGGAAGGGCTTCGCATCCCGCCCGTACGGCTATACAAGGAGGGGGTGCTCCAGGACGATGTGATGGATCTCATCCTGCTCAACTGTCAGGTGCCTCATGAGCGCAGGAGCGATTTTCGGGCGCAGATGGCAGCCAATCGCCTCGGTGTGCAGCGCTTCCAGGATTTGTGCGAGCGTTATGGAAGCGATGTTGTGGAGCAGGCTTCCGTGGAGATCCTGAACTACACCGAACGACGGACGCGCGCCGGCATTGCTCAGATCGCAGACGGCGTGTATGAATTTGAGCACGACTTCGATACAAATCTGGTTGACGGCATCGTTCATCTCAGGGTTCGGGTAACCGTGCAAGGCGAAGAGCTGTATGTGGATTTTCCCGACGCACCGCCGCAGTACCGGGCTCCGGTCAACATGGTTTTCACGGCTTTGCAGGCGACCGTATTCTTCGCCATAAAGGCGTTGGTGGACCCTGATATCCCGGCGAACTCCGGATTTCACCGACCGATTCACATTTCCGCGCCGCTTGGCAGTGCATTGAATTCCACGCCACCGGCAGCGGTTTACAGCCGTACGGACTTTGCAGGCCGCCTGGTCGACATGATATTCGCCGCTCTGGCTCCCGTCGTGCCAGAACGGGTTGTCGCTGCTTCAACAGGTGGGATTCTGCTAACGACGAGTGGCACGCATCCGCGTACCGGCCGCTTCTACGTCTACAACGAAATGCAGGGTGGTGGCATGGGCGCACGGGCGTCCAAGGATGGACTCGACGGTGTTCAGGTGAATACGACCAACACGGCTAATTTGCCTATCGAAGCACTGGAGACGGAGCATCCGGTCCGTGTGGAGTGCTACGAGCTTGTGCAGGACTCCGGCGGCCCCGGCGAATACCGCGGTGGGATGACAATGAGGCGCAGGGTTCGCGTGCTTGACCATACGGCAAATATCTCTGCCGGCGGCACCAATAGCCTCCTGTCACCATACGGCATCTTTGGCGGGCACGGCGGAACGCCTGCCCGCGTCGAAATGCCGAAAGACGCGCCGCCACTCGAGCGACGTAACAGTGTCCTCCAGGCCGGCCAGGCAGTTGGAATGGTGGCGGCGGGTGGTGGCGGCTACGGAGACCCCAAGCGGCGCTCCCGTGAACTCGTGCTTCGTGACCTCAAGGAAGAACGAATCTCGAAGGCCGCAGCGGTGGACATCTACGGGCTTGACCCCGCCTTGCTGTAACCCTCTGGCGCCGCCCGCGTTATCCCGGGTGGCGCCAGGTCGGCGAAGCTCGGACGTCTATTAGGACATAGTCATCGTGAATCAGTTGAACTTCTTTCAGGTCGTTGGATTCGGGCCGAACGGCTGGGGCTTGACCTTGCTCGGCGGGGCGGCCGTCACTCTGGCGGTAGCGCTATGTGGAATGTTGTTCGGCATGCTTATCGGAACGCTCGGCGCATGGGCGAAGGTGTCGAACTGCAGGCCGCTCGCCAGCATTGCTGACGCATACACGACCGTGATCCGCGGACTACCGGATCTGCTCATCATCTACATCATCTACTTTGGTGGAAGCGCCGTGCTGACGTGGTTGCAGCCGCTGTTCGGGTCATCCGGCTTCGCTAATTTCCCCGGGTTCCTCGCCGGTACCATTGCAATTGCCGTTACGTCGGGGGCACAGAGCACGGAGGTTTTACGAGGTGGTTTCAACGCCGTTAGCAAAGGGGAGATCGAGGCTGCACGCGCTTGCGGAATGAGACGTGGGTTGCGTTTCCGCAGGATCGTCGCGCCGCTGACAATGCGACATGCGCTGCCTGCAATGGGTAACGTCTGGCTCAGTGCACTGAAGGAATCGTCATTGCTGTCTGTGACCGGTCTGGCAGAACTCATGCGCCAGGCTCAGGTCGGATCCGGGTCTACAAGGCTGCCATTTGATTTTTATGCGGCTGCGGCGCTTATCTATTTTGCAATGTGCGCCCTATCGACTCTCGCCATCCAGCGAGTCGAGCGGAATCAGGCACGTGGCCTCACAGCGAGGGTGTAATGGATTTGTCCTTTATCTATCAGACGTTTCTCCAACTGCTACCGGGTATTCCGCTCACCGTCGGGCTTGCTGCATTAAGCGTGGTGCTGGGTGGACTATTAGGGTTCGGCATTGCCTTGCTGCGGATGTCGCCTTGGGCGCCAGCCAGGGGCTTCGCCTGGCTCTATGTACTGCTGTTCAGAAGTGTGCCGCTTCTGGTGCTGCTCTTCATGATTTACTACGGCCTGAGTCAATTCGATGCTATTCGGGAAAGCTTTTTATGGCCGATCCTGCGGCAGCCGCACTGGTGTGCACTCATCGCCTTGATTATCAACGATTCTCCTTACTCGAGCGAAATTATTCGCGGGGGATTGCGATCAGTCCGCAGGGGAGAACTGGAAGCAGCGTACGCGTGTGGAATGTCAGGACCTCTACTGATGCGCCGCATCGTCATACCCATCGCAATCAGACAGGCACTTCCCGCGTATGGAAACGAAATCATCGCAATGGTGAAAGCGACTTCGCTGGCGTCGCTGGTGACGCTGATGGACGTGACCGGTATCGCGTCCTCAATTGCCAACGACACGTATCGCCCGGTCGAAGTCTACGTTTCAGCTGGCGTTATCTATCTGATTATCAGCTATCTCCTGACCCGCGGAGTGCAGTGGACTGAGCGCCGCCTTAACCCTCACCTGCGTCCTCCGGTCATACAACCCGATTCGTTTGTTGAGGGAAAGACGATATGAGTACGACTAACACGCCTCTGCCGAAGGCGGTTGAACTGACGGACATTCGCAAGCGATACGGAAAACACGAGGTGCTCAGGGGCATCTCGCTCGAAGCGAGCGAAGGCGAGGTCATTTCGATTCTTGGCTCGTCGGGATCGGGCAAATCTACACTTCTACGTTGCATCAACATGCTCGAGGTGCCAGACGCGGGGGAAATTGCCGTGGGCGGTGAGTGTATTGAGATGTCGAATCCTGAGCTGGGCGGTGCGAGACATTACGACCATCGGCAGGTCGATCGTATCCGTGCAAGTGTCGGCATGGTGTTTCAGGGTTTCAACCTGTGGTCCCACATGACCGTGCTCGAGAATGTCATCGAGGCGCCCATTCATGTGCATCGTCGACCGCGGAAGGAATGTATCCAAGAGGCCCGGGAACTCCTCAACAAGGTTGGAATAACGAACAGGGATAACTCCTATCCGTCCCATCTTTCAGGTGGACAGCAGCAACGTGTAGCCATAGCTCGCGCGCTGGCGATGCGCCCTTCACTGATGCTGTTCGACGAACCGACGTCGGCCCTGGATCCGGAACTGGTCGGCGAGGTACTTCGCGTGATGCGGAAATTGGCTGAAGAAGGCCGCACAATGCTCATCGTCACGCATGAGATGGGCTTTGCGCGCGAGGTGTCCAATCGGGTGGTGTTTGTGGATCAGGGGACGGTGAACGAAGAAGGCACACCCGACGAAATGTTTGGATCAGGGGGCTCTCTCCGTCTTCAGCGCTTCCTTGCCGGCTAGCTTTGCTTGTGCGCAATGAATGATTTTAAAGGATACGAAATGAAAAGCTGGATGAAATACCACTCGCTCACCGTCGTCCTCTCAATAGTATCGGCGAGTTTCGTCGCTCCTTCGCTTGCACAGGCCGATACCCAGACCGCGCTGAAGGAGGTACGAATTGTGACCGAGGGCGGATTCCTGCCATGGAACTACACAAAAGCTGATGGGACTCTGGCGGGCTTTGAAATCGATCTGGCGCACAATCTTTGTGACCGGATGCACGTTAAGTGCACGATTACGGCGCAGTCCCTGGAGAGCATTATTCCGGCGCTGAACGCAGGGAAGTACGACGCAATCATCGATGATCTCGCAGTTACGCCAAAGCGCGAGGAGGCAATTGCGTTCTCGATACCCTACGCATCTCTCTGCTATACGTTCGGGACGTTGAAGGGCAGTGACATTGCGAAAAAGCTGCCGGTGGACAACAGGAAAATTTCGATGAACGACGAGTCAGCGTCGAAGAAAGCCCTCGAACAGGTGAGCGTTGCGCTTGCGGGGAAGGTGTTGGGCACCCTCTCCGCGGGTACATCCGTGGAGTTTGCAAAAACCTACCTCAAGGGCGTCTCGGTGCAGCAGTACAAGAGTCCTGAGGCACGTGATCTGGACCTGCTGGCCGGCCGGGTAGATGCGGTGGTTGGTTCGCAGGATTCACTGATGGGAACGGCCGCGAAGCGAGGCAATGAAAACATGGTGCTGGCTGGGGCATGCTTCGAGGGCGGTGTTGTTGGCCACGGATCTGCGGTGGGGCTCCGCAAGGGGGCCGCACAACTGAAAGCGATGTTCGATCAGGCTATTCGCGCTGCGAAGGCCGACGGTACAATTAAAAGGCTTTCGGAGCAGACTTTCCATATGGATGTAACGCCGACGCCATAATCTTTGGGTTTTCCCGATGTTTCCAGGCGCCACATTGGATGGCTCCCTGCAAGAAACATCGGGAGCATTCTTTTCAACGGACCCGAACATTTCACGATATTAGCTCTTGCGCAAACAGAGAAGCATGAACAAGTTATCAAGCAACGGACAACGTGGGGCACGCTTCCGGGCCCGCGAGCTGGCGAGCATGATCGAGCGGGACATTACCTCGGGGCGTCTTGGTGCAGGCGCATGGCTCAAGCAGATAGAGCTCGAGGAGGTATACGGCCATTCGCGCCTCGACGTACGGCAGGCCCTGGAACACCTGGTCGAACGTGACGTCGTTGAATCTATTCCTAACCGCGGCTATCGGGTTCAGGTCTTCACACAGGAGCGACTGCACAACGTCCGACAGATTAGAGCGATTCTGGAGGTCTCAGCGGTGGAGTCCGTCATCGGTAAAGCAGACGCCAACGAAATTCGCATTCTTAACCAGCTGGCGCAGGCTTTTTCCGATGCGATCACCTTGGGAACAGCGGCCGAGCAGGAGGAATGCAACAGAGCATTTCATCACCGGTTGCTGCGCCACTGCCCCAACAGCGAACTGGTCAAGATGATTTTTGACTTGCGCGACCGGATTCCAGTGGCAGTGAGGCGCGAGAACAATACGTCATTCATGCTGGCCGGGGCCGCGCAAGAGCATTTTGATATGGTCAGGCACCTGGCGGACGGAAATCATGACGCCTTGCTTGAAACGACGCGCCGTCATGTGCTCGTTCTTGGAGGTCCGCATAACGCGTAAGCGCTGGCGAAAACGAACTCATTAGCGAATGAACACCTTGCGGCGGCGCGAAGAACGATCGCCCGCTTCCAGGCGCTTTTCGGCGCGCTCTGGTATCGCGTCACACATCGCATCGAGAAGGACTGTGACGAGAAAACTGCTGGCGACCGAAGAGTCGAAGACGAGCGTCGAGTGGATGCGTGCTGCCAGACTGAAGTCGGGAGCGATCCCTTGGGAAGAGAATGCCGGATCTGAGACAACGCCTAGCTTGAGGCCCAACTGCCGGGCGAACTGAAGGGCCTGAATCGTCTCTCGCGGGTATAGGGGCATTGCAAATGCCAGGATGCATTTTGCTCCTGCAGTCGAGGCCTGTTCCAGTTGGTCCTCAGCGAGAGATCCGCCATTGGTGATAAGGCGGACATCAGGGTGAACCTTCGATGCGAAATAGGCAAACTGGGTCGCAAGGCCGGCGGAGGCACGAATTCCATAGACGACGAGCGGGGACGATTCGGCAAGTGCATATCCGAACGCCTTGATCCGTTCGATGTCCGCGAGCTGCTCCGACACCTCGGCAAGGTTCCTTGCTTCCGCAGCGGCCGCGGCCTGGAACTTGTTTGCGTTTGCACCTGCGCTGGCTGAAATCGCCGGATCCGAAAACGAGCGAAGCGAGCGGCGCATTTCCTGGAAACCGTCGAATCCCAACGCCACGGCGAAACGGGATACCGAGGGCTGGCTGACGTTCGCGAGCCCAGCCAGCTCCATGCTGGTGAGAAAACCGATATCGGCTGCGTGATCCACCAGTATTTGCGTGATCCGGCGGTGGGCGGGTGTCAGGCGTTGTCCTTCCAGCCGGCGTTCCAGCTCGCCGCGCAAGGACCCGGAAGCAGATGTGTCCTTCGAGTTGGACGCGGAAGATTTTTTGGAACGCGTTTCGCGGGCTACGCCAGCCAAGTTGGCCTCCGTGATTCGAACAGGGAAGTGTAACAAAGTTGGCATGTTACCCGAAAGCCTTGATGGTTGGTGCTCCGAAACCTGACTGGCCGGCGAATTGAAAGGGGGAGGGTAACGGTATATGTGTTTGCACTCTCCGGCCAGACGGCCATTGCGGCCGGAGAGTTCGTGCGCGTGCCCCCGACAAACCTGTCAAAGGCAGCGGCTACGCTCAAACGGTTAGACCTTGGCGAGCACCGCAGAAATCGCGGCGACTTCTTCAGGCTTGCGGTGCGGGAAAGCGACCCCAAGGTTCCACGGGAAGATGAAGTGAATCCAGCGATGCATGCGGACGACGTAGGTCATCATGGCACCGGTGAGTTGAACGTACTCCTCCTTCGTCTCCAGCGTGTCCATCGCGTCGCTGTAGATCTGGCCAATCTCGTGCATGTTGGTCAGCCCGAGGTCAGTCATGAATTCGAAGACGTTGAACGTACCCGTGAGGAACTCACGCGTCATCTTCACCAGCGTTGAAAGTTCCATGTCCGGATACTGTGAAACCTTCAGGAAGCGGTACATGACGTCGGCGCCAACCAGCATGAGATACGCCTCAAGGTGTACCAGCACGCTAAACGACTGCTGACCGCTACCAGCGCCGCTATCGATGATGCCCCAACGGATTTTCTGGATTTCATCGGGCTCCGAAAGCCACACTCGGTCGATCTGGCGGTCGATCTCCTGCTTCGCCTCGCGCCAGTGTCCTTCGAATTTCCTGATTGCAGACATTTAAGCGACCCTCCGGACCGTAGTGTTAACGAGATTCTTTCGCGGCTCTGCAACCGTCTGCTCCCAGACATGTTCACCGAGCTTGGCCAGTTGCGGCAGATCGCTCTCGAGCACCTGGCCGAACTTGTTGACCAGTGCGCTCTCAGTAATCGCGCCATACGTCAGGCAGATGGTCTGGCCCGGCGCGTAGAGGTAGACCGCTCCAGGCGAGCGCTTCACCATATTCGTTTTGCCGAGGTGCACGATCTTCGTCGGCATCCAGATTGCCTCGCCCGAAATGACGACGTGACCGAGCACGCTGTTAAGGGGCAGTTGGTTGAGGACTTGTGCTACGACGTCGGGATTGTCTTGCGCCAGAAGCTGCACGCGGAACTTGATGTCCGGGCCCGGTGCATGAAATTCGAGCAGGTCAGATGACATGGATACTCCGTTGGATGAAAGCTTTCATTTGCGATGCAGATAAAAGAATAAAACAATTCATTCAAGGTGGCAACCGGTTTTTGCCCTGCGGCGTCGTGCAGGGCATACTGGTTCGAGGTCTTTCCCGGAATGCCATGCGGCAGCACGGACGAGCCGCGCGCGGTAGCCGTGCCAAAAAACACAGCAGGCTAATTGAATGAAAATATACATTCATGTATAGTGACTTGGCCATTCATGCAAAGGAAATTGCGATGATCAAGTTGACGCCGGGAAAATTGACGTTGGGCCAGTTGCGCCGTGTAGCGCGTGAGGATGTTTCGATCGAGCTGGATCCCGACAGCTACGAGGCGATCGATGCGGGGGCCCGCACGGTTGCCGAGATAGCAGCGAAGGGGGCTCCCGCTTACGGCATCAATACGGGGTTTGGGCGGCTCGCGAGCACTCACATTCCGCGAGAGCAGCTGGAGTCACTCCAGCGCAACCTCGTGCTCTCGCATTCTGTCGGCGTCGGCGAGCCGATGACCCGTCCGGTTGTCCGGCTTCTGATCGCCTTGAAGCTGTCGAGCCTCGGTCGCGGCCACTCGGGGATCCGCATTGAGGTAATGAACGCGCTGCTCACGCTTTTCAATGCCGATGTCCTGCCGGTGATTCCGGTCAAGGGGTCGGTCGGTGCATCGGGCGACCTGGCTCCCCTTGCGCACATGTCGGCAGTGCTGCTGGGTGTCGGTGAGGTGATCGCCAGGGGCGAGCGCATGAGCGCAACGGAAGGGCTGAAACTGGCCGGCCTGAAGGCGATGACGCTGCAGGCGAAGGAGGGGCTTGCACTGCTCAACGGCACGCAGGCGTCCACCGCTCTTGCGCTGGATAACCTGTTCAAGATTGAGGACGCCTTTCGCACTGCGCTGGTGGCCGGTGCGCTCTCAGTGGACGCCGCATTGGGCTCGGTCAAACCCTTTGACGAGCGGATTCATGCGCTGCGCGGTCATGCCGGCCAGATTGACGTCGCGGCCGCTTACCGAACGCTTCTTGAAGATTCGGCAATCAACGCGTCCCACGTCGATTGCTCAAAGGTGCAGGACCCGTACAGCCTGCGCTGTCAGCCCCAGGTCATGGGGGCATGTCTGGACCAGATCCGGCATGCAGCCAGTATCCTGCATGTCGAGGCCAATGCTGTTTCGGACAATCCGCTTATTTTCCCGGATACCGACGAGGTCATTTCGGGCGGCAACTTCCACGCGGAACCGGTCGCATTCGCTGCGGACAACCTCGCCATTGCCGCCTCGGAAATTGGCGCTCTCGCAGAGCGACGTGTGGCGCTGCTGATTGATTCGACGTTGTCGGGCCTGCCGCCGTTCCTCGTGAAGGATGGCGGCGTGAACTCGGGCTTCATGATTGCCCACGTTACTGCGGCGGCTCTCGCCTCGGAAAACAAAACGTTGGCGCATCCTGCCTCGGTAGATTCGCTGCCGACCTCGGCGAACCAAGAGGACCACGTGTCCATGGCCACGTTCGCAGCGCGCCGGCTGGGCGATATCGCCGGAAACGTGGCTGATATTCTGGCCATCGAACTGCTTGCCGCAGCACAAGGTGTCGACCTGCGCGCACCGCATGAGACGAGCCCCACCCTTAAACGGGTTATCCGCGATATCCGCCGCAAGGCTGTTCACTATGACGCGGACCGTTATTTTGCCCCTGACATTGCGGCCATCGGCACGATTGTGAGAAGCGGTGAGATTGCAGCGCATGCTCCGTTTGCTTTTGCATCACAGGCGGCAGGCGCTTGAGGAACCCGGCGATGAACCGTCCAAAGCATATCCTGCACCCCTGGCCGACGTGCATAATCTGGCGCGCGGCGCGGTGCTCAGAAGGTATCGCTAAGACCTGACTCGCGGAAAACGCCCACCGGATGATCCAGGATAATCTGGATCCCGAGTCGTCGAGCATACGCACGCACCGCGGTGTACGGCGGCATTGGTCGCGTTGCGCGCAAGTGGGAGTGCGTCGACCAGTCCCCAGCGTCACTGAAGGACTAGAACGAGAATGTGATGCTGCTTATCCAGTCGGCGCAAGCCCGTGCGCGTGTTCTGCACGCACGCTGATGAGCCGCGCGTGCTGCTCGCGAACTCCAACCCCGTGCCGCACCGGAATACGTGGGAGCATTTTCACGAGCCGGACCGCAAGGGCCTGATGACGTACGGCCAGATAGCGGCGGGCAGCTGGATCTACATCCGCTCACAGGGCATCGTGCAGGGTGCCTACGAGAGGTTCTACTCGTGGTGAGCCAGCGCTTCAACGGCGACCCGGAAGGCCATTGGGTCCTGACGGGCCGTCTCGGCGGCATCAGTGCGCGCAGCCGCTCGCAACGACCATGGCGGGCTTTTCGATGATCGCGGTGCAATACCACGAGACGTGTGTCGACTCCGCCTGAAAACGCGCTGCGTAGACCGCAAGGCGAAGGCGATCGGTGAGGCGCTTGCCATCGTCGAGGCGGGCGAAGCGCACGGGCAAGTCGGCCTTGTTGGGCGGCTGGGCAACGCCGCGGACACATTTGCCGAATTCGTGAAGTGCGGCATCGCGCCCGGCTGCGTGACCGACCACACGAGCGCGCACGACCCGATCAACAGCTACCTGCCGCAGAGCTTGACGGTGGAGCAACGGCGTGAAGTTCGCAAAGTCGCGCGCGGGGCCATTATCAAGCCCGCGATGTAGTCTATTGGCCAATCGGGTGCGTGCCATGCTGACTTTGCAGGAGCGCGGCGCGGCCAGGCTTGACTACGACAACAACATCCACCAGGTGCCACTGGAAATGGAGGGTGGATAGCGGGTTTGATTTCCCACGCTTCGTGCCGGTGTACATCTACAGGATCGCCCGAGAGTGCCACCCAGCGGAACGGACCCTTGGTCGCTGCTGAACCCGACGGGCGGGGTGTCGTGGGCGTCGCTGCATCACGGCGGCGCCGTGGGCGTGCACTCCATCGAGCATGGAGGCGTAGTGAATGTGGCCGAAGGCACGGCGGCGGGGCACAAGCGTCTGAGCTGCGTACTGCAAAACGCTCCGGCGACGGGCGTGGCGCGCCATGAAGACGCTGGCTAAGATCTCGCACACCAGACGGCGCGTAAAGCGGACCTGAAGCTGCCGGTGCTGCGCCGATGACTCAGGCAGACGGAATGTGTATCGCGCGGCAGACAGGGCTGCGCGGCGCAAATCTGGTGGGGTCGCCGTGGAGGAAGGGCGGCGACGTCACGCGCGAGATCGCGGCGGCGCATGCCGGCGCCGCCCCGGGAGCGGGCCTACTGCGTCTGCGTGCCTTCATTCGGCACTATTAAAAGCGATGACGCATCCCTAAGAAAACGAGTGTCTGGCTAGCGTTGCCAGCGGCCGGAAACGAATCAGCAATCACCGCTTGTGCGACCCCCAATCCGTTATGACCGGAAGCATGTCCGTATGACGCGGATGCGTAAACATCGGTACGCTTCGACAACAGATAATCGCCGGTGAGTGTTACCTGGTTGTACGTGGCCGACGAATCACCATGAGATTTCAGGAGATCGTAACCCACTTGTACCAGCACGAATGGTGTGATATTCCAATTTGCGTAGATCGAGCCATTGTTGTATCGCTCAGCGATTCGGAATTTGGAGTAGGCGTCGGGCAGATATTCCGAATAACTATAATATCCACCAAGCGTCACGGGACCGATCGAATATTTTGCCCCAGCGCGAGCGATGTTGATCGCTTTTGCCGTCGAATAAGCTTCGTTGACAGGGCTCAGGAACAAGCTGCCGTATGTTGATGTTCCACGAGTAGAAAGGGTGGGGTTCCCCTGGTCAGCGTGGGAGTAGCCTGCCGCCAACATGAGTGGCCCGGCAGTGTACGAAGTCGCGAAACTATACGTCTGCCCAGACCCCATGGAGCCAGCAACTCCACCGAACGAATACGCTGCCGCCACTCGAAACCCTGACCAAACTGGACTCAGCCATTTCACCTGGCTATTGATACGTGCGTTTCCGTCAGAGTTGTCTACATCTCCCGGAGTGGTGAAATAATAGAGGTAATTGTTTGGCTGCACGGGGTACACCAAGTCCATCAACGTATCATATTGACGTCCGGCGAGGATCGTTCCATAGGAATCCGACTTCATGCCGACATAGGCATAGCGACCAAACAATGCGCCACCCTGTTTAGCTTTGCCGTTGTTGATGTCAAAGCCGTTCTCCAGCCGAAATACGGCCTGGAGTCCGCCGCCCAGGTCTTCCGCTCCTTTAAGCCCCCACTTATTGGTTCCAATTTGCCCCCCCTGAAGGCTTATCTGCGAGTGCTGGCCTCCGGTGTTGTGCACGTACTGTATCGATTCATCCAGCTCTCCGTAGAGCGTAACCGAGCTTTGAGAGAATGCGGGAGAGCAGGCTGCAAACGACCCAGCAGCGACGAGAATGACCTTATAACTATTCATTTGTACTCCAAATTTATAATAGATCAAAAACTGACGACAACGCTACAAAGGTCCACACCGAGGTACTTGCGGGCGAACCGCATGTGAGACGTCGGTCAACTCCTGCCTCAGACAAAAAGGAATACAAATCGAGCATGACACCCCCGACCCGAGGGAACGGGATCGTTTCGATCAACGCGTTCTCTCGAGGCTTTCATAGAAAACCTGTCTCATGTTGTGTGAATGTAATATTCCGTCTGGGCCACCGGTCCAGCGTCAACCGCTGGGCCAATGCGCATGATGGTAACAATACATAAATAAAATGCAAGAATGAAATTATGCATGCATATTGCTGGTTCGGGTTTTTGCGGATAGATGCCTGGTCGCACATCGTGGGCTTGTCGACGCGAGAGAGATCGTCCGATGGCCCCGCCTGACGGTTGACGCGATAGTCTGGTGCGAGAGGTGCCGTATCGAGGCTGCAATTGCTCAGGCGAAACTGGTGCGGGTGTCCGACTGGCGTCGTGTAAACTTTTCGAGGGCGCCGCCACTTCGACTGCTTGGTGACCTGCACAGCAGCGAGCTGGAACGCCTCTACCTCTGCAGTCAAGCGTGTAGAAGGCCGTTTATCAGCCCGAGTGCAGGACGGCAACGGCTTTCCTTCACCGGCCCCCCTTATCTGCGGCGCCACCCCATTCTTGGGCTGCTCTCGCCGGCGACGCATCGGGGTTACCGTGTTTCGTGAACGTCAGATCGAGTAGATCGGCCAATGGCATCGGCACTGCGCCCCCGGTCAACGTCTTGCCGAGGTTCCCGTGTCAGATCAGAACCTTGCCGGCATGTTCCTTCAAGGCCGGGGCCATTTCAACGGGCCGAATAAGGATGCAACTGATCTAGCATAACCGTCGGAACGCAAGCTTTTCTTGGCAAACGGGGGGCCCCGCCGTCCCCGTCGACGTCGTCGGTACGGGTCAAGCAGGCGGTGGTCGCCGATCGTTATCTTGTTTCAGGCAGTGCATATCAACCACCTGATGATCGGGCATGAGGGCCTGTTTTCGCAACAGCGCTTTCTGCACAGGCTGAGGCGGCGACCGTCCCTGCGGGATCGTCTACGTTACCCACCGGTGCTTACATTGATTGGCATGGCGCGACAGTTATCGACCTTCTGCCCGCACGCTATGTCTGCTTCAGTAGCTTTTCGTGCGGCTTCTTTAAGCGGCATTAGCCCCTTTCTTCAGCATCGAGGCATGTGCCCGCGCACGGCGGGTGGTCCGGTGAGACGTGGCAGCAAACGCCCACGGACGGTTGTAGCCCCGCACGAACCACAGCAATCCCTTCGTGGCTCGATGGTGCGCTAACCTTTTCGTGCGGTGCCCTCATGCTCTCATTCCATCTGCGCAAGGTCGGCAACTCGCTTCAGGGTTAACTCTCTTCCATAGATGAATGAATACTTTTATTCTTATATGCATGGATTGATGATATTCGTTCTGGCGAGTCGCCGTCAGGGCCGGTCGTCAGGAACAGGTAGATGTTTCTATGGCTTTTCCTACGGAAATCGTATTGGTAGGCTTCCGAGCGAGATCATTCGTGGCGCGTCGTGGTCCGTTCGTAAGACGGAATTCGAAGCATGATCCGCCTGGGGGATTCCCCGGAGATTGTTGCTGATGCGAATGGATTGCCGTACCGATTGCAGCCAGACCGACGTTTCCTGGGAACGGTAAGCGAAATCATCGCCATGGTAAAGGCTATGTTTTTGGCATCCTTTGTAAGTTTCATGGATGTAACTGGTATCGCGTCGACCACTGTCACTGAAATGGAACGCCCCGTTCGAAGCCTGTGTGTCGACAGGAATTATCTGTCTTGCCATTAACTTACTTCTGACTCGGCTGGTGCTGTGGATTGAGCGAAGTCTCGATCCTCATCTAGGTGTTCCGGCGATGAACAAACAGGCTTCTTGAGGGAAAAGACAATATGAACGCGAGTAGTGGGGCACGTCCGAAGGCCGTGCAACTCACGGACATCCGTAAGCGATACGGCACTCTTGAGGTCCTCAAGGGTATTTCGCTCGAGGCGAGCGAAGGTGAGGTGATTTCGATACTCGGCTCTTCAGGTTCAGGCAAATCAACGCTACTTCGTTGTATCAACATGCTTGAGGTTCCTGACGTCGGGGAAGTTGCGGTCGCTGGCGAGCAGATTAAGATGTCAAACCATCGGGCGGCAGGGCAACGACTTTACGACCATAGACAGGTTGACCGTATTCGCGCAAATGTTGGCATGGTCTTTCAGAGCTTCAACCTGTGGTCTCACATGACGGTGCTTGAGAACGTCATCGAGGCACCCATCCATGTTCATGGTCGACCGCGCAAGGAATGCGTCGAAGAAGCGCGGGAACTCCTCAACAAGGTTGGAATAACGAATAGGGAGAACTTCTATCCGTCCCATCTTTCAGGTGGACAGCAGCAACGTGTAGCGATAGCCCGCGCACTGGCGATGCATCCTTTGCTAATGCTTTTCGACGAACCCACATCAGCATTAGACCCGGAACTTGTTGGTGAGGTACTTCGGGTGATGCGTCGGCTTGCAGAGGAGGGCAGAACTATGCTGATCGTTACTCATGAAATGGCTTTTGCTCGGGAAGTTTCGAGCCGCGTAGTGTTTGTAGATCAAGGAACAGTAAAGGAAGAAGGAACACCGGATGAAGTGTTCGGTTCCGGGCGTTCCGTGCGTCTTCAGCAGTTTTTGGCCCGATAGGCTTCGCTTGTGCGCAATCAACAACTTTTGCAGGGTGAAAATGAATAGTTTGAGGAAATACCACTCGCGCTTCATCCTACTCGCCATGATGGCCTCAGGCATCGTCGCTTTGGGGCTCGGACAGGCGAATGCCCAGAATTCTCAAAAAGAGGTGAGAATTGTCACCGAGGGCGGGTTCGTTCCGTGGAACTATACTAAACCCGACGGGACTCTGGCCGGTTTTGAAATCGATCTGGCGCGCAATCTTTGTGACCGGATGCAGGTCAAATGCACGATTACGGCGCAGTCCTTTGACAGCATGATTCCGGCGCTGAACGCAGGGAAGTACGACGCAATCATGGATGATCTCGCAGTTACACCGAAGCGCGAAGAATCGATTGCTTTCTCGATACCGTACGCGACGCTCTGCTATACGTTCGCAACACTGAAAGGCAGTGACGTCGCCAAAAAACTGCCGCTGCAGGACAGAACGTTTTCATTGAGCGATGCAGCCGCGTCCGAAAAAGCCCTTGGGGAAGTGAGGGCTGCGCTATCGGGAAAAGTGGTAGGCACGATAGCGGCTGGGACGTCGGTAGAATTTGCGAACACCCATCTGAAGGGCATTTCTATTCGGCAATATAAGACGCAGGAATCACGTGACCTGGATTTGGTAGCCGGCCGGGTGGATGCGGTGCTCGGTTCGAAGGATTCACTGATTGGAACGGCTGCGAAACCAGGCAATGAAAACATGGTGCTGGCCGGTGCATGCTTTGCGGGCGGTGTAGTTGGGCAGGGATCTGCGGTGGGGCTCCGCAAGGGGGACACACAACTGAAAGCGATGTTTGATCAGGCTATTCGTGCCGCAAAGGCGGACGGTACAATCAAGAGGCTTTCGGAGCCGACTTTCCATATGGATGTGACTCCCACGCAGTAATCTTTGAGTGATCCCGATGTTCTCCAGACGCCGTATTGGGTGGCTCGCCTGTGAGAACCATCAGGACGGGTCCGTTTTGTCGGACCGGAAATTTCCTTGATTGCTGTTCCTACGCTACTGAGAAGCATGAGCGAGTTGCCACGCAACAGACCACATCGGGGCACGCTTCGGGGTTAGCGAACTGACGAGCATGGGGATCGGGCGGGAAAGGCGAGCTGGTGACGACGGGTTTTGATTTGTGCGACCGAACTTCGGTGGCAGAGAGGCGCGGGAAGATCCTGTGAGGCGTTGCTCGAAAAGATGCGGTGCCATGCTCGGTCCTCGCGGCTCGGACTGTGAGCCCCGATATGCAGGACGAAAACGTTGAGGTTAACTATGAAGATAGCTGCTGTAGAAACATTTGAAATTCGTATTCCTTACCGACGGAACCATACCTTGAGTTCCGGGCCGCTTTATGGTGCTCACTCCGTCATCGTCCGTTTGCAAACGGATGAGGGATTGGTCGGGGCAGGCGAAGCGTCGATTCCAGGTGGGCCCGTGTGGAGTGAGGAGTCTGTCAGCTCTGCACGTGCCGTGATCGAAGAATACCTCGCTCCTGCCATCCTCGGACGGGATCCTCTTCAGTGCTCGGATGTTGCCGCCGTCATGAGCAAAACGGTTCGTGGCAATCCCTTCGCTCGCGCGGCGATCGAGATGGCATGCTTTGACGTCGCCGGTCAGGCGCTTGGGGTACCTGTTGCACAACTAGTGGGCGGCCGGCGGCGTTCGAGTGTGCCGATGGTGTGGTCGTTGGCATCAGGCGTTGTTGAACAGGAAATCGAAGAGGCCCGGGACGTTAACGAGCGGTTTGGAATTTCTCGCTTCAAGGTGAAGGTTGGCCACCTTGAAGCCGCAGCAGATATACAGCGGGTTCGCACATTGGTTAGCAATGTTCCCGAAGATTTCCAGATCCGCCTCGATGCGAATCAAGGCTGGAACGAGATGACCGCAAACTGGGCACTGCCAAGACTGCAGGATCTGGGCATCACGGTCCTCGAACAACCCTTGCCAAAATGGGACCTGGCCGGAATGGCACGCCTGAAAAAGCAGAGCCGTGTTGCCATTATGGCGGACGAATCGGCAATGAACGCGAACGATGTTCTCAACATTATTCGCAGTGCTTCGGCAGACATGATTGCGCTGAAGCTGGCGAAGGCCGGAGGCATATTGGCGACATTGCAAAGCGCTACAGTCGCGGACGCAGCGGGTCTGTCGTATTACATGGGCTGCATGATGGATACCGGGCTCGGGACCGCGGCGTATCTCCAGACTGCGTCCGCACTTAAGGACATGTCCTACGGAGCCGCGTTACCCGGACCATTGATGATGAGCTCCGATATCCTCTCGACGGAAATTGTGTATCGAGACGGGAATATCGAGGTGCCCGCAGGGCCTGGTCTTGGAGTCGCTGTCGACTGGGATGCGGTCGAACACCTCTCTAACAAGACCCGATAGCGTTCGCCGACGCTCTGCTTTGCCCAAGGCCGCGCATTAGGGGCGAAAATTATCTTCGCGTCCTGAGTCAAAGTTTGGGCCGTTAGCGAGATCTTGCCGGCAAGAAGTCGTCGCGTTGCGCATCGATTTTTTTCAGTATTTGCCGGGCGCGACGCTGATATGTATGGGCCGTGTCAAGTATCAAAATCGGTTCTCCAAAGCCTGTCGTGACGCGGTTTCCATGCAATGCATTGGTCGTGAGCGTATGCGCGCTCACGACCATACGAAACCGGGCGTCTTCGATGGTCGTCAACAACAGGCTGCCAGGCCAGGACGAGGCGGTTATCCGACAGTTGATCATTCTGATATGCGCGGGTTGGCTACCTCATGACAAACGAAACGTCGGGCAGCTGCCCCCAGTCTGGTGTCGACGAATGTGTGGCCCAATAGCCTAGATATAGCCGACGAGCACCCGCGCAACGGCGGCACAGATTTGGTTCTTGATCTTGCCGCATGCCATCAACTCGCGAAACTGTGACGCGGGCGCTTGTATGCCGATCACGTGATCACCTGGACTTCGAGTGCCGTGCGGTCCGCGAGCCGCTGCAGAATTGCGGTCTTTTGCGGCAGCATGACGATAGGTCCACCTGCTTCAACTTATACCCGCGGAACGTGGCTGTCGCCGGTCTTGGTGATTCCACCGCGGCCCTCGCGCTTGCCGCTGGAGTGTTCACTGGGCACAGCACGAGACCTGGACAGGCAGGTAGTTGGGGTTAGCGCGCGTTCGCAAACCGTGCGAAATCACCCAGCTCTGCGATCACCGTTACAGCCGCGAGCAGACTGATACCGCGCAGCGCCATCAACGCCTCGATCATCGCGGGCAGAGCGCACTGACGTGCGACGCAGTCCCGACTTTGCCGTCACGACTAGCCACGCGT
The DNA here is from genome assembly GCF_050436325.1 of Paraburkholderia lebeckiae. Lineage (NCBI taxonomy): Bacteria > Pseudomonadati > Pseudomonadota > Betaproteobacteria > Burkholderiales > Burkholderiaceae > Paraburkholderia > Paraburkholderia lebeckiae. The sequence continues at coordinate 3,064,657 of NZ_JBNDLZ010000002.1, forward strand.
GTGCCGCAGGCATGCGCTGCGTCGATATATTCCTGCATCACCATCTTGTCCCTTCGGCGGGGCTGACTCGATAACAGCCGTTGCTTGGCCTGACGCGTCGCTGATACTTCATGTCCTTGCGAGCTCAAGTCAGATCGCGCAGCGCCCTTTCTTCATCGGTTGAGGCCACCGACTTTGGGCCAATATGCACTCGATTTTAGTCAATCCGAGGGAAGTGAAACTCCTCGTTCAGGACCTTAGTCGATGATTGCTACCAGTCGTAAAGTGAGTGTCGAGGAAATATGAAGACGAAAGCAGCAATCGCGTGGAAAGCCGGTGCACCGTTGACGATCGAAGAAGTCGACCTCGAAGGGCCGCGCGCCGGTGAAGTCCTGATCGAAGTGAAGGCGACGGGCATCTGCCACACCGACTACTACACGTTGTCGGGCGCCGATCCGGAAGGCATCTTCCCGGCGATTCTCGGTCATGAAGGCGCAGGCGTGATTGTCGACGTCGGTCCGGGCGTCGGCACGTTGAAGAAGGGCGATCACGTCATTCCGCTCTACACGCCGGAATGCCGCCAGTGCAAGTTCTGCCTGTCGCGCAAGACCAATCTGTGTCAGGCGATCCGCTCGACCCAGGGCCGCGGCCTGATGCCCGATGCGACCTCGCGCTTCTCGCTGGATGGCAAGCCGCTGTTTCACTACATGGGCACGTCCACGTTTTCGAACTACATCGTCGTGCCGGAGATCGCGGTCGCCAAGGTGCGTGAAGACGCGCCGTTCGACAAGATCTGCTATATCGGCTGCGGCGTGACGACGGGTGTCGGTGCGGTCGTGTATTCGGCGAAGGTCGAGGCGGGCGCGAACGTCGTCGTGTTCGGTCTCGGCGGCATCGGCCTGAACGTGATCCAGGGCGCCAGGATGGTGGGCGCCGACAAGATCATCGGTGTCGATCTGAACCCAGGGCGCATCGAGCTCGCGAAGAAGTTCGGCATGACGCACTTCATCAACCCGAATGAGGTGGAGAACGTGGTCGATCACATCGTGCAGCTCACCGATGGCGGTGCCGACTACTCGTTCGAGTGCATCGGCAATACGAAGGTGATGCGTCAGGCGCTGGAGTGCACGCACAAGGGCTGGGGGCAGTCGTTCATCATCGGGGTGGCGGCGGCCGGTCAGGAAATCAGCACGCGTCCGTTCCAGCTGGTCACGGGCCGCGAGTGGAAGGGTTCGGCGTTCGGCGGCGCGCGTGGCCGCACCGACGTGCCGAAGATCGTCGACTGGTACATGGAAGGCAAGATCAATATCGACGACCTGATCACGCATCACCTGAAGCTCGACCAGATCAACGAAGGCTTCGACTTGATGAAGAAGGGCGAGTCGATCCGCTCGGTCGTCATCTACTAAAGGGGCGCGCGATGCTGGAACTGATCGAATCGCACGCGTCGTTCGGCGGCACGCAGCGCATCTATAAGCATGAGTCGAAGGCGACCGGACTGCCGATGCGCTTTTCCGTCTTCATGCCGAAAGAGGCGTCGCAGAAGAAGGTGCCGGCGCTGTTCTATCTTGCCGGGCTAACCTGCACGGAAGAGACATTCCCGATCAAGGCAGGCGCGCAGCGCTTCGCCGCGCAGCACGGCATCGCACTGATCGCGCCCGACACCAGCCCGCGAGGCGCAGGCCTGCCGGGCGAGAGCGAGTCGCGGGACTTCGGTGTCGGCGCGGGCTTCTATGTCGATGCGACGCAGGAGCCCTGGTCGAAGCATTACCGGATGTACTCGTACGTGCGGGACGAACTACGCGAGATGGTGGTGAATGAACTGCCCGTCGATGGCGAACGACTCGGCATATTCGGTCATTCGATGGGCGGACACGGCGCGCTGATACTCGCGCTGCGCAATCCGGACATCTATCGGTCGGTATCTGCCTTCGCACCGATTGCCGCGCCGATGCACAGTCCATGGGGTGAGAAGGCATTCGGCGGTTATCTCGGCGCGGCTCGCGAAGTCTGGAAGCAGTATGACGCGAGCGAGCTCGTCGGCAAGGCGACGCGCAAATTTACGGAAGGGATTCTGATCGATCAAGGCTTGGATGATCAGTTTCTCGTGGCGCAATTGAACCCAACGGTGTTCGAAGCCGCGTGCAAGGTTGCGGGCCAACCGCTGACGCTGCGTCGGCATGAAGGCTACGACCATAGCTACTTCTTCATCTCAACGTTCGTCGAAGATCACATCAGACATCACGCCACGACTCTCAACCGCGTCTGCTGATTCCGCAACGCGTTGAGTAGCAACACATGGCACCCGGATGAATGAGCGGAACCTCGAACCGCTCGCAACGCGGGAGCCGGGTAGGTTCTTTAAAGGAGGCAATATGACAGCTTTCACCCACGTCACGGTAGGCACCAATGATCTCGCCACAGCCCGGGTTTTTTACGACAATATCCTTGCTAAGATCGGCCTGCTGCGACTGGCGGACCTTGGAGATAATGGGTCTATCTGGGGCAAGGATTCCCCGTCATTTTTTGTGCTGAAGCCTGCGAATGGCCAGCCGGCGACGGTGGGCAATGGTGTTACCGTGTCGTTCGAAGCACCGGACCGCGCTTCGATCCGCGCCTTTTACGACTCTGCGCTAGCAGAGGGGGCGAAGGACGAGGGCGCGGCGGGTCCGCGCGGGTGGGCACCGAATGCTTACGCCGCCTATGTCCGTGATCTGGATGGCAACAAGTTGGCGGTTTACTGCTTTAAACCCGAATAATTCGCTAAGCCGCGTGTGGCGACCCATCGCATCGCGAGGCAGCGCCTGGCTGGGGACGCTACGCTTGCGGCGGTCGACGTAATAGCAGCGCCTGGACAAGCCGTCACCTCAGATGCTCTTCTGCCTGGTCGTCGCCATGATGAAGACCGAAGTGATCACGGTAGGCGAGTGGAGTGACGCCCAGCGTCTGGTGAAACGCCTTTCTCATTGCTTCGTATGTCTTGAAGCCACACCGTGCAGCGATAGTCTTTGCCGGCGAGTTTCCTTCTTCCAGCATCCGGCGAGCGGCTTCAATACGAGCGCGCGTCAGGAAAGTCGACGGCGTCATGGCCGTTTCCCGTTTGAAACAGCGATTAAAGCTGCGCACGCTCATCGACAGACGTTCCGCCATCTCGGACGGGGAGAGCTCTTTTTGCGTGTTGGCGAGAATCCAGGCCTGTACGTCCCTGATACCCGGATGATGCGTTGCCTGGCTGACGAGATGGGCGCTGAATTGTGACTGACCGCCAGGCCGTTTGAGATAGACGACGAGGTCTCTGGCAACGGCGAGTGCGATATCCAGACCAAAATCTTCCTCAACGAGCGCAAGCGCGAGATCGATTCCGGCCGTCACGCCGGCCGAAGTCCATATACGGCCGTCACGAATGAAGATGCAGTCGGCATTGACGCGCACTGAGGGGTATTTCTCTTTCAGTGCGTCCGCGACTGCCCAATGCGTCGTTGCCCGTCTTCCGTCCAGCAGCCCCGCGGCAGCCAGAAAGAATGCTCCAGAGCAGAGCGCGGCTGTCCGTGCCATTCGGCCTGCCGCAGCTTCGACCCACTGCACGATTTCGGGTGCCCTGCTCACCGCTTTTTCGATGTCCCATGCGCCGACAATGATCGCGGTGTGGGGTAACGACAGTGTATTGAGGCTCTTTGCGGACACAAGCGGTACGCCCGTGTCGGACGGAATTTCACCGCGGCGGACCGAAGCGAGCTTGACGTCATAACGCTCTGACAGGCCGCAGCGCTCCAGATGGGTATTCGCGTACGTGAAAACGCTCAGAGCACCGATCGCCTCGAGGGCCTTAAAACCGTTGTAAATGACGATATCGACTGTCAAAAGCATAGTTCAATCCGACGCGTTGAAGATGCCGAGTTGGTGAGTGCTGCATTTCGCTGGCAACGCCGGCGTGCATAACGATGGGCTCGTTCGCCTGCCAGCTGGGGGCGACGTGGATCATCGCAGCTACCCGTGCAACCAGGGCGGGTAATCGTTTCCGGCGGCAACCCGTCAGCGCCTCGTGACGGTTGCTGCTCCCCGGCGCAACTCGACCAGTGAAGCCGCGTAGCAGCGCCTGTATGTTCGGCGACATGAGCACAAAGAGCAGGCCGGCAGATACAGCGGGCATCACATCCGCGCGGCAGCGACAACACTGCGCTAGCGCCGCACCAGAGCGTCGTGCCTATAATGGCACGCAACTGACGGCATTGAAGGCGGAGGCGACGGCCCTCAGGCCAGGCGCCGCCGCGAAGCCGCCGATGGCCTGGCCGACTGCGCGGCATGCGGCCGCCGGCGGAGGTCTGCCACGACTGCTTGTGGCGCCCGGTTCGGAGGCCCGACAGGAAGGTGTCGTCGAAGCCGCAGCCACCGCGTCAGCGTGCCTTGGTAAGCCAGCACCGCAAGTACACCGACATGGCGAACATGAAAGCCTGTGCGATCAACATCAACAAGCCGTGGTGGAGGTTGTCGGCAAGCGCGCGGCGGCCCGCGAGAACAACATGATCGGCATCGCCGCTGGGGGCCTGGACCAGCGCCACGTTGTGGTCGCTGGAGTGCTGATCGCGGCTATCAGCCCGGCGGCGTCGATATTCTGCATCATCGTGCCGAAGCCATAGATGCAGACGCCAATCCGAGGCGAGCGGTAGTGTGGCAGCGGCGACACGCGATCAGGCATCGCGGCATTCCGGTTGCGCGGCCTGACCGCGAACGCCAAATCGCTTGTTCCGGGAACCCTCCAGGCCGCCCACTCTCCGGAGGTGATGGCACGACTTGCGGTAAAGACGTGCTACGCGTTCCTACGCCACACGACAGGGAAGGCTTCGCAATCCAAGGGATCACCATCGCGTGGCGCGCCAACGGCGGGCGGGGGAGGAGACATATCTCCCGACCTGCGCTGGAACCAGGCATCATCGCCAGCCCACCGCGTCGAGAGGACACGCCGGTCGGTCGTGTCACTATTTCCTGCTGATCCATGCAGAGTGAGACCCTGGAACACGACTACATCGCCTGGCTCCATCGCCCACCTCAAGATCTCGTAGCGATCCCGATCTGCTTCGACATCTGGCAAGAGCTCCCAGCGCGCATCGTCGTCCTCTCGAAGGGCTCCTGTGGTAAACCGCTGCGGCCGGTACCATTTGCCTGAAGCATGAGAACCGGCCACAAACTCAAGGGCCGTTTGGTTAGAAACGGGCCCGGTCGGCAGCCACATCGTACAGAAATCACGGCCATCGATCGGGCTGTATGGCTGATCTTGATGCCACGGTGTTCGCATGGCGACACCCGCCTTCTTCACGAGCGTATGGTCATGAAAGAAGTTGATCTTTGACGCGCGCATCAATTCTCCCGCAATGATCTTGGCTGGAGAATTCAGGACGAAGTCGCGGAACTCTTCAATACGTTGCCAGTTACAGCTGTCCTGAAAGAAACCGCGCGACTCGCCGTCAACGTATGCATCAGGTCTGCTTGGTTTCTCCAGATTCTTCGTAATACCCGCAGCGACGGTCTTCAGCCAATCCTTCGTGAAGACACCCCTTACGACGGTGACCCCCTTTTGTTGAAATTGTTCGATCTGCTCCCTGGACACGATCTGTTCCATGATGTTTCTCCTTTCCGTTGCGACAGTCAGCCTGCATGCGTACAAATTGTATTGAAAATTGCGAAACGATTCAACATGAAATAAATCATTCGTTCAGATGGGTGGGCTTGGGCGAATTTGGGGTGCGATGGTCGTGCTGGAGGTCTTGCACTGGCACCTGGTGTTCACTCAGACCTATCCTCCTTCGCCGGCGGCCTCAGTGCGATCCTGGACGACGTTGGTTATGGGCGGGTCTCCGCCATGCAGGTGTAGCCGCTGATCAGTGGCGGCAGAATGGTGGCGCTCGCCCTTGAGTGTGACCTCGTCATCGATCATTGCTGGCATTAGTGGGAGCAGGAGCCCGAGCCGCTCGCGACGATCAGCGCACTGGTCATGGAAGCGGCGCGGCGGAGCCTGGTTCAGCCGGTGCCAAGGGACGCGCGCGCCAGTTGACGGAGCATTGCGACGCGCCGACGTGATGCTTTGCGTCGACTCTTCAGATCGCGGCTATCGTGCCGCTCGTCCCTGGCATTTTTATGGAGGCAGCAGACGCGAACATGATGGTCGCGGCGCCGCCTGCGATCGCGTGATCCAGGCAGTGATCGCGTCACTCTGAAAATTGCGATCACCCGCTACGTTGTGGGCCTCAGCGCAGCTCGCTTGTTGACTGTTTCGGTGCACGAACGGTCTTTCGAACGACTATCGGCATTGGCCGCAGTGTCACTGACGCGTGCAGCATAGTCATGGCTGCACGGGTTCACGCCTGCCCGTTTCGTGCAAGGTATAGGCGGCGTGTTGATGCGTTCAATGATCATTTCACGCCTCAAATTGCGAGCGCCGCATTCGATGTCCTGACACTGCTCGGATACGACGTCGTGTCGCCTCACAAGCGTCTGTGTTGCGGACGTCCGCTGCATGACTACGGGCTCATCGACCAGGCGAGAGCCTTGTGAAGCGGGTCGACGAACTATCCGAAGAGATCGTGCTCGGCGTTCTGGTGGTCGGTCTCGAGCCGGCTTGTCTGTCCGTGTTCAAGGACGCACTACTCAAACAGTAGCCGCAGGATGGCATCGCGCGAACGCTCTTGGCGCAAACGTATCTCTTGTCGACTTCCTTGCCGCTACGGATTTTCAATGGCCGATGCTCGAAGGCGATGTCGTCGTGCACTGGCATTGACATCGGAAGTCGCTGTTCGGCATGAACGGCGAAACCGCGCTGGCCGACAAACTCGGCGGGCGCTGGAAGCTGCTGGACACAGGATGCTGCGGCATGGCCGGATCGTTCGGTTTCGACAACGAGTATTACGATGTATCGATGAAAGTGGCACGGAAGACAACCTGTTGCCGCTTTTGCGCACAGCGCCGTCGGATGCATTGATCTTGACGAACTGCTTCAGGGTCGTCTGCGAAACCCCGCGACGAGGCGCAACATTGGGCCGTCGTCAAACTACCGCCAGGCGATGAAGATGGGGGCCCGATTGGAGATTGCCAAGGACGAATGCAGCCTCGATAAAGTTGAGTTTCGCTGCTGGCGTTGCCGGCGCACGCAATGCTGCTGCCTTGGCGCATATCACGGAAAACGGGGAGAGTTGGCAGCGCTTGAGCGTTCGAAAGAGAAAGACTACGCGTACGTTTCGAGGATTCGAACTTGGATGTTCTCAAGAAGTACTTCACGCTCTGCCATACCAAGTTTCGGATGCAGCGGTAATTGGCTGAAATTGCGCCACTTTTTTATGCAAACGCAACACTGTATCGACATCACAGTGATGGGCTTGTTTGAGGTTATGGTTCCCCAACGCCCGGACGTGGCGCGGGAGTGTTAGGCGTGTTCAGATGGAGTGAGCGTTCATAAAGTATTGAACAAGTCAAAAAGTTGAGCATGTCGTGCACGTCGTTCGTATTGGTTGCACGTTCATGATTTGTGTACAGGTGGAAATTGTGAACGACCACGACCATATGGCCTTACGGACTTCGATCGCCCGACTGAAGTCCTGCACAGTCAGCTCACCAACGCCGCAACCCGGCGCTGGTACGGTACTGCAGGTTTGCGTGATCGCCCCGTAGGTGCCTTGCCGTACGAGTCATGAAAGCGATGAATACGGCATCACGAGCTTCGCGTATCGGGCGCGCAAACCCTTTCATCCTGAGCGGCTCTGGAGCTGGATACAGGCGGAGTGGCCAGACGTCGTGCGGTCAAAAGACTATTTCTGACTCGCTTCGCGCAATGAGCTCGTCGGCAACTGGTCTCAGGCCGGAGCGATTTCGCGGCACGGTCTGGCTGGCAGATGGTGGGCCGCGGTACCTCGACACCGCTGGCCGCAGGATGCCGAAAGCCAGGCAATGATCGCGCAGCGCTGGTCCGAGTCATTTGGTGATCGCCAGCAAGAGCTCGTGGTCATCGGCAACTGCATCGATGAAGCTGAATTGCGTGCGGAGTGAGTCCAATAATGATGACACGCTACGTTGAATCGACCGCGTGGCCCGAGAGGGTGGCACTTGAGCACCGGGCTACGTTTTACCGAGTAGCTTACGGGGATACGACAGAAATGCTGCGTACAATCCGACACGCTTTTGCAATGGGAACGCGGTAAGTTCGGCCTGGAGATTCGTCACTTCATTTTCCCGCAGCCGCCGACGTGCGGGAACGGCATGCAGCTGTTTGCAAGAAAGGGTGGCTAGATGCGCGGTGAATGCTACGGCGCGACGTTGCATTTGCAAGGACACGGCCGTGTCTGGACTCGCACTGGTTCGCGCTTAGAGGATCCCATGGGCACTCGATCAACAGAACCGATGGTCACGATAACGGTTGATGACCTCGACCCGCGATCCGGCGGGTCTTTTTTTGCGTGTGGACTCCGTTCAAACTTGTTGGTCGGGCTTTGACGCCGGCCCCTGTCACATAGTGCGAAAAACAGAGGCGAGGCACGAGCCGCGAAGGCCTCGCCGATCCTCGCAAGCGGCGTGTTGGGGAACGAGAGTTAGAACTTCACTCGGACGCCCGAGAACAAGGCCGCTTGCTTGTTGCTGCCACTTTGTCCGTCTTCCGACATGCAAGTGCCGCTCATCGCTCGAGGAGGTTAGTTTTTTCCGACGCAATTCGTGACTTCAAGCGCCGGCGAGTCCGGCTGCTCAATGATCCTGTCGAGACGATCGCTTGCGTCGAGCAGGAAATGCAAGGGTGTATCTCGCAATTGCCTGTCGTGTTCATTGAGAACCTGCGTAAGAAGTACGATGGTCTCGGGCGGATAGTTCCAGTCGCCGGCTTCGTTGCCATGCTCAAAGATGGTCGTGAGATGCTTATCTGAGTCTTCAGGCACGCGCGAATCGAGCAGCCCATGTCCGGCACCCGTGAGGAAGCGCCCGAGTAGCACGGCCGTGTACAGTCGACGGGTTGCTGCTCCTTTGCTCGCTGAGCCAGCATAGAAACGCTTGAACGTGCCAGCATCGATTGTGGATCGTATGCGGCGACGGGCCGCGTTCCTCGCGCAAGTAGCGGTCGAACCGTTGAACAAGATCGCCGAATGACGGCGTATCAGGCTGCTGCTCCTGCAGTCGTCCCAGGAAGCGAAGCCAGGTGTAGCGGTCTGAATAAATCGTTTCCGCGAGAACTTTCCCGTCAGGATTCGCTGATGCCGTCGCTGGTAACGAACCCAGCGATCGGCTGCCATCTCGACCTCCGCAGACGGAATTAATCGCCCGTTGTCGAGCGTGATACGCTGGGAAATAGCCAGGAGCTCAGGTGCAAGGCCCAACAGCGTTGAATGGGCTGCACCATCCTGTGCGCAGTGGGCCAGATAGCGTTCTCGATCATCGGCCGATGGACCATTGCGATGACGGGTCAGTACACGAGGGTAATGAAACAATGTACCGAACATGATCGGATCCCCGCCATGCAGGCCGAATCGCTGATCAGTGGCGGCAGACTGGTGGCGCTCGCCCCCGGGCACGACCTGATGATCGATCTTTACCGGCATCACTGGGAGCAGGAGGCCGAGCCGCTCGCGACGATCAGTGAACTGGTCATGGCAGCGGCGCGGCGGAGCCTGGTCCAGCCGGTCCCGGGGGGAGAGCGCGTCAGTTGACGGAGCGTTTTGATTCGCCGACGCGATGCTTGCGTCGACTCTTCCGATCGCCGTTATCACGCCGCTCGTCGTCGCCGGCATTTTTTCACGGAGGCAGTACACGAGAACAGGATGGTCGCGGCGCCGCCTGCGGTCGCCTGATCCAGGCAGTGATCGCGTCACTGTGAAAATTGCGATGACCGGCGACGTTGTGGGCCGCGGCGTAACAGGCTTGACGACCGTTTGATGGTGCCGGTCGGTCGCGACATGGCTAACACGCAGGAGCACGATCGGGGCGCGTTCGGGTCGCCAAGCGGTTCTATGACCGCGCGCGCCCGAGTAACGGCGCGAACTGCCATGCGACCGGCACACAGGCGGAGGCGAGCAGCCCTGCCGGAAGCGGGAGCCAGCCGGGCAGATTGCCGATACCGGTCCAGTTCATTGCCGAAACGAGCAGGGAAACGATGGCGCCAGACAGCAACATCGCTGATGCACAGCGCGGGGGGATCTGTCGACCACTCTCGTGGAAGAGGAACAGCAACCCGACGGCCGCAACATAGACGATGTTCAGTGAAACGATGGTCGACACAATCGCCTGACCATCAGTCGCGATTGCGCAACCGATGGCGACGATCAGCAGGCGCGACGCGTAGCCGTAGCGACCATCGACGGCATGCAGGCCCTCAAGCGCCGATGACATCGCGCGCGTGATCGCGGTCCCTGACCCGAGAGCAGAAAGCAGGATGACGCCGATGCAAACGGATCCCATTGCCCCACTCGTTTGCAGCATGATCCACGGGATCGCGCTCGCGGTGTCCGTCAGGCCGGACAGCTTGCCGGCATGAAGCGCTGCGACGACTGTTGCGGCCGGGAGAAACCCGGTCACTATGAGGAAGAGGCTCGCAAGTACGCAGCCGAGCCACGCATCTCGTGGTCGGCACGCTGAGACGACAAACTGTTGATAGTCCGATCCCGTGATGACCAGAAAGCCGACCCCTGCAATGGTGACCAGAGTGTCGGCTCTTGGCGCAGTGCGTATCTCCCCAATGAAGGACGGCCATGCATGGAGGTACACGGTCAGGCCGTGCGATGCGACAAGCGCATGCAGAAGCGCAACGTTCATGGCCAGCAGGCAGCACGCGAAGAGCGTTGCCGCCAAGCCGAGTTCGATGGAGGACATGACCAGCAGCGCCGCGGCGATCACCGCCAGTGCATGGGTTGCCGGCAGTCCCGTCGCGACAAGCACGGCAATACCGCCATGGATCTGGGCCGCCAGCACGCCGGACATCCAGACGAGCGAGAGGAGCGCGACGAGCTTGCGCACGACCGGACCATAGCGCTCGCCCAACACGTCCCAGATCGGTTCGCGTCCCCGCCAGAGCGCTGGTGCGGCCAGCGCGAGCGCGAGCATGCCCAGCGCGGTGACGATCGCATAGAGGCTGCCCGCCATACCGGCATGGAGTGCCATTTCGCCGGAACCGAGCAGGAATGCCACACCGTAGCTTGCCGAGACAAGCAGCGCAGCCACGTGGACCGCCCCGAGATTACGCTGCAACATTGTCGCCTCCATGGACTTCCCATTCACGCACGACTGCATCAGGGCCGCGAAAATACGCGTGGCGGACTCTGGCCGCGCCGGCGAAGACAGGCAATGCCAGCAGCTCGCGTTGCGCGTGTACGAGGCGGTGATAGGGAATCGACGGCATCAGGTGGTGCGTGAGGTGATAGCCGTTGTTGTGCGGATGAATGATCCGCCGCCATAGGCTGCTGGAAGAAACGTCGCGCGTGTAACTGAAGATTCCGCCTCGCTCCAGACCAAAGTGGTCGCACATCTCACGAAACGTCGTGATCGCGTGAAAGACGGTGGCTCTCGCCAGCATCCATATGCCGAAGAAAAGCGCTGCCGCATGAACGCCGCATACAAGCGTCATGGCACCCAGTACGGCGGCCCACCATCCGGCCATGCCGAAGCGCTGCATCCAGCTGAGCCTCGACAGATGCAGGTGTCCGAACGTCGAGCTCAACCAGGCCGCTGGCGAGAGCAGAACCTTGAAAAACGGCTGCCACCAGCGGGCGCCAGGATTCGGACGAAGGGCGATGTAGTCAGGATCGCGCGCCGGGTCGCCCAGCCACGCATGATGGCGGGCATGGAGCTCACGATAGAGCGCAAGGTTGTTGAAGAGCGCCGGTGCCATAAAGAGGCGCGCCAGGGCATCATTGAGCCGACATGAGCGGGCAAGATTGCGGTGCGCGGCGTCGTGCAGCAGGTTGCCGAGCGCACGCTGCCGGTTACCGACCCAAGCAACGATCGCGGGCGCCGACCACCATCCAAGGCGATGCAGAATCAGCATAGCGGCGGTGATGCTCGTCCAGTCGAATACGATATCGACGACGACACTGATTACGTCGGGCGATGTCATGGCACGGTGAATCGTGTCCCACTCTGGAAACGCGGAGCGGATCAGATCCTGGTCCTGGATCACGGCGCGACTATTCATGGATACCTCGCATGGGTCAGTTCGCAAGGAAGACAATCACGTCGCCCGCAACGGATGCGAACTGCGCGGCAGGCGGACGGGCGAAAACATAAATGAGTTTTGATCTTACGAAAGGAGGAGGGCGGTCGACCACGCGTTGCGCAAATATTCGTACAGTTGCTTTTTCGGCAGCGGCATGCGCGATGGGTCTCCTTCCTTGCCGGCTGTTTCCAGCGGCAAGGAAATAAACGGCGCGGGTGTGGGTCGGGCAGACACGTGTGCGTTACGCCTCCCGGATATTGGGCGCACGGGTTAATGCCTGGTAGAACTGCGTAACGTCACGCGATATGGCGCAGTGAGCTTCGAAGAAGCACTGAACAGACAGGCGATAGTGTGCGTTGTAGCGTCAATTTGCGTGCTGTGTCGTCACGCGCCCCATATGGAATCCGCGGTGACGCGGTGCTTTCCGGTGACGATGGTCGCGGGCATCGTTACTGGCAACCGCTGTAATGATGTCAACCGGATTCCCTCGTGGACTTTGCGAGTCAAGGCACCATCACGGGGGTGATGCCGTATCCCGCGCGGAGAATTGATCAAGGGGCCGCACGATTTTCACGAATCAGCGTGCTGGCCGGGGACCAGGAACGGCACGCAAGCCGCTATGATGGTCCGCCATCATCGACCGGTTCCGTCGAGAGACGGATCTGAAACCCGATGGGCGCTTGCTGTGCAATGACGAGTTCGAGACGAATATGTATGTCGGGTGCCGACGGGATTTTTGCGGCATGCCCGCCACGCGCAAGCAGGGCATCCTTCTCGATCTCGCTTGCCAGTTGATCGAGTTCCTTGCTGATTTCTTCCCGGCGTCCCATTCCATTCTCCCGACCGATGGTGATATCGCAGGCGTTTTCACACATGCGTCAAAAGGCGTTACGTCGGAAGATTAATGTTCGCCCGATGGTTGGCGGGCGCCATTGCAGAATTGTTCCCGCTGCTGACCTGGGCGCAATCATCGCGTCAGGCGACCGATGCGTGAATCCTTCAGGATCTGCTCGGCGCTCTCGCCCAGCAACTGGCATTGCTCGTAGAGCAGACCAATTAGTCTCGCCTTTTTCTTCGCATCGAGTGGCGCCTCAAGACGCTGTTCGATCCGTTCGACGGAGACCAGCACGCCGTCGAGCGTCTTCTGGTCGAGCCGGTACCGCACATCCCGGTCGAGAATCATGTTGCCGTCGCCTGACATCAGCCAGACGGGATCGACTGAAAACCGCCCGTATAGCCCGCGCAGCAGTTCGATCGGGATCGCACGCTCCCCGCGCTCGTAATTGGCATATGCGCGCAGAGACAGCCCGAGCTGCCGGGCCATCTTGTCTTGGGACAGGCCGAGATGCTCGCGCACCTGTGCAACCCGCTGATGAGAGTCTTCGTGATCAGTGGTGCTTGACATGTCTGTCTCACATTCCTAGAGTGATCCTGTGCCTTGATTATAGGTACATTCGAGTAATAGACAATCCTGGACGTACCCGAACGAAATGAGCTCTCGCTGGACGGGTGGTGCGTCGAGGTGCCGTGGAGGGAGAGTGACGAGCAGGCGCTTCTACACGCTGGAAGAGATCGCGCGAGAGCTGCATATCGCGCCGGCGACAGCACGCAACCGCCTGACGCTCGGGCTGCCGATGCCGCCGTCAATTCGCGTGGGGGCGCCGGCGTCTTTTTCCGGTCGACCAATATGAAAAGTGGATCGCCTCGCAACTTACGCACTCCGGTGGAAACGAGGCCGCCGGAGACGCCACCGAGGACGCCAGTCGCGATTCATACGGGCCGCCTCACGATCCGACTTAGTGACCATATTCTTTTTCATTAACTGAATTTCCACTCAAGCGATGACGCTGTACTGGATCTCCCACCGTGCCGGTAGTTATCTCCTTCGTCTCCACCAAAGGCGGCGTCGGTAAGACGACCGTCGCCGCCAATCTTGGCGGCCTGCTCGCAGCCTTCGGCCTGAAGGTTCTTGCGATCGATGCAGATGTCCAGCCGAGTCTAAGCAAGTTCTTTCCCGTCAATTACCGTTCATCGCAAGGTCTGACTGCAGTCGTGACTTCGGGCGGCAATCCGTCGGCCGACTGCATCAGTCGCACGATTTTCTCCAATCTCGATCTGGTCTATTCCGATACGCCGGATGCAGCGCTGCAGGCGTGGCTCAATCGCCGTGAGGATCGCCTGATGATCCTGCGCCGGGCGATGCGCAGTCCGCTTGTCGACCCTTATGACGTCGTGCTGATCGACACGCAAGGCGCGGTCGGCGAACTGCAGAAGTCAGCGGCGATGGCGGCAGACGTGATGGTGTCGCCCGTCAAGCCGGATGCGCTGAGCGCCGGCGAGTTCGCCACGGGCACGATCGCGATGCTCGACGAGCTGAACCGGCTGGCCGACTTCGGCGAATCCTTCCGTTCGGGCGACCTGCTCGCGCTGATCAATGCGCATGAGCGCACCACCAACGCGCGGGCACTTGCAGCCGTGCTGCGTCAGCGCTTCTCTGAACATTCGAAAGTCCATGTGCTCGACACCGTGATCCCGTCAGCCGCGGCGTACGCGGCGGCGGCAACGGCACGCGTTCCCGTGCATGACTTTGATCGTCGCCAGCGGTTCGGGAATTCGGCATGGAACGTTATGCACCGTCTCGCATGGGAACTGTTTCCGTCGCTGGCGAACGTCTATGCCGGTGCTTCGCAGGGTTGGACGGGCGACACCCGGACGGGTGTCCGGCAGGGGGCGGTCGCGTGAACGTGTCGGACAAGCCGCTCAGTGAGACGCGCGAAGCGCTCGCTGCCCAGCGCCTGGACGTGCCCCCGCCGGGCGCTCAGACGCCCGAACCGCAGCTCACGTCGGTGATCCGGCTGAAGATCACCGACGTGATGGTCTATGAGCGCAATCCGCGGCGCGCGTCGCACGAGCGCATCGTCGAACTCAAGGAGTCGATCCGGGCGAACGGCATCGAGCAGATCGTGACGGTGACCCGCCGTCCAGACGAGACGCGTTACGTGGTGGCGAAGGGCGGCAATTCGCGCGTGACAGCAGCGACGGCCCTTCACGACGAAACCCGCGACGAACGCTTCCTTTACTACGACTTTATCTACGTGCCGTATCCCGGTGAGGCGAAGCTGCTGGCGGCGCACCTGCGCGAGAATGACCAGCGCGCCGACCTCTGCTTCTGGGACAAGGCGAATGGCTATCTAGCGCTCAAGACCGATCTCGAAGCCGAACGTAGCGAGACGCTGTCGTTACGTGAATTCTCCCGGCTGCTTGAACAGGAAGGGGCACCGGTGAGCCATGTGCTGCTCTCGCTCTTCCAGTTCGCGGTCGACCGTCTATCCGCCCTCGGACCCGCCACGGCGTATCTGAGCCGGCGCGCGCTTGTCGATGTGATCCAGCCGGGCATCGGCATGCTGCTGCGCCTCACGAGGCGCCTCGGCTTCGACGATCAATGGTTGCAGGTGCGGGTGATCGATCCGCAACTGACCGGCATCGCCGCCCGCCGCAATCCGGACAACCCGGATGCGGGCGGCACGCTGGCGCAGTCTGCGCCATTTGATGCTGCGCAGCTGGTCGACGGATTGAGACAACGGCTGGCAGGCGAACTCGGCGTGCCGCGCGACGCCATGGACCGGATGTGTCATCTGCTGGAGCGCACACCGAACGCTGCCGGTGATGACTTACGTGAAGTCGGTGGCATGCCGGGTGAGCGACGTGAACCTTCATCGATCGCATCCGATGTCGACGCGAACCGTGCGGCGGCCACACCGGATCCTTCGGCCTCGTCGGGACCCGTGAGGTTGACCCGGTTCGACGAACAGCCTCGCGCCACGCCGGCTGCGGATGGAACCGTGCCGCGCCCGACCAGTGTCGGGCAACGGCGTGGCGAGTCAGTCGTGTCGACGGATGGTCCGCCACGCGCACCGGATGACCCATCCACGGTGGTGGCCGACGACGTTCACCGGGACAGCACGCTGCACGCTGCGTCTTCTTCAAACCAGGGTGAACTTTTACGGGAAACGGTGCTGACTTTCGCACGAACCTGCGGTCTCGATGGATGCGTACGCGATGCGCCCGCGTTGCCCTACGGGTTCATGGTCGAGCCACCGCCGCCGGACAGACCGCGTTTCTCGCCCGGTGTCGCGCCCGGGTTGTCGCCCGGCGTCGGCGCGCAGCGTGACGAAGAGATGCTCAACCGGTATCTCGGCTGGTGGTGGCTCGTGAGCCTGTCACGGCAAAACACCGCAACGGGCATCGCACGCGTTCCCTCCGGGAGTCTCTTCGCACAGATGGCCCGCGATGACGAGACGTGGAACCGCACCTGTGACGCGAGCGTCGGCGAGCCGTTGCTCGCCGACCGCATGGACGTGATGTTCGACGTGATGCTCAATCCGGATCACCCGATCGGTCAATGGTGGGACGAGGTCATTCGCGCGGCGCGCGCATTCCGGGCGGCGTACCCCGAGCGCTTTGCACCGGCGCGCTGGCCCGAACCCGGTGCGGACGAGCGGCTTCAGCGGGGTGGGGCGTGATGGACAACGCTTTCCTGCGGCTGAAGAGCGAAGCGCTCGAGCATTTCGTGCTACTCGAGCTGATTGCGTGTGCTTGCATGACAGATCGGTACGTCATCGCGGGACATGAGGATAACGAAGTTTCATGTGGAACAGCGTCGCCGCATCGGACATCGTTGACAGATCGGCTACCGGGCGCAATCAGGCGTGTGCTCAGTGATGCCCGTTCGCCGGCGCTTGTGCGCGATCTGCTGACCGCGGGTGCAATGCGTGTCTTTGTGGATGCCGGCGCGTTGCAGCGTCGCTGCGAGCTGCTTGAGCGTCAGTGGCGCGATCAGGACCTGTTGCGCGCCTTTGTGGAGCGGCAGGCGAGCATTCCGATGATCCGAACGTTTTTCCGCACCACCACGCGCGCAACGATTGCACGGCTGCGCGCCGAACTCAATGTCGCCGCGCCGACGAAACCGCGTGCGCTGGCGCGCTCCGGAATGGATCTGCTTTTCGATGCGTGGGCCAGTCTGAAGGACATCGGCGACCTGCGCGAACGCTATCTGGCGCTGCATGAGCGATGTGGCGGGCAATGGTCGCTCGCGACGCTTTTCGCGGCGCTCGACGCGGACACCGGAGACGTTGCCCCACCTTCTTCCCACCAGGAGTCTGACCATGTATGACATGCGACTTGATCCGCAGGGCAACCTGCTGCCCGGCAAGACCTGGGACGATTCACCCGGACTGCCGCCTGCCGAAGCCGAAATGGTGCTCTCGATGCTCGACGTGCCGATCGCGATAGACCGCTGTTTCGTCGAGGTCTGTGGCGACCTCGCCGCGGCCGCCATGCTCACGGAACTGTCGACGGTTGAGAGCGAGACGGGACGTCACCACGACTGGCTTCAGGTTGCGCCCGACGAGTTCGCGCGCAGACTGGCGCTCACCGAGTCGCAGCAGCGCGCCGCGCGGCGACTGCTCCGGTCGAAAGGCCTGATCGCGCATCGTCGGCGCAAGACGCTGCTGGCGGATGAGTTCCGTATCCTCTGGCCGGCTGTGCTCGCGCTGCTTCAGCGCAAAGCGGAGGAGCGCACCGCGCATATTGTCTGGCCCCCCGTACGTCCCGATCAGCCGCAACAGCTGAATCAGCTGCAGGAGGTCCAGTCATGATGCCCGGTTGCCATCCCTATATCACCGAGTTCGAAACGATGTGGGCCCTCCTCAGGCCGTATCGTCCCATCGCTTTCGGGACGCGCATGGCCCGCATCACCGGACATCCGAAGCAGGCGCTGCTGCTCTCGCAGTTGGTGTACTGGACGCGACGCGGACGCGATGTGGAGGTCAATGGCGGCTGGATCCACAAGACCCGCGAACACTGGCTGATCGAGACAGGCCTGTCGCGTGAAGAGCAGGAAAATGCGCGGCGGCGCATGCGGGACCTGAACCTGCTGGCCGAATGGCGTGGTGGTCAGCCTGCGCGCATGCATTACCGGCTGGAGGTGGAAGCCATATCGGCCGCCGTTCGCGCGACCTGTCCGATGGCCGTGCAGCTCCCAGCATCGATCGAAGCGATGCGGGCGGATCCGTTCGCGGGTGACGCGTTGCTGGGGCCGACTGTCGCGTACCGACGCGTTTTTGTTGATCTCGTCGGCAACGTGAATGCCGCGCTGCTGCTCTCGCGCATGGTGCAG
Source organism: Paraburkholderia lebeckiae (assembly GCF_050436325.1). NCBI lineage: Bacteria > Pseudomonadati > Pseudomonadota > Betaproteobacteria > Burkholderiales > Burkholderiaceae > Paraburkholderia > Paraburkholderia lebeckiae. The sequence goes on from NZ_JBNDLZ010000002.1 coordinate 3,082,989, forward strand.
TTGCAGCGCCGCGAGGCCGACCGGCAATGTACCTGGTTCACGCACACGGCCGGAGAGTGGCAACGCACGCTGGGACTTAACCGGCGTCAGCTCGATAACGCGAGAGCGCGGCTTGTGCGCCAGGGGCTGATTCGCGAGTTCATGCGCCAGTGCACCGGCCGCCGTGTTTTCACCCAGGTCAATGCGGGCGAACTGAAGCGCCAGCTCGAACGCCTGGTGTCGCGCGGCGATGTGCGCGAGCGGCTCGCGACGCGCAAGCGCCTGCTCGCGCAGAGTCTGCGCGAAGGAGACGCGCGTGCAGCCGTAGCGACGCTACCGGCTGTTACCCCGGGTAACACCCGGCCGTCCGCCATTGAAGTTCATGCGCCACACGTGCGTGCCTGGGTGGCGGAGCACCCGAAGTCGCCAACCGGAAGTCTCCGGCTGTATGTGGATCCGCCTGCGGTGCCACTGCAGTTGGCGGGTTTGATCCATTACCGATGGCGGGAAACGGGCGTTCCAGACGCGCGCGTATACGGAAGGATTACATACAAGACTACAACGACCGCCGGCCCAGCGATCTCGACCGGCAAGAGATCAAACGCGGTTGTGGTGGGAATCGACCTTGGCGCCGATTCTGGTTCGCCGATCTTGCCATTGCCTGCGGCAGACGACCCCAGCGTGCTCGTTTGGCCCACCATGCTGCCGGTCAACGTTCGCGCACTCATCGCCTCGCACCTCGCACGGGTTCCTGCGACCGACCGCCAGATGTTGCTCGACGAGATGGCGGCAGGCCACCGGCGCCAGCCGGTGCAGTTGCCCGTCGCGTACATCGCAGGGCTCGTGCGACGCTATATCGGCGGCGAGTTCATCCCCACCAGGGCGCACCTCGAGCGCGCGGCACGCAGGCGGGCGACCGGGGGGGAGGGCACGAACGCTGGGTCAGTGCTTCCAGGTGATGCGATGGAGCCGGGCGCGTCGACGCCTGAGACGGCCCGCCGGAATCTCGCAGCCATTCGCGATGCACTGCGCGAACGGATCGCACATCGGCCTGCGCGTCATTCGGCCTGCGGGGCGGCCAGTCAGGCGGGCGCCCATGCGTGACCGGATCCATCGCGTTTGCGGAGCACATGCGCGTACTAGCCCATGTTTTCCCACCGCGGGCGCTGTCACCCCGGTTAACACGCGACTGTGCGGGGCTGCCTGCTGTTACCCGGGGTAACAGCGCTGGCGTTTCCCTCACTGTCCAACGAACACCTGTTTCAGGGAGTCTGTTATGGATACACCGTCCGCCGCTTCGTCTCACACCATTGATCCGTCTGTCGACGCCTTCGAGCGCTCCACGTCGTCCCCGTTTGCCGACGGTTATGACGTTGATACTGAACGCGCCGTCCTTGCACACCTAATTGTCGACGGTGATCCCGACCCTGCCGATCCACTGTTCGGCCGCTACCAGTTGCTTCTCGAACGCGAGGAAGCGCTGAATCGCATGCGCGAAACTCACACGCTGCGACAGGGCAGCGATCCACTGGTGCGCCCGCACGAGGCTCAGGAGATCAGCCGCATGGGTCAGCTCGGTAGCGACGGTGCGGACCGCATGCGGCTGCACACGCGCGACGCGATGCGGCTGTTTCTTGGCCGGGCCGTAGCTCCAGGCGAGTCGGGACATGCGATGGCGGGCGGCCGCCGCGTGGCTGCGTCGCTGCGCGCGTTGTGGTCGCTCTCGGGCAACGACAACCCCTATGCGGACTGGAAGCTCATCGAGATCGCGGATCGCATCTCCGGCATCCGGCGCGCGAACGAGCTCGAGCAGCAGCATGCCCGCCAGTTGCTGGATGCCGCGCACGAAAAAGGCCTCGAGTATTCGGTGCTGCAATCACGCGAACCTGCGCACGTCTCGCTCGAGTTTGGCTCACCGTACGGTTACATGATCGTCATGCTGCTTGTCGAGCTCGACTATCTTGTGCGCCTCGTTCGTTCCGCGGTGTTGCGCGACCTGATGTCGTCGACAGAGGGCTTTCGGCGCATCGGCTCGGCCAAGCACCGGTGCCTGTCCGTGTTCCATTTCGCGGTGCACTGCCAGCGCGTGCTGACGCGCGCCGAACTGCTGCCGCTTTCGCGCATCGACTTCCTGCCGAATGCGGATGCTGCCGCACGCGAACGCGTTGAAGCGGCGCGCGCGCTGCTCGGTGTATTGCCGCGGGACGTCTTCACCGGCGCGCGTGAGCCACGTCACAGCCGGCGGCGCGTGAGTCGCCTGTCGGATGTGGAACTGCGTCTGCTCGACAGTGTGCCGCTGTCCGGGGACGACGCGGTCGCGCAAGCCGCAGCAGACGCCTTGGTGCAGCGATGCGAGGACTGCGGCAATGACTGGCCGACCTTCGGATCTGGATCGACGTTCAAAGGCCTTTAAGGGTAAGGGAGCGGGCAGCCCTGAGCCAGCGATGGCGCTACCTGTATCACGGATCGCGGGCGACGCCGGGATACGCGTGCTGCTGCGCTCGTACGAGCACTGGCTCGAGGACACTGTGACGGAAATGCAGACGCTGGCCCTGGAGAGCACGACCACCGGGCTCGACGTGTCGCTGCGCTGCGTGCGCATTGCACTGGCGAGCGGCGCGACGCGCCATCGTCTCGACTGGTTCGTCCGCGGTGAGCCGCATGCTATCGCCTGGCCGCGCGCGAAGCAATGTTTCAATCGCATTCCGGCGCCGCTGCGCGCGTACCTGCAACAGTGCGACGCGCGCGCGAAGGAGCTCAACGCACTGGAGTCGGTTTTCCGGTATGCGGCGAGCCAGCTCACGATGTATCTGGAACACGGCACAGTCAAGGTTCGAAGGATCGACGGCACCTGAGACAGGTGCGTGGTCCCGTCGCGTTGCGACCGGCGGGGGCATCAGGCTAACGCAGAGCAGCCATCCGAAAAAGCAGGCAATGGACAGCGCGTTCGTATCACAGGGGGCAATCCTTGATGAACGGAGTCCGCAATGGGCATCTACGCAGAACTGGTCGGCAACGTGCTGGCGTCGCCGACGATGAAGCAGGTCAACACCGCCAGCGGCACGCGGCGCATCGTCGAACTGCGCGTCATGTCTGCCAGCTACCGGCGTCGTGACGACGGGACACTGGAGCAGCGCGAAGGTCGGACCTTTCCTGTCGACGTGACGGTGTGGAACGAGCGCCTGACCGAGCGCGTGATGCAGCATATCCGCACGGGCGCGAGCGTTGTCGTGCGCGGCGACTTCTACGTGAGTCCGTGGATCAACCGCGAGAACGAGGCCGACGCGGGCGCCCATATTGACGCCGAATCCATTGCCCTGAACCTCGTGCGGATCGATCAGGTGGTGTACCGCCCGCGCCAGACGCGCGAGTCCGATGCCCCGGCACAGGACGAAGGCGCCGGCGAGCCAGCCGGTCCGGCCGATGGCGAAGCGGAAGAGTCCACGTCGGTCGAGGAACCAGGAACGCCGCCGGATCCCGCAGACTTCGATGCGGCTACGTCTGTCCAGCCTGCAGGCCGGCGTTCGCGTCGGGCGGCGCGAGCCACGGCCGAATAGCTTGCACCTTCGTCGATGTCATGCGCGCGCGCACCGTTCGCCGTGAATGACTTCTACGCTGGAGTATGGTGGAGGGCACGGAAATGATGGACGTCAGCTCGCCGGCCATGCCGGACGTTGAGGAACTGCGCATGTTGCGGGCGCTGGTGTATGAGGGCGTAGCGCTAGCGCGCCACGGGCCGTACGTTGCGCGGTTTCACAGATGGATCGTCCAGGTCTCGCGCGAGGGCCGCCGCAGCGCGGGTTGCTTTGCGCCGGTCACTGTCGAGATCCGCCACCCCCATGGCGAATTACTCGAGCGCACCTGTCTGGTAGTTGACGACCGTGCCGACCGCGAGACAGGACGATGAGGGTGCTTGCGTCATCGCTGGATCAATGTCTTTCGCTCTGGAGATTGCCGCGTTGAGGCAGACGGCCGTGACCGTCTATATGCGATGCTGTGGCTATTGGCTTACCATATCGAGTCCGTCAAATTGGCGAGAGAGGGCGAGAGTGAGCTTATGCGGTCGGCTGTCTTCGCGGTACGGTACGCGGATTCGTTTGCTGTAGCGGCCATCCGCGTAGCTGACCACGCAATATCGTGCCGTCTTATTTTTTGTATTGACAGAAGGAGAATTCATGAACAAGCAAGAACTGATTGATGCCGTCGCGTCAGCAACGGGCTCGAGCAAGGCCATCGCGGGCGAGTCCATCGATGCTTTTATCGGCGCGATTACGGAGGCGGTGGTCAAGGGTGATACCGTGCAACTAATCGGATTTGGCTCGTTCAGTCAGGGCAAGCGTGCGGCGCGCACGGGCCGCAATCCGGCGACTGGCGAGGAGATCAGCATCGCTGCCGCGAAAACTGTGAAGTTCACTGCAGGCAAGGGATTCAAGGACTCGGTCAACGGCGGCGAGCGGTAGGAGAGTTATCCCGTCACGGGCTACCTGGACGGCGGTTGCTTCGCCGGGTGCTGCTACCGGATATGCGGCGCGAGCACCTTGCCGACGAATGCGGAGGCTGCAGTCGGCCCGAACTGTTCCCGAAGTCGCGCGTTGAGAGCATCGCGGGAAGCGCCGCTCGCGCAGGCTGCGTCGGTGAGCGCCGTATAGGCATCGAGCACATCTGCCCCCGTGATCTCGTACCCGGCGCCGGCGTCGATCCAGCGCAGTGCGGCCATGCCGCAGGTTATCGCGAACGCCGGCTGCCGCTGCACGAACTCCCGTGCTGCCCGAATCAGGGTACGCGGGTCTGTCGGGCTGGTCCGGATGAGCGACGTCGCGAGATCGAAGAGTCCCGCGTCCTTCGCGGACGCAAACCATTTGCCTTCCGAGCCGGGCTCGTTTTCGATCAGGTCCTGCAGGATTGCTGCCTGCGATCTCCCGGGATACTTCCTCGCGATCGCACGGAAGGTCGCGAGGTACGTCCCTGAGCGGTTAGCCGCGATCGCATACCGCCGGTAGGCCTCATCCGGCATGCCGCAGGCGAGCAGGATCGTCTCGCAGGCGAGGGCGATCGCACTTTCCGGCGCATGGGCGTCACGAGACTGCTCGGCGTAACGCAGCGCCTCTTCGGGCCGGCCGAGTGCCACGAGCGCCTTTACACCCCATTGCCGGTACCCCCACCATGTCATGCGCGCCGAGTCGACCAGTGCGAGCAGTTCGTCGAATCGGTGCGCGACGTAAAGCGCACTCATGCACGCGGTAGTCCCGACAAAAAATCCACCCTGGCCGTCGGGGCCGATCACATGGGCCGTGATGGGCAGCAGCCTGTCCGCCCATGCGGATGCCATATCTGGTGTTACAGCAAGATCTCCCCACACATCGGCGAGGCGTTCGATATACGGCATCTGGTCTTCCTGCAACGCCTCAAAGAGACGTTCCAGCCACGCCTGTCTGATTGTGGATTCAACTTTGGCTGCGGCAATCAGCGGAGCCAGTGCATCGATGGCCCGATTGACTGCGGTGCCCATCGCGCCGGACGAACCGTCGACCTGTTCCAGTGCCGGAGACAGTTTTTCGAGCAGGAGGACTGCGCCTTCGGCGGCAAGGACGGCATCGGAGCGCGCCACCTGCCGGATCTCGACGACCGCTTCCTTCAGCCGCTGGATCGGCAGCGCTGATTTCCAGCCGAAGGCGTTACGCCGGAAACGGGCGACGAAGGTCCATCGATGTGAGCTCGTGTGTGACATCCCGGTTTTCAGCATTCAGCGCGTTTTCATGTAGTGCCGGTAGAGGGGATCGTGGAGGTCACGCAGATCGCGACGGCTCTCCATCAATTCGTGGTGACGGCCTTCGCGCTCGAGCGCGAGCAGCCGAAGCACGAGTCTTGCTGCCCGTTCGGGCTCGGTGTCACGGCAGGGTTGTGCCTGCTTCAGCAGCGGTGCGAGTCCGGTTTTCTGAATCAGCGCCCAGGCCGGAAACCACGCGAGGTCGACGATATCGCCGCTTCCTTCAAAGGACGCATCGAATGTCCTGCGCAGCGTGTCCAGCGAGCTGTCCTCGAGATGCCGGAGCAGGCCATCGAAACGGGTGGGAGCAAGCCATGCGAGTTCGGCCAGAAGTGGCCAGGCGGCCTCGAGACCATCGAGCCGGTATCGGCATTCGACCATCCACATCAGCGGTGCGGGAATGCGTCGCCAGGATTCGATGCGAATGACGGCGGCTTCAGCGGCTTTCCAGTCGCCCGTATGCAGGTAGAGCGCGGCGCTGTGTGCATCGGGCTGGGCCGCACGGAACGCCAGACTCGCAGCGCGTTGCGCGAGTTCGTTCCAGAACGGCGCAAGCCAAGCGATGGCGGCCCGTTCGCCCATCAGCTGGTTCGCCGAGGGTCGGACGCGGGTCAGTAGCGTCTCCCGCGCGCCAAGCGCGGCGTCATGGTTTGCGAAGGGTAGGCTGCAACGTGCTTCGAGGGCGGTCACGAGCGTGTCAAGCGCCACGAGTGCCGCGTCGTCTGGATATTCATGTCCGAGGATCCGCAGCGCACGGCGGGCGCCGGAGGCATCGTGGTGTTGCAATGCCGACAGGACATCGTTGCGCAGCATCACATCACGGCTGTCGTCAAAAATATCGAGTTGCATGGGTCGGACTCAGAAGAGCTGGTCGCCAGGACTCACAAGGTTATGCCACTTCACTACGCTCCTCAACGGGCGTCCGTCTTCAAAGATGGACTCGATAACGGCGCGCTGGCCGCTCGCCTCGGCAACCACGCGCACCATCCTGTCCCGGTAGCGCATCAGCGCACCGATCGGTGGGCAAACGAGGCGCTTTCGTCTTCGATCGGCTTTCAGCATCAGGACAGCAGGAGCGGGAACCTGGCGGATTATCCCACGCCTGCCCGCGCCAACGGCGGCTACCGGTTCACCGCACGCAGCAATGGCACACCGGACAGTCGGGCGATCGCGGCGACACCCTGGCGCTGGATGTGTGCGAGCGCGAGGTCCGAATCGAACCAGCTGTTGGACAGGCTGACGAGCACATCGGGCGAATGCAGCAGGATGCGCCAGTGCGGCCACCACAATAGGTCTTCATAGCAGATCGAGAAGGCCACGCTCTTGCCTGCAACCATGACGTATGGCTGGCTGAGACTCCCGCGGGTCGCGCTGACGGCCGCACCGGGGCGCCACAGCGCCGCCGGCACCGGCTGGCGACTATCCAGGCGGCCGTGGTCCGCGCCGACGATGACCGCGCTGTCGGTGTACCGGAACGGCGTGCCGGACGCGGTCAGGTCCATGCCGACGATCAATGTTCGCTTTGCCGCTGCGAATGCCTGGATATCGTCACGCCACCAGTAGCCCATCGCCGGACGCCACAGCCCTACAATTTCCTCCGGAAGGACAACAACGGTGGCACCTTCGCTAAACGCACGCTGTGCGATGGTCTGGACCTGTCGCGTCCGCGCATAGAGCGACGTATAGCTGGACTGATCGAACCGGCCGAGGCGTGTGTCGAGTGCTGTCCACCGGGACGGTACAACTGGCGCGCTCGCCACACTTCGCGCGAGAAGGGATAGGATCACTAGCAGCGTTGCAACCTGTCGGGCGAAGCGACCGAGTGAGACGGAGGCCGCGCACGCGATGGCGGTTATGCCGAGCACTAGGCCTGGTGCCTTCCAACCGGGAAACAGGGTGCCGGCGACATATGCCGGCGATAACCACCCAATGATCCCGAGTGGCGGTACGGTCACGAGCACGGTCGCGATTGCGGCGCACAAGACGTGGCGTGTGGCGCTCGCGTCCGACTCGGGTTTGAGCACGGCCCACGGTGTCGCCAGCACGCACGCCTGCGCGATCCAGAACGAGAAGCCGAGCATAAGCGCTTCGGGGCGCGTCAGATCTCCATAGCCGGAAAAGAAGCGCATGCTCACGAGGGGAATGTCCCGTGCTCCAGCGAGGTAGTAGCCGATCCAGATCGCGAGTGCCGAGGTACGTCCGCGCGCGCGCGACCATACGGCCGGCAGGAGCAGCAGGAGCACCTGCCAGTGCCCCGGGTACCATGTGGCCAGCGCCACTAGCGCGCCGGTGGCGATCAACGCCACGCATGCGATGCTGCGTGGGAGAGACTGGACAGTAGCCCGCGTGGATGGAAGAAGTGGAGGCAGCGCAAACATGGGTCCAAAGGGAGGCAGAAGTTAGCGGCACGGTCGATACCGGCCGGGCTTTCCCAGTGATGCGCGCGCTGCATTGTCGAGCATAGGACAGCTTTTTCGTTCGCGCTACGTCGAAAGATCAGCGTCGAGAGAAAAGACACCAACACAAAAAGCTCTCGCGGAATAGCGGGGAACGCAGAGAGAACTGTCGGCCGGAAGGCGACCTTCGCCCGACGCGTCGCGAGGACATTCAGACGGCAGCTCCACCGTGCGGATTCGATCGCCGGATGCTGGCGTCGTGTCATCGGCCTAAGCCGCCGTTTGCTCAGTCGCATATTGGGTCGCCCGCGAACATCGGCTTTCGAGAGGTTCGGATGATTATTCCCGACCCACACGGGTCGCTTGTGCAAAACGCAGAGCTTTCGAAAACATCGCCCTCACTCCTCCGAATTGGACGTATTAGTGATCTAAAAACCAGTAGGCGCTGGGCCGCTCACCACACCGCCCTCGATCGGGGGGGACAGTTGGATCTTTTCCTGCCGCCGCGCGTGGCCTTCCACACAAATCGCTCTCACTTGCATATTCATCGCTCACCTGCCGCGCGCTGTATAAATATACTGTTGTCTCGATGCCCCCTTTTCTAAGTCCGACGACCGATGGCAGGGACGTTTTTCCAACCGCCACGACGATCCGCGATGAACCGCCGCCTGCACGACCAGTGGCCCAGGCTTCCTAGCGGCTTTTTCGTTACAATCGCCCGAGACCAAGGCGTCTGCCAAAGCGGCGCTGATGACCACGAGGGGCGGTGGGACATGCATTCAACGAAACAAAAAGAACAGTTCAGCCTCGCCTACGTACACGCGATCGCCGCGCACGCCGGCTTGAACCCGAGCGTCCCAGTCGTGGACGACGACAGCATCGACGTGATGCTGAAAGGCAAAGGCTATACGGGCAAGGTCCGCGACCCTGCAATCCAGCTCCAGTTGAAATGCACCGCATCGCCGACTATCGTTGGCGAGGTGTTGAAGTTTGATCTGCCCATCAAAAACTACAATGACCTGCGCGGCACCAACGTCCTGAGCCCGCGCTACTTGGTCGTGTTGACCGTCCCCAAAGAGTTGCCGGACTGGATCGAGCATGACCCAGAGCACATGGTGCTGCATAACCGGTGCTTCTGGGTTTCTCTGCGTCACCATCCCGACATTGCGAACGACGAGACGGTGCGGGTCGACATTCCGATGTCGCAGCGTTTAACCACCGAGAGCGTTTTGAAGCTGGTGACGCTCGCGAGTAACGGGAACAGCGCATGAGCCGGGATACCAACCCAATCCTCGTTAGGGACGTGACCCCGGACCTGCTCGAGGCGTACCTGACGACCAACGAATGGACGTATGACGGTGACCTCCACAATCTCGCGTCCATCTGGCATCGCTCGGAGCCCGAGCACCACGACGCCGAGATCCTCCTGCCGCGCACGGCCGATTTGAAGGACTACATCGACCGAATGGCGGACGCCGTTCTGGTGATCGCAGCGTTCGAAGAGGTCGAACCCGCGGCTGTGGTAAAGGCGGTGATCGGCCACTTCACCGACCAAGTGCGGATCCGCGTGATTCACACCGACGTGGCGGCCGGCACTATTCCGCTCAAAGACGGCGTGTTACTCAACCAGCACGCTCGCGACCTGATGGCTGCGGCGGCGATGTCCACGGGTTCCAAGCGGCGTCACTTCACCTCCAAACCATCGCCCGTGGCGAAAGCGTTCCTCGAATCGTTGCGCCTGGGGCAGACCGAGGAGGGCAGCTACGTGGTGAACATCATTGCGCCGCTCGACAAGAACCAAGGCAATCAGCTTGGGTTGCCCGCCGTTCCGCTGGGCAACGTGGTCACCGACAATTTGTCGTTGGGCCTGTTCGTATTGAACGACGCCTTGGAGTGGTACGGTCGAACCCTCGATCGAACGATCTTCGACAACGCGGTGTTGAGCGGCGCCAGTGCGAACATGTGCGACGCGCTGATCGGTCTAAGCGGCCTAGAAAAGAACCGCGAGGTGGAGATCACCGTGGCGCCGGCGGGTTCGCAACGGACCACGCGCACGACCCGGACATTTTTGTTCGACGGTAAAAAGATCGAGCACCTCGGGATCGCGTCCGCGTACTACAAGGACAACTATGTCGCCGAGAACCAGACGGTTGTCGGCACCATTCAGCGGTTGGACCGGCCCGTGGACCAAGATCGTGGGACGATCACGATTGAGGCGAAGATTCGGGACGCCGAGAAGCACATTGCCATCGAGCTTGCGCCCGACGACTACGAAAAAGCGATCACCGCTCATCAACAGAAAGAAGACGTGCAGTGCACCGGCGACCTGTATGTGTCGCCCCGCAAGGCGACGCTGCTGTCACCGAGGGGCTTTCGCGTACTCGCGAGTCGAAACCTGTTCGACGATCAGGCGAAACCCAGCTAAACCCTATGTCAAGCCTGATTTCCCGAAAAAAGCGCCGGCTCGAAGCCTTCGTCGGCATGGCTGTGATCATAACGTCAACTCATTGTGGACCTAGAGAGGTTCCACGACGTTCCGATCGAACTGGTAACTAAGGTTGCAGGCAAGTGCGGCTCGCAACACCTATGAAGAGGTATACAAGCGAATGAAAGTTGTACGATTGAAGATCTCAAATTTTCGGAGCATCAAGAGTGCCGAGCTGCACTTCGACGGGCACACCCTGATCGTCGGGCCGAACAACGTCGGAAAGAGCACGATATGTGAAGCCTTGGACTTGGTACTGGGGCCCGATCGAATATCTAAGTTCCCACCGGTCGAAGAATTTGATTTTCACAATGCCCAATACCTTGCGCCGAGTGCGGTCGACGGTGAAGAGCCGACGTCCGTCCCCATTCACATCGAGGTTGTGTTAACTGACATCAATGCGGAGATTGAGAATCGTTGCGGTCAGCACCTTGAGTTCTGGCATTCGGCAGAGAAGCGGCTGCTCGGTGAAGGAGAGGCCGACGCTGCGAACCCTCCTTTGGTTGTAAGTTGCCTTCGGTTGGAGACGCTGGCCGAATACAACCCTGAAGAGGACGAATTCGAGGCGAAGACGCTCTATTCGCGGAGTCCTAACGCAGAGCCTGGGGAACTGGACAAGGTCAGCAAAGATGTCAAGCGCTTGTTCGGGTTTCTGTACCTGCGTGCGGTTCGCACAGGCTCTCGCGCCTTGAGCCTGGAGCGTGGCTCGCTCCTCGATGTCATCCTGCGTCTCAGGGGATCACGGGCTGGTTTGTGGGAGCAGGCGATCGAACGGCTGCGGGGGCTGGATATCGAGAAGGATGCAACCCACCTACAGCCGGTGCTTGAGTCAATCGAGGCACGGCTTGGGCGCTACATCGCATCCGACGTGGACGGCAGGACCACCAAGCTGTATGTGTCTCAGTTGACGCGCGAGCACTTGCGAAAGACGATGGCGTTCTTTTTGGCGATGTCCAAGGATCAGACACCGGTACCGTTTCAGCAAGTCGGGACGGGCACGTTGAACGTGCTGGTTCTTGCCCTCCTATCGTTCATCGCCGAACTAAAGCCCGCGTCGGTCATCTTCGCGATGGAAGAGCCCGAGATCGCTGTGCCTCCCCACACGCAGCGCCGCATTGCTGATTACCTTTTGCACAACACAACGCAGGCGTTCGCGACCTCGCACTCGCCGTATGTCATCGAACGCTTCGAGCCGGGACAAACTCTGCTGCTTTCTCGTGGGCCGGACTCCAGCGTCGCTGCCAAGAAAGTGTCGGATGCCGGTGGACTGAAAGGCAACGACTTCAAAAGATTTGCGAGGCGCGGGTTGACGGAGTGCATGCTCGGCAAGGGTACCATCGTGGTGGAAGGACTGACAGAATTTCACGCGTTGCCGGTCGCTGCACGGAAGATGGAGGAAAACGATGCATCGCTTCAGCCGCTCGACATCGCCGGTACTGCCTTCTTTGACTCTGAGAGTGAGAGCGCTATGACAAAGTTCGGAACGTTCTTCAAGGCTCTCGGCCTTAAAACATTTTCGTTCTACGACTTCATCGCACGCTCACCGGAGAAGAAAAAGCTGTTTACCGATGCGTTCGACGTGGACTGTGAACATGCACACGCAGGATTTGAGATGCTGGTCGTTAATGAGATGTCCGTCGACAGACTTTGGACCTTTCTTGATGACCTGAGAGCATCCGGGGATAACGGCAACTTTGCGATTCCTATCGCTCGCCCGACGGACGCCGAGGTGAAAAAGCTCACAGCATCTGCCTTGAAGAACAGCAAAGGTGCGGGGTGGGCTGCCCGACTCTTTGAGGGTAGCACGGTGAACGAACTGCCTGCGACGGTGACCGGGTTTTTGAAGCAGGTTTACGCCGCGTTTCCAAAGCCTGCCGACATCCCAGTAGAAGTTGTCGCCGGGGCCGTGGCTGCGAAGCCCGCTGAAGCCGGTATCGTCGGCACCGTATTACCACCGGCTGCTACCACGTGACCGAGGAACAATCAGTGGCGGTCTGCGACCTTCGGCAGCAACTCCTGGATTGCACTGGGCATGCTCTCGTCATGGGCGGGCCCGGCAGCGGCAAGACCACGATCGCCCTGAAGAAGGCAGTTGTCCGCATCGGGGATGGGTTGGCGCCTGGCCAATCGGTTCTGTTCCTTAGCTTCTCAAGGGCGGCAGTGGCCCGGGTTGGTGAAGCCATCCGCCAGGAGGCTCCGAAAGCTCAGCGCGGGATGCTCAGCATGCAGACCTTCCATTCCTTCTTCTGGATGCTGCTGTCGGCCCACGCTTACCTGCTTGGGGCGCCAAAGTCACTTCGAATTCTGCTGCCGCAAGACGAGCAAGCGCGATACGGGACGATCAAGGCAAAGGACCGCAACCATGAGAATCCCGCATGGCTTGTATGGTTGGCGGAACGAGAGCGGTTGTTCCGAGAGGACGGACAAATCGCGTTCGACCTCTTCGCCCCAAACGCAGCCCAGCTGCTTCAGCGAAGCGAGCTTGTGCGCAGGCTCGTTTCGCAGCGACATCCGCTGATCATTGTGGACGAGGCACAGGACACGAACGAAGACGCTTGGCGCTGCATCGAATTGCTAGCGCCGACGGCGCAAGTGATCTGCCTGGCCGATCTTGAGCAGCAGATATTCGATCACCTACCAGGCATAGGACCAGAGCGCATCACCGCGATCAAAAAATCCCTGAATCCTTTGGAGCTTGATCTCGGGGCCCAGAACCATCGTAGTGGTAGCACTGAGATCGCGATATTCGGACAGGACATATTGTTGGGAAACGTTCGTGGATCGCCTTACACGGGCGTCTCAGCCTTCACATACAACCCGAAGCTACGCACCCAGAACGCGATCATGCGTATGTCACTTGGCATGCTGCAGCGGGCCATCAAAAAGGCGACGGGAAATTATGGCAAAAGCGTTGCGATACTCACACATTCCGGCGCGTCGGCCGCTAAGGTTTCATCGGCATTAAACGCGGAATCGAAGCCAGTCCGCCATAAACTGTCGTTCGATGAAGCGGAGGCCATGCTGACGGCTCGATTCGCCGCGTTTCTCCTAGAGCCGAAGCACGAACATGATCGGATGCAGGATCTTGCAACGGCGCTTGAATTGCTCGCTACAGCGAAACGGGCCAACGGACTGGCGGCCGCGAAACAGTGGCAGGTGTGGGCATTGGCCGCTCGGGCCGGCAAGGTATCGAAGGCGAAGTTTGTGCAGTCGGTGCTGGCCATAATGGACGAACTGCGAGGTGAAGCATTTTCTGGAGATCCGGGGAGGGACTGGACTCACATCAAGGGGGCGCTGCGGGCGGTCGGGGATGCGGACCTTACCGATGTGGCCAAAAGTCTGGACTACCTTGTCGCGTTCAATCGCGGAAAGCGCATCAGCGGAGGACTCGGCGCGGTGTGGATGCGCGACGGACAATATACCCGCGCACGTGAAGTTCTAGACATTGCTCTCGCACAAGATCAGATTCTGGGTGGCATTGACGATCCACTGGGTGTGCAAGTGATGACAATACACAAGGCCAAGGGGAAGCAGTTCGACGGTGTTATCGTGGTCCGCGAAGGACGGCACGACGGGCAGGAAATGGCCTCGTCGTTCGTGTGGTGGGGAGATGAGCCGCCATACCACCGAAGTCGGAAGATCCTTCGGGTTGCCATCACGAGAGCGAAGGCCCACGCGCTGGTACTTGGCCCAATCTACCCAGCGTGCCCCATCGTTGGGCCGCACAAACTATAGGGTGGCGTGGCTGCGGACCGCTTCATTGACTACAGAGCCGAGAACGTCTGCTCCCTCCCTCGATCAAGGACTACATGTGATCGGAGTACCTATTCAGGACACAAGGTATCGGACACTCATAACCGTCGAGAATGGAGCATCATGACCGTGCGCTTAGGCCGAATTCCAGTCTCGCAATGCGAGTCAACGAACGTCCGTATTACCTTGGAAGCCGCCCAATATGTTGCGCTGGGTCGACGGGCCGCAGCGGGTAGATCAGCGGCATCCACGGAAATCCGCGATGGACCGAAAAAAAGCGCCGGTCCCGGAAGGGATCAGGCGCTTTGAATGGGAGCGAAAAGGAGGCAGACCTTTAGAACCGCAGGGCGACTGCGTTGATGTAGAGGTAACCGGTATTGGCTTCGATCTGGAGATCGAAGCCTTCGTCGATGACGCGGTCGAAGACCGCATCGTTGTGGTCAAGATACTCGACGAAATCATCGCCGCCGAATTCTGCCCGGGCGCGCTCCCACCAGTCGTCGAATGGCACCGTATTGGGATTGCATTCGACGGCCCACGCGATGATGCTGCGTTGGCCGTTTTCCATTTCGCCTCTCTCCGAGAGCATGTAGACACCGTGATCCTTGACCAGCACGATTCGACATTGATGTGTGCGGGCTTCGGAAATGACGGGACGCAGACCTGCTGCGAGGAAGTGGATCATGATGAATTCCTTCATGAGGGGATGGGTTAGGAGATGAGGTTCCGGCTATTCCTGACTCACCAGTTGCCGCGCGAGCGCAACTTCGATGCTCTCTCCGCCCTGATTGAGGATGTCGAGACCGGACTCGGGCATGTCGCCGGAGGTAGACTGCGAGACGGCAATCTTCTGTCCCATCAGCTTCAGACACCGCATCTGCGTTGTGGCCTCATAAGCGAGAAATCGCACGGTGACGTCATGCGTCTGACCGATACGCCAGCTCCGGCGTGCAGCCTGTTGAAGCGTGTAGGTGTTAAAGCCCGACTGAAGAAATGCAATCGTCGGGAATTCAAGAAGATCGAGGCCGGTTTTGACCAACTCGGGGTTTGTGATGATGACTTCGGCGCCACGCTCCAGCTGGTCGGCGACCCAGTCCTCACGCTTTTCCGCAGGCACGCTCGCACGAAGCACGGATGCCCTGACACCGACCGCATCGAGAAGATTCTTCAATCGCACCGACGTGTCGCGCGTGCCGGTATAGGTCGTATAGACCAGCGTGCGCCTGCGGTTCAGCAGTTCGCCGCGCACGAGTCGCAGCAGCGCTTCTTCCTTGGGACCGGGTTGATCGTCGCGCAGCAATGCAGGCACGCTGGCCAGGATCCGCTTCGTGCGAGGGTGACGCACGATTTCAGGACGGAAACAACATTCCGGCCACGCGAGCAGCGCATTGAGCACCACGCCGAGCAGACTCTTGTCGCCGCAGCGTAACGCCGCGCGCAATTCTGATGTCAGTGTCGATTCGAGCGAGCGATACGCTGCCGCCATTTCCTCAGTCAACGCGACCGGTAGCAGGGATTCGTCGTAGGGAGGGAGGACGTTCTGGCCAATTTGCGAGAGCTTCAGAAAGGCCGTATACGGCACGACATACCGCATGATGCCCTTGGGACCGAAGCCCGGACCCTTCACCGTCGAGACGCTCTTGCGGTCGCCTTTCGCGGTGCGGTGCGAGCCTTCGTCGACCTGCTTGTGGATGTCGATGAGCACGCCATGCTCGCGCATGAACGCCATCGTTGCGGCCGCCATTGAGCCGTTGCTGTTGTAGTTAAACCCGTCGTCGATCAGCATGGTCGGGTTCAGGCGATAGAGCAGGTGATAGAGGTCGTCGGCGTAGCCGCCCATCAACGTCCCGGTGAGCAGCAACGTTTTCGACGCCTTCCGAGCGAGTACGCCCATTGCCTGGCCCTGGGCGGAGTTCTCGTTCTTGTATTCGTGGCCTTCATCGGCGATGAGTAAACCGAAGTAGCCCTGTGGCAGATACCGTTTAACGAACTCTGAGGCTTGGTAACCGCCTTGTCCGAACGATATTTCCGTGTGAGCGAGCGCGCGCTCCATGCGCTTCGCCTGCCGGTCCGAGAACACGAGTTCGCCGCTGTCGTCCATCAGGTTGATGAACTCGAACACGTTGTCCTGCAGCATGTCCGCGAGCATCGATTCGCCGAAGCGGGAGAGCAGGCGTTCGGCGGTTTTCTCGCCGACGGTCGGCATCTGAAGCAGTGCTCCCTTCACCAGCTCGCGCATCGACCGCGTGCCTTGGCCTTTCGGTGCCAGGGTCCACAGGCGTTCGCCGCAACTGCACGCGCGACGCTTCTCGTTGAGCGCGGGCCGAGCCTGGGTAGGTGTCAGCGGATTGCCGTCTTCGTCGCACACGAACTCGCCGCAGGCAGGGCAGCAGGCAAACACGCGCGTGATTGCGTCAGTCTCCATATCGAGCGTTGCGACGCGGCGCGCGAAGGCAGGCTTCCAGTCGAATCCCATGCGCATGCGCACGCGGCCGAGAATGAAAAACTCGGGTACCGTTGGCCTCGAACGCATAATACGGAGCTGTAGGAGCTTGCGTAGTGTGTCCGGGCCATTGAGGATCCAGACGCGTGCTCCCGGCACCGTCGTTCTGATTTCGCGGCGCCACTTGTAGACGAGATGCGGCGGTGCGATGACGAGCGTGCGCGGATAGCCGCAATGGTGGAGCAGGACGGCAACGCCGATGCCCATCAGCGTCTTACCGGTACCCATTTCGGCGTTGATGACACCGCCCGGTGCGTGTTGCGTCAACAGGGTCGTGATCGCGTGAATGACTTCCCGTTGCGCCGGGAACGGTTGTCGCGACAGTTCGTCGAGCAGTGCGTCCCATCGTGAGGGGCGCTGCCCATCGTAGATCGACGGGTTTTGTTGGCGGACGGCGTCGAGCAGTCCAGCGCCGAAGTTCGAGATGAAGTCCGGCAGGGCGATCACGTCGCCGGCGTTGTCGTCGGCTGTGATGTCGTCGTGTTCGGCATCGCCGTCGACGACGGCGGATTGCAGATCTTCCATGATGCGTCTCCAGAAGACGCGGGCCACGAGCCCCCGGGACGGGGCGCAGGTCCCGCAGATTGGGAAAATAAAGCGAGGGGCGGCAGACCGGCGGTGGGGTTAGTCGATTGCGAGCGCGCCGCTGCGGACCAAGCTGGAGATCGCCTCGGTGAACGAGTCAGGGAGGGCGATCCGGAAAGCGTGGATGCGTCCGACGGGTGAACAAGGTGTCTGGTCGAGCCTGCTGACCATTTGCGCTCCGAGGCTGGCGAGGACCAGGGAGCGCCAGTGCGGCAGCAGCGGTATCGGACTGAGCTGTTCAATAAGCGACCACACGCGTGCTTCCAGCGACGCTTCGTCGTGTGTCTGGGTTTCTCGGTCAACCAGCAGCCATGCCGAGCCGGTGGCTTTTGACGGTGTCAGCAGCGACTCGTCGTAGATCCACGTATGCACGAGGTTGCCGAAGAGGTTGTCTTTCGGCAGACGACCGCTGTATTTGTCCAGCCGCCGCGGATCGCCGATAGGTACGGTGACGATCGGCTGGCTGCTGTCGGGGTCAAGCAGGGTGATCTGACGGATGCCGCCCTCCTGGACGCCCAGATGTAGCGAGGCGTAAAGCTGCTGAACGGCGCCATCGCGACCGAAGACGGACACGAAGGCGAGCTCGCCATCGGGTGCACGCACGCAGGCATCGATGAAGATGTCCTGCAGTTCCTTGATGGGATATAGCATGGGGTGCTCCAGCGTGAATGCCCGGCGCACCCATCGGGCGCTGACCCGGGTGGGTTAAGGAAGATTCCGGGGCGTCCGCAAGGGAGCCGCCGCCGCGCAGACGAAGGCGCCGGAAAGAAGCGGCTGGGGTACCGCTGAAGGTGTCGCGTCACGGGCGACGACGGGTCTGCTACCGGCCGACCAGCGGGAAAACGTGCAGCGCGAAGCGCTTTCCTTGAGCGTCCTGGTGAACGGTCGGGGAAAGCGCCCTGGAGACAGGGCGCACAGAGGTGTAGAAGGAACGGCCGCGGTCAGCAGCCAGTCAGCGTTCCGAGCAAGGCGCGAAGTTCACGGACCTGTCCGGCCGTGAGGGTCATCGACACCAAGGCTTCGGGATGCCAGGTCTCGATCGCAGCTGCTTGAGGCAATCGTTCGTCGACGAGTCGTGCGAACGCGAGGAGTTGGTGTGCGGCTGCGTGCAGTCGCACAGCACGGACCGAGACGTCGGCGGCCGGCCATGCCGTGACGCCCGTCGCATCGAAACTGAGGATCTGTCCGTCGAGTTCCTCATAGTCGTCGTAGAGCAGCGGCATGTTCGGCGCGTCATCCCACAACGTACCGGCGTCGAACGCCGCACGCGCGATGGCGCAGGCCGCCTCGGCGCTGGCGGCCCGGATGCCGACGACGACCCGGTGCGTGTGGTCGAGGCTATAGCCGACGAGGTAAGCAGGCAGTGGCTGGTTCGTGGGGCTTGTATCAGTCATGATTCGGGTGTCTTTGCAGGGCGGAACCTGCCCCCTGCGGGGCAAGGCCCCGCGGGGTTGAAGACGTGACCCGCACTAGCGGATCGTGACGACGCGGCCGAGATTCGGGCCGGGCGTGAAGTCAATGCCCGCGATCGTGGGAACGAACCGGTCGCGCATCAGGATCGTGGTCCGGATATCGCCCTTGTCCGTTTCCTCGATCTGGACTTCCTGCTCTTTCTGCTTGATGGTGTCGCCCCGGATGAGCAGGCGTGTGCCATCAACGCCGGTAACCACACCGGTAATCTGGCCGGCCGCAAGCGCGAGGGCGAGGTGCCAGTCGGACAGGTCGCGCAGGGGACGGCGAGGCGTGACCGCCTTTGCTGCGAACATCGCAGCGAACTGCGGCCAGAGCGTGGCGTGCTGCAGGCGTTGCAGTTCATGCTCGAGCTGCGGCGCATCGATCCGCGTGGACATGAAGGCCTGTTCACCGGCGGCCGATGGAACGCAATACGGTCGTGCAGTCCAGTGCTCGGGCAGTCCCGGTGGCAGTTCACCGTCGCTGATGCAGGCGAGGCGTGCGGCCAATGAGGTGTCGACACCATCCGCGCGACGCTTGACGCCGAAGAGGACGAGCTGTTTGAACGTCTGGTCGGGCGCGAGAAACACTTCGACGTGTGTGAAGTTCCGAGCGATCATCGTGGCGAACTCGCGGTCCATCACGTTGTACGGCACGATCAGCACGAGCACGCCACCGAACGCGAGCCAGGGAACCGCCTTCAGATAGAAGAGCTTCTCCAGACGGTCCGGCTGACGCTCGCCAGTCTGGGCCTTGTCCGATACGACGTCGCCATACGGCGGATTCAGGAACAGGAGTCCCATGCTCCGGGCGGTGATGAACATGTCCTGGATGTCGGTGTGTGCCACGGTCTCCAGGACATCCTTCGCGTGCCATGCACGCTCGCGGTCATACTCGACGCCAAATGCGCGGATCGCATCAGGTGTTGCGGACTGCCTTCCAAGTGCGTCCTTTAGCTCGTGCAGCGCGGCGCCTTCGCCGCAACATGGATCGAGCAGCCGTACGGGGCGGTCTGGATCGGCCAGCGCGAGCGCCGGGATGATCCGTCCGAGCGTGACGGCATCGGTCGGGAAGTAGCCGTTTTTCACGAAATTTCGGGCGAGGCGGGGAAAGATCAGGGCCATGTCGATCTCCAATGAATCATGGCGTGCCGCTTGCCGGAAGGCCCGGCACGCAGCAAGTGGCAGGAATCAGGCTCTCAGCCAGGTCTGGCTGGAGGCCTGGAAGGCGTAACCGAATGCGCGAAGCTGGTCGCGTTGCTGACGGAACACGCCGCGGTCGACGGTTGGATCGAGCTTCACTGGCTGACCCGCGACAATCGCATCGGCCAGCTCGGTTCCGAACAGGTCGGGCAGATACAGCTCGCCAGAATCGCCTTCGGTTTGTGCGGGGGATGGCCCTTGGTCAGCATGGGCGGGGGCTGCGGCACTGGGTATGCGTTCCTCGTCGGCCGGATCCGGCTCGGTCGAGGACGGTGCCTGGCCGGTCTCGCTGAACGGCTCATCGTTGTCGAGCTGCACATCGGCGAGCCTCGCGCGGATCTCGACGGTGACCTTGCCGTACCACACGTAGCTGTGCGGATAGATCTTGTCGATCAGGAAGGTACCGGTATAGGCGCCGGGCTCGAACTGCTCGAGCACCTTGTCCTTGACCTTGAATTCGCCGACAGACGTGGTCAGTTCGCCGACCTGGAACGGGCCGTTGCTGCCCTTGATGGTGCGCACGTCGAGCGTGCCGGAAAGAGAGATCACGATGCCTCCAGAAAGTGAGGCGGGACGCACCCTCGCGGGTATGGCGTCCCGCGGGTGGGTTGAAGAGATACGGATCGATTCCGTCTGCCAGCGTGACGGGCAGGTAACCGATGAGCGCGCCGGAAGAGGCTGTAGCTTTCACATGAAGCGGCGACGCACGGATCCGCATCGAAAGGATCGAGAGCAATGGGTCTTCACCGAAGCGCCACCGGTGCGGCGCTTCAGAGATGACCCGGCAACCAGGCCACGCGCCTATGCGGCATGAACGAACCTAGCTAGTGGGTTGCCGGGCAGGTTCGCTGGAGCGTCGTTGCTGGACGATGTGATGAAAGAGCCGGGGCGGAAAGAGGAACAGCTGACCGCCACTTTCGACGATCCACGTGCGATGACGCTGGCTGACGACGACGGCCTCGGTGATCGACAGCCCTTTGAGCGTTAGCATGTCGCCGGGCCTCAACACACGCGAGCGCGCCGCAATCGACAGCCCTTTGAGCGTTAGCATGTCGCCGGGCCTCAACACACGCGAGCGCGCCGCATGCCACGCGCGGACCTTTTCGCGCCATGCAGGTGAAGCGGGCGGGACCATCTCGAGATACGCGAGCGGGCACGAGTAATAGAACGGCTCCATTTCCTCGCACAGGTCCTTGTAGCCCCAGCCGGCGCAGCCTTTGTCCCAGGCGAGCAGGTCGCAGCCGATGTAACGCAGCGGCGTGTCGCCGGGGCGTTCAATTTCCCAAACCGTCCAGAGCACGTTGCCACTGCTACAGTGGCGCAGGCAGCGACGTGCGCAGTCATCGTGCTCCTCATTGCGTGTGAGGCGTGCAATCAGTTGCGCACGCGTCTGTCCATGACTAAAGAGCCATCCCATGGTGTACCTCGCACAAGTGATTCGAGGCATTGCTCCCAAAGCGGGTGTGATGCCCCGCGCGGAATGCACCGCTGATCTGGTGCAGTTGGAAGAATGAGGTGATGCGGTGCAAGTCTCTGGTCACACGCGCCGTTGTGAGCGAAGGTCGCGACCGATGACGGTACGCACCGAGCCGATAACGAAGACTGTCCAGTCGGCGAAATACCGTCCGTCGAAAACGAGCACTCCCGCGTTCAGCATGAGCTGGATCGGCATCGTGATCCTGCCGCTAGGCGTCTGCCCGTCGCGTCCGGCCACGTGCTCCATGTCGGGGAAGAACCGATAACCCTCGAACGGATCGAGGAATTCGAGCTTGAGGTCGCGGGCCTCGACGGTGTGGCAATAACGCAGCCGGCCGATCAGCGGTCCATCAAACCCTGTAACGAGCGGGGACCCAAGCGGATCGTCGCGTCCGTTGAAGAGCCCGAGGTAGAGGCCGTCGGGAAGATCGACGCTCTGCACCGTATAGCGCGGCAATGTGCGCCCGTCGCGGCACTGAAAAACCTGCTGCGACGGCTCGTCGTCATCATCGGGCTGGTCGGCGGCATGAAGCTGTGATGTTGGTTTGTGCTGGAAGCCGTTCTCGCGTACCAGTGACCCTTGGCGCGTACTCGTATCAAAGCCGCTGATGGCGGGGCGGGAAGCGGTGATGGAAGTGCAGATTGACATCGTTGTCTCCGGGAGTGTGCGGAGACGCGCCCTGCGGGCTGCGTTCCGCAAGACGTGAAGGGGGTGGACCGGGTGTCAGTCCATCAATCGATAGCCGCGAAGATCTCGCGCGCCTCAGGGTGAGATGGAACGAAGGCGAGCAGCCTGTGATAGAGCTCCGTGAAATGCGCGTCTTCTGTCGACCACGCCATGGCGTTTAGTGCGAAGAGGCTGGCAACAATACCGGCGGCGTCACTGCTCATTTCGCCGTCGTATCCGTTGCCGTCGCAGGTGATGGGTAGCGGGCCATCCAGACGAGGCGTCATGTAGAACGCGCCGTTGGACAGCTCGACGTAGTCCCAGAATCCGCCGTGGTAGGTTGGGCACAACGACGACATTGCGGCGTAAACAGCGAATTCGGCGCGGATCATATGCTTGCCGCAGTATCGCGGCAGGATTTCCATACGACGATCCTCGGGCACGATGGTGGCCACGATGCCGTGCGTTTCAGTGGTCTGGTTCATGACATCCTCCGGGAAGGGAGCGGAGGATGGCTGCCCGGGCGGGGAGGCGCATTCCCCGCGAGGGTTGAACAAAGGAACTACCTGAGAGCGGGGAAGCGAGCTATTCCGGACCCGGCATCATGGCGACGCGGGTACAGCCGTGCAGACAATGGCACCGGAAGAGGGCTGTGAAGGTGTCGCCTGACGCGGCGACAGACGGACCTGCAACTGGCAGGTCGGCAGTGAACACGTTATGCCTCATTGGCCCTCATTGGCGTTGATTGGCAGTGAGGGCGAATGACGCATAGCGCCTGGCAGTTAACCCCTGCCAGGCGCGTGTCTGGGCCGGAACGATCGATCCGGCGCAAACGGCACGGCGTAGTGGGGCCGCCGTGGACCCGGTCGACGATCTGCGGGACGGTACCGGCTTTCCGGAGCGGGCTCGGGGAGTGTCGCCCTGGAAAACCGGCAGTCCGGTCATGCGCGAGAGGAAGCCCCCGCGCGAGGCGGGGACCGAGGGGCGCCGGTCATTCGGCGTTGGCGGACGGGCGACGGGCGCTCCCGTTCGCATGACGGCGCAGCGGCGGATAGCGGTTGCTGCGCGCGTTGGTGCGTTCGGCCGCTGCTGCATCGTTGCTTGACGCTCCGATGTCGCGGCTGTTGGCCGGTCCCTCAGCAGGAGGCGTATCGCGGCGATCGCGATTGCGATCGCTCGTCGACGGTTCATGCCCGTTGATGGTCTCCGCGGAAGTGTCGGCGCCTGCTTCAGCGTCGTCGTCTTCGCGGTCGCTTTCGTCACGGTAGACTTCCTGGCCGTCGACCTTGATCCAGAAAAGCTTGAGCAGACGCCCCTTGAGGACAGCGCCGGTCTCGCCCGCGCGGTTGCCGGTACGCTCGAACGTACGGATGTAATGATCGCCCGCGCGGAAGGAGACGAGGACTTTGACGTCCGGATCGTTGGCGTCGTTCGTCACGGCGCGCACAGCTTCCTTCGCCCTCTGTCGGGGAATGACAATTCCCCAGACGGGCAAGAAAAGAAAGCTTCCGGTCAAAAGACCTGCGGTGGTCCAGACAGTGGGACGAAGCAAACCGCGGAAGGTGTCGCACGAGCGACGGTACCGCGAAGGATGCTGGATGGGCTCCAGCGGGCAACTTCAATCGCGAATCATAGTCGGCGACACCGAAAAATCAAGGCGGTTTGCCGATCATTTCTGTTCGCTGTTCAAATGAATTTGACGGGATTGAACTTGATCTCCCGATGCGTCACGATGTCTCACAAGCAAAGACCTGGCAGGTCGACGGACAGGCCGGCGCTCTGATTGCGGAAAGTGGGTGGGATTGCACAGCAGGCCAGTCACGCAATGTCACGTGAGCTCATCAAAATCCAGCATGGAAGCGGGAGAAACGCCGAGTGTGGAGGCCAGCACACAGATGTTATAGAGGGCAATGTTGCGCTGCCCCCTTTCGATGCCACCAACGTACGACCGGGCGAGCCCACTTTCGAGCGCAAGCCGCTCCTGTGACCAGCCGCGCGCCTTGCGAAGCTCGACCAGGCGTTTCCCAAACAGGGCAAGGGGGTCGTACTGCATCGACATCTCGATCGGAAAGATATCGAAGCGTACGTATTTGACCTGTTTGAGGCCACGCTCTATCATGACACGCACTATGAGTGACAATCCTGCATATCGGCCGCAATAGTTTTGATATTCGACGTGGGTACGGCTCGCGATGCCGCGGCCGGTGTACCTGCCCGATTGACCCTCTTCTTGTACAGGGAGCGCAGTGAGCCAACCCGTCTCGGATCTCGCACAGTTGCTGGCGTCCATGCAGCCAGAGCTGAATGAAGGCGCCTATGTTTTTTCGTCCGTGCTGGCAGACAGGGACGTGTCGCAGCTCGCTCCCCTGGCGACGTTTCGTGAGCGCGAGGGGCTGACCGTCATCATCGATGAACCGACGGCGCTGCGCGAAGGGTTACCTGTTCTTTTCCGGGCAGCCTGGATCACGCTGAACGTCCATTCCGACCTGGAGGCTGTGGGACTCACGGCTGCAGTTGCTGACGCGCTGACCAGGGCCTGCATCAGTTGCAACGTCGTTGCTGCCGCATTTCACGATCACATTTTTGTGCCCGTGGAGCGCGCGCGGGATGCGCTTGCTCAGTTGACGGACCTCCAGGCGCGGGCAGGACAAGGCGTGCCGGGCTAGCCGGACACCGCTGTGAACACTTTGGTCCGGGTGGGTCACGCCCCGTTGCCGCGCTGAACCGCCGCGACAAATTCCTGGCGAAACGCGTCAAAGAGCTGACTGATCCGTTCAGCCGTATCGCCGCCGAAAATTCGTGCGCGGCTTGCCATCATGTGCGTGAGTATCAGGGGCGACGGATCGTCCGGCGCAACGACCGCGAGGATCTGGTCGCGCACTTCCGGCGTGACGATACCCGCCATGTCGCGGCCGAGGAGGGCCGCGCCGCCGATATCGGGATCGTGCTCGTGCCGTTCGATCAAGTCGAAGGCGTCGTCGGCATACAGCCTCTCGAGATTTCCTGCCTCGCCGTACCATGCCAGCAGGAAAAGCAGATCGGTTGCGTCCTTGCGATCGACCGCGTGACGATCTTTCCAGGCGATGATCTTGAGCATTGCCTGCGCCGGAAGGGAAGCGACAGGCACCACGAGATCGGCATCCATGCGTACTGGCACAGCGACCTGCAGCGCCTGTTCGAAGCCGGCGACGTTCATGCGGATAACCTGATCGGGCGGCCAGGCAATTTCGCCGCCATGGTCTGCGATGCCCCCGAACGGTACGATATCGAGCCAGGTTCTCGCGCCGGTCTCAGGGGCCTGATAGTGCAGCCGGTGGGTTGCACTGCCTCGCTGCTCGAAGTGGCCGGATGTGAGCAGCGCCGTTCTCAGTGTTTCATGGCCGGCCCAGCTTTCGATGGAAATGCCGATGTCAACGTCTGCAGTGGCCCGGGTCGGTTCGATATCGTGGACGTGCGTTAGCACGATGTCACGTGCGCTCGCCCCACCGACAAACCACTGGATGCTCTTTTCGGAAGCAGCGGCAGCCACTTCACGCAAAAGGGCCACCATTTCGGGTGGAAAAGGGCGATGGGGGCGAGGCTCAAGCGGGGAGATATTGTTCACGCACTAACCGGGCCGTTTCGAGATTGCGCGAGTCGCCGCTCGCTACGAGATCAGCGTAGACGAGCAGGGGCGGCGCGATGTTTTGCGGAAGTCCAGCCGCAGGCTGGAACTGGATCGGGGACCTCAGGAATTCAATGTTGCCGTCGCGATCAGGCCGCAGGCGAGCCTTCGCGATCCACTCCCTCGGGACCTCGCTGGCACAGTATACGGTGAATGTGGCGGGTTTCAGGTATTGCGTAAGGATGGCTGCTGCCGGCTCTCCACCAAACTGGCATCGGTCGGGAAGCTCGGGAACGCTTCTCCACCAGTCGGGGATGTCGGTGCGAAAGTGGCCGAGCTGAAGCGATCCACGCAATAGTGTCGGGTACAACGTGGTCCATTCATCGATGAGCCGGCCTGCGTCGGCGAACTGCATGCCGTGCCCGCCGGGCTGCTCGATGAGGTCGCGCCGGGCCAGCATGCCGTGAATGGCATTCTGGACCGTTCCATGGCTGACGCCGGCAACCTGTGCGATATCCCGGTAGGTTTTTTCCAGCAGCGAAGGGACCGCGAGCAGGGCAAGCGCGACGCGCAGTGTCGATCTGGTCCAGGTCCGGCTATGTGCCTGCGGGCTGCTGTCCGGGCGTGGGCGTCCAGACACGAGAATGACGCTATCGCCTAGAAGAAGACTGGCGTTGCCGGCCAGATCAAGCGCATCAACCTGCATGTCACGGCACGCGTTAATCATGTTAGGGGATAGATACGATGTCACGAGCAGGAGCCGGTCATCGTCGTCCGGCGCGGCCTGCGCGCGGAGAGCGGCCAAGGTGCCGTAGCGATCGATCGTCCGCTTGACATGCGCGAGGCGTTTGTAGCGGCGGGTGCCGACATGGAACTCCAGTACTGCATCCGCGCCGGATCGGGGTGGCGCCTTGCGCAGATGGACAGGAACACCGGTCGCATCGCCGAACGCGGTGGCGGCAGCTTCCAGCAGAGGAGGCAGATCGTGGTCGGCCGGATGCATGGCAAGGTCGCGGTTGTCCAAGTTTGTTCATTGTACACGTTCCGTGGACGGCCTGACATTTTGGATGCGACCGGCCTTGTCCGAAAAGTAGGGTTGTCCACGTTCCGTGGACGGTCAGGATTTTTGGACAAGAGACTATTTCTACTGGGATGGCTCGTCGCGAGGATTGACGCCGCCGGCAGGGGCGTCTTTTACCGCCTGGGTTGAAGTAACCGGCGTTTGCTCAGATGGTCGAGCTAGCCCGAAGTGAGCCATCCGGGGCGGACCGACCGGCGCCGTTCGTACCGCACGGGCTTCCCAGCCCGCGGAGCGAAATACCAGCGCGGTGTCCATCCGGTCGACGACGACATAAGGCGGGTCGGGCCGCCAGCGCATGAGTACCAGGCCGCCTGGCATGTCGGCGAAGATAGCCGGCACTTGTTCCGGTTCGTCGAACTGCAGATAGATTTTTTGGCCGTCGTCGAACACCTGGTACGGTCGTACTTCGGCGGCGCCGCTCAGACGCCAGTCGAAATCATAGATCGGCCCGGTAGCGGGCGGCGGCTCGGCGCAGGCCGTCTGGAGCACGCAGCCGAGGATCAGCAAGGTTGCAGAAAACGCGGTGGTGGAATGTTTCATCGATTGCAGCTCCCGTCAGTGACGTTGGGCGGCAGCATCATGTCCCGCTGTGTGATGAACGTGATGCGTTGACCGGGCTCCAGCTTCAGGGTCGGCTGGATGTTCATGTTGCGCTGGAGAATGGTCTGGGTCGTTTGCGACAGGGACTGTGCTGCCGCTTCCGACAGATCGGTCGACGCGCCTCCGTTGATGTTGATCGTGGTGCCGCTCTGTTGACTCTGGTTGTGGCCGATCCAGGCGGCGACGCCGGCGATCAGGAAGGTCGACCCGAAGATCCTGAAGAAGTGGTTATTGACCTCGGCGGTGACGCCCGCCTCGCCGTCGGGATCGTTGCCGGTCAGTCCATCGAGACGCATGGTCGCGTGCCAGAAGATCATCCGGGTGGCAGCCATGAGCATCAGGTTCTGGCCGATCGCGACATCGTTGTTTGTCCGACCGAGAATCCGCGTACCCTTCGGGATCAGCTTGCAGCTGCCATCGATACTGTCGTAGATGTCGCGGTCGACCATCGCACGGAAGGTACCTGGCATGTCGCTTTTCGCGCCCTGCAGGATCACCGTGGGAATCGGTGTACCGCCCATCACCATGTACGGCGAAGTGATGGGGACCGGAACCAGCGGCTTCGCATCGTCAGTCGCTTCGCCCTGTTGTCTGACCCAGTCGGCGTTGCGCCGGTTGGTGGCGCTCGACACATTGACCGGCGTGAGACCTGATTCGGTCGTCTCCGAAGAACCACCACCCGGTAATGGGCTGCCTGGCGCTGCCTGCAAGTCGGAAAGGCGCGCCAGGCTGCCCGCGATGCGGTCGGGCGACAGCCTGTTCTCCGCGGACGGGTTGCCGTTGCCTCCGCCTGTGTCCTCGTAAGCGACGAGCGACTGGCTCTGCATGGCGTCGATCTGCCGTTGCAGCGCGAGTCGATCGGCGTCGCGATCGGGGGTAGCTGGGCCAGACGTCCGGTAGTTTCGGGGCAGCGGGCCGGCATCGTCTCCGGGCACGCCCTTGGGGATGCCGTCGAGCGGTGTGCCGCCGAGCGGGGCGCTGGCTGCCGACGCGGCATCGCCCGCACGTGCCAGCGCCAGGTTCCGCTGGTCTTCGAGGCGCTTGCGGATCGCATCCGGTGAGGCCTTCGGTTGCCGCGCATCCGCCGCGATCTGCTCGCGCTCGCGCCGCTCGGCTGCGGTCTCGTGCGGATGGGACAACGCGTGCACCAGGACGATCGCGAGCAGTGCGGAGCACAGCGCGACGAGCAGCGTTTTCGCGAGATTCCGGCGGATGCGTGTGAGCCTGGCTGGCTCAGGCGTAAGCGGGGTGCCGCTTTTTTCCGGGGCGGCCATGTTCACGGTTTTCCGTAAATGTTCTTCATGCGGGCCGAATCACAGCCGAACAGTCCGCAGGCTTTGCTGCGACCGTTAAAGACCCGTACTTCCTCTTTGCCGCGTTTGAGCAGCAGGCCGTATGGGGCGATTTGCTGCACCTCGAACAGGTCGTTGCCGAGCGGCACGAAGCTAGCGATCTCAGCATGGCCCTTGTCGTCCATCAGCAGGATCGCGGGCAGTTCGGCGTGGTGGGGAAACTGCAGATACGTGAACCTTCCATCGTCAAAAACGGTCACTGGCGTGAACGGTGCATCTCCCTCCAGGCGATAGTCGAAGTTCGCCTGGTCGAGTGCGATGCGCGGACCGCCTGAGCGCGCATCGACAGTCGACGCCGCCTGCGCGCTTCCGTTCGCCTGTGCGCCCGTGCTTAGCGCAGGAGCGTTGCCCGGGTACTCGATGCCGAAGGGCGAGACCTGTCCCGCTGTCATTTGCGCATCGGTATCGAGGTAGTGCCAAGAGACGCGGTGATAGACCGTCCCATTGTCCGATGAGCGCAGGTCCAGTTCGTAGCGCCGGCGCGACGTGATGATCGTCGCGACATTGTCGAGCCCGGGCAGGCGCGCCTCGATGAACAAATCGCGCTTGGTGAGCGCCGTATGCTCGAGCCAGCGCTTGCCCGTATCGGACAGGTAGACACCGGTGACTTCCTCGTCGGGGCCGAACACCAGGTGCGTTTCCTCGTTGGTGCGCACAAGTACGGGATAGAGGTAGTCCGGGTCATAGTCGTAGACGACGAGCGACGAATCGTCGGGCGCCGGATAGGGACCGTTGATGTGCGCACGGGACGCGGGCGCGTATCGGGCGCGAGGCCGCGGCGTTGGCGTGCGAACGGCATTCTCCGCGGGCTGCGTCGGGACTGTCGTTACCATACTTGCGGGCAGCGGCGTGGACGGCGCAGGCGATGGTGCTGCGCCTTGGGCCCGGGCCGTCGCGGCGCACATCGCAAGGAGCACCGTGACGCACGCAGTCGAAAGAAGAAGCTTCATTGCGTGGCTCCGGGATTGACACCCAGATAGGGTGTAAGGCTGAAGTGGGTGATACGAAGCCCGATCGGGTTGTCCTTCTCTTCGCCGGATTTCAGCGTTTCAGGCGCGAGAAGGAAGCTGACCGTGAGCAGCATCTGTTTCGGGCGGGACGGCTTGCCGTTCACGCTCTCGATCAACGTGAAGATCAGGTAGGCGACCTGTCCATCGGGTGAGAACGAGGTGGAGTTCTCGATGAATTCGCGGGTGAGGCCGGGCGTCTGCACGACGCGCTGCGCGACCGGATCGGTCACGGTAATGTACGTTTCCAGCTCTTGCGTGGCGGCGCCCGACGTCCAGCCGAATGCGGCCGGGATCTGGCGCGTGAGCGTGTCCTGGCTGTCCGCTTCTATCGTGAAGACGCGCGACGCCCATTTCACGAGGAAATAGCGCTTGTTCGCCGCGGTGACCGAATAGGTTTCGGCGTATCGGTCCGAGACCCATACGGCGCCACTCTTCTCGTCGTGTTCGACAAAATACGGACGCGGGCCGCTGTGCGCGCTCTGCACGATCAGTGCAGCGCATTCACCGGCAGCGATCAGCGCGAACGCGGCGGCCACCTTGATTGCGAGCCGCTTTTCCCAGAGGGGGCGCTGGAAGGCGGCAAACCAGGCCGTGACTGCTTCGCCGGTATGCGGTGGCGACGGAAGGTCGGCGGCGGGTGTCTGGATGGCGGATGAGACGCTAAAGGGCAGGCGTAGGCGCATGACTCAACCCTTCCGGCAGAAGCACGCCCGCGGTGCTACACTGGGCTCCAGTTCACCTGCTGCGAGGGTGCAGCCATGGCCAAGCTCAAGATCATCCTGCTGTACTTCATATTGCCGATTCTGCTGTTCGCGGCGTTCGTCCTGTATCAGGTCGGCGCGCAGCATTTCGGCGTGGCAATGATGCTTGTGGGAGCGGCCGCATTCATCGCCTGGTCGTGGATCAGGACCACAC
Source organism: Paraburkholderia lebeckiae (assembly GCF_050436325.1). Classification (NCBI taxonomy): domain Bacteria; kingdom Pseudomonadati; phylum Pseudomonadota; class Betaproteobacteria; order Burkholderiales; family Burkholderiaceae; genus Paraburkholderia; species Paraburkholderia lebeckiae. The sequence goes on from NZ_JBNDLZ010000002.1 coordinate 3,113,816, forward strand.
CGAAGGAGCGTGCGGAGGCGCAGCGCATCGATCGAGAGGTGCGGTACCAGCAGGATCAGGAATGGGCGTCGTACTACGCGTCGCACCAGCAAGATCGTCATCACTGACCTCATTTGAAGATCCCCGGTGTGATCTGGCGACCGATCGCGCCCTTCCCAAAGCCCTTTACTGCACCTCCGCCACCCCCGGTAACAAGCGCTCTCGCAATCTCGGGCACCTGCCACATCATGAAAGCCCCCACTCCACAGACGAGCGCGAGCGCCAGCATCGCGAGGTAGTTTGTCGCGTAGTACGCGTCGCTATTCGTGCCGTTCTGCGTCGCGCTCTGTTGTACGAGACTCTGGATGCCCGGCAACACGCCGCTATAGACGATCGCCATCATCAGACACGCGACGACCTTGAAGAGCCCTGCGGAAATCGTGAAGCGCAGCCAGCCATCGAAGAGGAATTCGCCGGCGGGCAGGACGTACCATGGGATGAGTACGGGCCCGAGGCAGAAGGCGATGTCGAGCAGAAACGAGCCGAATTGCACAACCACCACGAAGATCATCGTCATGAGCGTGATCGCAATGACCGCGAGCGCTTTGGCAAGGAATGCGAGCAGGACGAGCGGTAGGTTCTTGATGAGCGTCCAGATCGAACTCAGGCCCGCCGAATTCGCCCCGGCATCGCTCGCGGTCCCACATTCTTGATGCTCCGTGTTCGGGATCACCACGCCATCGGGCGTCACGTCCGGTACCTGCTCGCAGACTTGGGCGGCTTCCGTCCGCACGCCCTGCATGATGGTCGAGGCGGCGTTGACCAGCGCTCGCAGCAGGTCACCGGGGTTGCCTTCGCCACCGGACACGCGCGAGGCCATGGCCTGCATGTTGTCGACGAAGTAGCTATGCACCGTGCCGGACCAGGCCGTGAGCATCACGAGGATGACGGCGCATTTGATCAGGTGGCGGAAGAGGTTCGCGAAGAAGCCGGGGAAGTCACCTTCGAGCAGCCACAGGAACACGTGCCATGTCGCCATGACGAGGCCCAGCGCGGCGAGCAGGTCGATGCCGTCAGACAGGAACAGCGTCTGCAGGCTCGTGCCCTTCGCCTGCATCGTCGCGAAGAGTGCGTTGAGCACGGAGATGACGTCGTTCATGACCTGATCCAGTTGACAATGGGACGCCGCTACCGAAGACCGCCGGCAAGGCGCAGCAGCCCGAGCAGCAGGGCGAGCGGCAGTGCGATCCAGGCCGCGGCAAAAACCTGCGGATTTTCCGCATGCACCACCAGCAGCCCGACGAGCAGCGACAGCCGGACGCTGCGGGTAATGCGCCGGTCGAACGTCCAGCCCGGATCGCGCTGATCGAACGGAACAACGCTGCGGAGCCGATATTCACGGATGGCGTGCAGCACTACACGTAGCTCGGCGGGCGTCGTACAGAGATGATGGATTAGCCAGCGCAACAGCACAGCCGCTCCCCCTACTGGTCTTGCAACAGGTCGAAGTTGGGTGCGCCCTGTGTCGTCTGCTGCTCCTGTTGGTTGACCTGGCCGAGCGCCGCAGCGCGCGCGGCGGCGAGCTTCGCCGCGTTACCCTGGGCCTGCGATTGAGCGATGTGGTCCTGCATCTGCTGCGCGACCTGCCGCTGCATGAGCGCATGCAGGTCGACCATCTCGCCAGCGAGCACGTTCGACTGCTGGTTCAGCATCTGCAGGCCCTGCACGGCGCCCGTGACGTTCGGAATCTGCGACTGGATCTGTTGCAGGTTCTGCGCGCGTTCGGCGAGCGTGTTCAGGTTCTGCATGTCCTGCGTCAGTTGCTGCTGGTAGATGCCGCCGCGCGTCGAGGCAAGCGACGTGTAGGCCGACAGCCACTGGGCAGGCGACATGCCCGTCGTATTCATCTCGGTGAGGCTGCGGCCGAAGAGGCTGTTCGTGGCGGTCGCCGCCTGCTCGAGCTGCGTGATGGTCGTGGAGAGCGACTGGAAGTTCGTGATCTGCGTGCGGTAGGGGGCGAGGGTCTGGTCGATCAGCGACGCCGGAACCTGCTTCAGGTTCTGGACCATCGTGACGTACTGCTGCAGGCGGGTGAGCTGCGCCTGAACGTTCTGCTCCACCATCTGCGCCTGCTGGGCGACCGACGAAGCGAGCTCGGCGTGGTTCAGCAACTGTGTGATTTCGGTCGCGCCGCCCGTCATCCCGCCGCCGGCGCGAACAGTGCCCGTGTGAAGGACCAGGGCGAGGGCAGCGGCCACGCCGGCTCGACGAAGTACGGGCTCACGCATGATGGGCCTCCGGTTCGGCCAATGCCGCCGTGTCCATGCTGGGCTGTGCCATGGCCTCCTCGATGTACCGTGCCCTCCAGTCCGGATGGCCGGAATGCAGGTGCCGGTCGAATATCAGCTGCGCGCTCAACTCTGACCGGAGGATGGCAATTGATGCCGGATCGAGCGGCACAGAAATTCGGCGTGATGCACCCCCCTGTTCGGTAATGAAGTAATCGCGCTTCGCGATGAGCTGCTGGATCGTGCGGATCTGTCCGTCCGAAAGACCGAAATCGCGCTGATAGGCGGTTTTCGCGGACGGCGTGAAGTTCTCGACCGGCACGAATACGCGTACGAGCACGTTGTCGCGGATCTGCGGCCAGATCTTCGAGGTCGAGACCTGTTCGGGTGACTGCGCATCCATCCAGACGCAGCCGAGCTTCTTGCGCATCGTGACGATCCAGTTGCCGATCTGCGCGGCAAACGCGTCGTCGTCGAGCAGGTTCCAGATCTCGGGCAGCATCACGAGTGTCGGGCCGATGATGCCCCTGGCACGCCGCTGTTCCATCGAATCCTGGATGCGGTACGTCACATACGCCAGGAACGGCCGCGCGATCACAGGGTTCGCGAGAATCCGGTCAGTCGCCATCGACACCCATCGCGTGTCGCCGAAACTGTCATTAAGGTTGTCGAAGTAATGCGCGTGTACGGCGGACCCTACCCACAGGGCCAGCTCGTCGGCAAGCGGCCCCGCAGGTAGCGACGCGTGGACCGTACGCAGCCGCCACAGGCGCCGGTCGCTCCGGCTGCGCGTCGCGGCGAGCGCCTTCTCCAGTTCGCGGCGGTCGCCCGCGGTCACGCGGTAGGTGCCTCGCTGCTGCGCCAGCATCACGATCCATTCGGCGAGGAACTCGATGTGGCGCGGGTCCGCGAGCAACACGAGCGGGTTCATTTGCGCCTGCTCGTCCACCGAAGCGCCGGCTGCGCCATGATCGAACTGTAGGTAGCGGCCGCCCTGCAGGATGGTCGGGATGCGCATCGACAGGTCCTTGTCGAATCCGTACAGCCAGGCGTTCGGGTACTTGCGAAAGAGCGTCGCGCACAGCAGCATGAAGATCGTCTTGCCGAATCCGGTGCGGCCACAGACCAGCATGTGCCCGACATCGGCCAGGAAGGCGGTGAACCAGTAGGGCGTGCCGAAGTCGGTGGGAAACGCGGCGAGCGCCGGGCAGCGCGTGCCGGTTTCCTTCGTCAGGTGCGCGTTGATCGGGTGCCCTTCGGAGACACCGCGCAGCGGCAGCAGGCGGGCAAGCGCCGCGGTATCGATGAACGACCAGCGCGCGCATTCGCGCCACATGCCGGGGATGCTCGTCGCGAAGGCCGAGAACGCGTGAAGCGTTTCGCGCACGGGCGCGAAGTGCGCGGCTCGCAGCGCTTCCTCGACGGCGCGGTGGGTCATGACCACCTGCGCCCACGCGGCTTCGACGGCCGAGCCGTCATCGAACGGTGCCGTCTCGAAAACGGGCGAGAAGGAAAGCGCGGACAGGTTGTAGTACCCGTACATCTCCTCGGCCATCTCGACCTTGCCCACGCGCCGGTTCGCGTCGTCTGCGGCGGCGGATCGGGACTGGTTCTGTCGCGCGCCGGACGTGTCGCCACCGCGCAGCGTTGCGGCGAGCAGTGAACGCGGGTCGAGCCGGCGGCCCTCATGATAGCGGCGCACGCTGTCGATGAAACGCATCGCGGCGTTGGGCGTGGTGAGACGGAAGCAGTGGCTGACCGTGAGTTCCCCGGGCACCTTCAGCAGGCCGTCCAGGCTCGTGGGCAACACGGTGTCTGGCCAGAAGTCACGGCGGGCAGGAATACCCGCCGCGATAGCGAAGCGCTGCCGGCCATGCGAATAGAAGTGCAGGTAGTCGTGACCTGGCCGGACCTCCGTATCGCACATCGCGAGATCGAGTGCAGGGATGTCCGGTATGGGCACGGCCGATACGTGATCGCTCGGCGGGGAGCAGCACGCGTGCATGAACGCACCGAGTGCCGGACCACTGAGGCGCCGGCAGGCCAGGCGCGGGTTGCTCGCGACGAAGCCGAACAGGATGTTCTCGAAGGTCTCGACGACGGCGGCCAGCTCTGACGCCGTATACGCGAACAGATACTGGTCGGAGAACGTGCCTCGCACGGCCTGCATCAGTGCCTTCGCGATCGACAGCCCATCATTTGTCATGCCGTGCGTGATCTTGCCGGCAAACCGGTCGATGCCGACGTCCGGGGCCAGCGCGAACGTCACGAAATGACGGTTCGAATAATTGGCGCCGCGCTCGAACGTTTCGCGCCGGGCATCGTCGACCCGTTGCGCCACCGGGTCTGGCATCGGTACAGTGAGATAGCGCGCGCTGCGGCGGCGGTGAATCGTCCACCACATCGTGACGGGCCGGCGGGCGATGTCACGTAGTGAGGTAATCAGGTTCTCCATCAGTTCGAGGACATGGCCGGTCGACAACGTGTCGGCATCCGGTCCGGAGAACTCATAGCTCGCCATCAACGATGAGTCCTTGTTGACGATGAGCGTGTCGCTAAAGCGAAAGAGCCACGGCACCATCTCTGCGGTGGAACGGCGATCGCCATTGGTGCGCTGCGCGACCTGTGCGAGCGACTCGGCGTCAAACGGCGAGCGGGTCGGTTTCAGCACGGCATGCCTCGGGCGAAGCCTTTCGGGCGGGCATTGATCTTCTGACGCAGCAGCTGACGCGGCTCATAGTAGTCGCCCTGCCGGCTGTATTTCGCATAGCAGCGGATCTGGTCGGGATCGCGCCGCACGGCGAGCCACAATACGGGATGCGTGACCAGCACCGCGAGCAGTACCCAGCCGTTGCGCAGGCCTGCGGCGAACGTGATGACGATGGCACCCTGCGCGATGCACCATTTGCGGTCGATGCCGAGTAGCAGGAACTGTTCGAGCATCGTCTTTCGAACGCGCGCGGCGAGTGGATCAAGTGGACCCAGCGGATCGACGGAGCCAACGGATGCGTCAGGTGCGTCGGGGCGATGCGTCTCCATGCCGGACCTCGTCAGATGGTGCCCGTGCAGGCAGCGCCGTGGTTGAACACCTGGGCCCACAGCAGCGGCATGTTCAGGATCGCGAGCGTGCCGAGCACGCCGCGCAGCACATGCGTCTTGATGTTGCTGCGACCATCGTCGAGCAGCCACAGCACGATCGAGCCGACGAGCGCCGAGAGCGACACGACTTCGAGTAGCTCGTTATCGAGCACGTCCTGGTACACGGTGCATAGCCCGCCGTTCCAGATGCCCGCATGCGCGATGGTCGGAATTAAAGCGAGCCAGAAGGCCGTGAAGAACAGGCGCAGCGAACGGTGATGAGGGGTCACAACGTTTCGCCGAGCGTCGCGCACATCCGCACAACGGTTGCGAAGCGTGGTGATGAAGAGACGGGCGGCACGGAGCCACCAGCCCCGTTGACGTAAATCATGCATGGGCCAGCTCCTCGTGGGAGGCGAAGCGGGAAAAGAGGCACCGGGTCTGATAGCGGCCGTCCCCTGCACGGAGCACTTCGCGGATTTCGACAGGGCCGCGCACCGCGCCCTGCCGCTCGGCGTGCACGAAGAAGCGGAACGTCGAGGCAATCTTTTGGCGTAGGTCGTCAATCGACAGGAGCCGCCCTTCGTCGCTCATGCGGATGAGCGACTCCAGCCGCGCGGGGGCGGTGTCGGACGAGTCAGCATGGAACGAGACGATCGAGCCGGGGTGCCCGGTGTTGAGTGCTTCCATCAGGTCGAAGGCTTCGGCGCCACGGACCTCGCCGACGATGATGCGGTCAGGGCGCACGCGCAGCGAAAAGCGCACAAGGTCGCGGATGGTGATGCCGAGATTGGTCTCGAACGCGACGTGATTGGGCGCGTGCACCTGCAGTTCGGCCGTGTCCTCGATCGTGATGACGCGGTCTTCCTGCGGCATCGCATCGATCATCGCGTTGAGCATCGTGGTCTTGCCAGATGAGGTGCCACCGGAGAACGCGACGTTGATCCGCTCGCGCATGACCCATTCAAAGAACTCGCGCAGCGCGGCGCCGCCCGATGCGAGACGGCCCAGTAGCGCGGTATTGCGGCGGCGCGCGGCGTGCGACTTCGTATCTGGCAGCACGTCGAATGCCCCGGCGCGCTCGTAGTCGGCGAGTCCAATGCGGCGGCGCGTGTGCTTGCGGATCGACATCATGTCGCCATGGACGGCCACAGGATGCCGGGCGGCGGCAATGCGCAGACCCGACAGTCGGGCATCGAGCAGAGGCGTCTGCTCCTTGGCATTCACGTTCGCGAGAATCGTGATGGCTCGATCCAGTGCGTCCGGATCGAGGTCGCAGCCGGGGACGTACGTTACTGTCCCATTGCGCTCGACAAAGATCGCATCGGCGCGGTTGATCATGATTTCCTGCACGTCCGGATCGGCGAGCATCGGTTGAAGTGGGCCGAGGTAGTCGTTCAGTACCTCGATCGCGTATTCGTACGTGAGCCGGCTCATCGTCCAGCTCCCCATGTCGCGTACCACGTGATCGGCCGGAACAGCTTCGCGATCAGCCCCGAGTCCTGCACCGCGAGCGGCGTGGCCGGCGCGGACGGCAGGGTGAGTGCGCGATAGACGCGGCGCGCGTAAGCAATGCGCTTCGCGTGTGTGCCGGCGTTATAGGCGCCCACGGCATCCCACGTGAGGCCGAGATGGCGGAGGTTCTGCGACAGGACCCACGCGCCGACGTAGGCGTTGGTGCAGCGGTCATGGAGGTCCGCACGCGAGATCCGGAAGCGCGAGAGCGTAGCGAGCCACCGGCTGTTGATCTGCATGAGGCCGATGTCGGTCGTGCCGTCTGCGTTCAGGTGGACGACATTCGCGCGCTGTCCTGATTCGATGGTGGCAATCGCGCGCACGAGCCGTGCGTTCACGTGATGAAACCGCGCGGCGTCGTCGATGCAGTCGGCCCGGGCAGTAGCGGCCGAGCCGCAGAGCACAGCACTAGCAAGAACGATCCCTACACGCTTCACCTTGACCTCGCCTGTTCGTGGCCGTGATCCGGTGACCACGACCTGGCCGCGCCAGCCATCAGGGAAAAAGGACCTGCCGGGCGCGGGGAGCACTCCGGCAGGCCAACAGCGCGCGTCGGCCCAGGGGGGAGGACCGACGGGTTCACTGTAGGCAGCGAAGACGCGCGGCTGGGCCGGATGCCTGCCCGTATTCGCAGTTGGGCGAGCAGGTTTTTCGGGGGCCGCATATCGGCCCGTTTCGCGTGGGGCCACCCGTCCAGCGCAATTCAAAGGCGTCTGCAGAAGGCTGCAAAGGCAAGGGAAACAAAGGACGGCCCAAAGGGAAGGGCCCAATCCAAAGGCCGCGGGTGAAGCTGGGATGAATCGCATCACCCGCTTAAACGCACAAACGGGGAAGGGCAAAAAAGGGTTCTGCGGCAAGGGGCGAAAAACGCCACGGTCCTTGCCGCAGAAGGCCGGGAAAGGACAGGCGGCGGCGCGTAATCGCGGCCATCTGTCCAGCAGCATGACTGCGCGATGCGGCGCGTTCTCGTGCAGCCATTTGCGGCAGCCGGTGCGGGCCAGTGCGTACGGTTGAACCATGCGACGCGTTGAGTCGCGCCTCATGACCGAGGCTAATCCTGTTCTGTCGTTCTGCCGGAAACCCCACATGGCTTTTGCCAATGCCTTTAAGTGGTTGACGTTGCCACGATCGTCGATGATGCTGGCGATGCCACCGGCGCCGCCAGCTACGCCGCCCGCGAGGCGCAATGTGCCGCCGTCGCCGCAGTATCTGCCGGTACTGGGATATCGCGAGCTGATCCAGCGAACGGGTGTCGAGGGGACGGTCCGCCGTATCGCCAGCAGTCTCGGCCTGTCGCCCGACAGCGAACAGCGCGACCTCGAACCGTTGCTGCAGCGGCTCGCGGAATTCGTGCAGCTTCTGCCCGCGTCGGAGTCGCATCATCACGCGCAACCAGGCGGCCTGTTGATCCACCTGCTCGAGGTGGCGCGCTATGCGCTGCATTTCCGTGAAGGGTACCGGCTGCCGCTGGGGGCGAGTCCCGAAGACCAGATGCAGCATGGCGCGCGGTGCAGTTATGCGGTCCTGGTCGGCGCGCTGCTGCACGACATTGGCAAGCCGCTTGCGGACCTGAAAGTCGAACTGGCCGCCGGGCATGACGTTCGTCCTTGGGTGCCGATGGCCGGTAGCATGAACGAGCAGGGTGGCGCGTGGTATCGCGTGGATTTCCCCGCGCCCGGCGAGCGCGATTACGGTACCCATTCGCGTCTGGCCATCGTGCTGCTGCAGCGCCTGGTGCCGCCGGTATCGTTGAGCTGGCTGGCCCAGTATCCACCCGTGCTGCAGGAACTGGCGGAATACCTGTCCGGTGAGGCCAGATCGAAAGACAGCGCGCTCGCAAAGATGGTGGGCGACGCGGATCGCCGCTCAGTTGCGGAAAACCTGCTTGCCGGTCCGCGCACGCGGTTCGCGTCGGCACGCGCGGTTCCTTTGATCGAGCGATTGATGGAAGGGCTGCGACGGCTGCTGGCCGAGGGCGGTGTGCCGCTCAACCGGGCGGGCGCCACCGGCTATTGCGACGGCGAATCGCTGTGGTGCGTTGCGAAAACGCTAGCCGAGGCTGTCCGCACCTACGTCGCTGCACATGAAGAACGACAAAGCGGCGCGGCGGGCATCCCGTCGGACAACAACCGGCTCTTCGACACATGGCAGGAATACGGTGCGCTTGTGCCCACGCCGGAAGGCGGCGCCATCTGGACCGTCACAGTGACGATTGGCGCCTGGCAGCAAACCTTCACGGTTCTGCGTTATCCGCTTGATCGGCTGTATGCCGATGCCTCTCGCTATCCGCGTGCGCTGCCTGCGGGCTCCGTTCAGGTCATCGAGAGTAGCGCCGGGTCGAACCCGACATCTGAATCAGCCGACATCGCTGATGACGGTGTAACGCCCCCACCCGCGGATCCTGCCGAGGAGACGCGGTCGGCAGTCGCGAACCCGGTGACGACGGTGGTCGAGCAAAGCATCGGCGCGCCAGGCTCTGCGGACGATGACCGGCCCGGGTCACGGGAAACGGCTGCGTTTGATGCATGTGCTCCGTCCTTGAACGAGAGTGAGACTGCCTACCTGCCGGACGCAGAGAGCGCCGCCGTGCTCAATAACGAAGCGGTCGTCGCTCGCGGCAAGGGCAGCGACAATGCCCATATACCGGATCAGTTAAGTGCGCCGGTTCGCCCGCGTGAAAAAGCGCGAGTTCCGTCGCGATCCATTGCCGCTCGGGCCGGTGCCCGGCAGCCGCGGCCGAATGCCGAGCGGTTCATGGCGTGGGTGCAGGAAGGTATCGCGACGGGCGCACTGCCGTATAACGAATCGATGGCCCGCGTACATTTCGTGCCTGAGGGCATGCTGCTTGTCACGCCCGCGATCTTCCGGGATTTCGCGCAGGCGCATACCGACGCGATCGAACAGACCCCGACCGAAGATGAAAGGAGCCCCGAGCCCTGGAAGCAGGTCCAGCGTGATTTCCAGAAGTCGGGCTACCCGGTGACAGCGGACTCAGGCGGTGCGGGGCGCTCCTATCTGCTCCACTACACCATCAAGGGCGCCGGCGGTCGGCAGCTTTCCGTGATGCTCGTTCCCGAGCCGGAGCGGTTCTTCAATCCCGTGCCGCCGCCGAATGCGATGATCCAGTCGAAGCAGAAGGCGGTCGCAGGGGAACACGCGGATTCGCCCGAGACGTCGGACGCGTGATCGGGGCATCGGGACAACGGCGATGGCGTATCCGGTCGAGAACCTCTTTCGCAGGCCCGCTGAACTGCTGTCCTCTGTTGCTGCGTTCGCGGTGACCGGAGTGCTCTGGGTCCCACCCGGCGCTTTTCCTCCTCACGCCCGCCACGGGCGGCGTCACGACCCTTGCGCTGCTGTCGCTGGCCCGCATTCGCGGGCGACAGGCATGGCGGCTCATCCGTTTCCAGCGCAATCTCCGACGCTTGCCGCAGTATGTGATCCCCGCAGCCGACATTCCGTGCTCATCGAAGGAAGTGTTTGTCGGGCGGGGCTTTCGCTGGAACGTGATTCACACGCAGCGCCTGTATCAGGCTCGTTTTCCCGAAAACCGCCAGCTGCTCGCCCGCAATGACTTGTACGACCGTGCGCGCGATCTTGAGCGTCGGTATCCCGAGAGCCGGATCGCGCGTGTGACCTGTCGCGAGGCATGGTGGAATCCGGTTGCGCCGTTGCCGCCCGTCGGTGGTGATCCGGCATTGCATGGCGTCGAACCGCGCGAGCGCGACATCTGGTTCGACATTGGCGAACGCGTCGGGCACATGGCGGTGCTTGGCACCACGCGCGTGGGCAAGACCCGGCTGTGCGAGGTGCTGGTTACCCAGGACATCCATCGCGGCGACATCGTGATCGTGTTCGATCCGAAGGGCGACGTCGACCTGCTGCTGCGCATGTACGCCGAGGCGAAACGTTGCGGGCGCGAGAGCGAGTTCACGTTTTTCCACCTCGGCTACCCGGACAAATCGGCGCGCTACAGCCCGATTGGCACGTACTCGCGGATCACGGAGGTGGCGACACGTATCGCTGGCAACCTCCCGAAGGAGGGCCAGTCGGCGGCGTTCCGGGATTTCGTCTGGCGTTTCGTGAACGTGATGGCGCGGGCGATGAGCGCGCTCGGCATCCGTCCAACCTACGAGATGATCTACCAGAACGCCGTGAATATCGACGGGTTGGCGTTACGGTACTTCCGTTTCTGGCTCAATCGCGATCACCCCGGCTGGGAGGACGGGCTGGAACCGCTGGGCAAGGAAGAGGCGAAGCAGGCGATGCGTCTGCAGCGCAACCAGGAAGTACTGCAGGTCGCGAACCTTATCCGGCAGCAGGGCTGGACCGATCCGATCGCCAATGGGCTGCTGTCGGTCATCAGCAACGAGCGCTCTTACTTCGACAAGCTCGTGTCATCGCTCTATCCGCTCCTGGAAAAGCTCACCACCGGGAGGACCTCGGAACTGCTGTCGCCCGACTATGACGATCCCCATGATCCGCGGCCCGTGTTCGACTGGAACCGCGTGATGGACCGGGGCGGAATTGTCTATATCGGGCTCGACGCACTGTCGGATTTCGAAGTGGCGGGCGTGGTGGGCAATGCGATGTTTGCGGATCTCACGTCGACCGCGGGCCCGCATCTACAAGTATGGACACAGCTATGGACAAACCACCGCAGGCGGCCGTCGGCGCGTCTCGATCCACGCCGACGAATTCAACGAGCTGGTCGGCGACGAGTTCGTTCCGATGGTCAACAAGGCAGGTGGCGCCGGTTACCAGGTCACCGCCTACACGCAGACAAGCGCCGATCTCGAGGCGAAGATCGGCTCGCGGGCGAAGGCCGAGCAGATTTTCGGGAATTTCAACACGCTCGTGATGCTGCGCGTGAAGTACGTGACGACGGCGAAGATCCTGACCGACCAGCTTCCGATGGTGGACGTCAAGTCGCTGACGCTCGCTTCATCGGCGACGGACGCGGTGCGGCGCGGCGAGGGCGTACATTTCACCGCGCAGACGCACGACCAGATCTCGGTGCGGCAGGTGCCGATGCTGCAGGCGTCCGATCTGACGCAGTTGCCGAAGGGTCAGGCGTTCGCCCTCATCGAGGGAGGCCAGCTTGTGAAGGTGCGGCTGCCGCTGCTCGAGGCGCATGACCCGATCATGCTTCCCGGACTCGACGATGTGGTGGCGGATATGCGGTCCCGCTATGCGTCCTATGTCCAGGCGGTGTCACCGTTCGATGAGGTCGGAGGCGTGTCGCCCGATGCCATCGGCGGCTCTGTGGGCACCTTCATGCCGGTCGATGCGGACGCAGGGCCGCGGACATCGACCTCCGGTCCTTGGGCCGTGGAAGGCAAGGGCACCGGGTTCTGACGGTAGAAGAGCGACCATGGCGACGAAAACGCGCGACGGCAATGCAGACGGCGTGAAGTCGTTTTTCTGGGTGGTCGATCTGGCGATCCACGGGGCGCTCTGGCTGCTGCTCGCCAGCGTTCTCGCGGTGCTGGCCGATCTCGCAGCCGCGCACACGTTGTGGCGCGATGACCCGGTGGGCGGGATGCAGCAACTCCTGCGTTATTACCTGAGTGAGACAACCGATCCCGGGCTGGCGGCGCGCGCGGCCGACGCCGCATACTGGGGCTGGTTTGGCTGGACCGGCATTGATGCGTCGGCGCAGGCATGGGCGGCGGGCGTCCTGCCGTCACATGGTCTGGGCTCCTACCTGCGGCCGGCGTTTTCGGGGGCGACGCGCGAGGCGCTCGTGGTGGCGATGTACGGTGTCAAGCTCTTCGGCGTTCGCATCGCGATGCTCGTGATGACGGTTCCGCAGTTCGTGCTCGCGATTGCAGTTGCCGTGGCCGACGGTCTGGTCGCGCGACACGTGAGGCGCGCGCAGGGCGGGCACGAGTCGGCGACCCGTTACCATCACGCGAAGCGCTTCCTGACGTTTGGCTTAATCCCGTTGACTGCGGTCGTCTGGCTCGTCGCGCCAGTACGGCTACCGGTCTGGCTGCTTTTCTGGCCAGTGTCGGTCATGATCGTGATTGCGGTATGGAACATGGCGAAGTACTTCAAGAAGTACACCTAGGTTGCAAATTTGTCGCCCTATACTTCGGCCATGAAAGAAGAGAATAGACAGGTCATTCAGCGGCGTGTAGTGGTTCGACGCTCGCCCGTGCATGGACGTGGCGTGTTCGCATTACGGGCACTCGAAGCCGGCGAACGGATTTTCGAGTACAAGGGTGAGACGATCGCGTGGACGGCGGCCATCATTCAGCATGAAAGTACTGGCACCGCTGGGCACACGTATTTCTTCGGCCTGTCGGACGGACGCGTGATCAACGGCGGGCGTCGGGGAAACAGCGCACGCTGGCTGAATCATTCATGCAACGCCAATTGTGAGGCGATCGAGATCGGAAACCGCGTGTTTATTCACGCGTCAAGCGCGATCGTGCCCGGCGAGGAACTCTTTCTCGACTACCAGCTGGCCGTTGAGGATCCAGCGGATGAAGAAGCGAGGCTCAGCTATGTCTGCCGGTGCGGCGCGTCGGGATGCCGGGGAACGATGCTGGGTGTGGCCGCGTCGTGATGTGCCCGACGGAGAGTCAGCGGCCCGAGCGTAGCGCCGGCGACGACCGCTCTCGCGCCGCGGTGCGATTCGCGAGCCACGCTTCCAGTTCCGATTCGCACCAGCCGGTTGCACGTTCGCCGATGCGGATGGGCCGCGGGAATTCTCCGCGGCTGATCATCGCGTAGATGGTGGCACGACACAGGCCAATCTTTTTCACGACATCCTTCATGCGCATTACCTGATCCATGACGCATATCCTCCTGCTTCCTGATTGGCTTTGATTATCCCCGTGCCGTTCCAGCCTTCAATGGATCCCGGTCAGGAACACAATGAGATGCCGTGAGGAAGCGTGAGGGCATGCGGCAAAACCCCGGTCAAGCGTGACCGCTGTTGTTACTCACGGTTACAATATTCTTTGTCCCAGCATACGCGAAGGTGCGCGTGCTGATTCGGATTCAAAGGCGCGCCCCCGGCCACCACGTGACAGCACAAAGTTCGTCCGTGGAGATGGTATGTGCAATTGCCGTCCTGATCGCAAGAGGACGTGGATAAAACGGTGAGTATTGTGACGACGGATGCGTTGGAACCCGCCTGGCTTGATCCGTTCTCCGAGACGGTGCATTCAGTAGCGCCTGCAGAGGTGGCACTCGCGAAACTGTTGGCAGCCGGGGCGCCAGCGTTAGCTGAGCCGCTGGTTGCTCAACGGGTCGCCACCGTTGGGCAGAAGGGAATCGTGCTCAGCGAGAGCGAAGACGAATCGTCTCTGGCGAAGTGGGGAGCGCACTTTTCTACCGCTGTCGCGGCTCTACAGGCGTTACCTGACTCCATATCGGATCCGAAAAGGCGACGTGGGCGACGAAAGTACCAGGAACTGCTTCTACTTGAGCAATCACGCTGGCCAGATCTGGCATCGGTAGGCAGTACGGCGTTTATTCTTTGCGCGGATCACAAGCCTCACGAGTATGGCTTACCCAGGCAGTTATATAGCCGTCAGACGCCAGACTCGCTGCTATCCTGGGAGAGCTTCGGGCCGCTGCTTGATCAGTTCATCTCGGCGGTTAGTCCCGACGAGGCTCCGACGTGGGAAGCAGCTGGTTCAATGCTGCGGGAGGCGCTGACGACAATCGTGTTTGAGACTTTCAAGAACACGCACGATCACGCGCGATCCGAGGTGGCCGGCACTGACGTTCAGACATCGGTAAGAGGCCTTTACTCGCGATTTTATCCGATCGACGAAGTTGAGTCTGCCTTGGCCACTCTGCGGCTCCCGACCGCAACACCGGCGGAGCGGTATCTTGCGTCCTTTGTCCAGCGCGAGCCAAAGCCGGGTGTTCGCATTTCTCCGCGCCCAGCCATTGGGGGATTTCTGGAGATCAGCGTAATCGATTCAGGTCCGGGGATGGCTGCAAGATGGATCGGAAAGCGGAAGGTTCTTGCTGACGGAAAGTCGCAGCTTGACGCCGTACTGAGCTGTTTTCAGAAGGGCCGTACGACTACAGGGTCGAACGGCCGTGGCTTTGGTCTGTGGAAGGTCTTGATGAGCCTCGAACAACTTCGGGGGTTCATCAGCGTGCGTACGAACGCGATACACGCCTACCGACAATTCGGTTTTGCTTTTGACCTTGCGTCAACTGAAACGACCGATGGGGCGCGCGTGCCCAAGGAGCAGTTACTGGACTGGAAGAGAGGATTGTCGACTGTTCCGAGCAGCTATCCTGAGGTGAAGGGCACCGTGGTGTCGTTCCTGATCCCGATGGGGGGCGCATGAACGCACTGACAATCCATAGCTATAGCAAGGACGTCGCCGGCCGGCAGGAACAGGTACTAAGCATCTTCGTCGCGAATCATAACGTGACACTACAGGAGTTCGATGAGGCCGTCGTTAATGCAATAACAGCCGCCACCGTTACGGTCGATACAGTTCACATTGTTGGGTACCAGGAGGACGTACATCGCGTTCGTCAATGGGTGCGCGAAGATGGGGGTGTTCTGCGCGGGCGTTTTGAAAACCTCGTCGGCCTGATCGAAACCGGTGTGCGGTTCATCCTGTTCGACGAGACGCAGGGACGGCACGTTGATGAAGATGTCGATGAACGTCGGCGTGACTCGAGTGAAATTCTCCACATGGAGCAGCAGGCGGTCTTGCTCGCGGCGTTCAAGGCGGGCGGTGGCGAGCAGCGCGCGCCCACAGGTACCCATTATGTAAAGACCTCTGATAGTCATGCAGATCGTTTCCTGCGGGTGTCAAACGTGCTCGAGGACGGAGCGAACGTTTGTCTGCTGGCGTTCTGGCTCGCGGGGTACCTTTGGAACGCTCCCATACGATATGTCGTGGTCGACACATCCGGCATTTATTCTGTCGCGCAAAAGCTCGTTTACGAAGTGGCTGTTCGCGGCGGGCTAACTGCGCAACCATTGGTCTGGTCGCATCGATCTCATGATGGTGTTGATGAAATTGCGGAACATCATGCGCGGGAGGCCCTGTTTCTGATTTCGGCATCAACGTCGGGCGGGCTAGCACAGCGTCTCATCATGCAGGGCGCGTTGCCAGATCGTCTCGTAACCCTGTTCTTTCTTTCCGACTCGAATTCCGAAGCAGGGCGTGTGCTCTGCAACCTCCGTGGCACAAATGGGCAGGGGCTTGAGGCTATCAAGAACCACGGGGAAGTGGATTGCCCATTCTGCCAAAAGCACTATCACCGTATACAGATACAGGGGGACCAGTTCGCTATCGCTCCACCGAACGTCTCTTCGGTGGAAATCAAGGCGACGGACCTGCCCGGAGAACTGAAGCCGATGCTGTCGGCTCTACTCGGACTGCGGGTGTTTTGCGCTTTCCGCCGGCACGAGGGCGATCGTATAGCTTCGATAGCCGCAAACGTTGCGCCTATCCTAAGTGGGCCTCTCACCGAAAAAAATCGGGGCTTTCTCACCCAGAAGCGGGAGGAGTGGGCCTCGCTGGTGCGACGGTCATCCTCGGTGTCTTCAAGACACATCGTGGCTTGTTCTTATCCCCAGTCCACGGAGATTGCCGAAGCTATTGCACAAACGATGCGTCCCTTGCTCAGGGACGACGGCCGACCAAGGGTATTGTCGGTGGATGAGTTGCGCTCAGCGGTACCCGAGGCGGGTACGTCGACGGTTGTGGTGTCGGCGTGCATCGACGAGGGAAAGGAATTGCTGGCGGTCTCGCGCACGCTTAGAGACGTTCAGGAAAACGGCTCGACGACATACCTGGCTGCTTTGCACATGATGTGTCCGAAGGCCGAAGCTGACCGGCTACGATCCAACTTGACATTCGGGCAACATGGACCAGCCACGTTTTCGATGCACTGTTTGATCAGCCTGCCTGTCAACTGCTATGAGGAGGAAGCGAGCTGGGCGAAGGAGCTTCAGGAACTGCTCCGGATCCAGTCGTTTGCCGACAGGAATGAATTGATGTTCCCTGCAAACATTGAGACGCGAATCTCGCGGTTGCAGGCGGCGCCGGGCACAGGATTGATTGACGATCTCTTCTGGCCTGCTGCCAGCGGCGAGTACCTTGCGTTGCGGTCCGACTTTTCGCTTCTGACTGATGCTCGTCATCCTCCAGCCGCCACGCAGGCAGACCTGTACGTCGTCGTGAGTCTTCTGCTCTCGCAATTGCGGATGAGTTCCAATCCGGGGCGTCGTTTGTCCTATAACGCTTACGAACGCTCGATTATTTCGCCGGACAACTTTGACCGGTTCAATGACGGTGTGCTGCAAGCTTGCCTGCTACGCGCGGCTCGCCCGAAGGAATTGAGCTACGGGGCATGCGACGCGGCATTGAGCGAGCGGATGCTCAACGTGCTTCTGCATTCGGTCCCAGGGGAGCAGATTAGTGAGCGGTCCGAGTCGCTTATGGAGTTCCTGGTTGCCTTGGCGACGGGACGCCTCACCCTGCATAACGCGCATCTTCTTGAGTTCTGCAATCGCGTCATTGGTGCTGCGGCGACTGAAGAGAGCGCAGTGTTGATCGCGCAATACCTCATCTGGCGTGAGACTCCCGAAAGCAAGCTCGTGGTGCGTCCGCCCCAGGCTCTGTCGACGAGTGATGCAGCGACGCCGGATGGCATGCTGGATGGGCAGGAAGCCGATCAGCAAAGCGCCATACAACTTGATATGTTGAGGATGCCGACTGCTGGCAGCGATGAGTCGATAAGCAAGCGCGAAGCCCGACTCGATTAGTCTCGCGGCTAATCGGCAGACTATGTGGAGGTCATTGGTGTTGTTGGATTCTCGAATCTTACGTTGGAGCAGCGGCTTTTCGTCCTCGTGCGTCCCCGCAAGTCTATGCGGGCGCGAAATCTGCCGGCTCCACTGCCCGGTGTTTCTGGCTGCTAATGCGGAGTGACATGAGTAACGATTTCTCCGCGGGGCCGCGTCTAACTGATGACCCGACAGGTGACCCAAAGCGGCAGGCGATTGCCTCGCTTCGTGGCTATGCGTATCAGCTATATTCCAGCTCGCTGGCCTGGGTTGATCTTCGGCAAGGGCAACAGTTGTACCTCGAGGTGGCGGAGGACTATGCGACGCTCGCCAATCAGGTGCTCCGGGGCGTCCAGGTTAAGGACACTGCGCCGAGCGGCGCGATCACCATCAATACAGAAGACGTTCGACAGGCAATTGACGCTTTTGTTGACCTTTGCGAAAGAAACCCCAATGTCGCTGTGACGCTCAGGTATCTGACCACGTCCGAGATCGGCACGGAACGACGTCTTGACGACCGGATTGCTGGCGAAAGCGTGCTTGCGTACTGGGGCAGAGCGGCAGTGAGCGCAGACGTTGCTCCCTTGCGTGCGGCTTTACTGAAAGCCGATCTTTCCTCCCGTGTGAGGACCTTCATTGAAGCGCGCAGCGACGAAGAACTGCGCGAACATCTTCTGAAGCGGATTCAGTGGGACTGTGGACGCCCGGAACTTGGGGCGATCAAGGCTGACCTTGACGCGTTGCTTGTTGAGTTCGGCTCAGAGCGGTTCCAACTTGCACCGAGTGAATGTTTCGCACTTCCATCGGCGGTTCTGACAAAGATCTTCGATACGGTAGTCGGTCCGGTGCCGCGCCGGCTGATTGGAGCGGACCTGCTGAAATTGTGCGAGCAACACACAAGGATGTCTGTCTCCAAAGTGGCATTCAACAACGTGGTTCAACGGTTGTCGGAACAGCCGGCAGGCACTTTCTTTTCTGGCATGCCGAAGCAGAATCTACTGGAAGCTGAGGCCGATCTGTCGCTTCCAGGTGGCCTGGCCTTGCGCGAAGATCTCGTTAACTTCGCGAGCGGCAAACTCCTGAACGAGCGCATCCTGTTCTTCACCGGCGCTACAGGGGTAGGGAAGACCATCGTAGCAAGGCTCGTCGCCCGGTCAACGGGCAAACCATGGTATGTCCTTGACGTTCGTGACACCACCGGGAATGAATGTGCCCGTCGCCTGCAAAGCGCGCTCGGCCAGATATCGGATACGCTCCCAGGCGGCCTGATACTCGACGACCTGAACGATGCGGAGAATCGCGCAACCGCCCAGGCACTGTTGAGGTTGATTCGCAGCCTGCGTCGGCAGGGCGTCCTTTGCCTGGTCACAACATACCGGACGCCTCCAGCGGAGCTGCTTGACCAGTTGGGCGCAGACCCGGAAGTGGTCATTCCGATACCGCACCTGGATGAGAGCGAGGTGGGTAACCTTGTGGAAGCTGCGGGCGGCGATCGGGACGTCTGGAAGAGGCCTGTCTATATGTACGGCGGGATGGGACACCCACAACTTGTTCGGGCGTTGCTTGCCGGACTTCGCACACGCGGTTGGCCGAGAACCGAGCTCGCTACCCTTTCATCAGCGGCGGGTTCGAATCCGGATGTTGACGCCGCCCGAAGCGCTGTGCGACGACGCTTGACCGAGGTACTCCAGGACGAACCTAGAAGATTGCTTTACCGCGTAAGCCTGCTCATTGGGCGCTTTTCGCGCTCGCTCGCAGTGCATCTGGCCACGATAGCCCCCCAGCTTGATCTGCCCGGAGAGCGATTGGACATCCTCGTTGGCCCGTGGATTGACGCTTTGAGCAATGGGCAACTCCGTAACTCGCCTCTCGTCGCCAACGTCGGACGTGACACATTGGCCCCCGACGAGCAAGTGTCCGTACTTCGCGTAGCCGTTCAACAGCTGACATCCGGTAACGGTCTCGATGTCAGGCAAGCGGACGCGGTGTTCGTGTATGCGCTCGAAGGCGGGCTGCAGTCGGAGCTGCTGAAGTTTTCAATGGCGGTGATCGCCATTAGAGAGAGGGAATGCAGACGACTTGCTGCCTGGCTGCCGGGCTTGAGAGGAATGTCGACGGACTTCGAGGTGTTTCCCGACAGTCCCATATTGTCCGTGGCGCTCAGGTTAGCGCAACTGCTTCTCGTCGCCCAATCAAACGATGCACGCGGCGCGCGAAATGTTTGGCAAGCGCTTGAGCGGCTGCTTCAGCAAACCAGACAGCGTCCATTCGACACGAGGCTCGAGTACATCGCGCTGTTCAAGGTACTCATTTCCACGTCGCTCGCGGGTGTCTTGCCTAACTGGTTTGGCGCGCTCAGACGTCTTGATGAGCTCGCAGATTCCTCTCGCGAGTTAAGGTCGATTGTCGATCACGCAGAGTCATCGGCGCCGCGACAGAACGGCCGGAAGGTGTCCCTGACTGGAAGCCTGTTCATCTTGCATGCGACGAATGTACAGACAGTCAATGACCAGGTCCAACTGTTCAATACGCTTGATCTCCTTGAACGACCAACTCGGGAGCGATATCTCGGAGAAGCGTCTCAAATGCCGAGCGACTACGCGCTGCTGGTTAACTCGTCGTGGCTTTCCGAAGTAAAGAACGAGTCGCTTGACTGGTCTAGCGCAGCGGCATCATACGCCGTGATGGCCTCTCAAGCCGGTCGGTGGGGCTACCCCCAGTTGGCGTTGCGTTGCTACGTGGCTCAGGCAATCATGCTAGACGATTATGGGGCACAGGAACAGGCCGCACTCGACGTGCTAGCCCGGGCTGAGCAGGAAACTGGTACGGATCCTGTGATATCGAGGGCGCGAGCCAAGATTCATTTCCGGCACCGACGTCACGAAGATGCTCTTGCGTCTTTTGCTGAGGAGGCAGTCGGATTCGCACAAGGTGATCCCGTCGAACGTGCATATCTCTGTCGTGAGATGGGGATTAGCGCCGCAGAGACTGGAAACTGGACCGCCGCAACGATGTGGTTCGGCCGCTCACGCGAAGCCGCTTCCAAGGCGCTGAGCAAAACGATGCGCCCAATGGAAATCGGCCTTCGTGCTGATGAGGCGCTCGCAGCATATCGTGGAGGGGAAACTGCGCGCGCTGTTTCGATGTATGGGGAAGTCCTCGAACTGCTCGGAATTCTGGATTGGGAAACTTCGACAAAGGCGGAATATTGCAAGCGAGTAGTGCGCCATGGCTTATTGTGGATGTTTGGTCAGACTACCGGACATACACTGGAAGTCGACGGTACGCCGCCCGTGATGGTCCCGGGAATGTGTAGCAACCCTGAACCTCCGGAGTCGATACGCAGCCTTCCGTGTGCAAGCATGGATGTAGCATGGCACCTGCAGGCTGTTATAGAGGGACGACATCTGGGCGTGGCGGTGGCCGACGCGAATCTCATCAAACGCTTAAACAGAAAAGTTGTGCCGGCGCTGGAAATAACGACGCGACACGAACTCGTCGCGAGCGCGTTGGCTCGTATGGACGTCGACGGCTTCATAGGGCAGTTTCACCCATGGACCGATTCTCTGGCCTATCTGGCAATGCATTCCGAGGAGTTGCGCAAAGGCAACCTCATTCAACCCACATATGGCTCAGTCCCGTCGGCGAGCGCGATACAGCTGGACGCACCGCAAATCCAGCGCCAAATCGAGGACGCAATCCTCACGTTCGGAATGTTTTCTGCAATGAATCGGCAGTGTGATCCGCTGGCGGAGCTGAGCAAGTTATTGGTCGGGAAGTCTGGTGCTGACGCGGCCAGAGAACTCATTGCCGTTATGCTGAACGATGGCGGGACGATCGAACACGTTCGCGTATTTGTGTGCCGCGCGGTTCACACCGTCATCACGCGCGACTCGCTGACACCCGATGAGCTATTTATCGTCACGCTGCGATTTGTTCAAGCTGTACGGCAGTCATCCTTCTCATTTCTCGTCTTGCGAGAGTTAGTGCCTTGGGCGCGCACTGCATGGCAGAGGGCTATCGAAAATCGCTTTGCCATTCGGAATCCAAGGTTTACGATACCCTCGATCCAGCAGGCTTTGGCTGTCGAACGCCTTGAGCTTGCGACTGTTGCGGAGATACTGCTTGCGGCAGAAGGGGCTGTCTCGGTGCGTATGGCTCCAGAGCTTCGCGAGATGCTTCGATTGCTCGCTAAAGGCGCCTGTCTGGATGCCGCTCCCGCCGTACCACAGGACGGAAATTTGCATTAGGTTTCAACAAGACCGTTGCCGAAACTGTGTAGTTCAAGGCGCTTCGAAGGAGGGGCCGGTGATTTGTGAAGACGTGATGCTCGTGCAATCCGTATTCGCAGTTTCCCAGAGCAATTCGGCTTTTTTTGTTTGATCGTATGCGTACCGTTTAGGAAGCGCGTTCGGGGCGTATGAGAAAAAGAAATGACAACAATTGACTTCATTCGGGTGACCTTCGGTTTGATAGCCGCGACCATCGGATTTCTGTTTGCGATGGCGAAAGTGGCGGAAGACGCTGTACAACCTGGTATCGGAAAGCGATTTGCAGCAGAGTTGAGGAAATTGGCTGCGACTCCGTCTTTTTCCAAAGCCTACGTGCTTGCGTCGCTGTCGTCAGAAGCAGTGTTCGGCTCCCGTATGCTGTCATTGCGCGCTGTGTCTGTGTCTGTTGCGATCAGTATTGGGTGGATGGTGACGTTTCTGGTGATCAGTTGGCTGATGTATGGACACCGCCTGTGGCTCTTCGATGGGACGTTTCCCCCGTTTGTGGTCAAACGATTCTGGGGTTTCGCAGTTTTGGGAGTACTGGCGGACTTTCTTTCGACGGTAGTCACGAGGAAATTGCTGCTTGTATCGGTCTCCGCCGGCGCACTCACGAAGTGGCTTGTCGTAGCGGGAAACGTGCTTCTCGTCACGGCGAATTTCTACCTGATGTTTAGTGTGGCGAAATGGATTTTCGTTGGTTCCGGATTCGAGAACATTGTCGATTCGGTCAGAAACTGGATATTCAATTTTTCCGGGCTGGATCTGCTAAACCGGCTCGTTCACGATGCGACGCTTGTTCCAGATGGACCCGGCCAGTTCAGGATCGAGAACGGTGAAACAGAGGTGGTGTATGCGTTCCCGGAAGGGCTGTTTTTTCTGTCCAGCATTTTGACGACGGTATGGGTCTGGCTTCACCTGGGGGGAGCACTTTTGCTAAAAGCCGCGATCAATGTGGACGCGTTGAAAAATTGGCTGGTGTCGTTGTCAAATATCGATGGGAAGCCTTTTATGTCCGCGGCCGCCATATTCGCCATCGTGACCGTCTTGCTGTGGTGCTGCTCTATTTTGATATTTTTCGTTTGTCGTATGTTTTAGCGTGTCGTCGGGCGCTGGCCACTTCATTGATGCAGCGGTCGCCTTTCTGAAGCAGTCCCAAGAGCGGAGCACAGACTCACTGCCTGATATCGGCGATAATTGCTGCCGAGCGGAAAACCGGACGACGGTCTCGCAATGAGGTATGCGAGCTGAGCGGGACAAACACCGCTGGTACGTGCTGGTTGGCCGGTGAGCTAGAAAGGCAGAAGCGAGCCGAGCCATGATTTACGGGGAAAAGCATGGAAGAAAGTATTCGGAAATTCTTGGAGCAGATTGTTCAGGCTGACAGCGAGCGGGCATATCATCGCGATGAACTCGTTGATGCTGCCTATCTCGAAGTGGTGAAGGATAACGGGCAGGTGGCTTCTGCAATCGGATTGGTCCGCGAAGTAGACCGTCAGATTCGGCTCCTTGTGAAGTTTGGAGTCGCCAGTCGAATTGCGCCTGCGACATACGTCTTTGGTGCCCGGCAGGCGGAAGCGGCCCGCGCCACGGACGATCTGCGAGTCGCCCGCAGCGCGCGGGAGCTCGTTCCCTTCCCCGTGCCCCTGAGTGGGCCACCGCCCATTCCCTTCGACGACTCGCAGGGTCTGCGAGCGCAGTTGCAGGACTTTGTTGCTGGCGCGACATTGCCGGATTCGATGCGAGACTGGATGGCGGATGACAAGCTTCTGTGCGTGGAGCCCGTCGTGCTTTCCCGTCTCCTTGGGTTGCAGGGGGTAGCGCTGTGACCGATGTTCTCCCGCCCATTCTGGCTGACAACGGATTGGCGCTGCTTGCCTTCAAGATTGGTCCAAACCAGTTCGGCCTGAACCGTGGTCTTGCGTATATCAGCATGCGGGACCAGGTCCTTCGTGCCAGAACGCTCGTGCATGCAGCTGTCGGCGCAAGGCTGTTCGAGCAAAGACCTGCCACCGCAACGGGTTATGCCGATCGACGCGTTGACGTCGATCTGACGGTGATTGGTGGGGGCGTTGGCGGAATATCTGTGGCCCTCGCGGCCGCAGAGGCCGGGATAACCACGCTGGTTGTTGAAAAGAGCAAGGAGTGCTTTTCCCTGCTGCAAAATGGAACAGACAGGTTGCTTAGCACGACCGTGTACGACTGGCCGGCGAACCATTTTAATGTTCATGCGTTCCCGGTGCTTCCGGACACGTCTCCCGACGTATCGAGCTTGTCGTCGATCCTGCACTTCCCGGATAAGGCATGCTCGGCACGTGAACTTGCTGACAGCCTGAATGGACAGGTAATGGCCTATGAGCGAAGCCACACCAGCACGCTACATATCGAGCGCGGCATGGAGATACCGTTGGACGACGGTATCACGTGGGCTGGAAGGGGAAGCCTTCTCGTACGCGTGCCTCGCGCGATCAAGCTGTTTGGGAGTTCGCGCAAGGATTTCCATACGAGGGCAGTTGTATATGCCATTGGATTTGGCTCGGAGAAGGTCATCACGGACGGGTATGCCGTCGATGCTTCGTTCTGGGGATACCAGACGATCGAGACGGATCTCGCGCGCTTCGCTTGCACCAATGCGAAGGTGTTCATCGCGGGTGGTGGAGATGGCGGATTGCAGGAAGTGCTGCGTTTTGCCTTTCTTCCGGATTACCATGATCTTTCGATAGCCGTAAAAGCCCTGGAGTCAGCTGTCGGGCCGGATGACAGGGTCTGGAGTGAAGGGCTGCGTGACATCATGTTTGCCGAGGACAACGCTGCGCGCGCATTCATGTGGGGGTACAGGCCCGAACTGGTTTTCCGGGAACTGGAGCGCGTACACGAGCGCGTCATCGCGAAGCTACTCGACCCGACTGATGCGCGCAGGCAAAAGGCGGTGATCGAGTGGCGCGACCACGTGACGAGGCAACAACGCGTGCAGATCACGCTCTATGATCCGAAGCCTTCCGGTCGCGTGTATGCCCTCAATCGCTTCCTCTTCCGCTTGCTCAAAAGCTTGTCTGCTGTTGCCGCGGGCTCGGTGACGATAGACCGCATGGAACGCGAGGTGCCCGTCGGCGAATGCGATATCTTTGTCGATCGCCGAGGGATATCGCCGATAGATGCGGCCTACGGTACGTCCACCAAGGAAGAGTTGTTGCGCCGGGTCATGTTTCGTGCGTTGCCAAATCACTATTCAGTTGTCGCATAACGCAGAGGGCGGCGCAGGAGACTTCTCAACGCTCGCGAGAGAGTTGCGGCTCGCTTGATTCCCGCGTTGCTGCTCTTGCAGCCAGTTGAACGAGGCCACCGACCCACATGCCGGGCTTTTATGCATACCGCCGTCGGTTCAATTTGCAGTGTCCAGCCTTTAAACTTCCACGAGCTGCTTCCGCGAAGCGTCTGCACAATGATTGTCATGGAAGACCGGAGAAAACGCCGATGTCGGCAAGCCCCAACAGCCAGTGGCAGGCAACCGTAAAGCGTGCCCGCTCGAACACGGATCCTCTGTACATTCTGGATTCAGCCTTTACCTTTTTCGGTGGCCATAACGAAACTTCGCCGAACGAAACCGCAACATTTGTGAAGCGAAACGGCAATATCTATGTCGTCACAGCCGCGCATGTCGTCGAGGATGGTATCGAACAGGCTAGGCAATCGTTGCCGGATCCGATCCCGACGCTGATTTCAGAGAAGTTCATGCCAATGGGCGAGGTTGATCCAGGCAACGATGCCCGAATCAGATCCGCGTTTCGCAGACCTCGCCCGAGCTGGCCGGATCGTGTCGGCCCGGATATCGCCATCGCTCCAATGCGTGAGCGTTACTGGGATCATCTGCAACAAACGAAGGAAAAGCATCCGATCGATCTCGACGCGATCCGGGAGCCCCGGTGGGATGAAATAGCACTGTGCCTCGCTGCCGGTTACCCGAACGAACACAAAACGCTTATCGGTGACAAGGTTGCAGTTCCGATGCTGGAAGTCTATGCGCACTATCAGCAAAATGGCGCAGTGCATCCGGGCACGCTTACGCTGCATTCCCAGCTTGAGGAAGAGCACGGATTCTTTTTTAGCGGCTTAAGTGGCGGTCCTGTGTACGCACAGGACAGTGCAGGCGATGTGCTTGCCGTGGGGATCGTGTTCGAGGGTAGTCCGGGCAGCAAGGAGGCGTGGGATGGGCGCGATTCGCAAAGCTATATCACCGGAAAGGATATTGTTGTCAAGGCTCTGATCCTCACACCATCGGTCTTTGACGCGTGGTTGCGCGACAGCGGGCTTGCGTAGGGCAAAGCGCCAGAAATCGCGGGGTAACGGGAGCCTGCGAACACGAGTTCGATGGAAAAAAAGGAAAACAACATGTCATCTCCAACAGATTTTCGGCTTACCTGGTTGTGGCGCCATGCATTCATCAATCCTTTGCCGGATGTCACTTCCGTGGAGCAGGAATACTTTCGCGACCGGTATTTGGCGATGCGCGAGAAGGCAGCCGTTCTGGTCTCCCAGATTGCCGGGGCCATGCCGGGTTTGACGGTTCATGATGTGAGCCACCTGGATGCCTTGTGGGAAACGGCCTCGCTGGTGTCTGAGGGGGCGATAGCAGTCAGTCCGGCAGAAGCATTCGTGTTTGGCGCCAGTGTCCTTCTCCACGATTCCGCGATGAGTCTCGCAGCCTATCCAGAGGGGCTGAACCAGTTAAAACAGACAGTAGCCTGGAAAGATGCGGTTACGGCGTTGCTGGGTGACAGTGAACATGGGCCGGAGGCAGTAGAGGAGCCGCCGCCGGAGATTGTTCAGCGTGCAGTACCCGAGGTGCTACGGCAGCTGCACGCACAGCAGGCCGAGGTCCTAGCGAAGCAGGGCTGGATATCGGCAAACGGCGACACTGTCTATCTGATTGATGACACCGAGCTTCGGTTTTTCTATGGTGAAACGATCGGGCTGATCGCTCACAGCCATTGGCGGCCGATCACGCGGGTGGAAAAGGAATTCGCGGAAGATCTGGGTGCCTTTCCGAGCCGCACGAAGAGCCTGATCGATCGGGTGAAGATTGCGTGCCTGTTGCGAATTGCTGACGCCCTGCATCTAGATCAGCGCCGTGCACCGAGATTTTTACGTGCGCTGACCCAACCCAAAGGGGTGTCTGCCCTGCACTGGACGTTTCAGGAGCGTCTCGCCGTGCCGCACATTGAACATGAGGCGGTCGTTTTCACGGCCGGAGCTCCATTCACTGTCGCTGACGCAGACGCCTGGTGGCTGGCCTACGATACGATTTCGGCAGTTGACAAGGAGCTCCAGGACGTTGACCTGTTGATGCAAAACAGGGCGCGGGGACTGTTTTTCCGGGCAAGGCGAGTCAAGGGTGCCGGCAGCCCGGAGGCACTGGCACGTATGATTCACACTCGCGGCTGGCGCCCGGTCGATACCAGGCTACGAGTCTCCGATATACCCAAGATTGTTGAGACACTGGGCGGCGCCAAGCTCTACGGCGACGACCCAACGATCGTACTTCGTGAGCTGATCCAGAACAGCGCCGATGCGGTTCAGGCGCGTCGTCGCTATCAGGGGCGCCGTGAGGACTGGGGCAATATTGTCGTATCGCTGTCACAAAAACCGGACGGCCATTGGCTAGCGGTTGAGGACAACGGTATCGGCATGTCCGAGCGGGTTTTGACCGGGCCGTTGATCGACTTCGGCACTTCGTTCTGGCGCTCAGGCCTGGCCACCCAGGAGTTTCCTGGCCTGATCGCAAAGGGAATGAACGCGATAGGACGATACGGAATAGGCTTTTTCTCCATTTTCATGATTGGATCGGTTGTGCGGGTTACGTCCCGACGATTTGATCAAGGGGAAGAGGCCGCACGTGTGCTGGAGTTTCGGGATGGCACGGCCTCCCGACCGATTCTGTCTCCGGCTGAGCGAGGCTGCGCCCCACTGGACGGAGGCACGCGCATCGAAGTTCGCCTGAAGGCCGATCCACGCGCCAAGGGCGGGATGCTCCATGTTAGCAATTACGTTGACAGCGTCCTGACGCTAAAGCAGCTGGTTGCGTCGATCGCCCCGAGTGTCGCGGTGTCGATCGACGTGGAGGAGAACGGAGCATTCACGCCAGCGATCGGATCGGGAGATTGGCTCGCATTGGCCGACGACGCGCTTTTATCGCGGCTGGATCCGCTAACCGATACGCGGGTCGGCGACAGGGAGCACAGCCGGGCCGCGCAGCACGCCGGGGTCCGGACAATCTTGGCAGACGACGGCAATCCTCTAGGCCGTGCGTACATCAAGCCCGGCAGCATCTTTCGGTACGACGGCGGATGGGTCACGGTTGGAGGTCTTCGCGCTGCGAGGCTTGCGAATGTCCAGGGGCTGCTTGTGGGAGAGACGTTGACCGCGGCGCGCGATTCGGCGTTCCCCGTCGTACCTGCGAACCGTCTCGCGGACTGGGCGAGCGAACAGGCTCGCATTATTGCGGCATCCAAGGCGGACGAGGCGGTCAAGGCAAATTGCGCGGAGATTGTTCTGGAGTGCGGTGGCACACTGGCAGGACTGCCGATCGTCTGTTGGGGGTACGATGCATGGTTGACAGCCGACGAATTCCGCAGTCGGCTCGCCGAGACAGATGAATTGATCATCTGTTTCGATGGAGAATTTTCTTATGACGAGGAGGAGGATGACGTTCATCCACGGGAATTCAAGAACGAATTCGAGGTGGGTGAAGACATCGTAACGGTCCCCAGGCATGACGGGTCTATCCTCAAGGTGGGCAGGCAATCATGGCCGAGATCGATTACCGATCAGACGAGGTCGCGAGAGTCGAACCTGGCTGAGGAGGTCGTACGCAATATAACGGAGGCTTGGGGTGAATTGTTCGAGGAAGATTCCGGCCAAAGGGCGGTCGGCACGGTCGCAGGAACATCGATCAAGCGGACGGTCACCATCTTTCGGCGCGCTTCGGCGTCCGATGATGAAGAGTCGACGTGACGGCTCTGTGACTGGTGGCGCCACGGCAACGTCTGGCGACGGCTGCCGTGAGGACACGTCAGGAGAGGGGAGCGGGGCCGATGAGCTTCAGGCATGACTCAGGTGTGGCCGACCGGAGCCATGCTGGCGGCTGTCTATGAGACTAGGCGGAGGGTTCCCAGGTGGAGGAGTCTGAGCCTGCCATACCCGGAGTTTGGGCGCCCGTTGGGATTGGCGACGGTTCGGCTTTCGCGATATCGTCATTCGTGGGCGGGGCAGCGGTTCGTGACGGTGGTTGCGCGCGAAGTATGGGTTCCTTGATGGACGTCTGGACGTTAATGGACCGCCTCAGATAGCTCTACAGCACCGGGACTTCTCGACGTCGTCACTTTCCGTAATGTAAGCCGCCAGAGACAGAAGGGACAGCTTACGCCATCACGTTTACTTGGTTCGAGAATCGAGTGGGTATTGGGTCTGCGCCGAACGCGTTCTACCAAGTGATCGCCTCTGTTGCCAAAATGCGACATCAAAATATCAAAGTGTCGCGAGATGATCCGGCGTAGGTTTTGGCGTAGGTCTGTGTGCGAAGCCCCGTCAGGCAAGGCGGCTCCATTACTTCGACGTTGAATACCTTAAAGCGACGTGAGTGCGAAAAGTCACGCAGGAGGCCATTACGTTAAGCATCGCACCTTCGTTTCACGCTCTCGCGGCAGCGATCGGCACAATATTCGTAATCCCTCGCTCGCAACGTATGAGAAAGTCGGACCACAATTCGAGCGCGACGCGCAATTCAGGAACCTCTTCCCGCACATCGTAGATCCCTTCAATGCCCCTGCGTTTATGGTTCAAGGCCAGTTCGCTAATCTCGTTCGACACCCCGAGGTTGCGCATATGGCCTTTCGCTGTGCTGCGAGTGTCGTGCGGCGTGAAGTAGCGAGTGTTGAACGCCTTGACCTCTTGAAGCCCCGACAAAACATCCCACAGGGTGGTCACGCCCATATGACTCCCGTCGCGCGTGTACATCCCCGGCAGCAGGTACTCCGAATCCCCAGACATGTCCATCAGCTCCTGAATCCATTCCGTTACGGCCGGACTGAGGGGGACGAGCATTCCGTGGCGTGTCTTGACGTTCTCAGGCGCGACCCACCATGTCCCGTTATCGAGATCGAAGTGCTCCTTTCGTGACTTGACGAACTCGGCGGTCCGGACGCAAGTCCCGAACAAGCAGCGCAGGATCAGACCGTATTTCCGACCGGCGGTATCGTCCACTTTCGACAGGATCTCGTGCAACTCCCCGGGCGCAAGCATGACCCGTTTTCTCGGGGCAGGCTTGGCCCCCTTGATCGCGTCAAGCGAGATGCCAGCACAGGGGTTCGCATTGATGAGACGTCGGCCGACCGCGTGATAAAACAGGCGCGACGCGGAGCACAGGATCTGTTCTGCCATCGACCAGCTCCTGACTCGTTCGACCATGAGCACGATATCCGCAGCAGTGACGGTGGACACGGACAGAGGGCCAAGCGTGGGTCGGATCACGTTCTTGAAGTGCCGCTTGCGAGCGCCAGCGCTCCCCTTGGCCAGTGAGGGCATGATCTTTTCGTTGTAGTCGTCGATCAGGAGGGCGACGGTCCAGTCCGCCGCGGCCCGCGCCTTCTTGATGCGTTTCTCGCGCGCAGGGTCGCCGCCACCATCGATTCCGACCCGGTGCTGCCGGGCGAGCTTGCGCGCCGCGGCGAGGGACATGTCCGGGTAGTTGCCAAGCGTCATCTCGCGCCGGGTCGTGCCGCCGAGACGGTAGCGGAGAATCCAGCTCGCGGTGCCGGCCTTGGAAAGCGTAAAGGTCAGGCCGTCACCGTCCGACCTTGCAACCGGCTCGCCTTTCGCGACCCAAGCGCGAAGCTGAATGTCGTCCAGAACGTGAACCTGTTTGGGCATAGGATAGCTCCTGTGGAGAGACATGCCCATTGTAGCTACCCACCCGTGCTTCAGGCTACCCGATTAGCTACCCGGATCACACTTAATGCTACCGGTCATGTCTGAACCTATGTAGACATCAAGTTGCTGATTTTATTTGGTAAATTCAAAAGAGTCAGACTGCTCTTTACGTTATTGAACACCATTCTACATCAGTGCCGTTGATTTCGATCGACGTCAGATGCCGGCTCGCATATTCGAGTTCGCGGCTTTGCGTCAGGTCTTCCGGATAAAACGGCCCGCGCCACGGCGCATAGGTCCAGCCGCCGATGCCGATGCGAATGCGTGGGGCGGACGTGGATCTGGACGACGTTTCGATTGATTTTTTCGTTGGCGCTTTCTTTGCGGCTTTCGGTTTGTCGCCGCGTTCTTCGCCAGACTTCTCGCTTCGCTTGTTGCTTTCCTTCGCGCTTGTCGCTGCGGGCACTTGGGCTCTCCTTCGGGCTGCGGCGGGAAAGCTCGTAGATTAGCCGCTTTTCTCGCGGCGCGCGGCGCTTGCCGGGCCGGTGGCCTCGGCCTTGCCCTCGCTGGCCGCGGCGCTGGCTTCGTCGAAACGACGGCTCGCTGCGGCCACTTCCACGCGAAAGCGCTGCAACGCGCCGAGCGCGAGGTCGGGCGGCGTCAGCGCGACCCACAGCACGTCGATCAGCTGATCGGCGGTGGCGTCGATATCGATCTGCCGGTTCGTCAGCGTGGCGTCCCACAGCACATGCTCCATCGGGCCGAACACCATCGAGCGCAACAGGCGCAGCGGCATGTCGGAGCGAATCTCGCCGCTTTGCTGGCCTTGCGCGAGCACGCGCATCAACGGCGCGGTGTAGCGGCGCTGCAGTTCGGTCAGCGCTTCGCTCAGTTCGTGATGCCGCGCGCGGCCTTCGGACAGCACGAGCGCGCACAGATCGGTGCCATTCACGAGCATCAGCCGCAGATGCATGCGCACGATGAACGCGAACTGCTGGCGCACGTTGCCGTCGCGCGGCAGACCCGCTTCGATTGCGTCGATGATCTCGTCGTACCAATCGCCGATGACACGAGCGCACAACTCGCGCTTGCCGCGAAAGTAGCTGAACACCGTCGCCTCGGAAACGCCCAGGCGCTGCGCGATTTCCGCGGTCGTCGCGCGTTCGTAGCCCTTTTCGGAGAACACGTCGCGCCCCGCCTGAAGAATCTCCTTCACGCGCTGCTGCGACTTGCGCCCGGCCGGCTGGCGACGGGAGACAGGTAATCCGGCCTTCTCGGCAACCGTCATATGAGTAAAATTCAGATTTGTGATGCGGATTGGGGATCGAGCTGGCGTCTGAACGCTGCTTCTGTGCCAGATGAACGCGATCGTAGCACCGAATCGACCGGCTGATGCGCGTTTATAAATTTCTGAGTAACACTCAAAAATACCTATTGACGCTTACGTCAATCAGGCGTGAAATGCGCGTTGACATGCTTTCGCGTGCCGCTTCGCGTTCCACCAGCGGCCGCTCACGAACTCAGGAGACACCGCAATGCCCAATCTGCCCGGTTTGCAGTTCCCGCTCGGCGAAGAGATCGAAATGCTGCGCGACAGCATTGCGTCGTTCGCCGCCAAAGAAATCGCGCCGCGCGCCGGGGAAATCGACCGCACCGATCAGTTCCCGATGGACCTGTGGCGCAAGTTCGGCGACCTCGGCGTGCTCGGCATGACGGTTTCCGAAGAGTACGGCGGCGCGAACATGGGCTATACCGCGCACATGGTCGCGATGGAGGAAATTTCGCGTGCGTCGGCATCGGTTGGCCTGTCGTACGGCGCGCATTCGAACCTGTGCGTGAACCAGATTCATCGCAACGGCACCGACGCGCAGAAGCGCAAGTATCTGCCGAAGCTCGTGTCGGGCGAGCACGTCGGCGCGCTCGCGATGAGCGAGCCGAACGCGGGCTCGGACGTGGTCAGCATGAAGCTGCGCGCCCAGAAGAAGGGCGATCGTTACGTGCTGAACGGCACCAAGATGTGGATCACCAACGGCCCCGACTGCGACACCCTGGTCGTCTATGCAAAGACCGATCCCGAAGCGAATTCGCGCGGCATTACCGCGTTCATCGTCGAGAAGGGCATGAAGGGTTTCTCGGTCGCGCAGAAGCTCGACAAGCTCGGCATGCGCGGCTCGCACACCGGCGAGCTGGTGTTCCAGGACGTCGAAGTGCCGGAGGAAAATATCCTTGGGGCATTGAACGGCGGCGTCAATGTGCTGATGAGCGGTCTCGACTACGAACGCGCGGTGCTCGCGGGCGGCCCGACCGGCATCATGGTCGCGGTGATGGACGCGGTCGTGCCGTATATCCACGACCGCAAGCAGTTCGGCCAGTCGATCGGCGAATTCCAGCTGATCCAGGGCAAGGTCGCCGATCTGTACACGACGCTGCAGGCATGCCGCGCGTATCTGTACGCGGTGGGCCGCCAACTCGACACGCTCGGCAACGACCATGTGCGCCAGGTCCGCAAGGACTGCGCGGGCGTGATTCTGTACACGGCCGAAAAGGCGACCTGGATGGCTGGCGAGGCGATCCAGATTCTCGGCGGCAATGGCTATATCAACGAGTATCCGGTCGGTCGTCTGTGGCGCGATGCGAAACTCTATGAAATTGGCGCGGGCACGAGCGAGATTCGTCGCATGCTGATCGGCCGGGAGCTGTTTGCGGAAACGCTGTGATGCAAGCGCGCGTGAGCCCCCTCAATACGCCGCACTTTGGAGAAGCGACGTCATGCCGATCATCGAATCGAAACTGAACCCGCGCTCGGACGACTTTCGCGCGAACGCAGCGGCGCTCGAAGCGCTCGTCGCCGATCTGCGCGCGAAGATCGAGCAACTCGCGCAGGGCGGCGGCCAGGCCGCGCGCGACAAGCACACGAGCCGCGGCAAGCTGCTGCCGCGCGAGCGGATCGCGCAACTGCTCGATCCGGGCACGCCGTTTCTCGAACTGTCGCAACTCGCCGCGTACGGCATGTACAACGACGATGCGCCGGGCGCCGGCGTGATCACCGGCATCGGCCGGATCGCGGGACAGGAGTGCGTGATCGTCTGCAACGACGCGACCGTGAAGGGCGGCACCTACTATCCGGTCACCGTGAAGAAGCACGTGCGCGCGCAGGAAATCGCCAGCGAAAACCGCTTGCCGTGCGTGTACCTCGTCGACTCGGGTGGCGCGAATCTTCCGAATCAGGACGACGTATTTCCCGATCGCGATCACTTCGGCCGCATCTTCTACAACCAGGCGAATCTGTCGGCCGCGGGTATTCCGCAGATCGCGGTCGTGATGGGCTCGTGCACCGCGGGCGGCGCATATGTGCCGGCGATGAGCGACGAGTCGATCATCGTCAAGAACCAGGGGACGATTTTTCTCGGCGGCCCACCGCTCGTCAAGGCCGCGACCGGCGAAGTGGTCAGCGCCGAAGATCTCGGCGGCGGCGACGTGCATACGCGTCTGTCGGGCGTCGTCGATCATCTTGCGCAGAACGATGCGCATGCGCTCGGCATCGCGCGCAGCATCGTCGGCCATCTGAACCGCGTGAAGCCGGCGCCGCTCGTATTGCAGGAGCCGAAGCCGCCGCGCTACGACACCCAGAGCATCTACGGCGTGATTCCGGTCGACACGCGCAAGCCGTTCGATATCCGCGAGGTGATCGCGCGTATCGTCGACGATTCCGCGTTCGACGAATTCAAGGCGCGCTACGGCACCACGCTCGTCTGCGGCTTCGCGCATATCTGGGGGCATCCGGTCGGCATCGTCGCGAACAACGGCATTCTGTTTTCGGAGTCGGCGCTGAAGGGTACGCACTTCATCGAGCTGTGCTGCCAGCGCAAGATTCCGCTCGTGTTTCTGCAGAACATCACCGGCTTTATGGTCGGCCGCAAGTACGAAAACGAAGGCATCGCGAGGAACGGCGCGAAGATGGTCACCGCGGTCGCGACAGCGAAGGTGCCGAAGTTCACGGTGATCATCGGCGGCTCGTTCGGCGCGGGCAACTATGGCATGTGCGGCCGCGCGTATTCGCCGCGCTTCCTGTGGATGTGGCCGAACGCGCGCATCTCGGTGATGGGCGGCGAGCAGGCCGCGTCGGTGCTCGCCACCGTCAAGCGCGACGGCATCGAAGCGAAGGGCGGCAACTGGAGCGCGGAGGAAGAAGAGGCGTTCAAGCAGCCGATCCGCGAGCAATACGAGCATCAGGGCCATCCGTACTACGCGAGCGCGCGGTTGTGGGACGACGGCGTGATCGACCCCGCGCAAACTCGCGACGTGCTTGGGCTGGGTTTGTCGGCGGCGATGAACGCGCCGATCGAAGACACGCGTTTCGGCGTGTTCAGAATGTGATGGCCCGCGTCACCGCGATGCGACCGCGTAAGGCAAAGGAGTGTTACGCATGCAATACGAAACGCTGAAGGTCGAGGTTGCCGGCCAGATCGCGACGGTCACGCTCAATCGTCCGGACGTGCGCAACGCGTTCAATGAAACGATGATCGCCGAGCTGACTGCCGCATTCACCGC
Source organism: Paraburkholderia lebeckiae (assembly GCF_050436325.1). Taxonomy (NCBI): domain Bacteria; kingdom Pseudomonadati; phylum Pseudomonadota; class Betaproteobacteria; order Burkholderiales; family Burkholderiaceae; genus Paraburkholderia; species Paraburkholderia lebeckiae. The sequence goes on from NZ_JBNDLZ010000002.1 coordinate 3,149,209, forward strand.
GCTCGACACGCGCGACGACGTGCGCGCGGTGGTACTCGCCGCGAACGGCAAGGCGTTCTGCGCGGGCGCCGACCTGAACTGGATGAAGAAAATGGCCGGCTACTCGGACGACGAGAACCGCGCCGATGCGATGCGGCTCGCCGGCATGCTGTCGGCGGTGTATCGCTGCAACAAGCCGGTGATCGCGCGCGTGAGCGGCGACGCATACGCGGGCGGCATGGGCCTGATTGCCGCGTGCGATATCGTCGTCGCGGTCGAAAGCGCACACTTCTGCCTGTCCGAGGCGCGGCTCGGGCTGATTCCCGCGACGATCGCGCCATACGTGATTCGTGCGCTCGGCGAGCAGGCGTCGCGGCGCTACTTCCTCACCGCCGAGGCGTTCGACTGCGCGACCGCGTTGCGGCTGGGTTTGGTCAGCGAAGCGGTGAGCGCCGAGCAGCTCGATGCGATGGTCGCGCAACTCGCGCAGACGCTGTGCGCGAACGGCCCGCAAGCGGTGCGCGCCTGCAAGCGGCTCGTGCAGGAGATCGCGGGCCGCGAGTTGAGCGACGCGCTGATCGAGGACACCGCCGCGCGGATTGCGAAAACGCGGGCCGGCGCAGAGGGCCGCGAAGGCGTGGCGTCGTTCCTCGAAAAGCGCACGCCGGGCTGGCGCAACTGACATGCTTCGCTAACAACCATCGCCCCGTACCGCCCATTTCATCGAGACACTCATGTTCAACAAGATCCTGATCGCCAACCGGGGTGAAATTGCGTGCCGCGTCGCGGCGACCTGCAAGCGGCTCGGCATCGCGAGCGTGGCCGTCTATTCGGACGCCGACGCCAACGCGAAACACGTCGCCGCCTGCGACGAAGCGGTGCATATCGGCGGTTCGACGGCGGCGCAAAGCTATCTGCGCATCGAGCGGATCATCGAAGCCGCGCGCGCGACTGGCGCGCAGGCCGTGCATCCGGGCTACGGCTTTCTTTCGGAAAACGAAGACTTCGCGCATGCTTGCGAGGCGGCCGGCATCGTCTTTATCGGACCGCCGGTCGAAGCGATCGCTGCGATGGGCTCGAAGGCCGCCGCGAAAGCGCTGATGCACGCGGCCGCGGTGCCGCTCGTGCCCGGCTACCACGGCGACGACCAGGATCCGCAGCTGTTGCAGCGCGAGGCGGACACGATCGGCTATCCGGTGCTGCTGAAAGCGAGCGCGGGCGGCGGCGGCAAGGGCATGCGCGTGGTCGAGCGCGGTGCGGACTTCGCGGCCGCGCTGCTGTCGTGCAAGCGAGAGGCGGCGAGCAGCTTCGGCAACGATCGCGTGCTGATCGAGAAGTATCTGACCCGGCCGCGTCACGTCGAAGTCCAGGTGTTCGCCGATCGGCACGGCGGCGCCGTTTATCTGTTCGACCGCGACTGTTCGGTGCAGCGGCGTCATCAGAAAGTGCTCGAGGAAGCGCCCGCGCCGGGGCTCTCGGCCGAGGTCAAGCGCGCGATGGGCGAAGCGGCCGTGGCCGCCGCGCGAGCGGTCAGCTACGTTGGCGCGGGTACGGTCGAGTTCATCATGACGCCGACCGGCGAGTTCTACTTCATGGAGATGAACACGCGGCTGCAGGTCGAGCATCCCGTCACCGAGATGGTGACGGGGCAGGACCTCGTCGAATGGCAGTTGCGCGTTGCAGCGGGCGAGAGTTTGCCGCTCACCCAGCAGCAGTTGAAGCTCGACGGCCACGCGATCGAGGCGCGCATCTACGCAGAGCATCCGGCGCGCGGCTTCCTGCCGTCCACCGGCACGCTCAAGCATCTGCGCATGTCGGAAGGCGTCGAGTTCGCGATCGACGCGGCCGGACTCGGCGAGGCGGGCCGCAAGGCGCCGGTGCGTATCGACAGCGGCGTGCGCGAGGGTGACACGATCACGCCGTTCTACGATCCGATGATCGCCAAGCTGATCGTGCACGGCGCGACGCGCGAGGAGGCGTTGGCGCGACTCGCGCGTGCGCTGCATGCCTGCGAGGTGGTCGGGCCGCACACGAACGTCGAGTTTCTGCGGCGCATCGTCGCGAGCGAACCGTTCGCGAGCGGCGAGCTCGACACCGGTTTGATCGAGCGTCATCACGACGTGCTGTTCGCGCCGGCACAGAAGCCGTTCAAGGAAGCGCTCGCGCTCGCTTGCGCCGCATTGTTGACGCGCGAGGGCGGCACCGCGCACGGCGCGTCGCCGTGGGACGCGCTGTCGCACTGGCGGCTCAATGGCGGTTACACACAAACGCTCGGCTGGCGCGTGATCGACGACGGCGCCAACGACGACAGCGACGACGCGTTCACGGTCATCTTCGCGCGCAGTGGGGGAACGCAAGCGCTCGTGCAAACACTCGAACACGACGGCGTGCGCGAGGACTTCACATGGTCGGTCGGCGCGGGCGGCCATGAATTCCGCGCGACGATCGGCGATGCGCGCGTGACGGGGCGTGTATTCGTCGACGGCGACAGGTTCCACGTGTTCTGCCAAGGCGAGACGCTCGCATTCGAATGGCAGAACCTGCTCGCGCATGCCGCGGATGCCGAGCACGGCGAAGGCCGTCTGACGGCGCCGATGCCGGGCAAAGTGATCGCGGTGCTGGTCGAACCAGGCACGGTGGTCGAGAAGGGCGCGCCGCTGATCGTGATGGAAGCGATGAAGATGGAGCATACGATCGGCGCCCCGGCGGCGGGCACGGTCGCCGAGGTGCTGTATGCGGTCGGTGATCAGGTCACCGACGGCGCGCAACTGCTGGTGCTGGAGGTGCAGCAGGCGGGTGAATAAGCACGTCGAGTGGCAGACGAGCGAGTAGGTGAATCAAGCGAGCCGCGCGTAGCCCGCGGCGCGCGCTTCACTTTCCAGCTCGCCGATGCGTGCGTAGTCGGTCAGCGGCAACGTCGAAAAACCCCTTAAACGCAGGCGTTTTGCACGCTCGGGGCGGACGCTCAGCGCCTCGTCCAACGCGTCGCGCAACGCGGCGACCGTGGCCGGCGGCACATTGGCCGCGGCGATCAGCGGCAAGCCCGGCGAGGCGGCGGTCATGCCGATCGCGCGCATGCGCCCCGCGAGTTCCGGCAGCACGTCGCAAACGAAGGCGAAGGTCACGCAGTCGATCGCGGCGACGTCCGCACGATTGTCCGCGACCGCGCGCAGCGAGCCGAGATGCGAACCCGTGCGCAGCACCGCGCCGAAGAACATGCCGGCGCGCGCGAGCGGCGCGACCGCGTGACGAAATGCGTTCATGCCGCTGTTCGAATCGTCCTGGTTGTAGGCGGCGCGTGCGCCGCGGCACGAGGCGAGTGAGTCGAAGCGCGCGTCGGCGCGCGTGACCAGTACGCTTGAGTAATGCGCGCCGTCGCAGCCGGGCGCATCGAAGCAGGGTGTCGCGACCAATTGCACCTGCGCGTGCAGCCCCTGCATCAGCGGATAACCGCAGGTCTGGGAAATCAGCAGATTCGGGCGCCGCCAGAAGCCGTGCAGTTCCTCGTCCGGTTCGACGATGCGGCACGCGGGCTTGACCCGGCGCAGCACGTCGTCGAGCCACTCGCGCCATTCGAGGTCGAGCGCGGGTGTCACGTTGTACATCGGCAGGGCGGCGATCCAGCTCATGAAGGCGTTTCTCGCGCCTAATGTCTGACCAATTTGAATTCGTCGAGACCGAGCCGCACCGGCTCGCTCGGCGTGAACTGCCATCGCTGCGCGGCTACGGACAGGATCTCGTCCTGCGCATCCTCGAACGCGACCAGCAGGTCCTGCTTGCGACGGCTCACGGCGCCACAGAACTCGACCAGCGCGTCGGCGCTGACTTCAAAAATCTGTGCACGATCGTCGCAGCACACGCGGAACGCGACCGTCGCGCATTCCGTCACACAGGGCCGGAACCCTTCATCGACATAGACCGACATGGCGAACTCCTTCGGACGCCTGAATCGACAGGATGACAAACCGCGCCTGCCAGGTATGTGGGAGAACCGGCATTGACGGCCAAATGCCCGGCGCCGCGGCACTCGCGACGGTCCGGAAACTGGCGGAAAGTAAGCCAGAAACTGGCGGCGGACTCGTTCAAGTCCGTGCCAGGGCCGCGGCGCGAACCGTGGCCGGAGGGAAGACGGCGGCGGTTCGACTCGCCAGCGGTCTCGCCTGCTGGTGGGCCGCCCCGGGTCAGAATCGCGGCGGGCACTGCTCAGGAAACGCTTAAATCGGGCGCTGCAATCCAATGTCGAAATCGACGCGAGAGCCGCTCGCGCCGGTCTCGGACTGTGTTTGGATTTTCTCACCAACCTCGCGGTGCAGATCGGCGTAGGTATCCACTTTACGATTAGCGCGCGTTTTGTGCAGGCGATGAGTCGGGCGGGGCTGGCCGGGTTGCGTGAGCGCCCGAGATATTGAGCCGACGGATCAGCGGGCCCAATGTCGTCGCCTGAATCAGCAGGCTGAATACCACGACGAGATACGTGACGCCGATGAACATTTCGCGTCCATGAAACTCCGGCAGCGACAGAGCAAGCGCAATCGAGATGCCGCCGCGCAGTCCGCCCCACGTCAGCACAACAGCCGAATGCGGACTGAGCCGCCGGAAGTTCTGCAGCGCGAGCAGCGGAATCGCGACGCTGACGCCGCGCGCGAACAGCACGACCGGAATCGCCGCGAGCCCGAGCCAAACGATTTCGACGCGCAGCGACAGCGCAATGATTTCGAGTCCGATCAGCCCGAACAGCACGAGATTGAGCAACTCGTCGAGCAGGTCCCAGAAGTTGAACAGATGCTCGCGCGTCTTCTCCGACATCGACGTCGACGCGCCGTGATTGCCGATCACGAGCCCCATGATCACGACCGCGAGAGGCGCTGACACGTGCAGCGCTTCGGCGAGACTATAGCCGCCGGTCGCGAGCGCGAGTGTGATCAGGATTTCGACTGGATAGCTGTCGATGCCTCGCAGCAGCAGCGACGCGCCGAAGCCGAGCGCCGCGCCGAGCACGAGCGCTCCGGCGACTTCGCGCAGCAGATCGAATGCGATCGCGCCCGCGGAAAACTCGTTCGCGCCGGTCGCGAGTCCGACTAGCGTGACGAATGCGACGACGGCCGTGCCGTCGTTGAACAGCGATTCGCCGGTAATCTTGGTTTCGAGGCTTTCCGGCGCCGCGGCGCGCTTGAGCACGCTGAGTACCGCGATCGGATCGGTCGGCGAGATCAGCGCGCCGAACACGAGACACCACAGCAGGCTCACCGGCTGGCCGAGCCATTGTGCCGCGTAGTAAAAGCCGAAGCCGACCACCGCGATCGAAATCAATACGCCGATCGTCGCGAGCATCAGCACCGCGCGCCGCTGCGTGCGCATCTTCGACAGATCGACGTGCAGCGCGCCGGCGAACAGCAGCAGACTTAGCAGGCCGTGAAACACGATGTCGGCAAAATCGATCTGCACGACGATCTTGCGAGCGGCGGTCGCCATCGCCGGATAGTAGAACCCGAGCGCGGAAATGCCGACGCAGACGACGAGCCCGACCGCGGTGATGCCGAGCGTGTCGGGCAACCTGATGAATCGATAATTGAGGACGCCGAACAGCGCGACGATGGCGAACAGTGCACCGGCAATCTGGAAGACGCTCATCGTGCACGCTCTCCCGCTTCGCCGTGGCGCAAACGCGTGATCACGGTGGCACCGAGGTAACTCGCGCGACAAAGCATAAAAGAGGCAGGCAGAGAATGCCGACACAATTGCGATATTGAACCAGCGAGATGTTTCACCAGCAATTCCTTATTCAGGCTCATTCAATCCGATAAGCGATCTGCGGTCTGTAATGACACGATCTTTGCCGCTGGCGATCGAGCGACGTACCGGGACGGACGCTTCATTCAAACGCAGCGGACGATGCGGCCAGACGCAGCGTACTTTTTATTGGACCACGAGCGGATGACGGCGAACCGGGCGGAGCCAGGCTCGCCAGGGGGCGCCACGATGGGCAATAGCAGTGTTCGGACTACTGAAGCGCCGGACGAGTTCCGATCTTTATTTTGGGATATAGCTTTTTATTTCGAGATGGTTCGCGAGGCTTGATTCGTCGAGGCTATTCGATCGAATCTGAATAAACGGTATGAATCTGTAATCCGAATTTGCCGGTCCAATGACTTCACATTGCATGGAGCCTTGTGATTCATTGTTCCAAAATCTGTAAAGCATATATCTAATCTCACAGTAAAACCGTTTTGCTCGTCATTGAGCATGGTTGACGCCGGAATTGGCAGGTCGAGAGCAGGGAAAGCCCTAACCGGGAATCGCTCAGGATGTGTCAATTTTTGACAAACTCGAGTCGAGAATGATGCAGCATCGATGCATGGCGAAATGCTGTTGTGTAGCAATGGGTGAAGACGGAGAAGAGCATGAAGCAAACCTATCGTTATCGGGGATTCGACATCGTGGTCAACGCGTTGCGCGCGACCGATATGTCCACCCATGTCGGCAGTGCCACGGCGCGGCACGCGTACATGGCGAGCGTCACGTTGAAGACGCGGCTGATCGGCGGCGAGTGGTCGACCGCTTTCCGGGTAGCTTCGGTGCCCGGTCGTTCGTCGGCCGATCTGCGGGAAGTGCTGGCGGCTGGATTCGCGGCCGCCACTCGGGTCGTCGACGACGTGGTGAGCGTGATGGGCGACGGGTTCGCGCGCAAGGCGGCCTGAGTTCCACACGGGGCGCTCGGCGCCGTGGTGCCACGCGGCAGGCATGAGCGCGCACAGGGGTGCCCAAGCGGTCCCGGCATTTCAAAGCACTCGCGATCATTGACCGTCGACTACGGTTGTCGGTCGTGGCGAGCGTCGAAATAACCACGCGTATCCCTGCGGTGCGTGTGGGTCCCAGGCAGGGCGTGATCGTCTCCTCAGCGTCCTGTTGTTTTAATCCCGCCTCCCTGTGCGGGATTTTTTTTGTCAGTGGACAATGCGGGCGCTCGGTAACGCACTGCTACATCCGCACGGCAGGGAAAAATAACAATTTTAACCTTTGTTTGCATTGCGTTTCTTGCTTAATCGTTATAGTCGAACGGGAATCGCGAAAATGTGATTCGGGGATCACTTTTTATTTTTTATGCGCAAGCAAGCGACACAATTAAAAGTGCGTGTTTAGCTCGCGACTTATGTCGGCTGTGTCAAATGCGGGTGAAAAAGCAAGCGGAACAAATAATGATTATTCGAAAAACTTTTCTGTTTGCCGTTATTGTATCCCTTGCGGGGACGACTCAGACCGATAGTCCCGATCCTCATGAACGGCCCGCGCGCATGAATGCGGCGGACGGCACACTGGCCACGTGATCGCTTGCTAACGGGGCAGCAAGGAAAAAAGCCTCGAACACGGGGCGTGATCGAGGCTGCCGAAGGACAGACTCAATGCCTGTCTGGGAAGGTCGATCGGACCCGTGATCGACCTTGCCCACTATAGCCAGTTATCCGCCGAGCAACTGTGAACAAATGTCGCGGTCGAATCGACCGGCGAATTCGCGAATAAATCTGAATCGTAGCGTCGGATTCGATTAGCAGCGCGCACAGGCTTTCCGGCGGGCGAGATCGCCGCAGTCGAATTCGATGCTGATCCGGATTCCCTGGTCAGTGCCGCGGCGCCGACCGTGCGCACGACGTTCATGGGTCTTTACGGCGTCGACGCGGCGATGCCGTCGCACATGATCGACGAGATCGTGATGCGCGAGGAAGGGCACGAAGCGGTCGAGGCCTTTCTCGATCAGTTCAATCATCGTTTCGTCGCGCTGCTGTATCGGGCGTGGAAGAAGTACCGCTATCCGGAAAGCTTTCGCGCGGGCGGCAGCGATGCGCATTCGCGCAATCTGTTGTGCCTCGCCGGCTATGGCTGGGGTGACAAGCCGCAACGCGCCGGCTTGTCCGATTCGCGGATGCTCGCTCCCGAAGCCCGTGGCCAATCCGTACCTGACTCATGCCGCGTCATGAACGACGCGCCGAAAGGACCATTGATGAACCTTCGTTTTACCGTTTCCACCGTTGCGTCCTTCGCGCTGCTGTCGGCATGCGGCGCCTGGCAATCCGTATCGGACGCGTCGTCGAGCGCGTATCACGCGGTGTTTTTCAAGCAGATCAAGTTGCTCGACATCGATCTGTCCGCGCGCGAAGCGCTGAACCCCGACGATGCTGCTCGTGCGACATCGGTCGCGGTGCGCGTGTATCAGCTGAAGGACCGCAAGACGTTCGATGGGGCGTCGTACGAGGATCTGCTGAAGAACGACCGCACGGTGCTCGCGCAGGACTTGCAGGTGAGCATGGCATCGGTGCTGAATCCCGGTGCGTCGGCAAGCCTGTCGCAGCCGATGCGGGCCGACACGAACTATGTAGCGGTCGTCGCGTTCTATCGCAATCCGGGTAGCGGGGATGGTTGGAAGTATGTGATCGAGAAGAAGAAGCTCGATGCGGACAAGCCGTTGAAGATCTCGTTGATGGATCAGTTTCTAGTGCCGGCGGGCAGTGCGGCCCACGATTAAGTGGGCCGCCGACTCAATCCGTGCGACCGAGATAGCCCGGTAGCCCCAATGCAGAGTCGCTCCTGGCAAGCTTCAAGGCTTCCTTGAGCAAAGCTGTGAACTTTTCGTCGCTATCGGGCCGCGGCAACGTCGCGCGAAAGAAGTCGGCCCAGCGAAATTCTTCCAGCGGGACACTGGTTTTTTCATAGCCGCCGGCATCGCGGACCGCTGCCGCGAGGCTTCGGTATTCATCGTCCTTCATTTCCCACACGTGCTCCGCCAATTCGGCAAACGGCCGGCGCATGCCTTGCGCGTCATACGGAAAAGTCCATCGTTGGTTTTCCATGCTGAGCCAGAACGATGCCCACGTGTACGACGAAAGATCCCGCACCAGCACGACCGGAACCGCGCGCACGCCCACCTGCCACAGCGCCGCCGCCACATGGTGATGATCGATGGCGAACGGTATGCCGTTGGGTCCGCAGACGACCGGTATCGGCTTTTCGGCGATGGCCATCTCCAGGTCATGGCTGCTCAGGGACCGGTATTGGCGGGCTTTTTCGCGGACTTCCCGCGCGCCGTGGGTCATTTGTGTGGGACGGAGCTCTTCGATTTGTCGCGTGTCCATGTCGGTCTCCTTGGCTGGATGCGATGACGCGGCTCCGCAAATTTCATGCCCCGGGCGAGCCGTCGCCCACTTTCCGCCAGACGTCTACGGCGCATCGTCCACACACAGCACCGGATCGCTGACCAGACAATCCGCATCGGAGGCGGCAGGTCCGCCGCCGCGCGTTTTCAACGACGTCTGCTGCGCGGCGATGCGCAATCCCTTGGGCAGCAGCACCCACATGCGCAGCCGCTCTTTGGTGTGGCTCGCCTGGGTCTGCGCGGTTTGACCGAAGCCGTAGAAGTAGTCGGCTCTGACTGCGCCCTGAATCGCACCGCCCGAATCCTGCGCGAGCATCAGGCGGTTGATCGCACCGGGTGCCTGAGGGTCGTCACGCGTGGACACGAATACCGGCGCGCCGAGCGGCGTGGTGCGCGGATCGACGGCCACCGAGCGGCCCGCCGACAGCGGCACGCCCAACGCGCCCAGCGGACCGTTCGGTGAATCGGGGATCACACGAAAAAACACATAGCTCGGATCTGAAACCGCATACACGGGATGAGGTTTCGGCGTGGTCGTCGCCAGTGTGAAACCGCGCAGCAACGGCGACGTGGGTTCGTCGTCGTCACCGTCGGCGGGCGCCGCATTGCCTTCGTTGCTCGCAGCGGTCGCGCCGTCGCCGCTGATGTCGACCTCCATCTCCATGCCGCGCACGACGAGCTTGCGCGCGCCGGCCGTCGCGTTGCCGCTGTGCGCGAGCGGAGGCAGAAACGGCCGGCCGTTCTGTTCCGCATAGGCGAAGCGGCGAATCGAGCCGTCGCTCATGCGGACCTTGCCCGCGCCTTGCAACTGCATCGAGTACAACATCACGGGGTCGTCGACATAGGCGAGGATCGGCGCCTTCAGTGCGCCGCGCTCGATCTCGGCGCGGGTGTAGTACGGCACGATGCGCCCGCCATCGAGCCGCAGGCGAATCTTCTTGTCGCGGATATCCGGCACGCTATCGCGCAGGTCCAGCGCGTAGACGCCTTTGAGGTCGCCACTCGTCGTATCGCTGAGCGGGATCACGTTACGTCCATCGATGCGAGCCGCGCTCACGTCACCTCGCGCGCGGTCCGGCAGGCGCCGCGCGTCGAGGTAGAGCATGTCGGCCGGCGTGCCATAGACCGGATAGAGGTAGGCGCCGCCGGACTGCTGGCTACCATTGAGCAGGGGCTCGTAGTAGCCGGTCATCGTACCGTCGAGCGAGCGGTCGGGATTGCGGATCTGGTACGCGTTGAAGTTGGTTTCGAAGAAACGCCGGATCGCCGCGACGTCGCCAACGTCCACCGCTCGCGCGGCATTGCACGGGTCCGACCAGCCGCTGCGCGCGCCGAGCACGGTGCAACTGCGGCGAAACGCTTCCCATGACGCGGTGACGTCGTCCGTGTCCCATCCGGGCAGGTCGACGAAAGCGATCGGCTCGTAGTAAGCGTGGCGCGTGGCGAAGCCGCCGCTCAACGCAGCCTTGCGACGCGGGTTATTCGAGCCGGTGGACGTCCCCGAGACCGTCGCGTGTGTCGTTACGGGAGCCGGTGTCGGCCCAGGCATCGTCGGCGGTCGCGCGGGTGGCGTTGCTTGCGCCGTCGGCGCCGCCTGCTCGACCGGCGACGTCGCCGTGTGGCTCGCGTCCCCCAGGATGACGCTGGTAGCGGGCGTGTTGCTCGCGCAAGCCGCGAGCGTGGCTGTCAGCGCAAGCAGGAGAAGCTGAGCTCTTTGCATGCGGCCTCCTTGCGGACCATCGCGAACGTCGCGCGCGCTAGCCGGGCGGCTTGACGGCATCGATGGTGAACGTGGCGGCGCCGAACGCGCCGGCGCAATCGGCCGTGCCTGCCGGGCAACGCGGCTTGCCCGCGAACGGCGAATAGCGCGGGCCGCGACGCGCGGCCGCTTGCTGCTGGGCATCAGCGGGGAATGACTGGAACGGCGCCGCGGACTTCAATCCACCGTCGGAAAAATCGCGCGGCGTCGTCGATACCAGCGTCAGAAAGAGGTTGGGACCGGGCGGGTTGCCCGCCAGCATTGGCCAGCTGGCGCGCGGCAACGACAGCGTCTGACCGGCGGCGATCCGGTTGTTGCGATCGAGTCCGTTCGGAAACAGCATCAGGTACTGACCGTCCGGATCGACCATGAACACATACACGTAGCCCGCGCGGTTGCTGTCGAGTTTGAACTGCAGATAATCCTTGCCGATCGTGGCGGACGTGCTGCGCGGTGTGGCGGTGATCTGAATCGATGGATCGGCCAGCGTCACGATTCGCTCGAGTTCGCTCGCGGGGGTGAAGGGCGCGAGGTTGTCGGCCTGCGCGGGTGGTGTGGCGGGCGCGGCAACCGTGGCGGGCGAGGCAGGAGCAACCGGGGCAACAGGGGCAACAGGGGCAACAGCAGCAACGGCTGCCGGGCTTTGAGCGGCATTGCCAGGCGTCGGCGCAGCCGTGTCGGCCGGCCTCGGCGCAGCCGTGTCGCGCGCATCCGTGCTTGCCGTGACAGCCGGGCTCGCGGCCGGTGGCGAACGCATGGCAAACCACGTACCGACCGCCGCGAGCGCCACGACGCAAACGGCACCTGCTGCGATCAAGCGCGTGCGTTTCTTTTGACTACCGCCTGGCGCAGGAACGGCCGCTGTGCCTGGCTCATTGCGCTTCGCCTCGGCTGTCGCGGCCGTCGTTGTTCGCGGCGCATTGGTACCCGCTGTCTCGACGGCAGCGCGAGTCGTGGGTTCGATCGCCGCATCGGCGTCATCACGCGTATCGATGGCAATGCCCAGTTCGTTCGCCAGCGCCTGAACGCTTTGCGGGCGCTGTTCGGGGCGGACCGCGAGCGCATGGTCGATCGCGCGCAGGAACCGTTCGCTATAGCGGCCGGCCGCCGCCGTGGCGAGCGGCACATACGTGTCGCTCATCAGTCTGCCGACCGACGGCGGCGGTGTCTTGCCCTGAATCGCGAAATAGATGACCGCGGCGAGTGCGTACACATCGGTCCACGGCCCCTGTTTCAAGGCCGCCACTTCGGCATATTGCTCGACGGGCGCATAGCCGGGCTTCAGGATCACCGTCAAGGTCTGGGTCATGTCGCCGATCACGCGCCGCGCCGCGCCGAAGTCCAGCAGCACGGGGCGGCCGCTGCCCTTGAGCAGCATGATGTTGTCCGGCGCGATGTCGCGGTGATAGCACTGCGCCGCATGCAATACCGCCAGCGCTTCGAGCAGCGGCGCGAGCAGGGCGCGCAGCCATGCTTCATCGGGTGGGGCACTCATGCGGCGCAAGCCGTCGCGCAGCGTCACGCCCTCGTAGTACGGCATCACCATGTACGCGGTGCCGTTGGCCTCCCAGAACCGGTACACCTTGACGAGCGAATGATGATCGAAGCGGGCGAGCAGCCGCGCCTCGTTGATGAAGCTTTTCAGGCCGGCGCGAAAGGTGTCTTCATGACGTTCCGAGCGGACCGACACTTCGGCCGCGCCGACGCGCGAGGCCAGCGCAGCGGGAATGTATTCCTTCAGCGCGACGTGACGTCCTAGCTGGGTGTCGTAGGCGAGATAGACGATACCGAAGCCGCCTTCGCCAATCAGATCGACGATCTCGAACTCGCCGAGCCGTGTGCCGGCGGGCAGCGCATGTTGCGCGTTCGAACCCTGCGCGGCGGGGCGGGTGACGACTGTACGATCGGCGTCCGCCGCTTCGGCGGGGTTCTGCTGGCGGTCCGGTCCGGACGCCCGTTGCACGATCACGGTTTTGTCGTCGGGGCTGCTCATCGGCTGTGGCTCCCTGGAGGGTACGACGGCAGAGCCCGGCACACGCGAGCGCCACCCTCACGCGCAGGCGTGTCCGTCTTTAAGACGAACGAGCGGGTCATTTTTTGAAATCAGGCGGGCGCGCGTGCCTGAGCGGTGGTCCGCGTGCGTCCGCCGGTTTCAAAATCGGCCGGCCGGATTCGTCTATACGGTGTGAGTCAACCGCTGCGTGCAGCTTGCGGGTTGTACGCGCATTCCATCCCAGCCGCTTCCTTTTGCCTTCTTGCAGGAAGTTAAAGTGAACGAGCGCCAAGGCTTATCGAGCGGGATGGCACACCGGATCGATGCCGCGTGGATCACGGGCGCGCTCGTCATGGGCTCGATGCTGCTGGGCGCGGCGGGCAATACGCTGGCCGCTGGCACGTCCGCCGCCGCGGCGCGGCCCGCGAGCGCCGTGGCCCTTGCGCCCGAGTCGTTCGGCTTTCGTCAGGCCGATGAACGCGAACGCGACGCCGAAACGATCAACACGTTGACGGCCGAGGGACGTCTGCTGCTGTCGCGAGATCGCGTCAAACTCCCTGCCTACGACTATTGCAGCATGTCCGTCGCGGCCGCCGAGCGCGGCGACTTCCGCGACAGCGTCGATGCCGCGGCGCGCGCCCTGGTGGTGGCCGGGCAGACCAACAATGCGGACCTGGCGGCCCTGTCCAAACGCGATCTCGCGATCGCCTACAGCTATGCCGGCGACCTCGACAACGCCGAACGCTATGCCCGCGATGCGCTCGCTTCGACGCCGAAGGCGCCCGAGCAGGTCTTTGCTCCGGCCAACAAGGTGCTCGGCGATGTCGCGTTGCGCCGGGGCAAGCCGCAGCAGGCGCTGGCCGCCTACGAAGACGCGCTCACGACCGCCTCGCCGCGTTACAAACCGCTGGTGCTGATGTCGATCATCAACGCGCAGCTCGCCGAGGGCGATACGCCTGGCGCGCGCCAAACCTTCGATGCTGTCGGCGCACCGGCCACCGCGGAACTCGCGCCCGCCTACCGGCGCATCGAAGGCAATCTGCTGCTGGCCGAAGGCAAGCCCGAGGATGCGAAACACGCGTTCGAAGCGCTGTTGAGCCAAAGCGGCAATTCCAGCGACGCCAACTACGACCGCCTGTGGGCCCACGAAGGAATCGGCCGCGCCGACCTCGCGCTCGGCGACAAGCCGCATGCGCGCGAAGCCTACCTGCTGGCCGTCGACGACTCCGAGAAAATCCGCACGCGGTTTCGCAGCGACGAGTTCAAGACGGCGCTGTTCGGCGACACGCAAACGGTATTCGAAGAGGCCATCGCGCTGACGGTCGAAGCCGGCGACTACGAGAGCGCATGGAGTCTGTCCGAACGCAGCCGGGCGCGTGCGCTGCTCGACGTCGTGCGCAACCGCGTCGACGCCGGCGTCGACGACCGTCAATTGAACGGGCAGGTGCCGAGTCTTGCCGCGACGCGCGGCGCGCTCCGGCCCAACGAGGCGATCGTCGAATTTCACAGCCTGCCCAACGAGCTGATCGTCTGGGTGGTGCGCAACGATGGCCTGACCGGCCACACGTTGCCGGTTGCGCGCGCGGACATGGATGCCGCCGTGACCGACCTGCGCAATGCGATCGTGCGCCGGCGACCGGCCGCGCTGACCTATGGCGACAAGCTCGATGCGTTGCTGATCGCGCCGCTCGGCTTGCGCGCGAACGAGCGGCTCATCATCGTGCCGCACGGCGCGCTGCACTATCTGCCGTTTCAGGCGCTGCACGATGCCGACGGCTTTCTGATCGAACGCCATGCGATCGCACTCGAACCATCGGCGAGCGTCGCGGTACAACTCGCGCAACGCCAGCAGAAGATCGCGAGCGATCTGGTCGCGTTCGGCAATCCGACCATCACACCTGCCTATGCGCTGCCAGGGGCCGAGGCGGAAGTGCAGGGCATCGCGCCGCTGTTCGCGCGCAACGAGGTGTTTCTGCATGGCGATGCCACGCGCCTGAGCTTTCGCGACAACGCGCCCGCCGGACGCGTGTTGCACGTGGCGACGCACGCCCAAGCCGACACGATCGATCCGTTGCACTCGAGCATCCTGCTCGCGCCCGCGACGCAGCCGGCCGACGGCCCGGACTCGCTGCTGGCGAAAGACATCTACAACCTGAAGCTCAACAACGTCTCGCTCGTCACGCTGTCGGCCTGTGAGACGGGGCTTGGCCGGATCGCGCGCGGCGACGAAATTCTCGGCTTCACGCGCGCGTTCTTCTATGCCGGCGCCACCAGCCTGATCGTGTCGATGTGGCCGGTCGCGGACGAATCGAGCGCGCTGACGATGCGCACCTTCTACGCGCAACTCGCGCAAGGCCATGACGCGATCGACGCGATGCGCACCGCGCAACTGGCGGTTCTGCACACGCCGCGCTTCGCGCATCCGTTCTTCTGGGCGCCATTCGACCTGATGGGTGGCTGGCGTTTGACCATCGCGCGTCAGCAGCAGGGATGAACCAAACAGACCCTAGACCGATGAACAGACTCCGACTGATCGCCGCGGCGGTGTCCTGCAGTAGTGCGCTCGCGTGGGGCCAGACGCTGCCGAACGCGGGCAGCATCCTGAACCAGACGGCGCCGCGCGAGACCCGGCCGGCGCCGCCGGGCGGCGCTCAGGCGTTACCCGCCGTGCCGCCGCCGGCGGCGCCCGTGACGGCGCCCGGCCCGACCTTCCTGCTGAAGAGCATCACGTTGAAGGGCAACGACACGATCGCCAGCGACGCGCTGCTTGCGCCCGTTCAGGACAAGCTCGGCAAGCAAACCAGCTTCGCCGGGCTCGAAGAGATTGCCGCGCGCATCACGCGGGTTTATCGCGATCACGGCTATCTGCTCGCCCAGGTAGTGATCCCGCCGCAGGACGTCACGTCCGGCAACGTCGAAATGAGCGTGCTCGAAGGGCGCGTCGGCCATGTGCGGCTCGACATCGCGGCCGGCACGCCGATCCGCGAAGATCTGTTGCGCGCGCGGGTCGCGCAGATTCCGTTGGGCAAGCCGCTGCAGCAGCACGAACTCGAACGGACCATGCTGCTGCTGTCCGATCTGCCGGGTATTCAGGTCTCCTCGGCAATCGAAGCGGGCGAGGAGCCCGGCACGGTCGATCTGACCGTCAACGTCGCGCCGGCCAAACGCTGGACCTTTGCGCTCGATGTCGACAACTTCGGCGCCGAGTCCAGCGGTACCTGGCGGCTCGGCGCGCTCGCGCGCCTGAACTCGCCGTTCATGATCGGCGACAACTTGGACCTGCGGCTGCTCGCCAGCGAACGCAGCGACACCCTTTACGGGCGCGTCGGCTACGAAGCGCCGATCAATGCGCAAGGTACGCGCGTCGGGGTCGCGGTGTCGCGGCTCAACTATGCGCTCGGCCAGGAATTCGCGTCGCTCGACGCGCAGGGCGAGGCGACCGTGGTGGACTTCACGCTCACGCATCCGCTCGTGCGCACACGCAATCAGAGCCTGTTGGGGCGCGTCAATTTCGAGTATCGCGACCTGATCGACAACGTCGGCATCGTCGATCAACACAATCCCAGATCGCTGGTGGAAGGCAGTATCGGCCTGAGCTATGAAAGCCGCGACGCGCTGTTCGGCGGCGGCTTCAATAGCGCGGATGTCGAACTGTTGATCGGCAGTCTGCATTTCCGCAACGCGCAAGCCGAGGCGCTCGATGCCTCGCCGCTCGGGCGCGACACGCAAGGCACCGAAGTGCGCGCCACTTTCTTCGCCAACCGCCTGAACGCGATCACCGAGCGGCTCAGCGTATTCGCCGGCGTGTCCGGCCAGTGGGCCGGCACCACGCTCGACAGTTCGTCGCGCTTCCTGCTCGGCGGCCCGCACGCGGTGCGCGCTTATTCGCCGTCCGAGGCACTGGTCGACGAGGGGTTCGTCGCCACCCTCGAAGGGCGTTTCGCGATCGATGCGCGGGCGACCGTGTTCACGTTCTTCGACTTCGGCACCGGTTGGTACAACGCCACGCCGCGTCCGGGCCAAGGGTCGAACGTGATCACCCGCAGTGGCGCAGGTCTCGGCGCGTTCTGGGCCGCGCCGGGCGGCTTTTCGCTACAGGGCACGGTCGCATGGCGCACGACCGGGCCCGATACGACCGGCAACGACAGGCTGCCGCGCTTTTATGTGCAACTGACCAAGACGTTCTAGCAGGCAGCCAAACGCAACGAAACGAGACGAAACGCAACGACAAGCAGCAGCAATCTGTGCCGAGGTGTGCGATGAACAAGCGATGCAATGTGCGACCGGGGCATGTGAGCACGATCGCCGGCGCGGTCGCCGCGTTGTTCGCGGCGTCGTATATGCCGCTCGCGCTCGCGAATCCGACCGGCGCCCAGGTGGTGGCCGGCACGGTCAGCATCAACTCGCCGGGCGCGGGACAGATGCACATCACGCAGGGCTCGTCCAATGCGATCGTCAACTGGAACGCGTTTTCGATCGGTAGCGGCGAAGCGGTCAGGATCTCGCAGCCGTCGGCTTCCGCCGCGCTGCTCAACCGCGTGACGGGCAACGACCCCAGCGTGATCGCCGGACGCCTGCAGGCGAACGGCAAGGTGTTTCTCGTCAATCCGGCGGGGGTGATCTTTGCGCCGGGATCGTCGGTGAACGTGGGGTCGATGATCGCCTCGACACTCAATATCTCCAATGCCGATTTCCTCGCCGGCAACTTCCATTTCGTCGGCGCGTCCGCGGCGGCGCTCAGCAATGCGGGGTCGCTGACGGCGGCCGCGGGCGGCACCATCGCGTTGCTTGGCGGCACGGTCAGCAATAGCGGCACGGTCAGCGCAAAACTGGGCCGCGTCGCGCTGGGCGCGGGCAACGACATCACCGTCGACTTTGCCGGCGACGGTTTGACCACCCTGAAGATCAACCAGGGCGCGGCGCACGCGCTGATCGGCAATACCGGCACGCTGGCCGCCGACGGCGGCACCGTGGTGATGAGCGCACAGACGGCCGACGCGCTGGCGGGCACCGTCATCAACCAGCAAGGCATCGTGCGCGCGCAGAGCCTGAGCGAACACGACGGCCGCATTCTGCTCGACGGCGGCACGAACGGCGTGACACAGGTGAGCGGGACGCTCGACGCCAGTGGCGGCGCGGGGCAAACCGGCGGCAGGATCGACGTGACCGGCTACGACGTGGCGCTGCTGGCCGGAGCGTACGTCGATGCGAGCGGCGCCGCGGGCGGCGGAACCGTGCACTTCGGCGGCGGCCCGGCGGGTGCGGACTCCTCCGTTCGCAATGCCAATGCGATCTGGATGTCGCCGAGCGCCAGCCTCCATGCGGATGCGCTCGTCGACGGCAATGGCGGCAACGTCGTGGCTTACAGCGAAACGGCCAGCCGCATTTACGGCACGTTGACCGCGAAGGGCGGGCCCCAGGGCGGTAACGGCGGCTTGATCGAAACGTCCGGCCACACGCTCGACACGACCGGCATGAGCGTCGACGCATCGGCGGCGAAGGGGCAGGGCGGCAGGTGGCTGCTCGATCCGTTCGAGGTCGACATCGTGACGCAGGTGCCGGATGTCTCCGCTGCGCCGGTCCCAACGCAAACCGCAACCGATTCCAACACCATGACGTTCGGGCCGATCACGGGCAGCACGTTCATCCTGAACACGGCGCTCACCGGTCCGCTGAGCCTCGGCACGTCGGTGACGGTACTGACAGGGACCGATCCCAACTTCGGCGCGGGCGACATCGCCGTCGACGCGCCGCTCAACCTCACGACCGGCACGCTTCCCGCCACGCTGAAGCTGAGCGCGACGGGATCGGTGCTGGTCAACAACACCATCACGTCGGGCGCGGGGCCGCTCAGCCTCGTATTCGATGCGAACGTGGGCGGCACGAGTCCGCTCAGCCTGGTCTCGTTCCAGGGCGTCACGGTGAAGACCAACGGCGGCAGCGTGACGGTGGGAAGCGGTGGCGCGAGCCCGGTCCTGATCCAGAACTCGAACATCGACACCGCGGGCGGCGATCTGACGGTCACCGGCACGTTCCCGATCAATGGCGTGGCGATTGGCTATCTGATCACGTCGTCGTCGGGCATTTTCATCGACTCGTCGACCATTTCCACGGAGGGCGGCGTGTTCTCGCTGTCGGGTGTCGCGCTGGGCCCGAACGCCAACGGCGTGGCGATCAACGGCACCAGCTCGCTCTCGACGACGAGCGGCGCGCTTCGCATCACCGGCACGGCTACTGCCGGCGGCGGAGGCAACGACGGCGTGATCGCGCAAGGTGACAATACGATTCAAACCGGCAGCGGCGCGCTCACCATCAGCGGCGCCGGCAGTTCGAATATCGAGGATCAGGGCATCGGCGTGTTTCTCTCAGGCAGTTCCGCCAGCACGACGAGCGGGGCATTGAGCGTGAACGGCAGTTCCTCAGGCAGCAGCGCGATGGGCGTGTTCCTGACAGGCGGCGCCACGGTGGGCGAGAGTCCCGCGCTGCAGCCCGGGGTCAGCAGTGCGGGCGGCGCGATCTCGGTCAACGGTAGCGTGACGCAAAGCGCGCAAGGCGGCTTCGGCGTCGAGATTCAGAACACCACGATCTCCAACACGACCGGCGCGATCGACGTGACGGGGAATGTCACCGGTACAGCCGCCGGCGGCACTTTCGCGGACGGCGTCTATTTTTATGGCACCACGTTGAGCACCGGCAGCGGCGACATTTCCGCCACCGGCAGCGTGTCGTCGAACATGAACGTCAGCATCGGCCTCGACATGCATGGGTCGTCGGTCCAGTCGACGAGCGGCAACCTCAAGTTCACCGGACAAAGCGTGGGAGCCGCGGTCAACGGCGACTCGGTGATCGGGCTGATGTTCGAGAACACGCTATGCGTGGACTGCATCCAGACAGCCCCCGTATCGGTGACGACCGGCACGGGCACGGTGAGCCTGTTCGGCAGCGGCACCGGCCCGTTCGTGCAGGGTGTGCTGATCACCGACGGCACGACGATCACGTCGAACAACGGCGGGGCGATCGATATCCGCGGCGCGGTGAGCGGCCCGGCAGGCAGCAGTCCGAACCTGCAGAACGACTACGGCGTGCTGATCGCCAATGGCGCGATCAGCGCGACCGGGACGCGTGCCACTACGATCGGCATCGCCGGTTCGACCACGACGTCAGATCCGGGCGTCGCGGTCGGCCTTGCGGTGCCCGCGACCGAGCAGAGCGAGTTTGGGCTGACCAATCCGACTTCCATCGTCACCGGCGGCGTGACGAGCGCGGTCGCCAATGCCACCGCCGACAACGTGACGATCTCGACGACGAATCCCGCTTCGATCGTGTTGCGCGCATTCAACGACGGCACGGCGAGCAGCCTCGCCATCACGCAGGCGACGCTGTCGTCGCCGGGCGGCGTGCTGTCGATCATGCCGGCGTCGGTGGACCCGTCGAGCTTCACGATCACCGCTCAGAACGCGACACCGATCACGCTGCTCGGCACGGGCGGCGGTCTCAGCATCGACGCCCCGACTTTCTCGACCTTCGCGTCGATTCCCAGCATCGTGCTCGGGTCCAGCACGCAAACCGGGCGCATCACCGTCGGCGGGCAGTGCGTATCGGGCGGCTCGACTTGCGTGCCGACACGTCCGGGCTTCGCGAACAATTTCACGCTGTCCAACCCGGGCGCGGGCAGTCAAGGGATCGCGCTGACCTACGGCATCTCGACGCCAGGCCACACCTTGATGCTGCTGTCGGCCGGTCCCGTCACGGACCCTGGCGGCATCCAGGCCGCCGGGCTGATTCTCGCCGGCCCCGGTACCTTCACACTGACCGATCCGCAAAACGACGTCGGCGTACTGGCGATGTCCAACGCCGGGAGCGTCGACTTCTCGAACTCGCATGGCTTCGTGATCGGCCCGCTGACGAGCCAGACGTTCGACTCCGCCGCGAGCCAGTTGAGCCCGATCAGCGTGACGAACTCCACGCTGACCGGCAGCCTCGTCGCGACCGCTACGACCGGCAATATCGGGCTGGGCGCGAGCACGCCGTCCGCGACGGCTCCGAATACGAATCTGAACGCGGGCGGCTCGATCGATCTGGTGATGGAGAACGGCGTGTTCGTCGATGCGAACTCCGGCACACCTGGCGCCGGCAACGCATGGCGAGTCTGGGCCAGCACCTGGAACGGCGAGACACGCGGCAGCGTGCAGCCGAACACCGCGCAGCCCAATTTCTACGGCTGCCTGTTTGGCTCGGGCTGTAGTTGGGGCGGCACGGTGCCCACCACCGGCAATCATTTCGTCTATGTCGCACGGCCGACGGTCACGGTCACCGCGGACGGCGCGACGCGCTACGTCGGCGCACCGAACCCGGCGTTCACCTACACGACGAGCGGCCTGATCAACGGCGATACCGCCGCGGGCACGTTGAGCGGCTCGGAGACGACCACGGCCACTCTGACTTCACCGGCGGGCGGCTATCCGATCGACCCCAACTTCACGTCCAGCGTGGGCTATATCGTCAATGAAGTACCGGGCACGCTGACGGTGACTCCGTTTCCGAGCACAATCTCGAACCCGCAGGGCCCGATCCCCAATCCGGTCGCGCAAAGCGGTCTGCAGACGTTTTTCAGCAGCCAGGAGCAGACGTTCGTCTACGAAAACAATCTGCAGGGCACCAACATCTGCATCGGCTCGAACCAGCCGCTCTTCAGCACGACGCCGCCTGGCGAGAATCAGGACATCCTCGCGGTCGAATGGAAGCGGGTGCGTTCGCAGCCGAACCTGAACAGCTGCCTGCTAACGAACACCCAGCACGGCTGCGGTGACTTCTAGCGGGAGCCGGGCGACGCGGGCGGGACGGGTGGCGCGGCGCCTTCAGGCGAATGCAGCGCGCGCAGTTGCGCGATGGCGGCCTCGGCGCTCGCGACGAACCGTTGCGAGAGCCGCCATACTTCGACGACCTCCTGATGGACGGGCTGCTCCATGCCGAGGTGAATCCGGAAGAATCGTTCAGCGTGGATGGCCGGGTGGTAATGCTGGCGCACCCGTTTCGCGTCGATCAGCCGCCGGTTGCCGAACAGCCTGCTCAATGCCCACGAAAACGCGCCGTCTTCTCCGCCGACGCGACGAAAGAACGCGTCGAGCGGAAACCCGCCCAGCGCGCGATACACCGGCCGCCGGATCACGAGACTGCTCGGCACGGTGTTGCTGAGGATCGCCGCGTATTTTTCGAAATCGGCATGCTCGACGATCGCGCGCGGAAAGCCCGCATAGTCGACATCGAGCCGCACCGATGCCTCGCCCGGACAACGCTGCAGATAGCCACTCGCCGCGGCCAGCGCGCCGGGCAGATATTCGTCGTCGGCATCGATGAATCCGAGCAGATCCTCGGTCGCGTGCATCGCGGCCCAGTTGCGCGCGGCGGCGACGCCGCCATTCACGTGCATGCGCAGCACCTGCACGCGCGCGTCGAGGCGGCCGTAATGTTGCGCGACTTCGATCGAAGCATCGGTCGAGCCATCGTCGACGACGATGATTTGTGCCGCCTCCGGCTGGATCAGGCAGCTTTCCAGTGCGCGGCCAAGCGTTGCCGCCATCTGCAGGCAGGGAATGATGACCGAGATTGGCATGATGCGAGCCCCGTTCCGATGCTGATCCGCTGCGTTACGCCTGTGCCGGGCCGGGCATCAATTGCGTCGCCTCAGCGTCGTCGCCGACCCACACCGCGAACGCCGTGAAGTTGTCGTGGTTCGTGCTGGCGCTCGCGCGCACCTGTTGCGCGAGCGCGTCGAGCCAGGCGCCGGGTGTCGCCGCATGGGCCAGCGCGTCGGCGATGCCGGCGTCGTCGGCATACTCCCACAGGCCGTCCGTGCAGATCAGGAAAGCGTCGCCGTCATGCAGCGCGAAGGTACCGTCGACGCCCACGATGGATAGTGCGTCGCGCGTGCCCAGCGCCGCATACAGCACGTTGCGGCGCGGATGATGACGCATCTCCTCCTCGGCGAGCAGCCGCGCGTCGACCATCTGCTGAACCATGCTGTGGTCGCGCGTGCGCGCGCAGAGCTCGCCGTGGCGGAAACAGTAGAGGCGGGTGTCGCCGCAATGGGCCCACGCGGCCGTCGCGCATTCGCGGTCGATGGCGAGCACCACGGCCGTCGAGCGCATGTCTTTTTCATTGCCTGTGCCGCGCAACTGTTCTTCGACGATGTTCTCATTGGCATGCGTGAGCGCGCTGATCAGCCGGTCGCCCGTCGGCGGCAACTCGGCAACGGTCAGGTAGCGCAAATCCGCCAGCACCGAAGCGACCACGAGGTGCGAGGCGGTGTCGCCGCCGCCGTGTCCGCCGGCGCCGTCGGCGACGACGCAATAGTAGAGCCGTTCGCTCGACCAGTCGCCGAACGAATCTTCGTTGCGCGGGCGGTCGCCCCGGTCGGTCAGGCTCGCGGTGGCAAGTTGCACCGTTGACCTCTCATATGCTCGTGGTCTGTCGAGCTCATTCCTGTGCGTGCGACTGCGCGGACAGAATGCCCAGAACCAGCAGGATGACGATGCGATTGCCCGGCGAGATGTCGATGCCGAGGTTGTGCTCGATCCATCGGCCGATTTGCGTGCGGGCGAAGTCGGCGGGTATCGAGCCTTTTTTCAGCGTGACGCCAAGCTTGCGCGCCCGGTAGTGATACGACGCGATGCCGTAACGCGCGGCCACCTGCGACAGACCGCCTTTCTCGTTCGACAGCCAGCCGAGACTGCCGGCGAGCAGCATGCGGTCGGCGTCGTCGAGCGAAGCGATGAAATGCGACGCGGATTCGCGTACCTCGGCTTCGTGCATACCGTATTGCAACAGGACCGAGCCGATCGGATCGGGATGAAAAGCCGTTTGCCGGTCGATTTCGAGCATCACGTCGCCTTCGTCGAGCGACACGTTGCGCTGATGGCTCGCGCTGCGCAGACAGTCGATCAGATAGCGGCGGAAATAGGCGCACACGGCATGGCTGGTCGAAGGCGCGCTGTGCAGCGGGAAGGTGGGCAATGCCGTCGGCGCGGTATCGAGGCGGAACACCTTGAGATAGAGGAACTGCGAGATCAGTTCCTCCTTGTCCTCGCCCAGCGCCTGCAATTCCGACGGATGGTAGCCGGTCAGCGCGCGGCGCACGATCGTATAGATCGACGCCATTTCGTCGTGGCTGAGGCAGGTGCGGCGTTGCCACAGGTCGGGCAGTGCGCTTTCTCCAGCGTGGTCGGCAATTGCAGCGCTTTGGATATCTGCCACTTTTCACCCCGAGGTGGTGAGCCCCGCTTCTTCAGGGCGGAGCCCGGCTGCTGACACTACCCATTTCGCCGCGTTTGTGGTGCGCCGGCTTCCTGTCCCCAATGAATCCGGCACTCGCTTTGCCGCCATATCGGGCAGATGCGTATGCCAAACGCTTGCAATACCGGCAATTCCGCCCTGCAAGCGGCGCGTGATTGGAAAACAGACTTAGTCTATTGGCACGTTTTATTTATTACAAGTTAAAACTTAATATGTTATTCACCGCCTTGACGACGGGTTCTATCGCTATCAGGACTAACCCTAAACGCCATGTAAGCGCCTACCGGCAATCCGGGGAGGTCAAAATTTTTAAAAAATCCGAGCAGCTGATTCGTTTACCTAGACGTCGGGATATCTCGCCAATCGACCGTCCTGAAAGGGCGCGCTGCTGAGGTCGTAAGACGACCGGCCGAGCTTGTGACGGGTAATGGTGCCGGAACGAAATGTTAAAACGTCTTAAGTGTTTATGGAGTTGAATGGTATTACATATACTACTTCGCTTAATTAAACAAAATCGTTTCTATTGCTATCCGGCTTTGATTTTCCGGGCTGCGTGCTATTCTCATATCGGATTGCCGCCGAGAAAGGACAACGCTCGCTAAAAACATCGCAATAGCTGGCGAAGGCAATCTAATTAGAGTTAACACGTATTTCCGGGAACGTTGATTCCCGGCGGGCAAGGGCAACCCGTACCGGTCACTTACGGTGCGTCGAGACTACTCATCCGAGACCGATACCAGACATGGCCACGCTTCTCGCGGGCGAAATGCTTGCCGACATATCAGCTGCCAGTCCATGCGGGGACGACCTCGAGTACGACCCTGACTTCCTTGCGCTCGAGCAGGTCGTCCACGGCAAGCCGGAGGTGCAGTTCGGCGAGACCATGGTCGCCGCCACGCCGCCTGACTGGAAAGTGGCCGAAGCGCTATCGCTCGATCTGCTCGCAAAAGGCCGCGACTTGCGCGTCGCGGTACACCTGACGCGCGCGCTGCTCAATCGCCGAGGTTTCTCCGGCTTCGCCGAGGGCCTCGCGCTCGTCGAAGGCCTGCTCGAACAGCGCTGGGACCATGTCTATCCACAGCTCGATCCCGACGACGACAACGATCCGACCGCCCGCGTCAACGCGCTCGCCGCCCTCGTTGAACCGTCCGGCATGCTGGTGGACGTGCGCGACGCACCGCTCGCGTCGTCGCGCGCGCATGGTGACGTCAGCTTGCGCGACATCGAATATGCGACCGGCGAAGTGCCGCTGCCCAAGGGCGTCGAGGCGGCGTCGCTGAGCTCGATCGACGCGGTGATCGCCGACGCCCACGAAGACGCCGCCGAAGCGCACACGGCCTTGCTCGCGGCCACGCATAGCGCGATGCGCATCGAGACGGTATTGACCGAGCGTGTCGGCGCGGCGCGCTCCATCGATCTGTCGCCGCTATCGAGGCTGCTGCGGCGTGCGGCCGACTTTCTCGGCGAGCGTCTCGATGTCCCGGACGGAGCGCCGCAGGCATCGCCGAACGGCGACGTGACCCCGGGCGAAAGCGCCGGCGCGGCGCCGGCACCCGTGCCGCTGTCCGGCGACATCACCGACCGTCAGGACGTGATTCGCATGATCGACAAGATCTGCGCGTACTACGAGCGTCACGAACCCTCCAGCCCGGTGCCGCTGCTGCTGCTGCGCGCGCGCCGGCTGGTCGACAGGAACTTCATGGAAATTCTGCAGGACCTCGCGCCCGAAGGCGTGCGCCAGGCCAGGCAGGCCGGCGGTATCGAAAACGAGTAAGCAGTCAGGCGGGGATAGGCTTTTTCGCTTCTAGCAACGCCAGTCATGCGCCGCGCTGCTCGCGGCCGTGAGGCGTCAACCAGGGGAATGGTCGTGGCCAAGGAAAGCAGCCAGAAATTCATCGCGCGCAATCGAGCGCCGCGAGTTCAGATCGAGTACGACGTCGAAGTCTACGGGTCGGAGAAAAAGGTCAATCTGCCCTTCGTCATGGGCGTGCTGGCCGATCTCTCCGGTCAGCCGGCGGATCCGCTCGCGCCGGTGGCGGATCGAAAGTTTCTCGAGATCGACGTCGACAACTTCGACGAGCGTCTGAAGTCGATGAAACCGCGCGTCGCCGTGCAGGTGCCGAACGTGCTGACCGGTCAGGGCAACCTCGCGGTCGACATGACCTTCGAGAGCATGGACGACTTTTCGCCCGCGGCGGTCGCGCGCAAGGTGGACGCGTTGTCGAAGCTGCTGGAGGCGCGCGGCCAGTTGCAAAACCTGCTGACCTATATGGACGGCAAGACCGGCGCCGAGGAGCTGATCGCGAAACTGCTCAACGATCCTGCGTTGCTGCAGTCGTTGGCGTCCGCACCGAAGCCGCAGCAATGAGCGTGATCTACAGGGGAGTCTGACCATGGCTGAACCTAGCACCCAAGGGCAAGCGCAACCCGGCGAGGCGTCGCTTGAAACGAGCGATTTCGCGAATCTGCTGCAAAAGGAATTCAAGCCGAAGAGCGAGAAGGCGAAGGAAGCCGTCGAGACGGCGGTGCGCACGCTCGCCGAACAGGCGCTGCGCGATACGAACGTGATTTCGGGCGATGTGCTCGCGACGATCGAATCGCTGATCGCGCAGATCGACGAGAAGCTGACCGCCCAGATCAATCAGATCATCCACTCGGAAGAGTTCCAGAAAGTCGAGAGCGCGTGGCGCGGCTTGCACTATCTGGTCAACAACACCGAGACGGACGAGACGTTGAAGATCCGCGTGATGAACGTATCGAAGGGCGATCTGTACAAGACGCTCAAGAAGTACAAGGGCACCGCGTGGGATCAAAGCCCGATCTTCAAGAAGCTCTACGAAGAGGAATACGGCCAGTTCGGCGGCGAGCCGTATGGCGCGTTGGTGGCCGATTATTACTTCGACAACGGCGGGCCCGACGTCGATCTGCTGACGCAGATATCCAGGATCTCGGCCGCCGCGCATGCGCCGTTTATCGCCGGCGCCGATCCCGCTGTCATGCTGATGGATTCATGGCAGGAGCTGGCCAATCCGCGCGACCTGACGAAAATCTTTCAGACGCCTGAGCATGCCGCGTGGCGCTCGCTGCGCGAATCCGAGGATGCGCGTTACGTCGGTCTCGCGATGCCGCGTTTTCTCGCGCGCGCGCCGTATGGCGCCAAGACCAATCCGGTCGAGGAATTCGATTTCGAGGAAGACACGGCCGGCGCGGACAGCGGCAAATACGCATGGGCCAATGCCGCCTATGCGATGGCGAGCAATATCAACCGCTCGTTCAAGATGTACGGCTGGTGTTCGCGGATTCGCGGCATCGAGTCGGGGGGCGCCGTCGAGAACCTGCCGGTGCACGCGTTCCCCACCGACGACGGCGGCATCGACATGAAGTGCCCCACCGAAATCGCCATTAGCGATCGCCGCGAAGCCGAACTCGCGAAGAACGGCTTCATGCCGCTCGTGCACAAGAAGAACTCCGATTTCGCCGCCTTCATCGGCGCGCAGTCGCTGCACAAGCCCGCCGAGTTCGAAGACCCCGATGCCACCGCGAACGCGAACCTGGCCGCGCGTCTGCCTTACCTGTTCGCCTGCAGCCGCTTCGCTCACTACCTGAAGTGCATCGTGCGCGACAAGGTCGGCAGTTTCAAGGAGAGGGACGACATGCAGCGCTGGCTGCAGAACTGGATCCTTCAGTACGTCGACGGCGATCCGGCGCACTCGACGGAAGAATCCAAGGCACGACGCCCGCTCGCGGCCGCCGAGGTGGTCGTCGAGGAAGTCGAAGGCAATCCCGGTTATTACACGTCGAAGTTTTTCCTGCGTCCGCACTACCAGTTGGAAGGCCTGACCGTATCGCTACGGTTGGTTTCGAAGCTTCCGTCCGCCAAGGCGGCATGACGGAAATCCCCATTGAGTGACGAATTGCTTTGAGCGGAGAAGAAGATGGCCATCGACATGTTCATGAAGCTGGGCGATATCAAGGGCGAGTCGCAGGACAAGACCCACAAGGAAGAAATCGAAGTGCTCGCGTGGAGCTGGGGCTTGAGCCAGAGCGGCACGATGCACATGGGCACGGGCGGCGGCGCCGGCAAGGTGTCGGTGCAGGACCTGTCATTTACCAAATACAGCGACAAGGCGAGTCCGCCGATCATGGCAGCCTGCACCAAAGGCACGCACATCGACACGGCGTTGCTGACGGTGCGCAAGGCAGGTGGCGACAATCCGCTCGAGTACTACAAGATCACGTTGAACGGCGTGCTGGTCAGCTCGTATTCGACCGGCGGCTCGGGCGGCGAAGAACGCTTCACCGAGAACGTCACGCTCAACTTCGAAAAATTCCATGTCGAGTACCAGCCGCAAAACGCGAAGGGCGAGAAGGAAGGCGGGGTGGTCGAAGTGAAATGGAACATCCCCGCCAACGCGACTACCTGATCGGCTGACCGCAAAGGGCGACTGCACTGCGGCGGTCCTGCCGTCGCAGTGCGGCGGCGGGTGGGACGACTCGAGCCAGACCGGAGCGAACCGGCATGAACGCAGAAGAATGCTTGCGCGAAGGCGATCTCGACGGATGTCTGCGCGAATTGCAAAAGCAGGTTCGCAAGGATCCGTCGAAAGCCGCCAATCGCGTCTTTCTCTTCCAGTTGCTCGCGGTGACGGGCGCCTGGGATCGCGCATTGACGCAACTGAACGTCGTCGGCGAACTCGACGCGGCCGCGTTGCCGATGGTGCAAACCTATCGTGAAGCGTTGCAATGCGAGGCGCTGCGCGAAGCGGTTTTCAAAGGTGAGCGCGCGCCGCTGATCTTCGGCGAGCCGACCGGCTGGCTTGCGTTGCTCCTCGAGGCATT
Source organism: Paraburkholderia lebeckiae (assembly GCF_050436325.1). Lineage (NCBI taxonomy): Bacteria > Pseudomonadati > Pseudomonadota > Betaproteobacteria > Burkholderiales > Burkholderiaceae > Paraburkholderia > Paraburkholderia lebeckiae. The sequence goes on from NZ_JBNDLZ010000002.1 coordinate 3,178,216, forward strand.
GCGGCTCGACACCGCGGGCGATAGCGGCGCGGCGGCCGCCGCGCGCGCGCGGGCGCTCGACGAGGCGCCCGCCACCGCCGGCGCATTGAACGGCGAACCGTTCAGGTGGCTCGCCGACGCCGACAACCGGCTCGGCCCGACACTCGAAGCCGTGCTGAACGGCCGCTATTACTGGATTCCTTTTTCGCGCATCAAACGGATCGAAATCGAGCCGCCGTCCGACCTGCGCGACCGCGTCTGGATGCCGGCCGTTTTCACGTGGGCCAACGACGGCCAGGCCGCCGGTCTGATTCCCGCCCGCTATCCGGGCACGCTCGCCGAGCCGAATCGAGCGTTGTGGCTCGCGCGCCTGACCGAATGGATCGGTGACGATCCCGTGCTCGCGCGGCCGGTGGGACAGCGTATGTTCGCCTCCGATGCGAACGACTACGCGCTCTTCGACGTGCGCACCATCGAACTGACGAGCGGCGACGCGCCTGCCGAACAGGACGGCGCGGCCGCTCCGGATCATGGCTGAACTGACCGCGCGTGATCGCCTGCAACCGTCGCTGCTCGACCGGCTGACCGATCTCGAACCGGAGGCGAAGCAGGAAGCGCGCGAGCGGCGCGTTCTGTCGATGCGCGCGCTGCGCGAAAGTGTGCAGCGCGACCTCGGTTGGCTGCTGAACGCGAATGGCCTCGCGTCGGTGCAGGATCTGAGCGGCTATCCGTATGTCGCGACATCCGTGATCAATTTCGGCCTGCCGGACATTGCCGGCAAGACCGCCTCAGGCATCGATCCGTCGCGGCTCGAGCGGCTCGTGCGCGATGCGATCTGGGCGTTCGAGCCGCGTATTCTGCGCGACACCGTGCGGGTCAGTTCGATGCAACTCGAAGAGACGACCGGGCGCCACAACACCGTGTCGTTTCTGGTGGAGGGCGATCTGTGGGCGCAGCCGTATCCGGAGCGGCTCTACTTCAGGACCGAACTCGACCTGGAAGTCGGCGAAATCCGCGTGATCGACCAGGGCGGGCCGCGCTGAAGCCATGAATCCAGACCTGATCAAATACTACAGCCAGGAACTGCAGCATCTCCGGGAGATGGGCGGCGAGTTCGCGCGCGAATTTCCGAAGATCGCCGGGCGCCTCGGACTGGAAAACCTCGAATGCGCGGACCCCTACGTGGAGCGTCTGCTCGAAGGCTTCAGTTTCCTCGCGGCGCGCGTGCAACTGAAGATCGACGACGAGTTTCCGCGCTTCACCCAGCATCTCGCCGAGCTGGTGTACCCGCATTACCTCGCGCCCACGCCGTCGATGGCCGTGGTGCAGATCCAGCCGGACCTGACCAGCTCCAATCTCGCGGACGGCGTGCGGGTTCCACGCGGCAGTACGCTGCGCAGCGTGCTCGACAAGAACGGCTCGACGCGCTGCGAATACCGCAGCGCGCACGAACTGACGCTTTGGCCGCTCGAAATCACGGAAGCGCGGTTTTTTACGCACGCGGGCTCGCTCGGTGGCATCGACAGCGCGCTGCCGGCGAGCATGGCGGCGGGCGCCGCTATCAAGGCCGGTCTCAGGCTGCGCCTACGCGCCACCGCTGGTCTGAGAATCAACCAGTTGAAACTCGACCGGCTGACGCTGTATCTGCGTGGCGCGGACGGGATGGCCACGCGTATCCACGAGCGTCTGCTCGGTTCGGTGAGCGGCGTCGTCGTGATGCCGGCCAAACGTCCGGCGTCCTGGCATGTGCAGTTGCCGGCGAGCGCGCTGCGGCCGCTCGGGTTTGCCGACGATGAAGCATTGCTGCCGGTCAGCCGGCAGTCGTTCCAGGGCTACCGGCTGTTGCAGGAGTATTTCGCGTTTCCGCAGCGCTTCATGTTTCTCGCCATCGACGGTTTGCACGCGGCGTTGCGGCGTTGCGCGGACACCGAAATCGAAGTCGTCGTGTTGCTCAAACGCGGTGATCCGCTGCTCGAACAATCGCTCGATGCCAATAATTTCGCGCTGCATTGCACGCCCGCGATCAATCTCTTTTCGCGGCGTACCGATCGCATCGCGCTGTCGGACGAACAGTTCGAATATCACGTGGTGGCCGATCGAACCCGGCCGATGGACCTCGAGATCTATCAGATCGAGAGTGCGACCGGCTATAGCGCGGGCGCCGGCGGCGAGCAGCGCTTCGAGCCGTTCTATCACGCGCGCGATCTCGGCGCGACGTATCGCGCCGGCGCGTACTACCAGGTGCGCCGCGAAAAACGTCTGCCGTCGGCGCGTCAGCATGAGCGCGGCCCGCGCACGAGCTACCTCGGCAGCGAGATGTTCATCGCGCTGGTGGACGCAAGCAACGCGCCGTTTCGCGCTGACCTGCGGCAACTCGGCTTGCAGGTGCTGTGCACGAATCGCGACCTGCCACTGACGATGCCGGTCGGCGTCGGCCCCGCCGATTTCACGCTCGATGTCGAAGCGCCGGTGCAGAGCGTGCGCTGCGTGAGCGGCCCGAGCCGGCCGCTGCCGTCGTATGCGCACGGGGCCGTGGCGTGGCGGCTGTTGAGTCACCTGTCGTTGAACTACTCGTCGCTGCTCGATAACGATGCACAGGAGGGCGCCCGCGCGCTGCGCGATCTGCTGAGTCTCTACTGTCCCGCCGACGAGATCGCGAGTCAGCGGCTGATCGAGGGCGTGCGCTCGATCGATTCGCGCTCGGTGACGCGACGCTTGCCGGGCGCGGGGCCGATCGTATTCGGCCGCGGTCTCGAAGTGACGCTGACGCTCGACGAAGCCGCGTTCGAAGGCGCCGGCGCGTTTCTGCTCGGTGCCGTGCTCGCGCAATATTTCGCGCAATACGTATCGATCAATTCGTTCACCGAGACCGTCGTGAAGACGCTGTCGCGCGGCGAGATCATGCGCTGGCCAGCGAGGGTCGGACAATGCCGGACGCTCTGACACTGTTGCGCCGGCTCGAAGACGATGCGCGCCGCTTCGACTTCTTCCAGGTCGTGCGGCTGCTGGAGAACGCGTATGCGGACAAGCCGCGCGTCGGCGAGTCGATGCAGCCGCGCGACGATGCGATCCGTTTCGTGCAGGAACCCGAACTGGTTTTCCATCCGACGACGCTCGGTGACTTCACGCCGGCCGGCGAGCATCACGCCGCGCGCCTCGCGGTCAAGTTCTTCGGCCTGCTCGGGCCGCATGGTCCGTTGCCCACCCATCTGACCGAGTACGCTCGCGACCGCGCCCGCAACGCGAACGATCCGACCTTCGCGCGCTTTCTCGATGTCTTTCACCACCGGATGGTGTCGCTGTTCTATCGCGCGTGGGCCAATGCGCAACCGGCCGTGAGTCTCGACCGTCCGGGGCGCGATCGCTTTTCCTTTTATGTCGGCAGCGTGTTCGGGCTGGGCGAGCCGACGCTGCGCGAGCGCGACGCGGTGCCCGATTTCGCCAAACTGCACTTCGCCGGATTGCTGGGCGGGCCGACCCGTCCGGCCGCCGGTTTGAAACTCGTGCTGGCGCGTTTTTTCAACCTGCCGGTCGACATCGAACAGTGGGTCGGCCATTGGATGACGCTGCCCGCGAATTCGTTGTTGCGCCTGGGCGCAGCGGACGGTTCGGCCGCGCTCGGCGTGTCGACGCTGCTCGGCGCGCGCGTCTGGGATTGCCAGCATAAATTCCGCATCGTCATCGGACCGTTGAGCCGCGCTGATTACGAGCGCTTCCTGCCGGGCGGCGAGAGTCTGAAGCGCCTCGTCGACTGGGTGCGCAATTACGCGCGCGACGGGCTCGATTGGGATCTCCGGCTGGTGCTGAAACAGGAGGACGTGCCACGCCTGAAGCTCGGGCGCCACACGCGGCTCGGTTACACCACCTGGACGCTCGGCCACCCGGCGCGCGGCGATCAGCGTCAGCTGGTGTTGCGGCCGACTGGTCCGGACGGCCGTCCACGGATTGCCGCGGCGGCGCCGCCATCGACATCATCGAGGGAATAGAAAAATGGCCGAGATCAAACGGGCAGCGTTGTTCGGCAAGCTGAACAAGCTCGGATTCCGCGCAATCGAGAGCGCGAACGTGTTTTGCAAGTTGCGCGGCAATCCTTATATCGAGCTGTCGCACTGGTTCCACCAGATCCTGCAACTGCAGGACTCCGACCTGCACCGCATCATCAAACACTACGGGCTCGAGCCTTCCGCGTTGGCGCGCGATCTGACCGAAGCGCTCGACCGTCTGCCGCGCGGTTCGGCTTCGGTGACCGACATCTCGTCGCAAGTCGAGGAGGCGGTCGAACGTGGTTGGGTGTTCGGCTCGCTGATGTTCGGCGAGTCGCAGGTGCGCACCGGCCATCTGGTGGTCGGCCTCTTGAAGACGCCGTCGCTGCGCAACGGGCTCTACGGCATCTCGCGTCAGTTCGAGCGCATCAAGCTCGATTCGCTCGTCGACGAATTTCACAGCCTGCTGCGCGAGTCGCCGGAAGCGGCGCTGAGCGCGAGCGATGGTTTTCGGGCGGGCGGCGCGCAGCGCGAAGGCGGCGACGCGGACACCACGGGCGGCCCGGTGCCGGCCGCCGCGCTGGGCAAGCAGGAAGCGCTGCGGCGCTTTACCACCGATCTGACTGAACAGGCGCGCAATGGCAAGCTCGACCCGATCGTCGGGCGCGACGAGGAAATTCGCCAGCTGATCGACATCCTGATGCGCCGCCGCCAGAACAATCCGATCCTGACGGGCGAAGCGGGCGTCGGCAAAACCGCGGTGGTCGAAGGCTTCGCGCAACGCATCGCGGCGGGCGACGTGCCGCCGTCGCTGCACGACGTGCAGTTGCGCACGCTCGACGTCGGTCTGTTGCAGGCGGGCGCGAGCATGAAGGGCGAGTTCGAGAACCGCTTGCGGCAGGTGATCGAGGAAGTGCAGGCCTCGGAAAAGCCGATCATCCTGTTCATCGACGAAGCTCACACGCTGGTCGGCGCGGGCGGGGCGGCCGGCACCGGCGACGCGGCGAATCTGCTGAAGCCGGCGCTCGCGCGCGGCACGCTGCGCACGGTGGCCGCGACCACGTGGGCCGAATACAAGAAGCACATCGAGAAGGACCCCGCACTGACGCGGCGCTTCCAGGTCGTGCAGGTCAGCGAGCCGGACGAGACCCGCGCGATCCTGATGATGCGGGGCGTCACCTCGACGATGGAGCAGCACCACAAGGTGCAGGTGCTCGACGAAGCGCTCGAAGCCGCGGTACGGCTGTCGCATCGCTACATTCCGGCGCGGCAGTTGCCCGACAAGGCGGTCAGCCTGCTCGACACCGCCTGCGCGCGCGTGGCGGTCAGCCAGCATGCGACGCCCGCAGCGGTCGACGATTCGCGCAAGCGGATCGTCGCGCTCGAAACCGAACTGGCGATCATCGGCCGAGAAAGCGCGGTGGGCGTCGACACGCGGGAGCGTGAAGCCGCCGCGGCGGAAAAGCTCGCCGCCGAACAGGCGCGTCTCGCCACGCTCGACACCCGCTGGCAGGCGGAAAAACAACTGGTGACGCGGATTCTCGCGCTGCGCGCGCAACTGCGCGGCGAGACCGGCAAGGTGGAAGGCGCGGCGCAAGTGAACGACACGAACGACACGAACAAAGCGAACGAAGCTGCGAACGGAACGGTAGACGAAACAGCGGCCACCGGCGCGACTGACAACCCCGCCAGCGACACCGCGACGCGCGACGCGCGGCTCGCCGAACTGCGCGAGTTGCAGGCGCAGCTCGCGCAGCATCAAGGCGAAGATCCTCTGATCCTGCCGACCGTCGACCAGCAGGCGGTCGCCTCCGTCGTGCAGGACTGGACCGGCATACCGGTGGGCCGGATGGTCCGCAACGAAATCGAAAACGTCCTGAAGCTCGCGGAGAACCTGAACCGGCGCATCATCGGCCAGGCTCATGCGACGGAGATGATCGCGCGGCGCATTCAGACTTCGCGCGCGGGTCTCGACAATCCGAACAAGCCGATCGGCGTGTTCATGCTCGCCGGCACCTCCGGAGTCGGCAAGACCGAGACCGCGCTGGCGCTCGCCGAGGTGCTGTATGGCGGCGAGCAGAACGTCATCACGATCAACATGAGCGAGTATCAGGAAGCGCATACGGTGTCGTCGCTGAAGGGCGCGCCGCCCGGCTACGTGGGCTACGGCGAAGGCGGCGTGCTGACCGAGGCGGTGCGCCGCCGTCCATACAGCGTGGTGCTGCTCGACGAGGTCGAGAAGGCGCATCCCGACGTCCACGAGCTGTTCTTCCAGGTGTTCGACAAGGGCTGGATGGAAGACGGCGAGGGCCGCGTGATCGACTTCAAGAACACGCTGATCCTGTTGACCACCAATGTCGGCACGGATCTGATCACGAGCCTGTGCAAGGACCCGGAGCTGATGCCGGAGCCGGAGGGTATTGCGAAAGCGCTGCGCGAGCCGTTGCTGAAGGTGTTTCCGCCGGCCTTGCTGGGGCGCGTCGTGGTCATTCCGTACTTTCCGCTGTCCGACGAGATGCTCGGCGCGATCATCCGGCTGCAGCTCGGCCGGATCGAGAAACGCATCCGCGTGTCGCACAAGCTTCCGTTCAGCTACGACGACGACGTCGTGAAGCTGATCGGCAGCCGCTGCACCGAACTCGAAAGCGGCGGACGCATGATCGACGCGATCCTGACCAACACGCTGTTGCCGCGCATCAGCACCGAGTTTCTGACGCGCATGATGAACGGCAGCCCGGTCACGAAAGTGCAGATCGGCGCGCGCGACGGTGAATTTCTCTATACGTTCGATTGATCGAAAGCGGAGGATGCCTTCTTATGCCGCAACAAGTCAGCATGGGCGCGACGCTGCAATGTTCGTTCGGCGCGGCGCCTTCGACGCTCGTGGTGTTGCCGGTCAACCGGGTGATGGGCGAAGGGCCGCCCGCGGCCAACATCATGGATCACATTCCGCTCGTCAACATCATGCCGTTCGGCGTGTGCAGCTCGCCCGCCAATCCGACCGTCGCCGCCGCGACGGCGGCGGCGTTGGGCGTGCTGACGCCGATGCCGTGCATTCCGGCCACCATGACGCCGTGGACGCCGGGCGCGCCGACCGTGCTGCTCGGCAACCAGCCGTCGCTCGACAACGTGTCGACCTGCATGTGCAACTGGGGCGGCGTGGTCACGATCGTCAACCCGGCGACAGTCAAGACGATGATTCCGTGACATGACCACGCAAAACCCGAACCGACACGTCACCGTCAGTTGCGCGCCTGCCGGCGAGGATCTGCTGTTTCTGCATCTGAGCGGCACCGAGGAGCTGGGACGCCTGAGCGAATGGCGGCTCGATCTGCTTGGCAAGCGCAACGATCTGCAGGCCGGCGATCTGCTCGGGCATGACATCTCGATTGCGCTGTCGTTGCCAGAGGACGGCGAGCGGCAATTCAACGGTATCGTCACGGCGTTCCGGATCGTCGCACCGGGCGACCACACCCGCAACCGCATGGCGCGCTATGAAGCGGTGGTGCGTCCGCGGCTGTGGCTGCTCACGCGCGCGTCGCACAGCCGCTTTTTCCATGAAAAGAGCGTGCTCGATATCGTGACCGGCGTGCTGCAGGACTACAACATCGACGTCAGCAATAAATGCCAGGCGACCTATCCGCCGCTGCAGCACTGCGCGCAATACAGGGAGACCGATTTCGCCTTCGTGAGCCGCCTGATGGAGCACGAGGGCATGTACTACTACTTCGAGCATGAAGGGGGCAAGCACACGCTGGTGTTGACCGATTCGAGCGACGTTCACGGACCGATCGAACACTATGCGTCCATTTCGTACGATGCGTGGTACGAGCCTTCGAACGAGAAGGAATGCGTGTATGCGTGGAGTTCGGGCGCGGAATTGCAGACCGGCAAGTACGAAGTCAACGACTACGATTTCGAAAAGCCCACGTTGAGCAATCAGCAAGGCCTGCTGTCGCGCGCGACGCGGCCGAAAGTCTACGATCCGCCGGTGTACGCGATGCAGGAACATTTGAGCGGCCACGCGCAGTCGAGCGATGGCGACCGCTATGCGAAGGTCGGTATCGAGATCCGTCAGGCGCGCAACGACAGCATTTCGGGCCGATCGAGCGCGCGCGGCATCTGGCCGGGCGGTCAGTTCAAGCTCGAGAATCACGCCTGCGATGCGCAGAACCACGAGTATCTGGTGGTCAGTGCCGCATACGAGATCAATTCGGATGTCTATGTGTCGACGGTGCGCCACGATCCTTCGCTGCCGCTCTTCGACTGCGCGTTCACCGCGTTGCGCAAGGAAAACCACTTCCGCTCGGAGCGGCTGACGCCCCAGCCGGTCGTGGCGGGCCCGCAGACCGCCATGGTGGTCGGCCCGGACGGCGAAGAAATCCTCACCGATAAATATGGCCGCATCAAGGTGCAGTTTCATTGGGAGCAGTTCGCTCCGCCGGCCGATGCCGACGAGCGCATGAAGCGGTGCTGGGTGCGGGTATCGCAGAGCTGGGCCGGCAAACGCTGGGGCACGTTCTTCTTGCCGCGGATCGGTCAGGAGGTGGTCGTCGAGTTCGTCGAGGGCGATCCGAACCGGCCGCTCGTGACCGGTTGCGTCTACAACGCGAACACGATGCCGCCGTACGAACTGCCGGCCAATCAGATGTTCTCGACGCTGAAGAGCAATTCGACCAAGGGCGGCAGCGGTTTCAACGAAATGCGTTTCGACGACGACAAGGGCAGCGAGCAACTGTTCTTCCACGCCGAGAAGGACCACGAGACCTGGGTCAAGAACGACATGCTGGGTAACGTCGGCAACGACCGGCATCTGAAAGTGACCGGCAACGAGTTCGTGGCGATCACCGGCGCGCGCCACGACGCCGTGACGGGCGACCAGAACGCCCAGGTCGATGGCAACGCGTCGCTGAAGGTCGCGCAGAAGTTGCAGGAAAAGGTCGGCATGGACTATGCGATCGACGCCGGCATGAATATCCACATCAAGGCGGGCATGAACATCGTTATCGAAGCGGGTGCGAGCATTACGCTGAAGGCGGGCGGCGCCTTCGTGGTGGTCGGGCCGGTCAGCGTGGCGGTGTCGGGCACACCGATCCTGCTCAATTCGGGCGGCTCGGCGGGCTCCGGCAGCGGCTCGTCACCGACCGCGCCGAGCGCGCCCAAAGACGCCGACGACGGAACCAAGAAAATCAAATCGTGAGTGATGCACCTGACCGCTCGTGGGGAGCCAAGTGAACTATCCGATTCTTTCGTTGCGGGTTGCGCGATTCAACGACGAGACGCTGGCCGAGCCGATCGCGATCGCGTTCGGCCCCGCCGGAGGCACGATTGGCCGGGCCAACGACTGCACGCTGGTGCTGCCCGATCAACAACGCGCGATCTCGCGCGTTCACGCGCGCGTCGAGTTTCGCGGCGGCGACTATCTGCTGTGCGATCTGGGCAGCAATCCGAGCGTGCTGAATCAGCGCGCGTTGGGCGGCACGCGCGAAGCGCGGCTCGCGGACGGCGACCGTCTGCTGATCGGTCCGTATCTGCTCGAGGTGTCGATCGGCGAGCAGGCGGCCGGCGTGCGCGGTCTGACGGGCGGGCGTGATCCGCTGAGTGCCGCGCAGGTGCTCAGTGGACCGTTGCCGGCCGATTCGCAAGGCGACGCGTTGCAGATGGGCGCGCTCGATCCACTCGGGCAGCCGGGCTTCGGCGAACCGCAGCGGGTCTCGTCGGGTCCGGGCTTTGCGGGCTCGGAGAGCGATCACGTGTCGCCGGAGTTGCAGGCGTTTTCGGCGCCGCAAGCATCCCGGCCCGACCCCGGCCGGCCTGCCACACCCACGGGGGGCATTCCGGCGGATTACGACCCGCTCGCGGATGCGTTGGCGCAATGGGAAACCCCCGGGCAGCCGGGCAGCCGCTCGCCGGCCGCGCCGCATCCTTCGCACGAGTTGCCGGGATGGCCCACTGCGCCCGCGCCCGCGCCTTTGGGCGGCCCGACCGGCTTGCCGCCGGGATTGCTCGATCCCGGCGCGGCAGGGTCGGCGGCGACACCGTTCGATGATCTGTTCGGGATACCGACAACGCCGTCGACGCAGTTTGCGCCATCGACCCCTTTGGCTCCCGTGGTGCCGGTGGTCGTGCCGGTGGTCGCGCCGCAGACCGCCACCGCGCGGGTGGCTGTACCTGGCGCGGCGCCGGGGCCGTCGTCCGCTGCGCAGCCCGCTTTGGAGCCCGCTTTGAAGCCCGTTGCGCAACAGCTTCAGCAGCCGGCTCCGTCCGCGGGCCCGATCACGTCAGCGCCTGCCGCGCCAGCGCCGACCGCCCAGCCGGCCCCGGTTGGCCACGCGGCCGCCGCCACTTCCGCGAGCCAGAACCCGGCCACCCTGCAGGCGCTGCTCGAAGGCCTCGGCCTCGATCCGTCGCGCGCGCCGAACCTGCCCGAAGCGGAGTTCGCGCGTCTGATCGGCACGATGCTGCGCGACGCGCTGCGCGGCACGATGGGCGTGCTGCGCGCGCGCTCGATGACCAAACGCGAAGCCCGTCTCGACACGACGATGATCGTCGCGCGCGACAACAATCCGCTCAAGTTTTTCCCGGACGTCGACAGCGCGCTGGCGCAGATGCTGACTGGCCGCTCGGCCGGTTATCTGCCGCCCGACGAGGCGCTCAGGCGCGCCTTCGACGATATCGAGGCGCACGAGCTCGCGGTGCTCGCCGGCATGCGCGCGGCGCTCGCGCACGTGCTCGGACGCTTCGATCCCGCTTCGATCGAAGCGCAGCTGAAAGACTCCGGTGCGCTCGAAAAAGTGCTGTCCAACCGCAAGGCGAAACTGTGGGATCTGTTCGTCGCATTGCAGAGCGCCGTCGCGCGCGAAGCCGACGACGACTTCCAGAGGCTCTTCGGTCAGGCGTTCAATGACGCGTACGAGGCCCAGATCGACGAACTGCGTGCGGCCCGCGAGCGTCAGCCGAAGCATCCCGCCGATCCCACCTAGAAACGTTTGAACGAGACAACATGTCCTGGAACAGCAAAGTCATCTGGTCGGAGGGGATGTTTCTGCAGCCCCAGCACTTGCAGCAGCACGACCGCTATCTGCAGCGGCAACTGGAGACGCGCGCGGCCGGCCTGCGTCCGTACAGTTGGGGCTTTACCGCGCTGGAGATCGACGAGTCGCTGCTCAAGCTCGGCAAGCTCGCGCTGCTGTCGTGCTCCGGCGTGATGCCGGACGGCACACCGTTCGATCTGCCCGCCGACGATGACTTGCCCGAGCCGCTCGAGATTCCCGAAGGCACCCGCAACATACTGGTCCAACTGGCGCTGCCGGTGCGCAGGCCGGGTGTCGCCGAAACCGGCAACGCAGCCAGCGAGGAGAACTTCGCGCGACACCGCGTCGCCGAATTCGACGTCAGCGACAGCAACGATCCGAATGCTGGCGCGGCGTTGCTGCAGATCGGCAAACTGCGCGTGCGTCTCGCGCTCGCTCCCGAAGTGGCGAATGCCTACACCGCGCTCGGCGTCGCGCGTGTGCTCGAGCGTCTGCCTGACAACCGCGTCGTGCTCGAAAACGACTACAGCCCGCCGTGTCTCGACTATCGGGTGGCGCGCCGTCTCGCGGCGTTCGTCGACGACCTCGTGGGCCTTCTGCATCAACGCGGTGAAGCGCTGGCCGGACGCCTTGCACAGCCCGGCGTGACGGGTGTCGCGGAAGTGGCCGATTTCCTGTTGCTGCAGTTGATCAATCGCCACGAGCCGCTGGCCGCGCATCTCTCGACGATGACAGGTTTCCATCCCGAGGCGCTGTACCAGGTGGCGGTGCAGTTGGCCGGCGAACTGGCGACCTTCAGCCAGGCGTCGAAGCGGCCGCCGGCGTATCCGGTGTATCGCCATGAGTGGTTGCGCGAAACGTTCGCACCGGTGATCGACGACATTCGCGCGTCGCTGAGCATGGTGATGGACCCGCACGCCGTGGCGATCCCGCTCGAAGAGCGCAAGTTCGGCTTGCGCGTGGCGATCGTGCCGGACAAGACGCTGTTTGCCGGCGCCACCTTCGTGCTCGCGGTGCGCGCGCAAATGCCGGCCGAGCACATCCTGACCGGCTTCGCGCCACAGGTGAAGATCGGCCCGATCGAACGCATTCGCGATCTCGTCAATCTGCAATTGCCGGGCGTCGGCCTGCGCGCGTTGCCCGTGGCGCCCCGGCAACTGCCGTTCCATGCGGGCTTTACCTACTTCGAACTCGATCGCGGCAACGAACTGTGGAAGCAGTTCGCGAATTCCGCGGGCATGGCGTTGCACGTCGCCGGCGACTTTCCCGGACTGACGATGGAGTTCTGGGCAATTCGCCGCTGATGCATTGATTGAGGAAGTTCATCGTGAGTCCAGACGAACCGCGTGGCCCCGCCGACGATCCCGGCGCGACGATTCTGATTCCGACACCGGGCGGCGCGCGGGCGGCGTTCATGGCGGCCGCGGCAACGCCCGCGCCGATGCTGCCCGCCGGCGGCGGTCTGAACCCGCTGTTGCGCGCGGCCAACCCGCTGATCGAACTGGCGCTGCCGTTGCGGCAGTTGCCGACCCATCCGAATGTGGAAGACCTGCGCAACCAGCTGATGCAAATGGTGCGCAACTTCGAGACGCAAGGCCGCGCCAACGGCATCGACGACGAGAAGCTCGGCGCCTCGCGCTATTGCCTGTGCACGTTCCTCGACGAAGCGATCGCCAGCACGCCATGGGGGGCGGGCTTGTGGGGCAGCCGCAGTTTGCTGGTGACGTTCCACAACGAGGCCTCGGGTGGCGAGCGCTTTTTCCTGATCCTGCAGCGTCTCGCGCAGAACCCCGCGGCCAATATCGACGTGCTCGAATTGATCTACGTGATTCTCGGCCTCGGTTTCGAAGGACGTTACCGTCTGATCGACGGTGGCCGCACGCAGCTCGACACGATCCGCGAACGCCTCGAACAGATGATTCGCGGCCAGCGCGGCGCGGCCGAACGCGATCTGTCGCCGCACTGGCTGCCGGTCAAGGTCGAACGCAAGCCGTTGCTGCAACTCGTGCCGTTGTGGGTGGCGGCGGCAATCGCCTGCCTCGTGCTGGTGATCGTCAATCTGGCGTTGAGCTTCAGGCTCAACGACATGTCCGACCGCGTGTTCGAAGCGCTGCACGGCATCCGCGTCGCGCCGGCTCCCGTGCTTGCCTCGAAGCTGGCGGCGGCGCCCAAACCTGCGCCGAAGCTATCGCAGTTCCTCGCGCCTGAAATTGCCCAAGGCCTGGTCCGTGTCTCGGAGTTGCCCGACCGGACTGTCGTCACGATCAATGGCGACGGCCTGTTCGGGTCGGGCAGCGCCGATCTGGCCGCGGGTTTCGTCCCGCTCATCCAGCGTATCGGCGACGCGTTGAAGGAAGTGCCGGGCAACGTGGTGGTCGCGGGTCATACGGACAGCCAGCGAGTCTTGTCCGCGCGCTTCCCGTCGAACTGGCATCTGTCGCAGGCGCGCGCCGAAGCGGTGCGCGACATGCTCGCGTCGCGGGCCGGCAACCCGGCCCGCTTCAGCGCCGAAGGGCGCGGCGACGCCGAGCCGATCGCACCGAACGACACCGCCGCGAATCGTGCGCGCAACCGCCGTGTCGATATCACGGTGCTGGCGCCGGGAGCGGCATCGTGAAGGCCTTCGGGATGATTCCGTCGCGGGTGGCGCAGGGGAGCCGGATATGAAAATCTTTGGCTGGCTCAGACGAGCCATCGTGCTGTCGTTGCTCGGCGTGCTCGCGCTGTCGCTGATCGTGTGGGTCGAGGGGCCGCTCGTCGCGTACGCGGGTCATGAGCCGCTCGAAAGCAACAGCAGCCGCTGGGCCGTGATCATCGTGTTGCTGCTGGTGTGGGCGGTGTACTGGAGCGTGCGCTGGATCGCGGTGCGTCTCGCCAACATCAAGTTCACTCGCGTGGTGGCAGAGGGACCGGCCGAGCCCGCGCCGGGCAAGAAAGAATCCGAGGCCGACGTCGCCGCGTTGAAGCAGCGTTTCGAAGCCGCCATGGCGACCTTGCGCAAGGCGCGGGTCAAGGGTCGCTTCGGTAGTCAGTACGTGTACCAGTTGCCGTGGTACATGTTCGTCGGCGCGCCCGGCACGGGCAAAACCACCGCGCTGTTGAACTCCGGGCTCAAGTTTCCGCTCGCCGAGCGGCTCGGCAAGCAGTCGATCGGCGGCGTGGGCGGCACGCGCAATTGCGACTGGTGGTTCACCGACGATGCGGTGCTGCTCGATACCGCGGGCCGCTTCACCACCCAGGATAGTTTCGCCGAAGCCGATCAGGCCGCGTGGGCCGGCTTCCTGCAACTGCTGCGCAAGTATCGGCCGCGCCGGCCGCTGAATGGCGTCATCGTGGCCTTGTCGACGCGCGACCTGCTGCAACTGTCCGACACGCAACGCGCGCAGCAGGCGCAAGCCGTGCGCGAGCGTCTCAGGGAACTGTACGGCAAGCTCGGCATGCGTTTTCCGGTCTACGTGATCGTGACCAAATGCGATCTGCTCGCGGGTTTCGCGGAATTCTTCGACGACCTCGGCCGCGACGAGCGCGAACAGGTCTGGGGCATGACGTTCCCGTTCACCGGGCGAGGCTCACCGGACGACGCACTGGCCGCGTTTCCCGCCGAATTCGACGCGCTGGAAAAGCAGCTGCAAGTCCGCGTGCTGAACCGTATGCAGCGCGAGACCGATGTCCGCCGGCGTGCGCTCGTCTATGGATTTCCGCAGCAGTTCGCGGGACTGCAAGCCGCACTGAAAAGCTTTCTCGACGAAACCTTCAGTACCTCGCGCTTCGAGGAGTCCGCGTTGCTGCGCGGCGTGTATTTCACGAGCGGCACCCAGGAAGGCCGGCCGATCGATCGCGTGATGAGCGCGGTCGCCTCGGCGCTCGGCTTCCAGCAACAGGTCGTGTTGCCCGATCCGGCGAGCGGGCGCGCTTACTTCATCACGCGGCTGCTGCGCGGCGTGATCTTCGAGGAAGCCGGACTCGCGGGCGTGAACCAGAAGCTGGAGCGGCGCCGCGCCTGGTTTCAGCGCGCCGCGCTGGCGGCGATCGGCATCGTCACGGTGCTGGCGCTGGTTCTGTTCTTCGTCAGCTATCAACGCAATCGCGCTTACGTCGCCGATGTTCGACAGCACGTTGCCGGGTTGCAGAAGCTCGCGCAGACCACCCAGCCGGGCGACAACCCGCTTGCGCTGCTGCCGCTGCTCAATGCCGCGCGCGACCTTCCCGGCGGTTACGCGGACCGCGACAGGAGCGTGCCGTGGCTGTCGCGCCTCGGCCTTTATCAGGGCGACAAGCTCGGCCTCGAAGCACAGACCAGTTATCGGCGGCTGTTGCGGCAGACCCTGTTGCCTCTGGTCGTGAGCCGCATGGAAGAAGAATTGCGCCGCGGTGACGCGAACAATCCCGACTTCCAGTACGAAGTCTTGCGCGCATATCTGATGCTGGGCGATTCGCTGCACTTCGACGCCGACTCGGTGCGCCTGTGGGCCGATGTCGATTGGCGCCGGGGGCCGTTGCGCGATGCCAGCGACGATCAGCGCAACGATCTCGACGGCCATCTCGCCGCGCTGTTCCAGCCGGCGCGCTTCGATGCGTCGCTGCCGCTCGACAAGGATCTGATCGCGCAGGCGCGCGCGACGCTCGCCAAAATGCCGTTGACGCAGCGTCTGTTCAACCGCGTCAAACGCGATCTCGAACAGAGCAGACTGCCGGAGTTCCGCGTCGCCAACGCGGCGGGGCGCAATGCCGCGCTGGTGCTCGTGCGCAAGAGCGGCGCGCCGTTGACGCGCGGTGTTTCAGGGGCGTACACGCGGACCGGCTATCAGAAGTTCGGCCAGTTGCGCGACGCGGCGGTGATCGATATCGCGAAGGACGATTGGGTGCTCGGCCGTCAGGAATCGGTATCGACGCCGAACGGTATCGAGGATCTGAAGGCGGGCATCACCCGGCTTTACTACGACGAGTACATCCGCCAGTGGGACGCATTGCTCAACGATATCGACGTGGTGCCGTTCGACGGCGTGCAGCAGGGGGCACGCGTGGCGAATGTGCTCGCGGCGCCCGACTCGCCGCTGCGCTCGCTGATGCTGGCCGCGGCGCAGGAAACCACGCTGGGCAGCACCAAAACGGGCGGCTCGCTGACGGAGCAGGGCGTTGCCGCGTTGACCAACAAGCTCGATGCGGCCAAAAAGCGCCTCGAGAGCGCGCTCGGCAACCAGCCGGAAGACGCGGCAGCGCCCGCGCCGGCCGAACTCAATCCGGTCGACGCGCATTTCCAGGCGCTGCACGAACTGGCCGGCAAACCCGGCGCACCGGGCCCGGCTCCGCTGGACGCGCAACTCGCCGCGCTGAAGGACGCCGCGACCTATCTGGAGGCCGCGGACTCGGCGCGCCGTCAGGGCTTGCCGCCGCCGCCCGGCGATGCGTTGAACAAGCTCAAGCTGGTGGCCCAGGGGGCGCCGCCGCCGCTTGCGACGGTGGCCACCAGCGTCGCGAGCGGGGCGGGGTCGCTGATGGTGGGCGGCGAGCGGGCGCGCCTGAACGCGTTGTGGCAGGCGAACGTCGCGCAGTTGTGCCGGCAGGCGCTCGACGGTCGCTATCCTCTCGTGCGCGGCTCGACGCGCGACGTCGCGCCCGACGATTTCGGCAGGCTGCTGAGCCCAGGCGGCCTGATCGACGATTTCTTCCAGAAGAATCTGGCAACGATGGTCGACATGTCGGGACCGCAGTGGAAATGGCGCAGCGGCGTCGATACGCTCGGCATCCCCGTCGACGTGCTCGGCCAGTTCCAGCGCGCCGCGCAGATCCGCGACGCGTTCTTCCGGGCCGGCGGCCGAGACGTGTCGGTGCGCTTCACGGTGAAGCCGCTCACCATCGATCCATCGATTACCCAGTTCACGCTCGACATCGATGGGCAGCAAATGGTCGTCAAACCCGACGCGCCGCAATCGATGGTGTTCCAGTGGCCGAGCGGCAAGGGCACCGGCCAGGCCCACGTCGAGTTCACGCCGGCGGGCAGCGCACCGGCGGCGCGCGCCGACGGACCGTGGGCACTGCTGCATCTGATGGACGATGCGCGTCTGCAACCCACCGCGCAACCCGACCGCTTTCGCCTGAGCTTCGACTCGGATGGCCGGCGCGCGGAGTTCGAACTGGCAGCCAGCAGCATCGTGAATCCGTTTCGCCGTGCCATGCTCGAACAGTTTCGCTGTCCGGATCGGCTATGAGCGGCGAGCTTGCGCCGGAGCCGACATCCGGGCCCGGCTTCTTCGGCAAGGTGCGCACGCATGGCGACTTCGTGGGACGGCGCTTGCCAGTCGAGTTCGTCACGCGTTGGGACGAGCGCTTGCAGGAAGGCATGTTGCTCTCGCGGCAGCGCTTTGGCGCGCAGTGGCTGGAACTGTATCTGAATGCCCCGGTGTGGTGTTTCGTGCTGGGCGCGGGTCTGTATGGCCCGAGCGCGTGGGCGGGCGTTCTGACGCCGGGCGTGGACCGTGTGGGGCGCTATTTTCCGTTCACGATCGCTGAGGCGATCGACGGCGCCGAACTCGCACGGCGACTGGCCGATGCGCAAGGATGGTATGACCGCTTGGTGGCGCTCGCATTGTCGACACTGACGCAGGAATTCGCCCTCGATGCTTTCGACGCGGCGTTGCGAGCCGAGAGCCTGTTCAATGGGGATCGCGCATCGACGCCGTGGCGGCTCGCCGTACCTGATGCAGCCGACGGCGGATTCGCCGCCTTGCTCGAACAGACCGTCGCCATGGGACACGCGGTCTGGTGGAGCGACGGATCGCCGGCCGTGCCGGCTTCGGCGAGAGTTTCCGCGGGCACGACGACCGGCTTGCAGTTCGCGAGTCTGCTCGACGTCGGCACGCAAGAGTGGGATTCGGTGATCGACGTAATTGCGAACCCGGACGCACAGCAACGGCATCACTGACGTCGCCGCCGCGGGTAAGGGTAAGCGTTTCAAATTGACTTCCCATCATTCGTCTTTAAAGGATGAGGCTGTCATACGCCGGTTCGCGCCGGTGTTCGCCGACGGTCCGTAAAGGGGCGCTGGCGGCCTCACCGCAACTCCATTCTGCGGAGATCGCCGTATGTCACGCCTGACCCATCCGTCTTCCGCACGACGCATTCCGGGCGGCGTTCTGTCCGCCACGCTGTGCTTGCTCGCATTGCTGTGCACCGCCACGCGCGCAGCCGAACCGGTCCTGAACGAGCAGGACATCAACGAGCAGTCGGTGACGCGCGCGCTCGAGCCCGACCAGTCGGGCGAGTCGGGCGAGAACGTCGTGACGCGCGGCTTCGTGCTGTCGAACAAGCCGCCGTCCGCCGCGCCGCGCCCCGCGCCCGCGAGAAAACCCGCCGCGCAAATCCTGATCACGTTCGCCACCAATTCGGCCACGCTCACCGACAGCGCGAAGGCCGCGCTCGACAAGGTCGCCGGTGCATTGCAGTCGGAGAAACTCGCGGCGTACCGGTTTCGCGTCGAAGGGCATGCCGATCCTCGCGGGTCGCCCGATGCCAACATGAAGCTCTCCGAAGACCGTGCGGCCGCGGTGGTCGAATATCTGACGCAGAAAGACGGTATCTCGGCGGAGCGGCTATCGTCGCTCGGCAAAGGTTCTTCCGATCCGTTGAACAAGCGCAATCCGACGGCGCCCGAGAACCGTCGGGTGACGATCGTCACGGTCACGGATTAGGCGCTTTCGAGGTTGCCGCCGATGACACGTTATCGCGTGTATTGCGACGTGGCGAGGGGTGTGGCGCTGCTGTTCGCGTGCGTCGCCACGATCGCGCTCGCCGCGGGTCCGCAGGACTCGAACAACGCCGCCGACAGACCCGCGGCCGTCGACGACGACACCGGAGCGGTGCGCTTGCCGCTTGCCCGGCTCGCCGCCGCGTTGGCCCCCGACGCGCGCCTGCAACTGTTCACCGTGACGGACCAACCAGGCCTCCATGTGATGCAGGCGGCCAGCCTCGAGCAACAGGGCGCGATGTTCACGCGCGTGGTGGCATTGCTCGAACGCCGCGATATGCCGCGCGACCGCGTGGTGTCGGCGACGGCCATCGCGGCTCACGCGCGGCGCTTTGGCACCGACCCCGCCGGGCTGACGGCGGGCAACAACTTCAGCACGGAGGAGTTGACGCATTTTTTCGAACTCGCGCGCGAGCAGGGCGTGGTGCTGAACCAGGGCGAGCGCATGTTGCAGACGATTCTCGTGCGATGGCGTTTGATTCGCGAGGAGCAGGGCATCTGGAAAGCGGCGAGCGCACACGATTTTCTGATCACCATTCCCGGGCTGGGTCGCGCGCCAGGCGGCGAAACGATCGACGCCACGGTCAGGGCCGCGATCCTCAGTCACGAATTGGGCCATTGGCAGTACTTTTCGGACGGCGCCTACGCACATGCGTGCCGCGCGTTCTGGTGGCAGGTATTGAGCTTCGAGGAGCGCGCGGAGTTGACCCGGCAACTGGAGAATCTCGGCTACGACCCGAGCGACCGGATCGTGATCGATGAGATGCAGGCCTATTTGCTGCATACGCCCGCGCGCTATATGCCGATCATCGACACGCCGGGACCTGGCGGCGTCGATGTCGGCAAGGTGCGGCGGCGCTTGCAGGAGGCGGTCGCGAGAGCGGGCGGATAGCAAGGACGAAGCGAGTCGCGCGAACCGCGCGACACACGCTGTCGAGGTGACGCATGACGGATTACGCAGAACTCAACCGCATTTTGCCGCGCCTGTCGCACGCGCATGCGACCGCTGCGTTTAGCGACGAGGTGGCCCCGCTGCTGGTCGCCCTGTGGGCTGATGATTATGTTCGGCGCGTGGCATCGTGCGAATTGCTCGAAACTTCCGTGGGCCAGTTTTCATATCTGTTCGATATGACGACCGAGCGCCTCATTGCAGCGTGGGGAATCAGTCAGGGAAAGAGTACGGTGGCGCGCAAGGAAATCGCGACGCGGATGCGCGGACATCCGCTCGCCAACGGCGGGACCTATCACCGGGGGCACGCCATTCCGCACACGCTCGGCGGTTCGACCGATATCAACCTCGTGCCGCAGCTGGGCAAGATCAATTCGGGGCCGTTCCGGGCGTTGGAACGACTGGCGGTCAGCCATGCGGGAGCGCTTTACTTCACCTACTGGCTGTACGGGCCGGGCAATAGTCAGGTGCCCGTTGGCGTGGAGCAGGGGCTTCTGATGCCGGGGGCCACTGCGTGCACGTTCAAGCTGGCGACGTTTGGGAATTGAGGCAAGCGCGGCGGTCCGCAAAAAACAACGCTATGCGCGTCTTTTTGAAAGCCGCGCGCCGCGATTGGGAAATACGCCGTGTGTCGGCCTTCGTCGGTTAACCCCTCGACGAATCGGACCGTCTACGATAAACAGTACCGCAGACACCGACGTAACGGACCCCGATGATGCCATCCGCTCGCCGTTTCCTCGTCATGCTGGCGTCAGCCTTCCTGCGCGCACGCGCGGGCGGCGCGCTGGCGCTGTTTGCGTCGGCTGTGCCGCTCGCCCACGCGGACGTCGTCGTCTCGTTCGCCGAGAGTCCGGTGTCGGTGATTCGCGGCGCCTCGCTGTATCGGACGGGCGAAGGCGCCAGGCTGCGCGACGACGACATCATCGAAACCGACGCCGGCAAATCCGCGCAGCTCGAAGACGGGGCGGGGACGCTGATCGCGCTCGGGCCGCAAACGCAAATTCTGCTCAAAACGCCGTCGGCGCCGCAAAACGCCGCGGCGGGGCCGCTGCGAATCACGATGCTGAGCGGCTGGCTCAAGGTTGGCTGCAACGTGAGCGCAGGCGCGCAACCGCCGCTGTCGATCGAGCTTCACGGCCTCGACATCAAACCTTCAGGCAATGGTCCGTGGTCGGTCGTCGCGATGACCACCGGCGAGCGCGCCGCAATCTTCGCGGAGTCCGGAGATGACGCGATCGTCGTCGTTCGCGCCCCTGCCCAGGCGCCCAGGCAAATTCTGCACGCGGGCCAGTACCTCGAGCGACGTGCCGACGGGCCCCTGCGCGCGCAAGCGCGGCCATCGACGGAGTTCATCGGCACGATGCCGCCGGGCTTTCGGGACCCGCTGGTCGGGGTGGCGGGACGGCTCGCGAGCAGGCACGAACTTGCCGCGCCACTGCGCGCCGTCGATTACGCCGACGTCTCCGACTGGCTCACGAGCAGCGTCAGCGAGCGTGCCACCTTCGTCAAACGCTTTGTGCCGCGCCTGAAGACTGCGGCCTTCCGCGCGCAGGTCGACACCCATCTGGACGTTCTGCCGGAATGGCGGCCGATTTTGCATCCGCCGCCGCCACGCCCGGCGAGCGAGCCACACAAAAGGCCCGCGCAAGCGCCGCCGCTAGCGCGTCCGGAATCCGGCGCCGGATCGTTGTACCGGGACAAACCCACGCCGGACGACGCCGACGACGCGCATTGACATACCATGCACCACCAAGGCGTTGACTCCCTTGCAACCATTCGCGTGGAGCGTCCATGAACCTGTCGTTGACTCTGAAATTCAATCTCGCCTTCCTCGTCGTGTTCGCCGCGGGATTCGCCGCGACGGGTTTCGTGGCCGATCGGGTGTTGCAGGAAAACGCGGTGCAGACAACCGTGCGCGACGCGAGCCTGATGATCGAAGCCGCTACCGCAGCGCAAAACTACACGTCCGATCAGGTGACGCCGCTGCTTGCCACGCAGATCAAATACGCATTCGTCCCGCAGTCGATTCCCGCGTATTCCGCCGTCGAGAGCCTGCTCGCGATCCAGAAGAAGTTTCCGGGCTTCTCGTACAAGAGCGCGATGCTCGATCCGACCAACCCGCGCGACCGCGCCACGGACTGGGAGACCGATGTGATCCGGCGCCTGCATGACCACCCCGAATTGCCCGAACTGATTGGCGAACGCGCGACGCCGTCGGGCCCCAGCCTTTACATCGCGCGGCCCACCCGCATCGACTCGGCCGCGTGCCTCGAATGCCACAGCACGCCCAGCGCGGCGCCGCGCACGATGATCGACAAATATGGGCCGGCGAACGGCTTCAACTGGCCCCTGCATGAGACGATCGGCGCGCAGGTCGTGTCCGTGCCGATGTCGCTGCCGCTGGGACAGGCGCACAGGGTCTGGCGCACGTTCATGCTGTCGTTCGCCGCGGTGTTCGGATGCGTGCTGATCGCGCTGAACCTGATGGTGCATTTCCTCGTGACGAAGCGGCTCAAGGCTTTGTCGCGCGCGGCCGACGAAGTCAGTCTCGGCAAGCTCGACACCGCATCGTTTTCGACGCGCGGCGGCGACGAAATCGCCTCGCTCGCGGTCTCGTTCAACCGCATGAAAACGAGTCTCGTCGAAGCGCTGCGGATGCTGGGGGCGTAAGCTGGCGTGATCGGCCAGGCGCCCCTCGACCGGAACCCGAATGAGCAACGAAGCAACCCCTACGCGCATTGGCAAGTACCGCATCGACCGCGTGCTGGGGAGGGGCGCCATGGGCGTCGTCTATCTCGCGTTCGACCCGCACCTGGAAAGACCGGTGGCGCTGAAAACCGTGCGTCGCGAACTGCTCGCCGGCGAGGACACGAGTGGCGACATGCTGCTGCGTTTTCGCAACGAGGCACGCGCGGCCGGTCGGCTCGCGCATCCGAACATCGTCACGGTCCACGATTTCGGCGAAGACGGCGATACGGCTTATATCGTGATGGAGTACGTCGCCGGGCATGGCCTCGATACATTGCTGGTGCCGGGCCACGCGTTGCCGCTGTCGGACGCTTTCCACTGGCTCGCGCAACTGCTCGCCGCGCTCGCGTATGCGCATGAGGCCGGCGTCGTGCACCGCGATATCAAGCCAGCAAATCTGCTCGTCACGGCGGCGGGGCTTCTGAAGGTCGCCGATTTTGGCGTCGCGCGCATCGGCTCATCCGCAACCTCGTCCGGGTGGATGATCGGTACGCCGAGCTACATGTCGCCCGAGCAGTTCGAGGGCGAATCGGTCGATGCCCGCGCGGACCTGTTCTCGGCCGGCGTCGTGCTGTACCGGATGCTGACCGGCCGCCAGCCGTTCGTCGGCTCGCCGGCCACGATCAGGCAGAAGATCATCAAAGATGCGCCGGCCCGGCCGTCGGAAATCGTCTCCGCGTTGCCGCCGGCGTTCGACGCGATGGTCGCGAAAGCACTCGCGAGGCGGCCGGACGACCGCTTCGGTTCGGCTGCGGAATGGCTCGCGAGCTTGAGGTCGTTGGCCGTCTCACCGGCGGCGGGCGACGATGACCGGACTATCGTGACGCCGTCCGCGTATTGGTCCGCGTCCGCTTCCTTGCCAGCGCATGCGACGGGCGTCGGCCCCGCACCTGTGCCCCTGCCCTCGGCGCCGCCGAGTTGGCCGCCTGAGATGCTCGCGCGCATCGAACGCCAACTCGCGACCCAGATGGGCCCGCTCGCGAGCCTTCTGGTGCGACGCGCGGCCACCCAGACGAACGACCTGCCGACGCTCGGCGCGCAGCTGGCGGCGGCGTTGCCGGACACGGCGCGGCTTGAATTCGAGCAGGCCTTCGCGCGGCTGACGGCTGGCTTGCCCGATATGTCGATGATGACCTCGTCATCGCCGGGCTCACGCGTCGCGACGGCTGCCGCAAAGGTATCGGCTGTATCGCCCGCGAGCGCCGCGGGCACGTCAACAGACAGTGCGATCGATCAGGCCAGCATCGATGCCGTCGCCGTAAAACTGGCCGTCTATCTGGGCCCGATCGCGAAGATGATCGCCAGTCGCGAGGCGCGGCACGCAGCGAATTTCGACGAGTTCGTCCAGCGGGTCGAGGACTGCATCACCGACCCCGCGCAACGCGGTCGATTCCGGCACGATGTCGATTCATCCAGTTAGCCCGCAGCGCCGATGGAGAGGCCTGCGTCATCGTATATAGGTCGAGGCCGGCAATCGCTAATTGCGCGCGGTCGTCGCGGAGCTGTTCGTCAGTTGGAGCAGTAGCTGGTTGCTCCCGCTGCGGACAAAGGCACGAAGCTTTCGCACTGAACCAGATTCTCCGCATTCATCGGGTTCGTCAAAAAGAACCCTTGCACGTAGTCGCAGCCTGCGTCGCGCAGCGCATGCAACTGTTGATTCGTTTCGACACCTTCGGCCGTCACTTTGATGCCGAGTTCGTGCGACATCTGAATGATGCCCCGAACGATCGAGGCGGCCGCCGCGTCGCGGCCCAGCCGGGCCGTAAACGAGCGGTCGATCTTGACGATGTCCGGCGAAAAATCGGCCAGATAACGCAGGCTCGAGTACGCCGTTCCAAAGTCGTCGATGGCGATGCGCACGCCAAGGCGCTTGAGCGCCATCAGCGTTGTCTGCACGAGTGAGGGGTTTTCCATCAACGCGCTTTCTGTCAGTTCGATCTGGAGGCAGTGCGGCGGCACCCGATGTTTTCGTAGCGCCTGATCGACTATCGCGACAAGCGAGTCATCTCTGAGCTGACGCGCGGACACGTTCACCGACATGGACAGCTCTTTCCTTCCGGCGGCCTGCCAGACGGCCAGTTGAGCGAGGGCGGCGTCCACGACCCATGCCCCGACTTCGACGATGAACCCGCTTTCTTCGAGGATCGGAATGAATCTGCCCGGACCCACCAGGCCGCGTGCTGGATGATTCCATCGAACCAGTGCTTCGACGCCTTTCACCGCCAGAGAGGCTGGCTCATGAATACCCTGGAAATGCAGCACGAATTGGTTCGACGCCAGCGCCGTGGGCAGATTGCACTCCAGTTCGAAATCGCCGAGCACATCGCTGGATGCTTCGTCGGCGAACCGGAAGCCGTTGCGACCGCCTTTTTTCGCCGCATACATCGCGATATCCGCGCTCGTCAGCAGCGCCTCGTGATCGCGGCCGTGCTCGGGAAAGATCGATATGCCGATCGACGCCGTGACGAATGGCGCGGCGTGGTCTTTTCGAACGTCGCTTGAAAACAGGTTCAGCAGAGACTGCGCCAGGCTCGCCAACGTGGCCTTGTCGCTCTCGCCCCTGACGATCACCGCGAACTCGTCTCCGCCGAGGCGCGCTACACAGGCATCCGGCGGCAGGGCTCCCTGAATGACTTTGGCGATGTCCTGCAACAGACGGTCAGCGGCCGTATGGCCCAGCGTATCGTTCAGGACCTTGAATCGGTCGAGATCGACGAACATCAGACCGAAGGCGACGTTCTGCCTGCAAAGCGTCTTCATCTGGCGGATCAGCGCGCCCCGGTTAGCCAAACCTGTCAGGCCATCGGTGTGGGCCAGATGATCGAGCGCCGCGAGGCGTTCCTGTTCCAGCGTGATGTCCTCGCTGACACCGACGATGCGCACCACGTTCGCGGAGCCATCGCACACGGGATAGGCCGTGCTTCTGATCCAGCGCAGGCAACCATCCGGACGGCGGATGCGGTATTCGAAGCGACCTTCCGCCACCTCGGACGCGACGCGGTTCATCTCGGCGAGCAATGGCTCCAGATCGTCCGGCACCACGAGATCGAGCCACGCGGAAGGCCTGTTGCCAAGCTCTTGAGGCGTAATGCCGAACACGCTTTCGACACCTGCGCTGACATGATGACAGTGTTCAAAATGCGAGCTATACGAATAGAACACGAGCCGGACATGCAACTCCATTTCATGCATCAATTCATCGCGTTCGCGCAGTGTCTTCAACAACTCGGATTGCTGGGTGACGTCCTCTGAAGCACAAAGCAGCGCGCTCACCGCACCGTCGTCACCCGTCACTGGCGTGAGCGTGGAGTTCCACCACCTGGTACGCCCCCTCGTCGTCGCGCAGCTTCCAGTGAACGATGTGCTCTTGCCGGAAACGGCGCCCGCCAAAGCCTTCTCGGCGGCCGTGCGGTCCTCGCCGGTCCAGAAAGCGAGCCAGTCCGCGCCGGATAGTTGCTCCGGTGACTCCGCTTCCATCAACATCGCGCCATGCTCTGACACCCGCAGCATTTTTCCGTCGGTAGCGAGCACCTTCAGGCAGTCGCGATTCGCGTGCAGAAGCCCGCTCGCCAGTGCGGTGGCGGCGCTTTGCCGCGCGTAATCGAGGCCGAGTTTGCGACGAACGATCGCGAGACCGGCGACGCCCGATACCATCGACAATGAGACACGCAGCGTAGCCGCCGCTTCGCTGACTGCTTGATGCACAAGAGCGCCGATGCCAACGCCGGCAACGACGGCAATGCAGAAACTTGTCAGCGGTATGGTCCTGCGTTGACCATACCGCGACAGGAAATAGGAAAGAAACTGCTGGTTGCGAGCTGACCAGCCATTGACGTGCGCATCGCTATCGACCCGGGTCTCGATCGGGTTGCTTTTTTTAGGACGCGCAGCCGCTTTGAATCTCACGCTGTTCTCCGACTACCGGGTTGAGCGACGGCTCGAACGCTGCGAGCCGCCTCACTTTTATTATTACGGTAGGGATTCACAAAACTTTAATGCGGGGAAACGAGCGGGAACCGTGGTTCGCATGAGTTCGGGGCGGTTGCGCACCCATCAGCCCTGATGGGGCTTGACCTGCGCGAACTGACGAATGCGCTCCGCAAGAGCGGGTACTCCCGAGTCGCGAGCCACGTAGTGAGCGACCTGCCGGGTGGCCAGATCGATGGTCACCTGATCGTCGGGGGTTTTCGTGTTGGGTCCGTCAACGGCGGGATGGTATTCGATACGCAGTTGCCTCGCGTTGGCGACGAGCCGTAAATAGCCGAAGTTGCGGTCGTCGTAGCTTTCGAGGACCACGGCATCCGTGTCTTTCGACGCAGCCTGGATCAGTTGCGGCGCGCGAAGGGGCGGCTGTCCGTTGGTGGTGAGTCGCTGCACGGCATGACCGCCGTTCCCGCAAACGATGTAAGGGATGTGGGTGCCATCGGAGCGGGTTCGCGTAAAGCGCTGATAGTTGTGCGCGTGTCCCGCGAGGTCGGCATGCGGCCAGATACCGACCTCATTGCAAACTGTATCGATCTGCTTTTGCATCTCGACACTCCAGCCATGACGGCCGCGCGCCACATAGGGCGGATGGTGATGCGCGAAAAGCAGGGCGCCTCGATAGTTCTCTTTCTTCACCCGCAATAACGCCGCTTTCAGGAACTTCAGCTGGCTGTTGCCGATGTGACGGTCCGCGATCACGCCTGGGTCCTCGAGCGTATTGCTGTACAACGCAATGATGCGCACGAACGGCGCCTCGAACGTGAAGAAAACGCCTGGCTGAATTTGCGTCGTCCGTGAGAGATTGCCCGCATCGGGAGAGACCTGGAAGCAGTCGGAGCAGAAGTTCCTCAGAAACGCCTGCAGGCTCTTTTCATGCTGCGACGGCGAAACCATTCCGTCGTGATTGCCGGCAGCGGCGAGAATCGGCGCATGATAGTTGCGGTACGGCTCGTAGAACTGATCGTAGTAGTACTGCGCTTCGCCAAAGCTGTAGACGATGTCGCCCAGCAGGAAGTTGAATTGCGGCACCTCGGCGGGATCGGCTTCGTCGAAGTCGCTGACCATCTTGTCCGAAACTTCATTCTGGGTGGCCGGACCTTTCGTACTGCCGCAATCGCCGGTGGCGTGAAAGACGATCTGTCCATTCGCGCTGATCGTATCGAGGAGCTTCTGGTTGTTGTCCACCACCTCCGCAAACGTCAGCCGGGGCTCGGTGCCGCCGCGCGGTGGCGGAAACGGCAGCGCCTTCAGCTTGTGCTCGCGGTTCAGTTCGTCGATGACCTTGTAGGCTGCGGCATCGGATGCGTGCCTGACCACGAAAGTTTGCGGGTCCGGCGTGGGTTGTGGCTGCGAGAAAACGGGCGCGGCGAGAATCCTGTCGCTGCGGTTGCCGCGTGCGGCTGACGATTCGTCTGAACGCTTTTTCGGCATTTGCAATCCTCCTTGATCGTCGAACGGGAGCGGCCACGCTGTTGTCGGCAAACCGTCAGCATGTGACGGCGCTGGCGCGGGCCGGATGCACCGTTCAGACGAACCTGAAACGGGGAAGTTCAGATCCGCTTGCCGCTGCGCGACCCGTGCGGCCCGAATTGCGGCGCACCGCTGTTCCGTGCGAAAGCCGGGTTCGCTATGGCACGCGTCTGTTACGACGGCACGAACACGCCCACAGCCGCCAGCGCCATCGCGAGCGTTGCGAGCCATCCTCCCCAGGCCAGCACGCCCTTGACGGCGAACTGTCCCATGACCCGCCGGCTTCGCGCCATCAGCATCATGATGACCATGATCGGCACCGCGGTAACGCCATTGATCACCGCGCTCCAGTACAGCGCGCGGATCGGGTCGAAATGCATGAAGGTGATGGCCACACCACCCAGGATGGCCAGTGCGATCACCGCATAGAATTCACGCGCGAGTGTCAGATGCAACGCGAGACTGCTGCGCCAGCGAAAGCTGCCCGCGGCGGCGTAGGCGGCCGAGCCGGCGAGGACCGGCAGCGCGAGCAGGCCGGTTCCGATGATGCCGAGCGCAAACAGGACGTAAGCGAAGCGCCCGGCAAACGGCTCGAGCGCGCGCGCGGCATCGGCCGAGGTTTTCACGTCGATGTGATGCAGATGCAGCGTAGCCGCCGCCGTCAACATGATGAAGAATGCAATGAAGTTGGACACCCCCATGCCAACCCACGTATCGAAACGGATCCTTCGCAACTGCGCGGGCGCCTGGTGCGGTACGCGGCGCAACGGCGCCTGTTCCGGTGCCGAGCGCATTTCTTCGACTTCCTGCGACGCCTGCCAGAAGAACAGGTACGGACTGATCGTCGTGCCCAGCACCGCGACGACCATGGTCAGATAGTCCGACGTCAGCGAGATGCGCGGCAACACAACGGCGCGCGCGACTTCACCCCAGGGGATCGGAACGATGAATGCGACCGCGACGTACGCGAGAAGCGAGAGGGCGGTCCACTTCAGAATGCGCGCATAACTGTCGTAGGGGACAAAAATCTGCAGAACGACGCAGAGCGTCCCGAGGCCGACGACATAAAGGTGCTGCGGACCCGGCAGCAGCAATCCGGCCGCGGCGCCCATCGCCGACAGATCGGCGGCGATGTTGATCACGTTTGCCATGACGAGCAGGGCGACCGCGCCGTACAGCAGCCACGCCGGATAATGCGCGCGTATGTTGGACGCGAGGCCCTTGCCGGTTACCCGGCCAATCTGAGCGCTCACCAGTTGTATTGCGGTCATCAATGGATACGTGATCAGGATCACCCAAAGAAGGTTGAATCCGAACTGCGCGCCGGCCTGCGAATAGGTGCCGATTCCTGACGGATCGTCGTCCGCGGCGCCCGTGATCAGGCCAGGGCCCAGGCGTCTGATCCAGGATCGCTCCACGGAATCGCGTACGGCGGATTCCGGCTCGATCAATTTTTCGTCGTTCATATATGTGTCACCTCGCGGCAACATTTAGCAAGTCGCGGGCCCGGGCGTTCGTGCCAGCGTCGCGCGGCTTCGGGAGGCGGGCATAGGAATCGGCTGCACATCATGGACGCGCTCGACGGGCGCACCGGCGAAGATGCGCAAGGCGCCTCCGCTGACAGTGCGCGGAAATGCGGGTTTCTAAACGGGAGTAACGAACTTTGGGCCGCGCCGGCGGACACCGTCACTCATGGTGCGCAAGAGGCTTCGTCCGCAACTGGATCTCGTCGATCGCGTAAGGCAAGTCTTCGAGCACGATTGGCTTGGCGCGGCTCAGTCCAGTCGCGGCTTGAACGCATACTGCCCAATCTCGCCGCCGCGCGCGACCACCGCCGTGCTCTCGGGAATTTCCTCCCAAAAGCCCGGCAAGTCCGCGAGCGGCTCGGACAACACGAGGAACGCATTCTCGCCGGCGGTCTTGATGCGCTCGTCGTCGGGATACAACTCGCGCAGATGACGGAACGACGTGCTGTGAAACAGCGAGCGCGACTGTCCTTCGCTCGAATAGCGGACCGCGATGATCTGCTCGCCGTCGGTCGCGCACACGGTCATGTTCAGCGGTTCGTCCACGCCATGCCGGCGGCCGGTGGCTTCGACGAAGCCGACCATCCGTTCGAGCGCGGTGACGGGCGCGAGCTCCAGCCCGAAGGTCAGCGCGAGAAAAAACAGCACCTCGGAATCGGTCGAGCCTTCGATGGACGGGAACAGATCGGGGTCGATCTTCACCATCAGGTCGCGGCGCACCGCGGGATAGTTGCGCACCAGGCCGTTGTGCGCGAACAGCCAGCGGCCGTGGCGGAACGGATGACAGTTGGTTTCCTGCGACGGCGTGTCGGTCGCCGCGCGCACGTGCGCGACGAACAGCGGCGAGTGGATTGCCCGCGCGGCCTCGCGTAGATTGCGGTCGCTCCACGCGGGCTGGATGCAGCGGTAGCGAAACGGAATGTCAGTGGGATGTCCATACCAGCCGATCCCGAAACCGTCGCCATTGGTGGTGGTGGCGCCGAGCCGGGAATGCATGCTCTGATCGATCAGCGAATGCCGGGCATTGAACAGCACGGTTTCGAGTTGAAGCGGATTGCCGGTATAAGCGAGCCAGCGGCACATGATTGATCTCCTGTCGGTTGCGCGTGACAACCCTACACCACCCGCGGGCGGCGTTCGTAGGACCAAAGTCCGATTGAGGCAGACACCGTACCTGTCACTATGCCAGTTGGCGTTTAGGTGCTTCCGTGCCGGGCATCGCTTTGAGCTTGCACCGGCCTGATCTGTAGAGGCAGAACGCGCATGAGCCACTTTCTGGACAGGTTACGTTACTTCACGGCCCCGCGTGGATGCTCGCGAGGCGCATCCTGTTCGTGGCACCTCTATATGCCAGCCTGCTTTTTTGCTGATGGAGGTGCCGATGAAACGCCGTGAACTGTTGGTTGCGCTGGCCGCAGGCGCGCTCGCCGAGGGTTCTACCGGCCTGGCGCAGGCAAGCCAGGCGAAATTCACCGGTCAGATCGATCTGCCCAAGCCCAACCTCAAAGGCACGATGTCCCTCGAAGAAGCCATCGAGAAGCGCAGGTCCGTGCGCAGATTCGCGCCAAAGCCGCTGCCGGTCGAGGCCATTGGCCAACTGCTATGGGCCGGGCAGGGTATCACCAGCTCGGACGGCAAGCGCGCGGCTCCGGCGGCCGGCGCTTTGTACGCGCTCGAACTTTACGTGGTCGCCCCCACGGAGGTGATGCACTATCTGCCTGATGGCCACCGGGCCGAGACGCGGGCGACCCACGACCTGCGCCCCGAGCTGAGAGCACTGGCGGTCAACCAGGCGTCCGTCGAGGCGGCCCCGGCCTTGCTCGTGGTGGCCGCCGACCCCAGTCGGCTGACCGCGAGGTATGGCGGGAGAGCGAATCTGTATGCCGATCTCGAGGTCGCGCACGCGACCCAGAACATGCTGCTCCAGGTCGTTACGCTTGGGCTCGTCGCGGTGACCGTGGGCGCCGTCGACGGAGCGCCGGCGGCGCGCAAGCTCGGCCTGCCTCACGGCCAGACCGTCGTCTATCTGATCCCGGTAGGTTTTCCGGTCTAAAGTCATTGCGCGAGGCAGGATGAGTTCGATCGACGTCGGCCTCCATGAGGCGATCCAGCGATATCTGGGGCAGGACGAGAAATACGAGCAGCGGGCGCGACTGGCTGAGGGTCCCGTTTTCCAGTTTTCTGGGGAACCTGCGCAATCGCGGCGATGACCCGAACGAGATATTGAACGAACAGGCCGACGCGGCCGAGCATGAAATAAGGAATTTCCGGACCGTACGCGATGCGTCCAGAGAGTCGCTCGTCACGGTCGTCTGACACGCGGGCTCGAGGACTGGGTCCTTGCCGGCGCGACGGCCTGCGCGGAGATCGATGCACCGGCCAGCAGTGCGGCAAACACGAACTTTGAAGGAGCGGGTATCGTGTGTGCCATGTCAACTCCGCGTGGTGCCTATGAAACCGATTCTCGTGCGCTCGACCCTGGCGGAATATTCGAAGCGTCGTGCTGTCCGTTTCGCGATGACGGTGATCGCGACGATCATGGCCGGATGCGCTTCCTCCTCACAGCCGACCGGTCATGTCACGCCTTCGCAAGCTTCCGATGCGAAGGCGCTCGACCAGGCGGTCGCCAATCCACAACGCAGTCAGACTGCCCGGGCGCGCGACGTCTATCGTCACCCGGCGCAGACGTTGCGCTTCTTCGATCTGAGTCCGACGCAAACCGTGCTGGAGATCGCGCCGGGCGGCGGGTGGTACACGGACATTCTGGCGCCCTATCTGCACGACGCGGGTCACCTGTACGAAGCGCAATATCTGAGCACGTCCGCGGAGCTGGCCGCGGAAGACCAGTCAATCGATGCAGAGTATTTGCGTAAGCTCGCGGGCGCCCCCGCGATCTACGGAAACGTCGTGGTCGGCACATTGCACGCGGGCCAGTTTTTCGGCTTCGATGCACACGAGCGGTTCGATCGCGTGCTCACTTTTCGCAACATTCACAACTGGATCAAGGATGGGCAGCTCGATGCCAATCTGCGTGCGTTCCATGACGCGCTGAAGCACGGGGGCGAACTTGGCGTGGAAGAACATCGCGCCCGGCCCGGCTCGACGGTACAGCAGATGATCGATACCGGATATGTGACTGAAGCTTTCGTGATTGAACGGGCACAGGCGGCCGGCTTCGTGCTCGCGCAACGCAGCGAAATCAACGCGAACGCGCGAGATACGAAAGATTATCCGCATGGCGTATGGTCGCTGCCGCCGGGCTACGCGGGCGGTGACGTCGACCGCTCGCGCTACGCCGCAATCGGTGAATCGGATCGCATGACGCTGAGATTCGTCAAGCCTTAGCGTGTTCTACGGGCGCCAGCCGCGAGCGGTAATCGGCCGGCGCGTTGGGCTGCGCTCGGTTTGTTGCACGACCCGCAGTAGCGTATCGACACAGTCCAGCGCGTCCGACAGTCGCCCGAGCACGATCAGCGAGCGGGCCGCATCGAGACGACCGTGAAACATCGCGTCGCGCGGTCCGGCCCGTTCCACCATGTCGATGAGCTGCCTGATCTCGGCCTTGACCCGCGCGCAGTCGGCGGGGCAGTAGCGGTCAATCCAGTTGCGCAGTGCGCGGATCAGCACCATGCAATCGTCGTACTCGCACTGCACGCTATTCATTGTCACCTCGGCCGTATCCCGCTCGGTGCCGCAAGCGGGATGCCGACTCTTCCCAGCTCAGTCTCATTGCCTGTTCGCGATCTTGCAGATCGCACGACTCCGAAGCTCGAACGTCCATCGCGGCCCCAATTTGGGGAAAACCACCCCGAATCTCGCCTGCGTCTGTGAACGAAGCAAGCGGCGCGCCACGTGTCGCCGGCGCTCCGCATCATTGCTAGATCGGGGCGCGGCCATGTTCTCGCAGTTCGGGCTCGAAGAATATCCATCGTGCGGCTGGAAAACGCGTCTTCAGGTCGTTCTCGATTCGGTCGATCGTGCGCACCATATCGCTTGCACTGTCGTGTGGTTCGAGTTCAGCCTGAATCGCAATCACCAGGTCCTCCGACCATTTCAATGCGATCAGACTGACGATGCGGCGAACTTCGTTGCGCTCGCTCAGCCACGTGCGCATTTCATTGCGTACGCGCTGGTGCGCCGATTCACCGACGAGAAGCGATTTGATCTCGCGCATCGAGAACAGGGCCGTGGCCATCAGCACAATGCCGACGCCGACACTGCCGAGCGCATCGTAAAGCGGATTGCCGGTGAGAACGGTAGCGCCGATTGCGATCACGGAGACGAACACTCCCGTTACCGCGGCGGCATCCTCGCTGACCGCGAGCATCACGGAAGGCCGGCCGCTTTCCCTGAACCAGCTCAACAGCCCCCTGGCGCGATGCCGGGGCTCGATCGTGCGAATGGAGGCTCTGAGAGCGACTGCCTCGATCACGCCGGACACGCACAATACGCCAATCGCGAGCAGAGGACGTTCAAGCCGAGAGTGATGGATTGCTCGAAAACCGCCTATCGCGATCGACGCAACACCGCCGAAGATGAAAAGCTGCATCGCCACCAGCATTGCATAGACATAGGTCTCGCGACCGAACCCGAGTGGATGTTGCTCGTCGGGCTGGGCGCGCGCCGCGCGATGGCCGACGAGCAGGGCAAGCTGGTTCAGGCAGTCCGCACTGGAGTGGACGGCTTCGGCGAGTGCGGACCCCGAGTTGGTATAGAGCGCGACGGCGAATTTGCATGCGGCTACAGCGACATTGGAAGCCAGGGCGTAGTAGACCGCGCGTGGCGCAGATGATGTTTGCTGCCCTGACCCGGCCCTCATGACCCTATCTCCCTATTCGCCTCGAACCCGGGCGATTCCCGACCTTGCAGAATGAGCAGCAAGAAGCAGACCTCAAATCGCGACCCGCAGCCGGATGTGGCGAATTGCTGACCGTGGCGGGCATCGAGAAACCCGACGGCAGCGTCCTGCATCAGCGAACTCACGCTCGCCTCCCCGGAGGGAGGGCGGTGTCCATTCCATCTCGACCCATTCCGGTCAGACAACTTTCTCCAAACCGGTCAGTCGGCCAAATCCAAATTTCGCAAACTGGAGTGCCACTAAGCGGCCGTTGGCGACGTCACCCAATCGGCCATCAAGCGTCGTTCAACCCTCCCCTTGGACAGACGTTCAGACGTCGGCTCCGCACTGCAACCGGTCCCTGGCCTTTCGCGACCTTTAACAGTTTCACATTGATTTCCTGGACGCATCAGGTGAGGCCGCCACACAAACAGCGGCCGCAACCGCACAGACAATAAGGCGCAAAACGCAGAGACATCGGCAGGCGCACGCAGGGGCCAACAGCTATTCTTGAGACGCGGCGACCATTGCCTTTGCGCTCGACTCTGCTGGTCATCGGCAGCCCTTCCGCATGCACGCGGAAAAGCGGGGGTGTATGTCACGTCCCAAACTACCTCAGCCTGCGCGACGCGCACTGCGACGTCAGCAATCAAACGCAGGCTTCTTGCTGGCCATCGGCATTTCGCTGACTGGACTTTCCCTGACACCCGTGACGCTCGCGGCTGGCCTCCTTCCACGAGGCGGCACATACGTGACCGGCACCGGCACGATAGCAAGCCAGGGCAACGGCCTCGTGATTACCCAACCGGGCGCGACGCGCGGCGTAATCGAGTGGAACAGCTTTTCGATCGGCAAAACCAACAGCGTGACGTTCGACAACGGCTCCGGCGCGACGCTGAACCGGGTGACGGGCGGTTCGCCCTCTGCCATCCTCGGCAGGCTCGGTGCGACGGGCAGCGTCTATGTGGTCAATCCACAGGGCATCGTCGTCGGGCCATCGGGCGTTATTACCACCGGCGGACGTTTCGTCGCGTCGACGCTGGACATCTGCAATGACGCGTTCATACAGGGCAGCGGCTCGCTCACGCTATCCGGCAACTCGAACGCAGCCGTGATCAATCTCGGCAAGATCAGTTCGGGCGGCGGCGATGTATTCCTGATTGCGCGACACGACGTCATCAACGCAGGCACCGTCGCAGCGCCCAACGGCACGGCGGAACTGGCCGCCGGCGAGCAGGTGCTGCTGCAGGACTCGGCCGGCAGCAGGCAGGTGTTCGTGCAGACGGGCAGTCAGGGCACGGTCGTCAACAAGGGGCGGATAACCGCCGCGCAGGTCAGCCTGCAGGCCGCCGACGGCAACGTGTACGCGCTTGCGGGCAGCGGCACGCGCATCCGCGCGACGGGCACCGCGAGCCGCGATGGCCACGTCTGGCTCGTCGCCGACGGCGGCCGTGTCGAGCAGTTCGGCAAGATCACCGCAAACAACGCGGATGGCAGCGGCGGAACGGTCGACACGCAAGCGGCACAACTCACTTTCGGCAGGCACGCATCGGTTCACGCGGGGCAGTGGAATCTGTCGACGCCCGACTTCACGATCGACGACTCCGCCGCGCATACGTTGCAGCGCAGCCTGAACGCGGGCACGTCGATCGATGTCACGACCACAGGCGCGAACGGCGCAACGGGCGACCTGGGCGTCGCGTCGAGCCTGCGCTGGTCCGGTCCGGCTTCGCTCACGCTTGCCGCGTACCGCAACGTCTCCGTGACGACGGGCACGACGATAGCGAACAATGGTGCAGGCAATCTGACCTTGCGCGCGGACGCGTCCGGCATCGACAACGGCGGCAGCGTCATCAACGGCGGCACGGTCGACTGGTCGAAAAGCACAGGCATCGTGACCGTGCTCTACGATATGGGCGCATACGGCGGGAGCTTTACGCCGGGCACACTCCTCAGTAACGCCGCATGGTCGGTCCCGCCAAATAGCGGCCTCGTCACGCAGATTACAGCTTATCGGCTCGTCAATTCGCTGACCGATCTTCAAAGCGTGTCGGCTGATCTCGCGGGCAACTATGCGATCGGCAAGGACATCGACGCGAGCGCCAGCACGAACAGCGGGTTCGTCCCCCTGGGCAATTACAGCACGCCGTTTTCGGGGCAGTTCGACGGGCGAGGGCACCAGATCCAGTCGCTCAGGCTCGCGCAGTCCGTGGACGGGGGCGTTAGCCAGCCGCCCGTTACGTTGCAGGCAGAAGGCCTATTCGGTTTGATCGGCAGCGCTGGCGTCGTGCGCAACATCGCAGTGAATGGCTCAATCAACTCATATGGCACATATGGCGGCTTCGGCATCCTTGCTGGCGTGAATGAAGGGACCATCGTGCGCGGCGCCAGTTCAGGTTCGATCAGACTGGTCGGTAACGCTGACGATGCATCGTCCGGCGGACTGGTGGGAATGAACCTCGGCACGGTCGCGCGCTCGTCAAGCAGCGTCGGCGTTTATACAGAAGGCTTGCCCGGGGGACTCGTCGGCGATAACGAACTCGGCGGCGTCATCGAGCAGTCGTATGCGAGCGGCGCAGTTACTGCTGTCGCCCACACGGTTGGCGGCGGTGGTCTTGCCGGCCGCAATGAAGGGACGATCACGCAGTCGTATGCGACTGGAGCCGTGGCGTTCGAGCCCAACTATTGCGGCGGAACTTCCTACGCTTGCGACTCAGGGGCCGCAGGGCTTGTCGCATCCAACTCCGGGAAGATCACTCAGTCGTTCGCGACGGGCCAGGTCACGCAGGCGGGCCTGCCCGGTCAGGTTCCCCCGTCAGTCGGTATCGCGTTTTCGAACACAGGCACGATTGGTAACGACGTCTATTGGAACAAGGACACCACCGGGACGAACATCGGGGTGTATTCCGGTACGGCCATGCCCGCCGCGAATGGGCTTACGAGTGCGCAGATGAGCATGCCGTCGTCCTTCGTCGGTTACGGCTTCGAACCGAACGGCGTATGGTCGATGCCCGCAGGTGCAACGCATCCGGTGCTGAGCTGGCAGCTCGCACCTTGACAAGCGGTGATTGCCATCGTGGGAGCGACGTTTACTGGAACGTCCAGACGACGGGGCCAACCATCGAGCGGCGGCAATCTGCCGGCGTCGAACGGGCTTACTACCGCCCAGATGAGCGACCCGACGAGTTTTGCTGGGTAGGACTTCGGTCCGAACGGCGTGTGGGTGATGCTGCCCGGTGCCACCCACCGTTCTCGCCTGGCAGGTCGCCCCGCACTGAACGATGGTCTCCGAACCGACGGCTTTATAGGCGTCTTCCGAGTTGCACGACGTGCCATCGTGCTGTCCGTACACATGGCCTGAAATCGCGAAAATTCGTCGATGGAGCAGTCCATCGGTCCGCCTGATCAATTGCGACGACCGATGTACACCGGAAACCGCCATTGGGTCGGTGAATGCGCGAACGGCCGAGCCGGGTGTGCGCCGTGAAAAGGTGGCGCTTTCCAGCGGGTGCAAGCCCCGCGCGGCAAATGCTCCAGCCGGAAGCAACCTATAAGGACTTTCCCTTTTTGCAAGCTTGAGGTTTATTCGGTCATTGATTGATTCCGATGTTGTGGCGGACACGATGGCAGATCGGCGGCGGGGCAGACTGCATACCTATAAACGGCCTTGTTGGGGCACTGTCGCTTCTGTGCCCGGGCCCGGATAGTAACCGCGCAGCAGGACTCCATCCGGAGCGCGGCGCCACGCATGAGATGCGTCGCCTGAAGCTTCCTCGAGTTCGCCTGCTGCCGGTCTGACCTGTCGCTATCCATGCCTGTTGCGTCCTAGTGTTGGGAGTGGCCCCTTTGGGGTGCTGTACGGTGGTGTCCTGTGTTTCGGGGATCGTGGTGCGGCTCACGAGTCACGACGGACGGATCGGGGTATGGGAGGGATCGAAGCGCTCGCCTTTGGCGAGGATCGCCCAGAGGATTCGCGCGTGTTTGTTGACGATGGCCACCAGCGTTCGATACCAGCCCGCCCGCGGGCGGAGCTGAACGATCCAGCGCGACAGCCGGTCTGTTCGTCGATGCGCACTCGTTAGGGCCGAGCGAGCACCTTGGAACAGCAGGGTGCGCAGATAGGTGTTGCCCTGCTTGGTGATGTGGCCGAGCCGGGTTTTACCGCCACTGCTGGCCTGTTTGGGCACAGAGCCAAGCCAGGCGGAAAATTGCCGTCCGTTCCTGAACACGCGCGCGTCACCGACAGTCGCGACGGCGGCCGACGCGGTGAGCGGCCCGATACCAACGATGGCCATGAGGCGTTGCGCGTTGGCGTCATGTTTGACCCGCGCGGCAATCTGCGAGTCATACCACGCGATCTGCTCGTCGAGGGCGTGGATGTGATGCCAGCCGGCGAGGAGCGCGGTGCGTGCGATACCGTCCAGCTCCGTGGTCCCGTCCTCCAGTGCCTCGACGAAGTGGTCACGGAACGCGTCGATGCCTTGCGGGAGGAACACGCCGAACTCGAACAGTTCGCCACGCAGGCGGTTGACGAGTGCCGTACGCTCCTCGACAAAGCCGCTGCGCATCCGGTGCAGCACCAGAACGTTCTGCTGGTCAGCGGTCTTCAGCGCGACGAAACGCATATGGGGGCGGCTCGCTGCTTCACAGATGGCTTCCGCGTCCAGCCGGTCGTTCTTCACGTGCTTTCCGCCTTTGCGGTACGCCGCGGCGAACTGTGGGGCGATCAGGCGGACTTCGTGGCCGAGCGCGCGAAGCTTTCGGCCCCAGTAGTGGGCCGCGCTGCAGGCTTCCATGGCCACCAGGCAGGGCTCGAGATTGGCGAACCATTCGAGAAACTTCTGCCTTGGGATCGCCTTCCTGACCGCCACGCGCTCCATTGAGTCGACTCCATGTACCACGATCAGGTTCTTGGCGAGGTCGACGCCGATACGAGTAATCTTCTCCATGACTTTCCCCTTCTCAGATGGGTTGCCAGCACCAACCATCGTGGCATATCGCTACGCCACGGAATGGGGAAAGTCCTTTCTAATTCGGAGCAGCTATGGAGGCAACGAAATGGCTGAAGCCTTCGGTGATGCGTGTCACAAATTGGTGACAGCGCGAGTGTGCAGGCCGTAACGCGAGTGAACGCCGAGCAAACCTCGAAAAGGTCGATGCGCAGGCCGACCCGACAACCCTATCGGGGAAGGCTGATACGGCTGGGCGAATGAGCAGGCTGGACGCCCAGTCGCTGCGCCGGGGTAGTGGCGACAGCATGTACACAAGGAAAGCGTACGCAACACGGGAAGTCCCTCGGCGTGGTCAGGGATGACCAACCGGACGCCCGTGAGGGACAGGCCGGGCGCCTTGGGATGACGGAGAGGCCCGTAGTACCGCTGAAGCCGGGTAATGCCGGTGGAGGGAAGGGGCCTCAGTTCAAGACGAACGCAATACGTAGTGAGGACGTGGAGATTGGGCAACCTATCAACTCCGATTCGTGTTCAGAAGCTGCAGATGGCGTTACACGCGAAAGCGAAGGCAGAAGCCGGGTATCGCTTCTACGCGCTGTACGACAAGATCTATCGCGAGGATGTGCTGGCGCATGCGTACGCCCAGTGTCGCTCGAACAGGGGCGCGCCGGGTGTCGACCGGCAGGACTTCGCGGATGTTGAGGCGTATGGGGTGCAGAAGTGGCTCGGCGAACTGGCGCTTGCGCTCAGGCAGGAGAATTACCGGCCGGACCCTATCAGAAGAGTGTTTATCCCGAAGGCCAATGGCAAGTTGAGGCCACTGGGCATCTCGACCTTGCGAGATCGGGTGTGCATGACAGCAGCAATGCTGGTGCTCGAACCGATCTTCGAAGCGGACCTTCCATCAGAGCAGTACGCTTACCGCCCGGGGCGCAACGCCCAGCAAGCGGTGACCGAGGTGGAGGAACGGCTGCATAGAGGGCAAACGGACGTTGTTGACGCCGACCTCGCGGACTACTTCGGAAGTATTCCTCACGCCGACTTGATGTTGTCGCTCGCGCGACGCATCGTTGATCGGCGGGTGCTGCATCTGATCAGGATGTGGCTGGAATGCCCCGTTGAAGAAACCGATAACCGAGGCCGGAAGACACGTACGACGGAGGCCAGGGACAGCAGACGTGGCATTCCGCAAGGATCACCCATCTCACCTTTACTGGCAAATATGTATATGCGCCGGTTTGTGCTGGCATGGAAGAAGCTTGGACTTCAGCGCAGTCTTGGCGGTCGCATCGTGACCTATGCGGACGATCTTGTGATCTTGTGCAAGCGGGGTAAGGCCGAAGAGGCTTTGTCGCGACTGCGCGCGATCATGAGCAAGCTGAAGTTGACGGTCAACGAGGAGAAGACACGAATCTGTAAAGTGCCGGAAGGCGAATTCGACTTCCTGGGTTTTACGTTTGGGCGGATGTACTCAGCGACAACTGGTCAGGCCCGCATGGGCATGCGCCCGTCGAAGAAGAGTATCCGGCGCATGGTCGAAAAGATTCATGCAATGACCGCCCTCAAGACGGCATGGCAAGAGACCACGGAACTGGTGGGCAGGTTGAACCGCACGCTGCGCGGCTGGGCGAATTACTTCCAGGTAGGGAGCGTTAGCCGGGCATACCGTGCACTCGACAGCTACACCGCGACGCGGTTGCGCCGGTGGTTACGCAACAAGTACAAGCTCAGACGTCGCAGGGGCGGGACCTATCCATCCTCGCACCTCTACGGGCACTTCGGTCTCGTACGTCTGAGCGCCCGCGGGGGCGTAGCCTGGCGTGTGTGACGGCGTGAGGTCTTGTCCGAGAGCCGGATGCGGGAGATCTGCATGTCCGGTTCGATGAGCGGGGTGTGGAAACGGGGTTAGGGTGAAGTTATTCGGGCACCGCCAGACGAAAGGGGCGGCAACAGACAAACCGAACCTACCGCTACCGCGCCACATCTCGACTCTACCGGGCTGCGTCAGTCCGCTCTTCAAATTCATTGTCGGAAAGCGGCCAGTGGAATCTCGCGGTCTGGAAGCGGCCAGTCGGCAGTGCGTACTCCCGACCCACAAGCGACAGTCAACATTCCCGACAGCGGTCATTGGCGACACCAAGTCAGCGGCAGTTCGCCCTACGGAAACAGGGGCTGGCTTACCGGCATCCCATTGATCGAGTCAACCAGCTAGGTGCTTAGCAATTCTCTGAACCGATGGGACATTCGGAGCACTTTTCGCTGGCAAATCATGCGGACACCACGGATAGGGCAACATCCGGACCCATTCGAGAATCACTTGGCTCGATTCGCCGGGCAGGTTTTTCATTTCTTCGATGGTTATTTTGAGCTTCGCAACCCTTCCCGACCCATCCTGACAAAGCCAATCGTAGTTACCAAAACCGACGCGTGCAGCACCTGATACCTTCTCGGTCATGCATACGAGCCAATTGCAGCGGAATGTCGTTTGGTCGTCTGGCGGTGTGCCCATGCACAGCGTGTAGATGTTTTCGTAGCGCTGCGCGAACTGGCTCACCAAAACAGCCGAAATGTTGTCCACGCCTTTAACCAAGGTTGGAAACGATATTTCTTCGGTTTTGACTTCCATCACAAGCTCGGCGTCAACCATGAATGCGCTGTGCATCAAATGCGGCCGGTTTCCGTCTTTCGCATGAATATAAGTTTCAATCGACTGTCGTAGCAACGTCATTTCGGCATCCAGAAGCGAAGGGGTCTTCTGTCGCGCAGTCTACCGTGATCGGCTCACACCGCAATTGATGCCCCTACAGCGTCACGGAAATGCCGGATTTGGCAGATCGTTAGCTGGTTCGAGAGCACAAACTGGTGACGAAAATGAATGTCTCTTTCTGGGCCGGGATGAGGCAGTACCACCGGCAATTCGCTCGCCGGAAACCGGCCATTGAGCGAGGGCGTACGAGATCTTCGCTGTCCAAGTTGGATGGCGACCTCGACCGGCGGCTCGTGGCCGGCTGTACTCATTGACAGAAGACGCCCGGAAGCGTTCCAAAGCGGCCCGCTATGCTTGAACGTCAAGAATGATCGACGATATTTGCGTTCATATCAGCTTGACCGGCCAGTCGACCGACGCTCGTAATGCCGCACCAGCTTACTGATCTCGGGATCGGGTGATCATTCCGTTGATCCGGGTGAAGAAAACGGCCAAGGTGATGCCGTAGCAGCCAGTGTAGCCGGGCATTGAACAATTGGCCGCGCCTCTGCGCTGTCGAACTCAATCCTCACCGGCGTCATGAGAGCCCAAGCTATCGCTCTTCCCGATCAATTCTCTCGCGATGGCCTCCGCGCGCGTCATGTCATCGTCAGGCGCTGGTGCGGCGTTTGCATCTGCCTGCGTGATGGCGCTGGCGCTGGTGCTTAGCGCTCCGTCGCGTTGATGCGTATCGACCGACACTGTCATCGAGAGGCCGACTCGCAACGGATGCGCGGCGAGCTCCTCGGGGTTCAGCGAAATGATGACGGGCACGCGCTGAACGACCTTGATCCAGTTGCCGGCCGCGTTCTGCGGCGGCAACATGGAAAAGGCGCTGCCCGTTCCCGGTGACAGTCCGCCAACCCGGCCGTGAAATACCACGTTCGATCCGTAGAGGTCGGCGACCGCGGAAACCGGCTGGCCGATACGCAGGTTGCGGACTTGTCCTTCCTTGAAGTTGGCCTCGATCCACAACTGCTTGACGGGCACAACCGTCATCAGTTGTGTGCCGGCCGCAACCGGCTGGCCGATCTGCACCGAACGCAGAGCAATGGCGCCTTCGACCGGCGCAACGAGTGTCGTTCGCGCGTTTCGGACATACGCAAGCTCCACTTGCTGTACAGCTTGCATCACGGCCGGATCGTCTTCGATTCGGCCCGAGCCGCTCGCGGCGAGTCCGCTGGCAAGCTGGCTGCGGGCCGATGCAAGATTGGCCCGCGCAACTTTCACCGCTTCCTCGGCCCGCGCATACTCTTCCCCGGAGACCACTTCCACCGTTGCGCCCGAGCGCGCTTTC
Source organism: Paraburkholderia lebeckiae (assembly GCF_050436325.1). Lineage (NCBI taxonomy): Bacteria > Pseudomonadati > Pseudomonadota > Betaproteobacteria > Burkholderiales > Burkholderiaceae > Paraburkholderia > Paraburkholderia lebeckiae. Next base: position 3,221,465 of record NZ_JBNDLZ010000002.1, read on the forward strand.
AGGCTCTGTTCGGCAAGCGCGAGCTCCGCGGCGCGCGAGTCGACGGCAGCCCGGTACATGGCGTTGGAGAATCTGGCGCTGCGCGCCTGCCTCACCGCGCGGATCAACTGTGCCTCGGCCTCTTGCAGCGCAATGCGCGCCTCGGTGTCGTCGAGCCGGACAAGTGGTTGACCGGCCTTGACGTACTGCGTATTGCCGACCAGCACTTCGCGCGCCGTGCCTGCAATCCGCGCGGCGACTGGCACCACGTCGCCGCCGACATACGCATTGTCCGTTTCCTCGACGTAACGTCCAGAGACGAACCAGTGCACGCCCGCCGCAACCGCCGCCATCGACACGACGCCGAACAGCAGCGCGAGCCGCCGGTTCCGGCGGCTGACCTTCGTTGTGTCGCGCTCCGTCATCGGCACGCGTTCGCCAAGCAGATTTTCTGTACTCATGAGGCCTGGCTGGAGGAGGGAAGGGAAGAAAAGCGGCTATCGCGGCGGATATCGCTGATGTTGTCGTGCGACTCCTGATTCGCGTGGCTGGCCGGCGAAGCGGCCGAAGGGCTGCTTGCGGTCGCATCGAACCCACCGCCGAGCGCCCGGATCAACGCGATATGAGCGTCGCGTCGTTGCCCGTTGAGTTCGAGAAGACGCAACTGATCATCGAGCCGCATGTCACGGAGCGCCAGCACGTCCGCCTGCTGGACGAGGCCACGGCGTTGCCGTTCGGTGGCGACTGTGAGCATCCTGTCGCGCGCCGCGACTATCTGTGTCTGTGCGTCGATGAGTGCGGTGACGTTGCGCATTGTCGCGATGGAACGGGCGACCTCGGCCAGCGCGCCGTCAAGCGTCTTGTTGTACAGCGCGATCATTTCGTCGGCTTGCGCGTAGTCGCCATGCAGTTGTGAGCGCAGACGCGCGCGGTCGAATACCGGCAACGAAACGGCAGGGCCCAATGCGAAGAAGAGCGACGCGCTCGAAAACAGCGAACCGAGACTGAGCGACGCCAGGCCGCCCGCCGCGGATAGATTGATGTTCGGATAGAACGCCGCGCGCGTTGCTGCGATTTTTGCGGTCGCGGCCTGCACGCGCAACTTTGCGGCGACGACGTCCGGGCGCCGGCCAAGCAGGTCGAATGGCAGATTCGCGGGCACGGACATAGCAGCGGCGTCGGCGTTGGCAAGCGTCGGGCGCCGCAATGCGAGGCCGCGTTCCGGTCCCTCGCCAGTCAGGACACCGATCTGCAATTGGGTTTGCGTGACCGCGTCGTCGGTCGTCTGCAATTGCATGCGCAGCGTGGCCTGCTCGATACGTGCCTGCTGTGCGGCGTAGGTGCTGTCGATTCCCCTTGCCTCGCGCGTGCGCCGGATCTCATCGAGTTGGTCCGCTTGTTGCCGCTTCGCCGCAATCAGATCCCGCTTGGCGTATTCGTCGGCAAGACGGCCGTATAGCGTGACCAGCGACGTGGTGATGATCAGGCGGGCCTGCTGTTCTTCGACATGCGCAGCGTCGCGTGCGGACACGAGTTCCTGGGTCACGGCGCGGTTCCTGCCCCACAGGTCCAGGTCGTAGTTCGCACCGGCGATAACGCTCGCGGGCGAGACCCACGGATCGCTGAAGAGATTGATGGGAACCGTGGTGCCCGCCACATTCACGTCCGCCGCGCCGTTGATGGCGGGCATGCGCGCTTTGTAGGCCGCGGCCGCGACGCCGCCCGTGAGGCCCGTGCCCGAAGCGAACTGGTCGAGTTGCGATTGCGCCTCGGCCAGACGCGCGCCGACGGCCTGGATGTCCGGATTGCCGGCGCACGCCTCGGCGATCAATGCATCGAGCTGCTTGTCGTGAAACGACTCGAACCATTGCGCTTGCGGCCATGCGCCGTTTGCGGTCTGCGCATCCTGCGCGGTCCGCGCGAGCGCCTCGGGGCCCGGCGAATGCATCGCAAGCGGATGGTAAGAGCTGTTGTCCGCGCAACCCGCGACCGCGCAAAGCGCGCATAGCGAAGCGGTGGACACGAACGCCGTCCATAGGCGTTTTCGTGCGAAGCCGATGGGGCAAGAGTCGGTCGTCATCGGTCAGCCTTGTCCGAGCCGCGCCGCAAGCCGCGGGCGCGCCGTTTCGAGCGGACCGAGCCGGCCGAGAAGGCCGTCGACGATCCCGCAACCGATACTGGATAGTTTCGCCCGCTTGCCGGACTCGAAGAACAGTACCTGGAAGACTTGCAGCAGCGTGATGAAATTGGGCACGAGCGCGACCGGCAGGGACGGGACATATTGAACGCACAGGTGCATGCCGTTACGCGCCATGTAATAGCGTCGAAAAGCCGGGTGATTCATCGACGTGATGCGCACCGGGCCGAGACGATGTTGCCGTTTGTGGCCGATGCGATGTAACAGCGTGAGCCGCGGCTCGACATAGAACTGGACGCCGCGCAGCA
>NZ_JBNDLZ010000003.1:0-2825000 GCF_050436325.1 Paraburkholderia lebeckiae
GCAGTGATCACGCCGGCAATCTCGGTGATCTCGGCGGTCGAAGGTCTCGAAATCGCCGCGCCGCATCTGGCGCATCTGGTGATTCCGCTGACCGTCGTGATCCTGATCGTGCTGTTCTGGATCCAGCGGCACGGCACGGCCACGGTCGGCCGTCTGTTCGGGCCGATCATGACGCTTTGGTTCCTCGTGCTCGCCGTGCTCGGCCTGTGGCACATCATGCAGTCGCCGAATGTGATCCAGGCGCTCAATCCCTACTACGCGTACACGTTCATGGCCGCGCACGTGCTGCAGGCCTACGTGGTGCTCGGCTCGGTCGTGCTGGTGCTGACCGGCGCGGAGGCGCTGTACGCGGACATGGGCCACTTCGGCGCGCAGCCGATCCGCATGGCGTGGTACGTGCTTGTGATGCCTTCGCTCGTGCTGAACTACTTCGGCCAGGGCGCGCTACTGATGCACGACCCAAAGGCGATCGAAAATCCGTTCTTCCTGCTGGCGCCGGACTGGGCGTTGTTGCCGCTCGTCGTGCTTTCGACGGTCGCGACGGTAATCGCGTCGCAGGCGGTGATTTCGGGCGCGTACTCGCTGACGAGCCAGGCGATCCAGCTCGGCTACGTGCCACGCATGAAGGTCCTGCATACGTCCGAACTCGCGATCGGGCAGATCTATGTGCCGGTCGTGAACTGGTTGCTGCTGTTCATCATCCTGTGCATCGTGATCGCGTTCAAGAGTTCCGACAATCTGGCGGCCGCGTACGGTATTGCGGTGACGGCAACGATGGTGATCACGACGATCCTTGCCTGCGTGGTGATGGTGAAGGTGTGGAACTGGAACAAACTGCTCGTTGGGCTCATCATCGGCGTGTTCATGGTGGTCGACCTGGGCTTTTTCGGCGCGAACCTCCTGAAGGTCGAAGAGGGCGGCTGGTTGCCGCTGTGCATCGGCGGCCTGCTGTTCTTCCTGCTGATGACGTGGTTCAAGGGCAGGATGATCGTGAAGGAACGCACGGCCGCCGACGGTATTCCGCTGATGCCGTTCCTGCAAGGCCTGCTCGCGCATCCGCCGCATCGCGTGTCGGGCACTGCGATCTATCTGACCGGCAGCGATTCGCTGGTGCCGGTGAGCCTGCTGCACAATCTGAAACACAACAAGGTGCTGCACGAGCGCACGATCTTTCTGACCTTCGTCACGCGCGACATTCCATACGTGAAGGACGCCGATCGCGTGACCGTGAAGGACATGAACGGTGGGCTGTGGCTGGTGAAGGCAGCCTATGGCTTTAACGAAACGCCCGACGTGAAGGCGGTGCTGCTCGACGTCGGCCGCACGCACGACATGACCTTCGAATTGATGGACACGTCATTCTTCCTCGCGCGCGAAACGGTGGTGCCGACGCAATTGCCGGGCATGTCGGTATGGCGCGAGCGTGTGTTCGCGTGGATGCATCAGAACGCCGCGAAGCCGACCGACTTCTTCAGCATCCCGGCTAACCGGGTCGTGGAACTGGGAACGAAGATCGAGATTTGACGGCCCGCGCGTGACGTGCGAGAGCGCAAACAAAAAGCCCACGCAATGCGTGGGCTTTTTGTTCATGCGTGCGTGCAAGCGGTTGAGCGCGCGACGCAGTCATGTCACGGACCGGAGCGCGTGCGACGACGTGCTCCGGTCCGTGACCCTCACTTCTGCTTGAGCTTCGCAAACGCAGCCGCCATCGCGCCGCCCGGCTCCGGTTCGCGCGAACGTTGCGGCGCGCCGCGTGCCGCTCCGCCGCGATTGAAGCTGCCGCCCGAGCCACCGCGATCCTGCTGCGCACCACCGCTGCTGCGCGCGGCCGCGGCGCCGGGTTCGTCGTCGAGACGCATCGTCAGCGCGATACGCTGACGCTTCACGTCGACTTCGAGCACCTTGACCTTGACGATCTGACCGGCTTTCACGACCTCGTGCGGGTCCTTCACGAATTTCGTCGACATCGCCGACACGTGCACGAGGCCATCCTGATGCACACCGACGTCGATGAACGCGCCGAACGCCGCGACGTTCGTCACGACGCCTTCGAGCACCATGCCCGGGATCAGATCGCTGACCTTCTCGACACCTTCGCGGAACGTCGCGGTCTTGAACTCGGGACGCGGATCGCGGCCCGGCTTCTCGAGTTCGACCAGGATGTCGCGCACGGTTGGAAGACCGAAACGCTCGTCGACGAATTCGGTGGGTGACAGTCCGCGCAACGCGTCGCGATTGCCGAGCACTTCGCCGACCTGCTTACTGATCTTCGCGAGGATGCGCTGGACAACCGGATACGCTTCCGGGTGCACCGACGAACGGTCGAGCGGATTCTCGCCGTTATTGATGCGCAGGAAGCCGGCAGCCTGCTCGAAGGTCTTGTCGCCGAGACGCGGCACCTTGCGTAGATGCTCGCGCGACGGGAACGGCCCGTTCGCATCGCGATAGTCGACGATGTTGCGCGCGAGCGTTGCGTTTAAACCCGACACCCGCGCGAGCAGCGCGACCGACGCGGTGTTCGCATCGACGCCGACCGCGTTCACGCAGTCTTCGACGACCGCGTCGAGCGAGCGCGCGAGTTCGCGCTGGTTCACGTCGTGCTGATACTGGCCGACGCCGATCGCCTTCGGCTCGATCTTCACGAGCTCGGCGAGCGGGTCCTGCAGACGTCGTGCAATCGACACCGCGCCGCGCAGCGACACGTCCATGTCGGGGAATTCCTTCGCGGCGAGTTCGGACGCCGAGTACACCGACGCGCCGGCTTCGGACACGACGATCTTCTGCAGCTTCAGCTCCGGATGACGCGCGATCAGCTCGCTCGCGAGCTTGTCCGTCTCACGCGACGCGGTGCCGTTGCCGATGCTGATCAGCTCGGCCTGCGTCTGCGCGGCGATTCGCGCGAGCTTCGCGAGCGAGCCGTCCCAGTCGCGGCGCGGCTCGTGCGGGTAGATCGTGTCGGTCGCGAGCACCTTGCCGGTGCGGTCGACCACCGCCACCTTCACGCCGGTGCGCAAGCCCGGATCGAGACCGATCACGGCCTTCGGACCAGCCGGCGCCGCGAGCAGCAGGTCTTTCAGATTGCGCGCGAACACGCGGATCGCTTCGTGTTCGGCTTCGTCGCGCAGATTGGTCAGCAGCTCGTTTTCGAGGTGCGGCTGCACCTTCACGCGCCAGCACCAGCGGCACACGTCGGAGAGCCACTTGTCGGCGGGGCGGTTCTGATTGGCGATGCCGAAGTGCCGCGCGATCAGCGCTTCGCCCGGATGCGGCACCTGCGCGTCGAGCTCTTCGCCGAGGCCGAGCTTGATCATCAGCACGCCGGCATTGCGGCCGCGGAACAGCGCGAGCGCGCGATGCGACGGCACCGTGCGGATCGTTTCGGCGTAGTCGTAGTAGTCGCGGAATTTCTCTTCTTCCGCCGTTTCCTTGCCTTCCACGACCTTCGACGACACCACGCCCTGGTTGAACAGATAGTCGCGCAGCTTGCCGAGCAGCTCGGCGGTCTCGCCGAACTGTTCGGAAAGGATGTCGCGTGCGCCGTCGAGCGCGGCCTTCACATCGGCGACGCCTTTGTCCGCGTCCACGTACGCCGCGGCTTCGGCTTGCGGATCGAGCAGCGGATTGCCGAGCAGCGCGTCGGCGAGCGGCTGCAAACCGGCTTCGCGCGCGATCTGCGCGCGCGTGCGGCGCTTCGGTTTGTATGGCAGATAGAGGTCTTCGAGCACCTGTTTGCTGTCGGCGCCTTCGATCGCGCCGCGCAGCTCGTCGGTGAGCTTGCCCTGTTCGTCGATGCTCGCGATGATCGCCGCGCGCCGGTCTTCCAGCTCGCGCAAATAGACCAGGCGTTCCTCGAGATTGCGCAGTTGCGTGTCGTCGAGATTGTCGGTCACTTCCTTGCGATAACGGGCGATGAACGGAACGGTCGCGCCTTCGTCGAGAAGTTCCACCGCGGCCGCGACCTGGCGCGGCTGGACGGACAGTTCGGTGGCGATGCGCTGGACGATCTTGAGTGCTACGGTTTCCGTCATAAGGTCTTGGTGTTCCTGCGGACTCAGTGATGGGCCGCGCGCGGGCGGCAAATCGGACAGGCCGGGCGTGCGCCGCGACCAGGTTGCTAGAGCGGGGCATTTTGCCATAAATGCCAAAGGGCTCAACCGCGGGGTGTTAGAATTTCGGGCATGTTCCGTTGACCCTCTACGACGTTGCCAATCTCCTTGTCCCTCAACCGCCTGGTCTCTTCGCTGGCGTCAGGTTCACTGCCGGGTTCACTGCCGGGTTCGTCTCAATTGCCGCTGGTTTCTTTGCGCTCGTTCGGTCGGTCGGCTTTAACGGCTGCCGCGTCGTGCGTGATCGCCGCAGCGCTCGTCGTGCCGGTGTCGGCCGTGGCGCAAAGCGCGACGCCGGCGCAAGGTACGGCACCCGTCGCGGCCTCGGGCCCGCAAGCCGCCGCAACCGCCGACGGCCCTCAAAGCGCAAGTGACGTAGCCGTGCTGGACAAGTCGTTCGACGAGCGGCAACAGGTGCTCAATCAGCGCACCGACGACAACAACTATCAATTCGCTGTCGCGCAACACAACTGCTACAGCCGCTTCTTCGTCAATCACTGTCTGAACCGCGCGCGCGACGCGATGCGCAGCGTGCAGGCGGACATCCGCAAGGAACAGCTCGCGCTCGACGCCGAGCAGCGTGCGCAGCGCGCCCGTGAACGCGACGAACGCACCGCGTTGCGGCGCGCGCAAAACGAGGCGGAAGCGCCGCAACGTGCCGCCGAAGACGCGCGCAACGAGCAGGCGTATCAGGAAAAGCAGCGTCAACACGCGCTCGATCAGGCGCAGCACAACGCCGAGGCGCCGCAGCGCGAAGCCAATGCGCAGGCCTACGCGGAGAAGCAACGTCAGCACGCGCTCGATCAGGCGCAGCGCAACGCCGCGGCACCGCAGCACGAAGCCAACGCGCAGGCCTACGAGGAGAAGCAGCGCCAGCATGCGCTCGATCAGGCGCAGCGTGGTGTCACGCCTGCGCAGGCGGCGGCCAATCAGAAGGCCTACGACCAGAAGCAGAGCGACTACCAGCGCAAGCTCGAGGAAGCGCGTCGGCAGGGTGCGCAAAAGGCCGCGGAGCGCCAGCAGAAACAGGAGACTTTCGAGCGGAAGCAGGCCGAGGCCGCGCAGCACAAGCTCGATGTTGAAGCACGTCAAAAGCAGGCCGACGAGAAGGCCGAGCAGAAGCGTCAGGACGAGTTGAAGCAGCAACAGCTCGAAGACCAGCAAAAGCAGCAACAAGAGCAACAGTAAGCGTGCTGTAGTGGCTGTGCCGTAGAGTAAGCCGTGGCGGTCGTGGCCAGGCCGCCGTAGTCGCCGTAATGCGTTTTGAGGCGGACAGCAACCTCAGGCATCGGACCGCGCGCACGCGGTTCGTGCCGCCGACCAGAGGAGGCGAGCATGCGTGATCGTCATCACGTCATCGACGCAAACACACTTCGCGATCGCATTCTGCAACTGGAATCGGAGCATAGTGGACTCGACCGGTTGATCGACCGGATGTCGGATGAACCCGGCATCGACGACTTCGAGTTGCAGCGCCTGAAAAAGCGCAAACTTAAAGTGAAGGACACCATCATCTTGCTGCAATTGCAGCTCGAACCGGACGCGCGTGCCTGAGTTCGCGGCCTGGCAGGCGCCGGGCGCGCAGCGCGCGAGCCGGACTTAGCAGGAACGCTTGCCTTGAATTCATCGCATGACACTTCATCCCGGGCCGCGCCGGACAACGCATCTGCTTCGGGCACGCCCGCGCCGCGCGCGGCAGCACCGGTGCCAGGTGTGTCGCTGAATCGGCGCCGCGCGAGCGAGCTCGACGACATCTTCGCCGACAATGGTCTGCTCGCACGGCAGATCGACGGTTATCGGCCGCGTGCGTCGCAGATCGAGATGGCGCGCGCGGTTGCCGCGGCGATGGAGGCGTCGGGCCGCGCGATGCCCGAGCCCGTGATGTTCGAGACGCAGAAGCGCCCGGCGCGGCGCCTGCAGCAGACCGGCGCTGAAGCCGTCTCTGAGTCGACCGGGAGCAACGCACAAGCCGATGGCGTCGACGGTGGTGAGAATACGTTGATCGTAGAGGCGGGTACCGGCACCGGCAAGACCTATGCGTACCTCGTGCCGGCCATGCTGTGGGGCGGCAAGGTGATCGTCTCGACCGGCACCAAGCATCTGCAGGATCAGCTGTTCCAGCGCGACATTCCGACAGTGCGCGACGCGCTCGCGGTGCCGGTGTCGGTCGCGATGCTGAAGGGCCGTGCGAACTACCTGTGCCACTACTACCTGCAACGCACCGCGGACAACGGCCGTCTGCCATCGCGCCAGGAGACCTCGTATCTGCAGGACATCGTGCGCTTCGCGAAGATCACGCGCACGGGCGACAAGGCCGAACTCGCGAGCGTGCCGGAAACGGCGCAGGTGTGGTCGATGGTCACGTCGACGCGCGACAACTGTCTCGGCCAGGAGTGTCCCCACTACAAGGACTGCTTCGTGATGCAGGCGCGCCGCGAAGCGCAGCAGGCCGATATCGTGGTGGTCAACCACCATCTGTTTTTCGCCGACATCATGCTGCGCGATACCGGCATGGCGGAGCTGCTGCCGACTGCGAATACGGTCATCTTCGACGAAGCGCACCAGCTGCCCGAAACCGCGACGCTGTTTTTCGGCGAGACGCTATCGACCGCGCAGTTTCTCGAACTCGCTCGCGATTCGGTGGCCGAGGGCCTCGGTCACGCACGCGATGCGGTCGATTGGGTCAAGCTCGGCGCGACGCTCGAGCGCGCCGCGCGCGACGTGCGGCTCGCGTTCAAGGAAGACTCGGTGCGTCTGTCGATCGGCCAGCTGCCCGACGATCACCCGCTGTTCGCCGCGCTCGAGACGCTCGAGGCCGAACTCGACGCGTTGGCCTCGGCGTTGGCGGGCCAGGCCGAGCGAGCCGAATCGCTCGGCGCGTGTTTGCGTCGCGCGCGCGAGTTGCAGGACGTGCTGAGCGGCTGGACCGCGCCACCCACGAGTGCAGAACGCGACGCGGTTGCGACCCGCGAGGGTGACGCCAGCGCGGAGCGCGCTGACCCGAATGAAAAGGTGCGCTGGATCGAGGTGTTCTCGCACACGGTGCAGCTGCACGAAACGCCGTTGTCGGTCGCGCCGATTTTCGCGAAGCAGCGCGCCGGCGTACCGCGCGCGTGGATCTTCACATCGGCGACGCTGTCGGTGCGCGGCGACTTCACGCACTATGCGGCGCAGATGGGCTTGAACTCGAAGCGCTCGATGACATTGCCGAGCCCATTCGACTATCCATCGCAAGGGCTTCTGTACGTACCGCGCAATCTGCCACAGCCGTCATCGCCGATGTTCACCGACGCCGTGTTCGATGCCGCATTGCCCGCGATCGAAGCCTCGGGCGGCGGCGTCTTCATGCTGTGCACGACGCTGCGCGCGGTGGATCGTATCTCGGCGAAGCTGCGCGACGCGATCGAGTCGCGCGGCTGGGACTATCCGCTACTCGTGCAGGGCGATGCGAGCCGCACCGAACTGCTCGACCGCTTTCGCGCCTACGGCAATGCGATCCTGGTTGGCAGTCAGAGCTTCTGGGAAGGGGTGGACGTGCGCGGCGACGCGCTGTCGCTGGTCGTGATCGACAAGCTGCCGTTTGCGCCGCCGGACGATCCCGTGCTGGCCGCGCGGCTCGACGCACTGACGAAGAAGGGCTTGAGCCCGTTCGCCGTGCATCAGCTGCCGCAGGCCGTCATCACGCTGAAGCAGGGCGCCGGCCGGCTGATTCGCGCGGAGACCGATCGTGGCGTGCTGATGATCTGCGATACACGTCTCGTCGATAAGCCTTATGGCCGCCGCATCTGGCAGAGTCTGCCGCCGTTCAAGCGCACCCGCGAGATCGACGTGGTGCGTGAGTTCTTTGAGGAGAGCGCTGGGCCAGCGGCGCCGGTTCGATAGGGGATGTGTTCCACACATGCGACAAGCTCCGCAGCGGAAAGCGGCCCTGAATGACAAAACGCCACGGATGTGAATCCGTGGCGTTTTTCTTTTCCCGTTTGCGGCTCGCGCCGTTTCCGGCCAGCCTCCAAACGTTTCGTGCGCAGGCGCTGTAGCGGGAGCGCCGCTACAGCGCCGAACCGTTGCGGCTTACTGGCTTGCGCCTGCTGCCGGCGATGCTGCTTCAGCCGGCGATGCTGCCATTGCCGGCGATGCTGCTTCGGCCGGCGATGCTGCTTCGGCCGGCGATGCCGCAACTGCCGGCGATGCTGCTTCAGCAGGCGATGCTGCCGCCGGTGCGGACGCAGCTTCCGACGGTGCAGCAGCCTGATCGTTGCTCTTGTTGCATGCAGCGAGTGCCACAACTGCCAACAGGGATGCTACGAGGAGGGATTTCTTCATGATCACGTCCTTTTATGGTTTAAAGGTAAGCAACAGCGCAAAATAAAACCGGTAATGTGCTCCAACACCGACCTGGGCCGCTGGTGGAGATGCTCTTTTGACGAGCTGGAATCTTCCCTACGGCTTGGGCGGAAATTATATGCACTTTCGTACTGACAGTCGATAAATGCGGGTCAATACGTTGTCTTTCTCATACAAAATTTCACTGTACGGTATAACAGGCGGGCAGAGTTACGCAATCTCGCCTACCTGTATCCAGCCCGCACGATACCACTCGTGTAGCAGTGCTGTCACCGATGAATCGTGCGATAGTGTTACAAAGCGTTTCGCACTCATGCACCGTAGATTTGCGAGTTCAAACAGCCATTTTTTCGCGCCGGTCCACGATATTTCTTCTCCATTTACGAAGAAAAAACGTCGTTCATACAACAGGTTACTCTTGCGATCGAGCCGTAGACCGGATCGGGACGCTGCGCCAATGAAACGGGCTTCGTTGAGCGGCCGTTGCGGCGGATCGAAGACCACACTCGGCTTGGGTTCGCTGAGGTACGTGCCAAGGAACGACGCAATGTCCTGCTCATTCCATCGCACATTAGCAAGCATCGCGCCCACCCGTTCGACGAGCGCCGCGGGCAACTCGGCCGGCTGTTCGACGGCGGCCTGCCGTGGGTCGCGATAAAGGGCGCCCGCCTTGCCGGTGGCCTCTCCCCGCTCGGCCAGGTGGTACAGGAACTGCGTGGTCAGCTCGCTTTCGGAGGGCGCGCGAAAACCGATCGAGCAGGTCATGCATTCGCCCTCGGCGATGCCGTCGTGCGCGATGTGCGGCGGCAGGTACAGCATGTCGCCAGGCTCGAGTACCCATTCACGTTCGTGCTCGAAGTGCTGTAAAACTTTCAATGGCAAGCCCGGCTGCAGAGTCAGATCTTTCTGCGCGCTAATGCGCCAGCGGCGCTTGCCTTTTACTTGCAAAAGAAACACATCGTAGGAATCGAAGTGCGGGCCGACGCCGCCGCCATCGGTCGCATACGAAATCATCAGGTCGTCGAGACGCGCGTCCGGCACGAAACGGAAACGGTCGAGCAACGCGCGCGCGCGGTCGTCGTGCAGGTCCACGCCCTGCACGAGCAGTGTCCATGCGCGCTGTTTTACGGACGGCAGTTCGTCGGGCGCGAACGGGCCGTGCTCCAGCTGCCATTTGTTGCGAAAGTGCGTGATCAGGCGCGCTTCGACGTCGTCCCGATCGGCCAGCTCGAACAACTCGTCGCGCGATAGCGGCGCTTCGATGTCCGGAATCGCTTGACGGATCAGCAGCGGCTTCTTCTGCCAGTAGCGGCGCATGAATTGCGACGGGCTCAGATTGCCGAGAAGTGCGGTCGGAACGTGGGGCGAGGGCGGAAGAATGGGCCGCGTGGCCGGCTTTGCGGCAGACGGCGAATTGCTTGCCGAACCTGCATCGGCCGGGAGGTGAGTGGGCCGCCTGGGCATCGTATAATGTGAGTTGTATTCTGGAGAATCGAATGAAAATCGCAAAGAACACCGTCGTGTCGGTCGCCTACAAACTGTCGGATGCGCAGGGCAATCTGATCGAGGAAAGCGAAGAGCCGATGGTCTATCTTCACGGCGGCTATGATGGCACGTTCCCCAAGATCGAGGAAGAGCTCGACGGCCGCGAGGCTGGCTTCGAGACCCAGATCCAGCTCGAGCCGCAAGACGCGTTCGGCGAATACGATCCTGAGCTTGTGAAGATCGAGCCGCGCGATCGCTTCCCGGAACCGCTCGAAGTCGGCATGCAGTTCGAAGGCACCCCGGAAGATGGCGACGAGGAAATCGATGCGCTGGTGTACGTGGTGACCGACGTCGCGGAAGACAAGGTCGTGCTCGATGGCAATCATCCGCTCGCCGGCATGGCGCTGCGTTTCGCGTTGACCGTCAAAGACGTGCGTCCGGCTACTGAAGACGAAATCCAGCACGAGCACGCGCATGGCGCGGACGGCCTCGAAGTTCTCGACGACGATGAAGACGAGGACGAACAAGACGACTCAAAACCGACCCTGCACTGAGTTTGCGGGCATGCGCGGTGTTGTCGCGGGGGCAGGCGGCACCGATGCGGGCAACGCAGGCGAGGCTGGCAGTATCGACCCCGGCGGCATCGAGATAGCGGGCCCATAGTCGCCGCCGCCTTGGTCGGACGGGATGCGCGGCTGCTGGTCCTGCGACTCTCCAGGCGTCCCCAATACGGGCGGCAATTCCGACGCCGGCCCGAAACCTTCCACATTCGGCATCTCCGGCGCAACCGGCATCGACGCGCCGGATCCGTCGCGCGGCGATGCGGGCGGCAAGACCGGCGGCGTGGTGGGCAGCGGCATCTGCTTCGGCACGTCGCGTACGCTGACTCTGAACGGCGGCTTCCTGCCGAAATCCGCTTCTATCTGAATCCATTGGTTGAGACGATCATGCGGCGCGAGCGCAATCCGCGTGAGGTTCGTCACGACCGTCCCCTTGTCGTTGCGTAGCGGCTGATCGATGACGAAACCGCCGGCCGGCCGGTCGTCGTCTGCATGAATGACGACCACGGGTCCGGGGAAAATCTGCGCGAGCTTGACCAGACTGCGCTTGAATTCTAGAAAGCCGTCGCGGCGCGAGCTATGTGCGAAGTGCAGCCAGGCGAACCGTTCGGGTCGTTCGTAGCGCTCTGGGTCGAAGTCGCCCTGAATGAACACGACGATCGCGCGCGCGTCGCGGCGCTTCGCGTATTCGGCCGCGTGCTCGAGCCAGAATGCGTTGGCGATCACGCGATCTTCGAACTCGCCGTTGCGGCCGCCCGCGCTCAGGTAGTGATTGTTCGGACCCGGCGCGTTCAGGCCGATGAAGACGATGTCGCCGGCTTTGGTGTTCGCTTTGTCGTTCGTTTTTTCGTTGACCACCCAGCGCACGTTTTCACGGAACGTGCGGAAGCGCGACACCTCGCTCTCGCGCGTCAACGCGATCGGGTTCTGCCCCATCGACGTTGGATCGGCGAACAGCGTTTGCCGCAACTGGTCGAGCCGCTCGACCGGATCGAAGCCGCCGGCTTCCGCCGTGCCGCAATCGACCCAGTCATGCTGGCCGGGGATAAAGAAGAGGGCAGTGCGCGAGCTGTCGAGCAGCGCTTGGCGGCGCTCGAACAGCGCGTCGCGGCAAACTTCCTTCGGCCCCTTCAGATTGCCGTCGTAGACGATGAAGCGCACGTCGCGCTCGCGGCCCATCGCCTCGAGCAGCCGTTGCGTGGCGGCTTCGTCGGCGGGGCTGTGCATCGTGCCGGAAATCACCGCGAACGCGAAGCGCGAGGCCTCGGCGTGCGCCGGCGCGGTCCATGCGCACACTGCCGCGAGCACGACGATGCCGCCTGCCGGTGCGAGCACGTGGCGCAGCGCCGCGCGAAGCCCGCACGGGCGCGGCTGGTGTCTCGGCGTGTCAGTGGTCCGCATCCGGCGCGACGGCCAGTTCATGCAGTTCGTACAGCAGATCGAGCGCTTCGCGCGGCCGCAGATCGTTCGGATCGATGCCGCGCAGACGCTCGACGAGTGTCTGCATCGCAGGCGACGCAGGCGTTGCGTCGCTCGCCGCCTCGTGGTCGTCGTCGGCGTCTTCGGCGAGCATGGCAGGCTGCGTCGCGAACAAATCGAGTTGCGGCGCGGGCTGCGCGGCCGATTGCTGCTCCAGATGCGCGAGATGCTTGCGTGCCGCGCGGATCACCGCGTTCGGCACGCCGGCGAGTTGCGCGACCTGCAGACCGTAGCTCTGATTGGCGGGCCCTTCGTTGACCGCGTGCAGGAACACGATGCCGTGCCCATGCTCGACCGCCGACAGATGCACGTTGGCCGCGTGCGGAAACTCTGCGGGTAGTTGCGTCAGCTCGAAATAGTGCGTCGCGAACAGCGTGTAGCAGCCGTTGTGGGCGAGCAGGTGGCGCGCGATCGCCCACGCGAGCGCGAGGCCGTCGAACGTCGACGTGCCGCGGCCGATCTCGTCCATCAGCACGAGGCTTTGCGGTGTCGCGTCGTTGAGGATCGCGGCGGCTTCGGTCATCTCCACCATGAAGGTCGAGCGGCCGCCGGCGAGGTCGTCGGCCGCGCCGATGCGCGTGAAGATGCGGTCGATCGGTCCGAAGGCTGCGCGCCGCGCTGGTACATAGCTGCCTACGTAAGCGAGCAGCGCGATCAGCGCGGTCTGGCGCATGAAAGTCGACTTACCGCCCATGTTCGGACCGGTGATCAACAGCAGCTTGCGCTCGGTCGCGAGTGAGCAATCGTTGGCGATGAACTGCTCGACCTGCGCCTCGACCACCGGATGACGACCCTGCTCGATGTCGATACCCGCGTTCGCCGAGAACGTCGGCGCAACCCAGTCGAGCGCGCGAGCGCGTTCGCCGAGCGCGGCCAGCAGATCGAGTTCGGCGAGCGCGAGCGCAACGCGCTGACAGTCGGGAATGAACGGCAGCAACGATTGCAACAACGCGTCGTACAGTGCGCGTTCGCGCGCGAGCGCGCGTTCCTGCGCGGACAGCGCTTTGTCCTCGAAGGTCTTCAGCTCGGGCGTGATGTAGCGCTCGGCATTCTTCAGCGTTTGCCGACGGCGATAGTCGTCCGGCACCTTGTCGGTCTGGCCGCGCGTGACTTCGATATAGAAGCCGTGCACCTTGTTGTACTCGACGCGCAGATTGCCGATGCCGGTGCGCGCGCGTTCGCGTGTTTCGAGATCGATCAGGAACTGTCCGCAGTTCTCCGAAATATCGCGCAGTTCGTCGAGCTCGGCGTCATAACCACGCGCGATGATGCCGCCGTCGCGCACCATCGCGGCCGGCTCTTGCGCGACCGCGAGCTTCAGCAAATCGACGCACGCGTGCGGCGGTTCGAGCGCCGCGTCGATGCGCGCGAGCGAATCCGCGTCCGATGCCACCGCCGCGAGCTGCGCGCGCAATGCAGGTAGCGCGATGAAGGTATCGCGCAGGCTCGACAGATCGCGCGGCCGCGCCGACAGCAGCGCGAGACGTCCGGTGATCCGTTCGATGTCCGAAATCTGCCGCAATGCGCCGCGCAATGTATCGAGATCGGCGCCCGGCGGCGCGTCGAGCAACGCGCCGATCGCCTGCTGACGCGCCTGAGCCACCGCCGATTCGCGCGGCGGATGATGGAGCCAGTGCCGCAGCAGGCGGCTGCCCATCGTCGTGCAGCAGGTGTCGAGCAGCGAGCACAGCGTCGGCGATTCGGTGCCGCGCAGCGTCTCCGTGAGTTCGAGGTTGCGGCGCGTGGCCGGATCGAGGCCGATGTATTCGGATTCGTATTCGACCTTCAGGCTGCGCACATGACGCAGTTGCTGGCCTTGCGTGGACGCCGCATACAGCAGCAACGCGCCGGCCGCGCCGCACGCGCAGCCGAGCGAATGCGCGCCGAAGCCGTCGAGGCTAGCGACTTCGAGCTGGTCGCACAGGCGCTTCGTGCCCGAGGTGATATCGAAGTGCCAGGCCGGTACACGCTTGAGCGCGCTGGCGTTGACAGGCGGTGTCCAACTGGTCGAATCGGCGGTGGCGTCGGCGACCAGAATTTCCGCGGGACGGATACGCTCCAGAGCGGCGGCGACCTGATCGGGCGCGACTTCGGCGAGGCGCAGCGCGCCGCTCGCGAGATTGAGCCACGCGAGACCGACACTCGTGGCGACACCGCGGCGATTGTGCGCGACGCCCAGCGCGAGCAGATAGACGTCGCTCTTGTCGGACAGCAGCGCGGCGTCGGTCAGCGTGCCGGGCGTAACCACGCGCATGACCTTGCGCTCGACCGGGCCTTTCGAGGTCGCCGGGTCGCCGATCTGTTCGCAGATCGCGACCGATTCGCCGAGCTTCACGAGCCTGGCCAGATACTGTTCGACAGCGTGATGCGGCACGCCGGCCATCTTGATCGGATTGCCCGCCGACGCGCCGCGCTGCGTGAGCGTCAGGTCGAGCAGGCGCGCGGCTTTTTCCGCATCGTCGAAAAAGAGTTCGTAGAAGTCGCCCATCCGGTAGAACACCAGCGTGCCCGGATGCTCCGCCTTGATGCGCAGGTACTGCTGCATCATCGGCGTGTGTTGTGCGACGTCGTTGGCCGCTGCGGTTTGAATACCCATCCTTCGTGTCTTCTTGCGGTAGATGCTCAGGGCGTGAGTTTAACCCGCCGGCGCGGCGAGCGGACCCTGGCCGAACGGACGATGCCAAACCCGAGAGCCGAATGGCAGCATGACTGCTTCGATCGAAGCGTGCGTTTCACGCGGTCGCGGCGCGTTGCGCACGTCGAGCCGCGCCTCGTGCTGTCATTATTGGAGCTCTGTGATGCATTCATTCCTCGATCATCGCCCGCATGTCCACGCTGCGTTCGTTCGCGGCGCTGCGGCGCTTCGCGAGCCACATCATCAGCGTGACGAAGCTGCCGAACACGACGATGATCCACTGCGCGGGCATCTTCGCCGTGAGCAGCAGCGCGTATGCCCCGAGCATCAGCAGCACCGCGAGGTTCTGGTTGAAATTTTGCACGGCGATCGAGTGACCGGCCGACAGCAGCGTCGCGCCGCGATGCTGCAGGATCGCGTTCATCGGCACGATGAAAAAGCCCGACAGCGCGCCGAGCACGATCATCAGCGGATAGGCCAGCAGAATGTAGTAGGGCGCGACGTGCGTGCCAAAGCGCAGGCCCGCGCCCGCCGGGAACAAGTCCTTGTTGTAGAAGGCCATCGCGATCGCCACCGCGCCCGTCAGCACGCCGACCGGCAAAACCTTCAGCGAGCGGCGCAGCGGAATCAGCGCGGCCGCGCCCGCCGCGCCGATTGCGATGCCGAAGCCGGTCACGCCTTGCATCACCGCCGCCTTTGACAACGACAGCCCGAGGTTCACGTTCGCCCATTTGAGCACCAGCAGCTGCATCGTCACGGCGGCGCCCCACATCAGCGTGGTCACCCACAGCGCGATCTGCGCGAGCTTGTCGGCCCACAGCACCCGGAAGCAGTGATGGAAGTCGCCGACCAGCTTATTCGGCTCGGTTAGCCGGTTCGGATAGCGCGCGCCAGTGTCTGGAATGAAGATGTTGATCGCGGCGGCGATCGCGTAGGTGAGCATGACCGCGCCCATCGCGAGATCGGCGGCCGAGCGGATCAGCGGCATATGCGCACGCGTGACGAAATGCTCGACGACGGTGCTGATCAGCGCACCGCCGAGCATCGTGCCGGCGATCGTCGACAGCACCGTCGCCGATTCGAGCCACGCATTCGCCTGCACGAGCTTTTCGGCGGGCAGCAACTCGGTGAGGATGCCGTACTTGGCGGGCGAATACGCGGCTGCGCCGAAGCCGACCACGCCGTAGGCGATCATCGGATGAACGCCGAGGATCATCATCAGGCAGCCGCTCGCTTTCAGCGCGTTGGAGATGAACATCACGTGGCGCTTCTGCATCGAATCGGCGAACGCGCCGACGAACGGCGCGAGCAGCACGTACGAGATCGTGAAAAAAATCTGCAGCAGCGGCGTAACCCACGCGGCCGAGCGCATCACGGAAAGCAGGGCGATGGCGGCGATCAACAGCGCATTGTCGGCCAGCGACGAAATGAACTGTGCCGCGATGATCGTATGGAAGCCTTTTTTCATGGGGCAGATTGGAGGCTGCGCCCGGGGCGAAAGTCGGGCAGGGTCAAAGCGGCATGGAGCAGGGAACGGTCCCGGCGGAGTACCGCCCCGAATTACTTTCCGCTTTTTAGCACGACGCCCCACACACTGGAGCGCCGCCAACAGAAAAGCGGCCGAAGCCGCTTTTCTCTGCAATCGTTATGCGTTGCCGCGGACCGGCCGCGGCGGCGCACCTTACGCCGACTGCTGACGCGTGCGGCTGTAGCGCGACAGGATCGGAATCATCTGCGCGTAGACCTTCGGGTTGCCCGCGACGACTTCGCCGACGTGCAGGAACTCCGAATCACCGGTGTAGTTGCCGACCAGGCCGCCGGCTTCGGTGATCAGCAGGCTGCCCGCCGCGACGTCCCATGCGTTCAGGCCCTGCTCGAAGAAGCCGTCCATGTGGCCGGCCGCGACGTTGGCGAGATCGAGCGCGGCGGCGCCCGGACGGCGCAGGCCGGCGCAGGCTTCGGTCATCTCGGCGAACTGATGGCCGTACGATTCGAGGCTGTCCTGCGCGCGGAACGGAAAGCCGGTGCCGATCAGGCAGTCGGCCAGGCGGTCGCGCTTGGCGACGCGGATGCGGCGATCGTTGAGAAACGCGCCACGGCCGCGCGATGCGGTGAACAGATCGTTGCGGGTCGGATCGTAGACGACGGCCTGCGTGACGACACCCTTGTGCGCGAGCGCGATCGACACGCAGTAGTAAGGGAAGCCGTGGATGAAGTTGGTGGTGCCGTCGAGTGGATCGATGATCCACTGGTATTCGGAATCGTGGTCCGACTTGCCCGACTCTTCGGCGAGGATGGCGTGGTCGGGATAGGCGGTCTTCAGCGTATCGATGATTGCCGCTTCAGACGCTTTGTCGACCTCCGTGACGAAATCGTTGTGCTGCTTTTTGCTGACCTGAATCAGGTCGAGATCGAGCGATGCGCGGTTGATGATCTGAGCTGCGCGGCGCGCGGCCTTCACAGCGATATTGAGCATGGGATGCATAAACTGATCCTTGTGCCGGGGCAGCACGGCTGCCGGCCGGTAAATAAGCGCGAAACTGCGCTGACGGGCGCCGCAACGACGCAAAAACAGCACGGAACGGCAGACCGGCTATCAAACCGGAGAGCATTCCGTCGACGGAGACGAATTGAATAAGAACGGTGCGACCGGTTCGACGGAAGCTTCAGCAAACGTCGGCGCCGGACGCGAGAAGCGGTATTTTACCTGAGTCCGGGCGCCCTCGCGCCGGTGCTCGCTCACGTGCGGCTGATGTACCGCGTAGGCGGCCGCCGGTGCCGGTCATATGCTGCGCCCTCGTCCGCGCGCGTGAGTCGCGCGTGCGCCTGATTCGGCATAGGTGCCCGTTGGCGCTACCATACGCGTCTTGAGTCCTAGCCATTCGAGTTTCATCGTGGATCACACCCACCATTCCTCCGACCCCGCCGTGGCCGATTTGCGCGGCGGCTTCACGTCGACGCGTTTCGTGCTGGTCGAGCCCAGCCATCCGGGCAATGTCGGCGCCGCGGCGCGCGCGCTGAAAACCATGGGCTTTTCGCGGCTAGTGCTCGTGTCGCCACGCGTGCCGAACGTGCAGAACGACCCCGAGGCGATCGCGATGGCGAGCGGCGCCGATGACGTACTCGCCTCCGTGCACGTGGTGCCGTCGCTCGCCGATGCACTGACTGGCGTGCACTGGTCGATTGCGCTGACCGCGCGGCTGCGCGAATACGGTCCGCCGCAATGGACGCCGCGTGCGGCTGCCGCCGCCGCGCACGCAGAGGCGATGCACGGCGAGATCGCGCTGGTGTTCGGCAACGAGCGCACGGGCTTGTCGAACGAGGACGTCGAGCGATGCAGCGCGATCGCGCATATTCCGGCCAATCCGGCCTATAGCTCGCTCAATCTCGCGCAGGCGGTGCAGGTGCTCGCCTACGAGCTACGCACCGCGTACCTCGGCGCCGACGAAGCGAGCGACGGCGCACCCACCGCGGGAGCACACGCGGCGCTGGCCGAACCCGCCGCTCCACGCGCGCAGATGGCGGCCAGCGACGAGATCGAGAGCATGTTCGCGCATCTGGAAAGCGCACTGGTCGCGCTCGAGTTTCTCGATCCGGCCAATCCGAAGAAGCTGATGTCACGGCTGCGGCGGCTCTTCGCGCGCTCGGGCCTCGAGCGCGAGGAGGTCAACATCATGCGCGGCATCGCCAAGCACATCCTGCTCAAGACCAGGCGGACCGACTGACGGTCCGTCGACCAGCCCGTGACGGCGCACCTGATGCGCCGCCTTCGTCTGACGACAACCTTGCAGGTGACGGGGACTTCCGGCAGGTTTCGCGCAATCGCCCTACAATCCACGAAACGTTAGAAGCAAAGCTGCCGCCGTGCTAAGCGGCAGCGATGCCGCTACCTATGGCGCGAAATGCAGTGTCCCGCGCACGCGCAAACCGCGCGGATCCGCTCACGCAGACGGATTTTTCCCCCAACAATACAGTCCCTGCCATGTTCACGAGACTTCGCGAAGATATCGCCACCATCCGCGAGCGCGATCCCGCCGCCCGCAGCGCATGGGAAGTGCTCACGTGTTATCCGGGGCTGCACGCGCTCGTGCTGCATCGGATCGCTCACGCGTGCTGGCGCGCGAAGCGCCGCTGGCTCGCGCGTTTCGTGTCCCAGATGGCGCGCTTCATGACCGGCATCGAGATTCATCCGGGCGCGACCGTCGGGCGGCGCGTGTTTATCGATCACGGCATGGGCGTCGTGATCGGCGAGACCGCGCAGATCGGCGACGACTGCACGATCTACCAGGGTGTGACGCTCGGTGGCACGTCGCTCACGCGCGGCGCGAAGCGGCATCCGACGCTCGAGCGTGGTGTGATCGTCGGTGCGGGCGCGAAGGTGCTCGGCGGCTTCACCGTCGGCGCGGACGCGAAGATCGGATCGAACGCGGTCGTGACGAAGCCGGTGCCCGCGCGTGGCACGGCGGTCGGCAATCCGGCGCGGATCATCGTGCCGGCCGCGGCGGCTGCGAACGGTGCGAACGGTGGGAACCCGAATGCGAACAACGCCGCGCGTGACGCGAAGCGCGGCAGCGAAATCAGCGCGTTTTGCGCATACGGCATCACGCCCAACGCGGACGATCCGGTTTCGCTCGCGATTCACGGTCTGATCGACCATGCGGCGACTCAGGCGCGACGTATCGATGAAATCGTCGATGCGCTCGAGCGGCTCGGCACGAGCCTCGAAGGGCTGCAAGGCGCGGATGCGGCGTTGCTCGATTTGCGGCGGCTATCGGCGGCGATCGCGGGGAAGGTGGAGGGGCTGGCGGCGGAGCGCTAGATATCGGCGCCTCGGCGTCTCCGCAGCGCGAAGCGCACGCCGTACCCAGGAAGTCAATCCAGCGGCAACGCTCGAATCCCGTCGGCATCGATCTTCAGATAGCCGCCCCGGCGCTCGCCGTGATCGAGATCCCAGTCGGGCAGAACCCAGCGCGTGCCGCCCGGCTCGCGATGCCGCGCGGGCAGATGGGTATGCCCATGAATGATCGTCGCGGTCTTCGATTTCCTGAACAGCGCGGCGACACCTTGCGGGGTCACGTCATACTTGATCGGCACCGGCCGCGTGCGGCCATGTTCGCTCTTCGAGCGCATGTTCTCGGCGAGCTTGCGACGCCAACGAAATGGCCACGCGAGAAACAGGATCTGCGCGAGTCGATTGCGCGCGAAACACCTGAACAACTGATAGCCGCGATCCGCGGTGCACAGACCATCGCCATGGGCGAGTGCAATGCGCGTGCCGAACGCGGTAATCACGAACGGATCGGGCAGCCAGATCGCGCCGGCCGCTTTCATGAAGCGCTTGCCCAGCAGAAAGTCGCGATTGCCGTGCATGATGTAGAGCGCGATGCCGCGCTCGGATAGCGTGTGCAGCAGCGCCGCAATATGGGCGACGAACGGCTCGCTCAGCATGTCGTCGCCGACCCAGTACTCGAACAGGTCGCCGAGGATGAACACCGAGTCGGCCGCTTCCGCGCTCACGCGGATGAAATGCTCGAACGCGGCCACCGTGCGCGGAATCGCCCCGCTCAGATGCAGATCGGAGAGGAAGAAAAAAGGGCGCGCGGCGTGCGGGCGTTGGCCTTCGCCTGGGACGCCCGCGGCGACGCTTCGCAGCGGCGTCTCTTGCAGCATTGAAGGTGCCTGATTTCAGTTCAAACGAGTCGACGCCCGGATGAGGCGCGACTCACTCACGGCTTAGCCGACGACGACAGCTTTTTCGATCACGACGTCATCGACCGGCACGTCCTGATGGAAGCCCTTCGAACCGGTCTTGACCTTCTTGATCTTCTCGACCACGTCCATGCCTTCGACGACCTTGCCGAACACCGCGTAGCCCCAGCCTTGCGGCGTCGGCGACGAGTGGTTCAGGAAGTCGTTGTCGTTCACGTTGATGAAGAATTGCGCGGTCGCCGAATGAGGGTCGTTGGTACGCGCCATCGCGATCGAGCCGTTCTCGTTCTTCAGACCGTTGTTCGCCTCGTTGGTGATCGGCTCGGCCGTCGGCTTCTGCTTCATGCCGGGTTCGAAGCCGCCGCCCTGGATCATGAAGCCGTCGATCACGCGGTGAAACACCGTGTTGTCGTAGTGGCCGGCCTTCACGTAGTTCAGGAAGTTCTCGACTGACTTCGGCGCCTTTTCGGGGTTCAGCTCGAGTTTGATGACGCCGTGGTTCGTATGCAGTTCAATCATGATGGAATCCTTTGATGAACAGGTGGATAAAAGGCGCGGCGCGTCGTCATGTGCTGACGACCGGCCGCGCCGGGGCGTTGGTTGGGGCCGGGCTTCGGCCGCGCGGGTTCGCTTGCTCGTTCGCTCGCTGGTTCGTTTTTACTTGCTCACCACCGTCGCCGACTGGATCACGACCGGCTTCTGCGGCACATCGCTCATCGGGCCGCGCGTGGTGGTGGGCGTGGCTTCGATGCGTTTCACGACGTCCATGCCGCTCGTGACCTTGCCGAATACCGCGTAGCCGTTGCCGTCCGGATTCGGGTAGTCGAGATTGGCATTGTCCACCGTGTTGATGAAGAATTGCGCGGTGGCCGAATTCGGGTCGCTGGTGCGCGCCATCGCGATCGTGCCAGCGGTGTTCTTCAGACCGGTGCGGCTCTCGAGCGGAATCGGCGCGCGCGTCGGCTTCTCGACGAAGCTCTGCGTATAGCCGCCGCCCTGGATCATGAAGCCCGGAATCACGCGATGGAAGATCGTGCCGCTATATTGGCCGGCTTTCACGTAGTCGAGGAAATTGGCGACCGTCTTTGGCGCTTTCTCGGGATACAGCTCGACGCGGATGTCACCCTCCGACGTCTTCAGCAGCACGGAAGGATGAACGGCCTGCGAACCGGACTGCGCAAAGGCGGGTGCGTTTGCGATCAGGGCGGCGCTGCCGAGCGCCAACATCAACCATTTCATGAAAGTCCTCGGGGTTGGAGAAAAGTTGCGGCAGGCACCGAGCCCGGCGCTCAGCGCGACGGCGCCATGTACGGCGGCATGGCGAGCGAGCCATTCGGGCCGCCGAACTGGAAGCTCGGACTGTCCGTGATGTTCGACGTGGGGTGCGCGGCGGGCACGGCCGTCTGCTCGGCGGCAGGCTGCGACGCCGCGGCAGCGGGCGTTGCCGGCGACACGACCTTCTGGATATCCGCGAGACGCTGCGCGGTCCTCGGGCTCGCCTTGCCGAGGCTCTCCGCGCGACGGTACGCGGCATCGGCGAGGCGCAGATAGAGGTCGCCGAGGTTCTCGAACGCGAGGCCGTAGTTCGGATTCACCTTGGTGGCCATCTCGAGCGCCGCGCGCGCTTCGGTCAGGCGGCCTTGTCTCGCGAAGAGTGTGGCGAGGTTGTTGTACGGCTCGGGCAACTCGGGATACAGCTGCGTGAGTTCGGTGAACGCTGTGATCGCTTCGTCGTCGCGATTCAGATGCACGAGCACGTTTGCGCGTTTGAACTTCGCTTGTGCGTCGCGCGGATTCGCGGCGACGCGCGCATCGAGTTGGGTCAGCGCGGCTTGCCAGTTTTTCTGTGCGATCGACGCGTCGATTTCCGGCGTATTGTCACGCACGGCGGGGCCTTGCGGCATCACCGCGGCTTTCTGCGCATAAGCGCTGGCGACCGGCACCGCGGCAAGCGCGGCAACGACGGTGACGCGCCACGCGAGGGCACGCGCCGCTTCGAAAGTAACGCCACCGACAACGTTGCCAAACGCAGTCGCGGCGAGGGTCGCAGCGCTGCGCGCGCGGCCGCTGGAGTGTTTCATAGGCTCAGGTCTGGATGTTATACTCCGAGCCATTCTAACAAAAGGTCTGCGCGTTCCGTCGAACCGCCGACTGTCTTTTCGCCACTCGTGGCCGTCTCCGCCCGGTTCGCAGCCTCGTCTGCAGCCTGATCGCCGCACGAGGTGCGCCGGTTTCAGCTGTATGCGATGCACCCCGTCATCCTGTTCGTTTCGCGGGTCGTGGCGCGCATGAAGCACAATGCGGACTTCTTTCGGCCCACGCACCGCTCTCTATGGAATCTCTGCGCATTTACAACACGCTCGCGCGTGACAAACAGACTTTCGTGCCGCTGCGCGAAGGTGTCGTGCGGATGTACGTCTGCGGGATGACCGTGTACGACTATTGTCACGTCGGTCATGCGCGCGTGATGGTCGTGTTCGACATCGTGCAGCGCTGGTTGCGTGCGCTTGGCTACAACGTGACCTACGTGCGCAACATTACCGATATCGACGACAAGATCATCAGGCGCGCAGTCGAGAACGGTGAAACCATCAAATCGCTGACCGATCGCTTCATCGCCGCGCTGCATGAAGACGCGGACGCGCTCGGCATCGAGCGTCCGGACATCGAGCCGCGCGCGACCGACTTCATTCCGCAGATGCTCGGCATGATCGAGACGCTCGAGAAAAACGGCTACGCCTACCAGGCGAGCGACGGCGACGTCAACTACGCGGTACGCAAATTCGCAGGCTACGGCAAGCTGTCGGGGAAGTCGCTCGAAGACCTGCGCGCAGGCGAACGCGTCGCGGCCAACGACGCGAAACAGGACCCGCTCGACTTCGTGCTGTGGAAGCAGGCGAAGCCCGAGGAACCGGCCGACACTGGCTGGGATTCGAAGTACGGGCGCGGTCGTCCCGGCTGGCACATCGAGTGCTCGGCGATGGGCTGCACGCTGCTCGGTGAACAGTTCGACATTCACGGTGGCGGCCAGGATCTGCAGTTTCCGCACCACGAAAACGAGATCGCGCAAAGTGAGGCCGCGACCGGACAAACATTCGTCAATTACTGGATGCACAACGGCTACGTACAGATCGACAATGAGAAGATGTCGAAGTCGTTGAACAATTTTTTTACGATTCGCGAAGTGCTCGCGCAGTACGATGCAGAGGTGGTGCGTTTCTTCATCGCGCGCGCGCATTACCGCTCGCCGTTGAACTACAGCGATGTACATATCGACGACGCGCGCAATGCACTCGCGCGTTTGTACACGGCGTTGAAAGACGTGACGCCCGATAGCGCCGTGCTCGACTGGAACGAAGCGTACGCGCAGCGTTTCCAGGCGGCAATGAACGACGACTTCAACACGCCGGTGGCCGTGTCGGTGCTGTTCGAGCTGGCCACCGAAGTGAACCGCACGTGCGACCCCGCGCTGGCCCGTCAATTGCGCGCGCTTGGCGCGGTGCTCGGGCTGCTCGGACGCGAACCGCGTGCATACCTGCAGCAGGCAGCGGGTGCTGCAGCCGAAGGCGCGCTCGAGCCCGCCGCGATCGAAGCGAAGATCGCCGCGCGTATCGCCGCCAAGCAGGCAAAGGACTATGCGGCAGCAGACCGGATCCGGGCCGAATTGCTCGATGCCGGCGTTGCCCTTGAAGACAAACCCGGCGGGTTGACCGAGTGGCGGCGCGTGTGAGCGCACCTCGTACTTCCCTCTGAACGACTCGCCAGGCAGGAGGCAGGATGGCAACGGCCACGAAGACGCCGGCTAAACGCGCGGCGTCTCAAACCAGTGCGGCAGCCGCGGCATCGGCTGCCGCAGCATCGGCTGCCGCAGCTCAGTCGACTCGTGCGAGCGGCGGCGCGGTAGACAAAGCACCCTCGAAAGCGGGCGGGGCGGCGGCGAAAGCCGACTCGGCCGCGGCAAAGAAGAGCGCGGCCAAACGCTCGCTCAATGGCGCAGGCACTGAAGCTGCACACGCGCCTGCGAAACGCGCGAAAACGGCGTCGCGTGCGAAGGGCAACGGTGCGTTGCCGGCCAAACTCGCGGCCGAGCTCGCCGGCGACGTGCAGGAACTTGCGCGCGACACGAACGCGGGCGAAGTCGTGCGCAAGACGCGCGTATCGGCCACTTCGGCGAGCACGGCCAGCGCGGGCGGCGAAGCGGCCGGTGTCGCATCGCTCGCGAACGAAGTCGCGGTGCCGGTGCAGATCGGCGGTCTCGCGCCTGAAGTCACGCGTCCCGCGTACTGGGACAGGGCGTGCGCGGATCTCGTCAAGCGCGATCGCATTTTGAAGAAGCTGATTCCAAAGTTCGGCCCCGTGCATTTGCTGAGTCGTGGCGATCCTTTCGTCACGCTTGCGCGCTCGGTGGTCGGCCAGCAGATCTCGGTCGCGTCGGCGCAGGCCGTGTGGGCGAGGGTCGAAGTCGCGTGTCCGAAGCTCGTGCCGCAGCAGTTCATCAAGCTCGGTCTCGAGAAGCTGACCGCGTGCGGTTTGTCGAAACGCAAGGCCGAATACGTGCTCGATCTCGCGAGGCATTTCGTGTCGGGCGCGTTGCACGTCGGCAAGTGGACGTCGATGGACGACGAGGCGGTGATCGCCGAACTCACGCAGATTCGCGGCATCGGCCGCTGGACCGCGGAGATGTTCCTGATTTTCAACCTGTCGCGTCCCGACGTGCTACCGCTCGACGACCTCGGGCTGATCCGCGCGATCAGCGTCAACTATTTCAGCGGCGAACCCGTCACGCGCAGCGAAGCGCGCGAGGTTGCCGCGAATTGGGAGCCGTGGCGCACGGTGGCGACCTGGTACATGTGGCGTAGTCTCGATCCGTTACCGGTCGACTACTAAAGAAGAACAGGAAACGAAGCCGTTTCAAAGACTATCGCGTATATGATATCGATAGTTGAGAAATGGTTTTGACATTGGCGCACGCGGTTAGAATACGCGCTGCCCGGTAAGTCCAAGGATTACAACCAATGAAGACCACGTTTCTGGATTTCGAACAGCCGATCGCTGAACTCGAAGCGAAGATCGAAGAATTGCGCTTCGTGCAGGACGACTCGGCCGTCGATATTTCGGAAGAGATCGAGCGGCTGTCCAAGAAGAGCCAGCAGCTCACCAAAGATCTGTATGCGAACCTCACACCGTGGCAGGTTTCGCAAATCGCCCGTCATCCGCAGCGTCCGTACACGTTCGACTACGTGAGCGAGCTGTTTACCGATTTCCATGAACTGCACGGCGACCGCAGCTTCGCCGACGATCTGTCGATCGTCGGCGGTCTCGCGCGGTTCAACGGCCAGGCGTGCATGGTGATCGGTCATCAGAAGGGCCGCGATACCAAGGAGCGCGCGCTGCGCAACTTCGGCATGCCGCGTCCGGAAGGCTATCGCAAGGCCGAGCGGCTGATGCGCCTCGCCGAGAAATTCGGCCTGCCGATCTTCACGTTCATCGACACACCGGGCGCGTACCCGGGCATCGGCGCGGAAGAGCGCGGCCAGTCCGAGGCGATCGGCCGCAACCTGTATGTGATGGCCGAGCTGAAGACGCCACTGATCGCGACGATCATCGGCGAGGGCGGCTCGGGAGGCGCACTCGCTATCGCGGTGGGCGACAGCGTGCTGATGTTGCAGTTCTCGACCTACTCGGTGATCTCGCCGGAAGGCTGCGCATCGATCCTGTGGAAGAGCGCCGCCAAGGCACCGGAAGCGGCGGAGGCGCTGGGCCTGACCGCGCATCGTCTGAAGGCGCTCGGTCTGATCGACAAGATCGTCAACGAGCCTCTCGGTGGCGCGCATCGCGATCCGAAGGGCATGGCGGCGATGCTGCGCCGTGCGCTCGCCGATTCGCTGCGCCAGTTCCAGGGTATGAGCACCAACGACCTGCGCGAACGCCGTTTCGAACGGCTGATGGCGTACGGCAAATTCAAGGAAACGACGCCGGGCGCATAAGCCCGCGCGTTGGCCCGTCTCTTTCGTCCACCGGCGCTTTCCGCGCTAACGACGTGACCACCACCGCCGACTCATCCGCCGAGCGCCTCGTGATCGAGGCGCTCGGCGCCGCGCTGTCCGGGCTCGATTCGAACGCGCGCATTGCGGTCGCATTCAGCGGCGGCGTCGATTCGAGCGTGCTCCTCGATGCGGCGGTGCGCGTCGCGGGTGCGTCGCGCTGTATCGCGCTGCACGTGCATCATGGTTTGAGTCCACATGCCGATACGTGGCTCGCGCATTGCGAGGCTTTCGCGCGCGAACGTGGCGTCGAATTCGACGCGCGACGCGTGGATGTTTCGCGCGCGCCGGGCCTGAGCATCGAGGCCGCGGCACGCGACGCGCGTTATCGCGCGCTCGATGCGATGTGCGCGACGCACGGCATTAGCATGCTATGGCTCGCGCAGCATGCGGACGATCAGGCCGAGACCGTGCTGCTGCAACTGCTGCGCGGCGCGGGGCTCGCGGGTCTCGCGGCAATGGCGCCCGGCACGCTGCCGACGGGAGCGTCGACGACACGTGTGCGGCCGCTTTTGCATCTGCTGCGCGCGCAGCTCGAACACTATGCGAGCGCGCGCAAGCTGCGCTGGATCGACGACGAATCGAACGCGGACACGCGTTATGCACGCAACGCCTTGCGTCATCAGGTGATGCCGGTGCTCGCGGTGCACTTCCCGGGCTTTCGCGATGCGCTCGCGCGCACAGCCGCGCATTCGGCATCGGCGCAGCGATTGCTCGACACGCTCGCGCGCGCCGACATGGAAAGCGCGTCGCGCGATGAAGGACGCGCCCTCGCGCACGACGTGCTGCTCGCTCTCGACGACGATCGCGCGCTGAATCTGCTGCGTTACTGGATGCGTACGCTCGGCTTCGTCGCGGCATCGAGCGCGCGTGTCGCGGATG
Source organism: Paraburkholderia lebeckiae (assembly GCF_050436325.1). NCBI lineage: Bacteria > Pseudomonadati > Pseudomonadota > Betaproteobacteria > Burkholderiales > Burkholderiaceae > Paraburkholderia > Paraburkholderia lebeckiae. The sequence continues at coordinate 27,245 of NZ_JBNDLZ010000003.1, forward strand.
CGCTGCGGCAGTTGCGCGAAGTGGCTGCGGGGAAGGACGGACATCGGCTCCGCATCGATCATGCGGGGCATGCGTTGCGCAGCTATCGCGGCCTCGTCTACTGGGAAGCCGGTGATAGCAGCGAACCCGCCGACGAAACCGCGCTCGTCGAGCGCGAGATCAGTGAACTCGCGTGGCAAGGGCAAGAGATCTGGCATTTGCCGCAATGGCGCGGCACGTTTGTGTTCGCGATGGTGGATGCAGCCGCTGCTTCCGACGTAGCCGACGCAGCCCACGCGGCGCCACGTAACGAAGCATGCGACATGGTTCCCGTCAGCGTCCTGCAACGAGCCTCTCTAAGCGTGCGGGCGCGCCGCGGCGGAGAACGCATGCGCATCGGTGTGCCGAACACGCCGAGCCGCACGCTGAAGAACCTGTTTCAGGAGCGCGGCATTCCCGCATGGAAGCGCGACGTGCCATTGCTTTACGTTGGCGATCAACTGCTGTTCGTGCCGCTGATCGGCGTGAATCGCGGGACCGCGCGCGACGCATCTCCGGAACGCGAAGCGTGCGTGAAAATCGTCTGGCGCGAGGATCTGCTGATCGCCTGAGCGCCGGCCGGACAGTCGCGCAAGCCGTGCGTGCACATGTCGAAAGCGTGAAACAGGGCGCAAATCAGCGATAAAACAGGCCATTGCAGGCCTGATTCGACGCATTTGAGCGCTCGTTGCGTCTTGTCTTTTTGCGCCTAATCAGGTACGTTAACTTGTTTGCCCGACCCGATTTCGCTGTCGCTTTTGTCGCTATCGGTCGGTAGTGCCGGCAGGCGTGCGTGATCCGTCGTCGCCGCTCAATTCCGATCAGCCATTTGCGATTTCATCCCGGGCAAATCCGCGCGTGCTGCACGCGTGCTGCATCTACGCCGCCACACACTTTGCCGCCGTTCACGAGACGTTGCGCTCCTGTGCTTTCTGTGCGGTCGTCTCCAGCGCGCCAGCGCGGTATCTCTTCCAGTTCAGAACGACAATGGCACTCATCGTACATAAATACGGCGGCACCTCGATGGGCTCGGTCGAGCGCATCAAGAACGTCGCCAAGCGCGTCGCGAAATGGCACAAGGCCGGCCATCAGATGGTCGTCGTGCCGTCGGCAATGTCCGGCGAAACCAATCGCCTGCTTGGCCTCGCGAAAGAAATCACGACTCAACCGAGCCCGCGTGAACTCGACATGATCGCCGCCACCGGCGAGCAGGTCAGCTCGGGTCTGCTCGCGATCGCGCTGCAGGAAGCCGGCGTCGAAGCAGTCAGCTACGCAGGCTGGCAGGTGCCGGTCAAGACCGATAGCGCGTTTACGAAAGCGCGCATCAGCGACATCGACGGCGAGCGCGTCATACAAGACCTCGCAGCCGGCAAGGTGGTCGTGATCACCGGCTTCCAGGGCATTGACCCGGACGGCCACATCACGACGCTCGGCCGCGGCGGCTCGGACACGTCGGCGGTCGCGGTCGCGGCCGCGCTGAAGGCCGACGAGTGCCTGATCTACACGGACGTCGACGGTGTGTACACGACGGACCCGCGCGTCGTTGAAGAAGCGCGCCGGCTCGACCGCGTGACGTTCGAAGAAATGCTGGAAATGGCCAGCCTGGGTTCGAAGGTGCTGCAGATCCGCTCGGTGGAATTCGCCGGCAAATATCAGGTGAAGACGCGCGTGCTGTCGAGCCTGACCGATCCGCTGATGCCACTCGACGAAGAAATGAAGTCGGGCACCCTGATTACTTTTGAAGAAGACGAGACCATGGAAAAAGCAGTCATATCGGGCATCGCGTTCCAGCGCGACGAAGCTCGTATCGCCGTGATGGGCGTGCCCGACAAGCCGGGCATCGCGTATCAGATTCTCGGCCCGGTGGCGGACGCGAATATCGATGTCGACATGATCATCCAGAACCAGAGCGTCGAGGGCAAGACGGCATTCACGTTCACGGTTGGCCGCGGCGACTATGCGCGTGCAATGGAAATCCTCACCGGCACGGTAAAGGCGCACGTCCAGGCCGAGCAGGTGCTGGGCGACCCGAAGGTGTCGAAGGTGTCGGTGGTCGGCGTCGGGATGCGTTCGCACGTCGGCATTGCCAGCAAGATGTTCCGCACGCTGTCGGAAGAGGGCATCAACATTCAGATGATCTCGACCTCGGAAATCAAGATTTCGGTGTTGATCGACGAAAAGTACATGGAGCTCGCGGTACGCGCGCTGCATAAGGCCTTCGATCTCGATCAGGCATAAGTGGCGGTAAAAACGGGGGGCTCTAGAGCATCCCGTTTGTTTTATGGCGTTCATGTGAATGAATTGCGTGATGAGACGTCACGTTGGCACAAAAAATGTTCGTCAGACATTGACCTTATCGGCCCGGCCCGCTATCATCTTGGCTTCGTCGCACTGACTCCCTGTGCGACAGAAAGTTTGGGAGACGTGGCCGAGAGGTCGAAGGCACTCCCCTGCTAAGGGAGCATCTGGGCCAAAACCTGGATCGAGGGTTCGAATCCCTCCGTCTCCGCCAGCAATGGTGGCGAAACCCCGCAGAGTCCAGGCTCTGCGGGGTTTTTGTTTTTCCGCGGCTTGATTTCGATCTCGCTCGATACTTCAGCGATGTCAGCGGCATTCCCAACCCTCCAGCATGTGACCACGTCCTACGTGAATATGCAGGTCTGCTGATCAATGCATGCCGCCGTTCGCCCAGACACGCTGGTCCGCAGAAAACCACGCCAGATCCGGCGCGGCGTGCGCAAGGAGTCTGCATGACCGATCCCATCGTGCTGCTGACCGAGACCGCCTCGCTTAGAACGCGTGTCGCAACCCTACCATGCCGACGAACTGAGACGGACCCGATGACGGCGTCGTGTTCTGCGAGTCGCCGACCACCGCGACCGCGTCGGCGATGGTCACGCCGCTGCCCGACGAGATCAGCGACTTGCCGCCTGCATGCTGATAGGCCTCGAGCGCATACAGCGTGGTGCGGGTCGACAGGTTGTACGTTTGTTCGAGCGAGATCTGATGATAGTGTGCCGGATCGCTGATGCCGTTCGCCTTGCTTGCCTGGGTGAAGCTGTAGCCGCCGCCGACCGTCACGCTCGGCGTGATCCGGTACGTCGCGATCGCGCCGTACGTGTTGAACACGGCCTTGTCGAAGAACAGCGAGCCGTGGCCCGGCGCGTACTGCACATTCGAGTAGTTGAGGCCAACCATCATATCGTGCCACGTATAGCGACCCGCCGCGGCGAACAGCTGCGCGCTGCGCGCGCTGGCGTAACCGTTGTTGACCGGCGAGTTGATCGCGAAGCTGCCGAGCGCCGCGCTCGTCGAAATGTCCTTCAGCTTCACGTAGCCGGCTGCGAGCGACACGGGCTGGAAGTCATAACGCAGCGCTGCGCTGAACAGGCTGCCGTTCGCGACGCTGCCGGGCACGCCGCCGAGACCATACTGCGCGCTTGCCTGCAGGCCCCCGATCGTCGGCGATAGGTAGGTTACCGAATTATTGAAGCGCAGCGTCGTGTCGAGGGCGTCGAGATCGCCGGGGTGCGCCCCGGTCGCGCCGGTCAGCACGCTGGTCGGTCCGAGCGCGCCGACCATCTGGAAGTAGGGTGTGTACTGGCGGCCGAGCGTCACCGTGCCGTAGCGGTCGTTCGCGAGGCCGACATAGGCCTGGCGATTGAACAGGTAGCCCGCGGTGCTTTGCGCGCCAGTCAGCGAATTGAAGCCGCTCTCAAGCCGGAAGATCGCCTTCGTCCCGCCGCCGAGATCTTCCGAGCCGAGGAAGCCGAACTTGCTCGCCTGCAGGTTGCCCTGGCTCATATAGAAATTCGAATGCCCTTTCTGGTTGCTGGCATAGGCGAACGCATTGTCGACGACGCCATACAGCGTGACGCTGCTTTGCGCCGATGCGCTGGTGGACAACGCGGTGCCCGCGAACGGCAGGCAGCAGAGGACGAACGCGCGGGTGCGCGCGCGCTGGTTTATTTTCATGATTGGGATGTCTCCAGACTGATGGGTCGGCCTGATCCCTCAGGCCGGTGCGGTGGGTTGTTCAGTGCGGCACCGAAATCGTCAGGCAGCGCCAGCCGTCCGCGGTGTGATCGGTGACGAGCGTGCCGTTAGCGCAGACGACCGCGCGTGTCTCGCGCATCGGCACGAACACGCGCACTTGAGGCTGCACGCGCGGCATCCATTGCGAACGCTCGAGCGTCACTCGCAAAGTGTTTGCGTCGCCCGTCAGCGTAACGTTCCAGCGGCCTTGCTCGCCGTTGCGCCAGGCTTCGGTCTCGCCGTCGTCCTCGATCGAGCCGCCTTGCGCGGTGCCCGCGTCGGCATACGGCACCGCGAGGAATGCGCGTTCGTCGGCAGGGCGGCCAAAATGCTGCTCGGCGATGTTGAGCGGAATCACGCTGCCTTCACGCAGCAGGAACACCGGCCGCTCGAACGGCGCGGGCAACGTGACGGTCTGGCCGCCGTCGAACGTTTCGCCGCTCCAGTACGACACCCAGCGCGAACCGGCCGGTAGATACACAGCGCGCGTGCTCTGGCCCGGATCGACCACTGGCGCGACCAGCATCGACGAGCCGAGCATCATGTCGTCGCCATCGACGAGGCAGCCCGGATCATGCGGAAACTCCGCGAACAGCGGCCGCAGCACCGGCTCGTACGCGCTATGCGATTGCCACAGCAACTCGTAGAGATAAGGGATCAGGCGATAGCGCAGCTTGATCAGGTCTGCCACGTGCCGCGTGACTTTCGGGATGCATCCATGGCTCGTTGACGGTGCCGTCGTCGTTCCACGAGTGAATCGAAAAGCGCGGCAGGAAGATGCCGAACCCGACCCAGCGCGCAAACAGCTCCGGCTCCGGCGCCGGACCCGAGAAGCCGCCGATGTCGTGACCGCTATTCGACACGCCCGACATCGCGAGCCCGAGACCCATCTTCAGATTGAAGCGCAGCGTTTCCCACGACGTGTAGTTGTCGCCCGACCACGTCTGTACGTAGCGATGCATGCCGACGCCGCCCGAGCGCGACACGAGGAATGGGCGCCTGTCAGGCGCATGCTCGCGCTGCGCGTCGTGCGACGCGCGCATCATCAGCTGCGTCTGCAGCACCTTCGCCTGGTGTGCCGGATACGGCTTGCCGAAGCCGCGCGCGATCGCATGCGGCGACCAGATCTCGAACTCGTTGTTGTCGTTCCAGGTGGCCGCGATGCCGTATTTGAGCAGTGCGTCCTTCACGCGACCTTTCCACCAGTCGATCGTCGCGGGATTCGTGAAGTCGAGGTACGCGCCGACTTCGTCCCAGAACTGCACCCATGCGGGCTCGCCATCGGGCGCTTCGATCAGCAGGCCGGCGTGGGCGACGTCGTCGAACGCTGGGTGGTCTTGCAGCAGACACGGCTTGATGTTCGCGCACAGACGCACGCCGTGATCGAGATAGCTCCGCACGAAGCCGTCGATGTCCGGAAACTTCTCGTGATTCCAGTTGAACACGTAGCGCTTCGGCCCGATCGACGTATAGCCTGACGACAGATGAAACGAATCGCACAGCATGTCGTGTTCGCGGCAGCGCTCGATGAATTCGCCCATCTGCTTTTGCGCGTCCGGCGCGTCGGTGTAGGTCATCGTCGAGCCCGAGTAGCCGAGGCCCCACTTCGGCATCCACGCGGGACGTCCGGTGAGCCACGTGAAGCGGCGCACCGCGTCGAGCGGCGAACCGGGCGACGCGATGAAGTAGTAGTCGAGATCGCCATGCTCGGCGATGAAGTGCCGATAGTGACCATGATAGTTGTCGAGCTCGCGGCCCATGTCGAAGCGGCAATCGGCGAGCGTGTCATAGAACAGGCCGAAACCCGTCGACGTCTGCGGCTGCCACGTCACGTAGAACGGGATGTGCTTGTACAGCGGGTCCGTGGTGCGCGCGCTGTAGCCCATCGCGTCGATGTTGCGCATCTCGTAGCTTTGCCGCGCGCGATCGAGTGAGCCGGCACGCTCGCCGAGGCCCACGTACATCTCGTCGCGGCGCCGCTCGACGTAGTGATAGACGCGCGAATCCCACCAGCCGAAGTTGTACGCCTGAGTCTTGCGATCGCTCATCACGCGATGCCACTTGCCTTCGTGCAGGATGTCCCAGGCGCAGGCGCCGCCTTCGAGCGCTACGCTCACGCGCACGCGCGCCGTTTCGATCACGATGTGACCGGCTGCTTCGTTCACCGTGAACGGCGGCGGCGTGAAGCCATTCAGGTCGCGGCGTTCGCGGCCTTCGAGCGGCACGTCGTCCATACCGGGCGCGATCGCCCACGTGCGCGGGCCGCGCGTTGCGCCGTCCGGCAGCACGAGCACGCGGATGATGTCATCGGCGAGCACGAACAGCTCTATGCGGCAATTCGGTTGCGCGCTTAGCACGACCGGGTTGGCCGCGGGGTTGCCAGCGTGAGGGGCGAGCGCGAAGCGCGGCGGATGTTTGAGATTGATCTGTGAACGCATGATGAGTCTTCGAGGGAGGTCAGGTAGCAGTGTTGACGCTCAGGTCGGCGCGGCGCGCGCGGCCGTGGCGCGGCACATCGCGCATCAGGATGATCAGCAGCGTCGCGCCGATGATGTCGAATGCGCCGAGCGCACCGAACAGCGGCGTGTAGCCGATCGAATCGGCGAGCGCGCCGACCATCAGCGAGAAGCCGAGGCCGCCGGTCCACGCGGCCATGCCCGCGAAGCCGGCGACGGTGCCGACTTCGCCCGGATCGAATACGTCGGCGGCGAGCGTGTTCACGAGCGCCGAGATCATCTGGTGCGCGAAGCCGCCGACGCAGAAGAGGGCGATGGCCTGGTAGGGCGACGCGACGAGACCGATCGATGCGGGCCCGATCATCATCAGCGCGCCGAGCACGACGCCCGAGATGCGCGACCAGATCAGCGGCACGCGAAAATGCTTCATCAGGAATGGCGACAGATAGCCGCCGAACAGACCGCCCAGGTCCGCGGCGAGAAACGGCAGCCACGCGAACATCGCGATCTGCTTCAGATCCATATGACGCTGCGTGGCGAGATAGAGCGGAATCCAGAAGCTGAACGTTTGCCACGCGGGCTCGGCGAAAAAGCGCGCTTGCGCGATCGCCCAGAAGCGGCGCGTGCGCAGCACTTCACGCACGCTCGCGCGGCGTGCCGCGGGCGGTGCCTGGCCTTCGGCGATCGCGGTGCGCTCGGCGTCGCTCACGCGCTTGTGCTCGGCGGGCGAGCGGTACAGCACGAACCATGCGGCGGCCCACACGAAGCCGAGCGCGCCAGTCACCGCGAACGCGCTCTGCCAGCCGTAGCGCAGCGACAGGAAAACGACGAGCGGCGGCGCGAGCAGCGAACCGAGCGAGGTGCCCGCATTGAAATAGCCGACCGCGACGGATTTCTCGCGATCGGGGAACCATTCGGCGACGACCTTCATGCCGGCCGGAATCGCGACCGCTTCGGACAGGCCCATGAAGCCGCGCAGCGCCGCGAGCGAAAACCAGCTGCCCGCGAAACCGTGGAACACGCCGGTCAGCGACCACAGGCACGCGAACAGCGCGAAGCCGAGGCGCAGGCCGATCAGATCGATGATCAGGCCGCAGACGGGCTGCATCACCGTATAGCCCACCTGGAACGCGCCGACCACGTACGAGTACTGCCGCGTGTTCATGTGCAGCAGTTTCATCAGCTCGGGCGCCATCACGCCGAGCGCGTTGCGCGACAGATAGTTGACGATCGTCCCAACGCACACGAGGGCGATGATCCACCAGCGCAATCCCTTGATCGTTTTCAAAATCAGTCTCCGTGGCGCATTGAGCAGTTGCTTCCGATGCAGTGCTCAGGGATGCGCGAATTCGAACATTTGTTGGTTTTCGATGGAAGTCATCCTACCACTTGGAAGCGACCTGGATATCCGGGGAAACCATAGCTATTGCCGCGTTTTCCGTGATATACCCGGGACATTTTGATTTTTTTGCCCGGTCTCCCGACCAGTGATCGGATGACTTCGATGAATAATGTCGAAAAGATATGTTCTTTCGAACTTGAAAATGTTCGTTTTAGGATGTCGGCCAGGCCGCGAGCCGGCGCCCGCGCGGAGGGTGTTTTTTACCGCCGTCTGGCGTGTGTAACCAGACATTACGCCGCCGCCCGGCGAGGCGATTTTCAGCATCAGTTATTACAAAGTTGAAATACGCGCGTTGCTGCCTTGCGTTATATTTCCGCCAACAAAACATGTTCCTACAAAGGTGATCAATGAAGTCCGCTCGTCTTGTTCCGCTTGTGCTCGGAGTGTTGACGTTGGCTGCATCGGGTGCCGCGATGGCCGCAGGGCTCAACGTCGGGGTCAATATCGGCATTCCCGCGCCGGTCTACGTCGCACCGGCGCCGGTCTACGCACCGCCGCCGCCTCCGCCGCCGCCCGTCGTCTATCAGCCGGCTCCCGTGTACTACGGCGGTCCGCAAATCGTGATCGGCTGGCATGGCGACCGTTACTGGGACGGCCGTCGCTACTGGGCGCGCGACGACTGGTATCGCCACCATCCGCCGGGCCACGGCGGCTATGCGCGCGACCACTACGACCAGCATCGCGGCTGGCACTGAGTCGCCACTGCGTCGGCGCTGAAGCGCGCCAACCGGCCGCAGCGATGACAGAACCGCCCTTGGAGGGCGGTTTTGTTTTTTGTGCTGAAACATCCGTCGCTGACGCATTTCGTCGCAGTCGCCCGCCAGATCGCGCAAGCTAATTGGGTAAAATCCCCCACATCGCTACTGCCCACTTACCAGCACGACTCCATGACAACTGGCTCGCGACGGGTTCAAACGCCTGAGGGACTTCGACACAGCGTGATCCACGGACCCTTGCGCGCCGCGCTCGCCGTCGCGCTGCTGTGCGCGACTCTGCTCGTCGCGCCGCACGCGCATGCCGCGCATGCAATCGCGCAATACGGCGAGCCCAAATATCCGGCCGGCTTCAAGCACTTCGACTACGTCAATCCCGATGCGCCGAAAGGCGGCACGCTCGTGCTCGCGAACCCGAGCCGTCTAACGAGTTTCGACAAGTTCAACCCGTTCACTCTGCGTGGCAATGCGGCGCCCGGCCTCGAATTGATGTTCGAGAGCCTGACGATCGGCAGCAGCGACGAAGTCGCGTCCGCCTACGGGCTGCTCGCCGACGACATCGTCGTCGCGCCCGACGGCCTGTCGGTCACGTTCCACATCAATCCGCGCGCGCGCTTTTCGAACGGCGACCGTGTGACCGCCGACGACGTCAAGTTCTCTCTCGACACGCTGAAGAGCCCGCAGGCCGCGCCGCAGTTCGCATCGCTTTTCAGCGAGATCAAGCGCGCGGTCGTCGTCGATCCGGCCACGGTGCGCTTCGAGTTTCGCGAGCGCAATCGCGAGTTGCCGCTGCTCGCGGGCAGCATGCCGGTGTTCTCGCGCAAGTGGGGGATGAAGCCCGACGGCAGCCGCGTTCCGTTCGACCAGCTCGCATTCGAAAAGCCAATCGGCAGCGGGCCGTATCTGATCGACAGCTACGACAACGGCCGCACGATCACGTTCAAACGCGACCCGCACTATTGGGGCGCCGATTTGCCGGTGCGCGTCGGCATGAACAACTTCGATCGCATCGTCTACAAGCTGTATGCCGATAGCACCGCGCGGCTCGAGGCGTTCAAGGCTGGCGAGTACGACGCGCTGGTCGAATACATCGCGCGCAACTGGGTGCGGCGCGACGTCGGCAAGAAGTTCGACAGTGGCGAGTTGATCAAGCGCGAGTTTGCGCAGCACAACGGCACCGGCATGCAGGGCTTTTTCCTGAACATGCGCCGGCCGCTGTTCCAGGACGTGCGGGTGCGCAAGGCGCTCGATCTCGCGCTCGACTTTCAGTGGCTGAACCGCCAGCTGTTTTTCAACCAGTACACGCGCATCGACAGCTATTTCGCCAACACCGAATGGCAGGCGAAGGGGCTGCCTTCGCCTGGCGAGCTCGCGCTGCTGGAGCCGTTTCGCGCCCAACTCGACCCGGCGGTATTCGGGCCGCCGCCGAAGCAGCCCGATACCGATCCGCCCGGCTCGCTGCGCGCGAATCTGTTGCAGGCGCGCGATCTGCTGCAGCAGGCCGGCTGGACCTATCGTGACGGCGCGCTGCGCAACGCGAAGGGCGAGCCGTTCCAGTTCGAGATTCTCGACGACTCGGGTTCGGCCTCGTCGATGGAGCCGATCATCGCGACCTTCACGCGCAATCTGCAAAAGCTCGGCATTACCGCGAACTTCCGCACCACCGACTTCGCGGTCTATCAGAAGCGGCTCGACGCATTCGACTTCGACGTGACGACGATTCGCATGCCCGACGTGCAGGTGCCCGGCTCCGAGCAGATCACCCGCTTCGGCAGCAAGGCCGCCGATACGCCCGGCTCGGACAACGCGATCGGCCTGAAGTCGCCGGCCGTCGACGCGGTGTTGAACGCGCTCGTGCATGCGCAAACGCGCGAGCAACTGACCGATGCCGCGCACGCGCTCGACCGTCTGCTGACGCATGGCTACTATGTGGTGCCGCACTGGTACAGCGGCACGCATCGCGTCGCGTTCAAGCGCGGGCTCGCGTGGCCGAAGACTTTGCCGCTGTACTATGGCGCGGAGGGCTGGATCACGACGATGTGGTGGTACGAGGACCCGCAGGCGCGCACGCCCACGGGCAGCGCCGACTGATTCGCCGATCCATCGCCCCCACCAACGCGTTCGCACTGGAACACCGCCTATGTGGAGCTACATCCTCAAACGCCTGATGCTGATGATCCCGACGCTGCTCGGCGTGCTGACGCTGACCTTCGTCGTGATCCAGTTCGTGCCGGGCGGCCCCGTCGAGCAGATGCAGCACGAACTGCGCAAGGGCGCGGAGGGCGCCTCGCCGTTCGGGCTGCGCTCGCATAGCGGCGTCGATGCGCAACAGATCGCGCAACTGAAGCAGCTGTACGGCTTCGACAAACCGCCACTCGAACGCTATGTGCTGATGCTCAAGCGCTTCGCGACCTTCGATCTCGGCCAGAGCTATTTCCGTCATCAAAGCGTGTGGTCGCTGATCGTGTCGAAGCTGCCGGTGTCGATCAGCATCGGCCTGTGGACGTTCTTTCTCACCTATCTGATATCGGTGCCGCTCGGCATCGCGAAGGCGGTGCGCAACGGCTCGCACTTCGATATCGCGACGAGCCTCGTCGTGCTGGTCGGCTACGCGATTCCGGGCTTCGTGCTCGGCGTGCTGTTGCTCGTGCTGTTCGGCGGCGGCACGTTCCTGCAGCTGTTTCCGCTGCGCAACCTCACCTCCGACAACTGGGACCAGTTGAGCCTCGTCGGCAAGATCCTCGACTATCTATGGCATATCACGCTGCCGATCACGGCGTCGGTGGTGGGCAGCTTCGCGGTCGTCACGATGCTGACGAAAAACGCGTTCCTCGACGAAATTCGCAAGCAGTACGTGCTGACCGCGCGTGCCAAAGGTTTGTCCGAGCGGCGAGTGTTGTGGAAGCACGTGTTTCGCAATGCGCTGCTGCCGCTGATCGTCAATTTCCCGGGCGCGTTCATCGGCGCGTTCTTCACCGGCAGCCTGCTGATCGAAACGCTGTTCTCGCTCGACGGGCTCGGGTTGCTGTCGTATGAATCGGTGATGCGGCGGGACTATCCGGTCGTGCTCGGCACGTTGTATCTGTTCACGCTGATTGGCCTCGTCACGCGGCTGATCTCCGACCTTTGCTATGTGTGGGTCGATCCCCGCATCCAATTCGAACAACTGGAGCGCTGATGAATCGAGCCCGCCTTTCCGCCGACGCGGCGGCGCGCACCGAACCCGCGCTCGCACTGATGTCGCCGTCGCCGGCGCGTCGCGTGTGGCAGCGTTTTCGCCAGCAGCGTCTCGGCTACTGGAGCCTGATCATCTTCGTCGTCGCGTTCGCGGCGAGCCTCGTGGGGCCGCTGTGGTCGAACGACAAGCCGGTCGTCGTGCGCTACGACGGCCATCTGTATTTCCCGCTCGTCAGGACTTACGCCGAGACCACCTTCGGTGGCGACTTCCCCACGCCGACCGATTATCTCGATCCGTACATCCGTCACCGCTTCGATGCGCCGGGCAACTTCGCGCTGTATCCGCCGAATCATTACTACTACGACACGCTCAATTACTTTTCGAAGGCGCCCAACCCGGCGCCACCGTCGCGCGAGAACTGGCTCGGCACCGACGACCGTGGCCGCGATCTGTTCGCGCGTCTGCTGTACGGCTTCGGCGTGTCGGTCGTGTTCGGCCTCGTGCTGACCGTGATCAGCACGATCGTCGGCATCGTCGCGGGGGCAGTGCAAGGTTACTTCGGAGGGCGAACGGATATCGTCGGGCAGCGTCTGATCGAGATCTGGAACGCAATGCCGCAGCTCTATCTGCTGATCATCTTTTCATCGATCTTCGAGCGCAGCTTCGCTCTTTTGATCGTGCTGCTGTCGCTGTTCAACTGGATCGGCCTGTCCGACTACGTGCGCGCCGAGTTCCTGCGCAATCGCCAGCAGGACTATGTGCGCGCCGCGCGCGCGATGGGCTTGTCCCATTGGCAGATCATGTGGCGTCACGTGTTGCCGAACAGTCTGACGCCGGTCATTACGTTCCTGCCGTTCAGCATGAGCAGCGCGATTCTCGCGCTGACGAGTCTCGACTTCCTCGGCCTCGGCGTGCCGCCGCCGACGCCGAGCCTGGGCGAACTGCTCGCTCAGGGCAAGGCGAATCTCGACGCGTGGTGGATATCGGTGTCGACCTTCGGCGTGCTGGTGGCGATGCTGCTGCTATTGACCTTCATGGGCGACGCGCTGCGCAACGCGCTCGACACGCGTATCTCCGATGCGATACACGCCGGAGGTGGTCAATGAGCGCGCTGCCGCAAATCGATCCGCAGTCGACGGACACGCCGCTGCTCGAACTCGACCATCTGCGTGTCGCGTTCGGCGACACGGTGGCCGTCGACGACGTCACGCTCGCGATCGCGCGCGGTGAACGCGTCGCGCTCGTCGGCGAGTCGGGCTCGGGCAAGAGCGTGACCGCGCTGTCGGTGCTGCGCCTGCTGAACGACGCGCAGGTGAGCGGGGCGATCCGCTTCGATGGCGAAGATCTGCTCGCGAAGAGCGAGCGTGCGATGCGTGGCCTGCGCGGCTCGGACATCGCGATGATCTTCCAGGAACCGATGACCGCGCTCAATCCGCTGTACACGATCGGCGACCAGATTGCGGAAACGATCGTCGTGCATGACGGCGTCAGCGCGACCGAAGCGCGCAGGCGGGCGGTCGCGCTGCTCGCGCGCACCGGCATCACCGAGCCGGAGAAGCGCATCAACAGCTACCCGCATCAGCTGTCGGGCGGGCAGCGGCAGCGCGCGATGATCGCGATGGCGCTCGCCTGCCGGCCGCGCCTGTTGCTCGCCGACGAGCCGACCACCGCGCTCGATGTGACGATTCGCGCGCAAATCGTCGAGCTTCTGCTGGAACTGCAGCGCGACGAAGCACAAAAGCGCGGCACGGCCGTGCTGCTGATCACGCACGACCTGAACCTCGTGCGTCACTTCGCGCAGCGCGTCGCGGTGATGGAGCGAGGCGTGCTGGTCGAAACCGGCACGGTCGAGCAGGTGTTCGAGGCGCCGCGCCATCCGTATACCCAGCGGCTGCTCGCGAGCCGGCCGCAGCGCGAGGTCGTGCCGGTGCTGCCGATCTCGCCGGTGCTGCTCGAAGCGCGCGACGTGGCGGTCGACTTCAGAACGAAACTGCCCGGCCTGCGTGGCTGGTTCGGCGCGGGGCGGTTTCGCGCGGTCGACGCGGCGAACGTGTCGGTGCGCCAGGGCGAGACGCTCGGGATCGTCGGTGAATCGGGATCGGGCAAGTCGACGCTCGCGATGGCACTGCTCGGTCTGCAGCGCACCGCGCGTGGCGAGATCCAGTTTCAGGGCAGGGCGCTCGGGAGCTATCGCGGCGCCGAAAAGACCGCACTGCGCTCGAATATGCAGGTCGTCTTTCAAGACCCTTTTAGTTCGCTTTCGCCGCGGCAGACGATCGAGCGGATTGTCGGCGAGGGGCTCGCGCTGCATCGTCCGCAGATGACTCCGCAGGCGCGGCGCGACAAGGTCGTCGCGGTGCTGCGCGAAGTCGGCATCGACCGGACCGCGCTGTATCGCTATCCGCATGAATTTTCGGGCGGGCAGCGGCAGCGCATCGCGATCGCGCGCGCGCTGGTACTCGAGCCGCGCGTGCTGATCCTCGACGAACCGACCAGCGCGCTCGACGTCTCGATCCAGCAGCAGGTGCTCAAGCTGCTCACCGGTTTGCAGCACAAATACAACCTCGGCTTCGTGTTCATCAGTCACGACCTGGAAGTGATCGGGGCGATGGCGCACCGAGTCTTGGTGATGCAGAACGGATCGATCGTCGAAACCGGCGAAGTCGAGAAAATTTTTGCTGCCCCCGCGCATCCTTACACGCGAAAGCTGCTGAAAGCGGCGCTGGATCGTTGATTTTTCACCCTTTCCCCAATTGAGTGCGCCCGTCGATTGATTTTTCCTATTCCTTTTGACACGCAAATACTTACTGGCTAGTATCGAGCAAACTTTTTTTCTAGACCCCTGATTTTTTGGCAAAAACTACCGACCAATGCAGCACAGAAACTTCACCCAGGCTTGCACGCGCGTCGTCGCCGGGATGTTCATTGGCGTCTTGATGGCAGCAGCTCCCGGCGCGTTCGCCGACGAAGTAAGCGGTTTTAATCAGAATGCCTCATATCCGGCCACCAACGGCTCGGATCCTCTTTTTCTTCTCACTCCGCAAACCAAGGCCGCCGGCAGCGAAAGCGGCAGCGCCAAATCGTTCCTTTCGGGCATGGCCGGCAAAGCGGGCGACGTGGTGGTCGGCGCGTTGAACATGATCGGCGTTCGCTACCGTTGGGGCGGCAATACGCCTGATTCGGGGCTCGATTGCAGCGGTTTCGTGCGCTACGTGTTTCAGGACACGCTCGGTCTCGCGTTGCCGCGCCGTGCCGAGGAAATGAGCCGCTTGGGCGAGAAGGTGCGGGTAAGCGACCTGAAGCCGGGCGATCTGGTGTTCTTCAATACGATGCGCCGCACGTTCTCGCACGTCGGCATCTATATCGGCGACAATAAGTTCGTGCACTCGCCGTCCACCGGCAGCACGATCCGCGTCGACGACATGGATGACGGCTACTGGGAAAAACGCTTTACGGGTGCGCGTCGGATCGAGACCTCGTATCAGGCCGACGATCTGCGCAAGCGCGTGACCGCGACGATCGGCGGGAATAACTGATTCCGCGTTGCGCCGGGGCGATAAAAAAGCCTGCTTCGTTCGAAGCAGGCTTTTTGCGTTTGATGCGCGCATTTTTGCCATGGCGACGCACAGCGACTGTGCGCCACCGGGCTTTCAGGCTCCCATGTGCCGCGCGGCTAGCTTGCGCTGCAACTCCGGCATCATCTTCGCGACCGCTTCCTCGCCGGCGAGAATCGCGGCGTTGCGCTGTGAGAAATCGCTGCCGCTCATCGCCGCGAGATTCGGCCGGATCACCACGTCGGCGTACTTGTCGAGCTCGTAGGCCTTGATCGTCTGGCCCATGATCGTGAAGGTCTGCATCAACACGTCGAACGAGCTTGCCGTGACGCCGGTTTCCGGTCGCTGGGAAATATCGACGGCGATCACGAAATCCGCGCCCATCTTGCGCGCGAACGACGCCGGTACCGGACTCACGAGACCCCCATCCACGTACTCGTGACCGCCGATCTTCACCGGCTCGAAAATCGACGGCACGCTACACGACGCGCGCACCGCGATGCCGGTGTTGCCGCGCTGGAACAGGATCGGCTGGCCGGTTTGCAGATCTGTCGCGACCACGCCGAGCGGCCTCGCCATCTTCTCGATCGGGCGGTTGTTCAGCGTCGTGTTCAGGTAGTTCTGCAGCGCGACGCCCTGCAGGAAGCCGCGCGTACGAAACGGCATCGCCCAGTCGCTGATCGACGCTTCGTCCATCGACAGCGCGAGCTTGTTCAGCGCGAAGCCGTTCATGCCCGACGCGTACAGCGCGCCGACGACGGAGCCGGCGCTCGTGCCGGCGATCAGGTCGATCTGGATATTGCGCGCCTCGAGAGCCTTGATGACGCCGATGTGCGCAAAGCCGCGCGCGGCGCCGCCGCCGAGAGCGAGCGCGACGCGAACTGGCTTCTGTTGCGCTTTTTCAGGCGGCGGGGGAACGGCGGGCGTCGCGGTGATCGGCGCGCCATCGAGTTTGCCGGCGGTCGTGGTGCAGGCGGCAAGCACCGCGGATGCGGCCGCCATCGAAAAGCTGCGGCGGCTCAAGTTCGGGGATGAGGGTTTCAACGAGTTCTCCAGCAACGGCGCGGGCGACGCGAGCGGCGTCGCGCGTACCGCGATCAGGCTGAGGTCAGACCGGGCGGATCGCCGACGGCGATTGCGCGCGCTGCAGCGGTGTTCGCTCCGGATCGGATCGATGTGCGGTAAGCCCGCATCGCAGCGCGCGCACATCTTAATGCAAACGATCGGCTCGCGCCGTCCGCTGTAATGAAACGTTGCAGAGGAAGTATTCGGAACTGGCGCGGCGCTTTTTCAAGATGAGTTGGGCGAGCGCTGGGAAGGTGCGTACGCGGATGTCCGGACGCCGTTCGCCCATGCGCCTTAGGTCGTTCGGACGAGGGCGGCAACCCGCGTGCGGAAGGTATAATTCGGCTCTTGCACTTATTCCCTCGTGGCCGTGCGCGACGTCGCGCGCAGCATGGGCACGCTTCGCTGCCGCGCTTCGCAGTCGTGTTCGCCTGAGCGCCGGCGCCTGTTTTCCGAGTAACCGCTAATGACCACCTCCGTTCGTACCCGTTTCGCACCGAGTCCCACCGGCTTCATCCACCTGGGCAACATCCGCTCCGCGCTGTATCCGTGGGCGTTCGCGCGCAAGATGAAAGGGACCTTCGTGCTGCGGGTCGAGGATACCGACCTCGAGCGCTCCACGACCGAATCCGTCGACGCGATTCTCGAAGGCATGGCGTGGCTCGGCCTCGATTTCGACGAAGGCCCGTTCTATCAGATGCAGCGCATGGACCGGTACCGCGAAGTGCTGAAGCAGATGCGGGAGGCGGGGCTCGTCTATCCGTGCTACATGTCGACCGAAGAGCTCGACGCGCTGCGCGAGCGCCAGCGCGAAGCAGGCGAAAAGCCGCGCTACGACGGCACGTGGCGCCCGGAGCCGGGCAAGGTGCTGCCGGAGCCGCCCGTCGGCGTGAAGCCGGTGCTAAGGTTTCGCAATCCGCTGACCGGCGTGGTCGCGTGGGACGACGCGGTGAAAGGCCGCATCGAAATCTCGAACGAAGAACTCGACGACCTCGTGATCGCGCGTCCAGACGGCACGCCGACGTATAACTTCTGCGTCGTCGTCGACGATCTCGACATGCGCATCACTCACGTGATTCGTGGCGACGACCACGTCAACAACACGCCGCGCCAGATCAACATACTGCGCGCGCTCGGTGGCGAGCCGCCGGTGTATGCACACCTGCCGACCGTGCTGAACGAGCAGGGCGAGAAGATGAGCAAGCGCCACGGCGCAATGAGCGTGATGGGTTATCGCGATGCGGGGTATCTGCCGGAAGCGGTCGTCAACTATCTGGCGCGCCTCGGCTGGTCGCATGGTGACGCGGAGATTTTCACGCGCGAGCAGTTCGTCGAGTGGTTCGATCTCGAGCACCTCGGCAAGTCGCCGGCGCAGTACGACCATGACAAGCTGAACTGGCTCAACGCGCACTACATCAAGGAAGCCGACAACGCACGCCTCGCCGAACTGGCGAAACCGTTCTTCGCGGAGCTCGGCATCGAGGAAGCCACACTCGCCCAAGGTCCGGACCTGACGGGCGTGGTGGGACTGATGAAGGATCGGGCGTCGACCGTGAAGGAGATCGCGCAGAACGCCGCGATGTTCTATCGCACCCCGGCACCCGACGCTGAGTTGCTTGCACAGCACGTAACCGATGCGGTTCGTCCGGCGCTCGCTGATCTGGCCGCTGCATTGAAGACGGTCGAATGGACCAAGGAGACGATCGCTGCCGCGCTGAAAGCGACGCTCGGCACGCACAAGCTGAAGATGCCGCAGCTCGCGATGCCGGTGCGTCTGCTGGTGGCGGGTGCGACGCATACACCGTCGATCGATAGTGTGCTGATGCTGTTCGGTCGCGACGTCGTCGTTAGCCGCATCGAAAAAGCGCTTGGCTAATCCGTTGGCGGCGTGCGTCAGAGGTTTCGCATGCCGCCGGAAAAATCCGCATGTAATTGCTCAAAGGGTATTTACAAAGCGCAGATCGCCCTCTAGAATCTCGTTTCTCTGATGTGCGCGGGGGTATAGCTCAGCTGGGAGAGCGCTTGCATGGCATGCAAGAGGTCAGCGGTTCGATCCCGCTTACCTCCACCAACAGAGCAGAGAGATTAAAGTGGTTAAGAAGTCTGATGGTTGTAGAAAAAAGACTTCACAAACCGCTGAAATGTAGTTAAAGTAGCGGTCTTCGCTTTTGACCAGAAGATAGCTTGGCGAGTTAACTGAAAAGTTAGCGCGAGTTGATCAAGTCAAAAGCGAATTGAGACGGATCTGAAAAGATTTTGTCCCCTTCGTCTAGAGGCCTAGGACATCACCCTTTCACGGTGAGTACAGGGGTTCGAATCCCCTAGGGGACGCCAAACATCAGCGTCGCTTTGGTATTCAAGTAGTAGTAAAGCAGCGCAGCTTGCAGAGAATTAACCGACGCTCGCAAGCAGGGTGTAAAGACTGGAGTGGTAGTTCAGTCGGTTAGAATACCGGCCTGTCACGCCGGGGGTCGCGGGTTCGAGTCCCGTCCACTCCGCCAGACAAAGCCCGTTCACACATACTTGAACGGGCTTTTTCATTAAAGGTGTAAGCAGTACGTTGTCCCCTTCGTCTAGAGGCCTAGGACATCACCCTTTCACGGTGAGTACAGGGGTTCGAATCCCCTAGGGGACGCCAGAACATCGGCGTCGTTCGGTTGGAAGTTTGAACGGTGCAGCAAGCTGAGAGTATGGCATCGCAGGCTGCGGTGCAAAATCTGGAGCGGTAGTTCAGTTGGTTAGAATACCGGCCTGTCACGCCGGGGGTCGCGGGTTCGAGCCCCGTCCGCTCCGCCAGAATTGAGAAAGCCCACTTCGCAAGAAGTGGGCTTTTTTTTATTGTGCGCCCAGCATGGGCGCACTCCTGCGGGTGCAAGTTCCGCCATAAGCTGGTCACAGCGAATGAAGTGAAGCTCAACTGTATGAGGGCGGCCGAATGTGGGAAGGAAGCGTGGAGCGAAAATAGCGAGCCGATGAACAAGAACTGCATAGAAGGCGTTGTCAAGCACGGCGGGCGAGCAATAGATCGCGAAGCTCTCGTGACCAAGGCGAAGCGGCGTAAATGCGGCGGCTGTGCGATGAAGGAGTGCGCTCGTACCTTGGGAGATTTCGCCTCATGCCTGAAAGGGCGACGGCGTCGAGCCGGAGCTAGAAGTCAGCAGAGGCCGTAGTAGTCGCAGGACAGATCGGTGAGACTAAAGCTGGTGAGGAAGGGCCGAACGGGAGGGAGTGTCCAGCGCCATGTCGATGCGACAGGAATTGCGTCAGATGCCCGCGCAAGCGGGGCGATCGGAGGCACGCACGGTGAAGCTGCGCCTATTTCCGTGAGCGACGAAGCCTGTTGCCCGCGCCATGAATCCGGGCACACAGGGTCACCGCTGTCATCGCTGCTGGTAGCGGCGTTGACGAAAGAGAACCTGAAGCACGCGTTTAAACGGGTACGGGCCAACAAGGGAACCGCTGGGCGTGGACCGTCTGGACATTGACCAGACGTCGCGCGATCTGGTGACAGCGTGGCCCGCGATCCGTGAACAGTTTTGCTGAAGGGGACGTACCGGCCCAGTCCGGTAGGGCGGCTGATGATGCCGAAACCGGACGGAGGTGAGCGCGAGCCTGGCATCCCGACGGTAACGGACCGGCTGATGCAGCAGGCGCTGCAGCAGGTGCTGCAGCCGGTTCTGGGACCCTTCCTTCAACGAGCACAGCTGCGGCTTCCGGCCCGGACGGCGTGCGCACGATGCGGTGCTTGCCGCGCAGTCGTACGTGTAGTCGGGCCGGTGAATCGTGGTGGACGTTGATCTGGAGAAGTTCTTCGACCGGGTCAACCACGACATCCTGATTGACCGTCCACAGAAACGAATTGGGGAGGCCAGCGTGATCCGGCTGATCCGCCGTTGCTGGCTAACGTGTTGCTCGACGAGGTGGACAAGGAACTGGAACGGCGCGACCACTGCTTCGTGCGCTGTGCCGACGATGCGAACGTGTATGTCCGCAGCCGTCGTCGTGCTGGTGAGCGGATGATCGCGCCTGCACATAGGACCGCAACCGCTCGGTTTCTACTGCCGTTGCCGGCCGCCTCCCGGAAGGCTCGGGACAAACAGCCATTGCCAGCGCGCGCGGCCTGTTTTACCGTTTATCCGACTTATCCTCGCGGTCCTGCCATGTTCGATCCCACCGAAGCTCCGTCACCGTTTCACCTGCGCACGGCCAGCATGGACGATTTCGAGTTTGCCGAGGCGCTGACCCGCAATAACATGGGCGGTTACTATCGCCGGCATCATCTGGTGTGGCGCAGCGATCTGTTTCTCGGCAGTTGGCGTGAATCGGAGAATTTCATTCTCGAAGTGGATGGCGTGCCGATGGGCGTGCTGCGTATCACCGAGGAGGGTGATTCGCTGCATATCCGCGACGTGCAGATCGCCGAAGGATATCGTCGGCTTGGCGCCGGTACGTTTCTGCTCGACATCTCGCATCAGTGGGCGCGCGAGCGCGGGCTGCGCGAGTTGCAGTTGCGCGTGTTCGTCGACAATCCGGCGGCGCGGCTCTATCAGCGCAAGGGCTATAAGCTCGCCGGGCCGCGGCTCGCGCAGCTAGGCGCGATCCGTCATCTGGCGCGGCGGGTTTGAGGCGGGCCCCGCGTTGATGGCCGACGCGCACCGCTAGTTGTCGCCATTCACCGCTCGGCGACGTCCGTCGAACCGGCTTGATCCTGTGCCGTTTCATCATCCGCTTGGGCGTCATCATGCTCGCCGTTGCTCGCGCGATGCTCGGCGCCTCGCTCGATAAACGCGCGTGGACTCGCGCCGAACGCACGCCGGAACATCGCGGAGAAGGCGCTCTGGCTCTGATAGCCCAGTTCCTGCGCGACGTGCGACAGCGGCCGTCCCTGGCTCAACAATGGAATGGCGCGCGCGAGAATCGCCTGCTGACGCCACTGCGAAAAACTCACACCCAGCTCCTGGCGGAACAGCCGCGCGATCGTGCGCGTGCTCGCGCCCACCGTCGATGACCACTGCTCGAGCGACTCGCCATGCATCGGGTCGGCGATCACGGCCTCGCACAGCGCGCGCAGGCGCTTTTCGCTGGGCATCGGCACGGACAGCGGCAACGGCTCCGAGCGCGTCAGTTCATCGAGCGCGAGCGCGCCGAGCAGCTGCTCGCGCGCGGCGGACAGGCCAGGCGTATCGAGCGCGGCAATCACCTCGCGCAACAGGTTCGATACTTCGACGACGCGCGGCGTATCGAGCCCGGCCGGCACCGTACTCTCGGTGATGTACAGCGTGCGCAGGAACGCATCTTCGACGGCGACCACTTCGTGCGTCACATGCGGCGGCAACCAGATTGCGCGCGATGGCGGCACCATCCATGTCGTGCCCGTCGTTGCGACCCGCAGCACGCCGCGCGACGCATACGCGACCTGCGCCCAGGCATGCGTATGACGCGCGATATGCCAGCCCGCCGGCATGGGCCGCGAGCGCACGCGGATCGGATGCATGTCGTTCGGCGCGAACTCGGGCGGTATGTCCGCGAAACGCACGCGGCTCGACAGGTCGGAGTCGGTGGGCGAAGTCATGGCAAGGTCGGTTGGGATCACGGAGCAGCAAAGGCGAAGCGCGCTCGAGGCCATTCTCCGCCGCGGGCATCAAGCATTGTAGGGCGTGCCCAGTTTTCTGTTGCCGACGGGCCGCCGTTGCATAATGTCCCGATGGCCCCGAGCCACCGACATCACCTCTGACCATGGAGACTCAACGACGATGCAGACCGTCTTTGTCTACGGCACGCTGCGTGCCGGTGAAACCAACGACATCAGCGAAGCCGCCGCGCGCAACGACATCCCCGCACCGAGCCTGCTCGGCAGTACCACCGTGCGCGGCCATCTGTTCGATTTTGGCGACTATCCGGGTCTCGTCGTCGACGAAACGGGCATCGAAGTGCGCGGCGACGTCTATGAAATCGACGATGCGCTCGTCGCGGTGCTCGACGAAATCGAAGCCGTGTATCCGGGCGTCGAGAATCGTTTTCTGGCACGTGAGGTGATGGTCAAAGTGGACGGCAACGTCGTGAATTGCCGCTTCTATCCGGTCGCGCCGAGCGCGGTAAGAGGGCTGCCCGAGATCCGTTCAGGAGATTGGGTCGAACATCGGCGCACGCGCTGAGCTGGTCCACGAAGGCGAGCAAAAAAACGGCGCGCCACGTATGTCCGCGGCGTGCCGTCGTTCAAGCGGATGCGATCACCTGGCTCGAGCAGGCCCAAGGCGCTCGAGCCCGCATCGTCAACACCATCAAATCTCTTCGTAAAGCGGCAGCGTCAGAAAATCGGTGAACTGCTCCGCGGTCGACATCTGCTCGAAGATCTGCGCGGCACGCTCATACGGCTTCGTATCTCCGCCCACCGTCTGTTTGACCTTGTCGAGCTCCTGCGCCGCGAGCTCGCGCACCAGTTCGACCGTCACCTTGCGACCGTCGTCGAGTTTGCCCTTCGGCGAGCGGATCCACTGCCAGACCTGCGAGCGCGAAATCTCGGCGGTGGCCGCATCTTCCATCAGGTTGTGAATCGGCACACAGCCATTGCCCGCGAGCCACGAACCGAGGTAGTGAATGCCGACGTTGATGTTGTTGCGCAAGCCCGCTTCGGTGATCGGCGTTTCCGGGCGGAAGTCGAGCAGGTCGGTCGCGGTCACGAGCACGTCGACGCGCTGCTTGCCGATCTGGTTCGGCCGGTCGCCGAGCACCTTGACGAACTCTTCCATCGCGACCGGCACGAGGCCCGGGTGCGCGACCCAGCCGCCGTCGTAGCCGTCGCCCGCGTCGCGCGCCTTGTCTGAACGCACGCCGGCCATCGCCTTGTCGTTCGCGGCCGCATCGTTCTTGATCGGAATCAGCGCGCTCATGCCGCCGATCGCCGGCGCGTTGCGGCGATGGCAGGTCTTCAGCAGCAGCAACGCGTACGCGCGCATGAACGGCGAAGTCATCGTGATCTGCGAGCGATCGGCAAGGCAGAAGTCGCGGTCGCTCTTGAACTTCTTGATCGCCGAGAAGATGTAGTCCCAGCGGCCCGCGTTCAGGCCCGAGCTATGTTCGCGCAGCTCGTACAGGATCTCGTCCATTTCGAACGCGGCGACGATCGTCTCGATCAGCACCGTCGCGCGAATCGTGCCGCGCGGCACGCCGACCGCTTCCTGCGCGGCGACGAAGATGTCGTTCCACAGCCGCGCTTCGAGATGGCTCTCCATCTTCGGCAGATAGAAGTACGGGCCCGAGCCGCGCGCGATCAACTCCTTCGCGTTGTGCACCATGTATAGCGCGAAATCGAAGATGCCACCCGACACGCGCTGGCCGTCGACCTTCACGTGCTTCTCGTCGAGATGCCAGCCGCGCGGACGTACGATCAGCGTCGCGGTCTTGTCGTTGAGCCGGTACGACTTGCCGTTTTGTTCGAGCGAGATCGTGCGGCGCACCGCGTCCTTCAGATTGATATGACCGGTGATCTGATTGTCCCAGCTCGGCGCATTCGAATCCTCGAAGTCGGTCATGTAGGAGTCGGCGCCCGAATTGAGCGCGTTGATGATCATCTTGCGCTCGACGGGGCCGGTGATCTCGACGCGCCGGCACTGCAGATACTGCGGCAGCGGCGCGATCTTCCAGTCGCCTTCGCGCACGCTCTTCGTGGCGGCGAGGAAGTCGGGCCGCTCGCCCGCGTCGAGCCGGTTCGCGCGCTCGACGCGCGCCTGCAGCAACTGCTGACGTCGCGGCTCGAACGTACGGTGCAAGGCCGCGACGAGTTCCAGCGCTTCGCGGGTGAGGATCGCTTCAAAGCCGGGCTTGATGTCGCCGGTGATTTCCATGCCTTGCGGCAACGACAGCGGATTAGCCATGTTTTCTCCTTGGTCGGTCAGATTGCAAAAATGCGAAGGTTGAAAAGGGGGGAAGTGGATCGCCGAATGCGAGGGGCGCCGTCATACGCGCGGGCCGGCGCGCTTGCGACTGCCACTGCCAGGAACTTTCGTTTGACGGCCGCCGCTCGAGCGTGACGACGTCGCGAGTGTGCGCAGAAAGTCCAGCAGATCGTTCATGCCGCCACCGGTGCCATGCGGCGTCACGCCGAGTTCTTCGACGGGCAGGTTCTGCCGGTTCAGCCAGAATGTCGTGAAGCCGAACCATGTCGCGCCCGCGACGTCCCAGCCGTTCGACGACACGAACACGATCTCGCGCGCGGCCACGCCGAACGCGTCGGGGCCGAGCGCATACGCGGCCGGCGAGGGTTTGTACGCGCGCACGGCGTCGACCGACAGCACGTGATCGAAGAGGGCGTTCATGCCGGCGCTCTTTACCGCGATGTCGAGCATTTGCGGATTACCGTTTGACAGAATCGCGAGCCCCACGCGTGGCGCGGCGGCGGCCTCGCGCAACGCGCGCAGCACGGGCACCGCGTCGGGAAATGCGGACAGGCACGCGTATTCGTCCATCAGCCGCTTTTCGGCCGCGCGGCCGAGCGTGAGCTGCAGTCTTTTCGCGGCGAAGCGCAGCGCGTCGAGCGTGATGCCCCAGAACGGGCGGTAGTGTTCGCCGGGGGAATCGCTGCGCGCGGCGAGCGTGCGCAATTGCGTGTATTCGATCTGCTTTTGGCGCCACAGCTGCGACAGCGCGTCGCCGTGGCTGGGGAACAGTTGCTCCGCGGCTGCGATCACCGAATGCACGTCGAACAACGTGCCGTAGGCGTCGAAAATCACTGCTCGCGGGGAAGGTGTCGTTGTGGCCGACATTGCCATGCGCTCCTGTCAGAGGTCGGAATCGATTGTATTGCTGACCTTAGGTGCTAAGAAATAGGGTAAAGATCACTTGATCTTTTACTTTCGGGTATCTAATCTGACGCGCACTGCTCACTTTTCCGGCTCGCCGCGGCGCGTATCGTTCATGGACCGTTTCAAGCAGATCGAGACCTTCGCCACTGTCGCGGCCAAAGGGAGCCTGTCCGCGGCGGCGCTCGCCGAGGGCGTCGCGCCCGCGATCATCGGCCGGCGCATCGACGCGCTGGAGGAGCGCCTCGGCGTGAAGCTGCTCGTGCGCACGACGCGCAAGATCACGCTGACCTTCGAAGGCTCGGCCTTTCTCGAAGACTGCCAGCGCATTCTTCACGACATGCAGAACGCCGAGGCGAGCGTGTCGGCTGGCGGCGTGAAGGCGAGCGGCCATCTCCGGCTGTCGGCGCCGGCCGGCTTCGGGCGTCGGCACGTGGCGCCACTGGTGCCCGCGTTCACGGTCGCGCATCCGGACGTGTCGATCACGCTCGATCTGTCCGACCGCCTCGTCGACCTCGTCAACGAAGGCTTCGATTGCGCGGTGCGGCTCGGCGAGTTGCCCGATTCGTCGCTGGTGTCGCTGAAGCTCGCGGAGAACCGGCGCGTATGCGTCGCGTCGCCCGCGTATCTGAGCCGGCGCGGCGCGCCGCACAGCCTGGCCGATCTCGCGCGTCACAACTGCCTCGCGCTCGCCGCCAGCGCGAACCAGCAGCGCGGCTGGATGTTTCAGCACGATGGCAAGGTCGTGTCGATCAAAGTGTCCGGCACGATGGAGTGCTCGGACGGCGCGGTGCTGCACGAATGGTGTCTCGCCGGACACGGGCTCGCGTGGCGCTCGTGGTGGGAGGTCGGCGCGGAGATGGCGACAGGCCGCCTCGTCAGCGTGCTCGACGAATTCGCCGCGCCGCCGATCGGCATCCACGCGGTGTTCCCGCAGCGCCGTCATCTGCCGCTGCGGGTGCGGCTGTTTCTGGACTTTCTCAAGCATACGTACGGCGAACCCGGTTACTGGGACTGATGCGCCAATCTCCAGACAGACGCGAATACCCGCATTCATACGCATTACAATCGTTTCGAGCAGCCTGCACCCTGGGCTTTGTTGGACGCTGACGCCGTGCTGCGCGCAGCCGGCGACGGAGGGGAACATGTTCAGGCACATCCTGGTTCCGACCGATGGTTCAGATCTGTCACGCAAGGCGATAGCGGGCGCGATCGACCTCGCGCAGGCCGTGGGCGCCCGCGTTACCGCATACGCCTGTCTGCCGCAATATCCGTACTCGCCGTTCTCCGATGTCGTGGTCGAACCGCCCGGCGAGTTCCTGCGACGCAGCGAGCGCGAGGCGCGCGTGCATCTGCGCGAAGTCGAGCATGCGGCGCACCGCGTCGGCGTCAGTGTCGAGAGCCGCACGAGCGTGCATCCGGCGCCGTATCTCGGCATCATCGAAGCGGCCGAGCAGGGGCGCTGCGACGTGATCTTCATGGCATCGCATGGGCGGCGCGGGCTCGGCAGCCTGCTGATCGGCAGTGAAACGCAGCGCGTGCTCACGCATACGAAAATTCCTGTGATCGTCTATCGCTGAATCGCTTGGCACTGCCGGCCGCGTGCCGGCATGCACCGCCCTCGAAAAAAAAACGCGCCGGCGGCGCTGCCGGCGCGTTCAGGTTCGCCGCACGCTTGCCGCGCGCTGGCTTTTTTCAGACTTTCCGGCCGTCGGCATTCGCGCTGACGCTCTCGCCAATTCGGGACGGCACGGCCCTCCGTGCGTCGGCGGCACTCTGGTGGTGCCGCTCGACGTTTGCCGATCGTTCCTGCGCTCAGGCCACGGGACTGCATAACCCGACTGGCTGATCTCAGGCGACCTTCTTGTCGAAGAACTGCTCGTTTTCCGTCGAACCGTGCAGCGCGGTCGTCGATGCTTCGCGCTCGACCGTCTGCGTGACGGCGTCGAAGTAGCCGGTGCCGACTTCGCGCTGATGCTTGACCGCGGTGAAGCCCTTTTCGGCCGCCGCGAACTCCGCCTGCTGCATTTCGACGAACGCGGTCATCTGGTTGCGCGCATAGCCGTACGCGAGGTTGAACATCGAGTAGTTCAGCGCGTGGAAGCCGGCCAGCGTGATGAACTGGAACTTGTAGCCCATCGCGCCGAGTTCGCGCTGGAACTTCGCGATCGTCGCGTCGTCGAGGTTCTTCTTCCAGTTGAACGACGGCGAGCAGTTGTACGACAGCAGCTGGTCCGGGTATTCCTTGTGGATCGCGTCGGCGAATTTCTTCGCGAACTCGAGGTCCGGCTTGCCGGTTTCGCACCAGATCATGTCGGCGTACGGCGCATAGGCGAGGCCGCGCGAGATTGCCTGGTCGAGACCGGGCTTCGTGCGGTAGAAGCCTTCGACGGTACGCTCGCCGGTCAGGAACGGGCGGTCGTTGTCGTCGATGTCCGAGGTCACGAGGTCGGCGGCTTCCGCGTCGGTGCGGGCGAGCAGCACGGTCGGCACGCCCGACACATCGGCGGCCAGACGCGCGGCGGTCAGCTTCGCGACGGCTTCGCGGGTCGGCACGAGCACCTTGCCACCCATGTGACCGCACTTCTTGACCGATGCGAGCTGGTCTTCGAAGTGCACGCCGGACGCGCCCGCTTCGATCATCGCCTTCATCAGTTCGAACGCGTTCAGTACGCCGCCGAAACCGGCTTCCGCGTCGGCCACGATCGGTGCGAAGTAATCGACGTAGCCTTCGTCGCCCGGGTTCTTGCCTTCTGACCACTGGATCTGGTCGGCGCGCGTCAGCGTGTTGTTGATGCGCTTGACGACGAGCGGCACCGAGTTGGCCGGATACAGCGACTGGTCCGGGTACATTTCACCGGCGACGTTGGCATCGCCCGCGACCTGCCAGCCTGACAGATAGATTGCCTTCAGACCAGCTTTCACCTGCTGCATCGCCTGGTTGCCGGTTAGCGCGCCGAGCGAGTTGACGAACGGCTCGTTGTTGACGGCGGCCCACAGCTTTTCCGCGCCGCGCTTCGCGAGCGTGTGCTCGGGTTGCACCGAGCCGCGCAGACGCACCACGTCTTCGGCGGAGTAGGTGCGCTTGACACCTTTCCAACGCGGGTCCGCTTCCCATTGCTGCTTGAGTTGCTGCACTTGCTGTTCGCGGGTCATGGTCATGATGTGCTCCTTCGATGCCAGTTATGGAGGATGGGTGACTCTGTCTTCTCGAAGCGGCGAGCCCGGAGAGGCGTTCTGTTTCGTGAAGTCTTATATAAGAGTCTAGGCAAATCGAAGGACGCGCCATAGGCGCCGCAATGTGTTTTTCCAATATATATTTCTATATGAAATCAACGGCTTGACGTCTGCGTTTCGCCATAAGAAACGATATTTTCCCTGTTGCAATAGTCCTTCTTGTGCTTTGCAGCATGACTTTTTACGACGCAAAAAAATTTTTTACATCGTGAAATTTGGGTCGG
Source organism: Paraburkholderia lebeckiae (assembly GCF_050436325.1). Taxonomy (NCBI): domain Bacteria; kingdom Pseudomonadati; phylum Pseudomonadota; class Betaproteobacteria; order Burkholderiales; family Burkholderiaceae; genus Paraburkholderia; species Paraburkholderia lebeckiae. The sequence continues at coordinate 55,925 of NZ_JBNDLZ010000003.1, forward strand.
GCAGTCGATAGACGAAAAAAAACCGGCGCCCGAGCGCCGGTTTTCTTTTTGTGTCACGGACGGCGCGAAGCCATCCGGTCGGTCAGGTCGCTATTAGCTGCCGCGACGTGCCGAACGGGGACCGTCGTTGCGGCGCGCGCCGTAGCCGTCACGCGAACCACCGCCGAAGCCTTCGCGCGAGCCACCGCCGAAGCCTTCGCGCGAACCGCCGGCCGACTTGTTGCCCCAGCCGCCGCCGTTGCCATTGCCACTGCCATTGCCATTACCGCTGCGCGAGCCGCCGTAGCCGCCCGGCTTGCCCGAGCCGCTGCCGAAGCGACGGCCGTTACCAGCCGGACGACCACGGCCGCCGAAGCCAGGACGGCCACTACCCGAAGACGGGGCCTTGCGCGGCTCGAAGCCTTCGACGACGTTGACCGGCAGCGGCGTGCGCACGAAGCGCTCGATACGCTTCAACGCGCCCTGTTCGGCGTGATGCACGAGGCTCACCGCGATACCCGAGCGGCCCGCGCGGCCGGTGCGGCCGATACGGTGCACGTAGTCTTCGGCGAACTTCGGCAGGTCATAGTTGAACACGTGCGTGATGCCGGGGATGTCGATACCGCGAGCGGCGACGTCGGTCGCAACCAGCACGCGCACGCGGCGCTCGCGCAGTGCGCGGATCGTGCGGTTACGCGCGCCTTGCGGCAGATCGCCGTGCAGCGCGGCCGATTCGAATCCGGCATCGGCCAGACGGCCCGCCAGCTGGTCGGCGTCCAACTTGGTGGCCGTGAAGACGATGGCCTGGTCGAGGCCGTCGTCACGCAGCAGATGGTCGAGCAGACGGTCCTTGTGATCGCGGTCGTCGACGTAGTGGACGGTTTGCGCGATGTTGGTGCGTTGTTCCAGGCGCTGGACGATCTCGATCCGCTCCGGGTCCTTCAACAGACGGCCGGTCAGCGAGCCGATCTTACCGTCGAGCGTGGCCGAGAACAGCATGGTCTGACGCGTAGCCGGCGTTTCGGCGACGATCGTGTCGATGTCGTCGATGAAGCCCATGTCGAGCATGCGGTCCGCTTCGTCGAGCACGAGGATCTGCAGTTGCGACAGATCGATGCGGCCGCGCTCGAGGTGGTCGATCAGACGGCCCGGCGTCGCGACGAGGATTTCAGGGTTCTTCGCGAGCAGCATCAGCTGCTGGCCATAAGCGACGCCGCCGAGAATGCTGACGGTGCGCAGGCGCTTCAGATGCTTACCATACGTTGCTGCGGCGGTCGTGACCTGCATCGCGAGCTCACGGGTCGGGGTCAGCACCAACATGGTCGGACGTGCGACCGGCTGCGGACGGCGGCCGCGGCCACCGTCGGCCGGGCGCGGTTCGCGCGGCTGGCTCGCCTGCGTCTTTTGCAACTGCGAGAAACGCTCGATGGCGGGCAGCATGAATGCGGCAGTCTTGCCCGAGCCGGTCGGGCTCGAAACCAGCAGGTCGCGGCCGGCGATAGCTGCCGGCACCGCGCGTTGCTGCACCGGCGTCGGGTGCTCGTAGCCGGCGGCGGTCAGCGCGGAGACGACGTCCGCGGACAGGCCGAGCGACGCGAAGGTCGGCTTGGCGTCAGCCTGCGCGACGGCTTCGGGAGCGGCGGGCGTAAGACCGAGTGCTTCGTCGGCGACGGCGTTCAACGGGCTGCTGGGGGTGTGGCTCAAAGTCATTTGAATCCTTAAAAACGATCCTGGGTGGTTCATCGGATGAAAACGTCAACGCCAATCGGCATACCCAAGTCGTCGGATTCAGCGAGCAAAAAAGCAGCGAGCAAATCGAAAAACGGGGGCAACTCGCGACCGTGAAGGCGAGTTTTTCGTTAGAAGCTGTATCGGATGCGACGTGCCAACATGGCGAGTCGCCAGCCTGGGACTTGAGCCCGTAGGGGGCTAGGCAGAAGGGGACAGGTTCTAAACTGGATTGGAGCAAACGCTATGGACGCTGCGCCGCGAGGACCGCTGGAAAAAACGGGCAAAGCAGTGAAGCGCAGGCGGCATTATAGCGACATTTGCTGCACTGCGCCACCATTCAGGCAGTTCCGACAGAAGAAAGTGCCGGAATGAAGTAGGCGAGTGAGGGCGGCGGCCCGGAGCTTCGTGTCCGAAATCGCCGCGAGGCGGTCGCAGAATTGCCAGACGGTCATTTCGACAGATGATTGGCGCGCCGGAAACTCAGGCCGCGGCGCCGCTCTTCAGCGATTCGACGAGTTCGATGTATTGCTGCTTCGCAGCGTCCTGCGCGGTGCCCTTGAGCGCCGCCCACGCATCGTACTTGTATTTGCCGACAATGTCGGTGAAGCCCGGCTTGTCGCCGTGCACGTCGCCTTCGCTCGCCTGCTTGAAGAGCGCATAGAGACGCAGCAGCGTCAGATTGCCCGGACGCTCGGGCAATTGCTTGACGTCTTGCTGGGCTTGCTCGAACTGGGAATTGATGTCGGTCATGGTCGTTTGGTCCGCGTGGCGGGATAGATGAGATCGGCCGAAAATCATACCAATTGCCTGCCGCCGTGGGGCCGAGGGCTTATTCCAAACGGTGGCGGCCGCGAAGCCTGGCAGCGCGGCCGCGCAATCCACCATTCACGCGCACCGCGCCGATTACAATACGGTCCATGACTCAAACAGTGCTTCTTGCCCTCGATACATCGACCGAGTTCTGCTCGGTGGCGCTCGTGTCCGCGTCCGTCGATGCCACCGGTCAGCCCAGCGCCGAACCGCGCGTCTGGGTTCGTCACGAACAAACCGGCGCGGTGTCCAGTACCCGCCTGCTGCCGGCGATTCGCGAACTGTTCGACGAAGCCGGCCTCACGCTGGCGGATTGCGACGCGATCGCGTTCGGCTCGGGTCCTGGTTCGTTCACCGGACTGCGTACGGCGACCGGCGTGGCCCAAGGCCTCGCGTTCGGCCTGAACCTGCCGGTCGTACCGATTGGCACGCTGCTCGCGTGCGCGGAGAGCGCCCGCCTGCGCGATCCGTCGACGACGCGCGTGCTCGCCGCGCTCGACGCGCGCATGGACGAAATCTACTGGGCCGACTACGCGTGGGACGACACGCAACACGAATGGCGCACCGTGCAGACGGCGACGCTCGATGCACCCGAGCGGCTCGTGCTGCCCGACGTGCCGTTCATACTCGCCGGCAACGCGGCCGCCGCGTTCGGCGAGCGCTTGCCGGCGGTCGCGGCCGCGCGGAGCGTCGATGGCGAAGCGTTGCCGCATGCGTTGCCGCTCGCGTACGCGGCGCTGCGCGCGTTTCATGCGGGCCGCACGGTGCGCGCCGATCAGGCCGCACCCGAGTACGTGCGCGACAAGGTCGCGCAGACGACCGCAGAGCGCATGGCCGACAAAGCGGCGAAATCAGCCAAAGCGGCTCATAGCGCCGAGCAGTCCGCGCAGCACGCGCCCGATGGCGGCTCAGGCCAACCGTCCCACGACGAGGCGCGCCCATGAGCGGTGTGCTGCTCACGGACCGCTACATGTCGCCGATGACCGAAAGCGACCTGGACGAAGTCGCCGCGATCGAGAAGCTCGCGTATGAGTTTCCGTGGAGCCGCGGCAACTTCGGCGACTCGCTGCGCAATGGCTATTTCGGCGTCTGTCTGCGTCACGTGACGGGGACGTTGATCGGCTACTGCGTGCTGATGCCAGTCGTCGATGAAATGCATCTGCTGAATCTATGCGTCACGCCGCAAGCACAAGGCGCCGGCGCAGGCCTCGCGCTGCTGCGCGAGGCGGTGCGCATCACGCACGCAGAGAGGCTCGAGGGGCTGCTGCTCGAAGTGCGGCCGTCGAATCATCGGGCGATCCGGTTGTATGAGCGCTTCGGCTTCGCGTCGATCGGCCGGCGCAAAAATTATTATCCGGCGCGGCATCGCGGCCGGGAGGACGCGATCGTGATGCGTCTGTCGTTAGCCACGGAGGGCGCAGATGGCGCTGCATGAATCGGTGCTCGAAGAATTCGGACTCGCGCCGTTGTGGGTGCGTCGCGGTCTCGCGGCGCGCGAGGAGGCCGGGCGGAGTGATGCAATTGCGGCGCAAACGCCCAGCGATCGACGTGCGCCGGTGCGCGACGACGCGGCTATGGCGGATGACGCAACTCAGCCGTCTTGCGAGCCCGCGACGCTGAAGCAAGCGGACGAGCCGTTGCAGTCGCTGCGGGAACACGCAGACGACGTGCGTCGCGCGGAGCCTGTGACGCAGACCTCGCGCGAACCGCTGCGGGCGTCCGCAGAGGTGCAGCCGCCGCAAGCGCAGAGCGAATCCACTGCGCGCTTCGACGAAACTGCAGCGCGGCGCGAAACATCGCAACCGCAAACTGACTTTTCAGCCCCGCGGACTTTCGACGCCCCTTCCGAGGACGACTTCGCGTGGTTCGACGATCCAGCCGCATCGGCCCCCGCGCCCGCCGAAGCGCGCCGCGACGCGCCCGCGCTGCCGTCTCTGCCGTCTATCCACACACTCGACTGGGACGCGCTCGCCGAGCGCGTCGCCGGATGCGAGGCGTGCCGGCTGTGCGAGAAGCGCACGAACACGGTGTTCGGCGTCGGCGATCGCGAGGCAGACTGGATGCTGATCGGCGAAGCGCCCGGCGAGAACGAGGACCGCCAAGGCGAACCGTTCGTTGGCCAGGCCGGCAAGCTGCTCGACAACATGCTGCACTCGCTCGCGCTCGCGCGCAGCACCAACGTGTATATCGCGAACGTGATCAAGTGCCGGCCGCCTGGCAATCGCAATCCGCAGCCGGACGAAGTCGCGCGTTGTGAACCTTATCTACAGCGTCAGGTGTCGCTCGTGAAGCCGAAGCTGATCGTCGCGCTCGGCCGTTTCGCCGCGCAAAGTCTGCTCAAGACCGACGCGAGCATTTCGTCGTTGCGCGGCCGCGTGCACACGTACGAGGGTGTACCGGTGATCGTCACCTATCACCCGGCCTATCTGCTGCGTAGCCTGCCCGACAAGGCCAAGGCCTGGGCGGATCTGTGCCTCGCGCGTACCACGTGGCTCGCGAACGGCGGCGTGCCGTCGAACGAATCAAAGTGACGATGCCCGAGGCACCGGCGGCGCGCATGCCCGCCGCGTCTGTCAGCCGCGCGGCGCTTCTCGATACCTTGCTGGGTTTGCGTGGCGATGCTTCAGTCGATGCGCTGCGCGATCCCGCTGTCCGCGATCTCGCGTGGCTACTGCTCAGTCCCGATCTGTTGCGCCCTCAGCTTCCCACAGGCGCGCTCGCCGATCCTTTCGGCACACCGCAGGAATTGCAGGCCACGCTCGACTGGCTGCGCGCGCTCGACGCCGCGCCGGCATTTCTGCTTCAGGATCTCGCGGCCACGCGTATCACGCGCGTTGGCCGCTACGCCGAACGCCTGCTGGGCTTTTTCCTTCGTCATGGACCGGCGACGCAACTGATCGCAGCGGGTGTGCCGCTACGACATGCGGGTCTCACGCTCGGTGAATGCGATTTCCTCGTGCGCACGCGCCAGGGCGCGCGACTGCATTGGGAACTCGCGGTGAAGTGCTATCTGCATGCGGGCGATGCGAATGGGGCAGAGGCGGCGCGTCTCGCCGATTATGTCGGCCCCAATCTGAAAGACCGCTTCGATCTGAAGCTCGCGCATTTGCTCGCTCATCAGTTGCCGCTCAGCGCGCGCGAGGAATTTGCCTCGACGGGCTATGCGGGCGCGTGGACGCCGCAGATGTTCGTCAAAGGCTGGCTGTTTTACCGGCATGGCGAGAGGCCCACCGATCCTGCCGAACTCGATCCCGCGCACGGTCGCGGCTGGTGGGTCACGCATCGCGACTGGCCGGGTTTCGCGTGCGCGCATGCGCACAGGTGGCGAGTGTTGCCGCGGCTCGAATGGCTCGCGCCGCAATATCGAACGCAAGCCGGTGCGGACGACACGTGGTACGTCGACGCAAACACGCTCGCCGCGCAGATCTCACCGCAACATGGCCCGACGATGGTCGCCGGATTCATCGAAGACAACACGGGGCGAGTACTTGAACTTGAACGCTCGCGCGGTTTTATCGTGCCCGACGACTGGCCCGAGCACGCGCGGCGTTACGCGAAGCAATGACGTCGCTCACCACCAACGATGAAAGTGATGCACCGGCCCCACGCCGTGGCCGACGTCGAGCCGCTCGCTCGCCTGCAACGCACCCGTCAGATAAACCTTCGCATCGGCGACGGCGCTAGCGAGATCGTCGCGCTGCGCAATCAAGGCCGCGATCGCCGACGACAACGTGCAGCCCGTTCCGTGCGTGTTCTTCACCGGCACGCGCGGACCGCCGAGACGCAACGTGCCGCTTTCCTGCACGAGCCAGTCGGGGCTATCGGTCGCGCTCAGATGGCCGCCCTTCATCAGCACCGCGCGCGCGCCGAGCGCGCGCAACGCTTCGCCTTGCTCGACCATGCCGGCTTCGTCGGCGGCGGGTTGCATGCCCAGCAATGCGGCCGCTTCCGGCAGATTCGGCGTCAGCAGATCGGCGAGCGGCAGCAGTTCGTCGCGTACCACCGCGACCGCATCGGGTAGTAATAGCGCGTGATTGCTCTTCGAGATCATCACCGTGTCGAGCACGATGTGTTTGGGCTGGTGACGGCGCAGCGCGTCGGCGACCGCACGCGCGATCGGCGCATTCGCGAGCATGCCGATCTTCACCGCGTCGATGCGGATGTCGTCGAACACCGCGTCGAGCTGCGCGGTGACGAAGCCCGGGTCCGGCGCGTGAATCGCGGTCACGCCGCACGTGTTCTGCGCGGTCAGCGCGGTGATCACGCTCGCGCCATAGGCGCCGAGCGCGGAGAAGGTCTTCAGATCGGCCTGGATGCCGGCGCCGCCGCCGGAATCGGAACCGGCGATCGTCAGCACATTGGGAATCGATTGAGTCATGGTCGAGCGAGGAAGAAGGGGGGCGCGCTCGTGTGTGCCGCGGCCGGCCCGGCGCAGCCGATCAGTGCTTGGCTTCGCCGATCAGCGCGACCGAATCGAAGGCGCGCTGGTTCGCCTGATGGCGTCGCATCACGAGCCACATCATCAGACAAACGAAGGTGCCGAACAGCACGATCACGACGGTGACCGGCACGTCGAGCCACACGAGCACCGCGTACAGGCACAGCATCACGAGCACGGACAGATTCTCGTTGAAGTTCTGCACGGCGATCGAATGGCCCGCCGACAGCAGTACGTGCCCGCGATGCTGCAGCAGCGCATTCATCGGCACGACGAAAAAGCCCGACAGGCCGCCCACGAACATCAGGAAGATATACGCGAAAATCAGATAGCCCGACACGTGCATGCGGCCAAAATACACGCCCCAGTGCGGGGGAAACAGATCGCGCGTGTAGAACGCCATCAGCATCACGGAGATACCCATCATGATGCCGACCGGCAATACCGACAGCGACTTCTTCAACGGCACACGCGAAGCCGCGAAAATCGCGCCGAACGCGACGCCAACCGCGACCACCGCCTGCAGGATCGCCGCCTCGGACAGCGACATGCCCAGCGACACCTCAGCCCACTTCAGCACGATGAATTGCAGCGTCGCTCCCGCACCCCAGAACAGCGTCGTCACGGCGAGTGAAATCTGTCCGAGCTTGTCACGCCACAGCACGAGAAAGCAGTCGGCGAAATCGGTGATCAGGCGGATCGGCCCGTGCTCCTGTCGCGGATAGCGCGCGCCGGTGTCGGGAATGCGCAGATTGAACAGCGCGGCGATCACGTAAATGGCCATGATCACGAGCATCGCGGCTTCCGCGGGCGTGTTCACGGTGGGGACGTGCCATTTGAGAATCGGCGCGGCGATATGCGGGCTGATCAGCGCGCCGCCGAGCACCGTGCCGAGAATGATCGAGCCGACCGTGGTGCCTTCGATCCAGCCGTTCGCGGCAACGAGCCGGTCAGGCGGCAACAGTTCGGTGAGAATGCCGTATTTGGCGGGCGAGTAGGCCGCCGCGCCGAAACCGACGATGCCGTACGCAATCAGCGGATGCGCGCCGACCAGCATCGTTATGCAGCCAACCACCTTGATCGTATTGGTGATGAACATCACGCGTCCTTTCGGACGGGAATCGGCGAATGCGCCCACGAAGGCGGCAAGAACGACGTATGACAGCACGAAAAACAGCTTGAGCAGCGGCGTCATCCAGTTCGGAGCGTGAAGATCTTTCAACAGTGCGATAGCAGCGATCAGAAGCGCATTGTCGGCCAGCGACGAAAAAAACTGCGCGGCCATGATGGTGTAAAAACCTTTTTTCATCTGATGCGATGCTGTCCTCGCTGCGGTCTGTCCGCCCCGGCCGTTTGTCATGCGTCCGGGCTTATGCCGATCGAAATGGGTTGTGCGCACGGCTTTATATCATGAAAATAGCTGAATTCGGACTAGCAGAATCCTTGATCGCACCGCCCAGCGGGCCGCCGAGCGTTGAAAACGCCCAGTAAGCCGCTGATTCGCAAGTGTCTTTACGAAAAAATCCCATGCCGCGCCCCCTTTCCGCCACGATTCATACCGCTGCTCTCGCCAATAACCTCGCTGTCGCGCGGCGCTATGCGCCGAAATCGAAAATCTGGGCCGTTGTCAAGGCTAATGCCTATGGGCATGGCCTCGCGCGCGTGTTTCCCGGTTTGCGCGCTACGGACGGCTTTGGGTTGCTGGACCTCGAAGAAGCGGTGAAGTTGCGTGAATTGGGCTGGGCGGGCCCAATTCTTCTGCTGGAAGGCTTTTTTCGGCCGACCGATATCGACGTAATCGACCGCTACAGTTTGACCACGGCGCTGCATTCGGACGAGCAGCTGCGCATGCTCGAAATGGCGCGTCTGTCGAAACCGGTCAATATCCAGTTGAAGATGAACACCGGCATGAACCGGCTCGGCTACACGGTCGAAAAATTCCGTGCCGCGTGGGAACGTGCGCGCGCCTGTCAGGGTGTCGGCCAGATCACGTTGATGACGCATTTTTCCGATGCCGATGCCGAGCGCGGCATCGCGCATCAGATGGAGGCGTTCCAGCGTGGCGCGCAGGGCATCGCCGGTGCGCGCAGTCTGTCAAATTCGGCCGCGACGCTGTGGCATCCGGAAGCGCATTTCGACTGGGTGCGTCCGGGCATCATCCTGTACGGCGCGTCGCCGTCCGGCGTGACGGCCGCGATCGACGGCACGGGTCTGCAGCCCGCGATGACGCTCGCGTCGGAACTGATCGCCGTGCAGACGCTCAGCGAAGGCAGCTCGGTCGGCTATGGGTCGAGGTTCACTGCGCGCGGTCCGATGCGCATCGGCGTGGTCGCGTGCGGTTACGCGGACGGCTATCCGCGCGTCGCGCCGGAAGGCACGCCGGTGATCGTCGATGGCGTGCGCACACGGGTCGTTGGACGTGTGTCGATGGACATGCTGACCGTCGACCTGACCCCGGTGCCGACCGCCAACGTCGGCTCGCGCGTGGAATTGTGGGGCACCGCGCTGCCCATCGACGACGTCGCGCAAGCCTGCGGTACGATCGGCTACGAGCTGATGTGCGCGGTCGCGCCGCGTGTGCCGGTTCGGGCGGAGTAACGCGTGGCGAGAGCGAAGACGTTGTACATCTGCGGGGAATGCGGCGGACAGTCGCCGAAGTGGTCCGGTCAATGCCCGTCCTGCCAGACGTGGAACACGCTCGTAGAATCGGTCGCGGAGGCGCCGTCCGGTCACCGTTTCCAGTCGCTCGCGAAGAGCGCGCCGGTACGGCGCCTCGCCGACATCGACGCGTCGGACGTGCCGCGCTTTTCCACCGGTGTCGGCGAATTCGACCGCGTGCTCGGCGGCGGCCTCGTGCCGGGCGGCGTGGTGCTGATTGGCGGCGATCCGGGCATCGGCAAATCGACGCTGTTGTTGCAATCGCTCGCGGAAATCGCGGCGGACAAACGCGCGCTCTATATCAGCGGCGAGGAATCTGGCGCGCAGATCGCGTTGCGCGCGCAACGGCTGGCGTTGCTCGAACCCGGCTCGAAGGCGAGCGAGCTGCAATTGCTCGCGGAAATCCAGCTCGAAAAAATTCAGGCGACGATCACGGAGCAACGGCCTGAAGTCGCCGTGATCGATTCGATCCAGACCGTCTATTCGGATGCTTTGACATCGGCGCCGGGCTCGGTCGCGCAGGTGCGCGAGTGCGCGGCGCAACTCACGCGCATCGCCAAGCAGTCGGGCACGACGATCATCATGGTCGGGCACGTGACTAAAGAGGGCGCGCTTGCGGGTCCGCGCGTGCTCGAACATATCGTCGATACGGTGCTGTATTTCGAGGGGGATACGCACTCGTCGTACCGTCTCGTGCGCGCGATCAAGAACCGTTTCGGCGCGGTCAACGAGCTCGGCGTGTTCGCGATGACCGAGCGTGGTTTGCGCGGCGTCGCGAATCCGTCGGCATTGTTTTTATCGCAGCACGAGCAGTCGGTGCCGGGCTCATGTGTGCTCGTCACGCAGGAAGGCACGCGGCCGTTGCTCGTCGAAGTGCAGGCGCTCGTCGATGCGGCCAACGCGCCAAATCCGCGACGCCTGGCGGTCGGTCTCGAACAGAACCGGCTCGCGATGCTGCTCGCGGTGCTGCATCGGCACGCGGGCATCGCCTGTTTCGATCAGGACGTGTTCCTGAACGCGGTGGGCGGGGTGAAGATCTCCGAGCCCGCCGCCGACCTCGCGGTATTGCTCGCGATCCATTCGTCGATGCGCAACAAGCCGCTGCCGAAGGGGCTCGTCGTATTCGGCGAAGTGGGCCTCGCCGGCGAAATCCGGCCGTCGCCGCGCGGTCAGGAGCGCCTGAAGGAAGCAGCCAAACTCGGCTTCTCGGTGGCGGTGATTCCGAAGGCCAATGCGCCGAAACAGCCAATCGAAGGCTTACAGGTCGTTGCGGTCGAACGGATCGAACAGGCCATCGACCGCGTCCGCACGCTCGAATAGACGGGGGCGAGGACGGCTCGCCAGTACTTTGTACGCTTGCGGTCCCGTAATGCCCGGTAAATATCTTCATATTGGCTGTAACCTGGCCGCCATACCATTTTTCTAAGCTGTAACGATATGCATCCCTTCTGATGCTCGAAAAAAGGATCGCGCCTTGAAACAGTCTCGTGAAACCGCTGCCGACCATCACATTCTGGTGCGCGGCTGCCGGATCTCCGCACCGATTCATCAGCCGTGGGGCGGCGCTTGCCGGATCGTCGAGTGGATCGACACCGCGGGCCAGATCTCGCGGCGGGTGGTGGCCGAAGACGTAACGGCCGCCGAAGTGCGTGCCACAATCAGCCGCCATGTGGAAGGCCGCAAGCACCTGCTGTACGACGACGAAAAGTCGCCGCGGCAAACGCTGCCGAGGCAGACGCCGACGCGGCGTTGATGGCGGCGGGTTTTTCGATTGCCCGGGCCTTGATCTTCATTGCGCCCGCCCGCGTCGCGGCTGCGCCACGCGCATTAGGCCCCGTCGTCGTGTGAGTCGGCGGCGCTCGCGGCCACCGCCGCATACGCGTGCGGATTGAACAGCGGATGCTGCGCCGCTTCAGCGGGCGTAAGCACCGGCGACACGCAGCAATCGAGCGATTCCAGCGATTCCACCCATTCGCCGAGCGTGCGCGTCGCAATCAGATTGGCGACTTCCTGAATGAGTGCCACGGCATCGGGACCGCCGATCGCCTGACCCAGGCTCCAGTGACGCGTCGCCCATTCCGGCCGATCGAGCGCCATGCACAGCGTTTCCCAGAACTTCAATTCGAGCGCGCCGACCGCGAGCCAGCGTTCATCGCTGGTGCGGTAGAGGTTGTAGCAGGGCACGCCGCCGTTCAAGAGACCACTGCCCGCGGCGGGCGCCGCACCTTCGTTGACGAGCGACACCTGCGCGACGAAGTTGTGCGCATAGCTCGTGTGCGTCATCGATACATCGACGAAGCGGCCCGCACCGCCTCGCGCGACATGCCAGAGCGCGGCGAGAATCTGCGTGACCGCGCTCAATGCGCCGCCGAGCAGATCGGCGATCTGGAAGTTCGGCAGGATCGGCGCACCGTCGCGGTTCGCCAGTTGATCGAGCACGCCTGCGTAGCCGATGTAATTCAGATCGTGGCCGGCATGGTCCGCGAACGGACCGCTCGCGCCATATCCGCTGATCGCGCAATAGACGAGCCGCGGATTGGCTGCGCTGAGCGTCGCGTAGCCGAGGCCGAGCCGCTCCATCACGCCGGGCCGGAAGCTCTCGATCAGCACGTCGGCTTCAGCCGCGAGTGCGCGCAGCACCTGGCGTCCTGCTTCGGACTTGAGGTCGAGGCGCGTCTCGCGCTTGCCGCGATTGACCATCCGGTAAAACGCGCCGGGTCGGCCCGCGACACGATCGCTCGACGACTGCATCATCGTGCGAGTCGGGTCGCCCGCGCCGGGCGCCTCGATCTTCAGCACATCGGCGCCGAGCTCGGCGAGGCGCAGCGCGGCCACCGGACCTGGCAGCAGACGCGTGAGGTCGAGCACGCGCAGTCCTTGCAACGGCGGCGCATCGGTTGCCGATGCAGTTGCTGATTCTGGGGCCGATAACCCGGACGATGAATTCGCAAATGACAAAGCCAAGCTCCCGTGGATGCCGGCGCGGTGCCGCTAGCCGATCTGTTCGAGTTCCTCGTGCGTCTCGAGCCATTCGGCTTCGAGCGTGTCGAGGCGCGCGTTCACGTCTGCCTGACGGCGGATCGCCCCCGTCAGTTTGCTCTTCTGCTCCGGTTCGTAACTCGCGGGATCGGCGACGAATGTATCGAGCGTCGCTTTCTCCGCGTTGAGTGCGTCCATTTCCTTTTCGATCTTCGCGATGCGGCTTTGCAGCGGCTTCTTCAGATGCGCGAGCTTCTGCCGCGTTTCCGCTTCGAGGCGGCGCTGTTCCTTGCGATTGACGTTGCTGTCGCCACTCGCCGCGCCGTTGGACGCTGGGTCCGACGCACCGGAAGCATTGGCCTTCAGCGCGGCGCGCTGCTCGGCCGCATGCTGCAGCAGCCAGTCGCGGTAGTCGTCGAGATCGCCGTCGAATTCCTGCAGACGATGCTTCGCGACCAGCATGAACTGATCGGTCGTCGCGCGCAGCAGATGCCGGTCGTGCGAGACCAGGATCAGCGTGCCTTCGAATTGCGCGAGCGCCATCGTCAGCGCGTAGCGCGTTTCGAGGTCGAGGTGGTTGGTCGGCTCGTCGAGCAGCAGCAGGTTCGGCTTTTGCCAGATGATCAGCGCGAGCGCGAGGCGTGCCTTCTCGCCACCGGAGAACGGCACGATCTTCGCGGTCGCCATGTCGCCGGAAAAGTTGAAGCCGCCGAGGAAGTCGCGCAGCTCCTGCTCGCGCGTATCTGGCGCGAGACGCGCGAGGTGCTGCAACGGGGTGTCGTCCGGACGCAGCGTTTCGAGCTGATGCTGCGCGAAGTAGCCGATGCGCAGACCCTTGCCTTCGCGTACGTGGCCGCTCAACGGTTCGAGCGTGCCCGCGAGCGTCTTGATCAGCGTCGATTTGCCCTGGCCGTTCGCGCCAAGCAGGCCGATGCGCTGACCGTTCTGGATCGACAGCATCACGCGCTCGACGATCGGAATCTCGCTGCCGTCTTCGGCATGGTAGCCGCAGCGCACGTCTTCCATCACCATCATCGGATTCGGCGCGGAGTCAGGGGTGCGGAACTCGAACGTGAACGGCGACGCGACGTGCGCGGGCGCGATCAGCTCCATTTTCTCGAGCGCCTTCACCCGGCTTTGCGCCTGACGCGCCTTGGTGGCCTGCGCCTTGAAGCGGTTGATGTAGCTCTGCAGATGCGCGACCGTGCGCTGCTGTTTTTCGTACGCGCTCTGTTGCAGCGCGATCTGCTGCGCGCGCAGCACTTCGAATTGCGAGTAGTTGCCGCCGTAGCGTTTGATCTGCTGGTTCTCGAGATGCAGCGTGACGTTGCAGACGGAATCGAGAAACTCGCGGTCGTGCGAGATCACGATCAGCGTGCCCGAATAGCGATTCAGCCAATCTTCCAGCCAGACGATCGCGTCGAGGTCGAGGTGGTTGGTCGGTTCGTCGAGCAGCAGCAGATCGGAGCGGCACATCAGCGCCTGCGCCAGGTTCAGGCGCATGCGCCAGCCGCCCGAGAAGCTGCTGACCGGCTCGCGGGTCTGATCGAGCGTGAAGCCGAGGCCGAGCAGCAACGCTTCGGCGCGAGCCGGCGCGGTGTAGCCGTCGGCGTCGGCGAACGCGGCGTGCGCTTCGGCTTCTGCCGCGCCGTCGTGCGCCGCGGAGGCCGAAGCGATGCGCGCTTCGATGTCGCGCAGCGCGGCGTCGCCGTCTAGCGTGTAGGCGAGGGCGGTTTTGTCGACGGCGGGCGTTTCCTGCGCGACGTGCGCGATGCGCCAGGTCGGCGGGATCGAGAAATCGCCGCCGTCCGCATGCAGCTCGCCGAGCAGCACGGCGAACAGCGTCGACTTGCCCGCGCCGTTCGCCCCGATGAGGCCGGCTTTTTCACCGGGGTTCAAGGTGAACGTGGTGTTGTCGAAAAGCGGCTTGGTGCCGCGTGCGAGGCTGAACTGATTGAAGCGGATCACGACGTGGCCGGCTGAAGAAAACCGCTATTTTAGACTGCCCGGCGCGTTGCCGGGCGCGCGGCGCCGATGGCCCGGCTGTCACTTTACGCGCGGCCGCCATCCGCCATCCGGCTAACTGTATCGGCAGCGCTTTTGGCATAGACTGACGGCTTTCACAGGAGGGCACATGACATCGATTTATTCGTTCTCGGCACGCACGCTCGGCGGCGCGGAAGCGAGTCTCGCGAAGTACGAAGGCAAGGTGATACTGATCGTCAATACCGCGAGCGAATGCGGGTTCACGCCGCAATACGCGGGCTTGCAGAAGTTGTATGACGCGTACGCGGCGCGCGGACTTGCAGTGCTCGGTTTTCCGTGCAATCAGTTTGGCAAGCAGGAGCAGGGCGACGCCGCGCAGATCGGCAGCTTCTGCGAGAAGAACTACGGCGTGACGTTTCCGATGTTCGACAAGATCGACGTGAACGGCCCGAACGCGCACCCGCTGTTCCGCTATCTGACGATCGAGGCGCCGGGACTGCTCGGTCTCGAGGCGATCAAGTGGAATTTCACGAAGTTTCTGATCGGCCGCGACGGCAATGTCGTCAAGCGCTATGCGCCGCTGACCAAGCCCGAGGCGATCACCGCGGATATCGAAGCGCTGCTGTAAGCGGGCACGCTTACAGGATCGGCGAAAAGAGCCGCGCGACGTGCATCAGCATGCGTCGCAGCGCGTTCGACTTGCGGTACTCGTCGCGGTCGATTTCGCGCGACTCGGCAAAGTCGTCGAGCAGCATCGTCTCGACTTCGAGCGCGAAGCCGCGGTCGACGGTCAGCACCATGATCTCGAAGTTCAGGCGAAACGAGCGGTTGTCGAGATTGGCGCTGCCGATCGCAGCCGCGCTGCTGTCGATCAGCACGACCTTCTGATGCAGGAAGCCCGGCTGATAGCGGAAGATGCGAATGCCCGCGCGCAGCGAGTCGTACGCATAGAGCTTCGACGCCGCGAACACCACGAGGTGATCGCGCCGGCTCGGAATCAGGATGCGCACCTCGACGCCGCGCAGTACCGCGAGCCGCAGCGCGGCGAACACGGCTTCGTCGGGGACGAGGTAGGGCGTCGTGATCCAGATGCGTTCACGTGCCGCGTTGATTGCTTCGACGAAAAACAGCGAGCAGGTCTCCTGCTTGTCGGCCGGGCCGCTCGGCAGCACGAGGCAGTGCATGTTGTTCGCGGCGCGTTCGTTGGCGCCGTGGTCGCCGGGCTGGTCGAAGGATGGGGTCACGGAATCCGCGGCCGGCGCGTCGAACTCGGGCAACTGCTGCGTGGCCCAGTACCAGTCCTCGATAAAGACGAACTGGATGCTTGCGACTGCTGGCCCGCGCACTTCGATGTGCGTATCGCGCCACGGCGACAGCGGCGGCTTCGCGCCCAGATATTCGACCCCGACGTTATGACCGCCGACAAACGCGCGCTCGCCGTCGACCGCCACGATCTTGCGGTGATTGCGGAAATTCAGTTGCAGACGGTTGACGAAGCGGCGGTTCGTGGCGAACGGCTGCATCTCGATGCCGGCGGCGCGCAGCGCCGCGACGTAGCGGTGCGGCAGATCGAAGCTGCCGATACTGTCATACAGGAAGTAGACCCGCACGCCCTGTTTGGCTTTGGCGATCAGCGCGTCCTTCAGCATGTCGCCGAGTGCGTCGTCGCGCACGATGAAGAATTGCACGATCACATAGCGGCGCGCGTTCTCGATCGCCTCGAAGATCGCCTCGAAAGTCGCCGTGCCGTTGACCAGCGTGCGCACGGTATTGCCTGGCAGGAACGGCATGCCGCCGAGGCGCGTCAGCGACTGCACGAGCCGCGAGCCGAGCTGCTGCGTCGGCGCCCCGGCCGACGACGCGTGCGTGTCCCACACCTGCGGATGCGCGTGCGTGCGCAGCAGCTCGTTCTCGACGCGGCGCGCGTCCGCGTAGCCGGCGAACTTGCTGCGGCCAAGGAACAGGTAGGGCACGAGCGTCAGATAAGGCATCGCGACCAGCGACACGGCCCATGCAATCGCCCCTTGCGAGGTGCGGGTATGGAGAATCGCGTGAGCGGCCGCGATGATGCCGAGAATGTGGGCAACAGCAACCAGCGTGCCGACGTGAAGCAGGTCGAATGACATAAGCTCGCGAACAGTTGGCGAAGCGCCGTGGTTCAGGAAACGGAGGCCGGCACGGGCTCGCTCCGTGGTCTGCGGGAACGCGTCGGGCAACGGGCTCAGGCTGCGGTTGCGGGCAAGGCCACGCGCTGTCGCGGCGATTGCTCGTGACCCTGCCTGAGAAACGCGCTTGAAACGACGACCAAACGATCAGCATGCCGGACTCAGACCGGCAAGTCGCTGGCCTGGATCAGAAACACGTTGTCGTCGCCGGCGCTGGTCGACAGCCACACGAGGTCGAGACCGCCGAACGCCGCTTCGACGTGCTCGCGTTCGTTGCCGATCTCGATGACGAGCACGCCGTCTTCGGTCAGCCAGTTGCGCGCGTCGGCTATGATCCGTCGCACGACGTCCATACCGTCGGCGCCACCCGCGAGCGCCATCTCCGGCTCGTGCTTGTATTCGGCCGGCAGCTCCTGCATCGACGTGGCGTTCACGTACGGCGGATTGCTGATGATCACGTCGTAGCGGCGCTCGGCGAGCGGCGCATACAGATCGCCTTCGAACAGCGCGATGCGCTCGTCGAGGTGGTAGTCCAGCACGTTGCGCGTCGCGACTTCGAGCGCGGGCGCGGACAGATCGACCGCGTCGACGTCGGCGTTCGGGAACGCGTGCGCGGCGAGGATCGCGAGGCACCCGGAGCCGGTGCACAGTTCGAGCACCGCGCCGACCTGCTCGGGGTCCTCGACGTACGGCTGCAGGCCGTCCTGCAGCAACTCGCCGATGAACGAGCGCGGCACGATCACGCGCTCGTCGACGTAAAAGCGATAGCCGTGCATCCACGCTTCCTGCGTGATGTACGCGGCCGGTACGCGTTCGGCGGCGCGTCGCTCGATCACTTTCAGCACCGCCTCGATTTCGGCCGTGGTCAGGCGCGCGTCGAGAAACGGCTCGAGCAGGTCGAGGGGCAAATGAAGCGTGTGCAGGATCAGGTAGGCGGCTTCGTCGTAGGCATTGGCCGAGCCGTGGCCGAACGACAGTTTGGCCTCGCTAAAACGCGACACTGCATAACGCAGCAGGTCGCGGACGGTGCAAAAAGGAAGCGTCATCGCAAAGTTCCAGGTTACGCGATCAGTTGTTCGAGCACGCGGCGATACACGTTCTTCAGCGGCTCGATATGGGCGACTTCGATATGTTCGTCGATCTTGTGAATGCTCGCGTTCAGCGGACCGAACTCGATCACCTGCTCGCAGATGCGCGCGATGAAGCGGCCGTCCGACGTGCCGCCGGTGGTCGACAGCTCGGTGTCCACGCCGGTTTCGTCCTTGATCGCTTGCGCGAGCGCGCTCGACAGCTTGCCGCGCGGGGTGAGAAATGGCAGGCCGCTCACGGTCCATTGCAGTTCGTATTCGAGGCCGTGTTTGTCGAGAATCGCATGCACGCGCTTTTGCAGTCCTTCGACGCTGCTCGCGGTCGAGAAGCGGAAGTTGAACATCACGTCCGCATGGCCGGGGATCACGTTGGTCGCGCCGGCGCCGCTGTGGAGGTTAGACACCTGCCAGGTGGTCGGCGGGAAATATTCGTTGCCTTCGTCCCAGCGCTCGGCGACGAGTTCGGCGAGCGCTGGCGCCAGCACGTGCACCGGATTGTTCGCCAGATGCGGGTAGGCGATATGGCCCTGCACGCCCTTGACGATCAGCTTGCCCGACATCGAGCCGCGCCGGCCGTTCTTGACCATGTCGCCGAAACGTTCGCTCGACGTCGGCTCGCCGACGATGCAGTAGTCCATGCGCTCACCCCGCTGCTGCAATGCTTCGACGACCTTGACGGTGCCGTCGGTGGCGGGGCCTTCCTCGTCGCTCGTGATCAGGAACGCGATCGAGCCGCGGTGCTCGGGGTGCGCGGCGACGAACTCCTCGCTCGCGACGACGAAGCCGGCGATCGACGCCTTCATGTCCGCCGCGCCGCGGCCGTACAGCTTGCCGTCGCGCTGGGTCGGCTCGAACGGCGCCGAGTGCCATTGTTCGAGCGGGCCGGTCGGTACCACGTCGGTGTGGCCGGCGAACGCGAGCAGCTTGCCTTGCGTGCCGTCGACGCCGCGTTTGACGGCCCACAGGTTGGTCACGCCGTTGGATTCGATCGTCTCGTGCTCGAAGCCGAGCGCGGCGAGGCGCTCGATCAGGAGACGCTGGCAATGCTGATCGTCGGGCGTGACGGACGCGCGCGCGATCAGTTGTTCGGTAAGGGCGAGGGTGCCGGACATGGATTTAGGACAAGCCATTTTGAAATGAAAAAATGCCGGCTCGCGGTGAGGCACCGCAGCCGGCAACAGCCTTTGAACGACGCGGCGCGAGGCCGCGTGTTCGACTACCTCGTGCGCGAGCCTGGCGCTTCAGCGCCGCGCTCAGACAAACAGCGCCGCGTACTCATCCGCCGAAAAGCCGAGCGACTTCACCCGCCCGTTCACGACCAGCACCGGCCGCTTGATCACCGACGGCTTGTGGATCATCAGCGCGATCGCGCCCGGCTGCGTTTCCGCGGCCGCCTTCATGTCGTCGGACAGAGCGCGCCACGTCGTGCCGCGGCGGTTCAGCAGCGCATCGAGCTTGACGTCCTTGAGCCAGTCCTGCACGAGCGGCTCGGTCACGCCGGCCTTCTTGAAGTCGTGGAACTCGAACTCGACGCCGTGCTCTTCGAGCCATACACGGGCCTTCTTCACGGTGTCGCAGTTCGGAATGCCGTAGACGACGGTTTTGGTGCCGCGCGCCATCAATCGCCTCGCAGCAACTCGTTCAGGCCGACCTTCGCGCGCGTCTTCGCGTCGACCTTCTTGACGATGACCGCGCAGTACAAGCTGTGCGTGCCGTCCTTCGACGGCAGGTTGCCCGCCACCACGACCGATCCCGCCGGAATGCGGCCGTACGTGACTTCGCCGGTTTCGCGGTCGTAAATCTTGGTGCTCTGGCCGAGGTACACGCCCATCGAGATCACCGAGTTTTCCTCGACGATCACGCCTTCGACGACTTCCGAGCGCGCGCCGATGAAGCAGTTGTCTTCGATGATGACCGGGTTGGCCTGCAGCGGCTCCAGCACGCCGCCGATGCCGACGCCGCCCGACAGGTGCACGTTCTTGCCGATCTGCGCGCACGAGCCGACGGTGGCCCACGTGTCGACCATCGTGCCTTCGTCGACGTACGCGCCGATGTTGGTGTACGACGGCATCAGCACGACGTTCTTCGCGATGAACGAGCCGCGGCGCGCGATCGCGGGCGGCACGACGCGGAAGCCGCCGGCGGCGAAGTCTTCAGCGGTGTAGTTCGCGAACTTCGACGGCACCTTGTCGTAGAACTGGCTGTAGCCGCCGGCCGGCATCGGCGCGTTGTCTTCCAGACGGAACGACAGCAGCACGGCCTTCTTCAGCCACTGGTTGACGACCCAGTCGCCGTCCTTCTTTTCGGCGACGCGCAGCGCGCCCTTATCGAGTTGCTCGATCGCATGGGCGACGGCTTCGCGCACTTCTGCCGGCGCGGCTTTCGGCGACAGTTCGGCGCGGTTGTCCCAGGCGGTATCGATGATGCTCTGAAGTTGTTGCGACATATGCGTGATTATCTGAAGGGTTGAAGTCTGAAGAAGGGGATGCCGTGTAGCTCAAGCGAGGCTCAGGCTGCGCTCAGTTGACACTGAGCGAGCGGCAGAATTCGACGATCCGCTGCGCGCCCGCCGTGCATTCGTCGACGTCGGCGACGAGCGCGAGGCGCACGAAATTGCGGCCGGGGTTCACGCCATGCGCGGTGCGCGCGAGGAACGAGCCCGGCAGAACCGTCACATTATAGTCGGCGTAGAGGCGCTGGGCGAACTCGGTGTCCGTGAGGCCGGTGCGCTCGACGTTGGCCCACAGGTAGAACGCGGCGTCGGGCAGGCGCACGTCGAGCACCTCGGCGAGCATCGGCGTGACGGTCGTGAACTTCCGCAGGTACCTGGCGCGGTTCTCGCGCACGTGCGTCTCGTCGCTCCACGCGACCACGCTCGCGCTCTGGAACACGGTCGACAGCGCCGTGCCGTGGTACGTGCGGTACAGCAGAAATGCCTTGAGAATCGCGGCGTCGCCGGCGACGAAGCCCGAGCGCATGCCCGGCACGTTCGAGCGCTTCGACAGGCTCGACAGCATCACGAGGCGCTCGAAACCGCGTCCGAGCTTGTGGGCCGCTTCGAGGCCGCCGAGCGGCGGCTTGGACTCGTCGAAATAGATTTCCGAGTAGCACTCGTCCGAAGCGATCACGAAGCCGTAGCGGTCCGATAGCGCGAACAGCTCGCGCCAGTCGTCGAGCGTGAGGACGGCGCCGGTCGGGTTGCCCGGCGAGCAGACGTACAGCAGTTGCGTGCGCGCCCACACGTCGGCGGGCACCGTCGAGTAGTCGCACGCGAAGTTGCGCGCCGGGTCGCTGTTGACGAAGTACGGCTGCGCGCCGCCGAGCAGCGCCGCGCCTTCGTAGATTTGGTAGAACGGGTTCGGACAGAGTACGATCGCAGGCTCGCCGTCAGCATCGCGGCGCGGATTGAGCACCGTCTGCGCGAGCGCGAACAGCGCCTCGCGCGAGCCCGCCACCGGCAGCACCTCGGTCAGCGGATCGAGCGGCGGCAGGTTGTAGCGTTGCGTGACCCATTTGGCGATCGACTCGCGCAGCGGCGACGAGCCGAGCGTGGCCGGATACGCGGCGAGGCCACCGAGCGAATCGATGACGGCGTCGCGGATCAGCGGCGGGGTCGGATGTTTCGGCTCGCCAATGCCGAAGCTGATATGCGCGAGGCCGGCCGGCGGCGTGACGTCCTTGAAAAGCAGGCGCAGCTTTTCGAACGGATAGGGCTGAAGGGAGTCGAGTAGCGGATTCACGGACGAAATGGCCTGATCGGAATGGACGCGGATGAAAGGCGGGACAACCGGGCACGCGCGCCGGCGGGCGGCGGTGCATCAATCATGAATCGGCATCCCTGCGCGCGATGGACTGGCCAGCGACGAGCCGGCCACCAGTGGCGGCGAACGGACGATTATAGCGTGGCGCGCCCGCGGACCAGGCGGGAGCCTGGCGCGCGGCGCGGGAGCAATCCGCGAGGCCGCGCACCGGGGCGCCGCGGCGGGAACGGCGCGAATCCGCCACGGTTCGCGTAAAAGAATACGCAGGAGCAGCAATGTACGCAGCAGTTCAGGAGACGGCCGGCTGGACCCTCATACGACCCGCCCACGACGCCCGTCGGAGTCCCGCCCCATGACCAACTGGCTTCGCAACGGCTGGCCGACGCTCGCGATCATGCTGGGCGCGTCGGTCTGGGGGATGGTCTGGTATCCGCTGCGGATGCTGGCCGCGCTCGGCGTGACCGGCACCGCCGCGAGCGCGCTCACGAGCGGCACCGGCTGCCTGTTCGTGCTGCTCGTGCGGAATGGCGCGCTGAAGACCGTGCGGTGGCACTGGCTGCTGCCGGCGCTCGCGCTCGCCGCGGGTGTCACGAATCTCGGCTTCGTGTGGGGCGCGATCCACGGTCAGGTGATGCGCGTGCTGCTGCTGTTCTATCTGACGCCCGCGTGGACCGCGCTGTTCGCGCATTTCATCCTGCACGAGCGCCTCACGTGGTCGGGCGCGGCGCTGGCCGCGCTGTCGCTCGCGGGCGCGATGACGATGCTATGGTCGCCGCGTCTCGGCATTCCGGTACCCGGCAATCCCGCCGAATGGGCCGGGCTCGCCGGCGGCATGGGCTTCGCGATGAGCAACGTGCTGATCCTGAAGACGAGCCGCGTGCTGCCGGACATGAAGCCCGAAATGCGCACCGCGGTGATCTTCGGCGGCGCGGCGCTGTTCGGCGCGCTGGCGTCGCTGTTCGAGCCGATGCCCGCGCCGCCCGTCGGCGCACATCTCGGCACCGCGGCGCTGCTGGTGCTCGGTCTCGGTCTGCTGCTCGCGTCGAACAACATGCTCGTGCAATACGGGCTCTCGCGCGTGCCGGCCAATCGCGCGTCGATCATCATGCTGTTCGAACTCGTCGTGACGGCGCTGTCGGCGTGGCTGTTCGCCGGCGAAGTACCGGGCCCGCGCGAATGGGCCGGCGGCGCGTGCATCGTGCTCGCGTCGGCCTTGTCGAGCTGGGTGCATCGGACGAAATTGGCGCCGCCCGATCCCGCCATTGGGGACACGGACGGGCCCGGCGGCGACGATGGACGCGGTGGTCAATGCCGTGGCAAACGCGGTGACCACCGCGGTGACGAACCCGGCCCTGACGGCGACAGCGACGAGCACCGAAAGGACGGTAAGAATCGTCCACGCGCGATGGTATGATTCCCCCTCATTAGCCGGCGCATGCGTACCTGCGTGTGCCTCAGATGTGCATGAGCGCATGCAGCCGGCAACCAAATTGCGAAGGCTCGCGAGGTTGCGTGGGGCCGTCCCGCTGCGGCGGTGAACGACTGGCGCAACCTCGCGAGCCACCTATCACTCTCTCTTTTCAAACAGCGAAATCGCCGTGCGGCTCACCTCGATCAAACTCGCTGGTTTCAAATCCTTCGTCGATCCCACGCATTTCCAGGTCCCAGGCCAGTTAGTTGGCGTGGTCGGTCCGAATGGGTGCGGCAAATCCAACATCATCGACGCCGTGCGCTGGGTGCTCGGCGAATCGCGCGCCTCTGAATTGCGCGGCGAGTCGATGCAGGACGTGATCTTCAACGGCTCGACCGCCCGCAAGCCCGGCAGCCGCGCGAGCGTCGAACTCGTGTTCGACAACGCGGACGGCCGCGCCGCCGGCCAGTGGGGCCAGTATGCGGAGATCGCCGTGAAGCGCGTGCTGACGCGCGACGGCACGTCGAGCTACTACATCAACAATCTGCCGGCGCGGCGCCGCGACATCCAGGACATCTTCCTCGGCACCGGCCTCGGGCCGCGTGCGTACGCGATCATCGGGCAGGGCATGATCGCGCGGCTGATCGAGGCGAAGCCCGAAGAGCTGCGCGTGTTCCTCGAAGAAGCCGCCGGCGTGTCGAAGTACAAGGAGCGCCGCCGCGAGACCGAGAACCGTTTGCACGACACGCGCGAGAACCTGACGCGCGTCGAGGACATCGTCCGCGAGCTCGGCGCGAATCTCGAGAAGCTCGAGGGGCAGGCGGTCGTCGCGACGCGTTATCGCGAGCTGCAAAGCGACGGCGAGGAAAAACAGCGTCTGTTGTGGTTGCTGCGCAAGAACGAGGCGGCAGGCGAGCAGCAGCGCCAGCAACGCGCGATCGAGCAGGCGCAGATCGACCTCGAGGCGCAAACCGCGAAGCTGCGCGAAGTCGAGGCGGAACTCGAAACGCTGCGCGTCGCGCACTATTCGGCGAGCGACGCGATGCAAGGCGCGCAGGGCGCGCTGTACGAGGCGAACGCGGAAGTGAGCCGGCTGGAAGCCGAGATCCGCTTCATCGTCGAATCGCGCAACCGCGTGCAGGCGCAGATCGCCGCGCTGACCGCGCAGCGCGAGCAGTGGCAATCGCAGGCCGACAAGGCGCGGGACGATATCGCCGACGCTGAAGAGCAACTGGCCGTCGCTGAAGAAAAAGCCGTGCTCGCCGAACAGAACGCCGCCGCGAAGCACGATGCGCTGCCCGCCCTCGAAGCGCGCTGGCGCGACGCTCAGGCGGAGCTGAACACCGAGCGCGGCGGCATCGCGCAGACCGAGCAGGCGCTGAAGCTCGAAGCCGCGCATCAGCGCAATGCCGATCAGCAGTTGCAGCAGCTGCAGCAGCGCCATGAGCGGCTGAAATCGGAAGAGGGTGGCCTCGACGCGCCCGACGAGGCGCAGCTCGAGGAGTTGCGCATGCAGCTCGCCGAGCACGAGGAAATCCTTCACGACGCGCAGGGCCGCCTCGCCGACGCGCAGGAAACACTGCCGCGGCTCGACGGTGAACGCCGCGCCGCGCAGGAGCGCGTGCAGGCCGAAAGCGCGCAGATCCATCAGCTCGACGCGCGCCTCGCCGCGCTCAGGCAGTTGCAGGAAAACGTGCAGACCGAAGGCAAGATCCAGCCGTGGCTCGACAAACACGAGCTGGGCAGCCTGCCGCGTCTGTGGAAGAAGCTGCATGTCGAGGCCGGTTGGGAAACCGCGCTCGAAGCGGTGCTGCGCGAGCGCCTCGCCGCGCTCGAGGTGTCGAATCTCGACTGGGTCAAGGCGTTCGCAACCGACGCGCCACCGGCCAAGCTGGCGTTCTACGCGCCGCCCGCGGCTGGTCAGCCGGCCCCGGCGGCGGGCGCGCTGCGCTCGCTGCTGTCGCTCGTGCGCATCGAGGACGCGGGCATCCGCGCGGTGCTGACCGACTGGCTGGGCCTCGCGTTCGTCGCCGACGATCTGCAGCAGGCGCTTTCGATGCGCGCACAGCTGCCCGAGGGCGGCGCGTTCGTCGTCAAGGCGGGGCACGTGGTCACGCGCGTCGGCGTGCAGCTGTATGCGGCCGATTCCGAACAGGCCGGCATGCTCGCGCGTCAGCAGGAAATCGAAAACCTCGGCCGCCAGGTGCGCGCACAGGCATTGCTTGCCGACGAGGCGAAGGCCGCCGCGATCCGCGCCGAAGCCGCGCACACGCAAGCCGCGCAGGCGCTCGCCGAGCTGCGCCAGCAGGCCGAACGCGCGACGCAGCGGGTGCACGCGTTGCAGATGGACGTGCTGAGGCTCACCCAGGCGCACGAACGCTACACGCAGCGCAGCACGCAGATTCGCGAGGAACTCGAAGAGATCGCCGCGCAGATCGACGAGCAGCGGGCGCTGCGCGCCGAGTCGGAAGCGAACTTCGAGCGTCACGACGGCGAGCTCGCCGAACTGCAGGCGCGCTTCGAAGACCACCAGCTCGCGTTCGAAGCACTCGACGAAGAACTGACGACGGCCCGCGGCGAAGCACGCGACCTCGACCGCGCCGCTACCGACGCGCGCTTCGCGGCGCGCAACATGGCGAACCGCATCGACGAATTGAAGCGCAGCATCCAGGTCGCGCACGAGCAGAGCGAGCGCGTCGCGGGCGCGCTCGAAGACGCGCGCGCCGAACTGGAAACGATCAACGAGCAGACCGCGCACACCGGTCTGCAGGACGCGCTCGACATCCGCGCCGTGAAAGAAGAGGCGCTGCGCGCCGCGCGCGTCGAGCTTGACGACCTGACCGCGAAGCTGCGCTCGGCCGACGAAACGCGCCTCACCGCCGAGCGCGCCCTGCAGCCGCTGCGCGACCGCATCAATGAATTGCAGTTGAAGGAACAGGCCGCGCGCATCAACGGCGAGCAGTTCGTCGAGCAGTTGGCCGCGGCCGGTGTCGATGAAGCCGAACTGCAAGCCAAGCTGACGGCGGACATGAAGCCGTCGTACCTGCAGGGCGAAGTCACGCGCATCAACAACGCGATCATGGCGCTGGGGCCGGTCAACATGGCCGCGCTCGACGAGCTGAAGGCCGCGACCGAGCGCAAGAGCTTCCTCGATTCGCAGTCGGCCGACCTGACGAGCGCGATCGAAACGCTCGAAGACGCGATCCGCAAGATCGACGCCGAAACGCGCACGCTGCTGCAAAGCACGTTCGACGAAGTGAACCGTCATTTCGGCGAGCTGTTCCCGCGTCTCTTTGGCGGCGGCCAGGCGAAGCTGATCATGACCGGCGACGAAATTCTCGACGCCGGCGTGCAGGTGATGGCGCAACCGCCGGGCAAGAAGAATTCGACGATTCACCTGCTGTCGGGCGGCGAGAAAGCGCTGACCGCGACCGCGCTCGTGTTCGCGATGTTCCAGCTGAATCCGGCGCCGTTCTGTCTGCTCGACGAAGTGGACGCGCCGCTCGACGACGCCAACACCGAGCGTTTCGCGAATCTGGTACGGGCGATGTCGGACAAAACCCAGTTCCTGTTCATCTCGCACAACAAGATCGCGATGGAGATGGCGCAGCAGCTGATCGGCGTGACGATGCAGGAGCAGGGCGTCTCGCGGATCGTCGCGGTCGACATGGAATCGGCGGCGGGTTTCGCCCAGAATATCGTTTGAGTTAACGCTTTCGCGGGCATCCGCATCCAGCGCAGCGGCCTCGATGAGCGCCGCGCGGTACGTGGAGCGGACGACAGGCCCGCGCGGATAGAAGAATTGCTGATGGAGCATGCATGGACGAGTTGACACTCGGTTTGATCGGCGCGGGTGCCGTGGTGGTGGGGGGCGTGGTCGTGTACAACGCGTGGCAGGGCGCGAAGGTGCGCCGCAAGATGCCGCGGTCGATGCCGGCCGACACCGCCGAGAGCTTTGCGCGGGACGAGCATGAGGAGCAGAGCCCGTTCATCGAGCCGGCCCGGCCGACCACGCGGCGCGAGCCGAGCGTGAGCGCCGAGGCGGCGGCGGGCCCGACCGCGGTGCGCGTCGAGCCGACGTTCGGCGCGGGCGCCGCACCGCTCGATACACCGGCCGATATCCAGGCCGAGATGACGTCGCCGAACGGTTATCCATCGGCGGACGGCGATACCGTGGGCGAAGGCGAACATGCGGCGGCGCCGGGCGCGCACGCGGAGCGGCCCGCGTCCGCCGGGCACGAGCGGGTCGAACCGATCCTGCCGGCCGCCACGACGATTTCGTCGGCGCCGCCCGCGATCGTCGATCGGCGCATCGACTGTATCGTGCCGATCCGGCTGAACGGCCCCGTGGCCGGCGACAAGATGCTTCCGCTCGCGCAGCGCTTGCGTCGCGCGGGCAGCAAGCCCGTGCACATCGAAGGCAAGCCCGAAGGCGGTGGCGCGTGGGAGCTGCTGCAGAACGGCACGCGCTACGAAGAGCTGCGCGCGGCCGCGCAGCTCGCGAACCGTAGCGGCGCGCTGAACGAGCTCGAATTTTCCGAGTTCGTGAGCGGCGTACAGCAGTTCGCCGATGCGCTCGACGCGGCGCCGGAATTCCCCGACATGCTCGAAACCGTCGCGATGGCGCGCGAGCTTGACGGCTTTGCCGCCCAGTGCGACGCGCAGTTGTCGATCAACGTGCTGTCGGACGGCGCGCCGTGGTCGGCCAACTACGTGCAGGCGGTCGCATCGCAGGACGGTCTGCTGCTGTCGCGCGACGGCACGCGCTTCGTCAAGCTCGACTCGCGGCAAAGCCCGGTGTTCATGCTGCAGTTCGGCGACACCAATTTCCTGCGCGACGATCTCACGTACAAAGGCGGCGAGATGATTACGCTGGTGCTCGACGTGCCGGTCGCCGACGAAGACATCCTGCCGTTCCGGCTGATGTGCGATTACGCGAAGTCGCTGGCCGAGCGCATCGGCGGACGCGTGGTCGACGACGGTCGCCGGCCGCTGCCGGAAAGCGCGCTGCTCGCGATCGAAAAACAGTTGATGACGCTGTACGCGAAGCTCGAACAGGCGGGTATTCCGGCGGGTTCGCCGGCCACGCGGCGCCTGTTCAGCCAGTAAGCCTTTGCAGCGTTCTACGCGTTTTGACGACGGCCGCACGATGTGCGGCCGTCGTCGTTTCCGGCTTACGTCGCAGCGCGGCCCGCCCCGATTCAGCGATGTAAAGGGGCACGCTTCCTGCGATAATCCGATGTCCGACTTTCTTCTCGAGAAGCTTCCGACAGCATGGCCCGATCCTCCGTCCCTCCTTCTGCAACCAGCGCTCCGGCCGAGCGGGCCGTGTGGTTGCGCGCGGAACTCGAACGCGCGAACTACGCGTATTACGTGCTCGATCAACCGGACCTGCCGGACGCCGAGTACGACAAGCTGTTCAAGGAGCTGGAGCGCATCGAGGCCGAGCATCCCGATCTGATCGTGCCGGATTCGCCGACGCAGCGCGTCGGCGGCGAGGCCGCGAGCGGTTTCGAGCCGGTCGTGCACGATCTGCCGATGCTGTCGTTGAACAACGGTTTCGCCGACGAAGACATCGTCGCGTTCGACAAGCGCATCGGCGACGCGCTCGGCAACAACGCGAGCGAGCCGCCGGTCCCCGTCGACTACGCGGCCGAGCTGAAATTCGACGGCCTCGCGATCTCGCTGCGCTACGTCGACGGCGTGTTCGTGCAGGCTTCCACGCGCGGTGACGGCACAACCGGTGAGAACGTCACCGAAAACGTCCGCACGATTCGCTCGATTCCGTTGAAGCTGAAGGGTAAGCGCGTGCCGCGCGTGCTCGACGTGCGCGGCGAAGTGCTGATGTTCAAGCGCGATTTCGAGCGCCTGAACGAACGCCAGCGCACCGCCGAACAACGCGAATTCGCGAACCCGCGCAACGCGGCGGCGGGCAGCTTGCGGCAGCTCGATTCGAAGATCACCGCGCAGCGGCCGCTGTCGTTTTTCGCGTATGGCATCGGCGTGCTCGAAGGCATCGAGATGCCGGCCACCCATAGCGAACTGCTCGACTGGTACAAGGAGATGGGCTTGCCGGTCAATGGCGAGCGCGCGGTCGTGCAGGGCGCCGAAGGCCTGCTCGGCTTCTTCCACGCGGTCGGCGAGAAGCGCGACAGGCTGCCCTACGACATCGACGGCGTGGTCTACAAGGTCAACCGGCGCGACGAGCAGGATGCGCTCGGTTTCGTGTCGCGCGCGCCGCGCTTCGCGCTCGCGCACAAATTCCCCGCGCAGGAAGCGCTGACGAAGCTCGTCGCGATCGACGTGCAGGTCGGCCGCACCGGCGCGATCACACCGGTCGCGCGGCTGGAACCGGTGTTCGTCGGCGGCGCGACGGTCACGAACGCGACCTTGCACAACGAGGACGAAGTGCGCCGCAAGGACATCCGCATCGGCGACACGGTGATCGTGCGGCGCGCTGGCGACGTGATTCCGGAGGTGGTCAACGCGCTGCTCGAGCGTCGTCCGGCCGACGCGCGCGAGTTCGTGATGCCGACGCAGTGCCCGGTGTGCGGTTCGGCGATCGAGCGGCTGCCCGACGAGGCGATCGCGCGCTGCACGGGCGGGCTCTTCTGTCCGGCGCAGCGCAAGCAGGCGCTGTGGCACTTCGCGCAGCGCCGCGCGCTCGATATCGACGGCCTCGGTGAGAAGATCATCGATCAACTGGTCGAACAGAACCTGGTCCGTACGCCGGCCGATCTATTCAACCTCGGCTTCGCGACGCTCGCGGAACTCGACCGCTTCGCCGAAAAGTCCGCGCAGAACCTGCTCGACTCGCTCGAAAAGGCCAAGCACACGACGCTCGCGCGCTTTATCTACGCGTTGGGGATTCGCCATGTCGGCGAATCGACCGCGAAGGATCTCGCGAAGCACTTCGGCTCGCTCGATCCGATCATGGATGCGTCGCTGGAGGAACTGCTCGAAGTCAACGATGTGGGGCCGGTCGTCGCCGAATCGATCCACCAGTTCTTCGCCGAGGACCACAACCGCACGGTGATCGAACAGCTGCGCGCGCCGGGCAAGGTCACGTGGCCCGAGGGGCCGCCCGCGCCGAAGGCGCCGCAGGGCGTGCTGGCCGGGCAGACGGTCGTGCTGACCGGTACGCTGCCAAACCTGTCGCGCGAGGACGCGAAAGAAATGCTCGAGGCAGCCGGCGCGAAGGTGGCGGGGTCGGTATCGAAGAAAACCGGTTACGTGGTGGCGGGGGCCGACGCGGGCAGCAAACTCGCGAAGGCGGAGGAACTTGGCATCCCCGTACTCGACGAAGATGGTATGCGCAAGCTCCTGGAGGGGCACTGATGATTCACGACATTCTAAAGATGGGCGATCCGCGCCTGCTGCGAATCGCCGAGCCGGTCGCTCACTTCGACACGCCCGAGCTGCACCGGCTCGTGGAAGACATGTTCGAGACCATGCACGCGGCGAACGGCGCGGGTCTCGCCGCGCCGCAGATCGGCGTCGATCTGCAGGTGGTGATCTTCGGCTTCGGTTCGAACGAGCGCTATCCGGACGCGCCGCCGGTGCCGGAGACGGTGCTGATCAACCCGACCATCACGCCGGTCTCGCAGGACATGGAAGAAAGCTGGGAAGGTTGCCTGTCGGTGCCGGGGCTGCGCGGCGTGGTGAGCCGGTTTTCGATGATCCGTTATCACGGCTTCGATCAGTTCGGCAATCCGATCGACCGGGTCGCCGAGGGTTTTCACGCACGGGTTGTGCAGCACGAATGCGATCATCTGATCGGCAAGCTGTATCCGATGCGGATTACCGATTTCTCGAAGTTCGGCTTTACCGAAGTCCTGTTCCCGGATCTCGATCCGAATAGCGACGACTGACACAACTGCCGCCAACAAAAAACCCACGCCATTTCGGCGTGGGTTTTTTGTTGTGCCGATGCGCCCGCTCTCAGCAAGGAGGCGCATTGGACGGACCTCAGAACGACTCGTCTTCCGACAGATAGCGCCACTGTCCCGGCGGCAGCGCGCCGAGCATCACCTGGCCCATGCGCACGCGCTTCAGGCCCACCACCTCGAGACCGACCAGTTCGCACATGCGGCGAATCTGACGCTTCTTGCCTTCGCGCAGCACGAAACGCAGCTGCTCGCCGTTCTGCCAGCTGACCTGCGCGGGCTTCAGCGCGACGTCGTCGAGCGACAGGCCGTGGCGCAGCAGCGCGATTTTTTCGGCCGGGAAATGGCTTTCGACGTCGACCGTGTGATCGCCGTAGGCGACGCGCACCAGATACTCCTTGTCCACGTCCGAGTGACCGCCGATCAGTTGCTTCGCGATGCGGCCGTCCTGCGTCAGCACGAGCAGGCCCGTCGAATCGATGTCGAGACGCCCGGCCGGCGCGAGTTGGCGCAGATGCGACGCCGAGAAGCGGATCCCCGAATGGTCGCCTTCCCAGCGATTCTCCGGCGTGACGAGCGTGATTGCCGGCTGATAGCCGTCCTCCGCCTGGCCCGACACGAGCCCGACCGGCTTGTGAACGATCACGGTCACCTGGCTCGACTGAAAGGCTTCGGCGGCCGGGTCGATGTCGATGCGCTGATCCGGGAACACCTTTGTGCCGAGCGTATCGACGCGCTCGCCGTCGACCATGACCCAGCCTTTCTCGATCCATTCGTCGGCCTCGCGACGCGAGCACATGCCGAGCTTGGACATCAGCTTCGACAGACGCAGCATGCCCGGCGCGTCTTCGCGATCGCGGCGGGGCGGGTGCGGGGTGTCGATGGCGCTGTCGACGGGGCGGGCCGTTGCTGATGCCGAGGCCCGCGGCTTGGCGGCGCGGACTGGTCGGTCGTCGCCGAAGCGGCGGTTCGCGGCCGGCAACGTGTCGTCGAAGCTGCGCGCAGGGCGCTCGCGACGCTCGGTGCGTTCGCCGTAGCCGCCTTTTACCGGCTTCGCGAAGCTGCGCTCGCCGCGCTCGCTTTCGAAGCGGCGCGAGGTGCTGTCGCTGCGCGCGCCTCGATCGCCACCGCGACGCTCCTGCGGCTCACCGCGATCGCTACCGAAGCGCGGACGGTCGGCGGCCTCGCGCTCCCGGCGCACCGGACGATCGCCACGCGCGCCGCCTTCCGGCGGCCTGCCTGTGCCTGGGCGCGGACCGCTGAACGGACGGCGTTCGCCGGCATCGCGGCCCGGTGCGCGCTCACCAAAACTGCGCGGTGCGCGCTCGCCGCGCTCCGCATTGCCCTCGAAACGACGGGGTGCGCGTTCTGCACGCTCGCCGAATTCGCGCCGAGGAGCACGTTCGCCACGCTCAGCGCTGCCTTCGAAGCGACGCGGCGCGCGTTCGCCACGCTCGCCGAATTCGCGCCGAGGAGCACGTTCGCCACGCTCAGCGCTGCCTTCGAAGCGACGCGGCGCGCGTTCGCCACGCTCGCCGAATTCGCGCCGAGGAGCGCGTTCGCCGCGCTCAGCGCTGCCTTCGAAACGACGCGGCGCGCGTTCAGTCCGTTCGCCGAAATCGCGCCGAGGCGCCCGTTCGCCGCGCTCAGCGCTGCCTTCGAAACGACGCGGCGCGCGTTCAGTCCGTTCGCCGAAATCGCGCCGAGGCGCGCGTTCGCCACGCTCGGCGCCGCCCTCGAAGCGACGCGGCGCGCGCTCTCCGCGCTCGCCTCGCTCAGCCGCACCTTCGAAGCGGCGCGGTGCGCCGCCGGCAGCCGTGCCCCGTTCGCGCACGCCCGACCCTTCGGCACGCGGCGCGCGTGCACGGGCACCCGCCGGCTTCGCGCCGACCGGCCGCTTCGCGCCACCACCCGTCGATACCGCGCCTTCAC
Source organism: Paraburkholderia lebeckiae (assembly GCF_050436325.1). NCBI lineage: Bacteria > Pseudomonadati > Pseudomonadota > Betaproteobacteria > Burkholderiales > Burkholderiaceae > Paraburkholderia > Paraburkholderia lebeckiae. The sequence continues at coordinate 88,749 of NZ_JBNDLZ010000003.1, forward strand.
GCTTCGCGCCGGCCTCGGCCTCGAATGGCTTCGGCCGCGCTGGACGGGTCGGCTTACGCGCCGATGCGCTGCCGGGGCGGACAGGGGCGCGTTCGGACGACGCCGGCCGCGGATGTTTTGCTGTTAATTTGGTTCGCATGAAATCTCACACTGCAATCGCGCGCAGCAGTTCGGTCTCGACCTGAATTTGCAGGCGGTTGTCCGATAGGCTGTGTCCTTCGAGCAGGAACACGTCCTCGACGCGTTCGCCGAGCGTATTGATCCGCGCCGAGGCGACGCCGACCCGGTGCTCGGCTAGCACGCGCGCGATCGAATAAAGAAGGCCCGGCCGGTCGTTCGCCGACACGGACAGGATGTAGTATTGGCCGCGCTCATCGGCCCGCAGGTCGACGCGCGGCGTAATGGGGAAGGTGCGCGACAGCCGTGACAGCCGGCCCTTCGACGGTCCCGGCAGCAAGGTGCCGTGGCCCGCGAGGCGCGCGGTCAGCTCCTGCTCGACCAGATTGGCGATGTCGCGATAGTGCACGTCCTCTTCGGTGTGCGCGACGAGGAAGTTGTCGAGCGCATAGCCGTGGCGCGTCGTGCTGACGCGCGCATCGAGCACCGACAGGCCGTTGCGGTCGAAATACGCGCAGATGCCCGCGAACAGATCGGGCTGGTCCTTCACGTAGACGAGCACCTGCAGCGCCTCGCCGATCGGCGACGGCCGCGCGCGTACGAGCGGCGTCGGCGTTTCGACGTGGCGATATAGCACGCGCGTCTGCCACGCGATGTCCGCCGCGTCGTGGCGCAGGAAATAGCCGACGTCCAGCTTGTCCCACAGCGCCCGTTGCGCGCCTTCCGGCACGGTTTCGAGACGCAGCAGCGCGAGCGCCTCTTCCTGGCGCGACTTCAGCTCGGAATGCTCGTCCGGCTGGGCACCGCCAAGCACGGCGAGCGTGGTGCGGTAGAGGTCTTCGAGCAGCTTGCCTTTCCACGTGTTCCAGACCTTCGGGCTGGTGCCGCGGATGTCGGCGACCGTCAGCAGATAGAGCGCGGTCAGGCGGCGCTCGGTGCCGACCAGCTCGGCGAAGCGCCTGATCACTTCAGGGTCGCTCGTGTCCTGCTTCTGCGCGACCTGGCTCATCGTCAGATGCTGCTGCACGAGCCACACGACGAGCTCGCCATCCTCGCCTTCGATGCCGTGCTGGCGGCAGAAGCGCCGTGCGTCGGCCATGCCCAGCGTGGAATGATCGCCGCCGCGGCCCTTCGCGATGTCATGAAACAGCGCGGCCACGTACAGCACCCACGGCCGGTCGAAGTTGACGATCAACTGGCTGCAGAACGGGTATTCGTGCGCATGCTCGGCGACCGCGAAGCGGCGCAGATTGCGCAGCACCATCAGAATATGCTGATCGACCGTGAACACGTGGTACAGGTCGTGCTGCATCTGCCCGACGATGCGCCGGAAATTCAGCAGATAACGCCCGAGCACGCTCGTCTGGTTCATCAGCCGGAACGCATGCGTGATACCGGCCGGCTGCTTCAGAATTTCCATGAAGAGCCGGCGATTTTCCGGATCGCGCCGCCAGTGCTGGTCCATCACGTCGCGGGCGTTGTAGATCGCGCGCAGCGTGCGCGCCGACAGTCCCTTCACGCCGGGGGTGCGCTGGTATAGCAGGAACGCCTCGAGGATCGCGTTCGGCTCGCGCTGGAACACGTCGTCGGAGGCGATTTCGAGCATGCCCTGCTTTTCGACGAAGCGATCCGACAGCACGCGCGTGATGCCGCTTGTGCTCGGAAACAGCTGCGCCTCGATGTTCTGGATCAGGATCGTCGCGAGTTGCGTGACCGCTTTCGCGGCCCAGTAGTAGCGGCGCATCAGCTGCTCGCTCGCGCGCTTGGTCGCGGTCGGCTTGAGGCCGAAGCTTTCCGCGACCGGCGTCTGCAGGTCGAACACCAGGATGTCCTGGCGGCGCCCGGCGATCACGTGCAGCCGCGCACGCAGCGACTTCAGGAAGCCTTCGTTGTGGCGCAGCTCGCGCGCCTCGCGCTCGGTGATGAGTCCGCGCGCTTCGAGTTCGCGCCAGCTGCTGCCGAAGCCAGCCGCCTGTGTGATCCACAGGATCAGCTGCAGGTCGCGCAGCCCGCCCGGGCTTTCCTTGATGTTCGGCTCGAGCGCGTAGGGCGTGTCCTGAAACTTCGCGTGACGCTGGCGCATTTCGAGCACCTTCGCCTGGAAGAACGCCTTCGGGTCGAGCGCCGCACGGTAGCGCCGAGCGAAATCGTCGAACAGTGCGGCGCTGCCGGTGATGCGGCGCGCTTCCAGCAGCGAGGTACGTACCGTGACGTCGTTGGCCGCTTCCTCGAGGCATTGCGACACGCTGCGCACGCTGCTGCCGAGTTCCAGCCCGAGATCCCACGCGAGGCTGATGAAGCGCTCGATGCGCGCGTCCAGATGCTCGAGCCGCGCGTCGGGCAACAGCACCAGGATGTCGATGTCGGAGTGCGGCGCGAGTTCGCCGCGCCCATAGCCGCCAACCGCGACCAGCGCGAGGTCGTCGGGCAGCTCGCAGGTGTCCCAGGCGGCGCGCAGCGAATGGTCCGTGGCGCGCGCGAGGGCGGCCATCAACGCGTCGACGTTGGTGGCCGTTCGGAAGCGTTCCAGCAACTGGGCTTTGGCCACTTTGTAGTCCGCCTTGAGCGACGAGGCATGGGAGGGGGCGACGGCTGGAACGCTACTCATTGGCAGGAAGGCGGTGAGGTCGGAATCGGTCAGGCCGTGGCCGCGACCACGGGCGGACGCGCGGGCGTGCCGGCCGACACGGTCAGCACGTCGTAGCCGGTCTCGGTGACCAGCACCGTGTGCTCCCACTGCGCGGACAGGCTGCGGTCCTTGGTCTTGACGGTCCACTGGTCGGGCATCGTGCGGATGTCACGGCGGCCGGCGTTGATCATCGGCTCGATCGTGAAGATCATGCCGGCCTGCAGTTCGAATCCGGTGCCGGGGCGACCGTAGTGCAGGATCTGCGGATCTTCGTGGAATACGGTGCCGATGCCATGTCCGCAATATTCGCGCACCACGCTGTAGCCGAGGCCTTCGGCGTGCTTCTGGATCGCATAGCCGATGTCGCCGAGATGCGCGCCGGGTCGCACCTGGTCGATGCCGAGCCACATGCATTCGAAAGTGGCTTGCACGAGGCGCTTTGCCATGATCGACCCTTCGCCGACGATGAACATGCGGCTCGTGTCGCCGAAATAGCCGTCCTTGATCACGGTGACGTCGATGTTCAGCGCGTCGCCGGTTTTGAGCGCCTTGTCGCCCGGAATGCCGTGGCAGATCACGTCGTTGACGGAAATGCAGGTGGCTTTCGGGTAGGGCGGGTAGCCGGGCGGCTGGTAATTCAGCGGCGCGGGGACCGTGCCCTGGTCCTTCAGCATGTATTCGTGACACAGACGGTCGAGCTCGCCAGTGGTGACGCCGGCCTTGACGAACGGCGTGATGTAGTCGAGCACTTCGCTCGCGAGCCGGCAGGCGACGCGCATCTTTGCGATATCGTCTTCGTTTTTGATGGTGATAGCCATGGTTTCCTCGGAAGCCTTGCTGGATAAGGCTTGCTGGGTGTTGCGGTGGCCTGGCGGAGGGGCGTTTGCCGGGCACGGAATGCCGGTCGATCCTTAACGATCCCTCGCGCGTGGCGGAATCGAGCCATTTTACAGCAGTGGGGGCCGGGTCGTTGCGCTGGATCGGCCGGCAATGGGCTAAAAGCGACCAGAATCGGCTAATTGACGGCCCAAAGGACGCCAGCCCGGGCTTCGGGCCCAGCGGCGCGGTCCCGTGCGTAGGGTCATCGGCCGCTGGTCGGGCCGGTTGAGTCAGCCGGTCGTCGCGTGCTATAATCTTTGGCTAAGTCGGTCCTAGTCCGCTTTTATTCGCGAGTCCGCAAATTCGCGCATGGCAGCTTGGCGGAACGGCTTCTCGCGGCACTCCGGTTGCTGGTGTCGTGAGTGAGAGAAAGTCGTGTCAGGCAACCAATTCGCAAGCCGGCGCACCCAGGGTGTCGACGCGTTCCAGCCCAAGTCAGGGCGAGCGCGACCGATGCGGCAGCCGGCTTAAGACCCAACCCTCGTGGAGAATTTCATGGCAGTTACGATGCGTCAAATGCTGGAAGCAGGTGTCCACTTCGGTCACCAGACCCGCTTCTGGAACCCGAAGATGGCCCCCTTCATTTTCGGTCATCGCAACAAGATTCACATCATCAACCTCGAAAAGACGCTGCCGATGTACAACGACGCGCTGAAGTACGCGCGTCAGCTGGCATCGAACCGCGGCACGATCCTGTTCGTCGGTACGAAGCGTCAATCGCGCGACACGATCGCCCAGGAAGCGCAGCGCGCTGGTATGCCGTTCGTGAACGCACGCTGGCTCGGCGGCATGCTGACCAACTTCAAGACGCTGAAGGTTTCGATCAAGCGCCTGAAGGACATGGAAGCGGCGCTGGAAGCCGGCGAAACGGAGCGCATGAGCAAGAAGGAAGCGCTGCTGTTCGAACGCGAAATGGCCAAGCTGCAGAAGTCGATCGGCGGCGTGAAGGATATGGGCGGCATTCCGGACGCGATCTTCGTGGTTGACGTCGGCTACCACAAGATTGCCGTGACCGAAGCGAACAAGCTCGGCATTCCGGTCATCGCCGTGGTCGATACGAACCACTCGCCGGAAGGTGTGGACTACGTGATCCCGGGTAACGACGACGCCAGCAAGGCCGTCGCTCTGTACGCGGCTGGCGTGGCCGACGCGATCCTCGAAGGCCGTGCGAACGCGGTCAACGAAGTGGTCCAGGCTGCACGTGGCGGCGACGGCGACGAGTTCGTCGAGGTCAACTCGGAAGCGTAAGGCTGCCCAGTGTCCGGCACAAAAGGGGGCTTTCGACAGGCCCCCTTTTTTTAAGCCGCGACGTCTATGACAGTTGTCGTAACGGGCATCTGGCAGAGTGTTCGAGGCGACGCGTGGCGCGTCGCTCGCAAAAAATGCGCGAAAACGCTGAAACGAATTCCTGCCGCCGGCATCGAAATGCGGGCGGCGTGTGACAGACAGAACTCAAGGAGCAAATGATGGCGGCAATTACCGCAAGCATGGTTGCAGAACTGCGCGCGAAGACCGACGCGCCGATGATGGAATGCAAGAAGGCGCTGACGGAAGCCGACGGCGATCTGGCGCGCGCTGAAGAACTGCTGCGCGTGAAGCTCGGCAACAAGGCGAGCAAGGCGGCATCGCGCGTGACGGCCGAAGGCGTCGTCGCATCGTTCATCAACGGCAACGCTGGTTCGCTCGTCGAGCTGAACTGCGAAACCGACTTCGTCTCGAAGAACGACGACTTCCTCGCATTCTCGAAGAAGGTCGCCGAACTCGTCGCGACGCAAAACCCGGCTGACGTCGCCGCGTTGTCGGCACTGCCGCTCGACGGCCAGACCGTAGACGCAGTGCGCCTCGCGCTGGTCGGCAAGATCGGCGAAAACCTGTCGATTCGCCGTTTCGTGCGCTTCGACACCGCGAACAAGTTGGCGGCGTACCTGCACGGCACGCGCATCGGCGTGCTGGTCGAGTACACCGGCGCGGACGAGCAGGTCGGCAAGGACGTGGCAATGCACATCGCCGCGATGAAGCCGGTCTCACTGTCGTCGGACGACGTGCCGGCGGACCTGATCGCCAAGGAACGCAGCATCGCTGAACAGAAGGCCGCCGAATCGGGCAAGCCGGCTGAAATCGTCGCGAAGATGGTCGACGGCAGCGTGCAGAAGTACCTGAAGGAAGTGTCGCTGCTGAACCAGACGTTCGTGAAGAACGACAAGCAGACGATCGAGCAGATGCTGAAGGCGGGCAACTCAAGCGTGCAGAAGTTCGCGCTGTTCGTGGTCGGCGAAGGGATCGAGAAGAAGCAGGACGACTTCGCAGCGGAAGTGGCCGCCCAGGTCGCTGCTGCAAAGCAACAATAAGCGTTACCTAAGCTTCACCGCCGTACCGTTTGGACCCGCGGCGAGGCAACACCTCGCTGCGGTCGGCAGCGCCGCAAGGCCGCGCACGAGTTGACCCTCGCGGCGCGGCCGCCGCTGGCGAACCCCAGGGTTCGCCAATTTGGCGGTGCTTGCCCGAATCAGCATTTCACCCCTACATTAGTCCCTTGTTGTTGCCCTGTTCCGCGCGATCTGGATACCCCTATGCCCATTGCCTATAAACGCGTCCTGCTCAAACTCTCCGGTGAAGCTCTGATGGGCGACGATGCCTTCGGCATCAATCGCGGAACCATCGAACGAATGGTGGCGGACGTGGCCGAAGTGGTCCGTCTCGGAACGCAACTGGCCGTGGTGATCGGCGGCGGCAATATTTTTCGCGGCGTCGCGGGCGGTGCGGCGGGTATGGACCGCGCAACGGCCGACTACATGGGTATGCTCGCCACGATGATGAACGCGCTGGCGCTGCAGGACGCGATGCGCCACGCCGGCATCGAGGCGCGCGTGCAATCGGCGCTGCGCATGGACCAGGTCGTCGAGCCGTACATCCGGCCCCGCGCGATCCGCCAGCTCGAGGAAGGCAAGGTCGTGATCTTCGCGGCCGGCACCGGCAACCCGTTCTTCACGACCGACACGGCCGCTGCATTGCGCGGCGCGGAAATCGGCGCGGAAGTGGTGCTGAAGGCGACCAAGGTGGACGGCGTCTATTCGGCCGATCCGAAGAAGGATTCGAGCGCGACCCGCTACAGCACGATCAGCTTCGACGAGGCGATCGGCCGCAATCTGCAGGTGATGGATGCGACGGCTTTCGCTCTGTGCCGCGACCAGAAGCTGCCGATCCGCGTGTTTTCGATCGTCAAACCCGGTGCGCTCAAGCGCATCGTGCTAGGTGAGGACGAGGGCACCCTCGTCCACGTGTAAACTTCGCTTACTTTACGTGGGCTTTGACGCGAGCCCGGGCCGCCGCATCGAGCGTGCCGGGCGGCTCGCACCGTTTTGAAGGTTCGGAGGTTTAAAAATGTCTGTGGCTGATATCAGGAAGGGCGCTGAACAGAAGATGCAGCGCTCCATCGACGCGTTCAAGAACGACCTGTCAAAGATCCGCACGGGCCGTGCGCACACGGGCCTGCTCGATCATATCCAGTGCGACTACTATGGCTCGCCGGTGCCGATTTCGCAGGTCGCGAACCTGACGCTGATCGACGCGCGCACGATCGGCGTGCAGCCGTGGGAAAAGAAAATGGTCCAGGTCGTCGAAAAGGCGATCCGCGAGTCGGATCTCGGTCTGAACCCAGCTACCCATGGCGATGTGATCCGCGTACCGATGCCCGCGTTGACCGAAGAGCGTCGCCGCGAGCTGACCAAGGTCGTTCGCAGCGAAGCCGAAACGGCCAAGGTGGCCGTGCGCAACCTGCGCCGCGACGCCAACGAGCAACTGAAGAAGCTCGTCAAGGACAAGGAAATCTCGGAAGACGACGAGCGTCGTGCCGGTGACGACGTCCAGAAGCTGACGGACAAGTTCGTCGCCGAAATCGACAAGCTCGTCACAACGAAAGAAGCCGAGATCATGACGGTCTGACGCCGTTCGGCTCAGCATCTTCTGATTTCCACTTCTTTACTGGCATTACTGTCCCAACGGCCATGACCTATACCAGCTCAACCGTGCGCGTGCCTGAAGTCGCCGCGGTGCCGCGACATATCGCGATCATCATGGATGGCAACGGCCGTTGGGCCACGCAGCGGCGTCTGCCCCGCGTGGCGGGCCATACGCGCGGCGTCGACGCGGTGCGGGCGGCCGTCGAGGCGTGCGCGCGGCGGGGCGTCGAATATCTGACGCTGTTCGCGTTCAGCTCGGAGAACTGGCGCCGTCCGAACGAGGAAGTATCGTTCCTGATGCGCCTGTTCGTTACCGCGCTCGAGCGCGAGATCGGCAAGCTGCACGCGAACGGTATCCGTTTGCGCGTGGTGGGCGATCTCGAGCGTTTCGACGACAAGATCCGCGATCTGATCAAGCGCGCGGAAACCAAGACCGCGCGCAACGCCCGTCTCACGCTGACCATCGCCGCGAACTACGGCGGGCGCTGGGACATCATGCAGGCCACCCGCAAGCTCGTCGAGCAAGCGGCGGCGGCGGGCAAGCCGGTCGAGGTCAACGAGGACGCGTTCGCCGAGCACCTGTCGATGGCCTACGCACCCGAGCCGGACCTGTTCATCCGCACCGGCGGCGAGCGCCGCGTCAGCAACTTCCTGCTGTGGCAGCTTGCCTACACCGAGTTCTATTTCACCGACACGTTCTGGCCGGATTTCGACGCCGACGCGCTCGGTCACGCCATCGCTTCGTACGCGGAGCGGGAACGCCGCTTCGGCCGCACCAGTGCTCAGCTTGAGCCGCAATCGCAGAACGTCGATTCGCTTCCATGCTAAAGACCCGTGTCATCACGGCGATCGTGTTGCTGGCAGTGTTCCTGCCTGTCACGCTGTTCGCGCCTGTCGGCGCATTCGGCGCGCTGATCGCTTTCGTCGTCGTGTTCGCCGCGTGGGAGTGGGCGCGCCTGCTAAAGCTCGGCGGCGCGGGCCCGGTGCTGTACGCGCTCGTCGCGGCACTCGGACTCGTCACCAGTACGCGGGTGGGCATCGGCACCGAGCCTGCGCGGCCGTTCTTCCAGGCGGCGTCGATTTTCTGGGTGATCGCCGGTCCGTTCGTGCTGCTGCGCAAGCCCGTGCTCGCGCAGGGCGCCTGGCGCGCCTTTCTGTTTCTTGCCGGAATCGTTGGTTTCATCGCGTGCTGGCATGCTCTCGTCGCTGCGCGCATGCAGGGTGTGCCGTTCGTGCTGTCGCTGCTGCTGTTGGTATGGCTTGCCGATATCGGCGCATACTTCTCCGGGAAGGCATTTGGCAAGCACAAGCTGGCGCCAGCCATCAGTCCGGGTAAAACCTGGGAGGGGGCGATCGGTGGCTGGCTGCTGGTCATGATCGTCGCGGCGGCGGCGATCTTTTTGCACGCGTTCGAGCCGACCCTGTATTCTGCGCTGCTGGCGCAACTGGGTGCGCTGCGCACGGTGCTCGCGCTGACCCTGCTGGTGGTTTTCAGCGTGGTCGGTGACCTGTTCGAATCGATGATGAAACGCCAGGCCGGCGTCAAAGACTCGAGCGGACTGTTGCCGGGGCACGGCGGCGTGCTCGATCGCATCGACGCGTTGTTGCCGGTGCTGCCGCTCGCCATGCTGCTGCTCGGCTAGAGAAAAGAGATATGCAAAAACGTCTGACATTGCTCGGTTCCACGGGCTCGATTGGAGACAGTACGCTCGACGTGGTCGCGCGTCACCCCGAGCGTTTTTCGATTTACGCGCTGAGCGCGCATCGCAACGGCGACAAGCTCGTCAGGCAATGCCTGCGCTTTGCGCCCGAAGTGGCGGTGGTCGGCGACGCCGACACGGCCGCGAAGGTCGCCGCGAAGCTGCGCGAGGCGGGCAGCAAGACTGAGGTCACGTACGGGCCGCAGGCGCTCGTCGACGTGGCGAAGAGTGAGGGCTGCGACACGGTGGTCGCGGCGATCGTCGGCGCGGCCGGTCTCGCGCCGAGCCTTGCCGCGGCGCGCACCGGCAAGCGCATCCTGCTCGCGAACAAGGAAGCGCTGGTGATGTCCGGCGCGATCTTCATGGACGCGGTGCGCGACAACGGCGCGGTGCTGCTTCCGGTCGACAGCGAACACAACGCGATTTTCCAGTGCCTGCCGCGCGAAGCGTCGCTGCATGGCGGCGTCTCGAAGATCATCCTGACCGCGTCGGGCGGTCCGTTCCGCACACGCGAACCGGCCACGCTGGTCGACGTGACGCCTGACGAAGCCTGCAAGCATCCGAACTGGGTGATGGGCCGCAAGATCTCGGTCGACTCGGCCACGATGATGAACAAGGGCCTCGAAGTGATCGAGGCGCACTGGCTGTTCAACCTGCCCGGCGAGCGCATCGACGTGCTGATCCATCCGCAGAGCGTGATTCATTCGCTGGTGTCGTATGCGGACGGCTCGGTGCTCGCGCAGCTCGGCAACCCCGATATGCGCACGCCGATCGCGCACGCGCTCGCGTTTCCGGATCGCGTCGATTCCGGCGTCGCGCAGCTCGATCTCGCGGAGATCGCGTCGCTATCGTTCGAAAAACCCGACTACGCGCGCTTCCCGTGCCTCGCGCTCGCCATGAAGGCGCTCGCGGAAGGCGGCGTCGCGAGCGCGGCGTTGAACGCCGCGAACGAGGTCGCGGTGGAGGCGTTTCTCGCGCGCCGCATCGGCTTCATGGCGATTGCCGAGGCGGTCGACTCGGTGCTGAACGCGTTGCCGAACCGCAGCGCGCACGCGCTCGACGACGTCATCGAGGCGGACGCCGCCGCGCGCCGAGCTGCTACCGAATTCATCGCGCGTCTGCCTGACGGCGCCCGTCGCACGGAACGCGCCGTCCAGTGAGGCGCCTATGAACCTGCTGATCGAACTGCTCGCGTTCGCGGTTGCGATTGGCGTACTCGTGGTGGTCCACGAGTACGGGCACTACAGCGTCGCGCGTCTGTGCGGCGTGAAGGTGCTGCGCTTTTCAATCGGCTTCGGCAAGCCGCTCGTTCAGTGGGTCAGTCCGAAGACGGGCACCGAGTGGACGATTGCCGCGCTGCCACTCGGCGGCTACGTGAAGATGCTCGATGAGCGCGAGACCGGCCCCGGTTCGATTCCCGAAGCGGATCTGCCGCATGCGTTCAACCGCCAGTCGGTGTGGCGGCGCTTCGCGATCGTCGCGGCCGGTCCGGTCGCGAATTTCCTGCTCGCGATCGTGCTGTTCGCGCTCGTGTTCGCAACTGGCGTGACCGAACCGGCCGCCGTGATCGCGACACCCGCGCCGAACACGCCGGCCGCGCTGGCGGGTTTCGAGGGCGGCGAGACGATAGTCGGTGTGCGCACCGGCCATAGCGATGAGACCGAGCCGGTGCGGTCGTGGTCGGATCTGCGCTGGAAGCTGCTCGGCGCCGCGTTCGATCAGCAGCGCATCGTGCTCAGTGCAAAGGACGCGCACGGCACGTCCGATTTTCCGATGGACCTGCGCGGCCTCGGCGAGAAAGACGTCGACGACGATCTGATGTCGCGCCTCGGCTTCGAGCCCGGCGGCGGCAAGCTGACGGTGGCGGGCGTGCAGGCGGGTAGCGCCGCGCAAAAGGCGGGGCTCGTCGCCGGCGATCGGCTGCGCGCGATCAACGGCACGCCGACCGATAACGCCTCGGCCTTCATCGCATTTGTAAAGTCGCACGCCGGCGTGCCGGTCACGCTGCGGGTGGAGCGCGGCGGCCGTGGCGGTCATGCGGCGGGCGCGCTCGAAGAAATCACCATCGTGCCGCAGCTGCAGCGCGATGCGGCGAGCGGGCAGCAGATCGGCCGCATCGGCGCGGAGCTGGCGACCCAGGTGCCGTCGATCGACGTGCGCTACGGGCCGCTCGAGAGCCTCCACCTCGGCGCGCGCCGTACCTGGGATCTCGCGGTGTACTCGGTCAGGATGTTCGGCCGGATGATCGTCGGCGAGGCGTCGCTGAAGAATCTGTCCGGTCCGGTGACGATCGCCGACTACGCGGGAAAGAGCGCACGTCTGGGTCCTGCCGCGTTTCTGTCGTTCCTGGCCCTTGTCAGCATTAGCCTCGGCGTGCTGAACCTGCTACCAATTCCGGTATTGGACGGGGGTCATCTGTTATATTACTTGGTTGAAGCTGTGACCGGTAAAGTTGTCTCCGATCGCTGGCAACTCGTTTTTCAGAGAGCGGGGCTTGCCTGCATCGTCGCGTTGTCGGCGATTGCGCTGTTCAACGATCTGGCTCGTTTAATCCATTTTTAAAGTGTCCGGCGGCGTTCACGAGGGCGGCCGCCAGGCCTGATGCAGCTATACACACTGGGGAAGCACGTTGTTCAAACCTCATCGCTTTGGTCCAAAGACGGTTGTAGCCGCGGCGTTCGCCGCGCATGGGCTGGTTGCTCATGCAACGACGCCCTTCGTGGTGCAAGACATTCGCATTGAGGGATTGCAACGCGTCGAACCGGGCACGGTGTTCGCGTACCTGCCCATCAAGCAAGGCGATACCTTTTCCGACGACAAGGCGTCCGAAGCGATTCGCGCGCTGTACGCGACGGGCTTCTTCAACGACGTCAAGATCGCGACCGAAGGCAACGTGGTGATCGTGCAGGTGCAAGAGCGCCCGGCCATCGGCACGATCGACTTCGCCGGTATCCACGAGTTCGACAAGGACAACCTGATCAAGGCGCTGCGCGCGGTCGGGCTGTCGCAAGGCCGCTACTACGACAAGGCCCTCGTCGACAAGGCCGAGCAGGAACTGAAGCGCCAGTATCTGACGCGCGGATTTTACGCGGCTGAAGTCACCACGACGATCACGCCGATCGACCGCAACCGCGTCGGCATCCTGTTCTCGGTGGCCGAAGGTCCGAGCGCGAAGATCCGTCAGATCAACTTCATCGGCAACAAGACATTCAGCACCGGCACGCTGCGCGACGAAATGCAGCTGTCCACGCCGAACTGGTTCTCGTGGTACACGAAGAACGACCTATACGCGAAAGACAAGCTCACCGGCGACCTCGAGAACGTCCGCTCGTACTACCTGAACCGCGGCTATCTCGAGTTCAGCATCGAATCGACCCAGGTGTCGATTTCGCCGGACAAGAAGGACATGTACCTGACGGTCACGCTGCATGAAGGTCAGCCGTACACGATTTCGAACATCCGCCTCGCCGGCAATCTGCTAGACCGCGAAGCGGAGCTGAAGAAGCTGATCAAGATCAAGCCGGGCGACCGCTTCTCGGCCGAAAAGCTGCAGGCCACCACGAAGGCGATTGTCGACAAGCTCGGCGAGTACGGCTACGCGTTCGCGACCGTCAATGCACAGCCGCAGATCGACCAGAACAACCACACCGTCGACCTGACGCTTCAGGTCGACCCGAGCCGTCGCGTGTACGTGCGCCGCATCAATGTGGTCGGCAACACGCGCACGCGCGACGAAGTGGTGCGCCGTGAAATGCGCCAGCTCGAAAGCTCGTGGTTCGATTCGAACCGCCTCGCGCTGTCGAAGGATCGTATCAACCGTCTCGGCTACTTCACCGACGTCGACGTGACCACGGTGCCGGTCGAAGGCACGCCCGACCAGGTCGACATCGACGTGAAGGTCGCCGAAAAGCCGACCGGCGCGATCACGCTTGGCGCGGGCTTCTCATCGACGGACAAGGTGGTGCTGTCGGCGGGTATCTCGCAGGACAACGTGTTCGGCTCCGGCACGAGCCTCTCGGTGAACATCAATACCGCGAAGACGTACCGTACGCTGACGGTCACGCAGGTCGACCCGTACTTCACGGTGGACGGCATCAAGCGGATCACCGACGTCTACTACCGCACGTACCAGCCGCTGTACTATTCGACCGATTCGAGCTTCAAGATCGTCACGATAGGCGGTGACCTGAAGTTCGGCATCCCGTTCTCTGAAGTCGACACGGTATTTTTCGGCGTGGGCTTCGAGCAGAATCAGCTCGACATCGACTCGAACACGCCGCAAAGCTATATAGACTACGTGCACGAGTTCGGCCGCGTGTCGAACAACGTACCGCTGACGGTCGGCTGGTCGCGGGACGCGCGCGACAGCGCACTGGTGCCGAGCCGCGGCTACTTCACGCAGGCGAACGCCGAGTACGGCACGCCGGTCGGCGGCACGCAGTACTACAAGGCCGACATCAACGCGCAGTACTATTACTCGTTCGCGCGGGGCTTCGTGCTGGGCTTCAACTTCCAGGGCGGTTACGGTAACGGCCTTGGCGGCAAGCCATATCCGATTTTCAAGAACTACTTCGCCGGCGGTATCGGTTCGGTCCGCGGCTACGAGCCGAGCTCGCTCGGTCCGCGCGACGCGAAGACCGGCGACCCGATCGGCGGCTCGAAGCTGCTCGTCGGCAATATCGAGCTCACGTTCCCGCTGCCGGGCACGGGCTACGATCGCACGCTGCGTGTGTTCACCTTCCTCGACGCCGGTAACGTGTGGGGAACGGAAGGTAACAGCATCGGCGCAAATGGCCTGCGTTACGGCTACGGTGTGGGTCTCGCGTGGATCTCGCCAATCGGCCCGCTCAAGTTGAGCCTTGGCTTCCCGCTCACGAAGCACACTGGCGACCAGTACCAGAAGTTCCAGTTCCAGATCGGGACCGCGTTCTGATCGGGCGGCGGGTGTTCCCGGCGGCCGGCGTTGCCGGCGGCCGGCTGCGGCGGCGGACCCGGCCAAACTACAGTATCGAGAGGATGACTTTGCTAACCGGTATGTTTTCGAAACGTGTAGCGTGCGCATTGGCGCTGGCAATGACCCTCGGGGTCGGCATGGCGCACGCGCAGGAGGCGAGGATCGCCGCGGTGAATTCCGACCGCATCCTGCGCGAATCGGCGGCGGCGAAAGCCGCGCAGCTGAAGCTCGAGGCCGAATTCGCGAAGCGGGACAAGGATCTCGCCGACATGGCGCAAAAGCTCAAGTCGATGTCCGATGCACTCGACAAGAATGGCGCGACAATGTCGGCGACCGATCGCGCGCAGAAGCAGCGCGACCTGTCGCAGCTCGACTCGGACTTCCAACGCAAGCAGCGTGAGTTCCGCGAAGACCTGAACCAGCGCCGCAACGAGGAACTCGCGGCGGTGCTCGATCGCGCGAACAAGGTCATCAAGCAGATCGCCGAAACGCAGCACTACGATCTGATCGTCCAGGAAGCGGTGTACGTGAGCCCGCGCATCGATATCACCGACCAGGTGCTGAAGGCACTGGCGGCATCGGGCAATTGAGGGCAACTGAGGGCAACTGAGGGCGGCGCACGGTCGCCCCGCACGCCTCGGCGCGCGCCCTCCAATGATTGAACGGGTTGGAGACAGGATAGGCATGGCATTTACGCTCGAGGACATCGTCCAGCGGTTCGGCGGTGAATTAGTCGGTAACGGGGCGCAGCGCGTGAGCAGTCTTGCGCCGCTCGACCAGGCAGGGCCGGACCAGTTGGCGTTCCTCGCCAATCCGAAATATCTGTCGCAGGTCGAAACGACCCGCGCCGGCGCAGTACTGATCAATGCCGGCGACCTCGCGAAGCTCGCCTCGCGCGAAGCTCGAAACTTCATCGTCACGCCGAATCCCTACGCTTACTTTGCGCGCATCGCGCAAACCTTCATCGACCTGGCCGCGCCGAGGGCGGTCCCCGGCGTGCATCCGAGCGCAACCATCGATCCTGCCGCCCAGGTCGCCGCGAGCGCGGTGATCGGTCCGCGTGTCACCGTGGAAGCGGGCGCGGTGATCGGCGAGCATGCGCGGCTCGACGCCAACGTCGTGATCGGCCGCGGCACGCGTGTCGGCGCGAACGCGCATCTGTATCCGAACGTGACCGTGTACCACGGCTGCAAGCTCGGCGAGCGCGTGATCGTCCACGCCGGCGCGGTGATCGGCTCGGACGGCTTCGGCTTCGCACCGGACTTCGTCGGCGAGGGCGACGCGCGCACCGGCAGTTGGGTGAAGATTCCCCAGGTCGGCGGCGTGTCGATCGCGAACGACGTCGAAATCGGCGCGAACACCACGATCGACCGCGGCGCGATGGCCGACACGATCATCGAGGAGTGCGTGAAGATCGACAACCTCGTGCAGATCGGCCACAACTGCAAGGTCGGCGCCTACACGGTGATCGCGGGCTGCGCGGGCATTGCGGGCAGCACGACGATCGGCCGTCATTGCATGATCGGCGGCGCGGTCGGCATCGCCGGACACGTGACGCTCGCCGATTACGTGATCGTCACCGCAAAGTCGGGCGTGTCTAAGTCGCTGCTGAAGCCCGGCATGTACACGAGCGCGTTCCCGGCCGTGAACCACGCGGACTGGAACAAAAGCGCCGCGCTGCTGCGCAATATCGACAAGCTTCGCGATCGCATCAAAGCGCTGGAGAACGCCACCGTCGACAAAGCCGGCAATGCCACTGACGGCGCCGCAGGTCAACCCGCAGGCAACAAGATCTGACAGTTATCCCGGCGACCCATCGGCACCACGTAAAATAGTGGTCGAGCATCATGAAGCGAAGCCGGTGGCCGTGACCGGGTGGCACGGCCACCGGTCATCAGAGGCGCCGGTCGTGCGCGTTTTCAACCCACCTGCACCAGCATCCGCAGTCATCATCGCGCAGTCAATGCGTGAGCAGAAACACCATGAGCACCGAAAAAATCAATCTCGACATTCATAAGATTCTCACGCTGCTGCCGCATCGTTATCCGATCCTGCTGGTCGACCGGGTGCTCGAACTCGAACCGCACAAGAGCGTCAAAGCGTTGAAGAACGTGTCGATCAATGAGCCGTATTTCCAGGGACATTTCCCGACGCGGCCGGTGATGCCAGGCGTGCTGATCCTCGAAGCGCTCGCGCAGACCGCGGCGCTGCTGACGTTCTCGGAAGAACCGAGCGATCCGTCGAACACGCTGTACCTGTTCGTCGGCATCGACAACGCGCGCTTCAAGCGCGTGGTGGAACCGGGCGATCAGCTGATCCTGAACTGCACGTTCGAGCGTCACATGCGCGGCATCTGGAAGTTCAAGGCGCGCGCCGAAGTGGATGGCGTCGTCGCGGCGGAAGCCGATCTGATGTGCGCAGTGCGCCACACGGACAAAGACGCGTAAAGCCCGTGTCGGGGCAGGTCGCGGCGCGGCAAGGCACGCGCGCGGCGGCCCTGACGGCAAGGCCATCCACACAACGCAACAGAATCAGAAGCGAGGACGCATGAGCAGGATCCATCCCACTGCGATCATCGAGCCGGGCGCGCAGCTCGACGAATCCGTCGAAGTCGGACCCTATGCCGTGATCGGCGCACACGTGACGATCGGTGCGCGCAGCACGGTCGGCTCGCACAGCGTGATCGAAGGCTATACCACGCTCGGTGAAGACAACCGCATCGGCCATTACGCATCGGTCGGCGGCCGCCCGCAGGACATGAAGTACCGGGACGAGCCGACCAGGCTCGTGATCGGCAACCGCAACATGATCCGCGAGTTCACGACGATCCACACCGGCACGGTGCAGGACGCGGGCGTCACCACGCTCGGCGACGACAACTGGATCATGGCCTACGTGCACATTGGTCACGACTGCCACGTCGGCAACAACGTGATTCTGTCGAGTAACGCGCAGATGGCCGGTCACGTGACGATCGGCGACTACGCGATCATCGGCGGCATGTCGGGCGTGCATCAGTTCGTGCGCATCGGTGCGCATTCGATGCTCGGCGGCGCGTCGGCGCTCGTGCAGGACGTGCCGCCGTACGTGATCGCCGCGGGCAACAAGGCCGAGCCGCACGGCATCAACGTCGAAGGGTTGCGCCGCCGCGGCTTCTCGGCCGACGCGATCTCGGTGCTGCGCACCGCGTATCGCGTGCTGTACAAGAACGGCCTGTCGCTCGAAGAAGCGAAGGTGCAATTGAAGGAACTCGGTTCGGCCGGCGGTGACGGCGACGCCCCGGTGCAGACGCTGCTCACGTTCGTCGAAGCGTCGCAGCGCGGCATCATCCGCTAACCGATGACGTTGCAACCCAGTCCGCTGCGCGTCGCGATGGTGGCCGGCGAGCCGTCCGGCGACCTGCTCGCCGCGTCGCTGCTCGACGGTCTCGCCAGCACGCTGCCGGCCACCACCCAGTACTACGGCATCGGTGGTCCGCGCATGATGGCCGCGGGCTTCGACGCCCACTGGCCGATGGAAAAGCTGACGGTGCGCGGCTATGTCGAAGCACTGCGGCACATTCCCGAAATCCTCGGTATCCGCAACGAGCTCAAGCGTCAACTGCTCGCCGAACCGCCGTCCGTATTCGTCGGCGTCGACGCGCCCGACTTCAATTTCGGGCTCGAGCACGCACTGCGCGACGCCGGCATTCCGACCGTGCACTTCGTCTGCCCGTCCATCTGGGCGTGGCGTGGCGGGCGCATCAAAAAGATCGCCAAGGCCGTCGACCACATGCTGTGCGTGTTCCCGTTCGAAACCGCGCTGCTTGAAAAGGCGGGTGTCGCGGCGTCGTACGTCGGGCATCCGCTGGCCGATCAGATCCCGCTCGAACCTGACACCCTCGGTGCGCGCCGCGCGCTCGATCTCGCGGAAAGCGGGCCGGTGATCGCGGTGCTGCCGGGCAGCCGGCGCTCCGAGATCGACCTGATCGGCCCGACGTTCTTCGCGGCGATGGAGATGATGCAGCACCAGGAGCCCAGCGTGCGCTTCGTGATGCCGGCGGCGACGCCCGCGTTGCGCGCGTTGCTGCAGCCGCTCGTCGATGCGCATCCGGGCCTCGCGCTGACCATCACCGAAGGGCAGTCGCAACTCGCGATGACCGCCGCCGACGCGATTCTCGTGAAGAGCGGCACCGTCACGCTCGAAGCCGCGCTGCTGAAAAAGCCGATGGTGATTTCGTACAAAGTGCCCTGGCTAACCGGCCAGATCATGCGCCGGCAGGGCTATCTGCCGTACGTCGGCCTGCCGAACATCCTGGCCGGGCGTTTCGTGGTGCCGGAGATCCTGCAGCACTTCGCGACGCCGCAGGCGCTCGCCGAGGCGACGCTGAAACAGTTGCGCGACGAGGCGAACCGGCGCACGCTGAAGGAAATCTTCACGGAGATGCATCACGTGCTGAAGCAGAACACAGCGCAGCGCGCGGCCGAAGTCGTGGCGAGCGTCGTCGAGCAGCGGGCGGGGCGGCCATGACCGCCGCGCCCGCGCCTCGCAGGAAGATCGCGGCCACCGTTCGGGTCGTGGCGCAAGCCGGCCTGAACTTCGAGAGCGCCGACGACATCGTCTGCGGCGTCGACGAGGCAGGGCGCGGACCGCTGGCTGGTCCGGTCGTCGCGGCGGCGGTGATTTTCGATCCCGCCAAACCGATGATCCGCGGCCTCGACGATTCGAAGGTGCTGAGCGCACTCAAG
Source organism: Paraburkholderia lebeckiae (assembly GCF_050436325.1). Lineage (NCBI taxonomy): Bacteria > Pseudomonadati > Pseudomonadota > Betaproteobacteria > Burkholderiales > Burkholderiaceae > Paraburkholderia > Paraburkholderia lebeckiae. The sequence continues at coordinate 107,714 of NZ_JBNDLZ010000003.1, forward strand.
CGCGAAGCGCTGTACGACAAGATCGTCGAGCGTGCGCTCGCGTACTGCGTCGCGTCGGCGACGGTCGAGGAAATCGATTCGCTGAACATCCTGCACGCCACCATGCTCGCGATGAAACGCGCGGTCGAGGGCCTGTCGGTCGTGCCGACGCTCGTGAAGATCGACGGCAACCGTTGCCCGACGCTCAGTATTCGTAGCGAAGCCGTGATCGGCGGCGACGCGCTCGTGAAGAGCATTTCGGCGGCGTCGATTCTCGCGAAGGTCACGCGCGACCGCATGCTGGTCGAACTGCACCAGGCGTATCCGATGTACGGCTTCGACGCGCATGCCGGTTACGGCACGCCGCAGCATCTCGCGGCGCTGCTCGAGCATGGGCCGTGCGAACATCATCGGCGGTCGTTCGCGCCGGTGCGCGAAGCGCATCTGCGGTTCGGCACAGGCGTGCCGTTGCCGCCGGCGGACGCCGTCATCGTGGCCGACGCGCTGCTGCTCGACGGCGATGCGTTCGGCGAGGCCGGCCTCGCTTGACCGACCCCATCAGCGCGGCTCGAGCGCGCTCCGCGCTTGCGTGCCGTTGATTGCCGCCGATTCCTTTTCCCTTCTCACCGCCTTCGCTGCCTGTGAAAGCCATCACCTCGCGGGACAATCCGCTCTACAAGCGCCTGAAGGCACTGGCGGGCTCGACGCATCAACAGCGCCGCAGCGGCCACGCGCTGCTCGAGGGCTTCCATCTCGCGAGCACGTATCTCGATATCGCCGGTCAGCCGGAGCTATGCGTCGTCACTGATGGCGCGCTGCGTCACGACGAAGCGCGGGCGATCGTTTCGCGCATCGGTGAGCATCGGCTCGTGACGTTACCGGATGCATTGTTCGGGCAGTTGTCGAATGTCGTGCATGGGGTCGGGATTCTGCTGCTCGTCGAGAAGCTCGACGCGCCGCTGCCCGAGCGCGTCGAGCAAAACTGTCTCGTGCTCGACGGCGTGCAGGACGCGGGCAACGTCGGATCGATTCTGCGCAGCGCAGCGGCCGCGGGTATCGAGCACGTGTTCTGCGCGCCGGGCACCGCATACGCGTGGTCGTCGAAGGTGCTGCGTTCCGGGATGGGCGCGCACTTCCTGTTGCAGATTCATGAGGATGTCGAAGCGCGTGCGCTGATCGAACGGCTCGCGGTACCGGTCGCCATCACAGATTCGCACGGTGCCGAAGCGATCTACGACTGTGACCTGAGCAGGCCGCTCGCGTGGGTGTTCGGCAACGAAGGGGCGGGCGTGTCGCAGGTGTGGCGCGATGCCGTGTCGTTGCGCGTGACGATCCCGCAGCCCGGCGGCATGGAGTCGCTGAACGTGGCGGCCGCGGCGGCGGTCTGCCTGTTCGAGCAGTGCCGGCAGCAGCGCGGGCGCAAAAAGTAGACTCACCGTAAGTGGCGTTGCCAGGGCTCTGGCGCGGCAACGCAATGCCTGCCCGGCTGTCCGTCAATACGACGGCCGATCCAGCTTGATCTCCTGCAGGATCGTCGTCGCGATCTCCTCGATCGACTTGTGCGTCGACGACAGCCACTTGATCCCCTCGCGCCGCATCATCGCTTCCGCTTCGTTGATCTCGTAGCGACAGTTTTCCAGCGCCGCATACTTGCTACCCGGCCGCCGCTCGTTGCGGATTTCCGACAAGCGCTGCGGATCGATCGACAACCCGAACATCTTCTGCCGATGCTCGAGCAGCGGCGTGGGCAGCTTGCCGCGTTCGAAATCTTCGGGAATCAGCGGATAGTTCGCCGCTTTCACGCCGTACTGCATCGCCAGATAAAGGCTCGTCGGCGTCTTGCCGCTGCGCGACACGCCGACGAGAATCACGTCGGCGTCTGCGAGATTGCGGTTCGATTGACCGTCGTCGTGCGCGAGCGAGAAATTGATCGCCTCGATCCGGTTCTTGTACTCCTCGGTGTCCGCGTTCTGGTGGCCGCGGCCCATCGCGTGGCTCGACTTCAGCTCCAGTTCCTGCTCGAGCGGCTCGACGAAGGTCTGGAACATGTCGAGCACGAGCGCGTTCGAATCCTTCACGATCTGATTCGACGAGCTATCGACCAGCGTGGTGAACACGATCGGACGACGGCCGTCCTGCACGACCGCTTCGTTGATCTTTTCGAGCGTCGCATAGGCCTTCTCGGTCGAGTCGACGAAAGGCACGCGGACCAGGCGGAATTTCTGGTCGAACTGGGAGAGGATCGAATGCGCGAAGGTTTCGGCAGTAATCCCGGTACCGTCTGAGACGATGAATACGGTGGGCGGCATCAGTGGAGCTGTGAACGTGAAAGGCAAATGAGCCGGAAAGCGCGAGCGCGACAACGCGCTCGAATCAAACCGCGCGGCGGCGGCCGCGCCACGCTCGCGCCCGCGCGGGCGGTCTCGCAAAAGCCCGCTGGCTCGGTCGGGGCGCGATTCGAGGCGCAATTCTCGACCGACTGTCACATTTCAGGAGTCGGCACGGTAGAATAACGGCAACCTGTTGGATAAGCAATTGCAGGCGATTGGCCGCTAACTTGCCGCGAACGGTCGTTCAACGTCACGCTATCTAATGGCAATGTGCGTTGAACGCGACAGATCGAGCGGTAAGTCCGCTCAACCGCGTTCTTCGGTGCGTCCGCCTCGTGCTGCACGGCCGGCGCGCCATGCAACGCATCTCCGCTGTCCAGGCGATTGCTTATCTAACAGGTTGTGCAAGACACGGGGTCGAGCTTCCAATGGGCTGCCCGTGTTCAAGCCCACTTGCACAGCCGCGAATTTCTTTCACACTTAGGGGCTTGTATGACTAACGCAGTTAACGTCGCAAAGGACAAGGCGTATGTAGTTCCGTTCGAGCAGTTGCGGATGACCGACGTGGAAATCGTCGGCGGCAAGAACGCGTCGCTGGGCGAGATGATCAGCCAGCTCGCGGAAGCCGGCGTGCGCGTGCCGACTGGCTTCGCGACCACCGCGCTCGCGTTCCGTGACTTCCTGCAGCACAACGATCTGACTGAACGCATCGCCAAACGTCTCGAGACGCTCGACGTCGACGACGTGAAGGCGCTCGCCGAAGCGGGCAAGGAGATCCGTCAATGGATCGTCGACGCGCCGCTGCAGCCGCAACTCGAGGCTGACATTCGCGCGGGTTTCGACACGCTGCAAAAGAGCTCGCCCGAGGAGCTGTCGTTTGCCGTGCGTTCATCCGCGACCGCGGAAGACCTGCCGGACGCATCGTTCGCCGGTCAGCAGGAAAGCTATCTGAACGTGGTCGGCATCGACGACGTGCTCGATCGCATGAAGCATGTGTTCGCGTCGCTGTACAACGACCGTGCCATCTCCTATCGCGTGCACAAGGGCTTTACGCATGCTGAAGTCGCGTTGTCGGCGGGTGTGCAGCGCATGGTGCGCTCGGATGTCGGCGCCGCGGGCGTGATGTTCACGCTCGATACCGAATCCGGTTTCAAGGACGCCGTCTTCATCACGTCGAGCTATGGCCTTGGCGAAACCGTCGTGCAGGGCGCGGTGAATCCGGACGAGTTCTACGTGTTCAAGACCACGCTCGCCCAGGGCAAGTACCCGATCATCCGCCGCTCGATCGGCTCGAAGCTGATCAAGATGGAGTTCACGAAGCCGGGCGAGCCGGGCCGCGTGAAGACCGTCGACATCGCGCACGAACAGCGCAACCGCTTCTCGATCACCGACGAAGACGTGATCGAGCTCGCGAAGTACGCGGTGATCATCGAGAAGCACTACCAGCGTCCGATGGACATCGAGTGGGGCAAGGACGGCCGCGACGGCAAGATTTTCATCCTGCAGGCGCGTCCGGAAACGGTGAAGAGCCAGGGCGGCGGCAAGGCCGAGCAGCGCTTCAAGCTGAAGGGCCAGTCGAACGTGCTGGCAACGGGCCGCGCGATCGGTCAGAAGATCGGCGCGGGTCCGGTGCGCGTCATCCACGACCCGTCGGAGATGGACCGTGTGCAGCCGGGCGACGTGCTCGTCGCCGACATGACCGACCCGAACTGGGAGCCGGTCATGAAGCGTGCGTCGGCGATCGTCACGAACCGTGGCGGCCGCACCTGCCATGCGGCGATCATCGCGCGTGAGCTGGGCGTGCCGGCCGTGGTCGGCTGCGGCGACGCGACCGACGTGCTGAAGGACGGCGCGCTCGTCACCGTGTCATGTGCCGAAGGCGACGAAGGCAAGATCTACGACGGCCTGCTCGAAACCGAAATCACCGAAGTGCAGCGCGGCGAACTGCCGCCAATTCCGGTGAAGATCATGATGAACGTCGGCAATCCGCAACTCGCATTCGACTTCTCGCAACTGCCGAACGCAGGTGTGGGTCTCGCGCGGCTCGAGTTCATCATCAACAACAACATCGGCGTGCACCCGAAGGCGATCCTCGAGTACCCGAACGTCGATCAGGACCTGAAGAAGGCGGTCGAAAGCGTCGCGCGCGGTCACGCCTCGCCGCGCGCGTTCTACGTCGACAAGCTGACCGAAGGTATCGCAACGATCGCGGCGGCGTTCTATCCGAAGCCCGTCATCGTGCGTCTGTCGGACTTCAAGTCGAACGAGTACAAGAAGCTGATCGGCGGCTCGCGCTACGAGCCGGACGAGGAAAACCCGATGCTGGGCTTCCGCGGCGCGTCGCGCTATATCGCGGAAGACTTCGCCGAGGCGTTCCAGATGGAATGCGTCGCGCTGAAGAAGGTGCGTGAAGAGATGGGCCTCGACAACGTCGAGATCATGGTGCCGTTCGTGCGTACGCTGAAGCAGGCAGAGCGCGTGGTCGGGCTGCTCGCGAAGTTCGGCCTGAAGCGCGGCGAGAAGGGCCTGCGTCTGATCATGATGTGCGAAGTGCCGACGAACGCGATCCTCGCGGAAGAGTTCCTGCAGTACTTCGACGGATTCTCGATCGGCTCGAACGACCTGACGCAGCTCACGCTCGGCCTCGACCGCGACTCGGGCATGGAGCTGCTCGCGGTCGATTTCGACGAGCGTGATCCGGCGGTCAAGTTCCTGCTCAAGCGCGCAATCGAAACCTGTCTGCGTCTGGACAAGTACGTCGGTATCTGCGGCCAGGGGCCGTCGGATCATCCGGACTTCGCGCAATGGCTGACGGACGAAGGCATCAAGTCGATCTCGCTCAACCCCGACACGATCATCGATACGTGGCAGCAACTGGCAAAGGCGAAGCAGTAACTCGCGAGGCATCGAATGCCGCTTCGCAGGCGGCATTCGGCACGCGTTAAAGGCACGTCCGCTTCGTGCTATAAACACCCCGGTAGAACCGGGGTGTTTTGCTTTGTGGAGGTCGATGTGGCGCCTGGTGGACTGTTCTGGTGGATCGGGGCGGGTGTGCTTGTCGTGCTGGAACTGATGAGCGGCACCTTCTATCTGTTGATGATCGCGTTCGGCTTCGTCGCGGCGGCACTTGCGCGCATTGCCGGCGCCGGGACCGATCTGCAATTCGTAGTGGCGGCGCTGGTTGCGCTTGCGGCGGTCGTGGTGCTCAGACGCTCGCGCTTCGGTCGTCGTAGGCGCGAGCAGGCGTCGCGCAATCCGGATGTCAATCTGGATATCGGGCAGACGCTGAACGTGCCGGCCTGGCAGGGGCGCAAAGCACGCGCGACCTATCGTGGCGCGGCATGGGACGTCGAGCTGGCCGCGGGCGAACCGGAAGACGCGCAGGTCTACGAGATCAGGGAGTTACGGGGCAGTTGCCTCGTCGTCGTCGCGAGCCGGCAGCCGAAGGCGCGCGCGAGCGCGACCTGATCATCTGAGCGCCGGCCGCCTAAGCTGAAAACGCAGGCCCGACCAACCTGCGCACAACTATTCGAAGCAGAACCGGAGGATAAAGATATGGATTCAACCATCGTCGGGGCAGTGCTGCTGATCGTCGTAATCGTGCTCGCGTCGCAGACCATCAAGATCGTGCCGCAGCAGCATGCGTGGGTGCTCGAGCGCCTCGGCCGTTATCACGCGACGCTGACGCCGGGTCTGAGCTTCGCGTTCCCGTTCGTCGACCGGGTCGCGTACAAGCACGTGCTGAAGGAAATTCCTCTCGAAGTGCCGAGCCAGGTCTGTATTACGCGCGACAACACGCAACTGCAGGTCGACGGTGTGCTGTATTTCCAGGTCACCGATCCGATGAAGGCATCGTATGGATCGAGCAACTTCGTGTTCGCGATCACGCAGTTGTCGCAGACCACGCTGCGCTCGGTCATCGGCAAGCTGGAGCTGGACCGGACCTTCGAGGAGCGGGATTTCATCAATCACAGCATCGTGTCCGCGCTGGACGAGGCGGCCGCGAACTGGGGCGTAAAAGTGCTGCGCTACGAGATCAAGGACCTGACGCCGCCAAAGGAAATTCTTCACGCGATGCAGGCGCAGATCACCGCCGAGCGCGAGAAGCGCGCGCTGATCGCGGCATCGGAAGGGCGCAAGCAGGAGCAGATCAATATCGCGTCGGGCGGCCGCGAGGCGGCGATCCAGAAGTCCGAGGGCGAGCGTCAGGCAGCGATCAACCAGGCGCAGGGGCAGGCCGCGGCGATTCTGGCGGTGGCCGAGGCGAACGCGCAGGCGATCCAGAAGATCGCGGCGGCGATCCAGCTGAACGGCGGCATGGACGCGGTGAATCTGAAGGTGGCCGAACAATACGTGAACGCGTTCTCGAACCTCGCCAGGCAGGGCACGACACTGATCGTGCCGGGCGACATGTCGAACATGAGTTCGATGATCGCGTCGGCGCTGACCATCGTGAACAAGGGCAAGGCGGCAGCGGAGCCGCCGCGCGGCGACTTGCGCTGACGAACGGCCAATGCATGCGCAATGAGCGCGTGACGTAAAAGCAAATGGCCCGCACATCGATGTGCGGGCCATTTTTGCATGAGCCGGAAACGAATCGCGTTCAGGTCGGCGAGCGCATCAAGCGCGCCTTCTCGCGCTCCCAGTCGCGCTTCTTCTCGGTCTCGCGCTTGTCGTGCATCTTCTTGCCTTTCGCGAGACCGATCTCGCATTTGACGCGACCGTTCTTGTAGTGAAAATTCAGCGGCACGAGCGTGTAGCCGCGCTGCTCGACCTTGCCGATCAGCTTGCTGATCTCCTCGCTATGCAGGAGCAGCTTGCGCGTGCGCACCGGATCGGGATGGATGTGCGTCGACGCTTCGGGCAGCGGGCTGATGTGCGTGCCGATCAGGAACAGCTCGCCGTTGCGGATCACCACGTAGCCTTCCTTGATCTGGCCGCGCCCGGCGCGCAACGCCTTGACCTCCCATCCTTCGAGCACGAGGCCTGCCTCATAGCGTTCCTCGACCGAGTAGTCGTAGAAGGCTTTTCTGTTGTCTATGATGCTCATGAATGGAAAGTGCCCAACTCGTTTAAAATCACGATTTTAGCAAAGCGGGGCAAGGAAAGCCCGCGGCGCTCGTCCACCGTTGCCACGCGCTGTTCAATTTATGGCAGATGTCCAGAAAACCGTTTTGATTCGCCATTCGGCGGAGCAGATGTTCGACCTCGTCACCGACGTCGACGATTACCCCAAGTTCCTGCCATGGTGCGGGGGCATCGAAATTCGTCACCGGGACGACACCAGCATGGAGGCGAGGATCGATATCAACTTCAAGGGCATCAAGCAGCATTTCGCCACGCGTAACTCAATGGAGCGCCCCACGCGCATCGACATGGAATTCGCCGACGGTCCGTTTCGCAAGTTCACCGGTTTCTGGCGCTTCACGCCGCTGCGCGCCGATGCATGCAAGATCGAATTCGCGCTGCACTACGAGTTCACCAGCATCCTGCTCGAGAAGATCATCGGGCCGGTGTTCAATCACATCGCCAATACCTTCGTCGAATCTTTCGTGAAGCGCGCCAACCAGCGCTATGGTCAGTCATGAGCGCGCGGCTAACGGTCGAGGTCTGCTATGCGCTCGCTGCCGAGCAGGCGCTGATTGCGGTCGAGTTGCCCGCGGGCGCGACGCTGCAACAGGCGATCGGCGCAAGCGGGATTCTGCAGCGCTTTCCGTCGATCGATCTGAACACGCAGAAGGTGGGCGTGTTCGGCAAGCTCAAGGCGCTCGATACGGTGCTGGCCGACCATGATCGCGTCGAGATTTACCGGCCGTTGCTGGTGGACCCGAAGGTGTCGCGCCAACGCCGCGTCGAAAAGACACGCAAGGCGGGGTCGATCGAGGGGCGGCGTTGGTTGAACAAGGATTCGCGCTAGGCGGCGCTAGTTGGGGGGGGGCGGCGGACCTTTTCGCGCGCCACCCGACTTGCATCATCACGTCACGTCACCTCAAGGCGCCGCCGTCTGCGCCTTATCGTTCATGCCCTCGATGCGCGCCGCACCCGACGAATCGTCGTCCGAATGCCGGCGCACCGACCACCAGACCCCCGCCACCAGCAGCAGGATCGCCGCGAGTTCGAGCGGGCGCGGCAGGCGCTCGTCGTAAATGAACGCGTAAAGCAGCGCGAACAGCGTCTCGAACACGATCATCTGGCCGGACAGCGTAAGCGGCAGCCGTTTTGCCGCGGCATTCCACAGGCCGTTGCCGATCCACGACGCGCCGATCGCGAGTGCGAGGTTGAGCAGCCAGAACGTGTGCCAGCGCGGGTCGGCCAACTCACCCCGCGGGCCGCCCGACGGCAGCGCCGCGACCACGAGCCACAACGCGCCGCCTAGCGCGCCAGTCACGACGCCCCACAGCACCGACCACTCATTGCCGCTGAAATGCGTCTGACGCTGCAGGTAACGGGCGTTCTCGACCGCGAACCAGGTCCAGCAAATGAGCGCGCCCACCGCGCAGGCCACGCCGAGCAGGCGCGTCGCGATGCTCGCCGGTGCCGCGCCGGCCACCGTAAAGACGTCGATATTGATGCAGACGATGCCCGCCATCACGGTCGCGAGCGGCCATGCGAGGCGCGCGAGCGGCACCGCGCCGTGATCGCGCCGGCCGAGCAGCGTGACCGTGACCGGCAGCACGCCGACGATCAGCGAGGCCGGTGCGATTCCGATCAGGTGCACGGCGGCCGTCAGCAGCAGGTAATAGACGATATTGCCGGCCAGCGCGAGCTTGACGAGCGCGATCAGATCCTCGCGGCTCAGCCGTTTGGCGAGCGAACGCGCGATCGGTAGCGCTGCGGCGAGCGACACGACGCCGTACATCGAGTAGCGGCCGGCGACGAGCAGGAGCGGGGAGAAGTCGGGCAGCACCCGCGGCACCAGAAACACCATGCCCCACAAGGCTCCGGCCATGACGCCGTATACGACACCGCGCTGCATCGACTGCCTCTGCTGGATAAACTGGAATGGCCGGCAGAATAGCGGTTATGCGAGCGGGGTGTCTTGTTCGATCCTGCATTCGGGCCGCTCGACCGCCGCTCGACAGGGTACGTGCCGCGAAAATGCCGCCGGCTCTGCCCCGATTTCGCCTGCGAACGCGCAAACGAAACCCGATCGAACCTGACGCGAACAGGCAAGCGAAATCGACGTATGCCGGAGCGGCAAAAAATCGTCTGAAATTCGCTAAGCTGCTGTTCGCGCAGTGAAAACCGGGGTGGTATCGCGTATAATTCGCTTTTGCGCCTATAGGATTTGCCATGCGTCTGATCCAAACAGCACTCACATTCGATGACGTGCTCCTCGTCCCGGCCTTCTCCGACGTTCTGCCGCGCGACACCAGCCTCAAGACCCGGCTGACCCGCAACATCTCCCTCAACATGCCGCTCGTGTCCGCCGCGATGGACACGGTCACCGAAGCACGTCTGGCAATCGCCATGGCGCAAATGGGCGGCGTCGGCATCATCCACAAGAACCTCACACCGGCCGAGCAGGCGCGTGAAGTCGCGAAGGTCAAGCGTTTCGAGTCGGGCGTCGTGCGCGATCCGATCACCGTGCCGCCGCAAATGAAAGTGCGCGACGTGATCGCGCTGTCGCGCCAGCATGGCATTTCGGGCTTCCCGGTCGTCGAAGGCTCGCAGCTCGTCGGCATCGTGACCAACCGCGACCTGCGCTTCGAAGAGCGTCTGGACGAGCCGGTGCGCAACATCATGACGCCGCGCGAGCGCCTCGTCACCGTCAAGGAAGGCACGCCGCTCGCCGAAGCGAAGGCGCTGATGCACAGCCACCGCCTCGAGCGCGTGCTGGTCGTCAACGACGCATTCGAACTGCGCGGCCTGATGACCGTCAAGGACATCACCAAGCAGACCGAGCACCCGGACGCATGCAAGGACGAGCACGGCAAGCTGCGCGCGGGCGCGGCGGTCGGCGTCGGCGCGGACAACGAAGAGCGCGTCGAGCTGCTCGTGCAGGCCGGCGTCGACGTGATCGTCGTCGATACCGCGCATGGCCACAGCATGGGCGTGCTCGAGCGCGTCAAGTGGGTCAAGCAGAACTTCCCGCACGTCGAGGTGATCGGCGGCAACATCGCAACCGCCGCGGCCGCCAAGGCGCTCGTCGAATACGGCGCGGACGGCGTCAAGGTCGGTATCGGCCCGGGCTCCATCTGCACGACGCGAGTCGTCGCAGGCGTCGGCGTGCCGCAGGTCACCGCTATCTCCAACGTGTCCGAAGCGCTGAACGGCACCGGCGTGCCGGTCGTCGCCGACGGCGGCGTGCGCTTCTCGGGCGACGTCAGCAAGGCGCTCGCGGCGGGCGCCAGCGCGGTCATGATGGGCAGCATGTTCGCCGGTACCGAGGAGTCGCCGGGCGAGGTATTCCTGTACCAGGGCCGCCAGTACAAGTCGTACCGTGGCATGGGCTCGGTCGGCGCCATGAAGGACGGCGCGGCGGACCGCTACTTCCAGGACAACTCGGCCAACATCGACAAGCTGGTGCCGGAAGGCATCGAAGGTCGCGTCGCGTACAAGGGTTCGGTCAACGCGATCCTGTTCCAGTTGATCGGCGGCGTGCGCGCGAGCATGGGCTACTGCGGCTGCCGCACCATCGCCGAAATGAACGAGAAGGCCGAGTTCGTGCAGATCACCGGTGCGGGCCTGCGCGAGTCGCATGTGCACGACGTGCAAATCACCAAGGAAGCGCCCAACTACCACGTGGACTAAACGCCCATGAAGCCACTGCTGCGCGTTGTACTGATCCTCGATGCGTTGTTGCTGCTGGCGTTCGGCCTGCTGTTCGTGCTGACGCCGTGGACCTCGCTGTATGACGCGTTGCAACTGGTGCCAACGGAGCCGATGCTGGTCGGCCAGGCGTTCGGCGTCGCGCTGATCGGGCTCGCGTGGCTCGCGGTGCATGCGTCGTTCGACGGGGCGCTGACCTCGACGGTCGCGAAGGTCGTCGGTCATGCGCACTGGCTGATCGGCGTGCTGATGCTGGTCTGGCTGCTGGGGCTGCATACGCCGTCGCTGACCGGCTTCGGGCAGATGGTGGCGGTGCTGGCCGGTGTCGTGCTGGTGGTGATCGGGCTCGGCGGCGTGCGGCTGTCGGGTGTGGTGCGGCGGCGCGAGAAGGGGATCGTGATCAAGCCCTCGTCGAGCAAGGCCGACAGTCGTGCCGATAAGCGTGCCGCGAAAGAAGCCGAAAAGGATGCCGCACGGCAGCGTGAACCCGAACGCGACAACGCGCGCGAGCCACGTGCCTCAGCGGGCTTTCCGGTCTATCACGCCGAGCCGGTGCCCGAGCCGGTCGTGCCGGTCACGCGGCCGGCCAATCCGGCTGCCGCGGCTTCCGTTGCCACTACCGCGCCGCTTCATCCGGCCGCAAGCGAGCCCGGCCTGAGCGAGTCCGAACGCGCCGCGCGCGACACCAGCAACGACGTGCCCGGCGCACCCCGGCCGCCGTTTCATGGTTGAAGCGCCGCGCGCCAGGCCGTTTGCCGAAGCTAACGGATTTCGTCCGCGCGCATCGCAGGCGGCGAGTTCCGAGGTTGGCCGCGCCCTTGTGCTTCATCGTAACGTTGGCTGTCCGCGCCGCGCCAAGACCGTCGCCGCGTGGACCGCTTTGAATTCCACGCCGCGCCTCGCGCGCGGCATTCCGTATCCGCTCACTTCTGATTCCGTCCGCTGCCATGCATGACAAGATCCTGATTCTCGACTTCGGTTCGCAAGTCACCCAACTGATTGCACGTCGCGTTCGCGAAGCCAACGTGTATTCGGAAATCCATCCGTACGACGTCGACGCGTCGTTCATCCGCGACTTCGCGCCGAAGGGCGTGATTCTGTCGGGCGGCCCGAGCTCGGTCACCGAGGAAGACACGCCGCGCGTGCCGCAAGCCGTGTTCGAACTCGGCGTGCCGGTGCTCGGCATCTGCTACGGCATGCAGGCGATGGCGCAGCAGCTCGGCGGCAAGGTCGACATCGGTCATCTGCGCGAATTCGGCTACGCCGAAGTGCGCGCGCGCAACCATACGAGCCTGCTCGAAGGCATCAGCGACTTCACCACGTCCGAAGGCCACGGCATGCTGAAGGTATGGATGAGCCACGGCGACAAGGTGCTGGAGATGCCGGCGGGTTTCGCGCTGATGGCATCGACGGAATCGTGCCCGATCGCCGCGATGGCCGACGAACAGCGGCGCTTTTACGGCCTGCAATGGCATCCGGAAGTCACGCACACGGTGCAGGGCCGCGCGATGCTCGAGCGCTTCGTGCTGCAGATCTGCGGCGCGAAGGCCGATTGGGAAATGGGCCACTACATCGACGAAGCCGTCGCGAAGATTCGCGAGCAGGTCGGTAACGAGCACGTCATTCTGGGCTTGTCGGGCGGTGTGGATTCGTCGGTGGCGGCGGCGCTGCTGCACCGCGCGATCGGCGATCAACTGACCTGCGTGTTCGTCGATCATGGCCTGCTGCGCCTGAACGAAGCCGAGCAGGTGATGGCGCTGTTCGCCGATCACCTTGGCGTGAAGGTGATTCACGTCGACGCGAGCGAAGCATTCCTCGGCAAGCTCGCCGGCGTGACCGATCCTGAAGCGAAGCGCAAGATCATCGGCGCGGAGTTCGTCGAAGTGTTCCAGGCCGAAGCCGGCAAGCTCACCGACGCGAAGTGGCTGGCACAAGGCACGATCTATCCGGACGTGATCGAATCGGCGGGCAAGGGCAAGAAGGCCGCGCAAACCATCAAGAGCCACCACAACGTCGGTGGTCTGCCGGAGACGCTGAACCTGAAGCTGCTCGAACCGCTGCGCGAGCTGTTCAAGGACGAAGTGCGCGAGCTTGGCGTGAAGCTCGGTCTGCCGCACTCGATGGTGTATCGCCATCCGTTCCCTGGTCCGGGTCTGGGCGTGCGGATCCTCGGCGAAGTGAAGCGCGATTTCGCGGACCTGCTGCGCCGCGCGGACGCGATTTTCATCGAGACGCTGCGCAACACGATCGACAAGGAAACCGGCAAGTCGTGGTACGACCTGACGAGCCAGGCGTTCGCGGTATTCCTGCCGGTCAAGAGCGTCGGCGTGATGGGCGACGGGCGCACCTACGAGTACGTCGTCGCGTTGCGCGCGGTGCAGACGCTCGACTTCATGACCGCGCATTGGGCGCATCTGCCGCATGAACTGCTTGGCCATGTGTCGAACCGGATCATCAACGAAGTTCGCGGGATCAACCGGGTCGTCTACGACATCTCGGGGAAGCCGCCTGCGACGATCGAGTGGGAGTGAAGGTAAAAATATCTCAATTAAATCAATGGATTACGAGGCTTGTTCGGATTGTCTATCAGAGTGCAACGTTGCCTCTAAGTATTTGATTTTTAATGAGTATCTCCACCATTCCGTAGAAAGCTGGACGTATTTGACGGTATCAAAGACGGTACAAGTGTCGGTAAACCGGACGGTAGTGGTTCCGTTCAAAATCCGGGTTTCAATTGTTACCGTCAATGCGATTCCGGACATGACCGTAAGGTTTTCCCCGAAAAGCTAGACTCCGCGTGGGTTAGCGGGCGTCTGTAGGTCTTGTGGTTGGTGACGGTAAAAAGTCGTCCCAACCACGAGAACGACCCACGATGCTCACCGAATCCGCGCTTCGCAACCTCAAGCCCCGTACAACTCTGTACAAGATTGCCGACCAGCCTTTCTGAGCGTCATTCGTCAGCTTAGGAACTACATGCCAGGGCTTCATGAAGCCGGGTTTGGGTCGTGCGCAAGCTCGTACACGGACAGCAATTTCAGCTGTCCACGGCACATGTACCGACGTATATTTTGGACAATTCTGTAGTGGCGGAAAGTTGGCCAGGTGAAGAAAAGCCGCACACTGCGGCTTTTCTTCGCACTCGTCATGCCAGTCGGAGCATGAGTGTGAGGGGACGAACCGGAGAAGGTGTGAACCCGTACGGACTCATAGAAAGCCGCTGCGTGTGCGTCAGTCGCATGCACAAGCATCGCACGTACGCCAAGATCTTTTGCGATCGAGCTAGCGCGATTGAGGGCATCCTTCAAAAGGGCAGCGCAGAGTTGGACGCCTTTTGTATTTACGTCTCGTGCTAGCCGGCCAAGCACAACCACCGGAATTGGATTCGGCATATTTCGACGAACGTTGCCGGTTGCATCGACATGGGCAACGGCTCCAGCCGCGAGGGCATAGTAGACGTGGGCGGTATCATCGGTCGTTACTAATACACGGCTTGCCCCACTGTTGTGGTTAATCAGGGCGCGCCGCTTCAGCCAGTCGTCAAGCTCCAGCCTTCCGCAGGAAAAGCTGGCAACGTCGTGCTCGGCCAGCAGCGGCTGCGGAGCAGAAAGCTTCCGATTCATTCGCTGTTTTCATTCCAAGGGGTTTTCACGTCCATAAGACGTGCAAGACCCGCGTTTGCGACTTTCGGCGCGTCTAGCAATTCGGTGAACTGCTTAAATTTTTCCGAATCAAGCCCAAAGAAAGTGCGATCCAGGACGACGGTCTGAGCGCGCTCGCAAGCGGCCTCCAACATAAAGTCAGAGCGGTTTTTGCCAAGCAGGCCCGCTGCGTAATCGATCAGATCACGTTGCTCTGGCAAGGCGCGAAGATTAATAGGTGTGTCGCGCATGATGCACTCCATACTGTATATACGATAGATATACGTGTGATAGAGCAATGTATATCTGATCAATACGCGCCGTAGCAGAATCAGTCAAGTTTCAGCCTGGCGACTGGATCGAGAAGTGCCTGGCGCACGAGGACGGACGTTCGATCTACAACAAGGCAGAGTACGCCGAGCAGCGGCGCCACATGCTGCAAGAGTGGGCCAACATGGTCGATGCCTGGATCGACGGGTAGAGCTACGTGCCGAAACTATTGCCCGAGACTGTGGTAGTGCCGGTGCTGAGTGCCACCTTGTGTGTCGAATCTGCGGGCGATGGAGGACGAGGCCCGGGATATACTGTGTGTCCTCTTTTTACCGAGCCAGTGGGCAATCAAGGACGCCTTACGGACTCGATCCGGGGGGCGGATTCAGCCGTTGGCGGATTGACTGGATCTGCCCGCGTGGGAGGCAATCCGAGACCCGCTGGACTTCGCATTGTTGGAGCGGGTCGGTCGCGCAAATATCACGTCAAGTCATGACTAGCAAACACTCTTCCACCAAGTCACGTCGATCCTCGAAGCTTTCCCGCCTCCACGCCCCCGATCACATGTCGCCCGCCGACTGGCAGCGCGCCTTGCGTCGGCAATTCGGGCAAGAGCAAGCGTTCTCGCTGGAGAATCTCGGGACGGAGACGTATTTCTCCGAATTCCGCGTCGGCAATCCGGAGTCGAACTTCAGCTATCGCGTGTCGATTCGTGGGGTCTGCCCGGGCGACAACTTTTGCGACTGTCCCGATTACGCCACCAACGAACTCGGCACCTGCAAGCACATTGAATTTACCTTGTCGCGACTGCTGCGCAAGCGAGGCGCAAAGGCGGCCTTCGCCCGTGGTTATCAGCCCGCATTCTCGGAGCTGTATTTGCGAAACGAGGGAGGCAGAGCGGTCCATTTTCGCGCCGGCGCGGATTGTCCGGCAAAGGTAGCCAAAGCGGCCGCCGCTTTGTTCGACGAGTCTCGGCGATGGCATCTGCCGGAGGACCGTTTCGAAGATCTCGGGCGCTTTCTCTCCAGGGTGGCGAAGGCCGGGCACGAATTGCGCGCCCATGACGACGCGCTCGATTTCATCGCCGGCCGAAACGATGCGGCGCGCCGTGCCAGGATGCTCGACGGGCAGTTTCCGCAAGGAGGGGCGACGCCCTCGCTGAAGAAGCTGCTCAAGGTGCCGCTCTATCCGTACCAGGCCGAAGGCGCATTGTTCGCCGTGCGTGCCGGGCGCGCCTTGATCGGCGACGAAATGGGCCTCGGCAAGACGGTGCAGGCCGTCGCGGCGGCGGAAATCCTGATCCGGCATTTTGGCGTGTCGAAAGTGCTAGTGATTTGCCCGACTTCGCTCAAGTATCAGTGGCAGAGCGAGATCACGCGGTTCTCCGGCCACGCTTCGAGGGTCGTCGCGGGCGGCCTTGCCCAGAGGCGGGGCGAATATGCGGCCCAGGATCTCTACAAGATCACCAACTATGAGAAGCTGAAATCGGACCTCGACATGATTTCCGCGTGGGCGCCGGAGCTGGTCATCGTCGACGAGGCGCAGCGCATCAAGAACTGGAACACCATTGCGGCGAAGGCTCTCAAGCGAATCGACAGCCCCTATGCCGTCGTGCTGACGGGAACGCCTCTCGAAAACAAGCTGGAGGAACTCGTTTCCATCGTTCAATTCGTCGACCAGCACCGTCTCGGGCCCACGTGGAAGCTGCTGCACGAACATCAGGTCAAGGACGAGGCGGGACGCGTGACCGGATACACGGGCCTCGAGAAGATCAGCCAGACCCTGGCGCCGATCATGATACGGCGTCGCAAGTCCGAGGTGCTGCTGCAGTTGCCCGGGCGCACCGACCAGAATCTGCTGGTGCCCATGACCGAGCTGCAGATGGCGTATCACACGGAAAACGCGGACATCGTGGCCAAAATCGTCCGACGCTGGCGTAACACCAGGTTTCTGTCGGATCAGGACCAGCGGCGCCTCACCTGTGCTTTGCAGAACATGCGCATGTCGTGCAACAGCACCTATCTGCTGGACCAGGAAACCGATCATGGCGTGAAGGCCGACGAGCTGGCGACGTTGTTCGAGTCGCTTTTCACGCAGCCGGACGAGAAAGTCGTGGTGTTCAGTCAATGGACGCGCACGCATGAGATAGTCATTCGCCGGCTCAAGAAGCTCGGCATCGGCTACGTCAGCTTCCATGGCGGCGTGCCGTCGGAAAATCGGCCCGCACTGGTGCAGCGCTTTCGGGACGATTCGGACTGTCGGGTATTTCTGTCGACGGACGCAGGTAGCACGGGGCTCAACCTCCAGCACGCGTCGACGCTCGTGAACATGGATCTGCCGTGGAACCCGGCGGTGCTGGAACAGCGCATCGCGCGCATCTATCGGTTGGGCCAGAAAAAGCCGGTACAAGTCGTCAATTACATCGCGAAGGGAACGATCGAGGAGGGCATGCTGTCGGTGCTGGCTTTCAAGCGCTCGCTGGCGGAAGGCATCCTCGATGGCGGCGCCAGCGAAATTCTGCTCGGTGGTTCGCGCCTGACCCGCTTCATGAAGGATGTCGAAAACGTCGCGGGGCGCATGGGAGAGAGCGAGGTCATGGCCGCGGCGGAGGAAGCCGCGAGCGGCGCAGTCGTGTCCGGCGACGCGGCGCGTGACGCGAGCGTCGTGGAAACCGACCTCGCCGGTACCGGAGAGCAGCCTCAAGCTTCGACCATCGATACAGCGCAACGAGGCGCGTCCTTCGAACCGTGGTCAGGGTTGCTGCAGTTCGGCGCGGCGCTGGCGTCGGCGTTGAATGAGCCGGGCGATGGCGCGGTTGCCGCACACCCGTGGGTCGAGCGCGATGCCGTGACGGGCGCGCGAAGTCTCAGGTTGCCGCTGCCATCTCCCGAGACGGCAAGACGACTGGCTGAGGTGCTGTCGACGATCTCGGATGCTCTGCTGCGCAACGGCAGCGCAAACTAAAGTCGCTGAACGTGGGAGTTGGGGCAGGCATCTTCGAGGCGGCCTGCTTCGAGTCGTATTCGAGTTGTACCCGACGGTGAGATGGGGAAGTTCTAAGCGCAAGCCCGCTCTTCGAGCGCCGCCCTGACCCGCCCGAATCCCACGCGCTCTTGCTCGAGCCGCAATCCATGGCGAATCCGGTTGTCGCGGAGGTCATCGAAGAGTTCCCGCTCTTCGGCAGTGAGCCGCGGCAGATCGCGGGTGACCTGATCGCCTTCTTCTCCCCAGAACGCTTCATGCGCCACCAGCGTCGCGCGGTCCATCAAGAACGATCCAACATGCGGGAACCGGCTGCGCAATTGATCGAGAATGGCGAAGCCGTGCGTGTCGATGTCGCCCCAGTAGTGGAGCGCACAGTCCGTGAGCCATCGCGCCGGCTCGAGAGCTTCCCAACCGTAGCCCGCCCCGAAGAGCACGATCGACTGCGGAACGTCGGGAAACGCCAAAAAATTTATCTCGTTTTCCGTAATGAACACGTGGCGGCATGGCAGTGTGAGGCGCGCGAAGCTGTCCGCGTCGAGTGCGATGTCGGGCCGGCCCATGCCGGGCAGAACGGCGAGCCTGTCATCGAGCGCGCGAAATCGAATCCGAGGCGGCTTCTCGCGGAACCCGTAGCGAGCAGCGAATTGGGCGGCGGCTGTCCGGCTGCTGTCGATTGACTCCGACGGCAGCACGAGATCGAGCCATTGGGCGAGGACGCCGCGCCGCGCCTCGATGAATTTCGTGTCGACGTTGGCGATTTCGGCTTGGCGAAGATATACGCCCGGCTGCGGATGTGCTTGCAGCCAATCGACGACTGCCAGCAGTCGTTCCCAATCGCCTGCGAATTCGAGTGCTTGCAACGGGCGCTGCGCAAGCCACGTGGTGAGCTTCGGCTGGCGGGAGCGTGTGATTTCGAGCAGCCGCTCGAACTGCGCTGCGTCGCGGCGCTTGCCGGCGACCGCGAGCGCATCGTCCAGACTGTCCACCCAAGCTGCTTGTGGCAAACGCTGCAGGCCGAGAATTCGATGATTGATTTCTCGCCATTCGATGCGTACGCGCGGTGTCGCGGCAATTTCCGCGATCCATGCGCGTACCGCGTCGAAGCGTTCGGCCAATTCGGACGAACTCGGGCCTTTTATCGTTAGACGTAGCGGGAACAGCCCCTCGGTGCCGTCTACGAGGCTCCGCAGCCATTCGCCACGCTCCCATAGGCGCTGGAGGCGAACGCGCAGTTCGGCGGTCGTCGTCCAATTCATCGCTCGAACTCCGCCTTGCGCGCGCGGTACTCCTCGATCGACAGGTTGCGCAGCTTCGAGGCGCGTCCGCCCTCGTTCTGAACGAATCCGACGCTCGAAACGAACGGCTCGATGATGTGAATCTTCTGCAGCGGCGTGACGATCAGCAGTTGCAGGTTCAGTTTTTGAAACAAGGTGAGACCGTATTGCGCCGATTCGTCGGAGCCTCGTCCAAACGCCTCGTCGATGACGACGAAGCGGAACGATCGAGAACGCACGGCGCCCCATTCGAGGCCGAACTGATAGGCGAGACTCGCGGCAAGGATCGTATAGGCGAGCTTTTCCTTCTGGCCGCCCGATTTACCGCCCGAGTCCGAATAGTGCTCGTATTCGCTGTCGTCCTCACGCCAACGCTCGCTGGCGGCGAACAGAAACCAGTTGCGCACGTCGGTCACTTTGGCGCGCCAGCGCCGGTCCTGCTCGGTCAACCCTTCGCGGCCGCGGAACCGGTCAATGATCCGTTTGACTTGCAGGAACTTGGTCTCCGAGTATTGGCTATCGTCCGAGCCGGTGAGTTCGCCCTCGGTGCAAGCACGCAGGTCGCTCTGGAATTCGCGGATCTCCGCGTCGGGGCTGGACTGACTCTCGAGGACGATGTATCGGCCCGCGTTGTAGTCGATTTGTCGCAACGATTCGTTGATGCGTTCGATACGTTCCTTGATCGTTTGCCGTTCGCGGGCGAGCTGGCCGTGGAAGTTGGCGATCTCGTTGATCGTATTGACGTTGAGCAGCTCTTTGAAACGCGCTTCGAAGCGCGGCAGATCGTCCGCTTGCAGCCGCGCGAGCATGTCACGGTACTCTGAGGTCGCGTCGAGGCTCGCATCGAAGTCGGCCGTTTCGAGCTTGTAGGCATCCTTGAAGGCCGCCATGGCCTTGACGATTTTTTCGGCAAGGCGGCCGAGCGACTTCGTTTCGTTGTCGATACGGGTTGTCAACGCCTCTCGCACGTCCCGCTCGCGGTTGTCGCATGACTCGACGGAAAGCTGGTGTTCGCCGAGAATCTCCGCTCGCAGCGCCTCGATTCGCTCGGCAAGTTCGGCATTCACTTCCGCAACGAGCGAGCGCGTCTCGTCGCGCAACGTTTGCGCTGCCTCCCGCCTGGCCAGGATACCGCCCAGTTCCGAGTCGGTTTCCGAGATCGCCGCTTCACTCTCTGTCAACGACGCTTGCGCCGAGTCCAATTGGGCCGTTAGCTCCGCGAGGGCGTCGCTTGCCGCTTCGAGGCGGGCTTTTTCGTCTGCCAGACGTGCGATCGCGGTCGCGCAGCTTCCCCAGTCGATGTCGCGGAAGTCGACGAACTCGCCGATGCGCGCAAGCGCTTCGAGCTGCTCGCGCACCTTCGCGTGCTCGCTTTGAGCTTCTCCAAGCTTCTGTCCGATCTCGCCAAGCCGAACCTCGAGCGCTCGCCGTTGTGCTTCGAGGGCGGCAATTTTGGCCGTGTTGCTCCAACCCAGCACGTAGCGGCTGCGATCGTCAAGCGGGTGGCGGTCGTCTTTTTCGTGGCGCTCGCCAGGCGCTTTCGCCTGGCCCGCACGCGTGATCGCGCGCATCTCGCGCCGAAACTGCTCCTGCGTATCGCAGCATGCATAGTCGAACCGGCGGCCGATTTCGCGCTCGAGCCAGCCATAGAACAGCGAATCGGGCTTGATCGCGAGTTTGTGCGCGAGCGAGTGGCGGTGTAGCTCGATGGCCTCGGCTGCACGCGCGGCGCGTTCAGAGCGCACGCGAAAGTAGACGAGCCGCCCCCGGAGATGAGTGCGATCGACCCACGCGGCGACGTTCGCATAGTGCTCGTCGGGCACGAGCAGCGACAGGCCGAAGTTGCGCAGGACGCGCTCGGCGGCGCCCTCCCAGTCGCGCGCATCCTCCTGCACCTGAATGAGTTCGCCGGCGAACGGCAGGGCGTCTTCCTCCAGACCGAGCGCCGAGCATAGGCTCGCCCGCATCGCGACTTGTTCCTTCGGGATGTTGTTACGTCGAGCTTTCAGGCTCGCGATTTCGTCCTCTAGCAGATCACGCTGCGCTTTCCCTTCGCGAAAGGCCACGCTCCATTCGGTAATCGCATTTTGCTTTTGCGCTTCGTCGTCGACGAGCGAGCTGCGCCGCTCGGCCAGACGTTGGCGTTGGGAAGCGAATGCGGCCTCATCCGTGGCCTCGGTTTCGCCGAGCAGCGTAACGATGGTGGCATAGCGTTGCGCGCGTTCGCGGCGACGCGCGCTTTCTCGCTCGTGCTGGCGGATTTCGACCTCGAGCTGCGCGATGCGATCGCCGCCTTGTTCGGCCACGGCGCGGCGCAAATCGTCCACGCGCTGGCGCGCCTGGTCGCGCGCTTCTTCGTGCCGCGCCTTGCGTGATATTGCACGCGCGTGATCCTCGTCGAGCAATTGGAGGCGGCGCTCGATGAGGCCGAGCTTGAGCCCGGCGAAGTAGGGTTTCAGTGCTTCACGGCACGCTCGCCAGCCTTCGAGAACGTGTCCTTGCTCGCTGTGGCGATCGCAGTCGTCGACGAGCGGTGTCAGCAGTTCCACCTGGCGCTTGGCTTTCAGTACCGCCTCGTGCGCGCGATTCAGATCGTCGAAGTGAGTGATCAGTGCGTCGACGCGCGGTGCAACGTCGAACGGCTCAAGCATGTGGCTGCGTACGAAGTCGGTGAGATTGCCCACCGATTTCATCGATACCGTTTGATGGAAGAGCTCGAGCGCTTGCTCGTTTTCGATTCCGAAGCGCCGCCGGAACCAGGCGCTGTATTTCGGAAATGTGTCCTCGATTTCGGCACCCAGCCCGCGCAGCTTTTTGCGCAGCTGTGCGATGTCGGTGCCGAAGCGCGAGAAGTCAGCGGCGATCGAGAGATCGCGTTCGGCACAGACGAAGAATCGCGCGGGTTGAGCGTGTGCGTCTTTCATCCAGAACACCTGCGCGAGTGTGACTGTGGCATCGTACCCGGCGTTACGAAACACGCCCAAAATCACCGAATAGCTGTTATGGTTGCGCAGGCTCACGGGCTTGGCCGTCCCCGTGACCTCGTTGCGCTCCGACTTGTAGTAGCCAAGCACATACGAGCGTAACGTACGTTCCTTGCTGTCCGCGCCTGCCGCCTTGTTGTAGGCGATGCGCTGCGCGGGCACGAGGAGGGTGGTGATGGCGTCGACTAGCGTCGACTTGCCGGAGCCGATGTCTCCTGTCAGCAGGCCGTTGCGGCCATCGACCCGCAGCACCCAGACTCGTTCGTCGAAGGTTCCCCAATTGAAAACCTCGAGCCGTTCGAGGCGAAAGCCCGTCAGGGCGTCGTCGATGGCAAAATCGAGGCCGAGCGTGCGCGGCTCATTCATCGCGGCTCTCCTGTCGGTCAGAAACCGTCGAATCTTGAAGGTGGTGCGCCCGATAGCTCGCGAGCCGGGCGTCGAAATCGAGCAGCCATTGCGCATCGACGAACGCCTTGAGAATGCGCCGCACCTCGAATGTGGGCGGTCCGCTCGTGGTCTTCATCCGGCGTAGGAAGCCGAGCTCGACGATCTTGTTCACGTGTGTATCGATTTGATCGACCAGGCGCGCCTCGTTGGTGCTCGCGGGAAGGAATACGCGTACGAGCTCGACGATGTCCTCGCGCGCAAGGACGAGCCGCGTGTCGCCGCCGCCAGCATCCCATTCCGCCAGCTTCTTTCGCAGCAGCGCGAGCAGCAGGCTCACGGGGAACGAGAGTGGACGCCGGGCAACGAGCCGGGGTAGCTTAGCCTGTTCCCCATCGACTTCAGCGTCATGCGCGGCGCGGCTTTTTACGAAGGCGTAGCCTTCCGCCTCGTCCACGACGAGCTCGAGGCCAAGCACGGCGACGTAGTCGCGCGCGTGCGTCTGCAATTCGAGCAGTGCGGCCCAGAGGTGCTCGTTTCCATCACGATAAACCACGCCCTTGAGCAGCGCGATGGCAACTGTCGACAAATCACCTCGACCAGGCGACGAGGCTTGCTGTTCTTCCGTCATCTCTACCTTGTGAAGATCACACGCGGCATCGTCGTGCGCTTAATGATTGGTGTTCCGTTGGCGTCGTTCGCCTGCCACTCGATCGTATCGGAAATGGTCTCATCGACGGTCGCGCGAAACGATCCAGCTTCGGCGCTCAGTTGCAAATAGGCGACGAGCTCGGCGAGCCCATGCTCGAGAGGCTGCGAAGCGGTCAGTTCGGCAAGCGTCACTTGCGGCCGATCTTGCAGGCATCGGCGGATATGGCCTGCGAGGCGCGCGCGATCGACGACGATCTGCGTGTAGAGTGCCGAGGCATCGAGGTTCGCCTCACCGGTTTCGATAGAGACGTTGGCAATGAGAGGGCGCAGCGCCGGCGCGTAAAGCGGGCGTTCCATCGGCAGCTCGATGTCAGTGGATGCGGTCTCGATCTCCATGACGGAGCCTGGTGGGGGCGCTTCGCGCAGCGCAAGCGCTTTCGTTTCGATACCGCGCAGAATGTCCATGATGCGGCGGTTTTCGAGCCACGCTTGATCGTCGAGGAAGCGTCGAAGCTGCTGCGAGAGCTGAGCTACCGTGCGCTGCGTATGCTCGCCGGCTTCCAGCCAGTCATAGTGGACGCGCCGCGTGCGCGCGTCGGGCCTCATTTCCATGACCGCCGGCAGCGCCAGCACGCGCTCGAGCCGTTTCGAGAGTTCCTCTTGACGGCGGCTCGACATCAGGAAGTCCCAAAACGCCCGGAAGCTGCTGCCCTGGTCCGAATCGGCGATCGCGTCGCGCTCGCCCATGATTTCCTCGATGAGCGCACCCTTCGATCCTTCCCAGAGCGCGATTCGCTCGCGCACATGTCGGTCCAGCAGCCGAAAGTTTTGTTCGACTTCACGGAAATCCGTGAGCAGGTCGCGCGCCATCTGCATGAATTGCTGAAAGCGGTCCTTGAGCGCGGCATCGTCGAGCAGCCGAACGTCACCGGCCTCCACGCGGGCGATTTCTTCGTCGATCTGGCCGCGCCGCGTGTGGAGTTCGGCAAGACGCTTTTCGGGGTCCGCCTCGCTGCCTTCGCCCATCTGCCGCAGCAGCTCGAAAAGTGTCAAGAGCCTCGATTCCGTGCCGACAAAGCTGCGTTCCGTCAGCGTGCCGAGCCACGCTATCGCTTTCTCCGTGGCGGGTGTCAGGTCGAACTGCGGTTCATCGGAACCTTGGCGATAGTACTTGCGTAACCATCCCTTTTCAGGGCTGGCCCAGTCGTTCAGATACTCGAGCGCCGGCTTCGGGAAGGCGTCATCGCCGAGTTGTTCGCGCAACGCGTAAAGCTCATCTTCGAGTGCTTCGGCAAGAAGCGGAGCCGCCACCACGCGCACGTTTGGCGCGACGAACACGCGGTGCAGGAAGCTGACAGCGAGCGGCGCGTGGTCGGAGCGTAACAGGCGCCAAGCGGGATGGCGCGTGCGCAGCGCATCGAGGGTAGGGTAGTCGAGGGGCATCGGTGCGAGATGACGGGTTCGGCACCCCTGAGGAGATCGCCGATCTTTGGCTCAAAAGGCCAGTATCCTACTCCGATTGTCGTCCCGATTTTGCAAGGCTCCGCTCTGGAATGAGTCTCACGGTGTTTCTGGCGGTGTACGTGGGCGCCCGCGCAGGGGTTCGCTCACGGTATCGACGACGGTATCGAATCGGCTTCAGATGCTCGGTCTTCCTGGCTTTTTAAACGGAGCGGGTGCCTATTGTCCAATGCCGTGCAATGGACCTCGAGATGGGCGGCGCTCCTCGACGATCTGGTCGCGCGAGCGCCGCGGTAGTCGTCGCGCGCGGCGCAAGGGCGAGGTGTCGTTGCGAGAACAGAATTGCCAGCGTATGCCGGTGCATCAGGTCCTCGCTGCCGCCGCGACTCGCGTCAGAACCCGAAGACCCGCAGCGCGTTGTTGCCGCGGATCGCGTCGCATTGCTCCTTCGGCAGACGCGCGGTGTTGGCGAACGCGCCGCGAATGTCGTACACCTGATGCGGCCAGTCGGTCCCGAACATCACGCGATCCGCGCCGACCACCGAGACGAGAAATTCGAGCGACGCCGGGCTATACGTGATGCAGTCGTAGTAGATACGGCGCAGATAATCGATCGGCTTGCGCTTCATCTTGCGACGTTGCGGGATCTCGACCTCGTTGCCTTTCTCGAAGCGGCCCGCCAGATAAGGCAACGCGCCGCCCGCATGTGACGCGATGAGCTTCAGATTCGGATACTGATCGAAGAAGCCTTCGAAGATCGTCCGCGTGATGGCGAGCGTCGTGTCGAACATGAAACCGACCGCCCAGCTCAGATCGAACTTCGTCATGTCCATCAGATCGACGCCGGGCGGATCGGTCGGATGCACGAGCACCGGCAACGCGCGACGGTCGATCTCGGCCCAGATCGGCGCGAACATCGGATCGGTGAGGTTGCGTCCCGCGATGTTCGCGAGCACCATCACGCCGCTCGCGCCGTTCTCGCAGGTGGCGAACTCGTTCACCGGCGCGGCGCCGCGCTTCAGCATGAACGCGCCGATCAGGCCGAGCGCGAAGAACACCGCGCAGAAATGCGCAGGCATCATGTTGTTGCCAGTCACGTGCAGCAGCCACGTCAGCACCATCGGCGAGAAGCCGCCGAAAACGGCCGCGCCGATGTTGTACGAGATCGCGAGGCCGGTCGAGCGGACTTCGGTCGGGAACAGGCCGGCGAGCGCGGTCGGAATCGGCGCGTTCGACGCGCTGATCAGCAGCGCGAAGCCAAGTTCGACGGACATGATCGACGCGAACGACGGCGCGTTGACGATCCAGTAGTAAGCGGGGTACAGCACGACGAGAAACAGCGCGAGCGCGACGCGAATCATGCGTTGGCCGCCGATGGGATCCGCGAGATGACCGAATAGAGGAATCGTCACCGCGCGCAGCAGCACGCTCGCGAGCAGCACGGAAAACGGCGGCGTCACCGGCATATGCAGGTTCTGCACCGCGTAAATCGGCAGATACGTGATGATCACGTAGGCCATCACGTTGAGCGCGGCACGACAGTGCGGTCGCGACGAACAACTCGCGCGGATAGTGCATCACGACGCGCGAGAACGGTACCTTCACGCGCGCGCCGAGCTTCAGGAACGCCTCGGTTTCTGGCAGATTGCGGCGGATATGGAAGCCGACCGGGCCGATCAGCAGACCAGGCAGGAATGGAATGCGCCATGCCCACGACTCGAGCGCCTCATGCGTGAACAGATGCGTGAGCGCGCTGCCCATCGCGACCGCGAGCAACGCGCCCAGGGCCTGTGCGAACATCTGCCAGCTGCCATACAGATTGCGGCGCGCTGTCGGTGCAGATTCGATCAACATCGCGGTCGCGGTGCCGAATTCGCCGCCGGCCGAATGCCCTGCAACAGACGCGCGCACAGCACGATCGCCGGCGCGATCAGGCCGATCTGCTGGAAGCCGGGGGTGAGCGCGATCATCGCGGCGGCCACCGTCATCATCGCGATGACGAGCGTGACGGAACTGCCCGGGCGTGAGCGCGGTCGGCTGCGCTTTGCGGCGACGCCGTCGATCGCGGCGGCGATCGTGCCGAAACTGCTCGCCGAATATCGCGCGCTGTACCCGAACATCGAGGTCTCGGTCGACGACGCCGCGCCCGATCGCCTGAGCGCGTCGACGCTGACAGGCGACGTCGAGTTCGGCATCGGCACGATCAGCGAGCGGCCCGAGGGCATCACGCTGCAATGCCTCGCGCGTGACAACTTGTGCGCAATCTGCCGCAAGGATTCGGAGCTCGCGAAAAAGCGGCGTGTGAGCTGGAAGGATGCGCTGCAGTCTCCGTGGATCGGTATCAAGTCGACGAGCGGCATTCGCAAGTTGATCGACGAAACGTTGTTCACGCACGGCATGCGCAAGGCGGTCGAGTACGAAGTGTCCTATATGACGACCGGGCTTTCGATGGTGCAGGCCGGTCTCAGTTGCACACGGCCTGTCGTACTGTATGAATATACAGTATCATGACTGCAATGGGCCGCTTGTGCGGCGGTGTGCGAATCGGCGGAAAAAATCAGCGAAGGAACGAGGCGCGATGCCTGAACAACTGTGGTTGCCCGGACTCGAGGCGCCGCCCCCGCTCACCGACGGGCTCTTTTTCGCGGTCTATCCCGATGCCAATACCGCGGCCGGTATCGCGAAGCTCGCGCAGCAGCTTTGCGTGGAGGCACGCGTGCGTAGCGGCGGGCACAGCGGCGTGCGCGGCAAACCGCTCGCGGCGAACCGTCTGCACGTCACGCTCAGGCATCTCGGCAATTTCGCGGGCGGCTTGCCGGCGGATGTGGTCGAGGCGGCGAAACGGGCGGCCGCGGCGGTCAGCATGGCGCCGTTTACGGTCGAATTCGACGCGGTTGCCAGCTTCGCGAAAAGGCCGCGGCTCGGGCCGGCGGTGCTGGTGGGCGAGCACGGTGTGCACGGACTGCACGTGCTTCACGATGCGCTCGAAGCGGGCTTGCGCGACGACGGCATCGAGCCCGGCGCACGTTTTACGCCGCACGTGACGCTGGCGTACGGGATGCAGTGGATCGAGCGCCGTACGGCCGAGGCGGCGTGCTGGAATGTGCGCGAGTTTGCGCTGATGCACAGCCTGCTGGGACGGACCAGACATATCGTCCTCGCGCGGTGGCCGTTGGTGGGGCCGAGCTGAGGAAGGAGGCGTAGGCCACCTCGGTGACGAATGCGCGGCTGTTTCGCGAGGCGCCGGCTAGAACCGCACGCTCGTCCCGCAGCCCCCGGCATAGGCGCCGCCGCTCGCCGCGGCGCCACCGCAAAAAACGCCGCAGCCGGAAAGCAGCACGGCCGCGGTAATCGCTGCCAGCGCGCTACGCACGCCGTTCCGCCGAGACGCTTGCTGGCCCCCTCGCGCTGGCTGCGCGGCGCAGATCGGACGCGGTTCCGCGACGGGGAGAGCACTGGGACGGCCGATCGGTGTGAATGGCATGGCGGCATCAAATTCGACGAGAGGGAACCTCTGCGTGCCGCGCCGGTTAAGCGCCGCGCGCGTTGTGCGACTTGATGACTTACTCTAAGTCCACGCTGAAACACCGTCAAATGCCGAGTTGCCGTCAAATCGGCGCCTTTATGCCGTCACGTGAGCACGGAGCGTCCGTGCGCTCCCTGATAGAATGCTCGGGCCGCAACGTTGTGGATTGCAGATGAAATTGCTTGATGCGCTTGTCGAACAGCGTATTGCCGCCGCCGCCGCGCGCGGAGAGTTCGACGACTTGCCGGGTGCGGGCGCGCCGCTGGCCCTCGACGACGATGCGTTGGTGCCGGAAGAGGTGCGCGTCGCCAACCGGATTCTGAAAAATGCGGGCTTCGTGCCGCCCGCCGTCGAGCAGCTTCGCGCGTTGCGCGATCTGCAAACGGAGCTGAATGCCGTGAGCGATCAGCCGACCCGTTGCCGTCTCCAGGCGCGCATGCTCGCGCTCGATATGGCGCTCGAATCGCTGCGCGGCGGCCCGATGGTCCTGCCGCGCGAATATTGCCGCCGCATCGCGGAGCGTCTCTCGGAGCGCGTGGGCAATGTCGATGTCGCCGCCGCGGGTTCGCAGTGAACGAGCCGCTCCCGTGTGCCGCCTCGATCGGCTCTTCTGCGCCAGCCGAGGCCGGCGAGAAATCCGTTGGCGCTTGCATCGGCGCGGTCTTTGCACCGGCGGCTGATCACCCCGTGGCCGCTGCCGCCATCCCTCCCGGAAATTCCGACGCTGCCATCATCTCCGAACGCGACCTGCGCTTCATGGCGCTCGCTCAGGCCGCCGCCGAAGAAGCGCGCGCAGCCGGCGAAGTACCGGTCGGCGCGGTGCTCGTGCGCGGCGACGAAGTCATCGCCACGGGCTTCAATCATCCGATCGGCGCGCATGACCCGTCCGCGCACGCCGAAATGGTCGCGCTGCGCGCAGCCGCGCAGTCGCTCGAAAACTACCGTCTGCCGGGTTGCGAACTCTATGTGACGCTCGAGCCTTGCCTGATGTGCGCCGGCGCGATCATGCACGCGCGCATCGCCCGTGTCGTGTTCGGCGCGCGCGATCCAAAAACCGGCGCGTGCGGCAGCGTGGTCGATGCGTTCGCGAATCCTCAGTTGAACCATCACACGACGGTCAGCGGCGGCGTCCTCGAAGCCGAATGCGGTGCCGCGCTCAGCTCGTTTTTTGCCGAGCGGCGTCGGACGAGTCGCGCAGCCCGCGCGGCGGCGCGCGGCGAAAGGGCTGAAGCGGCCGAAGCTGCCGTTGACACCGCCACACCCTCCAGCAGCGAACCGCCTCCAACCACGCCGCTCTAAAACAACCACGCCCAACGGGTCTTGCCATGACCGCTTCTCGCACCATCGAACTGATTGCGCCATCCGGCTATCCGCATGATCCGGAGGTGCTGCATCGCGCGCTGCATCGGCTGCGTGCGCAGGGGCATCGAGTCGACGGCGAGGAGGCCGCGAAGCGCCGCTACCAGCGCTTCGCCGGCACCGACGGCGAGCGCGCGGCCGATCTGAACCGGCTCGCCGATCCATCGCGTGAGCTGCCCGATGTCGTGTTGGCCGTGCGCGGCGGCTACGGCGCGGTGCGGATTCTGCACGGTCTCGACTACGAAGGGCTGCAGCGGCGGCTCGCCGATCAGCCGATAGCGCTGGTCGGTCACAGCGACTTCACCGCGATCCAACTGGCGCTGCTCGCGCGCGCCGGCCTGAAGACCTTCGGCGGCCCGATGCTGATGAGCGATTTCGGCGCCGAGCAGCTCAGCGAATTCACGATGCGGCATTTCTGGTCGGCGTTGACGCAGTCGACCATCACGGTCGAGAGCGACACGCCGCAAGCGCAGAGCGTCGACGTAACGGGCACGTTGTGGGGCGGCAATCTGGCGGTGGTGGCGTCGCTTGTCGGCACGCCGTATATGCCGCTGGTGCAGGGCGGCATCCTGTTCGTCGAGGACGTCAACGAGCAGCCGTTCCGCATCGAGCGGATGATTTATCAGCTGCATCTGGCCGGCATCCTCGCACAGCAGAAGGCGCTCGTGCTCGGTGATTTATCGGGCGGCAAGCCGTACGACTACGACAACGGCTACGACCTGCACGCGATGGTCGAGCAAGTGCGCTCGCTGATCGGCATTCCTGTCGTGACGGGGCTGCAGTACGGACACGTTCATAACATGGTGACGCTGCCGGTCGGCGCGGACGCGCATCTGGTCGCCAATGCGCATGGCTTCAGGCTGACGGCGTCGGGCTATCCGAGCATTGGCTGAAGCCGCCATAAGCGGGGCGGAGGGGGCGGATCGCCCGCTTTTTTTGCGTCAGTAACGCAACTAACTGTCGGTATTTGCACACTCACCACCTTCCACACCCACCGCCAAGGTTTTCAGTTTTTGTTGACAAAAACTGGCTGCCAGTACTCATCGTGGCATTGTCAAAACCGGGTAAGATTCCCGCCCAGACAGCCGCACACCTTGGTTCACAGGGCTTCTGCTGACGCAACGCAGCACGAAAACTGTCGAAAATAGACGCAAAAATTGTTGACAATATTTGTGTCCGTCCTATGATGACCAACATACCGAGACGCCAATCATGTCCGACACCGAATCCGTCGCGAACAGTTCGAAGCCCGAAGCAATCGCCGAACGCATCCGCGCGGCGATCCTCGAGCACCGGCTGGCACCCGGCGCGAAGCTCACCGAAGCTCAGCTATGCGAAGTATTCGGTGTGAAGCGCGGCCCGATCCGCCAGGCGCTGTCGCAGCTGGCGGGTGAGCGCCTCGTCGATCTCGAGCCGAATCGTGGCGCGTTTGTCGCGAGTCCGTCGCTGCAGGAGGTGCACGAGGTGTTCGAAATGCGCCGCATCATCGAGCTGGCCGTCGTCGAAAAGATCTGCAGCGGACACGGCATGCGGCGTTTGAAGAACATCGGCGGCATGATCGGCCGGGAACGCAAGGCATTCGAAACGCGGGATTTTCCGGCATGGATCCGCTTGTCGGGCGAGTTTCATACGGAGCTCGCGAACCTGACCGGCAACTCAGTGTTGTGCGATTGCCTGAACGGGCTGGTCGCGCGTTCCACGCTGATTTCCGCGCTGTACGAATCGCTCGGACGCAGCCCGTGCTCGTTCGAGGACCACGAAGCGATTCTCGCCGCGCTCGACGCCGGCGATGCGAAGCAGGCGGCCGCGCTGATGTCGCGCCATCTGCAAAGCGTCGAGTTGAAGATGCTGGAGCGCCCCGCGCGCGGGGCAGCGGATCTGCATGAAGTATTCGGCGCGCTCGCGCCGAAAGAAGCGTCCACGTAAAGAGCCGAAGCCGACTGCACCCCAGGCTGAGGCAAGCAGCAGGCGAGCGCCCGTTGGTGGTGCGCGCCGCACTGAATTGAACTGAACCGACATATGCACGGCCAGGCGGCCTCGCGTGAGCGCCGCCGGCCTGAACACGCATGTCCGTCGCGAGACGACGGACTTTCAGGTAGCGACGCATCGCCGGAAATCCGCGGCGGCTGGCGATGCGACAACCACAAGTACGTCAGTACGGAGACACGCGCGGCACGGTCCGGGACCACGACGCCGACTTCTTCGACCCTCGCGGGACGAGAAGCGAGCAACTGGCATGGCCGATGCAGTGTCCGTCGATGCTCTTTCGACGGTCCCTATCCAAAGGAGGAATCATGGCTCAGTTCAGTGCAGCGCCAGGCAGTCACCCCATCTCCAACTATCCGGACGGCACGGCTCAAACCGATCCGTCGATGCCGGCCGGCTACAGCGAGCGGCTCTACAACGAGGACCTCGCGCCGCTGCGCGCGCAGAACTGGAGCGCGTACAACATCTTCGCGTTCTGGATGTCGGACGTGCATAGCGTGGGTGGCTATGTATTCGCGGGGAGTCTGTTCGCGCTCGGCCTGACGAGCTGGCAGGTGCTGGTCGCGTTGCTCGTCGGCATCACGCTCGTGAACGTGCTGTGCAACCTGATCGCGAAGCCGAGCCAGCTGAACGGCGTGCCGTATCCGGTCGCGTGTCGCGCGACCTTCGGCGTGCTCGGCGCGAATGTCCCCGCAGTAATTCGCGGCCTGATCGCGGTCGCGTGGTACGGCATCCAGACCTATCTCGCGTCGAGCGCGCTCGTGATCGTCGTGCTGAAGTTCGTGCCGCAACTGCTGCCGTATGCGGACGTGCATCGGCATGGTCTGTTCGGTCTGTCGACGCTCGGCTGGGCGGGCTTCATGCTGCTGTGGGTACTGCAGGCGCTGGTGTTCTGGCACGGCATGGAGACCATCAAGAAGTTCATCGACTTCGCCGGGCCAGCCGTCTACGTCGTGATGTTCATTCTTGCCGGCTACATGGTGTATCGCGCAGGTTGGCGCAACATCGGCATCAACCTCGGCGGCGTCAAATATCACGGCATGGAAGTGCTACCGGTGATGATCACGGCGACCTCGCTGGTGGTGTCGTACTTCTCGGGACCGATGCTGAATTTCGGTGACTTCTCGCGCTACGGCAGGAGCTTTCGCAGCGTCAAGCGCGGCAACTTCTGGGGTCTGCCGGTCAACTTCCTCGCGTTCTCGCTCGTCACGGTGATCACGACCGCGGCCACGCTGCCGGTGTTCGGCGAACTGATCACGGATCCGGTCGAGACGGTGGGCCGCATCGACTATCCGATGGCCGTGATTCTCGGCGCGCTGACCTTCACGATCGCGACGATCGGCATCAACATCGTCGCGAACTTCGTGTCGCCGGCCTTCGACTTCTCGAACGTTGCACCGCGTCTGATCAGCTGGCGCGCGGGCGGTATGCTCGCGGCGGTCGCGTCGGTGTTCATCACGCCGTGGAACCTGTTCAACAATCCGGCCGTGATCCACTACACGCTCGACGTGCTCGGCAGCTTCATCGGACCTTTGTACGGCGTCCTGATCGTCGACTTCTACCTCGTGAAGCGTCAGAAGATCGTGCTCGACGATCTGTACACGGTCGCGTCGAGCGGCTCGTACTGGTATCGCAACGGCGTCAACTATCGCGCGGTCGCCGCGTTGCTGCCGGCCGCGCTGATCGCGGTGATCTGCGTGATGGTGCCGGGGCTCGACGGCTGCGCGAATTTCTCGTGGTTCATCGGCGCGGGACTCGGCGCGCTGTTTTACCGGATGCTCGCACGCTGAGTTTCGAGGCTTTGCGCAAGATTTCGCCGCTGCAATCACGAGTCGAACAGGAGTCGCCATGCGTATCAAACTGATCAATCCGAACACGACGCGCCGCATGACCGAGGCGATGGGGCGCTGCGCGCGCGACGTCGCCGCGCCCGGCACCGAAGTGATCGCCGTCAATCCGACGATGGGGCCGCCGTCGATCGAGGGCTATTACGACGAAGCGCTCGCCACGCCCGGTCTGCTCGCCGAAGTCGCGGCCGGCGAACTGGACGGCTGCGACGGCTACGTGATCGCGTGCTTCGGCGACCCCGGTCTCTATGCGGCCCGCGAGTTGGCGCGCGGTCCGGTCATCGGCATCGCCGAGGCGGCGATGCACGCGGCGAGCGTGCTCGCGCCGGGCTTTTCGGTCGTGACGACGCTCGCGCGCACCTGCGGCATGGCCTGGCATCTGGCCGAGCGCTACGGCATGAAGCGCTTCTGCCGCAACGTGCGTGCGACCGACGTCGCCGTGCTCGATCTCGACACGCCGGGCTCGGCGGCGCGCCGCATCATCCTCGACGAATGCCGTCGCGCGCTCGCCGAGGACGGCTCGGACGCGATCGTGCTCGGCTGCGCGGGCATGGCCGAGCTGTGCGCGGAGATCGAGGATGCGCTCGGCGCGCCGGTGATCGAAGGCGTGACGGCGGCCGTCAAATGGACCGAGGCGCTGGTGACGCTGCGTCTCGCGACGGCCAAGCGCGGCGACTACGCGCGGCCGCTCGCGAAGCGCTACGACGGCGCGCTCGCGTCGTTCAGCCCGGGTCCGCTGCGGGTAAACGCCGAATCGGCGGACACGCACATACACTCGCTGTAACACGCACTATCTGCCCGGCTGTATGGGCGCACCGGGGTGTTTTCGCTACACTGGGTCAACTCGGCGCTGCGGTTTCGGCAGCCGCTGAATCCACCTGTTGCGTGGCTACACGTGTGAACCCCGCACCGTTGCCGAGGGGTTTCGAACCGCGTTCACGCGCATTCCTGGTCCCGTCACTACGCATCCGTCAAACCATGCCACTCGACCCGAACTACCCACGCGATCTGATCGGCTACGGCCGCCACCCGGTGCATCCGAACTGGCCGGGGCGAGCGCGCGTTGCGGTGCAATTCGTCCTCAATTACGAAGAGGGCGGCGAAAACTGCGTGCTGCACGGCGATCCCGGTTCCGAGCAGTTCCTGTCGGAGATCGTGGGCGCGGCGGCGTATCCGGCGCGGCACATGAGCATGGAGTCGATCTACGAATACGGCTCGCGCGCTGGCGTGTGGCGCATCCTGCGCGAATTCGAAAGGCGCGACCTGCCGCTGACGGTGTTCGGCGTCGGCATGGCGATCGAGCGGCATCCGGAAGTCGCGCAAGCGTTCGTCGAACTCGGGCATGAGATCGCGTGCCACGGCTATCGCTGGATTCACTATCAGGACATGTCGCCGGAGCAGGAAGCGCAGCACATGCGCCTCGGCATGGAGGCGATCGAGCGCGTGACCGGCGTGCGGCCGCTCGGCTGGTACACCGGCCGCGACAGTCCGAACACTCATCGGCTGGTCGCCGAATACGGCGGCTTCCTGTACGACTCCGATTACTACGGCGACGACCTGCCGTTCTGGATGGACGTCGAGGTATCGGGTGGCAAGACCGTGCCGCAACTGATCGTGCCGTACACGCTCGACACCAACGACATGCGCTTCGCCACCCCGCAAGGCTTCAACACCGCGGACCACTTCTTCACCTACCTGCGCGACGCATTCGACGTGCTGTACGAAGAAGGCGACGAAGTGCCGAAGATGCTGTCGATCGGCATGCACTGCCGGCTGCTCGGGCGGCCGGGGCGTTTCCGGGCGCTGCAGCGCTTTCTCGACCACATCGAACAGCACGATCGCGTGTGGGTGTCGCGGCGCGTCGATATCGCGCGGCACTGGCACGAAACTCATCCTTACCAGCAAGACAGCCGCGAGGCTGCGGCATGAAGGCGATGCAATACACCCTGGACCAACTCAACAGTATCTCGACCGACGCGTTCGTCGCGGCGCTGTCGGGCATCTTCGAGCACTCGCCGTGGGTCGCGGAGATTGCGGCGCGGGAGCGGCCGTTCGCGAGCATCGACGAGCTGCATCGCAGGATGTCGCAGATCGTCGAAACCTCGGGCGAGGAGAAGCAGCTTGCGCTGATCAACGCGCACCCGGAGCTGGCCGGCAAGGCCGCGGTGCGCGGCGAGCTGACCGCCGAGTCGACGCGCGAGCAAAGCGGCGCGGGTCTCGCGCAATGCACGCAGGAGGAGTTCGACAAGCTGCATGCGCTCAATCACGCGTATCGCGAGAAATTCGGTTTTCCGTTCATTCTCGCGGTGCGCGGCTACGACCGCCACGGCATCATCGCGGACTTCGAATCGCGCGTGAACAACAGCCGCGCCGACGAACTGCGCGCGAGCCTCGATCAGATCTATCGCATTGCACGTTTGCGGCTCGACGACCTGATCGGCGCGTGACGCGCACCGCGTCACACAGCGAGCCGTAACGTTTTTCCCGCACCAATCGATCTCAAGGACGACAAAGATGGCAACTCCGATTCTCGACCCCAACGCACCGGAATTCACGCGCCGTTACGTGAACCTGGCGGACCCGCGTCTGGGCGCGCAGGCGCTCGAGGCCAGCGACGAATTCTTCGCGCCGAAGGACCGCATGCTGAATCCGGAACCGGCCGTCTTCATTCCGGGCAAGTACGACGACAACGGCAAGTGGATGGACGGCTGGGAAACGCGTCGCAAGCGCACGACCGGCTACGACTGGTGCATCGTCAAGCTCGCGCGGCCCGGCGTGATCAAGGGACTCGACCTCGACACGAGCCACTTCACCGGCAACTTCCCGCCGGCGGCGTCGGTGGAAGCGGCGCGCGTTGCGGATGGCGAGCCGAATCAGGCGACGCAATGGACCGAGATCGTGCCGTCGACCACGTTGCAGGGCAATAGCCACCACTACCTCGAAGTCGGCGACGCGAGCGCGTACACGCATCTGCGCGTGAACATCTATCCGGACGGCGGCATCGCGCGTCTGCGTGTTTACGGTCAGCCGCAGGTCGACTGGGGCGGCGCGAGCCGCACCGAGCAGTTCGATCTCGCGGCGATGGAAAACGGCGCGTATCTGGTCGGCGCGAACAACCAGCACTTCGGCGCGGCCTCGACGCTGCTGATGCCGGGTCGCGGCGTGAATATGGGCGACGGCTGGGAAACGCGTCGTCGTCGCGAGCCGGGCAACGACTGGGCGATCATCGCGCTCGCGCAGCCGGGCGTGATCCGCAAGATCGAAGTCGACACCGCACACTTCAAGGGCAATTATCCGGATCGCTGCTCGATCCAGGCCGCGTACGTAAAGGGCGGCACCGACAGCTCGCTCGTCACGCAGGCGATGTTCTGGCCGGTGCTGCTCGGCGAACAGAAATTGCAGATGGACAAGCAGCATTTCTTCGAGAGCGAGATCGCGGCGCTCGGGCCCGTTACGCATGTGCGCTTCAACATCTATCCGGACGGCGGCGTGTCGCGTCTGCGTCTGTGGGGTACGCTCGAATGAAAACGCTCGCCATCGAACCGCTGACGAAAGCGGCGTTCGCCGCATTCGGCGACGTGATCGAACTCGAAGGCGCGAAGCAGATTCCGATCAACCTCGGCACGACGATCCGCTATCACGACCTCGCGAAGGTCGACGTGACCGACGAGCACGGCCGCACGCTCGTCAATCTGTTTCGTGGCCAGCCGCGCACGCTGCCGTTCGAAGTGAAGATGCTCGAGCGTCATCCGCTTGGCAGCCAGGCGTTCGTGCCGCTCAACGACAAGCCGTATCTGGTCGTCGTCGCGCCCGCGGGCGCACTCGACACGAAGAAGATCCGCGCGTTCGTCACCAGTGGCTGGCAGGGCGTCAACTACGCGAAAGGCGTGTGGCACCATCCGCTGATCGCATTGGGCGAGACGAGCGACTTTATCGTCGTCGATCGTGGCGGCGAGGGGCTCAATCTGAACGAGCAGGATCTGGCGGAGTCGCTGTGGCTCACGGAAGATGCGTTGAGCGCGGTGGCGGTTTGATGGCGTTGCTGCTGCCGGGTCGCCGGCAGCGTTGCGGTTCGAAGAACAGGCCCGCGACGTGCGTTACGTCGTGGGCTTTTTTGCATGGATGGCGATCACTTGCGCTTGCCGAGCAGCGGCGAATGCCCGATGACTTCCCTTGACCGTTCGGGCGGCTCAGGCGCCGAAAATCCCGCTGCTTCGATCGCCGGCTTGAGCCCCCTGAATTGCACGCTTTTCTTTGGCGAGCGCAGCGATGTCATGCCGTCGTCCCACGCGTGCAGCATCTGTTTCGCGACCGTGCGCCACTGCGGTTCGTTGCGTGCTGCTTCGATCAACTCATGGCCGACCTCGACAGCCGAATCGCACAGCGCTTCGATCATCTGCGCATATTGGCGCGGAGCGATGCCCATGCGCGTGTTGAAAAATCGTTCCAGCGTTTTACCGGCTGCCCAGGTCTTCCGGCCGTCAACAGGCAAGCCGGGCGGATTGGCTGCGAAGCGCGGATAAGCCTGCGTCGTCACGACATCGTAGACGGGCGTGAACGCGACATCGTCGACCGACGTATAGAACAGTGCGACGTTCTTGGTGTGACAGTCCGCATTGCGCACGACGTAGTTGGTCAGCAGATGCCAGCCGAGCTGCTGGAGTTGCATCCGCGTGGTGTCGCGATCGAGCAGATAGGCTCTTGCCGCGTTGAGCATTTTCTCGCTGGTCGAATTGTATTTTTCGTGCGGCGGCAAACCGAGCAGGCCGCACAGGTCTTCCACCCCGTACGCCGGCAGTCCTTGCGCGTCCACATCGAAGCGCTCGACGATCAGTGCGCGGCCATCGTCCGACATCTGCGTGCGCGCAACGGACGCAACCCCAAGCCGCTCCAGCACGCGCATCGAATAGAACTCGTTGAAGCCGAGAAAGGGCGTGTTGTCGTCCGAACCTTTGACGATGTGACGGCTCGTTCGAATCGTCGGCTTACCGAGCTGCAACGGCGGTGACGCAGCAGACGGCTGCGCCTCTGGCGCGATGAACTTCGGCACGACGCCCGAAATAGCCGCTCGCGCGTATTCACGTACGAGTTGCGCGAAATGTTCGGCGGTGTTGTCGCCGTGCAGGATGTGCTGGACGTCGAGCGCCTGGAGTTCCGTGCCCGGCGCGACACCTTCGGGCGTGACAGTGACCCGACCAATCCCCATCGAACCCACCACGGCGAGCAACGAGAGATCGGTTCCGTCCAGCAACGGCCCGAATTGCTCGCGGATCAGATTCAGTAGATAGCCCTCGGGCAGGTTCTGCCGGAAAAACGGATGCAGGTCGCGCGGCCAGCGCCAGGCCTCTTCGCGCACCGGCATCGTCAGACTGACGAAGTCGGCCGCGCTCGCATCGACGTTGTATTTGAGGACATAGTCATCGCGCTCGCGAAACAGCGTGGCAACGTGCTTGCCTAGTACCTGAACGTCGAGCTTCATGGCTGCGCATCCGGGCTGCGCTGTTCGGCGAGGATGTCCTCAAGCGTGCGGCCGTGCCCGTGCGCGACGAACTTGAGATCGTAACCGGCGGCTTCGAGCAGGCGCACGAGCACGGACACGCTCATATCGTTTTTGGCGAGCGTTTCCATCCGTGCGACGGTCGTGCGGGCAACGCCCGCGCGGCGCGCCAGGTCTTCCTGCGATAGTTTGCTGTCTCGTCGTACGGCTTTGAGCATGTCCGAGACATCGGCGAGGTTGGTCATTTGTAGCCTCAGGGCGTCAAATTCGGCGAATCTGAGATTAATTGTAGCTCAAGGGGTACAAAACACTAATTTGTTTTGTGTCTCAAGGGCTACAATTCCGGTGGATTTGCGGATTTTGTCGCCCAAGGGCTACAAAATGAAAAATGCCGATCCGGTTGACTGCACCCGTCGCCATCCCAAAACAACAGCGGGCTTGCCGCTCACGTGACAAGCCCGCTTCACATTTCAGCCTCTGCCTCGGCACCGGTTCCGTGATCCGGACAGACGTCCTTACTTCGCCGCGCCACCCTCGAACCACGCGGCGATCTTCATCCGCTCGTCGTCGGTCATATGCGTGACGTTGCCGAGCGGCATCGCCTTCAACGTGACCGCCTGCTGATAAATGCGTTGCGCGTTCTGCGAAATTTCGTCGGGCGTATCCATCAGCACGCCGGCGGGCGCGCTGCCCATCATCGTCGGATGCGCGGAGTGGCAGGCCACGCAGCGCTGCTGCAGCACCGGCGCGATGTCGGCGACCTTCAGCGCCGGCGCGTTGGCGGCCTGCGCCTGCGGCACCACCGGACGCGGCATGGTCCACACGAGTGCCGTGCACATCAGCGCGACGCCGACGAGCGGCAGATACCACAACACCTGGCCGCGATGGCGCATCACGAAGAACTGACGGATCAGCGCACCGGCCAGCATGATGACGACGAGCACCGCCCAGTTGTACGGATGCGTGTAGGTCATCGCGTAGTGGTTCGACAGCATCGCGAACACGACCGGCAGCGTGAAATACGTGTTGTGCACCGAGCGCTGCTTGCCGCGCTTACCGTAGATCGGGTTCGGCGTGTCGCCCTTCAGCATCGCGTCGACCATCTTGCGTTGACCCGGAATGATCACGAAGAACACGTTGGCCGACATGATCGTCGCGAGCATCGCGCCCATGATCAGATACGCCGCGCGGCCCGCGAAGATATGGCAGGCGAGATACGCCGCGATCAGCACATAAACGCCGACGCAGATGCCGAGAAGTTTGTCGCGCGTGCCGAGAATACGGCACAGCGAGTCGTAGACGATCCAGCCGGCCGCGAGGAAACCGATCGCCGAGGCGACGGCGACCACCGGACCCATGTCGAGCACGTTTTTGTCGATCAGGTAGGTGCTCGGCGAGAACAGATACAGCACGGTAAAGAGACCGAAGCCCGACAGCCACGTCGTGTACGAAGGCCATTTCGACCAGTGCAGGTCTTCGGGCATTTCGGGCGGCGCGACCGTGTACTTCTGCATGTTGTAGAAGCCGCCGCCGTGCACGTGCCACAACTCGCCGAACACGCCGCGACGGCGCTGGTTCGGATCGGTCGGCGGCTTCAGGCTGTTGTCGAGCGCGACGAAATAAAACGATTCGCCGATCCATGCAATGGCGACGATGACGTGGAACCAGCGAATCGCGAGGTTCAACCAGTCGGTGATAAAGCCTTCCATGAAACTCCTCCACTTCTGATTCGTTGCGCGCGCGATGACGGTCGACGTCGTCGGTCATCGCGCCGACTGCGGGATAAAAGACGCAGCTCGCGGGTTGTTATGGGTATCGCGGGGCGCTTGTGCCTGGTAGTGCCTGCTTGTCCCGGTCGGGCGCGGCGCGCTAGCTGCCCCGATACGTGCTGTACGAAAACGGCGACACCAGCAGCGGCACGTGATAGTGTGCGTCGGCATCGGCGACGCCGAAGCGCAGCACGACGCGATCGACGAAGCGGGGTTCCGGCACCTTCGTGCCGAGCGAGGCGAAGTAGTCGCCCGCGCCGAACACGAGTTCGTACTCGCCCGCGACGAGCGCGTCGCCTTCGAGCAGCGGCTCGTCGCAGCGGCCGTCGTGATTGGTGACAGTGGTTTTGAGCGCGCGGCGCGTGTCGCCCGCGAGCGCGAAGAGTTCGACCTTGATGCCTGCGCCGGGACGGCCGTTCGCGGTGTCGAGCACGTGGGTAGTGAGCTTGCCCATTCGCAATTGTCCTTGTGTGAATGCGAGGTGTCGGCGGCGGCCCGATCCATTACGTTTGCGGCGGATCGAGGCTCCACGTCAGTGGCTACATACCCGTCGGCGAATCGAAGCGAGCGCCGTGGCAGCCATTGTAGAAAGGATGCTCTGTCCCGAGCGCGAGCGATAGGAAAGATAATAGTTCGCGCATGATGGACAGCCAGACGAAAGCCGCGCCGGCTCATCGGCCGATCGTACCGGCGCCAAAAATGCACCACTATATTGGCGGAGTGAAGTTGGGTATCGCAACCGCGCGGGTTGTCAGCGGGATTTTGGCTACCGAAGGTAAGCGCTGTGCGGCGCGACCCACGCGAACCCGATCCGGTTCGCGCGAGGTGGCGGCGCGACACACCCGTGCAAAGGCAGGCCTTTGGCACGAGAACCCCGAAGACGGCGACTCACGCTGGGTAACCGGGCCAATGGCGTTCAACGGAACGCGACGGCACGGTGGCGTGCCGCCGCATCGCGTTCGGAACGGCTTTGCATGCAGGCAATCAGGCGGACAGACGAATGACGATGAATGAAGCACTGAAACAACCCGGTAAAACGATGCTCGTGAAGCACGCGGACGTGCTGGTCACGATGGATGACGAGCGGCGCGAACTGCGCGACGCCGGGCTGTACATCGAGGACAACCGGATCGTCGCGGTCGGATCGACCGCGCAACTGCCGCAAACGGCCGACCAGGTACTCGACCTGCACGGCCATCTCGTGATTCCGGGCCTCGTCAACACGCATCACCACATGTACCAGAGCCTCACGCGCGCGATTCCCGCCGCGCAGAACGCCGAGTTGTTCGGCTGGCTCACGAACCTGTACAAGGTGTGGGCGAACCTCACGCCTGACATGATCGAAGTATCGACGCTGACCGCGATGGCCGAGCTGCTGCTGTCGGGCTGCACGACGTCGAGCGACCATCTGTATATCTATCCGAACGGCAGCCGTCTCGACGACAGCATCGCGGCCGCGCGCCGAATCGGCATGCGCTTTCATGCGGCGCGCGGCAGCATGAGCGTGGGACGCAAGGACGGCGGCCTGCCGCCCGATTCGATGGTCGAGCGCGAAGCGGACATCCTGAAGGACACGCAGCGTCTGATCGAGACGTATCACGACGATGGGCGCTACTCCATGCTGCGCGTCGTCGTGGCGCCGTGTTCGCCGTTTTCGGTGAGCCGCGACCTGATGCGCGAATCGGCGGCGCTCGCGCGCCAGTACGGCGTGTCGCTGCATACGCATCTGGCTGAGAACCTCAACGACGTCGAGTACAGCCGCGAGAAGTTCGGCATGACGCCGGCCGAGTATGCGCACGATCTCGGCTGGGTCGGCCATGACGTATGGCATGCGCACTGCGTGCAACTCGACGACGCGGGCATCGCGCTGTTCGCGCGCACCGGCACCGGCGTCGCGCACTGTCCGTGCTCGAACATGCGGCTCGCGTCGGGCATCGCGCCGATCAAGCGAATGCGGCTCGCGGGCGTGCCGGTCGGGCTCGGCGTCGACGGTTCGGCGTCGAACGACGGTGCGCAGATGATCGGCGAAGTGCGCCAGGCGCTGTTGCTGCAGCGCGTCGGTTTTGGGCCCGATGCGATGACCGCACGCGAGGCGCTCGAAATCGCGACCCTGGGTGGTGCGCGCGTGCTCAATCGCGACGACATCGGCGCGCTCGCGCCCGGCATGGCTGCGGATTTTGTCGCGTTCGATCTGCGTGAACCGCATTTTGCCGGCGCGCTGCACGATCCGGTGGCGGCTCTGGTATTCTGCGCGCCGTCGCAGGTCAGCTATAGCGTGATCGACGGCAAGGTGGTGGTGGAGAATGGGCAGTTGGCGACGCTCGAACTCGGGCCGGTGCTCGAGCGGCATAACGC
This sequence comes from Paraburkholderia lebeckiae, assembly GCF_050436325.1. Classification (NCBI taxonomy): domain Bacteria; kingdom Pseudomonadati; phylum Pseudomonadota; class Betaproteobacteria; order Burkholderiales; family Burkholderiaceae; genus Paraburkholderia; species Paraburkholderia lebeckiae. The sequence goes on from NZ_JBNDLZ010000003.1 coordinate 150,781, forward strand.
GCTCGCGCGGCAGCTTTACGAGGCGTCGGCTTGAGTTCGAGCGGAACGGGTGGCACTCGCGCCGCGCGCAAGCCGCGAGTCGCTGATCCGTGAGCGGTGGCGCCCGGCGCGATCGGCGTCGCAGGCGGCGTCAGGACTTGTCGATCAAGGTCCGGGTCGCCTCGCCAACCAGGCCGCGCAGCCAGCGCACTTCGTCGGAGTAATGCACGCGCTCGTGCCACAACTGGTAGTACTGCATCGGCGGAAAGTCGAGCGGCGCGGCCACCACGGTCAGCGGCAGGAACTTCGCGTAGTAGTCGGCAAAGAGGCGCGTCGTCGTGAAGATCAGATCGGACTTGATCAGCACGTACGGCGCGAGATTGAAGTAGGGCAACGTGACGACCACATGGCGCTTGAGCCGCTCGCGCGCGAGATGCACGTCGATCGCGCCGCGCTGGCCGACCGAATACGGCGTCGGCGCGAGATGTGGCGCGTTCAGGTACTGGTCGAGCGTGAGCCCGCCGCGTTTGGCGAACGGATGCGCGTTGCTCATCAGGCAGACGATCTGATCGACGAACAGGTTCGACAGATGCAACTGCTCGGGCGGCTCCGGCCAGTTGCCGACCACGATGTCGAGCTTGCCGTCCTCGAGCGCGAGTTCGTAGTCGAACGCAGGGCCGAGCGAATGGAATTCGAGCGTCGCGTTCGGCGCGGCCTGGCGGAAACGCTCGACGACCGTCGGCACGAACAGGACGTTCAGGTAGTCAGGACAGCCGATCCGGTAGCAGCGGATCGACGTGGCCGGATCGAAATTGTGCTGCTGGAACTTGATGCGCTCGATTTCGCGCAGCGCGTTCTGCACCGGTTCGAGCAGGCGCAGACCGTACTCGGTCGGCACCATGCCGGACTTGCCGCGCACCAGCAGCGGGTCGCCGGTGATGTCGCGCAGACGGCGCAGAGCCGCGCTGATGGCGGGTTGGGACTGATTCAGTTTGACGGCGGCGCGGGTGACGCTGCGCTCCATCAGTAGCGTGTGCAACACGCGCAGCAGGTACGTGTCGATCGCCTCGCGTTGCTGGCTCATGGATTCTCCGAATATACGTACTGGCTGATCGAACTGACGTTGGGGTATATGCGTTTTAATATGGATGAAAAACGGCGTCAAGGGTGACATACCCGCAGAGCTTGCAGCGGCGGGGGTTTGCGGGAATTTTGTCAACTCGACTGAGTGGGGCGAATTAGGTATTGTCATCCGGTTGTGGTGACGGATCGCCCGTCGGCGGGGCGGACCGATAGTCCGCAATCTGGCGGCAATCTGGCGGCAAGCAGGCGGCAAGCAGCGTCACGAACGCACTACGGAATCTCATGAGCAACACTCCACTTAGCGACGACGCGCAACTCACCGGCCAGGCGGTGCCTCGGCTCGCGCTGACGGGCATCACGAAGCAGTACCCGGCCGTGCGCGCCAACGACGATGTCACGCTCGTCGTCGCGCCCGGCGAAATCCACGCGGTACTCGGCGAGAACGGCGCGGGCAAGAGCACGCTGATGAAGATCATCTACGGCGCCGTGCGACCCGACGCCGGCGAGATCCGTTGGGAAGGCGAGACGGTCGATATCGCGAGTCCGGCGGCCGCCCGCAAGCTCGGCGTCGGCATGGTGTTCCAGCACTTCTCGCTGTTCGAGACGCTGACGGTCGGCGAAAACATCGCGCTCGCGCTCGACGAACCGTTCGATCTGAAGACGTTGGCCAAACGCATTCGCGAGGTATCGGCCGACTACGGGCTCGACATCGATCCGCAGCGGCATGTCCACAGCCTCACCGTCGGCGAGCGGCAGCGTGTCGAAATCGTGCGCTGCCTGCTGCAGAATCCGCGTCTGTTGATCATGGACGAACCGACCTCGGTGCTGACGCCGCAGGCGGTCCGCAAGCTCTTCACGACGCTGCGCCGGCTCGCGGCCGAAGGCTGCAGCATCCTCTACATCAGCCACAAGCTCGACGAAATCCAGGAGTTGTGCGACACCGCGACGGTGATGCGCGGCGGTCGCGTGACCGGCCATGTGACGCCGAAGAACGAGACGCATGCGTCGCTCGCGCAGTTGATGGTCGGCCACTCGCTGCCGGACTACACGCGGCGCGAGCACAAGCCGGGCGCGGTGCTGCTCGACGTCAGGCAGTTGTCGGTCGCGAGCGACGATCCGTTCGGCACCTCGTTGCGCGACGTGTCGTTCAGCGTGCATGCGGGTGAGATCTTCGGCATTGCCGGTGTGTCGGGCAACGGGCAGGCGGAACTGCTCGCGGCGTTGTCCGGCGAGAAGCGCGCTGAAAAACGCAGCCTGCCGGCCGACACGATCACGATCTGCGGCAAACCGGCCGCTCGCCTCGGCGCGGGCGGGCGCCGCGCGCTCGGCTTCGGCTTCGTGCCCGAAGAGCGGCTCGGCCGCGGCGCGGTGCCGGCGATGAGCCTCGCCGACAACGCGCTGCTCACCGCGCACCGGCAGAGCATGGTCAACTCGGGCTGGATCAAAACGGGCGCGATGCGCGCGTTCGCGAAGCGCTGCATCGACGCGTTCGACGTGCGCTGCGGCGGCCCCGACGCGCTCGCGCAAAGTCTCTCGGGCGGCAATCTGCAGAAATACATCATGGGCCGCGAGATTTTGCAGGCGCCGAAGGTGCTCGTGGTCGCGCAGCCGACGTGGGGCGTCGATGTCGGCGCGTCGGCGTTCATCCGTCAGCAACTGCTCGATCTGTCGGCGCGCGGCGTTGCGATTCTGGTGATCTCGGAGGAACTGGAAGAGCTGTTCGATATCTGCGATCGCCTCGCGGTGCTCGCGGGTGGGCGGCTGTCGCCGGTGCGCGCGACCGGTGCGACCAACGCCGAGGAAATCGGCCGCTGGATGGCGGGGCTGTTCGGCGATCGCGAGGGCGCTGCGCCCGCGGCGGATCAGCCGGCGCATGCATGAGGCGAGGCGTTGCCCGCCGGCCACGCCAGGACGCTAACCACGCACGCGAATGCGGACCCTGAAGAACAGAACCCGAACAAATAGACGCTACCCATGATGCTTCCCTATCGACTCGAAGCCCGCACGTCGCCGTCGCGCACGATGCAGCTCGCCGTGCCGCTGATCGCCGCGTTGTTGACGCTCACGATCGGCTTCCTGATCTTCGGCCTCGTCGGCCGCGACCCGTGGCAGGCGATGCACGGGTTCTTCATCGAGCCGCTGTCGAGCATCAACGGCTGGTCGGAGCTGCTGCTGAAGGCGTCGCCGTTGTGCCTGATCGGCCTCGGTCTCGCGATCGGCTATCGCGCGAACGTGTGGAACATCGGCGCCGAAGGGCAGATGCTGCTCGGCGGCATCGCGGCAAGCGGCGTCGCGATCTATTTCGATCAGGCGAGCGGCTGGTGGATCCTGCCGACGATGATGGCGGCCGGCGTTCTCGGCGGCATGGCGTGGGCCGCGATTCCCGCGTTTCTGAAGAGCCGCTTCAATACCAACGAGATTCTCGTGAGCCTGATGCTCACGTACGTCGCGACGCAACTGCTGATCTATCTCGTGAGCGGCCCGTGGCGCGATCCGCAGGGCATGAACTTCCCGCTGTCGGAGATGTTCAGCGGCGACGCGCTGTTTCCCACGCTGTACGGCGACTGGCATTGGAAATTTCTGCGTGGCACGCGCCTGAATGCGTCCGTGTTCCTCACGCTGATCGCGATTCCGCTCGTCTGGCTGTTCATGCGCAAGAGCTTCGCGGGCTACCGGATGAACGTCGGCGGACTTGCGCCGCTCGCCGCGCGCTACGCCGGTTTCTCCGACAAGAAGACGATCTGGACGTCGCTGCTGATTAGCGGCGGCCTCGCGGGCCTCGCCGGTATGGGCGAAATTGCCGGTCCGATCGGCCAGTTGCAGGCGACGTGGTCGCCGGGCTACGGCTTCACCGCAATCATCGTCGTGTTCGTCGGCAGGCTGCATCCGCTCGGCATCGTGCTCGCCAGTCTGCTGATGGCGTTGCTGTATCTCGGCGGCGAAGCGGTGCAGACCTCGATGCAATTGCCGCAGGCGCTCTCGGGCGTGTTCCAGGGCCTGCTGCTGTTCTGCCTGCTCGGCGCCGACCTGTTCGTGAACTACCGCGTGCGGCGCCGCTCGGCCGCAGCAGTGGTTCGTTAAGTTTGCCAATAAGCTCGCTAATCCGCTTTCAGACTCGATATGGATATCCAGCAAGCCAGCGCGCTCACGTCGAGCGCGATCACCGCGGCGATCCCGCTCATGTTCGCGGGCGCCGGCGAACTCGTCGCCGAAAAATCGGGCGTACTCAATCTTGGCGTGGAAGGGATGATGCTGATGGGCGCCGTCAGCGGCTACGCGGTCACGTCGATCACCGGCAGCCCGTGGCTCGGCGTGCTCGCCGCGATCGGCGCCGGTCTCGCGATGTCGCTGCTGTTCGCGTTCCTCACGCTGACGATGCTCGCCAACCAGGTCGCGACCGGCCTGTCGCTGACGATCTTCGGCATCGGGCTGTCCGCGTACGTCGGCAAGCCGTACACGTCGGCGGCGGTGCGCGCGACGATCGATACGTGGACGATCCCCGGCCTGTCGAACATCCCGGTGCTCGGCCCCGCGCTGTTTACCCTCACGCCGCTCGATTACCTCGCGTTCCTGATGTTCGCCGCGATCGGCTGGTTCCTCTATCGCACGCGCGCGGGACTCGTGCTGCGCTCGGTCGGCGAATCGCCGCAGGTCGCGCACTCGGTCGGCTTTCCGGTGGTCGGCGTGCGCTATGGGGCGGTCGCGTTCGGCGGCGGCATGGCGGGGCTCGCCGGCGGCTACTATTCGATCGTCAATCTGCACCTGTGGCAGGAGAACCTGACCTCGGGCCGTGGCTGGATCGCGCTCGCGCTCGTGGTGTTCGCGACGTGGCGCCCTGGGCGACTGCTGATCGGCTCGCTGCTGTTCGGCGCGGTGACGGGGCTGCAGTTCTATGCGCAGGCGATCGGTGTGCCGGTGCCGACGCAGTTCCTCGCGATGCTGCCGTACGTCGCGACGATCGTCGTGCTCGCGCTGATCTCGCGCAATCCGAACACGATCCGGCTCAATGCGCCCGCGTCGCTCGGCAAGCCGTTTTTCTCGGCGGGCTGACGGCGACACAGATTCTTTATCGATCCGCTCAAACTATTCGCTCATTACGACAGGGGAAAAAAACATGAAGAGAAGAAATCTGCTGACCGCTTTCGCGTGGGGCGCGGCGTCGCTTGCACTTGCCGCGCCGCTCGCGCAAACCGCGCAGGCCGCAGACGTGCCGGGCGTCGCGTTCGTCTATCTCGGCAATCCGGGCGATGCCGGCTGGACCTTCGCGCACGACCAGGGCTCGCGGGAAGCCGAAGCGAAGTTCGGCAACAGGATCAAGATCACGCGCGTCGAGAACGTACCCGAATCGGCCGACTCCGAGCGCGTGTTCCGCGATCTCGCGAACAAGGGCAACAAGATCATCTTCGGCACGAGCTTTGGCTACCAGGATTTTCAGCTCAAGGTCGCCAAGGACTTCCCGGACACCATCTTCCTGCACGCGACCGGCTACAAGAAGGCGCCGAACTTCGGCACCTACGACGTGCGCATGTACCAGGGCGCGTACCTGGCCGGCGTCGCCGCGGGCTACGTGACGAAGAGCAACACGCTCGGCTTCGTCGCGTCGGTGCCGATTCCGGAAGTGGTGCGCAACATCAACGCGTTCACGCTCGGCGCGCGCTCGGTGAATCCGAAGGTGCATACGAAGGTGATCTGGATCAACAGCTGGTTCGATCCGGGCAAGGAAAAGCAGGCCGCCGAAACGCTGATCGGCCAGGGCGCCGACGTGCTGCTGCAGAACACCGATTCGAGCGCGACGCTCGCGACCGCGTCGGAGAAGCACGTGCACGCGTTCGGCTGGGATTCGGACATGAAGAAGTTCGGTCCTGACGCGCATCTCGGCTCGGTCGTCGCGCACTGGGGCGTGTACTACAGCGCGGTGATCCAGCAGGTGCTCGACGGCAAGTGGAAGAACGATCCGGTGTGGTGGGGCATTCCGCAGAAGGCCGTCAACCTCGAGGACCTGAACACGGCGGCGATTCCGGCCGATGGGCAGAAGCAGGTTGCCGCGAAGCGCGACGAACTCGCGAGCGGCAAGCGCGACGTGTTCACGGGCCCGATCAAGGATCAGTCGGGCACGGTGAAGGTGCCTGAAGGCAAGACGCTGACCGATGCGGAACTGCAGCGCCTGAACTGGTACGTGGAGGGTGTCGACGGGTCGCTGCCGAAGTAAATCGGGCGGTCCGTTGTTGAAAAAAAAGCTGCGTCCAGCCCAGCCTGGACGCAGCTTTTCTGTTTGCGGCTTGCGCGTGGCAACGGGCAAGCGTGTCGTGCGGTCGCCGCTCAGTCCTCGATGCGCAGGCCGACCTTCAGCGTTACCTGCCAGTACGCGACCTTGCCGTCCTCGATCTGGCCGCGCGTTTCCGTGACCTCGAACCAGTGCAGATTGCGCAGCGTTTCCGACGCTTTGGCAATTGCGGTGGTGATCGCGTCGTCGATCGATTTCGTCGACGAACCGGTCAGTTCGATCTTCTTGTAAACGTGTTCTGACATGAGTTCCTCCTTGGTGTGCGCCGCTGGTCAGTAAAACGCTGCTCGGAAACGCGCATGGAAAAAAGTATAGGCAACGGTTCGCGCAGTCCGACGGACATATGCGTCCTCGCCAGCGCAATTGCCTGCGCGGCGGATCAGACTTCGCCGCTCGAACCATTGATACTGCACATCGCATGCCCGATATCGCGCGACTTCAGCGCGGCGCGCGGTCGCTATCATCTGTACGCAACATAAGCCATTCAATCTGATAGCCGACGAGGTTCGAACGTGGAAACTGGTTTTTGCGGCCCGGTCTGATGGGCGCGCCGATGATCCGGCACCTGCTGCATGCGGGTCATAGCGTGCATGTGTGGAACCGCACGCGAGCCAAGGCCGAGGCCTTGCGGGCCGAGGGCGCGCACGTCGTCGATACGCCGCGCGAGCTGGCCGCGCGCTGCGACGCGGTTCTGCTGTGCGTAGCGGACGCGGCGGCGGTCGAGCAGATCGTGTTCGGCCCGGCGGGGCTGCTCGATGGCGGCCCCGCGGCGCCGCGCCGCATGGGCTGGATCGTCGATCATTCGAGCATTCCGCCGGCCGCGACGCGCGCGCTGGCGCGGCGGGTGGCGGATTTCGGCGAAGCGGGCGGGGCGGCGGACGGCGCGGCGGGGGAGCGCCTACGAGACCGGCACGCCGATGCCGGTCGCGTCGACGGTCCAGCAATTGCTGCGACTGGGTGCCGCGATGGGGCTCGCCGACGCGGATTTTTCGGCCTTCATCGACATTCTGCAGACGCCGCGCGGCGGCTCGAACGGGTGAGGCGGGTCGCGCCGGACCAACTGTCGGGTTGAAATCTCTAAACCTGCTAAAATATTCGGTTTTTCGCCGATATCACATTCAAAGGGACGCGCTGTGCTGTCTACTGCCAATATCACCATGCAATTCGGGCCGAAGCCCCTCTTCGAGAACATTTCGGTCAAATTCGGGGGAGGGAACCGCTATGGCCTGATCGGTGCGAACGGCTGCGGCAAATCCACCTTCATGAAGATTCTGGGTTCGGATCTCGAGCCGAGCTCGGGCAACGTGATGCTCGAGCCGAATGTGCGCTTGGGCAAGCTGCGCCAGGACCAGTTCGCGTACGAAGACGTGCGCGTGCTCGACGTCGTGATGATGGGCCACGCCGAAATGTGGGCCGCGATGACCGAGCGCGACGCGATCTACGCGAACCCCGACGCGACCGACGACGACTACATGCACGCGGCCGAACTCGAAGCGAAGTTCGCCGAGTACGACGGCTACACGGCCGAAGCGCGCGCGGGCGAGCTGCTGCTCGGCATCGGCATCGCGATCGAAGACCACAACGGCCCGATGAGCAACGTGGCGCCCGGCTGGAAGCTGCGCGTGCTGCTCGCGCAGGCGCTGTTCTCGAAGCCGGACGTGCTGCTGCTGGATGAGCCGACCAACAACCTCGACATCAACTCGATCCGTTGGCTGGAAGATGTTCTCAACCAGTACAACTCGACGATGATCATCATCTCGCACGACCGGCACTTCCTGAACCAGGTCTGCACGCACATGGCCGACATGGACTACGGCACGCTGAAGGTCTATCCGGGCAACTACGACGACTACATGCTCGCCAGCACGCAGGCGCGCGAGCGTCAGCAGGCCGCCAACGCGAAGGCGAAGGAGCGCGTGGCCGATCTGCAGGACTTCGTGCGCCGCTTTTCGGCGAACAAGTCGAAGGCGCGCCAGGCCACCAGCCGTCTGAAGATGATCGACAAGATCAAGATCGAGGAATTCAAGCCGTCGTCGCGGCAGAACCCGTTCATTCGCTTCGAGTTCGAGAAGAAGCTGCACAACATCGCGGTGGTCGCCGACAGCATCTCCAAGAAATACGAGCGCTCGATCTTCAATAACTTCAGCATCAGCGTGCAGCCGGGCGAGCGCATCGCGATCATCGGCGAGAACGGCGCGGGCAAGACCACGCTGCTGCGCTCGCTGCTGGGCAATCTGCAACTCGACCACGGCACGGTGAAGTGGGCGGAAAACGCCAACGTCGGCTACATGCCGCAGGACACGTACGAAGAGTTTCCGAGCGACGTCACGCTGATGGACTGGATCGACCAGTACCGCAAGGAAGGCGACGACGAGCAGATGGTGCGCGGCACGCTCGGCCGGCTGCTGTTCAATGCGGACGACATCCGCAAGTCGGTCAAGGTGCTGTCGGGCGGCGAGAAGGGCCGCATGATCTGGGGCAAGCTGATGCTGGGCCGCCACAACGTGCTGCTGATGGACGAGCCGACCAACCACATGGACATGGAGTCGATCGAGTCGCTGCAGATCGCGCTCGACAAGTTCGACGGCACGCTGATTTTCGTCTCCCACGACCGCGAGTTCGTGAGCGGCCTCGCGAACCGGATCATCGAAGTGAAGACCAATGGCACGCTGAACGACTTCGGTGGCAACTATGAGGACTTCCTGACGAGTCAGGGCGTTCAATAAGCGCTTCGGTTCACGCTGATCGAATCGCGTCATAGCAAAAAGCCCGCTTCGTCGAAGCGGGCTTTTTTTATGGTCGCGTCAATGTGCGATGCGCGCAACGAACACGCTCACACCTTGTCGTTCTGAAACCGCATCGCCGTGCCTTCCCGTTCGATCCGAGCCCAGATCGCGCGCTTTTCCTCGTCGCTGAGGAACACCCAGTTCGACACTTCGGTGGCGGTTCGGCCGCAGCCTTTACAGACCTCGTCGAAGAGCGTGGAGCAGACGCCGATGCACGGGCTGTCGGGAAGATCGTGGAGATTCGAAGTCATCGGAAACCTTGAGGCGGGGAGGCGAAGTCCCGCTATGTTAACCGATGCGCGCCGTGCGCCTCGCACGCGCCGCTCAGCGTCGTGCGGACTTCATGTCAATTGCGCTGACCTTTGCGTCTGCGATCACGCCTAAGTCGCCAGTTGCCACATCAGCGCGCCATTGAGCGCAATGATGAACGCCGCCGACAGCCATGACAGCACGAGCGGCACGCCGTGCACGCGCCAGCCGCGCATCAGCGCCGCATCGGACGCGCAGCGGATCAGCGGCACGACCGCGAGCGGCAATTGCAAGCTCAGCACGACCTGGCTCGCGACCAGCAACTGATTCGAGCCATGCTGGCCGAACACGCCCACCGCGAGCAGGGCCGGCCCGATCGCGAGCGCACGCGTGAGCAGCGCGCGTTTCCAGCGCGGTAACCGCAGCCGCAGGAAGCCCTCCATCACCGTCTGACCGGCCAGCGTGCCGGTGACGGTCGCGCTGAGCCCGCACGCGAGCAGCGCCGTCGCGAACAGGATGCCGGCCCAGCGGCTGCCGACGAGCGGCGCGATCAGCCGATGCGCATCGGCCAGATCGGTCACGTCGCGATGGCCGCTCGCATAGAACACGGCGGCCGCGACGATCAGCAGCGCCGCGTTGATCACGAACGCGAACGCAAGCGAGCCGAAAGTATCGAGATTGACGACGTGCAGCGCGGCCTTGATCTGCGCGTCGCTGCTGTCGGGCGCGTGATGCTTGACGAGCGCCGAATGCAGATACAGGTTGTGCGGCATGACCGTCGCGCCGACGATGCCCGCCGCGAGCCACAGCATGCCCGCGTTTCTGATCAGCTCGAGGCTCGGCGCCGTACCGGCCAGCGCCGCGTGCCAGTCGGGTCGCGCGAGCGCGAGCTGCACGACGAAGCACAGGCCGACGAAGCCGATCAGCGCGGCGATCACCGCCTCCAGCCTGCGGCCGCCTTTCTGCTGGAGCGCGAGCAGCGCGAAGGTGCAGACCGCCGACATCAGCACGCCGACCGTCAGCGATACGCCGAGCAGCAGTTGCAGCGCGACCGCGCTGCCGACCACCTCGGCGACATCGCAGGCGATGATCGCGACCTCGCTCGTCAGCCACAGGAACAGCGTCGCGCGCCGGCCATTGCGCTCGCGGCACAATTGCGCGAGGTCGCGCCCGGTCACGACGCCGAGGCGCGACGACAGCCACTGCATCAGCATCCCCATCAGGCTCGACAGCAGCACGATGCCGAGCAGGCCGTAGCCGTAGCCCGCGCCGGCGCCGAGCGCGGTCGCCCAGTTGCCGGGATCGATATAGCCGACCGCGATCAACGCGCCGGCGCCGAGGGAACGAGAACCAGTGCGCCGGACGCGTCGGCTCGCCCGGCAGACGCCGGCGCCGGTCGGGACGCATCGCGAAAGGATTGGTGTTCATCGTGCCAGAGCTTCTGGGAAACGCATCCTGCCGCAAGTCACATGCCCATCGCACGCGCGCAGCGGCTGGCCGGACATCGCGCGACGACGTCGCGCAATACGCATCAAAAGATCATGATAGGAGCATTCGAGCCGTCGTGGCGGCGCCGCGCGCATGAAAGGCGCGCCGGACGCCGACGCGGCTCTGCACCGTCCGGCACTCGTGCGGGCCAGAGCGGCGCACCGCCCAGGTGCGAGCCAACGCCGAGCTGACAACCAGATAACAGCGACTCGACGAAACCCTCGCAGCCGGTGCCCAGCGCGGATAGAGCGCGGCCGACGCCCGCGTATTTTTCGGTAGACAGGCGCCGATAACCCGTTAAAATTGCGCCCATTTTGCAAGGGTGCGGCCAGAGCCTGTACCGTTTGCGCGACAGCTCCGGGTTTTTTTTTGTGCGGGCAATAATTGGTGGTAGTTTTCGGGGTTTTCAGGGGACCGTGCAGGCGACGGCGCGGCTTGAGTGACGAGAGGATCGGAGAACGAGATGAACAAGCGGATAGTGGGGCATATGGCGGCGCTGGTCTTGTGCGCGACGCCGTGGTTGACGGCTGCTGCGAAGGATACGCAGCTCAACGTATATAACTGGTCTGACTACATCGCGAAGGACACGATCCCGAACTTCACCAAACAGACCGGCGTCCAGGTCAAGTACGACAACTACGACAGTGACGACACGCTGCAGGCGAAGCTGCTCACCGGCAACTCGGGCTACGACATCGTCGTGCCGACCAGCAACTACGCGGGCAAGCAGATTGCCGCGGGCATCTTCGAGCCGCTCGACAAATCGAAGCTGCCGAACCTGAAGTACCTCGACCCGTCGCTGATGGCGCTCGTCGCCGGCGCCGATCCAGGCAACAAGTACGTGGTGCCCTGGGCGTACGGCACGACCGGCCTCGGCTACAACGTGACGAAGGTCCAGCAGATCCTCGGCAAGGACGCGCCGCTCGATAGCTGGGACATCCTGTTCAAGCCGGAAAACATCTCGAAGCTGAAGGCCTGCGGCGTGTCGGTGCTCGACGCGCCGGACCAGATGTTCGCAGCCGCGCTGCACTATATCGGCAAAGACCCGATGAGCACGAACCCGGCCGACTACCGCGCCGCGCTCGCGATGCTGAAAAAGATCCGCCCGTATATCACGCAGTTCAACTCGTCGGGCTACATCAACGACCTCGTCGGCGGCGACATCTGCTTCGCGTACGGCTGGTCGGGCGACGTCGTGATCGCCAAGCATCGCGCGATCGAGGCGAAGAAGCCGTACAAGATCGAGTACTTCGTGCCGAAGGGCGGCGCGCCGGTGTGGTTCGACGTGATGGCGATTCCGAAGGATGCGAAGCACAAGGAAGCCGCGCTCGAGTGGATCAACTACATCGAGACGCCGCAGGTGCACGCTGCGATCACCAACGCCGTGTACTACCCGAGCGTCAATATGGAAGCGCGCAAGTACGTGGACAAGGACGTCGCGAACGACCCGGCCGTGTACCCGTCGCCGGAAACCATCAAGACGCTGTTCCTGTTGAAGCCGCTGCCGCAGGAAATCCAGCGGCTGCAAACGCGGCTGTGGACCGAGTTCAAGTCCGGCCGCTAGGCGCGGCAACAAACAGATAAGCAGCCTATGAAGCCCTCGGTGTTCACCGGGGGCTTTGTTCGTCAAACGCCGGAGTGAAGCAGCATTATGATGAGTAGTGACCAGCCGGGCGCGCTGGCCGGGACGGCCGTGCCGTCGACGGGCTCGAACGCCGCTACGGGCGACGCAGCGGAGCAGTACATCCAGATCGTCGATGTCGTGAAGAAGTTCGGCGAGACCGTCGCGGTCAAAGGGGTCAATCTGACGGTGAAGAAGGGCGAGCTGTTCGCGCTGCTCGGCAGCTCGGGCTGCGGCAAGTCGACGTTGCTGCGCATGATGGCCGGGCTCGAAACCGTGACGTCGGGCAAGATCCTGATCGATGGCGAAGATCTCGCGCAACTGCCGCCGTATCGCCGGCCGGTCAACATGATGTTCCAGTCGTATGCGCTCTTTCCGCACATGACGGTCGAGGCGAACGTGGCGTTCGGTCTGAAGCAGGAAGGCGTGCCGAAGGCCGAGCTGAAAGACCGCGTGCACAACGCGCTCGAACTCGTGCAGATGGGCCGCTTCGCGAAGCGCAAGCCGCATCAGCTGTCGGGCGGCCAGCAGCAGCGCGTTGCGCTCGCGCGCTCGCTCGTCAAGCGGCCGAAGCTGCTGCTGCTCGACGAGCCGATGTCGGCGCTCGACAAGCAGATCCGCCAGCGCACGCAGATCGAGCTTGTCAACATTCTCGACCAGGTCGGCGTCACCTGCATGATGGTCACGCACGATCAGGAGGAAGCGATGACGATGGCCAACCGCCTCGCCGTAATGAGCGAAGGCCAGATCGTGCAGCTCGGCACGCCGCATGAAGTCTACGAGTACCCGAACAGCCGTTTCTCGGCGGAATTCATCGGCTCGACCAATCTGTTCGAAGGCCATACGGTCGAGGACGAACCCGATCACGTGTTCATCGAAACGCCGGATCTGACGTGCCATTTGCACGTCAATCACGGCATCAGCGGTCCGCTCGGCATGCCGGTGACGATCTCGGTGCGCCCCGAACGCATCGCCCTCACGCGTAAGCCGCCGGAGGGCGCCTACAACTGGGGCAGGGGCGTCGTCACGAATATCGCGTACATGGGCGGCTATTCGCTGTATCACGTGAAGCTCGACGGCGGCAAGACCGTGATCGCGAACGTGACGAGCCTGGCGCTCACCGAAATCGATCCGCCGTCCTGGGGCGACGAAGTCTACGTGCGCTGGAGCGCATCGGCCGGCGTGGTGCTGACGTCATGAAAGAGGCGCTTTCGTCGTTTTTCGCGTGGCCAGCGCAGCGTCTGAAGTTCACGGGACGCACCGCGGTGGTGGCGGGGCCGTTCATCTGGCTGCTGCTGTTTTTCCTCGTGCCGTTCCTGCTGGTCGTGAAGATCAGCTTCGCCGATTCGCAGCTCGGCATTCCGCCGTACACGCAGCTCGTCACCTTCGCGGAAGGCGCGCTGCACATCACGCTCGATCTGTCGCACTACGCGTTTCTGTTGACCGACAGCCTCTACTTCGCGACCTATGTGAATTCAGTCGTGGTCGCGGCGATTTCGACCGTGCTGTGTCTGCTGATCGGCTATCCGATGGCGTACTACATCGCGCGCTCCAATCCGGCCACCCGCAATCTGCTGATGATGGCCGTGATGCTGCCATTCTGGACCTCGTTCCTGATCCGCGTGTACGCATGGATCGGCATTCTGAAGAACAACGGGCTGCTGAATAACTTCCTGATGTCGGTCGGCCTGATCCATTCGCCGATCGAGCTGTATCACACGAACACGGCGGTCTATATCGGCATGGTCTATTCGTACCTGCCGTTTCTCGTGATGCCGCTGTACGCGCATCTCGTGAAAATGGACCTGACCTTGCTGGAAGCCGCCTATGACCTCGGCGCGAAGCCGTGGAAGGCGTTCTGGCAGATCACGCTGCCGCTGTCGAAGAACGGCATCGTCGCCGGCTGTCTGCTGGTGTTCATTCCGGCGGTCGGCGAGTACGTGATTCCTGAGCTGCTCGGCGGCGCGAACACGCTGATGATCGGCCGCGTGATGTGGAATGAGTTCTTCGACAACGCCGACTGGCCGATGGCATCCGCCGTCACGTGCGCGATGGTGTTGCTGCTGCTGGTGCCGATGGCGCTGTTCCAGCATGCCCAGGCGAAGGCATTGGAGGAGGGCCGCCAGTGAAGCCGAATCGCATGCTGCAGCTGATCGCTCTGGGCATCGGCTTTCTGTTTCTGTATATCCCGATCGTCAGCCTCGTCGTGTATTCGTTCAACGAATCGCAACTGGTGACGGTGTGGACGCGCTTCTCGACGCGCTGGTACGCGGCGCTGTTGCAGGACGGCGAGCTGATCACGTCGGCGTGGCTGTCGCTGCGTATCGGCCTGCTCACGGCGTTCGCGTCGGTGATCATCGGTACGTGGGCCGGCTTCGTGCTCGCGCGCATGGGGCGCTTTCGCGGCTTCACGCTGTACACCGGCATGATCAACGCGCCGCTGGTGATCCCCGAAGTGATTCAGGGCATCTCGCTGTTGCTGCTATTCATCGAAATGGCGCGCTGGATCGGCTGGCCGGCCGAACGCGGCATCTTCACGATCTGGATCGGTCACGTGATGCTGTGTATTTCGTACGTCGCGATCATCGTGCAATCGCGCGTGCGCGAACTGCATCCGTCGCTCGAGGAAGCCGCGCTCGACCTCGGCGCGACACCGCTGCGCGTGTTCTTCTTCGTCACGCTGCCGCTGATCTCACAGGCGCTGGTGTCGGGCTGGCTGCTGTCGTTCACGCTGTCGATCGACGACGTGGTGCTGTCCGCGTTCCTGTCGGGTCCCGGTTCGACGACCTTGCCGCTCGTCGTGTTCTCGCGCGTGCGACTTGGTCTGAACCCGGAGATGAATGCGCTCGCGACGCTGTTCATCGCGGTCGTCACGGTCGGCGTCGTCGCGGCGAACTTCTTCATGCAGCGCGCCGAGCGCAAGCGGGTCATGATGGCGGTTTGAGCTTGCGCGACGCGCGGACATCGCGCGCGACGCGTGATCGAACTGGAAATCGCGGCCCTCACTTCTTCTCAAGATAGCGATGATCGAGTCCCTTCTGCGCGTGCTGGACTGGCAGCCGCTCTATCGGCTGTGGGAACTGATCGTGATCATCGTGAAGTTTCTGTGGGAGCTGTTGCGGTTGCTGAGCGGTGGCGGATAACGAATGCGCCGGCCCATGCCCAAGGCGCCGGATTGCCATTGTGCGGACTCAAGGCGCGAAGCGGTAATCCTGCGGCCGCACGCGGCGCGTACGCTTGCGAAAGCTGAACGTGAAGCCGGGCCAGATCGCGGTGACTTTGCCGCTCTGCGTCTGATACCAGCTGTGGCAGCCGCTCGTCCACACCGCGTGCCGCATCGCCTGTTGCAAACGCGCGTTGAAATCGCGCTGCACGTCGGCGCGCAAGGTCATCGTGCGCGCATTCTGTTTGCGCAGCACGCGCAGGCAATCGCCGATATACCGCAGTTGCGACTCGATCATATAGATCATCGAGTTATGGCCGAGCCCCGTGTTCGGGCCGGCGATCATGAAGAAGTTCGGGAAGTTCGCGATGCTCGTGCCGAAATAGGCCTCGGGGCCATCGCGCAGCCAGAGCGTGCTGAGGTCGGTGCCATCGAGGCCGGTCACTTCGAACGGCGCGGGCACGTCGTTGACCTGGAAGCCGGTGCCGCAGATGATCGCGTCCGCGCGGTGATGCACACCGTCGTCGGTCACGATGCCATCCGCGACGATCTCGCGGATACCGCTCGTCACGACGTCGACGTTCGGCTGACAGACGGCCGGGTAATAGTCGCTCGACAGCAGCACGCGCTTGCAGCCGAGCCGGTAGTTCGGCGTGAGCTTCGCGCGCAGCGCCGGGTCTTTGACGCGTCGCTGCAGATAGCTGAGGCCGAACTTCATCGGCATCTTCATCAGCTTCGGATTGACGACGAACGCGATCCCACGCGACTCGAGCTGCCAATAGATCGCGCTGCGAACGAAGCGCTGCGTGAACGGCAGCGTGCGGAACAGCCATTGCGCGTGCGGGCCGATCGGCTTGTCGCGTTTCGGCATCACCCACGGCGCGGTGCGCTGGAACAGAGCCAGATGCGCGACACGCGGCTGGATTTTCGGCACGAACTGGATCGCGCTCGCACCGGTGCCGATTACCGCGACGCGTTTGCCGTCGAGCGGATAGACGTGATCCCAGCGCGCCGAATGGAACAGCTTGCCCTCGAAACGTTCGATGCCGGCGATGCGCGGCAGCGCGGGACGCGACAGCGGACCGTTCGCGGCGATCAGCACGTCGGCCTCGACGATTTCGCGCGCGCCGTTCGTGTCGAGCTCGACGAGCCAGATCTGCCGCGCTTCGTCGAAGCGCACGGCGCTCACTTTCGCATTGCAACGCACGTAGCGATCGACGCCGTACTTGCGCGCGCAGTGCTGCAGATACGCGAGAATTTCGGCCTGGCTGCTGAACGAGCGCGACCACGCCGGATTCGCCTCGAACGAGAACGAATAGAGATGCGAGGGGACATCGCAGGCCGCGCCGGGGTAGGTATTGTCACGCCACGTGCCGCCGATGCCGCTCGCGGCCTCATAGACCGTAAACGACGTGATGCCCATTTGCTGCAGACGGATGGCCATGCCGATGCCGGCAAAGCCACTGCCGACGATCGCAATGCGCAGCGCGGTGGATGAAGCGGAAGGGACAGGCGTCACGGCGGTCTCCGGCACGGGGCGAAAGCGGCGGGTGAAACGATAGCGGCTCCGGCGCGCTGGACTCGCGCGGCGCGACGGGCAGGGGCGAAATCGCGCGTCTACAGCCTGTCTTTTCATTCGACGCGGATCGATCGGGTTCGATCAGGTATCGGTCCAACCGCCGGAATCGTCGTTGCTGCCCATATCGATGCCGCCGCCGCTGCCGTCATCGTTCCAGTCGTTCGAACCCTGACCGAAGTCGAGGCCGCCGCCGTTTGCGCCGTCGTCGCCGCGCCGGCGCAGTTCGTCGGGGTCGACGACCACGTCGCGCTCGACTACGCGGTCACGCCCATGACTGAGCGCCTCGCCAAGCAGCACGCCGGTCAGCAGACCGCCCATGCCGCCACCCATGCCACCACCTTGCTGCACGATGACCTGCGGCTGCTGCTGATAGGGACCCTGTTGCGGATAAGGCGGTTGCGGGTTGCCGAAGCGCTCGGCCTCCTGCGCGTACGTCGATTGCTGAGCGGTGCCCACGGACGCGGCGGTCGGATCGGGCCGGCCGTCGGCGCGCGCGCGCAGGCTCGCGATGCGCTGCTCGAATTCGTCGAGTGCATAGGGCGGCAGCGGATTCTTGCCGTTCGACAGCGTTTCGACGGCGCCGCGCAACTGCTCTTCGGTCGCTTCGACGTCTTTCTCGAGCAACTCGTGACCCGGCGTGGTGGACAGCTTCACGTCGAGCTTGATCGAACGCACCGTGTTGAGCATGTCGGTGGCGCGCTTCAATTGCGCGCGGCGGTCCTCGTCGGCGCGCGTGTCTTCCTGGCTGCGCGCGCGGCGCAAGGTCCAGCGCAGCACGAGCGCGATCACCGCGATCAGAACAATGATACCGATCCACATACCCACCCCCGGACCATGCCGTTGTTGCGCTTGCGACATCATCGCCGACTGTTGCTGCACAGCAGGCGCATTCTGCTGCGCGAACGGATTCGCGGCGTGACGGGTGACGTTGCCGCCCGCGCGTTCCGCGTCGCGGCGCAGGCGCGCTTCGGTTTGCGCGAAGCGGCCCGGGTCGGTGAAGCGGATCTGCGGATCGAGCGTCTTTGCCTGTTGGAGCTGCGCGAGCGCCTCGGCGGAACGGCCTTCGCGATCGAGCACCTGGGCGTACAGATAGTGCGCGTGCGCGTTGTTCGGATGCGCTTGCAACACTTCGGTGAGGCCGGCGTCGGCCTGCTGCCAGTTGCCCTGCGACATCGCCGATTCGATTTGCTGAGCGGTCGGCACCGCGAACGCCGCGGCCGACACGAGCAGCAGCGAAGCGAAGGCGGTTGCGAAAAGTTTTTTCATTTGCGGACCGGGCGGGGCGCGCCCGTCTCCATCAGTCGATTGCGGTGGCTGCCTGTGGCGGCCGGTATGCCGGTGCGTTCAGAAGCGAGCGCACCGGCATGTACTGCTACTGCCGTTGTCATTGCCGCGCGTACTTGCTGTGCGTACTTGCTGTGAAGCGGGTACACGCATCCAGCATTCACTGCGCCGGCGTATTGAGCTGCTTCTTCAGCGCTTCGAGCCGATCGTCGACGGACGGGCCGCGGTTCAGATCCGCGAGCTTGTCGTCGAGCGCCTTGCCGCTTTTCTCGTCGGCGGAGTTCAGCCGTGCGTCGGAACGCGCGTTCGACAGCGCGACTTTATCTTCGAGCTTCTGGAAATCCTCGGACAGGTTCTTGCCGCCGATGCCGCCGAGTGCGGTGGCCGCGGTATCTTTCGCCTGCGCGATCTGCTGCTTGGCTTGCAGGATGTTCGAGCGCGCGTTCAGGTCGTTGCGGCGCGTGCGCATGTCCTCGATCTGGCTCTTCAGTTGCGCGACCGACGGCTCCAGCGAAGTCAGTTCTTTCGTCAGCGCATCGCGTTCGGCTTCGGCCGTGGCCTGCGCGCCGAGCGCTTCACGCGCGAGCGCTTCGTCGCCGGACTGCAGCGCCCGGCGAGCACCGTCTTCATACTTCTTCGCCTTGTCCGCGGCAACATCGCGCTTGCTTTGCTGGGTGGCGACCTGCGCCTGAATCTCGATCAGCGAGTTTTCGGCCTTGCCGATGCTGTCGTCGAGTTCGCGCACGATCTGGCGCGAGTCGCGCGACGGATCCTGCACCGAGTCGGCCGCATCGTTCAAAAGACCTTTGAGCGTGCGCGAAATGCTGTCGAAAAGCGACATGAAAACCTCCAGAGAATGTGAGCGGCGCCGACGATGCGTGTGCGCCTGACTGCCTTGAATCATTGCTACTTTACGCCGCCGCGCGCCATGCTGCGCAACGTTCGGACCGGAGTTCGGGGCGCGCTTGCCAATTGCAATAGCGCGGTCCGTTTTTGTTGGGGCGCAAAGCCGGGTTGAGGATTGTCTGGATGATGGAAAGCCGCGATGGGCATGGACTTGACGGCGGATATTACACCATCGGCTGTGTTGAAGATGGCTTAATCGATGCGGCTTGCCGAAGGCCCGAACGATGCGCGAAAAGCCGCTGTTTGCGCGTGTGGGCGGGTGTTACCGCGCGACGTTTTCACGCAGGTGTCACTGATGTAACGATATGCAACGGGGACTCGTTGCGTACGCCCGCGTGCTGGCTCGGATGCAGTGATTGCGGCTCGGCGCGCGGTAATTTACTGTCACGCGAAGCGGCCGCCTTCGGCGCTCGGGTCGCTGTGCGGTTCGTCGTCGTCGGAGTCCGGGTCGTTGTGGCGGCGCTTGAGTGAGTTGCGCAGACGCGCCGACGTGCCGGCCAGCCGTTTCGATGCGGCGTTGTCGATTGCGTCCGCTTCGGCGTTTTCCGCGTTTTCGGCGGCTCGTGCTGCCGTCAGACGCGCGACGGCTTCGGCGGTGGCCGCGGCCTGTTCGTCCTGCTCGGCGGCGAGCGCGGCGGCGACGCCCGCGGGAAGCAGCGGGGCGGGAGGATCCGCAGCGTCGGTCGCGAGAGCGGGTCGACCGGCTTGCTGCATCGAGGGCGAATCCACGGCACCGGCCGCGCCGGCAGCCGCGCTTGCCGCGGCGGCCGCCGCCGGAGCCGCCGCGTCTTTCTCGTGCGCTTGCAGCGCTACCGGCAGCACGGCGCGCGCATAGCGCGTACCGCGCGCGACGCGCTGCAGCGCCGCGTTCAGCGGATCGGGCGCGCGCGGCGCGCGCAGCCGGTCGACGATGCTCGCGGCCTTGACCTGTTCGCTGGTCGCGCCGAAGCTCAGCACCGCGCGCCGCATCAGTTCACTCACGCTGATGCCCAGATCCTCGGCAGTCGCGGTGATCGCACGTTTCTGCGCGGTCGTGACGAACACGACGATGCGCTCACTGGGCTTGGACATGATCGACTCGCAGTCTTGTTAGCATGGGCGGGTCGGCGCGTGCCTCCGGATACGGTGTCGGAACCCGTCATCGGAACTGCCGTTGGATCCCGCCGTTCGGGTCCCCATCGCGCGCATCGAGGGACGCGCGCGGGGTTCATCATATGACGAGTTGCGACGCCACGGAACAAGCGCGGTGCGAAAATCCCGTGACATCAATGAGTTGTCGTGTTTGCGGCCGGCTTGTCCACAGCCCTTTCAACAGAAAATGTTGATAACCCCGCATAAGCTGCGCGTCGCACGCACGCTGCAATGCGCGCTGCGCGAAATTACAGACCCTTACCAGGAAAAGGCGGCCGGCGAAGGGAATTCTTACAAAAAAACTGCCTTGGACCGCTGCCGATTTCTTTAAAATGTGCCGTTACGTTGCGCCGGACATGGTCCGAGGCGTGCCGTGCGGCCGGCCGGGGGCAAGGTCCGCAGGGCGGCGTACGTCCCGGCCAGGATGTCGAACACGACCCATGCGCGCGCCGCGAGCGCGTGCAGACAGGCGC
Source organism: Paraburkholderia lebeckiae (assembly GCF_050436325.1). Lineage (NCBI taxonomy): Bacteria > Pseudomonadati > Pseudomonadota > Betaproteobacteria > Burkholderiales > Burkholderiaceae > Paraburkholderia > Paraburkholderia lebeckiae. The sequence goes on from NZ_JBNDLZ010000003.1 coordinate 171,807, forward strand.
GCAGTCGCGGGCCCCTTATTCCAGTCATGCCAATCATCAAACGACCGCATTCCTCGAACTCTCCGGCCGGTGAAGACCGGGACTCCCACCAACGCACCCCTGGACGCAATGCCGCTTCGCGCGAGCCCGAGCGCGGCCGTCGATCGATCGGCGCGTCGCTCGTGCTGTGGTTCTTCGGCCTGATCGCGACCGTCGTCGTGGTCGGGGCGCTGATCGTCGGCTATGCGCTCGTCGTGATGGGGCCGCAATTGCCGTCGCTCGACGCGCTGACCGACTATCGCCCGAAAGTTCCGCTGCGCGTCTACACCGCCGATCACGTGCTGATCGGCGAATTCGGCGAGGAGCGGCGCAGCCTCGTGCGCTTCCAGGACATCCCCGACCAGATGAAAAAAGCGGTGCTCGCGATCGAGGACTACCGCTTTTACGAACACGGCGGCGTCGACTTCGTCGGCATCCTGCGCGCCGGTTTCGCCGATCTTGCGCATGGCGGCGCATCGCAGGGCGCGAGCACGATCACGATGCAGGTCGCGCGCAACTTCTTCCTCTCCAGCGAGAAAACGTACACGCGCAAGATCTACGAGATGCTGCTCGCGTACAAGATCGAGCGCGCGTTGACGAAGGACCAGATCCTCGAGCTGTACATGAACCAGATCTATCTGGGCGAGCGCGCGTACGGCTTCGCCGCGGCCGCGCGCGTGTATTTCGGCAAGGACCTGAAGGACCTCACGCTGGCCCAGGCCGCGATGCTCGCGGGTCTGCCGAAGGCGCCGTCCGCGTATAACCCGGTCGTCAATCCGAAACGCGCGAAGATCCGTCAGGAGTACATCCTGCGACGCATGCTCGAGCTGAACTACATCACGCAGCAGCAGTACGACCAGGCCGTGAAGGAAGAGATTCAGACGAAGAATCCGGGCAACGAGTACAGCGTGCACGCCGAGTACGTCGCCGAAATGGTGCGGCAGATGATGTACGCGCAGTACAAGGACGAAACCTATACGCGCGGCCTGAACGTCACGACCACGATCGATTCCGCCGATCAGGACGCCGCGTATCGCGCGGTGCGCAAGGGCGTGATGGACTACGAGCGGCGCCACGGCTATCGCGGACCGGAAGGCTTCGTGCAGTTGCCCGAGGCGGGCGACGACCGTGACCAGACGATCGACGACGCGCTGACCGATCATCCGGACAACGGCGAGATCATCGCCGGCGTGGTGACGGACGCAAGCGCGAAGCAGGTGGTCGCGCAACTGGTCGACGGTACGCAGGTGACGGTGTCGGGCGACGGCCTGCGCTTCGTCGCCGCGGCGCTGAGCCCGCGCGCGAACGCGACGCTGCGCATCAAGCCGGGTTCGATCGTGCGCCTCGTCGCCGACGACAAGGGCAACTGGCAGATCACGCAGCTGCCGCAGGTTGAGGGCGCGCTCGTGTCGCTGACGCCGCAGGACGGCGCGATCCGCGCGCTGATCGGCGGTTTCGACTTCAACAAGAACAAGTTCAACCATGTGACGCAAGCGTGGCGCCAGCCGGGTTCGAGCTTCAAGCCGTTCATCTATTCGGCGGCGCTCGACAAGGGGCTCGCACCGGCGACGATCATCAACGACGCGCCGCTGTACTTTCCGCCGAGCACGCCGGGCGGCGACGCATGGGAGCCGAAGGACGACGACCAGCCTGACGGTCCGATGTCGATGCGCGTCGCGCTGCAGAAGTCGAAGAACCTCGTGTCGATCCGCATCCTGTCGTTCATCGGCACCAAATACGCGCAGGACTTCGTCACGCAGCGCTTCGGCTTCGACGCCGACAAGACCCCGCCGTATCTGCCGATGGCGCTGGGCGCTGGCCTCGTCACGCCGCTGCAGTCGGCGGGCGCGTACTCGGTGTTCGCGAACGGCGGCTACCGGATCAATCCGTATCTGATCAACGAAGTGACTGACGCGCGTGGCGTGGCGATCTCGCGCGCGCAGCCGCTCGTCGCTGGGCACGATGCGCCGCGCACGCTAGAGCCGCGTAACGCATACATCATGAACAGCCTCTTGCACTCGGTCGCGACCGAGGGTACGGGAGCAGGCACCAACGTGCTGAAGCGCTCGGACCTGCAGGGCAAGACCGGTACGACCAACGACGCGAAGGACGGCTGGTTCGCCGGCTATCAGCAGTCGCTGGTGGCGGTCGCGTGGATGGGCTACGACCAGCCGAAGAGTCTCGGCAGCCGCGAATTCGGCGCGCAGCTCGCGCTGCCGATCTGGGTCGAGTACATGCAGCGCGCGCTGCGCGGTGTGCCACAGGCCGAGCCGCAGCAACCCGACGGTGTGACGGTGATGAACGGCGAGCTGTTCTTTACCGACAAGTTGCCTGGGCAAGGCTTCGTCGCGAGCATCGGTCTCGATTCGGGCAATCCGATGGCCGGCGCGACCGATACGGTGGGCGGTGTCGGGCCGGCGGGCATGACGCCGCCGGTGGTGCCGCCGCCGAGCGTGTCGACGAACGAGAAGAAGCAGATAATGGATCTGTTCGAGTCGAACAAGCCTTGATGTAGAAGCCTTATACGGCGGGGCTTTTCCGCGGTGTGCCACAAAATCTGTTCACAGTGCACCGAAAGTGTGATCATTTTCCGGCGCCTTAGCTCGTTGCAACGAGCTAAGGCGCCGGCGTGGTATGCAGAGCAGCACGGTGTCGCTCTGCACATGCCAACTCACCCGCGTGTGGCGCACGTCGTGAAACCTGAACTTCTCGGTGATGCCCACGCGTCGACGCGCCGCGCGCCACTCGTAATCGTTCCATCGGTCGACGGGTTCGCCGCCCTCTGTTGAATGGTCGGTTAACGATTCCCTACTGACCCGATCCTTCTCTGCGGCCTGCGTGCGCGAATGTATCGGGGGCTGAATCCATCGCGCGCTCAAGCACTTGGGCGCGATCTCCAGGCTTTATCAACAGGTCTTTCAACACATTCTGTGGATAACGGACCCGGCCGTTGTTTTCCCTTCGTGATTCCGCCCGACCGCGCTCTATTGCTTCAAAGCTGCTCCCTTGCACGACTTGCACGACAATGCGATTCGCTTCAAGCACTTAGACGCTTAGCCCCAGGCTTATCAACAAGTCTGTCAACACAAACTGGGGATAAGTGCGCCGCACTCCGTAGGGAATCCCAGGTTTAATTCGATGCGGTTGTGTTCGGTGTACCGACAGACGACGTCCCTCTTTGATCAACCGGCGGATTCCCCATCGCCTGAAACAACGCGGCCGTATCCGTCAGCCGCGCGCTCATATAGCGGATCTCATCGAGCTGCGCGTTGCGCCATTGCTGCTCGCTCGAACGCGTCGCGGCGACGGGCAGCGCGCCGAGCCGATAGCGCGCCGAGGTCTCATTGAACACGCCCTGTGCCGAACGCGCGGCGACGTTCGCGGCATCGAGCGACTGCGCGTCGTGCTCGAGCGAGGCGAGCGTGTCGGCGACGTTCTGAAACGCGGCCAGCACGGTCTGTTTGTATTGCGACACGCTCGCTTCGTACGTGTGCTGCGCCGCGCGGCGCTGCGCGAGCAGCGCGCCGCCATGAAACAGCGGTTGCGACAGCGACGCGCCGATGCTCCAGATGGCCCCCGCACCGGACATCGCGACCGGCCAGCTAAACCCGCCTTGTCCCATCGATGCCGACAGCGACAGACTCGGGAACATCTGCGCGGTGGCGACGCCGACATCGGTCGCCGCGGCCTTCAGCGCGGCGTCGGCGGCCTCGATGTCAGGTCGCGTGCGCAGCAGCTCCGACGGCACGACCACCGGCACCTGCTCCGGCACATGCAACTGCGCGAGATCGATGTCGTCGGGCGCGGCATCGGGTGTGCGGCCAAGCAGCACCGCGAGCGCGTGACGCGTAGTGAGCCACTGTTGCTTCAGCGCCGGCAGACTTGCCGACACGCTCGCCGCGCTCTGCTGCGCGTTCAGCAGATCGGCATGCGATACCGCGCCGAGCGCGAAGCGCCGTTCGGTATCGCGCGCCTGATCGTTGGCGAGGACCACGAGCCGCTCGGTCGTATCGATCTGAGCATGCAGCGCGGCGCTCGTGATCGTCGCGGTCACGATGTTCGCGGCGAGCGCGCGCCGCGCCGCCTCGAGCTGGTAGACCTGCACGTTCACGCGCGCGGCGAGCGCCGCGTTCGCGAGCCGCGCGGCGCCGAACAGATCGAACGTGTAGTGCGCCTGCAACTGACCGACGAACACGTTGTACAGAAACGTGTTCGGTCCGATCTCGGGGATCGCGAGCGCGCGATTGCGGGTGGCCTGGCCGCCGGCGTCGATGGTCGGCAGCAGCGAGCTGCCGACCTGCGCGCGCAATTGCTCGCGCGCGGCGGCGAGACTGCGGTCGGTCGCGTCGAGCGTTGGACTATTGCGCAGGCCTTCTTCGACGAGCGCGTTCAGCGCATCCGAGCGGTACAGCTTCCACCATTCGGGCACCGGCTGCGCGCCGGTCACGAACTCCTGCGTGACGCCCTGCGCGGGCACGGTTTGCGTCGGTAGCGGCTCGGCACCGTAGTGCGCGGGCTGCGGCATCGCGGGCGCTTCGCCGTTCGGTCCGAACGAGCAGGCGCCGAGCATGCAGGTGATGCTGGCAATGCTGGTGGCAAGCGTGGTACGGGCCAGCGCGTCGAAGCGCGCGCGGCGGTGGCCGGATAGGGCGGGAATAGTCATGCTCGTGCTCATGCTCAGTTACCCGTGTGCGTGGCGCCGGCACCGGACGGCGTCTGCGGCTCGCGCTCGTCGGCGCGTACGCGGAACGACGCGGCGTACAACGCGGGCAGATAGAACAGCGTGAGGATCGTCGCGCTCGTGATGCCTCCCATCAGCGCGGTCGCCATCGGCCCGAAGAAGTTCGAGCGCAGCAGCGGGATCAGCGCGAGCACGGCGGCCGCGGCGGTCAGCGTGATCGGCCGGAACCGCCGCACGGTCGCGCCGACGATCGCATCGAAACGCTTGTGCCCCGACGCAATGTCCTGCTCGATCTGATCGACGAGGATCACCGAGTTGCGCATGATGATGCCGAACATCGCGATCACGCCGAGCATCGCGACGAAGCCGAACGGCTGGCCGAACAGCAGCAAGGTGAGCACGACGCCGATCAGGCCGAGCGGCGCGGTCAGCACGACCATCAGCACGCGCGCGAAGCTTTGCAGCTGGATCATCAGCAGCATGAGCACCGCGATCACCATGATCGGAATCTGCGCGTTGATCGAGGTTTGACCCTTGGCGCTTTCCTCGACGGAGCCACCGATCTCGATCCGGTAGCCGACCGGCAGCGTCGCGCGGATCGGCGCGAGCGCGCGGTCCACCGCGTGCGTGACGTCGATGCCTTGCGCGCCGGCCGACACGTCCGACTGCACGGTGATGGTCGGCTGACGGTCGCGTTCCCAGATCACGCCGTATTCGAGGTCGTCGCGCAGATGTCCGAGCGTGCCGAGCGGCACCGGCCCGTTCGGCGTCGGCATCGCGAGCGCGGTCAGCAGCGACGGGTCGACGCGTTCGGCGCGAGGTGCGCGCAGATCGACGCTGATCAGCTTGTCGCGCTCCCGATACTGCGTGACCGTGTAGCCGGACATCGTCATCGCGAGGAAGCTGGCGATGTCTTCGGACGTCACGCCGAGTTCGCGCGCGCGTTTCTGGTCGATCTCGAAGCGCACCGAGCGCTCGGCGGGTTCGTCCCAGTCGAACTGCACGTTGCGCGTGCCGCGATTGGCGCGCATCGTCGCAGCGACGCGTTCGGCGATCGAGCGCACGGTCGCGATGTCGTCGCCGCTCACGCGGAACTGCACCGGATAGCCGACCGGCGGCCCATTCTCGAGGCGCGACAGGCGCGTGCGGATCGCCGGGAAGTTGTTGAACAACTCCGGTTCGAGCCACTGCGCGAGCTTCTCGCGATCCTTGACCGACTTCGCGGTGATCACGAACTGTGCGAAGTTCGGCTGCTGCAATTGCTGATCGAGCGGCAGATAGAAGCGCGGCGCGCCGGTGCCGACGAAGCTGACCGAGTGATCGATTTCAGGCCGGCCTTTGAGAACCTGCTCGAGGCGCTGCGCCTGGCGCAGCGTTGCATCGAACGACGCGCCTTCGGGCAGCCGCACATCGACCAGCAACTCCGGCCGGTCCGAGCTCGGGAAGAACTGCTGCGGCACGAGCGAGAAGCCGGCCATCGCGAGCACGAACAGCAGCACGGTGATTGCGAGCACGACGAAGCGCCGCTCGATGCACCAGCCGACCCAGCCGCGCAAACGCGTGTAGAAGCGCGTGTCGTAGATGTCATGTTCGTGATCGTCAGGCTCGTGCGCATGGCGCTTGCGCTCGGGCAGCATGTGATAGCCGAGCAGCGGAATCAGCACGACCGCCGCGAGCCACGACGCGATCAGCGCGATCGCCGACACCTCGAAGATCGAGCGCGTGTACTCGCCGGTGCTCGACTTCGCGAGCGCGATCGGCAGGAAGCCGGATACGGTGACGAGCGTGCCGGTCAGCATCGGAAACGCGGTGCTGGTGTACGCGAAGGCCGCGGCGCGCGTGCGGTTCCAGCCTTGCTCGAGCTTCACCGACATCATTTCGACCGCGATGATCGCATCGTCGACGAGCAGGCCGAGCGCGAGCACGAGGGTGCCGAGCGATACCTTGTGCAGGCCGATATCGAACAGGTACATGCACAGCGCGGTGACCGCGAGCACCACCGGAATCGAGATCACGACCACCATGCCGGTGCGCACGCCGAGCGATACGAGGCTCACGATCAGCACGATCCCGACCGCTTCGGCGACCGCTTCGAGGAAGTCGTTGACCGAGCGCGCGACCGCGTGCGGCATGCTCGATACTTCGACGAGATTCAATCCGGCGGGCAGCGCGGCGCGCAGTTGGGTCATCTGCTGATCGAGCGCGCGGCCGAGGCGGATCACGTCGCCGCCCGGCTGCATCGTCACGCCGATACCGAGCACGGGTTTGCCGCCGAAGCGCATCTGCGTGACGACCGGGTCGTCGTAGCCGCGCTTGATCGTCGCGATGTCGCCGAGACGGAACGTGCGGTTGTTGATGCGGATCAGCATGTCGGCGAGCGCGCCCACGTCGTTGAACTGGCCGCTCGGACGCACGAACACGCGGTCGTCGGTGGTGGTCAGCGTACCTGCGGGAGCGATCGTGTTCTGCGCGTTGATCGCCTGCCCAAGCTGTTGTGGCGAGATCCCGAGACGCGTCAACTGCGTGTTCGCGATCTCGATGTAGATGTGCTGATCGGGGTCGCCGAAATAGTCGACCTTGCCGACGCCCGGCACGCGCAGCAGCACCGAGCGTAGCTGGTCCGCGTAATCGTGCAGTTGCGCGGCGGAAAAGCCGTCGCCTTCGAGCGTGTAGATGTTGGTGTAGACGTCGCCGAATTCGTCGTTGAAGAACGGGCCCTGGATGCCCGACGGCAAGGTCGCCGCGATGTCGCCGACTTTCTTGCGCACCTGGTACCACGTCTCGGGCACCTGGCTCACCGGCGCCGAGTCCTTCATCGTGAAGAAGATCAGCGATTCGCCTGGACGCGAGTAGCTGCGCACGAAATCGATGTACGGCGTTTCCTGCAGCTTGCGGCCGATGCGATCGGTCAACTGCTCCTGCACCTGGCGCGCAGTGGCACCCGGCCAGTACGTGCGGATCACCATCACGCGGAACGTGAAGGGCGGGTCTTCCGACTGCGCGAGCCGCGTGTAGGCGAGGATGCCGAACGCGGTGGCGAGCGCGATCAGGAATACGACCAGCGCCTGATGACGCAGCGCCCACGCGGACAGATTGAAGCGTCCTTCTTCGTGCGACGTGCTCATGAAGCGAAGTCCTCGGGATGCAGCGGCGCGATCGCGCGGACTTTCTGGCCGGCGCTCACGGTGTGCACGCCTTGCAGCACGACGCTTTCGCCATCTTTCAGGCCATCGCTGACGACGAACGTGCGCTCGTAGTAGCGCGTAACGGTCACGCGACGCAGCTCGAGGGTGTTGTCCGCGGCGCGCACGACCCACACGGCCGGTTCGCGCCCCTCGTGAAATAGCGCGGTGACCGGCAGCGTGAATACGCCGTGCTGCGCGGCCGCCGCGGCGAGCGGCACCGCCGGCGTGACGTCGGCGGTCATGCCGAGGCGCACGTCGGCGCCGGCATCGAGCAGGGTCAGACGCGCGCGCCAGGTGCGGCTTTGCGGATCGGCGGCCGGCGACAGCTCGCGCACGCGTGCGGCGAGCTTGCGGCCCGGCAGCGCGGCGAGCGTGACGCTCGCGTTCTGGCCGACCGCGAATGCGGCGAGCGCGCTTTCGGGCACGTCGCACAGCACGTCGACGTCGCCGCTCCACGCGAGGTTGTAGACGGCCTGACCCGCCGACACGTTCTGGCCCGTGTCCGCCTGTTCAGCCGTGATGACGCCCGCATGACCGGCGACGAGCGTCGTGTACTGCAGCTGGTTCTTCGCGAGCGCCGCCTGCTGCTGCGCCTGATCGCGCTGCGCGAGCGCGGACGCGTAGGCGTTGGTGGTCTGTTCGAGCTGCGCGGGCGCGATCAGGTTTTCTTTGGCCTGCGCCCTGTCGCGTTCGAGCTGCTGCTGCGCATAGACGAGGTTGTGCTGCGCGGCGTCGAGCTGCGCCTGCGTGCTCGCGGCGTTTTTCTGCGCATCGGCCGGGTCGAGCAGGGCGACGACTTCGCCGCTTTTCACCGTGTCGCCGAGCCGTACCCGCCGCTCGATGATCTTGCCGGCGACGCGGAACGACAGCGGCGTCGAATAGCGCGCCTGCACTTCGCCGGGCAGCGACGCCGCCTGCAGCGCGTGGCCGTCCGCATGCACGGCGAGCGCGACCACCGGGCGCGGCGCGGGCGCCGCGGCTTCCTTCTTCGAGCAGGCCGCGAGCGCGAGCACGCCTGCCAGCGCCAGCGCGCAGGTCTGCCTGGAGAAACCGCGGTGAGAGGATGGGGGAGACTGCTGGCGCATCGCTGACGATGCGGGAGAACCGGGACGCTTCACAATTACCCCAACTGGAGACAGCGAACGAACACGGCAAGCCGCGCGGCCCGCCAGCGAAGACCGCATGCCGCGTCATGCTAATGGCATACAGGGATGGCTTTGAATGACGAGACGCATTCTAATACACTCCTGTATCTGAATGTATAGGTGGATTTGAATTCTTTTGGGTGCTAGGCTTGCGGCCATGAAACGTCAAAGACTGACAAGAGAGCAGAGCAAGGACCAGACGCGGGAGCGGCTGCTCGATGCCGCGCAGGCAACTTTCATGAAGAAGGGCTTCGTCGCGGCGAGTGTCGAGGACATCGCGGCGGCGGCCGGCTATACGCGCGGCGCGTTCTATTCGAACTTCCGCAGCAAGACCGAGCTGTTTCTGGAGCTATTGCGGCGCGATCACGAAGCGATGCAGGCGGGCCTGCATGCGATCTTCGAAAGCGCGGCGTCGCGCGAGGAGATGGAGGCGCGCGTGCTGCGCTACTACAGCTCGCTGCATCGCGAGAACAAGTGTTTTCTGTTGTGGGTGGAGGCGAAGCTGCTGGCGGTGCGCGACGGCCGTTTCCGGCTGCGCTTCAACGCGTTCATGCACGAAAAGATCGAACAGTTGAGCGCCTATGTGCGCGAGTTTTCGGAGCGCGTGGGCACGCCGATGCCGATGCCGCCCGAGCAGCTCGCGATCGGCCTGATGGGTCTGTGCGACGGCGTGCAGTTCTTCTTCACGGTCGATCCGCAGAATGTGCCGACGGAGATGGCCGAAACGGTGCTGGCGGGGTTTTTCTCGCGCGTGGTGTTCGGGCGCGATGCGTAACGGTAGGCGTTGAGCTTGGAGGCGCAGATGCGCGAATGCGCGACCCGGAGGGATCGCGCATCAGATACGGTTCAAGGCGGAAAAATCATTCGACCGGCAGTCGTGCGCAGGCCTCGGCGGCGGGCGCCGCGCACGCGAACGCGTATTGGCCGCTGGCGTCGAGGAATTTTTCCCCGGCGTGCAGGGCAACCTTGATATCGGGGCAGCGCTCGTAGCCGATATAGGCCGAGCTCGCGGCGGCCGACCAGCAAACCAGCGAAAACGCGATCTTTTCCAGCAGACGAAAACGATGTGGCATGGCGGTGTAGCGGTAACTTTCTTTGGCCGCTATCTTACCAGAGACTAGGGTTTATACCTAGCTAAAATCCACGATAGACACCGTAATAGTGGCGCGATGGACACGCCGCGCCGAATCTGACCGGAATGTCATGTCTGGGTCAGGGTTGGGACATGTCCTATAGCTAGAATCGGTTGCGTTGGGCGGACCCGCGCGCGCCCATGCGGCGCGGGTCGACACAGGCGGCAACGGTTGCGCCGGCCCGGCTTTACCGAGGCAGGAGTCGTCCCATGAATCAACTGCAGTCGATGCGCGTGTTCGTCAAGGTGGCGGACCTCGGCAGTTTCGTCGGCGCGTCGGGCGCGCTGGATCTGTCCACCGCGGTCGTCACGCGGCACGTCGCGGATCTCGAAGCGCGGCTCGGCACGCGACTGCTGAACCGCACCACCCGCCGTCTTTCCCTGACCGAATCGGGCGCGACCTATCTGGAGCGCGTACGCCACATCCTCGCCGATCTCGAAAACGTCGAGCAGATGGTGGTGGCGCGCAATCACGAGCCGGTCGGCACGCTGCGCATCGTCGCGCCGGTCGTGTTCGGATTGCACAGTCTCGCGCCGGTCGTGCAGTCGTACGCGGCGCGCTATCCCGACGTCGTGCCCGACGTCACGCTCGCCGACCGCCACGTCGATCTGGTCGAAGAGGGCTTCGACGTCGGCATCCTGGCTGCGCGGCACATGCGCAGCGCGAGCATCGTCACGCGGCGGTTGACAACCGGATACATGACGGTCTGCGCGACGCCCGAGTATCTGGCGCAACACGGCACGCCGAAGCGCCCCGAGGATCTGCTCAGGCATTCGTGTCTGAGCAGGCCGGCCGAGCAGGGCGGCGAGGAGCGCGTGTTCAATGGGCCGGCCGGCGAAGTGCGGGTGCGGCCGACCAACGCGATCGCGGCGAACAACGCCGAGATGCTGCGACAGTTCGCGCTGCTCGGCATGGGCGTGGCGATCCTGCCGAGCTACCTGATCTGCCGTGATCTGACGGCGGGGCGGCTCGTGCGCCTGCTCGACGCGTACAGTCTGCCGCCCATCGAGATCACGATTGCGTATCCGAGCCGGCTGCATCTGCCGGCGAAGGTGCGGACGTTTATCGACCATCTGGTCGAGCATTTCCAGCCGGAAAGCGCACGGGCGCGGGATTCGCGTAGCGTGGCGCCGGTGCGGGCGGTGGCGGAGGTGAGCGGGTCCGACGCTCCGACGGCGCGCGAGATCGCCGACGACGCGCTCGAAACCAGCCGCACGACGCGCCGTGTGACGCGGGTGGCGCGCGCGCGGATCGCGGCGGCGTCGCAGTTCTGACGTGTGAGGTGAAGCGAGGCTGAATCCGGGTTCAGATCCCTAAGCCCGGGCCATAGTTGCCGCCGATCAGGCGCGTGACCGACTCGACGTCGACATAATCCTGCTCCGGCATACCATCGAGCATCGCCAACACCTCGTTGCTCGCGCCGGCTTCACGCGCGGCGTCGACGAGTGCATCCTTGTTGGTCGGGAATTCGACTTCGCTGAGAAGATCGGCGATCTGCAGATCGATCGATTCGCCGGGGATGTCCGAGGCCGTCATGCGCATGCTCCTGGTGAGCTTAAATTAGTCACGTTGTTATTGCTGCCGCGAAAAGCCAGCGCCTCGCCGCGATGAGTTTCTCGCAGTCTGTCGCAATCCCGCGCGCATCGCCCCCATCGTCATGGCAGCCGGCGCAAACCGGGCAGGCGCGCCGTCGTAGTCGCGCCGCCGCCCGCCGTTGCGGCGGCCCTCACGTGGTCAGATGCTCGTTCTGCCCGGTCAGGCTGCGTTCCAGATGTCGGGACTTCGGTAGCGCAAGATGCTCCCAGTGCTGCGGACGGCTGGCGTCGGTGCCCGACACGTCTGGGGCCGGAGGCGCGACCGGCGCGGCGTTCGCGCGTTGGGCAAGCGTGATGGAATCCGTGCTGTCCGACGCGGTATGAACCGGCGCGGCAAAGCACGAGGCTGACAGCGTCACCATGATTAACAGTGTCGAGGTTTTCATCGCCCGACCTCCTAAAGCTCATGCGGCGCTGACAATCGAGCAAACCCTGTGCCGTCCCGCGTCGAGAGGACGGTGCAAGTCGAGGACGGCATGGCGCTGCGCGGCCCAGGCTCCTTACCATCTTAGATGGCAAATACTGCAACGCGCGCACATTTGCGACAAACCGTCTTGTAAATTCCATCATGGCACGAACAGGCGCGCGCGTCCGCCATGCGCTAGCGCAGCACGTCGAAGCGCGTCCACGGCCACGACGGCCGGTCGCGCATATAGCCGTTGAGCCAGTTCCACTGCGGATGCCGCTTCATGAACGCCTGTGCGTCGAACGGCCGGCCGCACGGATGCCCCCAGCGCGCGGTGAAGGCCATCTCGCGGGCCATTTCGCTGTCGACCACCTTGCCGTCGTTCGCGCCCCACGGATTGAACGGCCCGTGATCGGTGCCGCCGAAGCGCGCGTCGTCGAGCTCCAGATGCCCGCAGATCGTGCGCGAGCACGGGTTGTCGTTGCGATCGAGATAGACGTCGTGATGATCGGCGATCATCTGCTTCGCGAGCTCGACGTCGATGCTGCCGCGATGCAGTTCCTCGAGCTGCATGAAACGCAGACGCCGCGCGCCGTTCTTGCGCACGTCGGTATAGTCCTCGCCTTCGCCGATGCATTCCTGGTTGCGGATCTTCAGATCCGTCGCGGTGTTGTAGCCGCTGTAGAAACCGTCTTTGGTGGTCTCGAAGCCCGCATAGTGCAGCCCGAGTTCGTAACGCGCGATCTCGCCGGTCTTCGTGTCGCCGAGCAGCCAACTGTTCGCGTAGCCGCCGTTGTTCGCGAGCGAGAACATGTCGCACCATTCCTTGATGCTGTTCGCATATTGCGACGCGCGCCGCGAGCGATAGAACTCGGGCGCGCCGGCCGCGTTGTAGCCCGCGAAGTTCGAGATCGTGGTTTCGGTGATCATCAGGCCGGCCGCCGTGACCCAGAAATCGGTCAGGCTCGAGATGCAGCCCGGCAGGCCCTGCATCAGGATGCGGTTGCCGCGGTCGGGCACGATGTCGAACACGACGTTGAACGCGTCGCCGGCCGCGTAGCGGTCCCACGAGTTGTGCGCCATCACGATGCGGCCGTCGCGCGTCGCGTTGCCGGCCGCGATGAACGCGCTGCAGTGGTGACCGCGCCGGCCGCGCCACAGTTTCGCGCCCAGATGCGGCTGCGCCTGCGCGGCGTGCGTCGGCCACCAGCTTTGCAGCAGATCCATGTAGCCGTTCCACGCGAGCACTTCGGCGAACGGCAGCTTCGCACCGTCGGCGATGCCATGGATTTCATCGGCGAATTCGGTGTCGAGCTTGCTCGCGAACTGGCTCGTCGCGGCATTGACGAAGGTGTCGAACTCCTCGCCGGTGTCCCATTTGGCGAGATAGCGCGCGGTGCGGATCGCGTTTCTGATTTCGTCGGCGAGCAACTGGCCGTGCTGCTCGCCGCGATCGTACGGCTCGCCTTCGATATGCACGAAAATCCAGCCAGCCTGATCGCGGCGTACGGCCTCGGGGGACGGTTCGCTCATCTTCGCTCCGACGATACGGCGGGCGCTGTCGCTGCGCCCAAGCTGGGCTCACGCGTGCCGGCCGCGTGAAGGGCCGGCGGGTCTGTCCATTGTAGAGAATCCGCGGCGCTTTGCATCGCGCCCCGCGAAGCCTTCGAAAGCTCTAGTGCGACGGATTCATGCGGAAGTACGCATCGAGCAGCGAGGTCTTGTAGACGACGCCGGCGAGCTTCGGGTGCGCGGTGCTTTCGATCACCGGCAGCCGCTCGCCCTGAAACGCCATGAAGTGCTGTAACGCGACGGCGAGCGACATGTCCGGCGTCAGCACGTCGAAATGCGGCTGCAGATAATCGGCGGCGGTTTTCATCGACGTGTCGTGCCGGTCGAGCAGATCGGACGTGATGTCCTTCAGCGCGACCACGCCGAGAAACGCGCCCGAGTCGTTCGCGACGTACAGATACTTGACCGGATACTCGAGGAACACGCGCGTCATGTCGTGCACGGTCGCGTTCGGCGGCACGACGGTCTGCGCGGGGCGGATCAGCTCGCGCATCTGCGTCGCGCGCAATCGCGAGCGCTCCTGCTCCTCGCGATTGCGGCGCAGCGTGATCTCGTACATGGAGGTCTTGCCGATCGCGCGCGCGATGAAATACGCGACCACGCACGACAGCATCAGCGGCAGCACGACCTGATAGCTCAACGTCATCTCGAAGATCATCAGGATCGCCATCAGCGGCGCCTGGGTCGCGCCCGCGAGGAATGCGCCCATGCCGACCATCGCATACGCGTAAGAGGCCGACGTCGCATGCGGCCACAACGCGTGCATGCCTTGGCCGAACAGCGAGCCGACCGCCGCGCCGACGAACAGCGTCGGCGTGAACACGCCGCCCACCGCGCCGGAGCCGGCCGTCGCCGCGGTCGCCGCGAGCTTGCAGACGAGCACCAGCAGGAGCGCGGACCATGTCCACGGCGAATGCAGGATCGAGTTCACGACGCTGTAGCCGTTGCCCCACACCTCGGGCTCCGCGACCGAAATGATGCCGACCACGAGACCGCCGAGCGCGAGCCGCACCGGCAATGCGACCGGCAGCTTGCGAAAGGCCGCCTTCGATGCGTCGAGCAGCCGCAGAAACTGCGGCGCGGCCGCGCCGCACAGCGCGCCGAGCGCGACGAACAGCAGCACCTCGGGACCGGTCACGGTCGGAAACTCCGGCATCTCGTAGGGCGGCTTGTAGCCGGCGAACTCGCGCATCGTGATGTTCGCGACGACCGCCGCGACCAGCACCGGCCCGAAGCTTTCCATCGCGATCGAGCCGAGCACGATCTCGGTGACGAAAAACGCGCCCGCGATCGGCGCGCTGTACGCGGACGTGATACCGGCCGCCGCGCCGCACGCGACGAGCAGGCGCAGCCGCGGCGGATCGAAGTGGACCCAGCGGCCGATCAGCGACGAGGCGAGCGCCGCGAGCTGCACCATCGGACCTTCACGGCCGATCGAACCGCCGCTCGCGATCGTAAACAGCGACGACACGCTGCGCCACAGGCTCAGGCGCACCGGCACGACGCCGTCGCCGATCGCGACCGCTTCCATGTAGTCGGTGTGCGTTTTCGTGTCGGCGTGACGCTGCGCAATCAGCAGAAAAACGCCGGCGACGAGACCACCCGCGGCCGGCAGCCAGATGCGCATGGTCCACGGTAGGCTGCGCGCCATGTCGACGAAGCTGCCGGAGCGGCCGGCAATCGCCAGTTGCAGCAGTTCGATGCCCTTGCGAAACACGATGGTCGCCAACGCGCCGGCAATGCCGACCACAACGGCCCAGACCAGCACCGTATGGGCTTCGGAGAGGCGGAAAACGCTTTGGGCGCGGGTGCGCAGCTTCAGCAGGAATGAAAGCACGTCGTCGGTACGGGGCGCGATGGAAGGTTGAAAAAACCGCGGCACAACAGCAGCGCGCCCGCCTCGAATGGCGGGCGCGCGGCGGCGAGCGGGCGGGGGCCGGCGGCGCGGTTCAAGTCGCCGCCTTGTCGAGTTCAGGATAGTGCCGGAAGATGCAGCTTTCGTTATGGTCGATGCGCCGGTCCGAGTCCAGATACGCGGCGATGTTCGGTCTGGCGATCACCATGTCGTGCAGCGCGGCGAGCCGCGGATAGTGCTCGCCGAAGCGTTTCAGCGCGCGCGGAAACGCGTACAGCAGACCGTCGATCAGCTGGAACATCGACAGGTCCACATAGGTCAGCGTGTCGCCGACCATGAAGCTGTCGCCGGCCGGATTCTGCGCGAGCACGCGCTCGAAGTACGACATGAACTTCGGAATCCGATGGTCGATGAAATCGTGCGCGCGCACCTTCGCCGCGTCTTTCTGCTCCTCGTAGTAGAGGCCGCTCGCGAGCGGATGGTGGGTGTCGTGCGCTTCGGTGACGACGTCGGCGATCGTCAGTTGCAGGCCGTTCGCGACGTAGCGCAGGCTGTCCACCTCCGGCGCGAGCTTGAGCCGCGGGCCGAGATAGAACAGGATGTTGGCGGTCTGCGGGATCACCAGATCGCCGTCTTTCAGAAACGGCGGCGCGAACGGCGGATACGGTTCGTCGGGGCTGTCCATCACGGCCATCATCGCCTCCGTGCCAAGGCCCTTCGAAGGTTTGCCGCGCGCGACTTCGACATAGTCGACGCCGGCTTCCTCCAGCGCGAGCCGCACGAATTCACCGCGGCCTTGCAGGCCATCCCAGTAGTACAGTTCCAGGCTCATCGATCGATCCTCATTCCGGTCGCCGGGACGCATCGCGGGAAGGCAGTTTCACTACTGCCATCGGACCGTGTGCATAGGCGGGTTGTGGGAGCAAAGTTCGCAGCAACGAGTATGCCGTGTGATCGGCCCGGATGGGGCGCCAGAAAGCGCAAAACCCCGCGCGCGGCGGGGTATCGGCGAAGGCGGGGAAGCCGGCGACGGCTCAGCGGAACAGGTGCTGGACGGCCCATGTGATGCCGAGTCCGCCGGCGATCAGCCATACATACAGAATCAGGCCGGTGGTCAGCGCGCGCGGACCCGCTTCGCGAATCTGCGAGAAGCGCGTTTCCATGCCGAGTGCGGTCATCGCCATCGTCAGCGCGAAGGTGTCGAACAGGTTCAGCGTCGAGGTGGCGCTTTCCGGCAGCACATGCAGCGAGTTGATCGCCACGCAGGCGAGGAAGCCGAGTGCGAACCAGGGGATCGCCAGCTTGCGCGGGGCGGCGCCGTCCGTGCCGCCATCCTTCGCGCTGCGCGTCGCGCGGTTCACCCACAGGCCGACCACCAGCAATACCGGCACGAGCAGCATCACGCGGGTCATCTTGACGATCGTCGCGATGTGCGTCGCTTCGGGGCTCACGTTGCTCGCCGCGCCGACCACCTGCGCGACCTCGTGGATCGTGCCGCCGAAGAACAGGCCGGCGCCGATCGTGTCGAGATGCAGCCAGCCTGCGTTGAACAGCACCGGGTAGAGGAACATCGACAGCGTGCCGAACAGCACGACGCTGCCGACCGCCATCGCGCTCTTGTGCGGCTTCGATTGCAGCGTCGATTCGAACGCGAGCACCGCGGCGGCGCCGCAGATCGCGCTGCCGGCCGCCGTCAGGAGCGCGGTGTCGCGATCGAGCTTCATGATTTTCATGCCGGCCCAGGTGCCGATCACGAGCGTGCTGACGACGATCAGCACCGACTCCGCGAGACCCGGCAGGCCCACCTGGGCGATTTCCTGCAGGCTCACACGCAAGCCGAAGAACGCGACCGCGATGCGCAGCAGCTTGCGCGCCGAGAAATTCACGCCGGCCGCCCAACTGACCGGCATGCTGTCGCGCAGCGCGTTGCCGTAGATCGCCCCCGCGACGATGCCGACGATCAGCGGACTCAGGCCAAGGCCGGCAATCGCCGGAATCGCCGCGATGCGCGTGACCGCGGCGGCGAACAGCGCGACGAACAGTACGCCGTTGAGCTGGCCGCGGGTGGACAGCGCGGGGGAGGCGGCGGCGAGCGGGGCGGTGGGTGTGGACATGATCGGTGGCTTCGTAACGGACTTGCGTGGGACTGCATGGGCAGCAATGGGGCTAATCCTAAATTAGATATATCGATATGAAAAATCGTGATTTAGAATGTGAAGTATCGGCTCAACGGATATTTAAGCGAGATGACCCCGGATCAACTTATAACGTTCGCTGCCGTCGCTGAGCATCGCAACATCAGCCGGGCGGCGGTGGCGCTGCATCTGTCGCAGCCGGCGGTGTCCGGCCAGTTGCGGCAATTGCAGGACGAGTTCGGCGAGCCGCTGTATCAGCGCGATGGCCGCGGGGTGCGGCTGACGCCAGCCGGCGAGCAGCTCGCCGCCTATGCGGCGCGGCTGCGCGACACCTGGCGGCAGGCGCATGCCTATCGCGACGCGCTGCGCGGTCTCGAACAGGGCACCTTGCGGATCGGCGCGAGCACGACGCCGGCGAGCTACCTGCTGCCGTACCTGATCGCCGAATTCCATCGCCGCTATCCGCACGTGACCGTGCATACCGCCAACGGCAACACGGCCGAGATCGTCGGCGCGCTCGGCTCGGTCGATATCGCGATGATCGAGGGTCCCGCCGGCGCCGATCTGCCGCCGGACACGGTCGTCCATGCGTGGCGCGAGGACGAGATCGTCGCGATCATGCCGCGCTCGCATCCGCTCGCGCAGGCGGAAAACGGCGGGCGCATCGAGCTGGCCGCGTTCGGCGCGTATCCGCTGGTGCTGCGCGAGGAAGGCTCGGGCGTGCGGCAGACGGTCGAGCGCGAGTTCGCTCGCGCGGGCGTGCCGATGCGCGTGGCGCTCGAAATCGCGGGGGTCGAAGGGGTGAAGGAGGCGGTGCGGGCGGGGATGGGTGTCGGTTTCGTGTCGGCGATGTCGATGCGGCATGAGGACGGTGCGCTGCGGCTCTTGTCGCTGAGCCCCCAGCCGCTAACGCGGCGGCTGTCGATTCTGGTGCCGCATGCGAGCGCGCCGTCGCGGGTGGTCGAGCAGTTTCTGGCGATGTGCGTCGCGGACGAGGCCAGCTGACTTCCGCGCTGGCAGCGTACGGGTCGAGAATCCGAACCCACGGAGCGCTGCCGTGGCCGGCGCGCTTCGCTTTACGCTCGCCGTATGCCGGCCGCGCCTGGGGATTTCCTCTATGGTGCGCGATGGCTGTCCCGAGCACCATTCGCACATCGCAGCGCCTCCGGCGCTTTTTTTCGACGTTTAGTTGGAACCGGTTCCAGAAGCGGTTTCGCGCCACGATTGAGTGAGTTGGACATGGCTGATGCAGTGGAGATCGCGGTCGTCGCCAGCGCGTTCGGTGTGAACGCCGTGCGCGCCGACGGCCATCTGAAATGGGCGCAGGCGGCAAAGCGCGCCGGCGCGGCGGGTTTCGAAGTGCGCCGGGAGCTATTCGCAAGCGACGCGGACGCGGACCCGCAACGGCTGCGCGCGTTCGGCGCGGCGTTGGCCGATCTCGGGCTGTGGTCGGTGTTCTCGACGCCGGCATCGTTGTACGCGGCGGACGGCCAGCTCGACACCGACGCCCTGCGTGTCGCGCTCGATCAGGCGGCCGCGCTCGGCGCGCGCTTCGTCAAGCTGCAACTCGGCGGCTTCGCGGGCGAGGCTCACGGCGCGGCCATCGTCGCGCACGTCGCGGGCGGCTCGGGCACCACGGGCGTTGCGCGGCCACGGCTCGTCGTCGAAAACGGGCAACTGGCGCAGGGCGGCTCGCCCGCGCAGTTCGTCGGGCTGTTCGATGCGCTCGCGCGTGAAGGCCACGCGGGCGTGCTCGGCATGACGTTCGATACCGGCAACTGGGCGTGGCTCGACGTTGCGCCGCTACACATCGCACCGCAGCTCGCGCCGTACGTCGAGTACATCCATTGCAAGACCACCGCGGGCGAGGGCGCGCGGCGCTTTGCGAGCGCGCCGGCCGAGGATGACGCGCCATTCCTCGCGCTCCTCGACCGGCTGCCCCGCGATGTGCCGCGCGGCATCGAGTTTCCGTTCGATCCGAGCCGGATCGACGCGGATGCCGCGCGTTATGTGAGCTGGCTTGCGCGCGTGTAGACGCGCGACGCGGCATCACGAAGCGCCTCGGTCGAAGCCGTATGGAGCAGACGAGGCAGCAACCGAAGCAGCAACCGAAGCAGCAAAGAACGCATTCCACGCAACACGAATCACCGCATCAGAAGCACCACCAGGAGCCCAGCATGACCCGCCCTTACCCCGCCCTCGACGTGATCACCTACGGCGAAGCGATGGCGATGTTCGTCGCCGCCGAAGCCGGCCCGCTCGCGGGCGTCGGGCACTTCACGAAGCGCATCGCCGGCGCGGATCTGAACGTCGCGATCGGCTTGTCCCGACTGGGCTTCAGGGTGGGCTGGATGAGCCGCGTCGGCGACGATTCGTTCGGCCGGTACGTGCGCGACACGCTGACGAAAGAGGGCATCGACCAGCAATGCGTGAGCACCGACGCGCGCCATCCGACCGGCTTCCAGCTGAAGTCGAAGAGCGACGACGGCAGCGACCCGGCGGTCGAATACTTCCGCAAGGGCTCAGCGGCGAGCCATCTGTCGCTCGACGACTACGTCGCCGATTACGTGCTGCCCGCGCGTCATCTGCATCTGACCGGCGTCGCCCCGGCGATCTCGGCAAGCTCGCGCGAACTCGCATTCCACCTGGCCCGCGAAATGCGCGCTGCAGGCAGGACGATCTCGTTCGACCCGAACCTGCGTCCGACGCTGTGGCCCTCGCGCGCGGCGATGGTCGAAGGCTTGAACGCGCTCGCCGCGCTCGCCGACTGGGTGCTGCCCGGCATCGGCGAGGGCGAGATTCTGACCGGCCACACGCAGCCGGAGGACATCGCGAAGTTCTATCTCGAGCGCGGCGCGCGCGGCGTAATCGTCAAGCTCGGCGCGCAGGGCGCGTATTACCGCACCGCGACCGATGCCGCGACGATCGCCGGCCGGCCGGTCGCGAACGTCGTCGATACGGTCGGCGCGGGCGATGGTTTCGCGGTCGGCGTGATCAGCGCGCTGCTCGAAGGCCGCACGCTCGCGCAGGCGGTCGCGCGTGGCAACCGGATCGGCGCGCTCGCGATCCAGGTGATCGGCGATTCGGAAGGTTTGCCGAGCCGCGCCGAACTCGACGCGCTGGAGCTGGCCGAAGTACCGGGCATCGCAAGCGCGGCCTGACGCGGATCGGACCGCATCGATAGCGCTGCATCCACAACCAGCATCGACGACAACAAGAGCGCCCACAGCGCGCCCAGATTTTTTTCATCATTGATTCGGGACGACGCCGTCCAAGGAGACTTCCATGACCTCATCGCTTGCGATTCGCCGTTGGTGGACGATCATGCCGATCGTGTTCATCACCTACAGCCTCGCGTATCTGGATCGCGCGAATTTCGGCTTCGCGTCGGCGGCCGGCATCAACCAGGATCTCGGCATCAGCAAGGGGCTCGCGTCGCTGATCGGCGCGCTGTTCTTCCTCGGCTATTTCTTCTTCCAGATTCCGGGTGCGATCTATGCCGAGCGCCGCAGCGTGAAGAAACTGGTGTTCTGGAGCCTCGTTCTGTGGGGCGGCTGCGCGGCGTTGACCGGCATGGTCAGCAACATCCCGTCGCTGATGGCGATCCGCTTCCTGCTCGGGGTCGTCGAAGCCGCGGTGATGCCGGCGATGCTGATCTTCATCAGCAACTGGTTCACGAAGAGCGAGCGCTCGCGCGCGAACACCTTCCTGATCCTCGGCAATCCTGTCACGGTGCTGTGGATGTCGGTCGTGTCGGGCTATCTCGTGCATTCGTTCGGCTGGCGGCAGATGTTCATCGCCGAGGGCGCGCCCGCGATCATCTGGGCGATCTGCTGGTGGTTCCTCGTGAAGGACAAGCCCGAGCAGGTGTCGTGGCTGTCGCAGCAGGAAAAGGACGCGCTCGCGCAGACGCTGCGCGCCGAGCAGGCGGCGATCAAGCCGGTGCGCAATTACAGCGAGGCGTTTCGCACGCCTGCGGTCATCAAGCTGTGCGCGCAGTATTTCTGCTGGAGCATCGGCGTGTACGGTTTCGTGCTGTGGCTGCCGTCGATCCTGAAGAACGGCTCGTCGTTCGGCATGGTGGAAACCGGCTGGCTGTCGGCGCTGCCGTATCTGGCCGCGACGATCGCGATGCTTGCAGCTTCGTGGGCATCGGATAAACTCAACCGCCGCAAGGTGTTCGTGTGGCCGTTCCTGCTGATCGGTGCGATTGCGTTCGCGGCGTCGTACGGGCTCGGCTCCGCGCATTTCTGGGTTTCGTATGCGCTGCTCGTGATCGCGGGCGCCGCGATGTACGCGCCGTATGGACCGTTCTTCGCGATCGTACCGGAGCTGCTGCCGAAGAACGTCGCAGGCGGCGCGATGGCGCTGATCAACAGCATGGGCGCGCTCGGTTCGTTCGTCGGCTCGTACGTGGTCGGCTATCTGAACGGCGCGACCGGTTCGCCCGCGGCATCGTATGCATTCATGAGCGTGGCGCTCGTCGCCGCGGTGATCCTGACGCTCGCCGTCAAGCCGGCCGCGGCCGAACAACGTGGCCCCGCTCGTCCCACCGTCGCAAGGAAAATTAGCTGATGAACAAGATCGTCGCCTGGAAGTCGCTGCCCGAGGATGTGCTCGCCTATCTGCAACAGCATGCGCAGGTTGTGCAGGTCGATCCGTCACAGCATGATGCGTTCGTCGCCGCGCTGCGCGATGCCGACGGCGGCATCGGCGCGAGCGTGCAGATCACGCCGGCGATGCTCGAAGGCGCGAGCCGGCTGAAGGCGCTGTCGACGATCTCGGTCGGCTACGACCAGTTCGACGTCGACGACCTCACGCGCCGCGGCATCGTGCTCGCGCACACGCCGGACGTGCTGACCGAATCGACCGCCGATACCGTGTTCTCGCTGATCCTCGCGTCCGCGCGGCGCGTCGTCGAGCTGGCCGACTGGGTCAAGGCGGGGCAGTGGCGCACGAGCATCGGGCCCGCGCAGTTCGGGCTCGACGTGCAGGGCAAGACGATCGGCATCGTCGGGCTTGGACGCATCGGCGGCGCGGTCGCGCGACGCGCGGCGCTCGGCTTCAACATGGAGGTGCTGTACACCAATCGCAGCGCGAACCACCAAGCGGAGCAGGCGTATGGCGCGCGGCGCGTCGAGCTGGCTGAATTGCTCGCGCAGTCCGATTTCGTCTGTCTGCAGGTGCCGCTCACGCGAGAGACGCGACATCTGATCGGCGCCGCCGAACTGCGCGCGATGAAGAAGAGCGCGATCCTGATCAACGCTTCACGCGGCGCGACCGTCGACGAACCGGCGCTGATCGAAGCGCTGCGCAACGGCACGATTCACGGCGCGGGCCTCGACGTGTTCGACACCGAACCGTTGCCTGCCGACTCGCCGTTGCTCGCCATGCCGAACGTGGTCGCGCTGCCGCATATCGGCTCGGCGACGCACGAGACCCGTCATGCAATGGCGCTCAACGCGGCGGAGAACCTGGTCGCCGCGCTCGACGGCACATTGACGACTAACATCGTCAACCGTGAAGTCCTGGCGAAGTGAATCGCAGGGCGGCGCGCAAGCTCCCGCCCTCGGCCCGACACGAGCGATGAGCGAATGAGCACGACCCCGCCCAGCATGCCGCCTGGTCCCCCGAGCGCGCCGACGCGCCGCGCGACGATCACCGATGTCGCGCGCGAGGCCGGCACCGGCAAGACCAGCATCTCGCGCTATCTGAACGGCGAGTTCAGCGCGCTGTCGCCCGAGCTGCGCGCGCGCATCGAAGCCGCGATCGCGCGGCTCGACTATCAGCCGAACCAGATGGCGCGCGGCCTGAAGCGCGGTCGCAACCGGCTGATCGGCATGCTGGTCGCCGACCTGACCAATCCGTACTCCGTCGAAGTGCTGCAAGGCGTCGAGGCCGCGTGCCACGCGCTCGGTTTGATGCCGCTGATTTGCCACGCGGCGAACGAAGTCGAGATGGAGCGGCGTTACCTGCAACTGCTGACCACGTATCGCGTGGAAGGTGTGATCGTCAACGCGCTAGGCGTGCGCGAGGAGACGTTGCGACCGGTCGGCGACGGCGGGATTCCGGCGGTGCTGGTCGATCGGCGCGTGGAGGGGCTGGTCGCCGACATGGTCGGTCTGGACAATGGCGCGGCCGCCGCGCTCGGTACGCGGCATCTGCTCGAACGGGGCTTCGAGCACATCTGGTTCGTCGTGCAGCCGTTCGAGCAGGTCAGCTCGCGACAGTTGCGTGTCGAAGCATTCGATCGGGCGATGCGCGACGATGGCCGCGCGCGCGGTCGTACGCTGGTGCTCGATCTCGCCGATGCAACTGCGCTCGAGCGCGGTCTCGCGGAGCTGGATCGTGCGATCGACTCGCTGGGCGGGGCCGGTGCCGAGCCCGCCGGCGCCTCCCCACGCGTCGCGCTGTTCGCGGCCAACGCACCGGTCGCGTTGCGTCTCGCGCTGCATCTGAACGCACGTTACGGCGCGCACTGGCAGAGCCGCGTCGCGCTGCTTTCCATCGACGATCCGGATTGGGCCGAGCTCGCCGGCATCACGACGATCCGCCAGCCGACCTACGACATCGGCTATCGCGCGGTCGAATTCCTGCACGAGCGCATCGAAGGCGCGCAGACGGGCGCGCGCGACTGCCTGTTGCCCGGCGAGTTGATCGTGCGTGCGTCGACCGCACGCTGATTTCCGGCCAATCTGCGATGATGCGGGCTGCGGCGCGCAGCAGTTGCGCGCCGGGGATTGCAAGGAACCCCGCAAGGATACTCATGGTCGTGCCACCGCTTACCCTCGCGAGCCTCGCGCTCGCCACGCTCGTCATCGCCGCTTTACCGTTTCTGATTTACCGACAATTGCGCCGTCCGCTCGCGCTTCGGCCGCGCGACGCGATCGCCGGCGTCGCGGTGTTCGCGCTGTTCGCGATGGTCATCGAGCGTGCGCTGCACGACTATCTGTTGCGCGGCAACGAGACGAGCGCGGCGTTCCTTTCGCAGCCGCTCGCGTTCGTCGTCTATGGTGCGCTGGCCGCGGGCGTTTGCGAGGAAGTGGGGCGGTTCTTCGGCATGCGGCTGCTCATGAAGCGCGCGGCGGCGCGGCCGGCGGTGCGCAAGAAGGCGAACGTCGACGCGCCCGCCGGCGTCGATGCAAGCGCGGGCGCGAGCCCCGCCGCCAGCACGACCGCCGACGCGCGCACCGCCGCATTGCGCGCCGACGATGGCGCCGCGCTCAGCTACGGCCTCGGCCACGGCGGCGCGGAAGCGTGGATGGTCGGCGTGGTCGTGCAGTTCCAGTGGCTCGTGTTCGCGGTCCTCGAAAACCGTGGCCGGCTCGGCGATTACCTCGGCAATCTGCCGGCCGAAGCGGTGATGCGCGTGCATCTGATTCTCGCGAGCCTGACGCCGCAACTGGCCGGCATTTTCGCGCTCGAACGCGTCGCGGCGCTGGTGTTCCAGATCGGCCTGTCGGTGCTGATGTGGCGCGGCGTGCGGGCCGGCTCGCGCGCCATCCTGCCGCTCGCGATCGGGGCGCACGCGCTGATCGACGTGCCTGCGGCAATGACGCAGGCGCGGCTGCTGCCGCTCGCGGCGGCCGATACGATCTATGCGGTGGCGGCGGTGTTCGTCGCGGGACTGCTGATACGGATTTACCGGCGGCCGGCCGCGGCGTGAGCGGATGAGCCGCTGGACGGCAGGCGCCTCGCTATCCTTTCAGCGTTTCTCTAAAATGCGCCTACGTTTCAGGACCTTCTTTTCCCGGCAGCCTTCATGGAAGCTTACCAATACGACTGCGCGCATCCGGAGTTCGACGAACTCGCGCGCGTCATCAGCGATCTGTTTCCCGAGCAGACGCAGTTCATCGAGCGTGCCGCCGACGATGGCACGCCCACACTGACGGTTCACTGGGTAGCAATGCGCTTCGGTTCCACCGCGCGCCGTATCGCGATGACGGTCGCGATCGCGCCGGCGGCGCTCGCGCGTTATCGCGCGATGCCGGCGCGGTTGCGTGGCCGCAGCTTTGCGGTCTTGCGCGCGTACGTCGAAGCGAGCCTGGGCTCGCTCGAAGAAATGTACGCGAACGGTCAGGCGGTCCCGCGCGAAGTCACGGTCGATCTCGGCGAAGAGTTCGCGTGACGCGCGAATGAAGCGCGGGTGAAACGCGTGTGCAGCGGATTCAATTCGCGAGCCGATAGACCTTCGCGAAACGCGCGGCCTGCACGACGCCATAGTCGCCGGGCGCGTACTGCATGACCCAGTCGCCGGCCGCGCCGTGCAGCACGTCGCCGCCGCTCGCGGAGCGCGCGAGCGAGAAGGACTCGTCCATCCGGCGGGCTAGTACGACCGCCGGGCGGTTGCGGTAGGCGCCGGCTTCGCCGTGCGCGAGCGCGGCATCGGCGGGCAGGTACTTCGCGTCGAAGCGCTCGCGCGACACGACCCAGCGCTCGCCGGTCGAGCCGGTGATCAGCGCATCGCCGCGCACATAGCGGTTCGGGCCTTCGAGGCTCATCAACTGGCCCTCGGCGGCGGCGAATTCGACGCTTACCGTTTCGTCCTTGACGACGCGTTGGGCGTGCGGATCGTCACGCAAATCGAGATTGCTGAGTTCGGTCATGAAGCGGGTGGAAGATTAAGGGTGAGCGTTGCGGCGCGACTTGCCGCTTTGCGACGATCGTGCGTCGAGTCGCTGGGACGGGTAGCCGGCCCAGACAGCGCGCCCCCGAATAATGCCAGATGCATGAGCCGGGCGGGGGGAGGCGAAAGGCTGAGGCGTGGTGAGAAAGCCGCTGTTCGAGCGCCGGCGGAATCGCTGAAATCAATCGCGTCCGAACGGACCCACGCCCGCGACGGGGCAACCCCGGCGCGGGCGCTCTTTCATTACGGCTTGACAGTCGCGTCGCTCGCGGCTTCTGCCGCGGGCTTGCTGCCCTTGCCCTTGCCATGGTGGCCGCGATGATGACCCTCGGGGCCGCCCTGATGGAACGTCGCGTCGGCGAGCTTCTTCTGCTCCGGCGACAGGCTGCTATACAGCGGATCGAACGCATCGACGAGCTTCTTCATGCCGTCCGCATGCGCCTGCGCGATCGTTGCGTACTGTTTCATGTCGTCGAGCGCGCTCACGTTGGTGGCCGCCTTGCGCTGCTCGAACAGCTGGCCCATCGTTTCGCCATTGCTGCGCATGACGTCGGCGAACGCCTTCCATTGCGTTTCCTGCGCGGGCGTGATCTTCAGTTGCGAGTGCAGATAGGCAATGCGGTCTTCGACGTTGCGTTCGTGGCCGGCCTTGGCCGCGGGGGCCGAGGCCGTGGTGTCCGGCGCCGCGGCCGGCGCGGCGGTTTGGGCGAACGCGCCGCCCATCGAAACGGCCGTAGCCAGCATAACCA
Organism: Paraburkholderia lebeckiae; assembly: GCF_050436325.1. Classification (NCBI taxonomy): domain Bacteria; kingdom Pseudomonadati; phylum Pseudomonadota; class Betaproteobacteria; order Burkholderiales; family Burkholderiaceae; genus Paraburkholderia; species Paraburkholderia lebeckiae. The sequence continues at coordinate 198,907 of NZ_JBNDLZ010000003.1, forward strand.
GTGCTTTTTTCATCGAAACTCCTGATGTCTGTTCGTTATTGAGACACGGCGCGCGGCGAGCGTCATGCCCCGCGCCAGCGGCGAATGGCGCCGCACCGCAAGCGGCTGCCGCATTCGCCCGTCGCCGCTATTAGTAACACGTTAACCCTACAATACGGTGCGTGTGCGACAAACGCTTACAACCGAAACGAACGCGAAACGGCTCGCGCCTGAGCGGCAATCGCGCCGACATACTGCGCCGGGGCCGCCCCCACAGTGTGCCGTGCATCTGTGACCGTACCGCGTGGCGTGACATGGCGCCGCTCCGTGCAGGCGCGCGATAATCCGCGACATTCCACACCAACTTCCTTCCCCTTCGATGAGACCTCCGCGCCTCGACCAGCTCGACGACCTCGACCGCAACCTCGTTGCACTGCTGCAAGCCAACGCGCGCGAGAGCGTCGCGAATCTTGCGCGGCAGCTCGGCGTCGCGCGCACGACCGTGATCGCGCGCATTGCGCGGCTCGAGCGCAGCAACGTGATCGCCGGCTACAGCGTGAGGCTTGGCCAGGATGTGCTCGATTCGAGCATCGTCGCGTATGTCGGCATCATCATCGCGCCGAAGCACGGGCCGGCCGTGCAGAAACGCCTCGGCAAAATGCCCGAAGTGCAGCTGCTGTGCGCGGTCAGCGGCGAGTTCGACTACGTGGCATGGCTGCGCGCCGATTCGCCGGAGCGGCTCAACGATCTGCTCGATCAGATCGGCGGGCTAGAGGGCGTCGAGCGGACCACGACGTCGATCATTCTCGCGCGCAAGATCGACCGCGGCACGGTGTGAGTCGGCGCGAGGCGTAACCTCTTCGCGAGTGCTGCGAGAGTCAATCGTTGACGCCTTTTTTACGCTGTTTCGACAAATCGCTTGACCGGTTCGTCAGAACGTCGAACCTGATGGTCAAACCGCAGCATTTTGCGCGTATGAACTGTTTTTGCTTCTTCCTACACTGTCATTCAAGGGTTCGGCCCGCAGGCGCCGCGCGCAACACGCGGCGCACTTCCCAAGCTCGCAGACAGCACATGGATAACAAGGAGAAGCAGATGAAAGTAGCTATCGTTGGCGCAGGTCTGATCGGTCACACCATTGCCCATATGCTGCGCGAGACGGGCGACTACGAAGTCGTCGCGTTCGACCGCGATCAGCACGCGCTCGACAAGCTCGCCGCCCAGGGCATTCCCACCCGTCGCATCGATTCCGCCGACGCCGCCGTGCTGCGCGCCGCGATCCAGGGCTTCGACGTGCTGATCAACGCGCTGCCGTACTACCTCGCGATCAACGTCGCATCGGCCGCGAAGAGCGCGGGTGTGCATTACTTCGACCTGACCGAGGACGTACGCGCGACGCACGCGATCCGCGCGATCGCCGAAGATGCCGATCACGCATTCATGCCGCAGTGCGGTCTCGCGCCGGGCTTCATCGGCATTGCCGCGCACGAGCTCGCGAACCGCTTTACGGAAATCCGCGACGTGAAGATGCGCGTGGGCGCGCTGCCCGAGTTTCCGACCAATGCGCTGAAGTACAACCTGACGTGGAGCGTCGACGGCCTGATCAACGAGTACTGCCAGCCGTGCGAGGCTATCCGCGATGGCCGCACGCAATGGGTGCAGCCGCTCGAAGGCCTCGAGCATTTCTCGCTCGACGGCACCGAGTACGAAGCGTTCAACACGTCGGGCGGGCTGGGCACGCTGTGCGAAACGCTGGCGGGCCGCGTCGAATCGCTCGACTACAAGTCGGTGCGCTATCCGGGTCATCGCAACCTGATGCAGTTCCTGCTCGAAGACCTGCGTTTGTCGAGCGACCGCGATACGCTGAAGACCATCATGCGCCGCTCGGTGCCATCGACCGCGCAAGATGTCGTGCTGGTGTTCATCACCGTGAGCGGCATGCGCGACGGTCAGCTCTTGCAGGAGGTGTTCACGCGGAAGATCTTCGCGAAGACCGTCTGCGGCGTGCCGATGAGCGCGATTCAGATCACGACTGCCGGCGCGATGTGCGCGGTGCTCGATCTGTTTCGCGAGCGCAAGCTGCCGCAAAAGGGCTTCGTGCGCCAGGAGCAGGTATCGCTCGGCGATTTTCTGGCGAACCGCTTCGGCAAGTTGTACGAAGGGCAGTCGCTGGAGGCGATGGCGACCGTTTGAGGCCGGCATGGCTCGCGTCGAATGAAAATCCCCGTACGTCGCCGACGTACGGGGATTTTCCGTTTTTCAGCCAGCATCGGACCAGCGCGGCACTCGCCAGACAGAAGGGAGGGCCGTCATCCAGCCACGATTTGCGCGACCAGCGCTTCATGGTCCGCCGAACTGGGCGCGGTATTGTCGAACATCAGCAGACCCTCGCGGCTCGCGCCGCTCGGCTCGAAACGCCGCCGCCGGTAGTCGTCCCAGTGCGCGAGCTTGTACGCATCGTTGGGATTCGCGCGCGCGACGATCCGCTGCCGCGCCACGTCCTCCGAGGTCCGCACCCACACGACACGCAACCTCACGTCCGGCGCGACGCCGAGCCACGCGTGATCGAACAGCCGCCGCTCGCGCACCTCGCGAGACAGCGGGCCGACGACCAACGCGCTGATGCCGAGTTCGAGATTGTCGCGCGCCGCATCGATGAGGCCGCGATACTCGGGGTCGCGCAGGTGCTGCAGGAAAAGAGGGCTGTCGCGATCGTTCGGATTGCCGGTCAGCATCGCCATCGCGGCCGCGCTATAGCCGCCGTACAGCGTGTCCTTGTCGAGCAGGCAGAAGGGGGTGCCGCTCACTTTCATCAGCGAGCCGAGCAGTTTTTTCGCCAGCGTCGTCTTGCCCGTGCCCGCATGACCGCAAAAGAAAACCAGAGAAGTCACGCAGGCTTGTCCTCATGCGGCGCGGCGGTGGCATCGGGGCGCGGGTCGCGCGCGAACTTGCCGTTGGCCTCGAGCCACATCACGTTGATGATGCCGAAGGCGAGCGCCACACCCACGCCGAGAATCCAGGTGAAATACCACATCGCAGTCTCCTTGATCGTGCGTCCGGCGACGCGGATCGACAGGCATGCCGGCAACCGACGACGGCCAGCCGCGAGCGCGGCCGCCTGCACCGATCATGAAGAAGAACGCCGCGCCATGCAAGAGGCGCGGCGCCCGAGCTCCGTGCGCCGTGGCTGGCGGTATGTCCGCGCGTTGCTATGATGCGCAACGGTCATGCGTACGAGCGTACCGTGTCCGCCGAACCGGCGGACGCGGAGCGACGACCCGCACTGCGTAGTCGGAAACTCGGGGCCACAATCGGGAGCACACGGGAGAACCAGCATGCCGATGCGCCTGTCTTGCCGCTGCCGAGCCGCACGGCTGGCCGGGTCCGCACGCTGTGCCGCGTTGGCCGCAGGCGTCGCGCTCAGCGTGCTGTCGCTGGCCGGCTGCGCGTCGACCCCGGCCGAGCCGGTACCGTTCGAACCGGTGCCTGCCGAGCGCATCGTCAGACAGGGCTATACGGCGCCGGGCCCCGGCCTCGTCGCGGTGGACCTGCGGCGCGAGCGTTCGCGCGACGTGATCGTGCGGTTTCGCAATGCGCTCGTCTATATCGACGGCGAGCGCGTGACCGACCTGATGAACGGCGAGCACGTGGTGTTCTATCTGCCGCCCGGCGCGCATCGGATCGGCGTATCGACGCAGTTCGATCCGGTCATCGAGCTGAACTTCGTCGTAACGGCCGACCCGCGCTACACGAACCGCGCCTCGGTCACGTTCAACGACGATCACCGCATCGGCCTGCAGCGGGTCGCGCAGTAGCGTGCGGTCGAGCATTAACAATTGGATACGCGCGGCTTAGGTATCGCGCCTTAACATGGCGGCTGATACAAGCGGCCTGGAAGCGTGCTTGTCCGTTCATGCAGGTCCGTCGACCGTCTTACGCAATGCTTACGTGAGAGGGTGGCGAGGTCTGCTTTCGTATGCAAGGTAATCCGAACATGCTGATCAATTGCGCCGCCTATCAGGACGGCCGGAAACTCGCCGACGTCGATGTCGACAGCATCAGCGACTACGTCGCGCGGCCCGAGTGCTTCGTCTGGGTCGCGTTGAAAGACCCGGAGCCCGAGGAACTCGCGGCCATGAAAGACGAATTCAATCTGCACGAGCTCGCGATCGAAGACGCGCAACACGGTCATCAGCGCCCGAAAATCGAGGAGTACGGCGATTCGGTCTTCACCGTGATGCACACGGTCGAGATGGATGAGACAGGCGAGCTGGTGATCGGCGAAGTCGATGTGTTCGCCGGCGCCAACTATGTGCTGTCGGTGCGCCGCGGCACGCGCACCGGTTTCCAGAGCGTGCGGACGCGCTGCGAGCGCGAGCCGCATCTGTTGAAGGAAGGCTCGGCGTTCGTGCTGTACGCACTGATGGACGACGTGGTCGACCGTTATTTCCCGATCATCGAGGCGATGAGCACCGAGCTCGAAACGCTCGAGGACCGCATCTTCGAGAAGAACGATTCGGCCGCCTCGCGCGCGATCGTGCAGGACCTGTACTCGATGAAGCGCCGGCTCGTGATCCTGCAGCACCATATCGTGCCGCTGCAGGAAGCGGTCGGCAAACTGACGGGCGGCCGTATTCCGAGCGTTTGCGCAGGCATGCAGGCGTACTTCCGCGACGTCTACGATCACCTCGACCGGATCGTCAGAACCATCGAGGGGCGTCGCGAAATCGTCGTCACGGCGGTGCAGGTGAACCTCGGCATGATCTCGCTCGCCGAGAGCGAAATCACCAAGCGGCTCGGCTCGTTCGCCGCGCTGTTCGCGGTGCCGACCATGATCGCCGGCATCTACGGGATGAACTTCGAGCGCATTCCCGAGCTGCATTTCAGGTACGGGTATCCGGTCGTTCTGGCGGTGATGCTGGCGATCGACTTCGTGCTGTACCGGCGTTTTCGCAAGGCCGGCTGGCTGTAGCCGGCGCACCGTTCAATTTCCTCGGGGTTTCACTTGCGGCGCGCGCGATACCAGGCCAGCATAAGCGGCCTGTGTGTCGCGCCGCACGCGACACACGGGCGTCATCGACTGCACGGACTGAGCGAGGGAACCTTGCCACACGCTGCCCGGATCGAACGAGCGTATTGCGGCGCCGCAGATGTTGCGCGCCGGTGCGTTGCAACACCGCGAATCGTTGACATTCCGAAGAGCTTGCGCTGAGAATAGGCCTCGCAAACGTTTGCGCATCACAAAAAATACGGCTCGCCCGCGAGCCTGACAACCTTGGAGATACGCATGAGCCATCGAACCCGTCGTCGCATTCTTGCCGCCGCAGTTCTCGCCACCGCCTCCGCCGTCCTGCCTTTTTCCGCCGCCCACGCGCAGAACGCCCCGGCTCATAAGCCGAAGGTCGCGCTCGTGATGAAGTCGCTCGCCAACGAGTTCTTCCTGACCATGGAGACCGGGGCGAAGGACTATCAGAAGCACAACCCCGACAAGTTCGAGCTGATCACGAACGGCATCAAGGACGAAACCGACACCGCCAACCAGATCCGCATCGTCGAGCAGATGATCGTGTCTAAGGTCGACGCGATCGTGCTTGCGCCGGCCGATTCGAAGGCGCTTGTGCCGGTCGTCAAGAAGGCGGTCGACGCGGGCATCATCGTCGTCAACATCGACAACCGGCTCGATCAGGACGTGCTGAAGTCGAAAGACCTGAACGTGCCGTTCGTCGGCCCCGACAATCGCAAGGGCGCGCGGCTCGTCGGTGACTACCTCGCGAAGCGCCTGAAGGCCGGCGACGAGGTCGGCATCCTCGAAGGCGTCTCGACCACCACCAACGCGCAGCAGCGCACGGCGGGCTTCAAGGACGCGATGCAGGCGGTCGGCGCGAAGGTCGTGTCGGTGCAGTCGGGCGAGTGGGAAATAGACAAGGGCAACGCGGTCGCATCGGCGATGCTCAACGAGTATCCGAACCTGAAGGCGCTGCTCGCCGGCAACGACAACATGGCGATCGGCGCGGTGTCGGCCGTGCGCGCGGCCGGCAAGCAGGGCAAGGTGCTGGTGGTCGGCTACGACAACATCAACGCGATCCATCCGATGCTGAAGGACGGCCGCGTGCTCGCCACCGCCGACCAGTACGCGGCGAAGCAGGCCGTGTTCGGCATCGATACCGCATTGAAGGCGTTGAGCGAAAACAGGAAGCAGTCGCAGCTGTCGGGCGTCGTCGAAACGCCGGTCGTTCTGGTGACGAAGGACACCCTGAAGTAAGCGCGCCGCGCCCGGCGTGAAGCACGAGCCGGGCGCAGTCGGAAAAGCGCACGGGAAGCCGTAAAAATCGCCACGAATTATGCGGGTAGCATGTTTTAGAGGCAAACCACCACCCAGTGATCCGCTTTTATTCAACGGACGCTCAAGAATCCCGCCGCACCGCCGTTAATCCCAGAGATAAGCGTCATGACAGCGGCTCGCGTGGTGAGAGGGAGCGCGGCCATGAGCACCTGTGCATTCCGCGCAGTGGGCCGGCATGACTCGTGGCAGCCGGGCGCGGTGTGCTGTGCGGCAAGCGCAGCGGACCGCCGGGGCGCCACGAAGGCGCCAGAAGCGCCATGCAACCAGGAGCGCGATGGATTCGACCGACCACGACGCCTTGCCTGTCGTACTGAGCGTCAGCGGCATCGGCAAGACCTATGCCGAACCGGTGCTCGCCGACGTATCGCTGTCGCTGCGAGCGGGCGAGGTATTGGCGTTGACCGGCGAGAACGGCGCGGGCAAGAGCACGCTGTCGAAGATCATCGGCGGGCTGGTCGAGGCGAGCGCGGGCACGATGCGGCTTGCCGACGCGCCGTACGCGCCCGCGAGCCGCACCGAGGCCGAGGCGCTCGGCGTGCGCATGGTCATGCAGGAGTTGAATCTGCTGCCTACGCTGTCGGTCGCCGAGAACCTGTTCCTGAACCGGCTGCCGCGTGCGGGCGCGTTCAGCTTCGGTTGGATCGATCGCGGCAAGCTGCGCGAGAACGCGCGCGAGGCGATGGCGCAGGTCGGACTCGACGCGATCGATCCCGACACGCTGGTCGGCGAACTGGGCATCGGTCATCAGCAAATGGTCGAGATCGCCCGCAACCTGATCGACGACTGCCGCGTGCTGATCCTCGACGAGCCGACCGCGATGCTGACCGCCCGCGAGGTCGATCTGCTGTTCGAGCAGATCGGACGGCTCAAGGCTCGCGGCGTCGCGCTCGTCTACATCTCGCACCGGCTCGAAGAGCTGGCGCGGGTCGCCGAACGGGTCGCGGTGCTGCGCGACGGCCGCCTCGTGCATGTCGACGCGATGGCGAACCTGACGAGCGAGCAGATCGTCACGTGGATGGTCGGCCGCGAGCTCGGCGAGCATATCGATCTCGGCGAGCGCAACATCGGCGCGCCGCTCCTGAAAGTGGAGCGGCTCGCGCGCGGCAAGGTCGTGCGCGACGTGTCGTTCGAGGTGCGCGCGGGCGAGATTTTCGGTGTGAGCGGACTGATCGGCGCGGGCCGCACCGAGCTGATGCGGCTCATCTACGGCGCCGACCGCAAGGACGGCGGCAGCGTGTCGCTCGCCGCGACGCCGGGCGCGTCGCCTACGCCGGTGCGAATCGACTCGCCGGCGGACGCGGTACGCGCGGGTATCGCGCTGATCACCGAAGACCGCAAGGGCGAAGGCCTGCTGCTGCCGCAACCGATCGCGGCCAACCTGTCGCTCGGCAATCTTCGCAGCGTCGCGCGGCACGGCCTCGTCGACGCGAAGCGCGAGAACGCGCTGGCGCACAAGCAGATCGCCGCGATGCGGATTCGCAGCTCGGGGCCCGCGCAGATCGTCGGCGAGCTGTCGGGCGGCAACCAGCAGAAGGTCGTGATCGGCCGCTGGCTCGCGCGCGACTGCCGCGTGCTGTTGTTCGACGAACCGACGCGCGGCATCGACGTCGGCGCGAAGTTCGATATTTACGGCCTGATGGGCGCGCTTGCTCGCGCCGGCCGCGCGCTCGTCGTGGTGTCGAGCGATCTGCGCGAACTGATGCTGATCTGCGACCGGATCGGCGTGATGTCGGCGGGCAGCATGACAGGCGTGTTCGAGCGCGCGAGCTGGAGCCAGGATGCGCTGCTCGCGGCTGCGTTCGCCGGCTACCGCGGCCGTGACGCGCTGCTGCACGCGCACGGCGTCAACGAAGCAGGGAGTCTGTGATGACCGATCAATCGTGGCGCGAGGCGGCGGGTGTCAAACAGGACGGCCAGTTGGACGGCCAGTTGGACGGCCAGCAGGGCGGCAAGCAAGGCGGTGCGCCGGACGCGCCCGCCGTGACGACGCCCGCCGATCCGTCGGCGCCGCTCGCGAGCGGCAAGCCGGCCGGCACGCGGCTCGGCTTTTCGAACTACCTGGGCCTCGCCGGCGCGCTGCTCGCGATGATCGTGCTGTTCTCGCTGCTGAGTTCGCACTTTCTGAGCTACGACACGTTCAGCACGATCGCGAACCAGATTCCGGATCTCGTCGTGATGTCGGTCGGCATGACCTTCGTGCTGATCATCGCGGGGATCGATCTGTCGGTGGGCTCGGTGCTCGCGCTCGGGGCGTCGGTGGTCAGCGTGGTGACGCTGAAGTGGGGCTGGGGGCCGGCTGCCGGCGCGCTGCTCGGGGTCGCGGTCGCGGCGCTGACTGGCACCGTGACCGGCGCGGTGACGGTGGGCTGGCGAATTCCGTCGTTCATCGTGTCGCTCGGCGTGCTCGAGGCGGCGCGCGGCATGGCGTATCAGATGACCAATTCGCGCACCGCGTATATCGGTGATGCGTTCGATTTTCTGTCGAACCCGATCGCGCTCGGCATCTCGCCGGCCTTTCTGATCGCGGTGGCGGTGATGGTGACAGCGCAGTTGGTGCTGACGCGCACGGTGTTCGGGCGCTACCTGGTCGGGATCGGCACCAACGAGGAAGCGGTGCGGCTCGCGGGCGTCAATCCGCGGCCGTACAAGGTGATCGTGTTCGCGCTGATGGGCGCGCTGTCCGGACTCGCGGCGCTGTTCCAGATCTCGCGGCTCGAGGCGGCCGATCCGAATGCAGGTGTCGGCCTGGAGCTGCAGGTGATCGCGGCGGTCGTGATCGGCGGCACGAGTCTGATGGGCGGACGTGGTTCGGTTATCAGCACGTTTTTTGGCGTGCTGATCATTTCGGTGCTGGCGGCGGGCCTCGCGCAGATCGGCGCGAACGAGCCGACCAAGCGCATGATCACCGGCGCGGTGATCGTGGTGGCGGTGGTGCTCGATACGTACCGCAGTCGTCGCAAACGCGCCTGAGGTGGGAGCCGCGGCGCAACGATGAATGAGTGCATGGGACCGGAGTAAGCGCTAAAGCGCCAACTCCGTTCGACCGCGATGAGACTGCATGGGACCGGAGTAAGCGCTAAAGCGCTAACTCCGTTCGACCGCGATGAGACTGCATGGGACCGGAGTAAGCGCTAAAGCGCTAACTCCGTTCGACAGGAGAGCAACAGGTTATGACGACGATCAAGGATGTAGCGGCGGTGGCGGGCGTGTCGTTCACGACGGTATCGCACGTCGTGAACAACTCGCGGCCGGTGTCGGCCGATGTGCGCGCGAAAGTCGAGCACGCGATCCGTCAACTGCACTATGTGCCGTCGGCAGTCGCGCGCTCGCTGAAGGCGCGCTCGACCGCGACGATCGGACTGGTGGTGCCGAACAGCACGAACCCGTATTTCGCGGAGCTCGCGCGCGGCATCGAGGACGGCTGCGCGCGCAATGGCTACTGCGTGTTCTTCTGCAACTCCGACGATGACCCCGCGAAGCAGCGCAACTATCTGCGCGTGCTGCAGGAAAAGCGCATCGACGGGTTGATCGTCGCGTCGGCCGGCGACGACGCCGTGCTCGCGCAGGCGCTCGCCGACGCGCGCGAGCCGCTCGTGGTGGTGGACCGCAACATCGAGGGAGTCAACGCGGACCTCGTGCAGATCGATCACGAGAAGGGCGCGTATCTGGCCACGCGTCATCTGCTCGAGCTCGGGCATGTGCGGATCGGTTGCATCACGGGGCCGGTGCAGACCGCGGTCAGCGCGATGCGGGTGCACGGCTTCATTCGCGCGATGGCCGAGCGTGGCATCGAGATTCCTGCCGATGCGATCGTCGAAAGCGATTTTTCGGGGACGGGCGGACATCGCGCGGCCGCGCAGCTGTTCGATACGGTCAGGCCGTCGGCGATTTTCGCGGGCAACGACATGATGGGTATCGGCGCGTTGCGCGCGGCGGCGGAGCGCAATATCAGCGTGCCGCGCGATTGCTCGATCATCGGTTTCGACGATATCGAGCTGGGCCGCTTCACGTTCCCGTCGCTGTCGACGGTCGGACAGTCGGTGCGCGCGCTTGGCGACACGGCCGCGCAGACGTTGATCGACCGGATCGCCGAGGCGTCGTCGAACGGCACCGCGCGGGCGCCTGCGCGCCGCCGCGTGGTGTCGCCGCGGCTGATCGTGCGGGAGTCCACCGCGACATGGGCGGGTGCGGAACGGCGGGATCTGGCGGCCTGATGCGCCGGATGAAGGACGCATGAGGGGCGCTCGAAGGACGCGCGGGCAATAGCGACGCGACCCGTCGCGCAACGGAGGACACTCGAGTGGCAAGCAACCCAACGCGCGCACGCGTCACGGTGGTCGGTAGTCTGAACATGGACCTCGTGGTGCGTTCGCCACGCCTGCCCCAACCGGGCGAGACGCTGGCCGGCCGCGGCTTCGCGCAGGTCGCGGGCGGCAAGGGCGGCAACCAGGCGGTCGCTGCCGCGCGGCTAGGCGCGCAGGTGTCGATGCTCGGCTGCGTCGGTGCCGATGCGAATGGCGCGCAGCTGCGCGCGGGCCTCGAAGCGGAGCGCATCGACTGCGCCGCGCTCGAAACCGGCAGGGAGCCGAGCGGTGTTGCGCTGATCGTCGTCGACGATGCGAGCCAGAACACGATCGTGATCGTCGCGGGCAGCAACGGCGAGGTCACGCCGGCCACCGTCGCGCGACACGAAGCGACGCTCGCCGCCGCCGACGTCGTGATCTGTCAGCTCGAAACCCCGCCCGAATCGGTGCGCGCGGCGCTGGCGACGGCGCGGCGGCTCGGCAAGACCGTGATCCTGAATCCGGCGCCCGCCACCGGCCCGTTGCCGGCCGACTGGCTGCCGCTGATCGACTACCTGATTCCGAACGAACTCGAAGCCGCCGCGCTGAGCGGTCTCCCCGTCGATTCGCCCGAGGACGCCGCACGGGCCGCCGCCGCGTTGCGCGCGGCCGGCGCGCGCAACGTGCTGGTCACGCTCGGTGCGCGCGGCTTGCATGCGTCGCTCGAAGGCGCGGCTGCGACGCTGTACGACGCGCCGCGCGTCGAGGCGGTCGACACGACCGCGGCCGGCGACACCTTCATCGGCGGCTTCGCGGCGCAGCTCGCGCAGGGCGCGAGCGTCGATGCGGCGATCCGCTTCGCGCAGCGCGCCGCCGCGCTATCGGTGACGCGCGCGGGCGCACAGCCATCGATTCCGACGCGCTCCGAGGTCGACGCATTGGACTGATGCCGCGGCGGCATTGGCACCTCGCACGTTGCCTGATCGAACTGTCCTGCAACCGCTTCGGGCGACTCCGAACGGCTCGCTTCTCCACCCATTCGCCCCGCCAAAACGTCAAAAATCGTGCTTTGACGAACATCGCCGCGTTTCCCTGCGCGCCGCGAACACACTCGCTTCCAGTCAACTTGCTTTCAACGTCCAACAACGTCTTTGTTCATACCTTTTAAATGCTTCAAGTCTATGAGTATGCTGCCGTAAACGGAAATTAGAGCGCTCGTTCAAAAAAGCGCCGGACCTAACACACGCCGCGCCCACGCTGCGTAGGCAGCCGCCGCTCACTGAGTACAGCACACAGGACCAAGCATGTTGAATAAAGGCATCACGATCAAGGCGCGAATTGGCCTCACGATGGCGTTCCTCGCCGCGTTGCTGGTTGCGATCGGCGTTTTCGGTCTGTTCGGCATGAGCCGTTCGAACGACGCCTATGAGGATACGTTCACCAACGCGATGCCGGGCGCGGTGAACATCGGCAACGCGGAAATCTACGCGGCGCGCGAACGACTCGCGCTCGACCGCGCCGCGTTCCTGGTCGGCACACCGGAAGCGGCCACCACCATCGAGCGCGGGCGCATGCTCGGGGGCACGTCCGACATGTGGTGGAAAAAATATCTCGATCTGCCACGCGACGCGGACGAAGACCGGCTTGCGCAGGACGTCGCCGCGAAGCGCAACGCGCTGCATCAGCAACTCGAAACGTTCGCCGCGACGATCACGGCGAACGATCAGGGCAAGCTGGTCGAGGACGCGAAGAATCTGCAGGTCGTCTTCAACGACCTCGTCGGCGCCGACGACGCGGTGCGCAAATACCAGTTCGACTCGGCCAGGCAGGGCTTCGACTCCGCGCAGAGCAGTTTCCAGACGTTCCGCGTGGTCAGCATCGGCGCGCTGGTGATCGGCGTGCTGGCGGCGGCGCTGTCGTATCTGACGCTGAGCCGCTCGATCGCGCGTCCGCTCGACGAAGCGCTCGGCCACTTCGATGCGATCGCGGCCGGCGATTTGCGTCGTCCGGTGATCGCGACATCGCGCGACGAAATGGGGCAACTGCTCGAAGGAATCGCCAGAATGCAGCGCAGCCTCACCGAAACGGTGCGCAGCGTGCGCGGCGGTAGCGAGTCGATCGCGACCGCGACGCGCCAGATCGCGGCGGGCAACGTCGACCTGTCTTCGCGGACCGAGGAGCAGGCGTCGGCGCTGCAGGAAACCGCCTCGAGCATGGAGCAGTTGACCGGCACCGTGCGGCAGAATGCCGACAACGCGCGCCAGGCGAGCGCGCTCGCGGCCAACGCGTCCGAGATCGCCAACAAGGGTAGCGCGGTGGTCGGCCAGGTGGTCGGCACGATGGGCGACATCAACCAGAGCTCGGCGAAGATCGCCGACATCATCTCGATCATCGAAGGCATTGCCTTCCAGACCAACATCCTCGCGTTGAACGCAGCCGTCGAGGCGGCGCGCGCCGGCGAGGAGGGGCGTGGCTTCGCGGTCGTCGCGGGCGAAGTGCGCAGCCTCGCGCAGCGTTCGTCGGCGGCGGCCAAGGAGATCAAGGAGCTGATCGATACGTCGGTCGAGCGCGTGCAGTCGGGCTCGGCGCTCGTCGACGAGGCCGGCCGCACGATGAGCGAAATCATCGGCGCGGTGCGGCGCGTGACCGACATCATGGGCGAGATCGCGGCGGCGTCGGAGGAGCAGAGCGGCGGCATCGACCAGGTCGCGCGCGCGGTCACGCAGATGGACGAGGTCACGCAGCAGAATGCGGCGCTCGTCGAGGAAGCGGCCGCCGCCGCGTCGTCGCTCGAGGAGCAGGCGGCGCGGCTGCGCAGCGCGGTCGCGGTGTTCCAGGTCGACGACAGCGGCCGTGGCGGTCACGAAGCGGCGTCGGCGCTTGCTGCGCCGAAGCGCCCGGTGTCCACGAGGCCGGTCGCTACACGCGCACGCAAGCTCACGCCGGCTACCTCGCAGACGGCGTTGCCGGCGAAGGCATCGATCCCGGCCGCGGCCGCTGTCGCGCCGCAGGTAGCGGCCGCGTCCACGCCCACGCGCGCGCCGGCCAGGTCCGCGGCGACGGCCGGCAGCGATCAGGATTGGGAGACCTTCTGAGCTGGCTCGGATCAGGTGTACATGGGCGGCGGCGCCGTCGTGCGTCAGGTGAGTCGAGACGCGCCGTTCGGCGCACCAGCCGTTGCCGTTTCCGTTCGCTAGCTGTCCGGCATTCGCGTCGCACCCGCGACGATCGCTTCGCGAAAAACCGCGCCTGGACCCCCATGCGCGGTTTTTTTTTCAGCTCCCGCAAGAATTAACGTTTGCGCGCCGCCGCCTTTCACCGGCGCGTGCTGCGATCCGGTACATTGACGGGCACGGCCCCGATCCGTTTGCGCGGCGCGCGGCTGCCCGCACCTCAACAGGTGGTTCCCACATATTGCTACGTCCTGCGAACCCTGCCATGCGCCAGCCACAAAGAACCGACATGACGCGATACGATCTTGCGCAATGCCTCGTCGAGGCACGCCGGCAGCGCCGGCCGATCGACGCGCCCGCACCCGACAGCCTGCCGCCCGACGCGGCGACCGCCTACGCGATCCAGCAGGCGGTGATCGTGGGCCTCGGTGAGTCGACCGGCGCGTGGAAGATCGGCGCGAAGTCGCCGGGCGGCGCCGCGTCGGGCGCACCGATTCCGGCCTCGCTGGTGATGCCGTCGCCAGCGACGCTCGCGCATGACGGATTCTTTCGCGTGCTGGTGGAGCTAGAGATCGCGTTCCGCTTCGACGTGACGATCGAGCCGCGCGCTCAGGCGTATGCGCGCGACGAGGTATTGTCGAAGGTCGGCGCCGTGCTGCCGGCCATCGAGATCGTCGACAGCCGCTTCGCCGAATGGCCGAACGTCGCGCCGCTCGCGCAGTTGGCCGACGCGCAGAACAACGGCGCGCTGATCACCGGCCATCCGGCCGTCTATGCGAGCCTCGCGCGCGGCTTCGACTTCGTGTCGCCGGAACTGGAGCTGAGTTTCAACGGCCGCTCGCTGATACCGGAAGTGACCGGCAATCCGGCAGGCGATCCGCGCGAGCTGCTCGTGTGGTTCGTCAACCATTGCGCGGCGATGGGCATCACGATCGAGCGCAACTGGACCTTGACCACCGGGTCATACGTCGGCGCGCACAAGATCGACGAGCCCGGCATCGTGCGTGGTCATATCGACGGATTGGGTGAAGTGGAAATTGAACTGACCTGATCGATGCTGCGGCGCTTGTAACCGCAAATTACAACGCTTGATTCCAAACGGCTGCCCGCGTGCAGCCGTTTTTATTTTGGCGAATTTGAAACGGTGGCAGTCTTTGATCGTTAACCTGTTCGAATGCATTTGTTGCAACTTTGCCGCTTCCACACCTATGAGAGCGCCGCGAGCTCGTCACGTGCATGCTTTTTGTGACGAAGTGTGCGTGCGCAGACAGCCGCATTGTGGTGGAGGGTCGACGGTGCGGGTACGGGATGTGCAATAGCAGCGCGGTGACATGACGCGATGCAGCGCTCCGGCGAAGTCGTGCAGGAGCACTGAATAGCGATGCGGTGCTGAAGAAGGTAGCGATACAGCGGAGCAGCAGATGATGTGACTGGTTGCCGTGTGAGTAAAAAAATTGTAGGCGGTCGAATCTCTGTTTCCAAGTGAGGATTGTAGCGGTGGCGGTTACGGCGCGATTTTCGCAACGTAGTCCGTGAAAAAAAATTTAAAAGGGTTTAGGATGAATTCGAGCGATGTCGTTTCCGAATAGCGCGCCGCGCACGACATCGCTCCAGACTTTGGCGAGGAGGTAGCATGGATATCTACAGCAGTTTCGCGACCCGCTTCGAGAAAACACGGGAGGACGAACTCTCGCTCGAGGAGTATCTCGCGCTCTGCAAAGACAATCCCGCCGCGTACGCCACCGCCGGCGAACGCATGTTGACGGCAATCGGAGAACCGGAACAGATCGACACTCGCAACGATCCGCGTTTATCGCGTATCTTCGCGAACAAGGTCATCAAGGTATACCCCGCATTCCGTGAGTTCTACGGAATGGAAGAGGTGATCGAGCAGGTGGTCGCCTACTTCCGGCATTCGGCCCAGGGGCTCGAAGAAAAGAAGCAGATCCTGTATCTGTTAGGACCGGTCGGCGGCGGCAAGTCGTCGATCGCGGAACGTCTGAAGCAATTGATGGAACGCGTGCCGTTCTATGCGATCAAGGGCTCGCCCGTCAATGAATCGCCGCTCGGTCTGTTCGACTACGAGGAAGACGGTCCGATCCTCGAAGAGCAATATGGCATTCCTCGTCGCTACCTGCGAGGCATTCTGAGTCCGTGGGCGGTCAAGCGCCTGCACGAGTACAACGGCGACATCCGCAAGTTCCGCGTGGTGCGCCGCTATCCGTCGATCCTTCGCCAGATCGCTATCTCGAAGACCGAACCGGGCGACGAGAACAATCAGGACATTTCGTCGCTGGTCGGCAAGGTCGACATCCGCAAGCTCGAACAGTATGCGCAGGACGATGCCGACGCGTACAGCTACTCGGGCGGCCTGTGCCTCGCCAATCAGGGCCTGCTCGAGTTCGTCGAAATGTTCAAGGCGCCGATCAAGGTGTTGCACCCGCTGCTCACCGCGACCCAGGAAGGCAACTTCAAGGGCACGGAAGGCTTCGGCGCGATTCCGTTCGACGGCATCATCCTCGCTCACTCGAACGAATCGGAATGGAAGGCATTCCGCAACAACCGTAACAACGAGGCACTGCTCGACCGGATCTTCGTCGTCAAGGTGCCGTACTGCCTGCGCTATAGCGAAGAGGTCAAGATTTACGAGAAGCTGCTGCGCAACTCGTCGCTGGCCAACGCGGTCTGCGCGCCGGGCACGCTGAAGATGATGGGGCAGTTGTCGGTGCTCACGCGTTTGCACGAGCCGGAGAATTCGAGCCTGTTCTCGAAGATGCAGGTCTACGACGGCGAGAATCTGAAGGACACGGACCCGAAGGCGAAGTCGTATCAGGAGTATCGCGACTTCGGGGGCGTCGACGAAGGCATGACCGGCGTGTCGACCCGCTTCGCGTTCAAGATTCTGTCGCGCGTGTTCAACTTCGACTCGACCGAGGTCGCGGCCAATCCGGTGCATCTGATGTACGTGCTCGAACAGCAGATCGAACGCGAGCAGTTCCCGCCGGAAACCGAGCAGAAGTATCTGTCCTTCATCAAGGACGTGCTCGCGTCGCGCTATGCGGAGTTCATCGGCAAGGAGATTCAGACCGCGTACCTGGAGTCGTACTCCGAGTACGGTCAGAACATCTTCGACCGCTATGTCACGTATGCGGACTTCTGGATCCAGGATCAGGAGTTCCGCGACCACGACACCGGCGAAAGCTTCGACCGTGCCGCGTTGAACGCCGAGCTGGAAAAGATCGAGAAGCCCGCGGGCATCAGCAATCCGAAAGACTTCCGCAACGAGATCGTGAACTTCGTGCTGCGTGCTCGGGCTGCGAATGCGGGCAAGAACCCCGCGTGGATCAGCTACGAGAAGCTGCGCGTCGTGATCGAAAAGAAGATGTTCTCGAACACGGAAGAACTGTTGCCGGTGATCTCGTTCAACGCGAAAGGCTCGGCCGAAGAGCAGCGCAAGCATGAAGACTTCGTCAATCGCATGGTGGCGAAGGGCTATACGCCGAAGCAGGTGCGCTTGCTGTGCGACTGGTATCTGCGCGTGCGCAAGTCGTCATGATGCGCGCATGATACTCATGGTGTGCCGCCCGTACGGTTCGACCGTACGGGCAACCGGCGAGGCGCAAGCCGCATAGCATTGCACTGCGCGGCGGGCGTCTCGCGCACCCGAAATATTAGTGCGGCCGCAGGGAATCGCGGTTGCATGGACGGGAGACCGGGCGTGCTTCATCAAATCATCGACCGCAGATTGGCAGGCAAGAACAAGAGTATTGCGAACCGTGAGCGCTTTTTGCGCCGCGTCAAAAACTATATTCGTCGTGCCGTTTCGGAGGCGGTGCGCGATCGCAGCATCAAGGACATCCAGAACACCCAGAGCATCACCATTCCGCGCAAGGACATCGCGGAGCCGTCGTTCCGTCATGGACCGGGCGGCCGGCGCGAGATGGTGCATCCCGGCAACTCGGACTACATCCGCGGCGACAAGATCCAGCGCCCGCAAGGCGGCGGTGGCGGCGGCGGAGGCAGTCAGGCCAGCAACGAGGGCGAGGGTCAGGACGACTTCGTGTTCGAGCTGAGCCGCGAAGAGTTCATGCAGTATTTCTTCGACGACCTCGAACTGCCGCGTCTCGTCAAAACCCATCTGACGGCCGTGCCGACGTGGAAAAGCGTCCGCGCGGGCTGGGCCGCCGAGGGTACGCCGAACAACATCGACGTCGTGCGTTCGCTGCGCAGCGCGCTCGGCCGGCGCATCGCGCTCGGCGCGCCGCTCGTCAACCAGCTGCACGAAATGGAGCGGCAACTGGAAGAGTTGAAGGCCGATCCCGCCGATCGCCGCGAAGAGATCAAGCTGCTCGAAGACGACATCCACCATCTGAAAGGACGCATCTGGCGGATTCCGTTCATCGATCCGTTCGATCTGCGTTACGTGAATCGCGTGAAGCAGCCCACGCCGTCGAGCCAGGCGGTGATGTTCTGCCTGATGGACGTGTCCGGTTCGATGGACGAGCAGCGCAAGGATCTTGCGAAGCGCTTCTTCATCCTGCTGTACCTGTTCCTGAAGCGTAACTACGAGCGCATCGAAGTGGTGTTCATTCGCCACCACACGCGCGCCGAGGAAGTCGACGAAGACACGTTCTTCCACTCGACCGAAAGCGGCGGCACCGTGGTGTCGAGCGCGCTCGAACTGATGCGCAAGGTGATGGACGAACGCTACTCGCCAACTGAATGGAACATTTACGGGGCGCAGGCTTCCGACGGCGACAACTGGACCGACGACTCGCCGAAGTGCCGCAAAATACTCTCGGATGACATCCTGGAGAAGGTGCGGTATTTTGCGTATATTCAGGTGACGCCCGAAGAGCAGAATCTGTGGCTCGAATACGCGCAACTGGCGCTATCGCAACCGCACATGGCGATGAAGAAGGTCGAAACCGCGGCCGATATTTATCCGGTGTTTCGCGAACTGTTCGAGAAGCAGGCGGCGACTTCTTGATGGGATACTGGTGGCGCACGAAGCGCCTGAACGACGAAGCGCGCGGCGATTCGTACGACAAGGGTGACCCGTCGTATGACGGCGCCGCAGCGCAACAAAGGCGTGCCGCAGCGACAGTCGGGGCATGCCGAGGCAGGAGTGGCCAGCACGGAGCCGCTCGCGCCGGAGCAGTCCGCGATCTGCAGCACGGGACGCACCGGAACGCCCATCGAAGGGCAAAGGGAAGTCCGTATGAACGTAGCCGATAGACGGCCTCTGCCGTGCCCGTCCGACTGGACCTTCGAATTGATCGAAGAGTACGACTCGCATATTGCCCGTGTTGCGGAGCAATACGAGCTCGACGTGTATCCGATCCAGCTCGAACTCATCAGCGCCGAACAGATGATGGATGCCTATGCGTCCGTCGGCATGCCGGTGAACTACCGTCACTGGTCGTTCGGCAAACATTTCCTTTCTACCGAAAAAAGCTATCGTCGCGGCCAGATGGGGCTCGCGTACGAGATCGTCATCAATTCGAACCCCTGCATCGCGTATCTGATGGAAGAGAACACGATGACGATGCAGGCGCTCGTCATCGCGCATGCCGCCTACGGTCACAACTCGTTCTTCAAGGGCAACTATCTGTTCCGCTTATGGACGGACGCGCACGCGATCATCGACTACCTCGTCTACGCGAAAAACTACATCGCGGAATGCGAGGAGCGCTATGGGCTCGATCGCGTCGAGGAATTGCTCGACTCGTGCCACGCGCTGATGAATTACGGCGTGGACCGCTACAAGCGGCCGCAGAAGCTGTCGCTCCAGAAGGAGTTCGCCGCGCGTCGCGAACGCGAGGCGTATCTGCAGTCGCAGGTCAACGAGTTGTGGCGCACGTTGCCCACGCGCCATACGCCGCTGCCCGAAGAGGTCGAGGGGCGCTATCCGCCCGAGCCGCAGGAAAACCTGCTGTATTTCGCGGAGAAAAACGCGCCGCTGCTCGAAGCGTGGGAGCGCGAGGTGATCCGGATCGTGCGCAAGATCGGACAGTACTTCTATCCGCAGCGGCAGACGCAGGTGATGAACGAAGGCTGGGCGACGTTCTGGCACTACACGCTGCTCAATACGATGTACAACCAGGGCAACCTCGAAGACGGCTTCATGATGGAGTTTCTCCATTCACACAGCAACGTCGTCTATCAGCCGCCGGTCACGAAGCCGTATTACAGCGGCATCAATCCGTATGCGCTGGGCTTTTCGATGATGAGCGATATCCGGCGCATCTGCGAAGCGCCGACCGACGAAGACCGCAAGTGGTTTCCGGATCTGGCCGGCAGTCCGTGGCTGCCCGCGATGCACTACGCGATGCGCAACTTCAAGGACGAGAGCTTCGTCGCGCAGTATCTGTCGCCGCATCTGATCCGCGAAATGCGTCTGTTCTCGGTGCTCGACGACGACATGCGAGACGCGCTCGAAGTGTCGGCGATTCACGACGATAGCGGCTACCAGTACGTGCGGCAGGCGTTGTCGCGGCAGTACGACATGCATCACCGCGAGCCGAACATTCAGGTGTGGGCCGTCAATACACGCGGCGATCGCAGCCTGACGTTGCGGCATTTCATGAGCGACAACCGGCACCTGTCGTCGGATAGCGAGGAGGTGCTCAAGCACATGGCGCGCTTGTGGCAGTTCGACGTGTACCTCGAAAGCGTCGACGAAAACGGTACCGTCAGAAAACGCTACGACTGCCGGTATATGCCGCCGTCCGTGAGAATATGAGCGCCGCCTGACTCCCGCCTGAGCGGTCCGTGTCGCCCGTCAAGCCCCTGCCAGTTCCCAACTGGCAGGGGCTTCGTTCTGTTGGTGCGCAAATCCGGCCGACCCAGGGCTTTCATCAGGCCACGCTGACAAAAAACCTTCCTGTGCTTTCATTTATGTAAAATTCGCGCACCCGCGACGGCCGCGCAGGCTGGGCGCGCGACATCAAGGCGGCGCCACGACCGTCCTCCTCGTTTAAATAAGGAAAGACACCAGCATGAACGACCAAACCGAACAATACGTCGTGGCCTCGGCGCACGACACGCGGCGCCGCATTTTTGCAATCGTCGGCGCTTCATCGGGCAATCTCGTCGAGTGGTTCGACTTCTATGTGTATTCGTTCACGGCGCTTTACTTCGCGCCGTCGTTCTTCCCGAGCGGCAACACGACCACGCAGTTGCTGAACACGGCCGGCGTGTTCGCCGCGGGCTTTCTGATGCGGCCGATTGGCGGCTGGTTCTTCGGGCGGCTCGCCGACAAACGGGGTCGCCGCGCCGCGATGATGGTGTCGGTATTCATGATGTGCGGCGGCTCGCTCGTGATCGCGATGCTGCCCACGTACGCGCAGATCGGCGCGCTCGCGCCTGCGCTGCTGCTGCTCGCGCGGCTGTTCCAGGGCCTGTCGGTGGGCGGCGAATACGGCACCAGCGCGACCTATATGAGCGAAGTCGCGTTGAAGGGCCGGCGCGGCTTCTTCGCGTCGTTCCAGTATGTGACGCTGATCGGCGGCCAACTGTGCGCGCTGCTCGTGCTCGTGACACTGCAACAGACGCTGACGACCGAAGAGCTGAAGGCGTGGGGCTGGCGTGTGCCGTTCGTGATTGGCGCTATCGCCGCGTTGATCGCGCTCTATCTGCGTAAATCCCTTGATGAAACCACCACCGCGGCGACGCGCCAGCGCAAGGAAGCGGGCACGCTGCGCGGGCTGTGGGAGCACAAGACCGCGTTCATGACGGTGCTCGGTTTCACGGCCGGCGGATCGCTGATCTTCTATACGTTCACCACCTACATGCAAAAGTACCTCGTCAATACGGCCGGCATGCACGCGAAGACCGCGAGCTCGGTGATGACCGCCGCGTTGTTCGTCTACATGTTGATGCAGCCGGCGTTCGGCGCGTTGTCGGACCGCATCGGGCGGCGCCGCTCGATGCTGTGTTTCGGCCTGTTCGCGACCCTCGGCACGGTGCCGCTGCTGCATGCGCTGAAAGACGTGACGAGCCCGTACGCGGCCTTCGCGTTGGTCGTCGTCGCGCTCGCGATCGTCAGCTTCTATACGTCGATCAGCGGCCTGATCAAGGCGGAAATGTTTCCACCGCAAGTGCGTGCGCTTGGCGTAGGGCTGTCGTATGCGGTCGCCAATGCGATCTTCGGCGGCTCGGCGGAATATGTCGCGCTGTGGCTGAAGTCCGCCGGTGTCGAGACGATGTTCTTCTGGTACGTGACGGCGCTGTGTGCACTCGCGGGTATCGTGTCGCTGCGTATGCGCGATCCGTCGTCGGAAGGGTATCTGCGGCACGAGCCGTGAACCGCTAGTCGGGCACGGCGAAACGTCGTGCCGCGATGGCAGCGTTCAAGCGGCGGTCCAGGGCAACCGGGCCGCTGTTTTTCATGGCATCGACGTTTGCGCTTCAATCCGCAAGCGAGGAACAGTGCGCTTCGCTCAACTGACGACGATCAGTGTCCCCCACGCACGCAGCAGGTCGCGCAAGCTCTCGGCCTGTTCCATCCTCGCGCCGCTGCGCAGATGAATCTGCACCGCGCGGCCCGCGATGCCGTCGATCGGTTGCGCGAACCATAACTCGACCGCGAGGCCTAGTCCTTCGCGTTGGTCATCGACGACCGGTTCGATCACGCGCGGCTTGAAACACGCATTGTCTGACATGGCGAAACACCACTGTTGCGAAGACGGGTCGTGCCCATCGTAATCAGCGGCGCGGGCGGGACCAGGTAACGAATGCGCGTTTGCCAAGCAGGGAATGCCTGGCAGAAAATCGCCTTGCACGGGCTCGCGCCGGTCGCGAGGCGCCTGTCGCAGTTCATACCGGCTTCGACCCGTTGTCGACGAACTCATCGATCCTCGCGGCCTCATTCACCGTGGCCGCGCCAACGGCCGCGACCGTCGCCATCGACGGCGTCGCCGCTACGCCGCCGACAGCATCGGCCGCCGCGCGCGGCATCGGCAGACGGCCACGCCAGGCCGCGCGCGCCAGCATCAGCAGATGGTAGTAAAGCCGCGCGCTAAAGCCGTAGTTGTAGGCGAACAGATGCGCGCGCGCGATCCGCCAGCCGGCGCGCGCCTCGCCGTTTCTCGCGTGAATCGACACCACGATCGGTACTAGCCGCCGCAGCGCCTGCCGCCGCGACGGTTCGAGCGCCGCCGGCAGACGCAGCGACTTCACGAACGCATACGCGCTCGACGTTGCGGCCATGCTCGTGCCGCGCGTGCTGTGCGAGACCGACGTCGCGGTCTTCCGATACACCGACACATAGTCGTGCAGATAAAACACCTCGCGCGCGGCCAGGCATAGCTCGGTGCCGAACACGTAGTCGCAGCAGACGTCATACCGCGCGTCGTAGCCGACCCGCTTGACGAGCCGCGCGTCGGCCATCCAGCCATTGTTCGGAAACATCTGGATCAGGCCCGTGCGGCCCGCGAGCGGCTGGAGACCCTCGCTGGCCTGAGTGCGCCGGAACGCCTCGTTCAGGCGCGCGCTCGCGGCGAGATCGATCGCACCGTCGTGACCCGCTTCGTATTGCGCACCGAATGCCGCATCGAGCCGCGGATAGCGCTGCCACAACGACACGAGTTTGTCGACGGCGTCGCTCGTCAGCAGATCGTCGTCGTGGATCAGCAGGATCTTGTCGCCGCGCGCCCGCTCGAACAGGCTCGACACATTGCGCGCCTGGCCAAGCGGCGGCTCGTGCTTCTCGTAGCGCACGCGCGGCTCGTCGCGGTAACGCTGCAAGACCAGTTGCCGCGAGCGCGCGTCCGTCGAATCGTCGCCAATCACGATTTCGACATGCGGATAGCTTTGCGCGAGGCACGAGTCGATGCATTCGATCAGCAGGTCGGGACGATTGCAGGTGGGCACGCAGATGGACACTTGGGCAACGGCCGCACGGGCGAGGGGAGAACTTGACGCGTTGGACATGATGACGCCTTTTATCGATCGGAAGCGGCATAAACCGGCGGAAAGCGGCAGCCGGTTCGCAGGGCGCACACCTTGCTGCAAGCAGCAAAAATAGTCCAAGGCGTCAAAAAAATATTCGGTAAAAATGAGGAAGAAATGTTTGCTTACAGAAAGGTGCTGGAAGGGAAAAGTGATGCGGCCCGGGTGCGCGACGCAGCCAGGGCCGCTCTGATAGGGTTCAATTTTCAACCGACTGACGGTTCGCCCTCGCCGGGTTTTTTGCCCGGACGGTCCGCCGGAGACTGCTTGTGACCTTCGTCGTGGCGCTCGGGCATCTTGCTCTTCGCGTTGTCGCTATGCACGGCACGGTGCGGATGCGCGAAATCCTCGGTCTGGGCGCTGGCCTCGCTTTTCGATTCGTTGTCGGCCGCGCTTTTTGCTTCGCCTTGGGATTTTTCCGTCGTCTTGCTCATCGCTGCTCTCCTGGAGGGGAAGACAAGCCTCCGGCAGCAAGACGCGGACCCGGGCGGGAGCAAACGGAAGTTCCGCGCTCAGGCAGCCGCGTGGCGCGGCCTGCTGCCCGTCAGCGACATGATGAAGTCGAGAAACACGCGCACCTTGGCCGGCGGATGGTGCCGTGACGGATACAGCGCATACAGCGGGTACACCTCGTCGCCCCAATCCGGAAAGAGCTCGATCAGCTTGCCGCTCGCAAGCAGCGACTCCGCGCCGAGCGCGAGAATCTGCGCGATGCCCTGGCCCGCGATGCATACGCTATGCAGCGTGCCGACGTCGTTGACGGTCAGCCGCCCCGGCGGCGTCAGCGCGAGCTGCTTGCGGCCGCGATGGAATTCCCAGCTGAACGGATAACCGGTGAGCGGATCGCGAAACTTGATGCAGATATGCCGGCCGTCTTCGAGCTCGCCCGGATTCGCCGGCTTGCCATGCTTCTTCAGATACGACGGCGCCGCGACGGTCAGGATGCGCGTATCGAGCAACTTGCGGGCGACGAGCGTCGACACCGGCGGGTCGCCGAAGCGGATCGCGACATCGAAACCGTCTCCGACCATATCGCCCAACTGATCGCGCGTGACGAGTTCGAGTTGCAGGTCCGGATGTTTGTCGATGAAACCGCCGAGGCGCGGCCCGAGCAAGAGCCGCGAAAAGAATGGGTCCATATTGACGCGCAGACGCCCGCGCACCGCGGTCGCGCCCTGCGCGGCGGAGGCGGCCGCTTCCTCGAGTCCGCCGAGCAACGGCACGATCTGCTCGTAGAATCGCCGGCCTTCGTCGGTCAGCGTGACCGAGCGCGTGGTGCGGTCGAACAGACGAATGCCGAGGCGTGCTTCGAGCCGGGCGACCGAACGGCTTACGCCCGATTGCGACATGTCGAGCGCTTCGCCGGCGGCCGCGAAACTGCCGCAATCGACGATCGCAGTCAGGACGCCCATGCCGTTCAGCACGCGCTCATCGAATGGCATCGGGGCTCCCTGCCTGGTAGCCATGGATGCTCGACATGCTAACGCGAAGACCATTCGAATGCATGCGCCGGCACACGATGAAACGCGTCGCGTCTCAACGCCCCACGCTCGGCGCAGCCTGGCCGCGAATCACGCGCGTGCCCGACGGGTCGTCGAGGTGGCGGAAGATCCACGCGGACACGAGCGTGATCGCGCCGACGCACACGAATGCGAGCCGGAAGCCGAGCGCCGCCGACCATTGCGCGGCGAACAGATTGACGAGCCCTCCGCCGATCGACACGCCAAGCCCGATCGCGAGCATCTGCACCATCGAGAACAGGCTATTGCCCATGCCAGCGTCTTCGTGCGACAGGTCCTTCAGCGTGACACTGTTCATCGCCGCGAACTGCATCGAGTTGGCCGCGCCGAACACCGCGAGGATCGCGATTTCGATCACGAGCGGTGTGCCGAGCGAAATCAGCGAGAATGCGACGATCGCCGCGCCGACGATGACCGTGTTGACGAGCAGGAACGTGTCGTAGCCGTAGCGGCGCACGAGCGGCGCGATCCAGCGTTTCGCGAGCGTGCCGGCGAGTGCCGCGGGCAGCATCATCAGACCCGAGTGCAGCGGCGAGTAGCCGAGCTGCAATTGCAGCAGCAGCGGCACGAGGAACGGCACCGCGCTCGAACCGACCCGGCATACGAGGTTGCCGATCAGGCCGACGCTGAAGTTCGGCTCGCCGAACAGCGACAGCTTGAACAGCGGATCGCGGCGGTTTCTGGCGTACGGAATATAGGCGAGCGCGCTGGCGACGGCCAACGCGAACAGCCCCGCCGACCACGCCGCGCGATGCGAAGGGACCGGCGCGTCGATCGCGAGCGAAAACGCGATCATGCACAACGACAGCAGGGCGCAGCCGATTACATCGAACGGCGGCGCCTGCGCCTCGTCATGCGACGGCAGAAAGCGGTGCACCGCGTACAGACCGAGCGCGCCGATCGGCACGTTGATCAGAAAGATCCAGTGCCACGTGATCGCCTGCACGAACCAGCCGCCGAGCGTTGGCCCGGCGATCGGGCCGAGCTGCCCCGCGATCGATATGAACGCGAGCGCCGACACGTATTGCTCGCCCGACACGCTGCGCAGCACCGCGAGGCGTCCGATCGGCAGCAGCATCGAGCCGCCGAGGCCTTGCAGCACGCGCGCCATCACGAGCTGGCCGAGCGTGTGCGCGCTCGAGCAGCAGATCGAGCCGAGCACGAACACGAGAATGGCGGCGAAATAGACGCGGCGGGTGCCGAAGCGATCGGCAAGCCAGCCGGAGGCGGGCGTCAGCATCGCCATCGTCAGCGTGTAGGCGACGACGACCGGTTGCATCGCGAGCGGCGCGACGCGCAGGCTGTTCGCGATCGACGGCAGCGCGGTGTTGACGATCGTCGTGTCGAGCGACTGCATGAAGAAGCCGGCAGCGACGATCCATAGTAGGGCGGTTTGAGAGGAATCCTTGGTCATGTTTTCGACAGCGGGCGCGGCGGCGGCAAAGCGCCGCCAGAGCGGGGCCAGGGCGAATTCCGTCATCTTATTGACATTCTCGTCAATCGGAACCCCACTAAGTTCGCTGACTGTTATCGACAATGCCGATAACCAGCGCGACAATCACGCATGCTCAATCCAATCTGGCTCAAGACCTTCTCGACCGTCGCGGCTTGCCATAGCTTCAGCGAAGCGGGGCGGCGGCTCGACCTGACGCAGTCGAGCGTCAGCGAACATATCCGGCGCCTCGAACAGAGCGTGGGCCGGCGCCTGTTCGTGCGCGACACCCATTCGCTCGCGATGACACCCGACGGCGAAGCGATGCTCGCGCATGCGAGCGTGATCCTGCAGGCGCTGTCGCGCGCGGAATCGCAGTTTCGCGCGCCGCGTCTGAAGGGGCGCGTGCGGCTCGGCTCGTCGGACGACATCGCGCTCGGCCCGCTCCCCACCGTGCTCGCGGCGTTTCGCAACGCGCATCCCGACGTCGAACTGGAAATCACGATCGGCATGACGGGCAGGCTCTACGAGTTGCTCGACGCGGGCGCGATCGATCTGCTGGTCGGCAAGCGCCGGCTCGGTGACCGGCGCGGCGTGCCGCTCTTCACCGGGCGCCTCGAATGGCTCGCGCGGACCGGCACGCTCGTCGATCTGAGTCAGCCGCTGCCGCTGATTCTGGTCGCCGAGCCGAGCGTGACGCGCGCGGTCGTGCTAGATGCGCTCGCCGAAGCAGGCGCGAGCTGGCAGATCGTCTGCACGAGCAGCAGTCATTCCGGCTGTATCGCGGCCGCGCGCGGCGGACTCGGCATCACCGTGCGGCCGCAGTATCTGGCCGCGCGGGGCCTCGCGCCGCCGTTGAATGCGGCCGGACTGCCGACCCTGCCGTCGGTCGAATTCATCGCGCTGGCGGCGAAGCGCTTGAGTCGCCCAGCGGGCACGCTGTTGCAGTTGCTGCATGACAGCGACCTGCGCGGGTCGTGGATCGGGGAGTGAGGCGGCCAGTGCGTCGCCTCATGCTGCCGTCATGCCGCCGCTCAGGCCGGCATCTTCCGGAACGAGATCGCGAAGCGGTTCCATGCATTGATCGCCGAGACGAGCAGCGTCAGGTCGACCAGTTCCTCGTCGCTGAAATGCGGCCGCACCGCCTGCCATACCGCGTCGGGCACATGCTCGTGCGACACCAGCGTGAGCGCTTCGGTCCACTCGAGCGCCGCGCGTTCTCGGTCCGTGAAGAACGGCGTTTCGCGCCACACGACGACGGTCGCGAGACGCCGCTCGGTTTCGCCGCCCTTGCGCGCGTCCGCCGTATGCATATCGACGCAATACGCGCAGCCGTTGATCTGCGACGCGCGCAGCCGCACCAGTTCGGTCAGCGATTTTTCGAGCGACGACTTGCCGATGCGCTCTTCGACGCCGAGCAGCGATTTGATCGCGGCGGGATTGGCTTTGTAGAAGTCGAGACGTTGTTCCATGATGGGCTCCTTGGCGGGTTGGACGATGCGATGCATCGGACAGGGGTTAGCTTAGTCCGTCGTTTGGATCATAAGAATGGCCGATTCCAGGTATTTTCAGGTAGCCACTTTCGGGCGTTGAGCGTGCCCGCCCAGCGCCCTTACCGTCGACGATGGCATCGTTGCCGCGGGCGGGCCGATTCGGTATGGTGGGTCAACGACGCTTCCATTGCGCCTTTCAACGTGATCCGGAGACCTGCCCCATGACCGTTGCCACCGATCCGTCCGCTGTGCCCACCTCGCCGATCCGCACCGATGTCCTGATCGTCGGCGCCGGTCCCGTGGCTCTGTTCGCGGCATTCGAGGCCGGCGTGATCGGCCTCACCTGTCAGATCGTCGACATACTCGAACGGGTCGGCGGCCAATGCATCGAGCTGTATCCCGACAAGCCGATCTACGATATCCCCGCGATTCCGTCGTGCACCGCGCGCGAACTGGTCGAGCGACTGGTCGCGCAGTGCAAGCCGTTCGATGTGCCGATTCATCTGGAACAGCGCGTCGACACGGTCGAGCAGCGCGACGACGGACGCTGGACCGTGCGCACGCAGCGCGGCCTCGTGTTCGACGTCGCGGCGATCCTGCTCGCCGCCGGCAACGGCGCGTTCGTCCCGCAAAAGCTCACGCTCCCCGAGGCCGTGGCGCTGGAACAGCGCCACGTGCACTACAGCGTGCCGCGCCTCGCCGATTTCGCCGACAAAAACGTGGTCGTCGCGGGCGGCGGCGATTCGGCGCTCGACTGGGCGCTGGCACTACGCAAGGTCGCGCGGCGCGTGACCCTCGTGCATCGGCGTGCCGGCTTCAGCGCGGCCGATTCGAGCGTCGAGCTGATGCGGCGCGCGGTCGACGCTGGCGAGATGGACTTCGTCGTCGGCGGGATCGCGGCGCTCGATGTGGAAGACGGCGCGCTGCGTTCGCTGACGCTGCGGCAGGTCAACGGCGAGACACAGCTCGAAGCCGAACATCTGATCGCGCTATATGGACTCGTCGCCGATCTCGGACCGATCGCGCAATGGGGACTGACGATTCATGGCGGGCGCGTCGACGTTGATACCTCGAACTACGAAAGTTCGCGGCCGGGCATCTTCGCCGTCGGCGACATCGCGAACTATCCGAACAAGCAGAAGCTGATCCTGTCGGGCTTTCACGAGGCGTCGCTCGCGTTGCGCAAGGCGTACGCGTACGCGTATCCCGACAGGAAACGCGTGCATGTCCATTCGAGCTACGACGCGAAGCTCGCGGAAAAGATCGGCGCGGCGGCTTGACGGGCGCGCCAGCGCAGCAGCAGTTTCGATTGGCGACGCGTGCCGATTCCCAGCGATGTCGAGCCGGGCCGGCCGTTGGCCTCACGCGACGGTCGGCCCGCGACTATCTGCTCGTGTTCCTCGCGGCAGGCAGTATTTCCAGCGGGTCGATTCGCGGCGGCCGCGGCGCTCGCGGCTTTGTCTTTCTTGCTGGCCTCATGGTGGCCAATCGCGCAGGCCGCCGCGTCGTGAATACCTTTTTCAATTGACACTCCTGTTTTTGCCAACGAAGGCCAAAACGGAAAGCCGAAACCGCGGCGCGGCGACGTTTTCCGTCATGCCTCGCTGGCTATCGCGAGGCTCGCCGTTATAAGCTTTGCGCCTTATCAGCCGGCGCGCGAGCGCCCTTCGCGACGCATCACGGCCCCTCCGTGGACCGCGCAACCGCTTGCGCGACGGCTTCGCCGCCGGCCAGGCGCGAGGTTTGCTTAAAACGAAAGTTCCAATGACGTGTCCGCCATGACCCAGCTCGATGCTTCTTCTTCCCACGACCACGCCGAGCGCGTTCGAGTGCAGGCCGAGGCCGCGCCGTCAGCGCCCGTCGGCGTCGATTATTTGTCGCTCGTGCAGGCGATCTCGGACTACGCGATCTTTCTGCTCGATGCGAAAGGCAACATCGTCAGCTGGAATGCCGGCGCCCAGAAGCTGAAGGGCTATGCGCAGAGCGAGATCGTCGGCCAGCATTTCTCGCGCTTCTATACCGAGGAAGCCGTCGCGCGCGGCTGGCCGACCTACGAACTGGAACAGGCGGCGCTGACCGGCCGTTTCGAAGACGAAGGCTGGCGCGTGCGCAAGGACGGCACGACGTTCTGGGCGAACGTCGTGATCACCGCGATACGCAGCGAGAAGGGCCAGGTCACGGGCTTCGCGAAGATCACGCGCGACCTGACCGCGCAGCGCGAATACCTCGAAGCGCTGCGCCAGAGCGAGGAGCGCTTCCGTCTGCTCGTCGATAGCGTGAAGGACTACGCGATCTTCATGCTCGATCCGCAAGGCTTCGTCGTCAGCTGGAATTCGGGCGCCGCGCGCATCAAGGGCTATACGCACGACGAAATCGTCGGCCGGCACTTCTCGCAGTTCTATGTGCCCGAGGAGGCCGCGGCCGGCAAGCCCGCGCGCGAGCTCGCGATCGCGCGCCAGATCGGCGCCGTCGAAGACGAAGGCTGGCGCATGCGCAAGGACGGTTCGACGTTCTGGGCCAACGTGATCATCACGGCCGTCTATGATGAATCGCGACGCTTGCGCGGCTTCGCCAAGGTCACGCGCGATTTGACCGAGCGGCGCCGGCGCGAGGAACTGGAGCGCTCCGGGGAGCGCATGCGCGAATTTCTCGCGACGCTCGCGCACGAACTGCGCAATCCGCTCGCGCCGGTGCGCAACGCGGTCGGCACGATGCAGATGGAAACCGATCTGAGCCCGGTGGTCGCGCGGGCGCGCGATCTGATCGATCGCCAGGTCACGCACCTGACGCGACTCGTCGACGATCTGCTCGATATCGGCCGCATCATGTCCGACAAGGTCGAACTGCGTATTGCGCGCGTCGATCTCGCCGAGCTCGTCGCGCGCGCGATCGAAGCGGCCCGGCCGTTCACCGACTCGCGCGAGCAGCGCGTGGTCGCGCATGTACCCGACGCTCCCGTGATGATTCGCGGCGACATGACGAGGCTCGTGCAGGTCCTGCAAAACCTGCTGCACAACGCGTCGAAGTTTTCGCCGAACGGCAGCGCGATCGAGATACAGGGACGTGTCGACTTTCGTATGGCGGTGCTCGAAGTGCGCGACCCCGGCTGCGGCATTCCGGTGCGCTCGCTCGACAAGATCTTCGAACTGTTCGCGCAGGAGAAGGAAGGGCAAAGTTTCGGCGAGGGCGGCCTTGGGATTGGCCTGACGCTGTGCAAGTCGCTCGTCGAAATGCATGGTGGCAGCATCGTCGCGAGCAGCGAAGGACTGGGACTCGGCAGCACGTTCACGCTGAGTCTGCCGCTCGCCTCCGCGCAGTCCGACACCGCGGAGAGCGGCACGATCGATGCCTCGCCCCACGTGCAGCCGCTGCGCATTCTCCTCGTCGACGACAATCGCGATTCGGCCGACAGCCTCGCGATGCTGCTCGAACTGAAGGGCCACGAGGTGCGTATCGCCTACGAGGGCGAGCAGGCGCTGCAGATCGCGCCGCGCTTCTCGCCGCATCTCGCGCTGATCGACCTCGCGATGCCGAAGATGGATGGCTATGCGACGCTTGCGGCGATGCGCGCGCGGCCCGAGATGTTGCGCACGATGTACGCCGCGATGACGGGTTTCGGCCATGCGAGCGATCTCGATCGAACTCGCAACGCGGGTTTCCATGCGCACCTCGTGAAGCCGGTCGAGATGGCGGTCCTCGACGCGTTGCTCGTGAAGGCGGATGGACGTCTGAGCGGAAGCGGCGGGACGTAGCCGCTTTTTCGCTGCGCGGCTGCCCCGCCAGCCGGGGCACGGTGTTTGCTGCGCCTCTGCATACGTTCCGGTCCGCCGCCGCTCGGCGGGCCGTGGATCGAACCGGTGCAGGGAGGCACGATGCTCGACACGCGCGACCATGCGGCCAGCTTCAAGGCCCAGTCACGGCAGGTCTCAAATCAACACGGTGGCCGCGCACTACGCGCGAGCGCCCGCGCGCCGCAGCCCGGCAAGCCAGCTATCTCGCTCGACGATTTTCTGCGCGACGCGCGTTTCGATGCGAACGATCCCGCTGCCCTCGGAGCGCTGCTCGCTGACCTGATCGAGCGCGGCTACGATCGCGCGCCGATCTTGCCATTGCCGGGGCATGGCGAGACGCCGGTGCGCTGGCGCGCGCTGGCCGCCGTTGCCGCATGCGACCTCGGTCTCGTCAAACTGTTCGAAGGCCACACCGATGCGCTCGCGATTCTCGCCGAGCTCGATGGTCCGCTGCCGCCCGCGGCAAGCCGCTGGGGCGTGTGGGCCGCCGAGGCGCCGCACGCGCGGGTGCGCGCCATCGACGAAGGAATCCAGAACGTTGCCGGCGAGGGCGCGCAGGTGCGCCTGTCCGGCACCAAAGCCTGGTGCTCCGGCGCGCGGGCGCTCACCCATGCGCTGGTGACCGCATGGCGCGACGACGAGCCCGTGCTCGCGGCGCTCGCGCTGGACCAGACCTCGATCTCGATCGATACATCGAAGTGGCAGGCCGTCGGCATGCAGGCGACCGCGAGCGCGGATGTCACGTTCAAAGACACCGTGGCGACGCTCGTCGGCGCGCCGCATGCGTATCTGCGCCGCGCGGGCTTCTGGCATGGCGGCGCCGGTATCGCCGCGTGCTGGTACGGCGCGGCCGCGCAAATCGCGCGCACGCTGCGCGACGCGTGCGCCCGGCATGCGGACGCGTATCGGCTGGCTCATCTCGGTGCGACCGATGTCGCCTTGCAGTCGGCCGCCGCGCTGCTGCGCGAAACCGCCGCGTGGATCGACGCGCAGCCGTCGGCCGATGCAGCGACGCGCGTGTTGCGCGCGCGTCTGGTCGTCGAGCAGGCCGCGAGCGCCGTGATCGAGCACGCGACGCGCGCGCTCGGCGCGGGCCCGTTGTGCCGCGACGCGCGCTTCGCGCGGGCGCTCGCCGACCTGCCGGTGTTCCTGCGGCAGAGCCACGCGGAACGCGACCTCGCAGCGCTCGGCGAACGGCTCGTCGAGGCCGCTGACACGACTGCCGCGCCGGCATCGCATCAGGCGTCTTGGCAAACACTCGCGCCGTGGACGCTATGACTTTTTTCCCCCAGCCGTGGGAGGATCGCTGAGATGAGCTCGACGGTGCCGTACTTCGATGAACTCTACCGACGCAGCGACGATCCGTGGCGTTTGCGCGAAGGCTGGTACGAACGCCGCAAGCGTTCGCTGACGCTCGCGCTGCTGCCGCGGCCGCGCTATCGCAACGCGTTCGAACCGGGCTGCGCGAACGGCGAGTTGACGGCCGGCCTCGCGATGCGCTGCGACGCGCTGCTCGCCGCCGATCTGCACGCGCGCGCCGTCGAGCTTGCGTGCGAACGCGTGGCGGGCGCACCGAACGTGCGGATCGAGCAGCGTAGGGTGCCGCGCGACTGGCCGACGGAGCACGGGCCGTTCGATCTGATCGTGATCAGCGAGTTCGCGTACTACCTCGACGCGGCCGAGCTCGAAACGCTGGCCGCGCGCATCGCCGGGTCGCTGACGGCGGACGGCACGCTGCTCGCGTGTCATTGGCGCCGGCCGTTCGCCGAAGCGCGCGAATCCGCCGACCATGCGCACGCGCTATTCGATGCGCGCTGCGGTCTCGCGCGTCTCGCGCATCATGACGAAGCCGACTTGCTGATCGACGTATGGTCGCGCGACGCACGTTCGGTCGCGCAGCGCGAGGGGCTTCTATGATCGGCGTGATCGTTCCCGCGCATAACGAAGAGGCGTTGCTCGCACGGTGCCTGGCGGCCTTGCTCGAAGCGTCGCGACACGAAGCGCTCGCCGGCGAGGAGGTGCGGATCGTCGTCGCGCTCGACGCGTGCAGCGATTTCAGCGGGGCGATCGCGCGCGCTTACGGCGTGCAGACGCTGACGCTGAAGGCGCGCAACGTCGGGATCGCGCGGGCGCTCGGTGCGTCGCTGCTGCTCGCGCACGGCGCGCGCTGGCTAGCGTTTACCGATGCCGACAGCCGCGTATCGCCCGGTTGGCTGGCCGCGCAACTGGCGCTCGGCGCCGATGCGGTGTGCGGCTCGATCGCCGTCGACGACTGGAGCGCGCATCCGCACAGCGTGCGCGAATATTTTCGCAAGACGTATGTCGACGCCGACGGACATCGTCATGTGCACGGCGCGAATCTCGGCGTTTCCGCGGACGCCTATCGGCGCGCGGGCGGCTTTCCGCCGCTCAAGTGCAGCGAGGACGCCGCGCTCGTCGATCGCCTGATCGCGACTGGCGCGCGCATCGCGTGGAGCGCCGCGCCGCGCGTGACCACGAGCGCGCGCACCGTGGCCCGCGTGCGCGGCGGTTTCGGCGATACGCTCATCTCATGGGCAACGGACGGCGCGCTGGCCTGAGCGACGGCGATGCGTCGCGGGCTCGTCTCGCTCTCAACTATCTGGACACCAGAACATTCGCACGGCAATCCGCCGCGGGGAGGACGAACATGATGGACGCGTTTTTCGTTCTATTCGGCCAAGGCAGGGAGCTCGATCCGTTGCAGATGGGTATGCGCTCGATCGCCGTGTTCGTGATCGCGCTCGCGCTGATCCGTGTATCGGGGCGCCGTTCATTCGGGCAGCGCTCGCCGTTCGATTCGGTCGTCGTGATTTTGCTCGGCGCGACGCTGAGCCGAGCGATCGTTGGTGCGTCGCCGTTTATCGCGACCGTGGTCGCGTCGTTCGCGATCGTCGTGTGTCACCGGGTGCTCGCGTGGTCGTGCATACGCTCGCGCCGCTTCGAGCTGCTGGTGGGCGGCGCCGAGCGCGAGGTGTTCAGCGACGGCAAGTTCCACGCGAACGAAATGCACGCGGCGCTCGTCACGCGCACCGACATCGAGGAAAGCGTGCGGCAGAAAACCGGCTCGCGCTCGATGGACGACGTGGCCGCCGCGATTCTCGAACGCAATGGCGAAGTGAGCGTGATTCGCAAGCGCGCGTGAGCGCCCGAACCCGTGAAGAGCGGGGCGCTCGCGCGGGGACACGGCAGCCGGCTCAGCCGCGCCCGCCTCGCGAAATCTCCGCGCCCGCGCCGCGCGGCAGGCGCAGCGTGACCGGAATCGACGCGAACGAGCATAGCCCGACCACGAGAAACGCGGGCCAGAAATCCGACCAGGTGATGCTCGGATGCCCATGCAGCGCGCGCGAAATCTGCAGCACGATGCCGCCGACCGTCACGCCGAGGCCGAGCGACATCTGCTGCACGACGCTGCCGAGGCTCGTCGCGCGGCCGACGTCGCGGCTCGCGATCTCCGCGTAGGTCAGCGAATTGAGGCTCGTGAACTGCAACGCGGGGAAGAAGCCGCCGAGCAACACGACGATCCAGATGATCCACGTCGGCGTGTGCGGGAAAAACAGCCCGCACGCGGCGATCGAAATGCCCGATAGCGCGGCGTTGAATACGAGCACCTGGCGAAAGCCGAAGCGGCGCAGCACCGTGGAGGCGATCGTGCGCATGAACATGCCGCCGAACGCGGACGCGCAGGTGATCAGCCCCGATTGGAACGCGCTCATGCCGTGGCCTTCCTGCAGCAGCAGCGGCAGCAGGAACGGCAACGCGCCGAGACCGATGCGAAATAGCGAGCCGCCGAGCACGCTCGCCTGGAAAGTCGGCACCTTGAGAAAACGCAAGTCCAGAAGCGGCAGTGCGACGCGCTGCGCATACGCGACGTAGACCGCGAGCAGCACCGCGCCGAGCGCGCACATGCCGAACGCGTCCGTATTCGAAATCAGTTCGCCGCCGACCAGCGACAAGCCGAGCAACAGCAGCACCGCGCCCGCCGCCGACAGCAGGAAGCCGATCCAGTCGAGCGGGCCGGGGTCGGGCTCGCGCGTATTGGCGATATAGCGATTGGTCAGATAGATGCCGAGAATGCCGATCGGCACGTTGATGAAGAAGATC
Organism: Paraburkholderia lebeckiae; assembly: GCF_050436325.1. Lineage (NCBI taxonomy): Bacteria > Pseudomonadati > Pseudomonadota > Betaproteobacteria > Burkholderiales > Burkholderiaceae > Paraburkholderia > Paraburkholderia lebeckiae. The sequence goes on from NZ_JBNDLZ010000003.1 coordinate 234,997, forward strand.
AGCCGCCAGTGCAGATACGTGGTGATGAAGCCGCCGAGCAGCGGACCGGCGGCAGGGCCGAGCATTGCGGGCACGCTCAGGTAATTCATCGCGCGGATGAAGTCGGCTTTCTCCACCACGCGAAAGATGATGATCCGCCCGACGGGCACCATCATCGCGCCGCCGACGCCCTGGATGAAACGCGCAACCGTGAAAGTGGCAAGCGAGTTCGACGCGGCGCACAAAAGCGAACCCGTCACGAAGATGCCGATCGCGGTGCGGAATACCGTGCGCGCGCCGAACCTGTCGGCGAGCCAGCCGCATACCGGGATGAACACGCCGAGCCCGAGCACGTAACTTGTCACCGCGATCTTCAGTGTGACCGGATCGCGCCCGAAATCGCGCGCCATGGCTGGCAGCGCGGTGACGATCACGTTGGCGTCGACGCTTTCCATGAACATCGCGCACGCGACGATAAGAGGCGCAATCAGAGCTTTTCGGGTCTGGGCGATGGTCATATCGGCGAACCTGCGGCGAAGCGCCGCAGGCAAAGGGGTCATTATTGCACCTGTACGGTGCGGATTGTTAATACCTGCGCGACCGATGCCGCCCCTTTACTAATTTTCCGTCTCTGGTACGCGACGTTGGCATCGCGACGTCGCCAAAAATATTGTTTTGTTGCGCTGCGGCACGAGATCGCTATAATTGGGGTTATTGCGTAGGTATAAACCCTGATAAGGAGTCGCCATGAATACCGCATCGAATGTCGTCCGTTCCACCCCCGCTGCCAACACGTTCTTCGGCAAGCTGCGCGCGCTGGCGCTGCATGCGCTGAACCTGCATCTGCAGAACTGCGCAGTGATCGCCGAAGCGTACCGTCGCCCGAACTAAACGCGGAGGGTGCCCGCGGGCCCCAAGCCGCGGCTGTCGTGTCAATGCCCGCTCGAGTAGCGGGCATTGTGCTTTCTGGCCCCGTCAAGCGGAGCACATTCAGCGAGTCGGCTCCCCAGTCCCACCAGATAGACGCCCGCCGTCAGCCAATTCCGGGCTGCCAGCGCCGTTTCCTTCCTGATATCGTGCTTCCGCTACTGATTACGGCACGCCCAGCCGTGATCTTGATGCCGCGGTCGCGCCGGCCCGATGCCTCGCATCACGCGAGGAAGCATTACAATCGCGCTCTTTTGACGCGCGCCGCGCAAGTGAATCGACAGCAAAATTGCTAATGCTGTCAACCTTTTGCACGTTTTGCCGTTATCACTTTGTAATCGCCGCCACAGGCGACGCCGCGCGTGACGACCCGTTGCCGCGACCGCTCCTCGCAAGGCCCGCATTGACCATGTTCCACCGACTTCAACACAGCTTCGAGCGCCTCCCCGCGCTGCTCGGCCGTGCATCGAAAGCGCTTGGCAGCCGGGGCCTGCTGTCGTCCGTGCTCGCGCTCGTCATTTGCGGGCTGCTGCTGCTCGTGCTGCAGCATCTGTCCGAGGCGGTGAATTACCGTTCGGTGATCCGCGAACTGCGCCAGCTCTCGGCGCGCGAGTGGATCGGCGCGCTCGGCGCGACCGCGCTCAGCTACGTCGCGTTGGTCGGGCGCGACGCGGTCGGCCTGCGCTATCTCGGCGCGAGCGTGCCGCGCGCGGCGCTGTGGGTCGGCGCGACGGCCGGTTCGGCGCTCGGCAATGCGACCGGTTTCGGCGCGCTGACAGGCGGAGCGGTGCGCGCTCGCGTGTACGGCGTCGCGAACATCACGCCCGCGCAGATCGGCCGCATGACGGTGTTTACGAGCGTGTCGCTCGCGCTCGCCCTCGTGTTGATGACCGCGCTGGGCATGGTCTGCATGGCAGGCCAGCTCGCGCCGATGCTGCATGTGTCGCCAGTCGCGCTGCGCTGGAGCGGCGCTGCGCTGCTGCTCGCGCTGGCGCTCGCCGCGGCCGCGTGCCGTCGGCAAACCCGGCCGATCCGCACGCGCTGGCAGTGGCTCTCGTTCGATATTCCCGCGCGCCGCGATCTGCTCGCGCAGGTTGCGCTGGCGGTGCTCGACGTGGTCGCCGCGGGCCTCGCGTTGTGGGCATTGCTGCCGCACGCGAACGTGAGCTTCGTCGGCTTCATCACCGTCTACGCGGCCGCGCTGCTGCTAGGCCTGATTGGCCATACGCCCGGCGGCGTTGGTGTGTTCGAAGCGGCGATGGTGTTCACGCTGAGCGGCAGCGTGCAGATGCATCAGATGGTCGCCGCGCTGCTCGCCTATCGCGCGATCTATTTCGGCGTGCCGCTGATCGTCTCCGCGGCGCTGCTCGCGGGCTTCGAGGGGCGCGCGCTGAAGAATCGTCTGTCGATGTTGCAGGCGGAGCGCGTGTCGGAACTCGCGCCGCTGTTTCTGAGCCTCGTCACGTTCGTGGTCGGCGGGATGCTGGTCATTTCGAGCGCGACGCCGGCGTTCTGGCAGCGCATTCATATGCTGCGCGACCTGGTGCCGCTGTGGGTGCTCGAAAGCTCGCAGATGCTATGCAGCGTGCTCGGCGTGCTGCTGCTGTTCGTCGCGCGCGGCCTGCTGCGGCGGCTCGATGCGGCATGGTGGATGACGCTCGCGCTCGCGTTGCTGAGCCTCGCGCTGTCGCTGACCAAGGGTCTCGCGTTCGTCGAAGCCGGTGTGCTCGGCATGCTGATCGTGCTGCTGCTCGCGACGCGCAAGCGCTTCAACCGTCATTCGTCGCTGTTTGCGGAGCGTTTCACGGCCGGCTGGCTCGTGTCGGTCGCGATGGTGCTGATGCTCGCGACGTGGGTCATGCTGTTCGCTTTCCGTGACGTGCCATACACGGGCGATCTGTGGTGGCAATTCGCGTTCGACGAGCGCGCGCCGCGCGCGCTGCGCGCGACGCTCGCTGCGAGCGTGTTCGCCGCGACCTTCTCGTTCTGGCAATTGCTGCGTCCGGCGCCGGGCCGCTTCGTGAAGCCGGCGCCCGAAGATCTGCACGACGCCGCGCGCATCGTGCGCGCGCAGGAACGCAGCGATGCCGGTCTCGCATTGATGGGCGACAAGAGCTTCCTGTTTTCGGAGTCGCGCGAGGCGTTCCTGATGTACGCGAAATACGGCCGCACGTGGGCCGCGTTGCACGATCCGGTGGGGCCGCGCGAAGAGTGGGCGGGTCTCATCAGCAAGTTCGTCGCGCTCGCGCATGCACATGGCGGTCGCGCCGCGTTCTACCAGGTGCGCGCGAATGCGCTGCCGCTGTATCTCGACGCTGGCCTCACGCTGATGAAGCTCGGCGAGGAAGCGCACGTCGTGCTCGACGACTTCGATCTGAAGGGCTCGCATCGCGCGCATCTGCGCTATGCGCTCAAGCGCGGCGAGCGCGACGGCTTTAGCGTCGAAGTGATCGATCAGGCCCATGTGCCGGCCTCGCTCGAAACGCTGCGCGGCATTTCCGACGGTTGGCTCGACAGCCGCGACGCGCGCGAAAAGAGCTTCTCGGTCGCGGCTTTCCATGACGAATACCTGGCCGCGCAGTCGGTGATGCTGGTGCGCCAGAACGGCGAGCCGGTCGCATTCGTGACTTTCATGACGACCGATATGAATACCGAGGCGACCGTCGGCGTGATGCGTCACGTCGAAAGCGCGTCGCCGTATGCGATGGAATATCTGTTCACGCAGCTCGCGCTGCATCTGAAACAGGCGGGTTTCCGCTCGCTCAGTCTCGGTATTGCGCCGCTCTCCGGCGTGCAGCCGACGCCGCTCGCGTCACGCTGGCATCGGCTGGCCGGCATCGTGTGGCGCTTCGGCGGCCGCTTCTATAACTTCCGCGGACTGCGTGCTTTCAAGAGCAAGTTCCAGCCGCGCTGGGAGCCGCGTTATCTCGCGGCATCCGGTTCGGGCGTGTTCTTCACGCTCGCGGACCTGTCGCTGCTGGCAGGAGGCCGGCGTTCATGACATTGCATCCGTTGTTCCGGCTCGCCGTTGCGGCGAGCGTTCTGAGCTGCGGCGCGCCCGCGCACGCGGCCACCACCACCGTGCCTGGCGGCCGCTATGGCGACGTGCGCGTGACGCAGCCCGAGGGGCCGCTGCGCGGCTTCGTCGTGCTGTATTCGCAGGCAAGCGGCTGGAGCGCAGCCGATCAGCAGAGCGCCGATGCGCTCGCGAAAGCGGGCGCGATGACGGTCGGCGTCGATACCGCGCACTACGCGGCCAACCTTGCCGCGAAAAAGGAAACCTGTCATCAGCTGGTAGGCGATGCCGAGGCGCTGAGCCATCAGCTCGAACGGCAATCGCAGTCGAGCCGCTACTTCGCGCCGATCGTCGCGGGTACGGGCCAGGGCGCGACGCTCGCGATGCACGTGCTCGAGCAGGCGCCGTCCAATACGATCGCGGGCGCGGTGTCGGTCGACGCCGATCACACGCTCGACGCGCGCTTCGAACCGTGTCCGCCCGACCCGACCGTGATTCGCGACAAGGTGCCGGGCTTCGTCGAAAAGGCGAGCACGGGCAATGCCGATCGCGCGCGTCTCGTTGCATTGCTGACGCCGCATTTGCAGCCGGTCTCGACCAGCGCCGACGACGTGTCCGACCTGCCGCTGATCGAATTGCCGGCCGCGCATCCGAACGGCTTGATGGCGATCGTGATTTCCGGCGATGGCGGCTGGCGCGATCTCGACAAGACGATCGCGCAGGCACTGCAGAAAGATGGCGTGTCAGTCGTCGGCTGGGACAGCCTGCGCTATTTCTGGAGCGAGAAGCCGCCCGCGCAAACGAGCCGCGATCTCGCGCGGGTGATGCAAACCTATGGCGAACGCTGGCACGCGCAGCATATCGCGCTGATCGGCTATTCGTTCGGCGCGGACGTGATGCCGTTCGCGTATAACCTGCTGCCGCAGGCGCAGCGCGATAAGGTGTCGTTGATCTCGCTGCTAGGCTTCGCGCCTGACGCCGATTTCCAGATCCGCGTCGGCGGCTGGCTCGGCATGCCCGCGAGCGACAAGGCGCTGAACGTGCGCCCCGAGTTGACGCATGTGCCGCCGTCGATCGTTCAATGCTTCTATGGCAAGAGCGAGGCCGACACGCTGTGTCCGGCGCTCGACAAGACCGGCGTCGAAGTCATCCGCACCACCGGCGATCATCACTTTGGCCACGATTACAATGCGCTCGAGCAACGCATTCTCGCGGCATTCAAAAAGCACAGCGGCGTGCGCGATTGATGTCGGTGTTGATCGCATCAGCGGGGGCGCGCTTGCCGGTGCGCCCCGTTTTTCTTTGTGTCACTGCCGCACTGCGCGGAGATTGACAAAGCTTGCCAGGTCGACGAAGATCGCCGACATGAACTGCCTCGACATCCGTATTGCGCTGATTATTAGCATCATTCATCGAATGGTGGGTTAGCGCGCGTCGACTTGCAGTCACACATAACCCGCCAAACGAGGCGGGTTTTTTTATGTCCGCTTTCAGGTTCATTCTCTGCCTGCCTCCTGGCGAACATGCCGCGATTGCTATCGTTCGATGTCGATCGCCGTTGATGCGTTGTTGCATCGAATGTTGCCACCCAGGAGCTTGCCGTGCTGTTAAACGAACTCGAACAGGCCGCCGCAGCGGCCGGGCGCGTCGCGCCGTCTCATGACTACCTGAAAAAGACCCTGACCGCGCGCGTCTACGACGTGGCGCGCGAGACCGAACTCGAACGCGCGCCGAACCTGTCGGCGCGGCTGCGCAACCCGGTCTATCTGAAGCGCGAGGACAATCAGCCGGTGTTCTCGTTCAAGCTGCGCGGCGCATACAACAAGATGGCGCATATTCCGGCCGAGGCGCTCAGTCGCGGCGTGATCACCGCGTCGGCGGGCAATCATGCGCAGGGCGTTGCGTTGTCGGCGGCCCGCATGGGCGTGAAGGCGATCATTGTTGTGCCGGTGACGACGCCGCAGCTCAAGGTCGACGCGATCCGCACGCACGGCGGGCCGACCGTCGAGGTCGTGCAGTTCGGTGAGTCGTATAGCGACGCCTATGGTCACGCGGTCAAGCTGCAGGAAGAGCGCGGCCTGACCTTCGTGCATCCGTTTGATGATCCCTACGTGATCGCCGGCCAGGGCACCGTCGCGATGGAAATCCTCAGCCAGCACCAGGGCCCGATTCACGCGATCTTCGTGCCGATCGGCGGCGGCGGTCTCGCGGCCGGTGTCGCCGCATACGTGAAATCGGTGCGCCCCGAGATCAAGGTGATCGGCGTGCAGACCGATGATTCGTGCGCGATGGCCGCGTCGTTGCAGGCGGGCGAGCGCGTGACGCTGAACGAAGTGGGCCTGTTCTCCGACGGCACCGCGGTGAAGCTCGTCGGCGAAGAGACCTTCCGTCTGTGCCGCGAATATCTCGACGAAGTGCTCCTGGTGAACACCGATGCGCTGTGCGCCGCGATCAAGGACGTGTTCCAGGACACGCGCAGCGTGCTCGAACCGGCGGGCTCGCTCGCGGTGGCCGGCGCCAAGCAGTATGCCGAACGGGAAGGCATCGAGAACCAGACGCTGATCGCGATCACGTCGGGCGCGAACATGAACTTCGACCGCATGCGCTTCGTCGCCGAACGCGCGGAAGTGGGCGAAGCGCGCGAAGCGGTCTTCGCGGTGACGATCCCCGAAGAGCGCGGCAGCTTCAGGCGCTTCTGCGAGCTGCTCGGCACGCGCAGCGTCACCGAGTTCAACTACCGGATCGCCGACGCGAACTCGGCGCATATTTTCGTCGGCGTGCAGATCCGCAATCGCAGCGAATCGGCGCAGATCGCCGGCGCCTTCGAAGCGCACGGTTTTGCCACCGTCGACCTGACCTTCGACGAACTGTCGAAGCAGCACATCCGCTACATGGTCGGCGGCCGCTCGCCGCTCGCGCGCGACGAACGACTGTTTCGCTTCGAGTTTCCCGAGCGTCCGGGCGCGCTGATGAGATTCCTGTCGTCGATGGCGCCGAACTGGAACATCAGCCTGTTCCACTACCGCAACCAGGGCGCGGACTACAGCTCGATTCTGGTCGGCATTCAGGTGCCCGGGAGCGACCATGCGGCGTTCGAGCGCTTCATCGAAACGCTCGGCTATCCGTGCTGGGAAGAGACGAAAAATCCCGTCTACCGACTGTTTCTTGGCGAGTTGCAGCTCGTTTAGCGGATCGGGGTTTACCTGAGGGAACGCCATGCCGCAGCACGAGCCGCGTGTCGTGCAAATCGCCGGAAAAACCCACCAGTCTTGTGTTTGCGGACGAAACAGCCGCACGGCGCCGGCTCCTGCCTTACACCTTCTATCGCGCAACGCGATACGGCCTATCCGCCATATCGCGTTGCGCGATAGGCGTCGCGATCGTCACACTGAGCGCAAATTTCATCACCGCATTCAGGAGACATACATGCGCACCCAAGTCGGCATCATCGGTGCAGGGCCCGCTGGCCTGCTTCTTTCCCATCTGCTTCATTTGCGCGGTATCGACTCGGTCGTGCTCGAAACGCGCACGCGCGATCAGATCGAATCGACGATTCGCGCCGGCGTGCTCGAACAGGGCACGATGGACCTGCTGACGCAGACCGGTCTCGGCGAACGCATGAAAGCCGAAGGCGCGCTGCATCACGGTTTCGAACTCGCGTTCGAAGGCAAGCGTCGCCGCATCGATCTGACCGGCCTCACCGGTCATGCGATCACGGTTTATGCCCAGCACGAAGTGATCAAGGATCTAGTCGCGGCGCGCGTCGCCGCGGGCGCCGAACTGCGTTTCGGCGTATCGGAGACGTCGGTGCACGGCATCGATACCGATAAGCCGTCGATCCGCTATCGCCACGAAGGCGCGGAGGACGAACTGCAATGCGACTTCGTGATCGGCTGCGACGGCTCACAAGGCGTGTCGCGCCAGGCGATCCCGCAGACGCTGCGCAAAGATTTTGAGCGCGTCTATCCGTTTGGCTGGTTCGGCATTCTGTGCGAAGGCCCGCCCTCGTCGGAAGAGCTGATCTATGCGCGCCACGAGCGCGGCTTCGCGCTGATCAGCACGCGCTCGCCGAACGTGCAGCGCATGTATTTCCAGTGCGATCCGAAGGACTCGGTCGACAACTGGTCCGACGATCGCATCTGGGCCGAGCTGCATGCGCGCGCCGATTCGGACGAAGGCCACAAGATCATCGACGGCAAGATCTTTCAGAAGAACATCGTCGGCATGCGCAGCTTCGTGTCGACGACAATGCAATACGGGCGCCTGTTCCTCGCTGGCGACGCCGCGCACATCGTGCCGCCGACTGGTGCGAAGGGCATGAACCTCGCGGTCGCCGACGTGAACGTGCTCAGCAAGGCGCTCGACGCGTTCTACAAGGAAAACCGCGCCGATCTGCTCGACCGTTACAGCGAAACCGCGCTCAAGCGCATCTGGCGCGCCGAGCACTTCTCGTACTGGATGACCAGCATGCTGCATCGTATCGAAGGCGCTTCGGCGTTCGAGCAGCAGTTGCAGGTTGCCGAGCTCGAGTACGTGACGACGTCGCGCACGGCGGCGACCGTACTGGCGGAGAACTACGTCGGCGTCGCCGGCGCGCAGATGCAGGCGCAGCTGTAAGCGCTACTGCAAGCACCGCGCGATCATCGGGATCGCTAATTGATCGACAGATCCCGATGCGCGGCCGCCTGAAACTCCTTGGGCGTGACGCCGGTCTGCTTGCGGAAATAGCGGCTGAAATAGGCCGCATCTTCGAAACCGAGCGCATGCGCGATCTGTTTGATGCTCGAACCCGAGTAGACCAGATCGCGCTGCGCCTCGCGTATCAACTGATCGTTGACGAGCGACAGCGGCGAGTGGCCAAGCTCATCACGACAGATGCGGGCCAGTTGCGCCGCGGTCACCCCCAATTTTTCCGCGTAAAAATCGATTGGCAGATGCTCGCGCACATGCGTGGCGATCAGTTCGCGTAGCCGTTTGATCTGCGCGGCGCGCCGGTCATTGACGCTCGCGCCCGCGCTCGAGGCGGCATCGGTCAGACGGGCGACCTGCACAAAAAGTGCAATCATCAGCGACATGCCCGCGGCGATATGGCCGCGGGCGCTGCCGCGAAATTCCTGCTCCAGCAAACCGAACAAGGGCATCAACGTGCGCTCGCCGACCGAGGGCCGCACGGGAATCAGCGCGGGCCGCTGCAGCACCGGCACGAGGCCCGGCGACACCGCTTTCGAAATCGACTCCAGCGCGCGCTGCGCGGCTGTAATCACGAGCCCGTCGATCTCCGGCAAAAACACGAAACCGTGCACCGTTTGCGCTGGAATCAGGATCAGGCATGGCGCTTCGATCGTGAGCTTTTCGCTTTCGATCAGCACGTGGCCCGACCCGCTGCGGATATAGAGAATCTGCAGCAGTGCATCGTGCCGGTGCGCGGCGATATGCCAGTCGTTCGGACGACTGCGCTCGACGATCCATTCGAAATTGAACGCGTCGTACCACGGCGGCCGCGCGGACTCTCCGTACAGATCGTAGTTAGGGATATTCCTCATGCGGTTTTGTCTCCAATGTTCGAATTGTCCTGCGATGCGTTGCCTTTGTCCAATTTCGTCCCGAACCGCGTGGCTATACTTTTTTCCATCGAAGACGCGGTCGAATGACGCAGTTTGGTGAAGCCAGCCAACCTAAGCTCGCCGCGATCGGGAACATGGAGATCGGGAGGACTAAGCAAATGAATCAACGGAGAGATCGGCGGCGCGACACACCCGCCAACGCGCGACACTGGCTCGGGCTCGAAGGCAGCGTCTGCGTCGTGAGTGGCGCGGCGGGCGGCATCGGCAGCGCGATTGCTCAGGTGTTGGGCGACGCTGGCGCACGCGTGGCGCTGCTCGATCGAGATGAGCAGAAGTGCCGTGACGTCGCGCAAGCGCTGAACGCGAGCGGTGTCGAAGCACTGGCGCTCGCCTGCGATATCGGCGACATCGATAGCGTGCGCGGCGCGGTGTCGGAGGTCGAAGCGCGCCTCGGCGTCGCCGATGTGCTCGTGAACAACGCGGGCCTGTTGCGGCCGGGGGGCATCGAAGAGATTGGGCTCGATGCATGGAACGCGATGCTGCGCGTGAATCTGACCGGCTACATGCTGTGCTCGCAGCAATTCGGTCAACGCATGCTGAAGCGCTGCGCTGGCGCGATCGTGCATGTCGCGTCGGTGGCCGCGCATCATCCGCAGACCTATAGCGGCGCTTACAGCGCGGGCAAGGCCGGCGTCGCGATGCTGTCGAAGCAGATCGCGGCGGAGTGGGGGCCACGCGGCATTCGCAGCAATACCGTGTGCCCGGGCATGATCCGCACGCCGCTGTCGGCGGCGTTCTACGAGCACGGCGATATCGAACGCCGGCGCAGCGCGATGACGGCGAGCCGGCGGATCGGCGAGCCGAACGATATCGCCGATGTCGTCGCATTTCTCGCGAGCGAACGCGCGGCCTATGTGAACGGCGCCGAAGTCGTCGTCGATGGTGGCTTCGAAACCATGCTGATGGACCTCGTGCCGCGTCCCGGCTTCGAAGCCAACCAGGCCGCGCAAGCCACCCATGCCGACCGCCAGGTCCGCGCGTAAGGAGACCATCATGACCAACGCAACACGCGGCGCGACACTCACGTGCGACGTGCTCGTCATCGGTTCGGGTGCGGGAGGGCTGTCGACCGCGATCACCGCGCGCAAACACGGTCTCGATGTCGTCGTGATCGAGAAGGAGCCGTTCTTCGGCGGCACCACCGCGTTCTCGGGCGGTGTGCTGTGGATTCCGGGCAACCGTCACGCAAAGAGCAACGGCGTCAGCGATACGCGCGAAGCGGCGCTGACCTATATGCGCAACGAAACCGGCGCGTGCTTCGATGCCGCCGCCGTCGACGCGTTTCTCGACACGGGCCCAGAGATGCTCGACTTCTTCGAGCGCGAAACTGCCGTCAAATTCGTGCCGACGCTGTATCCCGACTATCACCCGAACGTGGGCGGTGGTATCGACATTGGCCGCTCGGTCGTCGCCGCGGCGTTCGATGCGCGCGCGCTGGGCCAGGACATCTCGCGATTGCGCCCGCCGCTGAAGACGATCACGTTCATCGGCATGATGTTCAACTCGTCGAACGCGGACCTGAAGCACTTCTTCAATGCGACGCGTTCGCTCACCTCCGCGCTGTACGTCGCGAAGCGCCTCGCGAGCCATCTGAAGGATCTTGCGCTGTACCGGCGCGGCGTGCAGATCACGAGCGGTAACGCGCTCGCCGCGCGACTCGCGAAGTCCGCGCTCGATCTCGGCATTCCGATCCATACGAACACGGCCGCTCGCGAGCTGACCGTGACGAACGGCAGCGTGACCGGCGCGCTCGTCGCCGGACCGCAAGGCGAGATGCGCATCGTCGCGCGACGTGGCGTCGTGCTCGCGTGCGGCGGCTTCTCGCATGACGTCGCGCGGATCGCCCGCGCGTATCCGCATCTGCGGCGCGGCGGCGAACACCTGTCGCCGGTGCCGCGCGGCAATACGGGCGACGGCGTCGGCATGGCCGAACGTCTCGGTGCGCAGGTGACGATCCGTTATCCGCAGCCCGCCGCATGGATGCCGGTGTCGCGCGTGCCGATGAGCGACGGCAGCGTCGGTGTGTTTCCGCATCTGGTGGATCGCTACAAGCCTGGCGTGATCGGCGTGACGCGCGCGGGCAAGCGCTTCACCAACGAAGCGAATTCGTATCACGACGTGGGTGCCGCGATGATCGAGGCCTGCGCGAACGAACGCGAAACCGCGATGTGGCTGATCTGCGATCACGCGACGATCCGCAAATACGGGCTCGGTTATGCGAAGCCGGCGCCCGTGCCGCTCGGCCCGCTGCTGCGCAAGGGCTATCTGAGCAAGGGCCGCACGCTCGCGGAACTCGCGCGCAACGCCGGTCTCGACGGCACGGCGCTCGAGGCGACCGTGAAGCGCTACAACGCCGACGCGGTGCGTGGCGAGGATCGCGAATTCGGCCGCGGCACGACATCGTTCAATCGCTATCTGGGAGACCCGGAGCACCAGCCGAACCCGTGCGTCGCGCCGATCGGCGACGGTCCGTACTACGCGCTGAAGGTCGTGATGGGCGATCTCGGCACCTTCGACGGCATCTCGACGAACATGACCGGTGAAGTGCTCGACGTGAAAGGCGCACCGATCGGCGGCCTGTACGCGGTCGGCAACGATCGCGCGAGCGTGATGGGCGGCAACTATCCAGGCGCGGGGATCACGCTCGGGCCGATCATGACGTTCGGCTATATCACCGGTCGTCATCTCGCGGGCGTGAGCGTCGAAAGCGCAAACAGCGCGAAGAGCGCAAGCAACGCGGACACCCGCGCAGTCGAAACCGTATTGAGGAGCGGCACATGAGCCAGGGCAAACCTTTCGTCGATCATCGCATCTACACGATCCGTCCGCGCGGCATGGCGGAGTTCATCGACGTTTTCGACCGGCTCGCGATGCCGATTCAGCTCAAGTATCTGGGCGCGCCAGTCGGCTTTTACATGAGCGATATCGGCGCGCTGAACCAGGTCGTGCATCTGTGGGGCTACGAGAGCATCGGCGACTACGACCAGCGCCGCACCGCGCGCGATGCCGATCCCGAGTGGCCCGCGTATCTGCAGGCGTCCGCGCATCTGATCGTCGCGCAGGAAAGCCGCATCATCAGGCGAGTCGACTTCAGGACGCTGACGATGCTGCGCTAGCCGCCCGTTCGAGGAGGAGACAGGCATGAACGAACGGACAGCGCGACGCTCGCAAACACGGTCGCGACCACCGTCGCGGCGTCCGCGTGTTGAACAGCAATTCGAACAATAAGAAAACACACCTTCATCTCAAGGAGACATCGCCATGAACAAGCTGAAAGGAGCACGCACATGAGCCGCTCCGAACGCAGTGTAGACGTGCAGGCCCTTATCGATGGACAGCGCTTCTCGCCGTTTCAATGGACGATTCTGGTGCTGTGCTTTCTGGTCGTCGCCGCCGACGGTTTCGACACCGCCGCGGTCGGCTTCATTGCGCCGTCGCTCGTGCAGCAGTGGGGTATCGCGCGCAGCGCGCTCGGCCCGGTGATGAGCGCGGCGCTGGTGGGACTCGGCATCGGCGCGCTCGCGGCCGGCCCCTGCGCGGACCGTATCGGACGCAAGACGGTGCTAGTGCTGTCGGTGTTCTTCTTCGGGCTGTGGAGTCTCGCGGCGGCCCGCGCGAGCTCGATCGAATCGCTGACCTTGCTGCGCTTTTTCACCGGCCTCGGTCTCGGCGCGGCGATGCCCAACGCGGTCACGCTAATGTCCGAGTACGCACCCGCGCGGATTCGCGCGGTCGCCGTCAATGCGATGTTCTGCGGCTTTTCAGGCGGTCTCGCGATCGGCGGTCTCGCATCCGCATGGCTGATTCCGCATTTCGGCTGGCCGAGCGTGCTGGTCGCCGGCGGCGCCGGTCCGCTCGTGCTTAGCGTGATGTTGATATTGTTTCTGCCCGAATCGGCGCAATTTCTCGCGGTGCGTAAGCGCGCCGATCAACGGATCGCGCGAATCCTGCAACGCATCGCGCCCCACGACCGCTTCGACGGATGCCGTTTTTTCGCAGTCGACGTGCGCCGTAATACCGGCGACGCACGTTCGCAATGGGCGCTCGCGATCATCCTGTCGGCGCGCTACCGCTTCGGCACAGTAATGCTGTGGCTCGCCTATTTCATGGGGCTACTGATTTACTATCTGCTGACCAACTGGCTGCCGACGCTGTTCAAGGACACCGGCTTCTCCGGTGAAAAGGCCGCGTTGATGACGTCGCTGTTTCCGCTCGGGGGCATCCTCGGCAATCTGTGCGTCGGCTGGGTGATGGATCGCTTCGCCGGGCATCGCGTGATCGCGTTCACCTACGTCCTCGTCGGCGCGCTCGTGTTGCTGGTCGGGCGGGGCGTCGGCCATCAGGTCTGGCTCGGGACGCTGATCTTCCTGACCGGCACGGTCGCGACCAGCGCGGTCACGTCGATGTCGGCGCTCGCGGCAAGCTTCTACCCGACCCGGGCGCGCGCGACGGGCGTGGCGTGGATGCTGGGAATCGGCCGCGTCGGCGGCGTGGCGGGCGCGCTCGTCGGTGCGGCGTTGATGGGGCTCGGCTGGCAGTTCGGCGCGGTGTTCAGCCTGCTCGCGGTGCCGGCCGTGATCGCGGCGGGCGGGGTGGTACTGGTGATGCGGCGCGAGCCGCTCGATCACGCACCGGTCGATGAAAACGTCGGCGCCATAGCGATCGAATGAGCGCGGCGTCGGGCGTGCCGCTACGCTCGAACAACGCGCGACCGCTCAGGACGCGCGCAGCAACGCCATTTCGTTGTGCAGCAGCGCGAGCAATTCGTCGTCGGTTGGCCGCGTGCCCCAGTGGCGCGCGCCGGCCACCGACGCGATCGCCATCCACGAATGCGGTGGAAACCATTCGCGCACCAGCGTGCCGTCCTGGCGCAGGCACAGCTGGCCGGTCAGCTCGCTGTATTCGGCGCAAATGTGCGCGCCGTCGACCTGCGCGGTTACTCGTCTCGGATCATTGCGTAGCACGTCGTCGCTCCTGTCAAAGGGGTGGCGCGAATGCAGGCGCGACACGTTGGCGCGATGGACGCCACCTGCCGTCTGTCAATGGTCATGCCCGCGATCGTCATGGTCATGACCATGACCGTGCCAGCCGTTGTCGTGCCAGTCGCCGTGCGGTCCGCGTGCATCGCGCCATTCGTCGTGATGACGCTCCCACTCGCGACGCTCCCAATAGCGATGACCATCGTAGTAGCGTTCGCCGTACCAGCCCGGAGCGACTATGACCGCGGGAGGCGGCGCAGGCGCATAGACGGGCGCGGGCTGCACATAGACGGGCGCAGGCGCGACCGCGATGCCCGGCACGCCGATGTTCACGCCGACATCGACGTGCGCGAAAGCGGCCGTCGATGCGCCGATCGCGAGACCCGCGACGACGGTCAACGATACCCAGCGGTTGCGTGAAAGACTCATGATTGTTCTCTGTTGTTTGGATGTCTGTGATGGAGTGCGAGCCGGACGCGCACCTACTGCGCGTGATGGCCCGATCAATAACGTTCGTAGTAGTGGTCATGATGCGGATGATCGCCAGGGACGACGATGCAGCCGCTCAACGCGCCACCGAGCGTGGCGGCAAGAATGACCAATGCGAGGATTTTTTTCATGATGTTGCTCCCTGAAATCTGTGATGCGCGTGCCTGTCGTGCGAAGCGTTTCATCAGAACCGCTTTCGTTTGAACCGAACTCTACTGAGCGGCGCGATTACCGGTGTGTTTGTGTGTAACAGGACGTGTCGATCCGAGTTCGCGCCGAAACGTCGATGCGCGTGCGATGAACGAGGAGGGAAGGCGCCGTGGGTTACGGGTCGAAATGCCGGGCGACTGTCGAGCGCGCGGTCAAACCCTTGAAGGGTCTATGAAAAAAACCGCATTCAATGGCAGACGAGGTATGGATTCGAAGCGAAGGTTCGGCGCCTCGCTTGCTGAAAAAAGAAGCGCATCGATTTTCGGCATATGTATGCGGCGCAGATACATTCGGTTGCAGACTGGGTAAGAAGTTCGGTGGTGCGCTCGGGCGAGCGTGATGGAAAGACGCTACACCTGTAGCGTCATCAGCTTGTCTTCAGCTTCGGTGAGATAGGTAAAAACGCATCGCGCGCGCACGACTTACTGCGCGGCCGCGGGCTCCGGGGCGGTCGCTTCGCGATAGCCGAGCCGCGTCGAAATCGCGAGACCGGCCTCTTTGAGCAACGCGACGTAATGCTGCTTCGTGTCGGGACCGCAGCATCGTTGGAAACGAAATCGACAGACCGGCGATCACACGGTCGAAGCGGTCGAACACGGGCACCGCGATGCATTGCAGGCCTTCTTCCTGCTCCTCGTTGTCCTCGCCGTAGCCCTGCTCGCATACGCGCGGCAGGATGCTCAACACCGCTTCGGCGCAGGTCAAGGTTTTTTGCGTCGACTTGCGAAATTCGATGTGCGAGAGCACGTCACGCGCGTCGGCCGGGTCCATCCATGCGAATAGCACCTTGCCGATCGCCGTGCTATGCAGCGGATTGCGTCGGCCGATCCGGGACTGCATGCGCAGCCCGTAGTCGGCGTCGATCTTGTGGATGTAGATGATCGCGTCGTCGTCGAGCGCGCCCAGGTGTACCGCTTCGCGTGTCATCTGGCCGATGCGGCGTATCTCGATGTCGGCCTCGCGCACCAGATCGACGCTTTCGAGCGCTTTCGCGCCGAGCTCGAACAGACGGATCGTCAGCCGATAGCGCTCGGTTTCGACTTCCTGGGTCAAGTAGCCGAGCGCCTTCAGTGTTTGAATCACACGATGCACGGTCGTCTTCGACATGCCGAGCCGTTGCGACAGCTCGCTGATGCCGATCTGTCCGGTGTCGCCGATCGCGCCGAGAATCGCGAACACGCGCCCGATCGACGACGCCGATTCGCCGCGCCCCGTATATTGACAGAAGAACGATCAATGGACGTGAGACAGGCCATCAACAGGGAATACACGGCCGTGATGCAACAGTACGGCACGAAGGAAGAGGCGGGCGCGTTCGTGCTGATGTCGGTCGAATCGGGGCCGCTGATCAGCATGATCATTCTGGGTGCGACGGGGCTCGCGTTCTTCGAGCCGCGCCTGTTCGTCGGCGCGGTGCTGCCGTTTCTGATCGGGTTTGCGGTCGGCAACTTCGATAGCGAGCTGCGCGAGCTGTTCGGCCGCTGCGTGCATCCGCTGATTCCGTTTTTCGGCTTTGCGCTCGGCAACGGCATCGATCTGAACGTGATCGTCACGAGCGGCCTGCCGGGCATCGTGCTGGGGCTTGGCGTGATCGTCGTGACTGGCGTGCCGCTGATTCTCGCCGATCGCTGGATTGCCGGCGGCAATGGCGCGGCGGGGCTGTCGGCGTCGTCGACGGCGGGGGCCGCGGTCGCGAATCCGGCGATCATCGCCGACATGATTCCAAGCTTCAAACCGCTGGTGCCGGCCGCGACCGCGATGGTCGCCACCGCTTGCCTCGTGACCGCGATTCTGGTGCCGATCCTCACGGCGCTGTGGGTGCGCCGGCATCATGCACGCGACGGGCTGCGCGAGGAGTTCGCCACCGCGACGCAGGCGCCGCCGCTCAACGAGCAGCGCGATGTGCCCATTTGAATGAGTCGGTAGCAGGAAGCCGGCGCGCCGCTCAGCGCGCCAGCTTCGCTTCGAGCATCGCTTTCACCGCCGGCCATTCGTCGTCGATGATGCTAAAGCGCACCGAGTTGCGCTTGCGCCCATCGGGCATGATCCGCTCGTGCCGCACGAT
Organism: Paraburkholderia lebeckiae; assembly: GCF_050436325.1. NCBI lineage: Bacteria > Pseudomonadati > Pseudomonadota > Betaproteobacteria > Burkholderiales > Burkholderiaceae > Paraburkholderia > Paraburkholderia lebeckiae. Next base: position 252,286 of record NZ_JBNDLZ010000003.1, read on the forward strand.
GCCTTCCTGTTTCGCGCCGATGCGCAGGATCGCCGCGCGCGACTTGTCGTTGAGCTCGTCGGTCGTGAACTGCACGCGCACGCAGCGCATCACGTCGAACGCGTGGCACAGCAGCAGATATTTCGCCTCGGTGTTCACGACCGAGCGCTGCGCCGAGGCGGTGAGCCACGTATGGCCGATTTCGAGCTTGCGGTTCGCGCGATCGATCTTCCAGAACCGCGTGCTGCCGACGATCCGGCCAGCGCCCCCATTCTTTTCGTCCTTGTCGCGCCGCACGATCGTGAACGGCATCACCTTGCCGGCCGCGCGGCCGGCGAGCGCGGTGGCGATATAGGCGTCGACCGTCGCCGGGCCCGGCACGACGGTCAGCTTCATGTCCCACAGTTGCCCGTCGGCGGCGGCATCGACGAGGGCTTGCGCGTGCTCCTCGCGCAGCGGCCGCAGCTCGACGAACAAGCCGCTCAGCGTGGGCTGCATCGATTCGGCGGAAATATCGTTCATGGCAATAAAAAAGGCCCGCGAGCGGAAGACTCGTGGACCCGGCAGAGCGGTTGAGCCGCGCTCGGGAACGATGCGAGCGGCAAAACCGCGGCGCCGTTCCCGAAGCGCGTGATTGGCGTGATTAAACCGACATCACCGTGACCGCCTTGGTCACGAGGTAGGCTTCCATCGCCTCCGGGCCGCCTTCCGAACCGTAGCCGGAATCCTTGACGCCGCCGAACGGCATTTCCGGCGTCGGCGTGGCAGGCTGGTTGATCCACAGCATGCCGACTTCCATGCGCTGCGACAGCAGATGCACGTTGGCGAACGACTTCGTATACGCATAGCCGGCGAGGCCGAACGGCAGGCGGTTTGCTTCGGCGATCGCTTCTTCGAGCTTGTCGAAGCCGCGAATCGCGGCGACCGGGCCGAACGGCTCGTTGTTGAACACGTCGGCTTCGAGCGGCACGTCGGTCAGCACGGTGGCCGCGAAGAAGTTGCCTTCGGTACCGACGCGCTCGCCGCCCGTCGCGACCTTCGCGCCGGTCTTGCGGGCGTCGTCGACGACCTTGGCCATCGCGCTCAGACGGCGCGAGTTGGCGAGCGGCCCGAGCGTCGTGCCTTCGGCGAGACCGTCGCCGAGCTTCAGGCTTTCAGCGTGCTTGACGAGCGCCGCGGCGAACTCTTCGCGGATGCTGTTGTGCACGAGAAAACGCGTCGGCGAGATGCAGACCTGGCCCGCGTTGCGGAACTTCGCGGCGCCGGCTGCCTTGACCGCGAGCGCGACGTCGGCGTCTTCCGCGACGATCACCGGCGCGTGGCCGCCGAGCTCCATCGTCGCGCGCTTCATGTGCGAGCCGGCCAGCGCCGCGAGCTGCTTGCCGACCGGCGTCGAGCCCGTGAACGTGACCTTGCGGATCACCGGATGCGGGATCAGGTAGCTCGAGATTTCAGCCGGATCGCCGAACACGAGGCCGACCGTGCCGGCCGGCACGCCGGCTTCGACGAAGGCTTGCAGCAGCGCCGCCGGCGACGCCGGGGTTTCTTCCGGCGCCTTGACGAGGAACGAGCAGCCGCAGGCGAGCGCCGCCGACAGCTTGCGCACGACCTGGTTGACCGGGAAGTTCCACGGCGTGAACGCCGCGACCGGGCCGATCGGCTCCTTCAGCACCTGCGACTGCGCGGCAAGGTTGCGCGACGGCACGATGCGGCCATACACGCGGCGGCCTTCGTCCGCGAACCATTCGATGATGTCCGCGGCGGCCAGCACTTCGCCGCGCGCCTCGGCGAACGGCTTGCCCTGTTCCTGCGTCATCAGGCGGCCGATGTCCGCGGCGCGCTCACGCACGAGGGCGGCGGCACGGCGCATGATGGTTGCGCGCTCGTTGGCCGGCACCTTCCGCCAGGCTTCGAAGCCGCGCTGCGCGGCTTCGAGCGCGCGGTCCAGATCGGCGATGCCGGCATGCGCGACCTTGCCGATGGCCTGGCCGGTCGCGGGGTTGATCACGTCGAGGGTCTTGCCGCTGGCGGCGTCGCACCATTCGCCGTTGATCAGAAGACGGGTATCGGTATAGCTCGAGATGGCCATGCTGGGTTCCTGTGAGTGGGAAACAACTGGCCGCGCGGACGTGCGGCACGAGGCGACACTCCTGCGCGGCCATGAATGAATTGCCGATACCATTTATCTTATCTGATTGCGGGCAATCGCACCGGGCGCGGCCCGCAGGCGCCCGGTCGCGGCATGCGGCTTGCTGGGGCTTGGCACCGGAGCGATTTTGCGGGCCGTGCCGGGGCGCCGCGTCAGCGCTGCACGAAACGCTTGCAGGACGCAGCACTTCATCCATTCAACCGCTACTACAGCGCATCACGAGGACATCGCCATGCCAACCGGAACAGTGAAATGGTTCAACGACGCAAAGGGCTTCGGCTTCATCACTCCCGATGACGGCGGCGAAGATCTGTTCGCCCATTTTTCGGAGATTCGATCCGAAGGTTTCAAGTCGTTGCAGGAAAACCAGAAAGTCAGCTTTGAAATCAAGCAGGGGCCGAAAGGCAAACAGGCTGCCGACATCAAGCCCGTGTGACGCCGGCCGGGCGGCTCGTCCGCATGCGAGGCAGCCATGGATAAGGACGCCGCCTACGCGGAGATCGAGCGCAATGGCGGCGCCGCCTATGCGAAAACCTTCGCCGCGCGCTATCCCGACGAACCGCTGACGCCGTTCTGTCATCGCTATCTGTTCGAGCAGGCGCAGCGTGACGACGCGGCGCATGAGGCGGCCGCCGCCACGCACGACGACGAGCGCGGTTTCGCGCTGAGGTCGCTCGCGCGCATGGAGGCGTCGTCGCATATCGCGCAGGCGGCGGCGAGCGCGTCGCGCGACGCTGCAGCCGCCGCTCACACGTCGGCGCGCTCGGCGCGGCGCTCGGCCTTCTGGACCATGATCGCCGCGCTCGCGTCGGCGCTCGGCGTAGTGGTAAACGTGGCCCTCAATCTCGGCTGGCTCGAATGGGCGAGGCATATCGCGCGATGAGCGACGCGTCGGGCCGAGCGTTCGCGCCCGTGAAGGTGGCGTGAATCGGCGGCGCCGGCGGCGCTCGCCCGCACGCCACGCGACAACCTATCCATTTACCACACCGATACGACATCGATGCGACACGATTGCACGAACTCATCGATTACACAAATCGCCTCATCGGAGCATGCCGCGCGCGGTCTGAACGCAGTATTATTCTTCAGGTTTCCTTCAGCTTTGCTCCGTACTATTTGCGCCACTGCCCGTGGCCTTTCCGGACCGCGGCCGTCGCTACGTGCAGGTCGAACACAGGCTTTCCCGACCTGCATTCGGGCAATGGAACAGAATAGATTCCCTACTGAAAACCGAAAGCGCCTATAAAGGCTTGCTGGAGCATCCATGAAAACTCTGTTCTTGCAGGCGCCGTCGTACGACGGCTTCGATGGTGGCGCGGGTTCGCGCTATCAGGCCAAGCGTGAAGTTCGCTCGTTCTGGTATCCGACGTGGCTCGCCCAACCCGCGGCACTGGTTCCCGACAGCCGCGTGCTCGACGCCACGGCAGACGGCCTGTCCGTCGACGCCGCCCTCGACATCGCCTCGCAATACGAGCTGGTGGTGATTCACACCAGCACACCATCCTTCCCGACCGACGCGCTGTTCGCCCAGGACCTCAGGAAGCGCAAGCCGTCGCTGCTGATCGGCATGGTCGGCGCGAAGGTCGCGGTCGATCCGCATAATTCGCTGACCGCGACCGAGGCCATCGACTTCGTGTGTCGCGAGGAATTCGATTTCACCTGCAAGGAAATCGCCGAAGGCAAGCCGTTCGCACAGATCCTCGGCTTGAGCTATCGCACCCCCGACGGCTCGATCGAGCACAACGAATCGCGCCCGATCCTCGAGAACATGGACGAGCTGCCGTTCGTCGCGCCGATCTACAAGCGCGATCTGACCATCAAGAACTACTTCAACGGCTACCTGAAGCATCCGTATGTGTCGCTCTATACCGGCCGCGGCTGCCGCTCGAAGTGCACGTTCTGCCTGTGGCCGCAAACGGTCGGCGGCCATCGCTATCGGGTGCGTTCGGTCGAGAACGTGCTCGAGGAAGTCAAGTGGATTCGCGACAACATGCCCGAAGTCAAGGAGATCATGTTCGACGACGACACGTTCACCGACTTCAAGCCGCGCGCCGAAGAAATCGCGCGAGGCATGGGCAAGCTGGGGGTCACGTGGTCGTGCAACGCGAAGGCCAACGTGCCTTACTCGACGTTGAAGATCATGAAGGACAACGGCCTGCGCCTGCTGCTGGTCGGCTACGAGTCCGGCGACGACCAGATCCTGCTGAACGTCAAGAAGGGCCTGCGTACGGACATCGCGCGGCGCTTCGCGCAAGACTGCCGCACCCTCGGCATCAAGGTGCACGGCACCTTCATTCTCGGTCTGCCGGGTGAAACGCCGGAGACGATCCAGAAGACCATCGAGTACGCGAAGGAGATCAATCCGCTGACGATCCAGGTGTCGCTCGCCGCGCCGTACCCGGGCACTACGCTCTATAACCAGGCGGTCGAGAACGGCTGGCTCGCGGAGAACAAGGTGATCAATCTCGTCAGCAAGGAAGGCGTGCAGTTGGCGGCGATCGGCTACCCGCATCTGTCGCGAGACGAGATGTACCACCAGCTCGAAAACTTCTATAAACGCTTTTATTTCCGGCCGTCGAAGATCTGGGAGATCCTGCGCGAAATGCTGACCAGCTGGGACATGATGAAACGGCGCCTGCGCGAAGGCGTCGAATTTTTCCGCTTCCTGCGCGCGCACGAGGCGTGAGCGCCGCACACCTCGCCGCCGTCACGCTCGCGTACGCGTGCGCGGCGGCGACCGTTGTCGGCATCGGCTACACCGTGCTCGCGAGCGCGCTGATCGGGCGCTTCTTCGCGAGGGATGTAGCCGAACCCTCCAGCTTTCCACCCATTACGGTCATCAAACCGTTGCATGGCAACGAGTGGGCGTTGCTCGACAATCTGTCGAGCTTCTGCGCGCAAAATTATCCGGGGCCCGTGCAATTCCTGTTCGGCGTGCATGACTGCGCCGACCCCGCGCTGCAAACCGTCAACGAACTGCGGCGTCTCCATCCTCAGGCGGACATCACCGTAGTCGCCGATGCGCGTCTGTACGGCCCGAACCGCAAGATCAGCAACATCCTCAACATGCTGCCGCAGGCGCGCCACGACGTGCTCGTGTTCGCCGACAGCGACGTGTGCGTCGGCCCGGACTATCTGCGCAACGTGATCGGCGAATTGCAGCAGCCGGGCGTCGGGCTCGTCACCTGCGCATATCGCGGCCAGCCCGATCCGGGTTTCTGGCCACGGCTGTCGGCGATCGCAACCAACTACCAGTTCCTGCCCGGCGTCGTCACCGGACTCGCGCTCGGGCTCGCGCGGCCGTGCTTCGGCCAGACCATCGCGATGCGGCGCGACACCTACGAGCGGATCGGCGGCTTCATGCCGTTCGTGCAGCATCTGGCCGAGGACTACGAGATCGGCGCGGCGGTGCGCGCGGCGGGCGAGCAGGTCACGATTCCGCCGTTCGCAATCACGCATGCGTGTGTCGAAGCGAGCGCCGCACAACTCGTGACGCACGAACTGCGCTGGAGCCGCACGATTCGCCGCATCGATCCGCTCGGACACCTCGGCACGGCGCTCGTGCATCCGTTGCCGTTCGCGCTGCTCGCGCTCGCATGCTCGGGCGGCGCGCCGTGGGCGTGGCTGCTTGCGGCAGTGACGGTGCTCGCGCGTCTCGCGTTGAAGTGGCGCGCGGATCGGGCGTTGCGTCAGCGCTGCCGCGATCTGTGGCTTCTGCCGTTATGGGATATCGTATCGTTTGCGATTTTCGTCGCGAGCTTCCGCTCGTCGCGGGTGATCTGGCGGGGCTTCAGCTTCAAGGTCGACGGCGATGGGCTGCTGTCGGCGGCGCAGGACGAATGACGAACGAACGGCAGATTGGGCTGGCAATGAACGAAGAAGCTTCGAACGGGCGAAATGGGAGCGCCCTGGAGACGCATGGCAGCGCCCCGGCGACACGCGGCGTGCGGCGCATTACGTATACTGAGGTCGTGTGCGAGGTGCCCGCATGATGAAGCATCTGGGCCGCGCGGCTGCGCTCGCGGGTTTGCTGATCTCTTTGTGGCTCGTCTGGCGCGAAGATCCGCGCGCGGTGCTCAGCGCGTTGCGCGCGGCTGGCGCGGGCCTCGTGGTGGCCGCGCTCGCGCATGTGCTGCCAATGATCGCCAACGCGTGCGACTGGCGCTCGCTGATTCGCGGCGCGAACCGCCCCAGCTTCGGCAGGATGCTGCATCTGGTGTGGGTGCGGGAATCGGTCAACTCCATGCTGCCGGTCGCGCGGATCGGCGGCGAACTCGTGTCGTTCCGTATGTTCAAGCGCTGGGGCGTCAGGCCGTCGACAGCGGTGGCCAGCACCATCGTCGACATGCAGCTGACCGTGATCAGCCAGTTGATGTTCACGATGGTCGGCATTGGTTTTCTGTTCGCCAATGCGCAATCGGGCGCGCTGCGGCTCGCCGGGCAGCTCGCGTGGGGCGTGGTCGCGTTGACGCCGGTGCTGTTGCTGTTCGGGCTCGTCCAGCATGCCAATCCGTTCGAGCGCGTCACGCGCGTGGCGAACCGCGTGACGAGCGGCAAGCTAACCGCGCTGGTCGGCCAGTCCGCGCAGATCGATCAGTCGATCAAGGTGATCTGGCGCCGCCGCGCGGTCGTGCTGCGCTATCTGTTCTTCTGGCAGCCGCTGCAATGCGTGCTGACCTCGCTCGAAATCTGGCTCGCGCTGTATTTCCTCGGCGCGCGCGTGACGCTCGTCGAGGCGATCGTGATCGAATCGCTGATCCAGGCGGTCAGCAGCGCCGCGTTCTTCGTGCCGGGCGGTCTGGGCGTGCAGGAGGGCGCTTTCGTACTGATTGGCGGGGCGCTGGGGCTCGACCCCGCCACCTGTCTCGCGCTCGCGGCCGCGCGGCGAATTCGCGATCTGCTGATATTCGTGCCGGGCCTGATCGCGTGGCAGCTGTTCGAAGCGTCCGGCAGCGCGCGGCCGCATGCCGCACCGCACGGCGTGCGCGCCGAACTGACCAGGCAGCGTTCGGGCGTCGCTGACGCGAACCGGGGCGGCGAGCGGCGCTGAGCGATTGGCGCGCGCCTTCAGTGCGTCGCGCGATAGGCCGGAAACGACACCCTCACCGCAAGCCCTTGGTCCCCAATCCCGGCGCCTAGCTGCAGACTCGCGCCGAAATGCTCGGCGATCCGCGCAACGATCGACAAACCGAGCCCGCTGCCGGTCGCCTGATTGCCGGTCGCGCGGAAAAAGCGGTTCGTGAGCCGCGCGAGATCGTCCGGCGCGACGCCGGGGCCGTCGTCGCGCACGATCAGCTGCACCTGCTCGTCGGCATGGCGCACCGCCACTTCGACAGTGCCGCCCGTGCGTCCGTACTTGATCGCGTTATCGAGCAGATTGTCGAGCAGGATGCCGATCAGCACGGGCTCCGCGTCGATCTCGGCGAGCATGTCGCCGACCAGCTTCACATTGATGTGCTTCTGTTGCGCATTGCGCCTGTTCGCGAGCAGCGTATCTTTCGCGATCGCCGCCGGCCTCAGCGGCTCGGTGGGCAGCTTCTCCTGCACGTCTAGCCGCGCGAGCAGCAGCAGTTGCTCGGCGAGCCGCGCGCTGCGATCGACGCCTTGCACGACGCGCTCCATCGCGAGCCGTTGCAGCGCGATGTCGGGCTCGGCGAGCGCGACCTGCGCCTGTACCTTGATCGCGGCGAGCGGCGTCTTCAGTTCGTGCGCGGCATCGGCGGTGAAGGCGCGCTCGAGCTCGCGCGCATGGTGCAGACGCGCCAGCATCTGGTTGATCGCGTCGACGAGCGCGCGCACCTCGAGCGGCGTGCGGCCGATGCCGACCGGTTCCATGCGGTTGATGTCGCGCGAACGGATCGCGGCCGACAACACCTTCAGCGGCGCGAGACTCCAGCCGATGCTGAGCCACACGAGCACCGCGAGCACTGGCAGCGCGATCAGCGTGGGCCGCGCGATGCGGCTCGCGACACCGCTCACCAGATCGCTGCGGGTGTTGGCCAGTTCGAACACACGCACGCAGTGACCGAGCGCCGTTTCGCGCAACGTGAACGAGTGATAGAGCTGACCGCCCAGCGTGACGTCCTGCGCGCCGCTCGCGGGCGGCAACGGCAAATCCCACGCGGCGAGCGCATGCAGTTGCGGGCTGCCCGCCAGAATGGCGCCGTTGGCCGCGCGCACCTGGAAGAGGGCGTCGCGCGGCAGCGTGTCGTCGTCGTCGAGAACGCTCGCGCCGGGCTCACCGCCTCTCTCTTCTTCGCGCACGTCGATGCGCGCATTGGCGAGCGTCATCAGATTGCTCGAATCGAGCAGCGCGAGCATCTGCGCGAGTTCGGCGAGACGCGCTCGTTCCCACGCGGCGACTTCGTGGCTCGCCTGCCGGTAGCTCGACACGAGCGCACCGCCCCATACGATCGCGATGCTGGCGAGCACGAGCAGCACGAGGCGCCGTCGAATCGACGGACCGATCATTCTTTCTCCATCACATAGCCGATGTTGCGCACGGTCTTGATCAGGCTTGCGCCGAGCTTCTTGCGCAGGTTCGACACGTGCACCTCGATCGCATTGCTTTCGATTTCTTCCTGCCAGCCGTACAGGCTTTCTTCGAGCCGCGAGCGCGACTGAGGAATGCCGAGATTAGTCAGCAGTTGCAGCAGAATCGCCCATTCGCGCGACGTGAGCGGCACGCGCGCCTCGTCGATCTGCACCGTTTGCGCGGCCGGATTCACTGTCAGATTCTGGTAACGAATCAGATCGATACTGCGACCTTGTGCGCGGCGCAACAGCGCGCGGCACCGCGCCACCAGTTCGGTGAGATCGAACGGCTTGCCGAGATAGTCGTCGGCGCCCGCTTCGAGTCCGCCGACGCGATCGACGACCGTGCTTTTTGCGGTCAACACCAGCACCGGCACGTCATTGCCGACGTCGCGCACGCGTTTGAGCAGTTCCGTGCCGCTCACGCGCGGCAGGCCGAGGTCGAGTACCACCAAGGCATATTGAGTCGTGTCGAGCGCGAGGCCGGCCTTGTGGCCGTCGCGTGCCCAGTCGACTGTGAAGCCGGCCTGGCGAAGGCCCGCCTCGACACCGCAGCCGATGAGCTCGTCGTCTTCTACGAGGAGTAAGCGCATGAGGCAAATATTCCATTGTGGGGCTTTATTGCATAACGTCGAGCATTATGATGCAAGCGACATTGATGCACATAGACGAACAATCGGCCGCGTTCCGAAGTGTGACCACGCCGTTCGTTAGCCGCTTTATGCCATGCGCGTGCTTAAGGTTTCCTTCAGCTTGAATCGATACCATCGACGCGCTATAAAATGGTCGTCGCAGATCGTGATGCATGTGCGAGACCAGGTTGTCGTCAGACCATCGCAACCTGATCGTAAGGACTTCGATGGAGCGACGCGCGAGGCATTCTTTATGCTGGTTGATGGCGTCGATGGACGATCTCGACGAGTCCCGCCCATTGCCAGCATCCGGTCGGGCCGCAAGGCCGCGCACAAGGCACGTTATGAAGCGAGTCACCATCGACATGCTACGAGCCCATCTGCTAGTCGCGTCTCTGACGGCCGCAGCCACCGAAGCGCTGCTGTGCATCGCGTTACCGGTACTGCCCGTCCCTGACGCTTTTTTCGCTTCGGCATCGTTCAGGCTGTTCGCGCTGGCGCTGATCATCGGCGGCGTGGTGATCGCGCGCGAATTTGCCGAGGTCGCCTTCGAGGTCGCGGTGCGGCGCGACTACGCGATTCGCGCTGCTGTCGGCGCATCGCCCGCGGTGATCGCAGCGAATTGTCCGCGCCGGTGGCTCGTCGTGCTTCATCTGCGGCTAACGGGGCAACCTTTCGTGCTGGCCGGGCACTGACGGACACGGACGACACACAATGGCGGCGCACGCGTTGATGGCATGTCAATGGCTTCTGTTAGCCGCCTGCGTTAGCGCTTCGATCTATACGGTAGCCGCCGCGCTCGCCATGCCGTTTTTCACCGCCCGACATAAATCGAACCATCATGGGGGCAGGGCCGTCACTCGTGCGCTCAGCCGTTCGCTGATGGATTCGCTCGATTGCCCAACCGGGCCGTTCGCGCAGGTCGGTGTCAGCGTGCTGAAGCCGCTGTGCGGCGCCGAGCCGCGTCTCTACGAAAATCTGCGAACCTTCTGCGAGCAGCGCCATCAGCATTTTCAGCTGGTGTTGGGTGTGTCGTCGCCGCACGATCCCGCCATCGCGGTGGTGCGCCGTTTGCAGGCCGCCTATCCGAAGTGCGACATCGAGCTTGCAATCGACACACGCGTACACGGCAGCAATCTGAAAGTCAGCAACCTGATCAACATGGCGGCACGCGCGCGCCACGACGTGATCGTGATCGCCGACAGCGACATCGCGGTCGACTCGGACTATCTCGACAGCGTCGCCGCGCCGCTCGCGGACCCGAACGTCGGCGTGGTCACGTGCCTGTACGTCGCGCGCGGCGTCGGCGGTTTCTGGCCGCGTGTCGGTGCGCTGTTCATCAACGAGTGGTTCGCGCCCTCGGTGCGGGTCGCCCATGCGATGGGCTCGCGCCGCTTCGGCTTCGGCGCGACGCTCGCGTTGCGGCGCGCGACGCTGCAGCGCATCGGCGGCTTCGAAGCGCTGAAAAACTGCCTCGCCGACGACTACTGGCTCGCCGAGCACGTGCGCGCGCTCGGTCTGCAAACCGTGCTGTCGCGCGTGATGGTCGCGACCGACGTGATCGAGCCGACCTTCGCGGCGCTGTGGCAGCGCGAAACGCGCTGGCTGCGCACGATCCGCTCGGTCAATCCGCCGGGCTTCGTGTCGCTGCTGATCACGTTCCCCACGCCGTGGCTGTTGACGAGCGCGGGGCTGACCGTGTCGCTCGCGACGTGTGCTCACGCGCCTTTCGCGGCGGTAGTCGCGAGCGCGTCGGCCACCGCGGTCTGCGTTGGCGCGCGCCTGCTGCTGCACCTGCGCGCGGCACGCCGCGCGCGCACGTTCTGGCGCGATCTGCCGCTGGTGCCGTTGCGCGATACGCTGCTCGCGCTCCAGTGGCTCGTCAGCGCGTTCGGTTCGCACGTCGTGTGGCGCGGCGAGCGCATGCAGCTCGGCACGCCCTCCGCCGAGCGCAGCGGCCGGCTGGACAGCCTCACGTGATGGAGAGCGCAAAACCCACCCCGCCGCGCGGACTGATCACCACCGCCGACGATTTCGGTCTGCATCAGCGCGTCAATATCGCGGTCGAGCGCGCGCATCGCAACGGTGTGCTGCGCGCCGCGAGTCTGATGGTCGGCGCGCCGGCCGCCAAAGACGCGGTCGCGCGCGCGCGTATGCTGCCGGAACTGCGCGTGGGCCTGCATCTGGTGCTGGCCGACGGCGCCGCGCTGGCGCCGCGCGAGCAGGTCGCCGCGCTGCTCGACGACAACGGCCGCTTCGGCAGCAACATGGTGCGTGACGGCGTGCGCTTCTTTTTTCTGCCGCACGTGCGCCGGCAGCTCGCGCACGAAATTCGCGCGCAATTCGAAGCCTTCGCCGCGACCGGCCTTACGCTCGACCACGTGAACACGCACAAGCATTTTCATCTGCATCCGACGGTGCTGGGCCTGATCGTCGACATCGGCCGCGACTACGGCATGAAGGCGATGCGTTTGCCGTTCGAAGCGAACGCGCCGCTGTGGCTGCGGCCGTGGATCGCGCACGTGAAGACGCGGCTCGAACGCGCGGGGATCGCGCACAACGACTACGTGGTTGGCATCGCGGCGAGCGGGCGCATGGATGAGGCGACCTGGCTCGCCGCGCTCGCGAATCTGCCGCATGGTGTCGGCGAAATCTACTGTCATCCGGCGCTGGCCGGCGACGCGCTGAGCGACGGCATGCACGACTACCGGCATGCCGACGAGTTGCAGGCGCTGCTGTCGCCACGGGTGGCCGCCGCGATCCGCGCGCTTGGGGGGCGGCTCGGCGGGTTCGCGGATGTGCTCGAGTAGCGCCGTGCTTCGCGAAACGCGCATAACCTGGACTGCGCTCACACCGGCTGCTTTTTCATCAGCAGCTTCAGCAAAGCCGGCAGCAGCAACAGCACGAGCGGCAACTGCACGATCAACCCCGAAATGATCGCGATCGCGAGCGGTTGCTGCATCGCCGAACCTTGGCCCAGCGCGAACGCGAGCGGCAGCAGCGCGAGGATCGCGGCGATCGTCGTCATCGCGATCGGCCGCAGACGGTTGCGGCCGGCGGCCTGCAACGCGTCGTCGAAGGGCATCTCGTCGTCGCGCACCAGCGCCTGCAATTCCGACACATAGAAGATCGCGACCTCGGTCACGATGCCGATGATCATCGTCATGCCCATCATCGCTGAGATGTTCAACTCTATGCCGGTGATCCACAGGCCGATGAACACCGCGCCGGCCGCTAGCAGCGGCATCGCCAGCACCGCGAGCGCGACGCGCAGGCGCTCGTACAGGAACAGCAGGAGGCCGAACACGAGTGCGATCGCGGCGCCGAATACGGTTAGCAGACCCTTGAAGGCGATCTGCTGTTGCTGGTACAGACCGCCGAGCTCGTAATAGACGCCCGACGTCAGCAGGTTCGCGTCGCCGAGCGCCTTCTGCACGTCGGCGATCGTCGAGCCGAGATCGCGCCCGTCGATGCGCGCGGTGACCGCGACCATCCGCTTCAGATTCGAGCGGCTGATCTCGGGCTGACCGGTGACGCTCACGCGATCGGCGACGCGCTTCAGCGCGAACAGATGTCCGTCCGGCGCGCGTATCTGTAGCTGACCCAGTTGCGTATCGGTCATCTGGCGCGCGCCGTTCACGCGCACGCGCACGCCGACCGTTTTCGGGCCGCTCTGGAACTGCGTCGCGACATTGCCTTCGAGCATGTCGGTGACGGCCTGCGCGATCGCTTGCGGGTCCATGCCTTCGGCCGCGGCTGCGGCGGGCAGAATGTGCAGCTCGATCGCGTCGCCGGCGGGATTGATGCCGTCGTTCACGTCGACGATGCCCTGAATCTGGCCGATGCGCGCGGCCACCTTGCGCGCGGTGGTGTCGAGCGTGTGCGGGTCGTCGGAGAAAATCTTGATCTGCACCGGCTGCGGCACCGCGGTCAGATCGCCGATCAGGTCTTCCATCAGTTGCGCGAGCTCGATGCTGACGCCCGGCACCTGCGTGTCGATCTGCGAGCGGATTTCTTCCATCACAGTGTCGATCGGCTCGCGTTTGCCGGACTTCAGCCGCACGAAGAAGTCGCCCTTGTTCGGCTCGTTCAGATCGCCGCCGAGACCCGCGCCGGTGCGGCGCGAATAGGTCGCGACGTTCGGGTTCGCGCGCACGATCTGCTCGATCTGCTTCATCAGCCGGTCCGTTTCGGTGATCGACGTGCCCGGCTGCGTGTGATAGTCGAGCACGAAGCCGCCTTCGTCCATGCTCGGCATGAAGCCGCTGCCGACGCGCGTGAACGCGAACGCCGCAACGACGATCAACGGCACGACGCCGAGCAGCACGAGCGGCGGCCTCGCGATCACACGCCCGACCGTCACCGCATAGCGCCGGTTCAGCCACGCGGAGAAACGTGTTTCCTGGTGCTCCTCGGCGTCTTTGGGCTTTAGCCAGTGGTCGCACAGGATCGGGACCGCGAGCCATGTGACGAGGAACGAAATGAACAGCGCGCTCGCCATCGTCAGCGACAGCGCCTTGAAAAAGGCCCCCGTCACGCCCGACAGAAACGCGAGCGGCACGAAGATGATCAGTGTCGCCGCCGACGAACCCGCGAGCGGCCGCGTGAATTCGAGCGCCGCGGCCATCACGCGGCCGTGGAACGCGCGCGCGCCGGCTTCGCGCATGCGCCGCACGATGTGCTCGATCATCACGATCGCGTCGTCGATGACGAGGCCGACCGCGGCCGCCATACCGCCCAGCGTCATGATGTTGAAGCCCATGCCGAACACGTCGAGCAGCAGGATCGTCGCGGCCATCACGACCGGCACCAGCGCGACCGCGATCGCGGTGATCTTCCAGTTGCGCAGGAACACAAACAACGTCAGTGCCGCGAGCACGATGCCGATCATGATCGCGTCGCGCACGCTGGTGGCCGACGCGATCACGAGTTCGCTCTGGTCGTACCAGTTCGACAGATGCACGCCCGCGGGCATCTGCGGCTCGAATGCCGCGATCTTCGCGCGGATCGCGCGCGCCATCGCGACACTGTTGGCGCCGGGCTGCTGGTACACGTTCAGTAGCACCGCATCCTGACCATCGGCGGTGACGCGCATCCATTGCGGCACCACGCCCTGGCTCACCGTCGCGACGTCGCCGAGACGGATCTGCGCGCCGTTCGCATTGCCGTTGGCGGCCACGACGACGTTGCGCAGTTCGTCGAGCTGCGTGATCGTCGAGTTCGTGACGACGAGGTACAGCTTGTCGTGATCCTCGATGCGGCCGTTCGCCATCAGCACGTTGCTCGCGCCGATCGCCTTCGATACATCGGCGAGCGAGAGCTTGTACGCGGCGAGGCGGGCGGGATCGACCGCGACTTCGAACTCGTCCTGCGCGCCGCCGGTCACCTCGACGCGCGCGACGCCTTCCACCGACGACAGCAGCGGCCGCATCTGGAACTGCGCGAGATCGCGCAGTGCGGACAGCGACTGCCGCGTCGACGTGAGGCTGTACGCGAGCACCGGAAACACGGTCGGGTCCATGCGCCGCACGTGCATCGTCGTGCCGGGCGGCAGCGTCGTGAGAATTTCGCTGATCGCCGATTGCGCCTGCAACGTCGCCTGCGCCATGTCGGTGCCCCAGTCGAAGTTCAGCGAGATCTCCGCGGCGCCGCGGCTCGTCGTCGATGCGACGTCGCGCACGTTCGGCACGCGGCGCAGCGCTTCCTCGACCGGCATCGTGACGAGCGTCGTCATCTGCTCGGCGGGGCGGTCGCCCGCGTCGAGCGACACGACCGCGCGCGGAAACGCGACGTTCGGAAACAGCGAGATCGGCAGACGGAATGCGCTCAGCGCGCCGGCTATCGCGAGCAAGGCGATGACGAACAGCAGCGAGCGGCGATGCGTCTGCATCCATTGACCGAAGTTCATCGCGCGCCATCCCCGCCGGCGCGTACCGCCATGCCGTCTTTCAGCTCGTAGTTGCCGCTGCTCACGACGCCGAGCATGGGGTCGAGCGGACCGTCGACGCCGTAGCGTTCGCCGTTTTCGACCGCGATGCTCACCGCGACGCGGCGCGCCTTGTTTTGCGGGGTGATCTGGAACAGGTATGCGTGCTGGCCATCCCGCAGCACGGCCGCGCGCGGCACGATCCAGTGCGTGCCGGTACGGGTCGCGATGTCGCCAGAAACGCGCGTGCCGGGGATGAACGGCGTCTGCGCGAGCGGTACTGTCGCGCCGATGTTGACCAGTTGCGATTGCGGATCGATCGCGGCTCCGACGAGCACCACGCGGCCTTCGATCGACGTCTGCGCGAGTGCCGTGGACAGGCCGTGCAGTGTGACGGCATCGCCGGGATGGATCGAGGCGGCGTCGGTGGGCTCGACGCCGAGCGTCACGTTCGCGCGCGCGTCGCGGCTCGCGCCACTCGCGAGTTGCAGAATCGCCGCGCCGGCCTGCACCTGGTCGCCTTGTGCCGCCGATAGCTGCAGCACCACGCCGTCGAACGGCGCGGTCACGACCTTGTTGCCGCTCGTGATGCCGGTCTGATTCTGCGCGGCGAGCGCTTCGCGCGCATCGTCGACGGCTTTGCTCGCGCTGGCGAGCTGCGATTGCGTCGCGAGCCCCTTGTCGTACAGCGACCGGGTACGCACGAGTTCGCCTTGCGCGAGCGTCAGCGCGCTTCTCGCCTGGGTTGCGGCAAGCACGGCGGCAGGATCGGCCTGCACGACAAAGAGTGGCGTGCCGCGTTTGACGGTCTCGCCCGCCTGCACGCGCATCTGCACGATACGCGACAGGTAGGGCAGGTTGATTGTCGTCAAGTTCGACGCGGTGGCCGCGACGATCCCGAAGCCGCGCACCGGCTGCGCGATTGCGGCGCGCTGCACGCGCACGGTCTGTACCGCGACCGACGGTTGGGCTCCGCTGGCGGCGTTGTCGTCCGCACGAACCGGATGGACCGATGCATACAGCAGGATCGCGCAAGCGAGCGGCGCGGCGACGGCCGCAACGCGCGGCCACGGATGCCGCGACGAGAATAGGCTATTTCGCATGAGTGTCGATGAAAGTCTGAGCGGAAGAGAAAGCATCGGGAATCGCGCTGCCGAGCAGCGCCTGCAAGCCGATGCGTTGTTCGGCGAGCGCTTCGCGCAGCGTCGCGACGTCGATGCGTTTCGCGAGCGCGGCGCTTTGCGCATCGGTGTATGCGCCGAGCACGAGGTTGTGTTCGGCGTAGGCCGCCGCGGCTTCGCGCGCGGCGCGCTCGACGCCGGGCAGCGCGGCTTCGGTCTGCTGCAATTGGCGCGCGAGAATCGCGCTGTCTTCGCGTAGCCGGGCGACGTCCGCATACGCCTGGTTCAGGCGGGTCTGGTACTCGTCGCGAAGCCGCTGGCGGGTCGCTTTTTCGATCGCGACGTTGCCCTGGTTGCGGTTGAAGATCGGCAGACTCAGGTTGACCTGAAAGCCGCTCGTGTAGATGTTCGACGTGTCGCGCGCGCGCACGAAGCCGACCGACAGACTCGGGAACTGGCCCAGAATCGCCGCGCGATATTTCTGCTCCTGCGCTTCGTAGCCTGCCTGCAGCGCGATCAGATCGGGGCGGCGGCGGGCGAGCTCGGCGAGCGCTGAGTCGAGTGTGGCGTCGGTGAGCGGCGCGACGTCATCGTCGCCGCCCGGTTGCAATTGCATTTGCACGTCGGGCGCGAGGCCCAGCAACGCATTCAGATCGTGATGGGTTTGCGCGGCCGCGCGCTCGGCGTCGGTGTATTGCTTGCGTGCGTCGCCGTAGGCGAGCAGCGCGGCGGTGAGCGTATCGTCGGTCAGATTGCCAGCGGCGCGCGCCGCGGCCATGCGCTCGTAGCGCGTGCGCGCGAGATCGCGCTGCTGTTGCAACAGCGGCAGCATGCGCTGCTGGAAGCAGCGCTTCACGAACAACTGCCGCGCTTGCGCGACGACCTGCCATTCCTGCCACAGCAGGCCGAGATCGGTCTTCGCGAGCGTCGCGTCGGCGGACTGTTTATTCGCGCTGCGCAGCACGATCGCCATCACGTCGATGCTGAGGCCATAATTGAACGCGCGCGTGGTGCCGGCCGCGCCTGGATAATCGCTCGACACGCTCAGTTGCGGATCGGGCAGCAGACCCGCCGAATAAGCCTGCGCGCCGGCAATCCCGAGATCGTCGCGGGCCAGCTTCAGATCGGGGTTGTTGGCGACCGCGAGCATCGCGACTTCATCGATGTCGAGCCCGTCGGCGGGATCGAAACGATGCGCGGCCAGTTCGGGCAGCGGCATGCTAGCGGGATCGATGCGGATCCGCTCGAGCGATCGCGCTGACGTCGAGGTGTCCTGCGGCGCGAGCGGCTCGCGGTGATAGGTCGCGCAGCCACTCATCAGCAGCACGCACAACGGCATCAGTGCGCGCCGACGCAGCGTCGCGACGGAATGGAAATCAGGCAAAATCCGGCTCCTGCGAATCATCGGAAGGGGCGAGCGACTCGCGAACGAGGCCTCGCAGAGAGGGCTGATTTTCCGCAGCGCGCGCTTAAGACAGGCTTAACGTCGAATCGCGCGACCCAGGCCGTGCGAAATCGACGCGTCATCAGTACCCCGTAAGGGTTCGTTAAGCTGCCGCGGCCGATAATGCGGCGGCCAAAACCGCACGAAGGAGAGGAGAGGCCATGCGCCTGCTACTGGTCGAAGACGACGACATGATCGCGGAATCGGTGCTGGGCGCGATGCGCCGCGCCGGCTACGCGATCGACTGGGCCGAGGACGGCCGCGCGGCGGAACTGTCGCTCGATAACGGCGTGTACGACCTCGTGCTGCTCGACCTCGGCCTGCCGAAAAAAGACGGCATCGACGTGCTGAACGCGTATCGACGCAATGGCGGCGCGGCGCCCGTGATCATCCTGACCGCGCGCGACGCGGTCGACGAACGCATCCGCGGTCTCGATGCCGGCGCCGACGACTACCTGATCAAGCCGTTCGACCTCGACGAACTGGCCGCGCGCATTCGCGCGCTGCTGCGCCGGCGCACCGGCCAGAAGCAGCCGGTCTACAGTCACGGCGAACTGACGCTCGACCCCGCCGCGCATGAAGTGACCAAGGACGGCGTGCCGCTGCCGCTGGTGCCGCGCGAATTCGCGTTGCTGCAGGCGCTGATCGAGGAGCCGACCCGCGTGTTCACGAAGGCCGAGCTCGAAGAAAAGCTGTACGGCTGGGGCGAGGAAGTCGGCAGCAATACGATCGAAGTGCATGTGCACAGTCTGCGGCGCAAGATCGGCGCGGACCAGGTCGTGACGGTGCGCGGGGTCGGCTACCGCCTGAAGAGGTGCGGATGACGTCGATTCGCCGCTGGCTGCTCGGCTGGCTGATCTTCGGCATGGCGGCGGCGTCGATGGTCGCGGCTTTCGCGATCTTCCATACCGCGCGGCGCGAGGCGAGCGAGCTGTTCGACTACGAACTGCGCACCGTCGCGCTGTCGCTGCCGTCGGCGCTGAGCGGCGCGGGCAGCCGCGAGCGTCGCAACCCCGACCTCGGCGATCTCGCCGACGACCGCATCGTCATCGAAATCTGGGACCGCGGCGGTACGCTCGTCTATCGCTCCGCGCGGGCGCCGGTGTTCGAGCGTCTGCCGCCGGGCTTTCACACAGTGCCGCGCGGCGAATACCACTGGCGCATCTTCGGCGTAGCGCAGACAGACCGCTACGTGCAGGTCGCGCAACCGGTCTCGGTGCGCGAAGAACTCGCGTTGCATCTCGCGCTGCACACGCTGTGGCCGCTCGGCGTGCTGCTGCCAGTGACGATCGCGCTGGTGCTGCTGGTGGTCGCGCGCGGGCTCGCGCCGATCGGCGGCCTGTCGCGCGCGCTCGCGACGCGTTCGATCGATTCGCTCGAACCGCTGCGGCTCGACGGCAACCTGCCGGTCGAAATCCGGCCGCTCGTCGAAGCGCTGAACGATCTGCTGCAACGGTTGCATACGGCGTCGCAGGCGCAGCGCACGTTCATCGCCGATGCCGCGCACGAGTTGCGCTCGCCGCTCGCGGCGCTGAAGCTGCAACTGCAGGCGGCGTCGCGCGATGGATCGCTGAGGGGCGAGGGGCAGACGCTCGAGCGCGTCGAAAATCGGGTGAACCGGATCATCCACCTCGTGCAGCAACTGCTGACGCTCGCACGCGAAGACGCGCAGCCGGTCACGTCGACGGTGCCGGTCAGCCTGCGGCGCATCGGCGAGCAGGCGGTCAGCGATTGTTCCGTGCTCGCGGAGCTGCGAGAGATCGATCTCGGCCTCGAATGCGAACACGCGCGCACACCGAACGACGCCTATACCGTGCTCGCGGAGCCGCACAGTATCAGTGTGTTGTTAGCGAACCTGATCAATAACGCAATCCGTCATACGCCGCCGGGCGGCCGTGTCGACGTGGTGCTGCGACGCACGGGCGAGCGCGTGGGCTTCGAGGTCGTCGACAGCGGCTCGGGAATTCCGGAGGCGGAGCTCGAACGCGTATTCGACCCTTTCTATCGCGGCGAGGAGTCGAAGGGCGAGGGCAGCGGGCTCGGTCTCGCGATCGTCGCGCGGATCGCCGAGCGGCATCAACTCGGCCTGTCGCTGAGCAACAATGTCGGGGGGCCCGGTTTGCGGGTGTCCGTCACGGGGCTGCGCGCGCCCGCCGCCGACGCGCCCGTCACGGCCGCGAATTGACAATCGCCACTGCGGCTCGGAGTTGTCACAAGCACGTGAGCGCACGCTGCTACAATCTCGTTTTTACAGATCGACAGATTGGTTGTGCACTATGGGTTTCGAACAACTCGCTGAACTGAAGAAGCAACTGGCCGCGGCGCGCGCCGCCGCAGAGTCCGCCGGCAAGCCCGATCGCAAATCGGCCGCGCGCCCCGCTTCGAAGGCCGCTGGCAAGCCCGCTTCAAATTCAGGGGCACAACCTGGTTCACATGCCGACCGTGGCGCCAATCCGGGCACGAAGCCCGGTGGCCGGCCCGGCGCGAAGCCGGCCGCAAAGGGCGGCGCTCGCCCGGACGGTAAGCCGGGCACGCGCGCCGGCCGCCCGCAGCCGGCGCGCCACACCGAGCCGGCCAGGCCGGCGGTGGACGCCAAGCCGGTGGACCCGGTGGTGCGCTCGATCGGTCGTCTGCAAAAACGTTTCCCGGTCGCCTTCCCGAAGAATCCGGCCCCGAAGCTGGCGCTGAAGATCGGCATTTTCGAAGACCTCGTCGTGCATGCGAAGGAGCTGTCGCTGAGCGAAGCCGAACTGCGCGACGCGATCAAGACGTGGTGTCGTGGCGGACGCTACTGGAAGAGCCTCGTCGAAGGCGCGGCGCGCGTCGACCTGGCGGGCGTCGAAGCCGGCAAGGTCACGGCGCAGGAAGCGGCGGGTGCTCAGCGCCTGCTCGCGCATCGCGCGGCGAAGGCCGCGCAGAAGACCGCCACCGCGACGGCAAGCGCGAATGCGCCGACCGATGCAGGTACACCGGCCGAAGGCGCGGCCGCTAAAGAGTCGCAGGCCGAAGCAGCGGTAGCGGCAGTCGCGGAACAAGCGGCCCGCCAAGCGGATGCCGCTGCTGCGTCGCCGGAAGCCGTAGCGGCGGATGCCGCCGGGGGCGCGGACACGCAGGCGCAGACCAGCGCGCAACACGAACCGCAAGCCACCGCTCCCGCCTCGCCCCCCTCCCAAGCCTAACCTTGGCACAGCCCGTCATGGCCTTGATCACGAGGCCATGACGGGCGGCGCAGCCGTCAACCGGCTGCGCACGAATCCCACATGCTCGCGCAGCACGTAAAACGCATCCGCATACGCGAGCGGCATGCGCAGGTGGCTCAGCGCCGCCTCGATCTCATCCAGTTGCCCCAGTAGCTGCGTGCGCTCCTCGTCGGTTGCGCCGGCGAGCGCGTGCCGCTCGATCGCGATCAGCGAACCGTAATAACGATAGATGCGCGAGCGCACCCGCCACCGGTACAGCGCCGGAATCACGCGCATGGCGGGCACTAGCAGCACGGCGACCGGCAACAGCAGGAAGAGCGTACGATCGCCGATGCTCGCGAGCCAGAAAGGCAGCGTTCGATACAAAAAGCCCTTGCCGGTCCGGTAATAGCGCTGCGCGTCTTCGCTGATCGGATATTCGTGCTCGACCGGGTTCGGGAACTGGCCGGCGTGCTGCAACAGGCCCGCGGCGCCGTGCACTTCCTGCGCCGCCTCGATCAATAGGTCCGAAATCGCCGGATGCAGCGTGCTGCGCGCGACGAGTTCGACCGTCGGACTAATCAGGTGGACGGTCTCGGGCGGAATGCGCCGCTTCAGATCGAGCACGCCGGGCGGCAAGTCGATCTGGTCGAGAAACGGAAAGACGCGTGTATAGGCGCTCGCTTCGTCGAAATTCATCACCGAGATGCCGGGTACGCGCAACAGCCGCAGCATCAGGCCGCGCGTTGCCGAATCGCCGCTCAGAATCGCCGCGTCGACCTCGCCGGCAACCAGCTGCGTGGCGGCCTGCAGGCCGTCGCTGGGCACTAGCGTGGTGGCGCCGCCGGGCTCGATGCCGTTCGCCGCGAGCAGTTGCAGCGCGAGCAGCCGCGTGCCGCTGCCTTCGCGGCCGACCGCGATGCGCTTGCCTTCGAGCTGCGCAAGTTGCGTGAGCGCCGCGCCGCGATAGAACACGACGATCGGCACATAGAACACGCTGCCGAGCGACACCAGCGACGAAGTATCGAGCCCTTCGGCCACCCCGCCCTGCACGAGAGCGATATCGACGTGCTGCGTCGGATCCAGCAGCCGCTGCAGGTTCTGCACGGAACCTTGGGATTCGAGCACGTTCAGGCGGATGCCGTTGCGCGCGAGGATCTTGCGGTACTGGTTCGCGGTGACGACGAACGAGCTGTCGCGCGGGCCGGCGCTGATCGTGATCGTGCGCGGCGGCGCCGGATTGGCGATCCAGATGATCAGCACGATCGCGAACGCGATCAGCAGCGCCGTGATGAAGTAGGGCAGCAAGTGCTCGCGCCATTCGGCGCGCGTTGGTTCGGCGGGAAAGTGCGGAGGCCGCGGACGCTGCGCTTTCATGAAGACTCCGTGCGGGAAGCCAGGTGAAGGCATTGTCGCCTGTGCGGGGCGGCTTTGCCGTCGACGGTTCGCTCTATTGACCGGGCGCGCGGGGGTCGACGAAACCTGCCACCCACGGCCGAAAAATAACGACGTACATGGCATAATTTGCCGCAAATCGTGGTCCGGCAGTAGTGGACTGCAAAAACTCGCGGCGTGGCGCTGAGCGCATGTTGAATCGTTGGCATCGGAAGATCGGCAGTTGGCTGGGATTGCTCGCGATCCTGCTGACGACGCTCGCGCCGACCATCTCGCAAACGCTCGCCGCCCATTATCGCGCCGACGCGATGATGGGCGGGCATTGCCAGATGACGTCGATGGACGACACGGCGTCGATGCCAGGCATGCGGATGCAGGACGACACGCCCGACACCACCCAGCCCACCGCCAACCCGCCCGACGACTCCGCCACGCCTGCCAGCCATGCCGGCGCAAAGCACGCCCAGATGTCCGGCGATGCCTGCGGCTATTGCAGCCTGCTCGCGCATCTGCCAGTGATGCCGAGCGTCGGCATGCTGTTCGTCGCCGCGGTCCGTGCGCGCCAGCATACGGCCGCGGTGCGCTTCGACAGCGTGCGCCGCGTCGAACCGCCGAGCTTCGCGCAGCCACGCGCCCCACCTTCCGCCTGCTGATCCGAATTCGTTACGACGCGATGCGCGAACCCGCATCGCGCCCGCTCGCGCGCGTCCGTTCGATGACGCGCGCCAGCCTCGTCTCAACCGATCAGACAGGATGCACCCGATGCACACACCAGCAATGCGCGGCGGCCGTCCGCCGCGCGCGGCGCCGCTCGTCGCGGCCGCCACCTATTTCGCCTACACCGCTTACGCCGCGTGCGGCGTCGCAGGCCTCATCGCCGCGCCGTCCATCGCGCACGCGCACGCGATCGCGGGCGATCGCGTGTTCCCCTCGACGCTCGCCGTCGACGACCCCGGCGTCGGCGACGAAGCCAACTTCGAGTACGGCCATCAGCGCGTGCCCGGCGACGACGGCGACCAGAGCATCAACACCTTCAGCTTCGAGTACGACAAGCTGATCACGCCGCGTCTGGCCGTGTCGATCGACGGCGGGTACGTGATGCAGAACAACCCGCGCGCGGCCGGCTTCGACAACTTCGGCGTCGGCCTCAAGTACCTGCTGTACGTGAACGAGCCGCACGAGCTGATGACGTCGATCGGCGTCGATGCGGAGCTCGGCGGCACTGGCAGCCGCGCGATCGCCGACAATTTCTCGACGATCTCGCCGACCATCTTCATCGGCAAGGGCATGGGCGATCTGCCCGCTTCGCTCGCGTATCTGCGCCCGGTCGCGGTCACGGCCGAGGCGGGCCCCGCGCTCACCACCGGCGCGGGTCAGCCGAACGCGTTCAACTATGGCTTCACCGTGCAGTACAGCCTGCCGTATCTGCAGCAGCACGTGCACGACGCGGGTTTGCCGCAGCCGTTCGCGAACCTGATTCCGCTCGTCGAGATTCCGCTGTCGCGCAGTCAGGGGCAGACGACCGGCACGGTCAATCCGGGCTTTATCTGGATCAATCGCTATGGACAGTTCGGCGTCGAGGCGCAGATTCCGATCAACCGCGCGAGCGGCTCGCACGTCGGCATTCTGGTGCAGGCGCACCTGTTCTTCGACGACATTGCGCCGACCACGCTCGGCAAGCCGCTGTTCCCTTAAGTAGCGCAGGAGAAAGACGATGAACAACAGCTTCAAACATCACGCGATGCGCGCGGCGGCACTGATCGGCGGCGTGACGCTCGCGAGCGCGGCGTTCGCGCATGTGTTTCCGCAGAAGCAGGAGCCGGGCGCGGGCGCATCGGTGGCCGCGCCCGCGCAGGTCAAGGTGACCTTCGACGGGCCGCTCGAACCGGCGTTCAGCTCGCTCACCGTCACCGATGCGAGTGGCAAGCAGGTCAGCACGCGGAAGTCCTCGGTCGATGCGCAGCAGCCCGCGGTGATGACGGTGGCGCTGCCGACGCTCGCGGCCGGGCACTACACCGTGCATTGGGTCGCGGTGGCGTCGGACGGACATCGAACGCATGGGGATTATGGGTTCGATGTGAAGTAGCGCGGTACGATGCGCCGCGTCGCCGTGCTTAGGCGCGCGGCGCTCAGACCGCTCAGACGCGCTTGAACAATTGCCGCGCGAGCGAGCACATCAGCATCGTCGCCGGCGATTCGTCCTGCAGGCGCCGGCTCATGATGATCGGCGACGCGGCGCTTGCCGACGGAATCGGCCGGTACGCGACGCCATGCGCGCGCAAGCCCTCGACGCTCTCCGGCACGAGACACACGCCGACCTGCGCGGCGACCAGCCCCAGCGCGGTCTGCAACTCCCGCACTTCATGGATCGCTTTCGGCTCCAGCGCCTGATCGTGCATTGCCGAGATCTGCTGGTCCGCATAGCTCGGCCGCGGCGTGCTCGGATAGACGATCAGCGTTTCCTCGGCGATCGCGGCAAGCGTCAGCGGCTTCTTTTGCCGCGCGAGTGGATGGTCCTGCGGCAATGCGGCGATCATCCGTTCCTCGACCAGCACTTCGCGCGCGAGTTGCGCATCGTCGAAGCGCAGCCGGCCGAAGCCGACGTCGATCCGGCCACCTTTGAGCGCGGCCAACTGCTCGATCGTGAACATCTCGATCAGCGACAGCTCGATGTGCGGCGCGGCCTCGCGAAACGAGCGGATCACCGCGGGCAGCGCGCCATACAGCGTCGACGGTACGAAACCGATCACGATGCGTTCCGCGAGTTGCGCGAGCCGGCGCGTGAGCGGCGCGAGTTCGTCGGCTTCATCGATCAGACGTTTCGCCTGCGTGTAGAAAATGCGGCCGGCTTCGGTGAGCCGCAACGGCCGCGAGCCGCGCTCGAACAGCGGCAGGCCGACACTTTGCTCGATCTGCTGGATCTGCCGCGACAGCGGCGGCTGTGTCATATGCAGACGATTGGCCGCCCGCGTGATGTTCATTTCCTCGGCGACCGCGATGAAGTAGCGAAGTTGGCGAAATTCCATGCATGCCTCTGAGGTGTGATGCGTCGGCAATTGGCGTTGCGTTGGTCTGCTTCGCCTTGGGTGCTGCCGGTTGCGGTACGGTGCTGCCGCCGCGGCGCTGCGCGAGGGCAACGAATGATAGCAACAGCGCCGCTAAATACCGGCCAGATGGCGCACGAGCGCCTTTTCCGCGCGCGGCAGCGCATTCAGCTCGCGCATGCTGTTGCCGTCGTTCGTCACCAACGTGTGGCAGCTGTTTGCGGGATCGGGCGTGCGCGCGCTCGTCGGACGCTTATGGCCGATGCTGGCGGGCATCGTACTCGGCACGCTCGTTGCGGCACCATTCATTGCTTTATCTGACTGCTCGGCCTCGGCGTTCAATTGATGGCGCGCGCATTCGTTTAAAAGACGTTGGGAGGCAGCGGATAGCGGAGGAGGGAGATCGTGTGGCCCATTATTCTCGATACGCTCGGCGCGCTCGCGGTGCTCGCGAGCGTGGCCGCGCACATCGCGCTGCTGCTCGGCAGCGAACAAAAGCGCGGTGAATAAAAGCGCTTTTAGTGTATAGCGCCTGATCGTGACGTCTGCCCGTAGGAGTCTTGCGCGGTGCACGTCTCTGCTGCTGCGCGCCGTTCTTGCGGTCGATCAGCGCGCGCTTCCGCGACGCCGACGCGGACGCCGCGGCGCAAGCCAAACATCATCAATCGACGTAAGCCACGTCAACGGGCCCATCGAGGTCCGATGCGAATCGATTGTTCGTCGGAAGCGGCGTATCAATTCGTCTCGAGCCGCTTTATCCGGCCTCGCGCCATGCCTAAATTAACGACCAGTGACAGCGCCACTGCATTTCTGGCTTTTATTGGCGTGGGCCCCGCGACTCCTCGCGAGGCATGCCGGCGCGAACCATTGAAAGGACACGATGATGAGCAAGCTCACAGGCAAGGTAGCGGTTGTAACGGGTGCATCGAAAGGCATCGGAGCGGCGATTGCGAAGGCATTGGCGACGCAAGGCGCGTCGGTCGTGGTGAACTATGCGTCGAGCCGCGCGGGCGCCGACAAGGTGGTCGCCGATATCACCGCGGCGGGCGGCAAGGCGGTTGCGGTTGCCGGCGACGTGTCGAAGGCCGCGGACGCGAACGGCATCATCGATACGGCGATTGAAACGTACGGGCGGCTCGACGTTCTCGTCAACAACTCGGGTGTCTATGAATTCGCGCCGCTCGAAGAGATCACCGAAGCGCATTTCCATAAGCACTTCGATGTCAACGTGCTCGGGCTGCTGCTCGTGACACAGGCGGCGGCCAGGCATCTGGGCGAAGGCGGCAGCATCGTCAACGTGAGCTCGGTCGCGAGCCGCATCACGCCGCCGACCACCGCGGTCTACACGGCGACCAAGGGCGCGGTCGATGCGATCACCGGCGTGCTCGCGAAGGAACTCGGACCGCGCAAGATCCGCGTGAATTCGGTGAATCCGGGCATGGTCGAGACCGAGGGCACCCACAGCGCCGGCGTGATCGGCTCGGACTTCGAAACGTGGGCGATCAGCACGACGCCGCTCGGCCGTATCGGCCAACCCGACGATATCGCGGATGTCGTGACCTTCCTCGCTTCGGACGATGCGCGCTGGATGACGGGCGAGAGCCTGATCGCGAGTGGCGGGTCGCGTTAAGTCTGAAGGGGTTGCCAACGCTCGTGGCAACCCGCGGAACGATTCGAGCGCGATAGCGGGCGGCGGGGCCGGCAGCATGAAGGCCACGCCGCTCCTTGCAGCGACGGCGCGCGAGCTACGCGCGTTGAACGTCGCCCCCCGAGACCTCTGTTTCGGCTCCCGGCAACTCCACCGCAAAAAACGCGTCGAGCAGATTCGAGCCGGGCCGCTCGGCGAGCCGCGTCAGCGATTCGATCATCTGCACGCGGCAATCGAGCAGCGGCACCATCCGGATCCGCCGCGACTCGTTGAACTCTGCGCGCGCGATGACGCCGACGCCGATTCCCTGCGCGACCGCTTCCTCCAGCGCCTCGCGGCCATCCACGTACATGACCGGCTCGACTTGCAACGACTCCCGCACGAGCTCGATTTCGAGCAGTTGTTGGGTGACCGATTGCGGCTCGCGAAAGATCATCGGCTGTTCGACGAGCTCGGCGTAGCTCAGCCGGCGCTTCTTCGCGGCCGGGTAGCTCGCTGGCACCATCGCGACCAGCGGATCGCGCCGCAACACGCGCGACTGCAAGCGGCTATGCACCTGCGGCGCGGCCGTGATCGCCGCGTCGACCGCGCTCGACAGCACGCGCTGCATGCACTCTGCCGCATTGGCGATCGACAGCGTGACGACGATGCCCGGGTGCCGTTGGCGAAACGCGCCGATCAGCGCGACGGCGAGATCGGGCGCATCGGCCGCGAGCGATAGCGAACCCGACTTCAGCCCGCCCGCTGATTCGAGCAGTTGGCGCGCGTCCCGCTCGCAACTGAGCATATGCCGTGTCACGCTGAACAGGCGCAGCCCGAGTTCGGTCGTCTCCACGCCGCGCGGCCCGCGCTCGAACAGCTTGACGCCGTAGTCCTGTTCGAGCCGCCGCACGTGATCCGACACCGCCGGCTGCGTCAGCGACAACGCCTGCGCCGCTTTCGAAAAGCCGCCATGTTCCGCGACTGCATGGAACGCCCGCAATTGCGCGTATTGCACGTGAACCTCGTCATCCAATAAGTTTTTGCGATATCGCCATCGATTATATCGATTTTGCCGATGGACAACGCTTCTGTATCGTGTCAGCTATCGACATAGCGATATCGGAGTTGCGGACATGGAAAGCGCGATCGGCGGTTCGGCGGCGGCATTGGCCGTGGCAGCCGCGGCAACTTCGACCCGTTGCACCACACCCTGCGCCGCGCCGGCTGGCGGCGAGCCTTATCTGCTGACGCCGGGCCCGCTGACCACGGCACTATCGACGAAACAGGCGATGCTGCGCGACTGGGGCTCCTGGGACGGCGACTTCCGCGCGATGACCGCCGAGTTGCGCGCGAGCCTGCTGGAGATCGCCGGCGACACCGCGGGCGAGTACGACTGCGTGCCGCTACAGGGCAGCGGCAGCTACTGCGTCGAAGCGATGCTCGGCAGCCTGATTCCGCGCGACGGCCACGCGCTCGTGCTCGCGAACGGCGCGTACGGCAAGCGCGCGGCGACCACGCTTGGCTATCTCGGCCGCGCCTGCACACTGCTCGACAAGGGCGACTACCTGCCGCCGCGCGGCCTCGAAGTCGAACGCATGCTTGCCGCCGATCCGTCGATCACGCACGTGATCGCGATCCATTGCGAAACGAGCTCGGGCATCCTCAATCCGCTTGAGGAGATTGCAGCTGCGGCCGCCAGGCACGGTCGCAAACTGCTGATCGATTCGATGAGCGCCTTCGGCGCGGTGCCGCTCGACGTGCGGCAGATCGCGTGCGAGGCGTTCGTGTCGTCGGCGAACAAGTGTATCGAGGGCGTGCCGGGTTTCGGCTTCGTGATCGCGCGCAAGAGCGCGCTGCGCGAAGCGAAAGGCCGCAGCCATTCGCTCGCGCTCGATCTCTACGATCAATGGGACGTGATGAATCGCACGGGCCAGTGGCGCTTCACACCGCCCACGCATACGGTGGCCGCGTTCTTCGAGGCGCTGCGTCTGCACCGGCTCGAAGGCGGGCAGCCCGCGCGGCTCGCGCGCTACGCCAACAATCGCGACGTGCTGGTGGCCGGCATGCACGGGCTTGGCTTCGAGCCGCTGCTCAACGGGCGCTGGCGCTCGCCGATCATCGTGACGTTTTTTTCGCCGGCGCATCCGTCGTTCGAGTTCGCGCGCTTCTATGAACTGATGAAGGAGCAGGGCTTCATCATCTATCCGGGCAAGCTGACGGTGGTCGACAGTTTCCGCATCGGCTGCATCGGTCAGGTCGACGAGCAGGTGATGCGACGCGTGGTCGATGCCTGCGCGCAAGCGCTGCGCACGATGGGCGTCACGCACGCGGGGCCGCCGCCCGCCGCGCTCGACGAACGCAAGGCGCTCGCGCAGGCGGCCTGAGCCGCGACAGCAAACCCGCGACAGCAAACCCAATACATTCGGATTCCTGGGGATTCAAGCAGATGAAACACGTGAAGGCAGTGATTTTCGATTGGGCCGGCACGGTGGTCGACTACGGTTCACGCGCGCCGATGGGCGCCTTCGTCGAGACCTTCGAGCAGTTCGGCGTGCCGATCACGATCGACGAAGCGCGCGGCCCGATGGGCATGGCCAAGCGGCCGCACATCGCGGCGCTGATGGCGCTGCCGCGCATCGCGCAGGCTTGGGCCGAGCGCCACGGCCATATGCCGACCGACGCCGATATCGACGCCGTGTACGACGTGTTCGTGCCGAAGAACATCGCGGTCGCGGCGAGCTATAGCGCGGTGATCCCGGGCGTCGCCGAAGTCGCGAGCGCATTGCGTCAGAACGATATCCGCATCGGCACGACGACCGGCTATACCCGCGAGATCATCGACGAAATCGTACCGGGCGCGGCCGCGCAGGGCTTTGTGCCGGACAGCATCGTGTGCACCGGCGATACGCCGGAAGGGCGGCCCTCACCGTACATGATCTACCGGACACTGCCGGAACTCGGCGTGTGGCGCGCGAAAGAGGCGATCAAGGTCGACGACACCGAGGTCGGCATCGAAGAAGGCATCAACGCCGGCACGTGGGCGGTCGGCGTCGCGGTGAGCGGCAACGCATTCGGCATGAGCGAGGCCGAGGTGAAGGCGTTGCCGGCCGACGAATTCGCCGCGCGCCGCAACGCCGCGACGGCCAGGCTGAAGGCGGCGGGCGCGCATTACGTGATCGACAGCGTCGCGGATCTGATGCCGGTCGTGTACGACATCGACGCGCGGCTCGCGCGCGGCGAGCGGCCTTGAAGCGTCACTTGAAGAAACCGACCGCGAGATCGATGAACTCGCGCACCTTGCGCGGCACGAACTCGCGGCTCGGATACACCAGCGACACGGCCACGTCGCCATTGAGCACCGCATAGCCGTCGAGCACGCGCACTAGCGTGCCGGCGCGCAACTCGTCCTCGACCATTTCGAGCGGCAGCAGCGCGATGCCCATCGCGCCCAGCGCGGCCTGCTTCTGCATGATCATGCTGTTGACCGTGAACGATGCATCGATCGCGATGCTCTCGCCGCTGTCGTCGCCGTCCTCGCTCGCGCTTTCGGCATCGCCGTCACCCTTGCGGAAGATCCACATCGGGCCGGTCGTGTCGAACGGCGCGGCAATCAGCCGATGCCCGTCCAGTTCGGTCGGCGTTTGCGGTTGACCGGCCTGCGCGAGATACGCGCGCGCTGCCACCGGCACCGCGTGCGAGTTGATCAGACGCCGTACCACTAGCGACTCCGAGCGGATCATATGCTCGGTCACGATGCCGACATCGAAGCCGCCTTCAAGCAGATCGACCCGTTTTTCCGTCAGCGTGACGCGCAGGCTGACTTGCGGAAAGCGCGCCTGATATTCGGCGAACAGCGGCGTTAGCCGAAACAGCGAAAAACTGCCGAGCGCGACGATGCGCAGATCGCCGGCCACGTCGCGCGAGGCCGTGGTCGCGCGCGACTCCACTTCCTCCAGTTCGGCGAGCAGCACGCGGCAACCGTCCGCGTATTGCGCGCCGGCCTCGGTCAGCACGACCTTGCGCGTGGTGCGCTGAAACAGGCGAATGCCGAGATGCTGTTCGAGGCTCGACACATGACGCGTGACGACGGACGTCGACACATTCAGTTGCGCGGCGGCCTGCGCGAAGCTGCCGACATCGGCCACCTTGACGAAGGCCTGCATGGCCTGAAAAAGATTGATCATTCGAGTCCAAAAAACGTCTTTGTTGTGGCGGACGGCGTGGCTGAACTACCGCGCGACCAGCGCGCCGTCGCGGCCGTTCGCAATGACCAGCTTGCGCGCCGGCCGCGCAACGAGCGCATGCGCGAGCGTGTCGGCGTCGACCAGCACCAGATCGGCGCGTGCGCCCGGCTGCAAACCATAGCCTTCGAATCCGCAAGCGCGCGCGGCGGTGCCGCTGACGCAATCGCACGCGAGCGCAAGATCGTCGTCGCGGCGCAGGCCGTAGCGCATCGCGATCAGCATTGCCCGTTCCAGCATGTCGGGCGAGCCGTATGGCGTCCACGTGTCGCGAATTCCGTCGTTGCCGCCGAATGACGTGACGCCGTGCGCGAGACAAGCCGTGAGCGGCGGTACTGGCCCCGACGGCGGCGCGCTCGTCAACAGCGCGACGTGCAGCTCGGCGAGCCGCACGTTGGTGACCAGCGAGGCGTTCGTCGTGGGGCGCGGGGTGGTCATGGTCACGAGCGGCGGGCAAGGGGAATGAACGGGATGAAGGGGGTGAACGGCCGGTGCGTTGACGCAATCCGCGATGCTACCCTTAGACGATAATAAATTCGCCCCCGTTACGGCAAATACAGCGTGAACTAAGCCGGATATTCGGCGCGGCGAGATTGCGGCGCGAGGACGCGCCGACCGGCAAAATCCAAGGCCGGACGGCGGTTCACGGTATACTCCCGCGTAACTTGCCTGATCGCCAGGCTTGCCCGATACTCAGCTGTTACCCCCAAAATCTCCCCGTACGTCGAGTTAACGCTACTGCTTATGAGTACAATCCTTGAAAGTCTTCCGATCGGCCAGAAGGTCGGTATCGCGTTTTCCGGCGGCCTCGACACTAGCGCCGCGCTGCACTGGATGCGCAAGAAGGGCGCCGTGCCGTACGCCTACACGGCCAACCTCGGTCAGCCCGACGAAGACGATTACGATTCGATCCCGCGTCGCGCCACGCAATATGGCGCCGAAGGCGCGCGCCTGATCGACTGCCGCGCGCAGCTGGTCTCGGAAGGCATCGCGGCGCTGCAGTGCGGCGCGTTTCATATCTCGACGGCGGGCGTCACCTACTTCAACACGACGCCGATCGGCCGCGCCGTGACCGGCACGATGCTGGTCGCCGCGATGAAGGAAGACGGCGTCAACATCTGGGGCGACGGCAGCACGTACAAGGGTAACGACATCGAGCGTTTCTACCGCTACGGTCTGCTCGTGAACCCGGACCTGAAGATCTACAAGCCGTGGCTCGACCAGCTGTTCATCGACGAACTCGGCGGCCGTTCTGAAATGTCGGAATTCATGCGCCAGTCGGGCTTCGACTACAAGATGTCGGCCGAAAAGGCGTATTCGACCGACTCGAACCTGCTCGGCGCGACGCACGAAGCGAAGGATCTCGAAAGCCTCGAGTCCGGCATCAAGATCGTGAACCCGATCATGGGCGTCGCGTTCTGGCGCGACGACGTGCAGATCGCGAAGGAAGAAGTGACGGTCCGCTTCGAGGAAGGCCAGCCGGTCGCGCTGAACGGCCAGACGTTCCCGACCGCGGTCGAGCTGCTGCTCGAAGCGAACCGGATCGGCGGCCGTCACGGTCTCGGCATGAGCGACCAGATCGAAAACCGCATCATCGAGGCGAAGAGCCGCGGCATCTATGAAGCCCCGGGCCTCGCGCTGCTCAACATCGCATACGAGCGTCTCGTCACCGGCATCCACAACGAAGACACGATCGAGCAGTTCCGCGAGAACGGCCGCCGCCTCGGCCGTCTGCTGTATCAGGGCCGCTGGTTCGATCCGCAGGCGATCATGCTGCGCGAAACCGCGCAGCGCTGGGTCGCGCGCGCGATCACCGGCGAAGTGACCGTCGAGCTGCGCCGCGGCAACGACTACTCGATCCTCAGCACGAAGTCGCCGAACCTCACGTATCAGCCCGAGCGTCTGTCGATGGAAAAGGTCGCATCGACGTTCTCGCCGCGCGACCGCATCGGCCAGCTGACGATGCGCAACCTCGACATCACCGACACGCGCGACAAGCTGCGCATCTACTCGCAGGTGGGCCTGCTGTCGTCGAACGAGACTTCGGCGCTGCCGCAGGTGAAGGGCGACAAGGAGTAAAGCGGCGCGTCTGATTACCCGAACGTCGCATCGATCGATGGGCCGGCTCGCGAGAGCCGGCCCATTTTCTTTGGGGCTCCCGGATACGCTCCGGCGCTTGGGCGCGATCCCACATTCTGTGCTCAAGTTTCACGTGCCTATGCCGTTGACATAAGCTAAGCCCATTCTGGAACCCTTCCGTGCAACTCGCCCACAGTAACGACCGCCTCGCCAGCCGGATGCCAGTCGACTCGACCGCCGCCGGCGAACCCGAGGTCGAGTCTTCGGTCATCGAGTGGCTGTTGCACGACGACCAGGTGATGCGCGAGTGCTTCACGCATGCGGCGGAGATTCTGAAGAGCGTGACCGGCGCGGCAATTACCGCGATCGTGCTGCTCGACGAGGAGCATCAGCACTATCGCGCCGAGGTCGGCATGGCGATGCCGCTCGTCACGCGTGCGCGCTCGCTCGCCGACTACGCGGTGCGCGATGCCGACCTGTTCGTGATCGAGGATGCGCACAACGACAGCCGCTTCGGCGAATGCATGCTCGTCAAGCGTCATCCGTTCGTGCGCTTCTACGCGGCGATCGCGTTGCGCGCGCCGAACGGCGAGATCGTCGGCGCGCTGTGCGCGATGGACCCGGCGCCGGGCCGGCTCGACGCGGGCCGGCGCGGCGTGTTTTACCACCTGCGCGCGATGATCGAAAACGATCTGAAGATGCGCACGGCCACCGCGATCGATCCGCTCACCCAGTTGTACAACCGGCGCTTTCTGCTCGAAACCATCGCGCGCCGCTGGAAGGAGGCGCGCGACGGCGACGTGATGGGCTCGGTGGTCGTCGACGTCGACTGGTTCAAGCAGTACAACGACACCTACGGTCATCAAGCCGGCGATCACTGTCTGTGTCTGGTCGCCTCCGTGATGCAGGCCGCCGCCGACAGCGAACGCATCGTGGTCGGGCGCATGGGCGGCGAGGAGTTCGGAATGCTGATTCTCGAAGCGCAACCTTCGGTGCTCGAAGACACGCTCGAAACGCTGCGCCAGCGAGTGGCGGACCTCGCGATCGAGCATCGCGCGTCGCCGCTTGGGGTGGTGACGGTCAGCATTGGCGCGTCGCTCACGCCTATCAGCGATCTGTCGCGACCCGCGCATCGCGACGGTTTCGCGAGCGCTGACCGTGCGTTGTATCGCTCGAAGCATAAAGGACGAAATCTCGTGACGATGGCGTAGCGGGCGTTGGCGATTACGTCGGTACGGCTCTTTCTTCAGTCATGGCGCATTGCTTATAGGACCATCGTCCCATTTTCACCCGTTGCCATCGTGGCAATATGGATGCGCGTAGCGAACGTCGACGCAGTCGCCGGGTGCGACAGCAGGGTGTTTTACGATGCGCATCATTCAAACGTTGCTGTACATCGCGGCGTTCTGCTCAGGCATGATCGTCGGCCCCGCGGCGTGCGTCGCCGCCCAAAGTGTCGCCGCGCAGCCGGCCGCCTCGTCGGCCCTCCCGGCATCCCCAACCGCCGCGGCGTCGGCTCCCGCAGCGCGCCGTATCGATCTCGGCAATCAACCGTTCACGGGGGATTTCGACGCCATGCTCGACCGGCGTCTGATCCGCGTTCTGGTTCCCTACAGTCGAACGCTCTATCTGAATGAGCAAGGTCACGAACGTGGGCTGACCGCCGGTCTCATGCGGGACTTCGAGCGTTATGTGAACAAGAAGTACCGGGCGACGCTCGGCAAGCGTCCGCTCACTCTGGTCATCATTCCGACGACTCGCGACCAGTTGCTCCCGGGGCTGATAGCGGGCCGGGGCGACATCGCCGCGGGCAATCTGACGGTCACGGAGGCCCGCCTGAAGCAGGTCGACTTCGTGGCGCCGCGTGACCGGACAGCAGTACGCGAGGTGGTCGTGACCGGGCCGAAGTCGCCGGCCCTCGCGAAGCTCGACGATCTCAGCGGTAAGACGGTCCATGTGCGGCCAAGCAGCAGCTATTACGAGAGCCTGAACGCGTTGAACGCGCGTTTTGGCAAGGAAGGCAAAGCTCCGGTGAAACTCGTGCCGTTGCCCGACGCGCTCGAGGACGAGGACGCGATGGAGATGCTCAATGTCGGGCTGCTCCAGATCCTCGTCGTGGACGACTGGAAGGCAAAGGTATGGGCGCCGGTACTGGCTGGAATCGTCGTGCACAACGATATTTCGGTGCGCGACGCAGGCTACATCGGCTGGGCGGTGCGCTTCAAGAGCCCCAAACTGCAGGACGCGATCAACGACTTCTACTTGAATTACGTGAAGAAGCAGAGTGTCGCGGAAGTCCGTCTGCAGCAGGAAATGAAGCGCATCAAGCAGATCTCCAACAATACGGAGTCAGCGGAGCTGAAGCGGTTCAGACAGACCGTCGGTCTTTTCAAAAAATACGGTGCGCAGTACGGCTTCGATCCGCTTTTGCTTGCGGCTCAGGGCTATCAGGAGTCCCAGCTGAACCAGAGCGCCCGCAGTCACGTTGGGGCAATCGGGATCATGCAGCTGATGCCAGCCACGGGGAAGGAACTTGCGGTTGGCGACATCAGGGTGGCGGAGTCCAACGTACATGCGGGAGCGAAATATCTCGATGTGCTGATGGCCCGTTACTTTCCCGATGCTCACTTCTCGGAACGGGACCGCTCGCTGTTCGCATTCGCAAGCTATAACGCAGGACCCGCAAACATCGCCAAAATGCGCAAGGAAGCGGCGGCGCGCGGTCTCGATCCTAACAAGTGGTTCAACAATGTCGAAATCGTAGTCGCCGAGAAAATCGGCATCGAGCCAACGACGTACGTGCGCAATGTCTTTAAATATTACGTTGCGTACCGGCTCGTCCAGGAGGCCGAGGCTGCACGCGCTCGCGCTATCGGGCAGATGCGCAAGCTGGGCGGAACGTGAGGGAAGCGGGCATCTGAAAGCGCTGTCACCGCAGCGACGTGCCGCAGCCACACTGCTGCGCGATCATCGAGGCGCGCGCGCGAATAAACGCCGTCGGGCATTCACGTGGAGTCTGAATATGTCGACCGTTGAAGATCGCTTGCACGCACTTGGCTACGTCTTGCCGGAACCGTTGCGGCTTCCTCCAGGCCTGACGCTTCCGTTCCCATGGGTACGGGTAGTCGGCAACAGGGCTTGCATCTCGGGCCATGGACCGACCAACGCGGACGGCTCGCTGGCCGAGCCACTTGGCAAGGTGGGCAGTCAGGTTTCGCAGGAGCAGGCCTTCGTGGCGGCTCGTCTCACCGCGCTCGCTATTCTGGGCAGCCTCAAGCGCGAGCTCGGAAGTCTGGAGCGCATCGCCTGTTGGACGAGGGTGTTCGGCATGGTCAACTCGGCACCAGGGTTCAACCGACAGCCCGCGGTGATCAACGGCTTCTCGGAACTGATACTCGCTGTCTTTGGCGAGGAGCGCGGCGTTCACGCTCGCAGCGCGGTGGGACTGGCCGAGCTTCCCTTCAACATTCCCGTGGAGATCGAGGCTGAAGTCGAACTTTTTCCACGAGACGCTCGAGCGATTGCATCGAGCGAGGCGTGAGCCCGTGCCGCCACCGCTGTCGCGAGCGATCGTTTGAGAAATGGAAACGATCACGTTTCAGCGTGGAGGAGCGCCATGGTGAAGCGCCGTGATCTGATCAGGTGGCTCGCGGTCGTTCCGCTGGGTCAGTCAATCGGGCCGTTGCTTCGGCCTGGTGCCGCTCAGGCTGCGGAGGTCCCGCGACGCGTACGACTGGGCGAACCGGGATGGCCCACGCCTTCGGACTGGGCGCGACTGAAATAGCAGGTGGATGGCTACCTGATCCGAGCGGAGTCACCGCTCGACCTCTGTCGTGAATCTCCCGGCAATCGAATCTCGCCGAGGCCGGTCATGTGATCCACGGCTTCGACTCGCTGTGGTTGCCTGCAGCAATGCTGGCGAGCGAACGCCAACCCGAACTCGTCGACGCGCTGATGAGCGCTACGCGCTACTGGCTTGTCGAACTTCATTTTCAGAAAGGGCTCGCCGGCGCCCCTGCCGATGTCATTGCCGCCGGCCTGCAAACCCCAGTCAATCCAGTCGTGGCGGAGTCGTTCGCATTGGCAATCGCTGCGAGCGAGCGGCCACCGGCATTCGACGGACTGACAGGTCATCAACCCGATGTCTCGAAGGCACAGCGAGATGCGAAGCTCATCGGATTGGCCATCAACGAACTCGGGAAAATCGCAACGGCCGGTGGCGCATACGTCGCCGAGAGCAGCTATTTCCAGAAGGACTCGTAAGCGGCATATTGGGGGGCCAACTATGCCGCTCGCCGATTACATGACGCTCGCGAACCTGCTGCAGCCGTGCGCCGCGCTCGCGCCCGCCGCGACCGGCGCGCCGTATCTGACCGCGCTGCCGAGCGCGACCACCACCGCGCTGCGCACCGCGCGTTGCGCGTCGCTCGCGGCGGCCGGCGTGATCGCGGGAACGGATACGGTGACGCAGGCCACCAATGCGCTCGCGCTGCTGCATCAGAACGGCTATCAGACCGACTCCGACCTGCTGCAAGCGCCGATGTGGGACTCGCAGGCGGTGCCGGCCGTCGCCGTGACCTATGCGAATGCGTATGCGCGCGCAAGTGTCGCCGACAACCTGTGCGACTTCAGCTTCGGCACCACCAGCGCGACTGGCGCAGCCGGCGTGACGCCGGCGGTGTCGCCGATGCTGACGGTGTTCGGCAACGGCAACGGCGTGCCGCCGACCAATGGCATCAACCTCGTCTACAACGCGGGCGCCTCCGGCGCGGTCGATCATCGGCTCGCGACCGCCGATGCGAGCTACGCGGGCGCCGCATGTCTGCGCGCGCGGTGGACAAGCGGTTCGTTGAATGCCAGCGTCGATGCAATTCGCGTGAATGCGAATCTGCATGGCAAGCCCACCATCATCGTGCAAGGACGCGCGGATGCGCTCGTGCCGATCAATCACGCGTCGCGGCCGTATCTCGGATTGAATCAGGTGGCTGAGGGCAGCGCGAGCAAGCTGGCGCTGTACGAAGTCACGAACGGTCAGCACTTTGACGCGTTCCTCGGCGTCGCCGGTTTCGATACGCGTTTCGTGCCGTTGCATTACTACAATCTTCAGGCGCTCAATCTGATGTGGGCTCATCTGAAGAACGGCACGCCGTTGCCGCCGTCGCAGGTGATCCACACGATACCGCGCGGCGGCGTGCCGGGAGCCGCACCGGCGCTGACCACGGCCAACCTGCCGGCGATCTCGACGAGCCCGGGTGTCAATGCGATTTCCGCAACGAATGGCGCCGTGAACGTGCCGAATTGAGGGGCGCGTGCTGAAGCAATGCGCGCACACAGGTATCCGCCTGTGTGCGCGTTGCTGTGCATCTGGACGCCGCACGGGCGGTGCTGAGCTTCGCGCCGCGCAAAACGCTTTAGCCGCCGATCAGCTTCAACCCGACCGGCAGCGATTCCCCGAACACGCGACCTTCGTCGGCGTTATCGAGCGCGACGACTTCGCTGACCATCGTGATCCAGGCGCGCGGCGCGCTCGCCGCTTCGAGGCGTCGCACGACGCTCGCGCGCAGCGCGTCGGGCAGATCGCGCGAGCGGTCGCCGGTCATGCGGACGATCTGGACGGCCGCGAAGGCGGCGGGGTCGACCTTCTTCCAGTCGAGCGCGAGGATCGCATCGAGCCATTGCGCGGCGACCTCGGGCGGCACGACGCTATGCGCGCTGCCGTAAAACGGCTGGCGCGCGCCGATCCGTCCGACCGCCCACCAGCTTTGATGGTTTTCCGCGGGCTTTTTCAGGCGAGCGAGCACCGCCTCGCCAAGTTCGATCTTGCGTTCGGCCGGAATCCGTTCGAGCGATGCGGACAGGCGCACCATATCGGCAAAGCCGGTCTTCGCGACATCGAACGGCAGCTTGTGACGCGAATGCGCGGCCTTCTGCAGATAGTCCATCGCGTCGAGCACGCGCAGCTGCGCATCTTCGCCGAGGCCACCGGCCGCGCGGCGCCACAGCGTCCACCATTCCGACCATACCTGGCTGTCGGTCACGTATTGGATGCCATCGTCGAACAGCGTCCACAGTTGCTCGACGCGCCATTCGTCGAGCGGATAACCGAAGCCGGGCCGCACGCAATAGCCGGCCAGATTCAGCCACAGCCGTTCGTGATCGGCCGTGCGGCGGCGGCGGCGCGCGCGCTCCCACAGCGCGCCGAACAGTTCGCGCAGCAACGCGCTGTTCCAGCTGTCGCGCGGGCCGAGCAGATGTTCGAGCTGCGCGC
Organism: Paraburkholderia lebeckiae; assembly: GCF_050436325.1. NCBI lineage: Bacteria > Pseudomonadati > Pseudomonadota > Betaproteobacteria > Burkholderiales > Burkholderiaceae > Paraburkholderia > Paraburkholderia lebeckiae. Next base: position 291,907 of record NZ_JBNDLZ010000003.1, read on the forward strand.
GCAGTCGTTTGATCTCCTTCGGGTCGACGTTTTGCCCGCGGGCGCCGAAGCAACGGTCGATCAGTTCGATCGCGCGATCGAGCGCCGGGTGGCGTTGCGGTGCGCCCTCGGAGGATAGATCCACTTGCGCGTCGGCGTGGCGCAGCTGGAATTCGAGCAGCCAGCGTTGCGACGGCTCGTCGAGCTCGATGCAATGGACGTCGAGCGTGCCGACCTCGGTCAGCGACGTCGCGATGCGCACGGCGGTTTCGCGAGCGCGATGGCCGTCGCGTGGCTGGACGATCGTCGCGATCGGCGGCAAACGCACGAAGTCGCCGCCCGCGAGGTCGACCAGTTCGCCGGGCTGATACGCGGTGTCCGCGCTCGACGACACCAGGTGAAAGCGCACCGGATGCCCGAGCCGCAGCGCGAACGTGCGGTCCGAGATCAGAATCTCGTGACCTTCCTCGGTGCCGCGCGGCAGCAGGCAGATGCCGCGTTGCGCGGGCGTCGCGTCCGGTTCGGCGTCGCCTTTGCCGGCAGGCGTTTCGTCGAGCACCAGAAAATAGCTGCGTGGCGAACCGCCGCCGATTTTCGGCGCGAAGCCCGCGCGCGCGAGCGTATAGGCGACCGCGCCGCGTGCGACCGCGATGTCGGGGTTGTCGTTGTGCAGCACGTTGAGCGGCGCGCCGCGCCACCCGCCGAGCGTGTCGGCCAGACGCCGCGACAGCGCGTCGGCGCGGAACACGCCGCCGTTGAGCAGTAGCGTGTCGGGAACGGGCAGGGCGGCTGTGCCGGATGCGTCCGGCTTGCTGGAATCCGCGTCCAGGGCCTTGCGCGACTGCGCGGCGAAGCGTTCGAGAAACGCCGCGATATGCCGCGTGACCGCCGCATCGGTCGCGTACGGCAGGCCGAATTCGACGATCGCGCCGCGCGGCCGGCCCGGACGCTCATCGGCGGCCACCTGCGGAAAGAAACCATCGACGATGATCTTCTCGACCTCGTCGCGCGTGACCTGCGTCGTGCGCGCGCCGCCGATCAGCTTCGAGCCCGCGCCGAGCAAGGTGACCGGCGCCGACTCGGGCGCCTGCGCGCCGAGCAATTGCTCCTTCGCGACGCGCGGCATCGCTCGACCAGCTGCGACAGGCTCGCCGCCGATAGCCGTTGCGGCGCCTGCGCACCGCCGCCGGCACCACCCAACAGCCGCGCCTCGACCAGATGCGCGAGCGCGAGGTCCATGTTATCGCCGCCGAGCATCAGATGATTGCCGACACCGACGCGCGTCAGGCGCGGCTCGCCGTCGTCGGACAGGCCTACTTCGATCAGCGTCAGATCGGTGGTGCCGCCGCCGACGTCGCAGATCAGCACGAGCCGGGTGTCCGCCAACTCGTCGGCAAGCGTGTCGCGATGCCGGAACAGCCAGTCGTAGAACGCGGCCTGCGGCTCTTCGAGCAGCCGCAGCGACGGCAGCCCCGCGAGCCGCGCCGCTTCGACGGTCAACGCGCGCGCGCCTTCGTCGAACGATGCGGGCACCGTCAGCACGACATCCTGCTGTTCGAGCGGCGCCTTCGGAAAGTGCTGGTTCCATGCGGCGCGCACGTGCGCGAGGTAGCTCGCGCTCGCCTCGAGCGGCGAAATCTTGCGGACGTCGTCGGGCGCGCCCCACGGCAGGATCGGCGCGACGCGATCGACCGACGCGTGCGACAGCCAGCTTTTCGCGCTCGCGACGAGCCGCCCCGGCACCTGCGCGCCGAGCAGCCGCGCGAGCCGGCCGACCACGACCGGCTGCGTCGCGTCCTTGCCGTGGCCCGACGCCGCACGCGCACCGGACCACGGCAACTGCAGGTCGGCCGCGCTCAGTTCGCCGTCGGCCGGCTGATAGCGCACCGACGGCAACAGCGGCCGCGCGGCGACTTCGCCGGGGCTCACGAGTTGCTCGATCTCGAACACATGAATCTGCTGCGATCCGGCTTGCGCGTACGCGAGCACCGTGTTGCTGGTGCCGAGATCGATGCCGACGCTGTACCGCTTCATGTCAATCACGCATTCGCGTTGCCGCGCACGTCGAATTCGACTTTCCAGCGCTCGTCGGAGCCGCGCGGGATCGCTTCGAGTTCGAGCGTGCCCGCTTCGGTCACACGCGCGTGCAGCTTCACCGGCACGACTTCGCCGGCGGTGCGGCCGGCCGCCGGCAGCGTCGCCTGGATTTCCTCGAGTTCCTGCAACTCCTCGGGGCCCCAGTAATCGAGCAGCGTGCCGACCTGATCCTGACGACGCACCGACGAGCCGAAGAAGCGGAAATGCACGGGCTCGCCGACGACCAGCCCGAACTCCTGCGCGGGCAGCTCGGCGTCGGTGCCTTCTTCCATGCCGAACGGCGCGACGCACAGCGCCTGCACCGGCGGCTCGAGCCCGGGCACGGCCGGCATCGCCGATTCGATCGCGATGTAGTACGCGCGCGCGGTGCCGCCGCGAATCCGCACGCCGCGGCCGCGCCGCACGTAGCCGTAGTAGGCCGCGCCGCGCGCGACCGCCAGATCGAGGTCCGCGCCTTCGAGCAGACGGGCGGGCGCCGCGCCTTCGGTCGCGAGCCAGCCGTTCAGCGTGCCCATGATCCGTTCGACGAGCAGCGTCGACTTGAACACGCCGCCGTTGAACAGCACCGCGGTCGGATGCAGGAAGCTCGCATTGGGCGCGACATGCTCGCGCAGCCCTTCGAGTTCCGCCAGCGCGCCGACCTGACGCCCGAGGAACGCCGCCAGATGCCGCGTGATGCCCGCGTCCTGCGCATACGGCAAGCCGAGCTGCGTCAGACCGACCCGCGCGCGGCTCACCGGACGCGCGGCGCTGTCGATCTGCGGGAAGAAGCCGTCGAGGATCGTCTGTGTCAGTTCGGCGCGCGTCAGCTCGGTGCGGATCGAGCCGCCGATCAGCTTCGAGCCGCGGCTCGGCACGACGAGCGGCACGGTGTCGGTGGCGGGGTCGCTGAGCAGCGTTTCCTTCGCCGCGCGGCACGCGTAGGTGAGCGCGCGCAGTTGCCACGCGTCGGCCTGGGTGCCCTGCGCGGCGAGCTTGCGCGCGACCACGTGCGCGAGCGCGAGGTCCATGTTGTCGCCGCCGAGCAGGATGTGATCGCCGACCGCGACGCGATGCAGTTCGAGATTGCCGTCGCGCTCGATCACCGCGATCAGCGACAGGTCGGTCGTGCCGCCGCCGACGTCGACGACGAGGATGATGTCGCCGACTTCGACCTGCTTGCGCCACTGCCCGCCGCTCTTCTGGATCCAGCTATAGAGCGCCGCCTGCGGCTCTTCGAGCAGCGTCATGCGCGTGAAGCCGGCGGCTTCGGCGGCCTCCGCCGTCAGCTCGCGCGCGGCCGGGTCGAACGACGCCGGGATCGTCACCGTGATGTCCTGCTCGCCGAACGGCGCGTCCGGATGCGCGTGGTCCCACGCCTCGCGCAGGTGCGTCAGGTAGCGCACCGAGCTTTCGAGCGGCGACACGCGCGTGACTTCGGGCGGCGCGTCGTTCGGCAGAATGCCCGCGCGCCGGTCGACGCCCGGATGGCACAGCCAGCTTTTCGCGCTCGACACGAGCCGGATCGGCGTGCCGGCGCCGCGGCTGCGCGCGAATTCGCCGACCGCGAATTCGCGCTGGCCGGTCCACGGCAGGTAGAGATCGCCGGAGGCCAGTTCGTCGGGATGCGGCAGGTACAGGAACGAGGGCAGGAGCGGCAGATTATCGATTGCGCCGGGGCCCGTGAGCTGGGCGATCGACAGCACGTCCTGGGTGGTTTTCTCGCCGTCGCTCGCGTGCGTGTCCACGTAGGACAACGCGCAGTGCGTGGTGCCGAGATCGATGCCGATCGAATAGCGTGCGTCGTTCATAGCTCCACCTCCGCCGGTGCGATGACCTTTGCGTTATGACCGTCCGCGAGCTTCGGCAGACGCACATCCTCGACGCGCCAGCCGCGATGGCTGATGCTGCCGTTGAACGGCGCACTGCCGACCACGTTGCCGGTCAAACGGACCGAGCTCGCGTCGAAGCCTGCGGGCAGCGTCACGCGGCTGCCTTCGGCTTCGTCGCGCACCGGGCGGATCGTGAAGTGCTCGCGCAGCGTCGCGCGGCAGCCTTCGTGCACGAGGCGCGCGGCCGCGCCGATGTCGGCGTCGCTATAGGCCTTGATGTCCTCCTCGACGAAATCGATGAAGCGCGCGTCGCGTTGCAGCAGGCCGAGCAGTTGCAGCGCGGCGTCGGGGGAGGCCTCCTTCAGCACCGGAGCGCGTTGCGGCTTCGGTTGCGGGGCGGCGGCGGGGGCCGGGGTTGCCGCGGCGGCGGGGGCGGCTGCCGGGGCCGCGCCGATCTTTTCGCCGTTGCGCAGGCGCAGGACGTCGGCGGCGAAGTCGCCATTGCCGAGAATGCTGAAAAACGTGCCGACGGCCAGCGAAATGCGGCCGAGGAAGGATGGATTCGAATCGCTCATAAAGGCTCCTGATCTGCTCTGTTGGGGACGAGCGGTCCTCGCCGCGCTGCGTGCGCCGGGCAGCGAAGCTGACGGGCCGGGCGGGGCTGTGATGTTGCGGGTCGGCGCGCGGTCCGGGGCGACGATGCAACCGCTGGGCCCGAAAACGGTTTGGGGACGCTTCGCGACCGGGTCGGCCGCGCGTGCGGCGCGCGCAAAACCCGTATTTTGCCTTGCGGCGCGCCCGACGCGGGCAAAGCCGGCAATTCTAGCGGGCAATGGGGTGGGATTGGCGGGGAGTTGGGGGAAGCGGGCGATGCAGGAAGGCGCTTTGGCAGCGCGCCTGTCAGCGACGTTATGACTTCTTCGGATCCTTCGACACCCGCTTTGCCGATGGTGCGGGCGCGGGCCTGACCGGCCCGGCGACGTGGATGACGGCGCGGCGCGGTTGTCCGTGCGCGGCCGTCGCGGGTGCCGACCTGACCGGTCCGGCGACGTGCCTGTCGGCTCGAGGCGGCTGTCCGTGCGCGGCCATCGCCGGCGCGGTGCCGCCCGGGTGCCCGAGCGGCGGATGCGCGCCCCCCGGATGCTCGCCGCCGGGATGCTCCGGCAGATGACCGTCATGGCTCGCCATCACGCGATGCAGCTCCTCACGGCGATGCAAGACCTCCGCGCGATGATCGCCATGAGCATAGAACTGGCGATGCCGGACGCCGTCGCGACCGACGACCCAGATATACGTATCGCCGCCGACGATCACCACATCGCGATCGACCACATTGGCGACGTACACATCGGTCGGCAACGGCTGATACGCGGTCACGGTCACTTCGTTGACCCGGTTCGGGGCGCTGACGAGCCGGTCTTGCCCACTGGTCACGCAGCCCGCGAGAAAGGTAGCGCACGCAGCCGACGCCAACATCGCGTTTGTGATGGTTTTCAAGTTCATTCCCCGGTTTGCATCGATTGTTTGTCGAGCGACGCTCGTTTAACGGTCGGCGTTTTGCATTCTTGAGATATGAATCGACGACTAGGGAAATGAGCGGGTAAACGCGCAGGCGCAAACGCATGCCCGGCGCGCATCGCCTGATGAATTGATCCAACTGGGAAATAGAAAGAAATAACGCAAAAATTCCGGCACGCTTCACACGCCCGCTTCACACGCCCGATCCGCGCCTAATTGCCGCCCGCATCGCCGTCTTTAGACTTCGCCTCGTCCCAGTTCATCCGGTGTCGATTAACGGTCTCGGTATGCCGCGCGTCGTCCTCGGTATGGAGGTAAAGACTGGTCGTATTCAGCGAAACGTGGCCGAGATTGTCGCGGATCGTGCGCAGATCGACGCCGCCGTCCGCCTGATGCGAACCGGCCGTATGCCGCAGCCAGTGCGCCGACGCGCGCTCGAGCTCGTCGGCGCGATCGGCGAATTCGGGGCCGCGCGCGCGCAACCACATGGCCGCGCCCGCGAAGATGCCCTTGATCGCGTCGTGAATCGCCGAGCGCGACAGGCAGCGGTTGCGGCCCTTGAACGGCAGCACGAGCGGCGTTTCCTCGGCGCGGGTCGGCAGGGCGGCGAGGCCATTGAGCGTGCGGTAGCCGCGCAGTTCCTGAACCAGTTCGGCCGACACCGGCACGATCCGCTCCTTGTCGCCCTTGCCGAGCGTCTCGAGCCACCACTGGTCCTGACCATCGGCGCCGAGCCTTCTGAAGAACTGGCCCATCTGCCCGCCAGCCACCTCGGAAATGCGCATGCCCTGCAAATAGAAGAGCGTGGTCAGCCAGCGGCAACGCGCGTAGTACGCGCGTTGCGCATCGGTATCTTGCGGCAGCTGCTCGACGAACAGCTTCACTTCGTCCCATAGCGACGTCGACAGATAGCGGGTGACGCGCGGCGCCGAGCGCTTCGCGCGTTGTCGCAGGAGCGCCATCGGATTGCCGCGCAGATAGCCGGCATTGACGAGCCACGTGAACATCGCGTTCAGGATGATCAGCGCCTGGCGCTGGCTGGCCGGCGACAGCGGCCCGTTGAACGGCCGCCAGCGTGCGTCGCCGCGCGCGTATTTGCCGCCGTTCGCCGACACCCAGCGGGTGGCCGGCTGCGGATCGGCGATGAACGCCTTGAACAGCAGCAGATCCTCGTGCGTCAGCGACGACAGGCGGCTTGCCGAGCTGCACGACGGCCCATAGCAGCAGCCGCTCCGCTTCCTTGCGGTAGTTGTCGAAGGTGGTCTTGGTGTCCGCGTAATTGGACAGCCAGGCGCGCACGGCGTCGAGGTCGTTGCGCGCCGATAGTTGCGAGTTTTCCGCCGCGCCGCGATTGGTGCCGTCGCGGCCATCGAGCAGTTCCGGCACGACGAGCGATTCGACGGGCTGGACGGTGGCGAGCTCAGCGTTCAGGGCAGCTTTCGGCACGGCTTTGGACACGGTTCGGGACACTCCTCGGGCGCACGCCGTTTGGCGTCATTCTGCTCCGCTCAGGTGCTGTCAGAAGCGCTCGCCTGAAAAGAAAGCAGCGCCCACTCTGTTGCGGAAGAAACGCGAAACCCTATCACACAGTCGGCTGCGCCTGGCGCAAAACAGCCGGGTGCGCTCAAGCTTCGACTTGGTGTCGATCGATCGGCGTTCAGCGATGCGGGACGCCGCGCGGTGGCTACCCGATATAGTCGCCGTCTATTAGTGGCATTGCCGTATTCGAATACTATTGAACTTTGTCCTCGCCTATATTCGAATAGGAGTAGTGCGCCGACTCTGGATTTCATGAGTGCACTGCCGAGCCATTCGGCTGACTGTCGGGTTTTCGGATCGTCAAATTGCCACGCGAGCCTGACACGATGACAAACGCATAACAAGTACCTTGCATGGATTGGAGAAAGTACCTAGGCACCGACTCCGATCGACAACGGAGACATCCTCCAAAGGAGAGAACGCATGTCAAACGAAGCAAAGTGCCCGTTCATCCATACCGCCGGCGGCGGGACGACCAATCGGGACTGGTGGCCGAAGCAATTGCGCCTCGACCTGCTCAACCAGCATTCGAACCGCTCCAATCCGCTAGACGAAGACTTCAACTATGCCGAGGCATTCAAGAGCCTCGACTACGCCGCGGTCAAGAAAGACCTCGCCGCGCTAATGACTGATTCGCAGCCTTGGTGGCCCGCGGACTTTGGCCACTACGGCCCGCTGTTTATCCGTATGGCGTGGCATGCCGCCGGCACGTACCGCATCGGCGACGGCCGCGGCGGCGCAGGGCGCGGCCAGCAGCGTTTCGCGCCGCTCAATAGCTGGCCGGACAACGTGAGCCTCGACAAGGCTCGCCGGCTCCTATGGCCGATCAAGCAGAAATACGGCCAGAAAATTTCGTGGGCCGACCTGCTGATCCTGACCGGCAACGTCGCGCTCGAAACGATGGGCTTCAAGACTTTTGGTTTCGGCGGCGGCCGCGCGGACACGTGGGAACCGGATCAGGACGTTTACTGGGGCAATGAAAAGACCTGGCTCGGCGGCGACGTCCGCTACGGCAAGGGAGCGGCCGGCAGGGAAGACGACGAAGGCGTGCTGGTCGCCGACGAGGAACTGCACGGCACCGAAAAGAGCCGCACCGATCCGCCCGGCCGCAACCTCGAAAACCCGCTCGGCGCGGTGCAGATGGGCCTGATCTACGTGAATCCGGAAGGCCCGGACGGCAATCCCGATCCGCTCGCCGCGGCAGTCGACATCCGCGAAACGTTCGGCCGCATGGCGATGAACGACGAGGAAACGGTCGCGCTGATCGCCGGCGGCCACACGTTCGGCAAGACGCACGGCGCGGCCCCGGCCGATAACGTCGGCCCGGAACCGGAAAGTGCCGGTCTCGAGGCCCAGGGGCTCGGCTGGCGCAACAGCTTCGGCACCGGCCGGGGCGGCGACACGATCACGAGCGGTATCGAAGTCACGTGGACCGCGACGCCGACGCAGTGGGACATGAGCTACTTCCAGAGCCTGTTCGGCCACGAGTGGGAGCTGACGAAGAGCCCGGCGGGTGCGAACCAGTGGGTCGCGAAGGACGCGCAGGCCACGTATCCGCACGCGCACGACCCGTCGAAGAAAGTGCTGCCGACGATGCTGACGACCGACCTGTCGCTCCGCCTCGACCCGATCTACGAAAAGATCTCGCGGCGCTTCATGGACAACCCCGACGAGTTCGCCGACGCGTTCGCGCGTGCGTGGTTCAAGCTGACGCATCGCGACATGGGTCCGCGCGCCCGCTATCTCGGCCCGGAAGTGCCGTCGGAGGAACTGCTGTGGCAGGACCCGATTCCGGCCGTCGATCACCCGCTCGTCGACGACAAGGACGTCGCGGCGCTGAAGCAGAAGATCCTCGCGTCGGGGCTGTCCGTGTCGCAGCTGGTCACGACCGCGTGGGCCTCGGCCTCGACGTTCCGCGGCTCGGACAAGCGCGGCGGCGCCAACGGCGCGCGCATCCGGCTCGCACCGCAGAAGGACTGGGCCGTCAACCAGCCCGCTGAGCTCGCGAAGGTGCTGAAGGTGCTCGAAGGCATCCAGAGCGAGTTCAACGGTGCGCAGTCCGGCGGCAAGAAGATTTCGCTTGCCGACCTGATCGTGCTGGCGGGTGGCGCCGGTGTCGAGCAGGCCGCGAAGAACGCCGGGCAGCAGGTGACGGTGCCGTTCTCGCCGGGTCGCATGGATGCGTCGCAGGAGCAGACCGACGTCCAGGCGATCGCGGTGCTGGAGCCGGTCCACGACGGCTTCCGCAACTATCTGGGCGGCAAGTTCCCGGTGGCGGCGGAGAAGCTGCTGATCGACAAGGCGCAACTGCTGACGTTGACGGCGCCCGAGATGACGGTGCTGATCGGCGGCCTGCGCGTGCTGAAGGTGGGCGCTGGGAGCGAAGGTGTGCTGACGAACAAGCCGGAAACGCTGTCCAACGACTTCTTCCGCAATCTGCTCGACATGGGCACGGAATGGACGCCGGTGTCGGAGGCCGCGGAAACGTTCGAAGGTGCCGACACGAAGAGCGGCGAAGTCAAGTGGACCGGTACGCGCGTCGATCTGGTGTTCGGCTCGAACTCGGTGCTGCGCGCCTTGGGCGAGGTCTACGCGAGCGAGGACGGCAAGGAGAAATTCGTGCGCGACTTCGTTGCCGCGTGGGTCAAGGTGATGAATCTGGATCGTTTCGATCTGGCTTGATCCAGCCGGTGCTGGCCAGTAGTTCTTTGCCACGTCGACGCAGTTTTTGAAGGTGGATTTGCGAAGTCATCGAGCGCGCTTGCCGGGATGCCGGCAAGCGCGCTTTTTCTTCGCCTCGTCACTGCTTCTGCGCCGCCGCCTTTCAGATGTTCGAGCACCGGGTGCCGATGACACTCGTGCTGCCCGTATCCAGAATGGTCATGCAATCTCCATTGCCTCCACCGGAGGCAGCCACTCAGACCATCTTCAACACCACCCTGAAACGCGCGTGACCGCTCATCATCCGGTCGAAGGCCTGCGCCGCCTCGGCGAGCGGATACTCTTCGATCATCGGCTTGACACCGGTGAGCGCGCTGAACGCGAGCGTGTCCTGCGAATCAGCCGAGGTGCCGGAGGGCCAGCCTTGCACCGAGTTGCGTCCCATGATGAACTGCACGATCGGCACTTCGACCGGCTCTTCGGAAACCCCGACCATCACGAGCTTGCCGTTCAGGCCGAGACCGCCGAGCGTCGCGGTCATCGCCTTGCCGCTCGTCACCGTGGCCAGTATCAGCTTCGCGCCGCCCAGTGCCTGCAGCTTCTCGGCGACGTTTTCCGTTTTGCTGTCGATATAGTGATGCGCGCCCAGTTGCTGCGCGAGCGGGGCCTTGTCCTGACCGCGCGCGATCGCCACCGTGCGAAAGCCCATCTTGCGCGCGAACTGCACGCCGAGATGACCGAGGCCGCCGATTCCGAGAATCGCGACCACCTCACCGGCGCGCGCGCCGCTATTGCGTATCGCGTTGAACGTCGTGATGCCCGCGCAGAGCAGCGGCGCGGCATCGACATCGGAGAGATCGTCGGGAATGCGCGCCAGGGCTTCGACCGGGACCACCATGTATTCGGCGTAGCCGCCGTCGTAGCTGATGCCGGGGATGAGGGCGAACTTGCACAGCACGAAGTCGCCCTGGCGGCAGTGTTCGCATTTGCCGCAATGCCCGCCGTGCCAGCCGACCCCGACACGCTGCCCGACCTGCCAGCCCTCGACACCCGCACCGACCGAATCGATCGCGCCCGCTATCTCGTGACCGGGCACACGCGGATAGGCCAGGCCCGGCCACAGGCCTTCCTTGGTCATCGCATCGCTATGGCAGATGCCGCAAGCCTGAATCCTGATACGCACGTGACCCGCGGCCGCCTCGGGCACCTGGCGTTCGACCAGTTCGAGCGGGCCGCCGGCCTGCTTCACTTCGACTGCTTTCATCGTGGCCATGATGTTCTTCCTTTCCAGTGACGAACGGGACAAGAGGGGAACGAACTCCAACATCATAGTCCGCGTCCAGGGCGGCTCGCCAGAAAGAAGCCGCCGCCGCATGGCCGAGGGCGATGACATCCGATGTAATTGGCGCGCCGCGCGGCTGCCTCTACTCTTCGACTACCGCGCCGCCGATCCGATGGCGCACACCTCAAGGAGATACCATGTCCAGCTATCCCGTTCACACGATCGAGTCCGCTCCCGAGCAATCGAAACCCGTGCTGCAAAAACTGCAACAGGCGTTCGGCGTGATTCCGAACATCGCGGCCAAGATGGCGGCTTCACCGGTGCTGATCAACGGCTTCATCGGCCTGTTCGAGCGCGTGCATGCGAGCAGTCTGACGGAACCGGAGATCCAGACGCTGCTGCTCACCAACGCCGTGACGAACGCGAGCGAATGGGCGGTGGCGTTTCATACCGCGCTCGGCTTGAACGCGGGCCTGCGTCGCGCCGACGTCGAGGCGATCCGCCACGGCGGCGTGCCCGACGACACGAGGCTGGCGGCGTTGTCGACGCTCGCGCGCACGCTGATCGAAGAACGCGGCCGCCTCGCCGATGAGGACCGGCAACGCTTCCTCGCGGCAGGTTTCAGCGCGGAGCAGATTCTCGAGGTGGTTGCGGCGGTCGCCGCCTCGACGATCACGAACTACACCGGCAGCGTCACCGAGCCGCCGCTCGAAACGCAGTTCGCCGAATTCGCGTGGCACGCGCCCGCGCGCTGAAGCGATCCCATTCAGGCATCAACAGGAGGGCGACACGATGAACGTCACGAGTCACGATCCCAAAGTGCAGCCGGGCGATCTCGGCAGTCTGTTGCGCTATTGGCGTGACGTGCGTGGCGTGAGTCAGCTCGATCTGTCGCTCGAGGCCGGCATCTCGCAGCGGCAGATCAGCTTCATCGAGAGCGGGCGCAGCGTGCCGGGCCGCGACACGCTGCTGACGCTTGCGCAGACCCTCGACGTGCCGCTGCGCGAGCGCAATGCGCTGCTGCTTGCCGCGGGTTATGCACCGATCTATTCGGAAGCACCGTGGAATGCGCAGGAAATGCACGGCGTGGTTCGCGCGCTCGAACGGATCGTGCGTCAGCACGAGCCGTTTCCGGCGCTCGTGATGGACCGCGACTGGAACGTGCTGATGACCAACGACGCGGCCCCGCGCTTCTTCAACTGCTTCATCGACATGACCGCGCGCGAAGGCCCGCGCAACATGCTGCATCTGATTTTCGATCCGCGCGGCATGCGTCCGTTCGTCGCCGATTGGCAGGAGGTCGCGCGAAGTCTGCTGCAACGCGTGTATCGCGAGTCGGTCGGTCATGTAATCGGCGCCAACACGAAGCGTCTACTCGATGAACTGCTTGCGTATCCCGACGTGCCGCGCGACTGGAAGACGCATCATGGCTCTTCCGCGACACCCGCGACGCTGCCGATGGTTCCGCTCGGCTTCATCAGCGAAGGCGTGGTGCTGCGCTATTTCTCGATGGTCACGACAGTGGGCACACCGCAAAACGTGGCCGCGCAGGAGTTGCGCATCGAATGCATGTTCCCCGCCGACGACGCCACCGAAGCACGCCATCAGCAGCTGCTCGCGGCGCATGCGTCCCCGCAACCTCCAATATCGGCAAACCGTATGCCGTGATATAGCATCCTCGCGAATGGAACCCGACCGCTCGCGAAAGAGCCGGTCCCAGCGACATATGCGCTGATCTCATTGCGCAATGTCCCGACGGACGCCCGATTGAAGTAGTCCAGCGATCGCGCCCGTCAAAAACTGGCAGAACACAACACGAAACCGACCACCCGCGTCGGCGTTGTTTTCGTAGTGCTTGACCCAGATCAAGCCACCCGTCACACCGGGGCTCATGATGTAAGCGCGTGACGCATTACGTTCCCGCCAGCGCTAGCCGACGCATGACGCGACCGGGTTCAGGCGCGAACACGTTTGCCGCCACGCATCGTGTTTCATTCCGGCCATAGGAGAAGTCCGTCATGAAAGCACTCGTTTATCACGGTCCCGGCAAAAAGTCGCTCGACGAACGGCCGATACCCGAAATCACGGCGCCCACCGATGCAATCGTCAAAGTCACCCGCACGACGATCTGCGGCACCGATCTGCACATTCTCAAAGGCGACGTGCCGACCTGCGAGCCGGGCCGTATTCTCGGCCACGAAGGCGTCGGTGTCGTGCATCAGGTCGGCGAGGCGGTGAGCGGGCTCGCGGCCGGCGATCACGTGCTGATCTCGTGCATCACCTCGTGCGGCCGCTGCGACTACTGCCGGCGCGGCATGTATTCGCATTGCACGACGGGCGGCTGGATTCTCGGTAACCGGATCGACGGCACGCAGGCCGAATATGTGCGAATCCCGCATGCGCAGAGCAGTCTGTACCGCATTCCGGCTGGCCTCGACGAAGAGGCGCTCGTGATGCTGTCCGACATTCTGCCGACCGGCTTCGAATGCGGCGTGCTCAACGGCAAGGTTCAGCCGGGCTGCACCGTGGCGATCGTTGGCGCCGGGCCGATCGGTCTCGCTGCGCTGTTGACCGCGCAGTTCTACTCGCCGGCGCAGATCATCATGATCGATCCCGACGCGAACCGGCTGGAGGTCGCGCACCGCTTCGGCGCGACCGCGTGCATCGACAACGCGCATGCCGATGCGGTCGCGCAAGTGCTGAAGCTGACGGAATCGGTAGGCGCCGACTGCGTGATCGAGGCGGTCGGCATTCCGCCGACGTTCGAGCTTTGCCAACAGCTGGTCGCGCCGGGTGGAACGATCGCGAACATCGGCGTGCACGGCGTCAAATGTGATCTGCATCTGGAAAAGCTGTGGGATCGCAACATCGCGATCACGACGCGTCTCGTCGATACCGTCAGTACACCGATGCTGATGAAGACGGTCAAGGCGGGGCGGATCGATCCCACGCGTCTGATCACGCATCGCTTCCGGCTCGACGATATTCTTTCGGCTTACGAAACGTTCTCCCGCGCGTCGAGCACGCGCGCGCTGAAGGTGTTGATCGAAGCGTCATAGACGGTCAAATACACTCGAAAACGCGCGAATCAATATGGCACCGCGAATGCGCGCAATCACTCCGCAAAACGCGTCACCACCGCGGCGCCGACCGTTTCCATTTCGACGAGCACGGGTTTAGCGCCGATCGGCAACACGGTACGGCCCAACGACTCGTTGATGATCTCCGCCGCCGACAGATAGAACGCCAGCAGCGCTGTCAGCAGTCCGCCATAGCCTCCCGCGTGCCGCAGTGTCGCCGAACCGAGCCATTCGCCGGCCGCGAGCAGAAAGAAGGTTGCCCACAGCGCGACGAACACGCCCTGCAGCGCGCGCGACGAGCGGAACGTCGCGATCCACATGTAGAACGTGAAGACGCCCCACAACAGCAGATACCAGCCGACGAACGCGGCCGGCACCTGCTCGTGCAGGAACAACGCAAACAGCGCGAACGACCACCAGAACGCGCCATAGCTCAGAAACGCGGTGGCGCCGAACGTGTTGCCGCGCGGAATCTCCATCAGTCCGGCGACGATCTGCATGCTGCCGCCGAACGCGAACGCGACGGCGAGCACGAGGCCGAGCGAGCCGCCGCTGAACCAGCCGGCGTTGATCATGCTGAGCAGCCACGTGGTCAGCGCGAAAGCCGCAAGGCCGAGCGATGCGGGGTTGGGTGTGGTGAGTTTCATCGTGAAGTCTCCTGAATCGATCCGGGGGGCTTACTCGTGGTGGCAGAACTGCCGCAGCACGGCGGGGTTTTCGACGGTGGACATGTCCTGCGCGAGCGTTTCTCCCTTCGCGACCGAACGCAGCAGACGCCGCACGACCTTGCCGGAGCGCGTCTTCGGCATGCTGTCGCCGAAGCGGACTTCCCTGGGTTTGGCGATCGGCCCGATTTCCTTGCCGATCCACGCGCGCAGCTGGTCGGCGACCTGCCTTGCTTCGGTGCCTTCCGGGCGCGTGCCCTTGAGCACGACGAACGCGACGATGGCTTCGCCGATGGTCTCGTCGGGCCTGCCGACGACCGCGGCCTCCGCCACCAGCGGATGCGCGGCGAGCGCCGATTCTATTTCCATCGTGCCCATGCGGTGGCCCGAAACGTTCAGCACGTCGTCGATGCGGCCGGTGATCGTGAAGTAGCCGGTCCGCGGATCGCGGATCGCGCCGTCGCCCGCCAGATAAAGTTTGCCGCCCAGGTCGGCGGGGTAGTAGCCACTGCGGAACCGCTGCGGATTGCCCCAGATCGTGCGCAGCATCGACGGCCACGGCTGCTTGATGACCAGCAGACCGCCCTCGCCGTGCGGCAACTCGCAGCCGGTTTCGTCGACGATCGCCGCCTCGATGCCAGGCAGCGGCAACGTGCACGATCCCGCGACGAGCGGTGTTGCGCCCGGCAGCGGCGTGATCATGTGGCCGCCCGTTTCGGTTTGCCAGAAGGTGTCGAGCACCGGACAGCGCCCGCCACCGACTTCGCGCGCAAACCACTCCCACGCGCTCGGATTGATCGGCTCGCCGACGGTGCCAAGCAAACGCAACGAGTCGAGGTCGAAGCGGCGCGGATGCACGCCGCTGTCCGTCTCGGCGGCCTTGATCAGCGAACGGATCGCGGTGGGCGCCGTATAGAAGATGCTGACCTTGTGCCGCGCGATCATCTCCCAGAACCGTCCCGCGTCCGGCCACGTCGGCACGCCCTCGAAAATCACCTGGGTCGCGCCGACCGCGGTCGGGCCATAGCAGATGTAGCTGTGCCCCGTGATCCAGCCGATGTCGGCCGTGCACCAGTACACGTCGTCCGCGCGGAGGTCGAAGGTCCACTTCATCGTGACGGCGGCCCACAGCAGATAGCCCGCCGTGCTGTGCTGCACGCCCTTCGGCGTGCCGGTCGAACCGGACGTGTACAGAACGAACAGCGGATGCTCGGCACCGACCCATTCGGGCTCGCAGGTGTCGGGTTGGGCCGCTTCGAGTTCGTGCAGCCAGCAGTCGCGCGGTTCGTCCCACAGGATCGAGCCGCCCGTGCGCCGATAGACGATCACGGTATGGATGCCGTCGGTGCCTGCCATTTTCAGCGCTTCGTCGACGACGGATTTCAACGGCAGGTTCTTGCCGCCGCGCATCTGCTCGTCGGCGGTAATGACGGCGACGGCGCCGACATCGACCATCCGTTCATGCAGCGACTTCGCCGAGAAGCCGCCGAACACGACCGAATGCAACGCGCCGATGCGCGCGCAGGCCTGCATCGCGACGACGCCTTCGATCGACATCGGCAGATAGATCATCACGCGGTCCCCACACGCGATGCCGCGCGCGCGCAGCGCGTTCGCGAGGCGGCACACGCGCGCATGCAGTTGCCGGTAGGTGATGGTCGTCACGCTGCCGTCGTCGGCCTCGAAAATGATCGCGGTCTTGTTAGCGTTGCCGTCGTGCAGATGACGATCGAGGCAGTTGTACGACGCGTTCAACAGACCGTCGTCGAACCATTTGAAGAACGGTGCGTTCGATTCGTCGAGTACCTTGGTGAAGGGCCGGCGCCAGCTCAGATGCTCGCGCGCGAGCCGCGCCCAGAAACCGGTCCGGTCGCTGCGCGCTTCGTTGACGAGCGCTTCGTAGGCGGCCATGCCGTCGATGGCCGTGTCCGTCAGAAGCGACGGGGCGGCCGTTTCCGGCGCTTGATGGTTGATGGCGACAGTGGACATAGTCTCCTCGCTGGCTTGAATGACTGATATGGGACGGGCACACCGCGACTGCCGATGTCCAACGATCGGCGGCGCGGCTGCGCGCATGACTCGAACAGTGTTCTGGATGTCGCGACCAGTGTGTTGCGGGAAGCAAGGGGCACGATTGACCCAGATCAATCGCGGGTGCGGCGCGTGGTCGCGCCGTTGGCCTCTATACTGTGCGTCGTCAAACACGAGGCCCGCCGACGGCCCCTTGCCCGCCGGCTCTCGAAATCGGCATCGCTCGAACCCGCACATCCATGGATACTGATTTGTCGTCGCCGCGCCGCTCACGGCTCACGCGCGTGATCGAGGTTTTCGTCGTCTTTCTGAAGCTCGGGCTGACCAGTTTCGGCGGCCCGATCGCTCACATCGGCTACTTCCGGCGCGAGTTCGTCGAGCGGCGCCGCTGGCTCGACGATGAAGCCTTCACCGACCTGATCGGCCTGTGCCAATTTCTGCCAGGACCCGCGAGCAGCCAGGCGGGGTTTTCGATCGGGCTGCTGCGGGCCGGGTGGGGTGGGGGGCTAGCCGCCTGGTGCGGCTTCACGCTGCCGTCGGTACTCGTGATGCTGGCCTTTGCCGCGATCGCGCCGGACCTGGGCGGCGCGCTCGGCACGGGCGTGATTCACGGCCTGAAGCTCGTCGCGGTGGCCGTCGTCGCGCAGGCTGTCTGGGACATGGCGCGGCGTCTGTGTCCGGATCGCCGCCGCGCGGCAATCGCGCTCGCATCGCTTGGATTGCTCAGTGTGCTTGGCACCGTCTACGCCCAACTGATCGTGATCGGCGCCGGCGCCGTGCTCGGTGTCGCGCTGTGCCGGACCACGGCGGTGCAAGCGCCACGCGCCATTTCTCCGCGGGCCGGCGATTTTCAGGTGTCGCGTACGGCAAGCATCGTCGCGCTAGTGCTCTTCTGCGCATTGCTGTTCGCGTTGCCGCTATGGGCGGCAAGCGGGACCTCGCAAGGCATCCGCGTATTCGATGCGTTCTATCGCTCCGGCGCGCTCGTGTTCGGAGGCGGCCACGTGGTGCTGCCATTGTTGCAGCGTGCAACCGTCGCGACCGGATGGGTCACGCCCAACGACTTCCTGGCCGGCTATGGCGCGGCCCAGGCCGTACCCGGACCGCTGTTCACGTTCGCGGCGTTTCTCGGCTGGATGATGGCGCTGCCACCCAGACACTGGAGCGGCGCACTGCTGGCGACAGTGGGCATCTTTCTGCCGGGTCTGCTGCTCGTTCTCGCCGCATTGCCGTGGTGGCAGGCGCTGCGCGCGCGTGCGACGATGGCGGCGGCGCTTGCCGGCGTCAATGCCGCGGTGGTCGGCCTGCTGGCCGCCGCGCTTTATTCGCCGGTGTGGACGAGCGCGGTCCTGTCGGCGACGGATTTCGCCGTGGCGTGCATCGGCTTTTTGCTGTTGCTGCGCTGGAAGGCGCCCCCGCTTGCGGTCGTCGTGCTGTGTGTGGCGGCCGGCGTCGCGCAAACTGTGCTGCACCCGCTCTGACAGGACATGGTGGGCTCCTTGAATGTGATGTCGAGTGCGTGAATCAGGTTATGCGCGCAATGTGCGGATACCCGCACGGACGGTGAACCGCGTCGTGCGTGCGGGTGTTGGTCAACTTGCCGGTCGAGCGCGGGCAGCGTTAGAAGATTTACTGGCCCGCGCTCTGGTCGCCGTCCACATGCAGGATCTCGCCGGTCACGAACGATGCCGAGTCGAGATAGAGGATCGCATTGACGATGTCGCTCATCTCGTCCATGCGCCCGACCGGATGCAACGTGGCGAGCACCGATGCCTTGAGATGCGCCGGTGACGATGACGACCTTGGAGGTGCTCATGATTTGTCTCACGGAGTGATGATTCGGCCTGCTGGCCGTTCGAATCGATGGACCCGATGGAGGGCACCGTAGGCGCATCCGCCGCGAATTCGAGCACACACATGGACAAAGAGTCTTGCGCCACGAGAACAAATCTCGTGGAATCTGCCGGCTAGAGCCAGCGCCAGATGCCCGCGGGCCAACCGGAGAGCGGAATATGCGCCCAGGTCGCGACGAGCCAGAAAACGACGCCGCCCACCAGCGCGTGCATGCCGAACCCGCCCAGCCGCGCGCGGCCGGCGGCGATCGCCGCGAACGGCAGATAGCTCGTCTTCGATTCCCATGCGGGCCACAGATCGGGTTGCAGCCGCCGTTTCTTGCGGTCCTGTAGCGCGGCACCGACCAGCGCGAGGATGATGATCGCCCCGGCAAGCACGACGTTCCGGGTGACCGGGAACACGGCGATATGGCACAGTCCCCAAAGCGCGAACGACCACATCATCGGGTGACGGGTCACTGCGTACACGCCGCGCGCCGCGTCGGGAAACGCGGTGGGCCGGCCGCCGGTGGGCAATGCCGGGTTGCGGATCAGGGAGCCCATCAGAAGGATCGACGCGATCAGCATGAGCACGGTCACAACCGCCCACAGCACGTTGCCTGCCGGCCATAGCGGAGCGGAGACGGGCGTCCTGTCGTAAGCCATGACCATCCAGCCGAACGTCAGTATCGCAATCAGCGAATAGACGCCCATGGCACCCCGTTCGCCGATTGCCCGGACCATACCCGCCCGCAGCGGATGGGACAGGAGAAAGTGGCTGCCGACAAAAGCGAATGCCGCCACGACAAGTGCGTCGATGCTTTCCATTGGCCCGGCTCCTCAAGTCAGATGATCGGTCGACCGCGTGCATTGCGAGAATACTACTTCGCGCGCCACAACGAATGCAGCGATCGCTTCGCGATTTCAATTGCCGCGCGTCGCAAAACCTTGATTGGCAGTCTCGTCGTCGCAATGGCCGGGACACTCGCCATCGCGTCGACTGCGCAAGCGGGGCAACGGGCCCCAAACCATCCCCGGCGCATCGTTCACGCGCGGCGCAACCCGGTCGACACCTGTCTTTCCTGCTACACGGAACTGTTTGCGGGCGATCAGCCGTTTGCTTACGAGCTGACCGGACTCGGCGAGCATTACCGTTACTACGAGCGGCTCATCGCTCATTGGCGCAGCGTGCTACCGGCCGGGCGCTTCATCGAGGTCGATTACGAAGCGGTCGTCGATGACCTCGAAGGCGAGGCGCGACGTCTGGTGAATTTTCTCGACCTGCCCTGGGATGACGCTTGTCTGCGCTTCCATGAATACGGCCGCGTCGTGCGCACGGCCAGTCTTAATCAGGTGCCTCAGCCGATCTATAGGAGCTCGAAAGGTCGCTGGAAGCCGTATGAGGCTTATCTTGGTCCATTGCTGGAAGCGCTGGACAGCACGGGTTAAGAGGGTTGCGCGTAGCGCATTCGATGTTTCGGGAAGTTCTTCCGACTTACCTGGCTGCCAATCTGGCTGCCAATCCGTCGACGCGATGAGTTCAACGCCTCATGAATTACGCTGAAAGGAAGCGGGGGATCGCATTGTGTGAAGGTAAACCGCGCTGAGCGGTTATAGCTCAGGGTGGCTATCATAGTGATGTCCTATTTCAATGATATTGACAATATGGTCGCCTCCGAAATTCGGGTCATACTGGCTGATGACCACCCCATGATGCTGATCGGTATCGAACACAAGTTTGCAGATGTGAGCACGATCGAACTGGTAGGGAAAGCCAGCAACTCGACTGAACTGATCGCGCTTCTCACGAACACGCAATGTGACGTTGTCGTATCCGATTACGCGATGCCCGCGGGCGAATACGGTGATGGAATTGCTCTGTTTTCGTTTATAAAGCGCCGGTATCCTGACATCAAGATCGTTGTGCTGACGATGCTGGACAACCCGGCAGTAGTACGTGCGCTCGTGACGCAAGGTGTAACGTGCATCGTGAGCAAGTCCGACGCTGCTACCCACCTTATCCCCGCGGTTCATGCCGTCCATCACGGCGGCAAATATTATTCGCCGACCATCAACGAGATCGTCCAGTCGATTGACTGGAACCGCCGGGGCAGGGGCTCCTCGGAGGTCCTGAGTCAGCGCGAATCCGAAGTTGTACGTCTTTTTGCATCGGGCCTGACGGTAAACGAAATTGCCGAACGGCTGAGTCGCAGCAAGAAGACCATCAGTACCCAGAAAATGAAAGCGATGGAAAAGCTCGGTATTGAGCGAGAAGTCGATCTGTTTCGATATGCGTTGGATAATGGAATGGTGACTTCGACGCAGAAAACGACGGACAGTCCTCCTTCCACAGAATGAACACAGGAAGCGACCTGCGCTTTCATCGCGCTGCTCGAAAAACCGTCAACCTTCTTTGTGCGGGGAATTGAAGCGAGTTACCGCTTGGCAACCCACGTCAGGCTGTCCGAAATAACTTGACTGCTACAGTCCCGTTCACTGCGACTCTATCCTTGAGTGCGGCAAGTGGCCACGGCAGGTTCTAGAAGGGCAGACTTCTGGAATCATCGTCAGCACGGTGCTGAAACCATCCCTTGCGTCCCTGATCCAGGTCCGCCATGCCATCAAAGAGCATAGATTCCAGCGGGCATGAACGCGTGGTTCATCCGCCCACCGGCGATTCGCGCGTTGATGAGCCGAGCAGACTGAATCGCTATCAGCGGACGCTCGTCATGGGGGCAGGGGTCGCCGTCTCGTTTGTGCTGGTGCTGTTGACCGGCGTCGTGCTGAAATCGGCGGTCACCGACTACATCGACGATCGCTATACCGATTTCGCTCTACGGCAGACTCGCCTACAACTGGAATTTCTGGAGCGGGAAAGAACGCTGAGAGCCGCCATCCTGCATGAAGAATCGGCGTGGGGCACGCGAGTTCCTCCACCCGCGACCCTCGTCGACGAGTTTGCCGCGCAGCATGGACGAGTCGTTCTGCAGCGGCACAGGAATTTCGAACCGTTGATGATGCTCGGCGACGTCGGTCCGTCGCTGAACGCATCGGATTTCGCACCGTATCTGGCGCTCGGTGTTGATTTTGACTATCGTCTCGGCCCTTGGGCCAAGGTGCAGACCAGTGCCGTGTCAGGCTTCTTCTATTCGCCTGAGCGACGGTTCCTCGGCATTGTTCCTGCGCCGGCATCCGGCGATCTGTTCAAGCAGAGCGGCGCGCAAGACGTCCACGAACTTCTCGATCGCATTGCGCCGGACATCGGCGCTCTCGCGGACCCCAAGGTGGTCGAGCGGTTACGCAAGGACAGGAGTGCGATCTGGTTCCCGCCAGTCACTGATCCGTTTAGCGAACAGCCCGCAATCCGTCTGGTCATGCCGGCCTTTAGCGACGGCAAGATATTCCTCGTGGCTGTCCGCAAGATCTACGTGGGCCCCCTGATCGAAATGCTAACCGGGGAGCGGCGCTACGATGAAGAATCGCTGCTGCTCGATTCGGCCGGCAATGTGATCCTCAGCACGGCCAAGCCGGGTACCGGTGCCGCGCTGACGCAACGGATTCTCAATTCCCGTACGCAAGGGATGCAACCCGCCGGAGGAGTCCATCGCTCCCGGAATGGATTGTTCATGGCCAGTGCGGAGGTAACGGACTCCGGCTGGACGCTCGTTCACGCATTCACGTGGCGCACCATTTTGCGTGACATCGGTGCACGCCTCGCCGTTTACGTTGCCGCGATGCTGCTGGTCGTGGCTTTCATGTGGGTGCTTCTGTTGATGCTCGATCACAAGCTGTTCAAGCCCGACTACGAACGTTCGCAGCGAATATTCGAAAGTGAAGCCCTGAACCGCACGATGGTTGCTGCAGCACCGTCGGGATTCGCGCTGCTGTCTTTCGAGCAGGGAAATATTCTGTTGCAGAGCAACCTGATGCGTACCTACGAAGCGAACACGCATCCGGATGAACCAGGCTTGCACACCCGCCTGCTCGGTCTCTATGACCGCGGCCCCGGCGCGCCCGCGTGGCAGTCCGATCTGGAGATGGCGCTCAGACTTGCCGACGGCCGCGTGGACGATCTGCTAGTGAGTATGGTGCGTACCAGGTATCGTGGAAAAGAGGTGCTGCTTTGCAGTTTTTCCGACATTACGACTCTCAAGAACACGGAGCGCAAGCTGGACGAGGCGCGTGCGGCAGCGGACGCCGCCAACGAGGCGAAATCTGCGTTCCTCGCGATGATGAGCCACGAAATACGTACGCCGCTCAATGCCATTCTCGGCAACCTCGAGTTGCTCGGACGCTCGCCGTTGTCACCGTCGCAGGAGGAGAGAGTAGGGGTCATCACGTCGTCGTCCACTGCGCTGCTCGGGATCATCAACGACATTCTCGATTTTTCGAAGGTCGAGTCTGGCCAGATGACGCTCGAGTCGATCAGTTTCGATCTCGGCGATGTCATTCGACAAGTGGGTGCGATGTTCGAACCCGTCGCGCATGCGAAGGGACTCGAATTCGACTGCGTGATCGACGATGCGCTCGCGCCGCACTATCTGGGTGACCCAACGAGAATCCGGCAGATCGCGGTCAATCTGGTCAGTAATGCGATCAAATTCACTGCGAGTGGCGACGTACTGCTCGAGGTTTACCTCAAGGACGACACGGCCGACGATTCGCCCATCGTGATTGGCGTGAGCGACACCGGCATCGGCATGACGCCTCAGCAGCAGGAGACGCTATTTCATGCATTTAGCCAGGCCGATTCGTCGATCGCCAGGCGCTATGGCGGAACAGGACTCGGACTTGCGCTCTGTCTGCGCCTGACCGAATTGATGCATGGCACGATCCAGGTGAAGAGCGAGTTGAATGACGGCAGTACCTTTGTCGTGACGTTACCCATTCCGGTGAGTAGTGGCACACCGGTCGTCGCCCCAGAAGACAGCAAAGCCAAATGGGAGTTCACCGCGATCGACACACACGCCGTTCACATTCTTGTGGTCGACGATCAGCTTGCAAATCGGGAGTTGATCGCCGCGCAACTTGCCACGCTGGGATACGAGGCCGATATCGCCGATAGTGGCGGGGAGGCAGTGCGGCGCTTCAATGAACGCCACTATGATCTTGTGATGACCGACATCAATATGCCAGGGATGGACGGGTACGCGCTCGCGCGGTGTCTGCGCGATCAAAGCGCGACGGTGCCGATCATCGCCATTACTGCGCAAGTGGGTGCAGAAGAGCGTTCGCGATGCAAGAAGGCCGGAATCGACGAGGTCCTGCTGAAACCCGTCCTGCTTGGCACCATGGACGCGACGGTGAGGCGGCTGGTCAAGGAGGCCGGCAAACGCCCCGCAAGTGACACCGCAGCCAGGCTCGACATTTCGCATGGGCCATTGCCCGAGCCCATCCATGCTGCGATGAGCCAGGCACTGAAGGAATCGCTCGAGGCGCTGTATGTCGCCATTGAACGGGTCGATATAAAAACGGTGCTGGCCCATCTTCATTCGCTACGCGGCTCCTTCGCGATGATTCAGGAGACCGAGGTGGCGAATGCGTGTGCACAGATGGAGCAGGAAGCCAGAAATAACGACATTCCTGCCGTCAAGGACGGGCTCGATCGTTTCGAACCACTCGCTTATTCGACGCTCGCGCGGCGCGTGATAAACACGCAGCCAGAGGCGTGAGTTTTTTGCTTCAGCGCTGAATCAGCAGG
The DNA here is from genome assembly GCF_050436325.1 of Paraburkholderia lebeckiae. Taxonomy (NCBI): domain Bacteria; kingdom Pseudomonadati; phylum Pseudomonadota; class Betaproteobacteria; order Burkholderiales; family Burkholderiaceae; genus Paraburkholderia; species Paraburkholderia lebeckiae. Next base: position 316,103 of record NZ_JBNDLZ010000003.1, read on the forward strand.
CGTCTGGTCACTAACAGACGCTTGTGAATGCTGATTATCTTGCACGAAAAAATGCTGTGCTCCTATTTCTGTCTGGCGCGTCGTACGAGACGATAAAAAGTAAGTCGCCTTTTTCGCCAAAAACATATCTATCCCGACATAGCGACCAGCACACCTGACCCGTCACACAGTTCCGGTAGGATGCGCTCCTGATCAAGTTGACGATGCGCTTTACGCACTGTTTCCGGGTCAGCTTGAGCGATGGCAACGGCGGAAACGAATGCGCGAAGCGTAGCGTAGAGCCGTTAGGCGGCAACAGTTTTAGACCGCATTTTCGACCGGTTCCGGTGCGCCGCCGTTGGCTGCAGAACGGTATCCTGCCTCGACGACAGCGATCCCATGCTCGGCCTCCCGCAAACCTGCGACCGGAGGACGACCATTCGCCAGATCGGCCCAGTTGCGCCTTAAGAACACCGAGTAAAACGCGTCCGTGTTGTATTCGACCGTCGCGGTGCGTCCCTGCTGTTGGTCCCGCGCTTTGATGTAAAGCTGGTCGGCATAACCCCGGGCGTAGGAGGAGGTATGCGAGATGGAAAACGCGAAGTCTCGCTGATCTTCCGCTGTCGATGGATACAGGTAACCCGTTTCCACCACGCCGATTTGGCCCGCAGCGTTCCGGCAGGTGAACACGGCTTGCTCTTCAACGGTCACATCAGGCCGATACGTTCGCATCTGCGCCGAGACGTGGGTGATCGGGTTGTTTGTCAGGGTCGAGATCAGGTCGATGAAATGAACGCCGACATTTAACGTGCACCCTCCACCTGCATGCCGTTTATCGAGCATCCAGCTGCACCCGCCGCGTTCATATCGAGCTACGGGGCCAACGATGAACCTGAACGAGAGATGCTGGTATCCCTCCGGCGTAAATCCCTCTGCGGGGGAAAGACGGGCAGCCAGATCGCTCACGCGCATGATGAATGGAACACTGACGTAAACGCCGTGCATCTCGGCGAGCTGCCGGACCCGGCGAACCTCCCGGAGATTAAGTCCGCAAGGCTTCTCGATGAGAAACGGAATGCCGCGGGCAATCAGCCGCTCGGCCAGTTCGGCCATTTCTGAATGACGGCTGAATACCAGAGCAAAGTCGAAATCCTCTTTGAGCAGATCTTCATTGGAGCCGTACAGCTTGCAATTCAGCTGGTCCGCGACTGTTGATCCAGCAAATGAGGCAGTATCTGAAATACCCACAACCTGGACACCAGGATCTCGCAATGCAGCGAGATAGAGGGGAAAGTGCCAGTGGCTGACGTCGAAAACAGCAATTCTCATAGGGGGCTCCGGAGCACTACGATTGTCGAGGGCGTCAATCCATGTAGGAGCCACCATTCACGCTGAGTGTCTCACCGAAGATGTAGCTTGCATCATCCGAGGCGAGGAAGGCAGCGGCCCGTGCAATCTCCTCTGGGCGCCCAAGGCGGCCCGCGGGAATGTTAGAGATGGTCGTCGCCTTCATCTCGGGGCTCATCTCATCGGTGAGTTCCGTCGCGACGAGGCCCGGCGCGATGGCATTGACATTGATGCCAAAGGGTGCCGCGTAGCGTGCGAGCGATTTCGTCAGGCCGATGATTCCAGCCTTCGCAGCGGTGTAATGTGCGTTGCCACTGAAGTCGCCGCGCTTGCCGGCCACTGAACTGACGTTGACGATCTTTCCATACTTTTGCGCCTTCATCGACGCGAGAACAGCCTGGCAGCAGAGGAACGAGCCCTTGAGATGGATGTTAATCATCCGATCCCATTTCTCTGGGCTAATCTCGGGAAAACTGACGAAGTCGCCAATTCCAGCGTTGTTAATCAGGATGTCGACGCGACCATGGTCCGCAAGGAGCCGGCGGAACGCGTCCTCGACCTGGCTCGTATCAGCCACGTCAAAAGCGATGGCGCTAGCGCTTCCACCCCTTCGCTGAATGTTTTTCGCCGCGTCGGTTGCCGGTTCAAGCGTGCGGTCATTGACGATCACATGGGCACCACGGTCGGCGAGAACATCGGCAATAGCGATACCCAACCCGCGCCCAGCGCCCGTGACCACGGCAATCTTGCCCGACAGGTCCTGCTGATTTGAAATCATGACTACCCCCGATGTTGTTGGCTCGCGAGTACGTCGGAGCGCATCTGATTGGCGAAATCCTGTGAGTCGGCTGTTTCGGTTGCCCCGACCATCGTCTCGGCACGCAGGCGATCGTAGTCGCCTTTCGGGACGGGAACCGCGTTGCGGTCGCCGAGATCGCTGAGGTGGATCCGGTACGTCTCCCGCGTAGTGAAAGCGGCGATCGCGGCCACTACACAGATACCGAATGTCAGGGCCCCGATCTTCAGCGGGATATTGGCGGAGCCGGGGGGCGCGACCGCGACGAAGAGCGCGGGGAGAAACGCGGTCAGCATCGTGCCGACGTTCTGCCCGATGGCCATCCCGGACACGCGCACGCGCGTGCGGAACAGTTCGGGGAAGAGGCTCGGAAACACGCCGTTGAAGCCCTGATAGGCGACGCCCCACATGAGCACCGAAAGAGTCATCGCCAGCCACAGGTTATGGATGCTGATGGAGTACAGATACGCGAACGAGAGCAGTCCGGCGCTGAGCGTGCTGACAAGGACTGGCAGCCTGCGGCCAACCTTGTCTGAGAGGTTGCCGACGTAGGGAATCAGAATCACCGCGGAGATATTACCCAGAACAGGAATCCACAGATACACGCCGGGAGGAAAGCCGATGCCATACGCCGGCTGAACCGCGTAGGCGGCGCCGAAGACTGAGGCGACAACGGCGATCACCGCGGTAAGCGCCATGCAGAGCACGCGCGCGATATCGCCCCAGTTCTGCCGGAGCACTTCGACGACCGGCGAGACGGGAACTTCACCGTGTGCGCGCTCCTCGGTGAAGGCCGGGGTCTCGTCAACTTCGCGGCGAATGATGTAACCCGCAATGAGAACGACGATGCTGAGCAGGAACGGGATTCGCCAGCCCCAGGCGGTGAACTGGTCCTTGGGCATGAAACGCGCGAGTGGCAGGAAGATCGCTGCCGCGAGGAGCTGTCCCGCCTGGACCCCCTGGAGGGTAAAGCTCGCGAAGTAGCCACGCCGCCCGAACGGTGCGTGTTCCAGAATCATCGAACTGGCGCCGGAGATTTCTCCAGCGACCGCGAAGCCCTGGATGAGGCGCAGAACCACGAGCAGCACCGGAGCCCAGATCCCCACCTGCTGATACGTTGGCAGGAGCCCGACGGCCATCGTCGAGAAGCCCATGAGGAACATGCAGAGAATCAGCACCGTCTTGCGGCCGTGGCGGTCGCCCCAGTGCCCGAGGACGACAGCGCCCAACGGCCGGGCGATATAGCCGACACCATAGGTCGCCAGCGACGCAATGATGGCGACCGTCGGGTTGTTCGACGGAAAGAAGAGCTGCGGGAACAGCAACGCCGCCGCGGTCGCGTAGATGAAGAAGTCGTAATACTCCAGTGCTGAGCCGATCCACCCGCTGGCCGCGGCTTTCTTCGACTGGCGCTTGCCGTGAGGCTCAAGCGGGGTGTTCAGTTTCATCACTCGTCTCCGTTTTGATTGACTTTCCGGTGTTGGTTGTCTATTGTTGTAACACCGTTCCATTAAGAATCATGTTACGTCAATTATGAGAGTTGTCAAGGGTGCAGTTGATCGGTCGCTACAGGCGATCGAGTTGCTCGCAAGAGAAGCACGATGGATGCGTATGTCTGACATCGCCGCGGAACTCGAGCTCGAAAAAGGGCCCGCCCACCGGGTGCTCGCGCAACTCTGCGAGCAGGGTTGGGCGGAACAGGATGAACAGACGTCCCAATACCGTCTGACATTGAAGCTGTCCTTGCTGGGCCAGCGGTACCTGCACGGGCTCGGTCTGCCGGGTCTGGTGCAGCCCATCCTCGATGAAGTCGCCGCTCAATGCCGCGAGCTGGTCCGGTTGACCGTTGTCAACGAGGGAACACTTGCGTGGCTGGCATCGTCCCAGGGTGCGGCGCCCGGCCTGATGTATTCGCCGTCAATGGACAAGCCCATCGTCTTGCATGCCACGGCCAACGGCAAGGTATGGCTCGCGACCATGTCCAACGACGAGGCGATTGAACGCGCATTGCGCGGTGGGCTCGGCAAAGCGGCCGCCAGCGGCGCCTGTGCGCCGAAGGCGATCACCAGCGTCGAGCAGTTGATTCCGGAACTGGAGCGGACGAGGCAGCGTGGCTACGGACTTGTCGTTGAAGAGGCCGAGCCGGGCGTCGTGGCTCTGGCTGTGCCGGTGCGTTCGCTGACTGACGGTGCGGTGGTCGGCACCATGAGTATTGCGGGACCTGTCATGCGGGCTCAGCCGGAGCGTTACGACGCCTTTTACTCGCTACTGCAGGAAGCGTCCGCGAAGCTGGGTGCCGTATGGCCGCGCCAGAGCGTCGGTGCGCATGCGAGCGAGGCGGCATGAACGCGCCGGGCGCAGTTCAGGCTCTCGAGCGACTCACCGCGTTCGATGAACGCGCAGCACGTGTCCTCGTCGCGGCGCGCCGGCAAGGCACGCTCGCGGAGCGCCTTCCCATCGAGCTGCGCCCCGCGAATCTGGACGAGGGTTTCGCGATCCAGCAACAGGTGGGCGATCAGCTCGGCCGGCAGGCTGGCGCGTGGAAATGTGCGCTGCCGCCGGCGGGCAAACTCATCGCTGCGCCAATCTACGACGCCGTCATTCATCGAGGCGCCCAATGCCGCATTCGCGCGATGCCTGGGCAGTCCCTGGTAAGGGCAGAGCCTGAACTCGCCTGTTTGCTGGCTCGCGATCTGCCTCCACGGCGCGAAGCGTATGGCGAAGCCGAGGTGCTCGACGCTCTCGGGAATGTTCACCTCGCGCTCGAACTGCTGGCCAGTCGCTATGCGCATCCGGAGGCGCTGACGTTTCCTGAATTGCTGGCAGACGGTCTGTTCAACGCTGGTCTTGTCATTGGGCCGCGCGTTCAATTGCCCGAGGGCGCGACGCCGGCCGATCTCCCGATCGAATTCACCGTCAGTCTGACTCGCGCCGGACACGACACGGTCAGTTTTGCTGGCCGCCACCCTGATCGCAGCGTGCTCGCGCCGATCGTGTGGCTCGTCAATTTTCTCCGCGTCCGCGGCCTTGGGTTGCATGCCGGCCAGGCGGTGATCACGGGCTCTTACGCGGGCGTGCTCGAGTTGCCGATTGGTTGTGAGTTGCATATCGGCTTCGGTGATCTCGGCACGTTGCCGATACTTTTTTTGTCTTGATAGGAGTCTTCAAATGCGTCTCGTCCGTTTCGGCCAGCCTGGTCACGAGCATCCCGGTGTCATCGATTCGAGTGGCGCGATCCGCGATCTGACCGGCGCCGTCGACGACATCGACGGAACGACTGTTTCGCCTGCCGCCCTTGCGAAGCTGAGCGAACTCGATCTGAACCGCCTGCCCGTGGTGGAAGCGGGCATGCGCCTCGGCGCCTGTATCGGCAATGTCCGTAACCTCGTGTGCATTGGTCTCAACTACACCGACCATGCCGCCGAAACCGATACGCCGATTCCGCGGGAACCCGTCGTGTTCAACAAGCATACGGGTTCGATCAGCGGTCCGAACGATCCGGTCATCTTGCCGGCAGACGCGCAAAAGCTGGATTGGGAGGTCGAGCTGGGCGTGGTGATCGGCAAACCCGCCTGGCAGATCGATGAAGCTACCGCGCTCGATCATGTGGCGGGTTACTGCCTTGCCAATGACGTTTCCGAACGCGCGTATCAGCTCGAACGCGAAGGCCAGTGGACCAAGGGCAAAAGCGGCTTCTCTTTTGCGCCGCTCGGCCCGTGGCTCGTAACGCGTGATGAAGTGCCCGACCCGCAGGTGCTCGACCTGTGGCTCGACGTCAACGGCACACGTCGTCAGACGGGCAACACACGCACGATGATTTTTAACGTCGCGCATATCGTGGCGTATCTCAGCCGCTTCATGCCACTGATGGCTGGCGACGTCATTATTACCGGGACGCCTCCCGGTGTCGGCCTCGGTCAGAAGCCGCCCGTCTTTCTGAAAGCGGGCGACACCATGACCCTCGGCGGCAGCGGACTCGGCGAGCAGAGACAGAAGGTCGTGCGGTATGCGGATTCGCTTGGCACGGCATGGGGCCGTGGCGAATATCCGTTGGCACGATAAAACAATTCGATCTGTAGGAGGAGGAGATATGAGCCTTGCTGGAACGGGCGTCGTGACAATCTGGCATGACCTGCTGCCGGAAGCGAAGGATGAATTCTACGAGTGGCACAACCGCGAGCACATGCCGGAACGCGCCGGGATTCCTGGGTTCAGGCGCGGCCGGCGCTACATTGCGCTGGATGAGGGCCCCGAGTACTTCAATCTGTATGAAGCCGACACCGTGGAGGTGCTCGGCGCGCAGGACTACCTGCTTCGGCTGAATTCACCGACGCCGTGGACCAAGCAGGTCGTCGCCTCGTTTCGCAGCGTGGCCCGCTCGATCTGCCATGTGGCGTACTCCGACGGCGTGGGGCAGGGCGCCAATCTCATGACGGTGCGCTTCGACGTGCCTTCGGCGGCGCGGGCCGATGTCGTGAAGGGATTGCGTCAACAGGTCTTGCCGCCGCTCGCCGACCGGCCCGGCATCACGGGCGTGCACCTGTGTCTGGCCGATGAGGCCGTCAGCAAGGTGGAAACTGCCGAGAAGAAGGCGCGTTCGGAAGGCACCGAGGTGCCGACATGGATCGTGATGATCGAAGGATGCCGCGCCGACTATGTCCGCACAGCAGTGGACGCTTTCCTTGCCGGACTCGCTGCTTTGCCCGGGGCCGCTGCGGTTGCGCCGCACGCCACGCTCTATCAACTGGAGTACACACGCTGCAAGACGCCGTGGAGCGCTGGCTGAAACGTCGTTTGAACACGGCTGCACGGCGCGTCACACGACGTCGCGCAGCCGGCCCCGAAAATGTCGTCACGTTGAGAAACGAAGGAGTCGTTCCATGTCGTCCCCTGTTGCGGACAAGTCCGTCGCATCGACCGCGCTCAGGCCGGTTCGCGTCATTCGGCTCAATCCCGCTGACGATGTCGTCGTCGCCCTCGATCAGCTTGTGTCCGGCACGGTGCTGGATGTGGAAGCGGTGACGGTCTCGGGATTGATCCCGCCCGGTCACAAAGTGGCGACACGCGACATCGGTGAGGGTCAAGCGGTACACCGTTACGGCCAGATCATCGGCTTTGCGAGTCAGCCGATCCGCGCGGGGCAGCACGTTCATACGCATAACCTTGCGATGGGCGAATTCGCCCGTGACTACGCATTCAGTCAGGGCGTGCGTGCCAGTGTCCCTTCAACTGAGCCCGCGACATTTCGGGGCATTTTGCGCGAAGACGGCCGTGTGGCTACGCGTAATTACATCGGCATCCTTACCTCGGTGAATTGCTCGGCCACGGTCGCGCGAGCCATTTCCGACTATTTCCGCCGCGACATTCGTCCGCATGCGCTGGCCGCGTTTCCGAATGTCGACGGCGTCGTCGCGCTCACCCATGGTTCCGGTTGCGCCATTGACTCCGAAGGCGACGGTCTCGCGATCCTGCAGCGCACGCTTGGCGGCTATGCGTGCCATCCCAACTTCGCGAGCGTGCTGGTCATCGGCCTGGGCTGCGAAACGAACCAGATTTCCCGGCTGCTCGAAACCCAGGGGCTCAAAGAACATGACCGCTTGCGAACCTTCACGATTCAGGACACCGGTGGCACGACCCTGACAATTGCAAAGGGTATCGAACTGGTTCGGCAGATGCTGCCCTACGCGAATGACGTCAAGCGGGAAGCGGTTTCGGCAAGTCATCTCACCATCGGCCTTCAATGCGGTGGGTCGGACGGATATTCGGGCGTCACGGCCAATCCCGTGCTGGGTGCAGCCGTCGACCTGCTCGTGCGGCAGGGCGGTACTGCGATTCTCTCGGAGACGCCGGAAATTTATGGCGCCGAGCACCTGTTGACCCGCCGTGCGGTAACGCCCGAAGTGGGACAGAAGCTGGTCGATCGCATCCGGTGGTGGGAAGCGTACGCGCAGCGGCAAGGGGCGCAGATCAACAACAATCCGTCGGCGGGCAATAAGGCCGGCGGCTTGACGACCGTCCTCGAGAAATCGTTGGGCGGCATCGCAAAGGCAGGTTCGACGAATCTCGTCGAGGTGTACCAATACGCCCAGCCGGTTAAGGCGCGCGGCCTGGTGTTCATGGACACGCCTGGCTACGACCCGGTGTCGGCTACCGGACAGGTCGCGGGCGGTGCGAACCTGATCTGCTTCACGACGGGACGCGGTTCGGCTTACGGCTGCGCGCCCTCGCCGTCGGTAAAGCTCGCGACAAACACCGCACTCTGGCAACGTCAGTCCGACGACATGGACCTGAACTGCGGAGAAGTGCTGGAAGGGAGCGCAACGATCGAGCAACTCGGCGCGGTGCTGTTCCAGCTGCTGCTCGACGTGGCCTCCGGGAAACGTTCCCGTAGCGAGCAGCACGGTTACGGACAAAACGAATTCGTCCCCTGGCAAATCAGCGCAATTATGTGAGCCGCCGTTGTCCGGCATAAGTAGAGCGTGCACCGCGTTGATGCTCAGCAATGACCCATACCAGGTTGGAGAAAGATAGATGCCATTGAATGACCGATCCGCGCTGCCTGACGATCTGGAACACGCTGTGCTCGTGGGGCGCGCGTGGTGCCCTGATATCGGCGCGCCGCGTCCTGTTGCCGTTATAGGTGGCGAACTGGTGGATGTGTCGTCGTTCGCGCTGACGACCAGCACGCTGCTTGAGCAACCAGGAATCGGCCTTCGGCTGGAGGAGGCCGCCGCGAGCCTGCCGAAGCTGGCGACACTGGACGCGGTTCTTGCCAATTCGGCCTTCGATCGACGCGATCCGTCCACCCCTTGGCTTATCGCGCCATGTGACCTTCAGGCGATCAAAGCGAGCGGTGTGACGTTCGTCGAAAGCCTTCTGGAGCGGATGATCGAGGAGCGCTCGGGAGGCGACGCGAGCCGGGCCGATGAAGTGCGCGCGCGTGTCATGTCCGTGCTGGGCGATCGGCTCGCAAGCGTTCGCCCAGGGTCTGCGGAAGCTGAGGCGGTGCGCCAAGTACTTATTCAGGAAGGAATGTGGTCGCAGTATCTGGAAGTCGGCATCGGTCCCGATGCGGAAATCTTCACGAAAGCGCAGCCCATGTCCGCCGTCGGTACCGGCAGCGAAATCGGAATCCACGAAAATTCGCAGTGGAATAACCCGGAGCCTGAAATCGTGCTGGCGGTGACCAGCCGGGCGGAAATCGTCGGCGCCACGCTTGGCAATGACGTCAATCTTCGGGATTTCGAAGGCCGCAGTGCACTGTTGCTCGGTAAGGCGAAGGATAACAACGCGTCGGCCTCGATTGGCCCGTTCATTCGCCTCTTCGACAGTACATTCGGTCTCGATGATGTTCGGGCTGCGGAGCTTTCGCTGCGCGTAGAAGGAACGGATGGATATGTTCTGACAGGGGCAAGTTCCATGAAACGCATCAGCCGGGACCCGTCAGAACTCGTTGCGCAGGCGATGGGTTCTCACCATCAATACCCGGACGGAATGATGCTTTATCTCGGGACATTGTTTGCACCGAGCGCCGATCGTAATGTGCCGGGGCAAGGATTCACGCATCAGATCGGCGATACCGTGACGATATCGAGCCCGCGATTCGGTGCGCTCGTCAACACGGTCAACTATTCGCATCGCATTGCGCCGTGGGAGTTTGGAGTCGGCGCGCTGCTCGCCAGCATTCTTCGCCGGCAGCGAGGTTCGAATCGTGGCGTCTTTTCACCGGCCTTTAACCGAATTCCATCCACTGATTTCTGAGCAACGGACCCGCCCTGTGACCTCGCGGCACGTTCGGTTAGTTTGACAAAGCGTTCGAGTCTATATCTAGAGGCGACGGTCGTACGGCCGTGAGACTATCCGAGGACACTCACGGCCCATCGGCCGACGTTGTTGGGCTATCCTGCTGCTCTACTACTACCAGGACAGTCCGCCGCACGCCATGGCTCTCTCTCCGTTACCTCCACTGGCATGTCTGCAAGCATTCGAAGCTAGCGCCCGTTATCTGAGCTTCACTCGCGCGGGGCAGGAACTGAACCTGTCCACCAGTGCTGTGAGCCGCCAGATATCTCAACTCGAAGAATTCCTGGGACGCCGGCTGTTCGTGCGGGAGCACAACACCCTAAGGCTCACGCCGGCAGGGGAGACCTATGCGGTGGACGTGCGGCGCATGTTGGAACTATGCACTAGCGTTACCTCAAGTCTGATGGCTCGCGTCGTCAAGTCTCGTCTCACGGTGTCCTGCACAGCGGGCATCTCGGTATTCTGGCTCGCGCCCAGAATCGGCTCGTTTATCGACGCGAATCCCGATGTGGACCTGCGCATCATCGTGCGGGACCACTTTGGAGCCGTCTCGCCAGCTGAATACGACGTAGGCATTTTCTATCTGCGCAACCCCGAGGTTCCCGGAACGCACATACGGAAGCTCTTCGACGAAGAGGTCTTTCCGGTTTGTTCGCCGACCTATCTTGATGGGCGCAAACTGAAGCCAGTGGAACTGCTGTCCTGCACGCTACTTGTTCTTGAGGACGCGGAACGTAGCTGGATGTCCTGGCACACCTGGTTCGAACAGGCTGGGCTTGAACGACCAGCGCTCAATCAAACCATCATTGCCAACAGCTACCCACTCATTGTGCAGCTCGCGACGCATGGCAAGGGCGTCGCGCTCGGTTGGAACCGGGTTATCGACCCGCTCCTTGAGCACGGCGCGCTCGTCAGGGCATCGGACTCCCACGCCACCATGGGCGGCTCATACTTTGTCACCTGGCCATCAGAGCGTGCGGAAACACCTGCCGCCCGTCGGTTCCGCGAGTGGGTAGTCAGCCAGACACCCGCTTCCTGACGAACCCCGTTGCAAGCCTCTGGATGCGGTTGCGTTTTTTGCAAGCGCGTTTGCGAATTTAGCGTTATGCGGTCGCCACGCCAAAAATTACATTGGTTGCGTGACGAATCGCGAACGCACGCCCCGCAAAGCGACAATCCAGAGAGGTCTAAATGGCAACGAGTGCATCAAATGGCGTACTGGTGGGCGTGCCGCCCACGAGGACTGTGACGCGCCGGAAGGCGATTTTCGCCACTGTCATTGGCAGCGGTCTGGAATGGTTCGACTTTTCCGGGTACGCATTCTTCGCAGCAACCATCGGTAAGTTATTTTTCCCCGCAGGCAACGAGACAACGTCGCTGCTGCTATCACTGGCGACCTTTGGGGTTGGCTTCGTGATGCGACCCCTCGGCGGCATCGCGTTCGGCATCTACGGCGACAGGGTGGGGCGCAAGCGGGCGCTGTCGCTCGCCATGCTCATCATGGCGCTCGGCTCGGGCATCATTGCTTTCGCCCCTACATACCAGTCTATCGGCATCGCCGCGCCGTGTCTTATCGTCATCGCGCGATTGCTGCAGGGGCTGTCCGCTGGCGGTGAAATGGGCGGCGCTACCGCGTTCCTTACCGAGCATGCTCCAGCTAAACGTCGTGCTTTCTATTCGAGCTGGATTCAGACGAGTATCGGTTTCGCCGTGGTCATCGGCAGCCTTACCGGTACGCTCATCACGTCGAGCATGTCGGCTGATTCGCTGACCGCATGGGGATGGCGTATTCCGTTTTTCATCGGCATGCTGGTGGCTCCGGTTGGATACTACATTCGGCTGAAAATCGAGGAAACGCCCGAGTTCGTATCGGAGAAGCGCCACACCAACACGCCGCTGCGTGACGTCATTCGCGAGTATCCCCGCCAGGTGCTCTCCAGCCTGCTGATGGTCGTACTGTGGACCGTCTGCACGTACGTCATCCTGTTCTACATCCCGACTTATGTTGTGAAGTATCTGCACATGACCCAGCGCGAGGGCTTCACGTCGGGCGTCGTCAGCGGTGTCGTGCTGATGGTCATGGCGCCCGTGTTCGGGGCACTGTCGGATAAGGTCGGCAAGCGGCGGGTCCTGTCGGTTGCTGCGCTCGTTATTCTGGTTGCCAGCTATCCACTGTTCTCTCATCTGATTAAATCGCCCGACCTTGCCACGCTGCTGACCTTCCAGGCGATTTTCGGCGTGCTGATTGCTGCATACACCGGCCCGATTCTGGCTCTCTTCACGGAAATGTTCCCGAGCCGCGTCCGTGCGACCGGATTGTCTTTGGCCTACAACGGCGCAGTGACCATCTTCGGTGGCTTTGCCGCTTTCATCATCACCTGGCTCACCCAACACACGGGTGACGCCGAGTCTGCGTCTTATTACATTATCTTCGCCGCGGTAGTTAGCCTGCTCGGCATCTTGCTGACAAAGCCATACCAGGCTTGAGGAAATTCAGATGAACATGTTGGTAATCGAAGGGGTCAACGTTTTCGACCCTGCAACGAAGAAACGCCAGACAAACGTCAATGTCTGCATCGCCGACGGGAGGATTGCGGCAATAGGACAGATACCGTCGTCGTTTGTCGATGCCCGCAGAATGAGCCTTCCCGGGCGCACCGTCTTGCCGGGTTTCATCGACCTGCATGTCCACGTCGTCGCGTCAAATGCGAATCTGGGCGCTAACGCGATGATGCCAAACTTCCTGGCTGCGCTTAAAACGTTGCCGATTCTGCGCGGCATGCTGAATCGTGGGTTCACCACCGTTCGTGATGCAGGCGGCGCTGACTTTGCAATGTGCGATGCTGTCAACAGCGGCGTGCTTTGGGGCCCGCGCATCCTGTCTTCGGGCAAGGCGCTATCGCAGACCGGTGGGCACGGCGACTTCCGTCAGCGCAATGACAAGCTTGACGATGCCTGTGGGTGTCTGGGACGTCAGGGAGCGATTGCCCGGGTGGTCGATGGTGTCGAGGCGATGCGCCTGGCAGTACGCGAAGAACTCCTCAAAGGGGCCTCCCAAATCAAGATAATGGCGTCCGGCGGTGTCGCTTCGCCCAACGACCCCATCACCAACACCCAGTATTCGGAAGATGAAATCCGTGCCGCGGTTCAGGAAGCGGAGGCTGCCGGGACGTACGTGATGGCGCATGCCTACACCGCTCGTGCCGTCCGGCGCGCCGTCGAGTGCGGGGTGAAATGTATCGAGCACGGAAACCTTATCGACGAGGAGACTGCCCGTCTGCTGGCGGAGCGCGGCGTCGCGGTTGTGCCCACGATCGCCACTCTCGACCGTCTCATTGAACAAGGTCCCGCGCTTGGTTTCCCCGCTGAATCGCTCGCAAAGATTGAGGGAGCACGCTCCGTCGGCCGGCAGGCACTTGCGCTGATGGCGCGCGAAGGCGTGAAGGTCGGGTTCGGCTCAGACATGCTGGGCGAGCTGCACACCTTCCAGTCCGACGAGTTCGCGGTTCGGGCAGAAATCGTCGGCAACGTCGAGGCCATCCGGTCGGCAACCTGCGTTGCCGCCGAAATCACGGGTGAAGCAGGCGTGCGGGGAACGGTCGCCGTCGGAGCCGTGGCTGATCTCATCGTGGTCGACGGTGACCCGATTGAGGACATTTCACTTCTGCTGGGGCAAGGCGAACACATTCCCGTGGTCATCAAGGCTGGAGTGTGTATGAAGGAAGCCGGCCGACTGCTCGAGCCAATCGCAGAGTGAACTGCTGGCGCGCGGCATCGGTCGCGCCCACCCCTCCAAAGGCGGACCCGAACATGACCTCTCCCGGCACCCGAAATTTCGACGCCCACGCAACAGCTGCGCTGCTGGACTATCCCTCGCTGGTGCGCGTTCTTCGGGAGACCATCATCGAATACGGCGCGGGACACATCGTGAGTCCTGAGCGACTGGCCATTCCGATGCAGGACGGCGGCCTGATGTTATCGATGCCTGCCAGTGCTAAAGACATCGCCATCCATAAGTTGGTGACCGTGTGTCCTTCGAACGGAAAGCGCCTGCTTCCGACCATCCATGGTCAGGTCATCGCATGCGACGCGCACACCGGGGAAATGTTGTTCGTGCTCGACGGCCCGACCGTGACCGGGCGGCGAACGGCAGCGGTCACTGTGTTGGGCATCCAGACCCTGCATGGCATGGCTCCCCGCGAAATTCTCATCATGGGCACCGGGAAACAGGCGGCCAACCACGCGGAAGCTCTCGCGGCCTCCTTCCCGGAAGCCAAACTGTTCACAAAGGGCACCTCGCCGGCCGTCGCGGAGGCCTTCGTGGCGCGGACCCGGTCGGTAGCACCGAACCTGTCTGTCCTTGATGGCGATGTGATTCCCGACAGCATTGAAGTCGTCATCACGTTGACAACGAGCAAGTCTCCGGTCTACACGTTGCCGGCGCGACCGGGCCGTCTCGTCGTCGGGGTCGGCGCTTTCACGGCAGACGCAGCGGAAATCGGCAAGGAAACCGTCGGCGGAAGTTTCGTAGTTGTAGATGACCCTGTCGGCGCAACGCATGAAGCGGGCGACCTTATCCAGGCCAGAGTCGACTGGGCCTCAGTTTCTCCGCTTGCCAAGGCACTAGCTGGCGAGCCGAAGCCGAGTGCGCCGATTCTGTTCAAAAGCGTTGGCTGTGCTGCCTGGGACCTGGCCGCGTGCCGGGTAGCACGTTCAGCGCTCGACTCAAACGCCTGTCAAGTCGGCGCTGATGTGTCAGTAGCGTCGATTTGAATCGCCGCCGTCCCCGTAAAGCGAGGAAAAGCAGGACATCCACAGATTTCAGCGAAGCAAACATGAAAATCACGCGCACCATCTCGACTGTTGAAGTTCACACCGGCGGTGAAGCATTCCGCATTGTCACCAGCGGTTTGCCGCGCCTGCCTGGCGACACTATCGTCAAGCGACGTGCATGGCTGAAGGAGAACGCCGACGGTATCCGCCGGGCCCTGATGTTCGAACCGCGTGGGCATGCCGATATGTACGGTGGTTACCTGACGGAACCAGTGAGCCCGAACGCGGATTTCGGCATCATCTTCCTGCACAACGAGGGTTACAGCGACCACTGCGGTCATGGTGTCATCGCGCTGTCGACAGCAGCGGTCGAACTGGGCTGGGTGCAACGTCAGGTACCAGAGACACGCATCGGTATCGATGCACCGTGTGGCTTCATCGAAGCGTTCGTTCAATGGGACGGCGAGCACGCGGGCAATGTCCGTTTCGTCAATGTGCCGTCCTTTATCTGGAAACAGGACGTGACCGTCGAGACGCCGTCGTTCGGTTCGGTGACTGGCGACATTGCGTTCGGCGGTGCATTCTACTTTTACACCGACGGTCAACCACACGGACTTGAAATTCGTGAATCGTCGGTGGAAGAACTCATTCGTTTTGGAGCGGAGGTAAAGGAGGCTGCGAACAAGGCGTTCCCCGTCGTGCACCCTGATATCCCTGAAATCAATCATATCTACGGGACCATTATCGCTAACTCACCGCGGGGCGAGGGTGCCACGCAAGCCAACTGCTGCGTATTCGCCGACCGCGAAGTGGACCGTTCACCGACCGGCTCCGGTACCGGCGGACGCGTCGCTCAGCTGTATCTGCGCGGTAAGTTGGGAAAGGGCGACACGCTCGTGAACGAGTCCATCATTGGCACGGTATTCAAAGGACGGGTGCTGAGCGAGACGACTGTGGGCGATTTCAGGGCCGTCATCCCCGAGGTCGAAGGCAACGCTTTCGTTTGCGGCTTTGCGAATTGGATTGTGGACGAGCGTGACCCTCTGACTTATGGGTTCCTCGTACGGTAACCGGCTTTTGGTAGTACCAGTCAGCGCGGAACGCTGAGACGCCATCACGCGCGCTTTTTTGGGCCTCGAAAGTCGATAGCTCCCGTAACCTGGCGAGAAGGCAGCAACGCAGCACTTTCCTCGCGCTTTGCCGCCGTACGGGTTCGTCCTGCACATCGCGACTATGGGCGAAGCACCGTTCGCGATGAAGAATGGCTGCTTATCGAATGGCCTGATGGCGATCCGGAGCCGCTCAAATACTCTCTCATTATCGCCCGCGAAGAGGCGACACTTGGGTTTCTGATGGCTCAACGACTCCGAATGCAATCGGATGGACGGGATAAAAAAACTTCCTTGAACGCGCGCTGCCTGCCCTTTCCTCGGATTACATCCCCCGGAGCAGTCCAGCGCGCTCAACGCCACGTTCCTGATTCCATTACTACGTTGCGCATCCTGCTTGGACTAAGGCTCATGCAACGATGGCTCTCTTCCTGGTACGGCAATAGAGCGCGCAACTAATTATGTGACGCACTTAAGGCTAGACACCGATCCGATCACCGGCGCGAGCCTCACGCCGCACCTCCTGCGGCGGTAGGCCAAACCCGCGAATGAACGCTTCGCGCATATGCCGACGATCGCGAAACCCCGTCTCTGTTGCGATCACTTCCAGCGAGTGCCGACTCTTCTCGATCATCAGCCGCGCGGCTTCGAGCCGCAGCCCTTCGATCGCCTTCGCGGGCGACTGTCCGGTCTCCAAGGTGAACACCCGGCTGAACTGCCGCGGGCTCAGATGCGCCGTACCCGCGAGTTCCTCGACGGTGAGCGGCAGCCTCAGGTTCTTGCGCGCATAGTTCAGCGCCTCCTGGATGCGGTCGGATTTGGGTGCCAGGTCGAGCATTTCCGAATGCTGCGACTGGCCGCCCGCGCGCCGCTGATGCATCACGAGCTTGTGCGCGACCGAACGCGCCACGTCGGCGCCGAGATCCTTCTCGACCATCCCAAGCGCGAGGTCAAGCCCCGCAGTCATCCCCGCCGATGTCCAGATCGGCCCATCGACAATGTAAATACGATCTTCTTCGACGTGGATATCCGGAAACCGGCTCATCATGTCGCGCGCATGGGCCCAATGCGTCGTCGCGCGCCGGTTCGCAAGCAGCCCCGCTTCGGCCAGCACGAACCCGCCCGTGCAGATGCCGGCAATGCGTCGCGCCCGCGTAGCCGCCTTGCGCAGGAATGCGAGCATTTCGGCTGGCGGAGGCGAGGTGAGTGGCGCGCTGACACCCGCCGCGATCCACGTGTCGATCGCGGCGCGCACCCCGAGCGCACGCGTGACGACTGACATGCCGAGCGAGGAGCGCACCTCGCCGCCAGCTACCGAGAAGTTTTCGATCCGGTAGAACGTTTCGCCCGCCGCAACGTTCGCGTATTCGAAAACCGACTGTGACGCGAGCGCCATCACCTGGAAGCCATCGCTCAACAAATATCCGATCCGATGCATGTCGGCCCTCCGCTGTTTATCAGGTCAAACATCCGTGGCGGCGAGATGTCCTAAATCACGACCATATACGTCATTTGCGTCGGCGTCAATCCGGACCACAATTGCCTCACGCAATCACCAGCGAACGTCCAACAGGAGTACATCATGACGCAGGCACATCAGGGTACAGCTTTCATTACGGGTGCATCCACGGGTATCGGCGCGGTCTATGCCGAGCGGCTCGCAAAACGTGGCTACGATCTGATTCTCGTTGCGCGCAGCCGCGACCGGCTCGTGAGTCTCGCCGAGCGCATCGCCAACGAAACGGGCCGGTCCGTCGAGATAATCGACGCCGATCTCAATGATCCAACTTCACGCGCCACGTTGGAAGCGAAACTGGCGGAAGACGCGAGCATCGTGCTGCTCGTGAACAACGCGGGTGTCGGCACGCATACGCCGTTGCTCGACAGCGATGTCGAGGCCATGACGCGGATGATCGATCTGAACGTTACCGCGCTCACCCGCCTCACGTACGCCGCGGTGCCGGGCTTCGTCTCGCGTGGCTCGGGCGCGATCATCAACATCTCGTCGATCGTCAGCATCGCGCCGGAGCGCCTGAATGGCGTGTATGGCGGCACCAAAGCCTTCGTGCTTGCGTTCAGCCAGTCGCTGCATCACGAGCTCGCCATCAAGGGTGTGAAGGTACAGGCGGTGCTGCCCGGCGCCACGGCCACCGATTTCTGGCAGACCGGCGGCTTGCCGCTCGAGAACCTGAATCCGGCCATCGTCATGTCCGCAGGCGACATGGTTGACGCGGCGCTCAGCGGCTTCGATCAGGGCGAGCTCGTCACGATTCCGTCCCTGCACGACGGCGCGAAGTGGGATGCCTTCGAAGCCGCGCGCCAGGCAATGTTGCCGGAACTGTCGACCAACACGCCCGCACGCCGCTACACCGCTAACGAAAGGACCGTCGAGGGCGCATAGACACGATCGCGCGAATGCAAGCGGTATCGATGCGATACGGAAACGGCGCCCGTAACCGCGAGCGCGCAAGGCCGCACATCCTTTTTCAAGGAGTATCACCATGCCTATAGTTTCGACGGCGCCGACCCGGCGCAGCGCGTTCTCTTCAGCCGCGGCCGTACTCGGCCTGTTCCTGGCCGCTGGCTTCAGTTGCGCCCATGCAGTTCCGGCGGCGGAACAGCCTTCGGCGATACCACACGCAGCGGCTGAAGACGACTCGATCCGTCCTTTCTACGTTCACGTTCCAGACGAAACACTCGTCGACCTGCGCCGCCGAATCGCGGCCACCCGGTGGCCCGACAAGGAAACCGTCGCCGATCAATCCCAGGGCGTGCAGGAGGCGAAGATTCAGGCACTGGTGCACTACTGGGGAACCGACTACGACTGGCGTAAGACGGAGGCCAGGCTGAATGCCCTGCCGATGTTCGTGACCACGATCGACGGCGTCGATATCCAGTTCATCCACGTGAAGTCCCGTCACCCGAACGCGCTGCCGCTGATCGTCACTCACGGATGGCCAGGCTCGCCTCTGGAAATTGAAAAGGCCATCGGTCCACTCACCGATCCTATGGCTTATGGCGGCCGTGCGGAGGACGCCTTCGATGTCGTCATCCCCTCGATGCCCGGCTATGGCTTCTCCGGCAAACCCACTGGCGTCGGCTGGGGTCCCGATCACATAGCGCGGGCGTGGGATGTGCTGATGAAGCGTCTGGGATACAAGCAGTATGTATCTCAAGGCGGCGATTGGGGATCGGTGGTGGCGGATGCGATGGGGCGTCAGGCGCCGGCAGGGCTGCTGGGCATTCACGTCAATATGCCTGCGACGGTGCCACCGGAGGTCGCGAAGGCGCTAAACAGTGGCGAACCGGCGCCGGCCGGGCTGTCCGAGGTGGAAAAGGCCGCGTACGAATCGCTCGCCAACCTCTACAAAAAGGGCGGCGGCTATGCCGCCATGATGGTCACTCGCCCGCAAACCGAGGGCTACGGCCTGGCTGATTCACCCGCCGGTCAGGCGGCCTGGATGTACGACAAGTTCGCGGCCTGGACCTATAGCGGCGGCGACCCCGAGCGCTCACTCACCAGGGATGAGATGCTCGACGACATCACGTTGTACTGGGTCACGAACACATCGACCTCGTCGGGGCGGCTCTACTGGGAGAACAACAACAACAACTTCAACGCCGTGGAACAGAAGACCGCCGATATTTCCGTCCCGGTCGCAGTGACGGTTTTTCCCGGCGAGATCTATCGGGCGCCACGGAGCTGGACCGAGCGCAGCTATCACAATCTCAGCTATTTCCATGAGGTGAACAAGGGCGGCCACTTCGCAGCGTGGGAACAACCGCAGCTTTTTGCTCAGGAGCTCCGCGCGGCGTTCAGACAGGTGCGCCGACAACAGTGAGGTTCCGCCGGTTGCTCTAGCACGAATTCGTGGCAGCAACCGGCGCCAGGAGCCCACATCTCAGCAGGTTAGTGACATCAAGCGCCTGGTATCTGGTCGCTTCTACTTTATCGACGAGCAGGGACACGTGATCCTTGCTGATTTCGGCGAAGGCAAAAACGAGCCGCCCGCGGCGGCGAGCAGGCAGTTGCTCGCGCAAAAATTGTGCGGCGTACGCAGCTTTCCGGATTGAAATGAATCCACGGAACCGCGGATACACAGTCTTGCAAAACGCCCGGTTCACGACACACGTCAGATGCGTCGGCGCGCTGAAAATATTAACGACGGAGCGCGCCGAGTTGCCATCCAACCGATGTGTTCCGGGCGTTTTACCACCATTAATCGTTTCAAGGAGAACAGCATGAAAACTTCGATCGTAGCTTTAGCTTTTGCAGCATTCGCTGTTTCGGGCATAGCTCAGGCCGCCGAGAGCGCCACGACCTCCGCTGTCGCGCAGACGGAGCAATCCGGTACGAGCCGAATCGGCGCGTCGCCGAAGACGCGTGCCGACGTGCGCCACGAATTGATGCGGGCGCAGCAGGATGGTCAGCTCGCGAGTCTCCGCACGCTCTATCGCGGAAGCTGAACCTATCGTCATAGATCAGGGCGGCGCCGATTACAGTAACCGAGCGTTCGGCGGTATGTCCGATACGACATCGCAGTCGGGTTTCCGGCTCACCGTCCGGGATACTGTTTCCACCTATTCGCATCACTGAGCCGCTACGGCAAGGAATTCATCATGTCTCGAATCGACAAAGTGTTGTACACGGGCAAGACCCACACGACGGGTGGACGCGACGGCGCATCGCGCAGTTCCGACGGACGCCTCGACGTCAGACTCGCGGCACCAGGATCAACGGGCGGCGGGACGAATCCCGAGCAGATGTTCGCGGCCGGCTGGTCCGCCTGTTTCATCGGCGCAATGGGATTGGCGGCCGCGAAGATGAAGGTCGCGCTGCCCCCCGATACGGCCGTCGACGCCGAGGTCGATCTGTGCATCACCGATGGCGCTTACTTTCTGCAGGCTCGGCTAAACGTCAGCCTGCCAGGTGTGGAGCGCGAAGTCGCCGAGGCGCTGGCGCGCACAGCACACGAGACTTGCCCGTACTCGAAGGCGACGCGCGGGAACATCGATGTGGGCATCAGTGTGGTTTGAATGCGGCGACGCGGGTGGCGAAACTTCCGCCTGACGCATGAACGGCGGTCGGTGTGATCTGGGAAGCTCCATCCGCACCGACTTGCAGCCAATTGCCGAAGCAACAACAGGCGCCGCTTGGTAACAAAAAACCTGAGTCAATGCGGAGCAGCGCGTCAATCAGGAGTTCAAGGGATTATTTCTTGCGCGGGCGAGCCCGGCAGATAACTGGAGGAGGAGGGTGGCGGATCCTCGCCCCTTGACTTCCTGATCCGTCATCAGAGAAGAGGGCGAAGCTTATTGTCCGCGCCTAGTTCTAGCGGTCCTTTCCAGCCATTCCATAAAGCAAGTCTGCCGCTCGTTATAAGTGCTGCGTCACAGTTCGATTTGGCCGCAAGTTTGGTCCAGAACATACAGGCCGGAGCATGAACCGGTTTGGGCCAATCGGAAGAACCCAAATCGATTTTGACCAGACGCGCCTGGCTCGTGCCGTTCTTCGTGAACCGGCCTGTAAGTCGCGTGGTCATGGAGGCGCGGCAGCGCGCACCATCGGCCGCGAGTCCTGACGCGGCTTGGCCACGACGTGCGGCTCATCGAAGCCCAGCTCGCACGGCCGCTCGTGAAATCAAACAGGAATAACGCAGCTGCGGCGATCTGAGAAGCGGCCCAGAGTCCAAGCGTGCGGGTCGTTGCCGTCAAGACTGAAGACCAGCACGTGATGCTGACCATGCACCGCGTACAAAAGCAACTGTTCCTAATCCGCGTCATGCAGGTCAACCAGCTTCGCGGACTGCTATGCGAGGTAGGAGTTGCATTACCGCAAGGCCGCCGGGTATCAATAGAGACGCCAAAGGCGCGCTAGCTTCACTGGACGACAAGTTGCCCACGATGCTGACAGAGCTGCCGCTGTACGGTTTCTTGCCATTCAAGCCAAAACTCGGTCGTCGCGAGCGTCAGCCGCAGAAAGGAAAGCGCATCAAAACGAGTCGAAAGCCCGCTCGATACGGCCTCCCAGGAGAAGTGCGTGGAACTAAATAATCGACTTTCCAGGATGTGAGACGCCTTGTGCTGTGGGCGTTCGGGAGCGGCACCGAAGTCGTCCTCACCGAAATGCGCGCCAATTAGTTCCACTTTTTGGAACTAAATTTCGCGCACCTCTGCGGCCGGAACTAAATTTTGCGCATCTCTGTGGGCTCATCTACACTTGGATTGCCTCTCTCCTGGACGGGATCCTGGAAAGCATGCTTCATGTGGAGGACCGATGCCAAAGAGTCGCACCTTGCCGTCGCGGCAGCGAGAGCGTGTGCTAGTCGCCTATCGTTCACGTGGCAGAGCCAATCGAAATTTGTGGTTGGTTTATAGCCTTAAAACGAACCGCGATTGGGTCTTGGACAGTGACCGCCATCTTTTGCATTGGATCATCTTTCTTGAAACCAACCCCGATGTCCGGGCGTTTACCTTGGGACCTGACGACGATCCTCGAGCAGGCGGATCGGAAGAGCTGGATTTTGACGCTGCAGTGGATCTGACGGTGGGTGGGCGTGAGTACCATAAGCTCCAGTTCGGAGCGACGACGGAAGAGCGGAGGGGGCCTCCCTTCGAGCTCAACGAGTCCGACAAAAAGAATGTACGCATTTTCACGGAGGCCGACCTTTCGCCGCGCGCTGAAGAGGCTATGAGGTGGCTAAAGGTTCTGTCGTACAGTGCCGCTATTCGCGATGAAGCGCAATCAGGGGCCAGTGAAACTGCGATCACGATCATGCGCGGGCAGGGCGGTGGCTCCATTCGCGACGTGGTCCAGGCAATGGGGGATTTCGACGCCCAGATCGCCATTGGAGTCATTTCCCGTATGGCGGTATTGGGTCACGTCGCGCTTGACCTTTCTACGGCGGGTTTCACATTTTCCTCCCCGTGGGTTTGGAGGTCAGCATTATGAAATGGTCGAAAAAGGCGGCCCGAGCGGATGCACTTCCGCCCGATGAATGGCCGACACTTGACTATTCCAAACTGTCCAAGGAGGATCGGGAGTTTCTTGAGAATAGGGAAAACGCGGTCCGAATGGTGATTGCAGGGAAAACATATAAAGACATTCGAGCGGCCACCGGGATAGATAAAGACCAGGCCAGAAGAATCACGATGCTTTGCCTTTCGCCCGCGAAAGATGGAAGAATTATGGGATTTCGGGGGCTGCTTCCGTTCACGCGATTGAACAACAATATCCGCAGAAATCCGATAAGTCCGAAGCGGAGAGATCAACAGGGCGGGATGTCGTGCGCGATGCAAAGCATTCTTGCTCGGTTCCCCGACCTTGAGCGGCAGATGATCAAGCAGATTCGTAAAGAGAAAGAGCAAGGAACGATTCCAGAGTTTAGAATCAAGGGAACCGACTTGCATCGGATATTTACGGCGTTTCTAAAGGACGCAGGCGTTGGTGAGAATGAATGGCCTTTTTCGGCAAAATATAGAGGGCGGAAGAGTATTAATTCCTTTATGCGTGCCGTTCTTGAAAATGACGCTGGGGCAGCTGTAGATGCGCGCGGTGAGAAGGACGCAAAAGCGCATTTTGCGACCGGCTCGGGAATATCGCCCATAATTCCGTTTTCTGAGCCCTATGATGCAGTCGAGATTGACGCGCATCATATCGACGCGGTCTTCACGGTCGTGTTCAAAACTCCAATCGGGACGGAGGTCGAATCAGTCCTGGAAAGACTTTGGCTGATTGCGATAGTCGAACGACTGTCTACCGCTGTGCTCGCATATCGGGTTATTTATAGAACGGAAGTGACTGCTGTCGACGTTGCCGGATTAATTCGTGACGCGATAAGTAAGCGTTGGGTACCGAAGGAGCTAACAATTGGAGGGCTGAAGTATCCGCCGCGGGGTGGGTTTCCGAGCAGCGTGATACCCGAGGCCGATGGGGCTGTTTGGACGGTTACCATGTTCGATGGTGCTCTGGCGCATTTGTCAAAGCTCGTGCACAACACGCTTCGCCGAGAGATCGGGTTTGTGATCAATTGGGGACCGCCCGGCCACTTTGAACGTCGCCCGAACGTCGAGCGGACTTTCAAACGGATTACTGATGATATCTTTCTTCGTCTGCCATCTACGACAGGATCGGATCCGAAGTCAGGGCGTGCGGACGACGCAGCTGGCGCGGCCATGCATTACCGAATTCGTGCCGATGATACAGAACAATTACTAGACGTTGTGTTTGCCGAACACAATGCTTTGCCGGGGCAAGGAAATTTCTACAATTCTCCCCTTGAGACTCTACAGTTCTTTCTGAACGGCCCCTCACCTAGGGTGATGCTCCGAAAGCTGCCGTTCGCGGGATCAATCCGTGCCCGCTTGCTGCTAAGGCGGGAGCTTTGCACTGTGCGGGGCGGCGTCAAAAGCGGCCGCAAACCCTATATTCAGTTCGAAAATGTGCTCTACACTAGTCCTCTTCTGAGTACAAGTATAAAGCTTGTCAATAGCGAATTGACAATCTACGTTGACGACGAAGACCTTCGTACAGTCAAGGCATTTACGTCGAATGGATATGAACTCGGAATCCTAACCGCAATGCGCGGATGGAATCTGACGAAGCACAGCCTCGCAACGCGCAAAGCGATATTTCAGTTGGTAAGCAGGCGGATCTTAGTTTTAAGTCAATCGGCGGATCCAGTTCAAGTGTACCTAGTACATTTGGCAGAGCAGGTTGAAAAGTCTCGCAAAGCTGGAAAAGGTTCTTCAAAGGAATCAACGGACCTAGCGAGAGTAGCGAAAGACGCAGACATGACTCCGACGTTGCCCGGCGTTTCCTCTGATGGGATGCCAATAAGCGTTGCGGCTGAATCGACTGAACGGCCGCATCTGCGCCTAGTTCCGCCGTCGCGGAAACGCTACAAGGTTACGAACCGATAAAGAGGTCCGACATGTCAATACCTTCCGACGACAAGCCACGTTTATTATCAGAAGAAAGGGCCTCAGAAAGCGATATGTCTGGCACGGAGCAGGCAGCACCTGGCGACGTCCTAAAAAGCGATGAAGTTGATCCGGTTCGTTCGTGGTCAGTTGAGCGACGCGACGAATTTCTACCCGATCACCCGGTCGTAAAGCGCCGCTACACCGTGCCAACACCGATGCTGATACACGCACACGAAGAGTCGCGAGACCGGGTGTGGACGCGCAGAACTGGTATTGTATTCTATGGCGAACCGCGGGTTGGGAAGACAACTTGCGCCAGAAGCGTCATGTATTTTCTGCGAGAAGAGTTTGAGTCCATCTACATCACGATGGCTAGTTGTCGACGTTCCAAAAACCCGCGCGAAGGACTCATGTCGCGCCTGATCCTGGAGGGTAGTGACCACATACTCGCTGCCCGTTCAAAGCCTGATGACCTATTCCAAACCGTAATTTCGGACATTTTGACCAATGTGTCGAACTTGGGCGGCGACCAGTTTGTTCTTATTCTGGATGAGGTTAATCTTTGCAATGAATCAGATCTGACGGAGCTACTCCAAATTCACAATAAGCTTGAGATGAAAGGCGTCACGATGACAACGATTTCGTTTGGACAATCAACAGTTCTGAACTTGATTTCCAGCCTGAGGATAAGTGAAGAGTTCCAGATAGTCGCTCGTTTTTTCAGAAAGCCCATACCGTTTCTATCCTGTAATTCCGAGCAAACGCTCGCCGCCGTCCTCCAGTGTCTTGACGAAGAAACCGAATGGCCAGAAGGATCAGGCTGTAGTTATACTAATTTTTTCTTTCCGAAGGCATTCCGCGCAGGTTTCAGGCTCTATCAATACGCGAACCCCATCTGGAACGCCCTTGTAAACGCATCCCCACGCAGGACGTGGGGATTTACGATGGAGTCTATTACATTGACTGTAAATGGAATTTATATTGGAAAGAGCAGCTCCGATTCCGCCGGGATGGTGCTTTCCTCTGAAGATATTGACAACGCGTTGTCATCGGCTGATATCTGATCGTCATTTTTACGACCTCAAAATTTAATGTGCGTGGGAGCGTCACGTGAGTGTCCTGCCAGAAACATCGAGAGTTTAGACGCTTCGTTGATGTCTAAATAAGGGGCAACGAGCGTTGGCCCGCTTCCGTGCGCCGGATTTCGGAGATCGATCGGTTTTCCCCGCGCGTCGCTGCCGGGATAGATGTTTGGCTGCGCTGGAAGGTGCGATTTTATGCTGGATTTGGATAATGGAGCGAATTTCGCGAGGGACGCTACGTAGTGAGCGCCTAACTTGGAGTGACAAAGGGCCCGCGCCTTTCGAATCTGCGTGGAATTTACTGTTAAAGGTGCAGCTACTTAATGCTGTTGGTATTCAAGAACTGAGCCAACTGGGCCTAGTCGTTTACCGAGAACGTGAAACCCGTCGGCTGTTCACTTCCCAGGCGGATTGGGACATTCCACGCATCGCTTCTTGTCTGCATGTGGACGTCGCGCGAATTCGCACGGCGTTTATTGACTGTCTAGGTTTTCCAGCACCGCGGGATGGGCAGTACGCGGTACGCCATTGCCCTGACTGCAGAGCAGTAAACTATCACTGCACACTATTCAACTTGCCAATGGTCTCGCGCTGTCCTTGGCATGAGAAGGAATTGGTACACGGCTGCGATCGTTGCGGGAGGTCATCAACACGTCTGGATCGGAGACCTGGGCGAGACTTGCCGCGATGGAATTGCCCAGATTGCGGTTATGTTGTTGACCTCGACGCAGACCGGAATGTAAATCTGGTGTCGGACGAGACAGAAAAGGTCATTCGCGTTCATTGTCAACGCTTGATCGATTGGTGGACGGCAATTCAACGGGCGGCCGGCGACGCATCGGCGCTGTTAGATCCTCTAGCGAATACCGTTCGGCCGTTTGATTGTGACTGGATGTGGCGACTCAACTGGGCGGCAGGAGTCTGCCCTCCGCCGCCAGGGTGGGGCGTCACTCCCTGCACGTTTGCCGCCGGGTCCATTCTGCGATTCCCAGTCGGGGAACGAGCCCAGTCGCCAGACGGAGCGCAACATTACAGCGCCTACAGATTGATCCGGAAGTCTATTTTCCGGCAATTCATTTCGCCGCATGCAGAATGCTTGTCTGAATTGCAGGCGATGGACCCTTTCGAGAGGATATCGCTCGACCGCTCTACTTTGTGCACTGTGTGCCTTGCCTTTCTGAGTTGGCGCGTAGCGCATGAGGGACAAATTCCAGTCTTTGATCCTCACGGTGGACGGATTTCTCGTCCTCGGCTCGAAACTGTTGAATCTGTTGGCTCACCGGCGCATGGCGGCGATCATGAGATCCTTAACTTTGCGAATTTTCTCCGCATCTGGGCGCAAATAGAGCATTGCACCTCTGTGTCCGCATGCAGGATTGAATTATCACCCGAAAGATCCGTGCTAAAGCGCATTCCGCACGTTGTTGTTAGAAGCGAGGAGCACGAGGAACTGGTTTGCCTGATTCCTTCTGCTGCGCAGTTTTCAGCGATCGCCTTGGAACGGTGTTCGAAGCGACGATCCAGCGGTACGCCGATGGCGCGGGCTCCCGCAGCGTATGCTCGCGCGCGCTGGAATGTGGCGGACGAAAGCTTGCTGTTTGCCGCTCACAATCATGAGTCGCAATTCCGCAACGCGTATCAGTACGTTTATGTTTAGCACAATGGATTTGGCCGGAAGCAATGCAAGCTTTTGCGTCAGGTTGGCGATCTTGCTTGATGCCAATACGCTAATTCGATCGATTTTGGTCAGCGCGTCGTGGGCAGCGAACTTTGACGTAGCCGTGGGTCGGGTTATTGCCCATAGATGAGACTGATCGCCCGCGAGGATCTCGAGCCACGAGCCAGCGCGTCTCGGGTCAAGTTGTCGGAAAACTCCCCTCCACAAATGGCGCGTGCCTCACTCTGGCCGGTGCGCGCATAGGCGGCCGTGGTCTGCACCGACGCGTGGCCCAGCAGCGCCTGGGCGACCGGCAACGGCACGCCATGGTCGATCACCAGCGTGCGCGCATAGCCGTGCCGCAGCCAGTGCGTGGAGGCCCGCTCCAGCGCCGCGTGCATCGCGCTGTCTGCCGCCGGCAAGCGGGCCGCGGCCAGCGCGAAGAGCGCCCGGACCTCGTCGTAGAGTCCACTCGCGCCGAGTGCCCGGCCGCGTTCGCTGTGGATCAGTGGCAGACGTTCCTCGGCGGCCGGATCGGCCGGCAGTCCCACGGCGCGCCGGTAGGCGCGTAGGGCGGGCAGGCAGGCGCCGGGCAACGGGATCGCGCGCAGCCGATTGCCTTTACCCAGCACGTGCAGGGTCCACTGCCGGGCGTCGTCGACTTCCACGTGCGGCAGCGCCCGTTCCTCATGCCAGACGAGCTCCGCGAGCCGCACGCCACCGTAGCGGTAGAGCGTCCAGATCGCGCGGCGCCGCATCCAGAGCACCGGCGGTACCCCGGCCGGCGCGTCACCGGCGGCGACCGCATCGCAGTGCGTGAGCGCGGCGGCCGGCAGGAACCGCACGGGCGTCCAGGTCATGCGGGCGCGGCGCCCGGCGGCGAGTCCCTCGGCCGGATTGACCGTCAGATAGCCCACGCGGTGCCACCACGCAAAGAGGCTCGAGACCGCGGCGAGCGCGCGGGAGACGCTCGCCGGCGCCGGCCGCGTGACGTGGCCTGCTGCGTCCTGGCGGGGCGCCTGCAGCGCGTCGCGGTACGCGATCAGGTCCTGCCGCGTGAGATCCGAGAAGGGGCCGAGCACCTCGCGCCGGCACCAGGCGGCGAGGCGCCGCAGTTCGGACAGGTAGGCGCGCAACGTGTGCGGGGAGTGCGAGGCGCGCTCGCGCAGGAAGAGTTTCGCCGCCTGTGCGTCATCGGCGACACCGAGCGTGTTGGTGAGCGGCACCCGATTCGCAAAACGTCCGGCACGCGCGAGCCACGCCGGCTCCACCCCGGCGGGCAGCGGCACGAGGTCCTGGCGGACGGCAGCAGACTGGGTGACCGGGGCGTCTGCCTGCGCTTCGTCCACTGCCGCGGGACGGAAGCGCCGGCGGTGCTGGCGCAGGGCGCGCTCGAGCACGGTGGCTGCGGAGGGGGCCGCGGCTTCCGGCACGACCCGCAGCCGCCCGCGCTCCCAGTACTCAATGGCGGTGTCGTGCTCGAGCAGCAGCGCGAACACGGCGGGGTGTTCGCGCTTCGCGTCGGCAAGCGACGGGCAGCCGCGCTTGAGCGCCGTGAGCGTCCATCGGCAATGCCGCGGGTGGCCGAGCGCGTGGGCCAGGTACCCGAGCGCGGCGTCGACGGAAGCGGGCAGGCGCTGCGGCGGCCGGCAGCCGGTATCAAGCCAGTCGGACGGGTTCATCGCATTTTCCTCGCGGAGGCCGGCCTTTGTCCGGATGGGCGGGCGTGGCCCGCGACGCCGGCCTGAGCAGTTTTCACGGCGGGGCGCAGCCGGCGGCGGGCGGCCGGGGAGGATCCTGTCGCGGCCGCGTGGCCCAACAGGGCCAGCATCTGGCGTTGCTGCTCGACTACCACCGTCAGCGCGGCCGCTTCGGCCGACGCCTGCTGCTGGGCCGGGCGCTGCTCGGCCAGTTCGGTCAGCAGCCGCTCGCGCAGTGCCTCCAGCGCACCCAGGCGCTCGGCCGCCCGGGCAATCTCGGCCTCGAGGCGTTGCCGTTCGGTGTGAAACGTCTCGCGCTGGTGCGCGGTTTCGCGCAGCAGCTGCCGGGACAGGCCGTCATAGCGGGCGCGTTCGGCGGCCAGTTCCCCGGCGTGCTGGCGCGCTGATTCGGCCGCCGCGGCTTCCACGGCCCCAAGCTGTGCGCGCAGCGTGGCCACGGCGTCCCCGGCGGCGGCTGACCGTTTCTCCGCCGCCTCAAATCCGGCGCGGGCGACCGCGAGCTCCGCCTCGCGCGCACTGAGCTGGGCATGCACGTCGGTGAGTTCGACGCGCAGCAGTTCGACCTTCAGCCCGGCGTTGCGCTGCGCCTCGGTCGAGGCTTCCACCCGGGCTTCCGTTTCGCGACGCAGCCGCACGATGCCCTCGAGCTGGGTCGCGACGGCCGCTTCCCACAGCGCGCGCATCTGCGCGGCAATCTCCGCTGGCACGTCGGGCACCGCGAAGCCGGTCAGGCCCGCCTGCACGACTTCGGCCTCGATCGCGTTCAGGTGCCGGGACAGTGTGGCGGGGTCGCCGGCGCCCAGGCGCGCCCGCAGCTTGCGCACCGACACGATCCGGCGGAAGCGCGCGTCGGTGGCGGGCGCGGTGTCGCCCGCCTCGGCGAGCATCGCGAGCACGGTGGTGCGGATCGTCTCGGGAGTGACAGCGGCGGGGCGGGCCATGGCGGACTCCGGAAACCAGCACGGCAGCACGCCAGCGCGCCGGGGCGACGGGCAGAAACCCGCGGCAGGGGCGCAGGGCGGGATTTCCAGATTAGATTACGCACAGGCCTGACGCAAGACAACCCGATTTGGCGCGGCTAAAAATAGCGTTGCCGCGATAAACGCCCTTATCACCGGAAAACGCGGACAGGTCACCAAGCCGATGGGCACGTTCGCGGCCCTGCGAAGGACGCCTTACCTAGCCGTGTGAGGATGGCGGAGCACACTGTCGAACTTCAGCGGCGCACGCCGCCGGCTGATATGGGGGAAGCGTCACTGCGTTGTGGAGTGCGAGGCTTTCCTCGGTGCGGTGGCGGTCTTTGACGTGGCAGCGCGCTGTCGTTTCGGCCTTACCTTTCGGCGTCGAGCTTTTGCAATCCGACCTTCCAGATCGGCGAGCAGATCGCTGGGTGCACAACTGAGGGCAGCGGCGAGCGAGAACAGCATGGTGAGCGTGGGCTGGTGCTGGCCGAGTTCGAGCATGCTGACATAGTTCCGGCGGATTGACGCCTCAAATGCAAGTTGTTCCTGCGTCAGTCCGGCCGCAAGACGTCGTTCCCGCAACAGCACGCCAAAAACTGCCCGTACCTCTTCCAAATCTTGCTCCCAGTGAAATGGGAGCACTGTCGGCCGTTGCCGAGATGGCGGGTTGTGGAGATGTGCTCATCCTGCAATTTGCCGCTGGAAAACGCGACCTGCCCCGGGTTGCAATGGTGGAATTCGCGTCGGGTGCTGCGAAGACGCTGCTGCAACTGACGGCAGACGGCCAGATCGTGCGGGGCGCGGCAGTGCTGAGCGCGAAGCCGCACAAGGACTCGGCACAATGGAGTCTGCAGCCGCTGAGCGAAATTCACATCGGCGCAACCGCAGCCTATGACGAGGACCATCCGCTGGTGTCGTTCGCGCGATTCACGACAGCAGCGGGCGAGGAATTCTCGATGCCTGTCGGTATCGCCGAGAAACACTCGCCCGGAAAGCGCATCTACCCGTCCACGCCGGCGCGTTCGTCGAAGGCTGGTCGCCGGAAATCGAGGGTTGATGTCGCAGGTACGAGCTGACGGCATGCGTATCCAGATCGCCTCGGATCTGCATCTGGAGATCGTGCACCAGAGTTTTCCGGGTCACAACCCCGTCAGGCTGACGAATGCCGACGTGCTGGTGCTCGCGGGTGACATCGCGAAGGGGGCCGATGCGGTTGAGCCGTTTGCGCGCTGGCCGGTGCCCGTCATCTACGTGCATGGCAACCATGAAGCGTATGGCATGGAGTACGACACGCTGGCCAACTCCATCCGTATGCGCGCGGCCGGTACTGCGATTCATTACCTTGAGCGCGACACGTTTGTCATGGGTGATGTGCGGTTTCTCGGTTGTTGCCTCTGGACAGACTATGCGCTCAGTGGCGTGCGCGACCGGAGCATGGCGCTGGCCGGGCGGATGCTGCATGACCATCGTGTGATCCGCGTCGGCGACGGCACACGTTTTCGGCCGGAGCACGCGCTGGCGGAGCACGAAAAAGCACTGGCGTGGCTGCGGACCGAGCTGGCAAAGCCCTTCGACGGGCGCACGGTCGTCGTGACCCATCACGGCGTTGCGCCGCCGTCGGTGCATCCGCGCTATGCGAACGACCCGGTCAACGCTGCCTTCGTGAGTGACCTGCGACCTGTGCTCGAGCTGGCCGACGTGTGGATTCACGGTCACGTGCATGACTCGTTCGATTATCGCGTTGGCCAGTCGCGGGTGATTGCCAACCCGCGCGGCTATGCGACGAACCGTCTGATGGCGGGTGCGCCGACCGACCTGAAATGGGAAAACCCGGCGTTTGATCCGGCGCTGGTGATCGAGTTGTGAGCAGCTGTGCCGTGGCGCGCTGAGGCGGCGCAAACGTTCTGGCGATGCGCATGGGCGCTGCCGCGAGGAGATCGCCTGCAAAAAAATGGTTGACCCCCAGGACTACGGACTCGAGGGAGCATCTCGACACGGAGCGCGCCTGACCAGGGCGAACCGGCGAAAAAGACGGCGACAGTCATTGCCGCCTGACGGGAGAAGCGCACAGTTACGGGCGCGCCTGAAGGCCTTTGCGCTCGCCACGCGTAAAACAGGAACAGCGATGACTACAGCCCTCCACAGTCTTCAGGTTCAGCGGGAAGACACGATCCTGAAAATACTGGCCGAGGGCGAGTGGATTGGGGCAGACACCGTTCCCGCGGACGTAGCCGGATGGCAGCAGCGCGGCTGGATCTTTGGCGTGGAAGCTGAAGGTCAGCGGTACTTTGCCCGATACCAGTTCGATGATCGTGATCAGCCGCTGCCGGTCATCAGGGAAATTCTGGCAGAGCTCGGACTCGCCACGGACCCGTGGACAATTGCCGCCTGGTTTCACTTTCCCAACGGCTGGATTGTGGAGGAGGGTTGTACCGCCCCGATCGCGCCCAAGGATGCGCTTGATCACCACGTTGCGGTCGTTGATGCCGCACGCCGGTTCCGCGGAACATTCGGAGCATAACCATGGACGAATTTCCCGACCCGACAGGACCTTTCCGACCGGAAACGGTCGGGTTCGGGCATTCCCGATCAAGGTTGCGCTTACGCGCAAGACTGCTTCGACTTTCTCAACGGTCATCGCTGATGCCAGGATGCAGGTATCAGCTCGAACTGATGGGCACATGTCCGAACGCGCGACCGCCGCGTGGCAGAAAAAGGCTTATGTCATTGACGTCGCGGATTGCGTCCAGTATCTGAAGCGACTGCCCGTGACACGTGGCGCGTCGGCTAAACGCTCGCAAAAGGAACAGCGATTTATGAGCAGCAAGGACCACATCCGATATCAAGCGAAAGAGGGCGGTCAGCCCGGCTGGGATCTTTACGCCGAGATTTTTGAGCCAGAGGACGTCGTGTATCTGGAACTTGACGGGGTCGCCGCTGAAGTCACGATGCTCGGGAACCTGGAGCGCGGGCCGGGCACGGTGCTGTTGCCCTGCCGGTCGCCACCGCGAAGCAGCTCGGTCTCGTGCCTCCTGGCTGGAAAAAGTCGGGCTGGGAAAGGGAGTAGGTCATGCGCGAATACCGTGACAGGATGGTGCAGGAGATCGCCGCCTGCACATGCGACCGCTGCAGCCAGCGCATGTCGCCCGATGATGACCAGGGGGAGTGGTATGAAAAAGTGTCGCTCGACTGGCGCGGCGGCTTTGGCTCGGTTTTTGGCGACGGTGCCCATCTGAGCATTGACCTTTGTCAGCAGTGTCTCCGCGATACGCTCGGGTCATGGCTGCGGGTCGATCCGCCGTCCGCAACGGATAACGTGATTGAAGCCTTGAAGGGCGTCGTTTCCCGACCCGATGTGCCGGTAACTGTGGACCAGATGAATCCACTGCTGTTCGGCGAGCAAGACGAGTCCCGTGGCACGTTACTCCTTGCGACACGTGTCGCGAAAATAGTTGCGCAGGCGATAGCCGTCTTCCGGGAGCAGGATAAGGCGATCCGGTGGCTGGTCATGCCGCACAAGCGGTTTGCCGGCCGAACTGCGCTCGAAATGGCGAAGACCGAGGATGACGCACGGCTGGTTGAGGAAGCGCTGGTGCGGATTGACGAAGGGTACGGATAGCAAAAGGCCGGACTTTGGGGGCGCGACTGAAGAACTTGCTGCCCGATTGCGCATCCGCACATCGCCTAAAGCCGACGATCATCCGATGCGATAACTTGTATGTTGTCGCTGGGCATCCCCTTGAGCAAGCGTTTTCGCCGCGCAGTCTCGGACGCAACCGGAAAAACGGTCTTTAGCCCCGACATCCGGCTGACCGGTGCGCTCGGGTTGCGCTCACTGAGCTATCAAGCCACCAAGCGGCCGGTGGCATCGTGCGAGCCTGCGAATGGCTGATCAAGGTTCCGTTGCTGAACGCGTACAGTCGGCCACATTCGGTCATTCGCTAACAAGACCTGGATCGTCAACAATCGACGAGCCGAGACGATGGTCCTGACGCAGCTTCCTTTCCGCCAGGCAGAAGACGTCAATGATGAAATTGCTGACTGTTCGCGTTAAACCTGCCGTTCGGATTTGCGCATGTCCTTGATCCGGGTACAGCACACATCAGAGGCAGTGAACCGGTTTGACCGCCGCAACTTAGGGACGTCAGACAGATGTGAGCGTAAGCCCGGCAGCGTAGAAGGACGTCTAGCGCTGCCGGGTCATCCCCCTACGCGACGAAACGGCACTCCGACGCGGGTGTCCGCGTATCCATGTTCCTTCCGCGGTTCATATGGTCGTCGATTTCAGCCGCGCAACCGAGCATGCGGGGGTATAGAAATATAGTGAAGGCGGCCGTCTCCAAGGCGTTGCGGGAATAGGTTCCGTCACGATATGGCTGCCAGAGCATCTTGAGCAGCAACGCGGCAATCACCGCGTCGACGTTGACGCAGTAGACGTTTCGCGAAACCCCGGCGTCGAACAGACTTTGCACCAACGTCCGATAGAAGTCGTGGAAGATGTTATATTCGTCACGCTCGGCGAACAACTGCCGAACGAACACTTCACGTGGATCGTGGTTGACCGGCTTGTCCTTAAACACCGGATGATTCACGCCGGGAATCTTCTGAATGTCGAGGCTGCCGCTCGTTTTTTTGCTCGATTTGTATTTGGCATAACTTTCCACGTACATCATCGCCAGTGCTTTCAGATCGAGCCCGTGAGCCGGGTCGCCCGGGTCAGTCAGTCCACTATCCCTGAACTGGTCGAGCAAAAATGCAATTCCCTCGAATCCATTTCCGCCGTGTGTATAACCGCTGTGCGTCAGGAAGCCGATTAACGCCTTGTTGAGCTGGACGCGTTCGGGGTCTTCGGGACCGTCAGCAGAGACCGCACCTTTTGCACCCTGCGCGGAAATCGTTCCGGGTCCATTTGACAGCAGCAGACCGACCAGCAATTGGAAGGAAAACAAGTCGCTCGTGCCTGGCGACAATCCAAACAACGCGCTGAAGGCGGTTTCACCAAGCGACCGCTGCTCCAGGATTGCTTTCGTTTCGACGCCGCAGAAGCTGTCCGGGCAGTGCTGATCCGACGGCACCGACGCTCCGATTAAAGAACCGAACAGCTGTATCCACCAGGGAAGGCTCTCGGCCGAAAGGCGCGAAATGCGTTTGCGCATTAGCGGACCCCATGCGAGCGTCGCGCAAATGGCCGCCAGTACGGCGTCAGTAGTCGGTTCGCCAGGCAGGCTTTCGATATATCGCACGAACGTCGACTTCACGTCGCGGGCGTTGAGTCCGTCCAGGATTGCGCGAGCCCGCAAATCAGGTTCGCTGCCGACGAACAGGCTTAAGTCGCTGACTTGGGCGCGAGAAAAGTCGAAATTTTCGTCCGTCGCGTTCTCAAGCCTCACCGCAGCGAAGGCGTCGATTAGAGCGCGGACCGCCTGGCGGGGCCCGACTTGCCCGCGCGGCCCGATAATGCTCGCAGCGGCGGCAAGAACAGTGTTCGGTGCATTACCGGCATCCCGTGCAGCCTGCGCCGCCGCGAGCGCAGGATGGCCATACAGGTTCAGGAACGCACTCACAGCGACATTGATTAGCGCGCGGTCGTTCATCCCGCCGGGTTCGTGCAGCAGCGCAAGGCTTACGTTTGTCTCAAGGGGGTACTGCGCCGCATCAAGCATCGAAACACCGTACAGACTGGTCACCTGCGACTTCGGGTCCATCTGCGACGCGCCAGAAGCGTCCTTCATCGACTGTCGCGGTGGTACAGCTCCAACCTGTTTGTCGAGCGCGGCAATCTGGGCATCGTATGGGGCTGTGGCCTGCACGACAGGCAAATCGAGCGCCTGCGGCAGGCTCAATCCGCGGTGACTGCTAAACCACGGCTTCAAAGCAAGGTTGCCCTCAGGCTCGAAATCGGGCCGACAGGCGTTTTCACGCATCACAGCCGTCAGAGCGGCGGGTATGTGCGCGATGTTCGTGACGAGCGCGCCCTTTGCCGACACGACCGGATTGTCCGGTGTGAACACGCTCGATACCCCGAATTTATCGAGGAACCACTGTTCTTTTGATACAGCGTCGTCTGCACCACCAGACATGGCACCCGCGTGTCCCACTGCGCGGGTCAGCTTCGCCTTCCAGCGCCCCACGACGCACGCAACCACCGGTTTCGTGAAGTTGGCGTCGAGCTCATAGTAGCCGCCAGGTTCGACATAAAGAACGGCCGCCTTGCTTCGCGCGTCGTTTGCCAGCGCCGCAGCGAACTCGGGCGCCGCGAATTGAACGAATACGTCTTTGCCACTTGAAATGGCTGTTGTCGTACCCCATCCGGCCATCCGCAGGTAGGTTGCAATGGTCGTTGTGAAGTTGCCCGAGTTCGAGAACAATGCAATTGAGCCCCGCCGCAATGCCTCTTCAGGGTGGTCGCCGCCCAGCGCTCCGCCGATACGCACCTGGTTCCAGGCGTCAGCTACGCCGAGGCTGTTGCCGCCAAAAATGTCGATGCCGTTGGACTGACCCATCGCGCGGATTTCGCGGGAGTCACTGACTGCCAGCTTTTCGGTGACGATGAATATCTTCTTCAGTTCCGGATTGACACGGATTAGCTCAGCCACGCCGTCCCGTGCAGCGGAAGGCGGCAGATAGATGACGCCGCAGTTGAACCGGTGACCATCGTTCAGGCCTTCAAGGACATTGTTGTAGACCGGCACGCTTCCAAGTGCCGTTTCCAGTACCTGTCCGCGCTTTCCTGGAGCCGTACCAAACACCACGTTGCCGCCGGAATAGGCATGACCGACGGGCGTGACATCGCTCGACTCGCCGCCCAGAATGTTGAGCACGCAAACGCGGTCGTCCTTTGTGGCAACTTGGGATAACGAACTAATTCCTACGAAGTATTTAAACTCGCCAATGCCCTGCTTGTACATAATGATTCTCCTCAGTCGATGAGATGCTCAGGCAGCCTGTTTGACCGCAATTCCCAGCTTCGCCGCAATCTGCTCACGGCCGCCTGCTTTCATCCATTGGTCAACCTGCTTCGCATGCAGGACGACCTCGCTCATGTCCGAGTCAAACCCGAAGAAGGTGTACGGCAATCCCAGCGAATCGAGCGTGTCGCGCAATGCTCCCATTCCGCGAACCAGATTCGGACCACCACGGCCGACCACCACATAGAGCGGCGTCGGGCCGTGCTGACTGAAGTGCTCGCGTAACGCGTCGGCCATTGCGCGAAACGTTTCAAAAATATCCGTGTTGTTTGACTTTCCACCAATAATGAACAGAACATTGCTTTGCTGAATCCAGTGCTTGAAACAGATGCGGGCAACTTCCTTCATTTTTTCGTAGGGTGGGTTGCCGCCGAAGTCTGACGAGATGATGGCGTCGTCTCCGAGCATTTGCGTGACAAGGGAGTTCGCGCCGCCACCGAACGTCGGAGCGAGAATGCTGCCCTTCGCGTTAATGACGTAGACGTCGCTCTGCCCCTGATACGTGCGAAGCTGGTTGATTTCCTGTTCGAAG
Organism: Paraburkholderia lebeckiae; assembly: GCF_050436325.1. NCBI lineage: Bacteria > Pseudomonadati > Pseudomonadota > Betaproteobacteria > Burkholderiales > Burkholderiaceae > Paraburkholderia > Paraburkholderia lebeckiae. The sequence continues at coordinate 353,757 of NZ_JBNDLZ010000003.1, forward strand.
TCTGAATAGTCGACTGCGAAGAGATGCGCGGGCAGGTTAAGGCGCTGCCAGCGCGGGTCGTCACGGTCGAAACCGCATTTGAAGTCGCAGGCGATGGGCGTCAGCCTTCCCTTGCTATCCTCGCGCATCCGGATTGGATTGAGCTCGAGGGTCGTCATGCCGAATCCGTGATAGAGCTCCCACAACTTGGGGAGGTGCTGTACAAGCGGCGAGATAATCTGTTTGGGTGCGCCCAGCGTCGAAAGCGCGTTCGCCACGACGAATGCCTTGAGCCCGGTGAGCGGGTCAAACGGAATCTGCACAACTTGTGACTTGTCCAGTTCCTCGATGTCGACGCCACCGTGGTGCGTAAGCGTCATGGTGGGCGCGCGGAAGTGTGTCGAGTCGGTAATCGAGAAATAGACCTCGTACTCGGCCGGCACACCCGCCTCAAAGGTCACGCCGTTAGCTTTTGAAACGGTGTTGGCGACGTGATGCTCGACGAAGTAAAGGCGCTCCTTCTCCTTCAAGGCGGTCGTCAGGTCAGTTGCACGGCCAATCAGACCGGCCTTGCCCTTTTTGCCAACGCCGCCCTTGAAAACCGGCTTGATGAAGATCATGCCGTGCTTTTTCAGCATCGCTCGAATCTGTTCTTCGCTAGCGTCCGGACCCAGAATCTCGGGCGTCGGAAAGCCCACGAACTGCAGCAATCTGGCGCCGTGCAACATACCGGTGACTTGCATGATGACCTCAGGAAGTGAGTTGGGAAGTCGGTGTCGTCGGGACAATATCCCTCACGGGGTCTTTGTCGAACCCGTAAAACGAGTGCGGGGTTGAGCACAGGATTGCCTCGACAATCGCGGGCGCAAGAGGTAAGTCCAGCAACGCGCCAAGCGTCTGGCTGTAGTTCGTCGCATGTTCAAACTGCGTGTGTGGCCAGTCGCTACCCCACATCAGACGTTCGGCGCCAAATGCGTCTATGAGCTGGTCCGTGGCATCGCGCATGAACCTCGAGTCCGGCACCGAGCACCGATAGGCACCCGAAAGCTTGACCCACACGCGGCCAGATGGGCCAAACTCCAACAGGTCGTGAAACCCCGGGTCGCGTGTGCCGCTGTCCGGGTCAGGGCGGCCAAAATGGTCAACGACAACGGGCAAGCCCACGTCCAGCAAAGTGTTGACGAGTGGCGCCAGGTCCGACGCCTCCCTATGCAACTCAACATGCCAGCCTAGTTTTGATAACTGCCGCCAAAGCGTTACATATGGCGCCGAGCCCAGCTTGGGGAGCGTCTGCCCGACAAGGTTCAGACGCACGCCCGTCACACCCTGGCAGTTCAGCCGCACCAGGTCGTCTTCTGAAATATCGGGGGACACGACTGCCACACCGCGCAGCCGGCCTATGTCTCTGGTCAGCGCCTGTAAAAGATGGCTGTTATCGGTGCCGAGAAAGCTGGGCTGGACAAGGACGGCATTGGCAATATCGTTCTCGTCCAGCAGCTTCAGGTAGGCGTCCAGCGTTGCGTCATAGTCGGGTGCGTAGCGCCGTCCGTCCGCCAGCGGCAGCGTCCGGGCAAACACGTGCGCGTGCGTGTCAACGCGCGGCAGCCGTGGCCGCGCGATGGATGGTGCCTGGGTCATCGCTGGCTCCGGGGATGGTCAAGCGCTAATTCGGCGTCGGCGACCAGTTGTGAAGCCTGCTCGACGCCGGACGGCCGCAAACGCTTGCCGCGCGTTTCGGGAAGCAGCAACACGGCAACCATCGCCAGCCCGTACGCAATTGCGGCATCGATGCCAATCGCTGCTCCCAGCGACATCGAATGACTCATGTACCCGACCAGCACAGGGAAACCCGCCGAGGCGATGCGGCCGAAGTTGTAGCAAAAGCCGACGCCTGTCCCGCGCATATCCGCAGGATATAACTCGTTAAAGAGTGCGCCCAGACTGGCTGGGATGCCGGCAGCAAAGAAGCCTAGCGGGAAGCCCAGAACAAGCATTGCCGTGTTGCTCAAGGGAAGCATCACGTACGCAAGCACGGTGACGATGCAAGAAAATGCAAAGAATGCGATGTTGCGACGGCGTCCGATACGGTCGAGCAGGTAAGCACTCGCCATACAGCCGCACCAGAAAGCGACGATAACAACCGCAAGATACCCACCGGTGTTGAGGACCGACAGATGTCTTTCCTTGGAGAGGAAGGTCGGCAGCCAGGTCATGATGGCGTAGTACCCGCCGTGTGCGCCTGTGCCCAGAATCGCCCCGATAACGGTGGTCTTGATGACGCGCGGCTGAAACACCTGCGCGATTTGCGCCCACACAGAAACCGCTGGTTCAGCGCGAGACGGCTCAACGCGCACAGGTTCGCGGAGATTGCGGCGGACGTAAAGGACGAGAAGCGCGGGCAGCAGGCCAACACCGAACATGACACGCCACGCCGTGTCTGACGGCAACCACGAAAAAGCTGCGGCATACAACAGCACTGCGCCGGCCCAGCCGACAGCCCAGGCGCTCTGTACCGCGCCCATGGCCTTGCCGCGGTGTTCCGTCCGGATGGTCTCAGCCATCAACACGGCGCCTGCAGCCCACTCTCCGCCGAACCCGAATCCTTGCAGGGCCTTCAGGACCAGTAGTTGAGGAAAACTCTGGGCGAAGGCACAAAGGAACGTGAAGCTGGCAAACCAGAGAATCGTAATCTGCAGCGTCCGCACCCGACCAATCCTGTCGGACAAGGCGCCCGCCAACCAGCCGCCCATCGCCGATGACACCAGTGTCACGCCGCTGATTGCGCCCGCCTGCGTGTGGTCGATGCCGTACGCTGCGATGATTGCGGGGATTGCCAGGGTAAACATCTGCACATCGAGGGCATCGAGGCCCCAACCCGCGAAACATCCCCAGAAGGTGTTTCGTTCGAGAGGTGTACCTTGCTTGTACCAGGTGAACATCGCCGTCTCCAAGGTAAATTCATATATTCATGTATATGACTATATGTTTAGTCTAGGCGCCTTTACGAAAAAGTCATTGGGGATTTACCCTTGTTCCTGCAGATGTTGTACAGTGACTATTCCTGTGAACAACTATATGAATCATGGATATGCAATCGTTCTCGGCCAAGCCAGACGGTCGATTGCCCCGATACCAGCAGCTACGCGATGACCTGGTGCGCCGCATCGCGGAGGGCGAATGGGCGCCAGAAAAGGCAATCGACACAGAGGCGGAACTTAGCCAGTTCTACAACGTGTCGACCGGAACCCTTCGGAAAGCCATTGATTTGCTGGTGGCTGACGGGGTACTCACCCGCACCCAGGGAAAAGGGACGTTTGTCCGCCGCCCGCGCTTTGATTCGTCGTTGTTCCGCTTCTTCCGATTCAAGTCAGCTGACGGGAAGCCGGTCCGACCGACGGCGAAGGTGCTCAGCCGCGAGGTCGTCAAGCCAAACGAGACGATTCGCTCAACCTTGCGGATGAAGGCGACCGAGAAGGCTGTTCATCTCTCGCGGGTACGACTGATTGAGGGACAACCGGTTTTGTCGGAAGAAATATGGCTACCACGAAGCCGTTTCGAAGCGCTGGCGACTCTGCCCCTTGGTGGCTTCGAAGATTTGCTTTATCCGCTCTACGAGCGGCTTTGCCGCCAAATCGTCGCATCCGCCACCGAAATTCTGAACGTCGAACAGGCGACGGACGCTGATGCAGCGCTCTTGCATATCGACGTTGGGAGCCCGGTAATCCTTGTGCACCGTGTGGCATCCGATTTCGCCGGGACGCCTCTTGAATGGCGCACCACGCGTGGTGCTGCTGCAGCGTTCCAGTATCAGGTTGATATTCGCTGACAACGCGACTTCCTCGCCGCGTTCGGTGCCGTCATAGGGACCGACAACGCGAACCGACTCGCTGTCACCCCGGCAAGTCGCATCTGTCCCGCGACTTTCAGGCTCTACACCTCGTTCGCCGAATACATCACTGGTCGCCAGCTGCGGCCGCAGCTCGCTTGCATGCGCTCGTCCGGGTTATACCTCATTGCAGCCCGACCTCAAACATACAAACATATACATGACTATATCAATCTGCTTGTTTTCGTCTGACTGACCGTTTTTGAAACGCCAGTCGAGCGGCAGCGGGCATGGAACTTGGAGCGAACATGTCTACGTCCGTAACACGTGAGCAGCAGGTAATGAAGAAAATGGCATGGCGGCTGATGCCGCTGCTGATTGTCATGTTTCTTATCGCATTCATCGACCGCCAGAATGTCGGCTTCGCGAAACTGGAAATGGTTCAGGCACTCGGCATGACGGAAGCCGCGTATGGCCTTGGAGCATCGCTGTTTTTCATTGGCTACCTGCTGTTCGAGGTGCCCAGCACACTGGCGCTACATCGGTTTGGAGCCCGGACGTGGCTCGCTCGCATCATGATTACGTGGGGCGTCGTTACAGTGCTAATGGCGTTCACCAGGTCCCTGCCAGCTTTTTACTCGTTTCGGTTTGCGCTGGGCGTTGCTGAAGCCGGCTTTTATCCAGGCGTCATTTACTACCTGACGCAGTGGTTTCCTCAAAGCTACCGGACACGTGTGCTTGGCCTGTTTACCCTCGGCAGTTCGCTGGCAAACATGCTTGGCGCGCTGGTCGGAGGGCTGCTCCTTTCCTTGGGCGGAACACTGGGACTGGCGGGTTGGCAATGGGTCTTCCTTGCCACCGGTCTTCCGGCAATACTGATTGCCTTCGTAGCGCTTAAATATCTACCGAGCTCCGTCAAGGAAGCGAACTTCCTTTCCCAGGACGAGAAGGACATTGTGGTCGCAGCGCTTGTGCGCGATGCGTCCCCGGAAGCAAAGGAGTCCCGGCCATGGGCGGCATTGCTTGACCCGAAGGTTCTCATGTTCGCAGCGACCTACATGCTGATGTCGACGTCGCTGTACGGTGTTACGTACTGGTTGCCTACGCTGGTCAAGAGCTGGGGCGTTTCGTCGAGCGTCAATGGCCTGCTCAACATGATTCCGTGGGCACTCGCGACACTTCTTCTGCTTTGGCTTCCCGGGAAGCTCAAACGTGAACAGGTGGTGTTAAAAGCAATGGTCGTGGTCGCAGGCATCGGCGTTGTATGTTTTGCCTCCAGCCTCGTATTGCCGACGGTCTCGTTGCGCTTCATCGCCCTGTGTGTGGGTGGCGCCTGTATTCCTCTGCTGTACCCTTGTTTCTGGTCGCTTCCCCCGCGCTTCTTTTCCGGCGCTCGAGCCGCCGCAAGTGTCGCCGCCATCAACTGCATCGGCAATCTCGGAGGGTTCTTCGCACAGAACCTGATGCCGTACGTCGGCAAAGTTAGTAATAGCCATGTCGCACCAATGCTTGTTCCGACTGCATGCCTGTTAGCTCTCGCAATCGGGACCGCGATTGCGTGGACAGTCGGTGGGCATCGCAAGGCGGCGCTTGCATCGTCAACGGTTCCGCTTTGACGAGAGCGCTGAGACGCCTGGGCTCTTTGCACAGATGCAACGTGCACTTATTCGAGCCGCACTTTTCGACTGGTTGCTGGCTGAGTGCGGTTCAACATCGCGAACGGTTAAAGCCATCCGGGCTGGCTGGAGGCAGTTCCGTAGCAAGGCTCAAATCGAGCGCTCGTCGCCCTTTGCGCTTCTTCGGATATATGACGGGTTGTACGCCTGTAACCCCATCGTTTGTACGAAGTGAACGACCGCTTACGAGCTAGCTGAATGTCTCTTCGGGGTCGCAGAACGAAACCGCTCGCGCGGTAGGGGGCTCCGGTCCGACGCGGGAGGGCAGGGCGAGGCCGGTCACGCGGTTTTATGTTGGCGAATGAGGCAATCCGCCTCGTTCTCCAGCAGGAGCCGAATCATGACCTCCGCCCAACCGACCGTCAGCCCGCTGCGCCAGCGCATGATCGACGACATGCGTATGCGCCAGCTTGCCCCGAAGACGCAAGCCAACTATGTGCGCATCGTACGCGAGTTCGCCCGATACATCGGGCGCTCGCCTGATACCGCCACCGTCGAGGACCTGCGAACCTACGAGCTGCATCTGGTCGATCATGGCACGTCGCCGGTGTCACTGAACGCCGCGATCACCGGGCTGAAGTTCTTCTTCGAGATCACCCTCCACGAGCCCGAACTGATGGCCCGGATGCAGCCCGTGCGCGTGCCCCGTACGCTACCGGTCGTGCTCAGCCCCGATGAAGTGCGGCGGCTCATCGCCGCAACGGGCAACCTCAAGCACCAGACGGCCCTCTCGGTCGCCTACGGCACCGGGCTGCGTGCCAGCGAAGTGGTGGCGCTGAAGGTCACGGACATCGACAGCCAGCGCATGACGCTGCGCATCGAACAGGGCAAGGGCCGCAAGGACCGCTACGCGATGCTCTCTCCGGTGCTGCTCGAACGCCTGCGGGTCTGGTGGCGCGTGGCCCGTGCCCAGGGCAGGATGCCCGACGGCGGGTGGCTCTTCCCCGGGCTCGATCCCGTCGACCCGCTCAGCACCCGGCAGCTGAACCGCGCCATCCATGCTGCCGCCGAGGCCGCGCAGATCGACAAGCGCGTGTCGATGCACACGCTGCGCCACTATCTTCCCTGCCGGACTATGTCGGGCGATATGGATGAGAGTTCATATTGGCCCAACGATTGCACGCCTCAGAACAGAAGCGCCGCTCCGATCACCCAACATAGTTTCGTGACCCTACAGGCTGTTCAGAAAGGCGAGCAGTTGGTCCGTCGGGCAGAAGCGTCCCGCCTTGCCGCGTAATGGCGACATCTTCGCAAGGGCCTGTTCCTTCATTGCAAGCGTTGCCTCGAGATAGATCTGCGTTGTTTCTACCGATTCGTGTCCGAGCCACAGTGCAATCACTGAACGAGGAACGCCCGATTGAAGAAGGTCCATGGCAACCGTATGCCTCAAGCAGTGGACGGTGATCCGCTTCGTGTTCAAGGAGGGACACATTCTTGACGCCGCTTCTCTATGCTTGTTTATCAGGTACTGGACGCCATGGACACTGAGACGTCCTCCCCTGGCGCTCGGGAACAGCACATCACCATCACCGCGCTGCGGCTCGCGCAACCAGGATTTCAATACGGCGCGCGTAGACTTCGTGATCGGCGTGCAGCGCTCTTTGCGTCCCTTGCCGATTACGCGTACATGAGCGCCGGCACCAAGAACGAGATCCTCGCGTTTGAGTCCAGTCATCTCGGATAAACGCAGGCCGGTCTGCGCAGCCACCAGCAAGAAGGCATGATCACGTCGGCCGGACCAGGCACATTGATCGGGCGCGGCAAGGAGTGCGTCGATCTCCGGGCGAGTCAGGAAGTTGACGAGCGTGCGGGTGAAGCGCTTGCTGGGAATGGCTAGCACGCGCTGGATCTGCGCAGAGACCTGACGGCGGCTTATGCAGGTGTTGCTCGGCGAACCTCAGAAACTGACGGAAGGTGTCTCGATACGAGATGATGGTGTGAGGACTGGCCTGCCGCTGCTGCATCAGGCGCTGTATAAAGAATCGCTCCAGAAAGGGAGCAAAGCTGGCTGACTTGTTCATGAGCGGTTCTCCCAATGCCGCTCGAGTCGGCCCATCGATTCGCGCATGAGTTCGGGCGAGGCGTTGAGGTACCACTGCGTATCGGCCACATGGACATGACCGAGGTAGGCCGACAGGATGGGCAGACGACGCTCGGGGTCCTGTCCAGACCGGTACCAATGTAGAAGCGTTCTCGTCGCAAAGACGTGCCTCATGTCATGCAGGCGTGGCCCGTGACTGTCTGATTCGCCGCGCAGCCCAATCTGGCGCGAGAGTCGATAAAAGGCGCGATGAATCTCGCTGTTGTCCAGCCGGTTCCCCCTATTGGAAGCGAATACGTAGGATGACACGGTTCGCCCGGCCCAATAACGTTCTCGCCGTGCAATGTAGGCGGCAAGTACTTTGCAGGTCGAGACATGTAAAGGAACGAGTCTCGACTTGCCGAACTTGGTGCCGCAGATCGTCAACACTCCTGTCTTCAAATCAACGTCTTCAAGTTCAAGGTTTCTGACTTCGCCCAGACGCATACCCGTTACGCTGAGGAGCCCGAACAGGCAATGATAGGTCCATGGCTGCAGTTCATTGCGTTGGAACCTGCACGGCATTTGAAGCGCCGCGTCCAGCAGCGCTCGAATCTCACCATCCGAATATAGATATGGTCGTGCCCGCGTCGGCCGAAAGGGAAGCAGGCCTTGCGCTGGGATCTGGGTGCGTGGATCGGTTGCACTGCGATAGCGCGCGAACATACGGACAAAGCCCAGCCTCTGCGCCCAGCTTGCGGGTCGCTGCCATGATGGTTGCTGAGCCCATTCGAGAGCGAGCGATTGCGTGATGTACGAGGCGCGGCGTCGTTCCATGAACGCGACAAAGTCGCGCAATCCCTTGTCTGCCTCATTCAGCTTGAATCCGAGGGCGCGTCTCACGGTAACGTACTCGTCGAGCGCTTGCCGAAGCGTGTTCATCGCACACCTCCTGGCCATGGCACGGCCAGCGTTCGCAGCGCCTTGATATCGACCTTCGTGTAGATCCTCGTGGTCTGTGGATGCCGGTGTCCAAGGAATTCACCGATCTCGCCGAGCGACGCACCGTGGCACAGCATCTCAGTGGCCAATCCGTGGCGAAATTGGTGTGCTCCCATAGTCGGCGCGTCAATGCCGGCGCGCTGGAGCGAATGACGCACAACGGAGCCGACCGCACACGCGCTCCGAAACCCGGTGAACGGAGCTCTTGAGCGCAAGAATACGCGCCGACAGAGGCCGGACGGTCGATCACGACTCAGATATGCGGCGATCGCCCTACCGACGTCAGCGGGCAAGGGCAATTCGTTGCACAACCCGCTGTTGTTGCGAACAGTCAGGCATCCCTCGGCCCAGTCGATGTCGTTGAGTTCGAGGAACGCTACTTCTCCCGACCGCAATCCAAGTCGGGCAAGCAGGAGCAAAATGGCGTAGTCGCGACGACCAACCGCACTTCGACGATCGATGCTAGCAAGCAATTGCCGGATTTGAGCCGGCGCGATCGCGCGGGGAATCGCAGGCATCGACCAGTTGGCTACAACGGGAACAGCTGCGGCGAGATCGAGCGCCACGTCGCCACGATAGCTCGTATAGCGTAGAAAGGATCGCAGCCCAGCGGTCATGAGCTTCGCCCGCTTCGGGTGCAAACGTGGTGCCTGACGTCGCACGAATCTCACGATATGGCCCGCGCGCAAACGGGAGAGCGTGACCCGTTGGTTGCCGAAGCAGTCCTCCAGGAAACTGCGGACGAAGGGCACGTAGTTGCGAATCGTCGCTTCGGTCAGGGCGCGCGCTTCGCGCAAGTACGCTACGTAGGCCTTGATACAGCGCTCAATAGGCGACAGTTGGGAAACCGGTGTCTTCTCAGCGTGAATTACTTGCCTACTGCGTAGGAATTCCATGAGGTGTCCGAGGGCGGCGCGATCTCCGCGGCACAGTCGAACGATTCGCGCGCGATGTCGCAAATACCGTGTTGCATGGTCAGTGCCGATGCGGCGTGTTCCGACACCTGCGTGTTCAAGCCACCTGCTAAAGTCTGCTGCAATGCGCACTTGCCGATGCAGGGAATACGCACTGTATCCCTGATCACTCAGCGCTCTTGCAAATGAGGCGAGAAGCGTCGCAAGTGGCCCTTCAGGTGGTCGTGAGAGGACCACCTGATCATGGATGACGTACTTCACGTTGAGCTCCTTCCCCGATGTTGGGGTGCAGCGGGAAGGAGCCCCAGACTATCTCTATTTGGCTTCGCCCATTTGCCTCAAAAGGAGCAGCATTCCGGGCTTACAAGACATAGTCCGGCAGGGAAGATAGTGGCGCATCCAGTGCGGACTGGCCCGACGCAGCTTTTCCGCGAGCGGCGGATGATCGGCTTCGATGCTCTTCGCGGCGAGCACGAAGAAGCGCCGGAACACACCCCACAGGCGCGCAGAGCTGATCGCTGCGTCGCTGTCCGTCTCAAGGCTGCCGATCACTGGCGTTCCCGGTCGCCAGCGCTCGGGTATCACCGGCAACTCGCGCTCAGCCAGATAGCGGGCGAGGGCATCCCACGCAAGTGGCGGCAGCGCAACCCGCGCGAGCTTTTTCCCCTTGCCGGTGACCCGCAGCCAGTGCTCGCCCCGCGCATTGGTCTCGACGTGACCGAGCGTCGCGCCGACCAGTTCGCTCGCCCGCAGCCCGGTTGCGTAACCGAAGTCGATCAGAAACCGCAGCCGCTGCGCTGCTGGCGTAGACCAGCCATAGGACCATTCCAGCCCATCGGCCATCGTGCGAACCAGGGCCCATTCTCCGTCGGTAAAGGCACGCGACGCGTCGAGCGTCGATGCCGTTTTGCCGCCGCGCACCTTGATGCCCGCAAACGGATTGGCGAGCACGTAGCGCTGTTCGATCAGCCAGCGGAACAGCGAGCCGAGAATCGACAGCGCGTGCGCCACCGAGCGGGCCGACAGGCTGCCATTGAACGGCCGCCAGTCCGGCGACGTGCGCGGCCGCACGGGACCCACCCACCGGCCGCGCGGCGAGGGCGCGCGCAGGAACGTGCGATAGGCGATTGCATCGTCGGTCGTCAGGGAGGAGAGCGCCCGCCCGCGCTCGACGATCGCCCACAGCATCAGCCGCTCCGCTTCCTTGCGGTAGGTGCGTTGCGTGGCCGGCGATTCGTGCAGCGCAAGCCAGCTCTTCACCGCCTCGTAGTCGTTGGTGGCGTCGAGCGTGCAGGTGGCGGCCGGTGCGCGGAAGGTGCCTTCCGAACCATCGACTTCACCCGGCACCTTCAGCGATTCCCACGGCACCAGTTCACCCTGGCGGCTCGCCAGTACCAGCGCGCGTGCTCTTTCGGTCAGGGCCGGCCATGCCGCGAAGAACGCTTCGATGGCACGGGCGCTGGCCGCACCCAGCCCGGGCACGACCTTCCACCACTGGCGGCGACGGGGAATGCGCACCGTAAGATCCGCCAGCGTCCCGATGCCGTAGTCGCGCAGCACCCGCACGGCGCGGGGCGCGAACCATTGCGCGATGTCGTCGGCGATCTGCGGCTCAGGTGCGTGCGCGGTACGCAGTGCCTCGATCGCCTGTGCAGCGGTCTTCGCATGCTGCTCGCGTGCTTCGGCCGGATGGTCGAGCAGCACCGCGAGGTCATTGCGGTGAACCGCATGCGCGACGGTCACCAGCTTGCGCCAGATGGTGCCGAGCACGCCGCGTGCTGACCTCCCGTCGCCGAGTCGGGAAGGCAGATAGCGCTCGACCGCCTGCCGCACCGCTAATCCGGCGTACCAGGCCAGCAGTACGGCGAGTTCGTCGGCGTCAGGAAAGCGGGAGGGCCGGAGGGTGCGGGGGAGGGCAGGGACGTGCGACGCGTTTTCATGGCCTCATGTTTAGACGATGAACAGAGGCATTTTGGTCGGGTAGCAGCGGTGCATTACTGCACCGCCGCCCCCTAAGAACCGTGCATGCGAGTTTCCCAGCACAGGGCTCAAGCCTTTCAAAGCCCCATTGCCGAGGCCGGTTTCACTACTGAGAGTCCGAGGGCACGCGGCCCGATGGCAATCCGGGTGAAGCATCGTCAGGTTGCTGATCGTGTCCTTACCGCCATCGATCTTTCGCTCCAGATGGTACAGCCGCCAGCCACTGGATTTCGTGATCATTTGACGACAGACCGAACAGGACCTCTGCTGATCGAGCCACAACCGGATCAGCCGCATCCGGCCCTTGAGCGAGTCCATCATCGCGAAGCCCAACCGCTCTTCGAAATAACTTTCCCACTGCGGGTCGAACGGGTTTGCGGCACCCTTGATCTTGCGGTGCCGCCGGATCGGCGTGCCGACAATGTCGTACAGCGTCAGAAGTTCACGCTTTCCATTGCTGAGCACTTTGTCCGTCGCCGTACCAAAGACCCATTGGCGGGCGCCAACGGTTCGAAAGTACTTCCGACGTACCCAGTGCGAGTTCTTCTGCGGGTGTCGGCGCTTCGCCCAACGCCATAGACATTGCCAAATCGCATGAGCAACCTTGTTAAAGGTGCGCTTCGCCACGACATGCCGATAATAATCCGCCCAACCGCGAATCTTTGGGTTGAGCAGGCGGATCAGACGATCGTGTCTTAGCGTTGCATTGCCTTTCACGATGTCCCGAAGCTTCCGCATGAAGCGCTGAACGCTCGTTTTGGCCGGCTTGATCAACAACTTGCCGTCGTACTTGCGAACGTTCATGCCCAGGAAATCGAACCCATCGTTGATATGCGTGATCCGGGTCTTCTCCCGTGACAGCGATAATCCCCGCTGTGCAAGAAACTGCACGACCAGCGGCATGACTTCATCCTCCAGCACTTCTCGCGTCGCGCCAGTGATAACAAAGTCATCTGCATATCGAACGACGTTAAGGAAGGTCTGCACAACCCGCTTTTCACGCGTTATTTTTCACATCCAGCGCAGCCTCTGCGTTCAGATATTTTTTGGTGAGTTGGTCGCCGTTTTTTTCGCGCGCCGGAGCTCTTCAACCAGACATACGGACTTTATCGGCTCGGTGTTTCAAGCTTTGCGCAAAGCTCTACGCGCCATCCATAAATTGCCCAAAGCAAACAGCGTAGTGATCTGGGCGGTGTTCTTCATCAAACCACGATAGCGGGTCTTCATGTAACCGAACTGCCGCTTGAGGATGCGAAACGGGTGTTCGACCTTGGCTCGAATACCCGCCTTCAGGCGTTCGATCTGATCGTATATCGCGTCCACCGAATCACTCAGATCCAGTTTCCTGCGCTTTGCCGGTCGCATTGCAACATGCCAACGAACCGCGTCAGCCTCACAACGCTTTTCGATACCCTGATATCCGGCGTCCGCGTACACATCCGTTTCTTTACCATGCAGCAATGCCTGGGCTACGTTGATGTCGTGAACATTGGCCGCCGTTCCGATGACCGTATGGACCAGGCCCGAGTCGGCGTCCACGCCGATATGCATCTTCATCCCGAAGTACCGGTTGCCACCTTTCTGCGTTGATTGCATTTCCGGATCACGCGTGCCGGAGCCATTCTTTGTCGAACTGGGCGCGGCAATCAGAGTGGCGTCGACTGCCGATCCAGCCTTGAGCATCAGGCCTTTCTCCGTCAGGATTTCATTGACCAGCGCCAGCATTTGCACTGCCAGTCCGTGCGTTTCCAGCAGATGGCGGAACCGGAGAATCGTGCTTTCATCCGGCAAGCGAACCATCCCGCCGTCGAGACCCGCGAACTCGCGATAAAGCGGCACGTCATAGAGTGCCTCTTCCATGGCAGGGTCTGACAGACCGAACCATTGCTGCATGAAATGAATCTGCAACATCGTCGCAATCGGGAACGGCGGCCGACCGGTTTTGCCCGTGGGATAGTGCGGCTCGATCAGCGCAATCAGCTTCAACCAGGGCACAACACGCCGCATCTCATCGAGAAATTCCCGTTTGCGCGTGCGCTTCGTTGACAGATCCAGACCAAGACCAAGTTGCGCCATCACACTGCTCCTCGCCTAATTCGCTCTGTTTCCAGGATAGCTCAGCAGCAACGCAATGCCAGGACTTTTGCAGACCTTCCTTAACGATGTTTATCAGCAGTTCAAATACTTTAGCCATGCCATCCAGTCTAGCGCCCCCTCCGCATTGACACTCGCAGGGGCACCGTCGTCTCACGACCACGGCTTAGCTTGCGCCGGGCTACATTGTCTCGGTGGCTTCACACGGCGCTGTTACCAGCCCCGCATGCACCAATAGACTACGGGCGACGGAACGCCCGGTTTCCTCCCGCCAGACATCGACGGTAAAACAACGAACGAAGCGACCTCACGTCGCACATAAGAAAACTTATCTTAATAGTGTCGTTTGGCGATGCGTTTTTTTGCGCAAGCTTTTCTGGATGCTCGCGATCAGTCGTTCTCCAGCTGGAAAAATGAAGGGAAGAATGATTTATCCCCCCCGCTTTCGCGTCACCGTTAGCGGGGATAATCGGGCTGGGCGGCGGCATCGGTTTCTCGCTGAACAATCCTGTGCTGATCATCGCGGGCTCGCTCGTCGGCTCGTCAGGTGCGACTCTCTCGTACATCATGTGTCGCGCGATGAACCGCTCGTTCTTCAGCGTGATTCTCGGCGGCTTCAGCAACGAACTTGGCGCGCCGGCGGGCGGGCCGGCGAAACGGCGTCTGGTGAAATCCGGTTCGGCGGACGATGCGTCGTTCATGCTCGGCAACGCCGAAACCGTCGTGATCATGCCGGGCGACGGGCTCGCGTGACGGCGCGCAGAACGAATCGAAGGAGCTGACCGCAAGCTGGTGGAGAAGGGCATCGAGGTGAAATACGCGATTCACCCGGTCGCCGGACGGATGCCGCGGCACATGAACGTGCTGCTCGTGTAAGCCGACGTACGTTACGACAGTGCTCAAGATGGACGACATCCACGACGAGTTTGGTCAGGCCGACGTGGTGCTGGTGCTCGGCGCGAACGACGTGGTGAACCGGCCACGAAGAACGATCCGAAATCGCCGATTATGGGCGTGCCGATTATCGAGGCGTATAAGGCGCGCACGGTGATCGTCAACAAGCATTCGATGGCGGCGGGCTACGCCGGTCTCGACAACGATCTCTTCTACATGGACAAGACAATGATGGTGTTCGGCGATGCCAAGAAGGTGATCGAGGATATGGTGAAGGAAGTCTGAGGCATACATTACTCAAGACGTAAACCAGGTGGTTGCAGCACCTCACGTGATGGAGTTGTCAACGGCGGCGTAGGGAGCTTCGATGGGCAGTGGCAGCCCATATGCAAGCAACGAGCATTGGCCTTGCTCAAGCGGCATCACGTGGTTTGCATGAGCCGCAAGGGACGTTGTTTGGGTGGGCCAGAAACGCGAGCGTCTGCTCGCCCATCGCTGACATATAATTCGAATGTTGGTTAATTAGGATTTATATGATGGCGGATGAGCGACCCCTTGGGACCGAGCGGCCGGAACTGCCCGCCGAGCGCGGCGTTGCGCAATATCACCGGCTGGCGTCCCTGCTGCGGCACCGAATCGCGAAGGGCGAGTACCCGCTCGGCACGCAGCTGCCGCCGATCACGCAACTCGCGGACGACCTGGGCGTCGCCGTCATCACCGTCCGGCAAGCATACGAGCTGCTTTCCAAGGAAGGGCTAATCCGCAGCCAGCGGGGCGTTGGGACCCACGTTGCAGCGCTGCCCGCCGCCACGGGCGACCTCGAACAGGTGATCAACAATCCCTTCGCCGCGCCGCAGGCGCTTGCCTTCGAGATACTCGAAGTCGGGCGCCGCACCCTGATGCCGCAGGAGCTGCTCGCGCCGGATGATCGGCCGGCTGGCGAATACGTGTGCGTCCGCAAACTGCACACCTATTCCGGCGAGCCGTTCTGCTACGCCGAAATCTATGTGCCCACGCCGGTTTTCGAATCGCTGCCCAAGGACATCGCGATGCAGCGGAAACTGCTCGCCGCGGTACTCGACAAACTTGGCGCGCGCTGCAAACGCTTGCGGCAACGCGTGACCGTGATACCCGCCGATTTTCCTCTGTGCGATATGCTGAAGATCCCGTTTGCCTCGCCCGTCGCGAAGATGTCGCGACGCCTGGTTGACGGCAAAGGCAACGTGCTGTACGCCGGTGTTACCTGGTATCGGGGAGACCGCTACGTCTCCGAGATCGACCTCCCCGCGTCCGCCCTGAAAACCGTGCCGGGGATCACCGAGCCCCAGCGGCGGGCTGTCGGGTAAGCCCGCACTTGACGCCACTTTGCGCACGCCTAAACTACTAACATTAGTCATTTAAGTTTAACTCCGCGAAGCTGAGTCCTCACTGGAGTTCAATGCGTATGTGGAACCTTCTCTTCCTCCCGGCTACCCCCGTCCTTGAGTCGCAAGCGATGGCGGCGGCCCCTTATCCGGCCCAGCCCATCAAGATGATCATTCGCTTTCCGGTGGGAAGCGGAATGGACGCCGTGGCGCGCGTGCTCGACCAATCGCTGCCCGCCAGCAAGGGCCGGCCCGTCATCGTGGAAAACCATCCCAATGCCTCCGGCTTCATGGCGGCGCAGGCCGCAGCCCCGGCGGTCAAGATCGCATGGAGCCAGCCCGAATGAACCCCGTACCTACCGTGGTCAGGGCGGCCGATCTTGCCGCCTACGCGCCGGCCAACCACACCGGCACCTCCAACGTGCGCGTGATCGGCCCCGAGACTGTTGGCGCGACGGCGCTCGAAGTGCTGGTCGGCACGATCGTGAAATCGCACGGCGCGCGGCCGCACGCGCATCCGCACCTGGAGCAATGCGCCTACATGATCGAGGGAACCGGGGAGTCGGGGGCGGAAGGCCGCGTGGAAGCGATGGAGCCCGGGACCTGGGCCTACGTGCCGGCCGGCGTATTCCATTCGTTTCGCGTGACCAGCGACCAGCCCGGGCGTGTGCTGATCGTCTATACGCCGCCGTATGGCGAGAACCCGGCGCACACGATCACGGAACCCGACGACGCTGCCGCCGCGCCCGCTCACGGCAAGGTGCGCGTGCTTGCCGCCGGCGACGCCGCCACCGGCACGGTTCCCCTCATCGACCGCGAGACCGATGGCGCGCGCTGGGTCGACATTGCGGCGCTGCGCATGCCTGCCGGCAGCCCATCGGTCTGCACCGCGGAGCCTGACGTCGAGCAGGTTCTCTACGTCGCAGACGGACGGATCGACGCACGTGTCGACGGGCAGGACTTCGGTCTCGCCCCGGGCGACTTCCTGTTTCTTCCGCGCGGGGTCGCCGCCTCCCTGCGCTGTTTGCCGGAGCAGCCTGCATCCGGCTTCCTTATCAGGGGGCGGCTTCCATCCACTGCTTCAAATCCAGTAACAACGGGAGACAATTCATGAACGCAAGAATGCTCGCGCAGCCCACCACGTCCACCGGCGCCCCGCTGCCGCTGCCCGCTCTGCCACAGGACAAGCTCCTGACCGTCAACATCGAGCAGATCCCGCTGATCAGGGATGTCTTTCCGGGCATCCACATCAAGCCGCTGCGCCTTGACCTGGAGCGCGGCGAGTGGGTCTTCATGGCCATCCTGGAACCCGGTTGCTCGCTGCCGATTCACTACCACACCGGTACGGCGCAGGTGTGGACGATCCAGGGCTGCTGGGCGTATCGCGAGTACCCCGAGCAGCGGCAAACGGCAGGCTCCTACCTGTACGAGCCCGGCGGCTCGGTGCACACCTTCTACACCCCCGAGGACAACACCGAGGACACCATCACCATCGCCTGGATCGAAGGCGCGCAAGTGAGCTTCAACGAGGACGGCACGTTCCACTCGCTCAATGACGCGGTCTCGATCCGGTACGCGATCGAGGCCCTCGCGGCAGCGCGCGACATCGGACCGGTGCCCTACATTCGCGGCAATGGCGCCGACGTAGCCGGTGCCTGACCGGAAAAAGGAGCGCGGACAGAATGAGCAACGACTCGAACCAGGGTGGGCCGCTGGCCGGCCTGCGCATCATCGACATCACCGAGGTCGTCATGGGACCTTCGGCCACGCAGATGCTGGCCGACCTGGGGGCCGACGTGATCAAGGTGGAGCCGCCCGGCGGCGACATGCTGCGCGCCGTCGGACCGGGCGGGCGCTCGGGCGCCGGCCCCCTGTTCCTCAACCTGAACCGCAACAAGCGCAGCGTTATGCTGGACCTGAAGCGCCCTGCCGGCAAGGAAGCGCTGCTGAAGCTGGCGCAGACGGCCGACGCGCTGGTCTACAACGTGCGGCCGCAGGCGATGCAGCGCCTCGGGCTGGATTATGAGGCGCTGCGGCTGGTGAACCCGCGCATCGTCTACGTCGGCACCTTCGGCTTCAGCCAGCGCGGCCGCTATGCGGACTCGCGCGCCTTCGACGACCTGATCCAGGCGGCCGTCGCGATCCCCGAGGCCAGCGTGCGGGCCGGTTCCGACGTGCCGCGCTATGCCCCGCTCAACCTCTCGGACCGGGCCACGGGCCTGTACGCGTTCGGCGTGATCTGCGCGGCCCTGCTCGCGCGCGAGCGCACGGGCTGCGGGCAGGCGGTGGACGTGCCGATGTTCGAGACCACCGCGCAGATGATGCTGGGCGATCATCTCTACGGCCACACGTTCATCCCGCCGCGCGGTGGCTTCGGCTATCCGCGGCTGCTCAACCCGCAGAGGCGGCCGTACGCAACGCAGGACGGCCTGGTGTGCCTCGTCGTCTACACCGACGAACAGTGGCAGGCCTTCATGCGCGTGGTCGGCGAGGCCGAGCGGTTCAACAGCGACCCGCGGTTTGCCGACGGCGAATCGCGTACGCAGCACGTTGAGGCGCTGTACGAGATCCTCGGCGACAAGCTGAAAGCGCAGACCACGCAGCAATGGCGCGAACTGCTGGAGCCGCTTGGCATCCCGGTGTTGCCGGTGCACACCTTCGAGTCGCTGATGGACGATCCGCACCTGCAGGACATCAAGTTCTTCCAGCAGTTCGAGCATCCCACCGAGGGCATGCTGCGAACCATGGCGGTGCCCAGCGAATGGCCGCAAACCCCGCTGCCGCGGCTGCGCCCGCCGCCGTTGCTGGGTGAGCACAGCGCACAAGTGCTGGCCGAGGCCGGCTACTCGCCGCAGCAGATCCGCGAGATGGTGCAGGCGGGCGTGACGCAAGTGGCGGCGTGCAGCGAGTCAACGGGAGTCGAAGCATGAGCGAGGTCGTGCACGCCAGCCGGCAGGACGCGCGGCTGATTCTCACCATCGACCGCCCGGAGCGCCGGAATGCGCTCAACGCGGAAGTGATCGGCACGTTGCAGGAAGCGCTGGACCGCGCCCGGTCTGACGAGACGATTCGCGCGGTGGTGCTCACCGGCGCGGGCGACGAAGCGTTCTGCGCCGGCGCCGACCTGGGCGGGGATGCGTTCGCGTTCGGCTATTCCACGCCGACCAGCGCCTATGCCGACCTGCTGCGCACGGCCCGCAGGCTGAACGTGCCGCTAGTCGCGCGGGTCAACGGCGCCTGCATGGCCGGCGGCATGGGCCTGCTCGCGATGTGCGATCTCGCCATCACGGCCCGGCACGCGAGCTTCGGCCTGCCCGAGGTGAAGGTGGGCGTGTTCCCGATGCAGGTGCTCGCCGTGCTGCAGGCCCAATTGCCGCTGCGCTGCCTGGCGCAGCTGTGCCTGACGGGCGAGCCCATCGACGCGGCGCGGGCACGCGAGATCGGTCTGGTGAACGAGGTGGCTGACGACCTCGACGCTGCGCTCGAGCGCCTGCTGTCGCGGCTGCTCGCGAACTCACCCACCGCGCTGCGGCGCGGCATCTATGCGATGAAGGCGATGCGCTCGATGTCCTTCGAAGAGGCGATCGCCTTCGGCGAAGGGCAGATCGGCCTGCTGGCCCTGACCCAGGACGCGCGCGAGGGCCTGGCCGCATTCAAGGAAAAAAGGAAACCGCAATGGACGGGCAACTGACATCGTCGACGCCGGGCAAGGTCGTGCGCATCGGCGGCGCCTCGGGCTTCTGGGGCGACAGCAGCCTCGGGCCGCTGCAGCTGGTGCGCTGCGGCGCCATCGATTACCTCGTGTTCGACTATCTCGCCGAGCTCACCATGTCGATCCTCGCGGGCGCGCGCATGAAGCGGCCGGAGCAAGGCTACGCCATCGACTTCGTCACGGTGGCGCTGCGCTCGGTGCTGAAGCAGGCCGTCGAGCAGGGCATCCGCATCGTCAGCAACGCCGGCGGCGTGAATCCGAGGGGATGCGCCGCGGCGGTGCGGGCTCTTGCCGACGAACTCGGCGTACCGGTGCGGGTCGCGATCGTCGACGGCGACGACGTGCTCCCGCTCGCCGCGGCGATGCGAGCGGCCGGCACGGTCGAAATGTCCAGCGGCGAACCGATGCCGGAGCGGCTGGTGACGGCCAATGCCTATCTCGGCGCACTGCCCATCGCGCGGGCCCTGGCCGCGGGCGCCGACATCGTCATCACCGGGCGCTGCGTCGACAGTGCCGTCACCCTCGGCGTGCTGATGCACGAGTTCGGCTGGGAGGCCGACGACTTCGACCGGCTCGCCGCCGGCAGCCTCGTCGGCCACATCATCGAATGCGGCTGCCAGGCGACAGGCGGCCTGCACACCGACTGGGCCAGCGTGCCGGACTGGGCGAACATCGGCTATCCGATTGTCGAGTGCCGCGAAGACGGCAGCTTTGTGGTCACCAAGCCCGCGGACACCGGCGGCCTTGTCACGCCCGCAACCGTCGGGGAGCAACTGCTGTACGAGATAGGCGATCCGGCCAACTATTTGCTGCCGGACGTGACCTGCGACTTCCGCGAGGTGCGCATGGAGCAGGCCGGGCCGCATCGCGTGCTCGTGACCGGCGCGCGCGGCCGCCCGCCGACCGGCACCTACAAGGTCAGCGCCACCGCGCCGGCGGGCTTCAAGGTGTCCGGGCAGCTCACCATCGTCGGGATCGACGCCGCAGCGAAGGCCAAGCGCACGGGCGAGGCGCTGCTCGGGCGCGGCCGCCGGCTGCTGCAGGAGAGCGGGTTCGCGGATTTCCTGGCCACCCATATCGAGCTGCTCGGCACAGAGTCGGCTTACGGGCCGCATGCGCGCCCCTTGCCGACGCGCGAAGTCGTGTTGCGCCTGACCGTGAGGCATGCCGACCGGCGCGCACTGGAGATGTTCAGCCGCGAGTTAGCCGCACCAGGCACATCCTGGTCACCCGGCACGACCGGTGCCGGTGGCCGTCCCTCGGTGTCGCCGGTGCTGCGGCAGTTCGCCTGGCTCATTCCGAAGGAGCAGGTGACGCCGACGGTGACGCTCGGCGAGACGACATTCACCGTGACGCTGCCGCCACCGCAACCGCAGGTCGCGCGGGAACCGTTGGCGCCCATCGAGGGTGCGCTGCCCGCCGGCCCACGCCAGAGCGTGCCGCTCCTGAGAATCGCGCTCGGACGCAGCGGCGACAAGGGTGACACCTCCAACATCGGCCTCATCGCGCGGCATCCGGCCCTGCTGCCGGTGCTGAAAGACCAGGTGACGCCAGAACGCGTCGCGGAGTACCTCCGCCATCTGGTGCAGGGGCCGGTCCACCGTTACGAGCTGCCCGGCATCCATGCCATCAACCTCGTCTGCGAGCGGGCGCTGGGCGGCGGCGGCATGGCGTCGCTGCGCAACGACCCGCTCGGCAAGGGCATGGCGCAGATGCTGCTCGACATGCCGGTCGACGTCCCCGCAGGCATGTTGCAGGAGCTCCCCGCATGAATTTTGACTTCTCCGACGACCAGCTTGCAATCCGCGACGCCGTCGAGGCCCGCTGCGCCGACTTCGGCGCCGATTACTGGCTCGAGCGGGACCGCGATGGGCGCTGGCCCAGCGAGTTCTGCGACGCCGTTGCCCGCGGCGGGTGGTTCGGCGTGACCATGCCCAAGAAACATGGCGGCGCCGGCCTCGGCATCTCGGCGGCTGCGATGGTGATGCGCACGATCGGCAAGCTCGGCTCGGCGGCGGTGTCGTCGGTACACCTCAACCTGTTCGGCCCGCAGCCAGTGGTCGTGTTCGGCAGCGAGGCGCAAAAGCGGCGCATGCTACCGCCGTTGATCGACGGTTCGGATCGCGCCTGCTTCGGCGTGACCGAGCCCAGCGTCGGTTCCGACACCACACGCGTCAGAACCTTCGCCCGTCGCGCGGGCGACCGCTACATCGTCCACGGCCAGAAGGTCTGGACCTCGACCGCGCAGCACGCTAACAAAATCCTGCTGGTGGCCCGCACGACGGCGATCGAGGCATGCGCGCGGCCGATGGAGGGCGTCACGCTGTTCTACACCGACCTGGATCGATCGCGCGTGCGCATCAGCGAGATCGACAAGATGGCGCGCAAGGCAGTGGACTCGAACGAACTGTTCATCGACGGGCTGGAGATCCCCGTCGAGGATCGCATCGGCGACGAAGGCCAGGGCTTCAGGTACCTGCTGCACGGCCTGAATCCGGAGCGCATTCTCGTCGCGGCTGCCGCACTCGGCGCCGCTGAGACAGCGCTGGCGCGGGCAACCGACTACGCCAGGGAACGCGTCGTGTTCGGCCGGCCGATCGGCAAGAACCAGGCGATCCAGCATCCGCTGGCGGAATGCTGGATGCGCCTGCAATCGGCCGAACTGCTGATGTGGAAGGCGGCGGCGCTCTACGACGCCGGCAAGCCCTGCGGTGTCGAGGCTACGGCGGCCAAGTACCTGGCGGCGGAGGCCAGTTTCGAGACGTCGTTGCGTGCGGTGCGCACGCATGGCGGCTACGGCTACGCGAAGGAGTACCACGTCGAGCGCGGCCTGCGCGAAAGCGTGCTGTCGCTGCTCGCACCGGTGACACAGGAGCTCGCGCTGTGCTTCGTCGCCGAGCAGGCGCTCGGATTGCCGAAGTCGTACTGACCCGCGCAGCGCGAGACAAATCGCATCCAGGGCGCCGCAAAGGCACGTCCGGCGACACCGACCAGAACAATCAGCAACGCTCGACAAACCAGCGCCTGGAGACTGCGAAATGACGATGAACCTTGCGGGAGGACAGTCTCATGAAGAGGTTTGAGGGTAAGGTCGCAATTGTCGTCGGCGCCGCCGGGCACGGCAACATGGGACAGTGCATTGCCCGACACTTCGCCGGCGAAGGCGCCAGCGTGGTTGTAGCTGGACGACGCGCGCAGCCGTTGGATCAGCTGGCAAGCGAAATCGGAGGCGCCAGCCGGCTTTGCGATTTCACGCGCAAGGAAGACGTCGACGCCCTCGTCGCCTTCGCGCGCGAGCGCTATGGCCACGTCGATGTCGGCATCAACGCCACGGGCTGGGGACTTCTCCGGCCGTTCGAAGACACGAGTGAGGAAGAACTGCAGGCGATGATGGATCTCCAGTTCAAGGGACCCTTTCAGTTCATGCAGGCGCTCGTGAAAGCGATGAGGCAAAATCCGACGCCGGGGGGCTCGATCATCATGATCTCGTCGGCGACCGCGACGATCATGCTTGAGAACCACGCCGCCTATATGGGCACCAAGGCTGGCACCGACCACGTCGTGCGCTGTGTCGCCAACGACTTTGGCCATCTCGGAATTCGCGCCAATTCGATCTCTCCTGGCATCACTCGCACGCCGATGTCGGGTGACGCCCTGAACAACCCCGAAATACTGGGGGCCTTCGAGGCCGGCTATCCGCTCGGACGTATTGGCACTGTGGACGACGTCGCCGAAGCGGCTTTGTGGTTGGCAAGCGACGCGTGCTTCATGACGGGACAGAACCTGCAGGTCAATGGCGGGCTGACGCTGCGCCGCAATCCGACTGCGACGGAAATGGGCGCCCCCTATGCCCGGGTTATCGCGGACCTGTCCGCATAACGGAATCAATGGGGCAGACACGATTGAATACTCGTCCGCCGCCGAACGTGTCGTGCGAGGGGAGGCCGTGACGCAGCTGGAGGAAGCGGCGCCATGACAAATAAGTGCATCGGTTCTGGGGCGCATCCAGGCGATGCAGCTTTCCTGGTTATCAAATCAAGTAAATCAAAGGAAATGGCGTGAGCATCTTCACAGTGATATCGCCTGAATTCAAGGATCAGGACCGGCTGCAACTGGTGCATGAGTTCGATGGCTTCGACGGGACCGGCCAGAACCGTTCGCCCGCGCTGCAATGGCACGGCGCGCCGGCAGGCACCGGGAGCTTCGCCCTGACGCTGTACGACCCGGACGCACCCACCGGCAGCGGCTTCTGGCACTGGATCCTGTTCGATATCGATTCGTCCGTCACGCAGC
Organism: Paraburkholderia lebeckiae; assembly: GCF_050436325.1. Classification (NCBI taxonomy): domain Bacteria; kingdom Pseudomonadati; phylum Pseudomonadota; class Betaproteobacteria; order Burkholderiales; family Burkholderiaceae; genus Paraburkholderia; species Paraburkholderia lebeckiae. The sequence continues at coordinate 377,511 of NZ_JBNDLZ010000003.1, forward strand.
TCGCCGCAGGCATAGGCTCCGCCGACGCCACGGACCTGGGCGCCAGCGGCACTCAGGTCACCAACGACTACGGCGCCACCGGCTACGGCGGTCCGTGCCCGCCCAAGGGCTTGCCGGCGCACCGCTATATCTTCACCGTGCACGCGCTGGGTGTGCGCAAGCTGGAGCCGCCGGCCAACGCGCCCAACGCGGTGGTGCGCTTCGTGATCTACCAGAACACGCTCGCTACGGCTACCCTGACCGGCCTCTACAACCGGTGAGGGTGCGCCTTGCCGCGACTGTTCGAACCTCTCGCCAGCCCCAACGCTCGGCTCGGCGCGACGCGGGCGGACGGCGTTCCTAGTGCTGGTGGTGGGACCGCTGGTGGATTCAATGGGGGCGGACACGATTGAACAATCCGACGCATTACAGCTACCCCCAACTTTGGAGACTGCAAATTGAGAACGAACATAGCCAAAGGCATCCTGATATTGCCGATGCTGACGTTGCTGGTGTTGCTCACGACGCCGCTCACCACGAACGCCTGGGAGCGCGGCAAGGTCGAGAAATTTGCCACGTTGCCGCCGGGTGAGGCGCATCCCGAGGGGATCACCATCGACCGTCAGGGGAACGTCTACGTCGCCACAGTGGCGGCGAACAAACCTGAGACGAGTGAGGGAACGCTCATTGTGTTCGACCCACATGGCAAGCACCTTCGGACTGTTCGGGTCAAAGGCTCAAGCCGGCTATTGCTCGATCTTGGGTTCCATCCGCAGAACGGCAAGTTGCTTGTGGTCGATTACCAAGCCGCGAAGGTCTGGGTCGTCGATCCCAACACGGGTGCCGCATCCGTTTTCATGACGGTCAAGGGTAATAATCCCGGCCTCGACGGGATGACGTTCGACGCTGCGGGCAACGTGTACGTGACCGACTCTCACCAGGGCATCATCTGGAAAACTGGACCGGGCGGCGGCGAAGCATTCGCGTGGGTCAAAAGCCCACTGCTCAGTCCGGCAAGGCCAGCACCGCGCATCGGCGCGAATGGTTTGGCGTTCAACAACGAGCGGACAGCGTTGTTCGTCGCCAACACAGCGAACGACACGATTGTCAAGATACCGGTGACCGGGTCGACGCTTGAACCTGGCACGCCTGAGGTCTTCGTCAATCGCGTCGGTGGGGGACCTGACGGCCTGATCATTGACGAGCACGATAACATCTGGACCGCGTGCAACCAGTCCAACGAAATTCTCGTACTCGAACCGACGCAGGGGCGAGTGATTGCAAAGCTCGGCGATTTCGGCGGAATCGATCGCGAGGGGGCGCCCATAGGCTTTCTCTGGTCGAACAGCCTCGTATTCCGCGGGGATGAGGTTCTTGTCACCAACCTTTCGCTCGATTTTGGCGCGGTCGTTTCGCAGTCTGAACGGACAATCGATGGACCGTGGGCTCACCAGGTGAAGGTCCACACGATCTCGAAAATCAAGAGGCGGATACCGGACATTTACAAGAAGTGACCGGATGCGCTCAAGAGTCCATGCCCAAACGGGGACTGGATCCGCGCCATAAGATGCCCCGGTCCTTTTACCGCACATTCTCGATCGATCCCAGAAGTCGCTCTTCGCTCCGAGGCCGCGCGACTTCTCGGCACGTCCCAGGGTGGGGGCGATCCCAGCCTCGCCTTCGAACTGCGGTACGCGCGCCAGAGCTCCTCGTCATTCGGGCACATGAAGCGCAGGTGTGAATTGGACTAGCCAGATTGCTTGCATGGAGATGGGCCGCCAGGTACGGATTCCAACCTCGGGACGATGCGGGCCATAAAGCGCTGGCGTGTGATGGCGATTTACAGATATGTAGTACTAAATATATCGGCACATCGAACATGTAATCGACATGAAGACACCTGGTCAGGACGATCACTGGGAGCGAGGAGATATTGATGAAGCAAGCGCCGATAGGAGACAGCATGCGTGCGATCAGTCGGGGAATTTGCGGTGCTACGTTGGTTCTTGCCGCAGGCCATGCAGTAGCGCAGTCGAGTGTGACGTTGTATGGGGTGGTCGACGTTTTTGGTCAGTATCTGAACAACGGTGGGACTCATTCGTTTTCCGAAAGAAGTGGCGGCTCCTCAGCGTCCCTTTTGGGGTTCAAGGGAAGTGAGGACCTCGGCCGCGGGTTGACGGCCGAATTCGCCCTCGAAAGCGGCTTCAACGTGAACAACGGGACGTTCTTCGCGGACAGCAATGCGCTCTTCTATCGTCAGGCGTGGGTCGGGTTGAGTCACGCCGACTTCGGTTCGCTGACCTTCGGTCGGCAGTATCAACCGAGCTTCAAGGTCGCCTACCCCGTCGACCCCTTTCGCATCAACGAAGTGATTTCGCCGCTCGCCGCGGCCGTCCTCGCAATTGACCGAAACACCTTGTCGACGCAGTACACCACCGGACGCACCAGCAATTCGATCAACTATCAATCGCCGAATCTGGGCGGTTTCACGTTCAACGCGATGTACGCGTTCGCCGCTACTGTCACGCAGCCTTTGCCGTCCACGTCGGGGAATTTTCTCGATGTATCGGCAACCTATTCTAACTATGGCCTGTTTGCTGGTTTCGGATACCAGTATCAGCATGCTGGACAGTTGAGCTTTCCTGGACTTCCTGGCCGCCTGGATCTGGTTGGAACGGCTCACTACACGGGGGCATTGGCTTACCGGTTCGGTATCGTGAACCTGCAGTTCGCCTATCTGTACGTGCAACCCAAAGACGCTGCAGCTGGTTCACTCGCGGCCCGTCTTGGTACGGTCCATTCCGTCAGCATTGTTGAGGTGGGGGCGACGATTCAGGCGACGTCGCAGGATGCCATCCAGATCGCCGTAATTGAACGTAATGTGCGCGGTTCACACGACAATACGCCCGGAATAGAAGTGGGCGCGGAACATAGTCTTTCGAAGCGCACGTTCGTGTACATGCGGGCCGGCTATATGAAGAACAATGGAGGCGCGACGACGAGCTGGCCCGGTATTGCCGTGACCGAACCCAACGCGTCGCAGACGCTGGTGCTCATGGGCGTGACGCACCGGTTTTAGCCGACATATGTCCGCGGACCGGCGACCAATCTGCTCGGGGAAGAGGACAGTGATTTTTAGTCAGCTCAGCCGCGCCTGGTACCTGGGCGCATCGCCACTGCATGCGCGCGATTGACGCGGCCGATCTTGCGCTCGAACTTATGATCGAGCGTGCGCAGTCGCGCCGGACACCGGGTGGTCGCCAACCTCCGCCGTCCCCGGGGAGGCGAGCACGTGCCACTGGCTCTGCTGATCCTGGGCACCGATTCGGTCAGGAGGAGTTCCCGCGGTGGGAAGAAGAGTTCGTCAGGCGCGGTATCGCCACGTTGAGCATGGACGGCCCAGAACAGGGCGAGGTCGGGTTCGAGCTTCGGGATCCGGCACGACTACGAGCGGCCGGTCGGCGCGCTGCTCGACGCCCTGGCAGGCCGGAACGACCTCGACCTGAGCCGGATCGCCGTGGCCGGCGCCAGCCTCGGCGGCTATTACGCCATCCGCGCGACGGCGTACGAGCCGCGCATACCTGCCGCGTTGGCCAACGGGACCCTGGAGCATGGCCGATGCGTGGTCCGGGTTCTCAGCGCTCTACCTCGCCAAGTACACGTGGAACCTCGGTGACGGCTGCGCCGAGACGGCCCGCCAGCGTGCGGCGTGCATGACGCTGGAAGGCGTTGCCGGTCACGTTGCGGTGCCGGCCCTGGTGATCTTCGGCACAGCGGACGCGTTGCTGGACGCCGACCGGCACGGTCGGCGGACCGCCAGCGAGATGCCCAAAGGAGAGCTGTGGATGTTCGAGGGCGGCAACGATGGCGTCAGCAACTTCGCGGCGGAGCACCTTGGCCCGGCGCCGACTGGCTCCTTGCCCACATGTAGCCGCGAGGATCTTTCTACCCTATACGTTCACGTATCCGCCTCCCGTGCGGACAACGGCTTTCCGCTCAGGGGAGAGGTCATGGACAAAGGTGTCAGCTTCCCGCAGGTCTCGAATAATTACAGTCTGCGGGGTTGCCAACGTAATGGCCGCCGCACGCAACCGCTTGAGAATGTCGAACAGCAGGTCGCTCCTCGTATCGCCTGCTATTCTTGGGCTGCGAACATAGCCGGTGACACTCAATGTGATGCCGTCGGCGGCGAGCTCACTGAACATGACCGATGGTGCCGGATGGTCCAGTATCGACGGGTGCGCCTGGTAGGCAGCGAGCAGAAGATCGCGCAACTGTTCAGGATCGATGTTGAGCGGGAAGGTGAGCGTGAGGGTCGCGACACCCTGCGTCCGGTTTCCCATCGTCACGTTGCGCACGTTTTGCGAGATCAGGTGGGAATTCGGGACGATGACCGTGGACCGGTCGGCGAGCTGGATTTCGGTAGCGCGAACGTTGATGCGGCGGATGTCGCCCTCGACGCCCGCAATACTGACGATATCCCCGACCTTGACCGGGCGCTCGGTCAGCAGGATCAGGCCGGAGATGAAATTCTTGACGATTTCCTGAAGCCCGAAGCCGATGCCGACCGACAGCGCGCTGACGATCCACGCGAGGCTGGTCCACCGCACACCCAGTATCGACAGCGTCAGCAGCGTGATAATCACCCGGCCCGTGTTGACCAATAGCGCGAGGAGGGTGGCTCGCATGCCGGCGCTCATACCGGTTTTGGGCAGTAACTCCTGATCCAGCCATTTGCGCACGGACCGAAGCAGGTACAGGCCAACACCCAGCGTGAGAACCGCGTTGACGATGTGTTCGGGAACGATGTGCAGCCTGTGCAGCCGGTTGCCGCCGACGATCTGGAGGATGCTGCCAGCCAGGCCGGCCGGCGTGGTGCCGAAGCCGCCGGTCAGCAGCGCGATGACCGTGATCGCCAGCAGCAGGCTACGGCCCACCGCGGACGTCACCGTCGAAGCCTGTTCGAGGTGGATGTCGTCCAGCCCGAATAGCTGCCTGATGGTTTGCCCGCTGGCATGGTGCGCCGAGAAGAGGTTTTCGCAGATGTCCTGGGTGAGCCTGCTCAGCAGGTAGAAGCTGCACAGGACGAGATCGAACCAGACAAGCTCATAGGTCAGGAATCGTGCAACCGAAATGTAGCCGGTCAGCAGCGAAACCAGCGAGCCCACGACGGCAATGGCGACACCGGCATGGATCAACCCGGCGACGGTCGAGCGGGCCTCCGGCGGTTCTCCCGCGGCGGCCAGCGCACTACGCACACGGTTCGCCCGCAGCAGGGCAGCGCCGATGGTCAGTGCGACCACCAGCGACACCACCCCGCGTCCGAGCAGCGTCATCTGCAGACTGGTATCGACTGTTCTGTTGAACTGCTCCACCGCGCCGGAGAGCATGAGCAGGGCCGCCAGTATCCGGGGGAACGGCTGGATCGCGCGCGCCACCGGATCGGCCATGACCGTCAGGCGCCACGAGGGTCGGTCACTGCGCAGCAGCGCCCGACCCAGTCCCGCGATCATTGCGCAGGTCAGGGCAAGCGTAGTCAGTTCGCTGGCGAAATCCTGCAGGTTGGCGTTTAGTGGCTGCTGATGAGTCAGGGCAAGATAGATGAACCGGACTGCGCATGCAGCGGCCGCCACGCTGGTGAGCGTGGTCGACAGCGCGATTGCGCTGCGTCGCAAACGGCCTTCAGGAAGGCGGTGCAGGCAGAACCATAGCAGTGCCCGTTCGAGCAGGTGGGCGCCTGCCGTCGCTGCTCCGAGCGCGAGCAGCAGCATCAGTACGATCGTGAGTCGCTCGCCCGGTTGCCACGCCGACTGCAGTTGACCGGTAAGCAGCGAATTGAATGCCTTCAGCCGGTCACGGTCGGTCGGTTCGGTCTGTAAGAGCGGGGCCCAGAACGCACGGCCCAGAATGCTGCCGGAGCGAAAGGCGAGCTGGTTTTTCAAATAGTCATGCTGCAACCGGCCAATCTGGGTAGTCAGGTTTGGCAGGTTCTCCCTGATGGTTTCCACCTGCCCGAATTCGGCGTCGAGCCGCGCCCGCTGTGCCGCAATAGTGAGACGCTGCTGGGCGACCGCCGGTATTTCCACACTGGTGCCCGGAGGCGGCGCAGGACCGAGCACGTCAAGCTGGGCCTGCAATTTCGCGCGCCCGGGCACCAATGACGTGGCCAGGAAATTGTCCACCCGAGCCGAAAGCTGCTGGATTGCTGTCTGCAGCTCGACGAATTGCGCGTCGCCTGTCGCCGTTGATGCCCGCTGCTTGATCTGGTCCTGTTGAGTCTGCAGCTTCCCCAGAATTGTCAGGGTCTCAGTGTCGTCGCCAGGCGATGCCAGAGGCGCAATTGCGATGGATTCCGACGGAGTGGCGGCCCAGACTGTCGGGGGAATCAGGCTGAATAACGCCAGCAGGGCGAGATGAAAGACGAAGTCCGGTACTTTGCGCATGATGGTTGAGCCGGCAAGGGCATGTAATTGCGTAAGGGGTGTAATGGCTCAGGCCTGTGGCGTACAGCCACGCTGTCGCGACTGCGCCCAGCCTCGCGCATCCTCCGCGATGCGGCCGGCCAGGCTCGCAATGGCGAGTTGCTGCGCGCGCACCAGGTCCGCGTAGCGCGAGCCACCGATCGACATCGAGCTGGCTTGCGCGATACAGGACGGCCGAACATTGCCCGCAGCGCGCCACCTCGCGCGTGGCCAGCGCGCGGCGGCGGTACACGCTGTCACAATGCTCGCAGACGACGAGAGTAGGGAAGGTTTGCATGAGCATCTCGCAATCAGGACGGCCTGCCACTGCCGCCGGCCACCGTTCGCTGCTGTGGCGCGTGGCCTACCTGAGCAGCGCGCGCGTCGAAGTACGAGGTCACATAGTCGATGAACGCCCGGACCTTCGCCGTCATCAGGCTCCGGTCCCGATAGGCGAGCCTGAGTTCGGCGTCCCCGCTCATAAGCTCGAAGTCGGGCAGCAACTGTACCAGCCGGCCATCGTCCAGCTCCTTGCCGACCATCGTCAGCGGCAACACGCCGAGACCCGCACCGCTCATCACCAGTTCCTTGTTCAACGCGGCGTTGTTGGTCGACACGTCGTGTTCCAGTGACACGGCAATCTGTTCGCCACCGCGCCGGAGCCGCAACTGTGGTTCGCTGATCGATGCCAGCATTGTGACGAAGCGGAATGCGGCGAGATCGTTGGGCCTTTGCGGTAGCTGGCGCCCCTTCAGATAGCTGGGGGAGCCCACCACGGCGAGTGGGAGGCGGCACAACGAACGGGTGATCGTGAGCTCGCTCGTGAGCATGAACGGCAGCACGATACCGAGATCAAAGGCTTCCCTGATCAGATCGACTGGCCGTTCCGCCAGCGTCAATTCGAGCTGCACGGCTGGGTACCGGGCGCGGAACCCGGCGATCAGTGGTGGCAGCTCGATCAGCGCCGCGGTGGTGTGGGCGACGAGCCGCAGTACCCCCGCAGGCTCCCGTGCGCGCTCCCCGGTACCGGCCTCGAGCACGTCCAGTTCAGCAACCACGCGCGAGCAGCCGCCGTAAAACTCCTCGCCAGATTCAGTGAGTGCGAGATGCCGGGTCGTGCGCTGGAAAAGACGCACACCGAGCCTGTTTTCGAGCCCGGTTATCGCGCGCGAGACGACTGTCTTTGAGACACCCAACGTATGCGCGGCGTGCGTGAAGCTCTGCATTTCGACGACGGTACAAAAGGTCCGCAGCGTTTCGAGATGGTCCATAAGTGTTCGCAATCCAGAGTAAATCAGTATTCAAAACCATACGGTTCAGTATAGGGAAACATACTGTTGCTGTCAACGTAAATAAACCGGTCAGTTCAGTATGTTAAAGTGACGTCAGGAAGATGGAAGATCGGTCAAGGTGCGTTGCCGCCGGCGGCGTCGTCGATCGATCTCATAAACAAAAGGAGAGCCCGAAGATGAGGGGGAAAACGGAAGCAAAGCGGCAGGCGATTGTTGACGCCGCGTTTGAGGTGTTCAGCGAGGTGGGGTTCGAGCAGGCGTCGATGTCGGAGATTGCGGCGCGGGCAGGCGGGTCGAAAGCCACGCTCTACAGCTACTTTGAATCAAAGGAAGAGATGTTCACTGAGTTCATGACCGCGGCCGCGCAGGAGGAAGTCCGGGAGGGGTTCGAACTGCTCAAGACCTCCACGCCGGTTCGCGATGCACTGGTGAGCTTCGGCACGCACTATCTGGTTGCGGTGCTGAAACCGCAACTCCTCGCCGTGCGCCGTCTCGCGCATCGCGAAGGCGGCCGGTCGAATATCGGCGCCCTGTTCTATGAGCGCGGGCCGAAGCTCGGCTGGCAAACGGTGGCTGTCTTCCTGCAGCAATTGATTGACGCTGGGCAGTTGCGCAGCTGTCACGCAGCCATCGCGACAGCGCATCTGCGCACGCTGTATGAAGCGGAGTTGATGGAGCTCTGCCTGTTTGGCGTGCCGGCCGATACCAGCCCCCGCAACATCGCGAAGGTCGTCCAGAGAGCGGTCGACGTGTTCATGGCCGCATACGGGCCGACCCACGCCGCACAAACCACGCACTGATCATCCGGCTGCCGCCCGCATTGTCCGGGCGGCACCGGCATCCAGGACAAACCCGCGGTCAATCCTTATACAGCGCACTGGCCACGTAGCGGCGCCGAAGGTCGCCCAGCAGCGCTGCAAGGATCGCACTCACTGGCAGCGCGAGCAGCACGCCAAAAAGGCCAAAAAGCTGGCCAAACGCAAGCAGGGCGAAGATGACCGCGAGCGGGTGTAGACCGATGCGGTTACCCACGAGTCTGGGAACAAGAAAAGAACTTTCGAGAACCTGCCCAACTCCGTACACGCTGCGACTGCGCCGATGCCGTACCAGCCGCCAAACTGCCGAAGTGCGGCAAGAAGGGCAAGGGCGAGTCCCAGGGCGCAACCCACGTAGGGGATGAACACCGCCAAGCCGGTGAAGAGCCCGATGGGCAGCGCGATGTCGAGGCCGGCCAGCGTCAACGCGATCGGGTAGAACACGGCGAGCACGCCCATCACGAGCAACTGGCCGCGCAAGTATTGCGACAGCATCTGGTCCATCTCGGTCACGAGTCCCCGGACCTTGCCGACCCAGCGCCGCGGCACAAAGCTTTCCATCCGCGCGAATATCTGGTGCCGGTCGTAAAGCTGATAGAAAAGGACAAGCGGCACGAGTACGACGTTACTCACCACGGGCGGCACGACGTTGCTGCCTGTACGCACGTACCGCCAGGCGGCGAGTATGACGGTCTGGCCGTCGCCGACTGTGTCGCCCGTCAGCAGGTGGCGGACTCCGGGCAGGTCGAGTGAGTAGCTGACGCCCAGCAGTGCCAGCTTCGGTTGCAGCCACGCGTTCAGGCCGGCGATGAAGACGGGAATGTTCTTCGCGAGCTCGGGCCCTTCCTTGTGGATCACGGCGAACGCAAGTAGCGGCAGTAGCGTCAGCAGCGATGCAAACAGGAGCATCATCAGGAGCACGGACACCGTACGCGGTACACGCTGGCGCACCAGCCACTCGACGCCCGCCTGCAATATGTACGCGACGAGCGCACCGAGCAGGAATGGCGTGAGAACCGGTCGCAAGATCCATAGAAGGATACCGAGGCCAGCGGCGATGGCGCTCCAGACGAGGGCCTGGCGCTGATAGGGAGTCGGGGGCATGGTTGAGAGTGGTATTCGGGTGGCCCGCAAGTGACAGCGCAAAAAAGACTGCGGCGTATCGGGGAGGGGTCATCAGTGTCGCCAATCAATCAGCGGGGCGCGCCCGCGCGCCCCCCGCGCTCAATGCGCCTGCGACGTATCCGCCACACGCGTCGGTTTGGGCGCAATCCAGATCGCCAGTGCGCCGACGACGAAGCAGCATGCGATGTTAAAGAAAAGCTGGTTGGTGGCGAGCATCACCGCCTGCGACTCGACCACGGTGCTGATCTGAGCCTGCGCCTGATGTGCGCTCCAGCCTGAGCCCGCTAGCGAGGACGCATAGTGGCCAGCCTGATCGACCAGGCCCGACAGCTCCGCGCGGTTGTACTTGGTCTTGTTCTCCCACAACGTGTTGACGACCGACGTGGCAATCGCTCCGCCGAAGGTCCGGCAGAAGCTCATCAGCCCCGCCGCCGAAGCTGTTTCGGGCTCGTCGACACTGCTCAGGCCGAGGCTCGTCGTCGGCACGAAGAAGAACGGCAGGCCGACGCCTTGCAGCAACAGCGGCAAAGCCACCTGCCAGAAGTCCATATCCGAATTCGCATGGGTGCGGAACAGTGTCACCGAGCCGAGCCACATTACGCCGGCAAACACGAGCCAGCGTCCATCGAACTTCGTTGACAATTTGGCAGCAAGCGGCGCGGACACGACCGCGAAGATGCCCGTCGTGGCCGTGGCATACCCGGCCCACGTGGCCGTGTACCCCATATTGTTCTGCAACCACAGTGGCGTGAGCACGGTGGCGCCGAAGTACGCGCCGAACGCCAGCGTCATGGTGACCACGCTCGCACCAAAGCCACGATGGCGGAACACCCGTAGATCGACGATGGGGTTACGCTCGGTCAGCTCCCAGATGAGGAAGGCGAGGAAGCCGATCACCGCAGTCACCGCCAGTACGCGAATTTCCATCGAGCTGAACCAGTCCTTGTCCTTGCCCTCATCGATCATGATCTGCAGCGCCGAGACCCAGATGACCAGTAGCACGAGTCCACCCGTGTCGATCCGCATCCGTATCTTCTCGGATTCATAGCGCTTGAGCAGCATCCATCCGGCGTAGGCGCAGATCAACGACACCGGCACGTTGATGAAGAAGATGTAGGACCAGTGGTAGTCGTCGCAGATGACGCCGCCCAGTACAGGGCCCATCACCGGCGCGAGCAGGGTCGTCATGCTCCACAGGCCGAGCGCGGCGGCGGTCTTCTCCTTCGGGAAGATGCGCAGCAGCAGGGTTTGCGAGAGCGGCATGAGCGGGCCGCCCGCGAGCCCCTGGAACACACGGAACAGCACCAGCGTGCCGAGCGACGTCGCCATCCCGCACAGTGCCGAACCCAGTCCGAACATGATGAGCGCCGTGATGAACACACGCACCGTTCCGAAGCGACTCGCAAGCCAGCCGGTCAGCGGAACCGTGATCGCTTCGGCCACCGCATAGGACGTGATGACGTATGTGCCCTGGCTGGTCGAGGAGCCAAGTGCACCAGAAATGGTCGCTACGGACACATTCGCAATGGTGCTGTCCAGCACCGCGACAAAGTTGGCGGCGGCGATCATCACCGCCGCGAGAATCAGCATGGAGCCGGACAGCGGCGGCAATGCGATGTCATTGACCTGACTGGAAGACATGGCGGCGGATCCTTAGTGAGCGGGCGCGTCGTTGCCGCCGCGCGTGTCGACCGTCGCTTCCATCGACAGGTTGATGCCGAGCGGGTGCGTGCGAAGCTCGGCCGGATCGATCCTGACGCGCACAGGCAGGCGCTGCACGACCTTGATCCAGTTGCCGGTCGCGTTCTGCGCGGGAATCATCGCGAACGCCGAGCCTGAACCGCCGGCCAGGCCCGTGACCTTGCCGTGATAGACGACCTTGCTGCCGTACAGGTCCGACTCCAGTTCCACCGGTTGACCGATGCGCACCTTGCCGAGCTGCGTCTCCTTGAAATTGGCGTCGACGTAGACGGATTCGATCGGCACGACCGACATCAACGCCGTGCCGGTCTGAACGCGCTGCCCCACCTGAACCTGGCGGCTCGCGACGACACCGTCGACCGGCGCGCGCAGCACGGTGCGCTCGAGATCGACGCGGGCCTGATCGCGCTTCGCGCGTGCAAGCAGGACTTCCGGATTGGTTTCGACCGTCGTGTCCGCAATCAGCACCTTGTTCGCTTCGAGCGAGCCGACTGCGGCGTCGCGGCTTGCCTTCGCCTGCAAGGCCGCGGCGCGCGCTGCGTCGAGCGCTGCCCTGGCGGTGGCAAATGCAGCACGGGCGTTGCTCAGCTCTTCACCGGATACGCTGCCGGTGTGGGTCAGCACCTCGCGGCGCTGCAGGTCGATCGCCGCGCGGTCAAAGTCAGCCTGGGCCGACGCGATCTGCGCGGCCATCCGGGTCTGGTCGGCTGCGCGCGCACTGACCTGCGCGCTCAGCTGGGTATCTGTGGCGACATAGCCGCGAACTTTGCGTTCGGCGCGGCCCACATCGGCCTCAGCCTGCGCGAGCGCAATCTTTGCGTCGGTGTCATCGATGACCACCAATACGTCGCCCTTATGTACCTGCTGCGTATTCACGACCGGAACGCTCCTGACGATCCCGCTCACCGCCGGCGTGATCGACGCGACTTCGGCTGCGGTGTAGGCGTTATCGGTCGACACGTGGTGCGACGCGATGAAGTGCCAGTAGCTTGCGTAGGCGAGACCGGCGACGAGAATGGCGCCGCCGAGCAGCGCGAACAGCTTCTTGCGGTTCGAAGGGGGAGCGCCGGCCGCGGCACCGGTATCGGCGGGCGCAGCGGAAACAGCGGAAGAGGGCGAGTCCGGCATCAGCGACTCGCTGGTTTTGACGAATTGGGTTTCAGACATGATCGGAGTCCTTGAAATCAGCTTTGCTTGTTGGGATGGGCTGCATCGGTCGCGGCCGGCGTGCTGGCCTGATATCCGCCGCCGAGTGCGCGCACGAGCGCGACATCGAGCGAGAAGGTGCGCGACCGGATATCGGCGAGCTGGCGCTGCGCGGAAGTCATCGTGTCGGCGGCGTTCAGCACTTCGAGATAACCGGCAAGGCCGGCTCGATAGCGATCGAGCGCGACCTGGTGCGCCTGGGCGGCGTCGTCGTAGGCGGCCTGCGTCGCTTGCAGCCGGTCCGCCAGCGCGCGTTCGCTTGCGGCAACGTCGGCCACGTCGTGCAGCGCCTTCGTCAGCGTTTCGTCGTAGTTCGCGACCGCCTCGTCGTAAGTCGCCCGCGCGCCGCGCAGTTCGCCGCGCAAACGTCCGCCGTTGAAGATGGGCAGCGTGATCGCCGGACCGAAGTTGCCGGCCAGCGAAGCCGCGTTCGTCAGCATGTTCAGGCCAAGCGACTGGAAGCCGACCGACGCGCCAAGCGTGATGTCCGGATAGAACCCGGCTCGCGCGACGTCGATCCGCTTCGCCGCCGCCTCTACACGCAGGCGTGCAATCACCACGTCCGGACGGCGGCCAAGCAGGCCGAGTCCAAGGTTGGCGGGCATCCCGGCAGGCTGCGTCAGATCGACGGCCGGCGGTGCGATGCGCAGGCCGCGGTCGGGCCCGGCGCCCATCAGCGCGGCGATCTGGTTGCGCTCGAGTGCAATCGATTCATCAAGCGCGAGAAGGTCGGCCTGCGCGCTTTGTTGCTTCGACTCGGCCTGCTTTACACCGGCCTGCGTTTCCAGACCGTTCGCGAAACGCTCCCGGAACAGCTGCGCGGATTGCGTGCGGACCTGCAATGCCGCCTGCGCACTGTCGCGCTCGGCGAATAGACGCGCGAGGTCGGCATAGGCTGCGGCGATCGACGCGGAGAGAACCATGCGGGCCTGTGCCGCATCGGCGCGCGCGGCGTCGAGCTCAGACGTAGCGGCGGCCAGCGCCGCGCGATTCTTGCCCCAGAAGTCGATCTCGTAGCTGAAGTTGAGCTCGGCGCTGCCGTAGGGGCGCCACCCGTGGGGAACGAAATCTGAGGGAATACCGTTGTTGTAGCTCTGCTTTTTCTTCTGGACCGAGCCGTCCGCGCTGACTTCGGGAAGCAGCGCCGCGCCCGCCACCTGCGCCGACGCCTCGGCGTTATGCAGCCGCGCCTGGGCGGCCGCCAGCGTCGGCTCATCCTGGAGCGCTTCCCCAATCAGCGCGTTCAGTTGCGGATCGTTGTAGCTGAGCCACCACTGATCAGTGGGCCATGCAGACGCCGTGCTGCCCTGCTTGCCGCCGTCCGCGCTGAGACTGTGCGCCGTCTCATACCTGCTGACGTCTTTCATGATCGGCTTCTGCGGCATGTCGGGCAGTTGCGCGCAGGCGCTCACCGCGAACGCGAACGCGAACGCGACGGCCAGCCTCACCGGTTTCATCTGACTCCGAATGTCCGTGCTCTCTTGCATGATCTCCTGCTCCCTTTGCGCCTTTTACAATACCGCGCAGTCTAGTTATCCAGATCGCCCATGTCAACACAAATAAACTGTACGGTTCAGGTATGGTAAAATCACAACATTGAAAATCAATACCGGTCACGAGCGTCGCCGCCGGCCATGTCGTTGATCAGTCTTGTAGACAGAAGGAGGGCATTGAAAATGAGGGTGAAGACAGAAGAAAAGCGGCAGGCGATCGTCGACGCCGCGTTCCAGGTGTTTTGCGAAGTGGGATTCGAACGGGCATCCATGTCCGAGATCGCGGCGCGGGCAGGCGGATCAAAAGCCACGCTCTACAGCTATTTCGAGTCCAAGGATCTGATGTTCGCGGACGTCATGATGGCCGCCGCGGAGGAAGCCAAAGTAGCGACGGAGCTACTCAAGACCTCGCTGCCGATTCGCGAGACACTGCTGAGGTTCGGCAAACACTATCTCGCCGCCACGCTCAAGCCGCAGATACTGGCGGTGCGCCGTCTGGCAAATCACGAAGGCGGCCGCTCGCACGTCGGCGCCCTGTTTTATGAGCGCGGGCCGAAGGTCGGCTGGCAAATGGTGACTGACTTCCTGCAGCAGGCGATTGACGGCGGGCAGCTGCGCAGCTGTAACGCAGACGTCGCGACCGCGCATCTGCGCGGGCTGTATGAAGCGGAGTTGCTGGAGCTTTGCCTGCTGGGTGTGCCGGCGGACACCAGTTCCCGCAACATCGCCAAAGTCGTTCAAAGAGCGGTTGATGTCTTCCTGGCCGCATACGGCCCCACGGACCAAGGTGACGCCGCATAGGCAGGACGCCTGGACGGGTCGCGGAACTCGGGGAGACGGCGGGCGAACCGCTACCGTGTCGCCAGGTGGGCGGTTTAGCCTGGACAGCGTCGGCGAAATCCGCCGCTTGCAACGCCTGACATGGGTAACAGCCTGCTAGCCCGTACCGGAGCCAATCGTACCTTGAAACGGCCAGTGGATGGCTACTCTGAAACATACCAGGACGGCGGGCCACGCCGATGGCGGTCCATGCGACCGCCGAAACCCGCAGGCAGCCGGCGAAGATGCAGCGCCTCCGAATTGCTGGGCAAGCGTTGAGAGCAGTCTATTGCTCGACCAGTCACGGTCTCACGGCCAGCGATTCGCGGACGTCATAGATGAATCGCCGGCAAACGCCGTCATGCATCGCATCATGCCCACCGCGAGGAACAGAATTGGGGTAGCCGCGATAATCGCCGGTCTCTCGGGCATGGCTGCGTGGATTGCGCAGCCACAAGGTTATTTCGGAAGCTGGGTCGGGACTTGCGTCGACGCTTGTGTCGGAAGCCGGTTCGGAAGCTGCGGAAGCTGTGGAGGGTGCGGAAGCTGCGGAAGCTGCGGAAGCTGCGGCCCACCCTGTGAAAGCTTCGTGGCGGGTTGCCGGGCGGAGGCTGGCTGCTGTTTTGGCAATTGCTGCGGCAGACTGCTTTGCGCCAGCACGGATGCGCTGGTAAGGAATGGGAACAATACGGGGAAGGTCTTTTTCATTTCAATTTTGTTCAGCTGGTTGTCTTGACCTTGATGCGATTGGCAGCCGCATGCCGTATCAACGCGCGGCCACAGTTGCCTTGTAACGCCAGGACGCCGTTGCGGTACTGAAGTCGACGGGGCTGCCCGACGCCACGTTGTCTGACGGGAGGGGAGCGGACGAACTATTCAGCCCGCCGTAGGTGTGGAACGCCTGTCGTTGGGCTTCCACGCGGGCCAACACCGCCTGAAAGTCCATTGCATGTTGTGTAGCGGCGCTCGTGCGGTCATGGTAGCCGACCGTTTGACGCTGAACCATTTGCGCAGCCGCTTGCTCATACGTCTGGGGACCATCGCTGTTAGCGAATGCGGCGGTCGAAAACGACAGGACCGACGCCACAACAGGGACGGGGAGGAAGGTCTTCGACTTTTGCATGATCAGACTCCATATCGAACGTCGGATGCGGGAGACGCGGTGTTTGGGGAACAACAGTCTGGCGAGGCATGAGTGCTGTTTGCCAGTTCGTTGGTGCCAGTTTAGTCAGTTACCGTCGGCTTACAAGCATCCCCGGGGCAACGGATAGTTGCCGTTGCCGTCACTGCAAGGGTCGCAGCCGGTTGCCCTGGAGCGGTGCGCGGTTCTTTAGTGCGTCCGCGGGCAGGGGCCGAGCGGACCATCTGGATGACGCGCAGCACATTTGCTTCGACGGTATCGAGCCGGGGCGTTACGCTAGCGGGATGCCGTCGAGCGTAACGCTTCAATCGAAGTTCGTTGCCGGGACGCTACGTGAATATCGCAATATCTTCCGCCTGTTGTTCTGATGCCAGCGCTTCGCGGTTCACGCCAGCCCGCGTATTGAAGATTCTCGCAACTCATAATTGCGCGCGTCAAAAGGCGGCGCGCTTTGCTTATACTGCATCCTCTGACACACACACTTCGCTATTTACGCAGGAATGCTTATGGCACACCAAATCACGTTCCAGATCGGATCATCGAACACGGAAGTCATTCATGAGGTCGTTCAGCATGCGTTGCGCAGCGCTGCTACGGCCTCCACCACGAATGGGGCTATCGATGTGCTCGGCCAGGCGCTACTCGAGGTCGAGCGCCTCGCCGTGCAAACGACCGTCCTGACGCACTGAGCCCTCTGCGCCCAACGGCGAAGGCCGCTCGATGACACGTCCAATGCGGCGCGTGTGACGGTTCTTTTGGCTGGTAAAGATACCCGCCGTTTCCCTTGACGCGGACCAAGCGACGAACGCGGCCCGTGCCGGGGTTCAACAATTTCGCTGTGCCCGGAACCTTGACGGACTTTAGATTGGCAACTTTTTTTGCACGATCCATAACCGGCTTCGCCTTTGAATATTCGCCCACGCGTCTATCACAGCTCGATTCCGAGATCGTGACAATGACTTTCGCATCGGGGCGGATTTGACCGGACGACCTCGGACAGGCTAGCGGGATACGTAGCGCGCCGGCCCGCACAAGCTCCGTTCGACACCCTCGATCTACAGACTAAAATCTTCGAGTGGCGCAAGATTTGCAAACGTCCCTCGCACACCTGTTAAGCGACATCGGCGCGCATCGGCGACGTCCAGTATGCGGCTCGAGGATACAAGTTGACTGATCGGTCGCGGGCAGCAACTGCGCGCGGTCGCGCAGTGTTTGTCCGGGAAGCATTACCAGCGAAACACGCCCGCGAAATCAAAAAAATGGATCGGCAAAGGCGAACTCGACTAACGTTCCGAGCATCATGGCAGCCGCATTTGCGGGAGGCGGGTCCACCTTTGTGGGGCGGTAGATTACATCGCCTGCGGCGATGCCTTGTCCGTTCAAAGCGCATATACCGCATCGTTTCGCTGTTTGAAGGCGCCAAAGCTGTTCGCCGTACCTGCAACCTCGAGCGTCGCTCCACGATACGGTGACTGTTCGTGGACCGGGTCGGTCGAGCAGCGCGATCGCAACGTCGCCATTCTTGACCGGCAGACTGCTCGATCCACGCGAATCGACTATATGCCTGACCCGAGCCGCCAATTGTTCCGCGCATCCCAAATCGAGTTGGCCCACTGTGCTCTGCCATGCAGTGTCCGCCGTCCCGCATAGATCCATGGGTGTACTCCCGTCAAAAGTGAGGTGGCGTTCAGCTGAGCCGTATCTTCGGCTGCACGAAGCCGTTAATCCGCTCGGCAGTCCATAGCATCATGGCCTTGCCAAGACCGTGCAAAGCCTGCTGATGTTGTCGATAGAGCATGGCGTGACTGAGCTGCGCGAATCGGCCCTTGATAAACCCGCCGCGGAAGAATCCGAACTGCCCGAGCGTCCCAAAAGCGTTGTAGTCGCTCAGCGACACGAGCGCGCCGAAGTCGTGAAATGCAAAGTCGGGCAATGAACCCCCGCCGAGCCAGTCCGGCAAGTGCTTTGCGAGGTGTTGTGCCTGCTGCGTGGCGACTTGCGCCGTCGGTGCGAGAGGACGTTCATTGCCGGCGAGCGTCAACGTCGAGCAATCGCCGAGGGCGAATAGTGCGTCGTCGTCCTGCGCCTGCAGGGTCGGCCTGACGGTGATCTGATTGGAACGATTGCTATTTATCCCATCCAGTTTGCCTAGAAAATCAGAGGCCTTGACGCCCGCCGCCCATACCATCAAATCCGCCGGTTGCTTGCTGCCGTCGCCCAACCGGAATCCATCGGATTCGGCGGCGGTCACTCGCGTGCCCGTTCGCACCGTGAAACCGATATGCCGTAACTGTGCCTCGGTGGACTCTGACACCGCCGGCGGAAATGCCGCCAGTACGCGCGGGGCACTTTCATAAAGGGTGAGCTCCAGTCGTGAGCGGATGCCGGGGTCGCCGTAACTCGACGCCACTTCGAGTAAGCGGCTCAATTCAGCTGCCAGTTCGACGCCGGTCGCTCCGGCGCCGACGATGGACACGCGCAAGGGGCTATTCGTCACAACACTCTGGAATATACGGATTCGCAATGCTTCGTTGAAGACTTCTGCCTGTGCCTGGCTGTCAATGAAATGGCAATGATCAAGTACGCCTGGCGTGCCGAAGTCGTTGGCGCGACTGCCTAATGCAAGAATCAGCACATCGTATTCGACAGTGCGCGGCCCGATCACGACTTCCCCCGACGGCGAACGCAGCGCCGCCAGCTTCACGATATGAGCGTTGCGGTCCAGACCTTCCATTTCCCCCGGCTGATAGTTGAAGCCGTGGTCGCGGGCGTGGGCGAGATAGATGACCTTCTGTTGCTGGGCATCGCGAGTGCCTGCCGCGATGGTGTGCAGCATGGGCTTCCAGATATGGGTTGCACTTTTGTCGATTAGCGTTACCTGACCGCGGCCGCTGCGGCCAAGCGTGTTGCCCAGCCTGGTCGCCAGCAGGAGTCCAGCGATGCCGCCGCCGACGATGACGATCCGGGGCGTTTGGCGCATCGTCAAATGTCTCTGTTGCATGATTTCGTACTCCCTTTCACCTTTTACAATACCATGCAGTATAGTTATCAGGCGGCCCCGATGTCAACATAAATGTACTGTACAGTTTCTGTAACGGAGGATCACAGCATTGCGAATCGTAGGCCAGTCGCGGGCGTCGCCGCCGCTGGTCATGTCGTTGATCGGTCGTGCAGCCCGCCGCAGCATTGAAGATGAGGGTGAAAAACAGGAACAAGGGCGGGTGACCGTGATGCCGCATTTGAGGTGTTCAGCGAATTGCGGTTCGAGCAGGCGTCGACGTCCGAGGTTGCGGCGCGGCAGGCGCATCAAAGACCACGGTCTACGACTGCTTCGAGTCGAAGGAAGCGAGGTTCACAGAATTCATATGCGCCGCTGCGCTACAACGAGTGGAGAGTGGCGGTCGAGGAACTCGCTTCTGGGTGGTTCGCCCGGGCGTGGACGCTAGCGCCATCTCGTACCTCGGCACGCTGCTGTGCGGTCATCGCAAAGGGGCGGATGAGAGATTCGAGTGGGCACGATGAGCCTGAGCAGCGACGCACTCGGCGCGGGGTCGCACTGATCGGATTCGGTATGGACGCGGCAGCTTCGCTCGAAACGGCATTGGCTGCGGCGTTTGCGCACGCCGGCGGCCACCGGCCGTATGGACGGCTCTAGGGCGCGAGGCGGGTGTCGCCTCTGACCGGCCTTCGCGCTTTCAAAGTTGTGATCTTGGTATGCCTGTACTGTGCAGTTTATTTTGGTTGATGTGAGTGGCTTATATAACTATACTGTACCGTATCGTAAAAGAAGAATAAGGGGCGGGCGATCATGCCGGAGAGCACGGACTCAGAGACCTTCCGCGGCCGCGCCAGAACGGATAACGATGACGATGCGCGGACCCACCTTCACCAATTGGCGGTGGAGAAAGGCGTCCAGCCTGGCGTTTGCTTACTGGATAAAAGACTAGTAGATCGCCGGCCGTCGGCCAGACGAACTGACGGCCTATCCATTTGGACAAGACGTGCCGCTGCACACTGGACTACATCGCGCGCAGTTTCCGAGGATCCGACGCAGAGTATCGGGTCACGCCTGAAGATGGTGGCGGTCCGAACTATGCAAATACATGACTACGCGGCAGCTCGTCGTTTCAAGAAGAGCGCAGAAGCAAATCAAGGAGGAACCCATGCAGAGAGAAGTCGTTGTTGTCAGCGGTGTGCGCACGGCCATTGGAAAATTTGGTGGTGGTCTGAAAGATTATCCACCGACAGAGCTCGGCGCGATTGTGGTGCGCGAGGTGCTGGAGCGCGCGCAGGTAGCGGGCAATGAGGTCGGCCATGTCGTATTCGGTAACGTCATCGCTACTGAACCGAAGGACTTTTATCTGGCCCGCGTCGCTGCACTCGTTGGTGGAGTCTCCAAGGCGACGCCGGCGTTTACGGTCAACCGGCTGTGTGGATCGGGGTTGCAGGCAATCGTCTCCGCCGCGCAAACGATCCTGGTCGGCGACGCGGACGTGGCGATCGGCGGGGGCGCGGAGAACATGAGCCGCGCTCCATACATGACAGCGGAAGCGCGCTTCGGCGCCCGCATGGGTGACGCGCGTCTGATCGACATGATGCTCGGAGCATTGAACGACGTTCCATGCGGTGCCGATGGGTATCACAGCGGAGAACGTCGCGCAGAAATATGGCATTTCGCGCGAACAGCAAGACGCCCTAGCGCTGGAATCTCACCACCGGGCGCCCCGCGCGATCTCCGAGGGGCGCTTCAAGGAGCAGATTGTCGCGCTAACGCGAATCCAGAAGGGGCGAGAAGTCGTGTTGTTTGACACCGACGAGCACGTGCGCCAGGACCTTGATCTAGCGGAACTCGCGGGGTGGTATGAACCGTTCGGCGCGGTGACACACGGCGAGCGGCATCGAGCGCCGCTTCATCGTCGGCAACGGGGCCTGCATTCAGCCGCGCAGAGCGGCATTCCATCCCCTTCCAGTATTAGCGTTTCATTGCATTTTGCGCCGGCGCGAATTCGTCATTCGCTCCGGCGTTTTGTCGTCTGTAATTGCTTTGCGCCCACTGGAGTGACGTTGCAGACGCACCAAGTATCTATTGTGTGAAAGGTGATTGTAATGGCGCGTTAAACCGATAAACTGGCTTCAACGACTAAGCACACAGGCTTCCGCCCCGGCGGTCGTTGTTCCGCTAACCAGTCTTTCTTTCTGTTTCTGATGGAGGTCTCATGCAAGTCCTGTTCAAGTCCTGCGACATTGAAGGCGCAAGCTTGCGCAGCTTCGCGCGCCAACGCACCCAGTTTGTGTTCCGCCCGATGGCCTGGCTGGTTTCCCGGGCCACCGTCAATCTCTCCGACGTCAACGGCCCGCGCCGCGGACTCGATAAGCGTTGCCAGGTGTAGGCGCAGGTGCCAGGTGCCAGGTGCCAGGTGCCAGGTGCGACCCCGGTCGTGGTGACGTCGATTGCGAAAGACTGGCGCGGCGCCCTCGATCTCTCGCTTGCCCGCGCCGTTTCTTCGATCGTCCGCAGGCGCTAGGCGCGCGCCGCGAGGCGCCGCGCGAGTCAACGAGAGTGCACCTGGAGCGCTGAGCCTGATGCCGTCTAAGCAAGCCACGCTTGCACGGCTACGGTGGCATCGTATGAGCGGTATTGCTCGCTATTTGCGGTCCGCGATGGAAAGACGCGTTCGGGCGACCTTCGCGAATTTCCGTCCTACACGAAAGAGATTCTTATGTATTCGCACACAATCAATCAGCTGCGACGCCTTGCGGTTGTCGTGACGCGCGGTACCGGTGTACTGGCCATGGCGCTACTGCTCCTCGCGGGTACTGTCGCATCCAACCATGCCGAAGCGAAGCGTATTGGCGGTGGTAGTAGCGTCGGCCGCCAGTGGCAGACGGCGTCGCCGGCCGGGCAAGGCCAACGGAGCCAGCAAGCTCAACCGGCGCAGCAGGCCGCGCCGGCGGCCGCTGCCGCGAAGCCAGGCAACCGCTGGATGGGCCCGCTCGCCGGCCTGGCCGCAGGACTCGGCATTGCCGCGCTGATGTCGTCGTTGGGGCTGGGTGAGGGGCTGGCCCAGATGCTGTCGAGCGTAGTGGTGATTGGCCTCGTGATTGTCGCCGGCATCATGCTGTTCCGCTTCATTGCCAACCGGCGCCGTCCGGATCTCGCTTATGGGCACGACGCGGCGAACGGGCAGCGCATGAACGGCTCCTTGCTCATGAATCAGAGCGGGCAGGCGGCGCCTGAAGCGAATTTCGGTGCCTGGCCGCGCACAGCAATGAATCCCGCCGCAGCGGCACAAACAACGACAGTGTCGGGGCTGCCTGTCGGGCTCGATCAGGCGGTCTTGCTTGCATCGGCCAAGACCTTGTTCCTGCGTCTGCAACGCGCCTGGGACCAGAACGAACAAGGCGACCTTTTCGAGCTGACAACCCCGGAAATGTTCGCGGTGATCAAGCGGGACCTGGAAGATCGGGGTAAACAGCCGAGCCATACGGAAATCACGCAGCTGGACGTGGAATTGTTGGCCACGGAACACAATGGCAGCGAAACGCTGGTTAGCCTTCGCTTTCACGGCCAGATGCGCGAAGACGAGGACGCGCAGACGGCGCAACCGTTTGAGGAGGTTTGGAACATCGTGGGCGAAGGGCACGGCGACCAGGCCTGGCGACTGGCGGGAATACAGCAGATTGGCCGTTAGCATCGAGCGCGGTCGGAACCGGCAGCGACTCGCTGCCGGTAGCCCACAAGCGCTATTGCGCGACTCGCAAACGGCAAACAAACCAACATCCGACATCACACAATCCGGGACTCATTCTATGCGTCGAGACTACTTTTCTCTTTGCCTGGCCACTGTCACGATGACATGCTTGCTAAGCGCCTGCGCGACCTCGCCGCCCAGCAGCCCGTCACCTGTTGCCGGTGCAGATCGCGATGCGCATGGTTGTATTGGTTCGGCTGGGTATTCTTGGTGTGAATCCACGCACCAATGCGAACGTCCTTGGGAACTCGCCAAGCGGAACGGCTTCGCGCTCTCCGCAGAGCAGTTTGCTCACTACTGCACGCCTGGATCAGCCGATTAGTCAATGACTTCAATGCGCGGACGCGTCAACAATGGCCTCGGGCGAGCAGCGTGCCTGCTCGATAGAATCGGCTTGGCCCCGCTTGTCGGCACTGGCAGAGTTCCTTAGTATGCCGGCCGAACGCCGTGTCGCATCACCATCTCAAGGCGGCCATTCGGCCGACGGACAAGCAAACGGCAGAGCAGGGTGGCTTGGAGCCTATTACATCTACAACGGTCTCACCGTCGAATGCTTTGGCAAGCCGCTCCAGACCGTTCCACCGATCCTGCCGGTTTCAAACCCGTAATCGCCATTATCACGCCCGCCGCCATGAAAGCGCCAGCCATCATGACCGCCGCGTGCAGCCCGCTGACCGGGTTGCCGGCCGTTCCGATGGCGAGCGATCCGAAGACACCTACTCCGAGTGCGCCTCCAGTTTGACGCGCCGTGTTCAGCACGCCTGAAGCAGTACCGACGGATCGCGGATCGACATTCGCAAGGACCGCAGTATTGATCGACGGAACCGCTAGCGCGACGCCGACACCGACGCCAGCAATGGCGCCGTAATCGCCAGCTGACATCCCTCGATTTCTAAGGCACCACGCCGGCGATCACCGGGTGACCTTCTTACCACCTGCCCGTGCTGCTGAAGATCTATATCTACGGTTATCTCGATCGTGTGCAGTTTAGCCGACGCCTGGAGCGGGAGTGCCAGCGCAATGTCGAATTGATGTGGCTGTCGCTGCACTGGTGCCAAAGAACCAAACCTTCGGCGCAAAGGCTGACCGCCGCTTTTGATCGGACTGACTTCATCTATATCGCCAAAGACGACCAGTGCCTGTGCCCGGCGGGTCAGCGTGCGATTTACCCAACTTAAATACTGCACAGCCTAGTTATCTGCATCATCATTGACCTCCACATAAGTAAACCGTACGTATCATATATGATGGGATCATCACATTGAAAGTCGAGGACCGGTCTAGGGCGTCGCCGTCGACGGCATGTCGTTGATGGGTCGTGCAGACCAAAGGAGCGCATTGAAGATGAGGTTGAAAACAGAAGAAAAGCGGCAGGTGACCGTTGGCGTGGCCTTTGAGGTGTTCAGCGCATTGGGGTTGAGCAGGCGTCGATGTCCGAGATTGCGGCGCGGGCAGGCGTATCAAAGGCCACGCTCTACAACTACTTCGAGTCGAAAGAGGAGATGTTCGCCGAGTTTATGGGCGCCGCCGCGCAACAAGGAGTAGGAGTTGCATTCGAGCGACTCAAGGCCACCGTGCCGGTTCCGACGCGCTGGTGAGCTTTGGCAAGCACTGTCTGGTTGCGGTGCTGACACCGCAACTGCTCGCGGTGCGCCGCCTCGCGCATTTCGAAGGTGGCCGGTCGAACGTCGGCGCTCTGTTCTACGAGCGCGGGCCGAAGCCCGGCTGGAAAGTGGTGACCGACTTCGTGCAGCAATTGATTGACGCCGGGAAGCTGCGCAGCTGTAACGCAGCTATCGCGACAGCGCATTTGCGTGAGCTGTATGCGGCGGAGCTGTTGGAACTCTGCCTGCTCGGTCTGCCGGCAGATACCAGTGCGCGCAACATCGCCAAAGTCGTTCAAAGAGCGGCCGACGTGTTCCTGGCCGCATATGGGCCGACGGAAGGGACCGACGCCGCGCAGGCGGGCGCCTGGACGCTCACGCACCGTGGGAGACGGCAAGCGAACCGTCACGGTGTCGCCAGGTGGACAGTTCAACCCACACACAGCGTCGGCGAAATCCGCCGTTTGCAACGCCTGACTTGGGTATCAGCCTGTTCCGGCGCCAATCGTCGCGATGAATGAGCCACTGGACGACTACTCCGGATCATGCCGGCATGGCCGGTCACGCCGATGGCGGTCCATGTGATCGCGGAAACCCGCAGGCAGCCGGCGAAGACGGCAGCGCCTCATCGAATTGCCGGGGGAGGCGTTGAGAGCAGTCCATTGCTCAAAAAACCTGGGTCTCGCGGCCAGCGATTTGGCGACGTCATGAACGAATCGCCGCAAACGCCGTCGTGCATCGCGCGCGCCTACGGCGATGAACGGCATCAGGTAGCCGCGACATTCGCCGGTCTCTCAGGTATGGCTGCGCGGGATGCGCTGCCATACGGGTTATTTCGGAAGCTGGCTCGGGACTTGCGTCGACGCTTGTGTCGGAAGCTGCGGAAGCTGTGGAGGTTGCGGAAGCTGCGGGCCGCCCTGTGAAAGCTGCTTCGTGGACGGTTGCCCGGCGGACGCCGGCTGCTGCGACGGCAATTGCTGCGGCATGTTGCTTTGCGCAAGCACGGACGTGCTAGTAAGGAATGCAAACAGTACAACGAAGGTCTTTTTCATTTCAATTCTCTACAGTTGGTTGTGTTGAGTTTGATGCGATTAGCAGCTGCAGGCCGTATCAACGCGCGGCCAAGGTTGCCTTGTAACGCCAGGACGCTGTTGCGGTACTAAAGTCGACGGGTCTATCGGACGCTACGTTGTCTGACGGGAGGAAAGCGGACGAACTAGTCATCCCGCCGTAGTTGTTGAACGCCTGTCGTTGGGCTTCCACGCGGGCTAACACCGCCTGAAAGTCCATTGCATGTTGCGTATCGGCGCTCATGCGTTCGTGGTAGCCGACCGTTTGACGCTGAACCGGTTGCACAGCCGCTTGCTCATACGTTTGCGGACCATTGTTGTTAGCGAATGCGGCGGTCGAGAACGACAGGATCGACGCGACAACAGGGGCGGGGATGAATCTCTTCGACTTTGGCATGATCAGACTCCATATCGAGCGTCGGGTGCAGGAGACGCGGTGTTTGGGGAACGACGGTCTGGCGAGGCCTTGAGTGCTGTCTGCCAGTTCGTTGAGTGCCAGTTTAGTCGCTTACCGTCTGCTTACAAGCATCCCCGGGGCAACGGATAGTTGCCGTCGCTGCAAGGTCGTAGCCGATTGCGCTGAAGCGGTGCGCGCTTCTTTAGTGTGTCTGGAGGCAGGGGCGGTACGGACCGTCTGGATGACACGCAGCACATTCGCTTCGACGGCATCCGCTGGGTATCGGAATACGTTCCGCTTGCTGTTCTTATGTCAGCGATTCGCGATTCACGCAAACCGTGTATTGAAGATCTCGCAACTCATAATTGCGCGCGTCGAATGGCGGCGCGCTTTGCTTATACTGCGTCCACCTGAAAACACGCTTCGTTTTTACGCAGGAATACTTATGGCAAACCAACTAACGTTCCACGCCGGATCATCGAACACGGACGTCATTCACGACATCGTTCAGCACGCGTTGCGCAGCGCTGCTACGGCCTCCACCACGAATGGAGCTATCGATGTGCTTGGTCAGGCGCTACTCGAAGTCGAGCGCCTCGCCGCGCACCCGAGTGTCCTGACGCACTGAGCGCTCTGCGCGTCTGCGAACTGACCGGGGATCAGACCGGCAGCGCAGCGCACGGCGTACCGGCGATGGCGGATGCAGCGCGGTTCGATCTATAGAGTCAATATTGACTGAACACGCTAATATGATAATATCATCAACATAATGGCCCGTCCGCGAAGTTGCTGTAGGCGAGTCGCCGCAATGCCAGCGCTCGCTGCATCAACCGTGGAAATGTCACCCATGACTGCTCAACCAGACCTCAACGATTCGCTGCATCGGTGGCAGGAATGACGCGACGACCGCGCTTCTTTTTCGCCTTGCTATGCTCGTTCCCGGTTGCTGTGGCGGTCTGCGGTTGTTCCACGACGGTGATGCCCGCGCCTCCCGTCATCGCGATTGTCGTTCCCGCGACGCCAGCACCGGCAATGATGTCGCCGCTCGATCCGATGGCGCATCCATTGTGGATCGAAGTCACCGGCCAATCGCAGACAGGCACCAGCAAGCCGGCGACGCCGCAAGACCCGTCGCGCCAGCAGGGTGATACCAGGCGGACCCACAGCGCGGCTAGCGGCGCGACGGCGATCTGACGGATGCGCCGCGCGGCGACCTCGGCATCGCCGGCTCCGCAGTTAAGACGGATGCTTCCGCCGATGCTTCGACCGAACGAAGAAAGCCACTCGATCACTCGCCCAGTGGGGGCGCTTATGACTGTATACCATCGTCAATCTCTGTTTTGGGGCGCCGTTGCGTTAGCGGCCGGCGTGTTGCTGTGGAACCTGCGTGCCGTTCTCACGCCGTTTCTGCTCGGTGCGCTCGCAGCATACATTTTGCAGCCGGGCGTGGAGTGGCTGGTACGCCATCGCATTCCGCGCGGCCTTGCGGCGCTGGTGATGATGTCTTTGTTTGCTCTGTCCGTCGCACTCGTCATGCTGCTCATGTGCGTAGTTGTCCAGAAGGAAGGGCCGGAACTCATCAGGCAAATTCCATTTATCGTCGCAAAACTCGATGGATGGCTGAAGCCGCGTCTGGCTTTTCTGGGACTGGATTATTCGCTCGACGTGACGAATATCCGCGAGGTACTGACGGCCCGTCTCAAAGCGGACGGGCAGGGCGCAGTGCTTGCCGTATGGCAGTACCTGCGCACCAGCAGCAACGTGATGATCAATGTCGTGAGCAATGCGGTGCTGATGCCGCTCGTCCTGTTCTATCTGCTCTACGACAGGCACGAGGCGTTCGCGCGCATGGCGAGCTTTGTGCCGCGGCGCTGGCTCGGCAAGACACGGGAATTCGTCGGAGAGATCGATTGCATGATGTCGCAGTATCTGCGCGGGCAACTGCTGGTGATTGCAGTGCTCGCCGTGTTTTACCCGACTGTGCTGACGATTGCAGGGTTGGATCTGGCGGTGCCCGTCGGCCTGTTTAGCGCGCTTGCGGTATTCGTTCCCTACATCGGCTTTGCGACCGGCCTCGCGTTCGCGCTCCTCGCGGCGCTGCTGCAATTCGGTGACTGGTATGGGCTGGCCGTGGTGGTCGCGGTGTATGGCGTCGGCCAGATTCTTGAAAGCTTTGTGCTGACGCCGAGACTGGTTGGCGAGCGCATTGGCCTTCATCCGCTCGCGGTCATCTTTGCGTTGCTGGCTTTTGGGCGGCTGTTCGGATTCTTCGGCGTGCTGCTCGCGTTGCCGGTCAGCGCCATCCTCGCATCGGCATTGCGGGAACTGCGCCACCGCTATCTCGCGAGTGCGCTTTACCAGAGTTGACCGCCGTCGCGATCGCCCGACTCGACGTCCGGGCACCGGCCCCGCCCACCCACCAACCCGACACCGCACCGGGCGGCCGCACCTGCGACGGTTCGGAAACGCCGCGCTAGTTGCACTGTCACTGCGAGGTCGGAGCGTCGGGAGCGGTGGGCAGTGGACGTCGCGCGATCCGCTCCGCCTCTACACGTGTGAGACCGAACGCCTGCAACACAATGGCGGCGGTTCGCTGGGCAAACTTCTCTTCCTTCGAGCGAAGCACCTTTCGCGCACCACGAACGGTCCGCTTCGACGAGATGGCCAGTTGCAGTTCGGCGGCAATTCCCGCGAGCACCGTGCCAATCACGGAGATAACAGACATGAGCCGGTCCGCGATCACAAAGCGCCTTTCTGAAATGCCCTTCTCGCTATCGCGCAGCAGGCGCAGGCCGAGGCCCCTGTTGAGCAGGCGTGGTGACAAACCTTCGCGAATGAGAAGTTGCCCCCAAACTGGCTCGCGGTAGGCCCGCAGGAGCGTGTGACGGACCGAGACGGCGATCACTTCCGCTGGATCGGACAACCCCGCGGCGAGGCGATCGAGCGTATCCGCAAATTCCTCGAACAGCCATTCGATGAGCGCCGTGAAGATGCCTTCCTTGGAGTCGAAGTGGTTGTAGAAGGAGCCGAACCCGACGTCGGCTGCCTCGGTGATTTCGTTAATGGTGACGGAGCTCAAACCCTTGGCCGCCACCAGTTTCAGCGCAGCGTCGAGCAGGCGCGCGCGCGTCTCGCGTTTGCGACGGGCACCGCGCGGATAGCTTTGATTGATCGCATCGCGGGACGCACTTGGCACCTTGAGAGAGCGTGCGCGGCTCGCGCGCGGTTTGGGGGCTTGTGGCATGTCGGTTTCGTAGTCATGATTATTCGATATCCGGATTCTAGATTTTTATGTCATAGTTGACAATAGACTCAGTATTGGGTCTAATCTCACCCGAGACGCCGACAACCGGACGTACGAAGGACCCAACGAGGCCGACTGAGCGAAAAAATTTCGTTAGCGGTCGATCCCAAGTCCTCGGCCTGAGCTGACAGACCAGCAGATCACCGGGCAGTAGGCATGAACGGGGCGCTGCTCCCCACGTGCTGGTTGCGTGGAACCACATCGAGATGGCAAGTACCGCCATGCACATCGATACGTACAACTAACGTATCAACGAAGCTTGTTTTATACGTCCGCGCTGATAGCGAACCGTGCTTGCTGGCACTCGGGTTTGCACGTCATCGGGAAATTTTCTTACCAGCGTTATCACCCGTCTTGTGAACATCGTGAAACATTCCCGCCCTATCGCGCAGGCGCCTGCGCGTCGCTTCTTACCTTCCCTCGTCCAATCGCCGCAGTGCGCACGCGTGGTGCTTGCGGCTTGCTGCGCGGTCATGCTCGCGGCATGCCACCAGCGCGAAGCCGCCGCTCCAGAGCCGAAGCCCGTGGTCGCCCTGGCCGTCCACGCTGACGGGCGCACGGCAAGTGCGTCGCTGCCGGCTCAGGTGCAGGCGCGCTACTCCACGGCGCTTTCGTTCAGAGTGGGCGGCAAGATCATCGAACGGCGCGTTCGCCTCGGCGATGCCGTCAAGGCGGGGCAGGTCGTTGCGCTGCTCGACCCCACCGATCTGCGCAGTAACCTTGCTAACGCGCGAGCGCAGCTCGATGCCGCCGAACACCGGTTCGTCTTCGCGAAGCAGCAGCTCGATCGCGACCAGGCGCAGGCGCAGGCAAACCTGATTGCACCGGCGCAGCTCGAACAGACGCAGGACTCGTACGCATCCGCTGTTGCGCAGCGCGACTCGGCGCTCGCCCAGATGGCGCTCGCCTCGGACAATCTGCGCTATGCGACGCTGACAGCGGACCACGACGGCGTGATTACCTCGGAGGACGCCGACACGGGCCAGAACGTTCAGGCAACCCAATCCATCTATCACCTCGACTGGACGGGCGACGTAGATATCGTCTGTGACGCGTCCGAGCGCATGCTGAGCTCGCTGACAGTCGGCAGCATGGCGCGCGTGAGCCTGCCCGCGTTGCCCGGCAAGATTTTCGAGGCCCGCGTGCGCGAGGTGTCGCCTAGCGCGGATCCGCAAAGCCGCACCTGGCGCGTCAAGCTCACCCTGAACGCGCCCAGCCCTGCAGTGCGCCTCGGCATGACGGCCACTGTTGCGTTCGATGCTGTCGGTGACGCGGCGGGCGCACAGCCGTTCACCGTGCCGGTGACGGCGCTCTTTCATCAGGGCGAGAACCCTGCTGTCTGGGTGGTGCGTACCGGCACCGACACACTTGAACTGCGTCCTGTGACGGTGCAGCGATACGACGAGCGCACGGTCTCCATCGCATCGGGCCTCCGCGACGGCGACCGCGTCGTGGTGCAGGGCGTACACGCCGTTAGCACGGGCCAGCACGTGCAGGTGGTGGCGCCCCTGCATCGGGAGGATTTCCCGTCATGAACTCCCGCGACCAAGAACCCGTGCGCGAGAGCGCGCCTGTGCCGTCTTCCGGGGCAGACAAATCTGGCGAAGGCAGCTTCAATCTTTCCGCCTGGGCGCTGCGTCATCAGCAGCTCGTGATCTTTCTGATCGGGCTCGCCACGCTGTTCGGCGTGATCGGCTATACGAAACTCGCGCAGTCGGAGGACCCGCCGTTCACCTTCCGCACGATGGTGATCAAGACCTACTGGCCTGGTGCGACTGCGCGCGAGGTGCAGGAACAGATCACGGACCGGATCGGCCGCCAGCTACAGGCCGCGCCGAATATCGACAACATCAAGAGCTACTCGCGGCCTGGCGAGTCGATGATCTTCTTTGCCATGAAGGACTCCGCGCCCGTCAAGGAAGTGCCGGACACCTGGTATCAGGTGCGCAAGAAGGTCGGCGACATTGCCGCGACGCTGCCGAAGGGAACCGTCGGCCCGTTTTTCAACGACGAGTTCGGTGACGTCTACACCAACATCTATGCGCTTGAAGGCGACGGCTTTTCGCCGGCGCAACTGCACGACTACGCTGACAGGCTGCGCACCGTCCTGCTGCGCATACCCGGTGTGGCGAAGGTCGACTATTTTGGCGACCCCGATCAGCACATCTTCGTCGAGATATCGAATGCGCAGCTCACGCGGCTTTCGATCACGCCGCAACAGCTCGCGCAGGCGATCGACGCACAGAATGCCGTGGCGCCCGTCGGCACCATCACGACCGCGGACGACCGCGTGTTCGTGCGCCCGAGCGGCGCGCTCAAGGATGTGCAGGCGCTCTCCGACATGCTGATCACCATCAACAAGCGCACGTTCCGGCTGGGCGACATCGCGAAGGTCACGCGCGGTTATGACGACCCGCCGGCAACCCAGATGCGCGTCGGCGGCCAGGCCGTGCTCGGCATCGGCGTGACGATGCAAAAGGGCGGCGACGTGATCGACCTCGGCAAGGCGCTCGACGCAAAAGCCGCCGAACTGCAGGCCACGCTGCCGGCAGGTCTGAAACTCGCGCCGGTTTCGAGCATGCCGCACGCGGTCAAGCACTCGGTGGACGAGTTCGTGAGATCGGTTGGCGAAGCGGTGGCGATCGTGCTGGTCGTGAGTCTCGTCTCGCTCGGCCTGCGCACCGGCATGGTCGTCGTGATCACGATTCCGATCGTGCTGGCGGTGACGGCGCTTTGCATGCACATGTTCAATATCGGCCTGGACAAGGTTTCGCTCGGTACGCTCGTGCTCGCGCTAGGCCTGCTCGTCGACGACGCGATCATCGCCGTTGAAATGATGGCGGTGAAGCTGGAGCAGGGCTGGAGCCGGGCGCGCTCGGCAGCGTTCGCGTATACCAGCACGGCATTCCCGATGCTGACAGGCACGCTCGTCACCGTATGCGGCTTCCTGCCGATTGCGCTCGCCAAATCGAGCACGGGCGAATACACGCGTTCGATCTTCGAAGTGTCGGCCATCGCGCTGATCGTTTCGTGGTTCGCGGCCGTAGTGCTGGTGCCGTTGCTGGGTTATCACCTGCTGCCGGAACGCAAGCCTGAACCCGGCGGTGCGCACCATGATCCGCATGAAATCGGCAACACCGGCTTCTACCGGCACCTGTCGGGATGGGTTGGGTGGTGCGTCGAGCGTCGCTGGGTCGTGCTCGGCGTCACCGTCGTGCTTTTCGCGATTTCCATGCTGGCCTTCACGCGCGTGCCGCAGCAGTTCTTCCCGAACTCGGAACGGCCGGAACTGCTGGTCGATCTGCGCTTGCCGGAAGGCGCCTCGTTCGAAGCGACGCTGCGTGAAGCGAAGCGCCTGGAAAAGGTGCTCGACGGCAAAGCCGGGATCGACCACTTCGTCGACTTCGTCGGCACCGGCGCGCCGCGTTTTTACCTGACGCTCGACCAGCAGCTTCAACAGCCGAATTTCGCGCAGTTCGTGATTACCGCAAAAAGCGTGGAAAACCGCGAGGAACTGATGCGTTGGCTCGACGGCAAGCTCGAGAAGGATTTCTCCGGCGTGCGGGCGCGCGTCTCACGGCTCGAGAATGGTCCGCCGGTCGGCTTCCCGATCAAGTTCCGCGTGAGCGGCGACGATATCGCGACCGTCCGTTCGATTGCGCAGACGGTGGCGGACAAGGTCCGCGCCGATCCCCGCACGCGCAACGTCCAGTTCGACTGGGACGAGCCGGCGGAGCGCTCGATCTCGTTCGAGATCGATCAGAACCGCGCGCGCCAGCTTGGTGTCACGTCGGAGGACGTGTCGAACTTCCTCGCGATGACGCTATCGGGCTACACGGTGACGCAGTACCGCGAGCGCGACAAGCTGATCAACGTCGATCTGCGTGCGCCAAAGAGCGAACGTGTCAATCCGGCGCAGCTCACGAGCCTCGCGATGCCGACGCCCAACGGCCCGGTGCCGCTCGGTTCGCTCGGCCACGTGCGCAATACGCTCGAGTACGGCGTCATCTGGCAACGTGACCGCCAGCCGACCATCACGGTGCAGGCGGACGTGCGCGGCGACGCGCAGGGCATCGACGTGACCCACGACATCGAACGTGCGCTCGCGGCGCAAACCGCCAGGCTGCCGGTCGGCTATCGCATTCAGGTGGGCGGCGCGGTCGAAGAAAGCGTGAAGGGCCAGACGTCGATCAATGCCGAAATGTCGTTGATGATCATCGCCGTGCTGCTGTTGCTGATGATCCAGCTCAAGAACTTCGCGCGGACCTTCATCGTCGTGCTGACGGCGCCGCTCGGCCTGATTGGCGTCGTGGCCGCGCTGCTGCTGTTCGGCAAGCCCTTCGGCTTCGTCGCGCTGCTGGGCGTGATTGCCATGTTCGGCATCATCATGCGCAACTCCGTGATTCTGGTCGACCAGATCGATCAGGATATCGCGGCAGGGCAGCCGCGCTTCGACGCGATTATCGGCGCAACGATAAGGCGTTTCAGGCCGATCATGCTGACCGCCGCCGCCGCCGTCCTCGCGCTGATTCCGCTGCTGCGCTCGGGCTTCTTCGGTCCGATGGCGACCGCGCTGATGGGCGGTATCACGATCGCGACGGTACTGACCGTATTCTTCCTGCCCGCGCTGTACGCGGCGTGCTTCAGGGTCCGGCACGACGAGCGCGGAACGCAACCGGTCGTCGCCGAACAGATGGAGGTTTGATGATGAGCTTCGCCTACAAGACATCCGTGATGGCCGTGGCTGCGGCCATCGCACTGACGGCCTGCACGTTCGGCCCCAACGGCGCGCCCCCGGCGATGCCTTCGCCTGCGCACTACGGTGCCGGGGCACAGCCGGCGAAGACCGTCGCAGCGGGCGGCGTGGCGCAGCAGTTCGATATCGGCGCAGTGGGCGTTCCGCAATGGTGGCAGCTTTACCGGTCGGATGCGCTGAGTGCACTGGTCGAGGAAGGCTTGCGCAACAGCCCCACGCTCGGGGCTGCGCAGCGGACGCTCGCAGCCGCGCAGCAGGAACTGCGCGCCCAGGTCGGCGCATCGACGCTGCCTTCAATCGATGCTGCCGCACAGGTCGATCGCGGACGTTCACCGCTTGTGCCCGGCATTGGCCCCAGCGAGGTTCGCTATAACTTTTTTGCCGGACAGTTTCTCGCGTCCTACACCTTTGACCTGTTCGGTGCGACGCGTTCGGCGAATGCGGCCAGCGCCGCTCGCGTAGACGTGCAGGCGTATCAACTGGAGGCGGCGCGGCGCGCGCTCGCGGCAAACATCGTCGGTACGACGATCAGCGCGGCGGCACTCGATCGCCAGATCGCGCTTACCGAACGGCTCGTCGCCGTGGCCAGGACGGTCGCGGACGAGGACCAGCACCGCTACGCACTCGGCTCGGTCTCGCGTGCGCAGGCGCTTGCGTCGACGCAGGATGCGGCTTCGGCTGCGGCGAGTCTTCCTGCGTTACGCCAGCAGCGCGCCACAGCCCTCCATGCGCTCGCGGTGCTGATGGGCCGCACGCCGGACAACGCGCCGGCCGTTCCCGACCTCGACAGCCTGACATTGCCCGAACACGTGCCCGTCGTGGTGCCCTCGGACCTGCTGCGTTCGCGCCCCGACGTACAGGCAGCCGACGCCGCCGTGAAGGCCGCTGCCGCCGATGTCGGCGCGGCGACCGCGCAGCTCTTTCCGAGCCTGTCGCTGACGGCCTCGATGGGCCGCGGGGGCTTTAGCTGGCCAGCGGTTCTCTCGGGCGCGGGCGGGCTGTGGGCGATCGGTGCGAGCCTGTCGCAACCGATCTTCCATGGCGGCGCGCTGTTCGCGCACCGCAAGGCGTCGATCGATGCTTACGATGCGGCCGTGCTGAACTACAAGTCGACCGTTCTGTCGGCGTTCCAGAATGTCGCGGATTCGCTTGCCGCACTGGATAACGACGCACAGACACTCGCGTCGACTGAAGCAGCGGCACAGGCAGCGCAGGCGGGCTTCGACGATACCGCGTCGCGCCGCCGTATGGGTTCGCTGCCGTCAACGGCGGAGCATGCCAGCGAGCAGCGCTTTCTCAACGCACGGATCGGCGCCGTGCGCGCGGCAAGCCAGCGCATGAACGATACCGTCGCACTCTTCCAGGCGATGGGCGAACTGCCGCCGGGCCAGCCGCAAACAGCGTCGGCGCAATGATCGCTTGTCGATGAAGATGGGAAGAGCAACCTGCCGATCAGGCCGCTCTTCCTCGACTGTACCGGCGGGTATCGGAGCAGTCGTTTCACATCCGAAATAAGAATGCGCCCACGTGCAGGAAGGTCAAGACGGACTTCACGTGCATCGAACGCGCCAGAACTTCAGGTTGTCCGGTTCCCTGTATGGACTATAAGAAACTGATCGCCTGTCACGAGTGCGATCTGCTGTTTCGCAAGCCTCTGCTACAGGGCGGGCAGACTGCGAGCTGCTCGCGCTGCCGTGCGAGCCTGGAAGGAACGCAGGGAGCGAGCGTGCCCCTCGACCGGATTGGTGCGCTCACCGTTGCAGCTTTGATCACATTCTGTATTGCGCAGGCTTTCCCGGTCATACAACTGCAGACCAACGGTATGACGTCGGAGGCGACGCTATTCGGCGCAGTGCAGTCGTTGTGGACGGGGCACATGCGCATCGTCGCAACGATGGTCTTGTGTTCGGCGATCCTGTTTCCGCTGATCGAACTCCTCGCCCTTCTCTATGTGCTCGTTCCGCTGCGCCTTGGCAAGGTAGTACGTCATTTCAATCGAATGCTTCGCGTCGTGCAGCTCATCCGTCCATGGGGCATGGTCGAAGTGTTCATGCTCGGCGTGGTCATCACGATCGTGAAAATGGTCAGCATGGCGCGGGTGATCCCTGGGCCAGGACTGTTTGCATTCGGTGCACTTACGTTGATGTTGGCATTTCTCTCGACTTTCGACCCGCGCGCGCTCTGGTCAACGCGGGACGAAATAAAGTTTCGACGACCCGCTGAGATCCGCTGGACCAGAGTGAAGCACAGGTGTGCCCCGCGAGCCCCGACGTTCTTCGGGTGGAAGCCCGCGGCGGCGGCGCATATGACGGCGCGGCGCGCCGGGCTCATAGCCTGTCATACCTGTGGACTGGTGCAGAAGCACATCGCGGCGTCCGCAGAGCAGCGCTGCTCGCGGTGCGAATCGGTGCTGCACACGCGCCGTCCCGACAGCGTGACGCGCACGTCGAGTCTGGTTCTTGCCGCCGCGCTCGCCTACATACCCGCGAATCTGTTGCCGATCATGCACGCGTCATCCCTCGGCCACTCGGAGGACGACACGATCCTCGGCGGCGTGGCGTACTTCTGGACTTCAGGCGACTGGCCACTCGCCGTCGTCGTGTTCGTAGCCAGCGTCGTGGTGCCGATGCTCAAACTCGCCATTCTCACGCTGCAGATCGTAGCGGCCCGTCGCAGTCCGGACTGGCAGCCGCTCGAACGCGCGAGGCTGCATCGGCTCGTCGAGTGCGTTGGCCGGTGGTCGATGCTCGATGTCTTCGTTGTCGCACTGACGGTCGCGCTGGTGCATTTCGGTTCGTTTGCCGTTGTCACTGCCGGTCCGGGCGCGCTGGCTTTCGGCGCGGTGGTGATTCTCACCATGCTGGCGTCGCATCAGTTCGATCCGCGGCTGATCTGGGACAACGTTCGCTGCGGGCCAGCGCGTGGTTAACGGCGATGAACGAATACCGTTCTAGCGGCGTCCGCACTCCTAAATAACCTCATATTTTCGAACTACTCTCCGAGCGATGCATCTTCCCACGCCACCCAGACCTGACATCAAGTCGCGAAAGCGCTGGATTCCCTCTCTCATCTGGTTAGTGCCGCTCATCTGTGCGCTGATCGGTGTTGCGCTGGTAGTCAAATCCGTCACCGACAAGGGACCGACAGTCACGGTCACGTTCAGCAACGCTGAGGGCATGGAGGCGGGCAAAACGAAGGTCAAATACAAGGACGTGGAGATCGGTTCGGTACAGGCGGTCGCGCTGTCAAAGGATCTGCAGCACGTCATCGTCACGATCGAGCTGACCAAACAGGCAGAAAAGTTCGCGAGCC
This sequence comes from Paraburkholderia lebeckiae, assembly GCF_050436325.1. Taxonomy (NCBI): domain Bacteria; kingdom Pseudomonadati; phylum Pseudomonadota; class Betaproteobacteria; order Burkholderiales; family Burkholderiaceae; genus Paraburkholderia; species Paraburkholderia lebeckiae. The sequence continues at coordinate 414,738 of NZ_JBNDLZ010000003.1, forward strand.
GAGGCACGCGTTTCTGGGTGGTTCGCCCGCGCGTGGGCGCTAACGGCATCTCGGGCCTCGGTACGCTGCTGTCGGGCGCGTATATCGGTGTCGACGTCGGGCAGTCTTCGGAAAGGCAAACCGCATTTGTCGGCCTCGAAAGACCGCCGATCGTCACCTCCGGGCAGCCGGGGCATCAATACACGCTAAGAGGCGACTCCTTGGGCTCCGTCGATATCGGCGCGCCGATTTTCTACCATCGCATCCAGGTAGGCCAGGTGGTCGGTTTCTCGCTCGATCCGCATGGCACCGGCGTCATCGTCAATGTTTTCGTCAATGCCCCGTTTGACCAGTATGTCGGCACCAATACAAGGTGGTGGCACGCAAGCGGTGTTGACCTCCGCCTCGATTCGAATGGATTGAAGCTCAATACACAATCTCTGGCGACAGTGGTCGTCGGAGGCCTGGCGTTCCAGTCGCCGCCGGGTCAGGACGCCGGACAACCGGCCGCTGACAAGGCGGCGTTCCGACTCGCATCGGACGAGTCGGACGCGATGCGCGAGCCCGACGGCGCGCCGCTCAATGTGGTGATGCGGTTCAACCAGTCGCTGCGCGGCCTGTCTGTCGGCGCTCCTGTCGACCTTCGAGGCATCGCGCTGGGGCAGGTGACGGACATCGGTATCGAATACAACGAAAAGGAGAAGAGTTTCAGCATGAAGGTATCGCTGGCGCTGTATCCCGACCGGCTCAGCCGGCGCTCCAACGAAGCGCTACCGGCTCCGAACTCGCAGGGTGGTCATGAGTTGCTGGAAAACCTCGTCATGGAGGGAATGCGCGGTCAGTTGCGAACCGGCAACTTGCTGACAGGCCAGCTATTCGTGGCGCTCGACATGTTTCCGAAAGCGCCTCGGGCGAGCGTCGATGTTCATCGCAATCCTATTGAACTGCCGACTGTGCCTAACACCCTTGACGAACTTCAGGTGCAGATTGCCGATATTGCGAGGAAGCTGAATCAGGTGCCGTTCGACAAGATAGGAGCCAACCTTAACGGCGCACTTGAAAACGCCAACAAGCTGTTCGGGCACATGGACACAGAGGTCGTTCCACAAGCCCGCGACACGCTGGCGGCCGCGCAGAAAGCCTTCAGTACCGCCGAAACGACGCTTCGGCAGACCGCGCCCCTGCAGTCGGACATCCAGGATGCGATGCAAGAAATGACACGCACCCTGCAATCCCTCAATGCGCTCGCCGATTATCTGGAACGTCATCCCCAGGCGCTCCTGTTCGGCAAGAAAGGAGACCAACGGTGAAATTGATCCAATCCCGCGCGTGGTGCGCAATCGCCCGTATCGCGACCGTCATGGGTCTGGCCGCGCTGAGCGCCTGCGCTTCCCCGCCGGCCCGCTTCTATACACTCGGCACTGACAGCGAACCGACGCGTGCAAATGTTTCGGTCAGTCCGGCCTTCTGGATCGACATGCGCATGGTGAAGGTGCCGGCTTCAGTCGCAAGGAGCCAGTTCGTCGTACAGGTCGATGCGGCGCGCGTCAGGATTCTGGAAAACGAGCGCTGGGCATCGCCGCTTGCAGACGAGATCCGTAATGCGCTGCTCGCGGCCGCGACTCGACAGGCGAGCGGCCCCGACGCGTACCAGCCTGGTCACGCCGAGGACGCTCGCACGTATCAGGTCTCCGTCGACGTGCAGCGTTTTGAATCGTGGCCGGGCTCACACGCGCTGCTTGACGTCACCTGGAGTGTACGCAAGTCGAACGACTCACGAACATTGACCTGCCGCAGCATAGTCAGCCAGCGCGTATCGACCGGCTACGATGCACTCGTCAACGGCCATCGAGTCGCAGTGCGAAGGATAGGCACTCAAATTGGCGAAGCTGTCCGGGAATTTTCGGCGGCGCCGTTCGTGTCCGCCGTTGCACCGGCGCGCATGCCCGCGGGTATGAGAAGTTCGGCGTTGACATGCCCGGCTCTGGCGGGCTGAGCCGATACAGGAATTAATGCGCAACGCGGCGGGAGGGAAATGGCACCATACCGTCGCTGCAACTATGCCGGCACATTTACGCTAGTCGTTCCCGATGCTTGCAGCAGCAGCGGGAACGACGATCCCTGCTTGCGCAAGGAGGTCGATGATCTGTGCATCGCGCTCTTTGATCGCTGGTGCGAACGCCGCGAGATCACGCCACTCATCTACCTGCTCCATGCGTGGCCATTTTTGCCATCGCCGTCTCATCCGGTCAGAGTTGTGTCGCGAACGCTTCACGATCTTTCGAGGTTCCACAGCGAAGCTCTCGACGATAACGAGCGCGAGCTGATTACTAGCGTCAAAGCGTTGGCAGGCGATTGAGTTTAATCGCTAGCGGCCCGACCGGGCTTCTTCGCCGGGCCGCACCCGGCTGACTTCAGGCCGATCAGACCGATGGCACCGATCGGACCGGACCCCTGAACTCAGTTGGCGTCAACAGTCTCCTCCACGACCGGCAGCGGACGCGCTGCAATCTTCTCCGCCTCCGCGCGCTTGAGCCCGAGTGTCTGCAGCAGCATTGCAGCCGTACGCTCAGCCAAGTGCTCCCCGCTAAAGCCAAGTTCCTTGAGGACGGCTGCCGCGGGTGCGCCCGGAGCGACGTAGTTCAGCTCGGCGGCAATCACACAGAGGACTGTGCCGCCGACCGAAAGAAGTCCGATGAACGGGTCGGCCACCACGAAGCGCTTCGCGGCAATACCGTTAGCGATGTCGCGCATCAGCCGCTGGCCGAGCCCGCGGCTGAAAGCGCGCGCTGAAAACCCTTCACGTATCAGGAAGCGTCCCCATACGGGATCGACCCGGGCGCGCATCACGGTATGGCGCACGGAGACGGAAATCACCTCGGCCGGATCGGAAACGCCACCGGCAAGCCGATCCAGCATGTTCGCGAATTCCTCGAACACGTTGTCGACAAGCGTCGCGTAAATCGCCTCTTTCGATTCGAAGTGATTGTAGAACGAGCCAAAGCCGACATCGGCGCCTTCAGTGATTTCATTGATCGCGACGCCCTCCATGCCCTTTTCGGCCATCAGCCTGAGGGCGGCGTCGAGCAGGCGCGTGCGCGTCTCGCGCTTGCGACGCGCACCGCGCGGCTCCGGTCCTTCGGCAACGGCAACCGGGGCGACCGGCGCGGCACGGGTGGGACGCTTTGCTGTCTTGGGAGTTGTAGTTTTCGGCATGATGGATCCAAGCTTGGTTATGCCTAAGTATAGATCGTAATGTCTAGGTTGACAAAACGCTCAAGAATGATTTTAATGTCACCAAAGGCGGCCCGAAGGCGAGCCTCTTACACAAATACAACAGACAACAGCCGGAGTGACTGTGGAGATAGCAGCAAAGGACGGCGCTGCGCCGTCGAACCGGCATGGCCGGGTTCGTCCGCAAGGGCGCCGTCATGCAGTCCGTGCCCCCTACCTGGTTGGCGTGGACGGCGCGAGCTCACTGGTTCGGCGGCTCATTGGGCAGGAATTCAAAGGCAGGACGTTCGCCGAGGACTGGCTGATCGTCGATGCGCGGCATGCTCCGTGCCCCGTTGACCACGTGGAGTTCATCTGCGATCACCGTCGGGCGACCCCGCATAGGGTCGCGCCTGGCGGCCGTGAACGTTGGGAATTCATGCTGAGGCCTGGTGAGCATCACGAAGATACGGAATCGGAGACGCGCATCCGGGAGTTGCTCTCTCCCTGGGGCAATGTCGACGACATGATCATCGGGCGCAAGTCCGTGTATCGCTTCCATGCGCGCACCGTTGATGCATTCAGCAATGGTCGGATGTTTCTCGCAGGCGACGCGGCCCACATTACGCCCCCGTTCGTCGGGCAGGGCCTGGCTGCAGGACTTCGGGACGCCGCCAATCTTTGCTGGAAGCTCGCATGGGTGGTGCAGGGACGCGCCGACCCAAGGATTCTTATAGCTATGACGAGGAGCGGCGCCCCCCATGCGAAGGCAATGATCAACCTCGCAAAGTTCATGGGCAAGCTCGTCATGCCGCGAAGCGGCGCAGTCGCGCTGTTGACTCACAGATTGATGCGCGACGGTCTGGCCACCGACGTGAACCGTATCGTGCGGAAGAGTCTTCCGTTGCTGTGTAGTCCCATCAGCGCGCCGACGTTGGAAACCCAATACGCAGTCCGAACTGTCTGAATCCTTTTTCGCCATGAAACTGACTACTGCACAACCGGCCCGTCATCCCGATCCCACGACTAGAGCGTCAGCATTAGCCTATCTGATGTTCGACCGGCCGGATCTCGAGAAAGCCGAGCAATTTCTCAATGATTTCGGGCTTCGAACCGTATCACGCACCGACGCGCTCCTTCTACTGCGGGGAACGGGTGCTTCACACTTTTGCTATGTCGTCCGGAAGGCGCCGAAATCCCGGTTCGCTGGCTTTGGGCTACAGGTCGACAACAGGGTCGATCTTGATGCACTTGCAAAACTACCAGGCGCTTCGGAGGTCGAACGCTCGCCCTTGCCCGGCGGCGGCTATACGGTGCGACTGGCCGACCCTTCGGGCTTTCGCGTCGATGCGATATGGGGCCAAACGGCAGCCGCAACGTTGTCCCATCGGCCGCCCTTGCCGTTCAACTCCGTTGATGCGACGGTCCGGATCAACGGCACGCAGCGACCGCCCGAAGGCGCGCCGGAAATCATCCGGCTCGGACACGTCGTGCTCGAACTCGTCGACTTCCAGGAAACCTGCGCGTGGTATACGCGGCATTTCGGCCTCATCCCCAGCGACGTCCAGGTGCTTCCCGATGGCTCGCCGGCCGTCGCATTCATGCGGCTCGATCTCGGCGACAAGCCAGCCGATCATCATACGCTCGCGCTTGCACAAGGCTTCGTGCCCACCTACAGCCATAGCGCGTACGAAGTCGTCGACGCCGACGCGGTTGGCATGGGCCAACGCATTCTGCGCGACAAAGGTTGGACGCACGCGTGGGGGATCGGCCGGCATAAGCTGGGCAGCCAGATCTTCGATTACTGGCAGGACCCATTGGGCGACAAGCACGAGCACTATTGCGACGGCGACCTCTTTACGGCGGACGCGCCGACGGGTGTCCATGCGGTGAGCCGCGAGGCGATGGCCCAATGGGGGCCGACGATGCCGCGCAGCTTCACGAAGCCCAGGTTCACACCCGCGAGCGTCGTGGCACTTTTCAGAAACCTGCGCCGCAGCCCCGACCTGACGTTGAGCAAGCTGCGCACGTTGGCGAAGCTTTTCGCCTGAACCACCCCACTTCCATAGAATCCGGAGATCGATAAATGGCACTTCACGTTCTGCATTACCTTCATGATGGCCGCGCCCAGTGGGGCGTAGTCGCCAATGGCGCCATCACGCCGATTGCTGGCGAATTCAAGTCGACCGCCGAGTTTATCGAGGCCAATCCGGTCGAACGACTGACGGTACTGGACGGTCCGACGATTCCCGAATCGGATGTGCAATGGTTGTCGCCCGTGACAGCCAACCAGCAGTTCATCTGCCAGGGCGCGAACTATCGCCAGCATATGATCGAGTCTGGCATGGACCCGGATGTGAAGAAATTCAACATGATTTTCACGAAGGCGACGAGCTGCATCGTTCCTGCCGATTCCACCGTCGTGAAGCCCAAGGAAGTGCAGTTCCTCGACTACGAGATCGAACTGGGTCTTGTCCTCAAACGCGACGTCACGTCCCGCGAAACGGTCACCGACGAGAACCTGCATGACTACATTGCTGGCGTCGTGATCGTCAACGACTACTCCGCGCGCGATATCCAGATTCCGCAGATGCAGTTTTACAAGGGCAAGAGCTACCGCACGTTTGGCCCTGTCGGCCCTTACCTTTGCCTCCTTGAGAAACACGATATCGCGAAGTTGAAGGAGCTCGTGCTGACACTGACGGTCAATGGAACCGTCCGCCAGAATGACACGACTGCGGGTCTTGTCTATGGACCGGCAGAGACCTTGACGGAGCTTTCAGGCGTGCATGATCTGCGCACGGGCGACCTGCTGGCGACGGGCACGCCGTCTGGCTGTGCACTGAGCATTCCATCGCCCGAAAAGCAACGCGCCGCGGCGCAACTGCCTGACGCGGAAAAATGGCGTCTTTTCCTGAAAATGCAGGAGGAAAGGCCGCAGTACCTGAAGGTCGGAGACGTCGTGGAGGCGCATATCGCCAGCCACGATCGCTCGATCAATCTGGGCGTGCAGCATAACGTCGTTGTGGAACAGGCAGCATGAAAGGCATCGCAAACATGGACGAAGTCCTTGCCATCGAAACGCAGGGCTTGCCGGCGGATCTGCCGTCGAGCACTTACGAGATGATCTGCCGGGGCGCGGCGATTAATCCGTCGGCACCCGCACTTTCGTTCTTTGCAACCGCCGACGACCACCGCAACGCAGCGTGCTGGACGTACAGTGAACTCGTGCGCGATGTCACGCGAACCGCGAACATGTTTGCGCGCCTGGGCGTACATCGCGACTCAGTTGTCGCATACGTTCTGCCCAATCTTCCTGAGACGCACTTTGTGATCTGGGGCGGAGAAGCCGCCGGGGTTGTCTGCGCGATCAATCCGCTGCTTGAGAGTGAAGCCATCGGCGAACTGCTCAACGCCTCATGCGCGAGCGTGCTCGTCACGCTGGCGCCGTTTCCCGGAACTGACCTCTGGCAGAAGGTGCAGGCAGTGCTGCGCAAGCTCCCTTGCCTGCAGCATCTGGTGCTTGTGAACCCGGCCGACCGCATGCCTGAGGAAAAGGGCCTTGCGGCCCGGATGCTTGAACGTGGCGAGTGCGCACATCCTGATGGGTCTGGCGTCGTTCACGGCGCAGTACCTGCGCATATCTGCATTCACGATTTCCATACCGCCATTGCAAGGGAATCCGAGGAGGCGTTCAGCGGCACGCGTCGAATCAGCAACGCTGATGTTTCATCCTTATTCTGCACGGGCGGCACCACGGGGCTGCCGAAGATTGCGATTCGACGGCATGGCAACGAAGTGGCCAATGCGTGGAACGCGGGGCAATTCTTCGGCGAAAGCATTGGTCCGGGGAAAACGATTTTTTGCGGCTTGCCACTCTTCCACGTCAACGCCGTGATGGTGACAGGCTTGCTGGCGTTCTCGCGCGGTGCCCACGTCGTGCTCGGCACACCGCAAGGGTACCGGGGCAAGGGCGTGGTAAATCGTTTCTGGGAAATTGTCGAACATTACCGTGTCAACTTCTTCAGCGGTGTGCCGACACTTTACGGATCCCTGCTGGACGTGCCTGTTGGCGAGCACGATATCAGTTCACTCGAGTATGGCCTGTGCGGCGCCGCCCCCATGCCGGTGGAACTGCTTCGAACTTTCCAGGATCGCACAGGAATAAGAATCCTTGAGGGCTACGGGCTCACCGAAGGCACCTGCGTTAGCAGCGTCAACCCTCCGCTTGGCGAGCGCAGAATCGGTTCGATTGGTCTGCGTCTTCCAGGGCAGGCAATGAAAGCCGTAGTGGTCGATGGAACTGGCCGCTATGTGCGGGATTGCGTTGCGGATGAGGTGGGCCAGCTGATTATCTCCGGGCCGAATGTGTTCGCCGGCTATACGCGGCCGGAGCAGAACAATGGCATCTTGATGGAAATTGGCGACGGCGGGCGCTGGCTCAATACCGGCGACCTCGGACGCTGCGACCCTGACGGTTACTTCTGGCTCACCGGCCGGAAGAAGGAGCTGATTATCCGGGGCGGACACAACGTCGATCCTGCGGCAATCGAGGAACCACTGCATCGCCATCCCTCGGTCCAGATCGCCGCGGCTGTAGGACGCCCCGATATGCACGCGGGTGAGTTGCCGGTCGCCTACGTCCAACTGAAGCCAGGCACAACCGCAACCGAAGCAGAACTGGTTGAGTTTCTGCGTCACGAGATCAACGAACGCGCCGCGTTACCAAAGGGGATACGGATCATTGATGCGATGCCTCTGACGGGCGTCGGCAAGATTTTCAAGCCGGCGCTGAAACGGCGCGAAACGGCAGACGCCCTGGAGTGGGCACTCGCGGAGGCTGGCGTCGAGCATGCAACCGTTCACATCATTGATGAAACCTCGCGCGGACTGTCGCTGGAGGTCGAACTTGCCGACCCCGGGTTTGAGGCATTGGCGACGTCCACGCTCGGGCGCTTTGCGTTCGCATTTTCGATCTCGGCCGCCGCAAGGCCATCACGGGCGGAGCAACCGGTGGCGGGGGACGGCCCGGCAGCGACAGACGCGCTGGGCAGCCCAACGTGACACGAGCCACGAGATCAGAGGGGCGCATTCGGTCATGCGCGCGGATTAAAGGTTAGTCAGGCGTAGGCGCCACGATGCCGCGGTTCAAATTCCTGTCAGTGTCTTTACGTTAGTAATCCTATTGGTGTGAAGGAAAAGAGAATGAGTGTTGCGTCAGAGAGGTCTTTGCGTTCGCAGGTGGAAAAATGGCTCGGGCTGACTTCGTCGACATCGGTTCGCGTCACCCGGTTCAGGCGTGCGCGCTCGAATCAGAGACACTGCGTGCGTGTTGAGCTACTGCTACCGGCAGGCCCGCTTGGATTTTTTTTCTTCCGGCATCGCGACGGCGCGTGGTGCGTGTTCCCGCCTGAGACCGAACGCCTGGTGATGCACGCTTACTAGAGTGCAGGGACATGCGGGCGTCCGCCAATCGTCGCTACGAAAGGCGGAAAACGAGCAATTGGGCCGTTCCAAGGGCAACACCGCTGATTTATAAAAATTCCAGACAAAGAGACAGGAGACGACACGTGAGAAATTACGTGCGAGTGATCAATACAGTTGGGATGGCGGCTTGCATCTGCTCGGCTGCACTTACCGAGCATGCAGACGCCCAGTCCGCGGGAAGCATTACGCTGTCCACAGGATGGCTTCACATCGCGCCACAGGGTAACGCAACGCCGCTCACCGTGGAGAGTGTTGGCGGCGAAACGGTGAATCGCCAGCTATCCGGCACCGGGGCGCATGCGACGTCAACGAATACGGTGGGAATTACCACCGAGTACTACGTCACGGACAACATTGGCGTCGCTATGCTTTTTGGACTGCCATTGACAGTAAATCTGGTTGGCGATGGGACACTGGCGAAGTATGGCAACCTCGGCTCGACGAGGCCGATGCCGCCCGCCATTGAACTTCGATACCACCTCTTTTCGGCCGGCTCGAAGCTGCGTCCATTCATCGGTTTGGGCGTGAACTATACCTGGTTCACCCAGGTTCGGACAACTAATAGCCAGTTTGTCATGGATAGCGTGGGGGCCGGGTGGCTCGGCACACGCAACACTCAGTTCATCGTGGAATCCGGTATTCGAGATCGGGGCGAATTACGCGATTGCAAAGCACTGGTCGGTGGGAACCTCCGTCAACTACATGCCGGTAAAAACCAAGCTGACGTTAGACGGACAGACCGCGACTGGAACGCAGATCGTTTCGCAGTCGACGCTCCGGCTAAATCCACTTAGCGTCTTCGTGAACGTCGCCTACACGTTCTAGCGCGTACGGATCTTCAATGGGTCAATTGACATTTGAGCGCACTTTTTGAAGACATGCACCTTTATTTTTTTCGCCCGGACCTGACTGCGGTTCGCGCTTTTACAGTCGGGTACGGCATGTGGCAACACGCGCTGCTGCAAAGGGGCCGGCGTTGCCGGGTTTCTGACTCACAGCCTGGCATGACCGCGCTGACCCGCGCTGTTCGCACGTTCGGGGAAGTGGTCATACCGTCGTGCCGCCGCCTGCGCAACAAAGCTTCTCTTTGGATCGAAAAATGAAACGACAGGTCCTCAAGACCATTCTGTTCGCCTTGCCCAAGGTCCTTGACCTGACGGCACGCCGCTTTCCCGCTTATCGCGATCGCCTGAAGGAGCGCAATCTCGTGGCCTGGATCGGACTCGCGGATCAAAGCATCGGTCGGGTCATCACGTTCAGGAACGGGCGCGTTCGGTCGCACGCCGGCAAGCATCCGCGGGCCGACGTGCGCATGGTCTTCAAGGATGTGGCCACCGCGCTGAAGTTTCTTTCCCCCAATTCGGACCAGGGCGAAATCATCCACGCTGCCAAGAACTTCAAGGTGGTGACCGAGGGTGAGGACGAACTGCTGGTATGGCTCATGCAAACCCTAAGCATGATGCGCACCGTCGGCCTACCGATGGGCACGCCTATGCGCGACGGAACCCGCCGCTACACGACCTGCACAAACGGCGGCCCTCTGTTTGTCTACGTCAAGGACGACCGCGTCGTTCGGGTGACCCCAATCGATCTGGACAGCACGGATGCGCCAAGCTACGTGATCGAGGCGCGCGGTCGCCGTTTCACTCCGCCACGGCGTGGCCTGGTCGCGCCCCACGCCTTGACGCTCAAGTCGCTTGTCTATTCCGACAAGCGCATCCTTCACCCCATGAAGCGGGTCGACTTCGACCCCGACGGCGAACGCAATCCCCAGAACCGGGGCAAATCCGGCTATGTGCGTATCACCTGGGACGAGGCGCTGGACATTGTCGCCAGGGAAATCAACCGGCAAAAGCGCGTTCACGGTCCCGGTTCTATCACCTTCCCGATGTCGTCCCATCACCAGTGGGGCAACGTGGGCTACTACCTCAGCGCGCTGACGCGCTTTGCCAACCAGATCGGCTTCACCCGGGTCGCGGCCAATCCGGATAGCTGGGAAGGCTGGTACTGGGGCGCCATGCATCATTTCGGCAACTCGATGCGCATTGGCGTGCCATCCGGCTATGGCGGTGTCGAAGATTGCCTCAAGGAAGCCGAGATGATCGTCTTCTGGTCCTGCGACCCGGAAAGCACCAATGGGGCCTACGCGGGATTCGAAGGGACGCCGCGGCGCATGTGGGCCAAGGAGCTCGGCATCGAGTTCGTCCATATCGACCCGCACTGCAACCCAACCGCCCAATTGCTGGGCGGGCGCTGGATGCCGATCCGACCGCAAACCGATGCCGCTCTCGCCACCGCCATCATGTATGTGTGGGCCGTGGAGAACCTGTACGACAAGGATTACGTCGCCACGCGCACCACCGGGTTCGACGAGTGGAGGGCCTATCTTCTGGGCGAAACCGACGGCATTCCGAAGACTCCCGAGTGGCAGGAGAGCGAGACCGGCGTGCCGGCCAAGGACGTCCGTGCGCTTGCCCGCCGATGGGGGAACAGAAAGGTTCATCTGGCAGTCGGGATGACTGGCGCAGGATTCGGTGGCGCGGCCCGCGGCGCGACGGGAGCGCAATGGGCGCGCTGCATGATCATGATGATGGCGATGCAGGGCTGGGGGAAGCCAGGGGTCAATTTCGGCTGCCTGGAAGTCGGTGCTCCCCATGACCTCCATTTCTACTTCCCCGGCTATGCGGACGGCGGCATTTCCGGCGACCTGGCGTGGACCGCCAATGCGGTGAACAATTACCAGCGCATGCCGCACATCCTGTCCATGAATCCGGTCAAGCAAATGGTCCCGCGGCAGCAACTGCCCGACGCCATCATCAACGGCCATGCGACCGGCTATCTCTGGGATGGTATGTCGCAGGAAGCCCAGTTCGCGCCGTTCAGCTACCCCATGCCCGGGTACTCGCCGATCCACATGATCTATCGCTATGGCGGATCTGCCTTCAGCACGGTGACGAAATCCGGGCGCTGGGCCGACGCCTACCGGCACTCGAGTATCGAGTTCGTGGTCAACCAGTCGATCTGGATGGAGGGCGAGGCCCAGTTCGCCGACATCATCCTGCCTGCGTGCACGCCGCTGGAACGCTGGGACATCGGCGAATGGTCGAATGCCGGTGGCTACGCCCACCATGGGCATGGCACCGTCAATCATCGCCTGATCACGCTGCAGCACAAGTGCATCGAGCCTTTGGGCGAGTCACGTTCCGACTACGACATCTTCACCGCCATCCTGACCCGGCTCGGTCTGGGCGGCGTGTTCACCGAGGGATGCAGCGACCTCGATTGGGTCAGGCGGGTCTTCGACTCGTCGGACCTGCCCGATCATATTTCGTGGCGCGAGTTCTGCCGCAAGGGCTATTTCGTCGTGCCAGCCGAAAAGCCCGAGTTGCGCCATCCGGTGGACATGCGCTGGTTCGCGGAAGGCAGGCGCAAGGACCTGCAGGAACCCCATCCGCTGCCGTCCCAGTTCGCCGAAAAATTCGGCATGGGCCTGCAGACGCCGAGCGGCAAGCTGGAGTTCGTGCCCGAGTTGCTGAAGCGGCACACTGCGGACAATCCCGAGCGGCCACCGCTCAACAGGTATATCCCCTCGTGGGAAGGGCGGCGCTCGGACCTGGCTCAGCGTTATCCGCTGCAGTTGATTGCCACCCACAGTCGCTACAGTTTCCATACCCACTGTGACGGCAAGAACTCCTCGGTCAACAGTGTCGAGGACCATCGCGCGCTGATTGGCGGGCACCGCTTCTGGCTACTGAGGCTTGGTCCGGCCGATGCGGCCATGCGAGGCATTGGACATCGCGACCTCGTGAAGGTGTACAACGACCGCGGCGCTGTGATCTGCGCGGCCGACGTCTCGGCGCTGGTCACTCCGGGAGTGGTCAAGTCGTACGAGGCGAGCGCCGAGTTTCAGATGATCGAAATAGATGGCGAGCGAGTTGAGATAGGCGGTTGTATGAACATGCTCACCCCTGACCGGCCGCAAACCGCCGGAACCAGCAGTATGAGCCCGAACTCCTGCCTGGTGCAGGTCGAGAAGTGGCGAAGCGCCGAGGCGTTCATGCTCGGTCGCGCAGCGTAAGGACTACAAAATGAGCAAGTTGAACCTGGTTATCAAAGTGGGGCGTTGCGAGAATTGCCAGAACTGCGTGATCGCCGCGCGGGATGAGCACGTCGGCAACGACTTCCCCGGTTATGCCGCGCCTGCCGCGGCCAGTGCCGACAGCCCCGTCCGCATCCTGCGGCGCGTTCAGGGCGACGCGCATATGGTCGAGACCACTTATCTGCCGGTCATGTGCAACCACTGCGACGAAGCGCCTTGCATGCGGGTGGGCGGCGACGCCGTTCGCAAGCGCCCCGACGGCATCGTCATCATCGATCCGGTCAAGGCGCGCGGCCGCAAGGACATCGTGAAGGCCTGTCCGTACAAGGCGATCGTCTGGAACGATGAGCTGCAACTGCCGCAGACCTGGATTTTCGATGCTCATCTGCTCGACCAAGGCTGGCGCCAGCCACGTTGCCAGCAGTCATGCCCCACCGACGTTTTCGAGACGGTCAGGCTCGATGACGCAGCGATGGCCGAGAAGGCCGAGCGCGAAGGACTCAAGGTACTGCGGCCAAACCTGGGCACGAAGCCGCGCGTGTGGTACAGCGGCCTCGAGCGTTGGGAAACCTGCTTCATCGGGGGCAGCGTCAGCGCCCAGGTGGGAGACGTGGTCGAGTGCGTCACGGATGCGGTCGTCGCACTTTACGTCGGCGATCAGAAGGTAGGCGAAACCGTGTCAGACCACTTCGGCGATTTCCGGTTCGACGGTCTCGCCAGGGACAGTGGCAGCTACCGGGTCGAAATCCATCACGCCCTCGGCAACGCGTGGCGCAAGTGCGAATTGGGCGAAAGCGTTTATCTGGGTGAGGTTAGCCTCGCCCAGTCGACAAACAGTATGGAAGTTGCCTGATTACGAGCACCGCAACGAAGCTGCTTGGCATGAGGCAGGCGGACCGCTCACGCTTCGGACGGGCGATGTATGCAGTCGCCGGCCGACTCAGGGACGCACGCCATCGTCCGAAGATCCTCCAACCGGACGAAGGAAGCTCACGACGGCCTCGCGAAGCGCGTCTCTGCGCTTTTCCGAAGGGCTTCTGGATGCCTTGTTCCGGAATGCCAGTGCGCGGTATGACGGTTCCGATTTCCTCTCGCGTTGGCCAGATTTCGCTGCCATAATTGACTATTAAATCATAGGTGAGTTTAATGTCATGCGAGTCGCGAGGCAGCCGAATCCGGCGTCGACGGAGTCATTGCGAAATCCGTCATCTGACAAGCTCGCCGATCTGGCGGCACCGCAGATGCCGGCCTGACCGGTACTTTATGTCATGAAGCGGGAACGCCTGACACGGGCGCAGCGCAAAGAGCAGACGCGCGAATGCCTGCTTGAGGCTGCGCGGAAGATGTTCGTTAAAAAGGGTTTGGCCGCAACAAGCGTGGAGGACATCGCTGAGGCTGCTGGCTATACGCGCGGCGCGTTCTACTCAAACTTCGGCGGCAAGCCGGACCTGCTGATCAGGTTGTTGCGCCGCGACGACGAGAGGGCTCGGGCGAATCTCCTGGCGATCATGGAGAAGGGCGGAACGCCCGATGAAATGAAGGAGCGCGTCATTGCGTACTACAGCCAATCCTTTGTTGAACACGATTGCTTTCCACTTTGGGTCGAGGCCCAGTTGCTCGCGTGCAAGGACACCCGGTTTCGGGAGCGCATTGACGCCTTCCAGCAGCAAAAGCTGGAACAGATCGGCGCGTACATCCGCATGCTTTCGGAGCGCAACGGCAGGCCGTCGCCCCTGCAGGCCGAGACTCTCGCGGTTGGCCTGATGTGCCTGTGCGATGGCGCGAAGTTCTTGAGGATGTGCAGTCCGCAAGCGGTGAGCGACAAGGTGCTTCAGACAGTGCTTGCCGGATTTTTTTCGTCCGTGTTGTTGCGACAGCCGGAAGAAAGAGTCTCCGACATTCATCGTCCGGATATACCCGGCTGAACCGCGAAAGTCAGAGAACCACCGCGTACGAGGGCCAGTTCTGCTACGAAGGCCTGACACGATAAAGGTGAAGCGGCAACCGCTGGGTAAGGGCTATATGCGTTCGTTCACCATTGCAACTGTCCCTAGAGAACACGCCGGTCTCTAGCAGTTGACGCGGATATATATGTATTTCAAACTGTTAAGGGAGATGGCCATGTATTGCGACCGCACGAATTCCCTAAATACCACGGTCGGGAGCAACACAAATGACCGGAATGAAGCGGGTTCGGTGTCGAACCACCTCGTTGAGGCAACCAGTATCATTACGGCAAGGAACTGGGCATGGGCGCACCATAGCGACTCATATGACTGGATGGACTGGCACAGCCCATTTCCCGCGGCAACCCCTCTTGAGTGAACGCGGCATGGCGGCGCCGAGCTGTCGCTAAGGCGAAGCGACCGCTCGATAAGTTGCCGTGGGCATCGGTCGGAGGCATCGACAGGTGCCACTCGCCCCTCACCATAACAGGACATTGGCAGCACCCCCGGGCACCTTCGCCTGTTGATCGAGGCGACCCCAAAGGCACGGCGCCAAGCCTTGCCGCAGCCGGCTAGACGTACCGCTACCGCCATTTTCAGGCAGCGCTCAGCATTTCAATTCCCGACGTGCAAGAAAGAACCGGATGAACTCGGGGCCGACCCACCGCCCGCGCTTCTTTCATCTGGCGCTCATATTTGACGTGTAAACCAAGTCTGATCACATTGTCAAGGTTGACACAAGGGCGTACAATTCACGCGTGGATGAAGCGAGCGATGGGCGCGTCGTTATGACTGACGGCGCGCGGGTAGTCAACGCTACGCGTGATGGGCGCGAAGGTCTCGATACGTGGGAAATCAGTGAAGGATACAGTCTCCGGACAAGCGCTCGGGTTGCGCGAGATGTTCGCCAAAAGTACCGCGCGTGTGGTCGCTGTCACAGGCGGCTCTGAAAGATCGGGCTGCACGGCTGCCGTCGTCCATCTCGCGATAGCGCTGGGCAAGCAAGGGATGGACGTGCTCGTGGTGGACGAGTGTCCTGGCGACGGATCGGCGAGCGCGGTGCTCGGCGCGATCCGGGCAGCGGGCGAGTCCGCTTCCGTGCCGAATGGCAGGCTGCCGCGTGTGCTGCCGGTAGAAAATAGCCGATTGCCGATCGCCATCACGGGCCCCGGCCATACGAATGAACAACGCTACGGTGCAATCGAATACGACGCGGTGCCCGCCACCGCCCCTGATGTCGTACTGATCGACGCTGCGCTTAGCGACGATGGCGCACTTTCACCGCTTGCCTCGCAAGCTCACGATGTGGCGCTCGTCACGACTATGACGGCGGATGCAGCGGCAAACACGTACGTTCGCATGAAACGCCTGCATCTCAAGCAGGGAATCTCGCAGTTCCGCATCGTTATGAATCGGGTCGAGAATCAAGCGGACGCTCGCGCGGTTCTGGAGAGCCTCAGCAGAATTGCTCGCGATTATCTCGCCGCCTCGGTTCTTGATGGAGGCTGTATCAGAGCCGATCCCTGCATTGGGCGAGCCGGCGAGCTGCCGTGCGCTACCGCAGATGCGTTCCGTCCTTCCCCCGCCGCGGAAGATTTTGCGCGTCTCGCTACCGATCTCCACTCGTGGCCGCGGCGGCCGGCAGGATCGTGGCGGGAACCCATGTCAACGCTGCCGAGCGTCTGCGCCACGCGCCCGTGGGGTTGCTCGCCGTTTATTAACGCTCAACCATTGGTGCCTGCGCGAGAGACATCGAAAACTATGTGCCGCATCTATAAGCCGCGCTTCGATCGACAAGTATAGTCTGAGCACCTGTTTTCAGATCGAGCTTTAGTATAACGAAACATCTACCTTTATCTTGTCCGGTCGCAATGTTCTGGCCGCGGGCGAGACGCTAAAACCATGGAATACATCGAAAGCTTGCGCCTATTTCGCGCCATTGTAGAGGTCAAGAATTTCCGGCGTGCCGGCGAAATAATGGACTTATCGCCATCGGTCGTTTCGCGGGCGATCGCCTCGTTGGAGGAGCGGCTCGGAACCCGGCTTTTTCATCGCTCCACCCGACAATTTTCGCTGACGGAAGCGGCAGAGCGCTTTTACAACGGCTGCACGCGGATCCTGGACGATCTCGACTGTCTGGAAGCCGATGCGGAAAGTCAAGGTCGACTGCCTGCGGGCGTCCTCAGGCTGGTCGCACACACGACAGCCGCGCTGACATGGCTCGCACCACTAATTGCGTCGTACAAACTCAAATATCCGGGCATTAGCGTGGACGCCACGTTAACCGAGCGGCCAGTCGACCTGACAGCGGATGGCTACGACGTCGGTATCGTTATGCCTTTCATGCTGGCGACGGATTTGGCCGTGACGCGACTTCTCCACAGGCTGCCGTTGGTGATCGTCACCACGGAGACTTATCTGGGCAGGCGCCCTCGGCCTCGGCATCCGGCTGACCTGGCAGAGCATGTATTCGTCACTGTTCCGCCTTCGATGCATAAGCCATTCGTCACCTTTCGCACGGAGCATGAAAGCGTCGCGGTCCCAATCCACTACGAGATTACGTCGAACAACCCGATCTTTAATCGTGACATCGTGCTCCAGGGATTTGGTGTCGCTCTGCTTCCGATTACGCTGGTAGAGCACGATATCAAGGCCGGACGGCTGATTCGCCTGCTTGAGCAGTTCGAGATCGCAGATACGGCGGCGGAGGTCCGCCTGGCTTACATGGGACGCACGCTGTTACCCCCGAAGGTGAGGGCGTTTATCGACCACGCGTCGCAGTTCTTTGAGGACGGCGCCGAAACGCCTCCTCGAGCTCGTTAGGTTGTGCGACGACCGTAGCTAGAAAATCGGATATTCGGCGGGTGAAACTCAGATGCCCACGAGTGCCCGGTGCCATCGGATGTCGCAATCGTCCGGATGCGCGACGCTGGACATAGGCATCCTGTCGGGCCAGCCGCAAGCACCTCGCGCTGGGAACGCAACTGAAAAAGAAAGGGCTATGAGGGTGGCAGCACATAGAGACCGATTCATAGGCAACGTCCTCGGCAGTTGGGTGATCGCCTGCTGTGCGATGGATGCAGTCTGCTACTTGCTGCCCGACACGCCGCAACTGGCACCGCTGCCGCCGGTTTTTGAGCTGATGGTAGCGACAGGCGTGGCGGCATTGGCCGCACTGTTCGTGCCATCGCTATGTGGTCGTTTCGCGGCACGCCACGCAGGCTTGCTTGATCATGAGGGCACGCATTACGCGGCACGGTGTGGGCGTCTGGCCGGGCTGCTTCTCGGTGTATTGGGCGATATCGCGTTGCAGTGGATCTGAGAGAAGAGGCATGCGCTTGCAGTTTGCAAGATCGTGATCCAGTTCGCAGACGCTTGCGGGTACAGCGGTTGACCAGAAGCCTCATGGTGACATCTCGGCTCGAGTCTCACTTCGGCGATAACAATACTTTGAAAAAGAGGTGGGTTTTATGCCCAGCTAGCCGCTTCTTGCGTCCGCCCTTATTTCCGCGTGCGCGGGCGGCCGGCAGACCGGCGCGGGTACGCTCGCGGATATGGTTGCGCTCGAAGTCAGCCCACCGATCAGGTGAACAGGTGGCGGCAATCGATCGGCGCAGTATCGATGCTCTGCTGCAAGCTGCGCAGGCCGACGCAGGCGGCGTCGAGCCGCTCGAACCAGATAGATCGGATCCTTCAGCGACCGCCCGAGCCGGTCCGGCCGCCATAGCACTACCGTGTCACCGGATCGCAATGTGGCGAGCAGCGCGGTCAATCCCGTGCGTTCGGATTTCGCCCCGCTCGGTATGTTCGACGACGCGTTCACACCCGGCCCTGCCAACGCGTCGCGTTGCAGGTCGAGACCCTGGTCGTCCCTTGAGACGCGAGCGTATCCGGTTAAGATACGATTTCCAGTTTGCCGAAGGGAAATTAAGTATAGTCGGACATTGAAAGGTGGAAGCTGCTATTGGATGCTTTTTGCGTGGATTCTCGTGATGTCGGCCTTTCATGCGAACAGCGTCCATCGAACTATCGTTTATTGAAAAGGCACTTTCTCTCTGGCCTTGGCACTACGTCCGCCGCCCTGATACCCCGATGATCAGCTAGCAATGACCGCGTGACGTTTCGCTCCCGAAGGAGAAGCCCATGCCCACATTCAATCCTGCCCACAAAACGGAACTCGATGCGCTCCTATCGCGTGTCTCTCACGTCCGTGCGGGCAAGATGTTCGTTGTAGTCAAGCTACAGAAGGCGTCGACCGAGAAGCTGCTGAACGCGGACAGGAATGCCGGGTCATTTCAAACCATGAGGCGGCCGAAGATGCGAGAGTGTGTCCAGCTCAACGTCAGCAAGCTGGAGAACTATCGGGTCTACCGACCCGTTTTCGAAGAATCCATCCGCTACGTGCTGGCGCAACAGGGCGGCGCGACATCATGACCTGGATCGATGTGCGGGAATATCCGTTCGAATCGCGGTACTTCGCCCTGCCGGCGGGCCGGATGCACTACATCGACGAGGGCGCCGGGCGCCCAGTTCTGATGCTGCATGGCAACCCGACATGGTCGTTTCTCTATCGCCATCTCCTCAAACGGCTGCGCGACGACTACCGCTGCGTCGCTCCTGACCACATCGGCTTCGGGCTGTCGGACAAGCCCGCTGGCTGGAGCTACCGGCCAGAGGATCACGCCGATCACCTTGGCGCATTCATTGACGGCCTCGGGTTGTACGACATCACGCTCGTCGGGCAGGACTGGGGCGGCCCGATTGGGCTGGCCTATGCGATCGCCCATCCCGAACGGGTGTCCCGCATTATTCTGATGAACACTTGGGCGTGGCCGGTGAACCGCGACCCTCACTTTTTCGCCTTCAGTGCGTTCACGGGCGGTCCGATCGGACGTCTGCTGATCCGGCGCTACAACTTCTTTGCCCGCACGTTCATGCGTCAAGAATTTGCCGATAAGCGCAAATTGACACCCGCGCTGCACGCGCATTATCTGCGACCGCTGGCGTCGCCGGAAGACCGTACCGGCTGCCTTGTGTTTCCGAAACACATCGTCGCCTCGACGCCATGGCTGGGCGAGCTATGGACAGGCATCCCCGTCCTGAGCACGAAGCCAGCTCTGTTCGTCTGGGGCATGAAGGACGTCGCGTTTCGAGATAAGGAATTGAGGCGCTGGGAACGCGCGTTCTCAAATGCCAACACGGTTCGCCTGGCGGAAGTCGGGCATTTCGTGCAAGAAGCACCCGACGAACTGGCGAATGCTGTGATCACTTTTCTCAGCAAGACGGACCCAGCTTAGATGAATGATCGGAATATCTGCCAATCACGGGGCGCTTGGTCAGTCGCAGATAATCCCGGTTTCCGCGTCGGGCTGAGCGCAAACGGCGCTCATTGCAGATTCGACCTGTTTGGATTGCAGGTCATCACAGCTAGGGAGTTCCATGCGGACAAAGAGGCGGCGTCGCCTGACACAGAAACATGATCTGGCTGGCGCCCTCGTGAAGGTGTCAGTATTCGCCTCTTGGGCCGCTATCCGTAAGCACCATATCAACGAACTCACAGAAGGGTGCTTATCGCCAGCTGGGCGCCCTGCAGACACACCTCGTTGAAACCAAGTATGCCACTCTCTCAACTGACGAAGGCTCTATCAAGTTGGTGCGGAGGCGACGACAGAATGAGGCGATGACGAAGACAAAATCGCTTTGTCACGACCACCGCTTCTCCGCTGTCGTCATCAGCTGTGTAAGCACCTCGCGACGGCCGTCCGCAACGCGGCGCCCGCGTGAGGCATGATCGGGAATCGGGTTACGTGTCAGCAGACGCCGATGGGCCAGACTGCCGAGGCAGCTTCGTGGCCACGTTCCAGGGCAACAGTTCGTCGATGCGGTTAATGGGATGGTCAGCGATATGGGTCAGGACGTATTCGAGGTAGGCGCGCGGGTTGATCCCGTTGAGCTTGCATGTGCCGATCAGACCGTACATCGCGGCTGCCCGCTCGCCTCCGCTGTCGGAGCCGGCGAACAGGAAGTTCTTGCGGCCCAGACTCACACAGCGCAGCGCGTTTTCGGCCAGGGCGTTGCTGATCTCAGCACGACCCTCTTCGCAGTACAGCGCGAGCGCGTCCCACTGGTTGAGCGAGTAACGGATCGCTTTGGCCAGTTCGGATTTCTTCGACAGCGTTGCGAGCTTGTCCGTCATCCACGTCCTGATGGTCGCGAGCAGCGGCACGCTTTTCTCCTGCCGCAGGCACAGCCGTTCAGCAGCGGGTTTGCCACGGATGTCCGCCTCGATGCCGTAAAGTCCACCGATCAGTTCGAGCACCTCTCGGGTCGCCTCGGTAGGCGTTCGGGCATGCACGTCGTAGAGGTACCGTCTCGCGTGGTCCCAGCATGCAGCTTCACGGATCTTGCCGCTCTCGTACAGTTCGTTGAAGCCACTGTAGGCGTCGGCTTGCAGGATGCCCTCGAATCCAGCGAGATGGGTCTGGGGGTGGATGCCTTTGCGGTCGGGCGAGTAAGCAAACCACACCGCGGCCGGTTCGGTCGAGCCCGAACGGGTGTCATCGCGCACATACACCCACAGTCGCCCGGTCCTTGTCTTCTTCCTGCCCGGCTCGAGCACCGGGATCGGCGTGTCATCCGCGTGCAGCTTCGACGGTGCCACCGTGTAGCGGCGCAGTGCCTCGGTCAGCGGCACGCAAAGGGCCTCGCACTGGCCGACCCAGCGTCCCATGCTGGCCGGATCCAGCTTCACGCCGTCGCGCGCGGCAATCTGCGACTGCCGGTACAACGGCGCGTGGTCAGCGTACTTCGAGACGAGGATGTCGGCCAGCAGGCTCGGATGGGCAATGCTGCGCGTGATCGGCAGGCCGGGCATGGGCGGCTGCGAGAAGTGGTGGCCGCACGGACAGACCGTCTTGCGCCGGATCGTGCGGATCACCTTGAACATTGCCGCGACGCGGGCGAGCTGCTCGGACACGTCTTCTCCGAGCGGCTGCATGGCGCTGCCGCACTTCGGGCAGGTCGCGTCGGCGTCGAGTACGCGTTCTTCGCGTGGCAGATGCGGCGGCAGCGCTTCTTTCGGCGATGCGTCGCCCACAGGCGTGCTCGCGCTTGATTCGTGGGCGCGTCGCACGTCAGCGACACCACGCTCACCGGTCAAGTCCTCGAGCGCGGTTTCGAGCCGCGCGACCTCCCGGTCCAACTGCTCGGACTTGCGTCCGAACTGCATGCGCTTGAGCTTGTCGATCTGCGCCTTGAGCTGCTCGATCTCCAGATCGCGCTCGGCAAGCTGGGCACGCGCCTCGACCAGCAAGGCCCGCAGGGTTGCAACATCGTCAGGAAGTTCAGCGCCGTTCGACATGTGGCGCAGTTTACGAGCCTTCCTCGCGGTTTACAACATCGACAGCGCAGCCGTACGACGCGGCTGCCGCCAATCGATGCCTTCGAGCAACATCGACAGTTGCGCCGCCGTCAGATGGACCTTGCCGCCATCGGCGTGTGGCCAGACGAAGCGACCACGCTCAAGCCGCTTCGCAAGAAGCCAGAGCCCGTCTTCGGTCGCCCACATGACCTTCACGAGATCGCCGCGCCGGCCCCGGAAGATGAACACGTTGCCACCCAGCGGATTGTCCTCGAGCGCCGTCTGCACCTTTGCCGCCAGCCCCTGGAACCCGCAGCGCATGTCGGTGACGCCTGCCACCAGCCAGACGCGTGTACCCGTGGGTAGAGAGATCACGATCGCACGCTCCCCAGGACGACGCGTAGCGTGTCGGCGTCGACAACGCCGTTGACCTTGACTACCACGTCACCGAACCGGATCTCGATCGTCCCGGCTCGTGCAGTCCGGTTGCAGACGTCCCTTGCATCTGGGGGCATCGCCACGCGCTGCGGCGGCGTCTCATGAACCACCGCCACTGGAATCAGGCACGTCGTTTCCGCCTGCAATTGCTCGCGATAGCGACGCCGCCAGGTAAACAGCATGTTTGCATTGATGCCATTGTCCCGCGCCAGCTTCGCGACCGACGCACCAGGCTCACATGCCGCGGCCGCAAGCCGGCGTCGAAACTCGCGATCATAATTCGGGCGTCCCTTGCGGCTACCCGGCCTGGCTTCCGACTCTGTCACAGTGATGTCCATCAAATCGAAAATGATGGGCACCACTTTGATGTCGGTTCTCGCCGCCGTCTACGACGGTCGTCGTGAGGTGCTTACTCAGCTGTGCGGTTCGCTAGTATTGATATGACTTTGCATGTCAATCACGACATTGGTTTTCAGGTTGTTGCATGACGCATGAATTTCCTGAGGGCGGCGCAGAAGTAAGTCTCGACGGTGGATCACACTGATATTCGCGGGTTGGATACCGCATTACAGAGGTCCGCCTCATGAGCCTGCCGTTAACTTCCGCCGCAAGTTGGCGATGCCCGTTGCGTAATACCATCGCGGGTTGCTCGGATGCCGGGCTGCGCCGCCTTCAGGAAACTCCGTCCGTTGTTCGGGGAATCACACATAGGCCGCGGGCAGTTTTCTGCGAGGTATTGCAAGCGACATGGCCAGTCGCCGAGGCGCCCGCTCCTGTCGACAACGCGAGCGTGGTCGGCGTGCCAAGGTGCTAAGGTCACTAACCTGGCGGAGGCGGCGTATTGTAGGCCGGTTGCAATCGCGTCGCTTCGTCTTGCGTCCGATATACATCGGCGGCGCTGCGCGGCAGAGGCACGCGCTGGCCATTTGCGTACATGCACTGAACGTACGCCTGGTCGTAGCGGTGTTGAAGGCTGGTGGCGGAGCTTTGCGCCATGCCGCCGCCGATCGTGCTGCCGCCGAGCAGACCTGCGCCTGCGCCCACCGCTGCACCACGGCGGCCGTTGAACGCCGCACCGGCCGCCGCGCCGAGCGCGGTGCCGACGGCCGTACCGCCGAGGGCGCCGGTCGCTGCGGCCTGTTGGGTACTCACACCGCCGGTCTGCTGGGAAGCAATTGCTGGCACGTTGCGTCATCGGCGCGGAATTGATCGAAGGACTTGCCGGAGCCGGGCAGGGCCGTCACTGTGGGGCCCGTCGGCACGCCAGCACAGCCGGCGAGGGCGATGATGCCGGCCAGGCTGACTGCGGCGGCGACTACCGCAGATGCGCCCCGCTTCGCGCGCGATGGCGGGGAGATGGAATTCATTTGGCTCATATCATTTCGGCCCGGTTGGCATCACGGGCACTTCCACCCAGCCGCTCGAACATCCCTTCACGTATGGGTAATATTTTTTTGTCACCGGGCAATACCACCAGGTACCTGCCGGCGGACTCGTTTGCGTTTTCTCGACATAGACGGTGGTCGGGGCTGGCTGGACCGACTGGACGACGACGGGGGCAGGTGCAGCGTAGACGATGGGGGGCGGCGCGACGTAGATAGGGGGCGGGATACCCAATAAAACCCCGACCCTCACATGCGCTTGCGCGGTGCTACTCAGGCATACGGCTATCGTCGCGATCAGGGCGAGCACAACTATCCTCAACCTCACAAACTTTCTCCTATTCGATGAAGCGGCACCGTCGCCATTGGCGGCTGATGGGAGGCTCTGTTGCATAAGCCGAAGAATGAAAACAAGCCGTGCGCCGTGCATGCACGGCCTGATGACGGGCAGCGCCCACGTGCCGTACGAGTTTGCAGTCGAGGTGTCGATCACAACCTTCGGATGTTCCTGAGGAACCTTCGCCTTGCGCCAAGCCTCGCGTGCGGAGGTCGTACGCCGGCGTCGCAATAGTCAATCCGGCACAAGTCTGCGACTTGCCCACCTTGATGCCCAATCAACCTTCGCTGTAGATCGATCGATACGAGGCCAACTGAGCGGGAGTCGTTGACACCGGAACTGCGGAGCCCGATTTCACGCCACCGTGCCCACTGAACGCCTGCTGTTGAGCCGCCACGCTCGCCAGGGCGGCGTGGATATTCGCCGAATAGGGCGCGTCAGCGTTGGTCCCGTCGTAGCTCGCTTGCTGCAGCCGGATGACTCCTTCGTGCACTAGCTCACGCGTGAAAGGACCGTTGCCCTGAGCGGACGCGCCCGTGGGCAGGGCGATGACTGACACGACGGTGAGAACAGGCATGAACCCTTTAGCCATGGTGAAGCTTCCAATCTTGAGCGCCTGGAACAGTAGACGCGAAGTTAGCGAAACAACGACCAGGCGAGGTCTTGAAGCGCGAGTGCCGGTGCCGTTGAGGTCCGTCATCTTCTTATAAATTAATCACAAATAGCTCTCGTCAATACATTGTTTCCGTGCTTGCAACGTCGCGAGACGTCTATCGGTGCAGCGGTCGCGAAACGACAAAACGCCGCTGCGAACGACGAACTCGCGACGGGGAGCCTTCATGCTGCGCCGTGCGTTCGATGAAGGGCACGCGACGCACGCGATTTGCGACCGCGCGGCGAATGCATGGCCGCGTTAAGAAGCGATACGCTGGAATCGCTTGGGCTCTATGTTGTCGTGTCAGCAATACGCCAGGCAGCGAGTTGCATGTTCACGAAATGGCAACTCACAATTTGGCGCGTCGAATGACGACTCGCCGCCCTTATACTGCAACCCGCACCTGACACGGCATATGCTCAGTTTGACAGTGGATACAGGCTCGTTATTTACACAGGATTAGCCATGGCACAATAACTCACATCCCAGAGCGGACAATCGGAGACGGAAGTCATTCACGAAGTCGTGCAGCACGCGTTGCACAGCGCAGCTGCAGCGTCCACTGAAAGCAGTGCTATCGATGTGCGCGGCGACGCGCTGCTCGAACTTGAGCGCCTGGTCGCAAATACGAGCGTGCTGATGCACTGATCGGTATCGGTTGAGGGCGTTGTCAGGTTGTTGGGTTGGTCGCGTAAGATGGTGTGATGAAGAAATCAAAATCGCTTTATCACGGTCATCGTGTAGTGGGTCAAGTAATTTCGGACAGGCTGATAGGTTCTTTCGTTGTCGGTTTTGCCTCGTAGGCAGCGGGTGAC
Organism: Paraburkholderia lebeckiae; assembly: GCF_050436325.1. Lineage (NCBI taxonomy): Bacteria > Pseudomonadati > Pseudomonadota > Betaproteobacteria > Burkholderiales > Burkholderiaceae > Paraburkholderia > Paraburkholderia lebeckiae. The sequence goes on from NZ_JBNDLZ010000003.1 coordinate 440,449, forward strand.
AGGTAGCCCAAGGTCGAATGCAACCGTACGGCGTTGTAGAAGCCGACGATGTACTGGTTGATGTCGCGCCGTGCCTCGTCGTGGTTCGCATAGTGACGTTGCCACACGCGCTCCATCTTCAGGTTAAGGAAGAATCTCTCCATCACCGAGTGTCCCAACAATTTCCCTTGCGACTCATGCTGCAAACCAAGTGATGCTGCCTGAGCAACGCCTGGTATTCATCGCTCGCGTCCTAGGCGCCCCGGTCCGAATGCAGGACGAGTCCCAGCGCTGGCCGGCGCCGCTGCAGCGCCACGGTCAGTGCCGACATGACCATTCCAGCCGGCATGGTGGGAGCCATGGACCAGCCAACCACCCTGCGCGAGTACCGGTCCAACACGACCGCCAGATACAGCCAGCCCTTCGCCGTACGGACAACGTGATGTCCGAAACCCACGCGCGATTGGGTTCACCACGTCAAACTGCCGGTCGAGCACGTTCTCTGCCACGGGTAGCGTATGGCTGCTGTCGGTCGTCGAGACAAACTTGCGCTTCCAGCTCGTGCGCAGGTCCGCTTCGCGCATCAGCGTACGCACCCGGTAACGACCAATACGTAGCACTTGCTCCCGCAGCGCATGCATCACACGCCGGCTGCCATAGCTCGCGCCGCTGGCGGCCAGCTAGAGAAATGGCGCAGCAGGTGTCATTTGAGTGCGGCCATTGGATCCCCGAAGCCGGGTAGGGCAGGACAGCGGGATTCCCCCAAACGGTGCTTCATGCCGACTTGACGAGGCGTTTGGGCGAGGCTTTGACGCTAATAATCTGGAACTGACGCGGCTCTTCTACGAGAGCGACCCGGCTAGCGTGATTTGCGAATCACTGATTCAGAAGTTCTGATCGCGCAACGGCTAAGCACTTTGCCCTGTCGCGGTACGCTGCGCGGCTTTCTACGTCCAGGACGACTGGTCCCGCGGAAGCGAACCTTGTGGATCGTGCACCTCAAGTCGATCCGCCGGCTCCAATTCATCCACGTAAAGGACCAGGCTCACTCCTTCCGGCGACAGACGTGACCTGAACAGGATCCCTTTCGCGCCAGTCGCAATAACCTCGTCACCAATAATCCAGCTTGGCGGCTCGATGCGCTGATTAAACCAGTAACCGCGCCAGTCGCAGTAGAAATCTTCCCACAGGGCCGACCAGCTTCCGCCTTGATAACCGCCGGTGAAATCGACGATAGGGTCGACGGTCAACTGGTAACTGACGAGCGTCCCGGGCGGCATCAAGGGAGAGATCTGCTGATATTCCCGTACCGCGGTGTTGACGTCCAGCGCGAGATAGAGGGCATTGAGTCCGATGCGGTTGGCGCGACCGCCGTGCCTGCCAGCGCCTGCGCCGCTCGTCGGGGCAACGGCCCACTTCGGTACATGCATCCGGTACGCCGTGACCCCGGATAGGGCTTTGAGGATCATCCTGCCGCGCCTGCCTCGAAGGACGAAACGTAACGAAGTAGATCGTCAGTCCGGCCGTCCGATACCAACTGCTCGGCCGTCTTGTAGTCGAACACAGGTAACGGTTCATTCCGGTACCAGAACAATGCCTGACCGACGTCACCCGAAATGTCCGTTGCCGCGCGGATCACCCGGAGCGCGTCCCGCAGGAATCGCTGAACGCTCTCCGAGGCGGGCTGGCGACTGAGCGTATTGCGATGCACATGCGCCTGCAGGGCGAGCGTTTGCAAATCAATATGCAGGGCCTCGCCAAAACGACGCGCGGACACGATTGGTGCAGGACTATCCGGATCGCGAAGCGACGCCATAAACTGGTCGAAGCTGCCGCCCGCGTTGGGACGGGCGAGAACGGAATCGGGACTCATTTGAAATGCTCCGCGCACAATATGTGCACAATAATAGCACAAACCGCGAGTGTGCCGATCAGCGACAGTCCTGATTTCACTGCGCCAACTTGAATGATATGAACGCCCCCACCCAGTCGGTCCGTGTGAGCGATCCACCGCTATGCGGAATTTCTACCGAATTGAGAAGTGGTTGATCATACTCATCTGCTCAACCGAACAGAGGGGATCTGTCATGGCACATATGATCGTGGGTGTGGACATCGCAAAGAATGTAATGCAGGTTCACTGGGTGGATCCCGAAAGCGGCCACCGAAGATCTACCAGCCGCGTGCGCGGCGCGCGTGTCTGGGCGAGCTGATCCAGATCGATGGCAGCGATCACCGGTGGTTCGAGGAACGGGCGCCGGCCTGCTCGCTGCTGGTGTACGTCGACGATGCGACGAGCCAGTTGATGACGCTGCATTTCACAGCCACCGAGTCAACCTTCAGCTACTTCGAAGCGACGCGCGCGTACATTGAACGCCACGGCAAGCCCGTCGCGTTCTACAGCGACAAGTACAGCGTGTTTCGCAAGACCGGCGCGAACAGGGATGGCAGCAGCGTGACCCATTTCGGCCGGGCGATGTACGAGCTGAACATCGACACGTTCTGCGCGAACAGTAGCCCCGCCAAGGGGCGCGTCGAGCGGGCCCACCTGACGTTGCAGGACCGGCTCGTAAAAGAATTGCGGTTGCGTGGCATCAGCACGGCTGCCGGAGCCAATGCGTATGCGTCTGCCTTCATGGCAAATTACAACGTGCGCTTCGCGAAGCCACCGAAGAGCGGCTTCGATGCTCACCGCCCACTCAGGGCTGACGAGCATCTTGATCTGGTGCTCACGTGGCGCGAACCGCACAAGGTGAGCAAGTCGTTGACTGTGCGGTATGACCGCGTCATGTATCTGCTGGACGACACGCCCGGGCACCGCAAACTGATCGGCCGCTACATCGACGTGTGGGAGTATCCGGACGGGCGTATCGAACTCCGCGCCGATGGTCGTGCACTGTCATGCAAACAGTACGACCGGCTGACCGAAGTTGACCAGGGCGCGGTTGTTGAGCATAAGCGGCTGGGTCACGTGCTTCAGGTCTCGCAGGTGATCCAGGCTCAACGCGATAACAGCCGGATCGGCAAAGCGCCTTCGCGAACCCACCTGGGCGTCGCAACGAGGGTTCAAAGCCGCTCGCCAGGCAAGAAGAAGCAACGCGAGTTCACGCAGGCCGATATCAATGGTGTGATTCTGGAACAGTCGCAGCAGCGGCAAACGCAACAACCACGCAAACCTGGCCGTCGGTCTGCAAAGGTGGTCGACGCAGACGTAAGCGCCCTGCCAGTTCAGGCGTCGTCCTTCAACAATGTGTGAGACAAAAAGCGTTAGAAACAACCCCCCAAACCTGGACATTTCAACTTAGCCGGAAAGCGGACATTTCAGAATGGCCTCGACAGGTATGCTGTATGTGGTTGTGCGAGCAACCTTTTATGCTTCCCTTAGCTGTTTTGACTTGCGCTATTTCCCGGTATACAGGTCAATATCGTCTGGTAGGGTGAACCGGAGGATGGCCACCATTGGGCCGGCTTCGCGTCACGAGGGAGCATTGGTGCCGCCGATGGCGGCCCCGTTCAATGTCGCCGTCGTGCGGCTGGTTTGGCTAGTCGTTCGCAGAGTTCTGTCACGACGCCCGTTACCCAGACAAGGTCCTCTTCGCCGAGCTTTGCCAGATGTTCATTGAGGGTGCTTTCGGCATCAAGAGCCCGCGGCGAACTCGGTCCTATCAGCTTCGTGATGGGAACCGCGTAGAGATTGGCGAGGGCAATTAGACGGGGTAACGTCGGCCAGTTGGTACCTCGCTCAAATCGACTGATGGTCTCCGAAAACACGCCTAGCTCGGCGGCAACCTGGTCCTGCGTCAGCCCAGCTTCGGCCCTGGCTGAAGCCAATGCGCGACCCAGTCTGCGGGCAAATTTCTCTTCGTCGATCATTGCCACCGGGGCATCACCTCATGTTGAAAGTCAACATGAATCGTCCACTTACTGGTTGCTTCTGGTAACATCACAAAATGTTGAGTGGCAACATTTGATGTTGATTTTTGCGCGCTTGGCAGTGGTCGGACGCGGGCTTGAGTGGAAGAGCGGGGACTTAGCTGACCTTGCAGCAAACGGCCGGCTCTCGGGTTCTAACTCTAACGTTCGGTGCCAGTCGGCCGATGGAGGGCTCCTAAGTTCGCGTAGGTTCTCCCTGCATGACGTCTTGTCGGGGCGCGAAGCCGCGAGACTGGCCGGTACGAGTTTCGTGGGTCGACTATCCGTATCTCCGTGTCGGCGGCATGTGCTGCGGAGCCCACGTGTTTGGGGAGCAGTTCGTTGGTAATGAAAGCATTTGAGGTAGTGGCTGTATGTTTGTGACAAGTGAAAAGAACCGTTTGCCTTCGTCGGCAGTGCCGTTTGAGCCTGAGGGCGCAGGGGTGTGGGGGGCTATCTCGCAATTGATGCCGCTGGATGTACTGATCCTCCGGGTCTCGCCGCGGGGTTCGCGGGCCGTGCCGACGATTGTGATGATGGACCTGACCGGAAGCGCGTCGTCGCTTGACCAGTTCGCGGGCGGGGATGTCGTGCTGCGCGACGCGGCCGTGCTGAGCACGAAGCTGGCACGGGAGGTCGACCAGTGGACGCTCGAACCGCTGAGCGAGATCCGGGTGAGGGCGACCGAGCCCGAACAGTACAGCCAGGGCGAGCGACTGGTGACGGTGACCCGGTTCACCACGTCGGCAGGACGCACATTCTCCGTGCCGTACGCGTTGGCGACGCGCCCTGCGCGCGGCAGGCGGCTATGGCGGGCGAAGGCGCCAGCCGCACCGGCTAGTGCGTAATCCTGGCTGGCAGTGGATACGCGTCCGGAGGTGGGGCCGGGCGGGCCATTGAGGAGCCGGACAGCTGCCGCGCCGGCGTGGCGGCCTCGTGCTGTATCCCGATTTCGATGGAGGGTGCTCACCCGGAGGACGTGTGGCGCCGTCCGGGGCACCGGGCCATCTGTCGCGAGCCGCCGGGCCACGCGCTGTTTGAACACGCGGCGCTGCGTGCGCGCTGTTTCGAGCCGCCCCCGCGCTGCGCATCGTGCTGTCGACGAGCTGGGTGCGGGTGTTCCGCAGCGTGCGCAAGGTGGCGCGCCGCCTGCCGCCTGCGCTGCGTGAGCGGGTAGTGGGTGCGACCTTCCACGGCCGGATGGATCCGGTGTGGTTCCGGTCCGTGCCGCGGGGCGTGCAGGTCTGGGGCGACGTGTGCCGGCGTCAGCCCGCCGCGTGGCTTGCGCTTGACGACGGACCGCGGCTGGCCGGCCGTGTGCCGGAACCATCTGGTAAGGACTGGTCCGGTGCTGGGGATCAGCGCGCCACCAGAGTTCTGGGAGAACTGCTGGCGCGGCTTGGCGCGATGCACCGTTTGGACGAAGGCTGGCCGTGATAATCCGCCTTATCGCGGCGAGCGCACCACCGGCGCATCGGCTGCGGCTTCAGAAAGGGATCGGTATGAGCAGACGCAGGCGGGCGATCGGGCTTCCCGACGAAACCTCCGAGGCGCTGCGCGCGCGGCTGCGGCGGTTCGTGCGTGCGACCCGTGACGAGGCGACCGGGGTGACCGGGGCCGTCCCGATCCCGTTTCCCACCCACGTGACGGTGCTCGCCGGGCCGCTGCGGCGGATCCGCGGCGCGCGCGACCGCCGCACGGTGCCGGCGCCGGAGGTGCGGGCCGGGTCAGACGCGCGCAGGGAAGACGGCGACCAACCCTGATCGGCCCCGGGCGGGTTCGCGCTGGATGACACGGGGCGAGCCGACGGCCAAATGACGAAGTAACGGACATGACGGATACACACTTTCACGGCGCAATGCGCTGGCCCCTGCCGGCTGAACCCGAGCCGCAGGCCGGCTGGAACAACCGGTATTTCCTCGACACGGAATTCACCGACTTCCGGCAGTGCCAGCTGCTCAGTCTCGCCCTCGTGGGCGAGAACGGGTCCGAGTTCTACGGCGAGCGGACCGATTTCGATCCGGCGTGGTGCAGCGACTTTGTCCGCGCCGTGGTACTGCCGCAGCTCGGCCAGTCCGAGGGGCGCGCGATGCCGTTTGCAGCGCTACGCGAGGCACTGCGCGCATGGCTCGTGGCGGTGCCGGGCGACTCCGGGCCGGTGCTGTGCTACGACTACGAGACGGACCTGGCCCTGTTGCGGTTCCTGCTGGGCGGGCCGCTGCCGCGTGGCTGGCGGCTCGAGAACATCGCGGGCACGCGCAATCCGGAGCGGCGCGCCGCCTACTACGCGCGCCATGGCGGCGAGCACCATGCGCTGCATGACGCGCGCGCCAATGCCTATGCGTGCACCGGTTGAAGCCGGGCGGCTGCCGGCCGGGCCCTCGTCCGGTCTCCGGACGTGCGGACGCATTGCTTCGCTCAGACAGAAACAGCCTCATGACGGGGATCAGGATGGCCGGGATGCGTGTGTGGATTCCACGATCCGACGTACCGCGGATTGCACAGCGCCTGCGGGACCGACGCAAGGCGTCAGCGATGACACAGGACGATCTCGCGGTCAGGGCGGGGGTGGCGAGAGTGACCCTGGTGCACCGGGAGAAGGGGCGGTGGCCGCACACCGTCGCAGCCGCCACCGTGAACGCGCTGGAAGCGGCCCTGCAGGTGCCGCCGGGTTGGCTGCTCGGTCCTGAAACGCAACCGTTGCCGGACCCCGTGTTCAACGCAGCGGATGCCGTCGCCCGCGCAGACGGCGATCCCCAGTCACGGATCCCCGCCGCCCGGTGCCGCGAGATCGGCCCTCACGCGCGGCGGCTGCGCAGTGAACTGGGCCTGTGCGTTGCGGAGGTGGCGCGCGCCTGCCATGTGTCCCGTCCCACGCTGTTGCAGTGGGAACAGGGGACGTTTCCGAAGGCGCTCACCGTGGCGCGCCTTCGCACCTGGGAGCGCGCCCTGCTGCTCGCGCCCGGGCACCTGCTGGCGCCGCCGGCGTCGCATCCCGGGGTAGGCGATGGCTGCTGGCGCGTGACGATCGGCACTGAAACGCTCGAGGCTGCCATCCATCGCGTCGCGGCGTGCTTGGCCACCCGCGGACGCAATCTGCTCCAACCGGAGCAGCCGCTCGATGCAAAGGCCGCGCGCGATGCCGACCTGCTGGCCCACCGCTATGGGGTGGGCGCGCATCGCTGGCCACTGGTCGACGTGGCCGTCTCATACGGGATCGATCCGTCACACGCACGCCAGACCGTCGCGCGCATGGTCGCGCGCGCAGCCGGGTTCGCCTTCAGGATTCCGGTGCTGGATGACACGCTGGCGGTGGGCGCGGCGGGCTTTTCGTTCACGACCGCCGTAGCCGATGGTCGCATGCGTCACCTGCTGGGGCCCTCGCTGTCCATGGAGCACGCTGCGGCATTCACCGGCGAAATACTGTCCCGGCACATCACCGGTGCTGAGCCTGGCATGTCGATAGCTGGCAACAGCCTTCCGACCAAAGCAGCGGACGCTTCGTTGGCCGCGGACGTCGTCCGGGAAGAAGGAACCCGATGCGCGGCCACAGGACTGCGACACCGAATGAGAAGATCATCAGAAGGAGAGGCGAATGCTTAGGGTCACCATTGAATTGTTGCCCGGTGGACGGGAAGACGGAAAGCGGGTCATCGCGACGGCGGACATCGCGCGCACGAGTGGCGGGCCACTTGCGGACTACAGGGTGGCCCTGGACGATGCGGTGCTCGGCGACGTCGGCGAGCGGGTCATGGTCCGCGGGTATCCGAGATGGGCGGCCAGCGCTTGGGATCTCGTTGCGCGCTGTCTTGCCGCTGCGCTGAATCAGGGCCGCGAAACGTTGCCACCGCGACCCGCGCAACCTGAGGTAACGGTTCGCATGAATGACGCAGGCTATCGTTACGTGCGTCTCGATGAGATTCCCGAGCCTGCCAGAACCTGCTTCGACGAGAAGCTGGCCGGCTCGGGCATTCCTGATCATGGCTGCGCTTTCGCGCACGACTGGTTCGATTTTCTCAACGGCCAGCGCTGATATCACAGGGCCACGCGCAGGGGATGCGAAGGGGCGACCGGGGCGAGGTGGATCTCCATACGGTGGGCCGCCCGGCGCTGACGTCCGGTCAGCGCGGACTTCAGGCGTGACATGCGTGCACGCGCGCATGACGACGGCGGCGGAGATGCATCGATCTATCCGTGCACCGGGCCCACCACATAATCCCGTGCGGCCGCGACGACGGCCGGGAAGTCCGAAGCCAGGATCTCGCGAGGACGCCTGCCATGAAGCATGCTGTTGGTCGACTCAAACCAGGACGCAATCCGGAACGGACTGTAGCTGCAAAAATGCCCAGAATCTCTGCGACTCCAGGAATCGCGTAGCTGGCGTCGTCGAAGAGGTAGGCAGGGTACAAGGTCTGGCCGGCCAGTTCGATGGCAAAATCCCGGTTTCCTTTTTTCACCGGGGTGTCACTGCTGCCGGATCGGTGGTTTCCGGGTCGAGCCGCTTGCCGACTGTTTGCGCCGTCAGCTATTGCGTTCCATTGATCACCGCTGCGACGGCCTCCGATACCAGGTCGATCGTCCGCTTGCCGCTCCGTTCGGTGTTGTGATGCGCTTTCATCCTGAACCCTCCTGAGTAGCAGATAGCCAGCCGGTATTGACCCTGCGGAACGCGGCTGGCGCAGAAGCTGGACTCCCGGCCGGCAACGTGCAGCCGGATCCCGGCAACCTGAGTCGAGTCGACGAGGTGCTTGATCGCAAGTGCGGTATCAGCCGTGCCGTGATTCGTTGCCTGAATCGCGAATTGTATATTCCGCCGACGTGCGCATGGGACAGGAATTCAGGAGCGGGGTGACGTTCTGGAATACGCCGCCAGAATTCTATGGCGTCAAGCAGCATGGCCGGTCGGCCAACGTGATCGTCGCCGTATACGCATTACGCCGCGCGTCGTAGATTACGGCAATGGCGCTGCCTGGAGCATATTGCGGTTATAGACTGGAGTTTGTCGAGGCTGCATTTGCATCCGCCGGTCCGATCGGAAGAGGGGCTAACGTGCGAAGCGACTCGCGAACATTCTGTCCAGCCGTACTTGCACGGTGAACAGTGAAAAGACAGGCGGCGGTCAGTGACGACGCCGACCGCATCCAGTATTTGGAGCGATTGGGTGCAGGCAATTGGGGCATCGGCTAAACGCTCGGAATAGGAACAGGGATTCATGAGTACCAAGAACCGCATCAGGTATCAGGCGAAAGAGGGCGATCGGCCAGGATGGGATCTCTACGCCGAGATTTTTGAGCCGGAGGACGTCGTGTATCTCGAGCTCGACGGTGTAGCCGCTGAAGTCACCATGCTCGGGAACATGGAACGCGGGCCGGGCACGGTGCTGTTGCGCCTGCCGGTCGACACTGCGAAGCAGCTTGGTCTCGTGCCGCCGGACTGGGAAAAGTCGGACTGGGGAAGGGGGTAGGTCATGCGCGAATACCGGGACAGGATGGTGCAGGAGGTCATGGCCTGCACATGCGACCGCTGCGGCCGGCGTATGACGCCCAATGACGACCAGTGGGAGTGGTACGAAAAGGTGTCGCTCGACTGGTGTGGAGGCTTTGGTTCGGTTTTCGGTGACGGCGCCCATATGAGCCTTGACCTTTGCCAGCAGTGTGTCCGCGATACGCTGGGGCCGTGGCTTCGTGTCGATTCGCCGTCCGCACCGGATGGCTCAATTCAAACTCTGAAGGGCGTCGTGTCCCGACCCGATGCGCCGGTATCTGTGGAACAGATGAACCCTTGGGATCTCAACGAGCGCGACTAGAGGCCTTACCGCCTGATGCGGCTCCGCGATCGCACAGGCTGCCGATCATGGATGTCATATGTCACGGGCATGCCGACATCACCGTCGATACGCTGGAGTAGTTTGCTGCCTTCAGTTGAACAAGTTATCGTTATTGCTGAATGCGTCTTCTCGACCGCATGGCCGCCGGCCGCGCCGTCGGGAGTTCGAGCGCAGTTAACAGCATGATTTGGTCACTCATGACGGCGTCTCAGAGACAGCAGTTCGGCCATTGCGGACGCTCAGCTATCGCGCCTCATGGGGCGGCTGCACGGCAATAACCGGCCGTTCGCCCGAGGCGGCTCCGAAGCGGCGACTCTTGCTTCCGCGAATGGGTACTTACGACCCACTCCGGCCCTTCGGCGAATATTTGCGAACGTCTCCGCCACGTTCAAGAGCGGCCGTTTCGGCTTGCTCAAACCGAGCCGCTCAAGCCGATCAATGGTCGGTCCCGTGCGTGTTCACGAGAAGTGATCCGATTGGACATGCCGGTTGCGGGTCCATCCGCACCTCTAGCTGCCCACCAACGTTCACAGGTCTTATGTCGAAGACCGGGCCGATGTCGGACCGACTACGGGTGGAACCGGTGCAAGAGTCCGTGTGGGCCCACCATATCCGGCATTAGGGGTTTATACTTACCACGACTTCTCATGTCTTCCCCGACAAGGATTCAGCCCGCCCACTTAGGCGGGCTTCAATGTTTACAAAGATCGGTTCGAACGCAACAGGACGCTCCCCATTCCGCCTTGCTCTAATCCTGGGGGAAAGGTTCACACCGCAAAGCTATGTTCAGCCCTGTTGGTCTTTATATTGTCGGAATCATGTCGACCGCCGTGAGCGTACTCATATTGAGTTCGCTGTCCGGGATTCCTGGGCTGTACCGCTGGTTCGGTGCAAACATTCTGGCCGTGTCCGCATTGGTCGTTCTGACGTTGTGTGGCGCCTCCCCAACGCCCATGGCTATTCTCATATCCAGTGCGCTCCTTGCAGCCATCCCAATCGTAGCGCTGCAAGGTTTCAGAAAGTTTTTCGCCCTTCGCCCTTCGCAACCCCACGCGGTTGTGGCATACGTCATTCTGGTAATCGGCCTTGTTTACTGGACCTATGTTTCGCCGAACCCGGATGCCCGGATTATTTCGATGGCTGCCTTCGTTGGCTACTTTCGTCTATGTATCGGCTGGACGGTATACATCATGCGTCCTCCGCATCGGCCTCGGTACAGCTATCAATTCCTAGCCTTCGTCGCGGTGCTCGGAGGGCTCGTCTACATTGCTCGGGCGATCGTGACCGGTCTAGGCTGGGAACAGCACGCACACTTTCTAGACCTGACACCTATGAACGTCGCGTATATCGGCATCGGCATATTAACCTTGCCGTGCCTTTCGATAGGTGTAGTCATGCTCGCGTATGACCGCATGGCTGAGCGGATGGAGCGGCTGGCGACTGTTGATGATCTGACCGGAGCGCTCGTTCGGCGCGAGTTTATGGCTCGCGCCGAATTGCTGCTAGCGCATGCGAACCGTACAAGGTTGCGCTTGGCTGTTGCAATTCTTGATATTGACCATTTCAAAGCAATAAATGACGGACACGGTCATGCAGTCGGAGACAGCGCGCTGGTTCACTTCGCTTCCATCATGTCGAAGGGTATCAGGCGAGGCGATATTTTTGGGCGTCTTGGCGGGGAAGAGTTTGCGGTCCTGTTGCCAGAAACCTCCGGAGCAGACGCTGTTGCCATAGTTGATCGTTTGCGCCTGCAAATTGCCACGGCTGCGCTAGTCATCCCCGGCGGAGAAGTGGAGTGCACGTTCAGCGCTGGCGTCTCGGAATATGAGATGGGCGAATCGCTGAAAAACCTGATGGCGCGATCCGACGCGGCGCTTTATTCAGCAAAGGCTATGGGGCGGAATCGTGTCGTCGCAGCGGTCTCTGCTCGTGCTCAAACGATCGAAGCCGTCACGGAAGCACCGAAGCCAAATTGACCAAATCTCTGAGAGCGGATGGCGGCCAGACGCTGATCAGCAGACATTCGCCAAGAGAATATGAAGGACCGTTCGTGGCCGAAAGTGCCCCTCTTTGAACGATGCCATCAGGCGGATCGTCGGCCAAATCTGCGATTCGCGAGCCGCACGCGGCTATCGTGACCGACCGCCCGCTTCCGGGAGGCACCCGGCGGTGCCGCGCCGGTGCTTGACCCCACCTGATCGGGATGGAAAGACCCTTAAACGCGGGTAGGGGCGATCGCAGTACGCGGCCGCAGCGTCGCCATGATCAGGTAAATGCCGCCGCCGATCACTACGCCGAAGAACCAGCCATACGTATTCCACCAGGCCGGCAGCAGGTTGGTGAAGTTGGGCAGGAAGGTCGAAAACACGCTGCCGACCGCCGCCGCGGCCAGCGCGTTGACGTTCCAGCCGCCTTCGTAGCGATACTCGCCGTGCTCCTGGTAGAGCGCCGCGACGTTGATGTTCCCCTTGGCCACCAGATAGTAGTCGACCAGGATGATCCCCAGCAGCGGGCCCATCGTTGCGCCGATGGCGTTGACAAAGTGCGCGGCGTTGCCTTCCCACGGCGCAAACGGGTAGAGCACCAGCGCGATGGCTGCAGCGATGAAACCGCCCTTCCTGAAGCTGATCTGCCTGGGGAACGTGTTGGAGATGTCGAACGCCGCCGAGACGAAATTGGCCACCACGTTGATGCCTAGCGTGGCGACCGCGAAGGTCACCGCCGCGATGAGTGCCAGTATCCAGCTATCGAACTTGGCTGAGATCTGCTCGGGGTGCAGCAGCACTTCGCCGTACACCCTGAAGGCGGCGATGGTGGTGACGCCGGCGACCAGCGAGAACGCAATCAGGTTGACCGGCAGGCCCCACAGATTTCCTTTCTTGACTGCGTCGCGGTTTTTCGCGTAGCGCGAGAAGTCGCAAAAGTTCAGGTACAGCGCAGCGAAGTAGGTGATCCAGGTCGCGCCTACGGCCATCAGCGCCCAGAACGACCCGGGCTCGCCGCTGACGCCGGCGTCCCTGGTCTTCTCGAGCAGCGCGTCCATCGGAATGCCATGCTCGAACGAGAAGCCGCCCGCCTTGACGCACAGGCCGATCGCCAGGATCAGCATCGCGATCCACACCGCCGGACCGGCCAGGTCCTGGAATTTGCGCACCGTTTCCATGCCCTTCTGAATGATGAGCAGCTGCAGCGCCCAGACGATGAAGTAGCAGATCACTTCCAGCACCGAATGGCCGAGGAAGTGTGTGCCCTTGTGGAACTCCATCAGGCTGGTGCTGCGGATCAACAGCGCGACTATCGCGCTCGAAGCCGCTGCCGTCTGCGCGCCGTACCAGAAGCAGGCCACCACGGCGCGCACCAGCGCGGCGAAGTTGGCGCCCCACACGCCGAAAGAGGCGCGCGCCAGCACCGGGTATGGCACGCCGGTCTTCTCGCCGGCATAGCCGATCAGATTCATCAGCGCGAAGATCACGAGTGAGCCGAGCCCGATCGCCAGCACAAAGTTGGTAAAGCTGCCGCACAGCAGGAACAGGCTGGCGGCGAGGTAGTAGCCCCAGAGGCTGTGCACGTCCGAGGTCCAGACGTTGAAAATGCTGAAGGCACCCCAGTTGCGCACCCTGGCAGGTGCGAGATCTTCGTTGTAGAGGCCGGGGGAAGGGTTGCGGATTTCCATCTGTCATCTCCTTTGGATTTCGTGGAACTGAGGAAACACCGCCAGACGACCCTGGGCCGCGATGCCCCCGCGTCTGAAGCAGGCTCGTATGCAAGAACTGTATGTACTTTGCGGCACAGCTCTGAATGGGTTAACCCTGATCGAGTGCATGCCGGCGCAAACCAACCCTCCGATCCCACGCACAATGAACGCAATCGCAAGTTGGTCGTTGTTGTCCGTATGACCGCGTAAATCAATAAAATTGCGCGACGCTTCGTCCCGCTCGCAATCTGTGGGGCCGTTGATGTGGAGATGGCCGGAGGCCCCTCGTCGAAGGGTTCGATGTGAGGGCAGCCCGATTCAAATGCCGTGTTCGATTGACCTCCGATGGTCCCGCATCGGGCGACAGCTGGCGTTCGTCAGTTCAGATGCGATCTCAAATGGCAGAAGTGGATGGGTGCCGCCGAATGCAACCGGCGGTGCTCAGCCCCCTCACCGAAGTTTGCTGTCGGACCGGGTTCGGCCACAACTTGCCGTTCAGCGAGCCGGGAAATCTGCGGTTGGAGCGGCCGCATTACTCCGGAACCTGACGGACGAGCTACCCGCACAATTCGGCCGTTTCTGCCGTTGGGAAAGTGCGTTTGGCGGTCCGTTCCTGTCTAGGGAGCGGACGATGGCACAAAACACTACAACTTGGCCGTTTTAATATGGCATGTACGCCGCTAGCTGGTTCAGCTACTCCGCTCCTGAAGCAGTGCCACTATGCGCTGCGCGAGCGGAGATAGGTAAGTACCGGTGCGAAAGACCACACCAATACGTCGATCCACAGCGTTCGCGACGACATGCAGAAATACCGCCGTCACGCGCACGCCGGTTCGGCGTCCGCAATCGCGATGGCGAACTTGCCGCAAGCTGTGTTGCCTGGCGAGAAGGTTGTAGCACTCGCAGCGGGCAACTACGGCGGACAGTCCGCGATGGCTGTGGGTCTGTCGGTCGCGACGCAAAAGTGGATGGTCAAAGGCTCGGTCACGACGGGCGTTTCCGGTCACGGTTCCGTCGGCGGGGGCGCGGGCGTCGGCTACCGCTGGTAAGTAACCCTGGCTGTGTCCCGCTGCTGCCGCCGTTGTGCTGCGGCAGCGGGCAGCCGAACGGATTCCTATTCCTCTACATTAACTGTCCTGCATTTTTAATATGCGTTTTGCTACACGAAATTGAGTTAAAAAAACAGGAGAAAAAATTACAGATTTCCTTAGGGATGTCAGGAAATCCCCCGCTCACTTTCTGAGTGGTAATAAGGTGAATAGACCCTGATTGTTAAACTCCGCAATAGCCGGATTTCGCCAAAGGCTTTTTGTAGACAAATGAAAAGACCTATGAGAAAGTTCCCGCGGGCACTCATCTTTCTTTTTGTTACATGACTCAAATAAAGGGCGCCACGGCATTCCATGCGAATAGCTTGGCGGCCTTCGTCTCACATAGTGCTCAAGATCTTGCCAGAAAGAGAAACGGTGCGTGTAGCGGGCGCGAGACTAGTTGTCATGCCACGAACCAAGGAAACGTTGCAACAGGCTACTGAGGGGCAGTAACGATGAGTATCTCAGTCGGAACAGAGTCGGGCGCTGCCTCGGCGAGGAAATCATATCAATCTGACCGGCAATTGGCGCTCCGCCACGCGATCGGCTTTCCTCTGCGTCTGCCCTTCGGACCTTCATAACCCAGACATTCGTCAAACGTCTCAGCGGCCAGCTCGCCGAAAACTGGCTATCTGACTGACCCTCATCTTTAATTAGTCATGCGAATCGCATTTTGGGCGTGGGTATTCGCTCGCGCTCAAGATTCGTGATTCATCGAGGGCGGAAGGAACTTGCCGCAGTTCCAACGCTAAAGCAACGTGCGCCGCAACGAGACGGCTTAAACATAATAAATAGGCATCCTGAATAAATTGGGATGCATGCACACGCTCGCGTTTTGCGAATTTCGAATTTCAATTACCTCGTGAGGCAACGACATGAACAAAGCATATCGGACCATCTGGAACAAGGCGCTGGGCGCCTTCGTAGCCGCGTCGGAGTTGGACGCGTCGCGCGGCAAGGGAAAGTCGGGAGCGGCTGCTTCCATATGCGGCGCACGCTGCGGCGAGCAGGGTGCTGCGGCGTCGCATGGTTCGGGATCGCGTGTCGTCACCGTGCTGTTGCTCATGGGTTTCGGGGGATGGGCCGCGCAGGCGCAAGCGCAGGTGAGCTGTTCGGCGGCGCCCTACAACTTCTATAGTGGCAGCACCACGTGCGTGGGCTTTCAGTCCACTGCCTCTGGAGGCGGAGCCACTGCGGTAGGTTATGGCGCCAACAGTACGGGACTGAATGCCTTGTCCCTCGGCTTTCAGGCCATTGCGAGTGCTACCAACGCGATTTATATGGGCGCGCGTACAGCTGCGGGCACCGGCGCGACGGCGCAGTCGGCGATTGGCATCGGAACGGATGTCGTCGCTAGTGGAACGTCGGCCATTGGCATTGGCCTGGACAGCGTTTCTAGCGGCAATGTGTCGACTGCCGTCGGCCCCACGGCAAAAGCAACCGGAGACAACAGCGTTGCAATGGGTTCGAGTGCCAACGCGGCCGCTTCAGGCGTGGTCGCATTGGGCAGTGGAGCCACAGGCTCGCAAACCAACGGTATAGCCGTTGGTTCGGGAGCCAGTGCCACCGGCGCCAACGCCGTTTATCTGGGAGCGCGCACTGCGGCGGGCACCGGTTCGACGGGAACGGGGTCCATTGCGATTGGCACTGATGTGACCTCTAACGCCGCTTATGCCGCTGCGATTGGCTTCCAGGCCGTGGCAAGCGGACCTGCAGCGGTCGGGGTGGGCTACACCGCCGCGGCCTCCGGGACGCATGCTGTCGCTGTCGGTTTTCAGTCCATTGCCAGCGGACTCAACGCCGTGTATCTCGGACCGCGTTCGGTCGCCGGCACGGGCGCAACGGCGGCGGGTGCGATTGGCGTCGGCACGGACGTGACTGCGTCCGGTCCCTCTTCACTCGCCGCCGGCACAGTGTCCAAAGCGACGGCACAGAATGCCGTGGCTTTGGGAGCTGGCGCCGTCGCCTCAGGGCTCAACGCGCTCGGCATGATGAACGGCTCCAATGCGAGCGGTGCTAATGCAATAGCTTTGGGCGGAGCGGATTCTGTCGCGGAAGGCGGCGCGTCTGCCCCGGCGACGGTGGTGGGCGCCGCGGCGTCGGGCATTCGCGCCATTGCGATCGGCTCCGGCGCAAGCTCGGCTGGCTCCTCGTCCGTCGCCATAGGCGATTCGGCGCTGACGGGCGCCAGCACAGATGCCCTCGCCATGGGTACCTCCGCAACGGCAAACGCGGCTAATGCTTCCGCCATCGGCAATGCTGCAAGAGCGCTCGCCGCCTCCACGGTTGCGATCGGCGACGGCAGCACCGTCGCCGCGGCAGCCGGCGCGGGTTCGTTCGCCGGCGGCCATAACTCCCAGGTGCTCGGTGGGACGGGCGCAGTCGCGCTTGGTCAGGCGCAGACCGCGAGCGGCAACGGCGCAGTCGCGATTGGCGATCCGAATACCGCGACCGGCAATGGCGCGGTCGCCGTGGGCGCGAACAATACCGCCACGGGCGACGGCGCGGTAGCGCAGGGCAACGGCAATACTGCCAATGGTCAAGGCGCGGTCGCGCTGGGCAACGCGAGCACCGCGAACGGCGCGAGCGCGCTGGCGTTCGGCGATTCGGCGGTGGCCAACCAGACCCATGCGATTGCACTCGGTGCCGGCGCATCGACCAGCAACGCGAACGACGTCGCGTTGGGCGCGGGCAGTATGACCGCAGCGCCCCATACGGGCACTACTGCGCTTTACGGCGGCACCGCGGCCGGCATCGCGAACGCGGCCAATGGCGTGGTGTCGGTCGGCTCCGCTGGCAAAGAGCGGCAACTGCAGAACGTGGCAGCGGGTGTGATTTCGGCTACCAGCACCGACGGGATCAACGGCTCGCAACTGAACACGGTTGTCACCGGCGTCAATAATCTCGGCGCGTCTACGGCTGGCACATTGGGCGGCGGCGCCAGCTATAGCGCGACGACCGGCGATATCACCGGCTTTAGCCAGCCGGTCAACACCGTCAGCGCTACCGGAGCCGTAAGCGGACCCAACCCGCAGACGACGGTTGCCGGCGCGTTGACCGCGCTGAATACGAATATCGACAACACCGCCAATATCGCGGTGAAGTACGACGCGGCGGGCGGAACGAAGATCACGCTCGGTGCGACCGGCGGGGCGGGAGCCGGATCTCCGGTGACCATCACCAACATGGCGCCGGCCGCATTGAACGCGACAAGCACGGACGCGGTGAATGGGTCCCAGCTGTTCGCCACCAACCAGCAGGTGTCGACCAATACCACAGCGATTGCCAATATCAACAATGGCGGCGGGATCAAATATTTCCACACCAATTCGGTATTGGCTGACAGTGTTCCCACCGGCACTGATGCGATCGCGGTGGGACCGGTCGCCAATGCGTACGGTAACGATTCGATCGCCCAAGGCCTGAATGCGGTGGCCGGCGTAAACGGCGCACCGACCACAGCTAACGACATAGCGTTGGGCAACGGGGCTCAAGCCACGGGTGGCGATTCGATCGCTCAGGGCACCGGGGCAATCGCGAACACGGCCGGCGCCATTGCGATCGGTCAGACGGCAACCGCCACCGGCGGCAAGGCGGTGTCGATCGGCGCGGGCAATACCGCGAGCGGTAACGGCGCGGTTGCTATCGGCGATCCGAACTCGGCGATCGGGACCGGTGCGATAACCATGGGCGCGAACAATACGTCCAACGGCCAGGGCGCGGTGGCGCTTGGCAATGCCAATACCGCGAGCGGCCAGGGCGCCGTCGCGCTGGGCAATGCATCGCAAGCGAACAATGCCGGTTCGGTCGCGTTCGGCGACGCCGCAACGGTGTCGGCCGCGGCGACGCAAGGCGTGGCGATCGGCTCCGGTGCCACGGTTTCCAACGCCGGCGCGGTGGCTCTGGGGGCGGGAAGCACGACTGCCGCCGCGGTGGGGACGCCAGGCGCGACGATCAATGGGACCGCGTACACGTTTGCCGGCACGACGCCGGCGAGCACGGTCAGCGTCGGCAAGGCAGGCGCCGAACGCACCGTGACGAATGTTGCCGCAGGCCAGTTGAACGCTTCGAGTACCGACGCGGTGAACGGCTCGCAGTTGTACTCAACCGATCAGGCGGTCGACGCACTTGCCACGGCGGTAACCGCCAACAAGACGCACTACTACAGCGTCAACGACGGCGGCACACAAGGTGCCAACTATGCCGACGACGGCGCCACCGGCGTCAACGCGCTGGCTGCGGGTGTCGGCGCTCTGGCTTCCGGCGTGAGCAGCACGGCGCTGGGCAATGGTGCGCAGGCGCTGGCGAACAACGCAAACGCATTCGGACTGCAAGCGACGGCTTCGGTTGTCGGCGGCGTGGCGATCGGCTCGGGATCGGTTTCAGATCGCACGGTTCTGCCCGGAGCGGGATCGATCGCCAACGGTTCCCACGCGATTCCGTTCAATACCTCCGATGAGACTTTGCTCGGCGCAGTGTCCGTCGGCAGCAGCACCGCCTACCGGCAGTTGACCAACGTGGCCGACGGCACGCAGGCGCAAGACGCGGTCACCGTTAGGCAACTGGCGGGCGCATTGTCGTCGTTTTCGGTGACCGGCACGACCTATTTCCACGCCAATTCGACAGCGGCCGATTCGCTCGCCGTGGGCGCGGAGTCGATCGCGGTTGGACCGACGACTGTCGTCAATGGCGACAACGGCGTAGGCGTCGGCAACGGAGCGGTGGTCGATGCAACCGCGCCCGGCGGTGTTGCGATCGGCCAGCAATCGCATTCGGCCGCGGCCGACGCAATGGCGCTTGGCAGCGGCGCGATCGCGAGCGGCGCGCAATCGATTGCGCAGGGCGCCAACGCCAATGCCGCGAACCAGGGCGGCGTGGCGGTCGGCTCCGGCGCGCAAAGCAGCGCCACGGACGCCGTAGCGCTTGGTGCCGGTGCCAGCTCGACATTCGCCAATAGCGTGGCGCTGGGCAGCGGTTCAACAACAGCTGCGGCGGTGGCCACGCCGGGTGTCACCATCAACGGCACGGCCTACACCTATGCAGGTACGGCTCCGACCAGCACGGTCAGCGTGGGCAGCGCGGGTCACGAGCGCACGGTGACCAACGTAGCGGCCGGGCAGGTGAACGCGGCGAGTACCGACGCGGTGAACGGTTCGCAACTGTACGCGACCGATCAGGCAGTCAGCAGTCTGTCCGCGACGGTAACCGCCAACAAGACGCATTACTACAGCGTCAACGACAACGGTACACAGGGTGCCAACTACGCCGACGACGGCGCCACCGGTATCAATGCGCTTGCGGCCGGCGTAGCCGCCACCGCCGGCGGCGTCAATAGCACGGCGCTGGGCCAGGGCGCGGTGGCCAATGACGCCAACGCGGTGGCGCTGGGCAGCGGCTCGACCACGGCTGCGGCGGTGGCAACGACCGGCGGCACGATCAACGGCACGGCCTACACGTACGCCGGTACTGCCCCGACCAGCACGGTCAGCGTTGGTAGCGCGGGTCACGAGCGCACGGTGACCAACGTAGCGGCCGGGCAGGTGAACGCGGCGAGTACCGACGCGGTGAACGGTTCGCAGCTTTACGCGACGGATCAGGCGGTCGACAACCTCGCCGGGGTAGTTACGGCCAGCAAGACGCACTACTACAGCGTCAACGACGGCGGCACACAAGGCGGCAACTACAACAACGACGGCGCCACCGGCGTCAATGCTCTGGCGGCGGGCGTGGGGGCAACGGCCGCCGGCGTGAGCAGCTTTGCCGGCGGCAATGGCGCTGCCGCGCAGGCGAACAACGCGCTTGCATTAGGCGCGCTGTCGAGCGCTTCGGTGGCCGGCGGAGTCGCGATCGGCTCGGGATCCGTGTCCGATCGCGCGGTGCTGTCCGGCATCGGTTCGATTGCGAACGGCAGCCATGCGATCCCCTTCAACACATCGGATCAAACCTTGCTCGGCGCCGTGTCTTTGGGCAGCACGGCCGGCAACACCTATCGCCAGCTGACTAACGTCGCGGACGGCACGCAGGCGCAGGACGCCGTCACGATCAGACAGCTTGCGGGCGCGCTGTCGTCGTTCGCCGTGTCCGGACAGATGTACTTTCATGCGAACTCGACGGCCGCGGATTCGCTGGCGGTCGGCGCGCAATCGATTGCCGTTGGACCGACGACCGTAGTCAACGGTGACAACGGCGTGGGCATCGGCAACGGCGCCGTCGTCGATGCCACGGCGCCGGGCGGCGTTGCGATCGGCGAGAGCTCGAATGCGGCGCAGGCCGATGCGATCGCGCTCGGCAGCGGCTCGATCGCAAGCGGCGCCCAGTCGATCGCCCAAGGGGCGAACGCAAAGGCCGCCAACGCAGGCGGCGTTGCGATCGGCTCGGGGGCGCAAAGCAGCGCCATCGATGCAATCGCAATGGGCTCCGGCGCGAGCGCGACGATGGCAAACAGCGTTGCGCTGGGTGCCGGATCGGTGACGACGGTTGGCGCGTTGAGCAACTACATCGCGTATGGATTGAGCAGTCCGCAGTCGTCCGCGGGTGAGCTCAACATCGGCAACCGGCAGATCACCGGTGTCGCGGCCGGCAAGGCGGGTACCGACGCCGTGAATGTCTCGCAACTGGACGCGGTGTCGACCCAGTTGACCACGCTGATCAACCAGCGGACCACCAACAACGGCGGCAGCTTCTCGTCCTCGCCGGGCACGCCGACGCCACCGGCCTCCACCGGTTCGAATTCGTCGGCGGGCGGGCAGGGCGCGTCGGCATCGGCATCCAATAGCACGGCGGTCGGCAACAGTTCGCAAGCCAGCGCGACGGGCGCGACCGCTGTCGGGGTCGGCGCGGCCGCGAGCGGCAATAACTCGGTGGCGCTGGGGGCCGGCAGCTCGGATGGAGGCCGCAGCAACGTGGTGTCCGTCGGCTCGCTCAACGACACCCGGCAGGTGGCGAATGTGGCGGCGGGAACGCAAGGGACGGACGCAGTCAACGTGGACCAGCTCAATGCCGGATTGGCGCAAGCCAATGCCTATACCGACCAGCGCGTGGACCAACTGCAATCGGGCGTCAATTCGGTCGCGCGCAATGCCTATTCCGGCATCGCCGCGGCAACCGCATTGACGATGATTCCGGAGGTCGACAAGGACAAGACCTTGTCATTTGGCATCGGCACGGCAGGCTTCCGTGGCTATCAGGCTGTGGCGTTGGGCGGAACCGCTCGGCTCACCGAGAACATCAAGATGAAAGCAGGCGTCGGCATGAGCCCCGGCGGTACAACCTTCGGGATGGGCGCGGCCATGCAATGGTAGGGCGCGGACGCCTTCGCTCAAGTGCGGACAACCTGACCGTGCGCCGAACCGGGCGTACGAAAAAACAGTATGGAGAACATAATGAAGCAGCTTTCTGGATGGAGTTTATCGCTGAGCCTGGTGTTGCTTGCCGGATGTTCGAGTGCCTCGGGGCCGACGTTTAATGCTTATACGGTTACGGCCGCCGACGGTTCCACGCTTCATCAGGTGGAATGTCACGGGATATTCGAAGGACCGGCTACCTGCATGAAGGTCGCCGAGCGGATCTGTCATGGCAAACCGGTTCGCCCGGTGCAGAAAGTCGGACGCCTGCTGCCGGACACTGACCAGACCGACGTCACGCGGCGGCTTACCTTTGCCTGTGGCGACGCGACGGTTACGCCGGCTGCAGCGGCCTCGCAGCCGGTCGCAGCTGCGGCGCAAACGGTTGATCAGTTCGTGCTGCAAAGCGATGCGCTGTTTGCCTTCGGTAAATCAAGCCGCGCTTCAATGCTGCCGGGCGGAGCGGCCAGTCTCGATCAGGTCATGACGCGTATCAAGCAGCGCAGTGGCGTTCAGTCCATTTCGGTCGTCGGCCATACCGACCGGCTTGGGCCGGACGCAGTCAACCAGCCGCTATCTCTCGCGCGTGCCCAGACGGTGAGGGAGTACATGATCGATCATGGACTGAACGGTGAGTTGATTCATGCAACCGGCGTGGGCTCCCGCGATTCGACAACGCAATGTCGGGACGGCGGCAGCAAGTCGCTCATCGCTTGCCTGCAACCGGACCGGCGGGTCTCCATCGAAGTTCGGGCGCAGTGAGATGGCCCAGCGCCGAACGGACTCGCAATGACCGAGCGAACGTCGGCGCTGGGGCGTGCACGCGCGGCCCCGCCAGGGTGCGCAATGCGTCAAGCTTGCGCGCACGTCTCGCAGCAGTCTGCGCGACGTCGCAAGCCATCCTGCACATGCCCGTCACCATGGTCGTCCGTGACCCTTCGTTCCTGTGCATGCCGCAGCATCTAGCCTGCGACGATCTGATCGCAGCGTCGGAGGAAATCGAGCACTGGCTGAGTCTGCAACCGGAAGCGAACTGTCGGTCCGTAGGTTAGGCTCCAAGTATTTCGACGGTCAGCTTCAGGTCGGTGTTGTTGGAAAAGTCGCTGACCGTCTTTCTCGCGAGGTTGCAAGGGTCTTCTTACCCTTGACCGATGTTGTCGAGCGGTTTGTAGGCCGATCTGAGAGGTCGATTTTTTCGGTGGCAGATGGGAAACGCGGCGCAGCGACTTTTTCAACAGCATCGGACGGTACGACTCACTCGGATACTGTCGCAGCCGACTGTCGTTGGCCCTTGATTGCCAGCGGCAGCAAAGTAACCTTCAGCCGCCGCACGGCGCCCGAACGACGAACGTCCGCAATGGCCAATGACATGCCGACCGACTGTGCGGCGTGAACGGCCGTTGCACTCTGAAAGCTGCCATAGAGGTGGTGCGGGGATGTATGTCCGCAACGGGTCGGGAGTGTGAGTTCGCTGATGCGGAAAGCTGCCGTAGGGTTGCTCGATGCCGCCACCGTCAGCAGTCCGCCACATTGCCGACGTAGAACCCAAGCCGTGCCAATGTCGGCAATGGCCGAATTTTTGTCACTAAAGTGGCGGTACCTGGCGACTGCCGGACTCTGATACCCGGTGCCTGATCTCCGGCGTCCCGAGCGGCCGCAGTGGGTCCGGCATCTGCCTGATCAGTCCGGAGAAGAGGGGGATGCCCCCGTCGCCCCGCACCGACGCCCGGCTAACAAAAAAAGGCCCGCGCGCGGCGGGCCGGAATCCATGTGGAGACATGGAGGAGACGGCTTCAGTATAAACCCTGGTGCGATCCTGTGCACGCCCGACGCGGGAAGCCGCACACAGGACCCGGCCGGCGGCGTCACGGCCGGGCAGAGCGGCGCAACGAAGGGAGAACGGGGGAGAGTCCCTGCTGCCAGCGCGGCCTGGCCGTGATAAGCGGCGTCCGGGGTGTCCATTTAACCGAAGTTAGCGCGATTTGCCTCCGCGGGCGGCTCTGCGAATGTCGCTCCAAGCTGGGCGGATGTCCGCGTTGCCTCGGCGGCTGTTCCTGCGATCCGGCGACGGCACCGACACCCGGCTGCCGCTTTTCTAAACGTCTCGAACCGGCTTGTCGACAGCGGATTGATGCGACGCACGCGCTCGCCCACGGCGCAGAACTCACGACGGAGCGCGACGACCTGCGGCACGGATTGGTCTCGACGACGTCCATCTCTCTGCATGGCAATCGCGTCAAACGGGCGCGGCGGATCGCCGGGGCTTTCGGTATACGTGAGAGCGCAAACGCACCAACGCAAGGTTCTCCGTCCGTGTGAAGGCTTTTGGCCGCTTTCCCGAGGCAATCCTCGATTGCACGCCAACAAATATTTTTGCAGCTGCCAGCAGTTCAGGGGTAGCGATCTTTCGTGACAAACTTAGCCATTAGTATCTGTTACGCATCAGTTGACCCGGGCGGATTGCTGAGCTTTCGTCAACGCCGGTTCCATGTCTGGCGGCGGCTGAGTGCAATGAGACGCGATTGGGCCGCCGATGGCGCGACGGCGTCCCGACTAACCGGCAAAAATCGAATGACAACTCTGCTTCGGCGCGCTGGCGTATTGCATTTACGATAGTCCGTATAAAATCTCGACATTCCATGCTGCCAGGGGCAATGACCAAGATGCACTTACATTCTCTCGCGTTCAAAAATTTCAGGAGATTGAAGGATGCACGCATGGATTTCGCCGACGACCTGACGATCTTCGTCGGAGCCAATAATAGCGGGAAGACTTCAGCCACTCACGCGATTGAGTTGTTCCTTTCGGGCGGCAAGGACAAGTTCACAGTTCACGACTTCTGGGCAGGCTGCTGGACCGATTTTGAGACCTTTCCTGCCGAAGATGCGGTCGACGCCAAGGTTGAATTTCCGTCCATGTCTCTTGATGTCTGGATCAGCGTAGATGCAGACAATCTCTATCGCGTGGTCGAATTGCTGCCGCGCGCCGCTTGGGAAGGATCGCTGGTCGGGCTTCGGATCGAATTTTCAGCCAAGGATGCCGCCCAGACACTTGCTAATTACAGGGCGAAGGCTGCCGAAGCAGCCAAGTTTGGGACGACTAAGGAAAAGGACGGACAGGACTACCGGCCATGGCCGCGTAACATGCGCGACTACCTCTCCCAAGAGCTGAAGAACGAGTATGCCCTCCGCTATTTCATTCTGGATGAGGCGCAGCTCAAGGCAGAAGCTCCCGATACAGCTTATACGCCCAAGGAGATCATCGCTGATGCAGAGCGATCCGGACACTCTATCATTAACTCGCTGATCAAAGTCGACTTCCTTAGCGCGCAGCGCCATCTCAGCGACGGGAACGTTCAGGCAAGAACGGAAGACCTGTCGAAACGGTTAAGCCGATTCTACACCCGTAACCAGAAGAAACGGGAAGACGATCACAACGCTCTTAGAGCCCTCGCACTTTCCGAAGACCAGCTCACCAAACATTTTGCGGACGTATTCAGCGACACATTCAAATCGCTCCGCAAGCTTGGCTATCCAGGCCTTGCAAATCCCACCCTTGAGATCCGTGCCGCCCTCAAGCTAGAGCGTCTCATGAGCGACCAGCAGGCGAAAGTTCACTATCTTCTTGAAGAAGCGACCGCCGACATGGAAGCGCTAGCGCTCCCCGACAGCTATAACGGGCTGGGGTTCAAGAACCTCATCTATATGGGCGTTGAACTCTTAGACCTTCATTCGGGCTGGGCCACGACAGAGGAGGGGGAGGAAGACAAGCGGCAGCCGATCCACCTTATTTTTATCGAGGAGCCGGAGGCGCACATGCATGCGCAGCTCCAACAGGCATTCGTACGCAAGCTCACCGACCTGATCCCGGCCGCGGATGATGACGGCTATGCGACGCAATTTGTGATCACTACGCACTCACCGCATATCCTCTATGAGCGTGGCTTCCGGCCGATCCGCTACTTCAGGCGCTCGCCGGAAACAGGCGCGAAGCAGAGTTCACTCGTTTTCAACCTGTCGGTCTTTTACGATCAGAACGAGCCTGATCGGGATTTCCTCCAGCGCTACATGAAGCTGACGCATTGCGACCTCTTTTTCGCGGACGCGGCCATTCTGGTTGAAGGGAACGTTGAGCGTCTCGTCCTACCACTCATGATCGAGCACGGTGCCAAAGAGCTCGAAGCGGCCTATCTGAGCATCCTCGAAGTGGGCGGCGCTTTTGCCTATCGCTTCCGCAAGCTAATCGAGTTCATCGGACTGCCGACCTTGATCGTGACCGACCTCGACAGCGTCCATCCGGCATTGCCGAAAAAGGAAGGGGAATCTGTAGCAGGAGATGGTGCGGCCGCCGAAGCGGCGGAGGACACCGACGAAGACGATGACGACGATGATGGGCACGGCGCAGCAGGTGAAAAAAAGCCCAAGCCAAGGTCGAAATGTCCCGCTGACACGCCTGGCGCAATCACGGCGAACCAGACGCTGAGGCAGTGGCTTCCCGGCAAGTCACTCGTCGACGAACTTCTGGCTGCACCAATCGGTGCCAGACTTCAGGCCCCCACTGCAGAGGGCGGGGCACACGTCATGGTTGCATATCAACTCCCCGTGAATGCGACGTGGGGTGCGATCACGCTCGAGCTCAAGAGTCGTACGCTTGAGGAGGCATTCGCCTATGAAAATCTCGCCTGGTGCCAAAAGAAAGAGCACCACGAGGTCGGGCTCCGCTGGGCCAAATCGCTTACGATGTCACTTGAAGATCTTGCCGCGAAAATCCACAAGCGAGTGAAGAGCGAAAGCTTCAAGAAAACGAGCTTTGCGCTCGGACTTCTTGCTAGCAGTGATCCCGGGTGGATTGTCCCTGCCTACATCCAAGAGGGCCTAGACTGGCTCATGACGCACGTCGCGATCGAGGCGTCGGTATGACGAGCCGTGCGGGCAAGCCGGATACGCCGGCCGATATCGAGCTTCGGGCACTTCTTGACGCTGACGCTTCGACCGGCTTCGTCATGGTCGCGGGCGCGGGCTCGGGGAAAACCACTTCGATCGTCAAGGCACTTGATCATCTGCGAAAAACACGCGGCCCGTACCTTAGCCGACGAGCAAAGAAGATCGCCTGCATCACCTACACTGAGGTTGCGGTCGGTGAGATATGGGGCGATGTCGGGAACGATCCGCTCTTCCACGTGTCGACCATTCACAGCTTTCTCTGGACCGCGCTCAAGCCTTTTCAGGCAGACATCGCAAACTGGGTAGGTCGTCGGCTAGATCAGAAGATCGCCGACACGAAAGGGAAGATTGCCGCCTTCACGAACCGGACTCAGCAGAAAACTCGGGATCAGGCTGCGGCCGACATACAGCGCTACGAAGAGCTGAAGGTGAAGATCGTCTCTGTTGATCGATTTACCTACGGCGTTGGTACTGACTATCCCAAAGGGATCTTAGGGCATGATGATGTGATCAGACTGTCGACCGAGCTCATCCGGTCCCAACCCCTCATCGCGAGGGTTGTCGGTCAGAAATTCCCGTTCATTTTCGTCGACGAGAGCCAGGATACGGCCCCCGACGTGGTCGACGCATTCAAGGCAATATCGGAAGTGCTCGGTTCTAAGTTCTGCCTCGGCTTCATCGGCGATCCGATGCAGAAGATTTACACCACGGGCGCGGGCGCAATTGAACCTCTCGCAGGATGGAAACCCATCGAAAAGCCGGAAAACTTCCGATGCCCGATAGCAGTTCTGAATGTGATAAACAACATCAGGGCCGGCGCGGACGGTCTGACGCAGAAGGGCGGAAAGACTGAATTGGTTGGAGGAGAGCGAAAGCCTGTTCAAGGCACCGCGCAACTTCTCGTCGTTCCTAAGGATGACCGAAGCGGGCGGTTGGCCGCCGTTCGCCAATGGCTAGCTGATCGCCATGCCGATCCCCTCTGGCTCAGCGATGAGCCGGAAGCCGACGTGAAGGTGTTGGTAATCGCGCACCGCATGGCCGCCAGTCGGCTCGGCTTTGGCAATCTCTACGAGACCTTCCACGACAAAACGTCTGAAGGGCTGAAGGATGGCTTCGACGATGGCTCGCATTGGTCGGTACAGCCGTTTCTGAAGTTTGTGATGCCGCTGGTCTTGGCCAGCGCGGCTGACGATCAATTCCAAGTGATGAATCTGTTGCGCCGCTTCGCGCCGTCTCTTCAACGAGAACACGCGCGCGCGAATGCTTTGGCGATGATCCTGAAGGACCTAGACGAACGGGTGCGGACCCTCGCCGCGGCATGCAGCCCGAACTCAGCAGTCGCTGCGTTCGAGGCACTGAGACATCTCCGAGATGGCAAGATGTTCAGGCTGGATGATCGTCTCCTGACGGCGATGGCCGAATACGACGCAGCCATTCCGCCTACCGGCTCGGGCGACGTGGCTGCGCTGCAGAAGCTTTTGCACCATCCAATGAAGGAGCTCTGGGGCTACCGGACCTACATTGAGGAGCAGTCGCCATTTGCGACGCATCAGGGAGTCAAGGGGGCCGAGTTCAGCCGCGTTCTGACGGTTCTCGACGACGAGGAAGGCCGCCACAACCAGTTCTCATATGGGAAACTTTTCGGAATTACGCCACCGTCCGATACGGACCAAACCAACCTGCGTGACGGCAAGGAGACAACTCTTGACCGCACACGGCGCCTGCTTTACGTATGTTGCTCGCGCGCTGGAAAGCATCTCGCTGTGGTTTTCTTCGCGGACGATCCGGCTGCGGCACGCGCCGCTATCGCAGGCCTTGGACTGTTCCCGGCCGAAGATGTCCATAATCTCGCAATCGTCTAAACGCGCACGAACTCTGGCGTCTCGAACTGCGAGGTACAAACGGCGGCTCCAGGTAGTTTGAGTGTTTGGTGCGCGGTGCGGCATCGGCGGTCAGCACAAGGGACTTCATCGGCAGCCTCCAAAATTGAAAAACGGCTGCATTGCAGGATTTTGCTAAACTTACTGCCCAAAATTCAAAAAATTAGTTCTCGGCGCTGCAAGTAATAGGAAGGCGGAGCTGACAGCCAACCAAGAACAAATTTGCTTTATTTTCTGGAACAAATTTGCCGTAACGGACAAAGATCTCAAAAAATTTTATGTAGGAATCCTTAATTTTACATAATCTTAATTATCACCGGCAACCGTTGTAGAGGCTAAGTTGTAATGTCCGCTTTTAGCCAAGTTCAAATGTCCGCTTTTTCGCAGCGTAAGCTGACCGGCCGCCGGCGTTTCGGCGCGGGAGGCTTCCATGGCTGCGACCGAACGGATAACGATGACGATGCGCGAACTGGACAGGTTCAAGGTCATTCAGGACGTCGCCGACGGCAGGCTCAAGCCCTGGCGCGCGGCGGAACGGCTCAGGCTGACGACGCGGCAGGTTCGCCGTCTCGTTGGACGGTTGCGCGAACATGGACCGGAAGGTCTCGTGTCGCGTCGGCGCTCGAAGCCCAGCAACAACCAGCTGGACGCGGTGACGGCTGATCGGGCACTCTCGATCATCCGTGAGCGCTATGCCGATTTCGGGCCCACGCTGGCCTGCGAGAAGCTGTACGAATGTCACGGCATCCGGCTTGCCAAGGAGACGGTCAGGCGCCTGATGACGGATGCAGGTCTCTGGGTTCCCCGCCGGCAGCGACCACCGAAGGTCTACCAGCCACGCGCGCGGCGCGCGTGTCTGGGCGAGCTGATCCAGATCGATGGCAGCGATCACCGGTGGTTCGAGGAACGGGCGCCGGCCTGCTCGCTGCTGGTGTACGTCGACGATGCAACGAGCCAGCTGATGATGCTGCATTTCACAGCCACCGAGTTGACCTTCAGCTACTTCGAAGCGACGCGCGCGTACATTGAACGCCACGGCAAGCCCGTCGCGTTCTACAGCGACAAGTACAGCGTGTTTCGCAAGACCGGTGCGAACAGGGATGGCAGCAGCGTGACCCATTTCGGCCGGGCGATGTACGAGCTGAACATCGACACGTTCTGCGCGAACAGTAGCCCCGCCAAGGGGCGCGTCGAACGGGCCCACCTGACGTTGCAGGACCGGCTTGTAAAAGAATTGCGGTTGCGTGGCATCAGCACGGCTGCCGAAGCCAATGCGTATGCGCCTGCCTTCATGGCAAATTACAACGTGCGCTTCGCGAAGCCACCGAAGAGCGGCTTCGATGCTCACCGCCCACTCAGGGCTGACGAGCATCTTGATCTGGTGTTCACGTGGCGCGAGCCGCGCAAGGTGAGCAAGTCGTTGACTGTGCGGTATGACCGCGTCACGTATCTGCTGGACGACACGCCCGGGCACCGCAAACTGATCGGCCGGTATATCGGGGTGTGGGAGTACCCGGACGGGCGTATCGAACTCCGCGCCGATGGTCGCGCACTGTCATGCAGACAGTACGACCGGCTGACCGAAGTTGACCAGGGCGCGGTTGTTGAGCATAAGCGGCTGGGTCACGTGCTTCAGGTCTCGCAGGTGATCCAGGCTCAACGCGATAACAGCCGGATCGGCAAAGCGCCTTCGCGAACCCACCTGGGCGTCGCAACGAGGGTTCAAAGCCGCTCGCCAGGCAAGAAGAAGCAACGCGAGTTCACGCAGGCCGATATCAATGGTGTGATTCTGGAACAGTCGCAGCAGCGGCAAACGCAACAACCACGCAAACCTGGCCGTCGGTCTGCAAAGGTGGTCGACGCAGACGTAAGCGCCCTGCCAGTTCAGGCGTCGTCCTTCAACAATGTGTAAGACAAAAAGCGTTAGAAACACCCCCCAAACCTGGACATTTCAACTTAGCCGGAAAGCGGACATTTCAGAATGGCCTCGACAAACCGTGTGTTGTAGTGGCTAAGTTGTAATTCAGACGTCCGCTCGGTAGACCACCGTAAGACGATCAGCCGTCGGCTGTCCGGGAACAGCGACCTCTATAGTTGCGACGGAATGCGTGACGGTATCAGGTCAGCGATCCGTCCTGTCCGTGTCCGGGTTAGCGACTTCCCATCGGATTTTGTGTAGCCTGGTCGTCTCGTTATAGCGGTCGTCGGGCAAAGGGTGCACTTGAGGACTTCTGGGGTACAAGTAAAGATTGAAAGCACTTGTTGCTGATTCATAGCCTAGATTATCGCGAACAGTTTGAAGCGAAACGCCGTTGCCAACCATATCCCAACCGGCGGTGCGTCGTAGCCAATGCGCGGACGCTTTTTCCACCTGGTCGGCGCGAGCCTCAAAATCAGGGCCCTTGGAACGAAGCCAAGATGCGGTATTGCTGAAAACGCTTTTGATCGCGTCGTGAACCGTCGAGCGATGCAGACATCGCCTAGGGCCTCCAAGCGGAAGTAATAAGGGTGTCTTCTCTGCACGACAAGGCATCGAGGATAGGCCCATTGCTTTGCGGTACCGTTGCAACTCCTCAATCAATTCGAGAGATACCGGCACGAGACGTGGGTTTCCGCCCTTGGATGGCATCTTTAGCCACCACTGCTCGTTCCCGTCTGGTCCTGAGAGACAAACGAATTGCCTCATCTGACCTTTCGCAACCTCGGAAATGTGCATGCCCTGCAGATAGAAGCGCGTGGAACTAAATTTCCAACATTCAGGGAACTAAATGACCCACAAACATGCAGCGCAGGTTTGCGCGATATTTAGTTCCCTGAATGTTGGAAATTTAGTTCCACGCGCTGGAGAACGGTTACAAAGTTATGCAAAAACCGGTAACAAACTTATGCAAACAGACGCCTAGCGATTGGACAATCCGCACACCCAACATCAACACGACATTATAGTACTAATGTCGTGTAGAAGATCGAATAGTGTAGTATTTGATGCGTTTTACGTTGTATTATCAACACGTCGATATACCCAAAGCCGTTTACACCATGACCCTCGAAGCCGACATCGAAGTCGTCCGTCAAAACGCGTCCGAGACGCAGACGCTTTATCGCGAGGTCTGCGCGTTGCTGTTTTTCCGTTACGGCGAAACGCCGACCGCGAACCGCCTGTACCAGTTGGTGCGCAAAGGCAGCATGAGCGCGCCGGCCAAAGCGTTGCGGGATTTCTGGACCGACGTGCGCGACAAGACGCGTGTGGACGTCGGCCGTCCGGACTTGCCGCCCGAGGTCGCAGCGGCTGCCGGCGAATTCGCGGCCCAGCTGTGGCGTCTGTCGAGCGACGCCGCGAACGGCGCGCTCGACGTGTTCAGGCACGACGCGGACGCGCAAATCGCCGCTGCGCAAGAACAGGCCAGGCAACACGACAGGCAGCGTCAGGACGCCGTCGACAAAGCCGAACAGGCGGCCAACGATGTCGCGACCCTGCGCGCGCGGATTTCCGGACTCGACGCGCGCATCGTCGAGCTGCAGACCGCTAACGACATGCTGACGGCGCAACTGGCGACATCGAAGGAAGAAATCGCAGCAGGAGCCGCCGCGCTCGCCGATGCCCGCCGCGATTTCGCCGACGAACTCGCGAAGCTGCGCCGCTCGCACGAGCAGAACGAGCAGCGGCTCGCCGCGGCGGAAAAGCGCGCCTTGCTCGAAATCGACGGTGAACGAGCGGCGGCGCAACGTTTGCGCAAGGAGCTTCAGGCGAGTCACGAGCGGGCGGCGACGCTCGAAGCCGAATCGCGGGCTGAGCGGGACGCGCTGCGGGATGAGTTGGCCGCATCGAAGGCGGAACTGGCTGTCTCCGCTGCGCGGCATGCCGCGACCCGCGGGCAGCTTGCGGAAAAGGATACGTTGCTGGCTGAACGCGTGGCGGCGACCGACCTGTTGCGCCAGCGTATCGACACGCTCTCGCGGCAGATCGAGACGGCACGAACAGAAAAAACGTCCGCGCGCCCTGCCCGCCGCGCCCGCGAAAAATCACCCGTGCAGGGCCGCGCGACGGTGGGCTTCTCGGGCGCACCGTTCATTAAACGTTCGACCAACGCCAAACCACCCGAAGACTGAAGACTGCCGGCGTCCCGGCGCATGTCACCACGCGAGTCGCGATGAGTGGTTACCTTGATACACGCCCGCGCACGAGCACACAGCGGCGATGCGGGCGTCATCGGATGCCCTGTACGCGCGCCTTCTCGCCGCCGTCGCGCTGGTGTTCGCCATGCCGATGTACAACTGGTCGATGCCGTCTGCGTTCAAGGCGTTCATCGATAGCATCACGCGGACCGGCGTGACCTACCTGCACACGGAAGACGGCGGCATCGTCGGACAGCTCGGCCGGCACAACGGGCGAATCGTGGATAGAGAAGCCCGGCGCGCATCACAAGGTGATCGTCATGGGGCGGCGGCGCCCGCCGCCCGCGCGCAACGCTGCGTCAGAACCGCGGATGACACTCGAAACTGACCGACGACTCGTGCTCGGTCATCGCGCTGCCGCCGCTGACCGTCTCCGTATTCACGCTGCTTTGCATACCGCGACGATCGCAGTAGTCGCGCGCTTCGTTCATCGCGAGTTCGTGCGCGCGCGCCCAGGCCATGCGTCCTCCGGTCGCGCTGGCGGCGACCGTGTAGCTGCCGGGCTTGCCGCTCGCGACCACATCCGTGCTCGACGCGCACCCGACGAGACTCGCGCACGCGAGCGCCACCGCCGCCACCCCGCGCATGCGCGCGTGCAGCGGCGCCCTCTTCCTTTCCGTGCTTTCCGCTCGCGCGACGGACGCGACTTCGCGTACCCGCACCGTTTTGCGCGCCTCAGCAAGCATGTCCGAACCCTGATTCGACATCGTGGATCACCTGCATTTTTAACTGACTGGTCAGGCAGTAATTATCCGGAATCGTTCGCCCAGGATCAGCCGATACAACCGAAAACACTGTTGCGCGACTCCTAACAATGGACACGAGCGCCACGCCGCGATGGCGTCGGCAATGAGCGGACCACATGGTTCACAAAAGACCTTCCGGAATCCCTTTTGAGCGTCTAGTCTGTAACGATGCCTGTTCGACGGACAGGCATTTCGAACCGCAGACGGACCCCACCACATAGCGGCATACACCGGTCGCCGAACCGGAGGAGACATATATGGATCTCGAGGCACGTACCCTTCAGCGCGTCACGGTTCGGCTCGTGCCGTTCCTGATCCTGTGCTATTTCATCGCCTATCTCGATCGCGTCAACGTCGGCTTCGCGGCCTTGCAGATGAACAAGGCGCTCGATCTGTCCGCGAGCGCGTTCGGATTCGGCGCGGGCGTGTTCTTTATCGCGTACTTCTTTTTCGAGGTGCCGTCGAACCTGCTGCTCGAACGATTCGGCGCGCGCCGCTGGATCGCGCGGATCATGTTTACGTGGGGTATTCTCGCGGGCGCGATGGCGTTCATCCCGGACATCTCGCGCTTCACCGGGGTCTCGCCCGCGCACGTGTTTTTCGGCCTGCGCATTCTGCTTGGCGTCGCCGAGGCCGGCTTTTTCCCGGGCATCATCTTTCTGCTGACCTTGTGGTTTCCGGCCGCGTATCGCGGGCGCGTGGTCGGCTATTTCATGGCGGCGATTCCGCTGTCGACGGTGATCGGCGGCCCGATCTCCGGCGCGCTGCTGTCGCTCGACGGCCGCGGCGGACTCGGCGGCTGGCAGTGGCTGTATCTGATCGAGGCGGCGCCGGCGGTCTTGCTGTCGGTCGCGGTGCTGTTGTATCTGACCGACAAGCCCGCGGACGCCACCTGGCTCAGCGCCGAGGAGCGCGACTGGCTGATCGCGCGGCAGAAGCAGGAGCGCGAGCATCGCGAGGCGGTGCGCCACTTCAGCGTGAAGGAGGCGTTGATCAATCCGCGCGTGCTCGCCATCGCGCTGATCTATTTCGGGGCGAACGCGACCAACTACGGCCTGAGCTTCTTCCTGCCGCAGATCGTCAAGTCGTTCGGCCTCACTAATCTGCAGACGGGTTTCGTGACGTCGCTGCCGTACGTGGTCGGCCTCGTCAGCATGATTTTGTGGGGACGGCATTCGGATCGCCACCTCGAACGCCGCTGGCACGTCGCGATTGCGCTGTTCGTCGCGGCGGCCGGCATCGCAGCCGCGGCCGGCCTCGACGATCCGGTGCAGAAGATGATCGCGCTGTCGATTGCCGGCTTCGGCATCTTCGGTTGCCTGCCGGTAATCTGGACTTTGCCGGCCGCGTTCCTGTCGGGCGCTGCGGCCGCGGGCGGCATCGCCGCGATCAATTCGCTCGGCAATCTGGCGGGTTTCTTCGGCCCGTTCGCGATGGGCTGGATCAAGGACAGCACCGGCGGCTTCGGCGCCGGGCTGCTATGCCTCGCGGGCGCGGGGCTCATCGGTATGGCGGCGGTGTTGCTGCTGCATCACGACACGTCGCTGGAGACGGCGCATGGCAATCCGCATGCGCGACCGCCGGGTGAAGCGGGCGTCGCGAGGTCCTAGCCCTTCTGCCTCCCCCCTTCAATACGCACCCGGGCAGCGCGCCCGGGTCGCGTTCAGTTGGCGTTCAATTCGCGTTCAGTTCGCCTCGCCCCCGGTATTCGCTCCTTCGCCGCCCTGACCAGTCGAATCGGGCGGCACGAGGTCGTCCGGCGTCGGGGTCGGCGCGAGCGCTGCCGCACCGCCGCCATGCGTTTCGCCATCGACGGTAATGGCGGGCGCCGGCGTGGGAGCCGCTTCCGACCCCGACCCCGTCGCCGGCAGCAACGGCGGCACCGCGCGCGCTTCGCCCTGCACCGCGGACGCGCCCGCTGCCTCTGACGCCGCCGCCGGTGCCGCCACGGCCGACGTCGGCGGCTGCACCGACGCCACCGGCGCGCGCCGCGCCGGAGCACGCGCCACGACCTGCTTGTCCGGCTGCGCCGGCGTGCGCGCGAACAGGTGCCCGATCCACTCGCGCAAGCGTTCGGCGCGCTCGGCGAACCAGCCCGGCTGCTGCGCGGTATCGAACTTCAGGTGGCTGTCGACGAGCCGCGAGCGCTGCGCGCGCTGGAAGAAATCGCCGACGATCGGCAGCGCGCTATGCGCACCCTGCCCCCAGTAATCGCTGCGCAGCGTCACGCGGCTGTCGTTGAAGCCGACCCACGCCCCCGCCACCAGTTGCGGCTGCATCAGGATGAACCAGCCATCCGCGTTGCCCTGGGTTGTGCCGGTCTTGCCCGCGACATCGCCGCGCACGCCGAAGCGCGTGCGGATGCTCGCGCCGGTGCCGCGGCTGACCACGTCGCGCATCACGTCGACGAGCGTGCGCGCCGTGTCGGCGGGCAGCTCGCGACTCGGCGTGGCCGGCTTGAATTCGGCGAGCAGGTTGCCGTTGCGGTCCTCGATGCGCGTGACCATCAGCGGCTCGACGTAGCCGCCGAGGTTCGCGATCGTGCCGTACGCCGACACCATTTCCTTAAGCGTGACCGGGCTCGTGCCGAGCGCGAGCGACGGCACCGGGTCGAGCTGGCTGTCGCGCACACCCATCGCGCGCGCGAGCTTCGCGACCCTGTTCGGACCCACCGACTCCATCACCTGCGCGGTGATGCGGTTGCGTGAATAGGCGAGCGCGTCGCGCAGGCTGATCATGCGGCCGCTCGGCTCGTCCTCGTCGTTCGGCTTCCAGATTTCGCCGCCGGCGAGTTCGATCTGAACCGGATTGTCCGGCAGTTTGTCGTCCGGCTTCGCGCCGGCCTCGAAGGCCGCCGCGTAGACGAACGGCTTGAAGGTCGAGCCGGGCTGACGGCGCGCCTGCTGCACGTGATCGAACGGATCAACGCCAAAGTCGCGGCTGCCGACCCACGCCTTGATCTCGCCGGTACGTGGGTCCATTGCGAGGAAGTCGGCCTGCACGCGCGTCTTCGTGTCGCACACGCTCTGCACGAGCTTGGGATCGGTGAGCAGGCTTTTCAGCGCGTCGTCGTCGGCGAGGCCCGTGTCTTTGGCCGCGCGGAAGTCAGGCGTTTCGCGCAGGAACGTGCGCAGCAGGTCCTTGTCCGCCGAGCAGCCCGCGCGCGTGCCCCACGCGGAGTTTGCGATGTTCTGCAACTGGTTGCCCTGCAGCGTGACCGCCTGGGTGGCCATCGTCTGCAGACGCGAGTCGATCGTCGTGCGCACGACGAGTCCATCGGAATAGATGTTGTAGTCGTTGCGATCGGCCCACGCGACGAGCCATTTGCGCAGTTGCTGCGTGAAGTGCGGGGCGGGTCCGGGCGGCTCGATCTGGCGCTCGAAGTCGAGACGCAGCGGCTTGCGGGCGAGCGTGTCGTATTGGGCGGGTGTGAGCTTGCCGTACTTGACCAGCTGCGCGAGCACCGTATTGCGCCGCTGCAAGGCGCGCTCGGGGTTCAGCACCGGGTTGTAGTACGCGTTGCCCTTTAGCATGCCGGTCAGCGTCGCCGCTTCGAGCACGTTCAGGTCGGATGCGGACTTGTCGAAATAGGTGCGCGCAGCCATCTCGATGCCGTACGCGTTGTACAGGAACGGGACCGTATTCAGGTAGGTTTCGAGGATCTCGTCCTTCGTGTAGAACGCCTCGATCTTCAGTGCGGTGATCGCTTCCTTCAGCTTGCGCGTCAACGTCGGCGCGCGGCCGATTTCGTCGGGATACAGATTGCGCGCGAGCTGCTGCGTGATCGTCGAGCCGCCCTGGCGGTCGCCGGAGAAAGTGTGCAGCGCGGCCGAAGCGGTGCGCCGCCAGTCGAGCCCGAAATGCTGATAGAAGCGGTGATCCTCGGTGGCGATCAGCGCGTTGACGACGTTTGGCGAGATGTCCTTCAGCTTGACCCACTCGCGGTTCGACGGCTTGAACTCGGCGAGCAGCTTGCCGTCCGCCGACAGGATCTGCGCGGGCTGCTCGATCTTGGCCTTGCGGATGTCGCCGATGCTCGGCGTGAACGGAATCAGCAGCAGCACGTACAGTACGAATAGCACCGGCAGCGCGGCGAGCCCCCACGCGAACGTGCGGCGGGTCGGATGGCGCAGATGCCATGCGGCCTTCGCGAACAGCGGGTTCGCGAGCGTCAGCCCTTTGTCGAGGGCCGCCAGAAAGGAGGAAAAGAGGCGCTTCACTTGCTGTCGTCGGCTGGGAAAGGCGCAATCGTACCAAGATGTGGGGGTGCGTCGGTTTTTGCTCCGTTCGCGGCATGGAGTGGGGCTCCGGCGGGGCCACTATAATGTCGCCAATTCCGACAAGAGGTGCTTCATGATCATCAAACCGCGTGTGCGTGGCTTCATTTGTGTATCGACCCATCCGATCGGCTGCGAAGCCAACGTCAAGGAACAGATCGAATATGTGAAGGCACGCGGCCCCATCGCCAACGGCCCGAAGAAGGTGCTCGTGATCGGCGCGTCGACCGGCTATGGCCTTGCCGCCCGCATTAGCGCAGCGTTCGGCTCGGGCGCGTCGACCCTCGGTGTGTTCTTCGAGCGCGCCGGCAGCGAAACCAAGGCTGGCACGGCCGGCTGGTACAACACCGCGGCGTTCGAGAAGTTCGCCACCGCCGAAGGCCTGTACGCGACCAGCATCAACGGCGACGCATTCTCCGACGAAGTGAAGGCGCGCACGATCGAAGTGATCAAGCGCGATCTCGGCCAGGTCGATCTGGTCGTCTATAGCCTCGCGGCGCCGAAGCGCCAGCACCCGAAGACCGGTGAGGTGTTCAGCTCGGTGCTCAAGCCGATCGGCAAGGCCGTCAATCTGCGCGGCATCGACACCGACAAGGAAGTGATCAAGGAAACCGTGCTCGAACCGGCGACGCCGGAAGAAATCGCGCACACGGTCGCGGTGATGGGCGGCGAGGACTGGCAGATGTGGATGGACGCGTTGGGCGTTGCCGGCGTGCTCGCCGACGGTGCC
Organism: Paraburkholderia lebeckiae; assembly: GCF_050436325.1. Lineage (NCBI taxonomy): Bacteria > Pseudomonadati > Pseudomonadota > Betaproteobacteria > Burkholderiales > Burkholderiaceae > Paraburkholderia > Paraburkholderia lebeckiae. The sequence continues at coordinate 479,047 of NZ_JBNDLZ010000003.1, forward strand.
AAGACCACCGCGTTCACCTACTTGGGCGAGAAGATCACCCACGACATCTACTGGAACGGCTCGATCGGCGCGGCCAAGAAAGATCTCGACCAGAAAGTGCTCGGCATCCGCTCAAAGCTCGCGGCCAAGGGCGGCGATGCGCGCGTCGCGGTGCTGAAGGCAGTCGTCACGCAGGCAAGCTCGGCGATTCCGATGATGCCGCTCTATCTGTCGCTGCTCTTCAAGGTGATGAAGGAAAAAGGCACGCACGAAGGCTGCATCGAGCAGGTCTACGGCCTGTACAAGGACAGCCTCTATGGCAGCCAGCCGCATCTGGACGACGAAGGCCGTCTGCGCGCCGACTACAAGGAACTCGATCCGCAGGTGCAAGGCCGCGTGCAGGAGTTGTGGAACCAGGTGAGCAACGACAACATCTACGAACTCACCGATTTCGCGGGCTACAAGACCGATTTCCTGCGCCTGTTCGGCTTTGAAATGAAGGGCGTCGATTACGACGCGGACGTCAATCCGGACGTGCAGATTCCGAATCTCGTGCAGGTTTGATCCACCGGGGGGCGGGCCCGCTTCGCGAGTTCGCCCCTGATGTTGCCCCTCCTCGCCTCCCTCCCCTCACTCCTTCAACACGTCAGCACGTCAACACGTCAGCACGGATACGCGCCCTGCAACGCGCGCAGAATCGCGAGCCCGATTGGAAAATCGTCGGAAATGCCCGGATGATTCGCGAAGAACGCATCGAGCAACGGATAGACCGTCTGGTTGCCGATCGCGAGCGTTGGTGGCGGACAGAACAGTTGCGGCTGTTTCCTCGCGACCAGATCGCCGTTCGCCCAGCCGAACGCGTTGATCGTGCCGGTGATGTACGCCGCATAGATCGAGTTGTTGTCGGCGTGTGCCCAGCGCTTGTATTGCGCGGCCGTCATTTCCGCGCTCGCGTTCAGAGTGAAGCACGCCGTCAGCAAAGCCAGCGCGAATTTCGTTACCCGCATCGTTGAACCTTCAATGTTGCCAAATGGCCGCCATTGTAGGCGACGCGGGGCGCACCGCGCACAAGCCGTCGAGCACGGGAATTCACAAGCAGAGCGTAAGCATTGAAGGAGGATTCTGTAAGAATAGACGGATTGCAGAAGCGCGAGATTCAACGATTACGGCGTGCCGTTTCGGCAATGCTTGCGATACCCGTCGCGCTCCGCCAGGCGCGCCATATAAGCGGCCAGCGCCGGCAAATCGTCGTGCTGCTGCGGCGTTTCGAGCCAGCGGTTCGCGGACAGCGCGATCGGAATATCGGCGAGCGAAAACGCGTCGCCCGCAATGTACGCACCGGTGCGCGCGAGCTGCTGCTCGACGATCGCCATATGCTTCGACCAGTTCGCGCACGACGCGGCGATCTTGCGCGGGTCCTGATGCTCGGGCGAGTGCCGCACGAGCGCGAGAAACGCGTAGCTCCACGAGCGGTTCAATTCGCTCGCCTGCCAGTCGATCCATTGATCACAGCGCGCGCGCTCGACCGGATCGGCCGGATACAGCCCGTCACCGCGATAACGGTTTGCGAGGTAACGGATGATCGAGTTCGATTCCCACAACACGAAGTCGCCGTCGCGAATCACGGGGACCATCGCGTTCGGGTTCAGCGCGCGGAATTCGGCGGCCTCGGTCGAGCGAAAGCCCGAGCCCCAGTCTTCCTGTTCGAACGCAAGCCCGAGTTCCGCGCAGGTCCACAACACCTTGCGCACGTTGATCGAGGTGGTCTTGCCGAGTATCTGCAGCATGAGTCGTTGGGTGTCGCGTGGATTGAATGGCTTGAAGGAATGAAACTCGGAAGCCAGCCAGTTTGCCTTGCGCGCGGCGCGCCGTCATGCGGTTTTCAGCGTCGCCTGTTCGCCGATCATGTCGTACAGCGCCTGCGCGGCCGGTGACAACTGCGCGGTCTTGCGCGCGACCAGCACCAGCGTGCGCGACACGGTGGGCTGCGTGAGGTCGACGGTGCGCACGCTCGGATACGCGCCCTTCTGCAGTGCGAGCGCGGGCACCACGGCCGCGCCGACGCGTTGCGCGACGAGTCCGACGGCGGTCGAGCTGCGCTGCACCTCGTAGAACGAACGCAGCGCGAGGTCGCTCGATTCCAACGCGACGTCGAGCAGCGCGCGATTGCCGCTGACCTCGCCGGCGAAAATCAGCGGGAACGGCTGCAACTGCCGCCATGCGATGCGCCGCCGCTTCGCGAGCGGATGGTCCTCGTGGCAGATCAGCACGTAGCGGTCTTCGGTGAGCGGCACGGTGGCGAGATCGGGATGATGCTCGCGCGCGATGTTGATGCCGAACTCGACCTCTCTGCGCAACACGGCCTCCTCCACCGCCGACGACGCGTGATCGAGAATCTTGATGCGATTGTGCGGATAGCGCGCCGAATACGCCTGCAGTATGCGCGGCAGATACTGCACGCCGACGGTCGGCACGCACGCGATCGACACGTCGCCACGTCGCGCGATGCCCGTTTCGCGGATCTCGACGAGCGCGTCCGCCAGCTCGCCGAGCAGCCGACGCGCCTGCGGCAGAAAATTGCGACCGATTTCGGTGAGCGCCATCGAACGCGTGGTGCGCTCGATCAGCGTGACGCCGAGATAGCTTTCGAGCTTGTGCAGCCGCTGCGTGATCGCGGTTTGCGTCACGTGCAGCGAATCCGCCGCGCTCTGGAAGCTGCCGCGATCGGCAATCGCGACGAAAGCCTGCACGCCGAGCGTGTCGATTTTCATTAGAAAAATGAAATAATCGGGATCATAAATTCATTTTACTCTGGGCTGTCAGCGGCCGAGAATGGCCGCAACGAACCCCCGCGAAGGAGCCAAAGATGACCGACAAAACCACGAACGAGCACAGCGATTGGCACGCGAAGCAGTACATGTTGTTCGAGAACGAGCGCACGCGGCCGGTCCGCGATCTGCTCGCGGCGGTGCCCTTGAACGGCGCGCGGCTCGCGGTCGACGTCGGCTGCGGCCCGGGCAACTCGACCGAGGTGCTGGCCGAGCGGGTGCCGGGCGCGTCGGTCAGCGGCATCGACAGCTCCGCCGACATGATCGCGGCGGCCCGTGGGCGGCTGCCGCAATTCCGCTTCGACATCAGCGACGTTGCGACATGGGACGCGCACGGCCCCTACGACGTGATCCTCGCGAACGCGGTGCTGCAATGGGTGCCGGACCACGAGCGTCTGTTCCCCGCGCTGGTGGCCAAACTTGCCAGGGGCGGCAGCCTCGCCGTGCAGATGCCCGACAATCTCGACGAACCGGCGCACCGGCTGCTGCGCGAAATCGCCATCGACGGGCCTTGGGCGACAAAGGTGAAGGGTGTCGAGCGCACCATGCGCTACGACGCAAACTGGTACTACGCGCTACTCAAGCCGCTGTGCGCGCGCGTCGACGTGTGGCGCACGGTCTATCACCACCCGCTCGCGGGCGCCGACGCGGTGGTCGATTGGTTCAAGGGCAGCGCGCTGCGGCCGTTTCTCGCCGCGCTCGACGACGCCGAACGCTGCGCGTTTGTGCAACGCTATCGCGACGAAATCGTCAAGGCCTACCCGGCGCTCGCCGATGGCACGGTGCTGCTGCCGTTTCCGCGGCTTTTCATCGTCGCGACGCGCGGCGAACGTTGAAGCCGCGCCGGGAACCGCTGCAAGCCGGTAAATGCCGGCGCTTCGACTGCGGCGGGTCGTCCCGGGGCGATCAGTTCGCCGGCGCACCACGATGACGCACCGTCCGCAAACCCGCCTGTGGCGGCGCCGCACTCTAGGGGTGGTCAGGAATTGCCGCCCGGGAATTCCGCATGCTAATGTGTGTAATAAGCGGAGGACGGCGCCCGCCGGCCTCACCGGGAAGCCATTTACTGCAGCGAGCGTCGCCATGAGTGATGTACGCCAACACCTGAGTCCCCGTGACCGCCTGGAGCTGTTGTGCTGGCTCACATGCGGAAGCCTCGGCGCTTATTATCTGAACGAAGACTGGCCCGACGCGGCATTTCACGTGCAGTCCGCGCACAAGTGGCTCGACCGCCGCGCGCGCGAAGCCGACTGGCTGTGCGTCGCGAAGCTGTCGGCCACCGCGGTCGAAATCGCGCGGCGCCACGCGCGCTTCGTCGATGCCGACTGGGCGCGCGACGCGGTTGAAGAAATTCTCGATACCGACGAACTCGACCCGCAAGCCCGGCTCGTCCGGCAGGTTCTGGCCGATTGCCAGAACGCGCTGGCCGACAAGCGGATCGCGGATTAGGCGCGGGCTCGTCTTTCTTCCTTTGTACAGCGGATGGGGCCAATTTTTTGGCCCCTTTTTGCGTTGTTCCGTGCTTCCGTGCGCAAGCACCGCTTGCGGTCGGTAAAAAATGCGGCACCCGCCGTCACGCACAGCCTACCGGCAGGCGGCCAATCCGCGTGCCCGCTCGGTTCGTGCAATCACCACGGACGCCCGCCCTTCATTCTTCGACCATCGTCTTCAGCTTCAGCAGCGCCTGATCCCACTGCCGCGAAATCGCGTCGAGCGCGCGGCGTGCCGCGTCGAGATGCGCGGGCTCGAACGCCCACAGGCGCTCGCGTCCGACCTTCACGTCATGTACGAGGCCCGCGTCGGCCAGCACCTGCAGATGCTGCGTGACCGACTGCCGCGTGATGTCGGTGCCGGCCGTCAGCTGTGCGATCGACATCGCACTGCCCGCGCACAACGCCGCGACGAGACGCAGACGCGTCTCGTCACCGAGCGCCGCGAACACCGCCGCCGAACTGCGCAGTGTCGCCGCCTTGAGGCCGGCCCTCGCGGGGGCCGCCCTCACGGAAGCCGCTTTAGCTCGCGCCGACATATCGTTCGACGTTGACCATCTGCTGCTCCCAACCGCCGTCGTTCAGCCGGAACGCTTCCGCGCGGCGCCCGATCGGCAACTGGTCGAAGCCCGATTCGACGACGCGCAGCAGCGTGCCAGACTCGACGTCGCTCAGATCGAATTCCACGAGCGTGGTCGGCTCAGGCGTGTAGTCGATCGTGATGTCGATCGCGGCCGGATGCCAGCGCCACGACAGATGATGCTCGGGCTCGACACGCTCGACCAGCACGTCCATTACTAGATGCTCGTAGCCCGGATAGGTGATGTGCCCCTGCGTGGATTGCCCCGCGACGAACTGCTTGCCGGTGAGGTTCACGCCGAACCATTTGCCGAATTCCTCGGCGTTGGACAGCGCGCGCCAGACGCGCGAGCGCGGCGCCTTCAACAGAATCCGCTTTTCGATGCGATCGGTTGATGAGTTCATATGCAGCCTCCTGACTGCATATTACAAACACCGCGACCGATATGCAAGCATTCGACTGCGCTTTATTCAGACCATGATGCGTGCGGCGCCGGTACGACCGAACGCCGCACGCCGCGCCTTACTCCGTCGCATGCGCATGCATGACGCCGGTTTGCATCGACCACGCCATCCACGGCCGGCGCAGCGCGACGATCGCAAGGAACGCGCAAGCCGACAGCGTGCCGAACGTCGCGAAGCCCATCTGGTAGCTGCCGGTGCTCTCCTTCGCGATGCCCATCACGACCGGCAGATAGAAGCCGCCAATGCCGCCCGCCGCCCCGACGATGCCGGACATCAGCCCGGTGCGGCCGGCCCAGCGATGCGGTACGAGCTGGAACGTCGCGCCATTGCCGAGTCCGAACGCGACATACAGGCACAGCAGCAACGCAATGCCGCCCGCGAGCGACGGCATCGCCGCCGCGAACAGGAAATCGCAAACCGCGATGATCGCCAGCAGCACGGTCAGCGCGCGCACGCCCGACACGCGATCGGCAATCAGGCCGCCGAGCGGGCGCACCATCGCGCCGGTCGCGGCGAGCAGCGCCATGAACAGGCCCGCGTCGATTTTCGACAGTTGATACAGGTTGGTCAGCAGCAGCGATACATACGAGGACATGCCGACGAAACCGCCGAACGTGATGCTATAGACGAGCATGATGACCCACGTATCGCGCTCGGCGAGCACCGAGCGGTAGCGTTGCGGCAGCACCGCGATCGCCAGCAGCGCACCGATCACCGGCAGCAGCAGCACGCCGGTCTTGCCCGCGCCGAATAGCCCCGCTTCGACGAGCAGCACGAGCGTGATCAGGCCGACCAGCGTCGTCGCGAAACCGCCGAAGGCGCGCAGCACGCTGCCGGTTTTGACGCCCGCGTCGTTGGCCCAGAAGTACAGCGTGATCGCCGCGATCGCGAGCAGCGGCAAGGCGCCGCCAGCGGCGAGTTGCCAACCGTAGCGCGTCGCCAGTTGCGGGAACAGAAAGCCGTCGAGCACGGCGCCGATGTTGCCGGCCGCGGCCAGCCCCAATACGAGGCCCTGCACTTTCGGCGGATAGTTGCTGCCGGCCATCGGCAGCGCAACCGCGAAGCTGGCGCCGCCGACGCCGAGGAACACGCCGAGCACCAGCAGCGTTTCGTACGACGGCACCGACTGCAGCAACGGCAGCACGATCGTCGGCACCGCCGACAGCAGCACGCCCATCAACGCAATGCGTTTGCCATGCGCGGACTGATACAGATTGCCGAGCGTCACGCGCAGAATCGCCGCGGACAACACCGGCACCGCGACGAGCAGCCCCTGCTGCGCGGGCGTCATCGCGATGCTCTTGCTGATGAACGGCGCGAGCGGCCCATACAGCACCCAGACGGTGAAGCCCGTGTCGAAATACAGAAAGCAGGCGACGAGTGCGCGCCAATCACCGCTTCGCAGGGAGTGCATCACGTTTTTCATCAGAGATCCTCAGTAAATAAAATGCCGGGTAGTCCAGTTGCTGCGTTACGTCTGTTTTGCGCCGGCATATCGCCCAGAGTTTTCACCCGGACTCGACATGCAAGCGTCATGCCATCGTGCTGTCTGTTACGAGGCCTTTTTAAAGGCATCTTCTGAAACGCATCGGCGGCTCAATACACGTCGCGTGCATAACGCTTTTCGCGCGTCAGACGGCTCACGTATTCGAGTGCCTTCTCTTCGCTCATACCACCGTGAGTCGTGATGACGTCCTTCAGCGCCGCATCGACATCGCGCGCCATCTGGTTCGCGTCGCCGCATACATAGAAGTGCGCACCATCTTCGAGCCATGCCCACAGTTGCGCACCGTGTTCGCGCATGCGGTCCTGCACATAGATCTTGTCGGCCTGGTCACGCGAGAACGCGACGTCGAGCCGGGTCAGCAGACCGCTCGCGCGCATCGCTTCGAGTTCGTCGCGATAGTAGAAGTCGGTCGCGGCATGCTGTTCGCCGAAGAACAGCCAGTTGCGTCCGCGTTCGCCGCGTGCCTGCCGTTCGTGCAGAAAGCCGCGAAACGGTGCGATGCCGGTGCCCGGTCCGACCATGATCATCGGCGTGTCCGATTGATGAGGAGGACGAAAGTGCGCGGACTTCTGTACGAACACGGGCACGTCGGTGTCGCTTGCGCGATCCGCGAGAAACGTCGACGACACGCCCTTGCGGTGCCGCCGTCCGTTGCTGTAACGCACGGCCGATACCGTCAGATGCACTTCGCCCGGATGCGCCTTCGGGCTCGATGCGATCGAATACAGACGCGGCTGCAGGCGTTTCAGCATGCCGGTCAACTCGGCGGCCGAGAGGCTCACCGGAAACTCGTGCAATACGTCGGCGAGCTGCTGTCCCCATAGCCATTGCTTCAGATCCGCCTTGCGTTCGGGCGCGAGCAGATCGCCCAGCGCGCCATTGCCGCTGCGCGCGGCGACGAACGCGAGCGCCTCGGCGCTCGGCCGCGCGATCTCGTAGTGCTTGCCGAGCGCATCGGCGAGCCGCATTTCGCCGATACCCGCGACGTGCACCGATGCCTCCGCGTGCAGACCGCTCAGCGTGATCAGTTCGTCGACGAGTTCGGGGCAGTTGCTCGGCCACACGCCGAGCGCATCGCCCGCTTCGTATTCGAGGTTCGTCTCGCCCGTTTGCAGCGACACGTAGCGCGTATCCTTCGCGGCGCCCTGCTGGTTCAGGCGCAGATTGCCGACGACGCGCGACGCGGCCGGCCGCGCCCTGGTCGGCACCGCGCCCACCACCGCGTTGATCATGCCGCCCGGCGGCACCGCGTACAGCGCGGCATCCGCCTGCTTGATGCAGACGATCACGCGTTCGAGCCATGCATCGGCGCTTTGCTGATATTCAATATCGCAATCGACACGCTCGGTCAGACGCAGCGCACCCTGCGCGGCGAGCCGCTCGTCCAGACGGCGGCCGTGACCGCAGAACTGATCGTAGTTGCGATCGCCGAGCGCGAGCACCGCGAAACGCACGCCGTCGAGGCGCGGCGCCGTGGGGGCGTTCAGTTGCGTCCAGAAGTCCTGCGCGTTGTCGGGCGCATCGCCGTCGCCGAACGTGCTCGTCATCAGCAGCACGTATTGCGCCTTCGCGAGCGTCGCGAACGAATAGTCGGCCATGCACGCGGTGCGGATTTCGAAGCCCGATTCCATCAGACGCGTCGCGTAACGCTCGGTCAGCGATTCGGTGTTGCCGGTTTGCGAGGCCCACAACAGCGTGACCTTTGGCCGCACGCGCACGATGCGCACGCCAGACTCGCGTGCCTCCTGTTGCGTGGAATCGGGCGGCAAGGCAGCGGCTGACGTCTGGGCCATCGTCGCGCTGCGGCTATACAGTCCCGCAAGCAGACCGTCGACATAGAGCCGCTTCACCGCATCGAACGGTGCGCTGTGCGGCAGCACCGGCACGTTGGCGAGACCTTGCGCTTCGGCCGAACGCAGGCCACTGACGAAACCCGCCAGATACGCGCGCTCCGCATCGCTGAGCGACGGCATGGGCGCGGGCTCGGGCGGCAATTGCAGCAAAGTCGTGAGGGCTTCGATACGAGGCATGGGTTGATCCTTGGCGCTGGGCGCTAAAACCGCTGCGTCGGCGGAGGTAGAGAGCGCATCGTGGTCATTGCGAGTGCTCGCGTCGCGATCCGCCGTCACCGGACTCAGCGCGACCGCGCAGACTTTCAGTTCGGGCTGCAGAGAAACCGGATCGACCGCGTCGTTGGTCACAGCATTGATGCACAGCTCGTCGCCGAACACGTCGTTCCAGTGCATCGGCGCGAAGCACTGACCCGCGCTCACACGATCGGTGAGCACGGCGGGCAGGACCGCGCGGCCGCGCCGCGAACGAATCTCGACCGCGTCCTTCGCGCGAATCCCGAGTTCGGCCGCGTCGTCCGGATGAATTTCGACGAAGGGTCCCGGGTTCAGCTTGTTTAGCATTGCGACCTTGCCGGTCTTGGTCATCGTGTGCCACTGATGCTGCAGACGGCCCGTGTTCAACACGATCGGAAATTCGCGATCGGGCAACTCGGCCGCGGGCTGATACGTACGCGCGAAAAACTTCGCCCTGCCGCTCGCGGTCGGAAAAGCAATGCGCGGGTGGCTGCCATCTTCAGACTCTCTGAGCGTCTGGCTCACGCCGTCATTCAGATAGCGAAGCGGATTGCGCTCGGACGAATCGGCCGACGCGATCGGCCACTGCAGCGGCGCGTCCTTCAAGCGGCGATGACTCGCGCCGCGCAGGTCGTAGCCGGTCGCCGGATTCGCCGCGCGCGTAAGCTCGGCGAACACTTCGTCGGCGCTCGCATAGCTGAACGCATCGGCAAAGCCCATTTCACACGCGATGCGCGCGATGATCTGCCAGTCGGGCAGCGCCGCGCCGGGCGGTTCGATGGCCTGCTGCATCAGCGTCAGATTGCGCTCCGAATTGACCATCACGCCTTCGGCTTCGGCCCACAGCGCGCCGGGCAGCAGCACGTCGGCGTAGCGGTTCGTTTCGGTATCGAGGAACGCGTCCTGCGCGATCACGAGTTCGGCCGCGCGCAAACCGGCGATCGCGGTCTGCCGGTTCGCGACGGTCGCGACCGGATTCGTGCAGATGATCCAGCAGGCCTTGATGTCGCCCGCGGCCATGCGCGCGAACATGTCGATCGTGCCGTTGCCCGCGTCCGCTTTGAGCGTGCCCGGTGCGATGCCCCACAGTGCTTCGACGAACGCGCGATCGGCGGCGACCAGCGCCGAACGCTGCCCCGGCAGACCAGGGCCCATATAGCCCATTTCGCGGCCGCCCATCGCGTTCGGTTGGCCCGTCAGCGAGAACGGTCCACTGCCGCGCCGGCAGATGCGGCCCGTCGCCAGATGCAGATTGCACAGCGCGTTGGTGTGCCACGTGCCGTGCGTGCTCTGGTTCAGGCCCATCGTCCAGCAACTCATCCAGTCTTTGGCCGACGCGATCATCTGCGCGGCGCGACGGATGTCGTCGGCGGCGAGACCCGTGATGCGGGCGACGTTCTCCGGCGTGTACCCGGCCAGAAACGCGGGCATCGCGTCCCAGCCTTCGGTGTGTTCGGCGATAAAAGCCGCATCCGTTGCGCCGTTTTCGTGCAGCAGATGCAGCAGACCGTTCAGCAGCGCGAGGTCGGTGCCGGGTCTGATCTGCAGGAACAGATCGGCTTTCCCGGCGGTCGTGTTGCGGCGCGGATCGACGACGATCAGCTTCGCGCCCGCCTTCACGCGATCCATCATGCGCAGGAACAGGATCGGGTGGCAGTCGGCCATATTCGCGCCGCTGACGAAAAACAGATCCGCGTGATCGAAGTCGTCGTACGAGCCGGGCGGACCGTCCGCGCCGAGCGACAGCTTGTAGCCGCTCGCCGCGCTCGCCATGCACAGGCGCGAATTCGCTTCGATATTGTTCGTGCCGATAAAGCCCTTCGCGAGCTTGTTGACCAGATACTGCGCTTCGAGCGACATCTGCCCCGACACGTAAAACGACAGCGCATCGGGACCATGCTCGTCGAGCACGCGCCGCAGACGCGCGGCGGTATCGCTCAACGCCTGCGCCATCGGCAGCGGCACCGGGTCTTCGTCGCGCGCACGACGCACGAACGCGCCTTCGAGACGACCCGACTTGCGCAGCGCGACGTGGGCCGACTGCCCTTTGGTGCAGAGCCGGCCCAAGTTGGCCGGATGCTCCTTGTCGCCAGCGATCTTCACGACCTGGCCGTCCTCGACGTGCAACACCATGCCGCAGCCGACGCCGCAATACGGACACACGCTCTTTACGCTGGTAGCAGACATGCGCGAATGATCGGGTTAAAAAATCAGAACGATGGACAAAGGCCGCTACCTCAGGCGGCGACCCACACCTGGCCGTTTTCGATGCGCGTGGCAAATGCGCTGACCGAATACGACGGCGTTTCGAGGCATTCGCCGGTGCGCAGATCGAAGTGATGCTTGTAGATCGGCGACGCGACCACGATGCGCTCGCCGAGGCTGCCGACGATTCCGCGCGACAGCACCGCCGCGTGCGAACCCGGATCGAAGTTTTCGATCGCGTAGACCGTGGGCTCGGCCGGCGACTCGACGTCGCCGCCATCGACGTGAAACACGGCCACCTGTTCGCCATTGACGAGCGCGCAAACGCCGGTGTTCGGCACGATGTCGTCGAGTGCGCAGATCGCGGTCCAGGCGCGGGGCAAGCGTTCGTTCTTCATGACTGGGCTCCTTTTGAGTTAAGCGGGAATCGGATGAGGTCAAACCGTCTCGACGACAACGGGAATCTCGATGCGCTGCACCTGCCGCTCGGCGAGCGTTGCCGGCCGGATCTGTCCGCGCTCCTCGACGAACGCGACGTTGCTGTCGGACTCGCCGCTGTTGACGAAATGGCGGAAGCGCTTGCGCGTTTCGGGATCGGTGACGGCCTTTTTCCATTCGCACTCGTACGTGTCGACCACATGCTGCATCTCCACTTCGAGCTCGGTGGCGACGCCCAGGCGATCGTTGACGATCACGTCGATCAGATAGTCGAGCCCGCCTTCGAGGTTGTCGCGCCACACGCTGGTGCGTTGCAGTCGGTCGGCGGTGCGCACGTAGAACATCAGGAAGCGGTCGATATAGCGCACGAGCGTCGCCTTATCGAGGTCCGCGGCGAGCAGTTCCGCGTGACGCGGCTTCATGCCGCCGTTGCCGCACACGTACAGATTCCAGCCCTTCTCGGTCGCGATCACGCCGACGTCCTTGCCCTGCGCTTCCGCGCATTCGCGGGTGCATCCCGACACGCCGAACTTGATCTTGTGCGGTGTGCGCAGGCCCTTGTAGCGATTCTCGAGTTCGACCGCGAGACCGACCGAATCGCCGACGCCATAACGGCACCACGTCGAGCCGACGCACGACTTCACCGTACGCAGCGATTTGCCGTACGCGTGACCCGATTCGAAGCCGGCTGCGATCAGCTCTTCCCAGATCGACGGCAATTGCTCGACGCGCGCGCCGAACAGATCGACGCGCTGGCCGCCGGTGATCTTCGTGTAGAGGCCATATTTCTTCGCGACCTGCGCGACCGCGATCAGGCCGTCGGGCGTCACTTCGCCGCCCGGCATGCGCGGCACGACCGAATAGGTGCCGTCGCGCTGGATGTTCGCGAGGTAGTAGTCGTTGGTGTCCTGCAACGACGCGTGCTCCTTCTTCAGCACGAATTCGTTCCAGCACGTCGCGAGAATGCTCGCGACCGCCGGCTTGCAGATGTCGCAACCGAGCCCGCGGCCATGCTTCGCGAGCAGCGCGCCGAAACTGCGCACTCCCTCGACGCGCACGAGGTGATACAGCTCCTGGCGCGAATACGGGAAGTGCTCGCAGACGTGGTTGTTCACCGCGAGGCCCTGCTTCTTCATCTCGGCCTTCATCACCTGCGTGACGAGCGGCACGCAGCCGCCGCACGAGGTGCCCGCGCCGGTAGCGCTCTTCAACCCCCCGATGTCGGTCGCGCCCGCGCACACGGCTGCGCACAGCTCGCCCTTCGACACGTTGTTGCACGAGCAGACCTGCGCGGCCGCGGGCAACGCCTCGACGCCGAGCGCCGGCTTTGCACTGCCGTCCGCTTGCGGCAGGATCAGGAATTCGGGGGACGTTGGCAGCTCGATGCGGTTCAACATCATCTGCAGCAGCGTGCCGTATTCGCTCGCGTCGCCGACCATCACGCCGCCGAGCAGATGCTTGCCGCAATCGGACACGACGAGCTTCTTGTAGATCTGCTTGCGTTCGTCGCTGAACTGGTAGGTGCGGCTGCCCGGCGTATTGCCGTGCGCGTCGCCGATGCTGGCGACGTCGACGCCCATCAGCTTCAGCTTCGTGCTCATGTCGGCGCCCGCGAATTCGGCCGGGTCGCCGAGCAACTGCTTCGCGACCACGCGCGCCATCTCGTAGCCGGGCGCGACGAGCCCGAACAGCTGGCCGTGCCACAGCGCGCATTCGCCGATCGCATAGATGTGCGGATCGCTGGTGCGGCACGCGTCGTCGATGGCGATGCCGCCGCGCGCGCCGAGTTCGAGGCCGCATGCGCGAGCGAGATCGTCGCGCGGACGGATGCCGGCGGAGAACACGATCATGTCGGTGTCGAGATGGCTGCCGTCGGCGAACTGCATGCGGTGCGTGCCCGCTTCGCCGTCGACGATCGCCGTCGTGTTCTTCTGCGTGTGCACCGTGACGCCAAGCTCTTCGATCCGGCCGCGCAATACGCGGCCGCCGCCGTCGTCGACCTGCACCGCCATCAGGCGGGGCGCGAATTCGACCACGCGCGTTTGCAGACCCATGTCGCGCAGCGCCTTCGCGCATTCGAGACCGAGCAGGCCACCGCCCACGACCGTGCCCGTTTTCGAGCGGGCGCCGCATTCGCGCATCGCTTCGAGATCGTCGATGGTTCGATAGACGAAGCAGTCGCCGCGCTCGCGGCCTGGCACCGGTGGCACGAACGGATAGGAACCGGTCGCGAACACGAGGCGGTCGTACGGCAGCGTTTCGCCGCTCGCGACCGTCACCGTGTGCGCGTCGCGATCGACCGCGACCGCCCGCGCGTTCAGCTTCAGTTGCACGTCGTGGCGCTCGAAGAAGCCGGGCTCGACGAGCGACAGGTCATCGGCGGTCTTGCCCGAGAAGAATTCGGACAGATGCACGCGATCGTAGGCCGGTCGCGATTCTTCGCCCAGCACCGTGATGTCGAGATCGTGCGCGCCCTGTTGCGCCAGGCATTCGACCAGTTTGTGGCCGACCATCCCGTGACCGATGACGATGATTTTCATGAGCGCGCTGTCCTCTGGTGTCTGGCGAAAGCGATTGTGGAAATAAAAACGGCGTCCCGCGAATCCAGCCGAGGGGCCGAATTCGGGGGACGCCGTTGTCCTGTTGGGTGCTACGGGCGCGTGCAGTCGTGTTGCAAGCGCGACGAACCAACGTTGGTCCGATGGCAACGCTTATCGCAAAGGTCGTGCCAATATCGATAAATGCGCCGGAAAGCGGGGTGTGGCGGGGATTTGCGGCAAGTCGCGCGGCTTCTAACCGGACCCCGCTCGCGACGCGTTTTGAGGCAGCAAAGCACAGGGATGGTGCGACGCAGCACTGTCGACGTGCGAAACGAAGGCGCACGGGCGTGCGGTCCTCGTCAAGTTTTCCGCGTGAATCGCAATGTGTGGCAACGGCTTGCGCGCCTTGATCGGATCGATGGCGTGGTCCTTGCATTGCTCCTGCGCAACGTCATCGCGGCAACGTCGTCGCGACGCGCAGACTCAACCGTCGACAGGCAATGCAATGGACAACGGCGTCCCCTCGTGATCTTCACGGGCGGGCGCCGTTTTCGTTTCGGGCCGACAGAAACCAACGGCATAAGGACACCAACATGAACACCAACACCGGCAAGGTCACGCTGCTGAGTGCGGGCCCGGGCGACCTCGACTTGCTGACGCTGAAGGCCGTCAAGGCGCTCGCGGCCGCCGACGTCGTGCTGCTCGACGACCTCGCGAATCCTGACATCGTGACGCTCGCGCCGCAGGCGCGCGTGATTCGCGTCGGCAAGCGCGGCGGCTGCCGCTCGACGCCGCAGGCGTTCATCGAGCGGCTGATGCGGCGTTATGCGCTGAAGGGGCTGCACGTGGTGCGCGTCAAAGGCGGCGAAGCGCTGCTGTTCGGTCGCGCGGGCGAGGAACTCGCGGTGCTGCGCGACGCGGGCCTCGCGGTCGAGATCGTCAACGGCGTCTCGTCGGGCTTCGCGGCCGCCGCGGGCCTCGGCATCTCGCTCACGCATCGGCGGCATTGCCACGGCGTCAGCTTCGTCACCGCGCACACCGAAGATCACGGCGAGCCGGACTGGGCCGCGCTCGCCGCGACGCGCACGACGCTCGCGATCTATATGGGCATGCGGCGCATCGACGGCATCGCCGCTGCGTTGCTCGCGCACCTGCCGGCCGAAACGCCGGCCGCGGTCGTGCAGTGGGCCGGCGGCAGCGACGAGCGGCGCCTGTTGACGCGGCTCGATCGGCTCGCCGCCGATGCGCTCGGCGCGGGCTTCGGCAGTCCGGCGGTGATTCTGGTGGGCAATGCGGTTGGCGAGAGCGCCGAAGCGCCTTGCTGGGAACGCGAAGCTCGCGGCAATCGAGATGGGCAAACACGAGCCGCGTCGGCCATTGCGCGGGCGGCCTGATCGGCGATCGAAGCGGGCCTCGGCCGCCTTTCATCCCATCAATCGCCGAACCCGAGCTCCGCGTCGACCTGCTGCCCGACCCGCAGCCAGGCCCCTGCCCCGCTCGCGACCAGCGCGTTGTTGCCGAACGTGACCGCGCCGTCGAAGCGCTCGCTGACGCGATAACCGAGCATCGTGTCGGTCGGCTCGTTCGGCCAGTCGGGATCGGGCGCGCCGCGCGCCTGATCGATGGTCGGCATCGGACAGCGCGAGCACAGCTTGACGAGCCGTAATTCGACGCGCGCGCTCGAGTCCGCATTCGCGCCGACGGCGAGCGTCTCGACATAGTCCTCTTCATAGGCATCGAGGCCGCTGAGCACGATATTGGGCCTGAAGCGATCGATTCTGATCGACGGTGCGCCTTTGCCGTTCAGGCGCGCGTTCAGATCGTCGAGCGAGGCCTGGCCGACCACCAGCAGCGGAAAGCCATCGGCAAAAAAGGTCGTGGCGCCCCCGGTGCTGTCCGTATAGTCCGGATCGACGATGCGTTCGCGTTCGGGATCGAACCGCAGCAAGCGCGCGGGTAGACCGAGGAACTCCGTGAACCAGGCCGCCGTTTCTTCGCCGGTGTCGAGCCCGTAGGCCGCGTCGCGCCACACCGCGGTAGCGACCCTGGGAGCCGCGGCGAGCCGCGCGGCATCGAGCGGCGTGCGCAGCTCACGCATGCCCGGCGCGCTGACGATCAGCTCCTCTGCGCCGAGTTCGACCTTGATCAGCGCCATGCGCGGATACACGCGCTGCGTGAACATCGCGCCTTCGGGATCGACGATCATCCAGTTGCGGTCGTATTCGAGGCCCGTCGCCAACAGCCGGGCCTCGGTGAGCGCGATGCCCGCGCAGGATTTGATCGGATAGACGAACAGTTCGTTGATGGTAGGCATGGTTGCACGCGCGACGGGAGCGCAGATCCGGCGAAGATCGGGGACAGAAAGTAGATCCGTATAGTACCGAAATTAGCGTTGACGTGGACGTGCGAGCCGGACCCTCTCATCGGGCTTTTTTAAGCTTGTTTTAAAAGTGGCGACCTAGAGTCGAATCACAGCAGCATGGAGAACGCATCGGACAGACGCGTTACTCCGACTCGACCGACTCAGCTGCTCATGTCGGGGGGCATGTGATGCGACGCGACAATCTCAAGTACTTCCTGATCGTGGAATGTCTGACCGTGGCGGTGTCCGCGGGCTGCATGGCGCAATCCCCTCCGAACAACGTAAGCTCTGGAGCGGATGTGCCGGCTGCCAGGCTTCCAGGCCACGACACGGCGCCCCCGATAGTGACGGACTTCTCGCGCCTCGTCAGCGAAGAAGGCAAAGCAGTCGTCAATATCAGCGTGACAGCGGCTCAACCCGTCGCCACCTTCACGCCCCTCTGGCCGCCGGCCGGCAGCGAAGACGATCCTTTTACCCGGCAGTTCCAGCCGTTCGCCTACGTCCCTCCTGGCGCGACAGGCCTGGCTTCGCAACGCAGCGGCTCTGGATTCATCATCGCCGCCGATGGTTACATTCTCACCGACTCCAGCCTGATAACCAAAGCAACCCGAATCAGCGTGACGCTAAGGGACGGCCGCAAGTTCAAGGCCACGGTGGTCGGCGACGACCCAGCGAGCGGTATCGCGCTGCTCAAGATTCCCGCCACCAGACTGCCGACAGTCAAAATTGGCTCGCCGTCCGCGAACAAGGCCGGTCAGTGGGTCGTTTCGATCGGCTCCCCTTATGGACTGAACGACACGGTGACGGCAGGCATCATCAGCAACATGTCGCGGCCTTTGCCAGGCGAGTCGTATGTACCGCTTATCCAGACCGACATGACCGAAAATGCGGGCGATGCAGGTAGCCCGGTGTTCAGTCTGAACGGCAACGTCATTGGGATCGAAATGCCTGTCACGAAAGAGATCGGCGACGTTCAAGGAGCCGCGTTCGTGCTGCCGATCGATGAAGCGATGAAAGTTGCCCAACAGCTGCAAATGCACCACGAGGCGGAACACGGACGCCTCGGCATCACGATTCAGGATGTCAGTTGGCCGCTTGCGCAATCTTTCGGTCTGAACAGGCCGCAAGGGGCGCTCGTCAGCTCGGTCGACCCGCGAGGACCGGCTGCCAGGTCCGGTCTCAGACCAGGCGACGTCATCATGAAGATCAATGGGGTTGATATTCCAGATTCGACTCAGTTGCCCGTCACAGTAGCCGATCTCAAACCGGGCACATCCGTCCATCTGGTGTACTGGCGCGATAACGCCACGCACGATACGACAGTCGCGCTTGGCGGTCTGAATGCCACTCCTGCCGAGACCCCGGCCATTGCGAAGGTCGCAGCTCCCGATGGATTGACCGTGCGTGGCTTGACCGCACAGGAGCGACACGACGCAGGTGTCGAAGGTGGTGTCCTGGTCGAAAAAAGCACGGGGGCCGGCGCGCTCGCCGGCATCGAACCGGGAGACATCATCCTGATGGTCGACAGCACTCATGTATCAAGTCCCGCCCAGTTCCGGCGGAAAGCGGCGAACAGCGGTAACGCGGTTGCGCTATTGGTCCAACGCGACGGACAGCGCAAGTTCGTCACCATCGACATGGGCTAGGGTCTGCTTACATGTGTAAACAGACCCTGGCAGCGCAGTGGCGGCGCGTACCTCATCGCCACACGTTACGAGGAGCTCGAAATGAACCAGCACGCAATCGTCAAAGTTGGCTTGACCGCACTCGCACTGGGTGCAAGCGTCCAATACGCGTTCGCGGCAACTCAGCCTTTACCCGCGGTGCAGCACGAGGGTGACGTTACGTTCCTGAGCGGCGGGATCGGCCTTGGCCAATCCACCGCTATCAAGGAGGTCATGCCAAGGTATCCACTCACGCTCGAGTTTGCGGGCAAGGCGGCTAGCGGCAACCAGTACCTTGCGAATATCCCGGTGACGCTATCCGACATGCACGGCAATACGATATTGCAGACCACCGCAAAGGGTCCTTTCCTGTTGGCGTCGCTGCCTCACGGCCGGTATAGCGTGAGCGCCACATATGACGGCAAGACCGAGCGCAGGGACGTGAATGTCGCTCCGTCGTCGCATGTGCACGAACTGTTCCTGTGGCCGATGTAGACCGGCGTTTCGCGTTTCTGGCCGCACGCGATCCGATTCGCCGGCTTTCCGGCTCGCGACGACCGCGGCGGCGCATTCGGTAACCGGTACTCGTGAAAAGTCGCGACGGGCTACCGAACCGACTCGGAGCTTGCCATGAAAAACGGTTCCAGCGAGCCTGTCGACGAAGGCCGCCGCAGATGGCTCATCGCCACATCGGCCGTCGGCGCCATAGGAGGCGTGGCGGTCGTCGTTCCTTTTGTCGACTCCTTTGCGCCGCCGGCCAGTGCGAGGGCAGCCGGGGCGCCAGTCAGCGCCGATATCGGCGGACTCGAGCCTGGCAGCATGATGACCGTGGCATGGCGCGGCAAGCCGATTTTCATCGTCAACAGAACCAACGAGATGCTGGCGGCCGTACTGAAGGCCAGTCCGATGGTCGCCGACCCGCATACCGTGCATCCGTTCTCGATACCGCTGCCGGCCTACTGCAACAACGAATACCGGTCGCGCCCGGATCATCGCAACATACTCGTTGTGATCGGCGTGTGCACCCATCTCGGCTGCACCCCGCTTCCCCGCTTCCAGCCCGGGCCGCAACCGAGTCTGCCTGACGATTGGCCCGGGGGCTTTCTGTGCCCTTGTCACGGCTCGACTTACGACCTGGCCGGTCGAGTGTTCAAAGACAAACCCGCGCCCCAGAATCTGGATGTGCCGCGTTACCTGTTTGCGTCGTCGACGAGCATCGTTATCGGAAAGGATGAAAAAGGCGAGGAGGCATAGCCGCGGCATACGGTCGAGGACGCGGGAAGTTCCTGCTACGGTCCCGCAATACCAGCCCGCCTCGCTACCGCTACATCGATCCGTGGCGGCCAGTCGAGCACGCGGTGTCGCGCCGGTTGCCTATCACCTACCGAGATCGAGATCACCAATTGATGCGCGAAGCCGCGAAACCCAAGGCGCCGAGCGCGAAACTGCCTGCGCCGAAAGAGGTGCGCGACTTGAAGTGCTCCTCGCCAACCGTCAGGCTTTCGCCGTTCGCCTCGCTCGACAGGTTGGCCGAAGAAAAGCCCGAGGGTGGCTCGGCGCGGTCCGCATACCATCGCGCCGTGGGACACGCAACGGCCGCCGCGCACGAGCCGCTCGACAACCTCATCCCGGCCCAGGGACCCGATGAATCCGGCGGCATCGAGTCGTCGGCAATCCGATCGCCCACCGTTGCATTCACGCTACCGCAAATGGCGGTCGCGACAATCAGCATAGCCCTGGACAACTTGCCGAGGAGTTTGGGTGAGCGTAGCGTGGAGTTCATCAGATGATCGCTGTATCGCATCCAGTAATACATGACTGTCTATCTGTAACGCTCCGACAGTGCCTCGTAAAGCGGCGGTGCCAAAACATTCGAAACCCGGCTCGCAATCAGCGCGGTCGCCCTCAGCGAAATGACGGGTGCGTGCTCATTGATCATCTCGATGATTATTACGAAGGCCGTGGTCGGACTTTGCGTGACTGCCGCGAGATAGCCCACCATGCCGTGCGCGATCAGCATCGGCAATTGCATCTGTCCGAGCGCCAGATGCAGCGTATTGCCGATCCCCGCACCGATCGCGAGCGATGGCGCCAACAGGCCGCCTGCGCCGAAATATGTCATAACCTGCTTCGATAAGGCGCGCATGCAGAACTGCGACGAGACCCCTGGCCACCGCGCCCAGCCGGAAAATCCCATAGTGGAACCACGGCCGCCGAGCGTGTTGCAGCGTTCTTCTGTCAAGGAATCGAAAGGAAGTGGCGAACGGATTCACCATTATGTATGGGCCAATTTAAAAAAAGCCCAGCCGTGAAGCTGGGCGGAGAGGATCGCCTTCTGTCGCCTGAAGACGAGTGGACGTTCTCTCGGACCCTATGCAACAACCAGCAATATCGCCGTACCGTGTTCCGCACCACTCGCCGCTAGGATAGGCATGTTGTGATATAAATACAAGTGAATCCCGAGTTCTTCGATAAAACGTCAATCGGGGTAGTTCGACACCAATTCATTCATACGAAGGCCTGCGCCGGCATCCGTCCCAGCAAGTGCTGATACAGGCCAACACCGACCAGCGCGGCACCGCCGAATACAACCTCGCTCTGCGAGAGCGACGCTCGCAGGCCGTCACGCATGAACTGGAAACGCTTGGCGTGCCCAGGACGCAACTGGAAGCCGTCAGCCTGGGCAAGGAAAAACCGGTTGCGCTGGGGCATGACGAAGCGTCGTGGTCGCAGAATCGCCGCGCCGACCTGGTGTACCGCTAATTGCGCAGCGCACGACGCGCAGACCGGCTCAAAGCCCGAAGTACCAGAGCCGCACGTCCTCTTCCTCCGACCAAATCTGCACGTCCAGCATCTCGTCGAATTCGACCGGCTCGCCCCGGTACATGCAGCAGAATCCGCGCTCGGTGCGATAGACGATTACCCACTCGCGTGGGTCGGGAGTTGCGTCGGGCGAACGGTCTTCCCGTGTGCTCCCGGAATCCGCAAGGTGCGCCGCGGCCTTGAGCCGCTCGCGCAACGTATGCCACTCAGTTTTCAGCTTCATCGTCGCTCACCTTCAGAGCCTTGCCGTGCACGGCATAGGAAGCATTGTTGACGCGCACGGATTGCGTTGACGTGGCGGTCCTTGCGCGAGCCCGGGGCTGGAAAATATCGATACTACGCGCGACGGCGTCCGCAATATGCTCCTTCGCAATCACGCCGGACACGTCGAACACGCCATCGACGGCGGAATCCGCGACGACCACCGCCATCACCGCGCGGCGCTGCCGGAGTTCGCTGATCACTTCGAACGCCGCATCGGATCGCTTCACGACGATGAAGTTGCGATGCGCGAGTTGCCCGATCGTGATCGTCGGATTGTCGTGGCTGACCGCGCGGCGCAGGCCAGTGTTGATGCGCAGCACGCCGTACAGCATGCCTGCCTTCGTGACGACGATGTGCCGGAACGGCGCGAAGCCCATCCGATCGAGGAGATCGCGAAACGGGACGTCCGCGTCGAGCACCAGTATGTCGGCCTCCATGATCGCCGCCGCGCTCTGCACGAGAAACATATTGGCGTGCAACGCATCTGGAATGACATGACCGCGCCTGACGAGCTTCATCGTGTAGATCGTCTCGCGCGAGAGGAGCCGGCGGGTGCCGATGCTGAACGCAACCGCAAGTATCATCGGCAGCACGATGTCGTAATCGCGCGTCATTTCGAAGATCATCGCCACTGCCGTCATCGCGGCACCCGTGCCGCCCGCGACCACCGCCCCCATGCCGACCATCGCGAATGCAGGCACGCTGACCGGAGCGGCCGGCACCAGCAAATGGAGCAGGGACGCCAGCGCGGCGCCCAACGTCGCGCCGATGAACAGCGACGGCGAGAACACGCCGCCCGACGAGCCGGAGCCGAGGCTAACCGACGTCGCGGCCGTCTTGCACAGCGCAAGCAGCAGCAGGAACAGGCCGCCTTGCAACTGTTCATTGAGCGTCGCCTGGATCGTTGCGTAGCCCACGCCTTCCACGTAGTAGTGCCCTGCGTAGCGCATCAGCAGATACATCATTGCGCCGACGAACAGCATGCCGAGCGCGTGGCGCGCAAAACGCCCCGGAACGCGATCGAACGCGTCCTCCGCCCAGTGCAATGCGCGAATCAGCAACACGGCCGCCACGCCGGCCACGACCCCGAGCAGCGCGTAAAGCAGCAGCGTGAAGCCACTCGCGAGATGGTTATCGAGCGCGCCGAGCTGAGGGGGAACCAGAAAAGCCGCCGATCCGCCAAAGAACAGCCGTCCCACGAACGTGGCTGTGCCCGTTGCCAGTGCAACGGGCAGAAAAGTCCCCACGCTGATTTCCGGCATCATCAGCTCGGTCGCGAACAGTACGCCGCCGATCGGCGTATTGAACGTCGCGGCAATGCCGGCCCCCGCGCCGCTCGCAACGAGAATGATCCGCTGACTGGCGGGCATCCGCAGCCACTGACCCAGCGTCGAGCCCAGTGCCGAACCGATCTGGATGATCGGACCTTCCCGGCCCACCGCCGCACCGGTGCCGATCGCGATCGCCGATGCGAGCGACTTGACGACCGCCACCACCGGACGGATCACGCCGCCCCCGAAATAGATCGCGTCCATTACTTCTGGCACGCCATGCCCTTTTGCCTCCGGTGCGAAGCGGCTTACCAGCCACGTGACCGCGAAGCCGCCTGCTACCGGCACGAGAATCACCCATGCGCCCCACGGCGACGGCGGGGTAAACTGGCTCGCGTCGTATAGCGGCGAAAGGCGTCCGAGAAACGCTGCATTATGGATAGTGCCGATCAGCATCCTGAACACGACCGCGCCAAAACCGGTCACGATTCCGAGGCAGAACCCCAGCATGCTCATGCGATAGAGGTCGAGCGGCTTCGCGACTTCATGCGCGTTGTCAGGAGGCGCCGAATCTCCTTGCTTGCCGTCGAGCTTCGTGGGGTCCATATCCCGCCTCTCCTCGCAACACCGTGTCCTCGTTCGGCGCGCGAGCCTCGAGCGGTCCCATGCATGCAATACAAGGTCCACGCAGAAAGAAGCCGAGCGGTCCTGGGGGCATGATCGAACATCGCACCGCCCGCCTGAATCGGTCGGTGCGACCGGGTAGACAGGCCTCGGCAATCATGTCATGCCGTGCCATGCACTATAGTCCTATCAACGCGTGTTCACCAACCCTGATGGTCGTGGCGATACGGGAACACCCACTGCTCACTGCATCTCAAGCCGGCGCGGGCACGCAATCCATCTGATACGATTTTGCGCTGTCACCCGTCACGCCGGATTTCCGGCGCGCTTTGCGATAGAGCAACGCGACTTTCAGCAACGCTGCGGAGAATCCGGTTTCAGGCACTTGGTCCATGTTCCGAACGAGACAGGCAGGAAAGTGAAACAAACATCACCGCGTATCCGGGTCGGCATGCCCAACAAGCAGGATCTCGAAGCCATGTCGGCATTCCGTTACCAGTTACGCAGGTTCATGCGGTATTCGGAAGAAATTACTCACGCGGAAGGAGTCACGCCTCTGCAATATCAGATGCTCCTTCACGTCAGGGGATTTCCCGACCGCTGCTGGGCCAGTATCGGCGAACTGGCCGAACGGTTGCAGGCGGCGCCCAACGGCACCGCGGCGCTCGTGTCGCGCTGCGAAGCCGCCGGGCTCGTCGAGCGTCGCCCCGACAATTCCGACCGGCGACTCGTGCAGGTCCATCTGACAGAAAAAGGCGAGCGGTGCCTGTTGAAGCTCGCGATGCTGCATAAGCGGGAAATCGAGTCATTCGGTTGGGCGCTGGGGCAGTTTCAGGTTCAACAGCCCCCCCTCTTCGGCGGGACTGCGGGATCGTCCGATTGATATTGACGCCGCCGCCCTGCAATGTGGGTCGGCTATCGGCGGTCACGTCCGCGAGATTCTTCGTTTGCCGGGCGTTCGGCGTATCGGAGAGAACGAGCGATCATCATCGTGCCGGCACGGGGAAGCCTTTAAGCCTGCTTTAATCGCCACTGCATAGATTGAAAGCGTACCAGGCCTGTCGTGCCTTCAACGAGCCAACGATCGATCCGCCACTGCCGACGCGGGGCAAGATTGATCGCTGCGGAGCCCTACTCATCGAAGCTGACAGACAGTTGACTGGCACTCTACTGGCTCTCTCGCACAAGGAGGACACACCATGCGTACGCTGCCTGCACTATGCGCTGGAATATGTTTGGGGTTCGCCCACCTTGCCATCGCGCACCCGACCTCGGACGTCGCCCTGAAAACTGGGTGCAAGGATTTCTCCGCGATCGCCATTCATCAACGCCCCCCGATCGCTGACTGGGTCGCACCGCCGAGCCGTCATCGTGTGGTCCGGACTGACAGCGCGATCATAGTCAATGCTGCTGCCCCGGTTGGCCTCATTGTCGGCGAGTGCGGGAAACCGACCTGATACAGGTCGAACGCAGATCGAATGTTTCTTCGGGCGTATCCGCCAGTTTCGGCTGCCTTCCACTGGTTTCGACTGGTTCGTGGGCGGCTAAGCGGTGTTCGCGTCGCCCATGCGCGGGTCTGGTTCACTCGTGAAAGCGTGAACCGGGCCTCGTTCGCTTGCCGCTGTCATCCAACGATGAACCGAAGCCGTCGCCCCCGCTACGGCTCGCGGCGCGACCATTGTCTGGCCGCAATGAATGCTTCGAAAACCAGCTCATCTGCTGGTCTACCTAGTTATTTCTGAGCCAGGCCGCGCTTGTGGACCGCCCTGCGGATGGCGTTGCGGCGGCACTGTCGAGCGCACGGGCAGAGCGGCCTGGCGAGGCCGCCGTTTCGCGCTGCCTCGCGCGGAAGTAAAATCGTCGGATCAGGCGCGCCGGAGAGTCGCAAGAAGCTTGCAACGGAGCCCCGAGGATCTTCTGAAGCGCCGCATCGCCGGTTACCGAAAGAAGCTGTAGAAGCCACCTTCCCATCACCCAGACAGGATATTCATTATGCTGAGCAAACCCGTGTTGACCGTCGCCGAGACCACCCGCATTGTCGATGCCGCCCGTGCGGAAGCCGAGAAGAACAAATGGCCTGTCGCGATCGTCGTCGCGGACGACGGCGGCCATCCGCTCGCGGTGCTGCGTCTCGACGGCGCGGCGCCCTCCACCTCGTATATCGCGACCGAAAAAGCGCGCACCGCGGCGCTCGGCCGGCGCGAAACCAAGGTCTATGAAGACATGATCAACAACGGCCGCACCGCGTTCCTCAGCGCACCGCTGCAGGGCACGCTCGAAGGCGGGGTGCCGGTGATCGTCGACGGCCACGTGGTCGGCGCGGTCGGCGTATCGGGCGTCAAGTCGGAGCAGGATGCGCAGGTCGCGAAAGCCGGCATTCAGGCGCTCGGCGTGTAAAGCGCCGAGCGCCAAAGCAATCCCGAAACACAAACGCGGACCGACGCCCCCTCGTCGGTCCCATAACAGATGGAGCAGTCGATGACTCAGATGAACCCGCGCGGCGGACTGCAGGTCGCCGCCAACCTCGACCAGTTCGTTGAATCCGAAGCCCTGCCCGGCACCGGAATCGACAGCGCCGCCTTCTGGTCGGGATTCGACGCCCTCGTGCACGAGCTGGCGCCCAAAAATCGGGCGTTGCTCGCCGAGCGCGACCGCCTGCAAAGCGAACTCGACAACTGGCATCGGGCCAATCCCGGTCCGGTGCGGGATCTGCGTGCGTATCGTGCGTTTCTCGAAGGCATCGGCTACATCGTGCCCGTGCCCGCCAGCGTCCAGGCCACGACCGACCACGTGGACAGCGAAATCTCCGGACAGGCCGGCCCGCAGCTCGTCGTGCCGCTGTCGAACCAGCGCTACGCGCTGAACGCCGCAAACGCGCGCTGGGGTAGCCTGTACGACGCGCTGTACGGCACCGACGCGATCCCCGAAACGGACGGCGCGGAAAAGCAGAAGGGCTTCAACCCGGTGCGCGGCGCAGCCGTGATCGCGTACGCGCGCAAGTTCCTCGATCAGGCCGCGCCGCTCGCGAACGGCTCGCACGCAGACGCAACGCGCTATAGCGTCGAGAACGGCCAACTGCTCGTCGCGCTGAAGAGCGGCACCACGGCGCTGAAGACACCCGCGCAGTTCGTCGGCTATCAGGGCGACGCGAGCACGCCGTCGGCGGTGCTGCTCAAGCACAACGGCTTGCACGTCGAGATCCAGATCGATGCGAACGATTCGGTCGGCAAGACCGATGCGGCCCATGTCAAGGACGTCGTCGTCGAAGCGGCCGTCACGACGATCATCGATTGCGAGGACTCGGTCGCGGCCGTCGACGCCGATGACAAGGTGCAGCTCTATCGCAACTGGCTCGGCCTGATGAACGGCGACCTGACCGAAGAGGTCACGAAGAACGGCAAGACCTTCACGCGCCGGCTCAATGCCGATCGCGAATACATCGGCGCCGACGGCAAGTCGCAGGTCAAGCTGCATGGCCGCTCGCTGCTATTCATCCGCAACGTCGGCCATCTGATGACGAACCCGGCCGTATTGACGAAAGACGGCCACGAGATTCCGGAAGGCGTTCTCGACGCGGTGATCACGACGCTGTGCGCGCTGCGCGACCGTCAGAACAAGCTGAACTCGCGCACCGGCTCGATCTATATCGTGAAGCCGAAGATGCACGGACCGGCCGAAGTCGCGTTCGCGAGCGAACTGTTCGCGCGCGTCGAAGACCTGCTGAAGCTGCCGCGCAACACGATCAAGATGGGCATCATGGACGAGGAGCGCCGCACCAGCATGAATCTGCTCGCCTGTATCGCCGAAGCGTCGGCGCGCGTCGCGTTCATCAACACGGGCTTCCTCGATCGCACCGGCGACGAGATGCACTCGGCGATGGAAGCGGGCCCGATGATGCGCAAGGGCGACATGAAGTCGAGCAAGTGGATCACGTCGTACGAGCGCAGCAACGTGCTGGTCGGTTTGAGCGCGGGCCTGCGCGGCCGCTCGCAGATCGGCAAGGGCATGTGGGCGATGCCCGACCTGATGCACGCGATGCTCGAGCAGAAGATCGGCCATCCGAAGGCTGGCGCGAACACCGCGTGGGTGCCCTCGCCGACCGCGGCGACGCTGCACGCGCTGCACTATCACCAGGTCGACGTGCAGGCGGTCCAGCAGGAACTCGAACGCACCGACTATGCGACGGTGCGCGACGAACTGCTCGATGGCCTGCTGACGATTCCGGTCGTCGAAAAGGCGCAATGGAGCGACGACGAAATCCGCGCCGAGGTCGACAACAACGCGCAGGGCATTCTCGGCTACGTGGTGCGCTGGATCGACCAGGGCGTCGGCTGCTCGAAAGTGCCGGACATCCACAACGTCGGCCTGATGGAAGACCGCGCGACGCTGCGTATTTCGAGCCAGCACATCGCCAACTGGCTGTATCACGGTGTGATCAAGCGCGAGTTCATCGAGGAGACGTTCAAGCGCATGGCCAAGGTGGTGGACGCGCAGAACGCCGGTGATCCGCTCTACCAGCCGATGGCGCCCGGCTTCGACACGATCGCGTTCAAGGCCGCGCAGGCGCTCGTCTTCGAGGGGCGCCAGCAGCCGAGCGGATATACCGAGCCGTTGCTGCACAAGTTCCGGCTCGAGGTGAAGAAGCAGGGTTGAGTCCGTCCGGCCGAAACGACGACGGGCGCCCTGCAATGCGGCGCCCGTTTTTCTTTCCAGGTCGTGTCACTTCACGCGGCTTCTGCCGTCAATTGCGCCGCGTCGCCACCTGACGCTTCGTTCTGCATATAGGCTTGCAGATACGCCTCGAATTCAGCCTTCACCTCGGGATGGCGCAGTGCGAATTCGACGGTCGCCTTCAGATAGCCGAGCTTGCTGCCGCAATCGAAGCGCGTGCCGAAGTAGCGATACGCGAGCACCTGCTCCTCGGTCAGCAACGACTGCACCGCGTCGGTCAGTTGCAGCTCGCCGCCCGCACCCGGCTTCAGCGCGCGGATATGCTTGAAGATCGTCGGCATCAGCACGTAGCGGCCCACCACGCCGAGATTCGACGGCGCCTCGTCCGGCGCTGGCTTCTCGACGATGCCCGACAGCTTGATCACGTTGTCTTCCCACTCGCGGCCGTCGACGACGCCGTACGAGCGGCTATCCTCGCGCGCGATCGTTTCGACGCCGATCACCGAGCTGTGATAGTGGTTGAAGGTATCGACGAGCTGACTCATCACGGGCTTCGCGCTATGCAGCAGGTCGTCGGCGAGAATCACCGCGAACGGGCTGTCGCCCACCAGTTTTTCGGCGCACAGCACCGCATGGCCGAGACCGAGTGCTTCGGCCTGGCGCACGTAAAAGCAGTCGACGTTGGCCGGCTTGATGCTGCGCACGAGGTCGAGCAGCTTCTGCTTGTTGCGCGCTTCGAGTTCGGATTCGATCTCATAGGATTTATCGAAGTGATCTTCGATCGCGCGCTTGCTGCGGCCCGTCACGAAGATCATCTCGGTGATGCCGGCGTCGATCGCCTCTTCGACCGCGTACTGGATCAGCGGCTTGTCGACGATCGGCAGCATTTCCTTCGGACTTGCTTTGGTAGCCGGCAGGAATCGTGTCCCGAGGCCCGCTACGGGAAACACGGCTTTGGTGACTTTCAGCATGGTAGGCATTCCCACATCGGTTAGAAATTGGTGTGTTCGCGGACCTGGCGGCCAATCAATGCCGGCGCAAGACTAGCAGAAAAATCTGCGAGGTTCGCGCAAGCGTTTTCTCCGCTTTAATTCGGATAATTCACGCATTAATCGCAATACTACATTGTGAAAATTTGAGAAACTATTACGCGTTTATTGCCAGAGGTGATCGAGCAAATCCGAAAGTCTTACCTTTCGGACGTCCCCTGACACGGGTCGCCTGGCGATCCGATGACCGGCTTCGGCAGCGCGTCATTCCTGTTCGTCAACGGGTGGCAGCTTGCCTGGGTTCATCCGGTAACTACGGATCGGCTCGTTGCGCAAGGCATCTCGGTAGGCGGAGGCGGCCACCAGGATCAGCAGGACGGCCACGCCGGCCAGTAAATGCAGGTTCATGACTTCACCTCTGGGTCAGAGAATCCTTGCTTTAAATTAGCACGACAAAAGCGATAAATAATTCAACACCCCATACGGCGACACGCAATTACAATTCGTCACAAAATCGATATCTGATTC
The DNA here is from genome assembly GCF_050436325.1 of Paraburkholderia lebeckiae. Lineage (NCBI taxonomy): Bacteria > Pseudomonadati > Pseudomonadota > Betaproteobacteria > Burkholderiales > Burkholderiaceae > Paraburkholderia > Paraburkholderia lebeckiae. Next base: position 508,361 of record NZ_JBNDLZ010000003.1, read on the forward strand.
AATCCGAAATGGATTTTTTAAATCATTTTTTAGGATTGCGGTGCTCTAGGATGGATGCGTCGCGGGTGCGCAAAACGCCCGCTCGACGGCCTGTTCCGCGTCAATTTTTTCTCTTTTCCGCTTCAGATAAGGACCGCGTATGAGCGACCCAGCGCTGGATGCCGCCGGCTCATCCCTGCCCCTCTCCCCGCTGCCGCGCCCGGAGAAAAACCCGGCCGCGGCGCATGCGCGCAGCGACGCGCACGTCGATAGCGCCAGCAAGGAGCACGCGATCGACGCGATGCGAGGCTTCGCCGCGCTGCTGGTCGCCTACTTTCATTGCCGCCAGATCGTGTGGGTCGGCATGCAGGCGTTTCATCAGAGCGTCGGACATTCGTTGAGTCCCAGTAGTCTCGCCGCGTATCTGACGTTTCCGATCGCATGGGGCTCGGCCGGTGTGCCGATGTTCTTCGTGATCAGCGGCTACTGCATCCATCGCGGCGGCGCGCTGCGGCTCGCGGGCAATCCCGCTTACCGGCTCGATGCAGGCAACTTCTGGCTGCGGCGCTTCGCGCGCATCTACCCCGTCCTGCTGGCGGCGCTCGTACTGACCTTCGCGCTCGATTCGTTGAGCCTGCAATTGCCGCCCGTCAGTCACAAGATTCGCGACATCGGCTGGCATCCGTTTCTGGTCAACCTGTTTTCGCTGCAGGGTGTGGCGGGTAAAACGTATGGCTCGAACGGCGCGCTGTGGACGCTGTCGCTCGAAGTGCAGTTCTATGCGATTTATCCGCTGCTGTTCGCGCTGCGGCGGCGCATCGGCATCAACGCCGTGCTCGCGCTCGTCGGCGCGATCAACGTTGCGTCCGCGTACGGGTTGGAGCGCCACGATCTGCAGTTCTTCACGTCGTACTGGTTCTCCTGGACGCTCGGTGCGTGGATCGCCGATGCCAAAGCGCGCAGCGCGCAAGGGGCGCGAGCGCCCGCATCGCTGTACGTGCTCGCGGCGGTATTGATCGCGGCAGGCTGCGCCGCGTTTCATTTCGGCCAGTACGGCGCGTTCCAGATCTGGTCGCTCGGTTTCGCGTGCTATCTGTACAAGGCGCTCGATGGACGTCATGCTTCCCGGCGTGAAACGGGCGGTGTGCGCGCGCTGCTTCGTGCCGGGTCGGATGCAGTAGCGCGCTTGCTGTCGCGCGTCGGTGACTTCAGCTTCTCGCTGTATCTGATCCATCTGCCGATCTTCGTGTTGCTGTCGTCGTGGCTGTTCCGCTCGTCGTTGCAGATGTCGATCTGGCCGTCGTTCGGTTATATGCTGGTCGCCGTGCCGGCCGCCTATGTGTCCTATCGGCTGGTTGAGTTGCCTGCGATGAGGTGGTCGGCGAGTTTTAAGCCTGGAAGGCGCTAGCAGAACCAGAGCATCGGGTCATGCTCACCGTATTCATGGCGGCATGGCGAGACGGAAAATCAATCGCGGCTTGAACTCTAAAGCCACCCGGCGGTGCAATAAAAAAAACGGAGCGAAAGCCCTTCGACTTTCGCTCCGCCACGCCAAGCAAGGACTGGCCAAGCCCTCGTCTACCCTCGCGTAAAAATCATCTCGTCACCGCGCTGCCACGCCGGTCAGAATCCCCGCGACCCCATCCACATAGCTGCGCGGGCCGAAGCGCTCCTGCGCGGTCCGATAGCCGTTCTCGACCAGTTTGTCGCGCAAGTCGCCGTTCGAGCGCAATTCGGCGAGCGTATCGGCGAGCGCATGCGCATCGCCCGGCGTACACAGCACGCCGTTCTCGTAGTCGTCGATGATTTCGAGCACGCCGCCTGCGCGCGACGCCACGACCGGCCGCTGCGCGAGCATCCCCTCGACGATCACGCGGCCGAACGGCTCCGGGGTGATCGACGTATGCACAACCGTATCGACCGCGCACATGCAGGCCGGAATATCGTGCTGGAAGCCGAGAAAATGCACCCGCTCGCCAAGCTTGTGCGCGGCGACGAAGGCGCGCAGTTCGCTCTCGTACTGGTCCTCGCCGAACAGCGCCGCGCCGACCAGCACCGCATGCATCTGCGGATTGAGCACCATTGCTTCGAGGAGCACATGCTGCCCTTTCCAACGCGCAAGCCGGCTGAACGAGCCGACGAGAAACGCGTCGCGCGGCAGATTCAGGCGCTCGCGCAGCACCGCTTGCGGCACCGTGCGCAATGCGTCGAATGGCTCCGCGGCGATCCCGTTGAACACGACGTCGATGCGCTTGCTGTCGAACCGCGTGAGCTTCGCGAACGCCTGCGCCGACGCAGCCGAATTGGCGATCACATGCGTGAGGCCGAGCCGCGCGCACCACTTGATGATCGCAAGCTGCTTGCCGCCGAAATGCTCGGCGCTGACGATGTCGCGCAAATGCCAGACCACCGGCCGTCTCGCGAGCTTGCCGGCCACGGCGCCGATCACCATCGCACGCTGCGTGTTCGCGTAGATCACATCCACCTTGCGCGCGCGTTTCGCGGTGGCACGCACGAGTGAGATGAGTCCCTTCAACGCCTGACCTTTCGGCATCGAACCGCCCTGCTTGCGCACATTTTTCAGCGCGCCGGCATCGAGCACAGTGACCTCGACGCCGGTTTTCGCGAGTGCGGTGTTGAACGGCCCGTCGTCGAATAGCACGACCTCGATGCGCGAGCGCAGCGCCTTGACGATTTCGAGCAGCGACAGTTCGGCGCCGCCGAGCACGCCGCTCTGATCGACGGCAAGAATGCGCGGCACGTTCGCGGCGCCCTGCACGGCCGGCCGATACGGCGTATAAGCCGGCAGCGTCGCCGTGCGCAACGCGGGCACCGCCGCGCGCACCTGCGAGAAAAAGCGCTCGCGGAAATGCGCGGCCGAAAACTGCTCGGCGTTACCGCGGCAATTCTCCGGCAGGAACCGGTGCCCAAGCTCGTCGAAACGATTTACGGCGGCGATGATCGAGTCGGTATCCTGTTCATCGAAGAACATGCCGGTCGGCTTCGGTTCGGACAGATCGCGCACGGTTTCGAGCGCTCCTCCCTTGCCGTACGCGATCACCGGCGTGCCGCAAGCCTGCGCCTCGACCACCGAAATGCCGAAGTCCTCTTCGGCCGCGAACACGAATGCCTTCGCGCGGCTCATGCGGTCCTTCAGCACCTCGAACGGTTGATAGCCCATGATCTCGACGTTCGGCCCCGCCTTCGCGCGGATCTTCGCCATGTCGGGTCCGTCGCCGATCACGACGAGCTTGCGCTCGGGCATCCGCGCGAACGCCTCGACGATCAGATCGATTTTCTTGTACGGCACTATGCGCGACGCGGTCAGATAAAAGTCTTCCTTCTCCGTGCACAGCGTGAACGCCGCGACATCGACCGGCGGGAAGATCACTTGCGCGTCGCGCTGATACACCTTCCTGATGCGTCGCGCGATGAACGCCGAGTTCGCGACGAAGCCGTCGACCGAGTTGGACGTGCGGATATCCCAGTTGCGCATGTAATGCAGAATCAGCCGCGCCAGCGCCGACTTCGGGCCGTTGGTCAGCTTCGACTGCCGCAGATACTGATGCTGCAAATCCCACGCATAGCGGATCGGCGAATGCACGTAGCTGATATGCACCTGATCGGGACCGGTCAGAATGCCCTTGGCGACCGCGTGACTGCTCGAGATCACGACGTCGTACGCCGACACGTCGAGCTGCTCGATCGCGAGCGGCATCAGCGGCAGATACGAGCGGTACTTGCTGCGCGCGAGCGGCAGCTTCTGGATGAACGACGTCGTCACCGGCTTGCCGCGCAGGAAGCTGCGATCGTCGAGAAAGTCCACGAGGCTGAACAGGTCCGCATCGGGAAAGCACGCGATGATCTGCTCGAGCACTTTCTCCGCGCCCGCGTAGGTGACGAGCCAGTCGTGCACGATCGCGATGCGCACGTTTTTGCTCGCGCGCGGCGCGGTACGGCGCGGTGCCGGCTGGATGCCGGGCACGCTCGTCAGTTCGTCGAGCGCGCTGCGCGTCGCGGGCCTCAACAGGTCTTTTTCAAGGACGTCTTGATTCATGCGCTTTTCCTCGGATTCAGTCGCAATAACAGTGAACGCGCAAGATTGCGCAAGGCGGGCGTCATCGTGATCGACCACGCGACGTTCGCGCCGACCATCAGCACACCGGCGGCGATCGCGAGCGCGAGGCTCGGCAGGAAGCTCGCGAGCCACAGGCTGGCGAGCAGGAAGGCGAGATGGGCTAGCATGTCGAGCACGATCTGGCGCGCGCGGATCGCGGCGAAACGCAGCAGCACCGCGTAGTCGAACAGCGCGCGGGCGCCGACCGCGACCGCCGCGCCCGTCAGGCCGAAATGCGTGATACCGAGCCACAACGCGCCGGCGAAAAGCGGCAACTCGACGAGGCCGATGCGCGCGGCGGTGGCTGGGTTGACCTGTGACTGAATCAGGATGCGCGTCACGTTCGCCTGGCCGACGAGCCACACGGCGACGATCATGATGCGGCCCACGGGCGCCGCGACCGTCGCGATCTCGTTGCCAACCCACAGATGCAGGAACGGTTCGAGCACCAGCATCGCGATGAGCGCGACCGGCGTGAACACGCCGTTCAGAAATTCGAGCGATTGCTGCGTGATCGTGTCGGCGTCGGCGCGGCCGACTGCGGAAAGCCGCGGAAACAGCGTGCGTACCAGCGCGGTCGGCACGATGTTCAGGCGCGTGACGAGGTTCTGCGGCACCGTGTAGTACGTGACGAAACGCGCGCCGAGCCGTGAACCGAGCATCACGCGATCGAGCGAATCGGCAACCATCGTCGTCACGCTCGCGATCAGCATCCAGCCGCCGAAGTTGAACAGCCCCTTTGCGACGCCGAGCCGCGGCGGCTGAATGCTGCGTATTTCAAGCACTTTCAGCGCGTAGCGGCCGAGCAGCAACGCCGCGAGAATCCGCGCGACGACTGCCGCGGCGAGTACGTTCTGCAAAGTCGCGCCGAGCCACCACGCGGCACCGAGCGGCAGCAGCTGGAACAGGAACGTGCCGATCGTCTGGTTCGTGTTGTAGACGCCGAAGCGTTCCGCGCCATTGATCGCGCCCGCGAACACCCACGACACGTTCGCGATCGGAATCGCGACCGCGAGCCACGGCAGCGCCATATAGACTTCGTGCTGCAGCTCGGGCGATACCTTCGTGAAATACGCGGTGTACAGGAACCCGCCGAAGTAGATGATCAGACCGCCCGCCACGCCGGTCGTCAGATTGAGCCACGTCGCGCTCCAGAACACGCGCGCGCTTTCCTGCTGGTCGCCCGACGCGCGCGCCTTCGAAATATGGTTCTGCGCGGCCATGCTCATGCCGAGATCGAGAATCCCGAAGTAGCCGATCAGCGTCCACACGAGACTGATCACACCGTAGCGCTCCACGCCGAGCAGCCGGATATACGACGGCACGGTCACGAGCGACACGAACGTCGGCAGCACGAGCCCGAAAAAGTTGATCGCCACGTTCCTGAGAATGCCTTTGTCCATCGAATCCCTTCGGTGTTGCGGTTAGATTGCGTGCGGGGCCGCGTCAGCGAGGCCAACGCACCTCAAGGCTTCCAGCGATACATCAGCACCTTGCCGCGCGCGTCTTCCTCGACGAAGACGAGGTACTCGCCATCGCCGCGCTTCGTCGCGCTGATACCGTTCGGCACGTCGACCCAACCCGACGCGCGGCCCACTTCGGGGCCCGGCCGGATCACGCCGAGTTCCTTGCCGCTGTCCTTGTCCCACACGTGCACCGCGCCGACCGGCTCGACGCCGAACACGTATTGCCCCTCGACCGTGACGCCGATGATCGTCGCGATGGGCTTGCTCTGCGTCTGCCACGGCAGCGTGATCGCGTAGCGCTGCACCGGCTTGCCGCTCGACCACTTGTCATAGCGCACCAGCACGCGCCCCACTTCCTTCCAGAAGCCCTGCGCGGTCGGCATATCGGCCGTATAGCCGCTCACGTACATCGTGTCGGTGTCCGATTCGTAGATCGCGCGATGCAGTTCGCTGAACGGTGCCGGCACCGGGTACTGCGTCAGGTTCGAGTACGAGTAGACCGGGTTGCCCTTCGCATCGAGTCCGCCGAAACGAAAGCGATAGATGCCCTTCGTATCCCGGGTACGCCAGATGTCGCCGGCCATATCGACCCACCAGCCCCAGCCGCCCGCGAGCTTCGTGCCGCTCGTGTTCAGCGTGTATTCGTCGCGATCGAAGCGCCCGTCGCCATTCGTGTCGCGCCAGATCCAGTCACCGCCCGGCGGTGCATTCGGCACCTTCGCGACCGCGCGCTCGCGACCTGCGATAAATCCCGAGGGAATCGCGGTCTCGCCGTCATGCTTCGGATCGAAGCGATAGATCTTCAGATGATCCGCATACATGTCGGTCAGATAGAGGAACGTGTGCCCCTTCAACCGCCGCGCGATCGGCAGACCCGGATACTGGTCGGTATGGAACACCGGATCGTCCGGGTACTTGAACCGATTCGACAGGAACCCCGCGTATTTCCAGTCCTGTCCAGACGGCTTCGACAAATCGAGTTCGAAGCGCTTGTTGCCGGTATAGACGCTGTCGGGCCGGGCCGGATCGATCCACGCGCCGTCGACGAACAGCAGCCCCTCGACCTGCCAGTTGCGCTTGCCGTTCGGCGCATAGCTTTCGAGCGTCGCGCCGAGGCCCGCGCCGATCGGCTCGTAACGCGGACCGATGCCATTGGTCGACACGTACACGTTGCCGCGCGCATCCACACCCACGCCGGTCAACCCGTTGAATCGCAACGGTCCGGGCTTGCCCGCGACGCCGCTGAAAATGCCGCCGCGCTCGCCGAGCGTGCCCGACTCCGTGTAGCGGCCGTCGCGCTTCGTGAAGAACAGCACCTGCTGGCGCGGACCGTTATCGGCGATCAGGAGGCGGCCTTGCGCATCGACGGCGAGGCCGACCGCGACCGTATCGGCCGGCAGCATGACGGTCTCGTCGATGCGCTGACCGGTCGCCGTGTAATGCCCGATACCCGGCGCGCGATCGCCGCGCGTGCCGCTGAGCACCCATAGCGTGCCGTCGGGCGCGAGCGCGATACGTCCAGGCTCGTGGACGTTCCACGTCGCTTTCTGCTGCATCGATTCGGCGTCGTAGACTTCGATGCGATTGCGCGCGGTATTGGCCGCGAACAGCGTCGTGTCGTTCGCGGCTAGCCCGCCGATCTCGGCGTTCGTGCCGGTCGGCACTTCGTTCATCATCAGAAAGCCGGCCGCGAGCTGCGCGTGCGGGTCCGCGTTTTTAGCCGCGGGCTGAAACGGTGCCACGCGCTTCGGCTCGTCGATCAGGCGCCGCGAGATACCAAACCATTGCTTACCCTTGTCCGGCCACACGCCCGGCTCGACCAGGCGTCCCTTTTCATTGCCGACCGCGATCGCGACGAACGCATACTTCCGGTTGACCGCGATCGCATTGCCGCCGGCGTTGCCCCAGCCATGCGTGCCGCCCGCGAAGCCAAGCATCTTGCCGTCCTGATAGACGCTCGCTTCAGCGCCGCTTTCGTCCCACGGCGCGTTCGTATAGACCTTGCCGTCGGGCGTGACCGCGATAGCGGTGATATCGATCTGCGTCCATGTGCCATCACCAAAGCCGAAGCTGTTGCCGATCCATGAGGTCTTCGCGTTCAAAGCGGTTTCGGCGCGAGCCGGCAGACTGGCCGATGCGGCGACGACGCCGGCGGCGCAGGCTGTCAGGGCGAACCAGCTTTTGAACGTGATACGGCGCAAGGCGGAACCTCCAGTCGATGTCCGGTCAACGCGATGCACGCGGACCTGCGCCCGCTCGGGGCGAAATTCAGTGATGTGGCAAAGCGAAACGAAGCGCAACCGATTGAAGCGCGGCGCCTGAAGGCAGCCGTCCGCACGACTAAGTTACGTGGAAAAAATGCGGTGACGAAAATCGAAAATAATTCAAAAATATTCGTCCGCTTATACGTCGCAAAAAGAAACGATTTTAAAAATAGATAAAAGCGCAAGCCTCGCCGTCACTCTCCTCTGTCGCGACAATCCCCCGTTCCTACCGATGCGATATCACGCAATGCGCATTTATTACGGATTGCCCGATGCTCACCACATAAACACATAAATCTTTCGAGAATGGCCAAAGAAATACCCTGTTTCAATCTGATTCAATTAGCCCATTCCAACGGGTTTTTTCTCGAGTTTCTTTTCCCTAGAATCGATTGCACTTCAGTTGCGACGCGAAGCGCGCGCCCGTTCGCCGGCAATCCGTGGCGAACCGCACGGCGCTTCGCCCGGCTCATCCGCTTACACCATGGACGGTTCATGACAGCCAGCGCATTGCCCCTCGCGCCCTCCCATTCCCGCATCGTGCAGCTCGACGGTCTGCGCGCGATCGCCGTGCTCGCGGTGTTCGCGCAGCACGCGTTGAAAGCACCGCTATGGATGGGCGTCGATCTGTTCTTCGTTTTGAGCGGCTTTCTGATCAGCGGCATCCTGCTCGATCGCAAGTCGCGTCAGCAGTCGTATTTCAGCTATTTTTATGCACGGCGCGCGCGCCGCATCCTGCCGCCGTACCTGCTGCTGATGGCCGTGTCGTCGCTGCTGTTCGGCCTCGCGTGGGCGCAGCACTGGTACTGGTACGCGTTCTTCGCGACCAATATCGGCGATGCGCTCAATCAAAGCGGTCATGACAGCCTCAACGTGCTGTGGTCGCTCGCGGTCGAGGAGCAGTTCTATATCTTCTGGCCGTTCGTGATCCTGCTCGTGCCCGAGCGTCTGCTTGGGCTGGTGGCGGCCGCGCTGATCGTGCTGGTGCCGCTGCTGCGCGCGCTCGCGACGCCGTGGTTCGATTCGTTCTGGCCGATCTACTACCTGACGCCGTTCCGCATGGATCTGCTCGCGGCCGGCGCGCTGCTCGCGGTTGCCGTGCGGCGCGATCGCAATGCGCTCGAACCGTTCAAGGGACTCGCGGTGCTCGGCGCTCTGGCCGCGCTCGCGGTGCTGGCATGGCTGCATCTGCACTACCCGCGTTTTCGCGCGGCGAATACGCCGTTGTCGAATGCGGGGCTGTATAGCGTGTCGCTGGTGCTGTGTACGTCGATCGTCGTGATCGCGCTGCAGAGCAAGGGCATCGTGAAGCGGCTGTTGTGCAATCGCGTGCTCGTTTATATCGGCACCGTCAGCTACACGATCTACCTGATCCACCTGAGCGTGCTGTACATGGTGTGGCCGCTGCATCTGAATCGCTATCTGAGCGCCGCGATCGCGCTCGCGATCACGCTCGTGTACGCGAGCATCACGTGGTTCGCATTCGAGAAGCGCCTGATTTTCGGCGCACGCGGGTCGGGAGCGACGACCGGCGCCGGCGCCCACGTTGCGCGGCAAGCACCGCAAGGCCGCGCATGAACGGCCCGGCTGTGGTTGCTGCCCACATGCTGGGTGTCGTGTCGGCGCTGCTGCTGATCGCGCCGACAACGAGCGCGGCCGTGGCCGAGCCGGCAGTGTCATCGCCGACGCAACTGCTGATCGACGCCTACGGCGACTCGACCACGCTCGGCATCACCTGCAGCGATGGCCACTGCGGCCCGCAAGCCGGCAACGCCGTCACGTATCTGCAGCAAGCGTTGCAGGCGCATGACGGCGAGCGCGTGCGCGTCACGAACTACGGCGTCGGCGGCACGATGGCCTGGCAGTTGCGCGACGGCACCGGCAATCGTCGCGCGGGACCGACGGCGGGACTGCCGTGGCGCGAACGTCTCGCCGCCTCGCCCGCGCGGATCGTGTTGATCAACTACGGCATCAACGAAGTGATGCACAACCAGACGCCCGAGCAGTTCTACGCGGCCGAGACGTCGCTCGTGCAAACCGCGCGAGCGCTCGGCAAGGTGCCTGTTTTGCAGACCTCGAACCCGATGCCCGATAACCGGCTCAACGCCCGGCTCGCCGCGATGATAGCGATGACGCGGCGCGTCGCCGCCGAACAGCAGGTGCCGCTCGTCGATCAATACGCGTATGTGAGCAGCCTGCCCGACTGGAAGTCGCTGATGTCGGACGGCGCGCATCCAAAGCCGGAGTTGTACCGGCTGAAGGCCGAACAGGACTATCGGGTCGTCGAACCGTTGGTGCGGCGGCTGCTGGACGACGCGCATTGAGCCTGGCCCTTAGGCGCGTTCCGTGCTTTTTTATTCACAAACTAGAAGGCAAGCTATGAGTCAACCTCGCAAAGCGATCATCACCGGCGTATCCGGACAGGACGGCGCCTATCTGACCCGGCTGCTGCTCGACAAGGGCTATCACGTGACCGGCACCTACCGGCGCACGAGTTCGGTCAACTTCTGGCGCATGCGTGAGCTTGGCGTGCTCGACCATCCGAATCTGCGTCTCGTCGAACACGACCTCACCGACCTCGGCTCGACGCTGCGCCTGCTCGACGGCACGCAGGTCGACGAGCTGTACAACCTCGCCGCGCAGAGCTTCGTCGGCGTGTCGTTCGACCAGCCGGTGACCACCGCTGAAGTGACCGGCGTCGGGGCGCTGAATCTGCTCGAAGGCCTGCGTACCCTGAGCCCGAAGACACGCTTCTATCAGGCGTCGACCTCCGAGATGTTCGGCCTCGTGCAGGCGGTGCCGCAACGCGAAAGCACGTCGTTCTATCCGCGAAGCCCGTATGGTGTTGCGAAGCTGTTCGCGCACTGGTCGACGATCAATTATCGCGAGTCGTACGACCTGTTCGCGAGCAGCGGCATTCTGTTCAATCACGAATCGCCGCTACGCGGCCGCGAATTCGTCACGCGCAAGATCACCGACACGGTCGCGAAGATCAAGCTCGGCAAGCAGGACGTGCTCGAACTCGGCAACCTGAGCGCGCAGCGCGACTGGGGCTTCGCACTCGAATACGTCGAGGGCATGTGGCGCATGCTGCAAGCCGACGCGCCCGACACCTTCGTGCTCGCGACCGGCCGCACCGAAACGGTTCGCGATTTCGTGCGCATGGCGTTCACGGCGGCCGGCTATCAGCTGGAATGGTCGGGCAAGGACGAGCGCGAGACCGGCATCGACGTCGCGACCGGCAAGACGCTCGTGCGCGTCAATCCGAAGTTCTATCGGCCGGCCGAAGTGGACCTGCTGATCGGCTGCGCGGACAAGGCGCGCGACACGCTCGGCTGGCAACCGCAAACCTCGCTCGAACAGCTGTGCCAGATGATGGTGCAGGCGGACATCGCGCGCAACGAGCACCACGAGACGTTCTAACACGGCATCCGTGTGCGGCGGCGCTCGCCGCACACTGCCCCGTCAACCGGCCAGTTTCCGGAACGTCTCCAGCACCGCATCGCCCTTGAACGGCTTGACGATCCAGCCCTTCACGCCGGCGGCCTTGCCGCGCTCCTTCATCGCGGGGCTGCTTTCGGTCGTCAGCATGATCACGTTGACGGTCTTGTTCGCGAGTTCGCCGCGGATTTTTTCGACCATCGTCAGGCCGTCCATGTTCGGCATGTTCACGTCGCTGACGATCAGGCGGATATTCGAATCCGTTTTCAGCTTCGCAAGGCCGTCCTTGCCGTCGATGGCCGTCGCGACGTCGAGACCGTTTTTCGCCAGAAAACCCGCGACTTCATCGCGTACCGTGCTCGAATCGTCCACCACCAGAATCTTTGCCATAACCATTCCCTTGCGTCACCGACGCGTCGTATCAAAACAGATCGAGTTCACCGGACTCGACGAGATCGTCGACGTCCATCGCGTTTTCAGAAAAATCTTCGGGTGACCAGCTCAGGTTGAAAACGAAGCGCTGGTCGATCGACACCGACTGTCCGCTCGCGGCGTCGCTCAATCGATATTGAAACCGCAACTGCGGATTGTCCGAGCCGAACGAGATGTAGCGATGCTTGTGATTGACCAGCAGTGGCACCTGCACCTGCACCTGACTTGCTTCGCGAGCGTTCTGCTGACCGAGGAAGCGGTCCTTGAACGCCCCCCAGATCAGATTGGTCAATTCGCCGAGCACGTCGTTCAGATCGCGAAAGCCCGGTTGCCCCGCGGCCATGCCGGGCTCGCGTGCGGCGCGATCGCGATCGATCATGCCGAGCAGCGGCTCCTCTTCGGCCTGCATCAACATATAGCCGCGACACCAGCTGCCTTCGAGCGGAATCAGGCTGAAGACCTCGCCGAAGATGATTCGATCGCGCACGATACTGGGCGTGTCGCGTTGCACCGTGACGCCGTCGAACAACGTGGCGAGCCGCGCTTCCGTGATCTCCGCGATACCGCGCACGAGCGCGTTCGGGAAGTCGAGGCTGAAGATGTACCGATCGACGGCTTCGCGCAGCGCCGTCAGATCGGCGGCATTGAAATGCGCGCATGCCGCGTTCGTCAACGGCTTCGGAAGCCGTTCGAGCGGCGCGTTGCCGCTCGAACGCAGGATCACCGGCAGTTCGGGGCGCAAGGCATTGATGCGCGCGGCGGTCGTAGCGGCCTGCTCGACCGAGCCCCCGTAGTTATCCGCCAGCAGAACGCCGCCGAGATCGATATTGGTGGCCAGTACCGAGCCGAGGCGGTTGCTGTCGCGCACCTTCAGTGCGATCAGGTTGTGTTCGTCGAAAAAGAGCTTCAGCGCTTGCGCGTGTGCCGGACAGTCGTCGAGCACGAGCAGCTTGCTGACGGGCTTGCTGGTATTCATCGTGTTTCAGTCTGCGAATGCAGTGTTGCTAGAAAAGTTCGAGTTCGCCTTCGGCCTCGTCGGCCGTGGCGAGTTCAGCCTTGAAGTCGAGGGGCGCCTGCGCGCATAGACATAGCGTGACACCCAGCCGGGCCGCACCGCCGATCGTCAGCTCGTACGCCCACACGTGATCGGGCCGCAACTCGTCCAGATACTCGATACAGGCGCTGTTCAATTCATACGGCGTCGACATGCCAAGATCGGGGAAATGATTGACCAGTTGCTGGTTCATGTAGCCGCAGCACAGGTTGCCGAGTTCCATCAGTGTTTCCGACAGCGACCGCGTCGCGTCGCCGCTGGCGTAGTAGGCGTGCGTCGCGTCGTCCTTACCGAAATGCAGCACGAACAGCAGCCGAAAGCCGATCGACGAGATCGTCAACGCCATCGCGCAAGGTCCGGCCGGATGATCGCGATCCCACCTCGGCACCGCCGTGATCTCGCACGAATCGCCCGGCGTCGCGGGCAATCTCGCGCGGGCCGCGTGACAGAAGATGTCCGCGATGCTTTGCTTCGCCTGATCGGTAATCACGCTGCGGCCTGCTCGAGCCGGGATTGGAACTGGGTCGCCAGCACTTCGACGCCGCCGAGCGACGCCGTGATCATCTTGCCGCCGGCCTGAATGTCCTGGAACGTCGCCGCCGTCGTCAGGTCGTTGCGATGCAGGCTCTCGCGATAGCTCTTCGACAACTCCTGCGAGCGCGACGCCAGCGAGCGCACTTCGCCCGCGACGATCGAAAAGCCGCGACCCGCGGTGCCGGCGCGCGCCGCTTCGATCGACGCATTCAGCGAAACGATCAGCACGTGCTGCACGATCGACGACAGCTCCTGGTTCTTGTTGTGCATGTCGCGGTTCTGCGACATCAGCGAAATCATCTGCTCGTGCCAGCGCTCGAACGTGATGGTCAGCGTCTTCAGACGGCCTGCCTCGTGCGCGATCCGCGTCGCATGCTGCAGCCACTCGTCGCTTCGCGAACTCGCGGCGTCGAGCGACGCCTGCAACGCTTCGCGATCGTGCGCGCACTGCTCGGCTTGCGCGCGCAGATCGGCGAGCATCGACTCCAGTGCGGCGCGCTCGCTGTCGGCCTGCTCGCCGAGCCGGACCGCCGCGTCGAGTTGCTGCTCGAGGGCCTGCCGCGCGAGCGCGTCGACACGCTGCGCTTGCTCACCCGCGCGAAGCTTCCGCCGATAAAAAATTCTCGTCGCGAGTGCGCAGAGAATACCGCCAACGCCTGCGGCCAAAAAATAACTTTCAAGCACAACCTGCTCCCATCGCTTCGTTCAATCCATCAGGCCGTCAGCCTGCTACCGCGTCCGCGTCACGCTCGCGCGCTGCATCGGCGGACGCGTCGAGACTGTCCACCGCCCAGTCCTCGGGGAACGACACGACGGTCTGAAAGCGGCGATAGTCCGCGCCGCGACGATCGTCGGTGAAATGCAATTCGATGCGGCCATGCTCGCGCCGCACGAAATCGCGCACGGCATCCATGCCCACGCCGCGGCCCGAAATCTCGCTGACGGTCTGCGCGGTCGAGAAGCCGGAACGGAAAATCATCTCGGCAATCGCTTCGTCGCTGAGCACGGCATCGGCGTCGATCCAGCCGCGTTCGATCGCGGCCGCACGGATTTTCGCGAGCGCGAGACCGCGGCCGTCGTCGCTGATGGTGATCTGCAGCGCGTGATGGTCGACGCCCACTTCCAGTTCGATGACGCCGGCCGCGTCCTTGCCGTTCGCGACACGCTCGGCGGCCGGCTCGATGCCGTGGTCGACCGAGTTGCGCAGCAGGTGCGTGAACACATTGCGCAGCGTATGGCTGACCTCGCTGCGCACGCGGTAGCCGTTGTTGTCGATGCTGACGACTGGCGCTTCCTTGCCGAGTTCGGCCGCCAGAGACGGCAGCGAGTCGAGCACGCCCGCGAGCGCTTCGTAGATCGATTCGGTGCCCAACAGACGCAGTTCGCGCTGCAACGATTCGCGCATCGACACGAGCGCTTCCCGGTCGGCCGGATCGGCGCTTTCGAGCAGATCCAGCTGCTTCTGGATCAACTCGCGATCGACCATCAGGTAGCGATCCACCGCGCCGCTCTGGCCCGGCCCCTTGCGGCCGAGGCTCACTTCGTTGATCGTCGCGTAGGATTCGAGCGCGGCCTTCACGCGCTGCAGATCCTCGATCAGAAGCTGCTGGTCCCACGCTTCGCTGCTGTCAGCGCGGCGCAATGCGTCGTAGCGCTGTTCGGTTTCGTGGACGATGCCGGTCAGATGCTGAAGGCTGTACGTGCGCGCATTGCCCTTGACGGTGTGCATGTTGCGGAACAGCTCGGCGACGGCTTCGTGACTCGGCTCGTGATGCTGACGGATGATCCGTTCGTTCGCGCTGATGAAGCCCGTGGCGCTTTCGACGAAGTGATGGAACTTCTCCTGACTCACCGCGAGAATCTCGCCGATCATTTCCAGCCGGCGCTTCTGTTCGCCGGCCTCGGCGGCGAGCGCGCGCAGTTCGGTCACGTCGCGCACGCACAGCATCAAACGCAGCACGACGTCGTGTTCGTCGGTGATCGCCGACCAGCTCAGGTCGAGCGTCTTCACGCGGCCATCGGCCATCGGCTTCGCGATCTCGTTGACGAGCAGGTGCTGATTGAACTCGAAGTTCATGCTGTCTTCACCGATGCATGCCTGCAGCGCCGCTTCGATCTGTGAGAGCGCATCGCTGTTGATATCGGTGCCGCCGAACACGAGATCGAGCAACGGACGGCCCGCAATCTCGCGCGTCTCGAAGATGGCCTCGAGATACGCGGAGTACTCCGGATGCACGACCACGCCTTCGACCACCGTCAGAATCCCCTGCTGCATGTTTTGCAGCATCGCCTGGATATCGGCGGTCTTCTGCTTCAGTTGCAGCGAGCTTTGCTGGATCTTCTCGATCATGCCGTTTGAACGCGACGATCGAATGACCGATCTCGTCCATGCGTCCGACCGGCACGCGGCGCGTGAAGTCCTGGCTCGCCGCGATCTCGCTCATCTCCACCTGCATGCGGCTCAGCGGCCGGGTGATCTGCCGATACAGCAGCGCGCTGATCAGCAACAGCACGACGATGGCCGCGCCGGTCGCGGCGCCGATCGCAGTCGTCGTCGTCGCGAGCGCGCTGTTCAGTTCGTCGATCGCGGCGTCTTTCTGGCGGTTCTTTTCGATCCGCAGCGTCTCGACGATGCCTTCGAGTTCATCGCGGTATTGCGCGACGTTCGCGAACAGATAGGCCTGCGCGAGTTCGTTCTTGCCGTCGGCCTTCATCTTCGCGGTGTCGTTGACCGCGTTGAAATAATTCGCGAGGCTGTCGCGCGCCTGGCTCACGAGCCCGGTTTGGGCCTGACCTTGCGCGGCCTTCGCCTGCACGTCGAGCGCCGCCTGCAACGACGCTTCCTTGCTCTTCAGCAGGTCCTGAGCCTGCGAGACCATGTTCGCGTCAGGCGCATAGACGAGCGTCATCATCGCGAGCTGCACGTCCTTGACCTGCGATACGAGGTCTGCCGACGCGAGCGCGCTCGGCACGACGCCCTGGGTAACCTGCCTGACGTTGGCGGCGCTGTTGCGGGTCTGAAGCACAGCGTATCCCCCGATGGCGGATAGCGCGACAAGCATCAGAATGACGAGAAGCGTGATGCGGTGGCGGATGGTCATCTGAGAATCCCCGAGATCTGAAAATACAAGGTCCCCGCTTTTTGGCGGGACGCCCGTGTGTTTTTGTACTTTCGGGCGCGGGGATTATGGTCGCGGACGTGTGACGTCAACGTGACGAAGTCGACGCGGGGCGCCACGTTTCAGGGATTTGAAAAATAAGGTCGGAAAATCGCGGCCAAGGGCTGATCCGGGCTCAAGTTCAACAGCAAAGTGCCGTTATTCATGGCCCATTTTTTTTGCCGGTCTTGCGGCGACATGAACGCGAGGCCCGAACGCAGTGATCCGAGCCTCGCCCTTTTTTCATTCGATTGAACCTTTGCCGCTGCGCTTTAATGCAGCACGTTCCCCGCAATCGCTTCGGCATACACCGCCGCGACCCGCTTCGCGATCACCGCGTTATCGAAGCGTTCGCGCGCATAGCGGCGGCATGCATCCGCATCGGGCAACTTCAGCGTACCGTTCAGCGCGCCGGCGAGACCTGCGGCGATCGCAGCCGCGCCGGTCTCCGGCAACACCAGATCGGGCGACAATCCCGCCACCGCCTCGGGCAATCCGCCGACCGGCGTCACCAGCACCGGCGTGCCCGACGCAAGCGATTCGACCGTGATGAGCCCGAAGCCTTCCAGCGCGACGGTCGGCACGACGCTGAGATTGGCCGCGCGATACAGCGCCGCCAGATGCTGATCGGGCACGAAGCCGAGCAGCTTCACGTTGTGTTCGAGCCCCGCGTCGGCGATGCGCGCCTCTAGCTCACCTTCGAGCCGACCCTTGCCCGCGATCAGCAGCAGCACGTCGGGCGCGCTGCGTTTGAGCAGCTTCACCGCATCGATCAGATCTTCGAGACCCATGCGCCGCACCAGCCGTCGCACCGCCAGCACGATCGGACGGTCCTGCGGCAATTGCAGACGCAGACGCGCCTCGGCCTGCGTGATCGGCAGATTGAACTGCTCGACATCGACGCAGCCCGGCACCACGCGCACGCGCTCCGGCGAGATGCCGTAGCGCGTCGTGAGAATCTTGCCGAACGCGTCGGACAGGACGATCAACCGCGACGAACGCGCGTATACCGACTGCTCCAGATAACGCTTCGCGCGCTGACCGAACGAATCGGCGCCTTCGACGTGGCTCTCGTCGGCCCACGGTCCCTGAAAATGCGACACCTGCGGAATGCCGCGCGTCACGTCGAGCCCCGGAAACGTATAGAGCGCGAAGTGCGACGAAATCACATCGGGCCGCGACGTGCGGATTTCGTGGCCGTAGCGCGCGGCGTGCCGCCATTAGCCGCAGCGGCAGCGATTGCGCGGCGGGGCCGAAGCCGTTGATCGCGCCACCGGTATCGGCCGCGACTTTCGGCGAGCCGGCGACGACGCCGCGCACCGCGACGCCCGCGCCCGGCAGCGCGCCGACCAGCGAGTAGTACATGCGGTCGAGGCCGCCCGCGCGTTCGGGAAACCAGTGCATCCCGATCTGCAGTGATTTGATTGAGCCAGTCGTCATGATGGTGTGCCCCTGTGTGTTGCTTGCGGTGAGTTGCTATGTGTGGACGTGGATGGCGCGCTTCGCGCCGTCATTCCACGCTCTTCTGTCCGGCGAGATGGTTCAGCGTCAGCGCATCGTTCTGCGCGACGACCGTCGCTTCCGTCTGGCTGCGCCGGCGGTTTTCCTGCTGCCCGGCCAGCTGCCGGTACAGCGCGATGTATTGCGCGGCCATGCGCGCCCAGCCGAAGCCGGTCGCGAGTTCGCTCGCGGCTTTGCCCATCGCGTGGCGCGCGCTGTCGTCGCCGGCGAGTTGCGCGACTGCGCCAGCGAGCGCTTGCGGGTCGTCAGGATCGTCCAGCACGATGCCGCACTCGGGCGTGATGATTTCGGCGCCGCCTGCGGTGCGCGCGGTCACGACGGGCAGCCCCGCCGCCATCGCTTCGAGCAGCGACAGACTCATCGCTTCGTAGCGCGACGGGAACACGAACGCGTCGACCGAATGCATCAGCACCGGCATCTCCTTCACGAGCCCGAGAAAATGCACGCGATGCGCGATGCCGAGCGCCTTCGCCTCGTCCGGATACGGGCTGCCCGGCAGAAAACCGGCCACCGCGATCTGCACATGCTCGGGCAGATGCTTCAACGCGGCGAGCACGGTGCCGAGATTCTTGCGCGGCGTGCGCAGATCGCCGACGAACAGCAGCAGGAACACATCGTCTGGTAACCGGAACTTTGCGCGATCGCCGCTCGCCGCCGCGAAGCCCTGCGTGTCGACGCCGTTGTAGATGACGTCCACGCGGTTGCGCGGCGTGAGACCGATCGCGCGGATTTCGTCGGCGACCTTCTGCGACACCGCGGTGATCACCTTCGAGCGCCGGTACGCCCAGCGTTCGAGCAACGCGTTGCAGCGCGTATAGACCGACTGGTACGCGGACCACACGCCCTTCGTGAGACCGAACGGGTAGTACTTGCTCGCGAACCAGCCGCTATGCACGAAATGCGAGGTATTGACGTCGGCGCGCATCCAGGTGATGAAGCCGTTCACGTGCAGCACGTCGTAGTCGCGGCGATGCGCGCGCAGCCACAGTGCGCTCTTCGCCGCGAACACCTGCTGGCGCAGCAGATTGGTGGGCCACCAGCGGCCGATCTTCACCGGCGCCCAGCGCACGTTAGGATGCGCGAGCAGCTCGGGCGCCACATGCGACGCGACCAGCGTCACGCGGATGTTCTCGTCGAGCGCCGCGCGCGCGATCTCGTGGTTGACGCGCCCCTGGCCGTCGTTATGGCGCACTACGTGCGTGACAATGGCGACTCTCAATCCGTGCCTCCGTGGAGAAATAGCGTGCGTGCGCGGTTCATTTTTTCGTGGTGAACCGCGGAAAGAATCGAAAAAGCGCCCATGAAAAGCAGCAGGCCGCCGGTGCCGACCAGCGAGTTCGTGAACACGAGCATCGCGAAGGTCGCAAGACACAGGCTCAGGCACGCGGAGACGAACTTGTCGTCGCGCAGCCTGAACGAGCCGAGCACCGCGCGCGTCAGCAGCCACACGATGCCGGACATGTACAGCAAGGTGCCGGGCCAGCCGAGCACGAACGGAATGTTCATCACGCCGCTGTCGAAGTTGCCGTACTGGCCGAGCTGGCCGCCGTCGTTGGAAAGTTTCGTCGAGGTGCCGGTCGCGCCCATGCCCTCGCCCGAGACGTCGGTAAACGCGGTCTTCGCGAAGGTCGCGTAGAACTCGTTACGCGCCGCGTAGCTCTGGTCGTCGTGCAGATTGACGATCGTGTTTAGCCGCGCCTGCATCCGTTCGGCCACCGGACCGACCGCCAGCAGCGGCACGCACAAGCCGGCGAGCAGTACCGCGCTCGCGACGATGCGCACGCGCACCTTGTTGTTCGACTTCACGAGCTGGATCAAGAGCGCGATGACCCAGCCTCCCCACGTCGAGCGCACGAGGCTCAGCGCGAAAGAGAAGAAGCCGAGCGCGGCGGCGATCCAGCGCACGCGATGCTGCGCGGCCATCACGAACACCATCGCGCCCATCATCGCGAACGCGAACGGGCCCGACGAATTCATCGTGCTGAACACGCGTACGCCCATCGGCACCGGGTCGCCCTGCGAGTTCATCTGCGAGCCGAGCATCCACAGCGCGTCCCACGGCGGCATGATGAAAAACTGAATCAAGCCGTAGCCACCCATCACCAGCATCCCCCAGATGAACGTGTTGATGATCGTGTCGCGATACTGCGGATACTGGCGCGTGTGCGCCATGATGTGAAAGCCGATCAGGATCGGATAGAGCCAGTTCGCGAGGTCGTAGGTGGCCGCGAGCGGGCCGCTCGACATCACGCCGATCAGGAACGCGTAGATCAAGCCGAGCAGGATCAGCAGCACCGGCAAGCCTCGGCGCTGCGCGAGCAGCCGGTAGTAGCGCAGCAGCGACAGCCCGCTGATCATCGTGACGGCGAGCGGCGCGACCTGGATCAAACTCGTCGGCGTGAACGCGCCCTTCGACCAGTCGGCGAGACGCCGCACTTCGGGGCTCAGGAACCACAGCCACCACATGAAGCCGATGTAGCGCGCCGGGCTCTTGAAGTAGAGCCACAGGCCCGTCAGGATCGCCAGCACCGGAAACGCCAGCGTGAGCACCGTGCCCTGATGCGCGACGATCAGCACCGCGGCGATCAGCCACAGCAGGAGCGGCGGCAGCCATTCTCGCGGGCCGCCTGACAGCAGCCCGCTCGCGGCGTGTTTTGCAGGAGCGGCGTTGGCCGCGCCTGTCGGCGGCAACGGGTTCGCGCGCGGAATCGTCGACATCGCTTATAGGCCTCCGCGCGATTCGCGCGCGGGTGCGGCGGGCTGCGCATGCGTGGCCGCGCCGGCGTGCGCGCTCGCCTGCCCGCGCGCGCTCAGCATCTCGCGCGTGATCCGCACGTGCTGCATCGCGTAGTGCTGGGTGGTCAGATCGCGCGCGAGCAGACCGGCCGCGGCTGCCTGCGCCTGGCGCAGTGCCTCGGTGGGCGCCGCGGCGAGGCGGTCGACCGCGGCGCGCAGCGCCTCTGGATTGAACGGCGGCACGTAGGCGGCTTCGTCGGCGGGGAAATAGTCGCGCAGCGCGCCGACGTCGGTCGCGACCATCGGCTTGCCGACCGCCGCCGCTTCGAGCATCACCGTGATACCCGACGCGTGCGAGTTCGGCCGCAGCGGCACGACGATCACGTCGGCCCAGTCGTACAGCTCGTGCTGCTTTTTGATGCCGGAAAACAGCGCGATCTCGACATTCGACGCGCGCAGCGACGCGGGAATGCGCCGCCGCGTCGCGAGCTTCACCGTGTAGCGCGGATCGCTGCCGAACGCCTTGATCAGCGTCTCCCAGTCGCGGTCGCGATCGTTGCCGATCGCCGCGATGCGCAGCGGCGTGCGCGGCGTCCAGTGCGTCGGCGGGGTGACCGGAAAGTCCCGCGTGTTCAGGCCGTACAGCAGCGGCGTCGCGTCGCGATGAAAATAGTCCCGGCACAACCCGGCGTTTTCGCTCGCGAGCGTGGTCAGCCGATCCGCCCGCGTCATCAGCTTGCGATACAACCAGCTGCGCACGATGCCGTACGACGGCCACTTGTCGAACAGCCACACGCTTTGCGCGAGCAGCAGCGGCGACGCGCCCGGCCCCGCCTTGCGCCCGCACAGCCGCAGCATCAGCGCGGCGGACAGCCATTCCTGCTCGGTATGCGTCCAGATCACGTCCGAGCGCAGCATCTCCGCCCGATTGCGCCACGTATGGATGAAATCGAAGCCGAGCGCGGCCTTCAGCGCGCGCCGTACGAGCCGCACGGGCCGGCTTTCGCGCGCGTCCTGCGAATAAGTCAGCGCGAACGCTTCGGACTGCGCATGGTGATAACCGTACAGGCAGCCGATATCGTCGCCCTTGCGATAAAAACGCGGATCGGCGCCGTAAAAGAGATGAACGTGAACCTTCGTGCTCATGCGGACACTCCGCTCTTCGACAGCGCGCGCCGCGCCTCATGGGCGCCTGCGCGAACCTCGCGCCAGCGCGACAGCCTCAACTGCGCCTGCTTCGACAGCAGAGCGAGCGCCGCATGGGTGAGGCCCGGATAAAGCCGTGTGCCGACCAGCGTCCACCACCACCACGCGGCTTCCCGGCGCAGCGGCGGCAACTGGTCGCGCAGGATCAGATGGAAGTTGAACGCGGCGTTGCGCAGCGCGGCCATCGTCTGCGCGTCGCGTTTGTCGTCGTCGAAACGCTCGGCCGGGAAATGATCGACCGCGATCTGCGGGTCGTACACGAGCTTCCAGCCCGCGTTTTTCACCGCGAGGCTGAACGCCATGTCGTTGTGCACCTGCGCGCCCGCGCCGCGCAGACGCGCGTCGAAGCGGATCGTGCGCACCGCTTCGCGCCGGTAGCTCATGTTGGCGCCCTTCAGGATGTCGACCTCGCGCGCCGCACCGACACCCAGATGATGATTGCCGATGATCTTGCCGTGCGCGGTCACCTTGCCGACCAGCGGCCGCTCGCCGTCGAGCACGCGGCCTTTTTCGTGCACCCAGTCGCGCCCGCCCAGCGCGCCGAGGCGCGCATCGGCTTCGAACGCGGCCGCGATGCGCTCGACCCAGTCGCGACGCGGCGCGGCGTCGTCGTCGGTGATCGCAATCACTTCACCGCTCGCGGCGTCGAGCCCGCGATTCAGTGCCGCGACCTGGCCGGGTATGTCCACCGGCGCGATCACGAGCGGCAGGCGGCCGCCCGTGGACGGATCGCGCAGGCACGCATGCGTCGCGTCGTCGTCGACGCGCGCGACCACGATCACTTCGTCGGGCGCGCGCGATTGCCGTTCGAGCGCCGCGAGGCAGCGCGCCAGATCGGCCGGGCGGCGATAAGTCGGTACCAGTACCGTCAGTTTCATCGTGATGTCCTCTGTTCCTGTCGTGCAGAAGTCGGTGCTGGGCTGCGGAGTCCGCGTCACGTGCTCAGGTACGCCTGAGTCGCCGCGTAGCCGCGGTCGTAGCCGCCCCGCGAGCGCGCCGGCATGCCGTTGAAGATGCCGCCCTGCACGTGGACGCCCGCCGAGCGCAGGCGTTTCAGCGCATCGGCCAGCTCGAGCTCGCTGTGCATGCCCGAGCGCATCACGAAGAACGTCGAGCCCGCATACGCGCCGATGATCGACGCATCGGTCACCGCGAGCACCGGCGGCGTGTCGATCAGGATCACGTCGTAGCGTTTCGCGAGGCCGTCGAGATACTGCGGCAGACGCGGCGACATCAGCAGCTCGGAGGGATTCGGCGGACGGCGGCCGCACGAAATGAAGCTGAGGCCTTCGATGCTCGAACCGCGAATCGCCTCCTCCAGCGAGATCTGGCCGCTCAGCAACTCGGACATGCCGTTCTCCTGCATGCCGCCGACCTGACGTTCGAGCGTGCCGCGCCGCATGTCGCCGTCGATCAGCAGCACGCGCTTGCCCGAATGCGCGAGCAGCATCGCAAGGTTCACGCTGAGGAAGCTCTTGCCGACGCCGGCCATCGGCCCCGTCAGCATGACGATGCGGTTGCGCGCGTCCATCAGCGTGAACTGCATCGCGGTGCGCAGGCTGCGCAGACTTTCGATCGTCACGTCCTTCGGCCGCGCGTTCGCAAGCACCGGACGCAGCCGTTCGCCGCCCCGTGCATAGCTGTTTTCGAGCTGCACCTGCTCGGCGCTTTGCGGCACGAGGCCGAACACCGGCAGATGGAACGCGCGCTCGACGTGATCGGGGTCGTCGATGCCCTTGAACAGATTGCGGCGCAGGAACACGAAACCGGTGCCCGCGATCAGCCCGAGAATTACGGCCGCGGAGATGATCAGCATCTTCTTTGGCTTGACCGGCGCGCCGGGGCGCAGGGCGGCGTCGACGATATGGACGTTGCCGCCGGTGCCCGCCTTCTGCACCGACAGCTCCTGCACGCGATTGAGCAGCAGCACGTAGATGTCTTCAGCGACCTTCGCGTCGCGCTGCAACTGCACGGCCTTCACTTCGGTGGCCGGCAGATCGCGGAAACGGTCCGCGTATTTGGTGCGCTCCGCCTGCAATTCGGCCATCTGCTGACGCGCCGCGACGAGCGTCGGATGGTCGTCGCCGTAGCGCTCGGCGAGCTGCGTCATCTGCAGACGCAACGCGGCGATCTGCTGCTCGTATTGCACGCTGCCTTCGAGGTAGACCTTCGCCTCGTCGCTCGCGTTGATCGAGCCGGACTGACGTTGATAGGCGGTCAGCGCGGCCTCGGCGCGTTCGAGGTCGGCCTTCAGGCGCGGCTCCTCGCTCTTCAGGAAGTCGAGCATCTTGCTCGCGTCGGCCTGCTTGTTCGACACATGCTCGCGCAGATACGACTGCGCGAGCGCATTGGCGACGAGCGCCGCATGCTCGGGACTCTTGTCCTCCAGCGAGATCTGGATCACGCCGGTCTGCTTGCCCTGCTCCTGCACCGTGATCGCCGACTGGAACGCGGTGATCGCATCGAGATCGTTCGAGCGCACGATGGTGAACTCCTGCCCGGGGCGCGCGATCAGCGTGTTGACGACCATCGTCACGCCCCCGCCCTGCGCCTGCTGCCCGACCTGGCCGCGCAGCAGCAGCGAGCCGTTGGGCGCGAACAGTTCATAGTGCTGCGCGTCGATCACGCGCAGCAGCAGCTTCTCGCCTTCGAGCGACGGCGTCACGTCGATCGAATCGACGTCGACTTTTTCTCCGCCCCATGCGTAGGACGTGAGCCCCAGCCACGCGCGCGCGGGCTGGCCCGGCGTCGCGAGGCGCGCGGCGATGCTGCCGAGCAGCGGGATCGTCTTCGGCGTAACGCTGAAGTTCAGCTTCAGCTGCTGCACGACCGGCGCGACCACGCCACGGCTCTTGATGATTTCGATCTCGGCGTCGGTCGGCAGCGACGTCGAGCCGCTGGTGATCGCGGCGCCGGTCTGCGTTTGCGTGAGCGCCTGCGACATGCTGTCGGACTGCTCGACGCGCACGTGCGCATCGGCCGAATAAGTCGGCCTGGCGAGGTAGCAGTATGCGACCGCCATCGCGACGATGATCGCGGTGATCGCGAGCAGCCACCAGATGTCGTCGAGGATCACCTGCACCAGTTGTCCGAGGACGACGTCTTCTTCTTCGGTCTTGATTGGACCAGCCATGTGTGGAGAGAGTTGATTGCTCACTGTTCCATCCCGTGTCGTTGGCTTCGGCTTTCGCGTCAGCGGTACTGCTGCTTTCGTTGCGCGTCCCGCACCGCCCGGACAACAGCGGCGCGGGACGTTACAGCCCAAACGTTCAGCGCGTCAGTTGCTTCAGATAGAACAGCGTCTGCACGCTCGGCAGCACCTGCTGCAACACACGGTTGAACGTGGTCGACGCGGCGGTGCCCACGTACACGACGTCGAGCGGCTGCAACTGGAACTGCGAGGACAGCATGATCGAGTCCGGCTGCGTCATGTCGAGGCGGAACACCTCGGGCGTGGTCGGATGCTCGCGCATGCCGCGCATCACGTAGATCTGGCGCGGATTGGCGTCGGTGTTGAGGATGCCGCCCCCTTGCGTGAGCGCGTCGGCGATCGTCATGCGGCCGCGCGCGATCGGCACCTGGATCGGCGTCTTCACTTCGCCCAGCACGAAGATGCGGCTGTCGGTGCGGTCCGGCACGTTGACCACGTCGCCGTTCTGCAGCATCACGTCCTGCGTGGTATCGCCCTGATCGAGCATGCGATCGGCATTGAGCACATAGAGCTTGTGGTTGCGCGTGAGTCGCACGCGCTGGATGTCGGCGTCCGGGTTCGTGCCGCCCGAGCGCGTGATCGCGTCGACCAGCGTCAGCGGCACGTCGCTGACCGCGAGCGGTCCCGGCTGCTTCACTTCGCCCGTGACCTGCACCTTCTTGCCGCGATACGACAGCACGCGCACGTCGACCTGCGGATTGCGGATATATGGCACGAGGCGCGCGGCGAGCTGATCGCGCAGCTCGGTCGTGGTCTTGCCCGCGGCCTGGATGCGGCCGACGAACGGGAAAAAGATCGTGCCGTCGGCGGCGATGGTCTGGCCGTACGGATCGGCCTGGCCCGGCAGCGCGGCCGTATACGGCTGCTGCAACGCACCCGCGATCGTCTGCGTGGTATTGCCGCCCGAGGACAAGGTACTGCCCTGCGGCGTGGTCAGCTCGGGGTGATCCCACACGGTGATGCCGAGAATGTCCTGCGGCGCGAGGTGGTACACGTACAGCGAAGGATCGGACAGCGCCGACGGCGGCAACGGCTGGGTTTTCGCGGCGGCGGCTTGCGCCTGCGCCATGATCAGGTTCGCGTCGATCAGATGGACCGGATAGGTTTCGCTCGGCGCCTGATCGTTGTCCTTGAGCCGCGACGTGTCGAGGTAATTGCCCGGTGCGGTCGCGCAGGCCGACAGAAAGGACGTCAGCAGAAGTGAGGCGGCGAGCTTCGTGCGCAAGCTCGCGAATGAGTTTTCGATGCGGGGTTTCTTCAGCATATTTTTTTCAGCCATCCCATGACCAGATGTTCGATGAGCACGAGACTCTCCCTGTATTCGTCTTCCGCGCCGCCGTGCGGATCGGCGACGTCCGAATCGGCTTCCCACTTGCCGAGCGGATAGACCTTGCCGCGCGCGGACGGATCGAGCGCTTCGACCTCGCTCACCTGCGCGCGCTCGGTCACCAGCACGAGATCGGCCGCGCGCACGAGCGAGCGCTCGAGGCGCCGCGCGTGGTGAACGCCGGCCGCGACGCCGCGCTCTTCGAGCAGGCGCCGCATCACCGGGTCCATGCCGTGGCCGTTCACCGCACGAATGCCCGCCGAATGAAACGCGATAGGCGCGCCCCCCGAGCGCGGCGCGCGCGCCTGGCTCGCCTTGAACAGCATCTCGGCGGCGGGCGAGCGGCACACGTTGGCGTGGCACACGATCAGAACGTTGTCGAACATGGCGGACTCTCTCGCGCGGCGATCGCGGTGGTCTCAGCGGCCGGAGGCTGCCGTCGCGGCGAGGTCCGCCGCCTGCATCGAACCTTTCGCGCCGACACGCGCGGGCGCATTGCGCAACGCATGCCGCCGGCCGATCGCGTGATACTCGATGCCGAGTTCGAGCAGCACGTCCGGCTCGTACAGATTGCGGCCATCGAAAATCAACGGCGTCTTCAGCATGCGCTTCAGCGCATCGAAATCCGGACTCTTGAAGACCTTCCATTCGGTCAGGATCACGAGCGCATCGACGCCGCTCGCCGCTTCCATCTCTTCACTCACGAACGAAAGTCGCGCATGCTGCTGCGGCACGTCCTTCAGATCGAGCGCGAGCACGCGCTTCGCTTCGTCGATCGAGACCGGGTCGTAGGCCTTCACGCGCGCGCCGCGGCCCAGCAGCCCGGCGATCAGCTCGCGGCTCGGCGCCGCGCGCATGTCGTCGGTGTTCGGCTTGAATGCGAGACCCCAGACGCCGAACGTGCGGTCCGACAGATCCTCGCCGAGACGCGCGACGATCTTCTGCGCGAGGATCTGCTTCTGCGCATCGTTGACCGCTTCCACCGCTTCGAGAATGCGCAGGTTCGCGTTGTGATCGGCCGCGGTGCGGATCAGCGCCTGCACGTCCTTCGGAAAACAGGAACCGCCATAGCCGCAACCCGCGTAGAGGAAGTCATAGCCGATGCGCGGATCGGAACCGATGCCGCGGCGCACCGCCTCGATATCCGCGCCGACGCGATCGGCCAGATTCGCGAGCTCGTTCATGTACGAGATGCGCGTCGCGAGCATTGCATTGGCCGCGTACTTGGTGAATTCGGCCGAACGCACGTCCATATACAGCGTACGCTCGCGATTGCGATTGAACGGCGCATACAGGCGCTTCATCAGTTCGCGCGCCTTTTCGCCGGGCACGTCCTCGTCGCAGCCGAGCACGATGCGATCGGGCCGCGTGAAGTCTTCGACGGCCGCGCCCTCCTTCAGGAACTCCGGATTCGACACGACCGAGAACATCTGCTCGACGCCGCGCGCGGCCAGCTCGGCGGCGACTACTTCGCGCACGCGCGAGGCGGTGCCGACCGGCACCGTCGATTTGTCGACAATCACCTTGAAGCGGTTCATATGGCGGCCGATGTTGCGCGCCGCCGCGAGCACGTATTGCAGATCGGCGGAACCGTCCTCGTCGGCCGGCGTGCCGACCGCGATGAACTGGATGTCGCCGTGCGCGACCGCGGCCTCGACGTCGGTGGAGAACGTCAGGCGCTTCGCGCGGCGATTGCGCGCGATGATTTCCTGCAGCCCCGGCTCATGGATCGGCACGCCGCCGTTGTTGAGCACGTCGATCTTGCGCGCGTCGACGTCGAGACAGAACACGTCGTGGCCGATGTCGGCCAGACACGCGCCGGTCACGAGGCCGACATAGCCGCTACCGATGATCGTCAGGTTCATGGATTGCACCTCGGTAAAAAAGTTGATTCAGGAATGCGCTCGCGCGATGCGTGGCATCGGCGCGGCCCGGCGCCCCGCGTTCAATAGGCGTTGCTGCCCGCGAAGCCCTTCCACAGCGTCAGCACGACGATCTTGATGTCGAGCCAGAAGGTCCAGTGCTGCATGTAGTACAGATCGAGCTTTACGCGGCCCATCATCTTTTCGATGCGATCGGTTTCGCCGCGATAACCGTTGATCTGCGCCCAGCCGGTAATGCCCGGCTTGATCCGGTAGCGGTACATGTAGCCCTTCACCAGATCCTTGTAGATGTCGTCGTGTTCGAGCGCATGCGGACGCGGACCTACCACCGACATCTCGCCGCGCAGCACATTGATGAACTGCGGCAGCTCGTCGAGGCTGGTGCGGCGCAGGAACGCACCGACCGCGGTGATGCGTGGATCGCGCCGCGTCGCCTGGGTGATCTTGCCGGCCGTTTCCTTGTGGACCTTCATCGAGCGGAACTTGAAGATCTCGAACTCGCGGCCGTCGATGCCCTTGCGCCGCTGGCGGAAGAACACCGGTCCCGGCGAGCTGAGCTTCACCATCAGCGCGATCGCGAGCATCAGCGGCGCGAGCGCGGTCAGCGCGCCCAGCGCGAACACACTGTCGAACACGCGTTTGGGCAGCACGCGCAGATCGGTGATCGGCGAGGCGGCCAGATTGATCGCGGGCACGCCGAGCAGCTCGACCATCGGCTGATTGAACAGCGTCAGGCTGCCGACGTCGGGGATGAAGCGGATGTTCACGAAGTCGTTGCGCAGATCCATCACGAAGCGATGGATCGCCTTCTCCTTCGAGATCGGCAGCGCGAGCCACAGCTCGCGGATCGCGCGCTGCCGTACCAGTTCGATCATGCGCTGATAGTCGCGCTCGACCGGCACGCCCGCGACCGCGTGCGCCGCGTCCGGGTCTTCGTAAGGATTGATCGTGCCGTCCTCGTCGAACACGACGACGGGCTTGAAGCCAGCTTCGGGACGGCCGAGCATCTGTTCGATCAGGAAGCGGCCGTACGGCGCGCCGCCGACGATCGCGACCGCGCGCTGATTGAAGCCCTCGCGGCGCAGCCCGCGCAGGATCGAATAGACGATCACCTTCGTGACGATCAGCAGCACGATCGACGCGAGCGCCCAGTAGACGAGCCACAGCCGCGACAGGCTGTCGGCGCGGTGCACGCTGAAGCTGATCAGCACGCCGGTCACTTCGACCATCAGCCAGCCGCCCGTGACGCGCGACAGCAGATCGTAGAGCGGCTTGCCTCGCCACGACTGATAGATGCCGAGCGCCGGGAAGAACACCACCACGAGCAGGCAGCCGAACGCAAGCGACACGCTTTGCATATCGTCGAGCCATACCACTCTGCCGCTGTGCACGCCCGCCGCCAGCACCGCGGCGAGCGCGACCATGGCGATGTCGATGATTCTCGCTAGAACGCTCAGCATGCGCCACCCCTCTGTTCGTCAGTCAAGTGCGATCCGTCGGTTGGTTGAAATGGCTGTTGCATGCGGGTTTCATCATTGCGCTTTTTTATTTCCGATCTGCCCCGGCGGCGCGATTGGACTGAATGAGGCTGAATGGCCTGACCGAAAAATCCGAATGCGAATGAGTGAATACCCTTGTTCATACCTCAATAAAGCGGTATTAAAATTCCAACGACAAGACCGCAAAAAATCTCAAATTGTATCGGTCAAAATTTCGGCATTTTTTATGCGTTTTGTGCGGCAATTGTTGCCGCAATTCGGCCCGACAGAAGGTTTCGGGCAGCCCATTCGGACGCTTTCACATAGAAGCTTTCGCTTTGCCAACAGTCATGGCGGGAATCTCGGGCCCCACTCGCGCTGTCATTCTTGCGCATCATTAAGCGAAAAAAATGCTTGCTGATTTTTTTCAGGTAATTTTTATTTTTAATAAATCGGCGAGACATTTTTTGTTGAATCTCGAATAAATTCGACGCGCCTTTTATCGGAATTGTATTTAACGCGCTTTTATTGATTCGCGACTTCGTGATAAAACTCGACGCATTCATCCAGCCTCGAGGAGAGTTCACCATGACAGCTCCGGCCCCGGTCACGCCTGCCGGCACCCGGCCCACCCCCGCCCAATCGCCCATGCCCTCAACCGCAACCAGCGTCCAGCTGAAGGTTCATCCCGTGATTCTCGCGGGCGGCTCGGGCACCCGGCTGTGGCCGATGTCGCGCGAGCAGCATCCGAAGCAGCTGATCGGCCTGCTCGGCGAAGAGTCGCTGCTGCAATCGACGACCCGCCGTCTCGATGGGCTCGAAACCGGTTATCCGATTGCCGGCCAGCTCGTGGTCGTCGCCAACGAAGAACAGCGCTTCACGACGGCCGAACAACTGCGCACGAGCGCCAGGCCGAGCCGGCTGATACTCGAACCCGTGGGCCGTGACACCGCGCCCGCGTTGACGGTGGCCGCGTTGTCCGTCGCCGCGCAGGACGAAGACGGCATCATGGTCGTGATGCCCGCCGATCACGCGGTCACCGACAGCGCAGGATTTCACGCGGCGGTCGCCGCCGGCGTTCAGCATGCGGCCGCTGGCCATATCGTCACCATGGGAATCGTGCCGACGCGTGCCGAAACCGGCTACGGCTATATCCGCATCGGCGCGCCGCTCGGTTCTGACGATGTGCAGACCGAAGCAGCGGCTCGCCCCGTCGCGCATCGCCTCGACCGTTTCGTCGAAAAGCCGCATCTGGAACTCGCGCAGCACTATGTCGAATCACGCGAATACTGGTGGAACAGCGGTATTTTCATCGTGCGCGCATCCACGTGGCTCAAAGCGATCCGCCATTTTCAGCCGGCCATTTACGAAGCATGCGAATCGGCCCTCGCGGGCAGCACGGCGGACGGCGACTTCTTCCGGCTGCAACGCGATGCGTTCAGCGGCTCGCCGTCGAATTCGATCGACTACGCGGTGATGGAAAAGCTCGGCGCCGATCAGAGCATCGCGTCGGGCGTGGTCGTGCCGCTTACGGCCGGCTGGTCCGACGTCGGTTCGTGGGACGCGATCTGGGACATCAGCGAGAAGGACCCCGATCGGAACGTGAGCCGCGGCCGCGTGATGTTCGAAGGCGCGAACTCCACCTTCGCGCATTCGGAAGGACGACTGATTGCCTGCGTCGGCACGCAGGATCTCGTCGTCGTCGAGACCGCCGATGCGATTCTGGTCGCCGACAAGTCACGCGTGCAGGACGTCAAGAAGATCGTCAACCGGATTCGCGAGGATGGCGGGCTCGAAGCGGCCAATCATCGCAAGGTGCATCGGCCGTGGGGCAACTACGATTCCGTCGACACCGGCGAGCGCTTCCAGGTCAAGCGGATCGTCGTGAAGCCGGGCGCGCGGTTGTCGCTGCAGATGCATCATCATCGCGCGGAGCACTGGATCGTCGTGCGCGGCACCGCGCTCGTCACGCGCGGCGACGAACGCTTTATCGTGTCCGAAAACGAGTCGGCCTATATTCCGCTCGGCGTTACGCATCGCCTCGAAAACCCGGGCAAGATGCCGCTCGAAATGATCGAGGTGCAGTCGGGTTCGTACCTCGGCGAAGATGATATCGTGCGCTTCGACGATACGTACGGAAGGCAATGAGGCGCGAGCGGTCGCAATGACGAAGCGGGAACCTGCGGCGGCGCAAAGCAGCCGCGGGGACCGGCGGGCTCATCCCACGTATGAGATGAGTTCTTTGTAGGTTGCGGAAAAGCGCTCCGCGGTGCCGCTGTCGGTCGTCACCGTGGGCGTACTTGCCCCGCTCGCGGTCGCGGTCGCGGTGTCCGACGGATTGCGGCGCAGCGGCCCGCGCAATGCATTCAGTGATGGCTTCAGCGGCCCGTGCAACGGCGCGCCGTGATTGCCCGGGTGATTCGCGATGCCATTGACCGACGCCGGTTCCGGCGCATGACGCAGGCCTGGCAACGAACGGTCCGCAGACCGCTGCGCAAGGTTCGCCGACGCGGGCGCGGCCGTTGCGTGGACCATCATCGTGGCCGCCGCGTCGGTCGCGCATTCGCGATCGATCCACTGACGCGCCCAGTCGAGCGCGAACTGCTGTGCGTGCTGCGCATCCGCGAAGCGCGGGCCGACGAGGCCGGAGCGCTCGACGCGCTTGCCGTCCCTGATGATCTCCGCCCACCCGCGATACATCGCATTCGGCACTTCCTCGACCACCACGTAGATCAGATAACCGCGCGAATCGGCGACTTGCATGCCGCGAGGGGCGAGGCACATCGTCAGCGACGAGATCGGGTCGTCGGCCGCGATGGGCTCGACCGTGCCGGACGCGGCCGGTTCGACGCGCATCTCCGCCGCCGTCGCGGACGTCGCCACTGCGGACGTCGCGAACGCCGATGTCGCCACCGCGCTCGCCGGCGCAAGCCCCGACAATTGCCGCGTGATGTCGCCGATCGGATCGGCCGTACGCCATTGGCTCAGCGCGCTCCCGACGCCGGGCGCCTGCCACGAGTCGGGACTCTTCCAAGACACGCCGCGCAGATTATTGTCTTCGCGCGGGCTCGGGGTTTGCGCAACCGGTGCCGCGGGTCTGGCCGTAACGGGCGGCGCCGGTTGGGGAATGTACGCGAACGTGCGCCCGCTTTGCGACAGCAGGCGGACCATCTCCAGCAGTGTGCCGTTCAGTTGCCACTCTTCGAAGCGGCGGCGGCAGGTGGGACCCGACGGATAGCGGCCCGGCAGCTTCGACCACGGCTCGCCGGTGGTCAGGATCCACAGCACCGCATTCGTCACGATGCGCGGTTCGGCGCGCGGCCGGCCGCGCCGGTTCAGACGGACGGCCGGCTCGTCGGAGACGAGCGGCGCAAGCAGCGCCCATTCGTC
This sequence comes from Paraburkholderia lebeckiae, assembly GCF_050436325.1. NCBI lineage: Bacteria > Pseudomonadati > Pseudomonadota > Betaproteobacteria > Burkholderiales > Burkholderiaceae > Paraburkholderia > Paraburkholderia lebeckiae. The sequence goes on from NZ_JBNDLZ010000003.1 coordinate 541,558, forward strand.
GTTGTTTAGCTCATCGAAAAACATTGGATTTTCTCCACGCGGCCTGGCCTGGCCGCGGCGTTGGGCCTGCCACGGATTCTCAACGTTCACGACCCGTGTGCGACCCTCGGTTGCACAAATTTGTTTGGTCCGTTCGGCTCGCTGGAGCAGCCCGCCCACACGTGGTGCGGCTCTTCCCTATTACGAAGCACAAAACGCGGTCTCACTCGTGCATGGGAAAATTTGTGCACGAAGCATACCATTCCAATCTTTGCATGAGTACAGTTGAGACAAGTGTTACGGATAGAAACAATCTTGTCCGTTTCGCTGCGTCGATTCTCGTATTGCCGTAACAGAAGATGCTGCTTATCCGGCATCTGATCTGTCTATTGCAAAGCACAATACCGCATGATCGATCAGAATGGGCTTTAGAAATGTAATTGCCGATCCAGCATGCATTTTTATGCGCTTTGATGGTTGATGTGAACATCGGTTTCGAGCGTCGGCGAAGGACTGTGACGCGCCCGCGCGGTGACATGGAGGCAACGGGAGGCGCGCACGCGGCCGCCGCGCATGCGCGGAGTTCGAGGCGTAACAGAAGCGACGCGGTCGCTTCGAAGCCGTTACGGGCGCACTGGTTTCGATGCGTGCTCGCCGACGACCGTGGTCCATTCGCGCACGCGCCAACGCGTGACCAGTCCGGAGAGCACGTACGGATCGGCTGTGGCAAAGGCCTCCGCGACCGCAGGCGACGCGCCGGTGAAGAGCAGCACCGCACCGTCCGTGGGTTCCGCGAGCGCGCCGGCCAGCAGCAGTTCGCCGCGCTCGGCGGCGGCCCATGCGAGTTTCAGATGCGCGTCGCGGTGCTCGCCGCGCCGCTCCAGATAGTCGGGTACCAACTCGTACATCAACAGGTAATGCATGGTAAGTCTCCTCGCGAGGTTGAGGGTTGGCAGGGAGCGGCATGCGCCGGAGCGCAGTTGAGGATAACGGCGACCACCGAATTTCATGCCTATTTTTTATTCAGTTGCATTCGCAGCAATATGAAAATTACCATTGCCTATTAACCATAGATCAAAATAGCGGAAACCGGAATTTCGTTTCAATAAGCTTGAAATAATCGCCCCGGGCAATCTGCATTGCATGACAAAATTCGCGCTCTCGTTCATTCGATTGTTTCAAACGCCGCAGCGCCGGTTGCGCCTCGCTGCTCAGGGAAAACGAGCGCGGACCGCTGTCAACCGGAATGCATTTTGAGCCGTTCTGGCAGAGACGGCATTTGCCATAATGGATGCGCCGATGGGCCCATGGATGCCGTCGTCGCCCGCGCGCATGAACGACCAGAAACGTTTTCACCACCGATGGAGTGTCCCATGAAGATCCAATCCGCTATCGCTACGCTGGTGTTGGGCGCGGTACTCGTATCACCGGCGTTTGCGCAGAACAGCCAGCAAACCAAGATGGCCGACTGCAACAAGCAGGCCGGCGACAAGAAAGGCGACGCGCGCAAGGCGTTCATGCAAACCTGTCTTTCCGCGAAGCCGGCCGCCGCCGCACCGATGAGCCAGCAGGACAAGATGAAGGTGTGCAACAAGCAGGCGGCCGACAAGAAGGGCGACGACCGCAAGGCCTTCATGAAGACCTGCCTGTCCTCCTCAGCGCCGGCCAACTGAGCGGCAGGCGTAGCCGTCCCCCACGCCGGCGCCCTCCGATCGACGCGGCGCCGGCGCATCGTTGTGCCCATGCGGCGCTCCGATCGAGTCCCCACGCCGCAACGCACCGTTTTCTTCTATGATGGCTGCGGAGACGGCCCACCCTCACTCATATAGAACCAATCAACTACGCGGGCCGCCATCTTGTCGTTGGTGCTACTGAGCATCGATCGGAGGCAAGGATGGTATCGAAGCACAAAAACCGCTGGTTAAGGCGGTGGTTGCTGGTCATCATATTCTGGGCCGTGCCTGTGGCGATCGTCGCGGTCAACGAGATCCGAGAGGAAATGTCGTACAACGCGGTCGATCTCGACCGCGCGCTGACCACCTGGAATTTCACCGCCGCGCAGCGCGCCGCCGGGGCGCCCGCGCATTGCCATGGCAAGCCCGACGAGGCCAAGGCGGCCGGCTGCCCGGCCGACGTGCTGGCCGCCAACGCGCCGCGCCAGCAGGACGCGATCAACGAATACAGCGTGCGCCGCTCGACGCTATTCGCCTATCTGTGGCACGCGTTCGTCGGCTATTGGATCGTGCCGGCGGCTATCCTGTTCGCGATCGGCGCGATCATCGGCATGGTGCGCCGCGCGCTGCGGCGCCCGCCGGCGGTCAAGAGTCCGGCGAATCACGGGTGAGCGGCGGCCGCGCCGCTTGCACTTCGCCGCAATTTGCTGCGCCGACACAACACTCTCACTGCCATGTCGATGGGCCGCCGCGCGAGACGAAAATCGGTAAAAAACGGCGCATCGTGCGGCCGCGCCGAAGCGTCTCCACAATCGCCGCGGCTCGGGCGCTGTTCCGCGTCGCCCCTCAGATCGTCGCTCGACGCGTGCTCCGAAGTCGCGCGCAAGACCGGTCAAATTTACTGTGAAGATCTCTTGCGATCAGGCCCAAACCCTTGTCCCATAAGGCTTTTCGCGTTGTCACGCAACGCGCCTTTTGCACCAGCCTGTGTTATAACTCAAAGGCAACCAGGCGACACCACCACGGTTGCGCCCCGGATCCATGACGGAGAAAAACGATGCAAAGACGACACTTCATGTTGAAGACGACCGCTGCGCTTGCTTTCGGAGGCCTTGCACTCGCCGGCTGCACGACGACGGGCAACACGCCGGACAATGCTCATGTCGACGCCTCGAAACGACAGTCGATCGACGCCAGCGTCGATGGCACGCTGTCCAAGCTATTCACGACCGTGCCGGGCTCGCGCGAGCTGGTGTCGAAGGCGCGCGGCGTGCTGGTGTTCCCGTCGGTGCTGCAGGCGGGCTTGATCGTCGGCGGCCAGTATGGCGAAGGCGCATTGCGGGTGGGCGGCGCGACGGTCGGCTATTACAGCACCGCGTCGGGCTCGTTCGGCCTGCAGGCGGGCGCGCAGTCGAAGGCGATCATCTTCCTGTTCATGACGCAGGATTCGCTCGACAAATTCCGCAACGCGAACGGCTGGTCGGCCGGCGTCGATGCATCGGTCGCGCTCGTGAAGATCGGCGCGAATGGCGCCGTCGACACGACCACGGCCACCGCGCCGGTGCAGGTTTTCGTGTTGACGAACGCGGGCCTGATGGGCGACGTCTCGCTGCAAGGCACGAAGGTCACGCGGCTGAAGATCTGAGCGCGCTCATCGGCGCGCTTCACTGATCACTTGCGCGCGCATCGCGGCGAAGGCCGCGCGGTGGACCCTGTGCGGGTCGTCGCGCGGTCTTTTTGTTTTGTATGCCGATGCCGACGCTCGGGAACGGAAAAACTCGCGCGCAAAAAAAACGGCGCCGCGCATCGCGCACCGCCGTCCTTCGCTTCGACACGTCCCAATGATCCCGCGTCAACGGCCCGACGAATCGACCACTTTGAACCTCGAGCGCTTCTGTGCGCGAATCACCAACTGATAGGCCTCCACATACTCACGCGCCATCCGGTGCGACGTGAAGCGCTCCTCGAAACGCCGCCGCACGCCCGCGCGCGACACCTTGTCCAGCCGGTTCACGGCCGCCACCGCGCCGATCTCGTCCTCCACGATGAACCCGGTCACGCCCTCTTCGAGCACTTCGGGCACCGAGCCGCGGTTGAACGCGATCACCGGCGTGCCGCAAGCCATCGCCTCGATCATCACCAGACCGAACGGCTCCGGCCAGTCGATCGGAAACAGCAGCGCATGCGCGCCCGACAGAAACTCGGCCTTCTGATGATCGGCAATCTCGCCGATGTACTCGACGTACGGCAGATCGAGCAACGGCCGGATATCGCGCTCGAAGTACTCGCGGTCGGCCGCATCGACCTTGGCGGCGATACGGATCGGCATGCCGCAGCGGCCCGCGATGCGGATCGCCGTATCGACGCGCTTTTCCGGCGAAATCCGGCCGAGAAACGCGAGGTACTTCTGCTCGACCGGTTGCGGCGTATAGAGCTGCGCCGGCAGGCCGTGATAGACGGTGGTGAGCCAGCGCGCCTGCGGCAGCGGATGACGCTGAGCGTTCGAAATGGAGATCACGGGCGCGGTGTTGAACGTGTCGAACACCGGCTGCTGCTCGGGCAGATCGAGCCGGCCGTGCATCGTCGTGACGAACGGCGTGTCCTGCCGCTTGAATACCGAGAACGAGTAGTAGTCGAGGTGGAAATGCAGCACGTCGAACTCTTCGGCCTGGCGGCGCACGAGTTCCATCAACAGCATATGCGGCGCGATGCGGTCGCGAATGCCCGGATCGAGCCGCAGCGCGCGCGGCCACACCGCTTCGAGCTTCGCGCTCGTGACGGAGTCGCCGCTTGCGAACAGCGTCACGTCGTGGCCCTGCTCGACCAGCGCTTCGGTGATGTACGACACGACGCGCTCCGTGCCGCCGTAGAGCTTCGGCGGCACCGATTCGGTCAGCGGGGCGATCTGCGCAATCTTCATATTGTGTCTCCGTGAGCCGGCGGCTGGCGCGCAATCGCGATGCCGTCGGCGACGCCGAGTATGACAGCGCCATGACGTCGGAACAATGCGCGCGGTCCCTAAGCGTCGCATGCATCGTCGCTAAGGGAATTATTCCCTGGCCTCTGTCGAAAAGCCGCAGGTCTTGCAATTGCTCGGTGCTGTTACAAGCGGCTTACATCCGGTGACACGCGGCCGCGCGCCGGCTTGCGCGGGCTTTGGGGCCGTCGCCGCCCCGTCATTTGTGGCCGCCGCCCTCGCCCGACCCGCGCACGGGCACGCTGCGCAAATCCCTGAGGAAGCTGTCGCGCCACACCCCGAGATCGTTCTCACGCAGCGCGGCCATGTTGATTTCGTGACGCCGCTGGCGAGCGTCGAGCGGCATTTGCAGCGCGCGTTGCAAGGCCTCGCACATGCCGATCGCATCGTGCGGATTGACGAGCAGCGCGCCAGAGAGCTCGGCGGCCGCGCCCGCGAAAATCGACAGCACGAGCACGCCGGGATCGTCGGGATTCTGCGCGGCCACGTACTCCTTCGCGACGAGGTTCATGCCGTCGTGCAGCGGCGTGACGAAGCCGATCTGCGACTCCCGAAACAGCGACATCAGCTTCCAGCGGTCGTACTGCTGGTTCAGATAGCGGATCGGCGTGTAGTCGAGCCCCGAGTAGCGGCCGTTGATGCGCCCGGCCTCGTATTCGAGATCCTGGCGGATCTTCTGATAGGTCGCGACGTCCGAGCGCGTAGGCGGCGCGATCTGCACGAGCGTGACGTTGCCGCGCCATTCGGGCGAGCGTTCGAGCAGCAACTCGAACGCGCGAAAGCGCTCGACCAGTCCCTTCGAATAGTCGAGCCGGTCGACGCTCATGATCAGCTTGCGCCCCTCGAGGCTTTGCTTCAGCTCGAGCACGTGCTGGCGGCTTTCGTAGCGCTTGGCCTGCTCGGCGATTTCGTCGGGGAATACGCCGATCCGGTAGACGCCGGTGCGCAGCTTGCGCCCGAACGCCTCGACGATGCCGTCCGCACTCACCGTGCCGCGCGCGTGACGCGTCACGTAATCGTGGAATGCCTGCTGGTCGGTGGCGGTCTGGAAGCCGAGCAGGTCGTAGCACGACAGCGACTTCACCAGTTCCTCGTGCGGCGGAATGTTGAGCAGGATCTGCGGCGCGGGAAACGGAATATGCAGGAAGAAACCGATGCGGTTCGTCACGCCCTCGCTGCGCAGCGCCTCGGCAAACGGGATCAGATGGTAGTCGTGAATCCAGATGATGTCGTCGGGTTCGAGCAGCTTGACCAGCTTGTGAGCGAGCCACGCGTTGACGCGCCGGTAGCCCGCGTACTCCTCGCGCTCGTAGCGCGCGAGGTCGTTGCGGTAGTGGAATACCGGCCACAGCGTCGCGTTCGAGAAGCCGCGGTAGTACTGGTCGTAGTCCTTGCGCGTGAGGCCGACGGTTGCGAAGGTCACCGCGCCGTCCTGCTGGAGCATCGGCCCCGCGTTGGCGACCGTTTCGCTGACTACGTCGCCGCTCCAGCCGAACCAGACGCCACCTGCATCCTTCAGCGCGCCGAAGACGCCGACCGCGAGTCCACCCGCCGATCCCTTGGTCTCCGTCGGCGTCGCGACCCGATTCGACACGACGATCAATCGGCCCATAGTGCATGTCCTCCGTCATTCTTGCGATGCGATGCGATGCGCCGCGACGCCTGAGCAGTCGTGGCGCGCCCGTTAATAGCAATCGGCGTGCCCGCGCATCGCCGGGCTTGCCGAGGGCGGTCGCCAGTCGCCACGCGCGACGCGATCCGCAACGCCCGGCTAAGCCTGCTCCTTAGCCTTCTGCGCGACCTCGCCCGCGCCAGTGCGGTCGATGCGGTTCGCCACCGGATCGGCTTCGGTATGCGCGGCGGTGCTGCCGGCTGGCGTCTGGCGGCTGCGCGGCAGCCAGTCGCTCGGGCCAGCGCCACCGGTCTCCAGCTCCGCCGACACCTCGGCACGCGCCCGCGGCAGGTATTCCGGGTAATGCCGATGAACGAAATCGAGCAGCCCTTCGCGCACACGGCAGCGCAGATCCCACGCAAGGCCGGAATCGGGCGCGCTGACGAGCGCGCGCAACTGCATCGCGCGCTCGGTGCAGTCCGTCACCTGCAGTACCTGCACGCGGCGGTCCCACTCGGGCGCGTTCTCGACGATGCGGGCGAGCTCCTCGCGCAGCGGCGCGAGCGGCATCCGGTAATCGACGAACAGGAACACGGTGCCGATGATCTGCGAGCTGCTGCGGGTCCAGTTCGAGAACGGATTTTCGATAAACCATTGCAGCGGCACGATCAGACGGCGCTGGTCCCACAACCGCACCGACACGTACGTGCCGGTGATCTCCTCGATGCGCCCCCACTCGTTCTGGATCACGACGACGTCGTCGAGGCGGATCGGTTGCGACAGCGCGATCTGCAAACCGGCGATCAGGTTGCCGAGCACCGGCCGCGCCGCGATACCGGCGACCAGACCGGCGACACCGGCCGACGCCAGCAGGCTCGCTCCGATCTGCCGCACGTTGGGCAAGGTCATCAGCGCACCGCCGACACCGATGATCACGATCACGATCATCACCGAGCGCGCGAGCACGCGCGCCTGCGTATGGATGCGGCGCGCCTGCAGGTTATCGGAGGAATCGAGCGGATGGGCGCGGATGATCGCTTCGCCGATCGCCGCGGCCGAGCGCACCGACAGCCACGTCAGCGCGGCGATCAGCGCGATGCCGGTGATGTCGCGCACCGGTTCGATGAAATTGAGGGTGTCGGGCGCCTCGGACCAGACCCACGCGAACGCGAGGATCACGAGGGCGAACAGCGACGGCTTGTCGATGTAGCGCAGCACGACGCTCGTCAGCGCGTGCGGCCGCGCGAGACGCTTCACGACGCGCGCGCCGAAGCGGTGAATGCCGATCGCCACGATCGCCACGATGGCCGTCACGATCAGCGTGCCGAGCCACGTATGCAGCGGCGCGGCCGCCACGCGGTAGAAGTCGTCGATAGTAGGCATAACGGGCATCTTCCTCCGGGCTCGATGAGCGGCGGCGCGCCTGCGCGACTACTGACATCCGGGGCGCACGACGGCGCCTGGGTGTTACAACGGGTTCTTCGATGCCCCGCGGTTATCGATCAGCCGTCGCTCTTGCAGGGAAACGCCTTGCCGAGACCCAGCGAAATCGCCGTGCTTGCGTTGTAGCCCGCGGCGTTCGGGTTCTCGGCGATGTACTTGCGCACCGCGTCGGTCAACTGCGCCGAGCGCGCATCCGGCGGCAGGCAGAAGTACTGGCCGACGCGCGGACCGGTGGTGCCACCGATCGCGTCGATCGTGTTGAAGATGCCGTCGGCCGCGCCTTCGATGTAGGCCGCGCAGGCGCTACGCGAAGCCACGTCCGTCTTGGTGCACAGCTTGTTGAGGTCGCCTCCCGTAAACGCGGCTGCCGAAAGCGGCAAGGCAAGCGCGCCGGCGAAAATCAAAGCCCGCAGCATGGTGTTCCTTTCCAGGGTGGTTTATTCACGCGGTCTTTCTGCCGCGTCCGGACGGCGCGCTACGCGGCGCGCCAAAGTCGTCATTCTGCACTGTTTTACGCGGCGGCAGCAGGCCGGCTGCCGCGCGGCTCGGCCAAAACGGCTGCAAAGCGGCGCGGCATGGCGAGGCGCCTGACGCCTCGCGGGCGCACCGCGCCGCCTGCCGACAAAACGTCATTGCTTCTGCTGCTGCGTCTGCTGCATGCGCGCCGTGAGCCCTTCGACGACGTCCGGCTCCTTATAGGTCTTGGCGAAATCGAGCGCGGTCATACCGATCTGGTTTTTCACCGACAGGTCCGCGCCATTGTCGAGCAGCAGCTTGACGGTGGAAACGTGGCCGCCGCGCGCGGCCATCATCAGCGGCGTGGTGCCGTTCGGCGAGCCCGCGTCGACGTAGGCCGAGTGGTCGAGCAGCACCTTGACGATGTCGTCGTGGCCGTTCGCGGCCGCGTAGTGCAGCGGCGCCCAGCCCTTCTTGTTGACTTCGGCGTCCTTCGCGATCAGCAGATTGACGAAGTTCAGGTCGCCGACCAGCGACGCCATCATCAGCGCGTTTTCGCCGGCCTTGTCCTGAATCTCGATATCGGTCTTCGGATTCGCGAGCAACGCGGCCGCGACCTTGTCGGATTTCTCGCGCGCGGCGATCACGAGCAGCGGGATGCCCTGATTGTCGACGCTGTTCGGGTCCATGCCCTTCGCGAGCAGCTTGTTGACGCCGTCGACGTCGTCGAACTTGACCGACTTGATCAGCGAGTCGATCGGCGCCGCATGCGCGGGCACCGCGACGAGCGCCGCGCACGCGAGCGCGGCGGCGCACGCGAGACGGCGCGCCGGCGCGAGAGCCCGGGCGGCCGATCCGGCGGACAGCGGTTGGAAATCAGCGGACGACGTCGAAATTTTTTTCATATGGTACTTTAGGAAATCTTCCTATCCCTTTGATGTTACTCTGTTTTCTAGCTCAGACTCCGTCCGGCGCGGCGAGTCCGAACAGTCTGAAGAAGTTTTGCGTAGTGGCGGCGGCCAGCGCCTCGTCCGGCATCTCGCGCTGCTGCGCGATGAAGCGTCCGACATAACTGACGTACGCAGGTTCATTCGGTTTGCCGCGATACGGCACCGGCGCGAGATACGGCGAGTCGGTTTCGATCAGCAGACGGTCGAGCGGCACGCGACGCGCGACGTCCTGCACATCGGTCGCGCTCTTGAACGTGACGATGCCCGACAGCGAAATGTAAAAATTCTGCGCGAGCGCCTGCTCGGCGATGGCCCACGGTTCGGTGAAGCAATGCATGACGCCGCCCGGCACGCCGGCGCGCTCCTCGGCCATGATGCGCAACGTATCTTCCGACGACGAGCGGGTGTGAATGATCAACGGCTTGCTGGTCGCGTGCGCGGCGCGGATGTGCGTGCGAAAGCGCTCGCGCTGCCACTCCATGTCGGCGATCGAGCGGCCCTCGAGGCGGTAGTAATCGAGCCCGGTTTCGCCGATCGCGACGACCTTCGGGTGCCCGGCCAGCTCAACCAGCTCGGCTACGCTCGGCTCGCGCATGTGCTCGTGGTCCGGATGCACGCCGACCGACGCGTACACGTTGTCATAGCGGCTGGCGATGTCCAGCACCGACGGCAGCGTTTCAAGATCCACCGACACGCACAACGCGTGCGAGACCGAATGGCTGCGCATGTTTTCGAGCACTTGCGGCAGACGGTCCGCGAGTCCTTCGAAGTTGATGTGGCAGTGCGAATCGACAAACATGGTCAGGTCCTGCGAAAAAGGGGCTTGCGGCTGGGCGATGGCGTGGCCGGGGCCGCTTGGGACAGCTCAGGTAGCGCTGCTTGCGCAGCGTGCTCAACCGGCGTGCGCAAGACGCTTGCCAAGAATCACCAGATCGCGCTCGACGCCATCCAGCACCGCGACGCGCGGTAGCGTGCCCCATGCCTCGAAGCCGAAGCCGCGGAACAGCCGCACGCTCGCTTCATTGTGACCGAACACGAAGCCGAGCACCGTATCGATGCCTAGACCCGGTGCCGCGTCGAGCGACGCCGCCAGCAGTCGCTTGCCGAGTCCCTGGCCGCGCGCGCTTTCGTCGAGATAGATGCTGACTTCGGCGGTGCGCTGATAAGCCGGCCGGCCATAAAAATCGGAAAAGCTGAGCCACGCGATCACGCGGCCCGCCTGCTTCGGATCTTCGACCACCCACAGCGGCCGCTTCTGCGGGCCGTGCGCATGAAACCACCTATGCCGGCTTTCGACGCTGACCGGCTCGAGGTCCGCGGTGACCTGGCGCGACGGGATCGTCGAATTGTAGATGGAGACGATCGCGGGCAGATCGTCGAGCGTGGCGTCGCGGTAGAAGAGGCTCATGGCGGGTTGGCTTGAATGAAAAAGACGGAAGGCTGTCCGGCTGCGGGCTCACGCAAACAGCGCGCGATAGCCGATGAACAGTTCCTCGAACACGAGCCGCGCGTTCAACGGATGGTTCTCGACCGCGCGCTGGCGCGTGACGGTGCGCAGAAAACGCGCGAATGCATTGGCGTCGGCCTGGGTGGCGCAGCGGGTGAGTGCGGCTGACGCCTGCAGGAAATAGCGCGGCGCGCCGCCGGTGCGCTGCGCGAGCAGATCGTACATCCAGCGCTGCAGCCAGCCGAGCACGAGCGGCACCGGCAGCTTCTGCAAGGCCTCGCCGCATGCGAATGCGTCACACCCGGCGCCGGCCGCGAGCTGCTTGAGCGTCCAGTCGCGCAGCGGACGGTTTTCGTCGCTGGCGAGCGCGAGCGCGGCGAGCGGCGCGCCACCCGCCTCGGCGAGCAGCGCGCGGGCGTCGTCGACGCCTTGCGCGGCCAGCCATTGCGCGGCGGTGTCCGGCGCGGGCACGCTCATCGGCCACTGACGGCAGCGGCTGATGATGGTCGGCAGCAAACGGTCGACGCGCGCCGACACCATCAGGAACACGACGCCCGCGGGCGGCTCTTCCAGCGTCTTCAGCAACGCGTTGGCGGCCGCGACGTTGAGCGCCTCGGCCGGATACAGCACGACGACGCGCGCGCCGCCGCGATGCGAACCGACGCCGACGAAGTCGAGCAGACCGCGGATCTGTTCGATCTTGATTTCCTTGCTCGGCGTGCGGGTCTTCTTGCCTTCGTCGCCATCGGCTTTTTCGGCCTTGTCGTCGGCGCCGTTCGCGAGGCCGGCTTCGGCGGCGAGTGCCTCCGGCACGACGATGCGGTAGTCGGGATGATTGCCATGCGCGAACCAGTTGCAGGCCACGCACGCGCCGCACGGCTCGCCGTTCGGTTGCGGCGCCTCGCACAGCAGACCCTGCGCGAGGTGCTGCGCGAAACGCAGCTTGCCGATGCCCGCCTGGCCGTGCAGCAACAATGCGTGCGGCCAGTGGCCGTGCAGCTGCTGCAGGCGATTCCAGTCATCGGCTTGCCACGGATAGATCATCGTTTGTCTTTTTGAATCAATCGGTTGTTGGCGCTACTTCAGATGTCGAGTGAACTTCGCCCGAGATTATAAGAAGCGGTTATATCTATTTAGAATCATAGGGTTGTAATCAACTCCTCAAGCTGCTTCTGAATTCGAACGATGCTCAGCGAAGAGTCGATGATAGCGAATCGATATGGCGCTTCTTCGGCGCGGCGCATGTATTCGGCGCGCGTGCGCTCGAAAAACGCCGCCGACTCGCTCTCGAAACGATCCGGATTGCGCGCTGCGCTGCGCCGCTCGTTGGCGACGGCGGCCGGCAAATCGAACAGCACGGTCAAATCCGGCTGGAAACCGCCCTGCACCCAGCGCTCGAGCGTCTCCAGCTTGTCGCGCGGCAAGCCGCGGCCGCCGCCCTGGTAGGCGAAAGTGGCGTCGGTAAAACGGTCGGACAGCACCCAATCGCCGAGCGCGAGCGCCGGCTCGATCACCTCGGCCAGATGCTGACGGCGCAGCGCGAACATCAACAGCGCCTCGGTTTCGAGATCCATCTTCTGATGCAGCACGATTTCGCGGATCTGTTCACCGAGCGGCGTGCCGCCCGGCTCGCGCGTCATCACGACCGAGCGGCCGCTCGGCGCGAGCTTCGCCTCGAGCCGTTCGCGGAACCAGCCCAGATGGGTGGTCTTGCCCGCGCCGTCGATGCCTTCAAACGTAATGAATTTGCCGCGCGCCATCATTGCCCTCGAATGTATTTGTCCACGGCCTTGTTGTGTTCGCCGAGGGTGTCAGAAAAGATGCTGCTGCCGTCGCCGCGCGACACGAAGTACAGCGCGTTGCTTTGCGCCGGGTTCATCGCCGCCTGCAGCGACGCGACGCTCGGCAGCGAGATCGGCGTCGGCGGTAGGCCCATCCGCGTGTAGGTATTGTATGGAGTGTCGGTCTGCAGGTCTTTCTTCCTGATGTGGCCGGCGTAGCTGTCGCCCATTCCGTAGATCACGGTCGGGTCGGTCTGTAGCGGCATGCCGGCGCGCAGACGGTTGGCGAACACCGCGGCGACGAGCGCCCGGTCGGACGCCTTGCCGGTTTCCTTTTCGACGATCGACGCCATCGTCAGCGCGTCGTACGGGGACTTATACGGCAGATTCGGCGCGCGCGAGAGCCACGCCTCGTCGAGACGCACGCGCATCAGACGGTACGCGCGGCGATAGATGTCGAGGTCGCTGGTGCCCTTGTCGAACAGGTAGGTATCCGGGAAAAACAGCCCTTCGCCGTTGCCGATCGACGCCTCGGGCGCGCCGATCGCGCTCATCAGATCGGCGTCGCTCATGCCGAGCGTGTCGTGCTTCAGCGCGGGATTGGCGTCGAGTTCAGCGCGCATATGTTTGAAGGTCCAGCCTTCGATGATCGTCGCCACATATTCGTTGACGTCGCCGCGCGCGATTTTCTGCAGCACCTCGTAGGGCGTGATGCCGCTCTTGAACTCATAATTGCCGGACTTCAGCTCGCTTTGCAGCCCGAGCAAGCGCGTCATCGCGATGAACAGCTCGGGCTCGACCGGCACGCCGCCGCGATTGAGCTGCAGCGCGACGCTGCGCAGGCTGCTGTGCGGCTTGACGGTGACGTCGAGTTGCGCCGGGGTCAATTCGAGCGGGCGGGTGGCCCAGTAATATCCAGCGGTGATGGCCGCCGCGGCCAGCACAACGACGAGCGCGCCGGCGGCGAAACATTTCTTCAGAAGGGACATGCGAAACGTGACAGGGTTGGACTGAATATAATAACTGTTTGCCTTAGCCAAAGTCAGAATTGACTGTTCCCGGAATCCATGAACACACCGCTCGTGAACACCTCAGGTAACGCTTCCGGTCTCACTCCCGCCGCGGCGGCGCCCGCCGCCCTGCCCATCCTGCCGCGCCCGTCGGCCGAAGAATTCACCGCCGTGCTCGAGCATGGCGCGTACATGCCGCTGTCGCAGTTCGGCGTGATCGACACGACCGGCGACGACGCGGCGAGCTTCCTGCACGCCCAGTTGACCAACGACGTCCAGCATCTCGACGCCGCGAACGCGCGCCTCGCCGGCTACTGCTCGGCCAAGGGCCGGCTGCTCGCGTCGTTCCTCAGTTGGCGCAGCGGCGATACGATCCGCCTACTGGTATCGAAAGACGTGCAGGCCGCGGTACAAAAGCGGTTGTCGATGTTCGTGCTGCGCGCAAAGGCCAGGCTCGCCGACGCGAGCGGCGAGTTCGCGGTGGTCGGTCTCGCGGGCGACGTGCGCGGCGCGCTGTCCGGCGTGTTCGACGCGCTGCCCGACGGTGTGCACGTGCAGGTCGACGGCACAGCGGGCACGCTGATCCGCGTGCCCGATGCGTTGGCGCGCCTGCGCTATCTGTGGATCGGCCCGAAGGCGCAGATCGAAGCGCTGCTGCCGTCGCTCGACGGCAGGCTGAAGCGCGTGTCGCCGGCCGTGTGGGACTGGCTCGACATCCGCGCGGGCGAGCCGCGCATCACGCAGCCGGTCGTCGAGCAGTTCGTGCCGCAAATGGTCAACTTCGACGTGCTCGGCGCGGTCAATTTCCGCAAAGGCTGCTATCCGGGTCAGGAAGTGGTCGCGCGCAGCCAGTATCGCGGCACGATCAAGCGGCGCACGTCGCTCGCCAACGTCGCCGGCGAGCTGGACACGGTGCGGCCCGGCACCGAGCTGTTCCACTCGGACGATCCGGGCCAGCCGTGCGGGATGATCGTCAACGCGTCATCGGCGCAAGGCGGCGGCGTCGATCTGCTGGTCGAGACCAAGCTCACGGCGCTCGACAGCGGCAGCGTACATCTCGGCGCGGCCGACGGCCCGGCGCTGCGCTTCCTGACGCTGCCCTACGGTCTGCCGGCCGAAGTCTGATCGTTGGAGAGGGTAAGAAGCGGCGCAATCGGGCGCCGTTTTTTATTGGCTGCTTTATTCTCGTCTGTTTTTTGCCGCTTTCGTTTGCCGCCTGCGTCGCTGCATCAGGCGGCCGCCCCATGCTCTGAACGGGAGATGCTCCCCGATGTGCCTGATCGTTTTCGACTGGCGACCTGATGCGCTCGATGGTCCGCTGTTCACGCTCGCCGCGAATCGCGACGAGTTCTTCCGCCGCACGGCCGAGCCGATCGGCTGGTGGCGCGACGCGCCGGAGGTGCTGGGGGGCCGCGACCTCGTGGGCGGCGGCACGTGGCTCGGCTTGTCGCGCGACGGCCGCTTCGCCGCGCTGACCAATTACCGCGCGCCGGGCGAAATGCGCGCCGATGCGCCGACCCGCGGCACGCTCGTCAGCGACTGGCTCACGAGCGCCGCGCGCGACGCCGACGGCAATCCGCACGAGACGCCGCTCGCGTATCTGCGGCACGTCGCGCAAAAAGGCGACATCTACAACGGCTTCAATCTGCTGGTCGGCGACTGGACACGTCGCGAGCTCGCGTGGTACTGCAATCGCGGCGCCGTCGACGCAAACAGCGGCCCCGCGCTGCTCGCGCCGGGCACGCACGGCATCTCGAACGCGGTGCTCGATACCGCGTGGCCGAAGCTGGTCAAAAAGCGCGGCGAGCTCGGCACGCTGCTCGCGCGCGATCCGATGCCGCCGCTCGAACGCCTGATCGATCTGATGCGCGATCCGCGGCTCGCGCGCGACGACGAATTGCCGTCGACCGGTATTCCGCTCGAACGCGAACGCGTGCTGTCGGCGGCGTTCATCGAATCGCCGGACTATGGCACGCGCAGCACCACCGCGTTGCGCGTCGCCGCCTATGGCGACGTGATCGGCGTCGCGGTCGCCGAGCGCAGCGACGACAACGGCTCGCACCGGATCGTGCGGCCCGGCGATTTCGAGCGCAGCTTCGCGTTCAATGTCGAGCGCGACCGGATGAGCGTGGCGTGATCGTTTGAGCACCGCCTGGCCGGCGCATTCGCCGCCGGCCGCTCATCGCTTCGCGATCACCGCCCTCACCCGATGCCGAATGCCGAGCGCAACGCCGCCGCGGCGTCCGCATGCGCCTGCGCGACTTCGGGCACGAAGCCGCCCATCTTGAAGAACTCGTGGATCATGCCGGCGTAGCGTTTGAGCGTGACCGGATTGCCGAGCGCACGGAGTTTCTCCGCATACGCATCGCCCTCGTCGCCGAGCGGATCGTATTCGGCGGTCGCGATCCACGCGGGCGCGACGCCACGAAAATCCGGCGCACCGCGCTCGCTGTCGAGCGGCGCGAAACGCCAGTCGTCGCGATCGCCGCTATCTCGCACGTATTGCTCGAAGAACCACTGGATCGTGTCGCCCGACAGCAGGAAGCCGTCGGCGAGGCGCGAGTGCGAGTCGGTCTGCTGATGGCCGGTCGTGCCCGGATAAATCAGCAATTGCAGCGCGAGCGCGATGCCGGCGTCGCGCGCGAGCACCGCGCAAACCGTCGCGAGCGTGCCGCCCGCGCTATCGCCGCCCACCGCGAGCCGCGTGCCGTCGATGCCGAATTCGGCCGCGTGCGCGTGCAGCCAGCTAAGGGCGTCGAAGGCATCGTCGACAGCGGTCGGAAACTTGTGCTCGGGCGCGAGCCGGTAATCGACTGACAGCACCGCGCACTGGCCGTCGCGCGCGAACATCCGGCACAGCGCATCGTGCGTATCGACGCTGCCGACCGTGAAGCCGCCGCCGTGGTAGTACACGAAGGCAGGCAGCGGCTCGGCCCAGCCCGGCTCGACCGGGCAGTAGAGGCGCACGCGGATCGTCGCGCCGTCGCGCGTCGGCACGCGCAGATCTTCGACGGAGAACATCGGCGCGCTCGCGATCTCGAGGATCGGCGCGCTTTTCTCGTACGACGCGCGCGCCGCTTGCGCGCTCATCTGGTGGTACTGCGGGCGTTTGGCCCGCGCGATCATGTCGAGCACCTGCTCGATCGTGGGATTCAGCGGCATGGTTTTGGCAACGTGGTGCGCGTCGCGCATCGGGCGGCGCGCAGTGCGCCAATTATTGTCAGGAGCCAGCGCACCGGCCACGCAGCCGGCCGCTACTGTGCATTCTTCACCTCGGGCTTCAGCGACATCGGATCGGATGGCTCGCGCAACTGCTCGATATCCTCGTGACGCAGCTTCACGGTCGCCATGATGCCCGGATGCGTGATGATATAGAAACGCCGCGCGGCGATCGCCTCGAACGCGATGTCGGCGACGTCGTCGGCCGTGAGCTTGCCCGACTGCACCGCGCGCTGCAACTGCTTGCCGGCCGCGATCTGCGAGCGCGTCGGCCGGCCCGCGTTGCGCAACTCCTCGGGACGCGCGCGCTCGGCATCCGCGATGCCGGTCGGCACGAAGGCGGGACACAGCAGCGAGCAGCCGACCTCGCCGCCCGCGCCGGCCTGCGCGAGCTTCAGGTCGTGATACAGCGTCTCGGTCAGCGCCACCACCGCATGCTTCGACGCGTTGTAGATGCCCATTGCCGGCGGCGCCAGCAGCCCCGCCACCGACGCCGTATTGACGATATGCGCGGGCTCCTTCTGCGCGAGCATGATCGGCGCGAACGCGCGCACGCCGTGCGCGACACCCATCACGTTGACGCCGAACACCCACGACCAGTCGTTCGCCGAGCTTTCCCACAGGAAGCCGCCGGTGCCGACGCCAGCGTTGTTGAACAGAACGTGGACCTTGCCGAACGCGGCGAGCGCCGCCTGCGCGAGCGCCTCGACCTGCGCGGCGTTCGATACGTCGGTCGGCACGCCGATCGCGTCGGCGCCGGTTTCGCGCAATGCGTCGACGGTTTGCGCGAGCTGGTCGGCGTTGACGTCCGCGAGTACGAGCTTCATGCCGAGCGCCGCGCCCTTGTGCGCGAACGCGCGGCCAAAGCCGCTGCCCGCGCCGGTGATCACCGCCACTTTGCCCGCGAATTCGAACATCCTGTGACTCCCTGGTTGCGTGGCGGCTTGCCGTTGCATGATGACGTCGCGCTCAGATCAGCCTGACCAGTTGCTTGCCGAAGTTACGGCCCTTCAGCAAGCCGATGAACGCCTCGGGCGCGGCTTCGAGCCCTTGCGCGATCGTCTCGCGATAGTGCAGCTTCTTCTGCGCGACGAGCGTGCCGAGCTGCTTGAGCGCCTCGGGCCACACGTCCATGTGTTCGCTGACGATGAAGCCCTGCACGAGCAGCCGCTGCGTCAGCATCAGCGATGGATGCTTGAGCGGCAGCGGCTGGCCGTCATAGCCCGCGATGAAGCCGCACAATGCGATGCGCCCGAACGCGTTCATGCGCGCGAGCGTCGCGTCGAGCCCGTCGCCGCCGACGTTCTCGAAGCAGCCGTCGACACCGTCGGGCGTGACGGCCTTCAGGTCCTGGTACAGGTTACCGGCCTTGTAGTCGACGCACGCGTCGAAGCCGAGCGTCTCGACCACATAGCGGCACTTGTCCGCGCCGCCCGCGATGCCGACCGCGCGCGCGCCCGCCGCCTTCACGAGCTGACCGACCACGCTGCCCACCGCGCCGCTCGCCGCGCTGACGGCCACCGTCTCGCCGGCCTTCGGCGCGATGATGCGGTTCAGCCCGTACCATGCGGTGACGCCCGGCATGCCGACCGGCCCGAGATACGCCGACAGCGGCACATGCGTGTCGTCGACCTTCTGCATGCCCGTGCCATTCGAGGTGCCGTACTCCTGCCAGCCGAACATCGCGACGACCTTGTCGCCGACCGCGAACTTCGGATTCCTCGTCTCGACGACCTCGCCGACCGTGCCGCCGATCATCACTTCGTTCAGCGGCTGCGGCGCCGCGTATGACTTGCTGTCGTTCATGCGTCCGCGCATATACGGATCGAGCGACAGATAGTGGTTGCGCACCCGTACTTCGCCGTCGGCGAGCGGCGCGAGCGGCGTTTCGACGAGCTTGAAGTTATCGGGCGTGGCTTCGCCTTGGGGGCGCGAAACCAGCAGCAATTGGCGATTGATCTGGGTCATGCGGTCGTCTCCTTGGGTTGTTGGCCGCTCAGTCGCTCGGACCGGGCTTCGCCGCCGGGTCGCTGCGCAGACGCTGCCGCGTGACGTCGCGGCCCACCGCGAGGCGGCGCATGTATTTGAAGGTGCCGAGCGCTTTCGCGACGAAGTGGCCTTCGCTGTCGCGGATCTCGCCTTCGCAATAGGCCATCGTCGTCGAGCGATGCAGCACGCGGCCGGTCGCGCGCAACTCGCCGCGTCCCGGCTGCATGAAGTTGACCTTCATCTCGACGGTGACGACGCCGACGCCGTCGCCGGCGAGACTGCGCGCGGCCATCGCGAGCGCGACGTCGGCGAGCGTCATCGTGACGCCGCCATGCGCGACGTCCCACGTGTTCATGTGATCGCGTTGCAACGGCAGCACGACTTCGCTGACGCCGTCGGCGGCCGACAACAACTGTGCGCCGAGACGGTCGATGAAGGGACTTTCGGGCAACGATGCATGGCCCGTTCTGGATGAGGTGGATGGATCGGTCATGGCTCAGATATCTGATTTCGTAGCCGACGGCGCGTGTCGAGCCTATGGCGGGAAATGATACCCGCTATCGCGTTGACGCATGGGCCGCCATCCGTGCCGCGAGGCGCCCTAGTCTGCGCACCGCTTCGTCGGTCAGATCCAGATCCGCACCCGGACAGCTGAGCCGAATGAAGTGATCGAAACGCCCGGCGTTCGAAAATACCGTGCCCGGCATGATGCGAATACCGTCATGCAACGCGGCGTCGAATAAAGCCGACGACGATACGTGGCGCGGCAATTCGATCCAGAAAAACATCCCGCCGCGCGGCGGCGTGAACCGCGTGCCGTCGGGAAACGATGCCGCCACCGCCGCGGCCATCCGCTCGCGCCGCAGCTGCAAGCTCTCGCGCAAACGCCGCAAATGGCGCTCGTACGCGCTCGTCTCCAGGAACCCGGCGAGCACGACTTGCGACAACTGCTCGTTGTGGCGCGACTGCGCGAACTTCAGCATACCGATGCGCGGATGCCACCGGCCACCGTTGATCCAGCCGACGCGCATGCCAGGCGCCAGCGTCTTGTTGAACGATGTGCAATGGATCACAGTGCCATCGGTGTCCCACGCCTTCAGCGAGCGGGGCGGCTGCGCGGCATCGACGAGCTCGCGGTAGGGATCGTCCTCGATCAGCGCGATGCCGGCGCGCGCGCACAGTTCGACGAGGCTCGCCTTGTGCGCGTCGGGCATCACGCTGCCGAGAGGGTTTTGCAGATTCGGCACCACCACGACCGCCTTGATGTCGGGATGCGTGTGCAGCGCGAACGCCAGCGCCTCGATCGCGAGGCCGGTGCTCGGGCTGGAAGGAATTTCGAGCGCGCGCAGACCGAGACTTTCGAGCGCCTGCAGCAAACCGAAGAAGCACGGCGATTCGACCGCGACCGTGTCGCCCGGCTGCGTCACCGCGCGCAACGCGAGGTTCATCGCTTCGACGCCGCCGTGCGTCATGATGATGTCGTCCGCGCCGATCTGGCTGCCGGCCTCGAGCGCGCGCCGGGCGATGATCGCGCGCAACGCCGGATCACCCTGATCGGGTCCGACGGCGGTCAGCAAGGTGGGTCGCCGGCGCAACGCGCGCACCGCGGCCTTTTGCAACGCATCGGTCGGATAGAGATCGGGTGACGCGGTCGCGCCGCCGAGATTCAGCGCGTGCGGATAGCGCTGAAATTTCGACACGAGCGCCGAAATCTCCGAATGAATGCCGACGAACTGCGCGGCGGCGCCGGGCTGCATCGCGAGATCGGGCTCGGCGGCGCAGGGCAACGCAGCCGTCGGTGACACGCGCACGAAATAGCCGGCGCGCGGCCGGGCGTCGATCAGCGCGGCGCGTTCCAGTTCGCGATAGCTCTCGGTCGCCGTCGCGAGGCTCACGCCGTGGCGCTGCATGAACGCGCGCATCGACGGCATGCGGTCGCCCGGGCGCAGCACGCCGTGGCCGATCGCGCGGCGGTATTGGTCGGCCAGTTGCCGGTAAAGCGGCTGGCGCTCGGCTGGCCGGTCCGTCGAGGGACCTTGCGGTGTGAAGAGGAGTTCGCTCATGAACCGATGGTGCGGATAGTCCGCGCGCCGCGACAGATACACATCGACGTGATTCGGACCGATACAGCGTGACGAAACGCACCACTGTACCGGTTCAGATTGTCGACAGCTGCGCCTGTTTTCATCCGGACGGACTCCCTAAGCTGTGTGACACGAAAACGATTTAAAGGAATGGGTCATGCCTGTGCGTCCATACCACGATCGCTTGTTACCCGGTGCAGAAGTGGATTGCACCGCGGCGTCGCATCTTGCCGCCGGTCAGATGGCCCTGCACGACTTGCGCGCCCGCAGTTCGATCATCGCGGTCGAAGGTGCATTGCAACTCGTCTTCCGCGATCATTCGCTGGCCTGGCTCGGCAACGACGCCCCGCTCACGTCGCTCACGTTGCACGAAGGCGAGCGCTTTGTGACCTCGCAACGTGGCGTCGTGTCGATCCGCGCGACGCAGGCCGATCGCGCTGCATTCATCGTGCTGCCTGCACACGCTGAACACAGCGCGCGCGGTTTCGTTCTGCAAGCCGCTCGGCGTCTCGCTTGCGTCGTGCGCACACGGTGGCGGCGCGCCGCCTGAAACGTCGCTGCGCGCGCCATGCGGCCCGTTACAATGCATGACCAATCCGGTTCGTTCGAGGTGCAGGTCATGTCATTCTTTCGCGCGCTGCAGCCGGGCCTGGTCTCACGGGTGTGGCGCCTGTTCGCCGCCGTCGTCGCTGTCACGCTGACACTCGCTGGCTGCGCGGGCCTGTTCGGTGCCGACCCGTTGCGCGTTAACGTGGCGGGCATCGAGCCGATCGCTGGCCAGGGCATGGAGATGCGCTTCAACGTCAAACTGCGCGTGCAGAATCCCAACGACTCCGCGGTCAGCTTCAACGGCGTGTCGCTCGATCTGGAACTGAACGGCAAGCCGTTCGCGAGCGGCGTCAGCGACCAGAGCGGCACCGTGCCGCGCTTCGGCGAAACCGTCGTCACCGTGCCGCTGACCGTGCCGGCTTTCGCCGCGGTTCGTCAAGCCTTTGCGCTAGCCGGCGCCGCGCAGTCGGGACAGGTTCCGTACGTTCTGCGCGGCAAGCTCGCGGGTGGCGTGACCGGTACGACGCGATTCACCGATCAGGGGACGCTGAGCCTGCCGTCGTCGGACACGGGCTGGTAATGACGCCGGCCCACGCCGCTCAAACCACTTCGAACAAACCCGCCGCGCCCTGCCCGCCGCCGATGCACATCGTCACGACGACGAACTTCACGCCGCGCCGCTTGCCTTCGATCAGCGCATGGCCGACGAGCCGCGCTCCCGACACGCCGTACGGATGGCCCACCGCGATCGCGCCGCCGTTCACGTTCAGGCGGTCGTGCGCAATGCCGAGTTGGTCGGCGCAATAGAGCACCTGCACCGCGAACGCTTCGTTCAGCTCCCACAGCCCGATGTCCTCGACCTTGAGGCCGGCTTTCTTCAACAGCTTCGGCACCGCGAACACCGGGCCGATGCCCATTTCGTCGGGCTCGCAGCCGGCCACCGCGAAACCGCGGAATATGCCGAGCGGCTGCAGCCCTTCGCGTTCGGCCAGCGTCGCGTTCATCACGACGCAAGCGGATGCGCCGTCCGAGAACTGGCTCGCATTGCCCGCGGTGATCACGCCGCCCGGCTGCGCGGTGCGGATCTTCGACACGCCTTCGAGCGTCGTGTCGGCGCGAATGCCTTCGTCGCTGCTGACGGTCACTTCTTTCGTGTAGAGACGGCCACTCGCCTTGTCGGCGACGCCGGCGAGCACCGTCAACGGCACGATTTCGTCCTTGAATTTACCGGCTTCGAGCGCGGCCGCCGCACGTTGCTGCGAGCGCACGCCATATTCGTCCTGGCGTTCCTTCGAGATCGAGTAGCGCTTCGCGACGTTCTCGGCGGTCTGCAGCATCGACCAGTAGATTTCCGGCTTGTGCTCGGTGAGCCAGCCGTCGGTCATCATGTGGCGGTTCATCTCGTTCTGCACGCACGAGATCGACTCGACGCCACCCGCGACGTACACGTCGCCCTCGCCGGCGATCACGCGCTGCGACGCAAGCGCGATCGTCTGCAATCCCGACGAGCAGAAACGGTTCACGGTCATGCCCGGCACGCTGACCGGCAAGCCCGCGCGCAATGCGATCTGCCGCGCGATATTGCCGCCCGTCGCGCCTTCCGGATTCGCGCAACCCATGATCACGTCCTCGACGCGCGCCGGATCGAGCTTCGCGCGCTCGACCGCGGCCTGCGTCACGTGGCCGCCGAGCGTCGCGCCGTGCGTCATGTTGAAACCGCCGCGCCACGATTTGGCGAGGCCCGTGCGGGCGGTGGATACGATTACGGCGTCAGTCATGCGTGTCTCCAATTGCAGTGTCGAAAGTGGCGCGCCGGCTCACTGCCGTGCGTTCAAAAGCGCATCACCGCGCCGCCTCTATCGTTTGATGCGAGCAATGCGGGGGAAACCCGCACCGCTCAATTCGTGAGCTGAAGCCAGCCGCGCTCAGCCGTTGAACCCGCGACCTTCGGCCGCGAGCTTCGCGATGCTCGGGGCGAGCTTCCACGCGTCGCCGTTCGGCCGCGCCGCATAGCGGCGAATCGCGCGCTCGACGTTGTAGAGCCCCACCGTGTCCGCGTACAGCATCGGGCCGCCGCGATGCAACGGGAAGCCGTAGCCGGTCAGATAGACCATGTCGATATCCGACGCCTTCGACGCGATGCCTTCCTCGAGAATCTTCGCGCCTTCGTTGACGAGCGCGAACACCAGACGCTCGACGATTTCTTCGTCGCTGATCTTGCGGCGCTCAGAGTTGGTTTCCTTCGAGTACTCGCCGATCATGTCGTTGACCACGCCCGAAGGGTATGCGGTGCGATCGCCCGCCTTGTAGTCGTACCAGCCGCCGCCGGTCTTCTGGCCGAAGCGGCCCATCTCGCACAGACGGTCGGCGATCTTCGAGTAGTGCATGTCGGGGTGTTCGAGATAGCGGCGCTTGCGGATCGCCCAGCCGATGTCGTTGCCGGCGAGATCGCTCATGCGGAACGGACCCATCGCGAAGCCGAACTTCTCGATGGCCTTGTCTACCTGCGCTGGCAACGCGCCCTCTTCGAGCATGAACAGCGCCTGACGAACGTATTGCTCGATCATCCGGTTGCCGATAAAGCCGTCGCACACGCCCGACACCACCGCGGTCTTCCTGATCTTCTTCGCGAGCTTCATCACGGTGGCGAGCACGTCCTTCGCGGTCTCCTTGCCACGCACGACTTCGAGCAGCTTCATCACGTTGGCCGGGCTGAAGAAGTGCATGCCGACCACATCCTGCGGACGCTTCGTGAACGCCGCGATCTTGTCGACGTCGAGCGTCGACGTGTTCGACGCGAGGATCGCACCGGGCTTCGCGACTTCATCGAGCCGGCGGAACACCTGCTCCTTCACGCCCAGTTCTTCGAACACGGCTTCGACGATCATGTCGGCGTGCTTCAGGTCGTCGTAGGAGAGCGTCGAGCTCAGCAGCGCGAGGCGCTGTTCCATCACCTCGGGCTTCAGCTTGCCTTTCCTGACGGTCGCCTCGTAGTTCTTGCGGATCGTCGCGAGACCGCGGTCGAGCGCTTCCTGCTTCGTTTCCAGCAGCGTGACCGGAATGCCCGCGTTGAGGAAGTTCATCGCAATGCCGCCGCCCATCGTGCCGGCGCCGATCACGGCCACCCGATCGATGTCGCGCACCGAAGTATCCGACGGCACGTCGGGAATCTTGCTCGCCGCCCGCTCACCGAAGAACGCGTGACGCAGCGCGCGGCTCTCCGGCGTCTGCACGAGCGCGATGAAGCATTCGCGCTCGAATGCGAGGCCCTTGTCGAAGCCGTCCTTCACACCGGCTTCGACCGCGTCGATGCATTTATGCGGCGCCGGGAAGTTCTTCGCGATTGCCGCGACGCTATTGCGCGCGAACTGGATGAAACCGGCCGCGTTCGGATGCTCGATCTTGCGGTCGCGCACCTTCGGATGCGGGCCGGCCTCGGCGCCGACCTTGCGCGCGAACGCGAGCGCGGCTTCGGCCAGTTCGGCGGGATTCGCGACGACTTCGTCGAACAGCCCCGACTCGGCGAGCTTTTCCGAGAGCACCGGCGCGCCCGACACGATCATGTTCAGCGACGCTTCCAGACCGATGGCGCGCGGCAGACGCTGCGTGCCGCCCGCGCCCGGCAGGATGCCGAGCTTCACTTCGGGCAGCGCGATCTGCGCGCCGGCCGCGGCGACGCGGTAATGCGCGCCGAGGGCAAGTTCGAGGCCGCCGCCCATCGCGACGCTGTGGATCGCCGCGACGACCGGCTTCGCGCTGCCTTCCACGGCCTTGATGACCGTCGCGAGCGTCGGCTCCTGGGTCGCCTTCGGCGTATTGAATTCGGTGATGTCGGCGCCGCCCGAAAAGGCCTTGCCCGCGCCCGTCAGCACGATGGCCTTGATGGCCGGATCGTTCTGTGCGCGCTCGAGCCCTTCGACGATATCCGCCCGCGTCGACAGACCGAGCCCATTGACGGGAGGATTGTTCAGCGTGAGAACGGCCACGCCGTCATGAGTTGTGTAGTCCACTGCCATCTGCGTGCCTCCGTGCGATCCATGCATTGAGGCGGCGCATGATGCGCCGCCCGTCCGGTTCATCGAGCCTGCTTATGGTCAGACTTTTTCAAGCGACGGTTCCGGGGTCAGCAGGCACAATACACCAAAAAAGAACGAACGTTCAATTTATTCCAGAGTGGGGTTTCCCCTGGGACTCGGGGCTCAGCGGACAGCTGCGGCCGTCTTCGAGCGCGGACGGCAGCACATGGTCGCGGAACAGATCGCGCAGCTTCAGCTTCTGCAGCTTGCCGGTCGCCGTGTGCGGTAGTCCGTCGACGAACACGACGTCGTCGGGGATCCACCACTTCGCGACCTTGCCGTCGTAGAACGCGAGCAGTTCGTCGCGCGTGACGTCTTGCCCCGCGCGTTTGACGACCACGAGCAACGGGCGCTCGGTCCACTTCGGATGCGCGCACGCGATGCACGCGGCTTCCGCGACCGCCGGATGCGCGAGCGCGACGTTCTCGACGTCGATCGAGCTGATCCATTCGCCGCCCGACTTGATCACGTCCTTCGAGCGATCGGTGATGTGCAGGAAGCTGTCGGGGTCGATCGTCGCGACGTCGCCGGTCGGGAACCAGCCGTCGATGAGCGGCGAGTCTTCCTTGCGGAAATACCGGTCGATGACCCACGGCCCGCGCACGTGCAGATCGCCGAACGCGACGCCATCCCAAGGCAGCTCGCGGCCATCCTCGCCGACGATCTTCATGTCGACGCCGTAGATCGCACGACCCTGCTTTTCGAGCAGTTTGCGCTGATCGGCGGGCGGCCGCCGGCTCTGCTCCCAGGTCAGCTTCGACAAGGTACCGAGCGGCGACATCTCCGTCATGCCCCATGCATGGATCACCTGCACGCCGTAGTCGTCCTCGAGTATCCGCAGCATCGCGGGCGGACAGGCGGAACCGCCAATCACCGTGCGCTCGAGCGACGAAAACCTCGCGCCCGTTTCGCGCAGGTAGTTCAGCAGACCGAGCCACACGGTCGGCACGCCGGCCGAGCACGTGACGCGTTCGCTCTCCATCAGTTCGTACAGCGACTTGCCGTCGAGATCCTTGCCGGGGAACACGAGCGTCGCACCGGTCAACGGCCCCGCGTGCGCGAGGCCCCATGCGTTGACATGGAACATCGGCACGATGGGCAGCACCGAGTCGCGCGCGGACAGGTTCATTGCGTCGGGCAACGCCGCGCCGAACGCGTGCAGCACCGTCGAGCGATGGCTATACAGCGCGCCTTTAGGATTGCCGGTCGTGCCCGACGTATAGCAGAGATATGACGCCTGGCGCTCGTCGAGCGCGGGCCAGTCGAAGCGGCCGTCCTGCCCGTCCATCAGCGTTTCGTAGCACAGCACCGACGTTTGCATCGGCGGCCGATGCGCTTCATCGCACAGTGCGATCCAGCCGCGCACGCGCGGGCACTGCGGCGCGAGCGTGTCGACCAGCGCGGCGAACGTCGTGTCGAACAGCACGTACGCGTCGTCAGCATGATTGACGATGTAGGCGATCTGGTCGGGGAAAAGCCGCGGGTTGATCGTGTGACACACGGCGCCGAACCCGGTGGTGCCGTAATACGCTTCGAGATGCCGGTAGCCGTTCCACGCGAGCGTCGCGACGCGTTCGCCCGGTTCGACGCCGAGCGCGATGAGCGCCTGCGCGAGCTGCTTCGCGCGCTGCTCGCAATCGCGGTACGTGTAGCGATGCAGGTCGCCTTCGATGCGCCGCGACACGATCCCGGTGCTGCCGAAATGCCGCGCGGCATGCGCGAGCAACGATGACACGGTGAGCGGCACGTCCATCATCTGGCCCAGCAGCGGCGTCGTCATAAGGCGGGGTCTCCTCGGCTTGTTAGTGGGTCGATGGGTTGACGGAAGATCGTGGCGGCGTCGACCGCGGCAGCATGGTCCGAACGATGAAGGCGGCCGCCCAGCAGCGCCGCGGGCGCGGACTTACAATATCGGCTAATCCAGAGGCGCTCAACATGTCGTTTTCCCCAAGCTTTGCAGGGCTATCCGCAGCTTTGACGGATCTTTCCAACACACTCGCCACTCCCCCAGCCAACGCGTTCGCGCGGCTCGGCGGCACGTTCCTCACGCGCCTGCCCGCCGCGCCGCTCGACGCACCCTATCTCGTCGGCTTCTCGGCCGAGACCGCCGCGCGGCTCGGGATGCCCGAGGGCATCGAGCGCGACCCGGGCTTTATCGAGCTGTTCTGCGGCAACGCGACGCGCGACTGGCCGGTCGACACGCTGCCTTATGCGTCGGTGTACTCGGGGCATCAGTTCGGCGTGTGGGCCGGCCAGCTCGGCGACGGCCGCGCGCTCGGTCTGGGCGAGCTCGAACACGACGGCGAGCGCAACGAACTACAGCTCAAAGGCGCGGGCCGCACGCCCTATTCGCGCATGGGCGACGGCCGCGCGGTGCTGCGCTCGTCGATCCGCGAATATCTGTGCTCGGAGGCGATGCATCATCTCGGCATTCCGACCACGCGCGCATTGTGCGTGATCGGCTCCGACCAGCGGGTGCGGCGCGAGACGATCGAAACCGCGGCGGTGGTCACGCGCGTCGCGCCGAGCTTCGTGCGCTTCGGCCACTTCGAGCACTTCTACGCGAACGATCGTGTCGACGCGTTGCGCTCGCTCGCCGATCATGTCGTCGAGCGCTTCTATCCGCATTGCAAGGAGGCCGACGATCCGTATCTGGCGCTGCTCGCCGAGGCGGTGCGCTCCACCGCGGATCTGATGGTCGACTGGCAGGCGGTCGGTTTCTGTCACGGCGTGATGAATACCGACAACATGTCGATCCTGGGCCTGACGATCGACTACGGCCCGTTCGGTTTCATGGATGGCTTCGATGCCGGCCACATCTGCAATCACTCCGATACGCAGGGCCGCTACGCCTACCGGCTGCAGCCGCAAATCGCGTACTGGAACCTGTTCTGCCTCGCGCAGGGACTGCTGCCGTTGTTCGGCGAGAAGCACGACGAAAGCGTGCGCGCCGACAAGGCGGTCGAAGATGCGCAGCACGTGCTCGCCGGCTTCAAGGACCGTTTTGCGCCGGCGCTCGAAAACCGCATGCGCGCGAAGCTCGGCCTCGAACAGGCGCGCGACGGCGACGACGCGCTGGTCAACCGGCTGTTCGAAGTGATGCACGCGAACCGCGCCGATTTCACGCTGACGTTCCGCAATCTCGCGCGCCTGTCGAAACACGATGCGAGCGGCGATACGTCGGTGCGCGACCTGTTCCTCGATCGCGCCGCCTTCGATGCATGGGCGAACGACTATCGCGCGCGGCTCGCCGAAGAGTCGCGCGACGACGTTGCGCGCGCCATTGCAATGAATCGGGTGAACCCCAAATTCGTACTTCGCAACCATCTGGCGGAAACGGCGATCCAACGCGCGAAGGAGAAGGATTTCTCCGAGGTGGAACGGCTCGCGGCCGTGTTGCGTCACCCGTTCGACGAGCAGCCCGAATACGCGTCGTATGCGGACGTGCCGCCCGACTGGGCGAACTCACTGGAAGTGAGCTGTTCGTCATGACGCGCCGGGGCAGTTGAATCGCCACGGCCGTGCCTACAGGAAACACCGGTACGAACCAGGACAAACCCGCGAGACAAACCCGCGAGACAAACCCGAGACAGGAACCCGACCATGAGCAACCCCGACGATCTCAAGCATGACGCCCCAGCCGTACAGAAAAACGACGCCGAGTGGCGCAAGCAACTGACCGACATGGAATACCAGGTGACGCGCCATGCGGCCACCGAGCGCCCGTTCACGGGCCGCTACAACGATCACTGGGAACGCGGCGTCTACGACTGTGTGTGCTGCGGCACGCCGCTGTTCGAATCGGACACCAAGTTCGACGCCGGCTGCGGCTGGCCGAGCTATTTCCGCCCCATCAACGGCGAGGTGATCGCCGAGAAGACCGACCGCTCACACGGCATGCTGCGCATCGAGGTGCAGTGCAAGAATTGCGGCGCGCATCTGGGTCACGTGTTCGAGGACGGACCGGCGCCGACCGGTCTGCGTTACTGCATCAATTCGGCTGCGTTACAATTCGAGCCCAAGTAACGCGGCGCGGCAGCGGGCCTGCCCGCTTCGGGCGCTGCGGCGCGAATCGCGCGCGGCGCCCTTCTCATGCGCCAGTCCCGCTCGCCAGCGGCCACCGCGCACCTTGCACGCCACCCGGGCGCGCTTCAACGTTCGAATCACTCTCCGACTTCCCGATCAGATAATGAAATTCCTGTTCGATCTGTTCCCGATCATCCTGTTCTTCGTGGCCTTCAAGATCTGGGGCATTTTCACGGCGACGGCAGTGGCGATCGTCGCCACGCTGGTGCAGATCGCGTGGGTGGCGTTCCGCCACCGCAAGGTCGACCCGATGCTGTGGGTGAGTCTCGGCGTCGTCGTGGTATTCGGCGGCGCGACGCTCGTGCTGCACAACGACACCTTTATCAAATGGAAGCCGACCGTGCTGTATTGGGCGTTTTCCGTCGCGCTGATCGTGTCGCAGCTCGGCTTCAACAAGAACCTGATCGAAGCGATGATGGGCAAGCAGATCGCGCTGCCGCACGCGATCTGGGGCAAGCTGAACCTGATCTGGGCGGTGTTTTTCGTGCTGCTCGGTCTGCTGAACCTGTTCGTCGCGTATCACTACACGACCGATCAGTGGGTCAATTTCAAGCTGTTCGGCGCGACAGGCTGCCTGTTCGTGTTCATCGTCGGACAGAGCCTGTGGCTGTCGAAGTACATGAAGGAGGAATGACATGAGCGACCTGTTCATGCACGCCACCACCGCCGAGCGCGCCGCGCTGATCGAGGCACGCCTCACGGCCGCGCTCGCGCCCGTCGAGTCGATCCGCATCACCGACGACAGCGCGCAGCACGCCGGCCATGCCGGCGCCTCGGCCGGCGGTCATTTCAGTGTCACGATCGTGGCCGTCGCGTTTGCCGGGAAGCCCCGCGTGGCGCGGCATCGCATGGTGTATGATGCGCTGGCCGATGCCATGCAGCGCGGCATTCATGCCCTTGCAATCACGGCGTATACGCCCGAAGAATTTGCTTTGTTGCCCCGCTAGGAACCTTTCGATGACCTTGAAGAAAACCCGCCTCTGGGTATTGCTGGCTGCGTTCGCGGCCGCACCTGCATTCGCACAGAACATCGCCGTGGTGAACGGTACGCCGATTCCGAAGTCGCGCGCCGATGCATTGATCCAGCAACTGGTTCACCAGGGACAGCAGGACACGCCGCAGTTGCAGCAGGCCGTGCGCGAAGAGCTCGTGAATCGCGAAATCCTGATGCAGGAAGCGCTGCGTCGCGGGCTGCCGAACCGTCCGGACGTCAAGGCGCAAATCGCAGTCGCGCAGCAAACCGTGGTGCTGCGCGCGTTGATCGAAGACTTCGTGAAGACCAACCAGCCGACCGACGCCGAAGTCACCGCGCGCTACAACGCGCTCGTCAAGGATGCGGGCGGCAAGGAATATCACCTGCACCATATCCTCGTCGACAACGAGCAACAGGCGAAGGACCTGATCGCAAAGATCAAGGCCGGCGCAAGCTTCGAGAACCTGGCCAAGCAGTACTCGAAGGACCCGGGATCGGGCAAGAACGGCGGCGATCTCGACTGGTCGGACCCGAAGGCCTACGTGCCTGAATTCGCGGACGCGGCCACGCATCTGCAGAAAGGCCAGATGACCGACACGCCGGTGCATACGCAATTCGGCTGGCACATCATCCGTGTCGACGACATCCGCGCCGTCACGCCGCCGCCGCTCGAGCAGGTGCGCGCGCAGATCGTGCAGCAGATCCAGCAGGAAAAGCTGCAGGCGTTCGAAGAGAATCTGCGCAAGAACGCGAAGATTCAGTAAGGGTCGGCGGGCAGATTGTCTTCGGATAGTCCGCCTGGCTCTGAAGCCTGAATGCGATAAAGCCGCCCGTGGGCGGCTTTTTTGTTGCTGCAAGATTTGCAGCGGCGGCGTGCGTGGCTGCCGCAAACAGGAGCCGCCGCACGCGGGCGGCAGCCCCTCGACTCATCAACCGAGCCAGCGACGCGCGTTCTGGAACGCGCGCAGCCACGGGCTCGCGTCCGTGCCGATCTCGCCCCAGCCCTGCGGATGCCAGCTCATCTGCACCGCGCGATGCACGCGCTCCATGTGCGGCATCAGCACCGTGAAGCGGCCGTCGGCCGTCGTGACCGATGTGATGCCCTCGGGCGAACCGTTCGGGTTGAACGGATATTGCTCGGACGCCTGACCACGGTGATCGACATAGCGCATCGCGACCGCGACCTTCGACTTGTCGCCCTGCTGCGAGAAGTCCGCAAAGCCTTCGCCGTGCGCGACCGCGACCGGAATGCGCGAGCCTTCCATGCCGGCGAAAAAGAGCGACGGCGATGCCTGCACCTCGACGAGCGAGAAGCGCGCCTCGAACTTCTCCGACTTGTTGCGCGTGAACTTCGGCCATGCTTCGGCGCCGGGGATCATCGACGCGAGGCTGCTCATCATCTGGCAACCGTTGCAGATGCCGAGCGCGAACGTGTCGCCACGACTGAAGAACGCGGCGAACATGTCGGCCAGTTGCGCGTTGAAGCGGATCGTCTTCGCCCAGCCTTCGCCGGCGCCCAGCGTATCGCCGTACGAGAAGCCGCCGCACGCGACCGCACCCGCGAAATCGGCGAGGTTCGCGCGGCCCGCGAGCAGGTCGCTCATGTGCACGTCGTGCGCGTCGAAGCCGGCTCGATCGAATGCATAGGCCGTCTCCAGATGCGAGTTCACGCCCTGCTCGCGCAGGATCGCGACGCGCGGACGCGCGCCCTTGCCAATGAACGGGGCGGCGACATCGTCGGCCGGATCGAAGCTCAGCACCGGCGTGATGCCCGGGTCGGCCGCGTCGAGCAGCGCGTCGTATTCGGCGTCGGCGCAGGCCGGGTTGTCGCGCAGACGCGCGATGCGCCAGCTCACTTCGCTCCACGTGCGATGCAGTTCGGCGCGCGGCGCTTCGTAAACCTTCTTCGCGTCGCGATAGATCTCGATCACGTCGCGCTCGCTGGTCTTGCCGATCACGTGCGAGCACGCCGACAGACCGTGTTCGCGCAGCGCGGCGAGCACAACGTCGCGGTCGGCCGCGCGCACTTGCACGACGGCGCCGAGCTCTTCGTTGAAGAGCGCGCGCAGCGTGCGGTCTTCGCGGCGGCCGCTGGTCTGCTTCGCCCAGTCCTTCGCGTCGCCGTAATCGGATTCGTGGTGCGGGTCGAGCACGAGCATGTCGACGTTCAGCGACACGCCCGCGTGACCCGCGAACGCCATTTCGCAAACCGTCGCCCACAGTCCGCCGTCCGAGCGGTCGTGGTACGCGAGGAGCTTGCCGTCGCTGTTGAGCGCCTGGATCGCGTTGAAGAAGCGCTTCAGATCTTCCGGATCGTCGACGTCCGGCACCGTGTCGCCGACCTGCTGCGTGACCTGCGCGAGAATGCTGCCGCCCAGACGCTGCTTGCCGCGGCCGAGATCGATCGCGATCAGCACCGACTCGCCGACTTCGCTCACGCGCTGCAGTTGCGGCGTCAGATGGCGGCGCACGTCTTCAACCGGCGCGAACGCGGAGATGATCAGCGACACCGGCGCGACCACTTCCTTCGCGACGCCGCTCTCTTCCCAGCGTGTGCGCATCGACAGCGAATCCTTGCCGACCGGAATGCCGATACCGAGCGCCGGGCACAGTTCCATGCCGATCGCCTTAACCGTGTCGTAGAGCGCGGCATCTTCGCCAGCCGCGCCGCACGCGGCCATCCAGTTGGCCGACAGCTTGAGTTTGTCGAGCGACGCGATCGGCGCCGCCGCGATGTTGGTGATCGCCTCGCCGACCGCCATACGGCCAGAGGCCGGTGCGTTGATGACGGCGAGCGGCGTGCGCTCGGACATCGTCATCGCTTCGCCGCTGAAGCCTGCGTAGTCCATCGTCGTGATCGCGACGTCGGCCACCGGCACCTGCCACGGACCGACCATCTGATCGCGCGCGGTCGTGCCGCCGACCGAGCGGTCGCCGATCGTGATCAGAAACGACTTGCTCGCGACCGTCGGATGACGCAGCACGCTCTGCGCGACATCTTGCAGCGCGAGGCCGGTCACGTCGACCGGTTCGAGCCTGCGCTCGGCACGCTTCACGTCGCGGTGCATACGCGGCGCCTTGCCGAGCAGCACTTCCATCGGCATATCGACTGGCTGGTGCGCGCCTTCCTGCTGTTCGGCGTCGATCAGCTTCAGCTGACGCTCGGCGGTGGCCGTGCCGATCACCGCGAACGGGCAGCGCTCGCGCCTGCACATCGCTTCGAACGCCGGCAGATCGGCCGGCGCAATGGCGAGCACGTAGCGCTCCTGCGCTTCGTTCGACCAGATTTCGCGCGGCGACAGACCGCTCTCCTCGAGTTGGATCTTGCGCAGTTCGAACAGTGCGCCCTTGCCCGCACCGTCCACCACTTCGGGGAACGCGTTCGACAGACCGCCCGCGCCGACGTCGTGAATACTGAGGATCGGGTTCTTGTCGCCGAGCTGCCAGCACGCGTTGATCACTTCCTGCGCGCGTCGCTCGATTTCCGGGTTGCCGCGCTGCACCGAGTCAAAGTCGAGCTCGGCGGTGTTGGTGCCGGTCGCCATCGAGCTCGCGGCGCCGCCGCCCATGCCGATGCGCATGCCCGGGCCGCCGATCTGGATCAGCAGCGAGCCTTCCGGCAGATCGTGCTTGTGCGTGTGCTGGTCGGAGATATTGCCGATGCCGCCCGCGATCATGATCGGCTTGTGATAGCCGCGCACGAGACCCGCGACGTTCTGCTCGTAGGTGCGGAAGTAGCCGCCGAGGTTCGGCCGGCCGAATTCGTTGTTGAACGCGGCGGCGCCGAGCGGGCCGTCGATCATGATCTGCAACGGCGAGGCGATGCGGTCCGGGCGGCCGTACGCTTCGTGCTGGTCGGCCGGATTGCGCCGTGCGAGCGGCTGAGCGGTGTCGCGGGCGTTTTCCCACGCCTCGACGCCGTCCGGCAGTTCGAGGTTCGATACCGTGAAGCCCGCGAGGCCCGCCTTCGGACGCGCGCCGCGTCCGGTCGCGCCTTCGTCGCGGATTTCGCCACCTGCGCCGGTCGCGGCGCCCGGGAACGGCGAGATCGCGGTCGGATGGTTGTGCGTTTCGACCTTCATCAGCGTGTGCGTGAGCTCGACGCTGCGGCCATAGTGCTCGGGCAACTCGCTCGCGCCGAGGTCGGCCGGCGTGCGCGGGAACCAGCGCTCGGCCATGCCGCCGACCATGATCGCCGAGTTGTCCGAATACGCGACGATCGTGCCCTGCGGGTTCAGCTTCTCGGTGTTGCGGATCATGTTGAACAGCGACATGTCCTGCTTCTCGCCGTCGATCGTCCAGTCCGCGTTGAAGATCTTGTGGCGGCAGTGCTCGCTGTTGGCCTGCGCGAACATCATCAGCTCGACGTCGGTCGGATTGCGGCCGAGCTTCGTGAATGCGTCCACCAGGTAGTCGATTTCGTCGTCGGCGAGCGCAAGGCCCAGTTCCGCGTTGGCGGTTTCGAGCGCGGCGCGGCCGCTCGCGAGCACGTCGACGGTTTGCAGCGGCTTGGCCGGCAATTCGTCGAACAGATGCAACGCGTGGTCGCGCGACGGCGCGACGCTCTCGGTCATGCGGTCGTGCAGCGCGGCGGCGACGGCCGCGCGCGCTTCGTCCGACAGCGTCTTCTTGCCGCCGAGCAGGGCCGCTTTTCAGCGTCACCGAGTACTCGACGCCGCGCTCGATGCGGCGCACCCGCGTGAGTCCGCACAGATGCGCGATGTCGGTTGCCTTGCTGGCCCACGGCGACACGGTGCCAAAGCGCGGCACGACGAGGAAGGTCTCGACCGCGCCACGCTCCTTGCCTTCTTCGAACGGATCGCCGTAGTGCATCAGCGCCTCGATCTTCGCGCTGTCTTCAGCGGACAGTTCAGTCTGGGCATTGACGAAGTGCAGATACTGCCCGCGCACGCCGGTGATATTCGGGTCGATGCGCGTGAGCGTGTCGAGCAGGCGGGTTTGACGGAAATCGGAGAGGGCCGAAGCGCCGGGGAAACACGAGAAGTGGGCCATGGGACTTGACGTTGCGTCGCTCATCATTGATGCCGGGGAGCCGCGCATGCAGGCGACGTGAGGCGGAAAGGAAGTCCGAGATTATACCCCGGGAACGGGCTTCCAGCGGGCTCCGGGGTGCGTGGGCGGCGGCCCGCGCCTGCCCGCGCGAGGCGTCGCGGCGGTGCCCGTCGCGTCGCCGCGCGGCTGTTTTGACTGCTATCATTCGCGTTTCACCAGATCGGCGCACGCGGCCCGGGCTTCATCCGGCGGCGCGCCGCATGTCACAGCCAACGGGAACGCGCGCGAGCCGCCCGTCGGCACATCGAATCAGAGCATGGATGTCATCGTCATTGGCGGCGGAGTAGCGGGCGTCGCCACCGCTTATCACCTGCGCGCGGCCGGCCACCGGGTATGCGTCGTCGAGCGTCACGCGACCGTCGCGCAAGGCGCCACCTACGGACAAGGCGGCAACGTGCTGCCGACGCCGCTCGACGTCTGGTTCGGCCCGACCTTCATGGCGAGCCGCTACAACGCGAAAAATGGCGTGATCAGCAAGACCGGCTTCAACGGCGCCGCGCGGCAGTTCATCAAGCAGCTCGGAGCATGGCAGGAACCCGAGGCGTTCGCGCGCCAGTACGCGCTGCTGCGGCCGCTGATCGAATCCTCGCGCGATGCGATGGCCGACGTCGAAGCCCGCTTCGGCCTCGAATTCGAACAGGCGAGCGGTCTGCTGTACCTCGTGCGCAGCGCGCACGAATGGGAACTGAACGCAGCCGCGCTCGATCTGCTGCACCGGTTCGAGGTGCCGCATCACGTGCTGAGCCCGGCCGAATGCGCGGCGTTCGAGCATGCGGTCCCCACAGATCCTGAATTCGCCGGCGGCGTGCTGTTCGAGCACGAGCGCACCGCGAACTGTCCGCTTTTGACCAAGCTCGTCAAACAGGTGCTCGATACCCAAGGCGGCGTGCAGTTCATGCCGAACTGCGAGGTGACCGGCATTCGTCTCGAAAGTCAGCGCGCGGCGGTCGAACTGGCGCCGCGCGACGGCGCGCCCCGCTCGCGCGAGATCGACGTGGTCCAGGCCGACGCGGTCGTGGTCGCCGCCGGTTACGGCAGCCTGGCGCTGCTCGAACGCGCGGGGCTCAGGCTGCCGCTGCATCCGCTGCGGCTGCATTCGCTGGTCGCGCCGATCGCGCACGAGGAATGCGCGCCGCACGTCGCGATCGTCGATGCGGTCAAGCGCATCGGCATCAGCCGCATGAACCATCGGCTGCGGATCGCGGGCGGCGCGGTACTGCAAAGCGCGAGCCAGATCGACAAGCCGCTCGGCGAAGCGCTGACCAAGGAGGCGCTCGCGTTGCTCGGCCAGGCGACGCACGACTGGATTCCGGGCGCCGCGCGCATTTCGGCGGCGCTGCCGTGGGAAGGCGTGAAACTGCTGTCGCCCGATGGCTTGCCGGTGATCGGCAACGCGCTGCATCCGCGGCTGTTCATCAACGTCGGGCATGGCCCGGCCGGCTGGGGCCTCGCCTGCGGCGCGGGCAAGCTCGTCGCACAGCTGATGTCGGGACAGACGCCGACGTTGCCGCAAGACACGCTCGATGCATTGAGGCCGGAGCGGTTCCAGTAAGGTTTCGTGCTGTTCCAGGCGGGTATGGCGGGCTGACAGCCCGCTGTCGATACCTCGTGTTCATCGTACCGCTTCCGCCGCACGCACCGAAACAGCCGCACGGCGTGCGCCTATCGGCACTAACATAGCGATTCCAAAGTCTGCCCGCCGCGCCGCGGGCGCACCGCCAGGTTTCGCCATGACAGACGCAGAAAACTCGCCGCTCGCCCTTTTCGATCCGCTGACCGACTCGCAGCCGCGTGCGCTGCCGCTGTTGACGCTGACCGACTTGCGGATCGCCGAATCCCAGGCCGCCGCGGCCCTGCCCGAGCACACGCTGATGGCGCGCGCCGGTCACGCGGCCGCGCGCTGGCTGCTCGAACGGATCGCCGCGGAAACGTCGGTGACGAAGTCGCAGCAGCGCGCGTGGCTGGTCGCCGGCCCCGGCAACAACGGCGGCGACGCGCTGGTCGTCGCGACGGAACTGCACAAGGCCGGCATCGCTGTCGAAGTCTGTATGCCGGTTGAAGTGAAGCCCGCCGACGCGCGCTGGGCGCTCGACGCCGCGCGCGCCGCCGGCGTGCCGATCGACGCGTCGCCGCCCGCCTCGCTCGACGGCTATGGCTGGCTCGTCGACGGTATGTTCGGCATCGGTCTCGCGCGGCCACTCGACGGCGTCTTCGCGACGCTCGCGCGCCAGCTGTCGCAGCGCACGAAGGCGCGCCCGACACAAGGCGCCGTGCTCGCGCTCGATGTTCCCAGCGGGCTCGACAGCGACACCGGCACGGTGATCGGCGGCAACGGCGCGGCGGCGGTCCATGCGACGCACACGATCACGTTCATCGGCGCGAAACCGGGGCTTTTCACCGCGCAAGGCCGCGATCTCGCCGGGCGAGTGACGGTCGCACCGATCGGGCTCGTGGCAGGGATCAACGGCGGGAGCAGCCAGGACGCTGCCACCAGCGCCTCGCGTGCGGCGATCCAGCTCAGCGCCCCCGATCTCTTCGGCCCCTTCATGCCCCCACGCAACTTCGCGACCAACAAGGGCACCTTCGGCAGCCTCGCGGTGGTCGGCGGCGACACCGGCATGTGCGGTGCGCCGATTCTCGCGGCGCGCGCGGCGCTCTACACCGGCGCGGGCAAGGTCCACGTCGCGCTGCTCGGCGAAGGCGCCCCGCCCTACGATCCTCCGCACCCCGAACTGATGCTGCATCCGATCGACACGCTGCCGCTCGATTCGATGGGCGCACTCGCGATCGGCTGCGGCATGGGGCACGGCGAACGCGCGACGCGGGTACTGCACGACGTGCTGCAACTCGACGTGCCCAAGCTGTTCGATGCCGACGCGCTGAACCTGGTCGCCAAGGATCCCGCGCTCGCCGCGGAAGTCACCGCGCGCGGCGTGCAAGGCGATCCGTGCATTTTCACTCCGCATCCGCTCGAAGCGGCGCGCCTGCTTGGCAGCGATGCGGCGAGCGTGCAACGCGACCGTCTCGCGGCCGCGCGCGCGCTCGCGGCGCGTTTTGCGAGCGTCGTCGTGCTGAAGGGCGTCGGCACGATCATCGCCGCGCCCGACGGCCGCCTCGCGCTGAACCCGACCGGCAACGCCGCGCTCGCGACTGGCGGCACCGGCGACGTGCTCGGCGGCATCATCGGCGCGCTGCTCGCGCAGCATCTGCCACGCTTCGAGGCGGCGCTCGCGGGCGTCTATCTGCACGGCCTCGCCGCCGATACACTGACCGCGCAGGGCCACGGCCCCGCCGGGCTGACGGCCGGCGAGCTGGCACCGATGGTGCGTACCTTGTTGAACCGGCTGTTCTATTCGGCGCCGCTTGCTTGACGCGCGCGATTGCTCTGAATACGAATCGCGTTCGCGGCGCTCGTTCACACCGATGAAACATCGCGATCCCAATCATTGCGAGCGCGCGCAACGCACTGCTGCCCGTCGCGCATCCCCGCTATACTGATTGCCTGCGCCGCGCGTCGGGTCGATCGCGGGTCGCGGCGATACGCCAGCGGGCGCGGGCGCCATCTCGCGTTTTCGCGAAGTTCACCCGCTTCGCGAAGTATCGTCGGCACCTGTTCCGATCCGGGCCGCGTGGCATCGCTCTGACTGCATCGCCGCATCACTCTCGGCCGCGCTTCATGTGCGCGCCTTCCTTCGTGCCCCTTGGTTAGACGGACGCTATGACCCAGAACTCGCTCCCCTCCTGGTCCTCGCTGCAGACGCATTACGACACGATTCGCGATGCGCATCTGCGCGACTGGTTCGCCCCCGAGAACGATCCCGCTCCCACGCGCGCCGAACGCTTCACGTTCGCGGGCGGCGGTCTCTCAGCCGATTTCTCGAAGCACCGCATCACCGACGAAACCCTGCAACTCCTCGTGCAACTCGCCCGCGAAGCCGGCGTCGAAAAGCGCCGCGACGCGATGTTCGCGGGCGAAGTCGTCAACCCGACCGAAGGCCGCGCCGCGCTGCACACGGCATTGCGCGCAACCGACCCGAAGGCGCCGTTCTTCGCCGAAGTGCAGGCCGAGCGCAAGAAAATGGCCGCGTTCGCCGAGCAGGTCCGCAGCGGCGCATGGACCGGCTATACCGGCAAGCGAATCCGTCATGTCGTGAACATCGGCATCGGCGGCTCGGATCTAGGGCCGAAGATGGTCGTGCACGCGTTGCATCATCTCGCGACGCCAGAGATCTCGACGCACTTCGTGTCGAACGTGGACGGCGCCGATCTGTACAACGTGATGCAGCAGATCGATCCCGAAGAGACGCTCGCGATCATCGTGTCGAAGACTTTCACGACGCTGGAGACGATGACCAACGCGCGCTCGCTGCGCGACTTTTTCATCCAGAAAGGCTGCCCGGAAAGCGCGCTGGCGAAGCACTTCGTCGGTGTGTCGGCCAATACGGCGGAAGTCGTCAAGTTCGGCATCGCGCAAGAGAACGTGTTCTCGATGTGGGACTGGGTCGGCGGACGCTACTCGCTGTGGTCGGCCGTCGGTCTGTCGATCATGATCGCGGTAGGTCCGCATCAGTTCGACGAGCTGCTCGCCGGCGCCAACGAGATGGACCAGCACTTCCGCACCGCGCCGCTCGACAGGAACCTGCCGGTGCTGCTCGGCATGATCGGCATCTGGTATCGCAACTTCTTCGGCTCGCAGAGCTATCTGGTCGCGCCGTATTCGCAGGCGCTGCATTTCCTGCCGTCGTATCTGCAGCAGCTCGAAATGGAGAGCAATGGCAAGTCCGCGCGTCTCGACGGCGCGTTCGTCGACTATGCGACTTCCGCAGTCACGTGGGGCGAGCCGGGCACGAACGGTCAGCACGCGTTTTTCCAGATGCTGCACCAGGGCCCGACGATCGTGCCGATCGATTTCATCGCGGTGCTGACGCCCGAGCATCCGCTCGCCAGCCATCATCCGAAGCTGCTCGCGAACTGCTTCGCGCAGAGCGAAGCGTTGATGCTGGGTCGCACGCTCGAGGAAGCGAAGAAGGTGGCCGGCCCCGACAAGCCGGAACTCGCACCGCACCTGACGTTCCCCGGCAACCGTCCCACCGCGACGCTGCTGCTCGACGCGTTGACCGCCCGCACGCTCGGCGCGCTGATCGCGCTTTACGAGCACAAGGTGCTGGTGCAGGCGTCGGTGTGGAACATCAACCCGTTCGATCAGTGGGGCGTCGAACTCGGCAAGATTCTCGGCAAGGTGGTCGAGGCCGATCTGGGCGCGGCGAGTGCCGACGTGAAGAAGCATGACTCGTCGACGTCGGCGCTGATCGCGCGGGCCCGGGCCGCGTTGAAGCGCTGAATGGAAGTCTGGAGCGCACGATAACGCGCCATAAACAGAACAATGCGGGCTACGGCCCGCTTTGTTTTTACTACGACGACGACATGCTCGAGGAACGCGAGCGCAAGCCCGCAATCCGCCAGACCATCAAGCGAGCCGCCCCGCTTCGATCGTCACCGTCGTATCGCAACGCCGCGCGAGTTCGATGTCGTGTGTCACGAGCACGAGCGTCGCGCCGTGCGCGCGATTCATCTCGAACATCAGATCGATCACCGCGTGGCCGGTGGCCGCGTCGAGACTGCCGGTGGGTTCGTCGGCGAACAGAATCGCCGGGCGCGTGACGAACGCGCGCGCGAGCGCGACGCGCTGCTGCTCGCCGCCCGACAGCAGCTTCGGATAATGACCTGTACGCTGCCCGAGCCCAACCTGTTCGAGCAGTTCACGCGCACGCGCGGCGGCCTCGCGTGTGCCGATGCCGCCTTGCAGTTCGAGCGGCAACGTGACGTTTTCGAGCGCGGTCAGATGCGGCATCAACTGAAACGACTGGAACACGAAGCCGACCGCGCCGCTGCGCAACGCGGCGCGGCCGTCTTCGTCGAGTTCGCCGAGTTCGCGACCGAGCAGCCGAACCGAGCCCGCGCTCGCGCTGTCCAATCCCGCGAGCAAGCCGAGCAGCGTAGACTTGCCCGACCCGGATGCACCGACGATGGCGACGCTGCTGCCGGCATCGATGGCAAGATCGATGTCATCGAGAATCGTCAGTTCGCCTGCAGCATCCTTAACCCTCTTGCACAAGCCCCGCACTTCAATGACTGGATCAGTTCTGTTTGGCATGGTGAAGCGTAGGTTGAAAGTGCGCGCCATCGCCCCTCGCGCCGCGGCGCTGTCTGCGGCATTCGGCGCGACCATGATGGCCGCCGCGCTGGTTTCGTTACCGTTGCGGGCTCACGCGGCGAATACGCCCGAACCCGCGAAGCCGGTGATCGTCGTGCTCGGCGACAGCATCTCCGCTGAGTACGGGCTGCCCCGCGATACGGGCTGGGTCGCGTTGATGCGTCAGCGTCTGGCCGAAGAGCGCATCGATTATAGCGTCGCCAATGCGAGCATCAGCGGCGACACGACAAGCGGCGGACGCGCGCGTCTGCCCGCGCTGATGGAACGGCTCAAGCCGAGCATCGTGATCGTCGAGCTCGGCGCCAACGACGCGTTGCGCGGCGTGCCGCTCTCGACGACCGAGGACAACCTGCGCACGATCATCGAACAGGCGCAGCAAGGCCACGCGAAGGTCGTGCTCGTCGGCATGTACGTGCCGCCCAATTACGGCCCCGACTATACGCAAAAGTTCCACGGCCTCTACGGCCAGCTGTCGAAGGAGTTCCATGTGCCGCTCGTGCCGTTTCTTCTCGCCGGCATCGCGGATAAACCGGACATGTTCCAGGCCGATCAGCTCCACCCGACGCAGCAGGCACAGCCGCTGCTACTCAACAACGTGTGGCCCACTGTCAAGCCACTTCTTCGCACAAGTTCGCCGCACTGAAAGACCTGCTAACGACTTGTTTCCGGAACCTGGGGAACACGGATCGCCGAGCCGTTCGACAGATGGGCAATCCCTGCCACCCGGCTCATTCTTGAGCGACTTCTGAGGAGATAACGTTGAAATATTTACCGTTAATCGCTTTGACCGTTGCCATCTCGGCCTGCGCGGCTCAACCGCCGGCCGGCGTTCAGTCCGTGGGTCAAAGCCAGCAGCCGCCTCGCGCCGTCGCAACCTGCATCGCGCAGAAATGGGCGGATAGTTCGCAACAACAGGTGGTCTCGCAAAACACCCTCGCCAACGATCAGGCCATGGACGTCTACGTCCCGGGCCAGCAGCCGCCCAACGGCGCGGCCGCGGTGGTCCGTCCTTCGTATAGCGGCAAGGGCACGTGGGTCGGCTTTCGCGCCGGCGGCGCTGGCGGTGGCAACGCCACCGGCGCGATCAGCGGCTGTCTGTAAAGCTGCCACCTGGCTGTAGATAAAAAAAGCCCCGCAAATGCGGGGCTTTCTTTTGGACGAGCAGGTAATGCTTACTGCGGCTTACTGATCGGCCGGCTGGGCGGCGCTGTCGAGCGTACCGTAGAACTTCACCTTCGAGCGCTCGCGCAGCGCTTTCAGATAGGCTTCGGCCTGCGACTGCGCGTCCACCTGCGCGATCTGCTGCTGCGCGACAGCGAGATGCTGCGCGTCGGTGGCCGCGGGCTGCACGATCTGGTTCACGCGATAGATCGCATAGCCATCGTCGCCGAGATCGACACCGACGTAGGCTGGCAACTTTTGCGCATCGACCTTGTAGATTGCGCTCAGTGCGGCAGGCGGCACGCCCTGCGCGTCATTGCGCGACACCTTCAGCGGCGACGAGAAACCGGCGGTCGCCTTCGACTTCTCGAACTCGGCCAGCTTCGCGACGCCGTCCTTGTGCGCTGCTTCGTTCGCCTGCACGGCGATCACCTTCTGACGCACCGCGTCCTTCACCGCGTCGAATGCGGGCACGGCAGCGGGCTTGTAGTCGGTCACACGCGCGGCGATCAGCGTGTTGTTGCCGACGTCGATGGCCTGCGTATTGTTGTGCGCCGATACCGCGTCGTTCGCGAACACGGCTGCGAGGAACTTCGGGTTGTTCAGCGGGCTGTCGGGCGGCAGCTTCGGATCCGGCTGCGGCGTAACCGTCGCGGTCTGGATCTGCAGCTTGAATTTGTCAGCGGCCGGCTGCAGGCTCTTGGCCTTTTCATAGACGAGCGACGTGAAACCTTCCGAGCTGTCGGTGAACGCCTTGCTCGCCAGTTGCGTCTTCAGCTCCCTCGCGATCTGGTCCTTCACTTCGTCGAACGACTTCGTGACCGCCGGCTTTACATCGGTGACCTTGATGATGTGGAAACCGAAGTCGGTCTGGACGATGCCGCTGATTTCGTCCTTCTTCAGCGCGAACACCGCGTCGTCGAACGCCTGGCCGCCCGCGATCATGCCGCGGCCGAAGTAACCGAGATCGCCGCCCTTCGATGCCGAACCCGGATCCTGCGAGTTCTGCTGCGCGATCTGCGCGAACTGGTCCGGATGCGCCTTGAGCTGCGCGAGCAACTCCTCAGCCTTCTGCTTCGCTTTGGCCTTGTCGGCCGCGCTCGCGTCCTTCGGTGCCGCGATCAGGATATGGCTTGCGCGCACTTCGCCTTCGGTGCGGAAGTGGGCGATGTTGTCGTCGTAGTACTTCTTCAGGTCCGCGTCGCTCGGCTGCACCGATGCGCTCAGCGTGGCCGGCGACATCATCAGGTATTGGATCGTCGCCGTAGCGGGCGTCGCGAAGTCGTTGCGATGCGCGTCATAGTACGCTTGCAGTTGCGCATCGGTCGGCTGGATCTTCGCCGCGTAATCGTGCGGATGGAACGCGATGCCCTGCACTTCACGCTGCTGCTGCGCGAGCTCGGTCAAGTGCTGCGCGAGCGTCTTCGACGTGAACGCGCTCGCCTCGATGCTCTCGGGCAGTTGTTGCATAGCGAGGTTGTAGCGCACGCGCTCGTCGTACTGATCGGGCGTCATGCCCTGCATCGCGAGCAGTTGCTTGTAGCGGTCGAGGTCGATCGACCCGTCGGGATTCTTCAGCGACGAGATCACCGGATCGGACAGCAGAGCGCGGCGCACCGCTTCGTCCGATGCGCTCAGATGCAGACGCTGCGTTTCGTCGGCAAGCACACGCTGTTCGATCATGCCGTCGAGCATCTGGCGACGGCGCTCCGGCGTGTCGAACGACTTCATGTCGAACTTCGCGCCGAGCATCTGACGCCCGCGGTCGATCTGCTGGCGCATCGCGTTGTCGTATTCGACACGGGTGATCTTGTGACCGTTGACACTCGCGACGTTTGCACTTTCGTCAAAGAAGCCGCGGAAGCCCTGAATACCCACGAAACCCAACCCCGGCAAAATGACGAGGATGAGCATGAACATCATCAGGCGCTGGTGATTGCGGAAAAAATCGAGCATGCGTGAGGGGTGCCAAAAACAGAACGCCCGATCTTACAACAGCGGGCAACAAAAAAGGCGAACCGGAGTTCGCCTTTCG
The DNA here is from genome assembly GCF_050436325.1 of Paraburkholderia lebeckiae. Taxonomy (NCBI): domain Bacteria; kingdom Pseudomonadati; phylum Pseudomonadota; class Betaproteobacteria; order Burkholderiales; family Burkholderiaceae; genus Paraburkholderia; species Paraburkholderia lebeckiae. The sequence goes on from NZ_JBNDLZ010000003.1 coordinate 586,345, forward strand.
TGGATACTGGCGGAGTGGACGGGACTCGAACCCGCGACCCCCGGCGTGACAGGCCGGTATTCTAACCGACTGAACTACCACTCCTTATACTGCACTTTTGCGACTGGAAACACCGCAGCCGAATCTGAAACTGGTGGGTGCTGAGAGGCTCGAACTCCCGACCTACGCCTTGTAAGGGCGCCGCTCTACCAACTGAGCTAAGCACCCGTTTCGTGATTCAGTGCTTGATGTGTTTTCTGCCTTGCCGCTGCCCTCCCCGAGAATCGTTCATGCAGTCGGGTTAAGTAATTCCTCAAGCAGCGAGCCCATTAGTTTAGCGCATCCTTCAGAGCTTTGCCAGGCCTAAATTTAGGAACCTTTGCTGCCTTGATTTTGATCGCGGCGCCCGTGCGCGGATTGCGTCCGGTGCGCGCGGTGCGCTTGCCGACCGCGAACGTGCCAAAGCCGACCAACGTCACAGATCCGCCCTTCTTCAACGTGTTTTTGACGCCCGCGATGACTGCATCGAGCGCACGGCCCGCCGCGGCCTTCGAAATGTCGGCTTGCTGTGCGATGTGATCGATCAATTCCGTCTTGTTCATTCAAACCCCCGTGAATGTTTATTGGCAATCGTGACAGTGCTTTCCAGCACCTCCCGCCACGCGGCCGGCGCGAACGCCAGGCCGCCTCATTAGAAACGGCCGAAACTCCTGTGTCAACCGGGGTTGAGCCTGATCGGCGTATTTTAGAGGGGCGCTTTTGTCACAGTATGTTGCAGCGGAAAGACTGGCGATGCAGCCTGGCGACGAAGCCGCGCGGGCAAAAAAAACCCGCGGCTCTTGACCGCGGGTTTTCTGCTTCAGCGAACGACACCGCTGCGAATGCTTTGGCTTCAGCGCATTCTGATGCGCATTGAATCTTAGTGCTTGACGACGTCCGTCGCGGCATCCTTGCCCGGCTCAGCCCCAACCGGCGCCGAGGGCTTCGGTTCTTCTTCCGGTAACGCCTGCGGTACACGTTCGAGCGCAAGTTCGAGCACCTTGTCGATCCAGCGGACCGGCACGATTTCGATCGCGTTCTTCACGTTGTCCGGAATCTCCGTCAAGTCCTTGACGTTTTCTTCCGGAATCAGCACCAGCTTGATGCCACCGCGATGCGCCGCCAGCAGCTTTTCCTTCAGGCCGCCGATCGGCAGAACTTCGCCACGCAGCGTGATTTCGCCCGTCATCGCGACATCGGCGCGCACCGGAATACCGGTCAACACCGACACCAGCGCGGTCGTCATCGCGATACCAGCCGAAGGACCATCTTTCGGCGTCGCGCCTTCCGGCACGTGGATGTGAATGTCCTGCTTCTCGAACGCTTCGTCCTTGATGCCAAGACGACGCGAACGCGAGCGCACGACCGAGCGCGCCGCTTCGACGGATTCCTTCATCACGTCGCCGAGCGAACCCGTGCGGATCACGTTGCCCTTGCCCGGCATCACCGCGGCTTCGATGGTCAGCAGATCGCCGCCCACTTCAGTCCACGCGAGACCCGTGACCTGGCCCACCTGATTTTCCTTCGCGGCCAGACCGAAGTCGTACTTGCGCACGCCGAGGAACGTGTCGAGGTTGCTGCCGTCGACCTTCACCGCGCCTTCCGCCTTCTTCAGCAGAAGCATCTTCACGACCTTGCGGCAAATCTTCGAAATTTCACGCTCGAGCGAGCGGACGCCCGCTTCGCGCGTGTAGTAACGAATGATGTCGCGGATCGCAGTTTCCGTCACATCGACCTCGCCATCCTTGAGGCCGTTGTTCTTCTTCTGCTTCGGCAGCAGATAACGCTGCGCGATGCTGACCTTCTCGTCTTCCGTATAACCGGACAGACGAATCACTTCCATCCGGTCGAGCAGCGGCGGCGGAATGTTCAGCGAGTTCGACGTCGCCACGAACATCACGTCCGACAGATCGAAGTCGACTTCGACGTAGTGGTCGGCGAACGTGTGGTTCTGTTCCGGATCGAGCACTTCCAGCAGGGCCGACGACGGATCGCCGCGGAAATCCTGACCCATCTTGTCGACTTCGTCGAGCAGGAAGAGCGGATTGCGCACGCCGACCTTGGTCAGGCTTTGCAGAATCTTGCCCGGCATCGAACCGATGTACGTGCGACGGTGGCCACGAATCTCGGCTTCGTCACGCACGCCGCCCAATGCCATGCGCACGAACTTGCGGTTCGTCGCGCGCGCGATCGACTGACCGAGCGAAGTCTTACCAACGCCCGGGGGCCCCACGAGGCATAGGATCGGCGCCTTGACCTTGTCGACACGTTGCTGGACCGCGAGATACTCGAGAATGCGTTCCTTCACCTTCTCGAGACCGAAGTGGTCTTCGTCGAGCACGCGCTCCGCATTCGACAGGTCGTTGTTGACCTTGCTCTTCTTGCGCCACGGCAAGCCGATCAGCGTGTCGATGTAGTTGCGCACGACCGTCGCTTCCGCCGACATCGGCGACATCAGCTTGAGCTTCTTCAGCTCGGCGTCGGCCTTCTTCTTCGCTTCCTTCGGCATGCGGGCGGCCGTGATGCGCTTCTCGAGTTCTTCGAGATCCGCACCTTCTTCGCCTTCGCCGAGTTCCTTCTGGATCGCCTTGACCTGTTCGTTCAGGTAGTACTCGCGCTGACTCTTCTCCATCTGACGCTTCACGCGCCCGCGGATACGCTTTTCGACCTGCAGGATGTCGATCTCGGCTTCGAGTTGCGCGAGCAGATGCTCCAGCCGCTCGATCACCGGGAACATCTCGAGGATGTGTTGCTTCTGGTCGAGCTTGAGCGGCAAATGCGCCGCGATCGTGTCGGCGAGACGCCCTGCCTCGTCGATACCCGACAGCGAGGTCAGGATCTCCGGCGGGATCTTCTTGTTCAGCTTCACATACTGGTCGAACTGCGACACGATCGCGCGACGCAGCGCTTCGGTTTCAGCGCTGTCGGCGTGGTCAGGTTCGAGCGGCATGACTTCGCACGAGAACTGCGTTTCCTGTTCTTCGATGGAAAGCGTCTTCGCGCGCTGCAAGCCTTCGACGAGCACCTTCACGGTACCGTCGGGCAGCTTCAGCATCTGCAGGATGTTGGCGATACACCCTACTTCGTACATGTCCTTTTCGGTCGGCTCATCTTTCGCAGCCGTCTTCTGGGCGACGAGCATGATGTGCTTGCCGCCTTCCATTGCTGCTTCGAGAGCCTTGATCGACTTCGGGCGGCCTACGAAGAGCGGAATCACCATGTGCGGGAAAACGACTACGTCGCGCAGCGGGAGCAGCGGCAGCGTAATGCGTTCCGGCGGGAGGAGTTGGGTTCCTGACATTTCATTTCCCCATGAGTGGAATCAGTTCGTTCGATAGGTGAGGCCAGCAGAAAATATTGCAAGCCTCCGCGTGTGGGAAAAGTTCAGTGACTCCGAAGGTTTAGTGACTCCATAGTTGAGAACAACCAGCCTGACCACACGATAAACGAAAAAGCCGTTCACGTCGCCATGAACGGCCTTTTTGCACAACTCGAAAGCCGATCAGTTCGAACCCGCGACCTTTGGCGCGTCTTCGTAGATCAGCAGCGGTTTGCCGTCGCCGTCGATAACGTTGTCGTCGATGATGACCTTGCTGACACCTTTCATTTGCGGAAGGTCGTACATCACCTCGAGCAATGCCTGTTCCAGAATCGAACGCAGGCCCCGCGCGCCCGTCTTGCGGCGGATCGCCTTGCGCGCCACGGCCTGCAACGCGGCCGGACGGATTTCGAGCTCGACTCGCTCCATGCTGAACAGCTTGTGATACTGCTTGACCAGCGCGTTCTTCGGTTCAACGAGAATCTTCATCAGCGCCGCTTCGTCGAGCTTGCCGAGCGTGGCGACCACCGGCAGACGGCCGATCAGTTCCGGAATCAGGCCGAATTTGATCAGATCTTCCGGCTCGACTTCGCGCAGCACTTCGCCGGCGTCGCGGTCCTGCTTGCTCTTCACGCTCGCGCCGAAACCGATGCCGGTCTTCTCGGTGCGATCGACGATGACCTTCTCGAGGCCGTCGAACGCACCGCCGCAGATGAACAGGATGTTGGTTGTATCGACCTGGATGAAGTCCTGGTTCGGATGCTTACGGCCACCTTGCGGCGGCACCGACGCCATCGTGCCTTCGACCAGTTTCAGCAGAGCCTGCTGCACACCCTCGCCCGACACGTCGCGTGTGATGGACGGGTTGTCGGATTTGCGACTGATCTTGTCGATTTCGTCGATGTAGACAATGCCGCGCTGGGCCTTGTCCACCTCATAATTACAATTCTGCAGCAGCTTCTGAATGATGTTCTCGACGTCTTCGCCGACATAGCCAGCTTCCGTCAGCGTGGTCGCGTCGGCAATGACGAACGGCACGTTCAGAAGGCGAGCGAGCGTCTGCGCAAGCAGCGTCTTGCCGGAGCCGGTCGGGCCGATCAGCAGGATGTTGCTCTTGGACAGCTCGATTTCATCCTTCTTGTCGAGATGCTTGAGGCGCTTGTAGTGGTTGTAGACCGCGACCGCGAGGATCTTTTTCGCGCGCTCCTGACCGATCACGTACTGGTCGAGAATTTCGCGGATTTCCTGCGGGGTCGGCAGATCGGACTTGGACAAGCCGGCCTCGATGCCCGCACCTGCAGCCTCGTCACGAATGATTTCGTTGCACAGATCGATACATTCATCGCAGATGAATACCGACGGGCCAGCAATCAGTTTCTTGACCTCATGCTGGCTCTTGCCGCAAAACGAGCAATACAACAGCTTTTCGCTGTTAGAACCTTTCTTGTCCGCCATAGATGTGTGAGCCTCCGGACACCGGATTACATAATACGCCGTTTGCCCCCACCACGCAGTTTGGGCGCGGCAGGGCTAGTGAGCACGATAACGGCGCTTGCCGCAGACGCCCGGACGGAAGTTGAACATTCACAACCGACCCGAAGACGGTTTTGCCGCAACAGTGGGCAAAACAGCAGGCAAAACCGTACCAGATCAGGGACGCTTGTGCGCCACCTGGTCGACGAGGCCGTACGCCTGCGCGTCATCGCCGGACATGAAATTGTCACGATCGGTGTCACGCGCGATACGTTCGACGGGCTGACCGGTGTGGTGCGCGAGCAGATGATTCAACCGATCCTTCAGGTACAGGATTTCACGCGCCTGGATTTCAATGTCCGATGCCTGGCCGCGCGCGCCGCCGAGCGGCTGATGAATCATCACGCGCGAATTCGGCAGCGCGAAACGCTTGCCCTTCGCACCGGCCGCGAGCAGGAACGCGCCCATGCTCGCCGCAAGCCCCATGCACAGCGTCGAGACGTCCGGCTTGATGAACTGCATCGTATCGTAGATCGCCATACCGGCAGACACGGAGCCGCCCGGGCTGTTGATGTAGAAGTAGATGTCCTTGTCCGGATTCTCGCTTTCGAGAAACAGCATCTGCGCAACCACCAGATTGGCCGTCTGGTCGTTCACTTCGCCCACGAGGAACACGATGCGTTCCTTCAGCAGACGCGAATAAATATCATAGGAGCGCTCGCCCCGGCCGCTCGTTTCCACGACGATCGGCACCAGACCGAGTGCCTGCGCTTCGAGATCCCGGGACGACTGGGAGGTCAACGTGTCCAGCATTTGGGCGCGAAAGGTCATGCAATTGATCCTTGTCTGGAAATATTCTGAATATTAGCTGCTAGACACAGGTTGGTGCGACGAGCCCGTATTCAAGTGCCGTCTTCGTGTGCGCCGCACGACCGGATCCGGTACGTCACACAGATTCATGGCACAAAAAAACGGCGTGCGGGCCGTCGGTCGCTCCGACAGCCGGCACGCCGTTCCAGCGACGCTTACGCTTGCGCCGTTGCGCTTGCCAGTTCCTCGAAGCTCACTTCCTTGTCCGTCACCTTGGCCTTGCTGAGGACGAAGTCGACGACGTTGGCTTCAACGACATACGCTTCCATTTCAGCAAGACGTTGCTGGTTGGAATAATACCAGCGGACGACTTCCTTCGGGTCTTCGTAGCTTTTCGCGAATTCATCGACTTCGGCACGGATCTGCTCCGGCTTCGCCTGCAGTTCGTTCGCCTTCACGAGCTCGGCCAGCACGAGACCCAGCTTGACGCGGCGTTCGGCCTGCTCCTTGAACATCGCGGCCGGGATCGGCGCGTCCTTCGCGTTCGGCACGCCGCGCTGTTCCAGATCCTGGCGAGCCATCACGACGAGGCGCTCCTGATCCTGCTCGATCAGCGCGTTCGGGACGTCGAGCTCCGAGATTTTCAGCAGTGCGTCCATCACCTGGTTCTTGACGATGGCTTGCGTGCGGCGCTTCGCTTCGCGCTCGAGGTTGTCCTTGATTTCAGCGCGCATCTTGGTCAGATCGCCGTCTTCGATGCCGAGCGTTTTCGCGAATTCGCCGTCGACTTCCGGCAGATGCGGCCATTCGATCTTCTTCATCGTGATCGTGAATTGCGCCGTCTTGCCCGCCACTTCCTTGCCGTGGTAGTCGTCCGGGAACTTCAGATCGAATTCCTTCGCTTCGCCGACCTTCAAGCCGAGCGCCGCTTTTTCGAATTCCGGCAACATGCGGCCTTCGCCGAGGATGAAGCCGAAGTCTTCGGCGCTACCGCCCTGGAATGCTTCACCGTCGATCTTGCCGACGAAGTCGACCGTCACGCGGTCGCCGTCTTTGGCGGCCGTGTCCGCGCCGCCGTCGCCGTGCTCGCCTGCCTCGCCGCGAGCGTGGAAGTGCACGCGCTGTTTGCGCAGGATGTCCAGCGTGCGGTCGATTTCCGCTTCGCTGATGCTGGTCATGGTGCGCTCGATTTCAGCCGTGGCGACGTCGCCCAGCTTCACTTCCGGATACACCTCGAAGGTCGCGTCGAACGCGTAGCTGCCTTCAGCAGCGTCGGTCTTCGGCGCGAAGCTCGGCTGACCCGCGACACGCAGGTTTTCGGTGCGGCTGATGTCGAAAAATTCCTTGCCGACCTTGTCGCTCAGCACTTCGGCTTCCACCTGGCCCGAATACTGTTGCGTCACCATCTTGAGCGGCACCTTGCCCGGGCGGAAACCCGGCATGCGCACGTTCTTCGCGAGTTGACGGATACGCGAATCCACTTCCTTCTGCACGGCATCCTTCGGCAGGGAAATCGTCACGCGGCGTTCGAGCTTGCCGAGGTTTTCAACAACGTTAGCCATGGCTTCAATCGTCCTAAAATTATTCGAGCGAATCAGTTATCTTCTCCGTGCTGCCCGTCGATGTCGCTTCGCATCGATTTGCGCCGATTTGCGCCGATTGCATCGATCACGCACCTGCGCCGCGGGCTTGCAGGCCGTCGGCAGCACGGTTGAGTCCAAAGAGCCAAATATTTTAGCAAACTATTTGCGCGCCTAGCCGGGATTCGATGATTGCATCGAGTTTTCCCTGCATTCCGGGCGTTTTGAGGGCCATTTTCGGTTAGTTTCGACACAGCGAGTGCGAGCGTCATGGCGGCGATCCCGCCTATGCCTTTCGACATATTCATCCGACGCCCCCATGCTGATAAGCTAACGCACTCGGTCGGGCTGCCTCCGCCGGTCGCTTCATCCGCTCCAGCAACTGCTTACAACGACTCAAACGTCCCAGAGACACCATGCCGAATTCGTCGCCCTCGCCTGTCGTCGTCATCGCTCCCGATTCATTCAAAGGCTCGCTCAGCGCGGAACAAGTCGCGCAGGCGATCGCATCCGGCATCCAGCGCGCACGCCCCGACGCCAGCGTGCGCATCTGTCCGATGGCCGACGGCGGCGAAGGCACGCTCGACGCAATGCTCACCAGCGGCGGCGAGCGCCGCACGCTTAGCGTGCGCGGCGCGGCCGGTCCGACGCGCGCAGCGCTGACAGGCCTGCTCACGGACGGCAGCGCCATCATCGAAACGGCGGAAATCGTCGGCATTACGGACCCCATCGGCATGGGCCTGCCGGTCGAGGCGCGCAGTACGCGCGGCATGGGCGAAGCGATTCGCGCGCTGCTCGATGCCGGCGTGCGGCGCTTTTTCGTCGCGCTCGGCGGCAGCAGTACGAACGACGGCGGCGCCGGCCTGCTGACCGGCCTCGGCTTGCAACTGTTCGACGCGCAAGGCAACGTACTCGAAGGCACACCCGAGCAGCTTGCGCGCGTGGCGCGGGTCGATGCGTCGCTCCTCGACGCGCGGCTTGCCGACACGCAGTTCGTCGGCATGTCGGACGTCGACAATCCGTTGACCGGCGAGCACGGCGCGACCGCGATCTTCGGTCCGCAAAAAGGCGTGAAGACCGAACAGGTCGCACCGATCGACGCGGCGCTCGCGCGCTTCGCCGATCTGCTCGAAGCCGCACTCGGCCGCACGGCGCGTGACCTGCCGGGCGCGGGCGCGGCGGGCGGCCTCGGCTTCGCATTGCACATGCTCGGCGCGCAGTTCGAGCCCGGCGCGGAAACCGTCGCGCGGCAAATCGGCCTCGACGCCGCGCTCGCGGGCGCCGACTGGCTGATCACCGGTGAAGGCCGTTCCGACGTACAGACACTGCACGGCAAGGCGCCATTCGTCGCGTGTGCGCGCGCGCGCGCCGCGGGCGTGCCCGCCACGCTGCTGTCCGGCGCGGTCGACCCCGCCGCGCTGCCGCGTCTTGCCGAATACTTCAGCGGCTGCTTTTCTCCGGCGCCGGGGCCGATCACGCTCGACGTCGCAATTCGCGACGCGGCGCGCCTGCTCGCCAACGAAGCCGAGCAGCTGACGCGCCTGAAATACGGCGTGCGTTGACCCGCGAAACGGTTGCCCCCAACAATCACAGCGCCACGACCGTTCCACTCATCACGGGATGACCATGAAGGACTCCGCCAAAGCCGGGCTCGAGCAGTTCCTCACGTATCGTCTGCATGTACTGAACAAACTGGCCGAGCGCGGCATCAGCGCGCGCTACGCGGCGAAGCTCGACGTGACGCTGCCCGAAGCGCGGGTGATTGCGTCGGTGGGATCGTTCGGACCGTTCTCGATCATGGAGTTGGCACGCCATGCCAATCTCGACAAAAGCCAGGCAAGTCGCGCGGCCGAAGCGCTGATCCGGCAGGGACTCGTGCAGCGCGAATCGAGCGCCGCGGACGGCCGCGTCGTGCTGGTCTCGCTGACGCAGGAAGGCCGCGCGCTGTATCGCAAAGTGATGCCGATCGCGCGCAAGTGGAACGTCGATATGTTCGACTGCCTCGACGAAGAAGAAAGGGCCGCGTTCGGCGCGGCGCTCGACAAGGTGATCCGTGCCATGAACGCGCGGGAGCGATAGCGCGCGGCGAACCGGCCGTGTTTGAAAAGCGCCGTTTCACGGCATTGGGCGGCGCGTGTCAGAATTGAGCCTCGGCCAACGCGCCTTCACCCTCTTTTTCATCCAGGGACGCTTCAGTGGACATCAACAAACAGATCGCGGCACTCACCGCGTCGGAACTCCAGACCGCCGGCGCGAGCCAGGCGACCGCGATCGCGGTCAGCGTCGTGCTGCGTCATCTTCGTTCGCCGGAACTGGCGAAACTGCTGTCGTCGGCATTTGAAAATCATCAGGCGGTGATGCTGCAAACGCCGTGGCCGGACCAGATGCTGCAGGCGTTCGAGTCGACGCGCCGTTTCCTCGAAGGCGCCGCGCAAGCGGAATTGCCGGGCTCGGAGGAAGCGCCGCGAACGCCGGGCGCCTGAGTCGCGCGGTCGTAATGAAAGGCAGCGGAGCAACACTGAGGTCTTTCAGAGGACCGCGCAAAAAAGAAAAAACCTCGTCGGTCCAAAGACTTGACGGGGTTTTTCTTGACTACCAATCAGTGGTGCGAGGGAGGGGACTCGAACCCCTACACCCTTGCGGGCGTCAGGACCTAAACCTGGTGCGTCTACCAATTTCGCCACCCTCGCAGCCGGGTACGCCGCGATGCGTCGCGCCCGATTGTCCTGTGCACTTCCAGGCGAGCCTAACACGTGCCCGAAACGTGCCCGAAAGCGTAAGCGCGAGATTCTAACTGATTGATTCGCGCTTGTCTGCACCCGGCGGTATCTGCGCGCGCGACGCCGATGCTACAATTTTTGGCTCGTCGAGACGGCCGCCGCGACGGACGTCGGCGCCCTTCTCGCCAGTCCTTCCCCACACTCTCACCCCGTGAATTTCGACGACTATTGCCAGCAGAAAGCGGCGCCCCCAGGATCGAGCACCTACTATGCGCTTCGCCAGGCGCGCGCCGCCAGTCAGCCGCTGTTGACGGCGCTCTTCGCATTGCGTCGCGAGTTCGAGGAAACGGTCAAGGAGACGAGCGATCCCGCAGTCGGCCGCACGAAGCTCGCGTGGTGGCAGAAAGAAATCGCCGCGCTGGCCGCGGGCTCGCCGTCGCATCCGGTGTCCAAGGCACTCGCGGCCTATCTGCCCGACGCGCAGGCCGAATATCCGGCTCTGCAGGAACTGCTCGCGGGCTTCGAGATGGATCTCGACCAGGCACGCTATCTCGACTATCCGAACCTGCGGCGCTATGTGCATGGTGTCGGTGGCAATTTTGCGTCGCTGGTGTCGCGCGCGGCCGCAACCGGATCGGCCGACGATGCCGCGCAAGCGTCGGCGTGGGCCGCTCCGCTCGGCGAGGCGCTGATGCTCGCGCAGTTCGTCGCCGAAACCGGCAACGATGCCCGGTACGGCCGCATCTACGTTCCGATCGACGAGATGCAACGCTACAACGTCACCGCCGCCGATCTGATCAATCGCAAATACACCGACGCTTTCACCGAGCTGATGCGGTTCGAAACGCATCGCGCGCGCGACGCGGTGCAGACCGCGCTCGCCGCGGTGCCCGCCAGCGCGCGGCGCGCGCAGCGCACGCTGCTCGCGCTCGCGGCGCTCGCATTGGCGTTGCTCGATGAAATCGAGCGCGACGGTTATCACGTGCTGCATCAACGCATCGCGTTGACGCCGATCCGCAAGCTATGGATCGCGTGGCGCGCGAAGTAGCCTGAGCGCCGGGCGCGTCGATTCGCGCCCGGCGCTCACGCCCGCAGCAACGGCAGCGGCTCGAACCGCTGCTGCAGAATCGCAGGCGCGTCCAACCCCCACCTAGGCCCGAGCACCGTCGCATAAAGCTGGCGTCGAGCCGCGCAAGCATCGGCGGCATGCCAAACAAACCGCCCTGCACGCGCAGCGTCAGCTCGATGTCATAACCGCTCGTGCGAAACTGCGCGGCGATCGGCTCGAGGCGTGCCGGGTCCAGCGTGTCGAAGATGAACTCGCGCCAAAGCTTCGTCGTGACGAACGTCGCGGTCTCGGGCCGCGCGCCACACGTATGCCTGCATATCGGGATCGAGACTCCAGCCGGTGTAGGCTCGTGCGGCCTCGACAACGTTGCGCTGCGTATAGCGCCCCTCGCCGAGCGTGAACAGCTCCATCACTTCGCGCGCGAAATTTTCGTTGGGCTTGCCCGTGCGATTGGATCCACCGTCGAGGCACAGCAGCATCGCCGGATCGCGCACCCACCATGCTCGTAAAAGTTCGTAACGCTGTCCCAGCAGCTTTTGTTGCTCGTGACGCTGATCCGGCGTCCATGCGGTGCGCTCGGCGCGCGTTGGGATCGGCTCGAATACCAAGTCGGGAGGTTGCGATATCGTTTCGCTGCGCGCGCTCGTGAGTGGCGTGACATCGTGAGCCGAGGCGCCCATATGCACGAAGACGCGCACAAAAACGCGCCGGTGCTGGCGACTCAACGGAGCAGCGGATCAGAAAGTGGACGCTGAAGATACAACGGGTTTTTTCACGCGGCGATGCGCGCGCTGGGATTAACGCTTGTACAACTCGCGCACGGCGTCTTCGATGTGCTGCCGCAACAGCCGACGCTCTTCGGGCGTCATATGCCCGTCGCGGCGACGTTGATCGAGATCGGGGGGAACCGCGGTGCGCAGCATCGCGTCAGAGGCAGGGTGATCGATGCCCGCGTTGTGGCGGCTGGTTCTGCCATTGCCCGAGCGGGGCGCATGCTCGCTCGCCGTTCTATCCGCGGACGGCTGCGCATGGGCGAGCGTCGGGCCCAGTGTGCCTGCGAGCGTACCGGCAACCGCCAGTGCAATCACGCTCAGGCGCACGTTTGGCCAAACCCCTCCCTTCATGTTGTTCCCTTCGTGGCGCGGCAACCGGCTACCTCAGATGCGTATACAAACCCCGGTAACAGCCGGGTGCGAGAGTTTTGTCGAGTGAAGTATCCACCGAACAGCCGCATTCAGTAAAGCAGTCTAAACGCGCATACTTTACGTCGCGCCACGCCGCGGGTAAATTTTGTAACCGACTGTAACCCCAGAAATGGTGTAACCGCGCACCACTTTCTAATCGCGCTAAGATGCCGACCATGGAAACCAAAAACCCTTCGAAAATCCTCGTCGTCGACGACGATCCACGCCTGCGCGATCTTCTGCGCCGCTATCTCGGCGAACAAGGCTTCAACGTCTACGTCGCCGAAAACGCGCCGTCAATGAACAAGCTCTGGGTGCGCGAGCGCTTCGATCTGCTGGTGCTCGATCTGATGCTGCCCGGTGAGGACGGCCTGTCGATCTGCCGGCGACTGCGCGGCAGCAACGACCGCACGCCGATCATCATGCTGACGGCCAAGGGTGAGGATGTCGATCGCATCGTCGGCCTCGAGATGGGTGCCGACGACTACCTGCCCAAGCCATTCAATCCACGCGAACTGGTCGCGCGCATTCACGCGGTGCTGCGTCGTCAGTCGCCGTCCGAATTGCCGGGTGCGCCGTCGGAGACCACCGAGGTGTTCGAGTTCGGCGAGTTCGCGCTCAATCTCGCCACCCGCACACTGACCAAGGCCGGCCAGGAAATTCCGCTGACCACCGGTGAGTTCTCGGTGCTGAAGGTATTCGCGCGTCATCCGCGTCAGCCGCTGTCGCGCGAAAAGCTGATGGAACTGGCACGCGGCCGCGAATACGAGGTCTTCGACCGCAGCCTCGACGTGCAGATCTCGCGTCTGCGCAAGCTGATCGAGCCGGATCCAGGCAGCCCGCGCTTCATTCAGACCGTGTGGGGCCTCGGCTACGTCTTCATCCCCGACGGTGCAGCCTGAGTTTGTGCTCCGTTTTCGTTTCTGTGTCACTTAAGAAGGGCCCATGCGGATCGACCGGCGCCTCCTGACGCTCGCGTTCGGCGGCCTTTTCTGGCGGACCTTTCTGCTGATCGCGCTGTTGATCGCGGTCAGTCTCGCCGCGTGGTTCCAGAGCTTTCGCGTGATCGAGCGTGAGCCGCGCGCGCAGCGCGTGGCTCTGCAACTCGTCGCGATCGTCAAGCTCACGCGCACCGCACTCCTCTATTCCGATCCCGACCTGCGGCGCGCGCTGCTGCAGGATCTGGAGAGCAACGAAGGGGTGCGCGTGTACCCGCGCGAAGCCACCGACAAATACAAACTCCAGCCCGACGAATCGTTGAATCGCCTGATCGAGCACGACATCCGCGGCCGTCTCGGCGACGACACCATCATCGCGCAGAGCGTCAACGATATCAACGGCGTATGGATCAGCTTCAAGATCGACGACGACGATTACTGGGTCGCGCTCGACCGCGACCAGCTCGACAACGCCACCGGCCTGCAATGGGCCGGCTGGGGCGTGTTCGCGCTTGCGCTGTCGCTGTTCGGCGCGGCGTTCATCACGAGTCTGGTGAACCGGCCGTTCGCGCGTCTGGCGATGGCCGCGCGCCGGGTCGGCTCGGGGCAATCGCCCGAGCCGCTGCCCGAGCGCGGCATGGGTGTGGCCGCCGAAACCAATCGAAGCTTCAACCAGATGGTGCGCGACCTCGAACAGCTCGAGGCGGACCGCGCGCTGATGCTCGCGGGCATCTCGCACGATCTGCGCACGCCGCTCGCACGGCTGCGGCTCGAGACCGAAATGAGCCCGTCCGATCAGGCCACCAAGGACGCGATGGTCGACGACATCGAGCAGATGGACATGATCATCGGCCGCTTCCTCGACTACGCGCGTCCCGTGCAGCGTGTGCCGGAGCCGGTGGACCTCTCGGTGATCGCGAGCGAACTCGCCGCACGCATGCAAAGCGAGGACAGCATGCGGTTGATCACGCGGCTCGCTCCGTCGGCGGTGATCGAGGCCGATGAAACCGACATGCGTCGCGTGGTCGGCAATCTGCTCGAGAACGCGCGCGCAAATATGGGCTCAGCGACGGCGACGGGGTGCCACACGTGATTCTCGAAACGCGCGTGTCGCACTCGCGCGTCGAACTCTCGGTGGTCGACGAAGGCCCCGGCATTCCCGAAGACCAGCTCGCGCTCGTCACGCGGCCGTTCTATCGTGTGAATTCGGCGCGCACCCAGGCCAACGGCACGGGCCTCGGCATGGCGATCGTGCAGCGGCTCGTCGCCCGTTATCGCGGCGCGCTGCGGCTGCGCAACCGCTCGCCCGGACCAGGTCTCGAAGTGACGATCGAGTTTCCGCTCGCGAAAAGCGCGTGAGCCGACGACGCGCGGCACCGCGCGCCGTCGCCATTCGAAACACGCCGCTTGTTGCGACTTCCGAAGGAGTCTTTGCATGAAAACCGTTGGCGATAAACTCGAAGCGTTCACCGTCATTGCCGCCAAGCCGGGCTTCAACCATCACGAAGAACACGGCGTCTCGGCGTTCGAATACATCACCGAGCAGTCGTTTCCAGGAAAGTGGAAAATCATTTATTTCTATCCGAAGGATTTTTCGTTGGTCTGCCCGACGGAAATCGTCGAATTCAGCAAGCTCGTCAAGGAGTTCGAGGACCGCGAGGCCGTGCTGCTCGGCGGCAGCGTCGACAATGAATACGTGAAGCTCGCATGGCGCCGCGAGTACAAGGAGCTCGACAGGCTCAACCACTACTCGTTCGGCGACGTGAAAGGCGAGCTGATCGACCAGCTCGGCGTGCGCGACAAGGAAGCGGGCGTCGCGCTGCGCGCGACCTATATCGTCGATCCGGACAACACGATCCAGCACGTGTCGGTCAACAATCTGTACGTGGGCCGTAATCCCGAAGAAGTACTGCGCATCCTCGACGGCCTGCAAACGGACGAGCTGTGTCCGAGCAATCGGGCAATTGGCGGGGCGACGCTGTAAGCGGCACCGCCCGTCACCCAAACAAAAATCCCGTTCAGCTCCTGACCAACAACACCGCGGCCTGCGCCTCGATACCCTCGCCGCGGCCGAGATAACCGAGCTTCTCGTTCGTCTTCGCCTTGACGTTCACGCGCTCGATCGGCAGACCGAGGTCCGCCGCGATATTGGCGCGCATCCCTTCGATATGCGGTGCGAGCTTCGGCGCCTGCGCGATCACGCTGCTGTCGACGTTGCCGATCGCAAAGCCGGCCGCCTTCACGCGCGCCACGCATTCGCGCAGCAGCACGCGGCTGTCGGCGCCGGCGAACTTCGCGTCGGTATCGGAGAAGTGGCGGCCGATATCGCCCAACGCGGCCGCGCCAAACAGCGCGTCGGTGATCGCGTGCAGCAGCACATCCGCGTCCGAGTGACCCAGCAGCCCGCGCTCGTACGGAATCGTCACGCCGCCGATGATCAGCGTGCGTCCCGGCACCAGCGCATGCACGTCGTAGCCTTGCCCAATTCTGAAATCCATGTGCGTCACGTCCTCAAGTGCTGAAGGTTTTAAAGCCTCTTTAAAGCCTTTCTAAATCTTTCCAATGTGCCAGGCGCGGTATCACGAACCGGCGGGGCGGCTCAGAATCGCCTCGGCCAGATCGAAATCTTCCGGATACGTGACCTTGAAGTTACGCAGGCTGCCTTGCACGAGCTTCGGCGCGTGGCCCGACCATTCGATCGCGCTCGCCTCGTCGGTCAGATCGTGGCCGTCGGCCTGCGCGCGCAAGATCGCCTCGCGCAGCATGCCGATGCGGAACATCTGCGGCGTCTGCGCCTGCCACAAGCCGTCACGCGCTTCGGTATGGGCGATGCGGTCATCGGCCGACGCGCGGTCGATACGCTTCAAGGTATCGGCGACCGGCAACGCCATGATGCCGCCGACCGCATCGTCCTTGAGCGAACCGATCAGCGTACGGATCAGCGCCGGCGTGATGCCCGGCCGGGCCGCGTCGTGCACGAGCACCCAGTCGCCGTCGTGGGCGCCGAACTCGGCGAGCGCGTGCAAACCGTTGAGCACCGACGCCTGGCGCGACGCGCCGCCCACGCGACGCACCGCGAAGCGCAGATTGCCGAAGCGGCGGGCGTCGAAGTGCTGGTCGTCGGGCGCGATGACGACTAGCGTCTGCGTGAATTCGCTGCACGCGTCGAACGCGGCGAGCGAGTAATGCAGCATGTCGCGGCCGGCGACAGTGCGGTATTGCTTGGGCATCGCGGCGCCGGAACGGCTGCCGGTGCCCGCGCACGGGATCAGGGCAAAGAGACGGGAAGTCACGAGTGCGGATGCCGCCAGGTCAAAGTAAAGGACGGATTTTATAATACGTCCTTCGCTTCCACGCCCGTACACGCGTAAACTTGGCCGTCGCGTGAGCCCCGAGCCGCCCTTTTTCTCCTTTATGCCAGATATCGCCGCATCCTCGCAGTCCTCCCCGCCCGTCGCGCTCGTCAAGGCCGGCCAGCGTTTCGCCTTCGACGGCACGCGCGGTTCGTCCGACGCCCTGCTGATCGCCCGCTACCATCTCGCGTATCGCGAGAAGACGCCGCTGCTTGCGGTGGTCTGCGAAAGCGCGGTCGACGCGCAGCGGCTGTCGCAGGAAATCGGCTTCTTCGCGCCGGACGCGCGCGTGCGCCTCCTGCCCGACTGGGAGACGCTGCCTTACGACACGTTTTCACCGCACCAGGACCTCGTGTCCGAGCGACTCGCGACGCTGCACGATCTCGGCGAAGGCCGCTGCGACATCCTGCTCGTGCCGGCCACGACGGCCTTGTACCGGATGCCGCCTGCATCGTTTCTGGCCGCCTACACGTTCTCCTTCTCGCAAGGCGAGCGGCTCGACGAAGCGAAACTGAAGGCGCAGCTGACGCTAGCCGGCTACGAGCACGTGAGCCAGGTGGTGCGTCCCGGCGAATATTGCGTGCGCGGCTCGCTGCTAGATCTGTTCCCGATGGGCTCGCCACTGCCCTACCGGATCGACCTGTTCGACGACCAGGTCGACTCGATCCGCGCGTTCGACCCCGACACGCAGCGCAGCGTCTATCCGGTCAAGGACGTGCGCCTGCTGCCGGGCCGCGAATTCCCGTTCGACGAGGCCGCGCGCACCGCCTTCCGCAGCCGCTGGCGCGAGACTTTCGAGGGCGATCCGAGCCGCGCGTCGATCTATAAAGACATCGGCAACGGCGTGCCGTCGGCGGGCATCGAATACTATCTGCCGCTGTTCTTCGAGGAGACGGCCACCCTCTTCCATTACTTGCCCGACGGTTCGCAACTCGCGTTCGTCGGCGATCTGGACGCGGCGATCCGGCGCTTCACCAACGACACGAAGCAGCGCTTCAATTTCCTGTCGCACGACCGCGACCGGCCGATTCTCGAACCGCAGAAGCTGTTCCTGTCGGATGAGGATTTCTTCACGTTCGCGAAACCGTTCGCACGGCTCGTGCTGCCCACCAACGGCGACGGCGCCTGGTCGATCGCGCTGCCGAACCTCGCGATCGATCGTCACGCCGACGATCCCGTCTCGGCGCTGCGCGCGTATCTGACCACGACGCCGAACCGCGTGCTGTTCGCCGCCGAATCGGCGGGCCGCCGCGAGACGCTGCTGCAACTGCTCGCCGACAACCAGCTGAGGCCCGCCTCGGCCGACAGCTTCGCCGACTGGCTCAAGAGCGACGCGCGTTTCTCGCTCGGCGTCGCGCCGCTCGCGAACGGCTTCGCGCTGCCGGGCGACGGCATCGCGATCATCACCGAAACCGAGCTGTACGGGCCGCTCGCGCGCCGCGCGGGACGCCGCCGCCAGGAACAGGCGAGCAACGTCGATTCGATGGTGCGCGATCTGTCCGAGCTGAAGGTCGGCGACCCGGTCGTGCATTCGCAGCACGGTATCGGCCGCTACATGGGTCTCGTGACGATGGATCTCGGCGAAGGCGAAACCGAGTTCCTGCACCTCGAATACGCGGGCGACAGCAAGCTCTACGTGCCGGTCGCGCAATTGCACGTGATCTCGCGCTATAGCGGCGCCGATCCGGAAAGCGCGCCGCTGCATTCGCTCGGCTCGGGCCAGTGGGAAAAGGCCAAGCGCAAGGCCGCGCAGCAGATCCGCGACACCGCCGCCGAGCTGCTCAACCTGTACGCCCGCCGTGCCGCCCGCGAGGGCCACGCGTTCGCGCTCGAACCGAAGGACTACGTGAAGTTCGCCGAGAGCTTCGGTTTCGAGGAAACGCCGGACCAGGCCGCCGCGATCGCGGCCGTGATCGGCGACATGACGAGCGGCAAGCCGATGGACCGGCTCGTGTGCGGCGACGTCGGCTTCGGCAAGACCGAGGTCGCATTGCGCGCGGCGTTCATCGCGGTGATGGGCGGCAAGCAGGTCGCGCTGTTGGCGCCGACCACGCTGCTCGCCGAACAGCACACGCAAACCTTCAGCGATCGCTTCTCCGACTGGCCGGTGCGCATCGCCGAGCTATCGCGCTTCAAGTCGACCAAGGAAGTGAACGCGGCGATCCGGCAGATCAACGAAGGCGCGGTCGACATCGTGATCGGCACGCACAAGCTGCTGTCGTCCGACGTGCAGTTCAAGCGGCTCGGGCTCGTGGTCATCGACGAGGAGCATCGCTTCGGCGTGCGTCAGAAGGAGGCGCTGAAAGCGCTGCGCGCGGAAGTCGACGTGCTGACGCTGACCGCGACGCCGATTCCCCGTACGCTCGGCATGGCGCTCGAAGGCCTGCGCGATTTTTCGGTGATCGCAACGGCGCCGCAAAAGCGCCTCGCGATCAAGACCTTCGTGCGGCGCGAGGAAGACAGCGTGATTCGCGAAGCAATGCTGCGCGAGTTGAAGCGCGGCGGCCAGGTCTACTTCCTGCACAACGAAGTCGAGACGATCCAGAATCGCCGGCAGATGCTCGAAGAGCTGGTGCCCGAAGCGCGCATCGCGGTCGCGCATGGACAGATGCACGAACGGGAACTGGAGCGGGTGATGCGCGACTTCGTCGCGCAACGCGCGAACGTGCTGCTGTGCACGACGATCATCGAAACCGGCATCGACGTGCCGAGCGCGAACACGATCCTGATCCACCGCTCCGACAAGTTCGGCCTCGCGCAATTGCATCAGCTGCGTGGCCGCGTCGGCCGCTCGCATCACCAGGCATACTCGTATCTGCTCGTGCACGATCCGCAGGGGCTCACCAAGCAGGCGCAACGGCGGCTCGAAGCGATCCAGCAGATGGAGGAACTCGGCTCGGGCTTTTATCTCGCGATGCACGACCTCGAAATTCGCGGCACCGGCGAGGTGCTCGGTGACAAGCAGTCGGGCGAGATTCACGAGATCGGCTTCCAGCTTTATACCGACATGCTCAACGACGCGGTGAAGGCGCTCAAGAACGGCAAGGAGCCAGACCTCACCGCGCCGCTCGCCGCGACCACCGAGATCAACCTGCATTCGCCGGCGATCCTGCCGTCGGACTATTGCGGCGACGTGCAGGAACGTCTGTCGCTGTACAAGCGCCTCGCGAACTGCGAACACAACGATTCGATCGACGGCATCCAGGAAGAGCTGATCGACCGTTTCGGCAAGCTGCCGCCGCAGGCGCATGCGCTGGTGGAGACGCATCGACTGCGGCTCGCCGCGAAGCCGCTCGGCATTTCGAAGATCGATGCCGGTGAAGCGGTGATCGGCCTGCAGTTCATCCCCAATCCGCCCGTCGACGCGATGCGGATCATCGAGATGGTGCAGAAGCACAAGCACATCAAGCTCGCGGGTCAGGACAAGCTGCGTATCGAAACGCGCAGCCCGGATCTCGCGGTGCGCGTCGCGACCGTCAAGGAGACCTTGCGCGCGCTCGGTTCGCCGAGCCGCGGCACGGCGGCGGCGGCTGCTCGCTGAGCGCGGCACGCTGCGCGCACAGGCTCCTGAAAAGCGCAGAAAACGGGGGGACGTCCCCCGTTTTTTGCATCGATGCTGCGCTGCGCCGACGCGAGCCCGGCTTTTTGGACATCCTTGCGAAAATGCAATTTGGGATATGATCGATAGACACAAAACGCTGGAGTCTTGTCATGTCTCACGTCGCTGAAACAGCGCAATCGTTGCAGTCCTCCGCCTCCTCTGCTTCTCCGATATCTCTGCCCTGGGTCACCCGTCTCGTGTCGATGGACACGGTGAGCCGCAATCCAAACCTCGGCCTGATCGAAACCGTGCGCGACGAGCTGCGCGCGGTCGGTATCGAAGCAACGCTGACGCATGGCAAGGGCGGCAAATGGGCGAACCTGTTCGCGACCATTCCCGCGCACGACGGCGAAACGAACGGCGGCGTCGTGCTGTCGGGCCACACCGACGTCGTGCCGGTGGACGGCCAGCAATGGGACAGCGATCCGTTCAAGCCGGAGATTCGCGGTGACAAGCTCTATGGCCGCGGCACCTGCGACATGAAGGGCTTCATCGGCACGGCGCTCGCGCTCGTGCCGGACATGCAGCGCACGAAGCTCGCGAAGCCGATCCACTTCGCGCTGTCGTTCGACGAGGAAGTTGGCTGCGTCGGCGCGCCGCTTCTGATCGCCGATCTGATGAAGCGCGGCGTGAAGCCGGACGGCTGCATCGTCGGCGAGCCGACCAGCATGCGCCCGATCATCGCGCACAAGGGCATCAACGCGTATCAGTGTTGCGTACGCGGCCAGGCCGCACATTCGTCGCTGACGCCGAAGGGCTTGAACGCGATCGAGTACGCGGCTCGCCTGATCTGCTACATCCGCGACATGGCCGACCAGTTCCGGGCGCAAGGCCCCTTCGACGAACTGTACGACGTGCCGTTCAGCACCGCGCAGACCAGCACGATCACGGGCGGCAACGCAATCAACACGGTGCCGGCCGAATGCCAGTTCCAGTTCGAGTTCCGCAATCTGCCGACGCTCGATCCCGAGCAGATCTTCGCGCGCATCGACAGCTACGCGCGCGAAACGCTGCTGCCGAAAATGCTGCGCGAGCATTCGTCGGCCGCGATCGAGATCACGAAGATCGCCGCGGCGCCCGGACTCGATTCGTCTGAACAGGCCGCGATCACGCAGCTCGTACGCGCGCTGACGGCCGACCAGGACAAGCGCAAGGTCGCATACGGTACCGAGGCCGGCCTGTTTTCGAACGCGGGGATTCCGAGCATCGTCTGCGGCCCCGGCGACATCCAGCAGGCGCATAAGGCGAACGAATTCGTCGAGCTCGAGCAGCTCGTCGCGTGCGAGCGCTTCTTGCGCAAGTTCATCCACAGCATGTCGGTCGAGGTCGCTTAGCCCGTTTCGTTGCAGCGGCGCGCAGCCGCAGTGAACCTGCGCGCCGAGCCATCGGTCTCAGCGACATCGACGACTCCGGAGCGACGGCCATGTCCAGCGCCATGCAGCAGCACACGGATCACACGATCGACGGTGAGCCGATCCCCACGCTCGACGACATCGCCGCGCAGCACTTCGCGTTGACGCCGTGGGTCGCGCGCACGCCGGTGTTCGACCGGCTCGAGTTCTCGTCGCTGCGCGGCACAGTCGTCAATTTCAAGTTCGAGCTGCTGCAGGCGGGCGGCAGCTTCAAGGCACGCGGCGCCTTCACGAACCTGCTCGCGCTCGACGACGCGCAGAAGAGCGCGGGTGTCACCTGCGTGTCGGGCGGCAATCACGCGGTGGCGGTCGCCTATGCGGCGATGCGGCTCGGCGTCAGCGCTAAGGTCGTGCTGTTCAGCGCGGCAAATCCGGCCCGCGTCGCGTTGTGCCGCGAGTACGGCGCCGACATCGTCTATGCGGAAGATCTGGCCGAAGCGTTCGAACTGGTGCGCCGCGTCGAGGCCGAGGAAGGCCGCTATTTCGTGCATCCGTTCAACGGCTATCGCACGGTGCTCGGCTCGGCGACGCTCGGTTACGAATGGGCCACGCAAACGCCCGACCTCGAAGCGGTGATCGTGCCGATCGGCGGCGGCGGACTCGCGGCCGGGGTCTCCACCGCGCTGCGGCTCGCGAATCCGAACATGCACGTGTACGGCGTCGAACCCGAAGGCTCGGACGTGATGAGCAAGAGTTTTGCCGCCAACCATACGGTCAGAATGGGCCATATGCACAGCATCGCCGATTCGCTGATGTCGCCGCATACCGAGCAATACAGCTACGAGCTGTGCCGCCGCCATGTGGATCGGATCGTCACCGTGTCCGACGACCAGTTGCGCGAGGCGATGCTGATCCTGTTCAATCAGCTGAAGCTCGCGGTCGAGCCGGCTTGCGCGGCCGCCACGGCCGCACTGCTCGGACCGCTGCGCGAACAGTTGCAGGGCAAACGCGTGGGCGTACTGCTGTGCGGCGCCAATATCGACCCAGTCAGTTTTGCCGCGCATCTGGAGCGCGCGCGCCATAGCGAGTCACAGTTTCCTCATTAGCGACGCGCAGCAAATGCGCTTGTCGCCTTGCGGCTAAAGCACTAGCCTATCCGCTTCAGGTTGGTATGATTCGGCTATTCATATCAGGGAGGTGTATGTATGAGCATGATCCAGGAATTTAAAGAATTTGCCCTCAAAGGCAATGTGATGGATCTGGCGGTCGGTGTGATTATCGGCGGCGCGTTTTCCACCATTGTCAATTCCGTGGTTAAAGACCTGATCATGCCGGTTGTCGGGGTCGCTACCGGCGGCCTCGATTTCTCCAATCTGTTCGTTCGCCTGGGCCATATTCCGGCCACTTACAAAGGCAACCCCGAATCATATAAAGACCTGCAGACGGCTGGCGTGGCGGTGTTCGGTTACGGTTCGTTCATTACCGCGACGATCAACTTCCTCATTCTCGCGTTCATCATCTTTCTGATGGTCAAATTCATCAACAAACTGCGCAAGGAGCCGCAACCTGCACCGGCGGAGCCGCCGCCGACGCCGGAAGACGTGCTGCTGCTGCGCGATATCCGCGATTCGCTGAAGAACCAGCAGCGTTAATCGTCGAATCAAGCTCGGGTTGGACGGCCTGAGCCAGTGAAATCAAAAGGCCTGTTGCGATCGGCGTCGCAACAGGCCTTTGTATTTTCACGCTGCTTTCAGCGCGCTGCCCTTTATCGAACCTTACTCATCCTTTCGCCACTTCAACTGCGCGGCGTTTTCGATCATCGCTTCGAGCTGGCCGAAATTGACCGGCTTCGTCAGATGCGATGTAAAGCCCGCGCTCAAACAGCGGCGCACGTCCTCGTCGGTGCCGAAGCCGGTCAGCGCGACGGCTGGCACGTCGGAATGTTCGCGAAACGCCATGACGAAATCAAGACCGGTGCCATCGGGCAATCCGACATCGCTGACAACCAGATCGAACCTGTGCAACTGCGTCGCGGCAAGCGCATCGTCGACGCGCCCGACCACCGTCACCTGATGACCCAAGCCGCGCATCAATTGGGCCATCACGTCGGCGGTGTCGGCATGGTCCTCGATCAGCAGCACGGACAGCGAACTCGCCGGCTGCGCGCTGCTCGGCACGATGACCGGCGGCGCGGTGGCCGGCGCGGCGGCGGTCGGCAGCGTGATCGTGAAGGTCGCGCCGCAATGCGGACCGGGACTCTGCGCGGTCACAGCGCCGCCGTGCGCGTCCGTCAAAGCCTTCGTGATCGCGAGACCGAGACCCAGGCCGCCGAACTGCCGCGTCATGCTTTGGTCGCCCTGCTCAAACGCATTGAACAGCTTGCCGATCTGCTCCGGCTCGATGCCGATGCCGGTGTCTTCGACCGAGATCTGCACCTGCATGCGTTCGTCGCGTGTGCGTACATAGATATGGCCGCCGTCCGGCGTGAACTTCGCGGCATTGCGAATCAGGTTCCACAGCATCTGTTGCAGCCGCGCGCGATCGGCGAGCACGTAGTGATGCGTCGCGTGCTTGTCGACATGCACGTCCTGCTGCTTGACCTGGATTTCGCTGCGAAAGAGTTCGAGCACGCTGTCGATCACGTCGTGTACGTCGACGGTCTCCAGCGACAGCCGCAGCTTGCCGTTCGCGACGCGCGTCAGATCGAGCAGATCGTCGATCAGCCGCGCCTCCAGTTCGACGTTGCGGCGGATCATGCGCACGCTCGCACGCGCCTGCTCCGGCAGTTCCGGGATCGTCTCGAGCACGCTCGCTCCCGCGAGCACCGGCGTGAGCGGGGTGCGCAATTCGTGCGACAGCATCGCGAGAAAACGGTCCTTCGCGCGATTCGCTTCTTCGGCGGCCTGGCGCGCGGCCTGCTCGGACTCGAGCAGTCGCTCGCGCTCCTCGATCGCCTCGCGCTGCGAGTGGATGTCGGTGCAGCTACCGAACCATTTGCTGACGTTGCCATTGGCATCGCGCATCGCGACCACGCGCACGTCGAACCAGCGGTACTCGCCGTCGTGGCGGCGAATCCGCATCTCGTGCCGATAGTCGCCGCTGCGGCCCGCGACGGCCTTGAGCCAGCTTTGCCGGATCTGCTCGCTATCGTCGCGATGCACGGCCTCGAGCCACGCGAGACCATGCGAGCCATGTTCGGGCAAGCCGGTGTAGTCGTACCACTGCTTCGACAGGAAGTCGCAATCGCCGGCCGCGTCGCAGGTCAGCACGAGATGCGGCAACGTCTCCGACAGCGTGCGGTAATGCAGCTCGCGATCGCGCAGCAGTAGCGCTTCGTCGGACGCGCGTTGCAGCCGCACCTGAGACAACACGCGCTCCACGGCCTCTGGCAGATAGTCGAGATAGTCGCCGGACTTCGGCACCACGTCGGACACGCCCGCGCGCAGCGCTTCGATCACACGCGACTCGTCGGTGAAGCCGGTCACGAGGATCGCCGGAATGCGCACGCCCTCCGCGCGCAGACGCCGGAAGAAATCGAGCCCGGTCTCCGGCCCGCGCAGCTGATAATCGAGCACGAGCAGATCGGGGCCGCCGCTCGCGACCCGCTCGCGGGCCGTCTCGACGCCGGCGCAGATTGTCACCCGGCAGCCGGCGCGTTCGAGCGACTTGCGCGCGAGCCGCAAGATCCCCTCGTCGTCATCGACGACGAGTACATAGGCGGCGCGCGGCGTGGACACTTCTTCGATCATGCAGGTGCTCTCCGGCTCGGTACGGTGCTCATCTTGTCATGAACGGCTTTCGGACAGCTTCAGGGCGGCGCGAGCCGATGCCCCGGCGGCAGTTTGACCACTTGCAGGAAAAAGCCGAGAGGCGCACGGCCTCGATGAACGCATCGTATTCGACCGGCTTGCAGATATAGACGTTGCAACCGAGTTCGTAGCAGCGCGCGATTTCGCGCGGTTCGTCGGTCGTGGTCAGCACGATCACGGGCACGGCGGCGGTCTCGGGGGCTTCCTTCAGACGTCGCAACACCTCGAAGCCGTCGACGCGCGGCATCTTCAGATCGAGCAGCACGACGAAATTCGCCAGATTCCGCTCGACGAGCGTCGCGTGGCCGTCGTCGTCTTCGATCAGAACGATGCTGACCGCTTGCGCGTAATTCATAGGCTCTCCGTGCCAACGATTGGTCATCCATGCCGCCGGGAGGATGGCAGCGGCAGTGCCCGCGCCGGCATGCGCGGCGCTCAAAGGCGCGCCGGCTGCTCGGGCAGCACCACGAAAAAGGTCGATCCGGCGCCTTCGGCCGATTCGACCCAGACGCGCCCGCCGTGCCGCTCGACCGCGCGCCGCACCACCGCGAGGCCGATCCCCTCGCCGCGTGCGACGTCCCCGTGCAGACGCTGGAACGCCCGAAACACCTTCGACACATACACGGGCGGAATACCGAGCCCATTATCGCGGACGTAATAGGTGCGCATACGGACCACGCGCGGCTCGCTTTCGTCGACGGGTTCTGGCGCGAGCGCGCCGACCTCGATGCGCCCGCGGCGCGCCGGATCGAGGAAAGTCAGCGCGTTGCCGATCAGGTTGCCGAAGATCTGCTCGACCGCCGCCGGATCGCCCCATGCGGGCGGCAGCTCGCGCACCGTGACGCTC
Organism: Paraburkholderia lebeckiae; assembly: GCF_050436325.1. Classification (NCBI taxonomy): domain Bacteria; kingdom Pseudomonadati; phylum Pseudomonadota; class Betaproteobacteria; order Burkholderiales; family Burkholderiaceae; genus Paraburkholderia; species Paraburkholderia lebeckiae. The sequence continues at coordinate 612,418 of NZ_JBNDLZ010000003.1, forward strand.
GCGGCGCGCCGGTCGATCGTGCCTTGCAGCCCATCGACGACTCGCGCCACCGCGCGCCCGACGCTGACCCGCTGCCACTGGTATTCGAGCCGTCCCGCACGCGAGATGCGCAACAGCGCGTCGATGATCGCCGCCGCGCGCGCGACCGCGGTGCGCAAATAGTGCAACGACTCGCGCACGTCGCCATCGAGGATCTGCGTCATGCGCCGTGCTTCGTTGTCCGGCAGACGAGCCTGTCCGACGAGCACGTCGAGCTCGTCGCACGACACGTGCAGCTCTTTCGAAAACCCCTGCAGATTGACGAGCGGCGAGCGCAGATCGTGCGACACGCTGTAGATGAACATCTCGTTGTCCTGCGTTTCCTGGCGCAATTCCTCATTGACGGCCGCCAGTTCGCGCGCGCGTGCTTCGAGTTCCGTCTTCAGCGCCTCCTGCCCGGCTTCCGCCTCGCGCAGACGCGCATCGGTCTGATGCAACACCGTGTCGAGCGCGGCGATTTCGTCGCTGCCCGACAACGGCGCCGCGAGCGGCCGGCCGCTGCCGAGCCGCTCGGCGTTATCGGTCAGCACTTCGAGGCGTTGGCCGATGCCGCGCACGAACACGAAAGCGGTGACCGCCCAGATCAACATCGAGCCGAACACCGCGGCGATCAGCGCGCGCTGCTGAAGCTCGCGCCGCTCGCCGAGCGCGCTCGAGCGCTCGACGTCGAGCTCCGACGCCGCCGCGCCGAACTGGGCCAATTCGTCGCGGAACACGGCGATCTGCTCCGGCAACTCGCCGGTTTCGAGCGCGATATAGGGGCGTAGACTGCGCTTCTCGTGCAACGCCTGCGAGATCGCGACACTCTGTTCGCGATACGCGTCGATCGCGCGCCGCATGCTGCGCACGCGCTCGGCCTGGGCCGGCGTTTCAGCGACGAGCGCATCGAGCTTCGCGAGCCGGTCATTCATGTCGACCCACACCGCATGGCGGTCGATCAGCGAGGCGCTGCCCGTCACCATCGCCGTGCGCATGCGCGCGGCCTGACGCAGCAGCGGATCGGCGATGGCCGACGACTCGTAGAGGATCTGCTTGCTGTTGTCGACCCATCGCGCGGCCTGCGCGGTCCGCTGCTGGGTATCGAAGACGACCCCGAGCAGCGCGAGTTCGACCACGCTCGGTATCGCGATCAGCAGCAGACCTTTGGTGAATAGTTTCATGGTTCCGTCAGGGCGTTCAGGCTGTGGTTCAGGCTGTCACTCGAACGGCTGGGCTCGCGCGCACCCGTCGCGCCCTGCAAGGCGGGCGCCGCGCGGCTGGACGGGCCATTATCGACGTGAATCGGAGATATTTCAACGACGCGCCAGCAAGCGCTCGACCACACAAAAATGACTTTTTTATTGGGATGGGATGTTTTTTCCGCGCCGCCTGCGTCTATGATGGAGACAAGGTGTGCTGGGATGCGAATGCGCGCGGCGAGGCGGTTCGGCATGATTCGTGCGGGAGGCGGTGGGGCGATGCGGTAGCGTCGAATCATCGTGAATCCGGCCTTGTCGTATGCTATAAAAGATCGACGTGCGGCGCGCGAAAGCCGGGAGTGGTCGCATGAAGACGCAGCGATTCTTGCAATTCTTTTTCAGGCGAATTTTTATGTCCTTCCCGAAAAAGCGTAGACGCGCGAAGGTGGACGGCGACGAGTCGTTCCTCGCGGTTCTGCGGCATTTCAAGCCGTTCGGTCAACTCGACACCAAGATTGCGCGGGCTCGCGCGCAGGACGAACCGGTGCTCTATGCACACGTGCTGCCCGGACTCGACGTGCTTCTATGCAGTGTGCGCGGCGCACAGCCGCCCTACCCCGCACCAGCCGAATTGCGGCGGCGCTGCATCGAATCCATTACCAACGCGTTGGAGCAGCCGCTCGATGGTCTCGAGAACGGCGGCTACTGGTACGAGGCCGACGGCTTCGGCTTCCTCGTGTTCGCGAGCCGTGCGCGCGGCAAGATTCTGACGGAGTTCGGCGCGACACGAATCGGTACCCGCCGCGGCGTGCGTCGCCAGGATGCGTCGGGCGATGCCACACCGCGCTCGCTCAGATAGGCCGATCAGATGCCCTGAAGTTCAGGGCTGCTGATGGGTCTCTCAGTCGTCATTCATCCGCAGTTTCGACAGCTGATGTCGTCACGCGTCTCTGGCGTCTTCGTCAGAGCGGCGCTACTTTCATCGACGCGCTCGTGTGCGGGCGGCACGCTGATCAGCCACAGAAAGATCAGCCACAGGCCACCGCCGAGGCTCCAGCTCACCCAGTCCAAAGGCCAACCCGACAACATCAGCTGCCCTTGTATTCAGCCGCGCTCGCCGGCGACGGCGTCGCTCGCTTACGATCCACCGCGGCTGGCGACGACGCGCCGCCCGAAGACTTGTTGACCGGCGCTCCCTCGAGTGACATCGGCGCCTTCGGCTGTTGCTTGACGCCCGGCGGCGGCGCCTTTGGCATCTGCCGCACTTGCGCGAGCAATTGCGCGCACGGCAGCGGCTTGTTGTTGCTCGGCGCAAGCAGCGGGATCAGCGCCGCGAACGGATTGATCAGCCCGAGCCCGACCACCGCGCCGCCGCGCAACGCAAGCGCGGCCGCATTGACGCCGACGTGCGGATCCTTGAAGGTGCCCTTCACGTACAGCGGCGAGCGCAGCGAAAAAACCCGGAAGCCCTTCGTATGCGGATGCACGCCGAGGTCCATCGTTTCGTCGCGCAGATTGATGTGACCGTCGATGTTGATCACCGCGTCGTCGGTATCGAGCGCGAACACGCGCGCTTCGAGCACGCCGTCGGTCGCGACGAAGTCGGTGGCCGCGCAGTTGATCTTCACGTCGCGCGTGCCGAACAGCTTTTCATAGACGACGTTCGCGACATTGAGCCCGGCCGCCTCCATCAGCAGACGGCTCACGGTGCCTTCGGTCACGAGCGCCTTCAACTCGCCGTTCGATGTCGCCGCGAGCGCCGCCGGCGAATTACCGGTCGCGGACAGCGACGCATCGCCGTTGATCTCGCCGAGCGCGGTCTGCATTGTCTTGAAGGTCGGGAACAATTGCTTCAGCTTGATATGCCGCGCCGACATCGCGAAGCGGCCCTTCAGGGGCGCCGCGCTGCCATCGAGATGAATGTCCGACGCGAGCGAGCCGCCCGCGACGCCGAACTTCAGCGGCACGAGCGACAGCACGCCGTCGGTCATCACGACGTGCGTGTACAGATCCGTGATCGGCAGGTTCGAGTTCTTGATGATGCGCCGGCCGGTGAACTTGACGTCGGCGTCGATCGCCTTCCAGCGGTCGGTGCGGAACTCCTCGACCGGCAGTGCGCGATTGCTCGGCTGCGCGGCCGCGTCGCCGCGCCTCGCCTTGCTCGCGTTCGAATCGGCGCCGATCACCGGCGCGAGATCCGAGAACTGCAACAGATGCGACTCGAGTTCGCCTTGCAGCAGCGGACGTGGCTCGCGCCCGGTATAGGTCAACGAACCGTTCAGATCGCTGCCGCCGACCCGTCCTGTAAAGTTTTCATACGTGAACACGTTGCCGCTCGCTTTGAACTGACCGATCAGATGACCCTCGGTCGCGTACGGCGGGGTCTCGGGCAAGGTCACGCCGGTCAGCGAATACAGGCGCGCCATGCTGTTGCCCTGCAGCCAGAGACGCAGATCGAGCGCCGCGAGATGCGCCGGATCGGTGACCGTGCCGACGAAGGCGATATGCAGATCGCCGGCTTTGACATCGGCTTGCACCGGGAACGGGCGGTTCGCGTCTTGCAGCGCGAGCACGCCGCCGAGCTTGCCGCTGCCCGACACCGGCGTGCGGTTGTAGGTGCCCTTGACGGTCCAGCCGATCGCATAAAGCGGCGTCGCGCGCCGGGCGCCAGGTGCGGTGCCGCTCGCCCCCGAGACAGCCGCGGCCGGGCTAGCGCTCCCGCTGGTGGTTTCGGCTGGGGCGGCGGCGCCGCTCGTCGCGAGCACGCCGGAACTCACGCCCACGCCCGACGTCGCGGATGCGCCCGATGCGCCCGATGCGCCCGATGCGCCCGATGCGCCCGATGCCTGCGCTGCCGCTTCATAAGCCGCCGCAGCGGAAGCCGCCTTCGCCTCCGAGGCCGCCTGCGCCTCGGCCTGGGCGGCGAGCTTGCTCGCGCCCGCGCGGCCGACCGCCTGAGCCGACGCGCTGCGCGAGGCCGCTTCCTGCTGCTTCAGCGCGTCGCCGATCGGGATCGGCCGCCCGAGCGTATCGACGACCATCTGCACCTCGACCTTCTTCTGCTGATCCGACAGCGCGATGTTGCCCTTCGCGAACGCGATGTCGTGCAGATCGAGCTTCCACTCGGTGGGTCCGCTCGACGACGGCAGCTTGAAGGTCCAGTTATTGCGCCCGTCGACAAGACGTTCCAGATCGACCGACGGATTCACGAGGTTGATCGCCGGAATCACGATGTCGTGCGCGAGCAGCGGCAGCACCTCGACCTCGAAGTCGATTTCGTCGAGCGTCGCGAACTGCGGCTGTTTGGTCCAGTCGGGATTGCCGATCGTGATGTTGGCCGCCGAAAAGCGCGGCCAGGGCACCCAGCCGCGCCAGCCGGTTTCGCCGACCGCATGACGCCAGCCCACCTTCAGGTCGCCGTTGATCGCGAACGGCCGGCCGATCGCCTGGCTGACCTTGTCGTCGATGTAAGGCCGCGCGCGGTTCCAGTCGAAGGTCAGGATGAAGATGACGAGCGCGAAGATCAGGATCACGAGCGCCGCCAGCAGCCATGCAAGGATTTTTCCGACCCGTCGTCCGGTGCCGCTCGACACTGCCATTGAAAAGCTCCGCGTGTTGTTCTGCGTTGTGCACGGTGCAGCAGTTATCGTGCCTGGCGCGCGAGCGTGAATCGCCGCGTCGGTCGTGCGCTGTTGCGCCTCGTCGTTTTATCATGGCGCACGCTTTGTCGACACTCCCACCGGCACACCCTCCCCACGACGTTCCAACCATGACCGATGTTCCCTTCGTCCTCGCCGACGGCATCGTGCGGCGCGATGCGCAGCGCGGCCAGACGCTGTTGCAGCCGACCACCTTCGCCCTGCGCGCCGGCGAGCGCGTCGCGATTACCGGACCGTCCGGCTCCGGCAAGAGCGTGTTTCTGCGCGCGCTCGCGCTGCTCGATCCGGTCGATGCGGGGCGCATCCTGTGGCATGGCGCGCCGCTCGAGCGTGTGCGGATTCCGCGCTACCGGCGCGCAATCGCGTATATCCGGCAGCGGCCCGCGCTGATCGACGGCAGCGTCGAAGACAATCTGCGCTATCCGTTTGAGCTGCGGGCATATCGCGACGCGCGCTTCGATCGCGCGCGCGCGGCCCGGCTCGCCATGCAGGCCGGCCGCGGCGACGACTTTCTAGGCAAGCGCGCAAGCGAATTATCGGGTGGCGAAGCGCAGATCGCCGCGCTGATCCGCGTGCTGCAACTCGCGCCCGAAGTGCTGTTGCTCGACGAGCCGACCGCATCGCTCGACCCGGCGTCGTCGCGCGCGATCGAAGCGCTCGTGCAGGCGTGGTTCGATGCCGCGCCGGGCGCTCACGCATCGATGTGGGTGTCGCATGATCTCGAGCAGGCAACACGCATGAGCGAACGGCATCTGACGATGCGCGCCGGCGTACTGGCAGAACACACTCCCGTGCGGCGCGATGCGGACCAACGCGCTCCCGCGGACCAGCGTCGGGAGCCCCGCCAATGAGCCTGCAGAATCTGAGCTTGTGGGACGTCGCGATCGCGACGCTGCTGATCGTCGTGAATGGCGCGGTGTCCGTCGCGCTGAAGCTCGATCTCGAGCGCAAGCTCGCATGGGCGGCGGTGCGCACCGTGGTCCAGTTGCTCGCGATCGGCTATGTGCTCGGCTGGGTGTTCAGTTTCGCTCGCTGGTACGTCGTGCTGCCGCTGATGATCGTGATGACGCTGATCGCCGGTTTCGCCGGCGCGCAGCGCGGCAGCCGCACCTATGCCGGACAACGCGCCGACAGCGTGCTGTCGATCTGGCTCAGCTCGTGGCTCGTGGCCGCGGTGGGACTGTTTGTCGTGATCCGCATCCATCCGTGGTACGCGCCGCAATATGCGATTCCGATTCTCGGCATGATCCTCGGCAACACGCTGACCGGTGTATCGCTCGGCATCGAGCGGATGACCGAGGAGCTGACCGCGCGGCGCGACCGGGTCGACATGGCGCTCGCGCTCGGCGCGACACGCTGGGAGGCCGCCCAGGCGCCGGCGCGCCAGGCGGTGCGCGCGGGCATGATGCCGACGTTGAACCAGATGGCGGTAGTCGGCGTCGTCAGTTTGCCGGGCATGATGACCGGTCAGGTGCTGGCCGGGCAGTCGCCATTGCAGGCGGTGCGCTATCAGATCGTCATCATGTTTCTGATCGCGGCGGCGTCGGCGCTGGGGACGGTGGGCGCGGTGCTGCTCACGTACCGGCGGCTCTTTTCGGCCGAGCATCAGTTCTTGCCGACGCGGCTCGTCGAGCGTGAGGCACGCAAAGGATGACGTACAAGGATGACACGCTAGCGCGTGCTACGTCCGCGCACGCGGCCATCATGCCGCGCGCTCGAACCTTCACCGCTTCGCGGTGACGGCGATCTCCGTGCCGTCGGTCAGCGTCAGCGTTTTCGTCGTGCCGTTGACCGGCATCGTGAAACGCACGATCTGACTCACGCGCATATCGTTCGGACACTTGAGCGTCTTGCCGCCGCTCGTCACGGTTTTCACGCCATGCGGCGTCTGCGCCTGGAAGCTCAGTTGTACGGCCGCGGTGCCGTCGCTCGACACCACCGGCGCGAAGCGGATCTGCGTCTGGCGGATCATCGCGCCATTCTCGTCGACCGGCAGCGACGCATAGTCCGGGCATGCGTCCGAGCCGGGCACCGGACCGCCGGGCGGCACGGTCTTCCACGTGAAGTCGTCCGATTCGCCCGAGCGGATCGTGCGGGTCTCCTGGGAATTGCCGAACTGTTTGGACGTGACGCGAACGGTGTAGCGGATCGGACCGTCGAGCGCGGCCTTGTTGGTCACCGTGATCGGCGTGGCTGCGCGAGCAGCCGGCACGAGCGCGCAGGCGAGAGAAGCGACAACGGAAACGGCGGAGAGTTTGAAGCTGAAGCTCATACTGTCACCTCCTTGTTGTGCCGCTGCGCGCTCGCGTCGACGCGACTGCCTGTGCACTGTTCACGCACTGCCGAGGGCCGGCCGGTTCATACCGGCTTGCCTCGCCGCAAGACACGCAACCGTTTTGGCATGCTGCGTCGTCAGTCTAACGCCAAGCGCGCTGCCGCGCGTGTCGTGTCGGCTCGGGTGTTAACCCGCTTGCGGCGACGCGCTTTCTGCGCGTCGATTTCATCTCAGAAGCCGGTCAGCACCAGCTTGCCGATCGTGCGTCCTGCTTCGAGCAACCCATGCGCGCGACGCAGATTCTCCGCGTTGATGCGGCCGAGGTCCTGGCCGAGCGTCGTGCGCAACGTGCCCGCATCGACGAGCCGCGCGACCTCGGTCAGCAGCTTGTGCTGCTCGATCATGTCGGTCGTGCCGAACATCGAGCGGGTGAACATGAACTCCCAGTGAAACGCGGCGCTCTTCGCCTTCAGCAATTCGACGGGCACGGCGGCGCTGTTCTCGACGATCGTGCAGACGCCGCCTTGCGGCTTGATCAGTTGCGCGGCGGCCGGGAAATTACGGTCGGTGTCGTTGAAGATCAGCACGTAGTCGACCTGCTCGATGCCGATCTCCTTCATCTGCGCGGGCACATCGCCGAAATGATCGACGACGTGATCCGCGCCGAACTCCCGGGCCCATTTCGCCGATTCGGGCCGCGACGCGGTCGCGATTACCTGCAGCTTGCCGAGCTGCTTCGCGAGCTGGATGCCGATCGAGCCGACCCCGCCCGCGCCGCCGAAAATCAGCACCGTACGGCCTGCGTCGGCGCCCTGAGGCGATACGCCGAGGCGATCGAAGAATGCTTCCCACGCGGTGATCGCGGTCAGTGGCAGCGCGGCCGCGTGCGTGAAATCGAGTGACGCCGGCTTGTGCCCGACGATCCGTTCGTCCACCAGATGAAACTCGCTGTTGGCCCCCGGCCGCGTAATGCTGCCCGCATAGAACACCGGATCGCCGACCTTGAACAGCGTGACCTCGGGCCCGGCCGCGACGACGGTGCCTGCCGCATCCCAGCCGAGCACGCGCGGCGTCTTCTCGAGCGTGTCTTTCGGCGCGCGCACCTTGGTGTCGACCGGGTTCACGGAAATGGCTTCGACCTTGACCAGCAGATCGCGGCCGGTCGCTTCGGGTTTCGGCATCTCGACGTCGACGAGCGCTTCGGCGTGATCGATCGGCAGATAACGGTAGAGTCCGACGGCTTTCATGGCTGCTCCTTGGGGGTTCGGTTGATGTGACGCATGACTCGTATCGTACGATGATTCTTATTCTGATAAAACAGGCATAATCGCTGAAACATTTTTTGGTTTTTCAGAATAATGGACGATTCAAGCCGGGCCGGCCGGTCCGTGCCCAACGAACGCGAACGGCTCGATCTGCTCGACGTCGCGTTGTTCGTGCGTGCCGCGCTGCTCGCCAACGTGTCGGCGGCCGGGCGCGAGTTCGGATTGTCGGCGGCGGTCGCGAGCGCGCGGATCGCACAACTCGAAAAGATCCTCGGCGCGCGTTTGTTGCATCGGACCACGCGCCGCATCAGCCTCACCCAGGACGGTGAAGTGTTCATGACGCGCGCCGAGGCGCTGCTCGACGCGGCCGCCGCGGCGCGCGCATCGGTCGGCCGCGCGCAGGCCGCACCGCAGGGACGGCTGCGCGTGTCGATGCCGTCGTCGTTCGGGCGTCAGCATGTGTCGCCGGTGATCAGCGAGTTTCTGCGCCGCTATCCGGGTGTCAGCGTCGATCTGCGCCTGACCGATCAGGTGGTCGATCTGGTCGACGCGGGAATCGATGTCGCGATTCGCGTCGGCGTGCTGAAGGATTCGTCGCTGGTCGCGCGGCGGCTCGCGGTCAACCGCCGCGTGCTGTGCGCGGCCCCCGCCTATCTGGCCGCGCGCGGCACGCCGCATCATCCGTCGGATCTCGCGCGGCACGAGTGCATCATCCTGTCGGAGCAGCGCGACTGGCGCTTCGTGACGCCCGCCGGTCCGCTCGACGTGCGCGTGAGTGGCCGCCTCGTCACCGACAACGGCGAGGTGATTCGCGATGCGCTGCTCGCGGGCTTCGGCATCGCGCTGAAATCGACGTGGGACGTGGCGCCCCATCTGCGCAGCGGCAATCTCGTCAGCGTGCTCGACAGCTATCCTCTCGCGGACGACGTCGCGATCTGGGCCGTGTACCCAAGCCGCGCGTTCGTGCCGCCGAAGACGCTCGCCTTCATCGACTTCGTCGCCGCGCATTTTGGCGATCCGCCGTATTGGGATCGCGAGCCGGTTGGCCTGGCGGGCGCGTAGGCGGCGCGATGCCCGCTACGCCGCGTCAGCGCTTGCCGCCCTTTGCGCCGCCCTGCTTGCGGTCCGAGTTCACATCGGCATGCGCGTCGTTCTGCGTGCGTTGCTGATACTCGCCGCCGCCGCGGCGGTCGGTATCCTGCTGCCCATGCTCGATGTCGTCATGCGCCTGCTTGCCGACATGGCGCGGCTCGTCCTCGTGCTGCGACTCGGGATGCTGGTCGGCTTCATGCGGCAGCGGCGCCGCGGCTTCCTGCAACGACTTCGGATCCTTGTTCGCGTGCGGGTCGGCTTGCGGGTCGCCATCGGTCGATTGCGGCAGGGTCTTCATTGCATCGCTCCTTCGCGAAGCGCGTTCGCGCGCAAAGTACGCACGGCGCGTTCGAGGGTTGGATTCAGCTCCCCGGACGAGCGCTCATCACGCGACGCCCAGACGTTTTTTTATCGCCGCCGTGATGCGCTGACGCGTCTTTGCGTAGTCGGCCCATGGGTCGCTTCCGAGGCCGTCCACGCGCTCGTGGACGTTGCGGATACCCCATTGATCGCCGCTCGTCGTGCTCTCCAGTTCGTCCCACGCGAGCGGCACCGACACCCCGAGCCCCGGCCGCGCGCGCGCCGAGAATGCGGCCACCGTGCTCGAGCCACGGTTGTTGCGCAGATAGTCGATGAAAATCTTTTTCTTGCGATTCTGCGCGCCCATCTTCGCGCTGAAGTACTGCGGCAGCGTCGTCGCCATGTGCTGCGCGACCGCCTGCGAGAAATCCTTCACTTCGTCCCAGCCGGCCTGCTTCGCGAGCGGCACGACCACGTGCAAGCCCTTGCCGCCGCTCGTCTTGCAGAACGACTTCAGGCCCAGTTCGTCGAGCAGCGAGCGGGTCAGTTGCGCGGCCTCGACCATGCGTTCCCAGCCGAGCGACGGGTCCGGGTCGAGATCGAACACCATGCGATCGGGCTTTTCGATATTCGACGCGACCGCATTCCACGTATGAAATTCGACGGTGCCCATCTGCGCGGCGCCGACCAGCGCGGCGAGCGTGTCGATCGTGATCAGCGGAGGATGGCCCGGATCGAGTCCCTCGTGCTGCGTGACGTGCGGAATCGACAGCTTCTGGCTGTGCTTCTGGAAGAACAGCTCACCGCCGATATCCTCGGGCGCGCGCACCAGCGCGACGGGTCGCTCGCGCAGATGAGGCAGCATCCATTCGGCGATTGATTCGTAGTACTGCACCAGTTCGAGCTTGCTTGCGCCGCTGCTCTTGTCGATCACGCGATCGGGATGCGAGATGCGCACGCCGGCGATTTCGCTCTGTGCACGCGAGCGTGTTGCCGTGGTTCGGGCGGACGCGCTTTCCTTGGCGGCGGGCCTGGCGGCACTGGCGGCCTTGCTGGTTGCGCGCTTTTTCGGCGCGCCTGTTTGCGCCGTATCGGCGGTGGCGGTTTCGGTTTGCTGTTGCACGTCGGCTCCTTGTCGGGCGGTTTCCCTGACGATCTGGCGCGCCGGCTTGTCGTCGCGCAGGCTGACGAACGACGCCTGGCGCACGATGCCGTCGCCCGTCCATTCGGCGAAGTTGCATTCGGCAACGAGCACCGGCTCGACCCAATGCACGGGCGTGCGGCTGCGCTCGCGCGGCTCGCTCGCGAATGGCATGCGCTTGCTCGCGTGCGCGTCGAGCGCCTGTTTGACCGAGCGCAGCAGCGCGGCGTCGAAGCCCGTGCCGACGCGGCCCGCGTACTGCAGCCGGCCGTCGGCGTCGTAGACGCCGAGCAGCAGCGCGCCGAACGCCGCGCGGCTGCCGCCCGGCTCCGAATAGCCGCCGATCACGAACTCCTGGCGGCGCCGGCACTTCAGCTTGATCCACGACGGCGAGCGGCCCGACACATAGCTGCTGTCGCGCCGCTTGCCGATGATGCCTTCGAGCGCCATGTCGCACGCGCTCTTGAGCAACTCGTCGGCGCTGAACGCGAAGTCGTTCGAAAAGCGCAGCACGCGATCATCGACGCCTTCGAGCAGCGCCCGCAAAATCGCGCGCCGCTGTTCAAGCGGCACGTCGCGCAGGTCGTAGCCGTTCAGAAACGGCAGATCGAACAGATAGATCACGATGTCCTGCGGGCGATGCGCATCGAACGCGTTTTGCAGCAACTGGAAGTTGGGTACGTCGCGTTCATCGAGCACGACCGCTTCGCCGTCGAGCCACGCGCTTTGCACGTCGAGTCCCGCGAACGCCTCGATCTGCTTGCTGAACTTTGCGGTCCAGTCGTTGCCATTGCGCGTGAGAATGCTGACGACGCCGCCCTTCGCCTTCGACGCATGGTCGATGCGCGCGAGCACGCGGTAGCCGTCGAACTTGATTTCGTAGAGCCAGTCATCGCCTGGCGGCGCGCTGTCGACGAGCGTCGCCAGCTCCGGCTTCAGGCTCGCGGGCAAGGCGGCTTTGAGCGCGCCTTCGATCGATGGCGATGCGGCGAGTTCGCGTAGCGACTGCGTGCTGCGCGTCGCGACGATGTCGGGGCGTTTGGGATCGGCTGCGCGGCGCAAGGATGCGGATTTCGCCGGCTTGCCCGCGCTCGTGGCCTTGCCGTTGCGCGAGGTTTTCGTCTCCGCTTTCGATTGCTTCGTTTTCCTGCCTTTCGAAGCTCCGTCGGCCAGCACGCTGCCCGGCAGCTTCTTCAGCACGTCGTAGTCGCTTTCGTCGCGCGCTTCCTCGTCGCGCTCCTTGATCAGCAGCCATTGCTCCTTGTCGCCGCTGCCGCGCATGTGGCTCCGTACGAGCGTCCAGCCGCCATGCAGCTTCTCGCCGTGCAAATGAAACTTGAGCTTGCCGGCCGCGTACGACCGCGCGGCTTCGGCCGCCCCGCCCGCCGGCTCCCACGTGCCGCGATCCCACACGATCACGGTACCCGCGCCGTAGTTGCCGGGCGGAATCTCGCCCTCGAACGTACCGTATTCGACCGGATGATCCTCGACGTGCACCGCGAGCCGCTTGACCGACGGGTCGAGGCTCGGCCCCTTCGGAACCGCCCACGACAGCAGCGCGCCGTTCAGTTCGAGCCGGAAGTCGTAGTGCAGACGCCGCGCGTCGTGCTCCTGGATCACGTAGGAGAGCGTATCGGGCGCGGCACGCGTCGCGCGCTTGCCGGTCTTGCTCGCGGCACGCTTGCGGGTCGTCGCGCCGGCCGGCTCCGGCGTATCCTCGAAGCGGCGCTTGCGATGATAGTGCTCGAGTCGGTCGTTCATGGCGATGACTCCGGTGCGTTTGGTGCGATAGGCGGCTCGGCCGCCCGCTCAGGCCGCCGCGCGCCGTTTGCGGGACGTTGCGGTGGTTTTCGACGTCGCGCGCCCGCTGCCGCCGCTACCGCTGCGACTGCGCGCCGTGCTTGCCGCGCGCGGCTTTTTGCGCGCGGGCGCGGCCGCCTCTTCATCGGACTCGGCCTCGCTATCGCTCTGATCCTCGTCCTCGTCGGCGGCGCGCTTGCGGCCTGTGGCGGCCTGCTTGCCCTTGCCGCGGCCAAGACTGCGGCGCAGCAGATCGGACAGGTCGAGAATGTCGGCGGACTTGCGCGACTCGTGCGGCGTTTCGACCTCGACGACCTCCTCGGTCTTGCCCGCCTTGATCTTGCGCTCGACGAGCGCCATGATGTCGTCGCGAAAAGTATCGTGATACTTCATCGGGTCCCACGTCTCGCTCATGTCGTCGATCAGCTTTTTCGCCATGTCGAGTTCTTTCGCCGACACGCCGGCGGCCTTCATGCCTTCGGGCGGCACGTTGAATTCGTCGAAATTGCGCACCTCGTCGGCCCAGCGCAGTGTGTTCAGCGCGAGCATCGGACCGAGCGGAATCAGCGCCGCCAGATGCTGCTTGTTGTGCAGCACGACACTCGCGACGCCGATCTTGCCCGACGCCGTCATCGCCTCGCGCAATAGCGCATAGACCTTTTCACCCTTGCGGTCGGGCGTCAGGAAATACGGCGTATCGAGATAGAGAAACGAGATGTCGGGGGCGTCGACGAACGCGAGGATGTCGACCGTCTGCGTCGACTCGGGGTTCGCCGAGCGGATTTCGTCGTCCGACAGGACGACGTAGCGATCCTTCTCGTACTCGAAGCCGCGCACGATGTTGTCGCGGGTCACGTCCTTGCCGGTACGCTTGTTGAACTGCTTGTAACCGATCGGATCGATCGTGCGCTTGTCGAGCAGATTGAAGCCGACCTTCTCCGACTGCGTCGCCGGATAAAGCTGCACCGGTACGTGGACGAGCCCGAAACTGATTGCGCCCCTCCAGATCATGTGTGCCATCGCGCGCTCCCCTGTCCCATGGCCCTGAGATATCACGCGAAGCAGCAAGCGTGCCCGCATTTCGGCGCGCTCGACACTGCTGCCACGCGCAAAGCAGGAGCGGGTCGAACCAGCGGCGTGCTGTCATGGGGTTGTAAGTCTTGCGACGAGGCGGCAAAACCTACGGCATTCGTGGTGTGCGCAGTCCACGCGGCGCCCGCATCAAGGCTCGAGCAGGACCGGTACCGACGCAAACCCGCGAAACCGCACGCGACCGCCCCGCGTCGGCTCACCATCGACGCGATACGCCGGGAAGCGCTGCACGAAGCGCCCGATCGCAATCCGCGCCTCCAGCCGCGCCAGCGACAGACCCGCGCACTGATGAATCCCGAACCCGAACGCCAGATGCCGGTTCGGGTCGCGGTGGATATCGAAGCGGTCTGGCTCGGCAAACTGCTCGGGATCGCGATTGGCCGCGCCGATGCACAGCGTGACCGGTGTGCCGCGCGCGAGCGCGACGCCGCCGATCTCGGTATCGACGGTGGCCATGCGATTGCCGAGCTGGTTCGAACTCTCGAAGCGCAAGCACTCCTCGACCGCGGTGCCGATCAACTCCGGCTCGCGCAGCAGCGCGGCACGCTCGTCAGGCCACTCGCTCAGCGCGACGAGCCCGTTGCCGATCAGGTTGGTGGTCGTTTCGTGCCCGGCGTTCAGGATGAAAATGCAGTTCTGCAGCAGTTCGGCTTCAGATAGCTGCTCGTCCGGCCCCTCTCCATGGATCAGCCGCGTCAGCACGTCGTGCTGCGGATCGCCCGGCTCGCGGCGGCGTCGTGCGACGAGGCCGCGCAGATAGTCGACGAATTCGCTGACCGCGCGATTGCCGCGCTCGAACTGCGCGTCGGTCAGCGACGGCTCGAGCGCGCCCAGTATCGCGAGCGACCAGTTGCGCAGCGGCGCCCGTTCATCGTGCGGCACGTCGAGCAGATTGCCGATGACCTCGACCGGAATCGCCGACGCGAATTCGCCGATCAGATCGATACGTCCGCGCTGCGCGGCCGCATCGAGCAGGCCGTCGACGAGCCTGGTCAGCGCGGGCTCCATCGCCGCGATCGCGCGCGCGGTCAGCGCGCCGGCGATCAGCTTGCGCACACGCGTATGACGCGGCGGATCGTTGAACACGAGACTCGTGGTGTGATGCGCGTAGAGGAGAGAGTCGCCGTATTTCGGGCGGAACTCGACGGTCTTGTCGGAGCTGAAGGTCTTGGGGTCGCGGTAGACCGCCTGCACGTCGCGAAAGCGCGTCAGGAACAGCGAGCCGTCGGGCATGCGCCGGATTGGCTCATAGCTGCGCAGTGCGTGATAGACCGGATAGGGATCGGCGTAGAACGCCGGGCTCAGATGACGCAGATCGAAGTCGCGGGCAAGGGAGGATGCCTCGCTGGCGGTTGCCGGGGTCATGCGTTGTCTCCGTGGGGCGTCTTGTTGCGCCCGTGTGGGGTGGTGGGTTCGTGTGACCGTATTCATTCGGTCTGTTCCCGTTACGGCGATGCGCCGAACGCCGGCTTCAGCCAACGCGACGACTGCCTCACATGATTCGATGCGCCAGTATGAATCGCACGCCGCCAGAGCGCACGGCAAGTCCGGCACGGCCGCCTGCGACGGGCCAATGCACATAACCGATACAATAGCGGGATTTTCCGCGCGCCACGCGCCTCTTTCTTTCCGCGCCACCGGTCGTCCATGAACCTCGTCATTCAAAGCGTCGCCCCCCTTTCCGCCGACCACCACAAAACGCTCGTCGCGCTCGCACGCGGCTCGCACGCCGCCGTCATCGATGAGCAGCGCCATTCGCATCGCCGACGCGAACCTCGCGCAACGCGCCGACGTCGAAGCGTATTGCTATGCGCATCAACTCGACTACGCGTTTGTCGAAACCGGCCGCCAGTTGAGCGACTTCGGCCTCGTCGCGATGGACATGGATTCGACGCTGATCACGATCGAGTGCGTCGACGAAATCGCCGATTTCTGCGGGCTCAAAGCCGAAGTCGCGGCGATCACCGAGGCTGCGATGCGCGGCGAGATCAAGGACTTCAACGAGAGCCTGATTCGTCGGGTCGCGCTGCTGAAAGGGCTCGACGCCAGCGCGCTCGAGCGCGTGTACGAGGAGCGACTAAGGTTGTCGCCGGGCGCCGAACGCATGCTGGCCGGCGCGAAACAGGCGGGCCTGAAAACGCTGCTCGTGTCGGGCGGCTTCACGTTCTTCACCGCGAAGCTGAAGACGCGCCTTGGGCTCGATTTCACGCGCGCGAACACGCTTGAAATCATCGACGGCAAGCTGACCGGCAATGTGATGGGCGAGATCGTCAATGCCGACGTGAAAGCGCGCATGTTGCGCGAAACCTGCGCGACGCTCGGCATCGAACCGTCGCGCGCAATTGCGATAGGCGACGGCTCGAACGACCTGAAAATGATGGCCGAAGCCGGACTCTCCGTTGCGTTCCGGGCGAAGCCGGTGGTGCGGGAAGCAGCCAGCGTGTCGTTCAATTTCGTTGGACTGGACGGTTTGCTGCGGTTGGTTTGAGGCTGGCGCTTGAGCGATCCGTTATCGCTCGCGTCGGCACAACATAGCGTCGCGCCGCGGCATCGAACATTCGGCCGAACGGTCGGGTCTGCTTGATACACAGCGCAACAAAAAAGCCCGCCGGGAGGAGATCCCGGCGGGCTTCTCGAACAACGTGTCGAACAGGGCTAACGCGTGTTAAGCCAGCCTGGCCAGGCTCTGCTCGATATCCGCACGCAGGTCCGCCTCGTCTTCCAGACCGATATAGAAGCGCACCAACGTGCCGCGATGCGGCCACTGCGCCGCAGTGCGCATCGACGCGATGTCGTACGGCATCGCGAGGCTATGCGCGCCGCCCCAGCTCCAGCCGAGCGAAAACAGTTCGAGTGACTCGCAAAACGTGTCGATCTGCGCCGCGCTGTACCGCTCGTCGAACACCACCGAGAACAGTCCGCCCGCGCCGCTGAAATCGCGCTTGTACACTTCGTGCCCCGGACAGTCGGCGAGCGCCGGATGCAACACCGCGACGATTTCCCGCCGGCTCTTCAACCACGTCGCGAGCGACAGCGCCGCGCGATCGTGCTGCGCGAAACGCAACTGCATGCTCGGCAGGCTGCGCAGGATCAGTGAGCAGTCGTCCGAGGACACGCCGATGCCCATGCGCATGCGCGCCGCCTTCAGCTTCACATGCACGTCGCGGTCGACCGTGATCGTCGCGCCCATCAGCACGTCGCCGCCGCCGGACTGGTATTTGGTCAGCGCCTGCACCGAGATGTCGACGCCATGGTCGAACGGCCGGAACGCGAGGCCCGCGGACCACGTGTTGTCGATCGCGGTGACGACCTTGCGCGCGCGCGCCGCCGCCGTGATGGCCGGTACGTCGGGCACTTCCATCGTCACCGAGCCGGGCGCCTCGATCCAGATCAGGCGCGTGTTCGGCTGGATCAGACTGGCGATGCCCGCGCCGATCAGCGGATCGTAGTAGCGCGCCGTGATACCGAAATCGCGCGCGAGCCAGTCGCCGTGGTCGCGGTTCGGCGAGTACACGTTATCGGGAATCAGCACGTCGTCGCCCGCCTTCACGAGCCCGAAATAGACGTTCGAGATCGACGACAGCCCCGACGGTTGCAGCAGAGCATGATTGCCGCCCTCGATCGCGGCGAGGCGCTGAGCGAGCGCGATCTGCGTCGGCGTCGCATGCAGGCCGTAGCGCCATTGCGCGTCGTTTTTCCAGTCGAGCGCGCGCATCGCGGCGAGGTCGGGAAATACCACCGTCGACGCGCGCGTGACGGGCGTCGAGAACGATTCGAAGCCCGGCGTGATGTGGTCCTCGGCACGCACGATGCGGGTCTGCAAGCCATGTTTGAATTTGGATTCAGTCATGTGAAGCTCGGTGAAAAACATAGTGAAGCGAACCTGAAGCAACGGCCGCACTGCGCGATTCCGGATGCCCGGCGCGCGGTGCGCATCAGTAGCCCGTTTGCAGGTTGCTGACGCCGCCCACTGAGTGCCCCCCGGCAGCGGATGCCGGCGCGGGAGCCGCCGCTGCGCCGTTGGCCGCGGCCGGTTGCGGTGAGGGGGCTGCAGGCCTGGTCGCCGCACCGCCGGCCGAACCGGCCACCGGCACCGCCTGCCCTGCCGCCAGCGGCTTCAGCTTGAATTCCTGCGGGTTCGAATCGTCGACGTTCATGCGGTCGCCTTCGAGCGAGCCGTCCGCCGCGAACTTGCCGACCCAGTTGCCGGTGATATGCGTGCCGTCGTTCGATTCCTCGACTTCGAGCGTATCGCCGTCGCGATCACCGGCGATCAGAATCACCTCGCCGCTATCGGTGTACTGATACTCGCCGTGCACGCCAGATGGATCGTCGGTCTTGGGCCCGAGCCGCAGCACGATCGGCCGCGCGCCGAGCGTGCCCACGTAGCGCGGAAACTTCGCGAACTCGGGGCTCGGTTTCAGCGGCAGCTGGATCGGCGGCGGCGCGGCCAGTGCCTTGACCGCATCGCTTTCCGCCCACGCCTGCGACGGCATCCACAGCACCGTGCCGGCGCACAGCAGTGCGGCAGCGCTCGCCACCACGCCGGCGCGCCGGCGCAAGGCGCGCGTTGCCGTGCGGGTTGCCGAGCCCTTCGTCACTTTCGCTTCCTGCATCCTGTCCATCCTTGTTACTGGTTCCTGCGCGCTACCTATGCCGGGCCGGGCTGCCTACTTTGCGCGATCAGAGACGCTCGAAAACCGCCGCGATGCCCTGCCCCCCGCCGATGCACATCGTGACGAGTGCATAACGGCCGCCAATGCGCTGCAGCTCGTAAAGCGCCTTGACGGTGATCAGCGCGCCAGTCGCGCCGATCGGATGGCCGAGCGAAATGCCCGAGCCATTCGGATTGACCTTGGCCGGATCGAAGCCGAGTTCCTTGCTGACCGCACAGGCCTGCGCGGCGAATGCCTCGTTGGCCTCGATCACGTCGAGATCGGCGACCGTCAGACCCGCGCGCTCGAGCGCCTTGCGGCTCGCCGGCACCGGCCCGATGCCCATGTACGCCGGATCGACGCCCGCATGCGCGTACGACACGAGCCGCGCCAACGGCTTCACGCCGCGCCGCTCGGCGACGCTACGCTCCATCAGTACGACGGCCGCGGCCGCGTCGTTGATGCCCGAGGCGTTGCCCGCCGTCACCGTGCCGTTTTCCTTAGCGAACACCGGCTTCAACTTCGCGAAGTCGTCCGCCGTTGCGTTCAGCCTCGCGTGCTCGTCCGTGTCGAACACGACGTCGCCCTTCTTCGACGGAGTCGTGATCGGCAGAATCTGTTCCTTAAAGTAGCCGCTCGTGATCGCGTGGGCCGCGCGGCGGTGCGACTCGAGCGCGAGCGCGTCCTGGGCGTCGCGCGAGATGTCGTACTTGCGCGCGACGTTCTCGGCGGTCACGCCCATGTGGATCGACTGGAAAGGATCGTTGAGCGCGCCGACCATCATGTCGACGAGACGCGCGTCGCCCATGCGCTGTCCGAAGCGCGCGGCCGGCATCGAGTACGGCGCGCGGCTCATGTTTTCCGCGCCACCGCCGATCGCAATGTCGGCGTCGCCGAGCAGCACGCTCTGCGCGGCCGAAACGATGGCCTGCAAGCCCGAGCCGCACAGCCGGTTGACGGTCAGCGCGGGCGTATGCTGCGCGACCCCGCCGTTGATCGCGGCGACGCGCGCGAGATACATGTCCTTCGGCTCGGTGTGCACGACGTTGCCGAACACGACGTGGCCGACTTCGTCGCCCGACACGCTCGCGCGCTCGAGCACTTCGCGCACGACACGCGCGCCGAGGTCCGTCGGCGCGAAATCCTTCAGGCTGCCGCCGAACGTGCCGATTGCCGTGCGCACACCGCTCACCACCACTACGTCCCGTTGCATCGCTTGTCCCTCCTGTTGTCTCTCCAGTCTGCCTGGATGATTGCGCCAGCGCGGGCCATGCTGCGCCGCGCAGCTTACGTGATATCTACCCCGCCAGCAGCCGCTCGACGGTCTCGCGCGACGGAATCGGCGCGACCGCGCCATAACCTTGCGTGGACAGCGCGGCGGCAACATTCGCGTAGCGCGCGGCGGCAAATGGATCATCGCCCGCGACGATGCGCGCGATGAATGCGCCGCCGAAACAGTCGCCGGCGCCGGTTGCATCGACCGCATCGACGACGTGACCCGGCACGACGCGTCGCTCGTTAGGTGTCGCGATATACGAGCCGTCCTTGCCGAGCTTCAGCGCGACCACGCTCGGTCCGTGCGACAGCAGAAAATCGACGATCTCGTCACGGCCGGTCAGCCCCGTCAGTTCGGTCACATCGTCCCAGCTCGGCAGGCAGATGTCGGTCTGGCGGATCGCCTCGAGCATCACCGCGCGCGCCCGCGCGAGCGGCCACAGCTTAAGACGCAGATTGGTGTCGAAGCTCACGCGCGCGCCATTCGCGCGCGCATGCGCGATCGCTTCGAGCGCGGCGTCGCAGGCGCTCACGCTGATCGCAAGACTGATGCCGGACAGATGGACGACCTTCGCCGCCGCGAGCGCGTCGCGCGGCAGATCGGCGGGTGCATAGCGGCTCGCCGCCGAGCCCGCGCGCAGATAGTCGAACGCGTGGCCGTTGGGGCCGTGCGACACGAAGTAGACGCCGGTCGAGGCCCGCGGATCGACGCGCACGAACGACGTGTCGACCTGCTCGCGCTCCCACAGATCGACCAGCAGGCGTCCGAAATGATCGGTGCCGACCGCCGACACGAAACCGGTCCTCGCACCCTGGCGCGCAGCCGCGATGCAGAAGTTCGACGTGTCGCCGCCGAAGCCTTGCAGGTAGTTCGGCTGGTCCTTCGCCGACTGGTTGAATTCGATCATCGCCTCGCCGAGCGCGAGGATGTCCGGTGTTTGAGCTTCGGGCCCTGCGGCCGCGCTGTGCGTCATCGCCTAGACCTCGCCCCACAAATCGTGGCCGTCCGCGCCGGTGATCTTCACCGACACGAAATCGCCGACCTTGTAGCGCTTCGACGCCTTGGCGGACGGCGCGATATAGACGACGCCGTCGATCTCCGGCGCATCCGCCGCGGTGCGGCCGATGCCGCCGTCCGCGTTGATTTCGTCGACGAGCACCTTCAGCGTCTTGCCGACCTTCCGCGCGATGCGCTTGGCCGACACCTGCTCGGCCACTTCCATGAAGCGCGCGCGACGTTCCTCACGCACTTCATCGGGCAGCGCGCCGTCGAGTTCATTCGCGCTCGCGCCTTCGACCGGCGAATACGCGAAACAGCCGACGCGATCGAGCTCCGCCTCGCGGATGAAATCGAGCAGCGTCTCGAACTGCTCTTCGGTCTCGCCCGGAAAGCCGGCGATGAACGTGCTGCGGATCGTCAGATCGGGGCAGATCTCGCGCCAGGCCTTGACGCGCTCCATCACCTTCTCGGCGTTGGCCGGGCGCTTCATGCGCTTCAGCACTTCGGGATGCGCGTGCTGGAACGGCACGTCGAGATACGGCAGCACGTGGCCCTTGTACGGACCCTCGGCCATCATCGGAATCACTTCGTCGACGCTCGGATACGGATACACGTAATGCAGGCGCACCCACGCGCCGTATTGCGCAGCGAGTTCGCCGAGCGCGGCGACCAGATCCGTCATGCGCGTCTTGATCGGCTTGCCGTTCCAGAAACCGGTGCGGTATTTGACGTCGACGCCATATGCGCTCGTGTCCTGCGAGATCACGAGCAGTTCCTTCACGCCGGACTTGAACAGGTTCTCCGCTTCGAGCATCACTTCGGCGACCGGGCGCGACACCAGATCGCCGCGCATCGACGGGATGATGCAGAACGTGCAGCGGTGATTGCAGCCTTCGGAAATCTTCAGGTACGCGTAGTGGCGCGGCGTGAGCTTGACGCCCGCGGCGGGCACCAGATCGACGAACGGATCGTGCGGCTTCGGCAGATGGCTGTGCACCGCCTGCATCACCTCGCCGAGCGCGTGCGGGCCGGTCACGGCGAGCACCTTCGGATGCACTTCCTCGATCAGCCCCGAGCCACTCGCACTCTTCTTCGCGCCGAGGCAACCGGTGACGATCACCTTGCCGTTTTCATTGAGCGCTTCGCCGATCGCGTCGAGGCTTTCCTGCACGGCTTCGTCGATGAAGCCGCAGGTGTTGACGACCACGAGGTCCGCGCCGTCATAGGTGCCGGAGATTTCGTAGCCTTCGGCGCGCAGCTGGGTGATGATCTGCTCGGAATCGACGAGGGCCTTGGGACAGCCGAGAGAGACGAAGCCGACTTTCGGCGTGGCGCCCGGTACGGCCGGAGCGTTCGAGGGGGTGGAAGACATGGGGAACCGCTTGAAGACGTTAAACCGTGAATTGTAGCGGTTCGCCACTGCCACCGCTCGTAAGTCTTTGAATTCTAGTCTTCAAACGGGGATGGGTTCGGCAGGACCGGGTTGATCCAGCTCGCTATTTTCTTCGTCGCTGGAAACGTGCTGACGCGTCGGCGCCGACGCGGCTCCGGCCGCCAGCGCCTGGCCGATTACCGTAAGAATTTCGTCAGAGTCCTGCACTCGGCGGATCGCCGCATGCAGTTCGGCGGCCTGTGGCCAGGTCCGCTGCAGGTAGCTGAGCCACTTCTTGACGCGGCCGTGCTCATGGGTCAGCGTGCCATGCGCCCGCAGCTTGTTCATGTAGCCGACGATCGAACCCAGCACCTGCTGCCATTCGTCGGCAGATGGACACGGCTCGATGAGCCCGCGGATTCGCTGCGCGAGGAATGGATCCGACACGGCGCCGCGCCCGATCATCACGTCCGCGCAGCCGCTGACCGAGCGGCAACGCTGCCAGTCCGCCACCGTCCAGACTTCGCCGTTCGCGATGACGGGCACGTCGACAGCGTCGTCGATGCGCGCGATCCACTCCCAGTGCGCAGGCGGCCGATAGCGGTCGTCGCGCGTGCGCGCATGCACGACGAGCGAGGCCGCGCCGCCGTCCGCGAGCGCCTGCGCGCATTCGATCGCCCGCGACGTGTCGGACACGCCGAGGCGCATTTTTGCCGTCACCGCGATATCGGCAGGCACCGCGGCGCGCACGGCCGAGACGATCTGGTTCAGCAACTTCGGGTTCGCGAGCAGCATCGCGCCGCCGCCGTGCTGATTGACGACTTTGGCGGGACAGCCGAAGTTCAGGTCGATACCGTAGGGCGATAGCATGGCCGCGTACGCGGCATTGCGTGCCATCCACTCGGGATCGCTGCCGAGCAGCTGGATCACCATCGGCGTGCCGCTGGCGGTCACGCTCGCGTGCAGGATTTCGGGCGCCTCGCGCTCGTAGACGCGGGTTGGCAGCAGCGAGCCTGTGATGCGGATGAACTCGGACACGCAGCCGTCGAAAGCGCCCGCGCTCGTCAGCACGTCGCGCAGCACATAGTCCGCAAGCCCTTCCATCGGGGCGAGAAACAGCCTACTCATGAGCGGTGTGGGTGAACGGCGGGTCAGAGCAGAACGATCCGCGCGGCCTTCGCAACGGAAGACGCTGACGCGATCAGGGAGACGGTCTGAAACATGGGACGGGTCCTGCGGAAGAAAAACGGTAATGGCGCAAGCAGCGATGTGCCGGCAGTGGAGGCAACGGTCATTGAACCGCAGCCGGAATCCGGTTCCGACGGAAAAGCGTCCCCATGCGCGGGCCGCCATTGTAGCGCGTCGGCGGCTTCGCGCTCCCGCGAGCCATGCAGGAGGATCGGCGACGGAGGCTGAATGTCAACGGTACGCCGACGGCCGGTCCCTGGCCCAGCCCGTACTCGAGGCGCGCGATCTCGTTGCGGCAATGAAGGTCGGCTTCGCGTCCACAGGCAACCCCAAAGCCCTCGTCGACCGGAGCAGACCTCGCCGCCATTCACTCCTTCACTTCTTCTCCGTCTCCGGATTGTCCTGCGGCGTGGCCGGCGCATTGCTCGCATTGTTCGCATTGACCGCGCCGCCCGGCGTAAACGGGAACGTGGCGAACATGGTCTTCGCCTGGTTCTGCATCTGCTCCTGCATCTGCACGAACATGTTCTTCGATTGCTCGATGTAGCTGGTCATCATGCCCTGCATCATCGGCGCCTGCATGTTCATGAACTGCGACCAGACTTCGGGGTTCATCGCCTTGCCTTCATAGAGATTCTTCGACTGGTCGGCAAGCTTCGCCTGAATGTCGATGAAGGCCTGGATGTTCTTTTCCAGATACGTGCCCATCATGCCCTGCATCGCATGACCGTAGAACCGGATGATCTGCGACAGCATCGACGACGAGAACATCGGCAGGCCGCCGCTCTCTTCTTCAAGAATGATCTGCAGCAGGATCGAGCGCGTCAGGTCCTCGTTGCTTTTGGCATCGATCACCTTGAAATCTTCCTGATCGAGCACGAGTTGCTTCACATCAGTCAGCGTGATGTAGGTACTCGTCTCGGTGTCGTAGAGCCGACGATTCGGATATTTCTTGATCAGTCGTTCGGCCGTTTTCTTTGTAGTAGTAGTCATGTAACGCCTTTAAGCTCGAGTTAAGCAAACGCGGAAACGGCGTCCGGGCTGTGCAATGGGATCCATTGCGCAGCCGGGACGCCGGCGAAACCATCTGAGCCGAAGCGCGCCGCCTTCCGGTCCGGCGCGCCGATGGCTCAGCCCATATGCAAGCCGCCGTTCAGCGAAAAATCGGCGCCCGTGGCGAAGCCCGATTCATCCGACGCAAGCCACGCGACGATCGACCCGATTTCGCCCGGCTGACCGAGGCGGCGCACCGGAATCGTCGCGACGATTTTTTCCAGCACGTCCGGGCGGATCGCCTTGACCATGTCGGTGCCGATGTAGCCCGGCGACACGGTATTGACCGTCACGCCCTTGGTCGCGACTTCCTGCGCGAGTGACATCGTAAAGCCGTGAATGCCGGCCTTCGCGGTCGAATAATTGGTCTGCCCGAACTGGCCCTTCTGGCCGTTCACCGACGAAATGTTGATCACCCGGCCAAAGCCACGCTCGACCATGCCGTCGATCACCTGCTTGGTGACGTTGAACAGGCTGGTCAGATTGGTGTCGATCACCGCCGTCCAGTCTTCGTGCGTCATCTTGCGGAACACGACGTCGCGCGTGATGCCGGCATTGTTGACCAGCACGTCGATCTCGCCGACTTCGGCCTTGACCTTGTCGAATGCGTCCTTGGTCGATTGCCAGTCACCGACGTTACCCTCGGAGGCGACGAAGTCGTAGCCGAGTACCTTCTGCTCGTCGAGCCACTTCGCACGGCGCGGCGAATTCGGGCCGCAGCCGGCGATCACCCTGAAGCCTTCCTTGTGCAGACGCTGGCAGATGCTGGTGCCGATGCCGCCCATGCCGCCCGTTACGTACGCAATTCGCTGTGTCATAAACCACACTCCGTTATCGTTGTCGAGGCGCCTGCCGGCGGCCTCGTGCCTCGCCTGATGCTGGTTCGCGTTGCCGCCGGGCGACCGTCTGGCAACGCGCACTGCCGACACGAGTCACCTGTTGCAACGCGCCGCACCGCCAGTTGGCGTGCGGCGCGGCCAGATGCCTGTGCTGGCGAAGACCGCGCGCGACCGGTCGCGAATGCGCGCGGCGTACCCAGCGTACTTTAAACGCGCTCGACCGCCAGCGCGACACCCATGCCGCCGCCGATACACAGTGACGCCAGACCCTTCTTCGCATCGCGCTTCTGCATTTCGTGCAGCAGCGTGACGAGAATCCGGCAACCGGACGCGCCGATCGGGTGGCCGATCGCGATCGCGCCTCCGTTCACGTTGATCTTCGACGTGTCCCAGCCCATCTGCTTGTGCACGGCGAGCGCCTGCGCGGCGAACGCTTCATTGACTTCCATCAGGTCGAGGTCGGCCGGCGTCCAGCCCGCGCGCTCGAGGCAACGGCGCGAAGCCGGTACCGGGCCCATACCCATCACCTTCGGATCGACACCCGCGTTCGCGTATGCCTTGATGCGCGCGAGCGGCGTGAGGCCGAGCGCTTCCGCTTTTTTCAGCGACATCACGAGCACCGCGGCTGCGCCGTCGTTCAGACCCGATGCGTTGGCCGCCGTGACCGTGCCTTCCTTCGAGAACGCCGGCTTCAGGCTCGCGAGCGATTCGGCCGTCACGCCATGACGCACGAATTCGTCGGTGGCGAAGCGCAGCGGCTCGCCCTTGCGCTGCGGAATCTCGACCGGCACGATTTCGTCGTTGAAGCGCCCCGCCTTCTGCGCGGCTTCGGCCTTGTTCTGCGACAGCGCCGCGAACGCGTCCTGCTGCTCGCGCGTGATGCCGTGTTCTTTCGCGACGTTCTCAGCCGTCACGCCCATGTGGTACTGGTTGTAGACGTCCCACAGGCCGTCGACGATCATCGAGTCGATCAGCTTCGCGTCGCCCATGCGGAAACCGTCGCGCGAACCCGGCAGCACGTGCGGCGCGGCGCTCATGTTTTCCTGGCCGCCTGCCACGACGATGTCCGCGTCACCGGCGATGATCGCGTTGGCCGCGAGCATCACGGCCTTCAGACCTGAGCCGCAGACCTTGTTGATCGTCATGCCCGGCACGGCCGACGGCAAACCCGCCTTGATCAGCGCCTGACGCGCGGGGTTCTGACCGGAGCCCGCCGTCAGCACCTGGCCCAGAATAACTTCGCTCACCTGTTCCGGCTTCACGCCTGCCCGTTCGAGCACGGCGCGCACCGCGAGCGCGCCGAGTTCAGGCGCGGCAATCTTCGCCAGCGACCCACCAAACTTGCCCACTGCAGTACGAGCGGCCGATACGATCACAACATCAGTCATTTCAATATCCTCCGGGCATCCCGGCCAACCGCGCCGCAGCCCGTTACGTTAAAAATTGCGTTGCAACTTGCGTTGCTCTCACGCCTTCATCAACCAGACGCTCATTCACCTGCCAAACACCTATGCACCGGCCGACTGCGCACTATGCCGACGTCGACAGCAATGTCGTAAGCGCATCGAGCCTGTGCGTGAACCTACTCCCGTTGCCGCACGTAGCGGCCCGGCGCCGGCTCAATGACCGGGAATTCGTCGGAGCCCAAATTGGCGCGCGCCTTCACTTTCTTGCCGCCGTACTGATCGAGCCA
Organism: Paraburkholderia lebeckiae; assembly: GCF_050436325.1. Taxonomy (NCBI): domain Bacteria; kingdom Pseudomonadati; phylum Pseudomonadota; class Betaproteobacteria; order Burkholderiales; family Burkholderiaceae; genus Paraburkholderia; species Paraburkholderia lebeckiae. Next base: position 639,334 of record NZ_JBNDLZ010000003.1, read on the forward strand.
GTCGGTCCATTCCGGCCACCAGCTGCCGGGCACTTCGGTCGCCGCGTCGAACCAGTCGTCCGCGCTTTCGGGCAGCGTCTTCGCGTCGGTATCGAGCTTCCAGAAGCTGCGCTTCTTCTTCGCGGGCGGATTGATCACGCCGGCGATATGGCCCGAGGCGCCGAGCACGAACTTCAGCGGCCCGGTGAGCAGAGGCGCCGACGCATACGCGGTTTGCCACGGCACGATATGGTCTTCGCGTGATCCGTAAATGAAGGTCGGCACGTCGATCTTCGACAGATCGATCGGCTCGCCGCAGGTGGTCAGCGCACCGGGCTCGCGCAGCTTGTTCTCGAGATACGTGTTGCGCAGATACCAGACGTACATCGGCCCGGGCAGACTGGTCGAGTCGCTGTTCCAGTACAGCAGGTCGAACGGTACCGGCGTGCGGCCCTTCAGGTAACTGTCGACGACGTAGTTCCAGACGAGGTCGTTCGGGCGCAGGAACGAGAACGTGTTCGCGAACTCGACGCCGCGCATCAGTCCCGGCGGCGCGCCGTTCTTGCCGCCGATGCTCTGCTCGCGCATCTGCACGTGCGCCTCGTCGACGAACACGTCGAGCACACCCGTGTCGGAGAAGTCGAGCATCGCGGTGAGCAGTGTCATCGACGCGGCCGGATGTTCGCCGCGCGCCGCGGCCACCGCGAGCGCGGTGGCGAGCATCGTGCCGCCGACGCAAAAGCCGAGCGTATTGATCTGCTCGCGGCCGCTGATCTTGCGCACGGTGTCGATCGAGGTGAGCACACCCTCGCCGATGTAGTCGTCCCAGGTCTTGTGCGCAATGGACTGATCCGCGTTGCGCCACGAAATCAGGAACACCTGATGGCCCGAATCAAGCCCGTGCGCGACGAGCGAGTTTTCGGGCTGCAGGTCGAGAATGTAGTACTTGTTGATGCACGGCGGCACGATCAGGAGCGGCCGCTCGCGCACCGTCGCCGTGCGCGGCTTGTACTGGATCAGCTGCAGCAGATCGTTCTCGAACACGACCGAGCCTTCGGTGTTCGCGAGGTTCTCGCCGACCGCGAAACGCGATTCGTCGGTTTGGGAAATCTTGCCGCGCTGCATGTCGGCGAGCAGGTTCATCACGCCCTGGCGCAAGCTCTCGCCTTTGCTGTCGAGCAGCGTTTTCTGCGCTTCGGGATTCAGCGCGAAGAAGTTGCTCGGCGAGGCCGCCGCGGTCCACTGCTGGACCGCGAAGCGAATGCGCTCACGGGTTTTCGGCTGGGTGTCGAGCGCGTCGACCAGCTGCTGCAGATAGCGCGCGTTCAGCAGATACCACGCGGCGGTGAACGCGTAGGCCGGCGCCGCGCTCCAGGCGTCCGCGCTAAAGCGCCGGTCCTTGAGCTCGGGCGCCTTGATCGCCGACGTGGTGGCCTGCTGGATCAGCTCCATCGCCTCGCGCGAATAGTCGGTCTGCAGCTTCTGCAAACGCTCGGGCGGAATCGCGGCGGTGGGAATGCTCAGCCCCGGCAACGACGGCAACGCACCGGCGGCCAGCTTGCTGAAGTCGGGCATGCCGGGAAACGCCGGTATTTGCGGGAAGCCCGCCGTTATCTGCGCGAAGTCCGGTATCTGCGGCATTGTGGGCATCTGAAATGACGGGCCATTGGGCTGCGCGCCGAACGAACGCCAGGCGTTCATCCAGGCGTCGAGAAATTGCTGCATGCCTGCGGCTGACGATGCGCCGCTCGTACCGGCCTGCTGCGTCTGCTCCTTCGAGGAGTCGGTGCTGGGGGAAGCTGGGGAATGAGATGCTGCCATACCTGCTTTTGACCGGTAAGTCCTTGCGGACGGGTTGAGAGGCAGCTCCGTGCGCACGTGGCGATTGCTCGCGACTTCGTCACGCCCTGTCCCATGAACGACGAGGAGCTTGGGAGGAACATTCTTGCTCCCCATCACAAGGCATGTCAATGCTTGTTCCCGATTTTGCCGCAGTGCGATAGTTTTTTAATTATCGTTTTCCCTGTATGGCAAATCGCGCGTTAACGAATCAAATGATGCTTGCCGGGGTAAATCAAAAAAACTCCTACGGCGCATGGCATTTAAGCATATTTATTCGTTCGATCACCCACACAGCCGGCGGGCGATTCGCGCTATCGGCGGGCCTTCCGGCAGCGCAACAAAAGATGCGTGTGAAGGCCGGCCAACGGGCCCTCAGCGATGGGCCGGCAGTGGGATTCGCGATTAACGAACCGATGCGCATTCACGCGAAATAAAACAACCGTTCGATTTTAAAAGTATGACAAGATGCGCCCGCGCACCATTCCGAATTAATCGGCAATTGATTGCGCCTGTTCGTCGATCCAGATCAACGCGGCCATGCGTCCGGTCTCGCGATCACGGCGATACGAATAAAAACGCTCGCGCAACGTGACCGTGCACAGATCGCCGCCGCTGATGCGCGTAAGGCCGAGCCGCTGCAGGCGCAGGCGCGCCAGCGCCGGCAGATCGGCGAGATATTTGCCGGCATTCCCGGGATGCGCGACGAACGCCTTCGCGGTCGCGTCGAGTTGTGCATCGTCGGCAACGGTCATGAAGGCGTCACGCACGTCTGCGCCGACTTCGAACGCGGTGGGCCCGATCGACGGTCCGAGGTACGCATGCAGCTCGCTCGCGCGCACGTCCGCCAGCGCCGCGACCCGCGCGGCGGTCTGCTCGACGATGCCCGCCGCGAGTCCGCGCCACCCGGCATGCGCGGCGCCGACCGCGCGCCCCGCTTCGTCGCACAACAGCACCGGCATGCAATCGGCGACCATGACGACGCACGCGATGCCCGCGCGATCGGTGACGCTCGCGTCGGCGCGCGCCGGCGCACCATGCTCGCGCGCGTGCGCGATCGCATCCTCGGCGCGGACGATGCCGGCGCCATGGATCTGTTCGAGCCACGCGGCCTCGCGAACACCGGTAAGCGCGACGAGCCGTGCGCGATTGCCCGCGACCGCGGCGGGATCGTCGCCGGTCTTCATGCCCAGATTCAGCCCGCCGGGCTGGTCGGCGCCGTCGCGCCAGCGGCCGAACGGCGCGTTGCTGACGCCGCCGTCGCGGGTGGTCACGAGCGCGCGCACGCGCGGCGACACGTTCCATGCGGGTTGCACGACATCGGCAAAACCCAGCTCCGGCAGATTGGTGCTCATGCGTGATCGTCCTCGTCGTGGTCGCTGTCTTCATCGTACGCGCCGTCGTCGAACGACGCATCGTAGTCCTCATCCTCGCCATACGCATCGTCGAACTCGCCCGCGTCGTCGCGACCCAGACCGAGCGCGGCCGACAACGCCTCGATGTCGGCCGGCACGTCGGCGCGCCACTGCATCGAGCGGCCGGTCTTCGGATGAATCAGGCCGAGCCGCCACGCGTGCAGCGCCTGGCGCGCGAAGCCGTCTGGCAGCGGCGTGACCGAGCGCTTGCCGCGCGCGCGTCCGTACACGGGATCGCCGAGCAACGGATGACCGATGTGCGCGCAATGCACGCGAATCTGATGCGTGCGCCCCGTCTCCAGATCGCAATGAATCGCCGTGACCGGCTGACGCTGCCAGATCGCCGAGGACACGCGCCGGAAATGCGTGCGCGCCGGCTTGCCGGCCGCGCCCGTCACCACGGCCATGCGCGTGCGCTCGCGCGGATCGCGGCCGATCGGCGCGTCGATCGTGCCTTCGTCGGGCAGGTTGCCCCACACGAGCACGAGGTAGCGGCGCTTGACCGTGCGAGCCTGCAACTGGCGCACGAGGTCGGTCTGCGCCTCGAGCGTGCGCGCGACCACCATCAGCCCCGAGGTCTCCTTGTCGAGCCGATGCACGATGCCCGCGCGCGGCAGACCCGCCGCGGACTCGCCGTAGCGGTAGAGCAGCCCGTTCAGCACGGTGCCGCTCCAGTTGCCAGCCGCCGGATGCACGACCATGCCGGCCGGCTTGTTGATGACGACGAGCGTGTCGTCCTCGTAGACGATGTCGAGCGGCACCGGCTCGGGCGTGAAGGCGAGCTGTTCGGGCAGCAGATCGGGCACGAGTTCGATCGTCGCGCCAAGCGGCACCGGCTGGCGGATCTTCGCCGCCTTGCCGTCGACGCGCACCCGCTGCGCCTCGATCCAGCTTTGCAGACGGCTGCGCGAGAACTCCGGGAATACTTTGGCCAGCACCTTGTCGAGGCGCTCGCCCGCCAGTTCGTCGGGTACCACGACGCTGCGCGGCGCTTCGTCGGCCGCGCGCACGGGCACGGGTGCCGCCGTGGCCGCAGAGCCTTGCGGGCTGCTTGCGGCGAGCGCGTCGCCGGAGAAATCGTCGTCGACGGAATCGGCGCCCAACGCGTCGGCTGGGTCGGCGCTTACGCTATAATCTTCGTTGCTATTCCCGGCGCCTGCGGCGCCTGGAGTATTTGAGCGGGTCATTGAATCTGGGTCACCTGGACGTAAAGCTAGACTGGAAAATGCGAGCCTTGAACACCATCACTGAAGCGTCGATCAATTTGGCGGCCATTAAGAAGGCGGCCCGGAAAGTGGCCGGATACATTGCGTGCGCCGCGGCCGTCGTCGCTGTTGCGGCTTGCCACGGCCTGCCGGAGAAGACCGACGAAACGGCAGCGTGGAACAACAACAAATTATATACGGAGGCGAACGACGCCCTGACCGGTGGCGACTGGGGCAAGTGCGCGAAGTATTTCGAGCTGCTCGAGGGCCGCGACCCGTTCGGCCACTTCGCCCAGCAGGCGCAGATCAACGTCGCGTACTGCAACTGGAAAGACAACGAAAACGCCGCCGCCGACCAGGCCATCGACCGCTTCATCCAGCTGCACCCGGATCATCCGGACATCGCCTACGCGTATTACCTGAAGGGCATGATCCACTTCAACGACGACCTCGGTCTGTTCGGCCGCTTCTCGGGCCAGGATATGAGCGAGCGCGATCCGAAGTCGCTGCGCGAGTCGTATGACGCGTTCAAGGTCGTGGTGGACCGCTTCCCGAACAGCAAGTATGCGCCGGACGCCGCCCAGCGCATGCGCTACATCGTGAATGCGCTCGCATCGCACGAAGTCCACGCCGCGGACTACTACTATCGCCGCGGCGCCTATGTCGCCGCGATCAATCGTGCGCAGCTCGCATTGCGCGAGTACAAGAACACGCCGGCCATCGAAGACGCGCTGCACATCATGATCCTGTCGTACGAGAAGCTGAACAACCAGCAACTCGCCGACGACACTCGTCGCGTGCTGGCCGGCACCTTCCCCGACAGCCCGTACGTGACCGGCCGCGCACGGCCCGGCACGGTGAAGTCGTGGTGGCAGTTCTGACGCCTCACGCGCCGACGGCACACTGACCTTCGTCTGAAAACGAAAACGCCACGACCTCGGTCGTGGCGTTTTCGTTTATGCGCGCCGCGAGACTCAATCGCGCTCGAACAGCGCAATCGATTCCACGTGCGACGTATGCGGGAACATATTGACGACGCCCGCGCCCACCAGCCGATAACCGGCCTCATGCACGAGCAGCCCGGCATCGCGCGCGAGCGTGGCCGGCGCGCACGACACATAGACGATGCGCTTCGGCAGCGGCCCGTTGCCGCTCTGCGCAATCTCCGCGAGCGCCTTCGCGATCGCGAGCGCGCCTTCGCGCGGCGGATCGACGAGGAACTTGTCGAACTGGCCGAGCGCGCGCAAGTCGTCGGCGGTGACCTCGAACAGGTTGCGGCACGCGAACGACGTGTGCCCGGCGACACCATTCAGCTCCGCATTCGCGAGCGCGCGCTGGGTCAGCACTTCGCTACCCTCGATACCGACCACTTCCCGCGAGATTCGCGCGAGCGGCAGCGTGAAGTTGCCGATCCCGCAGAACAGGTCGAGCACGCGGTCGGTGCGTGCCGGCGCCAGCAGGCGCAACGCGCGGCTCACCAGCACGCGGTTGATCGCGTGATTGACCTGGGTGAAATCAGTTGGCTTGAACGGCATACGGATGCCGTATTCGGGCAGCGTGTAGTCGAGCTGCGCGTCGAGAGGATAAAGCGGCGTGACCGTGTCGGGACCGCCCGGCTGGATCCAGAACTGCACCTTGTGCTCGTCCGCGAACTCGCGCAGCACCTGCTCGTCCCCGGCCGTCAGCGGTTCGAGGTTGCGCACGACGAGCGCCGTGACCGACGAGCCGACCGCGAGCTCGAGCTGCGGCATGCGGTCGTAGATAGACAGCTTGCGGACCATGAAACGCAGCGGCATCAGCATCGCCGATACATGCGGCGGCAGCACCTCGCAGGTCTTCATGTCGGCGATATAGCTGCTCTTTTTCTCGTGAAAGCCGATGCGCATGCCGCCGCGCTCCGGCAGGTAGCGCACCGCGAGCCGCGCACGATAGCGATAACCCCAGGACGGTCCGTCAATCGGCCGGAACACCGTTTCGGGGCGCAGCTTCGCCAGATGCTGCAGGTTGTCCTCGAGCACGCGCTGCTTGACCGCCACCTGCGCGCGCATGTCGAGATGCTGCATCGAGCAGCCGCCGCAGATATTGAAGTACGTGCATTTCGGCGTCGTGCGGATCACGCTTTCGCGGAATACCTGGACGACTTCGGCCTGCTCGAATTTCGGCTTGCTGCGATGCGTCGAATAACTGACGAGTTCACCCGGCAGCGCACCTTCGACGAACACGACCTTGCCTGGCGTGCCGTCTTCGCTCGTGGTGCGGCCCACGCCGCGCGCTTCCATATCGAGCGAAACGATTTCGATGAGCGGTTCGTTGCCGGTAATGACGGGCGCCGGCGCCGGGGCGTGCGCTCTGGCATGCTTCGATGAGCGCCGCGGCGAGCGACGTTGGGGGGCAGTTCGGGACACCTGCGGACTTCCTGACGAACGATGGGGGAAAGGCGAGATTGTAGACGAAGCGCCGGGCCTGCCTGCCTGCGATGCGGTGCGGACCACACGCGGATCGCGGCCCGGATTGCGGCTCCTCGGCGGAGGCTCTGCTCGCGCGCGCTTACTGCTCGAACGCCGCCAGATACTCGGCCCACTGCGGTGCGCTTTCCAGCGCGAGCGCGTTCTTCACGAGGTTGATCTCGTCAGCATACTCCGACGGCGAAAAGCCACCGCGCATCAGTTGGAAGCGGCAATACAGCAGGTACGTATTGACGACGTCGGTCTCGCAGTAATTGCGGATTTCCTCGATGCGCCCTTGCTGGAACGCCTGCCACACCTGACTGCCGTCCATGCCCATCTTGCCCGGAAAGCCGCACATCTTCGCGAGCGCGTCGAGCGGCGCGTTCGCGCGCGCCTGGTACATCGCGAGCACGTCCATCAGGTCGGTGTGTCGCGCGTGGTAGCGGCTGATGTAGTTGTTCCACTTGAAGTCGCGGTCGTCCTCGCCGAGATCCCAGAACCGGTAGGCGGGGATGCCGTTGACGAGCGCCCGGTAGTTGAGCACCGGCAGATCGAAACCGCCGCCGTTCCACGACACGAGTTGCGGCGTGTACTTTTCGATCACGCGATAGAACGACTGCACGAGCGTCGCCTCGCTGTCATCGGGCGTACCGAGCGAGCGCACGCGAAAACCGTTGTTGTCACGGAACACGCAGGAAATCGCCGCGACCCGCTGGAGGTGATGCGGCAGAAAATCGCTGCCAGTTTTTTCGCGGCGTGCGGCGAACGCGTGCCCGGCGACGTCGGCGTCGCTCATCGACGCGGGCAAATCTTCAAGCCGGCGGATGCCGGCGACATCGGGAATCGTCTCGATGTCGAAAACAAGAATCGGTGTCATCAGGTCAGAGAACGGCGTCTTTGCGGACACCGTTTGAGGCAAAGAAGCGCTTCAGTCGCACCAGCGCTTCCTGTTGGATCTGGCGCACACGCTCACGCGTGAGGCCCATTTCGTCGGCCAGCTCCTCGAGCGTGGCGGGCTCGATGTGATTCAGACCGAAGCGCCGCTCGATCACATGGCGGTGCTTGTCCGACAAACGCGCGAGCCATGCGCGTGTCAGTGTTTCGAGCTCGCGATGCTGCACTTCGGCGTCTGGCGACTGGCTCTGGTCGTCCGACAGCAGATCGAGCAGGCTGCTCGCCGGATCGAGATCGAGCGGCGCATCGAGCGAGGCGGTGTGCTCGTTCAGCGCGAGGATGTCGGTGACTTCGTCGGTGGTCTTGCCGGTCAGATAAGCGATGTCGTCGATGCTCGCGTCGCGGCGCTCGGCCGCCTCCCCCGAATTCATCGAGTTCTTTTCCAGATGGCGCTTCGCGCGCAACACCTGGTTGAGCTCACGAATCACATGCACGGGCAATCGCACCGTACGCGCCTGGTTCATGATCGCGCGCTCGATGCTCTGGCGGATCCACCACGTCGCGTAGGTCGAGAAACGGAAGCCGCGCGTCGGATCGAATTTTTCGATTGCGTGCATGAGGCCGAGGTTGCCCTCCTCGATCAGATCGAGCAGCGGCACGCCGCGATTCAGATAACCCTTGGCAATGCTGACGACCAGCCGCAGATTGCGCTCGATCATCACCTGCCGCGCTTCGAACTCGCCGGCCTTGGCAAGGCGCGAATATTTCTGCTCTTCCTCGACGGTGAGCAACGGCTTCACGCTGATGCGATTCAGATAATGCTGGATCGTGTCGGCCGTGAGTTCGGCCTGCAGCAGTGCGCGGAAATCGTCGGCGTCGGGCGGCGCCTCGCCGGTGGTTTCGCGCGCGTCAGCGCTCTCGCTGTCGTCGAGGCCGCTCTGGCGTTCGTCGAGATCGCGCTCCTCCGCGACCTCTTCTTCCACTTCCGAAGCGCCGCTTTCGTCCACTGCGGCAGACGTGACTTCGCTGATCGTCTCAGACTCGGCTTGCGGCGGGCGGCGCTTCGATTTCGGCATGGTCGTATCGCTTATTGCGGCGGCAAATACTTCAGTGGGTCGACTGGTTTACCCTGTCGGCGAACTTCGAAATGCAACATCACACGGTCGGAATCGCTATTGCCCATCTCTGCGATCTTCTGCCCTTTCGTAACCGCTTCCCCCTCTTTTACCATCAAAGAGCGGTTGTGTGCATACGCGGTGAGATAAGTTGCATCATGCTTGATGATAATGAGATTGCCGTAACCACGCAGCCCATTTCCGGCATAGACGACGCGACCATCGGCTGACGCTTTAACCGGCTCGCCCGCGGAGCCGCCGATATTGACGCCCTTGTTGGTCGAGTCGTTGAACGTGTTGAGCAGCGGACCGCGCACCGGCCATGCAAATGCTACGTTGCCCGCCGCTGCGCTGCCGATGTCGGCGCTCGCCGCAGAGGGATTGGCCGGAGGCGCAGCTACCGCACCATTCGCGGGCGTACCGGTCGTCGCGCCGCCGTAGAGCGGCGGCATCGCGGCGCCGACCGCGGCCGGCGCGTTGTTGTTCAGCGGTGCGCTTTGCACCGCCCCCGTGCTGCCGATCGGCGCGGTCGACACGCCCGGCGTCATGGCCGCGGTATTCGCGCCCGGCGGCACGACGCGCAGCAGCTGGTCGACCTCGATCTGATTCGGGTTGGTCAGGTTGTTCCACGTCGAGATGTCGCGGTAATTCTGGCCGTTTTCGAGCGCAATGCGGTACAGCGTATCGCCCGGCTTGACGCGATAGTAGCCGGGCGGCGGCGGGCCGAGCGGCACCGCCGGTTGCGCCGCGCCCTGCGCGGTGGCGAGCGTGCCGCCGCCGGAGCGGTCGACGACGGGCGCCTGGTCGAGCCGGGATGCACAGGCCGTCATCAACAGGGACAAGGCGAGCACGCACACGCTGCGCTGGGTTACGGTCAAGGGGGTATTCGGGGTGGTTCTCTGCATCGCGCGCAACATACTCATCGGTGTCAAATCACTCCGGATTTTAAGGGTACAAAGAAAACGCGATCAAGCCGCGACTCGCGCCACTGCGCGGGGCCGAGGCGCTCGACCAGCGTCAGCACCTGACTCTGTCCTTCCTGTGAGCCGACCGGCGCAACCAGACGTCCGCCGATCGCGAGCTGCTCGATCAACGCCTGCGGAACGTCGAGCCCGGCAGCCGCGATCACGATCGCGTCGAACGGCGCCGCCGACGGCAAACCGAGCCGCCCGTCGCCGTAATGCAGCCGGATATTCGGAATGCGCAGCGGACGCAGATTCGTCTTCGCGCGCTCGGACAGCGGCTTGATGCGCTCGATCGAATAAACCTCGCGTGCGACCTGGCTCAGCACCGCCGCCTGATAGCCGCAACCGGTGCCGATTTCGAGCACGGTGTTCAGCGCGCGCCCGGCCGCCGCGAGTTCGATCATTCGCGCAACCACCGACGGCTTCGAGATAGTCTGGTGATGACCGATCGGCAGCGCGGCATCTTCGTACGCCTGGGCCGCAAGACCCGGATCGACGAACATGTGGCGCGGCACCGCCGCCATCGCGTTCAGCACACGCTGATCGCTGACGCCATTGGCTCGCAGGCGTTCGACCATGCGTTCGCGAACCCGTTCCGAGGTCAGCGCCAAGGCGTTGTTCATCGCGCCGCTGCTCGCGCCGCCGAATGCGCCGCCCATCGCACCGGCCAACGCGGCGTTCAGCGCGGGTTTCGCGCTTTGCTGCAGTTGCGACTGAAGTGGCGATGGTGTCGCGCGTGCGCTGTGGCCAGACGCATGCGTCGAGGTTTTGCCTGGCTTGACCGACGACTTCGGTGCTTGCTTGACAGGCTGCCCCACCAATGCACCGGCGAACGCGTTCGCTGTTGTCTTCGCGACAGGAGCGGCCTGCGGCTTTGGCGGCATCGCACCGGTCGCCGCCGTTGACGTACCGAACGAAGCGCTTTGCGTCTTCGCCTGGGGAATCACCTGGGGTCGCGTCGCCGGCGTGGATTGCGCAGCAACTGAGGTCCTCGCTTGCGCCCGTGCGGCCGCGCCGCCCTGCGTCGGCTTCGCCGACGGCTGCCGTGCGTTCAACGCCGCGCTCGCCGCGAGCGCCGCCGCGCGCATCTCACCTGGACGTCCCTCGGGCCGGCGCGGTTCGCGCACCAGGTCCTCGAGCCCTAGCGGAAAGCGCTTCGCGCGCTCGCCGGTCATGAACTGCCGCTCCCGGCGCGCAGCCAGTCGCGCGCCGCGGGCAGCATTTGCGTGTAGGTCAGATCGAGCTGTAGCGGCGTGATCGACACGGCGCCGTTTGCCACCGCATGGAAGTCCGTGCCTTCGCTCGCGTCGCGCGCCTGGCCCGAGGCTCCGATCCAATAGATCGGTTCGCCGCGCGGATTGGTCTGGCGGATCACCGGCTGCGACGGATGACGTTTGCCGAGTCGCGTGATCTGCCAGCCGCGCAGTTCGTCATACGGCAGGTTAGGAATATTGACGTTCAGCAGCGGATGTCCCGGCAACGGCCGCGCGAGATAATGCTCGACGATTTCGGCGGCAACGCGGGCCGCGTCTTCGAGATGCGCCCAGTCTTTGTCGACGAGCGAGAACGCGATGGCCGGCACCCCGAACATGATGCCTTCGGTGGCGGCTGCGACGGTGCCGGAATACAGCGTGTCGTCGCCCATGTTCTGGCCGTTGTTGATACCCGACACGACGAGGTCCGGTGTATGGTCGAGCATGCCGGTCAGTGCGATGTGCACCGAGTCGGTCGGCGTGCCGTTCACGTAGTAGAAACCGTTCGCCGAACGCAGGACCGACAGCGGCCGCCACAGCGTCAGGGAATTCGACGCGGCGCTGCAGTTCTGTTCGGGAGCCATCACGGTGATGTTGGCGATCGGCTTCAGCGCTTCGTAAAGCGCGGCGAGGCCCGGCGCCAGATAACCGTCGTCGTTGCTGAGTAGGATTCGCATGCGCCGATTGTAACCGAGGAAAGATGGCACGCGAACGACATGGACGGCGTGTCTGCGCGGTGTGCACAAGCCTCGTGCGAGCCCGTATGTTCCAGGTGCGCAGATGCTTGTATCGAACGCAAAGATGCTGCTTCGCACTGAATGCGCGGCCGTGCGCGCCCGTCGATGAATCGGCAACCTGTGCGTGCTTCGCGCTGTGCAATGCAATACGGCTTGCGCGCGACGCATCAAAAGCGCGCTGCGTGTCGTAACCCGCAGCGCAACAAATAGCACGATCGTGCGCTTTGCTTTACACTCGAAAATAGTGCAAACCCTGAACGATACGGAGACACGATGCGCGCGATTCGCTGCAAGCAGTACGGGCCGCCCGAGAGCCTGGTCGTCGACAACCTGGCGGATCTCGAAGCGCCGCCTGGCCACGTCGTGATCGACGTGAAGGCCGCGGCCGTCAATTTTCCCGACGTGCTGATCATCGAGAACAAATACCAGTTCAAGCCGCCGCTGCCGTTCACGCCCGGTTCGGAAGCCGCGGGCATCGTGCGCGCGGTGGGCGAAGGCGTCACGCAGTTCAAGCCTGGTTCGCGCGTGGCCGCGTTCACCGGCTCCGGCGGTTTTGCCGAGCAGGCGCTTGCGCCCGCCGCGGCCTGCGTGCCGCTCGACGATGACGTGTCGTTCGAACTCGCGGCCGCGTTCACGCTCGCGTATGGCACCTCGCATCACGCGGTGGTCGATCGCGGCGCGCTGCAGCCGGGCGAGACGATGCTCGTGCTCGGCGCGGCCGGCGGGGTCGGGCTGGCGGCGGTCGAAATCGGCAAGGCGCTCGGCGCGCGCGTGATCGCGGCGGCATCGAGCGACGAAAAGCTCGCGACCTGCGTGAAGCACGGCGCGGACGCGACGATCAACTACAACACCGAGGATCTGCGCGAGCGCATCAAGGCGCTCACCGACGGCAAAGGTCCGGACGTGATCTACGACCCGGTCGGCGGCGTGTATGCGGAGCCGGCGTTTCGCAGCATCGGCTGGAGGGGGCGCTATCTGGTGGTCGGCTTTGCGAATGGCGAGATTCCAAGGCTGCCGCTGAACCTGATGTTGCTCAAGGGCGCAAGCGTGATCGGCGTGTTCTGGGGCGACTTCGCGAAGCGTGAGCCCCAGCGCAATCGCGCGGCATTCGAGCAGATGACCGGCTGGATTCGTGAAGGCAAACTCAAGCCCTACGTGTCCGCCCGCTACTCGCTCGACGACACCGGCCGCGCGTTGCGCGACATGGCCGAGCGCCGCGTGATAGGCAAGGTGGTCGTCACGCCGTAGCACAACCAATAAAGGAGCAACAAAAACGGCGCGGCGGCCGACTGCGATTTCGGCCGCCGCGCCGCTTGCGATCCACGATCACAGCTTCTCGGTATCCCCGGTGCGCGGCTGCCACTTCATCAAACGCCGCTCCGCGGTCCCGACGATCGCATCGAGAATCAGCGCGAACGCGGTCAACACCAGAATCCCCGCGAACACCGTGTTGATATCGAAGGTGCCCTCGGCCTGCAGGATCAGATAGCCGACGCCGCGCGCCGAGCCCAGATACTCGCCCACCACCGAGCCGACGAACGCAAGCCCCACCGACGTATGCAGGCTCGAAAACACCCAGCTCATCGCGCTCGGCAGATAGACGAAACGCAGCAGCTGTTTACGGTTCGCGCCGAGCATGCGCGCGTTCGCGAGCACGATCGGACTCACTTCCTTCACGCCCTGGTAGACGTTGAAGAACACGATGAAGAACACTAGCGTGACGCCGAGTGCGACCTTCGACCAGATGCCGAGGCCGAACCACACGCCGAAGATCGGCGCGAGAATCACGCGCGGCATCGAGTTCGCGGCCTTCACGTACGGATCGAACAGTGCGCTCGCGGTCGGCGCGAGCGCGAGCCACAGGCCGACGCCGAGCCCGATCGCGGTGCCAAAGACGAACGCGAGCACGGTCTCGACGAGCGTGATCCACAGATGCAGATAGATCTCGCCGCCCGTGAACCATTCCCAGATCCGCTGCAGTACTTTCTGCGGCTCGCCAAAGAAAAACGCCGCCTTGTTCGGATCGTCGAAATAAAACGGCGGTATCAGCGTCGGGCTCGTCAGCACGTACCACAGCACGAAGCACAGCACGAGCAGCAGCCACTGCCAGATCACCAGATTCGCCCGGCTCGGGCGCAACGTCTTCCACATGACTTGGTTTGCCTTGGACGATTATTGAACACGTCTTCTTTTCGATGCGCAGGCGGGGATGCGCGGCCCATTTAAACAGCGGTCAGTTGCTGCTGATAACCCTTGAGCACCTCATCGCGCAGCACACCCCAGATCTGCGCATGCAACTCGACGAAGCGCGGATGCGAACGGATTTCGGCCACATCGCGCGGCCGCGGCAGATCGATCCGGAACTCGCCGATCGGATGCGTCGCAGGCCCGGCCGACAGTACCACCACGCGATCCGACATCGCGATCGCTTCGTCGAGATCGTGCGTAATGAACAGCACGGCCTTGCGCTTCGCGGCCCAGAGATCGAGCAGCTCATTTTCCATCAGCTGCCGCGTTTGAATATCCAGCGCGGAAAACGGCTCGTCCATGAGGATGATGTCGGGGTCGAGGATCAGCGTCTGCGCCATCGCGACGCGCTTGCGCATGCCGCCCGACAGCTGATGCGGATAGCGGTCGCCGAAGCCGCCCAGACCGACACGCTTCAACCACTCTTCGGCCTTCGCGCGCGCTTCCGAGGCCGGCACGCGGTGAAACGACAGGCCGGCCGTCACGTTGTCGAGCGCCGAGCGCCACGGCATCAGCGCATCTGCCTGGAACATATAGCCCGCACGGCGATTCAGGCCGCTGAGCTTTTCGCCGAACACGCTGACGCCGCCCGTCGACGGCTGGAGCAGCCCCGCGCCGATGTTCAGCAGCGTGGACTTGCCGCAGCCAGTCGGCCCGACGACCGACACGAACTCGCCGGGCTCGATACGCAGCGTCGTGTCCTTGACCGCTGTGTAGCGCTGTGCGCGGTTGTCACGCGCGGCGAACGTGCAGGTGATGTTTTCGAGCGCCAGGGCAGCAACGGTCATCGTACGGCTCGCTTCGGGAATCGGGTTAGCGGGGAATTGTCGCGGCGACGCTGGGGCGACGGGTGTGGACGCGGCGAATCGCCCTGTCCACGTCCCATTCGATGCGCCTGTGCGCGCGCCGCGTCGTTCATGCCTTGACGGTCGCGAGCGCCTTCTTCACGAAGTCGTTGGTCCACGTCTTCGACAGATCGATCTGCGCGTTCTGGATCACCGGATCGAACGCTTTCAGCGTCTTCAGCGACGTCGCGGGACCGTCGGCGGGCATCAGGCCGTCGGGCGACATCGCTTCGCGCACGTGCTGCCACGCGTCGAGATAGAGCGCGCGGTCGCCGAGCAGATAGCTCTCCGGCACCGTGTTGATCAGTTCGCTGCCGCTCGCGTTCTGCAGCCACTTGAGCGCGCGCACCATCGCATTGGTCAGCGCCTGCGTGGTGTTCGGGTTCTTCGTGATGAACGACTGCGAGGCGTACAGGCAGCCCGCCGGCATGTCGCCGCCGAACACGATGTGCGTATCGGTGAGCGTCCGGGTGTCCGACACGACGCGCACGTCGCCGGCGCGCTCGAGGCGCGTGACGACCGGATCGAGATTGGCGATCGCGTCGATCTGTCCGGACTGCAGTGCGGCGATCGCGCCGGCACCGGCGCCCACGCCGATGAACGCGACGTCCTTCGGACTGAGCCCCGCTTTCGCGAGGACGAAGCTCGCCATGATCGAGGTCGACGAACCCGGCGCGGTCACGCCGATCTTCTTGCCCTTCAGATCGGCGATCGACTTGTAGTTCGGCATCGTCTTCTTCGACACCGCGAGCACGATCTGCGGCGCGCGGCCCTGCAGCACGAATTCGCGGAACATCTGTTTTTGCGCCTGCAACAGCAGCGTATGTTCGAACGCGCCGGAGACCACGTCGGCGCTTCCGCCGACTGCCGCCTTCAACGCCTGCGAGCCGCCCGCGAAGTCGGAAATCTCGACTTCGAGCCCCTCGTCCTTGAAGTAGTTGCGGCGCTCGGCGATCGTCAGCGGCAGGTAGTAGAACAGGTTCTTGCCGCCGACCGCGATGGCGACCTTGGTGGTCTCGGGCTTGCCCTGTGCGAAAGCGAACGGCGTGGCCGCGAGCGAGGCGCCCGCGAGCGCCGCACCGCCGGCGAGGAAGGTTCTGCGTTGCATGGTCCGTTGTCTCCAGATTTTTTGTAGTCCGGCTTTTTGACCGCCCGGGTGCGGGTTGCGCAAGCGCTTGGGCACGGTGTGGGGCTGCCGGTCGCGCGGCGCGAATCGTGCGTCAGCGCCGCGCTTTACGCGCCTTTCTCTATGCGTTGCGCTGTGCGCCTCAAACGATCTGTTGCACCCGCAACCGCGCGATGCCGTCAGCATCATAACCTAGCGATTGCAGGACTTCATCGGTATGTTCACCCAGTTCTGGCCCCAGCCAGCGCGTCTCACCGGGCGTCGCCGACAGCTTCGGCGTAATCGTGGGCAGCGTGATTTCCTTGCCGTCCCGCCACTTGAACCGCTGGATCATCTGCCGCGCGATGAACTGCGGATCGGTGAACATGTCGGCGACGCTGTAGATGCGGCCCACCGGCACGTCGGCCGCGTTCAGCACCGCGAGCGCTTCGTCGATCGTGCGCGTGGACAGCCACGCGCCGATCGCGGCGTCGATTTCCTGCGTGCGCGGCACGCGGCCATCGTTATGCGCGAGCGTCGGATCGTTCGCGAGATCGTCGCGTTCGATCGCGATCATCAGGCGCCTGAAGATCGGATCGCTATTGCCGCCGATCACGATGCTGCCGTCGCGGCACGGATACGTATTCGACGGCACGATGCCCGGCAGAGACGCGCCGGTACGCTCGCGCACCATTCCGTAGACGCCGTATTCGGGCACTACGCTTTCCATCATGTTGAAGACGGCCTCGTACAGCGCGACGTCGACGACCTGCCCCTTGCCGCCGTTCACCTGCTTGTGATGCAGCGCCATCAGCGCGCCGATCACACCGTGCAGCGCGGCGATCGAATCGCCGATCGAAATGCCGATGCGCGGCGGCGGCAGATCCGGATAGCCGGTGATATGGCGCAGACCGCCCATCGACTCGGCGATCGCGCCGAAGCCGGGCCGGTCGCGATACGGGCCCGTCTGGCCGTAGCCCGACAGACGCACCATCACGAGGCCGGGGTTGTCGGCGGACAGCACGTCGTAGCCGAGCCCGAGCTTTTCGAGCAGACCGGGCCGGAAATTCTCGACGACGATATCGGCCTCTTTCGCGAGTCGCCGCACGATCTCCTTGCCCTCTTCGGCTTTCAGGTTGACCGTGACGGACTTCTTGTTGCGCGCCTGCACGGCCCACCACAGCGACGTACCGCCGACTTCCGGGTACAGCTTGCGCCATTTGCGCAGCGGGTCGCCGCCTTTGGGGTCTTCGATCTTGATGACGTCGGCGCCGAATTCGCCGAGAAAACGCGCGGCGAACGGCCCGGCGATCAGCGTGCCGAGTTCCAGCACCTTGACGCCGGCGAGCGGACCGCACGCGTCATGCGGTGCGGCGCTCGCGCCTGATTCGGGGGTGGCGCTCATGAGTCTCCTTGGTTCTGCATCGTTGTGTACCCAGCCTCTCTGGCTTGCAACGACTTGCGACGATGCGTGCCTGGACGGATATGACGGCGGCCAACGAAAGCCGCCTGGCTACATCGAACGACGGTCGAGCATCGCGCGCGCGATCGTGCCCGCGTCGACATACTCGAGCTCGCCGCCCACCGGCACGCCGCGCGCGAGACGCGTCACGGCAAGGCCGCGCGCCTTCAGCGTCTGTCCGAGGTAATGCGCGGTGGCCTCGCCCTCGTTGGTGAAATTGGTGGCCAGCACGACTTCCTTGACGACGCCATCCGACGCGCGCTTCACGAGCCGGTCGAAATGGATTTCCTTCGGGCCGATGCCGTCGAGCGGACTCAACCGTCCCATCAGAACGAAATAGAGGCCGCGATAGGTCATCGTCTGTTCGAGCATGATCTGGTCGGCCGGCGTTTCGACGACGCACAGCAGCGACGGATCGCGCTCCTCATCGAGGCAGACCTCGCAGATCTGCGCTTCGGTAAACGTGTTGCACTTTTCGCAGTGACGCAGATGCTCGGTCGCGAACAACAGCGAGCGCCCGAGCTTTTCGGCGCCTTCGCGATCGTGCTGCATCAGGTGATACGCCATGCGCTGCGCGGACTTCGGCCCGACACCGGGCAGCGCGCGCAGCGCTTCGACGAGCGCCGACAGGGCGGAAGGTTGTTTCATGCGGATCGGCGTCGACGTGGGTGGTGCCCGGGTGGGCAAATCGGGATGCGGGGGTGTTGCTCGAACCGGGCCGCGCTTTCACGCCGACGACGCTTTCACGCGCGGCTGCAGGTTCGATGTTTCCAGCCTGCACGCGGCGCGCGGCGGCGAGCGTCTGCGTTCGCACCGCGGCAATGAACCGCCGCGGCGCTCACCCGCTTCAGCCCTTTCTCAATCGGAACAGGTTCAGAACGGCAGCTTGAAACCCGGCGGCAGCGGCAGGCCGGCGGTCATGCCGCCCATCTTTTCCTGCGCGGTCGCCTCGGCCTTGCGCACGGCGTCGTTGAACGCGGCGGCGACGAGATCTTCCAGCATGTCCTTGTCGTCGGTGAGCAGGCTCGGGTCGATCGACACGCGGCGCACGTCGTTCTTGCAGGTCATCGTCACCTTGACGAGACCGGCACCCGACTGCCCCTCGACTTCGATCAGCGCGAGTTGCTCCTGCATCTTCTTCATGTTTTCCTGCATCTGCTGGGCTTGCTTCATCAGCCCGGCGAGTTGGCCTTTCATCATGGACGTGCTCCTTCTAGATAGCGTGAAATCTGGCATTCCGGCGCCGCGCTGCGACGACGCCGCGAACGATGGATCAGTGGGCCGGCGACGCGCCGTTCGAGGCGGCGTCCGGGGTAATCGGGCGGACCGAGCCCGGCACGATGCTCGCGCCGAACTCGCGAATCAGCGACTGCACAAACGGATCGGCGCTGATCTCGCGCTCGGCTTCCTGCTGGCGCTGCGCGCGCAGCTTCGCGTCGTGCGCGGCGGCGGTACGGCGCGCCGGGCCGACTTCGACCTGCACGTCGACGTTCTGGCCGAGCCGCTCTACGAGCGCTGCCTTCAGTTTAGCGACCTGCGACGCTTCTGCGTATTGCGGCACCGGCACATTGAGCTTCAGCGTGCTGCCGTCGAGCGCCATCAGTTCGCTGTTGAACGCAAGCTGATGCGAGATGCCCTTCAGCGGCAGATCGACGGCGAGCGCCGGCCAGTCGCCGGTGAAACCTAGCGGATCGAGCGACACGGCAGGCGGCAGCGGGCGCGTATCGGCGACCGGCGCCGGCGCGGCGGCGTGCGCGGCCGGGCCGTCCATGCGGACGTCGTCGGGGCCGCGGTCGAATACCGGCACGAAGTTGTCGTCTGGCGGAATGAAGTACGCGTCGTCAGCGGCCGACAACGGCATGTAGTCGTCGGGCGGCATGTCGTCCCATGGCGGGATCGACGGGCTGTCCTGCTGCGCATTGCTGCTCGCGCCGCTGTTTGCGTCGCGAGCGGGCGCCGCCTGCGCGGCGGTCTCGTGCGTCACGCGGCGTGGCGCACCGGGCGTCGGCACCGGCACGACCACACGCGGCGCGGCGGGTTTCGGTGCGGCCGGCTTCGCGGACACGTCCGTGTTAGCGCGGCCACGGTCGGACGATACTTTCATGCCGGCGTTGCGCAGGACGTCGAGCGCGGCGCTGGCGCCGCCCGCGCGACGCGGCGCTGAGTCGGCTGCGGCCGCCGGTGCCGCCGCTGAAGCGGGCGCCGCCAATTCCGGCCGCGCTTCCGGTTCCGGTGACGTGGCCTCTTCCGCGCGACCAGGCGCGGCGGTTGCAAGCGCGCTCGGTGCGGACGAAGGTGCGATGTCGGAAACTTCGTTCGAGACCGGTGCGGTCGAGCTGGCAATCGTGGCGACGGCATTCGCTGGCGCGTCTTCCCACGGCGCCAGCGGGGGCGCCGTAGTGGCAGGCGCGTCTGTCACGCGGGCGACTTCGGCATTGGGCGATTGCGGTGCTGCTTCAGACTGCGCGGAGTCGGCTGCGGGCTTCGCGATCGGCTTTGCAGTCGCCCCGATCGATTTCATCGCGTCGCCCAGCTCCTCGCCGGCAACGCCTACCTGGGGTCCGCGAACGTGCGCAGCAGCTGCCATGGCCGTCGCGGACGAAGGTGACAGCGCGCGCAGCGCGGCAACCGTCGGTGCACCTGAGCGCTTCGTACCGGCGGCGGCGCTCGCACCGTTCTGCGTGCCAGCGGCTCCCGCCGCTCCGCCACCGCCGCCTGTCGGCGCCGGCTCGAACGCGAGCATGCGCAGCAGCGTCATCGTGAAGCCCGCGTATTCGTCGGGCGCGAGGCCCAATTCGCTTCGGCCGATCGTCGCGATCTGATAGAACAGTTGCACCTGCTCGGCGCTCAACGCGTCGGCGAAACGGTGCAAGTCGGCCGCCTCCGGCCATTCGTCGAGCACCGACGAAGGCTCGAACTGCGCCCACGCGATCCGATGCAGCAGGCTCGCCAGATCTTGCAGCGCCGTCGAGAACGACAGGCTGCGCAAGGCCATCTCGTCGGCGACCGCCAGCACCGCCGCGCCGTCGCCCTGCGCGAGCGCGTCGAGCAGACGGGTCAGATAGCTTTGATCGAGCGCGCCGAGCATGCCGCGCACCGCGTCTTCACTGACCTGGTTCGCCGAATAGGCGATCGCCTGATCGGTCAGCGATAGCGCGTCGCGCATCGAACCGTCGGCCGCGCGCGCGAGCAAGCGCAACGCCTGCGCCTCGTGAGGCACGTTCTCTTCGCCGAGAATGCGTTCGAGATGCGACACGATATGGCCTGCCGGCATCTGCTTCAGATTGAACTGCAGACAGCGCGACAGCACGGTGACCGGAATCTTTTGCGGGTCGGTGGTCGCGAGGATGAACTTGACATGTGGCGGCGGCTCTTCGAGCGTCTTCAGCATCGCGTTGAACGCGTGGTTCGTCAGCATGTGCACTTCGTCGATCATGTAGACCTTGAAGCGCGCATCGACGGGCGCGTACACTGCGCGCTCGAGCAGCGCGGCCATTTCATCGACGCCACGATTACTCGCCGCGTCCATTTCGACGTAATCGACAAAGCGCCCTTCGTCGATCTCGCGACACGCACGGCATACGCCGCAAGGCGTCGACGTCACGCCGGTCTCGCAATTGAGCGCCTTCGCGAAGATGCGCGACAGCGTGGTCTTGCCGACGCCGCGCGTACCTGTAAACAAATAGGCATGGTGCAGACGGCCGCCGTCGAGCGCATGGGTGAGCGCGCGCACCACGTGCTCCTGTCCGACGAGCGAAGCGAAATCCTTCGGCCGCCATTTGCGTGCGAGAACTTGATAGGTCATCCGGAAATTGTATCAGTAACAATGGCGCGCAAAACCGATTCGGGAAGACGCGCGAAACGGCCACGACGACGCTCCATCGGAACACGGCGAACGATCAATACAAAAGCTGGGAATGACTGTGGAGAAACTGCGGACAAGCCGTGAAAACGGCTGCGGAGAAAAAAGCAAGGAAAGGTGACGAGCCCGACCCTCGGCACTGGTGGAAAACGGCTGTGGCTGCTTCGTTCCCGACCTGACCAGATTGACCATCCCTCCATGCGAGGAGGCCCGTCACGAAAGATTCTATCATTGCCGCGCGCATTGTGCGACTGTTGACGCGAGCAAAACGCGAACGACGCTTCGCTTTGAACGGCTTCGCGCTGTTTGCGCCCGCTTCCTGCACGCCGCCCGACGCCCTGCCAGCCACCGCGGCGACGCCCGCCACGCGCGGCACTTGAGTTCGCCGCGCGCGCCACCATTTAGATTGCAATGCGGTATCCGTGAGCCGCAGAAACCGGCCGACACTACGGCGGCGGCCTATTAGCCCCACTGTCCTGATGAGTACTATCACCATCGGCAACGCATAGCGAATTAAGCTACACTGCCAGTTGAAAGACCCGCATACGCGACTCTTTCTGCGCATTCCGTGAAGATCCGGCGTTTTTTCAGACCGTTTTTCTGATTTTCACAGGCAGGCGCGGCAAGGCTCTGGATGCGGCAGAGCGAAAGGAAATTTTCCCGGTTTTGACGTATCGTGGCGAGCAATTCAGGCGGGCCTCGAACCGACAGAGGTATTCATAAATGAGCGAACAAATCAAGCATATTAGCGACGCATCGTTCGAACAGGACGTCGTGAAATCCGATAAACCCGTGCTGCTCGATTTCTGGGCCGAATGGTGCGGTCCGTGCAAGATGATCGCGCCGATCCTCGACGAAGTCGCGAAGGATTACGCCGATCGCCTGCAAGTCGCTAAGATCAATGTCGACGAGCATCAGTCCACGCCGGTTAAGTTTGGCGTGCGCGGCATCCCCACACTGATCCTGTTCAAGAACGGCGCCGTTGCCGCTCAGAAGGTCGGCGCTCTGTCGAAGTCGCAACTCACCGCGTTCCTCGACGGCAACCTGTAAAGCAGCAGTACGCCGCGGCGTTCGCGGGTCCATCGCGCGCCGCAGTCAGTTCGAGAATCGGGCGCATCAGTGGAGCAATCCGCCGCGCACGCCGGTCAAGCAAAGCGTGTTGTCAGCCGGCAACACGCTTTGCAACAAAGATGCCACGCCGCCGCACTGGCTTAAATTGGCGTGTGCTATGCTAGAATCCACAAAACGTCGAAAAGACGTGTAAGTCTTTGAGCGGTTCCGCTCACCCTCCTCCCAGATTTCATTTCGTCGCACCTTCTCCTGCGGGTTCTCCGTATGCATTTATCCGAGCTTAAGACTCTGCACGTGTCCCAATTGATCGAGATGGCCAATGGCCTCGAGATCGAAAGCGCGAACCGCCTGCGCAAGCAGGAATTGATGTTCGCCATTCTAAAAAAACGAGCCAAAGCGGGCGACACGATCTTCGGCGACGGCACCCTCGAAGTGCTGCCGGACGGTTTCGGCTTCCTGCGTTCGCCGGAAACCTCCTACCTCGCCAGCACGGATGACATCTACATTAGCCCGTCGCAAATCCGCCGCTTCAACCTGCATACTGGCGACACGATCGAAGGCGAAGTGCGCACGCCGAAAGACGGCGAGCGCTATTTCGCGCTGGTAAAGGTGGACAAGGTCAACGGCCAGCCGCCGGAGGCCTCCAAGCACAAGATCATGTTCGAAAACCTGACGCCGCTGCACCCGAACAAGGTGCTGCTGCTCGAACGTGAAATGCGTGGCGAAGAGAACGTGACCGGCCGCATCATCGACATGATCGCGCCGATCGGCAAGGGCCAACGCGGCCTGCTCGTCGCGTCGCCGAAGTCGGGCAAGACCGTGATGCTTCAGCACATCGCGCACGCGATCAAGCAGAACCATCCCGACGTCGTGCTGTTCGTGCTGCTGATCGACGAGCGCCCGGAGGAAGTGACGGAAATGCAGCGTTCGGTGGCCGGCGAAGTGATCGCCTCCACGTTCGACGAACCCGCTGCGCGTCACGTGCAGGTCGCCGAAATGGTGATCGAGAAGGCCAAGCGCCTCGTCGAAATGAAGAACGACGTCGTGATTCTGCTCGACTCGATCACGCGTCTCGCGCGCGCTTACAACACGGTGGTACCGGCCTCGGGCAAGGTGCTGACGGGCGGTGTCGACGCGAACGCGCTGCAGCGCCCGAAGCGGTTCTTCGGCGCGGCGCGCAACATCGAGGAAGGCGGATCGCTCACCATCATCGGCACGGCGCTGATCGAAACCGGCAGCCGCATGGACGATGTGATCTACGAAGAGTTCAAGGGCACCGGCAACATGGAAGTGCACCTCGAGCGCCGTCTCGCCGAGAAGCGCGTCTATCCGTCAATCAACCTGAACAAGTCGGGCACGCGCCGCGAAGAGCTGCTGATCAAGCCCGAAGCGCTGCAGAAAATCTGGGTACTGCGCAAGTTCATTCACGACATGGACGAAGTCGAGTCGATGGAATTCCTGCTCGACAAGATCCGTCAGACGAAGAGCAATTCCGAGTTCTTCGACATGATGCGTCGTGGCGGCGGCAGCTAACGCGCGACCTTCGTGCTGGCCGTATTAGTCGGCAACTGCAATGCATGAAAAACCGCTCGCAAACTGCGAGCGGTTTTTTTCGTCCATCATCCGCAGAGACAATGCGCCGCCTCAACATGAACGTGAACGTACACACGGTTTCTCGAAGGGGCCTCGGCTATCCGGTCGAGAACATCGGCTGCACGTCGGCGCCACATCGCTGATTTCGGCGAGCGCGCTGTTCGTCTATCTGCGTTTTGCGAAGCTGCTGCTGCGCAAGAAGTGGATCATCATCGTGCCGGGCTTCGCGGTGGCCGAGTTCGCCGCCGGGTGGATGACGCTCATGTCGCCGGACCGAGGAGTTCACGCACGGCTACCGGCTGAAAAACATCGTTCGGCAGTTGACCATCTTCTTCGCGACCGCCTCGGCGATCATCGTCGAGCAGCACCGGCTCGCGCTGCATCAAAGTCGCCTCGCGGAGTCCGTGAATCCGTACAATCCGGTCTACCAGAACACGATCGCCTCGATCAGCCGGTCGATTGCGCAGCAGGCCAGTTTGCTCGCGTCGCTCGACGGTTTCTATTTTCTGATCGGCGTCGCGATATGCGGCGGCCTGTTCGCCGCGAGGCAAAAAAAGATCGACTGAAGGTGGGCTCCAAGCATGCTGTCGAAACTCACGAACTGGCTGGGCACACGGCGTCGCGAGCGCGCGCTGCGCGACTATGCGATCGACGATTCCTTGTGGCAGGCGACACTCGCCGGCCTACCCTTTCTCACGCATCTGGAAACGCCCGATCTCACGCGGCTGCGCGAGATGACGAGTCTCTTCCTCGCGCAGAAGGAGTTCTCGACCGCGCACGAGCTCGAGCTGACCGATGCGATGACGGTCGGCATCGCCGCGCAGGCGTGCCTGCCGGTGCTGAACCTGAGCCTCGATCTGTATCGTGGCTGGGTCGGCGTGATCGTCTATCCGGGCGAGTTCGTGATCCGCAAGACCGTTGAGGACGAAGATGGCGTCGTGCACGAGATCGAACACGACGCCAGCGGCGAGGCGTGGGAAGGCGGCCCGGTGGTGCTGTCGTGGGAAGACGCGCAGATGACCGATGGCAGCGACGCATACAACGTCGTGATCCACGAGTTCGCGCACAAGATCGACATGCTCAACGGCGAAGCGGATGGCCACCCGCCGCTGATGCGCCGCTGGCACGCGCCGCTCGATGCGCAGGCATGGGCCGATGTGTTCGACCATGCATACGATCACTTCTGTGCGAAAGTCGACGCGGTGCCCGAGCGACGCTGGGCGCGTTTCGAACGCGAGTCGCTGGTCGATCCGTATGCGGCGGACCATCCGTCGGAATTTTTTGCCGTGTGCAGCGAGGCGCTATTCGTCAAGCCCCAAGCGTTCGAGGCGGAGTATCCGGAACTGTACCGACTGCTCGCGCGCTACTACCGGCAAGATCCAGCGCGCGTCGGATTGACGTTCACGCCGGTTTGAGACGCCGCGAACGGGCGCCGCTTGCGCCGCAATAGAATCCGCTGGCAGAAAAATCGCCAAACGACTGATTTTCTGGCATAATCGCGGTTTTTCGACCGTAGGCAAGTGGCTCGCGCCTGAAGGCAGTCCAGTTCCAGGCTGCACGCGGGTTGGCTACCGCCAGATTAAAGGAAAGACCATGAAAGAAGGCATTCACCCGAATTACCGCGAAGTCCTGTTCGTCGATATGTCGAACGACTTCAGGTTCGTGACGCGCTCGACCATCCAGACGCGCGAAACCGCGGAATTCAACGGCAAGACCTACCCGCTCGCGAAGGTCGAAGTGTCGTCGGAATCGCATCCGTTCTACACCGGCCAGCAAAAGATCATGGACACGGCCGGCCGCGTCGAGAAGTTCAACAAGAAGTTCGGCGCACGTGCTTCGGGCAAGGCAGTAAAGTAATACCGCAACGGTGCCGGCTTCCGGCCGGCAACGGAGCAAACAGAAAGGGCAGCGCGAGCTGCCCTTTTTTGTCGCCTGCGCTTGCGCCCGCTGGGTCGCGCGCCGCGCGAAGCCTTCAGCCAGAAGGAGCGCGCCGCGCTTTCGCGACACTGTGTTACAGCTTGTCCATTGACGTTGCCGGGCGTTACCGGCCGTGACGTGCATCGCACGGCACGACTACAATGCCGGATGCTCGAAACGGGCCCTTGCGCCCTGACCTGCCAGGCCGCTCCGGCTGCATCGTTTATCCAGACTCCACATACCGCATGAGACCTGTCGTTCGCCTCACCGCCTCTGCGACCAGTGCGTTGCCGCGCTGGCTGCTGCTGGCCATCTGTATCGTCTACGCCTCGTTCGGCCTATTCGGCCGCGATCCGTGGAAGAACGAGGACGCAGCCGGCTTTGGTGTGATGTGGACGATGGCGAACGGCGGCGCGCACGACTGGCTGCTGCCGAATCTGGTCGGCAAATATCTGACCGAGGACGGCCCGCTCGGCTACTGGCTCGGCGCGAGCGCGATCCGCGTCCTCGCACCGTGGGTCGACGCGAGCAACGCGTCGCGCGTGTTCACGGGCCTGCTGTTCTGCGCGGGCTGCGCGTTCGTCTGGTACGCGGCGTATCTGCTCGGCCGGCGTGCCGAAGTGCAGCCGTTCAAATATGCATTCGGCGGCGAGCCGGAACCGCGCGACTATGGCCGCACGCTCGCCGATGGCGCACTGCTGATCCTGCTCGCGTGCTTCGGCCTCGCCGAGCGCGGTCACGAGACCACGCCGCAGCTCGTGCAGTTCGTCTGCATCGCGATGCTCGTGTACGGCCTCGTGCGCATGATCGACAAGCCGATTCAGGGCGCGCTGACCTGGGGTCTCGCGATCGGCCTCGTCACACTCGCGAGCAGTCCGGTGCTGGTCGGCGCGCTGCTGCTCGGCACGCTCGCGATGACGCTGATCGTGCGCGAAACGCGATCGCGCTGGCTGCTGCTCGCGGGTCTGCCCGTGGCGCTCGTGCTCGCGGTGTCGTGGCCGATCATCGCGCTCACCGCGTTCCCCGACGACGCTGTCTGGTATCTGAACCAGTGGCTGCACGTGAGCCTGAGTTCGTTCGCGGGCCCGCCCGGCTCGGTCGCCGCGTATGCGCTGAAAAACCTGCCGCTCTTCACATGGCCCGCGTGGCCGCTCGCGCTGTGGTCGTGGTTCAGCTGGCAGGGATTGCGGCGCGCGCCGCACGTGGCGATTCCGCTGTCGGTGATCGGGCCGCTGTTCGTGCTCGTCGTGCTGCAAAGCCATCAGTCGAACCGACTCTACATGCTGCTGCTGCCGCCGCTCGCGGTGCTCGCCACTTTCGCGTTGCCGACGCTCAAGCGCGGCGCGATCAACGCGATCGACTGGTTCGCGCTGCTGAGCTTCACGATCCTCGGCAGCTTCGTGTGGCTCGTGTATGTGGCAGGCCTGACCGGCTTTCCGCACCCGCTCGCGCGCAATCTCGCGCGACTCGCGCCCGGCTTCGTGCCGCAGTTCAAGATTCTGTCGTTCGTGTGCGCGGTCGCGGTGACCGTGTGCTGGTTCCTGCTGGTGCGCTGGCGCCTCGCGCGTCATCCGAAGGTGCTGTGGCGCAGCGTCGTGCTGTCGAGCGCCGGCACCACGCTGATGTGGGTGTTGCTGATGACGCTGTGGCTGCCGGTCGTCAACTACAGCCGGACCTATCGCGACGTCGCGCAGCAGATCGCCAACCACTTGCCCGATGACTACACGTGCATCGCGCCGGTACGCCTCGGCAATGCGCAGATCGCGACGTTCGCATATTTCGGCGACATGCACTTCTCGTTCGACCAGGACTGCGACGTGATCCTGCGTCAGGACTCGCAGGACTACGGCGACCCTAGCGCGATGCCCGACTACATCTGGAAGCTCGTGTGGGAAGGCCGCCGCGCGGCGGACCGCGACGAGCGCTTCCGCCTGTACGTGCGCATCGACCGTCCCAAGCCGCCGCCCGGCAAGCGCCGCAACTGGCACAAGAAGCTCGACTGACCATGTTCGCCGACGTACGGAAAATCGCCGCGCTCGCGTGGCCCGTATTGATCGGCCAGTTGGCGATCATCGCGTTCGGCGTGATCGACACGGCGATGGTCGGGCGCTACTCGGCCGTCGATCTGGCCGCGCTCGGCCTCGGCTCGTCGATCTACGTCTCGGTCTATATCGGCCTGACCGGCATCGTGACCGCGCTGCAGCCGATCACCGCGCAGCTGTACGGCGCGCGTCGCTACGGCGAGATCGGCGAAGAGGTCCGCCAGTCATGGTGGCTTGCCGCCGCGCTGACCGTGATCGGCTTTCTGATCCTGTTCTTCCCCGGACCGCTGCTGGCGTTGTCGCGCGTGCCCGACGCGCTGCACGAGCGCACGCTCGCGTACCTGCGGATTCTCGCGTTCGGGCTGCCCGCCGGCCTCGCCTTCCGGGTCTACGGCTCCGTTGCCAACGCGCTCGCCAAACCGCGGCTCGTGATGTTCCTGCAGATCGCCGCGCTGCTGCTGAAAATTCCGCTCAATACCTGGTTCATTTTCGGCGGCCTCGGCGTGCCCGCGCTGGGCGGTCCGGGCTGCGCGCTCGCGAGCACGCTGCTCAACTGGGCACTCGCGGCGCTCGGCATGCTGCTGCTCGCGCGCGTCGACGATTTCAAGGCACTCGGCATCTTCACGCACTTCTGCTGGCCGGTCTGGAAGCGCCAGGCCGCGCAACTGCGGCTCGGTATTCCAATGGGGCTGTCGTATCTGATCGAGGTCACGTCGTACACGTTCATGGCGCTTTTCATCGCGCGTTTCGGCACGACGACGCTCGCCGGACATCAGATCGCCGGCAACGTCGGCGCGGTGCTCTATATGACGCCACTGTCGATCGGCATCGCGTCGTCGACACTGGTCGCGCAGGCGCTCGGCGCGCATCGGCCGCAGGCGGCGCGCACGCTGTCGCGTCACGGCATCGCGATGGCGGTTGCGATCGCGTGCTGCTACGGCGCGCTCGTGCTCGTGCTGCGGCCGTACATTGTCGACGGCTATACGACGAACGCGCAGGTCGCGGCGAAGGCGTTGCCGCTGGTGCTGATCGTCGCCTGCTACCACCTGTTCGACGCGTTGCAGATCTCGACCGCGTTCGTGCTGCGCGCCTACAAGGTCGCGGTCGTGCCGACCATCATCTATGCGGTGGCGCTGTGGGGAGTCGGGCTCGGCGGCGGCTATGCGCTCGGCTTCGATACGACCGGCCTCACGCCGCCCTGGCTGACCGGCGCGCGCGGCTTCTGGGTCGCGAATTCCGCAAGTCTCGCGATTGCCGGCCTCGGCTTGCTCGTGTACTGGCGATTCGTGAGCCAGCGCTATTTGCGCGAGGCTGCGGCGGCGCGGGTCGATTCGGCTGTTTGAAGGGATGGGGGGTTGGGAAGGCCTCGAATAGCACCGACCGGACCGTCAGTTGCACCCAAGCCGGGGTGAGAGACGACCTGTTCTGCATCCGCCTTTCCGTTCCCCGCGCAGCTCAGCCTGCCGACGCCGCGCATGCGGCCTCCCCCTCCCGATCCTTGGCCTCAAAAATTTCCCGCGCCGCGAACAGCGCATTGAGCGCGGCCGGAAAGCCCGCATAAAGCGCCATCTGCATGAACACCTCGACGATCTGCTCGCGCGTGCAGCCGACGTTCAGCGCCGCCTCGATATGTACCTTCAGCTGCGGCTGCGCGCAGCCGAGGGTCGCGAGCGACGCGATCGTCGCAATCTCACGCGTGCGCAGATCGAGCTGCGGCCGCCTGTAGATGTCGCCGAAGCCGAATTCAATCAACAGGCGTCCGAATTCCGGCGCGACTGGCGCGAGCGCGGCGATTACCTGTTCGCCCGCCGAACCGTCGATTTCCCTGAGCTTGTCCCAGCCCCGCGCGTAGCGGTCGTTGTGTGCGTAGTCCATTGCGAGTCCTTATCGGAGTGTGAGGGCGACGAGGTTTCGTCGTCCTGTCGTGCCGGATCGGGCTCAAGCGCGCCGCTCGTGGCCGCCTCGTAGTACGCGATCTTGTCGTCGATCGCGCCGAGGTTGCTCTGCAGATCGGCGATCCGCGCGAGCAGCGCGGTGCGATGCGCAACCAGCAGGTCGCGGCGTGTGCGCATCGTCGGATGGCCTTGCGCGCGCAGCGCGGCGATCTGCTGCATGCCGGAGATCGACATGCCCGTTGCCTTCAGACGCATCACGAAGCGCAACCAGTCGAGATCGGCCGGCGAGTACAGCCGGTGCCCCGTCTGCGTGCGTCCGACCGGCCGGATCAAGCCGGCCTGTTCGTAATAGCGCAGCGTGTGCGTGGACACGCCGATCGTTTCGGCAACCTGACCGATGGTGAGCGCGGTTGAGTGTTTCGACATGACGGACTCAGGTTAGGACTTCGAGTGCACTCTAAGTCAAGCGTCGGACGCTGTCATTCCTTTGCGTTGCTCGTTCTTTATCGCAGACGAGTCATTGCGATCGATATCGACCGATAAATTCACCGGCACTGCATGCCGCTAAAAGCTTTAAATATTGTGTGGCGGATTTACTTGTCATCAATCGAACGGTATAAATCGTCCGCTATCTCAAATCGGGCTTGCGATTTGTCCTATGCTTAAACGCAGCGCCCGCTGACAGGATAGGTCGTCCGTTCCCGGCTAACTTTTTGCCCTCAATGGAGTGCTTGCCATGCTGAAGAAGCTTTTCATGCTTTGCGTCGCTGTGGCTTTGTCGCTGTCGGGCCGGATTTGCCGCGGCCGTGGAAGTGAATACCGCCGATCAGGCCGCGCTCGAATCGGTCAAGGGCATCGGCCCCGTGCATGCGAAAGCGATCCTCGACGAACGCGGCAAAAACGGCCCGTTCAAGAACGCCGACGATCTCGCCGCGCGTGTGAAGGGCATCGGCCAGAAATCGGTCGAGAACCTCGAAGCGGCCGGACTGACGATCAACGGCTCGTCGGCACCGCCGACCGGCGCGAAGACGTCCACCAAGTCGGCCACGAAGACCACACCGGCGGCTCCCGCGGCAACCACCGCCGCCGCGCCCGCTGCCACGACGGCAGCGCCGGCCGCGGCTGCCCCTGCCTCGGCCGCGAAGCCGTCGAAGTCGAAGAAGAAGGACAAGGCCGCAGCATCCGAAGCGGCAGCCGCTTCGGCTCCGGCCGTCGCGGCTAGCGCACCGGCCGACGCGTCCGGCACCAAGGCTTCGAAGAAGAAAGCGAAGAAGAGCAAGGCGGCATCCGCCGCGGCTGCGTCCGGCGCTTGAGCCCGGCGGGGCTGCCGCCCTGCGTTTCACCGCGACGCGCAACCGCGCGTCGACGTCACCCGCCCGGCCGTCATACGCGCCGGCATTGAAGAGAGACCGTCATGAGCCTACTCGACACCATCGGTTCCCTGCTTGGCAAATCGCCAGAAGGCGGCGGCCAGCAAGCGCTGATCGCCGCCGCGCTCGAATTCGTCAACAACCAGCCTGGTGGCCTGAACGGCCTGATCCAGCGCTTCCAGGAAAAGGGCCTCGGCGACGTCGTGTCATCGTGGGTCGGCAATGGCGAAAACCAGCCGATCGCACCCGACGCGCTGCATAACGTGCTTGGCTCGGAAGCCGTGACCGGCCTCGCCGCGAAGGCCGGCGTCCAGCCGGATCAGGTGACGGGTCTGCTATCGCAGATCCTGCCGCACGTCGTCAACGCGGCCACGCCGGAAGGCGAAGTGCCGGCCGATGGAAAGCTGAATGCGACCACGGTGCTCGGCGCGCTCGGCGGTTTGTCGGCGCTGCTCGGCAACAAGGGCAACGCTTAAGCACGCTGTGCGCCATGCGCTGGCGGCGGCTTAGGCTGCCGGTCGACGCCAACGCCCGGTTTGAAATCGGCGGGCAAAAGAAAACCGGCAACGAAGTCACCTTCGTTGCCGGTTTCTTAACGTTGGCGGGAACGGCTCGACTGCCGTCGTCCCGTCGCGTCATCAAGCCATCGCGTTCAGTGCACGACGCGTTCGAACAGCACCTCGCCGTCGTCCACTTCGACCGGAATCACATCCTTCGGACCGAACTTGCCGGCCAGAATCAGCTTCGCGATCGGGTTCTCGATCTCCTGCTGGATCGCGCGCTTCAGCGGCCGCGCACCGAACAGCGGGTCGTACCCGACCTTGCCGATGTGCTCGAGCGCCGCGTCCGACACCACCAGCTGCATGTCGAGCTTCGCGAGCCGCTCGTGCAGACGCTGCAACTGGATCCGTGCGATCGACTGGATGTTCGAGCAATCGAGCGCATGGAACACGACGACGTCGTCGATCCGGTTCAGGAACTCGGGCCGGAAGTGCAGCTTCACCTCTTCCCACACGGCGTCCTTCACGGCTTCCTGGGGCTCGCCGACCATCGCCTGGATCACCTGCGAACCGAGGTTCGAGGTCATCACGATCACCGTGTTCTTGAAGTCGACGGTGCGGCCCTGGCCATCGGTCATGCGGCCGTCGTCGAGCACCTGCAGCAGCACGTTGAACACGTCCGGATGCGCCTTCTCGATTTCGTCGAGCAGGATCACGCTATACGGCTTGCGGCGCACGGCCTCGGTCAGATAACCGCCCTCCTCGTAGCCGACGTAACCCGGCGGCGCGCCGATCAGACGCGCGACGCTGTGCTTCTCCATGAACTCGCTCATGTCGATACGGATGAGATGCTCTTCCGAATCGAACAGGAACGACGCCAACGCCTTGCACAGCTCGGTCTTGCCGACTCCGGTCGGCCCGAGGAACAGGAACGAGCCATACGGACGGTTCGGGTCCGACAGACCAGCGCGCGAGCGGCGAATCGCATCGGCGACCGCGTTGATCGCCTCGTCCTGGCCGACCACGCGCTCATGCAGCTTCGACTCGATCTGCAGCAGCTTTTCGCGCTCGCCCTGCATCATGCGCGACACCGGAATACCGGTGGACCGCGACACGACCTCGGCGATCTCTTCCGCGCCGACCTGCGTGCGCAACAGACGCCGACGCTTCGGACTGTTCTGCTCCTCGGCTTCGGCGCGCGTGACTTCCTTCAGCTGCGCCTCGAGACCCGGCAGCTTGCCGTACTGCAATTCAGCCACCTTCTCGAGCTTGCCCTCACGCTGCAGACGCACGATTTCCGCACGTGTCTTCTCGATCTCTTCCTTCAGCTGCGCGCTGCCCTGCACCGCCGCTTTTTCCGCGGTCCAGATTTCATCGAGGTCCGAATATTCGCGGTTGAGCCGCTCGATTTCCTCTTCGATCAGCTGCAGACGCTTCTGCGACGCCTCGTCCTTCTCCTTCTTCACGGCTTCGCGTTCGATCTTCAGCTGGATCAGACGACGGTCGAGCCGATCCATCTCCTCCGGCTTCGAGTCGATTTCCATCTTGATCTTCGACGCGGCTTCGTCGATCAGATCGATCGCCTTGTCGGGCAGGAAGCGGTCCGTGATGTAGCGATGCGACAGCTCGGCGGCCGCGACGATCGCCGGGTCGGTGATGTCGACGCCGTGGTGCAGCTCATAGCGCTCCTGCAGACCGCGCAGGATCGCGATGGTCGCCTCGACCGACGGTTCGTCCACCAGCACCTTCTGGAAGCGGCGCTCGAGCGCGGCATCCTTTTCGATGTACTTGCGGTATTCGTCGAGCGTGGTCGCGCCGACGCAATGCAGCTCGCCGCGCGAGAGCGCCGGCTTCAGCATGTTGCCCGCGTCCATCGCGCCTTCGGCCTTGCCGGCGCCGACCATCGTGTGAATCTCGTCGATGAAGACGATGGTTTGCCCTTCGTCCTTCGCGATGTCGTTGAGCACCGCCTTCAGGCGCTCTTCGAACTCGCCGCGATATTTGGCGCCCGCGAGTAGCGCGGCCATGTCGAGCGACAGCACGCGCTTGTTCTTCAGCGTTTCCGGCACCTCGCCGTTGACGATGCGCTGCGCGAGCCCCTCGACGATCGCGGTCTTGCCGACGCCCGGCTCGCCGATCAGCACCGGGTTGTTCTTGGTGCGGCGCTGCAGGATCTGAATGGAACGGCGGATTTCGTCGTCGCGGCCGATCACGGGATCGAGCTTGCCTGCGCGGGCGCGCTCGGTCAGGTCGATCGTGTATTTCTTCAGCGCTTCGCGCTGGCTTTCGGCGTCCTGGCTATGCACCTGCGAGCCGCCGCGCACCGCGGCGATCGCGGTTTCGAGCGCCTTGCGCGACAACCCGTGCTCGCGCGCGAGACGGCCGGCCTCGCCTTTGTCGTCGGCGACCGCGAGCAGGAACATTTCGCTCGCGATGAACGTGTCGTTGAGCTTCTGCGCTTCCTTGTCCGCCTGGTTCAACAGACCGGTCAGTTCGCGGCCGATCTGCACGTTGCCGTCGGTGCCCTGCACTTGCGGCAACCGCGTGACTGCGTCGTTCAGCGCGGTTTGTAGAGGTTGTACGTGCACGCCGGCGCGCGACAGCAGCGAGCGAGCGGAGCCGTCCTGCTGCGCGACGAGTGCCGCCAGCACGTGGACGGGTTCGATGTACTGATTGTCGTGGCCAACCGCCAGACTCTGGGCGTCCGCGAGCGCTTCCTGGAATTTAGTGGTGAGTTTGTCGATTCTCATCAAGAGACCTCCAATTTCGATTACCACCAAAATGAGGCGTTTTATTAGGGTTTCAAGCGCTTTTTTGGCCTCGGTCGTAACTATTTAACATTTGAGCGCAAGAACTGCCGCGATCATTCCCCAGTGACGCGGTCGGGCGGGATCGCGCACCCGGGAGCCGGTCGGATGTTCTAGTTCTTGTGGCCCAGCGTCGCCGGACTGCCGCCGCGCGTGCTATCCGATGCCACCGGAATCGGCAGCGGCACCATCTGAATCGTGGAGCCTAACCCGAGCAACGCCGCGAGCGGACTTTTCGGTTGCGCGACTTCGCCGATCGTAAAACGATCGAGCTCGGCGAGAAAAGCGAGGTTCGCCGCCTGCAACGCGCCACGGAGCCGGCACTGCGTCGTGATGACGCAAGGCCGCTGTTGGCCCTGGCGGTCCGGCAGACAGCCGACCAGCGCAAAGTCGCTTTCCGTGACCCGCACCACGTCGCCGACGGTCAGCGACAGCGATTGCGCGCCGAGCCGCAAGCCGCCGTTGCGGCCACGCACGGTTTCGACCCAGCCGAGTTCGCCCAGCTGCTGCACGACCTTCATCAGATGGTTTTTCGAGATGCCGTAGGCTTGCGAAATGTCCTGAATCGTCGATAATCCGTCGCCCCGCACCGCGAGATACAGCAGCACGCGCAGCGCGTAATCCGTGTAGTCGGTAAGTCTCATAGGTCCTGGTATAGCTTGAAAGGCTGCGAGCAAGTGCCTTGAACGTCCCGATAACCGTGTCGACGCGAGGGTTGCCGGGAACGAGCGCTACGCCCTAACATGACTGGCTGGCTGGCGTCGCTCCCCGAATCGCGCTGCAAAACTGTTTCGGATAGCAATAGTAGCTTTTTCCGCATCAACCGTTTGTCAGAAAAACGGGGGGGCAAGGTTCAGTTCAGCCGACATCGGCAACCGCAATTTTCTGGAATCCGCATGAATCCGTCTTTCCCCGCCGCGCCGCCGGTCGAACGCGCGGCCGAACCCACCGACGCCAATATCCGCGACCTCGTCTATGGCTTTTACGATCGCGTGCGTGCCGACCCGCTGCTCGGTCCGGTCTTCGACGCGAAGCTCGCGGGCCGATGGGACGACCATCTGCCGAAGATGTGCACATTCTGGAGCAGCCTCGTGCTCGGCGCGAAGCAGTATCGCGGCAACGTGCAGCAGGCGCATCAGCCGCTCGAAGGCATCGAGCCGCAGCATTTCAGCCGCTGGCTGTATCTGTTCCTCGATACGGTCGAATCGCGCTATCAGCCGGCCGCGGCGGTCCGTTTCATGGAGCCGGCGCTGCGGATTGCGCAGAGTCTGCAGCTGAGCCGTTTCGGCTGGGATTACAAGATCCCGCCGGAGCAGCAGGCGCTGCTCGAGCGGGTGGCGCCGAAGCGTCGGCCGCGAGATGGCGACGTTGACGACGATGGCGAGCATCCGTCACGGCCGGCTGGCGAGCCGTTCCCGGTGCCGATCATCGGACGCTCGCGGGACGAGTGAACGTCGGCCGGCGCCGACACCCCTGACACAAGGAGGCCGCGTGCGCCGTCGCAACTCCGCGGCCCGCGACGCGTTTACTCCGGAGTTCGATTTCCCGATTCGATTCCCCAGCGCGCGAGCGCGGCATCGTCGGTCACGCGCGCGTCGACCCAGCGCTCGCCCGCGTCGGTTTTCTCCTTCTTCCAGAATGGCGCTTCGGTCTTCAGATAGTCCATCACGAATTCACAGGACGCAAACGCGTCGCCGCGATGCGCGGCCGTCGTCGCAACGAGCACGATCTGATCGAGCGGATACAGCTTGCCGACGCGATGCACGATCAGCACCTCGATGCCCGGCCAGCGTTCGCGCGCACGCTCGACGATCGCCTCGAGCGACTTCTCCGTCATGCCCGGATAATGCTCGAGCTCCATCGTCTCGACCGCGCTGCCCTCGTTGAGATCGCGCACGGTGCCGACGAAGCACGCGACCGCGCCGATGCTCGGATTGCGCGCGCGCAGCGCGGCCACCTCGGCACTGAGGTCGAAGTCTTCGGTCTGGACGCGAACGGGCATGGACGGCTCCTGAGGGCTTTTGTCGCTGGCGTGAACGTGATGTGCGAGAGCGCCGCTCAGCCGCCTGTGACGGGCGGAAAGAACGCGACCTCGCAGCCCTCGGTGATGCGCGTGCTCGCGCCGGTCATCACGTGGTTGCAGGCCGTGCGCAGCGCGCGGCCTTCGGCGAGCGTCTCGGCCCAGATGCCGCCACGCACGCGCAGCCACGCGCGCACATCGCCGACGGTCGCGATGCCGTCGGGCACCTCGACGCTTTCGTCGGACGTATTGAGCGCTTCACGCACGCTCGCAAAGTATCGGAGTTCAATCTTCATCGGGATACCGCCGGTCTAAGCCGCGCATGCCGCGGACGACCGGCCTCAGTTCAACAGTTCGGAAAACGGAATGAAGCGCACGGTTTCGCCGGCGCTGATCGCGTGGTTCGGCGGATTGTCGATCAGACCGTCGCCCCACACGGTCGACGTCAACACGGCCGAACTCTGATTGGCAAACAGATCGAGCCCTCCCGCCACGTTGACGCGCGCGCGCAGGAACTCGTTGCGGCGATCGGCCTTGCCCTGCGTGAAGTCCGCACGCAGCGACAGCGCGCGCGGCGCGACCGCCTGCACGCCGGCCAGCCGCAGTACGAACGGACGCACGAACAGCAGGAACGTCACGAAGCTCGACACCGGATTGCCGGGCAGGCCGATGAAAAACGTTTCGGCCGGCTCGCCCCCATTTGCACCACCCGCACCACCCGCACCACGCCGCACCGCGCCGAACGCGAGCGGCTTGCCCGGCTTCATGGCGATCTGCCACATCGACAGACGCCCTTCGGCCTCCACCGCTGGCTTCACGTGATCCTCCTCGCCGACCGACACGCCGCCGCAGGTGAGAATCAGATCGTGCGCCTCGGCGGCTTCGCGCAGCGTCGCGCGGGTCGCGTCGAGTTGATCGGCGACGATGCCATAGTCGGTCACGTCGCAGCCAAGCTTCTCGAGCAGGCCGCGCAGCGTGAAGCGATTCGAGTTGTAGATCGCGCCGGGCTTCAGCGGCTCGCCGGGCATCGTCAGTTCGTCGCCGGTGAAGAATACGGCGACCTTCACGCGGCGGCGCACCTCGAGCCGCGCGCATCCGACCGACGCGGCAAGTCCCAACGCCTGCGGCGTGAGCCGCGTGCCGGCCGGCAGGATCACCGAGCCCGCGCGAATATCGGCGCCCTGCGCGGTGATCCACTCGCCCGCCTGCGGCCGATGCACGATCGTCACCTCGTCGCCAGCCACCTCGGTCTGCTCCTGCATCACGACCGCGTCCGCGCCGGCGGGCACCGTCGCGCCGGTGAAGATGCGTGCCGCGCTGTTGGGCGCGAGCGGCGTCGGCGCATGGCCGGCCGCAATGCGTTGCGAGACCGGCAGGCGGCTGCCGTGCGCGAGATCGGCGATGCGGACCGCGTAGCCGTCCATCGCGCTCGTGTTCATCGGCGGCACGTCGAGCGGCGACGTGACGTCGGCGGCGAGCACGCGATTCAGCGCGTCGAGCGTCGGCAGCGTTTCGATACCGTCGAGCGCGCGCGCGGCGTCGAGCAGGATCGCCAGCGCATCGGCAGTGGCGAGCATCGGGGCGCGGGGCGTGGGTGTGGACATCTGGAGGGTGGAAGCCGCAGGTTAAAAGAACATTGTAGCGGCCGATGCCGTTGGCCTGGGCAGCCGGGCGTTATGGGGAGCTTTTTGTGTTTTTCGATGCGCGGCCGCGGAGGGTGCGGCCAGCGTTTTCTCGTAGTCCGGGCGTGGGCGTCGATCAACGTGAATCGACGCGGCATCCCGCGTGAGCCGTAAAACGGCTCACGCGGCCCGCTCGCCCCTATTCGCCGGTATTCGCGACGATGAAGTCCTTCACCCGCTGCGCATCCGCGGGCACGACCTCGAAGCGCTGCGGCAATGACTCGAGCCCCGAGAACGCCGCCGGCCGCTCCGGCTCGCGCAGCAGCGCCTCGCGGATCGTCTCGCCGAACTTGATCGGCTGCGCGGTCTCGAGCACGATCATCGGAATGCCGGGCTGCAGATGCTCCCGTGCGACCTTCACGCCGTCGGCCGTGTGCGTGTCGATCATCGTGTCGTAACGCTGGAACACGTCGCGGATCGTGTCGACGCGGGTGTCGTGGCTGCTGCTGCCCGACACGAAACCGAACTCCCTTACGCGCGCGAAGTCGCCACTTGCCGCGAGATCGAAACCGCCCTTCCCCTCGACGTCGCGGAACAGTTGCAGCACGCGCGCCGGATCGCGGCCGAGCAGGTCGTACACGAAGCGCTCGAAGTTCGATGCCTTCGAGATGTCCATGCTCGGGCTGCTCGTGTGATACGTCTCGGCCGCCTTGCGTACGCGGTAAATACCAGTGCGGAAGAACTCGTCGAGCACGTCGTTCTCGTTGGTCGCGACGACGAGCTTCTCGATCGGCAGACCCATCATGCGGGCGATATGACCCGCGCACACGTTGCCGAAGTTGCCCGACGGCACCGTGAACGACACGCGCTCGGCGTTCGACTTCGTCGCGGCAAAGTAGCCCTTGAAGTAATAGACGACCTGCGCGACGACACGCGCCCAGTTGATCGAATTGACCGTGCCGATCTTGTACTTCGCCTTGAACGCGTGATCGTTCGACACCGCCTTCACAATGTCCTGCGCGTCGTCGAACACGCCTTCCACCGCGAGGTTGAAGATGTTCGGGTCTTGCAGGCTGTACATCTGCGCGGTCTGGAACGCGCTCATCTTTTTGTGCGGCGACAGCATGAACACGCGGATGCCCTTCTTGCCGCGCATCGCGTATTCAGCGGCGCTGCCGGTGTCGCCCGACGTCGCGCCGAGAATGTTCAGCGTTTCGCCATGCTTCGCGAGCGCGTACTCGAACAGGTTGCCGATCAGCTGCATTGCCATGTCCTTGAACGCGAGCGTCGGACCGTTCGACAGTTCGAGCAGCGACAGCGGCGCGCCGTCTTCGACGCCGAGCGTCTTCAGCGGCGTGATCTGCGCGGCGCTTTCGTCGTCGCGCACGTTGCAGTAGGTCGCGGCCGTATAGGTCTTGCGCGTCAGTGCGCGCAGGTCGTCGGCGGGAATGTCGTCGCAGAACTTCGACAGGATCTCGAAGGCGAGATCCGCGTACGGCAGCGTGCGCCAGCGCGTGAGTTCGTCCGCGGCGACGCGCGGATAGTCGGCCGGCAGATACAGGCCGCCGTCTTTCGCGAGACCGCCGAGCAGGATGTCGGAGAAGGTATGGCGCTCGCCGGCTCCGGCGCCGCGCGTGGAGAGGTAGTTCATAGTTCGGCCTAGTTCAGCGCTTCCATGCGCAGCTTCGTGACTTGCGAGACGACGGTCTGCAGCGCCTCGATCGACCTGATCGCGGCGTTGACCTGCTTTTCGACCGTCTCGTGCGTGATCAGCAGAATGTCGGTTTCGCCCTTGCCGTTCGCGTCGACGAGCTCCGATTCCTTTTGCAGCAGCGCGTCGATCGAAATGCCGCTGTCCGCCAGAATGCGCGTGATGTCGGCGAGCACGCCGGTCACGTCGGCGACGCGCAGGCGCAGGTAGTAGCCGCTCGTGACTTCTTCGATCGGCAGGATCGGGGTGTTCGACAGGCTGTCCGGCTGGAATGCCAGATGCGGCACGCGGTGCTCAGGGTCGGCCGTGTGCAGACGCGTCACGTCGACGAGATCGGCGACTACGGCGGAAGCCGTCGGCTCGGCGCCCGCGCCCTTGCCGTAGTACAGCGTCGTGCCGACCGCATCGCCGTGCACGACGACCGCGTTCATCGCGCCTTCCACGTTGGCGAGCAGACGCTTTTCCGGAATCAGTGTGGGGTGCACGCGCAGCTCGATGCCCTTGTCGGTGCGTCGCGCGATGCCGAGCAGCTTGATGCGGTAGCCGAGTTCCTCGGCGTATTTGATGTCGAGCGCGGCGAGCTTGCTGATCCCCTCGACGTACGCGCGGTCGAACTGCACCGGCACGCCGAACGCGATCGCGCTCATGATCGTCGCTTTGTGCGCCGCGTCGACGCCCTCGATGTCGAAGGTCGGGTCGGCTTCCGCGTAGCCGAGCTCCTGCGCGGCCTTCAGCGCGGTCGCGAAATCGAGCCCACGGTCACGCATCTCCGACAGAATGTAGTTCGTCGTGCCGTTGATGATGCCCGCGATGTACTGGATGCGGTTCGCCGTCAGCCCTTCGCGCAGTGCCTTGATGATCGGAATGCCACCCGCCACCGCCGCCTCGAACGCGACCATCACGCCGTTCGCGCGCGCCGCCTCGAAAATCTCCGTGCCATGCACGGCGAGCAGCGCCTTGTTGGCGGTGACCACATGCTTGCCGTTGTTGATCGCGCGCAGCACGAGGTCGCGCGCGATGCCGGTGCCGCCGATCATTTCCGCGACGATCGCGATCGAGGGATCGCCGACGACCGCATTGAAGTCATCGGTCAGCGCCACGCTGCCGGCTTCGCCGCCGAGCGCCGCGGTCGCCTTGGCCGGGTTGCGCACGGCAATGCGCGCAATCTCGATGCCGCGACCCGCGCGACGTTTGATTTCTTCCTGATTGCGGCGCAGTACCGTGAAGGTGCCGCAGCCTACCGTGCCGAAGCCCAGCAGTCCAACTTTGATTGGTTCCATGCAGCGTGTGTTTCTAGTAGAGGTTTGAAAAGGGTGTCGGGGGTGGCACGAGCGGCGCGCCTCATTTGCCACATCACGCGCCACATCGTACGCGAGGCCGGCTCAGGCTGTGTGACGCTTGCGGTAGCCGTCGAGGAAGCGCGCGATCCGGTTGATCGAATCCGCAAGGTCGTCGACGTTCGGCAGGAACACGACGCGGAAGTGATCCGGCGTCTTCCAGTTGAAGCCGGTGCCCTGCACGAGCAGCACGCGCTCTTCGAGCAACAGGTCGAGGATGAACTGCTGATCGTTCTGGATCGGATACACCTTCGGGTCGAGGCGCGGGAACATGTACAGCGCCGCTTCCGGCTTCACACAGCTCACGCCGGGGATCGCCGTGAGCATGTCGTAGGCGAGCTCGCGCTGTTTGTACAGGCGCCCGCCCGGCACGATCAGGTCGTTGATGCTTTGATAGCCGCCGAGCGCGGTCTGGATCGCGTACTGGCCGGGCACGTTCGGGCACAGCCGCATCGACGCGAGGATGCCGAGCCCCTCCAGATAGTCTTTCGCGAGCCGGCGGTTCTCGCCGATCAGGCCCGAAATGGCCATCCAGCCGGCGCGATAGCCGCACGAGCGGTAGCTCTTCGACAGGCTGTTGAACGTGACGGTCAGCACGTCTTCGGACAGCGACGCCATCGACGTGTGCGTCTTGCCGTCGTAGACGATCTTGTCGTAGACCTCGTCGGCGAAGATCACGAGGCCGTGCTGGCGCGCGATCTCGATCAGGCCGAGCAGCAGTTCGTCCGAGTACAGCGCGCCGGTCGGGTTGTTCGGGTTGATCACGACCAGCGCGCGCGTGTTCGGCGTGATTTTCGCGCGAATGTCATCGAGGTCGGGCATCCAGCTATTCGACTCGTCGCAGATGTAGTGCACCGGCGTGCCGCCCGCGAGGCTCACGCCGGCGGTCCACAGCGGGTAATCGGGCGCGGGCAGCAGCACTTCGTC
This sequence comes from Paraburkholderia lebeckiae, assembly GCF_050436325.1. Classification (NCBI taxonomy): domain Bacteria; kingdom Pseudomonadati; phylum Pseudomonadota; class Betaproteobacteria; order Burkholderiales; family Burkholderiaceae; genus Paraburkholderia; species Paraburkholderia lebeckiae. The sequence goes on from NZ_JBNDLZ010000003.1 coordinate 681,516, forward strand.
GCCGTCGTTGACGAGGCCCTGGAGCGCCATCACGATCAGCTCGGACGCGCCGTTGCCGATGTAGACGTCGTCCAGCTCGACGCCGTGCACGCCCTTTTGCTGCGTGTAGTGCATGATCGCCTTGCGCGCGGCGAACACGCCCTTCGAGTCGGAGTAGCCCGACGAGCTGGGCAGGTTCAGGATCATGTCCTGAATGATCTCGTCCGGCGCCTCGAAGCCGAACGGCGCCAGATTGCCGATGTTCAGCTTGATGATGCGGTGACCCTCTTCTTCGAGCCGCTTCGCATGTTCGAGGACGGGCCCGCGAATGTCGTAGCAGACATTCAACAACTTGTTTGATTTGAGAATCGGTTTCACGGCGGGCACTTCATCCTGGTTGATGGCTGGGGCAAACCTTGGGCAAACGGGGCCTGGCTGACGACGCCGGGCCGCTCTGATTCGCCGCTACGGGGAATTCGGACGCGGCGGCGACGGCGGCCAGCCGCGAAATGGGGTCGAACTGTCGAGCGGCCGCGGCTTTCCGGGTTCCGGCGTGGAAAAAACGCAACGAAAGCGGGCGATGCCAACCCAGGTAGCCGGTGGGCCACGCCGATGCGCCCAGCGCGGCTTGTGGCGGCACTTGAGCGAGGGGCGCCGCAAGGCGGCTAAAAAGTTATAATTTAGCGGATTTTGGCCGACTTCCGCAATGCACCACCCGCATCGGCAAGCCTTTTCGGCCTTCTCGTGTGCCACACGCGTCGAACCGCGCGGCCTGTGCGACGTGCAGTCAGGCCGGCAACACGCATGACGTCTCACGACGACTTCGGAAAACCAATTTGAAATTACATCAGGATTCCAGCGGCGCGCTCAATACCGTTACCGGCTACGGCGCCGACTACGTCGAAATCAATCTGGTGCGTCACGCGGGCAGTATTCTCGTGCTGCCGGACGCGCCGGTCATTCCCTGGCCCGTCTCGTCGTTCGAGCAGTTGAGCGCCGAGCATTTCGCGATGCTGGTCGACGCCGCGCCCGAAGTGGTCGTGTTCGGCAGCGGCGAGCGGCTGCGCTTTCCGCACCCGCGCCTGACCGCCGCGCTGAGCGCGAAACGCATCGGCGTAGAAACGATGGACTTCAAGGCCGCCTGCCGCACCTACAACATTCTGATGGCCGAGGGCCGCAAGGTCGCGGCCGCGTTGCTGATCGAGGCCTGAGCGTGCCCGGCGCCGGTGCATCCCGCGCCGGCGCGCCCGGCCGGCCCGATTCTGCCCCCCGCGTCGCGCCCGTGCGCGCGCCGTCGATAACAAGAAGGGTTGATATTTCATGAACGATACGCCGTCGAGGCTACCGCTCAACCGCACCGCGATCCTGTTGCTGGTGCTGGTTCTCGCCGTGATCTGGTTCGTGCCGCTCGGCTGGCGCCATCTGCTGCCGAGCGACGAAGGCCGCTACGCCGAAATGGCGCGCGAAATGTTCCTGACCGGCGACTGGATCACGCCGCGCTACAACGCCTACAAGTACTTCGAGAAGCCGCCGCTGCAAACGTGGGCGAACGCGCTGACGTTCGCGTGGTTCGGCATCGGCGAATGGCAGGCGCGCCTCTACACCGCGCTGACGGGCTTCGCCGGCGTGCTGCTGATCGGCTTTACCGGCGCCCGCGTGTTCAACGCCGCGACTGGCGTGTTCGCGGCACTCGTGCTCGCCTGTTCGCCGTACTGGAACCTGATGGGCCACTTCAATACGCTCGACATGGGCCTGTCGCTCTGGATGGCGCTCACGCTGTGCGCGCTGCTGCTCGCCCAGCGCCCGAACCTGCGGCCCCCATGCGTGCGCGGCTGGATGTGGGTGTGCTGGGCGTCGATGGCGCTGGCGGTGCTCTCCAAGGGCCTGGTCGGGATGATCCTGCCGGGCGCGGTGCTGGTGCTGTATACGCTGATCGCGCGCGACTGGGCGCTGTGGAAGCGTCTGCACCTGGTGAGCGGGCTGATCGTTTTTTTCGCGATCGTGACGCCGTGGTTCGTCCTCGTGCAGCAGCGCAATCCGGAATTCCTGAACTTCTTCTTCGTCGTTCAGCAGTTCAAGCGCTATCTGACGCCCGAGCAGAATCGCCCCGGCGCGTTCTACTACTTCGTGCCAGTGCTGCTGGTGGGCTTCCTGCCGTGGCTGTCGGTAACCGTGCAAAGCGTGCGCCACGCGTGGCGCCAGCCGCGTCAGCCGAACGGCTTCGCGCCGGTCACGCTGATGCTCACGTGGATCGTCTTCATTTTCCTGTTCTTCAGCGCGTCGCACTCGAAGCTGCTGTCCTACACGCTGCCGATCGCGCCGCCGATCGCGATGCTGATCGGCATGTATCTGCCGCTCGTCACGCGCGAGCAGCTGCGCCGGCATCTGGCGGGCTACGCGCTGTTTTTCGTGGTCGCCGCGTTCGCGGCGCTGTTCCTGCCGCGCTTCGGCACTGCGCGCAATCCAGCCGAGCTGTATGCCGAATACCGCGTGTGGGTGCTCGCCGCGCTAGCCGTCGCGTTCGTGCTCACGCTGTTCGCGCTGTGGTTGAACCGCCGCGGCCAGAGCGGCGTGGGCGCCAACGCGCGAGTCGGTCTCGGCAGCCTCGCCGCGTTCGGCGCGGGCTGGCTGCTGCTCGGCACCATCGCGGGCACCGGCCACGACGTGTTCGGGCGCCTGAGCTCCGGCGCGCCGCTCGCGCCCGCGATCAAGGCCGAACTCGCGAAGCTGCCGCCCGACACGCCGTTCTACTCGGTCGGCGTGCTCGACCACACGCTGCCGTTCTACATCGGCCACACGATGATCATGGTCGCGCACCCGGACGAGCTCGCATTCGGCGTGTCCGTCGAGCCGCAAAAATGGGTGCCGACGGTCGACGCGTGGATCGAGCGCTGGAAGGCCGATCGCTACGCGCTCGCGCTGATCCCGCCGCCGACCTACGACCGCCTCGTCAAGCAAGGCGTGCCGATGCAGGTGATCGCGCGCGATCCGCGCCGCGTGGTGGTGATGAAGCCGCTCGCCGACGCGGCTCCCGCCGCCGCCCCGGCCGCAGCGGCGGCAGCAGCACCCGCTACCCCCACTATCGCCGCCTCGGCAGTCGTCGAAGTGAGGCCCGCAGCATCGGCCACGCCGGCCCCCGTCTCCATGCCCGCGGCAAAGCCCTAACCCTTTCGAGAACCAGACCGTTCGATGAACCCGATTTCCCTGTTCTGCATCCTGGCCGGCGTCACGCTGAACGCCGGCGCGCAGCTGCTGCTCAAGGCCGGCACGAATGCCGTTGGACACTTCGAATTCACCCGTGCGAACATCCTGCCCATCGGCTTCAAGCTGGCAACCCAGCCGCCGATCATCGGCGGGCTCGCCTGCTACGTGATTAGCGTGGCGGTGTGGATCATCGGGCTCTCGCGCGTGGACGTGTCGATCGCCTATCCGATGCTGTCACTTGGCTACGTCGTCAACGCGATTGCCGCGTGGTACCTGTTCGGCGAAGTGATGTCGGTGCAGAAGCTGATCGGCATCGGCATCATTCTCGTCGGCGTCGTCGTGCTCGCGCGCAGCTAGGCGCGGCGCCCCGCGTAGGAACCCGCGCGGCACACGCGCCGCCTAAGCCTGACGTAAGGTAGGCCGCGGTAAGCTGAGCGGTTGCGTTTTTTAAGCCGCGGCCTTGGGTTTGCGGGTAGTTTGTGGTTTACTTCGCGCCCATCGTACTTCGCGCCTGTCGGGCCGCGCCCCTTTCAATCGAGCGATGCATTCAATGAGCCAGTCACAAGTCCCGTTTTTGCCGTTTGTCAAACCCGAGATCGACGAGGAAACGATCCAGGGCGTCGCCGACGTGCTGCGTTCCGGCTGGATCACCACCGGCCCGCAGAACCAGAAGTTCGAGGCCGCGCTGTCCGAGTTCTGCGGCGGCCGCCCGGTGCGCACCTTCAATTCTGGTACCGCGACGCTCGAAATCGGCCTGCGCATCGCCGGCGTCGGTCCCGGCGACGAAGTGATCACGACGCCGGCCACCTGGGTGTCGACCAGCAACGTGATCCTCGAAACCGGCGCGACGCCAGTGTTCGCCGACATCGACCCGATCACGCGCAACATCGATCTCGACCTGCTCGAAAAAGCGATCACGCCGCGCACCAAGGCGTTGCTGCCAGTGTTCCTGTCGGGCCTGCCGGTCGACATGGACCGTCTGTACGGGATCGCCCGCGCGCACGAGCTGCGCGTGATCGAAGACGCCGCGCAGGCATTCGGCTCCACCTGGAATGGCGAGCGCATCGGCAAGCTCGGCGACATCGTGTCGTTCAGCTTCCACGCGAACAAGAACCTGACCTCGGTCGAAGGCGGCGCGCTGGTGCTGAACAACGAGGAAGAAGCGGTGCTCGCGCAGAAGTACCGCCTGCAAGGCATCACGCGCACCGGCTTCGACGGCATGGACTGCGACGTGCTCGGCGGCAAGTACAACCTGACCGACGTCGCCGCGCGTGTCGGCCTCGGCCAGCTGCCGCATCTCGAGCGCTTCATCGCGCAGCGCAAGAAGCTCGTGCGCGCGTACTTCGCGCAACTCGAAGGCGGCGCGGCCGTTAAGCTCGGCGTCGGCCTGCCGCCCGCGGACTTCGAAAACAGCAACTGGCACATGTTCCAGATCACGCTGCCGCTCGAAAACCTGTCGATCGACCGCGCCGGCTTCATGGGCGAGCTGAAGGAGCGCGGCATCGGCTCGGGCGTGCACTACCCGGCGCTGCACCTGTTTTCCCTGTACCGCGCGCGCGGCTTCAAGGAAGGCATGTTCCCGCACGCGGAGCGCTTCGGCGCCACCACCGTCACGCTGCCACTCTTCACGCTGATGAACGAAGGCGACGTCGAGCGCGTGTGCCACGCGGTCAACGAAATTTGCGAACACTACGGAAAATAAGCGGACATGACTTATTCGGAACATCGCGCCGTCGCACCGGAAGTGTCGATCATCATTCCGGTGTACAACGAGGAAGCCGGACTGGCCGCGCTGTTCGCGCGCCTCTATCCGGCGCTCGACGCGCTCGGCACCGGTTATGAAGTGATCTTCATCAACGACGGCAGCCGCGACAAATCCGCGGCGCTGCTCGCCGGGCAGTTCCGCGCGCGCCCCGACACCACGCGCGTGATCCTGCTGAACGGCAACTACGGCCAGCACATGGCAATTCTCGCGGGCTTCGAGCAGTCACGCGGCGACATCGTGATCACGCTCGACGCCGACCTGCAGAATCCGCCCGAGGAAATCGGCAAGCTCGTCGCGAAGATGCGCGAGGGCTTCGACTACGTCGGCACGATCCGTCGGCAGCGCCAGGACAGCCTGTGGCGCCGCAAGGCGTCGCGCGCGATGAATCATCTGCGCGAGCGCATCACGCGCATCAAGATGACCGACCAGGGCTGCATGCTGCGCGCCTACAGCCGCCATATCGTCGATACGATCAACCGCTGCGGCGAAATCAACACGTTCATCCCGGCGCTCGCGTACACGTTCGCGCAGAATCCGGTGGAAATCGAGGTCGCGCACGAGGAACGCTTCGCCGGTGAGTCGAAGTACTCGCTGTACTCGCTGATCCGTCTGAATTTCGACCTCGTCACCGGCTTCTCGGTGGTGCCGCTGCAATGGCTGTCGTTCATCGGCGTGATCCTGTCGCTAGGGTCCGCGGCGCTGTTCGTCCTGCTGCTGATTCGCCGTTTCATCATCGGCGCGGAAGTGCAAGGTGTGTTCACGCTGTTCGCCATCACGTTCTTCCTGCTCGGCGTGATCATCTTCGCGCTCGGCCTGCTCGGTGAATACATCGGCCGGATCTATCAGCAGGTGCGTGCCCGGCCGCGTTATCTGGTGCAGACCATTCTCGAGGAACGCGACGGCGGGGCCGTCGCCGAAGCGCCGCGTCAGACCGTCGTGCAAGGCGTGCAGCCGGTGCCGGTCGCCGACCAGGGACACCATCCATGAAGCCACGCGCCGTCGTATTCGCGTATCACAACGTCGGCGTGCGCTGCCTGCAGGTGCTGCTCGCGCGCGGCGTCGAGGTCGCGCTCGTCGTGACCCACGAAGACAACCCGAGCGAGAACATCTGGTTCGGCAGCGTCGCTTCGGTGGCAGCCGAGCACGGCATTGCCGTCGTCACGCCGGCCGATCCGAAGAGCCCCGAACTGCGCGCCGCGGTGAGCGCCGCGCGGCCGGACTTCATCTTCTCGTTCTACTACCGCCACATGTTGCCGCTCGACCTGCTCGCGATCTCCGCACGGGGCGCTTACAACATGCACGGCTCGCTGTTACCGAAGTATCGTGGCCGCGTGCCGACCAACTGGGCGGTGCTCAACGGCGAAAGCGAAACCGGCGCAACGCTGCACGAAATGGCCGCGAAGCCCGACGCCGGCGCGATCATTGCGCAAACCCCGGTGCCGATCCTGCCCGACGACACCGCCGCGCAGGTCTTCGACAAGGTGACGGTCGCCGCCGAGCAAACGCTGTGGCGCGTGCTGCCGGCGCTGCTCGCGGGCGAGGCGCCGCATCTGCCGAACGATCTCGCGCATGGCAGTTACTACGGCGGGCGCAAACCGGAAGACGGCCGCATCGACTGGAATCAGTCCGCGCAACAGGTCTACAACCTGATCCGCGCGGTCGCGCCGCCGTATCCGGGCGCTTTCACCGAGCTGAACGGGCGCCGTTTCATCGTCGCGCGCGCGCGTCTGGCCGCGCCCGGCGCGCTCCGCTCGGATTTGCCCCCGGGCCTGCACGTAAGCGATAATGCCGTTTTCGCGATCTGCGGCGACGGCCGCGCGATCAACATCCACGAATTGCGGCACCAGCACGGCGGCGGCGAGACTGACGTCAGTCCGGCGGAATTCGCCCAGCTCATCCAATCTCATTCATGAAAAAAGTCCTGATTCTGGGTGTCAATGGCTTCATCGGCCATCACCTGTCCAAACGCATTCTCGAAACGACCGACTGGGAAGTGTTCGGAATGGACATGCAGACCGAACGTCTCGGCGACCTCGTCAATCATGAGCGGATGCACTTCTTCGAAGGCGACATCACGATCAACAAGGAGTGGGTCGAGTACCACATCAAGAAGTGCGATGTGATTCTGCCGCTCGTCGCGATCGCCACGCCCGCAACGTATGTGAAGCAGCCGCTGCGCGTGTTCGAACTCGACTTCGAGGCGAACCTGCCGATCGTGCGTTCAGCCGTCAAGTACGGCAAGCATCTGGTGTTTCCGTCGACCTCCGAGGTCTACGGCATGTGCACGGACGAGCAGTTCGATCCGGAAGAATCGCAGCTGTCGTACGGCCCGATCAACAAGCCGCGCTGGATCTACGCGTGCTCGAAGCAACTGATGGACCGGGTGATCTGGGGCTACGGCATGGAAGGCCTGAACTTCACGCTGTTCCGTCCGTTCAACTGGATCGGCCCGGGCCTCGACTCGATCTACACGCCGAAGGAAGGTAGCTCGCGCGTGGTCACGCAGTTCCTCGGCCACATCGTGCGCGGCGAGAACATCAGCCTCGTCGATGGCGGCGCGCAGAAGCGCGCGTTCACGGACATCGACGACGGCATCAGCGCGCTGATGAAGATCATCGAGAACAAGAACGGCGTCGCCACCGGCAAGATCTACAACATCGGCAACCCGATCAACAACTTCTCGGTGCGTGAGCTCGCGCACAAGATGCTGGCACTCGCGGCCGAATTCCCCGAATACGCGGACTCGGCCAAGAAGGTGCAACTGGTCGAAACGTCGTCGGGCGCGTACTACGGCAACGGCTATCAGGACGTGCAGAACCGCGTGCCGAAGATCGACAATACGAAGCAGGAACTCAGCTGGGCACCCACGTCGACTTTCGACGAAGCGCTGCGCAAGATTTTCGAAGCGTATCGCGGCCACGTCGCGGAAGCCCGCGCACTCGTCGAACAGCAATAAGGGCGCGTCCTTGGCTCGCATCGTCCTGAAGATCGACGTCGACACGCTGCGCGGCACCCGCGAAGGCGTGCCGAATCTCGCGCGCATCTTCGACCGCTTCAAGGCGCGCGCCACCTTCCTGTTCAGCCTCGGGCCCGACCACACCGGTTGGGCGATGCGCCGCGTGCTGCGGCCGGGCTTTCTGAAGAAGGTGTCGCGCACGTCGGTGGTCGAGCATTACGGCGTCAGGCAGTTGATGTACGGCGTGCTGCTGCCCGCTCCGGACATCGGCGCGAAGGCCGCGGCCGAGATGCGAGCGATCCACGAAGCCGGCTTCGAGTGCGGCATCCATACGTGGGATCACGTGTACTGGCAGGACAACGTGCGCGCCAAAGATCGCGCGTGGACCGTCGCGCAGATGCAGCAGAGCCACGCGCGGTTCATCGAGATATTCGGTGCGCCGCCCGTCACGCACGGCGCCGCGGGCTGGCAGATGAACGGCCACGCGTTCGAGCAGATCGACGCGTGGGGCATGCGCTACGCTTCCGACGGCCGCGGACACTCGCCATATCTGCCGGTGGTCGACGGCAGGACGCTGAAGCACGTGCAGATGCCGACCACGCTCCCGACGCTCGACGAAGTGCTCGGTGTCGATGGTGTCGATACGCACAACGTCGCCGCGTGGATGCTGAAACAAACTGAAAAAAATCCGCACGACCAGGTGTTCACGCTGCACGCGGAACTCGAAGGACAGAAACTCGCGCCGGTTTTCGAACAGTTGCTCGAAGGCTGGCGCGCCCAGGGCCACACGTTCGCGACGATGGGCGATTACTACGCCACGCTAGACCGCGACACGCTGCCATCGTACCCTGTCGCGTGGGGCGAGATTGCGGGGCGCTCCGGCGAACTGATCGTCCAGCCCTGAAGGCCCGCGACGCGGGAGTCGTTAGAAGGCGCGCCGCTTATCGCCTGCCTGTTGCCCGCCTGTTGCCCGCTTCCTTGCCGAGTCTGACGATCGGACAACCGCGCGCCGACCGTATTCCCGAACAACAACAACCTCGACGACAGACCGGCCGACGCCGCGGCACCTAGCGACGCCAGCCCCAATAACCGGAGAACCTCGTGTCCATCGCAGTCGACCAACCCATCCCCGACTTCACCGCCGCCGCGACGGGCGGCGAAATCACGCTGTCAAAGCTGCGGGGCAAGAAGGTGGTGCTGTATTTCTATCCGAAGGACAACACGCCGGGCTGCACGACCGAAGGCCTGCAGTTCCGCGATCTGTATCCGAAGTTCAAGAAAGCCGGCGCGGAAGTGATCGGCGTGTCGCGCGACAGCCTGCGTTCGCATGACAACTTCAAGGCTAAGCTCGAACTACCCTTCCCGCTGATTTCCGACCCGGAAGAAACGCTGTGCGCCCTCTTCGCCGTCATCAAAATGAAGAAAATGTATGGCAAAGAGGTACGGGGAATCGAGCGCTCCACGTTCCTCATCGACGCCGATGGCGTGCTGCGCCAGGAGTGGCGCGGCGTCAAGGTGCCGGGCCACGTCGACGATATTCTGGAGGCTGTACAAGCGCTTTGATGCGCGTTATATTGGCCCGCAATGAGTGCCTGTCCACCCCACATTGTTCTCCGCTGCGCCAGCCCTGACGGCCGCCTGACCGGATCCACCGGTGCCGTTCGGAGCGTGAGGCGCAACGTGAGCATCATCGTCGAGCCGCTTGCCCCGAATGCCGGGGCGGCGGCTTTTTTAATTGCGCGCGACCGTTCGTTCATTGGTTCACGCGCTTCCGTCAAGGAGCCTATCGAAAACCAGGCGAACCGGCATCTCTAGACCGAATGCGCGCCTCCTCGCGCAAACTCGATGTCCCATGAGGGCATCGTCAGAATGCGACGGGCGGCGCACGATATGTGACCCGATCATTTCGAGGGAAACCATGCCTTTGCCTACTCCCCCCAGCAAGCTCGGCAATCTTTTGTCGCCTGACGAATACAAGGCCAAAGCCGTCACGCCCGCGCGCTCCACCGCGAAAAAACAGGCGCGTGAAGGGGAATCCGCAGAGTCGGCCGATTACGGCCGCGCCAATGTCGCCACGCCGATGGCGCACGCTGCCAACGCCGCCACCACGTTGTGGCCCGTGCCCGCCGTCGAGTCGCCGCCCGCCGCGCAACCGGCGCCGGCACTCGGCCGCAAGACCAAACAGACCGCCGCGCTGTTGCAGCCGGTTCCGTCTGCGCGCCCGCAGCTCGAAGCCGACGCGGCCGAAGCGCAGCCGGTCGTCGCACGCGCGCCCGCCGCGAAGCAGCCCACGGCCGAAACAGCCGCCGCGCCCGCCGCAGCGAGCCCTGCCGGCACGCGCAAAAAACGCGGCACGAGCTCCACGCCCGCCGAGGCGCAGAAGCTTTTCGTGCTCGACACCAACGTGCTGATGCACGATCCGAGCTGCCTGTTCCGCTTCGAGGAGCACGACGTCTATCTGCCGATGATGACGTTGGAAGAGCTCGACGACCACAAGAAGGGAATGTCGGAAGTCGCGCGTAACGCGCGTCAGGTGAGCCGCACGCTCGACGCGCTCGTCGCGAACGCGGGCGACATGGCCGACGGCATTTCGCTCGCGCGTCTGGGCAGCCGCGAGGCGTCCGGGCGGCTGTACTTCCAGACCCGGCTGACCGCGATCGAGCCGGTCGAGGGTCTGCCCGAGGGCAAGGCCGACAACCAGATCCTCGGCGTCGTGCGCGCGCTGCAGCGCGATCGCGCGGATCGCCAGGTCGTGCTGGTGTCGAAAGACATCAACATGCGCATCAAGGCGCATGCGCTCGGTCTGCCGGCCGAAGACTACTTCAATGACCAGGTGCTCGAGGACAGCGACCTGCTGTTCACGGGCATCCGCGCGCTGCCGCAAGACTTCTGGACCAGGCACGCGAAGGGCATGGAAAGCTGGCAGGACACGAAAACCGGCACCACGTACTACCGCGTGACGGGTCCGCTGTGCGCGTCGATGCTGGTCAACGAGTTCGTTTATCTGGAGCCGCAGAACGGCGAGCCCGCGTTTCATGCGCTGGTGCGCGAACTGAACGGCAAGACCGCGCTACTGCAAACGCTGCGTGACTATGGCCACCACAAGAACAACGTGTGGGGCATCACGGCGCGCAATCGCGAGCAGAACTTCGCGCTGAACCTGCTGATGAATCCGGACATCGACTTCGTCACGCTGCTCGGCCAGGCCGGCACCGGCAAGACGCTGGTCGCACTCGCGGCGGGTCTCGCGCAGGTGCTCGACGACAAGCGCTACAACGAGATCATCGTGACGCGCGCGACGGTGCCGGTCGGCGAAGACATCGGCTTTCTGCCGGGCACCGAAGAGGAAAAGATGCAGCCGTGGATGGGGGCGTTCGACGACAACCTCGAAGTGCTGCAGAAAACCGACGACGCCGCCGGCGAATGGGGCCGCGCCGCGACCCAGGAGCTGATCCGCTCGCGCCTCAAGATCAAGAGCATGAACTTCATGCGCGGCCGCACTTTCGTCGACAAGTATCTGATCATCGACGAGGCGCAGAACCTGACGCCGAAGCAGATGAAGACGCTCGTCACACGCGCGGGTCCGGGCACGAAGATCATCTGCCTTGGCAACATCGCGCAGATCGACACGCCTTACCTGACCGAGGGCAGTTCGGGCCTGACCTATGTGGTCGATCGCTTCAAGGGCTGGGCGCACAGCGGACACGTGACGCTCGCGCGCGGCGAGCGCTCGCGCCTCGCTGACTACGCGTCGGAGATTCTCTAGAGGTTCGCCGGTTTTTTTCCGGCGTTTGATCGCAGGCCGCGTCCGGTTCGTTCCGGACGCGGCTTTTTCATTGCACCGGCGTTCCCCGCGGGCAACACTTAGCGCACAAACTTCAAGTAATTTATCAACAATTCTTGCCGCAGGCTTGTTGGACGGCTACCATCCCGACATCGTCAGTGAGTAAACGGGTGCTTACCGCCCGTGCCGTCTTCATGCGCCGACTCGCCTTATCGCTGCTGCCCGTCCTGCTGCTCGCCGCCTGTGCCGGCGCGCCGCAGAAGACGTCACGCGGGTCAGGCGGCAGTGTCGTCGCGAACGGCGCCTATCGCGCGCCGCCGCCCGGCTTTCCCCACTTCGTCGATCACAGCATCGGCCGCGAGGAAATCTCCATTCAGGCGATGAGTCTCGTTGGCGTGCCCTACCGTTGGGGCGGCAATACGCCCGACAGCGGCTTCGATTGCAGCGGTCTCGTGCGGTACGTCGTGCTTCGCGCGGCGTCGGTGAACCTGCCGCGCACCACGGCCGAGATGAGCGGGCGCGGCGAGTCGGTCGAACCGGACGAAATCGCGCCTGGCGATCTGATCTTCTTCAACACGACGGGGCGCGCGCATTCGCACGTCGGCATCTACGTGGGCAAGCTGCGCTTCGTCAACGCGCCATCGACGGGCGGCACCGTGCGGCTCGACTATCTGACCAATCCCTACTGGGCGAAGCGCTTCGACGGCATCCGCCGGATGGCGGGACCGGCGGCGACGCCGGCGCCGTTCGATACGCCGAGCTATCAGGCTGCGGTGCCGCAAACCGAGCGAGGTGCTGCGGCCGCGGCGACGGGCACGGCAACAACCGTGGCCGCTCCGGCAGCGTCGATCTACGCGGGCCCGACGACGCTGTCCAGCGCGCCGTCGATGGCAACGGCCCGGCCGGTCGCGAGCGCGACGCCGGCGACCGGTGCAGGCGGCGGCACGCCCGTCGTGCAAGCCGATCAATTCGAGCCGCCGCCGCCGGGCCTCGGCGCCGCGCAGCTGCAGGCACGTTCAGCGGGCGCCGTGGCAGCGACGATGGTCCCCGCGGCTCAGGCGAGCACGTATGAAAGCGACGCTCGTTCGCCCGCTCAACCGATGCAGTCCGCGACGACCGCCCGCACCCTTGCCCAACCTTCACCCGACCCGATCGACGCCGCCGCCGATGCATTCGAACCGCCGCCACCCGCCTCCATCGCGGAACGCCAGGCCCGGCAGATGCAGCAGACCGAAGGCAGTGGATCCGTGCAGCTCATGCGTGCGTCGACGGCTTCCCACGGCGTGCCCGCACCCACGCAAAGCAGCGACGACCCGATTGCCCGTTTCGCGAACGGCAACTTTTGACGCCGTGATCTGCTATCGTCATCGATATTCTTTCGACGGCGGGTAACGACCATGGAACTCGGGCTCAGAAATAAGGTGGTGCTCATCACCGGCGGCAGCAAAGGCATCGGTTTCGCCTGCGCGCGCGCCTTCGCACAGGAAGGCGCGAGGGTGGCGATCGTGTCGCGCGACCCCGCCAACCTTGCGCGCGCCTACGAACAGCTGAAACAGGAAGGCTTCCACGTGCACCGCACGCGCGCCGACCTGCACGAAGCGCACAGCGCCGCCGATATCGTCGAGGAAGTCAGCACCGCCGTGGGCCCGATCGACATACTGATCAACAGTGCCGGCGCCGCGCGCCGGTACGACCCCGAGACGCTCGATGCCGACGCATTCCGCGCGACGATGGAAGCGAAGTATTTCCCGTATATCTATCCGCAGCAGGAAGTGCTGCGCCGTATGGCCGAGCGCGCGAAAGCCAACGGCGGTGCCGAGCCGGGCACGATCGTCAATATCATCGGCATGGGCGGCAAGGTCGCGAGCGACATCCATATCGCAGGCGGCGCGGCCAACGCGGCGCTGATGCTCGCGACCGTCGGCCTCGCGCACTACTACGCGCGCTATGGCATCCGCATCAATGCGATCAATCCGGGCTCGACGCTGACCGAGCGCGTCGAGGAAGCGGTCCGGCTGGAAGCGGCGCAGCAAGGCATCGGCAATGACGAAGCGCTGGCGCGCGGCCAGGCCCGGATGCCGCTCGGGCGCTATGCGAAGCCGGAGGAAATCGCCGACGTGGCGCTGTTCCTCGCGAGCCGCCGCGCGAGCTATGTGACGGGCGCGATCATTCCGATGGATGGTGCGAACGCGCCGCTGATCTGAACGCGTCGCGCGACGCGCTTTTTAGTCGAACTGCTAGGAGACACCGGTGCGATGCCATGGGCGGCATGTAGCCGAAGCCGGCGCGTGCTACTCAGCCAAACTCAGCCGAACCCGGTAGCGCAGGCCGGCATCGCATGGTGATTACAGGAAGTGGTGACCCAGCCACCAGGCCCCGCCTGACAGCACCGCGGAAGCCGGGATCGTCAGAATCCAGGCCCAGACGATGTTGCCGGCGACACCCCAGCGCACCGCGCTCAGCTTCTGCGTCGCGCCGACTCCGACGATCGCGCCGGTAATCGTATGCGTAGTAGAGACGGGAATGCCGAGCGCCGAGGCGGTAAAGAGCGTGATCGCTCCGCCCGCCTCCGCGCAGAAGCCGCCGACCGGCTTCAACTTCGTGATTTTCTGGCCCATCGTGCGCACGATGCGCCAGCCACCGAACAGCGTACCGAGACCCATCGACAGATAGCAGCCGCCGATCACCCACAGCGGCGGCGCGTCCGCCTTCATCGAGGCGAAGCCGGTGGCGATCAGTAGCATCCAGATGATGCCGATGGTTTTCTGCGCGTCGTTGCCGCCGTGACCCAGGCTGTACAGGCCAGCAGAGAGCAATTGCAGACGCCTGAAGCGCCGGTCGACCTTGCTAGGCGGCGTGCGGAAGTACAGCCACGACACCAGCAGCATGAAAAACGAGCCGAGCACGAAGCCGAGCAGCGGTGAAATGAAGATGAACGCGACGGTCTTCATCAGGCCGTCCCAGTTCAGCGATTCCCAGCCCGACTTCGCGAGCGCCGCACCCACGAGGCCGCCGATCAGCGCGTGCGACGAGCTGGACGGAATGCCGTAGACCCAGGTAATCACGTTCCACGCGATCGCGCCGACCAACGCGCCGAAGATCACGTAGTGGTCGACGATGTCCGGGTCGATCGTGCCCTTGCCGACGGTCGTGGCCACCTTCAGGTGAAACACGAAATACGCGATGACGTTGAACGCCGCCGCGAACGCCACCGCCTGCTGTGGCTTCAGCACGCCGGTCGACACGACCGTGGCGATCGAATTCGCCGCGTCGTGAAAACCGTTCATGAAGTCGAACACCAAAGCAATGGCAACCAGGCCGGTGACGACCCAGATAGCGAGTTGTATCGATTGCATTATGCGTTTTCCAGCACGATGCCTTCGATGATGTTCGCCACATCCTCACACTTGTCCGTGATCGTTTCGAGCAACTCGTAGATCGCCTTCAGCTTGATCAGGACCTTGACGTCGTCTTCCTCGCGGAACAGCTTCGACATCGCCGCGCGCAGCACGCGGTCGGCTTCCGATTCGAGCCGGTCGATGTCCTCGCAGGCCTTCAGGATCTGGCTCGCCTGCTTCATGTCCGACAGCAGGCTGACCGCGAACTGCACGCGCTCGCAGGTCGCCGTGCAGATATGCGCGAGCTGGCTCGCCTCCGACGTGACCGCTTGCACGTCGTACAGCGAGATCGCGGTGGCGACGTCCTCCATCAGATCGAGGATGTCGTCCATCGTCGTGATCAGCTTGTGGATCTCGTCACGGTCGAGCGGCGTGATGAAAGTCTTGTGCAGCAGGTCGATGGCTTCGTGCGTGAGCTTGTCGGCCGCTTTCTCGGCCTTTTGTACGTTCTGCTTGTGGGTTTCGGCGTCCTGCAGATTGTCGATCAGGAGCTCGAGTTCGCGGCTGGCCGAGATGATGCACGTTGCGTGCGAATTGAAGATTTCAAAGAACTTGCCCTCGGTGGGCATGAATCGACCGAACATTGGGATCCTGGAAATGGGTCACGTTATGCTGACATAAAACCGCCATATTGTACCGTTCCGTCATCATTGCCGCATTCGTGACAGCGCCGTTACAACAGCCCACGGCACTTTGCGTCACTCACCGCCGTAGAAGTTCTGCGCGCCCGCAAAATTATCGAACTTCGTGTATTGACCGTGGAAAGTGAGTCGAACGGGACCGATCGGACCGTTCCGCTGCTTGCCGATGATGATCTCCGCGGTGCCCTTGTCGGGGCTGTCCGGGTTGTACACTTCGTCGCGGTAGATGAACAGGATCACGTCGGCGTCCTGTTCGATAGCGCCCGATTCGCGCAGGTCCGACATGATTGGCCGCTTGTTGGGCCGCTGCTCGAGGCCGCGGTTCAGCTGCGACAAAGCGATCACCGGCACGTCGAGCTCCTTCGCGAGGCTCTTCAGCGAACGCGAGATTTCCGAGATTTCGGTCGCGCGGTTTTCGCCCGACGACGAGCCGCTCATCAGCTGCAGATAGTCGATGATGATCAGGCCGAGCTTGCCGCACTGGCGCGATAGCCGGCGCGCGCGCGAGCGCAGTTCCATCGGGTTCAGACCGCCGGTTTCGTCGATGAAGATCTGCGCCTCGCTCATTTTCTGCACCGCATGCGTAAGCTTCGGCCAATCCTCGTCGGTCAGGCGCCCGGTTCTCATGCGATGCTGGTCGAGCCGGCCGACCGAGCCCAGCATACGCATCGTGAGCTGCGTGCCCGGCATTTCCATCGAGAACACCGCGACGGGTAGTCCGTACTCGACCGCGACGTATTCGCCGACGTTCATCGAAAACGCCGTCTTACCCATCGACGGACGGCCCGCGACGATGATCAGCTCGCCGCCGTGCATGCCCGAGGTCATACGATCCAGATCGACGAAGCCGGTCGGCGTGCCGGTCACGTCGCTCGGATTGGCGGTGTGATAGAGCGTGTCGATCCGCTCGACCACCTGGGTCAGCAGCGGCCCGATCTCGAGAAAGCCTTGGGTGCCGCGCGCGCCGTCTTCCGCGATCGAGAACACCTTCGATTCCGCTTCGTCCAGCAATTGCCGGACTTCCTTGCCTTGCGGGTTGAACGCGTCGGCGGAGATTTCATCGGCGACCGACACGAGCCGGCGCAGCACCGCACGGTCGCGCACGATTTCCGCATAGCGGCGGATGTTGGCCGCGCTCGGTGTGTTCTGCGCGAGCGCGTTCAGGTAAGCGAGGCCGCCGACATCTTCCGCCTTGCCCGAAGTGCCGAGCGCTTCGTAGACGGTGACCACGTCGGCGGGCCGCGTGGCCGCAATCAGCTTGCCGATGTGCTCGAAGATGATGCGGTGGTCGTAGCGGTAGAAGTCGCTTTGCGCGAGGAAGTCGGCGATGCGGTCCCACGCCGCGTTATCGAGCAGCAGGCCCCCCAGCACCGATTGCTCGGCTTCGATCGAATGCGGCGGGACTTTCAGCGACTCGAGTTGGGGATCTTTGGACGGTGCGTTCATGGGGAGGAATTATCGGGCAATCCGGCGACGGCTGCGAGCGGAAAAAACGCGAATACGGGGATATACGAGAGATAGTCGGGCACAAAAAAAGCAGGGGCCGGTTTCCCGGCCCCTGCTCTTCACCAGCAATACGCTGGCTGATCCTGCCTGATGCTTAGACGCGGTCGGCTTGGACGCGGTCGGCTTAGACGTGCTCGCCGATCACGGCCACCGTCACATCGACGAGAACGTCGGTGTGCAGCGAAACCTGAACCTGGTGCTCGCCAACCATCTTCAGCGGGCCTTCCGGCAGACGCACTTGCGCCTTTTCCACTGCGAAGCCTTGCTTGCCAAGCGCTTCGGCGATGTCGGCGTTGGTCACCGAGCCGAACAGACGGCCGTCGACGCCAGCCTTCTGATTGACCTGAACGGTCTGGCCTGCCAGCTTTTCGCCTTGAGCCTGAGCGGCTGCCAGCTTTTCAGCGGCGTGCTTTTCCAGTTCTGCGCGGCGCACTTCGAATTCAGCCAGCGCGTCCTTCGTTGCACGGCGAGCTTTTTTATTCGGGATCAGGAAGTTACGTGCGTAGCCGTCCTTGACCTTCACGATGTCGCCGAGGTTACCCAGATTGACGACTTTTTCCAGAAGAATGATTTGCATTCGGATGCTCCTTATCGCGTCGTCGGGTTAGGCCTTGTGCTGGTCGGTGTACGGCACCAGCGCGAGGAAACGTGCGCGCTTGATAGCCGTGTCCAGCTGGCGTTGATAATGCGCCTTGGTACCCGTGAGACGTGCCGGCGTGATCTTGCCGTTCTCGCCGATGAAGTCCTTCAGCGTTTCGATGTCTTTGTAGTCGATGTACTCGACGCCAGCAGCCGTGAAACGGCAGAACTTCTTGCGCTTGAAGAGCGGGTTCTGTTGCTGACGACGCTTGTCGAATTTCTTACCAGTCGGGCGGGGCATGATTAGTCCTTTCCAATGTCCTGCAATGCTGTGATGTGAAATACCAGAGTTCGCGCGTTACGGTGCTTTTTAGCCAGAAAACCTGTGAAGAGCGTTTCGACGCCCATCTGACAGTTTTCGAGCTTACCGCTCGCTTCGCCCGCGGCGACCGCCTGCATGGTCAGTTCGACCTGACGGGCAATGCCCGCCTCGACGACTTCCGTGCGGTGGTGCAACGTGCAGCTTGCAATCGGAACGCCGGCGGGGGTGTACCGCACCGGTTCGCGTTCGACGACGCTCGCCGTAAGTTGCAGCCGGTTCATGTACCTGTTTATGTCTCGTGTACGTGAGCGGAGCGACGCTGCGTGTCTGGCAGCTTAAACAATGAGTCTTAAGCCTGCGCTTCGGTCGGCTGAGCTGCTGCCGACTTCTTGGCTTCTTCGCGCTGCACTTCCTTCATCATCGGCGACGGGCCGGTTTCGGCCTTCTTCATCTTGACGATGAGGTGACGCAGAACGGCGTCGTTGAACTTGAACGCATGTTCCAGCTCGTCGAGCGTGGTCTGGTCGCACTCGATGTTCATGCAGACGTAGTGAGCCTTCGCGAGTTTCTCGATCATGTAGGCCAGTTGGCGACGGCCCCAGTCTTCGACGCGGTGGACCTGACCACCGTGCGACGTGATCGTGCTCTTGTAACGCTCGATCATGGCGGGCACCTGCTCGCTTTGATCGGGATGCACGATAAAGACGATTTCGTAATGACGCATTACACACTCCTTGTGCTGACTTTTGGATAGAAGCCGCCCGGGCGTCGAAACCGGTGCGGCAAGTGAGAAGCCCAAAAGTGTAACCCGAATGGGGACGGGTTGCAAGGAATTCCGCCGATTCGGCGGCGGAATCGGATGTGTTTTCAAGAGTTTAGGTGGTGGGTCGCGGAAGTCGGGCCGTTCTTGTCCCTCAGCCCGCTTCCGTGCGCTGGCTGCCGCTCTGCAAACGCGCTCTGAGCGCCGCTTCGAGACCACTGAGCGCATCGGGTGCGGCGTCCGTGATCGCCCACCAGGTCATGCCCGCCGCGTCCCAGTGCGCGATCGAATAGCCGTCGTGGGCGAGCGATGCCGGCGCCGCGCCGTCAATGCCACGCGTTGTGGACTGCGGAAATACATACACGTCGATCACGTGCTTGCCGTAGCGGTACACGAGCACCGCGACCCGCTGGTGCGCGAGGTAGTCGAGCCGGCCCCCCTCCAGCGCGAAGCCGGCCGCCGCGAGGTCCTCGACCGGCGGCGAGTAGTCGAGTCGACCGTTGAACCATGGCTTGACCGTGTGACGGTCGGTCGAAATTACGTCGATGTCGCGGCCGGAAACCTGCGCGCGCACATGGCTTTCGATGAGTTCGTCGGTGAATGGCGTGAATTCGGCGGGACGGCGCAGCGTCAGCGTCAGGACAGCGGTGGCCGCACACAGCGCGATCATGAGCACCGCGAGACCGCCGCGCGCGACCACGCGGTTGGCGCCGCCGGCTGCATGCGGTCCGTTGAAGCCGATTAGCCGGCCGCGTGAATCGCCCGAGCGACCCGGACCGCTGAAGCCTCTGAGCCACCGGTCGAGCCACGCGGGCCGCCGCGCCCAGCGACGCTGACGCTGAGGTTCGTACGTCGCCATGTCGGTCATCCCGGCGCTAGCGCTGCCGGTAGACTCCTCCTCTGCATCTTCAGGCGCCGCCGTCGTGGCCAACCCCACAGACCGCAAGGTGAACTTCCCGTGGGGCGCGTTCCACTTCGCGCCGACCGCCAAGGGGGCGCCGATCACGCTGAACCCAACGGCCGTGCCGAGCACCGCGAACAAATCGAGCCCGTTGGAACTGCCGCTGCTCGATGCGACCGTCGAGCGCGCGAACGGCGCCAAGGTGGGCCGTGTGGTCGACGTGCTGATCGACGGCAACGCGCAGCCGCAGGCGATCGTCCTCGACGTCGGCGGGATGGTCAGCACCGACCGGCGCACCATCGCCGCGAACTGGTCAGCGCTGCGCTTCGTCACGCGTGACAAGGAACTGCATCCGCAGATCGATCTGAGCGACGCGCAGATCAACGCGACGCCGCTCTACGCGAGCGACAAGCCGATTCGCGCGGTGTCGCCGGCGCCGCCCGCGCAGCCTGCCGCCAGCGCCGCGCCGGCGGCCTCGGCGCCGCCGGCCGCATCGTCGGCCGTCGCGGTTTCCAACGCACGGGCGGTCCGATGACGGTCCGTACTATGGTCACGGCGCGAAGTCTGCGCGCGCTCGATTGGCTCAACTTCTTCGTCGCCAACGTGCAGACGGGCTTCGGGCCGTTCATTGCGTCCTACCTCGCATCGCACAAGTGGACCCAGGGCGAGATCGGCATGGTGCTGTCGGTCGGCACGATCAGCGCGATGGTCAGCCAGGTACCCGGCGGCGCCGCGGTGGATGCGTTGCGCAACAAGAAAGCGGCGGCCGCGTGGGCGATCGGCGCGATCATCCTCAGCGCGATGCTGCTCGCGATCAGCCCGACCGTGCTGCCGGTGATCGCCGCCGAGGTGTTCCACGGCTTCGCGAGCTGCATGCTGACGCCGGCGCTCGCGGCGATCTCGTTCGCGCTGGTGGGTCGCGCGAATCTCGGCGACCGGCTCGGCCGCAATGCGCGCTGGGCGTCGATCGGCAGCGCGGTCGCGGCTGGTCTGATGGGACTGTTCGGCGAGTACTACTCGCCGCGCGCGGTGTTCGTCCTGACCGCGGGCCTCGCGGTTCCGGCGCTGATCGCGCTCGCGATGATCCAGCGCACCGACACGATCGAGCTGCCGCAAGCGACGCCCACCCCCGAGCAGCTCGAGCGGCGCGAAAGCCTGCGCGAGCTGCTGCGCGACAAGCGCATGCTGCTGTTCGCCGCGTGCATCGTGCTGTTCCATCTGTCGAACGCGGCGATGCTGAACCTGGCCGCCGGCGAAGTGACGGCCGGCATGGGAGACAACGTGCAGCTCGTGATCGCGGCATGCATCATCGTGCCGCAGGCGATCGTCGCGATGATGTCGCCGTGGGTCGGGCGCTCGGCCGAACGCTGGGGCCGCCGGCCGATTCTGCTGCTCGGCTTCTCCGCGTTGCCGATCCGCGCGCTGCTGTTCGCGGGCATCAGCAGCCCCTATCTGCTCGTGCCGGTGCAGATGCTCGACGGCTTGAGCGCCGCGGTATTCGGCGTGATGCTGCCGCTGATCGCCGCCGACGTCGCCGGCGACAAGGGCCGCTACAACCTGTGTATCGGCCTGTTCGGTCTCGCGGCTGGCATCGGCGCGACGTTGAGCACGACGGCGGCGGGCTTCGTCGCCGATCGTTTCGGCAACACGGTGAGCTTCTTCTGCCTCGCGGCGGCCGGTGCGCTCGCGGTGCTGCTGGTGTGGGCGGCGATGCCCGAGACGCGCGACGCGGCGACGGCCAGCAACGGCGATGGCGCGGCTGTGCCCGGTCGTGGAAAGTCGGCGGCGAGGTGAGTCAGTCGGCGAGAAACACCTCTTCGCCTCGACCCAATGGCACGACGACCGGTCGCTGCACGACGGTCTCGATATCGATGTGCCGCCCCTCGCGCGAAGAGCGTTCGAAGGCATCCAGCACCTCTAGCACGTGTAGCGCCAGTTCGCCGCTCGCGCGATGCGGCCGACCTCGACGCAACGCCATGGCCATGTCCAGCACGCCCACAGCGCGGTAATTGGCCACCCGCGCACCACTCCTCAACGTGAAGTTGTCGACGCCAAAAGCATGGACCTGTGTGTCGAGCGGCTTAAAGCCGCCATCACGTTCAGCCACGCGCGGACTCCCGCCGAAGAAATTGGGATCGACGCCCAACAGGCTACCTTCCGTGCCATAGATCTCGATGGGCGCACGCTGATGGGCCCACACGTCCCAGGAGGCGCTCATCACCACGTTGGCCCCATCCGCAAAATGCAGGATACCGTTGACCGTGGTGGGCACCTCGACCTCGATGACCTGGCCCCTCAGCGGCTCACTGGAGATGATGCGCTGGGGAAAACCGATGGTGGCGCAAGCAGACACGCGTGCCACCGGCCCAAGCAGATTGACCAACTGCGTCACGTAATACGGGCCCATGTCGTGAATCGGGCCGCCGCCTGGCTTGAAAAAAAACTCAGGATTGGGATGCCAGGACTCCATGCCGCGGGACAACACGGCCACGGCCCCGCCAATGGCACGCCCAATGCGGCCCGCATCGAGCGCCGCGCGGCACGCCTGATGGGCCGCGCCGAAGAAGGTGTCCGGTGCGCAGCCCACGCGTAATCCCGAAGCCTCGGCTCGCGCCAGCATCGCGCGTGCGGACGCGAAGTCGGTACCCAGGGGCTTTTCGAGGTAGACGTGCTTGCCCGCCTCCAGAATCTGCAGGCTGACCGGCACATGCGCGTGCGGCACCGTAAGGTTGATGACGATTTCGATGTCGGGGTCGGCCAGCAGCGCATCCACCGTCATCGCGGCAACGCCGTGCTGCGCGGCCTTGGCCCGGGCGGCCTCCGGACGCAAGTCGGCGCAAGCCTTGATGCGGACGAATTCCGAATTCGCCGCGCCGGTGAAATAGGCATCGCTGATGTTGCCGCAACCGATGATGCCGACGAAGACAGGTTTCATGGATCAGGCTCCGAGCTGGTGCAGATAGGCAAAGGCATTGCGGGCGAAGCGTTCGCCGTCGCTGGGATTGTCGTGCTCGGCGGCGAGGAAACGCGCCCCCGCTTCGCGGCAGGCGGCGGCCAGCGTGGGCCAATCCATGACGCCGTGACCGACGTCGGCCCAGCCGTCCTCGTCCAGTTTTTCACCCGCGGGCGCGAGGTCTTTCGCATGGGCCGAGACCACGCGGCCCGTATAACGACGAAGCCATGGCAGAGGATCGGCGCCGCCGCGCACGAGCCAGGCTACATCTACTTGCCAGCCGAGCGGGCTTGCCCCGGCGGACTCGAACAGCAGTTCCAGCGCCGTTGCGCCGTTCTCCTTGGGGCTGAGTTCCCAATCATGGTTGTGGTAAGCGAGGGCGATGCCCTGAGCGGCTAGCCGATGGGCGAGGCTGCCCAACTCGTTGCCGAGCGCCCGCCAATATGCGGCGTCACTGTCGCGCTCGGCGGGCGGCACCGCGGGCATGACCAACTGGGTGATACCGAGGGTCTCGCAGGCCACGGTCACTTCGTGCAAACGCTCACGTAGCATGGCCATGCTGAGGTGGCTGGAGGAGGCGCCCAGGCCGCGCGCCTGAAGCTTGTTCCGGGTGTCGGCCGCGTTTTCGAGCAAGGACCCGATCAGCTCCACCTGGCGAAATCCGGCTTGGGCGGCAATGTCGAACTGCCGGTCGAGTTCGCCCGCATTACGCAGGCTGTAAATCTGGATGGAAATGGGCAAGGCTTGATTCATGGTCGTCAACCCAAAGAGTCAAGGTGGATCCGGCACGGATGGCCTACGGAACCGGGCGCGAGTCAAAAGGTAAGCGCTTTCCCGTTTACTTGGAACACGGGCTTTACCCTATGCAGCAGGAGCCGGCACAAACAGGAGCTTCGTCTAAGCGGATTGCATAATGCCGCGGTTTGCAGACACCATGGATTCCCGCAAGGCGAGTCCGAACCCCGCTTGATTTCGACGTTCGATAACGCATGATGGGAAAAATTTTTCCCGTGATGCTAGAATCGTTACCTTCCTGCTGGTGACAGATGCGCCGCTGCCTGAATGAACCCATGCGAAGCAAACCCTCCATCGAAGCCGTTGCCCGCGAGGCTGGCGTTTCCATTGCCACGGTGTCGCGTGTGCTCAACGGGACGAAGGCCGTGACGGCGGCCACGCGTGAGCGGGTCGAGGCAGCCGTAAGGGCACTGAACTACCGGGCCAATCCGTTCGGCCGCAGCCTGAGTACCGGTCAGAGTCGCATTCTGCTGATGCTCATGCCGGATTTCTCCAACCCCTACTACGCCGAGATCGTGCGCGGGGCCGGCGCGGTCAGTCGCCAGGCCGGTTACACGCTGCTTCCGGCGGACCTGGAAGCCTGGAGTGGCACGGCGGACGCCTCGCTGCCGACGCTGGCTGGCAGTCTGAGCGACGGCGTCATCAATCTCGTGCCCATGTCCGACCCGGCAGCCCGGCGCGAGGCGGCGAACGGCAAGCCTTGGGTCAATTGCTCGGAATTCTTGCCCGGTAGCGACGTGCCTTATGTCAGCATCGACCATCGCCAGGCCGGTACGGATGCCGTGCAGTACCTCATCAACAAGGGCCACCGGCGCATCGGCTTCATCACCAGCGATGAGCGCTTCCTGTATGCGCGTCAGCGCCGCGAGGGCTATGACGCAGCACTACTGCGCGCCGGCCTCGCGCCTGCGCCCGAGCTCGTCTGCGTCACTGGCGACAATAGTTACGCCGCCGGAAGCCAGGCGGCGGCAAAGCTGCTGGCGGTGGTGGAACCGCCGAGCGCCGTGTTCGCCGTGTCGGACACGTTGGCCATCGGCGCGATCAAGGGCTTTAGCAAAGCCGGCCGGCGGGTTCCGCACGACGTGGCGGTAATGGGCTTCGACGACGTGCCCATCGCTGGCATCTTCGAGCCGGGGCTGACGACCGTGGCCCAGCCCATGGTCGAACTGGGCGCCGCGGCGGCCGAAATGCTGCTGGCGCTGCTCGACGGCCAACGCCCGGCGTCGCGCATCCTGCAGCATCAGCTGGTGCTGCGGGAGTCGGTTTGAGCGGTCGATCGGGAGAAGTAAAGATCTGCTTTGCCCACCGAGGTGGTTTGTAGCTGTACAAGGACAATCCCCCGGTTTGCGACTCCCTCGACTTGCTACCTTATCTTCCTCGTCAGCCGTGCGACCGGTCACATCGTTGGCGCGCCGGATGCTCGTCCGCAAGTGGCTCTTTTTCTGCATCGTAGGCCTCAAGCAGCAAAGCCGGCTCCTTTTCGCGGGACAACGAGATCTGCTGGCATGACGCAGACCTGCTCACTACGATTCTTCATGTGTGAGCGCTACGGTTCGCGCGAATCCGGTCGGATCGCGGGCCGTTGGCAATCACCCTCCGTGGAAGGAGGAGTCATGTCACCCTCGTCATCAAGTCGTCCGATGCAACGCGCGCCCTCTCGCCCGCAGTCGTCCAGGCGCACCGCACCTGGTATCGTTGTCTCGCTCCTGGGATTGTCATTGGCGCACGCGGCATTCGCTGCGGGTGTTCTACCGCAAGGCGGACACTACGTCGCCGGCGTGGGAACCATCGCTAGTCAGTGCGATGCGCTCACCATCACGCAACCTGGCTCGACTCGTGGCGTGATCAACTGGACCAGCTTCTCGATCGGCAAAGGCAACACCGTCACGTTCAACAACGGTTCGGGCGCAACGCTCAATCGCGTGACGGCCAGCGCGCCTTCGGTGCTTCTCGGCAGTCTGAATGCAACGGGCAGTGTGTACCTGATCAACCCGCAGGGCATCGTGGTGGGACGCAGCGGCGTCATCAGCGCGGGCGGACGGTTCGTGGCTTCGACGCTCGATCTGCCGGATACCGCCTTCATGAATGGCGGGCCGCTCACGTTCTCCGGCACGTCGAATGGCAAGGTGGTGAATCTCGGCAAGATCAGTTCCAGCGGCGGCGACATCTTTCTTATCGCACGCGATGTCGTGTTGAATGACGGCGTGGTAAGCGCACCGAACGGCACCGCTGAATACGTGGTTGGGCAGCAGGTGATGTTGTCCGATTCGTCGAGCGGCAGACAGTTATTCGTGCAGACGGGCAGCAAAGGTACCGTGGTCGATCGGGGCACGACACAGGCCGCGCAGATCAATCTCGAAGCGGCCGACGGCAACATCTACGCGCTTGCCGGTGGCGGCTCGCGAATCCGCGCGACCGGAACGGCTACGCGCGACGGCCACATCTGGCTGGTAGCCGACAGCGGTCACGTAACGCAACAAGGCACCATCGCAGCGAAGAACGTCGATGGCAGCGGCGGAACCGTCGATACACTTGCCGCCACGCTCACGTTCGCGCACGACGCAGCGGTTCAGGCGGGGCTGTGGAACGTCTCCACACCAGGCTTCACCGTCGATCGCGCCACGGCGCGCGCTTTCATGCGCAGTCTGAACAATGGCACATCGGTCGACGCAAGCGCGACTGGCACCGATGGCGCAAGCGGTGATCTGACCGTTGCGTCGAATCTCCGCTGGAAAGGTCCGGCGTCGCTCTCGCTCGCGGCGGCTCACGATGTGACGATCGCACCGGGGACGACGCTAAGGAACACCGGCAGCGGCAATTTGAGTTTGCGGGCGGACTCGACGGCCATCGATAACGCCGGCAGCGTGGCCAACCACGGCACGATCGACTGGTCCAACAGTACCGGCACCGTCAGCGCGCTTTACGATATGAACGGCAGCTACACCCCCGGGACGATCCTCCCCAATACGGCGTGGACAGCCGCGCCTTTTAGCGGGCTGGTGACGCAAGTGACCGGCTACAGGCTGATCAATTCGCTGACCGATCTGCAGAACATCTCGCTCGACCTGGCTGGCAACTATGCGCTCGGCAAGGATATCGATGCCAGCGCGACGGATCTTTCTTCCCGCAGTGTGTCCTCCGGCGGTGTCGACTTCATTCCGCTTGGCAACGCGGCTAGCCCGTTCTCCGGCCAGTTCGATGGAATGGGACATGTGATCGACCACTTCAATGAGCTGGAGAATTTCTCGCCGTCGGAGACCCGCTCCGCCGGCCTGTTCGGCGAGATTGGCAGCGCGGGCGTCGTGCGTAACGTCGGCATGACGAACAGCCTGCTGATCGCCGTCCAGAATGTTGGCATCAACCAGCCCTTTCCGATCGCCTACGGCATCCTCGCGGGTCGCAACCTGGGCTTGATCACATACGCGTACACGACCGGTGGCCGCTCTGCTCCGCACTATGGCAACGTGCCGATCGGCGGTTTGGTGGGCATCAACGATGGCGTCATCGAGCGTTCGTGGAGCAGCGCCTCCGTGGGTGACGCCGGCGAAGCAGGCGGCCTCGCCGGCGGCAACTCAGGGCTGATCCTTCAATCGTTCAGCACCTCTGATGTCAGCGGGAACGTGTTCATTAGCCCCGGCGGACTTGTCAGCACAAACGGTGGCACGATTTCGCAGTCATACGCTGCCGGGAATGTTCTCGGACTTTTTGCGGCCGGCGGATTGGCTTACGCGAATAGCGGTGTCATCGAGCAGTCGTTCGCAGCAGGCCCGGTTCGGGGCCCGTCGTATCAGGGCCCGGACTACGGCACTTACGGCGGTATCGTCGCCTACAGCGTCGGCGGAACGCTCGCAAGTAACGTCTATTGGGACAAAGAGACGACGACACGTATGGTGAGCTCAGGATATGGCTCTCAACTGCCTGCGTCGAACGGCCTCACCACCGCGCAGATGGGCAATCCGTCAAGCTTCGACGCATCGTGGGACTTTAGCCCGACGGGCGTGTGGGTCATGCCGCCTGGCGCGTCGCATCCTATCCTGCGCTGGCAATCAGGTCAGTGAGCACGAGAATGCCGCGGCGCGCATCTGGTTGACTCTGCCGCGGCAGTCGGTGCGGTCTGACCGGGCGTTTGTGGCCGCTCGCCCTGTGAGGACCCTTCTGACGCGCTTCTTCTATCCCTTAGGTTGTGCGTTGTTCAAGTGCCCCAGACCAATATTTTCCCGATGAAATATAAGCGGTCTCGTAAGCGATTCTTGAACTGGACTCTCAGGCTTGCTAAATTTCAGGGACATTTCCAATGTAAGTTGATGCGGCGATCGATAAGCAAAGGGGAAAGATCTATGGCTGTCGTCGTTCACAACCTCGCTGTGGGTCATTCGAGCTGGAGCGTGGCGTGATGGCGAACCAGGCAGCGCCCGGTACGTGCGCCTATCAGCATATCGTGCGCGCCCAAGGTATCAGCCTGTCCTACGGCAAGATACGGGCACTTTCCGGCATCGATCTCGCCATTGGGCGGAACGAGATCGTCGGCCTGATCGGTGATAACGGCGCGGGTAAGTCGACGCTCATCAAGGTACTGACTGGTGTCGTGCGGCCGAGCACGGGCAAGCTGTTCATCCGGGACGAGGAGGTCGACTGGAGCCGCTTTTCGGTGCGCGAGGCGCACCGACTGCGCTTCGAGACGGTCTATCAGGAAAAATCGCTGGGCGAGAAGCAGCCGCTGTGGCGTAATTTTTTTGTCGGCCGGCAGATCACCAACCGGTTCGGCTTCATCAAGGTTGCCGAACAGCGGCGCATTGCCAACGATATTTTGAAGCGCCAGCTCGGCTTCCGCGGCGTGGGGATCGACGCGGATTCGCTGATTGCGAAACTCTCCGGTGGCGAGCGCCAGGGCATCGCGATCGGACGGGCAATGTATTTCGACAGCGATCTGATCATTCTCGATGAACCAACGGTTGCGCTTGCCATCAGCGAGGTGCGTAAGGTTCTCGACTTCGTACGGTCGATCAAGGCGTCCGGCCGCGCCTGCATCTACATCGAACATAACCTCGCCCATGTGCACGAGCTCGCCGATCGGCTCGTCGTGCTCGATCGTGGCCGGGTCGTCGCGGATATGAAATCGGGTGAGATGAGCCTCGAGGAACTCACCCGGTTCTTGATTTCGCTACAGCAGAGCGGGCACGGGCCGGCGCTGGCTGCGGGGAAAGGACGTGAGTGATCCGATAAAAGACGAACAGCCGGCCCGGCTAGTGGGTTTTCGCCTGCCGGGTTTTGCACGCATCGAGGGAATCCCGAGCCTGGTCGTGTTCGTGTTGGTGGTCGGCCTGTTCATGGCAACCGCACCGCGCGTCTTTTTAGGCTGGCCAATCTACTTCTCCTTCCTGACCACCGTGCCACCGCTGGCGGTGTTGGCGATCGGGCTCACTCTGGTGGTTGCGGCGGGGGAAATTGATCTGTCCTTCCCCTCCGTGATGGCATTCTCGGGCTTTCTGTTCGCCTGGTGCGTGAACACCACGGGATCCGCCTGGCTAGCCGTGATCGCGGCATTGGCGGGCGGCGCGCTGGTCGGCGTGGTGAACGGGGTGCTGGTCGCGGTGGTCGGTGTGCCTTCGATCATCGTGACAATCGGCACGCAGTTCCTCTGGGCTGGTGTTGCTTCGATCCTGTCCGGCGGGCTCTCCAATGCGCTCCAGGAGCTCGCCAACGGTTCAGCCTATGCAGTATTCGCGGGCACGTTGTTCGGTGTGATCCCGATGCAGGCGCTCTGGGCGCTCGGGCTCGCAGTGTTCATGTGGTTCATCCTCAATCGTCACCGATTTGGCGAGCACCTGCTGTTCATCGGAGACAACCGAAACGTGGCGAAGGTCGTGGGCATCAATGTCGTGCGTGAGACGGTGAAATTGTTCACGCTGATGGGTGTGCTGGCCGGCTTCGCCACGGTGCTGCTCACGCTCGAGAATCTGAACTATTTTTCAACCCAGGGGCAAGGCTATCTGCTGCCGGCGCTGGCCGGCGTGTTCATCGGCGGAACCTCGGTGTTCGGTGGCACGGCGACGATCGTGGGTACCTTCTTCGGCACTTTCGTGATAGGCATGCTGGAGGCCGGAATCGTTGCGACAGGTATCGCCGGCTTCTGGGTACAGGCGATCGAAGGGGTGGTGTTCATCGTCGCTGTGACGCTGCATCTGTTGGTAGAGAATCCCGCCAGGCTGCGCGTGTTGCGCGAAAGGTTCAGGCTTGGGGGGCGATAAAGCCGTTAAATCAGGAGCAAGGAGCAGAAATGATCAAGATCATGACGGGATCCCTCCTGGGGGCGAGTATTCTCGCGTTTGGCCTCGCGCAGACGGCCGGTGCCACTGAGCCGACCACGACGGGGCCGCTCGGCGCCGGTATGACAATGTATATGCAGATGGGCGGAAACCCTGGCGACGGCGCGACGCTGCCACGTCAGACCGGGGCTGCGGACGCGGGGCATGCCTTAGGCATCAAGGTGATCGAGCAGTTCTCGGCCTGGAGCCCAGAGACAATGCTTGCGCAGTTTCGCCAGGCGATGGCGGCGCATCCGACGTGCATCGGCATCATGGGCCATCCGGGCGATCCAGCCTTCGCGCCACTGATCAAGCAGGCGGTAGACCAGGGCATCATCGTTACCGTCGGCAACACGCCGCTACCCGAGAACCAGAAACTGTACGACGCGAAGGGCTTCGGCTACGCCGGCGTCGAACTCTACGTCGGCGGGCAGATCACCGCGCAGGCAATGCTCAACGCTGGGATCAAGAAGGGCGACGAGGCGCTGGAATACGGTGTGTTCAACGAGAGTGTGCGCAGTCAGTCTGACCGTGGTCTTGCCGAAACGCTGGAGAAAGCCGGCGTAAAGGTGACCAGGCTCAATATTTCACCTCAGGTGGATTCCGATTCATCGCTCGCCGTGCCGATCCTGGTCGCCTTTATCCAGGCGCACCCGAATCTGAGGGCGATTGGGACTCAGCACGGCGGTGTAACCGGGTTCATTCCGCAGGCGCTCCAGCAAGCCGGCAAGAAGCCGGGGCAAATCATCATTGGCGGCATCGATCTGGCACCGGCCACGATTTCGGGGCTGCAGAGCAAATACATCACCGCGACGCTCGACCAGCAACTTTATCTGCAAGGCTTCCTGCCGGTCACGCAATGCGTGCTCTCCGCTGCTTATCATTTCGCGGGACTGACCATCAACACCGGCGCAGGTGTCCAAACACCTGCGACGATCGACTCGCTCATCCCGTTGATCAAACGCGGAATCCGCTAAGGTCGGAATCCGCCCGCCGCAAATAATCTAGCGACCGGTTCGAGGGCTGGCGTTACTCAACCGCACGGATCAGGGTTGGCGTTTGCCGCGGCCACCAGCGGGTTTGCCAGCCGGCTTACGTGAACCCGCAGCTGGCTTGCTGGCGGGTTTGCTGCGTGGCTTTTGCACGCTGAATGGGCTACCGCTGGACAAGCTTGTGCCTTTACCCGCGGCCACAGCGCGTTGCGCTGCAGGCTTGCGTTTGTTTTCGCCACTTTGCGGGCGCGGTTTTTTGCTGAGCACCTGCATGGCGCCCGGCGCAGCTTGCGGCACTTTGGGCTTCTTAGGCTTTTTGGGTTTCTTGATGATCTGGCCCGTCGCGCTAGTTTGCGGCACGCGGTGTTCGGCTTCAAAACCGGGCTCTTCTTCACGGGGCAGCGTTTGCCGGATCAGCGCTTCAATCGCGGCCAGTTGCGGGGCTTCATCGGCGCACACAAGGGACACCGCCACGCCGCTGGCGCCCGCTCGGCCGGTACGGCCAATACGGTGCACGTAGTCTTGCGCCACGATCGGCAGATCAACGTTGATCACCAGCGGCAGATCGTCGATATCCAGCCCGCGCGCAGCCACATCGGTGGCTACCAGCATATGTACTTCGCCCGTCTTGAAGCGCTCCAGCGCACGCAGGCGCGCGGGTTGCGGTTTGTCACCGTGGATTGTGTCAACCGCATAGCCCGCTTCATCCAGCATGGCCGCCAGGTAGTCCACGCCATTGCGGGTTTTGACGAACACCAGCGCGTGCTTCCAGTCGTACTCAGCCACAAGGTGCATGAAGAGGTCGGGCTTGTTCTTTTTATCCACCGGCACCACCCACTGCTTGATCTTGCTGGCCGTGGCATTGGGCGGGCTGACGCTGATATTGACCGGGCCGCGCAGAATGCCCGCCGCCATGGCGCGGATATCATCGGTAAACGTGGCAGAGAACAGCAGGGTCTGGCGCTGGGCGGGCAAGGCAGCAAAGACGGCGTTGAGTTCGCGCGCAAAGCCCAGATCCAGCATGCGGTCGGCTTCATCCAGCACCAGCGTTTGTACCTGATCAAACTGCACTGCGTTCTGGCGATGGAGATCTAGCAAACGGCCCGGCGTGGCGACGAGCACATCCACGCCTTTGCGCAACTTCATCATCTGCGGGTTGATACTCACACCGCCGTAGGCGGCCAGAAATCGTAAGTCGAGGCCTTTGCCGTAATCGATAAAGCTTTGCAGCACTTGTTCGGCCAGTTCACGCGTGGGCACCAGCACCAGGACAAGCGCGCGGTTGCTGGACACCGCCGGGCCGTGTTGCACCAGCCGTTGCAACAGCGGCAGCGCAAAACCCGCCGTTTTGCCAGTGCCGGTCTGTGCCGCAGCCATGACGTCCTTGCCACTGAGCACAGCAGGAATCGCCTTGGCCTGCACCGGCGTAGGTGTCTGGTAATTGAGGTCCTGCACATTACGCAGCAAGGGATCGATCAGGCCAAGCGAGGCAAAAGACATTGGCGTATTCCGGGCTAAAGCCGCAATTCTAGCGGTTACCGCCTGAACCGTCGGACTCTGGATGGTCCCTGCAGATCCCGCCGGAATGATATATGATGGTCGTCATGAAAAATCCACCCATCACCCGGAAGCCAGCCAGCCGCAAGGAAATCACGCATGAGCGCATCGTCGAGGTCGCCGCACGAGCGATTCGGCGCAGCGGCTACGACGGCACGGGCGTGGCTGACATCATGAAGGAGGCAGGTCTGACGCATGGCGGCTTCTATGCCCATTTCCCGTCGCGCGAGGTGCTGCTTGCCGAAGCCGCTGACCGCGCCGGAGCTGAATCCGTGGCGCTGTCGGAGCGTATCGCCGCGTCCGTGCCGCCGGAACAGGCGTTGCCGGCGATGACGCGCGCCTATCTGTCGAAGGAGCATTGCGAGAGCATCGAGACAGGTTGCCCGATCTCTGCCCTCGGCTCGGAGATGCCGCGCCAGGCGCCGGCCGTACGGCGCGCGGCCACCCGCCGCATCAAGGAGATGATCGATGTCGTTGCGCGCCAGTTGCCCGATTGGGGTCAGCCAGGCGCGCACGAACAGGCGCTTTTGATGGTCGCCACAATGGTTGGCACGATGGTGATGGCGCGTGCCGTCGACGACCCCAAACTATCGGAGAGTTTTCTTGAAGCGGCATTGAAAAAGCTCGCACCGACTGATGCGTAAATACGCCGGCCCTGTGCCGGTTTTCATTGGACCGTAAATATGACAGTCATCATATTTGAGTGAAACGAATGCTCAGCCAATCACGCAAAGACATCTTGGGAAGAACATCATGCAAACCAAAATAGCGCTCGTGACGGGCGCCTCGTCAGGAATCGGCGAAGCCACGGCAAAGCGGCTTGCGAAGGCCGGATACAAGGTCTACGGCACCAGTCGGCGCGGCCAACGAGCCGGCCAACAGTCGTTCGACATGCTGCCGCTCGATGTGACCAGCGATGCATCCGTTGCAGCCGCCGTCAGCGAAGTACTGCGCCTGCAGGGCCGCATCGACCTGCTGGTGAACAATGCCGGTTTCGGCGTCGCCCCTGCCGCCGCGGAAGAGAGCTCGATCGACCAGGCACGCACGATCTTCGATACGAACTTCTTCGGGATCATCCGCATGACGCGTGCAGTCGTACCTCATATGCGGCGACAACGCAGCGGCCGCATCATCAACATCGGTTCCGTGCTCGGTTTTCTGCCAATGCCCTATATGGCGCTGTATTCCGCCACCAAGCACGCGGTGGAAGGTTATTCGGAGTCGCTCGACCATGAGTTGCGTACGCTGGGCATCCGCGTATCGGTCATTGAACCTGCCTACATCAAGACGCCTTTCGACGCGAACTTCATCGCGCCCGACGCCCCTCTCGACGAATACCGCGAGGTGCGCTCGGCCGTGGACAAGCGAGTGAAGGAAGTGGTCGAGGGCGCGGACGGTCCCGAGGTCGTGGCCGAAACCGTACTGCAGGCCGCCATCGCGGCTCGTCCGAAACTCCGCTATACCGCTGGCGGACTCGCCGCCCGTCTGCGATTGCTGCGCAGATTTGCGCCCGCTGGACTGGTGGACCCCGGTATCCGCAAAGATCTGCGGCTGGCAACGTAGACGACGTGACTGTCTCCTCCCTGTTCAAAGGCTCTGCATCCGTGCTATTGCCAGCGAAACAACCAGACTTAACGAGCAACTGACAAGGAACCATGATGCAAGCATTCGTCGTCGATCGTTATGGACGCAAGAATGGCTTACGATCCGGCGATATGCCGGTTCCAGAGCCGCGCGAGGACGACGTATTGATCCAGATCCACGCCGCGGGCGTGAACCCGCTCGATGCCAAAATCAGAGACGGAGAGTTCAAGCTCATTTTGCCCTATCGTTTGCCGCTGATTTTGGGCAACGATCTGGCAGGGGTTGTCGTGCGCGTCGGATCGCGCGTGCGGCGATTCAAGCCCGGCGACGAGGTCTACGCGCGCCCGCACAAGGATCGTATCGGCACTTTCGCGGAATTCATTGCGGTCAAAGAGGATGGCGTGGCCCTCAAGCCGGCAGCACTCACGATGGAGGAAGCGGCTTCAATCCCGCTGGTTGGATTGACCGCCTGGCAGGCGCTGATCGAAAAAGGGCAATTGAAGAAAGGGCAGAAAGTGCTGATACATGCCGGCTCGGGCGGTGTCGGCAGCTTCGCCATTCAACTGGCGAAGCATGTGGGCGCGACCGTCGCGACAACAGCGAGCGCGCGGAATATCGAACTGGTGAAGCAACTCGGTGCGGATATCGTCATCGATTACAGGAAAGACGACTTTGCGACCATCCTGAAGGACTACGACCTGGTACTGGATACGCAAGGCGGCAATGCGCTCGAGAAGTCGCTGCGTGTGCTCAAGGCCGGCGGCAAGCTCATCGGGATCGCCGGTCCGCCTGATGCCGAATTTGCGAAAGAGATCGGTGCGTCGTGGTTCCTGAAAACGGTGATGCGCTTTCTGAGTTATCGCATCAGGAAGGCCGCGAAACGTCATGACGTCAGCTATACATTTCTCTTTATGCGGGCCAGCGGAGAACAGCTCAGCCGGATTGCCGCACTGATCGACGCGCGAGCGATACGACCCGTCATCGATCGGGTATTTCCGTTCGAGTCGACCCAGGAGGCTTTGGCTTATGTCGAAACCGGACGTACAAAGGGTAAGGTTGTCATCAAGATCCGATAGTCAGCGTGAAGCAGGGCAAATGGCAAAAGAGGCGCGATCGACAAGATCGCGCCTCTTTTTTCAGCGGACCCCGATCGCCATCACGTCAATCGATCGCCCTACCCGCGGTCTCTCGCATGAACGGCAACGGCAGCAACGACAGGACGCTGCAACCGATCAGATACCACGCCGGCGCGAGATTGCTGCCCGAAATCTGGATCAGCCAGGTCGCGAAAAACTGCGCGAAACCGCCGAAGATCGACACGCCGAGGCAGTACACGATCGACATGCCGGTCGCGCGGATCGCGCGCGGAAACAGCTCGGGCAGCATCACGATATTGGGCACCGCGGTGAACGTGACGAGCAGCGCGAGGCCCGCGACCACCGCAAGCAGCACCGGCACCGTCGGCGACGCGTTAATCGTCATGAAGGCCGGGTAGACGGCGAGAATCAGCAGCACGCGCGATACCCACAGCACGCGCTTGCGGCCGACCCGATCCGACAGCGCGCCCGCGAACGGCGAGCAGATCACCGTGACCACTGCGCCGGTCCACGCGGCCCACAGCGCGGTCGCCATCGGCAGATGCAGGATGCGGATCGCGTACGTCGACAGGTAGAACAGCACGATGTAGTTCGCCGCGGTGCCGCCGATCGTCGTCAGCACGCCGGTCGTGATCGAGCGCGCGTGGTCGCGGAACAGGTCGCGCACAGGTAGCGACGGAACTTGCGCAGCGGGCTTCGCAACGGTATCCGAAACAGCCTGCGCAACAGCGCCGCCAGACGCTGCCGTGCCATCTTCAACACCCGGCAGCGTCTCATCGAGATGCCGCCGGATATAGATGCCGACCGGCCCCATCGCCATACCGATCACGAACGGCACGCGCCAGCCCCAGCTTTCGAGCGCGGCCGGCGACAGCGTCGCGGCCAGGGCAACGCCGAGCAGCGAGCCCACCACCGTGTTCATCCCCTGGCTCACGAACTGCCAGCTGCCGTAGAAGCCGCGCGTGCGATCGCTGCCGTATTCGAGCAGCAGCGCCGTCGATGCGCCCACCTCGCCGCCCAGTGCGAAACCCTGGATCAGCCGCGCGAGAATCACGAGCAGCGGCGCCGCGACGCCGATCGCCGCATAGGTCGGCGCGAACGCGATGATCGCGGAACCGAGCGTCATCAGCCACAGCGTCAGGCTCATCGCGGCCTTGCGTCCGGCGCGGTCCGCGTAGCCCCCCAGCACGATGCCGCCCACCGGCCGCATGATGAAGCCGACGCCGAACGTGCCGACCGCGAGCATCAGCTGCACGAGCTGACCTTCGACCGGGAAATACAGCTTGCCGATGATCGTCGCGAAGAAGCTGTAAATCGTGAAGTCGAAAAACTCGAGGCCGTTGCCGAGCGTGATCGCGGCGATCGCCTTCGCATGGCCGACGCGCTTTTTAGGTTCATCGGCGAGGCGCTGCGCATCGAGCGCATCGAGCGCATCGAGCGCATCGAGCCCATTGGCGCTCGCGGGCCGCGGTGTCGCGGAATAGTCCATCTGTGTCTCCGTCATTATCTTGTGGCCGCTACGGCAAGACGCTCGCGCGCCGCCGCCGCGTCAAACGAGGAACGTCTGCGCGAGCTTGACCCAGTAGGCCGCGCCGGTCGCGAGGCAAGCGTCGTTGAAGTCGTAGCCGGGGTTGTGGACCATGCAGCCGCCCTCGCCGTCGCCATTGCCGATGATCAGATAGCTGCCCGCGCAGCGTTCGAGCAGGAACGCGAAGTCCTCGCTGCCGGTCAGCGGTTGCATGTCGTGAATCAGCCCGTCGACGCCCAGCCAGTCGAGCGCGACCTGGCGCGCGAGCGCGGTCATGGCCGCATCGTTGACGAGCACCGGGTAGCGGCGCTGATAGTCGACCTCGGCACGCGCGCCGAACACGGCCGCCTGCCCGGTCGCGACCTCGGTGATGCGCTGCTGCAGATGGTCACGCACCTCGGGCCGCAGCGCGCGCACCGACAGGCGCATCTCGGCGGTTTCGGGGATCACGTTCGGCGCTTCGCCCGCGTGAATCGCGCCGACCGTGATGATCGACATATCGAGCGGCGCGATGTTGCGCGACACGATCGACTGCAGCGCGAGCACGATCTGCGCGCACACGACGACCGGATCGACCGCCTTGTGCGGCACCGCGCCATGGCCGCCGCGGCCGATCACCTTGATGATCACCGTATCCGACGACGCCATGAACGACCCCGGCATGAAACCCAGCTTGGCCGTAGGAAAGCCCGGCATGTTGTGCATCGCGAACACGGCGTCGCAGGGAAACTGTTCGAACAGGCCGTCGTCGAGCATTTTCTTGGCGCCGGCGAGCCCTTCCTCGGCCGGCTGGAAGATCAGATTCAGCGTGCCGTCGAAGCCTTTTTCGCGCGCCAGATGCCTGGCGGCGGCGAGCAGCATCGCCGTATGGCCGTCGTGACCGCATGCATGCATCTTGCCGGGCAGCTTGCTCGCGTACGGCAGGCCAGTGGTTTCCTGAATCGGCAGCGCGTCCATGTCAGCGCGCAGGCCGAGCCGGCGGGTGCCGTGGCCGAGCTTCAGTTGCCCGACGACGCCGGTCTGCCCCAAGCCGCGATGGACGCTGTAGCCCCACTCCCGCAGGCGGTCGGCGACCAGCTCGCCGGTTGCGAACTCCTCGTAGGCCAGCTCCGGATGCGCGTGGATGCTGCGTCGCAGCGCGATCATTTCCTGTTCGACTTCGGCGATGCCCGCCGGAATGACCATTGTGTTCATGCCGTCTCCTGTCGATCGGACCTGGCGCTTCAGCGCTTAGTCCGATCCCATGCAACTGGTTGCGCCCCTGTCAGCGTGAACTCAGCATAGCGGCGCCGATATTCGGGCGGCAGGCGTAGAATCGTTGCGGTGCCAACTCTTGGTTGCCCCCGTCACGCCTCTCATTCGAATGAAACTGCATCAGCTCAATACCTTGGCGGCGATTGCCGATACCGGAAGTATCCGGGCGGCCGCCCGCTCGCTGGGGCTTTCCCCGGCCGCCGTGACCAAGGCGATGCGCGAGCTCGAAGCCGATCTGCACGCGCCGCTCGTCGTGCGCAGCGCGAGCGGTGTCGCGTTCACCGAGTTCGGGCGCGCGCTCGTCGTGCATGCGCGGCTCGTGCTCGGCCAGTTGCAGCGCGCGCAAGCCGAGATCGAGGCGTTGCGCGGAGCCGCCGCCGGCAAGCTGTCGATCGGCGTCACGCCGTGGGTCGCGCTGACTTTTCTGCCGCCCGCCGTGCGGCGCTTTCGCGAGCGGATGCCGGAGGTGCAACTGGAATTTTTCGAAGGCCTGCTCGCGGTCGTGCAGCCGCGTCTGCGCGACGGCAGCCTCGATTTTTCGATCGGCCGGCCGCCGCCCGCGTCGCCGCAGTCGGAGTTTCAGAACGCGCCGCTCTTTTCGACGCACGCGGCGGTGGTCGCGCGGCGCGACCATCCGAAGGCCGGTTGCCGCACGTTGCTCGACCTTCAAGACGCGGAATGGATACTGAACTGGGACCCGGCGAGCCGCGAGTCGATGTCGACCAATCTGTTCGTCAAGCGCGGCATGCCGGTGCCGCACACGATCGTGCTCGCGCATTCGCTCGCGATCGTGCTGGGCCTGCTCGCGCACACGGATATGGTCAGCATCTTTCCGTGGCCGCTCGTCGAGGTGATACGCGCGAAGGAAAAGCTGTGGGCGCTGCCGCTGCGTGAAACGCTGGACGAAACCATCATCAGCATCACGTCGCGGCGTGGCGCGCCCACGAGCCCGGCGGCCGCGTGCTTTCTCGACTGCCTGCGCGAGACGATCGACGAAGGCGCGCGCTCGCAGGACCCGGAACAGCGCCGCCTGTTTCATTCGATCGAACTGTTGCTGTAACGGCTGGCGCGGTTTTTCATGCGGCCCGCCGCGTAGTCAATCGAGAAACTCGCCCGCCCGCTTTCTGAGCATCGCGCTGAAATCGTCGAGCCAGCCGATCGACAGACGCCAGCTCTGCCAGTACAGATCGACGTCGACATGCTTGCCCGGCGCGATCTCGACCAGTTCGCCGCGCTGCAGATGCCCGGCGATCATGCGCTCGGGACACATGCCCCAGCCGAGGCTCATCACGCACGCGCGCAAAAACCCGGCGACGTGCGGAATCCAGTGCAGCGGCGGATCGAGCTCCGCGCGGGTAATGCGCCGCATGAAGCGCTTTTGCAGCTGATCCTTCGGATTGAAGTCGACGCACGGCGTGCGCCGCAGGCTGTCGCGCGTGACGCCGTCGGCGAAATAGCGCGCGAAAAACGCCGGCGAGCACACCGCCAGGTATCGCATGCGGCCGAGGCGTGTCGAGCGACAGCCCTGCACCGGTTCGGCCTGCGTCGTGATCGCGCCCTGCACGCTGCCGTCGCGAATGCGCTGCGCGGTGTAGTCCTGGTCGTCGATCACGAGGTCGAGCAGCATCTCGCGTTCGACGCAGAACGGCGCGACCGCGTCGATGAACCAGGTGCCGACGCTGTCGTCGTTGACCGCGACGCGCAGTGCCGGCCACTGCTCGACGAGCGCGCCGGGCAGTGCCGGCAGGCGGCCTTTCAGCTCCGCTTCGAGCAGTTGCACGCGTTCGGTATGGCGGCATAGCAGCGCGCCCGAGGTGGTCGCGACGCACGGCTGCCCACGCTTCACGAGCACGCTGCCGACCCGCTCCTCGAGCAGCTTGACCCGCTGCGACACCGCGGACGGCGTGATATTGAGCTCGCTCGCGGCACGGTCGAACGAGCCGTGGCGGACCACGGCGGCCAGCGCGTCGAGCAAGGCGTAGTCGAGCATTAGCGTTCCTTAATCGGCATTAAGCAAATTAGCTTCTCTTATGAGATGCCAACCCGCAGACTAGCGCTGTTGGATTTTCCCGTCTATCCCCGCTGCTTTCCTTTTTCCGGACCACTTATGAACTGGTTGTCTTTTTCCCATGGCGCGGCGCTGTGCGCGTCGCTGATCGTTACGATCGGCGCGCAGAACGCGTTCGTGCTGCGGCAGGGCATCATGCGCTCGCATGTCGGCAAGATCGTGCTGTTGTGTACGTTGTCCGATTTCATTCTGATCGGCGCGGGCGTCGGCGGCGCCGCGGTGCTGATGGAGCGTTTCCCGCGCTTCGTGCACGCGATGCTCTATGTTGGGCTCGCGTATCTCGCCTGGTTCGGCATCAGCGCGCTGCGCCGCGCGGTGCGGCCCGGACACGCGGTGCTCGATGGCTCGGCCGGCGCGTCCCGCGATCAGGCGCCGCCTGCGCAACGCGCGCTGCCAATCATCCTGATGACGCTTGCGTTCACGTGGCTCAATCCGCACGTCTATCTGGACACGTTTCTGTTGATCGGCACGGCCGGCGCGCGTGAACCGGAAGGCGCACGGGTCGCCTTCGCGCTCGGCGCGATGACGGTCAGCGCGGTGTGGTTCGTTGCGCTCGGCTATGGCGCTCGCATGCTCGCGCCGCTGTTTCGCCGCGCAACTGCGTGGCGCGTGCTGGATGGCGCGATCGGCAGCATGGTGTTGCTGCTCGCGTTCACGCAATTGCGTTGAGCGTTCGACGCGAGCCTTATTTCAGCGCCGATTCTTGCGGCTCGCCTCGCGCGGCGGGTGCATCGGCGTCGTCGCGCGGCACGAGGTTCATCAGCCGCGCAAGCACCGGCCACTTCAGCAGCGACTGCTGGTAAGCCTCCTTCGCCTGGGCATCGAAATAGCGCGCCGTCTCGACCTCCGGCAGACGCAGCGCGAGGCCGCTGATGTCGTCGACGGGCCAGCCGCCGCGCGCGGCGTTTGTCGAGGCGTTCGTCATTTGCCGTCCACCCACACGCCGTCCGGCGTCTTCACCACATAGCCGGATGCGGTCTTCATCGTCACCGTCCCCTCGTTTTCGCCGACCATCTGCGTTTGCGGCAGATTCGTCGCGTACTGCGACAAGCTCACGCCCGGCTTGAACGGGCTGTTCGACACGAGGTTCGACAGCAGCTGCGCCACCGCGAGGAAGCTCGACGGATTGTCGATCACCGTGGTTGGCCCATGACTGCCCGGGAAACCAACGACGCGCACGCCGACCGGCCCATGCACGATGCGCGGCGTCGGAATCTCGCGCAGACCCGCGACCTGGTTCGCGTCGCCGCGCAGCGCCGCGCCGTGCTCGGGCACGAACACGATCACCGCGCGCCGCCCCGACGACGCGATCAGATCGGCGAAGCGGTCGAAGTCGCTCATCAGCTTGTTCACCCGCAGCGGATACGAATCGATACTCGACAGGCTGCTGTTCGGCAACCGGTTGCCGTCGTGCAGGCTGATCGTGTTGTAGTACAGCGCGACCGGGCCCGCGATGCTCGCGCGCTGCGCATACCAGGCCGCGAGCGTCTCGTAGTCGTCGCGGACCGGCGAGCCGTCGAACGCATGCATCGCGACCGGCACGCTCGTGTTCGGAATCAGCGGTACGTTCGGTGCGCCGGCGTTGTCGTGGACCAGTTCCAGGAAATTGTCGAAGTGACCGTCGTGGTTCAGCATCGTCTGCGGGGTGTAGCCGGCCTGCGCGAGATCGGCGAGCAGATAGCACTGCGGCGGCGCGTTCTTGTACAGGTCCGCGTGCGCCTGCTGGCCGCAGCTCGCGCGCAGCACACGAATCGCGGCCGGCCCGCTATAGCTCGCCGCGGTGCTGAAGTTCGTGAACAGATAGTCGAAGTGCGAGAGCAGCGGATGATTGCGCGCCTTCGCGACATCGAGGTCGTCCCACGACAACGAGCAGATGTGCAGCACGATCACGTCGAACTGCGCGTTCGGATCGGCGGCCAGATGACCGAAGCTGACCTGCCGCTGCGACTCCTGCGAGCGGAACGCGGCAAGCGTCGCGTTATGGTCGAGCGGCTGCGCGGCGAGCGCGTTGTTCGCTCCACTCGCGCCGGCATTCGCCGTTGCGTTCGCCGCTGCACCGCGCAGTTGCGCGAGCACCAACCCGCCCTCGTGCCACAGCGGAATCGCGACCAGCGCGATCAGCACGAAGGTCGCGACGCGCACCCAGCGATTCACGATCAGATAGCCGACGAGCGCGCCCAGCGCCGCGAGCAGCAGCATCGGCGGCACGAAGCGCTGCGCAAGTTCGAGCCAGTAGCCGAAGCTGAACGTCGTCAGATTGCCGAACTCCTCGGTCAGACGCGAGAACGGCGGCACGTTCGCCTCGTGGTACATCAGCGGCACGCCGAGCGCGAGGCCGACCAGATTGCGCACGATGCGCAGCGCGCGCCGGCGCAGCGTCGAGCTCACGACGAGCGCGAGCGCGAAGCCGAGATTCGCGAGCCATAGCGGCTGCAAATGGCCGCCCGCGAATAGATACAGCTTGAGGATGAAGTACAGGTTCCACAGAGTCATGAACGGGTTCTCTCATTGGC
This sequence comes from Paraburkholderia lebeckiae, assembly GCF_050436325.1. Taxonomy (NCBI): domain Bacteria; kingdom Pseudomonadati; phylum Pseudomonadota; class Betaproteobacteria; order Burkholderiales; family Burkholderiaceae; genus Paraburkholderia; species Paraburkholderia lebeckiae. Next base: position 723,957 of record NZ_JBNDLZ010000003.1, read on the forward strand.
CTGCGCACGAGACGATGCGCGCAGGCGGCATCAATAGCGGGTGCGGTCGAGCGCGAGCAGCGTCTCGCAGGCACGCGCGAGCCCGCCCCACAGTCGCGAATAGCCTTCGACGCCCATCGCGAGCACTTCCTTCAAACCGCGCAGCGGCGCGTCCTCGATCGTTTGCTCATCCCAGTCGAGCCACGCGTCGGCGCGGCCGAACGTGCATTGCACGAGCTGCCGCTCCTGTTCGAGCGTGAGACCGTCGAAGCGCACGCCGAGGTGCCGTCCGACGCAGCGGCTCACGTACACCGGAAAATGGAACTGGCGATCGCCGCGGCTCAGGCACACGCCGAGGCTGTCGCCCGGCGCGAGATTCAAACCCGGCTCGACGTCGAGACCAAGGCCGCCGGTCGAATAGTCGCTGGTCGTGCAGGCGAGCGTCGAGCCGTCCGTGAGCAGCAGCGTCGCCGCCGCGCGCATCGCGATCCGATGCGTGACGCGCACCTGCTTCGCCTCGCGCGCGACGCTCGCGGCCGCGCCGAGCATCACGAGGTTGTAGAGCGTCCAGAACACGTTCATCAGGATCGTTGCCGTTTCGCCGCCCTGCCCGAACATGAGCCGGTACACGCCGGCGGCGAGCGCGCCGGTGTTCAGTAAGAGCAGCACCAGATACGGCTTCGAGGTCGACCAGTCGAAATAGCCCTCGCCGATGCGCCCGCCCTTGTCGGTCACGTTGAACTTGCCGTGCCTCGGGCTGAAGAACGCAACGGTCGTCGGCAGCACGATGTACCACGCGAGCACCGACTCGTAGACTTCGGCCCAGAACGAGTGACGGTACTTGCCCTGCATCCGCGAGTTCGCCACGTTCGCGAGCACGATGTACGGCAGCACGAAGCCCGCGATCGTCGTCGCCGATGCGTTGATGAAGTACATCTGGAAGAACAGGTACGCCATGGGCATCGTCAGGAACACGAGCCGCGGCACGCCGTAGAAGAAATGCAGCATCGCGTTGCCGTAGCAGAGCCGCTGGAAAAAGCTCAGCCCGCGGCCGACGAACGGATTGTCGATGCGGAAAATCTGCGTCATGCCGCGCGCCCAGCGCGTGCGCTGCCGGATATGGCTCGCGAGGCTTTCGGTCGCGAGACCGGCGGCTTGCACGGTCGGCAGATAGGCGGTCGTGTAGCCGCGCCGGTGCAGCTTCAGCGCGGTGTGCGCGTCTTCGGTGACGGTCTCCACCGCGATGCCGCCCACTTCTTCGAGCGCCGCGCGTTTGAGGATCGCGCACGAGCCGCAGAAGAACGACGCGTTCCACAGATCGTTGCCCGACTGCACGAGTCCGTAGAACAGATTGCCCTCGTTCGGCACGCGGCGGAACGTGCCGAGGTTGCGCTCGAACGGGTCCGGCGAAAAAAAGTGATGCGGCGTCTGCACCATCGCGCAGCGCGCGTCGCGCAGGAACGTGCCCATCGTCGTTTGCAGGAATGAGCGCGTCGGCACGTGATCGCAATCGAAGATCGCGACGTACTCGCCTTGCGTGCTGGCGAGCGCGCTATTGATGTTGCCGGCTTTCGCGTGACGGTTGTCGTCGCGCGTCAGATAGCCGATCCCGCACGCCTGCGCGAACGCTTTGAATTCCTCGCGGCGGCCGTCGTCGAGCAGATAGACGCGCAGCTTGTCGGCGGGCCAGTCGATGCCTTGCGCGGCGAACACGGTCGAGCGCACGACGGCCAATGACTCGTTATAAGTCGGGATATAGATATCGACGCTCGGCCAGCTCGACGTATCAGCTGGCAGACTGGCGACCGCGCGATTCAGCGGCCACGCGGTCTGCACGAAACCGAGCAGCAGAATCACCCACGTATACGCTTCCGCGCCGAACAGCAGATAGCCGAGGATCGCCTCGCCCGGCGTCTGGAACGACAGCGTCTGCGTGACGCGCCACCAGACATAGCGCACCATCGCGAGCAGCGCGAGCGTCGTCAGGATCAGCACGGGCATGCGGCCCGGAAAGCGTCGCACGATCAGCGCGACGATCACGAGTACCGCGAAGAACGCGAACTGACCATCGGATTGCAGCGGCGCAGTGCCGATCACCGCCCATAAACCCGCACCCGCGGCAACCATGAGCGGCAGCAGCCAGCGAATGTGGCCGACGCGCTGGGTCGCGTCTTCGAGCCGCGTGCCCCAGCGCTGCCACGGCAAGCTCGCCAGCAGCGCGTCGATACGCTCGCGCCCGCGCCGCCCGAGCAACCATAGCGGCACGAGCCAACGGTCGATCCACGCGGCTAGCACCCGTACCGTCGCCGCCGCGCTTCTCGACGACGGACGCAGCGCGCGCACGAACGCGCGCCACAGCCATGCGCGCAACCGATGCGGCTCGAGCACGCCCCATTGCAGCGCGAAATGCAGCACGGCCGCGCGAATCCAGCGGCGCGCGTAGTCGGGCTTGCCCGGCGCGGCCGGTTGGAAGAACAGCCGCACGAACCAGTCGAGCGGCGTGCGCGTCGCGCGCAGGCCGAGGCCGCGCGCGAGCCAGTCGAGCGCGCGCTTACGCATCGAACGCATTTCGCGCGCGTTCATGAGGCGCCGCCCCGCCGATCGAGCGGCGCCGTGGCTTCGGTGAGCCACGCGTCGAGCCAATTCGCGAGCCCCTGCAGATCGTGCGACGCCTGTGAATGCGGGGCGTCGTCGAACAGCCACGTGCCGCGCGCGAACGACTCGGGCAACGCGCCATCGAAATGCACGCGCTGCGCGAGCGGCAGCTTGTCGCCGAGCGCCCCGCCGAGCATCGCCAGCACGTCGCGCTGCATGTCGCGCGCGGGATTGAGCCGGTTCACGATGATGCGCAACTGCGCGCACGCATCGCGCAGCGCGCCGAGCCGCGCGACCAGCGTCGCGCAGGCGGCCGGCTCGGGCGGCGTCACGCACAGCGCGAGGTCTGCGCAACGCAGCGCGTGCTCGGCCTGCTGCGACGGATAGCGCGCGGTGTCGATCAACACGACGCCATCGCGTGGCAGATCGAGTTCGGCGAGCGCGTCGGCGAGCCAACGCGGATCGGCGGCGAGGCGTGCGTCGCACTGCGTGCTTTGCGCGGCGGACACCGCGCCGTACGGCACGAACAGCACGCCGTCCGCGTTGCGCCATGTGCAGGCATGCCATGCGGTATCCGCGTCGAGCAGTGCCTGCGACAGACCGGTCGCCGCGAGACCGTCGATGCCGAGCTGCGCGCCGAGCATGTTCTGCGGATCGAAGTCGAGCGCGACAACCTGGCGGCCGCGGCGCGCGAGCAGTACCGCGAGCGCGGCGGTCAACGTCGTGCGGCCCGTGCCGCCCGCGGTGGAGACGACGGCGATCGTTTTCATCGCGCCACCTCGTCTTGCGTCGTATCGAGTGCGGGCAGCAGACGCGCGCGCAGCGCGACCGGCTCGATGCCGCACGGCACCGCGTCGCGCGGATCGAAGCCGCGCATGTCCGCGAGACCGCGCCGTACGCCGACGCGCTGCCAGACGACCCATACCGGCAGCGCGACGAGCATGCCGGCCACGAAACAGATCAGAACCAGTTCGATCATTCGATGCTCCTCGCGCGCAGCGGCATCGCGCTGGGTTCCGCGCGACGGCGCCGCGGCGTGGAATGGGATGGGAGGCGCTCAGCAGCGGGTGGCTTCGCCACGGTTGATTCGATAGGCCAGGCGGGTCCAGTCGTTGGCGCGGCCGCGCTTGCCGCCACCGCGGCGTCGGCTTCGAGCTCGGCGCGCGCATGAACCAACACCTCTTCCACCCGCGCCAGTTGCGCGGCGGCCACGTGCGCCCCTTCGCGCGCGGCTTCGTCCGGTGCTGCGGCGAGCGGTGCGCGCCAAGGCGCGCCATCACGCATGGACGCTGCGAACATATCGCTGTAATCGGCGATCCGATTACGCCGGTTGGCCGCTTCCAGCGCGTCGAGTTCAGCGCCGATGCTCTGCTCCGCCAGATGCACGAGCGTGTCGGCGAGCCGTTCGACCGGCACATCGATGATCCGAGCCAGCGCGGCGTCCGCATCGGCGAGCCGGCAGGCGAACAGGAACACATACAGATGCGACGCGTCGACGGTCAGCACGTCGCCCGCGCGACGCGGCACGCAGTGCTTCAGTGCATCGACGTGCGCGCATTGCGGCAGCAGCGTCAGCTTAACGAGCACATGCGGCAACTGCAGCACGGCGCTGCGTGCGAGCACGAGGCGCACGCGCTCGCAGAACGCGCGGGCCGGCAGATAGCCGCGCACGTCGTCGCTCAACGCGGCGCTCAAGGCACTGCGATAGTCGGTGGCGACCGGACGCGTATGGAGTTGCCCCTGCAACGACTGCAGCAGCGACTGCATGCGCGAGAACGGCAGGTCGCGGCCGAGCACGAGGTTCGCGCCGAGCGTCAGCACCAGCAGCTCGTATTGATGGCGCAGCACTTCTCCCCGCTCGACGACGACGATCTTGAGCGCGCGCCCGCCCTGGCGGCGCAGCGCATGAACTGTCGCGCACAATGCGTCGAGCTGCGCGCCGCCCGCGTAATCGAGCACCACGGTCGCGGCCTGCGCATGGGCGCACGCGCTCAGCACCGCGGCCTGATCGGCGCACACCTCCCAATGCGGCGGCAGCCATGCCTCCTGACCGCACACCACCGCGCGGCTCACGACGACGCGCTGCTCGTCGCGCGCAAGCAGGCGTTGGCCGCGCGCGACGCTGTCCGCTGGCGTGTCGGGCGCGACGCTGAGGCGACCGCTATCGGTAAAGCGCAGCGAGCGGACTTCGCCCGTCACCAGTGTGCGATCCGCGCGCCAGAAGTCGGCATGCCACAGCAGCTCGCCGTGCGTGCGCTCCATCCGTGCGACGCCCGCGCATGCCGCATGGAACGCGTTGCGGTGCAGCGCATCGACGGCACCGTCCCGGGCGCCGCGCGGGTCGAGTGAATCGTCGTCGCCATTTCCATCGATGCCGAGCAGCAGCACCAGCGTGATACGCCGTGCCGCACACCAGTTCGCGAGCATGCGGGCTGCGTGCGCGAGCGCGGCAGCGTCGTGCCAGTTGAACCAGCGCTCGGCGCCTTCGATGAAATACAGCGAGCGGGCACGAAAGCCGAAGCGCTTCAGCGCGCGCAGACCGCCGAACAGTTTGCCGTGCGTCGCGGCGCTGTCGGCGTGCTGCTCCTGCGCTTGCGAGTCATCGACTGGCGGCATCGCAAGCACGTTCAGATTGCGCGGCCAGCCCGCGGCCGGTGCGCTGGCGCTGAAGCCCAACTCGCGCAAACGCTGGGCAACGGCCGCGCGCTCACGCGCGAGCACGACCGTCACGTCGCGAGTGAGCGCGGCGCGAGCGCTTTCCCAGATCAGCGTGTCGACGCCCGGCGTATCGACGCCCGGCGTGTCGGCCCCCGGCGTGTCGGCCCCCGGCGTGCGCGGCGCCGCATAGATCGCATACAGCTTGCCCGCTTCGAGCGCGGCCCATTCGTCTGGCAATGCCTCGATTGCCAGACGGCCGATCTGCTGTGCGCGACGCGGCGCATCGCCGCCGAACATGCGCAGCCAGCGTCGCAGAAAAGCGCGCACGGGAGTTTGGGTTGGATTCGAATCGGTGCTCACGTCTGCTGTCCCCGGTCTCGTTGCATCGCCGCTCAATAGCTCGAATAAAGCCGTACCGGCTGCGGCGACAGACGGTTGTCCTGCTTGCGCGCATCGAAGGTGTAGCGCAGATAGACGAGCGCGGCGCTCGGTGCGTAGTCATGCGAACGATCGATGCTCAACTGCCCGCCCAACACCAGATGCGGATCGACGCGATACTCGACGACGCCCGCGAGCCCATACGAAAACACGACGCCGCGTGTCGAGCTGCCTGCATTGACGAGGCTCTCGAGCCCCGGCGCCGCGCCGAGCCCTGCGGGCAGACCGTTCGGGTAGTACGGCGAATTCCGCTCATACGAGTTCGACACGCCCACGGTCGCGCTCAGATCCCACTTCAGCGCGCCGCGCCGCCCCAGCCATTCGAGCGGCACCCCGAGCGACAGATAGCGCTGCGGACTGTAGTAGCCGCCCTGCCCCAACGAATAGAAGCGCAGGTTGTTCGTGTAGTGCCACGCGTTGCCGACGAGGCCGGTGCTCACCAGTGCATTCGCGCGCCGATAGACCGGCATCGTGAAGCCGGTGCGCAGCGTGAATTCCTGATTGCTCGCGACGTTGCGTCCGCTCAGTTCGCCCGCGCCGAGATCGGCGAACAGGTTCGCCGCGCCGATATCGAGCGACGAATGCAGGTCGATACCGTCGCGGCGCACGCCGCCCCACACCGCGCCGGTCACCGGATCGTGCATGCCTGCATACGACAGCTGACTGCCCGTTTGCGGACGGCGCGAGCCGCTCAGCGAAAAGCTCGCCGGTCCCGCGTCGAACCGATAGCGCACGCCGCCGACGAGGTAAGACACGGGGAAACCGAGCGGCGTCGTGCCGACGTCGAAGCGCCACGCGTCGGACGTGTAGCCCGCGCCGAGCGCGACGCCAGTGGCCGGCTGATGCAGATACGGCAAGCGCGCGGCCAGCGTGGCGAGTTGCTGCGGCGACAAGCCGAGCGAGGTGCCGAGCTTGTCGGCCGCGCCGAAGGTGCCGAAGGCATCGCGTGTGGACGCGTTGGCGTCGCTGACGTCGAGCGTGCCCGCATCGAGACGCACGGTATCGAGGTGCGCGAAGAAGTGGCCGTCGTAGCGATACGGCATCTGCACGTACACCGGCACCTGCCACGCGCGCAGTTGCGAGATGCCCGCGTCGCCGGACTTATAGGCGGGCAGCCAGCCGGTCTCGATCGAGGGATTGCGACGCTGTTCGAGATCGTCGAGCGCGGCCCGCGCGGGCGTGCCATCGGGTCCCGCGCTCACGCCCGCCGAGCGTTCCTGCGCGAGCGACAAACGATAGAGCGAAGCGGCATCCTCGTACTGCCCGAGGTCTTCGGCGATGCGGCCGCTTTGCACCGTCACGTCCGGCCGCGTTGGATACGCGACGCGCAACGCCGCCGTGATCCGCTGCGCGTCGCGCGCTTCGTTCAACGCGGCGAGCCGGCGCGCGGCGGCGAGCCGCGTGTCGACGTCGTCGGGCGCGGCGCCGTCGAGCACGTCGTGCACGACGCGCAGCGCGGCGCCGCGCTGGCCGCTCTGCTCCAGCACGCGGGCCAGCGCGAGCTGCGCGTCCGCATCGTTCGGCTGCGCGGCTAGCAGTGGCGCCAGCGTCGCCCGCGCGGCCGCGTAGTGGCCCTGCACGCGCTGCAGATCGGCGAGTTCGAGCGCGTAGCGTTTGTCCCGCCGACCGGCCGGGCTGACCGCCGCGAGTCGCTGCCGGGCCGCTTCGTAATCCCCACGATCGATCGCTTCGTCGGTTTGCCGCAACGTCGCACGCAGCGCCTGGTCCTCGAGGCGCGCGCGTTGCGCGGCGTCCAGCTTCAGTTGCGGATCGCCACGCAACTGCCGAAGCCATGCGGACAGCTCCGCGTCGCGTCGCGCGCTGCCGAGCAGATCGCCGTAGCGCAGCCGCACGTCCGCGTCGGCCTCGTGCGGATGCGCGTCGATCCAGTCGCGCAACAACGCGAGGCCGCGGCCGGCATCGCCCGCATCGATCCACTGCGCACCGACCGACGCGAGCAGATTCGGATCGTCGCCGGCCAAAGCGTGCGCCTCGTCGAGCAGGCGGACCGCGTTTGCGCGATCGTCGCGCGCGAATGCGGCGCGCGCGTCGGCGAGCCTCCGTTGCGTTTGCAGATTGCGATCGAGCGCCCGCATACCATCAGTGCGGTCTTGCTCCGGGATCAGTGCGAGCGCCGCTTGGGCGCCGCTCAGGTCATCGAGCGAATTGCGGTAAAGCGCGCTCGCATAGCGCATCTCGGCCGATGACGCGAGCGCGAGACCCTCGTCCATCACGATGCGGCCGAGTTGCGGCAGCCCGAGATCGCGGTACAGACGCGCGAGCGCGAAACGCGTCCACGGTGCGTCGGGCTCGCTGCGCAATGCCGCTTCGTAGCGCTGCGCGGCGGGCCCGCGCGCGCCGTCGGCGAGCAACTGGTCCGCCTGGCTGGCGAGCAGATCGGCGCGCAGACGAGCGAGGCTCTGGCGATCGTCGGCGGCGGTGAAGCGGCTTTGCAACGCATCGATCAGCGGCTCGACCTGTGCCGCGCGGCCGGTGTTTTCGAAAAGCGTCTGCGTGCTGCGCAGCGCCGCCACGCTCGCCGCATGCCCGCTCAGCATCTCGCGCAGCAGCGGCTCGGCCGCGCTCCAGTCGTGCTGCGCGAGCAGCGCGTCGGCGAGCATCAGCTTCGCGTCCGCGTTGTCCGGCTCCATCGCGAGCGCCGCGCGTGCCGCCCGCTCCGCATCCTGCGGGTGGCCTGCCGCGGCGGCCGCGCGGCCTTGCGCGAGCGTTCCCCAGAATTGCGCGGTGCGCGCTAGACCCTGCCATTTCGCGCGATTGTCGGGCGCGAGCGAGGCCGCGCGCAGAAACAGCGTGCGCGCTTCGTCGTGCCGCCCGGCCCGCATGCGCGCGATGCCGAGACCGCCGACTGCGTCGGCATCGTCGGGACGCGCGCTCGCGGCGCGCGCGAGCAGCGGCTCGGCGGCCGCGAGATCGTTGCGCGCGAGCGCCTGCAGACCGCGCTGCTGCGCGATGTAGTCGGGGTTGCGTTCGAGTTGCCGTTGCGCGTCGAGGCGCGCTTCGAGTGTCGCGACGCGCTCGCGGAATTCGGTGTCGTCCGGCGCCAGTTGCAGATACGCGCGCAACGCCGGCAGATACGCGAGGTCCACACCCGCCGATTGCAGCACGTGACGCCACGTGTCGAGCGAGGCCGTGCGATCGGAGTCGGGCCGCGTCGCCAGATTCCAGGCGATGCGGTTAGCCTCCGCGCGCGTGTCGCCGCGCGTGTTCAGCAGATTCGCGAGCACCAGCGCCGCGTCGACGTCGGACGGATCGGCGGCGATCCGCCGATGCAGCGCGACGAGCGCCTGCTCGCGGCCCTCGGGCGTGCCCGCGAGAATCTGGTAGTACTCGGCGCCGAGCGAGCCCGACGGCGCACCGTGCGCAAACAGCAGCTGCAACCGCCGCGCCGCTTCGGCGGACTGGCCGCTACGCGCGAGCAGACGCACGGTCGCGAATTCCTCGCGGCCGTTCGTGGCGACGCGGAATTCGTCGTCGAGCTGCTGGATCGCCGCGCTGTCCGGCGCCTTGGCGCGCAAGCGCGCAAGCGTCGCCTGCGCGGCCTGCGCTTGGCCGAGACGCAATTCGATGCGCACCTGCTCGGCAAGCAAGGCCGGATCGCCGGGGGCGGCGAGCAGCGCCTTGTCGATCGCCTGCAAGGCGAGGTCGTCGCGATGCTTGGTCGACCACATGAGCGCGGTCGCGAGCAGGCGTTGCACGGCGGCGTCGTGTGGCGGCGCTATGGCTGGCAAAGCAGCGGGCGCTGCCAGTGTCCTTATCGCAGCCGTGCGCGCTGCAGCAGTGCGCGCGGCCGTCGTGCGCATCGCTTCGGCTTCGCTGGTACTGCCGTATACGTGTCGCGTCATCGCCGCGAGCCACGCGCACGCGAGCACGCCAATGCGCGCTGCGCGCATTACTGCGGCGCGGCGCGGCACGACGTGCTCCAGTGCGGATCGAGGGTGCCGTCGGCGGCGAAACGATAGCGGCCTTCGCGCCAGCCGAGCGCGAACAGGCTCAGCACGCTCGTGTAATAGCCGGCGGCCGTCTCGCGATCGAGCGCGGCGACGCGGGCGATCTGCGCATCGGCGAGCGCGCGCTGGCCGCGCGCATCGAGAAACGGCACGGCCGCCGCCGAAAATCCCGCGTTGCCCATGTTGATGCCGGCACGGCCAGTGGTCGCGTCGACTTTCTCGGGCGGCGCGCCGTGCGCGGCGATGAAGCTCGCGAACGGCGCGAAGCGCGCGAGCAGCGTCGGCGCGAGCGGATCGCGCCGGTCGAGCATGCCGGCCCACAGGTACACGCGAATCGCGTTGTAGGCGCTCTCGGCGTCGGTCTGCGCGTCGGGCGCGAAGCCGCGGCGCGCGCGGTACAACGCCCAGTCCGGCGCGAAGCCATGCGGCGCGGTGTCGATCAGGATGCGGCTCGTGCTCGCGAGCAAACGCGGCCAGCGCGGATCGCCGGGCAGCCGCGTGGCAAGGCCGCGCAGCACCTGCGGCGGCGTGTAGCTCGGATTGACGCGCCACACGTCCGCGTCCGGATGAAAGCCGACCGGGCCCGGCAGCAAGGTCAGGCCGAGCCCCGGCACGTTGGCCGTTTCCTCTTCGAGCACGCGCCGGGCGAGCACCGCGCCGCGCGCCGTGTAACTGCGCTCGCGCCATGCGTCGCCCGCTTCGAGCAGCGCATAGGCGATCCACAGGTCGGCATCCGAGGACGCATTCGCGTCGAGCACTGCCCAGTTGCCGTCGGATGAACGGCCCCACAGCCACGCCGGCAGGCGCGCGGTCAGGTCGCCCTGAGCGAGATGCTGCTCGGTCCAGCGCAGGATCGTGTCGAAGGCCGCGCGGTCGTTCGCGACGAGCGCGAAAAACAGTGCGTACGATTGCCCCTCAGACACCGTGCGCTCGTCGGGCGAGCCGACGTCGATGACGCGGCCATCGGCGGAAAGGAAATCGCGCTTGAATTGCTGCCAACCCGGCCAGGGTGCGGCGGTGCAAGCGGCGAGGTCGGCGCGGCTCGGCTCTAACGCTTGCGTGGCGAACGCGTCGTGACTGCTCGCAAGCGTCAGCATCGTGGCAAGCACCGCGGCTGACAGCGCCGCTGGCATCCTCGCCGCTGTTCGCACGAGGCTGCTCGCGACCCTCGCGCGCAGGCCCGCGCCACTTTCAACGCTCACCCCAGCACGGGCATCAACTCGCACGCCCAAGCCGCCGCGCGCTGCCCGCCGCAGCATCCCGCCCTTCGCCTGACTCATCGATCAGACTCCCCGGCGCCGCGCGGCCAGTTCCTGCAACGCGGTGAACGCGCCGATCGCGAGCAGCAAGCCGGCGAGCGCACCGAGCACGCCGAGCAGCACCGGATGCTGCATCGCCTTGCTCCACAACCGCGCATACCAGGGCACGTAGCCGACCAGATAGGTGTCGCCGACGCGCATGCTGTCCACCTTGCCATCGCGCAGCAACGCGAGGTCGCCCTGCAATTGCGCGATGCGGTCCGGCTTTTCGAGCATGTCGAGCAGTTGCGGCAGCTGCTGTTGATCGGAGCCGGTCAGCGCGACGACGCTGCGTCCGTGGCTGCCCGGCAATTCGAAGCCCATCAGCGCGGCAAGCGGTCCGTCGCGTTCGATGCGCGCGCCGCCATCCGGCCGATGCGCGCCGCTGCGCCGGGCGCCGCTGCGCCACTGCTCGTCGACCGCGAACGAGGTGCGCGCGAGCGGGCTCGATCCATCGGTGTCACCGGTCTGGGCACCCATCGTCAGCGGCAACGCATGCGGCCAGCGCGCGAGCCACGGCGCCGAGCCGTCGCCGCCGATCAAGAGCAGATCCTTGCCGCTCAGCTGCGCGAGCTCGCGCGGCCGCGCGACCTGTACGCGCAGCGCCGGATAGCCGGTCCACTGCCCCATGTGGCCGAGCATCGTCAGCAGGCTTTCGAGCTCCTGCGGCGCGGGATGCTCGGGAATCACGACAGCCGTTTGCGACAGGTCCGCGTAGCGCGTGAACGGAAAGCCGCTGTTCGCGAAGAACGCGAGGTTCGGCATCTGCGCGAAGTGGACGAAGTCGGAGAAGTCGATCGTCGAATCGGGATCGACCGCGGCCTGCACCGGATTCGTGGCGACGCCCTGGCATAACCCGGTCTTCTGCGAATCGAGATTGAAGCGCAGCTGCAACTGGTTCGAGCTGCCGATCCGAAACGCGGGAATGTCGAGCGCGCTCGTCGAGCGGTTGCCGTTGTTCGACAGCACCGGCAGTTGCAGGCGGCCCTGCGCGTCGTCGGCGGTCGCGAGCGCGAGCCGGTACGACTTGACCAGCTGCTCGTTGATCTGCACCGCGAGCGCCGAATTATTCTGCACGGTCGGCGCCGTGTAGCGGTACTTCAGATTCAGCGGCACGCCCGCGCCGTTCCACGAGTACAGATCGGCGGGCACGCGCAGGTTGAGGCGGATCGCGTCTGGCGAGCTGCCGCGCACCTGCAGTTGCGACGGATCGTCGACCAGCTCCTTGAACGCGACCGGCCGGTCGACCGGCAGCCAGCGCGGCGCGTCGTACGGTTTGCGCGGCGCGCCGGCGGCGAACTGCGTGATGCGCACCGCGGGCCCCGCGAGCGCGGTCGTGCCGAGCACGAGCGCGGTGCTCGCCTGATCGACTTCGGCGGCGCTGCGGCCGGTCACGATCAGCAGCTTGCGGTTCGGCGCGACGGGATTGTCGGCGACGATCAGCATCGGACCGTTGATCGGCGGCAGCGTGAGGCCGGCGGGCAACTGCTCGCTGCGCGCGACGACGACCGCGTGCGAATCGGTGGGCAACGTCGACAGCGCCGTAAAGCGCGCCTGCCGGTAATCGGCCTGCGCGCCGAACCACGAGGCGAGCACGCCCGCGCTGCGCAGCGTCGCGTTGTCGGCGCCGGCCGGCAGCACGAACGGCAGACGCAGCCGGCTCGCGTCGCGGTGATCGAAGAACGGCGCGGGCAGCAGTGCGAGATCGTCGGGCAAACGGATCGGCGCGGTATCGACGATGAATTCGCTCGACGGACTCACGTCGGCCCACAGCGCGGAGTTCTCTGGGTCTTCGCAATGCTCGAGCGTGTAATGCGCGATCAGGCGCAGACCGATCTGGTTGTAGTCGGTCAGAAAACGCGGATCGAGCGCGATGTCCTGTGTGACGAGCTTGCCGGCGTGCTCGCGATCGAACGGCACGGTCGCGACCACTTCGTTGTTGATCGACACCTTCAGATGCGACATCGCAAACACCAGCGACGGCGAATACGTGTAGCGCAAGCGCAGGCGCGCGGCCGTGACCACGCGATCGAGCCGCACGCCGAGATTGACGGTGCGCGCGTCTTCGACGCCGCGCAGCGTCAACGGCTGATACGCGCCCAGGGTCGCGAATGAAACGCGCGATGTGCTGGAGCCGGATGCCGGCGTTGGGACGCTGGCGTCGTTGTCGAGGTAGTGCGGGTTGACGTTGGCGGTGACGGCGCTCGCGCCGGCGACAGTGGGCGCGCTCGGCGCATTCGCGGCCGCGACGACGACAGGCACCGATGGCGCGGCGCCCGAGCCGACGGCATACAACGCGCCGACAACGGCGGTCAGCGAAAGGCAAAACGACACAACTGGTTTCATGAACAGCTCAGCTTGTTGGACCTCGACCGTGCGCGCTCGAGTGCGCCAACTACGGTGCGAATCCGGTCTGCCGCGCGAGCGCGCGAAGTTGAAAACGGACTGGCGGGCGCGCGCAGCAGGCGAAACAGGCGGCGGCGCGCTATGCCTGGTATACGGAAAATCCGGCGAAACCTTGAGCGCAACGAGCGACGGGTTGGCCAACCGGGTTGGCCAACACCTGAGCGCAATCGGCAGCAGCCCTAACCGGTGATGCGTTCTGTTTATGTTTCGAAGCCGGCCGGTCAGGCAAGAAGGTGCAGGTGCCTGCCGCTGTTGGGCGGCGCCACGATATCACAATTTGCAACGTTGTTGACATCTTGTAAGATCCGCAGTCATTTGCCGCACTCGAAGTCATCCCGACACATGGCCGATCCTGCCGATTCCCCCGCTCATTCACCCATCGCGCCGCCCGCCAAGCGCAGCGGTCCGCTGCGCGGGTTGTTCGCGCTGCGGCATTCGTATGCCGGCATCGTCGCGACATTGCGTGTGGAAAGCGCGTTCCGTCAGGAAGCCGCGCTCGCGGCTATCCTCGTGCCGACGGCGTTCCTGATGCCGGTCGACGCCATCGCGCGCGTGCTGCTGATCGGATCGGTGCTGCTCGTGCTGCTGGTGGAGCTATTGAATTCGGCGATCGAGGCCGCCATCGACCGGATCTCGTTCGAGCGGCATGAATTGTCAAAACGTGCGAAAGACTGTGGCAGCGCGGCCGTGACCATTGCGCTGCTGATGTGTGCGCTGACGTGGGGCGTGTTGTGCGGGCCGCTTGCGTATCGCTGGTTGGGTGGGTGAGGCGCAACGCGTTCTACGTGTCCGCACCATGGTTGGCATGGTTGCGCGCCCAGTGACGAGGGGTGCAAACGTTAGCGCGGGTTCAACGGCAATTTCGCTTACCGCCAGGCAGCCCTTCCGCAAACGTTGGCGGCAATCAGGCGATGGCACATCTATTGCTGAATTCCGCTCGCCGGCATCTCACCCGTGAAGCCGCGTGACGTACGCAACGGGGCGCCGTTCAAACGTCATTTCAACAATCCACCGGTGGAGGCACCATGCTTCGATACGCTGTGATTTTCTTCATCATCGCCATCATCGCCGCAGTGTTCGGCTTTGGAGGCATTGCCGCGGGCGCAACCGAAATCGCCAAGGTGTTGTTCTTCATCTTCCTGGTGATCTTCCTCGTCACCCTGCTGATGGGCGTGATCCGACGCTGACGGCTGCATACAGCGTTCGGTGAATTCACCCTCGCCCGATGCGAACCGGCCACGCTGCGTGGGTGCCGCGTTGACGTTTGCGCGGCTGCTGTCGCCGTTGCAATACTTGCCGCAGCATATTGCAATAGTTGCAGAAGCATCGGGCGCTTCAACTCTGCTTTTCTTCTCGCGCGATGCTTCGCCCTCCGAAGCATGGAGTGTCATCGTGCCGACGATGTGTCCTTCATACACCGCGACATGGCAATCGCCGCGCAGCACGCGCTCGCGGGTCGTCTCGATGGTTTGATCCACGCACCGAAGTGCAGGGTTGGCCCGTGAGCGTCTCGAGCAAAAATGTCGTAAATACTCAGGCCGATCAGCCGTCGTTCACGAGATGTTCTCGGCCTCGTACAGACGACGGCCCGCCGCATCCTTGCTGCCGAGGATGGGCTGAAAATCGATCGGCCAATCGATGCCGATGTCGGGATCGGACCACAGCAGGCAGCGCTCGAGCTCGGGGAACCAGTACTCGGTGGTCTTCCACATGCATTCGGCGACATCGGACAGCACGACGAAGCCGTGCGCGAAACCGGGCGGCACCCAGATCTGCCGCTGGTTGGCTTCGCTCAGATGCTCGCCGCTCCATTTGCCGAAGTTCGGTGAGTTCAGGCGCACGTCGACCGCGACATCGAAGATCTCGCCGCGCACGACGCGCAGCAGCCTCCCCTGGGGACGCTGCACCTGGTAGTGCAAGCCGCGCAGCACGCCGTGCACGGCGCGCAGATGGCGGTCCTGCACGAAGTTGAAACCTTGCGCGACGTCGTCCGAAAACTCGTCCGCGCTGAAACTCTCGAAGCAGAAGCCGAACTCGTCGATGAACACTTCCGGCTCGATGAGTTTCACCTCCGGCAATGCCGTCGCAATGACCCTGTTGCCCATCGCCACTGTGCTCGTAAAAAGGCTGGCCAGCGAACATACGGCCGCTCTCGCGACCGCGTCCGACAGACGAGGCGCGCCCGCAACGCGGGCGCCCTATCGCATGCTAAAGATACATGCTACGCCTCACTGGCCGCCCGGCTGCGGGCGCGATACTCGGTTGGCGACAAAGCCATACGCTTGCGGAAAATTTTCGCGAGACGGTCGCCGTTGCCGGTGCCGCTGCGACGCGCGATCTTGTCGACCGGCAATTCGGTCTCGGTCAGGAAGTTGCATGCGATACGCAGCCGCACCTGCAGCAGATAGTCCGACGGCGTGACCTGCATCTCGTGCTTGAAACGGCGCAGGAAATTGCGCTCGCTCATTGCGGCGACCTGCGCGGCATCGGCGACCGAGACCGGACGATCGCAGTTGGCCTCCATCCAGCGCGCGGCCGCGCGAATCTTTTCGGCGACGCTCAGCGTGCCGCCCTCGGCCGGCAGCGGTACCCACGTCGCAGCCATGCCGGGCATCACGCGATCGGCGACGCTGCGCGCGAGCTCGGCGCCCAGGTCGCGCTTGATGAACATCAGCGCGCTGCGGGCGCAGTCGTGACGGTCGTTGGCCGCGCTGAACGCGCCTTCGCTCGCGCTCGCGCCCGGATAGCGGCTCATCAGGCCGTCATGCTCGGTCGGGCCGGCCGCTTCGAGCACGAGGCGCCCCTCGCCGATCGTTTCGATCGCGCGTGTGCGCGACTGCACGGCGCGCAGCCAGTTCAGCAGGCGTTCGTCGCGCGCGGCCACGTGGGCGCCGTAGCCGCCAGCGATGAACAGCACGTCGAAACCGCCGCCAAAGCGCGTGTCGATGCGGTCAGTCCAGATGCGCGCCGACGACGAGCTGGCGACATTGCCGCCGTCCATCGACAGGAACTGCACTTCGTAGGGCGGATCCTCGCCCGCTCGTGTGCCCGCAAACTCATTGGCGGTCTGGAACATTTCCACGACGGTACCGGGGCCGAGCAGCCAGAAGCCGTCGAACAGCAGAATGCCGATTCGCCGCGCTGCAGTACGGACGTTCAAAGTGGGCGTGTGTAGCCACGTAATTCTCGTTGTATCAAGGTGCATGTGCGGCATGATCTTCCCCAAACGGTCATACGTTGCGGACCCCGATTTGCCCCGCCATCAGACGGAACGAGAAAATGCGTTATTACGGCGGAAAAACAGACCAACGCCGCATAAGAGATTAAGCGTGATGTTAGCGGAATGGATCGCTATAGTAAATTTGAAAAACGAATTTCATCACGACAGCCCCTGTCTGAGGAAAAGCGGTTATTCAGCGATTGATATGAGCGCGGGGCAGGCCGGACAACTATGCAAGCCGCGCGAAGAACCTGGGGAGATCTTACCGCAACGCCTTGATGGACGGCACTCTCGCGCATTCGGACAAAGTTGCCGGTAATGCGAAGCCTGGCCATTCCGCGTTACCGAGTACGTTTCTTGCGCGGTCCAAAAATGTTTCAATTGTGAACTGCTTATCGCCCGATTATGTCCGGGCAATTCGGTAGTTTATTCGCAAAGCGTAAATTTATTGCCCGCGGCATTAGGTATTTCCGTGGCATTCGCTCCGGGCCACAAATTAATATCCAAATGCTTATTTATCGGCGGTTCTAAAAATGTTTCTATTTTGAAACATCGCCGGCCCCTTTCGTATGATTTAAACGCTCGCACGCGCCGCGTTGATCGAACCTCGGATGATTGATGCAGCGCAGCAATCATGTGTGGCGGACACGCGACGAGGCGCCGGCCGTTGCAACCTGCGAAGTTGCAACGGCATACCTGATGCGCGCGCCTGGGAATGTGAGCAAACAGTCGGCTGGGGAACCGAATCGCGGCGCGCAACGGCCGCGCCACCGCTCGTCACCGTGCCTCAGCCATTCGTCCCTTCGCCGGCCAGCGTCGCAGCAGCGGCCGCGCGCGCGAGCACCGGCCGCAAAGCCACGCCCGTGTGACTCGCGGCCACGCGCGACAGGCTTTCCGGATCCGTCGCGGCAACGATCGTACCGCCGCCCACGCCGCCCTCAGGACCGAGGTCGATGATCCAGTCCGCCTCGGCGATCACGTCGAGATCGTGCTCGATGACGACGACGCTATGCCCGCCATCCACGAGCCGATGCAGCACGCGAATCAGCTTCGCGACGTCCGCCATGTGCAGGCCGACCGTTGGCTCGTCGAGCACGTACAGCGTGTGCGGCGGCTTCTGGCCACGCCGCGTGATGTCGTCGCGCACCTTGCTCAGCTCGGTGACGAGCTTGATGCGCTGCGCCTCGCCACCCGACAGCGTCGGCGATGGCTGACCGAGCGTCAGATAGCCGAGCCCTACGTCTTTCATCAGTTGCAGCGGATGTCCGATGTTCGTAATCGACGCGAAGAACTCGACCGCTTCGTCGATTTCCATGGTCAGCACATCGCCGATGTTCTTGCCGCGCCACGTGACCGCGAGCGTCTCCGGATTGAAGCGCTGGCCGTGGCAGACGTCGCACGGCACCTTCACGTCGGGCAGGAAGCTCATGCCGATCGTGCGCACACCCTGGCCCTCGCATGCGGGGCAGCGGCCCTCGCCCGTGTTGAACGAGAAACGCGACGCGGTATAGCCGCGCGCGCGCGCCTCCAGCGTGCCCGCGAACAGCTTGCGGATCGCATCCCACACGCCGATGTAGGTGGCGGGACACGAACGCGGCGTCTTGCCGATCGGCGTCTGATCGACTTCCAGCACCCGGTCGATGCTCTCCCAGCCGGTGACCGAATCGCAGCCCTGCCACATGTGCGTGACGTTCAGCGGCGCGCGCGGCGCCGAGCGCGCGAGCACGCTCGAACGCCGGTTCGCGGCCGGCTTCTCCTCGGCGGCCGCGCGCGCGCGGCGCGTGGCCGGAGACGACAACACAGAGCGCCCGACCGCATCGAGCAGATTGGTCATCAGCACGTCGCGCGCGAGCGTCGATTTGCCGGAGCCGCTGACGCCCGTCACCGCGACGAGCCGCGCGAGCGGAATGCCGACCGTCACGTCGCGCAGGTTATGCAGCTTGCCGCCATGCACGGTCAGCCAGTTCTCCGGCACCGCGGCCGCACGCTTGCCTGCCGCGACGACCTCGCGACGCGGCTGCAGCGGATGTACGATCGGCTGCGCGAGGAAACGCCCGGTCAGCGAATCGGGCTGCGCGGACAGGTCCGCGACGCTGCCCTGCGCGATCAGCGTGCCGCCGCGCTTGCCCGCGCCCGGCCCGATATCGATGATGTGATCCGCGCGCCGGATCGTATCTTCGTCATGCTCGACGACGACGAGCGTATTGCCCTTCTCGCCGAGCTTGCGCAGCGCGTTCAGCAGAATCTGGTTGTCGCGCGGGTGCAGACCGATGGTCGGCTCGTCGAGCACGTAACACACGCCCTGCAGATTGCTGCCGAGCTGCGCGGCGAGCCGGATGCGCTGCGCTTCGCCGCCCGACAAACTCGGCGCCGCGCGATCGAGGCTCAGATAGCCGAGCCCGACTTCTTCGAGGAACTGCAGCCGGCTGCCGATTTCACTGACCACGTCGCGCGCGATTTCGGCGGCGCGGCCCGTCATCTGCAGCGTATCGATCCACGCGCGCGTGTCGGACACGGTCCATTGCGCGACATCGACGATCGCCTGCGAGTCGAACGTGACCGCGCGCGCGACCGGATTCAGACGCGTGCCCGCGCAATCCGGACACGGCTCGTCGACGAGTCCTTCCGGTTCCTGCTCCTCCGACGGCAGGCTCTGCTCGCGACCGCGATTGTCGTCGTCGACGACGGTGTCGTCGTACGCGGCCCGCTGCTCGCGCGTCAGCGACAGCCCCGTGCCGACGCAGCTCGTGCACCAGCCATGCTTGCTGTTGTACGAGAACATGCGCGGATCGAGCTCGGGGTAGCTCGTGCCGCACACCGGACACGCGCGCTTCGTCGACAGCACCTTCACGTCGCCGAGCTTCGCGGTGGACTCGCCGCCGTTGAGCGCGTCGTGCAGACCATCGAGCGGCGCGAGCAGATGCATGATGCCTTTACCGATGTCGAGCGTCTGATCGAGCGCTTCGCGCAGCTCCGCTTCGTGATCGGCCGAGATGACGAGGTCAGCGACCGGCAGCTCGATCGTGTGCTCGCGGAAGCGGTCGAGCTTCGGCCACGGATCGACCGGCACGAACTCGCCGTCCACACGCAGATGCGTATTGCCGCGCGCCTTTGCCCATTTCGCGAGGTCGGTGTAGACGCCCTTGCGGTTCACGACGAGCGGCGCGAGGAAGCCGACGTGCTGGCCCTTGTGATCGCGCAGCAACTGCGCCGCGATCGATTCGGCGCTTTGCGACGTGACCGGCGTGCCGTCGTGGATGCAGTGCTGCAAGCCGAGCTTCACGTACAGCAGACGCAGGAAGTGCCACACCTCCGAGGTCGTCGCGACGGTACTCTTGCGACCGCCGCGCGAGAGCCGCTGCTCGATCGCGACGGTCGGCGGAATGCCGTACACGGCATCGACTTCGGGCCGGCCGGCTGGCTGCACGATCGAGCGCGCGTACGCGTTCAACGATTCGAGGTAGCGCCGCTGACCTTCGTGGAACAGGATGTCGAACGCGAGCGTCGATTTGCCCGAGCCCGACACGCCGGTGATCACGTTGAACTTGCCATGCGGAATGTCGACGTCGAGCGCCTTCAGGTTGTGCTCGCGCGCGTTGACGATGCGCACGACGTCCTCGCCTTCGATCGCGCGACGTGCGCGGGCCGCGCTCAGGGCCTTCTGCAGCGGGATGCCCTGGGGCTCCGCCGCGGCTGCGGTATCCATCGCGCGGTCGTATTGCAGCAAAGCCTCGCCGGTATGCGATTCGGCACACGCTTTCACTTCGTCCGGCGTGCCCGCGCACAACACGCGGCCACCGCCGTCGCCGCCTTCGGGACCGAGGTCGATGATCCAGTCGGCCGCGCGGATCACGTCGAGATTGTGCTCGATCACGATCAGCGAATGACCGCTCGCGAGCAGCTTGCCGAACGCCTGCATCAGCTTCGCGATGTCGTCGAAATGCAGACCCGTGGTCGGTTCGTCGAACATGAACAGACGCTTCGCGATCACCTGCTTCGCGCCGCGTGCGCCGCGCGCCTGTGCCGATTCCGCGAGAAAGCCCGCGAGCTTGAGCCGCTGCGCCTCGCCGCCCGACAGCGTCGGCACGGGCTGGCCGAGCTTCACGTATTCGAGCCCGACGTCGACGATCGGCTGCAGCACGCGCAATACTTCGGCGTCCTTCGCGAAGTACGCGGCAGCCTCGCTGACGGTCAGTTCGAGCACGTCGGCAATGCTCAACGCGCGCGCCGGCTGGCCTCGCTCGATCTTCACCTCCAGCATTTCCCCGCGATAACGACGCCCGTCGCAATCGGGGCAGCGCAGGTACACGTCGGAGAGGAACTGCATTTCGATGTGCTCGAAGCCCGAGCCGCCACAGGTCGGGCAGCGGCCATCGCCCGAATTGAAACTGAACATGCCGGGGCCGTAGCCGCGCTGTTGCGCGAGCGGTGCCTTCGCGAACAGCTTGCGGATTTCGTCGAACGCGCCGACGTAGCTGGCCGGATTCGAGCGCGCGGTCTTGCCGATCGGCGACTGGTCGACGAACACGACGTCGGTGACCTGGTCCGCGCCGTTCAGCGCCTTGAACGCGCCGGGCGCCTCGGTGGCGAGCCCGAAGTGGCGCGCCATCGCCGGGTACAGCACGTCCTGCAACAGCGTCGATTTGCCGGAACCCGACACGCCGGTCACGCACACGAGCCGCTGCAATGGAATTTCGACCGTGACGTCGCGCAGATTGTGCTCGCTCGCGCCTTCGAGCACGATGCGCGGCGTGCTCGCGTCGACCGCGCGACGCGACCAGTGCGCGGCATCCGCGACATGGCGCCGGCCGCCGAGGTACTCGCCGGTCAGCGTGCCGGTCGAGCGAATCGCCTCGGGCGCGCCGTCGAAAATGATCGAGCCGCCGCGCTCGCCCGGTCCCGGACCCATGTCGATGAGCCGGTCCGCCGCGAGCATCACCGACGGATCATGCTCGACCACGACCAGCGTATTGCCCGCGTCGCGCAGCCGGTGCATCGCTTCGACGATGCGGTTCAGGTCGCGCGGGTGCAGGCCGATGCTCGGCTCGTCGAGCACGAACAGCGTCTTGGTCAGCGACGTGCCGAGCGCGGTGGTCAGGTTGATACGCTGCACCTCGCCGCCCGACAGCGTGCGGCTTTGCCTGTCGAGCGTCAGATAGCCGAGACCGACGTCGCATAGATACTTGAGGCGCGTGCGCACTTCGGCGAGCAGCAGCTTCAGCGCGTCGTCGAGCAACGCGCTCGGCAGCGTGATGTCGTCGAAGAAGCGGCGGATGCGCTCGATCGGCATCAGCATGAGATCGTGCACGGTCAGGCCCGGCAACGCTTCGAGCTGCGCGCGCGACCACTTCACGCCGCGCGGCATGAAGCGTTGCGCGGGCGCGAGCACCTGGTTCGCGTTGGCCTTGCTGCCGAGGCGCCACAGCAGCGATTCGGTTTTCAGACGCGCGCCGCCGCAGGTTTCGCACGGCGTGTAGCTGCGGTATTTCGACAGCAGCACGCGGATATGCATCTTGTACGCCTTCGATTCGAGATAGTCGAAGAAGCGTTTGACGCCGTACCAATGCGTCTGCCACTTGCCGTTCCAGTCCGGCGAGCCGTTGATGACCCAGTTGCGTTCGCGCTCGCTAAGCTCGCCCCACGGCGTGTCGCGGCGGATGTCGGCTTTCGCCGCGTAGCGCATCAGGTCGTCCTGGCACTCCTTCCACGCGGGCGTCTGCATCGGCTTGACCGCACCTTCGCGCAGCGTCTTGCGCGCGTCGGGGATCACGAGACCGAGGTCGACGCCGATCACGCGGCCAAAACCGCGGCAGGCATCGCAAGCGCCATAGGCCGAGTTGAACGAGAACAGCGCGGGCTGCGGATCGGCATAGCGCAGATCGCTTTCGGGGCTGTGCAAGCCGGTGGAGAAACGCCAGATGCGCGGCTCGGCGGCTTCGGCCTGCGGCTCGTCCGAGGTAGCCGGCAGCACGTAAATATTGACGCGCCCGCCGCCGCGCTTCAGCGATGCCTCGATCGCCTCGATCGCGCGTGCTTTATCTACCGAGCGCAGCCGGAAGCGGTCGGCGACGACATCGAGCAACTTGCGCTTGCCGGTCGGCGAGTCGACTTCGCGCTGCGCCTGCACGCGCGTATAGCCGCTCGCCGACAACCACTGCTCGACCTCCTGCGCGGACGCCGACTCCGGCAGCTCGACCGGGAACGTGACGACGAGCCGCGGCTCCTCCTGCGCGGTGCGCTCGAGCAGTTCCGCGTAGATCGTCTCCGGCGTATCGTGCCGCACGAGGTGCGCGCTCTGGCGGTCGAACAGCTCGGCCGCGCGCGCGTACAGCAGCTTCAGGTGGTCGTTGAGCTCGGTCATCGTGCCGACCGTGGAGCGCGAGCTGCGCACCGGGTTGGTCTGGTCGATCGCGATGGCGGGCGGCACGCCGTCGACGCGGTCGACCTGTGGCCGATCCATCCGGTCGAGGAACTGGCGCGCGTACGCACTGAAGGTTTCGACGTAGCGGCGCTGGCCTTCCGCATACAGCGTGTCGAACACGAGGCTCGACTTGCCCGAACCCGACGGCCCCGTGACGACCGTCATTTCGCCGGTGCGCACGTCGAGGTCGACGTTTTTCAGGTTGTGCTGGCGGGCGCCGCGAATGCGGATCGTGCCCTGGATCTTGTTGCCGCTCGGGTTGCCGCCTTGGGGAGTGTCAGCGAGGGTGTCAGGGGTTGCGTCGTTGGAGGACAATTTTTCCGACCGTCTGAAGGAGTGGGTCACCTCTCACGGCCGGCTCTCGCGACCGCGCAAGTTCGGTGCAGCCGGGTCGGCGCAAGGAGCGCCCGGAAGCCTGGCTGTGGGGGGATACTATACTGTATGTTTATACAGTTTTCCATGACGGGCGCAGACGCGCCACGATCTCCGGATCGGCCGCGATGCGCAAACGGCTGCGCCGCGGTCACACCGCCTGACTAGCCGAGCGCGCTTTCAACCCGCGAGCACCCGGCCGCATCCGGTTTTGCGCAACCTGCCGGGGTTCCGCGCGCGGCACCGTCGCCGAGCGCATAGGCGACGCAACGCCTCGCCAGCACCTCGGTCGGATCGACGAGCCGCACCACCCGCCCGCCCGGACACGCGAGCACCGGGTCACGCAACAGCAACGGCAACTCGGTGCACGCGAGCACGATGACCTGCACACCCCGCGCGAGCAGATCGTCGACAGCCGCCGCGAGGTCCTCGCAGCATTCGCCCGACGCGTGCCCCGCCTTCACGCCGCGCGGGCCGTAGATCGCGTTCATCAGACGCGCTTGCGCAGTGGCGGACGGCGCGATCTGCACCAGGCCGCGCGCGTCGAGCGCCTGTTCGTAGACGCGGCTCGCGAGCGTACCCGAGGTGGCCAGCACGCCCACTTCGCGCAGACCCGGAAAGGTCTCGCGCAGATAATCGGCGGTACAGGTCAGCATATTGAGGATCGGCACGCGCAGCGCCGGCTGGAGCCGCTCGACGAACGCATGCGCGGTATTGCACGGAATCGCGATCAGATCCGCGCCGCCGTCCTCGAGCGTCTTGCAGGCCGCGTACAGCGCGAGGGTGGGATCGTCGCCGCGCTCGAGCAGCGCCGCGGTGCGGTCGGGGATCTGCGGATTCTGCTCGACCATGATCCGGATATGGTCCTGATCGCGCGCGGCCGGCGTGTTGCGCACGACCTTGGCCATGAAATCGACGGTCGCGGCCGGCCCGATGCCGCCGACCACGCCGAGGCGGAACGTCCGCTCCGGCTGCGTGTACTGCGCCGCCGCGACATAGCGCGCATACACCTGGTTCGTATCGACGAGCGGCACCTCGATACGGCCGAGCGCGCGCAGCACGAGGCCGATCTCCGCGAGCCCCGGCACGATCACGTCGACGTCCTGCGCGACCAGATCCGCGCACGCCGCGCGCAACAGCTCGACGGGCCGCCCGTGCAGGCGCCCGTCGCGGATGCCCCCGACACCAAAGACGGCGCTCGTCACGCCGTCGAAACCGGTGTCGTTGCGCGGATAGCACACGTCGAACTGCCCGGCTTCGAAGTAGCGCTCGAACAGGCCGTTCGCGCGAATCGCCGCCGACGTTAGCACGCCGATTCGGCGCGCCGACGGATAGGTGCGCCGCACGTGCGCGGACAGCGCGGTCATGATGTTGGCGACCGGCACGGTGACGTTGGCCGCGAGTTCGTCGATGAAGGTATGGCTCAGAAAGCATGGCAGCACGATCGCGTCGACGCCGCGTTTTTCGAACGCGCGCATCGTGTCGAACACGTGGATCTTGAACTGCGGGTCCGTCGCCTCGGGCGCGGCGGGCCCCTGCCACGCGCGCGGTTCGAAAATCAGATCGAAGGGGCGCGCGGCGCCTGGCCGGCGCGACGCCGTGCTCATCCGGCTGAGGATGTCGGCACTGGCGAACTGCGCCGCGCCCGTCGCCACACCTAGCGAACGAAAACGATTCATGATCAGATCCCCCGGTCGTTCTGTGCGTCCACCCTCGATCACGGGCGGCTTTCTGTGCGCTTGAGAATGACATTATGCGAGGCGCACGTGTCCAGTGGTTAACCACGAAAAAGCATTACTTTGCGGTTTTCGCTCCCTCAGTTCACCGGCGCGAAAATCTCCCGCAGCCACTGCGCGAACACTCGCACGCGCGACGACAACTGCCGGTTCTGCGGATACAGCACCGACACCGGCATCGGCGGCGGCGGATAATCCGCCAGAATGACCCGCAGCCGCCCCGCCGCCAGCTCGCCATCCACGCGGTAACGCGGTACCTGCACGATGCCGAGCCCGGCGAGGGCCGCGCCCGTGTACAGTTCGGCGCCGCTGACCGACACCGCCGACGGCAGCACGAGCGCGGTATCCCGCCCGTCGACGCGGAATTCGAGCGGCACCGGCTTGCCGGTCGCGCTCGACACGTAGTTGACCGCGCGATGCGTCGACAGCGCGTCAGGATCGGCCGGCTCGCCATACGCGGCCAGATACGCGGGACTCGCGACCGTCACCTGCTGCAGTTGCGCGACGCGCCGCCCGACCATCGACGAATCCTGCAGCACGCCCGCGCGCAGCACGCAATCGATGCCTTCGCGCACGAGGTCGACGAGCCGGTCGTCCTCGCCGATCATCAGCTCGATGTCGGGAAAGCGCGCGAGAAACGCGGGCAGCGCCGGCACCACGAAGTGCCGCGCGAGCGTGCCCTGCACGTTCACGCGCAACAGCCCCTTCGGCGCGAGATTGGAAAACGCCCCCTCGGCCTCCTCCAGATCGGCGATCAGGCGCACGCAGCGCTGGTAGTGCGCTTCGCCGTCGGGCGTGAGCCGCACCGTGCGGGTCGTGCGTTCGAGCAACCGCGCGCCGAGCCGCTGCTCGAGGCGCTTCATCAGGTTGGTGACGGTCGCGCGCGGAATTTGCAGATCGTCGGCGGCGCGCGTGAAGCTCTGGCGCTCGGCGATCCGCACGAATACGCGCATTTCCTCGAAACGGTCCATATCGATGGATTATTGAAGCAAATGGAATGATGATGGCGAGTCTAACCGGATTATCTCTGAGCGCAAAGCGTTCATGATTCACTTCACCGATTCACCACCTTCCATGAGGAAACCAATCATGAGCACGAACTCACAACCGAAAGTCGCCATCGTCACGGGCGCATCGCGCGGCATCGGCACGGCGATCGCACAGCGGCTCGCGAAGGACGGCTACGCGGTCGCCGTCAACTACGCATCGAGCGCGGGCGAAGCCGACGCGCTCGTCGGTGCGATCCGCGAAGCTGGCGGCAAGGCGGTCGCGGTGCGAGCCGACGTGTCGAAGCCCGACGACGTGCGTCGCATGTTCGAGATCACCGAACGCGAACTCGGCAAGGTGGATGTGCTCGTCAACAACGCGGGTGTGATGAAGCCCACGCCGCTCGCCGACACGCCCGACGCACTCTACGACCAAACCTTCGACATCAACGTGCGCGGCACCTTCAACACGCTGCGCGAAGCGGCCGCGCGCCTGAACGACGGCGGGCGCGTCGTCAATTTCTCGACCAGCGTGCTCGCGCTGAACCTGCCCGGCTATGGCATCTACACGGCGACCAAGGCAGCCGTCGAAGCGTTCACGCGTGTGTTCGCGAAGGAACTGCGCGGGCGCGACATCACAGTGAATGCGGTCGCGCCGGGACCGATCGCGACCGCGCTATTCCTCGAAGGCAAGACCGACGAGCAGATCGAGACGTTCGCGAAGATGCCGCCGCTGCAACGCCTCGGCGAGCCGGAAGACGTGGCGGGCGTGGTCGCGTTTCTGGTCGGCCCGGATGCGGGTTGGGTCAATGGGCAGGTATTGCGGGCCAATGGCGGTTTGGCCTGATGGGATGCCCCGGCTGCGGCGCCTGAAACGTGGTCGACCCGCCGCTCAAACCGCCTTGGGATTGCGTTCCGCGAAGCCTTCCTGATGCCAGTACGGATACGCGGGGCGCACCGTGCTGGCCGCATCGAGCTTCGCGACCTGGTCCGGCGTCAGATTCCAGCCGACCGCGCCGAGGTTCTGCCGCAGTTGCTCCTCGTTGCGCGCGCCGATCAGCAGCGTCGCGACGGTCGGCCGTTGCAGCAGCCAGTTCAGCGCGATCTGCGGCACGGTCTTGCCGGTTTCGGCGGCAATTTCGTCGAGCGCGTCGAGCACGCGGAACAGATAGTCTTCCGGCACCGGCGGCCCCATGTCGGCGGTCTTGTGCAGACGGCTCGTCTCCGGCAGCGGCTGGCCGCGCTTGAGCTTGCCGGTCAGGCGCCCCCAGCCGAGCGGACTCCACACCACCGCACCGACGCCCTGGTCGACGCCGAGCGGCATCAGCTCCCACTCGTAGTCGCGCCCGACCAGCGAGTAGTAGGTCTGATTCGCGACATAGCGCGGATAGCCGTAACGGTCGGCGATATCGAGCGACTTCATCAGATGCCAGCCGGAAAAATTCGACACGCCGATATAGCGGATCTTGCCCGCGCGCACGAGGTCGTCGAGCGTGGACAGCATTTCGGGGATCGGCGTTTTCGCGTCGAAGCCGTGCAGCTGGAACAGGTCGATGTAATCGGTTTGCAGACGCTTGAGCGCTGAATCGACCGCCTGGATCAGATGGAAGCGCGACGAGCCGACGCCGTTCGGATCGTCGTCGAAACGAAACGTCGCCTTGGTCGACAGGATCGCCTTGTCGCGCTTGCCCTTCAGCGCCTCGCCGAGCACCGACTCGGACGCGCCCTTCGAATAGATGTCGGCGGTGTCGAACATCGTGACGCCCGCGTCGAAACAGATGTCGATCAGACGCCGCGCTTCGGCGACGTCGGTCGCGCCCCACGCCTGGAAAAATTCACCCTTGCCGCCGAACGTACCGGTGCCGAGACTCAGCACCGGCACCTTGAAACCCGATGCACCCAGATGTCTGTATTCCATTGAAGAACTCTCCGTGGCATTGCCGTCGATGAACGGAGGTTCAGTCTACGCGTGTCCGCCAAACGGCGTCACGAAGGCGACGCGCTCAGATCCGTCAATGCATCGCGCACGGCATCGATCACGCTGCCCCAATCGCCGAGCGCCGGTTGACGGAACAGACGTGCGGACGGATACCACGGCGTGTCGCTGCGTTCGAGGAACCAGCGCCAGCAGGTGTCGAAGCGGTTCAGAATCCAGACGGGTTTGTCGAGCGCGCCGGCCAGATGCGCAGTGGACGTGTCGACCGAAATCACCAGATCGAGACTGGCGACGAGCGCGGCGGTATCGGCGAAATCGTGCAGCAGCCCGGTGTAATCGGCGACGCGTTCAGCGTAGGCGCTTTCGGCTAATTGCGGTGCGGCCGCGCCCTTCTGCACGCTGAAGAAGCGAACGTTCGGCACCTCGAGGAGCGGCGCGAGTTGCTCGAACGTGAGCGACCGACGCGCGTCGATCTTGCGCAGCTCGGCGATATGCGCGCGGTTCTCGCCGGCCCAGACGAGGCCGACTTTCAGCGGCCTGATTGCGTTGGCATCCGCGTTGATGTTGCCGTCGCGTTCGATCCGCTCACGCCATTCGCTGACGGCCGCCGGCTGCGCAAAAAGATACGGCGTCGCCGCCGGAATGCTCGCTTCGTTCGTGTCGAACGCAAGCGGCAAGCTCAGCAGCGGGCAATGACAATCGAACGACGGCAACGGCTGCCCCGCTTCGATCAATTGATCGACACCATCGAGCGTCGACAGCAATCGCAACAACGCGCCCGGCACTTCGAGCACGACCTTCGCGCCGAGCATCGCAACGAGCGGCGCATAGCGGCAGAACTGCAACGTGTCGCCCAGGCCCTGCTCCGCATGCAGCAGGATCGTTTTGCCGTCGAGCGGAACATCGCCGAGCCACAGCGGCTGCGTGAACGCGCGCCTGCCGGCCTTGATGCGGCTGCGCTCCCAACGCCATTCGTATTCGCGCCAGCCGGTATCGAAGCGGCCCATTTGCAGCAGGCACAGCGCCTGGTTCCAGTGCGTTTCGACCGACGCCGGATTCAACGCAAGCGCGCGCTGATAGCTCGACAACGCCTGTTCGCGCTGATTCAGATCGATCTGCGCGAGACCGAGGTTGTTCCATGCATCGACGAAAGCAGGCGCAAGTTCCAGCGCGCGTTGGTAGCAGCGCTGCGCTTCGTGCGGCTGGTTCAGATCGCCGAGCACGTTGCCGCGATTGCTCCATGCATCCGGATAGTTCGGCTGCAACGCGAGCGCCTGGTCGCAGCTATCGAGCGCATCGGCATAGCGGCCGAGATCGCGCAGCACGCAGGCGCGATTGTTCCACGCCGGCGCAAACTCCGGCACGAGCGAAAGCGCGCGTTCGTAGCTCGCGAGCGCGTCGAGCGGACGGTTCAGCGCCGCCAATGCGTTGCCGCGATTGTTCAACGCATCGGCGAATTTCGGTTGCATCGCGAGCGCCCGCTCGGCACACGCGAGCGCTTCGTCATGGCGCTGCAACGCGTTCAGCGCATAGGCGAGATTCGAATGCACGGCCGGCTGTCTCGCGTTGACCACGAGCGCCTTCTTCAGCAGATCGACACCTTCCTGCAAGCGGCTGGTTTGCAGCGCGAGTTCGCCGAGCCAGCGCAACGCGTCGCCATGCTTCGGCTTCAGTTCGAGTATCTCGCGATACAACTCCTCGGCTTCGACGAGCGCGCCGTTCTGCTGGAGCGCGACGGCTTGTCGAAGCAGATGGTCCAACTGTTGCGGCAGACTGGCTGGCTTGCTCATGCGGTACCTGAAATCGAAGGCGCGAAGAATCGTCGGATGAAGCGCACGATTATCGCCGAAAAGCCCGGATTCCAAGTACCGCCGCTGCCGCGTAGCGACGTGACGCCGCCTATTGCGCGGCCACGGACAGATGCTTGCGCTTCGCGAGATCCTGCGCCATCGCATAGTGCTGCTGGATCGTCGGCAGCGCCTGTTTCGCGGCGGCCTTCAACTGCTCGTCGCGGCCCGCGGCGATTTCCGCCTGGAAAGCGGACAGCGCCTTCTGTTCACCCGCGAGCGCGACCTGCTCGATGTACACCTTGTCGAAGTCCGCGCCGCGCAGGTGATTGATGCTTGCGAGCACGGCCGCATCGGGATCGTTCTTCGGCACGTCGACACCGCGCGGACTCGCCGCGCGCAATGCGTCGGTGATCTTCGCGTCGTCGCTCGACACGCGCTCGGCAAAGGCCTTCACGTCGCGGTCGGCCGAACGCGCGGTGGCGATACGCGCGGCATCGCGCTGCGTCGCGACGGCTTGCGTGCCGTCCGCGATGAAGGTCTGGTCGGCGGCATGCAGGCGGCCCGTGTCCGTGGACGCGGCGCTCTGCGCGCTGGCCACCGAGGCAGCCGTCAGAAGACCACCGAAGCAGGCAGCGGCGGCGATGCGGGCCAAAGCGACGGAAGGGACGGAAGGCAGGCGGATCATACGTTCTCCTTGAGGTGAAAGCATCTGAAAGCAAAACGACGGACACGTGTGCGCCGCGAACGAAGCGTGCGATCCAAAACGCTGCGGACTGCTTGCGAGCCCAGCGCGGCGCCACGCTTTTATCGCTGCCGATTCTAGAAGCCACGCCGTCGGGCAGGTGAAACGCTGCTGTCGCTTCTGTAACCTTAGGTAACCCTCATATGAATGCGCACACGTTTGCCGTATTCGCGTGAATCGCGCGCGCCGCTCGACGCTGCCACGCGGTGCTGAATTTTTCGCCATCGGCGCCGATAACCAGATACAGGCACGCTCAGCACCGCTCAGCACCGCAATTCTGGAGAACGATTCCGATGGCAGACGACCACCGTGCCAATCACGAGCGCCACACCGAACGCAGCAACCTGACGAGCTCCAACAAGTTCGAGCTGCTGCTATACCGCCTCGGCCACGTGCCGGGCAGCGACGCGCACGAGTTGTATGGGATCAACGTGTTCAAGGTGCGCGAAATCTCGACGATGCCGACCGTCACGCCGATCGCCGGATCGTCGCCTTACGTGATGGGGGCGGTCGACATTCGCGGGCAGATCATCCCCGTGATCGATCTGCCGCGGTTGATGGGCTGCGAGCCGACGCGCGGCCTGAACATCCTGCTGGTCACCGAGTTCGCGCGTTCGACGCAGGCCTTCGCGGTCGAGGAAGTCGACGACATCGTGCGACTCGAATGGAACCAGGTGCTGTCGGCCGATGGCTCGGCGGGCGGCAAGCTCGTCACGAGCATCGCGCGCATCGACGGCAATACCGGCGACTCGCGGCTCGCCCAGGTGATCGACGTCGAGCAGGTGTTGCGCGACGTGTTCCCGTCGCAGCATCCGAGCGTCGATCCGGCCTCGGTCGGCCAGGCGCTCGGCATCCGCCGCGGCGCGAAGATCCTCGCCGCCGACGACTCCGGCTTCGCGCGCAAGCTGATCGAACAGGCGCTCGCCGCGATCGGCGCTGACTACATCATGACGAAGACCGGCGAGGAAGCGTGGCAGACGCTGCAGCAGGTCGCGCGCGAAGCGCAGAAAAACGGCGCGCGCGCGAAAGACACCATCGCGCTGGTACTAACCGATCTCGAGATGCCGGAGATGGACGGCTTCATGCTGACGCGCCAGATCAAGGCCGATGAACGCACGCGCGATATTCCGGTGATCATTCACTCGTCGCTGACGGGCGCGGCCAATGAGGCGCATGTGAAGAACGCGGGCGCCAACGGCTATGTCGCGAAGTTCGCGGCGAGCGAGCTCGCCGACGCGATCCGTGGTGCGCTGGGTGCCGCGCCGGCGAAGACGGCGGCTTGAGGTCTGGGGTGTCGAGCAGTGAATCGGGTCGCCGCGCTCAACGATGCGCGGCAAGCTCGATCGAGAAGTCCATCCGGCCGATCTCGACGCCCATCGTGTTGAGCCGCTGCGGCGCATGAAAGCCGTCGAGCGCCGCGCGTTGTTCAGGCGTACCGATATCGAGCACGGCGAGCAACTCGGCGGTGACCGCGTAGAGCACGGCGGGATTGCCGTCCTCGATCTTCAGCGCGATGCCTAGCGCGCCCTTCGCGCCGAGCCGCGCGGTCTGCCGCGATGCGCGTACGCCGATCGCATAGCTGCCGTCCGCGCCGACCTTGCCGACCAGCGCGCCATCGAAAGCCTGCATCAGCAGCGTACAGAAGCGCCCCTCCCCGCCGACCAGTTCCGGGTACGACGTCATCGCGCGATAGATGCGAGCGAGCGCGGCCGCGCGCGGCGTCGTCGCGGCGGCTTCGGTTTCCTGTTGATCCTGCGCCGCCGCGAGTTTCGCGAACAGACGTGCGAGCCGGTCGAGCGCAAACGCCGGCGTCGGCAGATTGCAGCCGTCGATCGCCCATTGCACGCCCTCGTCGGGCAGATCGCAGACGCTCGCGACCGTCTGCTTCACACGCACCTGCAACGGATGCCCGGGCAGTTCATAGCCGGCGAGCGCCGCGCCGATCGAACGCGCGCCGGCCAGCATGCCCGCGTGCTTGCCCGAACAGTTGCTGCACACGCCGGTGGGCGTAAAGCCGCGCCGGATCCAGTCGACGTACACCGCATCCGATAGCGGCGGATGACCGCCGCAACGCAGATCGGCCTCGCTCGCCTGCGCTTTCGCGAGCATGCCGCGCGTGCGTTCGATATGACGCGGCTCGCTGCTGTGCGATGCGCACATCAGCGCGAGATCGGCTTCGTCGAAACCGCAACGCTCGAGCGCGCCGGTTTCGAGCACCGCGAGCGCCTGGGCCGGCTTCGCCGCGGAACGCGCGAGCGTCATGCGCGCGGCGTCGCCGAACGAATACAGCAGACGACCGTCCGCATCGACGACCGCGACGTGCGCGAGATGCGTGTTCTCGACGGATTCACCACGATAGATCGTCGCCGCGACCGGCGCGGCGGGGTGCAGTTCGGACTGGCTCATGCGGTTCGTCTCCTCGTAGTGTCATTGATCAGGCATTGGCGCACAGGCCCTGGCAATCAGGCGCTCGCCGCGAGCGCCTCTTCGCGCTCGAGCGTGCGCGTGTGCCGCAGTTCGGGAAAGAGCCGCATCCACAACAGCGCGATCGCGATCGTCGCGACACCGCCGACCAGCACCGCGGGCTGCGCGCCCCACCATCCCGCGGTCAGGCCCGATTCGAACTCGCCCAATTGATTCGACGTCCCGATGAACAACGAATTGACCGCGCTGACGCGGCCGAGCATTTCATCGGGCGTGCGCAATTGCACGAGCGACAGCCGCACCACCACGCTGATCGTGTCCGACGCGCCGAGCACCATCAGCGCGAACAACGACACGAGGAACTGATGCGACAGCCCGAACACGATCGTCGCGATGCCGAACGCGATCACGCCGCCGAACATCGCCGCGCCGGGCCGGTTGCGCAATGGAAAATGCGCGAGCCAGATCGTGCCCGCGAGCGCGCCGATCGCCGTGCCCGAGCGCAACAGGCCGAGACCGAGCGGGCCCGCGTGCAGCACGTCGCGCGCGAAGATCGGCAGCAACGCGGTCGCGCCGCCGAACAGTACCGCGAACAGATCGAGCGACAGCGCGCCGAGAATCACCGGCTCGCGACGAATGAACGCGATGCCCGAAAAGATCGATTCGAGCGTGACGGGCGCGCGGCTCGCCGGCTTCATCTGCAACGGAATGCTCCACACCGACGCGGCCGCCGCCGCGAACGTCAGCGTGCACGCGAGATACGCGGCACCGGGACCGATGCCGTACAGCAGACCACCGAGCGCGGGCCCGGCGATCTGCGCGGTCTGATTGGCGGACGTCGCCCACGCGGTCGCCTTCGGCAGATAGCCGCGCGGCACCACGGCCGGCAGCAGCGACGCCACGGCCGGCGATTCGAACGCGCGCGACGCGCCGACGCAGGCGGCCAGCACGTAGATAACAGGCGCGCTGATCCAGCCGCCGAAGGTGCCGATCGCGAACAGCAATGCAGCGACACTTTCGAGGCTCTGGCAGACGGCGGCGATGCGGCGGCGATCGTAACGATCGGCGACATGGCCGACGACGAGCGTCAGCAGGAACATCGGCAGAAACTGCGCGAGACCGACGAGGCCAAGTGCGAACGCGCTATGCGTGAGCGCGTAGACATGCCAGCCCATCGCGACCGCGAGCATCTGGAACGACAGCGACGACAGGATGCGGGTGCACCAGAAACGCTGGAACGGCGGATGTTTCGGCAGGCTGAAATGCGGGGAACCGGCGGGATCGATGGAGGCTGGGGGCATCGGGTTTGTTGCTCGTGACGGGGCGCATCGGGGCGT
The DNA here is from genome assembly GCF_050436325.1 of Paraburkholderia lebeckiae. Lineage (NCBI taxonomy): Bacteria > Pseudomonadati > Pseudomonadota > Betaproteobacteria > Burkholderiales > Burkholderiaceae > Paraburkholderia > Paraburkholderia lebeckiae. The sequence continues at coordinate 758,263 of NZ_JBNDLZ010000003.1, forward strand.
GGGTTGGGCGGGCGCCAGTTTAGAGCAAGACCGGAGGAGATGCACAAAGGAGGCCGATCTCGAATCAGTGGAGACGCCCATCGTCGAAATGGGGCGCCATACCTAAACCGTAGCCCGGGCACATCGGACACCCATGTGCCATCGAAAAGATTGAAAGCCAGATTGTGGCCTGGCTCTTCAGTTGCATACAGATCCAGTTCAGTTCCTTTCAATTTGGCGCCTCGATTGATCGTCAAGTCTGCCGATTACGGTGCATCAGCGCGCCGTATGTCACGCGACGGGCGTTAAATCGAACGCGCGTCCGCATCAATGGGCATGATTGGGCATCAGTCGGGCTCGCCGCGCGCTTCGCAGTGCGTATATTTATGCTTGATGTATCGATGTGAACTGCCGGCCTGTTTGCGGCTATGATTGTGCCCCGTGGGCAGCCGCCCGGCTGGCGGTACTCCGGCCCACTCCCCACCGGCCAGCCACACCGTCTGACACTCGAACTACCGGAGGGCATCGAATGGTACTGGGGTGGCTCGTCCTACTTCCGTTCATGGCCGCGGCGCTCATCGCGCTCACGAGGCCGCGCGCCGCCGCGCTCTGCACCTGGATCGCGTTCGCGACGGCGCTGTTCGGCTGCGGGCTGCTGCTGAGCGAGCGCATGGGCATGGGCGACCACGACGTGCTGCAATGGCGCCATGAGTGGATGCCCGACATCGGCCTCGCGCTGTCGCTGCGCCTCGATGGCCTCTCGTTCATGTTCGCGTTGCTCGTACTCGCGATCGGCCTGCTCGTCTTCATCTACGCACGCTACTACCTCGCCGGCAGCGATTCATTGCCGCGTCTGTACCTGCTGCTACTGCTCTTCATGGGCGCGATGCTCGGCATCGTGCTGTCGAACAACCTGCTGCTGCTCGTCATCTTCTGGGAACTGACGAGCCTCGTCTCGTTCCTGCTGATCGGCTTCTGGCCATCGCGGCCCGACGCAAGGCGCGGCGCACGCATGGCGCTCACCATCACCGGCGCGGGCGGTCTCGCGCTGCTTGCGGCCGTGCTGTTGCTCGGCCACGTATGCGGCAGCTACGAGCTGAACGACGTGCTCGCCCAGCTTGACAAGGTGCAGCACGATCCTGTCTACCCGGCCATTCTGCTGCTCACGCTGTTCGCGGCGTTCACGAAGTCGGCGCAGTTTCCTTTTCACTTCTGGCTACCGCACGCGATGTCGGCGCCCACACCCGTGTCGGCCTATCTGCATTCGGCGACGATGGTGAAGGCCGGCGTGTTCCTGCTCGCGCGTCTCTATCCGGTCTTCGAAGGTACCCACCTATGGGCGTATACGGCGACAGTGGCCGGGCTCGTCACGCTGGTGGGCGGCGCGGGGATGGCGTTGTTGCAGCGCGATCTGAAGGGCCTGCTCGCCTATTCGACCATCAGCCATCTCGGCCTGATCGTGCTGCTGTTCGGCCTCGACACGCAGCTCTCGACTGTCGCCGCGCTCTTTCACACGGTCAACCACGCGGTGTTCAAGGCGTCGCTCTTCATGGCGGCGGGCATCGTCGATCACGAAACCGGCACGCGCGATCTGGGCCGTCTGCGCGGCCTGCGCAGGTACATGCCGCATACGGCCGTGCTCGCGAGCGTCGCGTCGCTGTCGATGGCCGGCGTGCCGCTGCTCAACGGCTTTCTCTCGAAGGAAATGTTCTTCGGCGAAACACTTGCGCAAAGCATGTTCGGGCCGCTGAACCTTGCCGTGCCGGTCATCGCGATCGTGGCGGCGGCGCTCTCCGTGGCGTACTCGCTACGTTTCGTCTGGGGCGTGTTTTTCGACGGCGAGACGCCGCGCGATCTGCCGCACTATCCGCCGCACGAGGCGCCGCGCTTCATGAGGCTGCCGATCGAGATTCTCGTGGCGCTGTGCCTGCTGATCGGCCTGTTCCCGCAGCAATGCATCGGCAGGCTGCTCGCGTCGGCCGCGTGGGTCACGCTCGGCGGCAAGCTGCCCGACTACAGCCTGAGCCTGTGGCACGGCGTCAATACGCCGCTCGTGATGAGCGCGGTGTCGTTCGCGGCGGGCGCGGCGCTCTTTTTTCTGCGCCGCAATGCCTTCCGCCACCGTCGCACGGCGCTCACCGAGTTGAACGCGAGCGAAATCTTCGACCGCTTCGTGCAGCGTCTCGAACAGAGCGCCGGCGTGATCGTGCGCTTGTTCGAGACGCGCTCGCTGCCGGCCTACCTCGCATGGATGATCGCGGCGATGCTGATCGTGCCGGGCGTGCCGCTCGTCGCGCTCGACACCTGGAGCGGCAGCCACACGCGCCTGCCGCCCGATCCGTTCACGCTGGGCGGCCTCGTGCTGATGGCGTTGCTCGCCGTCGGCGTGGTGCTCGTGCGTGCGCGCACCCTTTACGCGCTCGTGATGCTGAGCACCTGCGGCCTGCTCGTGTCGCTCGCCTTCGTGCGCTTCTCCGCGCCCGATCTCGCGCTCACGCAGATCTCCGTCGAACTGGTCACGATCCTGCTGCTCGTGCTGGCCGTCTATTTCCTGCCCGCGCTGCAACGCGCCGTCGAGCCGCTCCCCGTCCGGCTGCGCAACGGCGTGCTCGCGCTCGCGGGCGGCGCGCTGCTCGGCGCCGTGTCGTACAGGATCATGACGAGCGCGCCGCTGCCAGGCATCGCTCCGTACTTCCTCGCCAATGCGCTGCCCGGCAGCGGCGGGCATAACGTCGTCAACGTAATCCTCGTGGATTTCCGCGGCTTCGATACGATGGTCGAAATCAGCGTGCTCGTGGTCGCGGGGCTCGCCGTCAAGGCGCTGCTGCGCGGGCTGCGCCTGAAGTCGCCCGATGCGGGGCCGGATGGCCGGCCATGGTCGTCGCAATCGCATCCGCTGATGCTCGCGATCCTCGCGCGGCTGATGCTGCCGCTCACCGTGCTCGTCGCCGTGTTCGTGTTCCTGCGCGGCCACAACCTGCCCGGCGGCGGCTTCATCGCGTCGCTGATCCTCTCGATCGCGTTGTTGCTGCAGTACGTCGCGAGCGGGGTGCTGTGGACCGAGTCGCGCATCCACCTCAACTACCGCGCGCTCGCGGGCTTCGGCATTCTGATCGCCGCGGCCACGGGGCTCGGCAGTCTCGCGTTCGGCCAGCCGTTTTTGACCAGCGCGTTCGGTCACCTTCACGTACCGCTGATCGGAGAGATCGAACTGTCTACGGCGATGCTGTTCGATCTCGGCGTAACGGGCGCGGTGGTCGGCACGACACTGACGATCGTCTCGCACCTCGGCGTGCGCGACAAGGACATGCAGTCCGTGGAGAAAAGCTGATGGAAGCTGCCTTTGCCATCGCGATCGGCGTGCTTTGCGCATGCGGCATCTACCTGCTGCTGTGCGCACGCGTGTTGCCGGTGATTCTCGGTATCACGCTGTTCTCGTATGCGATCAACCTGTTCCTGCTCGGCATGGGCCGGCTTTCGATCGGCAAGCCAGCGGTCATCGCGGCGGGGGCGCAATACGCCGATCCGGTGCCGCAAGCGCTCGTGCTGACGGCCATCGTGATCGGCTTCGCAATGACGGCCTTCACCGTGGTGCTCGCGCTGCGCTCGTTTTCGATCACGGGCAACGATCACGTCAATGGCGAGGAGACGCCCGTCGAATGAACCACCTTCTCCTGCTCCCGATCCTGATTCCGCTCTTTTCCGCGGGCGTCATCGTCGCGCTGCCGCTGCGCGCGAAACGCCTGCAACGCGCGCTGAACGCGCTCGCCATCATCGCGCTGCTGCCCGTCGCGTGCCTGCTGATGGCGCGCGCCGCGCAAGGCGAGATCGCCAGCTACGCGCTCGGCGCATGGCCCGCGCCGTTCGGCATCGTGCTGGAACTCGACCGGCTCGGCGCGCTGATGCTGGTGCTCACCGCCGTGCTGGCGGTCTGCTGCCTGCTCGGCACCTCGAGCGAGGACGCGAGGCGCGGCCGCTATTTCCGTGCGCTGTTCCAGTTCGAACTGATGGGCCTGAACGGCGCCTTCCTCGCGGGCGATCTCTTCAACCTGTTCGTGTTCTTCGAGCTGCTGCTGATCGCGTCGTACGCGCTGCTGCTGCATGGTGGCGGCGCGCGACGGGTGCGCAACGGCTTGCACTATCTGTTGATGAACCTCGTCGGTTCGTCGTTCTTTCTGGTCGCGATCGGCGTGCTCTATGGCGTCACGGGCACGCTCAACATGGCCGACATGGGCGAACGTCTGGCGCATCTCGGGCCGGAGTCGTCGCTGCCCCTCGCGCAGTTCGCGGGCGCGACGCTGATGCTCGTGTTCGGCCTCAAGGCCGCCGTGTTTCCGATGTCGTTCTGGTTGCCGCAGGCCTACAGCAGCGCCATCGGCCCGGTGGCCGCGTTGTTCGCGATCATGACCAAGGTCGGCATCTATGCGATGCTGCGCTGCGACGCGCTCGTGTTCGGCGCGGCGGGCGGCGTGCTCGATGCGTTCATGCATCAGTGGGCGTGGTGGCTCGCGACCGCGACGATCGTGTTCGGCGCGCTGGGCGCGTTGGCGGTGTCGAGTCTCAAGACCACGACGGGCTATCTCGTGCTGGTTTCGGTGGGTCTGCTGATCGCGGCGATCGCACTACAGACGCCGCTTGCATGGAGCGCGCTGCTCTACTACCTGATCAGCACGACGCTCTGCACTGGCGCGCTGTTCCTGCTCGCCGACACGCTCGAACCCGAGCAAGCCCCGACACCGCACGCCGCGCATGCCGCCGTTTCCGCCGATGCCAATTCGATCGAGCCCGGCTCGCTCGAAGCGCTCGACGACGCGGCCGCGGCGGCCATCTCGCCCGACCCGGACCGCGAAGCGGTGGCGACGCTGGCGCGGGTGCAGCCGCTGCAGGTCGAGACGGCCGGCGCGCTCGCCGTGCTGGTCGGGGAACCGGCTCGCACCGAAGCCGAAGCTACGGTCGAAGCGGTCCCGCGCACGCATGCACCGTGGCCGTCGAACCTCGCCGCGCTGCTCTATCTGATCGCCGCGGTGGGCGCCGCGGGCCTGCCGCCGCTGTCCGGGTTCCTCGGCAAGGCGATGGTGCTGGCCGCCACGCCGCTCGGCGCGGCAGTCGTGCTGTGGCCGGCCGTACTGCTGTCGAGCCTGCTCTCGATCGTCGCGCTGAGCCGCACGGGCACGCGCCTGATGTGGGCCGCGCCGGCCGGGCGCGCCGTCGCCGGCAAAGAGGAGCGCGCACCGCGTGGCAGTAATGCGAAGCTCGCCGCCTGCGCGGTCCTGCTCGGCTGTGTCGTGGCCATCACGCTCGGCGCGGGCGCGGTGCGGCACTATCTCACCGATACGGCGACACAGCTATTCGATCGCGCCGCCTACGTGCACGCGATCCTCCCCGCGGCGCGCTCCTCGCCACCAGCGGCCGCCGCGACCACGGCCGACGCACAGGGGAACTGACGATGTTGAAACGGCTCTTCCCCCACCCGTGGCTCGCGGTCTTGCTGATCATCTGCTGGGTGCTGCTGATGAACGACGTCTCGCCGGGCAATCTGCTGCTCGGCGCCGTGCTCGGCTACGTGATCTCTTTTCGCGTCGCCAAAGGCTTGTGGCTGCGACCGGTGCGCTTCGGCCGACCGTGGCTGCTCGTGCAACTCGCCTGGCATGTGTTGGTCGACATCATCGTGGCCAACGTCGAGGTCGCGCTGCTCTTGCTCGGCCCGACGCAGCGGATGCGCCCGGCGTTCATCGAAGTGCCGCTCGACAGCACCCACGAGATCGCGCTCACGGTGCTCATCAGCGTGGTCTCGCTGAGCCCTGGCACGCTGTGCGCCGAACTCAGCGACGACCGCACGCGCCTCTCCGTGCACGTGCTCGATCTCGACGACGAAGCGGCACTCATCGCGCTCATCAAGTCCCGTTATGAAGCCCCTTTGATGGAGATCTTCGCATGCTAGCCATCGTGATTCCGATCTCGCTCGCGATCCTCGGCATCGCGTTCCTGCTCGCGCTGTGGCGCCTCGTGCGCGGGCCGTCGCTGCCCGATCGCATCGTCGCGCTCGACACGCTCAACATCAATGCGATCGCGTTGATCGTCGTGTACGGCATCAGCTTGCGCTCGACGGTGCTCTTCGAGGTTGCGCTTCTGATTGCCGTGATGGGTTTCGTGGGCACCGTCGCGCTCACCAAGTACCTGCAGCGCGGCGACATCATCGAACTCAACTAGCGTGGGGTATGCCGATGGAAACTTTTGTCGAAGCGATCGTTTGTTTGCTGTTGCTGGCCGGCAGTCTGTTCACGCTGGTCGGGGCGGTCGGGCTCGCTCGACTGCCCGACTTCTTCATGCGGCTGCACGGTCCGACCAAGTCGACCACGCTCGGTGTGGGCGGCATCGTGTTCGCGTCGGTGGTGTATTTCAGTGCGCATAACAACTTCGCGAGCCTGCATGAGTTGCTGATTCCGGCGTTTCTGTTTCTCACCGCGCCGATCAGTGCACATATGCTGGCGAAGGCGGGGATTCAGCAGGGAGTGACGCTGTCAGAGGCGACGCGGGGGCGGCCGCCTGTTACGGGCGCTTGCGCGGAACGGGGGAATACGGGGGAGTTGCGGGAGGGGGATGAAGGGTGAGGCTCGTCGAATCTTCGTGCCTCTCGGGACGATCCCACGTGCACAAAATTCTCGTTGACCGGACTTCGCAGTTGCAGTTGCAGTTGCATAGAGGCAGATGCCGCTGGGCCGATGTGTTGCTCGCGGACTATGCATCGAAACCGCCGCTAACGGACACCGGATAGCTACAGCTCGCGTCATGTGGGTAGCGGTGTAGGTACACAAACGAAAAACGGGCCGAGGGCCCGTATTCATTTGATGTCCTGGCGGAGAGAGGGTCCGCCCGAGCCCCGTCTCCCACCGTCGTCCTTTATCGCAATCAGCCGGTAATTTCCCCGTAAAATCAATGCATTACCGTTCAGGTGCGTCGGTAATGTATCCGACCCCATTGCAATTTGTCGCCTTTAACCGTAAATTTTATGGTGGGTAGATTGGGGGTAGACGAATGCCGAAGATTGCACGGGAGCTGGGCGCGCTGGCGGTGTCACGCCTGACCGAACCCGGCTTACACATGGTCGGCGGGGTGGCGGGCCTGGCGTTACAGGTCACGCCGGGTGGCGCGCGCTCATGGATCCTGCGCGTGATGGTCGGCAGCAGGCGGCGCGAGATCGGACTCGGCGCATATCCGGCCGTCCCGCTCAAGACTGCGCGCGAACACGCGAGTGCCAAACGCGACGAGATCGCCGCCGGGGTCGACCCGGTGCTGGCGCGCAAGGAGAAGTTCAGCCAGCTGCGGGCCCGTCAGGCGCGCGAAATCACCTTTGAGGACGCGGCGAAGCGCTTCATCGAGGCGAAGTCGGCCGAATGGAGCAACCCGAAGCATGCGAGCCAGTGGCGCAACACGCTTGCAGAATACGCCTATCCGCTGATCGGCAGGCTTCAGGTCGCGCATGTCGGCCGCGAGCATGTGCTCGCCGTGCTCGAACCCATCTGGACAACGAAGACGGAAACCGCGTCGCGGCTGCGCGGCCGGATCGAGAACGTGCTCGACTGGGCACGCGTCAAGGGCTATCGCGAAGGCGAGAATCCCGCGACGTGGCGCGGTAACCTGGACAAGCTGCTCGCCGCACCCAGCAGGACGAAGCGGGTTCGCAACCATCCGGCGATGGCCATCGACGAAATGGGTGCCTTCATGGTGTCGCTGCGCGGCACGCTGACGACGGCCGCGCGCTGCCTGGAGTTTGCCATCCTGACTGCCGCCCGCTCGGGCCCTCAAGCGTGCCCACTTCCCCGGAGGGAGGGCGGTGTCCATTCCATCTCGACCCGCGCACGAACGTCCGTATCGGGTCCGCCATTCTGCACGATTACATCAGAGCGTCGGATGGGAACCTCGAGAACGCATTAGATCGCTATAGCGGGGGCGCCAAAGACTATGCGCGACGCGTGGCCGATCACTTGAGCATGATCAAGGCTGAATTCGGCTTGTAGTGCGGCTTGCTCTAGAACACGATCATGCAAGTGCCTGGCGCGGTGGCCGAAACCCAGTCGGGGCTGAGCTGCCGATCAGGTCTGGCCTCAGTTCCGTCTCGACCGGCAATGTCGCATCTCCGGCCAGCAGCCGGATATCGGAAAGCATCGAGTTCGGCCTGCGTGGTCGTGCCGGTCCCGACCTGATGTTCCCATTGTTCTCGTCGCGCACGTTCAGTCGGCTACCTGGTCCGCTGCCTTCCAGGGCGCCCGTCGTTGATTGGGGCGATTACTATTCCCGCTGGCTGGGTCGTAATTCAAGCGTCTCACGAAGCGATAGAAGAGCCATGGATGGATCTTCAGCAGCGAGATGACGACGGAAAGTTTCGGCCGGCCGTCGGCATAAATGCCTATCAAGTGCTCGATGCGCAACTTTTCCGAAACGCTTTTCAGAATCGGCCTTGCTAGTTGATAGCTCGGCGCGGTGCTGGCGGTTTGAAACGCAATTGCACGGTATGCAAAGACGTATTTGAGCCGGAAGAACAGCCGCTTGTAGTCGGGAATCCCAAGGGAGGCGGTGTATTTTTCGACGCGATACTCTTTCAGCAGCCCCATATAAGTGACGATGTTTTTCCGTCGCACAGGATTGCTGCCCTTTACTGCATGAATGAAGATCATTGGATTGCCCACTCTTGTGCCGCCGCAGTAGATATGCATCATGTGCTCGTCATCAATGACGCGCTGCCCGTGTGGCAAGCCGCCAGCGCGTTGCTTCCAGAGCGCTATCGATGGTACATCGTCCACGAGCAGTACGCGCTCCTGTTCGCGGTGAAGCGCCTCGAATGATGCACCCGCGCCTTGGCTTCGCTGAAGCTCATGGCGCGGCACGCAAGCCGCGCCAACCCTCACGTCTACTGTGTCGACCAGTGTTGGTGCTTCAGCAACCCGCTTACGTACCGTAGCGGCATTTTTAGAAGCTCATACATTTTCCTGACACCATCAATAATCGCGACAGGTGTGCTGCTTCGAAAACGGTCTATTCCGGCGGTAGCGATACCGTATTCGCATCAATCACACGCATTATCATTCTCAACGGCTGGAGCGCCTTTCCGGAGCCGGATGTATTGGCCACGTTGTGCGCTTGATATGATGAAGCCATGGGAGATACTCTTTCAGTAGCCTCATAAAACTGACGATATCTTTCCGTCGCACCGGATTGCTGCCCTTTACCGCATGAATGAACAACATTGGATTGCCCAGTCGACCGCTCGCATATGATTTGCCTACATCGCTTGTTTTGCCACGAATGACCTTTATCGGAGCGCCCAGCATCCCGTATTGCGCGAGCGTCTGATTCAATTCAAACAATGGACTCGTAGTTGAATCGTCTCCCATGCCGCTCCCAGCCGAACCGACCGGGCGTGTATGGAACACGGAAAAACGATCAATAATGCCAACCTTTCCAAAAGAAGCGACCCACTTGGGCCACAAGAAATCGACGCCCCAGCCTGATTGGCTCATCCCAAAGCTGTGTTTTATCGCATGCAAAGCATTCGACGAGAAACATGGCATCATCACCTCCACGAAATTTGTTTCGCGAAATTCAAACGCGCTGTTTTGCAACGTCGTTTGGTGACCGAAATAGCTTCTCTCGTCGAGAGACGGTTGCGCGAGTGCGAAATTCTCTCGTTCTACATACTCGAAGAAGTCGTTCAGGGTTTGAACATCCGTCAGGATGTCGTCGTCCGGGAGCCAGATGTAACGATATTGCAGAATCAATTGGGCATTTTGCAACATGAAGTCGTTAAGACCTTCCCATTTTGATCCTTTGAATCGATGTATGGCTTTGGCAAAGATGTCTGCATAATCTTCGTTCTTCCCGTAGTAACTCAGCATCAAATCAAAGTTGGGGGCCTGTCCGCCGCTGAACCATTGCGGATGCAAGGAACTGTCTCCACACCTCAGAACGACCAGGTACTTTTTCATCTTTCAATTTCCCTATGCGTAGATGCAGATTGCGCGGCACGTAAAGACAGTCACTGGCGAAGAATTGCATTTGACCGACACCAACCGCGCGAAATCATGAAACGACACACTCCGCTCGGCGACGCGCGCCCTTCCCATTTCCACAGCGTGCGCACTCGCCGATAGATTGCGCGGCTGACACGCCTCGACACGGCGAGTGTCACGTTGGTGGTCTGCGGTGGGTGATCTTCGAGCCACCGCAACCGTGCTTCGATATCGCGTTCGCGGTCCGCGTAGAGTGAAATCGGAAAGGGATGGCCGAGCCTCGCGTCGTACAGCGCGCGAGCGGCATCGACGATGTCGCGGTTCTCCTCACGCTGGGTAAAGTACGCGATGTGAACGAACGGCACGCTGCGCGTACAAACGATTCGCAGCTGGTGTCGCGCGCAGTACATATGCATCATGTGCTCGTCGTCTTGCCCACCGTCGTCGATCATGTCCCATAACTGCTTGCGAAAAAGAATGCAGCCGATCGAATAGCGCGATCCTGAGGGCACTTCGCAAGGTTCGAGCGCCCGAGTGGCGGCGATGAAAGCATCAGGCTGCAGCGTCGTCCGTTCATGTAGCCAGCGCGCGATATGCGGATAGCCCCATATCGTGCCATTGGTGCCTTTCTCGATCTGGTCAGCAGGGATGATTCGCATCGGACAGCGACCGTCCCCGGCGGCACCGACGAAATGCGGATGCGCCTGGTTCGTGAAGTACTCGCGTTCCAGACTCATCGCACGCATCACCTCAGGGAAGCCCCAGTTGTTGTTGATGAGCGGGGTGACGTAGGCACGCCCGTTCCCGCTTTCCTTTTCCACCGCGTCGTACGTGGCGAGCATCTTGTCGAACCACCCGCCGGCGATCGGGAACGCGTCGTCGTCCACCTTGCAGATCAGGTCGATTTCGGCGAACGCCGGCTGCGAGAGTAGTTTCTTGATCGTGCGATAGGGTGGACCAGGCGGAATATCGTCGACGACCCGAACGACGCCCGGAAAAAGCCTTGCGTAGCGCCGCGCGACGGCAAGCGTGCGTTCCGCGTCATAGCCGCCCCTGCAGTTCTGAAGCAGGATGAACTCTACGCCTGTCGGCCGGTACGCCATGTGACTGGCGAGGGTCAGTTCAAGCGCTGCGTAGTCGCGACAGAGCAGGACCAGAATGGCGACTCGCCTCAATCCCGCGTTTGAGCCGGATGCAGTCATGCTACTCCTTCGTAGGACGAGTACATTGCCGAGGCAAGACGGCTACGTTGCATCGCAGCACTTTCCGGGTGCCGGATCGAGAGGCGCGGTCCGGTGAGTTTCCGGACTGAGCGTCGGCGAGTGCGAAGAAAAACTCGGCGGTAGCGGATAACTGTCTCCTGACCTCAACGTTGTAGATATCTATGCCCGACGGCGTGACCAGGATTGCGCGGGGTTCCAGTGATTTTTATAGGGGTCCCACCGCACCGCCCGACGCATGCAGCGTGCTCGTATCTTATATATCCGCTGCAGGAATGAAAGATAACCGGCCCAAATCGTTGATGAGTTGTCGCAATTGGCGGTGCCTCTGCCAGTCGGATGCGGATCGTTCGAGAAAATGAGCATTTGCACCAGCCGCTCGAACGGCCTTGGGGTCAAGACCGCTTTGCAAATACGTCCTTGAACGCGGGCATTGCCGAAAAGACGTTTGGCCAGCCCGCATAGAAGGCAAGTTGAGTCAGCACTTCCGACGCGTCGTCGCGAGTCAGTCCATTGTCCATCGCGCGATTGAGGTGATACGGTATTTGCCCCACCTGGCCGTTTGCAACGAGCGCGCTGACTGTCACGAGACTGCGATCACGAGGGGCGAGTCTGGGCCGCAACCAGAGATCGCGAAACAGAACGTCCGTCGTGTACTGGACTACGCCGGGGCTACCTCGCCGAAGTTTTCCTTCACCGTCTGCGCGCGTTGTTGCTCGTCCGCTTCGTTCAACGGCAGAAGCGCGACGTCGGTGGCATACGCGTGATCTGGACCGACGCCGCGTTCAGCGAAGATGGGCCCGACGACCGCCGCAGCCGCGATTGCGTTTCCCCAGCCGGCATAGAAGGCCAAATGCGCGATCATCTCCGACACTTCTGCCGCATTTACCCCGTTATCGAGCGCGAACCGTAATTGAAACGGCATCTCGATGACCTGCTTGCGGGCGATGAGTACCGACAGCGTCACGATGCTCCGGTCTCGCGGCGACAGTTGCGGCCTCTTCCAACGGCCGCCGAACACGGTTTCGTTGGTATAGCGCGCGAAAGCGGGAGAGGCGAGCGTGAGGTGAACGTTCATTGATGGAACTTGCATCTTTCGAGTCCTTTGATTGAGGCGCCGGCCGCATCCTGAGTTGCGGTGCACAAAAGTGCAGGTCTGCGGCCGCGTGAACGGCACTTACACCTGGCCGCCGCTGCCGAGGTACTGCTCGTCCGTAACTTTCTCCAGCCATTCGACATTCTTGCCGTCGAGCGCTTCCTGAATGGGATGTGTGTCATCGCGGTGGTCGAAGTTGCGCCATGCCAGTGCTTGTGGCCAGGCGGGCACCAGACCACGTCACCCGCGCGAATTTCCACGCGCGGCTCGCCCTCGCACTGGGTCCAACCGCAACCGGCTGTAACGATCAGTTGCGTTGAGTGCAGGGCCAACAATCATCATTGGTCGAAAAGGAAGCGTCGGCGAAGTTAACTTTTCGCCAGTATCCTGCTCGCCAATCGATACCACCTACTATGTGGACGACTTCAAATGCGGGGTTCCTAAATTTTGGTACTACCAGCTCAAACAGCTTAACCTTGGTTCGTTAAACAAGTCGACTGCAATCCCTGGATTAAGCCGAGCAGACGCCTATCCATTGCCGATAGCAATGCCTTCGCATGCGGAGCAGCAGCGCATCGCCGACAAGCTTGACACCATGCTTGCGCGCGTGGATGCGTGTCGTGAGCGGCTCGATCGCGTGCCAGGAATTCTCACTCGCTATAGAGCGTCGGTTCTTGCTGCGGCTACGAGTGGGAATCTGACAAAAGATTGGCGCGAAACTATGGGACGCGCCAGCAGCTATGCCCAACCGGAGTGCTGGACTAGTACCACGATTGGCGCGTTGCTCATTGATCTCAGATACGGCACCTCAAAAAAGTGCGACTACTCTGCTAGCGGCACCCCCGTTTTGCGCATACCAAACATTGCCGATCACGGAAAGATTATTCATGAAGACATGAAGTCTGTGCACTTCGATGCAAACGAGGTGGCGAAGCTCGCGTTGCGTGCAGGAGATATTCTGATCATTCGATCAAACGGTAGCGTGGAGATAGTTGGCAAAGCAGGACTGGTTACCAAGCGTGAGGAAGGAATGCTGTTTGCGGGCTATCTCATGCGTTTACGTATGAACCAGGAGGTGATCCTGCCGGCGTTTGCTCGAATTTGCCTTGCATCCCCGGAGCAGCGACAACGCATCGAGGTTACAAGCAGGTCTACCAGCGGTGTTAACAATATAAATTCGGACGAGGTTCGGGCGCTTCCGCTGTTGTTGCCGCCCCTTGACGAACAGATGGAAATCGCCGGTCGTGTCGAAAAACTGTTCGCATTTGCCGATCGCGTTGAGGCACGGATAGAGCAGGCGCGCCTTTCTGTTGAGCGACTTTCGCCGGCTATTGTCGCCAAAGCCTTCCGTGGCGAACTCGTTCCGCAGGATCCGAACGATGAGCCAGCCGCAGAACTGTTGAAGCGGTTGGCCAAGCAGCGGTCCTCCGAAGGCAAGACGACGAAGAGCACGCGCACAAAACCCGCCGCGGCAGTTGCGCTGAAGAGAGAAGAGAAAACGGCTGTCGAGTAGGAGTTTACCCGTCGCAGCCCGACAAGTGGGGTAGTGCTGCGCGGTCATGCATCCGCTGCGCGCCGCCCTACCCGCTCAGCGAGTGTCCGATTTCACTGGGACCGATTACACGCTACCCGCGGAGACGCGAACGTCAGGTAGATGACGTGCCGCCTCCTGGCCAGAGCCGGCTCTCGAATGACGACAAGGGCCGAGAACTCGGCAGCGAATCCCCCGTCAATGCCTTTTGCGCTCCACAACGCGCCACATGGTCTCAAGCTGGCGACCGGCGGCAACGGGTCCGATAGTACTCATCGTGACAATAACGCGAAATTCGTGGTACGCAGATCCGAACGTCCGGAAGACGGCTTTAAGCCCCATGAACGGCGCGACCTGAACGTCAACATGGGCCGAGCAACCGTCCTATATTAGCTGCACATACAACGAGCTTGACTGTTTCGACAGCCGACGGGCGGTATCCAAGTGTCGGCCAACTACAGCTTCGCAGACTTTAGTGCCGGCGTTGGCGGATGGCAGCTTTCGCATGCGGGAAGTGAGACTTCAGACCTCGTTGCCATCGGTCGGTCCTTCGACGTTTCGATGCTGCCTTTCAGCGCTCAGCCATCGACTGCAACAGGCACTCGTTAAGTGGATGGGTCTTTGCTCTCGCAAGCCGTTACCGCGTCGCTTGTCGACAAGCGGCTTCAGTCCACAAGGCGCATCTGGCCTCGCGCTTCCAGTTGCTGTTGCTCTGATCCTTTGGCCTTGCGTCTCCTGCGGGGTCCCTGGCGCAAGCACTCGACGAGGATCAAGCGCGCCTCGTCGTCAGTACACGCGAAGCCATCCGGCCGGGTTACCGTGATCGTGTATTCGTCGCCGAGGCTGGGCTGATTCAGCAGCGCCTTGCCGGGCAGTTCAAGGAAAATCTTGCGCATGAATGTGTTTGACGCATTTGGGTCGGTACCTTCCTTACGGTCGAACGATCTGGCGGGACCGCGATATTGTGCTGTCGATGTCCAGGCATTGCGATGCGGTCTGCCTTGCCACGCAATGTGCACCCACCGTCTTGGCTGATCAATGCGGCAGCACACACTTATCGTCGCAATTGGCGGGAACAGATTCCAAGCAGGACCGGCTGTGTGGCATACGGGTAACGATGATGTGTTCCCCCGGAAATTTTTCAATTTGTGATTTTCCTCATGCAGCACTTCGTCGAGCGCAGAAAACGATGAGCTGCTCGAAAATCAGGCCGCGCGGCGTCAGCTCAGATTGGCGATGCTGGTACGTGCGGTAGCGACAGGGCAGTTGCCCAGTCTCGATGAGAACTGAGCCACCTGGACAGTTTCACCGGCGACGAGGCACCGTTTGTTCTATCTATGAAATGTCCGCCGGAAACGGTGAACCGGCCATAGATTGCGGAGTACGGTTCCGAAGCGATCAAGCAGTCGCGCAATCTCCCGGAGTTCCCGTAACGAGAGCGGAGATCTTTTTTACGGCCATGGTCAACGGCGCCAGGCTGAGGATGACCGCTACAGCTTGCGCGGCAGCGGCGTCCTCTACGCCGGTGACGCCTGCCGCTGCGCATGATCTGCGACAGAGGACCGAGCCCGCACTCCCGGGCGCGTCCGCGTTCGAGTTGACCGTCGCTTAAGGCATCGGGAGAAACATGGGCGCGTCAGATTTTGCGCGACAAGTGCGCGAGGACCGCGAGCGATGGGAGCACCAGCGCGAGGAACAAGATCGCAGACTTAAAGAGCCGATAAACGAGTGGACCGATTCATCCGCTGGTTCGCATGGCCGATGTGCGCTTTGGTTGGCCTGTCGTTTCTCGTGCTGCTTTACACGGTCGCGCCGGCGATGCAACGCGGTCATCCGGCCACGCACCAGTGGCAGGCCCTAACCCGATAAGGAGGTTGCATGGACACGCACAAGTTCGTACTTGCGCTGGAGGTCGAAGGTATGGATCCCGACCAGGCAGCCATCATCGCCCACGAGATATACGCAATCTATGCTCACTCCGGACTGGGTGGAGTCTATAAACCCGTGGACTATGGCGATCTTGAAATGCTTCGCGCGAAGGCAGATCTTGTGCGAGCCGAGAAAGAAGCGCGACTCCAGGCGCTACTCGCGATGAGAGCTGACGACGCCGTACAACAAGCGTACTGGATGGGCGAAATGAAGCGGATCGAAGGAGAGAGAAGGAAGCGCGGCTTCATCAGATGAGCGGTTCCAGACTCCGCAGCCGAATGGCGATTCAGGCAGACGATTGCCTCCGAACCTGACCGGTTGCATGGCCGCCGGGAGTTGGCATTGCCGGCCGGGACCCAGGCGGCGTTCCGCGAAGTCGGCAACGGCAACAGGTATCACGCGCGCGCGTGTCGCCGCCAATGCTCAATGCAAACGGGATGGTTTCAACCCATGGTGGCAACGTGGCGTGCGCCGACCCCTGTACCGACGGGCCACGACCCGCAACCACAGTTTGGCGTATGGTGGGTTGTTTGGTGGGTAGAAACGAAAAACGGGCCGAGAGGCCCGTATTCATTGATATCCTGGCGGAGAGACGGGGATTCGAACCCCGGATAGGCTATTAACCTATACACGCTTTCCAGGCGTGCGACTTAAACCGCTCATCCATCTCTCCGGCGGGAGCCGAATTATAGCAAACTTCGCGCCCTGCGCCACACCCTGGCCAAAGCCCCGCGCAAACCGCCTACGGATGCCGGATATAGTCGACCAGCGCGATCGTATAAGCGTCCGCCTTTCGATCGATCAAACTCACCCCGATCGCCACGAGAAAACCCGCCGGCACGCCGAACACGCCTGAACTGATCGGCTCAATGCCAAACCAGCGCGCACCTGTGAATCCCGTCATCTGCGTGAAGAACGGATACGTCGACACGATGTAGTAGATGCACACGACGAGCCCGGCGACCATCCCCCCCACCGCGCCGAGCCGCGTCGTGCGTTTCCAGAACACGCCGAGCACGAGCGCCGGAAACAGACTCGACGCCGCCAGAGAAAACGCCGCCCCGACCAGAAACAGAATATTCCCCGTATTCAGCGACGCCACGTACGACGCGAACAATGCGACACCCAGCAGCAGAATCTTCGAGATCGTCACGCGCCGCTGGCTCGACGCGTTCGGATCGATCATGTGGTAGTACACGTCGTGCGATAGCGCGTTCGCGATCGTCAGCAGCAGACCATCCGCGGTCGATAGCGCCGCCGCGAGCGCCCCCGCCGCGATCAAGCCCGACATCACATACGGCAGCCCCGCGATCTCGGGCGCCGCGAGCACGACCATATCGGGCTGCATCTGGATCTCGCTCCAGCGCACGATACCGTCGCCGTTCGTATCGGCGAGGCTGATCAGGCTCGGTTCGACCTTGCGCCATTGCATTAGCCACTGCGGCAGATCGGCGAAATGATGGCCGACCAGATTCGACAGGATCTCGTACTTGATCAGCACCGCCAGCACCGGCACGGTCAGATAGAACAGCGCGACGAAAAAAAGCGTCCAGCCGACCGAGCGGCGCGCCGACGCCACCGAAGTCGTCGTATTATAGCGCGTCAGGATATGCGGCAAGCTCGCCGTGCCAAGCGACAGACACAGCAGCAGCGATAGAAAGTTACGCGCATGCGTGCTCCGGTCTTCATCACCGACAGCAGGAAACGGTTCCTGCATCGGCACTGGCGCGGTCGCCCGCATCAGCATGTCGTCGCGCTTCTGACTCCAGACGATCTGCGCGGCGGCGGCATCGCGCGGAAACTGTTCGAGCGCGCGCTCGCGCTCCTTGATCTCGCGCAACGGACCGTTATGGCGGCGCAGATCGCCGACCTCCTGCGTGAGCCGCCGCTTTTCGTCGATGAACGATTGCGGCAGCGTATCGAGCCGCAGTTGCATCAACGCGGCGCGGCGTCGATAGTCGTCGCGCACGCGCTCCTCGAGCGGCGCGTCGCGCACCTGTTTCTCGAGCCCTTCCATGCGCTCCATCAGGCGCCCATAGCTGAATTGCGGCACCCAGCCGAGGCCGTCCTTGTGCGCGATCATCGATACCGGTATCAGCATTGCGAGGATCAGGATGATGTACTGTGCGACCTGGGTCCAGGTAACGGCACGCATGCCGCCCAGAAACGAGCAGACCAGAATGCCCGCGAGCCCGCAGAAAATGCCGACCGCGAAATCGACGCCGATAAAGCGCGTCGCGATCAGCCCGACGCCCTGGATCTGCGCGACCAGATAAACGAACGAGCACAGGATCGCGGCGAGCGCCGCGAGGCCGCGCACCGCGTTGCTCGAATAGCGCGTGCCGAGAAAATCGGGAATCGTGTAGCGCGCGAGCTTGCGCACATACGGCGCGAGCAGGAACGCGACGAGGCAATAGCCGCCGGTCCAACCCATCAGGTACGCGAGGCCGTCGTAGCCGGTCGCGTAGATCGAGCCGGCGAGACCGATGAACGATGCGGCCGACAACCAGTCAGCCGCGGCCGCCATGCCGTTGAACGCCGACGGCACGCGCCGCCCCGCCACGTAGTATTCGACCAGGTCGGACGTGCGCGACAGCACGCCGATCACCGCATACACCGCGATCGGCACGAACAGGAACACATAGCCGATCCACACCCCAGGACCGGTGCTGCGCTCGATGCGCCACATCACGTAGACGAACAGCAGAAAGCCGAGCGTATAGAGCGCGTACGAGCGGATCAGCCGATGCGTGAGCTTCATCGGCTCAGCGCCCGCGCGCGGCCGGCGCGTCTGTGTCGATCTTGACGTCATCGTTCGCGCCGCTGGTGGAATCCGCGGCGGGACCACTTGCCGCATCGCGCTGCGAATCCGCTTCGAACGCGTGCTGCAACTGACGATCGGCGCGCTGCATCAGCACGATATAGACGACGATCAACGCGAGGTAGATCAGGATCGCGCCTTGTGCGCCAAAGTAGAACGGCAGCCTGAAGCCGCCTGCGTGCACCTGCGCGAGCGCGGGCGCCAGCAATGGCACGACGAAGGAGACGAAGAAGCCAAGCGTCATCAGCACCGCGATCAGCGCGAGGTTGAAACGCCAGTACTTGCGATGCGCGAGCGCCATCGCCGCCGAGACCGGTGGCGGTTCGGGCGGGGGGTTCAACGTGGCGTGGGAGGATAGGTGCGGCGCGGTCATGCGCCTATGTATCAAAAAGGCATCGGCGAGGCAATTGGGATTGTCCGCGCAACGCCGCGATGCAACCCGTCCGCTCGAATGACGGGTTTGCGCGGCGTGCCCGCAAGCATGTCGATCGACACACCGCCGCCGTCCGCGCAGACCCGCTTACAACGCTTTAAATCGACTCGCCGAGCTGATCGAGAATCGCCGGGTTTTCCAGCGTCGACACGTCCTGGGTGATTTCCTCACCCTTCGCGAGCGAACGCAACAGACGACGCATGATCTTGCCCGAACGCGTCTTCGGCAGGTTCTCGCCGAAGCGGATGTCCTTCGGCTTCGCGATCGGACCGATCTCCTTGCCGACCCAGTTGCGCAGGTCGTTCGCGAGCTTCACGGCCTCTTCGCCTTGCGGACGCGCACGCTTGAGCACCACGAACGCGCACACCGCCTCGCCGGTCGTCGCATCGGGGCGGCCCACCACGGCGGCTTCCGCAACGAGCGGATTGGCCACCAGTGCCGACTCGATCTCCATCGTGCCGAGCCGATGGCCCGACACGTTCAGCACGTCGTCGATGCGGCCCATGATCGTGAAGTAGCCGGTCTCCTTGTCGCGCACCGCGCCGTCGCCGGCGAGGTAGAGCTTGCCGCCGAGCTCGTCGGGGAAGTAGCTCTTCTTGTAGCGGTCCGGATCGCCCCACACGTTGCGCAGCATCGCCGGCCACGGGCGCTTGATCACCAGAATGCCGCCCTGCCCGTTCGGCACGTCCTGCCCGGTTTCGTCGACGACCGCGGCCATGATGCCCGGCAGCGGCAGCGTGCACGAACCCGGCACGAGCGGCGTCGCGCCCGGCATCGGCGCGATCATGTGGCCGCCGGTCTCCGTCTGCCACCACGTATCGACGATCGGACAGCGGCGGCCGCCGACGTTCTCGTAGTACCACACCCACGCTTCCGGATTGATCGGTTCGCCGACCGTGCCGATGATGCGCAACGTCGACAGGTCGTAGCTCTTCGGATGCACTTTAGCGTCGGCCTCGGAGGCCTTGATCAGCGAGCGGATCGCAGTAGGAGCCGTATAGAACAGCGTGACCCTGTGCTTCGCGATCATCTGCCAGAAGCGCCCGGCGTCCGGATAGGTCGGCACGCCCTCGAACACGACCTGGGTGCCGCCAAGCGTGAGCGGCCCGTACGTAATGTAGCTATGGCCGGTGATCCAGCCGATGTCGGCGGTACACCAGAACACGTCGGAGGGGCGCCAGTCGAAGGTCCACTTCAGCGTTTGCGCAGCCCACAGCAGATAGCCGCCGGTGCTGTGCTGCACGCCCTTCGGCTTGCCGGTCGAGCCCGACGTATAGAGGATGAAGAGCGGATGCTCGGCGTCGACCCATTCGGGCGCGCACTGGTCCGACTCGCCATGCGTGAGTTCGTGCATCCACAGGTCGCGCCCTGCGTCCCACGCGACCTTGCCGCCGGTGCGCTGGTACACGATCACGCTCCTGACCTTCTCGCAGCCGCCGAGCGCGAGCGCTTCGTCGGCGATGTTCTTCAGCGGCAAGGCCTTGCCGCCGCGCATCTGTTCGTCCGACGTGATCAGCGCGACCGCGCCGACGTCGACGAGCCGCTCGTTGAGCGACTTCGACGAGAAGCCGCCGAACACGACCGAGTGCGTCGCGCCGATCCGCGCGCACGCCTGCATCGCGACGATGCCCTCGATCGACATCGGCATATAGATGACGACCGGGTCGCCTTTCTTCACGCCGCGTTTTTTCAGCGCATTCGCGAAGCGCGATACGCGTCGCAGCAGATCCTGATAGGTGACGTTGGTGACGGTACCGTCGTCGGCTTCGAACACGATCGCGACGCGCTCGCCGTTGCCGGCCTCGACGTGACGGTCGATGCTGTTATACGACGCGTTCAGCTGGCCGTCTTCGAACCACGTATAGAACGGCGCCTTCGATTCGTCGAGCACCTTCGTAAACGGCTTGTGCCAACTCAGCGTCTCCTTCGCGAGACGCCCCCAGAAGCCTTCGTAGTCGCGCTCCGCTTCGGCGGCGAGCGCCCGGTACGCGTCCATGCCGCAGATTGTGGCACCTTTCGCAGTGTCAGCGGAGGGCGGAAAAACGCGGCGTTCCTGAAGAACCGATTCAATCGCAGACATCGACAACCCCTTGGTGAAGATGAAACGTAAAACCTGTACCGGCGCGCGTCGGGCGCGGGCCTTATCCTGTTCGAGCCGCCACGAGCGGCGCTGGGTCCCACCGCGATGCCGTCCGACGCGTGTGCGTGCGGCATCGCAACATTCCTGCAGGCGGGCGCTCTGCTCAATCGTATCCAGCGTTGAGGCTTAACCATAAGCGCTGCAACTTACCGGCCACTTACGCGCATCATGTTGATCTGCAAGCGAAAACCCTTAGATCGCGAACGCCGTCGACGCGGCCACGCGTTGATCAGACGAGAGGCGCCCGCCTTTACGCTCTCTTGCACGGCCTCTTACAATGCTAACTGAACTAGCCGTCCGGATTCCAGCTTGAATCGCTACGCCCTGCTTCTCATTACCTCGATGCTGCTGGTCGGCAGCAATGTCGGAATCGGTAAATCGATCGTCGCCTTCGTCCCCGTCCCGCTGTTCGCGCTGCTGCGTTTCGTGATCGCGATGGTCGTGCTCTGGCCACTACTGCGTGTGACCAAACTGCGGCGCGTCAAACGCGACGAATGGATCAACCTGTTTTTGCAGGCGCTATTCGGCACCTTCGGCTTCACCCTGCTGATGCTCAACGGCGTCGCGCGCACGAGCGCGGTCGCGGCCGGCGTGATCACGAGCACGATTCCGGCGGTCGTCGCGCTGCTGTCGTGGCTGATCCTGAAGGAGCGGCCGGATGGCCGCGCGCTCGCGTCGATCGTGCTGGCGATCGTCGGCGTCGTCGTCATCAATGTCGCGCACGTCGAAACGGGCGCGAATGCGACGGCCGGCGCCGGCTCGCTCGCGGGCAACTTCATGGTGCTTGGCGCCGTGTGCTGCGAATCGCTGTACATCATCCTGTCGCGTCGTCTCACGCAAACGCTCGCGCCGATCGACATCTGCGCGTACACGCATCTGTTCGGCCTGCTGCTGATGCTGCCGCTCGGCGCCGGCGCGCTCGCGCATTTCGACTATCGCGCGGTGCCGTCGAGCGTCTGGATGCTGGTGCTGTGGTATGGGCTGTCGGCCAGCATCTTCTCGTTCTGGCTGTGGATGAAAGGCATCCGTCACGTGCCAGGCAGTCTTGCCGGCGTGTTTAGCGCCGTGCTGCCGGTCGCCGCGGCACTCTACGGCATCGTGTTCCTCGGCGAGCGGCCCACGCTTGCGCACGGCATCGCGCTTGCCTGCGTGGTCGCCGGTATCGGCCTCGCGAGCCTGAAGGCGCGCAGCGTGCCGCCGATCGCATCGTAATTCTGGTGTGGCGGGCGCGCTGCCCGCCGCAAAGCAGCAGATTCGACCGACGCTGTACAATGGCGCGCCTGACGCGAGTCTCGCGCCCCTTCGACGGCCGCGCCCCGCACCGCCGTCGGCGCCTGGCCCCCGTGTTCCGTCACCCGCGCTTCATTGACCGTTGCCTATGTCCGCTTCGCGACCCGCCTCCGCCCGTCCGCGCCGCCCCATGCGCGCGCTGCCCCACCTCGTTTTCATGAGCCGCTGGCTGCAGGTGCCGCTGTACCTCGGGCTGATCGTCGCGCAGGCGGTCTACGTCGTGTTATTCCTGAAGGAAGTCTGGCATCTGGTCACCGACTCGATGAAGCTCGACGAAACCAGCATCATGCTCGTCGTGCTGGGCCTGATCGACGTGGTGATGATCTCGAACCTGCTGATCATGGTGATCATCGGCGCGTATGAAACGTTTGTATCGCGACTCGGCCTCGACGGTCATCCGGACGAACCGGAATGGCTCGATCACGTGAACGCCGGCGTGCTGAAAGTGAAGCTGTCGATGGCGCTGATCAGCATCTCGTCGATCCATCTGCTGAAGACCTTCATCAGCCCCGACCAGAACACCACGCACACGATCATGTGGCAGGTGATCATCCATGTCGCTTTCCTCGTATCCGCGCTCGTGATGGCGTTCGTCGACCGCCTCACCACGCACACGCACCCCAAGCATCTCGAAGAGCCCGCGGCCTTGCACGCCGTGGGTGGCACCAGAATTTCCACTCCCATGAAGGCGCAAGACTGACCGCACCGCGCTGCGATCCGACAACAAGCGTCAATCCCCACTGAGCTAGCCATGACCGTCATCAAACAGGAAGACCTGATTCAGAGCATCGCTGATTCGCTGCAGTACATCAGCTACTACCATCCGCTCGACTACATCGAAGCGCTCGGCCGCGCGTACGAGCTCGAACAGAGCCCCGCAGCGAAGGACGCGATCGCGCAGATCCTGACCAACAGCCGCATGTGCGCCGAAGGCAAGCGCCCGATCTGCCAGGACACTGGCATCGTCACGGTGTTCGTGAAGGTCGGTATGGACGTGCGTTGGGACGGCGCCACGATGAGCGTCACCGACATGATCAACGAAGGCGTGCGCCGCGGCTATCTGAATCCGGACAACGTGCTGCGCGCATCGATCGTGAGCCCGCCCGAAGGCGCGCGCAAGAACACCAGGGACAACACGCCGGCCGTGATCCACTACGAGATCGTGCCGGGTAACACCGTCGACGTGCAGGTCGCGGCCAAGGGCGGCGGCTCGGAGAACAAGTCCAAGTTCGCGATGCTGAACCCGTCGGACTCGATCGTCGACTGGATCCTGAAGACCGTGCCGACGATGGGCGCGGGCTGGTGCCCGCCGGGCATGCTCGGCATCGGCATCGGCGGCACCGCTGAGAAAGCGATGGTGATGGCGAAGGAATCGCTGATGGACCCGATCGACATTCAGGACGTGATCGCGCGCGGCCCGAAGGACTGGATCGAAGAACTGCGCGTCGAGCTGCACGAGAAGGTCAACGCACTCGGTATCGGCGCGCAGGGCCTCGGGGGTCTATCCACTGTTCTCGACGTGAAGATCATGGCCGCGCCGACGCACGCCGCATCCAAGCCGATCGCGATCATTCCGAACTGCGCGGCGACGCGCCACGCGCACTTCACGCTCGACGGTTCGGGCGTCGCCAAGCTCGAAGCGCCGTCGCTCGACGCATGGCCGAAGGTGCACTGGGAACCGAACACGGAAACCAGCAAGCGCGTCGACCTCAACACGCTGACGCCGGAAGAAGTGGCGGGCTGGAAGCCGGGCCAGACGCTGCTGCTGTCGGGCAAGATGTTGACGGGCCGCGACGCCGCGCACAAGCGCATCGCCGACATGCTCGCGAAGGGCGAGAAGCTGCCGGTCGATTTCACGAACCGCGTGATCTACTACGTCGGCCCGGTCGATCCGGTGCGCGACGAAGCGGTCGGCCCGGCGGGCCCGACCACTGCGACGCGGATGGACAAGTTCACCGAGACGATGCTCGCGCAAACGGGCCTCATTTCGATGATCGGCAAGGCCGAGCGCGGCCCGGTCGCGATCGAGGCGATCAGGAAGCACAAGGCCGCGTATCTGATGGCCGTCGGCGGTGCCGCGTACCTCGTGTCGAAGGCGATCCGCAGCGCGAAGGTGCTCGCGTTCGAAGACCTCGGCATGGAAGCGATCTACGAGTTCGACGTACAGGACATGCCGGTCACGGTCGCCGTCGATTCGAACGGCACCTCCGTGCACCAGACCGGCCCGAAGGAATGGCAAGCCAGGATCGGCAAGATTCCGGTCGCCACGGCTTGATGAGTCGCGATTAACGCTACTCGAGGTCAGTCGAAAAGCCGGGGCCGCGATCCCGGCTTTTTCTTTCCGTGCGTCATGCATGCGCAAGGCGCCGCACGCACGAGGCCGCCAACGCCGCCAAAAGTTGTATCGGATTTCTTGGCTTTTTTGGACATGACGTTTATTGTTGTCGGAAATTCAAGGTCCCCGGAAAAGGAAATAACATGCAAGGCGACAAGAAGGTCATCGAATATCTGAACGCGCAGTTGAAGAACGAACTGACCGCGATCAATCAATACTTCCTGCATGCCCGAATGTACGGTCACTGGGGCCTCGACAAGCTCGGCAAGCACGAGTACGACGAGTCGATCGGCGAAATGAAGCATGCCGACATGCTGATCGAACGGATCTTCATGCTCGACGGTCTGCCGAATCTGCAGGACCTGCACAAGCTGCTGATCGGTGAGGAAACCAAAGAGATCCTCGAATGCGATCTGAAGCTCGAACAGATTTCGCAAGGCACCTGCAAGGAGGCGATTGCCTACTGCGAATCGGTGCGCGATTTCATCTCGCGCGAAATCTTCACGAAGATTCTCGACGACACCGAAGAGCACATCGACTGGCTCGAAACCCAGCTCGATCTGATCGACAAGGTCGGTATCCAGAACTACCAGCAAAGCGCGATGGGCTCGGTCGAGTCCTGATCGAAGCACGCTGAAGCATCCCGCGCGGTAGCGGCACGACGCCTGCCCAGCAGGCATTCGCGCCGGACCGTACCGCACGGGCGATATACTTGCGCGCTTGTTCGCGCCTCACCGTGGTTTCACCCTTTTCCCCGACCGCCACTTCACGCTCGTTTTCTTCGCCTATGCCCGCCCCTTTGCCGTCCCCGACTGTCCGCAGTGTTGCCGCTGGCGCCGCGTCGCAGGCGCCGATCGGCATTTTCGACTCGGGGCTCGGCGGCCTGTCCGTGCTGCGCGCGGTGCGCGCGCAACTGCCTGACGAGGCGTTGCTGTATGTCGCCGATTCGCTGTACGCGCCCTACGGCGAGCGCGACGACGACTTCATCACCGACCGCACGCTGGCCATCGGCGAATGGCTAGCCGCACAAGGCGCGAAGGCGCTGGTGGTCGCGTGCAATACGGCAACCGCGCAGTCGATCGCGCTGGTGCGCGAAAAGCTGCCGATTCCGCTCGTCGGCGTCGAACCGGGTGTCAAGCCCGCCGCGCTGCAATCGAAAAGCCGCGTCGCCGGCGTGTTGGCGACCCAGGCGACACTGCGCAGCGCCCGCTTCCGGGGGCTGCTCGAACGCTACGCCGTCGATTGCCGCTTTCTATGCCAGCCCGGCCACGGGCTCGTGCAGGCGGTCGAGCGCTGCGACGTCGGCTCTGCCGATCTGCACGCACTGCTGCGCAGCTACCTGGAACCGATGCTCGACGCGGGCGCCGACACGCTGGTGCTAGGCTGCACCCATTACCCCTTTCTCGACGCGGCGATCCGCGACATCGTCGGCGAGCGGCTCGCGCTGATCGACACGAGCGTGGCGATCGCGCGTCAGCTCGAACGCGTGCTCGAGCAGCACGGCCTGCGCGCCGCCGCGTCGGCCGAGATCACGCCGCTGCCGCGCTTCTACTCCACCGACGACGGCATCCATCAGCAGCGACTCGCCGCCACGCTGCTGCGGATCGAGGCCGCGGTCGAGCAGGTATCGATACCGTCGCGCCGCACGGCCGCATCGGATTCTCGCGCCGCCTAGAGCCGGCAACCGGCGCGCTTCCCGCCCTTCCTGCCAACGAAATCCATTCTAAGAGACTGGTTTTGTTACAAAAAATCGCATAGGACACTTGCCAAACGAACCAAACAAAATGATAATAATTCGCATTAACGTTAGCTATGACGCCTGCCATGATCGTCTGTGTCTGCAAATCCGTATCCGACCGCACAATCCGCTCCTCGATTGCGGACGGCATCGACTCGTTCGACGAGTTGCAGTTTGAACTCGGCGTCGCCTCGTGCTGCGGCAAATGCGAGGAATCCGTGCGTGAAGTGATGCTGCAAAGCGGCGTGTGCGCGAGCCGTTGCGGCGTGGTCGAGCATCGGCAGGTGCAGAGCGTCGCCGAGGTCGTGCAAGTCGCATTCTACGAGCGCAAGGCAGCCTGAGCTCAGCTAGCAGGGCCCGGTGCAAGCCCTGTCGGTGCGTCTAAAAGCCCCCCTCTGCTTCACGCACGTTTAATGTAACGCTCGATGCGACGTTGAATGTGCCGGATGTTTGCAACACAACCGCAGTACTGTCCGCCGTACTGCGTTATCCCACTGCCGTCAGCAAGCCAGTACTCGTACCAGCCAGCTACCCCGCGCCCCTTCGAAAGGAGTTCGAGATGGAATTGCTGATTGGTTTCGTGATTACCTTGTTCATTTCGCTGCTGATTTTCCGAACATGACGATGTCCTGTCTGACGCGCCGCCCGCACGGTGCGCTGCCCCACTGACCATGCAGGCTCCGCATCCCGTTTCCGCCGGCGCCCCGCTGGCGTCGTCCACCCGACCGAATTCCCGCGCGCTGACGGCCACTTCCGTAGTCGCCGCGGTTCACGTCGCTCTGCTCGCCGTGATCATGACGCTGCGTCACGAGCCTGTGCCGGTCGCGCTCGAATCGCACGTGATGACCGCCGAACTGCTGCCGCCCGCGCCGCTCGCCGCGCCGGTCGCGCTGCAATCGATCGCTCCGCCGCCGCCCCGGCCAACACCGCCGGTCCATACGAGGCCGAAAGCCCAGCCAAAGCCGACTCCCACGCCCAAGCCGACGCCAACTCCGTTGCCACAGGCCGCTGCGCCATCGCCGACGCCGGTCGCGGCGCCCGATCCGACGCCGCCCGCGCCCGCCGCGCCGGGGACACCGCCCGCCGCGGCAGCGCCCGCGATCGGCAAACCGACAATGGAAATCAGCGCGCCGAAAAACGTGTCGCACCTCGATTGCAATATCACCCAGCCCGAATACCCGGCTCTATCGCGGCGCCGCGGCGAATCCGGCACCGCGTACGTGCACTTCGTCGTCGGTCTGAGCGGCAAGCTCGAGAACATCGAGTTGAAGAAAAGCAGCGGCTTTAGCCGTCTCGACGACGCTGCCGTCGCCGCCGTACGCGCGAGCGCCTGCAAACCGTATCTCGAGAACGGCGAGCCCGTCAGGGCCGCGTACACCCAGCCTTTCAACTTCAATCTGACCGACTGAAGCAAGATTTCAAAAACAGGGAATTGCAATGCAAAACTACGGATTGGCACACGTGTGGGCGCAAGGGGATTTCGTGACGCGCGGTATCGCGCTCGCGCTATTGATTATGTCGGTGATGTCGTGGAGCGTGATCGTCGTCAAAGGCTGGAACGTGATGCGCCTGAAGCGCCTGACGAAGAACGCCGAGCAGGCGTTCTGGCATTCGGACGACCTCGCCGACGGCGTGAAGAAGCTCGGCGGCGGCGCCTCGACGCCACATGACAACCCGTTCCTCGCGCTCGCGCTGTCGGGCCAGGAAGCGGCCGACCATCATCACCAGACGCAGCCGCATCTGCACGACCGCATGGACGTGTCGGACTGGATCACGCGCTGCCTGAAGGACACGATGGACGAAAGCGTCGCGCGGATGCAGAGCGGTCTCGCGATTCTCGCGTCGATCGGCAGCACCGCGCCGTTCGTCGGCCTGTTCGGCACCGTGTGGGGCATCTATCACGCGCTGCTCGCGATCGGCGCGAGCGGCCAGTCGTCGATCGACCAGGTCGCCGGCCCGGTCGGCGAGGCGCTGATCATGACCGCGTTTGGTCTGTTCGTCGCGATTCCGGCCGTGCTCGGCTACAACGCGCTGACGCGCGCCAACAAGGCGATCGTCGCGAAGCTGAGCCGCTTCGCGCACGGGCTGCATGCGTTCTTCGTAACGGGTGCCCGTCTGTCGTCGACCAGGCGCGGCGACGGCCTGCGTCTCGCAACCCGCGCCAACTGATCGACGAGGCATTCCAATGGCAATGAGCCCTTTCGCCGGAGACGATGACGACGGCCTGATGAACGAAATCAACATGACGCCGCTCGTCGACGTGATGCTGGTTCTGCTGATCGTCTTCATGGTGACGATTCCGGTGATCCGTCACGCGGTCAAGATCGATCTGCCGCACGCGAGCAGTCAGAAGGAAGACACGAAGCCCGCGCAGGTGACGGTATCGATCGACGCGGACGGCAACGTGCTGTGGGACAGCGCCAAGGTCGACGATGCGGCGCTCGCCGCGAAGATCGCCGCGGCCGCTCAGGCGAGCCCGCAACCGGAGTTGCATCTCGATGCGGACCGCAAGGTGCCGTACGAGAAGGTCGCGCAGGTGATGTCGGCCGCGCAGGCTGGCGGACTGACGAAGATTGGTTTCGTCACGCAGCCCAAAGCGAAGTAAACGGTAACGTGGCACGCGGAGCAGCGCGCTCGTCCACGGGAAAACCCCTTTAAACAGGGCCAAAAAGTAAAAGGCCTTCATCGTCGGATGAAGGCCTTTTTTTGCGCACTCGGCGCCTTCGGGCGGCGGGATCATTTGCCATCGGCCGAAGACTGATAGCTTTTATCACCGCATGCGAGGGCCGTGGTCGACACGGACAACGCGGTCAGCCCTATCAGGCCCGCTATGATAGCGGCCATGAGTTTTCGCATAGGACACTCCTTAGCGAAAGGGATTTCACTATATGCCTGTGTGTGCGCGCATTCAAGCACGCGGCCATTGAAAGTAATCATGACAGGCCGCGCTTAAATGCTAAAAACGATTTGCGAAGCGCGCTAGCGGCCCGCGGCGCATCGTGCCCCCTTGACTTGCCACAGAGCCTTATGAAACCGCCGCCGACACAGCGGAGGAAGCCCTCGCCACCGATCCCTGCGCCGCCGCTTTTTCGGCGCGCTCAGGACACTCGCCGATGATGTGCTTGCCCTCATCCGGATCGAGCATCTCGACAAGATAATCGACGAACGCGCGCACGGCCGGCACCATCCCCTGACGCGACACGAACACCGCGTACAACTGCGGCGTCGGAAAACTCCAGCCCGGCATCACGGGCGACAACTGCCCCGCTCTCAACGCGGCTCCATACATCATCTCCGGCAATGCGGCGATGCCGACGCCGGCGAGCACCGCCTCGCGAATCGTCATCAGATCGGCGGTCACGAGGCGCGGCTCGTGTTCGTGAGCATGGCGCGTGCCGTCGGGCGAGATCAGGTTGTACACGTGGCGGCCGTCGCTCGTCGGCACGTCGAGTGTTTCGAAGCGGTTCAGATCGGCCGGCGTCAGCGGCGGCGCATTCTGCTGCAGCAGGCTCGGCGCGCCGACCAGCATCTGCTCGGTGCGCCACAGCGGCCGCACGACGATGTTAGCGCTTTCCGGCGGATCCGAACGCACGCGCAGTGCGACGTCGATCGAATCCTCGAACAGATCGACCACGCGATTCGTCACGCGCATAACGACGCGCACCTCCGGAAAGCGGTGCATGAATTCCGGCAGGATCGTCGACATAATCGTCTGCGAGATCGTGACCGGCACGCTGACGCGCACCGTGCCGCGCGGCGACGAGCGCAGCTGCTGTACGACATTGACCGCCGCCTGCGCTTCGCTGAGCATCGCCTGACAGTGCTGGTAGAACAGCTGCCCCGCTTCGGTCAGCGCGAGCTTGCGCGTGGAACGCTGCAACAGACGCACGCCGAGCGAGGCCTCCAGCTCCGTGAGGCGACGCGACAGGCGCGACTTCGAGATGCCCAGCACCCGCTCGGCGGCCGAAAATCCGCCATGTTCGACGACCTGCGAAAAGTACATGAGGTCGTTCAGATTGTGTGAATCGATCTTCATCTCATCGTTCCATGAACAGAACAATCCATTGCTGAGGGACGGCTGGCACCGCCAAAAACGGTCCCTATAATAGCCCCATGTTTCAGAAATGACGCTATTCCCCATTTTTCGAGGTGATATTGATGACTACGTCACGCACGATCGAACGCACGTTCCCGTCGGTTCGCACGGTGGAGGGCGGCGGATTTATCGTTTATCGACCGTTTCCGACGCGTCTGCTGATGGACTTCGATCCGTTCCTGCTGCTCGACGAAATGGGGCCGGTCGACTATGCGCCAGGCGAGGCCATCGGCGCGCCCGATCATCCGCATCGCGGCTTCGAGACGGTCACCTATGTGCTCGAGGGCCAGTTCGGCCACAAGGATTCGGCGGGCCATTCCGGCACGCTGCACGCCGGTGACGTGCAATGGATGACCGCGGGCGCGGGCGTCGTGCATAGCGAAATGCCGGACCCGGAATTCACGCGCACCGGCGGTCGCGTGCACGGCCTGCAGCTATGGGTGAACCTGCCGCGTCGCGACAAGATGATTGCGCCGCGCTATCAGGAAATCCCGTCGGCACGCATTCCGGCCGCGACGTCCGAAGACGGTCAGGTGCGCGTGAAGGTCATCGCGGGCGAAGCGCTCGGTGTCAAGGCCGCGATCGAAACGCGCACGCCGATCCTGTATCAGCATTTCTCGTTGCAGCCGGGCGCGACGATTCGCCAGCCGGTACCGGCCGACTATCGCGTGTTCGCGTATGGGCTGTCCGGCAAGGGCGTGTATGGCGAAGGCGACGCGCGCGCGGACATCGACGCGCGCACGATGGTGGTGTTCGCCAACGACGGCGACGCGGTGACCATCACGGCTGGCGACGAACCACTCGAAGTGCTGGTGCTCGGCGGCGTGCCGCTGAAGGAACCGGTGGTGCGTTATGGCCCGTTCGTGATGAATACCGAAGACGAAATCCGTCAGGCGGTGATCGACTATCAGGCCGGGCGGATGGGCGCGATCACGCACTGACAGGCGAGCGCGTACCGCGCGTTTGTCTCGCCTGTCGGCGCGAGGCGAAGCTTGCCCCCAGCCACGCGCGCGCCGCCAAATCACCCGCCTCGGGGCGCGAACGCCGGTAAATTCGTTCACAATATCGGCTCATGTCGCGCGGCCCGCGTTGATTTCAACAGTCCGCGGCGCGCGACGTTATTTGATCCCTATCAGAGGAGCGCGCATGGCAGAGTCCACCGTCACCGCCCACATCGGTTCGACGAATTTCCAGGTCGTGTTCGATGACGGCAAGCACACCTGGCTTGCCGACGAACCCGAATCGCTAGGCGGCGGCGACCGCGGCCCGACGCCGGTCTCGCTGCTGCTGTCGAGCCTCGGCGCTTGTACGTCGATCACGCTAAAGATGTACGCGCAGCGCAAGGGCTGGCCGCTCGCGGGCGTACGGGTCAAACTGTCGATGGAAACCGGCGACGCAGGCTCGACGATCGACCGTCAGATCATGCTCGATGGCGAACTCTCCGGCGAGCAGCGGGAACGGCTTTTGCAAATCGCCAATGCGTGCCCGGTGCACAAGATCCTCACGCACACGATCTCGATCCGCTCCGCGCTCGCGGTCGCTTAACAGCCGCAGCAAACGGGCATAGGACGGTCGGACGCCGTCCGTTCGGGTCACGAGAATTGCAATATTTTCATAGGACGCAGTCGTCTTGAATTTCGAACACCTTATTCAGATCAACGATCCGTTGAATCCCTTCGTCGAATCGATGACCCGCGAGCAGCTGTGGCAAGGGCTCGTGCTGCGCGCCGAGCAGCCGCAACTGTTCGTGATCGGTCTCGACAGTTGCACGATCCTGTCGCGCGACGGCAATGTTCTCGAGCGTGAGTTGCACTACGGCCACGCCACTGTGCGCGATCGGGTCACACTGCAGGAAACCGAAAGCGTGCGCTACGACATCCTGCCGACCGCCGAGCACGTCGGCGGCTCCCTGACGATGACGATCGAGCAGCCCGATGAGTTGCAGCTGTTCCTACGCTTCGAGTACGCGACCACGCTGCCCGTCTCGACCGACCAGGACGCCGTGCAGACGCAGGAGATCGTCAAGTCCGCATATCGAGAGAACGATATCGATACGGTGCGGCTGATCCGCCAGTACGTCGGGGCCAGGCAGGAACCGGGACCGTTGCACTGAGAGACCGCGCGGGCGCCCTGCCCACGCTGTCACGGGACCATGGCCAGGATGGCCTCCAGAGTCGCCGTCCAGACGAACTTTCATTCAGCTATCAGAAGTCGGATCCGATCGATTTCCCTGTCTTGTTAATAGGAATAGTTATCATTTAGAATGATCACATCGAATCGACGAACAAGCTAAAACGAATGACCGATATGACTCGCTCCTCCACGCTCAGCCTGCGCCGCTCGTCCACCGCGCTAACCAGCCGCCCGAAATCGTCGACGACGGCCGCGCCCGCAGCGAAACCCGGCGCGGAACGCACCGCCGGCCAAGGCGAGACGTCGGAACGGGTCGTGCGCAGCGACGCGCTGCTGCAAGGCCATAGTCATATCAGCATCGTGCACAACGGCGACACGTATCAACTGCGTGCAACGCGCCTCGGCAAGCTGATCCTGACGAAGTAGCAAGACACGAGGTAAGTACCGGGTATTGTGGGGACCACCTCCCAGAGAGGTGTTAGGCATTAGCCAGCCATGACGGCTTGCACGCGAGAACTAGACCCCTTCGTGCAGACACAAGCCAGCCGTCGCAGCAAGCCAGGCCGCTTTTTTGGTTCTCGCTCGAAAGCCGATGCGCGCAACGTCGTACATCGCTGAAAATGAAAATGAAAAAGCCGTGGGATGCCACCATCCCACGGCTTTTTTGTTTGCGCTTGCGCCTGCGTTCGCACCGGACACAGGCTAAAGATTTACTTCGAGGCCCAGCCCCAGAACATCAGCCACCACGCGCTATTGACGACCGCCAGCGCCGCGACGAACCACAGCATCGCCAGCGCACGTTGCACGAAGCGCTCGCTGTAGCGGCGCGTGACGAGCCACGCGAGCCATGCGCTCCACGCGCTCGCAATCACGAGAATTGCGATGCGCAGATCCGACGCCCACCACAGCGACACGTGCTCGGCGCGCAGCAGCGACAGCGTCGTCGCCGACAAACCAAGGAATACGCCCGCGCCCGCGATCGGAATCAGCCCCTGCGTCAAGTGATGCAGTCGGGTTGCGTCGAAGCGCCCGAGCATGCGCGTCGCGCCCGTCAGCAACAGCAGCAGCGCGGTGCCGTAGACAAGCGCCGTCGACAGGATGTAGCCGATCAGCAGCGAGCCGTCGAGCCACGAGAACACGTCGTTCTGGTCGGGGTAATGCGTGAACAGGAACCACGGCGCGTTGGTGTCGAGCGGCCATGTGATGTCGCGATCGACGAGCCACGTCGCGGCGAACATCTTCAGGTCGATGAACCAGCGCGACGCGGTCCAGTGGAACGCGCCGATCGCGATGCCGAGCAGGCCATACAGGATCAGCGCGGTGTCCCACGGGTTCGCGTTCTTGTCGCCCAACTGCACGACTTCGGTCGACGGCTTGCGCCATGTCAGCGCGATTGCATCGCGGTGTCCGCTGCAGCGGCCGCACATGTGGCAGTCCGCCGCGCCCTTCATGTTGCGCAACGGCACCAGCGGCGCGCAGTTGATCGGAATCACGCGATGCCCATGCTCGCCGTTCGTGTACGAGCGGCGCCACGCGTCTTCGTCGACCTTGTAGTGAAACGGCGCGAGCCGTGACAGAAGCGAAAAAACCCCGTTGACCGGGCACAGGTATTTGCACCAGACGCGCTTCTCGCGTCCGTATAGCAGACCGATCACGATTGCCGCGAAGGTCGAGCCGCCGAGTACCAGCAACACCGCTTTCGGATACTGGTAGACGCTCACCATCTGCCCGTAGATCGTCGTGATGCCGAACGCGACGAACGGCCAGCCGCCCCAGCGCATCCAATGC
Source organism: Paraburkholderia lebeckiae (assembly GCF_050436325.1). Lineage (NCBI taxonomy): Bacteria > Pseudomonadati > Pseudomonadota > Betaproteobacteria > Burkholderiales > Burkholderiaceae > Paraburkholderia > Paraburkholderia lebeckiae. Next base: position 792,799 of record NZ_JBNDLZ010000003.1, read on the forward strand.
GGAATCGCGCGGCCGCGGCCGAATTTGCTCGCGAATTCGGCGAGCGCGCCCTCCGGACACAGCACGCCGCACCAGACGCGGCCGAGCATCACCATCGACAGCAACACGAACGGCCACCAGATGCCCCAGAACACGAACTGCGCGGCGAGCGTCAGGTTGTTCCACAGATGCGCGGTGTCGTCCGGCAGTGGCATCAGCGCGGGCACGACGATCAGGAACGCATACACCGCGACCACGACCCACTGGATGCCGCGAATCACCGCGCCGTGGCGCTGCATCCACTGGCCGGCCGCCGCGAGGCGGCCCGGCCGGCAAGCCATCACGGCGCTCATGCCGCGCGCCCTGCCGTCTGCTGCGCGGGCTTGCGACTGGCGCGGCGCACGAGCAGATAAACAACCGCCCAATACACGGCATAGGCGAGCAGATTCATCAGCGCCGGATGCGCGCGGTAGCCGGTCAGTGTCGCGACGAGCGAACCGAAGGTGCTCGAGTCATCGAGAATCGCCGACGAATTCCACAGCTGGCCGACGAGCGTCGGCAGGATTTCCTTGTCGATCAGCTTGTCGACGCCGGTCTGGAACAGCCCCGCGCCGAGGAATAGCAGCATGATTTCGGTGACGCGAAAAAAGAGCCGCCACGAGATGATCTTGCCGCCGAGCTGCAACACGTAGAAGGTCAGGAACGCAAGCGCGAGACCGATCACGACAGCGAGCATCTGACTGCCGTCGACATGACCCGACTGGCCGAAGCCGAGACCGTACAGGAAGATCACGGTTTCGCTGCCTTCGCGCGCGATCGCCAGTGCGACCAGCAGCGCCACGCCCCACCAGTTCGCATCGCGCTGGCTCTTTTGCAGCGACTGTTCCATGTCGCGCTTCAGCGTGCGGCCGTGCTGCTTCATCCACAGCACCATCTGCACGATCAGCGCGCAGGCGATTAGCACCATCGCGGTCTGGAAGTAATCCTGCGCGTCACCAGAGAGCACCTCGGTGAAGCCCACCAGCGCCGCGCCCAGTGCCACCGCGGCGATTACGCCGGCCGCCACGCCGCCCCACAGGTACGGCAAGCCGCGGCGGGCGTCGTCGTCGCCGTTTTTCAACCACGCGTACAGGATGCCGACGACCAGCAGCGCCTCGACGCTTTCCCGCCACACGATGAACAGAATCTGACCCATTCAAGCTCTCCCTTCGATCCTTCTACTGCCCGCTTCCGTTGCCTCGCGCGACCGACAGCGCCCGCTTGCCGTGGCGAGTTCGCGTTCGCATTCGATCGAGACCCTGCTTACTTCGCGACGATCACGCCCTGCGCCTGCTGGTGAAAGTCGTCGAAAAACTTGTATTCGCCCGGCTCCAGCGGAGCAATCACGACGAACGAATCGGCGCCGGGCGCCAGAACCTTCTCTTTACGCAACTGCACGCTTTCGAATTCGGCCGCGCCCTTGCCGGTGTTGCGTACTTCGATCTTGATACGCTGGCCTGCCGGCACTTCGATGCGGGCCGGGTTCAGTTTGCCGTCGTTCATTTCGAGCTTGAAGGTCGGCAGGTCGGCTGCATGAGCCGTGGCCGCCAGGCAAAACGTGGCGGCAAGCATCGCGATCTTTCGGTTGATTCTCATTGCCCTTTCCGGAAAACGCGACGCGCCAACGCCAGATATGACTCCGACTGTCCGCGCGCCGTCTGCTGCATTCACTGATACGTTGAGCGACCGCGCTGGCACCGCGCGCCGATCAGTAACCGCCCTTCTTGCCGATGCCAGCGAAGGTGAAGTCGTATTCGAGCGTGATTGGCTTGAACCACGGACCCACGCCGGTTTCCTTGTCGACGTGGCGGCCGAACGCCATGTGGCCCATCTGCATCGGCGGTTCGACGATCAGCTTCAGGTGATACTTGCCCGGGCCTTGCAGCTTGACGTTGTCGCCGTAGTGCGGACCATCGTTCGCGACCATCGGCATCAGGTCGCCCTTCAACGGCTGGTTCGAGCCGGCCTTCGTCAGTTCGTAGTGCACCTGCAGATACGGCATCCAGTCGCCTTCGGCGAAACCGGTCGGATTGTTCTTGACCGCGTGGATGTCGGACTCGAGGTGGATGTCCGAATCCGACGCCTTGCGCATCATGCCTTCGGGTTCCATCGTGATCGGCTGCAGGTAGACCGCGCCGATTTCCATGCCGCCCTGGATCTGCTGTTTGCCGATCGGATATTCGGCGGCCGAGGCCGACAGCGCCGCGACAGCAGCTACCGCTGCCGCGCCACCGCGCACAAAGGAAGAAATCCGCATTGAAGCTCCTTGTTTCTATCAGGCTGGATCGATTTCATTGAAACACTGCGGTCGCAAGTCAGATGTAAATTTAAATGCGAACCATTCTCAATATTGGGCGAGTTTATCATCGATCGTTGACGAGAACAAACCTGTCAGCACGCTCTGCCTAATGACAGCAGGGTCTTAAGGTCCGCTTAAGAAAGCCTTCGTGCGGGGGGAGGAAACAGAACAGAATTAGTCACAGCCAAGGCGTCCCGCGCCAACGGCTTCACCGGCAGCTTGAGCGCTGGCTGATGTGAACAGGCGCGGCGAATGGCCGCGCCCTTTCGTGGTGGACAAAAGCGGTGGAGGGACGCGTTAGTTATTCGACGCCCGACACGTGGTCGCCGACGTTCGCGCCGAACACGCGCTGACGCAGCAGCGCTAGCTGGTCGCGGGTCTGCGCGGCCTTCTCGAATTCGAGATTCTTCGCGTGCTCCATCATCTGCTTTTCGAGACGCTTGAGCTCCTTGGCGAGCTGCTTCTCGGACATGTCCTCGAACTTCGCGCGGGCTTGCTGTTCCTTCAACTCGGCGCGCGCTTCGTCGACGTTGTACACGCCATCGATGATGTCGCGAATCCGTTTCACGACGCCGCGCGGCGTAATGCCGTTCGCGGCGTTGAACGCGATCTGCTTCGTACGGCGCCGCTCGGTTTCGTCGATCGCGCGACGCATCGAGTCCGTGATGTTGTCCCCGTACAGAATCGCCTTGCCGTTCACGTTACGCGCCGCCCGGCCGATGGTCTGGATCAGCGAACGCTCGGCGCGCAGGAAGCCTTCCTTGTCCGCGTCGAGAATCGCGACGAGAGATACCTCGGGAATATCGAGCCCCTCGCGCAGCAGGTTGATGCCGACCAGCACGTCGAACGCGCCGAGACGCAGATCGCGGATGATTTCGACGCGCTCGACCGTGTCGATGTCGCTATGCAGATAGCGCACCTTGATGCCGTGGTCGGCCAGGAACTCGGTGAGCTGCTCGGCCATCCGCTTGGTCAGCGTCGTGACCAGCACGCGGTCGCCGGCCTTGATGCGCTCGTTGATCTCGCCAAGCACGTCGTCGACCTGGCTGCGCGCCGGCCGCACTTCGATTTCAGGGTCGACGAGGCCGGTCGGCCGCACCAGCTGTTCGGCGACCTGCCCCGCGGTCCTCTTCTCGTAATCGGCGGGCGTTGCCGACACGAACACGACCTGGCGCATCTTGCGCTCGAACTCGTTGAACTTGAGCGGCCGGTTGTCGAGCGCCGACGGCAACCGGAAGCCGTAGTCGACGAGATTTTCCTTGCGCGCGCGGTCGCCGTTGTACATGCCGTTCAGCTGGCCAATCAGCACGTGCGATTCGTCGAGCATCATGATCGCGTCGGGCGGCAAATAATCGACGAGCGTCGGCGGCGGCTCGCCCGGCGCCGCGCCCGAGAAGTGCCGCGAATAGTTCTCGATTCCCTTGCAGAAACCGAGCTCCTGCAGCATTTCGAGGTCGAAGCGGGTGCGCTGCTCGAGGCGCTGCGCCTCGACGAGCTTGCCTTGGCTATAGAAGAATTCGAGGCGCTCGCGCAGCTCGGCCTTGATCGTTTCGACGGCGCGCAGCACGGTATCGCGCGGGGTCACGTAGTGCGACGATGGATACACGGTAAAGCGCGGAATCTTCTGTCGCACGCGGCCGGTGAGCGGATCGAATAGCTGCAGTGTTTCGATTTCGTCGTCGAACAGCTCGACGCGCACCGCCATCTCGGCGTGCTCGGCCGGGAAGATATCGATGGTGTCGCCGCGCACCCGGAACGAGCCGCGCTGGAAGTCGGCTTCGTTGCGGCTGTACTGCATCGCGATCAGCCGCGCGATGACGTCGCGCTGGCCGAGCCGGTCGCCGGTGCGCAGCGTCAGGATCATCCGGTGGTATTCGGACGGATTGCCGATACCGTAAATCGCCGACACTGTCGCGACGATCACCACGTCGCGCCGCTCCATCAGGCTCTTGGTCGCCGATAGCCGCATCTGCTCGATATGCTCGTTGATCGACGAGTCTTTCTCGATGAACAGATCGCGCTGCGGCACATACGCTTCCGGCTGGTAGTAGTCGTAGTACGAGACGAAGTACTCGACCGCGTTGCGCGGAAAGAACTCGCGGAACTCCGAATACAGCTGCGCGGCGAGCGTCTTGTTCGGCGCGAACACGATCGCCGGGCGGCCGAGCCGCGCGATCGTGTTGGCCATCGTGAAAGTCTTGCCGGAGCCGGTCACGCCGAGCAGCGTCTGGAACGCGAGACCGTCGCCGACGCCTTCGACGAGCGTGTCGATGGCCGTGGGCTGGTCGCCGGCGGGCAGATACGGCTGGTAGAGCTTGAACGGTGAACCTTCGAACGTGATGAATTTCGATTCGTCGAGCGTATCGTCGGCTTCAGTCAGATGGTGTTCGGACATGAGGGGCGGCACCGGGCCTTGGGCAAAAGATCATTCTAACGGGTTGCGGAAAGCGAAGATCGAGCGGGCTTACGTAGGGCGGCCCTGGGCGCCGGTGTGTCATGGCCCTTTGCGGACTTGGGCGCCCTGAAGGGTTAGCGCGAACTCCAATGCCGGCTGTGTCCTACACGCCACGCGTCGTCGTCGCGCAGTCAACGCCAATGGACAGCGCACCTCGGCCCGTTCGCGTCGTCGACATCGCCACGCCCGCTCGAATTCCTTGCTGCCACATGGCTCCCCAGTGCCTGTTTTTCAAGCAAATAATTGCTTTTTGCCCGTCCGGTCGTCCGAAAAAAGCGGCCGGATTCGTTACAATGCGAAGTTGCGCTCGCTCGCCGCTGTCCATAGGCCGTCCCCGATTTTCGCGTTTCGTCGAACTCACGCCCACCCGCGAAACGCCGCCGACGCCCCAGATGAGGCCGCTCGCGCGCGAAGCCGCCCTCTTTTCACTACTGCTGCCCACCCATCATGTCTCTGTTCTCCGCCGTCGAACTTGCTCCCCGCGACCCGATTCTGGGCCTGAACGAAGCTTTCAACGCCGATACGCGCGCCACCAAGGTCAACCTCGGCGTTGGCGTGTACTTCAATGAAGAAGGCAAGATTCCGCTGCTGCGCGCCGTGCGCGAGGCGGAAAAGGCTCGCGTCGAAGCCGCGCTGCCGCGTGGCTATCTGCCGATCGAAGGTATCGCCGCTTACGATGCCGCCGTGCAAAAGCTGCTGCTCGGCAACGACTCGCCGCTGATCGCGGCCGGCCGCGTCGTCACGGCGCAGGCGCTGGGCGGCACGGGCGCGCTGAAGATCGGCGCGGACTTCCTGAAGCGCGTGAATCCGAATAGCAAGGTCGCGATCAGCGATCCGAGCTGGGAAAATCACCGCGCGTTGTTCGAAGGCGCGGGCTTCGTCGTCGAATCGTATCCGTACTATGACGCGCAGACGCACGGCGTGAACTTCGACGGCATGTTGAGCGCGCTGAACAGCTATGAGGCGGGCACGATCGTCGTGCTGCACGCGTGCTGCCATAACCCGACCGGCGTCGACCTGAGCGTCGAGCAGTGGAAGCAGGTCGTCGAGGTCGTCAAGGCGCGCAACCTCGTGCCGTTCCTCGATATCGCCTACCAGGGCTTCGGCGACAACATCGAAGCGGACGCGGCAGCCGTGCGTCTGTTCGCGGCGCAGGAACTGAACGTGTTCGTGTCTTCGTCGTTCTCGAAGTCGTTCTCGCTGTACGGCGAGCGCGTCGGCGCACTGTCGATCATCACCGCGAGCAAGGAAGAAGCGGCGCGCGTGCTGTCGCAACTGAAACGCGTGATCCGCACCAACTACTCGAACCCGCCGACGCACGGCGGCTCGGTGGTCGCGGCCGTGCTCGCATCGCCGGAACTGCGCGCGACGTGGGAAAGCGAACTGGGCGAAATGCGCGACCGCATCCGCGCGATGCGCAATGGTCTCGTCGAGCGTCTGAAGGCAAGCGGCGTTGATCGTGACTTCGGCTTCGTGAATGCACAGCGCGGCATGTTCTCGTACTCGGGTCTGACGGCACCGCAAGTGGACCGTCTGCGCGAAGAGTTCGGTATCTATGCAGTCAGCACGGGCCGCATCTGCGTGGCTGCGCTCAATACGCGCAACCTCGACGTCGTCGCCACCGCGATTGCTCACGTGCTGAAGTAAGGCGATTCACGGCGCGGAGGTCTGCCGTGCAAGTGCAGCAGGTTCGCCGCTGCCACCCCTATAAAAACGGCGCCCTTTTCTGAAAGGGCGCCGTTTTTTTATTTTCTGACGGTTCGGCCTTGGTTGGCGCAGCGTCGGAGCTCTCCGCGAGGAATCAGCGCGAATCCCGATGAATATCGTGCGTGACGAATCCGGCATCGTTTTCCGGCATATCGAGCCAGTCGGGCTGCTCGAGAGAACGGAGAATATCTTCAAGACCGCTTCGCCAATGCTCGCGCATCGTCGACAGACCGAATTGAAAGTCCTTGTAGTGTCCTTCGTATTCCTTGTGCCGATAGATCAGGTGAATCACGTTGTAGCGCTTTGAACACGACAAATCTTCGGCCAGCTTGCACCACGGATCGTCGCGTTGGTCTTCTGGCACACGGTCCAGCACCTCGCGCAGTACGTGACGGAAACGCTGCGAGCGCTGCAGCATGTCGGTCACGAGACGCGTACGGCTCGAATACTGGATGTCTTTCATGCGCCCCTGCACGTCGGTGAGGTTGTCCGGCACCGGCCCGATCGCACTCCATAAGTCGACCTGAAACGCGAGCGTGTCGCGACGCGGCGTGGACTGGAGCACCTCGTAGAGCGGCGTATTCGACATCAGGCCGCCGTCCCAGTAGAACTGACCGTCGATCTCGACGGCCGCGAAGCCCGGCGGCAACGCGCCAGACGCTATGAAATGCTCGGGCCTGAGCGTGGTGTGCGTATTGTCGAAGTACGCGAAATTGCCCGTGCCGCAATTTCACCGCGCCCACCGACACGCGTATTTCGCCGGAATTAATCCGGTCGAAATCACACAGCGACTCGAGCGTGGCCTTCAGCGGCGTGGTGTCGTAGTAGCTCGCCAATTGAGGCGGACCGGACACAGTGGGCAACGGCGGTGGGAAACGCGGCACGAAAAAGCCCTTTTGCCCTTCGACGATCGCGCTCATTGCCTGCGCTGCCGTAAATGCCTTGCGCACCGCTTCGCTCGAATTGAACAGCAGGTGTTCGATCGGAGCTGGCAAGGGCGCCCCGAACGCCGGCTGGCAGATCGTCTCCCAGAATTGCAGCAGACGCTCGACGCGTCGTTCCGGTGGATTGCCCGCAATGATCGCCGTATTCAGTGCACCGATCGAGATGCCCGCGATCCAGTTCGGTTCGATGCCGGCTTCGTAAAGTCCCTGAAAGACGCCGGCCTGATAGGCGCCGAGCGCGCCGCCGCCTTGCAGCATCAGCGCGACGGTTTCGTAGTTGGGCAACCGGGGATGCCGGCGCGGGCGGGCGGCGACCGACGGACCCGCGCCCTCCCCGTCGCCCGACACGCCCACGCGCGCCCGCTTCAGATTGCGTTGCGCCATGGACGGCCCCTTAGTGCATGTACCAGCCGTGGCTCACGACGAACGACTGGCCGGTCAGAGCCGCGCTCGGGAACGTTGACAGGAACAGCACGGTCTGCGCGACGTCTTCAACCGTCGTGAAGATACCGTCGACGGTGCCGCCCAGCATCACGCGCTTGATCACGTCCTCTTCGCTGATGCCAAGTTCTTTCGCCTGCTCGGGAATCTGCTTGTCGACGAGCGGCGTGCGCACGAAGCCCGGACACACGACGTGCGAACGCACATTATGCGCAGCGCCCTCCTTGGCAAGCACGCGCGACAGGCCCAGCAGAGCGTGCTTCGCGGTCACGTACGCCGACTTCAGCGGCGAGGCGAGATGCGAGTGGACCGAGCCCATGTAAATCACGACGCCGCCGCGATTGTCCTTGTACATGTGCTTGAGCGCGGCCTTGGTGGTCAGGAACGCGCCGTCCACGTGAATGGCCTGCATCTTCTTCCAGTCCGAGAACGAATAGTTTTCGATCGGATTGACGATCTGGATGCCGGCGTTGGAAACGAGAATGTCGATCGAACCGAATTCCTCGGCGACCTTGTCGATCCCCTGGTTGACGGCATCTTCGTTCGTCACGTCCATTGCCACGCCGATTGCCTTACCGCCGCCCTTTCTGATTTCTTCAGCCACGGCGTTCGCGCCGTCCTGGTTCAGGTCGGCGATCGCGACCGCAGCACCCGCGGCCGACAGAGTCAACGCGATCTGTTTGCCGATGCCGCTCGCGGCGCCAGTGACGACGGCAACCTTGCCGTTCAGATTCGAGTTCACAGACGACATCCAGAACCTCCATGCAGTTGATGAGCAATGAGACCACGAGACCGCGCGCGGCGAGAAGTCGGCCAAACGGTATAGACCGTTCGGCGGATCCAGCGCGGCGGCCGACTTTGCTATTGTGCATGAACCCTGTGAACGACATAGGTAAAACGCACATCGAACCGTATCTCTTTAAACTGGATGCTTTCGGGCTGAATCCGGGCTCCATTCCCGTGGCATCACCAACCAGGAGACATGTATGAATTATCGACGTCTGGGCCGCTCGGGCCTGCAAGTGAGCGAGTTGTCCATCGGCTCATGGGTCACGTACGGCAACCAGGTGGATCACCGCGCCGCGCGCGAATCGCTTGCCGCGGCGCGCGACGCGGGCGTCAATTTCTTCGACAACGCCGAAGTCTACGCGGGCGGCAAATCCGAGGAAATCATGGGCCATGCGTTGAAGGAGCTCGCGTGGCCGCGCGTGAGCTATGTCGTGTCGACGAAATTCTTCTGGGGACTCAACGAAGCGCCGAACCAGTACCGCACGCTGAACCGCAAGTACCTGATGAACGCGATCGATGCGTCGCTGAAGCGCCTGCAGCTCGACTATGTGGATCTCGTGTTCTGTCATCGTGCGGACCCGAACACGCCGGTCGAGGAAACGGTGTGGGCAATGAGCGACATGATCGCGCGCGGCAAGGCGCTGTACTGGGGCACCTCGGAATGGAGCGCCGACGAGATTCGCGCCGCCTATGGAATCGCCGAGCGGCATCATCTGCACAAGCCGGTCATGGAGCAGCCGCAATACAACCTGTTTCACCGCAAACGCGTCGAGCAGGAATACAAACGGCTCTACGAGGACATCGGCCTCGGCCTGACCACGTGGAGCCCACTCGCATCGGGGCTGCTCACTGGCAAATATCGCGACGGCGTGCCAGCCGACAGTCGCGCGCAGTTGCAGGGCTATGACTGGCTGCGTCAGCAGCTCACGGACCCGACCCGGAACAATGTGGTCGGCCAGCTCGGCGCGGTCGCCGACGAGCTCGGCTGCACGGTCGGTCAGCTCGCGATCGCGTGGATTTTGAAGAATCCGAATGTCAGCACGGTGATCACGGGCGCCTCGCGGGTCGAACAGATCGGCGAAAACATGCAGTCCGCCGAGGTGGCCAAGCGCATCACACCAGAGATAAAGCAGCGGATCGAGGAGATCATCGGCGACGCGCACGAGTAATCGCGCGCGCAGCGCCCTAACCGGGCACGCGCGGTCGCGTACAATACGCGACCGCGCGTCGCCGCTCCTTCGGGCCAGCCTGCGCTCTCTCAGCGTCCTCTCATCATGCTCAGCTACCGCCACGCCTTTCATGCCGGCAATCACGCCGACGTTCTGAAACACGCCGTCGTGTTGCAGCTCCTGCGCTACCTTGGCCAGAAGGACAAGGCCTACTGGTATATCGACACGCACGCGGGCGCCGGCGTTTACTCGCTGAAGGAAGGCTACGCGACGAAGACCGGCGAGTTCGAGACGGGTATTGCGAAACTGTGGGGCCGCAACGATCTGCCGCCGCTGTTCGCCGAATACGTCGATGAAGTCAGCGCGCTCAATGCCGATGGCCAGTTGCATTTTTATCCGGGCTCGCCGTATCTCGCGTGGCGACAGCTGCGCGCGCAGGATCGTATGCGGCTCTTCGAATTGCACAGCACCGAAATCGACGTGCTGCGCCACAATTTTCGCGACGCGGGCCGACGCGCAATGCTATATGCGGGCGACGGCTTCGACGGCATTCTCGCGCTGTTGCCGCCGGCGCCGCGTCGCGCGCTGATCCTGCTCGACCCGTCGTATGAAGACAAGCGCGATTACGGGCGCACGCTGCGCTGTGTCGAGGAAAGTCTGAAGCGGTTTCCGACCGGCACGTATGCGATCTGGTATCCGCAGGTCAAGCGCCCCGAGTCGCAGCGCTTTCCCGATCAACTGAAGCAGTTGCAGAAGGACAACTGGCTGCACGTCAGCCTGACCGTCAGCAATCCGCCGGAAGACGGCTATGGGCTGTTCGGTAGCGGCATGTTCATCCTGAATCCGCCGTATACGCTCGCCAAGACGCTGAAGGATCAGATGCCATGGCTCGTCAAAACGCTCGGCGAGGACAAGGCTGCGACGTTCAACGTCGAATATCGCGGCAATTGAGCGTGATGACCGGCGCGTGAGCGTGCCGCGCGCGGTTCCCCGTCACCTGTCTTGCGCAACCCGATCTCCGCATACGCTCACTTGAACTGCGCGGCCGCCTTGCTCGCGAACTGGTTCGTATAGGTAGCACTCAGGTCGATCTTTTTCGGATCGAGCCGGCTATCGAACGACGACAACGCGCGCAGCGACGTCGCCGGGCCATCAGCGGGCATCAGTCCGTCCGGCGAATACGCGTCGCGCACGTTGTGAAAGGCGTCGAGATAGAGCGTCGGGTCGCCCAATAGATAGGCTTGCGGCACCATCTCCAGCAGATCCGTATCGCTCGCAGTCTGCAGCCAATGATTCGCACGCACGATCGCGTTGGTCAGCGCCTGCGTTGTCTTCGGATTTTTCTGGATGAAGCTTTCGGCCGCGTAAAGCGTCGCCGCGGGCATCATGCCGCCGAACACCTCCTGCGTGCCTTTCACCGTGCGCGTATCCACAAGCACCTTGATGGCGCCGCTACGCGTGAGCTTGGTCATCATTGGATCGACATTGGACAGCGCGTCGATCTGCCCACTGCCCACCGCGGCCAGCACCGTCGCGCCGCTGCCGACGCCGATCGCCGAAATGTCGCTGCGCTGCACGCCGGCCTTGCGCAACGCAACGGTGAGCACGAGATCCGTCGACGAACCCGGTGCGCTCACGCCGACCTTCGCGCCTTTGAAGTCCGCGAGCGACTTGAGCTGATCGGCCTTCGACTTCACCACGCCGATCACGATCTGCGGTGCGCGGCCCATCAACACGAACGCGCGATAGTGCTGACCCTTCGCCTGCATGAACAACGTGTGCTCGAACGCGCCCGCGCCGACTTCGGCGCTGCCGCCCACCACCGCTTCGAGCGCTTTCGAGCCGCCCGCGAAATCTTCGAGCGTGACGTTCAGGCCTTCGTCCTTGAAGTAGCCGAGCTGCTGTGCGGCGAGGACCGGCAGATAGTAAAGGCCAGGTAAGCCGCCGACGGCCATCGTCAGTGTCGGCATTTCCGGCGTGTCCTTCGCGAACCCAGCGCCCGGCAACGCAGCCAGTGCGAGCAGCATCACGCAGGTGCGCGTCGCACGCTGCGTCCATTGATTGAGCATGGTGACGTCTCCTTGTCGTGTTTTCCGTTCGAAGCAGTGACGCAGGCGCACATGCCGAGATCGAAGCTCACGGCGCCAAGGCGCGCAACGATTGTCGTCGGACGGTTTCACGAACGCCATGCGCCCAAACCCGAATGCGATTGTCGGGTGCGAGGCAAGCTGGCGTATGGGGCAGAAACGGGACCGTGCAGAAGCACCGCCGACGATCTTTCGCGCCGTCGGCACCTATTGCGGCAGGGGCACCGCTCGAGGCATCGGCCGCGGCGGCACGCCACCACCCGCCGGCAATTGGATATACGGCGCAACCACGAACGGCGGCGACGATTCCGGAGGCAGCTCGACCGGTGCCGCGATCGGCGGCGCGGCGACGATCGGCTCCGGCGCAGGCGGCGAGCTCAGCAGTACGGTACCGCTCTGGCCATTATTGACGCCGCCATGCGTATCGAGGATCACGGCGGGACCCCCGTTATCGGACACCGCGAATGCGTCCGACGCGGCGCAGAGGGTGGCGAGCGTCGCCACGGCGGCCGCGGCCATCGCGGATCGGAAAGTTTGCAGCGAACGGACGGAGGACATGGACAGCCCGATTGGTTATGAATGCCGTCTTGCGCGAAAAACGCCCTACATTACCGCGGGCCGCGTTACGAAGCTAGTCGATATTCGCCATCAGCAGCTTTCTTGCGCCGTTCACTCGAAAAACGTTGAAGGCACACGCGGATTTCGATGTCCAGATACGACAAAGCCCCGCTTTGACGGGGCTCGACATTGATACTGCAATGGCCGCGCAAAAGCAGGCCACGTCAGGTCAAACTCAAGGCGGAAACTTACAGCGAATAGCCGTTGGTTTCGAGCGAACGGATGCGCTGTTCGAGCTGAACGATATCCGACGACGATGCGAGATATGCCTCACGACGGCTACGTTCCGCAGTCTCGAACCAGGTGCTGAGCTTCTCAAGAATGAATGCAAACATCATGTTCTCCAAGGATCAGATCGAATCCCCGGTGATATGACATCAGGGATTTCCCGTAAAAGGGTTAACCCTGATTATAGCCCTAAGGTGCAACCTGGAAGAGTGAAATGCACGCATGGCGTGCATTCCGTTTTGGAATAACGCACTGGAAAGGTGCAATCCAGCGCCTGGTTTTATTAAGATTCATCGAGGCGACCTTTAAGCGGACGTTATTTTCGCAATTTTATGCGCACTTTCGGTGCATAAATCGCTCGAACCTTAAGAATCGTCAGGCTGGGTTGCACTTCGATCAGCTGCTAAAGCGGACGGCAACCTTGTCCCGATACAAGATCGGTGTCCGCCAGTCGCTCGATAATCGGACAATCTGGCCGGTCATCACCATGGCAATGATCGGCCAGATGCGCGAGAGTGTCGCGCATGTCCGTCAGTTCGGCGATGCGGCGATCGAGTTCGGCGACATGTTCGAGCGCGATCCGCTTTACTTCGGCACTTGCACGCGAGCGGTCGTGCCATAGAGCAAGCAGCCGCCGGATATCCTCGACCAGAAATCCGAGCCGGCGAGCCTGGCGAATAAAGCGCAAGGAATGCACTTCCTGCGGGCCATACACGCGATAACCGGCACTCGTGCGCGCCTTCGCAGTCAATAGGCCGACACTTTCGTAATAGCGGATCATTTTTGCCGTAACGCCCGACACGCGGGCCGCTTCGCCTATGTTCATGACTGTTTCCCCAAGGTTGCGGCTGAACTCCAATCGATCCTACACCTTCCCATGGTGGGAAGGTCAGCTACTCAAACAAGGTACGGGAGGCATAATTCGACTATCCGCAATCTGATTCCGCCGAGGTCTTTGCAATGACAATCGAACTCCAGGTAGAAGGCATGAGCTGCCAGCACTGTGTTGCCGCTGTCACGAGCGCGATTCGCGAGCACGACGCCGCCGCGCAGGTTCAGGTGGATCTCGCGACCGGCCGCGTGCTCGTGGAGTCGGCGCAACCCGTCGATGCGCTGAAGGCCGCGATTGACGAAGCCGGATACACGGTCACGTCTGTGCGCTGAGGTGCCGCGCATGCTCAAGGTTGCCGTAATAGGCGGTTCCGGATTGCTCGGCCGCGCGCTCAACGACGAACTCGCGCGCCAGACCGGCTGGCAGACCGTCTCCACCGCATGTAGCCGAACGTCTCCGCGAATGGTCGCGTTGGATGTTCGCGATAGCGTTGGGGTCGAGCGTTTCATCGACCGCGTAGCGCCGGATGCCGTCGTGATTGCCGCCGCGGAGCGCCGTCCCGATGTATGCGAGCGCGATCCGGCGCTTGCTCGCGCGCTGAACGTCGATGCTGTGCGAATGATCGCCGGGGCGGCGAACCGACACGGCGCGTGGACACTGTCGATCTCAACCGACTACGTGTTCGACGGCACGCACCCGCCCTATCGTCACGACAGCACACCAGCGCCACTGAACGCGTACGGACAGAGCAAGCTCGAAGGCGAGCGAGCGCTGACCGACACGGCCGAGGGCGGATGCGTGCTGCGTCTGCCGCTGCTATATGGTCCGATCGTCAGTTGGTCGGAATCGGCCGTGACTAGCCTCGTGCCGGCGATTGCAGCGGCGGCGGCGCCGGGAGCCCAGGCTGCCAGGATGGACGCTTGGGCGATCCGCTATCCTACGTTCACGCCCGATGTCGCTTTCGTGATCCGACAGATGCTCGAGCGGCACGCGCGCGGCGAAACGATCTCTGGCATCGTGCAATGGTCGGGCGACGAACCGATGAACAAGTATGAGATCGCCGTGCGCCTGGCAGAAGCGTTGCAACTCGACGCGCGTCTGACGCCTCAGCGCACACCCACCGACGCGACGCCGCGCCCGCACAACTGTCATCTGGCATCGAGCCGTTTAGAGGTACTCGGAATCGGCCGACGCTCGCCCTTCGATATGGCGATCCGGCAGGTGCTGGCCGCGTTTCCGTGGCAGGGACAGGCGACTTCCGTATGATCCGGCGGCTTGCGTGCGTACGGTAAGCGGCTGGCGAACTCACGTTGACGAACGGTGAATCAGGCGACAGCGGTAAGAGGCTGCCAGTTATGTGGCAGCAATGCGGCGATGTCGCTTGCCCTGTGGGCGGGCAGCCGTGTCCCGATGTCTTTCAGATATGCGTGCGGTTCGTGACCGTTGAGTTGCGCTGAGCGGATGAGGCTCATGATTGCGGCCGCACGTTGGCCAGCGCGCAGCGACCCGGCGATCAATCAGTTGGCCCTGCCGATGGCCCCATGGACGGATCTGGTTTCCGAGCTAATTGTTGTCTATGGGCACGTGCCCGTCATCGAGATAGCGCGTAAGCGCCTCCCAGCGTTTGAGGCTGTAGTCCAGCGCTTTCGCAATCGCCGAACGTGCCGATACCAGCTTGCGTTGCACCACCATCCATTCGTGAAGGGCGTCGCACACCGGTTTGGCGCGGCTCTGCCGATGCCGGTGTCGTGCGTCGATATCAAGAGCCGCGGCATCGCGTTCGATGTTGTAGAGCTCGGTGAAGAACGGCAACGCCTGCTCAGCCACCTGACTGCTGTGATTGGCATGCAGCTCGAAGAACTTGCGCCTTGCGTGAGCTGCGCAGCCGATTTCGGTGATGCCCTAGAGGAATGATGACGTTGCCCCCGTTTGGCGAATCCCATAGCTGGGGGAATTATGCGGCTTCGCCTTGCTGAGTCGCGAACCAGTTCTTCTCGAATGTCATGGGGCTGACGTAGTCGAGCGTTGAGTGTAACCGGCGTGCGTTGTAAAAGCCCAGCCAGTCAATCACCTCATCCATTGCGGCACGCCGGGTGGCGAAGTGTCGTCCGTGCATGCGCGCCACCTTCAGCGAACCCCAGAGACTTTCCGTCGGCGCATTGACGCTCCTATGTCAAGGGACACGCGTTGACTCGGCCAGATCCGCGAGGATGAGCGGGTACAGCTCCCTCACGATATAGCGCTTGAGGCAGCGATGAATTTCCTTGTTCGACATGCCTTCTTTGGTCCGACGCTCGACATAAGCACGGGTCCGAGGGTCGCTTCTCATCCGCACCATCGCAATGGTCCACAAGGCGTTGTTTGCAGACCGGTCGCCGCCCCTGTTCAAGCGATGCCGGACCGTTTTGCCAGACGATGCCTGCAACGGGCTCGTGCCGCAAAGCGCCGCGAGCGCAGCCTCGCTTTTCAGGCGTTCGGGATTGTCGCCCGCGACGGCGACGAGCACTGCAGCGGTCTGTGGGCCAACACCGAATCTCTCACGAAGCCGGCTGGCGTGCTGGCTGGTCAGGCGATCAAGCATGGCATCGAGCGTGTTGAGCTCCTCTGCCAGCGCCAGCCAGCGCTTGGCCAGCAAGCGCAACGTGGTCGTCAACGTTTGCAACATGGGCGTGTTGCCCAACGAGCGCAGGCGGGCGCAGCTCGCAACGCATTCTGCTGTCTTCGTTTTCAGAAGGCGCTCGCGAATTTCCTGTGGCGCGCTGACCAGCAAAGCCCGCAACTGATTGATGGCCTGCGTCTTCGCTTTTACAGCGCTGCGTCTGGCAACGGAGACGGCGCGCATTGCTTCGGCAGCGCCGGACTGCTCCTTGGGAATAGCAGTTGCTTTTCCGGAAAGAACCGCGCGGGCTGCATTTTCTGCATCGGTGGGATCGGACTTCCCTCGAGACCGACGTGTCGCCCGGTCGGGGCGATTGACTTCAAGTACTTCAATCTCGTGATCGCGCAGCACGCGCGCCAAACCCGCTCCATAGGTGCCGGTCCCTTCTACGCCGGCGCGGAGCAGATGACCGAACGAATTCGCCCAGGTCACCAGGTTGAGATATCCTGCCGTGTCGGTCGATACCGACAGTGTTCCAAGGAGTTTCCCCGTCTCGCTAATCACAGCCCCGACATGCGCATCCAGATGCGTGTCGACGCCCAGAATCACTTCGTTGTTTTGTTCCATGCGTGTTTTCGTCGTAGTGGGCGCATCGCCAACCTCACTCGCAGGACAGGACACTCACGGTGCAGAACAAAGCTCCTATCAGGTCACAGACGGTGAGCCCGGCAACGCTCGGGGAACGCCGGAATCCGATCGACAGGTCAACGCCAAGGCAGCTTCGCCAATCCCAGCACGGGTCAGATCGGTCCGACGTTCAGAGGCGATCTTAGACTGAGTGTCCCAACAATCACCGCGTCGGCTCATCGACGAACGCATGCCGTAGGCCTTCAACGTATCCTGAAACAGGCCGCTGCAATACTGGGCGGATTCAACACGGACAAGGGCGAGGACGAATGATCGGCCTCGAGGATCGCCAGCGGCTGGCCCGGGAAATCGAATCGGCCAATCGGGCTGGCGCACGGTTGCGTCTGGCCTGCGAGGTCGCCGGAATCGATGTGCGAACGCTGCAACGCTGGAAGGCCCATCAGGGGCTCGTCAAGGGCGACGCCAGGCCCGGCGCGATGCGCCCACTGCCCGCGCACACCCTGAGTCCGCAGGAGCGGGCAAACGTGCTGCGCATAGCCAACGAGCCACGCTTTGCCGACATGCCACCGGCGCGTATCGTGCCGATGCTGGCTGACGAAGGCGTGTACATCGCCAGCGAATCGACCTTTGCGCGCGTGCTGCGCGAGCATGGGCAGATGACGCGCCGTGGTCGTGCCAGAACGCCTTCGAGCGCCCGGCCGCCGACCACGCACGTCGCAACGGCGCCGCGCCAGGTGTGGTGCCGGGACATGACGTTTCTGCCGGCAACGGTAACAGGTCGATGGTTCCACCTGTACCTGATCCTGGACCTGTATAGCCGCAAGATTGTCGGCTGGGAGGTGCACGACAGCGACGCGGCCGAACACGCTGCTCATCTCGTGCGTCGTACGGCGCTCTCCGAAGGCATTGCCGTCCTTGAGACCCGGCCGGTGCTGCACGGCGATAACGGTGCGACGCTCAAGGCCACGACCGTGCTGGCGATGCTCCACTGGCTGGGTGTCAAGCCGTCGTACTCACGCCCCCGTGTCAGCGACGACAACGCCTACGCCGAGGCGCTGTTCCGAACCGCGAAGTACCGGCCGGAGTTTCCGGTCACAGGCTTCGAGGACCTGAACGCTGCTCGCAACTGGGCTGCCGGCTTCGTGCAGTGGTACAACTTCGAGCATCGTCATAGCGGCATCCGCTACGTGACGCCTGCGCAGCGTCATGCCGGCGACGATCGTGCGCTTCTCGCGGCACGTCACGCACTGTACGTGAAGGCGCGCGCATGCAATCCGGCCCGCTGGTCGTGTCACACGCGCAACTGGACACCGGTTGGTGCCGTGACGCTTAACCCCGAACGTGACTCAGTCGTTGAGATGGCGTCGATCGGCGCAAATAAACAGCCTCTGGCTGCATGAGTGAGGCGACAACCTGCTTGACGCGCGCCGCAACCATCGAGACCGACTTGCCCGGCTCGAAACTCTCTCTCACCATCGCCAGCTTCTCTTCCGCTGACCACCGCCGCCGGCGTTCCGGTCCCGTCAACACTTCCATCACTTCTTGTTTGTTGTTAGTCAAAAACACAGTCGTATGCCTACCCGCTATTTTAAGCGGGAAACTGTGTCCGGCGATTCAGGGGGCCGCTCCGCCAGCTTGCGTATTCCACGCAAAGAGAACAGCCATTCCACGGCAAAGTGAATCGTGATTCCACGGCAAAGAGAACAAGGATTCCACACCATCGTGAACAAACTGAGCGCAGCGACGCGGGACCTTTGCCTTTTTACTCGGACTGCTGCTTCGCGGTCAATCGGCTACGCGTCTTGCGCAGTGATTCGCCCGCGAGGGTGATGCGATGTGCGTTGTGCACGAGCCGGTCGAGGATCGCGTCGGCGACGGTCGGCTCGCCGATCGCTTCATGCCAGTGATCCACTGGAATCTGGCTGGTGGCCAGCGTGGATCGGTGTCCATGCCGGTCATCTAGCACCTCCAGCAGGTCGCGCCGCGCGGAATCGGTCAGCGGCGCCATGGCCAGATCGTCGAGAATCACGAGATCCGTCTTGGCCAGTTGTGCAAGCCACCGCGCGTAGCGCCCGCTGCCGTGTGCGATCGCCAGTTCCTCGTTCAGTTTCGGCATGCGCAGATAGCAGGCGGAGAAGCCCTGACGGCACGCCTGGATAGCGAAGGCGCAACCCAACCAACTCTTGCCGAGCCCGGTCGGGCCAACCAGGATCAGGTTCTGCCGCTCCCGAAGCCACTCACCGGTCAGCAGTCGGGCGGTAAGCGCGCGATCCAGTCCGCGGGCGGTGCGATAGTCGATGTCTTCAGGCGATGCGTCGGGGACCTTCAGTCTGGCCCGGCGCAGCCGGGCCGCCGTTTGTCGCGAGTCACGTTCACTGGATTCACGCTCGACCAGCAACCCCAGACGTTCTTCAAAGCCCAGCCGGTCAATGCCGTCCTGGGACTGTTGCTCGGCAAGCGCCGCCGCCATGCCGGGCAGGCGCAGCGCGTGCAGTTTGTCGACAGTGGGATGTTGCAGCATAACGACTCCCTTTCAATGATAGTAAGACGGCCCGCGCACGTTGGCGTGCATGAGCGGCAGGTCAGCCTGGGTGGTAGCCGCTTGGGGCTCCCGGTCCAGGCCGTTCTTCAGCGTCGAGGCAATGAACTTGTAGTTCGGCGCTTTCAGATCGATGGCGCGGCGGCAGGCGGCTTCGAGCCGGTCGCGCCCGTAGTCCTTGCCCATGCGCAGCACGCCCAGGCAGGTTCGATAGGATTGCTGCGGGTGCTTGCGGGCACCCAGCAGGTACTGATGACGGCCGCCGTATGCGGACCGATGTCGGCGGCCCAGTTGCGCAGCCGCTGCGGATCCCAGCCTTTCGCGACAGCCAGGTGCTCGGGTGGCATGTGCGCGTCGATCGTGGTGTGGTGGCGAGTTCGGGCGCTTTTGCCGTGGGCGGCAATGCGTTGGCCACGATGGAAGATTTCGACGGTGTTGGCCGTGTGACGCATGTCGACCTGCTCGCGCGCGTAGCGGTACGGCACCGAGTAGTAGTGCTGATCGAGCTCAACGTGGTAGTCCGGGCCGACGCGTGCAACCTTCCATTCCGCGTACTGATACGGCCGCTCGGGCAACGGCCTAAGCGCCGGACGATCGATCTCGTCAAACACGCTCCGGCGGGAGCCGGGCAATTTCTTGAAGGGCCGGTTGTTCAGATCGGTCAGCAAGGCGGCGACCGCCCGGTTCGCCCCGTCCAGACTGAAGAAGCGCTGATTGCGCAGGCGGGCGAGGACCCATCTCTGCACCAGGAGAACCGATAACTCTGCTTTCGGCTTGTCTCGCGGTTTTTTACTGCGAGCCGGGATCACAGCCACGGAGTAATGCCTGGCCATTTCCTGGTAGGTTGGATTGATGTCCGGATCGTAGAACCCAGGCTTGTGGACGCCCGATTTCAGGTTGTCAGGGACCAGGATTTCGACCAGGCCGTCATAGAACGCGAAGGCGCGCACGTGCGAGCCGATCCAGTCTGGCAACTGCTGGGTCCAGGTGAGTTCCGCGAAGGTGAAGCCGGACACGCCGAGCGCAGCGACGAACAGCTCGGCCTCTCGGATTTCACCGGTGGCCGGGTTGATGATGCCGAGCTTCTTGCCCGAGTAGTCGACGAACAGCTTCTGGCCCGGCACGTGCGTTTGCCGCATCGTGACCGGCAGCCGCTGCGCCCATTCCTGGTAAGCCTTGCAAAACCAGCTGTAGCCGCAGCCGTCCGGATGCTGCGCCTTGTATTCCTGCCACAGCAGATCAAGCGTGACGCCTTTCCTGCCGAACTCGCGATGCACCGTCGGCCAGTCCGGCATGCCGCGCGTTGGCTCGCGCCGCGCCGGCGGCGGATACAGCCTCGCCTCGAGCGCCACGTCGTCCGTCAGCAGTTCCGCTGGCAGCGGCCAGCCCAGCCCTGCCAGCCGCGTGCGGCGCAGGTAATGCCACACCGTTGTTGTCGAGGCGCCGACCGCGTCGGCGATCTCCCTCTGGTTGCGGTCGCACTCGAAATGCAGCCGCAGCACTTCCCTGATTTTGCGCATGGTCAACCTGACATTTGCCATTCGGCACTCCCGACAAAACCGTCGATCGTGCCACCGTTGACCCGCGTCGCCGCCACCCCGAAATCCTGTTCGCGATTGGAACGGCCCCGTCGAAAACCGGACACGAGGTAACGCTTAAACTTTAAGGTAGTCTTCCGCCTATGTTTAAGCCTAGCTCCCATGTAGAACCCGTTGAGGTTCTGACCCAGCCGGAACAGCGCCGGCGCCGCTCTGTCGAGGAGAAACTCGCGATAGTGCGTGAGACCTTCGAACCCGGAGCGAGCGTTTCCGGGGTAGCCCGTCGCCATCAGGTGAATGCGAACCAGGTGTTCGCCTGGCGCAAGCTGTATCAGGATGGCAGCCTGTCAGCCGTGAGTGCCGGCGAACAGGTGGTGCCAGCCTCCGACCTGGTCGAAGCGACGAAGCAGATTCGCGAACTCCAGCGGCTGCTGGGCAAGAAGACCATGGAAGTGGAAATCCTCCGCGAAGCAGTGGAGTACGGCCGGGCAAAAAAATTGATTGCGCGCTCACCATTGCTGCCGGGGGACGACCGATGAAGACGGTCTGTGAAGTCCTGGGTGTGTCGCGCTCTAATCTTGCGGTCAAATCGAAGCGCCCCGCCGAGTGGGTCGACCAGCGCAAGACGCCAGCCCTGGACGACATGCCGCTGGTCACCGAGCTTCGGGGGCTGGTTGCCGAGCTGCCCACCTACGGCTACCGGCGTGTGTGGGCGCTGCTGCGGCGAAGCCGGGACGCGCAGGCCCAACCTCGCGTTAATGCAAAACGGGTTTATCGGGTCATGCGTACCTACGGCCTGCTACTCGAGCGCCGGCCTTGTCATGCCCAGTCCGCACGCCGGCACGACGGCAAGGTCGCGGTGGAGCGAAGCAATGCGCGCTGGTGCTCGGACGGCTTCGAATTCCGTTGTGACGATGGTGCGCCATTGCGCGTCGTCTTTGCATTGGATTGCTGCGACCGCGAGGCCATGAGCTGGGTGGCGAGCACGGGCGGCTACACCGGTGACATGGTGCGTGACGTGATGCTTCAGGCCGTCGAGAACCGCTTCCACGGAGCGCTGAGAACCGACAATGAAATCGAGTGGCTTAGTGACAACGGTTCCTGCTACATTGCCGATGAGACGCTGAAGTTCTCGCGGGCAATCGGCCTGAAGCCCGTCACGACACCCGTCAGAAGTCCGCAGAGCAACGGGATGGCCGAGAGCTTCGTCAAAACGATGAAGCGCGATTATGTCTCGTGGATGCCCAAGCCTGACGCCAGGACGGCGCTGCAAAACCTGGCCATCGCGTTCGACCACTACAACGAATCGCATCCGCGCAGCGCTCTGAAATACCGCTCGCCACGCGAGTTTCGCCAGCAAGCAAATTCACTAACCTAAGCGTGACCGCGTGTCCGGTTATGCAGGGGCGAGTCCAGCGATGGCGTGGAAACCCTGTTCTTTTTGCGTAAGCACCTCGCGACGGCCGTCCGCAACGCGGCGCCCGCGTGAGGCATGATCGGGAATCGGGTTACGTGTCAGCAGACGCCGATGGGCCAGACTGCCGAGGCAGCTTCGTGGCCACGTTCCAGGGCAACAGTTCGTCGATGCGGTTAATGGGATGGTCAGCGATATGGGTCAGGACGTATTCGAGGTAGGCGCGCGGGTTGATCCCGTTGAGCTTGCATGTGCCGATCAGACCGTACATCGCGGCTGCCCGCTCGCCTCCGCTGTCGGAGCCGGCGAACAGGAAGTTCTTGCGGCCCAGACTCACACAGCGCAGCGCGTTTTCGGCCAGGGCGTTGCTGATCTCAGCACGACCCTCTTCGCAGTACAGCGCGAGCGCGTCCCACTGGTTGAGCGAGTAACGGATCGCTTTGGCCAGTTCGGATTTCTTCGACAGCGTTGCGAGCTTGTCCGTCATCCACGTCCTGATGGTCGCGAGCAGCGGCACGCTTTTCTCCTGCCGCAGGCACAGCCGTTCAGCAGCGGGTTTGCCACGGATGTCCGCCTCGATGCCGTAAAGTCCACCGATCAGTTCGAGCACCTCTCGGGTCGCCTCGGTAGGCGTTCGGGCATGCACGTCGTAGAGGTACCGTCTCGCGTGGTCCCAGCATGCAGCTTCACGGATCTTGCCGCTCTCGTACAGTTCGTTGAAGCCACTGTAGGCGTCGGCCTGCAGGATGCCCTCGAATCCAGCGAGATGGGTCTGGGGGTGGATGCCTTTGCGGTCGGGCGAGTAAGCAAACCACACCGCGGCCGGTTCGGTCGAGCCCGAACGGGTGTCATCGCGCACATACACCCACAGTCGCCCGGTCCTTGTCTTCTTCCTGCCCGGCTCGAGCACCGGGATCGGCGTGTCATCCGCGTGCAGCTTCGACGGTGCCACCGTGTAGCGGCGCAGCGCCTCGGTCAGCGGCACGCAAAGGGCCTCGCACTGGCCGACCCAGCGTCCCATGCTGGCCGGATCCAGCTTCACGCCGTCGCGCGCGGCAATCTGCGACTGCCGGTACAACGGCGCGTGGTCAGCGTACTTCGAGACGAGGATGTCGGCCAGCAGGCTCGGATGGGCAATGCTGCGCGTGATCGGCAGGCCGGGCATGGACGGCTGCGAGAAGTGGTGGCCGCACGGACAGACCGTCTTGCGCCGGATCGTGCGGATCACCTTGAACATTGCCGCGACGCGGGCGAGCTGCTCGGACACGTCTTCTCCGAGCGGCTGCATGGCGCTGCCGCACTTCGGGCAGGTCGCGTCGGCGTCGAGTACGCGTTCTTCGCGTGGCAGATGCGGCGGCAGCGCTTCTTTCGGCGATGCGTCGCCCACAGGCGTGCTCGCGCCTGATTCGTGGGCGCGTCGCACATCAGCGACACCACGCTCACCGGTCAAGTCCTCGAGCGCGGTTTCGAGCCGCGCGACCTCCCGGTCCAACTGCTCGGACTTGCGTCCGAACTGCATGCGCTTGAGCCTGTCGATCTGCGCCTTGAGCTGCCCGATCTCCAGATCGCGTTCGGCAAGCTGGGCACGCGCCTCGACCAGCAAGGCCCGCAGGGTTGCAACATCGTCAGGAAGTTCAGCGCCGTTCGACATGTGGCGCAGTTTACGAGCCTTCCTCGCGGTTTACAACATCGACAGCGCAGCCGTACGACGCGGCTGCCGCCAATCGATGCCTTCGAGCAACATCGACAGTTGCGCCGCCGTCAGATGGACCTTGCCGCCATCGGCGTGTGGCCAGACGAAGCGACCACGCTCAAGCCGCTTCGCAAGAAGCCAGAGCCCGTCTTCGGTCGCCCACATGACCTTCACGAGATCGCCGCGCCGGCCCCGGAAGATGAACACGTTGCCACCCAGCGGATTGTCCTCGAGCGCCGTCTGCACCTTTGCCGCCAGCCCCTGGAACCCGCAGCGCATGTCGGTGACGCCTGCCACCAGCCAGACGCGTGTACCCGTGGGTAGAGAGATCACGATCGCACGCTCCCCAGGACGACGCGTAGCGTGTCGGCGTCGACAACGCCGTTGACCTTGACTACCACGTCACCGAACCGGATCTCGATCGTCCCGGCTCGTGCAGTCCGGTTGCAGACGTCCCTTGCATCTGGGGGCATCGCCACGCGCTGCGGCGGCGTCTCATGAACCACCGCCACTGGAATCAGGCACGTCGTTTCCGCCTGCAATTGCTCGCGATAGCGACGCCGCCAGGCAAACAGCATGTTTGCATTGATGCCATTGTCCCGCGCCAGCTTCGCGACCGACGCACCAGGCTCACATGCCGCGGCCGCAAGCCGGCGTCGAAACTCGCGATCATAATTCGGGCGTCCCTTGCGGCTACCCGGCCTGGCTTCCGACTCTGTCACAGTGATGTCCATCAAATCGAAAATGATGGGCACCACTTTGATGTCGGTTCTCGCCGCCGTCTACGACGGTCGTCGTGAGGTGCTTACTCACCGGGCGCTTACCTTACAATCATCTCTGTCGATGTTGCTGTTGATTTGGGCCGCGTAAACGCAAAAACCCCACCGCGGCGGGTGGGGTTTCTGACGTGGGGGGAGCCTGACGATTACCTACTTTCACACGGGCAATCCGCACTATCATCGGCGTGGAGTCGTTTCACGGTCCTGTTCGGGATGGGAAGGGGTGGGACCGACTCGCTATGGTCATCAGGCATGACGGGTTGCTGCGTCGCAGGGGGTTGGAGTCAACCGGTTGCGCCACAGCCAATCGGGAAGAAGCGTAAAGGATTCGTGTGGGGGGTTGTGTTGTTTCTGGCACAACACTGAATCCCAACCGTGCGTTTCTGTTAGCTCCCGCGGGAGTTCACACCAATCCCCTTCGGGGATCGGACCCGCGCAAGTGCTGAAGCACTAACGCGGGTCGAGACACACCTGTTATAGGATCAAGCCTTACGGGCAATTAGTATCAGTTAGCTCAGTACATTACTGTACGTGCACACCTGACCTATCAACGTCCTGGTCTTGAACGACCCTTCAAGGGGCTCGAAGCCCCGGGGATATCTCATCTTAAGGCGAGTTTCCCGCTTAGATGCTTTCAGCGGTTATCTCTTCCGAACATAGCTACCCGGCGATGCCACTGGCGTGACAACCGGTACACCAGAGGTTCGTCCACTCCGGTCCTCTCGTACTAGGAGCAGCCCCCTTCAAATATCCAGCGCCCACGGCAGATAGGGACCAAACTGTCTCACGACGTTTTAAACCCAGCTCACGTACCTCTTTAAATGGCGAACAGCCATACCCTTGGGACCGGCTACAGCCCCAGGATGAGATGAGCCGACATCGAGGTGCCAAACACCGCCGTCGATATGAACTCTTGGGCGGTATCAGCCTGTTATCCCCAGAGTACCTTTTATCCGTTGAGCGATGGCCCTTCCATACAGAACCACCGGATCACTATGACCTGCTTTCGCACCTGTTCGACTTGTCAGTCTCACAGTCAAGCACGCTTATGCCATTGCACTATCAGCACGATTTCCGACCGTACCTAGCGTACCTTCGTACTCCTCCGTTACACTTTGGGAGGAGACCGCCCCAGTCAAACTGCCTACCATGCACGGTCCCCGACCCGGATCACGGGCCAAGGTTAGAACCTCAAACAGATCAGGGTGGTATTTCAAGGACGGCTCCACGCAGACTGGCGTCCACGCTTCATAGCCTCCCACCTATCCTACACAGACCGGTTCAAAGTCCAATGCAAAGCTACAGTAAAGGTTCATGGGGTCTTTCCGTCTAGCCGCGGGGAGATTGCATCATCACAAACACTTCAACTTCGCTGAGTCTCGGGAGGAGACAGTGTGGCCATCGTTACGCCATTCGTGCAGGTCGGAACTTACCCGACAAGGAATTTCGCTACCTTAGGACCGTTATAGTTACGGCCGCCGTTTACCGGGACTTCAATCAGGAGCTTGCACCCCATCATTTAATCTTCCGGCACCGGGCAGGCGTCACACCCTATACGTCCACTTTCGTGTTTGCAGAGTGCTGTGTTTTTATTAAACAGTCGCAGCCACCAGTTTATTGCAACCCCTTCACCCTTCTGGCGCAGGCCAGTCAGGCTACCAGGGCGTACCTTATCCCGAAGTTACGGTACCAATTTGCCGAGTTCCTTCTCCCGAGTTCTCTCAAGCGCCTTAGAATACTCATCTCGCCCACCTGTGTCGGTTTGCGGTACGGTCACTGTGAAACTGAAGCTTAGAGGCTTTTCCTGGAACCCCTTCCAGTTGCTTCGCCACCGAAGTGGCTCGCCTCGCACCCTTGAATTACGCGCCCGGATTTGCCAAAGCGCCTTCTCCAATGCAAGGACCGGGACTTCCAACACCCGGACAACCTTCCGCGATCCGTCCCCCCATCGCATTTCACAATGGTGCAGAAATATTAATCTGCTTCCCATCAGCTACGCATTTCTGCCTCGCCTTAGGGGCCGACTCACCCTACGCCGATGAACGTTGCGTAGGAAACCTTGGGCTTACGGCGAGGGGGCCTTTCACCCCCTTTATCGCTACTCATGTCAGCATTCGCACTTCCGATACCTCCAGCACACTTTCCAGTGCACCTTCGCAGGCTTACGGAACGCTCTCCTACCATGCACATTACTGTGCATCCGCAGCTTCGGTATATGGCTTAGCCCCGTTACATCTTCCGCGCAGGACGACTCGATCAGTGAGCTATTACGCTTTCTTTAAAGGGTGGCTGCTTCTAAGCCAACCTCCTGACTGTTTTAGCCTTCCCACTTCGTTTCCCACTTAGCCATATTTGGGGACCTTAGCTGGCGGTCTGGGTTGTTTCCCTCTTGACACCGGACGTTAGCACCCGATGTCTGTCTCCCGTGATTGCACTCTTCGGTATTCGGAGTTTGCTATGGCGTAGTAATCCGCAATGGACCCCACAACCATGACAGTGCTCTACCCCCGAAGGTGATACACGAGGCACTACCTAAATAGTTTTCGGAGAGAACCAGCTATTTCCAGGTTTGTTTAGCCTTTCACCCCTATCCACAGCTCATCCCCTAACTTTTCAACGTTAGTGGGTTCGGTCCTCCAGCACGTGTTACCGTGCCTTCAACCTGGCCATGGATAGATCACCTGGTTTCGGGTCTACACCCAGCGACTGGACGCCCTGTTCGGACTCGCTTTCGCTACGCCTGCCCTAATCGGTTAAGCTCGCCACTGAATGTAAGTCGCTGACCCATTATACAAAAGGTACGCCGTCACCCCTTCGCAGAGGCTCCGACTGTTTGTATGCATGCGGTTTCAGGATCTGTTTCACTCCCCTCCCGGGGTTCTTTTCGCCTTTCCCTCACGGTACTGGTTCACTATCGGTCGATCACGAGTATTTAGCCTTGGAGGATGGTCCCCCCATCTTCAGACAGGATTTCACGTGTCCCGCCCTACTTCTCGTACACCCAGTTCTTTCCCGCTGTTTTCGTCTACAGGGCTATCACCTGCTATGGCCGCACTTTCCAGAGCGTTCGACTAACAATGAGAATAAAGAGTACAGGCTGATCCCATTTCGCTCGCCACTACTTTGGGAATCTCGGTTGATTTCTTTTCCTGCGGTTACTTAGATGTTTCAGTTCACCGCGTTCGCTTCACGCAGCCTATGGATTCAGCTGCGGATACTCCATTAGGAGTGGGTTTCCCCATTCGGACATCTCCGGATCAATGCTCGTTTGCCAGCTCCCCGGAGCTTTTCGCAGGCTACCGCGTCCTTCATCGCCTGTGATCGCCAAGGCATCCACCACATGCACTTGTTCGCTTGACCCTATAACGGGTGTGTCTCTGGGTCGACCCACGTGAGCGCTTGAGCGCTTACGTGGGTCCCATCCCCGGAGGGGACAGACGCACTCGCTACAGGTTGAGTATTCGTGTTGCGCCGTATTCCAAAGCGATCTCTCGATCACCTTTAAAATACATCGATACAATCACAACCCTGATTCACCTACTCACACACCCATCTCCAGGCATGCTTTCGTGAATCTCTTTACTACTTCTTCCTGATTGTTAAAGAACGACAGCCGGTATGAAGCCTCTGCCTCATACCGCCCTGACTGGCTCAATCGCCAATGCGCAACGCTCTGCCTGCAGGCAGAACACTGCGCATTGAGGATTGGTGGAGGATGACGGGATCGAACCGACGACCCCCTGCTTGCAAAGCAGGTGCTCTCCCAGCTGAGCTAATCCCCCTGTCCCACAGCCATTCCAGCGGCCCCAGCCCTTCAGCTCACCCGACACGACACTGGTGGGTCTGGATGGATTCGAACCATCGACCCCCGCCTTATCAAGACGGTGCTCTAACCGGCTGAGCTACAGACCCCTGCTGTCTGTCTGCGTTGCTGCCATTAACCACAGCCGATAAGCGTGAGCACTTGAATGCAGTGAATGCATAGCTCTGGAAAGGAGGTGATCCAGCCGCACCTTCCGATACGGCTACCTTGTTACGACTTCACCCCAGTCATGAATCCTACCGTGGTGACCGTCCTCCTTGCGGTTAGACTAGCCACTTCTGGTAAAACCCACTCCCATGGTGTGACGGGCGGTGTGTACAAGACCCGGGAACGTATTCACCGCGGCATGCTGATCCGCGATTACTAGCGATTCCAGCTTCACGCACCCGAGTTGCAGAGTGCGATCCGGACTACGATCGGTTTTCTGGGATTGGCTCCACCTCGCGGCTTGGCAACCCTCTGTTCCGACCATTGTATGACGTGTGAAGCCCTACCCATAAGGGCCATGAGGACTTGACGTCATCCCCACCTTCCTCCGGTTTGTCACCGGCAGTCTCCCTGGAGTGCTCTTGCGTAGCAACTAGGGACAAGGGTTGCGCTCGTTGCGGGACTTAACCCAACATCTCACGACACGAGCTGACGACAGCCATGCAGCACCTGTGTTATGGCTCCCTTTCGGGCACTCCCGCCTCTCGGCAGGATTCCATACATGTCAAGGGTAGGTAAGGTTTTTCGCGTTGCATCGAATTAATCCACATCATCCACCGCTTGTGCGGGTCCCCGTCAATTCCTTTGAGTTTTAATCTTGCGACCGTACTCCCCAGGCGGTCAACTTCACGCGTTAGCTACGTTACCAAGCCAATGAAGGCCCGACAACCAGTTGACATCGTTTAGGGCGTGGACTACCAGGGTATCTAATCCTGTTTGCTCCCCACGCTTTCGTGCATGAGCGTCAGTATTGGCCCAGGGGGCTGCCTTCGCCATCGGTGTTCCTCCACATCTCTACGCATTTCACTGCTACACGTGGAATTCCACCCCCCTCTGCCATACTCCAGCGCTGCAGTCACCAATGCAGTTCCCAGGTTAAGCCCGGGGATTTCACATCGGTCTTACAGCACCGCCTGCGCACGCTTTACGCCCAGTAATTCCGATTAACGCTCGCACCCTACGTATTACCGCGGCTGCTGGCACGTAGTTAGCCGGTGCTTATTCTTCCGGTACCGTCATCCCTCACGGATATTAGCCACGAGGTTTTCTTTCCGGACAAAAGTGCTTTACAACCCGAAGGCCTTCTTCACACACGCGGCATTGCTGGATCAGGCTTGCGCCCATTGTCCAAAATTCCCCACTGCTGCCTCCCGTAGGAGTCTGGGCCGTGTCTCAGTCCCAGTGTGGCTGGTCGTCCTCTCAGACCAGCTACAGATCGTCGGCTTGGTAGGCCTTTACCCCACCAACTACCTAATCTGCCATCGGCCGCCCCTTGAGCGCGAGGTCCCGAAAGATCCCCCGCTTTCCTCTCCCGAGCGTATGCGGTATTAATCCGGCTTTCGCCGGGCTATCCCCCACTCCAGGACACGTTCCGATGTATTACTCACCCGTTCGCCACTCGCCACCAGACCGGAGTCCGTGCTGCCGTTCGACTTGCATGTGTAAGGCATGCCGCCAGCGTTCAATCTGAGCCAGGATCAAACTCTTCAGTTCAAACCTGTTACTGTTTTCGGGCTCTCTCGAACCCGGTCGCTCACTCAACGTACTGACGATGATCAGTCCGCCTTTCGACAGACAAACCTTCCTCTAATACTGTGTGAGGCTGCTGATACTTCTGCCTGGCAGCAGACTCCGGAGAATCCGCCGCCGCATTCCGCATCAAGCGCCCACACTTATCGGCTGTTAGTTTTTAAAGATCGGTCCGCCAAACCCGCCGCGCCTGAACCACTCCTGCCCGGCACTGCTTCGTTTGCGTCGCTGCGTCTGCAGCAGAGAAACGGGATTATGGAGAACTTCCGCCGGATCGTCAACAGGTTTTTGTCGCCCGCTTAACCGGCCCACCCCGCTGAAACCCTCGCCATCAAAGGCTTCCCGCTTCTCCGCACCCCGGCGTCCGGAGCACGAAAGAGCGGAATTCTAGTCGCCGCAGCCAGAACTTGCAAGCGCAATCCTAGGGTTTTCCTTAGGGGGTCTTTTCCATACGGCCCGGATCGTCTATCGCTGGTGTTTTCACTTCGGGCGCCAGCGTCTGGGCGGCGGATGCGCCGATCGTCCAATCATGCAGCACGGTATAAGCGACCGCCAGCAACGTTGGGCCGATGAAAACACCAAGAAAACCAAACGCAAACGCGCCGCCGAGGATGCCGAGCATCACCAGAATCAACGGCATGTCACTGTTCTTGCCAATCAGGATCGGCTTGATGACGTTGTCGGCCATGCCGACTACCAGCAGGCCCCATATGACCACAAAAATCGCCCATCCAGTCGACCCGCCCTGATACAGCCAGATCGCTGCCGGCAACCAGACAATGACCGGACCGCCCGGCACCACCGACAGAAAAAACGTCACGAGCCCGAGCAGCGCCGGCGCCGGTACGCCCGCCATCCAGAAACCGAATCCCGCGAGAACCGCCTGTACGAGGGCCGTACCAAGAATCCCGTAGACCACCCCCTTCACCGTGCTGCCCGCCAGCGCCAGCAGATACTCGGCGCGCTCACCGGCTACCCGACGCATGCCGGCGTTCAGCCAGGCGGCCGCCCCCTCGCCACCGGTATAAAAGAAGAACGCGAGCACGATGCTCAACGCCAGCAGCCCCAGCCCATGCGTCACCGCAAGCGCCGCCGCCAGAATCCACTTCCCAGCCGGCGCGGCGAGCGTGCGCAATTGCGCGATCAACTCGGAATTGCTGCTGGTCAAGCGCTCCCAAAAGGCCTCGATGCTCGAACCAACCAGCGGGATCCGCTGCACCCACGGCGGCAGATCGGGCAACCCCGACTCGAAAAGTCTTTGCACCAGCGCAACGATGTCGTGAACATGCGCGCCGAACGCGAAACCTGCATAGACGAACGGCCCGAGCACCACGACCAGAATAATCAGCACGATCAAGGTCGCGGCCAGCTTGCGCCGCCCGCCGACCACGCCAGTGAGTCGCCGGTAGAGTCCCCAGGAACTGTAGCTGAGGATGGCGCCCCACAGCAGCGCGGTCGTAAAGGGCGCCAGTACCAGCAACGACCCACCCACGAGCACAATCAATGCGAATACCGCAGCAAGTCGCTCGATCAGTTGGTCAGATTTCACGATGGATCTCCTGTTGCGCCAGACCGTGGCAATGACATGACGCACGCCCGTCAGGCGCCCGCTGGACGCCGTCAGTATAGAAGCGAGTCGGGCGTCCGGGGTGTCTTATACCATCCGGCCAGGCTGTTGCGAGTCGCTTGCGACTGTGCCGGTGGCGACCGCATTTTTGAGATGAAAGGGCTCAAATTGCCCGGAGATTGCTGACCAATACATATAGCTGCCTGGAAAAGACTACAATATAAGGTTCCGTGCCCCCATTTTTTCTGGATTTATGCGCTCGCGAATCGCCAAACGTCTCCCTCCCGACGCCGACAAGCTCGTCGGTCTCTCGCTCGCGCTTTTCGCGTCGGGCAGCCGTACCGAAGATCGCTTCTGGGAAGCGAAGCTCGACGCGCTGCTGACCAAGGTCGTGCGCAACGCCAACCAGACTACGCTGGACGCCGCGCTCGACCATCTGCAGCAAAACCATCCGGATGCCTACGGCGCGCTGGCCGACATGGCGGAAACGCACAGCGAATCGTTCGTGATCGAACATGAAGGCGTGTCTTATGAAGCGCTGCTGATCGCCGCGCCCGTGCTCGCCTGGACCCGCTACGTGATTCCGTCCGGTCCGCTCAAGTCCGACGCCGCCGACGCCCTGCGCGCACACTTGCAAGCGCACGTGCTCGCCGCCAACACGCGCGTGGCAATGGCTCCGTTCCTGTACAGCATCGACCAGTTGCCGCGCCATCACGTCGAAACGTGGCGCATCGCCCAGCAACTTGCGCAAGCCGCGGTCAGCGGCGGCAACGCGAAGCTCAATTTCGGCGAATTGCCGGAGACCTCGCCGATTCTGGCGGACCCGCGCTTTCTGCTCGCCGTAGTCGCCGCGCCCGTCGGCGACGCGACGTTCCGCTGGCAGGAAGAAGAGCACGGCACTCGCATCGAGCGCGGCCAATGTCTCGAGCAATGGGCCAAGCAAGGCGGCGCGAATCTGTCGGTTGTGCTGCCGGGCTGCGAATTCGAATGTCTGCTGCCGGATGCGTACTACTCGGCGTGCCGCGACGCCGATGAAAGTGTGCGTCCGCACACCGTGCGTACCGCCGTGCGTTATCTTTTCGACACTATTGGCGCGGCGCCGCAGGATCTGCGCGCGGTGGTCGCCGGCTTCGGCGAACGGCGCATCGACGAGTACCGCGTCGGCTTCACGCGCAAGGGCAGCAACGATGTGATCTACGGTGTCGTGTGGCCACTCTACGGCCGCGAAAACGGCGAGGCGGGCATCGACGAGGAGCCGGAGGAAATCACCGGCTCGGACGAACCGCTCGAGGAAATCGTCGCGCTGCTCAAGGAAACCGGCATCACGGATGTGCGCCGCCACGCGGGCCGCTTCGAGCCGGAATATTGCGACGACTGCGGCGTGCCGCTGTATGCGGACCCGCTCGGCGAAATCGTCCACGCGGAAATGCCCGAAGACGCCGAGCCCGCGCAACCCCATTTCCATTGACACCGAAGTCGAAATCCCGGCCTTATCGCAAAAAAGCCCCGTATGTACGGGGCTTTTTTGTTGATTGTCCGCATTTCTTATGCCTTTTGGACAGCCGTCAAAACGGACGGAATTTGTCATCATAGGCACGGTGACGCATCGCCGTGATCGAGTCAGCTCCACGAGTCCCACAGATGCGTCGCGCCATTTCGCCCGATACATCTGGAGACATGCATGCGCTTCGCGATTCTCAATTCAAACGCAGAACGACGTGATGGACTCAAAGCCTTGCTGCGGCAGATCGACCGGCTGGCGCGCTTCACAGAAGCCGATGAATGGCGTCTGCTCGAACGTCCGTTCAAGCGTTATCGGCCTGATCTCGTCGTGATCGACTGGGAGGACTGGATGTCGGTTGCACAGGTGCGCGCGTTGCTCAGCCACTTTCCGGACCTGCGCATCAGCGTGCTCACCGACGGGACTTTGCCCGCGCTCGTGCGCGCGCTGATGGACGAAGGTGTGCTCGGCGTTGTTCCACGCGACACCGATCCCTGCCTGATCGTGCGCGCATTGGAAATGGTGCTGCTCGGAGGTCACTACGTGCCGCCCGGCGCGCTGGCGATCGATCCGCCGCTGCCGACCGACACCGCGATCCGTACGTTCGACGAAGAAAGTCCGCCGCCCCGCCGCAACAAACTCTCGGGCGGGCTGTCACCGCGGCAGGAGCAGATCATGCGCTGCGTGCACATGGGCAGCACCAACAAGATGATCGCGCGCACGCTCGGCATTAGCGAAGGTACGGTCAAGATCCACCTGACGAGCATATTCCAGCAACTTGGTGCGCCCAATCGCGCCGCCGCGGTCGCGCTTTACAACGGATGGCTCACGAATCATTTGCAAGTGCTGCGCAACAACGGCGAGCACAGCGCTCGGCCGGTCATACGCGGGCAGCCTGGCCCGGTTCCGCTCCGGCGCCGCACACGTGCGCACTTCCAGTATTCGTTGCCGGGCAGCGACACCAGCAGCGCGCTACCGATGGCCGCAGAGCCCGCCACGTCGTACGGTGAGGCCCCAGACGGCCGGCCCGCGCCGAAGTCGGTCGGGCCGGGTTCCACATGACGCGAGGCGCGGGGCACGCCGCGCGCATGGGTTGGAACGTCCGCATCCGCGCAGCGTCGAGGGTGGGCTGGCATGGAATCCGCTCACACCTTTTGTCGTCCAACGAGTAATATGAGACACATGGGTTTCCTCTACACACCGCTTCCGTTTTGGGTCGCTGTCGGTGGCTGGATTGCCACTGCGATGGTGATCGCGCTCGCGCTGTGGAAAAAACCTTTCAAAAGACTTCAGGACGGCACGCTCCAGCATGTCTGGCTCGCGATAATCGTCGCGGTGTCGGTGCTGTGGGCGAGCAACGCCTGGCTCGACGACGGCACCGTGATGCACCTGCTCGGCGCCACGCTCGTTGTCACGCTGTTCGACTGGGGGCTCGCCCTGATCGCGATGGCCGTGGTCGCGGGGCTGGCCGCCGTCGTCTTCGATGCGCCGTGGCAGGG
This sequence comes from Paraburkholderia lebeckiae, assembly GCF_050436325.1. Classification (NCBI taxonomy): domain Bacteria; kingdom Pseudomonadati; phylum Pseudomonadota; class Betaproteobacteria; order Burkholderiales; family Burkholderiaceae; genus Paraburkholderia; species Paraburkholderia lebeckiae. Next base: position 827,723 of record NZ_JBNDLZ010000003.1, read on the forward strand.
CATCGCGCTGACGTTCCTCGTATACGGAGCCCTGCCCGTCGCCATCTCGACCTTGCTCCAGCGCATCTGCACCGCGTGGCTACCGCGCAATCTTTTCATGTTCATCTTCGGCCAGGGCTTCGTTTCGCCCGCCATTGCCGTGTCGTTGACGGCCGCGGCAGCGCTCGGCATCCATGTCATGGTGTCTGGCGGTTCGATGGCCGTGGTGCCGATCGGCTACCCGCTCAGCGTGCTGCTGCTCGCCACCGGCGAAGCATGGTTCACTGGCATGGCGACCGCGCTGATCGCGGTCTACCGTCCCGCATGGGTGACCACCTACGACGTGCGGCGCTATCGTCTGGGCGGCCCGCGCATCTGAGAATGCGCGCTTTGACGTCGCGTGCGGCGCATCTATGATAATCAGCGCCTCGTCACCGGAGACTTTCCGGGCGCCTCCATCAGGAGAGGGCAGAATATTTGCAGCAACATTGAACTCAACCCTTGCGCGGGGCATCTTATTTGCCTCATCTCCCATTTGCGTCTAAAGAACTAGATGGATCGCACCAATGTACCGAGCCGGTTGCTGCGGGTGATCGGCCGGTTGGCAGCCTGCGCAGCGAGTCTCTCCCTCATCTGCGCGGCTCCCGCATTCGCTGATCAGCTCGAACAGCACAACGACCTCGTCAAAAGATTTATCACCGAAATGCACGCGGATCCGCTCGTCGCGGACTGCGCCGCGCATGGCGACTTCGTCGCGAGCACCTCGACCGCTTTCGACCACGTCGAATTCCCGTCCAGTTCGTTCGACAGTGCGCACTCGTCGGTCACGCCATGGAACGACTCGTTCGACGAAGGCAAGCAGCGCGTCAAGGTGGACAGCATCGTCACCGTAGAGGGCGTCGGCGTGCGCCAGGACAACTCGGGCGAGCCGGCCGATCTGAAATTTCGCTGCGGCTACGTCGGCTCGCAGATGCTCGCGTTCAGCTGGAACGATCCAGTACCGCCAAACCGCGCGCATAGCGCGGGATCGGGCAAGCACAAAGGCGGCAAAGGCAAGCACGCGGTCGGCGGCAAGACGTCGAAGAAGTCGTCGAAGACAGGCTCCGGCCAATCGTCGCGCACGACGTCGAGCAAATCGGCAAACAAGAGCTCGAAGAAGAAGAGCCAATGACATCTGGCGCCGATCGGGCCGTGCCACCGTCCGGTCAGTCGCCCCAATAAAAAACGAGGCGCGCACTTTTGCCGTGCGTGCCTCGTTTTTTGTGTCCATCCGTCCGCTTCTTCAGGCAAACGTCTCCACGTGTCGCAGGATCGCTTGCAACATTGCGGCGCCAAGCGATGCGCTGCGCTCGCCGTTCCAGCCGACCCTCTCGTCGGGCAGATTTGCGTTGTCCTTGAACGGCATTTCCAACGTCAACGACAGACAGCCGAATTCATTGCCGATGTACTTCGACGCGAGCTTCAACGCATCCTCGCGATACTTGCTCGCCGCATAGCCATACTTGTCCTGAAAATCCGGACTCGCGTGCGTGAACGCCTCGATGAACGCCTTCTGCTCGCGCCCCTGCCGCTCGGTGAAGCCCGGCAACATCTCGGAGCCCGCGACGAACACGTACGGCAATGCCTCGTCGCCATGAATATCGAAAAACAGGTCGCAGCCTATCGCATGAATCGCGTCGCGCACCACCAGCACCTCGGGACTGCGCGCGGCGTCCGGCTCCATCCATTCGCGATTCAGGTTCGCGCCGGCCGCGTTGGTGCGCAGATTGCCGCGCACGCTGCCGTCCGGATTCATGTTCGGCACGATGTGAAACACCGCATGATCGTACAGCTTGCGCGCGACCGGGTCGCCCGCCCAATCGCCCCAACCGACGAGGCGCTTCACGAACCCCTCGATGAACCATTCGGCCATCGTCTCGCCCGGATGCTGCCGGGCAATCAGCCAGATGTTCTTTTTGGGCGTGGCGTTGGCGGCATCGTTGGCTGGCGGCGTGCCGAGCGTGAGCAGCGAAATCGGTCGCCCTTCGACTGTCTTGCCGAGCTCGGTCAGCGACGCGTGCGGCATCTGCTGCACGGCGCCGAGAAACTCGGCATGACGCTCCTCGCTGTACGGTTCGAAGTACGCGTAGTAGATGCTGTCGAAATCGGGCGTATGGTCGATCGTCAGCACACGGCCGTCGTACGACGTCGGCACGCGAAACCAGTTCACGCGGTCATAGCTCGCGACCGCCCGATAGTCGCGCCAGCCCTCCGCGAACGCGCACGCGGCGGCGTTCTCGAAGGTCATCACGCAGCGCTCGCCCGCCGCGCCCGACAGGCGGAAATAGAACCACTGCGCGAACTCGGCGTGGCTGTCGGGCCGTACGCGCAGGCGAATATTGCCGGCGTCCTCGCAGGACAACACATCAACTGCGCCTGCGTCGAAATTGCTCGTAATCGATAACGTCATCGGAGTCTTCCCTGCCTGAATTCACGCTGCCTCTTTAGCGCAGCGGCACGCTTATTCCGCAACGCGGCGGCGAAATACGAAAGTGGAGTCGTTCGAGGCTTCGGCACTGAACGCGTAGCCTTCGGTCTCGAAGTCCTTCAACTGCTCGGGACGATCGAGGCGATTTTCCACCGCGAAGCGCGCCATCAAGCCGCGCGCGCGTTTTGCATGGAAGCTGATGATCTTGTAGCGGCCGCCCTTCCAGTCCTCGAACACCGGCGTGACGACCGGCGCGTCGAGCAGCTTCGGCTTGACCGACTTGAAGTATTCGCCCGATGCGCAATTGACCAGCACGCGCGAGGTGGCCGCATTCTTCTTCAACTGCGCGTTCAACGCGTGCGTGATCCGCTCGCCCCAGAACGCGTACAGGTCCTTGCCGCGCGGGTTGGCGAAACGCGTGCCCATTTCGAGCCGGTACGGCTGCAGCAGATCGAGCGGACGCAGCAGGCCGTAGAGGCCCGACAGCACCCGCACGTGATTCTGCGCATAGTCCAGATCGGCCGACGACAACGTCTTCGCACCGAAACCTTCGTACACGTCGCCGTTGAAAGCGAGCACCGCCTGCTTGGCGTTGTGCGTGCCGAATTGCGGCGACCAATCCGCGTAACGCTGAAAATTGAGGTGCGCGAGCTGATCGGAAATGCTCATCAGCGAAGCGATCTGTTGCGGCGACAAACGGCGCAGGCCGCTGATCAGTTCGGCGGCGTCATCGACGAAATCGGGGATCGTGTGCTTTTTGACGTGCGGCGGGGTGTCGTAGTCGAGCGATTTCGCCGGCGACAGAACGATTATCATAGAGGCTTGCAGGCACGCCGTGCCTGGCGGTCAAAGACGAAAGCCCGATTGTAACGAATGCCCGGTTCCCTCGCCTCAAGCGGCGCGTTGCGCGTCGTACTCGATTCCAATGTCTGGATCGACATACTCGTATTCGACGACCCGCACACGCGGCCGATCGCCGCCGCGCTCGAAAGCGGCGCGCTCGCCGCGCTGATCGACGCGCGCTGCCTCGCCGAGCTCACCTACGTGCTCGACTATCCGCAGTTCGCGCACCGCAATGTCGACAAAGCCGCTGCGCTCGCGGTCGTCGCGCGGCTGGCGCAACTGGTCGAGCCGTGTGAGCCGACCGAGTCCGCCGCCGACGCGCGGCCGCTGCCCCAATGCAAGGATCGCGACGATCAGAAGTTTCTCGAGCTTGCGCATGCGGCGCGGGCCGACTGGCTCGTATCGAAAGACCGTGCGGTGCTGAAGCTCGCGAAACGGATCGCGCGCGACTTCGGCTTCAGGATCGCGCAACCGGCACCGTTCGTCGCGGAAATCGGCATCGCGCAGAATGCTGGGGGCGAGCCCGTCAACGCGTGAATCCGACCGTCCGTGCGGCGCGTTGAGCCGAGCGCACGTTGACGGTTGATCGTCAGGCGGCTTCTGACGATCAACGTGAAACCCGCGGCGCGCACAGCGTGTCGCGATTCCCTACAATCAGGCTTCGCCCTTCGCAACGACAGTTCGAGAATCGGCCCACCTTATCGCCCTGCTACCCACGACGCCATGAACGCACCGCACGACACGCCCACGAGCCCCACGTTTCCGTCTCGCCTGCCGAACGTCGGCACGACGATTTTCACCGTGATGAGCGCGCTCGCCGCGGAAAAAGGCGCGGTGAATCTGGGTCAGGGCTTTCCCGACTTCGCCTGCGATCCGCGCATCGTCGACGCGGTCGCGAACGCGATGCGCGATGGCCACAACCAGTATCCGCCGATGGCCGGTGTGCTGCCGCTGCGTCAGGCGATTTCGGACAAGATCGCGAATCTGTACGGCCGCCACTACGACGCCAATAGCGAAATCACCGTGACCGCGGGGGCCACTCAGGCGTTGCTGACCGCGATTCTTTGCACCGTCCATCCCGGCGACGAAGTCATCGTGATCGAACCGACCTACGACAGCTATCTGCCGTCGATCGAACTCGCGGGCGGCAAGCCGGTCTTCGTCACGCTCGACGCACCCGACTACGCGATCCGGTTCGACAAGCTCGCCGCCGCGATCACGCCGAAGACGCGGCTCATCATGATCAACACGCCGCACAATCCGACCGGCACCGTGTGGCGCGAACAGGACATGCGCAAGCTCGAGGAGATCGTGCGCGGCACCAACGTGCTGATCCTGTCCGACGAGGTGTACGAGCACATGGTCTACGACGGCGCGCCGCATGAGAGCGTCGCGCGTTATCCGGAACTCGCACAGCGCAGCTTCGTCGTGTCGAGCTTCGGCAAGACCTACCACGTGACGGGCTGGAAAGTCGGCTATGTGGCCGCGCCCGCCGCGCGCTGACCGCCGAGTTCCGCAAGGTGCACCAGTTCAACGTGTTCACCGTCAACACACCGATGCAGATCGGCCTCGCCGATTACATGAAGGACCCGGCGCCGTACGTGGAGCTACCGGCGTTCTATCAGCGCAAGCGCGATTTCTTCCACGCGGGCCTCGCGAATTCGCGCTTCAGGCTCCTGCCGTGCACGGGCACGTATTTTCAGTGCGTCGACTATTCGGCGATCAGCGACCTGCCCGAAGCCGAATTCGCGCAATGGCTGACCGGCGAAATCGGCGTCGCGGCGATTCCGGTCTCGGCGTTCTATCACGAGGCGCACGAGTCGGGCGTGGTGCGCTTCTGCTTCGCCAAGCAGGAAGGCACGCTCGCTACCGCGCTCGAACGGCTCGCGCGGCTCTAGGATGCCTTGCGCGATGCCACGAACGAACCCACGTTACTTGCCATCGCGCTGCGCGGCACGGGTGTGCGCTTCGCACCCGTGCGCGCTTCATGGCACTGCGCTCATTCCCTCAGGACGCACGCGACGCCGCGACACAGGCCTTGCGATCCTCCGTCACGCGCCGCGCAGCCGGCCGCGGGTCGATCGTCTTCACGTAGCGCTTCCAGTCGATCCCCGCTTCGCGCAGAAAATCGCGGCCGTAAATGGTCTGTGTCGCCATACCGACGAGCGGCAGGTTCACGTAGCCGGCGGTATCCGCCACGCTGAATTGCTCGCCGCACAGATACGGCGAGAACTTCGCGATCCGTTTGAAACCGGCGACGTGATGCGTGAGCAGCTTCTCGACGCGCCCTTTCGTCGCGTCGCTGACGGTGCCGCCGAAAAACGCTTCCTTGTACAGATTGCGCACCGTCAGTTCGAGATGTACATCGACAAAGAAGATCATTTCGCGTTCCTTGGCGGCCTGCCACGGATCGGCGGAGAAGATCCGCTTGTCGGGAAAACGCGCAGCCAGATATTCGACGATGCACTGCGACTCGCAGAGGTCGCCGTGCTCGGTTTGCAGATATGGCACCTTGCCGAGCGGCGAATGCTCGAGCAGCGCTTCTTCCTGACTCGGCTTCACGAACTGCTCCTCGAACTCGATACCATGTTCGAGCAGCACGAACTTGACCTTGTTGTAGTAGTTGGACAGCGCAAAACCGCTCAGCTTGATCATCGGGTGTCTCCTTGTGTCATGGTGCGTGAGACCGCGCGTCGAGGTTGAAGCAGCGGCTTTCCATCGAATCATCCAAGGAATTGCACGATCGTGCTATTCTAAAATAACCATGGAGTCGGGCATCACAATGAACTCTCGCAATTTCAGCATAGAGACCATCGGCATCGTCGGCACCGGTGCGATGGGCCGCGGTATCGCGCAGATCGCGGCGCTCGCTGGCCTGCGCGTGCGGCTCTACGACACCAACGCGGCCGCCGTCGGCGCCGCGCGCGACTATCTCGCGGAGACTTTCGCCAAATTGACGGCCAAAGGCAAGCTGGAGCAGTCGCGCTCGCTCGCCGCGCTCGCCAACGTGAGCGGCGTGCAGGCGATCAGCGAACTGGTCGGCTGCGATCTCGTCATCGAGGCGATCGTCGAAAAGCTCGAGGTGAAGCAGGCGCTGTTTCGCGAGCTCGAAACCGTGGTCAGCGGCCGCTGCATCCTCGCGTCGAATACGTCGTCGCTGTCGATCACCGCGATTGCCGCGGGCTGCACCGATCCGTCGCGCGTGGTCGGCTATCACTTCTTCAATCCGGTGCCACTGATGAAGGTCGTCGAAGTGATCGACGGCCTGCGCAGCGACCCCGAAGCCGGCGAGGCGCTGATGGATCTCGCCCGCCGCATGGGCCACACGCCGGTGCGCGCGAAGGACATGCCGGGCTTCATCGTCAATCACGCGGGCCGCGGCATGAATACCGAGGGCTTGCGTGTGGCGGGCGAAGGCGTCGCGAGCTTTGCGGACATCGACCGCATCATGCGCGAGCAGGCCGGCTTTCGCCTCGGGCCGTTCGAGCTGCTGGACCTGACCGCGCTCGACGTGTCGCATCCGGTGATGGAGTCGATCTATCACCAGTTCTACGAAGAACCGCGTTACACACCGTCGCCGATCACGGGCACGCGCCTATCGGGCGGACTGCTCGGCCGCAAGAACGGCGAAGGTTTCTATCGCTATGTGGACGGCAAGCAGCAGGTTCCATTCGAAGCGCCCGCGCCGACCACGCTGCCGCAAAGCGTGTGGGTCAGCCAACGCTACCGCGACGCGTATGAGGCCGTCGTGCAACTGGTCGGCAAAGCCGGCGCGAAGCTCGACGAAGGCGCGACGCCCGCCACTGGTTCGCTGATCGTCGTCACACCGTTCGGCCACGACGCGAGTACGGCCGCGGTCGACGAAGCGCTCGACGCGAGCCGCGTCGTCGCCGTCGATGCCCTGTTCCCGCTCGTCGGCGCGCAACGCCGCACGCTGATGACCACGCCGGCCACGACACGCACCGCGCGCGATAGCGCGCATGCGCTGTTCGCCGCCGATGGCATCCCCGTCACCGTGATCCGCGATTCGACCGGCTTCGTCGCGCAGCGGGTGGTCGCGACGATCGTCAACATCGGCTGCGACATCGCGCAGAAGCAGATCGCGACGCCCGAGGACATCGACCTCGCCGTCATGCTCGGCCTCGGCTATCCGCGCGGACCGCTCGCGCTCGGCGACGCGCTCGGCGCCAACACCATTCTCACGATCCTGCGCAACATGCACAGCGTGCTCGGCGAGCCGCGCTACCGTCCGTCGCCGTGGCTCGCAAGACGCGCGCAACTCGGCCTGTCGCTCACGCAACGCGACGCCGCCGACATCCCAACGGAGACCCAATCATGAGCGCCGCCCTGCTCGCTTCACGCCCGGCCAGCAGCGAATCCACGCTTGTCCTCACGCTGTCGAACCCCGGTGCGCGCAACGCGTTGCATCCGGACATGTACGCCGCGGGCATCGAAGCATTCGATACCGTCGAGCGCGATCCGTCGATTCGCGCCGTCGTGATCACCGGTGCCGACAACTTCTTTTGCGCGGGCGGCAATCTGAACCGCCTGCTCGAAAATCGCGCGAAAGATCCCTCCGTGCAAGCCGATAGCATCGACATGCTCGCTCAATGGATTTCGGCACTGCGGCTATCGTCGAAGCCGGTCATTGCCGCGGTGGAAGGCGCGGCGGCCGGCGCCGGATTTTCGCTCGCGCTCGCCTGCGATCTGATCGTCGCCGCGGACAGCGCCAAATTCGCGATGTCGTACGCACGCGTCGGCCTGACGCCCGACGGCGGCGGCTCGTGGTTTCTCGCCGAGGCGCTGCCGCGCCAGCTGGCCACCGAGGTACTGATCGAAGCCAAGCCGATCGGCGCCGCGCGCCTGCACGAATTCGGCGTCGTCAACCGGCTCGCCAAGGCCGGCACCGCGCTCGATAGCGCGCTCGCGTGGGCCGACGAGCTCGGCGCGATTTCGCCCAATTCGGTCGCGCGCATCAAAGGGCTGATCGCCGCGGCCGGCACGCAACCGCTCGCGGATCATCTGGTCGCCGAGCGCGATAACTTCGTCGCGTCGCTGCATCATCGCGACGGTCTCGAAGGCATCACCGCGTTCCTCGAAAAACGCGCACCCATCTACAAATAAACGACGAGAGAGCCGCCCGACATGCCCGACTACCAACTGCCGAAACGTCGCCGCATCTTCCTGATGCGTCACGGCGACGTCACCTACTTCGACGACTCCGGCCGCGCGATCGATCCTGATACCGTGCCGCTGAACGCGAACGGCCGCGAGCAGGCGAGCGCGGCGGGCCGCGTGTTCGCCGGGCAGCAGGTACGCTTTGACCGCGTGATCGTCAGCGGCTTGCCGCGCACGATAGAAACCGCGCGGTGCGTGCTTGCCGAAACGGGTCAGCAGATCGAGCCCGAAATCGAGCCCGCGTGGCAAGAAATTCGCGGCGGACGGCTCGGCGGCATTCCGCCGAGCGATATCGAGGCGGCGTTTCTCGGCGTGTTCGACGGCATCGTGCCGGAGAGCATGCGCTTTCTCGACGGCGAAACGATCGGCGAGCTGTTCGATCGCGTGCTGCCGGCCGTCACGGCGCTGCGCGAAGACACGTCGTGGGACACCGCGTTGCTGGTGCTGCACGGCGGCGTCAATCGCGCGATCCTGTCGCACGCGCTGACGGCCGGCGGCCGCACATTCTTCGGTCATCTGTCGCAGGCGACCGGCTGCATCAACGCGCTCGATGTCGGCGCCGCGCCGCGCGACTGGGTGCTGCGCATGCTCAACTATTCACCGCCGTCGCCGTTGCATCGCGACGTTCGCAACACCACCATGGAAATGCTCTACGCACAATTCATCCGATACCAGCGTAGCTGACACCGAACTGGAGGAGACACATGGCGCAAGCCACGCAGACCGGCGAACCCGCACGCAGACAGGACTACTCGGCTTTCGAGGGCACCCGCCCGGTCAACGAGCGGCAACGCTTCGACAGCGACGCGCTCGCCGCGTGGCTGGCCGGGCATGTCGACGGATTCGAGGGGCCGCTCACGCTCGAGCAATTCGCGGGCGGACAATCCAATCCCACGTTCAAGCTGATCACACCGTCGCGCGCGTACGTGATGCGCGCGAAGCCCGGACCCGCGGCGAAGCTGCTGCCGTCCGCCCATGCGATCGAACGCGAATATCGCGTGATGCACGCGCTCGCCGACACCGACGTGCCGGTCGCACACATGCTCGCGCTGTGCGAGGACGAAAGCGTGATCGGTCGCGCGTTCTACGTGATGGAGTTCGTGGAAGGTCGCGTGCTGTGGGATCAATCGCTGCCCGGCATGACGTCCACCGAGCGTGCGGCGATCTACGACGAAATGAATCGCGTGATCGCGGCGTTGCACAGTGTCGACGTCGCCGCCGCCGGCCTCGCCGACTACGGTAAGCCGGGCAATTACTTCGCGCGCCAGATCGGCCGCTGGAGCAAGCAGTATCTGGCGTCCGAGACCGAGCCGATCGACGCGATGCACCGGCTGATCGAATGGCTGCCACAGCATATGCCCGCCGAAACGAACGAGCGCGTGTCGGTCGTGCACGGCGACTACCGGCTCGACAACCTGATTTTCGATCGCAACGAGCCGCGCGTGCTTGCGGTGCTCGACTGGGAACTGTCGACGCTCGGCGATCCGCTCGCCGACTTTGCTTACCACTGCATGGCGTGGCATGTCGACCCCGCGCAGTTCCGCGGCATCGCGGGACTCGATTGGGCCGCGCTCGGCATTCCCGATGAAGCGCGGTACGTAGAGCGCTATTGCCAACGCACCGGTTTCGAGATTCGTGGCGACTGGAATTTCTATCTGGCCTACAACATGTTCCGCATCGCAGCGATCCTGCAAGGGATCATGAAGCGCGTCGTCGACGGTACCGCATCGAGCGCGCAGGCGCTCGACGCCGGCCGGCGCGCGAAGCCGATGGCCGAACTCGCCTGGCACTATGCGCAGAAGGTTCTCTAGACACAAGGGCGCGCCCTGCTCCCCATCATTTGCAGTCCGTTACCCGCGAGGTCCAAGATGAATTTCGACTACACCCCGAAGGTCCAGGCGTTGCGCGAAAAACTGCTCGCCTTTTTCGACGAGCACATTTACCCGAACGAACAGGCGTTCTATGCGGAGATCGCGCGCAACCGCCAGAACGGCAACGCATGGGTGCCGACCGAACTGGTCGAGCAACTCAAGCAGAAGGCGCGCGACGCCGGTCTGTGGAATCTGTTCCTGCCGCAATCGGAGCGAGGCGCGGGCCTGACGAATCTCGAATACGCGCCGCTGTGCGAGATCATGGGCCGCGTGCCGTGGGCGCCGGAAGTGTTCAACTGCAACGCGCCGGACACCGGCAACATGGAGACGATCGAGCGCTACGGCAGCGAAGAGAACAAGCGCGAGTGGCTCGAACCGCTGCTGCAAGGGCAGATCCGTTCGGCGTTTCTGATGACGGAGCCGGAGGTCGCGTCGTCGGATGCGACGAACATCCAGACTAGCATCGTGCGCGATGGCGACCATTACGTGATCAACGGCCACAAGTGGTGGTCGTCGGGCGCGGGCGATCCGCGCTGCAAGGTCTATATCGTGATGGGCAAGACCGATCCCGACGCACCGCGCCATCAGCAGCAGTCGATGATCCTCGTGCCCGCCGACGCCACCGGCATCACCGTGCATCGCCCGCTCACGGTGTTCGGTTACGACGACGCGCCGCACGGCCACATGGAGATCACACTCGACAACGTGCGCGTGCCCGCCACCAACATGCTGCTCGGCGAAGGCCGCGGGTTCGAGATCGCGCAAGGCCGTCTCGGCCCGGGACGCATCCACCACTGCATGCGCCTGATCGGTCTCGCCGAACGCGCGCTCGAATTGATGGCGAAGCGCTCGCTGCAACGTGTTGCGTTCGGCAAGCCAGTTGCGTCGCACGGGGTCACGCAGGAGCGTCTTGCCGAGGCGCGCTGCATGATCGAGCAGGCGCGTCTGCTCACGCTGAAGACCGCGTACATGATGGACACCGTCGGCAACAAGGGCGCGCGCGGCGAGATCGCGATGATCAAGGTGGTCGCGCCGAACATGGCGTGTCAGGTGATCGATTGGGCGATTCAGGCGCATGGGGGCGGCGGCGTCAGCGACGATTTTCCGCTCGCGTATGCCTATGCCTCGGCGCGCACGCTGCGTTTCGCCGACGGCCCCGACGAAGTGCATCGCAACGCGATCGCCAAGCTCGAACTTGCGCGTCATATGGATGCGGGCGCGGCGGCTCGCGTTGAGACGCCGGTCACACGCGTTTGAGTGCTTCGGCTCGGTGTGAGCGTGGAGCCTGAGCCCGCGGCAAGCAGCGTCGCGCGATCTATGCTCTAATTTTCGGCAACGGCGGCGCCCTCTTTGCGGCGCCGCTTCGACGAACAAAGGAGCCAGGATGATCGACGTCTATAGCTGGGCGACCCCGAACGGCCATAAGATTCATATCATGCTCGAGGAAACGGGCCTACCCTACAACGTGCATGCCGTGAACATCGGTGCCGGCGATCAGTTCAAGCCGGAATTTCTCGCCATCAGTCCCAACAACAAGATTCCCGCGATCGTCGATTCCGAAGGTCCGAAAGGCGCCGACGGCCGGCCCTTCGCGCTATTCGAATCGGGCGCGATCCTGATTTATCTGGCCGAGAAAACCGGCAAGTTTCTACCGAGCGATCCGGCCGCGCGCTACGCGGCACTGCAATGGCTGATGTTCCAGATGGGCGGCCTCGGTCCGATGCTGGGGCAAACGCATCACTTCCGCGTGTATGCACCCGAGCAGATCGAATACGCGGTCAATCGCTACACCAATGAGGCGCGACGTCTGTACGGCGTGATGGACACGCAACTCGGCAAGACGCGTTACCTGGCCGGCAACGACTATACGATCGCGGACATCGCCGCGTTTCCGTGGACACGTTCGTGGAAAAATCAGGGCATCGAACTCGATACGTTGCCGAACGTGAAGCGCTGGCATGAAGAGATCGCTGCGCGGCCGGCGGTGGTGCGCGGCGTCGACGTGCTGGCGTCGGCGCGCGCGCCGCTGATGGACGACAAGGCGAAAGAGATCCTGTTTGGCGCGACGCAGTACGCGAAACACTAGTTTCGGTCGTCTCGCTGACGCGGCTCGACACAAACAGAAAGCGCGCGCGGCATGCCTGCCGGCTCGCGCTTTTTCATTTCGTCTGCGAAGGGAAAACGCTAGAAGTAATGCCGCGTGATGAACTCCGCGACGCACACCGGTCGTTCGCTGCCCTGACGCTCCAGCGTCACGTTCCACGCGAGTTGCACGCCGCTGTTGTCGAGGTCGGTCACCGCCTCGACGGCGAACTTCCCACGCAACGACGACCCTACGAGTACCGGCGACATGAAACGCACGCGGTTCAAGCCATAGTTGACACCCATGCGCTGCTCGATCTTCACCGTTTTGCCGAGCAAAGCCGGAATCAGCGACAGCGTCAAAAACCCATGCGCGACCGGGCCGCCAAACGGCGATTCGCGTTTGGCCCGCTCGGGATCGATGTGAATCCACTGATGATCGCCGGTTGCCTCGGCGAAACGGTCGACCCTCTCCTGATCGACGCTCAGCCATTCGCTGACGAGCGGCTCGGCGCCGATGAGCGCGCGCAAAGCACCCGCGTTGTCGAAAGCGACTAGCGTCGCCGCGCTCGCCGTCATGCCGCCGCTCCCGGATTGCGCAGGCCGAACATGCCGTTCGAGCGCACCGTGATCACCGTTTCGCCGTGCTGATTGATGCCCTCCCAGCGTGTCGACACGATGCCGCGATCCGGCTTGCTCTGCGACACGCGCTTGTCGACGATGACGTTCATCATCGTGATCGTATCGCCGACTCGTACCGGCTTGAGCCAGCGGATCTCGTCGATCCCGGGCGAACCCATCGATGTCGAATCCGCCAGTACCTTGCGCACGAGCATGCCCATCATTACCGAGCAGGTGTGCCAACCACTCGCGACGAGGCCGCGGAACGGCGATTCGGCCGCGGCGGCTTCGTCGAGATGAAACGGCTGCGGATCGAACTTCTGCGCGAACTCGACAATTTCCTCGCGCGTGAACACGTGCTTGCCGATTTCGCGGCTCGAGCCCACTTCCATGTCTTCGAAACTGATTTTCATCGTGCACCTCCTTTGTCCGGTGGAACGGCCCGATCAGTCTTCGGCGACGGCAAATCCGGGCAGCGTGGCAAACCGCGCGAGATGATGATCGCCGTCGCCGAGCGTGGTCTCGATGATCGCGAGGCGCTTGAACAGATGTGCGGCCGCCACTTCGTTCGTGACACCCATGCCGCCGTGCAACTGCACCGCCTGTTGACCAACGAAACGCGCGGCCTGGCCGACCCGAACTTTTGCCGCGGAGATCGCTTGACGGCGCTCGTTCGCGTCTTCACTCGCGTAGCGCATCGCGGCCAGATACGTGATCGAACGCGCCTGCTCCGCGTGGATCAGCATCTCGACCATGCGATGCTGCAACGCCTGGAAACGCGCGATCGGCTGGCCGAACTGCTGGCGTGTTTTGGTGTACTCGACGGTGGCGTGATTGAGCTCGTCGAGCGCGCCGATCGCTTCCGCGCACAGCAGCAGCGTGCCATAGTCGGCGATCTGCTCGAGGGTTGCCGCCCCCGCGTGTTTGCCGGCGAGCCGGCGCGCGGGCGTGCCATTGAATTCGAGCGTCGCGGCGCGTTGACCGTCGATCGTGCGGTACTCGGTGAGCGTGACGCCGGCCGCGTCACGCGCGACGACAAAGAGTGCGATTTCGCCATCGAGGCGCGCCGGCACGATCCAGTGGTCCGCCTGCGCGCCGTGCAGCACGACCGATTTGGTGCCGCTCAGCGTGTGCTGCGCACCCTGCCCGCTCGCGGTCGTCGCGACTTCGAACAGGTCGTAGCGCGCATGCGGCTCGTGAAACGCCACGGCCAGCCTGGCTTCGCCCTGGGCCGCCCGTTCGAGCAGCGCGGCATCTTCGCCGTCGCCGGTGCCGGCAAGGCGCAACGCTTCGATGCCGACCGCGGTCGCCCAAAACGGCTCGACGACGAGCGCGCGGCCGAGCTCCGCCATGACTAGAAGCATGTCGATCGGACCACCGTTGAAGCCGCCCTGAGTTTCGGGCACCGGCAACGCGGTCAGCCCCAGTTCGGTGAACGCGGCCCAGTGCACAGCCGATACGCCCGCCTCCGAGCGCACGATCTGCTGGCGCGCTTCGAAGCCGTAGCTCTTGTCGAGATAGCGGCGCAGCGCATCGGCAAATTGCTGTTGTTCGTCGTTGAAAGTGAAGTCCATGCGCCGCTCCTCAAAGTCCGAGAATCATCTGCGCGATGATGTTCTTTTGAATTTCGTTCGAACCGCCGTAAATCGACGTCTTGCGGAAGTTGAAGTAGTACGCGGCAAGCGGCGCGGCATCGTCGTCGCCGGCAAGACTGTGCTCGCGTTCGCCTTCGAGGAACGGCACGTCGAACGGCGCGGCCAGCGGGCCGATTGCTTCGAACATCAGCTCGGTGAGCCCCTGTTGCACTTCCGTGCCCTTGATCTTCAGCATCGACGCTTCCGGGCCCGGGCCGCGACCGCCCGCCTCGTTGGCTACCACCCGTTGCACGGTGACTTCGAGCGCCATCAACTCGATTTCGAGACTCGCTACCTTCGCCGCGAACACCGGATCGTGCAGCAGCGGCTTGCCGTTCTTTTTCTGATTCAGCGCGACACGCTTCAGAAACGCCAGCTCACGCTTCGACGCTCCGACTCGCGCAATGCCGGTACGCTCGTGGCCGAGCAGATATTTCGCATACGTCCAGCCGCGATTTTCTTCGCCGACGAGATTGTCGACCGGCACTTTGACGTCCTCGAAGAACACCTCGTTGACTTCGTGATCTTCGTCGAGCGTGATGATGGGCCGCACCGTGATGCCCGGGGTTTTCATATCGATCAGCAGGAACGAGATGCCCTCCTGCTTTTTGGCGCCGCTGTCGGTGCGCACGAGGCAGAACATCATGTCGGCGTGCTGGCCGAGCGTGGTCCAGGTCTTCTGGCCGTTGACCACGTAATGATCACCGACGCGCTCCGCGCGGGTGCGCAGCGACGCAAGGTCGGAACCCGATCCCGGTTCCGAGTAGCCCTGACACCACCAGTCCGTGCCGTCGAGAATACGCGGCAGAAAGTGGCGCTTCTGCGCCTCGTTACCGTACTTCATCAGCACCGGCGCAACCATCGACACACCGAAAGGCAGCACGGAAGGTGCGCCGATACGCGCGCACTCTTCTTCCCAGATATGTCGTTGCGTCGCGTCCCAGCCGGGGCCGCCGTATTCGCGCGGCCACGCGACCGCCGACCAGCCTCGCGTGCCGAGCAGCCTGTGCCAGCTCGCGAAGTCTTCGCGGGAAAGCCGTTTGTGATTGAGAACCTTGTCGCTCAGCTCGCGAGGCAGATTCGCTTCGAGCCAGGCGCGGATGTCGGCGCGGAACGCGTCTTCAGCGGGGGAATAGTCCAGATTCATGCGTAGTGTCTCCTGGCCGCCACCACCCGGCCGCCTGGAGCCACCGCGCTATTGCAGTGGTTCCTTCAGCGCAGCTGGGACCGGTAGCGGCATCACTTCGATGCCTTCCTCGACCAAGGCACGCGCATCCTCCGGTGTCGTGACACCGCGAATACTGCGCACAGGCGCTTCGTTGTAGTGAATGCGCCGTGCTTCCTCGGCGAAGCGGTCGCCCACGTTCTCCGTCTTCTCCAGTACCTCGCGCAGCGCGCGCATCATGTGCGCCTGCATTTGGTCCACGCCCGCCGGCGCCTTGGAGTCGGTCGCGCCCGACAGGTTCAGACGCGGTGCCGAAGGCAAACGGCTCACCTCATTCGCACCGCAGATCGGACATTCGACGAGCTTGCGGGACTGCTGCGACTCGAAGTCATCAGCCGAAGCGAACCAGCCTTCAAACCGATGGCCATGCGGACACTGTAAATCGAGGACCTTCATGTGGAATCGGGGCTTGCGTGCCAGTTTAGCGCAAAATGGAAATTTGTGAACGGTCGTTCGCAAAGCTTTAGGGCCGACGCGCGACCGCCAGCAGCCGCAAGGGAATATGGCGCGGGTGGGCGATTTTACCGCTTTACGGCACGTGCTGCCGAAGGCGGCCCGGCTAATAAGCGGTGCCACATTTGCTCCGTTCTAGGGCCCGCTTGCGGCGCACTGCTACGCCACGAGATTGCTCAGTTGACGGCTCACACGCGGTTCAATCTGACGGGCCTCCTTCGTCAGATTGATCTGCTTCGCCAGTCTTGCGACATCCGCCACACCGATGTCAATCTCGTACCCGCCGCGCGCGGTCAGCCATTCGAGCACGTCCGCCAGATGCCACACCGACGCACTGCCTTCGTGGACCGGCAACGGGAAGTCGATTGCGTTGTTCAGCATCAGCTTGCGCATGTTTTGCCGCGACACGCCGGCCACCTCGGCCACGTCGGTCAGCCCTACGAAGTCAGGTCCCGCCTCGACCAGCTGGGCGGACGGCACCGCACCTTTCACGTCCTTGAGCGCGCTGGTGACAGCCGCGAGTGCGCTCGTGCCTTCACGGGTGAAAAGCAGCCCGAGGCGGCCGGGTTGCCCGACGCCAATCGTGGCGTCGTCGCACCCCGCTTCGCCCAACCGCTCGACGATTGCGTCTGCATCGCAATCTTCCGCGGCGAGGCGGTATTTCAACGTGAACACATATTCCATACGTTACTCCTGTCTTCGTTAAGCCCAGGTTGTTGCGACTCCTGCTCGATACCTGTGTGATACCTACGAACCCACTAGCGCCGTGCCGCACAGTTGCCGACGATGCGCCGCAAGTGCCTGGCGTGATTGCCGGCATTCTTCGGCGTACTCCAGACGCTCGATATACAGAACTCCCCGCAACGACATTCGGCGTCTTTGTACGGGCAATGGATTTTTCCCCACGCATGACCTCTTCCGCCGTCCTGAACGCGCCAGCCGTGCTGCTCCGCGTATGCCAATGCGGCCTCGGTCTCTTTTTTCATGTGCCTTGCTCGAACCATCGAGACCTCCAATTTAATCGCTCCAGCGCAGGTTGTCAATTGACAACCTGCGCTGGAGCTGAAATGAGATCACTCCGACCTTTAACGTCAGTCATCCAAAACAAAATCGACGACGAATTCGGTGATCGAGAGCTTCATATTAGCCGGCCGCCGGCGCTACGACGAGCCAGCCAGATGGCATAGGAAACGACTGATTTTTTGAGCCGGAAAGAAACCGCGAAGTCAATAAAAAAGCCCCTGCCGGTCATCGACCAACAGGGGCTCCGTTCACCTGCAACGCGGATCAGCTATCGGGCAGACGCGAACTTATACCGTTTCGGGCGCCTCGGTCGGCCACGTACCCGACAGCACTTTCTCGAGCCAGAAGGTACCGATGATCGTCTTCACATCGGTGATCTCGCCCGTGCGCACCCACTCGGATACCTGCTCCACGGTCGCGGTGAAAAGTTCAAGAAACTCGCCTTCGTCGAGCTTGCGCTCACCCGCGGTCAAGCCCCGCGCGAGATAGATATCAATGAACTCGGTCGAGTAAGAAATGATCGGGTGAATCCGGGTAAGGTACACGTACTCGCGCGCGGTATAGCCGGTTTCCTCGCGCAGTTCCCGAACCGCGCAGGCCAGCGCGCCCTCGTTCGGGTCGAGCTTGCCGGCCGGATATTCGACCATCACCTTGCCCATCGGATAGCGATACTGACTTTCGAGCAGCACGCGACCGTCGTCGAACAAGGGGATCACCATGACGGCGCCCGGATGCTGAACGTATTCGCGCGTCGCCCGTTTGCCGTCGGGCAGTCGGACCGTATCGTACTTGACCGTCATGAACGGTCCTTGATGGACCGTCTTGCTGTCGATACAAGTCTCAGTTAGCGCGGCGTCGTGATTGGGAAGTTCAGCCATGTGCGGACCTCGGAATAGCCAGGCGCGCGCGACGGCGGGACGCCGTCAGCGACGTTTGACGAGATATTGGAAGGTAAAGCCGGGGAAAGCGAACACGACGAACAGCGCGAACGTGATCGCGTAGAACTGCCAGCCCTGCTCGAAGCGATTTCCCGCCCGCGCTTCGAGCAAAAAGCCCAGCGCGCCGACCACGAAATACAGCACGATCAATTCGGCAATCCGAAGCCAGGCGCTTTTCTTCGCCGCTTTCAACGGCACCGCGGCGAAGAGGCGCTGATTCAGGAACGGCAGGTTGGCGCCGACCAGCGCCAACAGCACGATAAACCAGCCCGCAGCGGACATCAGAGCAGCAGCGTGTGCTGGATCGCCTGCAGGCAGGCGCGCAACAGCGGATCCGGCACGATACCGAGCACCAGCACGGCGACGCCGTTCAACGCGAGCAACGCGCGCGTGCTCGTGTCCGCCACGATCGGCGACTTGTCTTGCGGCTCGTCGAAGTACATCAGCTTGACGATACGCAGGTAGTAGAACGCGCCGAACAGCGACGTGATCACGGCGAGCACGGTGAGCCAGGTCAGGCCGGCGTTCATCGTCGCTTGCAGCACGGCGAGCTTCGCATAGAAGCCGACTGCCGGCGGAATACCCGCGAGCGAGAACATCATGATCATCATCACGAACGCGAATACCGCGCTGCGCTGATTGAGGCCCTTGAAGTCCTCCAGCGTGTCCGCTTCGAAGTCGCGGCGCGCGAGCAGCATGATGACGCCGAAGGTGCCGAGCGTCGTGATCAGGTAGACGATGCTGTAGAACATCGCCGAGCCGTACGCGTTCGCGGCGCCCGTGGTCTTCTGGTCGACCACGCCGGCGAGCAGGCCGAGCAGCACGAAGCCCATGTTCGAGATCGCCGAATACGCGAGCATCCGCTTGACGTTGCGCTGCACGATCCCGGTGATGTTGCCGACGATCAGCGACAGCGCCGCCAGAATCACCAGCATCTGCTGCCATTCGACCGCCAGCGGCAGCAGGCCCATCACGAGGAAACGCAGACCCCACGCGAACGCCGCGACCTTCGGGCCGCCGCCGACGATGAGCGTCATCGCCGTCGGTGCGCCCTGGTACACGTCAGGCACCCACATATGGAACGGCACCGCACCCATCTTGAACGCCACGCCCGCCACGATGAAGATGACGCCGAACAGCAGCACGGTCGGATCGTAGTGGCTCGTGCTGATTGCCTTGAACACTTCGTTCAGATCGAGCGAGCCGGTCGCGCCATACAGCATTGAAACACCGTACAGCAGGAAGCCGGAAGCCAGCGCGCCGAGCACGTAGTACTTCATCGCCGCTTCGTTCGACGACGCCACTTCGCGACGCAGCGCGATCACCGCGTACAGCGACAGCGACATCAGTTCCAGACCGAGATACAGCGTCAGGAAGTTATTGCCCGAGATCATCACGATCTGGCCGAGCAGCGAGAACATGCCGAGCAGGAAGAAGTCGCCGCGGAACAGGCTACGGTCTTCGAGGTAGCGACGAGAATAAACGATCGTCACCGCATAGCCGAGCGACACCACTGCCTTCATCACGTTGGCGAACGGATCGACCACGTACATGTGATCGAAGAAGTAATGCACTTGCGGGTCGAACGCATTGATCGCGAACCAGATCCCGGCGACGAGCGTCGAGAAGAACGCGATGAAATACGTGGTACGGCGACCCTCCTGGCCGACGAACGTGTCGTTGAGCCACGCGATGACAATGGCGAACATCACCAGTGCGTCGGGCAACAGAGCAGTCATAGGGGCGTTTTGCATGGTCTTAAATTCCTCCGCTCGTCGTTACTGAGGCAACGGCAGCTTCGATTGGGCAACGTGGGAGAGGAGGTTTTCCACGGATACGTGCATCACATCGGTAAAGGGCTTCGGGTACAGGCCCATGAACAGCGTTAGTGCGGCGAGCACTGCCAGCATGAAAAATTCGCGACGGTCGATGTCGAGCAGGTTCTTCACGTGGTCGTTCGCGACCGCGCCGAAGTACACGCGCTTGTACATCCACAGCGTGTAGGCCGCGCCGAGAATTAGCGTGACTGCCGCGCCACTCGCGATCCAGAAGTTGTACTGGACGGAGGCCAGAATCACCATGAATTCGCCGACGAAACCGGAAGTGCCCGGCAAGCCGCAATTCGCCATCGCGAACAGCATGACGAACGCCGCGAACTTCGGCATCACGTTGACGACGCCGCCGTAATCGGCGATCTGACGCGAGTGCATGCGGTCGTACAGTACGCCGATGCACAGGAACATCGCACCCGACACGAAACCGTGCGAGATCATCTGCACGATCGCGCCTTCCGCGCCGAGCTGATTGAAGATAAAGAAGCCGAGCGTGACAAAACCCATGTGCGCGATCGACGAATACGCGACCAGTTTCTTCATGTCGGCCTGCACCATCGCGACGAGACCGATGTAGATCACCGCGATCAGCGACAGCGTGATGACGACCGGTGCGAGGAAATGGCTCGCATCAGGCGTGATCGGCAGCGAGAAGCGCAGGAAACCGTACGCACCGAGCTTCAGCATGATCGCGGCCAGCACGACCGAGCCGCCGGTCGGCGCTTCCACGTGCGCGTCAGGCAACCACGTGTGCACCGGCCACATCGGCACCTTCACCGCGAAGGCCAGGAAAAACGCGATAAACAGTAGCACCTGCGGCGTCATCGCGATCTGCGCGTGCTGCCACGTGGCGATGTCGAACGTGCCGGTCTCGTTGTACAGATAGATCAGCGCAACCAGCATCAGCAGCGAGCCCGCCAGCGTGTACAGGAAGAACTTGAATGCCGCGTACACGCGGTTCGCCCCGCCCCACACGCCGATGATGATGTACATCGGGATCAGCGTCGCTTCGAAGAATACGTAAAACAACAGGCCGTCGGCCGCGCTGAACACGCCGACCATGATGCCCGACAGGATCAGGAAGGCCGCGAGGTACTGGCCGACGTTCTTCGTGATCACTTCCCACGCTGCGATCACGACGATCACCGTGATCAACGCGGTCAACGCAACGAACCACATCGAAATGCCGTCCACGCCGAGGTGATACGTGATGTGGAAGCGCTCGATCCAGTTCGCCTGCTCGACGAACTGCAGCTCGGCGGTGCTCGAATCGAAGCTGGTGATCAGTGGCAGCGTGACGAGGAAGCTCAGAACCGAGCCGATCAGCGAAATCCAGCGCGCGGGGGCGGGGTTCTCGTCGTTGCCGATCGCGAGGACCAGCAGACCGAAGAAGATCGGCAACCAGATCGCGATGCTCAGAATCGGATAAGCGTGCATGAGTGTCCCTCGCCTTATTTGCCGCCGAGCGTTACGAACAGGGTCAGGAGCCCCAGCATGCCGATGATCATGGCGAACGCGTAATGGTAGATGTAGCCGGATTGGAGGAAGCGGATCACGCTCGCGAACCAGCCGATAAAGCGTGCGCTGCCGTTGACGATGCCGTCGATCACGACCACGTCGCCTTCCTTCCACAGACCCCGGCCAATGGCCACCGCGCCCCGCGCAAACACGACTTCGTTGATCTTGTCCATGTAGTACTTGTTATCGAGCAACGTGTAGATCGGGCCGAATGCGCGCTTGATGACAGCAGGCAGATCCGGACGGACCAGATACAGGAACCATGCGACCACCACGCCTGCGAGCGCGAGCCACACAGGCAGGCCCGACACCGAGTGCAGACCCATCGATGCCCAGCCCTGGAATTCTTCGGTCATCTCATGCAGCGCCGGATGGTTCTCGCTGATGTAGATCACCTTGTCGAACGCGACGCCGTGCTGGAAGAAGTCGCCGAACAGCATCGGACCGACGCCGATCGCTCCGATCACGATCGACGGAATCGCCAGCAGCACGAGCGGCACCCACACGACCCACGGCGTTTCATGCGGCTCGTGAGCGTGGTCGTCGTGGCCGTGCGCGTCATGCCCATGCGACTGTGCTTCTGCGCCCATCGGCGATTCCGGGTGCTTCGGATTGCGGAAGCGCTCCTCACCGTGGAACACCATGAAATACATACGGAACGAATACAAGGCGGTCACGAACACGCTTGCGACCACCGCGAAGTACGCGAAACCCGAGCCCGGCAGATGCGACAGCTTCACCGCGTCGATGATCGAGTCTTTCGAGTAGAAGCCCGAGAAGAACGGCGTGCCGATCAGCGCGAGCGAACCGATCAGCGATGTGATCCACGTAATCGGCATGTACTTGCGCAGGCCGCCCATGTTGCGCATGTCCTGATCGTGATGCATGCCGATGATCACCGAACCCGCGCCGAGGAACAGCAGCGCCTTGAAGAACGCATGCGTCATCAGGTGAAACACGGCGACCGAATATGCCGACGCGCCGAGCGCGACCGTCATGTAACCGAGCTGCGACAGCGTGGAATAAGCGACCACACGCTTGATGTCGTTCTGGACGATCCCGAGGAAACCCATGAACAGCGCGGTAATCGCACCGATGACCATGACGAACGACAGCGCCGTATCCGACAGTTCGAAGAGCGGCGACATGCGTGTGACCATGAAGATACCGGCCGTCACCATGGTCGCCGCGTGAATCAGTGCGGAGATCGGCGTCGGGCCCTCCATCGAGTCCGGCAGCCACACATGCAGCGGGAACTGAGCCGACTTACCCATCGCGCCGATGAACAGGCAGATGCAAGCCACCGTCAGCAGGCCCCAGTCGGTACCGGGGAAGTTCAGCGCCGCGAGTTCGGTACGCTTCGCGAAGACTTCGCCGTAGTTCATCGAGCCGGCGAACGCGAACAGCAAACCGATGCCGAGCAGGAAACCGAAGTCGCCGACGCGGTTCACGATGAACGCCTTCATGTTCGCGTAGATCGCGCTCTCACGCTTGAAGTAGAAACCGATCAGCAAGTACGAAACGAGACCCACCGCTTCCCAGCCGAAGAACAGCTGCAGGAAGTTGTTGCTCATCACGAGCATCAGCATCGAGAACGTGAACAGCGAGATGTACGAAAAGAAGCGCTGATAGCCGTCGTCGTCGGCCATGTAGCCGATCGTGTAGATGTGCACCATCAGCGAGACGAAGTTCACCACACAGATCATCATCGCGGTCAGCGAGTCGACCAGGAAACCGACTTCGAGCTGCGTCTTGCCGATCGACATCCATTGATAAACGGTCGCGTTGAAGCTCGCGCCATCCATCACCTGCAAAAAGATGATGACCGACAGGATGAACGAAACCGCGACGCCGAGGATCGTGACCGAATGCGCACCCGCCCGCCCTATCGCCTTGCCGAACAGCCCCGCAATCAGGGAACCGGCAAGCGGTGCCAGCGGAATTGCCAACAGCAGGTTTTCATTGAGTATCGTGGACATAACCGCTTTTCCTGAAATTAACCTTTGAGCTGATCGAGATCCTCGACATTGATCGTGTCGAGACTACGGAACAGGGTCACCAGAATTGCGAGACCGATCGCCGCTTCGGCTGCCGCAACCGTCAGCACGAAGAAGACGAAAATCTGGCCATGCACGTCGCCCAGGTAGTGCGAGAACGCGACGAAATTGGTGTTCACCGCGAGCAGCATCAGTTCGATCGCCATCAGGATGATGATGACGTTGCGGCGGTTCAGGAAAATGCCGACGATGCTGATCGCAAACAGGATCGCGCCGAGGACAAGGTAATGGGCAAGGGTCAACATGATTTCAATCTCCTGTCCGCTCAGCTGTTCTTGGCCGGCGCCGAGTCGGCCGCTGCTGCAGCTGCCGCGGCAGCCGCTTGTTCCGCCGCGAGAGTCGCCGCGGTTTTCTCTGACGGCATCTTCACAACGCGCACGCGGTCCTGTGCGCGCACCTTGACCTGTGCGCTGACGTTCTGACGCTTGCTGTCCTTCTTGTGGCTCGTGGTCAGCGCGATCGCCGCGATGATGGCAACCAGCAGGATCAGGCCGGCAATTTCGAACGCGAAGATGTAGTCGGTATAGATGACCTTGCCGATCAGGCGCGTGTTCGACCAGTCGCCCATGCCAGCGGCGGCCGCGGCCGTGTCGTGCAGCGCCGTGGTGGTCGCGCCGTAGCCGTGCCACAGGATCAGCGCGGTTTCGACCACGATGATCGCGCCCACCGCCGAGGCCATCGGCACAAAGCGTTTGAAGTCCTTGCGCAGTACGTCGAGATTGACGTCCAGCATCATCACGACGAACAGGAACAGCACCATCACCGCGCCGACGTAGACCAGCACCAGCAGGATCGCGAGGAACTCGGCCTCCAGCAACATCCAGATCGCGGCTGCGTTGAAGAACGCCAGCACCAGAAACAGTGCGGACGATACCGGGTTGCGCGAGGTGATCACCTTCAGCCCTGAAACCACCAGGAGCAGCGCGAAGATGTAGAACAGTACGGTCGTGAATTCCATGATTACCGGTTCATCGTTAGGCCATCGTCAGGCATTGTTCTTTGGCACCCGTGGCTGGCAAAAGCGGACGAAACCGCCAGAACCGCCACACCGGTGCGCCGTGCCGCGGCGTTCAGGCCGCGGCGGTCGGCCCGACAGCAGGCCGTGTTACTGCTTTTACTGCCGCAATTGTTGCAAGCGGGAAAGCGCTTCAACGATACGGTGCGTCGGCTGCCTTGTTGGCGGCGATTTCTGCTTCGAAGCGGTCGCCAACGGCCAGCAGCATGTCCTTCGTGAAGTAAAGGTCGCCGCGCTTCTCGCCGTGATACTCGAGAATGTGCGTCTCGACGATCGAATCGACCGGGCAGCTTTCTTCACAGAAACCGCAGAAGATGCACTTGGTCAGGTCGATGTCGTAGCGCGTCGTGCGGCGCGTGTTGTCCGCGCGCGTTTCCGATTCGATTGTGATCGCGAGCGCCGGACACACTGCTTCGCACAGCTTGCACGCGATGCAGCGCTCTTCGCCGTTTTCATAGCGGCGCAGCGCATGCAGACCGCGGAAACGCGGCGAGATCGGGGTCTTCTCTTCAGGGAACTGCACGGTGACCTTGCGCTGGAACGTGTAGCGTCCGGTCAGCGCGAGGCCTTTCAGCAGTTCCGTGAGGAAGAAAGTCTTGAAGAAGTTTTGGATTGCGGTCATAGGTTCGTCCGCCCTTTATTTCCAGATGTTCAACGGCGACATGATCCAGAAGCCGACCACCACGAGCCACACCACGCAGACCGGAATGAAAACCTTCCAGCCGAGACGCATGATCTGGTCATAGCGATAGCGCGGGAACGTAGCACGCGCCCAGATGAACACCGACAACAGGAAGAAAACCTTGGCGACGAGCCAGACGATGCCCGGGATGAACGACAGGAACCCGAACGGGGCGCTCCAGCCGCCGAGGAACAGTGTTGCAGCCAATGCCGAGATCACGATCATGTTGATGTACTCGGCGAGGAAGAACAGCGCGAACGCCATACCCGAGTAATCGATCATGTGGCCCGCGACGATTTCCGATTCGCCCTCCACCACGTCGAACGGGTGGCGGTTCGTTTCGGCGATGCCCGAGATGAAGTACACGACGAACATCGGCAGCAGTGGCAGCCAGTTCCAGGAGAGGAAGTTCAGGCCGTGCGAGGCGAAGAAGCCCTGCTCCTGCGAGCCGACGATGCCAGACAGGTTCAGCGTGCCGGCCGTCATCAGCACGACCACCAGCGCAAAGCCCATCGAGATTTCGTACGAGACCATCTGCGCGGCGGCGCGCATCGCGCCGAGGAACGCGTACTTCGAGTTCGACGCCCAGCCGGCCAGAATCACGCCATACACGCCGATCGACGAGATCGCCATCGCGTATAGCAGACCCGCGTTGATGTCACCGAGCACCGCGCCCGCCTGGAAAGGAATCACCGCCCAGACCGCGAAGGCCGGCACCACCACCATGATCGGCGCGATCACGTAGATCCAGCGGCTTGCCTGGGCCGGCTGGATCACTTCCTTCAGCAACAGTTTCAGCACGTCGGCGATCGGCTGCAAGAGCCCGGCGGGACCGACGCGGTTCGGACCGAGACGCACATGCATCCAGCCGATCAGCTTGCGCTCCCACAGGATCAGGTAAGCGACGCACAGCAGGATCGCGACGGCCACCACCAGGATGCGCACGAGCGCCCACACCGTAGGCCATGCCACACCGAGAAGTTGGGCGCCGCCCGAGTTGATCGTATCGAACAAGCTCATTTACGCCTTCTCCACCACCAGTTCACCGAACAGGCTGCCCAGCGCTGCACCGGCAGGCGTAGCCGCCGATACGCGGACGACCGTCTCCGCAAGATTCGCGTCGCGCACGGCCGGCAACTGCACCGCTTGCTCGCCCTGACGAACGCGCACCGCGTCGCCCTCTTTCAAACCCAGTTTGTCGAACAACGCAGCCGGCAGGCCGACCGAATTCGCCGTACGGGCCGCCACGGTCAGATGCAGCGACTCCGCGCGACGCACGAGCGCATCGGCATGATAGATCGGCACGTTCGCGAGACGCTCGAACTTGCCTTCCGCCGCCTTCGCGGCCTGGCCGCGCGTCACCGCGACGCCGGTCCGGTTCGACAGACGCGAACTCAGTTCGCCGTCGCCGAGCGCGGCCGCGCGCACTTCTTCGACCGTGTCGTATTCGAAGCCCGACGCGCCGAGCAGGCTGCCCAGCACGCGCAACACCTTCCACGCGGGACGCGTGTCGCCGAGCGGACGCACGACGCCGTTAAACGCCTGCACCGTACCTTCAGCGTTGACGAACGCGCCGCCCGTTTCCGTGAACGGCGCGATCGGCAGCAGCACGTCGGCATAGTCGGCGCCGGCCTGGAACGGCGACATCACGACGACCATCTCGGCCTGCTTCAGCGCGGCGAGCGCCTGCGCCGGATTGGCCGTGTCGAATTCCGGCTCGAGATTCAACAGCAGATAGCCCTTGCGCGGCTGCTCGAACACTTCGCGCGCGTTCAGACCGCCTTCGCCCGGCAGCGCGTTCACAAGGTGCGCGCCGACCGTATTGGCCGCTTCGGTCAGGAAACCGAGCGTTGCACCGGTTGCCTCGGCAATCCATTGCGCCGCGGCGTGGATCGCCGCGAAGTCCGGATGACGAACCGCTTCGTTACCAAGCAGCACGACGCGGCGCTCGCCGGTAGTCAGCGATTTCGCTATCTGCTTGTGCGCGTCCGTCGGCTGCGTGCCCGCGAATGCTTCCGGCAGCGCAACGCCCTTCGCTTCGCCCACCGCGCCGGCGATGCCTGCCAACACCTCGAGCCATGCCGACGGCGCCGCGACCACGCGTTGCGCCTGAGGGATCATCGCGTCGTCGTTGGTGGCCTGGAGCAGCGTAAGTGCCGAACCGCCTCGTGCGACCTGGCGCAAACGCGCGGCGAACAGCGGATGGTCACGGCGCAGATCCGAGCCGATCACGAGCGCCGCATCGACGTTCGACAGATCGGCGATCGTGCCGCCGAGCCACGGCGCGCCACTAACGGGCGCCGAGAAATCCGACTGACGCAGACGGAAGTCGACGTTCGGCGTGCCGACCGCTTGCCCGATCTGCTTCAACAGGAACAGTTCTTCCACGGTGCTGTGCGCGCTCGACAGCGCGGCAAGGGCGTTCGCACCGTGGTCACTCTTGATGCCCTTCAGACCCTTGACCACGTATTCGAGCGCGGTCTGCCAGTCGGTTTCGACCCACTGGCCGCCTTGCTTGAGCATCGGTTTGGTAAGACGCTCGGGGCTGTTCACGCCTTCGTACGAGAAGCGGTCCTTGTCCGAGATCCAGCACTCGTTGATCGCTTCGTTTTCGAACGGCAAAACGCGCATCACGCGATTGTTTTTCACCTGCACGATGAGGTTCGCGCCGACGGAATCGTGCGGGCTCACCGACTTGCGACGCGACAGCTCCCATGTACGGGCGCTGTAGCGGAACGGCTTGCTCGTAAGCGCGCCGACCGGGCACAGATCGATCATATTGCCCGACAGCTCGGAGTCGACCGTCTTGCCGACGAACGACGTGATTTCCGCATGCTCGCCGCGGCCCAGCATGCCGAGTTCCATCACGCCGGCGATTTCCTGGCCGAAGCGAACGCAACGCGTGCAGTGAATGCAGCGCGACATCTCTTCCATCGAGATCAGCGGACCCACGTTCTTGTGGAACACCACGCGCTTTTCTTCGCTATAGCGCGACGACGACTTGCCGTAACCAACGGCCAGATCTTGCAACTGGCATTCGCCGCCCTGGTCGCAGATCGGGCAGTCGAGCGGATGGTTGATCAGCAGGAATTCCATCACGGCTTGCTGGCCCTTCACCGCCTTGTCCGACTTGGTGCGCACGATCATGCCGGCCGACACCGGGGTCGCGCACGCGGGCACGGCCTTCGGCATCTTCTCGACATCGACCAGACACATCCGGCAGTTGGCCGCAATCGACAGCTTCTTGTGATAGCAGAAGTGAGGAATGTAGGTGTCGACCTTATGCGCAGCCTGAATCACCATGCTGCCTTCAGGCACCTCGACTTTCTTGCCGTCTATTTCCAGTTCAACCATGATGGTCAATCTTCCTTAACCTGTTACCGCTCAATCGTTCGCCTGTTCATCGCCCGCTTCGGGCGATGAATCCTGCGGTTGAGGTGTTCGTCTGGTAGTTATCCGTCAGCCGAACCTGTCGGGCCGGCTCAGGCAGCCACCGTCACGCAGCCACTGTTTCGGGCGCCGCCGTGCTGGCATGACCGCCGACAAGGCAATGCTTGTGGGCGACGTGATATTCGAATTCGTCCCAGTAGTGCTTGAGCATGCCCCGAACCGGCATAGCGGCCGCATCGCCTAGCGCGCAGATCGTGCGGCCCATGATGTTTTCCGCGACGGAGTTCAGCAGATCCAGATCTTCCTGGCGACCGAGACCATGCTCGATACGATGCACGACGCGATACAGCCAGCCCGTGCCTTCACGGCAAGGCGTGCATTGACCGCACGACTCTTCGTAATAGAAGTAGGACAGGCGCAGCAGCGAGCGCACCATGCAGCGCGTCTCGTCCATCACGATCACCGCGCCCGAGCCGAGCATTGAGCCGGCCTTCGCGATCGAGTCGTAGTCCATGTCGGTCTGCATCATCATCTCGCCCGGAATCACCGGCGCCGACGAACCGCCAGGAATCACAGCCTTGATCTTCTTGCCGCCGCGCATGCCACCGGCGAGTTCCATCAGCGTCGCGAACGGCGTGCCGAGCGGAATTTCGTAATTTCCCGGACGCTCGACGTCACCCGACACCGAGAAAATCTTCGTGCCGCCGTTGTTCGGCTTGCCGATTTCAAGGTAATTCTGCGGGCCGATGGCGAGCAGGAACGGCACCGCCGCGAACGTTTCGGTGTTGTTGATCGTGGTCGGCTTGCCGTACACGCCAAAGCTCGCTGGGAATGGCGGCTTGAAGCGCGGCTGACCCTTCTTGCCCTCGATCGATTCGAGCAGCGCGGTTTCTTCGCCACAGATGTACGCGCCGTAACCGTGATGCGCATGTAGCTGAAACGAGAAGCCAGAGCCCATGATGTTGTCGCCGAGGAAGCCGGCGCGGCGAGCTTCTTCCAACGCTTCTTCGAAGCGCTTATAGACTTCCCAGATTTCGCCGTGAATATAGTTGTAGCCGACCGTGATGCCCATCGCGTACGCGCCGATCACCATACCTTCGATCAGCGAATGCGGATTGAAGCGCAGAATGTCGCGGTCCTTGAACGTACCCGGCTCGCCCTCGTCCGAATTACAGACGAGGTACTTCTGGCCCGGGAACTGACGCGGCATGAAGCTCCACTTCAGACCAGTCGGGAAGCCCGCGCCGCCGCGGCCGCGCAGACCCGACGCCTTGACGTCGGCGATCACCTGCTCGGGCGCGATCTTTTCTTCCAGGATGCGGCGCAGCTGGGCGTAACCGCCGCGAGCCACATAGTCTTCGAGATGCCAGTTGTCGCCGTTCAATCCGGCGAGAATCAGCGGTTTGATGTGACGATCGTGTAAAGACGTCATTTCGAAAGTTCCTCGAGCAGCTGGTCGATCTTCTCGCGGCTCATGAAGCTGCACATGCGTTGGTTGTTCACCAGCATCACCGGCGCGTCGCCGCACGAACCCATGCACTCACCCTCTTTCAGCGTGAATTTGCCATCGGGCGTGGTTTCGCCGAAGTCGATGCCGAGCTTCTGCTTCAGGTATTCAGCGGCGCTTTCGGAACCGCCGTCCGGGCCGAGCTGGCACGGCAGGTTCGTACAGAGCGTGATCTTGAACTTGCCGACTCGCGAGGTCTCATACATCGTGTAGAAGGTCGCTACCTCCTGCACGGCGATTGCCGGCATGCCGAGATAATCCGCGACGAACTGCATGAGTTCGGGCGACAGCCAGCCATGCTCCGTTTGAGCAGTGGCCAACGCCGACATCACGGCGGACTGTTTCTGATCCGCGGGGTACTTTGCGACCGCACGATCGATTTCTTTCAGGCCTTCAGCTGAGATCATTTTCAGACACGACTCTTTCAATTCCTACCGAACGAAAACCTGTCGCTCAAGTCATACTGCGACAGACCCGGCGTTCCTTTGCTTGACCCGCGTGGCGGTGCGACGACCGCAGACGCGCGTCGATGAATACATCCTAGCGATCCACTTCGCCGAACACGATGTCCTGCGTGCCGATGATCGTCACGGCGTCGGCGATCATGTGGCCGCGCGCCATTTCGTCGAGCGCGGACAGGTGCGCATAGCCCGGGGCGCGGATCTTCAAACGATACGGCTTGTTGGCGCCGTCCGAGATCAGATAGATGCCGAACTCGCCCTTCGGATGTTCGACTGCGGCGTACGCCTCGCCTTCGGGCACATGGAAGCCTTCGGTGAACAGCTTGAAGTGGTGGATCAGATCTTCCATGTTCGACTTCATGCCGACGCGCGACGGCGGCGCAACCTTGTGATTGTCCGTCATCACCGGGCCCCGATTTTTGCGCAGCCACTCAATGCACTGTTTCGCGATACGCGTGGACTGGCGCATTTCTTCGACGCGCACCAGATAGCGGTCATAGCAGTCGCCATTCACGCCGACCGGAATGTCGAAGTCGAGCTTGTCATAAACCTCATATGGCTGCTTCTTGCGCAGATCCCACTCGATGCCCGAGCCACGCAGCATCGCGCCGGTCATGCCGAGCTGCAGCGCGCGCTCCGGGCTGACCACGCCGATACCAACCAGACGCTGCTTCCAGATCCGGTTGTCGGTGAGCAGCGTTTCGTATTCGTCGACGCACTTCGGGAAGCGCGTAAAGAAGTCGTCGATGAAGTCGAGCAGCGAACCCTGACGGTTTTCGTTCATCTTCGACAACGCCTTCGCATTGCGAATCTTCGACGCCTTGTATTGCGGCATTGCGTCAGGCAGATCGCGATAGACGCCGCCCGGACGATAGTAGGCCGCGTGCATGCGCGCGCCCGACACCGCCTCGTACACGTCCATCAGGTCTTCGCGCTCGCGGAACGCATACAGGAACACCGCCATCGCACCGACGTCGAGCGCGTGCGAGCCAATCCACATCAGGTGATTCAACACGCGCGTGACTTCGTCGAACAGCACACGAATGTATTGCGCGCGCAGCGGCACGTCGATGCCGAGCAGCTTTTCAATGGCGAGCACGTAGCCGTGCTCGTTGGCCATCATCGACACGTAGTCGAGACGGTCCATGTACGGCACCGACTGGATGAACGTCTTGCTTTCGGCGAGCTTTTCAGTCGCGCGATGCAGCAGACCGATGTGCGGATCGGCGCGTTGGATCACTTCGCCGTCGAGTTCGAGCACGAGACGCAACACACCGTGCGCTGCCGGGTGCTGCGGACCAAAGTTGAGCGTGTAGTTTTTGATCTCTGCCATGACGTTCTCTTAGTGTTTCAGACCGCCATAGTGATCCTCGCGGATCACGCGCGGCGTGATTTCCCGCGGCTCGATCGTCACCGGCTGATAAACGACGCGCTTTTCTTCCGGGTCGTAACGCATCTCGACGTAGCCGGAGACCGGGAAATCCTTGCGGAACGGATGACCGATGAAACCGTAGTCGGTCAGAATGCGGCGCAGGTCCGGGTGACCTTCGAAGACGATGCCGTACAGGTCGAACGCTTCGCGCTCGTACCAGTTGACCGAATTCCAGATATCGACGACGGACGGCAGGATCGGCATGTCGTCGTCAGGCGCGAACACGCGCAGACGCAGACGCCAGTTGTTTTGTACCGACAGCAGATGCAGCACTGCCGCAAAACGCGGGCCGTCGTAAGCCCCTTCGGCATAGGTCTGATAATCGACGCCGCACAGGTCGACACACTGCTCGAAACCGAGCGAGCGATCGTCGCGCAGACGCTTTGCCACGTTGAGGTAGTCGCCGGCCTTGACGACGATCGTCAATTCACCGACCGACTCGGTCAGGCTCAACAGGAGGCCGCCAAAGGCCGCCTCGAGGTTCGCTTTCAGGGTCTCGAGTTTGCTTGCCATATTGTGGGAGGCGTTGGCCTTATTGACGGGCGATGGTGTTGGTGCGGCGAATCTTGGCTTGCAGCTGGATCACGCCATATACCAGCGCTTCCGCGGTGGGCGGACAACCCGGCACGTACACGTCGACCGGGACGATCCGGTCGCAGCCGCGCACCACCGAGTACGAGTAGTGATAATAGCCACCGCCGTTCGCGCATGAGCCCATCGAGATCACCCACCGCGGCTCCGCCATCTGGTCGTAAACCTTGCGCAGAGCGGGCGCCATCTTGTTGCACAGCGTGCCGGCGACGATCATCACGTCCGACTGACGCGGACTCGGACGAAACACCACGCCGAAACGGTCGAGATCATAACGGGCAGCGCCCGCATGCATCATCTCGACCGCGCAGCACGCAAGACCGAACGTCATCGGCCACAGCGAGCCGGTGCGCGTCCAGTTGATCAGTTTGTCCGCCGTAGTGGTGACAAACCCTTCTTTCAAGACCCCTTCGATACTCATTTGCTTTCCACTCCAGACGGGGCGGCAAGCCTGGCCACCCACGCAAACCGGCGATTAATCCATCATTCCCAGTCGAGGCCGCCCTTCTTCCAGATGTAGGCAAAGCCAAGCAGGAACTCGAGCAGGAAAATCATCATCGCCGTGAACCCAGCCCAGCCGATGTCACGCAACGCAACGCCCCACGGGAACAGGAACGCGGTCTCAAGGTCGAAAATGATGAAGAGAATGGCGACGAGGTAGTAGCGCACGTCGAATTTCATGCGCGCATCTTCGAATGCTTCGAAGCCGCACTCGTACGGTGCGTTTTTCTCGGTGTCGGGCTTGTTGGGACCGAGGAGCTTGCCAATACTGACCAGTGCTACGCCTAAACCGGTGCCCACAATAAGGAACAGCAATACGGGGAAATAGGCTGCGAGGTTCAAGACAATCCTCAATCGGTTGGTTCTGAGTGCCGTCAGGAGCATAGCACCCCTGACGCGAAATCACTTCCTCAACGCGCATGACGCAAGCCGTACAGCCATACGCCAGAAGCGAAAATGCCAGCCGAAGCGAAGCAAACGGCTGGCATTTAGATAACATTTGGTGCCGACGGCGAGACTCGAACTCGCACAGCTTTCGCCACTACCCCCTCAAGATAGCGTGTCTACCAATTTCACCACGTCGGCACTATATGCAATCCGGGAAAACAACTTGTAAAACCCGCGAATCGCTTCAAGCTTTGAATTGTAACTTGTTTAAGCGGATTGTTCAACGCACAAGACCACGTCCGCCGAAAATTTATTTCGGCACACCCGTCGCCGGAACCGACGCAGGCGCTGCAGGCGCTGCCGCCGCCGGGGCCGAGCCCGCAGCCGGCGCAGAAGCCGCGACCGGCGCAGTAGCTGCCGCGCCCAGCACGCCTGCCGACGGCTTCACGTGATACGCACCAAGGTAAGTGAGTGCCAGTGTCGTGGCAAAGAACAGCGCTGCGAGCACTGCCGTGGTACGCGACAGAAAGTTCGCCGAACCTGTCGCACCGAACAAGCTACCCGACGCGCCGCTGCCGAAAGCCGCGCCCATATCGGCACCTTTGCCGTGCTGCAGCAACACAAGTCCGATGACCCCGAACGCCGACAACAACTGAACGACGATAATCAATGTTTTCAAATACAGCATCACACCCACCTGAGTCTTTATTTAACCGCGCCGCACACTGTGTGTTGCGCGAAATGGAGCCATCCTCGCCGCGACGCCCAGCCTAACCAGCCACGCTGGTCGCGGCGGCCGCCTTGCAGATCGCAAGGAAATCCTGATCTTTCAACGACGCGCCGCCGATCAGGCCGCCGTCGATATCGAGCTGACGGAACAGTTCTTCCGCGTTGTCCGGCTTAACGCTGCCACCGTATAGCAACGGCACATCCGCCGCACCCTTGGCCGTGAGACGTGCGCGCAGGAATCCATGCACGGCCTGCGCCTGTGCCGCCGATGCGCTCTTGCCGGTGCCAATTGCCCACACCGGCTCATACGCGACGACGAGGCGAGCCGCTTCCTGAGCCGACAGCTTCGCGAGCACCTCGTCGAGCTGACCGCCGACGACCTGCTCGGTCCAACCAGCTTCGCGTTCTTCGAGCGTTTCGCCGACGCACACGATCGGCGTCAAACCCGCCTCGAGCACAC
The DNA here is from genome assembly GCF_050436325.1 of Paraburkholderia lebeckiae. Classification (NCBI taxonomy): domain Bacteria; kingdom Pseudomonadati; phylum Pseudomonadota; class Betaproteobacteria; order Burkholderiales; family Burkholderiaceae; genus Paraburkholderia; species Paraburkholderia lebeckiae. Next base: position 862,599 of record NZ_JBNDLZ010000003.1, read on the forward strand.
GCTGCGCTTTCACCGCGACCAGTTCGGCGCTTTCGCGGTGATACGCGCGGCGCTCCGAGTGCCCGACGATCGCAAACGTGGCGCCGAAGTCCGTCACCATCGGCGCAGCCACTTCGCCGGTATAGGCGCCATGCGTGAACGCGGACACGTCCTGCACGCCCCACACGATCGGGCTGCCTTCGAGCAACGACTGAGTCTGCCCGAGATAGAGGCTCGGCACGCATACACCGACGCGCACGTCGGGCGGCAGTTCACTGGCGCCCTGTGCCACTGCCTGCAACAACGCGGCGTTCGCGGCGAGCCGCCCATGCATCTTCCAGTTACCGACTACCAGTTTGGCTCGTTGTTGATTCGACATCGTCTCGTATTGTCCTGTCTTGCCAGTCCGGCCTACTCTGCCGGCGGACTTCGCTCGCGCCTCGCTGCAGTTTGTTCCTGCGCTCGCGGCCCGCCCGTCGGATTGATCCGGCGCGCGCAAAACGCGCAATTTTACTGCGTGGGATGGATCGGGTCAAACCGATGATGTCAAGCCTCCTGACCCCACGTCAACACGATCTTGCCGACGTGCGTGCCGCTTTCCATCAGCGCATGCGCCTCGGCAGCCTGGGCGGCCGGAAACACGCGATGCACGACCGGCTTGATGCGCCCAGCTTCGAGATGCGGCCACACGCGCTCCTTCAGTTGCGCGGCGATCTGCGCCTTGAACTCGATCGGCCGTGGTCGCAGCGTCGAACCGGTAACCGTCAGACGGCGGCGCAACACTTCGTTCAGGTTCAGCTCCGCCTTCGCGCCGCCGAGCAGCGCAATTAGTACGATACGGCCACCGTCGGCGAGAGCCGACAATTCGCGCGGCACGTAGCTGCCTGCCACCATGTCGAGGATCACGTCCACGCCGCGATCGTTGGTCAGCGACTTGATGACTTCGACGAAATCTTCAGTCCTGTAGTTGATCGCGCGTTCGGCGCCGAGCGCTTCGCACGCGCGGCACTTTTCGTCCGAGCCCGCGGTCGCGAACACACGGAAGCCGAGCGCATGCGCAATCTGGATCGCCGTCACGCCGATGCCGCTCGAACCACCCTGCACGAGCAGCGTTTCATTCGCACCGCCCTCGCCCTGGCCGAGCTGCGCGCGATTGAAGACGTTGCTCCACACCGTGAAAAACGTCTCAGGCAGCGAAGCCGCTTCGATATCCGACAACCCCGCCGGCACGGGCAGGCATTGCAGCAGTGGCGCAGTCGCAAATTCCGCGTAGCCGCCGCCCGCGAGCAGCGCACACACGCGATCGCCGATCTTCAGACCGAACGGGTTGTTCTTCGCGTCGATCGTGCCACCGACGATCTCGCCCGCCACCTCCAGCCCCGGCAGATCCGACGCTCCCGGCGGCGGCGCATAGCCGCCCTTGCGCTGAAACACGTCCGGACGATTGATGCCGGATGCCGCCACCTTGATCAGCACCTCGCCAGTCTTGAGCTGCGGCGTCGGACGCTCCGCCAGCTTGAGGACTTCCGGCGCACCGAATTCAGTGATTTCGATCGCTTTCATCTGCGTCAACTCCAAGATTGGATTGCGTTACCTACCCGTTGCTGCCGTCTGCCGTAGCGCCGCGCTGCGATTCGAATGCGCAACGCAATCCATCCTGCATGAAAAACGGCCGGCGCGCATGACACGGCCGGCCGTTTGTCCGCTACCGCCTTACTGCGGCGTCGGCTCGCCTTGCTCCGCGTCGTTCAGCAATGCCTTCGCCGACAGACGCACACGACCCTTCTCGTCCGTCTGGATGACCTTGACCTTCACCTGCTGGCCATCCTTCAGATAGTCGTTGATGTCCTTGATGCGCTCGTTCGCGATCTCGGAGATATGCAGCAGACCATCCTTACCCGGCAGGATGTTCACGATCGCGCCGAAGTCGAGCAGCTTGAGCACGGTGCCTTCGTACACCTGGCCCACTTCGACTTCCATCGTGATCGCTTCGATACGACGCTTCGCTTCGGCCATGCCTTCGCTGTTCGTGCTCGCGATCGTGACGACGCCGTCGTCGGAAATGTCGATCGTCGTGCCGGTTTCTTCGGTGAGCGCGCGGATCACCGAGCCGCCCTTGCCGATCACGTCGCGAATTTTTTCCGGGTTGATCTTGATCGTGATCATGCGCGGTGCGAACTCCGACAGTTGGGTGTTCGCGCCAGCCACGGCCGAGGTCATCTTGCCGAGGATGTGCATGCGGCCTTCCTTCGCCTGCGCGAGCGCGACCTGCATGATTTCCTTCGTGATGCCCTGAATCTTGATGTCCATCTGCAGCGCGGTCACGCCTTGTTCCGTACCCGCGACCTTGAAGTCCATGTCGCCGAGATGATCTTCGTCGCCGAGAATGTCGGTCAAGACCGCGAAGCGATTACCTTCGAGGATCAGGCCCATCGCGATACCGGCGACGTGCGCCTTCATCGGCACGCCGGCGTCCATCAGCGCGAGGCAGCCGCCGCACACCGAAGCCATCGACGACGAACCGTTCGACTCGGTGATTTCCGACACGACGCGGATCGAGTAGCCGAATTCGTCGGCGCTCGGCAGGCACGCGACGAGCGCGCGTTTGGCGAGACGGCCGTGACCGATTTCACGGCGCTTCGGCGAACCGACGCGACCTGTTTCGCCGGTCGCGAACGGAGGCATGTTGTAGTGGAGCATGAAGCGTTCGCGATACTCGCCTTCGAGCGCGTCGATATTTTGCTCGTCGCCCTTCGTGCCGAGCGTCGCGACCACCATCGCCTGCGTCTCGCCGCGCGTGAACAGCGCCGAGCCGTGGGTACGCGGCAGCACGCCGGTGCGGATTTCGATCGGACGCACTGTGCGCGTGTCGCGCCCGTCGATACGCGGCTCGCCGTTCAGGATCTGCGTCCGGACGATCTTCGCTTCGATGTCGAACAGCACGTTTCCGACCGATGCCTTGTCGGCCGCCACGGTGCCCGCTGCCGCCGCTTCTTCCTCGAGCCTTGCCGAGGTCGCCGCGTAGACTTCCTTCAGCTTGGTCGAGCGAGCCTGCTTGTCGCGGATCTGGTACGCGGCGAGCAGTTCCGCTTGCGCAAATTCGGTCACGCGCGCGATCAGCGCTTCGTTCTTCGCGGCCGGCTGCCAGTCCCACTCGGGCTTGCCGCCTTCGCGGACCAGTTCGTGGATCGCGTCGATCGCGGTCTGCATCTGTTCATGACCGAACACGACGGCACCGAGCATCACTTCTTCGCTCAATTGCTGCGCTTCCGATTCGACCATCAGCACCGCGCGTTCCGTGCCGGCGACGACGAGGTCGAGCGCCGATTCCTTCATCTGCGGACGCGTCGGGTTCAGCACGTATTCGTTGTTGATGTAGGCCACGCGCGCCGCGCCGACCGGGCCGTTGAACGGCAGACCGGACACCGCGAGCGCCGCCGAGGCGCCGATCAGCGCAGGGATGTCGGCGGGGATTTCCGGATTCAGCGACAGCACGTGAATCACGACCTGCACTTCGTTGTAGAAGCCTTCCGGGAAGAGCGGACGCAGCGGACGGTCGATCAGGCGCGAGATCAGCGTCTCGCCTTCCGACGGACGGCCTTCGCGGCGGAAGAAGCCGCCCGGGATCTTGCCGGCGGCGTAGGTCTTTTCGATGTAATCGACGGTGAGCGGGAAGAAGTCCTGGCCCGGCTTCGCGGTCTTCGCGCCGACCACGGTGGCGAGCACCACGGTATCTTCGACGTCGACGATCACCGCGCCGCCCGCCTGGCGAGCGATTTCACCGGTTTCGAGGCGAACGTTGTGCTGCCCCCACTTAAACTCTTTGACGATCTTATTGAACATAGTCATTGCTTTTCCTCATCGTAATGCCGCGCGGACCGGAGCGGCGCGGCAACGCCAAGCCGGCGCCGCATGGGAAGAGTCGTGCTATGCCATTCCAGAGAGTCACGTGCTGCGACTGCGCGCGAACCGCTGGAATGACACAAAACTCCGCCCTGAAGCCCGGCCTTGTTTCCTGTTACTGCTTCTTCTACTGCTGTTCTGCTACTCCTACTGCGCTTGCCCGTAGACGCCGCGCGAACCGGCATACGCCGAGGATCACAGGCGCTGCGCGTTACACGAAGCGCGCCGCGCAAAAACAAAATGCCTGTATCAGCGAAACTGACACAGGCATCTTGCTGAACGACTGGCCGATTACTTACGCAGACCCAGCTTCTCGATCAGGCTGCGGTAACGATCCGCGTCCTTACCCTTCAGGTAGTCGAGCAACTTGCGACGGCGGCTCACCATGCGCAGCAGACCGCGGCGGCTGTGGTGATCCTTCGTGTGCTCCTTGAAGTGGGAGGTCAGTTCGTTGATACGGGTCGTGAGCAGCGCGACCTGAACTTCGGGGGAGCCGGTATCGTTGGCTGCGCGTGCGAATTGCGCGACGACTTCCGACTTCTTGCTTGCTTCAACTGCGGACATGTCAATTTCCTTGATAACTGGACAGGCGGTCACGGAAGAAAGGCCGTGCCGTGGGATACCCGTTTCACAATTTACTGAGTCCCGTTCGTGGCTGAATTAACTGAATCAGAACCCAGCCCAACAACGGGACGCGTATTGTAGCACAGCCGATTCCGGCCGCGAACCCCGGGCCAGCAAGGCGGATCGAGTGTCGCTCGCGGGCGCTCAGGGGCGCCGCATCCGGCAGACCGTCGGCAATAGTGTGCGCTCGGCTGGTAGCACCAGCACCGTGCGAAAGCCATAGCCCGACCCTTCGTTATCGAAATGCACGCCGGGTGTGCCGGCTTTGTCCATCTGCATCACGTAGAGGGGCTGGATCAGCTGATGGTCATCGGCGCGCATCCACGATGCATGAAGAGCGTTGTCGAAGCGGATGCCCTCGAGCGCTTTCGCGACCGCCGTCGGATCGGCGCTGCCGGCGCGGCTCATCGCGGCGGCGAGCGTTTCGATCATCAGTGGCATGCGCAGCACCGGATAGTCGTCCTGGGCGGCCGGAAAGCGCGCGCGGAATGCCGCATACCACGCGTCGGAGGCCGCGCCACCGACATTCGGATGCCACTCGGCCACCGCGATCACGCGACCCACGCCTGCTTCGCCAAGCGCGGCCGGCGCGCCGAGGCTGTTGCCGTAGAACGTGTAGAACTTCGTGTCGAGGCCCTGCTCGCGCGCCGCCTTCACGAGCAGCGTCAGGTCGTTGCCCCAGTTGCCGGTGATCACGGCGTCCGCGCCGCTCCCGCGGATCTTCGCGATGTACGGCGCGAAATCCTTCACGCGGCCGATCGGGTGAAATTCGTCGCCGACCACCGCGATGTCGGGACGCTTCGCCGCGAGCGTCGAACGCGCGAGGCTGCTCACGTCGTGTCCGAAGCTGTAATCCTGGTTCAGCAGGTACACCTTTTTCACCGCCTTGTCGCGCTCGATCACCTCGGCGAGCGCGGCCATCCGCATGCCGGCGTGCGCGTCGAAGCGGAAGTGCCAGAAGCTGCAGTCCGCGTTGGTGAGCGCGGGGTCGTCGGCGGAGTAGTTGAGGAACAGTTCGCGGTTGTCCGGCTCGCGGCTGTTCTGCTTCCCGATTGCGCCGATCAGCGCCGCGGCGACCGCCGAGCTATTGCCCTGCAGGATGTAGCCGATATGGCGATCCGCGGCCGCGCGCAATTGCGTCAGCGCTTCCTCCGTGCTGCCCTTGCTGTCGAGCACGACGAGTTCGAACGGATGTGCGCCGTCCGCGAGCTCCACGCCGCCGTGCACGTTGACCTGCTCGACACCGAAACGCAGATTGCGCTCGACCGCCGCGCCCGCGTTCGCGAACGGGCCGGACATGCCTTCGATCAGCGCGAGCTGGATTGGCTTGCCGGTGAATTTGCCGGCCGGCAGGCTCGCGGACTTGCTTGCGTGATTACCGGCCGGGCTTGTCGCCAGCGTGGCCGCGCGGCTCCCCGGCTTGCCGGTGGCCGGAACGGTCCCCTGCGCGGACGCCTGACTCGCGCCCGTCGACGCCGGATTCGCCGCCTCAGCCACGCCAACTCCCGCCGCCGCCATCGAAATCGCCGTCAGCGCAACCGCCGCCGCCCCTCGCCACATCGCCGTCATGGTTGTCCCGCCTGAATCTTCGAAGCCCGGATCATAGGATGACGCGCACGGAATAGGCAAGCCGGCGCATCCGTTGCCGTTTGGTGGCGACGCACGTTCAGGCAGCGCCGTTCTTTCGCCGCAGCACGTGTCAAAATAGTGCGTTTTCGATGATAAGAACCGCTATTCAAACGACATCGGAGGAATACATGCCGAACCGCCACCACCCCACGGCGGCTGCTATCACAGCCCCGGCCGGCGCCAGTCTGCGCCGCGCCGCGCTCGTTTGCCTGAGCGTGCTCGCGGTCGCCGGCTGCGCCCAGCCGTGGCAGCAGTATCAACCGGGAGCGGACGCATCGACGGTCATCGCGCGCCTCGGCCCGCCGCGCGAAACCTATGATCTGCCCGACGGCGGCAAGCGTCTGATGTGGCCGACCCAACCAATGGGCGAAACCACCACCGCCGCCGACATCGACGCGGCCGGCAAGATCATCAACATGCGCCAGGTGCTGCAGCCCAACGAGTTCTACCGCGCCGAGATCGGCAAATGGACGCGCGGCGACGTGCTGGTGAACTTCGGCCGCCCGGTCGAAACGTCGTACTTCCCGTTGATGAGGCGCGAAGTCTGGACCTATCGCTATCTCGAAGACAACGTCTGGTACATGTTGTACAACTTCTACTTCGATGACCAGGGCATCTTGCGCCTCACGCAGAAGACCCCCGACCCGCTGCACGACCCTGACCGCCGCAATCTGTTCTGAGCACTGAGCGCCCTCTTCGGAAGAAGCACCAAATCTCAAAAAAGCCGCCTTCCATAGGCGGCTTTTTTATTGCTTAAGCATAAAACAGAATTTTATCCTGCTTACGTCAATAATTTTGCGAAAGAAAGGTTATTGTAAACACCGTTCGGGCACCGGCTCGCAATCACGTGCAGACACGCTTTCGGTCCGGTGCCAGCTCAATTGCCTCTCATACGGAGTTGCTACGATGAACCGACCCAAACACCTGCTGGTCGCCAACGTCGCGTGGGCCCATGAAACCGCGACGCGTAATCCGGCATTTTTTCGCGACCTGATGCGCGGACAGAATCCGCACATTCTGTGGATCGGCTGCGCGGACAGCCGCGTGCCCGCCGAAACGATCACGCATTGCGAGCCCGGCGATCTGTTCGTCCATCGCAACATCGCCAACCTGTTTCATCCCGGCGACGACAACGTCGCGAGCGTCCTTGAATACGCAGTGCGGGTGCTCAAGGTCGGCCATGTGATCGTCTGCGGCCACTATGGCTGCGGCGGCGTGCGCGCCGCGCTGCTGCCGCCGGACCCCGCGCTTCCCCATGTGAACCGCCGTATCGCGCCGCTCTGCGCACTCGCCAAAACGCATCACTCGGAGCTGGACGGCGCGGCGACCGAGCCGGATCGCGTCAATCGCCTCGCCGAGCTGAACGTGCTCGAACAGGTGCGGCAGCTACGGGCGAGCCCGATCGTGCACGAGGCTGAGCCGGCGCCGCTCGTGCACGGCTGGATCTTTGCGCTCGACGACGGGCGCATCAAGGTTCTCACCTCCGGCTATACCGCCGACGACGCGATGACCTGCACGACCGCCGCGCACAGCGCGGCCTAGCGAAGCGCGTCGCCCATCGTCCCACCTCTCGCTCTTCGACACCATGGATAATCAAACCTCTTTTTCCGCGCTCCAGAGCGACGTGCTCGCCGGAACGGCCGTTTTTCTGGTGGCCTTGCCGCTATGCCTCGGCATTGCTCACGCATCGGGCGTCGACCCGTTTGCCGGACTGGTGTCCGGCATCATTGGCGGGCTCGTGGTTGCCGCGCTGAGCGGCTCGCGTCTGAGCGTGAGCGGCCCGGCCGCGGGCCTCGTCGTGATCGTCGTCGACGGCATCGCACGGCTTGGCGGCTTTTCCGCTTTCCTGCTGGCCGTACTGCTGTCGGGCGTCATCCAGTTCGCCTTCGGCATGCTCAAGGCCGGCCGGTTCGCCGCCTACGTGCCGTCGCCGGTGATCAAGGGGATGCTCGCCGCCATCGGCGTGCTGTTGATCCTCAAGCAGTTTCCCGTTGCGCTGGGGCTATCCGGCACCGCCGACTCCGTCCAGTCGGCGGCGGCGGTCGCAACGCCGCTCGGCCCAATCTCACTGACCGCCGCGCTGATCACACTGCTGTCGCTCGCGATCCTCGCCGGCTGGGAAACACGCGCGCTGCGCCGCTTCGCTGTCGTGCGCATCATGCCCGCGCCGCTCGCGGTGGTGCTGCTCGGCATCGGCGCGACGCTCACCCTCAATCTCGTCGCGCCATCGTTGGCACCGCCCGCCGAAGGGCGGGTCGCGTTGCCGTCGCTGGAATCGTTCGCGGCACTGCAGGCCGTGCTCGCGTCGGCCGACTTCGGCCCACGGTTCGCTCAGCTCATCAATCCCGACATATGGCGCGTTGCGATCACGATCGCTATCCTCGCAAGTCTCGAAACGCTACTGAGCCTCGAAGCGGTCGAACAAATCGATCCGGAGCGCCGCCGCGCGCCTCCCGATCGCGAGCTGAAGGCGCAGGGCGTGGGCAATCTGATCGCGGGTGCGATCGGCGGCCTGCCGATCACCGCGGTGATCGTGCGTAGTTCCGCGAACGTCCATGCCGGCGCAAAAAGCCGACTCTCGGCGATCGTTCACGGCGTGTTGCTTCTCGTTAGCGTGTTCGCGCTCACGAGCGTGATCAACCTGATCCCGCTCGCCTGCCTTGCCGCGATCCTGATCTTCACCGGGTTCAAACTCGCCAAGCCGTCGTTGTTCGCCGGGCTCGCGCGGCAGGGATTCGCGCCGTTCGCACCATTTATCGTGACAGTCGTCGGTGTGCTCGTCACCGATCTGCTGATCGGTATCGTGCTCGGCATCCTGTGCAGCATGCTGTTCGCGCTGCACGCAAACCTGCGCGGCCCGATCGTGCTCGCGCAGCATGGCGATCACTACCTGCTGTCGTTTCGCAAGGACGTGTCGTTTCTCGGCAAGGTGCCGCTCAAGCACTATCTGCAGCAGATTCCGGATGGCGCCACCGTCATCGTCGATGCGACACGCGCCGATTTCGTCGATCACGACGTGCGCGAACTGCTGGACGCGTTCGTCGCCGATGCGCCTCGCCGTGGGATTACCGTCGACGTCAGATTTCAAGTCCGCGAGCAGGCCCGCGCAACGCGCGGCTGGTCGCTGCGGCGCACGACGGCGGAGTAGTTTCGTCATATCGCGCCGCCGCAGCTGCGCGATGTCGGCAGAAAAAAGCCCCGTGTGCCGAGCACCACGGGGCTTCTCCTCCGATCCACACAAGCGATCGCGCGCTACCGGCGCGCCATGCTCGCGTTACTCCGAGCGCTGCGGATTCACCTTGTCCGCATTCGAATACAGCTTGTTGAGCGCCGAAAAATATGCCTTCGCGGATGCCGCGACGATATCCGGATCAGTGCCCGTGCCGTTGACGATGCGCCCGCTCTTCGACAACCGCACGGTCACTTCGCCCTGCGCCTGCGTGCCGGTCGTGATCGCGTTGACCGAGTACAGCAGCAGTTCGGAGCCGCTGCCCACTTCCGTTTCGATCGCGTTGAGGGTGGCGTCGACCGGTCCGTTGCCGCGCGCTTCGCCGGTGATCTCTTTACCCTCTACTGAGAACACGACCTTCGCGTGCGGCTGCTCGCCGGTTTCGGAATGCTGCGACATCGACAGAAACTTGTAGTGCTCCTTCTCGTGCGCTTCCGCCGATTCCTCGTTGACGATGGCGATGATGTCTTCGTCGAAGATCTCCGCCTTGCGATCGGCGAGTTCCTTGAAGCGCGCGAAGGCGGTGTTCAGTTCGGCTTCGCTGTCGAGCGCGATGCCAAGCTCCTGCAGACGCTGTTTGAACGCATTGCGGCCCGACAGCTTGCCGAGCACGATCTTGTTCGCGGCCCAACCCACGTCTTCCGCGCGCATGATTTCGTAGGTATCGCGCGCCTTCAGGACGCCATCCTGATGGATGCCCGACGCGTGCGCGAAAGCGTTCGCGCCGACCACGGCCTTGTTCGGCTGCACGACGAAGCCAGTGATCTGCGACACGAGCTTCGAGGCCGGCACGATCTGAGTCGTGTCGAGGCCGACGTCGAGTCCGAAGTAATCCTTGCGGGTCTTCACTGCCATCACGATTTCTTCGAGCGAGGTATTGCCCGCGCGCTCGCCGAGACCGTTGATCGTGCATTCGACCTGGCGCGCGCCGCCAATCTGCACGCCGGCGAGCGAATTCGCGACCGCCATGCCGAGGTCATTGTGGCAATGCACGGAGAACACCGCCTTGTGCGAGTTGGGAATGCGCTCGCGCAGCGTCTTCACGAGTTGGCCATAGAGTTCCGGCACGCCGTAGCCGACGGTGTCCGCGATGTTGATCGTGGTAGCGCCCTCGGCGATCACCGCTTCCAGCACGCGGCACAGGAAGTCCAAATCCGAGCGGCTGCCGTCTTCCGGCGAGAATTCGACGTCGTCGGTGAACTTGCGCGCAAAACGCACCGCAAGCCTGGCTTGCTCGAATACCTGTTCGGGCGTCATCCGCAGCTTCTTCTCCATGTGCAGTGGCGACGTCGCGATGAACGTGTGGATGCGGAAATGATCGGCCGGCTTCAGTGCGTCGGCGGCCTTCTGTATGTCCTTGTCGTTCGCGCGCGCAAGCGAGCAGATCGTGCTGTCCTTCACGAGGCCGGCGATCGTATGGATCGCATCGAAGTCGCCGTTCGAGCTGGCCGCGAAGCCCGCTTCGATCACGTCGACTTTCATCCGTTCGAGTTGCCTGGCGATGCGGATCTTCTCTTCCTTCGTCATCGACGCGCCGGGCGATTGCTCGCCGTCACGCAGCGTGGTGTCGAAAATGATCAGTTTGTCGGACATGTCGGGCCTCCTCGGGAGTCGTTCAGATATGGGACTTGGTTTTGGAAAGGGACGATGGGCGCCGCCGCTGGCAAGGTAGGGCGATCACGATGATCGCGGCCGGTGCGGACGGAACGCAAAAACGCATAAGGGCGTGAACGAAGCATGATGGCGCGGCGCAGCGAACGGCCTCGCCGACCCGGCAAAATCGGCCACGCCCACGCACTGATCCGACGACTATAGCGGCATTCCAGCTACCGCGCAATGCACACCGGGGCGGCCTGCGGCGCAGTCCGAAGCGACCTCGTAACGGCACCAACCAACGAAAAACGGCAGCCTGTGGGCCGCCGTTTTTCGTACATCGCTGCGACGCAGCGCTCGTCAAATCCTCAGCGGTCGTGCGACATCGAACGCGCCGGATTGGCCCGGCCGCGCACCGCCTGATACGCCCAGAACACGTAGCCGGACAGACCGTACAGCACGAACAGACCGAACAGCATCAGCGGCGGATCGGACGACACGAGCACGAAGGCGACCACCACCAGCAGGATCACGCCGAACGGCACGCGATGCCGTACGTCGAGCGCCTTGCCGCTATAGAACGGCGCGTTCGACACCATCGTTACCCCCGCGTAGATGGTCAGCACGAAGGCGACCCACGGCAGCCAGACGAGCTTCAGCGGCACGCGGTTGTCGGTGGCGAGCCACACGAAACCGGCGATCAGTGCCGCCGCGGCCGGGCTCGGCATGCCCTGGAAGAAACGCTTGTCGACCACGCCGATATTCGTGTTGAAACGCGCGAGCCGTAGCGCCGCGCCGGAACAATAGACGAACGCCGCGAGCCAGCCCCAACGGCCGAGATCCTTCAGGATCCACTCGTACATCACGAGCGCGGGCGCAACACCGAACGACACCATGTCCGACAGGCTATCGAACTGCTCGCCAAACGCGCTTTGCGTATGCGTCATGCGCGCGACGCGGCCGTCCATGCCATCGAGCACCATCGCGACGAAGATCGCGATCGCTGCGATCTCGAAGCGCACGTTCATCGCCTGCACGACGGCGAAGAAGCCGCAGAACAGCGCGGCCGTGGTGAACGCGTTCGGCAGCAGGTAGATGCCGCGTTTTCTGAGGAACTGCTGACGCTGCGCGCGCCGGCTGTCGGCGACCGGCGACTCCGTGACCACCGGCGGCTTGTTGCGACGAAACGGCCGCGGCAGCGGTCCACTGCTGCGGGGTCGACGCGGTTTGAATGCGGCCATTCGGACAACCTCCTGTATGCCGCTTTACAGCTCGGCGAGGATCGTGGACGACGCCGACACCTTCTCGCCGATCGACACGCGCGGACGGCTGCCCACCGGCAAATACACGTCGACGCGCGAACCGAAGCGGATGAATCCGTAACGCTGGCCGCGGGTCAGCGGCTCGCCTGCACGGACGTAGCAAAGAATCCGCCGCGCGATCAGCCCGGCAATCTGCACCGACGTGACCGTCTGGCCGCCGGCCATTTCGATCACGACCGCGTTGCGCTCGTTTTCGAGCGAGGCTTTATCGACCGCCGCGTTCAGATACGCGCCAGGAAAGTATTCGACCTTCGAGATTGCGCCGTCGACCGGCGAGCGCTGCGAGTGCACGTTGAATACGTTCATGAACACGCTGATCTTCAGCGCTTCGCGATTCGCATAAGGATCATGCGCGGTTTCTACCGCGACGATACGACCGTCGGCAGGACACAGCACCGCGTTGGCCTGCGTCGGAATCGGACGCGCTGGGTCGCGGAAAAACTGCACGATGAAGATCAGGATCAGCCAGAAGAGCCACGCAAAGCCGAACCCCGCGAAGGCGTGAACCAGTAATGCAACGACGGCCGCGATGGCGATGAACGGCCAGCCTTCTCGCGCGATGATCGGATGAGGGTAATTCATGGATGGCTTCTGTGTTTTTGTAAAACCGTAGGATAGCAAAAGCCGCCCAGGGTTCAGCACCCTTGGACGGCTTTTTGACTGGTCCGGGCCACCGCGCCGAAGCGCCGCGCCGGACCTCGTTACGTCGAAACGCCTAGTTCTTCGACTGGTCGACGAGCTTGTTCTTCGCGATCCAAGGCATCATCGCCCGCAGCTTCGAGCCAACCTGCTCGATCTGGTGCTCGGCCGTCAGACGGCGACGCGATTGCAGCGTCGGTGCGCCAGCCTTGTTCTCAATGATGAAGCTCTTCGCGTATTCGCCGGTCTGGATGTCGGTCAGCACGGCCTTCATCGCCTTCTTCGTTTCAGCGGTTACGATGCGCGGACCCGTCACGTACTCGCCGTACTCGGCGTTGTTCGAGATCGAGTAGTTCATGTTCGCGATGCCGCCTTCGTAGATCAGGTCGACGATCAGCTTCAGTTCGTGCAGGCACTCGAAGTACGCCATTTCCGGCGCGTAACCCGCCTCGACCAGCGTTTCGAAGCCGGCCTTGATCAGGTCGACGGTACCGCCGCACAGCACAGCCTGCTCGCCGAACAGGTCGGTTTCGGTTTCTTCACGGAAGTTCGTTTCGATGATGCCGGCACGGCCGCCGCCGTTAGCCGCTGCGTACGACAGCGCGATGTCGCGCGCCGCACCCGACTTGTCCTGCGCAACCGCGATCAGATGCGGCACGCCGCCACCTTGCGAGTAGGTGCCGCGAACCGTGTGGCCCGGCGCCTTCGGCGCGATCATGATGACATCGAGGTCGGCACGCGGGATCACCTGGCCGTAGTGAACGTTGAAGCCGTGCGCGAACGCGAGCGCTGCGCCCTGCTTGATGTTTGCGTGGACTTCCTTCGCGTACACGTCGGCGATCTGCTCGTCCGGCAGCAGCATCATGACGACGTCCGCGCCCTTCACCGCTTCCGCGACTTCCTTGACTTGCAGGCCGGCGTTTTCAGCCTTGCTCCACGATGCGCCGCCCTTGCGCAGACCGACCGTGATGTTCACGCCGCTTTCCTTCAGGTTCAGCGCGTGCGCATGGCCTTGCGAGCCATAGCCGATGATGGTGACCTGCTTGCCCTTGATGAGGGAAAGATCGGCGTCCTTGTCGTAGAAAACTTTCATGTCGGTTCCTTGGCTAGATTCGATGATTCAGAGAAATTCAGGTACTGCGAATGTTGGTGTTGGCAGCTGGGCGATACTGCGTTGCCCGGCCTTGCGATCGCGACGTCAGACCTTCAGAATGCGCTCGCCGCGACCGATGCCCGAACTGCCCGTGCGGACTGTTTCGAGAATCGCCGTGGAGTCGAGCCCCTCGATGAAGGCGTCGAGCTTGTCGCTCGCCCCCGTCAGTTCGATCGTGTAGGTCTTTTCAGTGACGTCGATGATGCGGCCGCGGAAAATGTCCGCCATCCGCTTCATCTCCTCACGTTCCTTGCCGACCGCCCTCACCTTGATCAGCATCAGCTCGCGTTCGATGTGGGCGCCCTCGGTAAGGTCGACCACTTTCACCACCTCGATCAGGCGGTTCAGATGCTTCGTGATCTGTTCGATCACGTCGTCCGAGCCAACGGAGACGATGGTCATGCGCGACAGCGAACGGTCTTCGGTCGGAGCCACCGTCAAGGTTTCAATGTTGTAGCCGCGTGCTGAGAACAGCCCCACCACGCGCGACAGCGCGCCCGGTTCGTTTTCCAGCAGGACGGAAATGATGTGTCTCATGTTTCGCTTCTTCCAGATGATGTGTCGATGTCTGCGAGCGGAGCGGCGCCGCTTCGTGTCTGCCCTCGCCTTTTGTGAAGGCGCGCATCACGAAGCCGGCGCTGGATTTATCCAGACGCCCCGTCGTTAAAGATCTTCCGAACCCATGAGCATCTCGGTGATGCCCTTGCCGGCCTGAACCATCGGCCAGACGTTTTCGGTCGGATCGGTCTGGAAGTCGAGAAACACCGTGCGATCCTTCAGGCGCAGCGCTTCCTTCAGCGCCGGTTCCACATCGGCCGTGCGCTCGATGCGCATGCCCACGTGTCCGTACGCTTCGGCGAGCTTCACGAAGTCCGGCAGCGCATCCATGTACGAATGCGAATAGCGTTTGCTGTATTCGATCTGCTGCCACTGGCGCACCATGCCCAGATAGCGGTTATTCAGCGAAATAATCTTGATCGGCAGCTCGTACTGCTTGCAGGTCGACAGCTCCTGGATGCACATCTGGATTGAGCCTTCGCCCGTGATGCACAGCACGTCGTCGTCCGGATGTGCCATCTTCACGCCCATCGCGGCCGGTAAGCCGAAGCCCATCGTGCCGAGGCCACCGGAGTTGATCCAGCGACGCGGCTTGTTGAACTTGTAGAACTGCGCGGCCCACATCTGGTGCTGGCCAACGTCGGAGCACACGAACGCGTTGCCGTCGGTCAGCTCCCACGCCTTTTCGACCACGTACTGCGGCTTGATGATGTCGCTCTTGCGGTCGAACTTCAGGCAATCTTTCGCGCGCCAGCCTTCGATGTCCTTCCACCAGTCGGCGAGCGCCGCGGCGTCGGGGCCATGCTCGGCCGTCTGCAACTGCTCGATCAGTTCCTTCAGCACTTCCTTCACGTCGCCGACGATCGGAATGTCGACCTTGACGCGCTTGGAAATGGAAGAGGGATCGATGTCAATGTGGATGATCTTGCGCGGCCGCGACGCGAAGTGGTTCGGATCGCCGATCACGCGGTCGTCGAAGCGCGCGCCGATCGCGATCAGCACGTCGCAGTGCTGCATCGCCATATTGGCTTCGTACGTGCCGTGCATGCCGAGCATGCCGAGGAATTTCTTGTCGCTCGAGCGGTAGCCGCCCAGACCCATTAGCGTATTTGTGACCGGATAGCCGAGCAGATCGGCGAACTGGTTCAATTCACGCGACGCGTCCGCGAGCACGATGCCGCCGCCGGTGTAGATATACGGACGCTTCGCCGACAGCAGCAGCGACACCGCCTTGCGGATCTGACCGGAGTGGCCCTTCGTGACCGGGTTGTATGAGCGCAGCGAAACGCTCTTGATCGGCTCGTATTGGCACGGGGTCTTCGACACGTCTTTCGGAATGTCGATCAGCACCGGGCCGGGACGGCCGGTACGGGCGATGTAGAAAGCTTTCTTGACCGTGGCGGCGAGATCGCGCACGTCCTTCACGAGAAAGTTGTGTTTCACGCAGGGACGGGTGATGCCGACCGTGTCGCATTCCTGGAATGCATCCTGACCGATCGCGGCAGTCGGCACCTGGCCGCTGATCACGACCAACGGGATCGAATCCATATAGGCGGTCGCGATGCCGGTCACCGCGTTGGTGACGCCGGGGCCGGAGGTCACGAGACACACGCCGACCTTGCCGGTGGAGCGCGCGTAGGCGTCCGCGGCATGCACGGCGGCCTGCTCGTGGCGCACGAGCACATGCTGGAACTTGTCCTGTTTGTACAGCTCGTCGTAAATGTAGAGTACCGAGCCGCCGGGATAGCCCCAGATGAACTCGACGTCTTCGTCGGCCAGTGCCTTCATGAGCACGGTGGCGCCGATAGAGTCTGCTTCGTGATGGGGGGTCGTATCCGACGTGGAGAATTCCGCGCTGGGCATATTCATTGATTCACCTTTCGAATTTTCGGCAAAAAATTGATCGGGTGCTCTCTGCCGGGCTTGTGGCTCGGGTTCAAGCGGCGCGTCCAGTTGACAGGCAGGCTTCTTGGGCCACACCTCAATTGAGACAACTCACTTATGTTGCGAACCAGCGACGATAGCTTCTGACGCGCTCGCGGTCAAGAAAATATTGCCATTGGCTCGCGCGTAGGAGCGCGCGATCGGACGGAATGTCGGTTGTCATGCAAATGCAAGCTTGAGCAGGTTTCACCCCTATCGGAGCAAAAGTTTGTTAGCATCCGCGAGTTTTACGACATTTTTCGACGATTACGCGCACGCTTGCTGCGCCGACCCCAACCGGATGGCATCAGACAAGGAACTCGCCGATTTTCTGGCGGGCGTCGAAAGGCGCGCATTCAAGCAGACGGTCTACGCCGTGCGGGACGACGATGCGTCCCTCGACATCGTGCAAGACGCGATGATCAAGCTCGCCGAGAAATACGGCGACCGCCCGGCGGCCGAGCTACCACTGCTGTTTCAGCGTATTCTGCAGAATGCGACGCACGACTATTTCCGCCGTGCCAAAGTACGCAACACCTGGGTTAGTCTATTCTCGTCGCTCGGCAATGCCGACGACGACGAGTTCGATCCGCTGGAAACCCTGGAGGCCGAGGCGGGTTCGGCTGGCGCCGAGAGCAACGAACAGAAGCTCGAACGAGAGCAGGTCCTTCAGTCGATCGACGACGAGATCCAGAAATTACCGGCACGTCAACGGGAGGCGTTTCTCATGCGTTATTGGGAGGATATGGATGTCGCCGAGACTGCCGCCGCAATGGGCTGCTCCGAAGGCAGCGTGAAAACGCACTGCTCCCGGGCCACTCACACGCTGGCGCAAGCGCTCAAGGCGAAAGGAATCACGCTATGAGCTCCCTTGAAAACACAGAACTCGAGTTTGCGCGTCAACTGCGCCGCGCTCTCGACGAAAACACCGCCAGCCTCCCTCCCGCCACCGTCGACCGGCTCGCTGCCGCGCGTCGTGCCGCGTTGGCGCGCAAAAAGCCCGAAGCCGTCAGCGCGCCGGTGTTCGTGCCTGCGTTCGCCGGCATGCCGGCCGGGATGGCGGAGCTACCGCAGGGAGGCTTCGAGCCGCGCCGCCGCTGGCCGCTGCGCCGCTTCGCGCTCGCGTGGCCGCTGGCCGCGCTGGTCGTGAGCCTGATCGGCATCGCGTACTGGGAAGATCAGCAGCGCACCGCCGAACTTGCCGATATCGATGCCGCCATGCTAAGCGACGACCTGCCGCTCAATGCCTATCTCGACCACGGCTTCAACGCGTATCTTTCACGCGCCCACTGAGCGGGAGATTCCTCGGGTGAGTTACAAGCGCGGCCTGGCCGTTGTTTTCGGATGCACGATCGCGGCCCTGGTGTCGTTTGTCGCGACCTATCCGCGCTTTCACCCGAGCCCATCGTCGGCGGGCAATCCGTCGCCCGGCGTCAACGTCGCCGCGCCCGCGCCCGCCCCCGCACTTTCCGTCGAATTGCCCGGCCTGCCGGGCAGCAACAGCCCCCTCGCGTGGTCACGCCTGAGCGCCGCCGACCACGCCGCGCTGGCCCCATTCGCATCGCAGTGGGATTCGTTTAGCGACGAACGCAAGCGAAAGTGGATCAAGATCGCGTCGCGATACGCAAAGATGTCGCCGGATGCGCAAAAGCGTCTGCATGAGCGCATGAGTGAATGGGTGCGCATGACGCCCGATCAGCGCCGCGTCGCGCGCGAAAACTACCAGGTTTCGAAGGAGTTGCCGCGTGAAGCGCGCCAGAACGCGTGGAAAGCGTACCAACAACTGCCCGAAGAAACGAAGGAGCGGCTCGCCGCGAGCGAACGCAAGCGTCGCCCCAGCGTCGTCAGCGCGCCGCCATCGGCTCGCAAAGAGATCAAGGGCATCGACCGGTTCGTGAATGCGCGCGAGCACGGCGCCAGCGCTGCCGCGGCGGCGAGCGCCGCGCCGGCTGCCTCCGCGCCGGCTGCGGCCTCGCTGCCGGCGCAGCCTGCGATTCCGGCAGCGGGCAGCTTCGTACCGGCGACGCCGGTGCCCGTGTCGCCTGCCGAAGCGCCGGCAATCTTCCACGGCTCCTGATTCCGATCCCCCACCCATTACGTGTCCCAGCCGCTCGCCACCCCCACCCTGCCTGCCGCCGCACCCGCCGGCACGGCGCCCACCGTCCGGCGACGGCTCGCGGCACTGCTCTACGAAACGGTCATTCTGTTCGGCGTCGTGTTTCTCGCCGGCTATCTGTTCAGCACGCTGACGCAGCAGCGTAACGGACTCGCGCATCACAACCTGCTCGCCGGCTGGATCGGCCTCGTGGTTGGCGTGTACTTCGTCTGGTTCTGGACGCACGGCGGCCAGACGCTGCCGATGAAAACCTGGCGATTACGGGTTGTTGGCGCTGATGGCGCGCCGGTTTCGGTTGGGCGGGCGATTGCGCGGTATGTGCTCGCCTGGTTGTGGTTTTTGCCGCCGCTGGCGTTGCATCCACTTCTTGGGTTGCGGGTGCCGCAGACGCTTGTTATTGCGGGCGTCTGGTTCGTGGTGTGGGCCGCGAGTGGGCGTTTTGATCCGCAGCGGCAGTTTTTGCATGATCGGCTCGCGGGGACGCGGGTCGTAGCGGTTGGGCGCTAGCGCGCGTGGGCGATTAGCAGAATGCGTTGTTCCCCTTGGGCGGAGTGAGGCCTTTTTTTTGTCTTTTTTCTTTGCGGTGTTGGCCTTTCCTTGCTTTGTTGTCGGTCTATTGGCGTTGCCCCTGTGCGGGGCGGCACCTACTTTCTTTGCTGCTGCAAAGAAAGTAGGCAAAGAAGACAGCTAAAACCGCCAGCTCATAAGCGGGTCCGTCGGTCTGCAGAAGGTAGTGGTGCATCTGGAATCCGTGCTCCCGCACATTCGGCGCCAGTGACAAGGCTGTCATTCTTCCGGCGGCGCTACGCGCGCCGAATCCCCGTTCCCAAACCACCGGTTGTTTCGGCGCATCGCCGAGGCGCAGCCGACGGCCCCCGCTGCGCGGGCCAAACCATTGGTTTGCCAGGCAGACCCTTCCGCGACGCACGTAGTGCGGAGTGGGAGGGATGACGGCTTTGTCACGAGCGGGGAATGTGCGGGAGCCCGGATTCCAGATGCACCACTACCCCTTCCAAGCCAAGGGACCCGCTTAAGAGCTTGCGGTCTTAGCTGTCTTCTTTGCCTACTTTCTTTGCAGCAGCAAAGAAAGTAGGTGCCGCCCCGCACAGGGGCAACGCTAATAAACCGACAAGACAACAAGGAAAGGCCAACAAAGCCAGAACAACGAAAAAACAGGCCCCGCCAAGGCCCCCCGTAATAAGAACTTCTCATGACTGTCACGCCGAAGTCACACGCACCCGGCCCAATACGGGCACCGCCACTCGACGCGTGAGCCATGGACCCAAATCCGTCCGCGACTTCCCTGTTTCGTCAAACCGGACCGAGCGTCGACCCCGTCGCGTTCCGGCCCGATCCGGGTTCTACTCAACACGGCCTGCCGCTGCCCCCGACGCCATCACTCGATGCCCGCGCCGATCATCCCGATGACGGCCACGACGATCCGCATCGCTATCGCACGATCTGGCTCTCGGATATCCATCTCGGCTCGAGCGGCTGCCAGGCGGGATATCTGCTCGACTTCCTGCGCCACAACGAATCGGAGTACCTGTACCTCGTCGGCGACATCATCGACGGCTGGCAGTTGAAGAAAGGCTGGTACTGGCCACAGGCGCACAACGACGTCGTGCAGAAAGTGCTGCGCAAAGCGCGCAAAGGCACTCAGGTCATCTACGTGCCCGGCAATCACGACGAAGCCGCGCGCCAGTTCTGCGACCTCGCGTTCGGCGACATCCACGTACGCGGCGAAGCGTTCCACACGACGCTCGCCGGCAAGCGGCTGTGGATCGTGCACGGCGATCTGTTCGACGGCGTGATCCAGCACGCGAAATGGCTCGCCTATCTCGGCGACACGCTGTACACGATGATCCTCGTACTCAACCGCTGGTTCAACCGCATTCGCAGCAAGCTCGGATTTCCGTACTGGTCGCTGTCGCAATACCTGAAGCATCAGGTCAAGAACGCGGTCAACTTCATCTCGTCGTTCGAACGCGTAATGACAGACGAAGCGCGTCGCCGCGGCTGCGACGGCGTCGTCTGCGGGCACATCCACAAGGCCGAGATGCGCGAGATCGATGGCGTGCTCTATTGCAACGATGGCGATTGGGTCGAGAGTCTGTCGGCGCTCGTCGAGACTTATGAAGGCGAGCTCAAGGTGATCTTCTGGACTGCGCTGCGCGCGCCCCAGGCGGGCACGCAAAAAGCCCGCGCCACTGCCTGAGCACTTCCACTCTCCACTTCCACAGGGCCCGCAGCGATGAACAACGCGATGAAGATCATGATCGTCACCGACGCATGGGAGCCGCAGGTCAACGGTGTCGTACGCACGCTGAAGAACACCCAGCGCGAACTCACCGCGCTCGGCCATCAGGTCGACCTGCTGACGCCGCTCGAATTCCGCACCATCCCGTGCCCGACTTACCCGGAGATACGCCTGTCGTTGCTGCCGCGCCGCCGGCTGCGCGAGCGCATCGACCGTTTCGCGCCCGACGCGTTGCACATCGCGACCGAAGGTCCGCTGGGAATGGCCGCGCGCGCGTATGCGCTCGAACACAAGCTGCCGTTCACGACCGCGTATCACACGCGCTTTCCCGAGTACGTGCAGGCGCGCTTTCGCATTCCGCTCGCGGCGACCTACAGGTTTCTGCACTGGTTCCACAAGCCGTCGCTCGCGGTAATGGCGCCGACCCCCGTCGTCAAGCAGGACCTCGAGAAGTTCGGCTTCACGAACGTCGTGCTGTGGACGCGCGGCGTCGATCTCGAAATCTTCCATCCGATGGACTCGAAGGTGCTCAACACCGCGCGGCCGATCTTCCTGTACGTGGGACGCGTGGCGGTCGAGAAGAACGTCGAGGCATTCCTGCAGCTCGATCTGCCCGGCTCGAAGTGGGTCGCGGGCGAAGGTCCGGCGCTCGCCGAGCTGAAGTCGCGCTATCCGCAGGTCAACTATCTGGGCGTGCTGTCGCAGGCCGAACTCGCGAAGGTCTACGCGGCCGCCGACGTCTTCGTGTTTCCGAGCCGCACCGACACGTTCGGACTCGTGCTGCTCGAAGCGCTCGCATGCGGCACGCCGGTGGCCGCATATCCGGTCACCGGCCCGATCGACGTGCTCGGCGACGGCGGCGCCGGTGCAATGCACGAGGATCTGCGCGAAGCCTGTCTGCAGGCACTGAAGATCGATCGGTCGCATGCGCGCGCATGGGCCGAGCGCTTCTCGTGGGCAGCGGCGTCCGCACAATTCGCCGCGCATCTGAAGCCGCTGCGCGGCACGGCGTATCGTGAGGAAAGCGCCGCTGCGTGATGCGGCGCGCGGAGCCATCCATGCGAAGCAGTCGATCCAGCGCCGAAGGCGCGTCGAACGGCGCACTGCGCGCCGTCGAGTCCACCCGCGACACCACCAGCATCGAACCGTTCGACGACGTACGCGAGCCGGGTATGACCGGGCATGCGGATACCGTGCAACGGGTGAACGGCGGGAGGACCACGACCGGCGGCGCCAGCGTCGCGGGTGGCGTGCAACCTGACGCCACCCACGACACGACTCGCGACTCGAGCCACGACGCCCCCAACGAACCGCTCAGCCCCGACGACCCGCTCGCCCCGCTGCCCTTCAACCCCTACAAAGGCAACCGCGGCCTCACGCGCGCATGGCACGCGATGAAAAACTCGCTGGCCGGTTTTCGCGTTGCGATTCGCGAGGAAAGCGCGTTTCGTCAGGAACTCACGTTGGCCGCGATCCTGATTCCGTGCGGCCTCGTGGTGCCCGTCGATCCCGTGTCGCGCGTGTTGCTGCTCGGCTCGGTGCTGCTGGTGCTGATCGTCGAGCTGCTCAATTCGAGCGTCGAAGCGGCAATCGACCGGATCTCGCTCGAACGTCACGAATTGTCGCGCCGCGCGAAGGATCTCGGCAGTGCGGCCGTGATGGTCGCGCTCGGCATGTGTGTAATGACGTGGGGAGTCATCGTCGGGCCGCTGGTCGTCGGCTGGGTTCGCGCGTGGCTTTGAGGTTCGATGCGGGTTGAAGCGCACGCTTCGCCACGCCCCCCAGGATGAAAATCCGCGCAGGCGGTTGGGTATTAGAACGCTCGGTTTATAATCGTTTGACGGTCTCACAGGAAAGCGCTCGCGCAAACCTATCCGCGCCTCGCCTCATCCTGCCCTTTCGGGGGGCCCGCCGCGTGTCGGCGGGTTCGGGAGAGCTCAATATACCAACCGCATCCGGGTGGAATACGCAGCAGCGGCACGCCGCCACGCGCCCAGCCCGGCATAACCAGGGCCGGACGACATGGAAGCCAAACCTCCCCGCCGCACGCGCGAACGGATTCTCGAACTGTCGTTGAAGCTGTTCAACGAAATCGGCGAGCCGAACGTCACGACGACGACGATCGCCGAGGAAATGGAAATCAGCCCAGGCAACCTGTACTACCACTTCCGCAACAAAGACGACATCATCAACAGCATCTTCAGCCAGTTCGAGCAGGAGATCGAGAAACGTCTGCGTTTCCCCGACGACCATCGCGCGACCATCGACGAGATGTGGTCGTATCTGCAGTACATGGTCGATTTCACGTGGCGCTACCGCTTCCTGTACCGCGACCTGAACGACCTGCTCGCGCGCAACCGCACGCTCGAGACGCACTTCAAGCAGATCATCAGCCATAAGGTGCGCTTCGCGAGCCAGTTCTGCGAACAGCTCGTCGCCGACGGCGAAATGGTCGCGACGCCGCAGGAAATGCAGGTGATCGCCACCAACGTCGGCGTGATCGGCACGTACTGGCTGTCATATCAGTTCGTCATGAATCCGCGCAAATACAACGAGCAGGAAGCGATCCGCGAAGAGCTGCATCAGGTCAGCGTGCAGATCGTCTCGCTGATGGCGCCCTACCTGCGCGGCCGTTCGCGGCAGCTATTCGACGACCTCGTTTCGGGCACGCTGCCCAAGCGCGAGTTCTACGACTACCTGCCGCCGCGTGAAGGCGCCGCGCCTCGCAACGAATCGAAGGACAGTTGAGCATGAAGTCGGTGTGTGTCTATTGCGGCTCCTCGATGGGAGCCAAACCGTTGTACGCGCAGGCGGCGCGCGCGTTCGGCCGTGCGCTGGTCGAGGCCGATCTCGCGCTCGTCTATGGCGGCGGCAAGGTGGGGCTGATGGGCGTAATCGCCGATACCGTGATGGCCGAAGGCGGCCGCGCGATCGGCGTGATTCCCGAGCTGCTCGTCAGCAAGGAAGTGGGGCATAACGGCCTGACCGAACTGCACGTGGTGCCCGACATGCATCATCGCAAGAAGATGATGGCCGAGTTGTCCGATGCGTTCGTCGCGATGCCCGGCGGCGCGGGCACGCTCGAGGAGCTGTTCGAGGTATTCACGTGGGCGCAGCTCGGCTACCACGGCAAACCGGTTGCACTCCTGAACACCGACGGCTTCTACGCGCCGCTGATCGACCTGCTTCAGCACACGGTCGACGAAGGCTTCATGCGCAAGACCTATCTCGACATGCTGCAGATCGACGCCGATCCGCTCGCGTTGATCGGCAAGCTGCAACGCTACGCGCCGCCCGCGCGCGACAAATGGGCGGCAGTCCAAAGCGACGCGATCTGAATCCCGGGTCCACCGAACCCGAGCAAAGCTCGCCGCGCACACTCCACCCCAACGACGAGGTTGCGATGACGAAAGCTGTTCTGATCACCGGCGGCAGTCGCGGCATTGGCCGCGCCACCGCGCGTCTGCTTGGCGCGCGCGGCTGGTGCATCGGCGTGAACTACGTGCGTGACCTCGCCGCCGCGCAGCAGACAATCGCAGAGGTCGAACACGCGGGCGGCCGCGCGGTGCCGATTGCCGGCGATGTCGCGAACGAAGCCGACGTGAGCGGCATGTTCGATACGCTGCAGCAATCCTTCGGCCGCATCGATGCGCTCGTCAACAACGCCGGCATCGTCGCGCCGTCGAGCCAGCTCGCCGATATGGACTTCGCGCGTCTGAAACGCATGTTCGACGTCAACGTGCTCGGCGCCTATCTGTGCGCACGGGAAGCGGCACGGCGCATGTCGACCCAGCGCGGCGGCGCGGGCGGCGCGATTGTCAATGTTTCGTCGGCGGCGGCGCGGCTCGGTTCGCCGAACGAATACGTCGACTATGCGGGGTCAAAAGGCGCAATCGACACGATGACGCTCGGCCTCGCGAAAGAACTCGGCCCGCAGGGCGTGCGCGTGAACGCGGTGCGTCCGGGCCTGATCGACACCGAGATCCATGCGAGCGGCGGCAAGCCCGAGCGCGCCGCGCAACTGGGCGCGACCACGCCGCTCGGCCGCCCCGGCCGCGCCGACGAAGTCGCCGAGGCCATCGTGTGGCTGCTCAGCGACGCGTCGTCGTACGTGACGGGCGCACTGTTTGACGTCGCCGGCGGCCGCTGAGCGAACGCCTCACGCAACGGGGCGCAAGCCTTAAACACTTGGCGCGGTCCACTACGGCCGCGCCGTTCCAGCCCGCTCCCCTCTCCTCTTTCTCCGCGAACCCCCGTCGATTTCTCGTGAAACCGGCACAGCCGCGCATCGAATGCGCGCGCGTCCGTTCGTCTGTAATCTTCAGTAATAATGCGGCGCTACAATCGACCAGATCGTATGCATTCGCAGGCGACGTAAGGAAAACATAAGTACAAAGCCAACGCCGCCGCGTACGCTGACAGAGACTTCCATGCAAGACAAGCAGTCCGCGCGCTGGCGCGCGCACAGTGCCAACGCGACGACCCCGACCTCGGCCGCTCCAGCGGGTGGCGCGCACGAGGCCGCGCTTTCCGCCAGCACCGCGCACCCGTTTGCCGGCGCACAGACCCACCCGGCGGCCGGGGACCCCGCGGCTTCGGGCGCAGCGGTATACAGCGCCGACACCGCCCATGCATCGGGCTCCGCCGTTTCTGCCGACCGCGCAACGCGCGGCCTGCAGCGTTGGCGCGCGCTCGCGGCGATCCGCCCGCTGTTGTGGCTCGTCGCGCTGGCGATCCTGTGCGCGTGGCTCGCCCCCGGCATTCTCGGCCACGAACCGTGGAAGCAGGACGAAACCTACACATTCGGCATCGTCCAGCACATGCTCGATACCGGCGACCTCGTCGTGCCGACCAATGCCGGCCAGCCCTTCGTCGAAAAGCCGCCGATCTACGATTGGGTCGCCACGGGTCTTGCGTGGATGTTCGGCCGCTATCTGCCGCTGCACGATGCGGCACGGCTCGCGAGTGCGCTTTTCGCGGGCCTGACTGTGTATTACACCGCACGGGTCGCGCGTCGCGCGGTCGCTGCGTCGAGCTGGTTCGACCTGCGCGTGATCGGCACGCTCGCGCTGTTCGGCGGCACGCTCGTCGTCGTCAAGCACGTGCACGACATGATGACCGACGTCGCGCTGATGGCCGGCGCCGCGCTCGGTTTTTGCGGACTGTTCGAACTCGTACTCGTGCATCTGCGTGACGAC
Organism: Paraburkholderia lebeckiae; assembly: GCF_050436325.1. Classification (NCBI taxonomy): domain Bacteria; kingdom Pseudomonadati; phylum Pseudomonadota; class Betaproteobacteria; order Burkholderiales; family Burkholderiaceae; genus Paraburkholderia; species Paraburkholderia lebeckiae. The sequence continues at coordinate 888,725 of NZ_JBNDLZ010000003.1, forward strand.
CCGCGCGCCGCGTCGTATTTGCCGATGCACGCGCAAGCCGCCCGGCAGACCAAACCGCTCGATGCCCACGAGCGGCGTCACGCGATCATCAGCGGCGCGACGATGTTCGGCGCGGGCGTCGGCGTGTCGCTGCTCGCCAAGGGGCTGTTCGTACCGCTCGTGTTCGGCGCCACCACCTGCGCGGCGCTGCTGTTCTATCCCGCATGCCGCAGCCGCGGCTTCGCCGGCGCGCTCGGCCTCGCCGCGCTCGTCTGCGCGCCGTTCGCGCTGATCTGGCCGATCTGCTTCTACCTGCGCTCAGAGGCGCTCTTCAAGGTGTGGCTGTGGGATAACAACTTCGGGCGTTTCTTCGGTTTTTCGGTCGCCGAGCTCGGCTCCGAAAACGAGAGCCACCTGTTCGTGCTGCGCACCGTGCTGAGCGTCGGCTTTCCGGTCGTACCGCTCGCGCTGGCCGCGCTCGCCGGTGGCGCATGGCGGCGCTGGCGCGATCCGCGCGTCGCGTTGCCGGTGCTGTTCGCGGGTATCGGTTTCGCGGTGCTGCAAAGCTCGGCGACGGTTCGCGAGCTGTACATCCTGCCGTTCATCGCGCCGCTCGCGCTGGTCGCGATGCAGGGCGTCGAACGTTTGCCGGCGCGCCTGCATACCGGCTGGGATATGACTAGCCGAGTGCTGTTCGGCAGCGCGGCCGCGCTCGTGTGGATCGTCTGGTCGACCATGACGACCCCCGCGAGCACGCATGCGTCGCTGCATCTGCTCGGCCGCTGGCTGCCGCTCGACTGGGTGCTGCCGATTTCGCCCGCGCTGATCGTCGGCGCGCTGCTGCTGACGATCGGCTGGCTGTGGCTGCTGCCGTCGTTCAAGTACGCGGGCAAGTGGCGCGGCGCGCTCAGCTGGTGCGCGGGCGCGATGCTCGTCTGGGGGCTCGTCAGCACGCTGTTGCTGCCGTGGCTCGACTATGCGAAAAGCTACCGCTCGGTGTTCCGGGACCTCGGCGCGAAGATGGATATCGAATGGAACGACGGCGACTGCATGGCAAGCGCCGGACTCGGCGAATCCGAAGCGCCGATGCTCTTCTACTACACGGGCATCGTGCATCAGCCGAGCGAAGATCCGCGCACGACCGCCTGCACCTGGCTGATCGAGGAAACCCACCGCGACAACGCGCGGCCGCCGGCCGGCGAATGGCGGCTGTTCTGGTCCGGTGCGCGACCGGGCGATTCGGATGAGCTGTTGCGCGTCTTCGTGCGCACGCCGATGGCGGGCAAGCCGCACGGCGACGAGTAGAGCCGCGCAACGCGTCGCGCCGGCCGAGTGTCTCGCGCGCGCGTCCGCGTCGATTCAGAACGACGAACCGGGCGCGCGCAGGAACGCGATCTCCTCGTCGCTCGATTCACGTCCGAGCAACCCGTTGCGATGCGGAAAGCGGCCGAATCGTTCGATCACTTTCGCGTGGCGCAGCGCGTACTGATAATAGCCGTCACCGCCCGGCTCCGCGGCAAGCTGTTTGAAGAGACGCAGCGACTCCTGCTGGCTCGCGAGCGTTTCATCGTGCTCGAACGGCAGATACGCGAACGCGCGATGCTGCACGTCCGGCAACAGCCGATCGGCGCCGCTCGCGATGATCCGTTGCGCGGTTTGCAGCGCCTTGGCGTCGGTCGCGAAGGCGCGCGGCGTATTGCGATGGCAGTTGCGGGAAAACTGATCCAGCACGATGACGAGCGCCAACGCACCCAACGGCGTGCTCTGCCATGCGTCGAGTTCACCCGCGTTCGCCGCATCGATCAGGTTATCGAAACGTTCGCGCAGCATCGTATCGACGGCGTCATCGCGCTTGAACCAGAACTTGCGCTCCGTGCCGCGCTCCGGCGTGCCCGGCGCACCGAACCAGCAGTCGAGAACCTCGCGCGCCCGCGGCCCGAGCTCCGCATAGTCGGCTTCGACCGAGTACGGTGCCGAGGTGGCGTGCGGCGGCGTGTCAGCCATTGCGGTTGCGCATCCAGTCGGCGGTTTCGAAGAACGAGCCGAGCAGGCGCTCGCGCAACGGTTCCGGCAAGCCGACATCCTCCATCGCCCACGCCATGCACCTCAGCCACTGGTCACGCTCGCTCGACGCGATCGCGAACGGCAGATGCCGCGCGCGCAGACGGGGATGGCCAAAGCGGCCGATATAATGATCGGGACCGCCGAGCCAGCCGCACAAAAACCAGAATAGCTTGTCGCGCGAACCCTCGAGCGACGCCGGATGCAACGCGCGAATCCCGGCGAAATCCGCCTCGAGATCCATCAGGTCGTAAAACCGGTCGACCAGTTCGCGCACCCGCGTCTCGCCGCCCACCAGTTCGAAGGCCGTCGGCTTGTCCGAAGACACTTCGTCGTTCAAATCGCTCATACCTGCTCAACAGCAAAAAGACATCACCAGGGAAAACTCACGCATCGCGCAGCGACTGCAGCGCTGGCCGCGCCAACACATGCCGCAGACTCAGCCACCCGCCGACACCGGCACACGCGATGCCGGCCGCAACGCCCACCGGCAGCAGCCACGGATCGAAGTCCAGATAAAACTCGAACACGTGCGTGGCCAGCATCGAGCCGACGATCTGCGCGCCGAGCGCCGCCATCAGGCCGGCAAGCGCGCCGACCGCGACGAATTCGGCCACCTGCACCGCCCGCACCTGACGATGCGATGCGCCCAGCGCACGCAGCAGCGCGGATTCTCGCATACGCTCGTCGCGCGTGCCGGCGAGCGCCGCGTATAGCACCAGCACGCCGGCCGCGAGCGTGAAGGCGAACAGGAATTGCACCGCGCCGATCACCTGCTGCAACACGCGCTGCACCTGCGCGAGGATCGGGCCGGTATCGATCGCGGTCAGATTGGGATACCTGGCGATCAGGCCGTCGATCGTCGACTGTTTGTCCACCGGCAGATGGAAGCTCGTGATGAACGTCGCCGGAAAATCCTGCAACGAAACCGGCGGCATCAGCACGAAGAAGTTGACCTTGAAAGAACCCCAGTCGAGCTTGCGCACGCTCGTCACCGGCGCCTCGACAGTCAGCCCCGTCACGTCGAAGCGCAGCACGTCGCCGGGCTTCACGTTGATCAGCTTCGCGAGACCCTGCTCGATCGAGATCTGCGGCTTCGTCGTATCGCCGAACCAGGTTCCCGCGGCGATCCGGTTATCGTCGGGCAATTGCGTCGTGTAGGACAGGTTGAACTCGCGGTCGACCAGTCGCCGCGCATCCGCGCCCTTGAACGAATCCGGATCGACCGCCTTACCGTTGATCGCGACGAGCCGCCCGCGCACCATTGGCGACAGCGCCGCGCCGGCGATGCCGTGCGCGTCCAGATACTGCGTGACCGCGTCGCGCTGATCGGGCTGGATGTCGATGATGAACTCGTTGGGCGCATCGGGCGGGGTCGATTTGCGCCAGCCCTGCACGAGGTCGTTGCGCGTCATCGCGATCAGCAGCAGGCACATCAGGCCGATGCCGAGCGCGGTGATCTGCAGCGCGCTGGTACTGCTGCGCCGCTCGAGCGACGCCAGCGCATAGCGCCAGCCGATGCCCGCATTGACGCGCTCGCTGCGCACCACGCGCGCCGCGCCCCACAACGCGAGCCGCGCGATGCCGGCGAACGCCAGCAGCCCGCCCGCGAATCCACCCGCGACGATGCCCCCGAGCTTCAATTCCCCCGCGGCCAGTATCAGCAGTCCCGCGAACAGCACGATGCCGAACGCGTAGGCGGCCCACGCAGTGCGTCCCTCCTCGCCCCATTCACGCCGCAGCACGCGCACCGGCGGCACGCGCGTGAGCGGCAATAGCGGCGGCAGCGCGAAGCCGAGCAGCAGCACGAGGCCGGCCGCGATGCCTTCGAGCGCGGGCCACAGCGTCGGCTGCGGCAGCACCACGTCGATCAGGCCGCCGAGCCACGTCAGCAGCGCGAGATGCCCGAGATAACCGAGCGCCACGCCGAGCACGCCGCCGAGCACGCCCAGCCCGACGAATTCGAGCGTGAACAGCGCGCGCAGCGCGGCCTGGCTCACGCCGAGACAGCGCATCGCCGCGCAGCCGTCGAGATGCCGGCGCATATAGCGGTGCGCGGCCATCGCGATCGCGACGGCCGCGAGCAGCGCGGTCAACAGCGCCACGAGCGTCAGGAAATGGCCCGCGCGATCGAGCGTCTGACGCACCTGCGGCTGGCCGTCCTGCAGCGACTCGAGCGCGACGCCGCGCATCTTGCCGCCGTCGACGCGCTCATGCGCAAACTGCGCGAAGCGCGCGACCGCGTCGTCTGAACCGGCGACCAGCAGCCGGTACGTGACGCGGCTGCCATAGGTGATCAGGCCCGTCGACGGTACGTCAGCGGCGTTCAGCATCAGGCGCGGCGAAAAGTTGACGAACGAAAAGCCGCGATCGAGCTCGCGCGTGATCAGCGCGCCGACCGTGAAGTTGCGATTGCCGAGCTTCACCGCATCGCCGATCTTCAGCTTCAGCGCGTCGAGCAACTGCTGGTCAACCCACACGGTGCCCGGCGCCGGAATCGACGTCGCTGGATGATCGGCCGCACCCGGCGCCGCCGCGATGCGCAGCGCGCCGCGCAACGGATAGCCGGGTGAAACCGCCTTGACGGCGGCGAGCCGCGACGCCGGCTGCGCGCCGGTCGAATTGATCATGCTGGGAAAGATCGCCGTGGTGGCGGTGCGCAGGCCCAGGGCGTGCGCCTCCGCGGCGAATTGCGGATCGACCGGATGATCGGCGCGCACGATGAAGTCGGCGGCGATCATGCGCCGCGCATCGCGCTCGAGCCCCTGATGCAGCCGATCGCCCAGAAAACCGACGCTCGACAACGCCGCGACCGCCAACACGAGCGCGAGCAGCAACATCGTCAGTTCGCCCGCGCGCCAGTCGCGCGCCGTCATCCGCATCGCCTGGCGCAACAGATCGGTGCCGCCAAGCCGCCGCGCCGGTCTCGTGTCGGCGCGCGTCCTTGAACCCGCCTTGGATCCTGGTAGTGCTTCGCTCAATCGTGCCTACTCCTCGCAAATCGCGACACCATGTGCGTGGCCATGCCGCGAAAACCGCCCTGCACGCCACGCCACAATCGCGGCAACGCCCACGCCGCGAGCAGCAGGAAGCCTACCATCAAGACCAGAAACACGAGCGGCACGAACAGCGCAAGCAGTACGCCGCCGACCACGAGGCCGTCCTCGGCGGTCGACGTGACGACGTTCGACACCGGCTCCGGCGACAGGTTGATCAGCGCGCGCGTGCCCGCCTTCGCGAGATGCGCGATGCCGGCGAGCGTGCCGCCCGCGAGCGCGGCAACGCTCAGCAGCGTCGGATCGGCATGGCCGAGCGCGCCGGCGGCCAGCACGGCGCCGGCCGGAATGCGGATGAAGGTGTGGATCGCATCCCACAGCGAATCGAACGCGGGGATCTTGTCGGCGAGGAATTCGGCCAGCGTCAGCACGGCCGCCGCGCCGATCACCCATGGCGACGACAGTGCGGACAACGTGTTCGGCAAGTGAATCAGGCCAAGACGTTCGAACACGCCGGCCAGGAGGACCGTCAGATAGAGGCGCAGACCGCTGCCCCATGAAAGGCCCGCTGCAAGTGAAAGTGATTCAAGCATGGCCGCCTCCACGCGCTCAGTGCGTGCCAGGCGCCGCGGCGGGAACGAGCGGGCGTTCCGCGCCGAAGCCGTCAGGCTCGCCAGGCCGGCCGCGCCAGCCAGGCCGCGGGCAATTTCAAGGTCGCTTCTGTCTCATTATAGCTACGATAATTCGCAGAACGCAGAGCGGCGAAGCCTTCGCTGTGGCTTGCAGGCAATGGCGGCCGCGCCCCGAGCGGAGCTGGCCGCCCGGTCAGTGCCCCGACGACAGCTTCAGGCCGACGAGGCCGATCACGATCAGCGACGCACTGGCGACGCGCGCGACCGTCAACGCCTCGCCCATCATCACGACGCCGAAGATGAACGCGCCGACCGCGCCGATCCCTGTCCAGACGGCATAGGCTGTGCCGAGCGGCAACTGGCGCATCGCGAGCGCGAGCAGCACGAAGCTGCCGAGCGCGGTCACGATCGTGAAGACAGACGGCCACAAGCGGGTGAAACCTTCGGAAGTTTTGAGACCGGCCGCCCACGCGACTTCGAGCAGACCGGCAATCAGGAGAAGAAACCAGGACATCGACACAGCTCCATGAAAAATGGGGCCGTCCCCGATGATTGATGCAGGCGCAAGGTCGTCCTTACGTCGCGAGATTATAACGAAGCGGCATCGCGGACGAACTCACACCGCGCCCACCAGCCGGTACCCGACGCCCGTCTCCGTGACGATATGCTCCGGTTGCGCCGGATCGCGCTCCAGCTTGCCGCGCAGATGCGCCATGTAGATGCGCAGATAGTGGTGACTCTCGACGTGCGACGGCCCCCACACGTCGCGCAGCAAGTGCCGGTGCGTGAGCACGCGGCCCGCATGGCGCACGAGCGTCGCGAGCAGCCGGTATTCGATCGGCGTCAGATGGACCGCGGCGCCGTCGCGCGTAACCTGGCGCAGCGCGAGGTCGACGGTGACCGCACCGAAGCGCACCTGCGGCGATTCGTTCGCGCCGCCGTGATTGCGCCGCCGCAGATGCGCGCGGATCCGCGCAAGCAACTCGGACACGCCGAACGGCTTGGTCAGGTAATCGTCGGCGCCGGCGTCGAGCGCGGCGACCTTTTCGCTTTCCTGGGTACGCGCCGACAGCACGATCACCGGCAGCTCGCTCCAGCCGCGCAGCTCGCGGATCACGTCGAGGCCGTCGGTGTCGGGCAGCCCCAGATCGACGATCACCAGATCGGGCTTGCGCGTCGCTGCTTCGACGAGCCCCTGCTTGCCGGTCTCGGCGTCGTGCACGGCGATGCCCTCGCCTTCGAGCGCCGTGCGCACGAAGCGGCGAATCTGCTTCTCGTCTTCGATCAGAACGACGGTGATGCTCAGGTCACTCATGGGTGGGTCGGGTGAGCGGGTTGAGGGCGGCGGCGGTGTCGGTGGCTGCGCCTTCGTCTTCGAGCGTATCAAACGTCTCGGGTGCGTCGGGCGGCGTCTTGACCGGCAGCGTGAACCAGAAGCGCGCGCCCTCGACGTGGCCATCCGTGGCCATCCGGTTGAGCGCGCCGATTGTACCGCCGTGCGCCTCGACAATCGCGCGGCAGATCGCGAGCCCAAGGCCGATGCCTGGTTTCGCCGACTCCTTCTCGCCGCGCGTGAACTTCTCGAACACGCGCGCTTCCATGCCGGCGGGCAGGCCGGGGCCGTTGTCGTCGATCGTGATGCGCACGAACGGCGTGCCGTCCGCATCGAACTGCTGCGCGCCGATCGCGAGCGGCGTGCCGGACGCCGTGTATTTGGCCGCGTTCTCGAACAGGTTCGAGAACAGGCGCTCCATCAACACCGCGTCGAGATGCAGCAGCGGCAGATCGGCGGGCAGCGTAACCTGCACCGGACGATCCGCGAGCACACGCTTGCACGCGCGCAGCGCGGCGCCGACGGTCTCCTCGAGCAGCGTCCATTGCTGGTTCAGTTGCAGGCTGCCGGCCTGCAAGCGCGCCATGTCGAGCAGATTCGTGACGATGCCGGTCATGCGCAGCGCTTCTTCGTGGATTGCGTCGACGAGTTCGTCGTCACGCCGCGCGGCGGATTGCGCGTCGGTCCGCAAAGAAGCATTCGCCTCGCCTTCTGTCCGCCCCTGTCCCGCCTGCCGCCCCTGCGCGAGCATCGACGAAAACCCGACGATCGTCGTCAGCGGCGTGCGCAGATCGTGCGAAATCGCCGACAGCAGCGAATTGCGCAACCGCTCCGACTCCATGTGGACGAGCGCATCGCGCGCGATATCGACGTAGTGCACGCGTTCGAGCGCGAGCGCGATCTGCGCGGCGAACGCGTCGAGCATGCGGCGCTGTTCGGGCACGGTCAGCTCGCGCTCGTCACGCACGACCGCCGCGAGCACGCCGCGCGTGCGCATCGGCGCCTTCAGCGGCAGATACAGCGCCGCGGCGGCCGGCAGCGTATCGGTGCCGTGGCCGGCCGGCTTCTGCTGATCGTAGACCCACTGGCCGACGTCGAGATCGAGCGCGTCGCCTTCGAGCGTGATCGCCGCGTCGGGGTCCTCGATCTTCTGTTTGACCTTATCGACGCTGTCGGGCAGCAGAATCGCGACGCGCGCGCCGAACACCTCGCTCACGTGCCGGCTGCCGATCCCGACGATCTGCTCGGTGGTCAGCGCCGCGGCCATCTCGCGCGCCATCTCGTACATCGCGCCGGTGCGCTGCTCGCGGCGTCGCGCGACACTCGCCTCGCGGCGCAGGCTCGAAGTCAGATGGCTGATCACGAGCGACGTCAGCAGCATGCCGAAGAACGTCAGCAGGTACTGCGTATCGGAAACCGACAACGAGATGCGCGGCGGCACGAAGAAGAAATCGAACGCGGCGACGCTCGCGAACGACAGTACGACACCCGGCCCGCGTCCGAGCTTCACCGCGGTGAAGATCACGCCGAGCAGATACAGCATCACGAGGTTGGTCAGATCGATGCGGTCGATCAGCTGGCTCGACAGCAGCGTGATCGCCGTGCCGATCGCGAGCGCGAGCGCGTATGCGCGCGGCGGCGAACGGCGCTCGCGCGCCGCGCTCAACGCCTCGCGCCACGCGTTCGCGGTCGTGTTCAACAGACGCCGCTGCTCGCCGCCATCGCGCTCCGACGACACGCGAATCAGCGTGAGATCGAGATCGCCGCTTTTCTCGGCGATGCGCTCGCCAACCGGCCGGTGCAGCCAGCGGCTGATGCCGGTGCGCGACGACGCGCCCGCCACCAGCTTCGACACGTTGCGCGCCTGCGCGTAACCGATCAACGCGTCGAGCGCATCGGTGGCGGCGAGCGTCGCGGTTTCCGCGCCGAGTTCGGCGGCGAGCTTCAGCGCGTTCAGCGTGCGTTCGCGTCGGGCGTCGGGCAGGCGCTGCAACGCGGGCGTTTCGACATAGACCGCGAGCCAGTCGGCCTTCAGGCTCGCGGCGAGGCGCGCCGCCGAGCGCACCAGCGCCGGCGCTTCGGGACCAGGACCAACACACACCAGCAGCCGCTCGCGCGCCTGCCAGATACGCTGGATCGAACGATCGGCGCGGTACTCGCGCATCTGCGCGTCGACGCGATCGGCGGTGCGGCGCAGCGCGAGCTCGCGCAGCGCGATCAGGTTGCCCTTGCGAAAGAAGTTGCGCACCGCGCGCTCGGCCTGCTGCGCCATGTAGACCTTGCCGTCGCGCATGCGGTCGAGCAGTTCCTCGGCCGGCAGATCGACGAGCGTGACTTCGTCGGCATGATCGAACACGCGATCGGGCACGGTCTCCCACACCCGGATGCCAGTGATCTGGCCGACCACGTCGTTCAGGCTCTCCAGGTGCTGCACGTTGACGGTCGTATAGACGTCGATGCCCGCGTCGAGCAGTTCGTAGACGTCCTGCCAGCGCTTCAGATGACGCGCGCCCTGCACGTTCGAATGCGCGAGTTCGTCGACGAGGATCAGTTGCGGCTTGCGCGCGAGCGCGGCGTCGAGATCGAACTCGCCGAGCTTGCGGCCGCGATACTCGATATGCGCGAGCGGCAGCACGTCGAGCCCCGCGAGCAACGCGGCGGTTTCGCTGCGCCCGTGCGTTTCGGCGATGCCGACCAGCACGTCGACACCCTCTTCCTGGCGGCGGCTCGCGGCCTGCAGCATCGCATAGGTCTTGCCGACGCCGGCCGACGCGCCGAAGAAAATCTTCAGCCGGCCGCGCTGGCGTTTTTCTTCGTCGCGCTGCAGCTTGTCGAGCAGTTCGTCAGGATCGGGGCGGTTCATGCTCAGTGGTTGTCGTAGTCGTCCGGGCGGCGGTGTCTGCATGGTGGCACGGCCCGCGCCGGCCCGCAAATGGCGGCGCGGCGCCACGCGAAACGCCGCTGTTTCATCGATGAACCGAAATCGCCACTGGTGCGTCGTCGATGCGTTCAGTCTCAGCCGCGCTTCATTTCATCGAGCGCGAGATTGAGCTTCAGCACATTCACGCGCGGCTCGCCGAGCACGCCGAACTGGCGCCCCGTCGTGTAGCGCTCGACGAGTGCCTGCACGTCGTTCGGCGCGAGGTGACGGGCCTGCGCGACCCGCTCGAGCTGATACTCGGCCGCGGCCGGACTGATCTCCGGATCGAGCCCGCTGCCCGACGACGTGACCAGATCGACCGGCACCGGCTTCGACATGTCGGTGCCCGCCGCCTTCAGCGCCGCGAGACGGCCCTTGATCTCGTCGAGCAGCGCGGGGTTGTTCGGCCCGAGGTTCGAGCCCCCCGAGCTCTGCGGGTTGTACGGCATCGGGCTCGTCGCCGACAGCCGGCCCCAGAAGTACTGGGGCGCGTCGAACTGCTGGCCGATCAGCTGTGAGCCGACCACCTTGCCGTTCTGCTCGATGAGGCTGCCGTTGGCCTGTTCGTGGAACGCCGCCTGGCCGAACGCGGTCATCACGGCGGGATATGCGAGTCCTGTGATCGCGGTCAGCACCGCGAAGATCACGATCAGCGGACGGAACAGATTTTTCATGATGGGTCTCTTTCCCTTTTCATCACCTGTGTTGCTGCGTAATGACGCGCTGCGCGCTCAAACCCAGCCGAACGCGGCGAGCACCATATCGATCAGCTTGATGCCGATGAACGGCACGATGATCCCGCCAAGGCCATAGATCAGCAGATTGCGGCGCAGCAGGATCGCAGCGCCTAGCGCGCGATAGCGCACGCCCTTCAGCGCCAGCGGAATCAGCAGCACGATGATCAGCGCGTTGAAGATCACCGCCGACATGATTGCCGAGGTCGGCGTCGCCAGATGCATCACGTTCAGCGCGTTCAACGCCGGATACGTCGATGCGAACGCGGCCGGAATGATCGCGAAGTACTTGGCGACGTCGTTGGCGATCGAGAACGTGGTCAACGACCCGCGCGTCATCAACATCTGCTTGCCGATTTCGACGATCTCGATCAGCTTGGTCGGATTCGAATCGAGGTCGACCATATTGCCGGCCTCTTTCGCCGCCTGCGTGCCGGTGTTCATCGCGACCGCGACGTCGGCCTGCGCAAGCGCGGGCGCGTCGTTGGTGCCGTCGCCGGTCATCGCGACCAGACGCCCTTCGGCCTGGTGAGCGCGGATCGTCGCGAGCTTCGTTTCGGGTGTCGCTTCGGCGAGAAAGTCGTCGACGCCCGCTTCGGCCGCGATCGCGGCGGCGGTCAGACGGTTGTCGCCCGTCACCATCACGGTCTTGATGCCCATCTTGCGCAGCTCGGCGAAGCGCTCCTTGATACCGCCCTTCACGACGTCCTTCAACTCGATCACGCCGAGCACGCGCGCGCCCTGCTCGCCTTTCTCGGCGACCACCAGCGGTGTGCTGCCGCGTCGCGCGACATCGGCGACCGCGTTGCTGACTTCGTTCGGGAAGCGGCCGCCGTTCGCTTCGACATAGTGCTTGACCGCATCGGCCGCGCCCTTGCGGATTTCACGGTTCGGCGCCCCGGAGGAAGTCCCCTGGGGGGAGAGATCGACGCCGCTCATCCGGGTCTGCGCCGTGAACGCGAGAAACACCGCATGCAGCGAGGCCATATCGCGCTGACGGATATTGAAGCGCTGCTTCGCGAGCACGACGATGCTGCGGCCTTCCGGCGTTTCGTCGGCAAGCGACGACAACTGCGCCGCATCGGCAAGCGCTTCTTCGGTCAGACCTGGCGCCGGCAGAAACTGCGACGCCTGGCGGTTGCCGAGCGTGATCGTGCCGGTCTTGTCGAGCAGCAGCACGTCGACGTCGCCGGCCGCTTCGACGGCACGGCCCGAGGTCGCGATCACGTTCGCCTGCATCATGCGGCTCATCCCGGCCACGCCGATCGCCGACAACAGGCCGCCGATCGTCGTCGGGATCAGACACACGAGCAGCGCGGCTAGCGCGGTGATCGTCACCACGTGGCCCGCTTTCGCTGCTTCGACGGAGAACATCGAGAACGGCAGCAGCGTCGCGGTGGCGAGCAGCATCACGATGGTCAGTGCGACGAGCAGGATGGTGAGCGCGATTTCGTTCGGCGTCTTCTGACGCTTCGCGCCCTCGACCATCGCGATCATGCGGTCGAGGAACGCCTCGCCCGGGTTCGCTGTGACGCGCACGACGATCCAGTCCGACAGCACCCGCGTGCCGCCCGTCACCGACGAAAAGTCGCCGCCCGACTCGCGGATCACCGGCGCCGATTCACCGGTGATCGCCGATTCGTCGAGCGAAGCGACGCCCTCGATCACTTCGCCGTCGGCCGGGATCACGTCGCCGGTCTCGACCAGCACGACGTCGCCACGGCGCAGATCGGTCGCGGTCGTGATGCGGATCGGCGACTTCGGATGCGGCTCGTTGAGCTTCTTCGCCATCACGTCTTTCTTCGCGCTGCGCAGCGACGCGGCCTGCGCTTTCGAGCGGCCTTCGGCGAGCGCCTCCGCGAAATTCGCGAACAGCACCGTGAACCACAGCCACAGCGTGACCGCAAGGATGAAGCCCACGGGCGCCTCGGCCTGACCGCCGAGCGCGGCGATCCACAGAATGGTCGTCAGGATGCTGCCGACGTACACGCAGAACATCACCGGGTTGCGAAACTGCGTGCGCGGCGTCAGCTTTTTAAAGGAGTCCACGATCGCCGGGCGCAGCAGCGCCGGGTCGAACATGGACCGGGTAGCGTTATGTTCAGTCATTGAATCCTCGAATGTCCGTGGGCGCTTGCAGGCTTGCGGCGTGCAAGCGCCTGTTCGGTCGTTGGCTCGCTGCCGTGGGTCACTGCACGCCGATCATCATCAGATGCTCGACGCCGGGACCGAGCGCGAGCGCCGGGACGTAGGTCAGCGCGCCGACCAGCAGCACCGTGCCGAGCAGCAACACGACGAACAGCGGTCCGTGCGTCGGCAGCGTGCCGGCGGTGACGGCGATGCGCTTCTTCGCGGCGAGCGAACCGGCGATCGCGAGCACCGGCACGATCGTGCCGAAGCGGCCGAACCACATCGCGATCGCGGTGAGCCAGTTGTAGAACGGCGTATTCACCGTGAGACCCGCGAACGCGCTACCGTTGTTGTTCGCCGCCGAGCTGAACGCATAGAGGATCTCGGAGAAGCCGTGTGCGCCGGGGTTTGCGATGCCGGCCTTGCCCGCCTCGCTGAGCACCGCGATCGAGGTGCCCACCAGCACGAGCAGCGGCGTGAGCAGCACGACGATCGACACCATCTTCATCTCGTAGGCCTCGATCTTCTTGCCGACATATTCAGGAGTACGCCCGATCATCAGTCCTGCGACGAACACCGCGAGCAGCGCGAACACGAGCATCCCGTACATGCCGGAACCGACACCGCCGAAGATAACTTCGCCGAGCTGGATCAGCAGCATCGGATACAGGCCGCCGAGCGGCGTCAACGAATCGTGCATGTTGTCGACCGCGCCGCACGAAGCCGCCGTCGTCGCGACCGTGAAGATGCCCGACTGCGCGATGCCGAAGCGCGTTTCCTTGCCCTCCGCATTGCCGCCCGCCTGCAGCGCGTTCGCCGACTGATCGACGTTGAGCGCCGTGAACGCGGGATTGCCGCTCTGCTCGGCGCTGATCTCGCCGAACACGCAAACGCCGAACGCGATCGTCATCGCCGCGAGCACCGCGACGCCCTGCCGCCGGTCGCCAATCACGCGGCCGAACACGAGCGCGAGCGCGGCCGGGATGATCAGGATCGACAAGATCTGCACGAAGTTCGAGAACGGTGTCGGGTTTTCATACGGATGAGCCGAGTTGCCGTTGAAGAAGCCGCCGCCGTTGGTGCCGAGCATCTTGATCGCTTCCTGCGACGCGACCGGGCCCATCGCGATGGTCTGCGTCTTCACGGGCGTGTCGACCGTCACCGGATCGCCCTTCGCGTCCTTCACCGGATTGCCTTGCGCGTCGAGCTTCGGCGCGGCGTAGGTGGTGGTCTGCAGCGTCGGCACCTCCTGATATGCCTTGAAGTTCTGGATCACGCCCTGACTCATCAGCAGTGCGGCGATGATCGCCGCCATCGGCAGCAGGACGTACATCGTCACGCGCGTGATGTCGACCCAGAAGTTGCCGATCGTCTGCGCGGTATGACGCGCGAAGCCGCGCATCAACGCGAACACGACGACGATGCCGGTCGCCGCCGACAGGAAGTTCTGCACGGTCATGCCGAGCATCTGCGTCAGATAGCCGACGGTCTGCTCGGGCGTGTAGTCCTGCCAGTTGGTGTTGGTCACGAAGCTGACCGCTGTGTTGAACGCGCTGTCGACCGACATCGCGCCGAACTGCTGCGGATTGCCTCGCAGCCACCCTTGCACGCGCAGCAGCACGTACAGGAACGCCGCACCGAGCACGTTGAACGCGAGCGTGGCGACCGCGTAGTGCCTCCAGCCCATTTCCGCCGCTGGATCGACGCCCGCGATACGGTAAAGCAGCCGTTCGAGCGGCGCGCCGAAGCGCACCACGCGCGAACTGCCGTCCATCACGGCGCCGAGATAGCTCGCCACCGGCACCGCCGCGGCCAGTAGCACGACGATAAAAAGACTCGCCTGCAGGACATCGTTCGTGTTCATTCAATGTCCTCCGCGCGCAGCAGCGCATACACGAGATAAACGAACAGCAGCGCGGTGGACGCGCCGGCCAGCCACAGCATCCAGGTCATCAGCGCGCTCCTTGTCCGCGGCGCAACTGCATCAGCTTCTCGCAGCCGCCAATCAGCCCAAAGGTCAGCAAGGCAAAAAGCGCCAGGCCCCCGACATACAGCACATCCATTCTCGTTCTCCATTCACGGACTTTGGATGGATAGAACGGTATGCCGATCGGCCTAAAGGGCTGGTCAAAGATCGGGGGGTGCGCGTAAAAATCGCGTAAACGGACAAGGCCGTTTCATCTCCCGATGAAACGGCCCTGATGGATGACGTGTAGCGCAGCCCGAGGCCGCGCTGCCACTTCTTTACGGCAGCAGGATCGTCGACCCCGTCGTGCGGCGCCCTTCGAGGTCCGCATGCGCCTGCCCGACGTCCGGCAGCGCATAGCGCTGATTGATGCTCGTCTTGACCTTGCCCGAACTCAGCACGTCGAACAGCTCGGCCGACATCGCCTCGTAGTCGCTGCGTTTCGCCATATAGGTGAAGAGCGTCGGTCGTGTAAAGAACAGCGAGCCGCGTCCCGCGAATTCCGACGAGTCGATCGGCGGCAGCGGACCCGATGCGTTGCCGAAGCTCACGAACAGGCCGAGCGGCGCGAGACAGTCGAGCGACTTCTCGAAGGTGTCCCTGCCGATCGAATCGTAGACAACCGGCACGCCAGCGCCGTTGGTGATCTCGCGTACGCGCTTCGTGAAGTTCTCGCGCGTATAGACGATCGCGTGATCGCAGCCGTGCGCTTTCGCGATCTCGGCTTTCTCGTCGGAACCGACCGTGCCGATCACCGTCGCGCCGAGCGCCTTCGCCCACTGGCACACGAGCAGGCCGACGCCGCCCGCTGCGGCCTGAATGAGGATCGTGTCACCGGCCTTCACGCGATACGTGCGGCGCAGCAGATATTGCGCAGTCAAGCCTTGCAGCATCACCGACGCGGCCTGCTCGTCGCTGATCGCATCGGGCAGCTTGACGACCTGCGCGGCCTGCAGCACGCGCTCCTGCGCATACGCGCCGGGCGGCCGCGCGACATACGCCACGCGATCGCCGACCTTCAGACCGGTCACGCCCGAGCCCACCGCACTGACCTCGCCGGCCGCTTCCATGCCGAGCCCGCCCGGCAGCGGCAGCGGATACAGACCGGTGCGGAAATACACGTCGATGTAATTGAGGCCGACCGCCGTCTGGCGAATGCGGATCTCGCCCGCGCCGGGCTCGCCCACCTCGACGTCGACCCATTTCATGACTTCGGGGCCGCCGGTTTTGTCGAATCGGATCGCCTTGGTCATCATGTCTCCTTCATCTGTATGGATGTGGGTGCGGCGACGCGCGCACTCACGCCTCGCCGGACAGGCGCAGCGTCAGCACGTCGAGCACCATGCGGGCGGTCGAAATGTTCGTCGCGCACGGAATGTTGTGCACGTCGCACGCGCGCACTAGCGCGTTGATGTCCGGCTCGTGCGGCTGCGGCGTCATCGGGTCGCGCAGGAAAATCACCATGTCGACGCGCCCTTCGGCGAGCTGCGCGCCGATCTGCAGGTCGCCGCCGTGCGGGCCCGACAGCATGCGCTCGACCGTGAGGCCGTGCGCGTCGCTGATGCGTCCGCCGGTCGTGCCGGTTGCGACGATCTCGCAGCGCGCGAGCGTGTCGACGTATTCGCCGGCCAGTTTGACGATGTCGTCCTTCTTGTGATCGTGCGCGATCAGCGCAATGCGGGTGCTCATGACGTAAGACTCCTCAAACCGTTGTGACTATCGTTGTTGTGATGTGACGGGTGTCGTTCGCGTGCGGCGGCTCGGTACTTGCCTGCTCAGTACGTACCAGGATAGGCGCCGCCGTCGATCAACCAGTTCTGCCCGGTGATGTAACCCGCGTGCGTGCTGCACAGGAACGCGCAGGCGCGGCCGAATTCTTCGCGATTACCGAAACGGCCGGCGGGGATCGTCTTCATGCGCTGCTTGCGCGCTTCGTCGATCGAAATGTTGTGCGTCTTCGCCTGCGCCTCGAATGTGACCGCGATACGGTCGGTGTCGAACAGGCCCGGCAGCAGGTTGTTGATCGTCACGCCGGTCGGCGCGACCTTGCGCGCGAGCCCCGCGACGAAACCGGTCAGGCCGGAGCGCGCGCCGTTCGACAGGCCGAGCACGTCGATCGGCGCCTTCACCGCCGAACTCGTGATGTTGACGATGCGCCCGAAGCCGCGCGCGCTCATCTTGTCGATGGTCTGACGGATCAGCTCGATCGGCGTGAGCATGTTGGCTTCGAGCGCGCGGATCCAGTCCTCGTGCGTGAAGTTGCGGAAATCGCCCGGCGGCGGGCCGCCCGCGTTATTGACGAGAATGTCCGGCTGCGGGCAGGCCGCGAGCGCGGCCGCGCGCCCTTCAGGCGTGGTGATGTCGCATGCGACGGTCTTCACCTCGACGCCGCTCTGCTTGCGGATCGCCTCGGCGGTCGCTTCGAGCGTTTCGGCGGTGCGCGCGACGATCGTCAGGTTGACGCCCTCGGCGGCGAGCGCTTCCGCGCAGCCGCGTCCCAGACCTTTGCTCGCCGCGCAAACCAGCGCGCTACGTCCTGCGATTCCCATGTCCATGTGGATGCCCTCCTGGAAGTTTCCCCAGATTCTAGAAGAATCGGTGTCGGACTGTGCCGCGTCGCTGCAATCTCAGGTATCGCCGGGCGGTACTCTTTCGGTAAACTTGCGCGGTAGCGCGCTTTTCCACCGTTCGTCCGACCTTCCGGCGCGCACGGAGCCAACGGATGAGCGCGCCGAACCGATCCACCTTGCCGCCGCGCGCGAGCCCGCCATGACCCAGGACAGCCGTTTCCCCAATCTCTTCATCCTCGATCACCCGCTGATCCAGCACAAGCTGTCGCACATGCGCGACCGGGACACGTCGACGCGCACGTTCCGCGAACTGCTGCGCGAAATCACGCTGCTGATGGGCTACGAAATCACCCGCAACCTGCCGATGACGACGCGCCGCATCACCACGCCGCTCGTCGAGATCGATGCGCCGGTGATCGCCGGCAAGAAGCTCGCGATCGTGCCGGTGCTCCGCGCGGGCGTCGGCATGTCGGACGGCCTGCTCGAGCTGGTGCCGTCGGCGCGCGTCGGCCATATCGGCGTGTATCGCGCGGAGGATCATCGGCCGGTCGAATACCTGGTGCGGCTGCCGGACCTCGAAGACCGCGTGTTCATCCTCTGCGATCCGATGGTCGCGACCGGCTACTCGGCCGTGCACGCGGTCGATGTGCTCAAGCGCCGCAACGTGGCCGCCGAGAACATCATGTTCCTCGCGCTCGTCGCCGCGCCCGAGGGCGTGCAGGTGTTCCAGGACGCGCACCCGGACGTCAAGCTGTTCATCGCGTCGCTCGATTCGCATCTGAATGAGCATGCGTACATCGTGCCGGGCCTGGGCGACGCGGGCGACCGGTTGTTCGGTACGAAGAACTGACCCGCCGAGGGCCAGCGGGGGTGGCCTGGCGATGCCGCCGCTCCCGAACCGGCCCCGCTTTCGCCCGCATCCGGCCCTCCCGGCGACACATCCGCGCCGCCTCCATTCATTTTCGCGTCGACTTCATTGCATTTGCGGCCGGTTTCGCGGCGCGGCCCCCTCTGCCGCACCCTCGCGGCATGATAAAATTCGCATCCGCTCGACGGAGCGGCTCGACCCGCACGATCACTCGCACCGCCGCCTGCAATTTCGACTGGCGCCCCGCGCCTTCGCACCGGGTCATGCGGCGCCTGGCCGCGCAAGCTGCCCCGCTCCATCGCGCCGCCGCCCTGCGGCCCCGTCTGGCCGGCCGATCCAGCACGAACCGGCACGAACGCCTACCGGCGGGCAAGCGCGGAACGACGCGCGGGAACGGCCAGGCTGAGATCGGCGGCACAGGTGGCCGCCTCGATCGGCCAACAGGAGCAACAAGCACGAGCGGCCGGCAGCCTTTCGCCTGACGGATTGACATCGAGGCGCAACACGCGAGGCGCCCGACATCGCAACGACAATTGCACTATGCGTGCGCCCCGCTGGCGCGCGCGACGGAGAAAAGTATGGCGGGTCATTCGAAATGGGCCAACATCAAGCATAAGAAAGCAGCGGCCGATGCCAAGCGCGGCAAGGTCTGGACGCGGCTCATCAAGGAAATCCAGGTTGCGGCCCGTCTGGGCGGCGGCGAAATTGACTCGAACCCGCGTCTGCGGCTCGCGGTCGACAAGGCGTACGACGCCAACATGCCGAAAGACAACATCAATCGCGCGATCCAGCGCGGTGTCGGCGGCGCGGACGGCGCGAACTACGAGGAAATCCGCTACGAAGGCTACGGCATCGGCGGCGCGGCCGTGATCGTCGACACGATGACCGACAACCGCACCCGCACGGTCGCGGAAGTGCGTCACGCGTTCTCGAAGAACGGCGGCAACATGGGCACCGACGGCTCGGTGTCGTTCATGTTCGATCACGTCGGCCAGTTTCTGTTCGCTCCCGGCACCGCCGAAGACGCGCTGATGGAAGCCGCGCTCGAAGCGGGCGCCGACGATGTCGTGACGAACGAGGACGGCAGTATCGAGGTGCTGTGCCCGCCGAACGATTTTTCGAAAGTGAAGGCTGCACTCGAAACGGCGGGCTTCAAGGCCGAACTGGCCGAAGTCACGATGAAGCCGCAGACCGAAGTCGAATTCACCGGCGACGATGCCGTGAAAATGCAGAAGCTGCTCGACGCGCTGGAAAATCTGGACGACGTGCAGGAAGTCTATACAAACGCGTCGATCGCCGGCGAGTGATGGCGCGCCGGGCTCTGACGTCGTTTGCCCTTGCTGTTGATGGTTTATTGCACGGCTGAGCACACCGCTCGGCCGTTTATGGTTTTCAAGTCTCGGGGATTCACATGAAGTTACTCGTCGTCGGTTCCGGCGGTCGCGAACATGCGCTCGCATGGAAGCTCGCGCAATCGCCGCGGGTCCAGCTCGTCTACGTCGCGCCGGGCAACGGCGGCACCGCTCAGGATGAGCGTCTGCTCAACATCGACATCACCGAGCCGGCCGCGCTCGCGGATTTCGTCGAACAAGAACAGATCGCGTTCACGCTGGTCGGGCCGGAAGCGCCGCTCGCGGCAGGCATCGTCAACCTGTTCCGCTCGCGCGGTCTGAAGATCTTCGGGCCGACCAAAGAGGCCGCCCAGCTCGAAAGCTCGAAAGATTTCGCCAAAGCGTTCATGAAGCGCCACGGCATCCCGACGGCCGAGTACGAAACCTTCGCCGACGTCGCCGCCGCGCACGCGTATCTGGACGCCAAGGGCGCGCCGATCGTGATCAAGGCCGACGGCCTCGCCGCCGGCAAGGGCGTGGTGGTCGCGCAAACGCTGGAAGAAGCGCACGCCGCGGTCGACATGATGCTGTCGGACAACAAGCTCGGCGACGCCGGCGCGCGCGTCGTGATCGAGGAGTTCCTCGCCGGCGAGGAAGCGAGCTTCATCGTGATGGTGGACGGCAAGCACGTGCTCGCGCTCGCGTCGAGCCAGGATCACAAGCGTCTGCTCGACGGCGACCAGGGCCCGAACACGGGCGGCATGGGCGCCTACTCGCCCGCGCCGATCGTCACGCCGCAACTGCATGCGCGCGTGATGCGCGAAATCATCCTGCCGACCGTGCGCGGCATGGAGAAGGAAGGTATCCGCTACACCGGCTTCCTGTACGCGGGCCTGATGATCGACGCGCAAGGCAACCCGAAGACACTCGAATTCAACTGCCGGATGGGCGACCCCGAAACGCAGCCGATCATGGCGCGTCTGAAAGGCGACTATTCGAAGGTGGTGGAACACGCGATCGCCGGCACGCTCGACACCGTCGAGCTCGAATGGGACCGCCGCACCGCGCTCGGTGTCGTGCTCGCCGCGCACAACTACCCGGACACGCCGAGGAAGGGCGACCGCATCAACGGCATTCCCGCCGAAACCGCGGATTCGGTCACGTTCCACGCCGGCACCACGCTGACGGACGGCAAGCTGACCACCTCGGGCGGGCGCGTGCTGTGCGTCGTCGGTCTCGCGGATTCGGTGCGCACCGCGCAGCGCGGCCGCGTACCACACGATCAACCAGATCGCGTTCGACGGCATGCAGTATCGCCGCGACATCGGCTATCGCGCGCTCAACCGCAAGCACGACGGCAAGTAAGCTTCGCTAGCGCTGGACGCCGTGCGGGCGGCGCACTGCCGGTGCCACAGGCGCCGCAGTGCGGGCACGTTACACGACGCGCGCTACACTCAATCTTTCCCGCTCGTCGCGGCAGACGGGCACGGAGCCCGCGAATCGACTGAAGCGGCAAGCCGCCTCCCAGTTTGCCTCCGGCAACCAGGCAATCCGAACCAGCGGTCCGAGTGCGCAGACATCCAGCGCGAACGCGGCCATCGCTTTCTTTCGAAGAACCCGCGGCACGACGAGCGTGCCGCCCCAGCACCTGCATTCATGAGCAATTCGAGCTACGACGCACAAGCCGTGCGCAGCTGGCTGCAAGGCCTGCAATCGCATATCGCGGACACGCTCGGCGCCTTCGACGGCACCGCGTTCGCTACCGACGCGTGGCAGCGCGCGCCCGGCGAGAAGCTGCGCGGCGGCGGCGTCACGCGGATTCTCGAAGGCGGCCAGTTCTTCGAGCGCGCGGGCATCGGCTTCTCGGACGTCGCGGGCGACGCGCTGCCGGGCTCGGCGAGCGCCGCGCGGCCGCAACTGGCCGGGCGCGCCTTCGAGGCGATGGGCGTGTCGCTCGTGCTGCATCCGCACAATCCGCACTGCCCGACCGTGCACATGAACGTGCGCCTGCTCGTCGCGACGAGGGAAGGCGAAGAGCCGGTGTTCTGGTTCGGCGGCGGCATGGACCTGACGCCCTACTACGGCTACGAAGAGGACGCGCGGCATTTCCATCAGGTGTGCCGCGACGCGCTCGTGCCGTACGGCGCGGACCTGTACCCGCGCTTCAAGCGCTGGTGCGACGAGTATTTCTTCCTGAAGCACCGCAACGAACCGCGCGGCATTGGCGGGATTTTCTTCGACGATTTCTCGGCGCCGGGCTTCGAGCACTCGTTCGCGATGCTCAAAAGCGTCGGCGAAGGCTTTCTCAAGGCGTACCTGCCGATCATCGAGCGGCGCCGCAATACGCCGTATGGCGAAGCCGAGCGCGCGTTCCAGGCCTACCGGCGCGGCCGCTACGTCGAGTTCAATCTGGTCTTCGACCGTGGCACACTGTTTGGGCTGCAGAGCGGCGGACGCACCGAATCGATCCTGATGTCGATGCCGCCCGTGGTGAACTGGCGCTACGACTGGCACCCCGAGCCGGGCACGCCGGAAGCGCGTTTGTACAGCGATTTCCTCGTGCCGCGCGAGTGGGTGTGACGCGCCACCTGTCTCGCTTACGGTCACGACAAAGGATCCTCACCTGAAGCCTAACGCTCACCCTGTCGCCCTGCCTCGCCGGATCGGTCTGCTGGGCGGCACTTTCGATCCGATCCACGACGGCCACCTCGCGCTCGCGCGGCGGTTCGCCGACGTGCTGCGGCTGACCGAACTGGTGCTGCTGCCGGCCGGCCAGCCGTGGCAGAAAGCCGACGTGTCGCCCGCCGAACATCGGCTGGCGATGACGCGCGCGGCGGCCGCGTCGCTCGCGATCCCCGGCGTGACGGTACGCGTCGCGACCGACGAAATCGAGCACGATGGCGCGACCTACACGGTCGAGACGCTGCAATGCTGGCGCGAGCGCGAAGGCGACGACGCATCGATCACGCTGCTGATCGGCGCGGATCAACTGGTGCATCTCGACACGTGGCGCGACTGGCGGCGCCTGTTCGAGCTCGCGCATATCGGCGCGGCCACGCGGCCCGGCTTCGACCTCGCGTCGGTCGCCCCCGCGGTCGCCCAGGAAATCGCCGCGCGCCGTGCGCGCGCCGACGTGCTGCAGGCCACACCCTGCGGCCATCTGCTGATCGACACGACGCTCGCGTTCAACGTTTCAGCCACCGACATTCGCGCGCATCTGCGCGAGCAGGTCAAGCAGCGGCTCGCCCACGCGGGTGCGGGCAGCGCACAGGATCAGGCCGCAAGTCATGTCCCCGCCGCGGTGTGGGACTATATTCTTCAACATCATCTGTACCACCGGTAACTCCATGGATATTCGCAAACTGCAACGCGTAATCGTCGACGCTCTCGAAGACGTCAAGGCGCAAGACATCAAAGTGTTCAACACCAGCCACCTGACCTCGCTGTTCGATCGCGTGATCGTCGCGAGCGGCACGTCGAACCGGCAAACCAAGGCGCTCGCGTCGAGCGTGCGCGAAGGCGTGAAGGAAGCCGGCGGCGAGATCATCAGCACCGAGGGCGAGGATATCGGCGAATGGGTGCTGGTCGATTGCGGCGACGCCATCGTGCACATCCTGCAGCCGGCCCTGCGCCAGTACTACAACCTCGAGGAAATCTGGGGCGACAAGCCGGTGCGCATCAAGCTG
Source organism: Paraburkholderia lebeckiae (assembly GCF_050436325.1). Taxonomy (NCBI): domain Bacteria; kingdom Pseudomonadati; phylum Pseudomonadota; class Betaproteobacteria; order Burkholderiales; family Burkholderiaceae; genus Paraburkholderia; species Paraburkholderia lebeckiae. Next base: position 911,931 of record NZ_JBNDLZ010000003.1, read on the forward strand.
TCGACGCCGAATCCGTTCGGCGGCGCGCGCGCAAGCGAGCCCGACGACGAGGAAGACGAGGAAGCGCCGGCCGCGAAGCCCGCGCGCAAGACCACGGCGCGCCGCAAGTAAGCGGGCCTTGTCGGGCACAGCGCTACTGTCCTCGCGATGAAACTGCACATCCTCGCCGTCGGCCACAAGATGCCGGACTGGATCTCGACCGGCTTCGACGAATACGCGAAACGCATGCCGCCCGAGTTGCGCATCGAGCTGCGCGAGATCAAACCGGAGCAGCGCTCGTCGGGCCGTTCGGCCGAAAGCGTGATGGCCGCCGAACGGCAGAAGATCGAAGCCGCGTTGCCGAAGAACGCACGCATCGTCGCGCTCGACGAACGCGGCAAGGACTGGACCACGATGCAGCTCGCGGGCGCGTTGCCGGGCTGGCAGCAAGACGGCCGCGACGTGGCCTTTCTGATCGGCGGCGCGGACGGGCTCGATCCCGAGCTGAAGGCACGCGCCGATATGATGCTGCGCGTGTCGAGCCTCACGCTGCCGCACGCGATGGTGCGCGTGCTGCTGGCCGAACAGCTTTATCGGGCGTGGAGCATCACGCAAAATCATCCGTATCATCGCGCGTAGGTGCTGAAGCCTCGCGCGGCGACACTTGGCAACGATTCGTTGCTGCTGACGCGTCGCGCGCGCTCTGCTCCATACGCTTAAGCGTATTGCGGCCGCTTCATGCGATGATGCGCCCGACGCGCTGTGCGTCGATGCCGCTATTGGATGCAGCGCATCGATCGGATCACCGGCTCAACCTCGCCCCGCTCGCTCTTCCACGCCCACCCGCGTTCACCACCCCACGCCGTCCGTTTCCCGCTCTATCGAGACCCGTTCATGCCCACGCCTTCCGCTTCGCTGCATCCGTTCGTCTACCTCGCCTCGCAAAGTCCGCGCCGCCAGGAGCTGCTGCAACAGCTCGGCGTGCGTTTCGAATTGCTGCTGCCGCGCCCCGATGAAGACGCCGAAGCGCTCGAAGCGGAACGGCCCGGCGAACACGCGCGCGACTACGTGCAGCGCGTGTGCATCGCGAAGGCGCATGCGGCCCGCGCGCGGCTCCTCGACGGCGGTCACGAGGTGCGGCCGATCCTCGTCGCGGACACCACTGTCACGATCGACGACGCGATTCTCGGCAAGCCCATCGATGCCGACGATGCGGTCGCGATGCTCACACGTCTCGCGGGCCGCACGCACGAAGTGCTGACCGCGCTCGCCGTGATCGATGCCAACGGCGCGCTGCTGCCCGCGGCGTTGTCGGTCTCGAAGGTGCGTTTTGCTGCAGTGCACGCAGACGCGTTGCGTCGCTACGCGGCGAGCGGTGAGCCGCTCGGCAAGGCGGGGGCGTATGGCGTGCAGGGACGCGCGGCGGAGTTTATCGAGCATATAGACGGGTCCTATTCGGGTATCATGGGTTTGCCGCTTTTTGAAACCGCTGCCCTCCTGCGTGCAGCGCGCATCGACTTCTAGAACAACACCATGAATGAAGAAATCCTGATCAATGTCACGCCGCAGGAAACGCGCGTCGCGCTCGTTCAACAGGGCGCCGTCCAGGAACTTCATGTCGAACGAACGCTGTCGCGCGGCCGCGTCGGCAATGTCTATCTCGGCAAGGTCGTGCGCGTGCTGCCCGGCATGCAATCGGCGTTCATCGACATCGGCCTCGAACGCGCCGCGTTTCTTCATGTCGCCGACATCTGGCATCCGCGCATCGCCGGCGAAGCGCAACATCAAACACCGCATCAGCCGATCGAAAAGATCGTCTTCGAAGGTCAGACGCTGATGGTGCAGGTCGTCAAGGACCCGATCGGCACCAAGGGCGCGCGGCTGTCCACGCAAGTGAGCATCGCCGGGCGCACGCTCGTGTATCTGCCGCAGGAGCCGCACATCGGCATCTCGCAGAAAATCGAGAGCGAAGCCGAGCGCGAGGCCGTGCGTGCGCGTCTGACCGCCGTGCTGCCCGCCGACGAGAAAGGCGGCTACATCGTGCGCACGATCGCCGAGGATGCGACCAGCGAAGAGCTCGCAGCCGACGTCGCGTATCTGCGCAAGACGTGGGCGACGATTCTGTCGCAGGCCCAGCGCATGCCGCCCACAAGCCTGCTCTACCAGGATCTGAATCTCGCGCAGCGCGTGCTGCGCGATTTCGTCAACGATGAGACGTCGCGCATCCAGGTCGATTCGCGCGAGACGCATCAGATGCTCGCCGATTTCGCGGCCGAGTTCACACCGGCGGTATCGTCGAAGCTGCACCACTACACCGGCGAGCGGCCGCTGTTCGATCTGTACAACATCGAGGCCGAGATTCAGCGCGCGCTATCGCGTCGCGTGGATCTGAAGTCGGGCGGCTACCTCGTGATCGACCAGACCGAGGCGATGACGACGATCGATGTGAACACCGGCGGTTACGTCGGCGCGCGCAACTTCGACGACACGATCTTCAAGACCAACCTCGAAGCCGCGCATACCATCGCGCGGCAATTGCGGCTAAGGAATCTTGGCGGCGTGATCATCATCGATTTCATCGATATGGAAAACGTCGAGCATCGCGACCAGGTGCTAGGCGAATTGAAGAAGGCGTTGTCGCGCGATCGCACGCGGGTGACCGTCAATGGTTTCTCGCAACTCGGGCTTGTCGAGATGACGCGCAAGCGTACGCGTGAGTCGCTCGCGCATGTGCTGTGCGAGCCTTGCCCGATTTGCCAGGGCAAGGGGCAAGTGAAGACTGCGCGCACGGTGTGCTATGACGTGTTGCGGGAGATTTTGCGCGAGTCGCGGCAGTTCAATCCGCGCGAGTTTCGCGTGGTCGCTTCGCAGCAGGTGATCGATCTGTTTCTCGAGGAAGAGTCGCAGCATCTGGCGATGCTGATCGATTTCATCGGCAAGCCGGTGTCGTTGCAGGTGGAGTCGAATTTGAGTCAGGAGCAGTACGACATTGTTTTGATGTAATTGCCAAAATCCTTATCCAGCAAGGATAGTGGCTAAAAAAATGGCCTATTTTTCGCGCTAGCTACCCATCTAGCTACCCATTTTAGGTGCGCTGGCGATGAACGAGGATCAACGGGCCGTTCCCGTGACCATCAGAATTCGAAATCAGAAAAGAAAGGCCCGCGCGGATCACTCCGGCGAGCCCTTCCGTATAGATGACGCCCTATCGACACTCGCCCAGCGATGCCCACCCCTCGGCCAGAATCGAGCCAATAGCGATCAACGATAAAAGGGTCGCGGCAAGGACATAGGCGCGGCATGCGGCCATGGGCTGCCGGTTAGGTCTGCGTTCGTTGCTCGTCATGCTGCGTGATGTTTCGGCTGCGCGGCGTTGCAGCGTTGATCAATTGTGGCGCGCACGATCGGATTGGCGAGCAGCTGGCGGGAATCAAGCACGCCATAACGGGCGCGAAGCGTTTTTTCAACCGCCTGACAGTGTGCATAGTTGCCGCTGTCGGCAAGGCTGTACGCAGCTCGCCGCATGGCCTCGCGCCGCCCAGCCCCTAGCACATCCCGCCTCGTCGTGGCTTGCCTCTGACGTAAGGGTGTCCCCTACATCATAGGTCGCACGACGAGACATGTTTGCACGTTATCAATTGCGCGGCCTTCATTGTGGCGGTATGCAGGACGACCGGTGAGCAGCGCGAGGCCGATAGCCAGGTTCGTCGCCATTCGTACAAGCTCACCGGGCAAGCATCCGAGTCTTCTGCTCAACAAACTCTGCCTCGGTCAGAATACCGCGCTCCCGTAGGCCGGCCAGCCGTTCCAGCTTTGAAACAATATCATCTGTCTGCACTGCATTGGTCTCTGTCGGCACAGCGACAGGGGCGGGACTTCGGTATGCGTTCAAGGCGTCGCGTACTTTGTTGGTGAAGCCGGCTACCGACTTCTTCGGGACATTCTTGATTACGCGCTCACTGGCCGCGTCCTCGATGCGGATCGTCCCGAACACAAGCCCCGTGCTGCCAGATACCGCGTTTATCTTGTCCAGGTTGATAGAGATCTGCTTTAGTCCGAACAGAAGTCCCTTATCAAGGAAGATCACGCGATGGTCAGTCAACGCAATCAGCCAGGTGTTGCCGTCCATAAGCCCTGAAGCAAAAGCTAAAACCTGCTCACCATCCATGAGAATTTCAGGGAGGTGATCAGCTCCTTTTTCGTGAAGAACCGGTCGTCACCGATTTCGCGGGCGATGCGGTTGTACTCCGCTTTGAGATCCTGCTTGCTGGCATTCTTAAAATCAAACATCGTGGGGGCCTTCTCCTGTTTATCGGTACTCGTCAATCTCGATGGTGCCGCCCATCGCTTCCATCATCGCGCGGATGTCGTCCGGCACATCGGGCATTCGGTCCCCGGTCTCGTTCATCCAGTAGCACCAGATCGACATAGCTACCCCGTCCCGGCAAACGAGATCGCGAAGACCGTGACGAGGCAAGGCGAGCGTCTTTATCAGGTACCGGAGATGCGGTTCCAACAGATTGCTTTGCACAGCGCGCTCGCTTTCAACTGCCCAGGAGCCACGTTTCGCCGGATGGTCGCTGAGCTTGCCAGATGGATAAAGGTACGGCTCTCCCTTCGTTCTGCTCCGACTCGGCGTCACGCCGAAATAGTCGGTCCAAAAGTCCGGCGATACGGCGTCCCCATTGATGTAGAACGTCGCATGAGCAAGCGGCCAGGTACTTGAGGAATCAGGGCGCATAGTTGTGGATGTTGTCATCGAGCAGTTGTCCGTTGGATTCGACGCTTCCGTCGTCGTGGAAGATCACGTTATCCGATGGGCGCAGTCCGTTCTCTGGCTTGAGGAGGTGCAGCATTTTGCTGAAAGTGTTCTGGTCGTAACCAAGCATCTTCGCGGCAAACTTCGGACTATTCATAGAGGCCGCCAGCTCTTCAACGTCACCGCTTACCGCGTCCGGTGTGTATTCGAACGGCTGCGCGTCACCGAGCGGCGTCGATGTACCCTCTGCCGATTCAGCGAACCCCTCGGCCACACCATCACCTTCGCCCATGTCCGCGTTGCCGCCGACAAGTGCACCGGCCACGGCCTCGACTACCCCAAGCAGGGCGCCGCCACTGCTACTGCCGCCGATCGCAGCGCGCGCGGCGACCAGTCGCGATTCCCACGTGGCCGGATCGTACGGGCCTGACAGGACCGGCTCGCCGATGAATGAGGTGATGCCGGGCGGGAACAGATTGGGTGAGCGGCTCCAGTAGGTTCCACCTCCACCCCCTGATGACGGCCAGCGCAGCGGTGCAGGGGTGGGGCTGTACACACGCCCCAGCGCGGAACGCCGGTCACGGTGGACCACCGGGACGAGCCGCCCATCTTTCACCGCCTGCCTGAGAACGCGCTCGATACTCGCGTTGTCGGTCGGCAGGTTCCAGTGCGGGAGACCCAGCGCATCCCTGACATAGGTCTGGATTTCGCGTAGAGCCTGACCGCCCGTGATCGTTCGCAGATCCCAGCGGGGACGGAAATACCGGTCGAAGTCTTTCCGGTCCTGTTCAAGCTGCCTGCGCGCGTCTTCTTCTTCGTCCCGCCTGTCGTCCCTCATGAACGACCAGCCTCGCGAGCGGCTGCTATCTCGATCCCAAAACAGGCTACTGCGCCGTTCTCGCTCCATGCTGTGATACTGGCTGGCCGCATGCAGCGTGCACTGCCAGCTGCACTCCAGCGGAATTTCTAGCGTGTCCCAGGGCATACGATGGTCTCTATCCGTGTGACGGCGTAAACGTAGCAGATCATCGGAAGGCTATGTTTTCGGGATATGTGCTGAAACTCGAGCTGGACGAGTGAGTTTGCGAGGCGCCTCGGCGTTGCGATGCTTAACCTGATCGCCTTTGGAACGTCAGAAATCAAGCAGTACATGAGCGCTACGCGGAAGCCCATTCAGCCCTGGCGTTCGGGCTCGTCGTGATTCCGGCCCCGGTCCCGCTGACGCTGCTGTTCGAACTGACGAGACCGCGCGGCACTGGCCTGTTCGTTGACCTGTCGTTGAGCCTTGACTGCTGCCTTCGCCAGTTCGGGCTGTCGGGCCTGCACGCGCTCCTGGGCGACCGTGTTCGGGAACGGCAGACCCGTTACCCAGGCGGTGTCGCCCGTGCCGTAGGCCTCGGCCCGCTTGCGAATCGCCCTGAGCGCAGCGTCCGCCCGATCTGCCTCGATCGCGAGCGCTCTGCGCTCCTGCTCCCACTTGTCACTGATGAGACGCCGCAACGCTGACGGGCGGGCCTCGTCGTGCTCGGCCAGCGAGTGCCGCGCGTCTTTGGCGGCCTGTTCGCGTCCGGCCACTGCCTCGGCGATGTAAGCCGCCTGTTCGCGCACCACCTCGCGCTGGTAAAGGGCCAGCACTCGGTCGGAGAATACTGCCCGCAGCTTGTCCTGCAGCGCCTCAGGCTGGTCCTTTATCCGACTATCGAGCTCGGCCCATAGCTGATCAACCGTTCCCGGCTTCTTCGCGTCAGCTACTTCCGGTGCCAGCTCTGCGCGGGGCGGCTCGATGACGGCGATCACCTCGCCGGAACGCACTACATCTTTAAGCACGCTCGCCAAGTCATCGGCGGCCGTACCAAGCCGGTGAAACTGGATGAAACTCAGTCCGTCCGGTGATATAGGTCACAGCGTCCGCTTGGACCTAGGTCTACTCTAAGTGATCGCATTCAGCACCTTGCAAGGTTGCTTCAATCGTGAGGGAATAACCTAGCAGATCGCCGGGAGGCTATGTTTTCGGGATACGCCCCGTCAACAAAAAAGCCGACCATCGCGGGTCGGCTTTCTCATCCTCGTCTTTCCCGGCTGTCCGTTAGTGGTGCAGAACGCGTCGAGGGAGGGCTTTGGGGATTATCGATACTCAAGCCGGACATAGACAAGCGGGCGATCGGGCTTGCCGTTGAGTCGTTCTATTTTCGCTGAGAGGTATCCTGTTGATGCCCACTTTGCTACGCGGGCGCGAAGAGCCCGATTCACGTAACCCAGCGGCTTTCCGTGATGCACGAAAAAAAGCGCGTCACGCTATCGGCCTGAGGAGGAACGTTCGGCTTCCCAGTAGTTGACGCACCTGCGGTCGGGGAGATCGACTCCCGCCCCAAAACACGCCCCCGCCCTTGGACTAAAGTCCCCTATCACGCTGATAACCAAAGTGTGGCCGTTTCATCGGATATGGTTTGATCGCAGGAGACCCAGCTTGAGCGTTGCAATGTCGCTGGAATCGATAATGCCCATGCGAGCGTCTCGCATCGGGAAGGGCAACACTCCCGTGGCCGTGTTGCACTTCGCTCTTGAAACCGCCCCACCAGGCTTGTCATTTCAGAGTGTTCGAAATTCCGCGCTAACATACGTTCGATTGCCCAATTGGAGAGAGTGAGCACGCACTCGTCGACGCCTGGGAACGCCGCAGCGTCCGCGGGTCTAGTGGATCTTGAATGGCCGCAACACGCAACTAATCCACGAAGTCGGACAGCTTTAGTCAAACGGTCTGCAGAATGAGAAAACGATTACCTCCCCTTAACTGGTTGCGCGCATTCGAATCCTCTGCCCGGCATCTCAGTTTCACCCATGCGGCGACAGAGTTGAGCCTGACCCAGGCGGCGGTAAGCCAACAGGTGAAGGGACTCGAGTCGCAGTTGGGGGCAGTCCTCTTTAAGCGTTTGCCAAGAGGACTCGAGCTCACTGAGGCCGGGCTAGCCTATTTGCCGGTTGTCCACGAGGCCGTAGAGCGACTGGCGGCCGCAACTGAAGAAATCTTCGGGCAAGGTCACGGCAGAGTCCTTACCGTTCGGGTCAGCCTGGTGTTTTTTACCCATTGGCTGGCAATGCGCTTACCCGACTTTCGTGAACGCCACCCCGAGGTCAATCTGCGTATCACCAGCAACATATGGGGGGGCGATTCGAGCGTGACCGACGTCGAAGCCGATATGGAAATCCGCTATGGACATGGAGAATGGACGGGACTCAAGGCCGAGCGGCTGACCTGGGATACGTTGCTGCCGGTCTGCGCCCCATTCTTGCCCTCCGAACAGACGCCACTGGCTACCCCGAAGGATCTCCGTCACCACGAACTACTCCACGTCCTGGGCTACGAGGAGGGCTGGGGATACTGGTTGAAGAAAGCAGGCGCGGGACAGGTCGACTCTTCGAAGGGAATGCAGTTCGATACCTTGATCTCTGCTTTGAGAATGGCCGAGCTTGGTCAAGGGGTGGCCTTGGCGCGCTCGTCGCTGGTCCAGTCGATGCTGGACACTGGGCAACTGATAGCGCCTTTCAAATCCCAGCTTACGACCAGTGAAGCTTTCTACCTGGTCTATTCTCCTCACAGCATCGTCAACCCTGATGCCGCGGCATTCGTGGCCTGGTTGAGTGCGAAGGCCCAAGAGGGGCGTGCGCGGAACTGATCAACCAGGTTGACATCGCACGTCCATTTCGCCGGGCTGCCAGTGATCGACTGGCCATTTTCCTGCGCGTTCACTCCGCCGGCCTCAGCCATAAATAAAATAGCCCCATCCTCGTTTTTTTTATTGCTTTACCGGCTCCCCGTTGTATCCGACAGTGATCCCAGTTCGTCGCCACGGCCACTCGCCTCGCATTCGAAATGCGGTTGATTGGTGCGGGCGGCGACCCACCACAATGATGACCTGCGTTTCGGAAGATCTGCAGGTCCTGGAGATGAGTCGGTGAGCCATGGGAAAGCACAATCAACTGCCTTTTAGCGGCGTGAAAGTCATCGACTTTGGCCAGTACATCGCCGGCCCGGCCGTGGCGATGATCCTGGCGGATCTCGGCGCCACCGTCATTCACATCGATCCCCCTGCTGGGCCGCTTTGGGACAGCCCGGCCAATGCCGTACTGAACCGCAACAAGTATTGCTTGCAGCTTGACCTGAAGTCCGCGCAGGGGCGCGAGGCGGCCATGGCATTCATCGCGCGTGCCGATATCGTGATCGAGAATTTCCGGCCGGGCGTCATGACCCGGTTGGGCCTGGACTTCGCCGAGCTGCGTCGTCAAAGGCCCGAGCTCATCACGCTGTCCATCCCTGGCTTCGCCAGCAACGACCAGTTGCGTCGTCACTGGCGCGCCCTCGAGCCGATCATTGCGTCGGCCTCCGGGGTATTCACCGATATGGGTCAGAACCGCGTACTGATGGGGATAAACCCGAGCTTTTCGCCGCTGCCGCTAGCCTCGTCCTACGGCACCATGCTGGCTGTCTCCGCGGTGGCACTCGCTCTGCAAGCGCGGGAGCGCACGGGAGTGGGTGATCAAATCGAGGTGCCTCTGGCCGCGGCGGTGATGGAGGGGCTGTCTTACAACTCGATCAAGATCGACGGTTATCCCGAACGCTACAAGACCTTGCGCGAAAAGGAAATTGAGCGGCGGCGGTCGGAAAATCTTCCGATGAACCTCAGCTACGAAGAACTGCAAGAATATCTCGACCCCTTTTACCGCACGTACGAGTGCGCGGACGGTCGCAAGTTCTATGCGGTATGCCCGTCACACCGCTCGCACGCCAGGCGTTGCCTTCAGGCGATGGGCTTGTACGAGGAAATGCTATCTGCCGGGCTGTCGACAGTGAGCGACCCATACCTTCCTATCTCTCAATGGGAGGGGGATGCCTCACTCGGTGTCTACCCGTTGCCCGACCATTGGGCCCGGCGCATTTCGGCACGCATGAAGGAGGTGTTCCTGACCAAGACAGCAGCCGAGTGGGAAAAAATTTTCGGCGAAGGCCGTTTTCCCGGGGCACCCCACCGCTCGACTCAGGAGTGGTTGCACGACGAGCACGCCAACGCCGCTGGTCTGGTGGTCGATGTCGACGACCACCAGTATGGCAACATGAAACAGCCTGGCGCGATCGCCTGGCTGGAAGACAGTGCCGAACTGATGCTCTCGCCCGACGCACGCCGCACGGTGAGTCTCGAAGAAGCCCTGGCCATCCTGGATGAGTGCGCGCCCACGGCACTCCCACCCCCATCTGAACAGCATGTTGGCGGCTGGCTTGACGGTGTGCGTGTCCTCGATCTGACCAACGTCATCGCGGGTCCGCATTCGACCTCCTACCTCGGCCGGTTCGGCGCCGAGGTTATCAAGCTCGACCCCGTAACGCCCAACTATGATCCCTGGAACACAGTGGTCTTTGGCATGTCTTCGGGCCGCGGCAAGCAAAGCGTCCTGGTCGACCTGAACCACCCCGACGGACGCGAGGTGTTTAACCAATTGGTTCGTTCGGTTGATGTGATCGTGATGAATGCACCGGATCGTCAACTGGCACCTTTGGGTCTTGACGAAGCGAGTCTCCAGGCTGTCAACCCTGGCGTGATCTTCTGTCAACTGGATTGCTTTGGCGGACCGCGTCGCGGCCCGCGGACCGATTATCTCGGCTACGACGACTTGATCCAGGCCGGCACCGGCATCATGCTGCGCTTCGGCGGCGGCATGGCAACGCCAGAGGAACACGCTCACGTCGGAACCATTGACGTGAATTGCGGGTTCGCTGCAGCGCTCGGCGTTGCCGCCGCTTTATATCGCAAAGCCAGAACCGGCCAGATCAGCCGTGCCCGGACCTCCCTGGCATCGCTCGGCAACCTGGTGCAGATTCCCTTCTGCTACGACTACCCACGGCGGGCCCCGTTCGATGAGCCTTCCGGCCGTAGCGCCCAGGGCTTTGGCAACCTGTCACGCTTCTTTCGGGCCGCGGATGACTGGTTGTATGTGGACGCCAGCGAAAAGGAACTGGACAAGCTAAACGCCGTAGAGGGGCTGACGGGCATCCGCGACGCGGCAGATCCCGCAGCGTTTCTCAGCTCCGCGTTCGCCACGGCCTCCGCCGAAACCTGGCAGACGCTGTTGCAAGCGGCCAATGTGGCGGCAGCCATTCCGGACAATATCGACAACTTGCGCCAACGCTACAGCCGCCCTGCAGACAATCGTCCGGGCATCGATAACGGCAGCTATTCATTCAGTGTGTATGCCGAGCATCCGAGTGGACGACGCGTCATCCAACTCGATCCTTTTGCGATTCGCCCTCACGTTGCTCCGATCCGCGCACTGGCGCCAGCAGAAAAGTTTGGTGCCTCGACCCGAGGGGTTCTGCGCAAGATGGGCTACAGCGATACCCAGATTGCGACGTTGATTGCGCGAGGGGCGGTCGGCGAAAGCTGGTGCGAAGAGTACTTGCCCAGCTGAATACGTCACCGTTGCGGGCAAGCCGGAACAAATCGCGACCGCTCCGCTGATGTGTGGGCGCGGCCGATAGCAGCAAGCACCCTGGAAGAAAAAAAGCTGTAGCGAGGGGGTGTTCGAATATTTATAAGATTGGAGACGAAGATGCACGTACGACACCGCAAGCTCCCGGGTACCGAAAACACCCGGCGAGGCGCAGAAATCGTTATCGAGAACCTCAATCGAGCTACGCAGCACATGGCGCGAAAACGCCCATGGCGAGGCACGGGGAAGGAGGTGCCCTGTGCGCCTCCCTGTCGCCGCAGCCGATCCGCAGACACAGCGCTACCGCCTGCGCTGCCAGGTGCCTTCCGCACCGAAAGACATTGAGGGTAACGATCATGCAAGACCAGGGCAACACATTTGTGAGCTTCCGCAATGTTCGGAAGACATACGACGGAGAGACACTCGTCGTCAAAGACCTGAATCTCGACATCCAGAAGGGGGAGTTTCTCACTTTGCTCGGTCCGTCCGGCTCGGGAAAGACCACCTGTCTCATGATGCTCGCCGGGTTTGAATACCCAACCGATGGAGAAATCTGGCTGGACGGTCAGTTGCTTAATCGTATTCCGCCGCATAAACGCGACATCGGAATGGTATTTCAGAACTATGCACTCTTCCCACACCTGACCGTCGGACAGAACCTCGAGTATCCCCTCAAGGTTCGCAAGATGCCGCCAGACGAGCGGGCCGCGCGCGTCAAGCGGGCGCTCGAGATGGTCCACATGGAAAAGCTGGGCAAGCGAATGCCAGGTCAGCTCTCAGGCGGTCAGCAACAGCGAGTGGCGCTTGCGCGTGCGTTGGTGTTCAACCCCAAGCTTGTGCTGATGGACGAACCGCTTGGCGCGCTGGACAAACAGCTGCGCGAGCACATGCAGATAGAGCTCAAGGCATTGCACGAATCTCTTGGCCTGACCTTTGTGTACGTCACACACGATCAAGGTGAGGCGCTCACGATGTCTGATCGAGTAGCGGTCTTTGATCAGGGGGTGATCCAACAGCTCGACCAGGTCGACTCGCTCTACGAATCGCCGAGGAATCTGTTTGTAGCCAACTTCATTGGTGACAGTAACCGGGTGGAAGGCACCGTCGTAAGCCGGGATGGTAATTATTGCGAGTTGCGAATTGCAGACGGTACGACCGTACGTGCGCTGAATGTTGCCGGGCTCAATGTCGGTAGCCACGCCACAGGGGTGATCCGTCCCGAGCGGCTCTCGATTGGACGGCAATCCGAACAGCAGCGCAATGTCATCAACAGCGAAACGCTTGGGATGATCTACTTCGGCGATCACGTCCGGCTGCGTTGCCGCTGCCCCGGAGAAACAGAGTGTTTCGTGAAGGTTCCGCTCGGGCAGGACGGGGCGGCCCATGTCCAACCGGGAAATCGAATCGCGTTGTCGTTTCATGAAGATCATCTAAGAGTTTTCAATTGACCACGCGTAGTGAAATCACCTTGTGCCAAGGAGAACGAAATGAGGTTCTTTAGAAATACGGTCGGCGTGGCTGCCATGATGTGTTGTTCCGCTTTCGCACTGGCCGACAGCCTTACGACGGTCAATTACGGTGGCGCCGTGGGGAACGCCGAGAAGGCTGCCTGGGTTGAACCGTTCTCGAAAGCGAGCGGTATTCCGACGAATGCGATTGAGTACACGGGCGAAATGGCCAAAGTCAAAGCGATGGTCGACGCCAAAGATGTCACGTGGGATGTCGTTGAAGTCGAGTCGGCAGACATCGGACGCGGCTGTCAGGACGGACTCTTCGAGAAGCTCGACTGGTCGAAGATCGCGAAAAAGGGTGATCTGGTGCCTGGATCGGTGACTCCCTGCGCTGCCGGCACATTCGTGTGGTCGACCGTGCTGGCATACAACCCGACGCTGATGAAGGGCACGCCACAGGGCTGGAAGGATTTCTGGGACGTCAAGAAATTTCCTGGCAAGCGTGGCATGAAGAAGGAGGCGCGTTATAACCTCGAATTCGCACTGATGGCAGATGGCGTTCCGGCGAAAGACGTGTACACCGTGCTGGGCACGGAGGCTGGCGTCAATCGGGCGTTCAAGAAGATGGACGAACTCAAGCCACACATTCAGTGGTGGGAGGCTGGCGCACAGCCGCCGCAGTTCCTGGTCGCCGGTGACGTTTCGATGTCCACCGCGTATAACGGCCGCATCGACGCCGCAATGCGGGCAGGGAACAAGAACCTGGGTATCTCGTGGGACCAAAGCGTCTATGAGCTGGACTTTTTCGTGATTCCGAAGGGCTCAAAAAATAAGGATGCAGCCGAGAAGTACCTTGCCTACGTGCTCGAACCTCAGGCTCAAGCTACGTTCGCCCAGCACATCCCGTACGGACCAACCAACAAGGGCGCCTTAAAGTTGCTTGATGCAACCACTCTTGCAAACCTGCCTAACTCGCCGAAGAACGGCAAAACCGCTATCCCCAACGACGTAGAGTTCTGGACCGACCACGGCGACGCGCTAGAACAGCGTTTCACCGCGTGGGCAGCGAAATAACGCGAATCGCGTACCCATCGCTCGAACGCAGGGGTACGCGAAGGAGAGAGACATGAGCGCGGTAACTACTCAGCAGCAGGATTGGCATTTGCGTGAGCTCAAGCGATCGCTCAGGAACGTGAATTTACGTAAGCAGATGGCGGCGCTGGCGCTGGTCGCTCCTCTTGCTATTTTCATTTTTCTGGTATTCGTGATGCCCGTTGCATCCATGATTTCGCGGTCGATTCAGAGTCCGGAAGTCGTTGACGCGTTGCCAGACACGACGGCGGCGCTGCGAAACTGGGATCGGAAATCGGCAGTTCCGGATGACGCTTTTCGCGGGCTGATGCTCGATATCGAGCGCAACGGCGGGAACAACAGTTCGGGTACCGCTGCCGGTCGACTGAACGGGCAGAAGGAGGGTTTCCGTTCGTTGTTTTACAAGACTTCGAGCGCACTTCCGTTCGGCGACAATGATTCAGCGCTGCCTGCGCACGAGGTTCGACAAAAACTGATCGAACTCGACAGGCGTTGGGAAGATCCCGGTTACTGGCAGGCAATAGCTAAAGATTCATCCCGATACACAAGCCAGTATCTCCTCGCGACGATGGACTACCGTCGCAATTCTGCCGGTGACATCGTTCCGGTTGATCCAGGCGCCTCGGCATATCGGGAGGTATTCCAGCGAACGTTCGTGATTAGCGGCCTGGTAACGTTCGCCGCGCTGCTCCTCGGCTACCCCCTGGCATACTGGATCTCCAGTCTGCCGGCGGGTAAGGCAAATCTGCTGATGATCCTGGTGCTCCTTCCCTTCTGGACTTCGATCCTCGTGCGGATCTCCGCCTGGATTGTCATCCTTCAAGGATCTGGCCTCGTCAACAAGGCGTTGCTGTCGCTGGACCTGATATCGTCTCCATTGACACTGCTGTTCAACCGGACGGGGGTGCTGATCTCGATGACTCATATCCTCCTGCCGTTCATGATTCTGCCTCTGTACAGCGTCATGAAATCGGTGCCGGCCACCTATACGAAGGCAGCGATCTCGCTGGGTAGTCACCCGTTTGGCGCGTTCTGGAAGGTCTACTTTCCGCAAACGCTGCCAGGAGTCGGCGCCGGCGGACTGCTGGTATTCATCACGGCGTTGGGCTACTACATTACTCCGGCATTGCTGGGCGGAGCCGGCGACCAGATGGTGAGCTACTACATCGCCTATTTCACGAACGTGGCCTTGAACTGGGGGATGGCGTGCGCACTGGGAGCGGTTCTGCTTCTCGTGACGTTGATACTCTTCGGTGTTTATCGAAAGATCGTCGGCAACGAACTGAAGGTAGGTTAGGACCATGAAAACGACCGTATCGCGTTTTGCACCTTATACGTCGGCTCCCGAGATCGCGTGGCACTACTTTTTGCGATCGACCAATGTCATGATCCTGCTTTTTCTGGTCTTGCCGATACTGGTGATCATCCCGCTTTCTTTCACGGACAATACATTCCTGGTCTATCCGATACACAAGTTCTCGTTCAAGTGGTACCACAATCTGTTCACGTCCATTGACTGGCTTCGTGCCGGAAAAAACAGCTTCATCGTAACCCCGCTTGCCACGATCCTGGCCACTGTCCTCGGGACGTTGGCCGCGTTAGGCCTCAACAAGGCGACGTTCAAAGGCAAGGGCGCGCTGATCGGCATTTTGATCTCGCCGATGATCGTGCCGGTGATCGTCACTGCCGTCGGGATGTATCTGTTCTTTGCGAAGTGGGGGTTAGCCGGGTCGTACCTTGGTCTGATTTTGGGTCATACCGCTATCGCTGCTCCATTCGTGGTGGTCACTGTCAACGCCACCCTTGCCGGGTTCAACCAGAATTACGTGCGCGCGAGCCTGAGCCTCGGTGCGTCGCCCGTCAAGACGTTCTTCTCCGTCACCCTGCCCATCATTGCGCCGGGCGTTATTTCTGGAGCCCTGTTTGCATTCGCAACGTCGCTCGATGATGTCGTCATCACGATGTTCATCGCGGGTCCGACACAAGGTACATTGCCGTTGCAGATGTTCATCGGCCTCCGGGAAAACATTACTCCGACGATTGCTGCCCTTGCGACAATTCTGATTGTATTTTCCAGCCTGCTTCTGGTGACGATGGAGTGGCTGAGGTCCAGAAGCGCGGCGCGACAGATAGCGACGTGACATTGCTTGCCGCGGCACCTGTCGCCTTATGCCCGTGGAGGCCGTCGGGCATGGCGTAGTGGTACATCCTTGAATGGTTTATGTTGTCTGGATGTATCACTTCGCCATGCCTGACCGCCTGCGTTTACCGTCAGAGAGGACAAGCATGGCTTTTTCAGCCCTTTATCTGCAGCAGAATGACAGCGGTTTTTCGGCCGGGGTTACCAGCCTCGATGACCGAACCCTCGACGAGCATCCCCTCGCAGCCGGCGAAGTGCTCATTCGTATCGCGCACTCGACGCTTAACTACAAGGACGCGCTAGCGGTCACGAACCGCGGTCCGGTCGTACGCGCCTGGCCAATGGTCGCGGGTATCGATGGCGCCGGCGAGGTGGTGACATCGACAGATTCTCGCTGGAAAGCGGGCGATATTGTCCTCGTCAACGGATGGGGCCTCGGCGAAACACACTGGGGGTGCCTCGCAGAGAAAGCCCGCCTGAAGGCCGACTGGCTGATTGCGGTACCGCAGGGACTATCAACGGCCGAAAGCATGGCAATCGGGACGGCCGGCTACACGGCGATGCTATCCTGCCTTGCGCTGGAACAGGCCGGTGTCAAGCCGGCCGACGGTGAAGTCCTCGTGACCGGCGCGAGCGGCGGTGTGGGCAGCGTGGCAATCTCGCTATTGAGCAGTTGGGGATTTACGGTCGTGGCGTCGACGGGCAAGCCCGAGCAGGCGCATTTTCTGAGGCGTATCGGCGCCGCCGATGTGGTCGATCGGGACTCGCTGTCGGCAGCCGGCAAGCCGTTGCAGAAAGAGCGCTGGGCGGCGGTTGTGGATTCTGTCGGCTCGCATACGCTTGCCAACGCATGCGCACAGACGAAATATGGCGGCGTCGTGACGGCGTGTGGTCTCGCGCAAGGCATGGAGTTCCCGGCGAACGTTGCACCGTTCATTCTGCGCGGTATAAAACTGCTGGGCATCGACTCGGTTATGTGTCCGATCGCTCATCGTCAGATTGCGTGGAACCGGCTCGCTGCGAATCTGGATCGAGCAAAGCTCGCCGAACTCACGCACCGAATAGCGTTGCACGACGTGCCGGAGGCAGCCGTGCAAATGATGGATGGAAAGCTGAGCGGTCGCACGGTTGTCGACATTTGCCGCAGCGCATGATGTCGGGCGCTTCCGTTCGGATTTGAAGGTCTGCTACTTCAGGACCGGTGGTGTGCTCTCCCGTGCCGGGATGTGGCAGCACGGGAGCTGTAGCGGTTTTGCAGTGGAAAGACTATCTCGCCGTCGGCATCGCGAATTCGGCACCTTGCTCGATACTGTCCGGCCAGCGTTGCATGATTGACTTCTGACGCGTATAGAACCGGACGCCTTCCTCGCCATACGCGTGCGTGTCACCGAACAAGCTACGCTTCCAGCCGCCAAATCCGTGCCACGCCATCGGTACCGGGATCGGCACGTTGATGCCAACCATTCCAACCTCTATTCTCCGGCCGAACTCGCGCGCGATGTGTCCGTCGCGAGTGTAACAGGCGACGCCATTGCCGAATTCGTGCGCGTTGACCAGGTCGACGGCCTCTGTAAAGTCCTTCGCTCGGACGCAGGACAGCACCGGTCCGAAGATTTCCTCTTGATAGATTCGCATCTCGGGCGTGACGTGGTCGAACAACGTGGCACCGGTAAAAAAGCCTTCCTCGTGCCCCGGAACTTTGAGGCCACGTCCATCGACAACCAGCGACGCGCCTTCTTCGACGCCAATCGCGATGTAGTTTTCAATGCGTTCCAGCGCCTGACGTGTGACGATCGGCCCCATTTCGGCGTCGGCCTCCATGCCGTTCTTTACTATTACGGAGCGTGCTCGATCAGCGAGCCGCGGAATCAGCTTGTCGGCAACGTCGCCTACGAGGACTGCGACCGAGATCGCCATGCACCGTTCACCCGCGGAGCCATAGCCTGCGCCGACCAAAGCGTCGACGGCTTGATCAATGTCAGCGTCGGGCATCACAACCATGTGATTCTTCGCTCCGCCAAGCGCCTGGATCCGTTTTCCGTGCTTTGCCCCCGTCTCGTAGATGTAGTTGGCAATCGGCGTCGAACCGACGAAACTGACCGCTTTTACGTCAGGATGCTCGAGTAGTGCGTCCACGACTACCTTGTCCCCCTGCACGACGTTGAACACGCCGTCAGGCAACCCGGCTTCCTGCAGCAGGCGGGCCATGTAGAGCGAAGCTGACGGATCACGCTCGCTGGGCTTCAGAATGAACGCATTGCCTGCGGCGATCGCGATCGGAAACATCCAGCAAGGAACCATGCACGGAAAGTTAAAAGGCGTGATTCCCGCGACAACGCCGAGGGGTTGCCGGGTCGTCCAGTTGTCGATATCGGTCGACACCTGTTCCGTATGGTCGCCCTTCAGCAATTGCGGGATGCCGCAGGCAAACTCGATCACATCAATGCCCCGTGCTACTTCGCCTTGCGCATCGCTGAACACTTTTCCATGCTCGGCCGTCATGATCGCTGCCAGCTCGTCCTTGTGCTGGTTCATCAGTTCGAGAAAGCGGCGCATGACGCGCGCGCGACGGATGGGTGGCGTATTGCTCCATCCCTGGAATGCCCGTGTCCCTGACGCTACTGCGGCACTTACGTCGGATGCGTCGCCGAGGTGCACCATGCGTGCAGGAGAACCGGTCGCGGGGTTGAATATCGGCTGCTTTCGAGTGCCTGAGCCAGGCACGTGGCGACCGTTGATGAAGTGAACCACGTCTGCGTCGTCGTTGAAGGGCTGCATTTCATACTCCTTGCTGGGATTGGAACAGGTTCTAAGTGCCACAAAAACGGGCGATGGGAATAGGGTCTTGCCTTCCGATGGCAAGAGCTGTTGTTGCATCTGAATGACCGTCACTTCGACAGATCAGATGCGGTTTTTTTTAGGGGGAATTCGCTTACCAGAGACCGCGGTAGAGCTCGACCATTTCCGCGACCGAGGGCACGCGTGGGTTATTGCCAGGCGAGCCAGAGGCCAGAGCCTGCTGTGCCATGGTCGGCATTAAGCTGAAGAAGCGCTCGCGGTCGATGCCAAATTGTTCGGGCATCGGCACCTGAAGGTCAGCGTTGATCGACCGCAATTCATCGAGCAACCTGGCATTGGCGGTCTGCGTACTGTCCTGCCTGTCGGCCACGCCCATGGCACGAGCGCAATCAGCGTAGCGTTCTTCCGCCGCCGGGATCGAGAACGCGGTCACACTGGGCAGCAGCATGGCGTTGGACAGGCCATGGGGAACGTGGAAAAAAGCGCCGATCGGTCGACTCATGCCGTGTACCAGCGCCACGGATGCAGCGGAGAACGCCACACCCGCGAGCGTCGAACCGAGCATCAGGGCTTCGCGGGCGGCTGTGTCCTGGCCGGATCGATAGGCTTTTCGCAGATTGGGGCCAATCAAGCGCATGGCCGCCAAGGCCTGACTGTCGCTGTACAGGTTGGCTTTCTGGCTGACGTAGGCCTCGATCGCGTGGGTCAGCGCATCAATACCCGTATCGGCGGTGACGCGCGGCGGCAGGCTGAGGGTCAGGTTATAGTCGACCAAGGCTGCCACGGGCATGAAGCCGATGCCCACACAGAGCATTTTTTCGTCGTTCTGCTCGTCAGTGATGATCGTGAAACGGGTCACTTCCGAGCCGGTTCCCGCAGTGGTGGGCACCGCGATAATTGGCAACCCAACCTCGGTAACAATGCGCGGAAATTTATAGTCGCGCATTTCTCCACCATGCTTGGCAAGAATGCCAATCGCCTTGGCGCTGTCGATCGGACTGCCGCCGCCCAGTGCAATGATGCTGTCGTAGTCCCCTGCGCGAGCCTTCTCCACGCCAGCTCGAATCGAGTCAACCGTGGGCTCGGGGACTGTATCAGCGAAAATTTCGGCTGTCCTGCCATTGGCGGCGAGATCCTCCTGAATGCGCCCGGCATAGCCCAGCTGCACCATCATCTTGTCGGTGATGATCAAGGGGCGACTGCAGCCGAGAGTCGCCAGAACCGTGGAAACTGTCTCGCTGGCGTTGGCGCCGACCTGAAGGATGCGCGGCAAAATCACTTGGTTAGACATATCGAATCCAGTATTAATGTCGGTTAAATATAAAAAGCTATCCGGGATCTAATCATTAATTGAAGTCTTCGTCTCGATGCCTTGTCTTTTTGATAATTTAGATAATAAAACATCGATATCTTTGATATTGGGAATGGTGAAACTTGCCGGAGCGGTATGGTTTTCGGTGTTCCTTAATTCCCAGTTAGGCATCACCTGTTCGAGAGGTCCCTGCAGGCGTGCATCGCGATGACGCAATAAATCCCGCGTCATTAATAGAGATAGCAGCAAGGTGATATGCCCATGGCCGGGCCGGCCGTGTGTTGGCCGAAGTGAATGGCCCCTGACTTCGTAAGCCGGTAGTTGATTAAGCTTCTGTCCATATGACTCATCGACTCGTCTCCCGGACCCGCAGATTTTCTGCAATGCAGGTCATCATTGTCATAGGTAGCCGTCAGCACTGATCAATCGCGTTTCGGCTGCAAGCTGCCGTGGCGGCGCGCTGAGGTTACTGTCGGGTAGAACGAGGAGCGGGTAAAGCAATAAAAAAGACGATAATGGGTCCGCTTTACTTATGGCTTTGGCCGTCGGGGCGAGGTGGAAGGCTATTTTTGCCCATCCCCCGAAATCTGAAATCCTCCGAAAACCGCTGCCAGGCTTGGCTTTGAGGGGTGTACTGCAGCAAAAATAGCCGACCGGTTTATTCTCCACATCGGGGATCGAACTCCCGCAAGGCGTATTGCAAGTCGAGGTCACGACGGCTGTTCTTGCCATCCTTCGGTCCGGGCTTCGTGTCGCTGCAACGCTGTGCCTGACTATCGCTTATCGTATCGGGTCGGCTCCCGATCCCGCCTTCGGTAACCCCCTCGCGGGCTAATCGCCGGGTGTTGTCCTCAATGGGCGCTTTGACCCGCATCATGCAAAATAGCCGCATCGAAAATGCGGAGGATGGCCCGTGGGTGTCAACTTCGACCTGAACGATTTGCAGGCGTTTCGAGCCGTCGTGGAATTGGGTAGCTTCCGCAAAGCAGCGGAGGCGGTCAATATTTCGCAGCCAGCGCTGAGCCGGCGCATCGAGAAGCTCGAGGCAGCGCTCGGTGTGCGGCTCTTCGAGCGGACCACTCGCAGCGTGACGCTCACCACCATAGGTCGCGTGTTCGCCCCAAGCGCGGAACAACTTCTCGACGATCTCGATGTCGCATTGCTCGGCATCCGCGACGTCTCCAGCAGCCGCCTCGGTCATGTGACCATCGCATGCGTGCCGTCGGTCGCCTACTATTTCCTGCCGAGCGTCGTTGCCGCCTATCACAGCCGCTATCCGCGTATCCGGGTCAAGCTGCTGGACTCGAGCGCCAACGAAGTGCTCGGCTCGGTCATCAGCGGTGAAGCCGATTTCGGCGTCAGCTTCATGGGCAGCCAGGAAACCGAGGTCGAGTTCAAGGTCCTGCTGCAGGAACGGTTCGTCGCCGCGTGCCGTCGCGATCATCCCCTTGCCCGGAAAAAACAGGTGACCTGGAACGAGCTCTATGAACACGAATATGTATCCGTGGACAAGACTTCTGGCAACCGCCTGCTGCTCGATCAGGCGTTGACCAAGGTGGCGCCGGCAACGCCGAGCGTCTGCGAGACTCGCCATGTCACCACCATGCTCGGCCTGATCGAAGCGGGACTCGGTGTGGCAGCGGTGCCTTCAATGGCAATGCCCATGCGCGATCATCCGATTTTGACCAGCGTGGCGCTCGTCGATCCGGTCGTGACGAGGCGAGTGGGTATTGTCAGACGCCGGGGACGTCCTCTCGCGCCGGCCGCGCAGCAGTTCTATCAGACGATTCTCGACACGAAGCGCAGCGGCATGGCCCGCGCGGCGAAGAAGACCCCGAAATGACACTGCCAAGGCCATTCCGGCTGCTTTACGTCCAGGTCCTGCTTGGAATGGGACTCGGCATGACCGTCGGGCACTTCTGGCCACAGGTAGGCGCGTCGCTGAAACCGCTCAGCGACGCGTTCGTCGCGCTGGTTCGCATGATGATCGGGCCAATCGTCTTCTGCACGATCGTCATCGGCATCACGTCGCTTGCGAGCGGCTCGAAGATCGGCCGGACCATCGTGAAAGCGCTCGCGTTGTTCTACGTGCTCACCATCGTTGCGCTCGTTCTGGGCCTCGCGACCGCGTTCGCGCTGCATCCGGGTGCGGGACTGCACATCGACGCGCATCATCTGGACACGGCCATCCTGGCGCAGTATTCGACGCGCACGCAGTCGCACGGGCTCGTCGAGTTCGCACTGCATCTGATTCCGGAGACGCTTGTCGGCGCCTTCGAGAAAGGCGAGGTTCTGCCGGTCCTGCTGCTTGCCCTTCTGTTCGGCTTCGCATTGAACGCCAGCGGAAGCGCCGGACGGCGAGTGCAGGAATTCATCGATAGCGTCGCACACGTGCTATTCCGCATCCTCGCGCTGATCATGCGGCTTGCCCCCGTCGGGGCATTCGGCGCGATGGCGTTCACGGTGGGCCGTTTCGGCATCCGTTCGATTGGCTCGCTCGGCATGCTGATGTTGTCGTTCTATGCGGCGTGCCTGCTGTTCGTCGTCTGCGTGCTCGGTCCCCTCGCACGCCTGCATCGCTTCTCCCTCTGGCGTCTGCTGCGCTACATTCGCGAGGAACTCGTCATCGTGCTCGCGACGTCGTCGACCGAACCGGTGCTGCCACGTCTCATCGTCAAGCTCGAAGCGCTTGGCTGCGACAAGGGCATCGTGGGTCTCGTGCTGCCCGCCGGCTATTCCTTCAATCTCGACGGCACGGCGATCTACCTGACGCTCGCCTCGATGTTCATCGCGCAAGCGTGCGATGTACACCTCTCGGGCGGCCGGATCGCGACGATGCTCGTGGTCATGCTGATCACGTCGAAGGGCGCGGCGGGCGTGTCGGGCAGCGGACTGGTTGCGCTCGTCGCGACGCTCACCGTCATTCCCGATCTGCCGGTTGCAGGCGTCGCGCTACTGGTCGGCATCGATCGCTTTATGTCCGAGGCGCGTGCCCTGACGAGTGTGATCAGCAACGCCTGCGCGGTGATCTTCGTATCGATTTGGGAGCGCGCCTGCGACCGAACGCGTCTGAAGGATGCATTGAGCCTGGCGCATGAGCCCGAAGAAGCTTTCGATCAGCCCGCCGACCTGCCGGGCTGAATCGTTGCCGTCGTCTCAATGCGTGGCGACGGAATCGAGCCCGGTCGATGTCACCTCCGGCTGCACGGCGGGCGACGCGAGATAGTCGAGCAGCGCTTTCGCCTCCTTCGGATGCTGCGCGCCGACCGGGATGCCGGCCGCAAAGCGCGTGACGGACTGTATCGACTCCGGAATCTTGCCGACGTAAGCCGCGCCCTTCACCGGGAGCAACTCGCTCACCTGCTGAAATCCCACTTCGTAGTCGCCGGTTGCAACCACCGACGCCACCGGGATCTTCGGGATCATTTTCGCCTTGTTCTTCACCTGTTCCTCGATGCCGAGCCGCTTGAACAACTCGCGCTCGATATAGACGCCGCTCGCGCTATCCGAGTAAGCGATCGACCGTGCATGCAGCAAGGTTTCCTTGAGCGCCGCCTCAGACTCGATGTCGGGCTTCGGCGCGCCATCGCGCACGACCATCCCGATGCGCGAATCCGCGAGCTCGACGCGCGAATCGGGGATCACCTTGCCCTGCTTGATGAGGTCGTCGAGTGCATAGCCGACCATGATCACCACGTCGGCAGGCTCGCCGCGCTGAAGCCGGTTCGGAATGGCCTCCGGCGACTTGCCCATCGACGGTCCGAGCGCGGTATCGAGCGTGTTGCCTGTGGACGCCGCGAACTTGGGGCCGAGCAGCTTGTAGGCGGCGGTGAAGCCGCCAGAGCTCATCACGTGCAGATCGGCGGCCTGCACGTTCGCCGCAGCGGCGCCGCTGCCGAGGAGCGCCGCGGCGCAGAGTTTCAGAAGGATGGATTTCATGGTTGAAAGAACGTCAGGCTGAAGTTCGAGGAGCGAAGCGATGCTTCAGGAAGCCGCATGCAGCGGAATGCGATGGCGCCGATACAGTGCGAGTGTGGCGCCGAGCCCGCACACCGCGGCGAAGCTCATCCAGTAGCCCGGCGCGGCCTTATCGCCCGTCATGTGAATGAGCGCGGTCGAGATAACGGGTGTGAAACCGCCAAAGACCGCCGTCGCGAGGCTGTAGGCCAGCGAGAATCCGGCGACACGCACTTCGACCGGCATCACTTCGGTGAGCGCGACGATCATCGCGCCGTTGTACATCCCGTACATGAACGAGAGCCAGAGCAGCACAAGCAGCATGTTGACGAAGCTCGGCGCGTGAGCCAGCAGCGAAAGCGCGGGGTAGGCGGTCGCAATTGCCAGGATCGTCATTCCGAGAAGGAGCGGACGGCGTCCGATCCGGTCCGATAGGGCGCCACCGATCGGCAGCCAGATGAAGTTGGAGATCCCCACGCACAGCGTGACGAGCAGGCTATCGGCGGTGCTCAGATGCAGGACCGCCTTGCCAAACGTCGGCGCATACACCGTGATCAGATAGAAGCTCGTGGTGGTCATTGCGACCAGCAGCACGCCCGCGATCACGACATTCCAGTTCTGCACGAGCGTCGTAAAGACTTCTTTCATACTCGGGCGATGCTGGCGCTGTTTGAATTCCTGCGTTTCCTCGAGATTGCGCCGCAAGATGAAGATGAACGGCACGATCATGCAGCCGACGAAGAACGGCACGCGCCATCCCCACGCAGCGATCGCCGCCGTATCGAGCCACTGATTGAGCGAGAAGCCGAGCGCGGCAGCGATGACGATCGCCACTTGCTGGCTCGCCGACTGCCAGCTCGTGAAGAAACCCTTGCGGCCCGGCGTCGCCATCTCGGCGAGATAAACCGATACGCCGCCCAGTTCCGCACCCGCGGAGAAGCCCTGCAGCAGACGGCCAATGAGAACCAGGGCCGGGGCGAATAGTCCGATCGTCGCATAGCCGGGCACGAACGCGATCAGGATGGTGCCGCTCGCCATGATCGACAGCGTGACAATCAGGCCCTTTCGGCGACCGACATCGTCGATATACGCGCCGAGGATGATCGCGCCGAGCGGCCGCATCAGGAAGCCCGCGCCGAACACTGCGAACGTCATCATCAGTGAAGCGAACTCGCTCCCCGCCGGGAAAAAGACCGCGGCAATCTGCGTGGCATAGAAGCCGAACAGGAAGAAGTCGAACTGCTCCAGGAAGTTGCCTGCCGTCACGCGTAGCACGGCGAATGCCTTCGATTGCCCGGGGGCCAGCGGGGGTGAGGAGGGATGCATCGAGGTGTCTCCAGAAATTTTGAACTTGCGGTGTTCGGGCGATTTGTTGTTTGTCGAATGTTCGCCCGGACCACACGAAACGATAAGTGCTATTTTCGAAACGATTGATGTCCGTTGGTTATCAGTGTCGGCGAAGCGCTCAAGCTACGAAGCGGCACTGGGACGCGGGCGTTCGGGTGTCCATGTTGCGTCCGCGGTTGAGGTGATCGTCGATTTCCGCCGCGCAGCCGAGCATGCGCGGATAAAGGAAGATCGTGAATGCGGCGGTTTCCAGATCGGTCTCAGTCAATTCACCACGTTGCAGCGGCTGCCACAGCATCTTCAGCAGCAATGCGGCGATCACCGCATCGACATTGACGCAATAGACGTTGCGCGAGACGCCTGCCTCGAACAACGCCTGCACCAGCTCGCGGTAGCACGCATGGAACACGTTATATTCCCCACGCTTCTCGCTCAAGTCGGCGATGAACACTTCGCGCGGGTCGTGGTTGACCGGTCTGTCCTTGAAGACGGGATGGTTCACGCCCGGCAGCTTCGCGATATCGAGGCTACCCGCATGCTTCTGCCGCGCCTTGTACTGCGCATAGCGCTCGACGGAGCGCTCGGCGAGCGAGCGCAGGTCCACGCCGTGGCCGGGCTTCGACGGATCGTCCAGCGCGGTTTCCCTGAAAGCATCCATCAGGAACGCGATACCCTCGTACCCGTTCCCGCCGTGCGTGTAGCCGGTATGCGAGAGAAAGCCGACCAGCGCCTTGTTGAGCTGCACGCGCTCGGGGCTTTCCGGGCCGTCGGCGGATACCGCGCCCTTTGCTCCCTGCGCCGAGATGGCTCCCGGACCGTTGGTGAGCAGCAGACCGACGAGCGTCTTGAAGGCGAACAGATCGTTGGGCCCCGGCGCGAGGTTGAGCAACGCGGCAAAACAGATTTCTGTCAGGCTGCGTTCGTTCAGCAGCGCTTGCGTGGTAAAGCCGCAAAAGCCGTCGGGACGGTGTCGCGAGGCGTCAGCCGATGCACCGATCAGCGTCCCAAACAGCATGCTCCACCAGGGCAGGCTTTCGGCGGTCACGCGCGAGATGCGCTTGCGCATGAGCGGGCCCCACGCCAGCGTCGTCGTGATCGCGGCCAGCACCGCGTCGCCGGTCGGGTGAGCGGGCTGAGACGTGAGCCAGCGCACGAGGACCGATCTGACTCGACGCTCGGCGAGTCCCGCGAGCATTGCTTCGGCGCGCAAATCGCGCGTGTCGGTAAAGAGCGGCTCGCAGCCGCTGACGTCGATCCGGGCGATGTCAAAGTTCTCGTCGAGCGCACTCGTAAGACCGGCTGCCGAGAAGCGTTCGATCATCCATTTCGCGGCATCCCGCGCCGCGCGCTGACGTTTCGGCCCGATGATCGAGGCCGCGGCGGCCAGAATGGCGTTGGGTGCATTGCCGGCCTCGCGTGCGGCTTGCGCCGCCGCGAGTTCCGGCGTTCCGTGCAGATTGACGAATCCGGCGATCGCGACATCGATGAGCTTCTCGTCGTTTTCTCCGCCGAACTCGTGCAGCAGGGCAAGGCCGACGTTCGCTTCGAGCGAACGCGTCGCGGCCTCCAGCATCGACGCGCCGTGCAGGCTGCTCACTTGCGTTTTCGCATCCATCTGCGATGCGCCCGATGCGTCCTTGAGCGCCTGGCGCGGAGCGATCACGCCGATCTGTCGATTGACCTGATGGACCTGCTCGTTATACGGCGCAACAGCTTCCACGACCGGAATCGCGAGGCCGTCCGGCAGCGCGATGCCCTGATCGGAGCCGAACCACGGCTTGAGTGCGAGACTGCCCTCCGAGTCGAAATCGGGCATCGTCGCGTTGGCGCGCATCACGGCGCTCAGCGCGGCCGGGATGTGCGCGATGTTTGTCACCACGGCACCCTTCGTCGAGCAGCATGGATCATCCGGCGTGAAGAGGCGCTCGACGCCGAACTTCTGCATGAACCAGCGTTCCTTGGCTTGCGCATCGTCGTTGCCGCCGGCCATCGCGCCGGCGTGGCCGACTGCCCGCGTGAGGCGGCTCTTCCACCGTCCCACGACGCACGCGACGACTGGCTTCGTGAAGACCGCATCGGCCTCGTAGTAGCCACCCGGTTCGCAGTAAAGCACCGCAGCCTTGCTGCGCGCATCGTTGGCGAGTGCGAACGCGAATTCCGGCGCGGCATAGTGGATGTAGACGTCCTTGCCGCTCGAGATGACTGTCGACGTGCCCCAGCCACCCATGCGCAGGTATTGCGCAATCGTCGTGCTGAAGCCACCGGAGTTGGAGAAGATCGCGATCGAGCCCTTGCGCAACGAATCGTCAGGATTGTCGCCGCCGAGCGCTCCGCCGATCCTCACGCGATTCCACGAATCGGCGACGCCGAGGCCGTTCGCGCCGAAGATGTCGATGCCCGCCTGCTGGCCCATCGCGCGGATTTCGCGGGCGTCGTGGACCGCGATTTTCTCGGTGATGATGAAAATCTTCCGCAGCTCGGGATTCACGCGAATCAGCTCAGCGACGCCGTCGCGGGCCGCGGACGGCGGCAGGTAAACGACGCCGCAGTTGAACCGGTGTCCCGCCTGCAGGCCCTCACGGACGTTGTTGTACACGGGGATATCGCCGGCCGGCGTCGCGAGCACTTGCCCGCCCTTGCCCGGCGCGGTGCCGAATACGACGTTACCGCCCGAGAATGCGTGACT
This sequence comes from Paraburkholderia lebeckiae, assembly GCF_050436325.1. NCBI lineage: Bacteria > Pseudomonadati > Pseudomonadota > Betaproteobacteria > Burkholderiales > Burkholderiaceae > Paraburkholderia > Paraburkholderia lebeckiae. Next base: position 939,933 of record NZ_JBNDLZ010000003.1, read on the forward strand.
CACCGGCGTCACGTCCGACGATTCACCGCCCAGGATGTTGAGCACGCACACGCGATCCTCGCGCGTGGCGATCTGTGCGAGTGAGTTGACGCCAACGAAGTACCTGAACGTATTGCTGCCTTGCTTGTACATGTCGATCTCCTCAGGCATGAGCCGTTCCGGTTTGCCTCGGTGACGCGCCAATCCTTGCTGCGATCTCGGTGCGGCCGCCGGCGCGCATCCAGGCGTCCGCCTGGCGTGCGTACTGGATCACTTCGCTGATGTCAGAGTCGAAGCCGAACAGCCGGTAGGGCAGGCCCAGCGAGTCGCAGGTGTCCCTCAGCGCCGACATGCCGCGCACGAGGTTCGGGCCTCCCCGGCCCAGCACGACATAAAGCGGTGTCGCTCCGTGCCCGCTGAAGTGCTCGCGCAGGGCGTCGGCCATGGCGCGCAGCGTCTCGTAGATGTCCGTGTTATTGGACTTGCCGCCGATGATGAAGAGCACGTTCGCCTGTTCGAGCCAGTGCCTGAAACAGATGCGCGCCACTTCCTTCATCTTCGCGTAAGGCGGATTGCCGCCGAAATCCGACGAGATGATCGCGGCGTCGCCCAGCATTTCGGTGACGAGCGAGTTGGCGCCGCCGCCGAAGGTAGGGGCGAGGATCGTCCCCTTCTCGTTGATCACATACACATCGCTCTGGCCCTGGTGGGTGCGAAGCTGGTTGATCTCCTGCTCAAAATCCGAGTAATCGGCGGCGAACAGATGAGGCGGCAGGCCAAGCCGCGCCCAGCGCGGATCGTCGCGATCGAAGCCGCACTTGAAGTCGCACGCAACCGGCGTAAGGCGACCGTGCCTGTCCTCGCGCATGCGGATCGGGTTCAACTCGAGCGTCGTCATGCCGAAGTCGTGAAAGAGTTCCCAGAGTTTCGGCAACTGCTGCACGAGCGGCGAAATGATCTCCTTCGGCGCGCCGATCTCGCTCAGTGCATTCGCTACGACGAACGCCTTCAGCCCGGTCAGCGCGTCGAACGGCACCATCGCCACCTGCTTCGGGTCGACTTCCTCGATGTCCATGCCGCCCATGTGGGAGAGCGTCATGGTCGGTGCGCGAAAGCGGGTGGAATCCGTGATCGAGAAGTAGACTTCGTGCGTGGCCGGCACACCGGCTTCGAACGTGACGCCATTCGCCTTCGCCTTGATGTGGCCGACGGTATGCCCGGCGAAGTAGAGCCGCTCCTTTTCCGCGAGCGCGGTCTTCAGGTCGGTCGCACGGCCAAGCAAACCTGCCTTGCCCTTCTTGCCGACTCCGCCCTTGAAGACGGGCTTGATGAAGATCTGGCGATGACGGTCGATCAGCGCCTTGACTTCCTCTTCGCTGGCGCCCGGACCCAGGATTTCGCTGGCCGGAAATCCGACGAATTGCAGCAGGCGCGCGCCGTGCAACATACCGGTGATTTGCATGAAGTTGTCTCCTGAAGGGCATAGCGATATAGAAAGAAACGGGTGTTCGGATTGGTCGTTTGGCGAAAGCGCCAGGCGTGACAAGCGGCCGTGACGCCGATGGCGTTCGGAATGCGTTGCTGATGTGTGTTGAATTGTCCGGTGCTCGAACCGGCTGGGGCTCGAGACGGCCCGGCCCAAGGGGCGATCGTTAGCCGCTCCAGGTGCGCCTTGCGTTGTACATAGCCTTGTCTCCGATGCGTTTTACTTTCGTTCCAATCTCGCTGGAACCTTGAGTACAGATACTCACGCAAATGGAGTTACGCGATAAGTGCATTTTTTCGAAGCATTGATGTTTGGACGTTATCAATGCAGCTGGATGAAACGTGGCATCACCGGCCACGTTCCTCCGCTGCCTGTCGGGGCAGACGGGTCAGCGGTTCAATCTGTGATGTGACTTTCGTTGATGGTCCGTCATGCGCGAATGAAGCGCCATTCGACATATGCAAGAGACCCTATCTCAGCCAGTTGAGACTCACATCGATGCCTTCCTGTGCGGCCTGGTCTATGAGTTCGTGCAGCGTGTACCCTCTCTCCCGCGCTGCACTGATCTGTGTCCGTATGGATCTGACGCCGTCCCCCACCTTGACTGACTCGCTCGTCTTTCGCCTTTTCGGGTAGCGCATCAAGCCTGCGTCCGAGCGCCTCGCACTGCCCTCGCGTGAAACTTCTGATGACCGGCATGACTCGCTCCGACACACGACCTTCATTGCATCTTGCGCAGGTGTTCACGTGCCGTCAACACCAGTTGCGTGCAGTTGTCGGCGCGGATGGAATAGATCGGAATACAGAGGAATTTGGCGGAACAGGAAATATTTTTTGGTGTTGATCCCAGTTCTCTTCAATGCACATGGACTTTCACACGCTCACTGCTCACGCACACGAGCGTCAACAGAACTGGTCAGCATGTGCTCGTCGATTCACCGTAAGCACCTCACGACGACCGTCGTAGACGGCGGCGAGAACCGACATCAAAGTGGTGCCCATCATTTTCGATTTGATGGACATCACTGTGACAGAGTCGGAAGCCAGGCCGGGTAGCCGCAAGGGACGCCCGAATTATGATCGCGAGTTTCGACGCCGGCTTGCGGCCGCGGCATGTGAGCCTGGTGCGTCGGTCGCGAAGCTGGCGCGGGACAATGGCATCAATGCAAACATGCTGTTTACCTGGCGGCGTCGCTATCGCGAGCAATTGCAGGCGGAAACGACGTGCCTGATTCCAGTGGCGGTGGTTCATGAGACGCCGCCGCAGCGCGTGGCGATGCCCCCAGATCCAAGGGACGTCTGCAACCGGACTGCACGAGCCGGGACGATCGAGATCCGGTTCGGTGACGTGGTAGTCAAGGTCAACGGCGTTGTCGACGCCGACACGCTACGCGTCGTCCTGGGGAGCGTGCGATCGTGATCTCTCTACCCACGGGTACACGCGTCTGGCTGGTGGCAGGCGTCACCGACATGCGCTGCGGGTTCCAGGGGCTGGCGGCAAAGGTGCAGACGGCGCTCGAGGACAATCCGCTGGGTGGCAACGTGTTCATCTTCCGGGGCCGGCGCGGCGATCTCGTGAAGGTCATGTGGGCGACCGAAGACGGGCTCTGGCTTCTTGCGAAGCGGCTTGAGCGTGGTCGCTTCGTCTGGCCACACGCCGATGGCGGCAAGGTCCATCTGACGGCGGCGCAACTGTCGATGTTGCTCGAAGGCATCGATTGGCGGCAGCCGCGTCGTACGGCTGCGCTGTCGATGTTGTAAACCGCGAGGAAGGCTCGTAAACTGCGCCACATGTCGAACGGCGCTGAACTTCCTGACGATGTTGCAACCCTGCGGGCCTTGCTGGTCGAGGCGCGTGCCCAGCTTGCCGAACGCGATCTGGAGATCGGGCAGCTCAAGGCGCAGATCGACAAGCTCAAGCGCATGCAGTTCGGACGCAAGTCCGAGCAGTTGGACCGGGAGGTCGCGCGGCTCGAAACCGCGCTCGAGGACTTGACCGGTGAGCGTGGTGTCGCTGATGTGCGACGCGCCCACGAATCAGGCGCGAGCACGCCTGTGGGCGACGCATCGCCGAAAGAAGCGCTGCCGCCGCATCTGCCACGCGAAGAACGCGTACTCGACGCCGACGCGACCTGCCCGAAGTGCGGCAGCGCCATGCAGCCGCTCGGAGAAGACGTGTCCGAGCAGCTCGCCCGCGTCGCGGCAATGTTCAAGGTGATCCGCACGATCCGGCGCAAGACGGTCTGTCCGTGCGGCCACCACTTCTCGCAGCCGCCCATGCCCGGCCTGCCGATCACGCGCAGCATTGCCCATCCGAGCCTGCTGGCCGACATCCTCGTCTCGAAGTACGCTGACCACGCGCCGTTGTACCGGCAGTCGCAGATTGCCGCGCGCGACGGCGTGAAGCTGGATCCGGCCAGCATGGGACGCTGGGTCGGCCAGTGCGAGGCCCTTTGCGTGCCGCTGACCGAGGCACTGCGCCGCTACACGATGGCACCGTCGAAGCTGCACGCGGATGACACGCCGATCCCGGTGCTCGAGCCGGGCAGGAAGAAGACAAGGACCGGGCGACTGTGGGTGTATGTGCGCGATGACACCCGTTCGGGCTCGACCGAACCGGCCGCGGTGTGGTTTGCTTACTCGCCCGACCGCAAAGGCATCCACCCCCAGACCCATCTCGCTGGATTCGAGGGCATCCTGCAGGCCGACGCCTACAGTGGCTTCAACGAACTGTACGAGAGCGGCAAGATCCGTGAAGCTGCATGCTGGGACCACGCGAGACGGTACCTCTACGACGTGCATGCCCGAACGCCTACCGAGGCGACCCGAGAGGTGCTCGAACTGATCGGTGGACTTTACGGCATCGAGGCGGACATCCGTGGCAAACCCGCTGCTGAACGGCTGTGCGTGCGGCAGGAGAAAAGCGTGCCGCTGCTCGCGACCATCAGGACGTGGATGACGGACAAGCTCGCAACGCTGTCGAAGAAATCCGAACTGGCCAAAGCGATCCGTTACTCGCTCAACCAGTGGGACGCGCTCGCGCTGTACTGCGAAGAGGGTCGTGCTGAGATCAGCAACGCCCTGGCCGAAAACGCGCTGCGCTGTGTGAGTCTGGGCCGCAAGAACTTCCTGTTCGCCGGCTCCGACAGCGGAGGCGAGCGGGCAGCCGCGATGTACGGTCTGATCGGCACATGCAAGCTCAACGGGATCAACCCGCGCGCCTACCTCGAATACGTCCTGACCCATATCGCTGACCATCCCATTAACCGCATCGACGAACTGTTGCCCTGGAACGTGGCCACGAAGCTGCCTCGGCAGTCTGGCCCATCGGCGTCTGCTGACACGTAACCCGATTCCCGATCATGCCTCACGCGGGCGCCGCGTTGCGGACGGCCGTCGCGAGGTGCTTACGATTCACCTTGAGGGAGAACCGGAACACGTTCGATGTTGCTAGCCAGCAAACGCGATACTCACCTACCTTGCGTCGCCATCGCTACGGTGCTTCCATTCACGGCCATTCGACTTGCACAGGCATTCACGACCACGCAACGGCGCCTCCAACATCAGTGTGATCTGCTCTATACCCAGTGATGCGTCGGGTGTCGCCACGTCTGATGCACTCGGAGATCAACCGGCCATGCACACGCAACCTACTTCGCTGCATCACTGCATTGAACGCACGACACACTGCGACTACATTGAAGCGAATTTCTGTTGCACATGGCTTGTACATCCTATGCACGGAGGTCACACATGGCGCAGAAAACAACATGAAAATTGAGGTATGGCAGGATAGGCTTGCGCCGGTTTTGGGCGCCATGGGCACCCACTCCGACACGCCGCACCCGCTCGCAGCATCAGTGGCTTCTGCGATCCGCACAATCCGCGGCAACGCGGGTCGAACGAAAATACCAACGGACTCCTGAGACAGTATCTCCCTAAAGGAATCGATCTCTCAGTGTATTCGCAGGCAGAACTCAATGCCGTCGCCAGGCGACTCAACGAACGTGCGAGGAAAACTCTAAACTTCGATACACCGGCTGAGCGATCTCATCAATCTGTTGCATCGACCGGTTGAATCCGCCGAGTGGACCGGCCATCGCAATGACGGCTTTGTGTGTTGCGCGAACGGCAACTATTGGCCGACTATCGCCTGATGCGCCCAGCGTTTGCCACTCCGCAAGTGGCGCTCGACTTTCTCACGCGCGGTCGTTGGCGAAAGGTTGGTCTCAGGTAGTTCCGCGGCGCGCGCCACCCTCACGAGTAACCGGCAGCAGGCCGCTGCCGGTTTCAACTACGCTCTCATCCGTCAATTTGCTGAATGCCGGCCAGTCGCCACGCCTGGTTGCCACGTGCGTCGCTGACCATGTTCCAGACTTCCTGGAACGGCTGGGCAGTCGGCGCATCGTCTTCCCGCATTTGACCGTAAAAGCGAACGCTAACCAGCGTTTCATCCGCATTGCGTTCTGTGCCAAGCAGTTCCGCGTCAAGTTGCGTGACTTCCGTATGACTCACCTGGCGACCCCGAGCTTCGAGATCCCGCTTGATTTGCGCGAACATCTCCGGCGTCGTCAATTCGAACAGGTCACCCTGCTCGTTCCGGTCCCATGCGCCTTGAAGGCGCATGAACAAGGTCTTTGCCGATACAAGAAACGCCGCCTGATCTTGCTCGAGTGGTAGTCCCGTTGTCCTCTCCGTGTCCGCTGCTCCCGTCGAACCCATCGCCGCGTTCGGCCAGCCCCGCAAGTTCGCTTCAGGCCGCGCTTGCGGGATCTGATTCAGAAACCGTGAGCCGTTCGTTTGCTGGCGGTTCACGGGACCGTGTCCATAGGCAAGATCCGGACGACGCCGGTTGGCGATAAAGCGGAATAGCATCACGCCGGCGAAAATCACCGCCCCGATCAGCAACGCATTCGACAGCATCTGCGCCAGTTCTTCGCCCAGGCCAAACGACGACAGCAATGCTGCAATCCCAAGGCCCGCAGCGAGACCAGCCAGCGGGCCCATCCAGCGGTTACCCGCTGGCGCAGCAGGCGCCTGCGCGGCCTGTTGTGCCGGCTGTGCCTGTTGGCTTCGCTGCGCTTGTCCAGACGGCGACGCCGTCTGCGACTGCCGCCCGATGCTTTGACTCCCGCCTACGCGCTTCGCCTCGGCGTCGTTCGACGCCACGGCGCCCAGCGCCAGCAGTCCCGCCAGACCGAGCGCGGCCGTCCCGCGCGTGACTGCACCGGCAGCACCTCGTAATTTGTTGATGATTTGCGTGTACATAAAAACCTCTTTCGATGAGTCGGGAAACTGCCCGCAACGCGCTCCATTTGCGCGCGCAAATACATTACGAACAGTAATATTTTTAGCTACGCAAGCTCGCCGCCGGTTGTGCCTTCGATCCATCAAAAGCGGCGTGAAAACCGTTGCCGTGGATGTAGTGCACCAGTTGCCGGATGGTGTGTTCCTGCTCGGAAATCAGGTTCTTGATCAGATCGCCGATCGACACCATTCCTGTCACCTGCCCTGCGCTGATCACAGGCAGATGGCGAATCCGATCTTCTGTCATGATCGCCATGCACTCGTCCGTCGTCTGCTTCGGGCTGACATAACGCACCGCCGTCGACATGATGTCGCGCACAGGCGTATTCGTTGACGAGCGTTCCATCAGAACGATCTTCCGGGCGTAATCCCGCTCCGTCACGATGCCGGCTATGCGCCCGTCGTGCACGGCGATGAGCGCTCCAACCTCCCTGTGAGCCATGATCGATATCGCGTTGCAAACCGAAGCGGATGCCTCGATCGACCACACTGTCCGGGAAGCTTTCGCACGCAGCAATTCTGCAACCGATGCCATATGTCACCTCTGTCAGCTGTCATGAAACGCCGCCGACACCTCGGGGCGAGGTTTCAAATCTAACTGAACCCATACCGACATAAAATTCGTATTTTTATTGTCGATACCTCGAGAAAATCGTATCTTTCCGTAATCGACGGAGGGTACGTGAATTTCAAGCATCTCTATTACTTTTGGGTCGCGGCTCGCGCGGGCGGCATCGTGCGCGCGGGCGAACAGTTGCACATCACGCCGCAAACGCTCAGTGGCCAGATCAAGCTTCTCGAAGAGGCGCTGGATAAGAAGCTGTTCAGGAAAACCGGCCGCACGCTCGAACTGACCGATGCGGGGCGCCTCGCGCTCGACTACGCCGACGAGATATTTTCGTTAGGTTCGGAACTCGAAAGCGCTGTGCGGCGCGAAAGCGAATCCGGTGCGCAAACGCGGTTTCGCGTCGGGATCGCGGATTCGGTCCCCAAGGCGATTGCGTACCGGCTGCTGGAACCCGCGCTGAGCGCGTCGGCGTCGCTGCGCATGATCTGTCACGAAGGCAAACTGCACGCGCTGCTCGCGCAACTGGCCGTGCACCGCCTCGATCTGATCATCGCGGACGCCCCCATTCCCGTCGACGTCAACATCAAGGCGTTCAATCACCGCCTCGGACGTTCGACGCTAAGCTGCTTCGGAACCCAGGCGCTGATTCAAGGCAGCAAAAAACGCTTCCCGATGTCGCTCGACAAGCTGCCGGTGCTACTGCCCGGCACGGAATCCGCCGTGCGGCGCAAGCTGGATCACTGGCTCGCCTCGCACGCCATTTCGCCGCGCATCGTCGGCGAGTTCGACGACGGAGCGATGACCATGGCATTCGGCCGCGAAGGCCGCGGCCTGCTGTTCGCGCCAACCGTGCTCGAAAGCCAGTTGCAGACAGAGCACAACCTGACGATAGTCGGGCAGATCAATTCGATCGTCGAGGAATTTTTTGCAATCTCTATCGAGCGCCACATCAGCCACCCGGCTGTCGCGATGATCATGGACGCGGCGCGTAGCGAACTGTTCAACGTTTAGGCGGGGCCGTTTCTGTGTAGGATGACCTCGCGATGCCGGCAACACCCTGGTTTGAGCACGGTTGCGGCCCCTTACGTAGCAGGAACGCGGCGATCACCTCGAAGGTCTCGATGCGAACGCACGCGTGTTCAATTCGATGATGACAATAGCTACTACCGCTATTCCATTAGAGCGATGAGCAGATTGCTAATGTCCGCGAGAAGCACGCATGCGTTTTATATCGAGTCGACGTCCATACGCGATCTATCCAAAGTTTGCGGCCGACGGCTCGCCTGATCAAACGGCCGGGCAGATGAAGGCTATGGCCGTTTCCGATGTGAACGCGACGTTCGAATGTCCTCGTGAGAGCACGTGCCGGTGGGTGGTGATGGCCGCACCCGGCCGGATGGCCACGCACTCGCATAAGCACCACGAATTGAGCAGCGGCGATAAATGAATAGGCTCCAGCAAGACGGTGGGCTTGATTCGAAGGACAATACTCAGTCTCGATCAAACTTCATCGCTTCATTGGAGGAAATTGGGCCATGAAGAACTCGCCGAGGACCTGGCCGGCGCTTCCTGCGTTGATTCTTTCGCTCGCTGGCTGCGCTGCGGGCGGCATATCGCAAAGCTTGCCGCCATTAAGCGCTGCGCAATGCCGCGACCCGGCCGCGCTCAGGAACAACGCCCCTCCCACCCCTGAGCGAAGCCGGAGCGAACTGGCGGCCCTGAGGAAAGCGGGCTACGACCCATCACCATGGTTCGATCCACACTACCCGGAGGATCTGCAGGCGGCGCAGCGTCAGGTCGATCGTTGGTATCAGGCGGAATGCCAGCAGGCGGAACCCGACTAAGGCGCCCGGCGTCGTCCGCGATACAGCTGCGCTGACGATGATCGCAATGCGATAGTTCCATTGGGCCGATTGCGCCTTGCGAGCCGAGAAATGGAACCGTGCAAAGGTCGCCCATCGACCCTATATAGCCGCCCTTCGACCAACCGCTGACTCAGTGGCGGGTTTCAAGGGCGGATTCAACCGGTGGATGCAACACACTGAAGACTGCGCAAGCAGTGGGAGTGTTGCAGATGAAACAGCGACGCCGGATTTACTACAGCGAGAAGCAGAAAGCGCTGATGTGGGAACGTTGGCGGAAGGGAGAGTCTCTCCAGAAGATCGCCCAGCTTTTTGACCGGAGGTGGATGCAATAGTTTGCTGGAATCGTTCGGCGGGCGTCTCGTAGTCCAGTGTCTTTCTTGGACGCTCCGTTCACGTTTCTCGGGGTGCCCTTCTATGAGCAAAAAGTTGTCAAGGTTGTTTACGAACTAGGTCACAAATTATCGATCGAGTACCCTCACGCCTCGCCGGAACGAAGTAATCAATGCTGCAAATCAAATCTAGGTTTCAGGTCTGAAGCCGATCGTCGCGCTCGTGAGATCCAACGTCGCTGGGTAGCCAGGCGCGGTTGCCCGCGCCCAGCCCCTGAGAACTGTACGTGCAAGTTTCCCCGCATACAGCTCAAGCCTCCGCCAAGGCATCTTTCGACAGCCGCTTTCACAACTTATTTCCGGCGTACTTTTGACTTCCATGACAACCGGGATGGTGCAGTTGAATAATGCCCGCTGCAATCGATCCGCCGTCGGTTCACAATGAAGCGGGTCACCCAAAGGGGTGTTGCTGCGTCCATTTGCTTCCCCTCCGTTAAGATGGTTCTACCTACTCTCTTGTGACGAGAGGGCACGCACCCGTCGATTGCCCTGCTTGCTGATGCCCTGATCTGTGCGGGTCCCGCTACTGTCGTATGGCTGTGGTACGAGGCCCAAGCACGCGCCGACTTCACGCCGGTTGTGGAATGCCCGCCAGAACAGTTCGAGGGCAGGAGGCATGCAGGTCAGTCAAAGTCGAACATATCGAACAGTGACTTCTTCTTGCGGCGCGGATCGTAGTGCTTGCGCTGATCGCCGTGGTAAGAATCGTTGCGCCGTCCCCCCTGCTGGTCATGGTGGCCGTCGCGGTCGCCGTAGCGCGCGTCGCGCTCGACCTGATTGCTTCTGTTGTCCGGTTCGGGCGTGTCCTGCATCTGGGTCAGCAGCTTGTCCAGCTCGCCGCGATCGAGCCATACGCCACGGCATGTCGGGCAATAGTCGATCTCGATGTTCTGACGCTCGGTCATCAGCAGATCGGGGGTCTTGCAAACGGGGCACTTCATTGCGTTGCTCCTTTCGTAACGTTCAACCTTTGTGCTGGCGGTCGGGGCGGCGTTCAACCGCCCCGATACTTCTGTCAGTCCGCTTCAGTCCGCTTCGTTCAGTTCGAGAAAGCCGAACCGCTGGTCTGCGTCTTTTCAGACCTTGCTTCGGAGCCGGCTTCACGCTCCGCTTCCAAAACTGCCGCCTTGTGCTCGCGCTTGTCCTTCCTGCGCCGCGCCATCATGTTCATGCCTTCGACGAAGGCTGCGAACGCCATGGCCGTGTAGATGTAGCCCTTCGGCACGTGCGAACCAAAACCTTCGGCAATCAGCGTCATCGCGATCACCAGCAGGAAGCTCAGCGCAAGCGTGACGATGGTCGGATTGCGCTCGATGAACTTCGACAGCGGGCGAGCCGCGAACAACATCGCCGTGACAGCAGCGATCACTGCAATGAACATGATGGGCAAGTGATCCGTCATGCCGACCGCGGTGATGATGCTGTCGACGGAAAACACGAGGTCGAGCAGCAGGATCTGGCCGATGGCAGCCGTCACCGTCAGGCCGCCGACGCCCATCGCAGGATTCGTGTGCGCCTCGGCGTCACGGCTCACGTGATGGTGCATTTCACGCGTGGCCTTCCACACAAGGAACAGACCGCCCGCGAGCAGGATCAGGTCGCGCCACGAAAACGCGTGATCGAACACGGAAAACACAGGCTCGGTGAGACGCGCGATCCACGCGACGGTGCCCAGCAGGCCGAGCCGCATCAGCAGCGCCAGGATGATGCCGATACGCTGCGTGCGCGCGCGTTGCGCTTCGGGAAGCTTGTTGCTCAGAATCGAAATGAAGATCAGGTTGTCGATGCCAAGCACGATCTCCATCACGACGAGCGTCACGAGGGCAACCCATGCAGCGGGATCGGCGGCCAGGGTCAGCAAGGATTCCATTTGCGAGCGTCGTTCTCCGGTTGAGAAGAAAACGGCTGATTACTGGGTCACAGCCTGTGGAAAGCATGATCGCCTGGCGCCGTATTCGAAAAAACCAGTGATAAGCTGACGGTTGATTCGGTTTTTTCGAAGTGAGGCCACACATGCTCAACTACCGGCACTTGCACTATTTCTGGGTCGTCGTGAAGGAAGGCGGGTTTGCGCGCGCCGCCGAACGGCTCGACATGGCGGTGCAAACCATCAGCGCGCAGGTGCGCGAACTGGAAAAATCGCTCGGACATCAACTGCTGAAGCCCGCCGGACGCGGCGTCGCGATGACGGAAGCGGGACAGGCGGCGTATGCGCGAGCGGAGGAAATCTTCCAGATCGGGCGCGCGTTGCACGACGAAGTGCGCGAAGCGGCCAGCGGGACCGTCGCGCGCTTCGCGGTCGGCTTGACGGATGGCATTTCGAAGCTGGCCGTCCATGCCATTCTTGCGGGCGTGCTGGGCACGCCTTCGCTACGGCTGCTCTGCCACGAAGGCGAAGCGGAAGACCTGCTGGCGGAACTGGCGCATCACCATCTGGATCTCGTGCTGTCCAGCCAGCCCGCGCCGCACAACTCGAATCTGCGTCTATCCAGCGAGCGCCTGATCGCTTCGCCGATCGACTGGTACGGGCCGGCCGCCGTGGTGCGAAAACCGCTTGTCGATCATTTTCCGCAATGCCTCGCGTCGCTGCCGGTGTTGCTGCCGACGGGGCACTCGTCGCTGCGTTCGCGCCTCGACCGCTGGTTCGAAGCGGAAGGCATCCGGCCACGCGTCGCGGGCGAGTTCGAGGACAGCGCGTTGATGGCGCTGTTCGCGTCGCGCGGCATGGGCGTGTTTCCGCTCGCGGCGTTCGGCGCCGAGCGCAACGATCCCACGCATCGCGGCTTGCGCTGGCTCGGCCGCTCGCCGGAAGTGAAGGAGGAAATACACGCAATCGTGTCGCGGCGCGGGCGGCATCATCCTTTCACGCAAAAGGTGCTGAGTGCGGCGCATGCGTGACCGCGTTCGCGATCACGAAAAAGAAGGTTCGGTTTTTCCGAAGCTGCATTTCCGTTATTTCTGCTTTTTCCTCGACGCCTCCTCACCGTACTCTTGAGCCGTACCCACGAAGGAGGTGTCTCATGCAAGTCCTGTTCAAGTCCCGCGACCGTGAAGCCGTCCGTCTGCGCAGCTTCGCGCGCCAACGCATCCGGTTCGTGTTTCGCCGCATGGACTGGCTGATTTCGAAGGCGACCGTCAGCATGTCGGACATCAACGGCCCGCGCGGCGGACTCGACAAACGCTGCCAGGTGCAGGTGCAGACGCCCGATGCGACGCCTGTCGTCGTGACGTCGATCGCAAGAGACTGGCGCGGCGCACTCGATCTCGCGCTGGCCCGCGCGGCGCGTTCGATCATCCGCAGGCAGCAGGCGCGCATTGCGACTCGGGGTCCCCGTGATTTTGATGCCGTTTACGGGCGATGAACAAGGTACGCGCGAATCCTATGAAGACAGATAGCAAACGTCTTGTGCTGAAATAGCAACATTACATAAACCTTTCGATTATCCGGTGTCAAAGGAGAGTTGAGGGTTCTATGTCACCGCAGTCATTCAGCCAGTTTCCACAGGAGACTTGTGAATGAAAAGAATTTTGCTGTTCCTCGCCACCAACCTCGCGGTGGTGTTGGTGCTTTCGTTAGTAATGAATGTGTTGGGCGTCGGCCGCTTCCTGACCGGGAGCGGGCTCGACTTCAATGCGCTGTTCGTGTTCTCGCTGGTGATCGGCTTCGCCGGTTCCATCATTTCGCTGCTTATCTCCAAACCGATGGCGAAATGGGCAACCGGGGCGCGTGTCATCGATTCGCCGCGCGATTCGACTGAGCAATGGCTGATCGACACTGTACGGGAGCTCGCGCAGCGTGCTCGCATTCGTATGCCGGAAGTGGCAATTTTTGAAGGCGCGCCGAACGCGTTCGCCACAGGGGCTTTCAAGAATTCAGCCCTGGTGGCTGTCTCCACCGGATTGCTGCAATCGATGAACACGGAGGAAGTGGAGGCTGTCCTTGCCCATGAGATTTCGCACGTGAGCAACGGCGACATGGTCACCTTGACGCTCATTCAGGGCGTGGTGAATACCTTCGTGATTTTCTTGGCCCGTGTGGTCGGGTACTTCGTGGACAAGACCTTGTTTCGTACCGAACGCGGTGTCGGTCCCGGGTTCTACATTACCGTTATTGTTTGCGAGATTATTTTCGGCATTCTCGCTTCGGTGATCGTCGCGTACTTCTCGCGCCGGCGCGAGTTCCGCGCTGATGCGGGCTCTGCGCAACTGCTGGCTTCTCCGCGACCGATGATCAATGCGCTGGCCCGCCTGGGTGGACTTGCACCCGGCGAACTTCCGCAATCCTTCAAGGCATCCGGCATTACCGACAAGCCGGGGTGGCTCGGGCTCTTCTCCACGCACCCACCGATCGACAGGCGTATTGCCGTGCTGCAAAGCAGCGGGTAGTCAGTAAAGCAGGGCTGCGCGCGGCATTCCAACATGCGACGTCGACGTTTAGACAAGGGTGCTCCACGTGCTACGGCGCGCGGAAGCACCGGCGCGCCCGCAAATTCTCAGCGTATCTAAAGGGAACGCGTTCATGGACGAGAGCTATCAGAAGTCCCTGGTCAAGCGCATCATCCTTGCATTTCTTCTTGGCGGGCTCGTAGTGCTGAGCTACATAGTGCTGCACCTGTTCCTGGTGCCAGTGGCCTGGGCCACCATCTTTGCCTACGTGACCTGGCCCGCTTATCGCCGCTTGCGCTCGCTTATGCGCGGCAACGCCTCCGGCAGCGCGATGCTGATGACGATCATTCTCTCGGTGGCGTTCATTCTGCCGTCAATCTGGCTGATCGTGCTGCTGCGTGACGAACTGACCGCGGCCTACCAGACCGTCGCCAGCTACCTCGCCAATGGGCCGCACAAACTGCCGGAATTGATTGCGCGCGTCCCGTGGCTCGGGCTGTGGCTGCAGGATCTACTGAATCAAGTATCGGCCGATCCGATGGCTTTGCGCGCGCAAATCGCTGAGTGGGGGCGGCAGTGGACCGGAGAGGTCGGCCAGTTAGTCGGCGGCGTGGGTCGCAATGCGACGAAATTGGGCTTTGCCTTGCTGACGCTGTTTTTTATGTACCGGGACGGCGAAAGCGCGTTGGATCAAGTGCGCCGCATACTACGGCGTTTTCTGGGCGATCGCCTGGACGCCTATCTCGCTTCTATCGGCGCAACGATCAAGGCGGTCGTCTACGGGCTCGTGCTGACGGCACTGGCGCAGGGCGCGCTTGCCGGCTTGGGTTACTGGGTTGTCGGGATGCAGGCGCCGGTGTTGCTGGCTGCGTTTACGGTGCTGATCGCGTTGATACCCTTTGGCACGCCGTTCGTATGGGGATCGATCGGTGTATGGCTCCTCGTCACAGGAAAAACGATAGCCGGGGTCGGTCTTTTACTCTGGGGCGCACTGGTCGTTAGCTGGGTGGACAACCTGATTCGTCCGCTCGTGATCAGCAGCGCTACCCGGATACCGTTTCTTCTGGTCGTGTTCGGTGTGCTGGGCGGGCTTGCGGCCTTTGGCCTGGTAGGACTGTTTGTAGGTCCCGTCATCCTGGCGGTCCTGATGGCAGTGTGGCGTGGGTGGCTGGAGGAACAGGCAACCGTGGGCACTGGAACACAAGGCTAGCCCAACGCACTGCTGAAGTGATCAATTGCTTGCTGCAATCACTCACGGCTTGGGCAACGCGGCTAAAGCGAGATTTAGTCACGCTTATGTTCGCCAGTCGCGATCCGGCCACGCCGTTGCTTGCGAAATTTCTCGCATTGGAAACGGTGGCACATCAGCCCTGTCGACCTTATTCCCGACTTCATACCCGTCCTCGACATCTGACAGATCTGGTCGTCGTGCCGCTTGGAGTCTGGCTTTGCTTGCGTCTCATCCCGAAGGCTGTCATCGAAGACAATCGCGGAAAGGCCGAAGGCTGGCTAACTGACAACCCGGTAAGCCAAGAAGCATAGTCGGTCTCGCGACAATTTCGGCTATCTGGGCACTCGGCGCCTGGTTGCTGTGGCGTTGGCTTGCTCGCTGAACTGGTCGCACGACTCGCACGTTGTGCGACAGCTGACGTAGCAATCGGTTGAATGTCCGGTCAAGCCAGTGCAACGGCCGGTCGAATGTCGCCACCACAAGTCAAACGAGTGTCCCTTGATGGCCCGAATTCGGCCGAAGATCGCGAAGATCAAGGCGGCGGGCTTCGAAGTGACGGCCAAGCGCACGATCACCGAGCACATCAGGTAGCACGACAAGTCATCATGCGCGTGCGTGATCGGTGCCGCGGCTTGAGGACCGACGATTATCTGTGCAATTGATTGCAACGCCATCACCCGCTGCGTGCCCACGCCCGAGATTCAAAAAAGTCGCGTGTGCAAGTTGATGAACACTCATGTCGGTTCTGCACTCAATCCTTGTGTATGTTATCGATGATCTGCCGAACGCTATCTGATTGATCACCCTTGAACTGAGCGGCTCGCCGCTTATGGAAGAAGACCGTGGCGATTGAGTGCGGAAATGCCTGTTGGAGCGAGTTGCGCGTATAAACTCAGTGCAACTTCAACAGGGAGACATCCAATGCAGCTTCTTGATCACGTGTCGATCGGCGTTCCCGACATCGAGGCAGCACGACGTTTCTACGACGCCGTCATGACGGCTCTCGGCGCGAGCAAAGTCTTCGACCGCCGCACCGCGTTAGGCTACGGCGAGCGTTGCACGACCGACGACACCTCATCGACCTATCTGGCCGTGTATCTCGATCCAGATGAAATAGGAGAAAACAAACGTCACTGGTGCTTCAAAGCGCCGTCCCGCGAGCACGTCGATGCATTCTTCAAAGCGGGACTCGCGACTGGTGGCAAATCCGACGGCCAGCCCGGCTTGCGACCTCACTATCACCGCGACTACTACGCGGCATTTCTGATCGACCCGGCCGGCAATCGCGTCGAGGCCGTATGTCATGCCCCTACTAACCCCTAACCCTAAGCCGCTACCTCACACCCCGCCAGTTCCAACACGGACTGCGCCCTCTCATGCAAATCGCCGCCAGCCAACGACGCATCCGGCGACCTGACCCACACGGCGATCCTCGACGTCGCGCCGCCATCCGCCGGATGATCCGCAACCGACGCCACCGGTGCAAGCGTCGAGCCGCTCAGCACGCGCGGCTCGTCGGCCACGAGTTTCTGCAGTTGCCCGATCGCCGCATCCACGTCCTTGCGCTGCGCGAGTTCCACCTCGACCTCGATGCGCTGTGTGCCGCCACAGCTGTAGTTGATCACCGGATTGTTCCAGATCTGGCTGTTCGGCACGACCACGATGTTGCCGTCGCCGCATCGAAAGCGGACCCGCACGACGAAGTGGCAAGCGAGAAAAGCGCCAAACACGCGACGCATCGCGGTGATGCGCGAGAGCGTCTCAAAGATTGAGATGCACGGTCTGCACCTCAGTGCTGCGCGCCGCGCTCGGCGCGATTCGGCGACGCTACACGCCGCGTGGCAGCGCTGCCTCGATGAACACCGCGCACAACGCTTCCATGCCCTTCGCGTCCTCCTCGTCGAAGCGCGCGACGACCGGGCTATCGACATCCCACACGCCGATCAGCGTGCCGTCGGGCGCGACGAGCGGCACGACGATCTCCGATTGCGACGCCGAATCGCATGCGATATGGCCGGGAAACTCGTGCACGTCGCGCACGACCTGGGTCTGACGAGTTTGCGCGGCCGTACCGCAGACGCCCTTGCCGAGCGCAATGCGCACGCACGCGGGCTTGCCCTGGAACGGGCCGACCACCAGTTCGCGGCCATCGTGAAAGTAAAAGCCGGCCCAGTTCAGATCGCTCAACGAATGAAAGACGAACGACGAGAAATTCGCGGCATTGGCGATCCAGTCCGTTTCGCCGGCCAGCAGCGCGCGCGCCTGCGCGACCAGTTCTTCATATTGCGCGGCTTTGGGCAGATGCGAGGTGGAGGAAACTTCGAACATGACGGCGTCCGGGATCAGAGCGGGATGGAAAGCGGTAAGGGGTGAAGTGTAAAGCAAGCGCAAACCGCGCGCGCGGGTGTCGAACGCTGTGACACGCGCCGCGCGTCTACGCTCGCCGTCCCCGTCGGTTCTCGACTCTCCCTGCTTGGTTTTCTCCCTTCCGGCAGTCAGCACAATGACAGGCCACTAGCTTTTTTCGAATATGGCTCTCACGCTGACCGTCTCGGCAAGCGTGCGCGGCACAAACACCACACGCTACGATTAATGATTTCATCGGCAATTGGGCCGTGACCGATGTAGTTGACTACGCCGATATTTCCGGTGGCATCCCCGAAGCAAAACGGATTCTCGGCATGACGATGACAATTACGCCGCAATGCATCGTTCGCGCCCTACGCGATAAGTGAGAACTCGTTGAGTACCCGTCCCAGCGGCCCGGGCCTTTTACTGATCGACCCCAATAATCACGCTCGACGCCTTGAAAACCGCCGTCGCCGCCTTGCCGCTCGCGAGGCCGAGGCGCTCGACGCTGTCGTTCGTGATGATCGCCGCGATCTGCGCGCTGCCGGCACTGATCGTCACTTCCGAATTGACGGCGCCCTTCGTCACCGCCGCGACGGTCCCTTCGATGCAGTTGCGCGCCGACACCTGCTGCCTCGCGACATCGACCATCACGATCACCGACGATGCCTTCACGAGCGCAAACGCCTGCTTGCCGGTCGCCAGCCCGAGCGACTTCGCGCTGCCGTGCGTGATGATCGCGACGACCTCGAGACCGTCCGGCGTGCGCAGCGTGACTTCGTCGTTGACGGCACCGTGCTTGACGCCGGTGACTTCGCCGCTGAACTGATTGCGTGCGCTGGTTTTCATGGCGGACTCCCTGGCGATTGTCGCGCGTGGCGACGCGCGGTGGACGGATAAAGCGAGTGTAGTCGAACCCGCGCGCGCCGCCGCCAAACATCCGATGCGCCGTGCGCATCGCCGACACCGTATCATCGTGGCCGTGCACCTCATACGCCGAATCTTTATGCCCGTCGCCGTTCTCTCCCGCCGTGCCTGCCGCGCCGTCGTGCTGTGCGTCGCCGTCACGACGCTCGCCGCGTGCAGCGCGCCAACGCCGCCGCGCAGCACGCACGCGTTCGTCGACAACGTCACGCTGTTTTCGCTCGCCCATTACGACCAGAACGTCGATCACTGGCTCGATCCGAACAGCCCCGACTACGATCGGCCGTTTCTCAGCGCCGCCGAGCAGCGCGCACATTTCGACGCGCTGTTCGCGCGCTACTTCGGCACGGGCGAGAACGCGCCGTCGCCGTGGAATCCCGCCTGGGTGACGACACGCGTGTTTCGCGAGCAGGGCGAGGACATTGCCGCACTGCAACAGCGCCGCATCGACAGGTTCGACAACACCGGCAAGCGTGGCGGCGTCATCGGTTACGGCGAAAACTTCCGGCCGCACGACAAGGCGTGGATCGACGCGATCGCGCGCAACATCAACGTCGCGCAGTTCACGCAAACACCGGTCTATCAGCCCGAGCGGCGCGCGATCGCGACCGGCAACCTGATGGTGCGCGAGTTGCCTACCACCGATCCATCGTTCTACGACCATCGCCTGGCCGGCGAGGGCTACCCGTTCGACAACCTGCAGATCTCGGCGGTGCGACCCGGCACGCCGCTCTATGTGCTCGGCAGCAGCGTCGACGGCGCGTGGCATTACGTGCAGACGCCCGACGTGCAGGGCTGGGTGCGCAGCGACGGCGTCGCGTTCGCCGACGATGGTTTCATCGATCAATGGCGCGCGGCGGCCGGGAAGTCGCTAGGGACGGTGATCGTCGCGTCGGCGGCGGTCAACGACAGCCACGGCGTGTTCCGCTTCGCTGCCCCGGCCGGGACGATGCTGCCGCTGGCGGCGGGTGCCTCGGCATCGCCAGCCGCGACCAGCACCAATGCAGGCACACTCCAGCTCCTCGTTCCCGCGCGCGACGTCGACGGCCACGCGCTGATCCGCTCCGCGTCGCTCGACGCCACGCAGATCACGCCGATGCCGCTCGCCGCGACGCCGCGCCATCTCGCGATGCTGTTGAAGGCGCTGATCGGCCGGCCGTACGGCTGGGGCAACAGCGGGCTCTACAACGACTGTTCGTCGGAACTGCAAAGCATCTTCGCCGCGTTCGGCGTGTGGCTGCCGCGCCATTCGTCGACGCAGATGAGCGCCGGTCGCATGGTCGATCTGTCGGAGTCGACACCCGCCGAACGACTCGACTATCTGGCGCGGCATGGCGTGCCGCTGCGCACGCTGATCTACATCGGCGGCCACGTGATGCTGTACCTCGGCAACACGACGCGCGACGGCGCCACGGTCCCAGTCGTCTATCAGGACGTCTGGGGCCTGCGCCCTGCCGACAACAGCCGGCGCGCGGTCATCGGCGGCTCGGTGATCCTGCCGCTCGACGAGCGCATCCCCGAGGACGCGACGCTGCAGTCGCTCGCCGCGACGCCCACGTTCCAGATCAGCATCCTCGGCGCGCCGGCGGGCAGCACGGCGCCGTCGTCCGCGCCGCCGGCGGACGAGGACAATCCGGCGGGATAAATGCCGGGCCGCTCTCCCCCGCGCCTGAAAATATTTTTTTCGGAGTGTCGATCCGACGGTGACCAACTCGTCGTAACGTTGAAGATCCAGCTCACGCAGCCGGTCTTTCCCCTGAGGAACCGTTACTTCAAGGAGTCACCATCATGTCCAGCGCCGCAGCCAAACCGATCCCGGACGGGATGCACTCGCTCACGCCGTACCTGATCTGCAAGAACGCCGCCGAAGCGATCGCGTTCTACACGAAAGCTTTCAACGCCGTCGAACAGATCCGTCTGCCGGGCCCCGACGGCAAGGTGATGCACGCGACCCTGAAAATCGGGGACTCCATGCTGATGCTGACCGACGAATGGCCCGAGCACCAAACCTTCGGCCCGAACACGCTGAAGGGCACGCCGGTCACGATTCACCACTACGTACCAGACGTCGACGCGAGTTTCAAACAGGCGGTCGACGCGGGCGCGACCGTCACGATGCCCGTCACCGATATGTTCTGGGGCGACCGCTACGGCCAGGTCAAGGACCCGTTCGGCCACAACTGGTCGCTCGCGACGCACAAGCGCGACCTGAGCGCCGAGGAAATCCAGCAGGCGATGGCCACGATGGAGTGTTCGTCCCAAGAGAAGAAGTGAGCGGCCGATGGGCGTCGGGCAATCGCACGCCCACGCCCACCGACACCAGTCCCGAAGGAGCAACGTCATGCAGAAAATCGCGCCGTGCCTGTGGTTCGACGGCAACGCGGAAGAAGCCGCGGTGTTCTACACGTCGGTGTTTTCGGCGTCGCGCATCGCCACCACGCTGCACGCCACGGACGCCGGCCCAGGACCGGCGGGCAAGGTCGTCGCCGTCACCTTCGAAATCGAAGGCCAGGAATTCATGGCGCTGAACGGTGGCCCGCAATATAAATTCACGCCGGCCATCTCGCTGTTCGTGCACTGCGACTCGCAGGAGGAAATCGATCGCTACTGGTCGAAGCTGCTCGACGGCGGCGGCGAGCCGTGGGCCTGCGGCTGGCTGCGGGACCGCTTCGGCGTGTCGTGGCAGATCGCGCCCAACGTGCTGCTGCAGATGCTGCGCGACCCGGATCGCGCAAAGGCAAGCCGTGTGATGGCGCAGATGATGAAGATGGTCAAGCTCGATATCGCCCCGCTCGAACAGGCGTATCGCGGCGAATAGGACGGCGGCCAGCAGGCGCCCCGCCTCGCCCGCGCGATCTTTTGATAGGATCGGTCTCGACCCCAACACGGCGAGACAACCACGGTGCGCGTCAACCATCAGGCCTTCTTCTGCTCGCTGTTCATCGCGCGTCTCGCCGATCAGATCCTGCTCTTCCTGGTGCCGCTCGTGGTGTTTCAAACGACGCGCCAGGTCTCGTGGTCGGGGCTCGCGTTTTTCATCGAAACGCTGCCGCGCTACCTCGTGTTCCCGTTCTTCGGCGCGCTCTGCGACCGCTTTCCACCGCTGCGGCTGATGCGGCTGAGCCAGGCGGTGCGTGCGCTCGCATGCTTCGGCGGTATCGCCGCGTACGCGCTGTTCGGCGGCATCGGCTGGCTGATCGCGCTGTCGGCCGCGTGCGGCGTGCTGACGAGCCAAGGGCTCGTCGCGCGCGAGGTGATGCTGCCGCAGATCTTCAGCACGCAGCAGATCCAGAAGGTCCTCGCGTATTCGCAACTGGCCGATCAGCTCGGCTTCGTGCTTGGGCCGATGCTCGCCGCGTTGCTGCTCGGTGTGTGGCATTGGGAATGGGTGGTCGCAGCGACCGGCGTGCTGTTTCTGTGCGCCGACGCCGCGCTGTTCGTCTGGCAGCGACTGAGCGGTTTTCGCGCGCCTTCGCCTGTCTCCGCTCAATCGCTCGCGCCTACCGCTCACTGGACCACGCCGCTGCGCATCGCGCTCGATCACGTGTGGACGCTGCCGGGCCTGAAGAAGGTCATCATGCTCGCGGCCGCGGAGAACCTCGTCATCGGTGTCACGCTTGCGACGTCGGCGGCGATGGTGACGGGTTCGCATGCGCAATCGAGCCGCTACTACGCCGGTCTGCAAACGGCCGGAGCGATCGCCACGGTGCTGGTGCTGCTGACGGTTGCGCGCGCCGGATGGCCGGCGCGCGTGCTCGGTCTCGTCGCGTTCGTGACGATCTGCGCGGGCGGCGTGATCGCAGGCGCGAGCGCGTCGCCGTGGGGCTATGCGCTCGGCTTCCTGCTGATCGTCGGCTTCGACAAGATGTTCAACGTCTACATCCGCAGCGCGCGTTTGCAGATCATTCCGCCCGAGGACTACGGCAAGACCATCGGCGTCGCGATTCTGCTGAACAACCTGACGCAGCCGCTCGCCGGCCTGCTCGTCGGCGTGTTCTCGGCGCGCACCCAAACCGGCCCACTGATCGTCGCGCTGTCGCTGACGATGGGCGGCATCGGCGCGGCGGTATCGATCGGCTCGGCGCTGCTGCGCCGCAAGCGCGCGTGGGCGCTAGAAGACTAACGGCGCTTCGACGCGCGACGACACGCTCGAAGTTACCCACAGTTTTTGTTGGCAAATCTGTGCATAACTTCCCGGAAAAATCCGCAAGCCTTTGATACGGCTGTCGTTTTTTCATCTGCATCGAAGGTGCGGCAGCGCACGGAGTTTTACCGGGGTTCATGAGTGGCCGGCTGCGCGCAGACCGTCGTCAGCGCCGCGCGCATGCGAAGCGTTTCATCAGATTTACACGCCGTCAGCTAAACCCGGCACGCTGTAATTCGTGACAAAAAGGCCGCGTTTATTGCGGCGCAATTAGTCGCATTTCTGGTTACGAGTTCACGAAAAGAAACAATCCACATATAGCCTAAATTTTTTGTATCGATGACAATGGGTCTGCATGCTCCGACGCAGCCGGGGCCCACGCTTCCGCTCAGAATAAGGTTTGAGTCAATTCGATGTGAATTCGATCCGAATATGCGCCGCAAATCATTATTAACAGAATAGAAATTGTTAAACCTTGATTTGTTAAATTCAATTTAAATCACACTGGTCAAATGCGTTCGGAGTACCGCATCTTTAATCAAATGCTTCGGCGAGCGCAGCAATTGCGGCGCGAAATCGGCGCCGTGCCCGCGGACGTCGGCCCCGCGCTACGCGAAGACGCGGAAGCTGCCGGCGTGTCGCAGGGACGGCGGCGCGCGCTGAAAACGCTCTTGGGGCTTGCGGTCGCCGCGCCCGCGGGCTGGCTCGCGAGCCGCTTGCCGTGGCAGATGTGGACCGCCGAATTCCGCACCGCGACTGGCGAACTGGACGACGTGCTTCTGGCAGACGGCACTCAGATCACGCTGGGCAGCGCGAGCGCGATCAACGCCGCGTTCGAGACGAACGTTCGGCGCGTCGATCTGCTCGGAGGGGAAATCATGGTGCGGCCCGTGAGCGATGTTGGCGGCGCACCGGGCGCCCGAACGACTCATGCGCCTTTGCTCGTGCAGACGGCCGAAGGCGTCGTCGAAGCGCGCGGCGCGCAGTTCAGCGTGAGGCAACGGGATGGTTTCACACGCGTGGCCGCGTTTCGCGGCGACGCGTTGGTGAGGCCGGCATCGGGCGCGGCGCTGTTGCTGACGCAAGGCCAACGGTGCACGCTGACACGCTTCGGCGTCGCGGCGCCGCAAGCGCTCGACCCGCGCGAGGCGATGTGGACGCGTGGCCTGCTCTACGCGAACGACATGCGTATCGCGGATCTCGTCGACGAACTCGCGCGCTATCACGCCGGCGTATTGCGCTATGCCGACGACGTCGCCGATCTACGCGTGTCGGGCATCTATCAGCTCACCGATACCGACGCGACGCTCGCGCTGCTGCAGCGGACCCACCCGATCCGCTTGCGCTCGATCACGCCTTACTGGACCCTCGTCGAAGCGCTCGACAGCGCGAGAATCTGACGCTCAGGCCGCGACGGCCTGCGGCAACGCGAACCCTTGCTCGCCCTGCTCGCCGCCCAGCGCATCGAGCAGATCGCGCAGCATGCGGTCGAGCTCGGCCGTCATCAGCGCGACGTCGGAATCGAAGCGCTCGTCGTCGTTCTGCGCGGTCGGGTCGCTCGCTTCCTTGAGCACGTCGAGCGCCGCGACGCGCTTGATCGTCAGCGACGGCGTCAGCACGAACGACACGCGATCGTTCCACGTCATCGCAAGCCGCATGCATTGCTTGCCCGCCTCGATGTGGCGGCGCATGTCTTCGGCGTCCAGCGTATGCCCGACATAGCGCACCGTCGCGTTGCCCTCGGTGGGCGAACGCAGCTCGGTGTCCTGATCGAGCGTGAAACCCGCCGGCGCGTCGCCGTCGAGCAGCCAGCCGGTCATCGCCGCGACCGGCGACTGCGCGACGCGCACCGTCATCAGCGGCAACTGGTCGATCGACTTGACGAGCAGACCGCGCACATCGTCGGCGATCGCCTGCGACGCCGCGTCGATCACGAGCCAGCCATTCGTGCAATCGATCCACACGCGCGTATCGCGGCGGATGCTGAACGCGCGCGGCCGCAGCTCGTCGGTGACCTGCTCCTTCAGGTCGCGCATCTGCTTGCGGCCCGGCTTGAAGCCCTGCTGCTCCTCGAGTTCGGCCGCGCGCTCGCGCGTGATCTGGGTGACCACCGACGCGGGCAGCAGCTTCTTCTCGGCACGGAACGTCAGCAGCATCTGACCGTTCATTGCGTAGACGAGCGAGTCGCCGTCGCGCGGCGGCGCCCAGCCTTGGGCCTGCATCTCGATGCTCTGGCCGGGCGCGAACGCGTACGGCGCGAGCCACTTCTGCATCTGTTCAGGGTTAACGGACCACGGCGCGGGCAGACGGTGCAGCTGAAGGTTTTTGAACCACATGAGCGAAGTCGGATTTAGCCAAAGCGCAGCATTTTATCCGACGAGAACCAGCCGGGGCGTTCTGGCGGACGCAATCCCGCAGACCGCCTATTTTCAAAAATAAACCGTAAATCCTTCCAACTGCAGGCCATTATCAAATCTCGCCGATGTCAGCCGAATGCGCTTCATCAACTTACTTCCCAAGAGCGCCTCCATAGTCGAAGCCGTCATGGTTTGGCGGTAGCCGGCCGGCCGCGCGTTTTGGCTCCAAATCACCTAGACTTTTGGACAGGACAGACCCAGACGGAGGCGGTCATGGCCGACCAAACCGCAAGCTGGCAGACAGTGCAATACGAGGGCTTCGAGATACACGTCTCACCGGTCGAGAAGGACCCGCCCGACCCGGCGCATGCTGCCAATGCGGCCGCGCAAAACAGCCGCTACACGTATCTAGGCTATGTGTGCCATCCGGGCGCCAACCCCCAGCTTCCCGGCCATGCGGTGCCGTTCCACGCGGACGGCGAGGAGAGCTTCGCGAGCCTCGACGACGCGCTCTACGAAGCGGTGCACGTGGGACGCAGCATCATCGACGGCACGCATCCGGATCTGACGGTGCTGCCGCTCGTGACGGGCGGCGTTTGACACACGCAGCGCGTCAAGCACCCGTTTTCGGCTCGCCGCCCGTCAGCCCAGCGCGCGCTTGATGCGCGACTTAAGCAGCGCACGGCGCAGCCGGCCGGTGCGCTCGGGCTCGCTGACCGCGAGCGCGCCGTCGATGGCGGTGCCGCGGCGCAGGTAATAGCGGTCGAAGGTCGCCTGTGT
The DNA here is from genome assembly GCF_050436325.1 of Paraburkholderia lebeckiae. Classification (NCBI taxonomy): domain Bacteria; kingdom Pseudomonadati; phylum Pseudomonadota; class Betaproteobacteria; order Burkholderiales; family Burkholderiaceae; genus Paraburkholderia; species Paraburkholderia lebeckiae. Next base: position 965,698 of record NZ_JBNDLZ010000003.1, read on the forward strand.
CATCCCCCACTTGTTGAGGAACTGGCGACGCCCGTCGTTCTTCACGATCTTGCCGGTGCTCTTCTGCTGGAAGTGGTAGACGAGACTGTCGCCGACGCCGACGAACACGCGGCAGCCCGCGTCCCACAGCTTCATCGAGAAATCGTTGTCGCTGCTCATGCCGGGGCTCAGTTCGCTGCTGTAGCCGCCCACCTTGAACCACCAGTCCCGATGCACGAGCGTCGGCGGCCACGTCGCACCGCGCCAGTCGGCGCGCACGAGACCGGGCGCGGCGGCGACCAGCTCGTCGGCGCGAAACGCCTGCGCATCGCGGCCGAAGTCGCGCACGACCACGCACGGATTGCCCGACTCGACCGGCTCGATCATCGTGCCCGACAACATGAACAGGTTGTCGGCCGGCATCTGCGCGAGACGCTTGACGAGCGCGTCGTCCCAGCCGGGGCAGCAGTACATGTCGTCGTTCATGTAGACGATGTAGTCCTGCGTCGCGCGCGCCGCCGCGATATTGACCGCGTGGCAGATGCCGATATTGCCGGGCGACGCCGTGTGCTCGATGCCCTCGTCGCGCACCCACGCGAGCGTGCCGTCCGAACCGTCGTTCACGTGCACGATGAGCTGGTGCGGATGCGTCGAATGACGGCGCAGGCTTTTGATCACGAGGCGCAGATAAGGCAGGTTGTTCCAGGTCGGGATGATGATTGAGAACATCGAGTCGGTCCGTTGAGCTGGGCGCGTGGCGCGGCATGCGCCGCGCGCCGGCCATGAATGTCGCGCGATTGTACCGCCCCCTCCCGCTCGCACGACAGACGCCGCCCGCCCGCCCCGCTGCGTCCCGCGGGCCAGCGCAACCTCACCGCGTGCGGCAGCAAGCATTTCGCAAGGAAGCGCATGGTTATAATCCGGGTCGCTCCACCGTCTTGAAAAACTCAAATGGTCCGGCGCCCCCTGCAATTTTCACCACCGGAACGGTAGTGTTTCATCGATAACACGTAGATCTATGATTTTTGCTTCCAGTCTGATCTGGCTCACGTCGGCTCTGCTGTTTCTCGCGCCCGCGGTCAATCTGATGTGGCGCGGCGGCACCGGCTACTGCTTTTTCGCGCTCGTCGCGCTCGCGCTCGGCGCGGCCATCGTCAACCGGCGCATGCCGGGCTATTTCTCCGCGTTGCGGACCTACCGCTGGTTCACGATCGGCATGCTCGCGTTCGTCGTCGGGATCGGCGCGCAGCAGTTGGTGCTCGGCTACTGGCTGCCACGCGAATTCGACTCGGTCGCGCGCTTCATGCTCGCGCTGCTGGTGTTCCTGCTGCTGCGCCAATTGCCGTCGCGCAACCTGCGCATGATCGGCTGGGGCTGCGCGGCCGGCGCGCTCGCGGTCGGCGCATGGGCGTTCATCGATCAGCCGCCCGGCGGCTGGACCGACGCGAACCGCCTGAACAACTCATACACGAACGCGATTCCGTTCGGCGATACCGCGCTGCTGCTCGCGTTCCTGTCGGTGTTCACGCTCGGCTGGGACAATCCGCGCGACTGGCGCGTGCTCGTGCCGCGCGTGCTCGCGCTGGTGTCGGGCGGCTATGCGTCGTTTCTGTCTGGCACGCGCGGCGGCTGGGTCGCGGTGCCGGTGTTCGTCGTGCTGCTCGGCATGCAGTACCGCTGGTTCACCCAGAAGAAGCGCCTGCTGATCGCGACGCTCGTCATCGTGATCGGTGCGGGCGGGCTGCTGTCGACCGAACGGGTTCAGAAGCGCTTCGCCGAAGTGCCGAACGATGTCTCGATGATGCATAAGGGCGAGGACTTCACGGCCACCGGTCTGCGCCTGCAACTGTGGAACGCGTCACGGATGATCTTCGAGCGGCATCCGGTGTGGGGCATCGGCAAGGGCCATCTGGTCGACGAGCTCGGCGTGATGGCGAAGCGCGGCGAAGTGAAGGCCGAGATCGTCAACGAACGCGCGCATAGCGACTTCTTTTCGACACTCGCCGAGATGGGCGCGGTCGGCGTGATCTGTCTGCTGCTGTTCTACTACGGCATGACGGTGTATTTCTGGCGACACCGGCACGCGACCGATCCGGCGATTCGCGCCGCGTCGTATTCGGGTCTCGCGGTCGCGACGAGCACGGTGATCTTCGGGCTCACGATCGACGTGCTGGTGCCGATCATGGTGACGGTACTGCTCGCGCTGCTGGTGGCGACGCTGCTGGCGGTGATCGATGCACGCAAGCGCGAGTTGCGAAGCGAAGCGCGGACCACGCCGGCGCCAGCCGCGGTCGTGCGCGAGACGCAGCCGCGCGATTCATTTTGACTTGAGGACAAGCGGCGACCCGAGCGCGGAGCGCCACCCTCATCCTCGCGTGAACACCTCGTAAAGCGCCGCGACGTGCGCGTCGACGCTCGGGTCGTACACGAAGCTGTCGCGCGGCGTCGCGATGCGCGCGGCGCCGCTCTTCACGCGCCCGACCGCCTGCTCGATCGCGTGCTCGAAACTGCCCGCGGTCTGCCGCGAGAACTCGATCTTCGCTGCGCCGGTCACCGTCTCCGCCGAGCCGACGTTGTCGGCGATCACGAGCGGCGTGCCGCACATCACCGACTCCACGCCGACGAGCCCGAACGGCTCGTACGCCGACGCGACGACCGTGAAATCGGCGGCCGCGAACAGTTTCTCGATCTCCTTGCTGTAACCCGCGTAACGAATTGTGTCGCCGGTTTTCGGCACCGGGCGTCCCGCGACGACGAGGCAGACCGGCAGCGTGGTGCGCGAGAAAAACGCTTCGAGCAGCGGATAGCCCTTGCGCTCGTGACTCGTCGACGAGAACACGAACATCACGCGATCGTCGGGCACGCCGAGCTGGCGGCGCACGGCCGCGCGCGCGGCGGCGTCGAGCGGCCTGAAGCGTTCGGTATCGACGGGCGGATAGAGCACGTCGATGCGCGCGGCCGGCACGTCATAAAAACGCTGCAACTCGCGGCTCATCAATTGCGAATGCGCGACGATCGAGCGCGCCCGCGTGTAGACGCGCCGCTCGAGCTCGATCTGCCATTCGTCGCTGCGGCGCGGCGCGCGGCCCGCGGCTTCGAGCGAACCCGGATGCGTGCCGCCGCACAACGCGACGTCGGCATGCGTCGAGTGATTGATCGAGAACACGCACGCCGGACGATGCCGCTTCAAACGCTGCTTCAGACGCCAGTCGAACGCGAGGTTGCGCAGCTTGCGCGGCGCCCAGCGCACGTCGAGCGGCTGCGCATCGATCCACGCGGCCTCGGGCAGCGCGCGGTCGATCTCGCGCGCGAACAGCGTCGGGCGCAAACCCATGCGATGCAGGCCGGCGATCACGTCGCGCGTGTAGCGCTCGGCGCCACCGCTGTTCTTCAGCGCCTGAGCGGTCAGCGCGATGTCGGTGAGGGGACGGCGGTTCGGGTCGAGGGCTGCGTCGCGGGTTGGCTCTGACAAGGATCGGTCTCGGTGGGGCGCACGCGCGGGCGAGGCCGTGGGTGCGGAATTTCGGGGCAGCGGCAATTGTAAAGGATGGCTTTCGCCGGCTTCGGCTCGGGGTGCCCGGGTTTGCGGCGTGCGTCGCGCGGCGCGACCGTCAGCGGCTAGAATCTAGGCCAATCGCCTTCGTCCCGACTCCATGACCGATAGCCCGCCGTCCGCCGCAACCGCCGACACCGCCCGCCCGCTCGTCTCGATGCTGGTGATCGCCTACAACCAGCCAGAGCAGATCGGCGACGCCGTGCGCAGCGCGCTCGCGCAAACCTACGAGCCGCTCGAAATCATCGTCTCCGACGACGCGTCCAGCGACGCCACCTACCCCCGCGATCGAAGCGGCGCTCACCGGCTACGCGGGCCCGCATCGCGTGATCGCACGGCGCAATACAGTGAACCAGGGCATCAGCGCGCACCTGTCGCAACTCGCGCAGCTCGCGCACGGCGAACTGCTGTTCGTCGCCGCCGGCGACGACATGTCGGCGCCCGAGCGCTGCGAGCGCGTCGTCGATTGCTGGCTCGCGCACGGGCGCCGCCCCGACCTGATCGCCACCGATCTCGCCGACATGGACGAAGCGGGTCACGTGCACGAGCGCGTGAGCCCGACCGAGCTCGATCGCTATCGCAGCTTCGACGACTGGCTCGTCGAGCGTCCGTGGCTGATCGGCGCCGCGCATACGTGGTCGCGACGCCTGATCGAGCGCTTCGGGCCGATGCTGCCGGGCGCCGCGGCCGAGGATCAGATCATGGTGCTGCGCGCGATCCTGTCGGGCGGCGCGATCAGTCTGCGCGAGCCGCTGGTGCGCTATCGGCGCGGCGGACTTTCGCGCAAGCGCCGCTACCGGTCGGTCGACGAACTGATCGCGCGGATGCGGCAAAGCAATCGCTACGGACTCGCGGAGCTCGCGCAACTGCAGCGCGACGCTCAGATCGCCGGTGTGGGCGAACGCATGCGCGCGGCGATGGCGCCGAAGCTCGCGCGCGAGCAGTTCATCCACGCGATGTTCGAAGCGGGCAGCCTCGGCGAACGCCTCGGGCTCGCGACGCGCAGCGCCGGCGTGAAGCTCGGGCTGCGGATTCGGATGTTCCTGTATGCGAGTTGCCCGATGGTCTACGCGCCGGGCATGTGGATCAAGCGGGTCGTGCGGGGCAGAAAGGCCTGAAGACGACGATAGGGTCTCGCGGTGCCTGGCGACGCCACATGGGTCACGAAAGTCCGCGCGACGCACCCCGCCGCTGCCGCAAGCGCCGCGCGAGACTCGGCCTTCGCACCTCGACGCCGAAGCTCAGCACGCTCGCGCGCAAGCGCCGCAGCATCTTCACCGAGCGCACGAAGGTCTCGCCGGTGTGGCTGATCATCACGAACTCGAATGCGCCCCGCCAGCTCGCGACACCGCGCGAAAAGGCATACATGTCGTGACGCGCATCGACGGGCAGCTCGGCGCCGAAGCGTCGCACGAACACCCGCACCTGATCCGCGATGGCTTCGATCTGCCGCCGCCGACTCGCGCCGCGCCGTCGTGCCGCCCCGGCACCGCATTCGTCGCGCGCCGCGCCGCGCTCGTTGGTCGCGCTCGCGCCTACCGCGTTGCCGTCATGCTGCCGATACTTCAGATGCGGCGCCGCGACGTGGCGAATCTCGCCGAACGACGCGACCACCATCGCGAGCCACCAATCGTGCATCACGATGCCGGGCGGGAACGGCAGCGCGCGTTCGAGCGTCGCGCGATTGACGAGCATCACGCAGCCGGGCACATGGTTGCTCAGCAGAAAATCGCGCAGTCGCGTCGCGCAGCGCGACTTCGCGGTGATATCGAACAGCGAGCGCGACAAACAGCACAGCGTCGAGTCGACGAGCTCGATGTCGCAGAACGCGAGCGCCGGCGTCGCGGCGCCGCCCCCCGCGCTTTCCACGCGGCGCACCTCGCGCATCAGATCGGTGACTTTCTCGGGCGCCCAGACGTCGTCCTGGTCGGCGAGCGCGAGGTAGTCGCCGCGGCAGCCGGCGAGCGCGCGCTCGAAATTGCCGACGATGCCGGCCCGCGTACCATCGCCGACGAGCCGCACCGGCACGCGTCCCGTATAGGACGCGAGCAGTTCGCGGGTGCCGTCGCTGGAGGCGTCGTCGGATACCACGACTTCGAGATAGGGCCAGCTCTGCGCTTCGAGCGAAGCCAGCAGCTCGGGCAGATAAGTGCGGCCGTTGTATGTTGCGAGCGCGATGGAGACGAGCGGCTTGCTCGGATCTTCGTGAGACATGGGCAGTCGATTTCCGCGAGGCGGGCCGTGATTGCCCGCCAGCATGCGATTAGCGCCAAAAAAGCGCAATAAATTGAAACTTAAACACAACACCGGCGCAGAAAATGGGCTGGATAGGCGAATCAGCGGCGGGGGCCGCGGCACAGCGCGCGCGCCCGCCGTTCGCAATGTGCCGGATCAAACCGGGCTTTGCTGGAACTGGATGCGATGCAGATGCGCGTACAAGCCGTCGTGCTCGAGCAGCTCGCGATGGCTGCCGCGCTCGACGATCCGCCCCGCTTCCATCACCAGGATGCGGTCGGCGCGCTCGATCGTCGACAGCCGGTGCGCGATCACGAGCGTGGTGCGGCCTTTCATCAGCGTTTCGAGCGCCGCCTGCACGTGGCGCTCGGACTCGGAATCGAGCGCCGACGTCGCTTCGTCGAGAATCAGGATCGGCGCGTCCTTGTAGATCGCGCGCGCGATCGCGAGACGCTGGCGTTGCCCGCCCGAGAGCATCATGCCGTTGTCGCCGACGAGCGTCTCGATGCCCTGCGGCATTGCCTGCACGGTGTCCCACAGGTTCGCCGCGCGCAACGCCGCCTTGACCTTCTCCGCATCGACCTCCTGACCGTACGCAACGTTGTGCGCGATGGTGTCGTTGAACAGCACGACGTCCTGGCTCACCATCGCGATCTGGCTGCGCAGCGCGTGCAGGTCGTACTCGGGCAGCGCGACGCCGTCGACCAGAATCGCGCCGCCGGTCGGATCGAAGAAGCGCGGCAAGAGGTTCACGAGCGTGGTCTTGCCGCTGCCCGACGGACCCGCGAGCGCGACCATCTCGCCAGGCGCCACCTTGAACGACACCTTGTCGAGCGTGTGACGGTTTTGCGTGGAGTTCGTGCCGTAGGTGAACGACGCGTCGCGGAACTCGACCTCGCCGCGCGCGCGAGCGAGCGGCTTGCCGCCGCCTTTCGGCTCGGCGGGTTCGTCGATCAGGCCGAAGATCAGCTCGGCCGCGGTCATGCCGCGCTGCAACGGCTGGTTCACGTCCATCAGATGCTTGAGCGGCGAGATGATCAGGAGCATCGACGTGACGAACGCGACGAAGCCGCCGACCGTCGTCTGATCCGACGACGACTGCACCACCGCGATCGTGATCACGACCGCGAGCGCGATCGACGCGAGGAACTGAGTCAACGGCTGCGCGAGGCCACCGGAGACCGTCATGCGCATCGCGTAGCCGCGCAGGCGCCGGCTCATTTCGGTGAAGCGGTCCGTCTCGTACTGCTCGCCGTTGTGCACCTTGACGACCTTGTAGCCGCCCACCGTTTCTTCGACGATGTACGACAGCTCGTTGGTGAGCAGCTGATGCTCGCGGTTCAGTCGCCGCAGCCGGCGGTTGATCTTGCCGACCAGCCAGCCGATGCCCGGCAGCAGCACCGCGACGATCAACGTCAGGCGCCAGTTCAGATAGAACAGATAGCCGAGCAGGAAGACTACCGTCAGCGAGTCGCGCACGAGCGTGACCATCACGCTCAGCAGCACGTTCAGGATCTGGTTGACCTCGAAGACGATCGCGTTGATCACCGTGCTTGCGGTTTCGCGCTGGAAGAACGCCACGCTCGTGTGGATCATGCGGTCGAACATCTTCAAACGCAGCTCGAGCAGGATCTTGTTCGACACGTACGCGAGCAGATAGCCGGACGCGTACTGCGACACGCCGCGAATCAGCGCGAGGCCGATCACCGCGACCGGCACGAGCCACTTGGTCTTGTCGACTGCGTGCGAGCCGAAGCCCTTGTCGAGCAGCGGCTTGAGCAGCGCGGGAATGGCGGCGTCGGTGCCGGCGCTCACCGCCATCGCGATGATCGCGCCGACCACGACCCACAGCAGCGGCTTGATGAAAGGCCACAGGCGCCGCAGGACGACGGCCGGCGACGACGCATCGCCTGAACCCATGGGTTTGCTTAACGTTGGCTTTGCGCTCAAGGAATCCTCTGGAAATGCGGAACAGCGAGCACGCGGCGCATAATTGGGCGGCCGCGTGAAATATCAAAAAAGAGCATTGTAATCGGTTGCAGACGACGGCCGGCGCTCGGCGCGCGACGGCATGCGCGCAACACCTGGCGGATCGGCGCCGTGGTGTGGGGCCGGATGAGATGTGTATACTCGCTGCTCGATTGCCGGGTCGCGACCCGCTCCGTCACTTCGTCCTCCACGCAACTCAGGTATGCAAGAAACCACTCTTGGCGTTGCCATCATCACCCGGAACGCGGCGGCGCGGCTGGCCGAATGCCTGCAGGCCGTGGCCTTTGCCGACCAGATCGTCGTGATCGACGGTGGTAGCACCGATGGCACCGCCGACATCGCTCGCGCGCACGGCGCTCGCGTCATCGAACAGACGGACTGGCCGGGCTTCGGCCCGCAAAAGAACCGCGCGGTCGATGCCCTGACGACAAGCTGGATCCTGTCGCTCGACGCCGACGAAATCGTCACGCCGGAACTTGCCGCATCGATTCGCGCGACGCTCGCCGCGCCCGCCGCCGACGTCTATGCGGTGGATCGTCTGTCGAGTTTCTGCGGTCACTGGGTCCATCACAGCGGCTGGTATCCGGACTGGATTCCGCGCCTCTTCAAACGCGGCACCGCGCGCTTCTCCGACGACCTCGTGCACGAGCGCCTCGTGTTCGACACGCCCGCGCAACGCCTGACCGGCAAGCTGATGCACTACTCGTACGAGGACTACGAGGGCGTGCTGCGCAAGCTCGACGCGTATTCGACGGCCGGCGCGCGGCAGCGTTACGAGGCCGGGCAGAAAGGCGGCATTCGCCTCGCGCTCGGGCGCGGCCTGTGGGCGTTCGTGCGGACTTATCTGCTGCGGCGCGGTTTTCTGGATGGCCGCGCCGGGCTGATGATCGCGCTGTTCAATGCGGAGACGGTGTACTACCGGTTTCTGAAGCTGGCGCGCCTGGAAAAAACGGGCGGGCGCTAAGGCCAGCCGATACACGCGGCACCGGCCCATCCACACCGCGGACCTCGCTCAATACACGATTTCGATCGAGCTTCCCGCAAACTCGCCGCGCAGCGCGGCGAGCAGTTCATCGGTCGGCTTCACGCGCCACGCGTCGCCCAGACGCATTTCGCCTTGCGCATGCTCGCTGCGATAAACAACCTGCACGGCGAGCCCGTTCGGAATCTGCACAGCTTGACGCTGACGGCCGCCGTCGCCGCCGAAGCCGCCACGCCCACCGCCATTGCCGCGCGGCGCGGCCGCCGGCGTGGCTGTGGCGGACGGCTCGTCCTTGCCGGCGGTGTGCGCTTCGAGCACCCGGCGCAATGCCTGCGCGTCCGCGTTGCCGTTCATCTGCACCTTCAGCGAGTCCGCGTAACGGCAGCGCGCGCGGCCGAGATCCATCACCGTTTCGACCGTGAAGCGGATGCCGCCCGTGAACGCGTCGTTGCGCGCCTGGCCCTGCACGACCAGCAGCTCGTCTTCCTTGAACAACTGCTTGTGCTCTTCGAAGACCTCGTTGAACACCGTCACTTCGCACTGGCCGGTGCCGTCGTCGAGCAGCGCGATCAGCATCTTGCCGCGCTGGGTCATCTGCGTGCGCAGCGACACGATCACGCCCGCGACCAGCTTGTCGCGCCCTTCCTTCAGTTCGCCGATCTTCTGGCGCACGAAGCGACGCACTTCGTCCTTGTATGCATCGAACAGATGGCCGGACAGGTAGAAACCGAGCGCGGCCTTCTCTTCCTGCAGCTTGCGCTTTTCCGGCCACTCCGGTTCGTCGACGAGTTCGTGGCCTTGCGACGGCGCGTCGCCCATGTCGAACAGGCCGGCCTGCAGCGCATTCGCCGCCGCCTGCTCGGCCGCTTCCATCGCGAGCGACACCGACGCGATCAGCTGCGCGCGGTTCGGATGCAGCGTGTCGAACGCGCCGGCGCGAATCAGCGCCTCGATCGTGCGACGATTGACGATGCGCCGATCGACGCGGTTGCAGAAATCGAAGATGTCGATGAAGCGGCCTTCCTCGCGCGCGCGCAGGATTTCTTCGATCGCGTTCTGGCCGCTGCCCTTGATCGCGCCGAGACCGTAGCGGATCGTGCGCGAGCGCTTGCCGTCGGCTTCGGCGACCGGCTCGAAGCGATACGCGGACAGGTTCACGTCCGGCGGCAGCACGGCCATCTTGTTCGCGAGGCAGTCTTCGAACAGGATCTTGACCTTGTCCGTGTCGTCCATCGCGAGCGACATGTTGGCCGCCATGAATTCGGCCGGATGGTGCGCCTTCAGCCACGCGGTGTAGTACGCAAGCAGCGCGTAGGCGGCCGCGTGCGACTTGTTGAAGCCGTAGCCCGCGAACTTCTCCATCAGGTCGAAGATTTCGTCGGACTTCTCGCGCGTGAGGCCGTTGGTGGCCGCGCCTTCCGCGAAAATTTCGCGGTGCTTGGCCATTTCCTCGGGCTTTTTCTTACCCATCGCGCGACGCAGCAGGTCGGCGCCGCCCAGCGAGTAGCCGCCGATGATCTGCGCCATCTGCATCACCTGCTCCTGGTAGACCATGATGCCGTAGGTCTCTTTCAGAACAGGTTCGACGCGCGGGTCCGGATATTCCACCACCTCGCGGCCATGCTTACGCGCACAGAAGCTCGGGATCAGGTCCATCGGACCCGGGCGGTACAGCGCGACGAGCGCGATGATGTCTTCGAAGCGGTCGGGCTGCGCGTCCTTCAGCATGCCCTGCATGCCGCGGCTTTCCAGCTGGAACACGGCGACTGTATTCGCTTTCTTCAGGATCGAGAACGACGCCGGGTCGTCGAGCGGCACCTGGGCGAGCGACCAGTCCTGCTTCGACGGATCGAGGCGGCGGATGTAGCGCTCGGCCCAATCCAGAATGGTCAGCGTGGTCAGGCCCAGAAAGTCGAACTTCACGAGGCCGACTGCTTCGACGTCGTCCTTGTCGTACTGGCTGACGACGCCGCTTTCGTCGCCCTGCGTGTACAAGGGGCAGAAATCGGTCAGCTTGCCCGGCGCGATCAGCACGCCGCCCGCGTGCATGCCGACGTTACGCGTCAAGCCTTCGACGCGCTGCGCGAGTTCGAGCAGTTGGTGCACTTCGTCTTCGTTGTCGAAGCGCTCCTGCAACAGCGGCTCTTCCTTCATCGCGTCGGCGATCGTCACGTGCTTGCCCGGCTTGAACGGAATCAACTTCGCGATGCCGTCCGTGAACATGTAGCCGAGATCGAGCACGCGGCCGATGTCGCGCACCGCCGCCTTCGCCGCCATCGTGCCGAACGTCGCGATCTGCGACACCGCGTTCGCCCCGTATTTCTCCTTCACGTACTGGATCACGCGATCGCGGCCGTGCTGGCAGAAGTCGATATCGAAGTCGGGCATCGACACCCGTTCCGGATTCAGGAAACGCTCGAACAGCAGGTTGTAGCGCAGCGGATCGAGATCGGTCACGCCGAGCGCATAGGCGACCAGCGAACCCGCGCCCGAACCCCGGCCCGGCCCGACCGGCACGCCGTTGTTCTTGGCCCAGTTGATAAAGTCCGCGACGATCAGGAAGTAGCCCGGAAAGCCCATCTTGATGATCGTGCCGCACTCGAATTCGAGGCGCTGGTAGTACGTCGGGCGTTGCGCGTCGCGCTCGGCCTCGTCCGGATACAACTGTTCGAGCCGCTTTTCGAGGCCCTCTTTCGACAGCTGCACCAGGTAGTCGTCGAGCGACATGCCGTCGGGCGTCGGAAAGAGCGGCAGCTTCGGCTTGCCGAGTTCGAGCGTCAGATTGCAGCGCCTGGCGATCTGCACCGTGTTCGCCAGCGCCGAAGGAATGTCCGCGAACAGCGTGGCCATTTCCTGTTGCGTGCGGAAATACTGCTCGGCCGTGAAGCGCTTCTGACGACGCGGATTCGCGAGAATGTCGCCTTCGGAAATACACACGCGCGCTTCGTGCGCTGTGAAGTCGTCGGGCGTCATGAACTGCATCGGGTGCGTCGCGACGACCGGCAGTTTCAGCGATGCCGCGAGCGCGACCGCCTGCTGCACGTACTGCTCGCCGCCAGGCTGGCCGTAGCGCTGCAGCTCGATATAGAAGCCGCCTGGGAACACCTTCGCCCAATGCTGCGCGTGGCGCTTCGCCGCCTCTTCGTTGCCGGCCGCCAGCGCGAGACCGATGTCGCCCTGCTGCGCGCCCGACAGCGCGAGCAGCCCTTCGCCCAGACCGGATTCGAGCCAGCCGGCTTCGATTTCCGCGCGGCCGCGATACTGGTTCGTCAGCGAGGCCTTGCTGAGCAATTCGCAGAGGTTCAGGTAACCGCGGCGGTCCTTGACCAGCAGCAGCAGACGGGAAGGCTTGTCGCGGTCGTCAGGATTGGTGATCCAGACGTCGCAGCCGGCAATGGGTTTGATCCCTTTGCCACGCGCTTCCTGGTAGAAACGGACGAGGCCGAACGCGTTGCCGAGGTCGGTAAGCGCGAGCGCGCCCTGACCGTCTTTGGCCGCCGCCGCGACGATGTCGTCGAGACGCACGATGCCGTCGGCAATCGAGAATTCGGAGTGAACGCGGAGATGAACGAAGCGGGGATCTGACATGGGCGACATTGTAACCCCACCCTTCCGCGGTTTTCAGGTCAAAACGGCGCGTTGGCGATCCGGCCAGGACGAGGTCGGAGCGAGCGCTGTTTGCGCTGGCGCAACTCGTTAGCCATTCGGCCAGGTCGGGGAAAATGCCGGGTTGAGGGATAATAGAGGTTTCGCCTCTCTCGACGTGGCCATTTAACCGGCAAACGCGCGGCAAACGCGCGCGAACCCGCGCGTCAAACCCCGGGTCTCATACGGGGCGCAACAGCGGCGGCACATTCCGCCGCCCCTCGCCACGCCGGCCATCTTTACCGCAGAACACACATGAGTATCGTCAATCTCGCCGCGTATCAATTCGCGACCATCGAAGACACCGCCGCCTGGCGCCCGTTCGTCACCGAACGCTGCAATGCGCTCGGCCTGCGCGGCACCATCCTGCTCGCGCCGGAAGGCATCAACCTGTTCATCGCCGGCACGCGCGAGAACACCGACGCATTCATCGACTACATTCGCCACGACGCGCTGTTCGAAGGCAAGTTCGCGAATCTGCAGTTCAAGGAAAGCCTGTCGGACAAGCAGCCCTTCACGCGCATGCTGGTCAAGCTCAAGCGCGAAATCATCACGATGAAAAAGCCGGCGATCCGCCCCGAGCTCGGCCGCGCACCGTTCGTCGACGCGCCGACGCTGAAGAGCTGGCTCGACCGCGGTCACGACGACGAAGGCCGTCCGGTCGTGATGCTCGACACGCGCAACGCGTTCGAAGTCGACGTCGGCACGTTCGAGAACGCGCTCGACTATCGGATCACGAAGTTCAGCGAATTCCCCGGGGTAATCGATAGCAACCGTGCCGATCTCGAAGGCAAGACGGTGGTGTCGTTCTGCACGGGCGGCATCCGCTGCGAGAAGGCCGCGATCCATATGAAGGAGGTCGGCATCGAGAACGTGTACCAGCTCGAAGGCGGCATCCTCAAATACTTCGAGGAAGTGGGCGGCGCGCATTATCACGGCGACTGCTTCGTGTTCGACTACCGCACCGCGCTGAATCCGCAACTCGAACCGACCGCGACCGCGCAATGCTTCGGCTGCCGCGCGGTGGTCACGCCCGAGCAACAGCAATCGCCGATGTACGTCGCGGGCAAGAGCTGTCCGGCGTGCCATCCGGACAGCAAGGCCGCGTGCGCCGCCTAATGACAGCCGGGGTGCCCCGCGACGCGGGCGCCGCACCTTTCGTCCCCAAACCATGACCTATCGCGGACGCTTCGCGCCGTCGCCGACCGGCCCGCTGCATTTCGGCTCGCTGGTCAGCGCGCTCGCGAGCTGGCTCGACGCGCGCGCGCAGCGCGGCGCGTGGCTCGTGCGGGTCGAAGATATCGACGGGCCGCGCACGGTGCCGGGTGCCGCCGAAGACATCCTCGCGACCCTCGAACGCTTCGGCATGCGCGCGGACGAAACGCCGGTCTGGCAAAGCCAGCGCATGGCGCGCTATCAGCACGCGCTGGAGCAGTTGAAATCGACCGGTCTCGTCTATCCGTGCGGCTGCACGCGCAAGGAAATCGCCGATTCGCTGCTGCACGCGCACGCGCGCAACACCACACTTGCCTACCCCGGCACCTGCCGCACGGGTCTGCATGGCAAGCCGGCGCGCGCGTGGCGCCTGCGCGTGCCCGACGGCGAGCCCGCCGTGATCACGTTTGACGACCGCTGGCAGGGTCCGCAGACGCAAAATCTCGCGACCGAGGTCGGCGATTTCGTGCTGCGCCGCGCGGACGATCAGTGGGCATATCAGCTGGCGGTGGTGGTGGACGATGCGGACGCGGGCATCACGCACATCGTGCGCGGCGCGGATCTGATGGATTCGACGGCGCGGCAGATTTATCTGCAGCGTTGTCTGGGTGTGGCAACGCCCGAGTATCTGCATGTGCCGGTCGTCACGAACGAGCACGGCGAGAAACTGAGCAAGCAGAACGGCGCGACCGCGCTCGATAGCGACAAGCCGCTCGAAGCACTAGGCGCGGCGGCACGGCATCTGGGACTGAAGTTGGGAAGCGAGCCGCCCACGACGCTGGAGCAGTTCTACAGCGCCGCGACCGCGGCCTGGGCAAAACGGATGAACATTCGCGCATCCCGATGATGCGCACGTGTGAAGCCTGCTGCGTTTTCCGAGACATCGAACCACGCGGCCCCACCGTTTTCACGCTCGAGGCGTTGCACCCCGAGCTCTGAACCCGACAGCCCGTCTTACGACGACGAAGGCGTCTTCCTCGGCATTCCGAAGCCACCGAGCAACGCTGCCAGTTGCCGCTTCGGCGCCGTCTTTTGCGGCGCGGAGTTCGACGCGGCCGTCTCCTCGATCTTGCGCACCGATGCCGGCGACGGCTCGTACGGCTTCAGGAAGAAATCGTCGACCGGTTGCGCGCGATGATGATGCGGACGGTCATACGAACCCGACGCCCCGCCCGTGCGACGGCGGCTGCGCTCGTCGCGCGATTCGCTGCGCTCGCGGCGCGGCGGACGGTCCTCGTGATGATGGCGCACCGGCGCCTCGACGGTCAGGCGCTGCAAGTCGAGCGGACGCTTGATCAGCTTCTCGATGTCGGCCAGTTGCTTGCGCTCGTTCGGGCTGCACAGCGACAGCGCGTCGCCCGATGCGCCCGCGCGGCCCGTGCGGCCGATCCGGTGCACGTAGTCTTCGGCGTTGAACGGCAGGTCGAAGTTGATCACGGTCGGCAGTTCGACGATGTCGAGACCGCGCGCGGCGACATCCGTCGCGACGAGCGCCTCGACTTCGCCGCGCTTGAACGCGTCGAGCGCCTGCATGCGCTCGCTCTGCGAGCGGTCGCCGTGAATCGCGGTCGCGACCACGCCGTCGCGTTCGAGGCTGCGCGCGAGCCGGCTCGCGCCGATCTTGCTGTTGCAGAACACGAGCACCTGCTTCAGGCCACGCTCGCGGATCAGCTGCACGACCGCGCCGGTCTTGTCGCCCTCGGCGACTTCATAGACGATCTGCGTGACATTGGTCGCGGTCGAGTTGCTGCGCGCCACTTCGATGGTCTGCGGGTTGCGCAGATACGTCGCGGCGAGCTTCTTGATTTCGCCCGAGAACGTCGCGGAAAAGAGCAGCGTCTGGCGTTCTTTCGGCAGCAGGTTCAGGATGCGCTGCAGGTCGGGCAGGAAGCCCATATCGAGCATGCGGTCGGCTTCGTCGAGCACGAGCATCTGCACCTGGCCCAGGTTCGCGCTTTTCTGCTGCACGTGATCGAGCAGACGGCCCGGCGTCGCGATCAGGATTTCGACGCCGCGGCGCAACTGGTCCGACTGCGGATTCATGTCGACGCCGCCGAACACGACCGCGCTGCGCAGCGCCGTATGCTTCGCGTATGCCTGCACGTTCGCGGCGACCTGATCGGCGAGTTCGCGGGTCGGCGTGAGGATCAGCGCGCGGACCGGATGGCGCGCCGGCGACGCGCTCGTACTGGCCTGCGGCAGCAGGCGCTGGATGATCGGCAGCGAGAAGCTCGCGGTCTTGCCGGTGCCGGTCTGCGCGGCGCCCATCACGTCACGGCCCGCCAGCACGACCGGGATCGCCTGAGCCTGGATCGGCGTCGGCGACGTATAGCCCGATTCCTTGACGGCTTTCAGGATGTCGGGCGCGAGGCCGAATTGATCAAAAGTCTCGGTACTGGGCGTGACGGCGGTGTCGGACATGGTGGCTTTCGCTAAAAATGCGCGTGGCGCGATGCGCGCGGCAGCGGTCGGGACCGCGGAGGGCATCATGATGAAGGCGGAGCCACGTCGTTCCGCGCGAGACCCGTCTGAGTTCGGTTAATGCGGCCGGCTCCGGCTGGCGGAAACACCCGCCGAAAGCCGAGCATTGTAGCACTTCAGCAAAAACGCTCGTGACGGCTGGCTGGCTGGCGGCTCGCGGCCGTTGCTTCGGTCGCAGCGTAGTGCGCACAGACGACAGTGGCGTGACAGCCTGGCGCTTTGGCGCGCGGCGTTTGTCAGCCGTCCCCGCGCCCGCACTGGCCCCAATTGCGAACGGTCGCCCGCCCCCGCTCACGTGAGATCGCCTCTCACCACGTCTCGCGCATCACCATCAGCCGCAGCTCCGTCATATCCTCGATCGCGTAGCGCACGCCCTCGCGCCCGAGCCCCGAATCCTTGACGCCGCCATACGGCATGTTGTCGACGCGGAACGACGGCACGTCGTTGATCACGACGCCGCCCACTTCGAGCGCGTCCCACGCGCGATGCGCATGCGCGAGCGAATCGGTGAACACGCCGGCCTGCAGGCCGAAGTCGCTGTCGTTGACCTGCGCGAGCGCCGCCTCGAAATCGTCGAAGCGCTCGAGTATCGCAACCGGCCCGAACGCCTCCTTGCGATACAGATCGGTGTCGCGCTTCACGCCTTCCAGCAGCGTCGCCTCGAACATCGCGCCGTCGACCTTGCCGCCCGCGACGATCTGCGCGCCCGCCTGCACCGCCCCTTCCATCCAGCCGGCGAGCCGTTTCGATTCCGATTCGGAGATCATCGGCCCGACGAAGGTCTTTTCGTTCTTCGGATCGCCCATCACGAGCGACTTCGTCTTCGCGATCAGCTTCTCGCGCAGCGCGTCGTATACGCTCGTGTGCGCGAGAATCCGCTGCACGCCGATGCAGCTCTGCCCCGACTGATAGAACGCGCCGAACGCGAGCCGGTCGACCACGTAGTCGAGCTTGCCGCCCTGGTCAGCGTCGACGATCGCCGCCGCGTTGCCGCCCAGCTCCAGAATCACCTTCTTCTTGCCGGCTTTGCGCTTCAACTCCCAGCCGACCGCGGGCGACCCGGTGAACGACAGCAGCTTGAAGCGCTCGTCGGTCGTGAACAGGTCGGCGCCGTCGCGATGCGCGGGCAAAATCGAAAACGCGCCCTTCGGCAGATCGGTTTCCGCGAGAATTTCGCCCATGATCAGCGCACCGACCGGCGTGCGGCTCGCCGGCTTCAGCACGAACGGCACGCCGGCCGCGATCGCCGGCGCGACCTTGTGCGCGGTCAGGTTCAACGGAAAATTGAACGGCGAGATGAACGAGCACGGCCCGATCGGCACGCGCTTCACATAGCCGTGATACCCGTTCGCACGCGGCGAAATCTGCAGATTGACGATCTCGCCGTCGATACGCACGCTCTCCTCCGCGGCGACCTTGAACGTGTCGATCAGACGCGTGACTTCGCCCTTCGAATCGTTGATCGGCTTGCCCGCCTCGATGCACAGCGCGAGCGCGAGTTCGTCGTAGCGCTCGCGAAAGCGCTTCACGCAGTGCTCGAGCACCGCCTGGCGCTTGAACGGCGGGTAGGCTCGCATGGCCGGCATCGCATCGACCGCGAGGCCGATCGCCTTGTCGATCGCGGCCGCGTCGGCCATGGCGACGCGCGTGGCGACTTCGCCGCTGAATTTGTCGGTGACTTCGAGATCGGTGTTGGCCGCCACAGGTTCGTTGGCGAGGTAGTACGGATAGGTTGTCTGCAACATGTCGCACTCTCCTTGATTCGATGCACGCAAGCTCAAAGCCGCGCGGACAGCCGCTTGATCTCGCGATTGAGCACGCGCTCGTTGTCCGAATAGTCGATCGGCAGGTCGATCACGTGCACGCCCGGCGTCGCGAAGCACTCGCGCAACAGCGGCGCGAACTGCTCGGCCGCCTCGATCCGATGACCCTGCGCGCCATAACTTTGTGCATAGGCGACGAAATCCGGGTTCGCAAGCGTCATGCCGTAGTCCGGGAAGTTCATGTTCTCCTGCTTCCAGCGGATCATGCCGAACGCGTCGTCGCGCAGAATCAGGATCACCAGATCGAGCTTCAGCCGCACCGCCGTTTCGAGCTCCTGCGAATTCATCATGAAACCGCCGTCGCCGCACACGGCGATCACCTTGCGCTCCGGATGCACGATCTTGCTCGCGATCGCCGACGGCAGCCCCGCGCCCATCGACGCCAGCGCGTTGTCGAGCAGCAGCGAATTCGGCTCGTGCGCGCGGTAGTAGCGCGCGAACCAGATCTTGTACATGCCGTTATCCAGACACACGATGCCGTCGACCGGCGTGGTCTCGTACACGTCGTTGACTATCCGCACCGGGTACATCGGGAAGCGGTCGTCGTGCTGGCCCTTCACCAGATGCGCCTCGAAGTGCTCCTTGATCTCCTTGAAACGCGTGAAGTCCCAATGCTCCTGACGCGTCTTCAGGCTCTCCTTGAGCTGCCACACCGCGTTGGCGATATCGCCGACCACTTCGATCTGCGGGAAATACACCGGATCGACTTCGGCGCCGAGGAAGTTCACGTGGATCACGGTCTTCTCGCCCGCCTCGCCGCTGCGCATGAAAAACGGCGGCTTTTCGATCACGTCGTGACCGACGTTGATGATGCAGTCCGCGTGCTCGATCGCGCGGTGCACGAAGTCGCCGTCGGAGAGCGTCGCGTTGCCGAGCCACATCGGATGCGATTCGTCGATCACGCCCTTGCCCATCTGCGTGGTGAAAAACGGAATGCCGATCTGGTCGACGAACTCGCGCAGCATCTTCGTCGTGGTCTTGCGGTTGCCGCCCGCGCCGATCATCAGCAGCGGATGCTTCGCGGCGGTGATCGCCTCGACCGCGCGCGCGACTGCCTTCTCCTCGGCGACCGGGCGGCGGCTGTAGCTCTTCGGAATCGGCTTGCCATCGCCCTCCTCGTGCGCAACGTCCTCGGGCAATTCGAGGTGCGTGGCGCCCGGGCGCTCCTCCTCGGCGCAGCGCACCGCCTCGCGCACCGTCGCCGGAATATTGCCGATCGACACGATCTGCCGTGTGTACTTGGTGAGCGGCTCCATCATCCGCACGACGTCGACGATCTGGAAGTGCCCCTGCTTGCTCGACTTGATCGGCTTCTGGCCCGTGACCATCAGCATCGGCATCCCGCCTAGCTGCGCGTAGGCGGCCGCGGTCACGAAGTTGGTCGCGCCGGGGCCGAGCGTCGCCAGACATACTCCCGTGCGGCCGGTGAGCCGCCCGTAGGTGGCGGCCATGAAGCCGGCCGCCTGCTCGTGGCGCGTGAGGATCAGACGGATTTTCGAGCGGCGCAGCGACTCGAGCAGATCGAGATTTTCTTCACCGGGGATGCCAAACACATACTCGACACCTTCGGCTTCCAGCGATTTGACGAACAGGTCCGATGCTTTCATTGAGGGTCTCGCTTGATGACTCGGGAAACGGACAATCGAAGACGACAACGACGGCTGCGCGCGAAACACCGCACCGCGCGCGCGGCATGGCAAACGGCATGGCGAACGCCATGCCGGACAGCTTACTACTCGAACGGAAACGATGCGCGCGAGCGCACGAGGCGGCGCGGGGGGACAGGAAGCCAGGCGCGAGAAGAAGCAGGCGGCGGTAGGGGATGAAGCCGCCGCATGAGGCGCATGTGTCCGCCGATCAGCAAATCAGCGAATCACGGTCACGCAGTCGGAGAGAATCGGCGGCGCGTTCTCGCCGCTCGTCAGGTCGTACAGGTTGGCGCGCGGACCCTTGGTCCACCACGTATAGCTGCCAGCCTGGTACTTCGCACCGGACGCCGAGATCGTGTTGACGAACAGCATCGACGTGCCTTTCACCGGCAGCACGGCGAAGCTCTGGCCGTTCCGCGCGTTCCAGTAGGTGACTTGCAGGATCTTGCCGGTCGCGCAGGTGTATTTGCGCGTCTGGTGGTTCTTGCCCTCGAAGTGCTTGAACTGCAACGGCGCGGCCGATGCGCCGCCGGAAGATGCCGCCAGCCAGGCCACCGTCGATGCTGCCGCCGTGAGGATTGCAACACGCCATGTCTTCATCGAACACCTCGATTGTTGCGGGGGTCAGGCAGGGAGGGCAACACCGGCCGCGACGCCGAGTCACGGCCGAGTCACAGGCCGCTCATGGGCGATTCACGGACAGCTCAACGACGCTTCAAGGATCGATCACGTCGGCACACGCATCGGTCGGCGCAGCGGCGACGTGGCCGACCACCGGCACGATCTTCAGTCCCGCCGAAGCGATCCGGCACGGCGCGGCCGCGAGCCCGCAGCCGCTGATGCCGGCGCACAGCGCGAACGCCACGGCGAGTGCGCCGACCCGGCGAAGCGCGCCGCGCCATGGAGTACTGCGCGATTCAAGCGCCATACGATCCTCTGATCTCTTTGCTTCGATAAGCCGGAAACAAATGCCGCGGGCTCTTTCGTGTGCGTCCCGCACACTTTTGCGCCACGCGTCGCCGCCTGCCCGCTACTTCGCCGACACCGGCCGCACTGCGGCCGCCGCCTGGCTGGCACGCGAGCGCGCTTCCCCGATGTTCTCGCCGGTCGCGAGCGCGACGCCCATGCGACGTTTGACGAAGCTTTCCGGCTTTCCGAACAGGCGCAGATCCGCATTGGGCACCGCAAGTGCGGCCGCGACGCCTTCGAACGCGATGCCGGCCTCGTCGCGACCACCGTAAATCACCGCCGACGCGCCCGGAGCACGCGGCGACGTATCGACCGGCAGGCCGAGGATCGCGCGCGCATGCAGTTCGAACTCCGAGAAGCGCTGCGAGCACAGCGTGACGAGCCCCGTGTCATGCGGACGCGGGCTGACTTCCGAAAACCATACGTCGTCGCCGCGCACGAAAAGTTCCACGCCAAAGAGGCCTCTGCCGCCGAGCGCCGCCGTCACCTTGTGCGCGATCTCGCGCGAACGCTCGAGCGCGAGCGGGCTCATCGGCTGCGGCTGCCACGATTCGACATAGTCGCCCGCGACCTGCACGTGGCCGATCGGATCGCAGAAATACGTGCCGACCGCGCCGCTCGCCGGGTCGATCGCGCGCACGGTGAGCTGCGTGATCTCATATTCGAAGTCGATGAAACCCTCGACGATCACGCGTCCGAAATTCACGCGGCCGCCCGCCATCGCGTACTGCCAGGCGGGTTCGACGTCGGCGTCGCCGCGCAGCACCGACTGCCCCTTGCCCGACGACGACATCACCGGCTTCACGACGCACGGATAGCCGACCTTCGCGATGCCCGCGCGCAGCTCTTCGAGCGAATCGGCGAATGCGTACGGCGAGGTCGGGAGACCAAGCTCTTCCGCAGCGAGGCGGCGGATGCCTTCGCGGTTCATCGTCAATTGGGTGGCACGCGCGGTCGGGATCACCTCGGCGAGCGCCTCGGCTTCGATCGCGGCGAGCTCGTCGGTGGCGATTGCCTCGATTTCGGGGACGATCAGATGCGGGCGCTCCTGCTTGACCAGCGCGCGCAGCGCGGCGCGGTCGGTCATGTCGATCACGTGCGCGCGATGCGCGACCTGATGGCCCGGCGCGTTCGGGTAACGGTCGACCGCGATCACTTCGACGCCCAGCCGTTGCAGCGCGATGATCACTTCCTTGCCGAGCTCGCCGGCGCCGAGCAGCATCACGCGCGTCGCGGATTCAGAAAGGGGGGTGCCGATCCGTTGGCCGATCTGCATGGGAACTCCAGATAAAAGTCGGGATGAGGGTGGGATTGGATAGACCGTGATGTTAACATGCGGGCCCCTTGCCGCGCGGCGCTCAGGGTGCGCTTTGGGTGCGCTCGCGAGGCCGTGGCAGTCGAGCGGAACCGTGCCGCCGCGTCGACGTTCGCAGCCGCGATCACGTCACCGCGAGCATCGCTCGCGCACGACAAGCTTAGTACGTTACCCTTACGCCTTCGCCAGTTTGAACAGGAACGACGCCATGCTCATCCGCTCCCGCCCGCGACGTCTTGCGCGCTTTACTCCATGCCTGCGCACGGCCGTCGCCGCGTTGAGCGTCGCCGCGCTGCTCGGTGCCTGCGCGATGCCGAAGCATCCGGACGCGTCGGCGCCGCCGCCCGATCCGTTCAATCCCGCCGCCGCGCAACTGCTCGACGACACCAGCTGGGTGCTGAGCTCGTGGAAGAACGCCGACGGCACGGCGCGCGCGGTGCCGTCGGAGGATCAGAAGCCGCTCACGCTGACGTTGTCGACCGAAGGCGGCCGGCGTCACGCGAGCGGCTTTTCCGGCTGCAACCGCTTCATGGGTTCGTACATGCTGAAGGACGGCAAGCTGAGCTTCGGTTCCCTCGCCGGCACACGCATGGCGTGCGTCTCGCCGGGCGGCGACATCGAGAAGCCGTTCCTCGACGCGCTCGAGCGCATCGATCGCACCGGCGTGCAGATGCGAGCGCCGCAACAGATGCAGTTGATCCTCGACAACGGCGACACCCTGATGTTCGATCGCAGCGACAAGTGATGCGAGTTTGCGCCGCGTTCGGGATTCGCGCCGGCCTTCGAAGCCGCGCGCTGCGCCGTTTAAACTCGACGGATTGCGCTTGCGCGCGCTCCGTCATTCGTAGATGTCTGGTATGCACACGGTAGTTTTCGGCTGGTTCGGCGGGTCGGCCGTCTGGTTCATTCCTCTTTTGTGGCGCCTCGTGAAGTCGATGCTGCCGGGCGGCGCGGGTCTGCGCGGCCCCGGCACGATCCGGCTGTGGCTCGGCTTCGTCTGCGTGCTGATCGCGAGTTGCACGCTCGAGGGCTCGCTGATCGGCATCGCCGGCATCAATGGTTTCGGTCATGCGCTCGCCGCGGCGCTTGGACATCTGCTCGGCCATGTCGGCACTCCGCTCGCGGCGCTCGCGCTGCTCGTGATCAGCCTGCCGTGGCTCGTCGACTTCCGCTGGAGCGACGTCGCCGTT
The DNA here is from genome assembly GCF_050436325.1 of Paraburkholderia lebeckiae. Classification (NCBI taxonomy): domain Bacteria; kingdom Pseudomonadati; phylum Pseudomonadota; class Betaproteobacteria; order Burkholderiales; family Burkholderiaceae; genus Paraburkholderia; species Paraburkholderia lebeckiae. The sequence goes on from NZ_JBNDLZ010000003.1 coordinate 988,723, forward strand.
TGGGCCGACGGCGCGTTCGGCCTCGGTCTGTCGCGGGGACTCGCGAAGCGCGACGAGGATGCGCGCCGCCACCGCAGCGTCGACGACGGCGCGCCGTCGCATGTGTCGCCCGCTACCAACACGATGGCGCCGCGCAATAGCAAGGGTCGCTACGCGCGGCCCACGGTGTGGCGTCCGCCCGTGAGCGGGCGCGGCGCGGGCTCCGCCGCTGCTGCCGGCAACGCGGCGGCTGGCATCGCAGGTAGCAAGGACCCTTCCGCACGTGGCCTCGGCGCAAGGCGAGCCGATGCGGCCGCTGACGCGGCGCGCGGGCCGGTCAAGCAGACCGAGCCGGTGCTACGCACGGGGTCGAGCGCGTCGCCGCGCCCGGCAACGTCGACGGCAACGCAGGCGCTGCATGCGGGCAAGGCTGCGGACAGATCCGCCGCACCATTCGTGCCGACCGAGCCGGTCGCGCCGGCCGGCTGGCTGCGCACGACGGAGCCGCGCGCGGCGACGGCGGCGGCATCGCTGGGCGCGGCGGGTGCATCGGCCGCATCGGGTATGCCGGCTCGTGATGGCGCTGCGCAGGCCGGGCGGCGCTCGGTCGGAGATCAGCGTGCGGCCGCGTCGTTCGGCTCCAGTGCCGCGTTGGCGGCGACGGCCGCCAACGCGGCCGGCGTGTCGGCGCGAGCGGCACAGGCAATGGCGGGCCGCGCCGCCGCGTCGGGCGCCGGTATCGGCATGGCGGCGGGACCGATGAATGCCGCGGGTCGCGCAAGCCGCCCGTCGTCGCTGCCACGTCCGGACGACGGCAGCGCGCCGCTCAATCGCGGCGCGACCCCGCGTCAACCGTTCCCGGCCGCTTCGCGCGCCAACGGTGTGACCTTGCCGTCGACCGTGCGCCGGCCTACACCGAACTTCACTGGAACGACGACGAACGCGTCGACGGTCGCGCCGCCCGCGAGCGTCGAGGAAACGCTGCGCACCATCGCGGAAAACGCCGCGCGCTGGACCGACATGGCCGGCGTGAGCCTGGCGCGCAGCCGTGGCACCGATGGCGCGAAGCTTGGCGATGCAGAGCGTGCGTCGACGACGTTCGATGTGGCACCGCCGCAGCGGGACGTGCTGCCTGTCGAAAACGGCGAGACGGTTGCGGCGCCGCAGGCGCAGAACGTGGAGAGTTCGGCGCGGATGGTGTCGCCGGCGCAGTCGCAGCAAGAAGCCGCACCAGTCGAGTTGCCGGCTGGGCGTGCGGTGGTCGAGTCCGAGAGGTCGGTCGAGGGCGGCAACGAAGCGGTTGCGCAATGGCCGACCGAACCACCGGTCATTCATGCGCCGCTTACGGCTGCGCCGCAGACGACGACTGCAATCGAGTCGGTGGCCGAGGTGGCTGCTGCGGCTGTCGAATCCGCGGTTGTCGAGCCATCGGCATCCGCTGTGGCTGAGCCTGCCGCCACGGAACCCGCCGCAAGCGCGCCGCAACATGAGCCGCCGACGGCGACGCCATTCGAGCGCTTCGCAACCGGCCTCCGGGACGATGCTTCGCAAGAAGACGCACCGGCGGTCCAAAACGATTCGACGCAGACAGCAACAAATACCAGCGTCCCGGCATCGCAGACGGAGGAATCCGCGCGAACCGTCGAACCGGCCACCGCCGACACCGCGACGCCTTTGCAAGCGCTGGCTCCGGCAGCCGAAATCGTCATCGACAAGACGCTCGTGCCTTGGGAGAGCAAGCTCGGCCCCGCCGCGGCTCAACGCGCGGCCGCATCGGCGGATTCGCCGCAGACGGAGGCCGCCGCGCCGTCGAGCGCAAGCGTGCCGCCGTGGTCCGGCGCGGCGGTCTCGGAGCTCGCGAGCGAAAGTGCGCAGTCAAGTGAGCCCGCGACGTCGCACGCCGCTGCCCTGCTCGCTGTGAACGAGCCCGCAAACGACTCGCCGTCGTCGACTTCGACGAGTGCGGCGAACCTCGCTATGCCGGCAACCGCACCGGCCGTCGTCTCGAACGTAGTCCGTTTCCCGGGCTTCGCCGCGCCGGCGACCAGCATCGAGCCTTCGGTCGGTGCAAGCGCGACGCCTGTCGCGAACGCGCCGGCCGTCGAATCGTCGCCCACGCCGTCGCCCACTTCGTCGTCTTCACCCGCGCTAACACCGCAACCGCAGGTCCAATCCGCCGATCAACCCACTGCCGAGCCCGCCGCCCGCCCGCCGCTGCCCGGCCACGCGCCGGTCAACGGCTTCGAGTTCCATGCGCCGGCCGCATCGATGGTCGAACTGCCGACGCTCGATCTGCTCGCCCCCGCCGATGCAGACATCGAACCGATCCCGGACGAAAAGCTCCGCGAAACCGGCCAGCTAATCGAGCAGCGCCTGCAGGAATTCAAGGTGCCGGTGACGGTGGTCGGCGCATCGGCGGGTCCGGTCATCACACGCTTCGAAGTCGAACCGGCGCTCGGCGTGCGCGGCAGCCAGATCGTCGGTCTGATGAAGGACCTGTCGCGCGGTCTCGGTCTCACGTCGATCCGCGTGGTCGAAACGATTCCGGGCAAGACCTGCATGGGCCTCGAACTGCCGAACGCGAAGCGCCAAACGATCCGCCTCTCGGAAATTCTCGAGGCGAGCGTCTACCAGAACTCGCACTCGCAACTCACGCTTGCGATGGGCAAGGACATCACCGGCCATCCAGTCATCGCCGATCTCGCGAAGGCGCCGCACATGCTGGTGGCCGGCACGACCGGCTCGGGCAAATCGGTCGCGATCAACGCGATGATCTGCTCGCTGCTGTTCAAGGCGACGCCAGAGGAAGTGCGCCTGATCATGATCGACCCGAAGATGCTCGAACTTTCGGTCTACGAAGGCATTCCGCATCTGCTCGCGCCGGTCGTCACCGACATGAAGCTCGCGGCCAACGCGCTGAACTGGTGCGTCGGCGAAATGGAAAAGCGCTACCGGCTGATGTCGGCCGTCGGCGTGCGCAATCTCGCCGGCTTCAACCAGAAGATCCGCGACACCGAGGCGAAGGGCAAGAAGCTCGGCAACCCGTTCTCGCTGACGCCCGATGCGCCCGAGCCGCTCGCGCCGCTGCCGCTGATCGTCGTCGTGATCGACGAGCTCGCCGACCTGATGATGGTCGCCGGCAAGAAGATCGAGGAGCTGATCGCGCGGCTCGCGCAGAAGGCGCGCGCGGCCGGCATCCACCTGATCCTCGCGACGCAGCGGCCGTCCGTCGACGTCATCACCGGTCTCATCAAGGCGAACATTCCGACGCGCGTCGCGTTCCAGGTATCGTCGAAGATCGACTCGCGCACGATTCTCGACCAGATGGGCGCCGAGTCGCTGCTCGGCCAGGGCGACATGCTGTTCCTGCCGCCGGGCACCGGCTACCCGCAGCGCGTGCACGGCGCGTTCGTCGCCGACGAGGAAGTGCATGCGATCGTCGAATATCTGAAGCAGTTTGGCGAGCCGCAATACGAGGAAGGCATTCTCGACGGCCCGGCCGCCGATGGCGGCGCGGCCCAGGACCTGTTCGGCGAAGCGCCGGATGCGGAAGCCGATCCGCTGTACGACGAAGCGGTCGCATTCGTCGTACGCACGCGGCGCGCGTCGATCTCGTCGGTGCAGCGGCAGTTGCGCATCGGCTATAACCGCGCGGCGCGGCTCGTCGAGCAGATGGAGACGGCCGGCCTCGTGTCGGCGATGAGCATCAACGGCAGCCGCGAAGTGCTGGCGCCGGGACCGGCGGAATGAGCGCACGGTGAATCGCTAACCGGGTCGGCGATGATCCGGAAGAAAAAACGGACAGCCTCACGGTGTGAGCTGTCCGTTTTTCATTTACCCGCGCATGCCGCGCATCACGACGGTGATACCAGCTTGAAGTCGACTGGCGAGCCGAGGTCGAAATGCTGCTTCGGATTCGGATCGAGCAGCCCCGTCTGCTGATCGCGCTTGAACACATAGACCGTGTCGCTCAGCTGATTGCCGACGATCAGCCAGTTGCCGGTCGGATCGATGGTGAACTCGCGCGGCGATTTGCCGAGGCTCGACTGCCGGCCGATCTGCTTCAGGTGTCCAGTGGCGGGATCGACCGAGAAGATCACGATCTCGTTCGCGTCGCCGCGATTGGATGCATACACGAAGCGTCCGTCCGGCGACATATGGATCGCCGCCGCGCCCACCTTCCCCTTGAAGTCAGGCTCGCTCAATGGCAGCGTCTGCACGAGCTTCAGCCTGCCGTCGTGGTAGTCGAACGTGCTGACGGTCGCCGCGAGTTCGCTCGTCAGATATGCGTGCTTGCCGTCCGCGCCAAAGATCAGATGGCGCGGACCCGTGCCAGCCTTCTGCTGCGTGTAGCCCCAGTCCGTCGCGACGAATGGGCCCGCGCCGGCGCTGCTCTGCGGCGCGTAGCGGTACGAGTACAGCTTGTCGGCGCCGAGGTCCTGCGCGAACAGATAGCGGCCGTCAGGCGAGAACACGGTCGAATGCACGTGCGAGTTGTCCTGCCGCCCTTTCACCGGACCGCCGCCCTCGTGATGCACGGTCTGCACCGAGGTGCCGACTTGGCCGTTCGCCTGCAGCGGAAACACCGCGAAACTGCCGCCCGGATCGGGCGCGACCGAATAGTTCGCGGTCAGCAGATACCTGCCGTCCGCCGAGATGCTCAGATAGCACGGATCATTGCCGTCCGACGACACCTTGTTCAGAAACGTCAGCTGCCCGCGCGCGGCATCGAAGCCGAACGCGCTGATGCCGCCGCGCTGCGTGGCCGGGCCGTTGTCACCGGGCAGTTCGTTGACCGAATAGACGAAGCGGCGGTCGCGGCTCACGACCAGAAACGACGGATTGACCGTCTGCGCGACCGACACCTGGGTCGCCGCGCCGGTCTTCGTATCGAAGCGAAAGACGTAGATGCCCTCGCTCCTGCCGCTGGTGTAAGTACCGACCAGCATCGTATAGACGCCGTCCGCGGGGACCGGGCCAGAATCTTGCGCATCCGCGTGCGAAGCAACAATCGAAACCATGAGCGCGAAACCTCTTATTATCGAACGGGCGGCCCGCAACCGCGTTGGCCGCGTTGCGCGCCGGGCGATGCTTTCCGCCGTGCAATCCGCGGCAGATGGAGCGGCGCGGTCAGCGCCAAGCGGACGGGAACCCTGAAAGGCAACACTCGCAAGAGCAGACGTAAAAACGGAAGTCGGAACTGGGCGTACGGCAATACGCCCGACGGCACGGCGACTGTGAAGCATGAGACCTCCTCGACATCGATTGTCTGGTACGGGCTCGCGTATGAGCCGGGGTACGAGCGGTTGCAACGGTGTCTGGTCTGCCGCGCCGCGAATCGAGCGTCGTTCCACGTTGTTGTTGTCGAAGTCAGTATAAAAGCGTTGGGTCGGATCATGCAGTGAATCCACCGCGGCGGCACGGTCTGCGCCGGCGGCTCTGGTCCCGCGCGGCGGGACGTTTTTCAATCGTTTTCTCAATCGCGCATCACGCGTCTCAACCACGGAGTCTCCATGAACGTCACTCTCAGCCTGGGCCCGCTCGTTTCGCTGATCGCCGGCATCCTGATCCTGATCATGCCGCGCCTGTTGAACTACATCGTCGCGCTTTACCTGATCATCATCGGCATCATCGGGATCTTCGGCGTGGGCTCGTCGCATCTGTGAGCGGCAGGCGCCGCGACGCCGGGCGTGAGATTTGCGTCCGGTATCGAGGTGGTTTCGCACGAAGGGAAGGTTCGCTGGGTGCCAGTGCCACTCGCCCGTGTGAGAGCGCGGCAAATGTCACGCCGTGACATATGCGGGAAGCGGGCATCGCGCGCAAGATGGACGCGCGCGACCGCCCGCGCCACGGGATCGACCTGACGCGATCCAGCGTGAAGAGACGGATAGGAGATGCAAAGGCGCGGTGCGAAGGGATGCGGCGAATGGCCGGCGCGGATACGCCAGGAACCTGCGCTACGAACGCTCGGCCCTACCGCTCAACCGTTCGCCAGCTGTTCGAGCCGCAGGCGCCCCTGCAACGACAGCGCGCCGACCGCATAATGATCGGCATCCTGCTGATAGCGCCGGAAGCAGGCCCGCTCGACCAGGAAGGAGGCGGCAGCCAGCAAGTCGTTGCGGCTCAGGCCGAGCCGGCCATGATCGAGCGGCAGCATGGAGTCGCCGGCAAGCTGGCTGGCGGCCGAGAGAATCGTGATGCAATCGGATTTCGAAGGGTTCAGCATGGCTTTCGTCCTCGGAAACGGCGTCTGCATGCGCCATGAGCAAGGCCGATTCGCAGTCCGGCAGCTCGCCGGACATCGGCATGAAATTTGATTGTATGCATGGATTTGACAATTTTCCAACCCGCGTTTTGCCGTACTGTGCGGTGAACCAAACACTGCCGATCATGGTCCGGTAATAACACCCCCTCGAAGCGCGGCTGCTGTCGCCGTCCGTAATAACGACTCGTTTTCCGACACGCTTTCCATGCCTGCATACATCGAAGACTACGCACTCATCGGCGATGGCCATACCGCCGCGCTCATCTCCCGCGAGGGTTCCGTCGACTGGCTCTGCTGGCCGCGCTTCGACTCGGGCGCCTGCTTCGCCGCGCTGCTCGGCACGCCCGACAACGGCCGTTGGCTGCTCGCCCCCGCCACCGAGGGCGAGCATGCCGCGCCGACCATCACGCGGCGCTATCGAGGCGAAACGCTGATCCTCGAAACCGACTTCGAAACGCCCGACGGCGCCGTCACGCTGATCGATTTCATGCCGCCCGGCAACGGCTGGTCTGAGCTGATCCGCATCGTCGTCGGCAAGCGCGGCACCGTGCGCATGAAGATGGAACTCGTGCTGCGCTTCGACTACGGCTTCTCGATTCCGTGGGTCGACAAGCTCAAGCACGACAGCGGCATCAAGGCGATCGTCGGCCCCGACAACGCGGTGCTGCGCACGCCGGTCGAGCTGCACGGCGAAGACATGAAGACCGTCGCGGAATTCACGGTAACCGAGGGCGAGCGCGTGCCTTTCTCGCTCGCGTACGCGGCGTCGCATCTGCGCATTCCGCCCGCGCGCGATCCGCACACGTCGCTCGCGCGCACCGAGAACCACTGGCTCGAATGGGCGGCGCGCGGCACCGTCGAAGGACGCTGGGCCGGGCCGATCCGCCGCTCGCTGATCACGCTGCGCGCGCTCGCCTACGAGCCGACCGGCGGCATCGTCGCGGCGCCCACCACGTCGCTGCCCGAGCGGCTCGGCGGCACGCGCAACTGGGACTACCGCTACTGCTGGCTGCGCGACGCGACCATCACGCTGCTCGCGATGATGCGCGGCGGCTACTACGACGAAGCGCGCGCCTGGCGCAGCTGGCTCGGCCGCGTGATGGCGGGCGCGCCGGACCAGTTGCAGATCATGTACGGCATCGGCGGCGAGCGACGCCTGCCCGAATCCGAAATCGACTGGCTGCCCGGCTACGAGGGCGCGAAACCGGTGCGCATCGGCAACAACGCGGTCGGGCAGCGTCAGCTTGACGTCTACGGCGAGGTGATGAACGCGCTGCATCTCGCGCGCGTCGGCGGCCTGCAGGCGGACGTCACCGCGTGGAGCGTGCAGCGCGCGATGCTGGAGCACCTGACAAAGATCTGGCGCGAACCCGACGAAGGCATCTGGGAGACGCGCGGCGGCCCCGAGCATTTCACGTTCTCGAAGGTGATGGCGTGGGTCGCGTTCGACCGCGCGATCCGCTCGGCCGAAATGTTCAAGCTCGACGGCCCCCTCGACGAATGGCGCGCGACGCGCGACACGATTCACGCCGAGGTCTGCGAGAAGGCATGGAATCCGGAGCTCAACGCGTTCTCACAGTACTATGGCAGCGATCAGCTCGACGCGAGCGTGCTGCTGATGCCGCTGGTCGCGTTCCTGCCGCCGCAGGATCCGCGCATCAAGGGCACGGTCGAGGCGATCGAGCGGGACCTGATGCACGGCGGCTTCGTGCTGCGCTACCGCACCACGGAATACGACGACGGCTTGCCACCGGGGGAAGGCACCTTTCTTGCTTGTTCGTTCTGGATGGTGGATAACCTTGCGCTGCAGGGGCGCGTGCAGGAAGCAACCGAGATGTACGAGCGGCTGCTCGCGCTGTGCAACGACGTCGGCCTGCTGTCCGAGGAGTACGACCCGGTCGATAAACGTCTCGTCGGCAATTTTCCGCAGGCGTTCTCCCACGTGGCGCTCGTGCACACCGGACTGAACCTGATGAAGCACGAGCAGGAGATGGCGCAGGCGACCGGCCATCCGGCGCATAACGGCATCCGCGCGACGGAGCTTGAGGTTCAGGCAAGCCCTGATAGCGGCGGAGCAGCATCGCCGTTAGCATGATGCCGTGACAATTTGCGTACACTGAATGCGAATATTGTTGCATTGCACAAATTTGCCTTGTTCGATATCATCGATCTGTCTGTCGGCCGACAATAATGTGCCTACAACCACAATGGCCCGCCGCAACGCCCCACGCGTGTTTGCGAAGCCCAATGCGAACCGCTTAAAACGGAGCAAACATGCTCTATCAATTTCATGAATTCCAACGGGCGATGTTGAGCCCCCTCACTGCCTGGGCTCAGGCTGCATCGAAATCATTTGCGAATCCGGCCAGTCCGCTAGCCTATGTGCCGGGCGCCACGCGCCTTTCCGCCGGCTACGAACTGCTTTACCGGCTCGGCAAGGACTACGAAAAGCCCGAGTTCAATATTCACCAGATTGTCAAAGACGGCCATAACATTCCGATCGTCGAGCAGACATTCATCGAAAAGCCGTTCTGCCGTCTGATGCGCTTCAAGCGCTTCGCGGATGACAGCGAAGCTGTCAGCCAATTGAAAGACGAACCGGTCGTGCTCGTCTGCGCACCGTTGTCAGGACACCACGCCACACTGCTACGCGATACCGTGCGCACGTTGCTGCAAGACCACAAGGTCTACATCACCGACTGGCTCGACGCGCGCATGGTGCCGCTAGAAGCCGGCTGGTTCGGTCTGAACGACTACATCGCGTATATCCAGGAATTCATTCGCCATATCGGCGCGAAGAATCTGCACGTGATCTCGGTGTGCCAGCCGACCGTGCCGGTGCTCGCCGCCATTTCGCTGATGGCGAGCCGCGGCGAGGACACGCCGCGCACGATGACGATGATGGGCGGCCCGATCGACGCACGAAAGAGCCCGACCTCGGTCAATTCGCTGGCCACGCAGCACTCGTACGAGTGGTTCGAGAACAACGTGATCTTCACGGTGCCGCCGAACTATCCGGGCGCGGGCCGCAAGGTCTATCCCGGCTTCCTGCAGCACACCGGTTTCGTCGCGATGAATCCGGAGCGTCACGCGGCGTCGCACTGGGATTTCTACCAGAGCCTGCTGCGCGGCGACGAGGACGACGCCGAAGCGCACCGCCGCTTCTACGACGAGTACAACGCGGTGCTCGACATGGATGCCGACTATTACCTCGACACGATCCGCGTCGTGTTCCAGGAATTCCGTCTTGCCGAGGGCACGTGGGTCGTCAACGGCGAACCGGTGCGGCCGCAGGACATCACGACGACCGCGCTGTTTACGATCGAAGGTGAACTCGACGACATTTCCGGCGACGGCCAGACTTACGCGGCGCACGACTTGTGCAGCGGCATTCCGGCGAAGAGCAAGCGTCACTTCACTGCGGAGAAATGCGGCCACTACGGCATTTTCTCGGGCCGCCGCTGGCGCACGATCATTTACCCGCAATTGCGCGACTTCATTCTCGAGCACAACAAGGCGGCAAAGACGGCGAAAGAAAAAGTCGAAGCCTGAGCATTAAACTTGCATTAGCATATAAAAAGCCAACGGTCCCGTTCGAGGCCGTTGGCTTTTTTATCGCGCTTTGTTCGTGATACTGATTTTTTGCCGCAGCCCGTGATCACCGCCGCACTGCCCGTTACTTTCTCAACAAATACGCGAGCAGCAGCTCTGTATTCATCTGAATCACCTCGCTGCGTTCGGCGGCGCTGCTGAAATCGCGGCCGAGCGTCGCCTCGAGCGTGAAACGGTTCGACACGATGTAGTAGCCCATGCCCGAGAGCGTCACGTAAAAGCGCAGCGGGTCGATGTTCGTGCGAAACAGCCCCGCGCGCTGCCCACGTTCGAGAATGCCGCCGAGCGTGGCGACGATCGGCGAAATCATTTCGCGTATGCGCGTGGACTTCTGCATATAGCGTGCTTCATGCAGATTCTCGTTGTTGATGAGCCTCAACAACTCGGGATGATCGCGGTAGTAGTCCCACACGAAATGCGCGAGACGCGTCACCGCCTCGACCGGCGCGATTCCGTTGAGTTCGAGCGTGCGTTCCGCTTCGTTGAGCGCGCTGAACGCGTGCTCGAGTACCGCGGTGAATAGCTGCTCCTTGCTACCGAAGTAGTAATAGAGCATTCGTTCATTGGTTTCCGCGCGGCGAGCGATCTGATCGACCCGCGCGCCGAACAGCCCTCCATTTGCAAACTCTTCCGCCGCCGCGAGCAAGATGCGGCGCCTCGTGCCTTCAGGATCTCTTTTGATTTTCGGCTGATTCATGGTGGCATCGTCTTCGTGAGCCGCGTTCTCCGGATCGCGCCGCCGGCCTCTCCTCGAGCCTTTTTGTGGCGGCGTTTAGCGGGCGCGTCGTGGTTGGGAAACACACCCTTTTCTGCGGTCTTTCGAATGAAGCGCTTCGATTATGGCACATGGATTGCGAATGGCAATCCGGGAAATCGGCGATAATGTGCTATTTAGTTCAGGTCGTGCGATCGCACGGCAAGCTCCCGCGCCGCAACCGTGACAGACGTCAAAACACTCGCGGATCGCATCGAAGATCTGCTGCCCCAAACGCAATGCACGAAGTGCGGTTATCCCGCATGCCGTCCGTATGCCGAAGCCGTCGCCAATGGCGAGGCGAACTATAACCAGTGCCCGCCCGGCGGCGCCGAGGGCATCGCGCGCCTCGCCGCGCTGCTCGGCAAACCGGTGATTCCGCTCAATTCGGCCAATGGCGTCGAACGTCCGCGTCCGTTGGCGGTTATCGACGAACAGGTGTGCATCGGCTGCACGCTGTGCATGCAGGCGTGTCCGGTCGACGCGATAGTTGGCGCACCGAAACAGATGCACACCGTGGTCGCCGAGCTATGCACCGGCTGCGACCTGTGCGTGCCGCCCTGCCCGGTCGACTGCATCACGATGCGCCCCGTGACCGGCGAGGCCACCGGCTGGGATGCATGGAGCCAGAGCCACGCGGACGCCGCGCGGGGGCGTCATAACCGCCACGAGACCCGTCTCGCGCGCGAGCGCGACGCCGCCGAAGCGCGTGCTGCGGCGCGGCGAGCCGCAAGCGCGCCGGCGGCTGCGCCGCACGCGGTTGCGGCAAGCGGCGCGGCAGTGCAGTCCGAGGCCCCCGCCGCCCCGATTGCGGACGACGCGGAAGCGAAGAAACGCGCGATCATCCAGGCCGCGCTCGAACGCGCGCGCAAGAAGAAGGAAGACTTGGCCGCGAAAGGCCAGGGACCGCTGAACACCGAGAACGTCAGCGCCGACGTGCAGGCACAGATCGACGCCGCCGAAGCGCGCCGCCGCCGTCTCGGTGTTGCCAGCGGTGGCGACACGCCCGGCTCGGAGCAGCAATCCGACGAGTCAAATGAGTCAACCGAATCCAATCCGCCATCCAACTCGCCGCCAACCGCGCGCTGACCACGCCGACGCAACCCGGCCCACTCACACGGACCCGCTCCGCATGAACGCGAACAAACGCCGCGCGATCTACGAAACGCTTCAGAGCCTCAATCCGCATCCGACCACCGAACTCGAGTACACGACGCCGTTCGAACTGCTGATCGCGGTGCTGTTGTCGGCGCAGGCGACCGACGTGTCGGTCAACAAGGCGATGCGCAGGTTGTTTCCGGTCGCGAACACGCCGCAGAAGGTGTTCGACCTCGGCGAGGAAGGTGTCGCGAGTTATATCAAGACGATCGGTCTGTATCGCACGAAGGCGAAGAACGTGATCGCAACTTGCCGCATGCTGCTCGACCAGTACGGCGGCGAGGTGCCAGAAGATCGCGAGGCACTCGAAGGGCTGCCCGGGGTCGGCCGCAAAACGGCCAACGTGATCCTGAACACTGCATTCGGCCATCCGACCATCGCGGTCGACACGCACATTTTCCGCGTTGCCAACCGCACCGGCCTCGCGCCCGGCAAGGACGTTCGCGCGGTCGAAGCGGCACTCGAAAAATTCACGCCCGCCGAATTCAGGCAGGATGCGCACCACTGGCTGATCCTGCATGGACGCTACGTGTGCAAGGCGCGCCGCCCCGAATGCTGGCATTGTGCGATCGAGCCGCTGTGCGAGTTCCGGCCGAAGACTCCGCCACCCGATCTATAAGGCCGGCCCAGCTCGAAACCCGGGGCCGTGCAGCGCGCCTGCAGCCCACGGGGCCGCCGCGTAAAATAACGCCTTACGCGCAGCGCGCACTGCGGACATGCACCGTCGCGCTCCGCGCCCTCACTCCCACGCACCGGTTCCACGATGTTCAATCCCAGCCGCGACGAAGTTCGCCTCTTTTTCACCGACACCTGGCGCAAACAGCGCCAGGGCGAGATTTTGACGCCGCTCGAGGCGATCGCCGCCGACTGGATCGTCGAGCATCCCGAATATCACGCCGATCTCGCCGATGGTCCCGCCGCCCAGGCGCAGGACTATTCGCCGGAGCGCGGCCAGACCAATCCGTTCCTGCACCTGTCGATGCACCTGGCGATCTCCGAGCAGTTGTCGATCGATCAGCCGCCCGGCATTCGAGCCGCGCATGAGCGGCTCGCCGCGCGCCTCGGTTCGACGCACGAGGCGCAGCACGCGATCATGGACTGCCTCGGCGAAACCATCTGGGAAGCGCAGCGCACCGGCACGCCGCCGGACACGGACGCGTACCTGCAGCGCATCGAACGGCGCGCGACGCGCGACTGAGGCGACTGGAAACTCTGGCGCGGCACCACGCCAGCACGCCGAGGTACGACACCCTCAAAGCAAAACACCCCGCCAAGGCGGGGTGTTTTGCTTTTGAAGCTTCGGCGCGAAACCGGTGCCCGACGCTTACTTTTTCTGCACGAGGTCGCCTTTCAGCGATTCGACGTAGGCGGCGATGTCCTTCATGTCGCCTAGCGACAGGCTCTGCACCTGTGCCTGCATGATCGCGTTGTTGCGGCCGAGGTGTGGATTGCCAGTACCCATCTGGTACTGACGCAGCGCCCAGAACACATAGTCGGCGTGCTGACCGGCCAGCTTCGGATACTCCGGGCTCACCGGCTTGTTCAGGTTGGGACCGTGGCAGGCCGCGCAGTTGTGGCTGTCGGCGAGCACCTTACCGTTGCCGGCGTCGGCCGCGTGTGCTGCGTTCGCCGCGGCCAGACCGATTACCGTCGCCGCGCCGACCGCCTTGAATACCGTGTGGAGTGCCTGTTGGGGCTTGATCATGAAATCTCCTATCCCGCGAATTGGATGTGCTGGTGACCGACGCCGATCACTTGTCGGGATTGTTTTTCGAAGCGGCAGTTTGCGCTGCGTAGTACGCGGCGACATCGGCAATGTCCTGATCCGACAGCGTCACCGCGATCGCGTGCATCGTGGCGAAATGGCGGTCGCCCTTCTTGTAGGCGCGCAGCGCGTTTTCGAGGTACGCCTGATTCTGGCCACCGAGCATCGGCACGCGGAAAACCTCTGGATAAGCCGTGCGGTATTCAGGGATGCCGTGGCAGCCGATACACATCGCGACCTTGTCCCGGCCCGCCTTGGCGTTGCCTACGACATCCGCTGCCTGCGCATTGGCCGCATACCCCGCGAGCACCGACAGCGCTGCGATCACGACGTGTTTGCCGACGAATTTATTCATAGATGTAACCTGGCTTGAGGGGAAACGGGTGCCCACAAAGGCAGCGGTCCGCGCCGTTCTTCTTGTACGGTAGCCACGCAGGCCAAAAAAATCGGGCTAATTGTACCGCGACGCCGCGCCGAACGTCCACCGGACACGGGGGCCGCGCAACGCCCGCCGGGACGGGTCCACGCCATGACCGCGGCGGCTTCGCAACGACGCCACAGCGGCACCGCGGCCGCGTCGCTGCGCGGCTGACACCATACGTGAGACGGTTTCAGGCCAACAGGCCTTCTGACTTATACTGGGTTTTTTCCCGCACAAGAGCATCTCGCCATGCGTTTCGAAGGCTCATCGCAGTACGTCGCCACCGACGACCTCAAGCTCGCGGTCAACGCCGCGATGACGCTCAAACGTCCGCTGCTGATCAAGGGCGAACCCGGCACTGGCAAGACCATGCTTGCCGAGGAAGTCGCCGCCGCGCTCGGCATGCCGCTCTTGCAATGGCACATCAAGTCGACCACCAAGGCACAGCAGGGGCTGTACGAATACGACGCGGTGTCGCGTCTGCGCGATTCGCAGCTCGGCGACGAGCGCGTGAAGGACATCCGCAACTACATCGTCAAGGGCGTGCTGTGGCAGGCGTTCGAATCGGACGAGCAGAGCGTGCTGCTGATCGACGAGATCGACAAAGCCGACATCGAATTCCCGAACGACCTGCTGCGCGAACTCGACCGCATGGAGTTCTACGTGTACGAGACGCGCGAGCTGGTGCGCGCGAAGCATCGCCCGCTCGTGATCATCACGTCGAACAACGAGAAGGAGTTGCCCGACGCGTTCCTGCGCCGCTGCTTCTTCCACTACATCCGGTTTCCGGATGCGACGACGATGCAGCAGATCGTCGACGTGCACTACCCCGGCATCAAGAAGGATCTGCTCGCCGCGGCGCTGCAGAGCTTTTTCGAGCTGCGCAACGTCGCGGGACTGAAGAAGAAGCCGTCCACCTCCGAACTGCTCGACTGGCTCAAGCTGCTCCTCGCCGAAGACATTCCCCCCGAAGCACTGCGCTCGGCCGATCAGAAGCAGATCGTGCCGCCGCTGCACGGCGCGCTGCTGAAGAACGAACAGGACGTGAGCCTGTTCGAGCGGCTGCTGTTCATGAACC
This sequence comes from Paraburkholderia lebeckiae, assembly GCF_050436325.1. Classification (NCBI taxonomy): domain Bacteria; kingdom Pseudomonadati; phylum Pseudomonadota; class Betaproteobacteria; order Burkholderiales; family Burkholderiaceae; genus Paraburkholderia; species Paraburkholderia lebeckiae. The sequence continues at coordinate 1,003,755 of NZ_JBNDLZ010000003.1, forward strand.
GCAACAACCGTTGAGCGGGCGCCGCGCCGCAGGACATCCAGCATGCTGATCGACTTTTTCTACTCGCTGCGCGCCGCCAGACTGCCAGTCTCGGTGAAAGAATACCTGACGCTGCTCGAAGCGCTGAAGGCCAACGTGATCGCGCCGTCGCTCGACGAGTTCTACTACCTCTCGCGCATCACGCTCGTGAAGGACGAGCAGTACTTCGACAAGTTCGACCAGGCGTTCGGCGCCTTTTTCAACGGTGTCGCGGCGACCTCGGAGCTCGCGTTCGAGATTCCGCCCGACTGGCTGAAGAAGAAGCTGCAACGCGATCTGTCGCCCGAGGAAAAGGCGCAGATCGAGGCGATGGGCGGCATCGACAAGCTGATGGAGCGCCTGAAGGAACTGTTCGACGAGCAGAAAGAGCGCCACGAGGGCGGCAACAAGTGGATCGGGACGGGCGGCACGTCGCCGTTCGGTCACGGCGGCTATAACCCCGAAGGCGTGCGCATCGGCGGCGACGCGGCCGGCAATCGCACGGCCGTCAAGGTATGGGAAGCGCGCGCGTATCGCGACTACGACGACCAGGTCGAAATCGGCACGCGCAACATCAAGGTCGCGCTGCGACGGTTGCGCCGTTTCGCCCGCGAAGGCGCCGCGGAAGAACTCGACCTGCCCGACACGATCCGCAGCACCGCCGCGAACGCCGGCTGGCTCGATCTGAAGATGGTGCCCGAGCGGCACAACAACGTAAAGGTGCTGATGCTGCTCGACGTCGGCGGCTCGATGGACGATCACGTGAAGCGCACAGAGGAGCTGTTCTCCGCCGCGAAGGCCGAGTTCAAGCACCTCGAGTTCTACTATTTCCACAACTGCGTGTACGACTTCCTGTGGAAGCACAACCGCCGCCGCCATGCCGAGCGCACACCGACGTGGGACGTGCTGCACAAGTTCACGCCCGACTACAAGCTGATCTTCGTCGGCGACGCGACCATGAGCCCGTACGAAGTGTTGCAGCCCGGCGGCTCGGTCGAGTACAACAACGCCGAGGCCGGCGCTGTGTGGTTGCGCCGTCTCGCCGACCACTTCCCGCACTTCGCGTGGCTGAACCCGGAGCCGGAAGCGCTGTGGCCGTACCGGCAGTCGGTCAGCGCGATCCGCGAAGTGCTGGGCCACCGCATGTATCCGCTGACGCTCGCGGGCCTCGAGACGGCCATGCGGGTGCTGAGCAAGTAACGCCCGCCGTTCCAGAATCCACGTCCCGTCGCTCTAACTTCCAAAACAAGAAAGCCTTCGCATGAGTTCGTCCCCGTCGCCCCAGCTGTCCCCCGCCGCCACACCGCAGAGGCGCTTCAATCCGCTCGCCGATACGTCGCTGTCGACGATCGTCGCGGGCTTCGTCGCGGCGATGACCGGCTACACGAGCTCGCTCGTGCTGATGTTCCAGGCGGGCCAGGCCGCGCATCTGAGCGACGCGCAGATTTCGTCGTGGATCTGGGCGCTGTCGATCGGCATGGGCCTCTGCACGATCGGCCTGTCGCTGCGCTTTCGCGCGCCGATCGTGATCGCGTGGTCGACGCCGGGCGCGGCGCTGCTGGTGTCGTCGCTGCCGCATGTCGAGTATGCGCAGGCGATCGGCGCATTCATCTTCTGCGCGGCGCTGCTGACGCTGGTCGGCGTCACCGGCTGGTTCGATGCGCTGATGAAGCGGATTCCGTCCGGCCTCGCGGCAGCGCTGCTCGCGGGCATCCTGTTCGAGATCGGCATCGAGATTTTCCGCGCCGCGCAGTACCAGACCGCGCTCGTGCTGACGATGTTCTTCACCTACCTGATCGTCAAGCGGTTCGTGCCGCGCTATGCGATTCCGGCCACGCTCGTGGCAGGCACCGCAGCCGCCGGCGGCCTCGGGCTGCTCGACTTCAGCCACTTTCACGTCGCGCTCGCGCATCCGGTGCTGACGCTGCCGTCGTTTTCGGCGGCGGCTTGCGTGAGCATCGGCATTCCGCTGTTCGTCGTCGCGATGGCCTCGCAGAACGTGCCGGGCATCGCGGTGCTGCGCGCCGACGGCTATACGACCCCGTCCGCGCCGCTGATCGCGACGACCGGCGTCGCGTCGCTGCTGCTCGCGCCGTTTGGCTCGCACGGCATCAATCTTGCGGCGATCACGGCGGCGATCTGCACCGGCCCTGAAGCGCACGAAAACCGCGCCAGGCGCTACACAGCGGCCGTATGGGGCGGCATTTTCTATCTGCTCGCGGGCGTGTTCGGCGCGACGATCGCCGCGCTGTTCGCGGCGTTCCCGAAGGAACTGGTCGTCTCCGTCGCGGCGCTCGCGCTGTTCGGCTCGATCATGAGCGGGCTCGCCAATGCGATGCAGGATACGAGACAGCGCGAGGCGGCGCTCGTCACGTTCATGGTGACCGCGTCGGGACTCACGCTGCTGTCGATCGGCTCGGCGTTCTGGGGGCTCGTCGCCGGCGTGGTGACGCAAGTCGTGCTGAACGCGCGGCGCGTGTGAACGGATCGCCACGCCCGGCTGTCCATACCCGGTGTTCATACCGTCCTCGGCGATCCGCCATAGAATAGATGTATCCGGCAGCGTTTCCCAAGCCATCGTGGGACGCGCTGCGGCTTGACCCGCGGCCGCCGGCGCCGGCTCATTCCTGCTGCCGGCGCGGCGGCGTCCTCATTTCTCCTGAACCATGGCGCACACGCGCCCTGAAGGCCCGAACATGACAACCGCACTCGACCAACTCAAGCAATACACCACCGTGGTGGCCGACACCGGCGACTTCCAGCAGCTCGCGCAGTACAAGCCGCGCGATGCGACCACCAATCCGTCGCTGATTCTGAAGGCCGTGCAGAAAGACGACTACCGGCCGCTGCTCGAAAAGACCGTGAAGGCGCATGCGTCGAAGCCGGCCGGCGCGATCATCGACCAGTTGCTGATCGCCTTCGGCACCGAAATCCTGAAGATCATCCCAGGGCGGGTGTCGACCGAAGTCGACGCGCGCCTGTCGTTCGACGTCGAAGGCTCGATCGCGAAAGGCCGCGAGCTGATCGCGCTGTACAAGGAACACGGCATCGAGCGCGACCGCGTGCTGATCAAGCTCGCGTCGACGTGGGAAGGCGTGCGCGCGGCCGAGGTCCTGCAGAAGGAAGGCATCCACTGCAACATGACGCTGCTGTTTTCGCTCGTGCAGGCCGCCGCCGCCGCGGAAGCTGGCGCGCAGCTGATCTCGCCGTTCGTCGGCCGCATCTACGACTGGTACAAGAAGAACGCCGGCAGCGCGTGGGACGAAGCGAAAGACGGCGGCGCCAACGATCCGGGCGTCAAGTCGGTGCGCCGCATCTACGCGTACTACAAGAAGTTCGGCTACAAGACCGAGGTGATGGGCGCGAGCTTTCGCACGACCTCGCAGATTCTGGAACTGGCCGGCTGCGATCTGCTGACGATCAGCCCCGACCTGCTGCAGAAACTGCACGAGAGCACCGACAAGGTCGAGCGCAAGCTGTCGGCGGAGACATCGCACGACGCGGACATCGAGCGCGTGCCGGTCGACGAGAAGTCGTTCCGCTTCCTCCTCAACGACGAAGCGATGGCGACCGAGAAGCTCTCCGAAGGCATCCGCACGTTCGCCGCAGACGCGGTGAAGCTGGAAAAGCTGATCGACACGCTGCGCTGAGGCGCCGGAGGCGGCGGGCGTGGCTGGCTGAGTGACGCTCACGCTCGCTGCGCCGCTCCGCGCGAATGCCATCCATGACAGGCGGCGCTGGACCTCACGGTTCAGCGCCGCTTCTCGTTCACGCTGGGTCGCCACCGGCGACGTAGCGTCACAATCGACGCGCCGCCACCGACTACAATCGACTTCACGCCTCTCCCCGCCGCCGCTGGCGAGGAACGACGGCGCCCGCCCAACGCCTGACCATGGAGACGATCATGTACGTTCAGCCCTATGTGTTCTTCAACGGCCGTTGCCAGGAAGCGCTCGATTACTACACCGACAAGCTCGGCGCCCAGGTGACCTTCAAGATGCTGTTCAAGGAAGCGCCGCCGGACGCGCACAATCCGCCACGCCCCGAACTCGCCGACAAGATCATGCACGCGAGCGTGCAGCTGGGCACGAGCACGTGGATGGCTTCCGACGGCAACTGCGATCCGGCGGCCGGCCCGTTCAATGGCTTCAGTCTGTCGCTGACCGTCGATGACGGCGCGTCGGCGGAAAAGTGCTTCAACGCGCTCGCCGATGGCGGCCAGGTCGTGATGCCGTTCCAGCAAACGTTCTGGAGCAAGGGCTTCGGAATGGTGGTGGACCGCTTCGGCATGATGTGGATGGTCACGCTGCCGCCGCAGGTTTGAGGCCTGGGGGCAGGCTCGCCAGCGCTAGCACCTACCCACCACGCGTCGCCCGCTCGTGCCGCTCGATGTTCCAGTTCGGCTCGGTCTCCAGCAATAGCGCGCGCAACCGGTCTACCTGCTCCGCGAGCCGCTGACCGAGCCAGTACGGCCCTTGCCAGTCGGGCGGCAACGCGGTGGCCACGTCGCCGTGCCCCTTCGCGAGCGGCGCCGCGGCCGGAATGCCAAAGCGCGACGGACGGCCAAAACGCAGCCCGCGCGCGGTGGACAACAGGATCGCCCGCACGGCGCGCACCTCGGCGCCGCAACGCGCTGCATAGGTGGTGCGCGCGGCGGCATCGGCGTTCATCAGCGGCCCCGTGGCAAGCAGTTCCAGCGCGCTGAGCACCGAGCGATGCAGCCGCTGGATCTCCTCGAGCCTCGTCTGCGGCACGTCGATTTCCTTCGCGACCGACGGCATCAGCGAGCGCAGTTGCACGAGCCGCTTGTTGATCCGCAGAAAGCGCTTGACCTGCTCCTCCTCGGTGATCGTTTCGCCGTCGAGCAGCCGCGCGTAGATTCCCGCGCATTCGCGCAGATTGGCGGCTAGGCCGTAGCGCCACGAATACGTCGCGTGCAGAGGAAACGCGAACGAAGACGCCAGCGCGATGACGATACCGATCAGCACGTTCAGCGTGCGCCACAGGCCGACGTCGATCAGATTGTCGCCGTGGCCCGCGACGATGCACATCGTGATGGCGGTCAGGAGCCCGATATAGCCGGACGAGCCAATCGCGAACCATGCGCAGATCGACGCGATGATCGCCTCCAGCACATAGGTGAGCGGCAGCGAACCGATGAAGTGCTGTTGCACGATCAGCAGGAGCCCGATCGATGCGCCGAGCAGCGTGCCGGCCGCGCGTTCGGCCGCTTTCTTGCGGATATTGCCGTGATGCTGCAAGCCGCCGATCACGACCAGCAGCGTCACCGACGACCAGATGCCGTGCGGAATATCGATGCCGGTCGTCGCGAGAATCGACACCAGCATCGCGACGCCGACGCGCAGGCTATGTAGCACCTTGGCGTGCCGGTAGCGGTAGTACGGCGACGTGACCGCGCGCACCATCCGGCTGAGCGCCGCGCGGCGGGAAACCAAAGTGGGAGTATCGGCAGCAGCCATGGCGGCGCGCGGCGAACGCGTGAAAGGACGGTTCCGCTATCCTGCCCTGGAGTGCCCCGCAAACACAAACGCCCGCCAACTTCCGTCGGCGGGCGTTGCGTGTTTCAGAACGTGATTTGCGGCTGGAATCAGCCTTCGACGATGTCCAGGTAGTCCTCCGGATGCGTACGGTCCTCGGCGCGCTGCATGCCCACCGCGCGCACGATCAGGCTCACGACGACCGACACCACGAGGTTCACGACCAGCGACCACACGGCCGCATAGCCCGGAATCGCCATGCCGAACAGATGGATCGTGAAGATCGAACTCGCGAGGTTCAACGAAATCGCCATCCACGTGCCGGTCGCGATACCTGCCGCCCAGCCGAGCAACAGACCCCGGTAGTCGAGCACGCGCGTGTAGAGACCCAGCACGATCGCCGGCAGCGTCTGAATGATCCAGATCCCGCCGAGCAGTTGCAACTGGATCGCGTACGTGAGCGGCAGACCGAGAATGAACGCCACCGCGCCGACCTTGACGATCAGCGACACCAGCTTCGCGACGTTGGTCTCCTGCTCGTGCGTCATGTTGCGGTTGACGAACTCCTTGTGCACGTTGCGTGTATACAGATTCGCCGCCGCGATCGACATGATCGCCGCCGGCACCAGCGCGCCGATACCGATCGCCGCGAACGCGACGCCGACGAACCACGACGGGAAGAAGTGCAGGAACAGCGCCGGCACTGCGAAGTTCGGGCCGAAGGCCTTGAAGTACGGCGCGAACTCCGGCATGTCCTTCACGCCGGCCGCGAGCGCCATGAAGCCGAGCAGCGCGAGCAGGCCGAGCACCAGCGAATACGCCGGCAGCAACGCCATGTTGCGGCGGATCGTGTTGCCCGACTTCGACGACAGCACCGCGGTGATCGAGTGCGGATACAGGAACAGCGCGAGCGCCGAACCCACCGCGAGCGTCGCGTACGCGCTATAGCCGTTCAGGCTCGACACGTCCGGCGACTTCAGCAGCAGCTTGGCCGGCGGGACCGCGCCGAAGATATGGCCGAAGCCGCCCAGCTGCGGCGGAATCACGATGATCGCGGCGAAGATCGTCACGTAGATCAGGATGTCCTTGACGACCGCGATCATGGCCGGCGCGCGCAGGCCCGACGTGTACGTGTAGGCCGCGAGGATCGCGAATGCGATGATCAGCGGCAGATCGCCGACGAAGCCGGTCGTGTCGAAACCGAGCGCGCCGATCACCACTTCGATACCGACCAGTTGCAGCGCGATGTACGGCATCGTCGCGACGATGCCGGTCACCGCGACCGCGAGCGCGAGCATGCGGCTGCCGTAGCGGGCCGACACGAAGTCCGCCGAGGTCACGTAGCCGTGCCGCTTCGCGACGCTCCACAGCTTCGGAAACACGACGAACGCGAACGGATAGATCAGGATCGTGTACGGCAGCGCGAAGAAGCCCGTTGCGCCCGCACCGAACACGAGCGCCGGCACCGCGATGAACGTGTAGGCGGTGTACAGGTCGCCGCCGAGCAGGAACCACGTGACGATCGTGCCGAAGCGCCGGCCGCCGAGACCCCACTCTTCGAGATGCGCGAGATCGCCGCGCCGCCAATGGGCCGCGACGAAGCCGAGAATCGTGACGCCGATGAAAAACAGAACGAAGACGAAGGTTGCAATGGGGTTCATCGTTGCGCGCCCCCGTTCGTGCGACCCGTATAGCGGGACTTGGTCTTCGAATAGACGAACGCGGTGATCACCGCGCTGATCAGCACCCACAGCAGCTGATACCAGTAGAAGAACGGGAAATCGAACAGCTGCGGCTCGATCCGGTTGTAGGACGGCACCCAGATCATCGCGATCCAAGGCAGCAGCAATAGCCAGAGCCAGTGCTTGCTGGCTTTCTTCACGTCGGCATCGTGAGCCATGACGTCTCCTGTTTCCTATTTAGAATTTATCTGCCCGCGGTCGACGGGAGGTGGGACTCAGCGGGTGGTCGTCCCGCGGTCAGCCACGGGCTCCCCGAAAGCTTCGAAAGAGTATAGGAGTGGCGAACGCCCGGTCAAGCAGGGACGACCCGAGTCGCGTCGGCGTCCAGCAACGCGACGAAGCGCCAACGATGCAGGCTGGATGACGTTGCAGCGCAGACGTGAAAAAAAATACCGGAAGCAAAGCGGCCGTGCCGACCGATACGCCGGCACGGCCGCTTCATTCTCCGTGCGCTGATCAGAGCTCAGCGCTCAGATCGCAAACGATGCGCCCGTCTGCCGCGTCGATTCGCGCAGGCCCTTGATCCATTTGCGCGCCGGCAAGCCGAGCTCGGCTTCGATCAGCTTCGCGCGCGCCTCTAGCGTGGTGAACGGCACGTCGAGCGCGGGGCCCGAGAACGCGATCGCGATACGGTTGCCGTCGTGCACTTCGGGCAGCGCGACGACGCGACCGTCGAAGGCTTCGTTCAGACGCTTCATATTGCGCACGAAGCTCGGATGATCGCCGAACAGATTCACCGTGACGATGCCCGCGTCGGTCAGACACGCACGTGCCGCACGGTAAAAGCCGACGCTGTCGAGCACTGGGCCGCGCGCGGTCGCGTCGTAGACATCGATCTGCAGCGCGCCGATGGTGCCGTGGTTCGCGCTCTCGTTGACGAAGTCCCACGCGTCGGTTTCATGAACGGTCAGACGCGCGTCGTCGGGCGGCAGTTCGAACATCGTGCGCGCGGCCACGACGACCGCCGGATTCAGTTCGACGGCCTCGACCTTCGCGCTCTTCAGGAAGCGGTGCGCGAACTTCGTCAGCGACGCGGCGCCGAGCCCGAGCTGCACGATGCGCTTCGGCGTTTCGAGGAATAGCAGCCAGGCCATCATCTGCTGCGCGTATTCGAGTTCGATGTGATCGGGCTTGCGCAGACGCATCGCGCCTTGCACCCATTCCGTGCCGAAATGCAGGTAGCGCACGCCGCCCTCTTCGGAGAACGTCACCGGTGCGAAGCGCGGCTTGCGCGGCGCTTCGATTTGCGGCGCGTCGTGCTCGACGGTGCCGCTCGCGTTGCGCGTGGATCTGGGTGCCTTCTTGTGCGCCATTTTCCGTTTACCGCCGATGGCTTGGGCGTCGCGGTCACGGAAAGCGCGCGCCTCGGCCGAAGCGCGCTTGATCAGATTCGTCATGTAGGGATGTCGCGCAACAGGCGCAATATTTTTGGTCGAACGAGAGCATAGCATTCGCTGCGACTCGCTCATTCAAATCAACCGCTCACAAACTGCTTTCAACGAACTCACAACACGTCCACGACGAAGCCGAATTTGGTTCGGCATCCTCGAAGAACCAAAAATTTTTCCGACCGCTGGGTCGCGACCAACCTGCGCCATTACGCCACGCGCAAACGATTTACGTGGCGCTTTATCGCCGTTTTCCGTCACCAGCCGCAGCTTGCAGCGCATTTCCTCCCGGTGCGGCCCTCTCCGCCGGTTAAAGAGTCCCCCGCCCAATGTCGTAAACGGGCGTACGAGGAATGACTGTCGACCCATGCGATGCATCGCATCGCATTGCGTCGCACGGCCGCCACTACAAATCAGCGCTGCAGGGGAATTACTTTGAATCGTCAACAGTCCTGGACGCGCACAGCAGCGCCCGGCGAGATCATCTATTCCGAGGGCTACTCGGGTGAGCCTGTGGTCTTTCTGATCACGGAAGGCAAGGTCGAACTTTCCACTCGCTGCGACGACAAGAAGGTCGTCGTCGCGACGCTGGGCCGTGGCGAATTCTTCGGCGAGGCCGCGTTGCTCGCTGCCGAGCCACGCAGCAACACGGCGAAGGCGCTGACCTTCTGTCAACTGACCGTCGTGCCGGCCGGCATGCTCGACGACGAGATCGAGCGCGTGTCGCCGTTGCTGCGTCATATCACGCGCACGCTGATTCGTCGCGTAAAGCGCAAGGACGATCTGCTTGCGACCTACACCCACGCCGACTTTCTGCCGGGCGTACTGTCGTACGCGCACGTGCTGACGCTGATGTCGAACGGCGAACGGCGCGATGGGAACGACAGCTGGGGACGACGGCCGCCGCAATCGCACGCCGAGGAGATCTCGGTGCCGCTCGTCGAAGTGATCAAGAAGTGTCGCGCGATTGCCGGCCATTCGCGTCCGCACGTGATGGCGATGCTCAAGCGGATGGAGAAGCTCAACCTCGTTACGATCGAGGCCGCGCAGCCCGGACAGCTGACTAACGCGTCGACCGAATACTCGGCGTATGACGGCGCGGCCGCGCGCCAGGTCGTCACGTTCGACGCCGCGCGCATCGTCGATCGCGCGCAGCAGGTCGCGGACGGCGACCTCGATATCGCGGTGAACAGCGAACTCGAGCTGATCGAGCTGACCGATCTGGAAGCGTTGATCGGTGTCGACAAGACGCTGATTCTGAACAAGTTGTCGCACGGCGAAATCGCCGACGAAGTGTTCGCGTTCCGCAAGTCGAAGGTACTGACCTATGTCGAGCAGCAAGGCGTCGCCTATTTCTCGCGACGCAATACGCACCAGAGCGGCGCGCTGAATTCGCTCGACGATCTCGCCTTCGTCGACCAGCGCACGCTGTTCGAAGCCGTCAGCGGCTTCGATACGTACGATCTCGCGAAGCTGCTCGCCAGCGTCGACGGGCAGCCAGTGGCCGAGCGCCTGCTGGCGGTGATGACCGAAGTGCGTCGCAACGAAGTGTCGTGGGTGATGCGGCGCGATATCAAGATCGATGCGATCGAAGTCGGCGACATCGAGCAACGGTTGCTCGACGCGGTGAAGACACTGAAGGCCCCGGCGGCGCCACGCGCGGCGCTGCAGGACGCCGCGCGCTAACCGGTTTGACGGCGCGCCATCGCTCATGCGCGCAGCGTGAGCGCGGCGCCGAGCGAGGAAAAGCATGGATCTGTTGACGTTGTTTGGTGTGCTGTTCGGTGGAGCGGCAATCGTTTTTGGCTTCGCGCTCGAAGGCGGGCATTTTCCGACGCTGTTCCAGTACGAGGCGTTCGTCATCGTGCTCGGCGGCACGTTCGGCGCGGTGATGATCCAGAACACGTGGGCGCGCTTCTTCGATGCGCTGAAGCTGCTCGGTCTCGCGTTCACGCGCGCGCGACGGGTCGACCAGAACAGCCTCTCCGACCTCCTCGAATGGGGCGACCAGGCGAAGCTCAACGGTCTGCTCGCGTTCGAATCGATGGACGTCAGCGGCATTCATCCGTTCGCCAGACGCGGGCTCGAACTGCTCGCGAACGGCGTGTCGACCGCCGTGCTCGAAGATGCGCTGCAGCGCGAACTCGATGCGTACGCGCGCAACCACATGGCGGCGGCGCGCGTGTGGCAGCAGGCGGGCGGCTACGCGCCGACGTTCGGCATCCTCGGCTCGGTGCTCGGGCTGATCCAGGTCACCAATCACATTCTCGACCCGGCGCAACTCGGCTCGGGGATCGCGACGGCGTTCGTCGCGACGCTGTACGGTCTCGCGCTCGCGAATCTGGTGTTTCTGCCGCTGTACGGCAAGCTGCAGGCGCAGGTCGACAGCGAGGTGCGGTTTCGCCGCCTCTATCTCGACGGGCTGCTCGCGATTTCACGCAAGGAGTCGCCGCATACGATCGCAACGCGCCTGACGGGCGAGGTGCGCGGGCGCGCGGCGGAGTCGCTGGCCTGAGCCTGCCATCGAGCGCGTTCTCATTGGAAACGGATCAATCACCTATGCAAACGACGGCTGGTGGCAAGGGCGCGCCAGGCGGCGCGGACGATCATCGCGCCGAACAGGGCGGCGAAGGCACCGAGGGCGGCCGCTGGCTGATCTCGTACGCGGACCTCGTCACGACGATGATGGTGCTGTTCCTCGCGCTGTATGTGTTGCAGTTGGCGAAATCGAAGCAACTCGAACTCAGGTATCAGACGCTCGAAACGAAAACGTCGCAGCAGAGCGCGCCCGCGCCATCAGGCGGCACGCAACAGGAGGCGCGCAAGCAGTTGAGCGCATGGCTCGATGCGCTGCGCGAGAAAGGGCTGATCACTGTGACCGATCTGCCGCACGGCGTCGAAATCGGCGTCAACGCGAAGATCCTGTTCAACGCCGGCGACGCGCGGCTGCTGCCCGATTCGTTCGATGTACTCAATCAGATCGCGCAGGGACTGCAAAAGGATGCGACGGGGAATGTGCTCGTCGAGGGGCATACCGACAGTGTGCCGATCTCGACCGCGAAGTATGCGTCCAACTGGGAGCTGTCGTCGGCTCGCGCGGGCGCAGTGGTCAGGTATCTGGTCGAGCGCGGGATCGAGCCGCATCGGTTGGCCGCGATCGGACGGGCGGACAATTTTCCGCTGGTCGCCGGCAATGACACGGCGGCAAGAGCGGCCAACCGGCGGGTCGCGATCGTCGTGCAGTATTGAACGCGTTCGCCGGTAGCATTGGCCGCCCTTCCCTGCAACGAGCCGCCCGCCGGCGGCTCGTCTTCACATCACCTCACTTCACGCATCACGTCATTCGACGCGTACCGCCCCAAGCGCCTCGTTCAGCGTGCGGCTCGGCCGCATCACCTCTTCGAGCTTGTTGAAGTCCGGCTTGTAATAGCCGCCGATGTCCGCCGGCGCGCCCTGCACCGACGCGAGCTCCGCCACGATCACCTGCTCGTTGGCGGTCAGCTGCGTCGCGAGCGGCGCGAACTGCGCGGCGAGCGCGGCGTCGTCCGTTTGCGCGGCCAGCTCCTGCGCCCAGTACATCGCCAGATAAAACTGGCTGCCGCGATTGTCGAGCTCGCCCGTCCTCGGGCTCGGACTGCGGTTGTTGTCGAGCAACTTGCCGGTCGCGGTGTCGAGCGTCTTCGCGAGGATCTTCGCCCGGTTGTTGCCGGTCTTGATGCCCAGTTCTTCGAGCGACGCCGCGAGCGCGAGGAACTCGCCGAGCGAGTCCCAACGCAGATGGTTCTCTTCGACGAGCTGCTTCACGTGCTTCGGCGCCGAACCACCCGCGCCGGTCTCGTACATGCCGCCGCCCGCCATCAACGGCACGATCGACAGCATCTTCGCGCTCGTGCCCAGCTCCATGATCGGGAACAGGTCGGTCAGATAATCGCGCAGGATGTTGCCGGTGACCGAGATCGTATCGAGCCCGCGCACGACGCGCTCGAGCGTGTAACGCATCGCGCGCACCTGCGACATGATCTGGATGTCGAGGCCGGTGGTGTCGTAATCCTTCAGGTAGGCCTCGACCTTCTTGATCAGCTGCGCTTCGTGCGGGCGATACGGGTCGAGCCAGAACACCGCGGGCGTGCGCGAATTGCGCACGCGCGTGACCGCGAGCTTGACCCAGTCGCGGATCGCCGCGTCCTTCACCTCGCACATGCGCCAGATGTCGCCCTGCTCGACGTTCTGCGTGAGCAGCACCTCGCCGCTGGCTAGATCGACGATGCGCGCCTCGCCGTCCTCCGGCACTTCGAAGGTCTTGTCGTGCGAGCCGTATTCTTCCGCCTTCTGCGCCATCAAGCCGACGTTCGGCACGGTGCCCATCGTGACCGGATCGAACGCGCCGTTGGTCTTGCAGAAGTTGATGATCTCCTGGTAGATGCGCGCGAACGTGCTCTCCGGAATCACCGCCTTGGTGTCTTTTGGCCGACCGTCGGCGCCATACATCTTGCCGCCAAGCCGGATCATCGCCGGCATCGACGCGTCGACGATCACGTCGTTCGGCGCATGCAGGTTCGAGATGCCCTTCGCCGAATCGACCATCGCCAGTTCCGGACGATGTTCGTGGCACGCGTGCAGGTCGCGGATCACCTCCTCGCGCTGCGATTCCGGCAGCGTCTGGAGCTTCTCGTACAGATTGACGAGGCCGTTGTTGACGTTCACGCCGAGCTCGTCGAACAGCTTGCCGTGCTTCGCGAACGCGTCCTTGTAGAACACCTTCACCGCGTGGCCGAAGACGATCGGGTGCGAGATCTTCATCATCGTCGCCTTCACGTGCAGCGACAGCATCATGCCGGTCTTGCGCGCATCTTCCATCTGGTCTTCATAGAACGCTAGCAGCGCCTTCCTGCTCATGAACATGCTGTCGATGATCTCGCCGTCCTGCAGCGCGACCTTCGGCTTCAACACGATCGTCTTGCCGCTCTTCGTGACCAGTTCCATCTTCACGTCGCGCGCGCGATCGAGCGTCATCGATTTTTCGCCGTGATAGAAGTCGCCGTGCCGCATGTGCGCGACGTGCGTGCGCGACGCCATGCTCCATTCGGCCATGCTGTGCGGATGCTTGCGGGCGTAGTTCTTCACCGCGGCCGGCGCTCGACGGTCCGAGTTGCCCTCGCGCAGCACCGGGTTCACCGCGCTGCCGAGACACTTCGAGTAGCGCTGACGGATCGCCTCCTGTTCGTCGGTCTTCGGATCTTCCGGATAGTCGGGCACCTTGTAGCCCTTCGCCTGCAGTTCCCTGATCGCGCTCGTCAGTTGCGGCACCGATGCGCTGATGTTGGGCAGCTTGATGATGTTGGTGTCGGGTAACGAGGTGAGGCGACCGAGTTCCGCGAGGTTGTCGGGCACCCGCTGCGCTTCGGTCAGAAACTCGGGGAACTCACCGAGGATGCGGCCCGCGACCGAGATGTCGCTGGTCTCGACCTCGATGCCGGCCGGCCTGGTGAAGGTCCGGATGATCGGCAGGAACGCGGCCGTCGCAAGCAGCGGGGCCTCGTCGGTGAGGGTGTAGATGATGGTCGGTTGCTGGGTCGTCATTGCTAGGCTCTGGGCGGGCGGTTGAGAGGCATCTCGCACGTGATACGGGCAGGATGCGCAAACGTCGATCAGGAAAACGACAACGCTAGGACACAAACGCTGTGCGTGGCGGATGGCGATGCGGAGCCCTGGAACGCCAAAGCGGAACGATTAAGCGAACACGGCGGACTGCGTCGCGCAGCGGGTCGCACGTTTGGATTCTGCCTCATTTTCGGGCTGCGAGGAGAATTTGGAATGTGAACAACGGGAGCACACATGGACACGGCAGAGCAAATGACGATCGCGGCTGACTGGATACGCGAAGCCGGCGTCAGTCGCGCCATCGTGCATGCCAGGCGTGCGAACATTCGCACCGCTACAATCCTCCGATATCGATGTTCCCGCAGATCTGCCAAACCAAGCCGGAGCGTGTGATGGACGGCGATACCCGGAAAGCCCAATCCGACTGGATTTCCCGTTCGGAATCCACCCGCGGAGTCGAACGCATCGAAGCCTTTTTCCACGGCAACGCGTACTCGATGCATCGGCACGACACCTATGCGATCGGCCTGACCCTCGCCGGCGTCCAATGCTTCCATTACAGGCGCGGTTTGCGCACCAGCCTGCCCGGACAGACCATGGTCCTGCATCCCGACGAAGTGCACGACGGTCAGGCCGGCACGAACGAGGGATTTCGTTATCAGATGATTTACGTGCAGCCCGCCGCGATCCAGGAAGTCCTTGGCGGCCGCCCCCTGCCGTTCGTCGAAGGCGGCGTCACGACCGATCCGCGCCTGTTCGAAGCCACGAAGACAGCGCTGCGCCAGATGCGTGGCGACGCGGAGCCGCTCGAACGTGACGACGCGCTCGCCGGTCTCGCGCTTGCGCTGGATAACGCCTCGGGCGCGCGGCAGACGCGCAGGTCCGCGGATTTCGCGGCAGCGCAGCGAGCACGGGAATATCTGCACGCATCGTGCACGCACACCGTCACGCTCGATGAACTTGCCGTCGTCAGCGGGCAGGACCGCTGGAGCCTCTCGCGCGATTTCCGAACTTTTTACGGCACCAGCCCCTATCACTACCTGGTCATGCGCCGGCTCGAAGCAGCGCGCGCGATGATGCTGCGCGGCGTTTCCCTCGTGGACGCGGCGGCGGCAGCCGGCTTCGCCGACCAGAGCCACATGACCCGACATTTTCGCCACGCATACGGAATCCCTCCCGCACGTTGGCTCGCGATGACGAGCGATCGGCGCGCCGGCTAACGCAAGCTTGCACGATCGTTCAAGACGCTCGCCGGCGGCGGGACTATGCTCTGTTCCAGGTACCACCCGAATGGAGCCACCATGCACAGCGATTCCCAGCCGACACCCGAGCAACGCGGCCAATACAAGACCATCAACCTGCTCGACAAGATCAGTCAGATCGACGACCACTGGCAGCCGCGCGTCGTGGCTGAAATGAATGACTATCAGTTCAAGGTCGTAAAGATAGCCGGCGATTTCGTCTGGCATCGGCACGCCGATACCGACGAGACGTTCATCGTCCTCGCAGGCCGGTTGCGCATCGACTTCCGCGACCGCTCGATCGAACTGTTTCCCGGAGAAATGGCGGTGGTACCAAAGGGAGTCGAGCACAAGCCGTATGCCGAGTCCGAGGTGAAGCTGCTGCTCATCGAATCGCGCGGCGTCGTCAATACCGGCGATACGACCAACGAAAGAACCGCCGAAAACGACGTATGGATCTGAGAGCCGCCATGCAAACGCCGCGGCCGATCGTTCGCGAAGCCGTTTTCCCCGCCGACACGCACAACCTCGTCGCCGTGATCCGCGAGTATGTCCGCTGGCTGGATATGGATCTGTCGTACCGTGGATTCGATGCGGAAATGGACGCGTTCGAACACGTTTATACGCTGCCATCCGGCATGTTCTTCGTCGCCGACGCCGGCGGCGAGCTCGCCGGTTGCGCGGGGCTGCTTCGTCATACGGCAGACACTGCGGAAATCAAACGGCTCTATGTTCGTGAAGCATTCAGAGGGTTGTCGCTTGGCGAAACGCTGGTCACATCGGTGATCGGGAAAGCGAAGACATTGGGATTCTCGACGCTGGTTCTCGACACGGTTCCGCAAACCGGTTTTGCACAGCGCATCTACGAGCGGTTAGGGTTCGTCGAAACCGCGCCCTACTACGAGAATCCAGTCGAAGGCACACGGTTTCTTGCGCTCGATCTATGACCGCGAATGGCATCCTGTCGGTCGATCAGACGCAGGTTAGCCGTCGCCATATGTCGAGCTTTTGAGCGTATGAAACCGAGGCATGGGCGGGACTGCTCGATGGCAAACGGACAAGCCGGTATTGCTCTGCCCGCTCGCCCAACGCTTTCATCCCGATTTTGGCCGCCGTCCCCCCGTTGAAGGCGATAGAAGCCAGTTTCGGCAGCGTATCGATGAGAGCAATCAGATCGTTGCTGGCATGGTCGCGAATCCGGCTATCCAGGCTTCCTGCCCGACGAGCCTCGGCAACGACATCCCACAGTCCGATATGGTGTTCGAGCAACGTCTCAAGACGCGTCGAGTAGGCCATACCAACCAGATCCCGTTCTATCGCTTCACCGACCAGTAACCAGAATTTGTTCTGCGGGTGTGCGTAGTATTGGCCGTGAGCCAACGACACCTCGCCCGGCAAGCTACCGAGGATCAAGACCCGCGTATCAGCATCGACGACAGGCGCAAAGCAACGCTTGAACGACATCAGCGGCTCCGCTCGTCGGCGCTGCGCGGCACGCTGTGCGCACGCGACGCGGTGTGATCGAGCGGACGACCGTGCTCGCGCACCCGCGCGTGCGCGATATGCGCCGCGCCGGTGCCTGACGCGGCAGCGTGCGCGCGAGCGGCCGCGTCCAACGCACGCAAATGCTCCCACAGTGCCGGCAACATGCATTCGGTCACCATCAAAGGCGCGCCATGCCGCTCGAACACCGAGCGACGCGCCACCAGCGCATGCGGCGCATGCCGATCGCCGCCGTCGATTTCATGCGCGGCCAACCGATACAACGGATGCCGCTGCCCCACCCTGCGGCTCACCAGCGACGAACGCGCGACGCTGCTATCGCTATACAGCAACTCCGCGAGTGGCCGGGTGCGCAGCCGGCGCGTCGCCTGCCAGACGCCGACGCTCGCGGCACGCGGCGTCACGCTATGCGCGGCGACGAACGGCACGTCATCGACCGACAGCACCACTTCGCGCACCCACACCGGCGCGCGCGGCGCGAGTCCAAGCGCGGCGGCTTCGTCGGGCCACGGCAGCGCGACGGCTTCGCGGGTCACGCGCACCGCGACCGCGCCGAGCGCGCGCAGGTGCGCGGTCAGTGAACCGCCGCGGGTCAGCCAGTCTTTCTGGGCGGCGCTGAAAGTGGCCAAAGGCGCGACGCGCCAGTGGGCGCCGGTGGGATCGAAACGGATAGGCATGGTGTCGGATTATAGCGGCGTGCTCCGAGGGCAATTTTTCGCGGCGACGACCGCGGCGATCGTGCGCGCTCGTTCAGCCAGGGAGCCGACGCAAACCAGAAGGCAAAAAAAAATGCGCTGCCGAAGCAGCGCATTTCTCAACTACCGGGCGTCAATCCAGCAACGACATCAACGCTTTCGGTTCACGCTCAACCCGCGCGCGACAGCAACAACGCATTGGTCCGCTTCACGAAGCTCGCCGGATCTTCCAGCGCGCCGCCTTCGGCGAGCAGTGCCTGATCGAACAGCAGATGGCACCAGTCGTCGAAATTCGCGCTATCGGCATGCAGGCCCTTCACGAGGGCGTGCTCCGGATTCACTTCGAGAATCGGATGGAACTCGGGCGCCTGCTGGCCCGCGGCCTTCAGCATGCGCTGCAGGTAGCCGCTCATTTCGCCGTCGTCGGCAACGAGGCACGACGGCGAGTCGGTCAGACGGAACGTCAGACGCACGTCCTTCGCCTTGTCCTTCAACGCTTCCTTCATCTTCTCGACGAGCGGCTTGAACGCTTCGCCGATCTTCTCCTGCGCCTGTTTTTCCTCGTCGTTCAGCGCGCCGAGATCGAGGTCGCCGCGCGCGACGCTTTGCAGCGGCTTGCCGTCGAATTCGTTGAGGAACGACAGCATCCATTCATCGACGCGATCGGTCAGCAACAGCACCTCGACGCCCTTCTTGCGGAACACTTCGAGATGCGGGCTGTTCGACGCGGCCTGCCACGTGTCGGCGGTCACGTAGTAGATCTTCGTCTGCTCGGGCTTCATGCGAGCGACGTAGTCGGCCAGCGACACGGTCTGCTCGGCCGTGCCCGTATGCGTCGTCGCAAAGCGCACGAGCTTCGCGACGCGCTCGCGATTGGCGAAGTCCTCGCCGATGCCTTCCTTCAGCACCTGGCCGAATTCCTTCCAGAAGCCCGCGTACTTTTCCTTATCGGCGTCGTTGTCCGCGTTGGCCAGTTCTTCCAGCATCGACAGCGCGCGCTTGGTCACGCCTTCGCGGATCGCCTTCACGTCGCGGCTTTCCTGCAGGATTTCGCGCGACACGTTAAGCGGCAGATCGGCCGAATCGACCACACCCTTCACGAAGCGCAGGTACGTGGGCAGCAATTGCTCGGCGTCGTCCATGATGAACACGCGCTTCACGTACAGCTTCAGGCCGCCGCGCTGCTCGCGGTTCCACAGGTCGAACGGCGCGTGCGCCGGCACGTACAGCAGTTGCGTGTATTCGCTGCGGCCTTCGACGCGGTTGTGCGTCCACGTCAGCGGATCTTGATGATCGTGCGAGATGTGCTGGTAGAACTGCTTGTACTGATCGTCGGTGATGTCGTTCTTCGAACGGGTCCACAGCGCGCTCGCCTGGTTGACGGTCTCGTCCTCGTCCTTCGTGACCATCTCGCTCTTTTCCGCGTCCCACTCTTCCTTCTTCATCAGGATCGGCAGCGCGACGTGGTCCGAGTACTTCTGGATGATCGACTTCAGCCGATACGACGACAGCAGTTCGTCCTCATCGGCACGCAGATGCAGCGTGATGGTCGTGCCGCGCGCGGCGCGCTCGATCGTCTCGACCGCGAAATCGCCTTCGCCCGCGCTTTCCCACCGCACGCCTTCGGAGGCCGGCAAACCGGCGCGGCGCGTCTCGACGGTGATCTTGTCCGCGACGATGAAGCCCGAATAGAAGCCCACGCCAAACTGGCCGATCAGCGCCGCGTCCTTCTGCTGGTCGCCCGACAGCTTGCCGAAGAATTCCTTGGTGCCCGAACGCGCGATCGTGCCGAGGTGCGCGATCGTCTCGTCGCGGCTCATGCCGATGCCGTTGTCGTCGATCGTGACGGTGCGCGCGGCCTTGTCGTACGACACGCGAATTCGCAGGTTCGAATCGTTCTCGTACAGCGCGCTGTTTTCGATCGCCTCGAAGCGCAGCTTGTCGGCCGCGTCGGACGCGTTCGAAATCAGCTCGCGCAGAAAGATTTCCTTGTTGCTGTACAGCGAATGGATCATCAGTTGCAGAAGTTGCTTCACTTCTGCCTGAAAGCTCATGGTTTCTTGTGCCATGGTCGGACTTCCTCTCTGTTGCGAATTGGGGGATGAGCGGCGGCCGAAGCGGATTCCAACCGCGGTTCGGGCTCGCCGTGCCGGAGCGCCGGACCGCCGGATCGTCCGCGCAAATGGGGACGCTCCGGCGCGGTTTCAAGAGGCGCGACGCGCGACGCCGTCGAGATAACGGCTTAGGAACGCCGGTAATTCAGGATCGCCGCAATTGGCGATATTGAAGCGCATCCACGTGCTCGGCGACTGCTGCGGCGAAAACAGCCCGCCCGGCGTCAGCAGATAGCCGGCTTCGTGCCCGGCCGCGGCGAGCGCGCCTGCGTCCACGCCGGTGTCGGCCCACAGGAACATCCCGGCCGTCGGCGTCAGAAACAGCTTCATGCCGGTCTTCTCGATCATCCGCACGGCCTTCTCGCGCACGCCGTCGAGCCGTGCGCGAATGCGCTCGACGTGCCGCCGGTAGTGGCCCTCGGTCAGGATCTTGTAGATCACGCGCTCGTTCAACTCCGGGCTCGTCATGCCGACCAGCATCTTCTGATTGGCGACCACCATCGCGACCTCTGCCGCGCACGCGATGAAACCGACGCGCAGATTCGGCGCAAGCGTCTTCGAGAAACTGCCAAGGTAGATCACGCGCTTTAGCTGGTCGAGGCTCGCGAGCCGCGTACCCGCGTAGCTGGGCGGGCACAGGTCGCCGTAGATGTCGTCCTCGACGACGATGAAGTCGTACGCCTCGGCAAGCCGCAGGATGCGGAACGCCTGCGCGGCGCTCAGCGAGGTGCCGGTCGGGTTCTGCAGCACCGAGTTGATCACCAGCATTTTGGGGCGCCATTCCTGGACCAGCGCTTCGAGCGCGTCGAGATCGGGGCCGTCCGGCCTGTACGGCATGCCGACGAGCCGCGCGCCCTGCGACGCGAAGCAGCCGAACATCTGGAACCACGCCGGATCGCCGACGATCACCGCATCGCCCGGCTTCACGTAGATGCGCGAAATGAGGTCGATCGCCTGGGTGATGCCCGACACCATCACGATCTGCTCGGGCGACGCGCCGATCTCCAGCTCCTCGAGCCGCGTCTGCAACTGCTGACGCAGCGGCAGGAAACCTTGCGCGGTGCCGATGCCGAGCATCTGCATGCCGCTTTGCCGGCCGAGCGTGCGCAGCGCGTTGGTGATCAGGTCGCCGTCGAGCCAGCGGGCCGGCAGATAGCCGAGGCCCGGACTGCGCTCGGGCCGCGCGCCGGTGTGCAGCATGTTGCGCAGCAGCCAGACGACGTCGATATTGGCCGGCGCGGGCAGCGGCTCGGCGCGCGGGCGCAGCTCGGAGACCGTCGCCGCGCCGCCCTGGCGCTCGCGCACATAGAAGCCGGACCCCCGCCGCGACTCCAGAAAACCCTGCGCGACGAGCCGCTCGTACGCTTCGACCACCGTGAAGCGCGACACGCCCTTGTCGAGCGCGAGCTTGCGGATCGACGGCATGCGCATGCCGGGGCGGAACACGCGCTCCTCGATGCGGCGCTGCGCCCATTGGACGAGCTGTTCGACCAGCGTCAGCGACGCGGTGTCGTGCGGGGCAGGAATCTGGGTAAGCGGGACGGACATGACGGACTCCAACTGTACCGAACAGTATCGCGCCGATTGTACCGTTACTGTGCAGGTCACGGCCGTTACATTTGAATCCAGCGAGGCTGGTGACACCATGTAAATCCATACGTATGGCCCGCCGATCCGGCAAACGGTTATGCTTACGGCCCCGGCAGCGCTGCCCTCAAGCGTGCCGCGCAACTGGCCCTTGCGCAGAACAGCGTTTTCCATCGATCCGCCATGACAACCCTGACAGCCCAATCGCTCAGTCTCGATCACCTCGTCGTTTCCGCGCGCACGCTGGACGAAGGCGTCCAGTACGTCGCCGATACGCTCGGCGTCGCGCCGGCCGGCGGTGGCGCGCATCCGCTGATGCGGACCCACAATCGCCTGCTCGGCCTGTGGGGCGGCGTCTACCTGGAAGTGATCGCCATCGATCCGCGCGCCGCGGCCGACGCAACCGATGGCACCGCGCCGCGCCCGCGCCTGTTCGCGCTCGACGACCCGGCGACGCAGGCGCGACTGGAAAACGGGCCGTATCTGTCGCATTGGGTCGCGCGCGTCGAGCGGCCGAAGCATCTGGCGACGTGGCAAGCGCAGTATCCGCAGCGCATCGCGCCGGTCGTGCCGATGACGCGCGGCGATTTCACGTGGGGCCTGACGGTGCCCGACGACGGGTCGTTCCCCGCGTGGCAAGGCGCCGGCGACGGCGTGCTGCCCTCGCTGATTCAGTGGGACTCGACGCGGCATCCGTCGCAGTCGCTGGCGCCGACGAACCTCGCGCTGAAAGCGTTGAAAGCCGTGCATCCGCGGCCAGAGCTGATTGGCGAGCAACTGCGCTGGCTCGGCGCCGCGCACCTGCTCGACGTGCAGCCGACCGACGGCGCCGCGGCGCTCGTCGCCGAATTTGAAACACCCGAGGGTCCGCGAACCCTCGGATAAGCAGCGCGTGATTGGGCAACCCCAACGGCAATGGTTGGCCAGTCGCGCGATAATTGAAATTTTGACCGGTTCCAGAAATACCAGAGGAGATCATGGACCAAAGCGACCTGAAAGCCCCGACGTGGCAATTGTCCGAACGCGCGCGCAAGCTCACGAGCTCCGCGATCCGCGAGATCCTGAAGGTCACGGAACGGCCCGAAGTCATCTCCTTCGCCGGCGGCCTGCCCTCGCCGGCCACCTTCCCGGCCGAGCGCATGCGCGAGGCGTCCGACCGCATGCTGCGCGACACGCCCGCCGCGGCGCTGCAGTACAGCGCGACCGAAGGTTATCTGCCGCTGCGCGAATGGGTCGCGCAACGCCACTCGACCAACGGCGCGCAGATCCGCGCGTCGCAGGTGCTGATCACGACCGGCTCGCAACAGGCGCTCGACCTGCTCGGCAAAGTGCTGATTTGCGTCGATAGCCCGGTGCTGGTCGAAACGCCGACCTACCTCGGCGCGCTGCAATCGTTCTCGATGTACGAGCCGCACTACGTGCAGGTGCCGACCGACGAGCAGGGCCTGGTCCCCGACGGCCTGAAGCCGGAACTGACCAATGGCGCGCGTCTGCTGTACGCGCAGCCGAATTTCCAGAATCCGACGGGTCGCCGTCTGCCGGTCGAACGCCGACGCGCGCTCGCCGAGTTCGCGAAGACCGCGCCGTTCCCGGTGATCGAGGACGATCCCTATGGCGCGCTCGACTACGCGGGCGAACCGCTGCCGACGATGTTGTCGATGGCGCCCGATCACATCGTCTATCTCGGCTCCTTCTCGAAGGTGCTCGCGCCGGGTCTGCGCGTCGGCTTCATCATCGCGCCCGAGGAGCTGATCTTCAAACTCGTGCAGGCCAAGCAGGCCACCGACCTGCACACGCCGAGCTTCACGCAGCGCATCGTGCACGAAGTGGTCAAGGACGGCTTCCTCGACACGCACGTGCCGACGATCCGCGAGCTGTATCGCAATCAGTGCGACGCGATGCTCGCCGCGCTGGAACGCTATATGCCCGAAGGCGTCAGCTGGAACCGTCCGGAAGGCGGCATGTTCATCTGGGTCAATCTGCCGGCGGGAATCGACAGCATGAAGCTGCTCGCGGAAGCGGTTGCGCAGAACGTCGCGTTCGTACCGGGCGCTCCGTTCTTCGCGAACGAAGCCCAGCACAACACGTTGCGTCTGTCGTTCGTCACGGTGCCACCGGCTAAAATCGACGAAGGCGTGGCGCGTCTCGCCGCACTCGTGCGCGCGAAAATCTGAACGGCGTTAGCCGCACTGCCATCGGGGCGAAGCTTGCACGCGCGTTGCGTGCGGACTTCGCCGGCATTCATGCAATCTCACCGAAACGAGGACACAACATGGCTCAATCGAATGTGTACGACAAGCTCAAGGAACTCGGCATCGAATTGCCGGCGGCGGGTGCGCCGGCAGCGGCCTATGTGATGAGCGCGCAAAGCGGCAACACGGTGTACCTGTCGGGCCACATCGCGAAGAAGGACGGCAAGGTATGGGTCGGCAAGCTCGGTGCGACGCTCTCCACCGAGGAAGGCAAGGCCGCCGCGCGCTCGATCGCGATCGATCTGCTCGCCACGTTGCATGCGCACGTCGGCGACCTGAACCGCGTCACGCGCATCGTCAAGCTGATGAGCCTCGTCAACTCGACACTCGAGTTCACCGAGCAGCATCTGGTCACCAACGGCGCGTCCGAACTGATCGCCGACGTGTTCGGCGAGCGCGGCAAGCACGCGCGCTCGGCGTTCGGCGTCGCGCAGATTCCGCTCGGCGCGTGCGTGGAGATCGAGCTGATCGCCGAGGTCCAATAGCATCGACGCGATGTAACCAAGCATGCGGTGTCGCGTGAGATGCGCATACGACTCACGCCGCATTGCGATTCAGGCGCGCCGTCCGGTGTCACGCACCGGCGGCGCGTTTCTGTTTTATGGCGACGGTGGATCGCCGCCGCGTAGCCGGATAGAATCCGCGAACTCCCTCAACGTCCATTGCCCCGGGGCCCGTCGATGTCCGCTCACACCGTTCGTTTCAAACAGGTCGACGTGTTTACGTCGACACCGTTCAAGGGGAATCCGCTTGCCGTCGTATTCGATGCCGACGCGCTCGATACCGCGCAAATGCAGGCCATTGCGCGCTGGACCAATCTGTCCGAAACCACGTTTCTGCTGAAGCCGACCGACGCGGCCGCCGACTATCGCGTGCGCATCTTCACGACGGGGGGCGAGTTGCCGTTCGCGGGTCATCCGACCTTGGGCACCGCGCATGCTTTGCGCGAAAGCGGCTACCAGCCGAAGCAGGCCGGCAAGCTGATCCAGCAATGCGGCGTGGGTCTCGTCGAACTCGAAGCGCTCGACGGCGCCGACAACATGCACGGCGCATGGGCATTCGCCGCGCCGCCCGCGCGCGTGACACCACTCGCCGAGCATCGTTACGAAGCGCTGTCTACGGCTTTACGTAGTCAGGCGATCGACTTCAGCGCGCCGCCGTGCGCGGTCGACAACGGCGCGCCGTGGCTCGTCGTGCGGGTCGATTCGGCACGCGCCTGCCTCGCGCTCGAACCCGACGCGGCGGCGCTCGCCGAGCTCGTGCATTCGGTCGACACGCACGGCGTCGCCGTGTATGGACCGCACGACGCCGACGGCCCCGCGACGTTCGAGGTTCGTTGCCTGATGGCGGGCGGCGGCTTCGGCGTCGGCGAAGACCCGGTGACGGGCAGCGCCAATGCCGCGCTCGCGGGTCTGCTGAACCTGCAGCACCGTCGTCCCGCCGCGCGCTACACGGCGCGTCAGGGCACCGCGCTCGGGCGCGCGGGGGACGTGTCGGTCCACTACGACGATGCACGCGGCAAGATCTGGATCGGCGGGCCTTCGGTGACGATCGTCGACGGCACGTGCCGGCTCGCGTAAGCGAGCTGCGGCTTCGCGCGCACGCCACGG
Source organism: Paraburkholderia lebeckiae (assembly GCF_050436325.1). NCBI lineage: Bacteria > Pseudomonadati > Pseudomonadota > Betaproteobacteria > Burkholderiales > Burkholderiaceae > Paraburkholderia > Paraburkholderia lebeckiae. The sequence continues at coordinate 1,029,004 of NZ_JBNDLZ010000003.1, forward strand.
CGACACGCCACATGTCGCCGCTTCACACCACAAAAAGCCGCGGCGCGATTGCGTCGCCATACCTGGTTCTCCGAATTCATCGTGGCCGGATTGCAAAAGCCCTGCCAGAAACTGCCGAGTGGCAGGCACCGTTGCCGATGAGGTCTTCGACAAATCACGGACCTGTCGCGTCGTAAGACCGGCGATGCAGGCCACGTGAACAGCCGCACCTGGGCGCTCGCCGCGCGAGCGTATACCCCATGCCCGGAAGCTTCCTTAATCCAGTTGCATTCAGTAATATCGAGACGTATATAGCGAACTCTATCCGATGACCTGTGGACGGTCCGGGCGCGGCGCCACGCCCTCTCCTCCTGCGCAGCAGCTTTGGCATCTTGGTCACCATGCAGCCATCCATCTATTTCGCGCAATCGATGCCCATGCGTTTGCAAGCGGCCCGCACCCAGCGAAGGCCCGCGCGATGACTCAGTCCCGCTTCTCCGAGCCGCGCGAGGCCTGGCCGCGACGCGATCCATTGGTCACGCGCCGGCGCGCGTTGCTCGTCATTCCCGCGCTCGGGGTACTCGTACTGATCCTGCTGTGGACCGTGATCTTCGCGCGGCTGTCGGTAGAAAGGGACGCGACGTACCGCGAGGCGATGGCGTCTTCCGCAATACTTTCAGCGGCGCTCGAACAGCACACCGTCAAGGCGATTCACCAGGTCGATCAGATCACGCGCTTCGTCAAGTACGAATTCGAAAAGACGCCCGATCATTTCGATCTCGCGAGCACGGTCGAAAAAGGCGTCGTGCAAAGCGAAACGCTCGTGCAGGTGTCGATAATCGACGAGCACGGCAGACTGATCGCCAATACGACCGAACTCAACCCCGCTCATATCGACTTGTCGGACCGCGAGCACTTCAAGGTCCACGAGCACGAAAACGACGACCAGCTGTACATCAGCAAGCCCGTGCTCGGCCGCGTATCGGGTCACTGGACGCTGCAGATGACGCGGCGTCTCAATCATCCGGACGGCTCGTTCGCGGGCGTCGTCGTGGTCTCCGAAGACCCGAGCTACTTTACGTCGGACTTCTACAACAACGCGGCGATCGGCCGCGAAGGCGTGATCGCGGTGATCTCGGACAACGGCACCGTGCTCGCGCGCCGCACCGGCAACGCCAGCAGGACGAGCAGCACGTTCACCGCGAGCGGCATGTATCCGACCTCGGAGCACGTGTCGGGCACCTACGTCGATTCGATCGACAACGTCACGCGCATCGTGTCGTACCGGCACATCGACGGCTATCCGCTCGGCGTGCTCGTCGGTCTTTCGCAGGACGAAGAATTCGCCGATTACAACCACACGCGCAACGTCTATCTGTTGATGGCGGGCTTCATCTCGCTCGCGATGCTCAGCTTCTTCGCGGTCGCGACCGGCCTGATAGGCAAACTGCTAGGCCGCGAGCGCGAGATGACGCACCTCGTCGAATACGATCTGTTGACCGGCCTGCGCAATCGCTACGCGACGCTGCAGGCGCTGCGCCATGACGTCGCGCAGCCGTTCAACCTGGGCCGCCTCGCGATTCTTTTTATCGACCTCGACAACTTCAAGACCGTCAACGACACGCTCGGCCACAACGCCGGCGACATCGTGCTGCAGATGACAGCCTCGCGCCTCGCCACCGCGGTCGGCGACGACGGCGCGCTGAGCCGCATCGGCGGGGACGAGTTCGTCGTCGTGATCAAGGGCGACGATGTCGAAAAGCGCGCGGTCGCGCTCGCCGAGGCCGCCGGCGAAGCGTTCTCGAAGCCGTTCGAGGTGCGCGGCAGCGCGTTCGTGCTGCATGCGAGCATTGGCATCGCGCTGTACTCGGTCGCCAACGAAAGCGAGATCGATCTGCTGAAGAAAGCCGACCTCGCGATGTACAGCGCGAAGGACGCCGGCAAGAACTGCTACCAGTTCTATTCGCCGCATCTGTCGCATCGCGCGGACCATCTGATGAAGTGGGAGCAGCAGTTGCGCGTCGCGCTGGCCGAGGGGCAACTGTTCCTCGCCTATCAGCCGAAGATCGATCTGACGCGCCGCTGCATCACCGGCTTCGAAGCGCTCGTGCGCTGGAACCATCCGCAGCACGGACAGATCCCGGCCAACGAGTTCATCCCCGTGGCCGAGTCGACCGGCCTGATCGTGCCGATCGGCGACTTCGTGATCGAGACCGCATGCCGTCAGCTCGCGCAATGGCAGCGGCAGGGCTACGACACGCTATCGCTCGCGGTGAACATTTCGGCGGTGCAGTTCTGGCGCGGCGACCTGCTCGAAACGGTCTCGCGCGCGATCGAGGAAACCGGCATCTCCGCCCGTCGCCTCGAACTCGAAATCACCGAAACGACGATGATGGAATTTCCGGACGTGGTCTCCGAAAAAATCTTCGCGTTGAAGCGTCTCGGCGTACGCATCGCGCTCGACGATTTCGGCACCGGCTACTCTTCGCTGTCCTATCTCAACCGCTTTGCCGTCGATACGCTGAAGGTGGACCGCTCGTTCGTCCAGGCGATTCCGGGGGACCGCAGCGTCTGCGTGATGGTCACCGCGATCGTCAATCTCGCGCGCTCGCTCGGGCTCGCGGTCGTGGTCGAAGGCACGGAGACTGAAGAGCAGATTGCGTGGCTGGCCGCGCTCGGCCATATCGAGGCACAGGGCTTCCTGTTCTCGCGGCCGGTGCCGGTTGAGGCGATCCCGGCACTGCTCGAGCGCTTCGGGGTATGCGGCATGAACAGCGTCAGCGGCCGCCGCGTCGCGCACGAAGCCGACAGCACAAGCAGCCTATCCAGCAACAATTAAAGGACGGGCGCCCGCACGGCGGGGCCCGCGCAGCGCCGATGCAGACCATCACGAGCGATGAGGCTGCCCGCCGCGGGCAACGGGAACCGCTATGGACGCTGTTCCGGGTCGTGTGCGGCCTGTCGGCGCTGTCGTGGGGCGGTCTCGCGTTGATGGCGCAGCTCGAGCATCATTACGTGGAACGCGAGGGGCGGCTCTCACGCGTCGCGTTCTCGGACCTGATTGCGCTCGCGTGGATGGTGCCGGGACCCGTCGGCTGCAACGTCGCCGTGCAGCTCGGCCACGCGCTGCGCGGACGCGCGGGCGCATGGGTCGCCGGTGTGGCGAGCGTCCTGCCCTTCTTCACGCTGATGACGCTGTTCGCAATCTTTTATCGCACGCCCATCGTGCACACGATCGCGTCGCAAACCCTGCTGCATCACTTCAGCGTCGTGCTCGCGACGCTGATCGCGGTCACCTGGTACAAGCAAACCCGCGCGCTCGTGCGCGGCAAGCTCGAATGGACGGCGGCGCTGCTCGGCAGCATCGCGCTGCTCTATGCGCACAGCGCCGCGGCGTATGTGGTGATGCTCGGCGCGGCCTTCGGCGCCGGCTGGTTCGCGAGTCCGGAACGCGACTCGCGACTCGCCGTGTCGCTCCAGCGCGGCGACTATCGGCTGCTGGCCGCGCTCGGCGTGCTGCTCGTGCTGTTTGCGCTGCCGCTGCCGCATCGCTATGACCTCGCGCTGCTGTGGCCGCGCCTCGCGGGCGCCGGCATGACGCTGTTCGGCGGTGGCTTCTCGGCGTTGCCGGTGCTGAAGACGCTGTTCGTCACGCCGGCGGTCGGCGTGTCCGATAACGACTTCACGCTCGCGTTTACGCTGTCGCCGTTGTCCCCTGGACCCTTGCTGAACGTTGTGCCGTTCTTCGGCTATCTCGTCGATGGCTGGCTCGGCGCACTGATCGCGACGCTCGCGCTTTTCGTGCCGTCAGGCTGCCTCGTCGTGCTCGCGCAGCGGCATCTGCATCAGTTGAAGGTGAACCCGCGCTTCGAGCACGGCATGAGGATTCTGCGCGCGGTCACGACCGCGTTTCTCGCGGTCGCGGTACTGCGCATTGCCGTGCACGTACCGCTGGAGCCGATCTATCTGCTGACCGCGACGTTCTCCGCGATGTGCTTCGCGAAGCTGAAGGTACCGGTGTATGCCGTGTACGGAACGGTGGCGGTGGCGTGCGGTTTGTGGCTCGCGTACGGCGCCACGACGTGATGCGTCGCGGGCCGCACGAAGCCCGTTGCGCCGTTGGCGATCCGGCGATCCGGCGGTCCGGCGATCCGGCGATCAGAACCCGCGCGACAGCACAGCGACGCCGATCGTCACGACGCCCAGCACGAGATTGATCAGCACGAGACGGCGGACCGTACCGACCGCCTGCGCGCCATCGGGCCACTTCTGCGCCTGCACCGCGCGGCGAATGCGCGGATACACGGCGAAGCGGATATGCCCGAAGATCAGCATCATCACGATGCCGAGACCGGCCATCGCATGCAGCGGCCAGCTAGCATGACCGCCGCCGAATTGCATCAGCAGGAAGCCGCCGCTGATCAGGATCACGAGCACCGACACCCCGACCCAGTTGAAGAAGCGGCCAAATACCGACTCCCACAGCGGCAGGCGCAATTGCGGCGACAGATCGCCGAGCGCAGGACGCAGGCAGAAATGCGCGAACACCATACCGCCGACCCACACCGCCACCCCGAGCAGATGCAGAAAAAGCGCGACTTCGATAGCCTTGTTCATGTAGTTTTCCTCTCCCGACGACGCCACACCGTTTAGGACACGCGATCCGCTCAGCACCAACTGAGCGCGTTCGACCATACGTGATGCAGGCAGTTCCGGGTATCGACGTCTATTGCGTCGTGTTTTGTCGTTGTGATCGCGGCACTTTCGTCTGGCCGCGATGCCGACGCGCCCCGTTTGCTTCCACGCCCTTCGTGCGACGGACTTTTCTGCGATAGACCGCGAGCGCCCCGCATGCTAGCAGGCGCCCATGGTTTCACCGCGTCAAACTTCGTTAAATCGACTCCACTAAGCCGGCAACACCGGACGCATGCCGTCGAGCTTCAGCTTGCTGTCGGGCGCGCGTCCCTTGCGCGCACGCTTGCCGACATGCGCCGCAAGTTCGGCGCCGGCCAGCTTCTCCTCGTCGACGCGGCCGCCACGACGCGTGCCGATCAGCATCACGCCTGCTTTGTTGATCGCGAGCGCCTGCACGAGCGTTTCGTTGTCGTCGAGCGCCATCAGCGTGACGCCACGGCCGCCGCCCGACAGCGTCTTCATCTCGTCGAGGCCGAACACGAGCAGACGCCCGCCCGACGACAGACACGCGACCTGCGCCGCGTCCGGCAGCATCGGCATCGGCGCGAGCGGCGCGGCGCCGGCGTCGATCGTCATGAACGACTTGCCGGCCTTCACGCGGCTCACCATATCGCCGACCTTTGCGATGAAGCCGAAGCCGTTGCTCGACGCGAGCAGCAGCGCCTGTTCCGCCGACGCCGCGTAGTAGTGCATCAAATGACTGCCCGATTCGAGCTCGATCAGCGACGTGACCGGCACGCCGTCGCCGCGTCCGCCCGGCAGTTGAGCCACCGCGACCGAATAGACGCGCCCGTTGCTACCCCACGCGATCAGCGTATCGGGCGTGCGGCATTGGAACGCCGCGTAGAGGCCGTCGCCGGCCTTGAAGCTGAAGCCGGCCGGATCGAGCCCGTGGCCCTTCAGCGCGCGCACCCAGCCCTTCTGCGACACCACGACGGTGACCGGCTCGTCGACCACGCGCGCTTCGAACGTCGCGCGCTTTTCCTGCTGGATCAGCGTGCGGCGCTCGTCGCCATACTGTTTCGCGTCGGCTTCGATTTCCTTGATCAGCAGGCGCTTCATCGCCGGTTCGCTGCCGAGCAGTTCCTCGAGCTTCGCCTTCTCGTCGCGCAGCTCGGCTAGTTCCTTCTCGATCTTGATCTTCTCGAGGCGCGCCAACTGACGCAGCCGGATTTCGAGGATGTCTTCGGCCTGGCGGTCCGTGAGTCCGAACGCGGCCATCAGCGCGACCTTCGGCTCGTCCGATTCGCGAATGATGCGGATGACTTCGTCGATATTCAGGAAGACGATCATCCGGCCTTCGAGAATATGGATGCGGTCGTCGACCTTCGATAGACGATGCCGCGTGCGGCGCGTCACCGTCGCGAAACGGAACGCGATCCACTCGTGCAGGATTTCGCTCAAGCCCTTCTGACGCGGCCGGCCGTCGCCGCCGACCATCACCATGTTCAGCGGCGCGTTCGATTCGAGGCTCGTATGCGCGAGCAGCGTGTTGACGAAGTCGGTCTGATCGATGCGGCTCGACTTCGGCTCGAACACGAGACGCACCGGCGCGTCCTTGCCCGATTCGTCGCGCACCGCGTCGACGAGCCCGAGCAGCGTCTGCCTCGTCTGCAACTGCTCGGGCGTGAGCGTCTTCTTGCCGAGCTTGATTTTCGGGTTGGTCTGTTCTTCGATTTCCTCGAGCACCTTCTGCGCGGCCGTATTCGGCGGCATTTCGGTGATCACGAGTTGCCACTGGCCGCGCGCGAGATCCTCGATCTTCCAGCGCGCGCGCACCTTCAGGCTGCCGCGGCCGGCTTCGTACGCGGCGGCGATTTCCGCCTCGCTCGAAATGATCTGGCCGCCGCCGGGAAAGTCCGGACCAGGCACGTGCTGCATCAGTTCCGCGTGCGAGAGCTTCGGATTGCGGATCAGCGCAACCGCCGCGCCCGCGACTTCGCGCAGGTTGTGCGAAGGGATTTCGGTCGCGAGACCCACCGCGATGCCCGATGCGCCATTGAGCAGCACGAACGGCAGACGCGCCGGCAGCACCTTCGGCTCTTCGAACGAGCCGTCGTAGTTCGGCATGAAGTCGACCGTGCCCTGGTCGATTTCGGCAAGCAGCAGCTTCGCGATCGGAGTCAGGCGCGCTTCGGTGTAACGCATCGCCGCCGCGCCGTCGCCATCGCGCGAGCCGAAGTTGCCCTGGCCGTCGATCAGCGGATAGCGCATCGAAAAGTCTTGCGCGAGACGCACGAGTGCGTCGTACGCGGACTGGTCGCCGTGCGGGTGATACTTACCGAGCACGTCGCCGACCACGCGCGCCGATTTGACCGGCTTCGCGTTGTCGCCGAGGCCCATCTCGTTCATCGCGAACAGGATGCGGCGCTGCACCGGCTTCTGCCCATCGCAAACATCGGGCAGCGCGCGGCCCTTGACTACGCTGACCGCATACTCGAGGTACGCACGCTCCGCGTAGTTGCCGAGCGTCAGCACGTCGCTGTCCGACGGCGGCTCGTTGAAAAGGTCGAGAGTGTTATCGTCGTCCATCTAGATTCCGTGTCCGTGTTTGGCTTGAAGTGTCGTATGCCGCATTGAGGCGCAATGCGCTCAGATGTCCGCTTCTACTTCGTTGCCTTTCTCTTCGAGCCAGCTGCGACGCGACGCCGCTTCGCCCTTGCCCATCAGCATCGTCATGCGCGCGACGGTCGCATCGTAGTCGAGTTCGCCGAGCGCGACCGGCTGCAGGCGGCGCGTGTCGGGATTCATCGTCGTGTCCCACAGCTGCTCGGCGCTCATTTCACCGAGACCCTTGAAGCGGCTGATCGACCACTGGTTGTCGCGCACGCCGTCCTTGCGCAACTTGTCGAGAATCGCCTCGAGCTCGCCTTCGTCGAGCGCATAGAGCTTCTGCGCGGGCTTCTTGCCGCGCGCGGGCGCATCGACGCGAAACAGCGGCGGACGCGCGACGCACACGTGACCGCGCTCGATCAGTTGCGGGAAATGCTTGAAGAACAGCGTGAGCAGCAGCACCTGGATATGCGAGCCGTCGACATCCGCATCCGACAAAATGCAGATCTTGCCGTAGCGCAGATTCGACAGATCGATCTTGTCGTCCGGACTGTGCGGATCGACGCCGATCGCCACTGAAATGTCGTGCACCTCGTTGTTCGCGAACAGGCGATCACGTTCGGTTTCCCATGTGTTCAGCACCTTGCCGCGCAGCGGCAGGATCGCCTGGTATTCCTTGTCGCGACCCATCTTCGCGGAGCCGCCCGCCGAGTCGCCCTCGACGAGGAACAGCTCATTGCGACCGATTTCCGTCGATTCGCAATCGGTCAGCTTGCCGGGCAGCACGGCGACGCCCGAACTCTTGCGCTTCTCGACCTTCTGCCCCGCGCGCGTGCGCGCCTGCGCCTGCTTGATCACGAGGTCCGCGAGTTTCTTGCCATGCTCGACGTGCTGGTTCAACCACAGTTCGAGCGCCGGCCGGGCGAACGACGAGACGAGCTTGACCGCATCGCGGCTATTCAGGCGCTCTTTGATCTGCCCTTGAAATTGCGGGTCGAGCACCTTCGCCGACAGCACGAACGACACCCGCGCGAACACGTCTTCGGCGAGCAGTTTCACGCCCTTCGGCTGCAGGTTGTGCAACTCGACGAAGCTCTTGACCGCCTGATAAAGACCGTCGCGCAAGCCCGACTCATGCGTGCCGCCCGCGGGCGTAGGAATCAGGTTCACGTACGACTCGCGCGTGAGCGGACCTTCCTCGCTCCACGCGACGACCCACGTCGCGCCCTCGCCTTCGGCAAACGTCTCTTCGCTCGAACGCGAGCTTTCCGCGTAGCGCTCGCCCTCGAACAGCGGAATCAGCAGATCGCTACCGTTCATGCCTTCGAGCAGATAGCCGCGCAGGCCGTCTTCGTATTTCCAGCTTTGCCGCTCGCCGGTTTTCTCGTTGACGAGCGCGACCTCGACGCCCGGCAGCAGCACCGCTTTTGAGCGCAACAGACGCTGCAATTCACCGAGCGGCAGGTTCGGCGAATCGAAGTACTTCGGATCGGCCCACGCGGTCACGCGCGTGCCGGATTTCTTGTCGGCCTTGGTAGCGGCACGCACTTCGAGCGGCTTCGCGACATCGCCGTGCGCGAAGCTCAGTTCGGCGACCTTGCCGTCGCGCCACACGGTGACGTCGAGCCGCGTGGACAGCGCGTTGGTGACCGACACGCCGACGCCGTGCAGACCGCCCGAGAACGTATAGGCGCCGCCGGCGGCCTTGTCGAACTTGCCGCCCGCGTGCAAGCGCGTGAAAACGATTTCGACGACCGGTACGCCTTCGTCGGGGTGCAGGCCGAATGGAATGCCGCGGCCGTCGTCGTCGACCGAGACCGAATGGTCCGCGTGCAGCGTGACCGTGATTTGCCGGCCGTAGCCGCCGAGGGCTTCGTCCGATGCGTTGTCGATGACTTCCTGAATGATGTGCAGCGGATTCTCGGTGCGGGTGTACATGCCGGGTCGTTGCTTGACCGGCTCCAAACCCTTCAACACCTTGATCGACGCTTCGCTATACGCGGCGTTTGGCTTTTTCGTAGACATGATTGACTCGGTGCGTCGGTTCATCGTTGTCCACAGGTCCTGTGGACAGGGCCGTGGACAATGCGTTGAGTATTCAAAAAAAAGCGAAACGAAACAACGGGGTTAGGTGGAGCGGCCCGCGATGCGGGCAAGCTGTTTTGTCGCGCGGCTTCCGTTGGCGCGCTCGAATGCCGGAGATGGACGCACAGCCCGCCGGGGAAGCCTGTTCGCGGGGTATTGTACTGATTTCGATCACGGCGGCAATTGACCCCACGCTGAATTGGCCGACTGGATAAGGCGCGGCGGGCGTTGGCGGACATGCAATGGAGGATGGACGGCTTGCAGGACGGCGGCGCGATAGGTATCGGCGGAAATGCACGGGCGCGCGCCCCCTGAATTTCAGTGCCGTGCGCGGCGGCGCTTTCTGTTGTTTTTGTGCCGGCCGCGCACGCCGCGTTACTTGACGCGGTTTTCCAGCTCGTCCCAACGTTCGAGCGCGAGCATCAACTCCTCGTCGATCTCGGTATAGCGCTCGGTCAGACGCGCGCCTTCGCGTGCATCTTTCGCGAACACCGAGCCGTCTTCGAGCTGCGCGCCGATTGCCTTCTGTTCGGCCTCGAGGTCGGCAATCATTTTCGGTAGCGCCTCCAGTTCGCGCTGCTCCTTGAACGACAGCTTCGCGCTGCGCTGCGCATTGCGGCCCGACGCGCTGTCCTTCGGCGCCGCTTCTTTCGGCGCTTCCTTGCTCGATTCTTTCTGCGCTTCGAGCGCAAGTTGCTCCGAGCGATCGCGCTGCGTCTGCCAGTCCGTGAAGCCGCCGACGTATTCGCGCCACTTGCCGCCGCCTTCCGAGGCGATCACCGACGTCACGACGTTATCGAGAAAGGCGCGGTCGTGGCTGACGAGCAGCACCGTGCCGTCGTAGTCGATCAGCAGTTCTTCGAGCAGTTCGAGCGTCGGAATGTCGAGGTCGTTGGTCGGTTCATCGAGCACCAGCACGTTGGCCGGGCGCGCGAACAGGCGCGCGAGCAACAGCCGGTTGCGCTCGCCGCCCGACAGCGACTTGACCGGCGAACGCGCGCGCTCCGGCGCGAACAGGAAGTCGCCGAGATAGCTCATCACGTGCTTCTTCTGGCCGTTGATTTCGACCCACTCGCTGCCGGGGCTGATCGTGTCCGCGAGACTCTTTTCCAGATCGAGCGCCGCGCGCATCTGATCGAAATACGCGACCTGCAGATTCGTGCCGACGCGCACGTTGCCCTCGTCCGGCGCGAGTTGACCGAGGATCAGCTTCAGCAGCGTGGTCTTGCCCGCGCCGTTCGGACCGACGAAGCCGATCTTGTCGCCGCGCATCACCGTGGCCGTGAAGCGGTCCACCACCGCGCGCTCGCCATAGCGCTTCGTCACATCCGTCAGTTCCGCGACGATCTTGCCGGACTTCTCGCCCTGACCGACGTCGAGCTTCACGTTGCCCTGCACGTTGCGGCGCTCGGCGCGCTCGTTGCGCATCTGCACGAGGCGCGCGATGCGGCCGACGCTGCGCGTGCGGCGTGCCTCGACGCCCTTGCGAATCCACACTTCTTCCTGCGCGAGCAGTTTGTCGAACTTCTCGCTCTCGATGCGCTCGACTTCGAGCTGCTGCGCCTTGCGCGTCTGGTACGCGGAGAAATTGCCCGGATACGACAGCAGCCGCCCGCGATCGAGTTCGACGATGCGCGTCGCGACGCGGTCGAGAAACGCGCGATCGTGCGTGATGAACAGCAGCCCAGCGCGCAGCGACACCAGCAGATCTTCGAGCCAGCGGATGCCGTCGAAGTCGAGATGGTTGGTCGGCTCGTCGAGCAGCAGCACGTCGGGCTGCACGACGAGCGCGCGCGCGAGCGCGGCGCGCTTCTGCATGCCGCCCGACAGAGAGCCGACTCGGGCTTCGCCGTTCAGGCCGATCTGCTGCAGCGTGGTCGCGACGCGCGTGCTCCAATTCCATGCGTCCGCGGCGTCCAACGACGATTGCAGCGTGTTCATGCGCGCGAGCAGCGTGTCGTGTTCGGCGCCCTCAGGCGTGTCGGCGAGCTGGTGCGCGACCGCGTCGTATTCGTCGAGCAGCGCGCGCGCCTCGGTGAGTCCGGCGGCGACCGCGTCGAACACGGTGTCGTCGGCGTTGAACTCGGGCTCCTGCGGCACGTAGACCGTGCTCAGATGCTGCTGACGCGTGACGAGGCCGTCGTCGGGTTTGGTCAGATCGGCGACGATTTTCAACAGCGACGACTTGCCCGCGCCGTTGCGCCCGATCAGCCCGACGCGCTCGCCCGCTTCGAGCGAGAAATCCACGTGGTCGAGCAGCGCGACGTGACCGAACGCGAGCTGGGCTCCGGTAATGGTGTAAAGCGACATGGGAATGGGAGAAGACAGCGATGAGTCGGAACTGCTCATTGTACCGGGCGCGGGGCCGGTCGCAGGTATGCGGGACGGGAACATCCGTGCGATGAAGCGCGCAACACAGCGTGCAACGCAATCGGCGCGGGCCGGCGACGCGCGCGCCGGGCCGGCCTTTCGAACAGTTGCTTACTTGACGTGCACCGTGATCGTCTTGCTCATCTCCGGCCCATACGAGCGATGCGCGCCGTCGCCGAATTGCAGCGTCAGCGTATGGTCGCCCGGCGGCAGCGTCAGATCGGTTTCAGTCTGGCCTTTGCCGAAGTGCAGCGACTTGTCGGTCGCGGGGATGACCTCGCCCTTCGGCAGCGGCTTGCCGTCGATCAGCAGGTGATGATGCCCGGTGCCGTCGGTCAGCGTGCCGGCGGGCGCGATCTTCATGCCGTCGAGGCCAAACACGACGTGCACCGGATTGGTGACGGTCGCGCCGTCCGCCGGTTGCACGAAGGTCACGCCCGCCGCCTGCGCCACAGCTGACCCGGCGAGTAGCCCTGCCACCGCGACGCCGACCAACCATCTGTTTTTAAGCATCGGTTTCTCCTTTGGAAACGAAACCCAGCGATGCGGCGCCGCCAGCGGCCTCGCCCGAGACCGATCGTCGCAATACGTGCGAGGCGAGCGCCACATCTGTCCAATGAAATAGCTTGCAGGTCAAAGCGTACACGGCTTGTGTGACGAGGCCAGTCGCGCGAGCCCGGGCTCGCCGCAGAGGCGTTGGGGCGGCGCCGCATCGGTCGTCTGCGGCTGAATTGACAAATTCCGGTAATATTGCGGGTCGCCGCGCCGCCCCATAAAGGGGCAGAGCAAGCCGGCCATTGCATTGAACGAGAGAGCGTGTCGTGAGCGAAGTAATCGAAGTGACGGAATTCAAGAGCTGGGTCTGCCTGATTTGCGGTTGGATCTACAACGAGGAAGACGGTCTGCCCGAAGAAGGTATCGCACCGGGCACGCGTTTCGCCGACATTCGGGAAGACTGGCGCTGCCCGCTGTGCGACGTGGGCAAGGCGGAGTTCGCGGTGGTGGAGTTTTGACAGTGAAATGACGTTGGGGCGATGCGCGCGGTTGCGTGCGCTTCGCCAGATGCTCAGATAGTTGCGCGGCCCGGCAGGCGATGTCTGCGGGGCCGTTTGTTTTTGCGGGATTTCTGCGAGGCGCGGGCGGCTGCTGGCTTGGCTCTCCTTTTGCCCGCGCCGGTTTGATATACTCTGCGCTCGCCGATCTGTCCGGCTCGGTCCTCTCCCTGTAGTTCAATGGATAGAACAAGTGCCTCCTAAGCGCTAGATACAGGTTCGATTCCTGTCAGGGGGACCATCCTGGAACCCAGCATCTCGCAACGTTACCCAAAAAGCCCCGCTCCGCCTTGCGCGACGGGGCTTTTTGCTGCCATCATCCCGCAAGGTTGCCCGATTGAAATCAGTGCGATCAGGGGCATTTTTGGGGCAACCGGCAAATGCCCCCATTGCCGATGCCCCCAACAGATGGCGAAAACCGCCGCCCCGCTCACAGACATACAAATCCGCAAGGCCAAGCCCTCCGAGAAACCGTACAGGCTGGCTGACGGCAAAGGCCTCTACTTGGAAGTGATGCCCAACGGCTCTCGTTACTGGCGCATGAAGTACCGGTTTGATGGCAAGGAGAAGCGCGCCGCATTCGGTGTTTCCCCGTTTCGCACAATCTGGCCCTGGTCGAAGCCCTGCGCAATGTGGCAGACCGCAAAGGTATGACGGTCGCGCAACTAGCAATTGCGTGGGCGGCAGCGCAGGGTGCGGACGTTGTGCCCCTGGTGGGCGCCCGCACGCGAGCGAGACTTGCCGAGGCTCTCGGTTCAGTTAGCCTTCCGCTCACGGATGATGACCTCCTGGAAATAGAGCGCGTCATACCGAAAGGCGCTGCGGCGGGGGAGCGTTATGCATCGACTCTTCTCGCCGAGCTGGACAGTGAGAAGCGGCCCTCGGAGCGCTAATTCACTGCGAGCGGCTGAAACTGGCCGAACCCAGGTCGGCGCCGACCTCGCAGGATCGCTAATCGCAGCAGATATGCGAAAGGAATGGGCCGACACTGAACAGCCCTTCGTCGTCACACCGCCGCAACAACCGTTTCCGAACTACTACGGTCTCACGCGTAATCGAGCGGTCGGACGCTATTGATCTCAGTCGGGTTCAAGGATCAACGCTAATTCGCATAGTCCGTCTGGCCGGCCGGTCAAAGTACGACGACGAACAGTTGGTACCGACCTCGGCGAGCGGCAGACTTGACCAGTGCTTCAAGATTGCAAGACAAACGTCGGCTTTTGGCGCGTAAGTGTAAGCGTTCGTCCCCTACCAACAGGAAATTCACAGTTTGTCGCGACGATCTTGCGGTCTTCAGTTAGGTTGCCGAAGCACTCGTCGTGCTGATCGAAGCGGGGATACTCAACGCATTTGTCCCAGCAGAATTTACTTTTTGCGCATTAAACGTTCCCTAAAGTCGATCGTCCCGCTGTCGTTATGTAGGTGTGGGTTCGATACTGATGTTCGGCCCGCGCAGCAGGCGCCACATCGCCGCCTGCTATCGCGCGTTACGCGGTGCGGTACCTTGGGGACAACATGTTTTCGACGATAAAAGGCCGCCTGGCGCTGGCCATGGCATTCTTGAGCGCGCTTCTCGTGGCAATCGGCACTGTCGGCCTGATCGGCATGAGTCGCTCGAACTACACGACCTACGATCTCTTCACAAACGAAATGCCGAGCGCGGCGTCAGTCGGAAACGCCGAGATGTTCATGGCACGCGAACGCCTGAGTTTCGATCGCGCCGCGATGAACGCCGGCACGCCCGCCGCGGAAGAGGCAATCGGCCGCGGTGCGCTGATGCGCAAGACCTCGGACGAGGCCTGGGCGACGTATGCGGCATTGCCGCAAGGCCCGGGCGAAAAGCAACTGGCTGATACCTTCAATCGCCAGCGGCTCGCACTACAAAAGCTGCTGGACGAGAGCTACGCTGAGGTACGCTCCAACGACCACGACAGAATCATTGCTGCTGCGAATGCCATGCAGGTCGCGTTCAATCAGTTTGCCAAGTCGGGCGTCGAGTTGCGCAAATTTCAGTTCGAGGCTGCCAAAACGGCGTACGACGAGGGTCAGGCGACTTTCAACCAATTCCGCGCGCTTGGCATTTCGGCCGTTTTGCTGGGGTTGGCCGCAGCGGGCTACTCATGGTTCTCATTGCGTCAGAAGATCGCACGTCCGCTCGATACCGCGCTGGCCCAATTTGATGCGATTGCCTCGGGCGACCTTCGCCGCGACGTCATCGTGACTTCGAACGATGAAATGGGTCAGTTGCTTCGCGGCCTCTCGAAGATGCAGACAAGCCTCGTCAATACGGTGCGCACGGTACGCTCAGGCAGCGAATCAATCGCCTCGGCCACGAGGCAGATCGCGGCGGGCAATATCGATCTGTCGTCGCGCACGGAAGAGCAGGCGTCCGCGCTGCAGCAAACGTCGTCAAGCATGGATGAACTGACCGGCACCGTGAAGCAGAATGCTGACAACGCGCGCCAGGCCAGCTCGCTTGCCGCGAACGCGTCGGAAATCGCGGACAAGGGCAGCCGCGTCGTTTCGCAGGTAGTTGAAACGATGGGCGAGATCAATCAGAGCTCAGCAAAAATTGCAGACATCATCACGATCATCGAAGGCATTGCGTTCCAGACGAACATTCTCGCGCTGAACGCGGCCGTGGAAGCGGCGCGCGCCGGCGAGGAAGGGCGTGGCTTTGCGGTCGTTGCGGGCGAAGTGCGCTCGCTCGCCCAGCGCTCGTCGGCGGCCGCGAAAGAAATCAAGCAGCTCATCGACAATTCGGTCGAACGCGTTCAGTCGGGTACCTCGCTAGTCGATGAGGCGGGTCGCACGATGGCTGAAATTATCGGCGCAGTGCAGCGCGTGACCGACATCATGGGCGAGATCGCGGCAGCATCCGCAGAGCAGAGCAGCGGTATCGAACAGGTGGCGCGCGCGGTGACGCAGATGGACGAAGTCACACAGCAGAACGCGGCGCTCGTGGAGGAAGCAGCAGCAGCGGCGCAATCGCTTGAACATCAGGCCGGTGCGTTAAGTACGGCTGTCGCGACCTTCCGCCTTCGCGATGAAGCGCCGCTCGGCATCTCCCCGGTGGTGAAGCCGACGACGGAAACGCCTGCACTGGCTGCGCGCCATGGGGCGCCAAAAATGTCCCAGGCGCGTGTCGAGTCCCGGGCCGACGGACCGCAGCGGGCGACGGTACGCGCCGAATGGGAAACGTTCTGAACTGAGCACGGCAACGCCGGGCGCCCACCCGCGCGCTTGCTGAACAGTGAAGTCGATACTCGCTTTGTGGACGCGCGGGCGGGCACTCCGCGAGGCCGGGATGAGGTTGGCCGGGCACCCGCCGGCGAACATAGTCGAGTGAATAGCGGCTATCAGTGGCCTGCTGACCACGTAGGCGCTACACCCCCTGAAAAATTGAACGGAATGCACGTCCCCGATCTGAAACCGAAGCACACAGCCATCCTGGTTGCAACTGAAGCCGTCGCCGACGCGGAACTGGTCTCCACCCTGATCCACTTGGCTGGGTAATGCGACTGCTTCGCCGGTCATTTCCTTGGCGATGGAGCGAAGGTCAGGATCAGGCAATCAGCACTCCACCGTCAGCACCGGCTGATTTATCAACAGAGCAGGACAAAAATGCGCTCGCCAGGTCTTACCGACGGTCGATCGGTATCGGACAACGAAGCGGTCACGCCCGAATACGTCTATCTCGGCCGCCAGCCGATTCTCGATCGCAACGGAACATTGACTGCGTTCGAATTGCTCTTCCGCGCGCAGGCCGGCAATTTCGCGCAGATCACGGATGATGCAACCGCCACGGCCCAGGTCATCGCGCGACTCGTCGGCGATGTCGGTCTCAGTACTGCGCTGGGCGATCGCGCCGGCTACGTGAACGTCGAGCGGTCGGTGTTGATGTCCGACATTGTCCGGTTGTTGCCGCCAGAGCGTTTCGTGTTGGAGATCCTCGAAACTGTCACGTTCGACGATGCGCTATTCAGGCGCTGCCAGGAACTGCGGCGCGTTGGTTTCCGCTTTGCGCTGGACGATGTTTCGCAACCATCCGCTCGGCTGGTCGAATTTCTGCCATGCGTCGATATCGTCAAGATCGACTTCCTCGGTTGCCCGCGCAAACACCTTGCCGAACTCGTCGGCGTCGTCAGGCAGCATGGGAAATTATTGCTTGCGGAAAAGGTCGAAACACCGGAAGACCATGACGCCGCCATGCGCGCCGGCTTCGAACTGTTTCAGGGCTACTACTTTGCGAAGCCGCAGACGCTGACATCGCAGCGTATCAGGCCATCGCGGGAAGCACTGTTGCGCCTGCTGGTGCTGTTGAGCGAGGAACCGGAGATTGCCGAGCTCGAAGCCGAACTCAAGCTGAATCCGCACCTCGTGATGCAGTTGTTGCGCTTACTCAATTCGAGTGCATTCGGGCTTGGCCACACGATTTCTTCACTGCGCGCGGCGATCATGGTAGTCGGCACGCGACAGATCACGCGCTGGGCGCAGTTGTTGCTCTTCGCACATGAGAGTCTGTTGGCACTGCGCTGCGATCCCCTCGCGCAACTGTGCGGCACGCGCGCGCGTTTCATGGAACTTGTCGCCGGCCGGCTGCGTCCCGGTGACGAGCGATTTGCCGATACGGCGTTCATCACGGGCGTCTTCTCGCTGGTCCATGTCCTGTTCGGCGGTGCGCTTGAAGACGTTGTGTCGACGCTGCCGATTCACGCCAGTATTCGGCGGGCCCTGCTCGAAAAGGGCGGCCAGTTAGGTCTGTTGCTGAACGCCGCTGAGGCAGCCGAATCTGGCGAACTCAACGCGATCCGCGCGGCGTGTGATGCGCTGCATGCCATTACCGCGTGCGAGCTGACCGCGCTCGGGCTCGCTGCGGCCGCCTGGCATGACGACCATGTGCGTGACGTCCACAGTCCCTGAACAGCCGTACTTAACGCACGCCGGGTCGACATCGGGGTTTGTACCAATGAAAATATCGAGAAGGGACGCCGTAATACCGCCCTGCATCCAACGATGCATTGGTCGGGAAGCGGGGATGAAAGCAAACGTTTGCGTACAACTGTGGTTGTCATTACTCGCGCGCTTCGCCTGTTTGACCGCGATCACCGGATATGACGTCTGGTTGTTGCGCCGACTGCATCGAACGGCCTGGGTGCCGGATCATCACCATCCGATCGTGATCACGGAATGCAAGCCGTAACGTGACACGTTGTTATTGGGTTCATGCTGAGAAAAGACCAACATGTTCGACGCCGAAATTGCCGCGACGCTCCTGAACCGGTGGGACCTTAAGCGCGCGTCCCCCGGTGACCGGCCACCGCTGAACCTCTTGCAGGAAGGCAACCTGCATTTCAAGTATCAAGGTGGCAATATCGGCGCGGACGATTCCGCCGCAGACCGATGCCTTCGCGTTGAATGCCTGACATTCCCGGACGGATCGCGCGCCTTGCGTGTAGCTGAGTCAGATGGACAAAGCGGCTGGTCGCGGTGGACGGCTGCCGAGCCGATCCGAACACGCGAAACGAGCGCATGCATCGAGCATGTCGACATCTCTTAGCCTCATTTTGCGTTGGCTTTTTGTGGTCGCCGAAGCCCTTGCACTGATACGGTTCTTCGCGGCCTGCTGACAGCGGGAGTCCCGCCGCAACGGATAACTGAGCCTTGCCGGAGTCGCGCTGTGTGACGCCTCTCGATGCCGGCAGCACAAGGCACGCATGCAGATCTCCTCGGGTATTACGCACCCACCGTCACGCTTATGCTCGTCGGATCTACGTCGTAGCGTTCCCTGCAAGTAGTCGGCTTTAGTGATATTCGACACCTCATCCCGCTACGCCGCCTCAAATCCGCGTCTTGTTCGTCAGGCCAGCGCTTTACCTTCAGCTTCCTCCAGATTCGCGGTCGTCCGCGACACCCTTGCCATTCGGCTAACACTTCCGCTCGCCGGGTGTGTAGAGGACTCTCATCTCCAAGTACGGCGCCCTGCCGGGCGCACGAAAAAAGCCGACAGAATTGCGTCGGCCGGAAGGTTCTGAGGATTCCGAGGGCCATGCCAGAACCTGAGAGGCACGAATTATTGCATTGTCTTCGTCGCCAATTCGCACGGATAAAACTAGGGTGTACACCTATATTCCATTCACCTTTTCCGTCCGTAAACATTTGCAATGTCCATTTAATACGTCCCGGCGGTCAAAAAGAACATGGATAGGCTAACGTTTGCGCAGAAGCTTTGGTTGCCGTTGCTCTTGAGCCTTGCCTGTCTGACCGCAATGACAGGGTTTGACGCGTGGTCATTGCATCAGGTGCGAATCGAAGAACGCGAGAACGACCTGGCGAACAACGCCGACAATGTGGTCAGCCTGGTTCGTCACTATCCCGACCTGGTGCTGCACGGGGTGCTCACGCGTGACGCCGCGCAAAAGGAAGCAATCGAGCGCATCAAGGCCATGCGCTTCGGCAAGGACGGCTACTACACCGTCATGACCGATGAACCGAGGATGTTGCGGCACCCGTTCAAACCTGAACTGGTGGGTCGGGCGCTTGGCGATTTCAAGGATGCCAACGGCACGCTGCTATATCGCGACGCGGTCAATATCGCTAAAGCAGCCGGCGCCGGTTTTATCCGCTATGTGTGGCCACGTCCGGGCGAGGACCGACCGATTCCGAAGCTCACGCGCGTCGCGACCTTCAAGCCGTGGGGCTGGACTTTTCTGAATGGCGTCTACATAGACGACATTGATACCGCGTTCTACCGGTCCCTTATCGAGTCCGGGTCCGTCCTGACCGCTGTTGCAGTGGCGCTGTCAGTCCTGGTTATCGTGATTAATCGAGGGTTGCAACGCTCACTCGGTGGCGAGCCGGCTTCTGCAGCAGAAGCCGCGCGCCGCATTGCAAGCGGCGATCTGAGCGTCCCGGTCAATACCAGCGGTGCGAGTTCAGACAGCCTGCTATCTACGGTCGAAGCGATGCGCGCGCAGCTTGCCCGCACCGTCGGTGCGATCGGAGGTTCCACCGAATCCATCGCCTCAGCGACAAAGGAAATCGCCGCCGGCAACAGCGACCTTTCCCAGCGTACGGAGGAGCGGGCCGCATCACTTCAGGAAACGGCATCGAGCATGGAACAGATGACGTCCATGGTGACAAACAATGCAGACAATGCGCTCCACGCCAACGAGATGGCAAGCACGGCATCAGACATTGCCGGCCGGGGAGGCGAACTGGTCGAGAGGGTGATCGGGACTATGCAGGAAATCTCGAACTCATCGGCCAGGATCGCAGAGATCGTCAGCGTCATCGAAGGTATCGCGTTCCAGACAAACATCCTCGCCCTGAACGCAGCGGTCGAAGCCGCGCGGGCCGGCGAACAGGGGCGCGGGTTTGCCGTCGTGGCAAGCGAAGTGCGAAGCCTTGCCCTGCGCGCAGCGGCCGCAGCCAAGGATGTGAAGGCTCTGATCGGGGAATCGGTCAACCGGGTCGAGAGTGGCTCCGCGCTGGTTGCTGAAAGCGGAACTGCCATTCGGGAAATTGTTGGTGCTGTCAAGCGCGTCGACGCGATCGTCCACGAGATAGCGGCGGCCTCGAACGAACAAAGCGCGGGCATCCAGCAGGTCGGCAAAGCGATTTCCCAGATGGACTCAATAATTCAGCAGAACGCGGCGCTCGTTGAGCAGGCAGCGGCAGCCGCTCATTCACTTAGCGGACAGGCTAGCGGCCTGGCGGACATCGTCGAGGCATTCCGGCTGGAGGCCGCCGATCGTGGTGAAAGTAACGCGGATCATCGCCGGGGAGCAATGGAGAGGGTCCATGTCGCGTTCGCTTAGACCCGTCGTGCGTTGGCTCTTTGTGGTGGCCGGCGTCGGCGCGCTGATATGGTTCTTCGCAACCTACTGGTAGTACTGTCGCGCCACAAGCGGATATCTGACACGAGAGAAGGTCAACCCGGGGGCGGCAATTCACCGGACAACGAGGCGAACCAGGTGGTTCTGGCGTGATCCAGGACCTGTTTGGCAATCAGACTGTGCAGGCGTCGGAGGGAGTTCACATGAACGTGGTGAAGACCGAGATTGGACAACTGGAGAAGGCGCTGAATGTCCTGGTCTGGCGTCCGCGACTTATTCGTCGCGACTATTGGACAATGCAGATCGAACGCTTGCTGGCACGCACTCCCCTCACTGTGCAGGACAGGCAGCGCTTACTCGCGCTGCTCGACCTCCTTGGTCGCACAGGTGAATCGGGCGATTGAAAGAAAACTGCCCGACAGTCGGGACGTCTTCTGAATGCAGTGGTGCCCTTTAGCGACCTGCGTCGTGAGTTGGGGGCCTTGCGGTACACGCGGTAACAACGGGGAACGCGGACACTGGCTGCCGAAGCCATCTCGACAGAGTATCCGCCTGCAGTTGTGGTCACAATCTCGCGATGAACACTTTCGATGCCGAACTTGCAACTAGCCGCAAACGCTTTTAATGCCTGGCGTTTCCCGGCGGTCCGTGCAATTGCGGCAACCAAGAGCGTGATGCCGGTAGCCCGGCCGTGCATGCGACGACGATCGAGGCCAGGGTGAGGTCGCCCGCCCCACCGGTATGTGGTGAAAATTGCGTAACTAGCGTGCCGGCCGTAAGAACGGCACTCAAGGAGCTCTACATCGTTTCGAGCGCAGCCGCACAGCGCGGTGCTCACGGGCTGGATGTTCTTGACGCCCAATGGAAGGCCTTGTATCGGGCGACCCGGCAGGCGAAAGTGATCACGAGCCAACTGTTGCCCGGGAGTGAAACCCAGGCCAGTGCGCTACTGCGCGAACTGGCAGAAACGTGCGCGAAACTTCTTGACCGCCACGCCTCCACTCAGGGCTGCCCGACCGCGGTATGGCGCGAAATAACCCGGCTTGGGCGCGAAGTTTACGAATGTCTGAATCTCTTCCCCACTCACCGAACCTGAACAAGGATCAAGCGCGACTCATGTCTGAGTTTAGTGCCTCGCTGGGCCGGATAGCCCGCCCCGCCCGTGACCGGCGAATCCCTGGCCGCAGGTTCCCTGGGGAACCCGAGGGTCACTGCCAGCGCCTCCGAGTACTTCGAGTAGACACTGGACGGTCGGGGCAGACGAGTAGCGCCACGGGTGTCGCAATTGCACGAAGGTCGGACTACACATGAATGCTCGCAGCCAAGGGCGGACCACTATTCCAGCCGTTCCAGAATTGTGGGAGAGGCGATGAACCCTGACGGAATTCACAAGGCCGCGTTGTTGATGATGTCGCTCGGCGAAGACGAGGCGGGCGAAGCCTTCCGGTTCCTCGGCCCACGTGAGGTGCAGAAAATCAGTTCCGCGATGGCCGCGCTGAGAAACGTTACACGTGGCTCCATCGACGCCGTGCTGCAAGACTTTATCAAGGAAGCAGAAACGCACACCTACCCGCATCACTACTACAACATGACAGCCGAGGGGATTCTCAACCTCTTCGGATCTGCGATCAATGTCGAACGTGTGTACGTACCGGAATCGACAACGGCCATCTGGTCGATTTACTGGATCATGAGCGAATGGGCCGATGGTCTCGACGAGAATGCGCTGAAAGAATTCAAGGCGCTCACGGTCGAAGAAATTCCGCAGGGACCGCCGACGTTGCTGGATCGATCGTTTGTGAAGCAGTAAAGCGCAAAAAAGAATCTCGACATTGCGAGTTCGACGACTGTGATCGCGAAACGCGTTTGAGACGAGGCCAGTCCAACGGCTCCATTATTTTTGCATCGGCCGACGGACACTTTGCTCGTATATCGAAGGATCGACGACGTTCATCTGATCCTTTGGGCGTTCACCAAAAACTCGCTCGAAGTCGTCGGGACCCAGAATGTCAGCAGCGTCGTG
The DNA here is from genome assembly GCF_050436325.1 of Paraburkholderia lebeckiae. NCBI lineage: Bacteria > Pseudomonadati > Pseudomonadota > Betaproteobacteria > Burkholderiales > Burkholderiaceae > Paraburkholderia > Paraburkholderia lebeckiae. The sequence goes on from NZ_JBNDLZ010000003.1 coordinate 1,051,599, forward strand.
GAGAAAAGACGAATAGGCCTGGTTCAGCTCCGAGGCGGACGGAACATCGCTGCCCTGCGGGGCATGTTGCAAACGCTCGACCCGCACCATAAATACGCGTCGATGATTCATCAACGACTTGATCTTCGCATCCGCGTCGGGACCCTTCAAAGTCGCCTGTAGATGCTCCTGAAAATCATCGACATCGGATTCCTGATGTCCTGGCTTCATGGCGTTACTCCCGCTTGGTGTCGAGCACTGAATCTTCTTGCTCGCCCATGCAGCATGCTGCTTGCCGTATGTTCCGAAGATCGCGATGCTCAACCAGTAGCCCCTGCACATGCGGACCGTAACCGGAACTGCTCCACCGCTGCCGGTCCCCCAAAGAATCTGATTTGACAGCTGATGGCATACACCATCGCGACCATAGCTGCAAATCGTTCCACGAGCGGCCGGATCGATGTTCGAGTCCACATCGGGCTTACATAGACAACTAGCATAAAGCAGATTTGCCGCGCCGGAAGCCAAAAAACCATCCGCACTGACAGGCGTCCCACCTCGGGCGTGGAAGCTGCCCCAGCTGTACCAATAGTGCTCGCCAGCGATCAGGACGTCCGCCAGTGCTGGGTAAATCTTCACGCGGCTGTCGTAGGTCGTCACCCATGTATGGTCGACCACGGAATCCTGGAAATACGCCGGAACGGACCACGCGAACAATGTAACGGCGCTCATTGCTTCACCTTTTCGTCCGGTCGCATCGGCACTGTCGCGCGAAACTCGCCCGACAAGCCGGTAAGAACTTTACTCACCTCAAAGGTTATACATCTCGTAGTTCAACGTCCAGCCGACGCCCCGCACGGACGCGGCCATGCCGGTCCAGCTCATCGACGGTAGAAACTGAAACGACGACAGCGCATGCCAGGCGCTCACGCGCGCATGACCGAACGCTTGGGGAACGCCCGGCACGAACGCGACGAGCGCGATAAACAACGCGGTGAGAATCCAGTAGAGCGGCACGACCCGCGCGTTGCGGGCGCAAATGAACGAGCGCGCCGACTGGATTCCCGACGGCAAACCCCGAGTCACCTGCGCCATCACGAAGCCGGAGATCACGAAGAAGACGTCGACGCCGATTTCGCCATAGCGCGACACGCGCGGAAAAACATGGACGAGCCAGCCATGCGCGGCGACGATGCCGTCGGTATGAAACGCGCCGACGCCAAGCGCGGCGAGCGCGCGCAACGCCTGAATTGACCGATCCTTCCTGATACCTGTCACGCCCTTCGATCCGGCAAAGTGCGTAACGGGGCATGGTAGCGCAGAGCGTCGCACGATGCCGCGTGGCCGGGCGCGTCCGATTCGCGCCCGCCCGGCCGAGCGGTCAAGCTCGCGAAACGCTCAGGCCATCAAGCCGGCCGCTGCGGAATATTCAGGCCGCGCGCCACCGCCGGACGCTCGACGAACGCCCCCAGCACGCGCCGCACGTTCGGGAAGTCGTGAATGCCGACCAGTTCTCCCGCCTCATAGAAGCCGACCAGATTGCGCACCCACGGGAAGATCGCGATATCGGCGATCGAATACTGATCGCCCATCACCCATGTGCGTCCTTCCAGGCGCTGCTCCAGCACGCCGAGCAGCCGCTTCGATTCGGCGATGTAGCGATCGCGCGGACGCTTGTCCTCGTACTCCCTGCCAGCGAATTTGTGGAAGAAGCCGACCTGGCCGAACATCGGACCGATGCCGCCCATCTGGAACATCACCCACTGGATCGTCTCGTAGCGCCCGGCGGCGTCCTGCGGGATCAGCCGGCCGCTTTTGTCGGCGAGATAAATCAGGATCGCGCCCGATTCGAACAGCGGCAGCGGTTTGCGGTCGGGACCGTTCGGATCGAGGATCGCCGGAATCTTGTTGTTCGGGTTCAACGACAGAAACGCCGGCGTCATCTGATCGTTGGTATCGAAGCGCACCAGATGTGGCTCGTACGGCAAGCCGGTTTCCTCGAGCATGATCGAGATTTTTACGCCATTGGGCGTCGGCAGCGAATAGAGCTGAATGCGGTCCGGATGCTCGGCCGGCCATTTCTTCGTGATCGCGAAAGCGGATAAATCGGTCATGGGTTCGGGTCGCCCTATGGGACAGAAATTGCAAGACCGCCCAATATAAACCGACTCGCCACAACGCGTGCGAGGCCGCGTGAAGACCTTACAAACGCTGCGGCAACGGCGCCGCTCGCGATCGGCGGTTCACCACAAGTCCTTCGTCGCCGTACCCGCGCGCACGTTGAAGCCATCGCGCCACAGCGCCGCGCCGACCGTCAGCAGCAGCGTCTTTTCGGTGCCGTCGAGCAGTTCCCACGCGGCCGCGAGCCACGTCGCGAAGTTCGCGCAGGTCGCTTCGAGATCTGGCGGCGCCTTGCCTTCCAAATACTGCCGTTCGAACATCGAAAGTATCTTTGCGGGTGTCATGGGCGCGACCTCCTGATGGGATTGCGCCAAGTCTAAAGGGCTCGCAGCGCGTGCGGAATGCCGATCATCGCGATCACGGGTTACTCCCAGGCCGGCCGCCGCGCCAACGTCAGCCGCGACCCATCTTGTGAAATCGGACGCGTCGTGTCCGACCTACGCCGTACAAAAAACAAAGGCGCCGCGACGATCGCGACGCCTCCGCCGTTACGGCAACCTGCACCGAACGGGTTCTCAGTGACGGCCGCGCTTTGCATCGTCCCTGGCGTCTTCCTTCGCATCGCCATAGGCCTTCTGCACCTTGCCGGCGCCCTGCTGCAGGTCGCCCTTGAGTTCCTTCGCAGGGTCGTTCGTGGCCTTGCCGATGCCCTTGTTGACCTTGCCCTTGACCTGCTCGCCAACGCCCTTCACTTGATCCTTGTTCATGCTCGGCTCCCATATGCGTAGTCGACAGAGATGCCGGCGCGGTATTCCGCCGGTGTGTGGGAAGTAGCAACGGCTGTTCCCGGGAACTGCTCCGCGCGCGGGGCCGCGGCACCGACGAACGCCGACGCGCGATCTGGCAAATTTTTTATCAAAAGGCCTAAAGTCTCGCCGCGCACCGCCGTAAATCCGTTCAGGGAGGAGTCATGGACCGCACGGACACTACGATTTCGGGATCATCGCAAGCTGCGTTGATCGACCACGACATCGCGCACATCGCGCGGGTGATGCACGTATCGCTGCGCGGCGATTTCGGCGGTCCGATCCTGCCAGCCACCTATTGGCGCAAACGACTGACCGCGCTGGTCGACAGCGGCCAGCTTTCTACCGCCCAATGGGACAAAGTCGACAGCCTGCTGCTGCAACTCGATCGGCTGGCCTCGACGCCGCTGCCCGAATGGGAACGCTTCGCGCCCGCGCCGACCTCGCGATTCGAGCCGGCTGACCCGGTGAAGAAGGTGAAGTCGGCCTGACCGCAGCCGCCCCACCCGCTGCACCCGCACGCGTCGCGCTAGGCCGGCACGCGGCTCGTCTTGCGCGCCGCAAAAAAGCGGCCGGGCACGAGTTCGCGGCCGCCAACACACATCGCAACGCCGGAAACCAGCGTCACGGGACAAGCGTATATCCGCGTCCGTGACAGGCATGTCTCGCCGCAGACAAACGCAGCGGCGCGACGTATCGCGAAAAATTCCTGATCAGTCGGCGCCGACAATAGGGAAAGGGGACGACCTTAGGTCATAAAAATTCCCAGCAAGGACGCCCCGTGACCCTCGCCGCTCGGTTCGACCTGCTCAAGCAGGCGCGCGCCCGTTTCATCCAACGCGAAATCGCAGCCCATGTCGGCAAAGACATCAAGACGGTGCGTCGCTGGGAAAAAGGTGAAACGCCTTGTCCCGCGATGCTGGAACCCGCGTTGCGCGATCTGCTGCGGCAAGGCGCGCGTGAGGCGCAACACGCGGGCGACGCGGCGCGCTTCCGCTTCCTCGATCTGTTCGCGGGTATCGGCGGCATTCGCATGGGCTTCGAGGCGCACGGCGACGAATGCGTGTTCACCAGCGAGTGGAACGAGTTCTCGACGCGGACTTATCGTGAGAACTACGGCGACAACTCCGCGAGCGGCGGCGCGCACGCGCTGATCGGTGACATCGTCACGTTTCCCGCCGAGGACGTGCCGAGCCACGACGTGCTGCTCGGCGGCTTTCCGTGCCAGCCGTTTTCGATCGCCGGCGTCAGCAAGAAAAACGCGCTTGGCCGGCCGCACGGCTTCGAATGCACGACCCAGGCACGCTGTTTTCGACGTCGCGCGCATCATCGCCGCGAAGCGCCCCGCCGCGTTCCTGCTCGAAAACGCAAAGAACCTGCTGTCGCACGACAAGGGCCGCACCTTCGACGTGATCCTGCAAACGCTGCGCGACGAGCTCGGCTACGAGGTGCACTACCGCGTGATCGATGGCCAGCATTTCACGCCTCAGCATCGCGAGCGCATCATCATGGTGGGCTTTCGCGGCAAGACCAGGTTCACGTGGGACGACCTGCGCCTGAAGCCGCGCGACGCGTGCAGCCGAAGGACACGCTCACCCCGAAGCTATGGGCGTATCTACAAAACTACGCTGCCACCCTCTGGTCCGGCGCGACCCATCTCCGCGGGCGCAGATCCCCTACCATCCAGTGAACGCTTCAACGCACAAGATTTGTCGACCGCCTTCTTGAAATACAAGAAACCGCCTTGCGACGAAGTGCGGCGTAGCAAAGTTATGCATACATCAGTAGCTATAGTTTTCAGCAATTATCGTAAATGCCTTGTGCTCACTTCATTCGTGCTTCCTATCGATCCGTGAGGTGTTCTGGGTGCACCATCGCTCGCCGTGTAAAGCTGACGTTAGAACTCGAATTTAATGAACGGAGTAGACCAGACGACAAGTCACGCGTTGAGACTTTCCCCCGCCTGCTTAAAGACACTGGCTTTGGAGACAAACCCGATAAATCGCATCAGCACGAATTTCATGGCGTAGTAGCCCTCAAGGCGATTTTCGGGACGGGTCGCACCGAAATGAATGCAATTTTTCGGTCCGGGGCAACGATGTGCGGGACACTGCGAAGGTCACGTGATACGACGCCCGCATTGACCATCCCACGCGCACCGAGTACCGCCTTTATTTTCAACAGAACGACGTCATGGCGTGCGCCCAAGCTGGGGACAACATCCTCGTGGGATTCGACGGTACGGGGCAGCTCAACTTCATCCTCGTCCCGAGCGGAGCTGAAGGCCATACGCCTGGGATCAATAGCTGATAGCCTGTTTGAACGCCCTCGACGTCGATTCTTGATACGACTTGTTTGTTTGTATCGCGACACAAAGGCGCAAAAAGACATGACGACGGCCCAATCATTCGTCACCGAGGTCGAGACGAAAGCATAGTGCCGCACGACGATGGCAAATAGTCTATCGCGCCGGCACAATCACCGAATCGCGGAACTCACTTCATAGCGTGGGCCGTTTTCATCACGCTCGTGACATACGGCATCATCAGGCATGCGACTTGATCGATAACTGGAACGACCACACTGTTCCCAAATTGCCGATATGCTTGAGTATCGCTAACGGGTATCACAAAATCATCCGGAAAACCCATCAGTCGTGCGCACTCACGAGGCGTGAGACGCCGAGGACGCCTTTTGCCTCCTTGCGAGAACAAAATTTCACTCCCGTCTTTGAAATAGCGCGCTGACAACGTCCGCGTAACGCTCTCCGGGTCGACTAATCCATATCCAAACCCGTTGCCTGCCGCACGGTGCTTGTCCGCATACACTTGAAGATATGTCCACAGATTCGGTGTCAACGTGTACTTGTCTTGGACCTTTTGCAGTTCATGGTCGAAGAATCGATTGCCGTCGTGCGCAAGCACAGGCTCCGTGCCATCTGTCTTGTGTAGGATCGATCCAAGTCGCGGACCCACTGCTGGAAGTTCGAGTGCGCTGAAATCGAAGTCCGTGCTCTGCCGAAAGCCAACAATCACGATTCGCTCACGATGCTGAGGCGTAAAGTGTTGACCGTCAATGACCTTGTAATGCACCTCGTACTTTAGTTCATTTCGCAAGACCGACAAAATCGTTCTAAAGGTATTTCCCTTGTCATGCGAAATAAGATTCTTAACGTTTTCCAAGAGGAAAGCTGCCGGCCGTTTTGCGTCAATGATTCGCGCCACATCATAAAAGAGCGTGCCCTGAGTTGTGCACTCAAAGCCATGTGGCCGACCCAACGAATTCTTCTTGCTGACACCTGCAATGCTGAATGGCTGGCAAGGAAAGCCAGCTAACAGTACGTCATGTGAGGGAACGGCGCCCGACGGGAACGCGGTTATATCACCAATAAACTGATGATCATGTTGTGAGCCGTAATTCTCCAGATACGTCTTTTTTGAGAATTCATTCCACTCGCTCGTGAAGACGCATTGACCTCCAAATGACTCAAAGCCACGACGTATGCCTCCAATCCCCGCGAATAAATCGATAAACCGAAACTTCGCAAATGCCGGCGCGCGTGGCCTCTTCATTTTCGCACTGATCAATTCCCGCAAGGCCGCTTCCGCAATTACAGGGAATTGACCGCCGTTTGCCTCCCACCTCCGAATCGTGCGCACATTCCGGCCGATTCGCTCGGCCAGTTCGCACTGGGAATAAAGCTCCAGGGCTTGACTTAGGAGTTGCTGCGGCGCGGACATTGTCATATTTATCGACTTTGGGAATTTTAGCGGACATTTTGGCCATTCGCTTTCCGTATGTCCAGGATTTCGTTCCGTTTGCCGCGCGAAGAACTGGGCAGGTTTCGGCGAGGAGTCGGCGATACGATGAGCTTCACTGGATCCCCCGCCTGGGCCGCGTTGCGACGAATGGCCCGGGCATGCCGTACCGAGGATTGGTACACTATCGGTTCAAAGCCAATTGGTGGTTGATAAAAGATCGACAAACCGAACTCTCGTATGTGGTGCCGCCGGTCAGGCCGTGGCCCACTGACGGAGCCGCCCGCGGCGCATTCAAGTGTATTGGAGCGTTCCGGGCCCCGGCGGGCGGGATCGGCTGTCTAAACTGGTGAAAGGTTGATCGAAGCATGGAACCGAAGTTCTACCGCGGCTGGCACCTGGCAAAATCGGACATGGAATACAAGGCAACGGAGTTCGAGTGGGCACTGATCCGCTTCTACGAGTCTTTTTCGCGCTTCGTGCTAACGACCGGCATGATCACAATTGCGGCGGACGTTGACATCAAGTACCAGGAGCACGTCATCCTGCATGTGATCCGCATGCAGGATCGGCCGAAGAATAGTGCGACCATTGCGCGACTGATGAATCGGGATGACATCCCAAACATTCAGTACAGCTTGCGCAAGCTTGAGTCGGCCGGACTGATCGAAAAACAGAAGGACAAGAACAGCAAGACTTATTCTTATACGGCGAGCGAGCTCGGAGTGAAGCTCACCGACGAATACAATAAGGTCCGGCAGGAGATTCTCGTCAAGCGCTTCGAAGAGATCAGCGACGTTGATGAGAAATTCGAGCGCTGCGCGCGCTTCATGTCGCTGCTGACCGGAATTTATGAAGAAGCAGCCCGTGATTCGGCGACGATCACGCCGCAAACCGACGAGCCGCCGCCGAAACCGAAGACTTCACGCAAATCCGCATAACCGTCGGCGCGACCACGCGCGCCGGCTCGCGCGGACGTTACAGTGCCGGATGAAGTTTGTGCCAGTGGGTGGCGTGCTGGAATGCCATGCCGGCGCGGCACAACAGGGCTTCGGCGCCATGCGCCGCGACGAACTGGAAGCCGATCGGCAGGCCGACTTCCGTGAGTCCGCACGGCAATGTGATCGCAGGGTGGCCGCTGGAGTTGAACGGCGCCGTGAACTGGATGAGGCGCGCATTGAGCTCGGGGTCTTGCGCCAGCGCGCCGAGCTGTTCATGGGTCGGCGCGGCGAACGGCTGCACCGGCACGATCAGCAGATCGAGTCCATGCATCAGCCGGTTGATCTTGCCGCGTAGTGCGGCGCGGTTCAACAGCACCTGCTGATATGCCATTGCGCTGGTTTCGCGCCCGATCTCGATCAGGCGCGTGAGCGCCGGGCCGTAGTGCGCCGCGAGCCGCGGGTAGGTATCGGCGTGAGCCACCGCCACTTCGACGCCACAGTTCACCTGCCACTCGTCGACTACCGTGCGCACATCGGGAAAGCTCACTTCCTCGACCTGTGCACCGAGGGACCTCACCGCCTCGACGACCTGCGCGAGCGCACGCACGATGACGTCGTCGGTGCCGTGGCTGCTCCATGCCGGGTCGATGCCAATTCGCAGTCCGCGTAGATCGTGCGCGTCGTTCGGTAACGCGAGCTTCGACTCGGGCAACGAGGTCGGATCGAGCGGATCGTGCCCGGCAATCGCACCGAGCAGAAGCGTCGCGTCGGCGGCATTGCGGGCCATGGGCCCGGCATGATCGAGACTGGCACCCAGCGCAAACACACCGTGACGACTCACACGTCCCCACGTCGGCTTGATGCCGGTGAGACCGTTAGCCGCCGAAGGGAAGCGGATCGAGCCGCCGGTATCGGTACCGAGCGACGCATAGCATAAGCCAGCCGCCGTCGCGACGCCGGAACCGCTCGACGAAGCGCCCGCCCAGTGCCCCGGATGCCACGGATTGACCGGCTCGGCGATCTCGGGGTGATGCGTTGCGAATGCGCCCTCCGTCAGCTGAAGTTTGCCGAGCACGATTGCGCCGGCACCGCGCAGCCGCTTGACGGCGGTCGCGTCTTCGGTCGGCACGAAGTTGCGATGAATGGTTGTGCCGGCGGCAGTCGGCGAACCCGCGCACCAGTACAGGTCCTTCACCGCCAGCGGTACGCCGTGCAGCGGCCCGAGCGCCTCACCATTCAGCACTTTTCGTTCGGCTTCGCGCGCGGATGCGAGCGCCTCTTCACGCATTACGAGCGCGTAGCTGTGCAGCGTGGGGTCGAGCCGCTCGATGCGTTCAAGCATCGCGGTCGTGACTTCCACGGGGGAGATCTCGCGGGTGGCGATCAGGTGCGCCAACTCGCGCACCTCCATGTAGTGCAGTCCGGAATGGGACATGGTCAATCTGCCTCCGTACTCAAAGTCCGAGCTCTGCGCGCTGCCGCGTGAGCGTATCGATCACGGCGTACATGATCTTGTGCGCGCAAGGCATCAGGTCGGGAATGTAAGTCGCGCCCATGCCGCCCAGCCCCTCGGCCACCGGCACCGGCGAGCCTTCGGCGGGCCATGGCCAGCCGATGCGCGCGGTCGGAATGCCGAAGCGGCGCAACGCGGCACCGTCGGTCTGACCGCCGAGCAGCTCGGGTGTCGGATGCGCACGCTGCTCGATATGCTCCCAGCCGCGCCGCGCTGACTGCACGATCCAATTCGACGGGGACGTCGTGCCGCCGGGCACGGAGCCATACATTTCCCAGTCGAGATCGAAATCGGGATGACGCTCCCGTAGTGCCGCGACGAATGCGGCGAACTGCGCCTTCACTTCGCCCGGTGAGGTACGGGGATTGATGCGCACGTCGAAGAAGATCTCGGTGACGGCCGAAGGAAACGCCGGCCGTTCAGGCCAGCCCGCCCGCACGCCCGAGATCCAGCCGTGCGGCTTGACCGCGCCGGACGTATTGCGCTCGGCGTACTCGATCAGCCATTGTTCCAGCTCCAGTATCACGTGCGCGGCGGGCACGACCGAGCTGCGAAAACCCGGCGTGTCACGCGGCACACCCGCGTAACCGAGCGTGCCTTTGACCTTCAGCTTGAACCAGCCCATGCCGGGCTCTTCGTGATAGACCCAGTTCCAGGGCTTCATCACGATCGCAAAATCGGGCGCGACGCCGCGGCTCAACAGGTGCGTGACGCCCGCGGACATGCCCGCGTGGTCACGCGCGGCAAGATCGACGGGCATGCCGCCATCGGCCATCGCGACGATCAGGTCGCCGACCAGCGGCACGTCGGCTTCGATCAGCGCGGTCGCGACTTCGGTGAGCGTCGCGATCATCCCTTTGGGGTTCGACGCGCCAAGGCCATAGACCCAGTCACCTTGCATGCGTGCGCGCGGCTTCAGGTCCGCGAAGTCCGGTGGACCGATCCACGGGTCGTCGCTTTCGTCGCCTTCGAGATGGGTGTCGATCGGCGCGTAGAGCATCAGCGCGGCACCGCCGCCGCTGCCGCGTTTCTCCGCGACGACGTTGCCGGTGCGCTCGTTCATGGGCCGATAGCTCGAGTTCAGGCCGACGCGCGCCAGATGGCTGACCATGAACTGGCTCGCGTCGCGCGCCGCGCCGGTCGGGCTGTGAATGTCCGTGAGTTCGAAGAGCAGCTGTTGCAGCCGCCGCGCGTCGAGCTTTGCGCAGGCCCGGTCGTACCAGGCCTGTTGCTCGGGAGAAAAGGGCAGTGGCGTAGTGCTGACCACGATGGATACCTCCAGATTGCGTTGCGATGTGTGGTCAGTTCGACGGCGCGAACTGCTCGGCGTAGATGTTTTCCGGTCGCAGGCCGAGATTCACGAGCTTCGTCGTGGCGGCCTCGATCATGCGCGGCGGACCGCACAGATAGGCGACGGCGCTTTCATGCGCTATGTCGCCTTCGCTGATCGCATCGACGGGATTGCCGGCGAGCAGTTCGCCGCTCGCGTGGTGGTCCACCGAAACACGCGTCGTGAGATTCGGCAGCCATTGCCGGCGCAGTTCCAGATCGTCGAGGCAGAAAAGCTGCTCGGGCGTAGCACAGCCGAAGCTCAGCAGGATCGGCGGCTTGCGTCCGGGCTGGCGACGCAGCGCGTCGATCATCGACAGGATGGGCGCGAGGCCGGTCCCGCCCGCCACCATGATGTGCGGTGCAGGTACCTTCTCACGCAGGAAGAAACTGCCGAACGGGCCTTCGATTTCCAGGACGTCGTCGGGTTTCGCCTCGTGCTCCAGCCACTTCGACATCACGCCATCTTCAAGCACACGAATCAGCAGTTCGAGCTTTGGCAGGTCGGCCGCCGTGCTGGCGGGCGAATAGCTGCGCGTGACATTCGTGCCCGGCACGCGTACCTGAATGAACTGCCCCGGCTTGAAGTCGAGCCATGCGCCTTCGGCCAGTTCGAGCCGCAGGCGCACAACGTTCGACGCCACTTTCTCGACGCTGTCGACGAATGCGTGCGCCTTGACCGCCTGCACGTCGGCCGCATCGCTCGCATAGTTCAGCGTGAACGTGCAGTCGGTTTCAGGTTCGGTCAGGCACAGCAGCCGGTCGCCGGCTTCGTATTCGCTGCGCAGGAGCGTCGAGCTGGCGCCCGCGCGCATACCGGCGTGGCCCTCGACAAGCTTTGCCACGCAGCTCGAACAGGAACCCGACCGGCACTGGTGGATGACCGGGATACCTGCGGCGAGGGCAGCGTCCAGCACGCTCACGCCCTGCTGCACGGCAACCGATGTCGCTTTCCCGTCGCGGAAGTTCAATGTGACGTATTTAACGGAAGACATACGGATACCTTCAGTGCTGCTGTGATTAGTGTTCCTCTTCGATCTTCTCGACGAAGTACGAAGGACGTTTGCCGTCTGCGGTCCGCTTCATGCGGATGCTCGACGCCTTGATAGTGCCGTCGATCCCATTGCCGGGCTTGGCGATGCCACGATTCCAGCGTGAAGCGATCTTGCGCCAGGTGATCGGCGACACGTCGGTTGCAACGAGTTGTTCGTTGTCCCAGCCGGTGCCGTCAGCATAGAAGTCCTGCATCGCTTCGCGTGCGTACAGGTCGCAGTTGTTGAAGCCATGCAGGCACAGCGGCTTGAACAGATAGTCGTAGCGATACTTGAAGTCCTTGCGCTCCTTGTCGGTCGGGCACACGCGCGCGAGGATTTCCCAGTACTCGTAGGTGTCGTCGGTGATCGGCACATACCACTCGAACTGGACGACATGCTCTTCCGGCCAGTTCTCGACCATCAGCACGCCGGGCAGGAACACGGAGGTGCGGTACGGGCGGGCATTGACGTTCTCGACCTTCAGGTCGACTCTCTCGTTCTCGAGGACAGGGTCCCACTTCTCTGTGAAGAGCCATTGCACGAGGCCCTTCGGACCGTTCTCGTCTTCGACCGGCGCGATACAGTCGTCTGCGGTCGGCACGATGCCAAGCGGCAGCACCCAGTCCTTCGCATGAATGATCGCGTTGTCCTTGTGCACGAGGATGTGTGCGTTATCGAAACCGTTTTCGCAGGCGATGCGCCAGTTCGCGAAACCCGTGCGGTGCATGCCGTATGCGACGACGTCCTTGTCCAGCAGGCTTGGCGCGGACGGCCACAGCGGATGCGGGAAGCGTTCGTCGTTCTCCGGGAAGCGGATGGGCAGGTCGTGCGCAAGCGGCGGCACGTCTTCATCCGGATAGTCGTCTTCGCGCATGAAGACGAAGATCATGCCGGCGATTTCCTCGACCGGATAGGTCGTGATGCCCGTTGTGCCAATCAGCTTGTCGTCCGGATTGCCGGCGATGGTCGCAAGCTTGCCGCTTTCCAGGTCGAACGTGAAGCCGTGGTACCAGCAGCTGATCGTGTCCTTGGTCAGACACATCGGCTTGGCGGAGAGCCGCACGCCGCGGTGAATGCACTGATCCTTCAGCGCGTAGATCTTGCCGTTCACGCGGCGCAACACGATCTGCACTCCGCAGATCTGGATGCCTTCGACGGCATCTTCCGGCAACTCATGGCTGAACAGCGCCGGATACCAGTGGTTGATGAAGCCCCATGCCGCGTCCTTGTACGGCTGGTACTGGCTCTGGACTTTCGCGTCATTGACGCGGGCATCGCTGATCTCGTTGAGTCTCTGACCGGTGCTGCGCCGGCGGACGATGGGCGTGTCGCTCATGGAGTGCTCCTTGATGTGTGGGCTGGGCGCGTCTCGTGACCGCTCACGAGCGCTGATTTCTGTACAGCTTGTCGAGGTTCGATGCGCCTCGCCGTGCGCCTCTCGACCGATGCTGTGAGTGAAGACTACGAAATCATAAATTGACAGTCAATTTATTTTCAATCAATCTTCCGTCGTACATTGATTGTAAATCGATCGAACGTGATGCGATAAAAATCGGTGAACGCCCATGGGAAGGCGCTTAGCGGGCGATTTGCGGATTTGCAGCGGGTGCCGCAGCGGGCAATCTCACCAGGGTTGTCCCTGGCGATGCAGGCGGCAAAAACGAGACCGGGACGAACACCTGTCGCCGTTAAGAGCGTCACGCAGGCAAAAAAAGCGGCCCGAAAAGCGGCCGCCTGACAACTCGCCGGTCGGCAGGCGCAGCAAAGGCTATTGACGAAAGGAAGAGGAGAACGCGGTGAAACTGAAGCAGTCCGTACTACTAATCGGCTTGGCGTTGGCCGCCAATGCCCATGCGCAAAGCAGCGTCGAAGTCTACGGGATCATCGACACGGGCGTGATGTACGTGTCGAACGTGGGCGGCCACAGCAACTGGCTGGCTGATCCCGACACGATAGCGCCGAACCTGTTCGGCTTTCGCGGAACCGAAGATCTCGGCAATGGCCGGAAGGCGATCTTCAAGCTCGAAGGCATGTTCAGCGTGAACAACGGGGAATCCAGCAACGGGCTTTTCGGGCATGAAACCTATGTGGGATTGCGTGACGAGCGATGGGGCACGCTGACCGCCGGCAACCAGATCGACTTCATGTTCTATTCGCTCGTGGTCGACCACTGGGGTCCGGCTTTCCCGTTCGTCAATTCACTGGGTCTGCGGCAAGGCTCGTTCTCAGGGCTGAACATTCCGGGGCCGCCGGGTAATAACTCGTTCGACTTCGATCGCACACTCGGCGCTCCGATCGCGAACTCGGTCAAGTACATGAGCCCGACAATCGGTGGCCTCTCGATGGGCGCGCAGTACAGCTTCGGCGGACAGGCTGGTTCGTTCGGTCAGGATAGCGGGCAGAGCTTCGGCCTGAACTATCACATCGGCACCGTCGCGCTGAATGGCGCGTACACGTACGTCAAGTATCCCGAGTTGAACAACGGCAACGACGGTATCCGTAACATAGGTCTCGCCGCTTCGTGGGTCGTGGGGCCGACAGTGCTGGCCGCGATGTACACGAGCACGCAGAACACGCAGAACGGCGCCCGTGTCGGCGTCTACGAGGCCGACGTGACGTGGACGGCCTCCCCGTTCCTGCATGCGAATCTCGCCTACCAGTACATGAAAGGCAACGACGTCTTGAAAGACCAGAAGGCCAGTCAGGAGACGTTGTCGCTCATGTATTCGCTCTCCAAACGCACGAGCATTTACTCAGCGCTGGCGCTACAGCAGGCCTCGGGCGGTCCCGCCTGGATTTCACTGGTGCCAGGACCCGCCTCGGGCGGCCGGCAGACGGCAGTCGACATCGGTTTGCTGCACGTGTTCTGACGATATGACCTCAGCGCGGACGCTCGCTCAGCAGACTGTGGCGGCAGCACCGCGCTTCTCGACTGGCGCCGGCCAGTCATGCCCCACTGAACCCAAACTGGAGACACCATTTTGAACACCCGCTCAACCATGCGCGCAATGCGCGTTCACGAACCCGGTGGCCGCTTCGTGCTCGACACGGTTCCGCGCCCCGAGCTGCTGCGTCCGACCGACGTCCTCGTCGACGTGAAGGCGTCCGGCGTCGTCCCGAATCTGCGCAACGTAATGAGCAATTACGGCGAGCGTGCTTACCTCACCGTGCCGGATCTGCCCGCTATCTACGGGCTGGACGCGGCCGGCGTGGTTGCCGAGGTGGGCAGCGCCGTAACCGGCCTCGTGCCGGGCGATCGTGTCTATATCAATCCGGGCCGCTCGTGCGGATCGTGCGACGCGTGCCGGACAGGTCAGTCGATCAACTGCGTGGCCTTCACGTTTCAGGGCTACTTCGGCTTTGGCCCGCAATCGAAGACGATGTACCGGCAATACCCATACGGCGGCTTCAGCGAGTTCGCAACGGCGCCCGCCGACGGCCTCGTCAAGCTGCCTGAGGCAGTGAGCTTCGAGCAGGCGGCGCGTTTCGGCTACCTCGGCACCGCGTATTCGGGCCTACGCAAGGCAGGCGTCGGTGCGGGCCGGACCGTGCTGATCGTGGGCGCAAGTGGCACGCTGGGTCTGGGGGCCGTGCAGATCGCACGCGCGATGGGCGCGACTCGTATCCTGTGCGTCGCGCGCAACGAGGCGCTTCTCGCCCGAGTGCATGCGCTCGATCCGCAGCGCATCCGCACGTTTTCGTACGGCACCGGCTCGCTGGCCGACTGGGCCCGTGAACAGACGGACGGAGTGGGCGTCGACGCGGTCATCGACGCGATCGCGCCAGGCGCCTCGCATCAGGTCACGCTCGACAGCATGGAGGCACTCAGGCGCGGTGGCCGGCTCGTCGAAATCGGCGCGATGACCGACCCGCTGCCGCTGAACCTGCACGAGATGATGTGCGCGCAGGTCAGCGTGATCGGCTCACTCTGGTTCTCGGTTGCCGAAGGCCAGGACCTGGCTGCAATGGCCGCGGCCGGCACGCTCGATCTCGGCGTGTTCGAACACCACCGCTACACGCTCGACCAGGCCAACGAAGCACTCTCGGAAGCGGAAAAACGCGCTGGTGGCTTCGTCAACGTTGTCATCGTTCAATGAAACAACCCGAATCGAACAGGAGAACATCATGGTAAGACGCGTCGTGACAGGCGAGAAAGACGGCAAGTCAGTCATCGTCTCCGATGGCCCCGTCGCCAATACGCACGACTACGCAGCCGTGCCCGGCTTCCAGACTACGCTGGCATGGGCGACGCTGCAGGGCGTGGCGCCCCTGCCGCACGACGGCAAGGACCCGGTGGTCGGCATTCAGTCGGTCGTGCCCGATCCGCATGGCACGCGCCTGCTCGTCGTGCAGTTCCCGCCCGAGAGCTCGCTCGATTCCGGCGACTTCGACCCGGTTGCGGCTGGCGCGGAATACGAAGCCCATCTGCCAGGCCTCGCCCAGGCGTTCGAACCCGATGGCTCAGGCATGCACCGCACCACGTCGGTCGACTACGACATCATCGTTTCCGGCGAACTGTGGCTCGAACTCGATGACGGCGAGATTCGTCATTTGCGGGCGGGCGACATCGTGATCCAGAACGGCACGCGCCACGCGTGGCGTAATCGCGGCACGGTGCCGGCGGTGATGGTGGCGGTCTTGATCGGCGCCGAGACGCAGGCAGCGCGGTAACGGCAAACGAAGTGAGAGAGCAAACAATGAGTCAGCAAGCAGAACATCCCCACGACGGGCCGCCCAGGGCACCACGCGCCGAAACGCTGGAATGGAGCGACGCGATGTTGCTCGGTCACGCGCCGATCGACGCCGCGCACGAAGAGTTTGTCGAAGTGGTGACGGCGCTCGCCGGTTGTACGCAGCATACGGCGCTGGCCTGCTTGCAGGCGGTGGAGGCGCATCTGCTGTCCCACTTCGCAGTCGAGCAGGAATGGATGGAAAAGACCGATTTTCCCGCCGCCGAATGCCATCTCGACGAGCACCAACGGGTGATGGAGGCCGTGCAAAAGGTGAACGCACTCGCAGCCATTGGCCAGGTCGGCCTGCAGGACGTCAAGCGTCTCGCACAGGCATTGGCCGACTGGTTTCCAGGCCACGCCGACTATATGGATTCGGCGTTGTCGGCGTGGATCAACAAGAAGATGCATGGCGGCGCACCCGTCGTGTTGCGACGCGATCTGCAGGTGGCCGAAGTGGCCTGAACGAAGTAACGGAGCTAAACATGATCATGA
Organism: Paraburkholderia lebeckiae; assembly: GCF_050436325.1. NCBI lineage: Bacteria > Pseudomonadati > Pseudomonadota > Betaproteobacteria > Burkholderiales > Burkholderiaceae > Paraburkholderia > Paraburkholderia lebeckiae. The sequence goes on from NZ_JBNDLZ010000003.1 coordinate 1,068,305, forward strand.
AGGACAAGGTGGGACTCGTAACGGGCGGCGGCTCGGGCATGGGGCGCGCGGCGGCGCTGGCGCTGGCGTGCGAGGGCGCGATCGTCGTGCTCGCTGGGCGTGGTGAAGAAAAGCTTGCGGCAGTGCGCGACGAAATCCAGCGAGCCGGAGGGCGCGCGGAAATCCGCTCGGCCGACGTTTCGCGTCGCGAGGACAACGAGGCGCTCGTCGCATTCGTCGAGTCGCGCTTCGGCAGGCTCGACTTCGCATTCAACAACGCGGGCGGCCACGCAGACTTCAAGCCCATCGACCAGACTCCAGTCGAAGAGTCGGAATGGGTGATCGATCTGAACTTCAAGGGCGTCTATTACGGCGTCAAGTATCAGGTTGAAGCGATGCTGCGCGCGGGCGGCGGGGCGATCGTCAACAACGCGTCCATCTTCGGCTTGCGAGGCATGAATGGCATCGCTCACTACGTTGCAAGCAAGCACGCAGTAGTCGGCCTCACGCGCGCAGTCGCGAAGGAATATGCCGGTAGCGGTATCCGCATTAACGCCGTGTGTCCGGGCGCAACCGAGACGCCGAACTACATGCGCTCGACCAACGGCGATGTGCACCTGCTCGACGACATGATTCCGATGCGCCGCATCGGCCAGCCTCATGAAATCGCCGACGCGGTGCTCTGGCTGCTCTCCGAGAAGGCGGCCTACGTGACGGGCACCACCCTGTCCGTCGACGGCGGCATGACAACCTGAACGACAGTTTCAGGCTCACGGGACACAAGGAGAAAGAACGATGAAATCGAATCGTGCAGCACGGTATATCGGCGGCGCGCTCCTCGCGCTGGTTGTCTTCGGTGCGAATGCTCAGGGAGCAAGTGCAACGGCTTCGACGCCGGCTGCAAGCGCGGCTTCGGGCGAGAGCAAAAGCACGGCGCGCGCAGCGAACCGGGAACTGCAGAAGAAAGTGCGCCGCGCGCTGGCTCACACCAAGGGCCTCAACGCGTCGGGCATTGCAGTACGCGCGCACGACGGCACGCTCACTTTGCAGGGGTGGGTGCCGGAGCAGTCCCAAATCCGGCTTGCATTGCGCACGGCGCAAGGTGTGCCCGGTGTCGTGTCGGTGAACAACCAGTTGACCATACGGCCAGTGGGACAGTGAGACATCGTCCCGGCGCGGGCGTTCAGGCGTTGAACGGTCACGCCCGGGACGACGAATCAATGTGGAATCAGGCAAAAGAAATCGAACAAGATCGCCGGCGGCAATCTCGAGTTGTCGGCGCGCACGGAGTCGCAGGCGGCGTCGCTAGAAGAGACCGCTTCATCGATGGAGCAACTGAGTTGGACGGTCAAGCTCTGAACGCCGAAAACGCCCGCGAGGCAGACCCGCCGGCCCGTTCGGCCCCCGAAGTGGCCGCTCGCGGCGGCGCTGCGGTCGGGCGCGTGGTCGAGACAATGGCGTGGATCGACGAGTCGTCGAGGCGGCGCGCGCAGGTGATCAGGGGCGTGGGTTCTCGGTAGTGGCCTCCGAAGTGCGCAGTCTTGCGAAGCGTTCGGCCGAAGCCGCGAAGGAAATCAAGGTTTTGATCGACGACTCCGTGTCGAAGGTCGGTGCGGGCAGCCGGCTCGTCCACGAGGCGGGAGCGACGACGAACGAGGTGGTCGACAGCATCCGTTGCGTCGCCTCCATCGTGGACGAGATCTCGGCGGCGAGCCAGGAGCAGTCGGCGGGCATCGCCCAGATCAATCGCGCGGTAATGCAGATGGATGACGCGGTGCAACCGAGCTCTGCGATGGTGGAAGAAGCCGCGGCCGCCGCAAACGCGCTGCATGACGAGGCAGGCCAACTGACCCGTGTCGCGTCGCCGTTCAGCCTGGGGGCGGAGTCAACGGTTTGAGTGAGTGCCGGTCGGCTCCGGAGAAATGCCCCTCGGCCACGAGGGGCGAATGAGTAGTGGAAGCAGTCTCTTGATTTTACGTTGGCATCGCTAATTAAACATTTTGATACGCCGAATGGCGCTACGTTGGAGAGAGTCATGTCTAGCTCGATTGAATTGGCGCAGGAAGACGAAGTCGATGTCTCAACCGTCCGGGTGCCGGACAGCTCGCGCATGCCGAAGTTCGCACTCACGATGGCCTGGTGGGGGTTGTGCAGTGCGATGGTGTATCTGATCATCGGCGCAACGCTGGCGCTTTACTACGGCACGACCAACGCGCTGATCGGAATGCTGATGTCGGTGATCGTCTATTCCGCCGTGAACTATGTACTGACGAACCATGCAATCCGCACGGGCCTTTCCGTGTCGCTTTTCTCCCGTGTGCTGTTCGGCAGCGCAGGCGCTGCGCTGGCCACGCTGATATTCGCGGCAACCGTCATCTACTACGCCGTCTTTGAGAGCTCGGTCATCGCGGTGGCCTTGAACAGTCTCTTTCCGTCTGTTTCCTATCCATTGGCGTGCCTGATCGTGGTCGCCTATAGCGTGCCTCTGGTCTTCGGCAGCGTGCAGAACTGGCTCGACAAGCTCAACGGTGTGCTTCTGCCCTTTTACGCGGCCGGTCTGATCGCAGCAGTGGTCGTAGCGACGACAACGCGTGGCTATAGCCCGGCGTGGATGCATTTCGGCGAGTCGTCGAAAGGACCAGCTGTGTCGAACGGCTGGTGGGACTGCTTCGTCTATTACATGGGCGTCTGGCTCTTCATGCTCGCCGCATTCGACTTCGCCCGCTTCGGCAAAAAACAGCATGCCCGCTACCACAGCCTGATCAACTTCGGCATGCCGTTCTGGATTGTCACATTCATGGTGAACGGCATCGTCGGGATTTATCTCGTCAGTACGATCTCCGGGCAAGGTGCACTTTCCGAGGTGTCGGTCGTGCTCGCGCTGCTCAAGCTGATGGGGCTCTGGGGACTCGCGTTTCTCGTTGTCACGCAGACGCGCATCAACACCGCAAACTACTATCTCGCGACGATCAACACGCAGGCGCTGTTCGAAGCGGGGCTCGGCCTGAAGCTGCCGAAATTCGTCTGGACGATCGCCGTCGGCGCGATCGTGTACGCGCTGATGCTGTCCGGCATCTTCTCGAAGCTGCTGCTCGCGCTCGCGTATCAAGGGGTGTTCGTCGTCGCGTGGGTGGCGGTGGCGCTTGCTCATATCCTCTCGCACAAGTCGGAGCGGACTTCCGACGACACAGTTGAAGCGTCCCTGCGCGACGTGCCGACCTTCAACGCGGGCGGACTGATCGCGTGGTTTGTTGGGGTCGCGGCTGGCATTGGCGTGATGAGCGGACCGGAATCGATCCACTCCTTTTCCGCGCCGGCGACGTTTGTGATTTCGGTCGCGGCGTACCTGATGGTGTCGACCTATACGAAGCGCTCCGTACCGATCGCGACGTAGTCACGCATTTGGCTTCAATAAGGGCCTGGAGTTCGCGCCCGGTTCATCCTGACCTGTCTGACCAACGGGGCTGCGCTCACAACAAGTCTGCGGCCCCCTATTTCATCAAGGAGCAAAGTAATGTCAGATCCGACGATCATCCGCCGCCGCACGGTGAGCGGCGGCAATGGTGGTACATCGAGTCAGTATCAGCCCTATAGGGACGCTGCATGGGGCTTCGTCAATCATTGGTATCCGGCGCTTTTCAGCCGCGAACTGGTGGAGGACCAGGTGGAAGGCGTGCAGATATGCGGGATTCCAATCGTATTGCGGCGCGCGAACGGCAAGGTTCATGCGCTCAAGGATCAATGTCTGCACCGTGGCGTTCGCCTTTCCGAAAAGCCGATGTGCTTCAACAAGAAGACGATCTCGTGCTGGTATCACGGCTTCACGTTCGACCTTGAAACGGGCAATCTTGCGACCATCATCGCGAACCCGGAAGACAGGCTAATTGGCACGGTCGGCATTACGAGCTATCCGGTGCACGAAGTAGCGGGGATGATCTTCGTGTTCGTGCGTGACGACGATTTTCCGCTCGCGGACGTTCCCCCGCTGGAACAGGACCTGCCGGTGCGCTTTCCGACGCACAGTGACCGCTACCCGCACCCACTGTGGCCGGCCGTGCCCAGTCTGCTCGACGAGAACGCGGTCGCGATGGGCATTCACCGGATCGGCTTTACGAACTGGCGCATTGCGTGCGAGAACGGCATCGACAACGCACATCTACTGCTGCACAAGGACAACAGCATCATTCACGCGATGGAATGGGTCCTGCCGCTTGGCCTGTTGCCGAACGGCGAAGACTGCGTGGAAGTCCTCGAGGACCCGGACGGGCCCAAGGGCATGCTGCAATGGCTCGGTACGGACAAATGGCAACCGGTGCTGGAAAACAAGGAGCTCGGGCTGAAAGTCGCCGGACTCGTAGGCCGGCCCTATCGGACTTCGATTGTGCTGCCGGGACTCGTGGCGGTCGAGAACTGGCCGGGCGAACATATGACCCAATTGGAGTGGTTCGTGCCGATTACCGACGATACACACGAGTACTGGGAGGTGATCGTACGTATTTGCAATACTCCGGAGGAACTGGAAGCGCACAAGTACCGCTATGAGCGTGTCTACGAGCCGCTGGCCCTGCACGGCTTCAACGACTGCGATATCTATGCGCGTGAGTCGATGGAGGACTTTTACGGCGATGGCACAGGCTGGGAGAACGAGAAGATGGTCGCAACGGACATTTCAGCCGTCACCTGGCGCAAGGTGGCGTCGCGATGGAATCGCGGCATCGCGAAACCGGGACGGGGCGTGCCGGGCGCACGAAAGGACAGCAGCCTGCGCTTCAAGCGCGCGGCGGACGGCAAGCGAATGACCTATAAGACGGAGCAGATCGAAGACTGATCTGCGCCTTGTGCCCCCTTCCCCGGACTTTGCACCGGGAAGGGAGGCTTTTCGTCGGGGGTCAGGTCTGTTTCAGGTTTCTTTCCGCCTTATCACGCTCGGCTCCGATCCGGTGGCTGGCGCACTTCTTTCAGTCCGCGGGGTGATGGTGGCGGCGTCGCGAGCTGCCTCATCGTAGATCCCGGTAAGCAGAGACATGAAGCGCCCGTAGCGCTCGAACTTTTCCTCCGGGTCGTTGATTTCCCCAAGGCGCTGGACCAGTATTTCTTTTCGAACCTTGTAATACTCGTCCGTCAATCGAATCCCCAGATCGCTCGCAAAATACGAGTACGTCTTGCTGTTCGTGTCCTGTCGCTTCTCGATCAATCCAGCGGCTTCCAGCTTTCTCAGGCTGTACTGGATATTGGGAATATCGTCGCGATTCATCAATCGTCCGATCATGGCGCTCGTCTTGGGGCGGTCCTGCATACGGATGACGTGAAGGATTACGTGCTCCTGATGTTTGAGATCGACGTTCGCTGTAATCGTAACGACGCCGGTTGCCAGAACGAAGCGGCTGAACGATTCGTAAAACCGAATCAGTGACCACTCGAACTCGGCGATCTTGAACTCGGTGTCCGATTTTGCTAGGTGCCACGACCGGTAGAACCTGGGATCCATTGCTTGACTCGCTCATTAAAAGTTGTCGATGGGGGAATGCGGCCCAATTGGTTGGGCCGCCGACGGATACCGGCATCACCAGAGAGTTCCGCGTGGGTAGCTAGCTACTTGCTGCGATGAGGCACGGACAATGGATTATCAATCGACAAAATATTGAACAACATTGGATGTCCACCAGTACTCGTGGGCGTGTGGAAACGCCATTTTTGCTGCTGAGCGCGAGATTGCCGGTCAGGTCGATCGAGTTTAATACGTCGAGCTTGTCAATCGAACATCGCTAGCACAAGAAAGCCCCTCGGGGCTTCAGGTTCCTGCCATCTTCATGGCCTTCATCGTCCCCGCAACGCCAAGTATGTTCACGACTCGCTTGAGGTTGTAGGCCAATACCTGAAGGCTCATTTCAGTACTCACTCGCTCAAGCGTCCTGGTCAGGAAGTGTGCGGGCCCCAACCAGTGTTTGAGCGTACCGAAGACATGCTCGACAGTACTTCGACGGATGGTCATCGCATCGGGCTTCCGGTCAAGCCGGCGCTGCATGGCTTCAATTTTTTTTCGTGCTCCCATCGTCGGATGCGGCGATAGTCGCTGGGCGAACATCGCTCCTTCAGAGGGCGGCGCGGGCAGGCGCTGGGCCAGTACACCCGCAGAGTCATCTCGTGCTCAACGGTGTTGAATCGATGAATGGCCCGCTCGCCGGCAGGGCATCGATTCACATCGTTGCTTGACTCGAAGATAAAGTCGGCTTTCGTGAAGAGACCTTTCTTCCTTGATGCGGAGGTGAGTGGCTTGGGAACGTACGCACTGATCTTGTTCAGATCGCATGCCCGTATCTCCGGGCCGCTGAAGTAGCCACGGTCAGCAACAACCTTCAGCTTCGGTTTGACCACCGCGTCCTTCGCAGACAGCGCAATTCTGCTGAGTTGTCCGTGATCGTTGCCTACGTTAGTCACCTCGTGCCCAACGATCAGGTGATGTTTCGTGTCCACGGCCGCCTGAACGTTGTCGCCCACTATGCCGGAGCCTCTCCCGCTTGTTGCCATGGATCGTGCGTCGGGATCCGTCATCGACAGCTGTTTGTCCGGTTGCTTCTTCAACTGCTTCTTGATCTGGTTGAGCTCATGCATCTGCTGACGCAAGCGGGCCATCTTCTCGTACAGCCGCACGGTCTTCACATCGAACCCCGTCGGGCTGGTCCGGTCCGCGCTTTCGATCAGATCGAGGTATCGCGTCAAATAGCGTCCACGAGTTTGCCACTCCCAATGAGCGGGCACGATTCGTTTTGCTAAGACCTTGGCATTTCCGGTCTGCGTCTCCACACCAGCGAAGTTGACAATCTCGAACAACCCTTTGGCAATACAGGCGAGAATGACCGCGTAGAACAAGAAAAGCACGCTTGCGGCACCAGGCTGACCGCGATTCAGTAACGTGAATCGCAGCGACACAACGTTATGCAAAGACACTCTTGATCTCCGGCTGGGAGGAAGAACGGTGTAACGCGCCGGGTGACCCTTACACGAAAGGCTGTCAATTGTCCCTCGGACCTCGCGGAATTGTCAGCAATCCCGCCGCTCATGCGACGTTCATTGTGTTGCATCGACCGGTTGAATCCGCCGGGTGTAGCGGTCATCGTTTTCTTCGAGCGCGCTACTAATCAGACCAGCACGCCACCGCCGTCCACAATTATGGTCTGTCCCGTAGCATAGCGATTGGTCATCAGATAGACGTACGTTTGCGCGAGGTCCTCCGCCTCGCCGACACGACCGACTGGCAGGGCCGCGCCGCTCGCGGCGTAGAGCGCTTCGCGCTCGAGTTCGGGCAAGTCATCCCACAGCGGCGTGCGCACCAAACCGGGACTCACGAGGTTGACGCGAATGGGCGCCAACTCCACCGCGAGTGCCCGTGTGAGACCTTCATTCGCGCTGCAGACGCTGGCCAGCGCCGCCCACCCCTTTTGTGGCCGCAAGCTCGCAATACCGCTGGTCAACACCACGGAGCCGCCGGGACGGAGATACGGCGCCGCATGTTTGACGGCGGCAATGGCGCCGAAGACTCGCACTTCGAAAATCTGACGCACGGTAGCGAGGTCCATGTCGGCGAGCGCCCCGGTTCGCAACGAATCCCCCGCGCTATAGACCAGATGGTCGAAAGCGCCGACTTGCCCGAACAGCGCGCGCACGGCGGACTCGTTACTCAGATCGACCGTGTATCCCTTGACCCGATCGCCGAGTCTCGCGACGGCTTTGGCGACTCGCTCACTGCGCGATGAAACAACGCTCACCGAGGCGCCGGCTGCCAGCGCGGCTTCAGCCGTGGCAAGGCCGATTCCCGAGGTGCCGCCCAGCAGGACGACGTGTTGATGCCGAAGCTTCATGCTTGCAATAGTCATGGTTGAGTCCTCGCTGTGGTTGTAGTTGAAGCCATGACCCTAGTATTATTCATTAGCTTGACTTGATAAACTCCGAATCTTTTCGAACACTCATTAATAGAGCTTGCGAATGGATCGATTCAGCAGCATGGCAATATTTGCACGCGTGGTCGAACGCGGCAGCTTTACCGCCGCGGCCGAAGGCAGCGGTATGACGCCCACGATGGTCGGCAACCATATTCGCGAGTTGGAGCGACGCCTCGAAGGCCGGTTGCTGAATCGCACCACGCGGCGTCAAAGCCTGACCGAACTCGGCATGCGCTATCACGCGCGATGCCTCGAAATTCTGGCGATGGTGGATTTCGCCGAGCTGGATGCGCGAGAAATGCAGAGCAGCCCGCGTGGCCGGTTGCGGGTGAGTTGCCCTGCTATCTATGGCACGCGTGTGCTCGTACCGGCGCTTGCCGCGTACCTCGACCGCTATCCTGAGGTTCAGGTCGAGCTGTCCCTAAGCGATCGCTTCGTCGATCTGGCGGAAGAAGGTTTCGACGCCGCCATCCGCGCCGGTGTACTGCCGGACTCGGGCTTGATTGCGCGGCCGTTGACCCATTCGCCGCGTATCGCCTGCGCATCACCGGCCTATCTGGCGCGCCACGGGCAGCCGCTGGTGCCAGCCGATCTGGTACAGCACAACTGCCTCGCTTTCATGGTCGCGACTGGACCCGAACGTGAATGGCGTTTCCCACGTCCCGATAACAATGGCGTGGAGCGCATCGCGGTGCGCGGGCGTCTCGACGTCAATGGCGGCCTAGCGCTTCGCGAAGCCGCCCTCGCGGGACTGGGGGTGATTTTTCAACCTCAGGTAATGCTGCAGGAAGATCTGGACGCGGGCCGGCTCGTTCGTCTTTTCCCCGACTGGCCGGCGCAGACCTGGCCCATCCATGTGGTGCACCTGCCCGATGCGCACATGCCACCGAAGCTGGCGAGTTTTATCGCCTTTCTCCAGGAAACGTTGGGGCACGACAGCGAACCGTAGACCGGCCATGTTATGGGAAAGCGGCATGTAGCTACTCGACAGCGAGTTTCTGTGACGGCTTGAATGGCGAGTCTGGTCGATCACACGCCTGACACTCTCGGCTCGCGAAGGTCCGCTGCTTGAGGCGGAGCCGCCGCTCGAATGACCGTGTAGCGGCGACGGCGAATGGCGGCTCCTAGCCCGAACCCGGTCCGATAGCTGAATTGAGAACCGCTTGCCGGCCCGCAGCGGATGATCGTCGCAAGTCGACCCCAACGAGACATCCGACTTTGGATTTGCAGCCGTCCGTTGCCAAGCGGGATCTGGCCATTCAGGAAACCGGTTCCGCGCACTGGCGATACCACGGCAACCGAGAGCCGCGTCGGAGTAATCGGCCCCCTCAAGGATCGAGTTGCCAACGCAGTACGGGATGGGTCGCGCCGGCCGGCAATGCCCAGACGCCGGTTGAACTGAAGTCGAACGTCGGGCCGAAGCTCAATGGCACGCTCATCTGCGCGGTGGTGAGTCCATTCGCGATCGGCACGGGGGTACCCGTGCCCACGCCGACCGTGGCTCCGGTTGTCTGCGTGTCCCAGAAGACGTCGTTGGCGATCGTGCCGGTATTGCTGGTCGCAACACCGAGCGCGGGCGGCCCCAAGCCTGGGATAATTTCCTGGATGACGTTGCCCGTCGCGAAGGATTGCTCGATCGTGCCGGTGTTGCTTTGAACGAGCGCGGCGCTCCCCCGGCCAAAGCAGAGCCCGCCGCCGCCACCACCGCAGTAGTCGGGCGTGAACGTAACGGTCCCGGTCGCATATGACTGCGTAATCAGACCGTCGTTGGTGCCTACTAGACCGCCGGCGCCCTGAGTGTGAGCAACGGCATTCACTGTGCCCGTCCCGGACGTCGGCGGGATGTCCGGGCTTTGCGCTTCGTACGACTGCCGGATCACGCCGGTGCTGAAGTTGTATCCGACGAGGCCGCCCAACACGCCCTCGCTCACCATCGACGCGTCGCTGGACGAGCGTGTGATCGTGCCGTAATTCGAGCCCACCAGGCCGCCGCTGATCGAACCGATCGAGACGAAACCGTTAGACAGCGAAAGGCTGCCACTCGTCTGGGCGTGCGCGATCAGGCCGTCGTTGACGCCGGCCAGGATGCCAAAGGAGCCATAGCCGCTGATGCTGACGAAGCCATTTACGCTGACGTTGCGAACGACAGCCGTCGCACCGATCACACCGAACAGACCACTCGCTGCCTCGAAATTCGCCGGATCGCTTGTGGCGGGAACACTCTGCCACGCATTCAGATTCGAGATCGTGTGGCCCATGCCATCAAACTGCCCGGTGAACGGCGTGGCGCCTGTTCCGATCGGCACATAAAGGCCTGCGCAGCATCGTGGCGTGCTGATGTCGAAGTCCTTGCCGAGCGCATAGTCGCCGGCAAGATCGAGCGATATATTTTCCAGCGAATTGACGAGCCGGTAGCCGGTGATCTGCGTGATCAGTCCGCTGTTGGATGGTGCCGTCCAGGTCGTGTTGGCGAGCAGCGTCCCCGGCGCGTAGGTGCCGTTCATGTCGTACAGCGCGCTGACCGTCCCGGTGCTTTTCGACCAGTCGATCGTGCCGCCGTTCGTCACGCTGCCGCCGTTATCGATGCCCGTCGCGTCCGCGCGCAGCGTGAGGTCACCAGAACCCGTGTCGCGGATCTTCGCGCCCGACGAAAGCGCGACGTTATGGTACGCCGCGAGCGTCAGCGCCGACGCACCGTGCCAGTCGATATCGGATGCGATCTGCAGGTCTCCGGCCGCACCATTGGCGCCGGTGGTCGTGAGGTCGACCGTGCTGCCCGCGTTCAGGCTGCGCTCGAGCGCACGCGCGACTGAGGCGTCCACGGTGAGCGATGGCGTCGCGATGTTCCATCGACCGGCGTACACGGCGGCGCCTCTCTGGAACGACAGTTGCGCTGCCTTGGTATCAACCGTGCCTCCGCGGCCGTCAGCGTTCTTCGCCACGATCGCGCCTTGTTGCGACACCGTGCCGTCGTCCGCCACGAGCCACACGTGGCCCTCGCGGGTCGCCGTGCCCGTCGCACGGATGCGCGCGCCGCCGCCCGCGAGCGCGTACACGTTGCCGTCCGCGGCTTGCAGGCTGATCTGCGCGGCGCGCGTGGTACCCGAATCAATCACATTGCCCGCGCTGCCCGCCTGGACGAATACCTGTTGGCCGCTCGACGAGTCCTGCAGCAGCACCTTCGATCCGGCCGCGAATTCCGCCGCGCCTTCAGGCGCATTGACAGTTCCAGCGTTGATCACGGTCCGGGCGAGCAGGAACACGTCGCCGCCACTGGAGCTGATCTTCCCGAGATTCACGACTACCGCGTCCGAGTTGCCCGACAGGGTAAGCGCGCCGCCGTTCATGAACGCGCAGTTGCATGTGTCCAGCGTGGATGCAACGAAGCGTCCGCCCGTCGCCACTATGCCGGATCGACCCACGACGATGCCTTGTGGATTGATCACGTACACGCTGCCCGTGGCACTGAGCGTGCCGAGAATCGCTGAGAGCGAGCCACCCGTCACCCGGTTCAGCGTCGCACCAGCGCCGTTGTTGAACGTCACGCTATTGTTCCGGCCGATCGAGAAGCTGTTCCAGTCGATCACACCGCGTGTCGAACTGGGTTGCGTGATCACGAGGCTGTTGCCCGCGCCCGCTATCGTGCCGGTGCCAGCGACGTAATGGCCGCCCTGCGGAAGGCTGCCCGCCGCGAACGCCACGGTTGTCAGGCAAAGTCCAGTCAGCGAAATGCCAGTGGCAAGCCAGATGCGTCCGTTGGACTGCTCACGATTCCGTGCGCGTCCCGCGGACCGAGGTTGTTCTGGACGTGACATACAGCCCCCTTTCCGCATGCATGCGAAATGGCCGCCAACGACCCGCGGAGCCGACCGGAGACGCGTGAGTCGCCGTGTCTGAAGAATAGCAGTTGGCGTCGCGCATGCATGCCGATATCTCAGCGCCTGGCGCCTTCTTATGGGGCTTTTTGTGCCACCCCGTTTGCGTGGGGGGACTTGGTGAAGAAAAACCAGGTGGTAGATTACGGGCTTGAGCCCCGCGTCGGCCAACGCGCTTAAGGTCGAATAACGTGGCTAGACTAAGCCGCGGTCGATCGGGCAAGTGTAACGTTGAATCGTTCTGACATTGAGTCAGATTGTCGGCAATCTCGATACCACCTCGAATGTCTCAAAGTGGCCGATCCCGGAAGGTCGAAGTCAAACGTGGCTTGCTCAACCCGGGTCGGCTTCGCACTTCCGCAGCCGACCCGTCGATCCGTCATTCAGTCAAGGGCGGCAATGGAGTGCAAAGCAGCCCGCGGCGCTTCTGCCTGAGCCCCATGAGGCGCGCGGTGCCGCTGCGCGGGTAAGCACGTCAACCTTTGACAACGATAGCGCGCGGCCTACGCCATCACGATTTGGATGCGCCGGAATCACCACCCGCTGCGTGCAATGACACAAGTCGCGCAAGCACGATGGCCGGATAGAGTTGGCCAATTAGCGCCTCGAGATGCGTGAGCGATCTTGCCTGCGGCGCGACGGGCAGAATGTCGCCATAACCTGCCGTGGTCAGCGTGACAAAACTGAAATAGATCCAGATCGAGCGGTCCAATGCATTCGAGTGGAGTGATGCACTGTAAAACGCCTTGGGAACAAGGATGCTGACGAGTTGGTAAGCCTGGGTCGAAAGTACGCCTATCAATATATAAAGAGCAATAGCTCCGTCGATTCGGTCAAATGTCACCCTACCTGGAACGAACACATTCATTCCAGTGGCCACGCTAATCAGCGCAACGGCAGCGAGAGTGCTTGCGTCACGTACCGCGAATGTGAGATTGGCCGGAGCCGACCAACTGGCCCAACGGACGATGATAGCGAGGAGAGCGACGAGCGCGATCAGCAGGAAGGCTCTGGGTCGGTCTGTTGCCGATACCACGCCGGTCAGGAGGACCAACGAGAGAAGCAGGTCCTGCACAATTCGGCTGACCACGGTGCCCGGTTCGGTGAAGAACGGGACGCCGAACACAGCGATGACGAGAAGCGCCAAAAGTACGCCCATGCTCGCCTTGCGTAGCAGTGCGCCGCAGTCTGCCAATTGTTGCGCGTACGACATCGCTTCTCCCGCCAAACGAATGCGGACATTCGATTCTTTTCGTCAACTGACAAAACGTAGGTTAAGCGCAGCGCACTGGCAATAGGTCCATGGTCCCACCCGCCCGCAATTTCAAAGCGCTGCGGTGCTCTCGCTCAAACCACCGACGAAGCCCTATTCAAAGCCGAGCGGTTTCCCCGATGTGCAACCAGGTGCTCTCCGCGCGGCCTAGCAAAGCGTTCGGCGATCGAATGTTCGCTACCGCAGTGGAGAAGACGCGAGCCGGTCAGCAGTCGATAAGTGCGGAGAGTCGTGAATTCTGCTCGGGAACAGGAAGTCGGTTGAGTCCTGAACGAGGCCGCTGCAATACTGGCGTCCCGGTCGGTGCGCCAGCAAAGAATCATTGCTCATGCCTGCCTTCGCGCCTGGCAACCGTCCGCTCCGCCTCCAGCCTAGACGGGAGCCTGTAACACGCCCGCTTCTGCCTTCGTTGCTTCTCTCCTTGATTGAGCTTGCCGACTCAGCCAGCGATTCGTGTTACGGCAGCAGGCTCAGTCGTTACCCCTCCGAACCCTCAATGCCGTATTGCCTTGCTTCGTGCTAGCGCCTACATTGGGAAAGGATTTGCGGAAAATCCCACGATTGGCCGTACGCGTCGAAGCACGGGATTGTCTACAACAAATACAAAAGAGGCCTGACGGCGCCATCACGTACTTCGAAGACGATCCAGAAATGCCGCCGAAATGCTTCGAAGTCTTGAAGAGACCAAACGCGCATAACGCCACCCATGCCGATGTACCGCCGATGCTCGAGTTGCTTCCTCGCGCGCCGGGTCAAGTCGAGTTCATTCAGCCGTAACGGAGGAGAAGCATGCGCCCTGTAATCGTCGACGTAGCGGAGCAAAAGCGCCTGAACGACTCTCGTGAGGCGCACGTGCCGTGGAAGAAGTGGGGGCCCTACCTCAGCGAGCGGCAATGGGGAACGGTGCGAGAAGACTACAGCGATAACGGCGACGCCTGGAACTACTTCACTCATGACCATTCGCGCTCACGCGCCTACAAGTGGGGTGAGGACGGGCTCGGCGGAGTGTGCGACGACCAACAGCGGCTGTGCTTCGCGCTGGCACTCTGGAACGAACGCGACGCGATATTGAAGGAGCGCCTCTTCGGCCTCACCAACAGCGAGGGCAATCATGGCGAGGACGTGAAGGAGTATTACTTCTACCTCGACAGCACGCCGACGCACTCGTACATGAAGTACCTCTACAAGTATCCGCAGCGCGAGTATCCGTACCGCGATCTGGTCGAGACCAACCGGAAACGATCGCGGGAGGAAATGGAGTACGAACTGCTCGACACGGGCGTCTTCAGCGATGACCGCTATTTCGATGTGTTCGTGGAATACGCGAAGGCGGCTCCTGAAGACATCCTCGTGCGCATTTCCATTCACAACCGCGGACCGGAAGCAGCGCGACTGCGGGTCTTGCCGATGCTATGGTTCCGCAACACATGGTCGTGGGGCGAGGACGATTGCAAGCCCTCGCTGCACGAAGAAGGTCCCGGCGCCATTCGCGCCACGCATCACGATCTCGGCGAGTACTGGCTCCATTGCGAAGGCGCGCCGGAGACACTTTTCACCGAAAACGAGAGCAATGCGCAGCGTCTATGGAATCAGCCGAACACGTCGCCCTATGTCAAGGATGCGTTCCACGCCTACGTCATCTCGGGGCAGCGCGACGCCGTGAATCCCGCCAGGACGGGGACCAAGGCCGCCGCCCATTACGTGCGCGACGTACCCGCCGGCGGCAGCGCGACCGTTCGCTTGCGCCTGACGGCATCGAGACTGGACGACGCCTTCGGCGGCTTCGAGGAGACGTTCAATAGCCGCCTCGCCGATGCGAACGAGTTCTACGAGCGCATTGCGCCCAATTCGCTGACCGAAGATCAGCGCCGGGTGCACCGCCAGGCATTGGCCGGAATGCTGTGGGGCAAGCAGTACTACTACTTCGACCTCGAACACTGGCTGCGCGAGCACGGAAGTCATCCGTTGCTCGACGCCGCCCGGGGCGATGTGCGCAATTCCGAGTGGTTCCACATGCTGAACGCTGACGTGATCTCCATGCCGGACAAGTGGGAGTATCCGTGGTACGCGGCCTGGGACCTGGCCTTCCACACGATTACGCTGGCGCTCGTCGATTTCGATTTCGCGAAGGAGCAACTGCTGCTGATGCTTCGTAGCCTGTACGTCCATCCAAGCGGCCAGATTCCAGCCTACGAGTGGAACTTCAGCGACGTCAATCCGCCGGTGCATGCCGCCGCCACGCTCTGGCTGTACAAATACGAAAAAGAACTGGGACGGGCCGACCCGCGTTTCCTGGAACGCTCGTTTCAGGGCTTGATGCTCAATTTCAACTGGTGGGTAAATCGCAAGGACCCATCGGGTCGCAACGTCTTCGCCGGCGGCTTTCTGGGCCTCGACAACATCGGCGTGTTCGATCGCAGCGCGCGGCTTCCGACCGGCGGCTCGCTCGAGCAGGCGGACGGGACGGCGTGGATGGCGTTCTACTGCCAGACCATGCTCGAGATGGCGATCAATCTGACCGAATACGACCCGATCTACGAGGAAGTCGCTTTCAAATTTGTACAACATTTCATGTGGATCGCCTATGCGATGGACCGGCGCGGCGAACATGAGGACGAGATGTGGGACGAGCAGGACGGCTTTTTCTATGACCTGCTGCGACTCCCCGACGGCCGGACGACGCGCCTGAAGATCAGGTCGCTGGTGGGGCTGCTGCCGCTGTGTGCGTCGACCGTGTTCGAAGCGCAGTCGCTCACGCGCTATCCGAAGCTCGTGGAACTGATCGCGCAGTTTCGAAAGCGCTACCCCGAATTGATCGCGCACGTTGCCCCGACCGATGCGGGCTTCATCGGCTACAAGGAGCGGAGGCTTCTGTCGATCCTGAACAAGCGCAAGCTCGAACGGGTGCTCGGCTACATGCTCGACGAGAACGAGTTCCTGGGGCCGCACGGCATCCGTTCGCTCTCCCGCTATCATCTGGACCATCCGTATGTGATCCACGTCGGCCCACAGGAGTACAAGGTGCAGTACCTGCCGGCTGAATCGAATACCGGCATGTTCGGCGGCAATTCCAACTGGCGCGGTCCGGTCTGGATGCCGATCAACTTGCTGATTGTCCGCGCGCTGGTGAATCTGTATAGCTTTTTCGGCGACGATTTCAAGGTGGAATGCCCGACCGGGTCCGGGCAACGGATGACGCTCTTCGAAGTGGCGCAGGAACTCGTCCGGCGCCTGACCGGTACATTCCTGCGCGATGCGGGCGGCAAGCGGCCCGTCTATGGCGGAACGGAAAAGTTCCAGAACGATCCGCACTGGCGCGACCTGATCCTCTTTTACGAGTACTTCCACGGTGACAATGGCGCGGGCCTCGGGGCCAGTCACCAGACTGGCTGGACGGGCCTCGTCGCCCCGCTCCTCGACCTGTTCGGACGTGTGGACGCGAACGCCGCCCTGGAAACCGACCGTGGGCGCGTAATGGCACGGATCGTCAGGGAACAAGTGGGCGGCGAAGAACCCGGCGAGAAGTGACGAAAGGAAAATGCCCGACGTCCGCTACCCGATGCTGAATCAGATCAACACTCGCGTCTGGCTGACCGAGTTGTCTCGTACGCTCGGCAGGCGCGCAACGCTCGACGACATCCCCGACGCCGAACGGCATCGTATTGCCGGGAGAGGCTTCGACTGGGTCTGGTTGCTGAGTGTCTGGCAGACCGGCCCGGCAGTTCAGGCGATCTCGCGTGCACCGAATGGAGCCGAGAGTTCGCCGATACGCTGCCGGATCCTACGAACGACGACATCGCCGGCTCCCGGTTCGCCATCCAGAGCTACACGGTCCATCGCGATCCGGGCGGTGCGGCGGCGCTTTCCCGGTTGCGGCAGCGACTGCAGCACGCGCATGCCTCGTAGCTCGACAACAGAAAACGCCACCCTTTTGCCCGCACGGAAAACCGTGGGTTGAGCCGTCGCGCCGGGGTGGCCTTCGTTACCTCTGCGTTCTCGCGCCTAAGTGCCGCTATGACGAGCCGCTTTCCGCGTTCTCAGTTTCTTCCCTTTGATCGGACGATGCCGGTGTCGCATACCACTGCTCCCGCGGTACAAGCTTCGGTTCGTCGGGATCGCCCTCGTAGGCAGGAGTCATGATCTGCACTCCGTACTGGTTGAAGACATCGAGGATGTGTCGGTGCAGGTCCGCATAGATCCGGGCGATCCCATTCGGGTCACGGATATAGACATTCAGTTCGTAAGTGACCGCAAAATCCCCCAGCCTGGTTAGCAGGATGAACGGCTGCGGCTCCCCGAGCACCCGCGAAGTTCGCTCTGCGGCCATGCGCAGCATCGCCTCCACCTGTCGCCAGGGGGTCTCGTACCCGATTCCGACCGTGGTATGGAGGATCAATCCTCGGGTGCCGGCCAGGGAGCTGAAGTTTGTTACGTCGCCGTTCAGGATCTGGGAATTGGGAATCGTGACCTCTTCGTTCTTGACCGTCCGCAGATGGGTCACCTGGAGGCGGATGGCGATCACCTCGCCGGTCACGTCCCCCACCTTCACCCGGTCGCCGACCTTGAACACCCTTCGATAAGTCATCAGGTAGCCAGCAATGAGATTGGCAATCGCTGTCGAGGAGCCGAGCGAGAGCACTAGACCGATGAAGATGGAAATCCCTTTGAAGGCGGCGGACTCGGAGCCAGGGATGTACGGGTAGGCGACGACAAGCGCGAAGGCCAGGATCAAAACCCGGACAAGCTTGTAGGTCGGGAGGCCCCATTCCGGCTCGAATTGGGCAAAGGTGACACGCTTCTGCGCCACCGCGTCGAAGAAGCGCCTTATCCGGCGCAGGACGAACTGGGACAGATAGTAGATGATGCCCAGAATGAGAAGGTCCGGGATATTGGCGCCCACGGATTTTCCCATATGCTCGACCGCGCCAGCGGCGAGGGTGAACAGGCCATTGGAGATGGAGCGAGTCCATGGAAAGAGCCCAAGTACGTAATGCAAATAGGCATACGCTGACACAATAATGGTCGCGACGCCAATCACAAGCATCAGGCGATGAAATGCCTTCCAGATGGTCTCGGAACGGAGGATCTCAAAAGACTGGATGCCGACGGCGTGGACACGACTCTTCAGAAGTCGGGAAAGCGCTTTGTCCAACCACCGGTTGAGCATG
This sequence comes from Paraburkholderia lebeckiae, assembly GCF_050436325.1. Classification (NCBI taxonomy): domain Bacteria; kingdom Pseudomonadati; phylum Pseudomonadota; class Betaproteobacteria; order Burkholderiales; family Burkholderiaceae; genus Paraburkholderia; species Paraburkholderia lebeckiae. The sequence continues at coordinate 1,086,540 of NZ_JBNDLZ010000003.1, forward strand.
AGCAGAACTGCGATCGCCAGCACTAGCAGGGCCGTGGCTCCGGCCCCATACAGCCCCGCCTTGACCAGGGCGTCGCTTCTACGGGACTGCCGGTATTCGTCGATGGCCCGGTGGATTCGCATCAGATGCAGTGTGGCGAGATGGTCGCGGCTCGTGTGTTCCAACTGGGCATCCGCTTCGCTCACAATCATCAGCGTAGCTTGCCCGGCCATGATCATCGTGACGTTCTCCACAACTTCGGCGCTCAACCCGTCGCTCGGGAATGAGGGGTCTGCCGCTACCTTTTCGATTCTTCCCCTGATGGCCTCGGCGCGCTGCTCGGCGGGAAAGGACGAAACCCCTCGGACGCTGAACAGGAGCTGACCGTCGATCTCGACCGGGGCCGTGTCCAGCACCGACTCAAGGAGGATGGGCGTTTCCGGGCGCAACTCCTCACTTGCAGCCTGAAGCGGAGACGCCAGCATCATGAACAACACCGCAAGGATGGGAATTCTGAGAGACATTGGGCGCTCTCCTGCCAACAAGGCCGTCATCGTGTCACCGGACAAGGCGTCTGCTCGGCCAAACTTTGCCGGAAGACTTCCCACGGATATCCTGCCGTGCGCGCGACTGGCGCTCTTGACGTATATCAAGAGAGCCCAAAAAGCGACGCCCGGATTGTCGGATTCCATGCGCGTCGCGCGGGCCGAGGTTGTTCTGGACGTGACATACTGCCCCATTTCCGCATGCATGCGGAATGGCCGCCAACGACCCGCGGAGCCGACCGGAGACGCGTGAGTCGCCGTGTCTGAAGAAGCAGTTGGCGTCGCGCATGCATGCCGATATCTCAGCGCTTGGCGCCTTCTTATGGGGCTTTTTGTGCCACCCCGTTTGCGCGGGGGACTGAGTGAAGAAAAACCAGGTGCTAGATTACGGGCTTGAGCCCCGCGTCGGCCAACGCGCTTAAGGTCGAATAACGTGGCTAGACTAAGCCCCGGTCGATCGGGGAAGTGTAACGTTGAATCGTTCTGACATTGAGTCAGATTGTCGGCAATCTTCGATACCACCTCGAATGTCTCAAAGTGGCCGCGTACCGCCCGACGATCGAGCGCGGCGATCGCGTCCGGCGCGTGCGCGATGCAATAGGCATAACACGACCCACAAGAGCCAGTCAATTTTCTAGGTAGCGGACATTCGCGAGCGCGTAACGGCGGGTAATATTCATCAGATAAATATCCCTCCCGGACCGTCAAGGACGGTAGCTGAGCAGCCGTTATATAAAAGAGCATTTAAAAATGCCAGTAACCGGGGATATATTTGAAAAGAACATTGAGAATTTCCTTAGCGTCGTTCGCTTGCGCGACGTTCCTTGCGGGATGTGCGACCAACGAGCAGGGCCAACTCGTTATCGATCCGAACAAGGTGAACGAAGTATTGGCGGGCGCACTGACTCCGCCGCCCCCAACGCCGCCGCCCGTGGTGGTCGAAGAGGTTTATCAGCCGATGCCAACTGACATCTACATCTCTACCGTTGTCGACCGCGATGTGGTGATATTCGGCGGCAATACGTATATCTGGGTGGTCGGCCCGGACGGAGTGCGTCACCGGCGCTTCTACGCCCATGGCGATCATCGGGAAGACGTCTTCCATCGTAGGGACGAACTTCACAGGGTCATGATGAATCACGGCGGCCACTTGCCCGACCATGCGATAGCGGCGCACGGGCCGATCGAACATCCTGGTGGGCCGGCCCACCCGGGTGTTGCACAGAACCATTCGATGCCCGGTGCTGTGCCGCTTGCGCATGCCGCTGTTCAGAGCAAGCCTGCCCCTGCGGCAAAGCCGGCGGCAAAGGATGTGAAGAAGTCGTAGGTTCGCCTCTCGACATTAGATGGCGGAGAAGCCGAGCATTTGCTCTCCGCCTTCCGGTTGAATCCGCCCAATACACGTCGATCGCCGGGCTCACAGCCGCCCGTCGGTGTGGCTCTCGCGCAGTCTGCTTCTGTCTGCTGACCATCGGCGGACCTCGACCAAGCCACCCAATCGTCGATTGTCATCAATTCAGCTGCATTAGTCGAACGTCGCTAGGTGGCCGGACAGCGACCGATCGCAGGCCGGCCGCCTGCCGCTCAGACCTCGGTCTGTTCGGCCATCTCAAGCGCATCGTCGACTTCGATGCCTAGATATCGAACGGTACTCTCCAGCTTCGTATGTCCGAGCAGCAACTGTACGGCACGGAGGTTTTTCGTCCGGCGATATATCAATGATGCCTTCGTCCGGCGCATCGTATGCGTGCCGTATGCCGTGTCGTCGAGACCGATCGAGCGTACCCAGCGATGCACGAGTCGCGCGTACTGACGCGTTGATAGATGGGGCGATTCGTGAATCCGGCCTGGAAACAGGAAGTCAGAAGGTGAGAGCCCTGCGGCCTTTATCCAGACTTCCACACTCTCCCTGGTTTGCTCAGTGATTTCGAACTGCACGGGTCGTTGCGTCTTCTGCTGCATCACAGTCGCCCGGGGCGCAACGCGGGAGCCGAGGCAGATGTCGCGCACTCGTAGTTTAGTCAGGTCGCATGCCCTCAGCTTGCTGTCGATCGCCAGATTAAACATCGCAAGATCACGGGTTTTCGCCCCGAGCTGCAGCCTGATCCGGATGGCCCAGATTTCCCTGAGCTTCAGCGGCGGCTTCTGCCCGGTCAGCTTGTCTTTGTTCCATGGCACACGCGCGACGCTGTTGTTGGTTGTCGCTTCCATCACGATCTCCTTTCAAGGGAAGGGAGACCCAGTTTGCGTCAAGCGGCGGTGGGCGATAGCCGACCCATAGCCGCTATTGCGACCGTGTTGGCCAAAGGTCCGCTCTCGAGCGCACAACGGACCTCTCGTACTGGCCGCGTCTTTCCAGCACGCGGCAACGGACTTCGACAAGTCTGTCGTCGCCTGGCTTCAAGCAGGCTGATCGAAGCTGCCGGGGCTCTTGTCCGTGGCCGTCCACTGCGAAGTACGAGCTCGATCCGCCTTCCGCAAGCCGGCCTTCAGGCCTTCAGTGTCGAAGTCCGTCGTATAGACTGGCGTGCCGGGCTGGTGACGCCAGGAGTCGTCGATACCGCCATTATCGACGGCATCGAAACCCACTTCGTTGACGAGCTGCATCACTGTCGCCTTGGCGTCGGCGCTATCGCCCGAGACTGGCAGCGCAATCCGCCCGGGTGCGCCTTCCGGCTTGCCGAGATTGCGCAAATGATCCGCGTAGATGCTGTTGAACACCTTGATTACTGGCCGGCCGATCTGCTGCGCGACCCACGCGCTTTCCGTCATTCCGGACTCGATCCCGTCGATGCGGCCATCGCGCTCGCGTGGATAATAATTGCCAGTATCGATTACAACCGTGGTTTCCGGCACGTCGTCGAACAGGCCGGCAGGCAGATCGAGCACCTTCTTTTCGGGAATCGTGACCACGATCACTGCTGCACCGCGGACCACATCCGCGAGTTCGGCTGGTTTCGCGCCAGTTTCGCGGGCGACATCGGCGAGCGTATCCGGCCCGCGCGAGTTGCCGATAAGCACCTCGTGCCCTTGTTCGACCCAGCGCAGCGCCAGCACCCTCCCTATATTCCCCGCGCCAATGATGCCAATTTTCATACACCCTCCTGTTCTTTCCGTTGACTGAAGCGGGACGCGCACAACGGCCATGCCCATGCGAGTTGACCATCCCCGCGGACTCGCCATAGCCTAGCATCATCCGGGCTGAGATACTGGGCCGTTCCGTCCCGCAGTATGGGCGGCCTTGGGCCAACAGCGCATCGCGGGTCCAGCCTTCCTGCGGCCTGCTCATGCGCAGCTTGTAATCGCCAAAACGCTTCAGGTTGTGGGTTGGATACGGACTCAGGAACTCCAGGCCTCGGGCGGATCGACTAAACCAGTCGCGCGGTGAAGTGGGCCAGCGCGGCCCGTGTAGTGAGTTTTCCTAACCGGGTACTGCGTGACGCGACAGGCTCGTGCCGACCCTGAGCCGCCGCTGGGACCGACGCGAGATCAATGGCCGCTTCGAGGTCCAACGGTCATCCGTGAGTCAGCGGCGGCCGCCAGGTTGTCGGCCTGAGCTGACGCTCGCCGCTCGGGCAGCGTGCCGCGGCTGCCCGTCGCTTTGCTGACATTCGCAAACCGGTGCCGGCGAATGTCAGCTCCCGTTACTAACGAATGAGTCTTCTCGTTAAGGGTTATTCGACGTCTGCCCACACGCGCCGCGGCACACTCACAGCCATGTGAATGACAGCAGACGTCGAATAACCCTTAACGCGTGCTGCCGGCCGCAGCCTTGCGAAGTTGGGGCTGCGTGTGTCAATTGCATGTAGCAGTGACCGGCCATCTCCCGCCATTGGGCCATTCGGCGACCGGTCCACTCGAATGTCTCTTCCATTTCAACACCAGCCATTTCTCTTGAGGCCGGTCTAGCGACGTAAGCACTCATGCTGGCCGGCCGTCCTGCTCATGGATTTGGGGATTTCCTAGGCAGCCACTGGCCAGGGTAAACCAGAGATCCGGGCCCGACGACATTGGTTCGACATGTCGTTAAGTGCCGCGCTAACAGGACCTTTCAAGCCGCCTCTGGTTCCATCGCGAGAATATGCCCGGCACGATCAATTCGATGCTGACGTGACATGGCTTAGCTCCCTAAGCATTGGAAACGTTTCGAGTCTTAACGTTTCCTTCAGATCGGTCTAGTACGATCTTGTGCAACATGTGTTTCACCGTATTCGACCACCATGCTGCGCATCCCGTCGCGTTGGTACGCTGACGGCAGTTCCTCCTGCGGACGGCTACGCTTCGAGGCGCCAGTTGTAGCATCGGAAGGTTTGAATAGATCCGGGGCGGACTGAAGTTGCCTTCAATCGTCGCCACGATGACCCGGCGATCATGGCGCGGCCCGCGATCGTCATTCACGTTGCGTCTTAAAGTAACTGCAGAAAGGTAGTTGCGCGAACCTTTCGCCACACTGCTGCGCGAGGGCGAAAATGAGATCGATGACTTCTGGAATCAGGGTGACAGGGAGACGGTGCGGGGCCGCCGCAATCACGGCGTTCACTTTTTCGGGCGCATATGCCGGCGGGATCGATCACGAAGTCGCGCTGGATCAGAGCGGCATATGGAACCGCAATGTTCAGCTCGCACTTGAATACGCCGTGATAGCCACGACGGCGGGTGGGGCTCTGTGGCTTGGGAACGACAACGAACTGGGCCATACATTCTGGCAAACGGCCGACGCTACGGCGATATCGGCGGTCGCTGCTCAAGGCATGAAGTATGCATTCGGTCGCCAGCGGCCCAGCGCTGGCCAGGGACCGAACCAATGGTTCAGCGGCGGAAAGAGTTTTCCCAGTGGTGAAGTCACCCTTCAGGCGAGTTTCGTAACGCCGTTCATCGTCAACTATGGTCGGCGTGATCCGTGGGTTTGGGCACTCGAGGTGTTGCCGCTCTATGATTCGATCGCACGCGTGAAAAGCCAGGCGCATTGGCAGACCGACGTCCTCGCCGGTTGGGCGCTGGGCACGGCGGTAGGATACTTGACCACGACATGGCAGACACCCCTGTTCGTGCAGATTCTCCCGCACGGTTTAACGGTAGGCTTCGCGAAGCGGTTCTAGGTCTGGTTGCGAAACGGACGTGACTGGTGTGCAGGTGGCGGCACGGCGACGTCCTGACCTCGTTTGAACAACGCTCCGTAAGTTCGACGCGGAGAGTTGCTCGCAGCCACGCGTATCCAGCATCGCGAATCGTCATCGCGATGGAATGGCCGTTTGAATCCGCCCTCCAAACCTGACGATTTCACCACGTCGCGTCGAAGGACCGAAAGGGGTCGACAGTACACTTGGCGCCGGCGAGACGCGTCGCTCACGACCGCTGAGGTGCGAACGGCCGGAGAGTGTCCTGAAGCTGACCGACCAAGGCCCACTCCTGAATGTCAGCTATGGCCGAGCTGCTCGCATTGGGCATCGGGCAGGTTTCGGAGTGGACCAGCCGTTCGAATGGCAACCTCGTGGTATGGACGAGCGGCAGCTCTTGGCCGACCTCTGCCCGACGGCATTCGGCAGCGGCCGGTAGAGTCGAGATGTGGCGCGGTAGCGGTAGGTTCGGTTTGTCTGTTGCCGCCCCTTTCGTCTGGCGGTGCCCGAATAACTTCACCCTAACCCCGTTTCCACACCCCGCTCATCGAACCGGACATGCAGATCTCCCGCATCCGGCTCTCGGACAAGACCTCACGCCGTCACACACGCCAGGCTACGCCCCCGCGGGCGCTCAGACGTACGAGACCGAAGTGCCCGTAGAGGTGCGAGGATGGATAGGTCCCGCGCCTGCGACGTCTGAGCTTGTACTTGTTGCGTAACCACCGGCGCAACCGCGTCGCGGTGTAGCTGTCGAGTGCACGGTATGCCCGGCTAACGCTCCCTACCTGGAAGTAATTCGCCCAGCCGCGCAGCGTGCGGTTCAACCTGCCCACCAGTTCCGTGGTCTCTTGCCATGCCGTCTTGAGGGCGGTCATTGCATGAATCTTTTCGACCATGCGCCGGATACTCTTCTTCGACGGGCGCATGCCCATGCGGGCCTGACCAGTTGTCGCTGAGTACATCCGCCCAAACGTAAAACCCAGGAAGTCGAATTCGCCTTCCGGCACTTTACAGATTCGTGTCTTCTCCTCGTTGACCGTCAACTTCAGCTTGCTCATGATCTCGCGCAGTCGCGACAAGGCCTCTTCGGCCTTACCCCGCTTGCACAAGATCACAAGATCGTCCGCATAGGTCACGATGCGACTGCCAAGACTGCGCTGAAGTCCAAGCTTCTTCCATGCCAGCACAAACCGGCGCATATACATATTTGCCAGTAAAGGTGAGATGGGTGATCCTTGCGGAATGCCACGTCTGCTGTCCCTGGCCTCCGTCGTACGTGTCTTCCGGCCTCGGTTATCGGTTTCTTCAACGGGGCATTCCAGCCACATCCTGATCAGATGCAGCACCCGCCGATCCACGATGCGTCGCGCGAGCGACAACATCAAGTCGGCGTGAGGAATACTTCCGAAGTAGTCCGCGAGGTCGGCGTCAACAACGTCCGTTTGCCCTCTATGCAGCCGTTCCTCCACCTCGGTCACCGCTTGCTGGGCGTTGCGCCCCGGGCGGTAAGCGTACTGCTCTGATGGAAGGTCCGCTTCGAAGATCGGTTCGAGCACCAGCATTGCTGCTGTCATGCACACCCGATCTCGCAAGGTCGAGATGCCCAGTGGCCTCAACTTGCCATTGGCCTTCGGGATAAACACTCTTCTGATAGGGTCCGGCCGGTAATTCTCCTGCCTGAGCGCAAGCGCCAGTTCGCCGAGCCACTTCTGCACCCCATACGCCTCAACATCCGCGAAGTCCTGCCGGTCGACACCCGGCGCGCCCCTGTTCGAGCGACACTGGGCGTACGCATGCGCCAGCACATCCTCGCGATAGATCTTGTCGTACAGCGCGTAGAAGCGATACCCGGCTTCTGCCTTCGCTTTCGCGTGTAACGCCATCTGCAGCTTCTGAACACGAATCGGAGTTGATAGGTTGCCCAATCTCCACGTCCTCACTACGTATTGCGTTCGTCTTGAACTGAGGCCCCTTCCCTCCACCGGCATTACCCGGCTTCAGCGGTACTACGGGCCTCTCCGTCATCCCAAGGCGCCCGGCCTGTCCCTCACGGGCGTCCGGTTGGTCATCCCTGACCACGCCGAGGGACTTCCCGTGTTGCGTACGCTTTCCTTGTGTACATGCTGTCGCCACTACCCCGGCGCAGCGACTGGGCGTCCAGCCTGCTCATTCGCCCAGCCGTATCAGCCTTCCCCGATAGGGTTGTCGGGTCGGCCTGCGCATCGACCTTTTCGAGGTTTGCTCGGCGTTCACTCGCGTTACGGCCTGCACACTCGCGCTGTCACCAATTTGTGACACGCATCACCGAAGGCTTCAGCCATTTCGTTGCCTCCACGATTGCTCCGAATTAGAAAGGACTTTCCCCATTCCGTGGCGTAGCGATATGCCACGATGGTTGGTGCTGGCAACCCATCTGAGAAGGGGAAAGTCATGGAGAAGATTACTCGTATCGGCGTCGACCTCGCCAAGAACCTGATCGTGGTACATGGAGTCGACTCAATGGAGCGCGTGGCGGTCAGGAAGGCGATCCCAAGGCAGAAGTTTCTCGAATGGTTCGCCAATCTCGAGCCCTGCCTGGTGGCCATGGAAGCCTGCAGCGCGGCCCACTACTGGGGCCGAAAGCTTCGCGCGCTCGGCCACGAAGTCCGCCTGATCGCCCCACAGTTCGCCGCGGCGTACCGCAAAGGCGGAAAGCACGTGAAGAACGACCGGCTGGACGCGGAAGCCATCTGTGAAGCAGCGAGCCGCCCCCATATGCGTTTCGTCGCGCTGAAGACCGCTGACCAGCAGAACGTTCTGGTGCTGCACCGGATGCGCAGCGGCTTTGTCGAGGAGCGTACGGCACTCGTCAACCGCCTGCGTGGCGAACTGTTCGAGTTCGGCGTGTTCCTCCCGCAAGGCATCGACGCGTTCCGTGACCACTTCGTCGAGGCACTGGAGGACGGGACCACGGAGCTGGACGGTATCGCACGCACCGCGCTCCTCGCCGGCTGGCATCACATCCACGCCCTCGACGAGCAGATCGCGTGGTATGACTCGCAGATTGCCGCGCGGGTCAAACATGACGCCAACGCGCAACGCCTCATGGCCATCGTTGGTATCGGGCCGCTCACCGCGTCGGCCGCCGTCGCGACTGTCGGTGACGCGCGCGTGTTCAGGAACGGACGGCAATTTTCCGCCTGGCTTGGCTCTGTGCCCAAACAGGCCAGCAGTGGCGGTAAAACCCGGCTCGGCCACATCACCAAGCAGGGCAACACCTATCTGCGCACCCTGCTGTTCCAAGGTGCTCGCTCGGCCCTAACGAGTGCGCATCGACGAACAGACCGGCTGTCGCGCTGGATCGTTCAGCTCCGCCCGCGGGCGGGCTGGTATCGAACGCTGGTGGCCATCGTCAACAAACACGCGCGAATCCTCTGGGCGATCCTCGCCAAAGGCGAGCGCTTCGATCCCTCCCATACCCCGATCCGTCCGTCGTGACTCGTGAGCCGCACCACGATCCCCGAAACACAGGACACCACCGTACAGCACCCCAAAGGGGCCACTCCCAACACTAGGACGCAACAGGCATGGATAGCGACAGGTCAGACCGGCAGCAGGCGAACTCGAGGAAGCTTCAGGCGACGCATCTCATGCGTGGCGCCGCGCTCCGGATGGAGTCCTGCTGCGCGGTTACTATCCGGGCCCGGGCACAGAAGCGACAGTGCCCCAACAAGGCCGTTTATAGGTATGCAGTCTGCCCCGCCGCCGATCTGCCATCGTGTCCGCCACAACATCGGAATCAATCAATGACCGAATAAACCTCAAGCTTGCAAAAAGGGAAAGTCCTTATAGGTTGCTTCCGGCTGGAGCATTTGCCGCGCGGGGCTTGCACCCGCTGGAAAGCGCCACCTTTTCACGGCGCACACCCACAACGGTCGTTCAGCTTCCTCCATAACGGCCGCTCGTTCGGGAGTGGAGGCGTTTTGTAAGCGCTCACCAATCCGAATGCTCTTTTATTGTCCACTGTAAAATTTCTTGCAGGTTTTGACTTGCTCCAGTCTTGCAGGTTTTGACTTGCTCCAGTCTTCACGGCCTCACATCAAAAAGCCATACCCCTCAAGGCAGGATGAGTGCCTTCAAAAGGCTGCTTGAGTAGCGCAAGCTAGCGCGACGGATTTTGCTACTTACTCCGCGCTCGTAAAGGAACATGAGAGTAACCTCTCTCGACAATTGGCCTTCGAATCTAAGGACGGTAGATGCTAAGCGATCTGGGTGATTTCGACGATTACATAAATGCGCAGGTGCATGAATGGAATGCGCCCGGCATAGGCGTCAGTATTGTAGAAGACGAAGAAGTTATCTTCACGAGAGGCTATGGTTACCGCGACTATGCAAACAGACTGCCGTTTTCATCTTCAACTTTGTTTCCTATCGCGTCGAACACCAAATTATTTACAGCCATTGCGGCCGGCGTTCTAGTCGAGAAGGGCGCGCTGACCTTCGACCAGCCGATTCGCGACGTTGTCCCGAGTTTGCGCTTTTACGACAAGTCGCTTGATGCCGCGGTGACACTACGCGATATGCTCGGCCATCGTACCGGCGTGCCCCGGTACGACATGATCCTGCATAGAGCCGAGTTCTCAAAAAAGGAACTATTCGACCGGATCCGATTCATGAAGCCTGTCGCTCCGTTCCGGTCGAAGCTTATCTACAACAACATGATGTACGAGGCTGTGGGCCACATCATCGAGTTGCTAAGCGGCAAGTCGTGGGATCAATTCATCCGCGACGAGGTTTTGACTCCTGTGGGTATGCCCCAGACTGCTTTCACCATTGCCGACATGTTGGCTCATCCGAATCATGCGGTACCGTTCACGGAGAGGCGCGATAGTGAGGAGCTCTGGCAGACACCATATCCAGAGCTGAACTGGTCGAGTCCAGCTGGGAGCATCGTCTCTAGCCTCGATGATATGAGTCGCTGGCTGGCCATGTTGATGAACAACGGGGTGATGGCGGGAAAGAAGGTGCTTCCGGAGCAGATACTTCGGGCGACTTTGGCGCCGGGGCTCGCATTTCCGGACCCGCTGGGCGACGTCCTAGGTTTTCAGCCGGAGATCAATTCAATCTATGGGATGGGCCGGCAAACCTCTTCGTATCGGGGACATCTGCTTGCGAGTCATGGCGGCGATCTCCGCGCCTTCCATTCGCAGGTCTCGTATTTGCCGCGCGAGAAATTGGGCGTAGTCGTGTTCGTGATCGGCGACCACTGCTCAATGCTGCGAAATGCCGTCGGCTATAACGTCTATGACCGCCTGCTGGGACTGGGCGAGTCGAGTTCGATGGACGCATTGCGCGAGTTCCATTCGAAAGCAAAGCAGAACATGCGCGAGTCGCGCGAACGGGTAAAGCCAAGCGCCATTCCAGACACACGACCCTCACACGATCTCGCAGTCTACGTCGGTCGCTACGAGCATCCTGCCTACGGGCAACTGTATATCTCGCTCACGGATTCCGAGCTTCAGTTTCGCTTCCGTCAAACGAAGCTGCCATTGCATCATTACCACTATGACCGGTTCGATACCGACGATGACGAGGCTGAAGGCGCATGGTCCATGTCGTTTCTGACCAGTCCACTCGGCGATATCGACCGCGTCAGTTTGTGGCTCGACGCGACGGATGCCGTGTTCGTCCGGATTCCGAATGCGCCTTCGCCGAGTGTGCTCAGGCAGCTCACCGGCACGTACCAGGCTGCTTTCGGCGCCAAGTGCTTGATTAAGCTGCGGCGCGACAACCAGCTCATGCTGCACTTTCCAGAGGCTCCCGCGGAAGTTTTAACTCCGTTCAAAGATCTTCAGTTTCGCAACCCGAAATGGCCACAAAGGACATTCGAGTTCGTGATGGAAGACGAGCGAGTGACCGCATTGAGGCACTGGAACTCGGTCGCCGAGTTTGTTTTGACTCGGGTCGAGAATGTTGAATCCGCCGATACGATGGAGGACGAAGAGCCGATCGCCGATTAAACCACTGTTCGGGCTGACTTCTGCTTAAGGCATCCAGCTCATGTCGATCCACATGGGAAGGTCGCATTGGTTGGACCCAGACATCCACCCAAATGCATCACGCAGAACTCTGCCGCCTGTCAGGCTGTCATCAATGCCTGATGGTCAAGGAGTCGTAAAGCTTGTCGCCTGGATAGATGGAGCCAACACGATGACTATAGCTGCAAGTCCGATTGATCCGATCACCGGTATTCTCGAAGCTTTCAAATCCCACAATGTCGTCGCGATTTGCGACGGCGGCCACGGATGTGAACAGGCTTATGCTTTTCGGATTTCGCTGATCCGGGACCCCAGATTTGCTTATATCGTGAACGATATCGTCGTTGAGAGCGGCAATTCCCTTTATCAGGAGATGATGGACCGATTTGTTGCGGGGGAAGACATACCCGAAAATCAACTCCGCCAAGCCTGGCAAAACACTACGCAACCCCACGATGTGTGGGATCGTCCAGTCTTTGAGGGGCTTTTTCGTGAGGTGCGCGATGTGAATACCTCACTCCCTAAAGACCGTCAGATTCGTGTCTTGTTGGGGCGATCCGCCGATAGATTGGTCGAGAATCAAAAACGCCGAGGAGTTCGATGAAGCTTCGAGAGCCGTTGGCGACCGCAACAGCTGTGCAGTAGAAATCATCCAACGTGAAGTGCTGGCCAAGCAGCGCCGCGCCTTGGTCGTCTACGGTGGCATGCATTTATTGCGTAAAAACCTGTACTGGCAAGCGACGAACCAAGAGAGAGCGGAACAACGATTCAATCCGCTACCGAACAGCATCGTTTCGTTGCTGGAAAGGCAAGGCGTCGAAGTCTATTCTGTTTGGGTTCCAGTGTTTGTTGATCCGGCGACCTTGCAGCCCGACGTCAACTCCTGGCCGACTCCCAGCCTGGTGCACATTCGCCGCACCTCGCTCGGGGAGGCGAGCTTTCGCTCATATTACCCGCACGCCATGTTTATCAAGCATCACGATGTCATTGTGGAGATTTATGTCGATCCTATTCGCTCTCCCGTGATGCAGGAGCAGTTCAACGCCATCCTTTATCTTGGGCCGCCTTCGGGGCTAACCTGGAGTCAACTCTCTCCCGCGTTGTCCTCAGATCCGGAATACATCAAAATGCGGGCAGACAGGTTAGCGTGGGCCAGCATGGGCGGCAGCCGCTAATTCACAGACGTCCGTCTAATTAGATTCCGGAAGAATTGCAGCATGCTGCTCGTCAGTTGCCTGCGAACGCGCGGGGGCGTTTTGTCGACGAGTTGGGTGGCAGTGTCGAACGTCCCAAATGGCCGACCTCTGCCCGACGCGAGCGGCAGTCGTCGGCCCGACGGCAACCTAGACCGGGACGGCCAGACGCTTCGTCATCGGCACGCAAGCCAATTCCAGTCCACGCGCGGTGCGGTACGTCGAAACCGAATCTCCCGACCAACCGCAGTGGCGATAGAAAGGTGCCGCGTTCAGCGTTGCATCGAGGTGCATCGTGGTAACGCCGTGATCGACGGCCAGCGATTCGAGAAATTGCAACATCTCACGCCCAATGCCGAGCCCCATGTGAGAGGGCCGCACAAAGATAGCGTCGACTTGGCCATTTGCCACCGTGAGCATTCCTGTACCAATGACTACATCCTCATCCGTAGCAACGTAGAAGTCGCGCTCAACGACGCTGGCCCATTTCTCGGTAGGCGCACCGTTGACCCACGCCGAGAGAGCCGCTGCGGGATAGTGACCAGTGCATGCAGCATGCACCGATGTTTTACGAATATGCCACGCGTCGAACACGTCATCGCAGGTCGCTTTTCGTATGGTCAGCATGCCGCGCTCCTCGACCTGAGCGGCCAAGTCGCCAAGTCCGAAAGGTTCCGAGAAACGGGATTGCGATTTTTGTAATGCATGTATTCACTCCGATTTACGTCAATGCAATTCGGGGCGAATGAAAAGAGACGGCCCCGTCATGACTGGCCGGGCCGTTGAGAAAGTCTACATGTGATCTTGGAACGTCACGACTCCCACGGCTCGCCATCGGCGGTCATGGTGCACATCATGAAGTTGAGAGCAGTGCGGTTCATGAGAATATATTGCCCACCGAAAACGATGCAGTCAAGGACGGCCTGCCGATCGTCAACAATCCAGGGGGCATTTGGAATGTCTCAAAGTGGCCGGTCCGTGCATCATGCGATTTGCATACGGAGCCGGCGTCCGCCGACGAAGGCGGGTGGCTGTCCGCGCCCCCCACTTCCGACGTTCAAGCATCCCTCACTTGAACGGCTGCTCATTAATGCGGAGGAGACGTACACGCAATCAGCTTTGGGCGGCCGGGCGGCTAGCCCACTTAGAATCCACGCAGTCTTCCACTGCGGCTGGCTACGAGGATTGCCGCGCATATGTTCATCGAATATGCGATCGCGGACCTCTCTAAAAAAGCCGGAGAAGGAGACTCGATCTCAGCATTAAGCGATGCGCGCAGCATCGAGTCCCACCTCCTCGCACAACCAGTCGCAGAAGCACTTCACCTTCTCCGTGTTGCGCTCGTTCACGCGATAGGACAGAAAATGCGTCTCGCGGGAGATCGGCTCGAAGACATCCGCGCCCAGCTCAACCAGTTCACCGCGCGACAACTCGCGCTCGGCGAGACGCGTGGTTTCGAGCGCGACGCCCATCCGATCGACAGCGGCGGAGATCGCGAGCGCCCCGCGATCGAACGAGGGCCGCGCCCGCGACGGGAACGGGAGTCCGTTGAGCGCGAACCAGTCGGACCACGTCACGCGGCTGAGCTGGGAATCGATCAGCGTCATTTCCCCGATCTGCTTCTCGATGGCAACGCCGCTTCGCACGAGCGCAGGCGAACACATCGGCACGATGCGTTCTGCGCCGAGCGCGCGTGTCACGATGCCCGCGCGCTCGTGTGCGACCGCGTATGAGATGGCGACATCGACTTCATGCACCCGGGTGAGGTCGATCGGCTCGGGACCGGACGACAGACGGATCGTCACGCCCGGATGCGCCTGCGTGAATTCAGGCAGGCGCGGACCGAGCCACTTGGCGGCGAAGCTCGGCGCGCTGTGCACCGCGAGCACTTGCGCATCGGGCGCGAGCGCGACCTCGCTGCATGCAGCCTCGATCACATCGAAAACGCGTCCGAGGCTCTCATAAAGGCGCCGTCCTTCCGATGTCGCTTCCACCCGCCGATTGCGCCGATGAAACAGCGGCCGGCCGAAATATTCTTCGAGCTCCTTGACCTGATGACTGATCGCGGACTGCGTCAGATGCAGTTCCTCGGCCGCGAGCGTGAAGCTCTCCAGCCGCGCGGCCGCTTCGAAGGCGCGCAGCAGCACGAAATTGGGAATTCGTCTCATGTCTTTCACCGAAACATGAATGTGGTTCATCTTTGTATGAACAGCCGTCGTTTGTCAATGACGGCAGCGACCGCGACCATAGGACCCATCGAAGCAATCCGCTTCGACCGGTTCAAACCTCACTTCAAAAAGGAGTCGACCCATGGCAGCAGTGATGGAAACGCGGCCGCAGGCGCTGATCAAGGACGGCAAGGTTTCAATCTATCAGCCGGAGCAGGAAGGGCTCATCTTTCCGGAGCTTCCGTCATTTTCGAATCCCGCCGCGCAGCGGCAGCATGTGAAGGAACGGCTGGTCGGCGCCTGTCGCGCGTTCGCCCAGCAAGGGTTCGACTACGGCTTCGCCGGACATCTGACCGTGCGCGATCCCGAGAATCCCGGCCTTTACTGGACCAATCCGATGGCCATCCACTTCTCGCAAGTGAAGATCTCGAACCTGATCTGCGCGGACCATCAGGGGCACGTCGTCGAGGGGCGCCATGCAATCAACCGCGCGGGCTTCGTGCTGCATGCGGCCGTGCACGAGATGCACCAGGACATCGTCGCGATGTGCCATGCGCATACGGTCTACGGCACCGCGTTCGCGTCGCTCGGCCGGCAACTCGAGCCGATCACGCAGGACGCCGCGGCGTTCTACGAGGATCACGTCGTGATCGGCGACGAAGCAGGACAAGTAGCCGTCGAGGTGAAGGCGGGTCACAAGGTCGCGAACGCGTTCAAGGACGTGAAGGCCGCGATCCACCAGAATCACGGGCTTCTGACGGCAAGCCGGCACAGCATCGAATCGGCGGCGTTCTGGTTCATCGCGCTCGAACGGTGCTGCCAGCAGCAACTGCTGGTCGAGTCGACCGGCATCGCACCCAAGCTCGTCACGCCCGAACGCGCGCGCTACAGCCGCGAGCACGTCGGCAGCGACTACATCGGCTGGCTGCACTTTCAGGCGATCTGGGACGACCTCGTCGCCACGCAGCCGGACATGTTCGACTGATTCCGTAGAAGCAGTCCGAGCACGGCGACAACGCGAGACGAGCGCTAAAAAACGCAGCGTTGCGCCGCAACCTGAACACCAGGAGACACCACAATGAGTTCCCCCAGTCCGGTTGCGTATTACCAGGGCAGCGAGTCGTCCACCTATGCGAAGGTGACATGGCGGCTCTTGCCGTTTCTGTTTCTGTGCTATCTATGCGCGTATCTCGATCGAATCAACGTGAGCTTCGCGAAGCTGCAGATGCTGCAAGCGCTCAAGTTCAGCGACGCGGTCTATGGCGCGGGCGCCGGCGTCTTCTTCGTGGGCTATCTTCTCTTCGAAGTGCCCAGTAACCTGATCCTGCTGCGCGTCGGCGCGCGCCGCTGGATCGCCCGCATCATGATCACCTGGGGCATCGTCTCGGCGGGCATGATGTTCGTCAGAACGCCGATGAGCTTCTACATCATGCGCTTCCTGCTGGGCGTCGCCGAAGCGGGCTTTATCCCCGCGATCCTGCTCTATCTCACGTACTGGTTCCCGGCCTCGCGCCGCAGCAAGGTCACCGCGCTCTTCTTGACGGGCATTCCGATGTCGGGAGTCGTCGGCGGGCCGCTGTCGGGCTGGATCATGAATCATATGAATGCATCGCACGGGCTGGCGGGCTGGCAATGGCTGTTCCTGATAGAAGGCATTCCGACCGCGATCCTCGGGCTGGTCGCGTTCTTCTATCTCGACGACAAGCTTGCCGATGCGAAGTGGCTCACAGACTCGCAGAAAGCCATGCTCGAAGCCGGCCTGAAGGACGAAGAGCCGGCTCACGCGCTGCATTCGGTGAAGGACGGCCTGATGCACCCGAAGGTGCTGCTCCTGAGTGCGATCTACTTCTTTTTCACGATGGGCCTGTACGGCGTGAGCTTCTGGCTGCCCACGCTCGTCAAGGCGAGCGGCGTGGCCGATCCGCTCAATATCGGCCTGCTTTCCGCGATCCCTTACGCGGCGGCGGCCGTCTCCATGCTGCTCGTCGGTCAGAGCTCGGACGCCCGCGGCGAGCGGCGCTGGCATCTCGCGTTGCCCGGGGTGGTCGGAGCGGCCGGACTGTGCACGAGCGTCGCGTTCGCCCATTCGACGCCAATCGCGATGATCGCCCTCACGATCGGCACGATGGGCGTGATGACGACAATTTCGCAGTTCTGGGTGTTGCCGCCCGCTATCCTGGGCGGCGCCGCCGCGGCGGCGGGGCTTGCGCTGGCGAATTCGGTCGGCAGCGTATCGGGTGTCGTGAGCCCTTACGTGATCGGGCTGATCCAGACAGGCACGGGATCGACCGGCAACGGCGTACTGGGGCTGGCGGCGAGCCTGATCATCGGCAGCGCGCTCGTCTTCACCGTGCCGGCCGCACTCGTGAACGGCCGGCGCAAGCGGGCTTGAGCGAAGTCCCGCTCCATGCAAAGACCCCGCGTTCGCGGGATCATCGCATCAGCTCACTTTTTCTTCCTGCCGATTGCTCAGCACCTGCCCGAGCCGCTCGACGAGATTCTGCCGCGCCCGAGTCGTATGAAGATCGGTCAGTTCCGTCGCGCGCTGCGGGTCGCCATCGGCGATGGCCGCAGCGATGGCTGCGTGCTCGTCCCAGATCGCCTGGCGCTGCCCCGACGACTGCAGCACCGCGCCCATCACCCGTCGCAGATGGACCCAGTGCATCTGCGCGGTCTCCACGATTAGCGGATTGCCCGACGCGGCATAGATCGCGGTGTGGAACGCCATGTCGGCATCGATCATCGCCTTCACGTCGTCGCCCTTCGATGCGCGGCGGCCGTTCGTGATCAATGCCTTGTCCAGCTTCGCGCCGCGACCGGCGGCAAGACGCGCGGCGAGCGAGTCGAGCGCGCCGCGGATTTCATAGAGATGGCTGATCCAGGCCGCGTCGAGCGGAGTCACGAGCAAACCCCGACCGGGCGCGTCCTGCACCAGTCCGTCCTTCTTGAGCAAGCGCAGCGCCTGCAACACCGGCGAGCGCGACACCGCAAGTTGCTCGGCGATTTCTTCCTGCGTGATGCGCGTCCCGGGCGCGAGCGTCCCAGAGCTAATGGCATCGAGCAGCACCTTGTAGACCTCGTCCACGTAGTCGGTGCGCGCCTGAAGCTTGAGCAGTTTCGTCGCCATGATCAAAGCTCGTTTTTGGATACAGAATACGGCAAGGGTATAACCGCACCGCGGGACGCGTCAATCTCCGGCGCTAAAGCGAAAAGGTGAATCTCCGCGTTTACCCATAGAGACATCGCCGTAGCGCGCGACTAATCTTTGGATACAGAGTACGGTGTTCTGAATATCGAGTTCGGCGTTCAAAGTGCCGGCGACTGACCACTCCACCACCTCAAATAGGATTTGCGATGACGATCAAGGAAGACAAGCTGGAAGGACAGAAGACGAGCGGCGGCAATGTCGTGTCGAAGAAGCTGATTCCGTACGGCGGTTACTACACAAGCAAGGTGCCGGGCCACGATCCCGAGCTCACCGAGGCCGGCCCCGGTACACCGATGGGCGAGTTCATGCGCGCGTTCTGGCATCCCGTGTGCATGTCGATCGAACTGACGGACACACCGCGTTATCTCAAGATCCTCGGCGAGGAACTGGTGGCGTTTCGCGATGGCAGCGGGCGCGTGGGCGTGCTGCATGCGCATTGCGTGCACCGCGGCGCGTCGCTCGAATACGGCGCGATCCAGGAGCGCGGCATCCGGTGCTGCTATCACGGCATGGTGTTCGACGTGGACGGCACATGCCTGCATGTGCCGTTTCCGAAGGGCGAAGAGAAGGAAGCCGAGAAATACGCGTGCTCGATCCAGCAGGGTGCGTACAAGGCGGTCGAGCGCAACGGCCTCGTGTTCGCGTACATGGGACCGCCCGATGCCGAGCCGCCCTTTCCCGAATGGGAAGGCGACTTCACGGTGTTGCCGGGCGACGAGCTTGTGCCGTACAGCAACTTCCAGCATTGCAATTGGCTGCAGGTGCAGGACAACGCCGCCGACAACTATCACCCCACCGCGCTGCATGCCGGCAAGAATGTCGTGAATGGGCAGTACCAGGGCACGACATTCGACGAGGTCGGCGCGGCATCGATGGAAGTCGCGCCCGACATGCACTTCGTGCCGGTGCAGCAGGGCCGCAGCCTCGCCTGCGCGGGCGCGCGTCGAGTCGATAAGGACCGGCTCTTCGTGCGCGTGCAACATCAGGTGCTGCCGAATCTGAGCCTGCATGCGTACACGTCGGAAGACGGATCGAAGAAGAAGCTGTTCAGCCGCTTTCACATCATCCGCTGGACCGTTCCCGTCGACGACGAGAACAGCAAGATGATCGGCTGGCGCGTGATGGGCCCGGGCATCGATACGCGCGGCGTCGGCAAGAAGGAACTCGTCGGCTATGAGTCGATCGACTTTCTCGAAGGACAGGTCGCGATGCGGCGCGCCGAGCGCTTCGGCGAATACAAGCTCGAAGATCTGCCGCCCATTCCGCCGAATCATCGCGAGCGCGAGAACTACAAGGCCGCGCAATACGCGCCCGGCGACTACGAAGCGATCATCAGCCAGCGACCGATCGCCGTGCACGCGCTCGAGAACCCGACGAAGTTCGACGCCGGCCTCTTCCTCTTTCGCAAGTTGCTACGCGATGCGTTGCGCGGCACGAATCCGGCGGCATCGGCGCAGAGCTTCGCCGAGTGGTTCCGTGCGAACGCGGGCGCACCCAACAGCTATTGCTCGGGCAACGTGTTCGAGATTCCCGAAGGCGAGACGGTCGAAGAAGAAGTCGCGCGGCGCCGCAAGGTCACGAAGACGATCGTCTCGATCCTCACCGAGAGCGAGCGGCTAAAGGCGCATGAACGCGCAGTGTTCGTGCGCGAGAAGTTCGAGCAACTCGAACAATCGATGAAGAACTGAGGCGCCACGACAAGCAAGGGGCGCGTTGCGCGCCTCGTGCGGCGAATCGGGATTCGGCAGCACATATGAGGGATCAGGAAAATGGCAAGCGAACAGACATCGAACTCCGGCGGCAGCACGCTCCAGTTGCTCGTGCGGCAGGTTCGTTTCGAAGGCATAGGCATCAACTCTTACGAACTGGTCGATCCGTCCGGCGCCGAGTTGCCGGCCTTCACTGCCGGCGCTCATATCGACATCCATCTCGGCGACGGCCTCGTGCGCCAGTATTCGCTGTGCAACGCACCCAACGAACGCCATCGCTATGTGATCGCCGTGCTGCGCGACGAGCGCGGCCGTGGCGGATCGAGAGCGCTGCACGAGCGCGTGCATGTGCAGGACATCGTGCGCGTGAGCCGTCCGCGCAACCAATTTCAGCTCGTCGACGATGCGCGCAGGGTGATCCTCATCGCGGGCGGCATCGGTGTGACGCCGCTCACGTCGATGGCGCATTGGCTGGAAGACGCCGGCATCGAATACGAAATGCACTACTGCGCGAAAGATGCGGACTGTGCCGCGCTTTCCGGGGAACTCGAGCCGATGCGCGTGAACGGCCGCGTGCACTTTCACTTCGACGGCGGTGATCCGAAGGTGGGGCTCGACATCCGCCGCCTGCTGAGCGAGCCGTCGCACGGCGTGCACGTGTATTACTGCGGTCCAGCTGGTTTCATGCAGGCATGCGCGGATGCGAGCGCGCACTGGCCCGCCGGCACCGTCCACTTCGAGCACTTCAAGGCGCCGGAACGAAGCGAACCCGCGAGCGCGGCGAACGATGTGGCGGACACGTTCAGCGTGAAGATCGCGAGCACGGGACAGATGATCGAAGTCGCGAACGATCAGAGCATCGCGGACGCACTCGAACAAGCGGGCGTCGCAATCGAAACATCGTGTCATGCGGGGCTGTGCGGGACATGCAAGGTGCGGTATCTGTCCGGGGAAGTTGAGCACAACGACTGCATTCTCAACGACGACGAGAAGGCCGAATTCCTGACGGCCTGCGTATCGCGCGCGAGAAGCAAGGTACTGGTGCTCGATCTTTAGCCGAGATGTTCGATTAGACTCGCGATGGAGCTGTAGCCTCTCGTGCGCAAGGGGCCGTTGTCGGATATGAGGCCGACCTCCGTATGTCTCTTCTCACGCACGGACGAAAGGCTGATGATGGCCGGACACCGCCGACGGAAGGGATCGAAGCTAATCTCGCCCACCAGCTTTGACAAAGGCGAGCCAGTTCCAGGTCACACCCATCCGCTGATTTCCTCGTTGGGTGGATTCGGTCCGGACATTTAGCACAGTCCTCAAGCTATGGGCACTTGCTAACCGAATGGTCTCTGCTGCCGAAACATCAAACATTCTGCGTGGCTGAATGCAAGCACAGTTGCAGTTAATCCGAGCACGCGCGTCGCGTCAGTTGCAGTCATTTCGAGCAGGAAGCGGCGTCAATTGCAAGCACGGTCGTTTTCAAATGCAAGTCGCTACAATTAATGGTCGGTCCAGCGCCTGGCCGAGCCCGTCTTTATGACTGGCGCGTAGCGCGTGGGGGCCGGCTCCGCCTCTTGATTGCCTTATCAGAAGCCGTCCGTCAGCGGCTCACAGCGTATGCGAAGGTGCTGGCAAGTGAAGGTTTACTTATGCGTAGCTCCGAAATTCTCTTCGATCAGGGCGAGGCGCTGCGCCCGCGTCGCCTGACGCCGCGCGAATGCGCGCGACTGATGGGCTTTCCCGACGCCTTCAGGATTCCGGTCAGCGATACGCAGGCCTACCGGCAGTTCGGCAATAGCGTCGTGATGCCGGTGATGCGCGAAGTGGCGCGTATCATGCTGCCGCATGTGCAAACCCTGCTTGCCCACCCCACCCGCGATGCGTCAAAACACTCCCCGCCGCTCTACGCGTGAGCGGCCGCGCGACCCGACGGCCCGCTGACGATGGTCGATATCGTCGATAGCGCGACGCGCAGCCGGATGATGTCCGGCATTCGCGGCCGCAATACCAAGCCGGAGATCCTGATCCGCAGCCTGCTGCATCGGCGGGGCCTGCGCTTTCGGCTCGACGCGCGCGATCTGCCCGGCCGCCCCGACATCGTGCTGCCGCGCTATCGCGCGGTGGTGCTCGTGCATGGCTGCTTCTGGCATGGCCACGACTGTCATCTGTTCAAATGGCCGCAGACGCGGCCCGACTTCTGGCGCGACAAGATCGGCCGCAATCGCAGCAACGACGACAAGGTGCGCGCCGCGCTGCTCGCGAGCGGCTGGCGCGTCGCGGTGGTGTGGGAATGCGCTTTGCGGGGCGCGAATTGCGATATCGCGGGCGTGATCGAGCGGCTCGTAGCGTGGATCGGAAGCGACGCGCCGGAGTTGGAGGAACGCGGCTGAAAACCGCGCGCGACCTGCCCTGCTCGCGCGAGTCTCGCGGCCGCTGGTGCTACACTCGAAAGGCTCACCCGGCGCGCTTTCGAGATGCCTTCGAGGCACGCTTCGGCAGCGTTTTCCGGGTGCTTCCCGGCGATTTCGCGGCACGTCCTCACGCGCTTCGGCATGCCACGAGTTGCGCCTCGCCCGCCGCGACATCGCGCACTCTGACGATCCCAGAACCAATCAACAAGGGAGGCACATCATGGCTGACTTCCGTCTCTGGTCCGACGATTTTCCCACCAACGGGTTCATGCCGAGAGCCCACGAGTACAACGACAAGGCGTTTGGCGGCGACGGCGAAAACATCTCGCCGTCGCTGCAATGGGAAGCGCCGCCCGCGGACACGCAAAGCTTCGCGCTCACCGTTCACGATCCCGACGCGCCGACCGGCAGCGGCTTCTGGCATTGGGTCGTCGTGAACATTCCGGCCGACGCGCGCTCGCTGCCGCGCAACGCCGGCAAGGCCGACGGCTCGCTGCTGCCGCAGGGCGCGATGCAGGTGCGCAACGACTATGGGACCGTCGGCTTCGGCGGCGCCGCGCCGCCGCGCGGCGATCGCACGCATCGCTATATCTTCCGGCTGCATGCGCTGAAAGTGCCGCATCTGCCGGTCAGCGCGGAAACCACCAACGCGGTCGCGCGCTTCATGACGCACCTGAACGAAATCGATTCGACGACCCACACGGGCCTTTACGAACTCAAATAACGCACGCGCGGCGCCGGCGCCCGGTAACGCCGGCGGCGCGCCGACCGATACGCCTGCAGCGGCCAGCGCGTGAGCCGCGCACAGGCGCGCCAACATCTCCGACAAATCAAACAATCGATGCACGCACCCTCCCCGCGCACGGACGGCTCGACGCCGTCCACTTCCCGCTTCGAAGGCAAGGAACTGGGCCTACCGGTTCCACAACGCTACTGGGCGATGCTCGTCATCGCGCTCTCGCTGACGCTCGCGGTGCTCGACAGCGCGATCGCCAACGTCGCGCTGCCGACGATCGCGCGCAACCTCAATGCGAGCGCCGCCGCGTCGATCTGGGTCGTCAACGCGTATCAGCTCGCGATCACGATCTCCCTGCTGCCGCTGGCGTCGCTCGGCGACCGCATCGGCTACCGGCGCATTTATCTGTCGGGCCTGATCCTGTTCACGGTCGCGTCGTTCGGTTGCGCGCTGTCGAACTCGCTGGCGACGCTCGCGCTCGCGCGAGTGATCCAGGGCTTCGGCGCGGCCGGCATCATGAGCGTGAACACCGCGATCGTGCGCATGATCTATCCGCCCACCCAGCTCGGGCGGGGCGTCTCGATCAACGCGATGGTGGTGGCGGTGTCGTCGGCGGTCGGGCCGACGGTCGCCTCGGGCGTGCTCGCGGTCGCGAGCTGGCCGTGGCTGTTCGCGATCAACGTGCCGATCGGGATCGCGGCGATCGTCGGCGGCTTCAAGGCGCTGCCGATGAACCCCGGCCACGAATCCCCGTATGACTATCTGAGCGCGGTGATGAACGCGTTCGTGTTCGGCCTGCTGATTTTCGCGGTCGATGGCCTCGGCCACGGCGAGCATTTCGGCTACGTGACGCTCGAGGCGCTCGGAGCGCTGGTAATCGGCTACTTCTTCGTGCGTCGCCAGCTGACGCGGCCCGCCCCGCTGCTGCCGATCGACCTGCTGCGTATTCCGGTGTTCGCGCTGTCGGTCGGCACGTCGGTCTGCTCGTTCTGCGCGCAGATGCTCGCGTTCGTGTCGCTGCCGTTCCTGCTGCAGGAAACGCTCGGCATGTCGCAGGTCGAAACGGGTCTTTTGATGACGCCGTGGCCCGCGATCATCATCATCGCGGCGCCCATTGCCGGCGTGCTGTCGGACAGGATATCGGCCGGCTGGCTCGGCGGCGTCGGGCTCGCCGCGATGACGGTCGGCCTGCTGCTGCTCGCGACGCTCGGGCCTCACCCGGACGCGCTGCAGATTTCGTGGCGCATGGCGCTGTGCGGCGCGGGCTTCGGCATCTTCCAGTCGCCGAACAATCGCACGATGCTGTCGTCCGCGCCGCGCGAACGCAGCGGCGGCGCGAGCGGCATGCTCGGCACCGCGCGCCTGACCGGGCAAACGCTCGGCGCGGCGCTGGTCGCGCTGATCTTCGGCGTCGCGCCGCAGAGCGGGACGATCATCGCGCTGTATGTGGCCGCGGGGTTCTCGGCGGTCGCGGCGGTCGTCAGCACGATGCGGGTCATGCAGAAGGTGGCGCAGCCGGCCTGAGGGTGTGGCCATTACGCGCAAGACATGCACGATAAAAGGCGCGCATCGCACGAGGCGATGCACGCCTTTTTGCTTTGATCTTCCCTGTCACTCCATGCACGACGTGAGCGGCATACGCGCGGCCCGCGCGGGCCGCGCGTGTCGGCTCAGGGTGATGCCGTCACGTCAGCGAGCTTTACCGCTTTGGCCGTCACCGAAGACGCGGTCGCGACGTGGCGCAGATCATCGAGCAACGTGTCGCGCCACACCGACAGGTTGCTCTCGCGCATCGGCTCCATCATGTCCGCATGACGCGCCTGACGTTCGGCGAGCGGCATCGCTAATGCGCGCTCGAGCGCTTCGGCCATCTGCGACAGATCGAACGGATTGACGACGAGCGCGCCCGGCAGCTGCTCGGCCGCGCCCGCGAATTGCGACAGCACGAGCACGCCCGGATCGGCCGGATCCTGCGACGCGACGTACTCCTTGGCCACCAGATTCATGCCGTCGCGCAGCGGCGTCACATAGCCGACCTGCGACTGGCGAAAGAGCGCCATCAGCAGATTGCGCTCGTACTTGCGGTTCAGATACTGGATCGGCGTCCAGTCGAGCTGCGCAAATCGGCCGTTGATGCGGCCCGCCTCGCCTTCGAGCGTTTGCCGGATGCGCTGATAGGTCTGCACGTCCGCGCGGGTCGGCGGCGCGATCTGCACGAGCGATACGCGGCCGTGCCAGCCGGGCGCGTTCTGCAACAGCCGCTCGAACGCCTGGAAGCGCTCGACCAGCCCCTTCGAATAATCGAGCCGGTCGACGCTCATGATCAGCTTGCGCCCGCGCATGCCGTCGCGCAGGCTGCGCACCGCCTTGCGGTCGGTGAACTGCTCGGCGGCCTTCGCGATCGCATCGGGATAGATGCCGATCGGGTACGCGCCGACCTTCAGGAAGCGGTCGTACGCGTGCACCATGCCGTCTTCGCTCGACGTGCCGTGGTGACCGCGCTCGATATAGTCGACGAACGACTGGCGATCCGCCTCGGTCTGAAAGCCGATCACGTCGTAGCTGCACATCGCCTTGACGATCTCCTCGTGAGGCGGGATCGTGCGCAACACTTCGGGCACCGGAAACGGAATGTGCAGGAAGAAGCCGATCGGGTTCTTCACGCCGAGTTCGCGCAGGCAGCGCGCGAACGGCAGCAGATGGTAGTCGTGCACCCAGATGATGTCGCTGGGCTTGAGCAGTTCCTTGAGCTGCTTCGCGAGCGTCGCGTTGACGCGCTGGTAGCCCGCGTAGTCTTCGCGGTTGTAGCGGGACAGGTCGTTGCGATAGTGGAAGGTCGGCCACAACGTGGTGTTCGAAAAACCGCGGTAGTACTCGTCGTAATCGCGCTTGGTGAGGCCCACGGTCGCGTAGGTGACGTTGCCCTGCTTCTCGATCACGGGCGCGGATGGCTCGCTGACCGTTTCGCCGCTCCAGCCGAACCAGACGCCGCCGGTCTCCTTCAGTGCGTCCAGCACGCCGATCGCGAGCCCGCCCGCTGCCGGACGCGCTTCCTGAATCGGTGCGACACGATTCGATACCACGATCAATCTGCTCATTAGTGCTCCATTGTTTCGTTGTATGCGGAATTGCGCCAAAACGGTGCACGCAAGCACCGTGCCGATATATGGGAGATCGGAAATAAAGTTGTATAAAAATGTGACAAAACGAACGAATCCCCGCAATCATCAAGGATGGCGAAGAAAATTTTTCTGTTAAATCCGACGAATGCGACGGTCTTTCTTACCGGCATTCGGTCGCACAGGCACTCCGCCCGGGTGCTACGCTGCCTCAGGCATCCTGCTCCGACCCCAGATCGCGCTGGTATTCGAGCCCTTCCTGACGCACCCCGCCCTGGTTGTGCTCGCCGTCCGGCGGCGTGTGCGGGGCGATCCGATTCTGCGCGGCCGGGTCCGGCGACACCACCGGCTCAGTCTCGACCTCGGCCGGCCGTGGCCCGCGCTTGGAGTGCCGCGCGGAACGTCGCAATGCGGGGTGTCTCATGATCGTGCCTCCGGGGGAAGCCTGCCGATTGTCGCGGCATCCCTACAGTCTAGGGGGCGAAACCGTAAATTGCCGGTAAAACATGCGCCGGCTTTGTAACAAATACAGCAATGCGCTGCACCGCTCCAGAGCATGGCCCGGTGCATCGAGTGCGCAACAGAGCGCCGACATCGAGGTCGTATCAACATTGCCGTGGTCGCGACAGACGGTCGGCGGCCTGAGGCGTTTGCGTTGGCTGCGGCGGCGGATCGCCGATCGGCGGCGTGACCGGTTCGACGGGTTCGATCGGATCGGGTGTCGGGCCGGGGATCGTGTCGGGCTCGGCCGGGTCCGGCGGCGCGACGGGCGGTGCAGTGGGGGGCTCGACCGGTTCGGGCCGATGAGCGTGCAACGGCCTGGACGGCGCGGAAACGGCAGCGTAATGCGGCAGGTGCAGCATGTCGGTGACCTCGTTTTGCGTTCCACCGGAGCGCAGCAAGGCTTGTGCCGTTCGGGTGTCCGCCCGGAAGCCCGGGCGGGCGGATGCTGGGGACGGGGATGACGTGCGAACGAGCGCGGATCAGGCGTCCGCGCCGCCGAGTGCGCGTGATTCGTCGGTGGGCTCGCCGTCGTCGCGCGCATCGTTGCCGTACTCGACGAGCCGGTTGTACAGGGTCTTCAGGCTGATGCCGAGAATTTCCGCGGCGCGCGTCTTCACGCCGCCGCATTGCTCGAGCGTCGCAAGAATCAGCTGACGGTCGGCTTCCGCGAGCGAGGTGCCGAACGGGATCGTGATCGCGGTGCCGGCCGCGGGCTTCGACAGCGTGATTTGCAACGGCACCGTCGCCGTGCTATCCGAATCCCCGCTCGACATGATGTGCGCGCGCTGCACGTAGTTCTTCAGTTCGCGCACATTGCCCGGCCACGGATACGACAGCAGCATCTCCTTCACCGCGACAGGGAAATGCTTCTTCGTGCCGTGACGCTCGTTGAGCTCATCGAGGAACGATTGCGCGAGCAGCTCGACGTCCTTGCCGCGATCGCGCAGCGGCGGCAGGCTGATTGGAAACACGTTCAGCCGGTGGTACAGATCGAGCCGCAGCTTGCCTTCGAGCACCGCCTGCTCGGGATCGCGATTGGTGGCCGCGATCAGACGCACGTCGGTTTCGATTTCCTTGGTCGTGCCTACGCGCATGAACATGCCGGTCTCGAGCACGCGCAGCAGCTTCACCTGCAGCTCGATCGGCATCTCGGTGATTTCGTCGAGGAACAGCGTGCCGCCGTTCGCGCGCTCGAAATAGCCCTTGTGCTGCCGGTCCGCGCCGGTGAACGAACCGCGCTCGTGGCCGAACATTTCCGATTCGATCAGATTCGGCGAAATCGCGCCGCAGTTGACCGCGAGGAACGCGTGCTTGCGACGCAGGCTCAGCTCGTGCAGCGTCTGCGCGGCAACTTCCTTGCCGGTGCCCGATTCGCCGACGAGCATCACCGAGGCCGCCGTCGGCGCGACGCGGCTGATCTGGTCGTAGACCTCCTGCATAGCCGGCGAATTGCCGAGCATCAGACCGAAGCGGCCCATGCGGCGCAACTCGCCGCGCAGCGTGCCGATTTCGGCCTTCAGGTCGCCGGCGCGCGGCAGGCGCGACAGGATCGACTTCACGCGCTGCATGTTGATCGGCTTCACGAGGTAGTCGGCCGCGCCCATTTTCAGAGCGCTGACCGCCGACTCGACCGTCGCATGGCCGGTGATCACGATCACTTCGACGCCGGAGCGCGGATCGAGATCTTCGAACAGATCGACCCCGCTGCCGTCGGGCAGCTTCAGGTCGGTGAATACGACGTCCGGCATCTGCCGGATCAGTTGAATACGCGCTTCGCGCAGATCGCCCGCGGTGGCGGTGGTCAGCCCGTCTTCCCCGATGACGGCGGAAAGTGCCTCGCGGGTACCTGCGTCGTCATCGACAATGAGTACATGTGGCATCGCGTTTCGAAAGCCTGCAAGCGTGGTTCAGAAAATATGCGGAACATGCCAATGGGCATGCCGCTGGGTCGGGTCGGCTGCATGACGCGGAATCGACTGCGTTCCGTTCAGCCGACCATTCGATGAAAAATGGCAACAATCACGGGCAAGTTCGCCCCGATTTCCGCGTCATTGTTGTCAATTTATCTATTATACGGCTTTATAAGGTTCATTTAACAATCCCGTTCCAGGCGCCGGCCGCAGGCCGCTTGATTCGAGCGAACCGCGTCAGCCGCGCGGAAACGGCCATGCGCGGGGTTCGCCGTTGACCTGCCCCGAGCCGTTGGCGCTGTGCGAGGCGGGCGCCAACTCGGTCGACAAGGTCGCCGGCGCCGCCACCGCGCCGCCCTCGTTTTCCCAGCGGCTCAGCTCGCGCGCCGGTGAGACCTGGCCCGTGCGTTTGTGTTGCACGTAGCGAACCGCCAGGAAGCCGCCGATTGCCATCAATGCGCCAAAAAAACCAATTGTGGGTCGTGTCATCATGAACTCCTTGGATCGTGATGCGGATGAATGCAGCCGTGCCAAGCGTGCGCCGCGTCTAACGCGCGACCAGCACGCCGAGCAGAAAACCGGTGCCCGCCGCGAGCGCGAGCGAGTGCCACGGGTTATGGCGCACATAGTGCTCGGTGCTGACCGCCGCCTCGCGATACCGGCGATGCACGTTGCGTTGTGCATCGCCGAGCGCCGATTGCAGCGTTTCCACGTGCGTGCCGAGCCGGTCGCGCAAGGCATCGACACCTTCGCCCGGCACATTGGCGGCGAGCCGCAGCATTTCCTCGGAGTCCCTCAGCAGCACCCGAAGGTCCTCGACGATCTTCTGTCCGCCGAGTGCAAGTTGTTGCGTGGTGGTGTCAGTCATCGTTCACTCCTCGTCTGATTCGGCGTTCGTGAGTTGCCGCGGAATCGGTGCGTCGACCGGTGCAACAGTTCGGGCTTCGGGCGCACGATGCAGGTTGCCGGTTTGCGCTGGCCGGCGGCGCTGCGACGTAGCCGTCAAAGCTCGCACGACTCGATCAAACGGTCAATGAGGCAATGCATGTGCCCGGTATATTTACCGCTCCAGCGCACTGATAAAGCCAATCTCGCGCACTTTCGACCGATTGCGCCCACGGCTATTTCAGCGGCTGCCAGTTCGATTGCCGGAATCAGTGTCGAAGTGGTTAAATCGTCTTTTATGAGATAGTGGCTGTACGGTCTATCGCATTCAAGGCCTGCGCGCCGCAACACGAACTCCATTTGCACAGGACTTCCCTTTTTATGGCGTCAATCGATCTGGACTCGCCCACCGTGTCCGCCGGCGGCAATGCTTCGCCACAGGCGAAGCAGCGCGTCGCGGACGCCGTCGCGGGACTGAAATCGTACGG
The DNA here is from genome assembly GCF_050436325.1 of Paraburkholderia lebeckiae. Classification (NCBI taxonomy): domain Bacteria; kingdom Pseudomonadati; phylum Pseudomonadota; class Betaproteobacteria; order Burkholderiales; family Burkholderiaceae; genus Paraburkholderia; species Paraburkholderia lebeckiae. The sequence continues at coordinate 1,116,526 of NZ_JBNDLZ010000003.1, forward strand.
GCTGCTGTACGGCTCGTCGCCGGTAATGCTCGATCTGTACGAGCAGATCGAACGCGTCGCCAATACCGACGCGACCGCGCTGATCATCGGCGAATCGGGCACCGGCAAGGAGCTGATCGCCCGCACCATCCACGAGCGCAGTGGCCGCAAGGACGGCGCGTTCGTCGCCGTGAACTGCGGCGCGATTCCCGATGAGCTGATCGAAGCCGAACTGTTTGGCCACGAAAAAGGCAGCTTCACCGGCGCGGTCCAGGGCCGCGTCGGCTACTTCGAACATGCGAACGGCGGCACGCTGTTTCTGGACGAAATCACCGAAATGGCGCCGGTGCGCCAGGTCAAGTTGCTGCGCGCGCTCGAAACCGGCACGTTCTATCGCGTCGGCGGCAACGAGTTGATCAGCGGCAACGTGCGCGTGATCGCCGCGACCAATCGCGACCCCGCGGTGGCCGTCAAGGAAAACGGCTTGCGCGAGGATCTGATGTACCGGCTAGCGGTGTTTCCGCTGCGCGCGCCGCCGCTGCGCGAGCGCGAAAACGATCGCGAACTGCTCGCGCAACACTTCCTCGCGCAATTGAATCAGCAGGAAGGCACCAACAAGAGCTTCAGCAAACGCTCGATCGAAACGCTGCGTTCATGGTCGTGGCCGGGCAACGTGCGCGAGTTGAAGAACGCCGTGTATCGCGCGTTCATTCTCGCGGAAAAAACGGTTGAATTGCCGCATCCGCATCTTGCGTCGCGAGTCAAGAAAGCGGTCACGCAAGGCGACGCGATGAGCGTGTGGATCGGCACGCCGCTCGCCGACGCGCAGAAGCAGATCATTCTCGGCACCCTCAAGTACTGCGGCGGCGACAAGCGGCGCGCTGCCAAAGCGCTCGGCGTGAGCCTCAAAACGCTGTACAACCGGCTGAGCGCATACGGCGACGAAAGCGGGGAAGACGAAGCCGACTCATAGGCACGGTGCAACGCGAGCCGTCCGCCGATGGCGACGGCCAGCTGTTGTGCCGTTCGTCATGAACCCTTCGCCGCGCGTTTCGCGGCGCCGGATTCACCTGCTCAACGTCTCACGCCGACGGCAAATTCACCTGATGTCCGAGATACCTGGCAGAGCCAGGTAAGCCCGCCCATCCATGCAACAGAAAACATCGCAGCGCACGATGTTTTGCAATTTCTTGCATTTTTTCCCTGCCAATTACAAAACGCATCCTGCACAATGCGGCAGCGTAATAAACGACGTGTCCTTCGTTTACACGCGCGAAGCGTGAACGCAGGCACCTGTACGGGCAGGGATGGGAGAAATGCAAAAGAACATGGTGTGGGCTGTCAACGCGAAGTCCCTCGTCGCTGGCAAACGCCCGCACGTAACAGCGCTGATCGCGCTGGCGCTGGCGGTGTCGTCGGCATTGAGCGGCTGTAGTTCGTTGTACACGGAAGGCGCGGTCGCGGGCGCCGGTGTCGCGGGCGCCGCGGTCGCCAACACGGTCACCAGCAATGCGGCGGTCGCGACCGGTATCGGTCTTGGCGCGGTCGCCGCCGCGCGCGCCGGTGTGCAGTACTCGGAGCGCGTGGTCCACACGAATTCGCAGAACAGCATCGCGCAGGCGGCCGGTCCGCTCGAGGTCGGCGCGGTCGCCCCGTGGAGCATCACCCACTCTTTCCCAATCGAAGACGACGAACACGGCCGCGTGACCGTCAGCCGTCTGATCAGCACCGGCCCGCTCGACTGCAAGGAAATCGTCTTTTCCGTCGATCAGAACGCAACGCGCGACAAGCCCGCGAGCAGCGCGTTCTACATCGCATCGGTGTGCCGTGATGGTAAGGACTGGCGTTGGGCATCGGCCGAACCCGCCACCGAGCGCTGGGGTGCGCTGCAATGAAATTTCGTTCGCTTGGCGGTCCGATGGGTGATCGGATGCGGCTCATCGCGGCCGGCGCACTATGCGTCGGCGCGAGCCTGCTGGCGAGCGGCTGCGCGTCGATCGGCGCGGCGAGTGGCGCGGCGGCGGGTATCGCGTCAGGCCTCGTGACCAGCAATCCGGCCGTCGCGCTCGGCGTCGGCGTGGCCGTGCAGGCCGCGACCGACGAAGCGGTCGCGCGCTACATGCGCAGCATGCACAAGGATCAGCAGGATCTGATGGCGGCGCTGGTCGGCACGATGCCGGTCGGCGAAACGAAACCGTGGTCGGTCAAGCACACCTTGCCGATCGAAAACGGCCACGGCGAGGTGCGCGTGACCCGCGCGTTCAGCTCGGCGCTCGCGCTGTGCAAGGATTTCGTGTTCTCGGTGCAGGACGGCGACGGCCCGAATGCGCCCGAGAGGTGGTTCACCGCGAGCGCGTGCCAGCAGGACAAGGGTTGGAAGTGGGCAACGGCCGAGCCGGCGGTTGCACGCTGGGGCAATCTGCAATAAAAAAGCGGCGAGGTTTTCCTCGCCGCTTTTTTGTCTGAACCGCAGTCGTTTCCGCGGCAACTTTGGCTTAAGACTCCACGTCTTCCAGACTGAAGATTTCAGTCTGGTCGTTATACGAAAAGATCTCGCCGTAACGGCCCCAGTTGATGACCGCGTCGAGCGTCTCTTCTGCCGCGCTGTCCGACAGGAAGTCCTCGAGCTCCTGCTCGAAACGCACCCGCGGCGCGCGATGTCCCGGCCGCTCATTCAACACCTTCTTGATCCGCGCCGCGAGCGGCACGTGCCGCAGCAGATGCTCGGCGAACATCATCTTCCGTTCCTGCGTGCCGAACTCGGAGAACACGCGCGCCGGCGGCGTCAGGAAAATGTCGCCCTCGCGCACGTCGGCGAAACCGAGGTGCTGCAGCACTTCGGCGATCGGGAACAGATCGTCGACCTCCAGATGCAGCGAGCGCGCGATTTCCGGCATGTCCGCGCGGCCGTGATACGGCGCGGCGGCGAGCGTTTCGATCAGACCGGCCATCAGGTTGGTCGACACGTGCGGCAGCCAGCTACCGAGCTCCAGCCCCTTCTTGGTCTTTTCGTCGGTCTGACGCGCGGTCATCTTCGCGTAGATCTCGTCGACGAGGCGGCGGAATGCCGGGTCCAGACGGTTGCGCGGATGCTTGAACGGCACCTTGATCTCGGCGATCACGCGGCCCGGGTTCGACGACAGCACCAGAATGCGGTCGCACATGAACACCGCTTCCTCGATGTTGTGCGTCACGATCAGCACCGCCTTGATCGGCATGCGCCCCTGAGTCCAGAGATCGAGCAGGTCGGTACGCAGCGTTTCGGCGGTCAGCACGTCGAGCGCGGAGAACGGCTCGTCCATCAGCAGCAGCGTCGGATCGACGACGAGCGCGCGCGCAAAGCCGACGCGCTGGCGCATGCCGCCCGACAGCTCGCGCGGATACGCGTTTTCGAAACCGTCGAGGCCGATCAGGTCGATCGCGGCGAGCGCGCGCGTGCGCCGCTCCGACGCGCCGACGCCTTGCGCCTCGAGACCCGCTTCCACGTTCTGCAGCACGGTCAGCCACGGAAACAGCGCGAAGGTCTGGAACACCATCGCGACACCCTTCGCCGGGCCTGCGAGCGGCTTGCCCATGTACGTGACTTCGCCGTCGGTCGGCTCGATCAGACCGGCGATGATGCGCAACAGCGTCGACTTGCCCGAGCCCGAACGGCCAAGCAGACCGACTATCTCGCCCTCGCGCAGCGACAGATTCGCGTCGTCGAGGACGAGCAGTTCGCCCTGCGTCTTGTTGAAGCCGCGGCACACGTCCTTCACGCGCAGGATTTCCTCGCCGAGGCGCGGAGGCTTCGGCGGCGTCTGGATCGGCGCGGCGGTCATAGCAGCTTTAGGATTTTGCATCGCGTTAAGCCTTCGTTTCTCAATCTAGACGGAGCTTGCCTTCGGCGTAGGCGTACATCGGACGCCACAGCAGACGGTTGAAGAGGGTCACGAACAGGGACATCACGGCGATGCCCACGATGATCTTCGGATAGTCGCCCGCCGCGGTAGTCTGCGCGATATAGGCGCCGAGGCCATGCGCGGCGACCTTGGTATCGCCCCACTGCACGAACTCGGCAACGATGCTCGCGTTCCACGCGCCGCCCGACGCGGTGATCGCGCCGGTCACGTAGTACGGAAAAATACCCGGCAGCATCGCCTGACGCCACCACTGCCAGCCGCGAATGTGGAAATTCTTGGCCGCCTCGCGGTAGTCGTTCGGATACGAGCTTGCACCGGCAATCACGTTGAACAGGATATACCACTGCGTGCCGAGCACGATCAGCGGCGACAGCCAGATGTCTGGATTCAGGTGAAAGCGCACGATCGCGATCACGAACACCGGGAACAGCAGGTTCGCCGGGAACGCCGCGAGGAACTGCGCGAGTGGCTGCACCTTTTCCGCGAGCGCCGGACGCAGGCCAATCAGCACGCCGACGGGCACCCAGATCACGGAAGCGATCGCGATCAGCACGACCACGCGCAGGAGCGTGATCAGGCCCAGCACGAACACGTGGCCGATCTCGTCGAGCGTCACGCCGGTACGCACATACAGGAACACGCGGTACACCACATACACCGTGGCGAGCAGCACGATCGCCGCCCAGACGATGTCGCCGAGCTTCGAGTTCTTCTCGCGCTGCGGGATGTGAAAGCGCGGCGCGCTGAACGCCGGCAGTTGGAAGCGCACCCGGGCCGCGCGCGCGAACATCCAGCCCAGCGGCACGAGCAACCGGTGAATCAGCCGCGTGCGGCGGATCAGGTCGAGCAGCCACGATTCCGGCGCATCGCCCGAACTCGTGAACTCCATGCGGAACTTGTCCGCCCACGCGACGAGCGGACGGAACAGCAACTGGTCGTAGGCGAGAATCACGACCGTCATCGCGAGGATGACCCAGCCGATCGCGTGCAGGTTCTTGTCGCTGATCGCCTGCGCCAGGTAGGCGCCGATGCCCGGCAGCTTAATCGTGTTATTGCCGACCGTAATCGCCTCGGAAGCCACGACGAAGAACCAGCCGCCCGACATCGACATCATCATGTTCCAGATCAGGCCGGGCATCGAGAATGGCACTTCGAGTTTCCAGAAGCGCTGCCATGAAGTCAGATGAAAGCCGCGCGAGACTTCGTCGAGATCGCGCGGCACCGTGCGCAGCGACTGATAGAAGCTGAACGTCATGTTCCACGCCTGGCTCGTGAAGATCGCGAAGATCGCGGCGAGTTCGGCGCCGAGCACGCGGCCCGGGAACATCGCGAGGAAGAACGTGACCGTGAACGAGATGTAGCCGAGCACCGGCACCGACTGCAGGATGTCGAGAATCGGCACCAGCACGAGACCGGCGCGGCGGCTCTTGGCGGCCAGCGTCCCGTAGACCAGCGTGAAGATCAGCGACGCGACCATTGCCGCGAGCATGCGCAGCGTGGTGCGCATCGCGTACTCGGGCAGGTTGGCCGGATCGAGCGAGATCGCCTGCGTGTTGAGCGTCGACATCGGCGCGAGCGTCTCGTGAAAGCCGATCGACGCCATCGCGATCAGGCAGATGATCAGCGGGAACGCGACGAAGTCCCAGCGGTTGGGCAACACGCGCCATGCCGATGCATTGGCGGTGCGCTTCAGGTCGAAGCTGAAATCCATCAGATGCCCTCCCTCTTCAAACAGGCATTCGAACGCTCGAAGGAGGCCGCGGCTGCTCCGCGGCGGTCTATGGGTCGGTCCGGAAAGCGGAAATCAGGCATGGCAAAACGCGCGTGCGTGGTAAATCGTTAGCGTTGGAGACACATGGGCCGGCAATGGACAGGTTCGTGAACGCGTCGCCCACGACCACAACCATCACGCCGAACTCCTGTCGCCGCAGGCGCCGCCCGAGGGCTGGCGGGCTTTCCTCGTTTTGGACGGCACGACACTACACCATCCTATGTTTCAGGCACAACCTTTTGGCCGCAAATTGCGAGGCGGCGCCGCGAGGCCGTGGCGTAAGGCTTCAGCAAGCCCCGGCACGCGTCGCCGCGCCGCACCGTACCCTGCTGCCGCGTACTTCAGGGTGACAGGTCGCGAGGCCGTCTCGCGGCGTGGCGCACAAGCCACATCGGCGCGTCGCCCCGGCCGTCGTCGCTCGATCGCTCCATTGGCCCGCACAGCTATCAAGAAAGCGGCGCGACTGCCGTTAAGAACCTGATCGGCGCGGCATATGCAGGCGGCATCCCAGCAATAACGGTGGCATCGTGCTCCGCGACGGTTAAAATCGGGAAACGACGTACCTGTTTATCCAGCGGTTCATCCCGGACATGGCGACGGCGCAGCGCGCCTCGCTCGCGACGGGATGAAACCGCAGCTGATGCAGATAACGACACAGCGTTGAGAGCGCGCTGCCCACGAACGAGCAAGTTGCATGTCACAGCCAGACGGATCAGAGGGTCGATGAACAGGACAATCTTGCGCCAGGTAGCCGGGCCGGTCAGCTTCGTGCTGATCGTACTCGTCTGCTGGTTCGTGGCTGGCATGGTCGCGGACCGGATGGTACAGCAAGAGCTGGACGCGGCGTTGCGCACGCAGCGGCAAATGTCCACGTCGATCGTCGACAACATGGCTGAAGTGATTGCCAGCGATCTCGCGATGTCCCGCGCCATCCCCGCAACCATGGCCGAAATGGACGTGGTCCAGCGTGCCCTGGTGCAATCGCAGAATTATGCCGTGAACGGCGAGGCGGCGGAACCCGCCTTGCGGGCCGCCTTGCTCAAGGATCCGAAGATGGCCGCGGTCAGCAGGTTCCTGCACGAAGCGCAGGGCTTCTCCGGGCTCGATCAGGTCTGGATCGTCAACGCGAACGGGATTTGCGTCGCGTCGAGCGGCACGATGTCGAACCCCGAGGGCGCGCAGCAATCGTTCGTCGGCGTGGACATGCGCGCGCGCGGCTATCTGACCAACGCGCTGCTCGGTGCATTCTCCGAAGCCTACGGCGTGGGTCGCGCGAGCGGCGAGCCGGGCATCTTCATCGCCGCGCCGGTGTACGCGGACGGGCTGCTGGTCGGCGCGGTGGTCGCGAAGGTCGGCATCGCGCGGTTGCGCCACTGGGTCGCGCACGCGGGCACCTTCGTGTCCGACGACAACGGCGTCATCATCATGGCGCACAACAGCGCGCTCGAAGGCCACGCGTTGCCGAACTCGCGCGTCACGCTGATGAGCCCCGCCGAGCGGCGCATCGTCTACCGCCGGGAGACGTTCCCCGACATGCTGATCCGCGAAGACACGCAAGTGCGTGAGCAGGCGCCGTGGGTGCCGGCGTCGGTCGCCGCGCAGCTGTTCGGCATGATCGAACGGCCGGCCCCGGCTCTCTATCAGAACCGCGGCGGCCTGAACTCGGGGCTCTCCGCGCACCTGGTCGATCCGCTCGCCGCGTGGCCGGAGCTGCTGCGCAACCACAAGCGCGACCACCTGCTGGTGTTCTTGACGCTGGCCGGCACCGTCGCGCTCGCGTGGGTGATCACCGTGTCCTACGTGCGCGAGCGGCGCCACCATCGCGCGACACGCGATCTCGCCGAGCAGTTGCAGTCGGCCAATACGCTGCTGTCGGCGGAGGCGCGGCACGATGCGTTGACCGGCGCGCTGTCGCGGCGCTATTTCCTCGACCTGCTACGCCACGAGATCGATCGCGCGCACGCGGGGCGCGAGCCGCTGTGCATGGCGATCGCCGATCTCGACCACTTCAAGCAGATCAACGACCGCTTCGGCCACGCCGCCGGCGACCGCGCGCTCGAACATTTCGTCGATACGTGTCGCGCCGAGCTGCGTGGCTCCGACGCGGTCGGCCGGCTCGGCGGCGAAGAGTTCGGCCTGCTGCTGCCGGCCACCGATCTGACGGGCGGGCGCGAGGTCGTCGAGCGTCTGCGGCTGCGGTTGAAAGCGGTGCCCTCGCCGAAGCTGCCAGCCTCGGCGGGGCTGAGCGTGAGCATCGGCATCACCGAACTGTCGCCCGACGATCTGCCCGAGCGCCTCATGAGCCGCGCCGATACCGCGCTGTACGCGGCGAAGACCGGCGGGCGCGACCGCACCGAAGCACTGCGGCCCGACGATACGGCGCCGCCTACGCGCACGGCGGTGAATGCCTGGTGAATGCCTGGCGCTCGCCGAAAGATTCAGCGCGCGACGGTATCGCCCTCTCCGCTCAGCCAACCCACGCCGACACCCTACCTGCGCTGAAGACGACGCCGAGCCTCCCGCAACGAAGCAGGTATCATCAATCCTGATATCGGATTGTCACTACCGCACTAACGGGAGATTCGCATGAAGGGAAATCTGGTGATCGTCTGTCGCGATCACGACGCTGATGCATTCGACCATCTGCTCGCCGAATACGGCGCGTTCCAGACGCGTCTGTCGTCGACCGCGTGGTATCTGAAACTGGAGGTCGCGCCGGAACTGATTCAGGAGGAAATACTCGCGCGCCTCGGCAAATATACGACGCACTATATTTTCGAGGCGGAATCGGTGACGTGGAATACCGTCGATAGCGAAACGGCGAACGCGTTGAATACGCTGTTTTCGGACTGAGCTCTCGCCGCTCGCGATGCCGACGCCCCGTGCGCATCGCGACTCCAACACCCCTGCTTCTACCAGGCGATTTCCGAGGCGGTCGCGACCCGCGGCAACACGTCGAACGGAAAACTCATCAACACCCGCAATCCGCGGCCGCCATGATTGCCGATTTCCCATTCACCGCCCGCGCGCCGCACGAGCCGCTCGACGATCGCAAGGCCCAGGCCGCTATGGCCGTTGCCGCCGCGCGCCGGATCGAGCCGCACGAACGGCCGGCTCGCGCTGATCAGGTCCTGGGCGGCGATGCCCGTGCCGTTGTCGCTAATTGATAGCGTAAAGCCCTGCGGTGTGCGCGCGGTCGCGACGACCACCGGCGGCGCGCCATACGCATGCGCGTTGTCGATCAGATTCGACAGAATCCGGTCGAGCGTGGCCGCCGGCAGCAGAAATGACGGCCCGGCGTTCAGTTCCGTGCGCACGGTCGGCGCACTGGCAGCCACCGCCCGATAGCTGCGCACGACACGCTCGCACTGCGCATCCACTTCCACGGGTTCGCTGCGGTCCGCGCCGTCGTGCGCGAACAGCAGGAACTGCTCGACGATATGCGTCATCGAATCGACGTCGCGCACGACGCCGTCGCGCGTCTTCGCGTCGTCCATCATTTCGGCGCGCAGCCGCAGACGCGCGAGCGGCGTCTTCAGGTCATGCGCGACACCGGCAAGCATCACCGCGCGATCGTTCTCGGTACGCGCGACTTCCTGCACCATTTGATTGAAGCCATGGGTGAGTTGCCGCAACTCGCGCGGCCCGCGCTCGGGCACCGGCGGTACGGGCAGCCCGCGACCGAAGCGCGCCACCGCCTGCGCGAGCAAGCGCAGCGGCCGCTGCAGCGCCCACGCGGCGAACAGCGCCGCCATCACCGCAAACGAGAAAATGATGACGAGCCACAAGACCGTGCGGTCGAGCGAGCGCGGCATGCGCAGCGGCTGCACCGGCACGACGATCCAGTTCTGATCGGTCGCGGCGCGCACCCATAGCGTGGGCGGAGCGCCGGGCGGACCGACGCGCACCTGGGTGTCGGCCGGCATGCGGTCGCGCACGTCCTCGACGAAACGCACGAGCGGCGGCGGCATGTTAGCGCTGGCCGCCGGCACGTCCGGGCTCGCCGGATCGACCAGCTTCACACGCGACGGCAGCGGTTGATCCGGTGTGCGGGCGACGTGCTGACGCACCGCGTCGACGAGGAAGGTCGCTTCCTCGACCGCGTAGCGCGTTTGCAGTTGCGAACGTTCGAGTCGCATCAGCGCATACCACGCGAAATGCGACAGCAACAGCACCGCGACGACGAGCAGCGCAAGCCGCCCGAACAGCGAATCAATGGGCCGACGCATGCTGCTCGCCGTCCGGCACGAACACGTAACCACGGCCGCGCACGGTCTGGATGAAGCGCGGCGTGGATGGATCGGTTTCGAGAATGCGACGCAGGCGCCACACCTGCACGTCGATGCCGCGGTCGGTGCCGTCGTACTCGGGACCGTGCAGCAGTTCCAGCAGGCGCTCGCGCGTGAGCGTGCGCATGGGGTGATTGACGAAAATCTTCAGCAGCGCGAACTCGCTGCCCGACAGCGTGAGCGGCTTGTCTTCGAGATGCAGCGTACGCGACTGGAAATCCAGCGTGAAGCGGCCGAAGCTGAACGGCTCGCGCTGCTCGGGCGCGGCCGCCGACGGCAGCGTGCGGCGCCGCCGCAGCACCGCCTGCACGCGCGCGAGCAGTTCGCGCGGATTGAACGGTTTGCCGAGGTAATCGTCCGCGCCGAGTTCGAGCCCGACGATACGATCGACGTCGTCCGCACGCGCGGTCAGCATGATGACGGGGATATCGTCGCCCGACGCGCGCAGCTTGCGCAGCGCGGTGAGGCCGTCCACGCCTGGCATCATCAGGTCCAGCACGATGAGGTCGGGGCGCTCGCGCTCGAGGCGCCGTTCGAGCGAGCCCGCGTCGTGCAGCACTGAAACTTCGATGCCCTGACGGGCGAGATAGTCGCGCAACAGATCGCGCAGTTCGACGTCGTCGTCGACGACCAGAATTTGAGTAGCCATGGAATGAAGTTTAACGCGCAGCCAAAAGGGATTTCGTTTTCCAAACGGTCTGAAGGGTTACCGGGTGTTACGGTGAAAGCCACACGTAATTGCTGGTAATAGCGGCGTCCGGGCGCGTAACACGGCGGCGCACGCGGTTCTCTACGCTGTGCCTTACCGAGTGCAGGCAGTCCAAAGACCGGTTGCTTCGTCGGCTATTCCATTACAAGGAGCCTCATATGTCCACCAAAAAGATGTCGCGCGTTCTCGCCGTTGCTGCCACCGCTCTCGCCATCGGCGCGGGCGCCGCTTACGCCGCCCAACCCGCCGAGCAGGCGCACGGCGGGCCCGGCGGCTGGCATGGCCATTTCATGAAGGAACTGACCCAACTCCACGACCAGCTGAAGCTGAACGCGGATCAGGAAAAGCTGTGGCAAAACGCGCTCGATACGATGAAGCAGAACCACGAAGCGATGCGCGCCAACCACAAGCAGGTTCAAGATCAGTTCAAGGCCGCACAGCAACAGCCGATCCTGGACCTGAACGCGATGGCCGCGACGCATCAGCAGATCGAGCAGAAGGACGCGCAACTGCGTCAGCAAACCACCGACGCGTGGCTGAAGTTCTATAACGGCCTGAACGACCAGCAGAAGACCACCGTCAGCACGGCGCTGAAGCAGCGCTTCGCGCGGATGGAGCAGCGTCACGAGAAGATGCGCGAGCGCTGGGAGCATCACAAGGGCGCGGCGTCGGCGCCGGCCGCCAATCAATAAGCGGCGCGTTGCATCCGGGAGGCGGGCCAGGGAGGGCGCCTCGCTAATAGAAAAACGCCACGGAAGATGTTTTCCGTGGCGTTGCTGTTTGGCGCTGCTCGCTGCCCGATCGGCGGCCCGCGCGAATCAACTGCTTGAATCAGCCGTTCAACTGACCCAGATCGAACAGCAGCACTTCCGCGTCGTCGCCCTTTTCCAGCGTCACCGTGTCGACGTCGCTGAGCTTCGCGGCATCGCCCGCCTCGAGCACCGTGCCGTTCACGCTCAGCGTGCCGCGCGCGACGTGCAGATAGCCGAGGCGCCCCGCCGGCAGCGCGAACGTCGCGTGTTCGGCGCCGTCGAACAGTCCCGCGTAGATCGACGCGTCCGCATGGATCGTCACCGAGCCGTCGCGGCCGTCGGGCGACGCGATCACGCGCAGGCGGCCGCGCTTGCTGTCGGCGTCAAAGCGCTTTTCCTCGTAGCCGGGCTGGTCGCCCGCGCGGCGCGGGATGATCCAGATCTGCAGCAAGTGCGCGAGTTCGTCGCGCGACGCGTTGAACTCGCTATGCTGCACGCCGGTGCCCGCGCTCATTCGCTGCACGTCGCCGGGACGGATCGTCGAGCCATTGCCCATGCTGTCGCGATGCGCGAGCGCGCCTTCGAGCACATACGTGACGATCTCCATGTCGCGATGCCCGTGCGCGCCGAAACCCTGACCGCCGGCGATGCGGTCTTCGTTGATCACGCGCAGCGGCCCGAAGTGCACGTGCTCGGGGTCGCGGTAATCGGCAAACGAGAAGCTGTGATACGAGTCGAGCCAGCCGTGGTTGGCGTGACCGCGTTCTGCGGAGCGGCGAATCTCGATCATGGAGAGTCTCCCGGTAAGTAGTCAATCAGAGCGATGTTGGGAATGTAGGGGTTGCGCCCCCCCATAACAATCGTGCGCGACCGCACCGCAGCGTTCCATCGCTGCATGCAATCGCGCGGGCGGCGAGCCCGGCGAGCCTATTGCGCGGACCGCCCGGCGTCCGGATGCCGGCGCCCGGATGCCCGACGCCCGGCAGCCCGGCCCCCGCAAAACCACGCCGGCGTCGCGCACGCACAACGCGTTGCACGGCGTCTTGCCGCTCGATGCCGCGCTGCGCTGGCAGCTTGCCGCTCTTCGGGTAAAATACCGCGCTTTTCAAGCCGCGTGGACGTCCCGCGGGACGTGCAGGCCGCGCCGGCAAGCCTCGGCGGGCCGGCCGCAACCGGTGCGCGACGGCTTCGACTCGGCACCAAACCGTGCGAGCCGCGCCCGATAAGCACCGAACGCGCCGGACCGGCGCGCCACGTCGGACGAACCGCCCGCGCAAGGACGACCAGAGCGCGGCGACAATCCCTGCGGCACGGCAATTTTGACCGCCTAGAATAGCGACCGTCTGCCCTCGGCCGGCGCTCGTCGAGTCGTGTCATCACGACGATCAGTTTGATTCAGGAGAAACATGAAGAAGTTCGCACTGTGCGTGGCTCTGGCAGTCATGGCCACCGGCGCGATGGCGAAAGAATGGAAAACGGTGCGCATCGGGGTCGACGCCAGTTATCCGCCGTTCGAATCGAAGGCGCCTAATGGCGACATCGTCGGTTTCGATGCCGATCTGACCCGCGCGCTGTGCGCGAAGATGAACGTGAAGTGCGTGTGGGTCACGCAGGATCTCGATGGCATCATCCCGGCGCTGAAAGCTCGCAAGTTCGACGCGATCGTTTCCTCGCTGAGCGTCACCGACAAGCGCCGCGAGCAGATCGACTTCTCCGACAAGATGTTCGACGCGCCGGCCCGCATGATTGCGAAAACCGGTTCGCCGCTTCTGCCCACCCCTGAATCGCTGAAAGGCAAGCACGTCGGCGTCGAGCAGGGTTCGACGCAGGAACAGTACGCGAAGGCCTGGTGGGAGCCGAAGGGCGTGCTCGTCGTGTCGTACCAGAATCAGGACCAGGTGTACGCGGATCTCGCGTCGGGGCGCCTCGACGCCGCGCTGCAGGACGAAGTGCAGGCCGACGCCGGCTTTCCGAAGACGCCGCGCGGCAAAGGGTTCTCCTGGGCCGGTCCGGAAGTGAAGGATCCGCAGACGATCGGCGAAGGCACCGCGATCGGTCTGCGCAAGGGCGATGCCGAGCTGAAGGCGAAGTTCAATCAGGCGCTCGCCGAGGTTCATCAGGACGGCACGTTCAAGAAGCTCGAAAAGCAGTACTTCGATTTCGACATTTATCCTGGCCGTTGAGCGAAACAGGCAGGATACTGCGTGGTAAGCCGGCTCGTGCCGGTGGCAGTGAAAGCGGCAACGAAGGTGGCGACGCCAGGCAGTAGATTCAAAACAATCCGAGACGAAAGTCCCACAAGCGCGCTGCAGGAGCACCAACGTTTCTGCAGCATGATTTGCACAGCGGTACGCTGTGCGCCGCGGATCACGGCGAGCCAGGCGCTCGTCCCCGACGCGGCGCTACGTGGACCGCGTCTTTCGCGGTGCGCGAGAAGCGCATCGTCGTGGACTACCTATGTTCCTTCAAGGCTACGGCCCGCTGCTTCTCAGCGGCACCTGGCAAACCGTCAAGCTGGCGGTGTTCTCGCTCGTGCTCGCGTTCGTGCTCGGCCTGCTCGGCGCGGCGGCGAAATTGTCGAAGAACCGCCTGTCGAACGGCATCGGCACCGTGTATACGACGCTCGTGCGCGGCGTGCCCGATCTCGTGCTGATGCTGCTGCTGTTCTATAGCATCCAGATCTGGCTGAACAACCTGACCGACGCGCTCGGCTGGGAGCAGATCGACATCGACCCGTTCGTGGCCGGCGTCGCGGTGCTCGGCTTCATCTACGGCGCGTACTTCACCGAGACGTTCCGCGGCGCGTTTATCGCGGTGCCGCGCGGCCAGCTCGAAGCGGGCGCCGCCTACGGCATGACGAGCTGGCAGGTGTTCTCGCGCGTGATGTTCCCGCAAATGATGCGCTTCGCGCTGCCGGGCATCGGCAATAACTGGCAGGTGATGGTCAAGGCGACGGCGCTCGTGTCGATCATCGGTCTCGCCGACGTCGTCAAGGCCTCGCAGGACGCCGGCAAGGGTACCTTGCGGTTCTTCTTCTTTACCCTGCTCGCGGGGGCGATCTATCTCGTCATCACCACAGTGTCGAACTTCGTGCTGATGTACCTCGAAAAGCGTTACTCGACCGGCGTGCGAAAGGCGGATCTATGATCGAGATCATTCAGCAATACTGGCGCAACTATCTGTTCACCGACGGCTATCGCTTCACCGGTGTCGCGATCACGTTGTGGCTGCTGGTCGTGTCGATCGGCCTGGGCTTCTGTCTGTCGGTGCCGCTCGCGGTCGCGCGCGTGTCGAAGAAGAAATGGCTCGCGGGCCTCGTGTGGCTCTATACGTACATCTTCCGCGGCACGCCGCTCTACGTGCAGCTGCTGCTGTGCTACACGGGTCTCTACAGCCTCGAGATCATCCGCAACAACGAGCTGACCAACGCGTTCTTCCGCGACGGCATGCACTGCACGCTGCTCGCGTTCACGCTGAATACCTGCGCGTACACGACCGAAATCTTCGCGGGCGCGATCAAGGCGACGCCCTACGGCGAGATCGAAGCGGCGCGCGCGTACGGCATGTCGTCGTTCACGCTGTACCGGCGCGTGATTCTGCCGTCGGCGCTGCGCCGCGCACTGCCCTACTACAGCAACGAAGTGATCCTGATGCTGCACGCGACCACCGTCGCGTTCACGGCCACGGTGCCGGACATCCTGAAGATCGCGCGCGACGTGAACTCCGCGACGTATCAGTCGTTCAATGCGTTCGGCATCGCCGCGCTGCTGTATCTGTGTATTTCTTTCGCGCTCGTGTGGCTGTTCCGCCGCGCCGAGCGTCGCTGGCTCGCTTACCTGCGGCCGCAAGGCAAGTAACTGCGCGTCCCTGGACAAGCAAGCTCGTTAAGGATCCTGATGAACTCCAAGAAGCAGAAGCTCTTCGTCGACGAGCTTCACAAAAAGTACGGCGACAACGAAGTCCTCAAGGGCGTGTCGCTGAAAGCCAATGCCGGCGACGTGATCAGCGTGATCGGTTCGTCCGGCTCGGGCAAGAGCACGATGCTCCGCTGCATCAACTTTCTCGAACAGCCGAACGCGGGGCGCATTTTCGTCGACGGCGAGGAAGTGCGCACGCAGACTGCCAGGAACGGCGCGTTGCGCGTGTCGGACCCGAAGCAGTTGCAGCGCGTGCGCACCAAGCTTTCGATGGTGTTCCAGCACTTCAATCTGTGGTCGCACATGAACGTGCTCGAGAACATCATCGAGGCGCCGGTGCATGTGCTCGGTCTGAAACGCAAGGAAGCCGAGGACCGCGCGCGCGAATATCTGGAGAAGGTCGGTCTCGCGCCGCGTCTCGAGAAGCAGTATCCGTCGCATCTGTCGGGTGGCCAGCAGCAGCGTGTCGCGATTGCGCGGGCTCTCGCGATGCATCCCGACGTGATGCTGTTCGACGAGCCGACCTCCGCGCTCGACCCGGAGCTCGTCGGCGAAGTGCTGAAGGTAATGCAGAAGCTCGCCGAGGAAGGCCGCACGATGATCGTCGTCACTCACGAAATGGGCTTCGCGCGCAACGTGTCGAACCACGTGATGTTTCTGCACCAGGGCCGCGTCGAGGAAGAAGGCCATCCCGACGAAGTGTTCAGGAACACGAAGAGCGAACGTCTGAAGCAATTCCTGTCGGGCAGTCTCAAGTAATAAAATTACCCGCCACTTATGATGCGAACGGCATCGCAAATGTAGTCAATGTAGTTTTACAAGGCGCTTACGAGCGCCTTTTTCGTTTCTGCCACGTCCTTCCACCCGGCCATTCGAACGACGAAAAAGCGCCGAAAATCCCAAAAAACGGGCCATTCGGGCCAAGTTTTCGCCCTACCCTGCCACTTTTGACTCGTCAATAGTGGCAATCCTTAATGCGCCCCCTTGCAGGCCGCGATTTCCTTGCCGAACAAGGCTTTGCGCCTTTTCCCGAGGAACTGCTTCGGGTGCCGGCGCGCATTCGTATTGCAATTTGGCGACACCCCTTATGGACGGTACTAATTTCTTCTTCCAGTTAAAGTTATTTTTGATAAATTGGTAACCAAAGTAGCAAAACAAAGTTGATTAAAAGTAGTTTCACTTCAAAACACAGAGGAGAACCGGTCGGCGTGGGATCGGCATGATGCAAAGATAGCTCGACGCTACATGTCATGACAGGAGAATCCCTATCCACCCGCCACTCTCCCTGGTACCGCTTTCTGTTCGGTGCTTATCGCGTCCGAACACCACTCGCAGTACTGGGTTTCTTTTTTGACAGGGTATGGAGGAGAAGATGAAGAAAGCTTTGCTCGTCGCCGCGCTGATGTCGGCCGGCGTTGTTGCACACGCTCAGAGTAGCGTCACGCTGTATGGCCGTTTGGATGCAGGTCTCGAGTACATGTCGGGCGTCCCGACCGGCGCTAACGCCAACGGCGCGGCCAACACCAGCTCGAACCGCTTCAAGGCGGAAAGCGGCGACTGGGGCACCAGCCTGTGGGGCATGAAGGGTGTCGAGGACATCGGCGCCGGCAACAAGATCCTGTTCCAGTTGGAAGGCTCGTTCAACACGATGACGGGCGCAGGTCCTGGCGGCGGCGGTCTCTTCAATCGCTGGGCAACGGTCGGTATTTCGAACAACCAGTACGGTACGTTCACGATGGGCCGCATGCTCTTCATCTCGAACGGCGTGTGGGACTTCGACCCGTTCGGTCAGTCGAACTGGTCGTCGGCATCGCTGGTGCGTGGCCGCAACTGGCCGCAGTCGAGCAACAACTTCGCGTACCAGTCGCCGAAGATCGCAGGCTTTGACTTCTACGGTCAGTACGCGCTGTCGAACGCGACGAGCTGGAACGGTAACGGCTCGACGCCGCAAGGTCGCGAAGCTGGCGCGCAGATCACCTACACGACGTCGCTCTTCCAGGTCCGCGGTCTGTACGACGAAATCCGCAACCCGGCAAACGGCGGTCTGTACGGCCCGCACCTCGACGTGATCAACGCGGGCAATGCGGCTGGCGGCGTATTTTCGGCATCGCGCGAGTACTCGGCTCTGCTGAACGTGTTCCTCGGCCAGTTCAAGATTCAGGCTGCTTACCAGGCGGTCCGTTCGGCAGGCGCTACGGGCGTTCTGCCCGGTCAGCCGACCACGCTCGATCACGAATGGGGCGGTGTGACATGGCAGGCAACGCCGGCTGCAGCGCTGATCGCGGCGGTCTACCACGTGAACGGCAACAACGGCGCGGGCAATGCGACGATCTACACGGTTGGCGGTTCGTACAACCTGTCGAAGCGCACGCTGCTCGACCTGCAGGCCGCGACGGTGCGCAACAGCCGTAATGCTAACTTCGGTCTGAACGCGAACAATGCGGGCTTCGCCGCTGCAACGGACAACCCGCTGCAAGGCCGCCAGCAAAGCGGCGTGTACGCGGGTATCCAGCACTCGTTCTAATCGAACGGTGCGCCCCGAGGGTCATCCCTCGGGGTGTAATACAGGTTTCTTCAAGAGAATCTTTTTCACGCTGCTGCGAGAGGCGCGTATCGGTGCGATATCCGCAAGGGTATTGCACCGTTTTTTATTCGGCGCACGGTTTTTGCCGTTGCGCGCACCGGGCCGGTGCGTGATTGCGTCGGCTTATACCGCTGCTTCGTTCTCTTCGCCGGTACGGATTCGGATCACGCGCTCGACGTCCGAGACGAAGATCTTGCCGTCGCCGATCTTGCCGGTACGCGCCGCGCCGATGATCGCATCGATGACCTGATCGCACTGGTTGTCCGCGACCACGACTTCGATCTTCACTTTCGGCAGAAAGTCGACCACGTATTCCGCACCACGATAGAGCTCGGTATGCCCCTTCTGGCGGCCGAACCCCTTGACCTCGGTAACGGTCAGGCCGGTGAGGCCGACTTCCGCGAGCGCCTCGCGCACTTCGTCGAGTTTGAACGGTTTGATGACTGCGGTGATGCGCTTCATGGCGAACCTCGTCTCTTGATGGGAAGAGTGGAAAGGGAAAGGATGATTTTTATTCTACGCCGCGCCGGATGCATTGCGGCATCCGCGCGCGGATGTCGTCTTTCACTCCACCGGTTCGGTGTAGCGCGACGTGATCGGATAACGCCAGTCGCGGCCGAACGCGCGATGCGTGACGCGAATGCCGATCGGCGCCTGACGGCGCTTGTACTCGTTGATCTTGATCAGGCGCGTGACGCGCTTCACGTCGTCGACCTGATAACCCGCCGCGATGATCTCCGCGAGCGAACGGTCCTCCTCCATATACATGCGCATGATCGCGTCGAGTACTTCGTATTCGGGCAGGCTGTCCTGATCGGTCTGGTTCTCGCGCAGCTCAGCGGACGGCGCGCGCGTCAGAATCCGCTCGGGAATCACCTCGCGCGTCGCAAACGTGGTGGCCGCGTTGCGATAGCGGCACAGCCGGTACACGAGCGTCTTCGCGATGTCCTTGATCACCGCGAAGCCGCCGGCCATGTCGCCGTACAGCGTGCAATAGCCGACCGCCATCTCGCTCTTGTTGCCGGTGGTCAGCACGATCGAGCCGAACTTGTTCGACAGCGCCATCAGCAGCGTGCCGCGAATGCGCGCCTGAATGTTCTCTTCGGTCGCATCTTCGGCGCGGCCCGCGAACTCCTCGGCGAGCGAGCCGCGGAACGCATCGAACATCGGCGCGATCGCGATCTCGTCGTAACGCACGCCGACGCGGCGCGCCATCTCGGCGGCGTCGCTGGTCGAGATATCGGCCGTGTAGCGCGACGGCATCATCACCGCGCGTACCTTGTCGGCGCCGAGCGCATCGCATGCAACGGCCAGCACAAGCGCCGAATCGACGCCGCCCGACAGACCGATCAAAGCACCAGGAAAACCGTTCTTGCCGATGTAGTCGCGCACACCCATGACGAGCGCCGCGTAGACCTGTGCTTCGATCGACTGCTCCGGCGCGATCGCGGCCGGCAGCGGCGTGCCGTCGTCGAACTCGACGATCGCCGTGGCTTCCTCGAACTGCGCGAGCTTCGCGACGAGGTCGCCCCGCGCGTCGAGCACGAACGAACCGCCATCGAACACGAGTTCGTCCTGGGCCGCCGACCATGTTCACGTAGACCATCGGAATACCGGTCTCGCGAATGCGCGCGCGCAGAATGTCGAAGCGCACCGCTTCCTTGTTCAGGTGGTACGGCGAGCCGTTCGGAATCAGCAGCACCTGCGCTCCCGCGGCCTTTGCCATCTGCGCGGCCGACGCATGCCACGCGTCCTCGCAGATCACGACACCGTACTTGACGCCAGCGAGTTCGAACACGAAAGGCTGCGGGTCGGAGGCGAAGTAGCGTTTCTCGTCGAACACCTCGGTGTTCGGCAGATCCTGCTTGCGATAGGTGCCCTTCACTTCGCCGTCGACGATCAGCGATGCCGCATTGAACGTATCGACTGGCGGCAAGCCGCGCTCGATCGGCGCGTTTGCATTACCATGGCCGTTCGCCGGGCGGTGCGCGAGGTTGTCCGACCCGTCGCGCAGCGGATGGCCGACGATCACATGCAGACCGGTGAACGGCTTCAACTGTGCGGCGAGATCGGCCAACGCGGCCGCGCTCGCGGTATAGAACGCGGGGCGCAGCAGCAGGTCTTCGGGCGGATAACCCGACAGCGCGAGTTCAGGCGCGACCAGCAGCTTCGCACCATCGCTGTGCGCGGCGCGCGCGGCGGCGACGATCTTCGCGACGTTGCCGGCGAAGTCGCCGACGGTGACATTGATTTGAGCAAGAGCGATTCGGGTCTTCATGGCAGGATCGACAGGCAAGCCTTCACGGCTCGCGGTACCGCGGCTCGATGGCTCGACGGGATTGAACAAACCGGATAAACCAACTCAACGAACGACGTGGCAGCTTCAGTTTCACGGCGCCGCGCCGGTCATTGCACACAGTCACTCAGATTGAACCAGCAACGTATCGATTATCGCACGGGCATTCTGGCATCGCCCTCCGAGGTGGACGCCGCCGAGTGGAACGCCCTCCTCGCCGCGCAGCCGCAGCCCACGCCGTTTTTGCGGCACGAGTTTCTGAGCGCGCTCAACGCGACGCAATGCGCGGTTCCCGACACCGGTTGGGCGCCGCAATTCGTCACGCTGACTGACGCGCGCACGGGCATGCTCGCGGCGGCGGCGCCCGTCTATCTGAAAGGACACTCGTACGGCGAGTACGTGTTCGACTGGGCCTGGGCCGACGCGTACAAGCGCAACGGCCTGCCCTATTACCCGAAGCTGCTGTGCGCGGTGCCCTTCACGCCGGTACAGGGCAACCGGCTGCTGTCGACGAACGAGCATGCGTTGCGCCATCTCGCGGCCACGTTGATGGCGTTCGCCGAGCAGGCCGAGGTGTCGTCGCTGCATGTGCTGTTTCCGACGCAGAGCGAAGCGGACGCGCTCACCGATATCGGCATGATGCAACGCGAAGGCGTGCAGTTTCACTGGCTCAACGACGGCTATCGCGACTTCGAAGACTTTCTGTCGACGCTCGAACAGAAGAAGCGCAAGAACATCCGCGCCGAACGGCGCAAGGTGCACGAGGCCGGCATCACGATGCGAAGGATCCGCGGCGCAGACATCGAGGATGCCGACTGGCGCTTCTTCAGCAAGTGCTATCGGCAAACCTATCGCGAGCATTTTTCGAGTCCGTATCTGAACCTCGATTTCTTCCGGATGATCGGCGCGTCGATGCCGGAGAATCTGCTGCTCGTGATCGCCGAATATGAAGGCAAGCCGATCGCGAGCTCGCTCGTCGTCTATCAGCGCGACGAGAAAACCGGCGGCACCTTGTACGGCCGCTACTGGGGCGCGCTCGAACACGTGCCGTGCCTGCACTTCGAAACCGCGTACTATCAGCCGCTCGAATTCTGCATCGAAGAAAAGCTCGGCGCATTCGAAGGCGGCGCGCAGGGCGAGCACAAGATGGCGCGCGGCTTTCTGCCCACGGTCACGCGTTCGACGCATTGGCTCGCGCACCCGGCGTTCGCCGATGCGGTCGGGCATTTCCTCGATAACGAAAAAAACAGCATCCACGCGTACGTGGACGAGCTGCGCGAACACAATCCATTCAAAGGCTAGAAGCGCGGTTATGGCGTGGTTTCTCTATCTGCTCGAATGCTCGGACGGCAGCGTCTATACCGGCATCGCGACCGATGTCGCTGCTCGCTTCGACAAACATCTGAGCGGCACGGGCGCGCGTTATACGCGCTCGCGCAGGCCGGTGCGGGTGCTGGCGTCGTTCGAGCTGGCGGACCGGTCGAGCGCGTCGAGCGCCGAGTATTGGGTCAAGCGGCTCACGGCGGCCGATAAACGGGCGCTGGCGGCCGGGGTGTTCACGCTGCAGTCGGTGTTGCCGGTGGCAGCGGTGAATGACGTCGCGGAAGACGGCGAACGTTCCGACTGCTGAGTCGAGCTATCCCCTCGCCTCCCGCATCCGCTCCGTCAGCAGCCGATGCACCCGCGCCAGCTCGCCCACCACATCTGCTTCCAGCGACGTCAACTGCTCGCGAGCGGGTAACTCGAGCCGCACCGGCCGTAACGTGCGGTTCAGCGCGGCCTCGATCGCCGCGCTCGTCGCCTCGACCCATTCGTCGAGTTCGCTATGCAGGTCGCGACGGTTCGCGGTGAGGCGCAATTGCGTCGCGGTGCCGGCCATCCGTCGCAGCAGGCTTAGCACCGTCAGCGTGACCGTATCGGCCATCGAGTCCTCGAGCTTTTCGAGCCGCACGCGGCCAATCGCTTCTTCCGCGTTGTTGCTGGTGAGGCCCGCAGCGCGGCGCAATTGCTCGATCTCCTTGCCGCCGTGTCGAGGCGCTTCGAGCGACGCGCGCAGATACGCGAGATTCGCGCGCACCGCGTCGCCGAGATAGACGCGCACATCGAGCTTCTCGCGCGTCGGCCATAGAAGGAACGTCGCGAGCAGCGCGAGCACGCAACCGAGCACGTTGTTGCCGAGCCGCGTCAGCGCGAACGTCAACTGGTTGGCGCCCGGCGTCGCGAAGTCGGCGACCAGCACGAAGGTCGGCGTCAGGAACAGCACGAACAGGCTGTAACTGACGGGGCGCAGCGCCATCGTCGCCATCACCAGCGGGAACACCGCGAGCGAGATACCGAGCGGCGAATGAATCGCATAGCCGATCGCCGCCGCGAGCACGCCGCCGACGATACTGCCCGTCGCGCGTTCGATGCTGCGCGGCCAGGTCGCGGCGATCGACGGCTGCAGGATCAGCAGCGTGGCCATCGTGGCCCAATAGCCGAACGGCAGACCGAGCGCGCGAATCACGACGAAGCCCGCCGTCGTCGTCACGCCGACACGCGCCGCATGGCGCAAGCCGACCGACTGCCACGACAGGTTGGCCTTCAGCGTCGACCACGCGCGCGCCGTATAACGCGCGACGCACGCGCTCCACGGCTCGACGTGCACCTCACGCGGCGCGAAATCGACGAGCTCGAAACCGGATTGCAGCTTCACCGGTTCGAGCAACGCGCTTTCGAGCCGATGCGCGAGACGCCGCAGACGCGCCTGCTGGTCCGCGAGACGTTCCCAGCGCGCGTCGCCGGTCGCGCTGCCGATGTCGCTGAGCACTTCGCCGATCGCATTGAGCGAGCGCACCGCGCGTTGCGTGCGGCGCGGATCGTCGGGCACTTTCGCGCCCGCGCCCGACACTGCGATCAGATACGCGAACAGCGCTTCGCCGTCGGTCAACAAGCCGAGCAGCGTGTCGTAGACGGCCGCGCCGCCCGCTTTCGATGCGGGCACGCTCGCCAGCGCATCGCGCGAACGTTCGAGCGCCGCGCGCGCATCGGCGCGAAACCGCGCGGCATGCGTGGCCCATTCGCGCGGCGCGGCACGTCCGCCGACAAGCCGCGCGCTATCGAACGCGACATCGGCGAGGCGCAGATACACCGCGCGCAACGACGCGCGGCTCGCGCCGAATGGATGAATGCGCCACACCGTCAAGCTCAGCACGATCGCGAACAGACAGCCAACCAGATAGACGCCGAGAAACGCAACACCGGTACGCGCGTCGTGCATCGGCCGATCGACCATCACGACGCAGGCGGTCGCCGCGAGGATCGTCACCTGCGACGTGGCCGCGCCCCAGATGCGGCCGAACGCGCCGAGCGTCGTGAGCGCGAGTACCGCGAGCGCGGCGAACGTGGTGCCCGCGGCGGACGCGAATGCGGCGATGCCGCCGCACAGCGTCGACAGCAGCGCGAAGCCCATCATCGACATGAAGCGCGCGCGGTTCGAGCCGGCGGCATCGGCGAGACAGGTCCAGAACGCGCCGATCGCGGCCCACGCGAACACTGGATCGTGCAGCAGGTTGCCGAGCGCGAGCATCGCCGTCGACGCGCATGCTGCTCGCAAGCCCTCCGACAGATTCGCCTCGCTCGCCGCGAACGACACCATCCAGACCGGCCGCTTGCGATAGATCGCGGTGACGACCGAATGCAGCCGGGTCGACCAGCGCGGCGATGTCGAGTGGGACTTGCTGCGGTTCATCATCCGGACAGTGGGTTTGGTTAAGCTTATGGAAACGCGCGGGGGGGTGCCGAAGTGAGTTCGCGCGCGCAAGGGCGTGCGACGAATGATAAGGGTTTACACCTAAATATAAAAATGCGTTCCGTTCATCGAGGCAATGCGTTCAGCTTATGTGCGCGAGACGAAAATCGTGGCGCTCTTTGCACGGTAGACGAACGCCGCGCAAATCACATGAAAAAACCGCGCGGTCCTTGCGGACTCGCGCGGTTTTCGTACTGCATGCAGCGAGCGGATGAACCGCGGCGCGCTTACTTCTTGTAGTTCGCGACGCCTTCGCTGACTTCCTTATGGGCAGCATCGACGTCGGCCCAGCCTTCGACCTTCACCCACTTGCCCTTCTCGAGCGCCTTGTATTGCTCGAAGAAGTGCTTGATCTGGTCCTTCAGGTACGCCGGCACGTCGTCGATCGACTTCAGGTTCGCCGTCATCGGGCAGATCTTGTCGTGCGGCACGGCGATCAGCTTCGCGTCGACACCCGACTCATCGGTCATCTGCAGCATGCCGAGCGCGCGGGCACGCACGACCGAGCCTGCCAGCAGCGGGAACGGCGTGATCACCAGCACGTCGACCGGATCGCCGTCGCCCGACAGCGTCTGCGGAATGAAGCCGTAGTTGGCCGGATAGCGCATGCCGGTGCCGATGAAACGGTCGACGACGAGCAGGCCCAGGTCCTTGTCGGCTTCGTACTTCACCGGGTCGCTTTGCGCCGGGATTTCGATGATGACGTTGAAATCCTGCGGAAGGTCTTTGCCTGCGGGAACGTGATTGAAGCTCATGAGCGCTCTCTGAAGGGGATGGAAATCGAAGGCGGCGAACGGCGCGCGGGCTGCGGATGCGGTGCGAACTGTGTGCGAACCGCGAACGTCGGGCCCTGATGAAACCCTCTCGCCCCGAACGACGGGGCCGCGCACCGGACCGTACGGAATGCGCCATTATAGCCAATCGGCAGGTGGCATCCGCGGTCGGATCGGCGCGATAATCGTCTGGCGAGTCTCGCTTCGCGTCTCTACCGTTTTGTGTCTCCCCTTCGAACCCGCGCCGCCGCACGCCGGCCGCACGTCATCAAGGAGCATGCATGGAAGAAGCACGGCATTTCATCGGCGGCGAGTGGTGCGCCGCTTCCGGCGGCGAATCGATCGCCGTACTCGATCCCTCGGACGGCCAGCCGTTCACGCGCATCGCGCGCGGCACCGAGGCCGATATCGACACCGCCGTGCACACCGCACGCGCAGCGTTCGACGGCGCATGGGGCGCGCTGAGCGCCGCCGAGCGCGGCCGCGTGCTGTACCGGCTGTCGCTGCTGGTGGCAGCGCGCCAGGAAGACCTTGCACAGCTCGAAGCGCGCGACACCGGCAAACCGCTCAAGCAGGCGCGCGCCGACGCCGCCGCCCTGACCCGCTACTTCGAGTTCTACGCCGGCGCGGCCGACAAGCTGCACGGCGAAACCCTGCCCTACCAATCCGGCTACACGGTGCTGACGATCCGCGAGCCGCACGGCGTGACCGGCCACATCGTGCCGTGGAATTACCCGATGCAGATCTTCGGGCGCAGCGTCGGCGCGGCGCTCGCGACCGGCAATGCGTGCGTCGTCAAACCGGCCGAGGACGCGTGCCTTTCCGTGCTGCGGGTCGCAGAGCTCGCCGCCGAGGCCGGCTTGCCGGCCGGTGCGCTGAACATCGTGACCGGCTATGGACACGAAGCGGGCGCCGCGCTCGCGCGTCATCCGGGCATCGATCACATCTCGTTCACGGGCTCGCCCGAAACCGGCAAGCTCGTCACGCAGATGGCCGCCGAAAACCACGTGCCGGTCACGCTCGAACTTGGCGGCAAGTCGCCGCAAATCGTGTTCGCCGACGCGGATCTCGACGCCGCGCTGCCAGTGCTGATCTCCGCGATCGTGCAGAACGCCGGGCAAACCTGCTCGGCGGGCAGTCGCGTGCTGATCGAGCAGGCGATTTACGAGCCGCTGCTCGACAGACTCAGCAGCGCCTTTCAGGCGTTGCGCGTCGGGCCGTCGAATGCCGACCTCGACTGCGGACCGCTGATCAGCGCGAAACAGCAGCAACGCGTGTGGGACTTTCTGTCGGACGCGCAACACGACGGCATCGCGATGGCCGCGCACGGCGAGGTGATTCCCGAAGCGCCCGAAAGCGGCTTCTATCAGGCCCCGACCTTGCTGCGCGACGTGCCCGCGAGCCACCGCCTCGCGCGCGACGAAGTGTTCGGTCCGGTGCTCGCCGCGATGTCGTTCCGCGACGAAGCCGAAGCGCTCGCGCTCGCGAACGGCACGCAATTCGGGCTCGTCGCCGGCATCTGGACACGCGATGGCGCGCGCCAGATGCGCCTCGCCCGACGGTTGCGCTCGGGCCAGGTGTTCATCAACAACTATGGCGCGGGCGGCGGCGTCGAATTGCCGTTCGGCGGCGTCAAGCATTCGGGACATGGCCGCGAGAAAGGCTTCGAGGCGCTGTATGGCTTTACGGTGCTGAAGACGATCGCGATCCGGCACGGCTAGCGGGTGCCGTAGGGCCCGCTCGCGAGCAGCGCGAGCAGCACGTTACACGCAACAACGCATCGCTCTATCCATCACAAACAACGGAGACATCATGCGGTTGACAGGTAAAACGGCCATCGTCACGGGTGGCGGTTCGGGTTTCGGCGAAGGCATCGCAAAGACCTTTGCGCGCGAAGGCGCGAACGTCGTGGTCAACGACCTCAACGAGCCGGCCGCCGAACGCGTCGCGAGTGAGATCGCGATTGCGGGCGGCAAGGCGATCGCCGTCCCCGGCAACGTCGCGCAACGCGACGACTGGCGCACGCTGCGCGAGGCCGCGCTGGAAGACTTCGGCAGCGTGCAGATCGTCGTCAACAACGCGGGCACCACGCATCGCAACAAGCCGGTACTCGAAGTGACCGAGGCCGAGTTCGACCGCGTCTATGCGGTGAACGTGAAGAGCATCTACTGGAGCGTGCAGGAGTTCGTGCCGTATTTTCGCGAGCAAGGCGGCGGCAGCTTCATCAATATCGCGTCGACGGCGGGCGTGCGGCCGCGGCCCGGGCTCGTCTGGTACAACGGCAGCAAGGGCGCGGTGATCGTCGCTAGCAAGTCGCTCGCCGTTGAGCTGGGGCCGGAGCGGATTCGCGTGAACTGCGTGAATCCGGTGATCGGTGAGACCGCGCTGTTGTCCGAGTTCATGGGGGTTGAGGATACGCCGCAGAACCGGCAGAAGTTCCTGGCAGGGATTCCTCTCGGGCGGTTTTCGACGCCGCAGGATATTGCGAATGCGGCGCTGTATCTGGCTTCGGATGAGGCGGAGTTTATTACCGGCGTGTGCCTCGAAGTGGATGGGGGGCGCTGCGTGTAGCGGTAGGTGAAGCGCTGCGCACGCACAGCGTGCGCAGTCAGTGTTTTCCCCCAATATCGATTCGTCCTGCAAAAGACCTGGCGCGGATAGAATCGTTCGGCGACTGCACTTCAATTCCATAAAAAAGAGGAGACATTGTCATGGCTAGTCCTGCAAATCCGCTGCGCCATCCCGGCGCTGGCGCCCCGCCTTCGACGTTCGAAGAGGCGACTTATCGCAAGGTTACCTGGCGGCTCGCGCCGTTATTGATGCTCTGCTACATCGTTGCCTATCTGGACCGCGTAAACGTCGGCTTCGCGAAGCTGGGGATGAGCACGGATCTTGGCTTGAGCGATGCCGTGTATGGCTTCGGCGCGGGGATTTTCTTCCTCGGCTATTTCATCTTCGAAGTGCCGAGCAACGTGATCCTGCATAAGGTCGGCGCGCGTGTCTGGATCGCGCGGATCATGATTTCGTGGGGCGTGATATCCATACTGACGATGTTCGTCACCACGCCGACGATGTTTTATGTCATGCGCTTTCTGCTCGGGCTTGCAGAGGCGGGCTTCTTTCCTGGGATTATTTTGTATCTCACCTACTGGTATCCGGCACATCGGCGTGGACGGATGACGACCTGGTTTATGACCGCGATTGCGTTGTCGGGGGTGATTGGTGGGCCGGTGTCTGGCTATATCCTGAAGAACTTTAATGGCGTGAACGGGTGGCACGGGTGGCAGTGGCTGTTTCTGCTCGAAGGGGTGCCGTCGGTGTTGGTTGGGATCATCGTGTTTGTGATGCTCGATGATCGGATTTCGAAGGCCAAGTGGCTGACCCGGGAAGAGCAGCAGTTGCTTGAGAGTCAGGTGTCGGCTGAGGAAGCGACCAAGCACGATATGCCGATTCGGCAGGTACTCACTAGCGGGCGGGTGTTGATGTTGAGCCTCACCTACTTTTCGTTTGTGATGGGCCTTTATGGGGTGAGCTTCTGGTTGCCGACGATTATCAAATCTACCGGCGTCACCGATGCGTTTTTGATTGGGCTGCTATCGGCGGTGCCGTTTGCGGCGGCTGTTGTGGCGATGGTCTTTGTGGCGCGGAGTGCGGATCGGTCGAGGGAACGACGCTGGCATATTGCGTTGCCGGCGTTTCTTGGTGCTGTGGGGCTCGTGCTTTCCGTCGTTTGGGCGCATAACACCTTGCTTGCCATGACTGGGTTGACGCTGGCTACTATGGGCATCCTCACTACACTGCCGTTGTTTTGGAGTTTGCCTACGGCGATTCTTGCAGGCACCGGCGCCGCTGCCGGGATTGCGATGATTAATTCGATTGGGAACCTTGCCGGTTTCCTTAGTCCTTATGCTGTGGGGTGGTTGAAGGAGGTTACTGCGGCGAACGACTCAGGCATGTATATGCTCGCGGCGTTTATGGTGCTTGGCGGTTTGCTTGCTATTAGTGTGCCGGCGAGGATGGTTGATAAGTGAACGGAATCGCTGCTGCGAGAGTCTAGCGACACTCGTTACTGGCCCCTCTCTTCTTACAAGCGGAAAGCCCCGAAAAACGGGGCCTTCCGCTAAGGCTTCGGAAGAAGCATTGTGGTGCAAAAGGAACGACCCAACGAGGCAAGTGATCGAACAGGCCGAGCGCCCCGTATGACTTCCTATCAGAACAGACGTACAGCGTCCGTTGCTGTCAAATGGGTGACGAAAAACATCGCAGTCAAACCTGGCCAAAATTTCAATGACCGCCGCTGCACCTGGCCGGTTGTACCCATTCAGTTCTGGTGCCGCAAAGCTGCCGCTGCCGCAGGGAATGGCGGCCTTCGGAACGAGGTTTCGGCGTCGTCAGAACAACGCTGCGATATCGCGAATTGGGTGCAGTGCCAGGTTACTCGTCATCGTCCCCGTGATGATGATGGTGCTCCCAGCCCCTGTGCCAACCATGGTCATGGTGCCAGTGCCTGTCACGGTCGTCATTGTATTCGTACCCATAGCCATACCCGTAGCCATAGGCCGGAGCAGGCACGTAAGTCACTGGTGGCGCCTCATAGACCACTGGGGGCGGCGCGACATAAACTGGCCCCGGCGCGCCAAGGTAAACACCAAGGTCTACATGAGCCAGCGCCGCGCCCGAAGTGCACGCAGCGGAAACGCCTGCAATACACAAAATGAAGGTGCGCTTCATGTTTATCTCCCTGTTCGCTGGCATCGGGTGTTGATGCGATTTAGCGATATCGATTGTATGTGTAGCTCTAGTGGACAAATAAACGTGAAGTGTCAGCCTGGTAACCGTTTGTAAAGCGCTGTGCCCTCCGGTTCTCTGCGTGCTTACGAAGCACTCAGAGAATCGCCATAGACATGCACATGCTCACCAACCTGAACGGTAGGCTGCGTGTCGTAGTTGAAGTTTCGATACTTGCCATCCTGCATTCTGACTTGCACCTGGTAGGTGGCATCTTTGCGTATGGCATGTTCGATAACCGTTACCGGCAAGGCCGCCGCCAACCGCACCCGCTATCGTCGCAGAACACGGCCGCGCCCTTGGCCAACCTGATTGACCAGCAGCCCGCCTGCCACCGCACCGCCTACTGCGCCGAGCCCGGTGGTCGACTCTTGCGTTTGGACTGCGTTGACCGCGACACCTGCATTAGGGTCGACGGCAACGGGTCGTGGCGGCTGGGTGGCATTACGGTAAATATCGTCGTGCGCGTACCTGGGCGCTGGCGACGACGCACTGCTATGGTGGTGATGAACATGGGATTCGCTCACCGTGTTGGTCCGCGTGCCTTGTTGCTCCGCATACGGTTGAGCCACGTCGAGCGGCATGCTGGCTGGCTGCGCGGCGACCGCTGCAGTTTGCGACAGCGGCGGCGTTACCGCTCGGGATTTCGGAAGCAGACCGGTCATTGCGGCGATGCCGGTGAGATTTGTAAGCAGTAGTAGCTCGCCGGGACGCGTTGGCATCACCTGCTCCAGCGGGCCACGGATGCGTCACGCGCCTGCAAGCGATCCGCGTGCGGTGCGCGCCTCCGGTAGAGTCGTGAAAAGGAAAAGTGCTTCGGCTACTGTAGACCGCACGCAAGCAATTCGACTCATAGAGAAACAATGGCCGGTCACCGCGGCCATTATCGATTGGTCCTGCGCAAACTCCCGCATCAATCCTTTTCCGCCATCCGCGCCGGCTGCACAGCCGGCATCCTGCGATAGATAGTGTTCCGCGAGACCCCGAGCGCACGCGCCGCGGCAGACACGTTTCCGCCATAGCGCGCCAGCGTCATCGCAACCACAGAGGTGGCAACGTCCTGCAGCCGAGCACCGTCGGGCAGCGACGCATCGCCAGCAGCAGGCGCATTCGCAGCCGAACCGGCCGAAAGGGCTGCAGAGCTCGAAGCGGCCGACGCAGCAGAGTCCCCCTGTCCAAGCTCGCCATCGCCGCAACCCGCGCCCCCCACATCATCCAGAAAATCATCCGGCAAATGCTCCCACCGAATCACCCCATCCTCCTCCACCATCGCCGCCGCAGTGCGCAGCAGATTAGCCAGCTGCCGACAGTTACCCGGCCACGCATGTCGCCCGAACGCCGCCATCACATCAGCCGAAACGCTGAGCGCCTGCCGCCCCCCGCTTTCGACTGATTCCCACAGCAACATCTTTTGAACGACGACCGCGAGATCGCTCCGCTCACGCAACGCCGGCAACCGAACCGCAAGCCCGTTGATCCGATAGTAAAGATCCTCGCGAAACTGGTTCTGCGCAATCATCTCGCGCAAGTTGCGGTGTGTCGCGCAAATAATGGCGACATCAACAGGAACCGCCCGCGTCGCCCCAAGCGGCGTCACAACCCGCTCCTGCAAAACACGCAGCAACCGCACCTGCAACGAATGCGGCATATCCCCAATCTCATCGAGAAACAGCGTGCCTCCATGCGCCTGCATCAGCTTGCCGATCGCCCCTTTACGCCGCGCGCCGGTAAACGCTCCCTCTTCATACCCGAATAGCTCGGATTCGATCAGCGACTCCGGAATCGAAGCACAGTTAACCGCCACAAACGGCCCATCACCTCGCGGCGAATCGTTATGAATCGCTTGCGCGAGCAACTCCTTGCCGGTACCGGTCTCGCCGGTGATCAGAATCGGAATATCCTTGCCGAGCACCCTGTGAACCTTCGCGATCAGTGCGGACACACGGGCATCGCCAGTATCGAGATCGCCGAGCCGCGACAGTCCCGCAGCCGGTTGACGCGCATTCGCACACACCGGTCGCGGCGCGACTGCACCCTGCACATCGACGGCCCCACGCCCCAGCCCAAACGACGACCGCCTGAACTGCCCGCGCGCGCAAACCACCGCACCGTTGTGCAAATTCAGCAGCAGATGCGGCGCGACGCCATGCGTCAACCGGTCGATCAATTGCGCATACGAGATCTGAAACAGCGACGACAGCGTATGCGCGCGCAACGCAGCGAGCGAAAAGCCCAACTGAAACTGCGCACTCCGATTGGCGGACAGAAAGCGACCATCATCGGTAAACGCAATGATCCCTTCCATCAGCGTGCCGAGAAATTCCGGCCGTCCGTGGAAAGACACTTGCAGCACGTCGCGAAACGCTGTCGAGAACAGATGGTTTTCGATCATCTGCACCGACATCTTCGCGAGCGCCATCGTGTGCTGGTGATAGCTGCGGTGGTCGCCCGTCACGTCGAGCACGCCGGTCAGATCGCCGTACGGATCGAGAATCGGCACGCTCGAACAGGTCAGGAAGCGGTTTGCCGCCAGATAGTGCTGATCGCCATGAACGACCATCGCACACCCCTCGGCCAGCGAGGTACCGATCGCGTTGGTCCCCTGACGATCCTCGGCCCAGTTCGCGCCAGGCCGCAGCGCCACTTTTTCCGCGCGATGCAGAAAGTCGTCGTCGCCGATCGAATGCAGGATCAACCCTTCGGCGTTGGTCAGCACGATCATGCTTTGCGTATTGACGATCTGCTCGCGCAGCGTCTCCATGACCGGCATCGCATGCGCGCACAGCACCTGGTTCTGTTCGCGCTTCAGCGCGAGTCCCGTGTCGGACAGGATGTCGTAATCCGGCCGGATCGATGCGCGCAGGCCGAACGTCTCGGAGCGTTCGTGGGCTTTCTGGATCGCCGGTGCGGGCCAACTTTTGGAGCGGTTAGCCGCCGCCACGCCGAGCGGATGAACGTCGTCGCGCATTGTCTCCTCCTGAATGCGCCCAGGTCGTGCCGGACGCTTCGATGCGTGTCGACAGAATACTCCCTTTGTCATTCCGCCCGACGCGTGCGGCGACCCCGCGCGGGCCCGCATCCTTGATCTGCGTCAGCGTCGGCCGAATCTGCGGCGTTTCTGAACACCCGCTGCCCGC
Organism: Paraburkholderia lebeckiae; assembly: GCF_050436325.1. Taxonomy (NCBI): domain Bacteria; kingdom Pseudomonadati; phylum Pseudomonadota; class Betaproteobacteria; order Burkholderiales; family Burkholderiaceae; genus Paraburkholderia; species Paraburkholderia lebeckiae. The sequence continues at coordinate 1,149,213 of NZ_JBNDLZ010000003.1, forward strand.
GCAACTGTTCCGAAACGGAACACTTCCGCCCTACAACTCACCGCAGTCCCTGAAATATCCCACTTCGATGCATTGGTACGGTTCGTGCCTGTTGTGGTCCCGCGCAGTCACCCGATCAACATCACAAAACGGAGACAAGTGATGAATCCATTTGACCTGAAAGCCCTCGGCATCGACATCGAGTATCCCTATCGCCAGCGTTACGAAAACTACATCGGCGGCAAGTGGGTACCGCCGGTCGGCGGCGACTATTTCGACAACGTGTCGCCGATCAACGGGCAGCCGTTTTGTCACGTGCCTCGCTCGAGCGCTGCCGATATCGACCTCGCCATCGACGCCGCGCACGCAGCGCGCCGCAAATGGGCGAAGACCTCGGTGACAGAGCGCGCGAACCTGCTGCTGGCGGTGGCCGAGCGCATGGAGAAGAACCTGAAGCTGCTCGCGGTCGCCGAGACGATCGACAACGGCAAGCCGCTGCGCGAAACGATGGCCGCGGACCTGCCGCTCGCCGTCGATCATTTCCGCTATTTCGCGGGCTGCATCCGCGCGCAGGAAGGCGGCATCTCGGAGATCGACGACAACACGGTCGCTTATCACTTTCACGAGCCGGCTGGGGTGGTCGGTCAGATCATCCCGTGGAATTTTCCGCTGCTGATGGCGGCATGGAAGCTCGCGCCCGCGCTCGCGGCCGGCTGCTGCGTCGTGATGAAGCCCGCCGAGCAGACGCCTGCTTCGGTACTCGTGCTGGTCGAACTGATCGGCGACCTGTTCCCTGCCGGGGTCATCAACATCGTCAACGGCTTCGGCAAGGAAGCGGGCGAAGCGCTCGCCACCAGCAAGCGCATCGCGAAGATCGCGTTCACCGGCTCGACGCCGGTCGGCAAGCGCATCCTGCACGCAGCCGCGGACAACCTGATCCCGTCGACGGTCGAACTCGGCGGCAAGAGCCCGAACATCTTTTTCGCCGACGTGCTCGATCGCGACGACGCGTTCCTCGACAAGGCGCTCGAAGGTCTCGCGATGTTCGCGCTGAATCAGGGCGAAGTGTGCACGTGCCCGTCGCGCGTGCTGGTTCAGGAGTCGATTTACGAGCGCTTCATCGAGAAGGCGATCGCCCGGGTGGAACTCATCAAGGCCGGCCATCCGTTGAACCTCGAAACGATGATCGGCGCGCAGGCATCGCAGCAGCAGCTCGACAAGATCCTGTCGTATATCGACATCGGCCGGGACGAAGGGGCGCGGTGTCTCGTCGGCGGCGAGCGCGCAACGCCTGGCGCCGGCCTCGGCGAAGGTTTCTACGTGAAGCCGACGATGCTGTTCGGCAACAACGATATGCGTGTGTTCCAGGAGGAGATCTTCGGGCCGGTCGCCTCGGTGATGACGTTCAAGGACGAACAGCACGCGATCGAACTCGCGAACGACACGTACTATGGCCTGGGCGCGGGCGTGTGGACTCGCGACGGTACCCGCGCTTACAAGATGGGACGCGAGATCGAGGCGGGACGCGTGTGGACCAACTGCTATCACCTGTATCCGGCGCATGCGGCCTTCGGTGGCTACAAGCAGTCGGGGATCGGGCGCGAAACACACAAGATGGCGTTGTCGAACTATCAGCAGACGAAGTGTCTGCTGGTCAGCTATCAGGCGGAAGCGCTGGGGTTCTTCTAAGCGAAGGGCGCGTCGTCTATGGACGGCGCATGCCGGCTCTCCGGTGACCCAGCTCCAAGTCTGAATACTATTCCTTCCCAACCCCCTCGACATAGTTATCAACCGCACTGCTCACGGTCGGATGAAAGCACGCATCGCCAATCAGATCGGTCAACTCGAAGCGTCTGAGCTTGTCGCGAACCGGATCCTTCATCTCTGCGAAGTGCAGCGCGATCCCGCGCTCGTCGAGCGTGCGGGTCAGTTCCCGCAGCATGTCGGCGGAGGTGACGTCCACGCTCGTCACCGGTTCGGCCGCCACCACCACACGCCGCACCGGTGCCGGCGATTCGGCGACGGCTTCCTGCAGGCGCTCCTGAAACTGCTCGGCATTCGCAAAGAACAGCGGTGCATCCCAGCGAAACAGCACGAGCCCGGGGATTCGCTGGGCATGCGGATAGCGCTGCAAGTCGTGATAGCCGCGCAAACCTTCGACGCGACCGAGCACCGCGTAGTGCGGTCGCCAGCCGTCCCACAGAAATTCGATGACCGCGATCACCACCGCGAAGCAGATGCCGGGAATCGCACCGAACACCGCGACGCCGGCAAAGCAGGCCATCGACAGCCAGAACTCCCATTGCTGGATGCGGAAAATCCGCTTCAGGTCCGTGATCTCGAACAGACCGATCGCCGCCGCGATGACGACCGCGGCGAGCGCACTGTTGGGCAGGTAGCGCATCAGATTGGGCGCGGCCATCAGCAGCGCCGCGACCGCCAGCGCGCCGACGACGCCCGTCAGTTGCGTCTTCGCACCCGCCGCCTCGGCGACCGGCGTGCGCGACGAACTGCTGCTGATCGGGAAGCCGTGGAACAGGCCGGCCGCAAGATTGGCCGCGCCGAGCCCGACCATCTCCTGATTGGGGTCGACGCGGCTGCGAAAACGTGCCGCGAAAGTTCGCGACAGCACGCTGGTATCCGCGAACGAGATCAGCGCGACCGCGCAGCCGCCGAGCAGAATCTTGACCAGATCGGCGTCGGTGACCCACGGCAGCGCAAAGGTCGGCAGGCCTTGAGGAATCTTGCCGAGCACCTTCACACCAATGCTATCGAGGTGCAATGCGGTGACGCACAACGTCGCAACGATCACGGCGATCAGGATACCCGGCAGCTTTTCGAAGCGCTTGAGAAACAGGATCAGCACGAGGCTTCCAGCGCCCACCGCGAAGCTATACCAGTTGGATTTGCCGTCGGCGATGGCCTGCACGAGGCTCACGATGTCCCGCAATGGCCCGCGCTCTTCGATCGAGATGGCAAACAGTTTGGGCAGCTGACTGATCAGCACGGCGAGGGCAATGCCGTTCATATAGCCGTAGCGAATGGGTTTCGACAACAATTCAGTGATGAATCCCAGCCGCAGCAAGCCCATCACGATACAGAACAGGCCGGACACGATCGCCATCATGCTGGCCGCCGCAATCGCGCGCGACGGGTCGCCCGCAGCGATTTGCACGACGACCGCCAGAATCGGAGCGGCGAGCGCGGAGTCGGGACCGAGCACGAGAATCCGGCTCGGACCGAACAGCGCATACGCCAACAGCGGAACGATCGTCGCGTAGAGGCCGTACACGCCAGGGACGCCGGACGCCTCCGCGTAAGCGATCCCAACCGGCACCAGCATCGTGGTCAGCACCAGTCCAGCCGTCAGATCGTTCGGCAGCCAGCTCAGCCGGTACGCCTTGAGCACCGTCAGTCCCGGCAGCCAGCGCATCCAGCGGTGTGCGCTGCTTACAGCAGTCTGTTCTTTGCGAGGAACTGGCCTGTCCGCTTCCATTTTTGGAATGTCCGTAGTCGAGGACGCCGCACCACGGTTTGTGGACGGTACCGTCATTCGAAGGATAGTCCAGACATTCCGTCGGCGACAGGGATGAGGCCGACCGGCCGCGCATCAGGGCCGCTGGCGCCTCAGCAGCCACGCGACGCCCCCGGCCAGCGCCATCACTGCCGCGGCGTACACCGCATGGCGATGCCGATCGGTGAACATCTGCCAGCAGTACGCACGCGCTTCATCATCGAAGCGACCATGCGAAGTGTAGTGGCCCGGCACCGGCTCGTAGAGATTCGCGGGCGCATCGGCGGGCAACGGTTCATCGGTCAATTGCCCGTCGTAACCCGCCCGCGCGAGATAGCGGTCGAGCAGCGTCGGCGCGATCCGGTTCGCGAGGATCGCCTTGACCGTCGACCACCCGACCCACACCTGCCGCCGCCGATGGGTGGCCGCAAAGTAGATCGCCCGTGCCGCCACTTCCGGCTGAAACACCGGCGCCACCGGCCGCGCCTTGCGCCCCGTGCGATTGAGCGCCCAGTCGAATTGCGGCGTATTGACCGCGGGCAAATCGACCATCGTCAGATGGATATCGACTCCGTCGTGCAGCAACTCGGAACGCAACGAATCGGTGAAGCCGCGCACGGCAAACTTCGCGCCGCAATAGATCGACTGCAACGGCACCGACCGGTACCCGAGCGCCGAGCCGACATTGACGATCGTCCCGTGCCCGCGCGCGCGCATCACGGGGAGCGCCGCCAGCATGCCGTTGACCTGCCCCAGATAGGTCACCTGCGTGCCGCGTTCGACATCGCGCGCGCTGAGCGCCGACACCGGCGCAAACGCGGTCGCCATCGCGACGTTGACCCAGACGTCGATGCCGCCCCACTCGCGCTTCACGCGCTGCGCGGCGCGCTCGATCGCGTCGGCATCGGCGACATCGGCCGCAATGGCGAGTGCGCGCACGCCATAGGTCGCGGCGATCTCCTCGGCGGCACGAGCGAGCCGTCGCGGTTCGCGCGCGATGAGCCCAACGTCATAGCCCTGCCGCGCAAATTCGGACGCGCTCGCGCGCCCCACGCCGGCACTTGCCCCTGTAATGACGACGACGCCCTTGCGCTCGACGTCGCCGCTGCGGGTCCCGGTTTGCACCGTCACAGCGTCGCTGGCCACTTTGAACACCTCCGAGGTTGCGCATCCAGTGAGGTGGTGAAGCAAAGCGCAGTCCCGACGATTCGAGCTGGGGATCTGCGAATTGCGCGCGAGTCCAGCGCACGCTCGGCCGGCGGGACGCCGGAAAAACAAATGGCCGCAGCGCGGGGCTGCGGCCATCAGGTAGCGGTTTGCGGGGCTTGCGCGCTTCAGCGCATGGCCGAAAACGCCGAACTCACGTCACGTTCATCGCCAACGCACTCTCGCGATAGTGCTGGCTCGCCTTGTCGGTATCGCCCAACTGCTCGTGCAGACGCGCGAGCGCGCGATGCGAGCGGATCTTCAGCGTCTCGTTGTCGGCAAGCTTCAGCGCGCGTTCGAGGAACGACTGCGCCTTGCCCCACAACTGCTGATGCAGGCACAGGCGCCCCAGCGCGAACATCAGGTCCGCGTCTTCCGGCCGATCCTTCTGCCACGCCTCGGCCTTCTGGATCAGCGGCAACGCATCGCCGCCGGCCGTGTCCGGATAGCGTCGCAACAGGCGCGCATCCCAGTTCTGCGCGAGCGCCTCCTCGACGATCTTGCGCGCCTCCTGCGGACGGTTCAGCGCGACCAGCAGTTCGGCGGCGGTGTCGGCGAGGCGCGGCGAATGACGCTCGGTCGCCGACAGCGAGTTCCACAGTTCGAGCAGCGCGTCCGCATTGTGGCGACGATCGCGCAGCAGATTTTCCGCCGCCAGTTGACGCAGCCGCACCGCGACCGCCGGATGGATCGCCTCGCGTTTCTCCAGCGTCTTCACGAGCTTCAGCACTTCGCCCCAGTTCTTCAGCTGCTGCTGCGCGCGCAGCATGATTTGCTGCGCGTGAATGCGCCGCGCGCCCTGCGATTGCATCTCGGTCAGCGCATTGAGCGCGCCGTCGGCGTCGCGGCCGTCGGCGCGCATGTCGGCGGTGGCCATCAGGCGCGCGTCCTGCCAGTCGGCTTCGTCGATCTGCGCGAGCCATTCGTCGCGCCGCGCGTACTCATGCATGCGATGCGCGGCGGTCGCCGCGATCAAACCGGCCGCGCCCTTGTTGTCGCCATTCGTGAGCGCGTCCTTGGCGGCCTTTTCCGCGCGCGAGAAACGCCCCGCGTACAGGTTGCCGATCGCGTCGCGCAACGCCGCATGCGCCTTCGCGACACGCGCGCGTGCGCGGTACGCGGCGACGCGCTGCGGCATGCGCCAGACATTGCGGATGATGCGCAACAGCGCATAGAGCAGGATGAACAGCACCACCAGCCCGACGACGAACAGGTTCAGCGACATGTCGACGCGGTACGGCGGATAGATCAGCAGCACTTGCCCAGCGTCGAAGCGCCCGCCCACCGCGAGCACGACCGCGACGGCGAACAGCGCCGCGAGCCATAGGAGTCCCCGGATCGCCATGATTAACCCCGGTTCCGGTATTGATTGACGGCCTGCAGGCTCGTATCGAGGTTCGGCAGCTCGACGGCGGCCGAACCGGCGTCCACCTGCTTGACCAGATCGATGACCGTCTGCGTGTCTTTCGACGACGCGTCGAAGTAGCGCGTCAACGCGGACTGCGCCGCCTGCAGGTCGGACTTCAGCGTGGTCTGGTTGCGCGACAGCAGCGCGAGACGCGCCGACAGCAGACGCAGCTTCAGGTTCTCGCGCACGAAGTAGCCTTGATCCGGCGTGACCAGCATCGCGTCGGCGTTGTCGATACGGCGCACCTGCACGAGGCTCGTCAGCTGTTCGCCGATGCCGTGCGCGACCTCGTCGATCCACACTTCCCAGCGCGGCTTGCCGGTGGCCGCGGCCACCTTCGCGGTGTCGGCCCACGTGGCCGCATGCGGCGTGGCACGCGGAATCGGTGCTTCACCCGACAGCGGCAGGCCGTTCACGTGATCGATCGCGTTGTCGAGCTTGATCGCGAGGCCGGTCAGATCGGTGGACGGCGCGGCCTTCAGCTTGTCGATGTCCTGCGCGATCGCCTTGCGCACCGCGACCGCCTGCGGACTGTCCGACGCCGCGAGGCGTGTATCGGCGCTTTGCAATGCGAACAGCGCGAGCTGCGTATTGCCGGTCAGCTGCAACTGCTGGCTCGCCGCCGACAGCATCTGCCCGACTTCGGCGAGCGTCCAGTCGTCGCGATTGCGCGCGAGATCCGCGTATTGCTGTTGCAGCGCCTGCTGCGCGGCCTGCGCATCGGCGAGCTTGCCTTCGAGCTGCGCGACCTGCGAGTCCGATTGATGCACGGTGGCGAGCGCCTGGTCGATCTTGATGCGCAGTTCGTTGGTCTGAGTGTCGTTGGCCTGCTGACGCTGCGCGAGTTCCTGCTCGGTGCGCACCAGCTTGCGGTTCATCGCGAAGCCGCCCACGCCCGCCGCGCACGCGATGACCACGATGACAAACCACAGCAGCGGTCCGCTCGTGCTGCGGCGCTTTTGCGCTTCGTACGGCGTGAAGGGTTGGTTCGGCGGCAAGGCGGCGCTTGCGGGCGGCTGAGGTGAGGCGTTCGTGGATGCGTTCGTTTCAGTCATGCGTGGTTGAGCCGGGTTGGACGATACCGGTTGGACGACGGGAGGCACGGCGGCCGCGGCAACGAGGGCTCGGACTATGCGCTCGTCGCCCGCGCCGGACACCGTAATCCTATCAAAACCCAATGCCCGCGCGGTCTGCGCGATGCGCGGATGCGGCGTGACGAGCGGCGCGTGTTTGAGCTGCTCGAGCTCGCCGGCGGTCAGATGTTCGTGCGCGAGTTCGTGCAGATTGCGTACGCCTTCGGAGCTGGTCAGAAGCCATGCGTGCGGCGTGCCCGCGAGCAGTTCGTGCACGCGCGCCCATGCGCCGATCGACGGCTCCGGCACGATGCGCCGGTAAGCAGCCACCGCGTCGATTTCGGCGCCGGCTTCACGCAGGCGCTCGCTCAGCCATTCGCGGCCGCCGTCGCCGCGCACGATCAGCACGCGCTTGCCTTCGAGGCCCGCGGCACCGAGTTGCGCCTCGAGCGCGGCAAACAGGCTCTCGGAGTCGAAGCTCGTCGATTCGTCGTCGGCGCCCGCCGCGGGGCTGATCACGCGATGCTCGGGCGCGCTGACGCCGTGGCGCGCGAGCGCTTGCACGCTGCCCGGGCCGACCACGCCGATCGGCAGCGCATGCGGCCAGATATCGTTCTGGCGCGCGAACGCGTGATCGACTGCGTTCGGCGACACGAACACGACGAGCGCGTAGCGTTCGAGCGACGCGAGCGCGGCGCACAACGACGCGTCATCGATGACGGGCGCGATGTCGATCAGCGGGAAGTCGAGCGACGCGAGTCCGGCTGCTTCGAGCTGTTCGACGAGTTCGCTCGACTGGCCGGCCGGCCGCGTGATCACGACCGTGAAGGGCGCCTTCTCGGGCGAGACGGCGGCCATCACTCGCTGGCCGCCGCGCCGGGCGCGGCCGCGGGACCGCTCGCCGTACTGAGCGCGCGGACGATGTCGAGCGCGCCCTGCTGCGCGAGCGAGTGCGCTACTTCCTCGCCGAGCGCGCGCGCGCGTTCGACGGTGAGCGCCGGCGCCGACGCCTGCGCGCTCAGCACGCGCTGGCCGTCCGGCGTCGCGACGATGCCGCGCAGATGCAGCGCGCCATCGCCCCAGGTTGCGTAGGCGGCGAGCGGCACCTCGCAGCTGCCGCCGAGCACGCGCGATACCATGCGCTCCGCTTCGACGGCCGCCGCCGTGTGCTGATGATGCAGCGGCGCGAGCCATGCGGCGAGGTCCGCGCGATCGGCGCGAATCTCGATGCCGAGTGCGCCCTGGCCCGCCGCGGGCAGACTGTCCTCGGGATCGAGCAGCGCGCGGATGCGGTCGGCGAGGCCCAGCCGCTTCAGCCCGGCCGCGGCCAGAATGATCGCCGCGTAATCGCCGCGATCGAGCTTGGCGAGTCGGGTATCGAGATTGCCGCGCAACGGCCGCACGTCGAGACGCGGATAGCGCATGCGCAGCATCGCCTCACGCCGCAGGCTCGAGGTGCCGACCACGGCGCCGGCCGGCAGCGCGGCGAGCGAGTCATACTGAGTGGACACGAGCGCATCGCGCGGGTCCTCGCGCTCCATGATGGTGGACAGCGCGAAACCGGCCGGCAACTCCATCGGCACGTCCTTCAGCGAATGCACCGCGAGGTCGGCGCGGCCATCGGCGAGCGCGGCTTCGAGCTCCTTCACGAAGAGCCCCTTGCCACCCACCTTCGACAGCGTGCGATCGAGAATCTGATCGCCACGTGTCGTCATTCCGAGGATTTTTACGTCACAAGATGGATATAATTTGTGCAGCGCACATCGCACATGCTCGGCTTGCCACATGGCAAGGCGGCTCTCTCGCGACGCAATCACAAGCGTGTGGGGTGGCGTGGAAAACGTCTCGGTGTTCATTAGCTTGCTGCTGGATGTCGGGATGGAATAACAATCAATGTTAGCACGCGGCCTCGTTCGCGCCCTTTGGTTCCAAGGCACGGCGAAGCGCCGTGCGCAAGCGATATCGACGGAGGAGACGGGCTTCGCGTCATGCGCGACGGCCCCATTCCGCGTTGTCACGTACGGTCGTTCGCGCACTGCGCGGCGGCATGCGGGATGATGCAATGCGGCGAACATGCTGAGGCAATGCCTGCCGCGTGTTCGGTCCCAGCGCGGGCTGGCAACCCGTGGCTCCTCTCTCCCTCGTCGGCGTCGCGCGATTCGGCAGCGCGCGTGTCGTTCCGCGTACGCGGTGCGGCACGCGCGGGCCCCGCTTCTAGTGGGTCGAGCAATCGCCGTGTACAGTCGCCGTTTCAAGTCTCCGTTGCAGTTGCACTAGCAGTCCGTCTTGCAGTCCGTTGCGTAGTCCCTGTTGCACGCAGTTCACGTTGCACTTGCTGATGGCAGTCCCGCAGTCGCAGTTCATCAATCAACAGACCCTGGCTTCCCCGAGGAAACTCATCGTGACGTCTTCCGGATCGGCGCGCCCCGCCCGCCGCAACACTGCCTCGCCCACCGCTCGCCCGGCCGACGCCGCGGCGCCTGACCCCCTGTCCGACGTTGCCGCGCACGCTATATCGTCGAGCGTCGGTCAACATGGCGACACGCGCGCCGACCAGCGCGCCAGGCGCCGCGCCCTCGCCGCTCGCGCCACCAAAGCCCCGAAGGCCGCGCAGACCTCGGTGCCCGTCAAGCAGGACAAGGCGCAAAAGGCGTCGAAAGCCGGCAAGGCCAGCAAGGCTGAACAGGCCGCGACGTCGGCCACCGCGCGCAAGCCGGCCAAGGCCAAGGTCGATGGCGACACAACACTCCCGCGCGCCGCGAAACCGTCGAAACTGAAGGACCTGCCGCAGGCTCAGTCCGCCGCCGCGACCACCGCGAAGAGCAGCGGTCGCACGCGCGAGGACAAGGACCACCCGCTGTTCCAGGACATCCGCTATCTCGGGCGTCTGCTCGGCGACGTGCTGCGCGAGCAGGAAGGCGAGGCGGTGTTCGACATCGTCGAGACGATCCGGCAGACGGCAGTGCGTTTCCGACGCGAGGACGACAGCGCCGCCGCGCAGACGCTCGACAAGAAGCTGCGCACGCTGACGCCCGAGCAGACCGTCAGCGTCGTGCGCGCGTTCAGCTACTTTTCGCATCTCGCGAACATCGCCGAGGACCGTCACCGCAACCGCCGACACCGAATTCACGCGCTCGCGGGCTCGGCCTCGCAGCCGGGCACGATCGCCCATGCGCTCGAGCGGCTCGCCGCGGCTGGTGCCGCAGCGACACCGGTGCTGCAGCGGTTTTTCGACGACGCGCTGATCATGCCGGTGCTGACCGCGCATCCGACCGAAGTGCAGCGCAAGAGCATTCTCGACGCGCAGCACGACATAGCGCGTCTGCTCGCCGAGCGCGACCAGCCGCTGACGAACCGCGAGCGCGCGCACAACGAAGCGATGCTGCGCGCGCGCGTCACGTCGCTGTGGCAAACGCGCATGCTGCGCGACTCGCGTCTGACGGTCGCCGACGAAATCGAAAACGCGCTGTCGTACTACCGCAGCACCTTCCTCGAAGAACTGCCGGCGCTGTACGCCGACATCGAGGAGGCGCTGAAGGAGCATGGCCTCGAAGCGCGCCTGCCGCCGTTCTTCCAGATGGGCAGCTGGATCGGCGGCGATCGCGACGGCAATCCGAACGTCACCGCCGAAACGCTCGAAAACGCGATCACGCGGCAGGCCGCGGTGATCTTCGAGCACTACCTGGAGCAGGTGCACAAGCTCGGCGCGGAGCTATCGATGTCGAATGTGCTCGTCGGCGCGAGCGATGCGCTGAATGAGCTCGCGGCCATCTCGCCCGACCATTCGCCGCATCGCACCGACGAGCCGTATCGTCGCGCGCTGATCGGCATATACACACGGCTCGCGGCGAGCGCGCGCGTGCGCCTGGGCGAAGGCAGCGTGCCGCTGCGCAGCGCCGGCCGAGGCGCGGCGCCGATCCGCGCGCTTCCCTACGACGACGCCGCCGACTTCGTGCGCGACCTCCACGTGCTGATGGATTCGCTCGCCGAGCATCACGGCGCGCCGCTCGCCGCGCCGCGTCTCGCGCCCCTCGCGCGCGCGGCCGAAGTGTTCGGTTTCCATCTCGCGAGCATCGATCTGCGGCAAAGCTCCGACATCCACGAAGCGGTAATCGCCGAGCTGCTCAAGCGCGCCGGTGTCGAGGACGATTACGCGGCGTTGCCGGAAGCCGACAAGCTGAACGTGCTGGTCGCCGAGCTCGCGCAGCCGCGCGCGCTGCGCGTGCGCTCCGCCGACTACTCCGAGCTCGTGAAAAGCGAACTCGCGGTGCTCGAGGAAGCGCGCATGACGCGCGAGAAGTTCGGCGCGCGCGCGGTGCGCAACTACATCATTTCGCACACGGAGACCGTTTCCGATCTGGTCGAGGTGATGCTGCTGCAGAAGGAAACCGGCCTGTTGCGCGGACGCCTCGGCGACGAGCACGACCCCGCGCGCGCCGGCCTGATGGTGATCCCGCTGTTCGAGACGATCCCCGACCTGCGCAACGCGCCGCACATCATGCGCGATCTGATCGCGCTGCCAGGGATTAGCGCGCTGATCGAACACCAGGGCAACGAGCAGGAAGTGATGCTCGGCTACTCGGACAGCAACAAGGACGGCGGCTTCCTGACGTCGAACTGGGAACTGTATCGCGCGGAGCTTGCGCTCGTGTCGCTGTTCAACGAACGCGGCGTGACGCTGCGTCTGTTCCATGGGCGCGGCGGCACCGTCGGCCGCGGCGGCGGCCCGACCTACCAGGCGATCCTGTCGCAGCCGCCGGGCACCGTCGACGGTCAGATCCGTTTGACCGAGCAGGGCGAAGTGATCGCGAGCAAGTTCGCGAATCCGGAAATCGGCCGGCGCAATCTGGAAACCGTCGTGGCCGCGACGCTCGAAGCGTCGCTGCTGCCGCACGACCACACGTTGGCCGAGCTGCCGGTGTACGAGGAAACGATGCAGCAGCTGTCCGATACGGCGATGGCCGCGTATCGCGCGCTGGTCTACGAAACGCCGGGCTTCAAGGAGTATTTCTTCGAGTCCACACCGATCGCGGAGATCGCCGAGCTGAACATCGGCAGCCGCCCCGCGTCGCGCAAGCTGCAGGATCCGAAGCAACGCAAGATCGAGGATCTGCGCGCGATTCCGTGGGGCTTCTCATGGGGTCAATGCCGGCTGCTGCTGACCGGCTGGTACGGCTTCGGCAGCGCGGTGGCCGAGCACCTCGACAGCGCGCCGTCCGACGCCGAACGCGCGCGCCGTCTCGCGCTGCTGCAGAAGATGCACAAGAGCTGGCCGTTCTTTTCGAACCTGATGTCGAACATGGACATGGTCATCGCGAAGACCGACCTCGCGGTCGCGTCGCGTTATGCCGCGCTCGTGACCGACAAGAAGCTGCGCAAGCATGTGTTCGAGCGCATCGTCGCCGAGTGGGAACGCACGTCGAAGGCGTTGTCGGAGATCACCGGCAAGAGCGACCGGCTCGCCGAGAATCCGCTGCTCGCGCGCTCGATCAAGAATCGCTTCCCGTACCTCGATCCGCTCAATCACCTGCAGGTCGAACTGCTCAAACGCTATCGCGCGGGCGACACGAATGCGCGCGTGCGGCGCGGCATTCATTTGAGCATCAACGGAATCGCGGCGGGGTTGCGCAATACCGGTTGAGGTTGCCGCATTGGTGGACAAAAAGCCGGGTGTGGCCGACGCAGGTCACACCCGGCTTTTCTCATTGCGCGAATCCAGCCGCTACAATAGAGCCCGCCATGTACCAGTACAAGTTCATCAATTATTCTGGTATCTCGATTACCCCTCCACGCGCAGCCGATAGCATGACGACGCCGTCCTCCGCCGATCACCCGCCGCCGCTCGACGCCACCCCGGCCCGCGCGCTCGGCGACTTCATCCGCGCCCATCGCGAGCGGCTGTCGCCGCAGGCGGTCGGGCTGCCGCCGGGGCCGCGTCGCCGCACGCCCGGTCTGCGGCGCGAGGAAGTCGCGCAGCTGTGCGGCGTGAGCCCGACCTGGTACACGTGGATCGAGCAGGGCCGGCCAGTGTCCGCTTCCGCCGATGCGCTCGCGCGCATCGCGGTCGCGTTGCAGCTATCGCGCGCCGAGCGCGCGTATCTGTTCGAGCTGGCCGCGCAACGCGATCCGGCCGACCCCGACCCCGCCGCCGCCGATGCGCCCGCCACGCTGCTGCAAACCGTGCAGCTCATCGACACGCCCGCCTACGTGCTCGACCGGCAGTGGAATGCGCTTGCGTGGAACCAGCGCGCGGCCGATCTGTTCGTCGGCTGGCTCGACGGCGCGCACGACCGCAACCTGCTGCGCTACACGTTCACCGAGCCGGCCGCGCGCGCGTTGATCGTCGATTGGGAAACGCGCGCGCGGCGGCTCGCCGCCGAATTCCGCGCCGACTCGATCCGCCATCTGAACGATGCGCCCACACGCGGGCTGATCGATTCGCTGTCGGCCGCGAGCGACGAGTTCGCACGCTACTGGGCCTCGCAGGACGTCGGCGGGCGCGAAGGTGGCAGGCGCGAGTTCAGCCATCCGCGCGACGGGCGCATCGTTTATGACCAGATCACGTTCAAGCCCGCGCATCGCGAGGATCTGAAGCTCGTGGTGCTGGTGCGCGAATAGGCCCGCGATGGGCGGCAGCGCTTTGGCCGCCCTCCCCCGGTGTTAAAATCTTCGTCTTTCTTCGCTGCGGCGGCGCTTTTGCACGATTCGCGCACTCGCGTTGCCCGCCTCTTCACCGCTCGTTTTTACCGCCCTACACCATGACGTCCCAACTGCACAAAAAAGGCGAAGCCTGGTCGGCTCGCTTCTCGGAGCCGATGTCGGAACTCGTCAAACGCTACACGTCGTCGGTTTTCTTCGACAAGCGTCTGGCGTTCGTCGACATCGAAGGGTCGCTCGCGCACGCGTCGATGCTCGCCGCGCAGAAGATCATTTCCGCCGACGACCTCGCCGCGATCCAGCGCGGCATGGCGCAGATCAAAGGTGAAATCGAGCGCGGCGAGTTCGAATGGCAGCTCGATCTCGAAGACGTGCACCTGAACATCGAAGCGCGCCTGACCGCGCTGATCGGCGACGCCGGCAAGCGCCTGCACACCGGCCGCTCACGCAACGACCAGGTCGCGACCGACATCCGCCTGTGGCTGCGCGGCGAGATCGACCGCATCGGCGAGCTGCTCACCGAACTGCGCGTGGCGCTGCTCGAGATCGCGGAGAAGAACGCCGCGACCATCATGCCGGGCTTCACGCACCTGCAGGTCGCGCAGCCCGTCACGTTCGGCCACCATCTGCTCGCGTACGTCGAAATGTTCTCGCGCGACGCCGAGCGCATGATCGACTGCCGCAAGCGCGTGAACCGTCTGCCGCTCGGCGCGGCCGCGCTCGCCGGCACCAGCTATCCGATCGACCGTCACGCCGTGGCGAAGACCCTCGGCTTCGACGGCATCTGTGCGAATTCGCTCGATGCAGTCTCCGACCGCGACTTCGCGATCGAATTCACGGCCGCCTCCGCGCTCGTGATGACGCACGTGTCGCGCTTCTCCGAAGAACTGGTGCTGTGGATGAGCCCGCGCGTCGGCTTCATCGATCTGGCCGACCGTTTCTGCACCGGCTCGTCGATCATGCCGCAGAAGAAGAACCCGGACGTGCCCGAACTCGCGCGCGGCAAGACCGGCCGCGTGAACGGCCATCTGATGGCGCTGCTCACGCTGATGAAGGGCCAACCGCTCGCGTACAACAAGGACAACCAGGAAGACAAGGAGCCGCTGTTCGACACCGTCGATACCGTCGCCGACACGCTGCGCATCTTCTCTGAAATGGTCGCCGGCATCACGGTCAAGCCGCAGGCGATGCGCGACGCCGCGCTGCAAGGCTTCTCGACCGCGACGGACCTCGCCGACTATCTCGTCAAGCGCGGCCTGCCGTTCCGCGATGCTCACGAAGCAGTCGCGCTCGCGGTGCGCGTGTGCGCCGATCGCGGCTGCGATCTCGCGGACCTGACGCTCGACGAAATGCGCGGCGAACTGCCGAACGTCGCGCATCTGATCGGCGAGGACGTGTTCTCGTATCTGACGCTCGAGGGCTCGGTGGCGAGCCGCAATCATCCGGGCGGCACCGCGCCCGAGCAGGTGCTGGCCGCGGTGAAAGTGGCGCGTGCGGCGTTGAGGTAATCGACGCCTGGGTAGCGCCGTGAGTCTCAGCTTGCGGCGCGGCTGGTTGAACCGGGATCGAAAAGGTGGACCCGTTTGGCGGGTTCGCCTTTTTTATTGCCGCGTGTGAATGGCGAATCGAAGGCAAAAGAAAGCCCGCCAGAAGCGGGCTGAAAAGACTTCCACCGATACCTCAGCAAGAGGCCATCAGAGTGTAGGCGGGTTTCGCTCGCCGACCAATGCGCGCACATTTCCGGCCATTACAGCGGAAAGCAAAACGCGTCAGCGGGGCGCACGCACAATGACATCCGGCGGGCGAACGCCAATTGAATCCCGACGGTTTTTGACTACCATTCAATCAGGTTCTCCTCGTGGTTCGTCGACCATGCTCTCTCGCACTTCTCCCCCTCCTGTTTCTCACCGTGTGGCTCTGCGCTCCTTCACGGCCGCTCGCATGCATCGGCTATCGCTCGTCGCGCTCGGTGTTGTCGCCGTAGCCGGTTGCACGATCACACCGCTGACGCCGCACGAAACCGTCAGCACACCGGTGGCCGCGATCAACAGCGCGACGCTCGATCAATATCGCGAGGCGGTCGCACGACGGATCGTCGAGCGCAATCCGTCGTATGTGCTCCAGGGCAGGCCTCAGCCGATGCTGCGCTCGCTGGTGGTGGTGTCGTTCACGGTCGATCGTGATGGACACATCGTCGAGTCGTCGGTGTATCGCACGAACGGCGACGACGAAGCCGAAAGCACCGCGCTCGCGACGCTGCGCCGCTCGGCGCCGCTGCCGCTACCTCCCGGCAAGCTGCTGAATGGCCGCGGCCAGCTCGAGCTATTCGAAGACTGGCTGTTCAACGACAACGGCAAATTCCAGCTGCGCGAGCTCGCCTCGCCGCAAGCGGAAGCGTACGACTGAGCGCGGTTGGCGCGTGCGCTGACACGCACCGCCCAGCGCATCCGCGCATGGGTCGGCCACGCGCGAGCTACTCGAGTCATCGCGCATAACTCATAAAGCCCCTCTCGTTGCCGCGCAAACTTACGCCGCCATTGCTGCGCGACGAGCGCGCTCGCTATAATTTTCCGATTCCCCGCGCCGGAGCCTTCCGGCATGGCTCACGCCGTCCGCACACCCGCCGGCGCGGCGCATGAGCCGACTGCAGTGCCGCGCCGCCACCCCGCGTGCGGCGCCCAAACCTATACCTCAACGAGGATGCCGCCGTTGCGCGCCGCCTGTCTGCGAAGACGGCTCAGCGCGCCGCGGCCTCATACAATTGGAGACCCTGCATGTCCACTTCGCCGATTTCCGCCGCTCAGCCCGCAAGCGGGCAAAACAGTAGCGCGCGGATCATCTTCGCGAGCTTCATCGGCACCGCGATCGAGTTCTACGATTTCTATGTCTACGCGACCGCCGCGGCGCTCGTGATCGGACCGGTATTCTTCCCGCATGGCTCGGCCACCGCGCAGGCGCTGTCGGCGTTTGTCACGTTCGGCATCGCGTTCGTCGCGAGACCGATCGGCTCGTTCCTGTTCGGCCACTTCGGCGACCGCATCGGCCGCAAATCGACTCTGGTTGCGTCGCTGCTCGTGATGGGTCTGTCGACCACGCTGATCGGCTTCGTGCCGGGCTACGACGCGATCGGCAGCCTCGCGCCGATCCTGCTGTGCGTGCTGCGTTTCGGCCAGGGTATCGGCCTCGGCGGCGAATGGGGCGGCGCCGCGCTGCTCGCCACCGAAAACGCGCCGGCCGGCAAACGCGGCTGGTTCGGCATGTTCCCGCAGCTCGGGCCTTCGATCGGCTTTCTCGCGTCCAACGGCCTGTTCTTCGCGCTCGCAATGTCGCTCTCCGACGAGCAGTTCCGCAGCTGGGGCTGGCGCGTGCCGTTCATCGTCAGCTCGGTGCTCGTCGCGCTCGGGCTGTACGTGCGGCTGAAGATCGCCGAAACGCCCGCGTTCCAGGTAGCGATCGAGCGCAAGGAGCGCGTGCGCGTGCCGATCGCGACGCTGTTCTCGCAGCACTGGCAGCCGACCGTGCTCGGCGCGCTCGCGATGGTGGTCTGCTACACGCTGTTCTACAACGCGACGACGTTCTCGCTGTCGTACGGCGTCGGGTCGCTGCATATTCCGCGGCAGACGTTCCTCGGCCTGCTGTGCGTCGCGGTCGTGTTCATGGCAATCGCGACGCCGCTGTCGGCCCGTGCAAGCGATCGCTTCGGGCGCAAGCCGGTGCTGATCGTCGGCATCATCGCGGCAATCCTGTCAGGCTTCACGATGGCGCCGCTGCTCGGCAGCGGCGAGCCATTGCTCGTGCTGCTGTTTCTCGTGATCCAGCTGTTCCTGATGGGCGTGACCTTCGCGCCGATGGGCGCGCTGCTGCCGGAACTGTTTCCGACCAACGTGCGCTATACGGGCGCCGGTGTCGCGTACAACCTCGGCGGGATTCTCGGCGCATCGGTCGCACCGTATATCGCGCAGGTGCTCGCCGCGCACGGCGGCTTGGCGTGGGTCGGCGCGTACGTGTCGGTCGCCGCAGCCGTGAGCCTTGTCGGCGTGCTGTGCATGCGCGAGACGCGTGATGAGAGTTTGATGAAATGATGCAACGCGCATCGACGGAACAATGCTTCCGTCGATGTGCGTTTGCCGAGGTTCGATCGATGCTGCACCCGCGCAGTTTTTACGCGTCTGCGGCAGCATGCAGCGGGCATTAGTTCCTCGCTGTTTCCGCGGGCCGGCCCGGGTAAAACCCCCGCCTTGCGCGTCCTTTTGACTTGCCTATACTCCCTGACATAACCCTATAAAGAACGGGGAGATCCGCATGAACGTCCATCTTCACAATGCCGATATCGTGACGATCATCGCGCTGGCCTTGCTCGGCTCGCTGCTGCTCGCGCTGCGCTTCCGTCCGACGACATGGAAATCCATCGTCGTCGAGGCGCTGGCCGCGAACGCCGCGGCCATTGCCGCGGTGGTGGCGTTCGAAATGCTGGTCGCCTGAGGCTGGTGCTTCGGGCCTGAGCACGGCGCGCGGCTTAGCGGTAGTAGTAGCCGTGATGGTAGTAGCCACCGCCGCCGTAGTAATAGCCCGGCGCCGGCGCGATAACGCAGCCGCCGAGTGCCGATGCGAGCAGCGTGCCGGCCACGAGAGTCAGGATCAAGCGTTTCATGTTGTTCTCCATCGAGTCAGATTGATTCGAGCGCAAACCCCGAATGACCCGATTGGACACGATGCGCGCCGCTGCGAACGTTGCCATTTGTAAGGGAACATCACCGAGCGGTTACAGGACCGGCGCGCTGGATCGACGCGTTCGATCGACCCGCCCCGCTGCCGCCGGATCGCGCCACCATGGCGGAAAACACCGCCTATACTCCGTTGAGCGCACTGTCGCGATAGAAGCCTTGCTGGCCGCGCCAGCGTCGCCGCAATCGAGCGGGTCAACGCGCGCCGTGCGAGCCTCGACGCACCGCGGCGTATCAGCTTGCCGCCTTGGCGTCCGCGCATCGGACGCTTCGGCCTCAAACGAAAAGCGACAGTTTTAACAGACGTGTAATCGATTCCTCTCCGCCCGCTGTTCCCCGACACGGGCGTTGTTTGAGGCGCGACGATGCAGTCCCCGCCAGCAAGGGCGGACTACGCATCGCGCCTCTTTTCTTTTGCGCAAACGATTGCGCGAGCGGGCGAACGGACTCAGGCGGCGGCTGATCCGTGCTGCATCGCGAGCACAGGCTCTGCCGCGTACACGTAATCGATCGCTTCGAGCGCCGCGCTGATGGGCGGCACCGAGTGGCCGTCGCCGATCGAGGTCGAGCGATACGGCGCCTCGACGCCGCAATGCAATGGCGACGTCGCGACGAAGATCATCACGGTGCGCTTCTGCAGCGCATGCGCGAGGTGCACGAAACCCGTATCGGTACCGACCACGAGCGCGCACGCGCCGATCATCTGCGCAACTTCAGTCACACTCAATCGCGGCAGCACGGTCGCGCCTGGCACCTGCGCGGCGATCTGCCCGGCTTCGGCAAGCTCACCGTCCGAACCCCACGGCAGCACCACCCGAAAACCGCGCTCGCTCAACTCGCGTCCAAGCGCCGCCCAGTGCGTGAGCGGCCATTTCTTGTCGGCTTTCGAGGTGGCGTGAAAGAGCGCGGCGACAGGCGCGTCGTGCGTCGCGAACGGCTGCGGGACGGTTTCGGGTAGCTGCAGGTCGTAGATGGGCGGCCCTTCCACTTCGTAGCCGAGCGCCTCGCTGGCGCTGATGCGCATGCCGTGCCACGCGTTGCCTTGCGGACGTGGGCCGAAACGCCCGGTGTAGGCGAACGCGGCGCCACCCTCGCCCAGATCCTGCGATTGATAGCCGATGCGCCGCGACGAGCGCGCGAGGAAGGCGATGATCGCGCTCTTGTAGACGCCGTGAATGTCGATGATGTAGTCGTAGCGATACGCGCGCAGCTCGGCGATCGATGCCCAGATCGCCTTCAGATCACTCCAGCGACGCGCCTTCTTGAAGCGGCGCAGCGGCGCGCACAGCACGCGATCGACGCCCTGGCTCCAATGCACGACGTGCGCAAATGCTTCGTCCGCCGCCCAGTCCACCTGAACGCCAGGAAATGCGCGTTTGATGTCGGCGACGACTGGCAACGCCTGCACGATATCGCCTAGTGAAGTGACCTTGACGATAAGGATTCGCTTCATTGAGGGTCTGTTGGTTGTTCGAAATTGAAAGTATTCTAGCTGACCTTCTTACCGATCCCCGCCAAATGGCCGTTGCGCGCGGTTCGATTCTCAATACGGCGCGTTACAGCAAAAAGATATCCGCCTCACGATTCACTTCACTTCATTATTTCAAACATCTTTCACGTATTCTGGTTGGTCCCGCACGCTTTATACTTGGCCCTTTGCACGAATCTAATTCATGTCCCGGCCCTTCCCTTCCCGTTCGCCCGCTGTCATGCGTCACGCAAAACGCCTGTGGCGGCAATACGGCATCTTCTGGCTCGGTGCCATCGCCGTCGGCCTGGTCGCGGTGCTGTATGCGCGTCTGATCGACTGGGGGTATGACGCGTTTCTCCATGTCCGGCAGCGGTATGTGTGGGCGCCGCTCGTGATCACGCCCGCGGTCGCCGCACTCGCGGTCTGGCTCACGCGCAAGTTCTTTCGCGGCTCCGAGGGCAGCGGCATCCCGCAGGTGATCGCGACGCTGCACATGAAACAGCGCGGATACGGCACGCGGCTGCTGTCGCTGCGAATTCTGCTCGGCAAAATCGGCGTGTCGTTTCTCGCGATTCTCGGCGGCTTTACGATCGGCCGTGAAGGACCGACCGTGCAGGTCGGCGCCGCGCTGATGTTCAATCTGCGCCGGTTCTATCCGCGCTCGAATGCGCAGATCGAACGGCAGCTCGCGTTGGCGGGCGCGGCAGCGGGTTTGTCGGCGGCGTTCAATACGCCGCTCGCGGGCGTCGTATTCGCAATCGAGGAATTGACGCGCAGCTTCGAGGCGCGCACGAGTGGCGTGCTGATCACGGCGATCATCATCGCGGGTGTGGTCGCACTCGGCCTGAACGGCAACTACACGTATTTCGGCACGATCCAGATCGGCGCGCATTTTCCCGATCTGCTCGCCGTCGCGGTGGTGCTCACCGCGATCGTGACGGGAATCGCGGGCGGTATTTTCGGCTGGCTGCTGCTCAATACCGCGCGCTGGATTCCGGAACCGCTGCGTCAGTTGCACGGCGAGCGGCCGGTCGTGTTCGCCGCGCTGTGCGGCTTCGCGATCGCGGTGGTCGGCGTGATCTCGGGCGGCACGACGTTCGGCAGCGGCTATACGGAAGCGCGCGGCCTGCTCGAGGGACACGAGCAGTTGTCGGTGTTCTATCCGTTCCTGAAGATGATCGCGATGGTCGGCTCATACCTGCCCGGCATTCCGGGCGGCATCTTCGCGCCGTCGCTGTCGATCGGCGCGGGCTTCGGCAATCTGCTGCACATGGTGTTCGATTCGATGCAATTGCCGATGCTGATCGCGCTCGCGATGGTCGGCTATCTGGCCGCAGTCACGCAGTCGCCGATCACCTCGTTCGTGATCGTGATGGAGATGATCGATGGCCACGCGCTCGTGATTTCGCTAATGGCCACCGCGTTGATCGCGAGCCGAGTGTCCCGCCTGTTCGCGCCGCCGCTCTATGAGTCGCTCGCCGAGCGCTACGTGGCACCGCTGCCGCAGCCCACGCCTGCGCCAGTGCCGGAAGTGCCCGAGGTCGAGGTGCCGGAAGCGGAAAGCGAGGACGGCGAGCCGCGCGCCGACGATGCCGCAGACGACATCACGACGGATACCTCCGACTCGCCGCGTCAGTAGATGCGCGAGGGCGACGCGAGGCTGACGTTGCGCGTGTAACGGCACCGCTGGAGTGCAACGGTCATTTCGACAGGGAAATGGCGAGCGCCGTGGAGATGCGAAGAGATGGCTTCAGACAGAAGCCAGAGAACGAGCCCAACGCCGCACGGCGTCGCGTCGCTCCGACGCGACGCCGTGCGACGTCTGCACATGATGCGAGATGGACCGCGGTCCATCCGAAGCTCAGGCCTGCGGTATTTCGATCTTGACTTCGAGCACTTCGAGATCGTCCTGACGCTCGAGACTGACGCGTATGTCGTCGTCGGAAATCTTCACGTACTTCGAGATCACGGCCACCAGTTCGCGTTGCAACGCCGGCAGATAATCGGCGGGCGCATGGCCGCCGGCGCGCTCGTGCGCGATGATCAACTGCAGGCGTTCCTTCGCTACCGACGCGGACTTCTTTTTCTCGCCCAGCAAAAACGAAAGAATCGACATTACGTGCGCTCCCCTTACTTGGTGCCGAAGAGGCGCTGCAGCAGCCCGGGCTTCTGGTAATCGACAAAGCGAAGCGATTTCTGCTCGCCGAGGAAACGCGACACGACGTCCTTATAGGCTTCGGCCACATCGGTGCCGTCCATATGCACGGCCGGCAGACCCTGGTTCGACGCGTGCAGCACCGCTTCCGATTCCGGAATCACGCCGATCAGATCAATGCGCAGAATTTCCTGGATGTCGGTCAGCGACAGCATTTCGCCTTCGCTGACGCGCTTCGGGTTGTAGCGGGTGATCAGCAGGTGCTCCTTGATCGGTTCCTTGCCTTCGATCGCGCGCTTGGTCTTCGACGACAGGATGCCGAGAATGCGATCGGAGTCGCGCACCGACGACACTTCCGGGTTCGTCACGATCAGCGCTTCGTCGGCGAAGTGCATCGCAAGCAGCGCGCCCGACTCGATACCGGCCGGCGAATCGCAGACGATGTATTCGAAGTCCATCGCGATCAAATCGTTGATGACCTTTTCGACACCTTCCATTGTCAGCGCGTCTTTATCGCGCGTCTGCGAGGCCGGCAGAATGAACAGGTTCTCGCATTTCTTGTCTTTGATCAGCGCCTGATTCAGATTCGCTTCGCCCTGGATCACGTTGATCAGGTCGTACACCACGCGGCGCTCGCAGCCCATGATGAGGTCGAGGTTGCGCAGGCCGACGTCGAAGTCGATCACGGCGGTCTTGCTGCCGCGCAACGCGAGGGCCGACGCGAAGCTCGCGCTCGTGGTCGTTTTGCCCACGCCACCCTTGCCCGAAGTCACCACAATGATTTTTGCCATTACCCTTACCTTGAGTTCATCAAATGCGTCAATTGGTGCGCGGCCCGCCTCGCCGTGAAACGCCGCGCGCCGCAATCGCTCGGGGCAGCGCGCGTTTCGCGGCGCTTTACGTGAGCCGCAGCGGTTCGATCATCAGTTTTTCTTCTTCGAGCCAGATCTGCACCGCCTTGCCGAGCACGTCGGCCGGCAGCGGGTTCTCGGTCGTTCGATAGATGCCCGCAATCGAGATCAGTTCCGGTTCGAGACACGTGCAGAAGATGCGCGCGTCGTGATTGCCCTGCACGCCGGCCAATGCCCGGCCGCGCAGCGGCGCGTAAATGTGGATGTTGCCTTCCGCGATCACCTCGGCGCCATAGCTGACCAGACCGAGCACGACCAGATCGCCTTTTGCGTAAATACGCTGCCCCGAGCGCAACGGCTTGTCGACCACCAGCGTTTGCGGCGACGTGGCAAGACGCACCGGCTCGGCGGCAGGCGTGGGTTCGACGGCAGCGGCCGTGCCCGTGGCCGCACTGGCGGTTGCGGATGCAGAGCTGGCGGACGCGCTCGTGCCCGCGCTTGCCTCGGTGCCTGCTGCCGCGTTTGCCGCGCTCGCCGTGCTGTCCTCATCGGCCTGCTTCGCCGGCGCGCCGCGACGATCGCGCGCTTCGAGCAGCGGCAATCCCGACTCCGTCGCCCACTGTTGCTCCGCATTCGCGACCACGCCGACCGGACGCATGCGCACGCTGTCGAGCAGTTGCGCGATGTCGGCGAGCGGCACGCGTTCGTTGCCGGCGAGACGCCGCACGTCGATCGCGACGACGTCGTTAGCGAAGAATTCGGGGGTCGCCTCGAAGCGTCGCGTCAGCTCGGCACGCATCGCATCGAGGTCGGTCGTTTTGACCACGAACATCAGCGTGTCGACAGAGCCGCTGCGCAGTTCGAAAAAGGGCGATTTCTTGGGCGACATAGCGTTCGGCGAAAAATTTTGCGTATTTTACAGGCGTACACGCGCGCGGCCACTATTTTTCCCGGGAGAATCGGTGCTCGCGCGCGCGAGCAACGCGTGTCGTCGATGCGATCGACGCGCGACGGTGCGAAAGAAACGCTGGCCGGAAAAAGACCGTGATGAAGGGACGGCGAAGACGAGCGGCGCGCGCGACGCGCCGCTTGGGCGATCACTGCTGTAACACCTGCGAAGTAGTCGGCACGTGCCGCACCAGCAGACTCTCGACCTGCTCGGGTGCGCGCTCGACGCGCCGGTGCTCGCCGGTCGGGCCAAAGCCGAGCGCTTCGTAAAAGCGCATCGCGTTGCGGTTCGCGTCGGCGACCCACGCGTAGATTTCCGTGGCGCCCGCATTTGCGAGCCAGCTGCTCGCGGTATCGACGAGCAGCTCGCCGCCGCGCAGATGGCGCACGGCCGGCGCCACCCACAACTCGCAGACGAACGCGCGGCGCGCCGCGGTGTCGTCGAAATGCGCCTCGATCAGCCCGGCCGGATGGCCCTCGGTATAGAGCAGGAATGTACCGACGGACTGCGAAACCGCGTGATTCGCCGCGGTCGCGTCGAAACTGGCGGCATCGGCCGACAACGCGTCCTCGAGCGTAGCGCCGAAGGCGTACGGCGCCTCCCGCAGCGAGGCAGTGCGGAGTTCGCGAAAAACGGCGCCCTGATCAGCAGTGATGCGGCGAACGGTCAATGACGGACTCATGCAGACGAAAACCCCTGGAAACCCTAACGCGTAGCTTTAACCGAACCGGCCGGCGAGTCAAATTTATTATTGACCACAATAGGCGGTTCCGCTCACGGCGCGTCGTAGTCGCCCGTGCCGTCCGGCCACGGCGTCAGCAGTTCATAGCCGTCGTCGGTCACGGCGACCATGTGCTCCCACTGCGCCGACAGCGAGCGGTCCTTCGTGATCACGGTCCAGCCGTCGCGCTGCACCGACGTGCCGGCGCGGCCCGCGTTGATCATCGGCTCGATCGTGAAGACCATGCCCGGCTTCAGACGCGCCCCCTGTCCCGGCTGGCCGTAGTGCAGCACCTGCGGGTCCTCGTGATAGACCTTGCCGATGCCGTGTCCGCAGTAGTCGCGCACGATCGAGAAGCCCTCGCGTTGCGCGATCTTCTGGATCGCGTGGCCGACGTCGCCGAGCGTCGCGCCCGGCTTCACCTCGCGGATGCCGGCCACCATCGCCTCGTAGGTCGTATCGATCAGCGCACGCGCGACCGTGCTCGGCTGGCCGACGCAGTACATGCGGCTCGTGTCGCCGAAATAGCCGTCCTTGATGATCGCGACGTCGATGTTGATGATGTCGCCATCCTTCAGGATCTCGTTGCGATTCGGGATGCCGTGACACACGACATGATTGACCGACGTGCAGACGGTCTTCGGAAAGCCCAGATAGCCGACGTTGGCCGGAATCGCTCTCTGCGTGTGGACGATGTAGTCGTTGCACAGCGCGTCGAGGTCGTCGGTGGAGACGCCAGCCTTGATGTGCTCGCCGATCATTGCCAGCACATCGGCCGCGAGGCGGCCCGCAATGCGCAGCTTCGCGATATCGTCGGGAGTCTTGTAGGTAATGGCCATGAATTCAGTCGATGTGAGTCGCGGGTCAAGCGCGAGATGACCCGCCGCGCCCGAAAGCCCGGCGGCCCGCAACCGCCACTCGATCGGGCGATTTCGGGCAATTGTACAGAGGATCGCGGATGGACCCCGCGCAAATCGGCTGACGCGGTGCGCGGGAGGAGGCGGTGGCGCTATCGGAGCTATGCCGTGGCGCGCGCCCGAATCACAATGACGGGCTTTTGCCCGGCCAGCTTGCAGGCCTGTTCGTTCAGATGGACTAACGGCAAAGGGACTCGAACGATCATCGAGCCGGACATCGTGATCGTTCAGTTTCCCGAACTAAATTTCGGGCGTCCCGTCATGCCGCCCGCTGCGTTCCGCCCTTCGCCATATCGTACGGATCACGCTGATTGCGGGCGTACTGCTTCGGCGCCATTCCCGACCAGCGCCGGAACGCGCGAATGAACGCCTTCTCCGACGCATAACCGCCGCTCTCGGCGATTTCGATCAGACGCCGCCGCGGATCGCGCAGCGCACCGCTCGCAAGGTACATGCGATAGGAGGTCAGATGCCCGAGCGGCGTGTCGCCGAACAGCTCGACGAAGCGCGCGCTAAAGCGCGAGCGCGACATGCCCGCCGCCGACAGCGATTCGACGGTCCAGCTCCGCTCGGGCTGCCGATGCAGCAGATCGAAGCGGCGATCGCGCGCGTGACCAGCATCGTCGGTGAAATTGCGCAGGCATCGCGTGAGCAGAGCGATGGGATTTAGCAGGTGAGCATCGCGATCACGCAGATGGACGAGGTCACGCAGCAGAATGCGGCGCTCGTCGAGGAAAGCGCGGCGGCGGCTGCGTCGCTCGCGGATCAGGCGCGGGCGTTGAGGGAGGAAGGGTTTCGGGTGGGATGAGACGCCCGTCCCCTCGCCTCGATACGCTGAAGGTAAGGGTTGGGCGCCGCTGTCAGGCCCGGCGACGTGCTGCCCTTGACACCGGGCAGCACCGATTCCCACTGACGCGCAGGGCCGCTTGCGTCGATATCCGCGGCTTAGTTGTCGGGATGGGCGGCCGTGAAGCTTTGGAACGCACTGTACGACGGATTCAACGGCGAGCCGTTCATCATGATGCCGAAGGTCTCGTTGCCGCTGTCGAGCACGTAATACATGACGCTTTGGATATTGTGCGTCTTGCGGTTCTGATAGAACTCGCCGAGCTTCGTCGTGATGTAGTTCCCACGATAGGTCTCAGTTTGCTCCGGTCCGGTGTTCCACTCGGTGACGATGAACGGCACGCCATACCGGGCCTTGCAATAGATCGGCAGATCGAAGCCTGGCTGCGCGCCGTCCGTCCCGAGGTCGAACAGATCGCCATACACCTCGTAGTTGTGCCACGTGGTGATGTCCCAGCGCACGGTCGGGTGACCGCCGCTACCATCCGGTTGCATACCGTCCCACAGCGCGTCCGCCGCGCCGACATCGTTCACGCAGAAGTTGATGCCGCATTTGGCGTTGGACTGAACCGACTTCACGCCGTCGATCATCCCGCGCATCACGCCGCGCATCACCGGCCAGTTCGCGTTGTTGAAGTCCGACGCCCTTGTGCCCGCACAGGTGAAGTCGAGCACGGTGGCGTTCGTCCGCGTCAGCTCATTGCCGCATTCGTAGATCGTGACGCCATACGGCTTCAGTGCGTTCGCGATGCCCTGAGCTACCGCGTAACCCTGGCTGTAAGCGGCATTCTCGCCAGCCATCAGGTTGCCGTTGGAGTCGTAGACGCCCTGACTGATCAGCACGATCAGCGTCATCCCCGCCGACTGGAAAGCCTGCGCGAGCCCGATCACCGCGTTCAACTGGGTCGACGTGTTGGTGCAGCCGACGCGATAGCTCGTGCAACCCATGCCCTTCAGGATCGACACGATCTGTTGGGGCGTGTAGTTGTAGTCGAAGTGACCGTTCATGCCGTAGAACATGCCGGCGGACGGTGCGATCGCGATGCGCGGATCGTTACAGGGCAACCACTGGCCGGCGGTGTCGTTGTTCACGTAGAACTGGCCACCCGAGCCGCAATGCCAGATCTTGCCGCCGTACCACAACACGAGCGAGACGTTGTACGTATCGCCGACCGTCGCCCCGTTCCGGTAAATGACGCCATTACTCAGCGTCCAGATCGCGCCGGACTTGTCGATGATGTACGGCGAATCGGGCAGCGAGGTGCCGTCGGCCGAGGTGCCGCCAAGGCGCGGGTCGTTGCAGCCCGTCCAGCCCGAGCCCGTCCATTGGTAGAACTGACCACCCGTACCTTCGTGATAAATCACGCCGCCGTAAAACAGCACGAGCGAGACGTTGTAGGTGTTGCCTGCTGCCGACCCGTTGCGGTAGACCGAACCTCCGGAAAGAGTCCAGACGTTGCCGGAGTTGTCCGTGATGGACGTGGCGGGCGGCATGGAGATGCTGTTCGGGTCGCTCGTCTTCGCAGTCGGCGTTGTATTGCTCGATGCACCGGACGCACCCGAAGCTGCCGCTGCACCGGAAGCACCGGTCGCGGCGGCTGCCTTGCCACTCGCGTTCGATGACCCACTGCCCCCACCACACGCGGCCAAAAGATAACTTGCGCTCAGGGCCGTGAGGCCCCCAATGAATTGACGTCGTTTTATCATCGCGGAGTAATTCCAAAGGTCGGGAAAATTCCCGATAAAAAGACCAAAAGGTGAATTCGCTGTGATTCGGACGGACAATGAATAAGGATTCGCTGCAAAAAATTTGCAGGCCTTAAAAAACTGTTGTCCTGAAGTGCTTAGAACGCACGTCTGTGTTGTCCGATTGAACCGATGCGCGAAGTGCTCCTCGCGGTGATTCAGATTGACAGGGCTGGGTGCGCGTTGGTTCGCAAACGTTTGCGGTGCGAACCCTTTACCGATTCATTGCCGAAGCTTTCATTTTTAGGAAAATCCTTCCTGTAAAAGCTTCTGACGGCGTAAATCGTACCCTGAACGAATGACCGAGCCCACCCAAAAATCGTATTTATTTGTAAAAAAGGCACTTCTTGCGGAGATCTGTGGGGTCGGCGAAGATTCGCACTTTCACAAGTCGATCGGGGGGCGGGTCACCCGCAAATTTTCTGACTTCGACCCCTTATAGCGTGCAATAGCCACGCCCCGAGTATTCCGATATATGAATTAGGGGACCTGCAGCACGGATGACTTAAGATACTTGTATGGAAATGAGATGAAAAAAGACCACGAGCAACGAATGGCTCATGTAAAAAATTGAAACAAAGGATTTCGCCAAAATAGAAATGATGCTTGAATAATTTCGAATTGCCTTGGCAAAGCCGTTCGAGAATTCAAAGCAAAAAACCCCTTGATCTCGGTGAAATCAAGGGGTTTCAGAATTTGGCGGAAAGGGTGGGATTCGAACCCACGGTACGGGGAAACCGTACGCCTGATTTCGAGTCAGGTACATTCGACCACTCTGCCACCTTTCCGGGTATTCCAACTCGTTACTTCTTCGTCGGATCCAAGCGGGCCGTTGCTTGGGAGAAAAAGATTATATCAGCTCGAACAAGTTTTCCAAGCCCCCGTCGAAAAAACTTCTGGAAAATTTTCGCGGGACCTCGATGCCGTTCGCGGCATCGTCAGACACGCGACGACACCGCGCCTGCAGGCGCATCGGCGACGCTCAGGCCGCCGGCACTTGCAGCCGCTCGACGCCGCCGAGGTAAGGCCGCAGTGCCGTGGGCACTGTCACCGAGCCATCGGCGTTCTGGAAGTTCTCGAGCACCGCGACGAGCGTGCGGCCCACCGCGAGACCCGAGCCGTTGAGCGTATGCACGAGCTCTGGCTTGCCCTGCGCGTTGCGGAAGCGTGCCTGCATGCGTCGCGCCTGGAACGACTCGGTATTCGAGCAACTCGAAATCTCACGATAGGTGTTCTGCGCGGGCAGCCACACTTCGAGGTCGTAGGTCTTCGCTGCGGAGAAGCCCATGTCGCCGGTGCACAGCGTGATCACGCGATACGGCAGTTCGAGCTTTTGCAGAATCGCCTCCGCATGGCCGACCATCTGCTCGAGCGCGTCGTACGATGCGTCTGGCGCTACGACCTGCACCATCTCGACCTTGTCGAACTGATGCTGGCGGATCATGCCGCGCGTGTCACGGCCATACGAGCCCGCTTCCGAGCGAAAGCACGGCGAGTGCGCGGTCAGCTTGATCGGCAGCGTGTCCGCTTCGACGATGCTCTCACGCACCGTGTTCGTCAGCGAAATTTCCGAGGTCGAGATCAGGTACTGCGTGACCGTGTTTTCACCGCCGCCCTTTTCGACGCGGAACATATCGTCCGCGAACTTCGGCAGCTGGCCCGTGCCGTACAGGATGTCGGGATTGACGATGTACGGCGTGTAGATCTCGGTATAGCCGTGCTGCTGCGTGTGCGTGTCGATCATGAACTGCGCGAGCGCGCGATGCAGCCGCGCAATCTGGCCGCGCAGCATCGTGAAGCGCGCGCCCGACAGCTTAGCGCCGGTCTCGAAGTCGAGGCCGAGCGGCGTGCCGACGTCAACGTGATCCTTGACCTCGAAGTCGAACTGACGCGGCGTGCCCCAGCGGCGCACTTCGACGTTGCCGGCTTCGTCGTTGCCGACCGGCACGCTTTCGTGCGCGAGATTCGGCACGTCGAGCAGCAGATCGGACAGACGCTTCTGGATGTGTTCGAGCTTGACCGCCGACGCCTTCATCTCGTCGCCGATGCCGCCGACTTCGGCCATCACCGCCGACGTATCTTCGCCGCGTCCTTTCATCGCGCCGATCTGCTTGGACAGGCTGTTGCGGCGCGCCTGCAGTTCTTCGGTACGGGTCTGGGTATCGCGGCGCTCCGCTTCGAGCGCGGTGAAGGCCGCGACGTCGAGGGTATAGCCGCGGTCGGCGAGGCGCTTTGCGACGCCGTCGAGGTCTTTGCGCAGCAACTGGATGTCGAGCATGGGATGGGACGGATGTTCGTTGTATGAAAACGCGATTTTAACGCACCGGCAAAGGCGAAACGCCTCAAGCCTTCTTCGGCTTGTTGTCGGCGCGCCACCGCGCATCGAGCTCGCCAAGGCGCGCGAGCTTCTCGCCGATCTTGCCTTCGAGACCACGCGGTGTCGGCTCGTACCAATGCGGCTCGCGCATGCCGTCGGGCAGATAGGTTTCGCCGGCCGCGTAGGCATCGGGTTCGTCGTGCGCGTAGCGGTAGTCGTGGCCGTAGCCGAGTTCCTTCATCAGCTTCGTCGGCGCGTTGCGCAGATGCACCGGCACCGCGCGCGACTGGTCCTTGCCGACGAAGCGCCGCGCCTCGTTGTACGCGTTGTACCCGGCATTCGATTTCGGCGCGACCGCCAGATAGATGATCGCCTGCGCAAGCGCGAGCTCACCTTCGGGCGACCCCAGACGCTCGTAGGTTTCGGCGGCGTCGAGCGTGATGCGCGCGGCGCGCGGGTCCGCGAGGCCGATGTCTTCCCACGCCATGCGCACGATGCGACGCGCGAGATAGCGCGGGTCCGCACCGCCGTCGAGCATGCGGCAGAACCAGTACAACGCGCCGTCCGGGTTGCTGCCGCGCACGGATTTATGCAGCGCGCTGATCTGGTCGTAGAAGGCGTCGCCGCCCTTGTCGAAGCGGCGCAGATTCTCCGCGAGCGCGCTGCCCAATAACGCGCCGTCGATTTCGGTGGTCTTCTGCCGGGCGGCCGCGCGCGCGACGATCTCGAGGTTGTTCAACAGCTTGCGGCCGTCGCCGTCGGCGGATCCGATCAGCGCGGCGCGCGCTTCGTCGGTGAACGTGAGGCCGCCGAGTTCCTTCCGCGCGCGCTCGAGCAGCTCGCGCTGTTCGTCGTCGGTCAGGCTTTTCAGCACGTAGACGGCGGCGCGCGACAGCAATGCGCTATTGACCTCGAACGACGGATTCTCGGTCGTCGCGCCGACGAACACGAACAGGCCCGACTCGACGTGCGGCAAGAACGCGTCTTGCTGACTCTTGTTGAAGCGATGCACTTCGTCGACGAACACCAGCGTCTGATGGCCGTTCGCGCGATGGATCTGCGCGGTCTCGACCGCCTCGCGGATATCCTTCACGCCCGACAGCACCGCCGACAACGCGATGAACTGCGCGTGAAACGCATCGGCCATCAGCCGCGCGAGCGTGGTCTTGCCGACGCCCGGCGGGCCCCACAGGATCATCGAATGGGCCTCGCCCGATTCGAACGCGACCCTGAGCGGCTTGTTCGCACCGAGCAGATGCGACTGGCCGATCACTTCGTCGATATTGCGTGGCCGCAGGCGTTCGGCGAGCGGAACATTGGCACGGGTTTCTTCAAACATGACGTTTTGGGGATAATCTCGGCTTTCCGGGGCACGCACCGCTTCGGAGCAGCGCCTCGCGGGACAGGCGCAAAGCCCGCGCCCGGCCGGAAACACAGGCACGAACGCGGGCAACGTCCTGCATTATGACAGTGACGGCGGCCAGGCGATGGTCGACCCGGGGCGCCGGCAACGCAAAGAATCACAGCACCACCAACAGGAACGAACATCAGATGGCTCAAGATTCTGTCGCCGGCGACGCCGGCTCCACCTACGCGCCGCTCACGCCGGTGCCCGACGCGCGCCGCGCGTTTCGCACCGGCGACGCGTTCGCGCTGTGGTTCTCGCTCGGCATCGGCCTGCTCGTCGCCCAGGCGGGCGCGCTGCTGGTGCCGGGGCTGTCGCTACCGCATGCGCTCGTCGCGATCGTGCTCGGCAGCGTGATCGGCGTCGTGCTGCTCGCGCTCGTGGGCGTGATCGGCACCGACACCGGGCTCGCGGCGATGTCGTCGCTGCGTCCGACGCTCGGCGTGCGCGGCGCGTCGGTGCCGGCCGTGCTGAACATGGTGCAACTGGTCGGCTGGGGCTCGTTCGAGGTGATCGTGATGCGCGATTCCGCCGATGCGCTCGCGAAACAGGCGTTCGGCCTGTCGATGCCGCTCGTGTGGACCGTGATCTTCGGCGTGCTCGCGACGCTGCTCGCGATCAGCGGCCCGCTGTCGTTCGTGCGGCGCTTTCTGCGCAAGTGGGGGATCTGGCTGCTGCTCGCGGGGGCCGCGTGGCTCACGTGGAACCTGCTCGCGCGCCACAATCTCGCGGACCTGATGCGTCGTCCCGGCACCGGCGAGATGTCGTTCGGCGGCGCGGTCGACCTCGTGGTCGCGATGCCGCTGTCGTGGCTGCCGCTGATCGCCGACTACACGCGCTTCGGCCGCCGCGCCGGCGAGACGTTCCGCGGCACGCTATACGGCTATGGCATCGCCAACATCTGGTTCTATGCGCTCGGCGCGGTCTATGGGCTCGCGGCCGGCGGCGGCGATGCATTGCTGACCGGCGCGCTCGCGCAAGCGGGCGGCGGGTTTGCGCTGCTGCTGATTCTGATCGACGAAATCGACAATGCGTTCGCCGACATCCACTCGGCCGCGGTGTCGACCGGCACGTTCTGGACGCGCGCGAGCGTGCCGTTGCTGTCGGCCGCGTTCGGTGCGCTGTGCACGCTGATCGCGCTGCTCGTGCCGATGGCGAAGTACCAGAACTTCCTGCTGCTGATCGGCTCGGTATTCGCGCCGCTGTTCGGCGTCGTGCTGATGGATCACTTCATCGTGCGCAAGCGTCGCGTCGACGCCGCGGTGCTCGCCGATGTGCGCGGCCGCTACGGCTTCTCGGGCGGCTGGCACCTGCGCGCGTTCGTCGCGTGGGCGATCGGCATCGCCTCGTACCAGGTGATCAATCAATGGCTACCGAATGTCGGCGCGACGCTGCCGTCGCTCGCGATCGGCGCGGTATGCTATTACGCGTTCGTATCGGCGCGCAAGACCGCGTATGCGTGAGCGCGTCATCCTGAGCGCGTTGCATCAGACGCAGCTGTCACAAAAATAAAAAAGACCTGCAATCCAAATGCAGGTCTTTTTTTGTGACCGTCGAACGGCCAATCACAGTGCGCGCGGCGGGCTATTTTTTTGCCGCTTTGCGTCGACGCGATTCGGCCTTGCGACACAGATCCGTGAGCAGCCAACGGGCGACAGTCTCCGGCCGATTCGGCGCATACGAGGCGAATTTGCTCTCGTTCGCGAAATGGACGACGACGGTGCCCGTCATTACGCGATAAGCTCCGGCGTAGTTTATGCCGTCCAGTTCCACACTTAGCGCGTGGGTGGTTTCATATTCCGCGAAAGTCAAAATAATGCGATATCTCGAAACGAGACATTATCGCTACGATTTTTCGGGAGTCAAAGAAATATGCAATTGGTTGCATATTAAATCATCACCGGCGGTAATAGTTGCGTCTTCCGCTCTAAAACCCAAATAACGGGCTGCCGAATACGTTAGATAACCTGACTGCCTTACTGCCGTTCAAGCGGAACCGCCGGCGTATCGGCGAAACGCTCAAGCGCGCGATTGCCTTCCCGATGGGCTTCGGCCTCATCGATAAAGGTTTTTTCACTATATGCAACGACCTTGAAACCACTTCCGGCCGCGCGCGGAACCGTTATTCCCCAATGCCACCCGCCCTCCTGCTGAAACACATGGAGGGATGGGGACAAGCGTGAATCGTGTGAAGAAGACAATCTCATGACATGCCTCACCTTTCCAGACATCTGAAGCAACAGCCAGTTTCGATCAGTTTAGGCGTTATTTTGTTGCGTTGCAGCAAAAAATTGTTAGAGATTGCGCACCCAATCCTGGAAAATGATCGGACGCGTCAAATCCAGCCCATGAGCAACGCCGGTCTTTCCAGTCTCGCACTAAATCATTACGTCTGCCGGTACGACGATTTCATGTTCGTCGCGGCGCCGGGCGCGCATCCCCAAGCAATCCACGCGCCGCGAAATAAAAAGCCGCGCTCGACAAGCGCGGCTTCGCGGGCGTTTGCAAAGGCGCCACGTGTCGGCGCCTACCGCGCGGTTTATCCGTTGATCACATCCGCGCCCTTCGGCACCGTGAACTTGAATGCATCGAGCGGCAGTTGCGGATTTTTCTGGATGTTCGAGAACGTGAGCAGCGTCACGTTACCGAACACGTCGTGCAATTCCATCGCCTCGAGATTGCCGTCCTTGAAGCCGATGCCGACCCGCTCGAACTGCGTGTCCTTCGCCTTCGGCGTCAGTTCGAGCCAGTCGATGCCGGCCTTCACGCCCGCGTCGCGCAGCGAGAAGTTCTTGTCCAGATCGTTGCTGCCGAACAGGATCGCCGCCGGGCTTGCGCCGAGCGCGTTGCCGAGCGGGCGCACCGTCACCTGGTTCAGATCCTTGTCGTAGACGTAGAGCTTGTCGCCGTCCGCCTGCAGCAATTGCGAGTAGGGCTTCTGGTATTGCCAGATGAACTTGCCGGGCCGCGCGAACATGAACGTGCCGCTCGACGTGGTCGGCCTGGCCGGGTTCGCGGTGGACAGCGCGCCGCTCGCGCCCTGCGCCTTGCTCGGCGCGCGCACTTCCTGCTGCACGAAGGTGCCGCGCGCCGAATGGACCTGCGCGATGAATGCCTTCAGTTGCTCGGTGCCGCTCGCGAACGCGTGCGAGGCGACGAGCAGCGACGCACCGATCGCGACACTGCCCACGGCGCGCGCGATCTTGCGCATGCCGCGGGACACGCGCTCGCCGAGGCGGCCCGCTCGACGCTGTCGGGCATCCTGCTGCGCGATTGCTTGCATAGGTTTTTCTCCCTTGAATGAATTCGGTGATGGGCTGCGCCGGCTCGATGCACTCGCTGCACCCAGAGCGACTGGCCCGGCGTCGAGCCGAAATGGCGCACCCGACGGTGCACGCGGCGTCGCTCGCGATGGCCGCAATGGCTCGTTGCGGCTATTCCGCCTCGCGCGCCGGCGCCAGGATCTCGCGATTGCCGTTCGACGACATCGCCGACACCACGCCCGAATTCTCCATCTGTTCGAGTAGACGCGCCGCCCGGTTGTAGCCGATGCGCAGGTGCCGCTGCACGAGTGAAATCGACGCGCGGCGATTCTTCAGCACGACGTCGACCGCCTGATCGTATAACGGGTCCGACTCGCCTTCGGTGGACGCGGTTCCCGCCGAGCCTTCGTCGCCCTCGCCGCTCACGCCGCCTTCGAGAATGCCCTCGATATAGTTCGGCTCGCCCTGCTCCTTGAGCTTGTCGACGACGCGATGCACTTCATCATCCGACACGAACGCGCCGTGCACGCGCACCGGCAAACCGGAGCCTGGCGGCAGATAGAGCATGTCGCCCATGCCGAGCAGCGACTCGGCGCCCTGCTGGTCGAGAATCGTGCGCGAGTCGATCTTCGACGACACCTGGAACGCCATACGGGTCGGCACGTTGGCCTTGATCAGGCCGGTGATCACGTCGACCGACGGACGCTGCGTAGCGAGAATCAGATGGATGCCAGCCGCGCGCGCCTTCTGCGCGATCCGCGCGATCAGCTCTTCGACCTTCTTGCCGACGACCATCATCAGGTCGGCCAGTTCGTCGATGACGATCACGATGTTCGGCAAACGCGTCAACGGTTCCGGATCGTCCGGCGTCAGGCTGAACGGATTCGGCAGCTTCTCTTCGCGCTTGGCCGCTTCGTCGATCTTGTTGTTGTAGCCACCGAGGTTGCGCACGCCGACCTTGCTCATCAGCTTGTAGCGGCGCTCCATTTCGGCGACCGCCCAGTTCAGCGCGTGGCCCGCCTGGCGCATGTCGGTGACGACCGGACACAGCAGATGCGGAATGCCTTCGTAGACGCTCATTTCGAGCATCTTCGGATCGATCAGGATCATGCGCACCTGCTCGGCGCTCGCCTTGTACAGCAGCGACAGGATCATCGCGTTGATACCCACAGACTTGCCCGAACCCGTCGTGCCGGCGACGAGCAAATGCGGCATCTTCGCGAGATCCGCGCACACGGGCTTGCCGCCGATGTCCTTGCCGAGACCCATCGTGAGCGGCGACGCGGCATCGGCATACACGGCCGAGCCGAGAATTTCGGACAGGCTGACGGTCTGACGGCGCTGGTTCGGCAGCTCCAACGCCATGTAGTTCTTGCCAGGAATCGTTTCGACGACGCGAATCGACACGAGCGACAGCGAGCGCGCGAGATCCTTCGCGAGATTAACGATCTGACTGCCCTTCACGCCCGTGGCCGGCTCGATTTCATAGCGCGTGACGACGGGCCCCGGATACGCGGCGACCACGCTCACGTCGACACCGAAGTCCTTCAGCTTCTTCTCGATCAGGCGAGACGTGAATTCGAGCGTGTCCGCGGAAATAGTTTCCTGCGCGGCCGGCGCGGGGTCGAGCAGCGAGATGGGCGGCAGCGTGGAGTCGCCGGGCAGATCGGTAAAGAGCGGCACCTGGCGTTCCTTCTCGACACGCTCCGACTTCGCCGGCGTGGCGAGCGGCGGCACGATCACCACGGGCTCGTGCTCCTCGATGCGCACGCGGCCCTTCTCGACCTTGCCTTCGCGCTTCACGGCGGCCGCTTCGCCGAGCTTGCGATCGAGCCCGGCCTCGCGGCGCAGCTTCGCGAACGTCACCGCGGAAATGATCGATTCGCCGACCTTCTCCGCGACCGACAGCCACGAAAAACGAAAGTACAGCGACAGCCCGATCCCGAGACCGAGCAGCAGCGCGAGCGTGCCACCGGTGAAGCCGAGCGCATGCGAGATGCCGCGCGCGACAGCCTCGCCGATCACGCCGCCAGGCGCGCGCGGCAACTGCACCTTCAGCGACCACATGCGCAGCGCTTCGAGGCCGTTGCAAGACAGCAGCACGAGCATGAACGCGAACGGGTCCGCGAGCCAGCTGACGCCGCGCGGCGCGTCGTCGTCCTGCGGCTCTTCGTTGCGGGTGATGCGCCTGTAGTTCGCGGAGATGTGACGGCCGAGCAGCACGATCCACCAGTAGGCGGACAGGCCGAACAGCAGCAGCAGGATGTCGGAAGTCCACGCGCCGACGCGGCCCGCCCAGTTCGAGATATGGTCGACCTGCGCGGCATGGGTCCAGCTCGGGTCGTGCCTGCTGTAGCTGACGAGCGACATCAGCAGGAACACGCCGAGGGCCACCTGCAGAATCCAGCGGATTTCGGTGAAGAGGCGCGACATGCGGTGCGGCAATGCCTGCGCGCTCGCGGTATAGGGAGCTTTTGCCATTGATCCTGTTGCCTGGGGTAGCCGGTTCAGGCTGAAACTGCCGCCGGGAACGCGGCCCGAGCCTCGCCGCGCACGGCTTCGGGCCCGATCCCGGCTACCGGAAACTTCGATCCGGGCTATTGTAAACGCTGTCTCCCGCGCGAGGCTGTAAATGACGGTAACTTGACTGTTTGACCACAGACTGACCACAGACGCATGCGCGAGGCGCGCTGAATTCGTCGTATCGCGCCGCGGGCTCGCCCCGAGCGCCCACGCCGCCACGCTATCGCGGCGATCAGAAAGCTTGATGGCGCAGCGGCACGCCCCGCCCTTTATAATGCCCGACTGATACCCATCTACAGTTTCAGCTCAAAAACGCACGGCTACGCAGCGACGAGCCGCGCGCCGTACAAGGATTCGATCATGCCCGCAACTGCAACGAAACACGCCAAGGTTCTGATTCTCGGTTCCGGTCCCGCCGGCTACACGGCGGCGGTTTACGCGGCGCGCGCCAACCTCGCGCCGGTGCTCGTCACCGGCATCGCGCAAGGCGGCCAGCTGATGACCACGACCGACGTCGAAAACTGGCCCGCCGACGCCAACGGCGTGCAAGGCCCGGAACTGATGGCGCGCTTCCTCGAGCACGCCGAGCGCTTCAATACCGAGATCATCTTCGACCACATCCACACGGCGAAGCTAGATGAGAAGCCGATTCGCCTGATCGGCGATTCGGGCGAGTACACGTGCGATTCGCTGATCATCTCGACGGGCGCATCGGCGCAGTATCTCGGCCTGCCGTCGGAAGAGGCGTTCATGGGCAAGGGCGTGTCGGCCTGCGCGACCTGCGACGGCTTCTTCTACAAGCAGCAGCACGTCGCCGTGATCGGCGGCGGCAATACGGCCGTCGAGGAGGCGCTGTACCTCTCCGGCATCGCGAAGAAGGTGACCGTGATCCATCGCCGCGACAAGTTCCGCGCCGAGCCGATCCTGATCGACCGTCTGCTCGCGAAGGAGAAGGAAGGCGTCGTCGAGATCAAGTGGAACCATGTGCTCGAAGAAGTAACCGGCGACAACTCCGGCGTGACCGGCCTGCGCATCAAGCACACGCAGACTGGCGAGACCACCAACATCGCGCTGCAGGGCCTGTTCGTCGCGATCGGCCACAAGCCGAACACGGACATCTTCGAAGGTCAGCTCGAGATGAAGAACGGCTACATCATCACGAAGGGCGGCCTGAACGGTTTCGCGACCGCGACCAGCGTGCCGGGCGTGTTCGCCGCGGGCGACGTGCAGGACCACATCTATCGCCAGGCGATCACGAGCGCGGGCACCGGCTGTATGGCCGCGCTCGACGCGCAGCGCTATCTCGAGACCATCAATGAGATGGCCGGCGAGCACGCGATGAGCGCTGAAGCGGACCGCTGATCCGGCAGCGCGCTGCCGGATGGCGAGACGAAGTCCCGACAAACGGGCGCGACAGTAGAATGACGGTGGCGCAGCGCTGCTGTCATTGGCTCACGAAGGCCGCGGCTGAAATGCCGGCGGCCTTTGTCGTTTTTGCCGCTTTGTCAATGTGCGTCGAGCGCATTGGCAGCACCACCGACCGACCTTTCCGCCTGTATTGCCACCATGCCGAAGAATCAGCCCCATCCGAACGAACCGAAACGCCCGCAAGCCGCCACGCGTCCCGCGCCCGCAACGGCTGCGCCCGCCGTCGCACCGAAGCTCGATCGCGCATCGGGGCTCGCCGGACTCGGTGCGTTGCGTGAAGCGTTGAAGGGCGAAGCCGAGCGGCGCGAGTGCGAACAGGCGGCGGCGCGAGCGGCGCAGCGCGAAGCGGCCGCGGACGCCGATCTGTTCCGCCGCGAGATCGGCGAAGTCGCGCCGCTGCCGATTCCGCCGCGCGCGACGCTCACGCGCAATCCTCCGCCGCCGCTGCCGGTGCAGACGCTGCTCGACGAGGAAGCGGTGCTGCACGAAGCGATCTCCGACGAATTCGACCCCGAAGTGCTGCTCGAAACCGACGAAACGCTGTCGTATTGCCGCCCCGGCGTGAGCCGCGACGTAGTGCGCAAGCTGCGGCGCGGCGACTGGATCGTGCAGGCGCAGATCGACCTGCACGGCATGCGGCGCGACGAGGCACGCGAGGCGCTCGCGGAATTCATCCGCGAATCGGTCAAGCGCGGCCTGCGATGCCTGCGCGTGATTCACGGCAAGGGTTTGGGGTCGATCGGCAAGGAGCCGGTGCTGAAGGGCAAAGTGCGCGCGTGGCTCGTGCAGAAATCCGAAGTGATCGCGTTCTGTCAGGCGCGCCCGCATGACGGCGGCGCCGGTGCGGTGGTCGTGCTGTTGCAGCCGGGGTCGTTGCCGCCGCATGGGGCGAGCGCGAAGGTCTGAGGTCGATTTTTTCAGCCGTCGTTCGTCGTGGGGTAAACGGCCAGCCTGGCCGTCGCGCGGTGTGGCTCTCGTCGTCACCGCGTAGTCGTGCTGTGCAACCGTCAAAGGTGATCGCGATGCCCGTGCTGCTTTATGCCCATCCGTTCTCGTCCTACTGCCAGAAGGCCCTGACCGCGCTGTACGAAAACGGTACGCCGTTCGAGATGCGCGTGCTCGCGCACAACGACCCGAAGGTCATGGCCGAATTGGCCGCACTGTGGCCGATCAGGCGCTTCCCGGTGCTCGTCGACGGCGGGCGCACGGTGGTCGAGGCGAGCATCATCATCGAATATCTGGGCCTGCATTATCCGGGGCCGGTCACGCTGTTGCCCGCCGATCCGCGCGCAGCGCTCGAGGTGCGCACGATGGACCGCTTCTTCGACAATTACATTTCGACTCCACAGCAAAAGGTCGTGTTCGATAGCCTGCGTCCCGAAGCCGAGCGCGACCGGCGTGGCGTCGCCGATGCGCGCGCGCTGCTGGACACATCGTACGCATGGCTCGACCGTCACATGGCCGAGCGCGAATGGGCCGCCGGCGACCGCTTCAGCCTCGCCGACTGCGGCGCCGCCCCGTCCCTGTTCTACGCCGACTGGACGCACCCGATCGACCCCGCGTTCGCGCACGTGCGTGCGTACCGGCAGCGGCTGCTCGCGCGACCCTCGTTCGCACGCGCGGTCGACGAGGCGCGGCCCTACCGGCCGCTATTTCCGTTGGGCGCGCCGGAGCGGGATTGAGCCACGAGCGGCGGTCGCAGATGCGCGCGAACGAGGCGCGGCAGACAACCTGTTTTGCTGGCTGTAGACTTCCTGTCGTGTCGCAAACCTGCCCCGCCCTTCTTCTGGCTCACCACCCACAAGGCACACCATGGACCGTTTCGAAGCGATGGAGATCTTCACGCGCGTGGTCGAAGCGAACAGCTTCACCAAGGTTTCGGAATCGCTCGATCTGCCGCGCGCGAAGGTCAGCCGCACGATCCAGGCGCTCGAGGAACACGTCGGCGTGCGGCTCCTGAACCGCTCGACGCGCCAGGTCAGCGTGACCGAAGACGGCGCATCGTTCTACGAACGCTGCGTGCGCATTCTCGCCGACGTCGCCGATGCCGAGTCGTCGCTGTCGAGCAAGCGCGAGAATCCGGCCGGGACGATCCGCGTCGACACCTCCGGCACGCTCGCGCGCTCGCTGCTGCTGCCCGCGCTCGACGACTTCTACGCGCAATACCCCGCGATCGACGTGCGCCTTGGTCTCGCGGACCGCAACATCGATCTGATCCAGGACGGCGTCGATTGCGTGATCCGCATGGGCACGCTCGACGAGTCGAGCCTCGTTGCGAAGCGCATCGGGCTTGCGCGCATCGTCACGTGCGCGTCGCCCGCGTATCTGCGGAAGTTCGGCACGCCGACCACACTGGCGGAGCTCGGCGAGCATCGCGCGGTCAACTACGTGTCCGCGCGCAGCGGCAGGACCTTCCCGTTCGAATACGAAGTGGACGGCGAAATCGAGCGCGTCGCGATGGATAGCACGCTCGCCGTCAACGACGGCTCGGTGTACATCACGGCGGCTGTGTTGGGCCACGGCATCATCCAGCCGTCGCGCTTCATGGTCGCCGAGCTGATCGAGCAAGGCGCGCTCACGGAGATTCTCGGCAACTACACGAGCCCCGGTACACCGCTGTCGATTCTGTATGCGCATCGCCGCAATCTGAGTTCGCGGCTACGCGCGTTTATCGACTGGGCCAGCGAGCTCGCGCGCAACAATCCGGACTTGCGTTTGCCCGAGGCGGCGTAACGGCTGCAAAAGAACAAAAGCCCCATGCGCAATTCAACGCATGGGGCTTTTCCGTAGCGACGGATTCAGCGCTTACGCGACGACTTACGCAATCCGCTCTTCATTCGCCGGATCGAACAACACCGCCTTCGACGTATCGAACAGCAGCGTCGCATTCTTATCCGGTTGCGGGTTCGACGCCGGGTGCACGCGGCTCACCACGCGCTTGCCGTTGATCTGCGCGAACACCAGCGTGTCCGGACCAGTC
The DNA here is from genome assembly GCF_050436325.1 of Paraburkholderia lebeckiae. Classification (NCBI taxonomy): domain Bacteria; kingdom Pseudomonadati; phylum Pseudomonadota; class Betaproteobacteria; order Burkholderiales; family Burkholderiaceae; genus Paraburkholderia; species Paraburkholderia lebeckiae. The sequence continues at coordinate 1,191,346 of NZ_JBNDLZ010000003.1, forward strand.
GGCTCGATCACGTCGACCTTCACTTCGACCGGCTGCAGCTTCGCGTCGTCGCCGTGCGCGCCGCGCGCATCGGTGATGCGTTCCGGACGCAGGCCGAGAATCACGTTGTTGCCGACGTGCGAGCGCACCTTCCCCGAATCGAACGGCAGCACCAGCACCTTGCGCGCGACGCCCGTATCGAGTTCGATACCGACGCCCGAGCCCTGCTCGACCAGCTTGCCTTCGATGAAGTTCATCGGCGGTGCGCCGATGAAGCCCGCGACGAACAGGTTCGACGGCGAGTCGTAGATTTCCTGCGGCGCGCCGAACTGCTGAACGATGCCGTCCTTCATCACCGCGATGCGGTCGCCGAGCGTCATCGCTTCGATCTGGTCGTGCGTCACGTAGACGATCGTCGTGCCGAGGCGTTGATGCAGCAGCTTGATTTCCGAGCGCATCTCGATGCGCAGCTTCGCGTCGAGGTTCGACAGCGGCTCGTCGAACAGGAACATCACCGGATCGCGCGCGAGCGCGCGACCCATCGCGACGCGCTGACGCTGGCCGCCCGACAGCTGACCCGGCTTGCGATCGAGCAGATGCTTGATCTGCAGCGTGTTCGACACACGCTCGACAATCTGCGTCTGCTCCTGCTTCGGCACCTTGCGGATGTTCAGGCCGAACGAGATGTTGTCGCGCACCGTCATCGACGGATACAGCGCGTACGACTGGAACACCATCGCGATGTCGCGATCTTTCGGCGACAGGTTGTTGACCGTCTTGCCGTCGATCTGGATCTCGCCCTTGGTCACGGTTTCGAGACCGGCAATCATGTTGAGCAGCGTCGACTTACCGCAGCCCGAGCCGCCGACCAGAATCAGGAACTGGCCGTCTTCGATGTCGATGTTGACACCCTTCAGAACCGGCACCCCGTTCGGGTAGGTCTTGTACACGTCACGGATGGAAAGGCTTGCCATGCTGTGAATCCTCTAGTCTCTGGTACTGCTTGAAAACGTCTTGTCAGGCGACGACGGCACGCGTTCGGTGAAACGCCGTCGCTCCAGGGTGATTTAGCCCTTCACCGCGCCCGCGGTCAGGCCGCGCACGAAGTAACGTCCGGCGATGATGTAGACGAGCAGCGTAGGCATCGCCGCGATGATCGCGCCGGCCATGTCCACGTTGTATTCCTTCACGCCGGTCGAGGTGTTGACGAGGTTGTTCAGCGCCACGGTGATCGGCATCGAATCGACGCCGGAGAACACGATACCGAACAGGAAGTCGTTCCAGATCTGCGTGAATTGCCAGATCAGGCACACCATGAAGATCGGCAGCGACACCGGCAGCAGGATCTTCGTGAAGATCGTGAAGAAACCCGCACCGTCGATACGCGCGGCCTTCACGAGTTCAGCCGGCACGCTCACGTAGAAGTTGCGGAAGAACATCGTCGTGAACGCGATACCGTAGATCACGTGCACGAGCACCAAGCCGCTCACTGTGTTCGCCAGGCCGAGGATGCCTTCGAGGCGCGCCATCGGCAGCAGGATCGCCTGGAACGGAATGAAGCAGCCGACCAGCAGCATCGTGAAGATCGGATCGGCGCCGCGGAAACGCCAGTGTGTGAGCACATAGCCGTTGAACGCGCCGATGATCGACGAGATCAGCACGGCCGGAATCACCATGCGCACCGAGTTCATGAAGAACGGCTGCATGCCGTCGCAGCGCACCCCCGTACACGCGCCGCTCCACGCCTTGATCCACGGCGCGAAACTCCAGCTCGTCGGCGGCGTCAGCAGGTTGCCGGTGCGCAGCTGGTCGATGTCCTTGAACGACGTCGACAGCATCACGTACAGCGGGAACAGGAAGTACAGCGCGAACAGAACCAGGGCCGCGTAAATGACGGCACGGCTAATCGTCATCTTAGGCTGCATTGCGGGTGCTCCTCGATTCCAGATACATCAGCGGCACGAGCACGGCCACCACGGTAGCGAGCATCATGATCGACGATGCCGCGCCGACGCCGAGCTGCCCACGGTTGAACGAAAACGTGTACATGAAAATGGCCGGCAGCGACGACGACGTGCCCGGACCGCCGGCGGTCAGCGCGACGACCAGGTCGAACGTCTTGATGGTGATGTGACAAAGGATCAGCAGCACGGAGAAGAACACCGGCCGCATGCTCGGAATCACGATCTTGCGGTAGATGGTCGGCAGGTTCGCGCCGTCCATCTGCGCGGCCTTGAAGATCTCGCTGTCGACGCCGCGCAAACCGGCGAGGAACAGCGCCATCACGAAGCCGGTGGACTGCCAGACCGCCGCGATCACGATACAGAAGATCGCCCTGTCCGGGTCGCCGAGCCAGTTGAATGAGAAGCTCGTCCAGCCCCAGTCGTGAAACACCTTCTCGATGCCGATGCTCGGCGTCAGAATCCATTGCCACGCGGTGCCGGTCACGATGAACGACAGCGCCATCGGATACAGGAACACGGCGCGCAGCGCGCCTTCGTTGCGGATCTGCTGATCGAGCAGGATCGCGAGCAACAGACCCAGACCGATGCAGATACCGATGAACGGAATGCCGAACCAGCCGAGGTTCGCGGCCGAAGTCCAGAACACGTCGTTCTGGAACAGTTCGCGATAGCGGTCGAGACCCGCGAACTCCCACCGAGGCATCAGCCGCGAAGTAGACAGCGACAGATAGCCGGTGATTGCGATAAAGCCATACACGAAGATCAGGCTGATCACGACGCTGGGTGCGAGCACCAGCTTCGGAATATAGCGATCGGCAAGGGCCGCCATGGGCGACGTGCGGCGGGCGACGGGGGCCGTTTTCCCGTTCCCGCTGATGGAAGCAGTCACTACTCGACTCCTGCTGAAACTGTACCGCCGGGCTGCCCGTGCACGCATGGCGCGGGACCGCGACGGCCTGGGTGTGACTCCATGAAACCAGGGTGAGCCGCGTGGGCGCCAGACTGCGCTGCGAACCAAAGCAGCGAGGTCCGATCCCACACGGCCCGAAGGGCGCGCCCGGTGCTTCGGATGCAAGCCGCCGGGCGCAACGCTTCGTACTTACGCTTACTTGGTCTTCGCTGCCCTCGCGAGAGCCTGAACCGCGGTCTTCGAATCTTCCTGCGAGTTCATGAACTTCGTGACGACGTCGGAGATCGCGCCTGCCGCGGCATCCGGCTGAGCCATGCCGTGAGCGAGCGACGGCACATAACCGCCGGCCTTGATCGCAATCTGCTCATCCGCGTACGACTTCTTCGCGCAGTCGTCGAACTTGTCCATCGGCACGCCGAGACGCACCGGGATCGAGCCCTTGTACAGGCTGAACTGCTCCTGGAACTCCGGCGACATGATCGTCTTCGCGAGCGCGAGCTGGCCCGGCGTCGCGGCCTTCTGGCCCTTCTGCTGGAAGAACACGAACGAGTCGACGTTGAACGTATAAGCCTTGTCGGTGTTCGGCACCACCGCGCAGATGTAGTCCGTGCCCGACTTCTTGCCAGCGTTGGTGAACTCGCCCTTCGCCCAGTCGCCCATGAACTGCATACCGGCCTTGCCGTTGATGACCATGGCCGTGGCGAGGTTCCAGTCACGGCCCGTACGGCCCGCGTCGAAGTAGCCCTGGATCTTGCGGACCGTGTCGAACACCTGAACCATCTTTTCCGAGGTCAGCGTCTTCTCGTCGAGGTCGACGAGCGCCTTCTTGTAGAAGTCCGCGCCTTCCGACAGCACGACGTCTTCCCACAGCGTCAGGTCTTGCCACGGCTGGCCGCCCATTGCGATCGGCTGAATGCCCGCGGCCTTCATCTTGTCGGCCACTGCGAAGAACTCAGGCCACGTGGTCGGCACCTTGCCGCCTGCCTTGTCCAACGCTGCCTTGTTGATGTACAGCCAGTTCACGCGGTGCACCGAGAACGGCGCGGCGACGTAGTGGCCGTCCGCTTGGATGATCTTGTCGATTTGCGGCGGCAGGTTCTTCTTCCAGTCGCCCGCGACCGAGTCGATCGGCACCAGCACGCCCTGCGAAGCCCATTCCTGGATCAGCGGACCTTTGATCTGCGCGGCGCTCGGTGCGTTGCCCGAGATCACCTGCGTCTTGAGTGCCGTCATGGCAGCCGCGCCAGCGCCGCCCGCGACCGCGAAGTCCTTCCACGTGTAGCCCTGCTTCGTCATGTCGTCCTTGAGGACGCCGACGGCCTTGGATTCGCCGCCCGAAGTCCACCAGTGCAGCACTTCGATCGACTCGGCGGCCTGCACGGCCGACACGCCACACATCAGACCCGCAGCGCACAGAGCGCCCATGATCGCGCGAAATTTCATTGCTTATCTCCTCCAGACACCTGAACAAAAAAACGAATGGCCCCTGATGTCGCCAGGGTGCTGTGGTTGGTTCAAACAGGCAAAACACTGGGCGATCGAGCACGGTCGGGCGCATGCGCGAGGGCATGTGCCGGCGGACCGATGTCCGGCCGCTGGACGCTCAAGAGGTGAGTGGTTCGGGATGCAACTGACTGTCTCCTCTTTTGATTTTTGCCTGCCCGCATCGCGCTGCAGACTCGAGGTACCTCATACGCCAACTCGACGCCAGCCTGACGTCGGCTGCGGGCAACGACCCCGCAAGCCCGTCGACTCCCCGGCTTTCCATAAGGTCCGCCGGCACCCTGCTGGCGCGTACCGGAAGGCGTTGTCCCATTGTCCGTTAGCGTGCCGGGGACGCCCGCCGATTCGCAAAAAACGTGCATTCCGTCAGTACAGCGCACGCTTTTTTCATCGAATTAACGCTACCTCTTGATTTGGATTGTAGTTAAACTACAATTCAGTGTCAAAAAATATTTTATCGGACTACGGTCGCTCTTCCGGGGCGCTGCGCGTGCAGTGTCCGATCAGCGCGGCGGCCCTTCAGGACATCGACGGAGACTCATGCATACCGACACAAGCTTCACCTTCGTTCTCTTCGGCGGAACCGGCGATCTGTCGATGCGCAAGATCCTGCCCGCGCTGTTCGAGGCGCACCGCGCGGGTGGCATGCTCGCCGACAGCGGCAAGATCGTCGTGGTCGCGCGGCACGTCGAGGATCGCGGCGAGTATCTGCAGTGGGTCGACGGGCACGTCAAGCCGCATGTGTCGAAGAACGGCCTCGACGAAGCCGCGTGGACGAGCTTCCTCGCGCGCATCGAGTTCGTGAAGATCGATCTCGGCAATCCGGACGACTTCGCGCAACTGCGCGACGCGATCCAGGAGATGCCCGGCATCCGCGTGTTCTATCTGGCGACGGGTCCGTCGCTGTTCGTGCCGATCTGCCATGCGCTCGCCGCGGTGGGCCTGAACCACAACGCGCGCATCGTGCTCGAGAAGCCGCTCGGCTACGACCTGAAGTCGTCGAACGCAATTAATGATGCGGTCGGCGAAATCTTCGCGGAAGAACAGATCTACCGGATCGACCATTACCTCGGCAAGGAGCCGGTGCAGAACCTGCTCGCGCTGCGCTTCGGCAATGCGCTGTTCGAGCCGCTGTGGCGCCGCGAGTGGGTCGAAAGCATCCAGATCACGATCGCCGAGGAGCTCGGCGTCGAAGCGCGCGGCGATTTCTACGACAATACCGGCGCGCTGCGCGACATGGTGCAGAACCACCTGTTGCAGTTGCTGTCGATCGTCGCGATGGAGCCGCCCCACTCGATGGATTCCGACTCGGTGCGCGACGAAAAGCTGCGCGTGCTGCGCGCGCTCAAACCGATCGAGCCGCAGGAAATCGGCAAGGTTGCGGTGCGCGGCCAGTATCATTCGGGCGTGATCCGTGGCAACACGGTCCCGGCCTACGCGACCGAGCACGGCGTGAAGCCCGATAGCTCGACCGAGACCTTCGTCGCGCTGAAGGTCGAGATCGAGAATTGGCGCTGGGCCGGCGTGCCGTTTTTCCTGCGCACGGGCAAGCGGCTCGCCGACCGCGTCGCCGAGATCGTCGTGAATTTCCGTGCGGTGCCGCATTCGGCGCTTGGCGCGTCGGCGCTGCGCGCGGGCGCGAACCGCCTCGTGATCCGTCTGCAGCCTAACGAGACGATTCGTCTGTACTGTCTCGCGAAGCAGCCCGGCGAGGGTATGAACCTCGCGAGCGTATACCTCGATCTCGCGTTCGACCGGTTCTTCCGCGAAGGCCAGATGGAGGCCTATCAGCGGCTGCTGCTCGACGTGATCAACGGGCGCCTCGCGCTGTTCGTGCGGCGCGACGAACAGGAAGCCGCGTGGCGCTGGGTCGAGCCGATCCTCAACGAGTGGAAGGCCTCCACCAAGCCGCCCAAGCCGTACGCGGCGGGCACGTGGGGACCGTCCGCGGCGAGCGCGATGCTCGCCCAGCACGGCACCTGCTGGCTCGAGGAAGAGAATTGAGTTTGATGAATTGATGGACGGCGCCGCGCGCAATGAATACCTCGGCGCGCGGCGCCGGCAACACCACCGACGAACTGAACGGAGTCGCGCCGGTATCGCGTCATGCGTCCGCAGGCCACCGGCCTTGCAGGCATCGCGCGAGAGCAGTCAGGCTGATTCCGCAGACCTAACAAGAAAGCAGCACGGAGGAGAAGTGATCGAGCTTCACGCTTTCGACGACCAGCGCGCCCAATCCGACGCGCTGGCGAAAGCGGTGGGCGACGCGTTACATGCGTCGCTTGCCGCACAGGCGGCCGGCACCGGCACGTCAACCCCGCTCGCGCGCCCGGCCATGCTAGCGGTGTCCGGCGGCAGCAGCCCGCGTCCGTTCCTGCAAACGTTGTCGACGCAGACGTTCGACTGGCCCCGCATCGCGATCACACTGGTCGACGACCGCTGGGTGCCGGAGACCGATAGCGCGAGCAACGCGCAACTCGCGCGCGCCACGTTGCTGCAGAACGCCGCGCAACACGCGACCTTCTGGCCGCTCGTCGACACCACCCAGGATCTGCATTCGCACGTCGCCGCGCTGAATGCGGACGCGCGCTTCGCCACGGCGCCCGACGTCGCGGTGCTGGGCATGGGCGAAGACGGCCACACCGCGTCGATCTTCGCCGACGCGCCCGAATGGAATCACGCGATCAACACGACCGAGCGTTTCGTCGCCGTGCATCCGGGCGCGGCGCCGCACGCGCGCGTGAGCTGGTCGCTGTCCGCGCTGAAGGACGTGAAGCATCTGTTTCTGCTGATCGCAGGGCCGCGCAAGATGGACGTGCTCAACGCCGCGTCCGCCGCGCTACAAAAAAATGCCATCTCGCAGCTGGCAAACGACAAGGGAGTGAGACTCGATGTCTACTGGTGTGCAAACTAAGGCTGTGCCGGGCGCGGTCCAGCACGCCGATGGACCGAGGCTCCTGGCCGACATCGGCGGTACCAATGCGCGTTTCGCGCTTGAGACGGGCCCCGGCGAAATCGGCTCGGTGCAGGTCTATCCTTGCGCCGACTACCCGGGTGTCGCCGACGTCATCAAGAAGTATCTGAAGGACATGAAGATCGGTCGCGTCAATCACGCGGCGATCGCGATTGCGAACCCGGTCGACGGCGACCAGGTCAGCATGACCAATCACGACTGGACCTTTTCGATCGAAGCGACGCGCCGCGCGCTCGGTTTCGACACGCTGCTCGTCGTCAACGACTTCACCGCGCTTGCGATGGCGCTGCCCGGCCTCACCGACACGCAGCGCGTGCAGGTGGGCGGCGGCCAGCGCCGGCCGAACAGCGTGATCGGCCTGCTCGGCCCCGGCACGGGCATGGGCGTGTCGGGTCTGATCCCCGCCGACGACCGCTGGATCGCGCTCGGCAGCGAAGGCGGCCATGCCACCTTCGCGCCCGCCGACGAGCGTGAAGATATCGTGCTGCAGTACGCGCGCAAGAAGTGGTCACACGTGTCGTTCGAACGCGTGGCCGCGGGTCCCGGCATCGAGATGATCTATCGCGCGCTCGCGGGCCGCGACAAGAAGCGCGTGCCGGCCAGCGTCAATACGGCCGATGTGGTCAAGCGCGCGCTCGAAGGCGAGCCGCTCGCGGCCGAATCGGTCGACGTGTTCTGCGGCATTCTCGGCACCTTCGCCGGCAATATCGCGGTGACGCTCGGCGCGCTCGGCGGCATCTATATCGGCGGCGGCGTCGTGCCACGCCTCGGCGAGTTCTTCGCGCGTTCGTCGTTCCGCCAGCGCTTCGAGGCGAAGGGCCGCTTCGAGGCGTATCTGCAGAACGTGCCGACCTATGTGATTACCGCCGAGTACCCGGCGTTCCTCGGCGTATCGGCGATTCTGGCGGAGCAGCTGTCGAACCGCGCGGGCGGCAGCTCGTCGGCGGTGTTCGAGCGGATTCGCCAGATGCGCGACGCGCTGACGCCGGCCGAGCGCCGCGTCGCCGATCTCGCGTTGAACCACCCGCGTTCGATCATCAATGATCCGATCGTCGATATCGCGCGCAAGGCCGACGTCAGTCAGCCGACCGTGATCCGCTTCTGCCGCTCGCTCGGCTGCCAGGGGCTGTCGGACTTCAAGCTCAAGCTCGCGACCGGTTTGACCGGCACGATTCCGGTCAGCCACAGCCAGGTGCATCTCGGCGACACCGCGACCGACTTCGGCGCGAAGGTGCTCGACAACACCGTGTCCGCGATTCTGCAATTGCGCGAGCATCTGAACTTCGAGCACGTGGAACGCGCCATCGACCTGCTGAACGGCGCGCGGCGCATCGAGTTCTACGGACTCGGCAATTCGAACATCGTCGCGCAGGACGCGCACTACAAGTTCTTCCGCTTCGGCATTCCGACCATCGCATACGGTGACCTGTACATGCAGGCGGCCTCGGCCGCGCTGCTCGGCAAGGGCGACGTGATCGTCGCGGTGTCGAAGTCGGGGCGCGCGCCCGAGCTGCTGCGCGTGCTCGACGTCGCGATGCAGGCCGGCGCGCAGGTGATCGCGATCACGTCGAGCAACACACCGCTCGCGAAGCGTGCGACGGTCGCGCTGGAAACCGATCACATCGAGATTCGCGAGTCGCAACTGTCGATGATCTCGCGCATCCTGCACCTCGTGATGATCGACATTCTCGCTGTCGGTGTGGCGATTCGGCGCGCGATGCCGAGCGACGACGTCGCCGAGACGGTCGAGAAAGCGCGCGAAGGCGCCGACGACGACGCGACGGCCGTGCTCGACTGGCTCAGCCACGGCGCTGCTTCGTCGGCGCGCGACTGAGCCTCCGCTCACGGCTGTCCCGATCCGCTTGCGGTGAACGAATCCGCGGCGTGTGCATCGTCTTCGATGCGCCCGCCGCGGGTTTTCCTGTTTGGGGACGCGAAAAGCGGCCGATAATAGGCGCTCTATCTCCTGGCCGAACCGCTTTGCCATGATCATCCGCCCGCATCTCCACTGGTTTCGCATGCTGCTCGCGTGGCGCGGCTCGGTGCTGCCGCAGTTGCTGCCGCGGCTCCTGCTGATCTTCTTCATCTCGATCATTGCGCTCGCCGCACACGATCATCTGCTGCCCGTCAGCCTGAACCTGAGCTCGATCGCGCCGTTCTCGCTGGTCGGCATTGCGCTCGCGGTGTTTCTCGGCTTTCGCAACAACGCGAGCTACGACCGCTGGTGGGAGGCGCGCAAGCTGTGGGGGCAGTTGCTCAATGAGTCGCGCTCGCTGACGCGCCAGGCGCTGACGCTGCCGTCGCGCGAGTTGCCCAAAGAAGAAGCCGCCGCGTTTCTCACGATACTGAGCGCGCTCCCGCATGCGCTGCGTCATCAGTTGCGCAAGACCGAACCGCGCGACGACCTTGCCGCGCGGCTGCCCCGCGCACTGTTTGAACGTGTGACTGGATCGCGCTACAAGCCAGCCGCGCTGTTGCTGTGCCTCGGCGAATGGGTGCAGCGCTCGGCACGCGCGGGGGCGCTCGATCCGATGGCGGTGCTCGCGTTCGACCGCAATCTGAGCGGGCTGTCGGATGTGATCGGCGGGTGCGAGCGCATCGCGTCGACGCCACTGCCGTTCGCGTATTCGGTGATGATCCACCGCACCGTGTACTTCTTCTGCGCGTCGCTGCCATTCGGACTCGTCAATAGCATCGGCATTTTCACGCCGGTGTTCGCGGTGTTCGTCGCGTACACGTTCATGGCGCACGAAGCGATCGCGTCGCAGCTCGAAGAACCGTTCGGCACCGACGACAACGATCTCGCGCTCAACATGATGTCGGCGATGATCGAGGATGCGATGCGCGATCTGCGCGGCGAGCCGGCACTCGCGCTGCCGCAGCCGCGCGAAGACCGATATCAATGGGATTGAATGCGCGGTGGGCGGCGCCGGTCGGCGGCCGTCAGTGGTTGCCGGCCGTTTCGGAGAGCCGTTTGATCGTCGCGACGCGCGCGCCGATGATGTCGATACGCCCGTGCTCGTCGACGAGCCGCGTCGACGCCGTCAGATACGAGCTCCACGCGCGTTGCGCGTGCACGAGCGTCGGCCGCGATTGCGCCGGCATCTTCGATTCGAGCACACGGTAGTAGCGGTTCAGATCGAACATCGCGTGTTCGCACCGCGCGTCGGCGTTGCAGGCGCGCGGCCGGCGCGGCGCCGGACCGTTCGCATCGGCGAGCGCGCTGCGCAGCGCGAGCGCGCGGTCGCGCACCGGCTGCAGCTGCATGTCGGCTTCGGAAAGCACGTACATCGAACCCTGGGTCGTGGCGAAGACAGCGGCGAGCAACTGCTTTCTCGGCATCGCGCGACGCAAGCCAGCTCGACTGGCTCCTTTCCCACAGCCTGCGCCGCGCGGGCGGCAGCTTCGCGAGCAACTGCTGGTACGCGTTGTCGACCGCGACCTTCCAGCCGATGCGCGCAGCGTCCATGCACTGCACCTGCCCCATCGTCGTCGACATGTCGGCGCGCGCGAGACACGCGCGCATCGACGCGTCGATCGGATCGGCGGCGGCCACCTCGGCATGCGCCGCCGGACTCGCGATGCCGCCGAACACCACCGTGCCGGCCGCCAGCGCGAAGGCCAGCATACCGGCCCCGCGCCGCCAGCGGCCGATCGCTGCCAGGCCCGGCAGAAACGTCACCCACCCCATCGTCAGATGCGCACGCAATCGACGAAGTATTCGATGCGCCCGTTGACCATTTCGCCGACGAGCCCGTGGATATCCGTATGGAAACCCGGGAAGCGCTCGTTGAACTCGCGCGCGAAACGCAGATAGTTGACGATGGTCCTGTTGAAACGCTCGCCCGGAATCAGCAGCGGAATGCCCGGCGGATACGGCGTCAACAGGATCGACGTGACACGGCCTTCGAGCTCGTCGATCGGTACCCGATCGATCTCGCGGTGGGCGAGCTTCGCGAACGCGTCGGACGGCTTCATCGCCGGCTCCATGCTCGACAGGTACATCTCGGTCGTCAGACGCGCGATGTCGTTCGCGCGATACACGCTGTGGATCTGCTGGCACAGGTCGCGCAGGCCGACACGCTCGTACATCGGATGATGCTGCACGAACTCGGGCAGCACACGCCACAGCGGCTGGTTGTTGTCGTAGTCGTCCTTGAACTGCTGCAGCTCGGTCACCATCGAGTTCCAGCGGCCCTTCGTGATGCCGATCGTGAACATGATGAAGAACGAGTACAGGCCCGTCTTCTCGACGATGATGCCGTGCTCGGCCAGGTACTTCGTGACGATCGCGGCCGGAATGCCGGTTTCGCCGAAGCCGCCGTCCATGTCGAGACCCGGCGTGACGATCGTCGCCTTGATCGGATCGAGCATGTTGAAGCCTTCGGCGAGCGGGCCGAAGCCGTGCCACGCGTCGTTGGGGCGCAGCATCCAGTCGTCGCGCGAGCCGATGCCTTCCTCGGCGAACTGGTCCGGGCCCCACACCTTGAAGAACCAGTCGTCGCCGTATTCGGTGTCGACCTTGGTCATCGCGCGGCGGAAGTCGAGCGCTTCAGCGATCGATTCCTCGACGAGCGCGGTGCCGCCCGGCGCTTCCATCATCGCGGCAGCCACGTCGCACGACGCGATGATCGCGTACTGCGGGCTCGTCGACGTATGCATCAGATACGCCTCGTTGAAGCGATGCTTGTCGAAGCGGCTGTTCTTCGAATCCTGCACGACGATCTGCGACGCCTGCGAGATGCCGGCGAGCAGCTTGTGCGTGGAGTGCGTCGCGTACACCATCGCGCCGATGCGCGGACGGCCCGCGCCGATAGCGTGCATGTCCTGATAGAACTCGTGGAATTCGGCGTGCGGCAGCCACGCTTCGTCGAAGTGCAGCGTGTCGAGCCATTCGCCCAACATCTCCTTGATCATCTCGACGTTGTAGATCACGCCGTCGTAGGTGCTTTGCGTGATCGTCAGAATGCGCGGCTTCAGGTTCGGGTTCTTCGCGAGCGCTTCGCGCGCGAACGGGTTCGCCTCGATCTTCTTGCGGATGTTCTCCGGTTCGAACTCGCTGCGCGGAATCGGGCCGATGATGCCGAAGTTGTTGCGGGTCGGCGTCAGAAACACCGGGATCGCGCCGGTCATCGTGATCGCGTGCAGGATCGACTTGTGGCAGTTGCGGTCGACCAGCACGATGTCGCCCGGCGCCACCGTGCCGTGCCAGACGATCTTGTTCGAGGTGGAGGTGCCGTTGGTCACGAAGAACACGTGGTCGGCGCTGAAGATCCGCGCGGCGTTGCGCTCCGAGGCCGCGACCGGACCGGTATGGTCGAGCAGCTGGCCCAGTTCGTCGACCGCGTTGCAGACGTCGGCGCGCAGCATGTTCTCGCCGAAGAACTGGTGGAACATCTGGCCGAGCGGGCTCTTCAGGAACGCGACGCCGCCCGAGTGACCCGGGCAGTGCCACGAGTACGAACCTTCTTCCGCGTACTGCACCAGTTCCTTGAAGAACGGCGGCGCAAGCGAGTCGAGATACACCTTCGCCTCGCGGATGATATGGCGCGCGACGAACTCCGGCGTGTCCTCGAACATATGGATGAAGCCGTGCAGCTCGCGCAGGATGTCGTTCGGCAGATGGCGCGAAGTGCGCGTTTCGCCGTACAGGAAGATCGGAATATCGGCGTTGCGGCGGCGCACTTCGGTCACGAACGCGCGCAGCGCGACGATCGCGGCGGCAAGCTCGGGCGTCTCGCCTTCGACGACCACGTTATCGACGTACGGCAGCAGTTCGTCGTCGTCGATCGACAGGATGAAGCACGACGCGCGGCTCGACTGCTGCGCGAACGAGGTCAGATCGCCGTAGCTCGTCAACCCGAGCACTTCCGCGCCTTCTTTCTCGATGGCTTCGGCCAAAGCCCGGATGCCGGAACCCGAGATGTTCTCGGAGCGGAAATCTTCGTCGATGATGACGACGGGAAAACGGAACTTCATGGGCGATTCTCCAAAAAGAAAACGACCGCTGCGTTACGTAAAAAGCGCAGCGGTCACCCGAATAACTGGTGGTTCAAGATGCTGCCGGCGTCACGTTTTCGGCAACGTGACGCCGTGCTGACCTTGATACTTGCCGCCGCGATCCGCGTACGACGTTTCACAAATCTCATCGCTTTCGAAAAACAGCACCTGGGCGACGCCTTCGTTCGCGTAAATTTTCGCAGGCAATGGTGTCGTATTCGAGAATTCGAGCGTGACGTGGCCTTCCCATTCCGGCTCGAACGGCGTCACGTTGACGATGATCCCGCAACGCGCGTATGTCGATTTGCCGAGGCACACGGTCAGCACGCTGCGCGGAATACGGAAATACTCGACCGTGCGCGCGAGCGCGAACGAGTTCGGCGGGATGATGCAGACGTCGCCCTTGAAATCGACAAACGACTTCTCGTCGAAGTTCTTCGGATCGACGATCGTCGAGTTGATGTTGGTGAAGATCTTGAATTCGTCGGCGCAGCGGATGTCGTAGCCGTAGCTCGAGGTGCCGTAGCTGACAATCTTCCGGCCGTCTTCGGAGACGCGAACCTGATCGGGCGCAAACGGCTCGATCATCTTGTGCGACTCGGCCATGCGCCGGATCCACTTGTCAGATTTGATGGTCATAGGTGAGAGCTGCTCGACGTGAATATCAGGAGTGACGAAAGGTAGATGAAAACGGCCGCCCGGCGCTTCGGCGCCCAGCCGGCGAAGGCCGCTCATTTTACGCGATCACGGAGACGCTGCCGCCGATGGCGCGAGCCGCGCCCGATGAAGGAGGTCCGCCGACTGGCACGACGCCGTTGCGGGGCGGGTCACCGAACGGCGGCCGAGCGGCGAGAGCGCGCTCGCGGTTCACTGCTGGCGAATCACGCCGCAGGCGATCGCCGCGCCCGCGCCATGCTGAGGGTACGCGTAGGGATCGGTCGCGTCGTGGTGGAGCAGTACCGCGCGCTGCAGCACCGAGCGGATGCCGTCGAGCGACACGTCCGGCGCGACGATGAAGCCGGTGGCCACGCCGTTCGCGTCCGCATGGATGTTGCCGAGATCGCCCTCGACGCGCGCGCCGGCCTTGAGCCGTTCGGCCGCCGGCGAAAACACCGGACCGGCGCTGGAGCCGTCGGCGGCGTTGCAGTCGCCGCGCTCGTGCACCTGCAGCGCGTGGTCGCTGTTGGGCGGCAAGCCCGCGAGATTGTAGGTGACCTGGACGCCGTCCGAGCGCTCGATAAACGTCACGAGGCCGTGCGCCTGATTGCCCACGGTGGGCAGCAATTGCGCGTCGGCGCGCTTTTCCTGTGGTCTCAGGAATACGCCACAGCCGCTCAACAGCACACAGCTGGCAGTCAGGACGATGAACGCATGTACCGCGTGCCCGTCGATTCGTTTTCCCATGCGATCCTCTTGTCGGCCTGGCGGCCGCCCCTGCGGCCGCCGAGCCGAACTCGTGAAGTCGACATGATACCGCGAGAGTTCGTGAAAATAGGGATCGAGATCGCCCCTAATCCCTCGCCCGAACGGCCGCTCAGGTGTTCTGCACGACGATGTTCGGAAACTTCGAGCTCATGTCGCGCGCGCGCTCGGCGATATGCACCGCGACCTTGCGCGCGATCGAGCGATAGAGCTCCGCAATGCGCCCGTTCGGGTCCGCGACGACCGTGGGACGGCCCGAGTCGGCCTGCTCGCGGATCGTGATGTCGAGCGGCAGGCTGCCGAGCACGTCGACGCCATACTCCTTGCCCATGCGCTCGCCGCCGCCGGCGCCGAAGATGTGCTCCTCGTGCCCGCAATTCGAACAGATGTGCAGCCCCATGTTCTCGACGATGCCGAGAATCGGGATGCCGACCTTTTCGAACATCTTGAGGCCCTTCTTCGCGTCGAGCAGCGCGATGTCCTGCGGCGTCGTGACGATCACGGCGCCCGTAACCGGCACGCGCTGCGCGAGCGTCAGCTGGATGTCGCCGGTGCCTGGCGGCATGTCGACGATCAGATAGTCGAGTTCGTGCCAGTTGGTCTGGCGCAGCAGCTGTTCGAGCGCCGAGGTCGCCATCGGGCCGCGCCACACCATCGGGTTGTCCGCCTCGATCAGGAAACCTATCGAGCTGGCCTGCACGCCGTGGCCGGTCATCGGGTTCATCGATTTGTCGTCGGGCGATTCGGGGCGGCCCTCGATGCCGAGCATGGTGGGCAGCGACGGGCCGTAGATGTCGGCGTCGAGAATGCCGACCGCCGCGCCCTCGCTCGCGAGCGCGAGCGCGAGATTCACCGCGGTCGTGCTCTTGCCGACGCCGCCCTTGCCCGAGGCAACCGCGACGATGTTCTTCACGCCGGGCAGCAGTTTCACGCCGCGCTGCACGGTGTGCGCGGCAATCTGTTGCGAAACCTCGACGCGCACGTTCGCGACGCCGGGCACCGCGCGCAGCGCGTCCGCGAACCGCTGGCGGATCGCGTCGAACTGGCTTTTTGCCGGGTAGCCGAGCGTCACCTGAATGCTGACCGCGTCGCCCTCCACAACCACGTTGCGGATGCTCTTCGCGGCCGCGTACGGCGCGCCCGTGTTGGGGTCAGTGACGGCCGCGACGGCGACGTCGACCAAAGCCCGATCGATACTCATTGATACTCCGTGGGGAAGAGGTGCGGCGCGGCGAGATGGACCGATCGGCCACGCGGCGGAATTTGCAAGAAATTGTTATGCGGCATTGCGAAAATCGAGCTTGCCGGGCACCCTTCGGGGCACGCGGGACGCCGTAGGGTCGCATCGCTGCGTGTTTCAGGCATTATTGTAGTGTCTGACGGCAGACGGTGCCTGAAGACCCTTCTTCGCTGTAGGACCGCGCGAAGCAAGGCGCAGGAATCGTTCCCGAACATTCTGAATGGTCGCTGCATTGCCGGAATGTTTGCTGCATGGACTGACCGCTTCCCGCTGGTTTATTCGCACTCGAAAGGAAATCAAAATGAATGCAAGAATCATGACTCGCGTGGCCGTATTCGCCGTGGCCGGCTCGCTGGTGGCCGGCTGCGCGACCCAACAGGGCACCAACACAGCAGTCGGCACCGGCGTGGGCGCTGGGGCCGGCGCGGCGATCGGCGCGATCTTCGGCGGCGGCAAGGGCGCGGCGATCGGCGCGGCCACCGGCGCCGCGGTAGGCGGCATCACCGGCTACAACTGGGACAACATCCGCAACCGCATGTCGGGCGCGACCAAGGGCACCGGCACGCAGATCACCGAGCAGCCGGACGGCTCGCTCAAGCTGAACATTCCGAGTTCGGTCACGTTCGACACCAACAGCTACGCGATCAAGCCGTCGTTCGCACCGGTGCTCGACCAGCTCGCGCAGACGCTGCAGCAGAATCCGGAAGTCGTCGCGTCGGTCGTCGGCCATACGGACAGCACCGGCTCGCTGCAATACAACGAAACGCTGTCGGTCAATCGCGCGCAGAGCGTGACCGGCTATCTGGCGCAACGCGGCATCGCGCCGCAGCGCCTGTCGGCCACCGGCATGGGCCCGAACCAGCCGATCGCCGACAACAACACCGAAGCTGGCCGCGCGGCCAACCGTCGCGTCGAGATCTATCTGCGCGCCACGGCCCAGCACGCGACGCAATAAGGGCAAGTCTCAAGGAGAAGGCGCCGCCGGGCCGGCCGGGCGTTTCAGCTGCACGCGCCCGGCTTGCGGGCGGGACGAGCCGCCGGACCGGTTTGTCGACGGATCGAAAAAAATTTCGAACTCTGCGGAAAATCCGCGGTCTGTGTTTACGGTACGTGGTTGGCGAAGCCATCACGTCACCATTCTCCTCTTGTCGTTGTTGCTCCGGGGTTTATCGACCCCGGTTTTTTTTGCCCGCGCGGTTTTGCACCCCGCTTCGCCAGACGTCGTTCCTGGCTGTCCCCCACCGCAGCGCCCGCCCCCATCCCCCTCTGTTCCGCGCGTCCAGCCCGCCGCGCCCGGCCCGCGTGCGGCGTGCGCCCTGCTAAAATCACCGTTTCGTCCCACCGCAGGCACCCCCGATCCTTATGTCAGCACCCGCCACCGACCTCCCAGCAGGCGAGCCGTCCGGCCGCCGTCAGATTCTCGTCACGTCGGCCCTTCCTTATGCGAACGGGCAGATTCATATCGGCCACCTGGTCGAATATATCCAGACGGACATCTGGGTCCGGGTGCTGCGAATGCACGGCCACGAGGTCTACTACGTCGGCGCTGACGACACGCACGGCACGCCGGTGATGCTGCGCGCGGAACAGGAAGGTCTGACGCCGAAACAGCTGATCGATCGCGTCTGGCTGGAGCACAAGCGCGACTTCGACAGCTTCGGCATTTCGTTCGACAACTACTACTCGACGGACTCCGACGAAAACCGCGTGCTCAGCGAAAACGTCTACCTCGCGCTGAAGGAAGCGGGGCTGATCGACGCGCGCGAGATCGAACAGGCGTACGACCCGGTCAAGGAAATGTTCCTGCCGGACCGCTTCATCAAGGGCGAGTGCCCCAAATGCGGCGCCAAAGACCAATACGGCGACAGCTGCGAAGTCTGCGGCTCGACCTACCAGCCCACCGAGCTCGTCAATCCGTACTCGGTCGTCTCGGGCGCGACGCCGATTCGCAAGACGTCAACGCACTATTTCTTCCGCCTGTCCGATCCGCGCTGCGAGAACTTCCTGCGCGCCTGGGTCGGCGGCCTCGCGCAGCCGGAAGCCACCAACAAGATGCGCGAATGGCTCGGCGACGCTGGCGAAGCCAAGCTCGCCGACTGGGACATCTCGCGCGACGCGCCATACTTCGGCTTCGAGATTCCGGGCGCGCCCGGCAAGTATTTCTACGTGTGGCTCGACGCGCCGGTCGGCTATTACGCAAGCTTCAAGAATCTCGCCGAAAAGCGCGGCCTTGACTTCGACGCGTGGGTCCGCAACGGCTCGACGGCCGAGCAGTACCACTTCATCGGCAAGGACATCCTGTATTTCCACACGCTGTTCTGGCCCGCGATGCTCGAGTTCTCGGGCCATCGCACGCCGACCAACGTGTTCGCCCACGGCTTTTTGACCGTCGACGGCGCGAAGATGTCGAAGTCGCGCGGCAC
This sequence comes from Paraburkholderia lebeckiae, assembly GCF_050436325.1. Taxonomy (NCBI): domain Bacteria; kingdom Pseudomonadati; phylum Pseudomonadota; class Betaproteobacteria; order Burkholderiales; family Burkholderiaceae; genus Paraburkholderia; species Paraburkholderia lebeckiae. The sequence goes on from NZ_JBNDLZ010000003.1 coordinate 1,209,761, forward strand.
CTTCATCACCGCGCAAAGCGTGATCGACACCGGCCTGAACCCGGAATGGCTGCGCTACTACTTCGCGGCCAAGCTGAACGGCACGATGGAAGACCTCGACCTGAACCTCGACGACTTCCAGGCGCGCGTGAACAGCGACCTGGTCGGCAAGTACGTGAACATCGCGAGCCGCGCAGCCGGCTTCCTGATCAAGCGCTTCGACGGCCGCGTGCAGGACAGCGCGATGCATCATCCGCTGCTCGGGACGCTGCGCGCGGCGCTGCCGCAGATCGCCGCGCACTACGAGGCGCGCGAGTACAGCCGCGCGCTGCGTCAGACCATGGAGCTCGCCGACTCGGTCAACGCCTACGTCGATACCGCCAAGCCCTGGGATCAGGCGAAAGACCCGGCCAACGCGGTCGCGCTGCACGAGACCTGCAGCGTCAGCATCGAGGCGTTCCGTCTGCTGTCGCTGGCCCTGAAGCCGGTGTTGCCGAAGCTCGCCGAAGCGGTCGAGGCTTTCCTCGGCATCGAGCCGCTCGTGTGGGCCGACGCCACCGTGCCGCTCAGCTCGGCGCGCCCGATCAACGCGTACAAGCATCTGATGACGCGCGTCGATCCGAAGCAGATCGAGGCGCTGCTCGCCGCCAATCGCGACTCGCTGCAGGCCACGCCGGAAGCGGCGCCGGCCGACGCGAAGGCCAAGGCGAAGGCCCACGCCAAGGCCGTCGCCGCGAAGGAAGAAGAGTCCGGCATCATCACGATCGACGACTTCGCGAAGGTCGATCTGCGCATCGCGAAGATCGTCGACTGCAAGGCGGTGGAAGGCTCGGACAAGCTGCTGCAACTGACGCTCGACGTCGGCGAAGAGAAGACCCGCAACGTGTTCTCGGGCATCAAGTCCGCCTATCAGCCGGAGCAGCTGATCGGCAAGCTGACCGTGATGGTCGCGAACCTCGCGCCCCGCAAGATGAAGTTCGGCATGTCCGAGGGCATGGTGCTGGCGGCATCGGCGGCGGACGAGAAGGCCGAACCGGGCCTCTACGTGCTCGAGCCGCACAGCGGCGCGAAGCCCGGCATGCGCGTGAAGTAACGCGCGGCGTCTTCGGGCGCCTGGGCCTCACCTCGCCGCAGGCAGGTATGACGAAAAAGGCACGCTTCCAGGCGTGCCTTTTTTATGTTGCCCGCGTCACCATGAGATCCGATCGAAGCGCCGCGTGTACAGCACGTCGGCGCCATAGAACGTGCCGCCATACACGACCAGCGACCAGTATCGCGTCAGATTGATCGTCGCCTTGATCGCATTGCTCGCCGACTGCAACCCCTGCTCGTAGCCGATCACCAGCCGCTCGTTGATCGCCTTCGACACCATCACGACTTGCGGATCGGTCAGGCCGACGTCGCTGCGGCCGATCGAAAACTCGTCGAGCCCGACGGTCTGCGCGATCCGATGACCCGTCGCGCTGCCGAGCAGCGCGAGCGCGGTCGTCATCGTGCTCTGCTGGCCGAGGTTGTTACCCTGGTCGGTGCCGTGGCCGAACAGCAACCACGACAGTTTTTCATTGTCCGGCACGCTTGGCTCCGACACGAGCCGCGCGACCGGCGCCTGCAGCGTGCCTGTTACCTGCACGCCGGCCTCGACCTGCTGGTTGCGGCGCATCGCGAGAATGTTGATGCCCGGATTCGTGACCGGACCGTTGAACGTGAAGAAGCCGTTCTCGATCGTGAGCTTGCGGCCGAATGCGGTGTAGGTCGAACCCGGTGTGACGCGCACGTTGCCGACCGCGCGCAGCGGCGTATTCGGCGCGCTCGTCGCGGTGATCGTGCCGGCGAGGCCGAGATCGGCGCCCTTGCCACGGAAGCGGAAGGCGTTGCCGAGGCCGATCTCGATGTTGGCGCGTGGCGCGAACGGGCTCGCCGGCCGCTCGCCGCCTTCGGACGGACGCGGCCGGCCGCCCGAGCGCGTGCCGTCCGGGCGGATGATCACCACGTCGTCGCCGAGGCTCGGCGCGGCCTGCTCGGGCAGATCGAACAGCGCGCTGTCGACCACGAATTTGCCGTCGATCACGGGGCCGCGCTCCACGGCGCCGTTCGAGATGTTCGCACTGCCCGACAGCGACAGATGGCGGTCCGGCGACGCGAACACATCGAGCTTGTCCGCGACGATGCTCGCGGTCATGTCGGGCTCCGAGCTGTCGAGACGCACGCGCCCAGTCGCGCGCAGCGTGCCGCTCGCGCCGTGGAACTCGACCTGCTGGAAGTCCACCATGTTCTGCGACAGCGCGATGCGCACGACCCCGTCCTTCAGTTGCACGCTCTGGCTCACGACCGTCGCGGACAGACCGTCGCCGGTCAGCGCGCCGGTCACGTTCGGCTTCGCGACGGTGCCGCCGAGCGCGAGCTTCAGCGCGAGATGGCCGTCGAGCAGATAGCTGGGGCCGAGCAGGCCGCCCGTCGTGCGCAGCGACGGCACGTTCGCGTTTACATTGCCCGACAGCGCGCTTTGCGGATCGACGCTCAACACGCCGTCGCGCAGCACGAGCGGCGTGTGCGCGTCGGCATCGATCACGCCGACGCGGCTCGCCTGCGCATGCACGGTCGCGCTGAGCCGGTTGCCGCCGGTGAATTCGGCGCGCGCTCGGACGTCGCCAATGCCCATCGACGCGAGCCCGCGGCCGATCTCGACCGTCACGTCGCCGCTGCGCCGGCGCAGCTCGATGTGGCCGCTCGCCGTCGCGCCGAGCGAGAAGTCCCAGTCGCCGTCGAACACGAGGTCGGTGCGCACGGCGGGCGGCTCGCCGGTGATCTGGCGACGCAGCTCCTGCAAGTGCGCGAGCGACACGTCGGTCAGACTGCCGACCGACTGGATACGGCCGTGATCGAACGCGAATGACTTCAGGGTCAGCACCGAGCCTTCGATCGTCAGGCGCGTCGCACCGAGCGTGAGGTGCCCCGGCCCGGCGCTGAGCGCGAGCGGCGATTCGAGATTGAGCGCCGGCGTGCCGCGATTATGCAAACGCGTGACGGTGCCGTCCCAGCGCGAGCCGTCGCGCGTGTCGGTCAGTTTGCCGTTGGCGGCGAGCGTCAGATCGAGCGGTCGGTCCTGCAGCTTGCCGGTCGCGGCGGCTTCGAGCGTGTGGTTCGCGCGTGTGCCGGACAGGCGGGCGGTCAGCGTGGCGAGATCGACGCCGCCCGCGCTGACATTGCGCGCGTCGGTCGTGAACGCGAGCGCGCCGTTCGCGCCGTCGCGCAACTCGGCGTGGCCTTCCGCATGGCCGATGCGGTTGCTGGCGAACACGACGCTGTCGGCCTTGTAATTCAGCGTGACGTTCGGATGCGCGAACGAGCCGGTAACGTCGCCGTCCGCGGCGACCGCGCCCGCGAGGCCGAAGCCCAGCCGATCGAGCTGCGGCGCGTCGATGCCGAAGCGCAGCCGGTCGCCGGCCGCGCCGAAGCTGCCTTGCAGATTCACCCGGTTGCCCGCCACCGAAAGATTCGCGTGGCTCGGCAGGATTCGCGAGCCGGCCAGCTGGATCATGCCGCCGCCCGTGAGCGGCAGGTCGTTGTAGACGCTCGGACCGAGCGTGAATTCGGCGCGCGTTGTGAAGACCGGCGCGAGCACACCTGCCGCCGTGACCGTGGCGTTCACGCGCGCCTCGATCTTGCGCGCTGGCGAACCTGCATGCGCGGCTGCGCGTGGCGCAGGGCCCGCCCGATGCGCGGGCGGTGGCGTCCTGCGCTCGAGCACTTCGGTCTGCACCGCAGCCTGCGCGGTGTTCTTTGCGATGGCGGCGGCCTGATCGCCGGGCGCCGAGCTCTTCGCGCCGGCGGTGCTGCCCACGAGCGCCGCGGCTTGCGCTTGCCGCTCGCGTTGCGCGCCGCTCGCAGCGGACGCGCCGGATGTCGTGACGGGCGTGCGGGCGGGCATCTGCGAGGTCAGCGACAGCGGATCGAAATCGGTCAGTTGCGCCTTCAGGTTGTAGGTCGAGTTCTCATCGTGCTTCAGCGCACCCGATAGATCGATGCCGCCGCGGCCCGACGTGACGCGCACGTCGTTGAAGCTGATGCGTGCCGGGTCGAACGTGATCTTGCCCTGGGCGCGCAGCGCGGCGGCGGGGTCGGCGAGATCGAGCGTCAGGGTCTGGATGTCGTCGTTCAGGCGGATGCCGATCGGGCCGGACAGCTGCGTCGGCCGCACGGTCGCCTGCAGCGCGTTCAGGTCGAGCCGCGCGACGTTCAGATCGAGCCGGCCGTGCCGGCCGCTCAGCGTGCCGCCGCCGGTGAGCGTCGCATTGCGCACGAGCCGCACGTTCAGGTTCGAGATGCTCTGTGTGTGGGCGTCGAGGCGCACGTCGGCGTTCGCATCGATCAGCGGCAGCAGTTTCTGGTCGATTGCACCGGGTTTCGCGTTGACGATCGAGACATGGCCGGCGACGGCGAAACCCGCCGCCGGTTTGGCCGGCGCGTGGTGGCCGCCGAAGACCTGGTCCGGATGGCTGGCGGCCGACGGTTTGGCCGCGCTGGCTGTGCTGGCCGCGCTGGCTGTGCCAGGCGCGGTCGCCGCGCCCTGCTCCACCGGCTGCAGTTCCGCGCGCACCGCCAGATCGGCCAGCGGCGCACCCGGCGCAAAAGCCTGCGGATTCACATGATCGAAGCTCAGCGTCGCGCGCTGCAACAGCACTGCGGCGAACGGCGCCGCTTCGACCCGCGCGTGGCCGGCGAGCTTCATGCCGCTCGCATCGAGCTCGGCGACGAGCTGCTCGAGCGTGCCGCTCAGGTGGCCGGCCACCTGCACCGCTTCATCGTTGATCTTGCCCGCATAACCGACTTCGCCGCTGAGCGGAAACGGCCGCACGCCATCGAGTTTCGCCGCTGCCGTCAGCGCCCCGAACGGCGTGTCGAGCCGATCGATCGCGGCCTCGTGATGACGCCCGTCGCTGCGTCCGTGAAACGCGAAGCTGGACAGCTCCGTCGTCGACGCGCCCTGGTGCAGCAGCAGCCGCTCGACCTGCACGTCGCGAATCTCCAGCTGCATCGGTAGCTGCAGATCCGGCGGCACGCTCAGCGGCTCGCTGGTGCTCGACGACGGGCCGACGCGTGCCTCGATCGTGCCGACGTGCAGGTAGTCGATCGTGAACCGCCACGGCTCGCGCGCGAGCGCCCAGCTGCCCGCGACGCGGTCGATCTCGATGTCGGTGCCGCTGCCGTCGAGGCTGCGCCAGCGCACGTCGCGCAGTTGCACGCCGCACGCGAGCGTGCCGCCGTCGAGCGTGCCGGCGAGCCGGCCGCCGAGCAGCTTCACGGCCGCGTGCCACGCGTACGCGGTGCCGCGCTCGGTCGTCAGCGCCCCGTACAGCAGACCGACCGCGAGTGCGGCGAGCAGTACCAGCATGACCACCGTGCCCGCGACCGCCTTCAGCAGCAACCGGCCCCAGCGCCGCCTCGGCGGCGGCGTGTCGGGCGGCTGCTGCCCATCCGGCGGTCCTGGCGGCATGGCGCCGGGCGGCTGCGCGGGGGGTGGGGCGGTGACGTCGGTGGTCATGCGTGAATGCGATGGCAAATAAGGTAGAGGGTTGTCGTCAAAACGTCAGAACGCGATGCCGAGCGTGATATACGGCCGCACCCTGTTATCGCGGATCCCGTAAGCGACATCGAGATTGACCGGGCCGACCGGGCTGCGCCAGCGCGCTCCGACGCCGGCGCCCGGATAGAAAACTTTTTCGCCCCAGGTGTCGGTCGCGGTGCCGATGTCGAAGAACACGGCCGCGCCCCAGTTGTGCGAGAACCAGTGCTGGTATTCGGCCGCGCTCGTCACCAGGTACTTGGTCGGCAGGATCGAGCCGGCGACGTTGTTACCGATGCTCTGGAAGCCGTAGCCGCGCACCGAGTTCGAGCCGCCCGCGCGGAACAGCAGCGACGCCGGAATGCCCCTCGAGCTGCCGCTCGTGAATACGCCGCCGAGTTCGGCGCGGATCAGCACGATGTCGTCGACGCCGATCGGGAAATACTGCTGGCCGCGCGCGTAGCCGCGGATGAACGACTGGTCGGCGAGCAGACCTTTCACCGCGAAGCCCGCCTCGACGTGGATCAGGTTGCCGCGGCGCGGGAACAGCGGGTCGTCGGTGTCGCGCCGCGTCCACGACCACCCCGGCACCAGCGCGTGCGCGCGGGTCGGCGGCGCCGCGTTCTGGTTGAGCTGATCGTCGTAGAACAGCAGCGAATAGCTGTAGTCGAGGAACTGCGACGTACGCGAGCGTTGCACGCCGCCGCGGATGCTGTAGATGCGCGTGTCGGAGACGTCGGTGGTCGTGTACGACGCGAGCACGCTATTGGTCCACCCGTGTTTGCCCGGCGGCATCGACAGCTGGATCTGCCCGTATTGCTGCGTCTTGTCGGCGCGGCCCTCGACGGTGAACGGCCACGCCGCGCCGAACGTGTTCAGATACGTGTAGCCGCCCTGCACGAGCGGGCCGTTGTCGGTCGAATAGCCGACGCCGCCGCGGAAACTGTGATACGGAAACTCCGACACCTTCACGTGCACCGGCGTGTCGAGCGGCTTGGCGGGGTCGTTGTCCAGGTCGATCGCGACGCTCGCGAAGTACGGCGTGTTCTGCAGTTGCCGCTGCAGTTCGGCAACAGTGCGCGTGTCGTAGATGTCGCCCGGCGAGATCGGATTGACGTTGTGGACGATGCGTTCCGGATAGCGCTTCGTGCCCTGCACGTCGAGTTGGCCCATCGTGAAGGTCGGCCCGCTGTCGTAGATCACCGACAGCTTCGCCGTGTGCGTGCGCGGATCGATCAGCGCCTCCGAGTGGTAGATCTTCGCGGCGAGGTAGCGGCGCGATTGCAGCTCGCGCAGCGACGCGTTCTTCGCGTCGTCCCAGTCGCCCTGTGAGAACGGCTGGCCCTCGCGCAGCGAGAACGCGAAGCGCGTCGCGTTCTCGCGCGACGGGTCTTCGGTCAGCACCGCGCCGCGAAACGACAGATCGACCGACGTGACTTTGGTCTGCGGGCCCGGCTCCACGCGCACGGTGACCTGCCGCAGGTTGTCGACGGTGCGCACGTCGGTGCTGACGAGCGGCGAGAAATAGCCCTGCGTCGCGGCGAGATCGCGCACCTGCTGTGGCGTCGCGGTGATCAGGAACGAGAACTGGTCGTCGGTGACGTCGGGCCGCGTCGCGAAACGCGAGATATCGAGGTGCTGTTCGAGCAGCCGGCGCAGCGCGCGCGGCTCGGCGACCACCTCGACCTTGTAGCTCGGTGCCTTGCTCGCCGCGTGAGCCTTGCCCACGGCGAGCAGCCACATCAGGAGGCCGAGGCCGACGGCGAGCGACACACGCAGCCAGCACCGCGCGAGCGCCTTGCGCGCACGCGCGCGCCCGCGCGCCTGGCCGGTCTCGCCGCGCAACGCACGCGGCATGTCGATCGTACCTCCCGCCAAACAGGACCTCCGGCCAATGAGTGAATTCTCGCGCCCCGGCCGCGCATGCGAACGAGGCATGCTATTTGACCACAACGCGACCCCGATCGGCCTCTCTCGTGCCCCCGGCGGAGCCCCGCGCTTCATCTCAAAAATGGGCGGCCCGCGGCGATTTTCGACCGCGCGCGACGCATGCGGTAAAATCGCGGACGACGGCGCCCTCCCCGCGGCACCGCGCAGCGGCCAGCCCAAGAGCCGCCACCCTACCCACCACGGACGTCGAGCCATGTATCAATCGGACATCACGCAGTTCCTGAACCAGCTCAAGCAACAGAAGCCCAATCTGGAGGCCGAGCAACGCAAAGGCCGCGCACTGCTGTGGGACAAACAGCCGATCGATCTGGAAGAGCGCGCCGAGCAGAAAGCTTCGCGCGTGCAGCAGACGCCTTACTCGTACTACCAGAATTTCTAAGCGCCCCAGTCACGCCGACGATGAGTCACGCTGACAAGGTGCATGGTCCGCTTCACGGTCCGCTTCACGGTCCGATACACGGCCCGATACACGGCCCGGTTCACGGCCCAGCGCCGGCACCGTCCGACACCGCGCTTTCCACCCCCGCCACCGATTCGACGCCCGACACGGTCGACGGCGTCGCGTTCGCGCGTCTGTACGGCGAGCCGCTGTTCAAGCTGCCGAACGATCTGTACATCCCTCCGGACGCGCTCGAGGTGTTCCTCGAGACCTTCGAGGGGCCGCTCGACCTGCTGCTGTACCTGATCCGCAAGCAGAACTTCAACGTGCTCGACATCCCGATGGCGGATGTCACCGTGCAATATCTCGGCTATGTCGAGCAACTGCGCAAGACCAATCTCGAACTCGCGTCCGAGTATCTGCTGATGGCCGCGATGCTGATCGAAATCAAGTCGCGCATGCTGCTGCCGGTCAAGAAGGCCGACACCGGCGAGGAAGCCGAAGACCCGCGCGCCGAACTGGTGCGCCGCCTGCTCGAATACGAGCAGATGAAGCTCGCCGCGCAACGCATCGACCAGTTGCCGCAGCTCGGGCGCGATTTCCTGCGCGCCGAGGTTTACATCGAGCAGAGCATCACGCCGCGTTTCCCCGACGTGAACAGCGACGACCTGCGCGCCGCGTGGGCCGACGTGATCAAGCGCGCGAAGCTGGTCCAGCATCACAAGATTTCGCGCGAGGAGCTGTCGGTGCGCGAGCACATGAGCCTGATCCTGCGGCAGTTGCAGAATGCGCGCTTCATCGAGTTTTCCGATCTGTTCGACACGAGCCGCGGCGTGCCGGTCGTCGTCGTGAATTTCATCGCCGTGCTCGAGCTGTGCCGTGAATCGCTCGTCGAAATCACCCAGGCGGAGCCGTTCGCGCCGATTTACGTGCGGCTGGCGTATCTGCCGGCCTGAGTGCTGAATGACGGCCGCTTGACGGCCGGACCGCGGCCGGACCCTGGAAATCTCGCTACGAAAACCATCGCAGCGAACCCTGGCAGGCCTCAGCGGGGAGCGCGCGGCAAGTGCGTCGCGCGCCGCTCGGAAGTGCCGCCGCGTTTCGGTGCGTCCGCTGCCCAAATCCACTACAATCCGCGCTCCGAACCCGTCATTTGCCGGTGAGGCGATGACCCGTGCGATTCCGCCAGGTATCGCGCCAACCGGATCGCGCGCCGCGCGAGCCTATCCCTGTCCGATCATGAAAGTCATCAGCTCGATCCATGAATTGCGCGACCAGTTGCGCGGCCAGAATCGCACGGCCTTCGTGCCGACGATGGGCAACCTGCACGAGGGCCATCTGTCGCTGATGCGCCTCGCGCGCCAGCACGGCGACCCGGTCGTGGCGAGCATCTTCGTCAACCGCCTGCAGTTCGGCCCGAACGAGGATTTCGACAAATATCCGCGCACGCTCGAAGCCGACATCGAGAAGCTGCAAAAGGAAGGTGTCTACGTGCTGTTCGCGCCAACCGAAAGGGACATGTATCCGGAGCCGCAGGAATACCGCGTGCATCCGCCGCACGATCTCGGCGACATCCTCGAGGGCGAATTCCGCCCCGGCTTCTTTCACGGTGTGTGCACGGTCGTGATGAAGCTGATGTCGTGCGTGCAGCCGCGCGTCGCGGTGTTCGGCAAGAAGGATTACCAGCAGCTGATGATCGTGCGCCAGATGTGCCACCAGTTCGCGCTGCCGACCGAGATCGTCGCCGCCGAAACCGTGCGCGACACCGACGGCCTCGCGCTCAGCTCGCGCAACCGGTTCCTTTCGGCCGCCGAGCGCGCCGAGGCGCCGATGCTGGCCGCCGAACTCAATCGGGTGCGCGACGCGGTGCTCGCGGGCGAGCGCGACTTCGCGAAGCTCGAAGAGTCGGCCAAAGCGACGCTCGCGGCACGCGGCTGGAATCCCGATTACATCGCGATCCGCAAGCGCTCGAACCTGATCGCGCCCGGCGCGCAGGACGCCAACGCACCGCTCGTGGTGCTGGCCGCCGCGAAGCTCGGCGCGACGCGGCTCATCGACAACCTCGAAATCTGACGCCGCAACCGTCCGCGCGAACACAGTTACACTGCGCAGTCACACAGGATTGGATTGATCATGCAACGCAATATGCTGAAGTCGAAGATTCACCGCGTCGCGGTCACGCACTGCGAGCTCCACTACGAGGGCTCGTGCGCGATCGACGAAGATCTGCTCGAAGCGGCGAACATCGTCGAAAACGAGCGTATCGACATCTGGAACATCAACAACGGCGAGCGCTTCTCGACGTACGCGATCAAGGGTGAGCGCGGCAGCGGCATGATTTCGCTGAACGGCTCGGCCGCGCGTCGCGCGCAGCTCGGCGATCTGGTCATCATCGCGGCGTTCGCGGTGGTCGACGAGGCGGAGTTGAAGGCGGGCTGGAAGCCGGACCTCGTGTTCGTCGATGAAAACAACAAGATAAAGGGCAGCCGCGACCACGTGCCCACGCAGGCCTGGAACTGAGCCAAGCTCAGCTTGACGCTTGACTGATGGCGGGCAGCTCCCGCCTCAGCCCTTCTTCCCCGCGCCGTTCGTCCACTCGACGATCGGCTGCCACTGCTCCAGATCCTTCTCCACGCGGCTTTTCGCGACGTCCCACAGCGTCAGGCCGTGCGCCGCGAGCTGCACGTAGTTCTGCGTGTCGCGCAGAAAACCGAGCACCGGCAGCTTCAATCCCTCGACGAAGCGATGCAGCTGCTCAGCCGAGCGCGTGCGCGCATCGACGCGCATGCCGACCACGCCGACCTCGATCGCGCCCTTCCTGACCGCCTTTTCCTTCGCCAGCCGCTCGAGAAATTCCTGGGTCGCGAGAATATCGAACAGCGACGGCTGCAACGGCACGATCACCTTGTCGGCGAGATCGAGCGCGATGTTCAGGCGATTGCCGTGCAGGCCGGCCGGCGTGTCGACGACCGCGTGCTCGAGGCCTTTCGGCGGCTTGGCCGGCGTGTCGGGATTGACCTCCCAGGTTTCGATGTTCGGCAGCGTGGCGGGCCGTAATTCGAGCCACGCATGCGCGGAGTGCTGCTTGTCGAGGTCGGCCAGCGCGACCCATTCGCCCGCCGCTGCGAAATAGCCGGCCAGATTGGTCGATATCGTGCTCTTGCCCACGCCGCCCTTCGGATTCGCCACCACAATCACCGACATGAAATCTCCCGGAAAGAAGGCTGGACGCTGCCAGCCGGTTTGCCGCGCTATTGCTCCATTCCCGCCGATCCGTTGTGACCGGCGCCTGCGGGCCCCACGATCGCTGCCGTTCGAAGTTCGAATTCCAGGGACGCCCACCGGTCCAGCCGTTGATAATATCGACAAATTCAGCGCGGCCGAAGCCCCCACATCGCGAATCGGCCGCTCCAACCCGCCGTTTTTTTCGACAAGGACCTGAATCTCATGAGCAAACTGCGCCCGGAATACACGGTCGAACGCCTGCTGGAGCGCCAGAAGGGCACGCTGCCGGACCTGCTGGGCCTGCGCGTGCTGACTGTGGACCAGGGCACGCTGGTCGCCGAACTGTCCGTGCGCGAGGAGCTGCTCGCGCCGAACGGCTTCCTGCACGCGGCCACGGTGATCGGCCTCGCCGACACCGCGTGCGGCTACGCGTGCATCGCGCATCTGCCCGAAAACTCGCGCAGCTTCACGACGATCGAGCTGAAGAGCAACTTCCTCGGCACCGCGACGCAGGGCACGATCCGCGCGGTCGCGAAGGGTGTGCACCTTGGGCGCAGCACGCAGGTCTGGGACGCGACGGTCACCGGTCCGGATGGTAAGACCATCGCGCTGTTTCGTTGCACGCAGATGGTGTTGTACTGAGCGAACCGCCCGCGCAGCAATCGCGTTCAAGCCGATAAAAAAGGCCGGCGCAAAGCGTCACCCCAGCGCCGCGAACAGCCTGCGCATATCGACGTGCCCCGCCAGCGTATCGGCCAGCCGCTCCAGCGACGCCTCGCGCAACGCCGGATAGTCGACCGCTTCGGCATCGCTCAAACCCGCCCATGCGAGCAGCGCCGCGCACGCGGCCGGCGTATCGAACAGGCCATGCACGTAGGTCGTGAGAATCTGGCCATCGGCGGATATCGCGCCATCGGGACGGCCCAAGTCCGCGCCGCCCTCGTGCGGGCCAGCGTGGTCGAGTCGCAGCGCCGGCGTGTCCAATGCCGGCCCGCGCGTCTCGCCCATATGAATCTCGTAGCCGGCGACGTCCGGCGTGCCGGGCAGCGCCAGGCGCCCGGTCACATTCTTGAGCGTCTTGTCGCGCGTGAGCACCGTCGCATAGTCGAGCCAGCCGAAGCCCGCGAAGGTGCCCGGCGCGCCCTCGACGCCATGCGGATCGGCGATCTCGCGGCCGAGCATCTGCATGCCGCCGCAAATGCCGATCACGCGGCCGCCGTAGCGCAGATGCCGCGCGAGCACGTCGTCCCAGCCCTGTGCGCGCACAAACGCGAGGTCGTCCGGCACGTTCTTCGAGCCCGGCAGGATGATCAGATCGGCGGCCGGCGGCCGCGTACCCGCGCGCACATAGTGAAAATCGACCTGCGGATGTGCGCGCAACGCGTCGAAGTCGGTGTGATTGCTGATGTGCGGCAGCACCGGCACGACCACGCGCAGCAGACGGCGCGAATCAACGCTCGCCGCCGCGCGCAGCTCGGGCGGCAGCATGTCCTCGGCGTCGAGCGTCAGGCCATGCAGATACGGCACGACGCCGAGCACCGGCTTGCCGGTCTTCGCTTCCAGCCAGTCGAGCCCTGGCTTCAGCAGACCGATGTCGCCGCGAAAGCGGTTGATGATGAAGCCGCGCACGCGCGCCTGCTCGCTGTCGGACAGACACGCGAGCGTGCCGGTCAGGTGCGCGAACACGCCGCCGCGATCGATGTCGGCGACCAGCACGACCGGGCAGTCGACCGCCTCCGCGAAACCCATGTTCGCGATGTCGCGCTCGCGCAGATTGATCTCGGCCGGACTGCCCGCGCCTTCGACGAAAATCGTGTCGTACGACGCGCGCAGCCGCGCATACGACTCCAGCACCGCCTCGAACGCGATCGGCTTGTAGTCGTGATACGCGCGCGCGTCGAGATTCATGCGCGCCTTGCCGTGGATGATCACCTGCGCGCCGCGATCGCTGGTCGGCTTCAGCAGCACCGGGTTCAGATCGGTGTGCGCGTCGATGCCCGCGGCGAGCGCCTGCAATGCCTGCGCGCGGCCGATCTCGCCGCCGTCGACGGTCACCGCGCTGTTCAACGCCATGTTCTGCGGCTTGAACGGCGCGACCCGCGCACCCGCGCGCCGCGCGAGGCGGCACAGTCCCGCGACCAGCGTGCTCTTGCCCGCGTCGGACGTGGTGCCCTGGATCATCAGCGTGCCGCGGGGCACGGGCAGGGTGTCGGGAGGAATGGGCATTCGGGTCACGGCGGTGCAGGTGGAAGATGGACAGTGGCGTTGCAATGCAATCGAGCGGCATTATCCCATCGCGCCGGTACAATCATAGGATGACTCTCCGCGACCTCACCTTCGTCCTCGGCGGCGCCCGCTCGGGCAAGAGCGCGCATGCCGAGCGGCTCGCCAGCGACAGCGCCCTCCCCGTCACCTACATCGCCACCGCCCGCGTAACCGACGACGCCGAATTCAACGCGCGCATTGCGCATCATCGCGAGCGGCGGCCCGCGCGTTGGGAGCTCGTCGAAGCGGACGACGACCTCGCCGGCGCGCTCGCGCAACACGACGCGCCGGGCCAGTGTCTGCTGATCGACTGCCTGACGCTGTGGCTCGCAAACCTGCTTTGTCCCGCCGGCGGCGCGGCGGCGCCGCTGTCGCACTACTACGAGCAGGCCGCCGCGTTCGAAGCGGTGCTCGCCGGCGCGCGCGGCAAGATCATCGTCGTCAGCAACGAGATCGGCCTCGGCGTCGTGCCGCTCGGCGAAGCCACGCGTCTTTACGTCGACGAACTCGGCCGCCTCAATCAGCGCATCGCCGCATTGAGTAGCGCGGCCACGCTGATGGTCGCGGGGCTGCCGCTCGCGCTGAAAAGCGCGATCCGCGAGTGATGGCGCCGCTGACCATGCCGCTGGTCGCGACGCTCGCGGTCGCGGGCGTCGCCGTCGATCGCTGGTTCGGCGAGCCGAGCCGCCGGCATCCGCTCGTCGGCTTCGGTAACTGGGCCGCGCGCATCGAGGCGCGCTTCAATCACGACCGGCGTCTGCGGCTCAAGGGCCTGCTCGCATGGGCGCTCGCCGTTCTGCCGCCGGTGTTGATCGCGTGGTGGCTCGTCGCCGTGCTGCCGTTGTTCGCGGCCTGCGCGCTGCATGTCGCGCTGCTGTGGTTCGCGCTCGGCGCGCGCAGCCTGCGCGATCACATCGCGCCGATCGCGCGGGCGCTCGGCCAACGCGATCTCGCCACAGCACGTGAGTTGACCGCACGGATCGTCTCGCGCGACACCGCACAGTCGGACGAAGCAGCGCTCGCGCGCGCCGCGATCGAATCGGCGCTCGAAAACGGCAACGACGCGATCTTCGGCGCGCTGTTCTGGTTCGCGCTCGCGGGCGGGCCTGGCGCGCTCGGCTTTCGCCTCGCCAATACGCTCGACGCGATGTGGGGTTATCGCACGCCGCGCTATCTGCGCTTCGGCTGGGCCGCCGCGCGCATCGACGACGTGCTGAACTGGATTCCCGCACGGCTGACCGCCTCGAGCTACGCGCTGCTCGGCGACACGCTGACCGCCTGGCGCTGCTGGCGCGAGCAGGCGCCGCGCTGGGACAGCCCGAACGCGGGCCCGGTGATGGCCGCCGGCGCCGGCAGCCTGAACGTGCTGATCGGCGGGCCGGCCGTGTATCACGGCACGCTCGAGCATCGGCCGACGCTGGGCTTCGGGCGTCCCGCCGAGGCGCGTCATGTGGGCGCCGCGTTGATGCTGGTCGAACGCACGGTGATTCTCTGGCTGGCCGTGCTGATCGTGCTGGCGTTGTTGAGCGTGCCGTTTCATGGCTGAGCGGAACGACGCGCGTAGCGATGGGATGAGCGCATGACCGACTGGACGCAACCGCGCGAGCACGCCGCAAGCGGCCCGATCGCGCACGGCGGCAACCTGCACGAAGCGGCGGCGCGCTACGGCATTGCGTACGCGCAGTGGCTCGATCTGTCGACGGGCATCAATCCGCACGGCTATCCGGTGCCGCCGCTGCCCGCCGACGCGTGGCGCCGTTTGCCCGACGAAGGCGACGGCTTCGCCGAGCGGGCCGCGCGCTACTACGGCGCGCCCGATGCCGCGCACGTGCTGCCCGTGGCCGGCAGCCAGGCGGCGATTCGCGCGCTGCCCGCGTTGCTGTCGCCCGCGACGGTCGGCATCGCGCCGCTGACCTACGGCGAGTACGCGCCCGCGTTCGCGCGCGCCGGACACGCGGTCGCGCCGCTCGACGTGCATCGCGACACGCTGCCCGCCGCGCTCACGCACGTCGCGATCGTCAACCCCGACAATCCGACCGCCACGCATATCGATGCCGCCAGGCTGCTGCACTGGCACGCGCAACTGCGCGAACGCGGCGGCACGCTGCTCGTCGACGAAGCGTTCGCCGATACGCTGCCGGCCGCGCGGGTCGCGTCGCTGGCGGCGCATACGCATCGGGACGGGCTCGTCGTGTTGCGCTCGCCCGGCAAGTTCTTCGGGCTCGCGGGTGTGCGCGCCGGCTTCGTGCTGGGCGCGCCCGCATTGCTCGCCGCGTTGCGCGACAGGCTGGGGGCGTGGACGGTCAGCGGTCCCGCGCGTCATGCGGTGAGCGCCGCGTTCGACGATGCCGCGTGGCAAACGCGGATGCGTGAGCGGCTCATCGGCGACAGCGCGCGGCTTGCCGCGCTGTTGCATGCGCACGGTTTCGCGACACGCGGCACGCCGCTTTTCGCATGGACCGACGATGCGCGCGCCGCCGCGTTGCATGAAGCGCTCGCGCGGCGCGGCGTGTGGACGCGTCTTTTTCCGCCATCGCTTCGGGTGCCATCGGCCAGCGTGCGCTTCGGGCTGCCGGGCGATGAAGCCGAATGGACCCGCTTCGAGCAACAGTTGCAACAGGCGGTTGACTCTATCGATACCGCGCGGTCGAGTTAGCGCAGTGACCTTCGCACCCAATCCGCTCAACGCTTCGTGATCCGCCCTCGTCCGATGATCCGCTTTCCTCATTCCATCCGCTTTGCCCCGCCCGCGCACCGCTTCATCCATTGGTTCGGCGCCGCAGCGCTCGCGCTGACCGCACTGAGCGCGCACGCCGCGATCACCGTCACCGACGACAGCGGCGCGACCGTCACGCTCGCCGCGCCCGCGCAGCGCGTGATCAGCCTCGCCCCGCACGTGACCGAATTGCTGTACGCCGCGGGCGGCGGCCCGAAGATGGTCGGCGCCGTGTCGTACAGCGACTATCCGCCCGAAGCGAAGCAACTCCCGCGCGTCGGCGACAACAAGGCGCTCGACCTCGAACGCATCGTCGCGCTGAAACCAGACCTGATCGTCGTGTGGCGGCATGGCAACGCGCAGCGCCAGCTCGAGCGCTTGCGCGAACTACACGTGCCGCTCTTTTTCAGCGAGCCGCGCCGTCTCGACGATATCGCCGTGTCGCTGACCAAGCTCGGCCGGCTGCTCGGCACATCGGCGAGCGCGGATGCGGCGGCGGCCGCCTTCCGCGACGACATCGCCCGTCTGCGCGCGCGGTATGCGAACCGCCCGGCCGTCAGCGTGTTTTATCAGGTATGGGACCGGCCGCTGATGACGCTCAACGGCGAGCACATGATCAGCGACGCGATCACGCTATGCGGCGGCCGCAATGTGTTCGCGGACCTGCAGCCGCTCGTGCCGACCGTGTCGACCGAAGCGGTGCTCGCGGCGAATCCGCAGGCGATCGTCACCGCCGCGCCCGGCGCGACGCGGCCCGACACGATGCTGCCGCAACTCGACACATGGCGCGCATGGCCGGGCCTCGCGGCCGTCGCGAACAACAACCTGTTTGCGATCGACGGCGATCTGATCAATCGCCCCGCGCCGCGCATCGCGCAAGGCGCGCGGCAACTGTGCGAGGACCTCGAACTGGCGCGCTCGCGCAGAAAGCAACCCGCGCCATGACGGCGCCGCGTGTGGCGAGAAAAAGGGATCAGTTTTCCCGATGACCACGCGCGGTCACGCATTCCATCGCACGAGCGACCACTGCAGCGTCTCGTCGTTACGTCGCAACCAGACGATCCCCGTCATATCTAGCGACCACTGCACGCAATGCGCGAGCGGCACCTCCAGCACCCACGACGCGATCGCGCGCATCACGCCCGCGTGCGTGACTACGTATGCGGGCGACAGCTCGCGCGTCAGCGCGAACGCATCGAACCACGCTCGCACACGCGCGACGAATTGCGCGACGCTCTCGCCGCCATGCGTGCGCGCATGTTCGAAATTGGCGGCCCAGTCGTCGAGCAGCGCGCGATCGATCGTATCCCAGCGCTGCGCTTCCCAGTCGCCGAAATCCATTTCCTTCAAGCGCTCGTCGTGGCTGACCACGCAGCCGAAGTCGTTCGCGATCTCGGTCGCTAGCGCGGCGCAGCGCGTCAGCGGACTCGTGATCAGCACACGCGGCGCCGGCACCTGCAAGCTCGCGAGCTTCACGGCCAACGCATTGGACGTGACCTCGGCGCTCTCCGCCAACGCGACATCACTATTGCCGTAACAAACCCCCGCCTCGAGCGCGACAGCGGGATGTCGAATCAGGACGATATCCATGCAAGCCCCACCAGGTAGATGCTCAATTCGAAGATCTGCTGCGCGAAGCCGAGGCAATCGCCGGTATAGCCGCCGATGCGTCTGACGAAATAACGGCCCATCGCAAAGCGCAGCGCGAACAGCACAGCACACGTGAGCGCGGCAAAACGCCAGTCGGGCATGCCGGGGCCGTTCGGCCACAGCAGCCACGGCAGCCCGAACAGCGCGGCGCACAACAGCGCCGGCCCGCTCAGACGCTGCGCGACCGGCTTGGCTTTGCCAGCCGCGCGCACATAGTCGAGCGTGGCCAGGTAACTGACCGCGCACGCGCGGCTCGCGCCATGCGCCGCAAGCATCAGGCTTGCGGCGCGCAGCGGTGGCAACGCCGCGAGCGTTTGCCACTTGATCGCCAGGGCGATCACGAGCGCGATGGCGCCGAAAGCACCGATGCGCGAGTCCTGCATGATGCGCAGTGCATCGTCGCGCGTATAGGCGCCACCGAACGCATCGATGCAATCGGCGAGACCGTCCTCGTGAAATGCGCCCGTGACCACGAGCGACGCGGCCATCGACAGCAGCACCGCGACACTCGCCGGAAACACGCGGAGCGCGGCCACATAGACGAGCGCGCTAAGGCCACCGACCAACACGCCGACGAGCGGAAAATAGCGCGCCGCGGCGTTCAGATAATGCGGCTCGAAGCCGACCCAACGCGGCACGGGCACGCGCGTGAAGTAACCGAGCGCCGTGAAGAAATAGCGCAGTTCCGCGAGCGGGTTCATGAAAGTGGCGAGTGCAGGTTCACGGCGCTGCGGGCCGAGCTTCGCGTTATCGCGAGGCGCGTGCTCACGCGCTTCACGGTTCGCGATCGGCGACGCTCGCCGAATCAAAGCTGGCCATCTCGTTGACGAAGGCCACCGCCGCGCGCAGCAACGGCACCGCGAGCGCGGCGCCCGTGCCTTCGCCGAGCCGCAGGTCGAGCGACAGCAGCGGCTGCGCGCCGAAATGATCGAGCATGCGCCGATGCCCGGCCTCGTTCGACGCATGCGCGAACACGCAGTACTCGCGTACCTCGGGCGAGAACGCATCGGCAACCAGCAGCGCGGACGTCGCGATGAAGCCATCGACGAGGATGGTCATGCGCGCCTCGGCGGCCGCCAGATACGCGCCCGCCATCATCGCGATTTCGAAGCCGCCGAAGGTCGCGAGCACGTCGAGCGGCGCGCGTGCATCCGCATAGCGCGCGAGCGCCGCCGCGAGCACGTTGCGCTTCTTCGCGAGTCCGGCGTTGTCGAGACCGGTGCCGCGTCCGACGCAGTCGTCGATCGGCACACCGCATAGGCGGCTCATCAGACACGCGGCCGCCGAGGTGTTCGCGATGCCCATCTCGCCGAAGCCGATCACGTTCGTGCCGAGCGCCGCGTGATGACGCACACGCGCGGCGCCCGCCTGCATCGCGGCGAGCGCTTCGGCGTGCGTCATCGCGGCTTCGTGTGCGAAGTTGCGCGTGCCGGGCCCGACCGGGATGTCGACGAGTCCGTCCGTGGACGGCAGCGGCGTCGCGATGCC
This sequence comes from Paraburkholderia lebeckiae, assembly GCF_050436325.1. Taxonomy (NCBI): domain Bacteria; kingdom Pseudomonadati; phylum Pseudomonadota; class Betaproteobacteria; order Burkholderiales; family Burkholderiaceae; genus Paraburkholderia; species Paraburkholderia lebeckiae. The sequence goes on from NZ_JBNDLZ010000003.1 coordinate 1,228,976, forward strand.
CGCGTTGACCACTTCGAGTTCGAGACCCGCGACGCGACTGAGCGCGTTGATCGCCGCGCCGCCCGCGATGAAGTTCGCGACCATCTGCGCGGTCACGGCTTGCGGATACGGGCTCACGCCTTCGGCGGCGATGCCATGATCGCCCGCGAAAACGATCATCGCGGCACGCTGCACGGTGGGACGTGTACTGCGTTGGATCAGGCCCATCTGGCGCGCCAGCGTTTCGAGCCGGCCGAGGCTGCCGGGCGGTTTGGTGCGCGTATCGATGATCCGTTGCAGCTCGGCGCGCAGCGTTTGATCGAGCGGGGCGACTTCGGGCAAACCGGTCGGGAGTGGGATGCGAGTCATAGGTAGGATCGAAACAAGGAATAGAAGTAAATAATCAGCCTGACTGTGCGTCATGACCGGCAGGCGATTCGTGACGCGCGCGCGGCGCGGGAATCAGCGCCTCGTGCTCGCCGTCGCGAATCAGAATCAGCGGATAGCCGAACGCGCGGCTCGTCAACGCGGGCGTCAGCACGTCGCGCACCGGGCCCGCATACGCGCCGCCCGCGCCGTCGAGCAGCAACGCATGCGTCGCGAAGCGGCGTGCAAGGTTCAGGTCGTGGCAGGAGAACAGCACGCTGCGGCGCGGTTCGCGTGTCCATGCGACGAGCGCTTCGAGGCAGTCGATCTGATAATGCAGGTCGAGGTGCGACAACGGTTCGTCGAGCAGCAACAGCGGCGCGTCCTGGCACAGCACTGCCGCGAGGGCAACGCGCTGACGCTCGCCGCCCGATAGCGTCAGCACGTCGCGCGCCGCGAAGTCCGCGAGGCCGAGCCGTTCGAGCGCCGCCCGCGCGGCCGCGCGATCCTCGTCGCGCTCCCAGCCCCAGCCGCCCAGATGCGGGAAGCGGTTCAACAGCACGATGTCGAGCACGCTTGCGTTGAATGCATCGGCCGCGCTTTGCGGCATCAACGCGCGGCGCCGTGCGAGCGGCAGCGGCTGCCAGTCGGCCACGCGCACGCCATCGAGTTCGACATGGCCCGCCGCCGGATGCAACAGGCCCGCCAGCGTCGACAGCAAGGTCGTCTTGCCCGCGCCGTTCGGCCCGGCGATACACCAGATTTCGCCCGCATGGAACGTGTGCGTGAATGCGTCGAGCAAGGTGCGCGCGCCGGCGCGCAACGTCAGGCGCTGCGTGCTCAGCATGGAAGGGGTGGGGCTGGGTTCGGCTCGCATCATCGGCGGCGTTTGAGCAGCATCCACAGGAACACCGGCACGCCGACCAGCGACGTGATCACGCCGACCGGCAATTGCGCGGGGGCGATCACGGTACGAGCGATCAGATCCGCGCCCATCACCGCGACACCGCCGCCGAGCGCGGCCGCCGGCAGCAGCATGCGCTGATCGTTGCCGAACGCGAGCCGCAGCATGTGCGGCACGACGAGACCGACGAAGCCGATCGTGCCCGCGGTCGTCACCGCCGCGGCCGCCGCCAGCGACGCGACCAGGTACACACGCAAACGCAGCGGCATCACCGCGACGCCCAACGCCTGCGCGACCGCGTCGCCGCGCAGCAACACGTTCAGACGCGGCGCGGCCGGCACGATCGCAAGCAACACGAGCGCGAGCGCGATCAGCGCGGTCCACGGCAGCGCGCCGCCGCTGAGGTCGCCGGTGAGCCAGAACAGCATGCCGCGCAGACGGCTGTCGGGCGCGAGATTGAGCAGCAGCGTGATCAGCGCGCCCCACCCGGCCGCGATCACCGCGCCGGTCAATAGCAAACGGGGCGACGTGTCCTGCGGCTCGCCGCGCCATAGCTCACGACGCGCGAGGCCGAGCACCAGCAGGATCGACACGAACGAACCCGCGAACGCGCTCGCATCGACGATCCACCATGCGCCGCCCGCGATCATCGCGACGAGCGCGAACGTGGCCGCGCCGCCCGACACGCCGAGCACGTACGGCTCGGCAAGCGGATTGCGCAGCAGCACCTGCAGCAGCGCGCCGGCGAGCGCGAGCAACGCGCCGCACGCGAAGCCCGCGAGCGCGCGCGGCAAACGCAACGTGCGCACGATTTCGCCGGCGAGATCGTCTCTGCCCGTGCCGCCGAACGTGTGCGTCGGCACGAGCGCCGCAAGCACGCGCGACGGCGCGAGCGGCACGCTGCCGAGCACCAGCGAGGCGCCGAGCACCGCGATGGCGGCGAGCGCGAGGCCGAGCCAGATCGCGGCCGCGCGTTTCGCGTTCATCGGGCGCGGCGTCGCCATCGCGGCGCACAGCGCAGCGGACGCGCGACTCATCCGCGTGCGCTCACGCATGCGACCACCCCGGCGCGCGCGTCACTGCTGCTGCCAGCCGAGCGTGACATACGCACCGCGTCGCGGCGAGTTATACGAGTAGGCCGTTTCATAATCCTTGTTGAACAGATTGTCGATTTGCGCACTGACGTACCACGCTTTGGTGACGTTGTAGCGCGCCGACAGATTCACGATGCCATAAGCGCCGAGGTTGCCGGTGCTATCGGTACGCGGACCGCTGACAATCCACTCGCCGCCAACCCGCCATCCACCGATGCTGCGATTCACCGCGAATGACCCGAACCGACGCGCGCGCCGCACGAGGTCGGTACCGTTGTCGAGATCGACCGGGTTCTGCAGCGTCACCGTTGCGCGCACGTCGGTCTTGCCGACATGACCGCTCCACGATCCTTCGAGTCCCTGCACCTTCGCATGGCCGACGTTCTCCGCGAGGTAGATGCCAGGGATCGTCTGCACGTAGTCAATCAGATTCGTATAGCGCGTCTGGAATGCATTCAGACGCATCACGCCGAGCGCATCGGTCGCGTACTGCAAACCGGCTTCGACCGAATGACTGCGCTCGGGCTGGATCGACGGGTTGCCGCTGATCGGATAGTACAGATCGTCGAAGCTCGGCGCGCGGAACGCATCCGAATAGCTTGCGGTTACCTTCCAGCGCGACGTGATGTCGAATCCGTAGCCGAGATAGTAACTGTTCGCTCCACCGAAATCCGAGTACTGGTCGCGTCGCACGTTGGCCTGTATCTGGTTGCGGCCGAAGCGCGCGCTGTAGCCCGCGAAGACCGAATCGACGTGACGGTCGGGCGCGGCGAACGTGTCGGAGTCGAGCGTCTGGTCGAGATGCTCGTAGCCGAATTGCAGCTTCTGGTTCGCGGCGAACGCGAAATCGTTCTGCCACGTGTACTGGCGATTGTCGGTATCGAAGCGGCCGTTGTAGATGCCATTGGTGTTCGACACGCTGCGGTCGTCGCCCTCGGCGACCGTGAAGTGGGTGGTCCACCAGTCGGTCAGCTTGCCGTTCGCGAATACCGACACCTGACGCACCTTGCTATAGAGATTGTTCAGATCGGTGGGCTCGCCGTACGCATTGTCGTAGCTGTTGTCGTTGTTCGACTGGAAGTAGCTGACGCCCGCGTCCCATCTGTCGGTGAACTTGTGACGCAGCGACGCGCTGATGCTCTCGTTCAGATTGCCGTTCGCGTTCGGATTCGCGGCCGGCGCCTCGAGCGGATTGAGCGACGAAAAGCCGTCGTCCTTCGTGCGCGCGAGCGAGATGTTGAAGGTCGTGCGCCCGTCCTGATCGAGCGCGCCGTTCACGCCGGCCGTTTGCGTCTGCGTGTGATAGCTCCCGTAGCCGACCGAAAAATTGAAACGCGGCGGATGATCACCGCCGTCTTTCGTGAACACCTGCACGACGCCGCCGATCGCGCCCGAGCCATACAACGCCGACACGTTGCCGTTCACCACTTCGACGTGATCGACCTGATCGAGTGGAATCTGCGCGAGCTGAGCGGAGCCGAGGCTCACGGAATCGACGCGCACGCCGTCGATCAGCAGCAGCGATTGCGTCGACGATGCGCCGCGCAGAAAGAGGCTCGTGGTCGAACCGGGGCCGCCCGTGCGCGAAATTTGCGCGCCTGGCGCGAGTTGCAGCAGGCCGGGCAGATCGGTCGCGGTCGTGTCGGCGATGTCCTGCTGATCGAACTGCGTGGTCTGCGGAATCGCATCGCGCAACGCTTGCGGTCCGCGTTGCGCGGTCACGACGATCGGCGACAGCACGTTGCCCGACGCATCGGCGGAGGCGGCATTGGCAGCGATTGCAGCGTTTGCGGCGGTGGCATCCGTGGCGGACGATGAAGACGAATGCGGCGTCGCAGACGCGGACGCGGGCTCGGCGCTTTGCGCATGCACGACGAGCGGCAGGCTCGCGAACGCGAGCAGCGTTGCGCGGGCGATGGGGGACAGCATGGGATGACATTCCTGTGGATAGCGTGCGCGGCCTGCTTCCCCGCGGGCCGACGCGTCACGAGGCGTCCCCTTGTTCAACGTTTTCGCGGGGACGTCCCTCTTTTCTGGCCGGTATCCGGGCTACGACACATCGATCCCGCCTTCCCACGCGTGACGCGCAGTGGCACACTCGCACGTTGAACTTCCAACCTTGCGATCAGGACCGACCTGCATGAGCACATCACATGCGGTCGCTTACCGTTGCGGGGGCAGCGCAGGTTCGCGCATCCGGTTTTGGCACCGCGCGCGCCCTGCTTCCCGTTTAACTGCGCGCGCCGAGAAGCGCGCGCGGGCACCAGAGTGCGGGAAGTTTACGAGCGGCCTCGCGGGGCGTCAAGAAAGGTCAACCGGAGCGCAATCGGTTCTGTTGAATGCAGGTTATTGTCCGATGGATTACCGGTTTTTTACCTTATGGTCGACGACACGACATGCAACGAACCTGCACGAAGCGATGCTGTTACGTCTCGAAACGAGACAATTGTCGGAACCTGTAATATTCCGCGCTAAAATGCGATGTCTTTAGAGGACGCAGCACATGCTCACCGAACTCGAATCACTCTCCCAGAACATCGGCAAGCTGATTGCGATCAGCCAGCGCCACAACGAAGCGCGGCTCGCGCTCGAAGAGCAGCTCGCACAAACGCGTGCCGAAGTACAAGCCACGCATGCGGAACTCGTGCAATTGCGCGAAGAGCGCGACGCGCTGCAGGCGGAACGCGACGCGCTGTCCGCCAAGATCGACGACGCTCAGGTGCGCCTGAATGCGATTCTCGAAAAATTGCCGCGCGCACGCGCGAGCAGCGAACCGGATAACCAGCTCGATCTGCTCGAGTCCGCCCAGCCCGAACACGAGGAAGCGGAAAGCGACGTGAGCCGACACGGAGAAAACGCATGACCACCAAGCAGATCGAGGTATCGATTCTCGAAGTACCCTATCGTCTCGCCTGTTCGCCGGAAACGGAAGGCGCGCTGCTCGAGGCGGTCGCGCGCGTAGACGCCGAGATGAAGAAAATTCGCAGCGGCAGCAACGTGCGCGGCACCGATCGCATCGCGGTGATGGCGGCGCTGTCGCTGGCATCGGAACTGCTTAAGCTGCAAAGCAGCGTGCGGCACGGAGAAGCATTTCCCGCTGAAGAAATCCGGCGTACAATGCAGCAAATGAACGAACAGCTAGGTACTGTGATCGAGCAGTACAGCTTGCAGTAAGCAGTAATGGGCCGGTTTCGAACCGGTCACGTGTTCAACGGTATGTGTTGTAGCTTCATCGGTTTAGCTTCCCTGCCTGGTTCGCCAAGGTCATATATTCCTTGAACCAATGCCATGTGCACGGTTGCGGAAATTTGTAGCACGGGTGTGCGCGTCACTCAGTCTGATGTACCCGAAGTGTTGCTAACTGCGACCAATTCTGAACCCTCGGTTCAGGATGCCGGCCTAGCGGCTAAGGCGGGGACCTTATCTGGAACGGCATCGGACTTCGGTTCGATGCCGTTTTTATTTGGTCGTCGTTTTTTCGTTTGAGCGCCTTTTTCAGGGGCTTTTCCGTACGCGCCTGCTGTTGTTGCGCTTCGTTCAATCTCACACGCTCACTCCGATTCATGCGCTACTGGCTGATGAAGTCCGAACCGGACGAAGCAAGCATCGACGACCTCGCCAACGCACCGCATCGCACCTTGCCGTGGACCGGCGTACGCAACTATCAGGCGCGCAACTTCATGCGCGACGTGATGCAGGTCGGCGACGGCGTGCTCTTCTATCATTCAAGCTGTCCGGAGCCCGGCATCGCGGGCATCGCGGAGGTCTCGTCGACCGCGTATCCGGACCCGACGCAGTTCGATAAAAAGAGTCCGTACTACGACGCGAAATCGTCGCCGGAAACGCCGCGCTGGATGCTCGTCGACGTCGTGTTCAAGAAGAAAATCGAGCTGATTCCGCTTGCCGCGCTGCGCGAGCATGCCGAATTGCAGGACATGCGCGTGCTCGCCAAAGGCAACCGCCTGTCGATCACGCCGGTGACCGACGCCGAATGGCGCTTCATCACCAAACAGCTGGTTTAAGGGCGAACGCGCGACGCGGCACCTGCCGTGATCGCATCCAGGTCATCGTTTCCGATGCGGCGGCGAAGCACTAATTGGGGAACCAAGCGTCGGTAAAACACGCCTAATCGGTCGACGAAAGCGTGAGCTCGAACTGACCGCTCGACGGCAAGCCGATCCATTCGCCAGCGCATCCGTCAAACCGCGCGCCACCACCCGTCGCTCGCGTCGAACGTGCACAACCTGTTCAAACAAGGATTCCAGTCATGACGACAAAAACCGCACGGTCCCTCGCACTTGCGCTCGCCTTGGGCGCGCCTGTGGCACTCGCACTGAACCCTGCGCCCGCTCGAGCGCAGACCATGATGCCGCAGCCTTCGGGCGTGCTGTCGTTGAATGCGCAGGCGAGCGCGGAAATCCCGCAGGATGAAGTCGAAATCACGCTGTTTTACGAACAGGAAGCGAGCGAGCCGTCGTCGCTGACGTCGACGCTGAACGAACGCGCCGACGCGGCATTGCAGAAAGCGCGCGGCGTCAGCGGCGTGACCGCGCGCTCGGGCGCGTTCTCGATCTTCCCGTCGACGGACCGCGACGGACGCATCTCGACGTGGCGCGGCCGCGCGGAAGTCGTGCTCGAATCGCGCGACTTCGCTGCGGCTTCGAAGCTCGCCGGACAGATGGCATCGATCATGCAGGTTGGCAACGTGCGTTTCTCGCTGTCGCCGGAAGCGCAGCGCGCGGCCGAACAGCGGCTCAGCGGCGAGGCGATCAAATCGTTTCGCGAGCAGGCCGCGGCGTCCTCGCAGGCGTTCGGCTTTAGCGGCTATTCGATCCGCGAGGTCAACATGAATCACAGCGGCGTGATGCCGCGTCCGATGATGATGATGAGCGCACGCGCGATGGGCACCGACGCGAAGAGCGCGCCGCTGTCGCTCGAAGGCGGCACGTCGACGGTGACGGTCAACGTGTCGGGGTCGGTGCAGATGAAGTGACGCGCAAGCGCAAGCCCAAACAGAAAACGCCACGGCATCCATCGATGCCGTGGCGTTTTTTCATGCAACGCTTGCTACGCTGGCCGAGCGCCGCTCAGTTCGCGCCAACCGCCTGCGCCGGCTCGCGACGCCCACGGCGATACGCCCACACCATCAGGCCGATGCCCGCGAGAATCATGGGCAGCGACAGCCATTGACCCATCGACAGCCCCATCGCGAGCAGGCCGAGGAAATCGTCCGGCTCGCGCGCGAATTCGACCGTGAAGCGCGCAAGGCCGTAGCCGATCAGGAACATCGCGGAAATCGCGCCGAGCGGCTTCGGTTTGCGCGAGAAAAAGATCAGCATGAAGAACAGCGCCACGCCTTCGAGCGCGATCTCGTACAGCTCCGACGGATGTCGCGGCAGCATGTGATATTGCGCGAACACTTCGTTCAGATGCCATTGCGCGGCCAGTTGCGGATGCGCGGCGAGCCACGTGGCGTCGTCAGGCGCGGCGCCGGGAAACAGCATCGCCCACGGCGCGGACGGCTCGGTCACACGGCCCCACAGCTCGCCGTTGATGAAGTTGCCGAGGCGCCCCGCCGCGAGGCCCGTGGGCACCATCGGCGCGACGAAGTCGGTGACTTGCAGCCACGAGCGCTTGCGCTGATAAGCGAACAGCATCATCGCGAGCGTCACGCCGAGAAAGCCGCCGTGAAACGACATGCCGCCTTCCCACACCTTGAAAATGTCTAGCGGATGCGCGAAATAAAAGCTCGCCTTGTAGAACAGCACATAGCCGAGCCGGCCGCCGAGGATCGTACCCAGCACGCCGTAGAACAGCATGTCGTCAATATCCTTCGGGGTCCAGCCCTGCGCGGCGACGTACGGCAGCCGCAGCCGCAGCCGGGCGACGACGATCGCCGCGACGAACGCGACGAGGTACATCAAGCCATACCAGCGCACGGCGAGCGGCCCCAGATGGATGGCGACAGGGTCGAAATTGGGGTGAATGAGCATCGTGTGGTTATGGGCAGTTCAGGTTCGAAAGCAGTTTTTACAGGGAATCAGAAGTGGATCTAGACACGCGACGCGACGCTCGCCGCATGCGCGCGCACGATGTCGATGAAGCCCGCCAGCACCGGGCTGACCTCGTCGGTGCGCCAGACGAGGCCCGTCTCGATCGCGGGCACCGACTCGGACAGCGGCCGGTACACGACGCCCGTGCGCCGCAGGTTACGCAACGATTGCGGCACCAGCGCGACGCCCATGCCGGCCGACACGAGACTCACGATGGTCTGCATCTGGATCGCCTCCTGGCCGATCCGTGGCGCGAGGCCCGCAACGCCGTAGCAATCCATAATGATGTCATAAAAGCCTGGCGCGAGACGCCTTGGGAAGATCACGAGCGGCGCGTCGGCGACATCGCGCAGGCTGACGGGCGCGTCGAGCCATTCGGCGGCGGAGTCTTCAGCGGCGCTGCCCTTGCCGTTTGTGTTCACGCTGCCCTCCAAGCGTTGCGCCATCTCCGTCGACAGCGCGATCACGAGCGGCTCGCGCGCGATCGGCAGCCACGACAACTGCGCCGCATGCCGCGACGGCAGCGGCGCGATCACCAGACCCGCGTCGATACGCCCGGCCACCAGTTCCTCGACCTGCACGTCGCTGGTCGCCTCGGTCAGTTCGAGCCGCACGCGCGGATGCCGCGCGCCGAAACTCGCGCAGCAGCAGCGGCAGCAGGCCGTAATCCGCAGTCGACACGAACGCGAGCGACAGCACGCCCGCCTCGCCGCGCGCGAGGCTCTGCGCGAGCGGCCTGAGCCCTTCCGCGGCCGCGAGCAGCCGCTGCACCTCCGGCAACAGATCGGCGCCGACCGCCGTCAACTCGACCGAGCGCTTGGTCCGCGCAAACAGTTCGACGCCGAGCGTCTCCTCGAGCGCGCGGATCGCCTGCGACAGCGGCGGCTGCGTCATCGACAGACGCGCGGCCGCGCGCCCGAAGTGCTTTTCTTCGGCGACGGTGACGAAATAGCGCAACTGGCGCAGGTCGGGGATCGTGGGCAGCATGACTAATATATTTTACGACCTGAACAACGGCGAATAATACACACGACGCGTGTCACGCAAAACTGCCTGTTTGCGCGGTCTGGCGGAACTACACTGAACGGATGCGCGCGCGGACGCCGCCGCGCGCTTTCATCAGAACAGCCAGACTGGAGCGCCCCATGGCCTACAACCGTCGTTCGAAGAACATCACGCAAGGCATCGCGCGTTCACCGAATCGCTCGATGTACTACGCGCTCGGCTACCAGAAGGAGGATTTCGACAAACCGATGATCGGCGTCGCCAACGGCCACTCGACGATTACGCCGTGCAACGCCGGCCTGCAGCGTCTCGCCGACGCGGCCGTCACCGCGATCAGGCGCGCCGACGCGAACCCGCAGACCTTCGGCACGCCGACGATCTCGGACGGCATGTCGATGGGCACCGAGGGCATGAAGTACTCGCTCGTGTCGCGCGAGGTGATCGCAGATTGCATCGAGACCTGCGTGCAAGGGCAATGGATGGACGGCGTGGTCGTGATCGGCGGCTGCGACAAGAACATGCCGGGCGGCATGATCGGCCTCGCGCGCATGAACGTGCCGGGCATCTACGTGTACGGCGGCACGATCCGGCCGGGCAACTGGAAAGGCACCGATCTGACGATCGTGTCGTCGTTCGAGGCGGTCGGCGAATTCACGGCGGGCCGCATGTCGCAGGAGGATTTCGAGGGCATCGAGAAAAATGCGTGTCCATCGACCGGTTCGTGCGGCGGCATGTACACGGCCAATACGATGAGCTCGTCGTTCGAGGCGCTCGGCATGTCGCTCATGTATTCGTCGACGATGGCGAATCCCGACCAGGAGAAGGTCGACTCGGCCGCCGAATCGGCGCGTGTGCTCGTCGAAGCCGTCAAGAAGGATCTGAAGCCGCGCGACATCATCACGAAGCAGTCGATCGAAAACGCGGTTGCCTTGATCATGGCGACCGGCGGCTCGACCAACGCGGTGCTGCACTACCTGGCGATCGCGCACGCGGCCGAGATCGAATGGACGATCGAGGACTTCGAGCGCATGCGCAAAAAAGTGCCGGTGATCTGCAACCTGAAGCCGTCGGGCCAGTACGTCGCCACCGATCTGCACAAGGCGGGCGGCATTCCGCAGGTGCTGAAGATCCTGCTCGACGCAGGGCTTCTGCACGGCGATTGCATGACGATCACCGGCAAAACGATCGCCGAGGAGTTGAAGGACGTACCAGCCAAGCCGCGCAGCGATCAGCAGGTGATCTTCCCGATCGACAAGGCGCTCTACGCCGAAGGCCATCTCGCGATCCTGAAGGGCAATCTGGCCGAGGACGGCGCGGTCGCCAAGATCACGGGGCTGAAGAACCCGGTCATCACGGGCCCGGCGCGCGTGTTCGACGACGAGCAGAGCGCGCTCGAAGCGATCCTCGCCGACAAGATCGTCGCCGGCGACGTCGTCGTGCTGCGCTATCTTGGCCCGAAGGGCGGCCCCGGCATGCCGGAAATGCTCGCGCCGACTTCGGCGATCATCGGCAAGGGGCTCGGCGAATCGGTCGGGCTCATCACCGACGGCCGCTTCTCGGGCGGCACCTGGGGCATGGTGGTTGGGCACGTCGCGCCGGAGGCGTTCGTCGGTGGCACGATCGCGCTCGTGCAGGAAGGCGATTCGATCACGATCGACGCGCACCAGCTGCTGCTGCAACTGAACATCGACGATGCCGAGCTGCAGCGCCGCCGCGCCGCATGGCAGGCGCCGAAGCCGCGCTACACCCGCGGCGTGATGGCCAAGTATTTCGCGCTCGCCCAGCCGGCGAATCGGGGGGCGGTGACGGGGTAATGACCGGGGCCGGCGTGGCCCGCCCCGACAGGGATAACCCGCCGCCGCGCTACGCAAAGACGCAAGGGGCGCACGAAAATCCGTGCGCCCCTTTGCTCTTATAATGCGTGGACCACGAGCCGGGCATCTGCACTGGCGGAGACCATAATGACATCGATGTCGTACGCAGCCGTAGCAGCCGCTGTTGCGCTCGCCGCCGCATTGAGCGCCGCCAGTCCCGCAGCCCGTGCCGAAGCAGCCGGGCTCGTGCTCGCCCAGCAGAAGAACTGCATGAGCTGCCACTCGGTTACCCGCCCGTTCATGGGGCCGGCGCTGCACGACGTTGCTATCCGGTATGCGGGACGCGACGACGCCGCGACCTATCTGAAGCACAAGATCCTCGATGGCGGCACCGGCGCATGGGGAACCGTACCGATGCCCGCGAACACGCAACTGACGCCAGATCAGGCGGCCACGCTGGCGGCTTGGGTGCTGACACTCAAATAACGGTGCTCTCAGGTCACCGCGGGGTCAACGCGAGTGCCGCGCGATTTCTTCTTCCACCGCTTCACGTACCCAATCGGTCATCTCGGCTTCGAGCGTCTGCGCGACCTCGCGCGTGATCTGACTCACGAGCAGATTCGTGTGCTGCTGCACTGCATCGCGGCAGCGCGCCTCGATGATGCCGCGCCCCTCGCCCGTCAGAAATCGCTGGAAGCGTCCGTGCAGACGTGCGGCGAACGTGTCGGCATCGAGTGTGGGCTGAGCGGGAGCGGCTTCGTGCGCGCCTTCATGGTCGATATCCGGCGGCACGGTCGCGCCGGCTTCGAGCGGTATGAAGGGCTCGGTACGATCGAACACGCCGGGCGACACCCCCACGTCCTCATGCAAGTCATCATGCCCATGTCGCACATGAATGCCGTGATGCGGCCGTGCGTGTTTTCTCGGGTGCGTGTGATCAGCCACGCGCGGCTGATGAAGCTCGGTCTGCGCGGGAGGCTCATGCTCCGCCGCATGCGCGGCTTCTCGCGTCGGCATCGGCTCCGGCACGAGCACGGGCTCCGGAGAACTCAGTTGCTCGGGCGTGGGCACCGGTTGGGGCGCGAGTACCGGCTCGGGCGCCAGCGTCGGGTCGGCTTGATGCGCGGGCGGTGGCACGAACGCGGGCTCCGTGCGGGAAGCGGGCTCCGGCACCGCCGCCGGTTGCGCGACGGCTGGGGTTGCGGGCTCGGCGCCCGGCTGGGATGCAGGCGCGGCGGCATCGGTCGACGCCTCGCGCGTCTCGCGCGCGCGGCCCGGCACGAGGACCTCGTTCAGGACCGGAATCGAATTGTCGTGGGGATCGGACACGTGCGCTCTCCGTGTTTGAGTCGAAGCCAGGGCAGGCGGTCCGTATGCCGCGTTCCTCGCGGCCATGACGTGCAGCGCAACGAACTAGCCGCCCTGCTTGTAGTTGTTCAAAGCATAGCCGCGATCGCGATAGAAGCGATAGCGCTCGCGGCCCGCAGCGAGTTCCTCGTGTGCGTTACCGACCACTTCGAGCAATCTTTCGAAGCGCGCGAACTGCGCCGGCACCGTTGCGCCCAGATTGAGCAGCACCTGATGATGCGGCACGTCGTCGAGATTCGTGGCCAGCACGACGGGCGTGTCGGCGGCAAGCGGCGTGCCCGCCATGCAGTGCGGCACGAAGTCGAGGGGCGAGAAGGTCCACAGCATTTCGTCGAAGGCGCGCAGGCGCGCGGGCTCGGCCAGCACGACGAGCGGCTGGCCCGCCAGATACGCCTTGCGCACGAGGCGGCACGCGTACAGCAGCGAATCGCCGACGTTCGAGTGAAAGTCGATTCTCGTCATCGGCCGCTCCGCCCCGCTTGCCGCGCGCCGTGCGCGCGCTTACCGCACTGCGTCATTGGCCGGCGCGGTCGATCAGGAACTGCGCGAGCAGCGGCACCGGACGGCCCGTCGCGCCCTTCGCGGTGCCGCTCTTCCACGCAGTGCCGGCGATGTCGAGATGCGCCCACGGGTACGAATCCGTGAAACGCGACAGGAAGCATGCGGCCGTCACGCTGCCCGCCGGACGCCCGCCGATGTTAGCGACGTCCGCGAAGTTCGACTTCAGCTGGTCCTGGTACTCGTCGTCGAGCGGCAGGCGCCAGGCCGGGTCGGCCGCTTCGCGCGACGCGTCGAGCAGTTCGCCCGCGAGCGCGTCGTCCTTCGAGAACAGGCCGCTGTTGTGATGGCCGAGCGCGATGATGCAGGCGCCCGTCAGCGTCGCGATGTCGATGACCGCGGCCGGCTTGAAGCGCTCCGCGTAGGTGAGCGCGTCGCACAGAATCAGGCGGCCCTCGGCGTCGGTGTTCAGCACCTCGATCGTGAGGCCCTTCATGCTGGTGACGATGTCGCCCGGCTTGGTGGCCGTGCCCGACGGCATGTTCTCGACGGCCGGAATGATGCCGACCACGTTGATCTTCAGGCCCATCTCGGCGACCGCGCGCAGCGTGCCGAGCACCGAGCCCGCGCCGCACATGTCGTACTTCATCTCGTCCATGCCCTCGCCCGGCTTCAGCGAGATGCCGCCCGTGTCGAACGTGACGCCCTTGCCGACCAGCACGACCGGCGCGGCCTTCGCGGCGGCGCCCTGGTACTGCAGCACGATGAACTGCGCCGGCTCGACCGCGCCCGCGGTGACCGACAGGAACGAGCCCATCTTCAGCGCTTCACACTGTTTCTCGCCGAGCACCTCGACCTTCAGCTTCCAGTCTTTCGCGAGCTTCTTCGCGGTGTTCGCCAGATAGATCGGCGTGCAGACGTTGCTCGGCAGATTGCCGAGCTCGCGCGTCAGGTCCATGCCGTTGGCGAGCGCGGCGCCCTGCCTGGCGGCGAGCTTGGCGGCCTTCTCGTCACCGGTGTTGACGCTGAACACGATGCGCTTCAACGCGCGCGGCGTGTTGTCCTGCTTGCTCTTCATTTGCGTGAAGCGGTAGGTCAGCTCGCGCAGCGCGAGGATCGCGGCGCGCACGCACCAGTCGGTCGTGCGTTCGAGCACCGGCAGTTGCGCGAGCGTGAACGTGACCTGCACGATCTTCGTGCCGAGTAGCGCGCGCCATGCGGCGCGGACCGCCTCGCCGTAGGCTTTCTGACTGAAAGCATCCTGTTTGCCGAGTCCGACGAGCAGCACGCGCGACGCGCCGATGCCCGACACCTCGTGCAGGAACAGCGTGGTACCCGCCTTGCCGTCCATGTCGCCCGCCTTGATGATGCGCGTGAGCAGGCCCTTGGTGGCCACGTCGATCTCGAGCGCGGCGCCCGACAGCGTTTGCGACTCGAACACACCGATCACGATGCAATCGGATTTCCCGGTCAGGAAACCGTTCGTCGAGCCTTTGGTCCAATCACAGGCTTTTATGCTAAAGTCCATCGCGCTTGTCCTCGGATAAAATCTGGGCTTAGGATGAAAGCCGCAATTATCCGCTATTTTTCCCGCGGCGGCTGCACCGGAGGCGTGACGGGAACGAACCCGAGCGTCGCCGTGAGCGCCCCCTCTCGTCATCAATAATGATTTTCGAACGCTCCCTCCAGCGCGAGCTCGCGTACACGGCTGGCGCCGTGTTCATGGTTCTCCTCACGCTCGTGCTGACGACGATGATGATCCGCATCGTCGGCTTCGCGGCATCGGGCGAGGTCGACCCGCGCGACGTGCTGGTCCTGATCGGCCTCACCGTGATCGGCTATCTGGCCATCATGCTCGTCGCGACGCTGTTCGTGTCGATCCTGTTCGTGCTCACGCGCTGGTACAAGGACTCCGAGATGGTCGTGTGGCTGTCCTCGGGCGTCAGTCTCACGCAATTCATCAAGCCGATCGGCATTTTCGCCACGCCGATCATCATCCTGATCATGTTCTTCGTGTTCGTCGGCTGGCCGTGGTCGAACCAGCAGAGCAAGCTGATCCGCGCGCGCTTCCAGCAGCGCGACGAAGTCTCGCTGCTCGCGCCGGGGCAGTTCCGCGAATCGCCGAGTACGCACCGCGTGTTCTTCATCGAGAAGATGTCGCCCGACCAGGGGCATGTGGAAAACGTGTTCGTGACGAGCACCGAGGGCGGCAAGGTCAACGTCGTGGTGTCGAAGAACGGCCACATCGAGACGCACAAGAACGGCGACCGCTTCGTCGTGCTGGAAAACGGCCGCCGCTACGACGGCGAACCGGGCCACCCCGATTTCCGCATCATGGAGTTCGAGCGCTACGGCGTGAAAATCCAGAGCCAGCCGGTCGTCAATACGCCGACCACCACCGGCTTGCCGACGCTCACGCTGCTGCGCAATCCCACTAAAGAGAACCTCGCCGAATTCGCGTGGCGCGCGGGTCTTCCGTTGATCGCGATCAACCTGATGCTGCTCGCCATTCCGCTCGCGCACCAGAACCCGCGGCGCAGTCGCACGATCAACCTCGTGATGGCCGTGTTGATCTACCTCACGTATTCGAATCTGCTGAACGTCGTGCAGGCGTGGATCGAGCAGGGCAAGATGTCGTTCGGCGTCGGGCTCGTGATCCTGCACGTGATCGTGCTCGGGATCGTCGCGTTCATCTTCTGGATGCGGGTGCGCAACCGTCCGCTATTTACGCGCGCCATTTTCAGCCGTTCGCAGGGAGCCTGACCGATGCGCATTTATGAAAGGTATTTCGCGCGTCAGATCTATCTCACGTTCGTCTTCATCCTGTTCGCATTTTCAGGTCTGTTCTTCTTCTTCGACCTGATCAACGAACTGAACTCGGTCGGCCACGGCAACTACAAGTTTCAGTACGCGGTGCTGCGCGTCGCGCTGCAAACGCCGTCGCGTTTCTACGAAATCATTCCGGTCGCGGCGCTGATCAGCGCGATCTACGTGTTCGCGCAGATGGCGGCGAACTCCGAATACACGATCTTCCGCGTATCAGGCCTCGCGACGAATCAGGCGCTGCGCTCGCTGCTGAAGATCGGCATTCCGCTCGTGATCGTCACCTATCTGATCGGCGAAGTGGTCGGCCCGTATACGGATCAGCTGTCCGAGCGCGTGCGGCTCGAGGCGCTCGGCTCGTCGGTGTCGAGCAACTTCCAGTCGGGCGTGTGGGTCAAGGACACGCTGACCGAGCGCGCCGACGGCGAGCAGGTCACGCGCTTCGTCAACGTCGGCGAGCTGAAGCCCGACGCGACGATCAGCAACGTGCGCATCTACGAGTTCGATTCGAAGTTCCGCCTGTCGAACATTCGCATCGCGCAGAGCGGCCGCTATCAGCCGCCGGGCCACTGGCTGCTGACCGGCGTGACCGATACGCAACTGCTCGACGTGGCCCCCGCTCCGGGTACGCCGGCAGATGCGCTCAATCCGGTCTATCGCGCGAAGCAGGTCACGCTGCCCGAGTATTCGCTGCGCTCGGAGCTGACGCCGCAGATCCTGTCGGTGCTGCTGGTGTCGCCGGACCGGATGTCGATGTTCAATCTATTCCGCTATATCCAGCATCTGACCGAAAACCATCAGGACACGCAGCGCTATGAAATCGCGCTGTGGCGCAAGGTGCTGTATCCGTTCGCGGTGTTCGTGATGCTGGTGCTGTCGCTGCCGTTCGCATATTTGCATACGCGCGCGGGCGTGGTCGGCGTGAAGGTGTTCGGCGGCATCATGCTCGGCATGAGCTTCCAGCTGTTCAACACGCTGTTCTCGCATATCGGCACGCTCAATACGTGGCCCGCGCCGTTGACCGCGGCGACACCTGGGCTCGTCTACCTGGTGCTGGGGCTCGTAGGGTTGAAGTGGGTCGACCGGCACTAACGCCAGTGCGTTGAGGGGCATCGTCAGGAGCTGATGCGATGGCTATGCACGGACTGATTCTGTTTGGCCACGGCGCGCGCGATGCGCGCTGGCGGGAGCCGTTCGAGCGGCTCGCCGACAAGCTACGTGCCGCGCGCGCGGCGACGGGCGAAGCTCCTGCGGTTACGCTCGCCTTTCTCGAACTGATGGAACCCGACCTGCCGACGGCCGTCGCGCAACTCGTCACGCAAGGCTGCGATGCGATCACCGTGGTGCCGGTGTTCTTCGGGCAAGGCGGTCATGTCCGCAAGGATTTGCCCGCGATCGTCGATCATTGCCGCGCCGCGCATCCCGGTGTCGAGATTCGCTGCGCGGTGGCGGTCGGCGAGGATGATTCGGTGCTGGATGCGCTCGCGCAGTATTGCCTGCGGCAGCTCTGATTTTTTCGTTCTGGTTGCTCAGATTCGCCGCTCTCGGGTCGGCCCTGCCGAGGATATTCAGGCCGCGACCAGCATCCCATTCGACGAGTGCTTCGCCTCGGTCTGCCGCGCCGCGAACGCCTCGCCGATCATCAACAGACTCGGCTGCGACGCATCGACCCAGCGCTGCGCTTCGCCGGCCGCAAGATCTTCCAATGTCAGCGTCAGCATGCGTTCGCGCGGCGTGCTGCACGCCTCGACGATCGCCACGGGCGTCGTCGCGGGCTTGCCAGCATCGATCAGTTGCTGCGCGATCTCGACGCCGCTGTCGCGGCCCATGTAGAACACCAGCGAATCGGCGTTGACCTGCTCGCGGATCTCATCGGAACCTGGCGCGCGGCTGAACGTCGCGAGCGCGACGCTGCGCGACACGCCGCGCAGCGTCAGCGAACGCTTCAGCGTGGCCGCGCTCGCCAGCGCGGCGGTGATGCCCGGCACGACTTCATACTCGATGCCCGCGGCTTCGAGCGCGCGCATCTCTTCGTCGGCGCGGCCGAACAGCATCGGATCGCCGCCCTTCAAACGCACGACCACGCCGTGCTCCAAAGCCGCATCGACGATCTGCTTGTTGATGAACTGCTGGGCCGTCGATAGCTGGCCGCAGCGCTTGCCGACCGCAATGCGCTTCGCCCGCGTGGGCGCGTAGTCGAGCATCGCCGGCTCGACCAGCGCGTCGTGCAGCACGACGTCGGCGGCGCCGAGCAGCCGCGCGCCGCGCACCGTAATCAGGTCCGCGGCACCGGGTCCCGCACCAATCAGATAAACCTTACCCATTTACATCAACCTGTTCGTTGGAGCGTACGCGGCGGCGCGTTGCGTCGCCTGTGTGGCCCATCCGTCGCCTGCTAGCCTTGCCGTGCTCAGGCGGAAAACGCGCGGATCATGCCGGCGGCGACCGTGTGGTTCGTTGCCTCGTCGATCAGCACGAATGCGCCGGTGCCCTGATGCGAGTCGTACGCGTCGCACACGAGCGGCTTCTGCAAGGTCAGCGCGACACGACCGATGTCGTTCATCGCCAGTTCCTTGCGATCGGTCGCCTGCGACAGCGTATGCACGTCGAGCACTTCCTTGATCGCGCCGATCTTCGCGAACACGGTGCTGGTGGTCTGCTTCAGCAGATACTTGCGCTGCGTCGACAGCGGCGCGTCGTCGAACCAGCAGAGGTCCGCTTCGAGCTTCTTCGCCGGCTCCGGTGCCGCTTCGCGCAGCACGAAGGTGTCGCCGCGCGACACGTCGACATCTTCCGCGAGACGGATCGTCACCGTCTGACCGGCGAACGCACGGTCCACCTGTGCGGTGCCGCCGACCACCGGCGCGATGATCTCCGCCACGGTCGCTTCGCGATTGGCCGGCAGCACGACGATCGTGTCGCCGAGCTTCACTTCACCCGATTCAACACGGCCCATGTAGCCGCGGAAATCGTCGGCCTGACTGCCGTCCTGACGCGCAACCCACTGCACCGGGAAGCGCAGCGCCTCGCCGCTCGCGGTTTCGACCGGCAACGCTTCGAGCACGTCGAGCAGCGGCTCGCCCGCGTACCACGGCATGCGCTCGCTCGCCGTGACGATGTTGTCGCCCTTCAGCGCCGACACCGGCACGAAGCGCACATCCTGCAGACCGAGGTGACGCGCGAGCTCGACGTACGCGTCGCGGATCTCGTTGAAGCGTGCTTCGCTGTAGTCGACGAGGTCCATCTTGTTGATCGCGACGATCGCGTGCTGCAGACCGAGCAGCTTGACGATCGCGCTATGACGCTTGGTTTGCGGCAGCAGTTGCGCGACGCCGTTTTCGAACGTCACGCGCGTCGCGTCGACGAGGATGATCGCCGCATGCGCGGTCGACGCGCCCGTCACCATGTTGCGCGTGTACTGCTCATGGCCCGGCGTATCGGCGATGATGAACTTACGCTTGGCGGTGGCGAAGTAGCGGTACGCGACATCGATCGTGATGCCCTGCTCGCGCTCGGCTTCGAGGCCGTCGGTCAACAGCGACAGATCGATTTCGTCGCCGACCGTGCGCTTGTTTTTCACGCGCGACAGCGCCGAGAGCTGGTCGCTCAATACAGCCTTGCTGTCGTACAGCAGGCGGCCGATCAGCGTGCTCTTGCCGTCGTCGACGCTGCCCGCGGTGATGAAACGCAGCACGCCGAGGTCTTCTGGTTGATGAATACTGCTCATGATTTTCCTTGTCCCTCTGTCGGCCGGAGTTAGCGCTTCAGCGCTTACTCCCGTCCCAAATGTGCTTAGAAATAACCCTGCTTCTTGCGCTGTTCCATTGCCGCTTCCGACACCTGGTCGTCCATCCGCGTCGCGCCGCGTTCCGTGATTTCGGTGACAGCCGTCTCGGCGATGATCTTCTCGATGACGTCCGCGTCGCTTTCGACCGGGCAGGTGCAGCTGATGTCGCCCACCGTGCGGAAACGCACGATCGCCTGTTCGCTCGTCTCACCCTCGCGCATCGGCGTGAGCGGCGTGACCGGCACGAGCAGGCCGTTGCGGCGCACGATCTCGCGCTGGTGCGCGTAGTAGATCGACGGCAGTTCGAGCTGTTCACGCGCGATGTACTGCCACACGTCGAGCTCGGTCCAGTTCGAGATCGGGAATACGCGCATGTGTTCGCCGTTGTGCAGACGCGCGTTGTACAGGCTCCACAGTTCCGGGCGCTGCGCCTTCGGGTCCCACTGGCCGAATTCGTCACGGAACGAGAAGATGCGCTCTTTCGCGCGGGCCTTTTCTTCGTCGCGGCGCGCGCCGCCGATCATCGCGGTATAGCCGTATTGCTCGATGGTTTCGAGCAGCGTCACCGCCTGCGCGGCATTGCGCGAATCCGTTTCGCGACGCAGACGCACGGTGCCGCGCTTGATCGAATCTTCAACATGGCCGACCACCAGTTCCGCGCCAATCTGTTGCGCGCGACGATCGCGGAAGTCGATCACTTCGTCGTAGTTGTGGCCCGTGTCGATATGCACGAGCGGGAACGGTAGCTGCGTTTTGCGGTTCGCACCGAGGCCGAACGCCTTCAGTGCGAGCGCGAGCACCACGACGGAATCCTTGCCGCCCGAAAACAGCAGCGCCGGCTTGCTGCATTCGGCGACCAGTTCGCGCAGGATGTGAATCGACTCGGCTTCGAGCCAATCGAGGTGATCCATCCGGTTGACCGTGTTGGCAAGCGGAGCGTTGACAGTGGAATCGAGCGTGGTGCTCATGGCGGGTCCTTCGTTGGTTCGTCCGGCAAGCGCTGCTCGCACGGGCGAAAGTATTCAGATCGGTTTCGGCGTAGTGCGCCGCAAGCTCGGTTCGCGGCGCTCAGGCCGACGCGTTTTCGTTGCGCTCGACCGCAATCGGAGTAATCGCCGTGATGTGCAAGCCGCATTCCTTCGTATCGCGCGACTCCCACCACCAGCGCCCCGCCCGGCTGTCTTCGCCGGGGCGGATCGCACGCGTACACGGCTCGCAGCCGATGCTCGGATAACCGCGCGCATGCAGCGGATTGACCGGCACGTCGAACGCACCAAGATAATCCCAGACTTCGGCTTCGGTCCAGTCCGCGAGCGGATTGAACTTGGCGATGTTGCGCGCGCCGTCGTGCTCTTCCTCGTGCAGCTCGGCACGCGTGACCGACTGCTCGCGACGCTGCCCGGTCACCCAGGCGCTGACGTCGGCAAGCGCGCGATTGAGCGGCTCGACCTTGCGGATCTCGCAGCAGCGCTTGCGCAGCTCGACGCTTTCGTAGAACGCGTTCAGGCCGTGTTCGCCCACATACTGTTCGACCGCGGCCGGCTGCGGATGAAACTGCTCGATGTCGTAACCGTAGCGCTCTTTCACGCGATCGAGCATGCCGAGCGTTTCCGCATGCAGACGGCCCGTGTTCAGCGAGAAGATGCCGATCTTCACGCCGCGCGACAGGATCGCGTGCGTGAGCAGCATGTCTTCGGCCGCGAGGCTGCTCGCGAGCTTCACGTTCGCGTGACGCGCCGCGATCGAGTCGAGCAGCGCGTCGAGACGCTCGACCTTCGCTGCCAGCTCCGGGCTCAACGATTGCGCGGTGCTCATGCCGGAACCTTGTCGGCGCCAGCCTGCGCGGCACGGCGGCGGAACAGCGGCGACGTGTCCACGGCGCCCTGGTACTGCACGCTAAAGTCGTCGAACGCTTTCAACGCGTCGTTGATGTCCTTGTCGGCGCGCAGTGCATACGCGTCGAAGCCGCAGCGGAACATGAACGTGATCTGGTCGCGAAGCACGTCGCCGATCGCGCGCAGTTCGCCCTTGTAGCCATAGCGCTCGCGCAGCAGACGGCCGATGCTGTAGCCCCGGCCGTCGCGGAACACCGGGAAGTCCACGGCGATCAGCGCGAGCTTGTCGAAGTCGCCGGCGATATCCGCCGGTTCGCTATCCGGCGCGAGCCACACGCCGAGGTCGGCGGCGCTACGCGCAGCGACGAGCGCTTCACGCTCGGCCTGCCACAGCGCCAGCGGCACGATGACCTTGCCGGCCGGCAGTTCGCTCACTGCCGGCAAAGCGCCGTCTTCCGCGGCACGCACGACGCTCCAGTCGTCGTTGACGACCGCGCGGTTCTTGATGATAGAAGCCATCTGTCCAGTATCCTTTCGCGGTTACGCGTGAGCCGGTTGACGCGCGGCGTACACGCGCTCCTTGAACGGCGCGATGCCGATGCGGGTGTACGTATCGATGAAACGCTCGCCTTCCTGGCGGTTTTCCACGAACGTATCGATCACCTTCGTCATCACGTCGGGCATTTCCTCGGCCGAGAACGACGGGCCGATCACACGGCCAAGGTGAGCGCCGGTCGCGCCGGTGCCCTGCTCGCCGCCGAGCGTCACCTGGTACCACTCGGAGCCGTCCTTGTCGACGCCCAGAATGCCGATGTTGCCGACGTGATGGTGACCGCACGCGTTGATGCAGCCCGAGATGTTCAGCGACACGTCGCCGAGGTCGTACACGTAGTCGAGATCGTTGAAACGTTCCTGGATCGCGAGCGCGATCGGAATCGACTTCGCGTTCGCGAGCGAGCAGAAGTCACCGCCCGGGCACGAGATGATGTCGGTCAACAAGCCGATGTTCGGCGTCGCGAAACCCTGCGCCTTGGCCTTTTCCCACAGCGCGAACAGGTCACGCTTCTTGACGTCGGCGAGGATCAGGTTCTGTTCGTGCGATACGCGGACCTTGCCGAACGAGTATTCGTCGGCCCAGTCGGCGACCGCGTCCATCTGCACGTCCGTCGCGTCGCCCGGCGCAACCGTGGTCGGCTTCAGCGACAGCGTGACCGACGCGTAGCCCGCCACCTTGTGCGGACGCACGTTACGCTCGACCCAGCGCGCGAACGCGCGGTTTTCGAGCAGATGCTTTTCGAACGACGTATCGGTGTCCGGCAGCTTGTCGTAAGCGGGCGGCGCGAAGTATTGCGTCACGCGATCGACTTCGGCCTGCGTGAGCGTCGACGGGCCGTCCTTCAGGTGCTGCCACTCTTCTTCGACCTGCGCGGCGAACTTCTCCGGCGACAGCGCCTTCACCAGAATCTTGATACGCGCCTTGTACATGTTGTCGCGGCGGCCGTAGCGGTTGTACACACGCAACACGGCTTCGCTATAGGTCAGCAGGTGCTGCCACGGCAGATCGCGGCGGATCACCGCGCCGACGATCGGCGTGCGGCCCAGACCACCACCGGCGAGGATGTCGGCCACCAGTTCGCCCTGTTCGTTCTTGCGCAGATACACGCCCATGTCGTGGATCTGCACAGCCGCGCGGTCTTCCTTCGAACCCGACACGGCGATCTTGAACTTGCGCGGCAGCCACGCGAATTCGGGGTGGAACGTCGACCATTGCCGAAGGATTTCGGCCCACGGACGCGGATCGACCACTTCGTCGGGCGCGACGCCGGCGAATTGGTCCGCGGTGATGTTGCGAATGCAGTTGCCCGAGGTCTGAATGCCGTGCATCTGCACCGAGGCGAGCTTGCGCAGAATCTCCGGCGTTTCTTCGAGCTTGATCCAGTTGTACTGGATGTTCGAACGCGTCGAGAAATGGCCGTAGCCGCGGTCGTGCTCACGCGCGATCTGCGCGAGCACGCGCATCTGGTCGCTGCGCAAGTTGCCGTACGGAATCGCGATGCGGTGCATGTACGCGTGGCGCTGATAGTACAGGCCGTTCTGCAGCCGCAGCGGACGGAATTCCTCTTCGCTCAATTCGCCCGACAAGCGGCGGCGAACCTGATCGGCGTACTGCGCGACCCGTTCATCGACGATGGTCTGGTCGTACTGGTCGTATTGGTACATTCGGGGGCCCCAATTTTTTCGAAACTTGCGTGACACGCGACCGTCCGGCTCGGCCGCGGCTTGAATACCGGCTTTGTCAGCTATCGCAAGCGAGCGTTTAGACCCATCGCTCATTTGCTTATAACAAATACAGATATCCATATTGAAAAAGATGGACAGATCGTAATAAACTCGCCTTATATTTCAAACGACTAAAAAATTCTTTTTATATGCGGCGAGGTTATATATGAACCTGCACCAATTCCGCTTCGTCCGCGAGGCTGTGCGGCAGAACTTCAACCTCACCGAAGCGGCCAAGGCATTGTTTACCAGCCAGCCGGGCGTCTCGAAGGCGATCATCGAGCTGGAGGACGAACTTGGCGTCGAAATCTTCACCCGCCACGGCAAGCGCGTGCGCTCGCTGACCGAGCCGGGCCGCATCATATTGCAATCGGTCGAAAAAATCCTGCAGGAAGTGGAAAGCCTGAGGCGGGTCGGCAAGGACTTCGCGGCGCAGGACCAGGGCAATCTGACGATCGCCGCGACCCACACGCAGGCGCGCTACTCGCTGCCCGCGGCGATCGCGGAGTTCAAGAAGCGCTTTCCGAAGGTTCACCTTTCAATTCTGCAAGGCAGTCCCACCCAGGTCGCCGAAATGGTGCTGCACGACCAGGCCGACCTCGCGATCGCGACCGAGGCGATCTCGAACTACAAGGATCTGGTGTCGCTGCCCTGCTTCCAGTGGCACCACGTCGCGGTGATGCAGCCCGACCATCCGCTGCTCGACCGCAAGCTGCTGGCGCTCGATGACCTGACCCAGTACCCGCTGATTACGTACGACAACGCGTTCGCCGGCCGCACCAAGATCAACGAAGCGTTCCGCCTGCGCGGGCTGCATCCGGACATCGTGCTCGAGGCGATCGACGCCGACGTGATCAAGACCTACGTCGAGCTGGGCCTCGGCGTCGGCATCATGGCCGACATCGCGTTCAACGCCGAGCGCGACCGCCATTTGCGCGCGATGCCGGTCGGCCATCTGTTCGGCAGCAACGTGACGCGCGTCGCGCTGAAACAGGGCGCGTATCTGCGCAGCTACGTGTACACGCTCGTCGAGCTGCTGTCGCCGAGCCTGAACCGCAAGCTGATCGAGCAGGCGCTGAATGGGGAACACGAAACCTATGAGCTTTGAACCGCTTCCATACCGCTCTCTCGCTACGGAGACCTTCCGATGAAGTTGCATAACAATAAAGTACGCAACACCCTGCGCGGCCTCGCGGCCGCGGCGCTGCTCGTCGCCGGCGCGGCGCACGCCGACCTGAAAGTCGGCATCGACCTGTCGAACACGGGGCCAGCCGCCGTGATCGGCATCACGAGCAAGAACGCGATGCTGATGTGGCCGCAGACGATCGCCGGCCAGAAAGCCGACTACATCTTCCTCGACGACGCGTCCGACCCCGGCAACGCCGTGCGCAACATCCGCAAGCTGATCAACGAGGACCACGTCGACGTGATCGTCGGCCCGAACATCACGCCGGCCGCGATGGCCGCGCTCGATCCGGTCGCCGACAGCCAGACGCCGATGATCACGCTGATCGGCTCGGCCATCGCCGTCGAGCCGCAGGAAGGCAAGAAGATCTGGGCCTACAAGATGGCGCAGACCGACAGCGCGATGGCCGACGTGATGACGCGCTACATGTCGAACCACGACGTGAAGACGGTCGGCTTCATCGGTTTCGCGGATGGCTACGGCGAGAGCTGGCTCAACGAGTTCAGCAAGTTCGCGGCGCTGCGCCATATCCAGCTGGTCGCGACAGAGCGCTACAACCGCACCGACGCGAGCGTGACCGGCCAGATCCTGAAGCTGATGGCCGCGAAGCCCGACGCGATCCTGATCGCCGGCGCAGGCACCCCAACGGTACTGCCGCAGCGCACGCTGATCGAGCGCGGCTACAAGGGCCCGATCTATCAGACGCATGGCATCGCGACGCCGGAGTTCATCAAGCTCGGCGGTAAAGACGTGGAAGGCACGCTGTTCCCGACGCAACCGGTCGTCGTCGCGCGCACGCTGCCGGCCGATCATCCGTCGAAGAAGGCGGCGCTCGCGTTCGTCGACGCGTACGAGGCGAAGTACGGCCCCGGCAGCGTCACGCAGTTCGCGGGCGACGCGGCCGGCGTGTACCCGCGCCTGCAGGACGCCGTCGCGCGCGCGTTGAAGACCGCGCAGCCGGGTACGCCGGCGTTTCGCGTCGCGTTGCGCGACGAGCTCGAGCACGCGCATGAACTGGTGGTGCCGAACGGGGTCGTCAATACGAGCCCGAAGGATCACGTCGGTCTCGATCAGCGAGCGAGCGTGATGGGCACCATCAAGAATGGCAAGTTTGTTTACCTGAGCCAGTAATCTGGCATCGGGGCGCCGATCGGGTGCCCCTGACGGCGGCTTCGCGAATGTGGAAGCCGCCGTTCGTGCAGCGGGCACCCCATCCGCTTCCATCTGCCTTTCGGTAGAACTTCCCTCACAGCGCATCCGCACGATCGGCCACATCGCGCCAGCGAACGCCTACACTGCATGGGTCCGCTTCTCCGTTGGCGCATTGCACGCGTGCGACGCATGCTGCGTCACGGTCAACGCGTTGCCCGTCCGGCAGACCTGATCACGCGAACGCTGCCGGAGCACAATATCCGCACGGGAGGCATGATGGCCACCGCTTCGATCGCAGAGAACGCCAGCGCTGGCATCGTCACCGTTGCAAGCACCCATACTGGCGACGCGACCGCCGAGCGTCTTCAAACCTTGATTCTGGAGCGAGGGCTGACGGTTTTCGCGTGCATCGATTTCAGCGGTGACGCTGGGCGCGAGGGACTGGCGATGCCGTTCAGCCGGCTCCTGATCTTCGGCAATCCCAAAGCCGGTACACCGTTGATGCAACTCGCGCCGACCGCCGCGCTCGATCTTCCTTTGAAGGTGCTCGTCTGGGAGGACGCGGACGGCCGTGCGTGGCTATCGTTCAACTCGACGGCCTATCTTCGTGAGCGGCATGGTCTGCCGGACGACTTGATGAAGCCGGTGAGCGGTGTGGCCGCCCTCGTCGATGCGGCCGCGCGGTAACGCGTCGAACGAAGGAGACCGCCATGTCCATGCACGCTCTGATCCTCAGCCAATACAACGGCCCGCTCGAATACACGACGCTGCCCCGCCCGGAACCCGCCGCCGGCCAGGTCCTGGTGCGCGTCGCCGCGAGCGGCCTCAATCCGCTCGACATCAAGATTCGCGCGGGCGAAGCCGCGCACGCGCAACACCCGTTGCCGCTCGTCCTCGGTATCGACCTCGCGGGCACGGTGGAGGCGCTCGGCGATGGCGTCGGCGGATTCGCTGTCGGCGACAACGTGTATGGCATGACCGGCGGCGTCGGCGGCATTCAGGGGTCACTCGCCGAGTACGCTGCGGTCGATGCCGCCCTGCTCGCCCATGCGCCGCGCAATCTGTCGATGCGCGAGGCCGCCGCGTTGCCGCTCGCGTTCATCACGTCGTATGCGGGTATCGTCGATCGCGCGCATCTGCAAGGTGGGACCAAAGTGCTGGTCCAGGGTGGCGCCGGAGGGGTCGGCCACATCGCCGTGCAACTGGCGCGCGCGCTCGGCGCCGACGTATATGCAACCGCGAGCGCACACAATGCCGAGCTGGTTCGGCGGCTCGGCGCGACGCCGATCGACTACCGCGCACAGACGGTCGAACAGTATGTGGCGAGTTTGACCGATGGCGAAGGATTCGATCTGGTCGTCGATACGGTAGGGGGGGCCTCACTCGATGCGTCGTTTGCCGCGGTCCGGCACTTCGGGCACGTGGTCAGTGCGCTTGGCTGGGGGACGCATGCGCTTGCGCCGCTGTCGTTTCGCGAAGCCAGCTATTCAGGGATCTTCACGCTGTATCCGTTGCTGACCGGTCGATATCGCGCGCACCTCGGCGAGATGATGCGCGAAGCGACGCGGCTCGTGGAAAGCGGCGCGATCGCGCCCGTGGTCGATCAGACACGGTTCGATTTGCGCAGCGCGGACGAGGCCTATCAGCTCGTTGCCAGTGGGACTGGACGTGTGAAGGTGGTGGTCGACGTGGATACCGCGCAACGCTGACCCGGTCACGAACAGCCCGTCGAAATCAGCGCCGTCACCCGACTCAGGTATGCTGGGCCCTTTGTAACCGCTTCCGTTCAAGGGGAGACCATGCGGCGCGTTGTATTCAATCAGAAAGGTGGCGTAGGCAAATCGACCATCGTCTGCAACCTGGCGGCCATCAGCGCGAACGAAGGTCTGCGTACGCTGGTGATCGACCTCGACGCCCAGGCGAATTCGACCCAGTATCTGCTCGGCCCGCAGGCGAGCGAGGTCAACCCCACTGTCGCGGGCTTCTTCGAAACCGCACTCGGCTTCAGCTTCAGACCCGTGGAAGCAACCTCGTTCATCCACTCGACGCGCTTCGAGAATCTCGACGTCATGCCCGCCCATCCCGACCTCGACACTCTCCACGGCAAGCTCGAATCGCGCTACAAGATCTACAAGCTTCGCGACGCGTTGAACGAACTCGACATGTACGACGCTATTTACATCGACACGCCGCCCGCGCTGAACTTCTACACGCGCTCGGCGCTGATCGCCGTCGAGCGTTGTCTGATTCCGTTCGACTGCGACGACTTCTCGCGTCGCGCGCTCTACACGCTGCTCGAAAACGTCAAGGAGATCCAGCAGGATCACAACGACGGGCTGCAGGTGGAAGGCATCGTCATCAACCAGTTCCAGCCTCGCGCGAGCCTGCCGCAGAAGCTCGTCGACGAACTGATCGGCGAAGGCTTGCCGGTGCTGAGGTCGCGCTTGTCATCTTCGGTGAAGATCCGTGAGTCGCATCAGTTGGCGACGCCCGTCATTCATCTTGATCCGGGGCATAAGCTGGCGCAGGAGTATCGGGCGTTGCACCGGGAGTTGAGCGAGTAAGCCGGAGCTCGGCGCCGAAGCGCGAGCGCGAGCCACCCTTCTTCGCTGTCGCTGAGCGGGTCGTGGTTCATCGCGTGTTTTCGTCCATAGTCCCCGACCGCATACCGTCGGCATAATTGTTAAAGTAACGCTCTCGTCAATCAGCCGCCGCAGTCCCCATCATGCGCACCACCCGAGCCATCCACGCCGTCGAGCGCCTGAAAACGCGCACCGGCAACCCGCGCTTCGCCGCGATCAGTCTGTCTGGCGGCCTGTTCTATCTGGTCGACAAATCGAGCGGAGTCGACAAGAAAGTGTCGGACCCGCTGACGCTCGACGACTTCGTCAAGTTCGTCGACGCCTACGGCCCGCAGAAACCGCGCAAGGCCAGCAAGCTCGATATCGCGTTCGAAGCGCAGATCAAGAAAAGCAAGGGCGGTTGACGCTTCGGCAGCTCCGCCGACCTGGCGTTTTGTTGCAACGCTTCACGCCTCTTCGATCTCCACCCACCGTCCATCCGCCGTACTGCTTTTCAGCACCGCCTCGATAAACCGCAAACCGTCGACGCCATCATCGACCGTCGTCAACAGCAGGCTCTCGGCTGGTGGCGGGCGACCATCGTTCAACGCATCGATCTGCAACGCCGCATCCAGGTACAACTGCGCGAACGCTTCCAGATAGCCTTCCGGATGCCCGGCCGGCACGCGCGTCGCATGCGCGGCAACCTGACTTTTCACCCGAGCGCGCGTCAATCGTTCGGCAGCGCCGCCCAACGGCGTGAACCACAAGGCGTTCGGCTCCTCCTGATCGAACGCGAGTCCCGCCTTCGTGCCATGCACGCGCAAGCGCAGCGCGTTTTCCGCGCCGCTCGCCACCTGGCTCGCCCACAACATGCCGCGCGCGCCGTTCGCATAACGCAGCATCGCCTGCACGTGATCGTCGACACGACGCCCCGGTACGAACGTGTGCAACTCGGCCGACAGCGCGCGCGGCATCATCCCAGTGACGAAAGCGGCCAGTTGATACGCGTGCGTGCCGATATCGCCGAGGCACCCGGCCGGCCCCGCCAACGCCGGATCGGTGCGCCAGCTTGCCTGCCTGTTCGCGCCGCCTGTTTCGACCGGCTCGGCGAGCCAGTCCTGCGCATACTCGACCTGCACGACGCGAATCTCGCCCAGTTCGCCACGTTCGACCAGTTCGCGCGCATGCCGCACGAGCGGGTAGCCCGAATAGGTGTGCGTCAACGCAAACAGCCGCTTTTTTGACTGCGCGAGCTTTGCGAGCGCCTCACCTTCGGCGAGCGAAACCGCGAGCGGCTTGTCGCAGATCACGTGGATGCCGGCTTCGAGAAACGCCGTCGCGACCGGCGCGTGCAGATGATTCGGCGTGACGATCGCGACCGCGTCGATGCCGTCCTCGCGCGCGGCCTCGGCACGCGCCATCTCGCGCCAATCCGCGTAGCTGCGCGCGATGCCCGCTTCGACGGCGCTCGCCCGCGCGCGCTCGGAATTGGACGACAACGCGCCCGCCACCAGTTCGAAACGATCGTCGAGCCGCGCGGCGATCCGGTGCACGGCGCCGATGAACGCGCCCTGCCCGCCGCCGACCATCCCCAGCCTGAGCCTTCTTCGCTGCATTGTTTGCGCTCCCATGTGTTGCGCCGGCTTAACCGCCCGGCTGTCAGATGCCGAGCACGCTCTTTAGCTGCGCGGTATCGACACCGCTTCCCGCGAAGTCATCGAACGCACGCTCGGCCACGCGGATGATGTGCCGGCGAATGAACTCCGCGCCTTCGCGCGCGCCGTCGTGCGGATGCTTCAATGCGCATTCCCATTCGAGCACGGCCCAGCCCGGAAAATCGAACTGCGCCATCTTCGAGAAGATCGCGCCGAAGTCGATCTGTCCATCGCCGAGCGAGCGAAACCGCCCCGCGCGTTCGACCCAGCCGCTGTACCCGCCGTACACGCCCTGCTTGCCGGTCGGACGAAACTCCGCGTCCTTCACATGAAACGCCTTGATGCGCTCGTGGTAGATATCGATGAACGCGAGATAGTCGAGCTGTTGCAGCACAAAGTGACTCGGGTCGTACAGGATGTTCGCGCGCGGATGCTGACCGACCGCAGCGAGAAAGCGCTCGAACGTCACGCCGTCGTGCAGGTCTTCGCCCGGATGCAGTTCGTAGCAGACATCGACGCCGGCCGCGTCGAACGCATCGAGAATCGGCGTCCAGCGGCGCGCGAGCTCTTCGAACGCGGCTTCGACGAGACCGGCCGGCCGCTGCGGCCACGGGTACAGATACGGCCACGCGAGCGCGCCCGAAAACGACACGTGCGTGCTCAGGCCCAAACGACGCGACGCCTGCGCCGCGAGCTTCATCTGCGCGATCGCCCATTCGGTGCGCGCCGCCGGATTGCCGCGCACCTGCGGCGCGGCGAAGCCGTCGAACAGCGTGTCGTAAGCCGGATGCACGGCGACCAGTTGCCCTTGCAGATGGGTCGATAGTTCCGTGATCGCGACGCCCGCGTTGTCGACGGTCTCGCGCAGTTCGTCGCAATACGCGTCGCTCGCGGCCGCCTTGTCGAGATCGATCAGGCGCGGGTCGCACGGCACCTGGATGCCCTTGAAGCCGAGACCCGCGGCCCAATCCGCGAGATGCGCGAGGTTGTCGAACGGCACGTCGTCGCCCATGAACTGCGCGAGAAAAATCGCCGGCCCTTTGATGGTTTTCATCGTACGGTTCCTCGAACTTTGCGCGCGGGCCGCGCCCGCGCGTGCTAGACGATGCTGGGCGCGCCGCTCAGAACGGCGAGTCGGGGAAATAGAACTGCTGGGCGTTTTCCTTCGTGATCAGCACCGACGGAATGATCGTGGTGGCCGGCAGCTTGTCGCCCTTCAGCCGCGCTTCGGCCGTCAGCTTGATCGCGTCGTAGATGAATTTCGGCGAGTACGACACGTCGGCCTTGATCATCGGCGCGCCGTCCATCACGTTCTTCACCATGCCCTTCGAGCCCGCGCCGCCGAACACGATCTTGATGTCGTTGCGCTTCGCCTGATCGATGGCCTTCAGCACGCCGACCGCCATGTCGTCGTCGGCGGCCCATACGGCGTCGATGTGCTTGAAGCGCGTCAGGTAGTCCTGCATCACCTTGAACGCGTCGTCGCGATTCCAGTTCGCGTATTTCGCGTCGAGAATCTTGATGTCCGGATAGTTTTTCATCACGCCGGTGAAGGCGGTCCAGCGTTCGTTGTCGAGCGTGGTCGGAATGCCGCGCAGCGCGACGACGTTGCCCTTGCCGTCGAGCGCCTTCGCCAGATATTCGGCGGGAATCTTGCCGAACGCGGTGTTGTCGCCGGCCACGTAGGCATCCTGCGCGCTCGTGTTCGTCAGGCCGCGATCGACCACCGTCACGTACACGCCTTTCTTCTTCACCTGCTCGACCGGCTGGGTCAGCGTCGCCGATTCGTACGGGAAGATCACGAGCGCGTTGATCTTGTTGACCGTCACGAGATCCTGCAACTGGTTCGCCTGTTCGGGCGCGTTGGCGGCCGTTTTCACGATCACTTTCAGATCGGGATGCGCCTTCTCGAGATCCGCCTTCGCCTTGTTCGCCCACCAGACGATGCCGCCGGTGAAGCCGTGATCGGCCGTCGGAATCGCGACGCCCAGCGTGACCTTGTCGTCGGCGCGCGCCGCGCCGCTCGTGCCCAGTATCCCCAACGCCAGCACGCCGGCGCCGATCGCTCGAATGACTTGCTTCATGGTGTGTGTCTCCAATCATGAGGCGTTCGCTCGCCCCGATTTTTCGGACCTGCCGTTGGTTTACCGCGCCTGCCTTGCTACGCCTGCTTTGCTGCGTTTTCTTCGCTGCGCTGTCGTCACTGCGGCGCCGCCGCCTTGAAGCGCTCCGCTAGCGCCGCCCACGCTGCACGAACGCGACGAAAATAATCACGACGCCCTGCACCGCCGCGTTCAGATACACGCTGATGATGCTGGTCAGGTTCAGGATGTTCGCGATCACCGACAGCAGGATCGCGCCGATCACGGTGCCGATCACGCGTCCCTCGCCGCCCTTGAGCGCGGTGCCGCCGACCACCACCGACGCGATCGCTTCGAGCTCCCACAACAGGCCCGTGGTCGGCGTGGCGGAGCCGAGGCGCGGCACGTAGAGCACGGTGGCCACGCCCACGCAAATCCCCAGCAGCACGTACGTGACGATCTTCACCGTATCGACGCGAATCGCCGCAAAACGCGCGACCTGTTCGTTCGAACCGATCGCCTGCACGTGCCGGCCGAACGCGGTGCGATTGAGGATCAGCGCGCCGCCCGCCGCGACCACGAGAAACACCCAGATCGGCACGGGCACGCCGAACAGGCTCGCGTAATAGACGGGACCGTAGAGGTCCGATAGAGAATCATTGAGCGTCAGCGCGCCGCCATCGGCGAGCCATGTCAGCACCGCGCGAAAAATCCCGAGCGTGCCCAGGGTGACGATGAACGGCTCGATGCGCCCTTTGGTGATCAGCAGCCCATGCGCGCAGCCGAACAGCGCGCCGAGCACGAAAGCCGCGACGATGCCGATCGTCACGATCACGAGCGGCGGCAACGCATGACCGGCGGCGCCCGCCGCGAGCCCGTTCATCAGCCAGATCATGATGCCCGCGATCAGCGCGGCCATCGAGCCGACCGACAGATCGATGCCGCCCGAGATGATCACGAAGGTCATGCCGACCGCGATGATGCCGATGAACGACGTGCGCGTAAGCACGTTCATCAGGTTGTCGAGCGTCGCGAAGTCGCGATTGAGCAGCGTGCCGACGATGCACAGTACGATCAGTCCGGCGAGCGGCCCGAGCGTGTAGAGCCGCTGCGCGACGCGCAGCGCGCGCCGTGATTGCACGGCTTCAGTGGGTGCCGGTCGCATGAGCGATCAACTCCTCTTCAGTCAGATGTTCGAGCGTCAGCGTCGCTTGCAGATGTCCCGCGCGCATGACGGCGACGCGATGGCACAAGCCGATCAGCTCGACCAGTTCGGATGAAATGACGATTACCGCGCGGCCCTGCGCGGCGAGACGATGAATCAGGAAGTAGATGTCGCGTTTCGCGCCGACGTCGACGCCGCGCGTCGGCTCGTCGAGCACGATCACGTTCGGGTCGGGCTGCAGGAACTTCGCGAGCGCGAGCTTCTGCTGGTTGCCGCCCGACAGCATGCGCGCGCGGCTCGACAGGTCGCCGGTACGAATGCCGAATTCGCCGACGGCCTTCTGCAAGGCCGCGCGCCCTGCTTTCATGTCGAGCAGCGGATGCGCGTAGCGTTCGAGCGTCATCAGCGTGACGTTGTCCTGCAGACTCAGGTCGACGTGCAGACCCTTGCCCTTACGGTCCTCGCTCAGATACGTGAGACCGTGGCGCATCGCGTCGCGCGGGTTCTTCAGATCGACTGCCCGGCCGGCGATTTCAATCGTGCCGCCCGTGCGTTTGCGCAAGCCGATGATCGCCTCGAACGCCTCGGTGCGGCCCGCGCCGACGAGGCCCGCGAAGCCGAGCACTTCGCCCGCGCGCACCTCGAAGCTCAGATCCTCGACCCAGTCGGGCACCGTCAGGCCGTTCACACGCAACGCGATCGGCGTGTCGGCGGGCACTGTCTGCTTGTCGGGGAACATGTCGGACACGTCGCGCCCGACCATCAGGTTCGCCATCTGCTGACGCGCGAGCCCCGCGGTTTCACCGCGCGCGACGAAGCGGCCATCGCGCATCACGATCACTTCGTCGGTGATGCGCTCCACTTCATCGAGCTTGTGCGAGATGTAGACGATCGTCACGCCATCGGCCTTGAGCTTCAGCATCAGCGCGAAGAGCCGGTCGGTTTCGGCGGGCGTCAGCGTCGCGGTCGGCTCGTCCATGATCAGCAGGCGCGCGCGGCGCGACAGCGCCTTCGCGATCTCGACCATCTGCTTTTCCGCGACGATCAGCTCGCGCACCTTCGTGTCCGGCGCGCGCTCGAGCCCGACCTGCGCGAGATAGCGCGCAGCGTCGCTGCGCATCGCGGCATCGTCGACTAACCAGCCGCGGCGCTTCTCGTGACCGAGGTACATGTTCTGCGCGATCGTCAGATGCTCGGCGAGATTGAACTCCTGGTGGATCAGCACGATGCCCTGCGCCTCGGCGTCGCGTGAGCCGGCGAAGCGCTGCGCGTGGCCATCGACCAGCACGCTGCCTGACGTTGCCGTTTCATATCCGGCGAGGATTTTCATCAGCGTCGACTTGCCCGCGCCGTTCTCGCCAAGCAGACCGTAGATGCGGCCGGGTGCGAGTTCGAAGCTCACGCCGTGCAGCACGCGCACGGGCCCGAAGTCCTTGCGGATGTCGTCGAAACGGATCGCGAGGCTCATGGCTCACGCACTCCCACGGATCACGAGACGATGCGGCAGCAGCACGCCCGGCACGTTGGCCTGCGGATTCGCGAGGCGTTGCAGCAACAGACGCGCGGCGGTCTCGCCGAGCTCGCGCATCGGCTGCGCGATCGTCGTGAGCGGCGGATCGATCTGCGCGGCGAGCGAGATGTCGTCGAAGCCGGCCACGGCGACGTCGTCGGGCACGCGCTTGCCGACGCTGCGCAAGCCGTGGATCACGCCGATCGCGAGCGTGTCCGACACCGCGAAAATCGCGCTCGGCGCATCGGGCTGCCGCATCAAGCCGGCCACGGCCGAGGCGCCCGCCTCGTAATCGAGGCTGTTCAGATTCATGCGCCAGCGCGGATCGGGCGCGATGCCCGCGTCGCTCAAGGCGTCGAGGTAGCCCTGCTGACGCTGGCGCGCATACAGATAGTCGACGTCGGAATTGATCAAGCCGATGCGCCGGTGGCCGCGCGTGAGCAGGTGGCGCACGGCGTCGCCCGCCGCGCGGTAGTTGTCGATGCCGACGTACGGCACGCCCATTTGCGGATCGAACTCGCAGCACGCGACCCACGGTAGCGCCTGCGACGCCTCGCCGAGCGCCTGCTGGATCGTCGCCGGATCGAGGCAGATCGCGCCGTCCGCGCGGCGCCGCCGCAGCATGTCGAAGTAGCTGCGCTCACGCCCCGGATCCGCGCCGGTGTCGCATAGCAGCATGAAATAGCCGTGCTGACGCGCGACGCTGTCGATGCCGCGCACGATCTCCGCGTAAAACGGATTGCCGAAGTCCGGAACCATCGTCAGCAGCAGGCGGCTTTCGGCGGTGCGCAGATTGCGCGCGAGTTCGTTGACGCGGTAGCCGCTCGCGTCGATCGCGGCGAGCACCCTGTCGCGGGTGGCGGGCCGCACGTTCTCGTGGCCGTTCAGCACGCGCGACACCGTCGCGACCGATACGCCCGCCTGCTCGGCCACGCCGGCGATCGACGGCCGGTCGGCCGCGCGCGGCGAGCGCCTCTGCGGCTGAGGTTGCGGTCGACTGCTCGCGCCGGACACCACGGCCGGCGACGATCGGGACGGCGTTCGGGACACACGACCTCGCAGCGAAAATGTAATCGATTACATTTTGTGGCGATGGCGATGCGAATCGCAAGGACGGATCGCTAGGGATTAACACGGGGTCCGCCCGGCCTGGCGCTTGCCCGCGAGCGGCCGGCGCGAGTCAGCCATTTGGTACAATCCCGCAGTTCCCCTGACGCGGCTTGCGATGCGAATGCCTTGCTCCGAAGCCGCGGCCGCCGGCCATCCGCCGGGGCCGGGTCAGGACGAAAGTTAGCGGCAGCCGCCGCCCGCTCGCCAAACCAAAACCGCCGAATCCACCATGAACATCGAGCAAGCGCGTTTCAACATGATCGAACAGCAGATCCGCCCCTGGGAAGTGCTCGACCAGGACGTGCTGAATTTGCTGTCGATCGTCAAACGTGAGAATTTCGTCCCCGCCGCTTACCGCGATCTGGCTTTTGCCGACTTCGAAGTGCCGCTGCCGGCCGGCCAGCATATGCTGGCGCCGCGCGTCGAGGCGCGCGTGCTGCAGGAGCTCGCGGTGAAGAAGCACGAAAGCGTGCTGGAAATCGGGGCGGGCTCGGGTTACATGGCGGCGCTGCTCGCGCATCGCGCGCAACACGTATTGACCGTCGACATCGAACCGGAACTGGCCGAATTCGCGAAGAGCAATCTGATCGCCAACGGCGTGCTGAACGTCGAAGTCGCAACCGGCGACGCCGCGCGCGGCTGGACCGGCGCGGCACCGTACGACGTGATCTGCGTGTCGGGCGGTTTGCCGGTGCTGCCGCAGGAAATTCTCGAACAGCTGAAGGTCGGCGGCCGTCTCGCGGCGTTCGTCGGCAGCGCGCCGGTGATGAAGGCGCAAGTCATCACGCGCATCGACGAAAAGCAATACCGCATCTCCGACGTGTTCGAAACCTATGTCGAGCCGCTCGCCAATGCGGTGCAGCCGGCGCGGTTCAGGTTCTAAGCGGCTCTTTTTCGCCGCGCTTCGCGCTGTATTGTTGATCCGGACGAGCGGCGAGTATGCCGTCGTCCTTTTAACTGGATGTCTCGCTGATGCAAAACCTGACCGCTCCCGCACTCGCCGAATGGCTCGCCGATACCTCGCGCCCCGCACCCGTGCTGCTCGACGTACGCGAGCCGTGGGAATTGCAAACGGCGTCGATCGCCGGCATCGTGTCGATCCCGATGCGCGAGATTCCCGCGCGCAGCGAAGAACTCGATGACGACGCGCAGATCGTCTGCATCTGCCATCACGGTGCGCGCAGCGCGCAGGTCGCGATGTTCCTCGAATCGCGCGGACACACCAACGTGTTCAATCTGCAAGGCGGGATCGACGCGTGGTCGCGTCAGGTCGATCCGTCGGTTCCGACTTATTGAGTCGAGCTCGATAGACGCGATGCGAAACATTTGGTGATTGAAGGCGGGACAGTCGCTCCAGAAGCGTTCGACTGAGCTTCATCGAACAGTACGTATCATTTCACGACCCCTTGAAGTAAATCCCGAACCATCGGTCCAAGACACTGGCAAACGGAAAGCCGACCCTCGCGAGTCGGCTTTTTTGTACCCACGCCGTCTGATTCAGCGCCATACCACGGACCGAAATCCCACCGAAGCCGAACCCGACGCCGCGATAGCCGCGCTCGCGTCCGATGAACCGGGTGCGCTGCCCTCCGCCTTTCGCGTGCTAGCAGGCGAGCACTGTCCATTTCCCCGCCCTGCTCCCGTTCGCTCATGCCGGGCCTCCTTGTTCCGCATCACTAGTCGTCCGATGTAGCCAGAGCGCACGGCATGCACAAAGACGCGGCGCACTGATGCCGCCGATGCACCGCCGATGCACGCCGATGCCCCGCGCGCGCCAGCGGCGCTTCGCTGGCGGCAAAGCGCGCTTCGTCGCGGCACGACACGCACCCGAACGAAGCGCGGCGCGCGCGACTGCACCAGTTTCGCGCCGCGGCATCGATGGCTCGACGCGCCGCCCTCGCGCCGATAGCCGCGCCGCAATGGGCATCGCACGCGCACCGCGTCGAGTGTGTCACATGGCATGTGCCTTGCAGTAGACGAGCGGCTACTCGTGCGAGCTCAGCCAGGCTGGCTGAAATCGACGCTCATAAACATTGACCATCAATGACAAGGGGAAAGCACATGAAACGTCGCAGTCTGTTGAAGTACGGCTCCATGTCCGGCGCGCTCGCGCTCGCCGGCCGCGTGCCGTTCGCGCACGCGCAGTCCGGTAGCGGCCCGATCAAGGTGGGCATCCTGCATTCGCTTTCCGGCACGATGGCAATCTCCGAAACGTCGCTGAAAGACACCGCGTTGATGACGATCGCCGACATCAACAAGAACGGCGGTGTGATGGGCCGTCAGATCCAGCCAGTGGTCGTCGATCCGGCGTCGAACTGGCCGCTGTTCGCCGAGAAGGCGCGCCAGCTTCTGACGCAGGACAAGTGCGCGGTCGTGTTCGGCTGCTGGACCTCGGTGTCGCGCAAGTCGGTGCTGCCGGTGTTCGAGGAGCTGAACGGCCTGCTGTTCTATCCGGTGCAGTACGAAGGCGAGGAAATGTCGCGCAACGTGTTCTATACGGGCGCCGCGCCGAACCAGCAGGCGATTCCCGCGACCGAATACCTGATGAGCGCCGAAGGCGGCGGCGCAAAGCGCTTCTTCCTGCTCGGCACGGACTATGTATATCCGCGCACGACCAACAAGATCCTGCGCGCGTTCCTCAAATCGAAGGGCGTGCAGGAAGCCGACATTCAGGAGGTCTATACACCGTTCGGCCACAGCGACTATCAGACCATCGTCGCGAACATCAAGACCTTCTCGCAAGGCGGCAAGACTGCCGTGATCTCGACCGTGAACGGCGATTCGAACGTGCCGTTCTACAAGGAGCTGGGCAACCAGGGGCTGAAGGCATCGGATGTGCCGGTCGTCGCGTTCTCGGTCGGCGAAGAGGAGCTGCGCGGCATCGATACGAAGCCGCTCGTCGGCAATCTCGCGGCCTGGAACTACTTCATGTCGTTGCGCAATCCGTCCAACGATAAGTTCAAGAAGCAATGGGCCACGTGGGTCAAGGACAACAACCTGCCGGGCGGCACGAAGCGCGTGACCAACGATCCGATGGAAGCGACCTTCGTCGGCATTCATATGTGGAAGCAGGCGGTCGAGAAAGCAAAGAGCACCGACGTCGACAAGGTGCGCGTCGCGATGGTCGGCCAGACTTTCGCCGCACCGTCGGGCTTCACGCTGGAGATGGACGGCAACCACCATCTGCACAAGCCGGTGATGATCGGCGAGGTACGCGCGGATGGCCAGTTCAACGTCGTGTGGCGCACCAAGGGACCGATTCGCGCGCAACCGTGGAGCCCGTTCATCGCCGGCAATGCGGGCAAGCCGGATGTGGTCAGCTCGATTCCGGCGTTCCTGCGGCGCGCGCGCGTCGCATGACGTGTCGGCGTGAGCCTCGTTGCGGCTCGCGGCGGCGATGTGGCGCGCGGGTCGCCGCGCGTGTATCGCCGCTTCGGTCGCGACGCGCGACCTGCGTGCCGACGCGCGCGCGGCGCGCGCGTGACCCAGACGGCCTGCGCTTCGCGCCGCCGCGCGTTCGCTGCGTCGCGCGGCGTGACCGCGCACGCCAATGCGCGGCAACGTCCCGCTGAAGCGGCGGCGACGTCTGACGCGACGCCCTCGCGCTCTCGAGCGGCTCATCGATTCAACCCAGTGCAAAAGGCCATCATGGCGTTTTCATTTCCGACTTCCGTACGACGACGCGGCGCGACGCTCCTGCTGCCGCTCGCGGTCCTTCTCGCCGCCGCGCCGGGCGCTGCATTCGCGCTGACCCAGGCCGACGTCGCGCCGCTCGCTGGCGACGACTTCGAGGCGAAGTCCGCCGCGATCGACAAGCTGATCGCCACGCACGATGTCGCGTCGCTCGCGGTGCTCAAGGCGCTCGCCGACGACAACGCGCTCGCCACCGACGCAGGCGCGGTACTGCTGCAGGACGGCGACGCCACCCGCGATGCCGTCACCGGCCAGCCCGTCGCCACGAGCGACGCGCAACCGGTCACGCTGAACAACCTGCTGCGCTCCAAAGTGGCGGGCGCGCTGTCGGGTCTGCAACTCGCCTCGCCCGATCGGGCGACACGCGCAGCCGCCGTCGATGCGCTGCTGCAAAACCCCGATCCGTCGATCAAGCCACTCGTCGACGCGGCGCGCGCAAAAGAAACCGATCCCGCTCTGAAGAAACGTCTCGACACGCTGTGGGCGATGAGCGCATTGCACGACCCGGATCCGGCCAAGCGCCTCGATGCGGTGCAACTGGTCGCCGCGCGCCACGACCTCGACATGAACGAACTGCTGCGTCCGCTGGTCGCGAAGAAAGCCGACGGCACGTTTGCCGAAGCCGACGAACGCGTGCGCGCGGCCGCGCAAAGCGGCATCGATGAGCTCGATGCGATCCAGCGCCGCAGCCAGATCGCGGGCACGCTGTTCGCGGGGCTGTCGCTCGGCAGCGTGCTGCTGCTCGCCGCGCTCGGCCTCGCCATCACGTATGGCCTGATCGGCGTGATCAACATGGCGCACGGCGAATTCCTGATGATCGGCGCGTACGCGACCTACGTCGTGCAGAACCTCGTTCAGCGCTTCGCGCCCAATGCGTTCGACTGGTATCCGCTGCTTGCGATACCGGCCGCGTTCGTCGCGGCGGCGCTGGTCGGCATCGTGCTCGAACGGCTCGTGCTGAAGCACCTGTACGGCCGCCCGCTCGAAACGCTGCTGACCACCTTCGGCGTGAGCCTGATCCTGATTCAGGCGACCCGCATGCTGTTCGGCGCGCAGAACGTCCAGGTCGTCAATCCGTCGTGGATGAGCGGCGGCGTGACCGTGCTGCCGAATCTGATCCTGCCGTACAACCGGCTCGCGATTCTCGCGTTCTCGCTGATCGTCGTCGCGATCGCGTGGGCCGTGCTCACGCGCACGCGGCTGGGTCTGTTCGTGCGCGCGGTCACGCAGAACCGTCGCATGGCCGCGTGCGTCGGCGTGAAGACCGCGCGCGTCGATTCGTATGCGTTCGCGTTCGGCGCGGGCATCGCGGGGCTCGGCGGCTGCGCGCTGTCGCAGATCGGCAATGTCGGGCCGGACCTCGGCCAGAGCTACATCATCGATTCGTTCATGGCGGTCGTGCTCGGCGGCGTCGGCCAGCTCGCGGGCACCGTGCTCGGCGGCTTCGGGCTGGGACTCGTCAGCAAGGCGATCGAACCGTTCTGGGGCGCGGTGCTCGCGAAGATCGCGGTGCTCGTGCTGATCGTGCTGTTCATCCAGAAGCGTCCGCAGGGCATGTTCGCCTTGAAGGGCCGTAGCGCGGAGGCATGAGATGACATCGGCTACTTCATCGGCAGACCCCGCTTCCGCTTCGTCGTCGCGCGCCAGTGCCGCTGGCGCTGGCGGCGCGCGCGAGTCCAACACCGGCTTCGCGCTCGGCCTGCCACCGCGGCCCGCGCTGTTGTCGCGTCGCGCGTGGCTCGCGCTGATCGCGCTGATCATCGTGTTCGGCCTCGGCGTGCCGTTCGCCGCGCTGGTGATTCCGGAGACGAGCGCCTTTCATCTGTCCGCATATGCGATGACGCTGACCGGCAAGTTCATGTGCTATGCAATCGCCGCGCTCGCACTCGATCTGGTGTGGGGCTACTGCGGCATCCTGAGTTTGGGTCACGCCTTGTTCTTCGCGCTCGGCGGCTACGCGATCGGCATGTATCTGATGCGCGCGATCGGCCACGACGGCAAGTACGGCAGCGATCTGCCCGACTTCATGGTGTTTCTCGACTGGCACCAGTTGCCGTGGTACTGGCAGGGCACGCAGCATCTCGGCTACGCGCTCTTGCTCGTCGTGCTGGTACCCGCCGTGGTCGCGTGGGTGTTCGGCTTCTTCACGTTCCGCTCGCGCGTGAAGGGTGTCTATCTGTCGATCATCACGCAGGCCATGACCTTCGCCGCGATGCTGCTGTTCTTTCGCAACGAGACGGGCTTCGGCGGCAATAACGGCTTTACCGACTTCAAGCGCATCGGCGGTTTTCCGATCACGCATCAGGGCACGCGCGCCGCCTTGCTGCTCATTACGTTCGCGGTGCTGATCGCCGCGTTCATCGGCGCGCGCGCGATCGTCACGTCGAAGCTCGGCCGCGTGGTGACCGCGGTGCGCGACGGCGAAACGCGGCTGATGTTCCTCGGCTACAGCCCGCTCGCGTACAAGCTGTTCGTGTGGACCGTGTCGGCGGTGCTGTGCGGCATCGCGGGCGCGTTGTACGTGCCGCAGGTCGGCATCATCAATCCGGGCGAGATGTCGCCGGGCAACTCGATCGAAATGGCGATCTGGGTGGCGGTCGGCGGACGCGGCACGCTGATCGGCCCCATCATCGGCGCGTTCGCCGTGAACGGTGCGAAGAGCTTCTTCACGGCGAACTTCCCCGAATACTGGCTGTTCTTTCTCGGCCTGATCTTCGTGCTGGTGCCGCTGCTGCTGCCGAACGGCATCATGGGGCTCGCCGATCTGCTGACGCGTAAAAGGAACCGCTGATGAACGAAAACCCGATGGTTCCCGATCTGGATTTACCCGAAGCACCACCGGAACGCTCGCTGAGCGGCGTCGCGAGCATGGGACACGCGGTCGTGCCCGGCGAGATCGACGTATCGCACGGCACGATCCTCTACCTCGAAGACGTGACGGTCAGCTTCGA
Source organism: Paraburkholderia lebeckiae (assembly GCF_050436325.1). Classification (NCBI taxonomy): domain Bacteria; kingdom Pseudomonadati; phylum Pseudomonadota; class Betaproteobacteria; order Burkholderiales; family Burkholderiaceae; genus Paraburkholderia; species Paraburkholderia lebeckiae. The sequence continues at coordinate 1,271,849 of NZ_JBNDLZ010000003.1, forward strand.
CGGCTTTCGCGCGCTGAACGCGCTGTCGCTCGCGATCGACGCGGGCGAACTGCGCTGCATCATCGGCCCGAACGGCGCGGGCAAGACGACGATGATGGACGTGATCACGGGCAAGACCGTGCCCGATCACGGCAAAGTGTTTCTCGGCCAGTCGATCGATCTCACGCGCATGAACGAACCGGCGATCGCGCGCGCCGGCATCGGCCGCAAGTTCCAGAAGCCGACCGTGTTCGAGCAGCATCCGGTGTGGGAAAACCTCGAACTCGCGATGAAAACGGACAAGGGCTGGTGGGCGTCGCTGCGCGCGCGGCTCGATGGCGACGCGCAGGCCCGCATCGAGGAAACGCTCGCGCTGATCGGGCTGGAAAGCGAAGCGCGAAGGCTCGCCGGCGAGCTGTCGCACGGCCAGAAGCAGCGCCTCGAAATCGGCATGCTGCTGATGCAGCAACCGGCGCTGCTGCTGCTCGACGAACCCGCGGCCGGCATGACCGATGACGAAACGATGCAACTCGCCGAATTGCTCAACCACCTGCGCGGCACCTGCTCGATGATGGTCGTCGAGCACGACATGGAGTTCGTCGCGGCGCTCGCGGGCGACACAGGCAAGGTGACAGTGACGGCCGAAGGCCGCGTGCTCGCGCACGGCACGCTCGACGAAGTCAAGCGCGACGAGACGGTGATCGAGTCTTATCTGGGCCGCTGATTGCTGCCGGAAGCGGGACCGCATCGTCAACCCGACAGGATGACTGAACAATGCTCGAAGTAGACCGACTGAACCAATACTACGGCGGCAGCCATATTCTGCGCGACGTGAAGCTCACGGTGCCCGACGGCAAGCTGACGGTGCTGCTCGGGCGCAACGGCGTCGGCAAGACCACGCTGCTGCGCTGCCTGATGGGCGTCGTACCCGCGAAAAGCGGCGCGATCGCGTGGCGCGGCGAACAGTTGATGAAACTGCCGACCCATGCCCGCGTCGCCCAGGGGCTCGCCTACGTGCCGCAGGGCCGCGATATCTTTCCGCGCCTCACCGTCGAGGAAAATCTGCTGGTGGGCGCCGCGAGCAGAAAGGCGCCGAAAAAAATCCCCGAGCGCATCTACGAGCTTTTCCCGGTACTGAAGGACATGCGCAACCGGCGCGGCGGCGATCTCTCCGGCGGTCAGCAGCAACAGCTCGCGATTGGCCGCGCGCTGATGAGCGAGCCGCAACTGCTGATCCTCGATGAGCCGACCGAGGGCATCCAGCCGTCGATCATTCAGGACATCGGCCGCACGCTGCGGCAGCTCGTCGAGGACATGGGCATGACGGTGCTGCTGGTCGAGCAGTATTACGACTTCGCCAAAGCGATCGCCGATCGTTACTGGGTGATGAGTCGCGGCGAGATCGTCGCGGGCGGCGAGGGGGCGAACATGGATGCGGATGGGGTAAGAGGGTTGATTGCCGTGTAAGCGAGCTCAAGTTATCCGCCGCGCAACCGTTACACAGGCTAGGCAACGCCGCAACGGTTCGACGAGGTGGACACCATGAACGACAACAAGCAGGTCAGACGCGAGTTTTACAGAAACCCAGCCTCCTATTGCAGGGTGATGAACGTCGTGTCGGCGGTCACTTTCGGTCTATTCGAAGTGGACAACGGCGGTACGGTCGGCATGCTGTCGGTGCGCTGGGAGAAGCTCGGCAACGAACTCGCGCCCCAGCTGCACGCGTATTACGACAGCTGGCACGTGCTCGCGTCGTTCCCCGACGTTCTCGCGAGAATGGCCGGGACGACCGGGCCGTCGTGTTCGCCGGAAGCTTTCTGTCAGCTATTGCTCGACTGCGGATTCATCAATCGCGCGGAACGGGGCGTGGACGATCACGCCGAGCCGACACTAGTACGCTAGACGCCGCCGCGATACGGCCTGGGTCGGCGACACAACATCGATATAGAGGGAGAAAAGCATGTCCGTGACGGTTCACGTCGAATATCAGTATTGCCAACATGGCAAGAAAGCAATCCAGACAGGCAGCGACTCGTTGACCGTCCAGGAAAACACCCCCCGCGCGATCCTTGCGTTGCTGCGACTGTTGCATCCGCAGTGGGAGGGCATCAAGGTGCTGTCGGTGACCGAGGCCTCGCCAGAAGGGGCCGCATCGTAGCCGCTTGCGCGGCTTCCGCGCTTCGACACGCGTGCTATCCTCGCCGCACGCCGATTCCCCCATCCATCCGCATGTCGCTTCACGAAAATCACGCCACGCTCGCCGCCGGGCACACGCCGTGGCGCGCGCGACTCGAACTCGGCTTCGTCGGCGGCGACGCTCGCACGACGCTCGCGCACCGGCGGCACGACGGACCGCTGCGCGTGCAACGGCCGCTCTATCCGGAAGGCCCGGCGATCTGTCACGCGGTGATCGTGCATCCGCCCGGCGGCGTCGCGGGTGGCGATCAGCTCGACATCGACATCACCCTCGCCGCGCACACGCATGCGGTGCTGACGACGCCGGGCGCAACCAAGTGGTACAAGTCGAACGGCCGCGCGGCGCGGCAGCGCATCGCGCTGCGTGTCGGTGAGCACGCGAAGCTCGACTGGCTGCCGCAGAACAACATCGTGTTCGATCACGCGAACGCGCAACTCGATTTTTCGTTGACGCTCGGCGCCGGCGCGAGCGCGATCGGCTGGGACGCGACCCAGCTCGGACGCCAGGCGGCCGGCGAACGCTGGTCGGCGGGTAGCTTGCGCGCGGTGTCGCGCATCGTCGGCGCGAATGGCGAGCTGCTGTGGTTCGAACGCGCGAGCCTCACCGCCGACGATCCGCTGCGCGGCGCGCCGCAGGGGCTCGCCGGCTTTCCGGCCTACGGCACGCTGTGGGCCGTAGGCGCCGCTTGCGACGACGCGCTCGCCGAATCGCTGAGCGCGCAACTGCCGTTCGACGATACGTTGCGAGCGGCCGCGTCGTGCGTGACAAACGGCGTGCTGCTCGTGCGCGCGGTGTCGCGCTCGATGGAAACGCTGCAGCACGCGCTCACGCGCTGCTGGCTGCAATTGCGGCCGGTCGTGCATGGTGTCGCAGCGTTGCCGTTGCGGATCTGGTCGACCTGAGAGCGCGGCTTCCCGCTTTCGTCTTCATCACGCTCTTTGCGCACCAAGGCGGCGCACGCGCACGCCCCAACCATGTGCGCGAACTGGCGCAGCACGCCGCCACGCCGCGCCGCAGAGGGATGGCACACAGCTTGCGTTGCACTCGCCACTTCGCGGCCGGCCACGATGAAGCCAGCGACGACCCGACTCCAACGACACTACCACCGCTCACGCCCATGACCCGCACTCTCTCCCGCTCCGCGCGCCGCGCCTTGCTGGCCGCATTGCTCGCCCTGCCCATCGTCGCCGATCTCGCGTTTCATTCAGGCTCCGCGCACGCCGACACGCTCGACAACATCGCCAAGGCCGGCGTGCTGAAGGTCGCCGTGCCCGAGGACTATCCGCCGTTCGGCTCGGTCGGCCCCGACATGAAGCCGCAGGGCTATGACATCGACACGGCCGCGCTGCTCGCCAAAGCGATGAACGTGAAGCTCGAACTCGTGCCGGTCAACAGCGCGAACCGCATTCCGTATCTGCAAACGGGCAAGGTCGACCTCGTGATCTCGTCGCTCGGCAAAACGCCCGAGCGCGAGAAGGTGATCGACTTTTCGAACGCGTACGCGCCGTACTACCAGGGCGTGTTCGGTCCCGCCGACATCAAGGTGAGCGGTCCCGCCGATCTCACCGGCAAGACCGTCGGCGCGACGCGCGGCGCGCTCGAGGAAATCGGTCTCACGCAGATGGCGCCGAACGCGACGATCAAGCGCTTCGAGGACAACAACGCGACGATCGCCGCGTTCCTGTCCGGCCAGGTGCAACTGATCGCGGCCGGCAACATCGTCGCGGCCGCGATCCTCGCGAAAAATCCGCCGCGCCGTCCGGAGCCGAAGTTCGTGATCAAGAACTCGCCGTGCTTCGTCGGCATGAACAAGAACGAGCCGCGCCTGCAACAGAAGGTCGATACCGCGATCGCCCAGGCCAAACACGACGGCACGCTCGGTGCGATGTCGAAGAAGTGGTTCGGCGCACCGCTGCCCGCCGACCTGTAATTTTGCAGACGCGGTGGCATGCGCGGTCGCAAACGTAGTTGTAAGCGCGCCGTTAGCCGGACTTGATACCGTGATCGGCTGATCGCGCGACGCCAGGACCCCGTCACCGCGACGCGACCACGACACATCAAACGCCGAGACCCACACCCGATGAAGCTGACACCTCGCGAGAAGGACAAGCTGCTGATCTTCACCGCCGCGCTGCTCGCCGAACGGCGCCGCGCGCGCGGCCTCAAGCTGAACTATCCGGAGGCTGTCGCCTTCATCACCGCCGCGCTGATGGAAGCCGCGCGCGACGGCAAGAGCGTCGCCGAGGTGATGCACTACGGCACCACGCTGCTCACGCGCGCCGACGTGATGGAGGGCGTGCCCGAGATGATCCCCGACATCCAGGTCGAAGCGACGTTTCCCGACGGCACCAAGCTCGTCACCGTCCATCACCCGATTCCCTGAACTCCTCTTCGTCAAGGCAGGCCCCATGATTCCCGGCGAACTCCTCATCGACGACGGCGAGCACGAACTGAACGCGGGCCGCGCGACGGTCACGGTGGTCGTGTCGAATACCGGCGACCGTCCCGTGCAGATCGGCTCGCATTACCATTTCTACGAGGTGAACGACGCGCTGTCGTTCGATCGCGAAGCGGCGCGCGGCTTTCGCCTGAACATCGCGGCGGGCACCGCGGTGCGCTTCGAGCCCGGTCAGGAGCGCACGGTCGAACTCGTCGCGCTGGCCGGCGAGCGCATCGTCTACGGCTTCAACGGCAAGGTGATGGGCAAGCTGTGATGCGCTGCCCGCGCCCTGGCGTTTCGACCGCCCTGCTCCGCCTTGCCTTGCCTGTCGCTCGCTTGTAGCTCATTCCGGACCCACACCATGACACTACGCATTGGCCGCCGCGCGTACGCGGAGATGTTCGGCCCCACCACCGGCGACCGCGTACGCCTCGCCGACACCGAACTGCTGATCGAGATCGAGCGCGACTTCACGACCTACGGCGAAGAGGTCAAGTTCGGCGGCGGCAAGGTGATTCGCGACGGCATGGGCCAGTCGCAGCGCGTGCATGCCGAGGTCGTCGATACCGTCGTGACGAACGCGGTGATCCTCGATCACTGGGGCATCGTGAAGGCCGACATCGGCATCAAGGACGGCCGCATCGCGGCGATCGGCAAGGCCGGCAATCCGGACATCCAGCCGAACGTGACGATCGCGATTGGCGCGGCCACCGAAGTGATCGCGGGCGAAGGGCTGATCGTGACCGCGGGCGGCATCGATACGCACATCCACTTCATCAGCCCGCAGCAGATCGAGGAAGCGCTCGCGAGCGGCGTGACGACGATGCTCGGCGGCGGCACCGGCCCCGCGACCGGCACGAATGCGACGACCTGCACGCCGGGGCCGTGGCATCTCGAACGCATGCTGCAAGCGGCCGACGGCTATCCGATGAACCTCGGCTTTCTCGGCAAGGGCAACGTGAGCCAGCCGGCCCCGCTGACCGAACAGATCGCCGCGGGCGCGATCGGCCTGAAGCTGCACGAGGACTGGGGCACGACGCCCGCGGCGATCGACAACTGCCTTGGCGTCGCCGACGATACCGACACGCAGGTCGCGATCCACACGGATACGCTAAACGAAGCGGGCTTCGTCGAAGCGACCGTCGCCGCGTTCAAGGGCCGCACGATCCACACGTATCACACCGAAGGCGCGGGCGGCGGCCACGCCCCCGACATCATCAAGGTGTGCGGCGAAGCGAACGTGCTGCCGTCATCGACGAATCCGACGCGGCCCTACACGGTCAACACGCTCGACGAGCATCTCGACATGCTGATGGTGTGCCATCACCTCGATCCGTCGATTGCCGAAGACATCGCGTTCGCCGAATCGCGGATTCGCCGCGAGACGATCGCCGCCGAGGACATCCTGCACGATCTCGGCGCGCTGTCGATGCTTTCTTCGGATTCGCAGGCGATGGGCCGCGTCGGCGAAGTGATCATCCGCACGTGGCAGACCGCGCACAAGATGAAGGTGCAACGCGGCGCGCTGCCCGAGGACAACGCGCGCCACGACAATTTCCGCGCGAAACGCTATGTCGCGAAGTACACGATCAATCCGGCGATCACGCACGGCATCGCGCATGAAGTCGGTTCGATCGAACTGGGCAAGTGGGCCGACCTCGTGTTCTGGGAGCCGGCGTTCTTTGGCATCAAGCCGTCGCTGATCCTGAAGGGCGGCATGATCGCGATGGCGCAGATGGGCGATCCGAATGCGTCGATTCCGACGCCGCAGCCCGTGCACTATCGCGAGATGTTCGCGACGCGCGGCGGAGCGCTGGGCCGCACGTCGCTGACCTTCGTGTCGCAACTCGCCGCCGATGCGAACGTGGCCGAACGCTATGGTTTGCAGAAACGCATCGTCGCGGTAAAAAACTGCCGTAACGTGACGAAGGCCGACATGATTCACAACGCGTGGCGCCCGAACATCAGCGTCGATCCGGAAACCTACCAGGTGATCGCCGACGGCCAGTTGCTGACCTGCGATCCGGCCACCGTGCTGCCGATGGCGCAACGCTATTTCCTGTTCTGATCATGCGTACACTGAACAAACTTCTCGCGCCGCATCTGAAGATCGCGCCGGTACTCGTCAAGCGTGCGCCGACTTTGACGCTCGCGTTCGATGAACGTCGCAAGAGCCGTCTCGCCGCGACGCTCGATGACGGCGAGGAAATCGCCTTGCTGTTGCCGCGCGGCACCGTGCTGCGCGATGGCGACGTGCTCGTCGCCGATGATGGCGGGCTCGTGCGTGTCGTTGCTGCTGATGAAGCCGTGCTTGTCGTACGCGCACCGGACGCGTTGACGTTGACGCGCGCCGCCTATCACCTCGGCAATCGTCATACGCCGGTCGAAGTGGGCGCCGATTATCTGAAGCTCGAATACGATCCGGTGCTCGCCGACATGCTCAAGCGCATCGGCGTGACGGTCGAGCAGGTGTCGCTGCCGTTTCAGCCTGAAGCCGGGGCGTATGGCGGTGGACATAAGCATGGGCACGACGAGACGTTCGCCGAGGACTATGCGATCGCGCAGCAGGTGTTTGGTGAGCATCATGGGCATGAGCATGCTCATGCCCATGAGGGCTCTTCGCACTCGCACGATCACGACCATGACCACGTGCACGACGAAACGTGCGGACATGGACACCACCCGCATCGTCATGCGCATCGCTGAATTCACCGCGCTGCTGCATCTCGCGTCGCCAGCACTGCCGATTGGCGCGTTCAGCTATTCCCAGGGTCTCGAAGCGGCGATTGAAGCGCAGCTCATCACCGATGCCGACTCCGCGCGCATATGGATTGAACGCGGCCTGACCGACGTGCTCGCGCGCGGCGAGTTGCCGTTCCTCGCGCAGCAGATTGAGCGCTGGCGCACGCACGACGCCGTGGAACTCGCCGACGCCAACGCCGAATTCCTCGCGAGTCGCGAGTCCGCCGAATTGCGCCGCGAAACGGAGCAGATGGGCTGGTCGCTGCGGCAGCTGTGTGTGTCGCTCGAATGGGGCGACGTGGCGAGGCGCGAAACGCTCGCGTCGCTGACGCCACTCGCGCTGCCGAGCGCGTTCGCATTCGCCGCCCACGCGCACAATGCTCCGGTCGATGCCGCGCTCGCCGCCTATGCGTTCAGCTGGGTCGAGAACCAGGCCGCCGCCGCGTTGAAGGCTGTGCCGCTCGGCCAACTCGCGGGGCAGCGCATCATCGTCGCGCTGCGTGAGCCGATCGACGCGGCCGTCGCGCGCGCGCTCGCGACCTCGCGTGACGACCTCAACACGTTCGCGCCGCAGCTCGGCATTCTGTCGGCGCGCCACGAGTCGCAGTATTCGCGGCTCTTCCGCTCGTAACACGATTCCCACGATCCATCATGAACGCATCTCATCATTCCGCTTCCGCTACCCAGACCCGCACGAAGAAGCTGCCGCCGCTGCGAGTGGGAGTCGGCGGCCCGGTTGGCTCGGGCAAGACCACGCTGCTCGAAATGCTGTGCAAGGCGATGCGCGACCAGTACGACCTCGTCGCGATCACGAACGACATCTATACAAAAGAGGATCAGCGTCTGCTGACCGTCGCGGGCGCGCTGCCGGCCGAGCGCATCATGGGCGTCGAGACGGGTGGCTGCCCGCACACAGCGATCCGCGAGGACGCATCGATCAACCTCGAAGCGGTCGACCGCATGCTCACGCGTTTTCCGGATGCGGACATCGTGTTCATCGAATCGGGCGGCGACAATCTCGCGGCGACCTTCAGCCCGGAGCTGTCGGACCTGACCATCTACGTGATCGACGTCGCGGGTGGCGAGAAGATTCCGCGCAAGGGCGGACCTGGGATCACGAAGTCGGATCTGCTCGTGATCAACAAGACCGATCTCGCGCCGCTGGTGGGCGCGAACCTCGATGTGATGGCATCCGATGCGAAGAAGATGCGCGGCGAGCGGCCGTTTGTGATGTGTAATCTGAAGGTGCTCGAAGGTCTTGATGACGTGGTGAAGTTTATTGAAAAGAAGGGTTTGTTGAAGGTATGAGCAAGTGACGCTTCACTCGCCAGGATGGCATTCGCACTTCTTCGCTGAGCGCGCGGGTCCCTGCGCCGAAAACCCAGTTGAGCTCTAAAAAGCACAACAGAGTCGGGCGTCCCTTTTTTGCTAACCGCGGCACCACAGTCACCCCTACTCCGGCAACAACGCCGCCAACACATCCACCGTCCTCGCCGTCGCCCCGCGATGCCTCGCCGCAAACGCGGCAGCCGCACCGCCCATCGCGAGCCGCCGCGACTTGTCGCCGAACAGCTCGCGCAGCGCGCGCGCCAGATCGGCCGGGTCCTGCACCTGCACGGCGGCACCGGCCGCGACCGCATCGGCGGTGGCTTGCGTGAAGTTGAACACGTGCGGCCCGATCAGCACCGGCACGCCGACCGCGCACGCTTCGATCAGGTTCTGTCCGCCAAGCGGCAACAGACTGCCGCCGATAAACGCAAGATCCGACGCCGCGTAGTAAGCGCCCAACTCGCCCATCGAATCGCCGAGCAGCACGTTCACGTCGCGAGGCAGCGGCGCCACGCCATCGTCAGCGGTGCGCGCCGCCGACGCGACCTTCGCATCGGGCGCCCAACTCGATCGGCGTTCGAGCCGCAACCCCGCTTTCTCGACGAGCGCCGCGACTTCATTGAAGCGCTGCGGATGACGCGGCACCAGAATCAGCAGCGCATCGTCGATGCCGAGCGCCGCGAACGCCTCGAGCACGAGCGCTTCTTCGCCCTCGCGCGTGCTCGCCGCGACCCACACGGGCCGCGTGCCGATCGCCGCGCGCCATGCGTGGCCGCGTGCCGCGAGTTCGGGCGGCGTGCTCATGTCGAACTTCAGATTGCCGAGCACCGCGACATTGCGCGCGCCGAGCGAGGTCAACCGCTCGGCATCGGACGGACTCTGCGCGAGCACGCGCGCGAAGCCGCCGAACACGTCCTTCGTCGCGCCGCCGAATTTCGCCGCGCGCTTGAACGAACGCGCCGACATCCGTGCGTTGGTCAGCACGAGCGGCACGTCGGCGCGACGGCACTCGTCGATCAAGGTCGGCCACACCTCGGTTTCCATCACGAGACCGAGCGACGGCCGCCACACGCGCAAGAAGCGCCGTACCGCATGCGGCATGTCGTACGGTAGATAACTGCGCAACACGCGGTCGCCGAAAATCTCGATGCCTGTCGCACGGCCGCTCGGCGTCATGTGCGTAAGCAGAATGCGCGCGTCGGGGCGCGCATTCATCAGCGCATCGATCAGCGGCTGCGCGGCGCGCGTCTCGCCGACCGACACCGCATGCACCCAGATCAACGGCGCGCTGTCTTCTGGCAAGCGCCCGCGCGAATAACCGAAGCGCTCGCCGATATGCTCGCGATAACCGCGCTCCTTGCGCGAACGGATCAACAGACGCAGCACCGCAAGCGGCGCGATGAGCCACCAGAGCGCGCGATAGATCGCCCTTAGCATCGGCGCCCCGCGCGATTCGGAAAGCGCAGCGCGCTCACGCGCGCGATGCGGGCCGGCATCTGCCCGGCCCTTGAATCGACCGCCGCGCTCAAACCAGCGCCCTGCCCTTCAGGCGCTCGAGAATGCCGAGCGGCGCGCATTCCGGCTGCGCCATCGCCTTCACCGGCAGGAAGAAAGTCTGCTCCAGCATGAACTGGCCGGACATCACCGCATGCGAGGTCTGATCCGAGAAACACACCCACACGCTGCCCGGTGGAAACGGCATGGTTTGTTGCGGGCTCGTCTTCTGATAGTCGAGGTCGGCCTTCATGCCATCGTGCAGACTGAGCATCAGATGATCGTATTCGCTGCGCAGCGATTTGGTCACATGCAGCAGGTTCAGCAGCCACGCGGAGCCCGGCATCTGCGGCTTGATACGCGGCAGGAAGCGCCGCGCCATGTCCTCGAACGGCTCGCCGACGCGCCATACGCGCGGCACGCCATGCGGATTGACGTTGGTGAACACGCGCAGGATGCGCTCGCCGTAATTCGGCCGCGACGGAAACGCGTCGACGTGCAGACGGCTATCGTCCTTGCGCCACGAGGTTTCGCGTGTCTCGACCTGATGCAGCCGCAGGCTCGTCGGCGCGACGCGCAGCTTGCCGCTGTACTCGGGAAAGAGCCCGTCGACGAGCGTGCGCGCATTCGCCTGATAACGCGCGATCAACGCGCGCACCGCCGACTGCGTGACCGCATCGCCGGCCACGCCATGCAGCGCGCCGCCGTTCGGTTCGAGGCTGATGTTCTTGCGGTTCGGATCGGCGAGCGCCGGGTCGAGCAGCGCCTGCTCGCCGCCGTCGATCGCGAAGCGCAGGTTCGGGAAGTACAGCACCTTGCCGCGCTCGACGCCGGCGAGCAGCGTCTCGCGCGGCACGGACAGGTTGCAGCCGTGCCAGTCGGCGTTCGCTACTTCGATGATCTGGGATTCGTTCATGATCGCCCTTTGGAACGGAGGGTGCGCAAGGCGAAGCGCACCGACAGGTTGCAGCAGGTGCTGATGCCTGCCGGCCCGGGTTACAACAGCCCGAAGCCGGCAAGCGCCGACTTCACCTGCTGCAGCGTAGGCGGCTGCCCCGCCGCACCGAGATTGACGACGTTCGGCGACCAGTAGCCGCCGGTGCGCCACGCGGTCGAGAAATTGTACAACTCGAGCGTGGGCCGCTTCAGCGCCGCCGCGATATGGACCAGACCTGTGTCGACCCCGACCGTCGCGGCCGCGCCATCGATCAGCCCCACCACCGCCGGCAGCGACAGCTTCGGCGGCACGATCGCGGCCGCGCCGAGCTCCTTCGCGAGCCGCTCGCTGGTCGCGCGCTCGGCGTCGCTGCCCCACGGCAGCACGATCGACGCGCCGCGCCGCACCAGCGCTTGCCCGAGTTCGATCCACGCGGTATCGGGCCACTGCTTGTCGGCGCGCGAAGTCGCGTGCACGAACACCACGTACGGCACCGGCAGATTCAGATTCGCCTGCGACAGCGCGAGCGCGGCGCGGCCCGTGTCGAGGCCGAAGTCGATGTCGTCGGTGGGTTGCGGCGGCGGATCGTTCAGCGCCGCGGCCACCAGTTGACGCGTGCGTTCGACCACGTGCGTGCGCGGCGCGATCGGCACGCGCCGCCCGTAGAAAAAGCGCACCGGCCATTCGTAGCCGGCGCCGTCGGTACGGTTGCCGAGGCCGACGAGCGGTCCGCGCGCCATGTTCGCGAGCCACGCGGTCTTGATGAGCCCCTGGCAGTCGATCACCAGATCGTAGTGCTCGGCGGCGAGCGCGCGGCGAAACGCGCCGATCTCGCGCCAGTTGTCGACGGACAGGATGCGCTTGCGCCAGCGCCGCAGCGACACCGGAATCGCGCGCCGCACACCGCTCACGAGTTCCACGAGCCCGACGAAGCTTTCCTCGACGAGCCAGTCGATCTGCGCGTCGGGATGACGGCGCCGGATGTCGGCGATCACGGGCATGTTGTGAACGACGTCGCCCAGCGACGACACCCTCACGATCAGTATCTTTTGCGCGCTCAAGAGTGGGAAAACCGGCTATCCGGCATCGAAGATGCGTTGAAAGGACCGCAATTCTAGCGCGCCGTCCATGAAAGAAATGAAAAACGCGGCGCGGTAAGGCAACCCGCGCCGCGTTCGGTAGCGGCGACGCTTCGAGCCGTCTTAACGAACTTCGAAGCGCCGCACCGCATCAGCCGTTAGAACGGCAGTTTCGCATCGGCCTTCTCCGCGAGAATCACGCGGCGGAAGTCGTCCTGGATGCGTTTGAGCGCCGCGTCGTTGTCGGCCTCGAAACGCATCACCACGACCGGCGTCGTGTTCGACGAACGCGCGAGGCCGAAGCCGTCCGGATACTCGACGCGCAGGCCGTCGATCTTCACGACGTTGTCCGCGCCGGTGAACTTCGCGTTCTGCTGCATACGCGCGATCAGCTCGAAGTTCTCGCCTTCCTCGAGTTTCAGTTGCAGCTCGGGCGTGGAGTGCGAGTTCGGCAGCGAGTTCAGCAGCTTGCTCGGGTCGGCGACACGCGTGAGGATCTCGAGCAGCCGCGCTCCCGTGTACAGGCCGTCGTCGAAACCATACCAGCGGTCCTTGAAGAACACGTGGCCGCTCATTTCGCCAGCCAGCGGCGCGCCGGTTTCGCGCAGCTTCGCCTTCACGAGCGAGTGGCCGGTCTTCCACATCAGCGGCTCGCCGCCCTTGTCCTTGACCCACTTCGCGAGATTGCGCGTGCACTTCACGTCGTAGATGATCTGCGCGCCCTTGTTGCGCGACAGCACTTCTTCGGCGAACAGCATCAGCTGACGGTCCGGGTAGATGATCTGGCCGTCTTTGGTGACGACGCCGAGGCGGTCGCCGTCGCCGTCGAACGCGAAGCCGATTTCCGCATCCGTTTCCTTCAGCGCGCGAATCACGTCTTCGAGGTTCTCCGGGTGCGCCGGGTCCGGGTGGTGATTCGGGAAGTTGCCGTCGATTTCGGTGAACAGTTCGACGAGTTCGCAGCCGAGCTTCCTGAACAGCTTCGGTGCGAGCCCACCGGCCACGCCGTTGCCGGTATCGACGACGATCTTGATCGGACGCGCGAGCTTCACGTCGCTCGCGATGCGCTCGAGATACGCGTCGGCGATGTCGTACTCCGTGTAGCTGCCGCTGCCGTCGGCGAAGTTCTCGTCGACGATGCGCTGATGCAGCGCGAGGATCTGCTCGCCGTAAATGGCCGCGCCGCGCAGCACCATCTTGAAGCCGTTGTAGTCCGGCGGATTATGGCTACCCGTCACGACGATGCACGAGTCGACGCGCCGCTCGCCGCCCGCCAGTTTCAACGGTACGCTCGCCGCGAAGTAGCCGACCGGCGTGGGCACCATACCCACGTTCACGACATCGACGCCGGCCGCACGCAGGCCGTCGGACAGCGCTCCGATCAGCTCGGGGCCCGACAGGCGTCCGTCGCGCGCGACCACGACCGCATCGCCGCCCTGCGCGCGCACTTCGCTTCCGAATGCGCGACCGATGGAACGCGCGGCGTCGGCGTCGAGCGTCTTGCCAATGACGCCACGAATGTCATACGCCTTGAAAATGGATTTGGAGATCATGTTGGCTCACTTGCGTGCAATGGAAAATTTTGACCTGCGGACCGACCTCGACCGGTAACAATCGCCGGCAAAAACGCGGTAAAAATTCGCGTTAAAAACCACGGTAATACTCGCGTTAAAAACACGTGTTACCGCGCCTCGGTGCGCCCTTGCCGGAAGCGGTCCGGTTCCAACTTATAATTGCGCTTTTCTGACCAGCCTGAATACCGCCATTCTAATGCTTAGACGCCCTCCTTTTGTAAAGTTGCCATGGCTGCCGGCCGGGCGGGCGAATGCGCATAGCGCCGCATGCATGGCCGTACGAGGCGGCTTGACCGACGCGCAGCGGCGAGCGGCCAACGGATGCTGACACTCAAGCGCTTCGCCAATCCCGACGTCACCCGAGCGTTTACGAACATCGTCTGGCTGGGTCTCGAACGGCTCACGCAGATCGGCGTCGCAATCGTGATCAGCGGCATGCTCGCGCGTTACTTCGGGCCCGAAACCTTCGGCAAATGGCAGTACGCGAATACGCTGCTGCTGGTGCTGTCGCCGATCACCTGGGTCTGCGGCGCGGAAATCCTCGTACCGACCATCGTCAACCGGCCGCCCGAACAACTCGGCACCGTCCTCGGCAGCGCGTTCGCGTTGCGCTTTTCCGTCTCGGCCGTTGCGCTGCTGCTTACGTGGCTCGGCATTGCGCTGCACTTCTTCGAACCGCTCGTCGGTGCGATGCTCGCCGGCCTCGCGGTGACGATGCTGTTTCGCGAGCCGTTCGTCGGCGTGATCAACGCGTGGCTGCAAAGCATGACCTACAGCAAGCCGCAATTGCTGACCAGCATGAGCACCGCGGTGATCAAGGCGGGTCTCGTCTATCTGCTGGTGCGCGCGACGGCCGCGCCCGCGCGTTTCGGCTGGCTGTGGGCGCTCGAATCGGCGGCGATCGGCGCGGTGCTGCTGCTCTACTTCATGCGCCGGCATGGCGGCAAGCTGGGCTGGCATGTCGAACGTTCGCTCTTCAAGCACTTCGCGAGCGCGGGCACCGTGTTCTGGCTCGGGCTGATCTGTATGTATCTGTTTCTGAAACTGGACCGGCTGATGCTCGAGCGCGCGATTTCGTTCGCCGACCTCGGACGCTACTCGGCCGCCCAGCAGTTGAATGAAAACTGGATCACGCTCGCGCTGATGCTCGCGCAAACCATTGCGCCCGCATTCGTCTACCGCGTGCAAGGCATCGCGCAACTGCGCCGCAACATGTGGCGGCTCACCGCGCTGACCGCCGTGCTGATGGTGTGCGGCGCGTTCGTGCTCGATCTGCTCGCGGGTTTCATCATCCGCCGTGTGTTCGGGCCGGACTTCGAAGGCGCGATCGAAATCTTCCGCTGGGCCGTGTGGCTGTCGGTGCCCGCCGGCGTCGAGGCGATCGGCAATCTGGTCGTGCTCAAATATCAGGCCAAGTTCGTGTTGCTCGCCAAGTGGCTGCTCGCGCTCGCCGTCGCGTTCGCGGTCAATCTGCTGGCGATCCCGCGGCTCGGCGCGTATGGCGCGCTCGTCGGCCTCGCGGCCGGCTATCTGGCGGCCGTCTCGGTCAATCTTTATTACATCCGTTTCAAATTGCGCCCATGACGAATTCATCCGCCACCGCGCAAACCACGCTCGACGACGTCGCGGTGCTGATACCCGCCTATAACGGCCAGGCGGACGTCGATTCTACGCTCGCGTCGTTCGAAGAAAGTGCGCTGGTGCACGTACTGATCGTCGATGACGGCAGCACGCCGCCGATCGTCGCGCCCACGCTGCCGAACCTGAAGATCGAAGTGCTGCGCATGGCGCAGAACGGCGGCATCGAGCGTGCGCTGCGAACCGGCATCGACGCGCTCGCGCAGCGCGGCTTTCGCTATGCGGCGCGCATCGACGCGGGCGATCGCGCGGTGCCACAGCGGCTCGCGAAGCAGCGCGCGTTCATGGAAGCGCATCCGAACGTGGCGGGCCTCGGCATGTGGACCCAGGTCGTCACGCGCGCGGGCGAGCCGCTTTTCATGCTGACGCCGCCGGCCGAGCCGAACGTGATCCGGCGCCAGCGCTTTTTCCGCTCGTGCCTCGCGCATCCGTCGATGATGCTGCGTATCGATGCCGTCCGCACAGTCGGCAGCTACCGCGCCGCGTATCGTTCGGCGGAGGACCTCGATCTGTTCGTTCGTCTGATGGAACGCTACGACTGCGCGAATCTGCCGGAACTCGGCCTTTTCTATGAGCTGAACGAAGGCGGCATCAGCGCGACGAAACGGCGCCGGCAGATCGGTTCGACGCTACGTTTGCAGTTGCGCTACTTCAACGTGGCCAATCCGTACGACTGGTTGGGCCTCGCGAAGAATCTGTTGCATCTGATGCTGCCTTATCGCACGTTGCAGCGGGTCAAGCGCGCGCTGCTCACGCCGCGCGCGAGCCGTTGAGTCGCGCCGCGTGTGAGCGCTGTCGCTGTCGCTGTCGTTGCCGCTGTCGCTTCATTCGCTGAGGTTCGCGCCGCATCGTAGGGCGCTGTATTCGTATCAATGGTCCACACTTCATTCAACGCCCGGCATTTCTTCGCATGAAGCCCTCTTTCAAGTCGACGCCCGCGCTACGCATTACACTCGTTTGCAACACGGCCTGGGCAATCTATACCTATCGGCAAGGGCTGATCCGCACGCTGATCGGGCGCGGCGTCGACGTGACGGTGCTCGCGCCGCGCGACCGCACGTTCGAGTTGCTCGCCGCGATGGGCTGCCGTTGCATCGAGCTGCCGATGGCGTCGAAAGGCACGAGTCCGGGCGAAGATCTGCGCACGCTCGTCGCGCTGTATCGGCAGTACAGAACCATCCGTCCGCATGTCGTGTTTCACTACACGATCAAGCCGAACATCTACGGCTCGATCGCCGCGAAGCTGGCTGGCGTGCAGTCGGTGGCGGTCACCACCGGGCTCGGCTACGTGTTCATCCAGCACAGCCGCGCCGCGCAGATCGCCAAAAGGCTGTATCGTTTTGCGTTCCGCTTTCCGCGTGAAGTGTGGTTCCTGAATCGCGACGATCAGGCCGCGTTCATCGACGGCAAGCTGCTCGTGCATCCGGAGCGCGCGCGGCTGTTGCACGGCGAGGGCGTCGATCTCGAGCAGTTCGCGTTCACGCCGCTGCGCGAGCGCGCGGAGTTTCGCTTCCTGCTGATCGGGCGGCTGCTGTGGGACAAAGGCGTCGGCGAATACGTCGAGGCCGCGCGGCAATTGCGCGCGCGCTACCGCCACGCGCGCTTTCAGCTGCTCGGCCCGGTCGGCGTCGACAATCCGAGCGCGATCACGCGCGACGAAGTCGCCGCGTGGGAACAGGAAGGCGTGATCGAATATCTGGGCGAGGCGCACGACGTGCGGCCGTTCATCGCGGACGCCGATTGCGTGGTGCTGCCGTCGTATCGCGAAGGCGTGCCGCGCACGCTGATGGAAGCGTCGGCGATGGGCCGGCCGATCGTCGCGACCGACGTGCCCGGCTGCCGCGAAGTAGTGGCCGACGGCGTCAACGGCTTGCTGTGCGAAGTGCGCAATGCGCAGAGCCTCGCCGCGAGTCTCGCGCGCATGCTCGACATGAGCGGCGCGGAGCGTCGCGCGATGGCGGAACGCGGCCGGCAGAAAGTCGCAACCGAATTCGACGAACGCATGGTCGTCGAAACCTATAAAGACCTGGTGCAAAAAATCACGGGTGTTTTACTTTAATGGGAGCAACAGCATGACCACGAAGGGCACGATTCTGGTAACGGGCGGCGCGGGGTTCATCGGCTCGCACACCTGCGTCGAACTGCTGAACGGCGGCTACGACGTCGCGGTGATCGACAACCTCGTGAACAGCAAGCGCGAAGCGGTGCGGCGCGTCGAGAAAATCACCGGCCGTGCGGTGAGCTTCTACGACGACGACGCGCGCGACGCAGCCGCGCTGCAGCGGATTTTCGATGCGCATCCGATCACCGGCGCGATTCATTTCGCGGCGCTGAAAGCGGTCGGCGAGTCGGTCGCGAAGCCGATAGAGTACTACGCGAACAACGTCGGCAGCCTGCTGACGCTACTCGGCGTGATGCGCGATCGCAACGTCAAGCAGTTCGTGTTCAGTTCGTCGGCAACGGTATACGGTGTGCCGAAGAGCTCGCCTATCGACGAATCGTTCCCGCTGTCGGCGACGAATCCGTATGGTCAATCGAAGCTGATCGCCGAGCAGATCCTGCGCGATCTCGAAGTGTCGGACCCGTCGTGGCGCATCGCGACGCTGCGCTACTTCAATCCGGTCGGCGCGCATGAAAGTGGCCTGATCGGCGAAGATCCGGCAGGCATTCCGAACAACCTGATGCCGTACGTCGCACAGGTCGCGGTCGGCAAGCTCGACAAGCTGCGCGTGTTCGGCGGCGACTACGAGACGCCCGACGGCACCGGCGTGCGTGACTACATCCACGTGGTCGATCTCGCGCGCGGGCATCTCGCCGCGCTCGATGCGCTCGTCGAGCGCGATGCGAGCTTCGTCGTCAATCTCGGCACGGGCCAGGGCTATAGCGTGCTCGACGTGGTGCGCTCGTTCGAGAAGGCGTCGGGGCGGCCGGTGCCGTACGAGATCGTCGCGCGCCGCCCGGGCGACGTCGCGCAGTGTTTCGCGGACCCGAGCGCGGCCGAGAAAATCATCGGCTGGCGCGCGCAGTTCGGCATCGAGCGCATGTGCGCGGACCACTGGCGCTGGCAGTCCACAAATCCGCAGGGGTTTGCATAAAGCGCTTCGGCACCAGCGCATCCCGTTAAAAAAACGGCGGCGTCATTCGTGTAGCGCGGATGCCGCCGCCGTTTGCTTTGGCGCTCACCTCGTCAGAACGGTGAGCGCCGTGGCTGCTGAACGCGTTACGCCGTTGCCCCTTCCAGCTGGAACACCGCGACCGCATCACGCAACGCCATCGCATGCTCTTCCAGCGACTTCGCCGCGGCCGCCGCCTGCTCGACGAGAGCCGCGTTGTGCTGCGTGACCTCGTCGATCTGCGACACCGCCTTGTTGACCTGCTCGATACCGTCGCTCTGTTCGAGCGCCGACGCCTCGATCTCGCTCATCACGCCGGTCACGCGCTCGACGGCCGTCAGCGCTTCCTGAATCGTCTTCTGCGCATCCGACACCAGCGAGGCACCCTCCTCGACCTTTGCCGCCGACTCGCCGATCAGCTCCTTGATCTCCTTGGCCGCCGCGCCCGAGCGCTGCGCGAGGCTGCGCACTTCCGAGGCGACCACCGCGAAGCCGCGTCCCTGCTCGCCCGCGCGCGCCGCTTCGACGGCCGCGTTCAACGCGAGAATGTTGGTCTGGAACGCGATCCCCTCGATCATGCCGATGATCTCCGTGACCTTGCGCGATGACTGGCTGATGCCGTCCATCGTCTCCGTCACGCGCGACACCACCTTGCCGCCGCGCGAGACCGTATCGAGCGCGCCGTGCGCGAGGCGGTTCGCCTGCTTGGCGTTGTCGGCGTTCTGTTTCACGGTCGCCGACAGCTGCTCCATGCTCGCCGCGGTCTGCTGCAGCGCGGCCGCCTGCTGCTCGGTGCGCGCCGACAGATCGGCATTGCCCGAGGCGATCTCGTTCGCGCCCTGTGTGATCGCGCTCGTGCTGCCGCGCACCTTGCCGACCGTTTCGACGAGGCCGTCGCGCATCCGCGTCAGCGCGCCGAGGAGCTGGCCCATCTCGTTGCGCGATTTCACCTTGATCGCGCCGCTCAGGTCGCCGGCCGCGATGCGCTCGAAGTGCTTGACCGTCGCGTTGACCGGCTTGATCAGCGCCGACGACAACGCGACGCGCGCGCCCACCGCAATCACGAGCGCGATCACCGCGATCGCGCCGAACAGCACTGTCGCGAGCTGGAAGCGTCGCGCGCCGGTCGCGGCCTGCTGATGCTGATTGTCCATCTGCGCTTTTTCGAGCGCGTCGATCGCTTTCGAGTACGACGCGTACAGGCTGTTCGCCGTGTCGCCCTGGATGTTGCGGAAGGTGTTGAAGTCGAAATCGGTCAACGCCTTGAATTCCGGCTCGATCGCCTTGTCGACGAGCGCCGCGCGCGCGTCGCCGACGCTCTGCGCGAGCTTGCGCTCGGCGTCGCTCTCGAACGGGCCGGCCATGTAGTTGCGGAAGTCGTGGTTAGATTCGAGCAGCACCTTGTGCGCGGCCGGCAGCAGATCGTCGGTCTGCTTGCCGACGCTGAACAAGGTCTGATAGGTGCCCAATGCGAGCTGCACCTGCAGAAGCTTCTCGGAACTCGCCTTCAGATGCGACAGCGCGACCGCACTGCGCTGCGTGTCGTCGAGGCTGTCGTTGGCGAGCTTCAGCGCGCCGTAGCCGACAGCGATCACCGTCAAAAGGAAGGCGACGAATACGCTGATCACGAGCGTCAGTCCGCCACGAATTGTGATGTTATTTAGCATTGGGTCTCCGGAACGCCTTTGTTGCGCGCGACTTACACTTCGTCGCATCCAGGTTTACGGTTGCGGCGCGCGCGCGCCGCATAGGGGGAATCCATGAGGAGCGAGCGCTCACGGGCCTGTGCGGGCCGCTTCGGTCTCGCTATCTGGGATTTTTTGCTGGCCTGGATGAAAGCTTCGCGCCCGTGCCGCGCGCCGGCCGCCGCACGTTTCGTTTGTATAATTCCGCGTCTTCGCTCAGGCCCACTTTCATGCTTAGTTTCGCGCTCGGCTTTCTCGTCTCTCTGCTGATCACGCTGTTGATCGTGCGCTATGCGCATCTGCATGAAAAGTTCTCGACCGACACCGATCTGGCCGGCGTCCAGAAATTCCACGTGCGTCCGGTGCCGCGCATCGGCGGGATCGGGATTCTGGTGGGGCTGATCGTCTCCGCGGTGCAATTGCATCGCGCGTATCCGGCCGTATCGGGCAGCATTCTTGGGCTGGTCGCGTGCGGCATGCCGGCGTTCGGCTCGGGGCTCGTCGAGGATCTGACCAAGCGCGTGTCGCCGCTCGCACGCCTCATCTGCACGATGGCGGCCGCCGCGCTCGCCTGGTTCTTTCTCGACATCGCGGTCACGCGCATCAGCGTGCCGCCGCTCGACTTTCTGCTGTCATATGCGGCGATCTCGTTCGTGGTCACGGTGCTGGCGGTCGCGGCGCTCGCCAACGCGATCAATATCATCGACGGCTTCAACGGCCTCGCGTCGATGGTCGCGTTCATGATGTTCGCGTCGCTCGCGTATGTGGCGTTCCAGGTGCACGACCCGGTCGTGCTGTCCGCGTCGTTCATGATGATGGGCGCGGTGCTCGGCTTCTTCATCTGGAACTTCCCGGCCGGGCTGATTTTTCTCGGCGACGGCGGTGCTTACTTCATCGGCTTCATGCTCGCCGAGCTGTCGATCCTGCTCGTGATGCGCAATCGCGACGTATCCGCGTGGTATCCGGTGCTGCTCTTCATGTACCCGATCTTCGAGACCTGCTTCTCGATCTACCGCAAGAAGTTCATTCGCGGCATGTCGCCGGGCATTCCGGATGGCGTGCATCTGCATATGCTGGTCTACAAGCGGCTGATGCGCTGGGCGGTCGGCGCGCGCACCGCGCGCGAGCTGACGCGCCGCAACTCGCTGACCTCGCCGTATCTGTGGCTGCTGTGCCTGATCGCGGTCGTGCCGGCGACGCTGTTCTGGCGGCACACGCTGCATCTGTTCTGCTTCGTCGTGGTGTTCGCGGCGACTTATGTGTGGCTTTACGTGAGCATCGTGCGGTTCAAGTCGCCGAGATGGATGGTGGTGAGGAAGGGGAAGCGGTGAGCGAAATTCATCAATGCACGGGATAAAAAAAGCCCCGTCGTCGGGGCTTTCGTCTACTTCGTGCGATACCACCGCCATAGCTTCATGATCGCCACATACGGCAGCGCCGCCGCGATCAGTTCAATCGTCACCCACACCACGAAATACAAATCTTCGGGATCGCGGACACCAAGCCAACGCGAAGCACCAAACCATGCGCGCGACTCGCTTTCTGTCCACTCATAATGGTACGGACGGACATAGAGCAGAGAGAGATAGCACAGGCCGATAAACAGGGCGACCTTGAACACCCTACGGGCAAGTGTTGCCATATGTGATGACCTCAATTGTTCCGTAGGCGAGAAGGCCCGAACTGCGCGCGGGGATTTTGACCGTGTGCAGCAGCGCGTTGCGGATTCTCATGAAATCGCTATGGCTCGGCAGCGTGATGCAGCCAAGCGAAATCCCGCGTCCGCCTGCCGGATGCAAACGGAACTGCCCGCGTTTGACGCCATTAATCCACGTCACATCATCGATCGTCCCATCATCACGATACAGCGCGAACCACTCACCGTGATTCAATGGGTGACCCATTGCTGCATTCCACTCATCTTTTGCCGATGCAAACATCTGAGAACGGATGCCGCCCGTGGGGCGGTCCACGATCCAGTATTTACCGGCAGGGAGCGGCCCATCATTAGGTACCATCGTGCAGCCGCCCCGATTGCGGTATTGATTGTTGCCTGAATACGCCTTGAATGTGCTGATGCCAGAAATGGTGAGCGGTGATAGTGGCTCGTTATTCACGAAAAATTTGCCCGTGTGGGCCATGTGTCACGCCTCCTGATTGCGCTGGCTGTAGGTCATTGCGTCCTGCATAGATTCCTCCCGTTGGTGAACCTTGACCGTAAGCGCGCGTGCCGCTGGCGCGCTACAGGTCGATTCCGGAATTGCCGCCTCTTTCGCCTGGACAAAAAAAAGCGCCACAGGGGCGCGCAATACCTTTGCATCACAGAAAAAGAGCCAACAGGGCCGCCACCTCAGCGGGAATGACATACCGGGCGGCGACGGTTCAATGCTAGGTGTATGTGCTGGGCGCAGGCTTCAGACGACTCCGAAAAGCCGGGGCGTGCGCGATGTTCGTCAAACTCTCCTGGGAAAAAAAAGTTCGTCGCGGATTTCCGGGGAGACCTATTGCAGATAGGCTGTAGTCGCCCAATAGCGGGCATTGAGTGTCTAGGAGATCCGGGGCGATTCACTGGATTGTCCTCCATAAAGACCGAGATCTAGCTTCGTTCAACAAGATCTATAAGGCGCAAATAGCGTGGATCTGATGTCAGATCAGGTTCGGTTTCCGCAATCAGTGCTAGCACCTTCGGTAACTCGTACGGCGGACGGGTGAGGACCTGAGGTGTAGTTCTGTTCATCAAATCCAGCGTCGCTTCAGGGAATAGAGCGGTGATCGGTTTTTCCTCATTGATCTCTCGGGTGAACCGGTAGAACGGATGGTCATTTGTCTCCACCGACACCAAGAACTTTTTCACCGCGTCGTAGACGGCCGGGAAACTATCGCCGGTGTCATCAAGCAGGCCGATCCATGCCCGCATCGATGCAGAGGTCCTGTATCGGCGCTCTCTCGGCCAGTCCTCGTTGATTAGCGGGATGACGTGTTTGGCCCAGCCGTTCTCATTCTTTTGTCCAACCAGGCCCAACCAGGATATGAACCGGTTTCGGGTATCGTCAGACATCGCTCGAAAGACTGAACGCATTTCGCGTCGTGAAAGACCGCTCGGCTCATTCGGGTGAAACACCCGCATGAAGCCTAGCCATTCAGCGGCTACCGTCGAGAGGTCGCGATCCCAAGAAAATCCTTCGACCCACGGAAAGAAGTTAAGCAGGAGCGGTTTGATGATCTCTGCCAACGGCGGCCGAGGCACTTGCCCGCTACGAAGAAACCCGTTCCATGCGGGTTCCGAAGCTGGATGCTCAAACGCCAACATTGAAATAAGACGTTCCTCAGTCCAGGCGGGATCGACGAACATGAGCCAATTCAGTTGTGCGCTTGCTATCGACACGGCGTGATCCGAGCCCTCACCTGATGCCGCAAAGAGGCGCTCGATACGAGACTTGATGTGGTCTGGGAATTAGTGAACAAGCCTCTTTCTCTCTAGGGACTGCGTGGAAAAGGGCCTTAGCACACATGCCGACGGGGCCGTTGATCGCATGGCCGAATGTGCGCCGGGACTGTTGAATGGCTTTTCCACCTCGCCGGACATCGCCCAAACCGCTCTTCGCTGCATCTGCTCCACCGCTCAGGATGCCATCGACGATGTGATCGTAGACTGCCCAACCGAGATCATCGTCAAACTCAAGGATCGCAACCAGGTTCTTTTCGAGCCATCGGCCCAAGGTATGGCGCAGTTCGGCGACAACTGAATGTGGCAGTCGCGCTACCCGGTTCAGTAATACCCGTCTCAGCCTGGGCGTGATGGCTGCGGGAAGTTCATTGATCATGGACGACCAGAACGCCTCTGGGTGGTCGCCAGCCTTTCCTGCAATCGTCAGCGCAGACAACGCCTTTCGCGGATTGGCTTTTACCAAACCAGTGAAGGGTCGCCTCTCGGTAAAGCTGCCGAAGTCCCGCCTCAGGTCTTCCTTTGCTTTAGATACCACCTCGTCTACGGGAAGGTCCAAGATTGCGTCGGGTTTTTCGTCTATACCGACCCAACCCACGTGAGAGCCCCACTCGATCACCGTCGAGGTCGCCCAACCGTCGCTCCATCCAGGAATACCTCTGATCATCTCGGCAAGGTGTTCACTGCGATCAGCCGTCAGCTCACAACCCTGTAGTTCGAGATACCGGGCGTATCTGGCGGCGAACTCATCCCGTAGCCCTGGGAACTCCTCGTCAGACCAATGGGGAAGCTGATCTGGGCCCGTCAAGATGCGGTCAGTGAGTTGATTCCGGTTCTCCTGAGAAAACTTTCCCCATCGGTCCACTAGTAGGAAAAGAAGCTCTCGAACCACATCGATGTCCCAGAATGTCTCTTGGTCTAGGGACAAGACTTCTTCGGCAACATGAGCGGCCTCGAAGGCACCCGTTTTGCTGAACGCATACAGCTTGAGCTTCCGAAAGAAGAACTGGTCTGTCGCAGGCCAGGTCGTTGCATGTGCATTCGCCAGTACTGGCCACTTGGCCGCCATTCGGTCAAACAGTTGGGTGAACCAAGTCACGACCTCCGCGGCTTTCGTGATGTCCTCTCTCCCATCGACTTCGCGGTCCGGATAGCAGGTCGGTGTCTGGAAGCAAACGGTCTCGATATCCCCCAGTAGCTCTGAGGCAACGGTTAGATGTTGTTCCAGGATGCTAAAGACCTGCGGCAACACATCGTCTGGGACCTCTAGATTTTCGTTGTGCCGTTCAAGGAAAACGACTTCGAACTGACCTGGGTCGCCGAGATGAATCTCCCCCCAGGGCCTCCACGGTGGTCTGGACTGACCCAAGCCAAACGGTGGCTTGATCTCCAATCGCGGCGTCGCAACTCTCTGAAATTCTCGTAGGACACTGGCCGTCCACCCCTCCGCATCGATCCGTTTCTTTAAGTCGAACCATTCATTGTTCCACTGACGATTGCGAGGGTCTCGATGGTATTCGAGGATGAGGTTCCAGATATGACGAGCACGCTCGTTGAGAGCCTTCGAATGCTCCACTTGCCACTCGAACTGTTGCAGCAGTCGCGGATGCAGTCCGTTCTGCCGAATGGCCCACCAAGCCAGCACAGGACTGTCGACGGACTTGCTCGCCCAAGCGACGAGGTGACCAAGCCTTATGGGCGTCGCCTCGAAACCTTCCACCTGTCGCCCGCCCAACCGATGAAACTCATGTGGATTGTCGTCTTCGCTGCGCCAGACTAAAAGATTATCGTTATTGACGCCCTGTCTGCGAGCATCCTCAGGGATATCTTCCAGATCGTCATCAAGCCCATAAGCGATCACAGGGTCGAAGGTCTCCGCGTCGCTGTCGTAGCCACTGCTCCGTTTGCCTGATCGGACATTCGCATCCATCACACATACCCATTCAGGGTGGGGTACCGGAACGGCCTCCGAGAACGATCTTGCCCCCTGTACTGTGCGAAGGACATGCGCAACTTGACCACGCTCATAAGAGGCCAGATTTTTCGGGTCCTGCTGGCTTTTAGCGATTATGGATGCACGCCACCTACGCGGATCGTCGGCCCGGTCAGCCCACGCTTCCATACTCTTCCACAGGTCCGGATGATCGGAATAGGCTATGGATGTAACACCTCGATCACGCCACTTGGCTTCGATCTCTTCAGGAAGCCCACGGTCAAAGGCAAAGAGTCTAGACCGATCATACTGGCCGTCGTGGTTGAGACCCTGAAGAAGATATTTGACTGGTGGATCTTCCGCCTGATAGCCGACTAAAACGACGGTATATCGTTCGAGGAGGTGCCTGATGAAGTTGGTAGCCCATCCTTCAGATAGGTAGGCACGTCCGAAGTCCGCGCTGCTCAGCACGTATGGGTGACTTTCAGAGACTGTGTCCATCAGTCGCCCATGTAGATAGGTGATCCCCTCTATCTTCGATCCGAAGTTCAGGTCGGGAAAAGCAGGCGGCACATGCCGGGCCAGACGCTCTCCCCCTTGCCCTATCTCGAACAATCGGTCGAAGTTCGTCGTGACAATCTGTGGCACGCCGCTCTGGCCCGAAGAAATGCGCTTAATCAGACCGTGCTCACGTCCAAGATCCTTGCTTTCTCGAGGAGCACTCAACCGCTCTGTCACCAGAGCGTTAAGGAAGGTCTGCACAACCCGCTTTTGAAACGTTATTTTTCACATCGAATGCAGCCTCGGCGTTCAGATCTATGTTGGTGAGTTGATTGCCATGGTTTTTCCGCGCGCCGGAGCGCTCCAACCAGACATATGACCTTCATCGGCCCGGTGTTCAAGCTTTGCGCAAAGCTCTGCGCGTCATCCATAAATTGCCCAAAGCAAACAGCGTGGTGATCTGGGCGATGTTCTTCATCAAACCACGATAGCGGGTCTTGAGGTAACCGAACTGCCGCTTGAGGACGCGAAACGGGTGTTCGACCTTGGCCCGAATACCCGCCTTCAGGCGTTCGATCTGATCGTAGATCGCGTCCAACGAGTCGCTCAGATCCAGTTTCCTGCGCTTTGCCGGTCGCATTGCCACATGCCAACGAACCGCGTCAGTCTCACAACGCTTCTCGATACCCTGATAACCGGCGTCCGCATACACGTCCGTTTCTTCACCATGCAGTAACGCTTGGGCTACGGTGATGTCGTGAACATTGGCCGCCGTTCCAATGACCGTATGGACCAGGCCCGAGTCGGCGTCCACGCCGACATGCATTTTCATCCCGAAGTACCAGTTGCCACCTTTCTGCGTGGATTGCATTTCCGGATCGCGCGTGCCGGAGCCATTCTTTGTCGAACTGGGCGCGCCAATCAGGGTAGCGTCGACTGCCGACCCAGCCTTAAGCATCAGGCCTTTCTCCGTCAGGATTTCATTGACCAGCGCCAGCATTTGCACCGCCAGTCCGTGCGTCTCCAGCAGGTGGCGGAACCGGAGAATCGTGCTTTCATCCGGCAAGCGAACCATCGCGCCGTCCAGACCCGCGAACTCGCGATAAAGCGGCACGTCATAGAGTGCCTCTTCCATAGCAGGGTCTGACAGACCGAACCATTGCTGCATGAAATGAATCTGCAGCATCGTTGCAATCGGGAACGGCGGCCGACCGGTTTTGCCCGTGGGATAGTGCGGCTCGATCAGCGCGATCAGCTTCAACCAGGGCACAACGCGTTGCATCTCATCGAGAAATTCCCGCTTGCGCGTGCGCTTCGTTGACAGGTCCAGACCAAGATCAAGCTGCGTCATCACGTTGCCCCTCACCTAATTCGCTCTGTTTCCAGGATAGCTCAGCAGCAAGGCAATGCCAGGACTTTTGCAGATCTTCCTTAACTTCATCCTTACCGTATTCAAGGTGGAGCAGATTAAAGATTTGATCGAGTGGGACATTCGCCGCAGATTGACCGTCCAGCCATGGTCGGAACGCGACCATGATCTCTGAGTCGGCTGGCGGGTCGAAGAATTCTATGACGTACTGAGTGAGGCCGACAAAGGTCGGCATTCCGGATCGCGACGAAACTCCGGCACCACACAGAAACACGACGCGACCAGCATCACAGCGTTCTAGAAGGATATCCGGTATGGAGGGACCATTGGGATCGAATCTCATGAGCTCAATTTATTAATGTTATTCATGGATTCTACTGGCGGATTTGGCGAGAGCACGTGCTTTGATGGTATCCGTCGCTCACGAGTTCTGGCTGACCGGCATTTGACCGTCCGCTGATTGGTATTCAATTTCGCGCCACAAGTCCGCTTCGGGTCCGAACAGAGACCTTCCCCGGAAATCTGCGAAGAGCCCCAAAAAAGCCCCAGCATGTCTGTAGGGGCTCTTATCGATAAACATCCGACTCCGACGGCCAATTTCAACGGGTCAAATGACCTGCCTTCGCGGGTACTGATTCAATGCTTCGACTACTCTCCGATGACTCGCGGCAGCGGAAGCCTACGACACCCGCGTCGCTGGCGCCACACTACGCAGCGTCGTCGCCGTCGCCGGCAGATACTCCGGCACCCAGCGCCGCAGATCGCGCCGCACTTCATCGTCGGCCGGCACGCGATGCTGCATCAGCCACGGCAGCAGATTGTCGATCAGGCTGTCCGGCACCTCGCGCGCCTGTGCGATGCGCAGCTTCGGGTGCGGCGTGCGCGTGGTGGTTTCGTCGTCCGCGAGCAGTTCCTCGTAGAGCTTCTCGCCCGGGCGCAGGCCCGTGAACACGACGCGAATCTGCTCTTCGGTGAAGCCGTACAGCCGGATCAGATCGTGCGCTAGATCGGCGATTCGCACCGGCTTGCCCATGTCGAGAATGAAAATCTCACCGCCACGCCCCATGCTCGACGCCTGCAACACGAGTTGCGACGCCTCGGGAATCGTCATGAAGAAACGCGTGATTTCCGGATGCGTAACCGTCACCGGCCCGCCGCGCGCGATCTGCTCCTGGAACTTCGGAATCACGCTGCCCGCGCTGCCGAGCACGTTGCCGAAGCGCACGGTCTCGAACTGCGTACGCCGCGCCCCCTGCTGCTGCAGCGCCGAGCACGCCATTTCCGCGAGCCGCTTGCTCGCGCCCATCACGTTGGTCGGGTTGACGGCCTTGTCGGTCGAGATCAGCACGAAATGCGCGACGTCGTGGCGGATTGCCGCGCGCGCGACGCGGTACGTGCCGAGTACGTTGTTGCGCACCGCCTGCCACGTGTTGACCTCTTCCATCAACGGTACGTGCTTGTAGGCCGCCGCATGAAACACGATATGCGGACAGTAGCGCGCCATCACCTGATCGAGCAGAAGCGAGTCCTTCACGTCGCCGATGATCGGCACCACCGACACTTCCGGATACTTGTCGCGCAGTTCTTCATTCAGGCGATAGATCGAGAACTCGGAGATGTCGAATGCGACCAGTTGCACGGGACCGAAGCGCAGGATCTGCCGGCACAGCTCCGAGCCGATCGAGCCACCCGCGCCCGTCACCATCACGACGCGGTTTTTCAGCAGCGCGGCGACGTGATCGGTGTCGATCGTCACCGGGTCACGGCCGAGCAGATCTTCGAGATCGATCTGCCGCACGCGCGACAGGAACGCCTGACCTTGCGTGAGCGGCGTGAGCGCGGGCAGCGTCATTGCACGCACGCCGGCGCGCACGCATAGCGTGGCGACGCGTCGCTGGGTGTCGACGGAGGCCGACGGAATTGCAATGATCGCGTGCTCGACGCGCAGCGTCTCGGCCCAGTGGGCCAGATCGCTGATGGGACCGAGCACCTTATGGGCATAGATTTCGCGGCCATGCTTGGCGGGATCATCGTCTAGCAGGCCAACGAGCCGCCATTCGCCCGAGCGGGAAAGCTCGCGGGCAAGAGTGGCGCCCGCGTTGCCCGCGCCGAGAACGATCACAGGCTTGCCTTGGCCGACGAGGCCGCCGTACAGGTAAAACTCTTTGGTCGCGCGATAGAGCGCACGGGCGCCTCCCATCACGAGAAACAACAGGATTGGCGAGACGATGAGGACCGAGCGCGGGACGATGGGAATCGGCTGGATCATCACCGCGGCGACCATGACCACGATCCCGCCCGCGATGACCGCCTTGGAAATGCGCATCAAATCGGGCAGGCTCGCGAAAACCCACATGCCGCGGTACAAGCCGAAGATGCGGAACATCAAACCGTAAACCGGCAGGACCCAGACTAGCGCGTGCAACGCGCCCATCCAGAAATCGTGGGGAATGGGACCGTTGAAACGGATCAGATAGGCGGAAAGCCACGTGCCCACCACTGCGGACAGATCGAACAGGAAGGCGCTGAACGATAGCCATGAGGCTTTGTTTCGAAGCATCGGCGTCACACCTTTGGTTGTTCGGAGGCAATTGATTGAAAGCGACGCCAGCGGCAATCAATGGCGACACCTATCAGCACGAGCACGACAGCCCATGCAATAACGAAGCTCCACTGCACTTGCACAGACCGACCAAGCGTAGAAACGGCAAGTATTATGCCCGCGAGCATTACTACATACCAGTAAAGCGCTGTCCAGGCGTGCCCCATGCCCGAGCGAACCATGCGTTGATAGTAGTGCTCGCGGTGAGCCTGCCAAAATTTTTCTCCTCGGACGAGGCGACGCGCCAGAGTGACCGAAGCGTCGCCGATGAACGGGGCGAAAACCATGGCTGGAAACCAGATCGGCCACGCGCCTTCGCGCCAACCCCAGTAACCGAGGGCGCCCGCCAGGAAACCGAGAGGAATCGAGCCAGCGTCGCCGAGAAAGATGCGCGCCGGGTGAAAATTGAACAGTAGAAAGCCGGCCGCGGCACCCGCTACGGCCGCGCTCGCAAAGCCCAGCTGGGGCACCGGATGCCCGCTTATCAGCGCCGCCACCGCGTAGCCACCGAAACCGAACAATGCCATTCCGCCGGCGAGCCCGTCGGCACCGTCCATGAAATTGTAAAGATTGACGAGCCAGAGCATCAAAAAGGCGAG
Organism: Paraburkholderia lebeckiae; assembly: GCF_050436325.1. NCBI lineage: Bacteria > Pseudomonadati > Pseudomonadota > Betaproteobacteria > Burkholderiales > Burkholderiaceae > Paraburkholderia > Paraburkholderia lebeckiae. The sequence continues at coordinate 1,302,505 of NZ_JBNDLZ010000003.1, forward strand.
GCTCGTCAGCATCCACCACGGTACGTCGGCAGGATAGACCGCCACCAGGACGGCTACCGCGGCGAGATGGCCGGCAAACCGAACGCGCGCCGGCAACCCGCGGCGGTCGTCGATCTGGGACATCGCTGCGAGGAAAACAACGGCGCATGCGATCATCCAGAGCGACGAAGCCGTCAGAAGAATAGCGACCACCGCCACCGGAACGACGCCCCAGCCGCCGACGCGCGGCGTCGGACGTAGATGGAGCGAACGCTCGTTCGGAATGTCCGTCGCAAGCCGCCAGGCGAGGCCGGTCGTTAGCAAGAACCAGAGCAGCACCGCGCAGCCTATCGCGGCGGAAATCGCAACCAGCACGGCAGTCGGCAAGGGAAACAACCCGTGATCGGCAGTCAGCATCGATTGCCCTCAATGCGTCGAGCGGTACCAGCGCGCAGTGGCAGCCAGCCCGTCGTCCGTCGAGTACGGCGGTTGCCACCCGAGTTCGTCGCGAATATGTGACGTATCCTGGCGTAGGCTCCCGATCAGTCGCTCCACCTGGGCCTGACGCCCCGTCAGCCGCCCCGCCGCGTGCAGCCAGCTGGCAGGAACCGGTACGAGGCGCGCCGGCTTGCCGAGGTGCCTGCCCAGAGTGCGCGCCAATTCGGCCACGGTCAGGCTGGTGTCGTCGGCAACGTTGAAGCAGCCGCCGGCCGCGCGCGGATCCGTTACGCAATGCTTCAGAGCATCCGCAAGATTCTCTACGTAGACCATGCTCCGTCTGGCCGCGATGACGCCGAGCGGCAGCGGCACGCCCTTGGCGATGGCGTCCATCAGCCGCAGAAAGTTCGCGCGGACTTCGGCGCCATAGACGAGTGGCGGGCGGACCACGACGATTTCGATGCCCGTTTCCGCACCGTAGCGCGTGAGGCTCTGTTCGGCCTCGGCCTTCGAGCGCCCGTAAGCGTCTTGCGGACACGGCGGATCGTCTTCGCGCAACGGGCGCCCCGGATCGATCTCCGCCTGCGCCTTGACGCTACTGACGAACACGAAGCGGCGCGCGCCGTGGCGCTGCGCCGCCCCTGCTACCCGCATCGTCCCGCCCACGTTCATCTGGCGAAACGCTGCATCCGGGTCGGCCGCACTATCGCGCATGACATGGACGCGCGCGGCCAGATGGACAACGCAATCGGGCCGCAAATCCTGCGGCCAGGCGGCCGATACGTCCTTGAAGTTCTCGCTGTCGTGAACCCATTCGCGCACGCCGACCGTGCAACAGCCCGGCTGCCGAACGAGCGCGGTCACGGCGTGGCCTTCGGCGGTCAGCGCGCGGCACAATGAACGTCCGACAAAGCCACTTGCGCCGGTAACTAGCACGCGGCTCATAGCCACCTCCAGCCGAACCGCCTGAAGAACTTGAAAGCAGAGGCGGCGAACATGCGGACATGCGCTGAACCCTTGCGCGAGGCGCCGCCGCCATGGTGCAGCACGCGGACCATGGGCGCATATGCAATACGCGCGAGTTCGTGAGTTCGCAGGCTCAGGTCGTAGTCCTCGAAATAGAGGAAGTAGCGAGGATCGAAGCCGTCGAGTTTCTTCAGCACACTCGTCCGGAACAGCATGAAGCAGCCGCTGACGATGGGTGGATCCCAGACGATGTCGTGCTCGTTGATCAGATCGCGCATTTCGTAGCGCGCAAGCCGCTTTTCGAAGAGACGGTGAATGCTTCGCGGAAGGAAACCGCGGATAAACAGGTCGACCAGGGTCGGATAGCGGCGGCACAAATACTGGATGCGCCCTTCCTGATCGCCAATTCGCGGCGTGATAAGACCCACCTCCCGATTCGCATCGAAAAAATCGAGCGCTGTTGTCAATGCATCGCGCTCGAGATCGATGTCCGGATTCAAAATGAGGTGATACTCGCTCTTGAACCGCTGGATCGCCAGATTGTGGCCTCGCCCATAGCCGACATTGCCGTGATCGCTCAGGATTTCGCAAGCCACGCCTGAGCCGGTCAACGCGCCAATGGCCTGCGATATTTCCGGAAGATCGCCGTTATCCACGATGCATACATTGATCGCGACATCAGGGCGGAACTGGCGCAATTCGCTGCACGCGGCCCCCAAGCTGGCGAGAGTGGAGGACAACAACCGCTCTTCCGGCCTGAATACGACAAGAGAAACGGATAAGCCCCCGTTTTCGGAACGCGGCTCATCTGAAGAAATCATTTTGACAAACCGATGTGTCGTGAAACAATAATTTTAAATTTGAGGGCCGTAAGAGCAGGCATTTTGCTGAAAAACTGCGGATTCGGCAACCGAATTTGCTGTTTGTTACGCTAGTTTCCATGGCATGTCGAGACGCACTAGAAGCAAATGCCGTATTGCGTCCGCACAGCAAATTACCCGGAACATTCTACGAAAGTTGCGCAAAAACAACGAAACAGCAAGTCGAGCCGCTCCAATACGCGGCTCCTCCCATTCGCATGCTGACCGCCCTCGGACTGCCCGAGAGTCGTTGGCGCTGGCGGCAGCGCGTCATGAAGCCTACGCAGAGGCGACTTCTCTTGATCCCGCACGATTGACAAACGGTTGGTGACAAACTGAAAAGTCGACCTATCCACCCGCAAACATGTGTGGCACGCTCGTCACCATGATGATGTTCGAGCATGCTGCTTCCGCTCCGGGCGCCGCAACAATGCGCCTGATATCGGTGTCTTGACCGGACGCGGCGGAACAGGTCAACTAACGCTTGCCTCAAAATCAAGTCACGTATTCGCATGACGGCCTGCGACTTCCTGGCAAGCCGCCCCGAAGCCCTACCGGATTGACAACATTGAACAGCGCACCTGCATTGTCACGGCGACTCTTTACTATCCGCGATTTCAGCGGCGAAGCTCGCATCGAAGTAACGCGCGTGACGAACGTTTGCCTGATACGGCCGATCGCGTTCGAGCGGCTACGTACATGGAATCAGTACTGGACAGGCGAAGAAGCCAAGCGAGATCCAGAGCCGCGTGCACCTTCCCCCACCACCGAATCAACTTGACGTTAATCCAGGCCACGCCCCCTCAGCGTCAAGGGCCCGCTTCAATGACGATGCCGCACCTCCAATCGTTTTTGCGAGCGCGCCAGAATGTGAGAACGATCGGTGGCCACCTAACCGGCCGTACACCATGACCTTGGGGAGATACGGTATCGGGGCGCACCGACATTCCCAATGGGAGCTATCATGTTTAAGCGCATTCAAAAACTCATGGACGCCACGCAAAGCATGGAACACGGTGCACATGCCGCAGCACCTTGGACAAGCATGCATCCGGGGACATTTCGGGCCTCTTTTGCGGAACCGAATTTGACAAATGAGGAGCGACAACTAGTCGAATCGTTCTCAGACTTGTATTATCGAAAAATAGATAACTTTCGCGGTCTTCATACCATCGTCCTCTCATGGATGGGCTACGAAATGTTCAAGTGCCCGCTCGATCTATGGGTTTATCAAGAGTTGATCGTCCGCGAGCGTCCAGATTTAATTGTCGAGGTAGGCACGTACAAAGGCGGTAGTGCACTGTACCTCGCGACCGTATGCGATCTGGCAGGCTTTGGAGAGGTTATCACCATCGACATTGATGCCACACATGATCCGATTCGGCCGCGACATCCTCGGATTACCTATCTGACGGGGGACAGCATCGCCGATGACGTGATCGATAAGGTCGCCAAAGCCGCGGATGGAAAACGCAATATCCTTATCATCTTGGACGGAGATCATCGATGCGAGCACGTCCTTCAGGAATTGCGGCTTTATCAGCGCTTCATTCAACCGGGCGGTTTCCTAGTCGTTGAGGATACCAACATAAACGGTCACCCCACTTATGCGGAATTTGGCCCCGGCCCTTGGGAAGCCGTCGACCTGTTCCTGGCGGAGAACGATCACTTCTATGCCGATCGCTCGTGCGAGCGATTCTTATTGACGATGAATCCACGAGGATTCCTGCGCAGGCGCTGATTTTATCCCAGCACGCCACCCAATAACGATGATGTCTTGGAGATCAGGAAACAGAATGTCGCGACCGTCTTTCTCGATTTTATTACCGAGCCGAAATCGACTCGAACTATTAAAACACGCTGTCGACTCCGTCCTGGCACAGAACGAAAGAAATCTGGAAATCATCATTTCCGACAACGACTCCAGTGAAAATTATATCGATTATGTGCGGACAATTACTTCAGTTCCGGTCCGTTACATTCGCGGAGACTCGCCGATTTCAGTAACCGACAATTGGAACCGTGCGCTCAAAGCGGCGACCGGCGACTACATCGTAATGCTGGGCGACGACGACGCCTTGACGCCAGGTTTCATTCAGAGGATGAGCGATATTATCGAAGCTCATTCGCATCCGGACGTCGTTTACTGCATGGCATATCACTATGCGTACCCCGATGTATTTCCCAATGAGGCAGAGGGCTACCTGTGCACGGTGAACAACAGCAGCCTGTTTGACGATTCCCCCGCCCCCTATGTACTCAATAACCAAAAGGCAAGGCAACTCGGACAGCAGGCTCTTAGATTTCGGCATCTGATAAGTTTCAACGCTCAGCATTATGTCTGGCGGCGCGAATTCGTGCAGCGCAATGGCTCAGAACCAGCTTTTTTCCAATCGCCCTATCCGGATTTCTTCGCCAGTTTCGTGACTTTCTTGACGGCCAAAAAGATAGTTGTCACGCCAACCGCTGAAGTCATTATTGGCATCTCCAAGCGCTCGTTCGGTTTCTTTCACGCAAACGACAGAGAGGAAGAAGGATTCCGCGAATTCTTCGGCGAATCGGTTTCGGAAGCCAGGCTTGCTGCCGGAGACGACGAAATCATCCGCGCATTGCGCCATCCCGGCACTGGCCACTATAGAAACTGGTTGATAGCTGCACTATTCGTGAAGCAACATTTGGCTGATTCCATTGACTTGCGTGTCGATCTTCGTCGTTATCGTCGGATCCAGATATTCGAGCTCGCCCAAAGCAGTGCATATAACAAGACATTGAGCCGACAATTCTTCAGGCAAAAAATGACGGATTTCGATCCACGTGATCTACAGTACGCCGAAAGACTGCTATGGACGTTTGTGATGCTAGATCGCGTCAAGACGCTGCCGCGGCCGATGGTGGTCTACGGAATCAGTGAGTTGTTGAACATCCACCACCCGCCAAAGATATACCATCACGATATCGGTAACCACGTAAACATCGGAGATGCCTTTCGCTGGCTGGAAAAAAACGCCGATTCCATTCTTCAACGCAACGCGCCCCGTTGAGACTCTTTGGATAATGCGAATGACGAAGTGGTCCTCGAAAAAGTCCGATTGTGTCAAACCTTCGCCGAAGCTTGCGTTCCTTCCGGCGTTTCCGAGTTTTCAATCATGACCAGGAAAAATCGCCCCTCGCTTTCGCGGTACAAAGTATTCCTCAGGCTATGTTTCCTGTCGATGGCAGGCGGCCGTCCGCGTCTTGGCGTATTTGCATTGTTCGATTCCGGTTGGTATCGGTCGTCGAACCGCGATGTCCCGCAAAAAGGGCTAAAGCCGCTGTCGCATTTCCTCCGACACGGATTGATGGAGGGCCGCAATCCACACCCTTTGTTCGACTCCGACTGGTACCTCGAGCACAACCCCGACGTCGCATCAGCGGGTCTCAATCCGTTTGTCCATTTCGTCACTTCAGGTGCTCGCGAAAGACGCGATCCGCATCCGTTGTTCGATATCCATTGGTATCTCGAGACCAATGCCGACGTCGCGGCAGCGGGCGTCAACCCGTTGATGCATTTCGTCAGGTCAGGCGCTCGCGAGGGCCGCGATCCTCATCCCTTGTTCGACACAGACTGGTACCTCAAGGGCAACCCGGACCTGGCAGCCTCGGGTGGCAATCCGTTGATCCATTTCCTCACGTCGGGTGCTGGCGAAAGACGCGATCCGCATCCGTTGTTCGACGCCCATTGGTATCTCGAGACCAATCCCGACGTCGCAGCAGCGGGCGACAACCCGTTGCTGCATTTCATCAGGGCTGGCGCTCGCGAGGGACGCGACCCCCACCCCTTGTTTGACATCGACTGGTACCTCAAGACCTATCCCGACGTAGCGACAGCGGGACTCAACCCCTTGATCCATTTCATCACGTCGGGTGCTCGCGAAGGACGCGATCCGCATCCGTTGTTCGACGCCCATTGGTATCTCGAGAGCAATCCCGAAGTCGCGGCAGCGGGCGACAACCCGTTGCTGCATTTCATCAGGGCGGGCGCTCGCGAGGGACGTGACCCCCACCCCTTGTTTGACACTGACTGGTACCTCGAGACCTATCCCGACGTTGCGACAGCGGGACTCAACCCGTTGGTCCATTTCATCACGTCAGGCGCTCGCGAAGGACGAAGCCCACATCCGTTGTTCAACAGCGCCTGGTACCTGGAAACCAATCCGGACGTCGCCGATGCCCAGTTCAACCCGCTAGTTCACTTCCTATGGTCCGGTGCGTCCGAAGGCCGCGCTCCAAGTCCCGACTTCGATACGAAATGGTACGTTTCGCAATATCCGGACGTAGCCGCGGCAGGAATCAATCCGCTGGTGCACTATGTTCTCCACGGGATCCGCGAAGGACGACTGCCGCATGGAAAAGTCGAGGCAGTACAGCAACTAGATGCAGCGATCAAGCTGTATGAGGAAACGGGGGACCTGACCGCCGAGACGATTCTTCGTCTGCGTCGCGATAACACGGGCACTGTTGCGTTGGGCTTTCTGCTGCCTAATCAACCACTCAGCGTGTTCGTCGATCCGAGCCTGAGTTCGACTCCTACCCTGAGGATCCTGCTGCCATCCCTTAAGGTGCAACACGCCACCGGCGGCCCCAACACGGCATATATCCTGGGCATGTTACTCGCCAACGCGGGCATCCCGGTCCATTTCGTATCGACTGACTTACCTCTCGATGACGATCTCGACGGAATCAAGTCGCACCTTCATCGGTTGACTGGCCTCCAGGCGGACATTCTGGACGTCCAGTTTTTCAATGGCAGTGACCGGACGAAGCCGTTGGCCCTCGGCTATAACGATGTGCTGCTGGCCACCGCGTGGTGGACCGCGCAGACCGCGAAATCAGCGACAAACATACTTCGCTGCAAGCGCATTTACTATCTGGTGCAAGACTACGAGACGCTCTTCTATGGCGCCAACGAGAACTTCGCAGATGCCGAAGCCTCGTACAGTTTCGATCATGTCCCCATCGTCAACACCAGTCTTCTGCGTGATCATTTGGTTAGTCGAGGGGTAGGCCGCTACTCGAATGCCGACTTCAGCCGGCAAGCCATCGTATTTGAGCCCGCGATTGACCGATCGTATTTCCATCCTGAGAACCGTAACACTCAGTCGCCTCGCCGCCTGCTCTTCTACGCGCGACCTACAGTCGCAAAGCGGAATCTCTTCGGGCTTGGCGTTGCTGTTCTATGTGCGGCCGTCGAGAAAGGTCTTTTCGGTGACGGTGGCTGGGAGTTCATCGGAATGGGAGAACCGTTTGATCCGATCCCCCTTGGCCGTGGCTATACGCTCACGCCAGCCAGCTGGCTCGGCTTTGAAGCATACGCAGAACAGATGCGGGGAACGGACATTCTCCTATCCTCGATGCTCTCGCCGCATCCAAGCTATCCACCGCTCGAAATGGCCGCATGTGGAGGACTGGCGGTCACCACTGTGTTTGGAAGCAAGACGGCAGCGCGCCTCGTGGCACTCTCGCCCAATCTGATCGGTGCAGAACCAGAAATCGGCGACATGCTTCTGGCTCTCGCGCGCGCGCGGGCGCTGAGCGACGATCGTGGTCGCCGGCAAACAGCGCCACAACTGGGTTTGCCGCGCAGCTGGTCCGAAAGCCTTTCGCCTGCAGTGGAAGCCCTGGTCACGGAATTGCACCGTGATGGCGTGTCACGCCGCGAAACGCTTCCGAAACTCGCACCTCCCGTTTCCGTGGTTTGTGCAAACGACTTCATCGACAACAAACCCAACTTCTATCGTCGGCGGGCGCAAGTGCGTCGCAAACGGTATGTCGAAGGTAACACCCCGCGCCTCCTTAGTCTGGTCACGACTGTCTATGATACTGACCCGTCGTTTGTCACCGACCTTGCCCACACTGTCTTCGGTCAAGATACGACAACCGACTTCGAATGGCTGATACTGGACAACGGCTCGAGGAGGTCTGAAACGTGGGAAGTCCTGAACGAAATCGCTCGGGATCGCCGGGTACGCCTTGGACGTGTGGAACACAATCTGGGCATAGTCGGCGGCATGCGCTGGTGTCTCGAGCGGGCGCAAGGCCGCTATATTGTTCCGGTCGACAGCGACGACCTGTTGTTCCCCGATTGCGTGCGGACAGCTACGAGCTTCCTGGAGCAAGCAGGAATGCCGCGAGTCGCATATACCGATGAAGACAAGACCGACGGACACAAGCATCGTGATGCTTATCTGAAGCCGGACTGGGATCCCGTTCTGTTCGTCCATTCGTGTTACATCGCCCATCTGACCGTAATCGATCGAAAGACAGCACTCGAACTCGGCTGCTACTCAGATCCGGCCACCGAGGGATGCCACGATTGGGATACGTTCATACGGTTCCTCAACGCCGGATATGAGCCCGCTCATATCCCAGAGGTGCTTTATTCGTGGCGCATGCATGCTGCTTCGACGTCGGGCAATTACCGCGCCAAACCTTATATCTACGCGTCTCACAAGGCCGCGCTCGAGCGCTTCCTCGACGCACGCGGCAAGCTCGACAAATATGAGGTCGCGCTTTCACCGCTTTTCGACGGCACGCCAGACTACCGTTTCAAGCAACGCCACGCTTGCGCCGACGGTTCTCAGAACGCGAGGCGCGTCAGCGATATTCAAGGCCTCATCGCTACCATAATGCTCGAGCAACGCGTGTCGCGCGACGGCCTTCGCACTGCAATCGGTCAGGTTGACGCAGGCGTACGGTACATCCACTTGCAAAGTCGCGCATGTGAACTCACCGAAGATGACTTTGCAGACGAAGTGCTCATGCATTTCGATCTTTTCCCAGATTCCGCGATCGTTGGCGGCCGCATTCACGATGGCGAAGTGCTTCGTGAAGGGGGATATGTATTCGGCTATGGTGGTTCAATTGGCTGCCCTGAAAGTGGCAACTCGCTCAGCAACTCCGGATACTTCGCGCAAAGCTGGAAGCCACGTTCGGTCGCGGCTGTGTCTGCACGCCACAGTGTGGTGAGTCGGGAGTTCCTCATCGAAAACCTCGACAAATTGCCAGCAGAAATCAGCTTGACGATGCTCGGTCCGTGGCTCGGCGCTCTTGCGTGTATTGTCGGGCGGCGGGTGATCTATACGCCACTGACTGGTGTGAAAGCGGGAGCCGGCGAGGAAATCGCACCATCGCGGGAGGAACTGGCTGAATTCACCGAAGTGTTCAGCAGGCTGATGCGAAATCCGGTCGGATACGCTCGCCACCTGGATCGCAGCGGACAGCGCGCCTATCAGCCTGAGGAAGCCGGCGCGCCGCTGATTCGCTTGCCCCACGCGGTTTCTTTTCCACAGCACATCGAACAGCGCTTTGCAGCACTAGCTCCTCGTCTTATGGACGATATGCCCATGATATCGGTATTGACGACCGTGTACGAACGTACCGATACGAAGCTGTTCTGTGCAACTGCGGAAGCCATGCGCGCACAACGTCACAGAGCGTCCGAGTGGATCGTCCTGGCGCATGGTCCGATACCGGCCGATCTCGACAAGGCGCTAGCGGCCTTCGAGGAAGAAGGGCTGCTTCGAACACTGCGCCACGAAGTGAATCTCGGCATTCATGGCGGGCTACGCGTTTGTCTCGAAAACGCAACTGGTGACTTCGCGATCTCGATGGATGCCGACGATCTCTTGACGCCGGATGCCCTTGCCATACTGGCCGACGCTGCGAAGAGCAATCCCGACCGGGTCATTTTCTATTCCGACGAAGATCTGCTAATCGGAGATGCGTTGGATCATCCCTACTATCGGCCAGACTTCGACCCCGTACTGTTGTTCGCCCAATCGTACATATGGCACACGATACTGTTCCATCGGCAATTGGCACTCACGCTAGGCGTGTTCACATCGGGTGATGCAGAGTACGCGCAAGATTGGGACATTCTTGTCCGCTTTGTCGAAAGCGGTCATGACCCGATGCATATTCGAGAAGTTCTATACCACTGGCGCCAGCATCCGCGCTCGCTCTCAAACAGTGGCAGCTCTTTCTCGGGAAGCGCAATGTCCATCCAGGCAGTGCTTCGCGGCATCGCGCAGCGCCGTCGTCCGGATCTTTACGAGGTTACGCCGTATCCATTCGATCTCGGCATTCAAGACTTCTATCTTAAGCGCTTGCAGAAGGAACCTCCGTCGATAGACCTCATATCGCTCGGCGTTGATGCACGCGGACCTGAGCAGTTTCCATTCGCTGCGCGTCAAATTGCCCCGCCATCGAGGGGCGTGCAAGGAATCGCCGTTTTGCTCGATCTTCTGGAACATTCCGAGAGCGAATTTTCGATGCTTGTTGGGCCGTCGGCCACGGCAATCGAGAATCAAGCGATATGGGACTCTCTGAAGCACTTCGAGCTGGTGAGCAAGGTTGTCGCCGTTACGGGTCCGCTCATCGACACATCGGGAAGAGTCCTGCGGGGCGCGTTGGTGTCAACTGAAAGCGGACAACTCTGCGACACGATCGCGGGCCGTGCGATGAGCGATCCCTGCGCCGGTTCCCTGGGACTCAAACCGCATTGCGTGGATGGAGTATCCCCTGACCTTCTGATTGCACGTCGCACGTTCCTGGTCGATGCACTCAAAGCAGCTCCTGCGAATCTCGCGACGCGAAGTTTGGGCGCATGGCTCGGAAGCTTCGCCGCCGGTACCGGACGACTCGTGGTCTACGAACCTCTACTGAGGGCCTTTGTGAAGAACGAGAACGGTCTGATCGGCGACGGGCTAAGCGGCCTGCAAACGACCTGGAGTCACTTGCTGGCGTCACGCTCGCCCAGCAATGTGCCGATCCGCGGCCTCGCCGGATTTGTCCGGCATAACGATATACATGAGTAGCCGTTCCACAGGTCACGAAACATTACTGTCAGTAAGGCTCCCCCATGCGCGGAGCGCTCGCTTTTCAAAAAAGAATCGGCCGCGTACACTCTGCTTGCTTTCTGAGCATTCCTGGTCGTCCAATACAACCCGAAACAGTTACTGCTGCATTCCATGCCATCTATGAAAGCCGTAATTCTTGCCGGCGGGTTTGGTACCCGAATCAGTGAAGAGTCCCACCTGAAGCCCAAGCCGATGATCGAGATCGGCGGCAAGCCGATTCTGTGGCACATCATGAAGATCTACTCGCACTACGGGATCAACGACTTTGTGATTTGCCTCGGATATAAGGGTTACGTCATCAAGGAATACTTTGCAAACTATTTCTTGCACACGTCCGACGTCACGTTCGACATGAGCAAGCAAAACGGCATGGAAGTACATCAGCGGTACGCCGAGCCCTGGCGAGTCACGTTGATCGATACCGGGCCGGCGACGATGACGGGCGGCCGCCTAAAAAGAGTTCGTGACTATGTCGGTGGCGAAACGTTTTGTTTTACTTATGGCGACGGTGTCGCTGACATTGACGTGCACCGTCTCGTCGCGTTTCACCAACGACACGGCAAGCTGGCGACGATAACGGCGATTCAACCGCCGGGTCGCTACGGCGCACTGCATACCCACGACGATGCCGTCTTGAACTTCCAGGAAAAGCCCGCCGGCGACGGCGCGTGGATCAATGGCGGCTTCTTTGTCCTGGAGCCCGAGATCTTCGACTACATTGACGGCGACGATACGAGTTGGGAGGCCACGCCCCTGCCCAAGCTCGCAGCCGAACGACAACTCATGTCGTACCGTCACCGCGGCTTCTGGCAGGCAATGGATACGCTGCGCGACAAGAACCATCTGGAAGAATTGTGGCGGACTACTCCTCCGTGGCGGGTCTGGTCGTGAATCTGTTCAGTGGCGCCTACCTCAATCGCCGGGTACTCCTGACCGGTCACACAGGCTTCAAAGGAAGTTGGCTCGCGCTTTGGCTGACGAAGCTTGGGGCACACGTCACTGGCGCATCGCTTGCGCCGGCGACTACGCCTAATCATTGGGATCTGCTAAAGCTCGATGTCATTGACCATCGGATCGACATACGCGATCCAGATGCAGTCGCACGCGTCGTCGAGGAAACGCAGCCTGAGATCGTGTTTCACCTCGCAGCCCAAGCCCTCGTGCGCCGTTCTTATACCGCCCCCGTCGAAACCTGGGCAACCAATGTGATGGGAACGTGCCACGTGCTCGAAGCATGTCGCACAACATCGAGTGTGAAAGCCATCGTCGTCGTCACTACGGACAAGTGTTACGAAAACAATGAGTGGGTTTGGGGTTATCGCGAGTGTGATCGACTGGGTGGCCACGACCCCTACAGCGCATCCAAGGCCGCGACGGAGCTCGTCGTGGCCAGCTACCGTGCGTCGCTCATGCCGAAGGCCAACGCGCCGCTCGTCGCGACAGCACGTGCAGGCAACGTTATCGGCGGCGGCGACTGGTCAGAGGACCGGCTAATACCCGATCTCGTCCGTGCTCTGGCCAACGGCACCTCTTTGGAAATACGCTCGCCGAATGCAACACGGCCGTGGCAGCATGTGCTTGAATCGTTGAGCGGGTATTTGCTTCTCGGTGAGCAACTGCTGACAGAACAGAATCGCTTTGCAGAAGCCTGGAACCTCGGTCCGGACTCCCATGGCAATCGTTCAGTCTCCGATGTGCTGCGGCGCATTTCAGAGTCGTGGCCCGAGATCAAATGGCACATGACGACGCAGAGTCATCCGCATGAGGCGCGTTTGCTATCGCTCGATAGCACGAAGGCGCGCACGTTGCTTGGCTGGCAACCCGTGTGGGGCATCGACGACGCATTGAGGCACACATCCGACTGGTATCGGACATGGCTCGCGTCCGGCGACGTCGTTAGTGCGCGCCAACTCGACCAATATGTTGAGGATGCCGCAGCTATCGGCACACTGTGGTGTGGAGCATGAACGTTACGCCTACTGCCATTGCCGGCGTGATGGTTGCACACGCCACGCCCTTTGCCGATCATCGCGGGATTTTTCAAAGAGTTTTCTGTGACAAAGAGCTCGGATCGATAATCGGCGGACGCCACATTACACAGATCAATCACTCCAGGACAATGCGCGCGGGTGCGGTACGAGGCATGCATTTCCAGCGCGCACCACACGCGGAAATGAAACTGGTTCGCTGCCTTCGCGGCAAGGTCTGGGATGTTGCCATCGATCTGCGGGCCGACTCGCCAACCTTTCTGCAATGGCACGCAGAGGAGCTTTCGTTTGATAACGGAAGAATGCTTGTCATTCCGGAGGGATGCGCGCACGGGTTTCAAGTTATCGAGCCTGAAAGCGAGTTGCTATATCTTCATACGGCGTCGTATGAGCCCTCCGCAGAAGGTGGCATACGACACGATGATCCAGCGCTGCGCATCACATGGCCGCTGGCGGTCGCCGAGGTCTCTCAACGAGATCAATTACACCCACTTATAACGCCGCAGTTTCGCGGAATAACTGTATGAACTGCCGACACTGTCAAAGCGCCCTGGAACACGTCTTTCTCGACTTGGGTTTCGCACCGCCATCCAATGCCTATCTGAGAGCAAGCGACCTGAAGGCACCGGAGACGTACTTCCCGCTCAAGCTTTTTGTCTGCCAACATTGCTGGCTTGTTCAAACCGAGGACTATGCTCGCGCGCATGAACTATTCAACTCGGACTACGCGTATTTCTCGTCGGTCTCCCAGAGTTGGCTAGCGCATGCGAAAACCTACTCCGAAATGGTGACTCAGCGTTTCGGCCTCGGACGGGACAGTCTTGTGATCGAAATAGCATCGAACGATGGCTATTTGCTCAAGAATTTCGTTGAATTGAGTATTCCCTGTTTGGGTATCGAACCGACTGCAAGCACGGCAGAAGTAGCTCAACGTCTCGGCATTCCGGTGCTGCGTGAGTTTTTTGGTCAAGCACTCGCAGAGAAACTCGCCGCAGAAAGCAAACAAGCGGACATCATCGCAGGTAATAATGTTTTCGCGCATGTTCCCGACATCAATGACTTCACCGCGGGTTTGAAAGCAGCGCTGAAGCCACATGGCACGATCACACTGGAGTTCCCGCATTTGATGCGATTGATCGAGCATGTCCAGTTCGACACTGTGTACCACGAACACTTCTCCTATCTGTCGCTTCAAACCGTAGTGAAGATCTTTGCCCGCGCAGGCCTGCGCGTGTGGCAAGTGGATGAGCTTTCGACGCATGGCGGCAGCCTCCGCGTGTACGGGTGCCACCACGATGATAAACGCGAAAATCATCCGTCGGTAGCCAGAGTGCTGGACGAAGAGGCTAAGTTTGGACTCGCGGAGCTTTCGACATATATCAACTTCCAGTCGCGAGCCGATCAGGTCAAGAATGACCTGCTCAAGTTTCTGCTCGAACAGAAAGCACTCGGGAAAAAAGTTGCTGCGTATGGTGCGGCCGCCAAGGGCAACACGCTTCTCAACTATGCTGGGGTGAAGCCGGATCTGCTGTCGTATGTATGCGATGCGGCGCCGTCGAAACAAGGGAAGTATCTGCCAGGAAGCCACATCCCCATTCTTCCGACAGACGCACTCCGCGAACACCGTCCGGATATCGTTCTCGTACTGCCTTGGAACATTCTCCACGAGATCACCGATCAGCACGCCTACATAAGAGAATGGGGGGGGCGATTTGCCGCCGCCGTGCCGGCGATGCGCGTTTCCTGATACCGGCGAACCGAGCTACCACATCCCGCGCCGCCGGATGCCTCGTCCGTCCGGCGCGACTCCGACGCCTCTCTACCAGCTCAAATCCCAGCAGCTACCAACTGCAGTCGGCGTGCATCTCCCCAGAACGCCATGGGTTCATGGCTGGGATAGGGATAATGCCCCAGGTTGAGTGCAATTCGCGTGTTCCGCTCGGCAATTCTTCGCTCCACGAGCCGACGCACGGAGATCGGCACGCCGCTACAGATGTTCGTTATGCCACTCAATTCAGGATGCTCAATCAATACGGCCAAGCGCTGAGCGACTTGCGCCACTGGCAGGTAGTCCCGCAACTGCTCGCCCCCCGACATATTGAAAACAGCATCGCCGTCGTCAATCGCGCGATCAAGTTGTGCAAGTACACTACGCGGGTTTTGTCCCTCGCCGTACATGTAGAACAATCGTGCCCATTGCAGGGTGAATGACTGCTGCTGACGCCAGTTCTCGAGAAATTTGCGAAGTGTGTCTTTCGCAAGCGAGTACGCATTCGCGGGCTGGGATTCCAGCGTCTCCGAGAGAAGCCCGTCTCGCATCCCATATTCAAAGCATGTCCCGGTCACGAGGACTTGCGAAACACCCGCCATCACACACTGCTTGAGGAACTGATATGCGGCGGGCAGATTCTCTTCGAAGTGAAACAGCGCCTGATAGTTCGGAAGCCCTGGCCACGCAAGATGGATGACAGCATCTTGATTCCCTAACAAATCAAAGAAATTGAGCTCTATACAGCCAATGTCGCAGGCGACGATGCGAACCTCACTGGACCACTGAAAACTGTGCGCTTTTGAAATCTCCCGCACGACCGCGACAACTTCGTGGCCACGGGAAAGCAATTCGGGCACGAGATGCCGGCCAACAAAACCAGTGGCTCCAGTTACGACGATTTTCATGGGAGGTGTCCTGTATCCGGGTTACTTGTTCGTCGAGGCGCACTATACCTTGCGGACTAACTCCCCGCCCAAGCGCGACCAAGAACACGCCCCGACGATCTTACAATACAAAGAAAGTCCCGTGTCCTGCATAAGACTCGATATCGCAGCCTCGGAAATAAGTGAGCTAACGATTGCTGATGCAAGAACTTTAAAAACATGGTCGGATAGTCAGTGCAAACATAGGCAATGTGTAATCGTGCTGATGCCGCTGGTCTTGGTCCAATATGCTGCAATTTGCCGATGGATCGAGAACGATTACCCATCACAACGTTGAACCGACTCGTTCGGCGGTTATGGGTACCTTTGTGGCTGCCGCGCGACCGTCGGCACATAATTTCTGCAATGTTTTAGCATCGATATGAACCTCTGTGAGTCCGAGCCAGATGGCTTTCGCACCGGCTTCGCCGTCGCCCTAGCGGCCGAGAAAGCGTGATCAGGCGCAGCACCTCATTGAGCTTGGGCCTGGCTCGTTGCTTGGCGTCGATCACCAAATACGCGCCGCGAATTTAATCGAGATTGAAGAACAGTTCGATGTCCTGATCGGGTCAGCTGCAGCGCATGTGCATCAGATGTGCAATCCGCCAGGTCACGAGCGGGAACAACGCCAGCACACGTTCGAGCCGTTCGATCGCGCCCGATTGCA
Source organism: Paraburkholderia lebeckiae (assembly GCF_050436325.1). Classification (NCBI taxonomy): domain Bacteria; kingdom Pseudomonadati; phylum Pseudomonadota; class Betaproteobacteria; order Burkholderiales; family Burkholderiaceae; genus Paraburkholderia; species Paraburkholderia lebeckiae. The sequence continues at coordinate 1,318,994 of NZ_JBNDLZ010000003.1, forward strand.
GCGCCTCGACACCACAACCTTTCTTCAGCACGTTTAACAGGATCTCAATTTCCCAGCACGCCCGATACCAATCGATCAGCTCAATCGCTTCCCGCAGCGTCGTGGCTTCGCGGTTGGTCAGCAAGCGCCATTCGATCGGCTTGACGCCGCGTAGTGCATCAAACTCGGGCGCCACAAGGAGCGTGGCCGCCACGCTTTGACCCACGCCGGCATGCAGTTCGATGCGCCGCAGCCACACATGCTGACGCAGCTGGCGTGCCTTCGCGCCGCGAAGCGTGCCGCCACCGTGAAGGCAATCTTGCCGAGCGGCGCGTCTTCTGTCGCTGCCGCCCACAGCTTCGCTCGGGCAGCGCGGTCACGGGTCGAGCGGATCAGCCGGTCCGCCGGTGTGCTCAACCCCTGCGCCCGCACGATCAGCGCGAGCATGTCTGCCTCGCGATCTGTGACGTACTCCAGTCGCATGTGCGGCAGACCCGATGCCAGTTCCGCGACTCGCTCGTGCCCTCGATCCAGCACGGGCTTTCCTCGAGGGCCGCCGCGCTTAACCTGTGCGTTCCTGGGCTCACACGCCCACATCCGCGCGTCGAGTACACCCAGAGACACCCGCCTAGGCCGTTCAAATCCAGCTCCGTTGCGTCCTGCAGACACAACCCGACCGACTGGCTCGCCATGCGTTGCGCGGTCTGCCTCCAGTTCGGCTCCAGAATCGCTGCCCACTCAACCTCGTCGTTGTCGAAGAAGCGGTACACCACCATCGTCTCGCCCGAGCGAGGACACGCCTGCGGTTGGCTTGGCTGCCAATCGTTCCATCAAGGTCCTCGCTCGCCTGTCCAAGCGCGCGTCGCCAAGCCCAAGGTCGGCAAATTCGGTTTCCGTCCAGCACGCCAAGGCTTTCATGCGTAAAGCGAAAGTAAACGCGAGGCGCCGAAAGTCTACAAGCCCCGGCCTTTCTCATTGCCCGAAAACCGCTTATTCTGGCCTACGGTTGCGGAAGGCTAACTTGTGTATGAGACGATGCCTCACCTATGTGTCTGTCAAAACATTCAGCGCCTGAGCAAAGTTCGTGTGCCACAAAACTTCCGTCGACGTGGCAAACTTGACAGTAGCATTCACGTAAGTTTGCGCCCATCCAGCGATACATAATGAATTTTGTCGAATATGTCTAGTAATAGAAGCAGCAAGATTGCATTTCTACACATCCCTAAAACGGCCGGCGTTTCAGTTATCAATGCCTTTCTTGAACGGCTTGGTACGGAATCTTGCCAAACGTTTAGCAGCGAAATTTCAGATAAATCCTTTAACGGCAAAATTTTTGTTTCCGGGCATGTTTATCTCGGCGACATTCAATGCGATGAATTTATTTTTACCTTTTTTCGGAACCCACTGGAACAGATTGCATCGCATCTGATGTGGATCGACCACTATAATGAACCTGAGTACGAACGCGAACTCAATGGCTTCCCCGAAAAAATCAGACAGGAAATACGTCAGCTTGCATGCGTGGATCTGTCAAGTGCCAAATCGATAGACGGATATTTTCGATCACGCGCCTTTGACGCCGAGCTTAGATTGGTTAATCTTCAATCTGAATTGCTTGCGTTCAAGCACGATGACGTCATTGAAATGGCACAAGCAGATCTCGCAAACGAAGCAATAAATAATCTAGATCGACTTGGATTCGTTGGTATTTCCGAGAATTTATCAGCTGATATGAATGCACTTTTTGATCTGCTCAATTTGGGATCAAATCCGATTATTTCACGCCTCAACTCTTCTCCGTCTTCGCGAAGAGTAGATACGAAGAGGCCTGATATTCGGGATACCCTACTGAAATACGTTCAAGCAGATCTACGATTGTACAAGCACGTCATCGCGAAAAGAAAAGCTCTTTCAAGATCAAACGGAACATTTTCTCGGTTATTCGATTTTTTTCGAGGAAATATGCAAGAGCTTAAATGAAGCGCTAACTAATGAGGATAAACAAGCCGTCAGGCCGAGATCACACTGGTTGCCGAATGGTTTCTATACGCCGGATCGCACGGGCATTCGTCCGCAGCAGCACCTCGCATCGATTGCCGGGGTCGCTGCAAGCCAATGCCTATGGCGGCTAGCAGGCGATCTGTGAAACCGGGCGTGCCGTCGAAGCAGCGTCCTAGGCCCGCGACAGACGTCAGGCCTACGAACTGCACGTATCGCGACCGAATGCCTTCAACACCGAAGCGCTCGCGCGTATCGGCGCGCCTTACCGCATCGACGAGAAGATCCGGGAAGCCACCCGACGAACGTCGGGACTAGCGGCAGACATACACCAGACGTTTGCTCGACCAGCTTCATTTGAGCTTCCTCCGAAATACGAATTCCTTGCTTGAGTTTAAAGGCTCAGCGAGGGATTCGCTTTTCCGGGGCAAGCTCACTCTGCTACGCACAATCTCACCATGACCAGTGGCAGTTGATTCCCTCATGGCGTAGTACGTAAATCCCGTGTACGCTTACAGATCCTTTCCCTGGTGCAAGTTAATTCCCGTATAGGAGGATGCCTTTGGACCGTAGAGAAAAGATGGTCTCCGGCATAGACCTGTCTTCGTCAGTCGGGGCCGAAATCGGCGCACTATGCAATCCTCTGGTCACCAAAGAGGAATGTGACATTATTTACGTCGACTACGCCGACGCAGCGAGCCTGAGAAAGCACTACGCGGGGAATCCATCCGTCAACGTCGACAGGATCGTCGAAACGGACGCCATATGGGGTAAGCAAACCCTATCCGAGACATTGAAGCGGTCGGTGGATTTCATCGTCGCGTCTCATGTGGTCGAGCATGTCCCCGACCTGGTCACGTGGTTACGCGAACTTCGATCTGCGCTCAAGTCCAACGGGCAGGTGCGACTCGCTATTCCGGACAAACGCTTTACGTTCGACCTTCTGCGGAGAGAAACCGAACTCAGCGACGTTCTTGATTCGTACATCTCGTTGGCCCGCGTGCCCAAGCCCCATGCGATCCTTGACTACTATCTGAACGCGACGCAAGTTGATCCTTTGGCCGCATGGCGGGGCGAGCTCAACGAAAGCAACGTCAAGCGTCCCAACACTTTCGAACCGGCGATGGCGTTGGCACGGGACGCGGCTGAGAACGGCACGTACCATGATGCGCATTGCTGGGTATTCACGCCCCGTTCATTTGCGAACCTTATGGCACAGCTGTGCTCGCTCGGACTGGTCGAGTTTGCATGCGATCGATTCTTTGACACTGAAGTCAACACAATTGAATTTTTTGTGTCGCTACGACCTGAAGCCAACACTGAAAAGATCGTTGCAAGCTGGCGGCGGATGGCGTCTGAAGTTTCCCATCCGCCGAAATTTGTTAGTCGGCTCACTCAGGAGCCGGCGAGATTCAAGTCCGCTCTGCGAGCCGTTTGCACGCGACTCCTGCGATCGCCCGTATCAAGCTCGAGATGAAGTGCAACTGGTGCGAATCCGTGAGCCACACTTTTGCAGCACGGCCGGAGTGCACATACGCTGAAGCACGTTCAATCAAGCCGACGACCGCGTCCACTCAACCAATACGGCGACTGTACGCGAGGCGGGCAAAGTAACGCGTTCTATGTGGCAGTTAAATTCCGAGCGCTTTCTTCGCAGCCGTGTGAGCGCTACCTGCGTCCTATGAGCACTCAGATGCTCTTTGCGATGATGGACAGCCAAGAAAAAAAAGCATGGCTTCGAGACAGGCTCGTTGTACTTCAAGGCGTTTTCCAGCAACCGAAGATCGATCATTACAACGCCATCGTCTCGAGGATTCGCGGCGAAGTCGATGATGGAAAAGACGATCAAGGATATGGAGACAGGATCGGGCAGCTTCATCAGAAGGAACCCGATTTGCTGCGTCTCGCATCGTCACCCCGCATACATAGGTTCGTTCGCTGGGCGTTCAACGATGACTCCCTCCTGATGGGATCCCTGCAGTTCGAGAAAGGCACCCAGCAGGAAGCGCATATTGATGCAATCTTCTTTTGGCCCGAGCCCGCCTATTCGATGGCAGGCGTATGGATAGCGCTCGAAGACATCCACGCAGACGCGGGTCCACTGTTCTATATTCCCGGCAGCCACCGTTGGCCGTTCTATCGAAGCGAGGATATTGTACAAACGCGCCCTGAACTCGCGGCAAAGCGCGAGGAAGCGCGGTTGGGAAGACTTACCCCGCAAGAGCGCAGCAACGTTGTAGGCGAAAATCGGTGCTGCCTGGACGGAAGAACTTCACGCCTTCGAAAAAGCGAGCGAGTCACGTCGAGTGCCAATTTGCCTGAAGTCGGGAGACGTGGTGATATGGCACTCATTGCTTACGCACAGAGGCTCGCCAAGAAACGATGTTACTCGAAGCAGAAGGAGTGCGGTTTTCCACTTCTTTGAGCTTCCCTCGGTTTTTCGCCTTCCAGAGGGCCCCGGGTTATGCAGCCGTATCCTTTGTCCGCTGAGCCGCAAGCCAGTCTTACATGAACTGAATTGGCGACATGAAGCCAGGCGATGAATGACGGATTATGCCGAAATCTACTGCGCGTTCACCACCCGCGGTGCCGCATTCCCGCTCCATATCGGCGTAATCCGGAATTCGGCGAAATGAAACCAGCAGCGCTGGCCACGTGTGGTCGGAAACACCTCTTCCAGCGCCGCCCAGAAGGCCATTGCGCCGTCGCCGATCGCCAGCCGTGGCCCTGCCTTCAGACCACGTTTTTTCAGGTCGAGCAGCAGCTCTAGCCACGACGCTTTCTTCTCGCGATACCCATCGTCGATCGCCACACGTTCTTTGCTCCCGTCCGGTTTCACCCCGATGATGACCAGCAAGCATTGCCCATCGGAGTTCTCGCTGCGCAGCCCCGTGTGAATGCCGTCGACCCACCAATAGACGTAGTGCGTCTCGGACATGTCACGCCGGCTCCAAGCCACATGCTCGTCGGCCCATTGCGCCTTAAGCCGGCTCACCACGTTGGCCGACAAGCCCTTGGCGTCATCGCCCAGCAGCACGCTCAACGCTTCGCCCATGTCGCCCGTCGAGATGCCCTTCAGATACAGCCATGGCAGCGCTGCGCTTACGCGAGGCGACTTCCTCACGTACGGCGGCACGATCGTCGAATTGAACTTCACGCCCGATCCCGATCGATCGCGCACCTTCGGCACCTTCACCGTAATCGGCCCGGCGGCCGTCAACACCTCGCGCTCTGGCAAGTAGCCGTTGCGCACGACGGCGCGTTGCCCTTGCAAAGTCTTGACGTTCGCGAACCGCTCCATCAGCTCTGACAGCTCCGCTTCGATCGCTTGTTGAATCACTTGCCGCGCCCCGTGCCGAACCAACTCGTCCAAGCCAAGCCCGACTCCCGATAGACCGACGACTGCTTTTTCCGTATCCTTGCTCATGGTGGATGGTTTGATTTTTTCTGGTTTCCGACTTCGACAATCAGATTCTCAGCTGAAACCTCCACCGCCTTCAACTTCCCGCCTCAACTCTCCCGTACACCATGCATGGACGCCCCGGCTTGCCAAGCTCTCGTTTGTAACGGAGGGCAGGTAGTGATTGCGGCCATGCATCCGGACTTCGCTGTCCGGCGCGAGGCCGGCGGTCCCTGATGGAACGCGCTGGCCGGACTCTCATCACTTTCGCGTGCTCTTGCGCACACTGGTGTACCCAGAGTTTCCCGGCCACGGTCTAACCTGTCTCGCCATCACGTCATGATCGCCTGAGCAATCGGCTGTAGTCTCCTGCCAGTAGTTACGCGGTGTGTAGGCGACTGACGGTCACGCAGTCGCTGCAGGCGAATGGTAATCAGGGTGAAACTCGCGGCCGTGGACCAATAGCGCCCAGACGATCCGCGCGTTCTTGTTCGCGAGCGCGACGGCGGCGACGTTCGCGTTTCGCCGCTGCAGCAGGCTAGTCAGCCAGCCGCTCTTGCATTCCTTGCGTTGGGCAACCTGCAGAAGGGAGCGCGCGCCGTGGACCAGCAATGTTCGCAGGTAGGTATCACCGCGCTTGCTGATTCCCAGCAGCACGTTCTTGCCACCGCTGGAGTTCTGTCGGGGTACCAGACCGAGCCACGCTGCAAGTTGCCGGGCGTTCCTGAAGCTCTTTGCGTCGCCGACAGACGCGACGAGCGCACTCGCGGTAAGTGGCCCGATGCCGGGGACACGTGCGAGCCGTCGACTCGTGTCGTCACTGCGGTGCCAGGCCTGAATCTGCGCCTCGAGATCCCGGACCTGCCTGTCAAGCTCCTTCAGATGGTCCATGAGGCGCTGGATGAGCAATCGAAACGAGCCAGTTAGTTCGTTCTCTGCATCTTCGATCAGTTCGGGTACCTGGCGCTCGAGATGCCCAATTCCCTTGGGAATAACGATCCCGAATTCGGCGAGCAGTCCGCGAATCTGGTTGGCCTGCGCGGTTCGCGCCCGCACAAAACTCTCGCGTACGCGATGCAGCGACAACACCGATTGCTGCTCGATGCTCTTGACCGGCACAAAGCGCATGTTCGGCCGCGCGACTGCCTCGCAGATTGCTTCGGCATCCGCCGCGTCATTCTTGTTCGTCATGACGTACGGTTTGACAAACTGCGGTGCAATCAGTCGGACCGTCTGGCCCATGGCCTGCAGCTTGCGGGCCCAATAGTGCGCGCTGGCGCACGCTTCCATCCCGATCACGCAAGCGGGGAGGTTGGCGTAGAACTCCGCAACGTGATTCCGCTTGAGCACTTTCTTCAGCACCGTTCGGCCATGCTCATTTACACCATGAACGGCAAAAACGTTCTTCGCCAGATCGATGCCAACTGTCGTAATCTTCATGATGGGCGCTCCCCTCGGTCAGGTGGTTGCTTCGACACTTCCACTTTGGCACATTGATGCCGCTTCGGGTGGGGGCGTCCATCCCATTACTTTTGACGTTAGCTCCGCGCTAAAGTTACAAAGCAAATGGTTGCATGAATCAGGCGACAACCACCTTGACTCGCTCCGGGAAAAGGAAAGCTGGTGTTGGCCGGAGAATGTTGAGTGTGACAACGCTACCCGCGGGGCCGATCACTTTGAACGGGCCGCCCGAACCCCATCCCACAGTCCCCGCAGCATGCTATGTAATGCCTGGAATCGATGAGGATGGAACATGATCAGGAACACGAAAATTTGGAGCAAGCGTACCGTGTCTACACGCCGCCAAGCCCAACAAGGATAATTGCGCCTCTGTAGCAGCACGCTGTTGCGGAACATGTAATAGTATCGAAACGGCTTATGGAGTGGAATTTCTCGCCAGCGGCCAAGCCACACCCGCCTACGCTCTTCTCCAAGGGAGTGGTTCATGCTTGCTTCACAGTGCCCCCACACCTGATACCCCTTTGCACGAGCCCGCAACACCCACTCAGTATCGACCTGGTCAATGAATAACACCTCGTCCATCCCGCCAACGGCATCGAGGACATCGATTGAAATCAACGATCCTGAGGAAATAAGAAGGTCTATCAGGATCACCGATTGACCGGGTTCACAGGCGACAGGAGCAAAGCGGATCCTCCCGAAGCGCACATGTGGAGCAAGGTGACCGGTTTGACGGTCTCTGAATCGTGGCCCGATGGCTGCCACCTTATTGCCGTCTGCAACCAGATCCTCATGCGCCAACTTCAGAGCAGCCACCATCCTCGGCTCCGGCACGCTGTCTTGATCCATCAGCAAAATATATTTTGCACCGCGCTCTCGTGCCCAACGGATGCCGACATTGTGAGCCGCCGCAATTCCGAGATTTTTGCATAGGGGCAAGACATTTAACCTCGAGTCGCCCAGCGCAGCCACGAAACCAGCCACGTCTTCGCCGGATCCGTTGTCTACCACAACCACACTGTCGGTCTGCGATGCGACAGACTTGAGAAGTTCGCCAAGACGTGCCAAATCCGGCTGATAACTGACTATGATCGCCGCGACGCCCGCAACCGGAGATGGTAGAGACTGAAGATTCATAGCTGCGCACGCAATCAGCGCTCAAGATTGGAAGCCGGCGAACCGCTGTTCGCCTTTCACTTGGACTGCGCGACAATCGCAGAGCATTCAATCCAAAGTAATGTACATGAAAGGCCATTGGTCGCGAATGCGACTGCTGCGATCGATTTCAGTCGAGTTGCAGCGCGGCGAGGATAGTTTCGCGTTGATTAAACCATGCATACTTCGAACGAGCGTCCTCACGCGCATTTTCGATCAATGTCGACCACCCGGAATCGTTTTCGATTGCTCTCTCGATCACAGAGAACCATTCATGTGCCTGGGCAAGATAGCCGTTCTCGTCGTTGCGAATCGAATTGACATATGTGTAAGACGGTGACGCGACGCTTATCGCTCCCACGACGGCCGCCTCGAAATACTTGAGTTCTGATTTGCAGTTCGTAAAGTCATTTGACTGCAGCGGCATCAGATTGAACTCGACAGTACTGATGAGACGCTGCAAGTTCACATAGTCTTGAAAGGGTTGACGTTTGACCCGATCACCGAATTTACTGAGAGCCGGGCCAGCCTCGATATATCCCACGACCATAAGTTCGATCCTGGGATCCTTCGCCAGCAGCGCCTCGATAGCCGGAACGATAATCGCATAGTCGAGCTTGTGCGAAGGCGAGCCGCTGAAGTAGCCTAGGTGAATCTTGTCGTCACGTGCGAATCCTTTGACCTGTTTATGCCGAAAGAGCGCATCGGAAAAATCGAGTTGCTCTTTGTTCATGAAGTTCGGCACCACGCTCACCGGCAGTCCGGAAAATGCCGTAATCTTGCCGGCCAGAAAAGCATTCGTCGTGATGGCGCCATCGCACATTTTCAGCGCCGCACCCAGCCTGCCAATATACGAGAACCAATAGTCCCAACGGCCGGGATCGCCGACGTCTTCGTCAAGCGTGTTCATGATCAGGTGCGCAAAGCTCGAATCGAAAACAAAATCGTCGATATCAAACAATATGCGCTTTCCTCGCAGCCGGAACTTCATCACGAGCTGATTGATGCGATGACAATACCGGGACCGGCAAATCACCAGTACATCTGCGAGATCTGCTATCTCGTCGATTCGTGCCCAGTCCTGAAGAAAGAAAAAACTCGCCGATACACCCCCCCTCTCGTCCTGGTTCAGCACCTGCACCATGTTATAGGCACGGTAGCGAAACGTGCTGTTGTTCGGCTCTTCATAGAAATAGGCAACCCGCCGCTTACCACGCGTAAGCATTCTCATCCGCTCACTCAGCGGCAGGATCCACGGGTCAGAATAAGCTAAGGGAGCAATATCGACTTTAAACATTAGAGTTCTTCGGACAACTGCTTGATGATCTTGCCGAACGCTTGCTGCCAATCGCCAGCAAGTCCGTTGTTAAGGAAATTTTGCTCTCTCAACTGCTGTTTGGATGCCAGCGTCACTGCCGACCTCAGTGCTTCAACCAATGCATCACGTTCAAGGTCCGCGCAGATCAGGTTATGCGAGTAGCCAGACAAATCGCTCTTGCTGCCAAAGCGGTTGGTTACTACGACCGCCCCGCTGGCCACCAGATCCAATGGCGGATAGCTGGGGTGCGGCGTGCTCATCAAGCTGAGGCCCACATCGATTGTCCCTGCAAGTTCTGCATACTGCGACCATGTGAGATTCTCGAATTTTTCGGGCACGTAGTCACCGTCGAAAACCACGGTTGGTATGTCTTTACCGACCAGACAGATCTCCCATTCCGACGGGTCCAGCACCTTTTCGGCAATCGCCCGTTCGATGACTTCAATCCCAAGATAGAAGAGATTACGCACATTGTTTGGCCTTGCGTAAAAGAAAAATCGCTTCTTTTGCAACGCCTGCTTTCTTCGCGGATGGTAAATAGAGGCCGGGAAAGCCGGCTCGAACCACATTCCTTTGGCGGCAATATTGCTTAGTCCATCGGAAATCAGATGATCGAACAGCAGCTTCGTATTGATCAGAAAGCGGATTTCGATATTGCGAAGTGTATCCTCACATTTAACACGATCGTCGCCGAACGGATAGAACATCCGCTCATCTTCCTGCAACAAATAGATAATCGACTCGCGCGGCACACTGGGTAATGTAGCCGCAGTCGTCCACCACGACGTCGTCACAAAGAGATCGCCTTCCTTGACGTCGAGTTCGTACTTCTGATCGTAGAACGCTGCAAACTTGAACTGCAATTCGTGCTTCAGCTTGATACCGTACAACGCGAGGATGTGATCGATGTTATCGGGTTGAGCCCGCTGCGTTCGCGTGACTATCCGAAGCTGCGCATTGAGTTCATTCGCAAGCAGCGCTGAAAAGATCAGCGCAGTCCCGACTCCGCCAAACAGACTGCCACTGGAGACGCTGTCAGTGACGATGCTGACGCGTCGGACGCCGGATGCGGGAATCGAATACGTCAGCAAAGGCGCAAGCGACTCGAAGCGCTGACGATAAAGCTGCGCCACGCTCTTTTGGGTCGAGTCGCCGCTGCCCACTAAACTGGACGAAACATGTAGTTTTTTGCCCAACTTCCGGTAGACAAGCTCCCGCAACGCCGAGGTTCCATGGGTTTTCCAGTAGCAGTAGACCCTATAAGCTCGATCAATCATTCGAAGTCCTCGTTGCGTGCTGTTAAGCGACACACGTCATATTATTTGACCGACCATCATCAATGTCGGCAATTCAACACGCCTGCATTGAAGACAGGAAAGCGGGCCTTGTGCCTAGTTCCAGCCTTCCGCTGCAGGCGCCATTACGCACTCACACCTGAGCTTCGTACTCCGAAAGCACTTCTTCGGTCGGCCCAAACGCGCGGATGCGCCCGCGCTCCATCCAAAGTACCTTGTTGCAAACCTTGCGGATTTCCGCATTTGAGTGCATTGCCAGCACCACAATTTCCGCACGGCTATGAAGATCCGCAAGGCGCTGTTCGGCCTTATGCATGAAAGACGCATCGCCAACGCCCATCACCTCGTCGAGCAGGAGAATCTCAGCATCGACCGCAGTCGATATGGCGAAGCCCAAGCGCACGCGCATGCCGCTCGAATAGGTTCTGAGCGGCAGATCGAGATAGTCGCCTAGCTCACAAAACTGCGCGATCGACTGCTGCTTCTCTCGGATTTCCGCATCCGACATACCCAGCAACAAGCCTCTCAAGCGGATGTTCTGCATGCCGGTCGAGTTCTCATCCATTCCGAGACTGGTATCGAGCAGCGGCACGATCTTTCCGTCGCTCTCGACCGTGCCGTACGTGGGCGAGTAGATGCCGGCCATGATTCTGAGCAGTGTCGACTTGCCTGCGCCGTTGTGGCCGATCAGGCCAAACCGGTCGCCGCTTTCCAAACGCAAGTTGACGCTGTCGAGCGCACGCACGACCACTACGCCGTCATTACCCTCGGCGATTGAATTGCGACGACCCACGCGCATGACCTGCTTCTTGAGCGACCGTCCTTGAACGTCATAGATGGGCAGGTCGAGCGTCGTGTTCTTAAGTTCGATGTACGCCATGATTTGCTCTATCAGACCCAGTATGGAATGCGTTTCAAGTAACGTCCCGTCAGGGCAAGCGCGAGAAGCCAACCTGCCACGGCGAGCCCCACAGCGACACCCCACGTGGTCGCACTCGGCCACTCCCCGATCAACGGCGCGCGAACCAGTTCGACTAGATGCGCGAGAGGATTCAGATCAACGATGAATGAAAAGCGGGTCAACGAATTCGGATGATAAATGATTGGCGTAACATAAAACGCGATCTGCATTAACGCGGAGACGATCTGCGGCAAATCGCGAAAACGCGCGGATAGCAGCCCCGTGACCATCGCCATCCACATCGCGTTGGCCATATACAGCACCAAAGCCGGAATAAAGACGGGCAGTGTCTCCCAGCTCTTAATGCCATAAATTGCCAGCAACACCACTACAATCACGAAGTTGTGCGCGAGGATGATGAGATTGCGCCAGGCAACCTGCAGCATGAAGATCAGCTTCGGCGTCGCCGCCTGCCGGATGTAGTGGCCGCTGTTTATGTAAGCCGTGCTACCCTCCAGAACAGTGGCCGAAAACGTCGTCCATAGGACGAGGCTGACAGCGAGATACGGAAGATAGTCACTCATCTTCATCCCGAAGAGCGTGCCGTATACCACGCCGATCGAACCGACCATCACGCCGGTGCTGATCGTTAGCCAGAACGGTCCTACGCGCGAACGCGCGTAGCGTTGCCGAACCTCTAGCCAGCCGAGAAGTGTCCAAAGCCGCCAGGAAGCGATGCTTCGCTTCAAATCATAAAGTGCCAGGTTGTACATTACAGAGTCTGCAACTTTTGCGTTAAAAATGGACGCGTCATCGTGTATCGACGCGTACCGTGTCATGGTTGATCGAGCCGGCCCATGCGGCCGGTCACCCCGTGCCAGATTCCCATCAGCGCCATTCGCAGATGGCTCAGACGTGGTTGAAGAAACAACCCATAAATCGCCAATCGAAACGGAAACTTGACGAGTTCCGTGGACTTCCAGGTCCACGGAATATAGCTCCGTTTGATTAGAGCAACTGCATTCCTGAAGAGGTAATAATGACGTAGCGGGCTATGACTCGGATATTGCCGGCCAAGCACTCGAACCGGTTCGCCGCCCAGTTCATGCGCGAGCCGCAACCCCGGCGCACCCAGTACTGCGTAACCTCTCGACCGTGCTCTCGCGCACCATTCGAGATCGACGAAATCAATAAACAACGCGTCATCCATCGGACCAATTTCCTGCCAGGAGGCCAGATTGATGCACGAGCCAGAGCTGATCAGAAAATCGATCTCGAGCGGCTGTGTGCCAACGGGCGGAATCCGCTGCAGCTTCAGGTATCCAAAGCGAACGAACGGCGCAACACCGCCGAGACGGGCATCCTCGTACGCCGGACCGATCAATGCAACCCGCCCACGCTGGCACCGTTCCTCGTCGAGCAAACGCGGCAACTCGTCCAGTAGCTGAATTGACGGCTCGCTATCCTGGTCGAAGATCAGCGCGCAGGTGCGTCCTGCCTTCAGGAGCACTTCGACGCCTTGATTGATACCCGTCGCGATTCCGCGGTTGGCGCCGTTCGCGACGTAGACGATTCGCTTGTCGAGACCGATCTGCCCGGCACTCTGAGTCTGCTCTGTATTGTCGACGACAACGCAGAGGCCCGCGTCTGCATAGCGATTCGCCCGACGGATGCAAGCAGCATCCGGCCGATAAAACACAACGACGATCCCGGCGGACGCATCACCGGACAAGACGCCACGATCAGCCGGAGTCATGGAGGGCAATCACTTTTCAACAATGGATCGGCAGCAACCGCGCCACTCGTGGCCGCGGCTATGCACATTGACAAGCCATGCAGAGTCGCAACGCATCCCGCCAGTCCGGCATTGAAAGCCCGAAGGTCTCGGTAAGCTTGCGATGCGACAACAGTGAATTTGCCGGACGTTTCGCGGGAACGGGATAATCGCTCGTGCCGATCGGTACGACGTGCGGCCCTTCCTCTCCCATTGCAGCTTCAAAGATTGCTTGTGCGAAACCGCGCCACGATGTCTCGCCCGCAGCAGTCAGGTGATAGACGCCCGAACGCTCGCGCCACCAGTTAGCATTATTCGCAGCAAGGCCTTGCGCGATGATGTGCGACGTCGATGTCGCAATGGTATTGGACCAGGTAGGCGCTCCGATCTGATCGGCAACCACGCGCAATTCAGGCCGCTCCTTACCCAGCTTCAACATGGTCAGCAAAAAGTTCTTTCCACGCGTTCCGTACACCCAGCTAGTGCGCAAGATCAGATGCTCGCAGCCGGATGCAGCAATGACCTGCTCTCCCGCGAGCTTGCTCTTGCCATATACGTTTTGCGGATTGGTCGAATCGTCCTCGACGTAGGGTGCGTTCTTCGTTCCGTCGAAGACGTAGTCGGTCGAATAGTGGATCAGCACCGCGCCCAGCTTTTTCGCCTCCTCGGCGAGCACGCCCGGTGCTTCGCCGTTGATGCGCATTGCCAGGTCGCGCTCTTCTTCGGCCTTGTCCACCGCCGTATAAGCAGCCGGATTGACGATCAGCGCGGGACGCACGTCACGCACCACCGCGCGAATCTGATCGAGGTTCGACAGATCGAGCCGCGAGCGGTCGACCGCGACCACGTTGCCGAGCCCTTGCAGCGTGCGCGCGAGCTCATAACCGACCTGGCCGTTCACGCCGGTGACGAGGATGGTCCGTTTCGCGTGATGTGCGGTCATGCGATCCTCTTATGCGTAGACTTCGGCGTCGGCGAGACGCTTGCCCGCCGCATCCTTGGCCGCGAGCAGCGGCTCGAAGTCGACCGGCCATTCGATCCCGATCGCCGGATCGTTCCACACGATGCTGCGCTCGTGCTCGGGGAACCAATAATCCGTGGTCTTGTAGAGGAACTGCGCGGACTCCGACAGCACGACGAAGCCGTGCGCGAAACCGGGCGGCACCCACACCTGCCGATGGTTCTCGACCGACAGCGTCACGCCGACCCACTTGCCGAAGTTCGGCGAGCTCTTGCGGATGTCGACGGCGACGTCGAACACCTCGCCCTCGACCACGCGCACGAGCTTGCCCTGCGCATGCTGGATCTGATAGTGCAGACCGCGCAGCACGCCTCTCGCCGAACGCGAATGATTGTCCTGCACGAACTCGACGCCCGGCTCGACCTTCTCGGCGAATTCGAGCGCATTGAAGCTTTCGAAAAAGAAGCCGCGCGCATCGCCGAACACCTTCGGCTCGATGATCTTGACTTCGGGCAGTGAGGTTGCGGTTACCTGGATGGCCATGCGACGTGATCCGTGAGAATGTTTTGCAGGTATTGCCCGTAGGCATTCTTCGCGAGCGGTTTGGCGAGCGCGAGCAACTGCTCGCCGTCGATCCACTGGCGCCGGTACGCGATCTCTTCCGGGCACGCGACCACCAGACCCTGGCGCTTTTGCAGCGTTGCGATGAAGGTCGCGGCTTCGATCAACGAATCATGCGTGCCGGTGTCGAGCCACGCAAAACCGCGGCCCATGATCTCGACGTTGAGCGCCGCGTTCGCGAGGTAGCGCGAGTTCACGTCGGTGATTTCGAGCTCGCCGCGCGGCGACGGCTTGATATCCGCGGCGATGTCGCAGACCTGCTTGTCGTAGAAGTACAGACCCGTGACCGCGTAGTTCGAACGCGGCTTCGCGGGCTTTTCCTCGATCGACAACGCGCGGAACTGCTGGTCGAATTCGACGACGCCGTAGCGCTCCGGGTCGTGCACGTGATACGCGAACACGGTGGCGCCGTCGGTCTGATCGTCGGCGCGCTCGAGTTGCTTCGCGAGATCGTGGCCGTAGAAGATGTTGTCGCCGAGAATCAATGCCGACGGATCATTGTTCACGAACTCGCGGCCGATGATGAACGCCTGCGCGAGCCCATCCGGCGACGGCTGCACCGCGTACTGGATGTTCATGCCCCACTGGCGGCCGTCACCGAGCATCGCCTCGAAGCGCGGCGTGTCTTGCGGCGTGGAGATGATCAGCACGTCGCGAATACCCGCCACCATCAGCGTGGACAGCGGGTAGTAGATCATCGGCTTGTCGTACACCGGCAGCAGCTGCTTGGAGACGACGTGCGTGATCGGATACAGGCGGGTGCCCGAGCCGCCCGCGAGAATAATGCCTTTGCGCGCCATTGCCGTGCCTTTACGCGCGCTGCGCGTAGTTGGTCTCGACCCACTTCCGGTATTCGCCCGAAGCGACTTCGTCGACCCATTGCTGGTTGTCGAGATACCACTGGACCGTTTTGGCGAGCCCCGTCTCGAACGTCTCCGCCGGCTTCCAGCCGAGTTCGCGCTCGAGCTTGCGGGCGTCGATCGCGTAACGGCGGTCGTGACCCGGACGATCTTTCACATAGGTGATCTGGTCGCGATACGAGCCGGCCGCCTTCGGGCGCTGCTGGTCGAGCAGGTCGCACAGCGTGTGCACGACCTCGAGATTCTTCTTCTCGTTCCAGCCGCCGACGTTGTACGTCTCGCCCGGTGTGCCGCGCGCGAGCACTTCACGGATCGCGCTGCAGTGGTCGCCGACGTACAGCCAGTCGCGCACGTTCTGCCCGTCGCCATACACGGGTAGCGGCTTGCCGCCGAGCGCGTTGGCGATCATCAGCGGAATCAGCTTTTCGGGAAACTGGTACGGGCCGTAGTTGTTCGAGCAGTTGGTGGTCAGCACCGGCAGGCCGTACGTGTGGTGGTAGGCGCGCACGAGGTGATCCGAACCGGCCTTGGTCGCCGAATAGGGGCTATTCGGCGCATAAGGCGTCGTTTCGGAGAACTGCGGATCGGTTGCCGACAGCGAGCCGAACACTTCGTCGGTCGACACGTGCAGGAAGCGAAACGCGGCGCGCTCCGCAACGCCCAGCGTGTGCCAGTAGCTGCGCGTCGCTTCGAGCAGCGTGAAGGTGCCGACGACGTTGGTTTGCACGAAATCGGCCGGACCGTGGATCGAGCGATCCACATGGCTCTCGGCCGCGAAATGCAGCACGGCGCGCGGCTTGTGCTCGGCCAATAGCGCGTCGAGCGCGGCGCGATCGCAAATGTCGACGCGCGCGAAAATGTGTTTGGGATTGCCCTGTAGCGACTTCAGCGTGCCCAGGTTGCCGGCGTAGGTCAGGTTGTCTACGTTGAGCACCGCTTCGTCCGACGCATTCAGCCAGTCGAGCACGAAATTAGCGCCGATAAAGCCGGCACCGCCCGTTACCAGGATCATGTAATTCCCTTGTCGATGTTAGTGACAGGCGGCGAAGAGCTTGCGACCTGTTCACCCCGCGTGGTGTCCATTTCTCTGGTCGTCCGTCGCATTCCCCGGAGGGTGGGCACTCAGACGCCAATTTTATGAAACCCCAATTATAAAGCCGCCGAGTGCAAAAACTAGAACCCTAACAACTTGAAACAGCTTGACAGAATTCGTTGCCGTGGGTCTGTGAAAAGGGGCTTTTCGGTGCGGTTACGCGCATTTTGGCGCCTGTAATGATGTGCGCCACATATTGTGCGGCGCGGCGCGGAAAGAGTGGAAAACGAAGAAGAACGGCGAAAGCGTCATGAAAGGCCGCAAACGCGGCCGTTCGGTGCAGACCGTCAGGCGGTTGCTCGCGCGAGCGCGCTCAGGCCGCGAGCATCCAGCGCAGCGTGTCAATGAAAGGGATCGACTCGACCGCCGGTACCAGCGAGTGCAATTGGGCGGGCGAACCGGCAAGCATCTTGACGTCCGTTTGCCGGACAAAGGCGGGGTTGACCTGGACTTCGATGTCGTGCCCGGTCAGTTCGCTCGCGGTCGTGAGGATTTCACGCAACGAGTACGGCGTGCCGGTGCAGACGTTGACGATTTCGGCGGCGACATTGGAGTCGAGCAACGCCTCGTACGCGCTCGCCACATAACGCACGTCAGAGAAGTCGCGCGCGATGTCGATATTGCCGAGTTCGATCGATGCCGCGCGCCGCGCAAAGTGGCTGACGATCTTCGGCACGAGGAAGTTCACCGCCTGGCCGCGGCCGGTGTAGTTGAACGGCCGCACGATCAGGATCGGCAGGCGGTCGAACCATGTGCGCACCAGCGCTTCCATGGCCGCTTTGCTGGCCGCGTAATGATTGACCGGAGTAAGCGGGAAGCCCTCGTCGATCGCGGCGCTGCTGACGTTGCCGTACACGTTCGCGCTGCTCGCGATCAGCAGCTTGCGCGGCACATGACCCATTGCAGCGCAGGCTTCGAGCAGGTTCTGCGTGCCGATCACGTTGACGCGGTAGAACTCGAGCGGATCGTTGTGACCCACGAAGCTGATTGCGGCCAGATGCACGATGTAGTCGGGCCGCACGGTTTCGAGCACGCGCCGGCATGCGTCCGGTGATGTGATGTCGAGTTTGACGCGTGTCGGCGTGTCGGGCTCGTCGCGGCCGGACACCGCTTCGATCACGGTATGGCCGCGCCCGATCAGCTTCTCGACCAGATAGCGGCCGGTAAAACCGTTCGCACCGGTGACGAGCGTGCGAAATGGTTGTTTCGCCGCGGAAGACGACATGCTTGCTTCGTTCACGAAAGAGTCATCCAGTTGTTGTACTGCAATATCGCGCGTGGTCCATGCGTGGTTGCCGCTTTGCTGTGTTGCTGTTCCACCCGCGTCCCGCAACGTGGTCGCGCGATACCCGAACCCTAAACGGGCTATTATGTCACGCTAACTTGCCGCGCTGCGCAGCACGGCACGCGTCGTGCAACGCCGCGCGTATCGAATCGCCTTGATTTCCTCGATGACACCCCTCAACGCTTCCAGTACCTCCGCTCGCCTCGTCCCTCTTGCTTTCGGCGATCTGCAAGGCTGCCGCGGACCGTTTCAGAAACTGCTCGCCAGAGCCGCGCCGCCGGACGGTACACCGCTGTGGTTCGCCGGTGATCTGATCAACCGCGGCCCCGACTCGCTCGACACGTTGCGCGACGCGGTGCCGGTGCTCGGCAATCACGATCTGCATCTGCTGTCGGTGTCGGCGGGGATTCGCAAGTCGAAGAAAGGCGACACGATCGAAGACATCCTCGCCGCGCCCGATGCCGCCGATCTGCTCGAGTGGATACGCCACCGCCCGCTCGCGCATTTCGACAACGGCATGCTGATGGTGCATGCGGGCGTGCTGCCGCAATGGGATGCGACGCTGACGCTCGAACTCGCCGACGAGTTGCAACGCGCGCTGGGTGCGCCGAACTGGAAAGAGACGCTTGCCGGCTTGTACGGCAATGAATCGAACCGCTGGAAGCCGGGCCTGAAGGGTATCGAGCGTCTGCGCGTCACGTGCAGCGCGTTGACGCGCATGCGCTTTTGCAGCGCCGACGGCGTGATGGATTTCAGCAGCAGCGGCACGCTCGCATCCACGCCGAGCGGCTGCATGCCGTGGTTCGACGTGCCGTCGCGCCAGACCGCCGACGCGTGCGCTGAAGAGCCAGGGGCACAACACGCCGTTGCCCCAACCAATGATGATCAGAAAATGCGGCAGCAGGTTGAGGTGGGCCAATCCGGTAGTAAAACGTGGGCAGGAGCCCCGATCAACAGCGTGCCCAAGAACGCGCACACCGACGAGACTGCGTGCTGCCTCAGCGCCCAATAAATCGCCCACAACTGCAGCAGTGCGCACAGGTAGATCCACGCGCCGTATGTCTGCGCGACCGGGCCGAGGAACGGCCCGAGCAACTTCGTGACGATCGCCAATGGCAGGTTGCCGTCCATGAACACGATATTCGTGCCGACAGGAAAATCGCTCGTCCCGATATGTCCAGGCGGAAATTGCCACGGCGCGCTACGGAACAGGTTGATTGCGGCCAGGTTCCGCCGGTAGTCCCCGATGTACAACCATTCGAGATGCGAAGGACGCAAGGCCGACAGGCGGCGATGATTCGGATGCGGGGCCGCGCTGTGCGCCCGCCTCACGAAAAAACGAATCGCTTGTCGAGTTGGTATTTCACTACATAGCCGATCGTGAGGCCAATGGCGCCGCCGACGAAACGCGCTGGCTCGGAATGAAAGATGGCGTCCGCTCCGAACTCGAATCCCCAGAAGATGACCGTGGTCGCCACGCCCATCAACGAGTACAGGAAGAAACTCGCCACGCCATGCGAAATATTCTTGTGGCGGTAGCGAAAGATCCAGATCTTGTCGAGTACGAACTTCAGCACGAGGCCGCCTCCGGTGCCGACCAGCACCGAGAGCAGCACGTCGAAACGGCCGCCATAAGCCATCAGCGACAGCTTTTGCAGACCGATGTTCGCGACGATGGACAGCGCCGCGAAGAGCGCATAAAGGACCACGAGGTGGGGCGTGGCGAGTGGTTTGGCCGATGAATTCACGGTATCGATGCGTTGATGTATCGAGTGCCGGAAACGGTCGGCCTTCGCGAGCGCGACAGGCCGACCGCCTTCCATTACAACGACAGACGGTTATAGATGCGGCGCGGAATCGATCGAATGATGAGCATGATGCCCGCCCAGAACCACGGGGTGTACAGCACGTCGCGGTGACGCGACACGGCTTTCACGATATCGGCGGCCACGGCTTGCGGCGTCGCCACGAGGGGCTTGGGCAGCGGCAGGCCCTGCGTCATCGGCGTCGCGACGAAGCCCGGCTTGATCGTCACCACATGTGCGCCGACCTTCTTCAGGCGCGCATTGAGCCCTTCGCAGAATGTGGCCAGTGCGGCCTTCGCACTGCCGTACAGGTAGTTCGATGGACGACCCCGATCCCCTGCGACCGAGGCGATCACCGCCAGGGTGCCGCTGCGCTGCTGCTCGAGGATGTTCGCGAAACGCGTAAGCAGTGCGATCACCGAAACGACGTTCGTCGTGAATTCGCGCACCGCGACGGCCGCGTCGCGCTCGCATTCATGCTGATCGGGCAAGGTGCCCGGCGCAACCAGCACGATGTCGATGCTGCCGAGGGCGCTCTGGCATGCCTGCACAACGGCCGCGTGCGCATTCAGATCGTCGATGTCCAGATGGAGGCAGGTGACGAGCTCGGCGCCGCGCGCCTTCAGGTCGTCTGCAGTTTCCTGAAGGCGCCGCGCGTTGCGGGCGACCAGCGCGAAGCGCACGCCCGGCCCATTCCATGCACGCGCACAGGCGGAAGCGATGGCCGAAGTTGCACCAATGATCACAATGTTCTTCATAAGCGAGTCGTTCGCTCCCAAAATCGAGAAAGCAATGCAGGGTCCCTCAGTGCCTCCAGATCCGTCCAACGGGGGTAGGCTGCGCGAAAATCGTTCCCCGACATGTGCGCATCCTTTGCCGGATAGAGACGTCCACCGCTCTCGCGGACGATCGCATCGAGCGTGTCGAACAGGCGCTGGTTCGACGCCTCGCGCTGCGGGAAGTCGAGCGCAAGGGAAGTCCCCTCCCGCGGAAAGGACAGCCACCCCGGCGACAAAAGATCGCCGCAGCGCTTGAGCACGGCGAGGAACGAGCCAGTGCCGCTGCGCGAAATCGCATCGAGCACTTCGCGTATAGCTTCGCGTGCGCAACTCGGCGGAATCACGCATTGATATTGCTGGAAGCCGGAGCGGCCATAAACCCGGTTCCATTGCAACAGCGCGTCGAGCGGATAGAAATAGCTATCGTATCCGACCTTCGCCTTTATCTCGCCCGCAACCTGTCGGCGATAGTACGTCTCATTGAGCACGCGCAGCGTCACCTTGTTGAACACAGGGACTGGTGAGACGATCGGAATCGTGTGCTTCTTGCGGCGCTCGACTGCGAGCGGCCCTTCCGCCGCATGGTCGCCGACCATGAAGATGCCACGTCCGAGCGCCGCACCGCGGCTTTGGCAATCGATCCATGCGACGCTGTATTCATGAAGCGGATCGAGGCGCTCGGACAGGACAAAGAATTCGTCGACGTTGTCGAAGCGGATGCTCGTTACATCCATCAAGCTAGTGCGGATCGGCATGAGTTGAATCTCAACCCAGGTAATCAGTCCCGTGAGCCCCAGTCCGCCGATGGTCGCGCCGAAAAAATCGGCCTCTGCGCCAGCCCCGCCTCCAGGGGTACATTCGTGCTCGCTGCCATCGCTGCGCAGTAGGCCGAAGCGGCGCACGTAGCGGCCGAAAGTACCTCGCACGTGATGATTCTTGCCGTGAACGTCATTGGCCACGGCTCCGCCAAGCGTAACGTACTTGGTCCCCGGCGTAACCGGCAGCATCCAGCCGCGCGGAATCGCGAGCTCGAGAATCATTTCCAACGTTACGCCCGCCTCCGCGCGCAACACGCCGCTCGCGGTGTCGAAGTTGATCAGACGATCGAGGCCGCGCATGCACACGACATGGCCCGAAGACGCGAGACAGCTGTCGCCATAGCTGCGGCCCTGGCCAAATCCGAGCGTCGTGCCGCTATGTGAAGCGGCCGCGCGCCACGCCGTTGCTACTGCGTCGCGCCACGCGGGTGTGTGCGGATTCTGCGGTGCATAAGGATAGAGCCCCCAGGACTGAACGTGCGCCATCTTCTAGATCGCCAACCAGAAAACGATGGCGCACAACCCGATTACCACCCAACTACCACGATCCTTGGCGGCGAAAACGACAGGATCGTCATGCATGTGACCGCGATGGGCGATGATCCAGATACGGCTTACCCAGTAGAGTAGAAGCGGGCAGGCAAGCCAAATATATTGGGGATGGCGATACAGCAAACGTGTATTCTCGTCCTGGATATAGAGCGCCAGCACCAGCACCGACAGATAGCCCGCAGCCGCACCGAGCGATGAGACGAGCGACAGGTCAGCCGCCACATATCCCCGGCCCCGCGACTTGACGAGTCCGCGCGCCTGCAGCAGATGCAGTTCGGCAAAGCGCTTGACGAGGGCGAGGCTAAGGAAGATGAACATCGAGAAGGCGAGCAGCCAGAAGCTCAGTCGCGCGTCGATGGCCGCGCTCCCCGCAACGATGCGCGAAGTGTAGAGGCAAGCGAGTGCCACCACGTCCACCATGACTTGCCTCTTCAGATAGAACGAATAGGCGAGCGTGAGCGCGTAGTACGCGAACAGCACCAAGGTAAATCGGATGGGCAACAACACGTGGGCGATACAGAATCCGATCACCATTAAAACCGGAAATAATATTGCGCCTTGCCATAGCGGCAAGGTCCCTGCCGCGAGCGGGCGCCGACGCTTGGTCGGGTGATGCCGATCGTCCTCGAGATCGAGCAGGTCGTTCAGCAGGTAGACGCTCGACGCGCACAGCCCGAACGAAACGAAACCGAAGACGGCCGCGGCGAGCAGATGCAACGACGATACCTCGTGCGCAGCCAGCAGCGGCAAGAAAATGAGCAGGTTCTTGAGCCATTGATGCAGCCGCAATGACTTCGCCCAAACCTTGGTACGCGGCGGACGCGTCTCGATGACGTTCTCGACATTACCTTGCCTGCGCGCGACCCACTCGACTCCTACCGACGGATTGACCACGTAGGCACGGTCGGCGGCCTGCCACACGGCGATGTCCGCGTGCGAATTTCCGGCGTAGTCGAAGCCCTTTTCGCTGAATTCGGCGACGAGCCGATCGCGCTTGTTGCGCGAGCTCAGATTGACGTTGCTATTGGTAGCGAAGGTTTGGTCGAACAGACTCAGGTGATCGGCAATCGCGTACGCGAAGCGCTCATGGCTCGCGGTGGCGAGGACAAGGCGGCGCCCGGCGGCGCGTTCCTGCTTGAGCCATTCCAGCACCTTCTCGTCATAGGGCAGCACCGTCACGTCGATATCGGTCGTCTCAGCGAGACGGGACTTGAGCCCGGGCTTGCCAAAGCGCATCAGCCAAAGCAGCGGCTGATAAAAACGATGAGGCGCGGCCTTGAAAAACGCAAAGACGGATTCGATCAGAACGTCGGAGCGCATCAGCGTTCCATCGAGATCGACTACGAGGGGCTTTTGGCTCATTTGAATGGCCTTGAATTCCGAAAAATGTGAATGAGCAAAAGGCTGCTCGGCTCCTCGTGACATTGAATGATGGCAGTAAGTGACGGCCGGCGCGAGAGTCTCGCTCGCCAGAGACGCTGCGTCAGCAACGATTGACAGGCGACCTCGGAAACCCATCCGTCAGGCACAACCTCAACGCATCCTTCCAATGCGGCGCGGCGAGCCCGAACACGCGCGCCAGCTTGCCGTTCGACATTCTGGAATTGGTTGGGCGCTTCGCGGGCGTCGGGTAATCCGCGGCCGGAATCGGCAGCGTGTTCGGCCTGTTCGGCAAATCCGCGAGTTCAAAGATCGCCGACGCGAAACCGTGCCACGACGTCGAGTCGCCCGCGCACAGGTGATAGATGCCCGAACGCTCGTCCCACCACTTCGCGCCGTCTTCGGCGGCGAAGGACTGCGCGCACAGATGCGCGCTCAGCGCCGCGATCGTATTGCACCAGGTGGGCGCGCCGAACTGGTCGGCCACCACCTTCAGCTCCGGACGATCGGCGCCGAGCCGCAACATCGTCAGCAGAAAGTTCTTGCCGCGCGTGCCGTACACCCAGCTCGTGCGCAATACGAGGTGATTCACTCCGCTCGCCGCGATTGCCTGCTCGCCCGCGAGCTTGCTGCGGCCGTAGACGTTCTGCGGATCGGTTGGATCGTCTTCGACGTACGCGCCTTCTTTCGTGCCGTTGAACACGTAGTCGGTCGAATAGTGGATCAGCGCGGCGCCGAGCTTTTTCGCCTCCTCGGCGAGCACGCCCGGTGCTTCGCCGTTGATGCGCATTGCCAGGTCGCGCTCTTCTTCGGCCTTGTCCACCGCCGTATAAGCGGCCGGATTGACGATCAGCGCGGGACGCACGTCGCGCACCACCGCGCGAATCTGATCGAGGTTCGACAGATCGAGCCGCGAGCGGTCGACCGCGACCACGTTGCCGAGCCCTTGCAGCGTGCGCGCGAGCTCATAACCGACCTGGCCGTTCACGCCGGTGACGAGGATGGTCCGTTTCGCGTGATGTGCGGTCATGCGATCCTCTTATGCGTAGACTTCGGCGTCGGCGAGACGCTTGCCCGCCGCATCCTTGGCCGCGAGCAGCGGCTCGAAGTCGACCGGCCATTCGATCCCGATCGCCGGATCGTTCCACACGATGCTGCGCTCGTGCTCGGGGAACCAATAATCCGTGGTCTTGTAGAGGAACTGCGCGGACTCCGACAGCACGACGAAGCCGTGCGCGAAACCGGGCGGCACCCACACCTGCCGATGGTTCTCGACCGACAGCGTCACGCCGACCCACTTGCCGAAGTTCGGCGAGCTCTTGCGGATGTCGACGGCGACGTCGAACACCTCGCCCTCGACCACACGCACGAGCTTGCCCTGCGCATGCTGGATCTGATAGTGCAGACCGCGCAGCACGCCTCTCGCCGAACGCGAATGATTGTCCTGCACGAACTCGACGCCCGGCTCGACCTTCTCGGCGAATTCGAGCGCATTGAAGCTTTCGAAAAAGAAGCCGCGCGCATCGCCGAACACCTTCGGCTCGATGATCTTGACTTCGGGCAGTGAGGTTGCGGTTACCTGGATGGCCATGCGACGTGATCCGTGAGAATGTTTTGCAGGTATTGCCCGTAGGCATTCTTCGCGAGCGGTTTGGCGAGCGCGAGCAACTGCTCGCCGTCGATCCACTGGCGCCGGTACGCGATCTCTTCCGGGCACGCGACCACCAGACCCTGGCGCTTTTGCAGCGTTGCGATGAAGGTCGCGGCTTCGATCAACGAATCATGCGTGCCGGTGTCGAGCCACGCAAAACCGCGGCCCATGATCTCGACGTTGAGCGCCGCGTTCGCGAGGTAGCGCGAGTTCACGTCGGTGATTTCGAGCTCGCCGCGCGGCGACGGCTTGATGTCCGCGGCGATGTCGCAGACCTGCTTGTCGTAGAAGTACAGACCCGTGACCGCGTAGTTCGAACGCGGCTTGAGCGGCTTCTCTTCGATCGACAACGCGCGGAACTGCTTGTCGAATTCGACCACGCCGTAGCGCTCCGGGTCCTGCACGTGATACGCGAACACGGTGGCGCCGTCGGTCTGATCGTCGGCGCGTTCGAGGTGCTTCGCGAGATCGTGGCCGTAAAAGATGTTGTCGCCGAGAATCAACGCCGACGGATCATTGTTCACGAACTCGCGGCCGATGATGAACGCCTGCGCGAGCCCATCCGGCGACGGCTGCACCGCGTACTGGATGTTCATGCCCCACTGGCGGCCGTCACCGAGCATCGCCTCGAAGCGCGGCGTGTCTTGCGGCGTGGAGATGATCAGCACGTCGCGAATACCCGCCACCATCAGCGTGGACAGCGGGTAGTAGATCATCGGCTTGTCGTACACCGGCAGCAGCTGCTTGGAGACGACGTGCGTGATCGGATACAGGCGGGTGCCCGAGCCGCCCGCGAGAATAATGCCTTTGCGCGCCATTGCCGTGCCTTTACGCGCGCTGCGCGTAGTTGGTCTCGACCCACTTCCGGTATTCGCCCGAAGCGACTTCGTCGACCCATTGCTGGTTGTCGAGATACCACTGGACCGTTTTGGCGAGCCCCGTCTCGAACGTCTCCGCCGGCTTCCAGCCGAGTTCGCGCTCGAGCTTGCGGGCGTCGATCGCGTAACGGCGGTCGTGACCCGGACGATCTTTCACATAGGTGATCTGGTCGCGATACGAGCCGGCCGCCTTCGGGCGCTGCTGGTCGAGCAGGTCGCACAGCGTGTGCACGACCTCGAGATTCTTCTTCTCGTTCCAGCCGCCGACGTTGTACGTCTCGCCCGGTGTGCCGCGCGCGAGCACTTCACGGATCGCGCTGCAGTGGTCGCCGACGTACAGCCAGTCGCGCACGTTCTGCCCGTCGCCATACACGGGTAGCGGCTTGCCGCCGAGCGCGTTGGCGATCATCAGCGGAATCAGCTTTTCGGGAAACTGGTACGGGCCGTAGTTGTTCGAGCAGTTGGTGGTCAGCACCGGCAGGCCGTACGTGTGGTGGTAGGCGCGCACGAGGTGATCCGAACCGGCCTTGGTCGCCGAATAGGGGCTATTCGGCGCATAAGGCGTCGTTTCGGAGAACTGCGGATCGGTTGCCGACAGCGAGCCGAACACTTCGTCGGTCGACACGTGCAGGAAGCGAAACGCGGCGCGCTCCGCAACGCCCAGCGTGTGCCAGTAGCTGCGCGTCGCTTCGAGCAGCGTGAAGGTGCCGACGACGTTGGTTTGCACGAAATCGGCCGGACCGTGGATCGAGCGATCCACATGGCTCTCGGCCGCGAAATGCAGCACGGCGCGCGGCTTGTGCTCGGCCAATAGCGCGTCGAGCGCGGCGCGATCGCAAATGTCGACGCGCGCGAAAATGTGTTTGGGATTGCCCTGTAGCGACTTCAGCGTGCCCAGGTTGCCGGCGTAGGTCAGGTTGTCTACGTTGAGCACCGCTTCGTCCGACGCATTCAGCCAGTCGAGCACGAAATTAGCGCCGATAAAGCCGGCACCGCCCGTTATCAGGATCATGTAATTCCTTTGTCGATGTGAGTGGCGCCCGGAATCGACTCGCCGACCTTCCCATGATGCGTGATGGTTTGCGATTCTGCAGCAGTCCGTTGCATCCGCCTGTGCGCAAGCAAACGCTCGGACGCTATTCTTATGATGACCCGATTATAAGGTTGTCCACGCCAAAACTCGAACCCAACAACTTGAAACAGCTTCACCAGCCTGGTTGCCGTTGACTGTCGTAGTGACCATTTATGCGGCCGATAGCGCGAACCGGGCACAGAAACGCTATGCCATCTCGCGATCGACACCGCCGGTGAATCGTGTCAAGCCGAGCGGACGCCGCCGCGACACGTGCCGAGCCCGACGCGTGTCGGCGTGTCGGGTTCGTCGCGGCCGGACACCGCTTCGATCAAGGTATGGCCGCGCCCGGTCAGCTTCTCGACCAGATAGCGGCCGGTAAAACCGTTCGCACCGGTGACGAGCGTGCGAAATGATTGCTTCGCCGCAGAAGACGATATGCCGGCTTCGTTCACGAAAGAGTCATCCTGTTGTTGTATTGGAATCGCGCGCGGTCCATGCGGGGTTGCCGCCGTGCCGTGTTACGGCGGTGTTCCACCCGCGTCCCGCAACGTGATCGCACGATACGCGAACCCCAAACGGGCTATTATGTCACGCTAGCTTGCTGCTCTGCCCAGCGTGGCACGCGCCGTGCAGCACCGCGCGTATCGAATCGCCTTGATTTCCTCGATGACACCCCTCAACGCTTCCAGTACCTCCGCTCGCCTCGTCCCTCTTGCTTTCGGCGATCTGCAAGGCTGTCGCGCACCGTTTCAGAAACTGCTCGCCAAAGCCGCGCCGCCGGACGGCACACCGCTGTGGTTCGCCGGCGATCTGATCAACCGCGGCCCCGACTCGCTCGACACCTTGCGCGACGTGATCGCGCTCGGCGAGCGCGCGGTGCCGGTGCTCGGCAATCACGATCTGCATCTGCTGTCGGTGTCGGCGGGGATTCGCAGGTCGAAGAAAGGCGACACGATCGAAGACATCCTCGCCGCGCCCGATGCCGCCGATCTGCTCGAGTGGATACGCCACCGCCCGCTCGCGCATTTCGACAACGGCATGCTGATGGTGCATGCGGGCGTGCTGCCGCAATGGGATGCGACGCTGACGCTCGAACTCGCCGACGAGTTGCAACGCGCGCTGCGTGCGCCGAACTGGAAAGAGACGCTTGCCGGCCTGTACGGCAATGAACCGAACCGCTGGAAGCCGGGCCTGAAGGGTATCGAGCGGCTGCGCGTCACGTGCAGCGCGTTGACGCGCATGCGCTTTTGCAGCGCCGATGGCGTGATGGATTTCAGCAGCAGCGGCACGCTCGCATCCACACCGAGCGGCTGCATGCCGTGGTTCGACGTGCCGTCGCGCCAGACCGCCGACGTGACCGTCGTGTTCGGTCATTGGGCCGCGCTCGGCCTGATGTTGCGCGACAACCTGATCGGCCTCGACTCGGGTTGCGTGTGGGGGCACAAGCTGTCGGCGGTACGGCTCGCGAAAAACCCGGCTGAGCGGACGTTGACGCAAGTCGATTGCGATTCGTGCGGCGAGCCGCGCGGGGGCAACTAAACAGAAGACGGCGACGCGGCCCGGCAGCGCCGCCGCTTAGACCGGGCGGCGCGGCTGATCGACGGGCTCGATCAGCGTTTCCGCCGTCTCAGCAGCGTCGCTCGACGACGCAGCATCTGCAACGTCGCCCTCTTGCGCGACCGTCCCCGCCACTGCGTTGCCGGCCTGCATGTCCCGCAACGCGTTCGCCACCACCTGCTGAGCCTGCGCCGCGAGCACCCGCCGGTCCGCGTCCGGCGCGAGCGGTGCGCCAACATATACGTGGGCGGTCAGCGGACCACCACGCAACAGCATGTCGAGCGAGTCGGACAACGACACGTCGTCGATATATGCGGGTGCCGTCGACTGCCGGCCCTGCGCGTCCTCGTACATGATGCACAGCGGCTGCACCGGCACACCGGCCGACACCGCCGCCTGGAACATGTTCGCGTGAAACGGCAGCAACTCGAGCCCGTTCGACGTCGTGCCTTCGGGGAACACGCACATCAGTTCACCCGCGCTGAGCCGTGCGGCGAGTTCGTGCATGATGCGCTTCGCGTCACTGCGCTTCTCGCGCTGGATGAACACCGTATCGAGCTGCTGCGCGAGCCATCCGACCACCGGCCATTGCCGGATCTCCGCCTTCGACACGAACGGCGTCGGCCGCCACGCGTTGATCACGTAGATGTCGATCCACGAGATGTGATTGGCGACGACGAGCGCGCCACGATCGAGCCGCGCCGCGTCGTTATGCACGACGAGGCGCATGCCGCAGAGCCGCAGCATCTTCAGCGACCACGCTCGATTGAGCGCGTGACGCCGCTCGGCGCTCGCGTTCGGAAAGCGCGTCGCGACGGTCCACATGCCGTGCAGCAGATGCGTGATGAGACGGACCTTGCGTAACGCGAGCTTCATGGCCGGAGCTTTCCTTGACTGGACCGAAACGATACCGCTCAGCGCTGTTCGTAGGCGAGCTGACCTGACACGACGGTCGCGCGCACCTGTGCCGGCAGCTCGTAGCCGAGGAACGGCGTGTTGTGCCCCTGGCTCTTCAGCGCACGCGGCTCGACGCGCCAGTGAGCGTGACGGTCGAACACGCAGAGGTCGGCCACCGCGCCAAGCGCGATGCGGCCAGCCGCTTCGAGGCCGAGCACCTGCGCCGGAGCCGCGGTGATGCGATTCAGCGCGGTCGCAAGCGGCACGCCCGCTTCGTCGGCCCACTTCACCGTCAGCGACAGGAACAGTTCGAGGCCGGTTGCGCCCGGCGTCGCTTCGGCGAAAGGCAGCAGCTTTTCGTCGTCGTCGACCGGCGTGTGCGCGGAGCAGATCGCGTCGATCGTGCCGTCGACGAGGCCCGCGCGGATCGCTTCGCGATCGCGCTGCTGGCGCAGCGGCGGATCGAGCCGGAACTGCGCGTCGAAATAGCCGATGTCGAGGTCGATCAGATGCACGTGGTTCACGGTGACGTCGCACGACACCGGCAGGCCCTCGCCCTTCGCCGCGCGCATGAGCGCCACGCCCGCCGCCGACGACACATGCGACACATGCACGCGCGCGCCGGTCACGCGCACGAGTTCGAAGATCGTATGCAGCGCGATCGTTTCGGCCGCCACCGGGACACCCGACAGCCCGAGCCGCGACGCCAGCGCGCCGCTCGCGGCGACGCCGCCCTTGCCCAGATACGCATCGACGGGACGCAGCCACACGGTGAAACCATAGGTCTTCGCGTATTGCAGCGCGCGCATCAGCACCTGGGTATCGACGATCGGCGTGTCGGCCTGCGAGAAGCCGACGCAGCCCGCCTCGGTCAGCTGCACCATCTCGGTGATGGCCTGCCCTTTGAGACCGACCGTCAGCGCGCCGAGCGGATACACATGCGCCTTGTTCAGATTGCGCGCGCGGAACTTCAGCATTTCGACGAGGCCCGGTTCGTCGAGCGTCGGATCGGTGTCCGGCGGACATACGAGGCTCGTCACGCCGCCCGCGAGCGCCGCGGCCATTTCCGAGCCAAGCGTCGCCTTGTGCTCATAGCCCGGCTCACGCAAACGCGCGCACAGGTCGACGAGACCCGGCGCGATCGACAGGCCGCGCGCGTCGATCGTGCGCTCTGCCTGGAAGCCGGCCGGCGCGTTGCCGAGGGCGGCGATCTCGCCCGCCTCGATAAAGATGTCCTGCTGCTGTTCGGTGCCCGCTGCCGGATCGATCAGCGTGCCGCCTTGAATATGAATCTTCATGCGCTGCCTTTGTTAAACCTGTGGTTCAGCCTATCGTTCGGCTTCCTGATCAGGCGTTGCTTAGTCGTTGTTGCCCGCGACGATCCCCATCACCGCCATGCGCACCGCGATACCGAACGTGACCTGATTCAGGATCACCGATTGCGGGCCGTCCGCGACCTGCGAGTCGATCTCGACGCCGCGGTTCATCGGGCCGGGGTGCATCACGATCGCGTCGGGGGCGGCAAGCGCGAGACGCTCGGGCGTCAACCCCCAGCTCTTGAAGTACTCCTGCGACGACGGCAGCAGCGCGCCGCTCATGCGTTCGTTCTGGAGGCGCAGCATGATGATCACGTCGACATCCTTGAGACCTTCGTCGAGGTTGTGAAACACGCGCACGCCCATCTGTTCGATGCCGCCCGGCAGCAGCGTGCGCGGACCGATCGCGCGCACTTCGGGCACGCCGAGCGTGGTCAGCGCATGAATGTCCGAGCGCGCGACGCGCGAATGCAGGATGTCGCCGACGATCGCCACGCGCAGCTTCGTGAAGTCCTTCTTGTAGTGGCGGATCGTGTACATGTCGAGCAGACCCTGCGTCGGGTGCGCGTGACGGCCGTCGCCGGCGTTGATCACGTGGACGTGCGGCGCGCAGTGCTGCGCGATCAGGAACGGCGCGCCGCTCGACGCATGACGCACGACGAACAGATCCGCGTGCATCGCCGACAGGTTGTTGATCGTGTCGAGCAGCGATTCGCCCTTGCTCGTCGACGACGCGTTGATGTTCAGATTCAGCACGTCGGCCGAGAGCCGCGTGGCCGCGATCTCGAACGTGGTACGCGTGCGCGTCGAGTTCTCGAAGAACAGGTTGAACACCGACTTGCCGCGCAACAGCGGCACCTTCTTCACTTCGCGATCGGTCACGCTGACGAACTGGTCGGCGGTCTCGAGAATGTGATTGACGATAGCCTTCGGCAACCCCTCGATCGACAGCAGATGTTTGAGCTCGCCGTTCTTGGTGAGCTGCGGGTTGCCCTTCAGGAAGCCATAGCGGAAGCGCTCGGATGCGCTAGCGGAGGAATCCTGCGGAGCCGGGGTGGCGGTGTTCATGATGTACCTGCTTCAAATACGGGCTTCAACGTGATCGAGGCCGGCGCGTCGCTCGCGCCAGTTTCAATCGACGCGTGCTTCAGTGTGAAAAGAGAACCGCTGGCCGCCCGCGCCGTCGTCTTCACGGGCCAGCACGAGGGTCGCGTCGGCGGGTACGTCGACCGCGCCGCCGACGAAGCGCGCCGCCACCGGCAACTCGCGTCCGCCCCGGTCGGCGAGCACCGCGAGTTCGACCGATGCCGGCCGGCCATAGTCATACAGCTCGTTCACCGCCGCGCGAATCGTGCGGCCGGTGTACAGCACGTCGTCGATCAGCACGATGCGCCGGCCATCGACCTCGAACGGCAGCGAGGTCGGGCTTGCTTGCGCGTGCAGCCCTTTCTTCGCGTAGTCGTCGCGATGCAGCGCGACGTTCACCACGCCGAAGCTCGGCAGTTTCAGATCGCGCGCGAGCCGCTCGGCGAGCCACGCGCCGCCGCTATGGATACCAGCCAGCACCGCCGCTTCGGCACCGTCTTGCGTGGCGGCGAGATGGGCGCCATACGCCGCGCGAATCTGGTCGAGCAACGCGCGATACAGCGCTTCGGCGTCAATGGAACTCATGATCGTCGGAAAGTCCGTCAAGATATTGCTGGAGGATGATGCTCGCGGCTTCGGCATCGAGCATGTCGGCGCGGGCATTGCCGGCGCGGATTTCCGCCTCGGCCTCGACCGACGAGTAGCGCTCGTCGACCCACGTGACCGGCAGATTGAAGCGGCCGTTCAGCTGGTTGCCGAAGCGCTTCGCGAGTTGCGTGCGCTCGTGCGGTGTGCCGTCGGGATGCATCGGCAGGCCGACCACCAGCGCATCGGGCTTCCATTCGGCGATCAGCTTGCCGAGCGCTTCGAAGCGGTACTCCTTGCTGCGGTTCTGCACGACGACGAGCGGCCGCGCGCGGCGCGTCAGCGAATTGCCGACTGCCACGCCGATGCGTTTCTCTCCGTAGTCGAACGCAAGCAGCGTCGCCTCACGTCCGACCGGCAGATTCATGCGCGGCCCCTCATGCGTGCCCGGCCTCGCCCGACAGCATCGACAACGACACGCCGAGCAGCGCGAGCGCCGCTTCGAGACGATCTTCGGCGGGCACGTCGAAAACGATCTTCGGATCGGCCTCGACCGTCAGCCAGCCGTTCTTGGAGATTTCGTCTTCGAGCTGACCCGCGCCCCAGCCGGCGTGGCCGAGCGTCAGCAGGAAACGCTCCGGACCGCTGCCGCTCGCGACGGCCTCGAGCACGTCTTTCGACGTGGTCATTTCGAGCCCGCCCGGCACCGACATCGACGACGTGTATGCGCTGCCGCCTTTCGGATCGTGCAGCACGAAGCCGCGCTCGGTTTGCACCGGGCCGCCGAAATACACGGGGACATGGAGAAGCGGTTCGATCTCGAGCTTCAGATCGATGCGACTGAAGAGCGCCTGCAGGTCGATATCGGTCGGCCGGTTGATCACGAGGCCGAGCGCGCCGCGCTCACTGTGATCGCAAAGGTAGACCACCGTTCCTGAAAACGTGGGATCGGCCATGTTCGGCATGGCGATCAGGAACTGGTTGGTCAGATTGATGCGATCGGTACTCTTGGACATAGTTCGGATTTTAGCAAAGACGATGCGCGATGGCGGGCTGCTTCGAGCACTGCAACGCGTTGGTTGCACGCTACGCGACGCGCCATCGACGCCGGATCAAGTTGCACTCTATCACGCGCGCGACTTGCGCCATGCCGCGATCAGGCGCCGAAACACCGCGTAGAACGGCACGTTCGGCGCGCGTCGCCAAGTAGCGGGATTGTGACTTGTCACAATGGATTTCAGCGGGTTCGGCGCGCGTCGGTCGAGGCGTTGCGGATGCAATTCGCGCGCCACGTCGCGCGTTTGGTCCGGCCCGGCATGCGCTTCACGCGCCGCCCTGCTCGATCGCACGCGTGAGCGCGGCGAGCGCCGCCTGCGTGAAGCTGCCGCCGGCCGGCCCAACGCCCGCGGCGACCTTGTGCAGCGACGCACGCAAAGCCTCGGCGGCCTGCTCGAGCGTGTCGGCCGGCGGCGCGCCGACCATCACGTGCGCGCGCACCGCCGGCGTCGCGACGCCCGCATGCGCACGACGCCGCCATGCGAGACCGAGCGCGTCGGCGAGCAGCGCCACGTGACCGAGACCGAGCGCGCAGGCGGCCGAGCCGAGCCGGTAGGCGGCGTCGCCTGCCTGCAGCGCTTCGCTCGGGTCGGCTTTTTCCGGCTGATCGGCCGCGCGCGCATGGGCGGCGAGCGCCTCGATGGACGCGTCGGCGGTCTGCAGGAAGTCTTCGTACGCGTTCGCGTTGACGCTCAGCACGCCGAGATCGCGCGTGTGCGGCAGCGACTGCGCCTCGAGCGCACTCGCCTCCCACAGCGCTTCCGACGACTGCGTGCCGGCGACGTGCCAGTCGACGGTCAAGCCATAATCGTGCAGCACCTCGACCTGGTCGGCGTCTTGCGCGGCCGCGCCGAACAGCGCGTAGTCGCGCCACAACAGCGCGAGCGTCGCGCGCACCAGCGAACGCGGCGCGCGCTCGATGCCGCGCGCGTGATCGGCGAGCGCCAGGTTGCAGCGCGCGTAGAAGCGCCGCGCCTCGATATCGCGGATTGCGTGGCCGCGCGCGCGCAGCGCCTTCGCGCAGGCGCGCGCGAGCCGCCAGAAGTCATATGCATCTGGGCCGGCGAGTTCGGTGAACACGGCGTCGAGTTCGTCGAGCGCGGCGTTCGTGACCGCAAGCGCCACCGCGCTGCCTGTGTCGGCCTGCGAGCGCAGCACCGGCAGCAATGCGCGCTCGTAGCGCGCCCGCAGATGGGCAAGCTGATCGGCCGATTGCGCGTGCAGCGAAGCCGGCGGCACTGGCCGCGCGCACAGCGCGAGGTCTTCGAACGCGACGGCGGAGCCCGGCGTGGGTTCGATGAGTTGCGCGCACAGCTCGCGGTAGTGGTTGAACAGCGTCGGCGAGCAACTGAGCTCGCGCAGATTGTGACGCTCGAGCGCCGCGCGGAAGTCGCGCAGCGCCGCGCCGAACACTGGCCGCGCGCTTTCCGCTTCGGCTGGCTCGCCGCTCGCGAGCGGCGAGAGCCGCACGAGGGCGTCGGTGAAACGCTGCGCGCTGAGCCAGCCCGCCGTGCGCAATGCATGCGACGCGCGCAGCAGCGCGGCACCGCTCTCGTCGCGCTGCTCGAACGCGAGCGACGCCTCGGCGAGCGCGAGTTCCGCAGGGCGGACCGCACCGCCGCGCGGGTTCGGCAGTGCATCGATGGAAACGGGTGCTGCGGATCGAAGAGTCATGGGCAGGCGACACGAAGCTGACGGGGCCGTCGCTTCGCGCCGCATGCTGAGTGAGCGGCCACCGCGCGAACCGGCGACAGGACAATGACAGACTACCGTTGCGACACGACGCGACCGGCGATGTTCCGCGCCGGCGCGCTCAGACAGGCGCCGGGCGCGCCGGACGCATCAAGCGATTGCAGCAATTGCACGGCGGATGACGCCGCTGACTTTTCGGGATCGAAGCTCAGGGTTCAGGTTCGGGACCGAATCTCGGGACCCGGTTTGGGGGCCGAAGCTTCCGGCGTGTCGCACGAACCCATCAAACCGCGACGCCGGAACAATGATCAAGCGACTCGAACGACCGACCGGCTGACGCCGGCGGCCTGCCGAACTTCAGATCTGTACCATTTCGAAGTCTTCCTTGCGCGCTCCGCACTCCGGACACGTCCAGTTGATGGGCACGTCTTCCCAGCGCGTGCCCGGCGCAATGCCTTCGTCGGGCAAGCCGGCCTCTTCGTCGTAAATCCAGCCGCAAATCAGGCACATCCAGCTTTGATATTCCATTCTTTTGTCGCGTCATTGAGTCCGTGGAAGCGGGAGCCATGATGGTACCGTGTTGCCGCCCCCATGCCTAGCAATCGAAAACGCGCAATCGTAGCGTGGACCGGGCTTCGGCGGTGCGCCCGCGCGCCGTGCGGACGACGCTTGCGGCGTCATTCCGCACGGCGGTGGGGACACCCGGCAGCGCGATAGAGGGCGTCCTCGGCAAGCTCGCGGCGCTAGCGGGGCAACCTCAAAGCAATCCCCGCCGGCCGCTCGTCAGCGGGCCGCGAGCCAGCCTCTGGCGATCCCCGCCGCGCGAAAAAACGCCCTCTCAACGGTTTAGGCCGCATAATTGAGCCAATTGCGCATTGCGCGCTGAAATCCTGCTTTCTTTATCCATTTTCATGCCCAGCGACACGCCTCCGATCGTCCTCACCTTCGGTCTCTCCGACCCCACCGGCGGCTCCGGCCTGCAGGCGGACCTGTTGACACTTGCCAGCATGGGCTGCCACGGCGTTTCCGTGCTCACGGGCTATACCGTGCGCGACTCGGCGAATTGCGACGAAGTCACCGGGCTCGACCCGGACGTCGTCGCGACGCAGGCGCGCATGCTGCTCGAGGACATGCCGATCGCCGCATTCAAGGTCGGCGCGTGCACGCGCGCCGAAGTGGTCAGCGCGATCGCGGAAGTTGTCGCCGACTACGACGACATCCCGCTGATCCTCGCCCCCGACTTCACGCTCGACGACGAACACGTGCTCGCCGCCGACGAACTCCGCGAAGCGATCGCCGATCTGCTCGCGCCCCAAACCACGCTGCTGGTCGCCGACTCGGCGACGCTGCTCGCGCTCGCGCAGCCCGACGGCGACGCGGAGGCGCCGAGCCTCGACGCGGCGATCTCGCATCTGCTGTCGCAAGGCTGCGAGTACATTCTGTCGACCGAAACCGGCACGCATCGGCTCGTCAACACACTCTTCAGCGAGGACGGCCAGTTGCGTCAGGACATGTGGGACCGCGCGCCGCATCGGTTGACGGGCCTGACCGATACGCTCGGCTCCGCGATCGCCGCGCTTCTCGCCAACGGCCAGGAGCCCGCGGAAGCGGTGCGCGAAAGCCAGGAGTATCTGTATCAGGCAGTGCGCAATGCGTTCAGGCCCGGCATGGGGGCGTACACGCCCGATCGCTTCTTCTGGGCGCGCAGCAGCGATGAAGACGAAACGCCGCCCGCGCAAGGCAAGGGCGCGGCGCCGGGGGAAGCGCGGCACTGACCTCGCCATTCGTCGGCATCGACTGAAAACCCGCTGTCAGCCGCTTTTTTCATTCATGCGAATTTCGCGATTGGCGCGACTTTCCATTCGACGATCCTGCGCGATCCGCTCGCGCGCCAGATCTCGCACTACTGGGTATACGGCGAACGGCAAGAACGGCCAGATCACGCGCGGCGTCAGCGTGTCGGCGACCGAGGCCCTGGCGCTGCAAGGCGTACTGTCGCTCGACGAGTGGGTCAGCGAATCGCTCGGGGGCAGGAACCTGTTCGTGCAGATGCTGAGCGGCGAGCCGGCGGTCAACGAAGCGAGCCTCGCCGTGGCGCAAATCTATTTGCGCGAACAGATCGGTACCGTCGGCGTCTGCCAGGACATGAGCGAATTTCTATTGCGGCTGTGCGGTTCGACGGGGTTGAAATTACCGTTCTGTTTCGAATCGAATCGCATCCATGGCGCGCCGAAAGGCAAAGCTCACGTAAGCGAAGCAGCAAGACAAAAGTTCATCGACGACAATAGCCTTGATTACGAGCTGTTCCGCGACGGGAATCGAATCGAATCGAATCGTCGAAGCCTTTGCGAAAGAAACGGGCAGCGTCTTTTCGAATGCGCTCGAATTGGTGCGCGTGATTCAGTCCGAAATAAATCAGCTCGAGAATCCGCACGTATATAGCGCGACGGTTTTCGGCATCGATGGCTCATTCCTGTCGCGCGTGCATGAAGTGATCGGCCGCTTCGATCTCGCGCCGATCGACACCTATCTGGAGTTCGCGCGAATCCGGCGGCGTCCGCCCGCCGACCTGTTCGACGGTTTGGTCGACACGCTGCGCGACGGCGGAGTGTGCGGCTGGGCCGTCAAACTGAGCGAGCCGCAGCGGCAGGTACCGCTCGAGGTGCGGGTCGGCACGCGGATCGTCGCGACCGGCTGCAGCGGTGAGCCGCGGCCCGAGGTGGCGAGCACCGGCTATCCGAGCGCATACAGCGGATTTTCGATTCCACTGCCGAACGATATCCCGGAAGCCTTTCGCGTTACCATTGCCAATTCCACCGAAAGCCTGCACAACGCCGGCACGTGGCGGCAAGGCTGGCACTGCGAATGAGCCAGAAAAGCCAAGAGAACCTATCCATGAAAGAGCCGCCCCAATTCGTGCAACGCTTCCACGGCAAGATCGCAGTGCAGGACCGCATACGCATGTTCGATCAGATGCCCACCACGATCTGGCTGACCGGCCTGTCCGGCGCCGGCAAATCGACGCTCGCGTTCGCGCTCGAGGAGCAGCTGATCGCGCTCGGTCACGCCTGCTATGTGCTCGACGGCGACAACATCCGCCACGGTCTGGCGAGCGACCTTGGATTCGAGCCCCACGACCGGCGCGAAAACATCCGCCGGGTCGCGCACGTCGCCCAATTGATGAACGACGCGGGTCTGATCGTGATTTCCGCGCTGATTTCGCCGCTACGCGAAGATCGGGCGATGGCGCGCGAGATCATCGGAGCCGACAAGTTCGTCGAAACCTACGTGTCCGCCTCGCTCGCCACCTGCGCGAGCCGCGATCCCAAAGGTCTTTACGCGAAAGCGGGGTCTGGCGAGATCAGCTCGTTCACCGGCTTATCAGCGCCCTATGAAGCGCCGATCGATCCCGACCTGCACGTCGACACGGGCACGCTGAGCCCCGCACAAAGCGTCGCGCAGATCTTCCACTACCTGCGCGAAAAGTGCCTCGGAAGGTCCTCTCATCGCACGGCTCACGCCGCGGGCGCCTGATCCGGCCAAAAAGGGCGTCCCGAAGCGCTCCCCAGCAAGCACATCAACGCCGGCACCAAACGAAAAAAAACCCGCCAAAGCGGGTTTTTTTCGTTTGGGGAAACGCCTCGCGGCGCACTCCCCACATGGACTTCCAGCCGGGCCCCGTCCGTGATCCAGACGCGCGGCAGTTCAACCACGCGGCCGGACCACGAGGCCCGAGCGGAATTACATGTCCATGCCCATGCCGCCCATGCCGCCGGGCATGCCGCCAGGCATCGGAGCATCTTCCTTCGGCAGTTCACAGACAGCTGCGTCGGTCGTCAGCAACAGGCCAGCAACCGAAGCTGCGTTTTGCAGCGCCGTGCGCGTCACCTTCGTCGGGTCCACGACACCTGCGTCGACCAGGTCGACGTACTCGCCGGTCGCTGCGTTGTAGCCGTAGTTGCCCTTGCCAGCAGCAACCGCTGCCACGACGACACTCGCTTCTTCGCCACCGTTGGCGACGATCTGGCGCAGCGGCTCTTCCATGGCGCGCAGAACGATCTTGATACCTGCGTCCTGATCGGCGTTAGCGCCCTTCAGGCCAGCGATTGCCGTACGTGCACGGATCAGCGCGACGCCGCCGCCTGCCACGATGCCTTCTTCCACAGCCGCGCGCGTTGCGTGCAGTGCGTCTTCGACACGTGCCTTCTTTTCCTTCATTTCGACTTCGGTCGCAGCACCGACCTTGATCACCGCAACACCGCCTGCCAGCTTGGCAACGCGCTCTTGCAGCTTTTCACGGTCGTAGTCCGAGGTCGCTTCTTCGATCTGCGTGCGCACTTGCTTGACGCGAGCTTCGATGTTCGCTGCTTCGCCAGCGCCGTCGATGATCGTGGTGTTTTCCTTGCCCACTTCGATGCGCTTCGCCTGGCCCAGTTCAGCCAGCGTTGCCTTCTCGAGCGTGAGGCCGGTTTCTTCAGCGATGACCTGCCCGCCGGTCAGGATCGCGATGTCTTCCAACATCGCCTTACGACGATCGCCGAATCCCGGAGCCTTGACGGCAACGGTCTTGAGGATGCCGCGGATGTTGTTGACGACCAGCGTTGCGAGCGCTTCGCCTTCGACGTCTTCAGCGATGATCAGCAGCGGACGGCCAGCCTTCGCGACTTGCTCGAGCACCGGCAGCAGATCACGGATGTTCGACACCTTCTTGTCGTGCAGCAGCACGAACGGGTTCTCGAGCACGGCGACTTGCTTGTCCGGGTTGTTGATGAAATACGGCGACAGGTAGCCGCGGTCGAATTGCATACCTTCGACAACGTCCAGCTCGTCTTGCAGCGACTTGCCGTCTTCGACGGTGATCACGCCTTCCTTGCCGACCTTGTCCATTGCTTCAGCGATGCGCTCGCCGATCGACGAATCGCTGTTCGCCGAGATCGCGCCAACCTGGGCGATTTCCTTGTTGGTCGTGCATGGCTTGCTGATCTTGCGCAGTTCTTCGATTGCGGCTGCAACAGCCTTGTCGATGCCGCGCTTCAGGTCCATCGGGTTCATGCCCGATGCGACGTACTTCATGCCTTCGCGGACGATCGATTGCGCGAGAACCGTAGCGGTCGTCGTGCCGTCGCCTGCGTTGTCGCTGGTCTTGGAAGCGACTTCCTTGACCATTTGCGCGCCCATGTTCTGGAGCTTGTCTTTCAGTTCGATCTCTTTCGCGACCGACACACCGTCCTTGGTGACCGTCGGGCCGCCAAAGCTGCGCTCGAGAACCACGTTGCGGCCCTTCGGACCCAGCGTTACCTTCACGGCGTTGGCGAGAATATTCACGCCTTCGACCATCTTGGCACGGGCGGAATCACCGAATACGACGTCTTTAGCTGCCATCTTCTAACTCCTTGAATACTTTGGATATAACCGGGAAGTAGCGAGCTTGCGCTTACTTCTGCACCACGGCCATGATGTCTTCTTCGCGCA
This sequence comes from Paraburkholderia lebeckiae, assembly GCF_050436325.1. NCBI lineage: Bacteria > Pseudomonadati > Pseudomonadota > Betaproteobacteria > Burkholderiales > Burkholderiaceae > Paraburkholderia > Paraburkholderia lebeckiae. The sequence continues at coordinate 1,359,694 of NZ_JBNDLZ010000003.1, forward strand.
TCACGAGCAGTTCGTTGCCGTCGACCTTGACGGTCTGGCCTGCATACTTGCCGAACAGGACGCGGTCGCCGACCTTCACGTCGAGCGCAATGGCTGCGCCCTTGTCGTCGCGCTTGCCCGGGCCGACTGCGAGGATTTCACCTTGATCCGGCTTTTCCGCTGCGGCTTCGGGGATCACGATGCCCGACGCGGTCTTGGTTTCCTGATCCAGACGTTTGACGATCACGCGATCATGCAAAGGACGAAGGTTCATACATACTCCTCTCTGATTGAGACTGAAGAACGCTGAGAAAAACCCGGCTGGCCGAGCCAACCGGAGATGTTGTTAGCACTCTCGTGCAGCGAGTGCTAATTATATGGACGGGCGGTGACAAATTCAAGAAGTAGGAACGCTGTCGAGATCCACTGCGTGTGAACTTATTCGCTCAAGCTTGAGCCTGCCCCAAGGCGAAGAGTCCGTCGTTCGGAATTTCTCTATAAAAACAATGCTTACCGACGCATGACGCTGACATTCAGCCCCTCGCGAAGCGAACGGCGGGCCACGACGAGGCAGCGACCGCGGAGCGGAGCGCCGGCTCGGAACGTCAAACCTAGGGAAATCCCGGAGCGCGCGCCGCTGCCGCCGCTGCAATAGTCAGCCCTGCCCCGCCTCGGGCGATTCTCCATTTGATGAGGTTTGCGGCTGAGGCGAGTTGAAGATCTGCGGGGACGTTGAATCGATGTCTCGACGTCGCGACAACAATCTTGGGCTATAACTGGATGCGAAAGATTTGAGATTTTTCCACTCTGAAGATCAGTGAAAGATGTGTCCAACCGACGAGTCGGTAATTGCGCTCTTCCAAATAGCGAAATATGGCGGAATCTATCACTTCCCTGATCGATGCCAACGTCGTTTCCACAATAATGATCTTCGGTTTGTATCTGCCGATATCGATCGATCGCAAGGCTTCGAAATCGTGACCTTCCACGTCGATGGAAAGCAGATCGATTTCCTGACTGGCGTAGGGACTGTGCTCCAGAACGTCGTTCAACGTGGTGGTTTCAACAGTCCGGACAGAGGTGGGCTGATGGCCTTCTGTCGCAGCGAATGCGGGGTCTATGGTTGAAGTCAACCCATAATTGGAGAAATTATAAACTTCCTTGACCTGTTTCTCGTTGGAGATGGCCGCGCATACATTTACGTCGCCAGTCCGCGCAAGAGAAAACGCTTCGATTTTCACCGGATCCATGTCTATGTTGATACCGCGCCAACCACGCTTGTACAGCGCATGCGTGTTCGAGAATTTGACAGGGTGGTATGCACCCACGTCTACATAAATCCCCTTATTACACCGCGGACTGATTATTTCGCGCAATACTACGTCTTCCCCAAACTGCGAATAGTACAAACGCGGTCCGCGCGTTATCCAGGTCTTACGAACGAGCCAAAGGAAGTGTCCCAACGTCTTGAAGTTCACGATAGTCGCTCCCCAACATGGAAAGGCAACGGCAAAAGATCAAACAGCGTTTGACCTGTAGACTTGTCCAGCAGAAGGTCGGTCCTGTATTGCGTTGCTAATTACGCGTCGCCAATGCGGCACAGGGCCGACGGAACGATATTCGCGAACTAGATACATGCTCGAATAATCGCTCAGACTAAGATCTGCAGGCTACTCGACGCATGGCTGAACACTGAGCAAAAGTCATAAATTTTGTATCTTTGGCCGAAACCGTGGAGTGGCTTAAAAACTTCCGGTTTGAGCCGGGTCCCGTGTTTCAGCCTCCCGACAGCGCCCGTTCACTTCACTTCTGCGCAGGCCGGTGCAACGCATTACCCGCCATCCACTTGAGCCGTTCGCAATTGACCTTGATGCGCGCCGCGAATTCCTTCGGATCTCGCTCGCGCAGTGCGTTCATCTGGCCATTGGTGATGTCGGCGCGGTGCCAGCCCGTGTCCCAGTGCTGATCGAAATCGGTCGCACCGGTCAGGACCTTTCGGAGCCGCTGCTTATAGGCGCCGATCCGCTCGGGCGACACGTCGCAAAACGCCTGCGCGAAGCTTGCGCGCTCGCCCGCTGTCTCCGCGCTCATGTTGGCGTCGCTCGCGCTGCTCGCTAGCGGCGCGGCGAGCGACAGCACCGACAGACAGAACGCTGCGCAAAGCGGCCGATAGCGATACGATAGGTTTTTCATCTTCGACTCCTGACGATCCTTCGTGGCGACCAGGGATTGTCCCGATCTTAAACGCCGCCTCGCCGATTGTGTCCTGATTGCACTGCACGATGGCGTTTTCGCGCGCTATCCGATGCATCGCGTGGCCAAACCGCGGTGCTACGCTCGTTAGAGCGGCATTCGCGACGTGCCCGTTCCGGGGAGCCGTGGCGCAAGCACCGCAACGCCACGGCCTATCGGCAGGCCGCGACAGAAGCACGAGCGCCAGGCATGAGAACGAGCTCGAACACGACGCGCAACGAGCACAGAACGAAAGCACGACACGAAATCAAACACAAAAAGGCGAGACATCGCTGCGGGAGTGACTGCGATGGCATTTAGAACATATACCGTACTGACGCTGTTGGTGACGAGCACTGCCGCGTTCGCGTGGCGGCCTGTCACCTATCCGATCCGAAGTCAGAGCCCTTACGAGCGCAGCATCGACAACGCGATGTGCTACGCCGAGGCGAACCGCGTGACCGGGGTCAACATGGCCCACGAGTCGCAGATTCCGCCGCGTCAGCCGCCCGCGGCCAAAGGTGCGTCGACCGGCGTACCGCCGAAGCCGCCGCTTCCGCCTAGTTCCTTCTCAGCCACGCCGCTGCCGTGGAGCGCGAGCGCGCCCGAAGCCGCGAGCGCGCCGTTGGCTGGCGCGCAAGCGCCTGGCGGCGCATCGTCGGCGAAACCGGTGGACGAAGCCGCGGCCGGCGCCAGCGCGCCAGGCGCGCCAGCCACCGCGGCGGCGAATGCACCGCCGAACGCATCGGCAGCGGCAACGGGCCCCAGTGCGACCGCGGCACCCGGCGCGTCGGATGGGGCGGCCGCTTCGCTGCAGGCCAACGCGGCGTCGAACGTGAAGCTGCCGCCCCTGCCCGCGCCCGAGCCGCCGATGACCCGCTATTGGGCCGCCTACGGCGCGTGCATGCAGGCGCGCGGTTACGTCGTCCAGTAGTCCGGCCGACGCCGCTTGCGGGCGTCGTTGCATTCATTCTTTTTGATGGCGCCGCCCTTCGGCGCCAGTGGAGCGACACGGCCATGCCGCGCGACACGATCTCCGACCAGCCATTTTTCCATCACTGCGCATACTGCGGCGTGCCGCTGTCGGGCCGCTTTTCGCCGTGTCCCGCATGCCATGCGCTGCCGATCGATTCGTTCGATACGGACGACAAGCCCGGCGAGCGCTCCGCGCGATCCCGGGCGCTGAGCGCATCGCGCACGCAACTCGAACCGCTGCCAGCGGCCGCGAGCTTGCCCGCGGACCGTTCGTCGCGACGCTCCGCGCAAACGAAGATGAGCCCCTACGATCTGATCGACGAAGCGACGTTCGAGCCGGGCGGGCGTCGACGGCGGCATCCGCTCGCGCTTGCCGCAGCCGCGCTCGCGACGCTCGGCGTCGTGTACGTCGGCTTCGTTCTACTCAACGACGACGATGCGAGCGTCGACACGCCGGTCACGGTCTTCGGCACGGTGCGCCAGGACAACCCTGGCCAAGCCCCTGCACAGAACGTTGCGCAGAATGCGGCGCCGTCGGTTGCCGCGGCGCCGAAGCCCGCGTCGACCGTCGCACAACCGCCTCGTCCCGTTGTCGTCGCGCGGCAGCAACCGGCGAACGTGCACGCGGCCCCCGTCGCGCCACCGGCACCGCCCGTCGTGGCGACCGCGTCCACCGTAGCGCGATCGTCACCGCCGGTCGTCACGACCGCGCCTGCCGTAGCGCGATCGAGCCCGCCTATCGTGGCGACCACGCCGACCGTCGCGCCATCGTCAACGCAGGTCGTTGTGACCGTGCCCGCCGTCGCGCCACCGGCACCGCCCGTCGTGGCGACCGCGCCGACCGTTGCGCGACCGACACCGCCGGTCGTCACGACCGCGCCCACCGTAGCGCGATCGAGCCCGCCCATCGTGGCGACCACGCCGACCGTTGCGCCATCGTCACCGCAGGTCGTTGCGACCGCGCCTGCCGTAGCGCGATCGGCTCCGCCCGTCGTGGCGACCGCGCCCGTCCCAGCGCGACCGTCAACGCCCGTCGTTGCGACCGCGCCGACCGTAGCGCGACCGACACCGCCGGTCGTCACGACCGCGCCGACCGTAGCGTCAACGAAGACATCGGGCGCGGCCATCTCCGCGCGGAATCTCCGCGCCTACGCCGCGTGGCACGGCGGTCGCGTCGACCAGCACCAACGCCAGCACCGACACGATGGCCGCCCCGCTCACGCAAGCCGACAAACAGCGCGCCGACGCCGAGCGCAATCTGAAAGCCGCGCACGGCTATCTGCAACGAGGCAATCTGTCGGCGACCAAAGCACGCCTCGCCGCCGTAACCACCGCGCAGCCCGGCAATCGCGACGCGCGCAGCATGCGCGCCCAGGTGAGCACGCTAGAGCAGCAACGGGACGCATTGCTGAGTCTCGCGCGCGGCTGCGGCAACGTCGGACATTGGGAGTGCGCGTCGCACAACGCCAACGAAGCGTTGCGGATCGATTCGAGCAGCAAGGCCGCGCAACGGCTCGTCGCGCTCGCGTCGCACGAGTCGGCGTGGCAAACCATGCAACCGACGGCGGAAGAGTCGCGCGAATTGCGCGATCTGCTGCGTCATCACTAAGGATTGCGAGGTATCTCGCGGGACGGCGGCACGGGCGTGCAGTCGATCACGCCCGCCCGCGTGGCGCCCGAAAGACGCGCGGCTGGCAGCAGTGTCAGCCGGCGATGCTGTCGTAGCCGTAATAGCCGCCCTGATACCCTGAGCCGAGGAACGCCGCTTCCTGCGGCACGTCGGTGAGCAGCACGCCGCGCAGACCAACGCCACCGTTGCGCAGTCGTTTGGTGGTTTCGACGATCTCATGCAGCGGTTGACGCCCATGCCGCACGACGAGCAGCGTCGTCGCCGCGTATTTGCCGATCAGCGTCGAGTCGGTCACGGCGAGCACCGGCGGCGTGTCGATGATCACGACGTCGTATTGCGGCTTCAGCACCTCGAGCATCGCTTCGAAGCGTTTGCTCATCAGCAGCTCGGCCGGGTGCGAGGGCAGCGTGCCTTTCGCGAGCACGTCGAGGTTGGGCAGCACGTCGCGCTGGATCATCGCGTCGAGATCGCCGCCGCACAGCACGTCGGATAGTCCCGGCCGATGGCTGATGCCGAAATGCGAATGCACGTCGCCGCGTCGCATGTCGGCGTCGATGATCAGCACGCGCTTGTTCGCCGACGCGACCAGCGTCGCCAGATTCACCGACAGGAACGACTTGCCCGCATCGGGCCGCGAGCCGGTGATCATCACGACGTTGTTGGCCGCATGATCGAGCGACAGCTGCAGCGAGGTGCGCAGATTGCGCACCCCTTCCACCGCGATATCTTCGGGCGCCTGTTGCGCCAGCACATGCTGCCCGCGCTGGCGCAGCGACACTTTTTCCTGCAGGCGCAATTGCGTCTGGCTGCGCGGCACCACCGCGAATACCGGCACGCCGAGCATCCCCTCGAGTTCGTCCGGGCGCTCCACGCCGCCGCGCATCGCGCGCCGCAAGAAGACCAGCAGCAAGCCCAGCACGAGGCCGCCGCCGAGCGAGATCAGGATCACCAGCATGCGCTTCGGCCACACCGGATCGTCGGGCGTTTCGGCGAAGTCCACCACGCGCACGCCGCCCACCTGCCCCGCCTGCGCGACCCGCAGTCGCTGCACGCTGTTGAGCAGGTTCGTGTACAGATCGGTGTTCACGTGCACGTCGCGCTGCAGACGCAGCGCGGTCTGCTCGGTGTCGGGCATCGTCGAGACGCTGTGGTTCATCGTGCTCTGCGCGCCCTGCAACGCGGCGATCTGCGCATCGAGCGCGGCGACCATCGGATGATTCGGCGTAAAACGCTGCAACAGCTCCGCGCGCTGCTGCTGCAGATCGAGCAGCTTCGTCTTGTTGTCGACGATCTGCTGCAGCAGCAGCTTGCTTTCTTCACCGAGATCGACGGTGCCATGTGTATTGCGGAACTTGCCGTAGCGCTCTTCCGCGTCGTCGAGCGCCTTGCGCGCGTCGGGCAGTTGCTGTTCGAGATACGCGAGCGTGTGGTCGGATTCGGTCGAACGGCTCGCGAGATCCTGCCGCACGAACTGGCGCGCCACGTTGTTGACGATCGCCGCGGTCAGCGCCGGATCGGCGCCTTCGAGACTCACGCGGATCACGCCGGAGTCCTCCGCCGTTTCCTGCACGACCATCGTCTTCGCCAGACGCTCAACCGTGCCGAGCGTCGACGCGCGCGTCAGCTCAAAACGCGAGCCGGGCGCGCCGACCAGTGTGTCGACGTGCAGCGTGACCGGGCCGACCGCGGTATCGGTTTGCACGGTCTCGCCGACGCGCCCCGACAGGATCGCGCTGCCGTGAGGATCGCGCAGCATGAAGGTGTTGCCGGCGCCCGCGACCAGCGTGAAGGTCTCGCCATACGAGTCCTTCGACGTATCGAAGCGCGACACCGCGATGCTCTCGTTGCCCCACGCGAACCCGCGCAGGTTGACGAACGACGGCAGCCGGAACCACCAGTGCCCGTTCACGAGGCCGGCGATCTTGCTGCCGATCACCGGCAGATAACGCGGCTTCGCCGTGATGTCGAGGTGCAGCGCGCGGACCGCCTCCTCGGTGACGAGACGCGACTTCAAAAGCTCGATCTGCGCCGCGGTCGACGGCTTCGAATCGTACGCGCCGGGAAGCGGCGCCGCCGCGTCCCGGCCGTTCGTATTGACGTTCACCGCGTTCGCCGTCCTGTCCTGGACGTGAAACAGCACGTCCGAACGATAGACCGGCGGCGTGAGGAACGCGTACGCGCAACCGAGCGCGAGCGCGATCAGCGTCACGGTGAGGATCGTGCGCCAACCGCGCACGATCGTGCGCGCGTAGTCCGACAGATGCGACTGCCGCGGTTCATACACGCCGGCGTAACGATTTTCGTAATTGATTGCCATGTTTTCACCCAACAAGGCCTGCCGGTTCAGATATCGCGTCACGCATGCGTCACTTCGACACGACGACTCCCGTCACCGCCGCGTTGATCGCAGGCAACAGCAGGTTCAACACACGGTTGAAGCGAACCAGACCGCCCTGACCGACGTACACGATGTCCTTCGGCTGCAGCTCGAACTGGTTCGCGAGCAGCATCGCCACCGGCGAGGTGGCATCGAGGTGATAGATCTGCGGCGAGTCGCTGGTCGAATTGCGGATCACGAACAGCTGCTGCCCCGAGGCCGTATTCGAGTCGAAGCTGCCGCCGTCGGAGATCGCCTGCGACAGCGTCAGCGAGCCGTTGCGCAACGGCAGCACCGTGGCCGGCTTGTTGACTTCGCCCATCACGTAGACGCCGCTGTCTTCGCGCGCGTTCACGCGCACGGTGTCGCCCGGCTGCAGATAGATATCCGACGGATTGCGGCCGCGCTTGACGAGGTCGTCGATGTTCAGCCTATAGGTCGTGCCGTCGCGGATCAGATCGACCCGGCTGCGATCCGCGGTCGTGTTGAAGCCGCCGCTCAGGCCGATCGCGTTCGTCAGCGACAGCGGAATGTCGTTGATTGATTGCGTGCCCGGTGTGCGCACTTCGCCGTCGATATACACCGTCGCGTTACGGAACGACGCGACGCGCACCGTCACCTCGGGCTTCTGATAGACCTTGCTCAGCCGCGAATGCAGCTCGCGCTGGATCGTCCCGACATCCTTGCCGGCGACGTGCAGGTTGCCCGCGTACGGAAACTGGATGTCGCCGTTCTCGTCGATCAGGAAGCCCGGAATTGCATCGGCAGGGCGCGAGGTCGTCGGCGGCTGTCCCAGCGCGGCCGCGAGTTCCGGGTGATCCCACACGACGATCTGCAGCACGTCTCCGGGGCCGACCCTGTAGACGGCCGGCTTGCCGAACAGACCCGACGTCGTCGGCGGCAACGCCGAGGCAGTCTGGTCGGCATTCAATTTCTTCAGCAGTTCCAGATTGATATCGGTAATCGGAATCTGCTTCTGCTGCGAGGCTTCGGTACTGAATTCGCCACCCGTGTCCTGAATCGCGGCAGGCGTGATCATCCGTTGTCCCGGTACGATCTGACATCCGGAAAGCAATGCTGCGCTTGCGAAAACCACAAGACTTCCTGTGCGAAAACCAAGTGAGCTCATGATCTTTACTCCTTCGCCCCGAGGCGTTGTTATCGACTTTCTAGTAAGCGTTTCGATGCACCAGTCCGGCGACAATCGTCGCGCCGATGATCCGCATGTCGAGTGCGAACGACCAGTGACCCAGGTAGTACAGGTCATGTTCGACGCGACGCTCCATCTTCTCGATGCGGTCGGTTTCGCCACGGAAGCCGTTGATTTGCGCCCAGCCCGTGATTCCCGGTTTGATCCGGTAGCGATTGATATAGCCCGCGACCACCTTCTGATAGAGGTCGTCGTGCTCGAGCGCATGGGGACGCGGTCCTACGACCGACATGTCGCCACGCAACACGTTGAAAAATTGCGGCAGTTCGTCGAGGCTCGTGCGGCGCAGAAACGCGCCCACTTTCGTCACGCGCTTGTCGTTGCGCGTCGCCTGGCTCAAGGTGCCCTTCGCTTCGGTATGCACGCGCATCGAGCGGAACTTGTAGATCGTAAACACACGGCCGTCCGCGCCCTTGCGCTTCTGTTTGAACAGCACCGGTCCGCGCGAGGACAGCTTGACCGCGATCGCGATGCCAAGCAGCAGCGGCGCGAGGGCAACGATCGCGGCCGCGGCGAACAGCCGGTCGAAGATTTCCTTTTTCAGCATCGCGTTGGCCGACAGCGGCGAGGCGACCAGATTGATCGCCGGCACGCCGAGCAGATCGACCACGCCACTGCCTTCGAACAGCGCATGGCTGCGCACGTCCGGCATGAAGCGGATATTCACGAGGTCGTCGCGGAACTCGTCGATCAGCGCGCAGATCAGCGGCTCCTCGGACAGCGACAGCATCAGCCATAGCTCGTGCACGTCGTTGGTGCGGATGTAGTCGGCCAGCAGATCCACGCGATCGAACACCGGCAGGCTCGGTTCCGTCACGCCGGAGTCGTCCGGGCGCGTGTTGTAGACGGCGGTCGCGCGAAAGCCCGCGGTCGGCGCCGACTCGATGCGGCGCAGGAGCGCATCGCACTGCGAACCGCTGCCGACGATCGCCACCTGATGCAGGTTCATACCCGCGCCGCGCGCCCGCGCGAGCACCGCGTGCGTGATCACCCGATTCGCGATCAGCATGCCACCCGTCGTCGCGGTCCAGTACGAGAACCACAGCCGCGACACGATATCGATGCGATGCAGCGAGTACATCAGCACGAGCGCGCAGGCCTGCACGATCAGCCACGCGAGCGACACCTGACCGGCGAGCCCGAGCTTCGAGCGGCCGCGCCATGATTCGTAGACGCCGAACGCGGGGAAGATCGCGAGCGCGAACGCAGCCGAAAACATCACCAGCGCCCAGTAGAAACCCGACTGGCCGAGATAATCAAAGCGGATCCGCGACGCCACGGTCGCACCCGCCAATACCAGAGCGACATCGAAAATCCGCGCGAGCAGATCCTGAAACTTGCGCATTTCACTTACCTCGTTCTGCCGTTCCTGTACGCAAAAAGGGGCGTGCATGGGCTGCCTATGGGCAGCGGCCGTAGTTGTCGTCAAACCTCACGATGTCGTCTTCGCCGAGATAGGTACCCGACTGGATTTCGATGATTTCGAGTGGCACCCTGCCGGGGTTTTCGAGCCGGTGACGCGTGCCGAGCGGAATGTAGGTCGATTCGTTTTCGCTGAGCAGGAACTGCTCTTCGCCGCGCGTGACGAGCGCGGTGCCGCGCACGACCACCCAGTGCTCAGCGCGATGATGATGGAGTTGCAGCGACAGCTTCGCGCCGGGCGTCACGACGATGCGCTTGACCTGGAAGCGCTCGCCGCGATCGATCGAGTCGTAGAAGCCCCACGGGCGCCGCACCTTGCGATGCGCGTCGGCCTCCGGCGCGTGCTGCGCCTTGATGCGCGACACGAGCCCCTTGACGTCCTGCACATGCGAGCGATCCACCACGAGCACCGCGTCGGCGGTCTCGACCACGACGACGTTCGCGGTGCCGACGCACGCGACGAGCCGCCCCTCCGAATGCGCATAGCAGGACACCGCACCTTCGAACGTCACGCGGCCGCGCCCGGCGTTGCCGTTCGGGTCCTTCTCCATCGCGGCCCATACCGCGTCCCATGAGCCGAGGTCGGACCAGCCGGCTTCGAGCGGGATCACGACGCCGGGGGGAATGATCGCGGCTCGACTTTGAGCTTGCATATCGTTCTGTGGCGCGCCTTGCGCTTCGACGTTGCTCGCGCTGTCGTCTTGCGCCGGCGGCGGTTCGGTCAAACGCTCCATCACCGCGTAGTCGATCGAATCGGCGGGCGCGTCGAGGAACGCGTCGTGCGATGGCCGGAATACGTCGCCGTCCTGCTTGCCGCTCGCGAACGAGGTTGCGCACGGCGCATGCATGTCGGGCCGCAGCGCCGCGAGCGTGTCGAGCCACACGCGCGCACGCACGATGAAGATGCCGCTATTCCACCAGTACGTACCGGCCGTCAGGTATTGCCTCGCGATTTCCTCGGCGGGCTTCTCGACGAAACCGTCGATCGCATGGCCGCCAGCGGCCAATGCCGCGCCGATTCGGATATAGCCGAAGCCGGTGTCGGGACGCGTCGGCGGCACACCGAGCGTCGCAATCGCGCCCTCGCTCGCGTGGTGCGCCGCGCACGCTAGCGCGCGCTGCAGGGCAGGCACGTCCGCGATCGCGTGGTCGGCCGGCATCACGATCAGGATCGCGTCGTCGCCGGCCGCGCACGCGAGCGATGCCGCGAGCGTCAGCGCGGGCGCCGTGTCGCGGCGCGCGGGCTCGACGATCAGACGCGCGTCGACGCCGTTTTCATGCAACTGTTCGGCGATCACGAAGCGATGCTCCTCGCCGCACACGACGATCGGCGAAGCGTCGACGCTCCAGCCCGCCGGGAAGCCCTCGAGCCGCCGCGCGGTCGCCTGCAGCAGCGAGTCGGAGCCGACCACGTCGATCAGCTGCTTCGGGAAGTTCTCGCGCGACACCGGCCAAAGCCGCGTGCCCGAGCCGCCCGCGAGAATGACCGGGACGATGTGCGCGCAGCGCGCGCCAGCAACCCCGGCGCTTGCGCCGTTCGGCTCGACGGATCGGGCGCTCACACCTGCCTGCGTCAACATATCGGGAATCCTTTTCGATCTGCACGGTACGACGAACAACGGACCAGTCCCCGCCTGTCTCGCGCGGTTACCGGGCTGGCTCCGTCGGCGCTACTCGCCTGCCATACGGCGGCTTTGAATCCTGAACTCGGTCGGCGAAATCCTCATCCGCTTGCGAAACACTTTCGCCAGCCGGTCGCCGTTGCCCATCCCGGTGCGCCGGGCGATCTTGTCGACCGGCAATTCCGATTCGGTCAACAGGCTGCACGTCACCGCGAGGCGCTCGTGCAACAGGAAACTCGACGGCGTGATACCCATTTCCATCTTGAAGCGGCGCAGAAAGTTGCGTTCGCTCATCGCCGCGAACTGCGCGGCATCCGCAATCGAAATCGCCTGCTGGCAGTTTTCCTGCAGCCAGCGCGCCGCCGCGCGAACCTTGTCGCCGGGACTCATGCCGCCGTCCTCGCCGAGCAGCGGCGCGAGGTTCGTGCACGAGTCGGACAGCAGCCGCTCGGCAGCCGAGCGCGCGGTCGCGTTGCCCAGATCGCGCTTGATCATCGCGAGCGCGCTGCGCATCGATTCCAGCCGGTCGTTAAGGTCGACGACGCCCTGCTCCGCGGAGCCCGCGCCATTTCTGGCCAAGGCCGGCTGGTGCGGGTCGCTCCCGTCCTTGTCCTCGGGCAGGGCCGCCGCGTCGAGCACCGCGCGCCCTTCGGCGATCGGCCGGATCATCGCGGTGTTGCGACGCACGCGCCGCAGCCAACCAAGCAGACGCTCATCGCGCGCCGCCGACGCCGCGCCCTTGCCGCCCGCCACATAGAGCGCGTCGAAGCCGGCGTAATGGCGCGCGTCGAGTCCGTCGGTCCATACGCGCAAACCCGACGACGAAGTCACCATGCCGCCGCCGGCGGACAAGAACGATACGTCGTACAGCCATGCGCCCGAACCGGAAGTGGCGAGTTCGTTGGCAGCCTGGAACACCTCGGCGATCACGCCCGCCCCTTGCAGCGAGCAGTCGTTGAACAACAGAATCGCGACACGGCGCACGCCCTTGTTCGGAGCATGCACCCAGCGCAGCATTGCAGACTCGAGACTCGCGCAGGTCATAGTCATCCTCTCGACAGAAAAAGATCTACTACACCTTTTACGATCACGCACAATGCGAACTCCGCGCAGTGCATCATAGCGACGGCCTTCGGCGCTCCGCCGCCATGTCCGAAAGTGCAGACATATTGGCGCTATGACTACGTGATCGGCCAGTGCAATTCGGCACAATGCCGAAATGACCGTCTTTTCAATGGATTAATCGTCTAACCGCATATGGTTGAATATGCACTCGCAAATCTTAAGGCAATTTAGAAAATGAATGCGTACGCCAGCGCACACTGCGCGGCTACTCGAAAAACGGCGTGTCCCGCCTTATGTGCCCACCGAGGCGCATTTTAAAAGAGATTTTTTGCCGTAATTGGCTATTGATGAGTGGAACACCCCCCGCCCCTACCAGGCGTGCCCGGCCGCATCGACAACTTCGCCTGTCGACCCGCGCAAGCGCCGCGCAACCGCCCCTTCCGCCGTCCAATGCAAGCACTCAACGCGCCAGAACAGATTATTTAATCTATTTTTATTGATCGCGGGAATATAAACGTGGCGATTAACGTTTCAAACCTGAAACACGGATATCGGACGACTTTAGCGCCCCTGCAATAGATGGGCCAATGACGGAATAAGTCGGGTGCGAGCGGGTGCATTTCCGCCAACCGATTGCGGAAATGGACTGCGAGGTTTCCGCAAAGGGGGTTGGGGACAGCGAACGAAGTCCGCCATCCCTATGCAACGACTGTGACACCCGTCGAGAACGCGCCGCGTAATGGCACGACGCGACGATAGTTCGGCGTCGCCTGACAGGTTTACGGCGGGCAAGCGCACATAGAAGTGGTTCTGAACGGGTTACGATGCCCCCGAGAAACGCGCTGGAACCGCACACATGAACGGCATTTCATGGATCACGCTGATACTTGCCACGATGATCGGCGGGTTCCTGTTCGCAATGATCGGCGTGGTGCTGCTCGCGCTGCTGCTCGGCAGCGTATCGGACCGGCTGTCGAGCAACGACGAGACTCGCCAGGACTCCTAGGGCCTGTTCACGCTAATAACGGGCTTGCGCTGGCCGCCAGAAGGTTTTTTTAAAACAGGGGAACGTGCCTTTCCGCCCGTCTCGCGGCGTCGGTCGTCGCTTGTTTGGCGCGGCCAAACGGCGCTCCTCTCTCCTTGCACTACGCGCGGAAAGGCACGTTCGCAAGCCCGTTATTAGCGTGAACAGGCCCTAGCTACTTCGAAAGATCCTCGAGCGCGACATCGCGCGTCTTCGGTCCCAGCGTACCGATCGCGACCATGACGATCGCCATTGCCCCCGAGATGAACACGAACACACCGTTCACGCCGAAGCGACCGAGGCAGGCGGCGATCACGAACGCCGAGAACATCGCCGACATCCGGCTCCACGAGTAAACAAAGCCGACCGCGCGCGCGCGGATGCCGGTCGGAAACAGTTCGGCCTGGTACGCGTGATAGCTGTATGAAATGATGTTGCCCGCGAGCACGAGGCACACGCCGAGACTCACGAGCAGCACCGTCTCCCGCGCCTGGCTGAACGCGAGTCCGCACACGACGTTGACCGCCGCCATGCAGACGATGACGGTCTTGCGCTCGAAGCGATCGGCGATCAGTAGCCCCAGCAACGGCCCGAGCGGCGCCGCGATCGCGATGATGCTCGCGTACATCAGACTCGTCGTCACCGTGATGCCTTGCCTGATCAGCAGCGTCGGAATCCAGTTCGCGAAGCCGTAGTAGCCCATCGTCTGGAACACGTGAAAGATGATCAGCATCAGCGTGCGCTTACGATACGGCGGCACCAGCAGATCGCGAAACGCGGCCCGCGCGCGCACCGGTTCGGGCAGCGCGGGCTCGGGCAACGGCAGGCCGCATTGGCGCCGATACTCGCGTGCGACGCGTGCTTCGAGACGCGTCATCACCGCGTCGGCTTCGTCGAGGCGGCCTTTTTGCGCGAGCCAGCGCGGGCTCTCCGGCAAGCCGCGGCGAATCCACCACACCACGATCGCGCCGAGCGCGCCGATCAGCACGACCACACGCCAGCCGTCGAGGCCGAACACGTGTTGCGGCACCAGCAGATACGACAGAAACGCGACGATCGGCACCGCGCAGAAGCCGACCGCCTGCGAGCACGCCGAAGCGCGCCCGCGAATGTGCTTCGGCACGAGTTCGGAAATATACGTGCCGATCGTGACGATCTCGACGCCGATGCCGATTCCCGCGATAAAGCGCCAGCAGTTCAATCCGAGCGCCGTGTGCTGGAACGCCATCACGACGTTGGCCGCCGTGTACCACAGCAGCGACCAGGTGAAGATCGCGCGCCGGCCGAAGCGGTCGGCGAGAAAGCCGCAGGCCGCCGTGCCGATGAAGAGGCCGGCGAACAGCGCGGCGATGAAACTCGCGACGCCACTCGTGCCGAACAGGCCGCGCGTCGTGGCCGTCAGCAGTCCGCTGTGCACGAGTCCCGGCGCGATATAGCCGGAGTACATCAGGTCGTAGAGTTCGAAGAACATGCCGAAGCTCAGCAGCATCACGAGCTGCCAGATCGTGCGAGTCGCGGGTAGCCGGTCGAGCCGCGCGGAAATGCGCGCGCCGTCGAGCGCGATCGCGCCGGCGCGATCCGAGCCTGCTGCATCCGCGCCTGCGTCCGTGGGTGAGCCGTCGAGCGCGCCGGCATCGCCGAGCGCCGTTGCGTACATCGCCTGATTCGACGATTTCATCGTCTGTCTCCAGAATTATTGGTCTATTGCCCGCTGCACCGGGTCAAGCGCGGCACGACGCTCACGCAGCCGCGCGCGGCGCCCGCGATTCCACGCCACCGCCGAGCTCCGCGATCCGCGCGTCCTCGAACCCGAGTTCGCGCAGCACTTCGACGGTGTGCTCGCCGATCTTCGCGATCGGCCGACGCGGCCCGAGACGCGCACCGTCGAGCGAAATCGGCAGCAACGGCATCGCGGTTTCGCTGCCGTCGTCGAGCGTCAGCGGCACCAGGCCGCCGCTCGCGTTCAGGTGCGGATCGTCGAACAACTCCTCGGGCTTCGTGATCGACGCGAACGGAATGTGATTGCGCTCGAACAGCGGCACGAGCGTCGCGCCGTCGAAACGGCTCAGGCTTTCGCCGAGCGTCTGCAGCAGCCAGCCGCGCGCGAGCACACGGTCGTTGTTGGTCGCGAGGCGCGCATCGGCGAGCAGATCGTCGCGTTCGAGAATCGCGCACAGCGCGCGCCACTGCGCGTCGCCGGTCGCGGCGATGAACATCTGCTCGCCGTGCGCGAGCGTAAACACGTCGTAGACGGCCCAGGCGCTGATGCGCTCGGGCATCGGCGCGGCGGCCACGCCGGTCGCCGCGAACTGCTGCATGTGCTGCGCCGAGAGCAGCACGCAGTTCTCGAACAGCGCGCTCTGCACCTCCTTGCCGCGGCCGCTCGCGTGCCGCTCGTGCAGCGCCGCCAGCACGCCGATCGCGCCGAACATGCCGCCCATGATGTCGTTGACCGAGCTGCCCGCGCGTAGCGGACGGCCCACCGGACCGGTCATGTACGCGAGGCCCGCCATCATCTGCACGACTTCGTCGAGCGCCAGACGATGTTCGTACGGACCATTGAGAAAGCCCTTGTGGGACACGTAAATCAGCCTGGGATTTCGCTCGCGCAGCGTCGCGTAATCGAGGCCGAGACTCGCCATGCGGCCGGGCTTGAAGTTTTCGACGAAGACGTCGGCGCTATCGACGAGTTGCTTCAGCGCCGCGAGACCGGCTTCACTGTCGAGATCGAGCGCGACGCTCTTCTTGTTGCGATTGAAGGTGCGGAAAAAGCCCGCGCCGGTGCCGAGCAGCCGGCGCGTGCTGTCGCCGCGCGGCGGCTCGACCTTGATCACTTCGGCGCCGAGGTCGCCGAGAATCATGCCGCAGGTCGGACCCATCACCATATGCGACAACTCGATCACGCGGATGCCAGCGAGCGGCAAGGTACCCGGCTGCGGCGTGGACGTCGACGACGAAGCTGAAGTAGCGGAGGAAAGCGGAGTCATTGCGGCACCTGCGGAACGGAAGAATGGAGACAACGCAAAGATTCGGCGTAGCTGGCGGAGTCGCGCGCGACCGCTTGCGCGTGCGCGAACTGTTTCGGCAATCCCGCTCGCGCGAGATAGCCGTACAGCGGCTCGCCCGGCAGCGCTTGCGCCAGCACCGCGCGCGATGCGAGTAGCCGCGCGATGTCGATACCGGTGTCGTAGCCCATGCTGTGGAGCATGAACACGAGGTCTTCGGTATTGACGTTGCCGGTTGCGCCCGGCGCATGCGGGCAGCCGCCGAGACCAGCCAGCGACGCATCGAACTCGCGGATCCCGTGCTGCAGCGCGACCAGCGTGTTGGCGAGCGCGAGGCCGCGCGTGTCGTGGAAATGCAGCGAGCGCAGCCTGTCGTCCGCGACGTCGCGCACCAGTTCGATGACCTCGCCGACCTGACGCGGCGTCGCTTCGCCGGTCGTATCGCCGAGCGCGATTACGTCGGCGCCGGCCTGCACCGCGGCGCGCGCAATCGCGACGATATCCGCGTACGGCACGGCGCCCTGCAGCGTGCAGCCGAACACCGTCGACAAACCGGCGATCAACTCGACGCGGCGCCCGCCTGCCGGGGACGCGCCATCGATCAGCTCGCGCATCGCGGCGAGGGCGTCGATCATCTCGGCGGGTGTCTTGCGCACGTTCGCGGCGCTATGCGCGGCGCTCACCGAAATCGGCGCGACGATGCGCTCTACGCCAGCCTCGAGCGCGTGCCGCGCGCCCTTCAGGTTCGGCACGAGCGCGGTCACGCTGAGATCGTCGTAGCTGCGCGCGTGGGCGACCACATCGGCGGCGTCCGCCATTTGCGGCAGCAGCTTCGCCGGCACGAACGAGGCGACTTCCATGTGGCGCACGCCGGCCGCGTAGGCGGCGTCGATCCAGCGCCGCTTGTCGTCGGTGGACATGATGCGGGCAATGCTTTGCAGACCGTCGCGCAGACCGACTTCGGTCACGACGACGCGCTCGCGAGTTTCATTCATCGGCTGGAATCCTGGTCGTGGACGCGGGCATCAGAAGCCCGTGGAATGGAAGTGATGCGCTAACTGGGTCACAGCGTGCCCGCGTGACGACGCGCGGCAAAGTCTGCTTTGACGAAGCACACCATCGCCGCTCGCGATGGCCGCTCAGGCCGATGGGGCGGGCTTTGACGCTCGCCTGGGTGAAATGCTTAGGGGTTTGTCTGGGGAGGTGGCGAAGGCGCGGGTGACGAGGTGCGTCGCCCGTCTTACATCGCGCCCAGCAGATGCTCGAGCAAACGCGCGGCCGCCAGAGTCAACGCCGCGCGATCGCGCATGCAGACGACGAAGCGCCGCTCGGCCCAAGCCTCGCGCAACGGCACGGCGACGATGCCATACTCGTCGGCCGCATGGCGCGGCAGCGCCTCGCGCGGCAGGATCGCGACCGCGAGACCCGCCTGGATGAAGCGATAGGCGGCATCGAACGTCGATACAAAGGTGCGGTAATTCAATTCGCTGCCCTTCTCCAGCGCGATGCGCTGCATCAGCGCATTGACCGACGCGTTCGATGCGAGCCCCAGATGATCGAACCCGAGCGTCTGCTCGAAGCCGATCTGCATCTCACCCGCGAGCGGGTGCGTGCGCGGCACGATCAGCGCGAGATGGTCGGCGCGATACGGCAACGTGTCGAGACTGCCGAGCGGCACGGTATCGCGGCAGACGCCCAGATCGGCGACGCCCTCTTCGAGCCCGCGCACGATGTCCGCGCTGACGCGCTCCTCGACGTCGACGCGAATCGCCGGATTCGCCTGAAGAAACGCCGACAACGCCTCGGGCAAAAACTCCACCATCGACGACACATTGGCGAGCACGCGCACATGCCCACGCGCGCCGGCCGCGTATTCGCTGAGCTCTGCCTGCAGGCGTTCGTGGCCGCGCATGATGAGCCGCGCGTGGCGCAACAGCGCTTCGCCGGCGGCGGTCGCGCGCACGCCGCGCTGGCTGCGCGACAGCAACGCGACATCGACGAGCGCTTCGAGATCGGCGAGCCGCTTGCTGACCGCCGACGGCGCGATGAACTCACGTTCGGCCGCGCGCGCGATCGTGCCTTCCTCGCACACGGCGATGAACAAGCGCAGCGTCACCTGATCGATTTGCCACATCGGCGAAGCGGATTCGTGGGTTGGGGTGGGGGAAATTATGGTTGATCGTTGAAAACTGTGGAGGGATTTCTGGCGCTTGCGGTTTCGGAGATTTTCGACAATTCCCACGCTTGGCGCTCAAATGGAAAGCCCCGCAAAGCAGGTCGGCTATTGCAGTAGTACGATTCGAAGCTTCGAAGCTATTGTGCTTCGGGTGGCGCGACTTCGATAGAGTCCAGCGTTTCCGCAATTGAAGTGGTTCCACGTAGTTCGCTGCCGGTTATTTGCCGACCGTGGCTATCAAAAAACTCGGTTTTAGTATCGATTACAAGAGTCACGATGGTATCGTTGAAAGCTAATCGACCCTTCTGCGTAGGCGGTCGGAAGAAGCAGGGTACAGAACAACCAGGCGCTGAGTGCCTGTGCTAAACGTTGTTTATCCATAACTCTATTCCTCGATGGTGGCGCCGGTTTGCGTGACCCGGCTTTGCGGAGACGACCGAAAAAAGCCCCACCGTAGCGGGGCATGATGGCATGTGCGAGCATCAGCGCGATCTGATTGAGGCGTTACGCATGGAGCGGAGCCGCGTCCCTCCATCATTTGCGTCGAAGTCGTATTTGTCTTCTTTAGAAAAAACGTTCAGTTCGATGATTCAGGAAGCCGGGCGACGACGGGTGAGGATGTAATCAGGCATGCCGTTGGCCAACGCCGCGCGCCAACTCGAACGCAGCGGCGCCGATCTCATGATTCTCGCGACGAACACGAGCCGGAAGATTCAGTGCTGCCCGGCTTCGATACCGCCGCGTTGCATGACGAGGCGGCGGTGCAGTGGGCGATTGGAGGAGAGTGACGATGGGCTCGAGGCCTCGAGCCCGCGCGAATTGTGTTGCATCTATTCACGCGCGCAGGGGCGAGCGCAACGACTACTTTTCAGCGGCGACGGTAGAGAAGGCTATTCCGGCTGGCTTGACTGGCGGACGCGCGAAAAACGGCCGCAAATCCTGATAGGTTTGATTCGGCGTTGAATCGGCGCGCCGGTTCAACCCTGCGCCGATTCAATGTACACCGCAAACCCGCGCCAGACAAAGTGCTCAGCGGGCGCGTTGATTGTTTGATAGGCGTATGCGCCGATTCTGAAATTGAGTCTGCTCTAACGACAGATGAGGTTTCAGATGCAGATGGTCAACTCGCTGATGCAGCGCGCTGGATTGCTGCAAGTCCTGCCGACTGATGAAGCCGCCGCTGTGCTTAACCGCAAGCCGCAGACGTTGCGCAAGTTGGCCTGCCTCGAAAATGGTCCGATCCGCATCAATGGTCGTCTCGCCTGGAAAGTCTCGGACCTCGCCCTGCTGCTGAACGGAGGCGCAGCATGAGCACGCTTCCGATACTTCCGGCTTTCACGAAAGCCTGGATCAAGGGTGGCCGCCATGACGTCCTGCTCGTCACGCTGCTGCAATTCTATGGAGAGGCGCTGCGCAAACGATATGCGCCTTGTTGCTGTGTGTCGTGCCGATTGTCTTGTTTTTCTTGGGCCGGCGGCAGGAAGTGTCAAGTCGCTTGCCAGGCGAGGGCGACCGGAGCCGTTCTGATGCGCAATGAATCACATGTGCCGGATTTTCTTTAACGATTGTCAAGATGCGCCTATCTCATATTGTTTCCGTTGACCTCGCGAAATCTAAATGGTCAGTTAACGGGTTTTGCAGCCAATGCTGTATCGCTGGTCTTTTCAAGGAGACGCGAGTGGCAGAGTTTGATCCGTTAAGCCGGGGTATCGCGGGACGACAGGCGTGCCACCTGGCGGTGCCAGGCACCGACAGCGCGTCAGCGTTATCGGTCGTGTCGTTCGAGGCCACCGAGAAGATGGGCGCACCGACCGAGGTGCGCATCGAATTGACCCATCCGCAGCAGCTTGTGCGCGCCGACTACCTGAACCGTGATGCGGCTTTCAGCATCGTGGCCGACGATGGGACCGTGCGGAAGTTCTCGGGATATATCGAGCGCTTCTCGACCATTCAGACAACGAAGGATTTCACGAAGTACGAAGTTGTCCTGAAGTCACACTTCGGACGGCTCGAGGCCGTCACGACCACCCAGCCTTACCAGCACCTCACGACACCGCAGATCATCCAGGCCGTCCTGGGCCGGCACGGTATCCCGGCTCACCTGATGGCGTTCCGCCTGCGCCGCCAGTATCCGGTTCACCTGTGGCGCTTCCAGTACCAGGTGAATGATCTGGCCTATGTCCAGATGCTGATGCAGAAGGCCGGCATCTACAGCTATATCGTGGAAACGGAACATGGCGACATGACCGTTTTTGCCGATGACATCGACCACTACCTCTACGACGAGCCGCAACGGATCGTGCCTTACCGCGAGGCGGCGGGACTTGAAGCGGGCGGTGTGGAAGCCGTCACGGCCATCAGGACCCATACCGTGACGGTGCCGCAATCGGTGATCGTGGCGGACTACAACCCGGACGCCGCCTGGGAGCGTTTGCGCGACACGGCGAATGTCGCGCCTGCCGATCCGACCACCTACGGCCAGCCGTACCTCTATGGCACCAATCACCTCGACCAGGCGGGGGCAAAGTGGGAGGCGCAGCTGCGCCACGAAGCGGCCATTGCCCGCCAGGTGGTCTACGAAGGCGGGAGCAACCTGCTCGCATTGCAGTGCGCAAGCGTACTCGAAACGGATATCGTGCTGCCCGATGCGCCCAAAGGTCAGGTCGTGATCGGGGTCACGCACAGCGGCGCGCGCGACGCGTCCTACACCAACAGCTACAAGGCGATCCCTGCCGACCGGCGTTTCCGGCTGGAACTGGAGCCGGAAAAATGGGCCAGGGTAAGCGGCACACTCAGCGGGCGGATTTGCAGCCCGGACAAATACACCTACGGTTACCTGAACGCGGCGGGCTACTACGTGGTTCGGCTCGATGCCGATTTCGGCACCTGGCCCAACGGCGGTGAGAGCGTACCGCTACGTCTCGCGAAACCGTTTGCAGGCAAGCTGCAGACCGGCATGCACTTCGTGGCGCTGGACAATGACGAGGCGGTCATTTCCTTCCGGGACGGCGACCCGGACAAGCCTGAGATTGTCGCGTTTCATCACCACAGCCAGGCGCGCGACCTGGTGACGAACGACCGTCGCTGGCTCTCGCGCAACACGATCCGCACGCAGAAGAACAACAAGCTGCGCATGGAGGATTGGGCGGGCCAGGAAGGCATCAAGCTCAGCACGGAGCACTCGGGCAAGTCGCAGCTGAATCTCGGCTACCTAGTTGACAGCAAGCTCGAATATAGGGGCGAAGGGTATGAGCTGAGATCGTCGGGCTGGGGGGCGCTTCGCGCAGGCAAAGGCGTGATGGTTACGACCTATGACCGTCCCGGCGCCACCGGCAAGCAGCTTGACATGCAGGAGACCATCGCGCAGCTTGAAAGCGCGCTGGCGACCGCAAAGGCGCTCGCCGCATCGGCCGCGAGCGCGAAGGCCGAGCCAGCCGATACCGACGCCCAGCAGCAGATGAAGGACGATCTGGACGGCCTGAAGAAGCCAGGCCTGCTGATGAGCACGCCCGCATCGGCGGGCATCGTCGCGGGCGGCGGCGTGCAGTTTTCGGCGCAGGAGAACATCAACGCCGTGGCTGGCAAAAACGCCGACTGGAGCGTGGTCAAGCGCTTTACGATTGCGGCGGGCGAAAAGATATCGCTGTTCGCGCAGAAACTTGGCATCAGGATTTTTGCTGCCAAAGGGCCGGTGGAATTTCAGGCCCAGAGCGGCCCGATGTCGTTCATTGCGGACAAGGATGTGACCGTTGCAAGCGTCAACGGCAGGGTCAACCTCTCCGCAGCGAAGGAAATCATCCTCGAATGCGGCGGTGCGTTCATTCACATGAAGGACGGCAGCATCACCTTGGGCGGCCCGCTCGACCTGTTCATCAAGACGATCACGGTGCAGAAGAAAGGCAAGGCATCGATGCGCAATCCCGTATCGCTTCCGCCTGTGCCAATTGAGCAGAACCCGGACGAACTGTACACGCAGATGTTTGATGTCAGCACTGTTGTGAAAAGCCAAGGGGATGGACTTACGCTCGCTAACCAGCCCTATCACATCTATTTGCCCGATGGCACGCTCAAGCAGCAGGGCGTGCTGGTCGAAGGCTCGACGTTTAGCGTCAGCACAGCGGAACCGGTAAAGGTCAGGTGTGAAATTGGAGCCGGGGATTGGAAGGTGGTCGAAGACGCCTACGATTACCCTGAACTGGAAGACGCCGCCGCGCAGGCTTGAGACAGTCTTGCTCTTTAAAGTAACTTGTGAAAGGTAACAGATGACTCATCCGCATCACGCACCGCATCCGGCAGCCCCCAAGGCTCCGCCAGCGCCCTACGTCAAAGTGACCTTCCTGTTCAGGGACACCCTGCAAAAGCCGATTGAAGGACTGTCGGTACTGGTTAAGGCCGGCGCGGGCGCACCGCAAGCGCCTGAATGGAAACTTGGACAGGACCGTGACGATCCGCCAGCCGTGAATCCGGCATCTGCACCGGGTGGAGCATCGGCCCCTGGTGAAGCATCGGCTTCAGCGCCAACGGTAAGCAACAGGACGGAAGTGGTTACAGACGCTAACGGATATGCCGTGACAATCCAGAACGCCGCGCGTAGCCAGCCGATCGCTGTCTGGGTAAAGAACCGGAGTGGGAAGTACGTGTTGAAGGCGACAGTGACGCCCAAAAAGGATATCAGCGCGTTCACCGTTGTCAGTCCCGAGTATCACCTGGAAGCGACGACGAAGCTGACACCGAAGGATGAACTTGAGCAGGAGCTGGATTTACCTGTTGTGAAAGAAGGCGAGGTCATGACGATCGAACGCCTGGTTAAGGATTTTGGCCCGTACATTGGCTGGTCGCAGAAGGTCACCGAGCAGGGGCAGGTTAAGAAGGACTTTCCGACAAAAAAGAAGGATGTGACCGAGGATGCGACGACTCATAAGAAGACAACAAAAATTACGATAGAGCACCACTATAAGGTTGTCGATACGAACAAACCGATGACCGTCGCATTTAACGTATTAGGTTCGCGGCTCAACTACCCCAAGACAATTGAAATATCAGAGGCCAAATTCCAAGCAGTTGCGAACGAGTTAAAAGTCGAAGTGGCCGCACTCAAAGCTGTTGCGGCGACAGAATCATCTGGCACCCCCTTTTGTCACAATGGGCTGCCGAAAATTCGGTATGAGCGACATTATTTTTTTCGGGCAACTCAAGATAATTCACATTGGGAAGATCGGGATATTTCAAAATTGCCGAATTTGTTTCCGAAGTATCCTGATCTTTGCTTGCCAAAGGTAGGAGGATATTCAATTGGAAGGGCAAGGGGAGACGACGGTGGATGGGGACATGAAGACGGCGATGTAATGTACCAATACGAGCGATTAGCAAGGGCGGCGAATTTAAGTCTTCCCGCTTCGATTATGGCGTGCTCTTGGGGGGCATTCCAAGTCATGGGGTTCTTTTACTATCGAATGGGATATTCAACCCCAATGGAGCTGGCAAACAAGGCGATGATGGGTGTGGATGAGCAATTCGAAATATTTGTAGCGTATATGACGAAGGTTAGCGCAGGAGCTTTGGATGCCCTTCAAAAAAAGCACTGGGATAAGTTTGCGAGTAGCTACAACGGAGGGGGCTATCCGCCTGCCTATCCGGCACGGATGGAGGCGCATTACAATGAATTCAAGTAAAATATTTCGCCTGTTTTGCGCCGTTGTGGGATTTTTGTTCTGGCATTTTGCAGTGGCCGGTGTGGTTTCTTTATATGATGAATCTAGATTCGTGACGTTTTCGGATGGTCAAAAAATTTACGGACTCTATTCTGCTCATAATGAATTGTTTTATTGCAATTTCTTGTTTATGTCTAAAAAATCAGTTCACGATCGGGATGAAAATGTACCGATAGAAACATTTTCTCTCGATTATCAAAAGCATGGATATACATATGCTCAGATCGAGCATAATTCTTTTATTCGTGGAGTTTTATCAAAAAATGGAAACACCGTAACGATAAGTACTGAAAAGCCTCAGGGTGGATGTCAAAGTGCAGCTGGATTGTTTTCGGGTGATGGGGGTCTTCCTTACACGGAGATAGCGAAAATTTCCGGCATGGGAATTGGTGTTGTTAACAGGAGGTCGTTTATTTATCAGAATCCGGATTCAATAAATAAGCATGGCTATCTTTTGCCGGGAGACATGGTTGTTGTGATTAATAAAAAATATAATTATTCATATATTCGTTATGTCAATCCCGATATGTTAATCGAAGATGACGATAAAAGGCACATCTCAACCGGCTGGGTCCGCTCAGCTGATCTCGTGAACCCATTCCCGGCAGCGAGTAAGCAATGATTGATTTCATTTGTTTTGGCGAAACCACCGACATAACAAAGCCACGAACAGTGCAAATACTGGGGGGATAGTGAATGGGCGCATTCCGCACGCGGGACCCGGTTGCCTACGTGATCATGTTCGAGAAGGACGATGGAGAACGCCGCTTTCACGGCAGCGAATTGGCGGATGGACAGGTGGCGCTGCGCTGCTACCCGTCGCCTTTCGATGCACTGCTTGATATCTCGCGGAATCCCGCAGTCGTTGTTGGACGAGAACAATCCATCGTCATCCATCCGGTCGATGCACTGCGGCCGGAAGCGGGCGGGACACCAGGCGACCGGCCGGTGATCGCCTGCGTTCATGTCGCGTGGCGGGCGTGTTCGGGCAAACTGCTGATTCGCCCGGACGGCATGCCGGATGCCGTGCTGTCCACCTCGCCTGAACTGGAGTCGGGGGGCACTGTACGGAAACTGCCAGGCGGGCTGTTGCGTCTGGTTGATGAAATTCATGAGCAGGCAGGGCTGTTTGCCTGGAACGAAACAGTGAATACCTTCTCGGACTGGAGTGAACGCGACCTGCGGGCGCTGGCGCATCAGGCGTGGCGGGATGCGCCGACGATGGAAGCGGATCGCGCGGAACCCGGTTTTGACCAGTTCGCGCTTTACGACCCGGAGTTCCGGCAATGGCACTTCGTTCAGGCGGATGAGGTCATCGCATCAGCCTGACGTTCTGATGCCCGTTACGCCGCCTCCGGCAGCGCGGCGCTTGCTCGGGGCCGAGGTCGTAGACCCGTTGAAATCCGGCATGGAATCCCTCAACCCTTCTCTACGCGGCAGCGCCACGCGTGAACAGCATCACCCCTTCGTCGCGCCAAACGTCAGGCCCGCGACGAAATGCTTCTGCATCGCAAAGAACATCATGACCGATGGCAGCGCCGCCAGAATCGATCCCGCCGAAACGAGATTCGGACCCATACCGTGACGGTGCCGCAATCGTTCATCGTGGCAGACTACAACCCCGAAAGCGCCTGGGAGCGTTTGCGCGACACGGCGAATGTCGCGCCAGGAGACCCGATCACCTACGGCCAGCCCTACCTCTATGGCACGAACCACCTCGACCAGGCGGGCGCAAAGTGGGAGGCGCAGCTCCGGCACGAGGCGGCCATCGCCCGCCAGGTCGTGTACGAGGGCGAGAGCAACGTGCTGGCGTTGCAGTGCGCGAGCGTACTCGAAACGGATATCGTGCGGCCCAATGCGCCCAAAGGTCAGGTCGTGATCGGGGTCACGCACAGCGGCGCGCGCGACCACGCCTGGTCGAACACCTTCAGGGCGATTCCCGCCGACCGGCGTTTCCGGCTCGAACTGAAACCCGAAACCTGGGCAAAAATTCCGGGAACGCTTTCCGCACGTATTTGCAGCCCGGACAAGTACACCTATGGCTACATGAATGCCGCAGGCTACTACGTGGTTCGGCTCGATGCCGACTGCGGCACCTGGCCGAAGGGTGGGGAAAGTGTGCCGCTACGTCTCGCGAAACCGTTTGCAGGCAAGCAGCAGACCGGCATGCACTTCGTTGCGCTGGACAATGACGAGGCGGTCATTTCCTTCCGGGACGGCGACCCGGACAAGCCTGAGATTGTCGCGTTTCATCACCACAGCCAGGCGCGCGACCTGGTGACGAATGACCGGCGCTGGCTGTCGCGCAACATGATCCGCACGCAGAAAAACAACAAGCTGCGCATGGAGGACTGGGAGGGTCAGGAAGGCATCAAGCTCAGCACGGAGCATTCGGGCAAGTCACAACTCAATCTCGGCTACCTCGTCAATAACAAGCTCGAATACCGGGGTGAAGGGCATGAGCTTCGCACATCCGGTTACGGCGTCGAACGCGCGGGCAAGGGGCTGATGCTCACGGCCTGGGACCGCCCTGGCGCGAGCGGCGAGCAGCTCGACATGCAGGAGACCATCGCGCAGCTTGAGAGCGCGCTGGCGACCGCAAAGGCGCTCGCCGCATCGGCCAGCAGCGCCAAGGCTGAACCCGCCGACACTGACACCCAGCAGCAGATGAACAGCGATCTGGACGGGCTGAAGAAGCCGGGGCTGCTGATGAGCACGCCCGCTTCGGCGGCGCTCGTGGCGGCCCAGGGCGTGCAGTTCGCCGCCAAGGACAGCATTTCAACGGTCGCCCGGAAAAACGCCGACTGGAGCGTGCTGAAACGCTTCACCGTCGCGGCGGGTGAAAAGCTGTCGCTCTTTGCGCAGAAACTGGGCATCAAGATCTTTGCGGCGAAAGGCCCGGTTGAATTCCAGGCCCAGAGCGGCCCGATGTCGTTCATTGCGGCCAAGGACGTGAACGTCGCCAGTGTCAACGGCAAGGTCAATCTGTCTGCCGCGAAGGAAATCATCCTCGAATGCGGCGGCGCGTTCATCCACATGAAGGACGGCAGCATCACGCTCGGCGGTCCCGGCGACCTGTTCCTCAAGACCATCACCGTGCAGAAGCAGGGCAAGGCGTCGCTGCACATTCCGGTGTCTGAGCTTCCGCTTTCTCCGGACGAGCGCCTTTTCAGCAACCGGGTTGACCTTTCCGGGGCAGTTTCTGCTGCAGAAAGTCTCGATCATCCCTGGGCGAACCTTCCCTACGTCGTGACGAACAAGACAGGCACCCAACTGGATTCCGGCCTGCTGGACGAAGCGGGCACCGGTCCGCGCTTCTTCAGCCGGAAAGCCACGGATGCACAGGTATGGGTTGGCACGACGGGATGGCATGCAGAAGAGGAAACGCTAAGAGACAACGGGGATGAGGAGGAAACCGTATGAGTTCCAATCCGATGACGGATGCGCCGGAAATCTATGTCGTGCAGCCTGGCGATACGCTGGGCGGGATTGCACGGACCTATGGCACGACAACTTACGTGCTTGCAAAGATGAACAGGCTTCAGAATCCCGACCGGCTAACCGTTGGTCAGCGGCTGGTGGTCAGCGAAAAGAAGGTGTGTGCGGTCGTGCCACTGTTCATCGATCGGGACCGCAATCCAATCAAGGGACTGCGCTACCGTATCGAAAGCAGGCGTGCATCGGCGTTTGAAGGGGTGAGCCAGCTCAATGGGCTTGGTGAGCGGTTCATTACAAAGGTCGAAGGCGATGTTGTTCGTATTCTGGTGCGCAAACTCGATGGCACGTGGAAGCTCATACACGAAACCAAGGCATCGATTGGCGAGAAGCTTGTCACGCTGAAGAGCGGCAAGATTCGCCTGCCCCTCAGGATGGAGCCGCATCCGCAGACGCCGGACGGCTTGCCGGTCAGTGATCCACCATCGGCCCCCAAGCCCAAGCCTGTTCCGATTGGTACGCCGCGCCAGGCCAGCGGTGACATGCATCATCCAGCAGCGCACGGCGCGGACAAGGGCATGAAGGGTCAGCAGAGCAAGACCCCGCAGGGCGCGACCGATACGCACTACAGCAAGGACCGGCCCGACCTGCAAAAATATTTCGCGCTATACACGGGCGAGAAAATTACGGACACGGATTGGGATCAAGCCGCCAAGGCTATTACATGTGAAATCGAGGTGATCCAAGCTTTCGCTCACGTCGAATCAGGAAAGGCACCCTTTGACCCCCATCATCGCCCAACGATCCAGTATGAGCGGCATAAGTTCGCCAAGCATACAGGCCACAAGTACGATGCAGTAAATGCAGACATTTCAGGGAAGCCCTATACGAACAAGAAGTCCGACAAGGCTGGCCATCCAATCGCCGCGAACGACCGTTATGTCGCGGATGCCTACGAGCGTTTTGAGCGCGCATATGGTCTCGACGAAGATGCCGCGATTATGGCCTGCTCGTGGGGCAAGTTTCAGGTACTTGGCGAAAATTATCGGGGTTTGGGCTTTCCGACAGTGCAAAAATTTCTGGAAGCCGCCTGTAAATCGGAACGAGAACACCTTCTCAGGCTTTTCGTGCCCTTTGCAATGACGGTGCGAGATGCGAAATATGGACACGGTACGTTGAGGAATGCACTGATCCAGAAGAACTGGGGCGATGCAGCATGGCTCTACAACGGCCCGGACTACCGCAAATATGATTACGACAACCAACTCAAGGCCGCTTATGAAAAAATTAAGACTGGTGCTCTGCGCGTTTAGCCTGTTCGCTGGAATGTGCAGCCAAGAAGCTTTTCCTGAAGCAATCTCCCTTGAAAGTAAAAAAGGGGCTATTGATTATGACAGGCTAGAGGCGGCTGTAAAGCAGCGTCCAGAATCTTTTATATGGAATGGTGCCCAGTCATTTCGTGCGAGATTCGACAGCGGGAATGTGTATTTTCTCGCGGCAAGCACGATGCTTTCCCCAATCGCCAAGCCTGTTACCCACGGCTATCCGGGCGGGCGCGGCTGGTGCGAATTCGATTTTTTCGACAAGAATTTTAGGTACGTGAATGGCATCCGGGTCAATATCCAGGACCATAGCGACACCAACGTCTGTAACTGGATCGAAGGTGTCTCGGCTGTCACCTACAAGAATCAACCTGCATTGTTAGCGACGGTCCAATATCATCGCGGCATCGACCCGGCCAAGTCGATAGACGAGATCGGGAACAACTATCACCGTTTCACTGCGCTGCTTGTGCTGACCCCTCACCCGGACGGCTCACTCTCGATCCGCCAGGACGATAGTTGCCTGGGTCCGGGGAATCAGATTGGCGAGCTTGCTACCGCACGCAAGCGCATCACCGAATGTAGCCAGTAGCAGTCGCGAGCGTCCTCCTTGTGAGGCGTCCAGGATGCCCCGCTTCGGCGGGGCTTTTCAATCGAGCGTCAGCCGCACCTGTTCCTGCTCCGTGTCGGCATGCTCGAACAGCGCGCCTTGCCGGTGCGCATCATTGATGCGCTCACACGCGTTATCGAAATGCACCGGGTCCGGTTCGATACCGACGAAGCGCCGCCCGGTCTGTAACGCCGCTGCGCCGCTTGAGCCCGAGCGCATGAACGGGTCGAGTACGCAGCCGCCGACCGGCACCACCAAGACAGGCACCCAACTGGATTCCGGCCTGCTGGACGAAGCGGGCACCGGCCCGCGCTTCTTCAGCCGGAAAGCCACGGATGCGCAGGTTTGGGTTGGCACCACGGGATGGGATGCAGAAGAGGAAACGCTAAGAGACAACGGGGATGAGGAGGAAACCGTATGAGTTCCAATCTGATGACGGATGCGCCGGAAGTCTATGTCGTCCAGCCTGGCGATACGCTGGGCGGGATTGCACGGACCTATCGCACGACAACTCACGTGCTTGCAAAGATGAACAGGCTTCAGAATCCCGACCGGCTAGCCGTTGGTCAGCGGCTGGTGGTCAGCGAAAAGAAGGTGTGTGCGGTCGTGCCACTGTTCATCGATCGGGACCGCAATCCAATCAAGGGGCTACGCTACCGTATCGAAAGCAGGCGTGCATCGGCGTTTGAAGGGATGAGCCAGCTAAATGGCCTTGGTGAGCGGTTCATTACAAAGATAGAAGGCGATGTTGTCCGTATTCTGGTGCGCAAGCTCGATGGCACGTGGAAGCTCATACACGAAACCAAGGCATCGATTGGCGAGAAGCTTGTCACGCTGAAGAGCGGCAAGATTCGCCTGCCCTCAGGATGGAACCGCATCCGCAGACGCCGGACGGCTTGCCGGTCAGCGATCCACCATCGGCCCCCAGGCCCAAGCCTGTTCCGATTGGTACGCTGCGCCAGGCCAGCGGTGACATGCATCACCCAGCGGCGCACGGCGCGGACAAGGGCATGAAGGGTCAGCAGGCCAAGACCCCGCAGGGTGCAACCGATACGCGCTACAGCAAGGATTTTCCCGATTTGCGCAAGTATTTTGCGTTGTACACTGGGGAAAAAATTTCCGAAGAAGATTGGGTGTACGCGGTAGGTGTCATTGGCTGTGAAATTGAAGTTATCAAGGCCTTTGCTCATGTTGAAACGAAAAAATCACCTTTCGACCAGTTCCTTCGCCCGGTAATCCAGTATGAACGGCACGTGTTCAGCAAGTGCTCTCATCACCGGTTCGACGCATCGAACGCCGATATTTCCGGAAAATGCTATACGAGTGCCAAATTCGCCAAGGATGGAACCCCGATCGCGGCGACGGACCGATATGTGAAGGATGCGTATGCCCGATTCGAGCGGGCCTACCTACTGGACGCGGACGCGGCAATCCAGGCCTGTTCGTGGGGAATGTTTCAGGTATTGGGCGTCAATTATCGGGATATGAATATAAATAGCCCTGAAAAATTTATGCAGATGGCTTGTACGTCCGAGAAGCAACATTTGCGTGGATTGTTCGTTCCATTCGCCATGGCAAGGCGTGACGGGAAATATGGGCATGGCACGCTGAGGAATGCGCTGATAGAGAAAAACTGGGCAAATGCAGCGTGGCTATACAACGGCCCGGACTATAAAAAAATGACTACGCTAACAAACTCAAGGACGCATATGACGGCATCAAAGCGGGTACTTTGCATGTATAGCTTTTTGCTATTTTTTGTGTGCGGCGTTGTCTGCGCGAAAAATAGTGACCCCAAACTCTATAGCGAGGGCCTCGACTATGACAGGTTGCAAAAGGCTACCGGGCTCCCGTGGGACAAATTCGCGATAGCAGAGACCCAGTCCTTTCGGGTGACTTTGAGCAATGGCGGTAGCTATTTTCTTGTGTCTGGCACAACCTATGAGCCCGATCCCAATTTCAGTGGTCACGGCTATCCGGGAGGGCGAGGTTATTGTGAGTTCGATTTTTTCGATCAGAGCTACAAGCGCGTGGATGGTATCCGCGTGAATATCAGAGACCATAGCGACACCAACGTCTGCAACTGGATTGAAGGCGTTTCTGCCGTGACATATAAGGGTCAGCCCGCATTGCTCACGACGGTTCAATACCATCGCGGCATCGACCCGGCCAAGTCGATAGACGAGATCGGGAACAACTATCACCGTTTCACCGCGCTGCTTGTGCTGACCCCTCACCCGGACGGCTCACTCTCGATCCGCCAGGACGATAGTTGCCTGGGTCCGGGGAATCAGATTGGCGAGCTTGCTACCGCACGAAAACGGCTTGCTGAATGTAACCAATAGCACGAGCCCTCCTTGCGGGTAGGCATTTTGACTGTTTCGCCTTTGTTAAAAAATATTTCGTGGCAGCCTTTCCAAGAATGAGGACGTGAAATTGAATTTTTTTCGCAGATTTGATTGTGCAAAAAATTCTTTCTTACTTGCCCTGTTGACGGCGGGCATGGTCCACGCAGCTGTATTGCCAGCAAACATTGTCAAACTCATACCGAAGCGGTTTGAGGTATTGAGCTACGCAGTGGGCCAGCTAACTGATGATAATCGTCAAGACTATCTGATCGTCATCCATCATCCCGTTGACACTATGCAGCGGCCATCTGGGGGTTGGCCATCGTTTTTTTTGAGCACGTAATACTCGTGGTGAGTGCGAATTTTCGACGTCAGCGCTGAGGCTGCCGTGCGACCGCGGCAATCGCACGCCCATGCATAACTCAGGGCGTCGGCCATTTCGTAACCGTTCGAATACGACCGAAGCCTATCCTGCGGAAACCATTCGCCAGTTTCGACGTTCATCACCATTGCAGACGGCATTGGCGGGAAGTTTGAGTATATTGAATAGGTGACACGACAAACTTGGCACTCTTCCTCGCCCGCGGCACCTGTCTTTTTCTGTTGTCCCATTTGACCTCTTTTGATTTTCCAGAAAACACCCGGCGAATTAAGCATCTAAACGGGGCACGGTCAATGATTTTAATTTGAGACAAAACTTCATTGACAGATATTAACGATTGCTCTGGCCATCTCATTTTTAGGCGAATTTTTCCCGATATCACGGCCAAACAAAAAAGCGGCATCGAGCCGCAATGCCGTTCAGTTAAGCCACTGAGCGGCATTTTTGTTTTTCTGACAAAAAAGCAGTTGTAAGCGAGCGCGGCGATGTTAGCTTTCATCGCCATGCTGGCCGATCCGCTGAAGCGAGTCATCGCGCGTCGAGTCTCACCCATCCCCGCCCTTGCCCGCGATTTTCGGTCTGGCTATGCTGGCGGGTGTGCCGGCTGCCGCAGGCGACCGCCCAACCAGAACAACGCTCGAGAACCTGCCCATGTCCACCACCAGTCTGTTTTTCACCGCTGCCGGCGTCGGCCTCGCGATCGCCGCGCCGGTCGGCCCGATGGGCATGCTGTGCATCCGCCGAACGCTGAGCGGCGGTCCGCGAGCGGGACTCGCGATCGGCTTCGGCATCGCCAGCGGCGACGCGGCCTACGGGCTGATCGCGGCGCTCGGCCTCGTCGGCATTTCGCAGTTCATGCTCGCGTACGACCGCCCGCTGCATCTGCTCGCTGGCCTGTTCCTGCTGTATCTCGGCGTGCGCGCGCTGCTGCAGAAGCCGTCCTCTGAACCCGCCGACGGCAATGGCAACGGCAAGCTCGCGCAGATCGGCCGCGCCGGCGCGCTGCGTGCGTACGCGAGCGCGCTGCTGTTGACGCTGACCAATCCGCAGACCGTCATCATGTTCGCGGCACTATTCACGACGCTCGCGCCACGCGGCGCGTTCTCGCCGGCCATCGCGCTGACGACGGTCGGCGGTGTGTTCGCCGGCTCGATCGCGTGGTGGTGCTGTCTGGTGACCATGGTGTCGCTCGCGCGTCACGCGATCGGCAGCAGGCTTCGCGTCGCGATCGATCGCGTGGTCGGCCTTACGCTCGCGGCGTTCGGCGTCGTCGAAATCCGCCGCGCGCTCTGAGCGGCACCTCACACGCCATGCGGCACATCAGCGCCGTACACGCCGAACGCAGCCCGCTGCCAGCGGCGACGCGCTCACCCTGAGCAAGTGCCGCACGCTGGTGCGGCAGTTTTGCGACAATAGCGCCTTTCGCCGCTGAGGCGACAGCCGACGCGGCCGTGCGGCGCACCGCACGCCGCCGCACCCACCCGCCCCGGCGCGTACGCCGGTCTTGCCGCCCAACCCTTCACCCGCGCTGCGTCGGCTGTCCGCTCAATGGCTCTACCCCACATCAATCTGCTGTACTCCGTCTCCGGCCTGTTCGTCGGCTTTCTGGTCGGGCTGACGGGCGTCGGCGGCGGCTCGCTGATGACGCCGATCCTCGTCCTGCTGTTCAAGGTGCACCCTGCCACCGCGGTCGGCACCGACCTGCTGTACGCGGCCGCCACCAAGGCGACCGGCACGCTGGTGCACGGGCTGAAGGGCTCGGTCGACTGGCAGGTCACGCTGCGCCTCGCGGCCGGCAGCGTGCCCGCGGCGACCGTCACGCTGATCCTGCTGCATCGCTATGGAATGGATACGCCTGGCGCGGGCCGGCTGATCCAGGTCGTGCTCGGCGCGGCGCTGCTGATTACCGCGATCGCGCTGGTGTTCCGTCCGCAGCTCGCGGCGCTCGGCGCGCGCAAGCAACGTGCGCCGAGCCAGGCACGCACGCTCGCGCTGACCATGCTGACCGGCGCGACCCTCGGCGTGCTGGTGTCGTTGACGTCGGTGGGCGCGGGCGCGATCGGCGTGACGGTGTTGTTGCTGCTGTATCCGATGCTGCCGACGACGCGCATCGTCGGCTCCGACATCGCGCACGCGGTGCCGCTGACCTTGCTCGCGGGCGCCGGACATTGGCTGCTCGGCTCGATCGACTGGTCGATGCTGTTGTCGCTGCTGGTGGGATCGCTGCCCGGCATCGCGCTCGGCAGCTATCTGGCCTCGCGCGCGCCGGATGCGCTGCTGCGCAATCTGCTCGCCGCGACGCTGACGCTGGTCGGCGTGCGGCTGGTGTTGTCGTGAGGCGCTGAAGACGCGTCAACCGCGCACGCCGCAACTCGTGTCTATTTGAAAAACCGGCAGGTCAGATCGGCCTCGAACTGCCTGACCCACCGACCGTGGCGATCGTAATACGACTGTGACCAGCTGCCGCGCCGCACGGTGACGACCCGCTCGTGCGCCGGCTCACCGGGTGCCGCGCTCGCGCTGATGTGGAAATGCGCGGGCGCGAAACCGTGGCGCGCGCACACCAGTTCGAATGCCGCGCGATCGCCGATCGGCAGATCGATATAGCGAAACAGCGTGGTTTCCATGACCTTGGCTCCCCCTTCCCTGCTGGTCACAGTACGCCTCGCGATGCGTCGGTAATGTGTCGCAGCGCACGAATCCGCGATGGCCGCGCCTCCATCAGGACCTGTGCGTGCGGCAAGCCGCATTGCTGCGGTCCCGCAAACCTCGCGAGTGCCACGCGCTAAAACCGGCGGCGAAAAAAAAGCTCCGCGATCATGCCGGAGCCTCCGAGTTGATAGATAGACCTCGCGACGCGATGCAAGCGCGGCGTCAAACCGTCTTCGCGACGCCGACGACGGCGCCCATGCACCACGCCGCTGCGCACCAC
The DNA here is from genome assembly GCF_050436325.1 of Paraburkholderia lebeckiae. Classification (NCBI taxonomy): domain Bacteria; kingdom Pseudomonadati; phylum Pseudomonadota; class Betaproteobacteria; order Burkholderiales; family Burkholderiaceae; genus Paraburkholderia; species Paraburkholderia lebeckiae. Next base: position 1,395,151 of record NZ_JBNDLZ010000003.1, read on the forward strand.
CGCGCGACGCGGCCCGTGCGGCGCCGCGCGCGCACGCGCATCGCTTACTGCTGCATCACGGTCAGCTTGTTTGACACCGACGTCACGCCCGCGACACCCTTGGCGGCTTCCCCGGCCGAATCGATCTGACCCTGGTCCGGCACCGTACCGGTCAGCGTCACTGCGCCGCCGCGCGCGCGCACGGCGATGTTCGACACATCGAGACCCTGGGTCTTGGTCAGCGCGGCGCGCACCTTGCGGCCGAGTTCGTGATTCGCGTGCTTGCCGGCCTTGACTGCGGCTGCCGCCGACGCCGTATCGGTTGCCGGAGCGTTTTGGGCGTAGACGTTGCACGCCACCACCATCGCCACAACCGGACCCAGTGCTTTCAGAAAACCGACCGTCTTCATAGCTCTCTTCTCCTTGGTTTCACATTGGACCGCATGAACAAGCGGCATCGTTACGACTACGGGCGGCCGTCCTCGCGCGAACGCGCGCGTGAGGTTCGGCCGGCAACGGCTGTGACACGATGTGCAAGAGGCGAGAGACGCCGATTACCAGTAACCGGCCAACCGCGACGTCCGCCGACGCACCCGGTTCTTGTCCGTCTTGCCGGGGTCGCGCCGCAAACGTTGGATCGCGGTAGCGATGCACAATTTAATCTAGCCGGCACAGAAGCGCAAAGGGTTTAGCGCGTGGCGTGGCGCGCCGACAGCGGGTGCGTCATGCGTGCCGGATAGAAGCGGACACGCTCCGTGATCGCGCAAAAATTTGCACGGACATCAGGCCAGCGCTCATGCTGGCGTTCATCGCGACGCTCACCATTTGTTACGCGTTTGTCGGCGTGACGGGCGGCTACGCGTTTCGCGGCCGCGCCGATCTCAGGTACCATCGGCGCGACGCGTGCTGGCGCGCACCGCCCAAGCCGCCTTCGCGCATTCGAGCCCGATCGACCGCCGCTTTCAGATGATCCGATGAAGCCTGACACCGGCCGCACCCGCCCTACCCGTCTCGTCGCCCGTTTTGTCGCGATCTCGTGGCGCGACCTGGCGGTCTCGTTCGGCCCGCTCGTGCTGCTCGTGATCGTCGCAATCTGGGCCGCCGTGCGGCTGATCCAGCCCGCCCCGCCGAATACGCTGACGATTAGCGCCGGTCCCGTCGGCAGCACCTTCTGGATCGCCGCGCAGAAGTACAAGACGATCCTCGCGCGCAACCGCATCACGCTGAACGTGCTGGCCTCGCAGGGCTCGCAGGAAAATCTGAAGCGGCTGTTGGATCCGAACGCAAACGTCGACGTCGGTTTCGTGCAGAGCGGCATCGCGCCCGCCGGGCTCGACAAGGACAAAAGCCTGATGTCGCTCGGCAGCGTCGCTTACGTGCCGCTCGCGATCTTCTACCGAGGCGCCCCCGTCGACTGGCTGTCCGGGTTCAAGGGCGAACGCCTCGCGATTGGCCCCGAGGGCAGCGGCACGCGCGAGCTCGCGCTCGCGCTGCTGAAGGCCAACGGCATCGTGCCGGGCGGTCCGACCCAACTGCTGCCGCTGACGGGCGACGCTGCCGCCGACGCGCTGATCGACGGCACGATCGACGCGACCTTCCTCGCGGGCGACTCGGCGCAGCCGGCCGTGATGGGCAAGCTCTACCGCACGCAGAACGTGCGCTTCTACGATTTTTCGCAGGCCGACGCGTACACGCGCCGCTTTCCGTACCTGACGCAGCTGAAGGTGCCGATGGGCGCCTTCGACCTCGGCAAGAACCTGCCGGCGAACTCAATCAGCATCGTCGCGCCGACCGCCGAGCTGATCGCGCGCGATTCGCTGCATCCGGCGCTGTCCGATCTGCTGATCGAAGCCGCCCGCGAGGTGCACGGCGGCGCGACGACGATGCAGCGCGCCGGCGAATTCCCCGCCCCGCTCGCGCACGACTTCCCACTTTCCGACGACGCCGCGCGCTACTACAAGTCGGGCAAGAGCTTCCTGTACCGGACGCTGCCGTTCTGGATCGCGAGTCTCGCGGACCGCCTGCTGGTGATCATCGTGCCGCTGATCGTGCTGCTGGTGCCGGCGCTGCGCGTCGTGCCCGGGTTGTACGCGTGGCGCGTCAAATCGCGCATCTATCGCTGGTACGGCTCTCTGATCGCGATCGAGCGCAGCGCGCTCAGCGAACATTCGTCGGCCGAACGCGCGTCGCTGATCGAGCGGCTCGACGCGATCGAAGACTCGGTCAACGGCATGAAGATGCCGCTCGCGTACGCGGACCAGTTCTACGTGCTGCGCGAGCACATCGGCTTCGTGCGGCGACGGCTCACGGAAAGCCGCGACACGCGGGGCGGGCTGAACGAGGCCGACGAGCAGGCGGCCGATAAAGTCAAAGGCTGAGCACCTCTGACGACACCGCCGGAACTACGCCCACCTGCCGCCACCAGGGGATATCGACCGGTGCAAGCCAGGACCGCACCTGGTAAGATCGCTACAATTTTGATGAGATAACGGACGCACCGTCCGCATCGTCCGACACAGGCAATCCGGGAGACATTTATGACCGTTGGCATCGACGCCCAACAGCGGCAGTGGTTTTACGATTTCGTCTCGCCGTTCACCTACCTGTTGCTCGAGCAATACGACAAATGGCCCGGCTTCGACTTCGCGTTCACGCCGGTCGTGCTGAACGATCTGTATCGCCACTGGGGCCAGCGCTCCGCGTACAGCGTGCCCGCCAAGCGCGCCTTCATGTACCGGCACGCGCTGTTTCGCGCGGAGCAACTCGGCATTCCGTACAAAATGCCGCCCGCCCATCCCTTCGACTCGATGAAGCCGCTGCTGCTCGCGACCGCCGCGAACGGCGACGTGCAATTCGTGCGCGAGATTTTCCGCTTCATCTGGCGCGACGGGCGCGATCCGTCGAGCGACGAAGCGTTCGCCGAGCTGTGCGAGCGCGTCGGCAAGCCGGACGGCCCGGAACTGATCCAGGACGAAGCCGTGCAGGCGCAATTGCAGCGCAATACCGCCGATGCGATCGAACTCGGCGTCTATGGCGTGCCGACGTTTCGTCTGAACGATCAGCTGTTCTGGGGCGAGGACGCGCTGCCGATGGTGCTGTACTGCGCGCGCACGCCGAACTGGCTCGAATCGCGCGAGGTGAAGCGGATCAGTTCGCTACCGTGGGGGCTGCCGGACAAACCAACACCGGCATAACACGGCGGCCGCAGCGGGCCGCGCCCTGGTTGCGGCTTCGGCCCGAACGAATCGATGCCGGCAGGCGTCGCGCTGATGCCGGCCATACCGTGCCCGCTATGCCGCCGAAGCGCAAACGGGCCTAAGGTTAAGCTTTCGCACCCCACGCGCGCGCCGCGCGGCGAGCTCGTCGGCAGCGCCCGCGCCACCACGCTTCGATCATGGACGACACCGCCGCCTCACTCGATATCTGGCTCGTGCGCGTGCTGCGCACGCTGCTCGTCGAGCGCAGCGTCACGCAGAGCGCGTTGCGGCTGAACCAGACCCAGCCCGCGATCAGCACCGCGCTGCGCAAGCTGCGCGAAACGCTCGGCGATCCGATTCTGGTGCGCGGCAAGTCGGGCATGGTGCCGACCGAATACGGCGAGTCGCTGCTCGCGGCCGCGCAGCGCGTGTTGCGCGATGTCGATTTCGTCGCGACGCCGCATGGCGATTTCGACCCGGGCCGCTCGCGCCGCACTTTTCGCGTCGCCGCGCCCGACTATCTGAACGACTTCTTCATGCCGACCGTGATCGCGCGTTTTCGCGAAGCGGCGCCGCATGCGCGCCTCGAAATCGAATCGCTGGGGCCGCTGCTCGATCATTCGGCCGCGCTCGACGCCGGCGAACTCGATCTGGTGATCGGCAACTGGCCGAAGCCCGATCCGCGCTTCGAGCGCAGCGACCTGTTCGCCGATACCGTCGTATGCATGATGCGCGCGGACCATCCGCTGACACACGAGCCGCTCACCCGCGAAGCCTATCTGGCCGCGCCGCATCTCGCGCCGACGCCCTACAGCGGCGTGCGCGGCGGCGCGATCGATACCGGCTTCGCGCGGGCGAAGGCGAGCCGGCGCATCGTCGCGACGCTGCCCTACTTCGGGCTCGTCGCGCAGACGCTTCTGCAATCCGATCTGATCTTCACGACGACGCGGCGCTTCGCGATGCACTACGCGAGCATGTTGCCGCTCGCGGTGGTCGACGTGCCGATCGCGTTTCCGCGCATCCGCTGCTATCAGTTGTGGCATCCGCAGCCGGATCGGCCGAGCGATATCGGCTGGCTGAGGACGTTGATGTCCGAGGTGTCGGGTGAGCTGGTCGCGCGCAAGCCCCCGTTGCGCCGTCGTATGGCCTAAACCGTGATCTGCGCCGTTGCGCGGACGTGGCTCGCGGCCTGCCCCAAAGAATCAACCGTCGCGGCCTGCCGTGTCCTCAGTCGCAGCAGTTGCGCGCACACCGCAATCGCGATCGCGGCGGGCGCCTTGTCGACGATCCCTTCGACGCCGATCGGGCAGGTCATCTCCGCGAGCCGCTCCAACTCCACGCCTCGTTCGAGCAGTCGCCGCTCGAACTTCACGCGCTTCGTGTTCGAGCCGATCATGCCGAAGTAGCTGAAATCACGCCGTCGCATGATGCGCGAGGCGAGCGAAAAATCGAGCGCATGGTTGTGCGTCATCACCAGAAACCACGCGCCGGGCGGCGCCGCGTCGACGATCGCCTCGGGCGTGTCGGTCGCTTCGACCTGCACATTGGGCGGCGTTTCGTCGGGGAACAGCTCGTCGCGTTCGTCGACCCACTGGACCACGCACGGCAGGCTGCCAAGCAGATGCACGAGCGCATGGCCGACGTGTCCCGCGCCGAACAACACGATATGCATCGGTGCCGGCCGCGGTGCAAGCTCGGGTCCGGTCCCGCCCGGACAATAATTCAGGCGTGCTTCCATATTGCGCTCCCAACTCCTTTGCCATTCGCCATCACGCCTGCCGCGCGGCCGCCGTCGCGGCCCGCACCGCTCCGACCGCCTTCAGGATTTCCTCGCTGGTCGCGGGCGCATTGAGCGGCGGATTGACCTGATGGCCGCCGACCGCCGACACCGCGTCGCGCACCGCGAAGAACACCGAGAACGGCAGCAGCAGCGGCGGCTCGCCGGTCGCCTTCGAACGATGGATGCTGTCTTCCGCGTTGCGGTTCCTGAACAGCCTGACATTAAAAACCGGCGGCACGTCGTTGACGGTCGGGATCTTGTACGTCGAGGGCGCGTGCGTCATCAGCTTGCCGCCGGCGTCCCACCACAGCTCCTCGGTGGTGAGCCAGCCCATGCCCTGAATGAACGCGCCTTCCACCTGGCCGACGTCGAGCGCCGGATTCAGCGAGGCGCCGACGTCGTGCAGCGCATCGGCGCGCAGCACGCGCATCTCGCCGGTCAGCGTGTCGATCACGACTTCCGATACCGCCGCGCCATACGAGTAGTAGTAGAACGGCCGTCCTTGCAGCTTCGACTGATCCCAGTAGAGCTTCGGTGTCGCGTAGAAGCCGTCGGACCACAACTGGATGCGCGCGAGATAAGCCTTCGCGACCACTTCCTCGAACCGCACGGCGACCTCGCCGACCATCACGCGATCATGCGCGAAGCGCACGTCTCGCGGATTCACGCTGCCCGCGCCGAGGCGCTCGGCCGCGAACGCGGCGAGCCGCTCGCGCAACTGGCGCGCGGCGTCCTGCGCGGCTTTGCCGTTCAGGTCGGACCCGGTCGACGCGGCCGTCGCAGACGTATTGGCGACCTTGCTGGTATCGGTCGCGGTCACCCGAATCCGGTTGAAACCGACGCCGAGTTCATGCGCGACGACCTGCGCGACCTTCGTGTTCAGCCCCTGGCCCATTTCGGTGCCACCGTGGTTCACGAGCACCGAGCCGTCGGTGTAGATATGCACGAGCGCGCCGGCCTGGTTGAAGTGCGTGACGTTGAACGCGATGCCGAACTTGACCGGCGTGAGTGCCAGGCCTTTCTTCAGAATCTCGTTGTTCGCGTTGAATGCGTCGATCTCCTTGCGGCGCGCGCGATAGTCGCTGGTCGCTTCGATCTCGTCGATCAGCTCGTGAATCACGTTGTCTTCGACCACCTGGCCGTACGGCGTCTGGTTGCATTCGGTCTTGCCGTAGAGATTGCGGCGGCGCACGTCGAGCGCATCGATGCCGCACGAGCGCGCGACGTTGTCGAGAATGTACTCGATCGCGAACGCGCCCTGCGGGCCGCCGAAGCCGCGAAACGCCGTGTTCGACTGCGTGTTGGTCTTGCCGCAGAAGCCGTCGATCGAGACGTCCGACAGCCAGTACGCGTTGTCGAAGTGGCACAGCGCGCGCGTCATCACCGGACCCGACAGGTCGGCGGAAAAGCCGCAGCGCGAGGTCATGTCGACCGCGACGCCTTCGATCACGCCCTCTTCGTCGTAGCCGACTTCGTAGGTGTAGTGGAAATCGTGGCGCTTGCCGGTCACCATCATGTCGTCGTCGCGATCCGGGCGCAGCTTGACCGGGCACAGCAGCTTCCACGCGGCGAGCGCGGCGCAGCAGGCGAACAGCGCCGACTGCGATTCCTTGCCGCCGAAACCGCCGCCCATGCGCCGACATTCGATCAATACGTTATGCGATGCAACGCCCAACGTCTGCGCGACGAGGTGCTGCATTTCGGTCGGATGCTGGGTCGAGCAGTAGACGTGCATGCCGTCGTCGTCTTTCGGCACCGCGTACGAGATCTGCCCTTCCAGATAGAACTGCTCCTGGCCGCCGAGCAGCATCTCACCGGCGTCGCGATGCGCGGCGCGCGCGATTTTCGTGCCGGCGTCGCCGCGCGCGAGCTTCATCGGCGGCAGCACGAACTGGTTCGCGGCGCGCGCCTGCTGCGCAGTCAGCACCGCCGGCAGTTCCTCGTAGGCCACCTCGGCGCGCCGTGCGCCGAGACGCGCCGCCTCGTGCGATTTCGCGACCACGATGAACATCGGTTGGCCGACGTATTGCGCGACGCCGTCAGCGAGGATCGGATCGTCGCCATGAACGATCGGGCCGACGTCGTTGACGCCGGGGATGTCGTCGGCGGTGAAGACCGCGACGACGCCGGGCGTCGCGCGCACCTTGTCGAGCGCGATCGAGACGATCTTCGCGTGCGCCTTCGACGACAGCCCCAGCGCCGCGTGCAGCGTGCCGGCCAGCTCGGGGATGTCGTCGGTGTAGGTCGCGCGGCCGCTTACGTGCAGATGCGCGGACTCGTGCGGGCGCGACACGTGCACCTGGGTGAAGTCGTCGAGTTCCTGAAGCTCTTTCAGGAACGGTTCGGCTTGCTGGTTCATGGTTGTGTTCTCCGTATCCTTGAACGCGCGGCGCTCAGGCGCTCGCGCCGGCCGGCGCGACCGCGCGCACGTCGAGCGCGCTCTTCGGCAGCGGCTGCTGCGCGCGCGTTTCGAGCCAGAAGCGGTACAGCGTGTTCTTCGCCGCTTCGAGGCGGTAGTCGCTGGTCGCGCGCATATCGGTGAGCGGCGCGTAGTCGGTGCCCAGCGCGAGCATCGCGGCCTGCGCGGTCGCCTCGTGCCATTCGGCGTCGCGCAGCACGGCTTCGGCCTGGAGCGCGCGCATCGGCGTCGCGGCCATGCCGCCGAACGCGATGCGCGGCTCGCGGATCGCGTCGCCGTCGGCGATGAACGAGAACGCCGCGCAGACGGCCGAGATATCCGAATCGAAGCGCTTCGACAGCTTGTAGGTACGAAAGCGCAGGTTCGCGCGCGCATCACCGCGCGCGGGCACCTTCAGGCCGACGACGAACTCATGTTCGGCCATGTCCTTCTTCTGATACGCGAGGTACAGGTCTTCGAGCGGCATCTCGCGCTCGATGTCGCCGCCACGCACGATCACGCGCGCGCCGAGCGCGATCAGCCCCGGCATCGAATCGCCGATCGGCGAGCCGTTCGCGATGTTGCCGCCGAGCGTGCCGGCGTTGCGGATCGGCAGCGACGCGAAGCGCTGCCACATTTCGGTCAGCTCCGGGTACTGCTTCGCGATCTCGGCATACGCTTTTTCGACGCTGACGCCGGCGCCGATCTCGATCCAGTCGTCATTGGTTTCGAGGTTTTGCAGCTCGGCGACCTGTCCGACGTAGACCAGGTCGCCGAGCTCGCGCATCTGCTTGGTGACCCACAGGCCGATGTCGGTGCTGCCCGCGAGCAGGCGCGCGGCCGGTTCCTGCTGTTTGATCCGCGCGAGCGCCGCGACCGTGCGCGGCGCGGCGAAGCGCTGGCCCGCGTGCTCGTACTGAAACGTGTCGCGGCGTTCGAGCGTCGCGAGCGTGTCGGCGAGCGCCTTTACGTCGACTGGCGCTCGCGGCGCGGGCGAGTCGAACATGCGCTCGGCCGCATCGACGATCGGCCGGTAGCCGGTGCAGCGGCACAGGTTGCCGGTCAGCGCATTGCCGATCGCCTCGCGCGACGGCACCGTGCGGTTCGCGCAGCCATGCTCGTGACCGTTCTTCTCGTAGAGCGCCCACATCGACATGATGAAGCCCGGCGTGCAGAAACCGCACTGCGAGCCGTGGCAGTCCACCATCGCCTGCTGCACCGGATGCAGCGAGCCGTCCGGCTGGCGCAGGTCTTCGACCGTGAAGAGCGCGCGGCCGTCGAGGGTCGGCACGAACTGGATGCAGGCGTTGACCGCCTTGAACTCGACGCCGCCCGCCGGATTGCGCTCGCCGATCACGACGGTGCAGGCGCCGCAGTCGCCTTCGGCGCAGCCCTCCTTGGTGCCGGTGCAATGCGCGTCCTCGCGCAGATACTGCAGCACCGTGCGGGTGACGGGCGCGTCCTCGATTTCGCGGATCGCGTTGCGGTGATAGAAACGAATCGGCTCGGTCATGTTTCGGTGCTCTCGTCTGTTCTGGGTGCGCGCGGACGCGCCGCGTCGATGGTTTGAAAGCTATCACCATCAATAAACCTAACCCATAGCCTGAATCGCATGGGGGACATATTGTTCGCGCGATATGACCCGCCATTGATTCATCCCATTTTTTGAGCAAACTCTGCAAAGGAATCGGTTCCATGGGAGAATCATGCCTTCCCGCCGAATTCAAGTCTGGTTTTCCCGATGTCCACCGACTCCGCGTCCGCCCGCAGCGAATTTGCGACGACCCTGCAGATCATTCCGGTCGTCTTTTTCACCTTTCTTTGCTACCTCGCGATCGGTATTCCGCTCGCGGTGCTACCCGGTTATGTGCACGCCGACCTTGGCTACAGCGCGGTACTGGCCGGCGCGGCGATCAGCGTGCAGTACCTCGCGACGCTCGCGTCGCGGCCGCTCGCGGGTCGCTCGGCCGATACGCTCGGGCCGAAGCGCACGGTGTCGATCGGTCTGCTCGGCTGCGGCGCGAGCGGCGTGCTGCTGTTGCTCGCCGCGCTGACCGTTCACTGGCCGGGGCTGAGCCTCGCACTGCTCGTGTGCAGCCGGCTCGTGCTCGGTTTCGGCGAAAGTCTGTGCGGCACCGGCGCGATCCTGTGGGGAATCGGCCGGGTCGGCACGTCCAACAACGCCCGGGTGATTTCGTGGAACGGCATCGCGACCTACGGGGCACTCGCGATCGGCGCACCGCTCGGCGTGATGATCTCGCGCTCGATCGGCTTTAGCGCGCTCGGCATTCTGGTGATCGCGCTCGCGGGGCTCGGCTATTACCTCGCGCGTCTGATCGCGCCGGTGCCGGTCGTGCACGGCGAGCGGATGTCGTATCGCAGCGTGTTGACGCGCGTGTTGCCGCACGGTATGGGTCTCGCGCTCGGCTCGGCCGGCTTCGGTTCGATCGCGACCTTCATCACGCTGTTCTATGCGGCGAAGCACTGGCCGAATGCGGCGCTGTCGCTGACGCTGTTCGGCACGCTGTTCATCGGCGCGCGCCTGCTGTTCGCGAACACGATCAAGACCTACGGCGGCTTTCGTGTCGCAATCGTGTCGTTCTCGTTCGAATGCGCGGGTCTGTTGATGCTGTGGCTCGCGCCCGAGCCGCATATCGCGCTCGCGGGCGCCGCGCTGACGGGCTTTGGCTTCGCGCTGGTGTTTCCGGCGCTCGGCGTCGAGGCGGTCGGGCTCGTGCCGCCGGCGAGCCGCGGCGCGGCGCTGTCCGCGTACTCGGTGTTTCTCGATCTGTCGCTCGGCATTACCGGGCCGCTGGCGGGGTATATCGCCGGCGAGTTCGGTTACGGCTCGGTGTTCCTGTTTGCCGCGATCGCGGCTGCCGCGGCGGTCGTGCTGTCGACGGTGTTGTATCTACGCAACGCGAAAGTAACCAGTCTGTCGACCGCGCAGTAAGCCTCGCAGTGAACGCGGTCTGTCGACCGCGCAGTAAGCCTCGCAGTGAACGCGCGCAACGAACGCGCGGCGCTGACGCAACAAGGCCGCGACGCGCAAAGTCTTCACGACGCGCGCCGCGGCCATTCGATCCCGCTGTCCATCAGCGCGGCTATTCCCTCTCCGCCGCCATCTCCTGCTTGATCGTCGTCTGCGCGCGCACCGCGATCTGGCCGTGATTGATTCGGCTCGACACGTTGTACACGCCGATCAGCATGAACAGTTCGGTGGCGGCCACCGAGCACGCGGTGCCGACACCGCCCCAGAAGTAGATGCTGATCGGTGCCTGCACCAGATGGAACAGCGCGCCGTAGATATAGATCCGCTTCAGCAACGACTGATTGCCCGACGCGATGATCGTCAGCATCACCTGGGTCGTCGTCATGCCGACGATCGCCGGCACGAACACGAGAATGCGCAAAATGCGGAAAGTCTCGCCGAATGCCTCGCCGAGAAAACGTCCGACGAACCATTCGCCGAGCACCGTAAAGCCGACCAGAATCAGCACCGCCGACGCCGCGAACGCGAGCATGAAACCGCGGTTGACCTTGTGGATATAGGCGATGTCGTTGCGCTCGTAAGCGACGCAGATCTTCGGAAAGAACGCCTGGATGGCCGGCGCCGTGCACGCGCGTAGCGCGTTGGTGAGTCGCTCGGCCGCCACGTAATAGCCGACCGCGCCCGGGCCGCTGATCATGCGCAGCATGATCACGTTCGCGTACATGTACACGGACGTCAGCGCCGAACCGAGAAAGATGTGATACGCCTCTTTCGCCTCGGCCATCACGTCGGCCCAACTGACCCGCACGGTCAGCAGGATCTCGCGCTTCCAGATCAGCGCGCCCATCAGGATCACGCCGCACACGAAGGTCGGCGCATATTGCAGAGCGGCCGCGAGCATCACGTCGTCGCGAGTCCTCACGAACAGGAACAACGGAATCAGCAGACCCACGCGCGTCGCGAGCAGCGTGCCCGCGAGCACCGGCAGGCGCTGCGTGCCTTCGTAGAAGCAGCCGGGCGTCAGCACGCCGCCCCAGATCACGAGCGAGCCCAGCAGCGTCGCACCGCGCTCCTGCGGCGACATGTGCGCGGCGAAGGCCCAGCCGACCAGCACCAGCGAGCACAGCAACGCGAGAATCGTGCGGCCGATCGTGGTCGACCAGTAGATGCGGTTCACGACCTCCGGGTTATCGATGTGCACCGCCACCTTGCGCGCGCTCGACAGTCCGAAGCCGAAGTCGACGATGACGAGAAGAATCTGCGAAATCGATTGCGCGTAACCGATCACGCCCAACCCGGCCGGCCCAAGTACGTGCGACAGATACGGCAACGTAACGAGCGGCAGCACGTAGTTCAGGGCGTACACCGAATACAGCGCGATGATGACGTTTCTCGTCGACACAATCGTCCTGTCTGCAGTAGGCGGTTAAAACTCAGGTCGAAAAAACAGAATACGACACGAAAGCAGGTTCACTTAGTGCGATATCGATCTTGTTGTAGCGATCGTCTTCGCCATTTGCGTTCAACACCGCGCCCTTCACCGCATTGCCGATCAGATTGCTTACCACGGTCTTGTAGTTGGCGTCGGTTGCGTCGGTTGCGAACAGGATTTCGGCGAGTAGAGCATGGCCGCGTGTGGCCGCGCGCAACACCACCCGGCCCGAGGTCGAGCGCAGCACGTTGATCGAGATGCGCGTCGTCTCCTGCGACACGGTCTGGTTTCCGCAATGCAGCGCCGCCGCGACGCCGCCGCGTTCGTAGCCGACGCCGAGATTCAACGCATGCACGAGGCTCGCGTCCTTGCCGCCCGCGATCGCGCCGCCGCCCGGATACGCCTTGGCGTAACCGACGATCGTGTCACCCGCGCGATCGCCGAAATTGCCCTGAATCGTGATGCCGTCGAGCGGTGTGCTGCCCGGCGCGGTCGAACTGCCGTAGACGAACTGCGGGCCGTCGCAGCCGGCGTTCTCGTCGTCCTGGCCGGGACGGTAGCGGTTGCCGACGATCGTCGCCGCCTGCTGGTAATCGATCTGGATGTGGCAACTCTGACCTGGCGGCACATCGAGGTACGACGGATGGCCGCGCGTCGAGAATTTCCAGCGGCCGATCTTGCCGTCGCCGCCGCAACCGTTGCGCGAGAAGTAATTGCCGTTCACCACTTTGCCCCAGTTGCCGCTCTTCATATAGACGCCGGCACAGCCATTGCGATCGAACACCGCGCCGACGATCAGCGACTCCGCGCCGAGAATCACGCCGTGTCGCGCGTTCCATTCCCAGCGTCCGCCGATCACCTGCCAGAAGTTGTCGACGATATCGGCGCCGGCCGTATGGCAGAACATGCCGACGCAATTGATCAGCGAGCCATCGGTGTGCTCGGTCGCGTAGAAGCCGCGCTCGCACATGTACGCATAGCAGCGCTCGAGCGTCGAGGTGACGCCGAGTTCGTAGCCCGCGCGCGAAAAACCGATCGCCGTGCAACGACTAGCCCCGGCCGACGTACCGAAGTGGATGCCGATCGCCGTGTTGCCGGTGTGCGCCGGATAGTTGGCGAGGTAGTAGATGACCTTGTCGTAATGCGCGGGCCGCACCTGCACATGCTCGACGAACGCCGAGTCGCCGAGCGTCAGCGCCGCCGACCTCGGGCCGCCCGCGTCCTGTCTCTCCAGCACCGTCGCCCCCATCGCGATGTCGGTGATCACCACGTATTCGCCGCCGCCGTCGCCGCGCAGTCTCGAGCCGTTCGCGGTGGCCAGGTCGCCGGTGTAACGCCAGATGCCGCGCGGTAGATACAGCCCGCGCGCACCGCTCGCGAACGCTTCCCTGAGTTCAGCGCCGCAGTCGTAACCGGACGCGCCACGCTGGATCGCCGCCAGCCGGTGCGGATCGACGAAGCGCGCGACGCTGACCTCGAGTCCCGCGACTATGTCGCTGAGCGTCTTCAGATAGCTCGGCGCAACCGGTTCCGATGCGGCACGCTCGGGCACGGACGCGGCGACGCGCAGGATGCCGCCGGCACCGTCGCCCGCGCCGTTACCCATACTCGCGATCGCGTCGCGCTCGCGCGGCGCGTGCCCCGTCGCGCGCGCGACGCCCAAATCGGCGGTGCTTGCACTGGCCCCGGCCAGGCCGCCGAGCAGGAACGTCTTGAGCGCCTGTCGCCGGGTTTTCATCTAGTCTTCCCCCATTGCGTTACTCCGTTCTTTTTTCACGTCGAGAGATCGACTGGCGTCACTCCACCGTGATGCTTTGCGCCTGCTCGGCGGCCACCGGACGCGCGCTCACGGTCATGGGGACCGGCACCGCACGCGCCTTCGCGCCGCGAATCAGCCCCTGCACGCCTGGCGGTCTGAACAGCGGCACACGATACTTGCGGCTGAAACGCCACAAGCTGTTCATATGCCGGCGCCCCGCCTTGCTCAGGAAGCCCGCTGCCGACGCACGCTGATGCTCGTGCGTGAGTCGCGCGCCCGGCACGCACAGCACGCGGTAGCCCGCCTGCCAGATGCGCGCGCAAAAATCGACGTCCTCCATATAGAGAAAGAAGTGCTCGTCCATGCCGCCGAGTTCGCCGAATAACGCGCGCCGCACGATAAAGCCCGTGCCCAGCACCCAGTCGGCCTCGAACGGCGTGCCCGCGGCCCACGCTTCGCGCATCATGTGGTTGTCGATGCGGCGCTTGAACGCGCCGAGCCGCCCGAGCGGCGAACGCCGGCCGAGTATGTCGAGCACTGAATAAAACCGCCGCGCGGAAAACTGCCGCTCGCCATCCGGATAGACCAGATCGAGACCGACGAGGCCGACATCCTTCTCCGTTCTGAACAACTGCACCGCGTTTTCGAGCGATGTATCGACGAAATAGGTGTCCGGGTTCAGCACGAGCACGAGCTCGCGCAAACAGCCGACCATGCCGAAGTTGACGCCGGCTCCGAAGCCGCGATTGATCGACGTTTTGACGAGCCTCACTCCCGTCGGAAGCGTCTCCCTCAGATAGGAAAACGAATTGTCGGGTGAAGCGTTGTCCACCACGACGATGTCCTCCTTATCCGCAATCGAAAGTTCGAGCACGGAGCGAACGCAATTTCCGACCAGTTTTGGCGTGTTGTAATTGACGATCACAACGCTAAACATTCCCTTCAGGTTCATCCCCACCTCCTGCTTTACATCAGGTGTTCGTGGAATTACCCCCAAACACGGCTTTCTGGTTCTTGCACCTTGCTTCGCGCTCTTCGCGCGCACTACCGACTACTCACTGCTCGTCCGCGCGACGCAGACGATCTGGAGCGCACTGCCTTCCCGTTCGCTACGTGCTGTTTGGACGCGGTCCGCCCACGTAATCGAATACTGGCAATGTCATCAGGATGAAGAGAAACGGAATCACTTCGATCGATTGATAGAAGAGCGTTTGAAATAAAGCGGCCCACACGCACAACGAAATCCGGCTCGCGCTGCTCGCGAGTTTCGTCACCGATATCAGCACGCCGTAATAGAAGATCGCGCCCATCAGGCCGATATTCAGAATCTGCTGCAGCACGCTCGATTCGACGACGCCGAACTCCTGTTTCACCGGCTCGGGTGCCGAGTTCGTGACGAGCCCAAAGTACGTGCCGGCGATCACGTTGACCGGCAATACGAGCGACTTGGCCTTCTCCCATGCTTCGGCGCGGCCGTCGTTGCCGTCCGATTGCAGATCGGTCGCGCCTACGAGCCGTTCGGTGCCGACGTTGACGACACTATCGTTCTGACTGCTCACGGCGACGCCGAAGATCATGATTGCCATCGTCGCGAACACGGTGGCAACGATCAGTTTCGCGTTTCTCGTGATGAACTGGATCGGCGCCTGCACGAACGCGAGCCCGAACGTGCCGAGAATGATCAGCATGCCGCTACGCGACAGCGCCGAGAAAATCGCGAAGCTGAGCACCGCGCACGCGAGGCCGGACAGCACGTTCTTGCGCACCAGATAGTCGACGCCGCACAGCGACGCGGCAATCGCGACGAACAGCGGGTAGTGCAGATAGCTGCCGGTCAGCGACGGCGCGCGCAGATTGTCGAAGCCGTACGTCGCGCCGGGCAGATCGATCGGGAAAACGTTCTGCTGCTGCGCGAGCGCGACGGCCGCCTCGATCAGCGCGATCAGCACGAGCCCCGCATAGGCGACGCGCGGCCGCACGAAGCGCTTCTGATAGTTCGAGATCGTGTAGAAATAGATGAACAGCGTGAAGATGAAGACGAACAGATAGGACGGCCCGAGCTCACCGGTGAGCGCGAGCGTCGCGACGATCGACAGCCCGGTCGAGAACAGCATGCCCACGAGGAAGCCGAACGACAGGCGTCCTTCGTCGCGGAAGTAAGCGGCAATCGCCGTCGGCGAGATGTACCACACGAGCAGCCCGACGATGCCGCCGACCTGGATCAGATAGGCGGCGTCCTTGCCGATCAGATACTCGAGCACGCCGCGCGAGGCACACAGCACGACGGCCAGCAGATAGGCGATGGTTGCGATCATGGCGTCAGGCCTGATACGCCACGGAGGCGTTGACGTTGACCGGATCACCGCGGTAGATGCGCTCGATCACGTCCTGGAACTCATCGATTTCGCAGACGTTGAGCAAGGTGCCGTCGTGCTCGACGCCTTCCGCGCCGAGCGGAGTCGAGACGACCGGTAGTTTCGCCGCGAGCATTTCGAGCGTCTTGAGCTTGACGCCGGCGCCCGACAGCAGCGGCACCACGCCGATATCGGCGGACTCGAAGTACTTGCCCGGATTCTCGACGAAGCCGGTCACGCAAATATCGTCGCTATTCAGGCGCTTTACGCGGTCGCTCGGATCGGAGCCGACCACGAACAGCTTCAGTTGCAGGCCGCGCCGGCGCAGCGGCAGGAAAATCGTGTCGACGAAATTGAGCAGCGCCTCTTCGTTTTCACGGCGTTGCATCGCCCCCCAGAACAGGATGTTGCCTTTCTCGACCGTGTCTTTGGAGCGCCGCACTTCCTTCAGAAACGCCGGCAGTGAGATTGGCACGACCTGCAACGCGCCGACCCCGGGGTACAGGCCGTTGATCAGCTGCGCGTCCTTGCTGGACAGCACGAGCACCTTGTCGGCCAGCTTCAGCAGACGCTGCTCGAGCATGAACGTCTGCCGGATGAACAGCCATCCTTCGATGGACTTGATGCGCAACATGACCTGGATCTGCAAGTCATGCGCGCACATCACGATCTTCACGCGGTCGTGGAAACGGTCGCGCAGATTCTGGGCATACGCAAAGCATTGCGAGAACTCGAGCCGCACGGTGTCGTATCGGTTCCTGTCGACGAGCTCGCAGAGGAACTTGCCGATCGCGGGTTTATAGCGCGAGAACAGGCGCGGTGAAAAAGTCAGCGGATTCGCGAGGAACGACGGGATCAGGTCGAACCGGCTCACGTACTGGATGTACACGTTGCGCACGTTCGCGCGGAACTCGATGTCCTTTTCGTCGACCGGCACGCGCGACACGATCAGCACGTCGAGCTCCGATTCCGCGCTCAGTTTGATCAGGTAGTCGTAGGCCAAACGGTGGCCAGCTTGCGGCGCGTTTTTCTGAGGCAGAAAAGGCGTGACAAATAGCTGTTTCATCCGAGTAGTCCCTTGCCTGTACGGTATGCGCCCGGTAAGCGCGGCCGTAAGATCCCTTCGCATTGCCATGTTGGTTTTCTGATCGGTCCAGTCGGGCGCTACGCCCCGCTCCGCGGGCGCGTCGCGAACCAGGCGCCGCGCTTACCTGTCGTACGGTTTGTAGATGTAGGCCGCGTAGCGGTAGCGTCCGTAGCCGTAGCTGTAGCGTCCCGGCCGCATCCGCAGTCCGTTCATGATCACGCCGCGCACCGGCAGGCCGACCTTCTGCATCTGGCGGACCGACTCACGCAGCTCGCCGATGCCCGTGACACCCTGACGCGCGACGAAGAACGTCGTCCCTGCCACGCAGGCGAGTCGGACCGCATCCGCGGCGAGCAGCACCGGCGGTCCGTCGAGCAGCACGACGTCGTAGCCGGTCGCGACCTGGCGCAGCACCGCTTCGAGCCGTGTGTTCGACAGCACGTCGCTCGGGCTCGTAACCTGGCGGCCGCTCGCGATGAAGTCGACACCCTGGAAACGGGTCGCGCGAATCAGCTCTTCGGGACGGTGCGCGCCCTGGATCAGATCGGTGAGGCCGGGACCGCGATCGCCGCCGAGATGCCGATGCAGGAAGCCGCGACGCAGGTCGCCGTCGATCAGCAGGACGCGCTTGCCGGTCGCACCGATTACCGCGGCGAGATTCAGCGACACGAACGACTTGCCGATGCCCGGCGTCGGGCCCGTGATCAGCACGATTTGGTTGCGCGCCTTGGTCATCGTGAATTCGAGCGCGGTGCGAAAGCCACGCAGACTTTCGATGGCCGGATCGATCACCGCTTCGCCCGCAAGCACGAGCGCCTTCGATTCCGGACGGCGACGGCTGTGCGCGAACCGCTCTTCCTGACGGCTGAACGGCACGCTCGCGTAGACCGGCAAACCGGTGCGCAGCTCGACTTCGTACGGATCGTCGATCGCGTCGAACAGACGCTGACGCACGAGCGCGATCACCGAGCCGACGAACACGCCCAGCATCAGCGCGCCGATGATGATCAGCAGCGGCTTGGGCCGCACCGGCGTATCGGGAGCGACGGCGCCGTCGACGATGCGCACGTTGCCGGCCTTACCCGCCTTGATCAGCTTCAGCTGTTCGAGCGTATTGCGCAGCGACGTATCGAGCTCGGTGCCGACCTGCACGTCGCGCTGCAGGCGCAGCACGTTCTGTTCGAGCGGCGGCAGCGATTGCGTCCGGCTCGCGAGATCTTTCGCTTCCTGTTGCGCCGCATGCAACTGCGCGTTGACCGACTGCACGGCCGGATGCTGGTCGGTGAAGCGCGTCAGCAGTTCATTGCGCTTCTGTTGAAGTTCCGCGAGCCGCGTCTGCGTCTGAACCGACAGTTGCAGCAGGTTGGTCGCTTCCTCGCCGAGATCGACGGTGCCATGCTTCGCGCGGAAGTCGTTGAAGCGCGTTTCCGAAGCGGAAAGCTGCTGGCGCATTTCCGGAAGCTGTATTTCGAGGAAACGGATCGAACGCTCCGCTTCCTCGGATTTGCGCTTCAGGTTCTGGCTCACGTATTCGCCAGCGATGGTCGCGAGAATCGCGCTGATCCTCTTCGGATCGCTGCCTTCGAGCGACACGCCCAGGATGTCCGATTCCTTGCCTTTTTCCGAGATCGTCAGTTCCTTGCGCAGCTTTTCGGTCGTCGTCAGCGCGGACTGGCGCCGCACTTCGAAGGTCGCGCCGGGCTTCGCCTCGATCCGGTCGACGACGAGCGTGAGCGGCCCGTAGTTGGTCGTCGCGGTCAGCGGTTCGCCGACCGTGCCGTCGAGCTTCAGCTTGCCGTATTGCAACTCGTAGCTCGATCCTTCGCCCATCTTCAGTACGAACGGACGGTCGAATAGCTCTTCGGGGACGTCGAATTTCGACACCGTGATGCGCTCGTTGCCGTACACGTAGCCGTGCGGTCCCGGCGTCGACAGATGATCGGAATGACGGCCGAGCCAGCGGCCCAACAGCGGGAAGTAGCGCGGCGCCGCTTCGATGTCGAGACTGAGCTTCTCGACCGCGCGGCCCACCACCATGCGCGAGCCGATCACCTGTGCCTCGCCTGACGTCGCGGTCTTCACGTCGAACATCGCGGACACGTCGCCGATCACGCTCTTGGACGAGGTACCCGCGTTCTCCTCGACCTGCACCAGAATGTCCGCGCGATACACGGGTTGGGAGAACACCGAATAAGCGATGCCGAGCGCGACCGCGATGGCCGTCGTGATGGCAATCAGCTTGCGATTGTCGTACAGCGCATCCAGATAGTTCGCGAAGCCTGCCGGCGGATGTTCGATGTTGTTGTTCCGGCTATCGAACGGTGTACTGCTTTGGTTCATGCGAGTTCTCCCAAAGTCTCGACGGTTTGCCACTTATTCTCGGCGCCGGGACCGGCACGTCGCCGCATCCAGTGATGCCTGTGTCCATCGAGCTGACCGCCTCGATCGGACGGGGGTAGCTGATTTACGCCACATCGGCTACCTTTGTGTGTAACAGCGCCTATGCGAAGTCGGCTCTTTTCCCTAACATCGCACCACATGCTTTCTTACGGACCCCGAAATGAACAAACTTCTTGCCGCCGTATTGCCGGTATTGCTGACCGCCCAGGTGGGTTACGCGCAGAGCATCGTGTCCGCCGCCTCTTCTGCTTATGCGCCGCGTTATGTGGCCAAACACTCGCAACTCGACGCGATGACGCCTCATGCGGCCAGTTCCACCACGCTCTACGGCTCCTCGTCGGATTTCGCGTACGCTAAAAAGAACCGCTATGTCGCGCCCAACGTGTACACCCAAACGAAAAACAGCCTTCCGAAGCAGAAACGTACAAGCGTTGCACAGCCTGTCCGCGGCAAGAACTCAGCGGACCCCTACGGCAGCGATTTGTGGAATTCAGACCAGACCTACGCGTCTCCCGAGACCTCCGATCCGTACAGCGTGCGCTGAGCTGTAGCGCATCACCGTCTGGATCCCCCCGTATCGCCGATGTGGCCGCTTGCGGCCACATTCCTGTTTGGTTGAACTGACTGCCGGGCCCGGTAGCGAAGGTTCCCCGATTAGCCGCGTCTCGTCCGCCGTTTTTCCACGCAAACGCTCACGACATACACATGCTTTTGTTCTGATGAGTCTGGCTTTTTCGCCGACTCCGCGCCGTCACCGCGGCCTCGTTTACCCTGTCGAGCCACGCGCTTCAGCGCTCGATAAAATACCTTTCCTTGGCGATCATAATATTCAGAGAGCCCGTCCTTACAACGTTCGGCAGCGCACACAAAAGCCGATTGCCACAGGGTTGCTTCAGACAAATCACGCGATAAGAAACGCGTGTTTTAAAGCTACGATAACGGCACGTATATACACGCCGTTTGCCACAATCAGCGCCGGCTATTTTCAGGGCGCCGGACGCGGATTATCCGCATAGCGCGCGCGTCGGCGCGACGATGCGACGTGCGTCGAACTTTCGCCGATATGCATGATTTCAGCCAGACGCCGCGCGTAATGCTCGGGCAGATATTCTTCGACGTCGTACTTTCTGTGTTCATCGGCAAGATGAATGGCGAGTTCGCCGAGCGCCTGTTTTAGACTGCCCGGATCGAACTTGAACTTGATCTTGTTGCCGACCGATTCCGCGGTCACCGCCATGCTGCCGCCATCGCGAACCAGCACCGGCAGACCGAGCATCGCCGCCTCGATCACGACAAGGGGCGCGTTCTCCGCGCCCACCGACGGCACGACCACCGCATCGGCGAACTCGCGCATGGCGGGAAACAACTGCTGCTGCGGCATCGTGCCGAACAGGATCAGCTTGCGCTGTGCGATCAGCGACGCGTAGCGCTGCTCGATCGCCGCGCGGTCCGGGCCGTCGCCGTAAACGCCGATGCTATTGATGCGCTCGAAGCCCGCCGCCTCGCAGAGCGTCAGAAATTGCAGCAGGCCTTTCTCAGGCGAGATCCGTCCGACGAACGCGATGTTGAAGCGCTCCTTGTCACGCACCGTGACGATTGGCATCGCGGTCGGCACCGCCGACGGATTGTGCACGATGACCGTATTCTCGATGCCGACGCGATGCAGCGCCTGCTGCATGAACAGGCTCGGACACAAGATCCTGTCGAACACGCGCGCGGGCTGATAGGCCGCGCGCACCGCGTGCCACCACGCCTTCGTCATCAGATCGTGCACGAGGCCCTTCGGCGTCGGCCGCAACGTGAAGACCGCGCGTGTGCGCAGCACGTCGAGCGGCAGAATGATCGGACGCTTATCTTTGTCGAAGTACTGCAGCGACGGGTTGTAGTAGACGAGATGATAGTCGTGGCAGGTGTGATACGCGCGGTAACCGAACTGACGCTCGTGCCGCGCGATCACGCTGAGAATGGAAGGCGACAGCACGTTGTGGTAGTTGTGCACCATCAGCCGATGCGGCCGGAAACGATGCAGCGCCTTTTCGAGCGCGCGCGCGGCGGTCGTGTTCCAGGAGCGCGACAGCATCGTCGAGCGCGCGGAAAACTGGCTATCGTCGAAACGCTCGACCTCGACGCCGGGCAGCGTGCCCAACAGCTCGGCCGATTGTTGATAGACCACTTCCGCGCCGCCCATGTGCGCGTAATCGTTGATCACCAGTACCCTGCAGCGCTGCATGTTCTCCTCCTGTTGTATGCCCCTCGTGCCGTCTCGCGAAAAACCCGGACGGCTTTGCCCGGACGAATCGCTCCGTCCAGGCGCTCCCTCTGTTCAAAACTGCGGAAACTTGCCGCGCCAGCCTCCACCCTCGCGCAGATACCGCAGAAACAGCGCAATGCCGCTCAATTGCGCCGCGAAGCGCAGCGTCGATGCCGCATCGTCGATGATGATCGTGCGCAGCCGGTACGGATCGGTGTGCTGATCGTTCCAGCCGATGTCGCAGGTGCGCGCGGTTTTGAATCCCGCGGCCCGCACGAACTCCACTTCGCGTTCACCGTAATTGCCGTTCGGATACGCGAAGTGCTCGCACGGTTGTTGCAGCAGCGCCGCGATCTCATGGCGGCTGTCGCGGATTTCGGCCTCGCTTTCAGCGTCGCTGCAATGCGTGAGGATCGGATGGAAGCGCGTATGCGCCTGGAAGTCGATGTGCTCGCGCATCGCCTGCATCGCTTCGATCGACAGGCCGGTCGGCCGGTCGTCGCCGTCCTGCTGGTAGCCTTGGGCCGCCAGCGCGGCGAGGCGCTCGTCGTTCGTCATCCGCTTCAGACGTTCATGGCCGACGCGCAGCGAGCCCGGATGCAGCCACCAGTGACTGCGCGGCCGTCCGACGATGCGGCTGCACAGGAAGATCGTCGGGCGCACGTTGTGCTTGATGAACACCGGCAACAGCTTCGCGTTGCCCGCGTGGCCGTCGTCGAGCGTGATCGCCACGCGTGGCCGGCCGCGGCCGGGCGCGCTGACGTCGGTCAACGGCACGAACTCGCACAGCTTGCCGAGATAAGTCAGGTGACGGTCGAGCGTGTCCGGATCGGGATCGTGATAAAGCAGCACGGCCACGCGATCGCGCCACAGCACCTTGCGCGTGAACCAGGCGAGACCCGAAATCAGGACGAAGCCCGCGAGCATCTCCTTCACGAGCATCTTGTAGCGCTTCATGCGGCGCCCGCGGTAGCTGTCGGACAGGTGCGAGCGCGCAGGCGCGCCAGTTGCGTGGGTTTTATTCACCTGAGCGCTCCGGCATGGGTGCATGGGCGGCGGGCCACGTGCGTTGCCGCGCACCCGCTTTCAACGAACCGATAATGTGCCGCGCCACGGTCGGCGACGCGTGCTTGGTTCCATAGACGAAGCGCATCACGGGCCCGAAGCTGTGCGCGCACGCGGGTCCGATCACATAGAGGCCGCGCACACGCGTTTCGTAATGCGACGTCAGGTCGGGCATGCCGCCCTGATTCGAAATCGCGTCGGCCAGATCTTTGGACAGGAACGCGTGCTGCCGCATGTCGGTTTTGAAACCGGTCGCGGCGATCACGTGATCGGCGCTCACCCGCGCTTCCTTGCCGTCGGTCAGCACGTTCAGTACGACGCGGTCGTTTTCGACCGCCGCGGAGCGCACCACGGTGCGATGCGAGATCTGCACCTTGCCGACCACGCGATCGTGCAGCCACCACGCGCCGGACGCGCCGTACGTGCGCTCCATGATCTGCTTGCGGCGTCGCGGGTCGAGAATGTGGAACACGCCTGGAAACTCGGACAGGAACAGCGAGCGCCAGCCGCGCCCCAGTCCCGCGTCGGGCCGCTTGATGCGCGACAGGATGTTGCGACCGCCCTGCGGCCGCTCATGCCACACCACGCTGCTCTCGCGCATCAGCACATGCGCGCGCGCGCCGAGCTCGTTGAGCAGCGCGGACAGCCCGAGCGCCGACTGCCCGCCGCCGACGATCGCAATGTCCTTGCCGCGCGCCCACTCGAGGTTCCCATACAGCTCCGAATGCGACGCATATTGCGCCGGCAAGTCCCGCAGCGCCGGCGGGGTTTGCGCGAAGCCCTTCAGGCCGAGCGCGATCACGACTCTGCGCGCGGCGAGCGAGCGGCCATCGCTCAGCGACAGCTGGAACTGATCGCCGACGCGGCGCAATGCGAGCACGTCGACCGGCCGGATTTCGCCGACCAGATTCGACTGGAACCACAGCCCGTACTCGACGAAGGTTTCGAGCGTCAGCGCCATGCCGAGCGGTTGGTAAGGCAGTCCTTTCAGGCGGCAGTAGTCTTCGACGGTAAAGCCGCTGCGCGGCGCGTGCAGGCTCGACGCGAAAGCCTCGGAGCGCAGCAGCATGCCGGGCGGCATGTAGTTGCGCCACGCTCCCATCGGTTCCCCGAGGATCTGGTGATCCACGCCGGCGGCCTTCAGATGCGCGGCCAGAGAAGACCCGTAGGGCCCCGCGCCAATGATGATGGTATCGGTCAAAGACATTGCTGGTCTCCAGGGGGAACGGCTTGCGTCGCCAGCGTCAGGCTTTGGCCTGACGCGACTCAGGCGCCCTGATCGCTTTTTTCCAGCTGCGCTTCATGCGTCGCAGCGGATTCATCACGACATAGTGCTGCAACGCTGGTAACGGATCGTTCCAGCGGAAATAGCCATCGAAAATTTTTGTGCGCTCGCTCAGCAATTCGGGCGGCGGCCGGTCGGAAAACGTCGCGCGCCACGCAACCGGTTGCCGGCTCAGGCGCTCGACGGGCAATGGCAGGCCGAGTTCATGGCGGTACGCGGCAAGCGGAATGTTGACGCCGCACAGCGTCGCGATCTCCTCCTGCCAGTCCGTGCGGCCGACCGTCGGCTCGACCATCACGAACTCGTTGTAGTTGTCGTCCCACTTGTACTCGATGCTGCCCATGCCGTCGAAACCGGCCAGCTCGGCGAAGCGCCGCGTCAGCGGTTCGAGCGTCCCGCGCGCTTCGGGCGCGGCCACGCAGATCGCGGTATTGCCGACGCCCGGCGGCGAGCTCAACACCTTGCGGCCGGTGAACATGCTGACCATGTTGCCGTCGGCGCCGCGATAGAACAGCGTGAAGTGGATGTTGCTGTCAGGCCCCTCGATCCACTCCTGCGCGATGATGCCGCCCGGCGTCGCGAGCATCGCGATGGCGCGATCGCGTGCCTGCTGCAGCGTGTCGACGCGCACCGCGCGTTCTTTCTCGCCGCGCAGCACGTTGCGCTTGTCGTCCGGTTTCAGCACGCACGGGTAGCGCAATTCGGCCAGCCGTTCGATGTCGGCAAGCTTGTCGAGCATGACCGAGCGCGGCACCGGAAAGCCATGCCGCTGCGCGAATTCGTGAAAGCGCGCCTTGCTCGACAACATCTTGACGGTGTCGTCGGCCGGCAGGCGGAACCGATACCAGTGCGACAAGGCCGCCCGATTTTCCGACACGGCATGCACCGCGTCTTCGTCGGTCAGAATCAGAACTGGCAGACGATCGAACCGCTTGCCGAGTTCGATCATTTCATCAACGAATATTTTCCCGACAAAACTCTTTACCTGATGCGCGTGAACGTGCCGGCACCACGTCGCCGCGCGGGTCCTCGTATCGACTGCGATAACCGGAACACGGGCCTGCGCGAGCGATCGCGCCACCCCCAGTCCGTTCAACTCTGCTCCAACGATAACTCCTGCCGATTGACCTGAGTCGTATGCGCTCGCCATAGTGTCGATATCCTTGCTTCGTACGTGCGCGGACCCTCGAAGACAGACTTCGAGACTCCACGCAATCGAATTATCGAATCGGATAGAAATCCTTTTTTATCGCCTCGCGGGGGCGCTTTGGCGTTAAAGCCTGGTTCCGGCGGCATGCATGCATGAGCGCGGCAGGCGCGTCCTGGCACGCGCCGTGTGTCGAATCATGGTCTTGCGATTTACCGCAGCGTGAGCATTGCGCTGCTCTCGCCGTGACCTACTTTACGTTTCGGCCTGATCTCGATACGTGCGCCGGCGCACAGAGAACAATAGAAAGCAGGAAAGGAAGAAAAACCCTTTAAAAAGGCGCAGAGCCTTATTCCGTAAGGGTTTCGACGATTTCTTCATTGTTATGTAAAAAGGTTGCGAAGCATTAATTTATTGCAGCGCGATAATGGCGGAAAAAAACTTTCTAATGGGGCTATAAAGTGCTGGATCGCACAAAAGATATGCGCTGCGAATGCTATTCGTAGCGCGTCGGGAAAATGCTTATTTACCTTCGCTCAAGCCGCGCTCGAGTGCCGCGACTCCCGCCGGCAGATCGACCTTGACGCCGAGATCGACCATCGTGCGCCCCAGAGCATGCACGGTGCGAAACAGGTTGTGCTCGCGGCACTGTTCACCCATCTGGCCGATACGCACGATCGGCAGACCGAACGAGCCCGAGATTTCCACCTGATGCTGCCGCGAGATATGCGCGCAGACGTCGGCGGGACTGAGGCCGTCCGGCACTTCGATGCCGACCACCGAATTCAGACGGCAATTCTCCGGCGCATACAGTTGCAGGCCCATCGCGGTGACGCCTTGTTGCAACGCGAGCGAGCATTTCAGATGGCGCGCGAAGCGCTTCTCCAGCGTCTCCGCGCAGACGAGCCGCAGCGCCTCGTGCAGCGCGAGCACGCCCGACACCGGCGCCGTGTAGTGATACCCGGCGTTGTGCCAGAAGTTTTCCGCCAGCGACGCATCGAGGCACCAGTGCGTATTGGGCACCGTGCGGCCTTTGACGCGCGCCCAGGCCGCGTCTGAAAACGCAATCAGCGACACGCCCGGAATCGATGACAAGCCCTTCTGGCCGCCGGTGATCACCGCGTCGATGCCCCAGGTATCCATTTCGAGCGGCATCGTGCTCAGCGTGCAGACGGCGTCGACGATCACGAGCGCGCCCGCTTCCTTCGCAAGCGCGGCGATGTCTTTCAGATGATGATTCCACACGGTGTTGGAGGTCTCGCCCTGCACGACCGTGACGACCTCGGGACGCTCGCGGCGCAGCGCGTCGGCGATCTGGTCGAGACTCGCGACCGTGCGGTCCGCGACTTCGAGCATGCTCACGCGCGCGCCGACGCGCCGGCCCATTTCGCCCATGCGGTCGCTGAAGAAGCCGTTCTTGATGCACAGCATGCGCGTGCCTTCCCACGCGAGATTGGAGATCGCCATCTCCATCGCGCCCGATCCCGGTCCCGCGACGCCGAGCACCCACTTCGACTGCGTCTGGAACACGTAGCGCGCCATCGTTTTCACCTGGTTCACCACCTTCGCCATCGTGCCGCCCAGATGGTTGATCACGATCGCATTGGCCTTCGCGACCGCGGCGGGAATCGGCACGGGGCCGGCGCCCATCATCAGCAGCGGTTCTTCGGGAAGGATGGCGTCGAGTGATTCGACTATCGGACAGGGGACGGACGAAGCAATGGTAGTGGCGGTTGAAGTCGGCATGATCGGTGTATGAATGTGAAGCGCAAAGGAACGAACGGCCTCGCGGCAGGCACGCCGCTCGAGGCCGTTCGTCCGATCATTCACCGAACCGTGTGATTGCGCAAGTTTTTTGGCCAAGGTAGCCAGCCGTCATGCGCGAGCGGTACCCGCGTTCACCACATCACCCTACTCTTTCATTCGCGAAGTCGCCTAACATCGAGAAACAGCTTCTTCGGAGCCCGATATGCGCACGATCCTGTTCAGCAGTCGTCAATACGACGTCGATACATTCACCGAGGCCAATGCCGCGCATGGCTATGAACTGCATTTCCAGGAATCCCCTCTCGACAGCGAGACCGCGATCCTCGCGCATGGCTACGACGTGGTCTGCCCGTTCGTCAACGACAGCGTCGACGCCGCCACGCTCGAACGGCTTCACGCGGGCGGCACGCGCATGATCGCGCTGCGCTCGGCGGGCTTCAATCACGTCGACCTCGCGGCGGCCGAGCGGCTCGGCATGCCGGTCGCACGCGTGCCGGCCTACTCGCCGTACGCGGTCGCCGAACATGCGGCCGGGCTGATTCTCGCGCTGAACCGGCGCCTGCCGCGCGCGGTCGCGCGCACGCGCGAAGGCGACTTCTCGCTGCATGGGCTGCTCGGCTTCGACCTGCATGGCAAGACGGTCGGCGTGATCGGCGCGGGCATCATCGGCCGGGTGTTCGCGCGCATCATGGCGGGCTTCGGCATGCAGGTGCTCGCCTACGATCCGGGGCCGCCGGCCGACGAACTGCTCGCGCTCGGCGCGCGCTACGTGCCGCTCGATACCTTGCTCGCCGAATCGGACGTCGTCAGTCTGCATTGCCCGCTGTTGCCCGACACCTATCACCTGATCGACCGCGCCGCGCTGGCGAAGATGAAGCGCGGCGCGATGCTGATCAACACCGGGCGCGGCGGGCTCGTCGAGGCGAACGCACTGATCGGCGCGTTGAAGGACGGCCAGCTCGGCCATCTCGGGCTCGACGTGTACGAGGAAGAAGGCGGCATCTTCTTCGAGGATCATTCGAATCTGCCGCTACAGGACGACGTGCTCGCGCGTCTGTTGATGTTTCCGAACGTGATCGTCACCGCGCACCAGGCGTTCTTCACGCGCGAGGCGATGACCGAGATCGCGCAGACCACGCTCGCGAACATCGCGGCGTGGCAGGCGGGCACGCCGCGCAACGTCGTGCAGGCGGGGTAGCCGTGATAACCATGGCGTACGCGAATTGCCGCGGACCGCGAAAGTCAGACGTCGCTGTCGCTTCCCAATTGGGTCGCGCGAATCGCGGTGCGGGCATCATCGGCCGCGCCGCACAGCTCACGCAGCAATCCCGCCTCGCGCTCGTGCACTTCGACCGGACACCAGCGCGCGCCAGCCTCGGCCAGATAGCGCGCGCGATGCTGGCCGTTGCGAAACGCCACCACCCCCTCGCGCTCGATGCCGAAACAGCCGAGCAATCCCGGCGCGCGACGCGTGGAGATCGTCACGTAGGGCATCTGCGGAATCCGCGGGCTGTCGGGATCGAGAAACTCGCGAATGCCGCGGACCTTGCCCGCGTGCCACTCGGCGACCGGCTTCAGCACGTAATCGGTGTTGTCGCGATTCGCGCACACGAGCAGCTTGCGCAGATCGACGAGTACGACCTGGTGACGTGTGCCGTCGGCGACGAAGACGCGCTTCAGACGCACATGGTCGTACCACGCATGCTCGTGCAACGGCACGATCCAGACAGCTTCGGCGTAGCCCGGGGCGGGGGCCGGCGATGAATTGGGCAAAGGCAGGGACAAAGGCAGGCTCGGCAAGCTGGCGGCAGAACGCCAGAGCATTAATAGAGCGCTAACGCTACGAGCCGGACGTGACGGAAACATGACAGCCTACCGGATTAATTACGCCGCATGAGCGCATGGCAACACTGCCTGATCGACAGGCAATCGGGGAGCTTCAGATACCTTTCAGATATACACAACGATGATAGCCTTCCAATATTTGAATAACCATGTGCGAATCGAGTCGAATGACGGCAACGGCGTCGCTACGATCGTGCTGGAGAGGCCCGCGCGGCGCAATGCGGTCGATCGGCAGGTGGCAGAGGCGTTGAGCGCTGCGTTCAGCCGCTTCGAGGCCGAGCCGGCGTGGCACGCGGCCGTGCTGTTCGGCGCGGGCGGCACGTTTTGCGCGGGCGCGGACCTGGGCGCGCTCGCCGACGCTACGCGCCGCAATGAGCTGCACGCGGACGGCAGCGGCCCAGGGCCGATGGGACCGACACGCACATGCTTCAGCAAGCCGGTGATCGCCGCGATCGCCGGCTATGCGGTGGCGGGTGGGCTCGAGCTTGCCGCGATGTGCGATCTGCGCGTCGTCGAGGAAGATGCGGTGCTCGGCGTGTTCTGCCGGCGTGTCGGCATTCCGCTGATCGACGGCGGCACGATCCGGCTGCCGCGACTGATCGGTCTGTCGCGTGCGCTCGATCTGATCCTGACCGGCCGCGCGGTCGATGCGCGCGAGGCGCTTTCGTTCGGGCTCGCCAACCGCGTGGTGCCGAAGGGCGAAGCGCGCGCGGCCGCCGAGCAACTGGCCGCGGAGCTCGCCGCGTTTCCGCAGGCGGCGCTGCTCGCCGATCGTCGCTCCGCACTCGAGAACAGCACGCTGGACGATCTCGCCGAGGCATTGCGGCGCGAAGGCGCGGGCGGCTACGCGGCGGTCTTCGCGGAGGGCGTGGCAGGCGCGGCGCGCTTTGCGTCCGGCGCGGGCCGTCATGGCGACGCGTTCGACGCGGATCGCGGATAAGTCGGCGCCGCGCGATCGGTGACAGGTTTGCAATCGCCGGTCGCGACACCCCGCGCGCACGAGACCTGGGTTACCCGAAACGAACAGGAGGAAATGCGATGGCGACGATCTACCGGGAAATCGCCGTGGCAACCATCGCGGCCGATGCATGGGCCGCGCTGCGCGATCCCGCCGAGGTCGCCCGCGTATTCGCGGGCGTGCTGATCGCGGCGCGCATGGAAGGCGACCTGCGCTGGGTCACCTTCGCCGACGGCACCGTGGTCGAGGAACGCGTGATTGCCGTCGACGATGCCCACATGCGGCTCGCCTACTCGGTGGGCGGCGGGCGCTTCGAGCATCATCATGCGACGCTGCAGGTCGTGGCCGACACGTCCGCACATTGCCGCGTGATCTGGATCGCCGACTTCAAGCCCGACGATCGCAGCAATGTGGTCGAAGCGCTGACGGATGCGGGCTGCGCGGCACTCGGGCGCAACCTCGCGCGGCGCTGAACGCCGCCCGGCGGCTCGGGCTCCCGCCGCCGCGTTCCGCAAAAAACAACAGCTTTCCTGACAGCCTGCAGGCCAGATTTGACTTAGGTAGAATCCCCTACTGTTTTTCCCTATCCGGCGATAGCGTTTCCGCCTTCGGAATCGCCCGCCCGGCGCCCGTTGTTCGCGCCGCTTCACGCGTCACACCCCATCATCGCCATGCCATTGCCTCTGCTTGCCCTTGCCGTTGCCGCGTTTGGAATCGGTACCACCGAGTTCGTCATCATGGGCCTGTTGCCCGATGTCGCGCGCGATCTGTCCGTGTCGATTCCAGCGGCTGGCATGCTGGTCTCCGCGTATGCGCTCGGCGTCACGATCGGCGCGCCGATCGTCGCGATCGCGGTTGCCAACATGCCGCGCAAAAAGGCGCTGATGAGCCTGATCGGCGTGTTCATCGTCGGCAATCTGCTGTGCGCGGTCGCGCCGGGCTATGCGGTGCTGATGGCCGCGCGCATCGTCACCGCGTTCTGCCACGGCGCGTTTTTCGGCATCGGCTCGGTGGTCGCGGCCGGGCTCGTCGCGCCGAATCGCCGCGCACAGGCAATCGCGCTGATGTTCACCGGCCTCACGCTCGCCAACGTGCTCGGCGTGCCGCTCGGCACCGCGCTGGGCCAGGCGGTCGGCTGGCGCGCTACTTTCTGGGCCGTGACCGGCATCGGCGTGCTGGCGGCGGCCGCGCTCGCGGTGTGCCTGCCCGCGAAGATCGAGATGCACAAGGCGAGCCTCGTGCGCGAATTCAGCGTGCTGAAGAACCCGCAGGTGCTGATGGTGCTCGGTATCAGCGTGCTCGCGTCGGCGAGCCTGTTTTCGACCTTCACCTACATCACGCCGATTCTCGAAGACGTGACCGGCTTCACGCCGCACGCGGTCACCATGGTGCTGCTCTTGTTCGGCCTCGGCCTGACGGTCGGCAGCACGCTCGGCGGCAAGCTCGCGGACTGGCGGCTGATGCCGTCGCTGGTCGCGTTCCTGATGGCGATCGTCGTGATCCTGTGCGTGTTCGCGGGCACGATGCACGCGCGCACTCCGGCGATGCTGACCGTGTTCGTGTGGGGGGTGCTCGCATTCGCGATCGTGCCGCCGCTGCAGATGTTGATCGTCGATCGGGCGAGCCACGCGCCGAATCTGGCGTCGACGCTGAATCAGGGGGCGTTCAACCTCGGCAACGCGACCGGCGCGTGGCTCGGCGGCATGGCGATCGGCGCCGGCGCGCCGCTGACGACGCTGCCGTGGGTCGGCGTCGCGACCGCGCTCGGCGCGCTGTTGTTGACATTGTGGTCGGTGTCGATCGAGCGGCGGGTGGCCGTGGCGGGGTGAGCCGGCCGGCTCGAAGTCGTCCGTGTCTCACTAGAACGGTATTGCGTCAGCGCTCGCGATCGGCGTCGATGAAAACGGCCGGCCACGATGCCGTGGTCGGCGTGCTGTTGTGCGCGGCGCTCGCGTTTCTGGCGGCGGCGCGGTGGGAGCGCCGGCGGATCTCGCTGCGGGTGCCGAATTGACGAATAGACGCTAATTGCTGGCTTTTACGATCTATACGCAGGGTGATAATCTCAACCCACGTTGCGCGGACACTCGACAAACGGCCCATATTTCGTGGCGCCGCCGCAAGCAACGGGGAGTCCGCCATGGTCTCGATGCGCCTGTTGCTCCGTGCCAGCCTGTTGGGCACGGCGATCGCGGTAGCCGCGATCGTCGCGGCGAACTGTGGAGGCGGCGGAGGCGGAGACAGCAGTGCCCCGACGGGCGCGAGCGTCGGCGCCGGCGGTAGCGGCGCATCCGGCGCATCGACCCCGGCCGCAGCGAGCGGCGGCAGCACCACCAGCGGTGGCACCACGAGCGGCGGCACCACCACCGGTAGCACCGGCGGCTCGGGCACCGCGATGGGTGGCACATCGGCGGCAGCCGTGCACGACGTGCTCACCTATCACGACGACATCGCGCGCACCGGCCAGAACCTCGGCGAAACCACGCTGACGCCCGCCAACGTGGCGGCTTCGACGTTCGGCAAGGTCGGCTTCTTTAGCGTCGACGGCAAGGTCGACGCGCAGCCGCTATTCGTCGCTTCGCTGGCGATCGCGGGCGGCACGCACAACGTGCTGTACGTCGCGACCGAGAACGACAGTGTGTACGCATTCGATGCAGACACCGGCGCGACCCTGTGGCAAGTGCGCACACTCGGCACCGGCGAAACCCCGAGCGACGACCTCGGCTGCACCCAGATCGTGAACACCATCGGCATCACCTCGACACCGGTGATCGACCGTTCGCGCGGCACGCACGGCACGATCTACGTGGTCGCGATGTCGAAGGACGCGGCCGGCGGCTACCATCATCGCATTCACGCGCTCGACCTCGCGACCGGCGCCGAGCTGCTGAACGGTCCCACCGAAGTCGCCGCCTCTTACCCGGGCAGCGGCGCGGGCAATACGAACGGCGTCTTGCCGTTCACCACGTCGTTGTACGCGGAGCGCGCGGGGCTGTTGTTGCTCGGCAACACGGTCTACACGTCATGGACCTCGCACTGCGACCACGGCGGCTATACGGGCTGGATCATGGGCTACGGCGCCGACACGTTGCAGCAGACCACCGTGCTCAACCTGGCACCAAACGGCATCGGCGGCGCGATCTGGATGAGCGGCGCGGGACCGGCGTCAGACGGCTCGTCGATCTATCTGCTCGATGCCAACGGCACGTTCGACACGACGATGACGTCGAGCGGCTTCCCCGCCAACAACGATTTCGGCAATACGTTCCTGAAGCTCGGCACGGCGGGAGGCCTGTCGGTGGCGGACTACTTCGCGATGACGAACGTCGTGCACGAGTCCAACGACGACATCGACCTCGGCTCCGGCGGCGCACTGGTGCTGCCGGACCTGACCGACGCGGGCGGCACCGTACAGCATCTGACGCTCGGCGCGGGCAAGGACAGCACCATCTACGTGCTGAATCGCGACTCGATGGGCAAGTTCAACCCGACGGCCGACAACATCTATCAGGAGATTCCCGCGCAGCTGGCCGGCGGCGAGTTCGGCATGCCCGCCTATTTCAACGGGCGCGTGTATTTCGGCTCGGTCGGCGATCATCTGAAGGCATTCACCGTGACCAACGCGAAGCTGTCGATCACACCGACCGCGCAAAGCGCGATGACGTTCGCCTATCCCGGGACGACGCCGAGCATCTCGGCGAACGGCACCACGAACGGCATCGTGTGGGCCGCCGAAAACGGCACCGTCGCGGCCCTGCATGCGTTCGACCCGATAACGCTCAACGAGCTGTACAACAGCAACCAGATGGGCACGCGCGATCAGTTCGGCACGGGCAACAAGTTCATCACACCATTGATCGCAAACGGCAAGGTGTATGTCGGCACGACGAATGGGGTGGCCGTATTCGGGTTGCTGGGTGGGTGAAGCGGACGACGCGCCGATTAATTGCGACACGGTACGCCCAAGGTCTCGCACAAACGACGAGGGCCGGCATTGCGCGCCGGCCCCCGCTCGTCGCGACTGCTTCGCGCTCACTCGCGCGCCGGCAGAATCTCTCCGGCACACGCGCCGAACCCCATGCGATACCCGTCGCCCTGGCACCAGCCGACGAGCGTCAACTCATCGCCGTCCTCGATGAACGTGCGCGTGCCGCCCTCCTTCAACGCCAGCGGCTTCTTGCCGTTCCACGTCAGCTCCAGCAGGCTGCCGTACGAATCCTCGGTCGGCCCGCTGATCGTCCCCGAGCCCATCAGGTCGCCCACCCGCGTATTGCAGCCCGCCACAGTGTGATGCGCGAGCTGCTGCGCCATCGTCCAGTACATGTATTTGAAGTTGGTCCGCGCGATCGTGCTCGCTTGCCGCGCGGGTTGCGCACGCAACGTCACTTCGAGGTGAATGTCGAACGCATGCTTTCCTCGATGCCGCAGATAGGCGAGCGGCTCTGGCTCCTGCACCGGCTGCGCGACGCGGAAGGGTTCGAGCGCATCGAGCGTGACGACCCACGGTGAGATCGTCGTCGCGAAGGTCTTCGCATTGAATGGGCCGAGCGGCACGTATTCCCATTGCTGGATGTCGCGCGCGCTCCAGTCGTTCAGCAGCACCATGCCGAAAATGTGCGCCTCCGCGTCCTCGCACGCGATCGGCTCGCCCAGCGCATTGCCGCCGCCGATGATGAAACCCGTCTCCAGTTCGATATCGAGCTTGCGGCTCGCGCCGAACACCGGACGCTCCTGGTCGGGCAACTTCAGCTGACCATTGGGACGACGCACCGGCGTCCCGCTCACGACCACCGACGACGCCCGTCCGTTGTAGCCGATCGGCATCTCCGACCAGTTCGGCAGCAGCGCATTCTTCGGATCGCGGAACATCGCGCCGACATTGGTCGCGTGTTCCTTCGATGAATAGAAATCCGTGTAGCCCGGAATCTGCACCGGCAGATGCAGACGCGCATCGGCCGCGCGCACGAGCACCTTCGCGCGCAACGCGGCAGCGTCGCGCAGCGTCGCGGTGTCGCGCGCGAGCAGTTCGCTCAGCTGGATACGCACACTGCGCCACACGTCGCGGCCAAGCGCGATGAAATCGTTCAGCGCATCGCGCGCGAACACGTTGTGCGCCGGCACGTTCAGCAGACCCGCGGCCTGCAACGCGGCGAGATCGACGATCCGATCGCCGATCGCGACGCCCACGCGACGCGCGTCGTTGCCACGGTCGCTGAAAATGCCGAACGGCAGGTTCTGGATCGGGAAGTCGCCAGCTGGGTCGTTGGCCGACTCGATCCAGCTCTTGCGCGACGCATCGAGCGTCGCCTGGAGATCGTTCACCGCGTTCATCGTTGCTCCGGATTGAAGTGTTTCTTGAGGCCTTGCCAGCACTCGGAGTAATGCGCCTGCAATTGCGCGGTTTCGAGCGCGAAGCGCGTCGGCTTGATCAGCGTGCGGGTCTCGAACATGAAGGCCATCGTGTCGTCGACCTTCTTCGGCACCGAGGTATCGAGATGCGACGCCTTCTCGAACGTGTCCGCGTCCGGGCCGTGGCCCGTCATGCAATTGTGCAGGCTCGCGCCGCCGGGCACGAAGCCCTCGGCCTTCGCGTCGTAGACGCCATGCACGAGGCCCATGAACTCGCTCGCGACGTTGCGATGGAACCAGGGCGGCCGGAACGTATCTTCGGCGGCGAGCCAGCGCGGCGGGAAGATCACGAAGTCGATCGTATCGACACCCGGCGTGTCGCTTTGCGATTGGAGCACGAGGAAGATCGACGGATCCGGATGGTCGAAGCTGACCGAGCCGATCGTGTTGAAGCGGCGCAGGTCGTATTTGTACGGCGCGTAGTTGCCGTGCCATGCCACTACGTCGAGCGGCGAATGGCCGATGTCCGCGCGCCACAGATTGCCGTTCATCTTCGCGACGAGTTCGAACGCACCTTCGCGGTCTTCGTATGCGGCGTGCGGCGTCAGGAAATCGCGCGGATTCGCGAGACCGTTGGAGCCGATCGGCCCCAGTTCCGGCAGACGCAGCAGCGCACCGAAGTTCTCGCAGATATACCCGCGCGCGCTGCCGTCCGGCAGGCTGACCGCGAAGCGCACGCCGCGCGGAATTACCGCGATCTCGAACGGCTCGATATCGACGTGGCCCATTTCGGTCGCGATATGCAGGCGCCCTTGTTGCGGCACGATCAGGAGCTCACCGTCGGCGCTGTAGAAGAAGCGATCGCGCATCGAGCGGTTCGCCGCGTACAGATGAATCGCGCAACCGCTCATCGCTTCGGCCGAGCCGTTGCCCGCCATCGTGACCCAGCCGTCGATGAAATCGGTCGGTTCGCTGGGCATCGGCAGGGGGTCCCAGCGCAGTTGGTTCGGCGGCGTCGGCGGCACCTCGGCGAAGTTCGCGACGAGCCGCTCCGACGGCATCGACGTGAATGGCTTGTGCATGGCCGCCGGACGAATCCGGTACAGCCACGAGCGACGGTTGTGACCGCGTGGCGCCGTAAACGCCGTGCCGGAAATCTGTTCGGCATACAAACCATAGGCCGCGCGTTGCGGCGAATTGCGGCCGGTCGGCAACGCGCCCGGCAACGCCTCGGTCGCGAATTCATTCGCGAAACCCGACTGATAGCCGGGCTCGATTTCAGGCCGCAGGCGTTCGTCGGCCGGCGTACGTGTTGAGGTATCCATACAAGGTTCTCCGCGAGTTGCTCGATTCTTTCCCGGTCGATACGTGATCTTTGCAGTCAGGCTCAGGCCGGCTCCGCTTCGGACGCGCGGTTGGGTTGCCGCGTCGCACCGGCGAGCACGACCACCAGCAGCGCCGAGCACAGCACCGGCAGCGCCGCCGCATGAAACAGCGCGGCATTCGACCAGTTCAACGCGATCAGCTGTCCGCCGACGAGCGGGCCGATCACGGAACCGATCCGGCCAATGCCGAGACTCCAGCCGATGCCGGTCGAGCGCAGCGCGGTCGGATAGAAATGCCCGGCAAGCGCATTGACGGCCGGCTGTCCGCCGACCACACAGAAGCCGCCCGCGAACACGACGACGAGCAGCCACGGCAGCACATGCGCGACCGCACCGATCGTGCCGACTGCGACCGTGGCTACCGCGAAGCACGCGAACAGCACGCGCACGAAACCCATGCGCTCGATGAACCAGCCGAGCAGCAGCGTGCCGATTACACCGCCGGTCTGCAGCACCGTGCCGACGATCACGGCCGCGCCCGGCGTGTAGCCGGCGTCGCGCATTACGGTGGGCAGCCAGTTCGACAGGAAGTACAGCACGATCAGGTTCATGAAGCTGATCGCCCACAGAATCAGCGTGACCGGCCCCCGGCCCGCGCGGAACAACTCGGCGACCGGCGCGCCGTCGCTGCGCTTTTCGCTGACGACGAGGCGCGTGTTCGCGTCGATCGGCAAGGCCGGGTCGAACTTCGCAAGCCAACTCACCGCGCGCTCGCTGCGGCCCTTCAGCACCAGAAACTGCAGCGACTCTGGCAGCATCGCCAGCATCGCGAACGCGAGCAGAAACGGCACCGCGCCGCCAACCCAGAACACCGCGCGCCAGCCATAGGCCGGAATCAGCGCAGCGCTGACGAAGCCGCCGACCGCCGCGCCGAGCGTGAAGCCGCACGACACCAACATCATGCGCTTGACGCGATGCGCGGGCGTCGAGAATTCGCCCACCAGCGCCATCGCGTTCGGCATGATGCAGCCGAGCCCGAGACCCGTGATGAAACGCAGCGTGATCAGCGCGGGAATCGTCGCTACGAACGGCGTGGCGAGCATCGACAGCGAGAAGAAGAACGTCGCGCCGATCAGCACCGGTCGGCGGCCGATGCGGTCGGCCAGCACCGACAGCCCGAGCGCGCCCAGCAGCATGCCGAACAGGCTCGCGCTGAAAACCGGGCCAAGCGCGGTTTTTGCGACGTGCCATTCGGCGATCACGCTGGGCGCGACATAGCCCATCGCCTGCGCGTCGAAACCGTCGATCAGCAGACACAGCCCGCACAGCGCAAGCAGCATCGCCTGAAAAGTCGGGCGATCGGTTTCAGCGAGCACGCGCTCGACTTCGATCACATTGGCGGCGGGTTGGTCACTCATTGGGTCGTCCCCTCAGGCTGGCTAAATTGCGTTTTACGAATAGTAAAACGAATTACGAATAGTGAAATTAACGTATACCCTTGGAAACACGCCGGCGAACCTCGTCATTCCGCGCTCAGCCCCGGCCGATAAGCGTGAGGCCAATAACGATATGAGCATTTTGTTAATCTGCGCAGGGCCCGTACTGCTACCATCAGTGAATGCGGCCATCGCGTCGCGCTGCCACGCGCCCGGTGCGCGTTCATCGTCGCCTTTCATATGCCTTCATGATTTCGCCGACCATCCCCGATCTGATCGCCCGCGCCGCTCATCACCCGTTTCTCGGCGAGCATCTGGCATTGGGACAAGGCGCACACGCCGGCATCGCGCTCGCGCATTTCGACGGCATCGAGCTCACGAGTGCCTACGAGCCGATCTTCGACATCAGCGTGCACGCGCTTGCGCAGTCGCTGTCATGCGGCCCGGAAGGGGTCGACCGCTTCGGTGATGAACTCGGCTTTCAGGCGGTCACGCACCGGCTCGACGCGCCGCCGTTCGAGGTGTTCGATCCGTTCGACAACATCGCCGACGATCAGCGGCTGGTCGCGCTAGACCGCATGTCGCGCGCGCTGCACGCAATCAACTTCTTCGGCCCGCAGCGGCATGGGTTGCTGTTTCTGCGGGTGCACGAGAGGCTGTTGAAGAGCGTGAAGTATGACCACGGCCGGCATTTTTCGAGCGTGCTGACGTCGTTCAATTTG
Source organism: Paraburkholderia lebeckiae (assembly GCF_050436325.1). Taxonomy (NCBI): domain Bacteria; kingdom Pseudomonadati; phylum Pseudomonadota; class Betaproteobacteria; order Burkholderiales; family Burkholderiaceae; genus Paraburkholderia; species Paraburkholderia lebeckiae. The sequence continues at coordinate 1,433,676 of NZ_JBNDLZ010000003.1, forward strand.
AGTCCGACGCGCATCGTGATCGAGTTGCCGGCGGCGGCGGTCGCACACAAGACGTTCCTGGGCTATCTGACGCGCAGCTATCAGCACTACGGGTTCAAGGTGGCGGGCAATCTGTCGAACGCGGGGCAGATCCTGTCGGTATCCGAAACCGCGCGGCTCGACTTCATCAAGATGGATGCGGCGGCCGCATTGCGCGACGCGACCGTGAAGCCGCTCGTCGGCTACGCGGGCCGGCTGCGGGTGCCGCTGATTTTCAATCGCGTGATGGATGAGGCGCAATTCTCCGCGCTACAGCAGTACGACGTGCGGTTCGTGCAAGGGCCATTATTCAACGCGCATTATCACGACCGGGCGGCGTGACACGGTGTGGGCCCGGTTAGCCGGGGCGCCCCGGCATTACCTCAGCCCGGCTCCCCCAGCCGCGCCGCGAGCGCCTTCAGGCGCGGCGCGACATTCTCGCGAAATACTTCCTCCCCCATCGACGACGCCGGCCCGCTGCAGCTGAGCACGAGCCAGCGCTTTTCGCGCGGCTCGCGAAACGGCACCGCGACTGCGTTCACGTCGTCATGCCACGCACGAAACGAGTAGCAGCATCGCTCGTTCGCGAACGCGGCGATCTCCTGTTCGGCTTCGGCGACGAGCATCGCCCCCACTCTGCCAGCCGCTTTTTTCAGTTCCGCGAGTAACGCGGTACGCACGTCGGGCGGCTGCACGGCGAGATAGGCGCGGCCCATCGAGCTCGTCAGCATCGACAGTTTCGAGCCGGATGCGAGGCCGAGCGTCAATGCGGTTTCGCTGCGAATCGTCTCCAGATACACCATGTCGAGCCCGTCCCGGCACCCGAGCGAGACCGCCGCGCCGACCTCGCGCGCCAGGCTGCGCAGGTGCGGGCGCGCCAGTTCGAGCATGTCGGTGCCCGACAGCAGCGCGAAACCGAGCGACAGCACGCCCGCGTCGAGCGCATATTTGCCGTGTCTCTCGTCCAGCCGCAGATAGCCGAGCACGGTCAGCGTGTAGGCGAGCCGGTTCACGGTTGCCTTCGGCAACCCCGTGCGTTCGACGAAATCCCGATTGCCGAGCATCGTCTCCCCTGGCCGGAACACGCGCAACAGGTCCAGCCCGCGAGCAAGGGCGACGACAAATTTGCGTTCGTCGAGCGGAGCGGAGAAAGTGGATGGCAGCGTCATAGGGTGATACACTCGGGCGTCGTTTGCAAAACATTGTTTCGCAACGCGGAACTCTAGTCAAGCTGGTCTGAGCAGGAAATCAGGAGATACGTCATGGCCGTAGCCGCGCAGTTTCACTGGGAAGACCCATTGCTGCTGGATCAGCAGCTCACCGAAGACGAACGTATGGTGCGCGATGCCGCTGCGGCTTACTCGCAGGACAAGCTGCTGCCGCGCGTGCTGGAGGCGTTCCGCCACGAAAAGACCGATATCGGGATCTTTCGCGAAATGGGCGAGCTTGGCTTGCTCGGTCCGACGATTCCCGAACAGTACGGGGGCCCCGGTCTGAACTATGTCGCGTACGGGCTGATCGCGCGTGAAGTGGAACGCGTCGACTCCGGCTATCGCTCGATGATGTCGGTGCAGTCGTCACTGGTGATGGTGCCGATCTACGAATTCGGCTCGGACGCGCAGAAGGAAAAATATCTGCCGAAGCTCGCGCGCGGCGAGTGGATCGGCTGCTTCGGCCTGACCGAGCCGAACCACGGTTCCGATCCGGGCGGCATGGTCACGCGCGCGAAGAAGGTCGATGGCGGCTACTCGTTGTCGGGCTCGAAGATGTGGATCACCAATTCGCCGATCGCGGACGTGTTCGTCGTATGGGCGAAGCTCGAGGAAGACGGCGAGGACAACATCCGCGGCTTCATTCTCGAGAAGGGCTGGAAGGGTCTGTCGGCACCGGCGATCCACGGCAAGATCGGTCTGCGCGCGTCGATCACCGGCGAGATCGTGCTCGACGAAGCGTTCGTGCCGGAAGAGAACATCATGCCGGGTGTCAGCGGCCTGCGCGGTCCGTTCACGTGTCTGAACTCGGCGCGCTACGGCATCGCCTGGGGCGCGCTCGGGGCGGCCGAAGCGTGCTGGCACATCGCGCGTCAGTACGTGCTCGATCGCAAGCAATTTGGCCGGCCGCTCGCCGCGAACCAGCTGATCCAGAAGAAGCTCGCCGACATGCAGACCGAAATCACGCTCGGCCTGCAAGGCGTACTCCGCCTCGGCCGCATGAAAGACGAAGGCACGGCCGCAGTCGAAATCACCTCGATCATGAAGCGCAATTCGTGCGGCAAAGCGCTCGACATCGCCCGCCTCGCGCGCGACATGCTCGGCGGCAACGGTATTTCGGACGAGTTCGGCGTCGCGCGTCATCTGGTGAACCTCGAGGTCGTCAACACCTACGAAGGCACCCACGACGTTCACGCGCTGATCCTCGGCCGTGCGCAGACCGGTATTCAGGCGTTCTTCTGATTCCGATGCTGGTGCATCGATAATGCCAAAAAGCCGGTTCCTTCGAACCGGCTTTTTGGTTCATGCCGCGCCGCTTACGGGTTCGGCTGCGGCGTCAGGCGCAGGTACGGACGCAACGCCTTGTAGCCCTTCGGGAATTTCTGCTTGATGACTTCCTCGTCCTTCAGCGACGGCACGATCACGACGTCATCGCCCTGCTTCAAGTTGCCCGGCGTCGCGACCGAGTGACTGTCGGTCAGTTGCAGCGAATCGATCACGCGCAGCACTTCGTCGAAGTTGCGGCCGGTGCTCGCCGGATACGTGATGATCAGACGCACCTTCCTGTTCGGATCGATGACGAACAGCGAGCGCACCGTGAACGTTTCGTTCGCGTTCGGATGAATCATGTCGTAAAGCCCGGAGACCTTGCGATCCCCATCCGCGAGAATCGGAAAACCGACGTTGGCGGCCTGCGTCTCGTTGATGTCCTTGATCCACTCCTTGTGCGACTCCGCGCTGTCGACCGACAACGCGATCGTCTTCACGTTGCGCTTTTCGAACTCGTCCGCGAGCTTCGCGGTCAGGCCCAGCTCGGTCGTACAGACCGGCGTGAAGTCGGCCGGATGCGAGAACAGCACGCCCCAGCTATTGCCGAGCCACTCGTGGAACCTGATGCGGCCAATGCTCGACTCCTGTTCGAAATCCGGCGCAATGTCGCCAAGACGTAGACTCATAGTGCATCTCCTGTAGGTATTCGGAAGGTATCCGGATAAGGTCGCGGGCGTGTGCCCGCGGCGGCCCGTCACGATAAAGCATAAGGCCGCGGTGGTACATGGCGAACCAACATCGCGTCAGGACTTTATGCCTTTTTGTAATTTTCTCCCGTTTGACGGAAACTTTGCGGGACAGATCAACTCAATCCGATACCGGGCTGGAACAGAGTGCCCTCAAACGGGTGTCTGGACGCCACACGCTGCCGGGAACGGATCGTGCGGATGCGGCATGCAACCGGCACTATGCTCGCCAGCAACCGTTTCTTTGGTTACGATTTACGCGTAGCGTGAGACAAAGGGAGCTGTCAATGTCGGAAGTCAACAAGGAGAGATTGATGTCGGATATCAAAACCGTCCTCGCGGACGCTGAAGACCTGCTGAAACAGGCCGCGAGCGCTACCGGCGAACGCGCGTCGGAACTGCGCGAAACCGCGCTGACGCGCCTGAAGCAGGCGAAAGAAAAGGCAGCCGACGTTCAGGTCGTGGTCGTCGAAAAAGGCAAGAAGGCCGCCCGCGCCACCGACGACTACGTGCACGAGCATCCGTGGGCGTCGATCGGCATCGCCGCGGGCATCGGCGTGGTGGTCGGTTTGCTGATCAATCGCAAGTAAAGGCCGGTGAGGCCGCCGGAGCAGGCATGTCCGGCGCACCGGCGACACGGGCGGACCGGCGCGAGCCTTGCCGGTCCGCTTCTGCTGGCGCGCGCGCGCCGGCCAGGCCCTCACGCGCAACGCCCACAGCCATGACGACCGAAACACACTCGCAGCGCGCAGAACGCAGCCCGTTGCGCCGCATTCTCAGTTCCGTGTTTGCGATCCTGCAGACGCGGCTCGAACTGGTGGGCATCGAACTCGCCGAGGAAAAAGACCGCCTGCTCGGCGTGCTGTTTCTCGGTCTTGCCGCGATGATGCTCGCCACGATGGCCTTGATCGCGTTGACCGCACTCGTCGCCATTGCCTTCTGGGACACCTACCGATGGCAGGCGCTTGCCGGCATCACCGCGGTCTACGCGATTGCCGGGCTCGCCTGTGCGCTGAAGGCGCGCAGCGGTTTGCGCAACGCGCCGATGGTATTCGAAGCGACCATCGCGGAGTTCGAAAAGGATCGCGAAGCGTTTCGCAGCCGCGACTGATGGGAAAGTTCGTCTGCATCCGATCCGTCGCCTCACCCTCACTGCCGCCGACACGCCATGAGCCCCTCCCGTCCTGATACCGCCTTTCGTAACAAGCGCCATCCGTCGAAGGATCTGAGCGCGCCGCATCTGCGGGCGCTGCGCAAGGAATTGCTGCTCGTTCGCGCGGACGTCGAGCGCGTCGAGCTCGCACAGGCCACCTTCGAACTGCGCCAGGCCGTCACGCATTTCAGCTGGCTCAGGTTCGTGATCCCCGGCTTCGGCGGCGTGCGCGTCGGTAAAGGGCCAAAGGCGAGCGTGCTCAACGCGGGCACGATCGGCGCGTTGCTCAAGCAGTACCCGCTCATCAGCTCGATCGCTTCGCTGTTGCTCGCCAAACCGCTGCGCGCGACGGTCGTCGCGAGCGCGAAACCCGCGCTCAAGTGGGGCAGCCTTGCGCTCGGCGCGTGGGAAGCGTTCCGGATCTGGCAACAGATGAAGAACGAGTCGGCGGCGGCGCGGGCGGCCGCGGCGGCTTCCGCTACGGCGCAGTCGGCGGCGACGCAGGACGATTCGATGCGAAGCGGCTATTGAGGTCGTGGCCGCTGCGGGTGGCAGCGATCTATCGGACCTCCCGCTCGCAAGGTTGCGCGTGTCGGCCTTCAATCACCCGCTAACTGGTATTCCAGCATTCGCTGCTTGTGGGCGTCGCGCCGCTCGCGTCGTTTCTATTGCCTCGCTGACCCGTCGCATCTAGCGTGAACGTGCCGCACGGGTCGTCGCGCATCGGGCCCGCTTCCGCGGGCGCCGCTTCGATCGAATAGCCGCCGTTCGTATCGTCCGCGGGCAGCACGCGCACTCGATACACCGGGGCGCCGAACTGCGGCGCCTGATCGATACCCGGTGGCAAGGCCGGCGCCCCATCGCTCGCCGCGGCCTCGACGAATTGCGCAGCCCGATATAACGCCGACGCCGCATCGATGCGATGCGTGCGCGCAATGTGGCTGCGATACGAAGGAATCGCAAACGCGGCGAGCGTGGCGGCAATCGCGAGCGCGATCACGAGTTCGAGCAGCGTGAATGCGGATGTGTTCGGCCTTTTCATACGTGTCCAGTCGGTGCGTTCTTCAGAATGGTCTTGCTGCAACGCTCCGCCAATGACGTTCGATCGCGCCATCTTCGGTCACGACCTCCATCTGCAACCAGACCTGCGACTCGCTGCTCCGCCCGAAGCCGCGCGCGGTCAGCAGATAAGCGCTGGCGTTGGGTCGACTCGCGAGACGCCAAGGCTCGATCAGGCATTGCGGCGCGCGCGATGATCCCGGCCATTGCGCCACAGGCGTGATGGCGCCTGCGTCGAACGCGGTTTCAAGCCTCCATTGAGTCGGCTCGCCGAATATGAGCGGTGCATCGGGCGCGTCGCCACTTGCCGATAGCACGTTGCGCTCGCACAAGCTCAGCGCCGAATCCGCCGCGTGGAAAGCCTGCAGATAGTCGCGCACATTGGTCGCCGCGCGAGCGGCCGCGAGCGATGTTTCGAACCATATCGCGGACGTGGCGAGCATCATGGCCGAGATCAACAGCACGATGGCTAGCACGACGCCGCGTTGATGTGCCCGTCGGGCACCGCCCCGACAATTTTGCCTGCCTAATTGTTTCGCTGTTCCGCCTGGCCCGCCGCATATGTCGTACGCGCGGCCGCGTTGCGTTGCTGTGTCGCGATCCATCACGACGACACCTCCGCGCGATTACGCAGCGCAACTCGGCGGGAAAACACCTGTCGAGGCCGCAAGTCGGTACCGAGTGTACTCACGCCATCGCAGTCGATGTACTTCGAACGCTGTCCTTGCGGCGCGCCGCGCACCAGCACGCAGACATCGACCGCAACGACGTTCGCCCATTGATCCGCCGCCACGGCCGACGCAGTCACCGCATTCGCCGCGCCGTCCAGCCAGTAGCGCAACCGCACGCGCTCGACGCCTTCGACCAGCGGCTGCGCGGACCCCGCATTGCCGCTGCCCACGCAGTAAAGCTCCGGCTCGCCCGTCGAGCCGCTGACGTTGGCGAAGTAGCGATTGACCACCGGCGCGCCCTCATCGCCAAGGACGGCGTCGCTGCTTTTGACGGCTTGTCCGACACAGTCGGTGACCTGACCGCTCGACGATGGCCATGTCGATACGACGTCTGCGACGTAACGGATCGCGACGCCATCCGAGCCGGTGCTCAACGTGGTGCAAGCGAGGCTATCGTCGGCGCCGGTCGGACGACCGCCCGAGCAGCCGAATAGCGCAGGCGCCGCGTTGTAGCCAATGATATTGGCAGGAACGAAGCCGGCCATCTGCAATTGCTGGCCGATCAGCATCAGCGCGGTCAAGCCCGCTTCGCGAATCCGGGTCGCGTTGCTCGCCTGCACGAACGCGTTGCGCTGCGCCGTGTAAAGGGACACGGCGCCCGCGATCACGATCAACCCGAGCGCCATCGCGATCAGGAATTCGATTAGCGTATGACCGAGTGGGCAATGCGGTCGCTTCATTTCGCGAACGCCAACGCGACACACGACGATCCAGCCGGTGCATCGACGTCGCCGCAAGGCTCCGCCGGCTGGGCGCTCGCATCGCCCAAAGCGGGCCGGTCCCGCACGGACGCCCACGTCACGCGCGCCGCCGCGACCGCGCCACTCTCGCCGATCGATGCGTCGCCGTGCGGCAGCAGAGCGCTCGCCCAGGCGCGCCATTGATTGAGCGCGACATCGCCCGTGGAAGGCGTGCGCGTCGCTTCGGCAATCGAGTCGGCTATCCACGCGGCGCTCTCGCGCAGCGTCATCGCGTGCGCTTCGCGTGCGGTCCACACCTGAACCGCGATCAAACCCAGCGCGCTCACCGCGACCAACGCGACCGCCAGCATCACCTCGATCAACGAGCTGCCATTACATGTCGATGCGTGCACACGCAAACCGGTCTTGAATGCGGGCTGTCTCATGACGTCGCTCCACACGCGCCCTCCGAGATCCGCGCGCGACCTCCTGCAGCGACACTGATGCAGCGCCGCCACGGGTACCCCTGCATCGATTTCGATGGGCTTCGCGGCGCGATATCAAAACTTCGAAACGCGCCGATCAGTTGCCCAGCCGGCGGCGTGAACGTCATATCCGTCTGCACGCCGGTGATGCTCACCGCCGCGAGCGCCGGCTGCGCGCGCAACAACGACGGCTTGCCGCCACGTTCGGCGAATACGGCCCAGCCGCAGGCCCAGTCGGCGATGCCGCCGGCGCAGGCTTGGCCCGACACGAGACAGACGCGCGCTGCATCGACGCGGCACACCGTGATGCGCGCACCGCGCCGCAGCGCCTCGCTGCGCGCGTAGGCGAACGTGGACAGCAGCGCCTTCGCGCGCGCGTCGACCTGATCGCGCATATGCCATGCGGCGAACGACGGCACCGCCATCACGGCCATCAGCATCACGAGCGCTATCACCGCCAGCGTTTCGACGAGTGTGAAACCGGCGCGCGATGGCCGGTAAATCCCCTTGAATTTCATCTGCATCCCTGAGCGTTACGAACGGATGCAGCCAATCTAGCGATTTGCGAGTGCGCCGACCATCGTCCGAACGGCCAGGTGGCATTCAGACGTTAGCGCGCGCAACAATGCACGTGACGATCGATCACGGAGACGGGAGAAGCGATGCGTGAAAAAAAGCGCGAAATGCGCGAGGCGATGGATGCGAATGACCGCAGCTCAGCTGCGAAACGCGTGCGCTCAGCGCTTGCGGGAAGGCTTGGGTGGGGAAGAGGCGCGGCGGAATTCCTCGATCACGTCCTCGAATTCGGAGACGTCTTCGAAGCGCCGGTACACGGAAGCGAAACGGACGTAAGCGATCGTGTCGAGCGCGCGCAACTCGTTCATCACGAGTTCGCCGAGGCGCTCGCTACGCACCTCGCGCTCGCCGCTGCCGAGCAGCTGATACTCGATACGGGCCACAGCCGCTTCGATCGCGTCCACCGCAACCGGGCGCTTGCGCAGCGCCAGTTGCATGCTCGCGACGATCTTGCGGCGATCGAATTCCGTGCGCGTGCCGTCCTTCTTGACGACCGACGGCAACGCCAGCTCGACCCGCTCATACGTCGTGAAACGCTTGTCGCAGGCCGGGCAGCGGCGGCGCCGGCGGATTGTCGCGCCGTCTTCGGATACGCGCGAGTCGACGACTTGCGTATCGGCGTGGCGGCAGAAGGGGCAATGCATGGTTTAGCCGTAAACCGGAAAGCGCTTGGTCAGATCGGCGACTTGAGCCTTCACGCGCTCGATCGTCGCGGCATCTTCCGGGTTGTCCAGCACGTCGGCGATCAGGTTGCCGACCTGCTCGGCTTCCTTCACGCCGAAGCCGCGCGTGGTCATGGCCGGAGAACCGAGGCGGATACCCGAGGTCACGAACGGCTTTTCCGGATCGTTCGGGATCGCGTTCTTGTTGACCGTGATGTGTGCCGAGCCGAGTGCCGCTTCCGCAGCCTTGCCGGTGATCTTCTTCGCGCGCAGATCGACCAGCATCACGTGGCTTTCGGTGCGACCCGACACGATGCGCAGACCGCGCTTGACCAGCGTTTCTGCAAGCACACGCGCGTTCTCGACGACCTGCTGCTGATACGCCTTGAATTCCGGCGAAAGCGCTTCCTTGAACGCGACGGCCTTCGCGGCGATTACGTGCATCAACGGACCGCCCTGGATGCCCGGGAAGATCGCCGAGTTGATCGGCTTCTCGAACTCGGCCTTCATCAGGATCACGCCGCCGCGCGGGCCGCGCAGGCTCTTGTGCGTGGTAGTGGTGACGAAATCGGCGTGCGGCACCGGGTTCGGATAAACACCCGCGGCGACGAGACCGGCGTAGTGCGCCATGTCGACCATGAAGTAGGCGCCGACCGACTTCGCGATCTTCGACATGCGTTCGAAATCGATGCGCAGCGCGAACGCGGACGCGCCCGCTACGATCAGCTTCGGCTTGTGTTCTTGCGCGAGCTTCTCGGCGGCGTCGTAGTCGATGTCTTCGGCTTCGTTCAGGCCGTAGCTGACCACGTTGAACCACTTGCCCGACATGTTGACCGGCGAGCCGTGCGTGAGGTGGCCGCCGTGCGCAAGGCTCATGCCCATGATCGTGTCGCCCGGCTTGAGCATGGCGAAGAACACGCCCTGGTTCGCCTGCGAGCCCGAGTTCGGCTGCACGTTCGCGGCTTCGGCGCCGAACAGCTGCTTCACGCGGTCGATTGCCAGCTGCTCGGCAACGTCGACGTATTCACAGCCGCCGTAGTAGCGCTTGCCCGGATACCCTTCGGCGTACTTGTTCGTGAGTTGCGAGCCTTGCGCGGCCATCACGGCCGGGCTCGTGTAGTTCTCCGACGCGATCAGTTCGATGTGCTCTTCCTGACGGCGGTTTTCCTGCTCGATGACCTTCCAGAGTTCAGGATCGACGTTGGCGATGGTGCTTTGGGCTCTGTCAAACATACGGGTTCCGTTGAGTGTTTTCAGGTTGACCGGATCGTGCGCCGAATCCTGCGTAGAGGGTACACAGCGGGGTACGCAGCGCTGTGGGCGGCGAGGCTTGCCCTGACGTGGCGAGTGGAGAGTCGCCGCATGCGCGAGGCAGGCCAGCCACCGTCAGCGCAGATTAATGCGCGCGGTTCACGGCTGCCCAGGCGAACGGCAAAACGGCACCCTGCGCTTCACGGTGGGTTGTTCCACCTTGAACCCGATTGGTTGAATCGGCTGAGTCGGACGACTCGGTTCTATCGCCAGTCACGCAGGGTCGAGCGCGTTAGTGTATTGGAAGAGACCCGAATAGGCAACCGACTTGCGGATGCTCCGGCGGCCCCTGGCGGGGCCTCCGGACGGTCCGGCGGCCCCGCCGCGCACCCATCTGAGGAAAGCGCGCCGGTCGCGCCGCGCACCCGTTGCGCGCCGCCGCGGCAGCCGCCGATCCGGCTCGTGCATCCTTGCCGCAGCGTGGCATTGGAAGTACGCTTTGGGCCTTTGTCTCTTACCGACCAGGGAACTGCAATGATCGTGTTTGTCACAGGAGCGTCGGCCGGATTCGGCGCCGCCATCGCCCGCTCGTTCGTCAAGGGCGGCCATCGTGTCGTCGCCACTGCACGCCGCAAGGACCGTCTGCAAGCACTCGCCGACGAGCTCGGCGACGCGCTGCTGCCGTACGAGCTCGACGTGCGCGATCGCGCCGCCGTCGAAGCCGTGCCCGCCTCGCTGCCGGCGGACTTCGCCGCGCTCGACGTGCTCGTCAACAACGCCGGCCTCGCGCTCGGCACCGAGCCGGCTCACAAGGCAAGTCTCGATGAATGGAACACCATGATCGAGACCAATTGCACGGGCCTCGTGCAGGTTACGCATGCGCTGTTGCCCGGCATGGTCGAGCGCAACCGCGGGCATATCTTCAATCTGGGTTCGGTGGCGGGCCGCTGGCCGTACGCGGGCGGCAACGTGTACGGCGCGACCAAGGCGTTCGTGCGCCAGTTCAGCCTGAACCTGCGCGCCGAGCTCGCCGGCACCGCGCTGCGCGTGACCGACATCGAGCCGGGTCTGTGCGGCGGCACCGAATTCTCGAACGTGCGTTATCGCGGCGACGACGACAAGGCCGCCAAGGTCTACGAAAACGTGCAACCGCTGACGGCCGAAGACATCGCCGATTCCATCTACTGGATCGCCACGCGCCCAGCGCACGTCAACATCAACACCATCGAGCTGATGCCGGTCGCGCAGTCGTTCGCCGGTCTGTCCGTGCATCGCGGCTGAGTTTGAAGGCGGGCGGCGGCGGCCGCCGCTACCATCGGTCGCGCCGCCGCCCATCATCGTGCTGGCTTTTTCCTGCGGCACGTCGATAGCCGCTCCGCCAGTCCCGGCGCGGCCGGCAAAGCCGGCTCCTATCGCCGCCGACGCCCGCCACAAGCAACTCACACTTCGAAACAGACCCCGGGTTGTGCGTTCCGGTAGAATGCGCCGCATGAATATGTCGACCCAGCCAGCCAGGCACGGAAATCGGCTATACGTGGCCCATCCGCGTGTACTACGAAGATACCGACGCCGGCGGCATCGTGTTTTACGCCAATTACCTGAAATTTTTCGAACGCGCTCGCACCGAATGGCTGCGCGCGTGCGGCGTCGACCAGCATCGGCTTGCGGAAGAAAACGACGCGATTTTCATCGTGCGCAGTACCGCGGTCGATTACCGGGCTCCGGCCCGGCTCGACGACATCGTGAAAATTGTCAGCCGGATCGAGCGTCTTGGCCGAGCTTCGGTAGACTTCGTGCAGGAAGCATGGCGCGAAGGCACGCTGCTTGCCACCGGTTCGGTCCGGGTTGGCTGTGTGGACCGCGCGACGCTGCGGCCAGCCGCGATCCCGCCCGCGGTTCTCGCCGCGCTGCGGCACGGGCCGGGCCCTGGCGAGAGCGCGGACTGAACGGCGGCGGCATGTCAACGGACGATACCTGAGCCTCGTTGTTACGGGGCCAGTGAACTCATACCGGTCAGGTAACACAAAGCATGGTTCGGCTTCGATATCGCCGAAGCTTCCGTTTTGCCCACGGCAAGCTTGAAGCGGCCTTGCAGCCGGACGCCCCCTTCCGGGACGTTAAAACGAACCTTTATGAACACTACACAAGATCTGTCGATCGTTTCACTCGTACTCAACGCGAGCCTGCTGGCCCAGGCCGTCATGGCTCTGCTGCTGTTGCTGTCGCTACTCTCCTGGACTTTCATCTTCCGCAAGTGGTTTGCGATTCGCCGGGCGCGCGCGCAAACTGAACGCTTCGAGCGTGATTTCTGGTCGGGCGGCGACCTGCAGGCCCTGTATCAGAGCGCCGCGAACAACCGTCACACGATCGGCGCGCTCGAGCGGATTTTCGAGTCCGGCATGCGTGAATTCCTGAAGGGCAAAGAGAAGCGCCTGAACGATCCGGGCGCGATTCTCGACGGCGCCCGGCGCGCGATGCGCGCGGCGTTCCAGCGCGAAATGGACGTGCTCGAAGCGAATCTCGCGTTCCTCGCGTCGGTCGGTTCGGTCAGCCCGTATATCGGTCTGTTCGGCACGGTGTGGGGGATCATGAATGCGTTCCGCGGCCTCGCCAACGTGCAACAGGCCACGCTCGCGAACGTCGCGCCGGGCATCGCCGAGGCCCTGACCGCCACCGCGATCGGCCTGTTCGCCGCGATTCCGGCCGTGGTCGCCTACAACCGCTACGCGCACGACATCGACCGTCTGGCGATCCGTTTCGAAACCTTCATCGAAGAGTTCTCGAACATCCTGCAGCGCCAGGCACACTGAGGAGGCCAAGATGGCAGGCTCCCGTTCCTCCAGCATGCGCGGCTCGCGCTCGCGTCGCGCAATGGCCGACATCAACGTCGTGCCGTACATCGACGTGATGCTCGTGCTGCTAGTGATCTTCATGGTCACGGCGCCGCTCGTCGCGCCGTCGATCGTCAATCTGCCGACCGTCGGCGGCGCGGCGCCCCAACAGCAGACGCCACCCGTAATCGTCAACATCCGCGCCGACGGCAACATGAGCGTCAAGTACAAGGACGACTCCGGCACGCAGCAGCAGGAAGACATGACGAAGGCTGGCCTCAACGGTTTCATCGCCGATCGGGCACAATCGCACCCCGATCAGCCCGTCGTGATCGCCGCCGACAAAACCGTGAAATACGAAGTCGTGATGAACGTGATGTCCGAGCTGAAGGCTCGGGGCGTCAAGCGCGTCGGATTGCTAGTCAAATCGCAATGATCCGCAAGAACTCCGAATACCCGCTTCAGCCGCCGCGTGAACGCGGCACCGGGCGAGCTTTTCTGTTCGCGCTGGTGATGCATGCGCTGCTCGGATTCTTCCTGTATCACGGCATCCAATGGCAGAACAGCACGCCCGAGGGCGAACAAGCGGAACTGTGGACAGAGGTGCCGGATTCCGCGATTCCGCGTCCCGTCGTCACGCCGCCGCCCACGCCGGTCGCCCCTGCTCCGCCCGTGCGCGACGAACAGGCCGACATCGCGCTGCAGGAAAAGAAGCGCCAGCAGCAGGAAGCGGCTCGCGCGGCCCAACTGGCCGAACAGCAGCGCCAATTGAAGCTGAAAGAGCAGCAGGAAGCGGAAGCGAAGCGTCAGCAACAACTGGCGGCCGAACAGGCGGCCCAGCTCGCGGCGCAGAAGGCCGCGAAGCTCAAGCAGCAGCAGGCGCAACAGCAGCAACAGCAGCAGGCCGAGAAGCTCAAGCAACAGCAGCTCGCCGAGCAGCAGAAGCAACAGCAACTGAAAGAACAGCAGGAGCAGCAGCAAAAGCAGGCTCAGGCAGAAGTGCAGAAGAAGGCCGAGGCGGAGAAAGCGGCGAAGGCCAAGGCGCAAGCCGATGCGGCCGCGCAGGCGAAAAAGCAGCTCGACAACGAACGTCGCGCGCGGCTTGCGCAGATGCAGGGTCTGGCCGGCGGCGTGGGCGGCAGCAGTTCGAGCAGCAACGGACTGGGAAAGAGCGGAACGGGTAGCGGCTCGGGCGGCACGGCGGCATCGCCGGGTTACGCGGACAAGGTACGACGGCTGGTGCTTCAGCATGTGAACTGGGGCGGCGAAACGGAAGGTCTCGAGACCGTGATCGCCGTGCGTTGTTCGCCGGACGGCAATCAGCTGAGCGCAAACATTACCCACAGCAGCGGCAATGCCGCGTGGGACGCCGCCGCGTTGCGGGCGGTGAGAGCCTCCGATCCGATGCCTCGGGACGTCAATGGCAAGACGCCGGACTACTTTACTATCACGCTGCGTCCGGCGGCTTGATGTGCAGGCTGACAGCCGACCGGCGGCCAACGCCGCGCCCCACCCGGCGCGGCGTTGCGCGGGAACGAAATAGCCGTTTTCCGGTCTGTCTGCTGTCTTCGAGTATTAAGTAAAACCGTTTTGAGGAACCCATACAGCATGAGTTTGATGACCAAGCTAGGCCTGCGAACACTCGTGGCAACGTGCCTGATCGGCGTCGGCGGCGCCGCCAACGCACAACTCAACGTCCTCGTGACGGGCGTCGGATCCACTCAGTTTCCGATCGCAACGGCGAATTTCGCCAATGAAGCGAACTCCCCGCAGCAGGTCAGCACGATCGTGCGTCAGGATCTGCAACGCAGCGGCAAATTCACGAATATCGACGCAGGCTCGACGCCGGTGTCCGAGACCGATTCCGTCGACCTCGGCGCATGGAAGGCGAAGGGCGCCAACGCGTTCGTCGCGGGCAGCGTGAACCGCCTGCCGAACGGCCAGTACGAAGTGCGCTTCAAGCTGTACGATACGGTCAAGGGCGAAAGCCTCGGCGGCCTCGTGCTGGTGAGCCCGGAAAGCGGTCTGCGCATGAGCGCGCACAAGGTCGCGGACTACATTTACGCCAAGCTCATGGGCAATCGCGGCGTGTTCGCCACGCGCCTGTCGTATGTGATCAAGTCGGGCAACCGCTACCAGCTGCAGATCTCGGATTCGGACGGTCAGGACGCGCACATCGCGCTGTCGAGTCCCGAGCCGATCATCTCGCCGGCCTGGTCGCCCGACGGCACCAAGGTCGCTTACGTGTCGTTCGAGAAGAAGAAGCCGATCGTCTATATCCACGACCTGCCCACGGGCCGGCGCATCGTCGTATCGGACCAGAAGGGCAACAACAGTGCGCCGGCGTGGTCGCCGGATGGCCGCACGCTCGCCGTCGCGCTGTCGCGTACCGGCAATACGCAGATTTTCGCGGTCAACGCGGACGGCAGCGGTCTGCGTCGTCTGACGCAAGGCAGCTCGATCGACACCGAGCCGACCTACTCTCCTGACGGTCAGTGGATCTATTTCACGAGCGACCGCGGCGGCGCACCGCAGATCTACAAGATGCCGGCGCAAGGTGAAAGCGCGGGCGGCGCGCAACGCGTCACGTTTACGGGCAGCTACAACACCAGCCCGCGTGTGAGTCCTGACGGCAAGGAGCTTGCCTACATCTCGCGCGTCGGCGGTGCGTTCAAGCTGTACATCCAGGACCTGCAAGGCGGAACCGCCACGGGCCTGACGGACACGACACATGACGAATCGCCGAGCTTCGCGGCGAACGGTCAGTACATTCTTTACGCCACTCAGGTGAACGGCCGTGGCGTGTTGGCCGCAGTATCGACCGACGGTCGCACTCGGCAGGTCCTGTCCGTTCAGGGGGGCAGCGTACGCGAGCCGTCCTGGGGCCCGTTTATGCAATAACGTTGATGCAATAACACAAGGAGAGTAATCAAATGATGTCCAAACTTCGTTTCGCATTCGCCGTCGTGATGGTCGGTGCACTGGCCGCATGTCACTCGGGCGTCAAGCTCGACGAAAACGCCAACAAGGGCGCAGGCTCGGCCCAACCGAACCCGAACGACGTCGCGACGGTCAATGTCGACCCGCTGAACGATCCGAACAGCCCGCTCGCGAAGCGCAGCATCTACTTCGACTTCGACAGCTACTCGGTGAAGGATGACTATCAACCGCTGCTGCAACAACACGCGCAATATCTGAAGAGCCACCCGCAGCGTCACGTGCTGATCCAGGGCAACACCGACGAGCGCGGCACCAGCGAATACAACCTCGCACTCGGCCAGAAGCGTGCTGAAGCCGTGCGTCGTTCGCTGTCGCTGATGGGCGTGTCGGATTCGCAAATGGAGGCCGTGAGCCTCGGCAAGGAAAAGCCGCTGGCAACGGGTCATGACGAAGCGTCGTGGGCACAGAACCGCCGCGCCGACCTCGCATATCAACAGTAAGTCAACGGGTGATGAGCCGAATGACGCATCGTTTCTCCTGGCTGCGGTTTGCCGCAGTGGCCTGCGTCGCAGGCACGGCCCTCACGGCCGTGCCCGCCCATGCGGGCATGTTCGACGACGATCAGGCCCGCCAGGCCATTCTCGATCTGCGTTCGAAGACCGATAGTCTGTCGAGCCAGCTATCGGCGGCGCAACGCACGATCCTCGATCAGTCCAACCGTCTCGACCAGCTCAACCAGCAGGTCGCGACGCTGCGCGGACAGAACGAGGACATGGCGAACCAGCTCTCGACGCTGCAAAAGCAGCAGAAGGACTACTACACCGATCTCGACACGCGCCTGAAGAAATTCGAGCCGCAGCAGCAGACGGTGGACGGCGTCCAGGGCGAGGTGCAGCCGGGTGAAACAGATGCGTTCAACGCGGCTTCACAGCAATTCCGCAGCGGCGACTTCAAGAACGCGGCGGCATCGTTCCGCAGCTTCATCTCCAAATATCCGAACAGCCCCTATCAGCCGACCGCGCAATACTGGCTCGGCAACGCGCTGTATGCGCTGCGCGACTACAAGGGTTCGACGGCGGTTTGGCAAGGTATCGTGAAGAACTATCCGCAGCATCCGCGTGCACCGGAAGCGCTGCTCGCGATCGCGAACAATCAGCTCGAACAAGGCCAGAAGGCCGCGGCGAAAAAGACGCTCGAGCAGATCGTCGCGCAATACGCCGGCTCGGACGTCGCGCAGTCGGCGCAGAACAAGCTGTCGCAGATCAAGTAGATCGTGGTGCTGGATTGATCACGTTTTGATGTAGTTGGCAGTAACGCGCAGTGTCCGAATTGATAGCCACGCGCGCCTCTCGCTGGAAAGCCCGGGTAGTGATGCCCGGGCTTTCCATTTTGGGCCGATGGTCTTGCAGAGTTGACAGGGCATTGGTGCGCCGATATAATTTCGCTTCTCTTTTGGGTCGTTAGCTCAGCTGGTAGAGCAGCGGACTTTTAATCCGTTGGTCACAGGTTCGAATCCCGTACGGCCTACCAAAAGATTCGAGGGCTGACATGCGAAAGCACGTCGGCCCTTTTCTTTTTCCTTTGCCCGCGCGTGCAAACAGGTACGCGCGCGGTAACGAGCCGCCTCTTCCCGCCCGCCTCAATGTAGCCTACCGTTCAGGCACTGCCCTCCACCCTCCAACACCGCCAAAAAACACCCGGCATCGCGCAACGACATCGCGCAACGACATCGCGCCAACGCGGCAGCGCATTCTACACGGCTGGCAACCTGCTGGTCTCGCGCACAGCCTATGACCCGGCGTTCGCTCTGAGCGGCACACTGCCTTATAACGCGACTCCCACGACCACCAATGCAGCCCCCGTGACCGAAACGCTGTCTGAACAGTTGTGGGTCCGACTTCAAACTCGACGACCACGAATGATGATCCGCTAACGCCCCACCGTACCCGGGACGTCATTCGCTCAACGGAATGGCGTCCGTGCTCCCAATCTATACGCAGTACTAGTCTGAATCCACTCGAAGTGAAACCGAAACAAATCCTGTCCACACTGATCGCCGGCGGCGTCGCTTCCCTGCTCGCGCTGTCGAACGTCCATGCGGCGACGGGCGCCAACGCCGATCGATTCGAAATCGCGAAACGCTATGGCCTCGAAGGCGGCGAGCGTTGGGATTACGTGGCGTACGACGCAGTTCGGCAGCACCTCTTCATCAGCCGCGACAGGCACGTGCAGGTGATCGATACGCGCACCGGCAAACCGGTCGGCGAGATCGCCAACACCGACGGCATGCACGGCTTCGCGTTCGTGGAGGACCTCAAGCTCGGCTTCGTCACCAACGGCCGCGCCAATACGGTAAGCGTCGTCGATCTCGACACACTCAAGGTCGTCGACAGCATCAAGGCCGCGGGCCCCAATCCGGACGGCATCCTCTACGTGCCGGCCTTGCGGCGCATCTTCGTGAGCAATGGCCACGACGGCAGCGTCAGCGCAATCGACGTCGCGACGCGCAAGGTGGTCGCCACGATGAGCGTGGGTGGCAAGCCGGAGGCGCTCGCGGCGGACAGCCACGGGCACGTGTTCGTCAATGTGGAAGATCGCGCCGAGATCGTCGAGATGGACGGTCGGTCCTCGACGGTGCTGGCGCATTGGCCACTCGCACGGTGCAAGTCGCCGACCGGACTCGCGATCGATCCGGCGAGCGAGCGCCTGTTTTCGGTTTGCGCCAGCCACCGCATGATGATCGTCGATGCGACGTCGGGCCGTCGCGTGGCCGCGGTGCTGATAGGGGTCACCCCGACGCGGCGGCTTTCGATCCGGCCTTGAAGCTCGCGTTCAGTTCGAACGGCGCGGACGGCACGCTGACGATCGTGCATGAAGACGATGCGGACCATTACACGGTCGCGCAGAACATGCCAACGCTGGAAGGCGCGAAAACGATGGCGCTCGATGAACAGCAGCACCGGATCTATCTGGTGTCGTCGAAGTTCGGCGCGGCCGACCCGGCCACGGCTGCCAATCCTCATCCGCGCTCATCCGCGCGCGACGGTCATCCCCGGCACGTTCGAAGTGCTCGAGACGCAGCTCAAGGCACGCTGACGCGCGGCATCGACGCACGGCCGCCCGTTGATCGCGGCGGCGCATCAGACATCGGTTCGCCTAGATGAGGCCGTGCGCGACGCCGCTCGGCGTCGCCCAGCGCTCGCTGTCGTTCGACACGCCGAAATCGGCGGCCCGTAGTGAAACGGTGGCCGAGCAGGCCGTCCCACGCTTTGCGCTGGCGCGCGCGAGGATGCGCTGCTCGTGCACGTAGAAGAATTCGAGTTGGCGCGCGTCGGACGCTTTTCGTTCGAGCTCGAACACATCCTCGAACACGCGCCGCGACAGGTGAAAACGCTGAAGTCCGCGGCCAAGCCGGATCTGAAAGACAACACCGTCGCTGTTATGCGGCACCGCTGCCCAGATAAGCGGAATGCTACTCATGGAGCCCCCGTAACTGGATCTTCACGTCAGGAACATTGACGATTTCATCCTCGCACGGATAAACGCACGGCGCGACTTGTCAAAATTAAACAACGTTGATTTGGCGTTTTCGCGACAGTGGCAGGTGTTGCGACGCAACGCCCCATTGATCGACGACGCACCGATCTGGAACGAATCCTTACTCGACAGCAGTCCGTCGCTTGCGCCGCGCGGTCGTTCGTCGGGTACGATGCAATGAGGCCCGATTTAACTTGCAACGCTTCTCGCTGACTTTTCGGTGGCCGGCCATGCAGGGGAATCATTCGCTTTTGCATCGGGAATCCACACGCAAGGAATATGCGTTGGCTCGTTTGCTTCTTGCCACGAGCCGCCTTATGCGCGCTGAGTCAGAAGCTGAAAAGACGCTCGCCACTTGCTGGATGAAGGCGTGGGCAAGCGTCATCGGCGATGCGCAGTTCCCTAAGCTTCCTTACCGACCGGCCACACCCAAAGCGAGGCGGCGCTCCCCGCCAAGGCCCCGCGATTGACATCTGCCGTCGCTCGAACTGAATGGCGACGCGGCGACATCGTCGCGCACTCCGACCCCATTCATTGACCCTATGGTTCGCCACCTCACAGACCGTCTACGCCCTCTGCTCGCATGATCGCTTCACGACGCCTTAGAGCGTTCGCGACAAAGACAGCAACAAAGAAGAGACGACAAAACGGCGAGCGCGGGACCCGAGATGAGTCAGCAGATCATCAACACCGGCTTGCAGCAACTGCGCGATAAGGTCTCGCCTTATCGATGGTATCCGACGTTGCAGATCGGCATTTCTTGTCGCTTCTGAGGTGCAGCGCACGGAAACCGTCGCAGTACTATAAATTTGCAAAGGACTTTTCACATTCCGATTGCATAAAAAACAAACGAAAGAAAGAGCGATACGACCTTCGCTTTTTCTGGTTATTTATCGAGATGAAAAGATATGCAATGATCGCCGCCGAATCAGCGGAGCATGTCTGAACCTTGCGCGAGCATACGTTCCGGCAACCCTACGGCGTATTGCTTTTTCATTGAACCGATAATGACCACCTTTCTGTTCGATCTGCTGTCGAACCTCGCCTTGTTCGCCATCGTATCGATGGCCTGTCGACTGTATAACCGGTTCGGGTCGGGTGCCGCGTTGAGCGGCCCTGCGATTTTCATCGTGCTCGCGCTGGCCGCGTGCGTGCTCGACGGCTTGTTGACGTTCGTCGTGTTCGCCGACGCGCAGAACCGCTATGGACAATTCGCGCTGCCGATGTCGTTTCTTCAGCGTGCCGGCGCGTATGCGCTAGCGATCGTGATCGCGTTCTCGTGGCATCGGATGTCGAGGCGCCGGTGCGCCGTGAAAAACGCCCCGGACAACGCGGTTGTCATCCAGACGTCACCGTACTCCGAATCGCGGCTGCGCATGTGAACCCGGCACGCCCCGACCGGCTATTCACGTACGCCCCGCCATGTTTCATCTCTTTATTGCCGCGCGCGAGCGGTGCAGGAACGGTCCTTGCGCATGCGGGCGCCGTCGGCTATAACTCCCGAAGACCGCGCGTTGTGGGTCATGGCACCACCGTCGTTCAATCCGTTGATGGCAACCTGTAACGAGGAAACATCTTGGATATCGAAACCGTACGTGCATTCATCATGACCCGTGGCATCGACATCGGCACCAAGGTCGTCGGCGCAATCGTGCTGTGGCTGGTCGGCCGCTGGATCATCGGGCTGATCTCCAATCTGGCGCGCAAGCTGCTCGCACGCAACGGCCGGGTCGACCCGACACTCGCCCACTACCTCGCGTCGATTCTCGCCGGGTTGCTGAACCTGCTGCTCGTCCTCGCGATCCTGGAAATCTTCGGTGTGCAGACGACGTCGTTCGCCGCGTTGCTCGCCGGCCTCGGCCTAGCGATCGGTACTGCGTGGGGCGGCCTGCTCGCGCACTTCGCGGCCGGCGTGTTCATGCAGGTGCTGCGGCCGTTCAAGGTCGGCGATTTCGTCATGGCCGCGGGCGTCACCGGCACCGTGACGGAGTTGGGCCTGTTCGGCACCACGATCGTGACGCCGGACAACGTGACGACCATCATCGGCAACAACAAGATCTTCTCCGACACGATCTCGAACTACAGCGTGCTGCCGTTCCGGCGCGTCGAGCTGACCGCGAAGATCGCCAATGGCGTCGATCCGACCGATGCGATCGCGCGTTTGAAAGCCGCCGTCGCGAAGATTCCGAACGTGGCCGAAAACCCCGCGCCGGATATCGAGGTCTTGAGCTTTACGCCAGAAGGACCGCTGCTGTGCGTGCGCCCTTACTCGTCCAACCAGAACTACTGGCAGGTCTACTTCGACACCAATCGCGCGATCGTTCAGACCTTCAAGGAAGCCGGCTATCCGACGCCGGAAACGCCACTCGCACCGCGCGCGATCACGCGCGATTGATCTGATCGAACCTCCGCGCGCACCCGACCCGGGTCGTCGGCATGGCGGCATGAAAAAAGGCGTCGCGAGATTCGCGACGCCTTTCGGTTTTCAAGGCCCGAAATACCGCAAACAACTCGTCATCCACGCGTACTCGCGTTCGCGCCATTCTTGCGCAGCATCTTCCACAGCGCGCCGAGCACGATCGGCACGATCGCCGCGCCGATACCGACCAGCACGATCACGTTCAGATACTGACGGATGAACGGGATGTTGCCGAAGAAATAGCCGAGCAGTGTCAGCAGCAGCACCCACGACAGCGCGCCGACAACGTTGAACATCTGGAAGCGGCTCCACGTCATCGACGACGCGCCCGCGACGAACGGCGCAAACGTCCGCACGACCGGGATGAAACGCGCGAGCACGATCGTCTTGCCGCCGTGCTTTTCATAGAAGTTGTGAGTCTTCTGCAGCGCGGCGCGATCGAGAAAGCGCTCGAGCACCGGAATGTGCGTATTGAACACGCGCGGTCCGATCGCGCGGCCGATCAGATAGTTGGTCGTATTGCCCGAGACCGCCGCCACCAGCAGCAACAGGATCAGCAGCCCGAGATGCATCTGCCCGGTCGCGCAGAACGCGCCGCCGATGAACAGCAGCGAATCGCCCGGCAGAAACGGCAGCACCACGAGCCCCGTTTCAGCGAACACGATCGCGAACAGCACCGCGTAGACCCAGACACCGTACACGTGAATGAAGTCTCCGAGAAACTTGTCGATGTGCAGGACAAGATTGGCGAAATGTAGCAGCGTATCCAAGGAACGTCCTTTTAAACCGGTATGTGCGTAGAGGGAAAACGGCCGCCGCGCGACCCAGCAACAAGGGCAGCAAGCGGCGAGCCGACCGCTGCGAATTGACCGCGACATGATACCGAAAGTGCCTCGGGTCGAATGAAAATCTGCTGGTTGGGCGTCTGCGCGGCGGCGTGCGCCAAGTCGCTATAATTTCGCCATGTCCGAATTCTCCGAAACGCCTGCGGGCACCGCGGCCGCGGCCGCACCTTCCGACGCCTCTCGCGCGGCGCCCGCGCCGCGTCCGTTGCGCGCCATCCAGCCGCTCCCCGATCAATTGATCAGCCAGATCGCCGCCGGCGAAGTGGTCGAGCGGCCGGCGTCGGTAGTCAAGGAGCTGCTCGAGAATGCGCTCGACGCGGGCGCGCAGACGCTGCGCATCCTGCTCGACGAAGGCGGCGTCAAACGCATCTCGATTACCGACGACGGCTGCGGCATCCCCGAGAACGAACTCGTGCTCGCCCTGACGCGCCATGCGACCAGCAAGATCCGCTCGCTCGCCGAGCTCGAAGCGGTCGCGACGCTCGGGTTCCGCGGCGAAGCGCTGGCGTCGATCGCGTCGGTCGCGCAGATGAGCATCACGAGCCGCACCGCAGATGTGCCACACGCGGTGCGCATCGACGCGGAAACCGGCGTGGTGAGTCCCGCCGCCGGCACCCAGGGCACGACGATCGAAGTCCGCGAGCTGTACTTCAATACCCCGGCACGCCGCAAATTCCTGAAAAGCGAACAGACCGAACTCGGCCACTGTCTTGAACAGATCCGCCGCGCCGCGCTCGCGCGGCCGGACGTCGCGATCTCGGTGCTGCACAACGGCAAGGCCGTCGAGCACTGGAACGCGAGCGAGCCGCCCGCGCGGGTTGCGAAGATTCTCGGCGAGACGTTCGCGACCGCCCATCTGCCGCTCGACGAATCCGCCGGTCCGCTTGCGATCTACGGCTGCGCCGGTCTGCCGACCGCGAGCCGCGGTCGCGCCGATCAGCAGTATTTCTTCGTCAACGGCCGCTTCGTGCGGGACAAGCTGCTCACGCACGCGGTGCGCGCCGCGTATGAAGACGTGCTGCACGGCGAGCGTTATCCATCGTACGTGCTGTTCCTCGATCTGCCGCCCGAAGGCGTCGACGTGAACGTACATCCGTCGAAAATCGAGGTGCGTTTCCGCGATTCGCGCTCGATCCACCAGTTCGTGTTCCATGCGGTACAGCGCGCGCTCGCGCGGCACGCGGGCGCGTCGCCTGAAACGACGGCGGGCGGGCATGCGGCGCACCTGGAACCGTCGGCCGGTGGACCGGCTTCATCTGGTTCGCCGCCGCCGGGTGTCACAAGCGGCGTAGGCGACGGCATTGGAACGGGCGCCGGTCTTTCGAGCGGCGCGGGCTTCGGCGCGGGAAGCCGCGGCGTCCTTGGCGGCGGCAGCGGCTTCAGCAGCTTCGGCGCCCCGGGCGCCTCGCAGCCTGGCAACACGTGGATGCGCCAGGCACGCATGACGCAAGGCACGCTGCCGGTCGCGCAACCGCTCGCCGGTTACGACGCGCTGTTCGGCCGCAAGGATCCGCTTGCCGGCCGGGTCGAAGGTGCGTCGCTGTTCGAAGCGCGCGACTCCGCAACCGACACGACGTCGCCATACGACGCAGCGCCGTTCGCGTCGCGCCCCGCTTCCCCCGCATTCGACGCCACCGACGACCAGCCGCTCGGCTTCGCGCTCGGCCAGATCCACGGCATCTACGTGCTCGCACAGAACCGCCAAGGGCTCGTGATCGTCGACATGCATGCGGCACACGAGCGCATCCTGTACGAGCAGTTCAAGAGCGCGCTCGCCGACCGCGCAATCGCCGTGCAGCCGCTGCTGATCCCGCAGACGATGCAGGCCGATCCGGTCGAAATCGGCACGGTCGAGGAAGAGCGCGATACGCTCGATGCGCTCGGCTTCGACCTCGCGGTGCTGTCGCCGACCACGCTCGCGATCCGCGCGGTCCCCGCATTGCTGAAGGACGCCGACCTGCAAGCGCTGGCGCGCGCGGTGCTGTCCGACCTGCATGCATTCGGCGGCTCGCGCGTGCTGACCGAGCGTCAGCACGAACTGCTCGGCACGCTCGCGTGCCATCACGCGGTGCGCGCGAACCGGCGTCTGACGCTCGACGAAATGAACGCGCTGTTGCGCCAGATGGAAGCGACCGAGCGCGCCGATCAGTGCAACCACGGGCGTCCGACCTGGTATCAGCTGACGCTGGCCGATCTCGATCGGCTGTTCATGCGCGGGCAGTAACGCCGCTGCGTTTCGATCACACCGTTGCGCCGCGCGCCCGCTTGCCCATGACGTCACGCCCTACCCCCATCCCGTGCCTGCTCGGCCCGACAGCGTCCGGCAAGACCGCCGCCGCGCTCGCGCTCGCCGCGCGGCGGCCGGTCGAAATCATCAGCGTCGACTCGGCGCTCGTCTATCGCGAGATGGACATCGGCACCGCGAAGCCGACCGCGGAAGAACGCGCGGTCGCGCCGCATCATCTGATCGATATCGTCGATCCAGCCGACTCGTACTCGGCCGCGCAGTTTCGCGCCGATACGCTGCGGCTCGTCGGAGAAATTCATGCGCGCGGGCGGCTGCCGCTGTTGGTCGGCGGCACGATGCTGTACTACAAGGCGCTCACGCAGGGGCTCAACGACCTGCCCGTCGCCGATGCCGAAGTACGCGCGAAGCTCGACGCCGACGCCGCCCGCGACGGCTGGCCGGCGCTTCACGCGCGGCTCGGCGCGCTCGATCCGGTCACGGCCGCGCGTCTCGCGCCGAACGATTCGCAGCGCATCCAGCGCGCGCTGGAGGTGTTCATGCTGACCGGTCAGCCGATGTCGACGCTGCTCGCCGCGCCCGCGCGCACCGACGACGCAGCATCGGCACGCTTCGTGCCGGTCGCGCTGGAGCCGTCCGAGCGTGGCGTGCTGCACGCGCGCATCGAGCAGCGCTTCGATTCGATGCTCGCGCACGGTTTCGTCGATGAAGTGGTGAAGCTGCGCGCGCGCGGCGATCTACTGCCCGAGATGCCGTCGATGCGCTGCGTCGGGTATCGGCAGGTGTGGGAATACCTCGATGGCGCGGTCGACTATCGGACCATGCGCGACAAGGGCGTCTTCGCGACGCGGCAACTCTGCAAGCGGCAGCTCACGTGGCTGCGCAGCATGCCGGAAAGACAGGTGGTGGATTGCTGCGATCCGCACGCGACGGCGCGGGTGGTGAAATTGATCGAAACGCTGGTTTGAGGCGCCGATCAGCGTGAGGGAATCGGAGGGACGTAAAGCGGGAATTTGAAGCGGGAAATGTGAAGCAAAGGATTCGAAGCCCGCGCGGCGCACCATTGCGGCACGCCACGCGAGCCCTCGTCCACCTTTAGACCACGACCGTCTGCGCTTCACCCGCTGCGCTCTCACGGACCGTGCCGATCTTCCAGACCTGCTCGCCCGCCGCGGACAGCAGACCGATCGCCGCTTCGGCATCCGCCGCGGACACGATCACCGCCATACCGATACCGCAGTTGAACACGCGATGCATCTCCGCATCGGCGACGCCGCCGTGCTTCTGCAGCCACGAGAACAGCGGCGGCAGCGGCCACGCGCGATGGTCGAGCTCGGCCGTCAGGCCTTCGCGCAGCACGCGCGGAATGTTCTCGACCAGCCCGCCGCCCGTGATGTGCGCCATACCCTTGACCTCGATCTGCTGCATCAGCGCGAGCAGCGGCTTCACGTAGATGTGCGTCGGCGCCATCAGCGCGTCGGCGAGCGTGCGGCCGTCGAAATCCGCGTTCAGATCGGGATTGGCACGCTCGATGATCTTGCGCACGAGCGAAAAGCCGTTCGAATGGATGCCGCTCGACGCGAGCCCGAGCACCACGTCGCCCGACGCGATCTTGCTGCCGTCGATGATCTTGCTCTTTTCGACCGCGCCGACCGCGAAACCAGCCAGATCGTATTCGCCGTCCGGGTACATGCCCGGCATTTCCGCGGTTTCGCCGCCGATCAGCGCGCAGCCCGACAGCTCGCAGCCGTGCGCAATGCCCTTCACGACGGTCGCCGCCGTGCCGACGTCGAGCTTGCCGCAGGCGAAATAGTCGAGGAAGAACAGCGGCTCGGCGCCCTGCACGAGGATGTCGTTGACGCTCATCGCGACCAGATCCTGGCCGACCGTGTCGTGCTTGTTCAGCTGGAACGCGAGACGCAGCTTGGTGCCGACGCCGTCGGTGCCGGACACTAGCACCGGTTCCTTGTACTTCTTCGGCACTTCGAACAACGCGCCGAATCCACCGATGCCGCCCAGCACGCCGTCGCGCAGGGTTTTCTTGGCAAAGGGCTTGATGGCGTCGACGAGCGCGTCACCCGCATCGATGTCCACGCCGGCGTCGCGATACGACAAACCTTGGGCCGAATCGGTTGAATGCTCGGCGGATTTCGGTTGATTCATGGGGAAAAGCTCGAAGGTCGGTAAAATGCGATTTTACCCGATGCTGGCCCCCTGGCTGGAATTCACGCGACGCGCGGCCTCACGACCCGGCGAGCACGCTTCACGACAACTGAGCGCCTGGCAACGGTCCAGGCCCCGAGGTCCGGGCCACTCGCGGCCTGAGCCTCATTTTCGGCATTAACCTACTGTGCTTCGTCAACTGACGCTCGATCTCGGCACCCCGCCGCCATCGACATTCGACAATTTCTTCGCCGGCGCGAACGCCGAGCTGGTCACGCGCCTGCGTGAGCTCGACGATGCGCTCGCCTCCGGACCGGTCGCCGATCGCACCTTCTACATCTGGGGCGAAGCCGGCAGCGGCCGCACGCACCTGCTGCAGGCGCTCGTGCACGAAGCGCCGCCGGGGCATGCGCGCTTCGCCGGCCCGCAAAGCAGCCTCGCCGCCTTCGGCTTCGATCCGCGCGTCGCGCTCTATGCGATCGACGACTGCGATGCGCTGTCGGCCGCGCAGCAGATCGCCGTGTTCAACCTGTTCAACGAAGTGCGGGCGCATCCGACCAGCGCGCTTGTCGCTGCGGGCAACGCGGCGCCGATCGGCATGACGGTGCGCGAAGATTTGCGCACGCGCCTCGGCTGGGGACTGGTGTTTCATCTTGCGCCGTTGCCCGACGACGCGAAGGCCGCGGTATTGAAACGCGCGGCGCGCGAGCGCGGCATCATGCTCGCCGACGACGTGCCGGCCTACCTGCTCACGCACTTTCGCCGCGACATGCCGAGCCTGATGGCGCTGCTCGACGCGCTCGACCGCTTCTCGCTCGAACAGAAACGCGCGGTCACGCTGCCGCTGTTGCGCACGATGCTCGCGTCGCCCGACCCCGCCGCCGCGCCGGGTTCACACGCCGCTCTTCCCGCTTCAAGTAAAATAGGCCCCCATGGCTAACCTTGCACTCTTCGATCTCGACCACACGCTCATTCCCACCGACAGCGACCACGAATGGGGCCGCTTCATGGTGAAAAAAGGCATGGTCGACGCCGAAAATTTCGCCCGTGAAAACGATCGCTTTTACGCCGACTACAAGGCCGGCAAGCTCGACATTCACGCTTATCTCATCGCCATGCTGACGCCGCTCGCGAAGTACACACGCGCGCAGCTCGCCGACTTTCACGCGCAGTACATGCACGAGGTCATCACGCCGGCCATCCAGCCGGTGGCGCTCGAACTCGTGAAACAGCATCGTGAAGCGGGCGACCTGTGCTGCGTCGTCACCGCGACCAACGAGTTCATCACGCGGCCGATCGCGCAGGCGTTCGGCGTCGACACGCTGATCGCGTGCGAGGCGGAGACCGTCGGCGGCGAGCCGCACGGCGCCTACACCGGTCGCCCGACCGGCACGCCGAGCTACAAGGAAGGCAAGATCGTGCGCACCGAAATGTGGCTCGCATCGCTCGGCAAGAGCTGGAGCGACTTCGAGCACAGCTATTTCTATAGCGATTCGCACAACGACATCCCGCTGCTCGAAAAAGTCACCGATCCCATCGCGACCAATCCGGACGACACGTTGCGCGCCCATGCGCAGGCCAAAGGCTGGCGCATCCTCGAACTCTTCCAACCCTCGTGATCAAGAAACTCATCCGCAAGCTATTCGGCCAGGACACGGCGACCGCTGACGACACGCTCTCCCCCGCCGCCAGCGTCGACGGCAATGCCAATGGCAAGCCGCCGGCGCGCGGCAAGTCCGTATCCGGCACGACCGCTTCCGGCACGGCCGCGCGGCCGCGCCGCAAGTCCGCAGGAGCCGCTGCTGCCGCGAAAGCGCCGCGCGAGCCGGACGTACCCGTCATCATTCCGCACGACGTGCACGGCATCGACCCCACGCTGATCTCGCGCAATGCGATCCGCGTGACCGAGGGCCTGCAACAGGCGGGCTTCCGTGCGTTCATCGTCGGCGGCGCGGTGCGCGATCTGCTGCTCGGCGTCAAGCCGAAAGACTTCGACGTCGCGACCGACGCGACCCCCGAACAGGTGCAGAAGCTGTTCCGCCGCGCGCGCATCATTGGCAGGCGCTTCCAGATCGTGCACGTGCAGTTCGGCCAGGAAATCATCGAGACCTCGACGTTCCGCGCGCTGGTCGATTCGCCCGCGGCCGACGCGCCGCCGCCGAAGCGTCTGAAGCGCGACGAGCTCGACCGCCGCACCCACGCGGTCGATGCGAGCGGCCGCGTGCTGCGCGACAACGTGTGGGGCGAGCAGCACGAGGACGCCACGCGCCGCGACTTCACGATCAACGCGATGTACTACGATCCGGCCACGCAAACCGTGCTGGACTACCACAACGGCATGGCCGACATGCGCGCGCGCCTGTTGCGCATGATCGGCGACCCGGCCACGCGCTATCGCGAGGATCCGGTGCGCATGCTGCGCGTCGTGCGCTTCGCCGCCAAGCTCGACTTCGACATCGACGACGCCACGCGCGCGCCGATCGAGAAGATGGCCGATCTGATCAACAACGTGCCCGCCGCGCGTCTGTTCGACGAAATGCTGAAGCTGATGCTGTCGGGTCACGCGCTCGCGTGCCTGAAGCGACTGCGCCAGGAAGGCCTGCATCACGGGCTGTTGCCGCTGATCGACGTCGTGCTCGAGCAGCCGACCGGCGAAAAATTCATTTCTCTGGCACTCTCTAACACAGATGCACGCGTGCTCGCCGGCAAGCCGGTGTCGCCGGGCTTCCTGTTCGCGACGCTGTTGTGGCACGACGTGCAGCAGCGCTGGCAGAAGTTCGAGGCCGAAGGCGAGTTTCCGGTGCCCGCGCTGCATCGCTCGATGGACGAAGTGCTCGACATGCAGACCGAAAAGCTCGCGATCCACAAGCGCTTCTCGGCCGACATGCGCGAGATCTGGGGCCTGCAGCTGCGCCTCGAAAAGCGCTCGGGCCGCAGCGCGCTGAAGCTGCTGGAACACCAAAGATTTAGAGCGGGGTATGATTTCCTCCTGTTGCGCTGCGCATCGGGCGAACTCGACGAGTCGGTCGGTGCGTGGTGGACGGAGTTCATCGAAGGAGACGCCGCCGCGCGCGAGGCATTGCTCACGCAAGGCGGGAAGGACCGGAGCCCCAGAAAACGACGGCGGCGCGGTGGCGCCGGAAGCCGCAAATCAGGTGACGGGGTGGAGGGCGGCTCGTCCGCCGAACGCACGGACAACGACGCAGGCCGCGAAGGCTCGCACGAAGACTGACGCGGCGTTCGCGGAAAAGCCGTCAAAACGATAGTTGCAGGAAGATATGCCATGACGGTTGCTTATCTTGGCCTCGGCGCGAATCTCGGGGACGCGCGCCAGACCCTGAAAGACGCGGTGGTGTGCCTCGCACAACAGCACACCATCACCGTGCTCGCCAAATCGAGCCTGTATCGCACTGCCCCGATCGACGCGGGCGGCGACGACTTTTTCAACTGCGTCGTGAAGCTGGAAACGACGCTCCCCGTGCGGCATCTGCTCGCGCTGTGCCACAAGATCGAGCATCAGTTCGGCCGTGAGCGGCCGTTCCGGAATGCGCCGCGCACGCTCGATCTCGACATCCTGCTGTATGGCGATCAATCGATCGACGAAGCCGATCTGATCGTGCCGCACCCACGCCTCGTCGAGCGCGCGTTTGCGCTGGTGCCGCTCGTCGAGATCGACGCGGCGATCGTCATTCCGCTGCATGGCCGGGCCGCCGCGCTGCTCGACAGCGTCAGCGATCAGCGCATCGAGAAGGTGAAGTCGCCCTGCCTATGCCCGATGCTCAATGCGCTGACCGGCAATTCCGCCGAGAAAGGCCGTTGCGAATGAGTTCGCCGCCGCTCACGGTCACCGCGCCGCAGCTGCGCCCGCCGTTCGGCTATATCGCGATCGAAGGGCCGATCGGCGTCGGCAAAACCTCACTTGCGCGGCGCCTCGCGCAACGCTGGTCGATGCACGAACTGTTCGAACGCTCGCAAGACAATCCATTTCTTGAACGCTTCTATCGCGACACCACGCGGTATGCGCTACCGGTGCAGTTGCACTTCGCGCTGCAACGCGCGCAGCAGGCGCAGGAAGTCAGCACCGCGCAGGCGAGCGGCACGCCGCTGATCGCCGACTTCATCACGCAGCGAAACGACATCTTCGCGCGTCTGACCTTGCAGGAAGACGAGTGGCAGTTGTACCGCGCGCTTGCCATGCGGCTCGAGGTCAGCGCGCCGGAGCCGGACTTCGTCGTCTATCTGCAGGCGAGCCCAGAGGTGCTGTTCGCGCGCATCCAGAAGCGCGCGGTGCCGATGGAGCTGCAGATTTCCGATGCCTATCTGCGCGCGCTGTGCGACGCGTACAACGAGTTCTTCTACCACTACGACCGCACGCCCGTGCTGACGGTCAACGCCGAACACCTGAATCCGCTCGACTCCGACGCGGACCTTGCGCTGCTCGCCGAACGCATCGAGACGATGCGCGGCCGCAAGGAATTCTTTGTTAAAGCCACGTCGCTGTAAGCGGCGCGGCTAGTTCATTTTTTTCACTGGATTGACCATGACTTATTTGCAGGAAGCGAGCCGGAGCGCGATCACCGTGCCGAAACTGCAGGCAATGCGCGACGCTGGCGAAAAGATCGCCATGCTCACCTGTTACGACGCGAGCTTCGCCGCGCTGCTCGATCGCGCGGGCGTCGACGTGCTGCTGATCGGCGACTCCCTCGGCAACGTGCTGCAAGGCCAGGCGACCACGCTGCCGGTGTCGCTTGCCGACATCGCGTATCACACGGCGAGCGTCGCGCGCGCGCGGCCGTCGGCGCTGATCGTCGCGGACCTGCCGTTCGGCACCTACGGCACGCGCGAAGACGCATTCAGGAGCTCGGTCGAACTGATGCGCGCGGGCGCGCAGATGGTCAAGCTTGAAGGCGGCGAATGGCTCGCCGACACGGTGCGGTTTCTGGTCGAGCGCTCGATTCCGGTGTGCGCGCATGTGGGTCTCACGCCGCAGTCGGTGCATGCGTTCGGCGGCTTCAAGGTGCAGGCCAGGACCGAAGCGGGCGCGAGCCAGTTGCTGCGCGATTCGCTCGCCGTGCAGGAAGCCGGCGCGCAATTGATCGTGATGGAAGCGATCCCGTCGCAACTCGCGGGCGAGGTCACGCAGCAGCTGCGCATTCCGACGATTGGTATCGGCGCGGGCCTCGGCTGCTCGGGTCAGGTGCTGGTGCTGCACGACATGCTCGGGATTTTTCCTGGCAAGCGACCGCGTTTCGTGAAGGATTTCATGCAAGGGCAGCCGAATATTCAGGCGGCCGTCGAGGCGTATGTGCGGGCGGTAAAGGACGGCACGTTTCCCGGCACCGAGCACACGTTCTGATGCTTCGTTGCCGCGCGAGCGCGCGGCATTCCCGTATTTTTCAGTGCTCTAACCAACTAGCCGTGCCGGCACCGCGCCGCGCAACGCGTTGCACACGAGCAGCGCTTCGGCGTTCAGCACATCCGCCCGCGTCAGCACTTTTTCACCTGCCCGCAAGCCCGACGCGTCGTCGAGCAACACGCTTCGCATTACACCTGGCAGCACGCCTGACGCGAGCGGCGGCGTCCACCATTGTCCCGCGAGCTTCACGAACACGTTCGACCTGCCGCCTTCGGTCAGTTCGCCCCGTTCGTTGAAAAACAGCGTATCGAAGGCGCCCTTCGCCTCGGCTTCGCGCCAGCCGCGGTCGTAGTCTGCCCGGCGCGTGGTCTTGTGGCGCAGCAGCGGATCGGCGGCGTGGGTCGGCGCGAACTGCGCTTCGGGACCGAGCAGAACACCAACGATCGCATCCGCCAACGGCGCAAGTATCGCGGCCGAGATCTGGGTCACCCCGCTCTTGCTCAAAGCAAGCCGCATACGATGCGGCATCTGCGCCGGGAGCGTGGCGCACCGCGCTGAAATCTCCTCACGAACGCGCGCTTCGTCGAACCCGAAGCCAAGCGTCGCGGCGCTCGACGACAAGCGCCGCAGATGTCGTTCTACGTGCCGCACGCCGTATTCCCGCGTGGCGTACATCGTTTCGAACAGTTCGAAACCCGGCTCGGCGCCCGTCAGAAAACGTGCTTTCAATCGACACTCCTCGTGCTCGTCGGCGGCCACGCTGTCGAGCACGATGCCCGCGCCGATGCCCAGGCTGCCGCGCAGACCGTTCGTGCCACCGTCTGACGCCGATGACGCGGTCAATGTCAACGTGCGAATCGCGACCGACATGCAGAAGTCGCCGCAATCGTGATCATCGCCCGGCGCATCGAGCCAGCCGATCGCGCCGGTATAGAGCCCGCGCGGCGTGCTTTCCAGTTCGTCGATCAACTGCATCGTGCGATGCTTCGGCGCACCGGTAATCGAACCGCACGGGAACAGCGCGCGCAGGATCGTCGCGAACGAGGTGCCGTCGAGCAACATCGCCTCGACCGTCGACGTCATCTGCCACACCGACGCATACGGCTCGACCGAAAACAACGCCGGCACGCTGACCGAGCCGATCCGCGCGACTCGCGACAGATCGTTGCGCAACAGATCGACGATCATGACGTTCTCGGCGCGGTTCTTCGGATCGGTGGCCAGGAACTCGGCGTTACCCCGGTCGACGGCAGGATCTTGTGAGCGCGGCGCCGTGCCCTTCATCGGCCGCGCGCGCAACGTCGGGCCGTGCTTTTCGACGAACAGTTCGGGCGAACACGACAGCACCCACGCATCGTCCGGCAAAGCGATCAGCGCGCCGAACGACACGGGCTGGCGCGCGCGCAACCGCCGATAGAACGCGAGCGGCGAGCCGAACACGTCGAAGCCGAGGCGGTACGTGTAGTTGACCTGATAGGAATCGCCCGCGCGGAGGGCGGCGTGAATCGCGTCGATCGCCGCGTCGAACTCGGCGCAATCGACGCTCTCGCGCACGTTCGCCGTGCCCGCGACCGACGGCTCCAGAGCGCCGTTGTCGCGCGTCATCAGCCACGCGTCGACCTCGTTGCGCGAAAGCTTCGCACAGCGTTCGAACAATAAAAAACGCAGCGAGGCATTGCCACGCTGCGTTTCAGAAGACCGGCGCGCATCGAAACCCATCAGCGCGCGGCCAAATTCATAATCGGCGAGCACGACAGCGTGCAAACCGCTCCGGGTATCCGCCGCGACGCTTTCGCACACGCCTTCGAGCTGCGCCGCGTCCGTGCAGACCCGCTCGCGCACGAAACCCGTGTACAAGCGGCTGGACGGAAGCGCCGCCGTTGCACCGCAATCGTCGAGCAGCGCGAACACCGCGCCGCGACTGTCCACCGTCATACTGACCGCCGAATCAAATCAATCGAAAAAGCTCTTTACGCGATCGAACCAGCTCTTGCTTTGCGGACTATGCCGCGAACCGCCTTCCACGAGCGCCTTTTCGAACTGCTTGAGCAGATCGCGCTGCGCTTCGGTGAGCTTGACCGGCGTTTCGACCTGCACGTGTACGTACAGATCGCCGGCGATGCTCGAACGCAACCCCTTGATGCCCTTGCCGCGCAAACGGAACGTCTTGCCGGACTGCGTGCCTTCCGGCACCGTGAAGCTGGCGCGACCGGCGAGCGTCGGCACTTCTATATCGCCGCCGAGCGCCGCGGTAGTGAACGGGATCGGCATCTGGCAATGCAGATCGTCGCCGTCACGCTCGAACACCGAGTGCTGCTTGATATGAATCTCGACGTACAGATCGCCCGACGGACCGCCGTTGATGCCCGGCTCGCCGTTGCCGGCCGAGCGGATGCGCATGCCGTCGTCGATACCGGCCGGGATCTTCACTTCGAGTGTCTTGGTTTCCTTCACCTTGCCCGCGCCGTGGCAGTGATTGCACGGCTCAGGGATGTAGGTGCCGGTGCCGTGGCACTTCGGGCAAGTCTGCTGGATGCTGAAGAAGCCCTGCGACATGCGCACCGAACCCGAGCCGCTACAGGTCGGGCAGGTTTCCGGCTTGGTGCCCGGCTTCGCGCCCGAGCCATGGCAGACTTCGCACGAAACCCAGCTCGGCACGCGAATCTGCGTGTCGTAGCCGTGCGCCGCCTGCTCGAGCGTGATTTCCATGCTGTAGCGCAGATCGGCGCCGCGATACACCTGCGGGCCCGCGCGGCCGCCTCCGCGTGCGCCGCCGCCGGCCGCCTGGCCGAAGATGTCGCCGAAGATGTCGCCGAATGCATCGGCAAAGCCGCCGAAACCTTGCGCGCCGGCCCCACCCATGTTCGGATCGACGCCCGCGTGACCGTACTGATCGTACGCGGCGCGCTTTTGCGAATCCGACAGCATTTCATAGGCTTCCTTCACCTCCTTGAAATGCTCTTCCGCATCCTTGTGGCCCGGATTGCGGTCGGGGTGGTGCTTCATCGCGAGCTTGCGATAAGCCTTCTTGATTTCGTCGTCGCTCGCGTTCTTTGCGACGCCCAGAACCTCGTAGTAATCCCGTTTCGCCATATCGGTTCAACGCCACCGCGCAAAGCGACGCGGTAGCTCCTTGTGAATGCTGTGGAGTCTCACGACTCGTCCGGCCGCTGTCTGCGCCGCGCCAAGGCACGGTTCAAAACAACGCCCTCCATAAAACAAACGTGCCCGGAGAGCCCCAAAAAGGCTCGCCAGGCGCGAAAACCGCTCTTGCACTCGAGGCGCCCCATGGGCGCCGATCTCGTGCAGCCGGGCCGTGCACATCGCTGTGCACGGCTTTACGGTCGGATGCCGACCTGGCTTTAGTCTTTCTTCACTTCCTTGAAGTCAGCGTCGACCACATCGTCGGCCTGCTGGCTCGCACCCGCCGATGCACCGGCACCGCCCGCCGCGCCCGCCGCCGCTTCGGCACCTTGCGCAGCCTGCATGTCGGCGTACATCTTCTCGCCCATCTTCTGCGAGGCCGTGGCCACCGCTTCGATCTTCGCTTCGATCGCGGCTTTGTCGCTCGAGTTGCTCTTCAGCGTGTCTTCGAGGTCCTTCAACGCAGCTTCGATCTTGTCCTTCTCGCCAGCTTCGAGCTTGTCGCCGTACTCGGTCAGCGCCTTCTTCGTGCTGTGGACGAGCGCATCACCCTGGTTGCGGGCGTCGGCCAGCTCACGCAGCTTGTGATCTTCTTCCGCGTTCGCTTCGGCGTCCTTCACCATCTTCTCGATTTCGGCTTCGGACAGACCCGAGTTCGCCTTGATCGTGATGCGGTTCTCCTTGCCGGTCGCCTTGTCCTTCGCGCCGACGTGCAGAATGCCGTTCGCGTCGATGTCGAAGCTCACTTCGATCTGCGGCACGCCGCGCGGTGCCGGCGGAATGCCTTCGAGGTTGAACTCGCCGAGCAGCTTGTTGCCCGCTGCCATTTCGCGTTCGCCCTGGAACACCTTGATCGTCACGGCGCCTTGATTATCATCAGCCGTCGAGTAGACCTGCGCGTGCTTGGTCGGGATCGTCGTGTTCTTGTTGATCATCTTCGTCATCACGCCGCCGAGCGTTTCGATGCCGAGCGACAACGGGGTCACGTCGAGCAGCAGCACGTCCTTGCGGTCGCCCGACAGAACCTGGCCCTGGATCGCGGCACCAACGGCCACGGCTTCGTCCGGGTTCACGTCACGGCGCGGATCCTTGCCGAAGAACTCCTTCACCTTTTCCTGCACCTTCGGCATACGGGTCATACCGCCGACCAGGATCACGTCGTCGACTTCGCCGACCTTCACGCCCGCGTCCTTGATCGCGACACGGCACGGCTCGATGGTGCGTTCGATCAGGTCTTCGACCAGCGCTTCCAGCTTGGCGCGCGTGATCTTCAGGTTCAGGTGCTTCGGACCCGATGCGTCCGCCGTGATGTACGGCAGGTTGATTTCGGTCTGCTGGCTCGACGACAGTTCGATCTTGGCCTTTTCAGCCGATTCCTTCAGGCGCTGCAGCGCGAGCACGTCTTTCGACAGATCGACGCCCTGCTCCTTCTTGAACTCGCCGATGATGTAGTCGATGATGCGCTGGTCGAAGTCTTCGCCGCCGAGAAACGTATCGCCGTTCGTGGACAGCACTTCGAACTGCATTTCACCGTCGACGTCCGCGATTTCGATGATCGACACGTCGAACGTGCCGCCGCCCAGGTCGTACACCGCGATCTTGCGATCGCCCTTTTCGGCCTTGTCCAGACCGAACGCGAGAGCCGCGGCGGTCGGTTCGTTGATGATCCGCTTGACTTCGAGACCGGCGATGCGGCCGGCGTCCTTGGTTGCCTGACGCTGGCTGTCGTTGAAGTACGCCGGCACCGTGATCACGGCTTCCGTGACGGTCTCGCCAAGGTAGTCCTCAGCGGTCTTCTTCATCTTGCGCAGGACTTCGGCGGAGATTTGCGGCGGCGCGAGCTTCTGGTCGCGCACTTCGACCCATGCGTCACCGTTGTCGGCCTTGATGATCTTGTAGGGCATCAGGCCGATGTCCTTCTGCACTTCCTTCTCTTCGAAACGGCGGCCGATCAGGCGCTTGACCGCGAACAGCGTGTTCTTCGGGTTCGTGACCGACTGACGCTTGGCCGGCGCGCCGACCAGGATCTCGCTGTCATCCATGTAAGCGATGATCGACGGCGTGGTGCGCGCGCCTTCCGAGTTCTCGATGACCTTGACCGAGTTGCCTTCCATGATCGCCACGCACGAGTTGGTCGTGCCGAGGTCGATACCGATGATTTTGCCCATTTTTACAAATCTCCTGACTTTGATCGCTGCGGAAAGCGCCCGGTGGACCCATCTGGCGGCGGGACGATCCGCTCTCAATTCATACCTGCACTCAAAATAAGTGCGGCCACATCGTTTTCAAGACCTCTTTTGCGATGCGGTCTTTAATTTTTTTCAATCACGGGGCGAGGCGCCTGAATCTTCGCTCCGAGCTCGCTCCGTCAGCCTGCGCGGCGCCCCCGGCGGGGTTCGCCGCAAGTGCCTGAATCGATGGGATCCTTGCGGCACGTAGCGATGCGAAGCGACGCAGCAGACGCCACCGGCGCAAATGCCCGGAGCGAGTGTCGACGTGATTACTTCGGCGCCGCGACGGTCACGAGCGCGGGACGCAGCACGCGATCCGCGATCACGAAACCCTTTTGCAGCACCGCGACGACGGTATTCGGCTCCTGGTCGGCCGGCACCATCGAAATGGCCTGATGGCGATGCGGGTCGAACTTTTCGCCGACCGGATTGATCGCCACGACGCGACCCTTCTCGAGCGCGCCGCTCAACTGCCGCAGCGTGAGCTCGACGCCTTCGCGGACCTTCTGCAAGTCGTCGGACGAATGGGCGACGGCCGCCTCGAGACTGTCGACCACCGGTAGCAGATGCTCGGCGAAGCTCTCGATCGCAAACTTGTGCGCCTTGGCGACGTCTTCCTGAGCGCGACGGCGCACGTTTTCGGTTTCGGCCTTCGCGCGCAGGAAGCTTTCCTGCAACTCGGCGATCTTCGCCTGAGCGTCGGCCAGCGCCTGCTCGGCGGCATCCTGGGCCGGTTCCGCGGGGCTGCCGGTATCCGGCTGTTGAGCAGCGGCCTCGGCCGCCTCGGCGGCCTGGCGCGCGGCTTCTTCGGCGGGCGTGGGATTCTGGCTCGTCGGGTTCTCTTGCGTGTTTTCCATGTCGCTGAAAGTCGTTAAAAAGTAAAAGCCAAAGGCGGTGCAAGCCGTTCCGACACAGTACGATTCATGCTTTGCAAAATCGCGACGCGCGTCGTCGCGACGATCCGCCAGACCGGACTCCAGATGGGGCCTGAAAAAGCCGTTTCAAGCGGTCCGAGGGATTTTTCGCACCACCGACGTGCAGGCGAAATGCGCCGTAACAAGCCTCAACGTGGCGCAATCAGATAGAGATTGAGTGCGGCCCGCAACTGACCTATTCTCCAGTCATGGAGCGGCAACGCCACGTTAACCCTAATCTGACGTAAGCTTACCGACACCTGACAGTCGTTCCGAAAGCCTGTTTCAGCCCATCAAGGGGAGTACCGTGAAACTGACCTTTGCAATCGGGGTGGTCGCACTGGTACTGATCGCCGGCACCACGACCATCTGCATGTCCGGTGCGGTCAACGACCACACCACCGAGTACGGGGGCGCACACGCCACCGTGGAGCAGTTTTTCAATCCCCACCTGAAAATCTGTCGATAGTGCGCCGGTCGCGTTTGGTCGGTCGGCCGTGCAGCGCGGCGGCCGGCTCGTGGTACACCTTGCGCCGCTCCTGCTCGACCTGCCGCTTCGCCTTGCTCTGCGCGGTTTCCACATAAAGCGTCTGCGCGACGCTCGCCGGACCGCGTACGTCGCATACGCCCAGCACTTCCACCTGCCACACGTAGCGCTCGATCTCGATTTCGACCAGATCGCCGACACGCACGTCCTTCGCCGGCTTCACGGCCACGCCGCCGATACGCACCCGCCCCTTGTCGACCGCCTCCGCGGCCAGCGAACGCGTCTTGAAGAAGCGCGCGGCCCACAGCCATTTGTCGATGCGCAGTTTCGCGCCCGGTTCGGTTGAAATGCGGTAGTTCATCTGCGTATTCAAGCTCCTGTCGTGTGCGGCACCGGCACCGCCTGCACGGGCCAGCCCTGCAGATGCTGCGCAACGATTTCGCCAAGCGCGGCAACCCACGGGTGCGACGCGTTCAGACAGGCGATCCGGTGAAACTCCTTGCCACCCGCCTGCAGAAATTCGTCGCGCACTTCCATGCCGATTTCCTCGACCGTTTCGAGGCAGTCGGCGGTGAAACCCGGGCAAAACACGTCAGCACGCCGCACGCCTGCCGCGCCGAGTTCCCTCAACGTTGGCGCCGTGTAGGGCTGCAGCCATTCAGCCTTGCCGAAGCGCGACTGGAACGTGATGCGGCATTCGACCGGCGTCAAATCGAGCGCCTGGATCAGCAGCGCGCCGGTCTGCTGGCATTGCTCGTGGTACGGGTCGCCGAGGTCGAGCGTGCGCTTGGGCACGCCGTGGAAACTGAGCACGAGCTTGTCGCCCGCCGCGAAATCGGGGCGGCCGTGCAGATGCCAGTAGTGATGGACCTGTGCGGCGAGCGCCGCGATGTACGCCGGGTGATCGGCGTACTGGCGCACGGTGCGGATTTCCGGCTGGTTGCGCATGCGCTTGAGCGCGGAAAAGGCTTCGTCGAACGCGGTCGCGGTGGTCGACGCCGAATACTGCGGATACATCGGCATCAGCAACACGCGCTCGGCGCCCGCGAGCTTCAGCTGGTTCAGCATCGCCGGAATGCCGGGCGTGCCGTAGCGCATCGCGTAGTCGACCAGCACCGTGTAGTCGTTCAGTTGCAGCAGATGGCGCAGGCCTTCGACCTGCTTTTCGGTGTGGACGCGCAGCGGTGAGCCCTCGGGCATCCACACCGCCGCATACTTTTTCGCAGAGCTGCGGCCGCGAAACGGCAGAATCAGCAGACGCAGAATGAGCTGCCACAGCAGCACCGGAATTTCGACCACGCGAGGATCGGACAGGAACTGCGCGAGGTAGCGGCGCACCGCACGCGGCGTCGGCGCGTCGGGCGTGCCGAGATTGATCAGCAACACGGCGACGCGATGCGACGTGGCGTTCTGCGAAGGCCGCTCGAGGTCGAAGCGCATAGGTAGCAGAAATCACCGCATCATGCGGCGAGTCGATTCAATGGAGATTCATTATAGCGGCGCGGGTTCTGTCCGGCGCCGCCAGACCCTGGCCATTCGGCCGATTGGCAGGCGCCGCGCGTTCGCGCATCATGGTCGCCACGGACTGCGATGACGCCAGTTCCGCGGAGCCCGAGAACTACTGCTGGCTGAGCGTTATGGACAACAGCCGCGCGGTTATGTCCACGATCGGAATCACGCGGTTGTAGGCCATGCGGGTCGGTCCGATCACACCGAGCGTGCCGACGATCTTGCCGTTCACCTCGTACGGCGCGGTGACGACGCTCATTTCCTCGATCGGTACCAGATTCGATTCGCCGCCAATGAATATTTGCACGCCCGCCGCGTGACTCGACACGTCTAGCAACTGAAGGAGGCTGGTCTTCTGGTCGAACACATCGAACAGCTTGCGCAGGCGCGCCATGTCCGACGAAAGATCGGCGACTTCGAGCAGATTGCGCTCGCCCGAGATCAACACGGTCTCGCCGGTGTCGGATTCGTCGGTACTTGCGGTGACGGCCGCGTGCATCAGCGAGGTCATGTCGCCACGCAGTTCGTCGATTTCCTCGCGCAGGCGGCGGCGCACCTCGTCGAACGAGAGGCCCGCGAAGTGCGCGTTGATGTAATTGGAGGCTTCCACCAGCTGCGAGGGCGAAAAGTCGCGCTGGGTGGCGAGGATGCGGTTTTGCACGTCGCCTTCGGGCGTCACGATGATCAGCAGAATGCGCTGATCGGACAGGCGCATGAATTCGATCTGCTTGAACACGTGGCTGCGACGCGGCGTGAGCACGACGCCGGCGAACTGCGACAGATTTGACAGCACGCTCGCCGCCGCGGCGACGATCTTCTGCGGCTCGCCCACCTGCAGCGTGGTCTTGACGGTGCGCGTCACCGCCTCCTCGTCGGCGGCGGATTCGACCGTCAGCATCGTGTCGACGAACAGGCGGTAGCCGCGTGGCGTCGGAATGCGCCCTGCCGACGTATGCGGACTGATCACGAGCCCCAGATCCTCGAGGTCGGACATCACGTTGCGGATCGTGGCCGGACTCAGTTCGAGGCCCGAATAACGTGACAGCGTGCGCGAGCCGACCGGCTGACCTTCGGCGATGTAGCGCTCAATCAGCGTTTTGAGGAGGGTTTGTGCGCGAGGATCTAGCATGACGAAAAATTTTAGCTCAATGGCACCGCAGCCGCGAGCGCCCGCGGCGCCCGCTCCCGGCGAATGCGCCGCCGTCAGCAGGCTCGCACGTCATCAGGTCTTCACCATTCTAACGATAATCGCGACATACGCAGACGCCCTGCGTGCGCCGCCCCACAACCGGGTTGGTCGGCGGTTCTTTTCAGGCCCTACCTATGGTGTAATGCCGGCATGCAAGTGACCAGCCAGTTCAAGACCGTCGCGCTCGTCGGGCGCAGCAATACGCCAGGCATCGGCGAGCCGCTGACCGCGCTCGCCGCGTGCATCGCAAAGCTCGGCCTCGAAGTCGTGTTCGAAGCCGACACCGCCGCCGAAATCGGCGTGACCGACTATCCGGCGCTGCGTCTCGCCGAGATCGGCGCGCGCGCCGACGTCGCCGTGGTGCTCGGCGGCGACGGCACGATGCTCGGCATCGGCCGCCAGCTCGCGCCGTATCGCACGCCCTTGATCGGCATCAACCACGGGCGCCTCGGCTTCATCACGGACATCCCGATCTCCGACATGCGCGAGATCGTGCCGCAGATGCTGTCCGGCAATTTCGAGCGCGAGGAGCGCGTGCTGCTCGAAGCGCGCATCGTGCGCGACGGCACGCCGATCTACCACGCGCTCGCGTTCAACGACGTGGTGGTCAACCGCAGCGGCTTCTCGGGCATGGCGGAGCTGCGCGTGTCGGTCGACGGACGCTTCATGTACAACCAGCGCTCGGACGGCCTGATCGTCGCGACGCCGACCGGCTCGACCGCGTACGCGCTGTCCTCGCAGGGGCCGATCCTGCATCCGCAACTACAGGGCATCGTGCTCGTGCCGATCGCGCCGCACGCGCTGTCGAACCGGCCGATCGTGCTGCCCGACGAATCGAAGGTCGGCATCCAGATCGTTTCCGGGCGCGAAGTGAACGTCAATTTCGACATGCAGTCGTTCACGTCGCTGGAGCTCGGTGACACGATCGAGGTGCGCCGTTCGCGCCACACGGTGCCGATGCTGCATCCGGTCGGCTACAGCTACTACGCGACGCTACGCAAGAAGCTGCACTGGCACGAGTACCCGTCGCACGAAGAAGACCCGAGGCCGTAAGCGGCACTTTGATTTCGCACGCCGCCGCGGCCGCCACCCGAATCCCAAGCTCACCCGACGACCTCCATGCTTCGCCACCTCTCGATACGCGACTTCGTCATCGTCGCCGCGCTCG
Organism: Paraburkholderia lebeckiae; assembly: GCF_050436325.1. Lineage (NCBI taxonomy): Bacteria > Pseudomonadati > Pseudomonadota > Betaproteobacteria > Burkholderiales > Burkholderiaceae > Paraburkholderia > Paraburkholderia lebeckiae. The sequence continues at coordinate 1,476,495 of NZ_JBNDLZ010000003.1, forward strand.
ACCTTGAATTCGACAGCGGCTTTACCGTTTTCTCGGGCGAAACTGGCGCCGGCAAATCGATCCTGATCGACGCGCTCGCGCTGGCACTAGGCGCGCGCGCCGAGGCGAGCGTCGTGCGCACCGGCGAGAGCCGCGCCGACATCACCGCGGAGTTCGAGACGCACGCACAGGTCGATCAATGGCTCGACACGCAGGCGCTCGGCGCGGCTGACGACGGCCAGCACGGCGGCACCGTGATGCTGCGGCGGGTGGTCGACGCGAACGGCCGCTCGCGCGCGTTCATCAACGGTACGGCGGCCACGCTCGCGCAGCTGCGCGAGGTCGGCGAGATGCTCGTCGATATTCACGGCCAGCACGCGCACCAGTTGCTGATGCGCCCGGACGCGCAGCGCGAGCTGTTCGACACGCACGCGGGCCTGTCCGACCTGGCCGCCGCCGTAACGCGCGCGTGGCGCACGTTGCGCGACAAGGCGCAGGCCGTCGAGCAGGCGCAAACGCGCGATCGCGAGCTGCAACTCGAACGCGAGCGACTCGCGTGGCAACTCACTGAACTCGACAAGCTCGCGCCACAGCCGGGCGAATGGGAAGAAGTCAACACCGAGCATCGGCGGCTGTCGCATTCCGCGAATCTGATCGACGGCGTGCAGGGAGCGCTCGGCGCGCTGTCCGAATCGGACGACGCGATGATCACGCATCTCGGTTCGATCGTGTCGAAGGTGCGCGACCTCGCGGAGATCGACCCAGCGCTGAACGACGTGCTCGCCGCGCTCGAACCGGCCGAAATCCAGTTGCAGGAAGCCGCGTATTCGCTGAGCCACTACGCGCAGAAGCTCGAGCTCGATCCGGAGCGGCTCGCGCAGGTCGAAAAGCGCCTCGACGCGCTGCACTCGGCTGCGCGCAAGTTTCGCCTGCGGCCTGAGACGCTGCCGGAAGAACACGCAGAGCGGCGCAAGCAGTTGGCCGCGCTCGACGCCGCCGCCGACCTCGACGGCCTGCGCGCCGCCGAGGCGCAAGCGAAGGAAGTGTTCGTCGCCGAGGCGAAAAAGCTGTCGAAGGCACGCGCGAAAGCAGGCAAGGCGCTCGGCGAGGCGGTCACGACCGGCATGCAGGAACTGTCGATGAAAGGCGGCAGCTTCGAGGTCGCGCTGGTGCCGCTGCTCGAAGGCGGCGCGCACGGGCTCGAGCAGATCGAGTTTCGCGTCGCCGGTCATGCCGGCGTGCCGCTGCGGCCGCTCGCGAAGGTTGCGTCAGGCGGCGAACTCGCGCGTATCAGTCTCGCGCTCGCAGTGATCGCGAGCGCGGCCAGCCCGACACCGACGCTGATCTTCGACGAAGTGGATACGGGCATCGGCGGCGGCGTGGCCGAAGTGGTCGGACGGCTATTGCATCAGCTCGGCGAGGCGCGCCAGGTGCTGTGCGTGACCCATCTGCCGCAGGTCGCCGCGCGCGGCGATCATCATTTCCAGGTCGCAAAGACGAGCAACGGCACCGGCGGCACGCTCAGCAGCGTGAGCTCGCTCGACAAGGCGAGCCGCATCGAGGAAGTCGCGCGAATGCTCGGCGGCCTCGAAATCACGGCGACCACGCGCAAGCACGCGAAGGAAATGCTGGCCGCCTGAAATTGCGCCGCGCATAGACGGCCGCACACGGCTGGGTCGGCCTGGCCGGGACGTCACACCGATCCCGGCCGCGCATGATGCGCTACGCGAAGTGCGTGAGCGTCATTACCCAAACACCCTCTTCCACAACGCCAGCACCGCCTCGCGCTCGGCCGAGACCAGCGCCGGATCGACCCGCGCCTTCTCCATCCCATCGAGCCGCAGCGTGTGCTGCAGCTTGCGATAGCGCCGATAGGCGGCGCCGACCGTCTCCGCTTCCGCTTCGCTCATCAGCCCGAAACGCGACACCTCACGCAGCAGCGCGATATTGCCGGTATTGCGGATCAGCTCGGGATCGCGCGCCGCATGCAGCAGCACCCAGTACTGCACGGTGAACTCGATATCGACCATGCCGCCGCGGTCGTGCTTCAGGTCGAACAGCGCCGGCGTATGGTTCGGGTGTCCCGCCTCGACACGCGCGCGCATCTCGACGATCTCTTTCGCGAGCGGCGCCGCTTCGCGCGGCGTCGTCAGCACCTGTTCGCGGATCGCCTCGAACTTCGCGCCGATCTCCGGATCGCCCGCGCAGTAGCGCGCACGCGTCAGCGCCTGATGCTCCCACACCCACGCGGTATTCGCCGCGTCGCCCTCGCGCAACTGGTAGCGGCGGAACGCATCGAGGTCGGTGACGAGCAGGCCCGACTCGCCGTTGGGCCGCAGCCGCAGGTCGATGTCGAACAATGTGCCGGCGCCGGTCGCGGTGGTCAGCCATGTGATCAGACGCCGTGTGTAGGTTGCGTAGACGTCGGCGGCGGCATCGTCGGGATCGTCGTACAGGAAGATCAGGTCGAGGTCCGACGCGTAGCCGAGCTCCTTGCCGCCGAGCTTGCCGTAGGCGATCACCGCGAAGCGCGGCACGTCGCGATGACGTTTGGCCAACTGCTTCCACACGGCTTCGATCGTCACGTCGAGCACTGCGTCGGCGAGCTCGGACAGCCGGTCGCTGACGTGCTCGACGGACAGCTTGCCGGCAAGATCGATCAGCAGAATGCGGAACACCTCGGCCTGATGCGCGTGACGCAGCAGATCCATCTGCTGCTCGACGCCATCGGCGGCGGCGAGCCGCAAACACAGCGTACGCTTGAATTCAGCCCAGTCGAACGGACTGTTGATCGCCTCGACGTCGAGCAGCTCGTCGAGCAGCTGCGGATGGCGGATCAGATAGCCGGCCGCCCAGCGCGAGCCGCCCAGCACCGACAGCACCTGGTGCAGCGCCTGCGGATACTCGGTCAGAAGCGCCAGATACGCGCCGCGCCGGCTCACCGCTTCGAGCAGATCGAACAGGCGGGCGACCGTATCGCCGCGCCGCCCGGCCGGCTCCAGCGTGCGCGCGGCTTCGAGCGCGCGCTGCGCGACGATGTCGAAACGCTGCCGGCTGCGCTCGTTCAGGCCCGCGTAGCGCGACGAACGCCACACCGCCTGCAGCCGGGCGAGCAGCTCACCGGGCTCGGCCACCCCCAGTTCGACGAGGCGCGCGCGCAGTGCGTCGTCGGCGCTATCGTCGGCGAGCGCGCTGCTCCACACCCACGCGGCCGCGCCGTCCTCGGGCGCGCCGCAACCGTCGCGGCCGCCCACCTTGTCGGCGAAAATCTGGTCGAACTGCTGTTCGACGAACTCGCGATGCGCGTCGAGCTTCGTCATCAATTGCGGGTAGTCGTCGCAGCCCATCGCGCGCGCGAGCGCCATGCGGTCTTCGGCATCGATGGGCATTGCGTGGGTCTGCGCGTCGTTGCGATATTGCAAACGATGCTCGAGCTCCCGCAGAAAGCGATACGCCTGCGACAGCTTCACGCACACCGACGGGTCCATCAACCCATGCGTGGCCGCGTGGCGCAGCACGGCGAGCGTCGGCCGCACGCGAAAGCCGGCGTCCTGGCCGCCGCGGATCAGCTGGAACACCTGCGCGCTGAATTCGATTTCACGGATGCCGCCACGGCCGAGCTTGATGTCGTCGGCCTTGTCGGGGCGCATCGACGCGCGGCGCTGCGCCTCCTGGCGGATCTGCAGATGCAGCGCGCGAATCGCGCTGATCACGCCGAAATCCAGATAGCGTCGATAGACGAACGGCGTGACGATCGCCCCGAGTTGCTTCTGCAGCCGCTGCGCCGAGGCGCTCGCGCCCTCGGACACGAGCCGGCCCTTGATCCACGCGTAGCGCTCCCACTCGCGGCCCTGCACATAGAAATACTCTTCGAGCATGCCGAGGCTGCATACGAGCGGCCCCGAATCGCCGTTCGGCCGCAGACGCATATCGACGCGAAACACGTAGCCGTCGGCGGTGACTTCGGCGAGCGCGCCGATCAGCCGCTTGCCGAGCCGCGTGAAGAACTCCTGGGTCGCGAGCGGCGAGCGCTGGCCGCCGGCGGTCTCGCCGTCGTCCTCATAGACGAAGATCAGGTCGATATCCGACGACACGTTCAGCTCGCGCCCGCCGAGCTTGCCCATACCGACCACGCCGAGCGTGAGCCGTTCGCCCTGCTGGTCGCGCGGCTCGCCATACAGCGCTTCGAGCTCGGCGCTCAGCACCGTCAGCGCGCGCTGGATCGTCGTTTCCGCGAGATCGGTCATCGCGCCGGTGACTTCGGCGATATCGGCCTCACCGGCCAGGTCGCGCTCCATCACCGCGCAGAATACTTCGGTGCGCAGCTGGCGCAGCGCGCGCTTCAGCGCATCTTCGTTGACCGGCGCACCGGCTGGGCCCGCCGCCTCGGCGCACAGTTCGTCGAGACGCGCGTCGATGCGCTCGCGCGTCAGCGGTTCGTCGGCCAGCGCGCCGACATGCGCGACCAGTTGCGGGCGGGCCGCGGCGGCGCGCGCGGCATAGTGCGAATAGCTGGAACTCAGGAGGGTGGCGTCAGTCATCAAAAATCTGGCTCGCTCGTTGCTTGATCGAATTTGTCCGGCGGTATTCTGACGGTGTACGGTGTCGTTCCGGGGTCGTTGTCGTGTCGTTCCGTCGTGCCATCGGCATGCGGCGACAAGCGTGCCGAACCGCATGCCGGACGGCCTCGCCAATCCGCGTCACGGGCCGTCGGACAGGGTTTGCAGGAGGTCCGCCGACGCTTTCCCGTGTGATACATTTCGTCGTTAACACGCAAAACTACCATACGCCCAGCCGCCGCAGCATGTCCGAGCGAAACGAATCCGCCGACCCGCAAGCCCCCCCGCAGGTCCGGCATGTGAGCGGAAGCGACCACATCGTGCTGCGTCGGACGTTGCGCGTGCTCGCCACGCTCGCGCTCGTCCTCTATTTCATCGCGGGCGGACTGTTTCTGGGTTTGCGCTACGTGGTGCTGCCGCGCGTCGACACGTTCCGGCCGCGCATCGAAGCCGCGGTCTCCGACAAGCTGCGCACCCAATTCACGATCGGCCGGCTCGCGCCGCACTGGAGCGGCTTCCAGCCAGGGCTCGATGTCACGAACCTCGTCATCCGCGATCACGACGGCCTACCCGCGCTGACGATTCCGCACGCCACCGCGTCGGTGTCCTGGCGCTCGTTGTGGGAGTTTCATCTGGCGCTGTCGAGCCTGATCGTCGATCAGCCGGACGTGCTGGTGTCGCGCAGCGAGGACGGCGTGCTGTCGGTCGCGGGCGTGCCGGTGCCGACGCGCCACAGCGGCAACGACGCGCTGTCCACCTGGTTGTTGCGTCAGCAGGCGATCGTCGTGCGCGGCGGCGTGCTGCGCTGGCGCGACGCGACGCGCAACGAATCCGAACTGGCGCTGCGCGACATCCGCCTCGCGATCCTCAATGACGGCCGCGACCACCGCATGGCGCTGCAGGCGCCACCCGACGGCCAGGTGCTGAAAGGCCCGCTCGACTTCCGCACGCACTTCCGCCACGCGCCGCTCTCCGCGATCGGCAAGCCGATCAACTGGAGCGGGCAGGTGTACATGTCGACGGGCCCGGTCGATCTGCCGACGCTCGCGCGCTACATCCAGTTCCCGATCGAGACATTCGCCGGCCGCATCGACAATGCAATCTGGATCGACTTCAGCGAAGGCCGCATGACCCAGGCGACCGGCCAGTTGAACGGCAACGACGTCGCGATGCGCGTGCGCCCGACCCAGCCAAGGCTACTCGTGCCGATCGCCCACTTTCTGTGGCGCGTCGAGGCAAACGAAGGCGAGTACCGGCTGCAGCTGTCGGACCTGCGTGCCGAGCTCGGCCAGCCGCCGCTCGAAGACGGCACGCCGCTCACGCGCATCCTGCGCTTCCGGACCCTCGACAGCCGCTACCGGATGGCGTCGCAGCAGCATGGGCAGCTTTTGAGCGTCAGCGGCGATCGCGTAGATCTCGGCATCCTCGCCGAATTCAGCCGCGCGCTGCCGCTGCCGCGGCACTTTCTCAATGAACTCGTGCGCATCAATCCGCGCGGGCGCGTCGCGAACTACGTGATCGAGCTCGAGCGCGGCAAGCCGGAATCCGGAGAAGTGGGCAGCGACCGTCGGCCCACGGGTGCTGAACCGATCGAGCGTTATCGCTTCAAGGGCGATTTGCAGGGCATCAGCTTTGCCGCCCAGGAGCCGGGGCCGGGCCTGACGCCGCGCGGCCACCCGCGCGCCGGCGTTCCCGGCATCGAAAACCTGTGGGGCAACGTCGACGCCGATGAAAAAGGCGGCCACGCGAACCTCGATACGACCAACGTGGCGATCACGCTGCCGGGCGTGTTCGACGATCCGCGTCTCACGCTTGCGCGTCTGCACGGCCGCGCCGACTGGACGATGGGCACGAAGGCACCGGGCGACACGCGTCCCGCGTTCGCGGTCAAGCTCAACGATTTCAGCGTATCGAACCCTGACGTCGAGGCGAGCGCGACTGCGAGCTACAGCAATCCCGGCCACGGCCGCGGCTCGCTCGACCTGAAAGCCGACTTCCAGCGCGCGCAGGTGACGCACATCGCCCGCTATCTGCCGACCGCGGTCAGCGAAAAGCTGCGCATTTACCTCGGCCACGGCTTGCAGGCTGGCGTGTCGCGTGGCGGCACGATCGAAGTGCACGGCGACCTGACCAAGTTCCCCTACGCGCGCGACCCCGACGCCGGCATCTTCCGCATCGTCGCGCCGTTCACCGGCGGCAAGTTCGATCCGACGCCGTTCCCGCCGCGCAACATGCGCAACGGCACGCCAAACGTTTGGCCGCCGCTCGACGGAATCGACGGCGTGTTCGAACTCAAGCAGAACCTGCTGCGCTTCGACATCGACCGCGGCCGTTACAAGCGCGTCGCGCTGACCGGCGTGAACGGCCGCATCGACGACCTCGGCACCAAAGGCTCGAACCTCACCATAGAGGGCAACGGCCGCGGCCCGCTCGCCGATATGCTCGACTACGTGAACGGCAGCTCGCTCGGCATCATGGCGCGGCACCAGACCGAAAAGATTCGCGCGGAAGGGCCCGCGTCGCTCGCGCTGAAGCTGACGATCCCGCGTACGCCGAAGCCGCATATCGGCGTGGAAGGCGCGCTCGGCTTCCAGAACAATCGCCTGAGCGTGAGCAATGCGCCGTCGCTGTCGCAGCTGAACGGCCGGGTGCGCTTCACCGAGCGCACGGCCGAAGTCGAGCGGCTCTCCGGCCAGTTCCTCGGCGGTGACGTGCATGCGAACGGCGGCTTGCGCCAAGACGGCACGTACGCGCTCGCACTCAACGGCCACATCGCCGTCGATGCCGCGCGCGAACTGCATCTGCATGGCCCGGCCGCACAGGTGCTCACGCATATGAGCGGCAGCGCGCCTTATGCATTGCGCGTCACCGGCGCGAAGGGCCGCCTGCCCGAGGTCAGCGCCAACTCTGATCTGAGCGGCCTCGGGCTCGATTTTCCAGCGCCGTTCAAAAAGACTGCCGGCACACCGATGCCGCTGCACTTCTCGGTCAATCCGTCGACGGTGCCGGGCGAAGCCGGCCTCGAACGCGCCGACCTGACGTTGGGGCCGGTCGCCGCCGCGTATCTACTGCGCTATCGGCCCAACGCGCAGCCGCGTACGTCACCGACCGTCGTGCGCGGCGCGATCGGCGTGAACCGGCCGGTCGACCTGCCGTCCGAGGGCGTGGTCGCCGTGGTGGACATCAAGGAGTTCAATGCCGACGCCTGGCGCGTGCTCGCCGCGCAGCTGCGCGCGGGCGCGAGCGCGGACGGGGCGAATGGCGTGAACGGCAGTGCGAACGGCGGTAATACCGCCAGCAGCGCGGCCACACCCGCGGCCGCGCCGAATCCCATGCTCACGCAGTTCCTGCCGAACCGCTTCGCGCTGCACATCGACATGCTTACGCTGCTCAAGCGTCACTGGGACAACGTGATCGTCGGCGCGTCGCACGCGGACCGCACGTGGCAGGCGAACATCGCGTCGAATCAGGTGTCGGGCCACGTGTCGTGGCTGCCGGGAGCGACCCGCGAATCGCCGGGCGAACTGCAGGCGCGCTTCGCGCGCGTCGTGATTCCGTCGGTCGCGGACAAGGACCTGCTTGGTCCGGCGATGTCGGCGCCCGCGCTGAACATGCCGTCGATCGATCTGGTCGTAAACGAACTGATCGTGCACGATCGCAACGTCGGCCGGCTCGAGGTCGATGCGCACAACTTCGAAGAAAACGGCGTGCCGGTCTGGCAGCTCGACAAGCTCGACGTGACGAACCCCACCGCGACGCTGACCGCGACCGCGAACTGGCGCACCTCGACCGAACTGCCCACCTCGGCCGACGAAGCCATGCCGCGCCGCACCGTGTTCGATTTCAAGCTCGACATCAAGGATGCCGGCGCGATGCTCGAGCGCTTCGGTCTGCCGAGGACGCTCAGGGGCGGCACCGGCTCGATTCAGGGCAAGGCCGTGTGGCAGGGCGGCCCGACCACGATCGACTATTCGACGCTGAACGGCAACCTCGCGCTGGATCTACACCACGGTCAGATCCTGAAGGTCGATCCGGGCGTCGCGACGCTGCTCGGCGTGCTGAGCCTGCAAAGCCTCGCGCGCATCGCCACACTCAATTTCCGCGATGTGATCGGCGAGGGCCTGCCGTTTTCGAGCGTGACGGGTACCGCGCAGATTCATGACGGCATCGCTCGCACCGACAACTTCAGGATGGTGACCGCGCCGGCCCGCGCCGAGATGGTGGGCTCGGTCGACATCGCGCAGAAGAGCCAGGACCTGCACCTGCACGTAGTGCCGACCGTCAGCGCCGGCTCCGCGGTGATCGCCGCGACGGTCATCAATCCGCTGATCGGCCTCGGCGCGCTGATCGCCGATATCGCGTTCACACATGGGGTGTCGCACGTATTCGCGCGCGACTACGCGATCACCGGCTCGTGGTCGAAACCGCACGTCGAGCGGGTGACGGGCGAACGGGGTAAGATTGACGCTCCGGCTTCGGCCGTGGAAGCGCACTGAGCTCCGGCTTCCCTGGCGCCGCCGTCTCGAACCACGCGGCCGCTCGTGCCGCTCTATCGACTCAATGCGCCAACGGGGCCGAGCCAGCCCAGAACCATGCATGCGGCGCCCGCGCTTCACACCGCCGCCCGCCGGGAGTCTTTCGACACGCTCATGAGCGAAACACACGTCACTTCATCCGCATCCGCCGCAACGTCCAGCGGCCTTGTAGCCAGCCCCTTCCGGGTTGCCGCGCTGCAGATGGTCAGTTCGCCGGATCGCGATCGCAATCTCGCCGACGCAGAGCGCCTGATCACCGAAGCCGCCGCCGACGGCGCGCAACTCGTGCTGCTCCCCGAGTATTTCTGTTTCATGGGCTTCAAGGACACCGACAAGCTCGCCGTGCGCGAGCCGCATCAGGACGGCCCGATCCAACGCTTTCTCGCCGACGCCGCGCGCCGCCACCAGATCTGGGTGATCGGCGGCACCCTGCCGCTGAACGCACCGGAGCCGTCGCGCGTACTGAACACGACGCTGGTGTTCGACCCGAACGGCAACGAGGCCGCGCGCTACGACAAGATCCACCTGTTCAACTTCGAAAAGGGCGAAGAATCATTCGACGAAGCGCGCACGATTCGACCCGGCACCTCGGTGCAAAGCTTCGAGGCGCCATTCGGCCGGGTCGGCCTGTCGGTCTGCTACGATCTGCGCTTTCCCGAGCTGTACCGGCGCATGGGCGACTGCACGCTGATCGTGGTGCCGTCCGCGTTTACCTACACGACCGGCCGCGCGCATTGGGAGCTGCTGCTGCGCACTCGCGCGATCGAAAACCAGTGCTACGTGCTCGCCGCGGCGCAAGGCGGCAAACATGAAAACGGCCGCCGCACCTGGGGCCACAGCATGCTGATCGACCCGTGGGGCGAGATCGTCGCGGTGCGCGACGAGGGCGCCGGCGTGGTCGCGGGCAACCTCGAACGCGCGCGCATCGAGGAAGTGCGGCAGAGCCTGCCGGCATGGCGTCATCGCGTGCTGACCTGAAACCGACATTGAAACTGCGGCGCCTACCACGCATATTGCGACGCAGGCGCTCCCCGACCCCTTCGTATCGAGCAGAACATACTTCGCATGAACATCATCGAACCCGGTATCCGTAATCTCGCCGCCGCCAAGGACATCCTCCTCACGCCCTATGGTCTCGACGAATCGCTGCTCACGCGCACGCTCGCCGAAATCTTCACGCACCGCGTCGACTACGCGGACCTGTACTTCCAGACCACTCGCAGCGAAGCGTGGAGTCTCGAGGAAGGCATCGTGAAGTCGGGCAGCTTCAGCATCGATCAGGGTGTCGGCGTGCGCGCCGTGTCGGGCGACCGCACCGCGTTCGCCTACTCGGACGACCTGTCGCCCGAAGCGATCCGCCAGGCGGCCATCGCCACGCGCGCGATCGCCAAGGCAGGCGGCGGCAAGCAGAAGATCAAGGTGGCGTCGTCGCTGACCGGCATCGCCGGGCGCGATCTGTACCTGCCGTCCGACCCGCTGCATTCGCTCGACGCCACCGCCAAGGTCAAACTGCTCGAGCGCATCGAGCAGATGGCGCGCGGCCGCGACCCGCGCATCCAGCAGGTGATGGCGGGCCTCGCCGGCGAATACGACGTGGTGCTGGTCGCGCGCAGCGACGGCGGCTTCGCGGCCGACATCCGGCCGCTCGTGCGTGTCTCGGTAACGGTGATCGCCGAGCAGAACGGCCGCCGCGAAATCGGCAGCGGCGGCGGCGGCGGGCGTTTCGACTACGGCTATTTCACCGATGAAGTGCTATCGCGCTATGTCGACGATGCGGTGCACGCCGCTCTCGTCAATCTCGACGCGCGTCCGGCGCCGGCCGGCGCGATGACCGTCGTGCTCGGGCCGGGCTGGCCCGGCGTGCTGCTGCACGAGGCGATCGGCCACGGGCTCGAGGGCGACTTCAACCGCAAAGGGTCGTCGGCATTCGCGGGACGCATCGGCGAGCAAGTCGCCGCGAAGGGCGTCACCGTGGTCGACGACGGCACGCTGCCGAATCGTCGCGGCTCGCTCAATATCGATGACGAAGGCAATCCGACCCAGTGCACGACGCTGATCGAGGACGGCATCCTGAAGGGCTACATCCAGGACACGCTGAACGCGCGTCTGATGAAGATGCCGGTCACCGGCAACGCTCGACGCGAATCGTACGCGGCGCTGCCGATGCCGCGCATGACCAACACCTACATGCTGAACGGCGACAAGGACCCGCAAGAAATCCTCGCGTCCGTGAAGAACGGCCTCTATGCGGTGAACTTCGGCGGCGGTCAGGTCGACATCACGAACGGCAAATTCGTGTTCTCGGCCTCCGAGGCGTACATGATCGAGAACGGCAAGATCACGTATCCGGTCAAGGGCGCGACGCTGATCGGCAGCGGACCGGAATCGCTGAAGTACGTCACGATGATCGGCAACGACATGAAGCTCGATTCGGGCGTGGGCGTGTGCGGCAAGGAAGGCCAGAGCGTGCCGGTGGGCGTCGGTCAACCGACGCTGCGCATCGAGCGGATGACCGTCGGCGGCACCGCCTGATTTCGCGACCAATGCATGCTTCACGCATGCAAAGCGCGAAGCATGCGGGTTTTCCGCATTTTTCGGCGACCCAGCTTGTCAGCCGAGCCTGTACCGGGTTATAAAGTCACTCACCCTTTTTGACCAGCGACGCATTCACTTCGCCATGTCCGCCAAGTTTTATTTTTACTTTTTTTGGTATCTCAGACCGCTGGCGGATCGAGAGGGGTGTTAGTGCACGCAGGACACCGAGAATTCCCGAAAAACCGCCAGCTAGCCTGGCGGTTTTTTTTCGTCTCACGTTTTTCGATACCTGACTGACATTTTGTCGTTGACCATTTTTTGATTGTCGTCCGCGCTGGCCTCGCTGTTTGATCGCTGACTGATCGCCCCGTTGCCCGCGCGAACACGCTACGAACCGTTTCAGGAGAACAACATGCCCCCGCACAATACCGATGATGTCCGCATCCGCGAATTGAAGGAACTCACGCCGCCCGCTCACCTGATCCGCGAATTTGCCTGCGACGAGAAGGTTTCCAACGTGATCTACGACTCGCGCACCGCGATGCATCGCATTCTGCACGGCATGGACGATCGTCTGATCGTCGTGATCGGCCCGTGCTCGATTCACGATCCGAAGGCCGCGATCGAATACGCGGGGCGTCTGATCGAGCAGCGCAAGCGCTTTGCCGGCGAACTCGAAGTCGTGATGCGCGTGTACTTCGAAAAGCCGCGTACGACGGTGGGCTGGAAGGGTCTCATCAACGACCCGCATATGGACAACAGCTTCAAGATCAACGAAGGGCTGCGCACCGCGCGCGAGCTGCTTCTGCGCATCAACGAACTCGGCCTGCCGGCCGGCACCGAGTACCTCGACATGATCAGCCCGCAGTACATCGCGGATCTGATCTCCTGGGGTGCCATCGGCGCGCGCACGACCGAATCGCAGGTGCACCGCGAGCTGGCTTCGGGACTGTCGTGCCCGGTCGGCTTCAAGAACGGCACGGACGGCAACGTGAAGATCGCCGTCGACGCGATCAAGGCCGCCTCGCAGCCGCATCATTTCCTGTCGGTCACGAAGGGCGGCCACTCGGCGATCGTATCGACCGCGGGCAACGAGGATTGCCACGTGATTCTGCGTGGCGGCAAAACGCCGAACTACGACGCCGACAGCGTCAACGCGGCCTGCGCGGACATCGGTAAGGCGGGCCTCGCCGCGCGTCTGATGATCGATGCGAGCCACGCCAACAGCTCGAAGAAGCACGAGAACCAGATTCCTGTGTGCGCGGACATCGGCCGTCAGATTGCCACGGGTGACGAGCGGATCGTCGGCGTGATGGTGGAGTCGCATCTCGTCGCGGGCCGCCAGGATCTGCAGGAAGGCTGCGAGCTCACGTACGGGCAGAGCATTACCGATGCGTGCATCGGCTGGGATGAGAGCGTCGCCGTGCTCGAAGGCCTTGCCGAAGCGGTCAGGCAGCGCCGCGTCGCGCGCGGCAGCGGCAACTGAACACCTGCCCCCGCAGCCACTGCGGGGGCTTGTCGGCAGTCCGTGGAAGAAACCCGGTTCAATATCGAACCGGGTTTTTTATTGGCCATTCGGACGAATGGTAGTCAGCCTGCCGCCTCGATATCGTCATAACTCGTTGCCTGGTCGCTTACACGCTTGACCAGGCTGGAGAATGCGTATAAGATTTTATACACGAGGTGGCGATGGAGCAGGAAAAAGAAATTCGCTGGTTAGGCTCCAGCTACTGTGATTTGCTCGTTTTTCCCGACGAAGCACGTCGTCTCGCAGGGTTTCAGCTTCACAAGATTCAGTCAGGACTCGACCCTGACGACTGGAAACCATTCGAGTCTATCGGCGCGGGAACGCGCGAAATTCGCATCAGAGACCAGGACGGCATTTTTCGCGTGATGTACGTGACCAAATACGCCGAAGCGCTGTACGTGCTGCATTGCTTTCAGAAGAAAACGCAGAGGCTCGGACCGCGCGACAGAAAAATTGCCGAAATGCGCTACCGCGCCATCACCCATTACAGGACCACCCAGCCATGACGATCGACACCAACATTCGTCACGTAACGCGAGCCGGCGCGAACGTGTTCCTCGAACTCGGTTTTTCCGCCGAGGAAGCGAAGCGCCTTCACGATGCGTCGCAAAAGCAGATCAACGACACGCGGCTGCTCAAGGAACAGCTGATGACCGAGCTGTCCACGTGGATCGAACAGCATCATCTGAAGCAGGCCGAGGCGGCCGAAATTCTGATGGTGTCGCGCCCGCGCGTGTCCGACGTCGTCAACAAGAAAACCAACAAGTTCACGATCGACACGCTCGTGGAAATGCTGAGCCGCATCGGCAAGCCGGTCACGCTCGCCGTCGGTTGAGCGTCGGCTCGTGCGAAGCACCGTGCGTGTCTATGCGCACATGTGCGTCGCCATTCAAGGCGCGCCGCGATCGTGCTGCCACAGCACGTCGGTGCCGCCGTCCACGCGATTGAGCACGCGCGCCAGCACGAACAGCAGATCGGACAGCCGGTTCACGTACTGACGTGGTGCCGCATTCAGCGCCTCGTGTTCGCCAAGCGCGACGATCGCCCGCTCCGCGCGCCGGCAAACGGTACGGCACACATGCGCGAGCGCGGCCGCGCGCGAACCGCCCGGCAGAATGAATTCCTTCAGCGGCGGCAACATGGCGTTGTGGTCGGCGAGCCACCCGTCGAGCTGCGCGAGATGCTGTTCGGTAATCATCGTGTGACCGGGAATGCACAGCTCGCCGCCCAGATCGAACAGGTCGTGCTGGATTGCGACCAGCGCCGCGCGCACGTTCTCGGGCAGCTTCTCGCACAACAGCACGCCGAGATTCGAATTCAGTTCGTCGACGTCGCCAATCGCGGCGATACGCGCGCTGTCCTTGCGCACGCGGCGGCCGTCGCCGAGACCGGTGGTGCCGTCGTCGCCGGTGCGAGTGGTGATCTTGCTGAGGCGATTGCCCATGACGTCTCCCATGCATTAGTGACGATGCTGCCAGCTGGTTTGTCCATATTGCACGCATCGCGAAATCGCCGCCATTATATGAGCGGAAGCCGGCCCAGCGCCGCCTGGTGGGCGAACGGCGTAAAATGAAACACTTGCTGCAAACAGACCGTTATCTAAAGAAACTTTCATGGGACCGGAGTAAGCGCTGTAGCGCTAACTCCGGTCGACACAGGAGACATGCGTGAACCATCCCGTGCCGCCGGCGCCGCTACGCCGGCCGTTTCCCACCGCATTGCTGAACCAGCTCAAAGCCGCTTTCGGCGATCGGGTTTCCGTTGCCGAAGCCGTGCGTGCGCACCACGGCCGCGACGAATCACCGTTCGATCCGCAACTGCCTGACGCCGTCGTGTTCGCGCGTACAACCGAAGACGTGCAAACCGCCGTCAAGCTGTGCGGCCAGTACGACGTGCCGATCATTCCGTACGGCAATGGCTCGTCGCTCGAAGGACATCTGCTTGCCGTGCAAGGCGGCGTGTCGATCGATCTGTCGGAAATGAACCGGGTGTTGTCGATCAACGCCGAAGACCTGACCGTCACCGTCGAGCCCGGCATCTCGCGCAAGCAACTGAACGAAGCGCTGCGCGACACCGGCCTGTTCTTCCCGATCGACCCCGGCGCGGACGCGAGCATCGGCGGGATGTCGGCAACCCGCGCGTCGGGTACCAACGCCGTGCGCTACGGCACGATGCGCGAGAACGTGCTCGGCCTGACGGTCGTGCTCGCCGATGGCCGCGTGATCAAGACCGGCTCGCGCGCGCGCAAATCGTCGGCGGGGTACGACCTCACGCGCCTGTTCGTCGGCTCGGAAGGCACGCTCGGCGTGATAACGGAAATCACGCTGCGCCTCTATCCGCAGCCGGAGGCGGTGTCGGCCGCGGTGTGCACGTTCCCGTCGATGGGCGATGCGGTGCGCGCGGTCATCGAGACGATCCAGATCGGCGTGCCGATCGCGCGTGTCGAGTTCGTCGATTCGCTTGCGATCCGCTCGATCAATCGCCATTCGAATCTGACACTGCGCGAAGTGCCCACATTATTCTTCGAATTTCACGGCACCGAGGCCGGCGTCAAGGAACAGGCCGAACTCGTGCAGGAAATCGCCGCACAGAATGCCGGTGAAGGCTTCGAATGGGCGACGCGCCCCGAAGACCGCAGCCGTCTGTGGAACGCGCGTCACAACGCCTATTTCGCGATGCTGCAACTGAAGCCCGGCTCGCGCGCGGTGACCACCGACGTCTGTGTGCCGATCTCGCGTCTCGCGGAGTGTGTGGTCGAAACGGAGCAGGATCTGTTGGCGTCGCCGCTGCCCTGCCCGATCGTCGGCCATGTCGGCGACGGAAACTTTCACGTCGCGATCCTGATCGACCCGGACAAGCCCGAAGAGCTCGAGGAAGCCGAGCGCCTGAACCATCGCATCGTGCAGCGCGCGCTGCGGATGGACGGCACCTGCACCGGCGAGCATGGCATCGGCCTGCACAAGATGGGCTTTCTCATCGAGGAGCACGGCGACGTCGCGGTCGACACGATGCGCTCCATCAAGCACGCGCTAGACCCTCGCAATCTGATGAACCCGGGCAAGATCTTCGCCTGGGCGGCGGCCTGATCGACACCGTGCTTGGCGGCCGCGGCAAACCGCTGACACGCCCAGCGGCAACCGCGCCAAGCTGAACACGCAAGTGATGCGAAGCAGGCAGCACGAAACAGCCGGCTCGAACCAGGAAGCCGGACCGGCGCAAGCCACGAGGAGACAACTCACATGAACGCACCCGCTGAACTGTCGGCCGAAGTCCTCGCGCGGCGTCAGCGCGAAGTCGTGCAGGCGCTGATGGCCGTGTTGCCGACCCACTGTCTGCTGTATCGCGAAGAAGACACCGTCGCGTACGAATGCGACGGACTCGCCGCGTACCGGCGTCTGCCGCTCGCGGTCGTGTTGCCGGAAACCGAGTCGCAGGTGCAGCGCATCGTGCAGATCTGCCATCGCCTCAAGGTGCCCATCGTGCCGCGCGGCGCGGGCACCGGCCTGTCCGGCGGCGCGATGCCGATTCGGCACGGCGTGGTGGTATCGCTCGCGCGCTTTCGCAAGATCGTCGAAGTCGACTCGTACGCGCGCATCGCGACCGTGCAGCCGGGCGTGCGCAATCTGGCGATCTCCGAAGCCGCGGCGCCGTATGGTCTTTACTATGCGCCGGATCCGTCGTCGCAGATCGCCTGCACGATCGGTGGCAACGTGTCAGAGAATTCGGGCGGCGTGCATTGTCTGAAGTACGGCCTCACCGTGCACAACGTGCTGCGCGTGCGCGCGGTCACGATGGAAGGCGAGATCGTCGAATTCGGCTCGCTCGCGCCTGACGCGCCGGGGCTCGATCTGCTCGCGGTGCTGATCGGCAGCGAGGGCATGTTCGCGATCGTCACCGAGGTCACCGTCAAGCTGATCCCGAAGCCGCAAACGGCGCAGGTCATCATGGCCAGCTTCGACGACGTCGTCAAAGGCGGCGACGCCGTTGCGGGCATCATCGCGGCGGGCATCATTCCGGCCGGCCTCGAGATGATGGACAAGCCCGCCACGCGCGCGGTCGAGGAGTTCGTCAACGCGGGCTACGACCTCGACGCGGCGGCGATCCTGCTGTGCGAATCGGACGGCACGCCCGAGGAAGTCGCGGCCGAGATCGTGCGCATGACCGCGGTGCTGCGCGAGCATGGCGCGACCCGTATCCAGATTTCACGCACGGAAGCCGAGCGCCTGCGCTTCTGGTCCGGGCGCAAGAACGCGTTTCCGGCCGCCGGCCGCATTTCGCCGGACTACTACTGCATGGACGGCACCGTGCCGCGCCGCAGTATCGGGCCGCTGCTCGCGCGCATCGAGGAGATGGAGAAGACCTACCAGTTGCGCTGCATCAACGTGTTCCATGCCGGCGACGGCAACATGCACCCGCTGATCCTGTTCAACGGCAACGACCAGGACGAGTGGCATCGCGCCGAGCTGTTCGGTTGCGACATCCTCGAAGCTTGCGTCGAGCTGGGCGGCACGGTGACGGGCGAGCATGGCGTCGGCATCGAGAAGATCAATTCGATGTGCGTGCAGTTCTCGCCCGAAGAGCGCGACACGTTCCACGCGGTCAAGCGGGCATTCGACGCGCCCGGCCTGTTGAACCCCGACAAGGGCATCCCGACGCGGGCGCGCTGTGCCGAATACGGCAAGATGCACGTGCGCGGCGGGCTGCTGCCTCATCCCGAGCTGCCGCGCTTCTAGCGGCTGGCGTTTGCAGCGCGCATCCGTTCGCCGCGCCCGCGCTGATGCTCGGGCGGCCGGCGCGGCGCTTTGCGCGCGCCCCTCCAGACCGATGCCGCGCCCCGTCATGCGGGTGCGCTCCGGCTTGCCAGCGAGCCGCCGCCCGGTACAATCAAACGAAACACGACGAGCAGGACACCATGGAAGAGGACGACATCGTCGCCGTATGGTCCGAACGCGTGCGTTCGGCCAGCGCCGAGGGACGCGCGCTGCGCATACGCGGCGGCGGCACCAAAGACTGGTATGGCCAGACGCTGGAAGGTGAAATCCTCGACACGCGCGCTTATCGCGGCATCATCGCGTACGATCCGGCCGAGCTCGTGATCACCGCGCGCGCGGGAACACCGCTGCTGGAAATCGAAGCCGCGCTCGCCGAGCACGACCAGATGCTGCCGTTCGAGCCGCCGCACTTCGGGCCGCAGGCCACCTTCGGCGGCTGCATCGCCGCTGGCATTTCGGGGCCGCGCAGGCCGGCCGTCGGCGCCGCGCGCGACTTCGTGCTCGGCGCCGTCGTGATGAACGGCCAGGGGCAGGTGCTGCACTTCGGCGGCCAGGTCGTCAAGAACGTCGCGGGTTACGACGTGTCGCGGCTGCTCGCGGGCTCGCTCGGCACGCTCGGGGCTGATCCTCGAGCTGTCGGTCAAAGTGCTGCCGCGGCCGCAAGTCGAAGCCACGCTGAAGTTCGACATGAACGGCACCGACGCGGTACGCAAGCTCAACGAATGGGGCGGCCGGCCGCTGCCGATCACCGCGAGCGCATGGCGCAACGGCACGCTCGCGGTGCGCCTGGGCGGCGCGGAAGCCGCGGTCAAGGCAGCCCGCACCGGGCTCGGCGGCGAAGTCGTCGATGCGGTCGAAGCTGAACGCTTCTGGGCCGGCCTGCGCGAACAGACCGATTCGTTTTTCGCGGGCATTCCGCCGAAGGCCGCGCTGTGGCGCCTCGCGCTACCGTCGATCACCGAGCCGCTGCAGCTGCCCGGCGCGCAACTGATGGAATGGGGCGGCGGCCAGCGCTGGTGGATCACCGACACCGACGCGCAAACCGTGCGCATCAGCGCGAAACAGGCCGGCGGCCACGCGACCATCTTCCGCTGCGGCCACGGCTACGACCGCAGCGCCGGCGTATTCACACCGCTGCCCGCGCCGCTGATGAAAATCCATCGCGGCCTCAAACATGCATTCGACCCGGCCCGCATCTTCAACCGCGGCCGTCTCTACTCCGACTTCTGAGCGACGCGATGCAAACCAACCTCGCGGACTTCATTCGCAATACGCCCGATGGCAACGAAGCGGACGCCATCCTGCACAAATGCGTGCATTGCGGTTTCTGCACGGCCACCTGCCCGACCTACCAACTGCTTGGCGACGAGCTCGACGGCCCGCGCGGGCGCATCTATCTGATCAAGCAGATGGTCGAAGGCGCGCCGGTCACGCGCAGCACGCAGGTTCACCTCGACCGCTGCCTGACCTGCCGCAATTGCGAGTCGACCTGCCCGTCGGGCGTGCAATATGGGCGGCTCGTCGAAATCGGCCGCAAGCTCACCGAAGAGAAAGTCAAGCGTCCGCTCAATCAGCGGCTGATGCGGCGCCTGCTCGCGAGCGTGCTGCCGAACAGCGCGATCTTCACGCCGGCGATGCGTCTGGGTCAGCACGTGCGCGGCCTGCTGCCGAAGAAGCTGCGCGACAAGGTGCCCGCGCGCCAACGCCCGCTCGCATGGCCGAGCGCAAAACACGAACGCAAGGTGCTGATGCTGGCAGGCTGCGTGCAACCGTCGATGATGCCGAACGTCAACATCGCGACCGCGCGCGTGTTCGATGCGCTCGGCATCGAAACGCTGATCGCGCCCGACGCCGGCTGTTGCGGCGCGATTCGCCTGCACCTCGGCTACCACGACGAAGCGCTCGATGACCTGCGCACGAACATCGACGCATGGTGGCCCTACGTCGAACAGGGCGTTGAAGCGATCGTGATGAACGCGTCGGGCTGCGGCGCGACGGTCAAGGAATACGCGCACCTGCTGCGCCTCGATCCGACCTATGCCGAGAAGGCGCGCCGCATCGTCGAATTGACGCGCGACGTCTCCGAGATCCTGCCCGAGTTCGAAGAAAAGCTCGTCGCCATCACGCGCCGCCGCTCGGTACACACGGTCGCGTTTCATCCACCCTGCACGCTGCAGCATGGCCAGCAGATCCGCGGCAAGGTCGAGCAACTGCTCAGCGCGCTCGGCGTCGAAGTGCGCCTGCCCGCCGACAGCCATCTGTGCTGCGGCTCGGCCGGCACCTACTCGCTGCTGCAGCCGCGCCTGTCGTACGCGCTGCGCGACCAGAAGCTCGAGCGTTTGCAGGCGCAGGAGCCGCAGGTGATCGTGTCGGCGAACGTCGGTTGCATCGCGCATCTGCAAAGCGGTACGTCGACGCCGGTCGCGCACTGGATCGAATTGGTCGAGCACATGCTGTCCGTATAATCGGGCCATCGTCTTCGCTGAACACCGGTTCGTTCCATGTCCGATCTGCCTCACAATCTCGCCGACGTGCACGAGCGCATCGCCCGAGCCGCGCAAGCGGCCGGCCGCGATGCGCGGTCCGTGGTGCTGCTCGCGGTCTCCAAGACGTTTCCCGCCGATGCCGTGCGCGCCGCTCATGCGGCCGGTCAGCGCGCATTCGGCGAGAACTACGTGCAGGAAGCGCTCGACAAGATCGAGGCACTTGCCGATCTGCGCGCGTCGCTCGAATGGCATTTCATCGGGCCGCTGCAATCGAACAAGACGCGGCCCGTCGCCGAGCATTTCGACTGGGTACATTCGGTCGATCGGCTAAAGATCGCGCAGCGGCTGTCGGAGCAGCGCCCGGACAACCTGCCGCCGCTCAACGTGTGCCTGCAGGTCAACGTCAGCGGTGAAGCGTCGAAGAGTGGCGTCGCCATCGCCGAGGCGGCCGCTATCGCGCAACAGGTCGCCGCGCTGCCGAAGCTGAAGCTGCGCGGACTGATGTCGATTCCCGAACCTGGCGGCGATCTCGCAGAACAACGCGCGCCGCATCGCCAATTGCGCGAGCTGTTCGAGCGCTTGCGTAACGACGGGCTCGCGCTCGATACGCTGTCGATGGGCATGTCGGCCGATCTCGAAGCAGCCGTGCTCGAAGGCGCGACGATCGTGCGCGTCGGCACCGCGATCTTCGGCGCACGCGATTATTCGCGCTGAGCATTTCCACGGCCCTTGCGCGAACCTGGCTGCGCGAAGCCCTCACCGCATCTCATCTGAACCTATCCGGACCATCATGAAAATTGCGTTTATCGGCGGCGGCAACATGGCCGCGGCGTTGATCGGCGGCCTCATCAAGCGGGGCGCCACGCCCGCGGACCTGTACGCGGTCGATCCGAACGAAGACGCGCGCCAGCGCAACGAGCAGCAATTCGGTATCCGCACCGGCGCGGCCGCCGACGTCACGCTCGCCGACTACGACGCGGTCGTGCTCGCGGTGAAACCGCAGATCCTGAAGAGCGTAGCCGGGACGCTGGCGCCGCATCTGCGCGCGTCGCAACTCGTCGTCAGCATCGTCGCGGGCATTCGCATCGACGACATGTCGCGCTGGCTCGCTGGCCACAACCGCGTCGTGCGCGTGATGCCGAATACGCCGGCGCTGATCGGCATGGGCGTCACGGGTCTCGTCGCCAGCGGCAGCGTCGACGAAGCGGGCCGCGCGCTCGCGTCACAGGTGCTCGGCGCGGTCGGCGAAACCGTCTGGTTCGACGACGAAGCGAAGATTGACGCGGTCACCGCGATCTCGGGCAGCGGGCCGGCCTACGTGTTCTATTTCATCGAAGCGCTGCAGGAAGCCGCGCGCCAGCTCGGTATGGACGAAGCGCAGGGCCGCGCGCTGGCGGTCGCGACCTTCACGGGCGCCGCGCAACTCGCGGCCAATTCCGACGAGCCGCCGAGCGTGCTGCGCGAGCGCGTGACATCCAAAGGCGGCACGACCGCGGCAGCGCTCGCCTCGTTCGAAGCGAGCGGCATCAAGGACGCGATCGTGCGCGGCGCACTGGCCGCCGACGCGCGGGCGCGCGAGATGGGCGACGAATTCGGCAAGCAGTAACGCGAACCGGCGTCGAAAGGAAACAGCGGAAACAGACACGCCGTAGCGCGACTGTCCTTCTTCTAATCAGGGCAGGCGCCTACGGCGTGTAGAAACGCAGCGGTCTGAAGCCAGAAAAGCGCTGACGCGAATTAAAACGAAGCCACCACGTAATGCGCGGCGATCCCCGCGAACAACGCGCCGCCGAGCCAGTTGTTGTGACGGAACGCGGCAAAGCACTGCATGCGCTCGCGATGGCGGATCAGCGTGTAGTGATAGATCGCGCAACCCACCGCGACCGCCCAGCCGAGCCAGTACAGCGGACCAAACCCGAGCGTCACGCCAATGCCGACGTAAATCCCGAGCGTCACTGCATAGCACAGCATGACCGCGGCCACGTCGAAACGGCCGAACGTCAGCGCCGACGTACGGATGCCGATCTTGATGTCGTCATCGCGATCGACCATCGCGTATTCGGTGTCGTAAGCAACGGCCCAAAAGATATTCGCGACCAGCATCATCCACGCGAGCAGCGGCACGTGATCCTGCACCGCGGCGAACGCCATCGGAATACCGAAGCCGAACGCGATGCCAAGATACGCCTGCGGAATCGCGAAGAAGCGCTTCATGAACGGATACGTGCCGGCGACGAACAGCGCGACCACCGACAACTCCTTGGTCAATGCATTGAGCGGCTGAATCAGCAGAAACGCGATCAGCGACAGCACGGTTGCCAGCACGACCGCTTCCCACGCATTGATCTTGCCGGACGTGATCGGCCGGTTCTCGGTGCGCTTCACGTGACGGTCGAAATCGCGGTCCGCGTAGTCGTTGATCGCGCAGCCGGCCGAGCGCATCAGCACCGTGCCGAGCGTGAAGATCACCAGCAATTGCCACGACGGATGACCGCCGGACGCGATCCACAGTGCGTTGAGCGTCGGCCACAGCAGCAGCAGGCTGCCGATCGGCTTGTCCATGCGCACGAGGCGCAGATACAGGGGAAATCGGGCGAACATGGGACGAATTCGGTGAAGTGCGAACACGGTGCGCCTATTTTACGGGAAGCGCACGGCGGCCCAGGATTCGCACGACCGCGTATCGAAGTGCCACGCGCTCGCATCAGTGCGTTACGCGGCAGCGGCGCAAAAAACAAAGCCTCCCGTGCAGGGAGGCTTGTGCGTTTTTAGCACGGCTCAACTGCGCCAAATCAGGCGAGCAGCGAGCGCAGCATCCATGCGGTCTTTTCGTGTGTCTGCATACGTTGCGTGAGCAGGTCGGCGGTCGGCTCGTCGTTGGCGGCTTCCGTCGACGGGAAAATCGCGCGCGCGGTGCGCACCACCGCTTCCTGACCTTCGACCAGCTGACGGATCATGTCTTCCGCGGCCGGCACGCCGTCCGCTTCGGGGATCGACGACAGCTTCGCGAAATCCTTGTAGCTGCCCGGCGCATGCACGCCCAATGCACGGATGCGTTCGGCGATCGAGTCGACCGCGAGCGCGAGTTCGTTGTACTGCGTTTCGAACATCAGGTGCAGCGTATTGAACATCGGACCCGTGACGTTCCAGTGGAAGTTGTGGGTCTTCAGGTACAGCGTGTAGGTGTCGGCGAGCAGACGCGACAGCCCTTCGGCGATCTTCTTGCGATCCTTGTCGCTGATCCCGATGTTGACGTGCTGTACTGCTGTTGCGGCTTCTTTCTTGGCCATGATGACTCCTTTGAAGAGTGATACGAACCGGTCGGCAGATGACGGTCTGCGGAAACACGAATAAAACGTTCGACAGTGTAGCGTGAATGCCGCAAGGATTGCGCAACACGTGCCCGAGAGCCTTGCTGCGCGGCCACTCTGGCGGTACTGCGCTCAGCCTCCCAGCGCGTGTTGCAACGCCTGCGCGGCGATTACCGCAAAGCCGCTCGCGACGATCGCAAAGCCCAGCGCCTTGCGAAACATCAACGCCTGCCATTGCGCCTGCTTGCTCGGCGCGGCGGCCGGACCGCCGATGCTCGCCATCATCATCCGAATCATGATCGTACTCCGGGTTCGTCTCGTGACGGACCGCAGCAATGCGCCGTGCCGTCGATTACTTTGCCACTGCTTTGCCATCCGCCGCGTATATGACGCCTATCGGTTCCTGCCTTCCCGCAACGCGGCGAGCGCCGCGATCACACCTTCCGCGTAAGCCGGATCGGCGCGGCGGAAATGCTCGATCTGACGCGCGACGATTTGCTGCGGCACGCCGTCGATATGTCGCGCGATATTGCCGAACAAACGCTCACGTTGCGCGTCGTCGAACAGCGCGAACAACATTCGCGGCTGCGTGTAGTAGTCGTCGTCCTCGCGATGCTCGTAACGCGCGACCGCGCCCGCCGCGAGCGGCGGCTCGGACGCGTTCTCGTCCTGCTCGAAGTCGCCGAAGCGATTCGGCTCGTAATTCACGTTGCCGCCGCTATTGCCGTCGGTGCGCATCGCGCCATCCCGATGAAACGAATGCGGGTTCGGAACGCGCGGCGCATTCACCGGGATCTGGTGATGATTGATGCCGAGCCGGTAACGCTGCGTATCGCCGTACGAGAACAGCCGCCCCTGCAACAGACGGTCCGGCGAAAATCCGATGCCCGGCACCACGTTCGCCGGCGTGAACGCCGCCTGCTCGACGTCCGCGAAATAGTTCGCCGCGTTGCGATTCAGTTCGAGCGTGCCGACGTCGATCAACGGATAGTCCTTCTGCGACCACACCTTCGTGATGTCGAACGGATTGAAGCGGTAGCTCGCCGCATCCGCTTCCGGCATCACCTGAATTGCGAAGCGCCACTTCGGGAAGTTGCCCGCGTCGATGCTGTTCACCAGATCGCGCTGCGCGCTTTCGCGGTCATTGGCGACCACCTGCGCAGCATCGGCGTCGGTGAAGTTCTCGATGCCTTGCAGCGACTTGAAGTGGAACTTGACCCAGAAACGCTCGTTGCTCGCGTTGATGAACGAGTACGTGTGCGAGCCGAAGCCGTGCATCTGCCGGTAGTTCTTCGGAATGCCGCGATCGCTCATCAGAATCGTCACCTGATGCAGCGACTCCGGATGACGCGACCAGAAATCCCACGCGGCGACATTGCTGCGCAGATTCGTGTACGGATCGCGCTTCTGCGTATGGATGAAGTCCGGGAACTTCAGCGGATCGCGGATGAAGAACACCGGCGTGTTGTTGCCGACCACGTCCCAGTTGCCTTCTTCGGTGTAGAACTTGATCGAGAAACCGCGCACGTCGCGCTCGGCGTCGGCCGCGCCACGCTCGCCGGCCACCGTCGAAAAGCGCATGAAAAGCGGCGTTTCCTGGCCGACCTGCGCGAATACCTTCGCCTTCGTGTAGCGCGAAATGTCGTGCGTGACCGTCAGCGTGCCGAACGCGCCCGAACCCTTCGCGTGAACGCGCCGCTCGGGAATCACTTCGCGATCGAAGTGCGCAAGTTTTTCGAGCAGCCAGACGTCCTGCAGCACCACGGGGCCACGCGGGCCGGCGGTCATCGAGTTCTGGTTATCGGCGACGGGCGCGCCGGCGGCATTGGTGAGCTTACGTTCGGACATGGGCACTCCTGCGTGGTTTCTATCGAATCGGGGGAAAAGCATGCGGCATCCGTGCGCGACGGACGCCGTCACGGGTAGGCACGTCAGGCGGCCAGCACCCGGTCGGCCAGCAACGACACGGCGACCGTACGGATACTCGGCGCGGCGACCGTCGTGGCCGGTTGCGCGGGAAAAGCGTGGATGGGCTGTGAAACCGCTTGCATGGTGTTTTCCTCCTGGCTTCTCTCGCGCCCCGACTCGGAGTCTGGGCGCTGAGCCTTGTCGAATAAGGGGATCGGGCGATCCATGGAGGAAACTATAGCAATATCTATCTAATATTCGTATTTGATTAAATTAATCTATTCGATAGGGCTTGCGCCCTTTTTGGCGGCAGGCCGCACCGGTGTCCGGCGCGGCTGCGGATGATGGCGAGTCAGTTGACGGCGGCCGGCAGATCGAGCTTTCTGACGCCCGGCAGGTCGCACGCGGCGATTGCTTCGCAGATCGCGTCGATCGCGGGCATGCGCGTGAAGCTCTTGCGCCACGCCAGCACGACGCGGCGATCGGGCACCGGCTCGTCGAACGCGACATAGCTGAGCAGGCCCGCGTCGATACCGCCCGCATGCGGCTTGACCTCGTGCACCGACATGCGCGGCAGCACGGTAATGCCGACGCCGCTTGCGACCATGTGACGAATCGTTTCGAGCGACGAGCCCTCGAAGGTCTTCTGGATGCCGTCGGCGTTCTGCGAAAAGCGCATCAGCTCGGGACACACGCCCAGCACGTGATCACGGAAGCAGTGGCCGCTGCCGAGCAGCAGCATGGTTTCCTGCTTCAGGTCGTCGGGGTCGATCTTCGGGCGGCTTTCCCATGCGTGGCCGGACGGCAGCGCGACCACGAACGGCTCGTCGTACAGCGGACGCAGCATCAGCCCGGTTTCGGGAAACGGCAGCGCCATGATCGCCACGTCGATTTCGCCCTGCTTGAGCAGCTCGATCAGTTTCAGCGTGAAGTTTTCCTGCAGCATCAGCGGCATCTGCGGGACGCGCTGGATCATCTGCTTGACGAGCGTCGGCAGCAGGTACGGCCCGATCGTGTAGATGACGCCGAGGCGCAGCGGACCGACCAACGGGTCCTTGCCCTGCTTGGCGATTTCCTTGATCGCGAGCGTCTGCTCGAGCACGCGTTGCGCCTGCGTGACGATCTGTTCGCCGATCGGCGTCACGCTGACCTCGCTGGTGCCGCGCTCGAAAATCTGCACGTTCAGCTCGTCTTCGAGCTTCTTGATGGCGACCGACAGCGTGGGCTGGCTGACGAAGCACGCTTCGGCGGCCCGGCCGAAGTGCCGCTCGCGGGCCACCGCCACGATGTATTTCAATTCGGTGAGCGTCATTCGGGGATCAATCAGTCCGATGGATTCGATAGGTTCTAGTTATACACCTATAGGGTCGGTTCGCCAACTTTTTAGCCGTTGCGCTTGCGGCGGGACGGCGGTCATGCTTTCAGATACTGCTCGCGCGCGCCGAGCCAGCGCGCCAGATGCTGAATGACCACGTCCGGATATTGGTCGAGCAGCGTCGCGGCGGCTTCGCGCGCCGGCTCGATCAGGTGCTGATCGTTCTGCAGGTCGGCGAAACGCAGCATCGCGGCGCCTGACTGCCGCGCGCCGAGGAACTCGCCGGGCCCGCGGATTTCGAGGTCACGGCGGGCGATCTCGAAGCCGTCTGTGGTTTCGCGCATCGTTTGCAGGCGCGCGCGGGCGGTCATCGACAGCGGTCCGGTGTAGAGCAGCACGCAGACCGACGCGGCGGTGCCGCGCCCCACGCGTCCGCGCAACTGATGCAGCTGCGCGAGACCGAAGCGCTCCGCATGCTCGATCACCATCAACGATGCGTTCGGCACGTCGACACCGACCTCGATCACCGTGGTCGCGACCAGCAGCTGGATCTCGTTGCGCGAGAACGCGTCCATCACCGTGGCCTTTTCGGCGGGCGCGAGGCGCCCGTGCACCAGCCCGACCTTCAGCTCGGGCAGCGCGGCCACCAGCGTCTCGTAGGTCTCGACCGCGGTTTGCAGCTGCAGGGTCTCGCTTTCCTCGATCAGCGGACACACCCAGTACACCTGGCGCCCCGTCAACGCCGCCTCGCGCACTCGGCCGATCACCTCTTCGCGGCGCGCGTCGGACACGAGCTTCGTGAGGATCGGGGTGCGGCCGGGCGGCAGTTCGTCGATCGTGGAGACGTCGAGGTCCGCGTAGTAGGTCATGGCGAGCGTGCGCGGAATCGGCGTCGCGGACATCATGAGTTGATGCGGCTGGAAGTCGGCCGCGCCGTCGGCGGCGCCCTGCGCCTTCGCGCGCAACGCGAGCCGTTGCGCGACGCCGAAGCGATGCTGTTCATCGACTATCACGAGCCCGAGGCGCGCGAACTCGACCGCGTCCTGGATGATCGCGTGCGTGCCGATCACGAGCTGCGCGGTGCCGAGCGCGGCCGCTTCGATCGCGGCGCGCTTCTCCTTCGTCTTCAGACTGCCCGCGAGCCACGCGACATTCACGCCGAGCGGCTCGAGCCAGCCGCGCAATTTGCGCGCGTGCTGCTCGGCGAGAATTTCGGTCGGCGCCATCAGCGCGGCCTGGTAGCCGGCGTCGATCGCCTGCGCGGCGGCGAGCGCCGCGACGATCGTCTTGCCGCTGCCGACGTCGCCTTGCAACAGCCGCTGCATCGGATGCGGCTGCGTCAGATCGAGCGCGATCTCGCCGCCGACGCGCTGCTGCGCGGCCGTCAGCGAAAACGGCAGCGCCTTCAGCAGCCGCGCGACCAGCGCCGACTCGTCGCCGAGCTTGCGGCGTGGCATGGCCGGCGCGGCGCGCGTGCGCCGCTCGTCGTGCGCACGCTTCAGCGACATCTGCTGCGCGAGCAGCTCCTCGAACTTGATGCGCACCCAAGCCGGATGCGTGCCGTCGATCAGCGCCGTTTCGTCCGACTGCGGGCCCGGATGATGCAGCGTGCGCACCGCGTCCATCAGCGCCGGCACCCCGAGCGGTTCGAGAAACGCGCGCGCGACCGGCGCGGGCAGCAACTCCGGCAGCGACGTGCGCGCGAGCGCGTTGTCGATCGCCTTGCGCAGATACGCCTGCGACACGCCCGCGGTGCTCGGATAGACCGGCGTCAGCGCCTGCGGGAGCGGCGTGTCTTCATCGACGACGCGCACGGTCGGATGCACCATCTCCATGCCGAAGAAGCCGCCGCGCACGTCGCCGCGCACGCGCAGGCGCGCGCCGGGCGCCATCTGCTTGACCTGCGAGCCGTAGAAATTCAGAAAGCGCAGCACGAGCTCGTCGCCGTCGGCGTCGCGCAGCTTCACGAGCAGCTGCCGGCGCGGACGATAGGCGATCTCATTGTCGAACACCACGCCTTCGGTTTGCGCGATGCCGCCGGGCAGCAGGTGAGCGATCGGCGTCAGCGAGGTTTCGTCTTCGTAGCGCATCGGCAGATGCAGCACGAGGTCGATGTCGCGTGTGAGGCCGAGTTTGGCGAGCTTGTCGGCGGTTTTGACGGGAGCTTTGGCTGCAGGTTTGGCGGCGGCCTTCGTCGTGGCCTTGGTTTTAGCGGCGGGTTTGTCGCCGTTCGGGGAGCCGGCTGCGAATTCATCAGGAGGGTCGCCCGCGGCGGCGCCGGCATGGTCGCCGTCGCGCCCGGCATCGTGGCCAGCGGCCATCATGCCACCTTGCGCGCCACCGTCCGCCGCATCCCGCTCCCCCGCCTCCGCCCGCGCACCGCGGCGCCTCGGTTCGGCGCCCGCTTCGAGGATGGCAACGGACGATCGGCGGTCGGACAAAGGCATGGGCTGCTTCGCAAGTACAATATCGGCTGTTGTCGAAAAGAAGTCGTGCCGCCCTTCGCGCGTCCAGCGTAGGCAGGATGCGGCACAAAGCGCGCGGGCCGCTTCGGCGTCCCGCCATCATAGCCGCCCGGCTCCGGCTTCGGCTCAATTCAGTCCCAAATCCGTCCCAACCCGCTTCCAGTCGTTCGCATGTTTACGCTTTCCGATTTCGATTTCGATCTGCCGCCCGAGCTGATCGCGCAAGTCGCGCTGCCCGAGCGCAGCGCAAGCCGTCTGCTCGACGTGGACGCCGCAGGCGCCGCCGATGGCGCCGCGCGCCTGATCGACCGCCGCTTCACCGAACTGCCCGAGTGCCTCGCGTCGGGCGATCTGCTCGTCTTCAACGATACCAAAGTGCTGAAGGCGCGCTTCTTCGGCCAGAAGTCAAGCGGCGGCAAGATCGAAGTGCTGGTCGAGCGCCTGACTGGCGAGCGCAGCGCGCTCGCGCAGATCCGGGCGAGCAAGAGCCCGCAGGCAGGCACGACGATCCGTCTCGCGGATGCGTTCGACGTCACCGTCGGCGAGCGCGTCGATCAGTTCTACACGCTGCATTTCCCCAACGACTGCCTGACGCTGATCGAGCAGTACGGCCGTCTGCCGCTGCCGCCGTACATCGAGCACGACCCCGACGCGACCGACGAAACCCGCTATCAAACCGTATTCGCGCAGAACCCGGGCGCGGTCGCCGCGCCGACCGCCGGCCTGCACTTCGACGACGCGCTGCTCGCGAGACTCGACGCCCACGGCGTCGAACGCGCAACGCTGACGCTGCACGTCGGCGCGGGCACGTTCCAGCCGGTGCGGGTCGAAAAAATCGCCGAGCACAAGATGCACAGCGAGTGGTATCACCTGCCGCAATCGCTCGCGGACAAGATCGCCGCGACGAAAGCGCGCGGCAACCGCGTGATCGCGGTCGGCACGACCTCGATGCGCGCGCTCGAAGCCGCCGCGCGCGACGCCGAAGCAGCCGGCCATCCGCTCGCCGCGGCGAGAGCGGAAACCGACATCTTCATCACGCCGGGCTACCGGTTCCGCGTGGTCGACCGGCTGGTCACGAACTTCCATTTGCCGAAATCGACGCTGCTGATGCTGGTGTCGGCGTTCGCGGGCGTCGAGACGATTCGCGCCGCGTACCGTCATGCGATCGACGAGCGCTATCGCTTTTTCAGCTACGGTGACGCGATGCTGCTCACGCGGCGCGATGCATGAGCCGGTTCGAGCACTGCTTCAGCGTATTGGCAGTTTTCCTGGCCGCCGCGATCCCTCGTGGCGGTTTTTCATTGATTGCGCCGGACTGTTTTCCGGTAGCACCGGAGTGATCCCCATGACCCTCGGTCATCCCTCGCAACAACCTGCCCACGAGCGCCCCGAGAACGGCCTCAAATTCGAACTGCTCGGCACCGACGGTCAGGCGCGCCGCGGCCGCGTCACGCTCTATCACGGCGTGGTGGAGACGCCGATCTTCATGCCGGTCGGCACCTATGGCACCGTGAAGGCGGTGCAGCCGCGCGAGCTCGACGAAATGCACGCGCAGATCATCCTCGGCAACACGTTTCACCTTTGGCTGCGACCCGGCCTCGAAACCATCGAGGCGCACGGCGGCCTGCACGGCTTCATGGGCTGGAAGAAGCCGATCCTGACCGACTCGGGCGGCTTTCAGGTGTTCTCGCTCGGCGATCTGCGCAAGATCACCGAGGACGGCGTCACGTTCGCATCGCCGATCAACGGCGACCGGCTGTTCCTGTCGCCGGAAGTGTCGATGCAGATCCAGAAGGTACTGAACTCGGACATCGTGATGCAGTTCGACGAATGCACGCCGTACGCGACCGACAACATCCCGACCTCGCACAAGGAAGCCGCCGAATCGATGCGCATGTCGATGCGCTGGGCGCAACGCTCGATCGACGAATTCCAGCGCCTCGGCAATCCGAATGCACTATTCGGCATCGTGCAGGGCGGCATGTTCGAGGATCTGCGCGACGAGTCGCTCGCCGGCCTCGCGGAGAAGAACTTCCACGGCCTCGCGATCGGCGGTCTGTCGGTCGGCGAGCCGAAGGAAGACATGATGCGGATCCTGAACCACATCGGCCCGAAGCTGCCGGCCGACAAGCCGCACTACCTGATGGGCGTCGGCACGCCGGAAGACCTGGTGGCCGGCGTCGCGGCCGGCGTCGACATGTTCGACTGCGTGATGCCCACGCGCAACGCGCGCAACGGCTGGCTCTTCACGCGTTTCGGCGACATCAAGATCCGCAACGCGACGCACAAAAACTCGCTGCGCCCGCTCGACGATCAATGCGGCTGCTACACCTGCCGCAACTTCACGCGCGGCTATCTGCACCACCTGCATCGCGTCGGCGAAATTCTCGGCGCGCAGCTGAACACGATCCACAATCTGCATTACTACCTGGAACTGATGCAGGAAATGCGCGATGCGATCGAGGCGAAACTGTTCGACGCGTTCCGCAAGCGCTTCCACGAAGATCGCGCGCGCGGCGTCGAACCGTCGTCCTGATGGCGCGATAGCTTACAATTTACTTTCGCCCCGGGGCTGAATTTGCCCCGAATCGGACCTTTAAACGGTTGATCCCAAAGCCGATTCGCCGCGCCGGCGCGCGCGTGGCCGGTGGTAGAATAACCGGCTGATTTTTTTGATCGTTTGACTGATAACGGAGAGACCAACGTGTCGTTCATTTCCAATGCCTTCGCGCAAGGCGCAGCAGCAGGTGGTATCGAATCGAACCTGATGAGCTTCCTGCCGCTGATCCTGATGTTCGGCGTGCTGTACTTCATCATGATTCGCCCGCAAATGAAGCGTCAGAAGGAACATCGCAACATGCTCGCAGCGATGGCCCGGGGCGACGAAGTCGTGACGAACGGCGGCATCGTCGGCAAGGTGACAAAGGTGGGCGAAGCCTACGTCGGCATCGAAATCTCGGAAGGCACGGAAATCACCGTGCAAAAGGCGTCGGTCACGACAATTCTCCCGAAGGGCACGATCAAGTCGCTGTAAGGCCTGCACTCCCCGCGTCCGGTGCGGCCTCGCCGGCGGTTCAGGCACTTCGCTGAACGGCCCGCGCTCATCGCCGGACGCATTGCATCCAAGCCAACCTTCCCGTTGGACCACTCATGAATCGCTACCCCCTCTGGAAATACGCCGTGATGCTGGTGGCTCTGGTCATCGGCCTCGTGTACACGCTGCCCAATCTGTACGGCGAAGCGCCGGCGGTGCAGGTATCGAGCGGCAAGGCCACGGTCAGGCTCGACGCCACCACGCTAGCGTCGGTCGAAGCCGCGCTCGCGGGCAATCAGATCAAGCCGACCGCAATCACGTTCGACAACTCGCAGAACAACGCGAACATCCGGGTGCGCCTGACGGACACGGACACGCAGTTGCGCGTGAAAGACCTGCTGCAGAAGTCGCTCAATAGCGACCCGAACGATCCGCAGTACGTCGTCGCACTGAACCTGCAAAGCGCGTCGCCGACCTGGATGACCGCGCTGCACGCGCTGCCGATGTACCTCGGTCTCGACCTGCGCGGCGGTGTGCACTTCCTGCTGCAGGTCGATATGGCCGGCGCGCTGAACAAGAAGCTCGATTCGGACGCCTCGGACGTGCGCACGCTGCTGCGCGACAACAACGTGCGCGACGGCGGCGTGAATCGCGTGAACCAGTCGGTGGTAGTGAATCTGGCCGATCAGGCCACGGCGGACGCGGCGCTCAAGCTGCTCGGCCGCAGCGTCAGCGAATTGCAGTGGGCGTCTCAGCCGAACACCGGCGCGGACGGCGGCGTGCAGCTCGTCGGCACCTTCACGCCGGCCGTGCAGCGCGCGGTGCAGGACGCCGCGCTCAAGCAGAACATCACGACGCTGCATAACCGCGTGAACGAACTCGGCGTGGCCGAGCCGGTGATCCAGCAACAGGGCACGGACCGCATCGTGGTCGAGCTGCCGGGCGTGCAGGACACCGCGAAGGCGAAGGACATCATCGGCCGCACGGCGACGCTCGAAGCGCGCCTCGCCGATCCGGTCAACACGCATCCGAACCCGAACGACCCGGTGCCGCCGGGCGATGAACTCTTCACTCAAGGCAACCAGACGCCGGTGCTGCTGCGCAAGCAGGTGATCTTCACCGGCGACCGCATCATCGACGCGTCGGCGGGCTTCGACGAGCATCAGCGTCCGTCGGTCAACATCCGTCTCGATTCGGCAGGCGGCCGCGCGGTGCGCGCAGTGTCGCGCGACAACATCGGCAAACCGATGGCGATGGTGCTGTTCGAACGCGGCAAGGGCGAAGTGCTGACAGTCGCGACCATTCAGTCGGAACTGGGCGACCGCTTCCAGATCACCGGCCAGCCGACCCCGCAAGCGGCCGCCGACCTCGCGCTGCTGCTGCGCGCCGGTTCGCTCGCCGCGCCGATGGAAATCATCGAGGAACGCACGATCGGCCCGAGCCTCGGCGCCGACAACATCAAGAAGGGCTTCCACTCGGTCGTGTGGGGCTTCGCGGCGATCGCCGTGTTCATGATCGCGTACTACATGCTGTTCGGCGTGATCTCGACGATCGGCCTGTCCGTGAACCTGTTGCTGCTGGTCGCGGTGCTGTCGATGCTGCAGGCCACGCTCACGCTGCCGGGTATCGCCGCTATCGCGCTCGCGCTCGGTATGGCGATCGACTCGAACGTGCTGATCAACGAGCGCGTGCGCGAGGAACTGCGCCACGGCGCGCCGCCGCAACTGGCCATCCAGAACGGCTACGCGCATGCATGGGCGACGATTCTCGACTCGAACGTGACCACGCTGATCGCCGGCCTCGCGCTGCTCGCTTTCGGCTCCGGTCCGGTGCGCGGCTTCGCGATCGTCCACTGTATCGGCATACTGACGTCGATGTTCTCGGCGGTGTTCTTCTCGCGCGGCCTGGTCAACTTCTGGTACGGCGGCAAGAAGAAGCTGAAGTCGCTGTCCATCGGCCAGGTATGGCGTCCGCAAGCGGCGGCCGCCGAATCGGCTGCGTACGCCGGCGGCAACAGCCTCGGCAGCAGCGACGCCGCGACCGACACCGCGCAGGCCATCGCCACGGCGAAGGCAAGCGCGAAGGCAAGCTCGAAGGCACCGGCCGCGGCCGGGTCGCAGGGTCGCGCGAAGCCGTCCGTGCGCCGCCGCAATGCGCCGGGTACGCCGACGTCGAATAACTCGACGCCGCAGAAACCGGGTTCATCCCGCTGAGTCCCGGAGAACAAGACCATGGAATTTTTCCGTTTCCGTAAAGACATTCCGTTCATGCAGCGCGCGTTGATCTTCAACGCGATCTCGCTGATCACCTTCCTCGCCGCCGTGTTCTTCCTCGTGCATCGCGGGCTGCATCTGTCGGTGGAATTCACCGGCGGTACCGTGATCGAGGTTCAGTATCCGGGCGCGGTGCCGCTCGACCCGGTACGCAACACGCTCGGCAAGCTCGGCTATGCCGACGCGCAGGTGCAGAACTTCGGCTCCTCGCGCGACGTGCTGATCCGTCTGCCGCTGAAGACGGGCTACACGTCCGCGCAGCAGAGCGAGCAGGTGATGGGCGCGCTGAAAGCCGACACGCCGGAAGTGCAGTTGCAGCGCGTCGAGTTCGTCGGTCCGCAGGTCGGCAAGGAGCTCGCCACCGACGGTCTGCTCGCGCTCGCCTGCGTGGTGGCCGGCATCGTGATCTACCTGTCGTTCCGCTTCGAATGGAAGTACGCGGTCGCCGGCGTGATCGCCAACCTGCACGACGTCGTCATCATTCTCGGCTTCTTCGCGTTCTTCCAGTGGGAGTTCTCGCTCTCGGTGCTGGCCGCGGTGCTCGCGGTGCTCGGCTATTCGGTCAACGAGTCGGTCGTTATCTTCGACCGGATTCGCGAAACCTTCCGCCGCGAACGCAAGATGACCGTGATCGAAGTGATCAACCACGCAATCACCAGCACGATGTCGCGAACCGTCATCACGCACGGCTGTACGCAGATGATGGTGCTGTCGATGTTCCTGTTCGGCGGCCCGACGCTGCACTACTTCGCGCTCGCGCTGACGGTCGGTATTCTGTTCGGTATCTACTCGTCGGTGTTCGTCGCCGCGGCTCTTGCCATGTGGTTCGGCGTCAAGCGCGAAGACCTGATCAAGGACAAGAAGGAACGCGTCGATCCGGACGATCCGAACGCGGGCGCCCAGGTTTGATGCGCGCGTAACCGCTGAGGATGCGCGGAATAAAAAAGGCCGGTCTGTCGAACCGGCCTTTTGCGTTTACGTACGCCGTAGTTACCGCCTCGTTCCTAGCGGAATCCCAGCTTGCGCCGCGCGCCGATCAGCGCCGCGATGCTCAGCAGCGCGGCAAACATCACGTAGTAGCTCGGCGCTGCCTTCGAACCGGTTGCGCTGATCAGCCACGCGATGATGAACGGCCCGAAGCCGCCGAAGATCGTCACCGCGATGTTATACGCGAGCGACATGCCGGTCGTACGCGTCTGCACCGGGAATATCTCCGACAGCAGTCCCGGCGTCGCGCCGAAGTAGCCGCTGACGAGAAGACCGAACACGATCTGCCACACGATCAGCGTGCCGAAGCTCGGATGCGCGATCAGGAGCGCGAACGCCGGATAGACGAGCACGAACAGCAGCACGGCCGCGCCCAGCATGATGCGTGTGCGTCCATGCAGGTCCGACCAATGCCCGGCCACCGGCGAGAACACCATCTGGATCAGACCCGTCACCGCGATCGCCGAGAACGCGACCGACGGCGCGAGCCCCAGTTGCCGCACGCCATAGGTCGGCATGAACAGCATCAGATACGCGGACACGGTCCCGAGGATCACCACGCCCATCGCGATCACGAGCCGCAGCTTCTGCGTCGCGAACGTATCGCGCAGCGGCGTCTGCGTCGTTTCGGCGGCGAGGAATTCGGGCGTCTCGTCGAGCCTGGTGCGGATGTAGAACGCAACGGGCCCGATCAGCAGACCGAAGAAGAACGGCACCCGCCAGCCCCACGATGCCATCTGTTCCGGCGACAGCTGGCCGGTCAGCAACGCGCCGAAACCGGCCGCGAGCAGCGTCGTCAGGCCTTGGCTCGCCATCTGCCAGCTCGCGTAGAAGCCGCGCCGGCCCGGCACGTGCTCGGCGAGAAACGCAGTCGCGCTGCCGAATTCGCCGCCGGCCGAGAAGCCTTGGATCAGCCGCGCGAGCACGAGGATCAGCGGCGCGGCGAGACCGATGCTCTGGTAGGTTGGCAAAATCGCGATGATCAGCGTGCCGCTCATCATCAGCAGGATGGAAAGCGTGAGCGCCGCCTTGCGCCCGGCGCGGTCCGAGTACGCGCCGATCACGATCGCGCCGAGCGGCCGCATGAAGAATGATACGCCGAACGTGCCGAGCGTGAGCAGCAGCGATACGGTCTCGTTGCCGGCCGGAAAAAACAGCTTGGAGATGGTCACGGCGAAAAAGCCGTACACCACGAGGTCGAACCATTCGAGCGCGTTGCCGATCGAGGCGGCCACCACCGCGCGCCACGAATTTTGCCGGCTTCCCGCGACGCTTGCTGCTGTCGTTGCATTCATCCAGATCTCCTGTACTGCGCGAAATATTTATCGACACGAACGCATAACGTCCGCCCAGGCCATCCCGGCAACGCGCAGCACCGGCATGACTGTTTGCGCTCTATTTAACTGAAAAAATAAAAGTGTTGCGAGCGACAAATGGCCGATGCGCGCCACCATGGCCGAGGCGTTCGCTACGGGCGACAAAAAACCGCTTCGTCGGTGAACGACCGAAGCGGTTTTCGTATTGCGGCGCAGCGCGGATCGAATCGCAACAGCGGCCCACACGCGACGCCGGCCGCGAAGCTGCCGGCGCGCCTACTGCTGCTTGATACCTTCCGACTGGATATGCAGGCGCGTCTGCATGCTGAAGCCGTACTTCGCGCCGAACTCCATGCCGTAATCGGCGCGATTGAATTCGGTGCTCGCCTCGACGCCGCATACTTCGCGCTTGAGGACCGGGTGCTGCATGCACTTGAACGAATCGATCTTCAGATTCACCGGCTTCGTGATGCCGCGAATCGTCAGCGCGCCGATCACCTCGACGGGCTTGTCGCCGTCGAACTTGATCTCAGTGCCCTTGTAGGTCACGGTCGGATACTTCTCGACGTCGAAGAACTCGGCGGCCCTCAGGTGATCGTCGAGCTTCGGGTTGCCGGTCTGCACCGAAGCGGGATCGACGGTGACGTCGATGGTGCCGGTTTTGGCCGCGCGATCGAGCGTCACCGTTCCCGTGGTCTTCGTGAATTTGCCGCGCCAGATCGACAGACCGCCAAAGTGGTCGGCCTCGAAGCTCGGAAACGTATGCATCGGATCAAGCAGATAGGTATCGGCGGCGAAGGCGCCGAGCGACAGCGACGAAGCCAGCGCGCCAACAGCGATCAACATGGACGTTTTCAATTCGTGCTCCTGTTTTGCGTTGAAAATCGCGGTGCAACCTGCGATGGGAAAGCGGCCGCGCCCCACGTGGCGCGGCGGACCTCGCGATCGCCGTGCGCGTTACGTGCGCGCGGCGACGATATGAAACTTGATCACGACCTCGTCGGCGACGACCGATGTGTCCTTCCATTCGCCGGTGCCGATGTCGAATTGCGAGCGCTTGATCGGCAGCGCGCCGTCGAAAGTCTGCATCGCGCCCTGCTGGCCGACCGTGACCGGCACCACGACCGTCTCCGACTTGCCCTTGATGGTCAGCTTACCGGTCACCTTGAACTGGTTGCCGCCGGCCGGCGCGATCGCGCTCGACACGAACGTCGCGCTCGGAAAGGTCTTCGCGTCGAACCATTCCTTGCCGCGCACCTGCTCGTTGTAGCTCTCGTCGCCGAGATCGTAGCTGGCGACATCGATGTTGAGCTGCGCGCTGCCGGCCGTCGGTTTGGCCGGATCGAAGCTGACCTGCGCCGTGAACTTGTTGAACTTGCCTTCGACCGGCACGTTCATCTGCTTCGAGGTGGCCGTCACCGAACTCTTCGCGACGTCGACCTGCGCGAGCGCCGCGCCCGCGGCGCTCAGCGACGCCGCCGCGAACGCGGCCAGCATGTAGCGATAAAACGAAACCTTCATGGTTGTCCTTATTTGAGGAAGGGGAGCATGCGCGACAGCAGGCCGTCGCGATCGAGCCATTGATGCTTGAGCGCCGCCGCGGTGTGTAGCGCGACCAGCACGAGCAACGTGTAATTCAACGCGATGTGCACGTTCTTCAGCACTTCCTTCAGGTGCGGATCGGGCGCGATGATTCGCGGCAGCGGGATCAGCCCGAGGTAGACGACCGGCACGTTCGCCGCCGAGCTATACAGATAGCCGGACACGGGAATCACGATCATCAGCACGTACAGCAACAGATGTGTGACATGCGCGGCGCCACGCTGCCAGGTGGGCATGCGGCGCGGCATCGGCGGCGCGGCGTGGGTCGCGCGCCACAGCACGCGCACGATCGCGAGCGCGAACACGGTCACGCCGATCCATTTGTGCCACGAGAAATAGCGCAGCTTGGTGGGCGTGAAGCCCGGGATGTCGGTCATCACCCAGCCGAGCGCAAAGCCGCAGACGATCAGCAGAGCGATCAGCCAGTGAAAAGCGATGGCGGTCCGCGTGTACGACTCCCGGGTACCGAACGATGGATTGAGTGTCATGACAGATCAACGCAGGCTATTAGAAGTTAACGGCGCGCCGCGGCCAGCTATTCCGCGATCACCGCCGCGCATCGGCGCTGCGCGCGCGGCCGATGCGGCGGATATCATCGCCGCGAAAGGCCGCCGGGCATGCCACGGGCGCCATGCTACCCCAAGCGCGAAAAGCTGGCTGGAGCGCGTCGGCGGAACCGGCCCGAATTTTGCGGCGCAATGGCCCCAAGGCGTCGCGCCACCGCCCTTGCGTTGAACGATTCGGGGACGGAAAGCCCCGAAGCGACGCAATTTCAGGCCCGGACCAGCGCGCGGCGGGGACGGCGCCACGCCCCGCGCCGCGCGCGGCTCGCCTCGGTCGCGAGGCCGCGTTTGGTACTATTGCTGCTCACCGCCGCCCGACCCCTCGTAATGAGCAGGCCTTGCACGCCGCCATTACCTCGTTAGCCCATCTGCCGCATGGAACATGACAACCTGATCGCGTGCCATGAATGCGATACGCTGTTCCGCAAGCCACGGCTTGTCGGGCGCGTCGCCGCGCGTTGTCCGCGCTGCGGCGCGTCGCTCTATCGCGGCGTCTCGCGCAAGCTCGACGCGATCTGTGCACTGACACTCGCCGCGCTGATCACGTTCGTGATCGCGCAGGGCTTTCCGATCGTCGAACTCGAAACCAACGGCATCACGTCACAGACTACGCTGTTCGGCGCGCTCGTCGCGCTGTGGGGCGAGGACATGGAGATCGTCGCCGTGATGGTGTTCTGCTCGACGATCCTCTTTCCGTTCACCGAACTCGTCGCGCTGCTGTACGTGCTGGTGCCGCTACGCGCCGGCTACGTGCCCGCGCACTTCAATCGCGTGCTGCGCGCGATCCAGTTCGTGCGGCCGTGGGGCATGATCGAAGTGTTCATGCTCGGCGTGCTGATCACGATCGTGAAGATGGTGAGCCTCGCGCGCGTGATTCCCGAGGCGGCGCTGTTCGCGTTCGGCGCGCTGACGCTGATGTTCGCGGTCGTCGTCACATTCGATCCGCGCGTGCTGTGGGATGTCGCCGACGAGATCGACGCGAGCGGCGATCGGCCGTTGCCGCGCACGTCGGCCGACAGCGCGGCGGTCGCGGTCGGCTCGCTCGCCGGCCCGCCGGCGCCGTCCGCGCTCGCGGGCTCGACCAGCGGCAACGCTGGTGGCACAACCAACAGCACGGCGGACGGCACCCCGCCCGGCTTGCCGCCCACGCCGCGCGAAGGATGAGCCCGCGATGAAATACGTCACCGCGAAACGCGCGGGCCTGCTGTCCTGCCATTCGTGCGGGCGCGTCGAACCGCGCATCCGCTCGGTCATGCCGCAGCACTGCGGCCGCTGCGGCGCGCATCTGCACTCGCGCCACCCCGACAGCCTGATGCGCACATGGGCACTGCTGATCGCCGCGGCGCTGCTGTATATTCCGGCGAACCTGCTGCCGGTGATGCACACGTCGTCGCTGCTCGGCTCCGAGGACGACACCATCATGAGCGGCGTCGTCTATTTCTGGACCTCCGGCGACTGGCCGCTCGCGATGATCGTATTCATCGCCAGCATCCTGGTGCCGATGCTGAAGCTCTCGGTGCTCGTGCTGCTCACCGTCACCGCGCAGCGCCGCTCGCGCTGGCGTCCGCAACAGCGCACGACGCTGTACCGGATGGTCGAGCGGATCGGCCGCTGGTCGATGCTCGACGTGTTCGTCGTCACGCTCACCGTGGCGCTCGTGCGTTTCAAATCGCTGGCCGAGATCACGGCCGGGCCGGGCGCGATCGCGTTCGGCTCGGTCGTGATCCTGACGATGCTGGCCTCCATGCAATTCGATCCACGACTCATCTGGGACCCCGTGGAAAGCAGTACCCCAACACCTCAGGATCTCGACCATGACTAGCCCGCAAGGACCGACGCCCGCTTCCGATGACGCGCCGCGCAACGATTCGAACGGACCCAGACTGCCGCCCCAACTGCCCGACCCCGACATCGAACCACGCAGCCGCTGGCTGCCGTCGCTCGTCTGGGTGATTCCGCTGATCGCCGCGCTGATCGGCATCGCGCTCGTGATCAGGTCGGTGACCGAGCGCGGCCCCGTGATCACGATCAGCTTCATCAGCGCGGAAGGGCTCGAGCCGGGCAAGACCAAGGTCAAGTACAAGGACGTCGATGTCGGTGCGGTGAAGACGATCACGCTGTCGCCGGATCTGTCGCACGTGCTCGTGCAGGTGCAACTCACCAAGGAAGGCGGAAAGTTCGCGGTCAAGGACTCGCGCTTCTGGGTGGTGCGTCCGCGCATCGGCGCAAGCGGCGTGTCGGGTCTGACGACGCTGCTGTCAGGCTCGTACATCGGCGCCGACGCGGGCCGTTCGTCCGATAGCGAGAGCAACTTCGTCGGCCTCGAAACGCCCCCGCCCATCACCGGCGACCAGAAAGGCCATCAGTACACGCTGCACGGCGATTCGCTCGGTTCGATCGACATCGGCTCGCCCATCTTCTATCGGCGCGTACAGGTCGGTCAGGTGGTCGGCTTTTCGCTCGACAAGAGCGGCACCGGCGTGACGATGCAGGTGTTCGTGTCGGCGCCGTTCGACCAGTACGTCGGCACCAACACGCGCTGGTGGCATGCGAGCGGCGTCGATCTGCGGCTCGATTCGAGCGGCTTCAAGCTGAACACGCAGTC
Organism: Paraburkholderia lebeckiae; assembly: GCF_050436325.1. Taxonomy (NCBI): domain Bacteria; kingdom Pseudomonadati; phylum Pseudomonadota; class Betaproteobacteria; order Burkholderiales; family Burkholderiaceae; genus Paraburkholderia; species Paraburkholderia lebeckiae. The sequence continues at coordinate 1,518,268 of NZ_JBNDLZ010000003.1, forward strand.
GCTCGCGACGGTGATTGTCGGCGGTCTGTCTTTCCAGTCGCCGCCCGGCCAGAACATGGGCCCGCAGGCGCCGAACAACCAGACGTTCCGCCTCGGCTCGGACGAAGCGGACGCGATGCGCGAACCGGACGGCGTGCCCTTGCGCGTCGTGATGAACTTCAACCAGTCGCTGCGCGGGCTGTCGATCGGCGCGCCGGTCGATTTCCGCGGCATCGTGCTCGGCCAGGTGACCAATATCGGCATCGACTACGATCCGAAGACGCAGAGCTTCACGATGCCGGTCACGGTGAACCTGTACCCGGACCGCCTCGGCAAGCGCTTCCGCGAGAGCTCGCCGCAGCCGGGCACGCTCGCCGGCGAGAACCTGCTGCAGGAACTCGTCAGGCACGGCCTGCGCGGCCAGTTGCGCACCGGCAATCTGATCACGAGCCAGCTGTACGTGGCGCTCGATATCTTCCCGAAAGCGCCGCCGGCCAAGGTCGACGTGACGACCGATCCGCTCGAGCTGCCGACCATTCCGAACACGCTCGACGAACTGCAACTGCAGGTCGCCGACATCGCGAAGAAGCTCGACAAGGTGCCGTTCGACCAGATCGGCGCGAATCTGAACACCGCGCTGAAGAACGCCGACCAGCTGTTCTCGCGTCTCGACAAGGAAGTCGTGCCGCAGGCGCGCGACACGCTGACGGCCGCGAAGCAGACCTTCAGTTCGGCCCAGGCGACCTTGCAGCAGGATTCGCCGATGCAGTCCGACGTTCATCAGGCGTTGCAGGAACTGACGCGCACGTTGCAGTCGCTGAACGCGCTGTCGGACTACCTCGAGCGTCATCCCGAATCGCTGTTGCGCGGTAAATCAGGAGATAAACCATGATGTTTGCCCGGCTCCCCCGTCCGACGCGCGCGTTCGTGCGCGGTGCCGTACGCGGCGTCGCGTATGGCACCGCGCTGGCTGCGGCTCTCGCCATCGCGGCGTGCTCGTCGCCGTCGAGCCGTTTCTATACGCTGGGTGGCGCGGATAGCGCAAGCACCGCCGCGAATGGCGCCGCGCCGGCCGTTGCGCGCACGAGCGCCGCGCCTGCCTGGCTGATCGAAGTCGCGCCGGTCAACGTGCCGCCGCAGGTGGCGAGAAATCAGCTGGTCGTGCAGACGGGGCCGACTCAGGTGCAGTTGCTCGAACAGGAGCGTTGGGCGTCGCTGCCCGGCGATGAAATCCGCCGCGCGCTGTCGACGAATCTGACGCAGCAGCTCGGCACCATCGATACGTTCGGCACCGCGCACCCCGACGACGCGGCCGTCTACCGGATCGCCATGAACGTGCAGCGCTTCGAGTCGTGGCCCGGCTCGCATGCGTTGATCGATGCGGTGTGGAGCGTGCGAGCCGTGCGCAGCAATGCGGTGATGACGTGTCGCAGCGTGGTCAGCGAGACGGTTGGCGGCGGGTACGACGCGCTCGTCGATGGACATCGGCGCGCGCTCGCGGAAGTGTCGACACAGATCGCGATGGGCGTGCGCGCGATGGCGGCAACGGCCGTCGCTTCCACGAACACGACGGGCCGGCCTTCGTCTCCGGCCAGACCGGCCGCGGCGCCGGCCGTGCCGCCCTGTCCTTCGGCGGGAACGGCCGCGGGAGCCGGCGCCTGACAGTCCCGGCTGGCGCGGCGAGCTCAACGGTGTCCGGATGCCGGCGGGCGTCGCCGGCCAAAGCGGGACGCGAGGCGAGATGACGCGACGACAGACGACGACGACAGCCCGGCGCGCCAATCGCGCCGGCCCGCCGATCTCGACCGCGTACAATAGCGCCTTATCCAACGCCTTGCGGCAACCTCAATGTCCTTCGATTTCTTCCTTCCTTGCCCGCGCGGGCTCGAAGCTCCGCTCGCGGCCGAACTCGCCGAAATTGCCGCCAAACATCTGAACGGCGCCGCCTTCACGGACGGCGCCCAGGTACCGGGCGGCGTGCATTTTCGCGGCGGCTGGGCCGCCGGCATGGCTGCCAATCTGCACTCGCGTCTCGCGAGCCGCGTGCTGCTGAAAATCGCGCAGCGGCCCTATCGCAGCGAGCAGGACATCTACGCGCTCGCGCTCGAGCAGCGCTGGGAACAGTGGTTCTCCGCGCACGATACGCTGCGCGTCGACGTCACCGCGATCAAGTCGCCGCTGCGCAGTCTCGAGTTCACGACGCTGCGCGTGAAGGACGCGATCTGCGATCGTCTGCGCGAAAAAAGCGGCGCGCGGCCGAGCATCGACACCGCGATGCCCGACGTGCGCGTGTTCGCGTTCCTGACCGCGACCGACTGCACGCTGTACCTCGACACTTCCGGCGATCCGCTGTTCAAGCGCGGCTGGCGTCTCGACAAGGGCGCCGCGCCGCTGCGCGAAAACCTCGCGGCTGGGATTCTGCGTCTGACTGGCTGGCAGGCCGACACGCCGCTCTACGATCCGATGTGCGGCAGCGGCACGTTCCTCGCGGAAGCGGCGCAGGTCGCGTTGAACATCGCGCCGGGCGTCGAACGGCGCTTCGGCTTCGAGAAGCTCAAACAGTTCGACGCGCGGAGCTGGCAAGCGCTGAAGGGCGCCGCGCTCGAAGCGAAAGACGCGGCGCGCGGCTCGCGCGGCGCGGATCTGCAGATTTTCGGCAGCGACATCTCCGGCGACATGCTCGAAAAAGCGCGCGCGAACTTCGAGCGCGCCGGCTTGCCGCCCATTTCGCTCAAGCAGCTCGATGCGCGCGACATGACGCCGCCTGGCTGGGCGCCGGGCATCCTCGTCGCGAATCCGCCGTATGGCGAGCGGATCGAAGTGCGCGGCCGCAATGCGCGCGGCGAGCTTCGCGAAGGCCGCGGCAATCGCGACGACGACGGCTTCCGCCGCATTCAGGAAGAAGCGCCGGACAGCGAGTTTTTCCAGTTGCTCGGCAATGCGTTGAAGCAGCGCTTTGCCGGATGGCATGCGTTCATCCTGACGTCGGATCGCAAGCTTCCGGGGCAACTGCGGCTGCGAGAATCGACGAAGACGCCGCTCTTCAACGGCGCGCTCGAATGCCGGCTGTTCCGCTTCGATCTGATCGCGGGCAGCGTGCGGCAGCGTCCGCAGGGCGATACGCCGGCGGCTTGAGGCTGTTTCTAGCGGGGCGGCGCGCTGTCGTCGCCCTGTCGTCATCGCGTCGCTCGAAAAGCAGGCCACGCGCATGAGCGATGTGGTCGGCGTGTTTCAGTTGCTGGTGGGGTGAAGCGGGCGCGTCTTCGCACCCTACTGCCACCACGCTGTCAGCAGCACCCCCGCACACTCCTTCTCACGCCATCCGGCGCTTGAACGGCCTACTGCCAACCGAAGGAGAGTGTCATGTCCGCATTGCCCAAAGTCGTTGCCTGGTTCGAAATCCCGTCCGTCGATTTCGATCGCGCGGTGCGCTTTTACGAAGCCGCGCTCGACGCCCCGTTGAATCGACAGGAGATCGGCGGCCAGCCGATCGCCGTGTTCAGCTACGAGGAGCCCGCGAGCGGCGGCGCGGTCGTCCATAGTCCGTCGATGACACCCGGCGCCGACGGCGTCACCGTCTACCTGAACGCGCTGCCCACCGTCGACGCGGCGCTTGCGCGCATCGAACGGGCGGGCGGCAAGACTGACGGCCCGGTGATCAAGCTGCCGCAGGACATCGGCTATATCGCGTTCTTCACCGATACCGAAGGCAACCGCGTCGGCCTGCATTCGCGCACCAACGGCTAAGCGCGCCTGAAGCCGCCGCGCCCCCAACGAAGGCCGCCATGCGGCGCTATCATCGCGGGACCGTCCCCCTCCTCCTCTACCCGACGCCCACGATGACGCGCCGCGCCGACCGCCTGTTCCAGATCGCCGAACTGCTGCGCGGCCGGCGCCTGACCACCGCTCAGCAACTGGCCGACTGGCTGAACATCTCGCCGCGCACGGTCTATCGCGACGTGCGCGATCTGCAATTGTCAGGGGTGCCGATCGAAGGCGAAGCGGGCATCGGTTATCGGCTGTCGCGCTCGGCGAGTCTGCCGCCGCTCACCTTCACCGCCGACGAACTCGCCGCGCTCGCCGCCGGCGCGCGCATGCTCGAATCATGGGGTGGCGCGGGCTTCGCGAGCGGCGCGCGGGGCGCGCTGGCCAAAATCGCATCGGCGATGCCCGCCGACAAGCGCGCGACGCTCGAACGGCTCGCCATCTTCGCGCCGTCGTTTCACATCAAGGGGGATTTTTCGACGCAGCTCGACACGCTGCATCGCGCGATCGATGCGCGCCAGGTGGTGCGCTTCGCGTACACCGACGCGAACGGCGCCGACACCGAGCGCCGCGTCTGGCCGCTCGCGCTCGCGTACTGGGGCGCGCGCTGGACGCTCGGCGCATGGTGCGAGCTGCGTGCTGATTTCCGCAACTTCGGACTGGAGAAGATGCGCGATCTCGAAGTGCTCGAGACGTATCCGGATCAGGAAGGCAAGCGGCTCGCGGATCTGCTGCGGCATCTGAACGCGAAGCCGAACAGATGAAAAGGATCGCGGCAAAGGATCGCGGTGACCCACCGCGATCCTGACGCCTATTTCACCGCTAGCGATCTAGTCGACCGCCTTCACCATATCCTCGATCACCTTCTTCGCGTCGCCGAACACCATCATGGTCTTGTCCATGTAGAACAGGTCGTTGTCGAGCCCGGCGTAGCCCGCCGCCATCGAGCGCTTGTTGACGATCACGGTGCGCGCCTTGTACGCCTCGATGATCGGCATGCCGGCGATCGGCGACTTCGGATCGTTCTTCGCGGCCGGATTCACCACGTCGTTCGCGCCGAGCACGAGCACCACGTCGACCTGGCCGAACTCGCCGTTGATGTCCTCCATCTCGTACACCATGTCGTACGGCACTTCGGCCTCGGCGAGCAGCACGTTCATGTGACCCGGCATGCGGCCGGCCACCGGGTGAATGGCGTACTTCACCTCGATGCCCTTCTCGACCAGCTTGTCGGTCAGCTCCTTCAACGCATGCTGCGCGCGCGCGACGGCCAGCCCGTAGCCCGGCACGATCACGACCGTTTCCGCGTTGCCCATCATGAACGACGCGTCATCGGCCGAACCCGATTTCACCGGACGCTGCTCCGCTGAGCCGCCCGCGGCCGCGCCCGGCTCGTTGCCGAAACCGCCGAGGATCACGTTGAAGAACGAGCGGTTCATCGCGCGGCACATGATGTACGACAGGATCGCACCCGACGACCCCACCAGCGACCCGGCGATGATCAGCATCGGATTGTTCAGCGAAAAGCCGATGCCCGCCGCCGCCCAGCCCGAGTACGAGTTCAGCATCGACACGACGACCGGCATGTCCGCACCGCCGATTGGAATGATGATCAGTACGCCGAGCACGAAGGCGATGATCGTCATGATGATGAACGGCAGCCACGACTGCGTGAGGAAGAAGAGGACGCCGAAGCCGAGCATCGCGAGCGCGAGCATCAGGTTGATCAGATGCTGGCCGCCGTAGACGACCGGTGCACCCTGAAACAGCCGGAACTTGTACTTGCCCGACAGCTTGCCGAACGCGATCACCGAGCCGCTAAAAGTAATCGCGCCGACGAAAGTGCCGATGAACAGTTCGATGCGGTTGCCGTACGGCAGGAAGCCCTCGATCGGCACGTCGGGATCGACGAGGCCGAATGCGGCCGGCTCCGACACCACCCCATACGCGATGCACACGGCCGCGAGACCGATCAGCGAGTGCATCGCCGCGACCAGTTCAGGCATCCTGGTCATCTCGACGCGCGCGGCGACGAACGCGCCGATCGCGCCGCCGATCACGAGCCCGAACAGCAGCAGGCCGAGACCGAGACCGAGATTGGAACCAAGTGCTTCGGCCTGCCGCGAGATCAGCGCAATGGTCGTCAGAATCGCGATCGCCATGCCGACCATGCCGAAGGTATTGCCGACGCGTGCGGTTTTCGGATTCGACAGCCCCTTGAGCGCCTGGATGAAGCAGACCGACGCGACCAGATACAGCAGCGTGACGACGTTAAGGCTCATTTACGTACCCTCCTTGCCGCCAGCCGGTAGTTTCCTGGGTTCCTTCTTCTTGAACATCTCCAGCATTCGCCGTGTGACGAGAAATCCGCCGAACACGTTGACGGCCGCGAGCGCCACCGCGATCGTGCCGAAGAACTTTCCGGCGCTGCCGACGGTGAGACCGGCCGCGAGCATCGCGCCGACGATCACGATCGCCGAGATCGCATTGGTCACCGCCATCAGCGGCGTATGCAACGCTGGTGTGACGTTCCAGACCACGTGATAGCCGACGTAGATCGCCAGCACGAAGATGATCAGATTGATCACCGTGTGATTGATGACTTCCATCTTCGGCCTCCTATGCGTTGCGCGTGACCTGGCCGTCGCGTGCCAGCAGCGTGGCCGCGACGATGTCGTCCGCGAGATCGATGTTCAGCGTGCCTTCCTTGGCAATAATCAGCTTCAGGAAGTCGAGCACGTTGCGCGCGTACAGCGACGACGCGTCGGCGGGCACCATCGCGGCGAGATTCGTATAGCCGACGATCTGCACGCCATAGCGCACCACCACCTGGTCCTCCTCGGTCAGCGGACAATTGCCGCCGCGCCGGCCGTCGACTTCCGCGCCGCGGCCGGCCGCGAGGTCGACGAGCACCGAGCCCGGTTTCATCGCCTGCACGGTTTCGACCGACAGCAGCGTCGGCGCGGGGCGGCCTGGAATCAATGCGGTCGAGATCACCACGTCGGCCTGCTTCGCGCGCTCGTGCACGAGCGCCGACTGGCGCGCGAGCCACGACGGCGGCATCGGCCGTGCATAGCCGCCCACGCCTTGCGCGGCCTCGCGCTCCTCGTCGGTCTCGTAGGGCACGTCGAGGAACTTCGCGCCGAGCGACTCGATCTGCTCCTTGACCGCCGGGCGCACGTCGGACGCCTCCAGCACGGCGCCGAGGCGCTTCGCGGTGGCGATCGCCTGAAGGCCAGCCACGCCCGCGCCGAGAATCAGCACGCGCGCGGCCTTCACGGTGCCGGCCGCGGTCATCAGCATCGGCATGAAGCGTGGATAGAGCGTCGCCGCGAGCAGCACCGCCTTGTAGCCGGCGATGTTCGCCTGCGACGACAGCACGTCGAGGCTTTGCGCGCGCGTGGTGCGCGGCGCGGCTTCGAGCGCGAACGCGGTGACGCCGGCCGCGGCGAGCTTGCCCGCGTTGTCGGCGTTGAACGGATCGAGCATGCCGACGAGCGTCGCGGCGCGCTTGAGCAGCGGCAGTTCGGAATCGGTGGGGGATTGGACTTTGAGGACGAGATCTGCGCCGAATGCAGTGGCGGCATCGACGATTTCCGCGCCCACGGCCGTATAGGCGTCATCGGGAAAGCTCGCGCCGGCGCCGGCGCCGCTCTGGAGCGTGACCCGGTGGCCTTGCGCCACGTATTTCTTGACCGTCTCGGGCGTCGCGGCAACGCGGGTTTCATGCGCGCGCGTCTCGGCTGGCACTCCGATGTGCATCGTTGTTCCTCCTCGACTTCCTGTTTGACGACAGACCTGCCGACGAGGCTCGCCGGCTTGCACATGCAACGGCTAACGCAGGCCCCACTTTAACCGGAAACCGCCACATCACAAATATCGGGGTCGATGCGAATGCGCGGCAGACCGCCAAACTGGTACGGATCGGTCGCGATCGCACCTCGAACACGCTGCGAACCGGCTGCCAGCGGTCACCGGCCGTAGCCCGGCCCAGCGCCCCGCCCGCCGCCCGGCAGTCGGCGCGCATAACCGGTAAAATGCGCACCCATGAAACCGGAAACCTGGCTGCCGCATGTGACCGTCGCGGCGATCGTCGAGCGCGACGGGCGCTTCCTGCTAGTCGAGGAACACACTCCCGCCGGCCTGCGCCTGAACCAGCCCGCCGGCCACCTCGAGGCGGGCGAAACGCTGCTGGAAGCGGTGGTCCGCGAAACGTTCGAGGAAACCGCGCATCCGTTCGTGCCCCAGGCGCTCGTCGGCATGTACATGACCCACTTCGAGCGGCCGGACCGCGCGGGCACCACGTACCTGCGCTTCACCTATTGCGGCGCGGGCGGCGAGCCGGACCCGGCGAGTTCGCTCGATCCCGACATCGTCCGCGCGCTGTGGATGAGCCCCGATGAGTTGCGCGCGTGCCCCGAGCGGCATCGCACCCCGCTCGTGATGCAGTGTATCGACGATTACCTGGCCGGCCGGCGTTTCCCGCTCGACTTCGTCCATACGCATTCGGTTGGGCCGAAGCAATAAGGCCGTCACGAGCGGCCCCATAGATCCGTGCAGTCATGCAGCACCCAGTGAGTACCTTATGAGCAAGCGTAAAGTCGTAGTAGGCATGTCGGGCGGCGTCGATTCGTCGGTCACCGCGTGGCTGCTGAAGGAACAGGGCTACGACGTGGTCGGCCTGTTCATGAAGAACTGGGAAGACGACGACGACAGCGAATACTGCTCGACGCGCCAGGATTGGATCGACGTGGTGTCGGTGGCGGACCTGATCGGCATCGACGTCGAGGCGGTCAACTTCGCGGCCGAGTACAAGGACCGCGTGTTCGCCGAGTTCCTGCGCGAATATTCGGCCGGCCGCACGCCGAACCCGGACGTGCTGTGCAACGCCGAGATCAAGTTCAAGGCCTTCCTCGATCACGCGATGTCGCTCGGCGCGGAAACGATCGCGACCGGCCACTACTCGCGCGTGCGCGAGAACGATGGCCGCTTCGAGCTGCTGAAGGCGCTCGACCATACCAAGGACCAGTCTTATTTCCTGCATCGGCTGAACCAGGCGCAGTTGTCGAAGACGCTGTTCCCGCTCGGCGAGATTCCCAAGACGAGGGTCCGCGAGATCGCCGCGCAGATCGGCCTGCCGAACGCGAAGAAAAAGGATTCGACCGGCATCTGCTTCATCGGCGAGCGGCCGTTCCGCGACTTCCTGAACCGCTATCTGCCGACCAGGCCCGGCCCGATGAAGACCACCGACGGCAAGATCGTCGGCGAGCACATCGGCCTCGCGTTCTATACGTTCGGCCAGCGCAAGGGCATCGGTCTCGGCGGCAGCAAGGACGGCAGCGGCGAGCCCTGGTTCGCCGCCGGCAAGGATATTCCGACGAATACGCTGTACGTCGCGCAGGGACACGACCATCCGTGGCTGCTGTGCCATACGCTGTCGGCAGGCAACACGAGCTGGGTCGCGGGCGAGCCGCCGGCCGACGGCTTCGCGTGCGGCGCGAAGACGCGCTACCGACAGGCCGACGCGGCGTGCACGTTCAACGCCGCGGCGGGAGGCGGTTCGGGCGAAGGCCTCTTCGAACTGACCTTCGACGCCGCGCAATGGGCCGTCACGCCGGGCCAATCGGCGGTGCTGTACGACGGCGACGTGTGCCTCGGCGGCGGCATCATCGAACGCGCGATGACCGGGCAACCGGCCGAACTGCCGCAGGATCAGGCGCCGAAGCAAACCCGCGCGCAGCGTCGCAAGCAGGCGCACAAGCCAAAGCAGCCGCAAGGCCACGCGCAGGACGAGCCGCCAACCCCGCGGCAAAAAGCGGCTCTGCTCGGCGCGCGTTGAGCGATGCATAACGGCGGGCGCGGCGGGTCGTACCACTCCGGCAGGTTCGCGCCGTTCACTAAGTTTCCCCCGCCTGGCGCATTCACACACGCTTCACCTTCGCGTGCAACGCTTGGCTTCCATTCGCAGGCCTTATCTTCGGGCTTCGCCGGTCCGCGTCGCACCTTGACCCGCAACCGCCAGTTTTCCTTCGCGACCGGTACCGCCCGCGCCCCGTGCGGACGATCCCGCCGCAATGATCTTCACTGCACTGGAGTCCCCATGTTTTCTCGACGCTATCTGGCCATGTGGTGCGCAATCGCGCTCACCGCGGCATGTGCCGCGCTCGCCGCGATGCATCGCCTGTCGTGGTTCTGGATCCTCGTGCCGGCCGCGCTCGTCGCGCTCGGCGTGTTCGACCTGAGCCAACAGCGCCATGCGATCCTGCGCAATTACCCGCTGTGGGGCCACCTGCGTTTCATTTTTGAATTCATCCGCCCCGAAATCCGTCAGTATTTCGTCGAAGACGATACAGACGAAAAGCCGTTCTCGCGCGCGCAACGCAGCATCGTCTACCAGCGCGCGAAGAACGATGTCGACAGCCGCCCGTACGGCACGCGGATCGACGTGAAGGCGGTCGCGCACGAATGGATCAGCCACTCGCTCGCGCCGACCACGCTCGACGGTCACGACTTTCGCATCGTCGTCGGCCCCGATCGCGCGCGGCCATATTCGATGTCGATCTTCAACGTGTCGGCGATGAGCTTCGGCTCGCTATCGGCCAATGCGATCATGGCGCTGAACCTCGGCGCGAAGAAGGGCAACTTCGCGCACGACACCGGCGAAGGTTCGATGTCGAAATATCATCGCGAACATGGCGGCGACATCATCTGGGAAATCGCGTCCGGCTATTTTGGATGCCGTAACGACGACGGCACCTTCAACGCCGGGAAGTTCGCGAAGCAGGCCGCCGAACCGCAGGTGAAGATGATCGAGGTGAAGCTGTCGCAAGGCGCGAAGCCCGGTCACGGCGGCGTGCTGCCGGCCGCGAAGATCACGCCCGAAATCGCCGAGACGCGCGGCGTGCCGATGGGCCGCGACTGCATCTCGCCGGCGACGCACTCCGAGTTCTCGACGCCGCGCGAGCTGCTCGAATTCGTCGAGCGGCTGCGCACGCTGTCGGGCGGCAAGCCGACCGGCTTCAAGCTGTGCATCGGGCATCCGTGGGAATTCTTCGGTATCGCGAAGGCGATGCTGGAAACGGGCATTCTGCCGGACTTCATCGTCGTGGACGGCGCGGAAGGCGGCACGGGCGCGGCACCGCTCGAATTCACCGATCACGTCGGCGTGCCGTTGCAGGAGGGGCTGCTGCTCGTGCACAACACGCTGGTCGGCATCGGTCTGCGGCAACGCATCCGCATCGGCGCGAGCGGCAAGATGATCACCGCGTTCGATATCGCGAAGACGCTCGCGATCGGCGCGGACTGGGTCAACGCGGCGCGCGGCTTCATGTTCGCGGTCGGCTGCATCCAGGCGCAGACCTGCCATACCGGCCGCTGTCCGACCGGCGTCGCGACCCAGGATCCGGTGCGCCAGCGCGCGCTGGTGGTGCCGGACAAGGCCGATCGCGTGTTCAACTTCCACCACAACACGCTGCACGCGTTGCAGGAAATCATCCAGGCGGCCGGGCTCCGGCATCCGGCGGAGCTGCGCGCGCATCACATCGTGCGGCGCGTGTCCTCGCATGAGGTGCGGCTGATGTCGGATCTGCTCAAATATCTCGAACCGGACGACCTGCTCAACGGCAACTATCGCTATACCCTGTTCGAGACGTACTGGCCGATCGCGCAAAGCGATTCGTTCTCGCCGAAGGCGGAGCTGGCGGCGAGCTGAACGTGCGCGCGGCCCTTGCCGCGTCGCCTGTCGCCCAAAAATCGCATCGCGGCCCGTCCGACCCCGCAAAACGGGCCGCCCCCCTTCCTTTCCGCTAAAATCTCGGGTTTAGCACTTCGCTCCACGGCCCCGTCGCGCGCTTAGGCGCACGCGGAATGGCCCCATGCCCGAAAGGCACTTCATGCTCACGTTTCAGCAAATCATCCTGACCTTGCAGTCCTACTGGGACAAGCAGGGCTGCGCGTTGCTCCAGCCGATCGACATGGAAGTCGGCGCGGGCACGTCCCACGTCCATACGTTCCTGCGCGCGATCGGCCCCGAGCCGTGGCGCGCCGCCTACGTGCAGCCGTCGCGCCGCCCGAAAGATGGTCGCTACGGCGAGAACCCGAACCGTCTGCAGCACTACTACCAGTATCAGGTGGTGCTCAAGCCCGCGCCGGAAAACATTCTCGACCTGTACCTCGGCTCGCTCGAAGCGCTCGGCTTCGACCTGAAGCAGAACGACGTGCGTTTCGTCGAGGACGACTGGGAAAACCCGACGCTCGGCGCATGGGGGCTGGGCTGGGAAGTGTGGCTGAACGGCATGGAAGTGACGCAGTTCACGTACTTCCAGCAGGTCGGCGGTCTCGACTGCAAGCCGGTGCTCGGCGAAATCACCTACGGGCTCGAGCGCCTCGCGATGTATCTGCAGAAGGTCGAGAACGTCTACGACCTCGTCTGGACCGAGTGGGAAGAACAAGGCCCGAACGGCCCCGAACTGCGCCGCCTGACCTACGGCGACGTGTATCACCAGAACGAGGTCGAGCAGTCCACCTACAACTTCGAGCACGCGAACGTCGATCTGCTGTTCACGTTCTTCAACAGCTACGAAGCGGAAGCGAAGCGCATGATCGATGCGCAGATCGCGCTGCCCGCCTATGAACTCGTGCTGAAGGCCGGCCACACGTTCAACCTGCTCGACGCGCGCGGCGCGATTTCGGTCACGGAACGCGCAGCGTACATCGGCCGGATTCGCGCGCTGTCGCGTGTGGTCGCGCAGGCCTACTACGACTCGCGCGAAAAGCTCGGCTTCCCGATGCTCGGCAATCCGGTGCACGGCGTGCCCGGCCTCACCACCGACGAGCAGGAAGCCGCGATGCCCGCGTGGGCGCCGCCGCTGAAAGTCGAACGCAAGATCGACCAGGACTGACGAGAACTTCAACCAATGACTCAATCTCAACACGCTACCCTGCTCGTCGAGCTGCTGACCGAAGAACTGCCCCCGAAGGCGCTCGCGCGTCTCGGCGACGCCTTCGCCGAAGGTATTGCGCAGCGCCTCGCGGCGCGCGACCTGATCGAAGGCGAGCCGTCGTTCGAACGCTTTGCTACGCCGCGTCGTCTCGCGGTGACGATTCACAACGTGCGCGCGGTCGCGCCGGAAAAACACGTGCGCGAAAAAGTGCTGCCGGTTTCCGTCGCGCTCGATAAAGACGGCCAGCCCACAGCGCCGCTCGCGAAGAAACTCGCCGCGCTCGGCTTCCCCGACTTCACGGTGAACGACCTCGAACGCGCCCAGGACGGTAAAGCCGAAGCGTTCTTCCTGCGCTACGCGGCGCCGGGCGCGACGCTCGCCGACGGCTTGCAGGGCGCGCTCGACGAAACGCTCGCGAAGTTGCCGATTCCGAATCCGATGACGTATCAGCGCCCCGACGGTTCGAGCGTGAAGTTCGTGCGCCCGGTGCATCGTCTGACCGCGCTGCACGGCGAGGAAATCGTGCCGGTCAGCGCACTCGGCATCGACGCCGACGACACCACGCTCGGCCACCGCTTCCTGTCTGAAGGCTTCGTGCAGATCCAGCACGCGCAGTCGTATGCCGAAACGCTCGAACACAGAGGCCGCGTGATCGCGAGCTTCGCGAAGCGCAAGGAATCGATCCGCTCGCAACTGCTCGCACAAGGCGGTGACGACAAGGTCGTGATGCCCGAAGCGCTGCTCGACGAAGTGACGTCGCTGGTCGAATGGCCGGTCGTCTATGAGTGCCGCTTCGAGGACGAATTCCTGCAAGTGCCGCAGGAATGCCTGATCCTGACGATGCAGACGAACCAGAAGTACTTCGCGCTGACCGATGCGAACGGCAAGCTGCGCTCGCGCTTCCTGATCGTGTCGAACATCGAGACGGCGACGCCGGTCGAGATCGTCGAAGGCAATGAGCGCGTGGTGCGTCCGCGTCTCGCCGATGCGAAGTTCTTCTTCACGCAAGACAAGAAGAAGCCGCTCGCGGATCGCGTGCCACTGCTCGCGAACGTCGTTTATCACAACAAGCTCGGCTCGGCGCTGCAACGCGTGGAGCGGCTCGAAGGGCTGGCCGGCGCGATCGCCGCACTGACCGGCGCCAACGTCGCGCTCGCGACGCGCGCCGCGCGCCTCGCGAAGGCCGACCTGATCACCGACATGGTCGGCGAATTCCCCGAGCTGCAAGGCACGATGGGCACGTACTACGCGCGCCACGACGGCGAGCCGGAAGAAGTCGCGCTCGCATGCTCGGAACACTACCAGCCGCGCTTCTCGGGCGACGCCTTGCCCACCACCGCGACCGGCACCGTCGTCGCGCTCGCCGACAAGCTCGAAACGCTGGTCGGCATCTGGGGCATCGGCCTGCAGCCCACCGGCGAGAAAGACCCGTTCGCGCTGCGCCGTCATGCGCTCGGCGTGCTGCGCATTCTGGTCGAGAGGCAGCTGAACGTCGACTTCGTCGAGCTGCTGCGCATCGCTTATGCGCAATTCGCCGGTGTGCCGAGCGTTGCCGATTCGACCGACGCGATCTACGAATTCAGCATGGACCGCCTGCGCGGCCTGCTGCGCGAACGCGGCTACGCGGCCGGCGAAATCGACGCGGTGCTCGCGCTGAACCCGACGCGGCTCGACGACCTCGTCGCGCGCCTCGACGCGGTGCGCGAATTCGCGTCGCTCGCCGAAGCGGCGTCGCTCGCGGCGGCCAACAAGCGTATCTCGAACATCCTGAAGAAGTCGGAAGGCGTGACGAATGGCGGCGTGCAGCCCGGCTTGCTCACCGAGGCAGCGGAGAAGGCGCTCAACGCGCAGCTCGAACAGGTCACCCCGCGCGTGCAATCGCAACTGGCCGTGCGCGACTACACCGGCGCGCTCACGGCGCTGGCCGCGCTGCGCGAGCCGGTGGACACGTTCTTCAACGACGTGATGGTCAACGCCGAAGACCCCGCGTTACGCGCGAATCGTCTGGCTCTGCTAGGCGCGCTGCATCAGCAGATGAACTGCGTCGCCGATATTTCCCGACTCGCCGCCTGAGCACCGCGCCATGCCGATCAAGAAAGTGGTGATCCTCGACCGCGACGGTGTGATCAACGTCGACTCCGACGCGTTCATCAAGTCGCCGGACGAATGGGTCGCGCTGCCCGGCTCGCTGGAAGCGATCGCACGCCTGAACCAGGCGGGCTATCGCGTCGTGATCGCGACGAACCAGTCGGGCATCGGCCGCGGTCTGTTCGACATGGATGCGTTGAACGCGATGCATCTGAAGATGCACCGGATGGCGGCAGCGGTCGGCGCGCGCATCGAAGCGGTGTTCTTCTGCCCGCACACGGCGGAAGATCACTGCGATTGCCGCAAGCCGAAGCCCGGCATGCTGAAGATGATCACCGAGCGATTCGAAATCGATCCGGCGCATACGCCGACAGTCGGCGATTCTCTGCGCGATCTGCAGGCGGGCGCGGCGCTCGGTCACCCGGTGCATCTGGTGCTGACCGGCAAGGGCCGCAAGACTCTCGCCGCGGGCGGCTTGCCCGAAGGCACGATCGTGCACGACGACTTGCGCGCGTTCGCGCTCGACTTTCTCGCCGACGCTCAGGAGTAAACGCGCACCGCGCGCTCCTAACCCTCACCGACCACGCCGATGCGCTTTATCCGTTCCCTGCTGCTGCTGATTTATTTCGTTGTGGTCACGGTGCCGTACGCGACCGCATGCTTCATCGCGTTTCCGTTCCTGCCCGCGGAAAACCGCTACTGGATGGCGGCCGGCTGGTGTCGTCTGACGCTGTGGACGGTGCGCTACCTGAACGGCATCCGCTACCGTATCGAAGGTTTCGAGAACCTGCCCAACGGCCCGGCCGTGCTGCTGTCGAAGCATCAGTCGGCGTGGGAAACGCTCGCATTTCCGGCGATCATGCCGCGCCCGCTGTGCTACGTGTTCAAGCGCGAGCTCTTGTATGTGCCGTTCTTCGGCTGGGCGCTCGGCATGCTGAAGATGGTTCACATCAACCGCAAGGCAGGCAAATACGCGTTCGTATCGGTCACGAACCAGGGCAAGGCCCGCATGGCCGAAGGCGCATGGGTCATCATGTTTCCGGAAGGCACGCGCACGCCGACCGGCAAGCAGGGCAAGTACAAGACCGGCGGCGCGCGCTTCGCGATCGCGACCGGTGCCCCCGTCGTGCCGATCGCGCACAACGCGGGCCGCGTGTGGCCGCGCAACTCGTTTCTTAAATATCCGGGTATAGTCACGGTGTCGATTGGCAAGCCGATCGACACGACGGGGCTCACGCCCGACGAAGTGAACACGCGCGTCGAGCAGTGGATCGAAGCCGAGATGCGCCGCATCGATCCGACTGCCTACAGCGCGGCGGCTAACGATTCCGCCGCCGCTCCCATCTGACGCGCCACGCCCTCGAAGTCCGAAGGCGTATTGCGCGAAGCGAAGCCGATGCAGAAGTCTCCCACGCCGCAGCCCGCCGCGGCGCTCGAAAACCGGCAGCTCGATCTCCCGCTCTTCGCCGAGCCGGGGTCGACGTCGTCGTCTCCTTCACCTTCCGCGCCGGGTTCATTGGGCTCAGCGCCGGCCCTGCCGCCCGCCGCACCGCTCGCGCCGGACGGCAGCAAGCTACGTCGTCTCATCATCGGCTCACGCACGCTGCATTACGCGCTCAAGCGTTCCGCGCGCCGCTCGATCGGCTTTGCGATCGACAGCACCGGCCTCACGATCACCGCGCCGCGCTGGGTCACGCTCGCCGATATCGAAACCGCGATCACCGAAAAACAGCGTTGGATTTTTACGAAGCTGATCGAATGGCAAACGCGCGTCGAGCAGCGTGCATTGCCGAAGATCGACTGGAAAGACGGCACCGAAGTGCCCTACCTCGGTCAGCCGGTGCGCGTGACGCTCGGCGCGCCGCAAGGCGTGCTCGCGTTCAGCGCCGAACATGGGTCGCTGCAATTGCCGCTGCCGTTGCAAGCCGACCCGCAGCAGATCAAGGATCGCGTGCAGGGCTGGCTGCAAGGAGAGGCGAAGCGGCTGTTCGGCGAGCGTCTGGCGATCTACGCGCAGAAGCTCGGCGTCAACTATCGCGCGTATGCGTTGTCTTCGGCGGCGACGCGCTGGGGGAGTTGTTCGAGCGACGGCAAAATCCGCCTGAACTGGCGGCTCATCCACTTTCCGCTGTCGATCATCGACTACGTCGTCGCGCACGAGCTGTCGCATCTGCGCGAGATGAATCACAGTCCGCGCTTCTGGCAGACGGTCGAATCGATTTTTCCGGAATTCCGCGAGGCGCGGCAGACACTGAAGTCGCATCCGCCGGAGCTGTTGCCGACGCTTTGAGGCCGGGCGCTATCTATGCGAGAGCGCTTTCGCGGACTGCAACAGATCGGCGAGCATCACGCCGCGCCTGTCCGGGCTCGTGTCGCGGCCGGTCATGAAACACAGCGCCGCAATAGGCAGTCCCGCACGGTCGCGAATCGGCGCTGCCATACAAAGCCTGAACGCATTCGAGAGTCCTTCGGTGCAGCAGTAGCCTCGTTCTTTTGCGGCCTGCACGTCGTTCAGGAATTCGTCGAATTCGATATTCACCCCGTTGTCGAGGATGAAATCTTCGGCCGGAATGAGCGCGCGAATCTCGTCGGCATTCAGGTGACCTAGCAGCAGACGTCCCGTGGCGGTCCACGGAATCGGCACTCTCACGCCGATGTCCGAACTGATGTTGAATGGCCGGGCACTGTTCTCGGACAACACGACCGTGTACTTGTTGCCTTCCAGCATGCACAGCTGCGTGGTCTCGTCGTACTTCCGCACCAATGCCAGAATGGATTGATGCGCGCGGCTGATCAGATCGTTGTGCGTTGCATAGTCGGACCCGTAGTAGTGCATCTCGCGCCCGAAGAACACGCTCCCATCCGCGGCCGTCTCGAGCCAGCCCACTTCCGCGAGAATCGCGACCAGCTCGTAAATGCTCGAACGCGGTGCGCCGGTCGCCTCGATTAATTCGCGCATGGTCAGCGGGCGTTGGGCGACGTGCAATTGCCGGAACATCGCGATGACGCGATCCACGCCTCTCGCCCGAGACGATTCTGTTACAGCCATGCGTTCACTCCGTAAAGCGTTCATCCGACCGGTTGTCTTTCAAGCGACGGGAGTTTATCGCGCGCTGACCCGCGAAAGCGACTTTCAGGCCGCGACAGGTCAATGGTCGAGAACTCTGTGCAGAAACTGCCGCGTGCGATCGTTCGCGGGATTGACGAAGATCTGTTCCGGATCGCCCTGCTCGGCGATGACGCCCTTGTCCATGAAGACGACGCGGTCGGCGGTCTTGCGGGCAAAGCCCATTTCATGCGTAACGACGACCATCGTCATGCCGTCGCGCGCGAGCCCACGCATCACCTCGGTGACCTCGCCGACCAGCTCCGGATCCAGCGCGGACGTCGCCTCGTCGAAGAACATGATGCCGGGCTCGACCGCGAGCGCTCGCGCAATCGCCACGCGTTGCTGCTGACCGCCCGACAACTGGCTTGGATAGTGTTCCGCGCGGTCCGCGAGCCCGACACGGTCGAGTGTGTCCATGGCGCGCTTGCGCGCGTCGTCCGGACTCATGCGGCGTGCCTTGATAAGCGCGAGCGTGACATTGCCGAGCGCGGTCTTGTGAGGAAACAGATTGAACTGCTGGAAGACCATGCCGACATGGCCGCGAATCTCTCGCGCTCGGCGCGGATCATGCATGGGCACATCGTTGACCCAGACCTCGCCGGAATCGGTGGTCTCCAATCCCGCCATGATTCGCAAGACCGTGCTCTTACCCGAGCCGGATGCGCCAATGAGCACCAGCACCTCGCCCGAGCGAACCTGGAGATTGATTTCGTTCAACACCCGAGTCGAACCGAATGCTTTGCTGACGCCCGTCAGTGAAATGATGGGTCTGGTTTGGCTTTGGTTACTCACGACAATCTCCTGCGGTCATGGTGGCGCACCCATTGCGAGAGCGGGAAGCACACGGCGAAGTAAATGAGTGCGACGAGTCCGTAGATTTCCACGGGCTTTCCGACCCGGTCGACGATGGCCTGGCCACCATGCATCAACTCGGACATTCCGATCATGCTGACGATCGACGTGTCCTTGATGAGCGACAGATACTGACCGACGAGAGGCGGCAACACGATCTTTCCCGTCTGAGGCAGCACGACGAACGAGAACGACTGAGCCCGCGTGAGGCCGAGGATCTGAGATACCTCCCATTGACCTTTGGGTACCGCCTCGATCCCTGAGCGGAAGATTTCGGCGATGTAGGCGCCCTGATAGATGCTCAAGCCGATGACGCCGGCTGCGAAGACGTCGATCGCGTAACCGAAGTACGACACGCCGAAATAGATGAACATCAGCGTGATGAGTACCGGCGTGCCGCGAAACAGCTCCGTATAGAGTCTGGCAATGCGGGCTGTGCCCCACGGTCCGAACGACCGCAAGACCGCGGCGAAAAGACCGATCAGCGTGCTGCCCACGATGGACGCAATGGAAAGCAACAGCGTCGTCACCAGACCCTGCAGCAGGATGGAGAAACTGGTTTTCAGCAATTCGACTGACATGATCCAACTCCAATCCGGGAATCAGGCCCGTTTCGTCCGGCGCATGAAGCCGGTCCCGAAACCGGTGCGCGCCGGCATGACGAGGGGAGGATGGAAGATCCGCGCTCCGAGCTGGCCCGCAAGCCAGGACAGTACGTTACTGAGCACGAGATACGCGACGAGCGTCACGCTGAACGTCTGAAGGTAGAGAAGCGTCCGCGAGTTGATCACGGTCGCAGTGCCGGTCAACTCCGGCAACGCAATGGCGGATAGCAGCGACGTACCGAGCAGCAACTGGATCAGGTAGTTGACGATGGCCGGATAGACCGCGCGCGTCGCCTGCGGTAGCACGACCTCGACGAAGATCTGCGCGCGTTCGAGACCGAGAATGCCGGCGGCCTCGAGTTGTCCGCGCGGCACCGACTGTATGCCGGCGCGGAACACTTCCGATAGGTAAGCACCGACGTTGACGCCGAGCGCAATGACGCCCGCCCAGTATGCGTCGAGCGAAATACCCGCCGACGGCAGACCGAAGAAAACGATGAAAATCTGCAAGAGAACAGGCGTGTTGCGGATGATTTCAACGTAGCCGCGAGCAATCAACCGAAATGGCGCGAGCGGAGAAACGCTGGCAAGCGCGGTCAACAAGCCGAGGACTAGCGCCAGTACGAATGCCAGCACGGTGACTTGCAACGTCAGCCAGCTCGCGCTCAAAAACTCGGGCACGTAGCCCCACAGAGTGAGCCACTCGTAACTCATCTCACCCTCCGCATCGTTCGGGTTTCATTAGATATCGGCATCTCGCGCTCCTCAAAACTGCGGATTGAGCGGGTAGCGCGGATCGGTGCCGAACCACTTGTTGTAGAGCTGCGCGTTGAGCTTCGACGCATTGACGTTGAAGAGGAACAGATTCAGATAGTTGAGCCATTCCTGATCGCCGGCCTTGACACCGAACGCGTTGTATTCGAGCGGGACCAGCGCTTCGTTCGTGACGGCAAGTTCAGGATCGAGCTTGGCCTGATACGCGAGAAAGTTGTTGTCCTCGATCATCGCGTCGGCCTGCCCCTGCTTGACGGCGAGAATCGCGGCCTGCGAGCTGTCGTATTCCTGGATCTTGATCGGGATATTCAGCGAGCGCACTTCGTCGCCATTGGTCGAGCCCTTGACCGTCGCAATCGTGCGACCGCCCATGTCCTTGATCGACTGAACGCCACTATTTTTTCTGACCAGCAGTGCTTCGCTGGCAACCACGTAGGGGGTCGTGAATTCGATTACTTTCGCGCGCTCCAGATTACGCGTGAAGTTGCAGAACACGACATCCACTTTGCTGGTCTGCAGATTCGGAATCCGGTTCGCGCTCGTCGTATTCACGACCTCGAGCTTCACGCCCATCTGCTTCGCGAGTTCCTTCGCGAGGTCCACGTCATAGCCGTCTGGTTGGCCGTCCTTGTTATAGAACCCGAACGGCGCGAACGTCAGGCAGTCGCCGACGCGCAGCGTGCCTCGCTGCAGCACGGCCTGAAGCGTCGAGGGGGATGCCGCTGCGCTCTGCCCTGGCGTGGCAACCTTGGTGCAGCCAGAAATTGCGAGCAATCCAGCAACAGCGAACAGGAAGGCGGCTTGGGCGCCTCGTTTGGCAAGCTTCATGGCAGGGTCCTAAGCGGAGAAGAGTGGTCCGGAGCGGACGAATCGGCTTCAGCGCCTGTCTGCACGCTCAACGAATCGCCGGGTCACGCATCGATTGTCCGATATATCAGACTGATATCTGACAAACCGGATTGATGCTGAGTGTTGGACGCTAATATCAAACCGGCAACCGCACACAAACCCTTATTGCCTATACTTTTTTGTTCAAATAGGTCCGATCGAATTCCACGAGGCGCATCGAGTCCGGTGTGGGCCGGGCGGGCGGCGCGGCTTCGGGCTCACGCTATACGGCAATCATTTACAATTGCCGCAGGTCGATGCATTTATCGACAAACTATCAAAGGAGTCCTCATGCGAATCTTGCATACCATGCTTCGAGTCGGTGATCTGGATGCATCGATCCGGTTCTACACCGAAGTTCTAGGAATGCGCCTGCTTCGAAAGAACGACTACCCGGACGGGAAGTTCACCCTCGCATTCGTCGGTTACGAGGACGAATCCGAAGGCGCAGCGATCGAACTGACGTACAACTGGGACACGAGCAAGTACGACCTCGGAACCGGCTACGGTCACATCGCCCTCGAAGTCGACGACGCCTATGCGGCATGCGAGGAAGTGAAGAAACGCGGCGGTGTCGTTACACGCGAAGCGGGGCCCATGAAACACGGCACGACTGTCATCGCCTTCGTCGCCGATCCGGACGGGTACAAGATCGAGCTGATACAGAAGAAGGGGCGAGTCGACTGACGTCCGGTGGCGGGCACGAGTCGCGCTGTCAGCCAGAACGATGAAAACACAGCCCGGCTTCACGTTGCACCCGGCGAATTGACGCCGGGCGAATTCGCCCGGCAATCTTGCCTCGTGCCGACGCCATCAATAAACGCCGACGACTGACGCTCGGCGTTGCCCGCAAGAAAATCAGGCAACTCAGACGCATCAACGACCGGCATCCGAGCGCGCCCACCGAAATCCCTACGGCTCGGCGCGCGCTCGCAGAAGACAGGGCTTCGGCTCGCGCAGGCAGGTTTGCTATCGTATGGCCTTCGCCGCGCACCGGACCGACCGGCTCGCCGTGCACTCTCCACCTCTTCACTGCACCGCTATGAGCACGACCACCGCCCTGCCCGCGCGCCGCGCCCCGGATAGCTTCGCGATCCTGTTGATGATCGGCCTGTGCGCAATCTGGGGGCTGCAGCAAGTCGCGATCAAGACCACCAATGCGGCGGTGCCGCCAGTCTTTCAGGCGGGGCTGCGCTCGACGATCGCGGCGCTGCTCGTGTGGGCATGGGCACGCTCGCGCGGCACACCGCTCTTTCGCGATGACGGCACGCTCGGCGCGGGCCTGCTCGCGGGCGTGCTTTTCGCGGCCGAGTTCGTCTGCATCTTTCTCGGCCTGACGCTGACGAGCGCGTCGCGCATGGCGGTCTTTCTGTACACGGCGCCGTGTTTCACGGCACTCGGCCTGCACTGGTTCGTCGATGGCGAACGCATGCGGCGCATCCAGTGGCTCGGCATCGTCGTCGCGTTCGGGGGGATGGCGCTCGCGTTCGCGGACGGCTTCCTGCACACGGACGCGGGCACGGCTGCAAGCGCGGCCCACGGCTCGACGCTCGCGGGCGCGGCCGGCGATGCGCTCGGCGTGCTCGGCGGCATCGCGTGGGCCGCGACCACGGTGGTCGTGCGCGGCTCGCGGCTCGCGCGGACGAGCGCGAGCAAGACGCTGTTCTATCAGCTGACTGTGTCGGCGGTGGTGCTGCTCGCGCTGGCGCTGGGGCTCGGCGAGGTGCGCGTGGAAAGCGTGACGCCGCTCGCGCTCGCGAGCCTCGCGTATCAAGCCGTGATCGTCGCGTTCGTCAGCTATCTGTTGTGGTTCTGGCTGTTGACGCGTTACATCGCGTCGAGGCTGTCGGTGTTTTCGTTTCTGACGCCGCTGTTCGGCGTCACCTTCGGCGTGCTGCTGCTCGGCGAGTCGTTCAGCGCGCGCTTTCTGATCGCCGCGCTGCTGGTGCTGAGCGGCATCGCGCTCGTCAACGCACCGGCGAAACGGTAAGCGGGCTCGACGGCGGCGCCCCGCCGCCGTCGAGCGTCGAGTCTATTCCGGCGCAGCGGCCGAGCGCGCCGCCACCGCTTGCGCCACTCTCACGTATTCGGCTACCGGCACGTCCTCCGCGCGGCGTTGCAGATCGAAGCCGAGCGCGTCGAAATCGACGGTGTCGCGCAGCGCGGCAAGCGTGTTGCGCAACATCTTGCGACGCTGCGAGAACGCCGCAGTGACCACCCCGCCGAGCACGCTTTCGTCGACCACCGGCAGTTCGTGCCGCTCGTACGGAATCATCCGCACGATCGCCGAATCTACCTTCGGCGGCGGCTGGAACGACTCGGGCGGCACGTCGAGCTGCTTGTCGATCACATAGCGGTACTGCAGCATCACCGACAGGCGACTGAACGCCTTCGTGCCCGGCTCCGCCACCATCCGCTCCACCACCTCGTTCTGCAGCATGAAGTGCTGATCGATCACGCGCTCCGCGAACGCCGCCAGATGAAACAGCAGCGGGCTCGAAATGTTGTACGGCAGATTGCCGACGATGCGCAGCGACGCCTTGTCGCCCGGTGCCGCGAGCGAGCCGAAGTCGAACTCGAGCGCGTCGCCCGCGTGCAGTTCGAGCAGGTTGCCGAACTTCGTTTTCAGACGGCCGATCAGATCGCGGTCGAGTTCGACCGCGTGCAGCGGCGTCTCGGGCGTCGCGAGCCGCTCGATCAGCGGCTCGGTCAGCGCGCCGAGGCCCGGACCGATTTCGACCATGCGCTCGCCGCGCTGCGGCCGGATCACGTCGACGATCGAATCGATCACGCCCATGTCGACCAGAAAGTTCTGACCGAAACGCTTGCGCGCGAGATGGCCCTGGTGCCGGCCTTGCTGTCTGCTGGTGGACATCGGAGCAACGCTAGAAAGGAAACTGCTTGAGAATGAAAGACGTACCGGTGGAAACACGTCGCCGCGCGGCGCGTCACGCGCGCCGCATCCGCTCACATCAACCGCCCGTCAGCCCGCGCGACGATGCTGCGCCATCGACACCGCCGTGTCGACGGCGGCCATCAGGCTCCCCGCGTCGGCGCGGCCGGTGCCGGCCAGATCGAGCGCGGTGCCGTGATCGACCGACGTGCGGATGATCGGCAGGCCGAGCGTCACGTTGATCCCTTCGCCGAACGTCGCGAATTTCAGCACCGGCAGGCCCTGGTCGTGGAACATCGCGAGCACGCAGTCGGCTTCGTCGAGATAACGCGGCTGGAACAACGTGTCGGCCGGATACGGACCGCGCGCGTCGACGCCCTCGCTGTTCACCTGCTGCAACGCCGGGGTGATCACGTCGATTTCCTCGCGGCCCAGATAGCCGTTTTCGCCAGCGTGCGGATTGAGCCCCGTCACGAGGATGCGCGGCGCGGGCAAACCGAAGTGGTGACGCAGGTCGTGATCGATGATGCGCAGCGTCGCGACGAGGCTTTCGATCGTCAAAGCCGCCGACACGTCCTTCAATGGCAGATGCGTGGTCGCAAGCGCGACGCGGAGCGGCCGCTTGCCGGTGCCCGCGAGCATCATCACGACGCGCGGCGTATGGGTGCGCTCGGCCAGATATTCGGTGTGGCCGGTGAACGGCACACCCGCGTCGTTGATCGTGCTTTTTTGCAGCGGCGCGGTGACGATCGCGTCGAACCTGCCGGCCACCGCGCCGTCGATCGCCGCATCGAGCAGATCGAGCACATAGCGGCCGTTCGCGGCGTCGAGCTTGCCTGCCTGCGCTGGTGCGTCAAGCGAGTGATGTTCGAGCCGCACGCGCGGGCCCTGCGCGAGCAGCGCGGCCCAATCGACGCCGACCGCGCGCGCCCGCTCAGCGAGCAGTTGCGCATCACCGAGCACGGTGAATTGCGCCTGCGGCCAGTGCGCCGCCGCGCCGGCCAGCGCCTGCGCGGTCAGCTCGGGACCGACGCCGGCGGGCTCGCCGGTCGTGATCGCGATCTGCAGCGGGCGGTGGGGGGGCTGGGCAGCGCTGGTCATCGCATTGGCTCTGTTATTGCACGTTCGCCGTGGTCGGCTTCACTTCGACGTACGCGGTATCGCGCAGCTCGCGCAGCCAGTCGGCATATGCCTGTTCCGCCTTGCGCTGGCCGATGGCCTGACGCGCGAGATCCATCTGCTGCGCAATCGAGCCTTCCGCATCGCGGCGGCCGAGCACCTGAATCAGGTGGTAGCCGTATTCGCTGCGCACCGGGTCGCTGATCTGACCGTCCTGCAGCGAGTTCATTGCGCGCTCGAACTCGGGCACCGTCTCGCCCGGGCTGACCCAGCCGAGGTCACCGCCTTGCGACGCCGAGCCGTCCTGCGAGTAGGTGCGCGCGAACTTCGCGAAGTCGCCGCCGGCGGCGATCTGGTTGCGGATGTCGAGCAGCTTCTGGCGTGCCTGCGGTTCGGACAGACCGTCGCCGACGCGCAGCAGAATATGGCGCACGTGCGTCTGCACGAGCTTCGGCGCGTCCGCGCTGGTGCCCTGGCCGGCACGGCGCTCGACCAGACGCACGATCTCGAAGCCGTCGTTGGTGCGGATCAGATCCGGATTGATCTCACCCGGACGCAGTGCCGACGCAGCCTTCACGAACTCGGGCGGCAGCTTCGACGGCGCGAGGAAGCCGAGATCGCCGCCGTTCTTCGACGCGTCCGGCGCCTGCGAATTGGCTTTCGCGAGCTTTTCGAAATTCGCGCCGCCCTTCGCTTCGGCGAGCAAGCCCTCGGCCTTCTTCTGCGCCGCCTCGATGTCGGTCTCGGACGCGTTCAGCGGCGCCTTCACGAAAATGTGCTGGACGTGCAGGTCGTTCGTCTGGCCGGCGCCCGGGCCGCGCTGGCTGGCGATATAGTTCGCGACCTCGGCGTCCGTCACCGTGATCTTGCTGTCCACTTCCTTCTCGCGCAGACGCGACAGCGTCAGCTCCGTGCGCGCGTCGCTCGAGAAGGTGGTCCAGGGCACGCCTTGCGCCTCGATGCGCGCGCGGTACATGGCGAGCGACATGTTGTTCGCCTGCGCGAGACGCTCGAGCGTGCGCTGCACGGCTGCGTCGTCGATGGTGATGCCGTCTTCCTTGGCCTTCTGCAACTGGATGCGCTCGAGCACCATCTGCGTGAGCACCTGCTGGCGCAACTGGTCCGTCGGCGGCACCGGAGCGTTCTGCTGGTTCAGCCGGTGCGCGATCAGACCGACCCGCTCGTCGAGCTCGCGCTGCGTGATGACACCGTTGTTGACCACTGCGGCGATGGTGTCCACCGTCTGGCCGCTATTGCCGCCCAATGCCTGCGCCTGTACCGACGCGACTGGAACGAAGGACGCCGCGGCGACGAGACCCGCCGCGAGTATTGCCAAGCGAAGCTGTTTCATGATTGCCACAGATACTCCAATGATGTCGGGCGCTTCGCCCGTCTTTTCGCAAGCCGTGAATGACCGGGCGACCGTCATTCGTAGTTGGTGAACCGCGACTCCGGCGGTGGCGGTGGCGGCAACGGAGTGTAGCCGGCCACACTGCTGCGGAACGCGGTCATCAGCCCGTTGTCGACGCTCGACAAGCCCTTGAACGTCAACTGCGCCAGAAACCGTGTGCTCGACTGATTCTGTCCCGACGAGTTCAGGCCGTTCGCGTAGCGCTGGATGCCGGCGCCGAGCGTCCAGCAGTCCGCGTCGTATTGCAGGCCGACCAGGCCGTCGACGATACGGTGGCCACCGAGGTCGTAGTTGAACCGGCCGACACCGTACATCCGGTGCGACAGCGGCCATTGGCCCGAAATCAGCACCTGATTGATCGGCTGGTTGTCGAGCGTGGTGTTGGCGCGCGTGTAGCGGTACGCGACGTTGATGACCTTGCCGCTCTCCGGACTGAATCCGAAGCCGACACTCGTCTTCGTGAGTTGGTTATTGTCCGCATTATATTGGAACGCCGTTTCCGAAGCGAAACCGGCGCCCAGCTTGATCGATGCACCCGCGATCAGGTCCGAGTGCGTGGCCTGGGTACTGGTCTGGCTCGGCGTCAGCGTGACGCGCTGATCACGGAAGTAGTACTGCTGCGCGATCACGAAGCGCGCGCGTTCGTCGCCGGTGGCCGCGTTGATGAAGCGCGTGGTGAGACCGGCGGTCAGGCGGTTCGCGTCGGCGATCCGGTCGTTACCGACGAACGTATTCGGCGTGAAGATCTCCGCGAGACCGAAGTCGGATTCGGCGGTATCGAACAGCGGCGCGTTGTTCTGGTTGCGGTACGGCGTGTACACGTAGTACAGGCGCGGCTCCAGCGTCTGGATATAGTCCGCGCCGAAAATGCGCACCGAGCGCTCGAACGTCAGTCCCGTGTCGAACGTGAAGGTCGGAATCGACTCGGTGAAATTCTTCTGCGCCCCCGGCACGTTCGCCAGATCGGTGCCGATGTTGTTCAGGTTGTACGACGCAAAGTGCCACTGCACCTTCGGCGTGACGAAGTAGCCCGGCCCCACCACCGAATACGACAGGTACGGGTTGAACAGCACCCGCTGGCCTTCGGTCAGATCCCCGGTGGTGATGCGGAAGTTCGTGTAGTCGGCTTCGGCGCCGAAGTCGAAGCCGCCGATGTTGTACTTCGCGTACTTGACGTTCAACTGCGGCTCGCGGCCGTACGGCGCGACCGACGGCTCCAGCGTCTGCCAGTGCTGCTCGCGCGCCAGCACGGACCACGGTCCGTTGTTGTAGGTCAACCCGGCTTCCTGCTGATACAGGAGCTGGGTGCCGTTCATGAACTGGTTGACCGACGACGCCAGGTCTTCCGGATAGGTGTTGTCCGAAACCTTGTTGTAATAGATGTAGCCGCCGAAGCCGTTACCGAAATTCTGGTTGTGCTGGATGTACAGCGCGTAGCGGTTGGTCTTCGTCAGACGATCGTCGGGCAGAAATTCACCGGTGATCGACC
Source organism: Paraburkholderia lebeckiae (assembly GCF_050436325.1). Classification (NCBI taxonomy): domain Bacteria; kingdom Pseudomonadati; phylum Pseudomonadota; class Betaproteobacteria; order Burkholderiales; family Burkholderiaceae; genus Paraburkholderia; species Paraburkholderia lebeckiae. Next base: position 1,546,182 of record NZ_JBNDLZ010000003.1, read on the forward strand.
CGGAATACGTTGGCGACAGATAGCGGAACGTGCTCTGCAACTGCACACCGCGCTTCGAGATCAGACGCGGCGTGACCGTCAGATCGCGATTCGGCGCGATGTTGAAGTAATACGGCACCGACAGCTCGAAACCGTTCGTCGAGCTCAGCGAGAACGTGGGCGGCAACAGGCCGCTGCGCCGATCGCCCGACAGCGGGAACGACAGCCACGGCGACGCGAACACCGGCACGCCCTGGAAGAACAGCACGCTGTTATAGGCGACGCCTTCGTCCGCGCCGGTGTCGAAATCGAACTCGCTGCCCTTGATGTACCAGGCCGGATTGTCCGTGCACGCGCACGCCGTGTAGGTGCCCTTCGTGAACACGGAGCGCTCGGCGTCGAGCAGGTCGACGCGCTGCGCGCTGCCCGAGCCGCCCGTCAGCGTGAAGTGGTACTTCGGCGCGGTCATGAAGCCTTCGGTCGAATCGACGCGCAGATGCGCTTCGGGTCCGATGAAGGTATTGCCGGTATTGATCACGTGGACATTGCCGTACGCATCGGCCATGTCCGTGTCCTGATCGTAGTGCAGCGCGTCGGCCTTGATCACGGACGTGTTGTGCCGCACTTCCGCCGAGCCCTTGGCGGCCAGATCCTGGTCGATCGTGCCGCTCGCGTGGTCGCCGAGCACGAAGGTGGCCGGCCGCTGGCCCGTCTGCAACGGATGATCCTCGAGCTGCGGCGCGAGCTGCATGCCCCACGGCGGATAGACCGCCTGCGGTTGCGCAGCTTCCCCCACCAGCTGGGCGTGCGCAAGCGCGGGCATCAGGCCCGGAACGGCGATCAGCGCCGCGACGAGCCGCCTTTTGCGCGGCACTACTGCACAGGAAGGAGTGGTATCGGAAAGCTGTCTGGGCGGCATGTATCGTTTGGCGAGTCGACCCGTGCGCAAGCTTTCGTCGTCACGATCCACCGCCTGCACACCGCGACCGTTAGAGTCGGCTGCACGTCTGGATTCCCAATTTGCCGAGTAATAAGGCGGGCGGTAAAACGGAGCACGCGAAAGCTGGCGTGTGAGTCGCGTCAAAAAAGTCGTGGGGTATTATATGGCAAGACGTTGTCCCCAAGAATTTGCCGCCGCTTTTCATGACGCTGCCTTCCACCCAAGATTTCACCGACACCCGTCTCTCCCTGCTCAAGGCCTGGCTGCAAGGCCACGCGGCGCGCCATGCGCTCGAGCCCGACACCCTCGTTCCGGCCTCGTCCGACGCCAGTTTCCGCCGTTATTTCCGGCTCGCCGGTAAGGCGGCGCAAGGCAACGGCGCGGCCACGCTGATCGCCGTCGACGCGCCGCCGCCCGAAAAATGCCGCGAATTCGCGCAGATCGCGCAATTGCTCGAGGCCGCCGGCGTGCACGTGCCGCGCGTGCTCGAGGCCGACTTCGACGCGGGCTTCATGCTCGTCACCGATCTCGGCACCGCGTCGTATCTGGGCGCGCTGACCGACGCGCAGGCCGCGGGCGACACGCGCGCGGCTCGCGCGCTGATGCGCGACGCGCTCGACGCGCTGATCCGCTGGCAACTCAGCTCGCGCGAAGACGTGCTGCCGCCGTTCGACGAAGCGTTCCTGCACCGCGAGATGGAGCTGATGCCCGAGTGGTTCATCGGCCGGCACCTTGGCCGCGAGTTCGATGCCGCCACGCGCGCGCAGCTCGATCGCACGTTCGCGCTGCTGATCGCGAGCGCGCGCGCGCAGCCGCAATGCTTCATGCTGCGCGATTTCATGCCGCGCAATCTGATGATCGCCTCGGCGCCCAACCCGGTGAACCCCGGCGTGCTCGACTTCCAGGACGCGGTGTACGGACCGATCACGTACGACGTCGTGTCGCTGCTGCGCGACGCGTTCCTCAGCTGGGACGAGGAGTTCGAGCTCGACTGCTTCGTGTACTACTGGGAGCGCGCCAAAAAAGCCGGCCTGCCGGTCGATGCCGATTTCGGCGAGTTCTACCGCCAGCTCGAATGGATGGGGCTGCAGCGGCACATCAAGGTGCTCGGCCTGTTCTGCCGCATCAACTACCGCGACGGCAAGGCGCATTACATGAACGACCTGCCGCGCTTCATCGGCTATGCACGCAAGGTGGCGGAGCGTTACGCGCCGCTGCGCGGGTTCGCAAAACTGCTCGACGACCTCGACGGCCGCGCGCAGGAAATCGGCTACACCTTCTGACCGATGACGATGTCCGTAAAGAAAGCGATGATTTTCGCCGCGGGCCGCGGCGAGCGCATGCGTCCGTTGACCGACGCGTGCCCGAAGCCCTTGCTCGAAGTGGGCGGCAAGCCGCTGATCGTATGGCAGATCGAACGGCTCGCGCGGGCCGGCATCCGTAGCATCGTGATCAATCATGCGTGGCTCGGCGCGCAGCTCGAAGCCGCGCTCGGCGACGGCTCGCGCTGGCAGGTCGAGCTGCGCTATTCGCCCGAGCACGAGGCGCTGGAGACCGCGGGCGGCATCGCGCAGGCGCTGCCGCTACTGACCGACGAGGGCGCGGATCAGGTGTTCGTCGCGGTGGCCGGCGACGTGTACACCGATTACGACTACGCCGCGCTGCACGCGCACGCCGGCGCGCTGAAGGCGCTGCCCGAGCCCGGCATGCATCTGGTGATGGTGCCGAACCCGCCGTTTCACCCGAACGGCGACTTTGGTCTCGTCGACGGCATGCTGTCGCTCGACGCGCAGCCGCGCCTCACTTTCGGCAGTTTCGGGCTGTACGACACGCGCATGTTCCGCGATCTGCCGCGTGGCACGCGGCGCGCGCTGAGCCCGTATTACCGCGGGACCATCGCGCGTGGGCTCGCGAGCGGCGAGCTGTACGAAGGGTTGTGGGAGAACATCGGCACCCAGGCGCAGCTGGAAGCGCTCGATCGGCTGCTGCGCGCGCGCTGAGCTTTACTTCGCCGGGCTCTCACCTGCCCCGACCGCTTCCGCTCTTTCCACCGCATCCGTGGTCTGCGCGGCGCGCTGCTGCAGCGCCCACATCTGCGCGAACAAACCGTTCGCGCGCAACAGCTCCGCGTGCGTGCCGCGCTCGACGATGCGCCCTTTGTCCATCACTATGATCTGCTGCGCGTGCACGACCGTCGACAGCCGGTGCGCGATGATCAGCGTCGTGCGTTCGCGCGCGATCAGGTCGAGCTCATGCTGGATCGCGCGCTCGGAGCGTGAATCGAGCGCGGACGTTGCTTCGTCGAACAGCAGGATCGGCGGATTCTTCAGGATGGTCCGCGCGATCGCGACGCGCTGCTTTTCGCCGCCGGACAGCTTGAGCCCGCGCTCGCCGACCGGCGTGTCGTAGCCCTTCGGCAGACTCTCGATGAACTCGTGAATATGCGCGGCGCGCGCCGCCGCGATCACTTCGTCGCGCGTCGCCGACGGCCGACCGTACGCGATGTTGTAGTAGATCGAGTCGTTGAACAGCACCGTGTCCTGCGGCACGATGCCGATCGACGCGCGCAGCGAATCCTGCGTGACGTCGCGAATATCCTGCCCGTCGATGCGGATCGCGCCGCCCGTCGCGCGGTCGAGATCGTAGAAGCGGAACAGCAGCCGCGCGAGCGTCGACTTGCCCGAGCCGCTGTGGCCGACCACCGCCGTCGTCGTGCCGGCCGCGATCGTGAAGCTCACGCCGTGCAGAATCTGCCGCGCGGGCTCATACGCAAAGCTCACGTCATCGAAGCGCACCTGCGCGCCGCTTACTTGCAAAGCCACCGCATTGGGCGCATCGGGCACTTCCTGCGGCGAGCCGAGCAGCGAGAACATGCGGTCCATGTCGGTCAGGCTCTGCTTGAGTTCGCGATAGACCACACCGAGAAAATTCAGCGGAATATACAGCTGCAGCATGAACGTATTGATCAGCACCAGGTCGCCGAGCGTCAGACGCCCGGCCATCACGCCCTGGGTCGCGCGCCACAGGATGAACACGAGCCCCGTGCCGATGATCGCCTGCTGCCCGAAGTTCAGCGCCGACAGCGAACGCTGCGACTTGATCGCCGCCGCGCGATAGCGCTTCAGGTTCTCGTCGTAGCGGCTCGCTTCCCACTCCTCGTTGCCGAAGTACTTGACGGTCTCGTAGTTGAGCAGCGAGTCGATCGCGCGCGAATTCGCCTTCGAATCGAGCTCGTTCATCGTGCGGCGAAAGTGCGTGCGCCACTCGGTGACCTTCACCGTGAACGCGATGTACACCGCGAGCGCGACGAACGTCACGATCGCGTAATAGGCCTCGTATTTGACGACGAAAAAGCCGAGCACGAGGCCGACTTCGACGAGCGTCGGCAGAATGCTGTACAGCGAATAGGAAATCAGCTGCGTGATGCCGCGCGTGCCGCGTTCGATATCGCGCGACATGCCGCCCGTCTGCCGCTCCAGATGAAAGCGCAGCGACAGCCCGTGCAGATGGCGGAACACCTTCAGCGCGAGTTGGCGCACCGCGCTTTCCGTCACTTTCGAAAACAGCATTTCGCGCAACTCGGTGAAGAGCGACGTCGATAGCCGCACCACCGCATACGCGACCACCAGCAAGCCGACGCCGCCGAGCAGCACGATGCCGGGCGCGTCCTGCGCGCGGCCGAGCGCCGTCAGATGTCGGACCGACGCGAGACTGTCGACGATGCGCTTCATCACGACCGGCACGCCGAGGTTCGCGACCTTCGCGCCGATCAGGCAGCTGAGCGCGAAGCCGACTCGCCATTTGTAGGTGGCAAGGTATGGCAGCAGCGACAAGATCGTTTGCCAGTCGTTGCGGGGTGCGGTAGAAATCGGCGAGGGTTCGGACGAAGGAGCGCGGCGCATAAATCGTGGGGAGAGTGTGGAGCTGCCGGAGTTCGCAGCGGCGCGCGGCTCGCGCGCTTCGCTGGGTGCTTTCCCGTACAATTCCTGATCTTTCTATTGTCGCAGAAGCCGACTGGCGGCGCTTTGCATGGCCTACTGTCGAACTGGCCCAGCCGTTCCGTCAATGCGCGTCAATACACTCGAATACGTTTCCCAAGGATGTCCCGATGACCGATCTTCTTCAACTTCCGTCCAAGCCGTGCGCGCTGCGCGTGATGCCGCAGCCATCGGATGCGAACATTCATGGCGACGTGTTCGGCGGCTGGATCATGGCGCAGGTCGACATCGCCGGCTCGATTCCGGCAAGCCGTCGCGCGAATGGGCGGGTCGCGACGATCGCGGTTAATTCTTTCCTGTTCAAGCAACCGGTGTTCGTCGGCGATCTGCTGAGCTTTTACGCGGATATCGTGAAGACCGGCAATACGTCGGTGACGGTGTCGGTCGAGGTCTACGCGCAGCGGATGAGCCTCTCGCAGGACGTCGTCAAGGTCACTGAAGCGATCCTCACCTACGTTGCCACCGACAGCGACCGCCGGCCGCGCGCGCTGCCCGCGCTGGACTGAGCCGGCGAGGATGCTTAAGCTAGCGATTCCACGCGCCACGCGCCGCGCCACCCGCTAGCCGTTCCAGCCGATCAGCGCACGAGGCCGGGGCGCCCCATAGTCGCTCTTCTAATGGAAACGAGATGAAACTGATCGGAATGCTCGACTCGCCCTACGTGCGGCGCGTCGCCATCTGCATGAAGCTGCTCGCGCTCGACTTCGAACATCAGTCGATTTCGGTATTCCGCACCTACGAGCAGTTCGCGAAGATCAATCCGGTCGTCAAGGCGCCGACGCTCGTCGCCGACAACGGCGCGATCCTGATGGACTCGACGGTGATCCTGCAGTATCTGGCAACGCTCGCCGGCCCCGCCCCGCTGTTCCCGACGCAAGCCGACGCGGCGTTGCGCGCCGCGCGTCTGACGGGTCTCGCGCTCGCCGCGTGCGAAAAGAGCGTGCAGATCGTCTACGAGCGCAATCTGCGGCCTCAGGAGAAGCAGCATGAACCGTGGGTCGAGCGCGTGCGCGCGCAACTGCTCGCCGCCTATGCCGAACTCGAACGCGAGTTGGGCGAAGGGCCGCTGCCCGACACGCAGCAGCAGTTCAGCGCGGCGGACGTGGCCGTCGCCGTAGCCTGGCAGTTCACGCACATGATGCTGCCGGAGGCGGTCAGCAAGGCCGATCATCCGCGGCTCAAGAAGTTTTCCGCGTTCGCGGAAAGCCTGCCGGTGTTCAAGGACACGCCGGCGGAGTGACCGGCGTTGGACGCGACGCGCGGCGACACCCGTCGCCGCATCTCGCTCCCCTCACACCGGCTCCAGCTCCGCCACCAGCCCGCCGTGCAGCAGTTCGGAAATCCCTTCCGTCGATAGCGGCTTCGCGAAATAGAAGCCCTGCATTTCGTCGCACGCGCGTTCCTTCAGGAAGTCGAGTTGCGCGGACGTTTCCACGCCCTCGGCGATCACCTGCAACTTCAGCGAATGGGCGAGCGCGATGATCGCCGACGTGATCGTCTCATCGTCGCCCGATACGCCGATATCCGACACGAACGAGCGGTCGATCTTCAAGCGGTCCACCGGGAAGCGCTTCAGATAGCTGAGGCTCGAATAGCCGGTGCCGAAGTCGTCGATCGCGAGGCCGATGCCGAGCGCGTGCAGTTCGTTGAGCATCGACACCGCTTCTTCCGCGTTGCGCATGATCGTGCTTTCGGTCAGCTCGAGTTCGAGGTACTTCGGTTCGAGTCCGGTCTCGTCGAGCACCTGCATCACGAGCTTCGCGATGTCACGCTGCTGGAACACCCGCGCCGACAGATTCACCGACACGCGCGCCGGCGGCAAGCCCTGATCCTGCCACGCCTTGTTCTGCCGACACGCCTCGCGCAGCACCCACTCCGACAGCGGCCCGATCAGCCCGCTTTCCTCGGCGAGCGGAATGAACGACGACGGCAGCACGAGCCCGACCTCGGGATCGTGCCAGCGCACCAGCGCCTCGATGCCGACGATCTGTCCGCTGCCGATATCGACCTGCGGCTGATAGTGCAGCAGGAACTCGTTGTCGCGCAGCGCGCGGCGCAGGCGTCGTTCGAGATTCAGGCGCGCGCCCGCGCTCGCGTTCATCTCCGGCTGATAGAACTGGAACGTGTTGCGCCCCATGTCCTTCGCGCGATACATCGCGACGTCGGCCTTCTTCATCAGCGTTTCGGCATCCTCGCCGTCCTGCGGGAACAGGCTTGCGCCCATGCTGCAGCCGACGTACAGCTCGGTGCCGTCGAGCCACACCGGCTCGGCGATCGACGCCCGCACGCGCTCCATCCACGTGATCAGCGATTGCTCGTCGACGGTGTCGGTCATCACGATCACGAACTCGTCGCCGCCGTGGCGCGCAACCGTGTCGCTAGTGCGCGAGCAGCGCGCGAGCCGTTCGGCGACTACGCCGAGCAGCCGGTCGCCGACGCTATGGCCGAGGCTGTCGTTGACGTTCTTGAAGCCGTCGAGATCGAGGAACACGACCGCGACGCCCGAATGATGCCGCTGCGCGACGACGAGCGCATGTTCGAGTCGGTCGCGCAGCAGGTTGCGGTTCGGCAGCCGCGTAAGGCCGTCGTAGTTGGCCTGGTATTCGAGCTGCTCCTGATAGCGGATTAGCTCGGTCACGTCGTTGACCACGCCGATATGATGCGTGATCACGCCTTCCGCGTTCGGTACCGGCGCGATGAACAGCTGATTCCAGAACAGCGCGCCGTCCTTGCGATAGTTGCGCACCACCGCGCTGACCTCGCGATTCGCCGCGAGCGCCTCGCGGATCAACGCGACGCCTTCCTGGTCACGGTCGTCGCGTTGCAGCACGCGGCAGTCTTGGCCGATCACCTCGGCGGGATCGTAGCCGGTGATGCGCATGAACGCCGGATTCACGTATTCGATCAGATTGCCCGACGGCGACGGCGCGGTGATCAGGATCGCGTTGACGCTCGCGTCGAGCGCCCGGCTTTGCAGACGCAGCGCGAGATCGGCGCGCTTGCGCTCTGTGATGTCGGTGTACGAGCCGAGCACGCCGATCACCTGACCGTCGCCGTCGGTGAACGGCAGCTTGCTCGTGACCGTCGTGCGATGCACGCCGTCGATCACGAAGTCGACCTCGAAGTTCATCTTGGGCACGCCGGTATTCACGACTTCGCGATCGTGCTGGGTCAACAGGTCGGCGAACGCGCGCCACGCCAGGTCGGCGTCGCTCTTGCCGACCACCTGTTCGGGATACGCGAGCCCTGCGTCGCGCGCGAATGCCATGTTGCAGCCGAGATAGCGCGAGTTCAGGTCCTTCCAGAAGATGCGCTGCGGAATGTTGTCGATCACCGCTTCGAGCATCTGATTCGAGCGTTGCGCTTCGGCTTCGGCGTTGATCTGGTCGGTCACGTCGTCCGCCAGCACGAACGAGGCGTCGCGGCCCATGAAGTTCAGTGCGTGATAGGACACGTTGACGCTGAGGATCGAGCCGTCCTTGCGCCGATGCCGCCAGATGCCCGCCATCGTGTGGCTCTGGCGGAGGTCGGCGCTACGCTGCAGGTGCGTCTCCAGGCGGCCGATTTCCGAGTTCGGGCGGATCGCGCGGATCGTCATGCCCAGAAACTCCTCTTCCGTGTAGCCGTATTGCTGGATCGCGGCCTTGTTGACGGCGAGAAAGCACAGCGTGTCGCGATCGAAGATGTACATCGGCACGGTGTGATCGTCGAACAGGCTGCGAAAACGCTCGTCGTTGCGCACCAGCGCGCGGGCGCTGCGCAGTTTTTCGCGCGCGCTGTTCTCGCGCACGCCGAACGTGAGGAACAGCAGCACGCTGCCGGTGAGCATCGTCACGAGCAGCACGAACGTCGCGCGCTCGCTGTCGCTCGCCGATGCCGCGAGCCAGCTCTGCAACGAGCGGTTTTCCTCGCCGCGCAACGTGGCGAGCGCGGCTTCGACACGCTCTAGCGCGGGGGCAAGATGCGAGTTCGACGGCGCAGGGTCGAGGGATGCCTCGAATGGCGCGTCGAGGGGGGCCGCCCCTGGTGCTTCGGTCGATGCCGCGTGCGCCGCGCCCGACGCCGCACTTGCCGCTCCTGGCAGGTCACTCGCATGGTTGCGCAGCGTGTCCTCGAGATCGTGCTGCAACGCGTGCCGCGCCGCGCTCAGGCTGGCGAGCGCCCCCGACATGTACGGCTCGCTCGCGAGCTCGTCGCGCAGTGATTGCTCGCGGCTCGCGAGTGTGTTCGTCATCGAAGCGGCCGCGTCGGGCGGCACCGGCTTGCCCGATTCTTTCAGGCGGTGCAGAGCGGCGAATGCGTGATCGAGCGCGGCGTGATACGCATCAAGGTTCTGGCGCACGCTGGTCGAGCGCGCGAGGCGCGCATCGGCGTCGCGCTGCCCGCGAATCTGCGTGTACGCGACGAACGCATTTGCACCGACCGCGACGACCACGACCGCAATATTGATCAGCAGTCGCTTCGATAGAAAAGGATTCATGGGTTCCGAACGTCAATCGTTCCGAGGGCGGGAGAGCGCGCTCGCTGCCGGTGCGTCGGGCCGCATCGATGCAAGTCTTTTACGCGCCAACCTTTGGTTATCGGCAGCGATCGGAAGCGGGTTGAGGGTCGGCGTGAAAAAAATCTGATGATTTGGGGGAAGGCTGCGAGTTGGTGGGGGCGCCTGGCTGGGAGCGGCTAGCCGGCCGCACCTAGCCGGCCGCACCTAGCCGGCCGCACCTAGCCGGCCGCGCCTAGCCGGCCGCTCCAAATTCCTTCATTGCCGGGACGAAATCGTGGCTCGCCTCGGGCTTGCGCGACAGCTTCGCGAGCACATAGCGTTTGAAAGGATCGAGCTCGGCCCAGCGCGCGACGCTCGGCGCGGCGAGACCGGCCAGCCCCGCCTGATGCGCGACACCGTCGGGCACGCTGTCGGTTTGACGCCAGGCCGGCGACTCCTCCGGCGTAAACCACTCCGGTTCGACGTTCGCGTGCGTGCGCAGCATCTCGAACAGCGCGTGATCGAAATTCGGTTCGATCTGCGTGTCTTCTTCGACCGGGAAACGCGCGAGCAGCTTGCGATCTTCGAGCGGCAGTTGCTGCCACTGCGCGAGCGTGATGCGCAGCCCGAAACGGTCGAGATTGAAGCGCACCGACATCGGGATATAAGTGAAATTCTCCGAAGACGCGACTTCGAAGTCGAACAGAAGCGGTGCTTCGTTGAGTCCCATGTCAGTGCTCCTTGTCGGTGACGGACAGCGTGCGGGCGTCGCTTGAGGTATTTTAGAACCTTATTCGCGCGACGGCGCCCAGCGCGGCGGCCGCCGCGAAGCATACGGCGAGGCCGGCGCACCCTTTGACGCGCGGCATGATACAGGAGTAAAGCAGCTTGAACGGACAGGAAAACGATCGCGCAACCGTGGGGGCGAAGGCCCAGCCCCACGCCCGGGACAGCGACGAACAACCCGGCGTAGTGCAACTCGAAGTGCGCCGCCATCGTGGCGCGGCGGTTGAAACCGCCACCGATCACGTCGGCCAGGAGTGGCCCGTCGCGCTCGTGTTCAACGGCATCTCGCACGCGGTGATGATGTGCACGCCGCGCGATCTCGAAGCGTTCGCGGTCGGCTTCGCGATTTCGGAGGGGATCGTCGAGCGCGGCAGCGACATTCAGGACATCGAGGTCGAACTGCACGAGGACGGCGAGCTGCCGCATGCCGAGGTGCAATTGCAGGTCGTGCAGCAGGCATTCGCCGGTTTGAAGGAAAAGCGCCGCGCGCTCGCCGGGCGCACCGGGTGCGGCGTGTGCGGCATCGAAAGCATCGATCTGCTGGATCTGAAACCGCAGCGTGTACCCGACACTGGCTTCTTGCAGCGGCTCGCGCCTGATGCGATCGCACGCGCCGCGCGCGCGCTGCCCGAGCACCAGGCGCTCACTCGTTTGACGGGCGGACTGCACGCGGCCGCGTGGTGCGACGCGCAAGGCGCGATCCACCATGCGTTCGAGGACGTCGGCCGCCACAACGCGCTCGACAAGCTGATCGGCCAGCTCGTGCTCGATCGCGCCGATACGCGTGACGGTTTCGTGTTTCTGTCGAGCCGCGCGAGCTACGAGCTGGTGCGCAAGGCCGCGCGCATCGACGTGCCGATGGTCGCGACGATCTCGGCGCCGTCGTCGCTCGCGATTGCGATCGCGCGTGAGGCGGGCGTGCGGCTCGTGAGCTTCTGCCGCGAAGGCAGCTACGTCGATTACGACACGTGGCACCAGCAAGTTTGAGCGATTGACGCGGCGCAGCGACGATTCACGGCTAACCCACACGAAGCCCGCCTGCGTCGCACACCCCTCAGTCGAACCGCCGAAAATCCGGCTTGCGCTTCTCGAAGAACGCCTTGAACGCCTCGCGCGCTTCGGGCGCAAGCAGCATCTTGCCGAAGTGCACGGCTTCCTCGGTCATCTGGGTCTGCAGTTCCTGCTGGCTCGCGCGCTTCATCAGGCTCTTCGTCACGCGCAACGACGACGCCGGCAGCGTCGCCAGCTTCGCGGCCTGCGACGCCGCGAACGCGTCGACTTCGCCCGCCGGCAGCACGCGATTCACGAAGCCCATGCGGTGCGCTTCGGCCGCGTCGAACGCCTCGCCGAGCAGCAGTTTTTCCGCCGCCGCCTGATAGCCGGCCACGCGCTGCAGCAACAGGCTCGACGCTGCTTCCGGGCACAGCCCGAGCTGCGTGAACGGCAGCGAAAAGCTCGCGGTGTCGGCCGCGTAGACCAGATCGCAATGCAGCAGCAGCGTCGTGCCGATGCCGACCGCCGGCCCCGCGACCGCCGCCACCACCGGTTTTTCCGCAGAACCCAGCGTGCGCAGGAACTGGAACACCGGCGAGGTTTCGCCAACCGGCGGCGACTTCATGAAGTCCTCGAGATCGTTGCCCGCGCTGAACATGCCCGCGCTGCCGCGAATCAGGATCGCGCGCACCGACGCGTCGCCCTGCGCTTCTATGAGCGCGTCGGCCATCGTCTGATACATCGCGGCCGTGATCGCGTTTTTCCTGGCGGGCCGGTTGAAGCTGATGGTCAGCACCGCGTCGGCGCGCTCGACCAGAATATCCGTCGTCATCCCGTTCATCTCCTTGTGCTCCTGCTGAATGTAAAAACGGTTCGCAAGCCGGGCGGCCTGCGAACCGTTGCGCGGTCCCTGGTGGATCACAGAGGGATCCCCGTTCGATCAGCGGCTCACAGACGCTCGATGATGCCCGCCGCGCCCATGCCGGTACCGACGCACATCGTCACCATGCCGTACTTGTAGTTGCGGCGGCGCAGGCCGTGCACCACGGTCGCCGCACGAATCGCGCCGGTCGCGCCGAGCGGATGGCCCAGTGCGATAGCGCCGCCGAGCGGGTTGATCTTCGACGTATCGAGGCCGAGGTCCTGGATCACCGCGAGCGACTGCGCGGCAAACGCCTCGTTCAGCTCGATCCAGTCGAGGTCGTCCTGCTTCAGGCCGGCGGCTTTCAGCGCGGCCGGAATCGCTTCCTTCGGGCCGATGCCCATGATTTCCGGCGGCACGCCGCGCACCGCGAAGCTGACGAAGCGCGCGAGCGGCGTCAGGTTGAACTGCTTGAGGATTTTTTCCGACACGACGATCAACGCGCCCGCGCCGTCCGACGTCTGCGAGCTGTTGCCGGCCGTGACCGAGCCTTTGTTCGCGAATACCGCGCGCAGCTTCGCCAGGCCTTCCATCGACGTGTCCGTGCGCGGACCTTCGTCAAGCGACACGTCGCGCGCCTTCACGCTGATTTCGCCGGTCGCGAGATCGGGAAACCGCTCGGTGAGCGTGTACGCGGCGATTTCGTCGTTGAATTCGCCGGCTTGCTGCGCGGCGATCGCGCGGCGGTGCGATTCGACCGAGAACGCGTCCTGCGCTTCGCGGCTGATCTTCCAGCGCTCGGCGACCTTCTCCGCGGTCAGGCCCATGCCGTACGCGATGCCGACGTCTTCGTTGCGATCGAAGATATGCGGCGACAGCGACGGCTTGTTGCCCATCATCGGCACCATGCTCATCGATTCGCAGCCGCCCGCGATCATCGCATCGGCCTCGCCGACGCGGATGCGGTCCGCGGCCATCGCGAGCGCGGTCAGACCCGACGCGCAGAAGCGGTTCACCGTGACGCCGCCGACCGTGTTCGGCAGGCCCGCGAGCAGCGCGCCGATTCGCGCGACATTCAGACCCTGCTCCGCTTCCGGAATCGCGCAACCGACGATCGCGTCTTCGATCACGCCGGTGTCGAGGCCGGGCACCTGAGCGACGGCCGACCTGATCGCGTGAACCAGCAGCTCATCCGGACGTGTGTTCCTGAACATGCCGCGCGGCGCCTTGCCGATCGGCGTACGGCTCGCGGCGACGATGTATGCGTCTTGCAATTGCTTTGCCATTTGGGAATCTCCTTTGTCGGCAAGTCGCTCAGTTGCGCACCGGCTTGCCGGTCTGCAGCATGCCCATGATCCGTTCCTGCGTCTTCTGCGTGCCGAGCAGCTCGACGAACGCGCGACGCTCGAGTTGCAGCAGCCATTCTTCGTCGACGAGGCTGCCCGCTTCGACGTCGCCGCCGCACATCGCTTCCGCGATGCGGCTCGCGATCAGGAAATCGTGCTCGCTGATGAAGTGGCCGTCGCGCATGTTGACGAGCGACGCCTTGATCGTCGAAATCGCCGAGCGGCCCGCGACCGGCACTTGCGTCGCGCGCAGCGGCGCACGGTAGCCCGCCGCGGCGAGGGCGCGCGCTTCCTTCTTCGCGACGTCGAGCAGTTCGAACACGTTGAAGACGATCGTGTCGGAAGGCTTCAGGTAGCCCATCGCGCGGGCGTCGAGCGCGGAGGTCGACACCTTCGCCATCGCCGCGTTCTCGAACGACTTCTGCATGAACTTCAGCAGATCGTTCGTCGCGCCGACCTGGCTTGCCGCTTCGGCCGCGCGCAGCGCCGCTTCCTTCAGGCCGCCGCCCGCCGGCACCAGACCCACGCCGACTTCGACGAGACCCAGATAGCTCTCGATGTGCGCGACGCGCTTCGCGCTGTGCAGCGCGAGTTCGCAGCCGCCGCCGAGCGCGATGCCCGAGATCGCCGAAATCACCGGCACGTTCGCGTACTTCACGCGCAGCATGCCCTGCTGGAATTTCTTCACGAACGGCTCGATGCCCTTCGCGCCACCCATCATAAACGCGGGCATCGCTTCTTCGAGGTTCGCGCCCGCCGAGAACGGACCGCCCGGCGTGCCGAGCTTCAGCGATGTGGGCTGCCACACGACGAGGGCCTTGTAGTCCTTCTCGGCCAGTTCGATCGCCTGCGTGAGCCCTTCGATCACCGCCGGTCCGATCGTGTTCATCTTGCTCTTGAACGACACGATCAGCACGTCGTCCTCGCCCGCGCGATCGTCGACCCATGCGCGCACTGCATCGGTCTCGAACAGCGTCTTGCCGTAGGTCTTCGGATCGGCGCCGGTTTCGCCGACGAGCGGCGCGCGGAACACCTGCTTGCTGTACACGTCGAGCGACGAGCGCGGCACGAAGGTCTGCGTGGCCGGCGACCATGAGCCTTCAGCCGTGTGCACGCCGCCCTTCTCGTCAACCGCGCCTTCGAGCACCCATGACGGCAGCGGCACGTTGGCGAGCGCCTTGCCCGCCGCGATGTCTTCCTGCACCCATTCGGCGACCTGCTTCCAGCCGGCCGTCTGCCAGCCTTCGAACGGACCTTCGTTCCAGCCGAAGCCCCAGCGGATCGCGAGATCGACGTCGCGCGCGTTGTCGGCGATCGATTCCAGATGGACGGCGATGTAGTGATAGACGTCGCGGAAGATCGACCACAGGAACTGCGCCTGCGGGTGCTGCGTTTCGCGCAACAGCTTCAGCCGCTCGGCAGCCGGACGCTTCAGGATGCGGCCGACGAGTTCGTCTGCCTTCCCGCCTCCGTCGATATACGCACCCGTGTTCGGATCGAGCACCTTGATCGCCTTGCCTTCCTTCCTGTAGAAGCCGGCGCCGGTCTTCTGACCGAGTGCGCCCTTCTTCGCCAGTTCGGCGAGCACGGCCGGCGTTTCGTAGACCGGCAGAAACGGATCGTCCGGCAGCGTGTCCTGCATCGTCTTGATCACGTGCGCCATCGTGTCGAGACCGACCACGTCGGCGGTGCGGAACGTCGCCGACTTCGCGCGGCCGAGGCGCGCGCCGGTCAGGTCGTCCACTTCGTCGAAACGCAGGCCGAACTTCGCGGCTTCGGCAATCACCGCAAGGATCGAGAACACGCCGACGCGGTTCGCGATGAAGTTCGGCGTATCTTTCGCGCGCACGACGCCCTTGCCGACCACGCTGGTCAGGAAGGTTTCGAGCTGATCGAGAATTTCCGGACGCGTTGTCGCGGTCGGGATCAGTTCGACCAGATGCATGTAGCGCGGCGGATTGAAGAAGTGCACGCCGCAGAAGCGCGCCTTCAGTTCGTCCGCGAAACCTTCGGACAGTGCGGTGATCGACAGCCCCGACGTATTGGTCGCGAAAATCGCGTTCGGGCCGAGGAGCGGCGCGACCTTCCTGTACAGGTCGTGCTTCCAGTCCATGCGTTCGGCGATCGCTTCGATCACGAGGTCGCATTCGGCGAGCTTCGCGATGTCGTCGTCGTAGTTCGCGGGCTGGATGTATTGCGCGTCGTCCTTCACGCCGAATGGCGCCGGCGACTGCTTTTTCAGATTCTCGATCGCCTTCAGCGCGATCCCGTTCTTCGGGCCTTCCCTGGCGGGCAGGTCGAACAGCAGCACGGGCACCTTGGCGTTGATCAGGTGCGCGGCGATCTGCGCGCCCATCACGCCGGCGCCGAGCACGGCTACCTTGCGAATGATCAGATTGCTCACGTCGTTTCTCCGGAGAGTTGTGCGATGGCGCGAAGCGTCAGTCATGCTTCGCGCGATGTGTGTGGCCTCGCTCGATGTGCGAGCGTCAGAACAACGCTTCTTCGACGTCCATCATCGGCTTCGAACCGGCGCGCGCCTGGCGGATCGTCATCGCCGTTTCGGGCAGCAGCTTCGCGAAGTAGAAACGCGCGGTCGCGAGCTTCGCCTTGTAGAACGGATCGCCCGACGCCTGTTTGTCGAGCGCGATACGAGCCATGCGCGCCCAGAAGTACGAGAACACCAGATGGCCGACCGTGCGTAGATACGGCACCGCCGCGGCGCCGACTTCGTCCGGGTTCTGCATCGCCTTCATGCCGATTTCCATCGTCAGTTTCTGCACCTTTTCGCCGATGTCCGCGAGCGGGTTCACGAACTCCTGCATCTCCGGCTTGATGCCTTCGGCTTCGACGAATTCGGCGACGAGCTTGCCGAACTTCTTCATCTTCGCGCCCATGTCGCCGAGCACCTTGCGGCCGAGCAGGTCGAGCGACTGGATGCCGTTGGTGCCTTCATAGATCATGTTGATGCGCGCGTCGCGCACGTACTGTTCCATGCCCCATTCGGCGATGAAGCCGTGGCCGCCGTAGATCTGCATCGCGTGATTGGTGCCTTCGAACGCGTTGTCCGACAGGAACGCCTTCAGGATCGGCGTGAGCAGCGCGACGAGGTCGGCGGCTTCCTTGCGCTCCGCTTCGTCGGCGTGCGACAACTCCTTGTCGATCTGCAGCGCCGACCAGTACGTGAACGCGCGGCCGGCTTCGGCGTAGGCCTTCTGCGTGAGCAGCATGCGGCGCACGTCCGGATGCACGATGATCGGATCGGCGGCCTTTTCCGGCGCCTTCGGGCCGGTCAGCGAACGCATCTGCAGCCGCTCTTTCGCGTACGTGAGCGAGTTCTGATATGCGACTTCGGTGAGACCGAGGCTCTGCATGCCGACGCCAAGACGCGCGGCGTTCATCATCACGAACATCGCGTTCAGGCCTTTGTTCGGCTCGCCGACCATCCAGCCCTTCGCGTTGTCGAGATTGATCACGCAGGTCGCGTTGCCGTGGATGCCCATCTTGTGCTCGATCGAGCCGCACTTCACGCCGTTGCGCTCGCCGGGCTCGCCCGCTTCGTTCGGCACGAACTTCGGCACGATGAACAGCGAAATCCCCTTGGTGCCCTTCGGCGCATCCGGCAGACGCGCGAGCACGAGGTGAACGATATTCTCCGCCATGTCATGCTCGCCGCTCGAAATGAAAATCTTCGTGCCGCTGATCGAGTACGAGCCGTCGCCATTCGGTTCGGCCTTCGTGCGCAGAATGCCGAGGTCGGTGCCGCAATGCGGCTCGGTCAGACACATCGTGCCGGTCCAGACGCCTGCGACGAGCTTCGGCAGATAGCGCTGCTGCAGTTCCGGCGTGCCGTGCGCGTGCAGGCATTCGTACGCGCCGTGCGACAGGCCCGGATACATCGTCCACGCCTGATTCGCCGAGTTCAGCATTTCATAGAGCGCGTTGTTGACGAACGCGGGCAGCCCCTGGCCGCCATATTCCGGGTCGCAGCCAAGCGCCGGCCAGCCGGCTTCGACGTATTGCCGATAGGCTTCCTTGAAGCCCTTCGGCGTGGTCACGACGCCGTCGCCGGCATACGTGCAGCCTTCCTGGTCGCCGCTGTGGTTGAGCGGGAACAGCACTTCGGAACAGAACTTGCCCGCTTCCTCGAGCACCGCGTTGATCGTGTCGGCGTCGAGTTCGGCGTGCTTCGGCATTTGCCGAAGTTCGGCCTCGACGTTGAGCAGTTCGTGCAACACGAATTGCATGTCGCGCAGCGGCGCGGCGTACTGTCCCATGACTCTCTCTCCCTAGTTTGACAAAAAGCCAGGCCGTTGCCCGGGTCCGTGGTCGGACCTTCTGCGCCGCGCGTTTCCGGTAGATTCCGGCGACGCCGCTAACGGCTTTCGCTTTGATACGAATCAATCAGTTTTTCCAGCGCGGCCCACGTGAGACGCACCGCATCCGGCAGATGCAGAAAGCGCGCGTCGTGATGCAGGCCGAGCGTGACGCTATACAGTTCGAATAGCATCAGCTGCGGGTCGGTATCGGCGCGCAGATGCCCTTCTTCCACCGCTTGCGAGATCGCGCGCGTGAGCGCCGCACGCCACGTCGTCACGCTCGACACCAACTGCTCGCGCACCTGGCTGTCCGCGCGGTCGTCGTATTCGACGGCGCCGCTGATGTAGATGCATCCGGTCGTGACTTCCTGAATGCGTTTCTCGATCCAGCGGGAAATCATCGCTCGCAAGCGCGGCAGACCACGCGGCTCGCGCAGGCTCGGGAAAAACACCTCGTCTTCGAAACGGCGGTGGTATTCGCGCACGACCTCGATCTGCAGATCCTCGCGCGACCCGAAATGCGCGAACACACCGCTCTTGCTCATCTGCATGCGCTCGGCCAGCAAACCAATCGTCAGACCTTCGAGTCCGTCTCGGCCTGCCAGATCGAGTGCTGCGTCAAGAATCGCGGCTCGGGTTTGTTCGCCTTTTCGCATAGCTGTTTTACCGTTCTAATGTGACCGAATTGAAAATCGAACGGCCGTACTATTATTGAATGCTTGCCGTCCGCGAAACAAGGACTTTATTAGAAACCGGTTTCTAACCGGCTTCTAATTTTGCGGCTTTCGACCATCAGATCAATCAGATTTTTAGAGGCGTTTGCCTTGAATCGATGGTTGCCGATTGGCGCGCGCGTGTTCTATTTTTTCGCCCCGGTTCGCTGGCGCCGATTGATGGCCGACATGATGCGGCAAGCGCGGGCTCTCGTGCGAGCGGTATTAGTCGTAGCCGCCCACCGTCAGCAGCTTCATCGCGATGCGGTAGCTCGTGTACGCGATCCAGCTCAGCGCACGCACGCGCGCCGGTCGCGATTCGTAGTGCGCTTCATCGATTGGGCGCGCGTCCGTGAACGCGTCGAGGATCGCGTCGCGCAGTTTGGGGATCGACGGATCGTTCACGAGCACGACGTTCGCTTCGTTGTTCAGCATCAGGCTGAGCGCATCGAGATTCGACGAACCGACCGTGCCCCAGTTCGAATCGACCACCGCGACCTTGCCGTGCAGCAGCGTCTTCTCGTATTCGGCGATCTGCACGCCCGCGCGCAACAGCGCGTGGTACAGGAACGGCACGGCGTAATCGAGCGCCTTGAACTCCTTGCGCCCGATGATCAGCTTCACGACCACGCCGCGCCGCGCCGCGAACACCAGCGCGCGACGCAGTTTGCGCCCCGGCATGAAGTACGGATTCGCGAGCAGGATTTCGTGGCGTGCCTGGCCGATCGCGGCCAGATAAGCTTTTTCGATCGCGCGGCGGTTGATCAGGTTATCGCGCGCGACGAATGCGACGCACGGCTCGCCGCCGGCCCACAGTGCCTCGTTGCGGCGTCGCCGGCGTCTGCGCAGACTGCCAAGCGAGTTGGCGTCCTGCGGCGACAGGTCGGGCTTCATCGAATCGAGCGGCCGATGGCCGACGCGAATCCGCCGCCACTGCACCTCGATTGCATCGCGCACGTCGGCGACCACCGGCCCGCGCAGCTCGACCGCGAAGTCCCAGCGCCGGTACGGCAGCTTCTCGCCGTTGTTCTCGTAATCGTCGACGATATTGATGCCGCCGCAATACGCGATCTGATCGTCGATCACCGCGAGCTTGCGGTGCGTGCGAGAAAAGCCGAAGCGGCCGAACAGATGCGGGTTGTAGATGCGATGCTCGATGCCGCCAGCCGGCCATTGCTCGAACATCTTCAGGCGCGCGGTGCCGACGCCATCGGTGATCACGCGCACTCTGACGCCGCGCGCGGCAGCGCGAAGCAGCGCCTCGCTGACCGCGTGGCCGGCTTCGTCGTCGCAGAAAATGTAGGTTTCGAGCGCGACGTTGTGCTCGGCCGCGTCGATGCGCTCGATCAGCGCATCGAAGAAATCGTCGCCGGAGCGCAGCAGCTCGACTTCGTTGTTACTGGTGAAGCGGTAGCGCTGCCAGTAACGACGGCCGAGCAACGTGTGGCGCAGACGCGCGAAACGGCCCGAGCCGCCTGCGCTCACTGGCCACGCTCCCCGGCCAGCGGGCCGGATTGCGGGTCGACCAGGCGTGCGGCGAGCCGCCGCGGCAACTGCAGGATCGCATCGGCATTCGACGACGAAAAGCAGCGCGATGCGGCCTCTTCATATGGCAGCCACATATACGCGGTGTGTTCGCGCGGCGCGAGCGTCACGTCGATGCACTCGGGGACCTGCAGGCTGAACCAGTGCTCGGTGTTGTAGAGCACGCCCGCTTCGTAGCGGTAACGAAATTCCGGGTAGATCTCGTAGTCGATCGAGTACTGCCAGTCGAACAACCCGCTGCGCGGCACCAGTGCGCCGCCGATCATGATGCCGGTTTCCTCGCCGACTTCGCGCACCGCGGTGTCGGCGAGCGGTTCGTCGAGCCGGTCTTTCGAACCCGTCACCGACTGCCAGAACGCCGCATGATCGGCGCGCTCGAGCAGCAGCACGTCGAGCGCAGGCGTATGAATGATGACGAGGACGGACTGCGGGATTTTCGGCGGTTTCGGCATGGCTCAAACTGGGCGCGACGAGACGCGCGGTACATGTCGGATGACGGTCGAAAGGGTCTGGAAAGCGGCGGCTTCACTTTAACGCAAAAAATGAAAAAGGCGCTGAGGTGGAGATCACCTCAGCGCCTTTTCGTTTCGCTCGTGTGGTTTTTTTGCGGCCGCCGGCCCGCTGGCCGGCACACGCAAGACCGCTGGCTGGCCGCGCGCGGCGGCCGCGGTTTTACGCCTTCGGTTCCGGCGTACGCAGACGGATGTGCAGCTCGCGCAGCTGACGCTCGTCGACTTCGCTCGGCGCCTGCGTGAGCAGATCCTGCGCGCGTTGCGTCTTCGGGAACGCGATCACGTCGCGGATCGAGTCGGCGCCGGCCATCATCGTAACGATGCGGTCCAGACCGAACGCGATACCGCCGTGCGGCGGCGCGCCGTATTGCAGCGCGTCGAGCAGGAAGCCGAACTTTGCCTGCGCTTCTTCCGCGTTGATCTTCAGCGCACGGAACACCTTGCTCTGCACTTCCTCACGGTAGATACGCACCGAGCCGCCGCCGATTTCCCAGCCGTTCAGCACCATGTCGTAGGCCTTCGCGAGGCAGCGCGCGGGGTCCGTTTCGAGGTACTCGAGGTGCTCGTCCTTCGGGCTCGTGAACGGGTGATGCGCGGCGACGTAGCGGTTATCTTCCTCGTCGTATTCGAACATCGGAAAGTCGACGACCCACAGCGGCTTCCAGCCGGACTCGACGAGACCGTTGGCCTTGCCGAATTCCGAATGACCGATCTTCAGACGCAGCGCGCCGAGGCTGTCGTTGACGACCTTCGCGCGATCCGCCGCGAAGAAAATGATGTCGCCGTCTTGTGCGCCAGTGCGCACGACGATCGCCTTCAGCGCTTCGTCGTGCAGGTTCTTCACGATCGGGCTTTGCAGACCGTCACGGCCCTTCGCCGCTTCATTGACCTTGATCCATGCGAGGCCCTTCGCGCCGTAGATGCGCACGAATTCCGTATAGCTGTCGATGTCGCCACGCGACAGCTCGCCGCCCTTCGGCACGCGCAGTGCCGCGACGCGCCCGTCCTTCGTGTTGGCCGGGGTGCTGAACACCTTGAAGTCGACGTCGCGCATCGCGTCGGTCAGCTCGGTGAATTCGAGCTTCACGCGCAGGTCCGGCTTGTCCGAACCGAAGCGGCGCATCGCTTCCGCGTATTCCATGACCGGGAATTTCTCGTCGAGCTCGACACCGATCGTCGTCTTGAACACGTGACGGATCATCGCCTCGAACAGATCGCGGATTTCCTGTTCCGACAGGAACGAGGTCTCGCAGTCGATCTGCGTGAATTCCGGCTGACGGTCGGCGCGCAGGTCTTCGTCGCGGAAGCACTTGGTGATCTGATAGTAACGGTCGAAGTTCGCGACCATCAGCAGCTGCTTGAACAGCTGCGGCGACTGCGGCAGCGCGAAGAACTGGCCCGGGTTCGTACGCGACGGCACGAGGTAGTCGCGCGCGCCTTCCGGCGTGCTCTTCGTCAGCATCGGCGTTTCGATGTCGATGAAGCCCTGCTCGTCGAGGTACTTGCGCACTTCGATCGCGACGCGGTAGCGCAGACGCAGGTTGTGCTGCATCTGCGGACGGCGCAGGTCGAGCACACGATGCGTGAGGCGCGTGGTTTCCGACAGGTTGTCATCGTCGAGCTGGAACGGCGGCGTGACCGACGCGTTCAGCACGATCAGCTCGTGGCACAGCACTTCGATCTTGCCGCTCTTCAGCGAGGCATTGGTCGTGCCTTCCGGACGGCCGCGCACGACACCCTTGACCTGCACGCAGAACTCGTTGCGCACGCCTTCGGCGACCTTGAACATGTCCGCGCGATCCGGGTCGCAGACGACCTGAACGAGCCCTTCGCGATCGCGCAAGTCGATGAAGATGACGCCGCCATGGTCGCGGCGGCGGCTTACCCAGCCGCACAGCGAGACGGATTGGCCCAGCAGTTCTTCGGTCACCAGACCGCAGTATTCAGATCTCATCGACATGATGTTTGTCTTTCGTTTTACATTGGTTGAACAGCGCGCCGCGGACGATCCTGCATGTAGCGTTGCGCGCCGGCATTAGAGCGGAGGCTCGACGGTGGCGCGGCGCACCGGCGCCGGCGGCGGCGCGGACGGCGCCACGACGCCCATCGAGACAATGTACTTGAGCGCAGCGTCGACCGTCATGTCGAGCTCGATCACTTCGCTTTTCGGCACCATCAGGAAGAAGCCGGACGTCGGGTTCGGCGTGGTCGGCACGTATACGCTGACGTAATCTTCCTTCAGATGGTTGGCCACGTCGCCGCCCGGGATGCCGGTCAGAAACGCGATCGTATAGGACCCGCGGCGCGGGTACTCGATCAGCAGCGCCTTGCGGAATGCATTGCCACTGCTCGACAGCAGCGTGTCGGACACCTGCTTCACGCTGGTGTAGAGCGGGCCGACCACCGGAATGTGCGCGACCAGCAGTTCCCACCACTTCACGAGCTTCTGCCCAATGAAGTTCTGCGTCAACAGCCCGACGACGAAGATGAACGCGAGCGTGAGCACCGCGCCGAGGCCCGGCAAGCGATAGCCGATAGTGCGTTCCGGCTGCCACGAGGTAGGCAGCAGCAACAGCGTCTGGTCCATCGTGCCGATGATCAGACCGAGCACCCACAGTGTGATGGCCAGGGGCACCAGCACCAGCAGGCCGGTCAGAAACACCGATTTGAGTGTGAATTTCTTCGTCGTCATGTGTACCGCCAGAAAGCTGCGCGGGCCGAAGCCCATGCGCGGTAGATACGCCGCCCGCGGGGGGCGGCAGTCCCACTAGGCGCTGCCGGAACCGCTCGGGCTCGTGGCGGCGGGCGCTGCGGCGGGCGCCGCGGGCGCGGCAGCCGATGCAGCCGGGGCAGCGGCTGCGGCCGGCTCGGACTTCGCTTCCGACGCGGCCGGTGCGCTCGTGCTGCCGCGGAAATCGGTCACGTACCAGCCGGAGCCTTTCAACTGGAAGCCGGCGGCCGTGAGTTGTTTGCTAAAGGTGTCTTTTCCGCACTCGGGACACTGCGTCAACTGGGGGTCGCTCATCTTCTGGAGCACGTCCTTCCCGAAACCGCATGACCCGCAACGATAAGCGTAGATCGGCATGATCCTTTCTTACTCCAAATGCCTGCTGAAATCTTGTAAACGCTTGCAAAGCCTTGAATTATAGCCGCAAACGATGTCCGTTCCCCGGATTTCGGGAAGCGGACGCACTACGCGCCCGCCACCGCGCCAGATGGGGACGCCCTCCGGACCTCTCAAGAGCGGCGCGCGTGGCGTTAGCCGCGACGCCGCCAGGCGAGCCAGCGCTCGCGTCCGGCGAATACGGCGATCGAGTCGTCGACCGCTTCGTCTTCGACCAGCTCGAAGTATGGCGTGAGCAGCGCATCGAGCTCGCCGCGTTCGACGCCGAACGGCGGCCCTTTCGGCGTCGCGCCGATGAAAAAGATGCCCGCCAGCAACCCGCCGGCCGGCAGCAGTTCGCCCATGCGCTGCGCGTAGTCGGCGCGGCGCTCCGGCGGCAGCGCGCAGAAGAATGCGCGCTCATAGATCCATGCCGGTGCGAACGGTGGCGCATAGGTGAAGAAATCCGCCTGCTCGACCAGCGATGCATGCGCGCCGAGCTGCTCGCGTGCCGCCGCGACGGCGGCTGCCGAGAAGTCGATCGCGCGTACCGGGATGCCCCGGCGCGCGAGCCATACCGCTTCGTGCGCGCTGCCGCAGCCTGGAATCAGCACGGCGACGTCGCGGTGCCGGTCGGCGAACGCGCGAAACGCGGACGGCACGCCCGCCTGATCCCACGGCGTGAAATGACGCTCGAAGCGTTCGTCCCAGAACTCGGGCGAGCTGGGATCGCGGGTCGCGAAATCGGGCGCGGAGGGTTGGATCGGATCGCTCATCGGAATCTATCCTCCATAAGCCAGTACCAGGAACGCACGCGCCAGCATCGCGCCGACGCCGACCGCCACGCCGAACAGCAGCAGGCCTTGCAGCAGACGGTTGGTGCGCTTTTGCTCGAGCAGGATCTGGCGGATCACGTCGTCGTTCGCGCCGCCCACCGGATGATGGTGCTCGGCCAGCATGTTATGGACGAGGCGCGGTAACTGCGGCAGCGTCTTGCTCCACTGCGGCGCCTCGATCTTCAGACGCTCGTACCAGCCGCGCAAGCCGATCTGCTCGTTCATCCAGCGCTCGAGATAGGGCTTCGCGGTCTTCCACAGATCCAGTTCGGGATCGAGCGAACGGCCGAGGCCTTCCACGTTCAGCATTGTCTTTTGCAGCAACACGAGCTGCGGCTGGATCTCGACGTTAAAGCGCCGCGACGTCGAGAACAGACGCAGCAGCACCTGGCCGAGAGAAATGTCCTTCAGTGCGCGATCGAAGTACGGTTCGCAGACCGCGCGGATCGCGCTTTCGAGCTCCTCCACACGGGTGGTCGGTGGCACCCAGCCCGACTCCAGATGCAACGTCGCGACGCGATGGTAGTCGCGCTTGAAGAACGCGAGGAAGTTCTGCGCGAGGTAGTTTTTGTCGAAGTCCGACAACGCGCCGATGATGCCGAAGTCGAGCGCGATGTAACGGCCGAAGTGCGCGGGATCGAGGCTCACCTGAATGTTGCCGGGGTGCATGTCGGCGTGGAAAAAGCCGTCGCGGAACACCTGCGTGAAGAAAATTTCGACGCCCTCGCGCGCGAGCTTCGGAATGTCGACGCCCGCCGCACGCAACGTATCGACCTGGCTGATCGGCACGCCGACCATGCGCTCCATCACCAGCACCGTGGGCGTGCAGAACTCCCAGTACATCTCGGGCACGAGCAGCAGGTCGAGCCCCTGGAAGTTGCGCCGCAACTGGCTGCCGTTGGCGGCCTCGCGCATCAGGTCGAGCTCGTCGTGCAGGTATTTGTCGAATTCGGCGACCACCTCGCGCGGCTTCAGGCGTTTGCCGTCGGCCCACAGACGCTCGGCCCACACGGCGATGTCGCGCAACAGCGCGAGGTCGGAATCGATCACCGGCAGCATGTTCGGGCGCAGCACCTTCACCGCGACCGCCTTGCCCGCATGCTGGCCAGCCTTCACCTTCGCGAAGTGGACCTGTGCGATCGACGCGCTCGCGACCGGCACCCGCTCGAAATCGTCGAACAGTACGTCGACCGGCGCGCCGAGCGACTTTTCGACGAGCGCGATCGCGACCGCCGAATCGAACGGCGGCACCTGGTCTTGCAGCTTGGCAAGTTCGTTGGCGATATCGACCGGCAGCAGATCGCGACGGGTCGACAGCACCTGACCGAACTTGACGAAGATCGGCCCGAGGCTTTCGAGCGCGAGCCGCAGACGCACGCCCGGCGGCGCATCGAACTTGCGACCAAGCGTCGTGATGCGCAGCAGCAGACGCACGCGCCGGTCGTTGATGCGGCTCAACATCATTTCGTCGAGGCCGAAGCGGATGACCGTGAAAAATATCTTGAGAAAACGCAGAAAACGCATGGCTGGGCCCGGTGACTAGCGCGTGGCGCGCGACGTGGCGGCGCCGCCCGGCGTTTGCGCGCCGCGGGCTTCGACCTTCTGTTCGATGCGCTCGATGCGCTTTTCGACGCGCGCGAGCGAATCGCGCGCGCGCGCCAGCTCGACGCTGAAGTCAGCGAGCGCGGTGCGGCGCACCAGCTGCGGATTTTCGTCGAGCAGGTACTCGGCGGCGGTATCGAGCAGATTGCGACCGGTGCGCTGCACATGCTCGCCGACTGAGCGGACTAGCGACGTGATGCGCCACGCGGGTCCATCACCGATCAGCTTCGCGAGATCTTCCTCCGGCTCCCAGCGCAGATGCTCGGCGAGCTTCGCAATCACGGTCGCGAACTCGGCGTCGCCCTCGATCTTCACGTGCTTCATCACCGCGGCCTGGCCACCTTGCAGGAAGGCCGGCAGTGCGTCGGACGGCACCGAGATCGTCACGTCGAACTGATGCGCATCGGCTTCATCGAGCGTACCGAGATAGCCGTCGGGCTGCACGAGCAGCGCGAGCACAACCGGCTGACATGACAGGCGAGCGGTCTTGCCCGCGTACGGGGCGAGGCGCTCGCGGGCCCACGATTCGCGGAGGAGCAGATGATTGACAGCAGCAGCGAAGGGCTTGGCGGCGAGGGTCATCGAAGGTGGCAAGAAAAAACCCGCGCGAGCGAGGTGCTTGCGCGGGCTCCCATTGTAACGTCCGTTCGCTTCGCGGCCTGCTATGCCGAACGGCCTAAGCCATGCGCGAAGTCAGGAATCGCTATGCCGTGGCCGGCTCTTTTCGAGGCAAACGCGACTCGATGCTTCGGCATGTCAGTGTTGCTCGACCTGCTGGATGCCGGCAAGCAGCCAGCCTTCGCCAGTGCGGTTCGCCTTCGTCAGATTCCAGACTTCGACGAACGGCTCGGCCGCCGCGCCCGGCTCCTCGCGGATCAAACCGGAGAAGCGCACGCTCGCGAAGTATTCGTTCGCGCGCTCCTCGACGCCGAGCAGCTCGGCGTTCAACTGCACGACGTCGGTCTGGTTCGGCTGCGTGCCGCGCGACGCGAGATCGACGCGCACTTCGGCGAACATTTCCGGCGTCGTGAATTCGCGGATGTCCTCGACGTTGCCGACGTCCCACGCCGCCTGCAGGCGCACGAAGTACACCTTGGCATTACGCAGAAACGCTTCCGAATCGAAGCCGGCCGGCACCGACGGCGTCGCGCCGAGCGATGGCGTGGTCAACGGGTTGCCCTGCGGTTCGAGATACGAGCCGGTGGGCGGCGCCGTGTAACGCGGCTCCTGAATATAGTCGGTGCCTTTCGTGTTCAGCGACGGCGCCGTGCCCGCGTAGGCAGGCTGCGCCGCATCGCGCTTACGGCCGGTGAAGCGGCGGATGAGCCAGATCACCACAATCGCGATCAACGCGATCACGATCACGTTCGCGAACATGCCGGCGAACGCCTCGCCGAGCCCGAAATGCGACAGCAATGCGGCGATGCCGAGACCGGCCGCGAGACCGGCGATGGGCCCGAGCCAGCGATTGCGGTTCGGCGCGGCGGGCGGCGTGGGCTTAGTCGCAGGCGCCGCCTGCGCGCTCTGCTGCGTGGCCTGATTGTTCTGCGCCGGCTGGGACGGCGGCGTCGTCTGGCGCTGCTGCTGCAGACTGTTCGATTGACGGCCGAAGCTGCGGCCTCCGCCCATGCGGCGTGCTTCGGCGTCGAGAGAGGCAAGAGTGCCGGCCATCAGCAGACCGACCATCGCGATCAGTCCGATTCTTCTCGCCAGCGCCCCCTTAACCTTACGAGTGGATAACAAATTCGAATCGGACATTTCGCACTTTCCTTTAAAAATCGATGGGTTAGGGACTCTAGTATTTGGTCCCCACATGCAAAGCTACCACGCCAGCTGACAAATTGTAATATTTGACGCCATCGAGACCAGCTTGTTCCATCATAGTTTTCAAAGTTTCCTGGTCCGGATGCATGCGGATCGATTCCGCCAGGTACTGGTAGCTTTCCGCGTCCTTGGCGAAGCGCTCGCCGAGCCACGGCAACACCTTGAACGAATACAGATCGTAGACCTTCTTCAGCGGATCCCATACCTTCGAGAACTCGAGCACGAGCAGCCGCCCGGCCGGTTTCAGCACACGACGCATCTCGGCGAGCGCGATGTCCTTATGTGTCATGTTGCGCAAGCCGAACGCGACCGTCACGACGTCGAAGTAGTTGTCCGGAAACGGGATTTTCTCGGCATCGCACAGCAGCGCCGGCGTGATGATGCCCTTGTCGATCAGCCGGTCGCGGCCCACGCGCAGCATCGATTCATTGATGTCGGTATGCCAGACCTCGCCGGTTTCGCCCGCCTGTTTCGCGAATGCTTTCGACAGGTCGCCCGTGCCGCCCGCGATGTCGAGCACCTTGTAGCCCGGCCGCACGTTCGCCTGGGCGATCGTGAACACCTTCCACGCCCGGTGCAATCCGCCCGACATCAGGTCGTTCATCAGGTCGTAGTTGGCGGCCACCGAGTGGAACACCCCCGCCACCTTCTGCGCCTTGTCCTGTTCGTCGACCGATTGAAAGCCGAAGTGGGTTTTGCTCATCGCGCTCGTCCTTTCGCGTGTTCTTGAATGTTGCGCCGCTCGAGCGGCGTTCGGGGGCGAATCGTATCAGTGACAGTGCCCGTGCGCAGCGGCGGCGGGCACCATCGGCGTGTCGCGGTCGATGCCGGCCGCTGCCAGCTTGGCGAGATACGCGCGCCAGAGTTCATCCTGACGCACGGCCATGTCGTACAGCAGGTCCCACGAATAGATGCCGGTGGCGTGTCCATCGGAGAAGGTCGGCTGCAGCGCGTAGTTGCCGACGCCTTCGATCATCGTGATCGTCACGTCGCGCTTGCCGGTCTGCAGCGTTTCCTGGCCGGGCCCGTGGCCCATCACTTCCGCCGACGGCGAATACACGCGCAGCAGTTCGAACGGCAGCCGATACGCTTCGCCGTTCGCGTACTGCAGTTCGAGCACGCGCGACTTCGAATGCAAGATCACGCCTGTCGGCACCGGCGTCTCGGGAGTCAATCCGCTCATGTTGGCCTCATCAGATAAACGGCAGGTGATAACGTCGGATCGGCCGCCTCGCACGCCGACGGCAGTCCGGCGATGCGCGGCGACGGATTCAGCGACGCTCAGCCCAGCGCCTGTTCGATTTCCTGCCGCACGGCTTCGCGCAGCAGCGTGGCTTGCGCGCGGCGCGACGACAACATCGCTTCGGACACCGTGCGCTGGCGCGGCGCCCAGATCGGCAGGGGGAAATGCGCGTCGTTCGAGAAACGCGGAATCACGTGCCAGTGCACGTGCGGCACCTGGTTGCCGAGGCTCGCGAGATTGACCTTCGCGGGCTGCATCACGCGTCGCTGCGCACGCTCGACCGCGTACACGGCCTTCATCACGTGATCGCGCTCGTCGGCAGAAAGATCCGAAAACTCGGCAACGTGAGCGTTCCAGATGACCCGGCAAAAGCCCGGGTAGTCGTGTTCGTCGGCGAGGACGACTCGCAGCGCGTCGCCCTGCCACAGCACATCGCCGCCGTCTTCACGGCAAAAAACGCAGTCCATCGTCGTCCTCGGCAAAAATCGTTGGTCGTGCCATTAAACCAGCACGCGCTCGATTCCGCCATTGTTCGCCCGTTGAACGTAGTCCGCCATCCAGTTTTCGCCGAGCACGTGACGTGCCATCTCGACCACGATGTAGTCCGCCTCGGTACCCGCGTCTTCGTTGTAACGCGACAGCCCTTGCAGGCACGACGGGCAGCTCGTAAGGATCTTGACGTCGGTCGAACCCGCGTTTCCCTGATTAGGCTGCGGACCGTCGCCGGCCTTCAGCACCGAACCGTTCGGCGCGCCCGCGGCGCCGGCCGATGCATTGGCCGGATTGATCGCGTTCGCGCCCGCTTCGGCGACGAGAGGGATGCCGCGCAGCTTCGCCGCGCCCTTGCGGATTTCTTCTTCCTTGCGGAAGCGCACCTGGGTCGAGATGTCGGGACGCGTGACCGCGAGCGTGCCCGATTCGCCGCAGCAGCGGTCGTTCTTCTCGATCTTGTAGCCGTCCTGCTCCGAACCCATCAGCTGATTGACGAGCTTGACCGGGTCCATCGTCTTGATCGGCGAATGGCACGGGTCGTGGTACATGTAGCGCACGCCGTTCACGCCATCGAGCTTGATGCCTTTTTCCAGCAGATACTCGTGGATGTCGATGATCCGGCAGCCCGGGAAGATCTTTTCGAATTCGTAACCGGCGAGCTGGTCGTAGCACGTGCCGCACGACACCACCACCGTCTTGATGTCGAGGTAGTTCAGCGTATTGGCGACGCGGTGAAACAGCACGCGGTTGTCGGTGACGATCTGCTCGGCTTTGTCGTACTGGCCCGAGCCGCGCTGCGGATAGCCACAGCACAGGTAGCCCGGCGGCAGCACGGTCTGCACGCCCGCCTCCCATAGCATTGCCTGGGTCGCGAGACCAACCTGCGAGAACAGCCGCTCGGAGCCGCAGCCCGGGAAGTAGAACACCGCTTCGGTGTCGGCGGTGGTCGTCTTCGGATTGCGGATGATCGGGACGATCTTGTTGTCCTCGATATCGAGCAAGGCGCGCGCGGTCTTCTTCGGCAGGTTGCCCGGCATCTTCTTGTTCATGAAGTGGATCACCTGCTGCGTGATCACCGGCTTGCCGACCGTGGCGGGCGGATGCGCGGTCTGCTTCTTCGCGAACTTCTTCAGCACTTCGTTGCCGAGGCGCTGCGCCTTGTAGCCGACGCCCATCATCGCGGTGCGCGCGAGGTTGATGGTCTGCGGGTTGGTCGCGTTCAGGAAAAACATGCCCGCGGCGTTGCCCGGGTTGAACTTCTTCTTGCCCATCTTGCGCAACAGGTTGCGCATGTTCATCGTCACGTCGCCGAAGTCGATCTTCACCGGGCACGGCGTCACGCACTTGTGGCAGACAGTGCAGTGATCGGCGACGTCGTTGAACTCGTCCCAGTGCTTGATCGACACGCCGCGGCGCGTCTGCTCTTCGTACAGGAACGCCTCGACCAGCAAGGACGTGGCGAGAATCTTGTTGCGCGGGCTGTACAGCAGGTTCGCGCGCGGCACGTGCGTCGCGCAGACGGGCTTGCACTTGCCGCAGCGCAGACAGTCCTTGATCGACTCGGAAATCGCGCCGATATCGGACTGCTGCATGATCAGCGATTCGTAGCCCATCAGGCCGAAGCTCGGCGTGTACGCGTTGCGCAGGTCCGCGCCTTCGAGCAGCTTGCCCGCGTTGAAGCGGCCATGTGGATCGACGCGCTGCTTGTACTTGCGGAATTCGCCGATCTCGTCGTCGGTCAGGAATTCGAGCTTCGTGATGCCGATGCCGTGCTCGCCGGAGATCACACCGTCGAGCGAACGCGCGAGCTTCATGATGCGCGCGACCGCCGTGTGCGCGTCCTGCAGCATCTCGTAGTTATCGGAGTTGACCGGCAGGTTCGTGTGGACGTTGCCATCGCCCGCGTGCATGTGCAGCGCGACGAACACACGGCCGCGCAGCACCTGCTTGTGGATCGCCTGGGCTTCGTCGAGAATCGGCTCGAACTCGCCGCCGTTGAAAATCTGCCGCAATTCGGCGCGGATTTCCTGCTTCCACGACACGCGAATCGTGCGGTCCTGCGCGAGGTGGAATACGGTTGCGTCAGGTTGCGCGTCGACGCGATCAGCGAACTTTTCGGCGAGCGACTCGTAGCCGAGGCCGACCAGGTAGTGCTGCGCCTCGCGCAGCGACAGGTCGAGCTTGCCGCGCACGAATTCCCAGCGCGTGCGCACGCGCGCGAGCAGGTCGAGCGCCTGCTGCACGCGATCTTCGAGCAGCTCGGCGCTCGGAATTTCGTTCGCGTCGTCGCTCTTGCCGAGCGGCAGCTTGCCGCCCTTGAAGAACGCTTCGAGCGCGTCGACCAGTTGCAGCTTGTTCTTCAGCGACAGCTCGATATTGATGCGTTCGATGCCGTCCGTGTATTCGCCCATGCGGTCGAGCGGAATCACGACGTCTTCGTTGATCTTGAACGCGTTGGTGTGCTTTGCGATCGCGGCCGTACGGCTGCGGTCGAGCCAGAAGCGCTTGCGGGCCTCGGCGCTGACGGCGACGAAACCTTCGCCGCTCTTGCCGTTGGCCATGCGCACGACTTCCGAGGTGGCCTGAGCGACCGCGTCCGCATCGTTACCGACGATATCGCCGATCAGCACCATCTTCGGAAACGCGTTGCGTTTGCTCTTGGTCGCATAGCCGACCGCGCGCAGATAGCGCTCGTCAAGATGCTCGAGACCCGCGAGAATCGCGCCGCCCTGGCGCGACGTCTCGAACAGGTAGTCCTTGATTTCGACGATGCTCGGAATCGCCTCGCGCGCCTGGCCGAAGAACTCGAGACAGACGGTGCGCGTATGCGCAGGCATCTTGTGCAGCACCCAGCGCGCGGACGTGATGAGGCCGTCGCAGCCTTCCTTCTGCACGCCCGGCAGACCGGCGAGGAATTTGTCGGTGACGTCCTTGCCGAGGCCCTCCTTGCGGAACACACGGCCCTTGATGTCCAGCGCTTCGGTGCGCAGCAGTTTCTCGCCCGGCGCGTAGTTGCCGTCGAACCATTTGAGCTCGAAACGCGCGACTTCAATGTCGTGGATCTTGCCCATGTTGTGCTCGAGACGCGTGACTTCGAGCCAGTTCCCTTCCGGGTCGACCATGCGCCACCACGCGAGGTTATCGAGCGCCGTGCCCCACAGCACCGCCTTCTTGCCACCCGCGTTCATCGCGACGTTGCCACCGACGCAGGACGCGTCGAGCGAGGTCGGGTCGACCGCGAACACGAAGCCGGCCTGCTCGGCCGCTTCGGTCACACGTCGCGTGACGACGCCCGCGCCCGAGAAAATCGTCGCCACCTTGCGATCGACGCCCGGCAATTCGGTCATTTCAACCGGGCCGAGCTGTTCGAGCTTTTCGGTGTTGATGACGGCCGAGAACGGCGTGAGCGGCACCGCGCCGCCCGTGTAGCCGGTGCCGCCGCCGCGCGGAATCACGGTCAGGCCGAGTTCGAAGCAGGCCTTGATCATGCCGGCGATTTCGGCCTCGGAGTCCGGCGTCAGCACGACGAACGGGTATTCGACGCGCCAGTCGGTCGCGTCGGTCACGTGCGAGACGCGCGACAGGCCGTCGAACTTGATGTTGTCTTTCTGCGTGACCTTGCCGAGCACGCGCGTGGAACGGCGGCGCAGGTCGTAGGTCTGCTGGAATTCGCTGGCGAATTGGTCGATCGCGCGGCGTGCGGCCTGCACCAGTTTTTCGACGCGCGCGGCGCGATCGACGCCGGCTTCGTCGCCGTGTTCGCGCAGATCGGCGCGGCGGCGCTTTTCGATTTCGGCGAGGCGGTGATTGAGCGCCTCGATCAGCAGCGCGCGGCGCTTCGGATTGTCGAGCAGGTCATCCTGAAGATACGGATTGCGGCGCACGACCCAGATGTCGCCGAGCACTTCGTACAGCATGCGCGCCGAGCGGCCGGTACGGCGTTCGGCGCGCAATTCGGCGAGCGCATCCCAGGCTTCGTTGCCGAGCAGCCGGATGACGATTTCGCGGTCGGAGAACGACGTGTAGTTGTAAGGAATTTCGCGCAGACGCGCTTCGGGATCGGCGGCCACCGCGGCGGCGCCGTGCGGATCGAAAACTTGAGGTGCGTTCATGTTTGGACGACTCGGTAGGTCGGCCTGGCGCGCTCGTCACGAGGCGTCGGCCAACAATGCGCGTGGGGCGCAATGCTTGAAATCTTCTAGGGCTTCCAGGGGCGCGAACACGACCGGCGGCCAACTCACGGCAGTCGCTTCGCGGCGCTCAGAGACAGCTACACGATCGCGCGTGGCGGATATGCCGCTCCGCCGCGGGGCACGATTCGCGCGGAACGGGCATTAAATGGGCGATCCGAGGCTGCCAGTGCATCTTCCGATCCTTATTCCAAAATGGAATTCTACCGCATCATCCTGCCACGCGTTGCCGGCGGGAATCGGGGCGGCGGCGGGGGTTCGGGGGATTTGGCGGTGAGTTTGGCGCTATTTCGCACGCCGTCTCATTGGCCGACCGGACGGCTTGGCAAACTTCGATCATGCAGTTCACAAACGTTCACAAAAGGCCGGGCTAGGGGCGTGCCACCCTTCCCCGGCGCGCGCGGAACGGCCGGAGCGGGCACCGTTGGCGCTATCATTGACGTTTTCCCGTCTTAACAGCGCACCGCGCCACCCGCATGGCTTCCCACGACTACCTGAAAAAGACCCTGACCGCGCGCGTCTACGATGTGGCGCGCGAGACCGAACTCGAACGCGCGCCGAACCTGTCGGCGCGGCTGCGCAACCCGGTCTATCTGAAGCGCGAGGACAATCAGCCGGTGTTCTCGTTCAAGCTGCGCGGCGCATACAACAAGATGGCGCATATTCCGGCCGAGGCGCTCAGTCGCGGCGTGATCACCGCGTCGGCGGGCAATCACGCGCAGGGCGTGGCGTTGTCGGCGGCACGCATGGGCGTGAAGGCGATCATTGTTGTGCCGGTGACGACGCCGCAGCTCAAGGTCGACGCGATCCGCACGCACGGCGGGCCGACCGTCGAGGTCGTGCAGTTCGGTGAGTCGTATAGCGACGCCTATGGTCACGCGGTCAAGCTGCAGCAAGAGCGCGGCCTGACTTTCGTGCATCCGTTTGATGATCCCTACGTGATCGCCGGCCAGGGCACCGTCGCGATGGAAATCCTCAGCCAGCACCAGGGCCCGATTCACGCGATCTTCGTGCCGATCGGCGGCGGCGGTCTCGCGGCCGGTGTCGCTGCATACGTGAAATCGGTGCGCCCCGAGATCAAGGTGATCGGCGTGCAGACCGATGATTCGTGCGCGATGGCCGCGTCGTTGCAGGCGGGCGAGCGCGTGACGCTGAACGAAGTGGGCCTGTTCTCCGACGGCACCGCGGTGAAGCTCGTCGGCGAAGAGACCTTCCGTCTGTGCCGCGAATATCTCGACGAAGTGCTGCTGGTGAACACCGATGCGCTGTGCGCCGCGATCAAGGACGTGTTCCAGGACACGCGCAGCGTGCTCGAACCGGCGGGCTCGCTCGCGGTGGCCGGCGCCAAGCAGTATGCCGAACGGGAAGGCATCGAGAACCAGACGCTGATCGCGATCACGTCGGGCGCGAACATGAACTTCGACCGCATGCGCTTCGTCGCCGAACGCGCGGAAGTAGGCGAAGCGCGCGAAGCGGTCTTCGCGGTGACGATCCCCGAAGAGCGCGGCAGCTTCAGGCGCTTCTGCGAGCTGCTCGGCACGCGCAGCGTCACCGAGTTCAACTACCGGATCGCCGACGCGAACTCGGCGCATATTTTCGTCGGCGTGCAGATCCGCAATCGCAGCGAATCGGCGCAGATCGCCGGCGCCTTCGAAGCGCACGGTTTTGCCACCGTCGACCTGACCTTCGACGAACTGTCGAAGCAGCACATCCGCTACATGGTCGGCGGCCGCTCGCCGCTCGCGCGCGACGAACGACTGTTTCGCTTCGAGTTTCCCGAGCGTCCGGGCGCGCTGATGAGATTCCTGTCGTCGATGGCGCCGAACTGGAACATCAGCCTGTTCCATTACCGCAACCAGGGCGCGGACTACAGCTCGATTCTGGTCGGCATTCAGGTGCCCGGGAGCGACCATGTGGCGTTCGAGCGCTTCATCGAAACGCTCGGCTATCCGTGCTGGGAAGAGACGAAAAATCCCGTCTACCGTCTCTTCCTCGCCTGATCTCTTCGGACCGGAACGCAACGATGGCGCTTTCGCTCGTCGACAAACTGGTGGTCGCAATCTCGTCGCGCGCGCTGTTCGACTTCGAGGAGGAGAACCGTGTCTACGAGGCCGGCGACCTGAAGGCTTACGAAGCGTTGCAGCGCGAGCGTCTGAACGTGCCCGCGAAACCGGGCGTCGCGTTTCCGCTGATTCGCAAGCTGCTTGCGCTGAACGCCGGCGGTCATCGCGTCGAAGTGGTGATCCTGTCGCGCAGCGATCCGATCAGCGGTCTGCGCGCGTTTCATTCCTGCCGCGAACACGGGCTCGCGATCGAGCGCGGCGTGTTCACGCGCGGCCGAGCGCCGTTCGGTTATCTGAAGCCGCTGAACGCTTCGCTGTTTTTGTCGGCGAATCAGCAGGACGTGCGCGATGCGCTCGCCGCTGGCTTCCCAGCCGCACGCGTGTTGCCGGAATCGGCGAAAATGGCGAGCAAGTACCCGGACGAAATCCGCATTGCGTTCGACGGCGACGCGGTCTTGTTTTCCGACGAAGCGGAACGCATCTTCCAGCAAGACGGCCTGCGCGCGTTCGTCGGTCACGAGATCGACAACAAGCATCTGCCGCTCGCGGACGGTCCGCTCAAGCCGCTGCTCGAAGCACTGCACCGGTTGCAAAAACTCGCGGACGCGGCCGCGCCGATGCGCATTCGCACGGCGCTGGTGACGGCGCGTTCGGCGCCCGCGCATGAGCGAGCGATCCGCACCCTGATGGCATGGAACATCGAAATCGACGAAGCGATGTTCCTCGGCGGCCTCGACAAAAGCGCATTCCTGCGCGAGTTCGAGCCCGACTTTTTCTTCGACGACCAGATCGGCCACTGCGAATCGGCCCGCGTCGTAACGGCGACAGGGCACGTGCTGAGTGGCATCGTGAACGCATCATGACACCCGAACAATCCCCGCTCGGCAAGTCCTCGACTTACACCGAACAATACGATCCGACGCTGCTGTTTCCGATTGCGCGCAGCCATGCGCGCGAGGCGATCGGCATTACCGCGCGACTGCCGTTTTTCGGCACCGACATCTGGAACGCCTACGAGCTGTCGTGGCTGAACGCGCGCGGCAAGCCGCAGATCGCGGTCGCGACGTTCTTCGTGCCGGCCGACTCGCCGAACATCGTCGAGTCGAAATCGTTCAAGCTGTATCTGGGCTCGTTCGCGCAGACAGCGTTCGCCTCGGCCGAGAGCGTACGCGACACGATCAGGCGCGACGTGTCCGCGTCGTGCGGCGCGACCGTGTCGGTACATCTGAGCACACCGCATGAATTCGGCAAGCTGAAAATGGAAGAATTCGACGGCCTGTCGCTCGACCGGCTGGAACTCGAGGCGAGCGTCTATCAGCCGGACGCGTCACTTTTGAGCGCGGCGCACGACGAAGCGCCGGTCGAGGAAACGCTGTTCTCGAACCTGCTGAAGTCGAACTGCCCGGTGACCGGTCAGCCGGACTGGGGCAGCGTGCAGATCCACTACACAGGCCCGCAGATCGATCACGCGGGCCTCTTGCGATACATCATCTCGTACCGCAATCACACCGGGTTTCATGAGCAATGCGTCGAGCGAATCTTCGTCGACATCATGAAGATGTGCAAACCGCTGAAGCTCGCCGTCTATGCGCGCTACACGCGTCGCGGCGGGCTCGACATCAACCCGTTCCGCACCAACTACAACCTGCCGATGCCGGACAACATGCGGCTCGCGCGGCAGTAATTCCAAGAAAAAAAACAGCGGTAAACGCGACGAGGGCACCGCAGGCCATTACGACCTGCGGCGCCCTCGTCACATGAAAGCCATCAAAGCGATCAGGCCGCCGGCTTCTTATAAGCGACGCAATCCACCTCGACCTTGCAGTCGATCACCATCGACGACACCACGCACGCCCGCGCCGGCGGATTCTCGCCAAAATACTCGCGAAACACCTTGTTGAACGACGCGAAGTCGCGCGGATCGTCGAGCCACACGCCGCAACGCACGACGTGCTCGGCGCCATAGCCCGCTTCCTTCAGAATCGCGAACACGTTCTGGATCGCCTTGTGCGATTGCTCGACGATGCCGCCGTTGATCACTTCGCCGTTTTCCATCGGCGTCTGGCCCGACACGAACAGCCAGCCGTCCGCCTCGACCGCGCGCGCGAACGGCATCACCTGACCGCCCGTTCCCTTTCCGCCTTCCACGCCATATCGCTTCATCGTCACACTCCTTAAAAAGTCGGGCACGCGCGGCGCCCTCGCCGCGCGTGCCGCCATCAATCGATAAAAAATCAGAACGCGCCCTGCGCATCGCCCTTCGACGGCGCGCCGCGCGTGACGAACCGGCCAGCCCGCTCGCCCGTCACCGCGCCATCGCGATACGACAGCACGCCGTTGACCCACACCGCGTCGATGCCGGCAGCGGGCTGCTGGGGCTTGTCGAACGTCGCCACGTCATGCACTTTCGCCGGATCGAACAGCACGAGGTCGGCGTGATAGCCGATATGCACTTCACCGCGTTGCGCGAGTCCGAAGCGGCGCGCGGACAGGCTCGTCATCTTGCGCACCGCTTCCTCGAGCGGCAGCAAAGCGGCATCGCGCGCATAGTGACCGAGCACGCGCGGAAACGCGCCCCACAGTCGCGGATGCGGCAGCGGGTCGTTCGGCAGGCCGTCGGAACCGACCATCGTAGCCGGATGCGACAGGATGCGCCGCACGTCGTCTTCGGACATGTTGTGATAGACCGCGCCGGCCGGTTGCAGGCGCTTGCCCGCCTCCTGCTGCGAGACGCCCCATTCGGCCGCGACTTCCTTGATCAGCTTGCCCGCCATTTCCGGATGCGGCTCGGACCACGTGATCGTGATGTCGATGTCGCCTGTCACCTGCTTCAGATCGAGCGTCGACGAGCTGCGGTTGTACGGATAGCAGTCGCAACCGACCGGCTGCCCGCCGCGCGCGCCTTCGAGCGACTTCAGCACTTCGACGCTGCGCCCCCAGTTCGACGGCCCCGCGCACTTCAGATGCGAGATCACGACCGGCACACGCGCATGACGACCGACGCGGTAGGCCTCGTCCATCGCCTCGAGAATCGCGTCGAACTCGGTGCGCATATGGGTCGTGTATAGCGCGCCCGCGGCCGCGAGCGGCTCGGCGAGCGCCATCACTTCCTCGGTCGGTGCGGCGAACGCCGAACCGTATGCGAGCCCCGAGCTGAGACCGAGCGCGCCGTGCGCGAGCGCTTCCTCGAGCTGCGCGCACATGCGCTCGATTTCCTCGGCAGTCGCCGCGCGATCGAGCCGGTCCATCTGGTTATTACGCAACGCCGTGTGGCCGATCAGCGCGCCGACGTTCACCGCCGGCCGCGCGGCGTTCACCGCGTTCACATAGTCGGCGAAGGTCGGGTACTGGAACGCGTCGCGCTCGCCGAGCAGGTTCATCGGATCGGGCGGATCGCCCTTCAGCGATACCGGCGACGCGCTGATCCCGCAATTGCCGACGATCACCGTCGTCACGCCCTGGGTGATCTTGGGCAGCATCTGCGGCGAGCGGATCACATGCGTGTCGTCGTGCGTGTGTACGTCGATGAAGCCCGGCGCGAGCGCGCGCCCGTCGGCCTCGATCACCTCTTCGGCGAGCCAGTTCGACAGATTGCCGATCGCGGCGATGCGCCCGTCGCGGATCGCCACGTCGCGCTCGACGGGCGGCGCGCCCGTGCCGTCGTACAGTTGCGCGCCGACGATCAGCGTGTCGGCGGCTTCGGGATGCGAATGCATGGATCAATCTCCTAACGGTTGTCGATCGCCGCCGCCGCGGTGCGCGTCGAGCGCGTGCTTCATGCGGCGCAGCAATTCGCGGCTTTCGTCGCCCTGACTGACGGCAAGTTCGGTGACGAGCACATCGAGCGCCATCATCATCGCGTAACGGGACGACGACGGCTTGTAAATGAAATCGGTTTCGAACGCTACGATCGGGATCAGCCAGTTGGCGAGCTTCGCCAGCGGCGACGCGGGCGCAGTCAGCGCGACCACCGTCGCACCGTAGCTGCGCGCGATCTTGCAGTTCTCGACCATCTCGGGCACGCGCCCCGTGGTGGACAGCGCGATCACGACGCACTCGCGCGACACCGTGCTAGCCACCATGCGCTGCAACAGCCCGTCCTGATAGGTTGCGACCGGGCGGCCGAGGCGCACGAGCCTGAAACGCATTTCGTCAGCGAGCGCGGTCGAGCCGCCGCCCATGCCGAACACGTAGATCATGCGCGCATTGCGCAGCGCGGCCGCCGCTTCGGCGAGCGGCGCCTGGCGCAGCAGTTGATGATTGTGCGCGAGCGCCGTTTGCAGCTCGTCGAAGACCCGCGTGGCGATCGGCTCGGGTGCGTCGCTCGCGGTGTCGCGCTCGAGAAACCGCTGACCGACCGCGGCCGCCTGCGCGAGCCGCAGCTTGAGTTCGCGCACGTCGCGGCAGCCGACCGCCTTCGCGAAGCGCGTGACGGTCGCGATGCTGACCTCGGCCTGCTGTGCCAGCGCGCCGATGCTCGCGCGCGACGCGCCGGTCAGATCGTCGAGGATCAGCGCGGCGACCTTGCGTTCGGCCGAGCGCAACTCTGGCGCGCACTCGGCAATGCGCGCGACGATGTCGAAAGCGAGCGGTTCGGCGCTACGGTTCATGGCAGGCGGTGGGGTTCGCGGCACGGCTTTCGCGGCCCTCCGGGGGCCTTCGAAACCCATGGTACTAAATAACATTCTTTCAGACATCGTACTTTCGATAACATGGTAAAGTCAAATCTGACTCAATTTACCCGGACGATGGAGCACGGAGACATGAAAGTTACAAACTATCAGGGCGCGACGATTGATCCTTATAGCAAGGGCTTGGGCATGGTTCCGGGCACGAGCGTCCAGTTGAAGGACGCCGCGCGCCTCGAGTGGAACCTGCTCGCCGAGGACGTCAGCCTGCCGGCTGCCGTACTGTACGAGGATCGCGTCGAGCACAACCTGAAGTGGATGCAAGCGTTCGTTGCCGAATACGGGGTCAAGCTCGCGCCGCACGGCAAGACCACGATGGCGCCGCAACTGTTTCGCCGTCAGCTCGAAACCGGTGCGTGGGGCATCACGCTCGCCACCGCTCATCAGGTGCGCGCGGCGTACCACGGCGGCGTCTCGCGCATCCTGATGGCGAATCAGCTGGTGGGCCGTCACAACATGATGATGATCGCCGAATTACTCAGCGATCCGGATTTCGAATTCTTCTGCCTCGTCGATTCGGCTGAAGGCGTCGAGCAACTCGGCGAATTCTTCACCTCGGTGAAGAAGTCGCTGCAGGTGCTGCTCGAACTCGGCGTGCCGGGCGGACGCACCGGCGTGCGCGACGAAGCGCAGCGCAACGCGGTGCTGGACGCGATCGCGCGCTATCCGGACGTGCTGAAGCTTGCGGGGGTCGAACTGTACGAAGGCGTGCTGAAGGAAGAACCCGAGGTGCGTGCGTTCCTGCGAGGCGCGGTCGCGGTCACGCGCGAGCTCGTCGAGCAAGGGCGTTTCGCGCGCTCGCCCGCTGTGCTATCGGGCGCGGGATCGGCGTGGTACGACGTGGTCGCCGAAGAGTTCGCGCAGGCGACGCAAACCGGCAAGGTCGAGGTCGTGCTGCGCCCGGGCTGCTATCTGACGCACGACGTCGGCATCTATCGCAAGGCGCAGACCGACATTTTCAAGCGCAATCCGGTCGCGAAGAAAATGGGCGAAGGCTTGCTGCCGGCGCTGCAATTGTGGGCGTACGTGCAGTCGATTCCCGAGCCGGATCGCGCGATCATCGGCCTCGGCAAACGCGACTCCGCGTTCGACGCAGGCATGCCGGAGCCGGCGCGCCACTATCGCCCGGGCCAGCAAGCGCCGCGCGACATCGCCGCGAGCGAAGGCTGGGA
Source organism: Paraburkholderia lebeckiae (assembly GCF_050436325.1). Lineage (NCBI taxonomy): Bacteria > Pseudomonadati > Pseudomonadota > Betaproteobacteria > Burkholderiales > Burkholderiaceae > Paraburkholderia > Paraburkholderia lebeckiae. The sequence continues at coordinate 1,587,868 of NZ_JBNDLZ010000003.1, forward strand.
AATCTTCGGTCTGATGGACCAGCACGCGTATCTGCGGATTCCCGCCGGCGCCGATCTCAAAGTGGGCGACATGATCGCGTTCGACATCTCGCATCCGTGCCTGACGTTCGACAAGTGGAAGCAGGTGCTGGTCGTCGATCCGCAGTATCGCGTGAAGGAAGTGATCGAGACGTTCTTCTGATCGGACCACGCCGCGCTGACTGAAGCGCGATCTGTTCCGCTAAAGAAAAAGGCTGTGCGCCCTTGGGCTCACAGCCTTTTTTATCGCCACGCGCGAAGTAGCGATCACATGCGTTGCGCCGCCTCGTCGCCAGCGGTATCCTGCGGTGCGGCGGCCACGGTCGCGACGCTGGCGTTGGCCGTCACCTCGCCGATGCGCGTCTCCAACATTTTCAGCGCGCCCGACAATGCCGCGAGCGCCTCATCCGGCAACCCGGCCATCGTGTCGTGCAAGAACGCATTGCGACGCGGCAGGCTCGCTTCGGTCGCGGCGTTGCCCGCTTCGGTCAGGCGCACGTTGGTCACGCGGTTATCGCGCGTATCCATGCTGCGCGCGATCCAGCCCAACCCTTCGAGCGCCTTCAGCTGTCGCGTGAGCGCGCCAGGATCGACGCGCAACCGCTCGACGAGCCGCTTCTGCGACGACTCGCCGGCCTGCTCGCGCAGCGCGAGCAGAATGCGCCAGCGTGGCAACGGATGCCCCACCTGGGCCTCGAATGCCGACATGAACGCCCGATACGTGCGACCAAATTGCTGCATGACTGCAACGCGGTCCTGTTCTTCCATAATCTGCCCGTCCAACACCAAGTCCAAAAATCAATCTGCGTGAATCACCGGCTCGAGCTTGCGCTGCAGCTTGACCCGCGGAACGCGGCGGGTTTGCCACACCGACACGACGGCGATCACCGCGGCCATCGCGAGACCCAGATGAATCGCCCCGACCAGCGACTCGCGCGCGCTTTCGAGCAGCATCGCGCCGTTGTGGCCCGCGTGCGTCAACTGATTGACGAGCGTGGTCTGCGCATCGCGGTTGATCAGAATCTGCGGATCGCCGAGATCGGCGAACCAGTGCGACGCGCCCGCGCCTTCGAGCGCATTGCGCACACCGCTCTTGTACATGTGGGTCACGAGCGTGCCGGTCAGCGCCGTGCCGATCATGCCACCGATCATCCGCAGCGACTGCAGCAGCGCGGTCGCGATGCCGAGGTGTTCGCGGCCCGCGGTCTGCTGCGCGAAGATCGTCAGGTTCGGCATCACGAAGCCGAGCCCGAGGCCCCCGACGACCATGAACGACATCAGCACCCATTGCTGCATCGAACGGGTCGCGACGACGATGCCAAGGCATGACAACGCGACCATCGCAAAGCCGATGTACAGCATCAGGTTCGGATTCTTCACCCGCGACACGACGCGCCCGTTCGCGATACTGCCGATCGTGATGAACACGACGAGCGGCGTGATCACGAGGCCGGCCTCTTTCGGCGACATGCCGAAGCCGCCCTGGAACAGCAGCGGTGCGTAGAACAGCAGCGAGAACATCGTGAAGCCGCCGAGCACGGCCAGCGTGAACAGCGCGGCCAGACTGCGGTTGCGGAACATGTCGACGGGCAGGATCGCGGTCGGGCAGCGCTTTTCCCATTTCCACAGCGAGATGGCCGACGCGACGGCGAGCCCGAGCAGCGCGAACGCGCTCAGCGTGATGCCGTGCTTCGGCAGCAATTCGACGGACAGCTGCAGTGAGCCAAGCGCGATCGCGATCAGCAGCGCGCCGGGCCAGTCGAGCCGCATTTTGCCGGTATGTTCGACGTGTCGCAGATGCGGCAGGAAACGCCAGACGAAAAACAGCGACAGCAGCCCGACCGGCAAATTCACATAGAACACCGAGCGCCAGCCGTAGTACTGCGTGAGAAAACCGCCGAGCGACGGGCCGACCGCATTGGCGATCCCGAACGCCGAGCTCATCAGCACCTGCCAGCGCAGCCGCACGACGGAATCGGGGAACAGATCGGGAATGCATGCGAACGCGGTGCCGACGAGCATGCCGCCGCCAATGCCCTGCAACCCGCGCGCGAGCACGAGAAACAGCATGTTGTTGGCCGCGCCGCACAGCACCGAGGCGCCGGTAAACACGACGATCGAGGCAATCACGAATGGCTTGCGCCCGTAATAATCGCCGAGCCGCCCGAAAATCGGTACGGTGATCACCGAGGTCAGCAGATACGAGGTTGCGACCCATGCGTACAACTCGAAGCCTCGGAGTTCGGACACGATCGTGGGCAGCGCGGTGCCGACCACGGTCTGGTCGAGCGCGACCAGCATCGTGACGAATGAGATGCCGAGCATGGCCAGCAGGGATTCGCGGAACGGTAAGACTTGCCCACTCGAATGGTGGGCGGCGGTATGGACAGCCATTTTTGATGGAGCAAAAGTTGACGTGTCAAAAGATTGGGCATCATACCACGGTGCGACGCTCCAACCGGGACGGAACGCGTCTTGCAACGCGGTAGACTGACCTTGAAGTATCCAGGACACAACATGCCAGGGAGACCCATGCAGCCGAGTTCGCTCGCAGCACCATCCTTATCGGAGCAGGATCTCGCCGCGCTGCGGCGCGCGAAACACCAACTCGAAAGCCCCGCGCTCACGATGAAGCTCGCGAGCGTCGTCGGCGCGCCGATCGAGAAGCTGCTGTCGCGCATTCCGGCGTTCGCCAACCAAAAAGTGTCCGATGCGACGCAGGCCGCGTTGCGCAAATGTCTGTCGATCGCGCTACGCACGCTCGGCCGGCGCGACGACGCCAAGCTTCTCGCGCCCGACAAGCCGAACAACCTGCTGCACAAGTTCGCGGTCGCGACCACCGGCGCGGCCGGCGGCGCGTTTGGATTGGTCGCGCTGCCGGTCGAGCTGCCGGTCACGACTACGCTGATGTTCCGCTCGATCTGCGACATCGCGCGCAGCGAGGGCGAGGACCTAAGCTCGGTCGACACGCAGCTGCAATGCCTGACCGTGCTCGGCATGGGCGGTACATCGAGTGAGGACGACGACGCCGACCTCGGCTACTTCTTCATGCGCGGTGCGCTAGCGCAGGCGGTGTCGAAGGCGTCGTCCGAGGTGGCCAGCAAGGGCTTTACTACCCACGGCTCGGCGGCGCTGCTGCGGCTGCTCAACGCAATCGCCGCACGCTTTTCGGTGCAGGTCAGCGAACAGATCGCTGCCAAATCGATTCCCGCGATCGGCGCGGTGCTCGGCGCGATGGTCAACACCGTGTTTATCGATCACTTCCAGCAGGTCGCGCATGGGCACTTCACCGTGCGGCGGCTCGAGCGGCAATACGGCCACCAAACGATCGAAGCCGTCTATCGGACGCTCGACGTCACGCTCGACGCCTGAGCCCTGTTCGCGGCGCGGCTCGTCGCGCGCCGGACGAACGCGGCCGCGCGATCGAGCGCGCGGTTCGCCTCCGGCATGAACGGCGCGAACATCGGCCACACGTGCGGCAGGTTTTTCCACACCTCGCATTCGCAATCGACTCCTGCCGCGCGTGCGTTGTCGGCGACGCGGCGCGCGTCGTCGAGCAGCACCTCGGTGCTGCCCGCCTGCAAGAACAGCGGCGGCAGACCGCGCAGGTCCGCGTAAACCGGCGACGCGTACGGATGCGTGGCCGGCGCGTCGCCGAGATAGACCTTGGCCGCGCGCCCGATCGAGGCGCCACAGAACATCGGATCGACGCTGTCGTTGGTGCGCAGGCTCGCGCCGGTCGTCGCCAGATCGGTCCACGGCGAGAACAGCAGGCCGCCAGCGGGCATCGGTGCGCCGGCGTCGCGCAGCGCGACCAGCGTGGCGAGCGCGAGGCCGCCGCCGGCCGAGTCGCCGGCGACCACGATCGAGCTCGGTGCGATGCCCATCGCGAGCAGTTGTCGATAGGCGGCGGTGGCGTCGTCGAGCGCGGCCGGAAAGCGATGCTCGGGCGCGAGGCGGTAGTCGAGGGAGAAGAGCCGCGCGTCGGCGCGGGTAGCGAGAGCGAACGTTAGCGACCGATGCGTGCGCGGCGAGCAGAAGTAGTAGCCTCCGCCGTGGCAATACAGGACCGTCGGCTCCGCGCCGCCGGCCGTGCCGCCGTCCACGCGTTCCAGCCATTCGCCGACGAGCGGCGCGTCGCCCGCGCCATACGTTTCGCGAAGATGCCAGCCGCGCGGCACGCGTGGCGACCACACGCGCTTCGAGGTCAGCGCGCGCGCCCTTTCGACGTTGATAGACGGTTTGAGGGTTTCGGGCCGGAACTGCCTGCGCAAATACCAGCAAGCGAGCGCGCTTTGCCAACTCATCGGGACATGCTCCTTCGTTGAAGTCCCGTCATGGTACGGGCAGTGGCGGGGACGCCGTCGGTTGGCGGGTTCTAACGGTGTGAAGCTGCTTGTGGCCGCGGCACGCACGCTCGGCCCACGCGAGGCCCACGCCTAGTTCGCCGGCAACACCTGCCCGCGAATTTCGCCCGTCGGATTCTGCGCGGTATGAACATTGAAGTACCACTGCCCCGCCATCAGATCCGTGACCTGCTGCTCGGTCAGCTTCGCCGTGCCTTTGATCGGACTCGCGAGGCCATTCTTCTCGATCGGCACCTGGACCTTCCCGTTCTGGCCAACCGGCGCGGGACCGTGGAAATGCGCGGCGGTGACCGGACTGCTCAAGCCTTCGTAAGTAACAGTCCACTGCAGCGATTGGGTGGACGTGTCGAAGGTCGCATTCAGCACGCCGTGCCCGTGACTCACGCGCGGCGGCACTTCGCTCGACGGCTGGAGATTCGCCTTCAGCGCGACCGTATCCGCGAACGCAGCGCCCGACGCAAGCGCCCACACCACCAGGGCCAGATTCAATTTTCGCAGCGAAATCATGGTCTTCTCCGGACATTGACGCGCCGTCGCGGCACCCGTGTCGGCCGTGCGGAGCTTCCACATACTAGTGCAAATCATTTGGAGCCGGTGAGGTTGGGGTGGTGGCTTGCGCGGGCCGCCTTAATTCGAACCGGACTGTGATTAAAACAGAAGGCCCGATGGGCAAACTGCGCAATGCGCAAAGGCGTTCGTCAGATATGCCTAAAATACAGGCGAAAACGTAGCGCGAAATCGTTCTAATCGATTTGATCGAAAAGTTAATTGCGCGATTTGTAATAAATAAATGACGCTATTCCTGGTATGCTTCGATTTGCGAGAAGTGACTCCTTCATCGAAGGATGTCTCCAAACCTTTAACGCGGCTTCGGCCGCGTTTTTTTTCGTCCCGATTTTGGTCGCGGCCGTTTGAATCGGCCGCGTATTCGCGCGAGGTCACCGCCCGCCGCCTGCTCGGCGAGCAATGCGGCCTGCTGTTCGATGCCATCGAGCATCGCCTCGCATTGGCGGATTAGCGCATGCCCCTCGTTACGCAACTGCTCGGCCGACTTCGCGACAATGTCGCGACGATAGGCTTCGAGCGCGTGTACGAGTGGCTGATACTGCAGCACGCTGGCCGCCCCCATCACCCGATGCAGCCACTCGGGCACCCGCCCCATGTCTTCGCGTTCGAGTAACGTCGCAAGCGCGTTGAAGTCTTCGCGCATCGACGAGACGAATGAACCGAGCAACGCCTTGACCGTCGACCCGCTTCCCCATAACTGCGTCATGTGTGCCAGTTCGATGGGCACGTACGGTTCGACACCGACGCGCCGAGTGATCTGCCGCTCGCCGGCCAGCGCAGACGATTCGCGACCGCATGTTTCTGCCGGCTCGGGGTGCCGAACGGTGTCGGTGCCAAACCAGCGGCTCAGGTGGTCGCGCAACGTGGCGAGCCGAGTCGGCTTGATCAGACTGTCGTCCATGCCGGCTTCGCGACACAAACTCAGGTCGTCGGGCGCGGTGTTGGCCGTGATGCCAAGTATCGGCAGACGCTGCGCGCCGCCGCGCAGTGCCTCCGCTTCGCGGATACGGCGAGTCAGTTCGTAACCGGACAGGTTCGGCATGTGACAGTCCGTGATCAGGCAGCCATAGCTCGTGCGCTCCAGTGCGAGAAGCGCTTCGGCGCCGTCGTTCGCGACGTCGCACGCGAACCCCAGCAGGGCGAGTTGATGGCGGATCAACTCCTGATTGACTGGGTGATCTTCCGCGACAAGAATCAGTCGCCCGCTCGCGATCGCGCGTTCACGATCAAGCCGCGGCGCGACGCCATCGGTCGAGAACGGCACGCCTGTCGCTCGCGGTGTCATCGGGGACATCGACGAGAGGCCCGTCATCGCGGCCGCGCATGCGGCGCCGAGGCCGCGCCACGAAATCGGATTGACGCTCACGCGCACCTTGTCGTCGAGGATGCGGTAACCCGTCGGCTTCGGTTTTTCGGTCAGCGTGACGACACGCGCATTTGCGCCGATCTGTACGGGCAACGTGACGTCCTCGCCGACAAACAGCAGATCCGCGCGGCTCAGCACGTCGCTTTTGCCCTGCGTCGCCGCAGCGGCCGAGAGGCTGCGCAGTTCGAGCCCGAGCGCCTCGCCGAAGTGTACGAGGGCTCGGCCGATGCGCGGATCTCGCGTGATCACGACGGCGCTTTTGCCGCGCAGACCGTTGATCGAATAACGCTGTTCGACGATCGGCATCGTCAGCCGCACGATCATCCTCGTGCCATGGCCGGGTTCGCTGCGCAGCGCGAGCGTGCCGTTCATCAGGTCGATCAGCTTGCGGCAGATCGTCAGCCCAAGGCCCGTGCCGCCGAAGCGCCGCGTGGTGGACGACTCGGCCTGCACGAACGGCTCGAACAGGCCCGCCTGCACGTCCGGCGCGATGCCGATGCCGGTGTCCTCAACGGTCAGCTCCAACGTCTGCGAATCCGCGCGATCTTCGACGACCGCTACGCTCACACCCACCTCGCCCTTCGGCGTGAACTTGATCGCATTGCCGAGCAGATTGAACAGAATCTGGCGCAGACGCACGCTGTCGCCACGGAGCGTCGCTGCGGCGTCGGTCGCGATTTCGACGCGCACTTTCAGCCCTTTTTCGTGGGCGCGCCCCGCAAGCAGGCCGACCGCGTTATCGACGAGCTCGCGCAGATCGATCGGCTCGGCTTCGAGCGTGAGCCGCCCCGCCTCGATCTTCGAATAATCGAGCAAATCATCGAGAATCTGCAGCAGCGCGCCCGCCGACTCATGGATCATGCCGAGCATTTCGCTCTGATCGGTACTGAGCGGCGTGCGCTCGAGCACTTCGACGAGACCGAGCACACCGTTCATCGGGGTGCGGATTTCGTGGCTCATCATCGCGAAGAAGTCGTCCTTCGCGCGCGAGGCCGCCTCGGCCACATCGCGTGCCCGCGCGAGTTCCTCCGAACGCGCGCGCTCGACGCTCGCATCGACCCAATAGCCGCTCCAAACGACGCTGCCATCGGCTTCTCGCCGCGGCACCAGCTCGGCCCGCACCCACTTTAGTTGACCGGCGTTTTCCAGGCGGAACTCCATATGCACTGGGGAGGCACAGCTCGCGGAACGCTCCAGCTCGGCGACAACGCGCGGCCGATCCAGCTCCGACACTCGTTGGAAATCGACTCGTGCCCCCCCATGCCAATCACCCTCGCCGAGCAGATGCCGCGTGTCGCCGCCGATGTACGGGAAGGAATACGCGCCGGATGGCGAGCGCCGCAACTGGAACACGACGGCGGGCAACGAGCGCGTGACGTCGAACAGGCGCCGTTCGGTCTCGCGAGCACGCATTTCAGCGCGCCGGATGTCGGTGATGTCGACCATCGTGCCAAGCACGTACGCCGGCTGCCCATCGCTGGCCTCGCAGACGCTCGTCCAGAAAATCCCATGCCGCGTCTCGCCAGCGCCGTCCTCGAACTCGAGTTCGACTTTCGCGATGCCGCCGCCGCGCAGGATCTCGCCCGTGATGTCGTCTAGCACGCGGCTGTTTGCGTTACCCCATGTGCCGACCTCGGTCGTCGTGCGCCCGAGCACGTCCTTCCGCTCCAGCCCGCACGCTTTCTCATAGGCCTCGTTGATCGCGATGTACCGTCCGTCCAGGCCTTTCGCGATGAGCGGATACGGCACCGTCTTCATCATCGTTTCCTGGAAGTTCAATTGCAGTGCGAGTTCGCGCTCGGTCTGCTTGCGTAGCCGGACTTCGCGTTGCAGCAGCACGTACGCGCGCAACGTGACCAGCAGCACGACGCCGATGCCGATCAGCACCGGCAGCAGCCGCACCGCAGTCACGCTCCATACGGCGTTGTCCGGCGCGGCGGGACTCACCCACTTGCGCCGGATGCGCTGCTTTTCGGCTGCCGGCATCGCCTGCAATGCGCGATCGATCAGCTTGACGAGCGGGCTCAGATCCTCGCGCACAGCAAAATACAACGAGTCGGATTCGCCGAGCGAGTCGAGCACCCTGAGCGCGCCGACGTAGTGCTGCCGCAGTTGCACGTTGATCGCGGCCGCGTTGCCGACCAGCACGTCGGCCTCGCCGCTCGCGACCATGCGCAGCGCCTCGCCCAGGCTCGCCGCGACGACGATGTGATCGACCGGCACCGCTTCCAACGCGAGCGGGACCGAGCCGGCCACGTGCGGCGACATCACAACGCGGCACGACGTGATGTCGTCGAACGAGCATGGGGGCGGCGCGCCGCTCCGCCCGACGATCACCAGCGGATCGCTCTCGTACACACGGCTATGGTCGGCGCCTACCAGAAGCGCGCCGCGACTCGATGTGGAGGACAGCATCGCGAGGTCGCCACGCTGGAACGCTTCAACGGCGGCGGCCCAGTCGGCCATGCGCGCGCGGTTGAACACGACACCGAGCGTGCTGCTCAGGTACGCGAGGTAATCGGCGGTCAGACCGACGGGGCGACCTGCGGAATCAATATAGCTGAAGGGCGCCCAGTCGTTGTCGAAGCCGACCTGCAACGGCGGCAGCGAACGCAGCCAGTTCTTCTCGTCGGGTGTCAACGTGAAGCGTGGTGCATCCGGCGCGGGCGCCGCGTTGAAGTTGCCCGACAGCCAGCGCGCGCGTATCGCGGCAGTCTCGGCGGGATTCATCGACACGAGCGCGCGGTTCAGCTGATCGCGCAAAGCAGGCTGGCGAGGCGATACGGCAAAGCGCAGGTCGAGCGCTTTGCCGCCTTGCTCGAACGCTACGCGCAGATTGCGATACGCGTCGGTCGCCAGTTCGTATTGCACGACCGGCGTGAAGCCGAAGTAGACGTCTGCATCGCCATGCAGTAGCGCGTTCAGCGCTTCGTGCGTGCTCCCGAACGAGACGATACTCGCGCGAGGAAAACCTGCGCGCAACAAACGCTCACGCGCAAAACCGCGCTCGATCGCGATACGCGCGCCAGCGAGGTCAGTGGGGTTCACATGCCGGGTGTCGTCGCGACGCACGACGGCCGAGGCGAACGAGTGGAAGTAAGGAGCCGTAAAGCTGAGGCAGCGCTCGCGCTGCGGTGTGCGCGCTATGCTCGTCAGCAGGTCGACCTCGCCGGCGCAAGCCGCGGCGACCAGCTTGGCCATATCGGGAAAGCTCTTCGTCTCGATGACGACGTTCGGCCCCACGAGCGCGCGCAACAGGTCGCCGCTGACGCCGGCGAGCCGGCCGCCCAGCGGAATGTCGAACGGCGCCCAGCCTCCTTCGAGAATGCCGACCGTCAATCTGGCAGGAAATGCAATGGGTGACGACGCGGAAGAACCCGCTCCCACTGCGGAAATTACGGGTGACTGTGACGCAGCGCCGGCAGGCCCGGCCATGCAGACCGCATCCGTAACCGCCAGCAGAAAAAACGCGAGCCAACGCGTCATTGAGTAGCGTTGCGAGCGCGGCCACAGACACCGCGACAAACGCCGCAGCCCCGATGTCAGCACCGCATCGACCGGAAGTGGTGAGTACCGTCCCTCGCTCACGAAACGTCACCCTGCCCGTCCACCAGCGACACCGAGGACGAATCGGCTCCGCCGTCCAGAAACGAAAACAGCGCGCCAGCCACGATTGCTCCAGCCAACGGCGCGGCCCAGAACAGCCACAACTGATCCAGCGCCCAGTTGCCGACGAACAGCGCCTGCGCGGTCGAGCGTGCGGGATTGACCGCTCCATTGGTGATCGGAATGGACACCAGGTAGACGAGCATCAGACATGCGCCGGTGATGAACGGCGCAATCGTTGCCACCTCTTTTCGAACGACGACCAGCAGGCATACTCCGACGAACACGAACGACAGCACGAATTCCACGACGAGCGCCGCATGCAATGGATAGTCGGCGGGCGAATGAGCGCCGAAGCCGTTCGCCGCGAATTCACTCGCGGAGAGTTCGAAACCTGGCCGGCCGCTGGCGAGGTAGGCGAGAAGCGCCGCGGCGACTATTGCGCCCCAGATTTGCGCAGCGATATAGGGCAAGACATCACGCACGGGAAAGCGCTGCGCGATCGTCAGGCCGATGGTGACGGCAGGATTGAAATGCGCGCCGGAAAACTTGCCGAAGACATAGCTGCCGATAGCAAGCGCAAGACCGAACGCCAACGACATTTGCAACGCGCCAGTGGCCTGCAGCACGCCTGTGGTGTCCAGCACCGTACTGCCGCAGCCGACGAACACGAGCCATGCCGTACCCACACCCTCGCTGCACAATCGCTTGCCTAGCGCAACCATCTCTATCCCGTCCATCAAGTATGAGGCACAGACGCCAAACGATCGCGCGAAGACGTCTGCACCGGATTCCCCTGATCCATTGGTAATCGGATCACGGACTCGCCACTTGGCAGTTGCGGCGCAAGGCGCGCAATGACAGGCGGCCAAGATTATTGGGTGCTCCCTACGTCACGGCAATCAGATAAGTCTGATAAGGGTTACCTCAAAGCCATCGAGAAAGAATTTGTGACCATTGCTGCGCCTCATATCAGCCCAACCTGAGTGGCGTAGTTGATCAGGTCGGCTTCTGTTTCCAGTCCGAGCTTGCGCATCGCGCTGCGTTTTTGCGTGCTGATGGTTTTGTCGCTACGTCGCAGACGTGTGGCGATCTCGTGCACCGCGAGACCTCGCACATAGAGTTGAAACACCTCCCACTCGCGTGCGCTCATCACACCGCCGCGCCGGGGCGGAGCAGGCTCCGCGGCTGCGAGTGCGGCCCGAACCTGTTCCGATAGATGGGTGCCCCCGGCGGCAACGGCTTCGATTGCGTCGATCAATGCGTCCACGGCGTCGCGCTTGTCGACGATTCCAGTCACGCCGATATTGCGCAAGCCGGCCAACACATGCGCGCGCCCAATCATGGTCAGCACGACCACGTGGGGATGCGGCGTGCGCCGTAGCAGCCGACGCAATAGCGGCACCGCGCTGGTGTCTCCGTCGAGTCCCGGCATGCCGATGTCCGACACGACGACGTCGCATGCGCAGGCATCGAGCAGCTTCGCGAGACCACGGGTGTCGGCAGCTTCGCCGACAATTTCGATATTCGGCTTGTCGCGCAGCAGAGATCGGACGCCCGCGCGAATGGAGTCGTGATCGTCTGCCACGACGACGTGAATCTTGTTTGTCATTCTTTTCCGTGACTTTTTTATGGTGTCGATCGGGCATACCGCACGAAATGTGTCCCCCGGTTATGCCGATATATTCGCCGCGCGCCTGCGCAGAATGTTGCCGCCCGCTTAACGGCTTTGACCAAGCCCTTCTGGCACTACGCCATACTGGACTGCGAAGCGAAACAGTTCGGCGTCGCTATTGAGCGACAGCTTGCGCATGGCCGTGCACTTCTGCGCGCTGATCGTCTTCACACTACGTCCCAGCCGCGCGGCGATTTCCGTGACGCCGAGTCCTGACGCGTACTGCGTAAAAACCTCGAACTCTCGGCGAGACAGGGTGGCGCGCACGAAGTCGAGACGTTGCGTCAGCGTGACATCGGCCAGCATGGCGCGTACCGCCGGACCGACAAAACATTCGCGCGCCAGCGCCATGACCACCGCCACGTGGATCAGATCGATACGATCACGTTTGCTCAGCAGCCCATCCACGCCGAGCGACATCACTTTGCGCAGCGTCGCCGCCTCCGTCTCCATTGTCAGAATGACGAGCGCCACGTTGGGATAGCGCGCCTTCAACTGCCTGACGACGTCGAACCGGTTGTCGTTGTTCCCTCCTGGCATGTAAAGGTCCATCAGCACGATATCGCAAGGACTGCGATCGACTTCGATGAACAGTTCGGCGACATCCGCCGCACGGCCAACCACCTTCAGGTTCGGATAGTTGCCAATCAGATTTTCTATAGCCAGCAGAACCAGCGGATGATCATCCGCAATGATCGTTCGAACAGGCGTTCCTGATGCAGCCATGAGGTTCATCGTCTGGCGCTCCTCGATACTTTCATTTCTCGACACCTTGTTATGAGTGACCGGCGCTCACGCAATGGTCGAGCAATTCTTTTGCGACAAACATCAGAGCGCTCTGAAATGGAACGAACAACCGTATGCCTGATGCTTAGTCTTCCGATTCGAGGAGGACCGTGCCGCAGGCGCGCACACAGGAAAAAAGCGCGGGGTCGTCGTTGACGCCAAGCCGCGCCATCGCTTCGCGCTTGTGCCGGCTCACCGTGCGGCGATGGCAGCCGAGCGCCGCCGCGATCTGCACGATGGACTCGCCGTTCACGAGCCTGCGCAGAATGTCGGTCTGCCGCTTCGACAGCAGCAGGGCCGACACGAACCGACCGTTGTCCGGCTGCAAACGCGCGAGCGTTTCGACTACCGAGCGGCCCAGGTAGCGCGCGCCGCGCGCACTGTCGCAGACGGCTTGCGGCAGTTCCTCGAGCGACTCGGCTTTGCCGATCACACTGACCGCAGCATCGGCGACGACGACACGCAACATCGCGGCATTCGTCTGCCCGGTCACGACGACGACGCGCAATGACGGCCACTCGCCACGAATGCGCTGGATTAGGCCGCGTCCGTCGCCAATCTCGCCGGCAGGTTCCGGCATGGAAAGATCGACGACGAGCACGTCGCACGGTGTGTGTTGCAGCAATGCGATCAACGCAGTGGGAATCTGCGCCTGACCGACGACGGACAGACCTTCGTGCGCCTCCAGTGTCGACTTCAGGCCAAGCAGGACGAACGGGTGATCGTCCGCCAGAATGATTCGAAGATTTGCCACGATTAGTCTCGCTCGTTACAAGAATGGTCGAAATGCGCGCGGCAGTAGCTGTGCAGGCGGCAGGCGTCGACCTGCGTCGTGGCACTCAAGCAACGTGCCGCAAAAGCCATCTGATCACCCTCGCAAATTCACGACAATCGGAGCGCTCCTAATCCAGCTCAATCATCGGGATAATTTACAGTTCTACCAAGCAATATGCGCACCGTGATTCGAATCGAATCAAAATCAATTCGGCCACGCAAAGCGGGCGCTGTTCGCCCCCACGTCTCACGCTGCATCGCAAGCACGCGTCGCGCGCATCGCACGCGTCGACGCGGCGCGCGGAAACACCGGCAATGCGAGCAACGCGCAAGCGCTCGCCACCGTCCACACCAGCGGCCATGCTCCGATAGACAGCAGCGCCGGAATCGCGAGCGGCGTCACGAACAGAGTGAGGAACACGCAGGTGTTGCCCAGTGCGAGCGCGGTGCCCGCGCGGCGAGTACCGGCGAGCGTCGCGAGTTCGGTGAACGCGACGCCGTGCCACGCCGACGCGCTAACTCCGCCGAGTACGATCATTAGCGCGAACGGCGCGACCGCCCCGGCGCGACGCAGGCCGATGAGCCCGGTCGCGAGCGCGAGCAGCACGAACAGCACGGCGGTCAACAGACTGCATGCCCGCATATACGCGCGGCGATTGCCGCGCCGGTCGGTCCACGCGCCGCTCCAGACCCGCGCGATCGCGGCGCCAGTCTGCACCGCGGCCATCGTCGCGCTGATCGCGAACACGCCTGCACGCCCGAAGTCGTGCAGGAACACCGTGCCGAATGTGATCACGGCAATCTGCGGCATGCATAGCGCGCCCGCGCCGAGCGCGACGCGCCAGATCGCGATGTCGCGCAATGGGGAGATCATCGGCTGCGGTGCGCTGACGCTCAAGGAGTCCAACCCCCAACCGTCCGCCGCCGCGGCACGGGCCGTCGCAGCCGCGCGCGCTCCTTTGGGCGCCAGCGTATCGTCCGCGTGTGCAGGCTCGTGCAACCAGCGCCACGCGAACCATGCTGTGATCGCGCACGCCAACGCCAGCACCGCATAGGCGCTCGCAAAACCAAAGTGCGAGGCGAGCACCGTCAGGACCACTGCGCCGAGTCCACCGCCCGCCGGCACGGCGGTTTGGCGGATGCTCATCGCGAGGCCGCGCTCGCCTTCGCGAAACCACGCCATCACCGCTCGGCCGCTCGATCCGTTGACGCTGCCGCCCAGCAGTCCGACCAACAGCAGCCCGAGCGCGAGCGGGACGATGCCGGGCACATGCGCGCCGCCCGGCGACACGAACAGCGCGAGACCGGCGAGCGCGACCGCGGTCGACAGCAAGCCGAGCAGCAGCACCCGGCGATCGCCCCAGCGGTCGGTCAACAGCCCCCACGGCAACTCGCTGACCGCAATGCCCAGGCCGAGCATGCCGAGCACGAGGCCGAGCCCGTGGTTGCCCAGGTGGTAGTCCGAGCGCAGGAACACCGCCGTCGTCGGAATCCCCGAAAATGCCGCCGAAAAGCTCGCATTCGCGGCAAAACCAACGCCGAGCACCTTCCAGCGATGCCGCGCGCCGCGCTCGCCGGTGCCGGCCAACGCTGTCATCGATCCGTTTTCCATCACACCCTCCGCGTGTCATTCGGGGGTATGCTACGGCTGGACATTCCATCGGCAAAGCCGGAAATTTAGATCTCCACCATCGGATAAACCGAATCATGAGCCAGCGTGGTTTCGACCTTGCGCAGTTGCGGACCTTCGTCGCCGTCGCCGAATCGGGCGGGGTGTCGGCAGGCGCGGAGCGCGTGTTCCTGTCGCAGTCGTCGGTAAGCGAGCAGCTGAAGAAGCTCGAGGAGCGCGCCGGCCAGCCGCTCCTCGTGCGCGGCCGGCAGGGTGTGAGTCCGACGTCCGCGGGCGAGCGCCTGCTCGAGCATGCGCGCCGCATCATCGCGATGAGCGAAGCGGCCTTCGACGACCTGCAAGGCCGCTCGCTCGACGGCGAGCTGCGCATCGCGATCACCGATTACTACCGGCCGCACGATATCGCGCGCATCCTCAAGACGTTTTCGGAACAGCATCCGCGGCTGAAGCTGCACGTGACGGTGCTGCCGAGCGCGGTGATCGACAGCGGCGCGGACGATTACGCGTCGTTCGACATCGGTTTGTCGGCGCGGCTCGTCACAGGCCAGCTGCGTGCACGCGGCGCGGGTGCCGGTGCCGCGAGCATCGTCGTGCGGCGCGAAAGGCTGCTATGGGCCAGTTGCGCCGATGCCGCCACCCGCCCCACCGCGCCGTATCAACTGGTGCTGCTGCCGTCGACGTGTCAGTTGCAGCGCTTCGTCGTCAAGCTGCTCGACGAACACAAGGTACCGTACGTGGTGTCGCATTCGGCGTCGGGCGTCGCGGGCCTGCAACTCGCATTGAAGGCGGGGCTCGGGATTTCCTGTCTGAACGAGTCGTCGCTCGGCGGCGGCGTGGTGGCGTGTGCCGCGAACTTCGGCTTGCCACCGCTGCCCGCCATCGAGTTTCATCTGCTGCCGCGGCGTCCGGGCGAAAGCGAGTTGGTCAGCAATGCACGTGATGCGCTCGTGCGGCTGTTCGCATGACGCACAAATGAAATTCACAGCAAAATTTATCGATCGACATCAGCTAATCACATTTACATGATGCATTGCGATCGATAAAGCCGCGGCGCGACGATCGCGACGCAGCACTGCTCGATGTGCGACGGCGTACTCGGCACCGTGCAGGTCACCGCGCCGGCGCTCGCCGGGCAGTACGCCGACGTGACCTACAAGGAATTGCGCGACTTCCAGAGCGGCCAGCGGCAAAGCGCGGTCATGCAGGCAATCATCGCGGGACGCAGCGATCAGGATCTGCACGATCTGGCGGCGTACTACGCGTCGCTCCCGCTCCCCGCGGCGGCCGAGAAGACCCGAGCCGGCGAAGGACCCGATGCGACCGCAACCAGGCTTGTGATGCAGGGCGACCCGCGACGCAATATCGCACCGTGCGCCGCATGTCATGGCCAACTCGATCGCAAGGGCTCGGCGCCGTGGCTCGGCGGACAGTCGGCGGCCTATCTGGCCGCGCAGTTGCAGGCGTTCGCGTCAGGCGCGCGGCGCAATGACATCAACGAGCAGATGCGCAATGTCGCGCGGCAAATGACGCCCGAGGAAATCAATGCCGTGGCGAGGTATTACGCGGCCATGCAGTAGTGGGACGGCGAGAGGTCGCGGGTTGACGCGGCGCAACGGCTCGCGTCACGCCGCGACAAACTCGCTGTCCAGTCTCCGCTCGTCGGCAACACCGGCCAGCTTCGCGCCGGGCGCTGGAGCACGGCTGCGCGATTCGCTGCCGGTCCGGAACACCGCCACCGCCGTCGACAGGCGCCGCGCCTGATCTTCCAGCGAACTCGCCGCCGCGGCCGCCTGCTCGACGAGCGCCGCGTTCTGCTGCGTGACCTCGTCCATCTGACCGACCGCGCGATTGACCTGATCAATGCCGGTGCTCTGTTCGAGCGCCGCCGCCGCGATCTCGTTCATGATGGAACTGACGCGCGCGATCGCGCCGACGATGTCGTTCATCGTCGTGCCCGAGCGCTCGACGAGCTGCGAGCCCTGCTCCACGCGGGTGGTCGACGCGTCGATCAAGCCCTTGATCTCCTTGGCCGCCGCCGCGCTGCGTTGCGCGAGCGAGCGCACTTCGCTCGCGACAACCGCGAAGCCGCGTCCCTGCTCGCCTGCTCGCGCCGCCTCGACAGCGGCGTTCAGCGCGAGGATGTTGGTCTGGAATGCGATCCCCTCGATTACGCCAACGATATCGGCAATCCGCCGCGAATCGTCGACGATGCCGTGCATCGTGCCGACCACCTGCTCGGTCAGCTCGCCGCCCTGCGCGGCCAGCGTCGAGGCGCCCTGCGCGAGCGAGCTCGCCTCTTTCGCGTTGTCGGCCGTCTGCTTGACCGTCGTGGTCAGCTCTTCGATGCTCGCGGCCGTTTCCTCGAGCGCCGCCGCCTGCTCCTCGGTGCGTTGCGACAGATCGGCGTTGCCGGCCGCGATCTCGCTGACGCCGGTATCGATCGATTCGGTACCTTGACGAACCGCGTTGACGGTCGCGATCAGCGACTCCTGCATCTTGCGCAGCGCGGCCGCGAGACGGCCCATTTCGTTGTCGCTGAGCACCTCGATGCGGCCGCTCAGGTCGCCGTTGGCGATGCGCTGGAACTGCGCGATCGTCGCATCGACCGGCGCGACGATTGCACGCACGAGCACGAAGCGGGCGAGCAAGCTGCCGACCAGCGACAGCGCAATGCCGATCGCCACCGCCGTGCTGATCGCATAGAACAGGTCCTGCGCATCCTTGTAGCGCTGTGCGCCGTGATCGAGCTGCAACTGCTCGAGCGCGAGCATGGCCTTCTCGTACGCGCTGTACAGCGACGGCAATTTATGCGCCTGCAATAGCTGGAAGGCGTTGGTATCGCCCGACTTCAGCGCGGCGAGCGTCGGGTCGACGCCGTCGTGCAGGAACGCGTCGCGCTTCTGCTGCATGTCGGCGATCAGACGCTGCTCATCGGCATCCGTGCCCGCATGGCTCAAATAGTGGGCAAGCCGCTCGTCAGAGGCTTTGCGGTACTGATCGAAGCGCTTGAGCACGGCGCTTGCGCCGTCCTGATCGTTCAGCGCGACGAGCGACGCGTACGTGGCGAGCGCGAGCCGCAGGCGCAGCAGTTGGCCGGCGCTGCCTTCGAGGTCGGCGACGGCGGGCGTGTCGACCGTGTACATCTGTTGCAGCGACGCGTTCGACGAGCGCAGCGACAACAATCCCGCGGCCGCGCCGAGCAGCAGCACGATGCCGAAGAACACGATCATCAGGGTGAGGCTGGTGCGAATCGACAGCTTTTTCAACATCGGACTGGTCTCCTTGGGCTGCCCGGCCGTTCGTTCAGTATCGTTGACGATAGCTGCACGGCCACGCAGGCTGCGCCCACGCCGTTCGGCCCGGTCCGCAACTTATCTGAAAATTAAGCAAACAGCACATTCGGGACAACGGCGTATCGGCCGAAAACTTTATGGTTGATCGCTCGCCCGGCTTGCGTTACATCAATAAAGTCTCGAAGCCCGTTTGCTGAAGCTCTTCTGTCGAAGCCCCTTCCTGCCCGGAGCGCGCCCATGTCGGAAATCGGTTCGGCCGTACTCGTGTTCGCGCTGCTACTGATCGCCACCGGCCTCGGCGTCGGGGTGCGGCCGCTGCTGCCGGAAGAGCACAAGGCACACGAGACCGTACAGCTCGTGCAGCTCGTGATCGGCATGCTGGTGACGTTCGCCGCGCTGGTGCTGGGTTTGATGACGGCATCGGCGAAAGCGAGCTTCGATACCGCGTCGAACGATATGCGCAGCTATGCGGCAGAGCTGATCGAATTCGACGCCACATTGCGCGAGCTCGGCAGCGCGGCCGACGAATCGCGGCGCCTGTTGCGCCAGTACACGGCGGCGGCGATCGCTTCGACGTGGCCGCACGAGCCCGCGCCGAGCGGCGACTATCCGCACGATCTTGGTCCGCCGGACAATCCGCAGCAACTCGAAAACGTGCGTTTGGGCGACATGCTGACCACGGTGGGGCGGCAATTGCGACAACTGCGCACGCAGGATGCGTTGCAGCAACGTGCGCTCGATGACGCGTTGACGCAGTACCGGCGCGTCATCGACGCGCGCTGGAAAATCATCGAGGAAGCGCACAGCTCGATTTCGCGGCCGTTCTTCAAGACGTTGACGTTCTGGCTAAGCGTGATCTTTCTGAGCTTCGGGTTGATCGCGCCGCGCAATGCGCTGGCGCTGGTGACGATATCGCTGGGAGCGGTGTCGATTGCTTCGGCGGTTTATGTGATCGTCGATCTCGACACGCCGTTCACCGGGCCGATCGTGATTTCGAGCCTGCCGTTGCGGGATACGTTGGAGCATTTGAGGCGGTGAGTTTCTGACGGAATGCTCCATCCGCGCGTGTGACGTAAAAAAAAAAGCCGGCAAACAGAAGGCAGAAAGGCCCGCTTTCCTGGCGGAAAGCGGGCCTGTGTTTTTGTTTCGATCAGCGGGATGGTGGCCGGCTCGGCATCGAGCCGGAACGATCAGAACGGAATATCGTCGTCCATCTCGTCGAAGCCGCCGCCAGCCGGCGCGCTCGGACGGCTCGCACCGCCACCGCCGCTACCGCCACGCGAACCGCCGCCCGACGACATCGCGCGACCACCACCACCGCCGCCGCTACGCTCCGACGGCTCGCCACGGCTATAACCGCCTTCATCGCCGCCACCCATCGACGCGCCGCCGCGGCCGCCGAGCATCTGCATCTGCTCCGCGACGATCTCGGTCGAGTAACGATCGGTGCCGTCCTGCGCCTGCCACTTGCGCGTGCGGATGCGCCCTTCGAGGTACACGGACGAGCCCTTCTTCAGATATTCCGCCACGATTTCCGCGAGGCGGCCGAAGAACGCGACGCGGTGCCACTCGGTGGCTTCCTTCATCTCGCCCGACGCCTTGTCCTTGTAGCGGTCCGTCGTCGCAAGGCGGATGTTCGCCACTGCGTCGCCGCTCGGAAGATAGCGGACTTCCGGATCGGCGCCGAGGTTGCCGACCAGAATGACCTTGTTCACGGATGCCATGAATTTCTCCTGTTGATTCCTGTTGCAGGCGGCGCGGCACTACTCAGTTCGCGTCTCACGGCCGGCAGGCCCGAGACCAGAAGAGCGCCTCTGCCCGCCGCCGGGTGAGTTCTGGATGATTCGGGAGGTGCCCCGAGTACGCTGTGTTATGCCTTGCGCGGCGGCTGTTTCATCTTTGCGGCGATTATAAGCCAGCAAAATACCAGCCCGGAGCAGGCGAAGAAAACCGCGCTCTGGCCGTTCACCTTCAGCAGCCAGCCGCCGACCATTCCGCCCAGCGCAAGACCGATCGACTGCGTGGTGTTGTACACGCCAGCCGCGGCTCCCTTGCGGGTACCGGGCGCGAGCTTCGACACCAGCGAAGGCTGCGAGGCCTCGAGAATATTGAAGCCGAGAAAGTACACGAACAGGATCGCCGCCACACTCAGAATCGTATGCGGAGCAACGCCCAATAACAACTGGCCGATCAGGATAAGAGCGATCGCCGACAGCAGCACGATCTTCATCTTGCCGCGCTTCTCGGCGGCGATGATCGCCGGCACCATCATCACGAACGACAGCCCCATCACCGGCAGATACACCTTCCAGTGTGAAGCGACCGGCAGCCCGCCCGCTTCGAGAATGCGCGGCACGACGAGGAACAGCGCGGTTTGCGTGGCATGCAGCACGAGCACGCCGAAATTCAAACGCAGCAACTCGACGTTGTGCAGCACTTCGGCGAACGGCGCGCGCACATGCACCGGCTTCGGCGCATTGGGCACGACCCATATCACGACGCCGATCGCGAGAATCGAGAACACGCCGACCAGCGTGAAGAGCCCGCTCATGCCGAGCCAGTGGAACACGATCGGCGCGCCGACGATCGCGACCGCGAACGACACGCCGATGCTGCCGCCGACCATCGCCATCGCCTTCGTGCGATGTTCCTCCGAGGTCAGATCGGCGATGAACGCGATCACCGCCGACGACACCGCACCCATCCCCTGAATCACCCGGCCGACGATGATCCACGTCATGTCGTGCGCGGCCGCCGCGACGAAGCTGCCGATCGCGAAGATCAGCAGGCCCGTCGCGATCACCGGCTTGCGGCCGACCTTGTCGGAGATCCAGCCATAGAAGATGTAGAGCATCGACTGCGTGACGCCATACGCGCCGAGCGCGATGCCGACGAGCAGCACGTTTTCGCCGCCGGGAATGGTCTTCGCGTAGATCGAGAACACCGGCATGATCATGAAGAGACCCAGCATGCGCAGCGCGAAGATGGCGGCAAGCGACACGGTCGCGCGCAATTCGGGCGCGCTCATGCGTGTGGAGATGGCGGACGGATTGGACATCGAAGCGTTGTTTGAATGAACCGGGCGGCGAGCCCGTGGGGACAGCCTTGGCCGCCCGCACAATGGAGCGGAACGAACAGGCGGGCGGCCAGCCCCGGCATATCGGCGGGTCCGCGCCGACGAGACGCGCAAAGCCCGTGCCCCACCGACCCCGCCCCTCGCGGCATCTTGTACTCACGGAAAACGGCCCCAGTTACGCCTTTTTCCCGCTGTCAGCACGCCGTAACGGCGGTCTGGAAAAGTCGTTATAGTAGCAGGTTTGGCCTCTTTCCCTTTCCGCAGTTCATGGAATAAATCCGTGGAACAAATCCGTATTCGTGGGGCTCGCACCCACAACCTGAAGAACGTCAATCTCGACCTACCGCGTCACAAGCTCGTCGTTATCACGGGGCTTTCGGGCTCCGGCAAATCGTCGCTGGCGTTCGATACGCTGTATGCGGAAGGCCAGCGGCGCTACGTCGAAAGTCTGTCCGCCTATGCGCGGCAGTTCCTGCAGCTGATGGAAAAACCGGACGTCGACCTGATCGAAGGCTTGTCGCCGGCTATCTCGATCGAGCAGAAGGCGACCTCG
This sequence comes from Paraburkholderia lebeckiae, assembly GCF_050436325.1. Lineage (NCBI taxonomy): Bacteria > Pseudomonadati > Pseudomonadota > Betaproteobacteria > Burkholderiales > Burkholderiaceae > Paraburkholderia > Paraburkholderia lebeckiae. Next base: position 1,609,579 of record NZ_JBNDLZ010000003.1, read on the forward strand.
CACAATCCGCGCTCGACGGTCGGCACCGTCACCGAAATCCACGATTATCTGCGCCTGCTGTTCGCGCGCGTCGGCACGCCCTACTGCCCCGATCACGAGATTCCGCTCGAAGCGCAAAGCGTGTCGCAGATGGTCGACGCGGCGCTCGCGCTGCCTGAAGAAACGCGCGTGATGATCCTCGCGCCCGTCGTCAGCGATCGCAAGGGCGAGCACACGGATCTGTTCGAGGACATGCAGGCGCAAGGCTTCGTGCGCTTTCGCGTGCGCTCGGGCGGCGGCACCGCCAACGAAGGCACCGCGAAAATCTACGAAGTCGACTCTCTGCCGAAGCTGAAGAAAAACGACAAGCACACGATCGACGTCGTGATCGATCGTCTGCGCGTGCGCCCCGACGTGAAGCAGCGCCTCGCCGAATCGTTCGAAACGGCGCTGCGTCTCGCCGACGGCCGCGCGATCGCGCTCGAAATGGATACGGACAAGGAGCACCTGTTCAGCTCGAAGTTCGCCTGTCCGATCTGCTCGTATTCGCTGCAGGAACTCGAGCCGCGCCTGTTCTCGTTCAACAACCCGATGGGCGCGTGCCCCGAATGCGACGGCCTCGGCCAGATCACGTTCTTCGATCCGAAGCGGGTGGTCGCGCATCCGTCTCTATCGCTCGCAGCGGGCGCGGTGAAGGGATGGGACCGGCGCAACCAGTTCTACTTCCAGATGCTGCAGAGCCTCGCGGCGTTCTACGACTTCGACATCGACACCGCGTTCGAGGATCTGCCGGAGAAAGTCCGCAAAATCCTTCTGTACGGTTCCGGCAAGCAGGAAATTCCGTTCTCGTACATCAACGAGCGCGGCCGCACGTCGGTGCGCGAGCACGTGTTCGAAGGGATCATCCCGAATCTGGAGCGGCGCTACCGCGAAACCGATTCGTCCGCGGTGCGCGAAGAGCTCGCCAAATACCAGAATAACCAGCCATGCCCGGCGTGCGCGGGCACGCGGCTGCGTCGCGAGGCGCGCTTCGTGCGCATTGGCGCGGACGGCGACGCGCGCGGCATCTTCGAAATCAGCGGCTGGCCGTTGCGCGACGCGCTCGGCTACTTCCAGACCCTGCGCCTCGAAGGCTCGAAGCGCGAGATCGCCGACAAGGTCGTCAAGGAGATCGTCGCGCGTCTGATGTTCCTGAACAACGTCGGGCTCGATTACCTGTCGCTCGAACGCAGCGCGGAAACGCTGTCAGGCGGCGAAGCGCAACGCATTCGCCTCGCTTCCCAGATCGGCTCGGGGCTGACCGGCGTGATGTACGTGCTCGACGAACCGTCGATCGGCCTGCATCAGCGCGACAACGACCGCCTGATCTCGACGCTCAAGCATCTGCGCGACCTCGGCAACTCGGTGATCGTCGTCGAGCACGACGAGGACATGATCCGCATGGCCGACTACGTGGTCGACATGGGCCCGGGCGCGGGCGAGCACGGCGGCATGGTGATCGCCGAGGGCACGCCGAAAGAGGTGCAGAAGAACGCGGCGTCGCTGACGGGCCAATACATGTCCGGCGCGCGCACGATCGAATACCCCGACGAGCGCAAAGATCCCGACGAGCGGCGCCTGCGCATCGTTGAGGCGTACGGCAACAATCTGCACAACGTCACGCTCGATCTGCCGGTGGGTCTGCTGACCTGCGTGACCGGCGTGTCCGGCTCGGGCAAATCGACGCTGATCAACGACACGCTGTATCACGCGGTCGCGCATCATCTGTACGGCTCGGCCACAGAGCCGGCGCCGTACGAGTCGATCGAGGGCCTCGAGCACTTCGACAAGGTGATCAACGTCGACCAGTCGCCGATCGGCCGCACGCCGCGCTCGAATCCGGCCACCTACACGGGCCTTTTCACGCCGATCCGCGAGCTGTTCGCGGGCGTGCCGGCCGCCAAGGAGCGCGGCTACGATCCGGGCCGCTTCTCGTTCAACGTGAAGGGTGGGCGCTGCGAATCGTGCCAGGGCGACGGCGTGCTGAAGGTCGAAATGCACTTCCTGCCCGACGTGTACGTGCCATGCGACGTGTGCCACGGCAAGCGCTACAACCGCGAAACGCTCGATATCCAGTACAAAGGCAGCAACATAAGCGAAGTGCTCGACATGACGGTCGAGCACGCATACGAGTTCTTCAAGGCCGTGCCGGTCGTCGCGCGCAAGCTGAAAACCCTGCTGGACGTGGGCCTCGGCTATATTCGCCTAGGTCAGTCGGCCACCACGCTGTCGGGCGGCGAGGCGCAGCGTGTGAAACTGTCGCTGGAACTGAGCAAGCGTGATACCGGTCGCACGCTATACATCCTTGACGAACCGACTACCGGCCTGCACTTTCACGATATCGCGCTGTTGCTGGAAGTCATACACCGGTTACGTGACCAGGGTAATACCGTCGTGATCATCGAACATAATCTCGATGTAATCAAAACTGCGGACTGGGTCATCGATCTCGGCCCCGAAGGCGGCGCCGGCGGCGGGCAAATCGTCGCCCAGGGCACGCCCGAGCAGGTCGCGAAGTCGAAGGCCAGTTTTACCGGCAAATATCTGGCGCCGCTGCTCAAGCGCGCCGCCACCACAAAGTAACGCTGCACTACCGAGGTTGGAGACGGGATAAGCCATGACCAAGCGTAATCAGGCGCGCGAAGAAGATCGGGTGCAGGACCTGCGCCCGCGCCCGGTCAGGCTGACCAGCGACATGAGTCTGCCGAAGCTGTCGGCGGTCGAGATCGGCAGCTACGTGGTGATGCTGTTCGGCATGTGGGCGGTGATCGAACTGAAGTTGCTCGGCGCGCTGCTCGCCGGGCTGCTGGTGTTTCAGCTCGTGCATACGATCGCGCCGCGCATCGAGCGTCACATGTCGAGCAAGCGGGCGCGCTGGCTCGCGGTGGTGATTCTGTCGACGGTGATCGTCGGCGCGCTGACGGGACTCACGCTCGGCATCATCTCGCATTTCGAGAACGACGTGCCGAGCGTGCAGGCGCTGCTCGATCAGGCCATGCAACTGGTCGACCAGGCGCGCGGCAGGATTCCCCAATTCGTCGCGAACTATCTGCCGGTCGACACCGAGCAGATGAAGACGAAGGCCGCGGAACTGATGCACACGCACGCGAACATGCTGCAGCAAAGCGGCACGACCGTGGCGCGCGCGTTCACGCACGTGCTGCTCGGCATGATCATCGGCGCGATCATCGCGGTCGGCGCGCAGAAGCATATCCAGCGGCTGCCGCTGTCCACCGCGTTCGTCACGCGCGTCACGCGTTTTGCCGACGCGTTTCGCCGCATCGTGTTCGCGCAGGTGAAGATCTCCGCGCTTAACACGGTGTTCACCGCGATCTTCCTGCTCGTGATCCTGCCGGTTTTCCATGACCGGCTGCCGCTGTCGAAGACGCTGGTGCTCGTCACGTTCATCGTGGGTCTGCTGCCGGTGATCGGCAATCTGATCTCGAACACGATCATCGTCGCGGTCGCGTTGTCGGTGAGTTTTCCGGCGGCGATCATGTCACTTGTGTTCCTGATCCTGATTCACAAGCTCGAGTACTTCCTGAACGCGCGGATCGTCGGCGGGCAGATCGAGGCGCGCGCGTGGGAGCTGCTGATCGCGATGCTGCTGATGGAAGCGGCGTTCGGTCTCGCCGGGGTCATCGCGGCGCCGATTTTTTATGCGTACATCAAGCGGGAGCTGATTTATTTGCGGTTGGTGTGAGTTGGGCCGAATCGAGTACCAAAAGTCAGCACTCACTAGCGCTCTGCAGCACACGCGGCAGTCCACGCAGGCGACGAATGCGCAAGCGGCACTTCGGTGCCGCTTTTTTTTGCTTCCCGCGACCTTTCATCGTCGCCTCTTGCTGACAGAAAACTTGCAGCCGACCGCGCCAACCCCTAAGATGCGAACAATTCCTATTTACACCCAGTCCGCATCGTGACGTTTCGCCTGATCTCCCAACCGCGTCTCCGCCTAGGTCCCTGTTGCGCGTTGCCGGCTCGCGCATGAGACGCCAGCTTGTCCGCCTGCACCGCTGGTTCGGCGTCGCGACCGCACTGTTTCTGTTCGTCGCGGGCCTTACGGGCGCGATCATCGCGTGGGACCACGAGCTCGATGCCGCGCTGAACCCATCGTTTTACCAGGCTCGCACGGCCGGGCCGACGCTGTCCGGCCTCGAACTGGCGAATCGCGTCGAAGCCGCCGATCCGCGTCTTCGGGTGACCTATCTGCCGCTCGCGGTCGAACCGGGCCACACGCTGCAGATGATGGTGCTGCCGCGCACCGATCCGGCGACGAAGCAGCCCTATCCGCTCGATTTCAATCAGATCGCCGTCGATCCCGTCACCGGCGAGATCCAGGGACGCCGCGAGTGGGGCGCCGTGTCGGTCGCGCGACTCAACCTGATTCCGTTCATCTACAAGCTGCACTACACGCTGCAGCTGCCGTTTACCGGCGGTGTCGACCTTGGCACCTGGCTGATGGGGATCGTCGGCATCGTGTGGCTCTTTGACAGCGTGATTGCGCTGTGCCTGTCGTTTCCGAGCCTGAAGGCCTGGCGCAAGTCGTTCACGTTCCGCCTGAAACGCGGCGGCTATGCGTTGACGTTCGATCTGCACCGCTCCGGCGGCGTATGGATCTGGGGCCTGCTGGCGATCGTCGCGCTGACGTCGATTTCGATGAATCTGTCGTCCCAGGTGGTGCGGCCGATCGTGTCACGACTGTCGACGCTGACACCCGATCCGTTCAGCAACCCCGAAATCCTGCGCGCGCCGCAACCCGGCGATCAGGTGCTGAGCCGCGAGCGCATCGTCGAACTCGCCGGGCAGGCCGGCAAGGAAATGCATGTCGCCGCGCCGCCGGGCGGGCTCTACTACGCCGAATTCATGCACGCGTATGGCGTCGGCTTCTACACGTCCGGCAACGACCACGGCGACACCGGCCTCGGCAACCCGTGGATGTATTGGGACGCCGCCACCGGCAAGCGGCTCGCCGCGCGGATTCCCGGCCAAGGCACGGCCGGCGACATCTTCCTGCAGGTGCAGTTTCCGCTGCACTCGGGGCGCATCCTCGGTCTCGGGGGCCGGATTCTGATCAGCGCGGTGGGGGTGGCGGTGGCCGTGCTAAGCGTCACGGGCCTGCTGATCTGGCTGAAGAAGCTGAACGCGCGGCGTCGTTCCGCGCAAAACGCGAATCTCGCGAGAAGCACGGGCGGCGCGGCAGCGCGTTCGTAACACGAGCAGGTAAAGGGCCGCGCCGACCTCGACCGGCGCAGTGTTACTGGCGCGGCTCCTAGCGGAACACCACCGTCTTGCTGCCGTTCAGCACGACGCGATGCTCCACGTGCCACTTCACCGCGCGCGCGAGCGTCACACACTCGACGTCGCGGCCGATCGCCGTCAGTTGTTCCGGCGTCATGCTGTGGTCCACGCGCTCGACTTCCTGCTCGATGATCGGGCCTTCGTCGAGATCGGTCGTCACATAGTGGGCGGTTGCGCCGATCAGCTTCACGCCGCGGTCGAACGCCTGGTAGTAAGGCTTCGCGCCCTTGAAGCTCGGCAGGAACGAGTGGTGGATGTTGATCGCGCGGCCGGCGAGCGCCTCGCACAGACTCGGCGACAGAATCTGCATGTAGCGCGCGAGCACCACGAGGTCGGCCTGATGCTCGTTGATCACTTCGAGCACGCGCGCTTCCTGCGTCGTTTTCGCTTCGGGCGTGCCGCCGAGCAGCGGGAAATGATGGAACGGGATGTCGTAGCTCGCGGCGAGCTGGTAGAACTCCTTGTGGTTCGAGATGATCGCCGGGATGTCGATGTTCAACTGACCGGTGCGGTAGCGGAACAGCAGATCGTTCAGGCAGTGGCCGATCTTCGACACCATGATCACGACGCGCGGCTTCACGTTCGCGTCGTGCAATTCCCAGCTCATGCCGAACTGCTCGGCGAGTGTCACGAACGACGCGCGCAGCGCGTCAAGCCCCGGATCGCCGCCCACCTGCTGAAAATGCACGCGCATGAAGAACTCGCCGGTGCGGCTGTCGCCGAACTGTGCGGAGTCGAGAATATTGCTGCCCCGCTCGAACAGAAAGCCCGACACGGCGTGAACGATGCCGGGCCGGTCGGCGCACGACAGTTTGAGGATAAAGCTGTGATCGGTCGACATGACCTCGGTGACTCCCTTCTTCAATGCGTGGTTTGTTTCAGTGGGTACTGGCTGCACGGGTTGAGCTTGACTGATGAGCCTGAGCTAGGCCAGCGCCGGCGGCGCGAACAGCGCGTCGATGCCCTCGCACGCGTCCTCGTCGATCCAGCGGCGGCGCAGCAGGCAATCGAGCGTCGCGAGGCTGGCATCGACGGTCAGTGCGCCTTCCTCGATCCAGCGCGCGACTTCGTCGATGCGCGCGAGCCGGTGTTCGCCCACTTCGCCGTCCTGGTTGCACGGCGCGAAGTCGGCGGGCAGCGCGAGGTCGTAGATGAAGATCTGCTCGGCCTGCGTGCCTTCCGGCAGCGATTGCAATACATGCGCGGTGCGGCCCGCGACCGCGCTCGCCGCGATCTCCGCCGGAATGCCCGCCTCTTCCCAGCACTCCTTGACGATCGTCTCGGCGATGCCGAAACCCCAGCCGATCCCGCCTGCGACGACGTTGTCGAGCATGCCGGGGTCGGTCGCCTTGGTGTCGCTGCGGCGCGCGATCCACAATTGCGGCGCGCCACGGGGCGCCCCGCCAAAGGGCGCTCCGCCAAAGGACGCCCCGCCAAAGGACGCCCCGCCATCCGTATATTCTACGACGCCGTTCAGATGCACCGCGTAGGTCATCGTGCCGAAAAAGCGCGACGCCGCGCGCTCGATATACGCGAGCGGCGGCGCGTCGAACGCATCGCGGATCGCGTACGTCTCGTTGCGCCAGCCGGGGATGCGACCATCGGCGGCAAGCGCGCCGATCACGGAAGCGAGCGCCGCGCTGCGCAGATCGACGGTATCGAACGTGGCGGAGAGCGTCACGCCGTCGTTCGCCATCTCGAAAACGTCGGGCCAGCGCGCGAGCAGCGGCACGTCGCGCTCGCGAATCCACCCGACCGGTTCGGCGCCGATCAGAAACGGCCGATGCGCGTTCGCGTCGAAGCGGCGCGCGGAGGTGATGCAAGGCAAAGTCATCGGAAAACTCCAAACTGTCCGCCGTCGTGGCGAACCGGGGCAAAGCAGGAGCGGGCGGATTGCATGACGAGTGTCAGTCGCGCAAGGCGACGCGAATCCCGATCGCGATGAACGTCGCGCCGGCCACGCGATCGAGCCACAGGCCCACGCGCGGCCGCCGTCTGAGCCAGCCGCCGATGATCCCCGCGCACACGCCGAATAGCGAAAACACCACGACGGTCTGCAGCATGAACAGCGCGCCGAGCTCCAGCATCTGCACGGTGACGCTCTGCGCGCCGTCCGGCTGCACGAACTGCGGCAGAAACACGACGAAGAACAGCGTGACCTTCGGATTCATCAGATTGCCGAGCACGCTCTGGCGAAACACCGTCGAAAGCGGCTGCGGCGCACGCTCGTGCGCGGTCGCGAGGCCCTGGCTGCGCAGCGCCTTGATGCCGATCCACACCAGATACGCGGCGCCGGCAAGCTTGATCGCTTCGAACGCGAGCGGCGACGAGCGCAGCAGCGCGGCGACGCCGAGTGCCGCGAGTGTCGTATGAAACATGATGCCGGCGGCAAAGCCGAGCGCGGCGACCAGGCCGGCCGCGCGGCCCTGCGAGATGCCGCGCGCGAGCACCTGCAGATTGTCCGGGCCGGGCGCCACGGTGATCGCGATCGAGGTGGCAAGAAACAGCAGGAAATTGGGCATCGTGGTGGCCTTCTGGTTGGGCGACTGGTGAACCCTGATGGGTGAGCCATATCGTTGAGCCCGGTTGGCTTTGCTCGGCCAACGGGGCTTGTGCGGCTCGTGCGAATTTAGCCGCTGGTCCGGCGGGAAACGCTACCGCGCGTCACGGCACGCGCCGTGACTACCTACCCCGGTTCAATGACCGTCGAAACTCGTCACGGTATAGAGCGCAAGACCGCCCTCGCCCAGCAGCTTCGAGCCGCCCAGCTCCGGCAGATCGACGATCGCCGCGCCTTCCACGACGACCGCGCCGAGCCGATCGAGCAGCAGTTTGCCGGCCATCATCGTGCCGCCGGTCGCGATCAGATCGTCGATGATCACGACGCGGTCGCCCGGCTCGCACGCATCCTCGTGAATCTCGACGGTCGCGGTACCGTATTCAAGTTCATACGATTGCGAGATCCGCTTGTACGGCAGCTTGCCCGCCTTGCGAATCGGGATGAAGCCAATGCTCAACTCATGCGCGACGATCGGCCCGATGATGAAGCCGCGCGCATCGAGCCCGGCAATGTACTCGAGCTTCGCGTCGATATAGCGCTGCACGAACAGATCGATCAGCACACGCAGCGACTTCGGCTCGCGCAGCAGCGGCGTGATGTCGCGGAACTGCACGCCCGGCTGCGGCCAGTCGGGCACCGTGCGAATGTGACTTCTGATGTAGTCGGCCGCATCGAGCGGCGCGCTCGCGAGCGCCTTGGACATGATGTCTCCGGATGGACCTCGACAGGTCCGGTGAAAAGCTTGAATCAGGGTCGCCCGGCAGAACGGGCCCGGCTCACGGGTTCAGGCCGCGGCCGCGCGGCGATGCTTCGACAGCCGCTCCTCGGCTTGCGCCAGTTGTTCGGGCAGACCGCGCAGCACCACGATGTCGCTCGCGCGCAGTTTCGTCGACGGGTCCGGTTCGACGCCGCGGATGCCGTGCCGGCGGATCGCGGTCACTTCGACACCGAGTTCGTACAGGCCCACCTCGGCGAGCGTACGGCCCACCGCGTCGGCGCTCTCGTCGACCGGCACCGATTGTAGCCGCACCTGCTCGTGGCCGTCGTCGTCGTCGATATCGTCGGCGCCGTGGAAATAGCCGCGCAACAGCGAATAGCGTTCGTCACGCATCTCCTCGACGCGCCGCACCACGCGCCGCATCGGCACACCCATCACGACGAGCGTATGCGACGCGAGCATCAGGCTGCCCTCGACGATCTCCGGAATCACCTCCGTCGCGCCGGCGGCGAGCAGTTTCTCCAGATCGGCATCGTCGACGGTGCGCACGATGACCGGCAGCGTCGGCTCCATCTCGTGAATGTTGTGCAGCACGCGCAGTGCCGACGGTGTGTTCGCGTAGGTGATTGCGATCGCGGCCGCGCGATGCAGGCCGGCGGCCAGCAGCGACTCGCGCCGCCCCGCGTCGCCGAACACGACCGATTCGCCGGCTGCCGCGGCCGCCGCGACACGGTCGGGATCGAGGTCGAGCGCGACATACGAGAGCCCTTCATGCTCGAGCATGCGTGCGAGGTTCTGCCCGGCGCGGCCATAGCCGCAGATGATTACGTGGCCGCTCTGCTTCAGGCTTTGCGTGGCGATGCGGGTCATCTGCAACGACTGCATCATCCATTCGGTCGACGACAGCCGCAGCACGACACGATCCGCGTTCTGGATCATGAACGGCGCGGCGAGCATCGACAGCAGCATCGCGGCGAGAATCACCTGCAACAGCGTCGCGTCGACGAGATGCCGGTCGAGGATCAGGTTCAGCAGCACGAAGCCGAACTCGCCCGCCTGCGCGAGACCGATGCCAGTGCGCATCGCGACGCCCGGCGTCGCGCCAAACAGCCGTGCAAGGCCGGTAATCATGACCATCTTCAGCAGTACCGGGCCGAGGAAAAAGGCCAGCACGACGAGCGGATGCTCCCAGATCACGCGCGGATTGAGCAGCATGCCGGTGGTCACGAAGAAGAGCCCGAGCAGCACGTCGCGAAACGGCTTGATGTCCTCTTCGACCTGATGCCGATACGGCGTCTCGGCGATCAGCATGCCGGCGATGAACGCGCCGAGTGCGAGCGACAGCCCGAATTTGTCGGTGATGAACGCGGCGCCGAGCGTCACCAGCAGCAGATTGAGGACGAACAGCTCCTGCGAGCGGCGCCGCGCGACCACGTTGAACCAGCGCGTCATGAAGCGCTGCCCGACGATCAGCAGTAGCGCGAGGGCCACGACGATCTTGATCGCCGCGACGCCGAGCGCGCTGACCAGATTCTCGGAGCGGCCGCCGAGCGCCGAAATGATGATCAACAGCGGCACCACCGCGAGATCCTGAAACAGCAGCACGCCGAAGATATTGCGGCCGTGCTCGGTTTCGATTTCGAGCCGCTCCGCGAGCATCTTGCTGACGATTGCCGTCGACGACATCGCCAGCGCGCCGCCCAGTGCGACGCTCGCCTGCCACGTGATATGCACCCAACGCTCGAGCAGGAAGCCGAGCGACACGGCCACCGCGACCGTGCCGATCACCTGCAGCAAGCCGAGTCCGAATACGAGCCGGCGCATCGTGCGCAGCTTGGCGAGCGAAAACTCGAGCCCGATCGAGAACATCAGGAACACGACGCCGAATTCCGCGAGATTCTGCGCCCCCGCCGAATCGGGAATCAGCCCGAACGCATGCGGCCCGACGACGATGCCGACCGTCAGGTAGCCGAGCATCGGCGGCAGATTCAGGAAGCGAAAGATCACCACGCCCGCCACCGATGCCAGCAGCAGAAACAGCGTCATTTCGAGCGGGGAAATCATCGGCAAAAACGCATGGGTGAAGCGTCCTCGTTCGTCAGCGGAACCGCGCACGAGAACGCCGTGCGACATGATTGATTGGGCCGGCAAAAAAGCTGCAAAAAGGCGGCAAAGCAGCTGAAAAAGGGATTGTCGACAGGCCGATGCAGACAGCGGCTCGGCACAGCAGGCCCGGCGCGGCGAACAGGCGCCTTTGCTATACTCCGCGAATGATAGCGAAAATCAATGGCGACAGGGCACTCACGCTTGCTCGCGACGTACTCGACATCGAAGCGGACGCCGTGCGCGCGCTTCGCGACCAGCTCGACGGCAGTTTCGTCGGCGCGGTCGATTTCATCCTGGGTTGCCGTGGACGCGTGGTCGTCTCCGGCATCGGTAAATCCGGCCACGTGGCCCGCAAGCTCGCGGCCACGCTGGCAAGCACCGGCACTCCCGCGTTCTTCGTGCATCCGGCGGAAGCAAGCCACGGCGACCTCGGCATGGTCACCGCCGACGACGTATTTGTCGCGCTGTCCAATTCGGGCGAAACCGAGGAGCTGATGGCGATCCTGCCGCTCATCAAGCGGATCGGCGCGAAGCTGATCGCAATGACGGGCCGCCCGGGTTCCAGCCTCGCGCAACTCGCGGACGTGCATCTGAATTCCGGCGTCGCGAAGGAAGCCTGCCCGATGAATCTCGCGCCCACCGCCAGCACCACCGCCGCGCTCGCGCTCGGCGATGCGCTCGCGGTCGCGGTGCTCGACGCGCGCGGCTTCGGCCGCGACGACTTCGCGCGCTCGCATCCGGGCGGCGCGCTCGGCCGACGCCTGCTCACCTACGTGCGCGACGTCATGCGCACCGGCGACCAGTTGCCGCAGGTCACCCCCGAGGCAACCGTCAGCGATGCCCTCTTCCAACTGACCGCGAAGCGCATGGGCATGACCTCCGTCGTCGACCGCGAGGGCCGTGTAACGGGAATCTTCACCGATGGCGACCTGCGCCGCGTGCTCGAACGCGACGGCGATTTCCGCCAGTTGCCGATCGCCTCGGTGATGACCGCGGGCCCGCGCACGATCGGGCCGGATCATCTCGCGGTCGAAGCCGTGGAACTGATGGAGCGCTATCGTATCAATCAGATGCTGGTCGTCGACGAAACGGGCAAGCTGATCGGCGCGCTCAACATGCACGACCTGTTTTCGAAGAAGGTGATCTGATGGCCGTTGCTCCCCCTACCGCTACCGAACGCGCAAGCCGCGTGAAGCTGATGATTTTCGACGTCGACGGCGTACTGACCGACGGCGGCCTGCTGTTCACGGCGGAAGGCGACACGATGAAAGGCTTCAACTCGATGGACGGCCACGGCATGAAGCTGCTGCGCCAGGCCGGCATCGAAACGGCGCTCATCACCGGGCGCAAGTCCGGCATCGTGGCCGCGCGGGCGAAAGAAATGAACATCGCGCACGTCTACCAGGGCGTGCAGGACAAGCCACAAGCGTTCGCCGACCTGCTGCGGCAAACCGGCCTCACCGCCGAGGACTGCGGCTACATGGGCGACGACTGGGTCGATCTCGCGGTGATGCTGCGCGTCGGCTTCGCGGCCGCGCCGGCCAATTCGCATCCCGAAGTGATCGCGCGCGCCCACTGGGTAAGCGAGTCGCGCGGCGGTTACGGCGCGGCGCGCGAAGTGTGCGACACGCTGCTGCGTGCCCAGCACAAATATGAAGCACTGCTCGCGGCGGCGTGCAGCGGCGAGCAACGGGGCCTCGTGGGATGAACCAGTTTCGCCTGACTTCGCTGATCCCGCTCATCGCGATGGCGGCGCTCGCCGGCATCACATGGTGGCTGCTGCAAGCCACGTTGCCGCGCAAGACCGACGACGAGGTGCGCCCGAAGGAACACACGCCGGACTACTTCGCCGACAACTTTTCGGTGTCCGAGCTCGACCAGTCGGGAGCGACGCAGTACCGGCTGACCGCGCAGTCGCTGGTCCATTACGAGGACGACGAAATGAGCGACCTCGTCAAGCCGGCGATGCGTGCGTTCCAGCCCGGCAAGCCGATCGTCACCGCGACCGGCGACACGGGCACGGTCAACGCGGATGCGTCGATCGTCAATCTGTACCAGAACGCGCGCATCCTGCGCGCGCCCGGCGGCGGCGATCCGCAGATGCAGGCCGATTCCGAGCATTTCAGGGTCCTCGTCAACGACGATGTGATCGAGACTGAAAAGCCAGTTAAACTTCAGCGCGGCATGTCCGTGATGACTGCCAGCGGCATGAAATACAACAATGTCACCCGGTTTATGCAACTGTTCGGCAATGTAAGAGGCGCAATCGCCGCGTCCGATTCCGGCCACTAAGCCAACGCATACCGGGTAATCCATTCCAGGCGTGACTGCATGAACGAATCGCACCCCCGTTTTGATACCGGCCGTTCGCGCGCGTTGTCCGCGTGCCGCGCCGCACTCGCTGCGCTCGTCGTCGCGCTGCCGCTCGTCGGCTTCGCGCCGCTTGCGCACGCGGACCGCGCCGACAAAGACAAGCCGCTGAACATCGAAGCGGACAACATGACTTACGACGACCTGCGTCAGGTCAGCATCTTCACCGGCCACGTGGTGGCCACCAAAGGGACGATCCTGATCAAGGCCGATCGCGTCGAAGTGTCGCAAGACCCGCAGGGCTACCAGTTCGCGACCGGCACCTCGAGCGGCGCCAATCTGTCGTATTTCCGCCAGAAGCGCGAAGGGCTCGACGAATACATCGAGGGTACGGCCGTCCGTATCGACTACGACGGCAAGCAGGATCTGACCACGCTGACCACCAACGCGACGGTGCGCCGCCTGCAGAGCATGACGACGCTGCTCGACCAGGTGCACGGCAGCGTGATCACCTACGACGGCCAGAACGACTTCTATACCGCGAAGGCAGGCAAGGACGTCGCAGGTCCGGGCAACCCGACCGGTCGCGTGCGCGCGATGCTGTCGCCGCGCAACGCCGGCGCCGCGCCGCTGACCGGCGCGTCGGCCACGCTCACACCGTCCAACTCGATCCAGGGAGCGCCGAACCAGTGAGCACCATGAGCAGCACCATCGCGCCCCTCCCCCATCGGAAGCCGGCCGGCACCAGCAGTTCGCTGGTCGTGCGCAATCTGAAGAAGCGCTATGGCTCGCGCACGGTCGTCAAGGACGTGTCGCTCGACGTGAAGAGCGGCGAAGTGGTCGGCCTGCTCGGCCCGAACGGCGCCGGCAAGACCACGTCGTTCTACATGATCGTCGGCCTCGTGCCGCTCGACGCCGGCGAAATCGATCTGGACGGCAAGTCGATCAGCCTGCTGCCCATTCACAAACGCGCATCGCTCGGCCTGTCATATCTGCCGCAGGAAGCGTCGGTGTTCCGTAAGTTGAGCGTCGAGCAGAATATTCGCGCGGTGCTGGAATTGCAGCACGACGAAAACGGCAAGCGCCTCGGCAAAGACGTGATCACGTCACGCGCCGAAGCGCTGCTCGACGAGCTTCAGATCGCGCATCTGCGTGAAAATCCGGCGCTGTCGCTGTCGGGCGGCGAGCGTCGTCGGGTTGAAATTGCGCGCGCGCTGGCAACCAATCCGAGCTTCATTCTGCTCGACGAACCGTTCGCCGGCGTCGACCCGATCGCGGTGCTGGAAATCCAGAAAATCGTCAAGTTCTTGAAGCAGCGCAATATCGGCGTCCTGATTACCGACCACAACGTGCGCGAAACGCTAGGTATCTGCGATCACGCATACATCATCAGCGACGGCAGCGTGCTGGCCGCCGGCGCGCCTAGCGACATCATCGAAAACGAAAGCGTGCGGCGCGTCTATCTGGGCGAGCACTTTCGCATGTAAGCACACACGGCGTCCCCGGCCACGCAAGCGCGCGCGGCCGGCCGCGGCGCCATTTTTTTGCGGCACCTGCACATTCGTTGTCTGGCGGCGCAGGGTGGCGCCGCGCGGCGCGCCAAATTGGGTGTACCCAAAAATTGCGAGTGCCGCAAGGTATCGCGGTCGTGGCAAACTCTCTACAATGAAACTCAACTTGCCATGAAAGCCAGCCTCCAACTCCGCCTATCGCAGCATCTTGCGCTGACGCCGCAACTGCAACAGTCCATCCGGCTGCTTCAGTTGTCGACGCTCGAACTGCAGCAGGAAGTCGCCATGGCGATCTCGCAGAATCCTCTCCTCGAAAACGAAGACGAGTGGATCGCGAGCCCGTTGCGGGTGGCAGCCGACGGTTCCGTGATCGCCCAGACACCGGGCTCCTTGGCGCCGGCCGATCCGATGGCCGGCAACGGTTCGGCATCGTCCGAGGGCAGCGGCGAGCGAGCCGAAAGCGGCGAGCCGCAGGGTGTCGACGAATACAATGGTCTTTCGGGCGACGGCGGCGGCGATACCTCGCAGTGGAACCTGGACGACTACGGCCGCTCCGGCAACGCGTCGGACGACGACGACCTGCCCCCGCTGCAAATCCACGAATCGAGCACGTCGCTGCGCGACCACCTGATGGCGCAACTACGTGTGACCCAGGCGAGCCAGCGCGACCGCGCGCTCATCACGTTCCTGATCGAATCGCTGGACGACGACGGCTATCTCGCCGCCACGCTCGAAGAAGTGCTGGCCGACCTGCCCGAAGAACTCGAAGTCGACGTCGACGAGCTGAACGCCGCGCTTGCGCTGCTGCATAGCTTCGACCCATCTGGTGTCGGCGCGCGCTCCGCGTCCGAGTGTCTGAAGCTGCAGTTGCTGCGGCTCGAGCCATCGCCCACGCGCACGCTTGCGCTAGACATTGTCGGCCACTACCTGGAGTTGCTCGCCGCGCGCGACTTCACGCGGCTGCGCAAGCACCTTAAGGCCAGCGACGACGATCTGCGCGACGCGCATGTGCTGATCCGCTCGCTCGAACCATTTCCGGGCGCGGCCTACGGCAAGGCCGAGGCGGACTACGTGGTGCCCGACATCATGGTGCGCAAAACGGCACAGGGCTGGCAGGTGGAGCTGAATCCCGAGGTAGTGCCAAAGCTGCGGATTAACCATCTGTACGCGAATATTCTGCGCAATAACCGCGGCGATCCGGGGAGCGGTTCGTTGCGCCAGCAACTGCAGGAAGCACGCTGGCTGATCAAAAATATCCAACAGCGTTTCGAGACGATCCTGCGAGTTGCACAGGCAATTGTCGAGCGTCAAAAGAGCTTTTTTGTGCACGGCGAAATTGCCATGCGCCCCTTGGTTTTGCGGGAAATAGCTGATACGCTGGGCCTACACGAGTCGACTGTCTCGCGTGTGACAACCGGTAAATACATGCTGACCCCATTCGGGACGCTGGAATTCAAGTACTTTTTCGGCTCACACGTTTCGACGGACACCGGCGGCGCGGCCTCCTCCACGGCCATTCGCGCGCTGATCAAACAACTGATAGGAGCGGAAAACCCGAAATCGCCACTTTCAGACAGTCGCATAGCCGAACTGCTGGCGGAACAGGGCTTCGTGGTCGCACGGCGCACCGTTGCGAAATACCGTGAGGCGCTCAAAATCCCGGCAGTCAACCTGCGCAAGTCTCTGTAGCCCGCCGCGTTTTGCAGCGGGCATTTCCGGCCGCTCCGCACCTGGCGGACAGGCCGGCCGCTGCGACCTGCCAGATGTCCGTCACCGGGGGGCGACACAGGCAAGCCGTCAGATCGACCGGACCTTTGTCATTGTGCGGACCAAGCGGCCATTAGCTTGGAGAAGCACTATGAATCTCAAGATCAGTGGACACCACCTCGAAGTAACGCCTGCGTTGCGCGAATACGTGATCACCAAACTGGACAGGGTGCTAAGACATTTTGATCAGGTCATCGACGGCAGTGTGGTCCTCTCGGTCGACAACCATAAGGAAAAGGAAAAGCGTCAAAAGGTGGAAATCAACCTCCATCTAAAGGGTAAGGATATCTTCGTCGAGAGTTGTGACAGTGATTTGTACGCTGCGATCGATCTGATGATCGACAAGCTCGACAGGCAGGTGATACGCCACAAGGATCGTCTGCAAGGCCATCAGCACGAAGCGATCAAGTATCAGCCGGCGCCGCAACTGGACGTGCCGCCGCAATAGGAGAAATTAGAGGGAATTCCTCATTTCCCTTGAACTCGTCGAGCCGCCCGCGACCGGGCGGTTTTTCGCTTCAGGGCCCGGTTCCCCGCTCACCACCGGTGCGTCTCGCCGAGGCCGACCCCAACCATTCCCGCAGACGTTTGCGCAGCGCGACATGTGCCGCAGCGCAAGCGCTGAAAAACCTGATACGCATAGATGGCGCGCCGCACCATCGGCCGTCACCCTGTTCTATAATGTTCCGGTTACCATCGGGGTCAAGCCAGCTCTGATGAAGTACGGCCGATCGAAATCTAACGCTTTCGCGATCGACTCTGACCGTCCGTCTTCGCCAGCATCGAACGAATGGAACGTCACTCAACCGCCCCGGTGGGGAGAACTCAGGCCACGTTTTCGCCTGTCAACATGAATCGTTTAGCCAAATTTCTTCCCCTCGAGAACGTCGTCATCGGACTATCGGTCACCAGCAAGAAACGCGTGTTCGAGCAAGCGGGCCTGATCTTCGAGAATCAGAACGGCATCGCCCGCAGTACCGTCACAGACAATCTTTTTGCGCGAGAACGACTCGGCTCGACCGGGCTCGGCGAAGGCGTCGCGATTCCGCATGGGCGGATCAAGGGCCTCAAGCAGCCGCTCGCCGCATTCGTCAGACTCGCCGAACCCATCCCCTTCGAAGCGCCGGACGGCCAGCCGGTCTCGCTGCTGATCTTCCTGCTCGTCCCCGAACAGGCCACTCAGCAGCACCTCGAAATTCTTTCCGAGATTGCGCAATTGCTGTCCGATCGCGACGCCCGCGAGCGGCTGCACACTGAAGAAGAACGCGAGTCGTTGCATCGCCTGCTTACTCAGTGGCAACCTTGATGCAACGGCGGCGGTAGTTCATGCACGCACACACACGCAGGTAAGGCCCGGCAAGCGGCTCACACTGGAGTCACTGACTCATGGATACGTCCAGCATCAACGCCCAGAGCATTTTCGACGACAACGCCGCCATGCTGAAGCTCAGCTGGCTCACGGGGCATGAAGGCTGGGAGCGCGGCTTTTCTTCGGAATCGGTCGCCAATGCCACGTCGAGCGCCGACCTCGTCGGCCACCTGAACCTGATCCACCCCAACCGGATCCAGGTGCTCGGCGACGCTGAAATCGACTACTACAAACGTCAGACCGACGAAGACCGCTCGCGCCACATGGCCGAGTTGATCGCGCTGGAGCCGCCGTTTCTCGTCGTCGCGGGCGGAGTCGCGGCGCCGCCGGAGCTGGTGCTGCGCTGCACGCGCTCGTCGACGCCGCTATTCACGACGCCGACCTCGGCGGCCGCGGTGATCGATAGTCTGCGTCTTTACATGTCGCGCATTCTTGCGCCGCGCGCGACGCTGCACGGCGTGTTTCTCGACATCCTCGGCATGGGCGTGTTGCTGACCGGCGACTCGGGCCTCGGCAAGAGCGAGCTCGGCCTCGAACTGATCAGCCGCGGCCACGGTCTCGTCGCCGACGACGCTGTCGACTTCGTGCGCCTCGGCCCGGACTTCGTCGAAGGACGCTGTCCGCCGCTGCTGCAAAACCTGCTCGAAGTTCGCGGCCTCGGTCTGCTCGACATCAAGACGATCTTCGGCGAAACGGCGGTGCGCCGAAAAATGAAACTGAAGCTGATCGTGCAACTGGTGCGCCGCCCCGACGGCGAATTCCAGCGGCTGCCGCTGGAAAGCCAGACCGTCGACGTGCTCGGCCTACCGATCAGCAAGGTGACGATCCAGGTGGCCGCCGGCCGCAACCTCGCGGTGCTGGTCGAAGCGGCCGTGCGCAACACGATTCTGCAGCTGCGCGGTATCGACACGCTGCGCGATTTCATGGATCGGCAACGTCTCGCCATGCAGGATCCCGATAGCCAGTTTCCCGGCAAGCTGATCTGAAGCCCGCCACAGCGCCATGAAGCGCCCGCAGAAGGCAGGCCGCGGGCACGCGCATGGAGGCCAGATGCTATGATGAAATCTACGCTTTCGACGACTCCATGCGCATAATCCTGATCACCGGTATCTCCGGCTCCGGCAAATCCGTTGCCCTGAACGCGCTCGAAGACGCGGGTTATTACTGCGTCGATAATCTGCCGCCGCGTTTCCTGCAGCAACTCGCCACCTACCTCGCCGAGGACGGCCAGGATCGTCTCGCGGTCGCGATCGACGCGCGCTCCGGTTCGTCGCTCGACGAAATGCCCGCGATGATTCGCGACCTCAAGCGCTCGCACGACGTGCGCGTGCTGTTCCTGAGCGCGAGCACGCAGTCGCTAATTCAACGCTTTTCCGAAACGCGTCGCCGCCATCCGCTGTCCGGCTCGCCTGCACACGACGCGGACGTTGGCCTGCTCACGTCGCTCGCTGAA
This sequence comes from Paraburkholderia lebeckiae, assembly GCF_050436325.1. Classification (NCBI taxonomy): domain Bacteria; kingdom Pseudomonadati; phylum Pseudomonadota; class Betaproteobacteria; order Burkholderiales; family Burkholderiaceae; genus Paraburkholderia; species Paraburkholderia lebeckiae. The sequence goes on from NZ_JBNDLZ010000003.1 coordinate 1,628,692, forward strand.
GCGATCGAACGCGAGCGCGAACTGGTCGCAGGACTTGCCGAATTCGGCCATCAGATCGACACGAGCAATCTGCGCGCGAACGTGCTGCGCGCATGGGTCAAGCGCTTCATCGAACAGGAGGACGCGGGGCTCGTGCTGATGTTCGAGTCGTTCGGCTTCAAGCGTGGCGTACCGCTCGACGCGGATTTCGTATTCGACGTACGCACGCTGCCGAACCCTTACTACGATCATGAATTGAGGCCGCTCACCGGCCTCGACAAACCGGTCATGGATTTTCTCGATGCGCAGCCGGTCGTCCACGAGATGATCGACGACATCGAGAAGTATCTGTCCAAGTGGCTACCGCATTTCCGCGACGACAATCGCAGCTACCTGACCGTCGCAATCGGTTGCACGGGCGGCCAGCACCGCTCGGTATTCATCGCGGAGACGCTTGCCGCGCGTCTCGCAACATCGGCGAATGTGATTGTGCGGCACCGCGATGCGCCGGTCGACGTCGGCGAATCATCGAAGCTGGTGGCTTAACCGGCCGCATCGCGCGGCCTTAACCCGAAGCGTTGCGCCATGTCCTCTACGCCTACTGTGTACGCCGATTTGCCGCTGTTTCCGCTGCATACGGTGCTATTTCCCGATGGCTTGCTGCCGCTCAAAATCTTCGAAGCGCGCTACCTCGACATGGCGCGCGACTGTCTGCGCGAAAAAACACCGTTCGGCGTTTGCATGCTGAAAAGCGGCGCCGAAGTCGCGCGCGAGGAAGAACCTTCGGTACCCGAAACGATCGGCTGTCTCGCCGAAATCGACGAGTGCGACGTCGAAGCATTCGGCATGCTGCTGATTCGCGCACGCGGCACGAAGCGCTTTCGTCTGTTATCGCATCGCGTCGAAGCGAGCGGTCTGCTGGTCGGCATGGCCGAGCCGCTCGTCGATGATCTCCCGCTCGAGGGCAATGAGCTATTGGCCAAATTCGGCGCGTGCGCGGAAGTGCTCGAGCGGATCATCGCAACGATCCGCGAACGCGATCCGGACAGCCTACCGTTCGCCGAGCCGTTCCGGCTCGACGATCCGTCGTGGGTGTCGAACCGTCTCGCCGAGGTGCTGCCAATCGCGTTGCGCGCGCGGCAAAAGCTGATGGAGTTAACCGATGCCGGCGCGCGCATCGACGTCGTGCATCACTACATGCAACAGCATCAGTTGCTGTGAAATCCTGAAGTCGTGAAGGCTGCCGCACCGGACTCAAGTCGCTCGCTCAGCACCTCCGATCCATTCCGCTAGAGCAACGAACCATGCAGACTGGCGAGCAGCTTGCGCACCGGCGCCGGCACGCCGAACGAATCCAGATCGCTGAGCGCAACCCATGCGGTGTCCGCATCGTTGAGCGCGGCCAGGGCGCCGACACCGCGATCAAACTCCGCAAGCCGCGGTTCGATATCGAGCTTGAAATGCGTGAATACGTGCGAGAACGACGCGAGCGCGGACACTTCGCCGTCGCCGCCGAACGCGCGCGCCCGCTCGGCCAGCGATGCTTCGTCGGCAGCTTCGGGCAGACTCCACAGCCCACCCCAGATGCCCGACGGCGGACGCCGTTCGAGCATCACCGCATTGCCGTCGCGCAGCACCAGCATCCACGTACGGCGTGTCGGCACCGCTTTCTTCGGGCGCGCGGTCGGCAATTCACGTTGACGTCCGGTGACGTTGGCAACGCAGTCCGGCGCGAACGGACAGCGCGTGCAATCGGGTTTGCCGCGCACGCACAATGTCGCGCCGAGATCCATCAAGCCCTGCGTGTACCCGCTGACCTCCGCGTTCGACGCATTCGACGGCAGCAGTGATTCCGCGAGCGTCCACATTGCATTCTCGACTTTCTTCTCGCCCGGAAAGCCTTCGACGCCGAATACGCGCGCAAGCACGCGCTTCACGTTGCCGTCGAGAATCGTCGCGCGCGCGCCGAACGCGAACGACGCGATCGCCGCGGCCGTCGAGCGGCCAATGCCGGGCAACTCGGCGAGCTCATCGACCGACGCGGGAAACGTGCCACCATGCTGCTCGACGACGACCTGCGCGCAGCGATGCAGATTGCGCGCGCGCGTGTAGTAGCCGAGGCCGGCCCACAGCGCCATCACGTCATCGGACGGCGCGGCGGCGAGCGCGGCGACATCCGGGAAACGCGCGAGAAATTTCGCGTAGTACGGAATCACCGTCGACACCTGGGTCTGCTGCAGCATGATTTCGGACAGCCAGATGCGATACGGATCGCGCGTGTTCTGCCACGGCAGATCGTGGCGGCCGTGCTGGCGCTGCCACGCGATCAGCCGCGCGGAAAACTCGGGCATCGGCGCAAACGCGGGCGTGGTGTAGGACGCGCTGAAGTGCGCGCCGGTCGTTGGGGTCAGGCGGGAAGGCATCGAGAATCTAGCGCTGGCAAGTGGGACAGAAGTACGTGGAGCGTTGTCCCTGCACGATCTGTTTGATTGGCGTTCCACACACGCGGCATGGCAGGCCCGCGCGATCATAGACGAAGTAGTCGAGCTGAAAATAGCCGCTTTCGCCGTCGCTGCCGACGAAATCGCGCAGCGTGCTGCCGCCCTTGTCGATCGCGGCGGCGAGCGTCACGCGCACGGCATCGGCCAGCAGTTCATAACGCACCAGCGACACGCGGCCCGCCGCGGTGGTCGGCCGGATGCCCGCGCGAAACAGACTCTCCGACGCGTAGATATTGCCCACGCCGACCACGATGTCCCCCGCCAGCAACGCCTGCTTCACCGACACCTTGCGCCCGCGCGTCGACCGATGCATCAGCGCGCCCGAAAAAGCCGGCGAGAAAGGCTCGACGCCAAGGCTCGCGAGCAGCGGATGTTCGAGGATGTCGCCTGCTTCGCGCGGATGCCACAGCACCGCGCCGAAGCGGCGCGGATCACGATAGCGCAGGATAAAGTCGTCGAAGATCCAGTCGACATGATCGTGCTTCGCCGCGGCCGGCGGATGCGGCACATGACGCAGAACGCGCAACGTGCCCGTCATGCCGAGGTGCACGATGAACCACCCTGCGTCGATTTCGAACAGCAAATACTTGCCGCGTCGCTCGACTTTGTGCACCACGTGGCCACGCAAGGTTTTCGCAAGGTCGGCCGGAATTGGCCAGCGTAGCGCGGCCGTCCGCACGTCGACGCGCTCAACCTTGCGCCCGGACACATACGGTTCGATCCCCCGTCGGGTAACCTCGACTTCTGGCAACTCTGGCATGGCTGATTGGTCTGCTACTTGCGTGAGTGGTTGTGCGCGTATTGTAGCGAGCGCGTTACAATCGACTGAAACATTGAACGGATTTCCATGAACGTGTCCTTCGTGAAGCTGCTTTCAAAGCGCCGCGCGCGCGTGTCCAACGTGCCGCTCGCCGTGTTCGCTCGCCGGATGCTCGGTGCAGCCGCGCTCGGATTGTGGGCGCTGGCCGCCGTGCCCGCGCATGCGCAGGACCCGTCGCCGGATTCCGACGACACGTCGGTCACGATGCCGGACCCGCTGGGTCCGGCAACATCTGAAGAAGAAAAGTCGCTGCCCGGCGTACCGCTGTCGAGCCAGATCGTCTTCCAGGTGCTGGCCGCCGAGATCGCGCTGCAGCGCGACCAGCCGGCACCGGCCTATCAGACCTACCTCGCTCTCGCGCGCGACACTCACGACCCGCGCATGGCGCAACGCGCCACCGAAATCGCGCTGGCCGCGCAAAGCCCGTCGGACGCGCTCGCCGCCGCGCAACTGTGGCAACAGTACGCGCCGAGTTCGGAACGCGCCGCCCAGCTCGACGCGTCGCTGCTCGTGCTGTCTGGCAAGCCTGACGATGCGTCGCCGATCCTGTCGCAAGAACTCGCGAAGATACCTGAGGAAAATCGCGGCAGCGCGATCCTCGCGCTGCAACTGCTGTTGTCGCGCGGCCCGAACCGCGTCGGTGGCCTGCACGTGTTGCAGGACCTGCTGAAGAACGACATGAACCGGCCGGAGGCGCAACTGGCCCTCGCACGTCAGCAGCTGCTGGCCGACGACGCGCCGGGCGCGCACAAGTCGCTCGAGCAGGCGCTCACGATCAAGCCCGACTATCTGCCGGCGGCGTTGATGCTGTCGCAAATGGGTCCGGAGGAGCGCAAGGAAGGCATCGCGTCGCTCGAAAAGTACGTGCAGCAGAATCCGAAATCGCATGACGCACGGCTCGCGCTGGCGCAGATGTATCTTGCCAGCGACCGTCTCGACGACGCGCAGAAGCAGTTCGAGCTCATGCGCAAGACAAACCCCAACGACTTGACACCGCTGATGGCGCTCGCGCTGATCAAGATCCAGCAGAAGAATCTCCCCGAAGCGCAGACGTATCTGATGCAGTACGCGCAGCAGGCCGAGAAGACGCCGGGTGCCGATGCGGGCCAGGCCTACATCTACCTCGCGCAGCTAGCGCTCGAACAAAAGAATGAGGCGGGCGCAAGCGACTGGCTGAACAAGATCTCTCCAGCGAGTCAACAATACCTGGCCGCGCAGATTACCCGCGCGCAACTGCTCGCGAAACAGGGCAAGACCGAAGAGGCGCGCCAGTTGCTCTCCAACTTGCAGACCTCCGATCCGCGTGATGTGGCGCTGATCGCGCGCACCGATGCGGCGATCCTGTTCGACGCGAAGCGCTACCCCGAGGCCGAAGCGCGTCTGGAGCAAGCCACGGCGAGCTTTCCCGACGACCCCGACCTCACCTACGACTACGCGATGGCCGCCGAGAAAACCGGCCATTACGACGTCATGGAAGCGCAGTTGCGCAAGCTGATCCAGACGCAGCCGGACAATCCGCAGGCGTATAACGCGCTCGGCTATTCGCTCGCAGATCGCAACCAGCGCCTGTCAGAGGCGGACAAGCTGGTCGAGAAGGCCTCGGCGCTTGCACCGAACGATGCGTTCATCATGGACAGCGTCGGCTGGGTCAAGTACCGGATGGGTAATACGGCCGATGCGATCAAGCTGCTGCGCAAGGCATACAGCCTCCAGCCGAACGCGGAAATCGGCGCGCACCTCGGCGAAGTGCTGTGGAAGGCCGGCGAGCAGGAACAGGCGCGCGCCGCGTTTCGCGAGGCTCGCAAGCTCGAACCCGACAACGAGACGCTCGTCAAAACGTTGCAACGTCTTCAGGTAAACAATCTTTGATGCGTCTTTCCCGTTTGATTTCTTTTTCCAGGGCGCCTCGCGGCATCGCGGTTGGTTTCGCGGCGGCGGCGGTTGTCGCGTTGGCCGGCTGCGCGTCGGTGAAGCCGCGGGGGCCGTCCACGTCGAACGCCGCCACCGAAGTCACCGCGCAGACGAGCCGCTCGTATCAGGGCCGCTTCGCGATCCAATACAACGATCAGAACGGCCAGCAGCGCAACGCTTACGGCAATTTCTCGTGGCAGGAAACGGGCGACACGGTCACGCTGCAGTTGCGCAATCCGCTTGGCCAGACGCTGGCCATCGTGACTTCGTCGCCGGCTTCGGCCACGCTCGAATTGCCGAACCGCCAGCCGCTCACCGCCGATAACGTGTCGACGCTGATGCAGAACGCGCTCGGCTTCACGCTGCCGGTCGAAGGGTTGCGCTACTGGCTGCAACCATCGCCGGCGCCGACTTCGCGCGCGAAGACCGAGAAGGATCCGGAGCAACCGTCGCGCCTGAAGCAGATCACCCAGGACGGCTGGACGATCGACTATGTGGCCTATGCCGATGCGCCAGCCACCGGCGTGAAGCGCCTCAATCTGAGCCGCTCGGAGCCGCCACTTGACATCAAGCTCGTGCTGGATCAGTGAGTCGTTCTTGCTGGCGCCTTTTGTCACAGCATCCGCTCACGTAACCTTGCTACCCGTTTGGGGCGCCACAGTGGCGCAGTAGCCTTCACTCATGATCGAAACAACCAATTCGCTGCGCGACTGTCTCGCGCCAGCGAAACTCAATCTCTTCCTGCACATCACCGGCCGTCGGCCGGATGGTTATCACACGCTGCAGACGGTCTTCCAGTTGCTTGACTGGGGCGACACGCTGCACTTCACGCGACGCGACGACGGTCTCATCACGCGCCGCACCGAAATCGCCGACGTGCCACCCGAGCAAGACCTGACCGTACGCGCCGCGACGTTGCTGAAGGTACATACGGGCTCCCGCGAAGGCGTCGATATCGGAATCGACAAGCGCCTGCCAATGGGCGCGGGTCTCGGCGGCGGCAGTTCCGATGCGGCGACGACGCTGCTCGCGCTCAATCGTCTGTGGAAGCTCGATCTGCCACGTCAAGAGTTGCAGGATCTTGCGTTGAAGCTCGGCGCGGACGTGCCTTTCTTTGTATTTGGAAAAAATGCGTTTGCAGAGGGTGTCGGAGAATCATTAGACGTTGTACAATTGCCGCCGCGTCACTTCCTGGTAGTGACGCCGAGGGTGCAGGTTCCGACTGCAGCGATTTTTTCCGAAAAAGCGTTGACAAGAGATACAAAGCCCCTCAAAATTACGGACTTTCCTGCAAAACGCAGCTGCAACACTGAATGGCCAGAAAGCTTCGGCCGGAATGACATGCAGCAGGTTGTCGTAGGAAAGTACGCGGAAGTAGCGCAAGTGTTGCGGTGGTTTGAAAGCATCGCGCCAGCGCGGATGTCCGGATCGGGCGCCAGCGTTTTTGCAGCGTTCCGTAGCAAAGCTGAAGCAGACGCGGCGCAAGCCAAACTGCCCGGCGAGTGGAACAGTGCAGTAGCAGCGGGCTTGGATCAGCATCCACTCTTTGCTTTCGCGTCATAAGTTTTGCATCGTCGAACGAAACTCCACGTTCGGCGGAGCTCAAAGTTAGTGTAGGGGAGTCGCCAAGCTGGTTAAGGCACCGGATTTTGATTCCGGCATGCAAAGGTTCGAATCCTTTCTCCCCTGCCAAAAATTCTCGCAGTTCGCTGTAGTTCGCATTTCTCCCGCCCCCAGCCTGAAGTAGGTGCACGATGAGCAGCCATGACGGCCTGATGGTTTTTACTGGCAACGCAAATCCCGCGCTTGCACAGGAAGTCGTCAAAAACCTCGGTATTCCCCTCGGCAAAGCAATGGTTAGCCGTTTCTCGGACGGCGAAATCCAAGTCGAGATTCAGGAAAACGTGCGCGGCAAGGATGTCTTCGTCCTGCAATCCACGTGCGCGCCGACTAACGACAATCTGATGGAACTGATGATCATGGTCGATGCGCTCAAGCGCGCATCCGCAGGCCGGATCACCGCAGCCATTCCCTACTTCGGTTATGCCCGTCAGGATCGTCGCCCGCGTTCGGCGCGCGTCGCCATCTCGGCTAAGGTCGTGGCGAACATGCTGGAAATCGCCGGCGTCGAGCGGATCATCACGATGGATCTGCACGCCGACCAGATTCAAGGCTTCTTCGACATCCCGGTCGACAACATCTACGCAACGCCCGTGCTGCTCGGGGATCTGCGCAAGCAGAACTACGACAACCTGATGGTAGTTTCGCCGGACGTCGGCGGTGTGGTCCGCGCCCGTGCATTGGCGAAGCAACTCAATAGCGATCTCGCGATCATCGACAAGCGTCGCCCGAAGGCGAACGTCGCCGAAGTAATGAACATCATCGGTGAAGTCGAAGGCCGCACCTGCGTGATCATGGACGACATGGTCGACACGGCAGGCACGCTGTGCAAGGCCGCGCAAGTTCTGAAGGAACGCGGCGCGAAGCAGGTATTCGCGTACGCCACCCACCCGGTTCTGTCGGGCGGCGCGGGTGAGCGTATCGCCGCTTCCGCACTCGACGAACTCGTTGTCACGGACACGATTCCGCTCGGCGAAGAAGCCCGTTCGTGCGCGAAGATCCGTTCGCTGACGAGCGCCGGTTTGCTCGCCGAAACGTTCTCGCGCATCCGCCGCGGCGATTCGGTGATGTCGCTGTTCGCTGAAAGTTAAGCATTTGCGAAGACGCCGCGTACCGCTTCATGCGACACGCGGCGTTTTTGCACAATCGGCATGAACGAACGAAGGTTCATGCCGCTATCCTGGGCCTCAGCCATTACGGCTTCGAGGCCCTGTTTTTACTGCCTGGTCGCGGGCAGTGCATTGGAGATTCAACATGAAAGTAGTCGCTTTCGAGCGTTCCCTGCAAGGTACGGGTGCGAGCCGCCGCCTGCGTAACTCGGGCAAGACCCCGGGTATCGTTTATGGCGCTGGTGCTGACACGCAACTGGTCGAACTCGATCACAACGCCCTATGGCACGCGCTGAAGAAAGAAGTTTTCCACTCGTCGATCCTCGATCTGGAAGTGGCAGGCAAGTCGCAACAGGTTCTGCTGCGCGACGTGCAATACCACCCGTTCCGTCAGCTCGTGTTGCACGTGGACTTCCAGCGCGTCGACGCGTCGAAGAAGCTGCACACCAAGGTGCCGCTGCACTTCTTGAACCAGGAAACCAACCCGGCAGTGAAGCTGTCGAGCGCGGTGATCTCGCACGTCCTCAACGAAATTGAAATCGAGTGCCTGCCGTCGGCACTGCCGGAATTCATCGAAGTCGACCTCGCGAAGATCGAAGCCGGTCAATCGGTTCACGCGAAAGACATCCCGCTGCCGGCAGGCGTGGCACTTGTCGCCCACGTCGACGCGGAAAACCCGGTGGTCGCTGCTGCAACGATCCCGGCTGGCGCAATCGCTGAAGACGCAGCTGCTGCTGAAGGCGGCGAAACGCCGGCCGCTTAAGAGCCTTCCGGTTCGAAGCAAGCAATCCTCTCGATCCGTTTCCTATGAAACGGTCGATGTGACCCGCCGAGGTTCGCCCTGGCGGGTTTTTTTTCGGCTTTTTTAGTCCGGTACGTTTCACTTCCGGACTTGGTGGACTCACGCAATCATGATCAAGCTGATCGTCGGGCTCGGCAATCCGGGCGCCGAATACACCGCGACGCGTCACAACGCCGGCTGCTGGCTGGTCGATCAACTCGCGCGCGAGGCTGGCACCGCGCTGCGCGACGAGCGGCGATTTCACGGCTTTTACGCGAAAGCGCGGTTGCATGGCGAGGAAGTGCATCTGCTCGAGCCGCAGACCTACATGAACCGCTCTGGTCAATCGGTCGTCGCGCTCGCGCAATTCTTCAAGATTCTTCCCGACGAGATTCTCGTCGCGCACGACGAGCTCGACATGCCACCCGGCAGCGTCAAGCTGAAGCTCGGCGGCGGCAGCGGCGGGCATAATGGGCTGAAGGACATCAGCGCGCATCTGTCGTCGCAGCAATACTGGCGGCTGCGGATCGGCATCGGCCATCCGCGCGATCTGATTCCCGAGAGCGCGCGCGCCGGCGCGAAGCCGGACGTCGCGAACTATGTGCTGAAGCCGCCGCGGCGAGAAGAGCAGGAGGTCATCGACGCGTCGATCGAACGCGCGCTCGCGGTGATGCCGCAGATCATCAAGGGCGAGCTCGAACGCGCAATGATGCAACTGCATCGCAATAACCGCTGACGTGCGCCGCATCCATCGACACCCGCAATCGACCCCGCAAGGAGAATCGCTTGAGCCGCTACTGGAGCGACATTGTTCACCGTCTGACGCCGTACGTGCCGGGAGAGCAGCCCGCGCTCGCGCATCCGGTGAAGCTGAATACCAACGAGAATCCGTATCCACCGTCGCCGCGCATACTAGACGCGATCCGCCGCGAGCTCGGCGACACGGCCGAGGCACTGCGCCGCTATCCCGATCCTGGCGCACACAAGCTGCGCGAAACGGTCGCCGCGTATCACGGCATCCGCGCCGAGCAGGTGTTTGCGGGCAACGGCTCGGACGAGGTACTCGCGCTAACGTTCCAGGCCTTGCTCAAGCACGACAAGCCGCTGCTGTTTCCCGACATCACTTACAGCTTCTATCCGACCTACGCGAAGCTGTTCGAGGTCGACTACCGGACCATCCCCCTCGACGACAGCTTCGCGATCAACGTCGACGACTACACGGTGCCCAACAGCGGCATCCTGTTTCCGAATCCGAACGCGCCGACCGGCCGGCCGCTGCCGCTCGCGGAAATCGAGCGCCTCGTTGCGAGTCATCCTGATTCGGTCGTGGTGATTGACGAAGCGTATGTCGACTTCGGCGCCGAGTCGGCGATTGCGCTGATCGAGCGCTATCCGAATCTGCTCGTCGTGCAGACCGTGTCGAAGTCGCGTTCGCTCGCCGGCATGCGCGTCGGCTTTGCGTTCGGCGATCCTGCGTTGATCGATGCGCTCAATCGCGTGAAGGACAGCTTCAATTCGTACCCGCTCGACCGCCTCGCGCAAGTCGCGGCCACCGCCGCCTACGAAGACGACGCGTGGTTTCGCGAATGCTGCGCGAAGGTGATCGCGAGCCGCGAACGGCTTGCGGCGGAATTGACCGCGCTCGGTTTCGAGGTGGTGCCATCGGCCGCGAATCTGCTGTTCGCGCGGCATGAGGGGTACGACGCGGCGACGCTCGCGTCGCGGCTGCGGCAAAAGGAAATTTTCGTGCGGCATTTCAACGCGCCGCGCATCGACCAGCATTTGCGGATCTCGGTCGGCACCGACACCGAATGCGACATACTGCTCGACGCTTTGCGCGGCATTTTCAGCGCTTACGTCGGATAACGGAAACGCCGCCCCCAAAAGAAAACGGCGAAGGCCCGCAGGCCTTCGCCGTTTTCTTTTGCGCGTCACCCGCGAACGTCAGGTGCGCTTGGCGGCCTGCAAGGCGTGATATTTCGCCATCAAACCTTCGCGCGTTTCCAAGTGGTTCGGGTCACGCGGAATGCACTCGACCGGACACACCTGAATGCATTGCGGCTCGTCGAAATGACCGACGCACTCGGTGCACTTCTTCGGGTCGATCACATAGATTTCCGGGCCCATCGAAATCGCGTCGTTCGGGCACTCGGGCTCGCAGACGTCGCAATTGATGCACTCGTCGGTAATCATCAGGGCCATTCTGCCACCCACTTTCCTAGACAAAACAATACATTATAGCTTTTTCGCCCTCGCACGGCCGCGCAATCCCGCGCCAGGATCGTGGACGGCTGCGCTTCTCGGCCAGGTAGCCTTCGTCGCAAACTGGTTGGCGTATGCGCTGTTCAACGCCAACTGGATGCTGAACATGCCATTCGACACGCGGGAATTGCCGGGCTGTTTCGGCAACAAGGCCAGCAGTGCCTTCATCACATACAGAATGATTAGCGCCCCGGCGAGGTCACCCACAAACATCGTGAAGAAGCTTTCGAACCAGTTCTTCGTCGTACCGACCAGTGCGAACCACAGGTGGTGAAACAGCGCATTTGCTCCCGAATAGGCGACAGCCAGAACAAGCAGCCGCTTCGGCGTCAGGTTCGTCAGCGATGCGCGCAGATCGAAATACTCGAGCGCAAACCGGTAGACCAGATACGGTGCCAGTGACCCAAGCAAAGCGCCTGCTATTGCACGCACCGGGTCATGCGGAAACCAGTACAGAAAGTCTGTAATCAGTCCGGCAAGCAGCAGGCCGATTGCACCATCGAACCCAACCAGCAATGTGCTGAGAAGCCGAACACCAGACGGCAGGAAAATCCAGTTGACGCCTCGCACGAAAGACGTGTGCGTAAACACCTCCTGATTGACCCACAGCGACGCCAGGAACGCGATCAGGGTCCCAGCGATCGACCAAAAATGCAAACGTAAGCTAGACATTGCGGTGAGCCATCCTCGGTTGCTTTTGCCGAATGCATCATAGCGTGCCCGTATGGCGTTCCGCGAGCACAAGCAGCAGGCTTTCGTTCACAGATATCGTGACGCTCACGGAAAAAATTTCGCGAGGCCCTCAAGTTCTGCGCGACGCGGCCGAAAAACCATGTATAGCTTTATGCCCGGCTCGACTAGCATGCAGAGCAGCGTCCATATTGATATGCTTTTTATAGCGATGAACCTGAGAGAACAGGCTGGAACGGAACGCGCTATCCAGACGAACCGGTCGCTATCGGCACGCCGACCAGTAGGCCGTCCGCCTGCTGCAGGGCTCGCGTGCTATCCCGTCTTTCAAGATGCGTTGCTCGGCTGTGAAACAAGGTTGGGGGCGCTTCCGGACTTCGTCAGGCGCGCTGCTTTGGAAAGACTGGGTGGCTCCAATTATTCGTGTGTGCCCACTTCAGTACTTGATGAAGTCCGCGCCTCTTACCTGGAACTTCGCAGCACATGCGTCGCAGAAGAAGTACGTCGATACCTGTCTGATACCGAGGACAGTCTGCTGGCGTCACACGAATCGTCGGACGCCCTTGAAACCCTGGCGGCGGGAATGCCGCGGATGCTGGTTCCGCCTGTCGCTCGCCCTCCGTGTCTACTGAGTTCTGGCAACGGAATGTTTCTCGGGGGCTGGGCGCGGTTTGTTGCGTACTGGTGTCGGAAAGACCCAACGATTCCGTTACTCGCGGTAGATTGGCCGATCCTCTATGGGCACGTAGCGGCCTACAGCCTTCGCCACTTGATCGACGATCATAGTGTTGCATCGAGCGGTTGAATCCGCGTGCGGAAAGCAGCCAATCGTCCTCCAGCGATGGCTCGAGCTGATCACCCGCACGAACCTTGCCAACGCGGGACTTTATCGTTATAGTTTTTGTAACGGTCAAACCTGAGAGAAATGGTTCGCGTGGAATGCGCTGTCCGGACCGACCGGTTTTCTGGCTCGCGCCGACCGGTCGGTTACGGCAAAAGCCCATGCTCAACCTGCTTTTTCCATGAGTAGTCGCTTCACGGCGAGGTTGGTCAGCAAAGCATTCAACCCCATACCGCTCCCTCGCGAAGCGATACACCGCATACGGCGCCACCATAGCGATGATTCCGGCGGCGATTGACAGCACAGGGTCGTACGGGAAGAAATAGAAGAGGTCGACGAGCAAGCTCGCTAATAGCAAGCCAATTGCGCCATCGCCCCCCTGAAGCAAGGTGCTCAATAGTCTGACTCCTGACGGCAGGTAGATTCAGTTCACGCCCCGGACGAGCTCGATGTGCGTGAAGACTTCCTGACTGATCCAGAGCGACAGCGCGAACGCGATGGCCGTGCCCTCGACCGGGAGCAAATGCAAACGTAAGCTGGACATGGAGATAAAATAGGCAAGCCCGGTTGTCGCTGGGCAGCATCAAGGTTCGCTTTTCGCGCTCGGGTGAGCGGCGTTTTCGTTGGAGCGATGGTCATGGCCCGCCCTGCTGATATCTATCTTCGATTTCTTCAATTGACCGAAGCACTGCGAGGTCTTCCCTCACTTCCCGCGCTCGATCCGCTCGAAGAAAAGATCCTGGAGTTCGTCGCTCGCATGAGGCAAAAAAACGAACGCCTGTCGGTTCGAGACATGATGGCCCAAAGTGCGCTGGGGTCGCCGGCTACCTTGCATGCCCGTATCACGTCAATGCGCGAAAAGGGCTGGCTCCTGCTCAACGACACCGAAGACGCTCGCCGCAAACAGGTCGAGCTGACGCCCGCGGCACTCCGGCACTTCGACAAACTTGCCGAGGCGTTCACCAAAGCCGCAAAGGGAAGCTGACATTGTTCTGCTTCGGTTAAGCCGGCACTATCCGGTTAGGAAAAACTCGTCATTCCTATTGCAATGCCCGTCTGGTTGCTCCGCCCCGGCAATTCCACGTATGCGGCACCTGTCACCCTGTTGAAATCCGTCGTACCGTACTGGTGCGCTTCGTCAGTTCATACTCGGCGAATTGGACAAAGATATATTGATTGCCCACGCCCGTATCGATCAACCCCGTTTCGTTTTGCGAATGCCGCCAGCCGGCATAGAGCTTCACCCGGCACAACTCGTGCATGGCATTGACGTTGAAAATCTTTTGGTGGTTATTCGCGTCGTCGCGAAGCTGCTGGACGCCGGCCGCAACATTGAACGGACCATCAGAATTGGAAGCGAGGAAGTTCGCGAGGCTTCCGGCCGGGAAGTGACCCGGTATCTGCCCCGAGAAGCCATTGGCGCCGCTTATCTCGTTGCTGCGGAACGAGTGCATCGCGCCGGATGTACAGCCGATCGAACTGGCCAGCGTACCGGATCGAGTTTTCGGCCGCGAGCCCCGCTTCGAGTGCCCACTGCAGTCGTGACGTTTTCCGGATAGGGTTCCGTAGGAAGCTGACAAGCCGGCGTGACTATTGATGATCGCCCCGTTTGCGATGAAGAGACGATTCTTGTTCTTCGCATCATCATTGACATCACAGCTTGCGCGAACCATCGAATACACCGATGCCCGTGCGTAACGACAGGATCGACGTTCGCCGCCAATACGGCTCGCCAACATTACTTGGAACAGCCGACTGATGCACCTGGCGCCGATCACCGAGGCCTGGCCGGTCTTGATCCGTCAAAACCGGCATTCGCGCGACTCAGGCTCACGTCCCCTGAGCGCCGTCCTGCGAATCCAGCGAAGCGACCTTCTCCTTCAGCCATTTTTCGACGGACGGGAACACGAACTTGCTGACGTCGCCGCCCAATTGCGCGATCTCGCGCACGATCGTGCCCGAGATGAACTGATACTGATCGGACGGCGTCATGAACATCGTCTCGACATCGGGCAGCAGATAACGGTTCATGCCCGCCATCTGGAACTCGTACTCGAAGTCCGACACCGCGCGCAGCCCCCTGACGATCACCCGCGCGTTGTTGGTCCGCACGAAGTCCTTCAGCAGCCCCTTGAAGCTCATCACCTGGACGTTCGGATAGTGGCCGAGTACCTCGTGCGCAATCGCGAGGCGTTCTTGGAGAGTGAAAAACGGCTTCTTGGCACGGCTGTCGGCCACACCCACCACCAGCGTGTCGAAAATGCTCGACGCGCGCCGAACGAGGTCTTCGTGACCGCGCGTCAGCGGGTCGAACGTGCCCGGGTACACGGCGACTACCATGAGACTTCTCCTCTCTTCAGACAAAAGGGCACGTCCGGGCGACACATTTCGCACCGGCGCGGATGACGATAAACCGCCCGGCCCTTTTTTGGAACGCGCATTATTCCTTATTTTCGCGCTGCAGCAAATGAAAGTGCACAGCGCCCGCTTTGCCCTGCCGCACGAGTTTCCAGCCTGACAGCAGCTCGTGAGCGGCCGGTTCGAGCGCTTCGCCGGCCTCGACATAAAGATAGCCGTCGGCGCGCACGAGCGGCACGGCCACCGCGAGCGCCTTGCCGAGCAGGTGGGCATCGAACGGCGGATCGAGGAACACGACGTCGAACGAGCCTGGCGCGAGACTCGCCGCAAGACGCAGGCCGTCCGCCTCGGCGATTTCGATCATGCGGGCATCGAGCCGCTGCTGGTTTGCGCGCAACTGGCTGGCAGCGCGCGCATGGCGCTCCGCCATCAGCACGCGAGCGGCGCCGCGCGACGCGGCCTCGAAGCCGAGCGCCCCACTACCAGCGAACAAATCGAGGCAGTGCTGGCCGTCCAGACGCTGGCCGAGCCAGTTGAACAGCGTTTCGCGGACGCGGTCGGGCGTCGGGCGCAAGCCGTCCAGATCGAGCACGGGCAGCGGCGTGCGTTTCCAGTCGCCGCCGATGATGCGAATGGCATGCGGTTTGCCACTTTTGGACGAAGCGCCAGCGGCGCGTGAAGGTGCTAAACGAGGCATGCAGTATCGTGCAGTTTCAGCTAGGTGATGAACACGCCCGCGGCGTCGATGCGCGCGGGCCGGAGCGCTCACGTTACCACAGGGGTGGCGCGCGTCCAGCCTGGCCGAGCGGCCGATACGACGCGCCACGGCACGCCTGATAAAATGTGCGGCTGCCAGCGCCCCGCCTTTTCGCATCCCGGCGCTGCCCACCGCTTCGCCGGTCCCGTGCCGGCTGCGCGCATCGGCGCGCTCTCCCATACGTCAGATCATGTTCAGCTTTTTCAAACGATTTAAGGGCTCGAAAGAGTCCGATACCGCCGCAGACGAATCGCTGGCGGCGCAAGACGGCGCGGCACCCGAGGCCGAGGCCGCACCCGTTGCGCCCGCCGAACCCATCGAGCCTAACGCGCCCCCCGTTCCGCCTGCGGCCACGACCATCATCGAGCCGCAGCCCGAGCCGCCAGAGGCCGCGCTCGATACCGTTGAAATCGTCCCACCGCCCGTGCAGGACGTCGGCGCGAAGCGCTCCTGGCTCACGCGCCTGAAGAGCGGCCTCGCGAAAACCAGTTCGAACCTGACCGGCATTTTCGTCGGCACGAAGATCGACGAGGACTTGTACGAGGATCTCGAAGCCGCGCTGCTGATGTCGGACGCCGGCGTCGAGGCGACCGAATTCCTGCTCGAAGCGCTGCATGAGAAAGTGCGCAGCGAACGCCTGACGGATCCCCTGCAGGTCAAAACCGCCTTGCGCGCACTGCTCGTCGAATTGCTCAAGCCGCTCGAAAAATCGCTGATGCTCGGCCGTGCGCAGCCGCTCGTGATGATGATCGCCGGCGTCAACGGCGCGGGCAAAACCACGAGCATCGGCAAGCTCGCGAAGCATCTGCAGAGCTTTGACCAATCGGTGCTGCTCGCCGCCGGCGACACGTTCCGCGCCGCCGCGCGCGAGCAACTCGCGGTGTGGGGCCAGCGCAACAACGTGACCGTGGTCGCACAGGAAAGCGGCGACCCGGCCGCGGTGATCTTCGACGCGGTCGGCGCCGCGCGCGCGCGCAAGATCGACGTGTTGATGGCCGACACGGCCGGCCGCCTGCCCACGCAACTGCATCTGATGGAAGAACTGCGCAAGGTGAAGCGCGTGATTGGCAAGGCGCAGGACGGCGCGCCGCACGAAGTGCTGCTCGTGATCGACGCGAACACCGGCCAGAACGCGCTCACACAGGTCAAGGCGTTCGACGACGCGCTCGGACTCACCGGCCTGATCGTCACCAAGCTCGACGGCACCGCGAAGGGCGGCATCCTTGCGGCGATCGCGCGGCAGCGGCCCATTCCGGTGTATTTCATCGGCGTCGGCGAAAAGGTCGAGGACCTGCAGCCGTTCAGCGCGGAGGAGTTTTCGGACGCGCTACTGGGCGGCTGATCGCGTGATCGTTGCGGCGCTCGCGGCGAACCAAAGGAAAAGGGCACTCCGCGGAGCGCCCTTTTTTCGTTTCAAGCTGCCGTCGACGTGTCAGCGATCCCGGGCTCACTCCGCGTCCGGCTGCACGCCCGGCGCCGCGCGCGCGAACGCATCGAGTTGCATCGCGTGATCGTAGATGCGCTGGATCGTCGGAAACTTTGCGGTGTCGACCTTGAAGCGCTGCGCGTTGAATACCTGCGGAATCAGGCACGCGTCGGCGAGTGTCGGTGCGTCGCCGAAACACAGTTTGCCGGTGCGCGCGTCGCCGGCGAGATGCGTCTCCAGGGTCGCGAAGCCCGCGTCGATCCAGTGCCGGTACCACGCGTCCTTCGCGTCGTCGTCGACTCGCAGCGTGTGCTTCAGATAGCGCAGCACGCGCAGATTGTTCAGCGGATGAATCTCGCACGCGACCTGCAGCGCCACCGAGCGCACATACGCGCGATCGAGCGGCGCCTTCGGCAGCAACGGCGGCTCGGGATGCGTCTCCTCGAGATACTCGATGATCGCGAGCGACTGCGGCAGCAAATGACTGCCGACGGCGAGCGTCGGCACGATGCAGTCGGGGTTGATCTTGCGATACTCGGGCTTCAGCTGCTCGCCGCCTTCGCGCACGAGGTGCACGGGTACGTAGTCGTACGACAGGTTCTTCACGTTCAGCGCGATGCGCACGCGATACGACGCCGAGCTACGGAAATAGCTGTAGAGCTTCATGTTGTCTGCCTCCTCCACCTGCACGCAAGCCGTCTCAGACGACGCGCACGCTGAACTCGCCGAGCCCATCCACGCCGCCCTTCATCAGGTCACCCTTCGCGACCGCGCCGACGCCTTCCGGCGTGCCGGTGAAAATCAGGTCGCCAGGCCGCAGTTCGAACAGGGTCGACAGATACGCGATCGTCTCGGCCACCGACCAGATCAGCTGCGACACATCCGCGCGCTGCCTGTCCTCGCCATTCACCGACAGCCAGATCTCGCCCTTGCCGATATGACCAACCGTCGAAGCCGGATGGATCGGGCCGAGCGGCGCCGAGTGATCGAAGCCCTTGGCGGTATCCCACGGACGACCCATCTTCTTGGCTTCGCCTTGCAGGTCGCGGCGCGTCATGTCGAGACCGACCGCGTAACCGTAGACGTGGTCGAGCGCGCGGTCGACGGGGATGTCTTTGCCGCCCTCGCCGATCGCCGCGACCATTTCCATTTCGAAATGGACGTTCCCGGTCTGCGACGGATACGGGAATTCGCCGGTCGTGCCCGGCGCGACGTACACGATCGCATCGGCCGGCTTCGTGAAGAAGAACGGCGGCTCGCGGTCCGGGTCGTGGCCCATTTCACGCGCGTGCGCCTCGTAGTTGCGCCCAACGCAGTAGATGCGGCGCACCGCGAACTGCTCGCTCGACCCCACGACCGGCACCGCGACCTGCGGTGCGGGTGCAAATACGTAACTCATCCCGTTCTCCGTTTTCCGATGTGCGCCGCCGAGGCGGCGAGAAACATCGAGTGTAACGCGCGGCACGGCGCGGGTGCGCGTCAGGCGGCCCGTCGCGCGCCACTGAGTGGCCGCTTCGTTGCTGTTCGCCCGCTCGCCATAGATGCGATACTCACACCGAACTGTTCCCCGAATGGCGTAGCGAACCGCCAGGCGCGGCACGCCACCCGCCTCTTGCGCAAGATGACCGACTCCACCGATACCACTTCCCCCTTCCCCTGGGCCCGATTCATCAAGGAAATCGGCCGCGGCCCGAATGGCGCCCGCGCGCTGACCGCCGACGACACGCGCTCGCTCTACACCGCGATGCTCGACGGCCGCGTCGACGATCTCGAACTCGGCGCGGTGCTGCTCGCGTATCGCGTGAAAGGCGAAACCGCCGACGAACTCGCCGCGATGCTGGCCGCCGCGCATACATCGTTCGAGCCGGTGCGGCTGCCGCACGGCGCGTTTCGGCCGGTGTCGATTCCGTCGTACAACGGCGCGCGCAAGCGGCCGAACCTCGTGCCGCTGCTCGCACTGCTGCTCGCACGCGAAGGCGTGCCGGTGCTGGTGCACGGCGTCACCGAAGATCCGGGTCGGGTGACGAGCGCGGAAATCTTCACACATTTGCGCATTGCCCATGCGCAGTCGCACACGCAGATCGAAGCTGCACTTGCGGAGCGCCGCGTCGCGTTCGCCTCGATCGACGTACTGGCGCCCAAGCTCGCGCGCCTGCTGGCGCTGCGCCGGCGCATGGGCGTGCGCAATTCGACGCACACGCTCGTGAAGCTGCTGCAGCCATTCGCGCCCGCGGGATTGCGGCTCGTGAACTACACGCATCCGCCATATCGCGACAGTCTCGCTCAGCTGTTCGTCACGCATCCCGATGCGGCCGTGGGCGGTGCTCTGCTGGCGCGCGGCACCGAAGGCGAGGCGGTCGCCGATACGCGCCGCCAGGTGCAGGTCGACTGGCTGCATGACGGCATCTGCGAGACGCGGCTGCCGCACTCGCGCTCGTCGCCCGATGCGCCCGAAGTCGAGCTGCCCGAAGCGCGCGACGCGGCGACCACGGCCGCCTGGATCGACGCCGTGCTGCGCGGCGAAGCGCCGGTGCCTGGCGCGATCGAGCGGCAGGTCGAGCTGATCGTCGATATCGCGAAGACGGCGGCCTGACGGCCGCGGGTTGACAGGCCAACGCACGCGCCGTGCAGTTCGCGCTGCTGGCGGGCGTGGATCGCATCGAAGGCTGTCTGTTCGGGAATGGCGGGCGCACCGGCAATGTCGATCTCGTCACAGTCGCGATGAATCTCGACGCGATGGGTATCGATAGCGGTCTGGATTTCTCGGATCTCGCGAGATCAGGCGCGTGGCGGAACGGTGCACGCGGCTTCCGGTGGCGGCGCGGCATCCGTATGCGGGAGAGGTAGCGATGCGCGGCACGTGCGAGGCGCGCGACGCGGATGCCGATGTAGACGAGCACGGCGCAAACAGCCGCGACAAAGCTGGCGAATGCGCGACCGCGTGAATTCGCGTTGGGCCTCGAGCCTGCGGCAGCGGAGTACACACCCGCATTCCGCTGCCGCCGGAGACGCGCTCACGAGGCGCACCCGCGCGATGAAAATCTCACTCGAGCGCGCAACGCGTCGCCTGCCACGCGATCAGTCGCCACTGCCCGTCTTCGTGCGTGTGAATCGCGGTATAGGCAATCGGAAACAGGAGCGCGCCGTTGTTCGCCTCCATCTCGATCAGCGCGCGGCCCGTGACGACGTAGGTCTCGCGCCCGGCCGGCAAGACATCCTGCGACTGCACCTCGATTTGCCGATAACGGCGGCGCCCCGCGGTGATCCCGTCGATGAACTGCCGCTTCGTCTCGCGCTTGCCATTCGTATGGACGTAGCTCACGTTGTCCGCGAGCAGCGTGTCGAGCGACTGCCCATCGCCATCGACCATCGCGCGAAAACGCTCTCGCTCGAGCCCGCGAATCGCTTCGATCATCTTTGCCGCCATTGCAGAGCCCCTCGAACACCGCGAGCCGCAGGCGGCCACGGTCAGAAGTGATATTGCAAATATAGCTGGCTGAAATTTATACCAGGATTCGGCTCTTTGATACCGCCATTGGAGACATGCTGGAAGCGGTAGCCGGCGACATACTGCTCACGAGCGCCGAACTGCAGCCCGACGCCCGCCATCTCGGCTAACTGGAACGCCGTGCCCAACGTGAAGTCGGAAGAAATGCGTGGGCTGGTCAGCAGCCGGACGCCGGCACCCACCTCGATGAATGGCCGCACCGAACCCGACGACCTGATTAAGCGGATCACCGGCGTCACGCCGATCTCGCCGATGTTGTCGTGAACGTTTCCTTCCTTGATGTGCCACCAAGCGACGTGCGCCTCGCCGGTCAGCGCGAAATGCCAGTCGCCGATCTGCCACCAGGTCAGGTTTGGATCCCAGACCGCGCCGAGATCGAGCGTCCTGACGTGATGATCGCCGACGCCAGCGGCCACCTGCACGCCGAACTGCTCAGCTTGGGACGCGCCCGCCGCGCCCAATAGCAGAACGAGCGGAACGGCAAACGTGCCTTTTAGAGTAAGTCCACGCACCACAAGATTTTCCTTGTGCATCTGCCCCATGCTGCCGAGTATTAAGCGAGCGCCCCCTTTATTTCAAGGACGAATTCAAGGGCAAGTATCTCCCAGATAATGGCACCGATAAGCAATTATTCTCTTTTAATCTGGGCGATATCAGTCAATTATTACCCCGCAAGGGCTAAGAACGGTACTTTGTACAGGTCCGACGCGCAAGGCAAATAGAGCGTATGATGACTATCAAGATTCGAAACCCAATAGGATTTTCGGGAACTCGCATGTCCCTGCGACCTCTAAGTATTAGCACTCGGCAGATCTGAGTGCTAACATCCATCGCTGGAGTCGTTTACTGAGTACGCTATTGTCTGATTCCAAAGGAGCTTCACACGTGAGCCATGCAATGACCCTTCCGAGTACTTTGAGCCCGTCGTCGGCTAAGGCCGCTCCGGCAGGTGCACTGGCGCTCTCGCATTCCTCGCTGCTGTCCGGTCAACTGGGCAACATTGACGCCTACATCCAGGCGGTCAACCGGATTCCGATGCTGACGCCGGCGGAAGAACGCCAGTTCGCCACCGAATTGCGCGAACACGACAATCTGGAGGCCGCGCGCCGCCTGGTGCTGTCGCACCTGCGACTCGTCGTGTCCATCGCGCGCAACTACCTCGGTTACGGGTTGCCGCACGCCGACCTGATCCAGGAAGGCAACATCGGCCTGATGAAAGCGGTCAAGCGCTTCGATCCCGAGCAAAACGTGCGCCTCGTGTCGTACGCGATGCACTGGATCAAGGCCGAGATCCACGAGTACATCCTGCGCAACTGGCGCATGGTGAAGGTCGCCACCACCAAGGCGCAGCGCAAGCTGTTCTTCAACCTGCGCAGCCACAAGCAGGGGCTTGCCGCGTTCACGCCGGACGAGATCGACGGTCTCGCGAAAGAGCTGAACGTGAAGCGCGAAGAGGTCGCGGAGATGGAAACGCGTCTGTCGGGCGGCGATATCGCGCTCGAAGGTCAGGTCGAAGACGGTGAAGAGTCGTACGCGCCGATCGCCTATCTGGCCGACTCGCATAGCGAGCCGACAGCCGTGCTGGCTTCGCGTCAGCGCGACCGGCTGCAAAGCGACGGCATCGCAAGCGCGCTCGACGCGCTCGATACGCGCAGCCGCCGCATCATCGAAGCGCGCTGGCTGAAGGTGGCCGACGACGGCTCGGGCGGCTCCACGTTGCACGAGCTGGCCGACGAGTTCGGTGTGTCGGCCGAACGTATCCGCCAGATCGAAGCCAGCGCGATGAAGAAGATGCGCGGCGCGCTGACCGAATACGCGTAAAGCGTCGAAGCCATGGGCGCGTCAATTGTGTCCCGCCCATGACATAGAAAAAAACGACACGCGTTGATCGGTCGCGCCATTTAGCGACCATCGCGCTCAAGCCCCGCCCTCGCAAGACGGCGGGGCTTTTTCATTCTTTTCGCCCTTTCTTGCGTCCCCGCGGCCGCCCTTCGCGTCGGCCCGCCAGCAAGCCGGCCTGTCGAGGCCGGTAAGCCTTTCTTGACGTATCGCAAGTCCGGTAGCAATACTGCACAGACGCGGCAAGTTTCGCGACGTGTTGCCGCATGGCTAAACCTGAGCGCGCGAGGTTCACCTCCTACAATCGGCATGCATTCGCCAGACTGCCTGACGGCCAGGGCGGTCTGGATCCAGCCGGAGTCACCGGCGTGAAGTCGTCTTCGACCGATCATGACCATAGCCCTCAATCGCAGCAGCACTGTCCGGTCGCGCTTGCGCGGCCGATTCACCAGGTGGGTGCGCGGTCCAACGCTGGCGCGCGATATCGCCATCATCCTCGCCATCAAGTTCGTCCTACTGATGGCGCTCAAGTACACATTCTTCAATCATCCACAGGCGCAGCACATGATGCTGCCGCCTGAACAGGTCGCGCAGGCGCTGCTGTCGGTGCCCGCCCCGCATCCGTCTCGAGGTGATCAACATGCCCGTTAGCGAAGTCGTAGAACTGTCGCGGTTCCAGTTCGCCATCACGGCGCTTTATCACTTTCTGTTCGTGCCGCTCACGCTCGGTCTCGCCTGGTTGCTCGTCATCATGGAATCGGTCTACGTGATGACCGGCAAGCAGATCTACAAGGACATGACGCAGTTCTGGGGCAAGCTGTTCGGCATCAACTTTGCAATGGGCGTCGCGACGGGCCTCACGCTCGAGTTCCAGTTCGGCACCAACTGGGCTTATTACTCGCATTACGTCGGCGACATTTTCGGCGTGCCGCTCGCCGTCGAAGGGCTGATGGCGTTCTTCCTCGAATCGACGTTCGTCGGTCTGTTCTTTTTCGGCTGGAACAGATTGTCAAAAATCCAGCATCTGATCGTCACGTTCTGTGTCGCGCTCGGTTCGAACCTGTCGGCGCTGTGGATTCTGATTGCCAACGGCTGGATGAACAATCCGGTCGGCGCGAAGTTCAACTATCAGACGATGCGCATGGAGCTCGACAGCATCGGCTCGGTGATCTTCAACCCGGTTGCACAGGTCAAGTTCGTGCACACGGTATCAGCTGGATATGTGACCGCGGCGATGTTCGTACTCGGCGTGTCGTCGTGGTATCTGTTGAAGCGCCGCGACACCGAGTTCGCGCTGCGCTCGTTCGCGATCGCCGCCGGCTTCGGCCTCGCGTCGGCGCTGTGCGTGATCGTGCTGGGCGACGAATCCGGCTATCGCACCGGTGAAGTCCAGCAGATCAAGCTCGCCGCGATCGAATCCGAATGGGAGACCGCGCCCGCGCCGGCACCGTTCACGATATTTGGCATCCCCAATCAGAAAGAGCAACGCACCGACTATGCGATCCGTGTGCCGTACGCGCTCGGCATTATCGCGACCCGCTCGCTCAACGAACCCGTGGTCGGCCTGCGCGAGCTGATCGCCCGAAACGAAGGTCGCATCAAGGACGGCATGCTCGCCTATTCGGCGTTGCAGCGGTTAAAGGGCGGCGACTCCAGCGACGAGGCGCATGCGGAGTTCGACAAGTACAAGGACGATCTCGGCTACGCCCTGCTGCTCAAGCCGTTCACGCCGAACGTTGTCGACGCGACGCCAGACCAGATCGCCGCGGCGGCAAGAAGCACGGTTCCGCCGGTGTTGACACTGTTCTTCTCGTTCCGCACGATGGTCGGCCTTGGCCTGCTGTTCCTCGCCACCTTCGTGCTCGCCTTCTGGTTCTGCGCGCAGCGCACGTTGCTGCTCGAAAAGCGCCGCTGGTTTCTGCGCTGGGCGGTCATCGCGATTCCGCTGCCGTGGCTCGCCGCCGAGCTCGGCTGGATCGTCGCGGAAATGGGCCGCCAGCCGTGGAGCATCGCGGGCATTCTGCCGACCAACCTGGCCGCGTCGACGCTGACGCCGCGCGATCTGTATCTGAGCATCGGCGGCTTCGTGCTGTTCTACACGGGGCTGTTCGTCATCGAGATCATGCTGATGTTCAAGTACGCGCGGCTCGGCCCTTCGTCACTGCATACGGGCCGCTATCACCACGAGAACGGACAGCCGGTGACGCAGCCACTGTCGAACACGGCCGCATGACGCACCGCTGCACCGCCCCGAAGGAGAAACCCATATGGACTACGCAGTTCTCAGACTGATCTGGTGGGTATTGATAGGCGTACTGCTGATCGCCTTCGCGCTCACCGACGGCTTCGACATGGGCGCGGCGATCCTGCTGCCGTTCATCGCCAGCACTGACTCCGAGCGACGCATCGTCGTGAACACGGTCGGCGCGACGTGGGAAGGCAACCAGGTCTGGTTCGTGACCGCGGCCGCCGCGATGTTCGCCGCGTGGCCGCTCGCCTACGCGGCATCCTTCTCAGGCTTCTACTTCGCGATGCTGCTCGTGCTGTTCGCGCTGTTCTTCCGCCCGGTCGGCTTCGACTATCGCGGCAAGCGCGAGGATCCGCGCTGGCGCAACGCGTGGGACTGGGGCCTCTTCATCGGCGGCTTCGTGCCGGCGCTGGTGTTCGGTGTCGCGTTCGGCAATCTGCTGCAAGGCGTGCCGTTTTCGTTCGATACCGATCTGCGCGTCACCTATCACGGCAGCTTCTTCGGCCTGCTCAATCCGTTCGCGCTGCTGACGGGACTCGTCAGCGTGGCGATGCTGGCCGCGCACGGCGCCGCGTTCGTCAAGTGGAAGACCGACGGCGTGGTTCACGAGCGCGCATCGAAGGCGCTGCGGCTCGCGGCGCTGTGCACGGTGGTGCTGTTTCTCGTGGCGGGCGCGCTCGTCGCGACGATGATCGGCGGCTATCAGATCGTCGATGCGCCGCCGCTCGACGCCGTCTCCAATCCGTTGATGAAGACCGTGATCGGCGCGCCGGGTTTGTGGCTGACCAACTACGCGCTTTACCCGTGGATGGCGATTGCGCCGCTCGCGGGTCTCGTCGGCGGGGTGCTCGCGGTGCTGCTCGCGCGTTCGCGCTTCGAGGCGACGGCGTTTCTGTCGACGTCGCTGATGATCGTCGGCTTGATCTTGACCGCGGGCTTCTCGATGTTCCCGTTCATCATGCCTTCGTCGCTCGACGGCCGCAGCAGCCTGACCATGTGGGATTCCACATCGAGCCGCATGACGCTCGAGATCATGCTGTTCGCGGTGATCGTGTTCCTGCCGGTCATCCTGCTCTATACGGGCTGGGTGTATCGCGTGATGCGCGGCAAGGTGACCGCCGCGGCGATCAAGGAAAACCACCATTCGATGTATTGACCGGCGCGACGCTTCAACAGAAAACTCGCCAGGCGCCACACTCTGGTCGTAAACGCGAAAGCGGCACCTTGGGACCAGGTGCCGCTTTTTGATTGGCGTGCTGCGATCGCCGTGCAACTCAACAGCGCTCGACAACCATCAACCGATCACGCCGGCACCGGCGCCGCGCCCGCGCCGCCGCCTTGCGACGACAGGCGCTCGGCCAGCTTCTGCACATAGCGCTGCGCGGCCTCGCCGACGACGATATGGAACGTGTCGGTCGACACCCACGCGGTATCGAGCGTCGCGAGCCGCTGACGATCGACCGCCGACGGATCGCGCACGACCACGCGCAGACGCGTCGCCGCGACCGCATCGAGCGACACCACGTTGTCCGCGCCGCCGAGCACGGCGAGCCAGCGCAGCGGATCGGGATCGAGCGGACCGCCTTGCGCGTCATCGGCGTACCCAGCGTTTCGCGCGACCGGCGCGGCAGCGGTACCCGCCGCGGCAGCAGCCGGCGCCGATACAGCAGCACCCGCCACCTTCACCGCGTCGCCCTGACGCTGCGCGATCGCCGTACGCATCTCATCGGCGATGATGTCCGCCTCCGGTCCGATGATCACCTGCACGTTGTTCGCGCCGCGCTTGAGCACACCGCGCGCACCAATCGACTTCAGTTCGCTTTCGGAGACCTTGTCCGCATCGACGACAGACAGACGCAGACGCGTCGTGCACGCATCCACGACCGACAGATTCGCCGCGCCACCGAGCGCCGCGATATAGCGCTGCGCGCGCGGCACGGCCGCCCCAGCCGCCGGCGCGACGAAACCGCCCGCCGCGAACGACTCGACCTGCTCGTCGGCAGCGGCGGGCTCACGGCCCGGCGTCGCCATGTTGAACTTACGGATGAAGAAGCGGAACAGACCGTAGTACACGACCGAGTACACGATGCCGAGCGGAATCGCCCACCAGCCCTTCGTCGACAGACCGAAGTTCAGCACGTAGTCGATGAAGCCCGCCGAGAACGTGAAGCCGAGGTGAATCCCGAGCGCCGAGCAGATCGCGAGCGACAGACCTGTCAGCAGCGCGTGGATTGCATACAGCACCGGCGCGAGGAACATGAAGCTGAACTCGATCGGCTCGGTGACACCGGTCAGGAACGACGTGAGCGCCATCGAGAACAGCAGGCCGAACACCATCGCGCGACGCTCTTTCGGCGCCTCGTGATACATCGCGAGACACGCGGCCGGCAGGCCGAACATCATCACCGGGAAGAAGCCGGTCATGAAGGTGCCCGCGGTCGGATCGCCAGCGAAGAAGCGGTGCAGGTCGCCCGTGACGGGCGCACCGCCCGCCGGCGTGAAGGTGCCGAACACGAACCACGTCAGCGAATTGAGGATGTGATGCAAGCCCGTGACGAGCAGCAGCCGGTTCAGCACGCCGAACACGAAGGCGCCGAGCGCGCCGGCCGTCGTGAGCCAGTGGCCGGCCACGTCGATCGCGTTCTGCACCGGCTCCCACACATGCCCGAATACGATGCCTAGCACCACGCAGACCACCCCTGTAACGATCGGCACGAAGCGTTTGCCGCCGAAGAACGCCAGGTAGTCGGGCAGCTTGATGTCCTTGTAGCGGTTGTACAGCAGCCCAGCGACGATGCCCGCGATGATCCCCGACAGCACGCCCATGTTGAGCTTGTCGTTGATGTCCTTCATCACCGCGATCTGCACCAGATAGCCGATCGCGCCAGCCAGACCCGCGACGCCGTTGTTGTCTTTCGCGAAGCCGACCGCCACGCCGATTGCGAACAGGAGCGGCAGGTTGTCGAAGATCGCGCCGCCCGCATCGGCAATCATCTTGATGTTGAACACGTCGGGCTGGCCGAGCCGCAGCAACAGGCCGGCCACCGGTAGCACCGCGATCGGCAGCATCAGCGCGCGTCCCAGGCGCTGAATCTTCAGAAACGGATTTCCATCCATCGGTATCTCCAATTTTGTCTCGTAGGGGTACGTCTTGGTTGAGTGGTGCAGCTATACGGAGAATCGCGCCGCGCGTGAAGGCAGACGTGCTGCCGGGCGCACGGCGTGCGGGTTCTCAAATTCGTTAGTGTTTCAGTCGAGGGGCCACGTGGCGCGGCTTGCGGCTCTGACCGCCTGCGCCGAGTCGAGCGCTAGCGCATCGCGGGCGCGCTGGCGACACAGCTGATAGTCGAGCGTGCGCACGCGTGCCTTGATGCCTGGCACGGAGACCGGATCGACCGACAGCTCGGTCACACCGAGGCCCACCAGCAGCGGCATCGCGAGCGGGTCGCCGGCGAGCGCGCCGCACACGCCGACCCATTTGCCGTGCTTCGCGGCACCTTCGACGGTCGCCGCGATCAGGCGCAGCACCGCCGGATGCAGGCCGTCCGCCTGCGCCGCGAGATCGGGCTGGCAGCGGTCCATCGCGAGCGTGTATTGGGTCAGGTCGTTGGTGCCGATCGACAGGAAATCGGCGTGCTGCGCGAGCTGATCGGCGAGCAATGCAGCCGACGGCACTTCGATCATCACGCCAACTTCGACCGGCTCCGATCTACCCGCTTCGCGTGCAAGCTCGTCGATGCGCTTGCGGATGCGGATCAGTTCACCCGCATCGGTGACCATCGGCAGCAGGATGCGTACTGCGCCGACCGGACGCACCGCGAGCAGGCCACGCAGCTGGTCGTCGAGCAGATCGGGGCGCACCTGCGCGAGGCGCACGCCGCGCAGGCCGAGCGCGGGGTTCGGCTCGGGCGGCAGCGTCAGATAATCGACTTCCTTGTCCGCGCCGACGTCGAGCGTGCGGATGATCGCGGTGCGGCCGCGCAACGCATCGACGATCGCCTGATAGCTGTGGCGATGCTCGTCCGCACTCGGCGCGGCCGGGCGGTGGATGAACAGCAGCTCGGTGCGCAGCAGGCCGACCGCGTCCGCGCCGTTGTCGACCGCGGCGTTCGCGTCGTCGAGTGTGGCGATGTTGGCGGCCACTTCGATCGCGCGGCCATCGGAGGTCGCCGCTGCCTGCTGCGACGTGCGGCGATTCGCTTCGCGCACGTCGGCGAGGCGGCTGCGTTCGCGTCGCGCGCGTTCGACGTCGAGTTCGATCGGCGCGAATTCGAGCCGGCCGGTGCTCGCGTTCACCACCACCTGAGTGCCCTCGGGTATCGCATGCAACGCGTCGCCGAGCGCGACCAGCGTCGGAATGCCCGCCTGACGCGCGAGAATCGCCGCGTGCGAGGTCGCGCCGCCACGCGCCATCACAAGCGCGGTCACGCGCGTGCGATCGAGCGACGACAGATCCGACGGCGTGAATTCGTCGGCTGCGAGCACCGCCTCGTCCGGCAGCGTGCGAGCCGCGCTGCTCGCGTAGCCGAGCGCGCGCTGCACGCGCTTTTCGATGTCGCGCAGATCGGCGGCCCGCTCGGCGAGCAGTGCGTCCTCCACATTACTCAGAATGCCTGCTTGCGCGCGGATCGCTTCGCGCCACGCAAAACCGGCGCTCTTGCCGAGGCTGATCAGGTTGCGCGCGGCGTCGAGCAGTGTCGGATCTTCGAGCAGCACGCGATGCACCGCAAAAATCCCCGCCTCGCCGACCGAGCCCCGTTGCGACGCATCGCGCACGATCGTATCGAGATCGGCGTCGACGGTCGCGATGGCCTTGTCGAGCAGACGGCTTTCCGCCGCCGACGTGCCGCTCGCCTGCTCCGGCGGCTCGAGATGCGCGTCGTCCCAGCGCACCAGCTTGCCGAGCGCGATGCCCGGCGCCGCGCACACGCCCGCGAGCGTGTTCGGCGCGAGCGGCTCGCCCGCGGCGGGCGCCGCAACGACTGCCGCCGGTGCGGCCGCTTTCTGTTCGCGCTTCTGTTCGACCTCGCCGCGCGCTTCGCGCGTCAGTTCGTCAGCGATTGCATCGACCGCCGCCTGCGCCTGCGGACCGACGCCGAGCAGCTCGACGCTTGCGCCTTCGCCGGCACCGAGTCCCAGCAGACCCACCACGCTTTCGATCGGCGCCTTGCGCCCGTCGTAGCGCACCTCGACCCGTGCGTCGAAGCCCCGCGCCGCTTCGCGCGCCCGGGCCGCGGGCCGCGCATGCAGGCCGCCCGCGTGCGTCAGCGTGATCTGCCGGCGCGCTTCGTCCATCACGTGCGCGGCGCTCGCCTCGCGCACCGCGTCGTGGCTGACGCCCTCGCGCGCGCGCAGCACCAGCAGCGGCGTTTCGCCGGCCTTGACATGCCCGTTCGGCGCCCGCTCGATGATCTCGAACGCATCCGAATTCGCAATCGCGATCACCGAGACGAGGCTCGGCGCATTCAGCGCGATCTGATCCTGATCGAACTCGATCAGCACGTCACCGGCGCGCACCTGCGCGCCCTGCTCGACCATCGGCACAAAACCCTTGCCGTTCAGCCCGACTGTGTCGATACCGATATGCAGCAGAATCTGCGCGCCCTCGGCGCTCTCGAGCGTTACCGCGTGGCCGGTGCGCGCGAGATGCCTGACGACGCCGTCGCATGGCGCGACGAGCCGACCCTCGAGCGGATCGACGCCGATGCCGTCGCCGAACATGCCGCCCGAAAACACCGGGTCCGGCACCTTCGCGAGCGGCACGACCGGGCCGGTCAGCGGTGCAAGCAAAACAATGTGATTCTCGGAATGGCTCATCAAGTTGGACTTCTCGACACGTCGCATCGTCATTCTCGTCAGTGAGTTTCGGTGACTTTGTTGAGATGGCGAGGCGCGTCGGGATTGCGCCCGCGCGCGGCGGCAAGATCCGCGGCCATCACGTAAAAGGACAGGATGGCGGTGATCGGATCGAGCGCTGCGTGTGCGGTGGCGACGAGCGGCAGCGAGGCTTGCGCGACATCATCGGGCGCCGCGAGCAGCACGCGCGCGCCGCGCGCGCGCATATCGTGCGCGAGCTGCAGCAGACCCGCCTGCTCCGGGCCGCGCGGCGCGAACACGAGCAGCGGATAGTCGCGGTCGATCAGCTCCATCGGCCCATGACGCACTTCCGCGCTCGAAAACGCTTCGGCCTGGATGCCGGAAGTTTCCTTCAGCTTCAGCGCGGCTTCCTGCGCGATTGCGAGGCCAAGACCGCGGCCAATCACGATCATCCGTTCGATACCGCGCAACTCGTTCACGGCCATCGACCAGTCGAGCCGGCCCGCGCGTTCCAGCGCGTCGGGCAGCGTATTCAGTCCATCGAGCAAGTCGGCGTCGTTCTGCCAATGCGCAACCAGCTGCGCGGAGATCGACAGCATGGCGATATAGCTCTTGGTCGCCGCGACGCTCAGTTCGGGACCGGCTACGAGCGGCAGATGCCATTCGCACGCGTCGGCCAGCGGCGAGCCCGGTGCGTTCACGGCGGCGACCGTCAACGCGCCGGCCGCGCGCAACGCGTTCATCGTGCCGACGAGGTCAGGGCTCTTGCCCGATTGCGAAAACGCGAGCGCAAGCTGGTCGCGCACCTGCAGCGGCGCCTGCTGCAGCGTCGCGACCGACATCGGCAGCGACGCGACCGGCACGCCGAGGCGGCTCATCGTCAGGGATGCAAAGTAGCTGGCGGCATGGTCCGAGCTGCCGCGCGCGACGGTCAGCGCGACATGGCGCGGCTGTTGCGCGAGCTTCGCGGCGAGCGCCGCGACGCGCGAGGTGTCCTTGAGCTGCTCGGCTACTGTTGCGGCGGACGCGAGCGCTTCCTTAAGCATATTCGACAATGGCTTCTCCTTCGACGTAGGTCGCGCTCAGCGCCAGCTCGCGGTCGAATACGACCACGTCGGCCCACGCACCGCGCGCGATGCGGCCGCGGTCCTCGATGCCGAGATAGTCGGCGGCGTAGCGTGACAAACGGTGGGATACATCGGCGATCGGCAGGCCGATCGAGACGAGATTGCGCAGCGCCTGATCCATCGTCAGCGTGCTGCCCGCGAGCGTGCCGTCGGCCAGACGTACGCCGCCGAGGCACTTGGTTACGTGCTGGCTGCCGAGGCGGTATTCGCCGTCGGGCATGCCGGTGGCCGACGTGCTGTCCGTCACCACATACAGGCGCGGAATCGCGCGCAGCGCGGTGCGGATCGCCCCCGGATGCACGTGCAGCAGGTCGGGAATGATTTCGGCGTATTCGGCGTGCGCAAGCGCAGCGCCGACGAGACCAGGATTGCGGTGATGCAGCGGCGACATCGCGTTGAACAGATGCGTGAAGCCGCACGCGCCGTGCTTGAGCGCGGCGACCGCGTCGTCGTAGGTGCCGAGCGAATGGCCGAGCTGCACGCGTACGCCGCGCGCCGCCATCTCCGAGATGATCTCCATGTGGCCGGCGATCTCGGGCGCCAGCGTGACGACGCGGATCGGCGCGATCGACAGATACTTGAGCACCTCGTCCATCACCGCCGATACCGCCGCGTCCGGCTGCGCGCCGAGCTTGCCGGGGTTGATGTACGGCCCTTCCAGATGCACGCCGAGCACGCGGGCGCAGCCCGGCGTGCGCACCCGCGTGACGTTGCCGAGCCCCGCGACGACGTTCATCAGCTCGTCGCGCGGCGCGGTCATGGTCGTTGCGAGCAGGCTCGTGGTGCCGTAGCGCGCATGCGTGCGGGTGATCGTTTCGATCGCGTCGCCAGCTTCCATCACGTCGGCGCCGCCGCCGCCATGCACGTGCAGATCGATGAAGCCGGGCAGGATGTACGGTGCGTCGTTTGTCGACGGATCGACGCGCTCGCCGGACAGCGTCGTGATGCGGCCGTTTTCGTATTCGAGCGTGCCGTGGATCCACCCTTCGGTGGTGAGTATGTTTCCGGTCAGCATGAGTCTCTCTGGTGCGTGATACGTATGCGGCAAATGGCGTCCGCCGGACTTGCGGCCGGGGAGGGTCGCGCAGCTCAGGTCCGCAATTCAGCGACGAAGTCGTAGTAGTCGTCGCGGCAATAGGTGTCGGTCAGCTCGATCGCGCGTTGATCCGCGCTGTAGCCGATCCGGGTGATGACCAGCAGCGCGGTGCGCGGTTCGATGTCCATCAGCGCGGAGATTTCGCTCGACGCGTTGACCGCGCGGAAGTGCTGCAACGCGCGCACGACCGCCGCGCCGCGCTGCTCGAGATAGCTGTACAGCGAGTCGCCGATCACGAGCGGATCAGGCACGATCGCGACCGGCAGCGCCGAATGTTCGACCGCCATCACGATGCCGTCCGCGCGCCGCAACCGCCGCAGGCTCGTGACGGCCGCGCCGGGTGACAAGCCGAGGCGCAGCAGCTCGTCGCGATTGGCGGTGCGCACGTCGCGTTCGAGCCAGACCGAATCGGGCCGGAAACCGCGCTGCTGCATCTTCTTCGTGAAGCCGGTGAGACGCGACAGCGGATCTTCGACGCGCGGCGTGATGAAGCTGCCCGCGCCGCGCGCGCGCCGGATCAGCCCCTGCTCGACCAGCAGTTCGATCGCCTTGCGCGCGGTGATGCGCGACACGCCGATCGCGTCGGACAGCGTACGCTCGGAAGGCAGCGCCTCGCCGGCGGACCAGACGCCGCAATGGATCGCCGTCGCCAGGTTGCGCGCGAGCTGCAGGTAGAGCGGCGTGACGTTGCGCACGTCAGGCATCAATGCGGACCAGCGAGTTTCCATGGGGCTCCAAGGACGCCGTGAGCAGTACAGCCCGGAAAGTTGAGAGCCCATTATATAACCAACATAATACCAGTCAACGGACTGGTTCCATGGCGGTCCGGCTCGCCGAAAAGCCTTACTACGTGGGGATCACAGCGGGATTCAAGGGCTCCGCGGGAGGGATTTGCAGACCAGGGCTTTCCCGTATCGCACGCATTTGACGATACCAGCGAGTCGTTATCGGCTCCTGGTGGTATCAAAACAGTCCAATAATCAATACCTGTTTAATACCAGTTGGCGTCTCGCTGCAATGGAGTGGCTTTGTAAATAAGGGTCGTGCCGATATAGTGCGCTGTACCGACCATAAAAAGTCCCGGGGAGCCGCCCTTGACAGATTCCGAGGCGCTGCGGCGCGCTCAGGCCGTCCGCCATTTCAATCGCTTCTATACCCAATGCATCGGTGCCCTGCACGAACATCTGGCTCGAAGCGAGTTCTCGCTGACGGAAGTGCGCGTGCTGCACGAGCTATCACGCGCCCGCGCGCAGACCGCGTCGGTGCTCGGGCGCGCGCTCGGGCTCGATAGCGGCTATCTGAGCCGCCTGCTGACCAGTTTCGAGCGACGCAAGCTGATCACGCGCCGTCCGTCCGACACCGACGCACGCCAGTCGCTGATCGCGCTCACCGAGCACGGCCACGCGATCTACGCGCCGCTCGAAGCCGCCGCCATCCACGAAGCACTCGGCCTGCTCGACAGACTCAGCGCGCTATCGCAGGAGCAGTTGATCGCCGCGATGAAGCTGATCGAGCGCCTGCTTGGTGACAAGCCGAAGCACGAGCTCGTGGTGCTGCGTCAGCCGCGCGCCGGCGAATGTGGCTGGCTCGTGCATCGTCAGGCGCAGTGGTTCGCCGCGCAGTACGGCTGGGATCACACGTTCGAGGGCTTGCTCGCGCGCGTCGTCGCCGAGTACGCGCAGCGCAACGATCCGCTGCGCGAGAAGTGCTGGATCGCCGAACAGGAAAGCCTGGTGGTCGGCTCGGTTTGTCTCGTCGGGGTCTCGACGACGGTCGCGGGCGTGCGCCTGCTGTGGGTCGAACCGGACGTGAGGAGGCTCGGCATCGGCACGCAGTTGCTCAGCGAATGCGTGCGCTTCGCGCGGCGCGCGGGCTACACGAAGCTCACGCTGACCACCGCGAGCGCACTGGCGGAGCCACGGCGGCTTTGTGAGCGCGCTGGGTTCGAGTTGGCCGGCAGCGCGGCGCAGCGCCGCTTCGGCCAGGATCTGATGATCGAAAGATGGGAGCTGGAGCTATAAAAAAAGCACGCGCCTGTACGGCGCGTGCCCTTCCTGATGCCATGCGGCTGCGCTTGCGATCGCGCTGAACGCGTCGCTTAGAACGACGGCACCATCGAACCCTTGAACTGCGTCTTGATGAACTGGCGCACGTCTTCCGACTGATACGCCGCGACCAGCTTCTTCACCCATGGCTGATCCTTGTCCTTCGCGCGCACGGCGATCAGGTTCGCGTACGGGCTGTGGATGTCTTCGAGCGCGATCGCGTCCTTGGTCGGCTGCAGGCCGGCGGCCAGCGCGAAGTTCGTATTGATGACGGCGGCGTCGATGTCGGCGAGCGAACGCGGCAGTTGCGCGGCGTCAAGCTCGACGAACCTGATCTTCTTCGGATTGTCGACGACATCGAGCGGCGTCGCGTTGTTGCCTCCCGTGGCCGCGCCGTCTTTCAGCTTGATCAGCCCTTGCGCCTGCAGCAACAGCAGCGCGCGATTTTCGTTCGACGGATCGTTCGGCACCGCGACCTTCGCGCCCTGCGGCAGGTCCTTCAACGACTTCAGCTTCTTCGAGTACGCGCCGAGCGGCGAGATGTACGTGAGGCCCGCGTTGACGAGCTTGTAGCCGCGCTGCTTGATCTGGCTATCGAGGTACGGCTGGTGCTGGAAGCTGTTGGCGTCGAGGTCGCCCGCGTCGAGCGCGGCGTTCGGCTGGATGTAGTCGTTGAACTCGAGGACCTTCACGTTCAGGCCTTCGCGCTTCGCGACCTTGGTGACGACTTCCCAGATCTGCGCGTCCGGGCCGCCGATCGTGCCGACCTTGATGACCTTGTCGTCGGCGTGCGCGCCGAAGCTGGTCAGGATTGCCGCACCAGCGACGACTGCGGTGAGGGCTTTGAGGATATTTCTGCGCTGCATGTGATTCTCGCTGTTGCGGTTCGACGTTTGAGTCGATGGCTCGATCGATGTCGGAGCCGGATGAAAAATGGGCGGCGCTCCGGTTCGTGCTGGCGCGCCGTCGGCCAAGCCCAAAATTGTTTCATATGGGCGGCAAGTTTGGGAAATACCCTTACCGCATATGGTTATGCGGAGCGCAAGCGCAATGGCTTGCGCAACGCAAAACCCGCGGCTGACCGATAATCCAGAGCCGTAGCCGCGCACGGCCCATTCACTCACCACTGAGAACGACCATGTACGTGATCAACCTGATCTACACCGCCCCGCTCGATCGTATCGACGACGCGCTCGACGCGCATCGCGCGTTTCTCGCGGAGCAGTTCGACGCGGGCATCTTTGTCGCGGCCGGCCCGAAAGTGCCGCGCGACGGCGGCATCATCCTCGCGGTTCGTATCGAGCGCGACAGGCTGGATCGCATTCTCGCGAGCGATCCGTTCGCACTGCAACAGCTCGCGCGCTACGAGGTGACGGAGTTCAAGACGACGCGTCTCGCGCCGGGGCTGAATTTGCCGATTCCGGTCTGAGCGCGAGTTGCGAAGAGGAGATGGATGCGGGGAGGCGTGAGCGGGGCCGCTTTAAAAAGCCGCCTGCGATGCGCGTCAATCGAGCAGCAGCTTGATGTCATGCACCCATGGTGTCGCGCCTTGGCCATCGCGCGCGAACAGACGCAGCTTGCCGTCCGTGTCGAACACATAGCTCGCGGCCGTGTGGTCCATCGTGTAGCTATCGGGCGTCTTGCCCGGGACCTTCGCGTAGTACACGCGGAAGTCTTTCGCGACCTTCGCGAGCTGTTCTTCGCTGGCGGGACGCAAGCCCACGAAGCTCGGATTGAACGCCGGCACGTATTGCGCGAGCAACTGCGGCGTATCGCGCTCGGGGTCGACGGTGACGAACAGCACCTGCACGCGCTTCGCGTCCTCCGGACCGAGTTGCTGCAACGCCTGTGACAGCTCGGCCATCGTCGTCGGGCAGACGTCCGGGCAATGCGTATAGCCGAAGAACAGCACGACGACCTTGCCTTTGTAGTCGGCAAGCGTGCGGACCTTGCCGGACGTGTCGGGCAACGAGAAATCGCTGGCGAATTGCGTATTGCCGGTGATGTCGACATTCGTAAAAGCCGGCGGCTGCTTGCCGCAACCCGTCATCAGCAATGTGCCGCCCAGCGTGGCGCCGAGCGCGCAAGCCATCACAGCGGCGCGCGCGATGCGCGCAAAGCGATTGTTGAGCATGGTGTTACGCGCCTATCACGACGCGCGCGTAGTGGTCGATCAGCAGCGCGGCGAACAGCAGCGACAGATAGACGATCGAATAACGGAAGGTTTTGCGCGCGAGCTCGTCCGAATACTCCCGGTAGATCTTCCACGCATAAGCGAGAAACACGGCGCCGAGCAGCACCGCCGACGCGAGATACACAACGCCGCTCATGCCGGAGATGAACGGCATCAGCGTGACCGCGAACAGGATGACCGTGTAGAGAAGGATATGCAGGCGCGTGTACTTTTCGCCGTGCGTGTTCGGCAGCATCGGCAGGCCGGCGTTTTCGTAGTCCTTGCGGCGATACAGCGCGAGCGCCCAGAAATGCGGCGGTGTCCACACGAAGATGATCAGCACGAGGATCCACGCGTCGCCGGGTACGTGGCCCGTTACCGCGGCCCAGCCGAGCGCGGGCGGCATCGCGCCCGACGCGCCGCCGATCACGATGTTCTGCGGCGTGACTGGCTTCAGCAGCAGCGTATAGATGACCGCATAACCGACGAACGTGGCGAGCGTGAGCCACATGGTAAGCGCATTGGCGAACGTGTACAGCGTCCACATGCCGAGGCCGCCGAGCACGGCCGAGAACAGCAGGATCTGCGGGGTGGTGATTTCGCCGCGCGCGGACGGACGCCACGACGTGCGGCGCATTTTGGCGTCGATCTGCTGCTCGACGAGGCAGTTGATCGCGAAGGCGGCGCCGGCCAGCAGCCAGATGCCGACGGTGCCGCCGATCAGTACGGTCCATGGCACCATGCCCGGCGTCGACAGGAACATGCCGATGACCGCGCAGAACACCGCAAGCTGCGTAACACGCGGCTTGGTCAGTGCGAGATATTGGGAGACCCGGCTGCCGGGCGTTTGGGAGAGTGTTGTGCTGTCCATGTGAGTCACGCTGGCGCGGCTTCGCGCGCAGGGAGCGCGGCGCGGCCGGGACGGCTAAAAGCGATCCGAAAGTTTAACATAACGAGCAGCAGCAGCAGGATCGCGGCCCCGCCGTTATGGGCGACCGCAATCGGTAACGGCCATTGCAGCACGATGTTCGACAAGCCGGTGACGAACTGGATCAGCACCACCAGCAGCACGCCGTTGGCGGGTCGCCGCAGTGACTCGAAGCGGCGCATCTTCAACGCGAACCACACCAGATAGGCGATCACAGCGAACGCGAACGTGCGATGCGTCCAGTGAATCGCGACCAGCGCATCCTGCGTAATCATGTCGCCGTCGCCGGTCATGCCGAGCGCGCGCCACAGGTGGAAGCCGTGCGCGAAGTCCATCGGCGGAATCCATTGGCCGTTGCAGGTCGGGAAGTCGGTGCACGCGAGCACCGCGTAGTTCGTGCTGACCCAGCCACCGAGCGCGATTTGCAGCACCAGCAGCGCGAGACCCGCGAGCGCGGCCACGCGCCAGCGCGCGGCCTCGGGCTCGTAGGCCGGCAGCGGCGTCAAACGCGCCGCGAGCCAGCCGAGCGCGCCGAGCAGCGCCAGGCCGAGCAGCAGATGGGTGGTCACGATGATCGGCTGCAGCCTCATGGTCACGGTCCACGCGCCGAACACGCCCTGCACGACGATCAGCAGCAGCAGCGAAGTCGGCCACCACGGCGACACATGCAGCGGACGACGCTTGATACGCGCCGTCCAGGCAATGATCGTCTGCGCGATGATCAGCACGCCGATCGCCATCGCGAAGTAGCGATGGATCATTTCGATCCACGCCTTCGTCATGCTGACGGGGCCGCTCGGCATCGCCTGATAGGCCGCGGAGATCGCCGCATGGGCGATGAACGGCGACGACGTGCCGTAGCAGCCGGGCCAATCCGGGCAGCCGAGGCCCGAATCGGTGAGGCGCGTGAAGCCGCCGAACATCACGAGATCGAGCGTCAGGAAGGTGGTGAGCCAGACCAGCTTGCGGAATTTGTTGTCGTCGGCCTTGACCCACACGTAGGACAACGGCAGCAACGCGATACACACGCCGATCAGGCCCAGTTGCAATACGAACATCTCATTTACCCAGGTTGGGGCGTCAGCCGATGGTCGACCATTTGAGCAGCTTGGCCAGGTCGCCTTTGATCTTGCTCGGGTTCGCGTCTTTCGGAAAACGCATCATCAGATTGCCGTTCGGATCGACCAGGTAGATGTGGTCGGTGATCCGCGTGGCGGTGTCGGCGGGCAGCCACGCGGCGACCTGCGCCGGATCGGCGATCAGCATGTCGGTGTTAGGGTAGGCGGTTTGTATCACGTCCGCGACCTTGTCTGCATCGGTGCGCAGCCACACTTCCATGACGCGCTCGCGTTCCGGGCCTTGAGCTGCGCGAATTTGTCGCATGAAGTAGAGCTTCGTCACGCAGGCTTTATCGCACGCGCTGTTGTCCACTGAGATCATGAGCCAGCGGCCATGCAGCGAGGCGAGCTTGAGCGGCTTGCCGTCCGCGCCGGTGACCATGAGCGAGTCCGGGATCGGCCGTTGCGGCTCGATCAGCGCGCCGTAGTTCGTGCTGCCGCCGGTCGGCTTCACGACGTAGTACATGAAGTACGAGATCGCGATCGGCGCCGCGCAGATCACCGCGAGCAGCAGCAGCACCCAGCGGCCGCGCCGCCACGAGCCCGGGCCGTTCGGTTGGCCGGAGATCGCTTTGGCCGCGGCGGGTTTGCCGCTGGGTTTGCCAGCTTCCGGCGAACGGGGAGTTTGAGTCGACACTACAGAACCTCTTTCAATGTTTGGACGGCGGCGAGCCGTACCTTGCGT
The DNA here is from genome assembly GCF_050436325.1 of Paraburkholderia lebeckiae. NCBI lineage: Bacteria > Pseudomonadati > Pseudomonadota > Betaproteobacteria > Burkholderiales > Burkholderiaceae > Paraburkholderia > Paraburkholderia lebeckiae. Next base: position 1,668,331 of record NZ_JBNDLZ010000003.1, read on the forward strand.
TCCTCACGCGCCCGGCGCGTGCTCTTTTTTGCCCGCGCGGCGCGCCGCATACAGACCGAAGGCGAGCGCGGCGGCGGCCATGCCCCACCACTGCAGCATGTAGCCGTAGTTGCGCTCGACGCCGGTGGTCGGCGCGGGCCAGTCGCGCACCAGGCCGTCGCCGACATCGCCGGTCTGCTGGATCACGAACGATTGCAGCGGCAGCCCGGTCTCCGCGGCGTACGAGCCGACATCGAGATTCTGCCGGATCAGGCGATGCGCGGCCGATCCGCCCTCGCCGAGCTCGAACGCGCGCGACGCGTCGGCACGCGCAATCCCTTCGATCTCGACCTCGCCAGACGGCGTCGTGTACGGCGCGATGATCTCGCGATTGCTCAGGTTGCGCGGCAGCCAGCCGCGATTGACGAGCACGTAGCCGCCGTCGGCGAGTTTAAAAGGCATCACGACGTAAAAGCCCGGCTGATCGTTATACGGACGATTATCGAGGTATACGACCTTGTCCGTGACGAAACTGCCGCGCGCTTTCACGCGATGAAACTCGACGTCCTTCAGCGCGAGCGGCGCCGCGCTGACCGGCAATGCGGGCGCGTTCTCGAACTGCGTGATGCGCGCCTCGAGCGCTTCCTTCTGATGCGCGCGATCGCGCTGCCAGAAACCGAGCCGCATCGTCACGACGACAACCAGCAGGATCAGCAGTGCGGGAATCAGGCGAAACTTCATTGCAGGCGCTCCGGCATCGCGCTCAGGGCCGCCGGGAACCGGCGGCAGACGCCCGCTCGCGGTGCGATAATGAATGTCTTGCCACTGCGCTTTCCAGTTTCAGTTGGTTCCATGCACATTATCGTTCCCATCGCCTTTGCTCTCATCATCGCCAGCATGGTGTCGGCGCTGTATTTCATGATGCACGACAAAGGCAAGACCAAGCGGATGGTCTGGTCACTCGCCACGCGGGTGGGCCTGTCGATCTCGCTGTTCCTGTTCATCCTGTTCGCACACTGGATGGGCTGGATTCAGTCGACCGGGATTCCGTACGGGCGCTGACGCTCGCGGATAGGTCGCCGCCGCATCCCCGTCAGCGGCAAATTTTCCTCGCCGCCAAACAAAACGCCGCCCTGAGAGGTCGAGGGCGGCGCTGCATTCAGCCTTGCATACTGCTCGTGCGCGCCGCCTGAACGGCATTGCGCGCACGGACCTGGCCGCATTACAGCCAGTACACGACGACGTACAGACCGAGCCACACGACGTCGACGAAGTGCCAGTACCAGGCCGCGCCTTCGAACGCGAAGTGATGTTCCGGCGTGAAGTGACCGCGGATCAGGCGCACCAACACGACCGCGAGCATCGTGCCGCCGAGGAACACGTGAAAGCCGTGGAAGCCGGTCAGCAGGAAGAACGTCGAACCGTAGATGCCCGAAGCCAGCGTGAGATTCAGCTCGTTGTATGCATGGAAGTATTCGAAGCCCTGCAGGAACAGGAAGCTCACGCCCAGCACGAGGGTCGCCGCAAGCCACGCCATCGCCTTCTTGCGATGGTTGTCGCGCAGCGCGTGGTGCGACACCGTCAGCGTCGCACCCGACGACAGCAGCAGCGCCGTGTTGATGGTCGGCACCGGCCACGGCTGCATCGACTTGTAGGTGCCCACGAGTTCGGCCGGGCCGTTGTTCGGCCACACCGCCGTGAAATCCGGCCAGATCAGTTTGTAGTCGAGGCTTCCGAGTTGATGCAGCGCGATTTCGCGGGCATAAAACAGCGCGCCGAAGAATGCGCCGAAGAACATCACTTCGGAGAATATGAACCAGCTCATGCTCCAGCGGTACGACCGGTCGACGTTCTTGCCGTACATGCCGCCTTCCGACTCCGCGATCGCGTCGCCGAACCAATGCCACAGCGTAAAGAGCAGCCACAGCAGACCGATGAGCACGCCAAGCGGCGCCCAGGTATGGTCGTTGATCCAGGCCGCAAGCGATCCGAGCATAACCAGCAACCCCGTAGCGGCGCTGATCGGATGCCGCGACGGATGCGGTACGAAATAGTACGGGCTCTCGTTTTGACCGCTCATTCTTGATTCTCCACTTCAGTCCAGTTGTTCCGGAATCTCCGGCTGTATCTTCGGCGGCGCGTCGATACCGCACCGCTTCTCTCTAATTCGTGGGCTCTTCTTTGCTGCTGTGCCCTGCTCTTGCCTCAACCGACCACGAGGCGCACGACCAGAATCAGCACCCCGATCAGAACCGCCGCGCCGATCAGCGCCGCCACGATCACATGCAGCGGGTTCAGTTGCGTCGCGTCCGCCTCGAGATCGCGGCGCTTGCGCACGCCGAAAAACGACCAGAACACCGCGCGCATCGATTGACCGAAACTGCTCTTGCGCGGACTGCCGCCGTTATCGTTCATGTCGCTTCGCCTTCCTTCGTTCGTCCGCGGCTCGCGCCGTCAAATCTGCTTCAGGCCGGCTTTGCGGAAGTGGCTGCCGCGCTGGTCACTGCATTGTTCACCGCATTCGCCTTCGGCGCCGCATCATCCGCACCAGGCGCGGCCGGCGTGTTCAACTCGAAAAACGTGTACGACAGCGTGATCGTCTTCACGTCCTTCGGCAACTTCGGGTCGACGACGAACACCACCGGCATCCGCTTCGTCTCGTTCGCGTTCAACGTCTGCTGCGTGAAGCAGAAACACTCGATCTTCCTGAAGTACTCGGTCGCCTGCTTCGGCGCGTAGCTCGGAATGGCCTGCGCACGGATCGTGCGCGACTGCTCGTTGCTGACGTCGTACATGACCGTCGTTACTTCGCCCGGATGCACGTCGAGACTGCGCTGCTCCGGCTTGAAACCCAACAGGCCCCGCGCGTTCGCATCGAATTCGATCGAAATCGTGCGGCTCATGTCGACCTGCGTATTCTTCGCCTCGCGCGCTGAAACGTCGCGCTGCACGAGGTTGTTCACGCCGGTGATCTGGCAGATCGCTCGATACATCGGCACCAGCGCGAAACCGAAACCGAACATCATCAAAGCGACGACAAACAGCTTGATCAGCATCGAACGGTTGAAAGAGCGGTCGGCCTCGGCCGGCGGTTGCGTCGACATCTGAATCCTCAACAGACCTGCACACGGACTGCGAATGCGGCGTTAGCTGAACCAGCATTGCTTCAGAATGGCGCTCGCAAAAAACACCGCGGCGATCGCGAACATCACCAACCCTATCCGCCTGTTGCCCGCGCGAATCTGCTCCGGCGTACGTCTTTCCTGTGGATTGCGCGTCATGCTCGACTTTCTGAGTACGGTTCTTGACTGGCGAGGCCGCCGCGCGAAGCGCCCGAGTCCGGTGGCGGCATGTCGCGCCGCCGGAACCCGGCACCTCGCCGGAATAGGCTTACTCGACGGTCGGCGGATGCTCGAACGTGTGGAACGGAGCCGGGCTCGGTACGGTCCACTCGAGGCCCGTTGCGCCGTCCCACGGCTTGTCGCCCGCTTCTACGTGCTCGCCACCGCCACGGTAGGCCGGCAGCGCCACCGCGAACAGGAAGTACACCTGTGAGAGACCAAAGCCGAACGCACCGATCGAGATCACCTGGTTCCAGTCGGTGAACTGCGCCGGGTAGTCGGCATAACGACGCGGCATGCCGGCGAGACCGACGAAGTGCATCGGCAGGAACGCGAGGTTGAAGAAGAACATCGACGCCCAGAAGTGGATCTTGCCGCGCGTTTCGTTGTACATCCAGCCGGTCCACTTCGGCGACCAGTAGTACCAGCCGGCGAACAGCGCGAACAGCGACCCCGCCACCAGCACGTAGTGGAAGTGCGCGACCACGAAATAGGTACCGTGATACTGGATGTCGAGCGGCGCCATGGCGAGCATCAGACCCGACAGGCCGCCGAACGTGAACACGATCAGGAAGCCGACCGCGAACAGCATCGGCGTTTCGAACGACAGCGAACCGCGCCACATCGTCGCGACCCAGTTGAACACCTTCACGCCGGTCGGCACCGCGATCAGCATAGTCGCGTACATGAAGAACAGCTGGCCCGTCACCGGCATGCCGGTCACGAACATGTGGTGCGCCCACACCATGAACGACAGGATCGCGATCGACGCGGTTGCGTACACCATCGAGCTATAGCCGAACAGCGGCTTGCGCGAGAACGCCGGGATCACCTGCGAGACGATCCCGAACGCCGGCAAGATCATGATGTACACCTCGGGGTGCCCGAAGAACCAGAAGATGTGCTGGTACATGACCGGGTCGCCGCCGCCTGCCGCATTGAAGAACGACGTGCCGAAGTGACGGTCGAACAGCACCATCGTGATCGCGCCCGCGAGAACCGGCATCACGGCGATCAGCAGGTAAGCGGTGATCAGCCATGTCCATACGAACATCGGCATCTTCATCAGCGTGAGGCCGGGTGCGCGCATGTTCAGGATCGTCACGACGATGTTGATGCCACCCATGATCGACGAAGCACCCATCAGGTGGAGCGCGAAAATCGCGAAGTCCATGCCCGGGCCCATCTGCGTGGAGAGCGGCGCGTACAGCGTCCAGCCCGCGGCGGTCGCGCCGCCCGGCGCGAAGAACGAGCCGACCAGCAGGACGGCCGCGACCGGCAGCAGCCAGAAGCTGAAGTTGTTCATCCGCGCGAAAGCCATGTCCGATGCGCCGATCTGCAGCGGCACCATCCAGTTCGCGAAGCCGACGAACGCCGGCATGATCGCGCCGAACACCATGATCAGCCCGTGCATGGTGGTCAACTGGTTGAAGAACTCGGGACGCATGATCTGCAGACCCGGCTCGAACAGCTCGGCACGGATCATCAGCGCCATCACGCCCCCGGACAGGAACATGGTGAACGAGAAGATCAGGTACAGCGTACCGATGTCCTTGTGGTTGGTTGCGAACAGCCAACGGCGCCAGCCGTGCGGCGTTTCGTGGGCATGGTCGCCGTGCACATGCTCGTGGCCCGCGACTACATCGTGTCCGATGCTAGACATGACAATCTCCTAAAGCGAATTCTGCGGTGCTGACCATGAACACGTCAGGCTGCCGGGCTAATCTGAACGCGCCGGGCTTCCTTCGCGTCGGTGCCGCCGGTGATCGTTTCCGGCTTCTTCAAAATAATATGGTCTTCGGCAATGCCGGCTGCTTTCAGCGCGTCGCGAACGGCTTCGGCACGACTCTTCGCGAGCTTCGCGTTGACGTCGGCGGAGCCGGTTGCGTCGGTGAAGCCCGACAGCGTGAATTTCGCGTCCGGATGCGCCTTCGCGTAGGCCGCGGCCGCGTCGACCGCCGCTTTCGCGTCGGCCGGCAGCGTGCTCTTGCCGGTCTCGAAGTAGATGCTCGCCGGCAGCGCGGCCTCTGCGTTGTTCGAAGCAGCCGCGCCAGCCTCGTTGCCCGATGCGGCCGGTGCGGAAGCCGCTTCCGCGCCCGATGCTGCTTCCCCGCCCGATGCCGCAACGGCGCCGCTCGCGGCAGCACCGGCGTTGGCCAGATGATCGCCGCCTTCCGGCAGCTTGCCGTTGCGTGCGTCGGCGACTTGCTTCGGCTGCAGAATGTCGCCCGTGTGGTTGCCCCACGAGTTACGTTCGTACGTGATCACCGAGGCGATTTCGACGTCGTTCAGCGTCGGCGCCCACGAAGGCATCGCGTTCTTGCCCTTCAACACGAGGCTCACGTGCTGCCCGATCGGACCGTTGGCGATCTTGCTGCCGTCGAGCGCCGGGAACGCGCCCGCGCCCTTGCCGGTCGGCTGGTGGCAGACCGCGCAGTTCGACGCGTAGACCTTGCCGCCGCGTTCCATCAGCTCGGCCATCGTGTAGGTCTTGTTCGGATCGTCCTGGCCGGCGGCCATTTTCTTCTTCTGCTCGTCGACCCATTTCGCGTAGTCGTCGGCAGACAGCACCTCGACGACGACCGGCATGAACGCGTGTTCCTTGCCGCACAGTTCCGTGCAGAAGCCGCGGAACGTGCCGGTGCGGTTGGCCTTGAACCACGTGTCGCGCACGAAGCCCGGAATCGCGTCCTGCTTCACGCCGAAGGCCGGCACGTACCAAGAGTGGACCACGTCGTTCGCGGTGGTGATGATGCGGATTTTCTTGTCGACCGGCACCACGAGCGGGTTGTCGACTTCCTGCAGATAGAGCGTGGAGATCGGCTCGCGCCCTTCGGTTTGCGCGCGCGGCGTGACGAGCGTGGACAGGAAGCCGATGCCCTCGCCCGGCCCCTTCACGTAGTCGTAGCCCCACTTCCACTGGTAGCCGGTAACCTTGATCGTGAGGTCGGCGTTCGAAGTGTCCTTCATCGCGACGACGGCCTTGGTGGCGGGCAGCGCCATCAGCACGACGATGATGAACGGCACGATCGTCCAGATGATTTCGACGGTGGTGCTTTCGTGGAAATTGGCAGCGTTGTGGCCTTTCGATTTGCGGTGCGCGAAGATCGAATAGAACATCACGCCGAACACACCGATAAAGATCACGGTGCAAAGGCCCAGCATGAACATATGGAGGCTGAACAGCTCCTCAGCGATTCTCGTTGCAGGCGGCTGGAGATTGATCGCGTTGACGGCGGGGCCGCCCGGAGCATCGCCCACTGCCAGGGCGGCACCGGCGAAAAGCAGTCCGCTCGTCGCCAGCACGCTCATGAGCGCTCGCTTGATTGTTTTCATAGCTTCCTTACCCAAATTTTCCATTCAAACCCCTCGACCCCGCTGGCAGCGTGTCGCGCCCCCTTGAACGTCGCGCGTCCAGCACCATCTAACAGCGTGCCAGCCACATACGCAGTTCGCCTGCGAACTGCGCGCGCCGATTCTGCGCGAGATGTTGCCCGATCATGATCGTCTGCCCGCGCGAGACCAGCTTGATCTGATCGCGCGGCGTTGCGCCCGGCTCTATCCGCACCCAGCGCGGATTGAATTCGAACTGCATAATCTGCTCGGCACTGACCTGCTCGATCACGAGCCGGTTCGGAAACAACCGGATGCGCTCGTAATCGACAGCATGTCGCGCATATATTGCAAACGCGATACCTACGGCCAGCAATTCGATTCCGGTGAACGGCAACACCAGCCAGGCCCCGACCAGAAACAGCATGAAAGCAATTGCCAACGAGAACAACGCAAGCGACACGTACAGACAGACGAATTGCCGCGGCGATATCGAACAGTTGCGCTTCATGGTCCAGTCCCTGAGGATCGGTTCTGAATCCGCCAGCAGATAATCTGATGCGCCCATCGCTGCCTCCTGCGAATCGTCGCGTCCGGCCTGCCTTCTTTTACTTCCGGATGCATCTCGCGGCCGCCGTTCGTGTCACTGTTTACAGCATCACTCGCGACCGCGCCAACCCCTACCGCATCACTTCATTTTGCAGCCCCCGCGCCCTCGGGCTTGCCACCCCAAATGTGGGAACCTCGGGTGACAAACTGACGCATTATAGGCGCGATCCATAGCATCGACAAGCAAGCCCCGATCGGCCCGCAAGCCAGGCGCGACAAGCCTTCGCGCCATTTTGCCCGGCATTTTGCGGCTCTTTTGGAGGGCAAATCCCAGGCATAACGGATGTCCTCTTTACCGCTTTTGCAACACGTCAGCCGCACCGTCGGCAAGCAGTTGATGACAGCGCCGCAATCTGCTATCCACGCTTGCCCGGACCTCGTCCGATGTCCTCGAGCCGCACAATGCCATGTCCTTCCGCCGTGGTGCGCGGCACGGCCTTCCATGCGTGTCCGTAGATCACCTCGAAGGTCAGCGCGATCGTGCCGTCGGCGCGCCGACGCGCTTCGAGCGCGGCGAGCAGGGCTTTGTGCAACCGACGCGCGAGCGCGCCGTCATGCGCATCGCGCTCGAACGGATACGCGCCCCAGCGGCGCACGTCCGCGAGCAGCGACTCAGGCGACCTGTAGGTGATCGTCAGCGTCTCCTGGTCCATCACCGGAATCTCGAAGCCCGCCTCGACGAGCATGTCGCCGAGATCGTGCATGTCGACGAAGTCGATCACATGCTTGCGAGACGCGACGCCGTGCGCGGCCTCGATCTCGGCGTAGGCACCACGCAACTCTTTCAGCGTGTCGGGGCCGAGCGTGCTGAACATTAGCAGGCCGTTGACCTTCAGCACGCGCTGCCATTCGGGAAAGACCAGATCGGGCCGCGAGTGCCAGTGCAGCGCGAGGTTGGACCAGATGAATTCGAATGCGCTGGACGTGAACGGCAGCGCGGAGAAATCGGTTTGCGCGAAGCGCGGGCCACGTGCGCCGAGCGCCTTGCCGAGCGAGGCGGGAAGAAAACGCCGCCAACTGGTGTCGCCGGCATCGTGACGCAGCGCGCGGCGGAGCATGCCGTGCGACAGATCGGCGCCGAACACCGGCGCCTCGGGAAAGCGTTCGCGCAATGCGGGGAGGTCTTCGCCCGCGCCGCAACCGGCGTCGAGCACGCTCGAGGGCGCCACCTTGATGTAATCGAGACGCTCGCGCATGCGCTGCGCAATCTCTCGCGGCAGGAACGCAACCTCGTCGAAGGTAGCGGCGCGACGATCGAAAATACGCCTGAGGCGCCGTGAATCGTAGGCCGGACGGCCAGATTGAGCGGAGGTTGGGGACATGTGTGTCGTGCTGGCGTGAGCTCGAAGTATACTCGTTCGTTCCCCTTCATTCAGCGAGAACGGCTTTCACCGGCGCTCATTCGTGCGATTCCAGTCATTTTCTTCGTCGTGTCGAAATCAGATGTCGCGTTTTGCGCGCGGTCTGCATTCGGCATGGCCGCGGGCCTTGAACGCCGCGCTGCCGAATCTGTGCGCGCTGTGCGGCAATTTGTCGCATAAGACGTTGTGCGACGGTTGCGACGCGGCCTACTGGAATGAGAGCCGGCTGCGCTGCACCGTTTGCGCGGTGCCGTTGCCGGCGTCACGCTGGGTCGCGCAGGCGCGGTATCGCTGCGCGGATTGCGTGGCCGAGCCGCCGCCGTTCGACGCGAGCTTCGCGCTCGCCGACTATCGCGCGCCGCTCGATACGCTCGCGGTCGGCCTGAAGTTCCGTGCCCGGCTGATGCTCGCGCGAGACTTCGCGCAACGCCTCGCGCGGCTCGCCGAAGCCAATTGGCACGACGCGGCCGAGCGGCCCGACGTGATCGCGCCAGTGCCGCTCGCCGGCCGCCGTCTGGTCGAGCGCGGCTACAACCAGGCCTGGCAGATCGCGCGGCCGCTCGCCCGGGCGCTCGGCGTGCGCAGCGACCCGACGCTGCTCGAACGAACGCTCGACACCGCGCCGCAATCGCGCCTCGATCTCGATGCGCGCCGGCAGAACGTCGGCCGCGCGTTTCGCGTCGCGCGCCCAGTGCGCGGCCTGCACGTCGGCATCGTCGACGATGTGATGACGAGCGGCGCGACGCTCGAAGCGCTCGCGCATACGCTGAAGGCCGCCGGCGCGCGGCGGGTTACGAACTTCGTCGCGCTGCGCACTCCGAAAAACTAGCTTTTACGTGGTCTTCTTATGTTCAACGTCGTTCTCGTAGAACCCGAAATTCCGCCCAACACCGGCAACGTGATTCGCCTGTGCGCGAACACCGGCGCCCGGCTGCACCTGATCGAGCCGCTCGGCTTCCCTCTCGACGACACCAAGATGCAGCGCGCCGGCCTCGACTATCACGAGTACGCGGAAATGAACGTGCATGCCGATTGGGACGCGTTCATCGCGAAAGAAACGCCCGATGCGTCGCGCATGTTCGCATTCACGACCCGCGGCTCCGGGCGCTTTCACGACCACGCGTTTCAACCGGGCGACTGGTTCGTGTTCGGCGCCGAAACGCGCGGCCTGCCCGGCACGGTGCTCGAGCGCTTTGCAAACGAACAGCGCGTGCGTCTGCCGATGCGTCCCGGCAATCGAAGTCTGAATCTGTCGAATACGGTGGCGATCGTGGTGTTCGAAGCGTGGCGTCAGGCCGGCTTCGAAGGCGGCGCCTGACGGCGTTCGAGCTCGGCCTCGTAGCGTGCGAACATCGCGTCGTCGAAGCACGCGAACGTCACGTGCTTCATGTGTGGTGTGCGCGGCAACGTGTCGAGTACGGTCGCGACCGCGATGCTGACCGCATCGTCGGCGGGGAAACGGTAGATACCGCAGCTGATCGCTGGAAACGCGATGCTCGTGCACTGAGTTTCGCGCGCGACTTCGAGTGAGCGCTGATAGCACGATGCGAGCAGGTCGGCTTCGCCATGCGCGCCGCCACGCCACACTGGACCGACCGCATGAATCACATGCTTCGCGGGCAGACGATAGCCGGCGGTGATTTTGGCGTCGCCGGTCGCGCAGCCGCCGAGCGTTTCGCATTCGCGCAGCAACTCCTTGCCGGCCGCGCGATGAATCGCGCCATCGACACCGCCGCCACCGAGCAGCGAAGTATTCGCGGCATTGACGATCGCATCGACGGCGAGCGTCGTGATATCTACCACGCGCGCTTCGAGCGTGCACGTGCCTCGACTGAGATTGAAGGTGGGCATGGCAACCTCGCTGACCCGAGTCTCGTTAACGAAGTGGACAACCGGGCGAGGTAGCCGTTCAACGCGAATTTCCGCTAAACGGCTGAGAGAAAAGGCTTTATTCCGCCTTCGAGTCGCGCCGCAGCAGCGCGCTAACCGCATCGCGCGGCGCCACGCCGTCGAACAGCACCGCGCAGACCGCCTGCGTGATCGGCATTTCGATTGCATGAGCACGCGCGATCGAGAGTACCGCCTGCGCGCAGCGCACGCCTTCGGCCACGTGACCAAGACCGCCGAGGATGTCGCGGAGTGTGCGGCCCGTGGCGAGTTGCAGGCCCACCGTGCGGTTGCGCGACAGATCGCCGGTAGCAGTCAGAATCAGATCACCGAGGCCGGTCAACCCGGTAAAGGTTTCCGCGCGCCCACCGAGCGTCACGCCAAGCCGCGACATTTCGGCGAGGCCGCGGGTGATCAGCGCCGCGCGTGCATTGAGGCCGAGGCCGAGGCCATCGGCGATGCCCGTGGCGATGGCGAGCACGTTTTTCACCGCGCCGCCCACTTCGACGCCGACGACGTCGTCGCCGGTATAGATGCGCATCGCGCCGTGATGGAACGCCGCGACCGTGCGTTCGCGGCACGCCGCCGACGAGCTCGCGATCGTCAACGCAACCGGTAGCCCCTGCCCGACTTCGCGCGCGAAGCTCGGTCCGGACAACACGCCGTTGCTCGCATGCTCGGGCAATTCCGCCGCGACCGCCTGATGCGGCAACAACTGCGAATCCGCTTCGAACCCCTTGCACAGCCACACGATATGCGCAGGCACCTTGCCCGCATCGCGCATCGCCCGTAACAGACCGCGTAGGCCAGCCACGGGCGTCGCGACCACGCATAGCGCGTCATCGTCGAGCGCGTGATCGAGCGCTACGCCGAGATCCGCTTCGTAACGAAGCGCGGGCGGCAACGCGACGCCCGCCAGATAGCGGGCGTTTTCATGCGAAGTGGAAAGCTCGGCGATGAGCGCGGACTCGCGCGCCCACAACACCGTGTCGTGCCTTACGGCCAGATGGCCGGCGAGGGCGGTGCCCCAGGCGCCAGCGCCGAGAACGGCGATTTTCATAGCCGGCACTGCGCGCGGCGCCTTAATGCGTGACGCCTTTTTGCGCCGCGCCGTCCTGCTGGGCCGCGCTCATCTGAGCGAGACGCTGCTCGTACAGCGCCTGGAAGTTGATCTCGGCGAGGTGGATCGGCGGGAAGCCGGCGCGGGTGATCGCATCGGCGATGTTCGAGCGCAGGTACGGGAACAGGATGGTCGGGCAGGCAATCCCGACGAGCGGATCGATCTGCTCGGCAGGAATGTTGCGAATGTCAAAAATGCCGGCCTGTTTCGCTTCGATCAGGAACGCGACCTTGTCCGACACCTTGGCCGTGACCGTGCCCGTCACGAGAATTTCAAACACGGATTCGGCGAGGCGCTCGGCCTTCACGTCGACTTCGACTTCGACCGACGGCATTTCCTGCTCGAGGAAGATGCCCGGCGAATTCGGCTGCTCGAGCGACATGTCCTTCAGATAGATGCGCTGGATGTTGAAGAACGGCTGGTTATTCTCGTCGGACATGATGGTGATTCCTGATAGGTGTGCATGGCGGCGGCCGATGCACGCATGGGCCGCCAGATTATTGCGCCGGCTCGCCGGCTCCACGAGGAGCGCGTGCGCCGGCTTATCGAGTGGTCCGCCCGCTCGCGCGGCGCGAAACGCGCGAACTCAGGCTGCTTCGAGCAGCGGCGTCAGACCGCCCGCGCGATCGAGCGCGGAAAGGTCATCATAGCCGCCCACATGCGTCTCGCCGATGAACACCTGCGGCACCGTGCGACGACCGGTCCGGGTCATCATCTCCTCACGACGGGCCGGGTCCTTGTCGATCAGTACTTTCTCAACGAGCTCGACGCCGCGCGACTTTAAAAGACGTTCGGCCATCTGGCAATACGGGCACACCTGGGTGCTGTACATGATCACTTTGTTCACTTGGCTGCTCCTTGTTTCACAACCGGCATACCGGCTTTCTGCCAGGCGTCGACGCCGCCCTCGAGAACATGGACTTCCGCGTATCCCGCTTCCTGCACGATACGCGCGGCCTTGTTCGATTGCTGGCCGGTCTGGCACACCAGCAGCACCGGGTTGCTCTTGTTCTTCGCGAGTTGCGTGACTTTCGCCTGCAACTCTGCGAATTCGAAATGCCGTGCCGCGGGCAGGTGCCCCTTGGCGTAATCGGCGGACGGCCGCAGATCGATGACCGCCGCGTTGCGCCGGTTGATCAGTTGGGTGGCTTCAGCGGCCGACAGGCCGCCACGTCCACGCCGACTGATGGTCGGCCACAGCAGCAACCCACCAGAGATAAGGACGATTGCGATCAGGACAAGGTTTGTGTATTCGGTGAAAAACTTCACGGAAGATCCGCCGGAAAGAGAGAAATCGAAAGGGCCAACCCGAGCATTATAAAATAACCGTTTGACGCGATGGCGATGCGCCGCCCGAGGCGCCGCACAGCGCGAGACCGCTTCCTCACTACCGACCGGCAACTCTCATGTACAAACTCGTTCTCATCCGCCACGGCGAATCGACTTGGAACAAGGAAAACCGCTTCACCGGCTGGGTCGACGTCGACCTCACCGAGCAGGGCAACCTCGAGGCGCAGCAGGCGGGCGTGCTGCTCAAGGAATCGGGCTATACGTTCGACATCGCCTACACGTCGGTGCTCAAGCGCGCGATCCGCACGCTGTGGCATGTGCAGGACCAGATGGATCTGATGTACCTGCCCGTCGTGCATTCGTGGCGCCTGAACGAACGCCACTACGGCGCGCTGTCGGGTCTGAACAAGGCCGAAACCGCCGCGAAGTTCGGTGACGAGCAGGTGCTGGTCTGGCGCCGCAGCTACGATACGCCGCCGCCCGCGCTCGAGCCCACCGACGAGCGCGCGCCGTACACCGATCCGCGCTACGCCAGGGTGCCGCGCGAGCAGCTGCCGCTGACCGAGTGCCTGAAAGACACGGTCGCGCGCGTGTTGCCGCTGTGGAACGAGTCGATTGCGCCCGCCATCAAGTCGGGGCGCAGCATCCTGATCGCCGCGCACGGCAACTCGATCCGCGCGCTGGTCAAGTACCTCGACAACATCTCGGACAGCGACATCGTCGGCCTCAACATCCCGAACGGCGTGCCGCTCGTCTATGAACTCGACGAGAACCTGAATCCGATCAAGCACTACTATCTCGGCGACCAGGACGCGATCGCCAAGGCGCAAGCCGCGGTCGCAAGCCAGGGCAAGGCGGGCTGATCCGGCATTTCCGGGCGCGGCCCCACGCCACGAAAACGCGCGGGGCCGCACGCAGACAACCGGACCGAAGAAATTCTGTATTGCGCCCGGCGGTCAGATTCAGAGGCCCGCTGCAGGGTTCACCGTAGCGGCGACCGCATCCGCTGGCCTTGCGCGGCAACTCTCAGTCCCGACCCGCCGAGTGCCATGTCGTACGGCTCGCCATCCGCGGGCCGGGTCGCAAGAACCAGGACCTTCCCGTACTGTCGAAGCACGATTGCCTGCACCGCGCCCTGAGCAGGCGGGTGTGCAGTTATACTTGTCCGTCCAATCTTTATCGACGCTGCCACGCGCTTCCGACCGCAACAGACTCTATGCGAAAGAACCTGAAAAATATCGGCCTGATTGCCGCGGGCCTTGCTACCGGTGTCTTTGCCACCCTGCAATACTCCGCCTCGGCCCAGCAACCCGCTAGCGCCGCGGTCGCCCCGCTGCCGCTAGACCAGCTCAGGCTCTTCGCCGAAGTGTTCGGGCAGATCAAGCACGAATACGTCGAACCGGTCGACGACAAGAAGCTGCTCACCGCCGCGATCAAGGGCATGGTGTCGAGCCTCGACCCGCACTCGTCGTACCTCGACAAGACCGACTACCAAGAGCTGCAGGAGCAGACCAAGGGCCGCTTCGCGGGCCTCGGCATCGAAATTTCGTCGGAAGACGGGCTGATCAAGGTGATTTCGCCAATCGAAGACACGCCCGCGTTCCGCGCCGGCATCCGTCCGGGCGACCTGATCACGCGCATCAACGACAAGCCCGTGCGCGGCATGACGCTCGATCAGGCGGTCAAGCAGATGCGCGGCGACCCGGGCACCAAGGTCACGCTAACCATCTTCCGCAAGACCGATGAGCGCACGTTCCCGCTCACCGTCACGCGCGCGATCATCAAGGTGCAGTCGGTGAAGGGCAAGATCGTTGCGCCGGGCTTCGCGTACGTGCGCATCACGAGCTTCCAGGAACGCACCACGCCTGACCTCGCGGCCAAGCTGCAAGATCTCGCGCGCCAGGAGCCGAACCTGAAGGGTCTCATCCTCGACCTGCGCAACAATGGCGGCGGCCTGCTGCAAAGCGCGGTCGGCGTCGCGGGCGCGTTCCTGCCGCCGAATTCGGTGGTGGTGTCGACCAACGGTCAGATTCCGGATTCGAAGCAGATCTATCGCGACACCTACGATAACTACCGTCTGCAATCGTTCGACAGCGATCCCCTCAAGGACGTCCCGGCCATCTTCAAGACCGTGCCGATGATCGTGCTGACCAACGCGTATTCGGCGTCGGCGTCGGAAATCGTCGCGGGCGCGCTGCAGGATCAGCACCGCGCGCTGATTCTCGGCAAGACCACGTTCGGCAAGGGTTCGGTGCAAACCGTGCGCCCCATGACGGCCGACACCGCCCTGCGCCTGACCACCGCGTATTACTACACGCCGAGCGGCCGTTCGATCCAGAACAAGGGCATCCGCCCCGACCTTCCTGTCGACCAATACGCGGACGGCGATCCGGACGACGCGCTCGTGACCCGCGAAGTCGACTACTCGAATCACCTTGCGAACACGCAGGATCCGAACGAGAAGAAGGAAGCGGAGCAACGCGAGCAGGAGCGCATGGACCAGTTGCGTCAGCTCGAAGAGCAGAACGACAAGAAGACGCCGGAACAGCGCCAGAAGGAGCGTGACCGCAAGCCGGTCGAGTTCGGTTCGGCCGACGACTTCATGCTGCAACAGGCGGTCGACAAGCTCGAAGGCAAGCCGGTTCAGGAATCGAAGTCGCTGATGGAGCGCCGTCTCGCGCAGAACAAGCCGGGCACGTCGGCCTCCGCGCCGGTCGCGGTGAAGCCGACGCAACCGGTGCCGGGCGCATCGGGACCGGCGCCGGCTTCGGCACCGGCTCCTGCTGGCAAGTAAGCTGGCAAAGGGAGCGAACCCCCACGTGTCTTCGCAGCACGATCGTCTGCGAAGACACGCCACAACAGTTTCAGCGAAAGCCCCCGCCTAACCGGTGGCGCATCACGGCAAGCCGCAACAGCCACCCTCTCCGCGCGATTAAAATATCAGCCACGAATGCGCGCCGCGGCCCCTCGGCCTGCCTCTCCTTGCGCGACACAGCGACATAGCGACACACCCCACGCGCCCCGCCATGAATGACGATCAACTCCTTCGCTACTCCCGCCACATCCTCGTCGACGAAATCGGCATCGAGGCGCAGCAGCGTTTTATCGACGCCCACGCGATCATCGTCGGCGCGGGCGGGCTCGGTTCGCCAGCCGCGCTGTATCTTGCGGCGGCGGGCGTCGGCCGTCTGACGCTCGTCGATGCCGATACGGTCGACCTGACCAATCTGCAGCGGCAGATCCTGCACGTGAGCGCGTCGGTTGGACGTAGGAAGGTCGAGTCCGGGCGCGACATGCTCGCGCAGATCAATCCCGAGGTCGTCGTCAACGCGGTGGCCGAGCGCGTCGACGATGCGTGGCTCGACCGCGAGGTGCCGCACGCGAGTGTCGTGCTCGATTGCACCGACAACTTCGCGACGCGTCACGCGATCAACCGCGCGTGCGTCAAGCATCGCGTGCCGCTCGTGTCGGGCGCGGCGCTGCGCTTCGACGGCCAGATCAGTACTTTCGATTTCCGCGATGAAGCGTCGCCGTGCTATGCGTGCGTGTTTCCCGAAGACCAGCCGTTCGAGGAAGTCGCATGCTCGACGATGGGCGTGTTCGCCCCGACGGTCGGCATCATCGGCTCGATGCAGGCTGCCGAAGCGCTGAAGGTGATCGGCGCAATCGGCACGCCGCTCGTGGGCCGCCTGACGATGCTCGATTCGCTGCGGATGGAATGGAACACGATGCGCATCGGACGTCAGCCGGATTGTCCGGTGTGCGGCCACGCGCACGGCTCTTGAGGCGGTTCTGCACTGCCCGTTCGCGTGACGCCGAAATAGCAAAACGCCGCACATGTGCGGCGTTTTTTCGTTCAACGAGGCACAACGATGCGCGTCAGATCAAACCAGCGCGACCCGCTTGAGCGCCGCCTGCACCTCCTCCGGCTCGAACGAAGCCAGCACGTCGGCAACGGGTTTTTCGAGCGTCTTCAGATGCGAGCGCAGCACCTCCTGCTTGACTTCGAGGAGTTGGCTCGGATGCATCGAAAATTCGGTCAGACCCATGCCGAGCAATAGACGCGTCAACGCCGGATCGCCCGCCATCTCACCGCACACCGACACGGGCACGCCCGCGCGTTTCGCCTCGCGCAGCGTAAACGCGATCAGATGCAGCACGGCCGGATGCAGCGGGTCGTACAGATGCGCGACCGCGTTGTCCGCGCGATCGATCGCGAGCGTGTACTGAATCAGATCGTTGGTGCCGATCGACAGGAAATCGAGCCGCTTCAGAAACAGCGGCAACGCGATCGCGGCCGCCGGGATCTCGATCATCGCGCCCACCTGCACGTTCGGATCGTAAGCGATTCCCGCGTCGTCGAGTTGACGCTTCGCTTCGCGGATCAGATCGAGCGTCTGGTCGATTTCCTGCGCGTGCGCGAGCATCGGGATCAGGATCTTCACCCTGCCGAACGCCGACGCGCGCAGGATCGCGCGCAACTGCGTGAGGAACATCTGCGGCTCCGACAGGCTCCAGCGAATCGCGCGCAAACCGAGCGCCGGATTCGCGGCGGTCTCGTAGCCGTCGCCGCCCATCGAATCGAGCGGCTTGTCGGCGCCGACGTCGATCGTGCGGATCGTGACCGGCAAGCCGTTCATCAGTTCGACCGCGCGACGATACGCGCTGAACTGCGCCTCCTCTTCGGGCATCCGGTGCTTGTGATTCATGAACAGAAACTCGGTGCGGAACAGACCCACGCCGGTCGCGCCCGATTCGACCGCCGCGCGCGCGTCGTCCGGCAACTCGATGTTCGCGCACAGTTCGATGCGCGTGCCGCACAGCGTTTGCGTCGGCGAGAACTTGAGCCGTTGCAGCTTGCGCTGCTCGAGTTCCTTCTCGCTTTGCCGGTACGAGTATTCCTCGAGCACGATCGGCGCGGGATCGACGATCACGATGCCGTGGTCGCCATCGACGATGATCAGATCGTCCTGGCGGATCAGCGCGCTCGCATGCTGCACGCCAACCGCGGCCGGAATGCCGAGGCTGCGCGCGACGATCGCGGTATGCGACGTGCGCCCCCCGAGATCGGTGACGAAGCCCTGAAACGTCTGCGTCTTGAACTGCATCATGTCGGCCGGCGCGATGTCGTGCGCGACCACGATCATCTCGTCGCACGCGCCATGCACGTTGCCGACGATGCCCGGCGCGCCCGCGAGCGCCTTCAGCACGCGCTCGACGACCTGCTCGATATCGGCCTTGCGCTCGCGCAGGTATTCGTCTTCGATAGTGTCGAAATGGCGCGACAGTCTTTCGAGCTGTTCGGTCAGCGCCCATTCCACGTTGTAGCGGCGCGTGCGGATCAGGTCGATGGTTTCCTGAACGAGCATGACGTCGTTCAGGATCATCGTGTGAACGTCGATGAACGCGCCCATTTCGCTCGGGGCATCCGCGGCAAGATCGGCGCGCAATACGTTGAGTTCTTCATGCACGCGTTGCTGAGCCGCGCGAAAACGCCCGACCTCCCCTTCGATCTGGAGCGGTTCGATCAGATAGTGGTCTACGTCGAGTGCTGCCGGGGCGATCAGATAGGCCCGCCCGATGGCGATACCGCGTGACACGGGAATTCCATGCAGCGTGAATGACACGCGCACCTCCTCTAGTTGTGTAATGCCGCGGCAAACCGCTGCAATGCTCTCAGACTGTACTGGGCATTATAAATTCCGCGCCTTTTTGAAGTAAGTCAGCGGTGTGTGCAGCGCAGCACGGATTATCGCAATGCGGTGCCCTCGTACCCGGCGAAGCTTTATACCCGTCGCGCAAAACATATGGTTTAAACATTGAAAACGCATGTCGCCTTAGCACTCTTCCCGATGGCTTTCGCGCCGCTTCTAGATCCCTTTAGTCTCGATTAACAGCGCGCCTCTTCTGATATTCAGATGTCGGCGCACGAAAAAAAACCGCGGACTGAGCCGCGGCATTTTCGGGTTTGTCGAACGCAAAACGCGCGGCTTTATTGACCTTCGCCAAATTTATCGGCGATCAGTTTCAGGAGCGCGTCCATCGCGTCCTGTTCGTCGGTGCCTTCCGTTTCGATCAGCACGGTACTGCCGATGCCCGCGGCCAGCATCATCACGCCCATGATGCTCTTCGCGTTGATACGACGGCCATTGCGGCTCATCCAGATTTCCGCCTGGTAGTTGCCCGCGAGTTGCGTCAACTTGGCCGACGCGCGCGCGTGCAGCCCCAGCTTGTTCACAATTGTCGTTTCCTGTTGCAGCATGTGATGGTCCGAAGCGCGGGTGAATGAAATGGTGAAAAGTGTTACTGCAAAGCGGCTTCAATGCGATCGGCACCGTTGTGAAACCGCTTGAATCCGTCGAAGCTTGCCTGCGAACCAGCCCGGCTTACAGGCCGGTCGCGTCGGTCTTTTGCGTCAGATCGGCATCGGCCGGCAAAGCGGGAACACAGTCGGCGGCCGCCGCGTCAGGCGGCAGCGCCGGCAGGCACTCGGCAGCGCACGCTGGCGGCGTGACCGGTGTCGGCATCGCCGGTCCAATCGCGTGCACGCCCTTGGTCGCGCCGGCGAGCGCCTTGTCGACGAGCGTGTCGAGCGGCGTCGCGCGATAGCAGACCGCGCGCACCAGCATCGGCAAATTGACGCCGCACAGCACACGCACGTCCGGCACGGTGGCGAGCCGGCCCGCGATGTTGGCCGGCGTCGCGCCGAACATGTCGGTCAGCACGAGCGCGCCGTTCTCTTCCTTCAGCCGCACGACTTCCGAATTCGCGAACGCGACGACCTGCGCAGGATCGCAATCCGGCGACACGTCGATCACGCCGATACGCGCCGGCAAACCGCCATAGATGTGGGAAACGCAATCGCGCAACGCGGTGGCGAATGGAGCGTGCGCAATGATCAGAATGCCTGCCATGTCAGCCTTACTGCAAAAGAACGGCCCCAAAACCGTGGACCGGGACTCGAGCCCGGATCGCCATCGCCCCGAACCGGCCGTGGGTCGCGAGGGCGGGAATGCATCGTCGGGCGAGCGGGCATTGTAGCAGCCTCATTTTCGCGCCAATTCCGACGGCACGCCTGATGCGGATTTACTACACAGATTGGGGGTGCCGCCGGGCAATCAAGGCCGCTGCGTCGGCGCGCCACGCGTCAGCCGACCGCGCGCTCCAGCGCCTCGACGAACATCGCGGCGACGTCGAAGCCGGTCTGGTCCATGATCTCGCGGAAGCACGTCGGGCTCGTGACGTTGACTTCGGTGAGCCAGTCGCCGATCGCATCGAGTCCGACCAGCAGCAGGCCGCGCGCCGCCAGCACCGGCGCGAGCGTATCGGCGATCTTGCGATCCTGCTCGCTGAGCGGCCGCGCGACGCCCAGTCCGCCGGCCGCCAGATTGCCGCGCACCTCATTACCCTGAGGAATACGCGCGAGCGAGTACGGCACCGCTTCGCCGCCGATCAGCAGGATGCGCTTGTCGCCTTCCTTGATCTCGGGGATGAATTTCTGCGCCATCACCGAGCGCGCGCCGTCGTGGCTCAGCATTTCGACGATCGAGCCGAGGTTCATGCCGTCCGCCTTCACGCGGAATACGCCCATGCCACCCATGCCGTCGAGCGGCTTCAGGATCACGTCGCCGTGCTGTTCGTGGAACGCGCGCAGACGCGCCGGGTCGCGCGTGACCAGCGTCGGCGCGACGAACTGCGCGAACTCGCCGATTGCGAGCTTCTCCGAATGATCGCGGATCGCCTGCGGTTTGTTGAAGATGCGCGCGCCGCCACGTTCGGCCAGTTCGAGCAGCCATGTCGACGTCACGTATTCCATGTCGAACGGCGGGTCCTTACGCATCACGACCGCGCCGAAGCTCGCGAGCGCGCGCGGCGTGGCGGCATCGGCGGCGAACCAGACATCACGACGCAGATCCGTGGTATCGCCGACGATCGCAATGCGCTCCACGTTCGCCTCGACATCGCCGCCCGTCCACGCCAGATGCTTCGGCTCGCAGGTGTGAACCGTGTGACCGCGCCGCGCCGCTTCGGCCATCATCGCGTAGGTCGTGTCTTTGTAGACCTTGAAATGGCTGAGCGGATCGGCGATGAAAAGAATGTCCATGAAAGTCCCGGTGCGCCCTGACAGGCGTGACATTGTTCGTCAATATAGTGTTTGAAGACGGCGATGGCGGCCCGCGTGCCGCCATCTTGCCGCGCGGGGTGGCTTAGACCTGGATGGCTTCGGGATCGGTCTTTTCGAGCTCGACCGATGCGGCCAGCAGGCCCAGCCGCGCCACGACGCCATACATATAGAAGCGGTTCGGCGGCGCCGCGCCGGGCTTCGCGTGCGCATCGGGCAGCGCCGTGTGTTCGAAGCCGAGCGGCACGAAGTGCATGCCCGGCGCGTTCAGGTTCTGGTCGCGCTCGCGGCTGCCGTGCACGCGATAGAAGCCGCCCACCACATAGCGGTCGATCATGTAGA
This sequence comes from Paraburkholderia lebeckiae, assembly GCF_050436325.1. Lineage (NCBI taxonomy): Bacteria > Pseudomonadati > Pseudomonadota > Betaproteobacteria > Burkholderiales > Burkholderiaceae > Paraburkholderia > Paraburkholderia lebeckiae. Next base: position 1,689,715 of record NZ_JBNDLZ010000003.1, read on the forward strand.
CGACCGGCTCGGCGACTTCCTCGCCGATGCGCTCGAACGTGTAGACGCCTTCCTGCACGATTACGTCGTGCACTTCGAGGCCATCTTTGGTCGCGGCCATGCGCGTGCGTTCGCGCTTCGTCAACGCGGCGACTTCCGACGCGTCGTGCACGGTCATCACGCCCATGCCGTAGGTGCCCGCATCGGACTTGATCACGACATACGGTTTTTCGGAGATGCCGTACTCGCGATACTTGCGCGCGATCTTCTTCAGCACGCCGTCGATCGCATCGGCAAGGGCTTCCTCGCCTGTGCGCTGCTGGAAGTCGACGCCCTCGACGTGCGCGAAATACGGATTGATCATCCACGGATCGATCTCGACCATCTTCGCGAACTTCTTCGCGACGTCGTCATAGCACGAGAAATGCATCGACTTGCGACGCACCGCCCAGCCCGCATGCAGCGGTGGCAGCAGATACTGCTCGTGCAGGTTTTCGAGCACGGGCGGAATACCGCCGGACAGATCGTTGTTCAGCAGGATCGAGCACGGGTCGAAATTTTTCAGACCAAGGCGCCGCTGCGAGCGCTCGAGCGGTTCGAGCACCAGCTTCTGGCCGTCCGACAGCGCGATCGTGACCGGGCCGTTGATGGTTTCGTCGAGCGTGCCGAAGCGTACGTTCAGACCCGCCTGGCGCATGATCGACGCAAGCCGGGCGACGTTTTCGAGGTAGAACGCGTTGCGGGTGTGACGCTCGGGAATGACGAGCAGATTCTTCGCGTCCGGGCAGATCTTTTCGATCGAGGCCATCGCGGCCTGCACCGCGAGCGGCAGAACTTCCTGCGGCAGATTGTTGAACGCGCCGGGAAACAGATTGGTGTCGACCGGCGCGAGCTTGAAGCCCGCGTTACGCAGATCGACGGAACAGTAGAACGGTGGCGTGTGCTCCTGCCATTCGAGCCGGAACCAGCGTTCGATAGCGGGCGTGGCGTCGAGGATCTTCCGCTCGAGGTCGAGCAGCGGGCCGTTTAACGCCGTAACTAGGTGCGGAACCATTGATCACTCGCAGACTGGAGAAAAAAGATTGTAGAGCAAATGCTTTGTCCATTTGGGGACGGTTTCTCCATTCGCAAGCAGACTCGAATGCATTCTCCCTATCCCGATGATAGGCGCGGAAAATCGCCGTTCGCAACCCAATCAGCAAGAAAAAAGCCCGCCATGAAGGCGGGCGAAATTGCTGCGCTTGCTTAACCATTTTTCTTACTGACGGGCCCGCGAGCGCGGGCCGAACCGGGACAGGTTCTCCGTTATTCGACTTTCTCGCCATGCAGGCTCACGTCGAGGCCTTCGCGCTCCTGCTCTTCGGTCACGCGGATGCCTATCACCATGTCGATGATCTTCAGCAGCACGAAGCTCACCACGCCGCTGTAGATCAGCGTCGTCAGCACGCCCTTCGCCTGCAGGATCACGCTGCCGTCCGCGCCGCCGATGTCCTTGACCGCGAACACGCCGGTCAGCAGCGCACCGATGATCCCGCCGATGCAGTGCACGCCGAACGCGTCGAGCGAATCGTCGTACCCGAACTTGTGCTTGAGCCACGTGGCCGACCAGAAGCAGACCACACCCGCGACGATACCGATCACGAGCGCCCCGAGCGTGCCAACGAAGCCCGACGCCGGCGTAATCGCCACCAGACCCGCGACCGCGCCCGACACGATACCGAGCACCGACGGCTTACCCTTGGCCGCCCATTCGGCGAACATCCACGCGAGCGCCGCCGCGGCGGTCGCCACCTGCGTCGCGAACATCGCGAAGCCGGCACGGCCGTCCGCTGCCACGGCCGAACCCGCGTTGAAGCCGAACCAGCCGACCCACAGCATCGCGCCACCGATCAGCGTGAGCGTCAGGTTGTGCGGCGCCATCGCTTCCTTGCCGTAGCCGACGCGCTTGCCGAGCACCAGACAGCAGACCAGACCCGCGATACCGGCGTTGATGTGCACCACCGTGCCGCCCGCGAAGTCGAGGATGCCCGCGCTAGCCAGCCAGCCGCTCGGCTCCCACACCATGTGCGCGATCGGCGAGTAGACGATGATCGACCACACCGTCATGAACACCAGCATCGCCGAAAACTTCATGCGGTCCGCGAACGCACCGGTGATCAGCGCCGGCGTGATGATCGCGAAGGTCATCTGATAGACGAAGTAGACCGTCTCGGGGATCGTCGGCGCGAGGTGGCTGACGGTCAGCGTCGTGGCCTTGTCGCCCTTGATATAGTTCATGCCTGTCATGAATACGCGCGAGAAGCCGCCGATGAACGAGCCGCCAGGCGTGAACGCGAGGCTGTAGCCCACCACGGTCCAGACGATCGTCACGACACAGGTGATCGCGAAGCTTTGCATCAGCGTCGCGAGCACGTTCTTCTTGCGGACCATGCCGCCGTAGAACAGCGCGAGACCCGGGATCGTCATGAACAGGACCAGCGCGGTGGAGGTCAGCATCCACGCGGTGTCGCCGGAGTTGATCTTCGATGAATCGACCGAGAACGGTGCGGTCGGGGTGGCCGGCGCGGCGGCGGCGGCGGCCGATGCGTCGGCGGCGGGAGCCGAGGCAGCCGGGGCAGCGGCTGCGGCAGAGGCGTCCGGTGCGGGCGCGCTCGCCGTCGTATCGGGAGCGGAGGCGGCTGCGGGAGCGGACGCATCGTCCGCGAGGGCGGTGCCGACACCGCCCGCGAGCAGCGAGCCGGCCATCAGCAGGGACATCATTAGTTTGCGCATCTTGGTTTTCCTCTTGTCGCTATCCGTGTCGCTATGTTCTGGTCTTTTACAGTGCGTCCGCGCCGGTCTCGCCGGTGCGGATCCGAACCACCTGCTCGATCGGCGTGACGAAGATCTTGCCGTCGCCGATCTTGCCGGTACGCGCGGCGCGCTCGAGCGCCTCGATCGCCTGATCGACGATGTCGTCCGATACCGCCGCTTCGATCTTCACCTTCGGCAGAAAGTCGACAACGTATTCGGCGCCCCGATACAGCTCGGTGTGGCCCTTCTGCCGTCCGAAGCCTTTGACTTCGGTCACCGTGATGCCCGACACGCCGATCGCCGACAGGGCTTCGCGCGCTTCATCCAGCTTGAACGGCTTGATGATTGCGGTAATGAGTTTCATGAAATCCTCGCTAGTTGTTGCTGATCCGTTGGGCCCCGTGGCGTACCCCTGACGGCGGTCTCCTGCGCTACCGGGAAAAGCGCCCTGGCAGTGCGCGCGCGGGGCAGTAACAGCAACTCCTATGCCATGTCGTGTCGGAGCGCGCCTCGCGCGCGTGGCGCAGCGCGCCCGAGCGGCCTTGTCCGAACGGCCAGCGGCGCGGCGGGCGGTGGCGCGGCGGGGGGATCGTTGCTAGAGTGTTCGAACGTTCTGAACGCGCGCGCGCGCACCAAACACGCTCACGCGGCCGCGGCAACCAATACGTCGCGCGCACCAGGATCGCCCGTTCGCCATAACGGGGCACGGGCGCAATGAAACATGCACACTTTTTGTGCACCAAGGGGAACACGATGAAACAACCAAACGACGTTTTTAGCGACTTCCAGGCTCGCGTCAGCGATCTGTTCAAGAATTCGCCGGCCAAGGATGTCGAACGCAACGTCAAGGCAATGCTGTCACAGGGCTTCTCGAAGCTCGATCTGGTCACGCGCGAGGAATTCGATACGCAGACCCAGGTGCTCGTGCGTACGCGCGCGCGACTCGAAGAACTCGAGCGCCGCGTCGCAGAGCTCGAGCAGAAATTGCCGCTCACGCAGACGCCGTAAGCGCTGCTGGCAGCTTTCGCGCTGCGCAGTGCCGCACATCACAGGCAAGCGGGCCGTGACGTCATCAGCGTTTTAGGGGATTCGCGCGCGCTGTGAGCGCGCCGTCCGACGGGAGAGAATATGTCGCTTGCCGTGGTGCGCAGCCGCGCGCCGGCCGCTGGCCGTGCGCCCGAAGTGACCGTCGAGGTTCACCTCGCCAATGGACTGCCGTCCTTTTCGATCGTCGGCCTGCCCGACCTGGAAGTGCGCGAGAGCCGTGAACGCGTGCGCGCGGCGCTGCAGAACTGCGGTTTCGATTTTCCAGTCCGCCGCATCACCGTCAACCTCGCGCCCGCCGATCTACCGAAAGAATCCGGTCGTTTCGATCTGCCGATCGCGCTCGGCATCCTCGCCGCAAGCGGGCAGATTCCCGCCGAATCGCTGCTCCATCGCGAGTTTGCCGGCGAGCTCTCGCTGACCGGCGCGCTGCGGCCGATGCGCGGCGCGTTCGCGATGGCCTGCGGCACCGCCCGCGGCGCTCTGGCGAACGCCGGCGACGCCGACGCTTCCTCCGAAGCGCGTTCTGCGTTGCCCGCCCTCCTCGATCAACTAGCCGCACCGGCCTTCCATACCCCACAGCTTTACCTGCCGGCCGCGAGCGCGGCGGAAGCGGCGCTCGTGCCCGGCGTCGACGTGTTCGGCGCCGCCGATCTGCCGTCGCTATGCGCGCATCTCGCAGGCTCGGCGGACGCGCGTCTTGGTCCGGTCGCCGCGCCCGAGCTCAACGAGCACGCCGCTGCCTCGGCGCCGGACATGGCCGACGTGATTGGCCAGCGCGCCGCTCGGCGCGCACTCGAAGTCGCGGCGGCCGGCGGCCATCACGTGCTGCTGATCGGGCCGCCCGGCGCCGGCAAGTCGATGCTCGCGGCACGCCTGCCCAGCTTGCTGCCGCCCATGACCGACGACGAAGCGCTCGCCTCCGCCGCGCTACTGTCCGCGAGCCGCATCGGCTTCAAGCCGTCGCAGTGGCGCCAGCGGCCGTTTCGCGCGCCGCACCATTCGTCGAGCGCGGCCGCGCTGGTCGGCGGACGCAATCCGCCGCAGCCTGGCGAGATCACGCTCGCGCATCTGGGCGTGCTGTTTCTGGACGAGCTTCCCGAATTCGATCGCGTGGTGCTCGAAACGCTGCGCGAGCCGCTCGAAGCTGGCCGCATCACGATCTCGCGCGCCGCCTGGCAAGCGGATTTCCCCGCCGCCTGCCAACTGATCGCCGCAATGAACCCGTGCCCGTGCGGCTGGCGCGGCGATCCCGGCGGGCGCTGCCGCTGTACGCCGGAAGTTGCGGCGCGCTATTTGCGTAAATTGTCGGGACCGCTGCTCGACCGCATCGACATCCAGCTCGAAATTCCAGCACTGACCGCCACCGAACTCGCGGCACGCGCCGCCACCGCCGGCGAAGCAAGTGTGGCGATCGCGCAGCGCGTGAGCGTTGCGCGCGAGCGGCAACTGGCCCGGCAAGGCAAGACCAACCGCGAGCTGGACGGACGCGAAGTCGACGATGTATGCCGCCCGGACGCAGCGGGCGAGGCGCTGCTGCGCGAAGCCGGCGAGCGCTTTGGCTGGTCGGCGCGGGCGTACTACCGGGTGTTGAAAGTCGCGCGCACCGTCGCGGACCTGGCTGGCGCGGCTATGCCGAGCGCCGCGCAGGTCGCCGAGGCAATCCAATACCGTCGCGCTTTTGGCTCGTTATGAGGAGAAAAAACGACTGTCAAGACTTGACTTATTCACATATGCGCGATCCTGTTAGATTTTGATACAACTCAAAAGCGCGCAGACGAGCACCCCGCTAAGCCACTGATTTAATTGTATTTTTTTAAATTCCCTATGCCTGTGGATTTTGCCGGAAGGCCCGCCTGATGGGCTTTTGCGGCCATTGAGGCCGACTTCTCAACAGAGTTATCCACAGGCTGTGCGCGTAACTCAAAAATCTCAACGTAAACCGGCAATTAGCGTACAAACCTGCGAAGGAACTTTCACTGCGTTCGGCACTCCGAGGTGCGCCCTACAGGCCAAAAATACCGCATTTAGTACAGCTGGAACGACGAAAAAAACTGGTCGACCTGGTCTTGCGGCAGCGGTTGATCGGCAATGATCGCCGCCTGGTACACGTGCCGGCCGCGCGCGACGAGCCGCGCATACACCGTGCGCGTCTCGTGCTTGGCGCCCGCCGCGCCGCTCACCGTCATTTCCAGCCCCGGTATCTTGCCGCCCGCCGCCAGCGGGATTTGCGCTGGGTGAGCATCGGGCGTCGCGCCGACATTGCGCGCCAGTCCTGCGCGCAGGAAATCGAGTGCGGCACGCTGGGTCGCGTCGCTGTCGTCGGGCAGCATCACGGTGCCGACCGCAAAGACCGCATTGCCCGCTTCGGCGGTCTGCATTGCCATCTGCATCGGTGTGCCGCCGATCTGCACCGCGCGCTGATCGTCGCCCGGCTTCGCTGGGAAGTCGACCGTGTAGCCCTTGTCGTTGTTCATCACGGAGCCGCCAGTCGAAGGTCGGTGAGCAGGCGCTGAGCGCGACGCCGAGCGCCAACGCGGCCGTCGCCGCGCCGATCACGGTTCGAGCGTGACCGGATCGCGTGAATGCGCGGAGAAATAGGTCCGCCGGTTGGAAGATGCCCGCACGGCGGGCGGACAATCGGCTGATCAACGGAAAACGGAAAGAAACGCGGGCAACTAAAGAGCAGACGCGAAGAACGGTTCGGAGCATGGGACGGAAGATCGGACTTCTCGGAGCGTAAAGCGCCATTATCCGCTGATCGACTGCCGGGCCGACGCGCGGAGCGCAGCCGTCCCGTCATTTCGGCGCAGCCGAACCCATTGGAGCTAGAATAGAGGAGCTGTTCAGTACCGGCCCGCGGGCCACCACACCGCCCCATTGTTCCGCGCCGCGCGCGACTCACGAGGTTCCGTCCATGAGTGCCAATTCACCGACCGCCGTCCGGCGCAAGAACCCGCTTCGCTATCTGATTGCGGTGGCCGTGGCCATTGCGCTCGCCGTCGCAGGTTACTTCGCGTTTGCCGGCCAGCAGCGCGTCCCGGATGCGACCTTCACGCTGCTATCGGGACAGAAGCTCACGACCGCGGACCTCAAAGGCAAGGTTTATCTGGTCAACTTCTGGGCAACGAGTTGCGACACGTGCATGAAGGAAATGCCGCAGATGGTCGAGACCTATAACCGCTTCAAGGGCCAGGGCCTCGAATTCGTCGCGGTGGCAATGAACTACGACGCGCCGATGTACGTGACCAACTACACGCAAACGCGTCAGCTGCCGTTCAAGGTGGCGATGGACGACGGCTCGGCCGCCAAGCAGTTCGGCAACGTGCAGCTCACGCCGACCACCTTCGTCGTCGATAAAGACGGCAAGATCCTGAAGCGCTATGTCGGCGAGCCGCAGTTCGCGGAACTCGACCAGTTGCTCGCGAAAGCGCTGAAGGCTGGCGCGGCTTAAGCCGGCGCAACCAGATCCCCACGCGCCGGCGCAACCTCCCGCCGCCGGCGTCCGCCTCCTCACCGCTCCCCTTCCCCTTTGGCCGCAAGGCCATATCGCTTGATCTTCTCGTAGAGCGTCGCCTTGCCGAGCTGCAGCCGGTCCGCCGCGACCGCAACCACGCCCCCCGCCTGCTCCAACGCCTCGGCGATCATCGCGCGCTCGAACTGCTCGACACGCTCCTTCAGCGGATGGGTGGCCCCGCCGTCTTCGCCGAACGACAGCACCGGTTCGTCGGCGATGCCGAGCACGAAGCGGTCGGCGGCATTACGCAGCTCGCGCACATTGCCCGGCCAGTCTCGCTGCATCAGACTCGCACGTTGGCGATCAGTGAGCATCGGCGCCGGCCGCTGATAACGGACGGCAGCATCGAGCAGGAAATGCTCGAACAGCGGCACGATGTCCTCGCGACGCTCGCTCAAAGGCGGCAGCGCGATCGTCACCACGTTGAGCCGGTACAGCAGATCGCGCCGGAACGAGCCATCCGCGACGTGCTCGGCCATGTCGCCTTTTGCAGCCGCGACCACGCGGCAATTGACGCGAATCGGCTGATTCGAGCCGAGCCGTTCCAGCACGCCGTCCTGCAGCACGCGCAGCAGCTTGACCTGCAGCGCGAGCGGCATGCTCTCGATCTCGTCGAGAAACAGCGTGCCGCCCGACGCATGTTCGAGCTTGCCGATCCGCCGTTTGGCCGCGCCGGTGAACGCGCCCGGCTCGTAGCCGAACATCTCCGATTCGAACATCGGCTCGGGCAGCGCGCCGCAGTTCACTGCGATGAACGGCTTGTCACGCCTTGGCGACAGCTCGTGCAGGCTGCGCGCGATCAGCTCCTTGCCCGCGCCGGTATCACCGTTGATCAGGACGGACGCATCGGTCGGCGCGACGTTGGCGATCAGCCGCCGCACCTGCTCGATCGCCGGACTGCGGCCGATGATGCGCGGCGCGACCGCGTTCTGCCCGGCCAGCTCACGGCGCAGCGCGAGGTTTTCGAGCACGAGCTTGCGGCGCTCCAGCGCGCGCCGTACGGTTTCGATCAGCCGCTCTGACGCGAACGGCTTTTCGATGAAGTCGTAGGCGCCATCGCGCATCGCCTGCACGGCCATCGAGATATCGCCGTGGCCGGTGACCAGAATCACCGGAACGTCGGGCGCTCGCTCGTGGCACTGCGCGAGCAGGTCGAGACCGCTCGCGCCGGGCAGCCGGATATCGCTGACGATCACGCCGGAGAAGTCCGCGCTGATCAGCTTCGCCGCGGCCTCGACCGACGCATGGCCGACCACGTCGAAGCCCGCCAGTTGCAGGCTCTGCACGCTCGCGCGGCGCACCAGTTCGTCGTCTTCGATATACAGCACTTGCAGGCCGTCGTTCATTGCGTGTTCCGGGTGATGCTTCGGGGTGAAATCAGGAGCCCGCAGTCAGCGGATCGTGCGAGGGGCTGGTCTGCACGCGCGCGCGACGCAGCGTCAACACGAATGATGCGCCACCGTGCGGCGCGTTGCGCGCGACGAGCGAGCCGCCGCAATCGCGCGCGATCGACGATGAAATCGCTAGACCAAGGCCGAGCCCCTGGCCCATTTCCTTCGTCGTGAAAAACGGTTCGAACAGGTGCGGCAACACGTCGTCGGGAATGCCGGGGCCGTTGTCGCCGACCGCGATCGACAGGTTCGCGACGCCGGCCGCCACCTCGACCGTGATACGCGGCGGGTTCATGCCGGCGGTTGCGTCGAGCGCGTTGCCGAGCAGGTTGATCAGCACCTGTTCGAGCCGCAGATCGTCGCAATTCGCGACCAGCTCCGGATGATCGTCGGCGAGATTCAGCGGCGTGCGCGCGCCGCCTGCCGCAGCGGCGGCGGCGGTGTCGGTGTCGGCCTCGGTATCGATCAGCACGAACTCGAGTTCGACGCCCTGCAGGCGCTTTTGCAGCAGCCCGACGACGTTGCGCAGGGCCCGCACGATCGACGCGCGCGCGCTGCGCGGCCGCGCACGGCCGACGAACAGCTTCAGCTGGTTCGTGATCTTGCCCATGCGCTCGGTGAGCGCCGCGATCGCTTCGAGATTCTCACGCGCCGATGCCTGATCGCCGCGTTCGAGCAGCACGCGCGTGTTATCGGAAAAACTGCGCAGCGCGGCAAGCGGCTGGTTCAGCTCGTGCGTGATGCCGGCCGCCATCTGGCCGAGCGCGGCCAGCTTGCTCGCCTGGATCAGTTCGTCTTGCGCGGCGCGCAGTTCCTGCTCGGCGCGTGTACGCTCGCCGACTTCCTTGTGCAACTGCTCATTCGCCTCGGACAGATCGGCGGTGCGCTCGGCGACGCGCTGGTTCAGCTCGGCATAGGCCTTCTGCAGCAGCGCGCGGCTGCGCATCATTTCGCGCACACGCGCGCGCCGCATGCGCCAGTAGAACGCGAGCAGCACCAGCGACACATAGCCGAAGCCGGTGACGATGGTCGCCTTGCGCGCGTCGGCATCGACCGGATCGACCGGCGACATCGTGATCAGATGCCAGTCCGGCTCGCCCATGGCGTGACGTGACGCGAGAAAGCGCGGCGCGGAGCGCCCGCCGCCGATGCGCAGGATCTGCGCATTACCTTGGAGCATGCGCTCGACCGTCACCGGTAGCGGCTCGATCGGCTGCTGCGCGTACTGGCGGGCCTGGTAGATCGAATCGGCGATCTGGCCGGGCAGCGGCCGAATCGTGTGGTACTTCCATGCCGGAACCGACGACAGGAAGATCACGCCATGATCGTCGGTAACGACGAGCGGCTCGGACGCGTCCACGCCCTGAAACCATTCGAGATCGAGCTTGACGACCGCCACACCGACGATCTTGCCGTCGCGCCGCACCGGCTGCGAGATGTAGTAGCCGGGCGCCTGCGAAATCGTGCCGATGCCGAAGAAGCGGCCGACGCCGCCTTTCACCGCATCGACGAAATACGGCCGGAACTGATAGCCCGCGCCGACGAAGCTGCCCGGCCCGCGCCAGTTGCTGGCGGCGACGCAGTAGCCGTCGAGCGAAATAATGTAGGTGACCGTCGCGCGCGCGTGGCGGTTCAGGTCTTCGAGATAGAGATTCGCGCGCTTGACGTTGGCTGGGTTCGGATCGATCAGCACGTCCTGCACGATCGGATACTCGGCGAGCAGATACGGCAGCGATTCGTAGCGTTCGAGCGTGCTCTTGAGCGCGCTCGCGGTGCGCTCGGCGCGCACGGCGGCGTTGCGCCGCAGCGTGTCGACACCGCTTTTCCACGCAAGGCTGTAGGTGAGCCAGCATGCCGCCGCGAGCCCGGCTGCGAGTGCGATGAAAATCAGCAGGCGGCGGGTCACGTTGGCAAAGTCCGATCGATGTGCATCGGACATTGTGGCATAGGGCGGCAAGGCGTCGCCGCCAGATGCGTCGCGGGCTGGGCCGCGACTTTTGCCGGCGGTCTCGCCGGCAGACGCCTCGGAAGGACGCGCGGACGCCGGTTTCATGCTTAAGCGTCCGCGAGGATCACGACAAGGTTGGCGAGGCGCGACTCAAACGCCGGCCGGCTCTTTGATCGCCACATCGCCGCGCAGCACCTTGTTCAGCTTGCTGCGATCGAGCTCCTTTTCCCAGGCCGACACGACGACCGTTGCGACGCCGTTGCCGACGATGTTCGTCAGCGCGCGGCACTCGCTCATGAAGCGGTCGATGCCAAGGATCAGCACCATGCCCGACAGCGGAATCGTCGGCACCACGGCCAGCGTCGCCGCGAGCGTGATGAAGCCCGCGCCGGTCACGCCGCTCGCGCCCTTCGAGGTCAGCATCGTCACCGCGAGCAGCGTCAGCTGCTGGCCCCACGTGAGGTCGGTGTTGGTCGCCTGAGCGATGAACAGCACCGCCATCGTCATGTAGATGTTGGTGCCGTCGAGGTTGAACGAGTAGCCGGTCGGCACCACGAGGCCCACTACCGAGCGCGAGCAGCCGAGCTTTTCGAGTTTCAGCATCAGCTGCGGCAGCGCGGCTTCGGACGAGCTCGTGCCGAGCACGATCAGCATCTCTTCCTTGATGTATGCGACGAAACGCAGGATGTTGAAGCCCACCGCCCGCGCGATCGCGCCGAGCACGACCACCACGAACACGATCGAGGTCAGATAGAACGTGCCGACCAGCTTGAGCATCGGCAGCAGCGAGCCGATGCCGTACTTGCCGATCGTGAAGGCCATCGCGCCGAACGCGCCGATCGGCGCGAGCTTCGTGATGATGCGCACCATGCCGAACAGGATGTGCGAGAGCCCTTCGATGAAGTTGGTCACCGGCTTGCCCTTCTCACCGGCCGTCGCGAGCACGGCGCCGAACAGCAGCGCGACCAGCAGGATCTGCAGGATCTCACCCTGCGCGAACGCCGACGACAGCGTGTCCGGAATGATGTGCATGAAGAAGTCGACCGTCGACTGGCCGTGCGCCTTCGCGGCATACGACGCAACCGCGCGGCCGTCGAGCGAGGCCGGGTCGACGTTGAAGCCGGCGCCGGGTCGCAGCAGGTGCGTGGCGGCGAGGCCGAGCACCAGCGCGAAGGTCGAGACGATTTCGAAGTACAACAGCGCCTTGCCGCCGACGCGTCCAACCTTCTTCATGTCCTCCATGCCGGCGATGCCCGTCACGACCGTGCAGAAGATGATCGGCCCGATCACCATCTTGATCAGCTTGATGAAGCCATCGCCGAGCGGCTTCATGTCGATGGCGAGATTCGGGTAGAAATGCCCGAGTACGATGCCGACGATGATCGCCACGATCACCTGGACGTACAGCACTTTATGGATAGGTTTCTTCACGATGGTTCCTGCGAGGGATATGAGCTGATGACCCGCCGCGAGGCGCGACACGCGAACGAAACGTCGTCGCGCGGGCGCACCTTGGCGGACCGCTGCAAAGACGACGAATTCAGAAATACCGGGAAGGGAAATCGGACACTTTGTCTCCTTGCTTTTTTGTCGGGCCGTGGCGGCCACGCGCTTTACTTTGCAAGGTCGATGCCAGTTTGATTTCAGACTGGAAGCCTTGATTTTTATGGGTTTTCCAGCACACCTCGGCACGCGCCGTCCGGGTTTCCGGAAATCCGGACGAGCGCCGTCGGGGAATCCGGAATTCGGTGCGCGCGCGTTTGCGGGGAAACCCGCAGGGGTTTGTGCGGAGCTTGCCAGTGCGACGTCACGTCAACAGATCGATCCGGTCCGTGCAGATCATGTCGACGCCCCATTCTTCGAGCAACCGCGCGCGCGCCGGATCGTTCACCGTGTAGGCGAGCACGCGCAGCCCGGCCGCGCGGATCTGCGCGACCAGCGGCTCGCTCAGATAGCGGTGACTCGCGTGCAGCGAGACGCAGTCGAGTTCGCGCACGATGCGCAGCCAGTCCGCCGGCACCTGCTCGAACAGCATGCCGCGCGGCAGCGACGGCGCGGCATCGCGCGCGGCGGCGAGCGCGTCGAACGAAAACGACGACAACAGCGGCGGCGTCTGCCCTTGCCAAAGCTCGAGCGCGCCTTGGGCGACGAGTGCGCCGGTGATGACTTCGCGGCCCGGGCACGGCTTGATCTCGATGTTCGCCGTGATGCCGTCGCGCTCGCAACGCTCGGCCGCGTCGGCCAGCGTCGGCAGCCGCGTGCCGGCGAACTCCGCACCGCGCCAGGCGCCGGCATCCAGAGCGGCGAGTTGCTGCCATGTGTGCGTGACCGCCGGCCCGTGCCCGTTGGTCGTGCGATCGAGCGTGTCGTCGTGCAACAGGAACAGCGCGTTGTCGGCGGACAGCTTCGCGTCGAATTCGACCATGCGATAACCGTAGCGCACGCAGGCGTCGAAACCGGCCAAGGTGTTTTCCGGCGCAAGCGTACCGCCGCAGCGGTGCGCGATCAGCCGCGGATAAGGCCATTGTGCGGAGGTCCCGCGATCCATCGGGGTTGCCACGTCTCGTTTCCTTGCTGATAGAAGAGCGGTCTATGAAAAAAGCCCGCACATCGGCGGGCTTTTCGTTTCTGCGGGCATGAAGCGACGCAACAGCGGCGAGGCGCCAGCGCGTCAGACCACGCCGGCTCCATGCGCCTGCACGTCGGCGTGATAGCTCGAACGAACCATCGCGCCCACCGCGGCGTGCGTGAAGCCCATCTTGTACGCCTCTTCCTCGTACATCTTGAAGGTGTCCGGATGCACGTAAGCGCGGACCGGCAGATGGTGCTCCGACGGCTGCAGGTACTGGCCGATCGTCAGCATGTCGACGTCGTGCTCGCGCAGATCGCGCATTACCTGCAGGATTTCCTCTTCGGTTTCGCCGAGGCCGACCATCAGGCCGGACTTGGTCGCGACGTGCGGATGCAGCGCCTTGAAGTCCTTCAGCAGCTTCAGCGAATGCGCGTAATCGGACCCCGGGCGCGCTTCCTTGTACAGACGCGGCACCGTTTCGAGGTTGTGGTTCATCACGTCGGGCGGCGCCGCGTTCAGAATGCCGAGCGCGCGGTCGAGGCGGCCACGGAAGTCCGGCGTCAGGATTTCGATACGCGTTTGCGGCGACAGCTCGCGCGTCTGACGGATACATTCGACGAAGTGCGCCGCGCCACCGTCGCGCAGATCATCACGGTCGACGCTGGTGATCACCACGTACTTCAACTTCAGCGCAGCGATAGTGCGCGCGAGGTTGGCCGGTTCGTCGGCGTCGAGCGGATCGGGACGGCCGTGGCCGACGTCGCAGAACGGGCAGCGGCGCGTGCACTTGTCGCCCATGATCATGAAGGTCGCGGTGCCCTTGCCGAAACATTCGCCGATGTTCGGGCAACTCGCCTCTTCACACACCGTGTGAAGATTGTGCTCGCGCAGGATCTGCTTGATCTCGTAGAAGCGCGAATTGCCGGTGGCCGCCTTGACGCGGATCCAGTCCGGTTTCTTCAGCTTTTCGATCGGGACGACCTTGATCGGGATGCGCGCGGTCTTGGCTTGCGCTTTCTGCTTCGCGGTTGCGTCGTAGGCGGCGGGGGCCGGCACGCCTTCGGGCGCGGGGGTGGCTGCTGCGGAATTCGCGGTTACGTCAGTCATTCGTTCGATCCAGTCAGGCGGTGAGCGCACCGGCCTGCGGTTGGGCGACGGCCGCGGGATCGCCGTCGAGGTTTGCGGTGAGACTTGCTGCGAGGGTACGGGCCACGTCGTCCCAGCCGGCGGCGGCGCCGAGCGTCGCCATGTCGACTGTTTCGAGCCCCGCGTAGCCGCATGGATTGATCGCGAGAAACGGCCGCAGGTCCATGTTCACGTTCAGACTCACGCCGTGATAGCTGCAGCCGTTGCGGATTTTCAGGCCAAGCGCCGCGATCTTGGCGCCGGCATGGAGCCCGGCGTCGGGCCCGGGCGCCACGTAGATGCCGGGGGCGCCCGCCTTGCGTTCTCCGGCGAGATTATACGCCGCCAGGGTGTCGATCACGGCCCGCTCGATCCGGGTGACCAGCTCGCGCACCATCAGCTTGCGCCGGCGCAGGTCGAGCAGCAGATATGCGACCACCTGGCCGGGCCCGTGATACGTGATCTGCCCGCCGCGGTCGACCTTGACGAGCGGAATGTTGCTGTCTGCCGCGAGCAGGTGCGCCGGATCGCCGGCCTGGCCGAGCGTGAAGACGGGCGGATGTTCGACGAGCCAGATTTCGTCGGCGGTGTCGGCGGTGCGGGCGTCGGTGAAGGCGCGCATCGCGTCGAAACTGGCTTCGTAGAGTTCGCGGCCGAGCCAGCGCAGCGTGGGCGGCTCGATGGCAGGTAAAGGAGACGGAGAGACCGGGGTGGCGCACATGATTCCGGGAGTTTACCGAAATCTCGGAAACCGCGCCCGAGGCCACCGGGAACCTGCGCAGCCGGGGCCGGTACGCTGCCGGCCCCGTCGTCATACGCGGCTTTTGCGCCGCGCCACCGTCAAACGGTGCGCCAGCCGCCACGCACACGCATCATCCAGCGCTCGCCGATGCGAGCGAGCCAGTTCAGCGCGCGCTCGTCGCAGCGCGTCGGCACCGAGAACGTAACCTTCGCGAACGTGGCGCCCTCGGCGCTGAGCCAGAGCCGCTCGCCGCGCCGCAGATGCAGCGTCTGCCCGGGCTGCAGCCAGTAGTCCTTCGTGTCGTCGCTGCGCGTGACCCACACCGCGCCGCCACGCACGCGCAACTTCGTGCTGCGCGCGACCTTCAGCGGCAGCGTGTCGCCAGTGCGGATTTCATATGCAATGCTAGAGGAAATTTCTCGCATGAGGCCCTCGCCAAAAATCATTTCGTGACTAGAATCCTAGGTGCAGCAAGGACTTGGTCAAAACGATCAATTTTCACGTCTATGTGAGAAATATTGCGATGGACCTGCGTCAACTCCCCGCCCTGAACGCGATCAAGGCGTTCGAAGCCGCCGCCCGCCACGAAAGCTTTTCGCGCGCCGCCGACGAGCTGTTCGTCACGCACGGCGCGGTCAGCCACCAGATCCGCGCGCTCGAGGCCGAGCTCGGCGTGTCGCTGTTCGCGCGCGACGGCAAGCGCGTGCGCCTCACCGAAACCGGCCGCCGCTACGCAACGCAGGTGCGCGCCGCGTTGATGGAGCTCGCCGACGCGACTCGCGCGATCCGTGCCGGCGACCGCGAGCGGCGCCTCGTGATATCGATGCTGTCGTCGTTCGCGGCCCGCTGGGTGACGCCGCGCATCGGCAGCTTTATCGAGTCAAATCCGCAGTGGGATCTCGAGTTGCTGACCACCAATGCGCTGACGGACTTCGCGCGCGACGGCGTCGACGTCGCGATCCGTTTCGGCTTCGGCAAATATCCGGGGCTGCACGCCGAGCTGCTGCTCGACGAGATTTTCTTCCCCGCCTGCTCGCCCAACTTCAACGGCGGCAAGCTGCCGCAAACCCCCGCCGATCTCGCCAAAGTCCCGCTGCTGCGCTCCGACGACGAGCTATGGCGCCCATGGTTCGACGCCGCCGGCCTCACCGACTGGCCGGAGCCGAAGCGCGGCGTGCTGTATCAGGATTCGTCGAATCTGTTGCAGGCGGCCGTCGACGGCCAGGGGGTCGCGCTGACGCGCCGCTCGCTCGCGATGCACGAAATCGCGGCGGGCCGGCTCGTGCGGCTCTTTGATGTGGATGGGCCGAGCCCGTGGCAATACTATTTGGTCTGCCTGCCGCAGATGCTGGGGACCGCGCGGGTCAAGGCGTTTCGCGACTGGGTGTTCGACGAGGTGGCGCGCTTCAGGCTGCTGTTCGATCTCGCCTGCGAGGCGGGTCCCGCGGCGAGCGCGCGCCTGGCAGCGCAGGGAGTGACGGCGGACGCGTTGCGCGTTGCGCCATAAGATGAAAAACCGCGCGCGGTGTTACAGCACGACCTTGACCATCGGATGGCCGGTCAGCGCACGATAGATGTCGTCGAGATGCGCACGGCTCGTCGCCCGCACGTGGACGGTCAGCCCCGTGTAGGTGCCGCTGCTCGACGGCCGCGTCTCGACGCGCGACGCATCGACCTCGGTATCGAACACGCGCACCACTTCGACGATCGTCGCGGCAAACTCGGGGTGCGATTTGCCCATGATCTTGATCGGGAAATCGCAGGGGAATTCAAATAGTGAGTCGTTCTCGGGATTCATTCTCTACTCCTTCTTCCGCCGCGGCGGCTTCAGCCGCCTTGGCTCGCTGATACGCCGCATACAGCTCCGCAAACACCGCGCCCGGGTGGCCCGCGCCGACCGGCGCGCCATCGAGCCGCGTGACCGGCAGCACTTCCCTGGTCGCCGAGCTGACGACGATTTCATCGGCCGCGCGCACTTCAGCTTCGGTAATGTCGCGCGCTTCGAAGCGGATACCGCATTCGGCCGTCAGCTCCTCGATGAGCCCATAACGGATCCCTTCGAGAATCCTGTTGCTGCGCGGCGGCGCGGCCAGCACGCCATCCTTCACGATCCACACGTTCGACGACGACCCTTCGGTCAGCAAACCATCGCGGAACTGCAGCGTCTCGAAGGCGTCGTTTTCGGCCGCGTATTGCGCCATCAGCACGTTGCCGAGCAGCGACACTGACTTGATGTCGCAATTGAGCCAGCGACGATCCTCGGCGCTCACGCACGCGACACCGCTCGCGCGCTGCGCGGCGTCGGGCAGGTTCAGCGGGGTGACCATCACGAACACGGTCGGCTTCACGCCGGCCGGAAATGCGTGAGCGCGCTTCGCGACGCCACGCGTCACCTGGATGTATGCGATCGCGTCCTGATCGGCACGCAAGCCGCCGTCCGTCTCGTTGACCTTGACCACGCGTCCGATCAGCTCGCGCCAGCCAGCGTCGTCGAGCGGATTGGCGATGCCGATCTTGCCGACCGAGCGCGCGAGACGCGCCAGATGCTGCTTCAGACGAAACGCGGTGCGCCGTCCGCTCGCGTGCGCGTACAGCGGCGCCACTTCGTAAATGCCGTCGCCGAAAATGAAGCCGCGGTCGAGCACCGGCACGCGCGCTTCGGACAACGGCACCAGTTCGCCGTTCAGATGAACGATCGGGTCCGGCGAAACCCCGGAGACAACGGTCATTGCGACGTAGCCCTTACTTTTTCTTGTTGAACATCAGCATCAGCGAATCCCACACGCGGCCCACCACACCGGCTTGCTGCACCGGCTGCAGCGCGACTACCGGGAATTGCGCGAGCACCTTGCCGTCGGCGACGAGCTTGGCGGTGCCGATCTGCTGGCCGTTGGCGATCGGCGCGACGAGCGGATCGTTGAGTTCGATCTGCGGCTTCGCCTTGTCGGCGGCGCCCTTCGGCAGCGTGATGTACTGGTCGCTCTTCACGCCGACCTGCACGCTGTCCTGCGAACCCTTGTAGACGCGCGACGTGGCCACGACCTGGTTCGCCTTGTACAGACGCGTCGTGTCGTAGGCGGTGTAGCCGTAGTTCAGCATCTTCAGGCTGTCCTGCACGCGGTCGTGCTCCTTGGTCTCGCCCATCATCACCGAGACGAGACGGCGCGACGCGTCGGTCGTGCCCGGCAGCGGACGCTTCGCGCTCGCGATCAGGCAGTAGCCGGCCGCTTGCGTGTGACCGGTCTTCAGACCGTCGACGGTCGGGTCGATCCACAGCAGACGGTTGCGGTTCGGCTGCTTGATCTTGTTGTACGTGAATTCCTTGACCGAGAAGATGTTGTAGTACTCGGGATAGTCGCGAATCAGGCGGGCCGACAGGATCGCGAGATCACCCGCCGTGGTGTAGTGCTGCGGGTCGGGCATGCCGTTCACGTCGGCGAAATGCGTGTGCGTCATGCCGAGCTTTTGCGCCTCCTTGTTCATCATGTCGACGAACTGCGCCTCGCTGCCGCCCACCAGTTCGGCGAGCGCAATTGCCGCGTCGTTGCCCGACTGCACGATCATGCCGTACACGAGGTCGTGCACGGTCACCGGCTTGAGCGCCTCGATGAACATGCGCGATTCGTCGTTGCGCACGCGCCGCACGGCTTCGCTCGGCTCGATGCTCTGATCCATCGTGATCTTCTTCGTGTCGAGCGCTTCGAACACGAGATACGCGGTCATCAGCTTGGTCAACGACGCCGGCTCGACGCGCTCGTCGGCATTGGCAGACGCGAGCACCTGGTTGCTGGTCGCGTCGACGAGCACCCACGATCGCGCGTTGACGCCCGGCGGCGGCACCTGCGCGAACGCGGTGCTGGCGACGAGCGTGGCCGGCAGCACGAGGCCGACGGCGATGGCGCGATTGAGCGGAGCGGGAACGAAAGAAGCGAGTGACGGGAATGACGTGCGGCCAGAGGAGGAGAAACGCATAGGGTCGATTCGTGCAGAAAGATACGTTGCGCGACAGCGCGCGGAGTTGGGGGAGCCGGTCGGCGGGGCATCTGGCCGTAAAACGGCGGGCGCCCGTTGGACTGATGGCGACGCAATCGGTTCGCGAGCGCAGCGCTGCGCACCCGGCCGCGCCCTCCCGCGAAATGATTCCGCGGCGCGCGATTCTGCCGGCTGGGCGGCGCTGTGCCCAAAAAAAGAGCGCCCATTATACGCGCGCTACCTGGTCAGCTTCGCCCGCGTGTCGTCGATTTGCACACGTTTGCGCGCACCTGCCCCCCGCAAAATGCGCGTCGCGCGTTTTCAGCGCCAGGCGTCGACGATGATCCGCTTCAGGACGTGAAGCTTGCGATGCAGAAAGTGCTCGGCGCCCGGAATCACGACGACCGGAAGTTCTTGCGGTCGCGCCCAGTCGAACACGGACTGAACGGGAACGGTCTCGTCGACTTCGCCGTGGATCACGAGTGTGCTTTCGGGCACGGGCGCGACGTCCCAGCGGCTCGCCGCGGTACCGACGAACACGATGCGCTCGATTTCCCGGCCTTCATCGCGCAGCTTCGCCGCGACGTGCGACAACACCACGGTGCCGAACGAAAAGCCCGCCAGTACGAGCGGCAGATCGCCGTAGGCCGGATCGGCGCGCATGTGCTCGAGCACCGCGCGCAGATCGTCGCGCTCCCCGACGCCCGCGTCGTGCTCGCCCTGGGTCTGGCCGACGCCGCGGAAATTCGACCGGTAAGTGACGTAGTTCAGTTGCACGAGCGTGCGCGCGAGGGTCTGCGCGACCTTGTTGTCCATCGTGCCGCCAAACAGCGGATGCGGATGCGCGACGAGCGCGATGCCGCGCGGCGCGGCGCCTTTTTCGCGCACGCCGTCGGGCAGGTCCTGCGCGACCTCGATCTTGCCGACCGGGCCGTCGATCAGATACTTCTTCGTGTTGACGTTCATCGGGATGGATCGTTTCGTGGTTCGCGTTATTGATCGATCTTCAGACGCTCGACGATCTTGCCGTTCGCAAGATGCGATTCGACGATCTCGTCAATGTCGCTCTCGTCGACGTAGGTGTACCAGACCGCCTCGGGATACACGACGAGCGTCGGGCCCAGTTCGCAGCGATCGAGGCAGCCGGCCTTGTTGATGCGCACCTGGCCGGGCCCGGCGAGGCCAAGTTGCTTCACGCGTTTTTTCGCGTATTCCTGCATCGCCTGTGCGTTGCAGTTCGCGCAGCTCGGACGCTCGGCGCCGGGGTCGCGTTGATTCAGACAGAAGAAAACGTGGTGTTTGTAGAAGGAATCCATGATGTTCGGGAGGTGAGCCTGAAAGGAAGTGCAATGGCGGTGCGGACGATTATAGCCACCGGGCTGTGCAGGCGTCGGGACCTGGCGGCCGGCGCGCAAGCACGTCACGCCCGCCTCGCGCGCCGTTTGAGCCACGCCCGCTCGACCGCGAACGCGAGCCAGACCAGCGCCGCATAGGGCCATATCCACGCGAGCCAGCGCGCGAGCCCGTTGAAATGCAGATAGCGTCCCTGCCGCCAGTCGGCGAGCACGGCGTCGAAATACGGGTTCACCGACAGCAGATTGACGAACACGAGCGCGACGACCAGCGCGACCCCGGCGAGCGTCGCACGTAACCGCCTCCGCAGCGGCAGCGCGACGAGCGCCGCGACGGTGCCGCACGCGAGTCCGATTAGCGCGCCGGGCGTCGCCCAGTCGAACGCGAGGCCTGATTGCGATTGCAGGAACGTCGCGCCGGCCTTCACGCACAAGGTCGCGACGATGAACACCAACAGCAGGCGCACACGTGGCGCATGACGGCGTGCCGGCAGCGATGCAAGCGCGAGCGCCGCGAACAGGTTTAGCGCCGTGATCAGCGCTTCCCATGTGTCGTCGTCCAGCCACGCGGCCGCCGCCGCCGGCCATGCGCCGACATGCCACGCGGACGGCGTCCACGCGAGCAGCGCGTCCTGGGTGGCCGGATCGACGCTCAGCCACAGCGCGCGCGGCCAGTTGCCGAGACCGAACAGACGCGGCGACGGATACATCGTCGCAAACGGCCACGCGGCGACGAGGCACGCGAGCGTCGCATGGCCGCGCTCGAACCACAGCAACCGCACACGCCTGAGCAGGCCGCGGTCGAGCAGCGCGCCGGTCAACGGCGACATCATCGCCGCGCCGACGAGCGCGCCGAGCGTGTTGGCGGCGAGGTCGAGATTGGAAGCGACGCGTGTCGGCAGATAGGTCTGCACGGCTTCCATCGTGCCCGACAGCAGACCGCCCAACACGAACGCGAGCGCGACGGCCAGCGTGCCGCGCCAACGCGGGTACACCGCGAGCACCACCAGCGCGCCGAACGGCATATAGCCGAGCACGTTGGTGACGACGTCGAACGCCGTCAGGTACTGCGGCATCGGATCGAACAGATAGGCGAACGGCGCGATGCCGAGCGAGCGCCAGCCCGAGAACGGATACCACGACCCGTAGAGGATCAGCGCCGTGTAAAGCAGCAGCGCCTGACGGGCCAGCGTCGACGGGCGGCGCAGCCAGGGGCGTTCGCTCATGCAGCGCTCCGTTGCGTGCGCTGCCCGCCCGTCATTGCGCGGCGACCAGCGCCTGCGAGCCGAGCCACGTGGCGATCTGCGCGACGAGGTCGTCGCAGGCCGCGGCGAGCGCCCGCGCGCCGCCGGCCGCATCCGCCGAATGCGCGGGCGCGTGCGCGACGAAGGTCTGCTGGCCGATCACCTTGCCGCCCTGCATCAGCGTCGCGCGCGCGGTGATCGCGCCGTGGCTGTCCGTCTGGCTGTCGAACACCTGCTCGAACTCGGTCAGATCGACCCGCAGCACCGGCGCGGTCACGCCGTCCGCGCCCGTCAGCACGGTGCCGCGCTCGCTCAGCGCGTTCCGCAGGCGCTGCGTCAGCAGTTGCGACGGCATCATCGTCCAGTGGCTGTTGGCGTAGGCGGCCGTCTGCTGCGCGTCGGCGTAGCTCAGCCGATAAGTCAGCCGGTCGGATTCGAGCACGGACGGCGCGCTGACCTCCAGCACCTTGACGGCCGGCAGCCGGCTCGCCGCGGCGGCCTGCGGCGGTGGTCCGAAGTCGTAGCGGATGTCCGAGACCACCGCGGACGTGCCCGCGCAGCCCGCCGCCAGCACGCCGAACGCGAGCAACGCCGCGAGCGTGGCGCGCGAGGACAACAGTCGGTGAATCGAGCGTGACATGAGCATCTTCCTGTGTTCTAGCCTGCGGAGTTAGTGGGCTGCGGGCGCGGCGGCAGCGGCGGGCCACGCGAAGCCGGCCTCGCCCGGACCCGGCGCCGGGCGCGGCGCGCCGAACAGCACGCTGCGCGGATTGGTGTTGAAGGTGTCGGCGGCGCGGTCGATCGATTGCGCCGCCGAGCGCACCTCCTCGGTCAGCGAATTCACGCGCGGCAGCGTCTCGTAGCCGACCCGGGCGGACAGATCCTGCAGCGACGAGTTCATCTGCGTGAGCGCATTGCCCGCCTGCTGCGCGGCCGTGCCGACCTTGTTCAGATTGCGCTCGAGGGGCCCGTCCGGACGGTTCAGGCCCGTGATCATCTGGTTGGTCGACGCGAGCGTGCGGTTCAGCTGGTCGACCGTGCCGGGCAGCTTGCTGGCGACGGGCCCCATCTCACGCGTCAGCGTCGCGACGCCCGAGGCCGCCTGCGCGATGCTCGCCGCCGTATCGTGCAGCTGCGCGACCATTTCCGGCGACAGCATGTCGTTCACGTTGTCGGTCACTTTTTCGAGCTTGCGCAGCAGCACCTCGCCGCGTTGCTGCAACTGGTCGAACAGACCCGGACGCATCGGCAATTGCGCGACCTTTTGGGCCGACGACGGCAGCGGCGTCGGATCGCGCCCGGTATCGTCGAGCTGGATGAACGCGATGCCGGTCACGCCCTGCAAGCCGAGACTGCCGAACGTCGAATGCGTGATCGGCGCGTGCTCGTCGACCATGATGCGGATCAGGATCTGCCCCGGATGTGTCGGATCGAACTTAATCGACTGCACACGGCCGACGTCGAGCCCGCGAAAGCGCACCGCCGCGTCCGCAAAGAGGCCGGTCACGTTGGTGCGCGCGATCAGGTCGTACGGCACCCGCACGGTGCGGTCGACGTTGAACAGATACGCCGCCAGCGCGATCGCCGCCGTCAGCACGACCGTGAAGAGCCCGGCCCAGAACGCATGCGCTTTGTTTTCCATTGTCAGTTTTCCTGGTTCGTAGCGGCCCGGCTCATGGCGGCCCGCCTCACAGCGGCAACTCCGACGACGCCGGCTCGAGCGCCGCCTGCGGCAGCTTCGCGCGGCGCTCCGGCGGCAGCGCCTGCAGCGCGCGGCGCCCGCGCAGGCCGAGGAAATATTCGTGGATGAACGGATGGTCGACGCCCGCGGCCTCCTCGACCGGCGCGTTGACGAGCACTTTGCGATCGGCCAGCACGGCCACGCGTGTCGACAGTGCGACCATCGTATCGAGATCGTGCGTGATCATCACGACCGTCAGACCGAGCGCGCGATGCAGCCCTGAGATCAGCTCGACGAATTCGTCGGACGCCTCCGGGTCGAGGCCGGCGGTCGGTTCGTCGAGGAACAGCAGTTCGGGTTCGAGCGCGATCGCGCGCGCGATGCCAACCCGCTTGATCATGCCGCCCGACAGCGCCGATGGCATCTTCGACGCGTGCTTGCACGGCAGCCCGACCATTTCGAGCTTCAGCATCACGATGTCGCGCAGCAGGTCTTCGGGCACCTTGCCGAGTTCGCGCACCGGTTGCGCGACGTTGTCGAACACGGACAGCGACGAGAATAGCGCGCCGCGCTGGAACAGCATGCCAGAGCGGCTGCGCATCAGCAGCGCGGTGTCGGGCGAGATCGTTGCGAGGTCTTCGCCGAACAGCTTGATCGTGCCCCTCGACGGTCGCTCGAGGCCGAGAATCTGCCGCACCAGCGTGGTCTTGCCCGAACCCGAGCCGCCGACGATCGACACGATCTCGCCGCGCCGCACGTCGAGGCTCAGATGCTGATGCACGATGTTGCGGCCGTAGCGCTTGGTGATGTCGATCACCTCGATCACCGGCTCGGCGATCGACGGTACGGGCTGGCCGCGTACGGCTTCGGTTAGTGGCGCGATCATCCTAGCCCCACCCTTTGAAAGAGGATCGCGAACACCGCGTCCGCGAGAATCACGATGGTGATCGACGTGACCACCGAGGTCGTCGTGCCTTCGCCGAGACTCTGCGAATTGGCTTTGATACGGAAGCCGAAATGGCAGCCGGCGATCGCGATCAGCATGCCGAATACCGCGCCCTTGCCAAGCCCGATCCACAGGTTCGCGATCGGCACGACGCTCGGCAGCTGGCGCGCGAAGAAGCTCATGTCGATGCCGAGCACGAGCTTCGCGGCGAGCGCGCCGCCCGTCAACGAGATCACGTTGGTCCACATCACGAGCAGCGGCATCGCGACGGCCAGTGCGATCACGCGCGGCAGGATCAGCCGCAGGCCGTGCGGGATGCCCATTACGCGCATCGCGTCGAGCTCCTCGGTCACGCGCATCACACCGATCTGCGCGGTGATCGCCGAGCCCGAGCGGCCTGCCACCAGAATCGCCGACAGCACCGGGCCGAGTTCGCGAATCACCGCGAGGCCGAGAATATTGACGATGAACTGGTTCGCGCCAAAGATGCGCAATTGCTGTGCCGACAGATAGCTCAACACGATGCCGATCAGGAACGCGACCAGCGCGGTGATCGGCAGCGCGCGGGCGCCGGCGTTGTAGACGTTCGCGGAGATTTCGGTCCACGGCGTGAGTTTCGGCTTGCGCAGGATCGCGAGCAGATCGAGCACGAAGCGCCCGAGCATCGCGACGCCGCCCTGCATGTGCTCGACGAACGAGAAGAGCCCGAGGCCGAGACGCGTAAAGGGATCGAGGCGCTTGACCGGCTCGGCGCTCTCGCGCACCGTGTCGAGCAGCGCGATGCGCTCGAAGATATCGCGCTGCGTGTCCGTGAGCGCGGTGCCCGGCGGCATCTTGCGGCCCCACACGCGCCACAGCGCCTGGCCGCCGACGTGGTCCATCCTGTCGACGCGCGACAGGTCCCACTCGCCGATGCCCTGCGCGCCGGTCAGCGAACGCAGTTGCGGAATCACGTGCCCGGTGTCGCGATCGCGCGCGAGCGCGAGCGCCGTCCACTGGCCCGAGAGACGGACGATCTTGCCTTGGCTGCCGGCCGCGACTTCAAGGCCGGGCGGAGTGTCGTAGTTCAAGGATCGCGTGAATCTGGTTATCGGATTAGCGGCCATTGTAACGAAGGCTCGGCCGCCGGTCCGCACTGATGCACGTCGATCGGCGTCACCCCTTCACCGCTGCGCATTCGAGTCCCGGGCGGGTTCGCTGTGGCTACAATATGGGACATGAATGCCTCCAAGACTCCCGCCTCTCCGTCCGCAGCGACGAGCACGGCACCAGCCTCGTCGTCGGCTTCGACCGACTGGCGCATCGATCGCGAACGGGCGGTCAAGCTGTTCGGCTCGCATGCGCATGACTGGCCGATCGAAATCGTCGAAGAAACCGGTTCGACCAACGCCGACCTGATGGCCCACATGAAAGCACTGCCCCGACGCGCCAACGCGCTGCCGCGGCCGATCGTGCGCGTCGCGTATCTGCAGACCGCTGGGCGCGGCCGCCGTGGGCGGCCGTGGTACGCGGAGCCCGGCAACGCGCTGCTGTTTTCGGTCGCGTGCGTCTTGCCGCGACCGCTCGAAGGGCTCGCTGGCTTGAGTCTCGCGGTGGGCGTCGCGCTCGTCGACGCGCTGCGCTCGCTGCCGGTCGCGGGTCCCGGACAGATCGCGCTGAAGTGGCCGAACGACGTGCTGCTCGAAGGCGACAAGCTCGCCGGCATCCTGATCGAAACCGCGTGGAGCACCGACGACGCGAGCGCGGTCGTGATCGGCATCGGCACCAACGTGAAAGGCGCCGAC
This sequence comes from Paraburkholderia lebeckiae, assembly GCF_050436325.1. Classification (NCBI taxonomy): domain Bacteria; kingdom Pseudomonadati; phylum Pseudomonadota; class Betaproteobacteria; order Burkholderiales; family Burkholderiaceae; genus Paraburkholderia; species Paraburkholderia lebeckiae. The sequence continues at coordinate 1,715,805 of NZ_JBNDLZ010000003.1, forward strand.
GAACTCGCGGCGAAGGTCGGCGCGCTGAACGCCGAGGTACCGCCGCAGGCGCTCGGCACCGTGCCGACCGCGTTGCAACGCGCGCTGCCGAACGCGAATCTGACCGATACGCTGGCAGCCGAATTGAACGCGCTCGAACCGATGCTGCAGCGCTTCGGCGCCGAAGGCTTCGCGCCGTTCCAGCCGCGCTGGAACGCGGTGCATGCTTACGCGGGCCGCGAAGTCGTGCTGCTCGAACAAGGCCAGGAGCTCGCGCGCGGCGTGGCGGCAGGCGTTGACGAGCGTGGCCAGTTGCTACTCGATACGGCTGAGGGCCGCCAGAGCATCGCGACCGGCGACGTGTCGCTGCGCCTCGCCCACGGTGTCGCATGACGCAGCGCGCGCCATATCTGCTGATCGACGCGGGCAATAGCCGGATCAAGTGGGCGCTGGTGCAGCCCGATGGGACGCAGTTGGCGAGCGGCACGCTCGCGCATGACGAGCTTGCCGGGCCACGCGCGCGGTCGGGTGCGCAACCCGGTTGGACTGACTGGCCGGCGCCATGCGGCGCGTGGCTCTCCAACGTCGCGGGCGCGGAGGTCGCGACGCACATCGCGGCGCTCGTCGACGCGCACTGGCCGCGACTGCCGCTCGCGACGATCCGCGCAAGTGCCCGTCGATGCGGCGTGACCAATTGCTACACGACACCGGACTCGCTCGGCAGCGATCGCTGGGCCGGCATGATCGGCGCGCACGCGACCTTTCCCGGCGAGCATCTGCTGCTCGCGACCTTCGGCACCGCGACGACGCTCGAGGCCTTGCGCGCCGATGGCGCGTTCATCGGCGGATTGATTGCGCCGGGCTGGACGCTGATGATGCGCTCGCTCGGTGAGCACACCGCGCAACTGCCGACGCTCGACGCCGCGCGCGCGCGTGGTCTGCTCGACGCGGCCGATACCACCGGCGCGGGCCGTCGCGGGCCGTTCTTCGCAACGGATACGCCGCGCTCGCTGTCGGCGGGCTGCACGCTGGCGCAGGCCGGATTGATCGAGCGGATGTGGCGGGACCTGCAGGATGAGTGGCAGGTGCCGGTGCGTCTCGTGGTCAGCGGCGGCGCCGCCGACGAAGTGGCGAGCGCCCTGAAAGTGCCGCATACTCGCCACGATTCGCTGGTGCTGTCAGGGCTTGCGCTGATCGCAGCCGATGATACGGCGCGGCAAGGCGGCTGATTGCCTGCCGTAGCTAGCGTTCGATTCACGACCGCGTGGCGCGTGATGTACGTGTAGAACGTGCGCCGGAGTTGCGCGCAATTCGCCGCCCATTTTCCGAACCCGAGTTTCTCCCGCACGCCCCAGGCTCAACTTCTTTCTGAATTGGAAACACCCACAATGCTTCGCTGGCCGATCGCCATTCTGATTGTTGTCAACGTGCTGGCTTTCGCCGCGCTGCTTGGCGCCTTCGGCCCCACACCCACCGCCAGCGGACGCGAGCCGAATCATCTGAACCGCCAGATTCATCCGGACTGGCTGAAGGTGCGGCCGGTCAGCGCCGCCGATGCGGCCGACCAGGCGGTGGTCGGCGGACCCGCGCCGCAGGCGCCGATTTCGACATCGGAGTTGCCGCAGTAATCAGGGGAGCGAGGCGGTCGGTCAGAAGATCAGCAGTGCGCCGCGCGTGTTGCGGCAACGGACGGCATCAATCCTGCGTCCGCACCTTCTTCAACAGCGCGGTCGTCGAGCGATCGTGCTCGAACGCAATCGCGAGCGCCTTGCCGCCCCAACCGCGCACGAGCGCCGATTCGGGCAGCGAGTCCATGTCGTAGTCGCCGCCCTTCACGAGCACGTCCGGGCGCAACGCGGAAATCAGCTCGACCGGCGTCTTCTCGCCGAAGCCCACCACGTAGTCGACACTTTCCAGCGCCGCTAGCAAGGCCATGCGGTCGGCCTCGTTGTTGATCGGCCGGTCGTCGCCTTTGCCGAGCATCCGCACCGACGCGTCGCTATTCACACCAACGATCAGGCACGCGCCCAGCGCCTTGGCGTCGGCCAGATAGGTCACGTGACCACGATGCAGGATATCGAACACGCCGTTCGTAAACACGACGGGCGCGCGCAGCGAAGGACGAAGCTTCACCAGGGCATCGCGCGTCAGAATCTTGCGTTCAAAGATGGCGGTCATCGCACGGTCACAGAGTTGGGGAATTGGGGAGTTGGGGCGTTACGGGAACACGAATGCCAGGTGCCGTCACGATACACGGTGGACGGCCCGAAGCAAAACGGTCCGGCAAGCTCACGCTTGCCGGACCGCCGTTTGATACGGTGCTGAAACGCCTGAGTCGTTACGCCGGCTGCTGCGCCGGGTTTTGTTCAGCGGCTTGCAGACGCGCGACCACTTCCTTGCGATAACGGTTCAGTTCCTGCGCGGTGTTGAACGTGCGTTCGAACAGCAGCGACAGGTTGTGCAGAATGCGCTCGATGACCTTCTTTTCCCAGCCGTCGTCGAAACGGATCTGCTCGTCGAGCCAGCGCTCGAGCCATTCCGGATCCGGCAGACGCGACTGGATCGTGTCGCGCGGGAACAGCGCCTGGTTCACGTGCAGGTTGGTGGGGTGCAGCGGCTTTTCGGTGCGACGCGCCGACGCCATCAGCACGCCGATCTTCGCGAACGCGGCACGCGCGATGTCGCCGGTTTGCGCCATCGCCTTCTTCATGTAGCGCAGATACGCGCCGCCGTGGCGCGCTTCGTCGCGCGAGATAGTTTCGTAGATGTGCTTGATGACTGGCTCGGTATGCCATTCGGCGGCGCGGCGATACCAGTGATTCAGGCGGATTTCGCCGCAGAAGTGCAACATCAGCGTTTCCAGCGGTGGTGCGGGATCGAACTCGAAGCGCACTGCGTGCAGTTCCTCTTCGGTCGGGACCAGTTCCGGCTTGAAGCGGCGCAGGTACTCCATCAGCACCAGCGAGTGCTTCTGCTCCTCGAAGAACCACACGCTCATGAATGCGGAGAAATCGCTGTCGTGATGATTGTCACGCAGAAACATTTCCGTGGCGGGCAACGCCGACCATTCGGTGATCGCGTTCATCTTGATCGTCGCCGCCTGCTCGTCGGTCAACAGCGATGCATCGAATTTGTCCCAGGGAATGTCCTTCTCCATGTCCCATCGAACGGATTCGAGCGATTTATAAAGTTCCGGATAAAGCATGGTGTTCATAGTCCCACCCCTGTTCTGCACATACTGTGTGTGTCTGTTGCTGCTACGTGTAGCCGTTTTTACCTACGACGAACGGACGTGCCGTTTATCGGCCAAGCATTCAATTTTACGCGTTAATCAGCCGCCCAGAAGCATCGGGCAGCAAAGAAGTCCGGGCTTTTGTATTGGCGCCTGAAGCGTGAATCAGGCGCCGGGCCAACCGTGGGGAGGGATACCCTTTGCCTGAGGTCGAGCCAGTCTGGGTCGACAACCGCACGTCCCGCCCTGCACCGGTAGCGCCGGCGGCGAATGACGCGAAGGCGGCGGGATTGATTGTTTTCGGCGCACGCCCCAAAGCCATATCAAGCTTACACAATCATAGCACGCGCCTCCCACGAAACCCGTGACAGAAGCGGCGCGAGCGCACTGTGGCATTGACTTCTCTCAACAAAATCGGCGATTCGCGCGGGCGGAAACCGCCGGCGTTGTAATACAGCAAAAACGCAGGCGATGGGTTGCCTTCGTCATCGGGCACTGATTCGCGGGGCGACAGGCGGAGGAAACGCAGACTCGACCGCGCTCCTTTTGTCGTTGCTGTCGCTGTCGCACCGGGTGCGAGCGCGTTGCCCGCACTGCCCGCTTACGTCGACTTTTTCATTGTCGCCGCGCTCGTCCCCTCGCCCGACGCGCGTTTGGCCGACGGCGCGGCGCGCTTCGCCGCCGGCCGTTTGACGGCGGGCTTCGCGTTTTGCGCGGCGGCGCCCGACGCTTCGGCGCCCGACGCATCGGCGCCCGACGCATCCGCGGCCTTCGACGGTTCCGGCTTGCCCTGCGTGCCCCCGCCCGCCGCGGCGACCGCGACGGACGGCTGCGTCATCGCGAACTGCGCGATCTGGTTGAACTGCGATTGCAGCAGATTCCACCACGCGGATGCATCGAAAGCGGGCGCCGCGGGCGCTTCCTCTTCGTCGCTGGCGGCCTGCGTGGCGCTTTCGGGCGTGGGCTCGGCCGGCTTCGTCCAACTTGGCGCCGGGGCGCGGCGCGGGGCGGCGTTCGGCGCGTCACTCGCGGCGGCACCCGACGCAGCAGCGGCCGCCTGCGACATCGACGATTGCGCGAACGCGCCGAACGCGCGCAGCGTCGCGAGCGTCGCACGTTGCACTTCGAGCGCCTGGATCGCCGACTGCAGCATGCTCAGATTCAGGTTCAGCCATTGCTCGACCGCGCGCATGTCGGTGATGCGCTTGTCGAGTTCCTCGACGCTCGTGAGCGGCGCCATCATGTCGGACATCATCGACAGCGACGGACTCGTGCCCCCACCCGGCTGCGCGCCCGTCATGGCGGCGCCGAACGGCGACAGCCGCATCATGCTCCACATGCGATCGAGCATTTCAGCGGGCGGAAAACCGGGAAAGCCGGGAAAGGGCGGCGCGGAGCCAGTGGTGTCGGTCATGGTTGTCGCCTCGGTGCTAGATGATAGGTGGAGCGCGCGATGCCGCGTGCGTCGATTCGATCATACCGTGTGGGGTATGACATCACGATCGTTCGTCGTTACGTGGACCGCCCGCGCCAAAATCGGGCGCGCGCCGCTCGCGCAACGAGCTCAGGCCTTCGCGCACGTCGGGCCCCGCGAAGCCCATGAATTCCAGCGCGAGCGACGTGTCGAACGCCGGCCCCGCCGTGCGCAGCCAGTTGTTCAACGCATACTTGGTCCAACGGATGGCGGTTTGCGAACCGTCGGCCAGCTTGCGCGCGACTTCGAACGCCTTTGGCAGCAGATCGCTTTCGTCGACGGCCAGCGACACGAGCCCGATGCGCTCCGCCTCCTCGCCGCTCACCGGCTCGCACAGCAGCAGGTAGTACTTCGCCTTCGCCATGCCGCACAAGAGCGGCCAGACGATCGCCGCATGATCGCCCGCGGCGACGCCGAGGCGCGTGTGTCCGTCGATGATGCGGGCCGTCTTCGCCGCGATCGAGATATCGGCGAGCAGCCCCGCGACGAGCCCCGCGCCGACCGCCGGCCCGTGCATCGCCGACACGATCGGCTTGCCGCAGTTGATCACGTTGTAGACGAGATCGCGCGCTTCGCGCCACACACGCGTGCGCACCTCGAAATCGTTCGCCATGTCCTCGACGAGCGGCAGATCGCCGCCGGCCGAAAAGCCTTTGCCCTCGCCGCGAATGATCGCGACGCGCGTATCGGGATCGCGATCGATGTCGCGCCAGATTTCCGCGAGCTCGTAATGCATGCGTGCGTTCGCGGTCGCGAGGCCACTTTTATTCGCGCCCTCGCCGCTCATCACGACTTCGAGCACACCGTACGGATGACGCTGCAAACGCAGCGACTGGTAGTGCGCGTAGTACGCGTCGTTCGGTTGCGATGGCTGAGGCATGGTGAGCAGTCCGGAGGAGATTCGTTCAGTCGCGCGCGGAACGCCGCGATCCGTTCAATGCGGCTGATAAAGCCACTTGCCATTGGTGATTTCGACCATCACGCGGGCGCGCTGATCGAGCCCGAGATGATCGGTCGCGCTCATGTTGACGACGCCATTGGTGTCCGCGAGACCGCGTGTTCCTTCGAGCGCGTCGCGCAGCGCGCGGCGAAACGGCGGCGTGCCGGGCGCGCCGGCTTTCAGCGCGAGCGGAATCGCATGCTCGAGCAACGCGCCCGCGTCCGACGTGTACGAACCGAATGCCGACACGCTGCCCGCGCCGTGCCGCGCCTCGAAGCGCTCGATGTAATCGAGCGCGAGACGCCTGGCCGGATGATCGGCCGGCAATTGCGTGGCGACCAGCACCGGGCTCGCGGGCAGGAAGGTGCCGTTGCAATCGGCGCCGCACACGCGCAGGAAGTCGTTATTGCCGACCCCGTGGTTGTGATAGATGACGCCCTTGTAGCCACGCTCGCGCAGCGTTTTCGGCGGCAACGCGGCAGGCGTGCCGGCCGCGCCGACCACCACCGCGTCGGGATGGGTCGCGAGAATCTTCAGCACCTGGCCGGTCACGCTCGGATCGGTGCGATTGAAACGCTCGCTCGCGACCACGTCGATGTGATGCAGCTGCGCGAACTTCGCGACCTCGGCGTAGAACGTCTCGCCGAGCGCGTCGGCCTGGCCGATGAACGCGATCGTCTTCACACCGTGTCCGCTCGCATGCTCGGCGATCGCCGAGGCCATCATCGCGTCGGTCTGCGGCGTCTTGAAGACCCAGCGACGTTTCGCGTCGACCGGTTCGATGATTTTCGCGGACGACGCGAGCGAGATCATCGGCGTCTCGCCCTCGGCGACCACGTCGATCATCGCGAGCGAATTCGGCGTGATCGACGAGCCGATGATCGCGTCGACGTGATTCTCGCTGATGAGCTTCCTGGTGTCCTGCACGGCGTGGGTCGTGTCCGATGCATCGTCGAGCACGATGTATTCGACGTTCTGCCCGCCGATCCGTTTGGGTAGCAGCGCGACCGTGTCGCGCGCGGGAATGCCGAGCGACGCGGCCGGCCCGGTCAGCGACAGCACGAGACCGATCTTCACCTGCGCAACCGATGTCAGCGGCAACGCGCAGGCAAGCGCGGCGCACAGCGTCGCGGCGCGCCGCGCGAAGCGCCGACCACGTTGACGCAAGCCACGCTCGCTCGTGCGCGCTTCAACGGGCGACGCGCAAGCGCGCCGACGTCCAGCTGCGGAGAAGTCCAATCGCGGCATGCTGTCTCCTCACGTCGGGGTTTTCGTTGTGATGTTTGCCGCAGTGTAGCCGCGCGCGCAAGTGGCGGCATCGGGCGAAACCCTTTCGCGCGTGCCGCCCGCGTCAAAGCATTGCCGCGTGAGCGCCGGGCTTCATTCGAGCGGCGCGATGCTCTGCTCGATCGCACCGAAAATCGACTTGCCCGCATCGTCGAACATTTCGATCCTCACGGTGTCGCCGTATTTCATGAACTCCGTTTGCGGCGCGCCGTGCTCGATCGTTTCGAGGCAGCGCTTCTCGGCGATACAGCAGTAGCCGCGTTTCGCGTCCTTGTTCGACACCGTGCCCGAACCGACGATGGCACCAGCACGCAAATTGCGCGTTTTCGCGGCATGCGCGATCAGCTGACCGAAGTGAAACACCATATCGGTGCCCGCGTCGGGCTGGCCGACCTTCCTGCCGTTCCAGTGGACGATCATCGGCCGATGCACGCGGCCTTCGCGCCAGTGTTCGCCGAGCTCGTCGGGCGTCACGGCGACCGGCGCGAACGAGGTGGCCGGCTTGCTCTGGAAAAAACCGAAGCCCTTCGCGAGTTCGGCGGGGATCAGGTTGCGCAGCGACACGTCGTTGACGAGCGTGACCAGCCGCACGCCGCGCAGGGCCTGCTCGGGCGTCGCGCCCATCGGCACATCGCCGGTGACGACCGCGACCTCGGCCTCGAAGTCGATGCCGTACTCTTCCGATGCGCACGCCACGTCGTCGCGCGGGCCGATGAAGTCGTCGCTACCGCCCTGGTACATCAGCGGGTCGGTCCAGAATTCGGGCGGCATTTCCGCGCCGCGCGCGCGCCGCACGAGCTCGACGTGGTTCACGTACGACGAGCCGTCGGCCCACTGGAACGCGCGCGGCAGCGGCGCCATGCACTCTTTGGCGTCGAATGAAAAGCTGTTGCGCGCACGGCCCTGGTTCAGCGCATCGTAAAGGTCGTGCAGTTGCGGCGCGTAGAAGGCCCAGTCGTCGAGCACGCGCTGCAGCGTGGGCGCGATCGTGTCGGCGATGGCCGCCGTGTGCAGGTCGCGGGACACGACGATCAGTTGACCGTCGCGCGTGCCGTCTTTCAGCGAGGCAAGTTTCATAGAGCTGTGAACCGTGTATTGGTGACGATCGAAGGAATCTATTCTACGATGGTGAATCGGCGCGGCCCAATATCTGCGTGTTCGTCGTCGTGTCACCGTAGCCGTCTCCATTACGATCACCGAACGCGCTGCCCGCGCCTTTGCACATGTCCGCCAACGCCCGCTCCGGCATAATCCGCACCCGCACCGACCCCGCGTCCGCCGACGATCTGCTCGATCCCGCCCATGCAACCGACGCAACCGGCGCCGATGACGAACCCGGCGAACCCGGCGAAGAAAAACTGCGCTCGGGCATTCAGTCGATCGAGGTCGGTTTCAGGCTGCTCGACGTACTGACCCACGAGCCGCGCGCGATGATGCTGCGCGATCTCGCGCAGCGCGCGGGCATGAGTCCGGCGAAGGCGCATCGCTATCTGGTCAGCTTTCTGCGTCTCGGCGTGGTCGCGCAGGACCCGCTGTCGGGCCGCTACGAACTCGGCGGCTTCGCTTTGCAGCTGGGGCTCGCGCGGCTCGCTCGCGTCGACGGTGTGAAGCTCGCGCGCATCGCGCTCGCCGAACTGCGCGACCGGCTCGACCTGACCGTCGGCATCGCGGTGTGGGGCAATCAAGGACCGACGATGGTGCACTGGATGGAGTCGAGCTATCCGGCCAAGGCGTCGCTGAAGCTCGGCGACGTGATGCCCTTGCTCAGTTCGGCGACCGGTCTGCTGTTCGCCGCCTACCTGCCGTCCGGCAAGACCGCCGCGATGCTCGAGCGCGAGCTGGCCGACTCGCGGCGCTCATCGTATAGCGGCGCGCCACGCACCCGCGAAGACGTCGACAAGGTGCTCGCCGAGGTGCGCGAGCACGAGGCTGCGCGCGTCGAAGGCATGCTGCTGCCGACGATCCACGCGTTTTCGATGCCGGTGTTCGATTCGACCGGCGAACTTGCGCTCGGTCTGGTCGCGCTCGGCCATGAAGGCGCGTTCGATATCCGCTGGGGCGGCGAGATCGATACCGCGCTGCGCGATTGCGCGCGCAAGCTGTCGTACGAACTCGGCTATAGCGCGACGCCGCGTAGCGACAACGGTTGATACGCACCGATCCTTTCAAGCTCTCACCGATTCAAGCGCCGATGGATTCTGCTTCCGCCAACCGCCGTCATGATCGCCTGCCCGCTTTTGGTAGCGGGCCGGGACGCGGCGCGCGCGCGTGGCGCTGGATCGCCGTCCTCGTGGCCGTCGCGGTTGTGCACTGGATCGCGGCGCAATGGTTCGAGCGCAATCGCGTGGATCTGAATCCGGCGAATCACGAGCATGTGCCGGTGCAGGTCGCGCTGCTGACGCCCGAAAGGGTCGAGCGTCAACCCGCGCCACCGCCCGCCGTGCCGGCACCGCATCCGCCCTCGCCTGCACGCAAGCCCGCGGCGAGGCCGCCGCGCGAGCAGCATGTGATGACCGCGTTGCAGCCGGCCAAACCGAACGAGCCCGCGGCCACGCCGGCATCGGAGGTGGCGGCTAGCGAGCCACCCGCCACCGCGAACGCGAATACATCGGCCCAAGCGAATGCCAGCGGCGCCGTCGCGAGCGCCCCTGCCGCGGCCAGCGCGCCGCAAGCGTCGCAGGGCGTGAAGTTTTCGGTACCGCCGTCGGCCGAACTCGACTACGACACGTTCTACAACGGCGTGCGCAACGCGCCCGGCACGATCCATTGGGCGAACAACGGGCAGGGCTACGAAATGGTCGTATCAGTGCCGCTGCCGTTCGTCGGTCCGTTCGTGTTTTCGAGCCACGGCGGCATCGATGCTTTTGGCCTCGCGCCGGCTCAGTACAGCGAAAAGCGTGGCCGTCGCGCCGAAGACATCGCGATCTTCAATCGCAACGACAAGAAGATTGGCTTTACGCGCACGCCCGCCTCGTTGCCGTTGCCCGACGGCGCGCAGGATCGCTTCAGTGTCGTGATGCAGCTCGCGAGCCTCGTGCGCGGCGATCCTGACGCCTATAAGCCTGGCGTGACGCGGCAGTTTTTCGTCGTCGATACCGATAGCGGGGAGAACTGGCCGATCGAGACGATCGGCGACGAAACGATCCGCGCCGCGCAAGGCTATCTGCAGACGCGTCACTTCAAACGTCTGCCGCGGCACGATGGCGACCAGCGCCGCGTCGATGTGTGGCTCGCCCCGTCCCTTGGCTGGCTGCCGGCGCGCATCCTGCAGACGGAGCCGAACGGTACCCAGTTCGAACTGGTGTGGCGCGGCAAGCTGAATGTCGATGGCACGTCGCCGGATGACCGCGGCAATGGTGGCGCGCCGGCCACGCCTGCTGCACCCGCAGCCCCCGCTGCCGCGGGCCCTGCAACGCCGGCGCCAGCTCCGGCCGACGCATCGGCAGTAACACCCGAGGCCGCCCCCGCTGCACCGGTCGATTCGACCGCTCCGACCATCATCAAACCGTGACACTTTTCGTGACACAGTGTCACGAGCAGATCTGCTCGAGATCGGCGAAACTTCCTTCGCAACGTTGACTCGCACGTCAACGGAGCCCCCGTTCGCGCGAACGAGGCGACCCACCGCGCTTTTTCACTGCGTTTCCTTCAAAGGAGTCCGCATGCAAGTGAACATCAACGGTATCGACACACGCTACGTGCTGAGCAACGAAGGCGGCGGCCCGTGGCTCACGTTCATCCATCAGCTGGGCGGCGATCTTTCCATCTGGGATCAGATGGCCGGCTATTTTCGCGACGATTACACGGTGCTGCGCTACGACGTGCGCGGCCACGGCCACAGCGCGGTTGCGCGCGAGCCGTTCACCATGCGCGATCTGGCCGACGATCTCGCCAAACTGCTCGATGCCCTCGGCGCGCGGACGACGCACCTGGTCGGCCTGTCGCTCGGCGGCATGATTGCGCAGCAGTTCGCGCTCGACCATCCATCACGCATCGACACGCTGACGATTGCCGACAGCACCGGCGGCACTCCGCCTGAGAATCGTGAGTTGTGGAATCAGCGCGCCCACACCGCGCGCAGCGACGGCATGGAGGCGCTGTTACCGTCGACGATCGCGCGTTGGCTCACGCCCGACTTTCAGGCCGGCCATCCCGAAGCGGTCGAGCCGATCCGTGAGACATTTGCGCACACCTCGCCGGAAGGTTTTGCGATGGCCTGCGAGGCACTGCGCGATTTCGACCTTCGCGGCCAGCACGGCGCAATCCGCTCGCCGACGCTGACGGTGGCCGGACGTCACGACACTGGCACGCCCCCTGCTGCTACGCAGGCAATAGCGGAGGCGATCGAGGGCGCCCGCTTCGAGTTGCTGGACGCCGCGCATCTCGCGCCAATCGAGCAATCACACCGTTTTGCCGCCTTGCTTGAATCGTTTCTGGAGCGGCGAGTCTAACCGTCAGGTCCGGAGTTTTTACCTGCGTCGTCCGGACCCACCCCTTGAATTCCATCCCACATGCTCCACCTACGGTGCAGAAAGGGCAGGAGCCCAACGGAAATAAGGAGTGTCGCCATGCAAATGATCTATAACAGCCCTAACTACTGTGTCGTCGAGTTTCCTCCGCAGGAAGGTCAGTTGGCCATGAAGTCGGGCGGCTATGAGATTGTCGACAAGAACATGCAGCGCGAAATCTACATCGATGGGGCAATGGCGGCGCGTTTTCGCGAGCATGTGCAAAAGCTGATCGAAGGCGAGCCGACGCTCGACGAGGTTGATGAATTCCTCGGTCAATTCGACAGTCTGATGCAGCAACCGGTGGTCCTGCATTGACCGGAGGTGTTCAGCTGGCGCTCTGGCGACATCGATCGACCGCACCGCGCGGCTTGGGCGGCGGGTTCCATCAAGCGGTCGGCGGCAGCGAAACGGCCCGGCAGGCTTTGGCTTGCCGGGCCGTTTTTTATTGCATCGTTTGTTAGCGCGTTTCTGAGTTCGCGGCGCGGCGTGTTCGTATCGGTCGATTTTGCCGGCCGCGCCTCACACTCTCCTCCGCGCCGGGCGCATCCGCCCGGCAGCGGCTACAATGACAGGCTTTCCGCCAACGCCGGCGCAAGCCCTCGTCCGCCATGACCCAGCCTGCTCAATCCATCACGCCAGTCCGTTCGGAGCCCGCCTACACCCGCGGCGCAGCGCTGCCCGCGCTGCTGAACTCGCGCATCCTGATTCTGGACGGCGCGATGGGCACGATGATCCAGCGCTACAAGCTCGACGAAGCCAGCTATCGCGGCGAGCGCTTCAAGGACTACGCGCGCGACATCAAGGGCAACAACGAACTGCTGTCGATCACCCAGCCGCAGATCATCTCCGAGATTCACGAGCAGTATCTCGCGGCGGGCGCGGACATCATCGAGACCAACACGTTCGGCGCGACCACGGTCGCGCAGGCCGACTACGGCCTGGAATCGCTCGCCGTCGAGATGAACATCGAATCGGCGAAGCTCGCGCGCGCCGCGTGCGACAAATACGCAACGCCGGACAAGCCGCGCTTCGTCGCCGGCGCGATCGGCCCGACGCCGAAAACCGCCAGCATTTCGCCGGACGTCAACGATCCGGGCGCGCGCAACGTGACCTTCGACGAACTGCATGCCGCGTACTACGAGCAGGCGAAAGCGCTGCTCGACGGCGGCGCGGACCTGTTCCTCGTCGAAACGATCTTCGACACGCTGAATGCGAAGGCCGCACTGTTCGCGCTCGACGAGCTGTTCGAAAGCACCGGCGAGCGTCTGCCGATCATGATCTCAGGCACCGTCACCGATGCGTCGGGCCGCATTCTGTCGGGCCAGACCGTCGAGGCCTTCTGGAACTCGCTGCGTCACGCGAAGCCGCTCACGTTCGGCCTGAACTGCGCGCTCGGCGCGGCGCTGATGCGTCCGTACATCGCCGAGCTCGCGAAGCTGTGCGACACCTACGTGTCGTGCTATCCGAACGCCGGCCTGCCGAACCCGATGAGCGACACCGGCTTCGACGAATTGCCCGCGGATACCTCTGGCCTGCTGAAGGAATTTGCCCAAGCGGGGCTCGTGAACATCGCGGGCGGCTGCTGCGGCACGACGCCCGAGCACATCGCGGCGATCGCGAAGGCGCTCGCCGAGCTGAAGCCGCGCAAGTGGCCGAGCCAGTATCGTGACGCGGCCTGAGCCCGCCTGAAACACTTCGCCCCGACGCCTGCACGCACTGCACGTCCCTTAACGCACGCACCCGACTCGCACACACGCCATGACCGATCACACCATGCGCCTTGCCGGCCTCGAGCCGTTCAACGTCACGTCCGGGACACTCTTCATCAACGTTGGCGAACGCACCAATGTGACCGGCTCGAAGGCGTTCGCGCGAATGATCCTGAACAATCAGTTCGACGAAGCATTGGCCGTCGCGCGCCACCAGGTCGAGAACGGCGCGCAGGTAATCGACATCAACATGGACGAGGCGATGCTCGATTCGAAAGCGGCAATGGTCCGCTTCATGAATCTGATCGCGTCGGAGCCGGACATCGCGCGTGTGCCGATCATGATCGACTCGTCGAAGTGGGACGTGATCGAGGCGGGTCTCAAGTGCGTGCAGGGCAAGGCGATCGTCAACTCGATCTCGCTGAAGGAAGGCAAGGAAGCGTTCGTTCATCATGCGAAACTGATTCGCCGCTATGGCGCGGCCGCCGTCGTGATGGCGTTCGACGAACAGGGCCAGGCCGATACGTTCCAGCGCAAGACCGGGATTTGCAAGCGCTCGTACGACGTGCTCGTCAACGAAGTCGGCTTTCCGCCCGAGGACATCATCTTCGATCCGAACATCTTTGCGATCGCGACCGGCATCGAGGAGCACAACAACTATGCGGTCGACTTCATCGAAGCGACCCGCTGGATCAAGCAGAACCTGCCGTACGCGAAGGTGAGCGGCGGCGTGTCAAACGTGTCGTTCTCGTTCCGCGGCAACGATCCGGTGCGCGAGGCGATTCACACCGTGTTCCTCTATCACGCGATCCAGGCGGGGATGGACATGGGCATCGTCAACGCGGGCCAGCTAGGCGTGTATGCCGAGCTCGATCCCGAACTGCGCGAACTCGTCGAAGACGTCGTGCTGAATCGCCGTCAAGACGGCACCGACCGCCTGCTCGAAGTCGCCGACAAGTTCAAGAGCGGCGCCGCGAAGAAGGAAGAGAACCTCGAGTGGCGCAACCAGCCGGTCGAGAAGCGTCTCGCGCATGCGCTCGTGAGCGGCATCACCACGTTCATCGTCGAAGACACCGAGGAAGTGCGCGCGAAGATCGCCGCTGCAGGCGGCCGTCCGATCAACGTGATCGAAGGTCCGCTGATGGACGGCATGAACATCGTCGGCGACCTGTTCGGCCAGGGCAAGATGTTCCTGCCGCAGGTCGTGAAGTCGGCCCGCGTGATGAAGCAGGCGGTCGCGCATCTGATCCCGTTCATCGAGGAAGAAAAGCGCCAGCTCGCGGCCGCCGGCGGCGACGTGCGCGCGAAGGGCAAGATCGTCATCGCAACCGTGAAAGGCGACGTGCACGACATCGGCAAGAACATCGTGTCGGTGGTGCTCCAGTGCAATAACTTCGAAGTGGTCAACATGGGCGTGATGGTCCCGTGCAGCGAAATCCTTGCGAAGGCCAAGGTCGAGGGCGCGGACATCATCGGGCTGTCGGGCCTGATTACGCCGAGTCTCGAAGAAATGGCCTACGTCGCATCGGAAATGCAGCGCGACGACTACTTCCGCGTCAAGAAGATTCCGCTCCTGATCGGCGGCGCGACGACCTCGCGTGTGCACACGGCGGTGAAGATTTCTCCGCACTACGACGGGCCGGTGGTCTACGTCCCGGACGCGTCGCGCTCGGTATCGGTCGCCTCGAGCCTGCTGTCCGACGAGGGCGCCGCGAAGTACATCGACGAACTGAACGCCGACTACAACCGCATCCGCGATCAGCACGCGAACAAAAAAGCACAGCCGATAGTCACGCTCGCGCAAGCGCGCGCCAATAAGACGAAGATCGACTGGGCAGCCTATCAGCCGGTCAAGCCGAAGTTCATCGGCCGGCGCGTGTTCAAGAACTTCGATCTGAACGAGCTCGCGAACTATATCGACTGGGGTCCGTTCTTCCAGACGTGGGATCTCGCCGGCCCATATCCGGCGATTCTCAACGACGAGATCGTCGGCGAATCGGCGCGGCGCGTGTTCTCCGACGGCAAGTCGATGCTCGCGCGCCTGATTCAGGGCCGCTGGCTGCAGGCCAACGGCGTGATCACGCTGTTGCCGGCCAACACGGTGAACGACGACGACATCGAAATCTACACGGACGAATCGCGCACCGAAGTCGCGCTGACGTGGCGCAATCTGCGTCAACAGAGCGTGCGGCCGGTGGTCGACGGGGTGATGCGACCGAACCGCTCGCTGGCCGACTTCATCGCGCCGAAGGACTCGGGCGTCGCCGACTACATCGGCATGTTCGCGGTGACGGCGGGTCTTGGCGTCGACGTGAAGGAGAAGCAGTTCGAGAAGGATCTCGACGACTACAGCGCGATCATGCTGAAGGCACTCGCGGACCGGCTCGCCGAAGCATTCGCCGAAGCGTTGCACGCGCGCGTGCGGCGCGACCTGTGGGGCTACGCGAACAGCGAAACCCTCTCCAACGACGAGCTGATCGCCGAAAAATACCGCGGCATCCGCCCGGCGCCAGGCTATCCGGCCTGCCCCGACCATCTCGTCAAGCGCGACATGTTCGACGTGCTGCAGGCGAACGAAATCAACATGAGCGTGACCGAATCGCTGGCGATGCTGCCGGCCGCGAGCGTATCGGGTTTCTACCTCGCGCATCCGGACAGCACCTATTTCTCGGTCGGCAAGATCGGCGCGGATCAGCTCGACGACTACGCGCAGCGGATGTCGCTCACGAAAGCGGACGCCGAGCGCGCGTTGGCGCCGTTGCTTTGAGCGTGAAGCGATACGTGGCCGGGCCGTGCGGCCCGAGCCGCGCGTGCGCGACTATATCGAGTCCGAAAGACTGAATATTTGGCGCCGCGACAATTTCGGCTTTGTAGACTGAGTCGGCTTTCATCCCGTCAGGCGCGAGCACAACGCGCCGGCTTACCGAGATTGCAACCGTCAACGGAGAAAAATCGTATGAAGAAGCTGACACTGTTATTGACCGCTGTTTCGCTGGCCGCGGGCGCTTCCGTGGCGCTCGCACAACCCGCCGCGCCGGGCGGATCGAGCGCGGTCAGCTCCTACTCGCCCCCCACCGAGGCGCATGTCAAAAAGGCGAAGAAGCAAAAGATGAAGAAAGGCGCGGCAGCGTCGGCGGCCCCCGCGAGCCAGTGAGCGGCGAGGCGGACAAGCCCTCTGAATGACAAAGAGCCCGCGTCAAGCGGGCTCCTTTCTTTGAGTGCGCCCCAAAAGCGCTTATGAAGGCCTTCCGAGACCGGGCCGCGGCGCTCGGGGCCCAGCAGAAATCAAAGCCCCCAGACGATATCCGCATTTTCCTTCTGCGCCGCGCGCAGCATGTCGAGGAACGGATACGCGCGCTGCGCGAGACCGGGCGGAATCTCGTGACGATCGCGGCCGTCTTCGCCCTCGTGGAAGTGGCCCTCGTGCTCGGCGCGCTCCTGCTTGTCGGAGGTGATCGCCGCTTCGAGCTTCTCGATGGCCGGGCCCAGTTCGTCGTGAGTAATGACGCCCCTCTGCCCAAGGCGTTTGCCGACAATGCCGACCAGATACTGCGCCAGATTCTCCAGCATCATCACGTCCGGGCAGGCGTGGCACTTGAAAGTAATCAGCATGACTGTTCCCTTTTTCGTTATGTCGGGCTAACGCATGAGCGTCCCAAGGGCGGCAACAGCGCGCGCCTGACGTGGCGCCGGCAAGGCGCGGCGGCCACAGCCCCTCGTGGGCAACTCATTGAACATATTAGCACCTGCTAAAATCCGTCTGAACGGAAAAGCGCGCCGCCCAGCGCCACGTATGGCAAGGCTCGACGAGCATCGCGCACGTGTGCAGGCGGGGGCGTCGAACCATCGGCCGCAATCCGCATGCCGCGCGAGCCTGCGTGCCGGCGGGCCGCCGAGCGGAGCCCACCGCGTTGCGCTGCTTGCGTTGCGTCTCGTCGCATCGCCTGGGGGACAGTCTGCCGGCAGCGGGGCCATCAGCGCCGCAAAGCGCGGCGGCGTTCTACACTTGCGACATCGGCCTCGGCCGGCGCCTCTTCCGCCTTACCGGATTGCCTCACTGGACTCGCAACAAGCATGCTGCCCGCACATAAACACACACTCGAAACACTGCTCGCCGAGACGGTGAAGCAGGTCGCAACTGCCACCCAAGGCGCGACGGAAGCCGCCTTCGTCTCGCCCGCCATCGCGCTGGAGCGCCCGAAAGTCGCCGCGCACGGCGACGTCGCGTGCAATGTCGCGATGCAGCTCGCCAAGCCGCTGCGCGCCAATCCGCGCCAGCTCGCGCAACAGATCGTCGATGCACTGCTCGTCAATCCGCAGGCCAAAGGCCTGATCGACACCGCCGAAGTGGCGGGCCCCGGCTTCATCAACCTGCGGCTCACGGCCGCAGCCAAGCAAGGCGTGATCGCCGCGGTGTTCGCCGAGAAAGACGCGTACGGTCGCTCGCGGCGCGACGCCGGCAAGCACGTGCTGATCGAGTTCGTGTCCGCCAACCCCACCGGCCCGCTGCACGTCGGCCACGGCCGCCAGGCCGCGCTCGGCGACGCGCTCGCGAACGTGCTCGCGTCGCAGGGCTGGGACGTGCACCGCGAGTTCTACTACAACGACGCCGGCGTGCAGATCCACACGCTCGCCCTGTCGACCCAGGCACGCGCACGCGGCCTCGCCCCCGGCGACGAAGGCTGGCCCGCGTCGGCCTATAACGGCGAGTACATCGCCGACATCGCGAAAGACTATCTGGACGGCATCACGGTCGCGGCGAGCGACGGCGAGCCCGTCACCGGCGCGCGCGACGTCGATGACCTCGAGGCGATCCGCCGCTTCGCGGTCACGTATCTGCGTCGCGAGCAGGACATGGACCTGCAGGCGTTCGGCGTGAAGTTCGACCAGTACTACCTGGAATCGTCGCTGTACACGGAAGGCCGCGTCGAGAAAACGGTCGACGCGCTGATCGCCGCGGGCAAGACCTACGAGCAGGAAGGTGCGCTGTGGCTGCGCACCACCGACGACGGCGACGACAAAGACCGCGTGATGCGCAAGACCGACGGCACCTACACGTACTTCGTGCCGGACGTCGCCTATCACGTCGCGAAGTGGGAGCGCGGCTTCACCAAGGTCATCAACGTGCAGGGCTCGGATCACCACGGCACGATCGCGCGTGTGCGCGCAGGTCTGCAGGGTCTCGGCATCGGCATTCCGAAGGGCTACCCCGACTACATCCTGCACAAGATGGTCACGGTCATGCGCAACGGCGAAGAGGTGAAGATCTCGAAGCGCGCGGGCAGCTACGTGACGGTGCGCGACCTGATCGAATGGTCAGGCGGCGCGACGCCGGGCTCGGAAGCGGCCGTCGATCTGATCGACGAGGAAACCATTCGCCGCGGCCGCGACGCAGTGCGCTTTTTCCTGATCTCGCGCAAGGCGGACACCGAGTTCGTGTTCGACATCGACCTCGCGCTGAAGCAGAACGACGAGAATCCGGTGCACTACGTGCAGTATGCGCACGCGCGCATCTGCTCGGTGATCGCCGAGTGCAACGCGCGCTACGGCCTGGACGAGAACGCGCTCGCAAGCGTGGAGCTCGCGCCGCTGACAAGCGAGCGCTCGATGGCGCTGCTCAACAAGCTCGCCGAATTCCCGGACATGCTGCAGCACGCCGCCGACGAACTCGCGCCGCACGCGGTGGCCTTCTACTTGCGCGAACTCGCCGGCGAATTTCACTCGTTCTACAATGACCGTGCCGAGCGCGTGCTGGTCGACGATGCGGCCGAACGCAACGCTCGCGTCGCGCTGCTCGCGGCCACGCGCCAGGTGCTGGCCAACGGTCTCGCGACGATCGGCGTCTCCGCTCCCGTCAAGATGTAACTCCTCTAGCGTAATATGCGCGCGGCCGTCGTTATAATCGGCGGCCGTTCCTGGATTCTTTTTGCAGGTGATTCGTACGATGGCAAAACCACGCCGCACAACAAAGCAATCGAAGCAAACCGGGGGCACTTTTCTCGGCATCGTGCTGGGCCTGATCGTCGGCCTGGCGATCGCGGTAGTGGTGGCGCTGTATATCACCCGTGCACCTACGCCGTTCGTGTCGAAGGTCGCGCCGCCAGCGGCGACCGACAACGGTGCGAGCCAGGCGCAATACGATCCGAACCGTCCGCTGCAGGGCAAGACGCCGGGCCAGCCGGTGCCGCAGGCCGCGCAACCGGCTCCGCCGAACACCGCGCCGGGCCAGACCAACGCCCAGACCCAGTCGGGCATGCTCGAAGAACCGCAGATCGTCGAAGTGCCGCCGTCGACTGGCAACGCAAATAACAACGGCACGGCGGTCGCGCCGAATCCCGCGCAAGAGAACGGCACCGGCGGCATCGTCGCGCCGGCGCCGGCGAAGAAGCCGCAGACGTCGAGCGCGCCCGCCGCCACCGCGGCAGGCTCCGCGCCTAAGAGCCCGAACGCGACCACGGCCGCCAACGCCAAGCCGGGCTCGGCTGCCGCTCCGGCACCGGGCGAGGCGAACACCGGCTATTTCCTGCAGGTCGGCGCGTACAAGACCGCCGCCGATGCCGAACAGCAACGCGCGCGCCTCGCGTTCCAGGGCTTCGAATCGAAGGTCACCCAGCGCGATGCCGGCGGCGTCACGTACTACCGCGTGCGCATCGGGCCGTTCTCGAAGTTCGAGGACATGAATTCGAGCCGTCAGCGTCTGTCGGACGCGGGTGTCGATACCGCGGTGATCCGCTTCACCAAACAATAAATAAACGGTAATGCCGGCTCGCGCGGTGCGTCGAACTATCCGCGCGGCGCGCGGGTCACAAGCACGATGGCCGCTTCGACCTGTATTGTGGCGGGCGGCCACACCGAATCCGACCAGCGGCGACGGGCCTTTCGCATGGCGTCGCCGCGCTACCGCCTTATCTAGGTCTACACAACATGAAAAAGCTGCTGAGCATCCTGTTTCTCTCGCTGGGCCTGATCGGGGCCAGCGCGCATGCGTCGCCGACCGCGCCGGTTGCCGGCAAGGACTACACCGTGCTGGCCTCGCCGCAACCGACCGACGTGCCGGCCGGCAAGATCGAAGTCACCGAATTCTTCTGGTACGGCTGCCCGCATTGCAATGAATTCGACCCGTTCCTCGAAGCCTGGGTCAAGAAGCAGGGCCCGGACGTCGTGTTCCGCCGCGTGCCGGTCGCCTTCCGCGACGACTTCATCCCGCACTCGAAGATGTACCACGCGCTCGACGCGCTTGGCGTCGCGAACGAACTGACGCCGAAGGTGTTCAACGAAATCCACGTCAACAAGAACTATCTGCTGACGCCGGAAGACCAGAGCAAATACCTCGCGACGCTCGGCGTCGATCCGAAGAAGTACATGGAAGCGTACAACTCGTTCTCGACGCAAAGCGCGCTGCAGAAGGACAAGAAGCTGCTCGACGACTACAAGATCGATGGCGTGCCCACGCTCGCGGTGCAGGGCAAGTATGAAACCGGCCCGGCCGCGACGGGTACCCTGCCGGGCACGATCCAGGTGCTCGACTACCTCGTCTCACAAGTCCGCGCCAAGAAGATGTAATCACGAGGCGCCGGTATGACCTCTCCGCTGAAGGTTTTCATTACCGGCGCTTCGAGCGGCATCGGCCTCGCGCTCGCCGGCGAATACGCACGGCGCGGCGCGATTCTCGGCCTCGTCGCCCGCCGCGGCGACGCGCTCGCCGCGTTCCAGCGGTCCCATCCCCAGAACACCGTCTCGATCTATGCAGTCGACGTGCGCGACGCGGAAGCGCTCGCCGATGCGGCCGCGCGCTTCATCGCCGCGCACGGCCTGCCGGACGTCGTGATCGCCAACGCCGGGATCAGCCGCGGCGCGCTGGCGGGTCACGGCGATCTGCGCACGTTCCGCGAGGTGATGGACATCAATTACTTCGGCATGGTCGCGACGTTCGAGCCATTTGCCGCCGCGATGGCCGCATCGAAGCGCGGCACGCTGGTCGGCATTGCGAGCCTCGCGGGCGTGCGCGGCTTGCCCGGTTCGGGCGCGTACAGCGCGTCGAAATCGGCGGCCCTGAAGTATCTCGAGGCGTTGCGCGTCGAGATGCGGCCGTTCGGCGTCGGGGTCGTCACGATCGCGCCTGGCTATATCCGCACGCCGATGACCGAGCACAATCCGTACAACATGCCGTTCCTGATGGACGCCGACCGTTTCGCGGCGAAGGTCGCGCGGGCGATCGAACGGCAGACATCGTTCGCGGTGTTTCCGTGGCAGATGCGCGTGGCCGCGATGCTGCTGCATGTGCTGCCGCGCTGGCTCTACGACCGCGTGTTCGAACGCGCGCCGCGCAAGCCGCGCGCCGCCACCGAGTAAGCTATGCAGTCCCGTGTCGTCGATGCAGCCGGCGTCGCGCACGAATCCGCGGGCACCGACGCGCGCATCGTGTCGCTGGTGCCGAGCCTCACCGAAACGCTGTTCGCGCTCGGCCTCGAGCGGCAGATCGTCGGGCGCACCGGCTTTTGCGTGCATCCGCGCGACAAGGTCCGGGCGGTGCCGAAGGTCGGCGGCACGAAGGCCGTCAAACTGGACGCGATCCGCGCGCTGCGCCCCACCCATCTGATCGTCAATGTCGACGAGAACGAACGCGACACCGTCGAGCAACTGCGCGCGTTCGTGCCGCACATCGTCGTCACCCATCCGCAGACGCCGCGCGACAACCTCGCGCTGTTCGCGCTGCTCGGCGCGATCTTCGGACGTGAAGAAGAAGCGCGGCGCTTGAGCAACTCGCTCGAAGCGCGTCTGCGCGAAGCCGCCGCTCACGCCTTCGCCGCGCAGAGCGTGCTGTACCTGATCTGGCGCGAACCGTGGATGAGCGTCGCACGCGACACGTACATCGCCGCGATGCTGCGCCTCGTGAACTGGCATACGCTGCCCGACGTGCGCGGCGGCAGCGCGGGCGCCGCGCGTTACCCCACGCTCGACTTCGACGACGCGCCGTGGCTCGCGCAGGTCGAGCGCGTGCTGCTGTCGAGCGAGCCGTACCGTTTCACGGCCGCGCATCGCGATGCGCTCGCGCGCGATCCGCGCCTCGCCGGCAAGCGCATCGATCTGATCGACGGGGAAATGACGTCGTGGTACGGCGTGCGCGCAATAAGTGGCATCGGCTACCTGCTGCGTCAGGCCGCCGCAGCCTGAGGCGGCAGCACGGGCGCGCCGCCCCCATATGGATATGTCGATTAAAGTGTTGTCGCCAAAATGGCCCTTCGATAAGCTTGCGCGAAGGCGCGCCGCCGGCCAGGCCTCGAAGGCCGGCCCCCAGGCCTCAGGCCGGGATCGCCCGACCTGTACGACGGCGCCGGGAACGTATCACAATCGTGGCGACGCGCGCGTCGGGACCGCTGACCTGCCCGCTCACGCGTCGCCGCCATAAACACAACCAGACGCACTGCCTGACTGCGCTCGTTACCGGAGATCCCATGCGCTTCAAACTGCTCGCAGCCGCCATCCTGCTCACCGCGCCCGCGCTCGTGCTCGCCAAACCGTTGACCGTCTGTACCGAATCGAGCCCCGACGGCTTCGACGTCGTGCAGTTCAATTCGCTCGTCACGACGAATGCATCGGCCGACGTGATCTTCAACTCGCTGGTGTCGTTCGACGAAGCCGCGAAGAAGGTCGTGCCCGCGCTCGCCGACAAGTGGGAAGTGAGCCCCGACGGCCTGACGTACACGTTCCACCTGCGCCCCAACGTGCAGTTCCAAACCACCGACTACTTCAAGCCCACCCGCGCGCTGAATGCCGACGACGTGATCTTCACGTTCGACCGCATGCTCAACGACAGCAATCCGTGGCACAAGGTGGCGGGCGCGAGCGGCTTCCCGCATGCGCAATCGATGGGGCTGCCGAAGCTGATCAAGTCGATTACCAAGGTCGACGACGACACGGTCAAGTTCGAGCTGAACGAGCCGAACGCGACGTTCGTGCCGATCCTGACGATGGGCTTCGCGTCGATCTATTCGGCCGAGTACGCGGACCAGTTGCTGAAGGCCGGCAAGCAGGTCGATCTGAATGCGAAGCCGATCGGCACCGGCCCGTTCGTGCTGAAGAGCTATACGAAAGACGCGGTGATCCGTTATGACGCGAACCCAACCTACTGGGGGCCGAAGCCGAAGATCGAGCGCCTGATTTACGCGATCACGCCCGACGCGACCGTACGCGCGCAGAAGGTGAAGGCTGGCGAATGCGAGATCGCGCTGTCGCCGAAGCCGCAGGATCTCGCCGACGCGAAGAACGACAAGTCGCTCGCGATCGTGCAGACGCCCGCGTTCATGACGGCCTTCGTCGCGCTGAACACGCAGCAGAAGCCACTTGAAAACCAGAAGGTGCGCGCCGCGCTGAACATGGCGTTCGACCGCACGACATATCTGAAGACCGTGTTCGACAACACCGCGACGCCGGCCGTGAACCCGTTTCCGCCGAATACGTGGAGCTACAACCACTCGATCAAGGGCTGGCCGTACGACCCGGCGAAGGCGAAGAAGCTGCTCGCCGACGCGGGCTATCCGAACGGTTTTGAAACGACGATCTGGGTGCGTCCGAATGGCAGCGTGCTCAATCCCAATCCGAAGGCCGGTGCCGAACTCCTGCAGGCCGACTTCGCGAAGATCGGCGTGAAGGCGGACGTAAAGGTGATCGAATGGGGCGAGCTGATCAAGCAGGCGAAGCAGGGTCAGCATGACACGCTGTTCATGGGCTGGGCCGGCGACAACGGCGATCCGGACAACTATCTGTCGCCGCTCTTCAGTTGCAACGCGGTTAAGTCGGGCATCAACTTCGCGCGCTTCTGTAATCAGGATCTCGACAAGCTGATCGCCGACGGCAAGGCCACGGCCGATATCGCCAAGCGCACCAAAGCGTATGAAGCCGCGCAGCAGATCATCCACGACGAAGCGCTGTGGATTCCGCTCGGCTATCCGACCGCTGCCGCGATCACGCGCACGAACGTGAGCGGGTATCACGTGAGTCCGTTTGGTCGGCAGAATTTCGGGGCGGTGGTGGTGCAGTGATTTTGCACTGCGGTTAGCGCAGGCGGCCCTGCAAGAAAGCCCGGTTTTTGAACCGGGCTTTTTTATTCAACGCGTGAATTGGCTGACTGCATCTGACACTGCGTAACCCTTTTTCGACGTGATCTCGGGCCTTCTCGCCAGACCGATTCCTAATGCGATTTTCCTCAGGCAAGAAGCTGATAGTTGCTTGCAAAGCGAACTCAACAACCGGCGAGCCCAGCAACTACGCGACGCTGCCTCTGACTTGCCGTTGAAGTAGTTCGCACGAAAGGACGCCTGGCATCGTTGCGCCGCTCAGTGCCTCCGCGTAGCGCGGACCTATTCGTCCTCGTTTCTACGCCCGCAGCCAACGGCCGAGATCACACCGCCGCAAACCGAATCACCCCATCCGCATCCTGCGTCCGCTTCAAATCCCCCGCGCGCCACAGCAGATGCAAATGCGCGAGCGCCTCACCCATCGCGAATGTCATCTGATGGATATCGAGCTGGCGCTTGAACATCAACAGCACGATATCGGCGGCGCTGCGCGGCTTTTCCGCGCATGCTTCGCGCACTTCGGCGAGCCGCGCGTCGTGATGCTCGCGCAGTTGCTGAATGCGCGTGCGCGCGCCGCGAAACGGCTTGCCATGCGACGGCAGCACGAGCGTGTCTTCAGGCATCGTTTCGTAGCGGCCGAGCGACTCCAGATACAGTTCGAGCGGCGAACCCTCGGGCTCGATATCGAACACCGACACGTTGGTCGAAATGCGCGGCAGCACCATATCGCCGGAAATCAGCGTGCGGGTTTCCGCGCAGTGCAGCGCACAGTGTTCCGGCGAGTGGCCGAAGCCCGTCACCACGCGCCACGTCCTGCCGCCAATCCTCACGTCCTCGGCTTCGCGCAAACGACGGTATTGCCCCGGAATCGCCGGCACGAGGCTCGCGTAGTAGCTATTGCGATTGCGCAGTTTCTCGAGCGATTCGGCGTCGGTCAGACCGTGCCGCGCGAAGTGCCGCGCCGCCGCCTCGCCACCCGCGTTAGACCCATCGCCGGTTGCCATCACGCGCGCCTGCATGTATTCGCCGAGCGTCATCCACAGCCGCGCGTCCCAACGCTTTTTATCGCCACCGCCGCACACCCAATGCGCGAGGCCGATGTGATCCGGATGGCAATGCGTGACGATCACGCGCAGCACCGGCAGGCCGTCGAGCACCGATTCGAACACGCTCTCCCAATTCGCCTTGATCGTGTCCGACGTGATGCCGCAATCGACCACGGTCCAGCCTTGCTGGCCGTCGATCTCATCGCGCAGCAGCCACAGGTTGATATGGTCGAGCGCGAATGGCAGCGGCATGCGCAGCCAAAGGACGCCGGGCGCAACTTCCATCGTGCGGCCCGCGTCGGGCATCGTGTCGTTGAAGGGGTATTCGAGCTGGTGTTCGAGTGCATTCATGGGGACTGTCTTCCTCCGACGACCCTCCGGCATGGCGAGGTGTGCGATGCCGGTCGGCCTGGTTGTGGTTGCTTTCCGCTCAGGTTGACGATAACGTAAACGTCGATTCTATCGTCCAATCCGGTTTTGTGCCGGCCAAGCGGCTACGAGATGTCCCGATGAATACGCAATACACGATCACCGAGCTCGCGCGCGAATTCGACGTCACGCCACGCGCGATCCGTTTCTACGAAGATCAGGGTTTACTCGCACCGAGTCGCGAGGGTTCGAGCGGCTTGCGGCGCGTCTATTCGGGCCGCGACCGCACGCGTCTGAAGCTCACGCTGCGCGGCAAGCGGCTTGGCTTTACGCTATCGGAGATTCGCGACCTCCTGGACGCCTACGAATCGCCGACCGACACCGTGCCGCAACTGCACGCATTTCTCGCCACGGTCGCGCGTCATCGCGAAGTGCTCGAACGTCAGCGCGAAGATCTCGACGCCACGCTCGAAGATCTCGCGCAGTACGAAGCGCAGGCGCGCGCGCTGCTCGATGGCGCGAGGCACGACGCCAAGCCTGCCTGAAGCGGCCTGACTCTGACCGGCGTTTGCGGAGCGCGCGTGATGAATCACTTCCCCAAACTGTTATCGTCGCAAATCGGTTTCGACGTCGCGCAGACGATGCTCGAAGGGTTCGACCGTCACTACCGGATCTTTCGCGACGCGGCGATCCACGCGAAGACGCTGTTCGAAGCCGGCGACTGGCACGGCCTGCAAAAGCTCGCGCGAGACCGCATCACGTCGTACGACGATCGCGTGCAGGAATGCGTGCAGTTGCTCGAAGACGAGTACGACGCGGAGAACATCGACGGCGAAGTGTGGCAGCAGATCAAGCTGCACTACATCGGCCTCCTGACCACGCACCGTCAGCCGGAATGCGCGGAAACCTTCTTTAATTCGGTTTCCTGCAAGATTCTGCACCGCTCGTACTTCAACAACGATTTCATTTTCGTGCGCCCGGCGATCTCGACCGAATACATCGAGAACGACGAACCGGCCGCGAAGCCGACCTACCGCGCGTATTACCCCGGTACTGATGGACTTGCCACAACGCTCGAACGGGTCGTCACGAACTTCCAGCTCGATCCGCCGTTCGAGGATCTGACGCGCGACGTCGCCTGCGTGATGCAGTCGATTCGCGAAGCGTTCGGCGTGTTCGACGAAGCGCCGAACTTCCAGATTCACGTGTTGTCGTCGCTGTTTTATCGCAACAAGGCTGCATATGTCGTCGGGCGCATCATCAACGGCGAAGCGCTGCTGCCGTTCGCGGTGCCGCTGCGTCACGTGAAACCGGGCCTGCTCGCGCTCGACACCGTGCTGCTCAAGCGCGAGCAGTTGCTGATCATCTTCAGCTTCTCGCACTCGTATTTTCTGGTCGACATGGAAGTGCCGTCCGCGTATGTCGAGTTTCTGCGCACGATCATGCCGGGCAAGCCGAAGGCGGAAATCTATACGTCGGTGGGTCTGCAGAAGCAGGGCAAGAATCTGTTCTATCGCGATCTGCTGCATCACCTGAAGCATTCGAGCGACCGCTTCATCGTCGCGCCCGGCATCAAGGGGCTCGTGATGCTGGTGTTCACGTTGCCGTCGTTCCCCTATGTGTTCAAGCTGATCAAGGACAACTTTCCGCCGCCGAAGGAAACCACGCGCGCGCAGATCCAGCAGAAGTATCTGCTCGTCAAACGTCATGACCGGCTCGGCCGGATGGCCGACACGCTCGAATATTCGAGCGTCGCGCTGCCGCTCGCGCGGCTCGACGAAACGCTGTTGCGCGAACTCGAAAAGGAAGTGCCGTCGCTGATCGAGTACGACGGCGACAACCTCGTGATTCGCCATCTGTACATCGAGCGACGCATGGTGCCGCTCAATCTGTTCCTGCAGAACGGCAACGACGACGACGTCGAGCACGGCATCAACGAATACGGCAACGCGGTGAAGGAGCTGATCCAGGCGAATATCTTCCCCGGCGACTTGCTGTACAAGAACTTCGGTGTCACGCGACATGGCCGCGTCGTGTTCTACGACTACGACGAGATCGAATACCTGACCGACTGCAACGTGCGTGCGGTGCCGGCGCCGCGCAACGAGGAAGACGAAATGTCGGACGAGCCGTGGTATGCGGTCGGTCCGCACGATATTTTCCCGGAGACTTACGGCACGTTCCTGCTCGGCGATCCACGCGTGCGGCGCTCGTTCATGCGGCATCACGCGGATTTCTTCGAGCCCGAGCTGTGGCAGCGATACAAAGATTTTCTGTTGAAGGGCGATCTGCCCGATTTTTTCCCGTACGACCGGAGCGTGCGCTTTTGCGTGCGCTATCCGGAGCGGTTCGCCGAAGCAACCGATGCGCAGGCGAACGAGCCAGATGTGCGCGTGGCTTGATGAATCCCACGAGGGTTCGCAGCAGGCAACGCGCGGCGGTAGCCATCCAAGCTATGAAAGGAGCTGAACCATGAGTGACGCAAATCAAAGTGGTATTCACGCCGATCCGATCGTGATCGTCAGCGCGGCGCGTACGCCGATGGCCGGCTTTCAGGGCGACTTCGCGTCGCTGAGCGCGCCACAACTCGGCGCGGTCGCGATCAAGGCGGCAGTAGAACGAGCGGGGCTGAAGCCCGAGCAGATCGACGAAGCGGTGATGGGTTGCGTGCTGCCCGCCGGCCTCGGCCAGGCGCCCGCGCGCCAGGCCGCGCTCGGCGCGGGTCTGCCGCTCGCCACTGGCTGCACGACGGTCAACAAGATGTGCGGCTCCGGCATGCGGGCGGCGATGTTCGCGCACGACATGCTAGCCGCAGGTTCGCTCGACGTGATCGTCGCGGGCGGCATGGAGAGCATGACGAACGCGCCCTATCTGCTGCCGAAAGCGCGCGGCGGCATGCGCATGGGCCACGGCCAGGTGCTCGACCACATGTTCTACGACGGCCTCGAAGACGCCTACGACAAAGGCCGTCTGATGGGCGCGTTCGCCGAGGAATGCGCGGCGTCGTTCGACTTCACGCGCGAGGCGCAGGATGCGTTCGCGGTCGAGTCGTTGAACCGCGCAAAGCGCGCGAACGAGGACGGCTCGTTCGACTGGGAAATCGCGCCGGTCACCGTAGCGGCCCGCAACGGCGACGTCACGATCGCGCGCGACGAGCAGCCGTTCAAGGCCAATCTCGACAAGATACCCACGTTGAAACCCGCGTTCAGCAAGACCGGCACCGTGACGGCGGCGAACTCGTCGTCGATCTCGGACGGCGCGGCCGCGCTCGTGATGATGCGCGAGTCGACCGCGAAACGGCTCGGCGTGGCGCCGCTCGCGCGCGTCGTCGGTCATTCGACGTTCGCGCAGGCGCCCGCGAAGTTCACCACCGCGCCGGTCGGCGCGATCCGCAAGCTGCTTGGGAGGAACGGCTGGCGCGCCGGCGAAGTCGATCTGTACGAGATCAACGAGGCGTTCGCGGTCGTCACGATGGCCGCGATGAAAGAGCACGATTTACCGCACAACAAGGTCAACGTGAACGGCGGCGCGTGCGCGTTAGGCCATCCGATCGGCGCCTCGGGCGCGCGCATTCTCGTCACGCTGATCGGCGCGCTGAAGAATCGCGGGCTGAAGCGCGGTGTCGCGACGCTGTGTATCGGCGGCGGCGAGGCGACCGCGATGGGTGTCGAACTGATCTGACGCAGCCACCAAAACTTCGAGGAATACGATGAAAACAGTGTTGATCGTCGGTGCATCGCGAGGCATCGGCCAGGAATTCGTCCGGCAGTACAGAAAGAGCGGCTGGCGCGTGCTCGCGACCGCGCGCGACGGCGCCGCGCTCGACGCGCTCAACGAACTCGGCGCCGAAACCTTCGCGCTCGACGTCACCGCGCCCGAAGACATCGCGGCGCTCGGCTGGAAGCTCGACGGCGAACGGCTCGATGCCGCGATCCTGGTGTCGGGCGTGTACGGTCCGCGCACCGAAGGCATCGAAACGATCACCGCCGAGGACTTCGATCACGTGATGCACACGAACGTGCGCGGTCCGATGCAGCTGCTGCCAATCCTGCTGCCGCTCGTCGAGGAAACGGACGGCGTGCTCGCAGTGATTTCGAGTCGCATGGGCAGCATCGCCGACGCAAGCGGCACGACCGGCTGGCTATATCGCGCGAGCAAGGCTGCGTTGAACGACGTGCTGAAACTCGCGTCTCTCGACGCGCAGCGCGCAACCTGCGTGTCGCTGCATCCGGGCTGGGTGCGCACCGACATGGGCGGCGCGCAGGCCGCGCTCGATCCGGCGCACAGCGTCGCAGGCATGCGCGAGGTGCTGGCGCAGGCGGCGGCATCGCGCGACGCGTTCCACGGCCGCTTCTTTCAGCACGACGGCACGCAGCTCGACTGGTAGACAACTACGTTGCATGGGACCGGAGACACGCTCATGGTGCTTGATCAGGATCACTTGATGGTGCGCGACGCGCTGCGCACCTTCGTGCGCGAAGCGATCACGCCGTACGCGGCGCAATGGGACCGCGAGCGCAGCTTTCCGCGCGACGTGCACCGGCAGCTCGCCGAGCTCGGTGCTTATGGCGTGCTGGTGCCCGAAGCGTATGGCGGCGCCGGCATGGACGCTCTCGCGCTCGCGTTGATCCTCGAAGAAATCGCGGCCGGCGACGGCGGCACGTCGACCGCGATCTCGGTGAACAACTGCCCCGTGTGCAGCATTCTGCTCGCTTATGGCAACGACGCGCAGAAGCGCGACTGGTTGACGCCGCTCGCGCGCGGCGAGATGCTCGGCGCATTCTGTCTGACCGAGCCGCAAGCGGGCTCGGATGCGTCGGCGCTGCGCACCACCGCGACACGCGACGGCGACGCGTACGTGCTGAACGGCGTCAAACAGTTCATCACGAGCGGCAAGAACGGCGACGTCGCGATCGTGATGGCCGTCACCGACAAGGCCGCTGGCAAGCGCGGCATCAGCGCGTTCGTCGTGCCCACCGGCACGCCGGGCTACGTGGTCGCGCGCGTCGAAGACAAGCTCGGCCAGCATTCGTCGGATACCGCGCAGATCGTGTTCGAGGATTGCCGCGTGCCGGCCGCGAACCTGATCGGCGCGGAAGGCGAAGGCTACCGGATCGCGCTGTCGGGTCTCGAAGGCGGGCGCATCGGCATCGCTGCGCAAAGCGTCGGCATGGCACGCGCCGCGTTCGAGGCGGCGCTGACTTACGCAAAAGAACGCGAGAGCTTCGGCACGCCGCTGTTCTCGCACCAGGCGGTGCAGTTCCGTCTTGCCGAGATGGCGACCCAACTCGAAGCCGCGCGTCAATTGATCTGGCATGCGGCGTCGCTGAAGGACGCGGGCCAGCCGTGTCTGACCGAAGCCGCGATGGCAAAACTGTTCGCCTCCGAAGCGGCCGAGCGCATCTGCTCGGCCGCCCTGCAAATTCACGGCGGTTACGGTTATCTGAGTGACTTCCCGGTCGAGCGGATTTACCGCGACGTGCGCGTGTGCCAGATCTACGAAGGCACGAGCGACATCCAGAAGATCCTGATCGCTCGCGCGCTCAATTGAAATTTCAATGAACAAGCCATTGTTGTCACAGCAAAGACCTGTCGACTGTCCGTGCGGCGGCGCGGCGCCCGACGCACGCGGGGGCACCGCGACCAAAGCCCCGCGTTTCGCGCAATGCTGCGGCCGCTATATCGACGACGGCGAAGCGGCGCCGCGCGCGCTCGAACTGATGCGCTCGCGCTATAGCGCGTACGTGCTCGGTGCAACCGACTACCTGCGCGCGACGTGGGACTCCCGCACCTGCCCCGCCGATCTCGACGTCGATCCCACCGCGCCCGACGCGCCCCGTTGGCTCGGATTGCAGATTAAAGGCTTCGCCGAAAGCGATGCCGATCACGCGACCGTCGAATTCATCGCCCGCTACAAAGTGGGGGGACGTGCTTATCGGTTGCATGAATCGAGTCGATTCGTGCGCGGCGATGATGGCCGCTGGCGTTATGTCGATGGCGACGTCAATGAGTAAATGAAGAGCACGCGACGATTAAGTAATCGCTGCATTCCGCGCCGAAGCTTTCTCGTGCCTTTCACTCGCTCTCGACAAACTTTATAAAAGGCCTGTGCACAGGCCTCTTTTCGTTCCTTTCACGTGGGCTTCTTCGTTGGCCTCGCACCACAGCACTTACACGACCTTTACTCATCGCTTCCCGCCACATATCCCCGGCCCTTGCCCGGCAAGGCTTTGAAGCCTCGTTCGCACATGCAGCAATTTTTTCGTCACGGGTTCTCCTTGATTGCACAAAACAAAATTGTCGTGCCAGGATGAGTCCGTAGTTTCATGACGTCACATTGCGAGAGCGGGTCATACCGGCTCCGCAACATGCAAAGGAAGGCTGACCGGCCGCTAATCGAACGCGAGCCGCGCGGACTCCGGCAGCATCAGGTGACGTTCATCCTCGGCGCGTGGGGTCGCGTCGGCCGTTGGGTTCATCCCGTGTGATCTCGATTTGCGTGCGTGTGCTTCCCGCAACGTTCGCGAGTGAGTCTGTTTGTGTCGAAATCGCGAACGAAAGCTGAATGTCAGCAGCGTTTTGCGCAACCGGACAGCACGGAGTTCAGGACAGGTCTTTAAAGCAGGTGCGTCAATGGTGTTGAGCAAAGTTCTGACGAAGTGTGCGGCGATCTGCGCCGCGGCCACGTGTGCTGTCACGATCGCGCACGCCGATCCGCTCGCCTACTCGTCCCATTCCGCACATAACGCGACGCCGTCGAGCGACATCCAGGGACCGCTGTCGCGCGCCCGCGTGCCGCGCATCGCTCTGGACGACGACGTCTACCTGCCCACCGCTCACCTGAACGAAAAGATCATCCGCGTGCCGGTCGACGCCACCGGCACGGTCACGCTTGAAACCACGATCTACAAGCCGGACGGCCCCGGCCCGTTCCCGATGATCGTCTTCAACCACGGCAAGATTCCGGGCGACCCGCGTACGCAGGAACGCAGCGACCCGCTGGCGTTCGCGCGCGAATTCGTGCGCCGCGGCTACGTGGTCGTCGCGCCGAACCGCCAGGGCTTCGGTCACTCGGACGGCGTCTACGAGCAGGACGGCTGCGACGTCGAGCGCAACGGCCTTGGCCAGGCCAGCGACATCGCAGCGACGATCGATTACATGTCGAAGCAACCTTATGTCGACGCGACGCACATCGCGGTGGCCGGCACCTCGCATGGCGGTCTTGCGACGATCGCATACGGCACCGAAGCGGCGCCTGGCGTGCGCGCGCTGATCAATTTCTCGGGCGGTCTGCGCCAGGACGCCTGCGAAGACTGGCAAGGCAATCTGACGCGCGCATTCGGCGCGTACGGCGAAAAGACTGCGGTGCCGTCGCTGTGGCTCTATGGCGATAACGATTCGGTGTGGAACGCGCCGCTCGTCGCGGGCATGTACGCCGCGTACGGCGCACACGGCGCCAGCGTGAAGATGGTCGACTTCGGCCACTACAAGAACGACGCGCATCGGCTGGTCGGCGACCGCGACGGCGTGCACGTATGGTGGCCGGCCGTCGAAGCGTTCCTCGCGCGCGCCGGTATGCCGACTGCCGTGCAGTATCATGTCGCCGATCCGGCCGCGCCGAAGGCAACCGGATTCGCCGCGCTCGACGCGGTCGACTCGGTGCCGTACCTCGACAACGAGGGCCGCAATGGCTATCGCAACTTCCTGCATCAGTATCCGAGCCGCGCGTTCGCGGTGTCTGACTCGGGCGCGTGGTCGTGGGCCGAGGGCGGCGACAATCCGATGTCGGTGGCGGTGACGAATTGCCAGAAGCAGAGCTCCGATCCGTGCCGGTTGTATGCGGTCGATAACGCGGTCGTGTGGGGCAATCAGAACTCGCAGACGGCGGATGCGGGTGATGCCGATGCCAACGGCCGGAAAGCGATTGCGAGCCGGGAGTGAAGTACGAATAGAGGCGTGAATCGCGCCTGATTCTGATATGCCGCAAGCCCGCCGTATCGGCGGGCTTTTTCTTGTGCGCTCCGTTCCCCCGCAAAAAACACCTCGTCACCCCACATTCTGGCCAGTAACAGCCCATTACTTTGACGTCGCTATCTCCGTCGATTGGCGAGCTTCCCTCACGAAATCAAACCAGCTGCATCGAACGATGCTAAACCTCGATGCCACCGCGAAAAACGAGCATTTCGCGGTTGATGCGCGCGACCAAATAAACCGCTAATCTCGACCCCGCGCACTCGCCGAGGCTTGCGTGCGTGGCAAAAAAGCACCTTGGAGTACCTCTTTGGAAAAGTCAGCAGTCCCCCCGGTCGCCCCTGACGACTGGGTCGTCCGCAGCCTGCGCGCGGTGTGGCATCCGTGCACGCAGATGAAGCACCACGAACGCCTGCCGTTGATCCCCATCGCGCGCGGTCAAGGCGCGTGGCTGTACGATCGCGCCGGTCATCGCTATCTCGACGCGATCAGTTCGTGGTGGGTCAATCTGTTCGGTCACGCGAACCCGCGCATCAACGCGGCGCTGAAAGATCAGCTCGATACGCTCGAACACGCGATGCTCGCCGGCTGCACGCACGAGCCCGCCGTCGAACTCGCGGAACGTCTGCACGCGTTGACCGGCAACACGCTCGGCCACGCATTCTTCGCGTCGGATGGCGCGTCGGCGGTCGAGATCGCGCTGAAGATGAGCTTTCACAGCTGGCGCAACCAGGGCTACGCCGACAAGCAGGAATTCGTCTGCATCGCCAACAGCTATCATGGCGAGACGATCGGCGCGCTCGGCGTGACCGACGTCGCGCTGTTCAAGGACGCATACGACCCGCTGATTCGTCACGCCCACGTCGTCGCGTCGCCCGATGCGCGGCTCGCGCAAGCGGGCGAAACCGCCGCCGACGTCGCGCGCCGCGCGCTCGACAATGTGCGCGCGCTGTTCGAGGCGCGCGCGAACCGCATCGCCGCACTGATTGTCGAGCCGCTCGTGCAATGCGCGGCCGGCATGGCAATGCACGACGCGTCGTACGTCGCCGGATTGCGCGCGTTATGCGACCAGTACGCCGTGCATCTGATCGCCGACGAAATCGCGGTCGGCTGCGGCCGCACCGGCACGTTCTTCGCGTGCGAACAGGCGGGCGTGTGGCCGGACTTCCTGTGTCTGTCGAAAGGCATCAGCGGCGGCTATCTGCCGCTGTCGATCGTGCTGTCGCGCGACGAGATCTTCGCGGCCTTCTATCACGACGACACCGCGCGCGGCTTCCTGCACTCGCACTCGTACACCGGCAATCCGCTCGCGTGCCGCGCCGCGCTCGCGACGCTCGATCTGTTCACGAGCGACGACGTGCTCGCCGCCAACGCGCGCAAATCGGCGACCCTCGCGGCCGCGCTCGCGCCGCTCACCGAGCACGCGCAGGTGCGCAATCTGCGTCAGCGCGGCACGATCTTCGCGTTCGACGCAGTGATCGACGATCCTCAGCAAGCCAAAACGTTCTCGCGCCGCTTCTTCGAAAACGCGCTGCAACGCGAGCTGTTGTTGCGCCCGATCGGCACCACCGTGTACCTGATGCCGCCGTACATCCTCGACGACGAAGAACTCGCGCTGCTCGCCACGCGCACGCGCGACACCTTCGACGCCACGCTCGCGGAGGCCCGCTGATGCATCTGCTCGACACACTCGCCGAAGGCCTGAAGGAAATCGACGCGCGCGGCCTGCGCCGACGCCGGCGCACCGCAGACACACCATGCGCCGCGCACATGACGGTCGACGGCCGTGAAATCATCGGCTTCGCG
This sequence comes from Paraburkholderia lebeckiae, assembly GCF_050436325.1. Lineage (NCBI taxonomy): Bacteria > Pseudomonadati > Pseudomonadota > Betaproteobacteria > Burkholderiales > Burkholderiaceae > Paraburkholderia > Paraburkholderia lebeckiae. The sequence goes on from NZ_JBNDLZ010000003.1 coordinate 1,751,207, forward strand.
AGCAACGACTATCTGGGCCTTGCCGCGCATCCGCAATTGATCGACGCGATCGCCGAAGGCGCGCGCCTGTATGGTGCGGGCAGCGGCGGCTCGCATCTGCTCGGCGGTCATTCGCGTGCGCATGCGCAACTCGAAGACCATCTCGCCGAATTTGCCGGCGGCTTTCTCGACGATGCCCGCGCGTTGTATTTCAGCACCGGCTATATGGCGAATCTCGCGACGCTGACCGCGCTCGCGGGCCGCGGCACGACGCTGTTCTCCGATGCGCTCAATCACGCTTCGCTGATCGACGGCGCGCGGCTGTCGCGCGCGGACGTGCAGATCTATCCGCACTGCGACGTGGATGCATTGAGCGCGATGCTCGAAGCGTCGGAGGCGGATGTCAAGGTGATCGTGTCCGACACGGTGTTCAGCATGGACGGCGACATCGCGCCGCTGCCGCGTTTGCTCGAACTCGCCGAGCGGCACGGCGCATGGCTGATCGTCGACGATGCGCACGGCTTCGGCGTGCTCGGTCCGCAAGGCCGTGGCGCGATCGCGCAGGCCGCGCTGCGCTCGCCGCATCTGATCTCGATCGGCACGCTGGGCAAGGCGGCGGGTGTCTCCGGCGCGTTCGTCGTCGCTCATGCGACCGTGATCGAATGGCTCGTGCAGCGTGCGCGTCCGTATATCTTCACGACCGCGTCGGTGCCGGCGGCCGCGCATGCGGTGTCGGCGAGTCTGCGCATCATCGGTGGCGAGGAAGGCGATGCGCGCCGCGCGCATCTCCAGCAACTGATCGAACGCACGCGCGCGATGCTGAAGGCGACGCCGTGGCTGCCCGTCGATTCGCATACGGCCGTGCAACCGCTGATCATCGGCGCGAACGATGCGACGCTCGACATCGCCGCGTCCCTCGATCGCGCGGGGCTGTGGGTGCCCGCGATCCGTCCGCCGACCGTGCCGACCGGCACGTCGCGTCTGCGCATCTCGCTGTCCGCCGCGCACTCGCATGCGGATCTCGACCGGCTCGAGGCCGGCCTGCAACAAGTCGGAGCGCGCGCGGCATGAGCAACTTGAATAACGATGACGGCGCGCTGTCGCTGTTCGTCACCGGCACCGATACGGAAATCGGCAAGACCTTCGTGTCGTCGGCGCTATTGCGCGGCTTCGTGCGCGAAGGGCTGCGGGCAGCAGCGATGAAGCCGATCGCGGCGGGCGCGTTCGAAGTGAACGGCGTACTGCACAACGAGGACGCGGATCAGCTCGACGCCGCGTCGAGCGTGCTGCTGCCGGCCGCCATGCGCACGCCGTATCTGCTGAAGGAACCGGCCGCGCCGCACATCGCGGCCGCGTTGGAAAACGTCTCGTTCGATCTCGAGCACATCGTCGCGTGCCACAGCCAAGCGCTGAAGCTCGCCGAGGTCGTCGTGGTCGAAGGTGTCGGCGGTTTTCGTGTGCCGTTGACCGCGACGCAGGACACCGCCGATCTCGCCGTCGCGCTGAAGCTGCCGGTGGTGCTGGTGGTCGGCATGCGGCTGGGCTGCATCAGCCACGCGCTGCTGACTGCCGAAGCGATCGCCGCGCGCGGTCTAACGCTCGCGGGCTGGGTCGCGAATCGCATCGACCCGGACATGACCTTTCCCGACGAAAACATCGCGTCGATTCGCGCGCATCTTGCGCAAGCGTACGACGCGCCGTTGCTCGGCGTCGTGCCGCATATCAGCCCACCGTCGCCGGAGCTCGCAGCGCAACAGCTCGACATTCGACGGCTTCTGCAAACGCTGCGCCAATTGCGCGCGGCATAGCGCTGCCCGCAGCGCCGAACCCAAATTCATCCGTTTACGAGGATCGATCACATGACACAACTGAATATCGCAGCGGGCACCGCCGAACCGAGCGCCGCCAACAGCAATCCGACCGCAGCCGCCACTGAAGCGAAGCCGCTCGCGCGCTGGCGCGTCGCCGATATCGTCGCGTTGTACGAACTGCCGTTCAACGACCTGCTGTTTCGCGCGCAGCAAACGCATCGCGAGCATTTCGACGCCAATGCGGTGCAACTGTCGACGCTGCTGTCGATCAAGACCGGCGGCTGCGAGGAGGATTGCGCATACTGTCCGCAATCGGTGCATCACGACACGGGTCTCGTGGCCGACAAGCTGATGCCGGTCGACGAAGTGCTCGCCGCCGCGCAGGTCGCAAAGCAGAACGGCGCGACGCGCTTTTGCATGGGCGCCGCGTGGCGCAATCCGAAGGACCGCCACCTGGAGCCGATCAAGGACATGATCCGCGGCGTGAAGGCGATGGGCCTCGAAACCTGCGTGACGCTCGGCATGCTCGAAACGCACCAGGCACAGGCGCTGCGCGATGCGGGCCTCGACTACTACAACCACAATCTCGATACGTCGCCGGAGTTCTACGGCCAGATCATTTCGACGCGCACGTATCAGGATCGGCTCGACACGCTCGAACGCGTGCGCGACGCGGGCATCAACGTGTGCTGCGGCGGCATCGTCGGTATGGGCGAATCGCGCCGCGAACGCGCGGGGCTGATCGCGCAGCTCGCGAACATGGAGCCGTATCCGGAATCGGTGCCGATCAACAATCTGGTGCAGGTGCAAGGCACGCCGCTGACCGGGACCGAAGCGATCGATCCGTTCGAATTCGTGCGCACGATCGCGATTGCGCGCATCACGATGCCGCGCGCGATGGTGCGTCTGTCAGCCGGCCGCGAGCAGATGGACGAGGCGTTGCAGGCAATGTGCTTCCTCGCGGGCGCGAATTCGATTTTCTACGGCGATCAGTTGCTGACCACGAGCAACCCGCAGGCGGAAGCGGATCGCAAGCTGCTCGCGCGCCTGGGGATTCGCGCTGAGGCTGCGCAGCAGATGCCGGTCGAGCAGAGTGGGGGCGAGCATGGGTGTGCGCATGGGCATGGGGATCACAGCGTGGCGAATTGAGTCGCGGAACTGTTTCGTCGATATGTCGCATGCGCCAGGCGTGTGCGAATAGAAAAGGCTGCCTCGTTTTGCGAGGCAGCCTTTTCTTTGACGCAAAACCCGGCGTCCCCCCATCGGAGAAGTGCGTGTCCTGCGCCTTTTGCCAGTTGCCGAACATCTCCTCCACCGTGAACGTCCTGATCGGCTTGAACTCGGCCGCGTGCTTCGCAAGCACGTTCTTGTCGCGCGGAAGCAGATGATGCTGAGCGATGATCTCCTGCGCGGCCGGCGACCACAGATAGTCGAGATACGCCTGCGCTTGCTTGCGCGTGCCACGCTTGTCGACGACCTTATCGACGATCGACACCGCTCACACGGGCGCATGCTGTGCGGTTTCGATCGCCTCTTCGCGAAAGCGCAGCGGCGCCGCGCAATGCACGAGCGTTTCGACAAAATACTTCGCGCGCGGCCACGGACCGAACCCCGCAGCCGTGTTGATATGCCCCGCATCGCCGAGATTGACGAACGCGCTGCCGAAACGCTGCGCGAGATCGCGCGCGTCGGCGAGCGTCATCCACGGATCGGTTTCGCTGCCGATCAAAATCGACGGCACGCCCAGACGTCGCGCGTCGAACGGTCCCGCGAATTCGAACCTGCGCGGACTCGCGGGCGCGACGAACAGCACGCCGACCACGTCGCTGGCAAGCGCGCCCTGCTGCAACGCATGCGCGGTCGCGAGGCAGCCAAAGCTATGCGCAGCCAGCACGAACGGACCGCGTTCGCGCGCGAGCAGATCGCACAACGACTTTGCCCATCGCGCGAGATCGGGCGCGTCCCAGTTGGCCTGCTCGACGCGCAACGAGCGCGCGAACTGCCGCTCCAGCCATGTTTGCCAATGCGCGCCTTCGCTGCCGTGCAAGCCGGGAACGGTGACGAGCCGTGGCGGCCAGCTCGACCGGGTGCATGAAAGCATGTGCGTGCCTCGCTGCGCAAGGAATCCAGGCAAGCATTGTCCCGCCCGGTCGCGTATCGATGAACCAAGTTTTTGTGCTTTCGTTATCGGGCAAACGAAGAAATGCGCGGGTACGCGCGAACTCGACGCCCACCACGGCATCCATCTCGAAGCGCACGTGCGTGCGCAAACGCGCGCGATTCGCGTCGAAAAAGTAGAATGAAGCCTATTCATACCGGGAGGAGACCCCCATCCCGCACGCGTCGTCCGATTGCCGTCGCGCGCTCCGGGTCCGTCCCGCTCATGCCCACATCGACGCCGACGGATTCCGGACCGCATGAAAATACTCTTCTACGCACCGCACACCGAAGCCGCCGCGTGGCTGCACGACTTTGCGCGCGCTCTGCCCGCCGCCGAGCTGCGCGAATGGAAGCCCGGCGACACCGGCCCAGCCGATTTCGCGGTGGTCTGGCGTCCGCCGCGCGAGATGCTGGCCGGACGCAATACGCTGCGCGCGATCTTCAATCTCGGCGCTGGCGTCGATGCGATTCTCGCGCTCGAACGCGCGCATCCAGGCACGTTGCCGCCCGAGGTGCCGTTGATTCGCCTCGAAGATACCGGCATGGGCGCGCAGATGGCCGAGTACGTGACGCATGCGGTGCTGCGCTATCTGCGCCGCTTCGACGAATATCAGGTGCTGCAAGGCGAGCGCCGCTGGAAAGTGCTCGAGCCGCATCCGCGCGCAACGTTCACGGTGGCTGTGCTCGGCCTCGGCGTGCTCGGCACACAGGTCGCGCAAACGCTCGCTTCGTTCGGCCTGCCGGTGCGCGGTTATAGTCGCGGCGAGAAGCAGATCGATGGCATCGCGACGTTCGCCGGCGACGCGCAATTCGATAGCTTCCTCGACGGCGCGAAGGTGCTCGTCAATCTGCTACCGCATACACCCGACACGGAAAGCGTGCTGAATGCGCGAGTCTTCGCGAAGCTCGCGCGCGGCGCATATCTGATCAACGTCGCGCGCGGCGCGCATCTCGTCGAAGCGGATCTGCTCGCTGCGCTCGCGAGCGGCCAGCTCGCCGCCGCGACGCTCGACGTGTTCCGCGAGGAACCGCTGCCCGCCGATCATCCTTTCTGGCGCGAGCCGCGCATCACGATCACGCCGCACACGTCGGCGCTGACGTTGCGCGAGGACAGCGTCGCGCAGGTCGCGGACAAGATCGGCGCGATGATGCGCGGTGAGCAGGTGAGCGGCGCAGTGCAACTGGAACGCGGCTACTGAGTGAAACCCGCGCCCGCACGCGTCGCAGGCGTGCGGGTTGAATTGAACTGCAGCAACGCGGCAGCACCCATCCCGGATGGGACAGCGATAAAACCGCATCGGATCGGAGACACATCATGGCCTTACCGAAGCAAGTGAAAATCGTCGAAGTGGGTCCGCGCGACGGGCTGCAGAACGAGAAGGAATTCGTGCCGACCGCGACCAAGATCGAGCTGATCAACCGTCTGTCGGCGGCGGGCTTCCGCAACGTCGAGGCAGCGTCTTTCGTGTCGCCGAAATGGGTGCCGCAGATGGCCGACGGCGCAGACCTGATGGCCGGCATCGAGCGCCGCGACGGCACGATTTACTCGGTGCTGACGCCGAACCTGCGCGGTTTCGAAGGCGCGCTCGCCGCGCGCGCCGACGAGATCGTCATCTTCGGCGCGGCGAGCGAGGCGTTCTCGCAGAAGAACATCAACTGCAGCATCGCGGAGAGCATCGAGCGATTCGCGCCAGTCGCCGCGGCGGCGAAACAACATAAGCTGCGGATTCGCGGCAGCGTGTCGTGCGCGCTCGGCTGCCCGTACCAGGGCGAAGTGCCGGTCGCGTCGGTCGTCGACGTCGTCAAGCGCTTCGCGGCGCTCGGCTGCGACGAGATCGATATCGCCGACACGATCGGCGTCGGCACGCCCAAGCGCACCCGCGAAGTGTTCGAGGCCGTGACCGAAGTGTTTCCGCGCGAGCATCTGTCGGGACACTTTCACGACACCTATGGCCAGGCGCTCGCGAACATCTACGCGGCGCTGCTCGAAGGCGTCGAGATTTTTCACGCGTCGGTCGCGGGGCTCGGCGGTTGCCCGTACGCGAAAGGCGCGACCGGCAACGTCGCGACCGAAGACGTGCTGTATCTGATGAACGGCCTCGGCATCGAGACCGGTATCGACCTCGCCCAGGTGGTCGAAATCGGCGACTTCATTTCGACCGCGATCGGCCGGCCCAACGTGTCGCGCGCCGGTAAAGCGCTGCTCGCGAAGGCCCGTAGCGAAGCGAATACCTGCGTATAAACGCTCTATCCATTTTCGATCAGGATCCCCAACGATGAACGACCTCGCGTCCTTCGACTCCGACGATCTCGCCGCGCTGCCCGACTCGGCACGCCGCGTCGCGCTGCTGCTGCGCGAACGCGGTCACGCGGGGCGAATCGTGATGCTGCCGGAAACCGGCAAGACTTCCGCCGAAGCGGCCGCCGGACTCGGCTGCTCGGTCGCGCAGATCGCGAAGTCAATCCTGTTCCGGCGCCGCGAAGACGACACGCCGGTGCTCGTGATCGCGAGCGGCGCGAATCGCGTCGACGAAAAGAAAGTGGCCGCGCAGGTCGGCGAGATCGGCCGCGCGGACGCGAAGTTCGTGCGCGAAAAGACCGGCTATGCGATCGGTGGCGTGTGCCCGGTCGGTCACGCGACCGAGCCTGTCACGTTGATCGATGCGGATTTGCTCGAGCTGGAGAGCCTGTGGGCGGCCGCCGGTCATCCGCACGCGGTGTTCAATCTGACCGCGCAGGAGCTGATCTCGCTCACAGGTGCGCCGGTCGTCGATGTCGCGTTGCGCGAGCCGGCCTGAACACGATGGCGAGCAGCAACGATTACGACGACAGGGACGAAGACGGTTGCGTGCCGTCGCCGTGCATCAGCGTGTGCAGGATGGATGCATCGACCGGCTGGTGCGAAGGATGCCTGCGCACGATCGACGAAATCGCCGGCTGGTCGACGCTCGACAACGACGCGAAGCGCGCGGTGTGGGACGCGATCGAAGTGCGCCACGCGACGTTAATGGCGCTGCGCACGACATCGACGACGAAGGAGAAGCAATGAACGCCGCGCCGCGCATCGTGACGCCCGGTGAAACGTTCAGTTCGACGCTCGAGTTGTCGGTGGATTCGATCAAATCGTTCGCGACGCTCGTCGTCGATCTGAACCCGTTGCATCACGATGAAGCGTATGCCGCGCAAAGCCGCTTTGGAGGCTTGATCGCATCGGGCACGCAACCCACCGCGTATTTCATGGCGCTGCTCGCCACGCATTTCTCTACTTACGCGCAACCGCTCGGCCTCGAATTCGATATCAAGCTGAAGAAGGCAGTGCAGGCGCACGACACCCTGACGATCACGTGGCGTGTGCACGACGCTCACTGGAAGCCGAGCCTGAACGGCGATCTGACCTATCTCGAAGGTTCGGTGGTCAATCAGCGCGGCGAGCTGATGTTGACGGGTACCTCGACGATCCTCGTGATGCCGAAGCCCGACGCGGTCGTGGACGCGCAAGCGAGAACGGTCGCACCATGATCGCGCTGCCCGCATCGATCCAGGTGTTCGAGCGCGGCTGGCTGTCGTCGAACAACGTGCTGCTCATCGACGACGCGTGCGCCGCGCTGGTCGATACCGGCTATGCGACGCACGCATCGCAGACGGTCGCGCTGGTACGCAACGCGTTGCGCGCGCGGCCGCTCGATCTGATCATCAACACGCATCTGCATTCGGATCACTGCGGCGGCAACGCGCTGTTGCAGGCTACGTGGCCTTGCCGCACGTTGATTCCGTCATCCGAAGCTGATGCCGTGCGCGGCTGGGACGAAACTCGCCTCAGCTTTCGCGCGACTGGTCAAACCTGCGAGCGCTTCGGCTTCACCGGCACGCTGGCACCCGGCGCACGTTTGCGGCTGGGCGCGCTCGACTGGCAGGTGCTCGGCGCGCCCGGCCACGATCCGCATTCGCTGATGCTCTATTGCGCGGACGAGCGCTTGCTGATCAGCGCGGACGCGCTATGGGAAAACGGCTTCGGTGTGATCTTTCCCGAACTCGAAGGCGAAAGCGGCTTCGCCGAGCAGCAAGCCGTGCTCGACCTGATCGCAACGCTCGACGTGCGCGTCGTCATCCCAGGCCACGGCGCGCCGTTCACGCATGTCGAAGCGGCGCTCGAACGCGCGATGTCGCGCGTCGCCTGGTTGCGCGCCGATCCCGCGCGCAACGCAAGGAACGCGCTGAAGGTGCTGATCGTATTCAAGCTGCTCGAAGTCCGCGAGATGAGCGTGGACACGCTTTTTCGCATGCTCGACGACGCGGCCGTGATGCGCGCCGCCGCCTCAATGCTGAAGCCGCGCGGCGAATGGCCAGCGTTGCTGAAGGGTATGATCGGGGAACTCTCGGCGAACGGTGGACCGCTCGAAGTGGACGGCACGCGCATTCTCGCGCGGCCTTGAACGTGTGATTGGCCCGTGCGGCGGAAAAGCGCACCGGAACGCAAACCCGTTCACACAAAAAGAAAGCCGCTCGACGAAGCGAGCGGCGGAACATCTGTTGGACGTGATCAGCGTCGCTACCAATGATACGCGTGTGGGTTTTTGCATCGCATCGGTGATTTCCCTACGGAAATTTGACGCCACGTTTTACGAATGCATACATGATCTGTCATCAAACGGCGTTAGGCGCTTGAACGCTTGCGCGTTATTCCGGAATCCGTAGCAATATCCGATTGAGTGTCGAATCGGCATTACGTGGACGATAAGCGCTTTCTCTGCGGCACGATCCGCCACCCGAGATTGACGCCCGCCGCCGCCAGCAGAATCAGCGCGGCGCCGAGCACCTGAATCCATGCGAGCGTCTGTCCGAACGCAAGCCGGTCGACGATGATCGCGACCACCGGATAGATGAACGACAACGCGCCTGTCATCGACGTCGGCAGCTTCTGGATCGCGCCATACAACAGAACGTACATGAGACCGGTATGGACGACGCCGAGCACGATCAGTTCGAGCCACTGCGCGCCGTTTGCCGGCAACGCGTCGAAGCGTACGAACGGCGCGAGCAACAGCACGCCGAGCGATACCTGGATCAGCGCGAGCAGATGCGGCGGCGTGCCCTTCAACCGCTTCGTGATGATCGACGACACCGCGTACATCGCCGCCGCGCCGACCGCATACGCGACGCCGACCAGATACTGCCCCGGCACCGCGAGCACGGCCGGCTCGACCTTCACGACGAACACGAGCCCGACGAACGCGACCACGAGCCACGCGATCGTCGATGCGCTGATGCGCTCGCGAAACACCAGCGCGCCGAGCCCGACCAACATGAACGGCTGCGTGTTGTAGACGGCCGTCGCCATCGAAATCGACGCGCGTGAATACGCGGCGAACAGCAATACCCAGTTCACGACGATCGCCGCGCCGCCGAGCAACGCGAGGCCGAGCATCTTCCACGAAAACTGCTCGCGGCGGAACAGGCCGAGTACGGCACACACGAGCGCGAGCGTCGCGCCGCCGAAAATGCAGCGGAAAAACACCACATTGAAGGGGCTTTGCTGCGACGATACGACGAGCCAGCCGATCGTGCCCGACATCAGCATCGCGATGCTCATCTCCGCCGCGCCACGGCGGATGTCGCTGGGCGAACTGCTCGAGGTCGTGACGGAAGCGTTGTTTGAAGCCATGATTCGATCCCGGATTGTGACTGCATAACTGGCAGTGTAATTAATCCACCCGCGCCAATACATGGCTAAACTTAAGCGTTACCGCATTTTCACCTCATAAACGAAGGCCTCGTGAGCAAACGCTTTGCATCGATCGGCGCGGTCGCACTCGACGACACCGACCGCGCACTGCTCGCCGCGCTCGCGCAGGACGCGCGCCAGCCGGTCAGCGAACTCGCGCGCGTCGTCGGCTTATCGGCGCCCAGCACGGCCGAACGGGTGCGGCGGCTCGAAGCGCAGGGCGTGATCGAGCGCTTCACCGTGCAGATCGATCCGCGCGCGCTCGGCTTCACGCTGCAGGCGATAGTGCGCGTGAAGCCGCTGCCCGGGCAGCTGCATCTGGTGGAGGAAGTGATCCGGCGCATTCCGGAGTTCGTCGAATGCGACAAGGTGACTGGCGACGACTGTTTCATCTGCCGCCTGTACCTGCATTCGATCGAGCAGCTCGACGAGATCCTGTCGAAAGTGACCGAGCGCGCGGAGACCAGCACGGCGATCGTCAAGTCGACGCCGGTCGCGCGACGGCTGCCGCCACTCGGCTAACGAAGGTCCATCGCAGGTCAAACGAAGGTCGCGCGAAGCAGCCCGGCGCTTATTGTTCGAGCGTCTCGAAAAACGACAGCATCTCGGCGACCAGTTCGTCCGGCGCTTCCTCGGGCAGATAGTGCCCGCACGATAGCGCGCGGCCGCTCACGTCGCGCGCGACATGCCGCCATTCGTCGAGCGCATCGAAGCATTTTTCGATCACTCCCTTGTCGCCCCACAGCACCCGCAGCGGACAGCCGATCTTGTTGCCGCGCTCGATATCGGCGCGATCATGTTCGAGGTCGATGCTCGCCGACGCGCGATAGTCCTCGCACATCGCGTGCACCGCACCCGGTTGGGCGAGCGCCGCCCGATACGCGTCGAGCGCGGTGGGATCGAACGGTGCGAGACCCGCGTGACGTCCGCCCATCACCGCGTCGACATAGGCGGCCGGATTTGCGCCGATCAACGTTTCGGGCAGCGGCTCGGGCTGGATCAGGAAGAACCAGTGGAAGTAGTGCGTTGCGAACGCGCGGTCGGTGGCTTCGTACATCGCGAGTGTCGGCGCGATATCGAGCAGCATCAAACGCTCGACCGCCTCGGCATGATCGAGCGCCATCCGGTGCGCGACGCGCGCGCCGCGATCGTGCGCACAGACGAGGAAGCGCTCGAAGCCGAAGTGGCGCATCACCGCGACCTGGTCGGCGGCCATCACGCGTTTCGAATACGGTGCGTGCGCGGCATCGCTCGGCGGTTTGCCCGACGCGCCATAGCCGCGCAGATCGGTTGCGATCACCGTGAAGTGCTGCGCGAGCGGCGCGGCGCAGCGTTCCCAGATCAGATGCGATTGCGGATGGCCGTGCAGCAGAAGCAGAGGCGGCCCGGCACCGCCCTTCACTCCGAAAATGTCGACATCGCCCACGGCGACGCGAAAAGACGTGAAATTTTCGAAGGCCATGACGTCTCGTTGATCGTTTGAGGTCCGTGCATTGTAGAAGGCCAACAGGTCCGTGCGAGGTGGGATATCCCACGCAGACATGGAACCTGAATACTCCTTCGAACCGTTCCAAACGGGCCTACCGTGGGTGGGTCGCCCGCTTCGCCTATAATCGAACGACCGTTCTTAAATGTTTGCCGCGACTTCGGACGCCGGTTTCGTTCGATTGCCACACGCATTCGCCGGTCAACCCGCCGCAAGCCGTGTGCCGCTAAACTCATTCATCTATTCGCCGGGCGCACGTCGCACCGGTTGGCCCCACCTGGAGACTCGCACCATGGCATTGCCCGCCGTTCTGCAAAACCTCGCGCTGCCCGTCGTCGCTTCGCCGATGTTCATCGTCAGCTATCCCGAACTCGTGCTGGCGCAGTGCAAGGCCGGTATCGTCGGCTCGTTCCCTGCTCTCAACGCGCGTCCGGCCGAGCTGCTCGACGAATGGCTGACGCAGATCCAGGCGCAACTCGCCGGGCACAAGGCCGCGAACCCGGATGCGGTGATCGGCCCGATCGCGGTCAATCAGATCGTTCATCAGTCGAATGCGCGGCTCGAGCATGACGTGCGCGTCTGCGTCGAGCACAAGGTGCCGATCTTCATCACCAGCCTGCGCGCGCCGGCACGCGAGATCGTCGATGCGGTGCATAGCTACGGCGGCATCGTGCTGCACGACGTGATCAATCTGCGTCATGCGCAGAAGGCGCTGGAAGCCGGCGTCGACGGGCTGATTCTGGTCGCATCGGGCGCGGGCGGCCACGCTGGCACCACCTCGCCGTTCGCGCTGGTCGGCGAGGTGCGGCGCATTTTCGACGGCCCGATCGTGCTGTCGGGCTCGATCGCCAACGGCGGCTCGATTCTCGCCGCGCAGGCGATGGGCGCGGACCTCGCGTACATGGGCACGCGCTTCATCGCCACCAAAGAAGCGCACGCGGTCGACAGCTACAAGCAGGCGATCATCAATGCGAAGGCGTCGGACATCATCTACACGAATCTGTTCACCGGCGTGCACGGCAACTACATCCGCGAGAGCATTACGAACGCGGGCCTCGATCCCGACGCGCTGCCCGAATCGGACAAGACCAGGATGAACTTCGGCGGCGACAAGGCGAAGGCGTGGAAGGACATCTGGGGCGCGGGCCAGGGCGTCGGCCTGATGGACGACGTGCCGGACGTCGCCGAACTCGTGCGGCGTCTGAAGAACGAATACGACGACGCGAAGGCGCGGCTCGGCATCGCGCGCTGAGGTGAAGAACGGAGCGGGCCGGGGCGCCCGCTCGCGGCCTACATATTCCGCCGATACTGCCCACCCACCTCGAACAGCGCGTGGGTGATCTGCCCGAGCGAACACACGCGCACCACGTCCATCAGCACCGCGAACACGTTGCCGTCGTCGATCACCGCGCGCTTCAGGCGTTCGAGCGCCTCGGGCGCGGCCTCGCGGTGGCGCGTCTGGAAGTCGCGCAACCGCCGCAGTTGACTCTGCTTCTCCGCGTCGGTGGAACGCGCGAGCACCAGCGGCCGCGGCGCTTCATGCGGATGCGCGCTCAGGAACGTGTTCACGCCGACGATCGGATACGAGCCGTCATGCTTGCGATGCTCGTACAGCATCGACTCGTCCTGAATCCGTCCGCGCTGATAGCCGGTTTCCATCGCGCCGAGCACGCCGCCGCGCTCTGTCAGCCGCTCGAATTCGGCTAGCACCGCTTCCTCGACCAGATCGGTCAATTCGTCGATCACGAAGCTGCCCTGATTCGGATTCTGGTTCTTCGCGAGCCCCCATTCGCGATTGATGATCAGCTGGATCGCAACTGCGCGGCGCACCGATTCCTCGGTCGGCGTCGTGATCGCTTCGTCGAACGCATTGGTGTGCAGCGAGTTGCAGTTGTCGTAGATCGCGATCAGCGCCTGCAGCGTCGTGCGGATGTCGTTGAAATCGATCTCCTGCGCGTGCAGGCTGCGGCCCGACGTCTGCACGTGATACTTGAGCTTCTGACTGCGCTCGTTCGCGCCATAGCGCTCGCGCATCGCGACCGCCCAGATGCGTCGCGCGACGCGGCCGAGCACCGTGTATTCCGGGTCCATACCGTTCGAGAAGAAGAACGACAGATTCGGCGCGAAGTCGTCGATCGACATGCCGCGCGCGAGATACGCCTCGACGTAGGTGAAGCCGTTCGCGAGCGTGTACGCGAGCTGCGAGATGGGGTTCGCGCCGGCCTCGGCGATGTGATAGCCGGAAATCGACACCGAATAGAAATTGCGCACGCCGTGTTCGACGAAATACGCCTGAATGTCACCCATCACCTTCAGGCTGAATTCGGTCGAGAAGATGCAGGTGTTCTGCCCCTGGTCTTCTTTCAGGATGTCGGCCTGCACGGTGCCGCGCACGTTTTCGAGCGCGGCGCGGCGCGTTGCGGCGAGTTCGGCTTCGGTCAACGGGCAGCCTTGCTGTTGCTCGCCCAGCGCGATCTGCTGGTCGATCGCGACGTTGAAGAACATCGCGAGGATCGTCGGCGCGGGGCCGTTGATCGTCATCGAGACCGACGTATCCGGCGAGCACAGATCGAAGCCGTCATACAGCGTCTTCATGTCGTCGAGCGTCGCGACCGACACACCCGAATTGCCGACCTTGCCGTAGATGTCCGGGCGCTCGTGCGGCTCCTCACCGTAAAGCGTCACCGAGTCGAACGCGGTGGATAGCCGTTTGGCCGGCATGCCTTCCGACAGCAACTTGAAGCGACGATTCGTGCGCTGCGGATCGCCCTCGCCCGCGAACATGCGCGTCGGGTCCTCGTTCTCGCGACGAAACGGAAACACGCCAGCGGTGAATGGGAAATAGCCGGGCAGATTGTCGAGCATCAGCCAGCGCAGGATCTCGCCGTGATCGACGAATTTCGGCAGCGACACTTTGCGGATTTCGGAGCCGGACAGCGTCGTGACCGTCAGCGCGGTGCGGATTTCGCGCTCGCGGATGCGCACCACATGTTCGTCGCCCGCATAGGCGGCCACCGTTTGCGGCCACGCGTCGAGCAGCTTGCGTTCGCGCTCGCCGAGCGCGGCGCCGCGTTGGTCGATCAGCGCATCGAGCGACGAGCCGTCGCTGCCCGCCTCGCCGAGCATGCGGCGCGTCTCGACGATCTGCCAGCGTTCCCGCGCGATTTGCGCCTGCGCGTCGGCCCGCGCTCGATAGCCGCGTACCGTCTGCGCGATGTCGGCCAGATAGCGCACGCGCGCGGGCGGCACGATCGCATGCAGGTTGCTCGAAAAGCGCAGGCCTTCGGTCGCGCCGAGCCGTGCGCCGCCCTCGCGCAGGCCATGCGTGCGCAGCCCATTAGCGATGCGCCGGTACAGCGCGGTCACACCGTCGTCGTTGAAGCGCGACGCGATCGTGCCGAACACTGGCATCGCGTCGGGCGATGTCGCGAAGTCCCCGCGATTGCGCTGCACCTGCTTCGCGACGTCGCGCAGCGCATCCTGCGCACCCTTGCGATCGAACTTGTTGATCGCGACGAAGCTCGCGAAGTCGAGCATGTCGATCTTCTCTAGCTGGCTCGCGGCGCCGAACTCCGGCGTCATCACGTACAGCGATTCGTCGACGAACGGCACGATCGCCGCATCGCCCTGACCGATCCCCGAAGTCTCGACGACGATCAGATCGAAGCCCGCCACCTTGCACAGCATCAGCGCGGCGGGTAGCGAATCGGAGAGTTCGGTCGATGCCTCACGCGTCGCCATCGAGCGCATATAGATGCGGGCGCCGCCGCCCCAATCGCCGATCGCATTCATGCGGATGCGGTCGCCAAGCAGCGCGCCGCCGGATTTTCGGCGCGACGGATCGATCGCGAGCACGGCGATGTTCAGCGTGTCGCCGTAATCGAGCCGGAAACGGCGGATCAGCTCGTCGGTCAGCGACGACTTGCCCGCGCCGCCGGTGCCGGTGATGCCCAGCACCGGGATGCGTGGCGCTTGCGCGAGCGTCGCTAGCTGGTCGCGCGCGGCGGCGTCGACGCTGTTCGTTTCGAACGCGCTGATCAGTTGCGCGAGGCGGCGGAAGATCGGCGCGGCGGGATCGGCGGGGTGCGAGCCAGGAGCAGTGCCAGCGTGCGGAGCATGGGCCTCACCGCAACGCGGCAATGGCCGCGCGGCCAGCTCGGCGAGCCATTCGCGCACCGGCGTCGGCCGCGCCGCGTCGGCCGCGCGCGCCCCTTCGACGCAGCGGGCGATCATGTCATCGATCATGCCTTGCAGACCGAGCCGCTGACCGTCGTGCGGCGAGTAGATTTTTTCGACGCCGTCGCGTTCGAGCGCGGCAATTTCCTCGGGGACGATCACGCCCCCGCCGCCGCCGAATACCTTGATGCGCTCGCCGCCGCTTGCACGCAGCAAATCCACCAGGTAGCGGAAGTATTCGTTGTGGCCGCCCTGATAGCTCGACACGGCGACGCCGTCGGCGTCCTCGTTGAGCGCGGCAGTCGCGACTTCGGCGACGGAGCGGTTGTGGCCGAGGTGGATCACCTCGACGCCGCTTGCCTGCAGGATGCGCCGCATGATGTTGATCGACGCGTCGTGGCCGTCGAACAGCGCGGCGGCGGTGACGAAGCGCAAGCGCCGGCCCGCGGGCAGCTCGTGGCTGCCGGCACGCTGCGGCGTGGACAGATCGGTCATGTCTCCCCCAGATCATTTGACTGACGGGTGTTCACAGTCAGTATATAGAAATGGGGTAACACGGCGCCGGGGCGCGGGGCGGGCGATTGGCGACGTAGGTTCGGTGCTTCGCGAAACGCTACCGCACCGCCAACGCCTTGATCTCGTCGAGCGACGGCCACAGCGATTCGCTTGCGAACCGCGCCGCCAGAAAATCGACGAATGAGCGCACCTTGGCCGATAGATGCCGTCGGCTCGTGTAGACGACGTGGATCGGCAGCTCCCGCGGCGGCACCTGGTCGACGAGCAGCGGCACGAGCCGCCCTTCGGCGAGATCGCTGCCGATCACCTCGGTGCCCAGCATCGCGATGCCCGCGCCATGCAGCACGACCACGCGCTGCGCCTCGAGCTGATTGACGATCAGGTTGCCCGACAGGCGCACACGCGAGCCCGCGTCGCCGGTCGCGACTTCGAGCGCCGATACGCCCGCGTACTGCAGATAGTTGTGGCGCGCGAGATCGGCGACGCTCTTCGGCGTGCCATGCTTGCGCAGATAGGCGGGCGATGCGCACAGCACCAGATGCGCGGTCGCGATCTGCCGCGCGATCAGCGACGACGACTTGAGCCCGCCAGGCGACGCGCGGATCGCGACGTCGAAGCCCTCGTCAATCAGCTCGACGACGCGGTCGGACAGTGTCATATCGACGGTGACCTGCGGGTACTGCGCGGCGTAGTCCGCGACCGCGGCCATCACGTGATTCAGGCCGAACGCCGACAGCGACGACACCCGCAGCCGCCCGTGCGGCACGACGCTTGCCGCGCCGACCGCCTGGCCGGCTTCGTCGAGCTCGGTGAGCGCCTGACTCAGCCGCTCGTAGTACTCGCGGCCTGCCTCGGTCGGCGCGACGCGGCGCGTGGTGCGGTTCAGGAGCCGCGCGCCGAGCTGCTGCTCCAGATGCATCACATGCTTGCTCGCCATCGCCGCCGACATCTCCATCTTCTCCGCCGCGCCGACGAAACTGCCGGCTTCGACCACGTGGCGAAACACTTTCATGCTGACGAGGGTGTCCATCTCAGTCGCTCGCTTCAGGAATCAATCGACGTCATTTTGCCGGGTTTATCAAAAGGACGGCAGCAAACGCTCGTACTCGACGGCACCCGAAAACGACAAAGCCCGCGTTCCGGGCGGAACGCGGGCTTTGCGGTGACACCGTGGGCCGAGATCAGAACTTCGCGCGCAACCCCGCGCCATATGTATTGCCGCTCGACTGACCGGTGATGTGGTCATACAGGTACGCGGCATAGACATCGGTGCGCTTGGACAGCGGATAGTCGTAGCCGACCGCCGCCGTCTGGCGCGTCTGGTTAGAACCGCCGCCGTTACGCGAATACGCATACGACGCCATCACCGTGCCCGGCCCAAACGGCACCGTGACGCCGCCCTGTCCCGTGTTGACGTGCCAGCTCGTGACCTGCTGGTCGTTGTACGTGTACATGTACTGGCCGTACAGCTTGACGAACTTCAGGTCGTACGACACGCCCGCCTGCGCGACGCTCTGGCTGCGCAGACCCGGCACGCCCGACGTTTCGAAGCTGCCGAGGTCGCCCGGCACGTTGTTGAAGTTCACGTACTGGTACACCGCCGTCGCCGCGAACGGCCCGTGGAAGTACAGCACCTGGCCGCTCCACTTCTTCGCGCCATTCTGGGTCGTGTTGCCGAGCGCGTACATCGCCGTCGCCGACAGACCGTTGAAGTTCGGCGTCGCATACGACACCGCGTTGTTCCAGCCGGAGTCGCCGGTCACGCCCTGGTCGGTCGTGTAGGTCGGGAACGTGCCCAGGCCGAGGTACACGTGATAGACCATCGGCGAGAACCAGTACGAATCGACGAACGGGTTGAACAGGATCGTCGACACGAACAGCGGCGTGGTCAGACGGCCGGCGGTCACCGTGCCGTACGGCGATTCGATGCCGACGTAAGCATTGCGCGAGAACGTCGTGTCGCCGGTGAAGCGGCCGTACTCGCCGGTTTGCGCGCGGAAGAAGCCTTCGATAGTGAAGATCGCCTTGTAGCCGTTGCCCAGATCCTCGGTCCCCTTGAAGCCCCAGTACGACGTCGACATGCCACCGCCCGACACGACCACCGCGGTCTTGCCACCCGGAAACTTCTGCGAGCCGACCCATTCGTCGACCTGGCCGTAGAGCTGCACGCTCGATTGCGCGAACGCCGACGACGCGCCCGCCAGCGCGGCGACGCATGCGGTGGCCTTGAGAGTAGTCTTCAGCGCGCTGCTGAGGCTTGTGTTCATGGATTCTCCAATTTTTGTCAAAAGGGTGTGGCTGTGCGAAAGGGGGAGCTCGCGCGAAACGTTGTTGTTATCCGTTCGATCGTCGAGTCAATCTGGGCGGGTTCCATCTTTGCGGACCATTTTTATAAACAAAAATATCGCTGCTTATTGCGGGTATATCGGTCTGATTAGTTTGGTCGGTTATCGGCTTGATACGACGCTTCAGAGCGGACTGGCGCCGCCCCCTGGACGCAATGCGGCATGCGGCGAACGGCGCGCCACAGCGTGCGTGAACGCCTTAAATGACGGGCCGATGACGCGACGCGGCAGAATGCCAAGATTTGACCCTGACCGGTACTTCGATGCCGGGTGTTTTCAAAAAAGTGTGGCGTCGAAACGTCAGATTCGGGGCTACGGCGCAGAGGGAGGCGCGCGAAGCCGCGCGAGGGATCGCGGGAAGGGATCTGGAAGACGGGTTTCGAGACCGCGGTTGTCGCGGTTAGGTGGTTTGCGAAATCGCGCTCAGCTAATTCCGATACGGTGAACCGCCCGGCTGCCGCGGATCGTCGGCGGGGCGTTGCATCGGGCGCGCTGCGCCACGCTCTTCGTTGTAACGGGCGACGTCGGCGCGGATCGAGCCGTTGCGTATCGGCATGTTGGACGGGGGATGCGGCACCGGACGCGACTCGGCGCTGACCGGCGTGATCGCGCCCGCATAGCTGGACGGATCGCCGACACGGCGCATGCCGGACTTGTAGCTGCCGAAGCCGTAACCGAAATTGGCGTCCGCGATACTCGGGCTGCCGCGCTGCGCGCGTGCGTCATGAGAAGCCGTCGCATTGTGCGAGCCGCGCGGAGCAGGTGCGCCGCCCGCACCGGAATAACGGCCGTCGCCACGCATCTCCATGCGCGGTGCGCGCCCGGCAGCGTCGCGCGAATAAGCGCCGCCCGCGGCGGCACCGCCGCCATGCGGCCCATCCGTCCCCTTCGCATAGGCGAACGAGCACAGCACGGCGATGACCGCGCCCCACGCCCAGTGCCTCGTTCTCGACAACCCGTCCACCTTGTGACTCTCACGCCCGAAGACTTGCCTGAAATCCACCGTTCGAGCTGCGATGGACCTGTTGCGGGAGGAGAAAAGCGCCGCGTTCGTGTCGCGGCGCAGGGCATCCCTGCGGCGTTTGAACGAGTAATTTATGGTCGGGGGCAGAGGGTGTCGAGCCAAAAAGTGTTAGGTCTCGTCGGTGGATGTAACGCCCTGTTACTGCGGCGTTTTTCCGCGCCGGAGCCCTCATGCGGACGCGCCTCGGCGGCTTGCTGGCCGGCGTTTTCGCCTGGTCCGCGCGGGCGCCGGTTGTTGCAAATAAACGGCGCTTGCAACGTCAACGGTTAAACGGTTTGTCGCGGGAGAGCACCTCGCCAATACTGAAACCTGGCGCGTCGCGCAAATGGCCTCGGCCTGATTGGGGGGCAATGCGCAAACCTCATTAATCGATTCGGCAAATGAATTTGTGTTTTCAATCGGTTTTCGACAACAATAGCCGCTTTCCATTGGCATGGACCCCGCCCTGACAGGCCCGTCCCATGCTTACACCGCCTCATTGAATCGAGATTGCGACATGGCCCGCGCGAAATTCCTGCCCGATAACTTCACCCTGTGCCTCGTCGGCACCGTGATCCTCGCCAGCTTCCTGCCCGTTCATGGACAGGCCGCCGTGGGGTTCGACTGGGTGACGAACATCGCGGTCGGCCTGCTGTTCTTCCTGCACGGCGCCAAGCTGTCACGCGAGGCGATCATTGCGGGCGCGACGCACTGGCGCCTTCACGTCGTGGTGCTGCTGAGCACGTTCGCGCTGTTTCCGCTGCTCGGCCTCGCGCTTAAACCGGTCCTCTCGCCGCTGGTCACGCCGTCGCTCTACGCCGGCGTCCTCTTCCTCTGCACGCTCCCATCGACGGTCCAGTCGTCGATCGCGTTCACGTCCATTGCCAAGGGCAACGTGCCGGCCGCGGTATGCAGCGCGTCCGCCTCGAGCCTGCTCGGCATCTTCGTCACTCCAGCACTCGTCAGCGTCATCGTGACGAATCAGGCCGCGAGCGGCGGTGCGTCGCCGTGGCATACGATGGGCAACATCGTGCTGCAACTGCTCGTGCCGTTCGTTGCCGGCCAACTGCTGCGCCCGCTGATCGGCAAGTGGATCGAGAAGAATCGCGGCGTGCTGAAGTTCGTCGACCAGGGCTCGATCCTGCTCGTGGTGTACGGCGCGTTCAGCGAGGCCGTCACCGAAGGCCTGTGGCACACGATTCCGCTGTCGGCGCTCGGCGGCCTCGTCGTGGTAAACGCCGTGCTGCTCGCGCTCGCGCTGGCCGTGACGATCTTCGCGAGCAAGCGGCTCGGCTTCAACCGCGCGGACCAGATCACGATCATCTTCTGCGGCTCGAAGAAGAGCCTCGCCGCCGGCGTGCCGATGGCCAAAGTGATCTTCGCGTCGCATGCGGTCGGCGCCGTGGTGCTGCCGCTGATGCTGTTCCACCAGATCCAGCTGATGGTCTGCGCCGCGCTCGCGCAACGCTGGGGCGCCCGCGACCTCAGCGGCGAGAACAATGCCGCGGCGCGGCGACCCGCCGCCGCCGTCGCGCGCCGTTGAAAACACACGCAATGCAAACAGGACATTCATAAGCGCCCTCCCTGAGCGTCGTTTTGATCGTGTAAAGCAAGCCGCCTTCGGGCGGCTTTTCTTTTGGCTCTTCACTGGCCTTTGTCGTTATTTCACGCGCAAACGCTCTCGCTGTCGCCTCGGCCGGATGGCATAGGACGATTCTCGAACCGTCTCGAAAACGGCATCCCGCGTGGTGTTTAGTTGTTTTTACTAAACACTTTAATTTCAAATAAGTCCATAAAATACGGGTATTTACGGGTGTCATACGGGCGTTTTGCGGGCAGCTTCAGCTGCGTTTTACTATACAATCGCCCGACCTGAACCCGTGCTGCCTCGCCTCGCGCGGCAGTTTCATTCGATGGCCACAACCATCCGCGACGTCGCCCGCGCGGCCAGCGTTTCGATCGGCACCGTGTCGCGCGCGCTCAAGAATCAGCCGGGCCTTTCCGAGGCCACGCGCGAGCGCGTCGTCGAAGCGGCGCGCCAGCTCGGCTACGACCCGGCGCAGTTGCGTCCGCGCATCCGCCGGCTAACTTTCCTGCTGCATCGTCAGCACAACAACTTCGCCGCGAGCCCGTTCTTCTCGCACGTGCTGCACGGTGTCGAAGACGCGTGCCGCGAGCGCGGCATCGTGCCGTCAGTGCTGACTGCCGGGCCGACCGAGGACGTAATTCATCAGATGCGCCTGCATGCGCCCGACGCCGTCGCGATCGCCGGCTTCGTCGAGCCCGAAACGCTCGCCACGCTGGTCGCGATGCAACGCCCGCTGGTGCTGATCGATCTATGGTCGCCGGGCTTGCGCTCGGTCAATCTCGACAACGCCGGCGGCGCCACGCTCGCGATGCGCCATCTGTTCGCGCAGCAGCGCAAGCGCGTCGCGTTCATCGGCGGCTCGCTCGCGCATTTCAGCATCGCCGAGCGCGCGCTCGGCTACCGGCGCGCGTTCTTCGAAGCGGGACTGCTGTTCGACCCGTCGCTCGAAGTGAACATCGACGCTGGGCTCGATCCCGACACCGGCGCCGCGCGCGCGATGCAGCGCCTGCTCGACGCGCCGGGCCCGCGCCCCGACGCCGTATTCGCATTCAACGACGCCGCCGCGCTTGCCGCGCTGCGCGTGTGCCTCGCGCGCGGCCTCAGCGTGCCCGACGACATCGCGATCATCGGTTTCGACGACATCCCCGCCGCCGCCCACGCTACCCCGCCGCTATCGACGATCGCGGTCGACAAGGAAGCGCTCGGCCGACGCGGGGTCGAACTGCTGCTCGAAGACTCGCCCGCCGAACTCGAAGTCCGCTTGCCCGTTCAACTCGTTGCCCGTGCCAGTACTTTGGTGAAAACGCCATGACGCTAACCGATCCGCTTCAACTTTCCACCGACGCCGCGAAGGCGCCGCCGGTCGCCAGCTTCCGCAAGCGCGAGTTTCTGCTCACGCACATCGAGGACACGCTGCGCTTCTACGCGCCGAACGTGCTCGACCCGAGCGGCGGCTTCTACCACTTCTTCCGCGACGACGGTTCGATCTACAACCGCACCACGCGCCACCTGGTCAGCAGTTGCCGCTACGTGTTCAACTACGCGATGGCATACCGGCAGTTCGGCGACCCGAAGCACCTCGAATACACGCGCCACGGCCTGCGCTTTCTGCGCGACGCGCACTGGGACTCGCAGCACGAGGGCTACGACTGGGAAATCGAATGGCGCGACGGCAAACAGCGCACGCTCGACGCGACGCGCCACTGCTACGGCCTCGCGTTCGTGCTGCTCGCGTACTCGCACGCGGCGATGGCCGGCATCGAGGAAGCGAAGCCGATGATCGGCGCGACCTTCGAACTGATGGAGCACCGCTTCTGGGACGCCGCCGCCGGCCTCTATGCCGACGACGCGTCGGCCGACTGGCGTGTCAGCACGTATCGCGGGCAGAACGCGAACATGCATACCACCGAGGCGCTGCTCGCCGCGCACGAAGCGACCGGTCATCTGGTGTATCTCGATCGCGCCGAGCGCGTCGCGTCGAATATCACGCTGCGCCAGGCGAAGCTGTCGCAAGGGCTCGTGTGGGAGCACTTTCACGCGGACTGGTCGGTCGACTGGCACTACAACGAAGAGGACAGCTCGAACATCTTCCGTCCGTGGGGCTTTCAGCCCGGTCATCAGACCGAATGGGCGAAGCTGCTGCTGATTCTCGAACGCTTCCGTCCGCTGCCGTGGCTGCTGCCGCGCGCGATCGAACTGTTCGACGCCGCGATGACGCACGCGTGGGACGAAGACCACGGCGGCCTCTACTACGGCTTTGGCCCCGACGGCACCGTGTGCGATCACGACAAGTACTTCTGGGTGCAGGCCGAAACGTTCGCGACCGCCGCGCTGCTCGGCAAGCGCACCGGCAACGAGCGCTTCTGGGACTGGTACGACGAGATCTGGCGCTATTGCTGGACGCACTTCGTCGATCACAGGTACGGCGCGTGGTATCGCATCCTGACCTGCGACAACCGCAAGTACAGCGACGAAAAGAGCCCGGCCGGCAAGACCGACTATCACACGATGGGCGCGTGCTACGAAGTGCTCGCCCATGCGCTCGGCGAAAACGCTGCGGCTGAATCAGCCGCTCCCGCCGCAGCGGCTTCCGCGGAGAAAGCACAATGAGCGCGACAACCGAACTCCCCGTTTTCATATCCGCCGGCGACATCCTGACCGATCTCGTGCGCACCGGCGCATCGCACTGGCTGTCGCGTCCGGGCGGCGCGGGCTGGAACGTCGCGCGCTGCGTCGCGCGGCTCGGCCTGCCGACCGCGAGCGCGGGCTCGCTCGGCGTCGATAACTTTTCCGACGAGCTGTGGCACGCGAGCGTCGCGGCCGGCCTCGACATGCGCTTCCTGCAGCGCGTCGAGCGCCCGCCGCTGCTCGCGATCGTGCATCAGACGCATCCGCCCGCGTACTTCTTCATGGGCGAGAACGGCGCCGACCTCGCGTTCGATCCAGCGAAGCTGCCCGCCGGTTGGATGAACGCGGTGAAGTGGGCGCACTTCGGCTGCATCAGCCTCGTGCGTCAGCCGCTCGGCGACACACTGGCGAAGCTCGCCGCCGAGTTGCGTTCGCACGGCGTGAAGATCAGCTTCGATCCGAACTATCGCAACCTGATGGAGCACGGCTACGAGCCGACGCTGCGTAAGATGGCCGCGCTTGCGGATCTGATCAAGGTATCGGACGAAGACCTGCGCATGATCTTCAAGACCAGCGATGAAGCCGCCGCGCTCGCGCAACTGCGCGCGATGAATCCCGCCGCCACCGTGCTCGTCACGCGCGGCCCCGAAGCGGCGATGCTGCTAGAAGGCGCCGCGATGATCGAGGCGAAACCGCCGCGCGTCGAAGTGGTCGATACGGTCGGCGCGGGCGATGCGTCGATCGGCGGTCTGCTGTTCAGCCTGATGAGCGCGCCGCAACGCGGGTGGCCCGAGCATCTCGCGTTTGCGCTCGCGGCCGGCGCGGCGGCTTGCGGCCACGCCGGCGCGCATGCGCCGACGCTCGACGAGGTGGTCGCGCTGCTATAAAACATCCAAAGGGCCATGCCCTCCCCAAGGAGCAGAAACTCCGGGCAAGTCCTACACTGGCCACGCTGAAGGGAGCGGCCGTCCGCTTACTGGTGACTCATCCCGTTAAAAAACATGGTCCAGGGACCGATGCGGACCCGGCATTGGTGACACCGTGAGGTGATCCCGTTCAGGAAAGTGATAGATACCGCAGTCCCGCCCTTTGGCACTTCCATGACCAGGAGGGCCAGACATGGCACAGCCCAAACCGAGGCGAACCGTCGCTCGCCGCACCGATATGTCCGTTGTCAATCCGCACGCCGCAGGCATCGATGTCGGCGCACAGTTTCACGTGGTCGCGGTTGGACCCGAATGCGCCGAGGACCCAGTGCGTTCGTTCCGCAGCTTCACCGCCGATCTTCACGAACTTGCCAGGTGGCTCAGGCAGGTCAAGGTCACGACTGTCGTGATGGAGTCGACCGGGATTTACTGGCTTCCCGTGTTCGAAATCCTCGAGTCTTATGGTTTCGAGGTGTTGCTGGTCAACGCCCGGGAGGCAAAGAGCGTACCGGGCCGCAAGAGCGATGTGAACGATGCCCAGTGGCTGCAGAAGCTGCACCGGTACGGACTGCTGCGCGCCAGCTTCCGCCCCCGACAGGACGTGGCCACGCTACGATCCTATCTGCGGCAGCGGGAGCGCCTGCTGGAATATGCGGCGTCCCATATCCAGCATATGCAGAAGGCAATGATGCAGATGAATGTACAGTTGCATCACGTCGTTCAGGACATCACAGGCG
The DNA here is from genome assembly GCF_050436325.1 of Paraburkholderia lebeckiae. NCBI lineage: Bacteria > Pseudomonadati > Pseudomonadota > Betaproteobacteria > Burkholderiales > Burkholderiaceae > Paraburkholderia > Paraburkholderia lebeckiae. The sequence continues at coordinate 1,776,284 of NZ_JBNDLZ010000003.1, forward strand.
TCACCGGCATGAAGATCATCCGGGCGATCGTCGCGGGTGAGCGCGATACCGATGTCCTTGCACAGCATCGCGACATGCGCTGCAAAGCCTCCATCGAGACAATCCGTGAAGCGCTGGGCGGTCATTACCAGCCCGAGCACGTGTTCGAGCTCACCCAGGCCGTGGCCCTGTACGACTTCTACCAGACCCAGGTGACGCAATGCGATCAGCGGATCGAAATCGCGCTCAAGCAGTTGCAGGCTGGCATCGAACCCGTCGCCGCGCCACTGCCGGCAGCGCGACATCGAGGCAAGCAGTCAAACGACTTCTCATTCGACGTGCGTGCTGCGCTGTACGGGATGCTCGGTGTCGACCTGACGCAGATTCACGGCCTGGGACCCTACGTGGCGCTCAAGCTCATTGCCGAATGCGGCAACGACATGTCCCGCTGGCCGAGCGTGAAGCACTTCACGTCATGGCTGTGCCTCGCACCTGGCAACAAGATCTCGGGCGGCAAGATCCTGTCTTCGAAAACGCGCCGCTCCTCCAGCAAGGCCGCTGCCGCGTTGCGGCTCGCCGCCGTCACGGTCGGCAGGACCGACACCGCTCTGGGCGGCTTCTACCGACGGCTGTCAGCCCGCATCGGCAAGGCGAAGGCCGTCACTGCCACCGCACGCAAGATCGCGGCGCTCTTCTACAACACACTGCGCTACGGCATGGAATATGTCGATCCAGGCGCAGCCTATTATGAGGAACGTTACCGGCAGCGGGTCCTGAACAACCTGACGCGCCGGGCCGAGTCCCTGGGCTATGTCCTTCAGGCCAAAGCGACCTGACTCAGGGGAGTTTCTCAGGAAACGCGGCGCTGTAATTCTGCTGCCCTGGGGCGCGCGTAGCGTAACGGATGTCGAGCACGTCGCGCGGCGCGAAGCCGCCCCGGGCGGGAACCGATCCCGCCACGCCGTGCTAGGATGAAAACATCGAAACCTTTGCGAAAAGGAGCGAGGCCATGGAAGACGTCACCTACACCAAAGGGCTCTACACGGCCACCGCGTCGATAAGAGAAGTCGCACATGACGCCTGGCAAGGTGTCGTCACCCTCGCTCGCGACGAAGGCGAACCCAGCGCCGATCAGGAAACCACGCTCTACGAAGTCGACTCGACGTCGTCGACGCCAGGAGAAGCGCTCGAAGAAGCCAAAGCGCTCGCACATCGTATCCTCGGGGAAATCGAACTGTAGGCCGAACCAAGGGGCAGCGCGTCGCGCGTCCTCGCGCATCGGCGCGCCGCTGCCGGATCGGCCGGCTGGAGGCGATCATGGCTGAACAGCTGTTCCAATACGGCGTGTATTCGATCCACGTTCGTCCGCTCGAACTCAGTGGCGCGCGCTGGGACGCGGAATACGAAATCCGTCATCGCGAGAAGGCCGTCAAGGCGTGGACCACGGTCGGCGGCGACGCGGGTTATGCCGAGCAGTCCGAAGCGGTGGAAAGTGCGCATCGGCAGGCGGTCGACGATATCGAGCATGGAGCGGGAATTCCGAAGCCGCGCGTGTTTCCGTGACGGCGGGGGGTGGGTGTGGCGCGCGGCTGCGCCCAACCCGCACGCCGCGCGTGATGCAACCTGACCCAGCCTGAAATCCGGGACGCGCCCGGAAGCATTTCGACGACGGCATCGCGCAACCTCGCACCTGGCGATACATCGCGCCGCGCCGCCTTCGCACCGCGCGGAAACTCGCGCAGCGCGCACAATGCACACCATGCTACGCTGTGCACGTCTTCATCCCCACGAGCGCGTGATGGCAAGCGAACCGTCAGACCGTTTTTCCACGCTCGGCGACACCGACACCGACGCAAGCGCGCCGAGGCGCCGCGCGCGCGGCAGTCGCGAAATGCGTCTCGACGATCGCGTGGTGATCGCGCACGGCATGCCGACGCCGCTGTGGCAAGACCTGTATCACCGCGCGCTCGGCGTGCGCTGGCCCGGGTTCTTCGTGTCGCTCGCGCTGCTGTTCCTGCTGCTCAACACCGTGTTCGCCATGCTCTACATGCTCGGCGACGCTCCGATCGCGAATCAGTTTCCGAAGGGCTTCGCCGGCGCGTTCTTCTTTAGCGTCGAAACCCTCGCGACGGTCGGCTACGGCGACATGCATCCGCAAACCGTCTACGCGCACTGGATCGCGACGCTCGAAATCTTCATCGGTATGTCGAGTATCGCGTTGGCGACCGGGCTGATCTTCGCGCGCTTTTCGCGGCCGCACGCGAAGATCATGTTCGCGCGCTACGCGGTGATCCGGCCGATCGACGGCCGCATGACGTTGATGGTGCGCTCGGCCAACGCGCGTCAGAACGTGATCGCCGAGGCACGCGCGCGGCTGCGCATCATGCGTCTGGAGACCTCGATCGAAGGCTTTACGCTGCGCAAGCTCTACGACCTCGCGCTGGTGCGCGACCAGCACCCGGTCTTCAAGCTCGGCTGGACGCTGATGCACATCATCGACGAAGCGAGTCCGCTGTTCGGCGAAAACGCCGAATCGTTGAAAGGCCGCGACGTGTCGCTGCTGCTGACGCTCGAAGGCATCGACGAATCGACGTCGCAAACCATGCAGGCGCGCCACATGTGGACTTGCGACCAGATCGTCTGGCAGCACCGGTTCGTCGACATCATGAGTGAGCGCGACGGCGTGAGCCACATCGACTACGCGCACTTCGACGAAATCGTGCCGCTCGATGCGGCACCGCTCCAACCGGACCTCGCGGCGAACACGGCGCAATAGCAATAGCCATCGTCCCATTCGCCGCCTCACGACACCCCAGGGCATACCCCAACCGCGCCGCCGCGTGGCAAATCCGGCTCAAAAGCGGGCCGAAACGCGCGACTCATCGCGCCCATTCGCGCACGCCCGATTAAAGAAGAAATAATTCACTCTCACGAGCGCTAAAAAATAGAGTCTCTTTCGCTACGCGGCATCCGTGACTCCACCGCCCGCGCGCGAAGCCAGAACCTTGGAGACTCCCCCATGACCGCTCGCCTGCCCATCGACGGCACGCCCGCTCTCGCCGACTACAAGCTGTCCGACAATCTCATCGCGACGCGCGGCCGGATCTTTCTGACCGGCACTCAGGCGCTCGTGCGCCTCGCGCTGATGCAGCGCGCGCTCGACAAGACCCGCAACCTGAACACGGCCGGCTTCATCAGCGGCTATCGCGGCTCGCCGCTCGGCATGGTCGATCAGCAGTTGTGGAAGGCGAAAAAACTGCTTGCCGCGAGCGATATCCGCTTTCTGCCCGCGATCAACGAAGAACTCGGCGGCACCGCCGTGCTCGGCACGCAGCGCGTCGAAGCCGATCCCGAGCGCACCGTCGATGGCGTATTCGCGATGTGGTACGGCAAAGGCCCGGGCGTCGACCGCGCGGGCGATGCCTTGAAGCACGGCAACGCGTACGGCTCGTCGCCGCACGGCGGCGTGCTGGTGGTCGCGGGCGACGATCACGGCTGCGTGTCGTCGTCGATGCCGCATCAGAGCGACTTCGCGATGATCGGCTGGCATATGCCGGTCGTGAATCCGTCGAACATCGCGGACATGCTCGAATTCGGCCTTTATGGCTGGGCGTTGTCGCGCTTCTCGGGCGCGTGGGTCGGCTACAAGGCCATTTCGGAGACCGTCGAATCGGGCTCGACCGTCGATCTCGACGCGCTGCAAACCGGATGGACACCGCCACCGGAATTCGAAGCACCAGCCGGCGGTCTGCACAACCGCTGGCCCGATCTGCCGAGCCTTACGATCGAAGCGCGTCTGCACGCGAAGCTCGACGCGGCGCGCCAGTTTGCGCGCATGAACAGCATCGACAAATGGATCGCGCCGAGCCCGCACGCCAATGTCGGCATCGTCACGTGCGGCAAGGCGCATCTCGATCTGATGGAAGCGCTGCGCCGGCTCGATCTGACGGTCGCCGATCTCGACGCGGCCGGCGTGCGCATCTACAAGGTCGGACTGTCGTTTCCGCTGGAGATGACGCGCATCGACGCGTTCGTGTCGGGTCTGTCCGAAGTGCTCGTGATCGAAGAGAAAGGCCCAGTGATCGAGCAACAGATCAAGGACTATCTGTACAACCGCACACAAGGCACACGACCGGTCGTGATCGGCAAGCACGCCGAAGATGGCACGTTGCTGCTGTCGTCGCTCGGCGAATTGCGGCCGTCGCGCATTCTCCCGGTGTTCGCGAACTGGCTCGCGAAGCACAAGCCGGCGCTCGATCGCCGTGAACGCGTCGTCGATCTGGTCGCGCCGCAGATCCTGTCGAACGCGGCGGACAGCGTGAAGCGCACGCCGTACTTCTGCTCCGGCTGCCCGCACAACACGTCGACGAAAGTGCCGGACGGCTCGATCGCGCAGGCGGGCATCGGCTGTCATTTCATGGCGTCGTGGATGGAGCGCGACACGACCGGGCTGATTCAGATGGGCGGCGAAGGCGTCGACTGGGCCGCGCATTCGATGTTCACGAAAACCCGCCACGTATTCCAGAATCTCGGCGACGGCACCTACTTTCACTCCGGCATTCTCGCGATCCGCCAGGCGGTCGCCGCGAACACGACGATCACCTACAAGATCCTCTATAACGACGCGGTCGCGATGACGGGCGGCCAGCCGGTCGACGGCAGCATCTCGGTGCCGCAGATCGCACGTCAGGTCGAAGCCGAGGGCGTATCGCGCTTCGTCGTGGTCAGCGACGAGCCCGAGAAATACGACGGCCATCACGGCCAGTTTCCGCAGGGCACGACGTTTCACCATCGCAGCGAGATGGACGCGGTGCAGCGTCAGTTGCGCGACACCGACGGCGTGACCGTGCTGATCTACGACCAGACCTGCGCGGCCGAAAAACGCCGGCGCCGCAAGAAGGGCGAATTCCCCGACCCGAACAAACGGCTCTTCATCAACGAGGAAGTCTGCGAAGGCTGCGGCGATTGCGGCGTGCAGTCGAACTGTTTGTCGGTGGAACCGGTGGAAACCGCGCTCGGTCGCAAGCGCCGCATCGATCAGTCGTCGTGCAACAAGGACTACTCGTGCGTGAACGGCTTTTGCCCGAGCTTCGTCACCATCGAAGGCGGTACGCTGAAAAAAGCCGCGGGCGACGCGTTCGATCCGCAGGCGCTCGCCACGCACGTCAACGCGTTGCCGATTCCCGCGACGCAACTCGACGCCGCGCCGTACGACATCCTCATCACGGGCGTCGGCGGCACCGGTGTTGTGACGGTCGGCGCCTTGATCAGCATGGCCGCGCACCTCGAAGGCAAGAGCGCGTCGGTGCTCGACTTCATGGGCTTCGCGCAGAAGGGCGGCGCGGTGCTGTCGTTCGTGCGCTTTGCCGCCCGCGACGAATGGCTGAACCAGGTCCGCATCGACACGCAGCAGGCCGACGTGCTGCTCGCCTGTGACATGGTGGTCGGCGCGAGTGCCGATGCACTGCAGACGGTGCGACATGGCCGCACCCGCATCGTCGTCAACACGCATGCGATTCCGAACGCGAGCTTCGTGCAGAACCCGGATGCGACGTTGCATGCCGACGCACTGATCGACAAGATGCGCCACGCGGCCGGGGAAGAGCGTATGTCGACGTGCGACGCGCAAGCGCTCGCAACGCGTTTTCTCGGCGATACGATCGGCGCGAACATTCTGATGCTCGGCTTCGCGTGGCAGCTCGGTCTCGTGCCGGTGTCGTTCGCCGCGATGATGCGCGCGATCGAACTGAACAACGTCGCCGTGCAGATGAACCAGCTCGCGTTCTCGATCGGGCGCATGGCCGCGGCTGATCCCGCCGCGCTCGAATCGCTGTGGCAATCGCGTCACGCACCGAAGCCGAGCGTGCGGGTCGATACGCTCGACGAGCTGATCGCCCATCGCGAAGCACGGCTGCTCGCGTATGGCGGCGCGGCTTATGTGAAGCGGTATCGCTCGCTCGTCGATGCAGCGCGGCGCGCGGAAGCCGCCGTCGATGCGGCGAGCGAGCGCGTGACGCGCGCGGTCGCGACCACGTTCTACCGACTGCTCGCGGTAAAGGATGAATACGAAGTTGCGCGTCTGCATACGGATGCCGCGTTCCGCGATGCGCTCGAAGCGCAGTTCGAGGGCGTCGCCGGCAAGGACTTCACGATCCGCTTCAACCTCGCGCCGCCGACGCTCACGCGCGCGCAGCCCGGCGCCGTGCCGACGAAGAAAACCTATGGTCAGTGGATGTGGCCCGTGCTCGGCCTGCTCGCGAAATGGCGCGGTCTGCGTGGCTCTGCGCTCGATCCGTTCGGCCGCACGCTCGAGCGCAAGATGGAGCGCGAGCTCGCGAGCGATTACGAAGCCACGCTGCAACGTGCGCTAGCGAAACTCGACGCGAGCCATCTCGACGACGTCGCGAAACTCGCTGAACTGCATGCGCGCGTGCGCGGGTATGGGCACGTGAAGCTGGCGAATCTGGCGGGCGTCAAGCGTGGTGAGCGTGACCTCGCTGCGCGCCTCGGCATCGATGCGGCGACGGGTGTCGCGGTGAAGAAGTCGCTCGAGGAGATGAAGGGCGCCGGGCAATTGCGCGGCATTCCGGTGGTAGTCGCGAAGTAAGCGGTTCGTTGCGTTGCTCACCGTTGCATCGCGTCGAGCAGCGCCCTCACCTGCATCACCTTCGCCGGATCGACTGGCGCGAGTCCGTTACCGTTCACGCGCACGCCGGAGCCGAAATGCACGGCCTCGACGTGCGTTTTGCTCACGAAGTCCGCGACCGCATCGACCGTCAAGCCGGCACCGGCGAGCACCGTGCAATGCGAGCCGGCAGCCTGCCGCAGCAGTTCGCCGATCGTCGCTTGCGCCCGCAGCACCGAGGGCTGTCCGCCCGACGTCAGCACATTCGTCACCGCCTCGAAACCGAGCAATACGTCGAGCGCTTCGCGCAGATCGCGCGCCTCGTCGAATGCGCGATGGAACGTGATCGCGAGTCCATCGGCGGCCTCGCACGCGCGCGCGAGACCTTCGCGGTCGATCGCCCGCTCGGCATCGAGCATGCCGATCACGATGCCGTTCGCGCCGGCCGCCTTGACGGCCCGGATGTCGCGCAGCATCACCGCGTAGTCGTCGGCATCGTAGACGAACGCGCGGCTATGCGGCCGCACGATCACGTTCACGGGCACGCCGGCTGCCCGGACGCCGACCGCTGAAACCACCGCCTCGATCAACCCCACACTCGGCGTCAGTCCGCCCTCGCCCATCGCGGTCACGAGTTCGAGACGGTCGGCACCGGCCTGCGCGGCAGCGCGCGCATCGGCGACGGTCGTGGCAATCACTTCGAGCAGCACGGACATGAGCGCAACCTGGTGTCGTCGAAAACGACATCATGTCAGATGCGCGCGTCGCGTTCGTCTTCGACCCAGTCGATATCGCCGCACAGCACGCAGGTCTCGCTGCCGACGCGCGTTGCCACCGACAGCGTCACGCACGGCAACGCCTCGTTGATCGACAGATACGGCCGCGTCACGTGCACGCGCTCCGGCGCATTGATCGCGACGCTGAAGTACGGACGACGCAGCCAGTTCGCGCCCTGCGCGTCGGCGAGCGGCAGAAAGCGCGTTTCGTGCGCCGCGCGATCGGCGCGCAGCACGACGTTGCGGCCGGCCTGGCGCCCCTTCGCGTCGAGCAGAAAACAGCGCGCCACGTGATCGAGCGCGAGGAAATTCCAGCACACCTCGTCGAGCGGCTCACCGGCTGCGAGACGCTCCGCGGCGCGCTCGAACGCGCGCAGATACGGCGCGAGCCGACTCGCGCTGCGCCGCTCGCGTGCCTCGGCCTGCTCACGATAACGCTCGGTGACTTCGCCGATGCAGACCGCCGCGTGAATCGCATCGGCAACACCCGGATTCGGCCGGCCAAAGAAAAAGCCCTGCACGAAGTCGGCATTGCAGGCGAGCGCCATCTGCGCTTCGTGCTCGGTTTCGACGCCCTCGATCAGCACCAGCTTGCCCGCTTCGTGCAGCATCGCCACGAGCCCCGGCAGGATCGTCGCCATGTCGGCGCGATGCGCGGCATGCGACAGCATGACGCGGTCGAGCTTCACGATGTCGGGATTCAGTTGCCAGATCCGCTCGATGTTCGAATGACCGGCGCCGAAATCATCGAGCGCGATCAGGAAGCCGCGCTCGCGAAAGTCGCGCACCGCGTCGGCAAGTCGATCGAGATCTTCGGCGCTCTGCTCGAGCACTTCGAGCACGACGCGCCGCGGCGACAGATCGAGCCGCCGCAGATTGGCGAGCAAAGCGGCCGCGAGATACGGGTCGGTCAGCACGCCCGGGTGCACGTTCAGGAACAACCATTCGCGCTCGGCGCCGAGCACCTTGAAGTTCTCCAGATGCAGCGTCTGCGCCAGCCGATCGATCTGCAGCGCGTCGCCGAGGCGTGCGGCCTCGCCGAACACATCGAGCGGCGACACCGCGCGATCGAGCGCGTCGTGCGCGCGCAGCAAGCCCTCATAGCCGACCGCGCGCAGGTGCGACAGACTGAAAATCGGCTGGAACACGCTGGTAAGCGTCAGTTCGCCGTGCTGCACCGAATACCTTTGAAGGCCCGAGGTCACCTCGACCTCGAAGCCGTGCGGCATGCTCGCCGCCCTGTCCTGTTGCGCAATGCTCATGCAATCCTCTCACGCGAGAGCCGGCCGGTCCGAACGCGACCGGCAACGAGGCCGATGGTCTCTCAAAATGTGCGTCGTCATTACCGGTTAAGCAAGGTCCATGCGCGCGGTGGCGCACACTGCGCTGTAACTCGCTCGAAAGATTGCACCGGCGACAGCGCTCGTGCGCCGCCCGTGGGCGTCGCGCGCACCGTTGCGGTGCACGGATTCGCAGGCCGCGTCGCGGCGAAGCTCGCGGCAACTGCGTGCGCCGCCGGGCTACACTCGACCCTGCGCATCGCGCCCTCTCCCGGGACACCCCCTTCATCCCCCGAAACACACGATGGAAATTGTCTTTACCGTCCTGATCCTGCTACTTGCCGTCGCCGCGTCCGGCATGCTGACCCGCGCGCTGCCGTTCAAGCTGCCGCTGCCGCTCGTGCAGATCGCGATCGGCGCGATGCTCGCGTGGCCGCGCCTCGAATTGCACGTCGCGTTCGATCCGGAAATCTTCATGCTGCTGTTCATTCCGCCGCTGCTGTTCGCGGACGGCTGGCGCATCCCGAAGCGCGAGTTCTTCATGGCGCGCCGCGCGATCCTGATGCTCGCGCTCGGTCTCGTGTTCATGACGGTGCTGGTGGTCGGTCACTTCGTGCACGCGCTGGTGCCGCAGATCTCGCTGCCGGTCGCATTCGCGCTCGCCGCCGTGTTGTCGCCGACCGACGCGGTCGCGCTGTCCGGCATCGCCGGTAAGGGCAAGATTCCGGTGCAGCTGATGCATATTCTCGAAGGCGAGGCGCTGATGAACGACGCGTCAGGCCTCGTCGCGCTGAAGTTCGCGATCGCCGCCGCGCTGACCGGCGCGTTCTCCCTGCGTGAAGCGTCGGTGAGCTTCGTGATCATCGCGGTGGGCGGCCTCGCGGTCGGCGCGGCGGTGAGCGCGATGTTCAGCTTCGTGTCCGCGCGCTTCCTGAATCTCACCGAAGAAGGCGATCCCGCGCCGGGCGTCGTGATGACGCTGCTGATCCCGTTCGCCGCCTACCTGACCGCCGAGCGCTTCGAGCTGTCGGGCATTCTCGCCGCGGTCTCCGCCGGCATGATGATGAACTACGCGAGCATCACGGAAAAATGGCAAGTCGCCTCGCGCGTGCGGGCCTCGAGCACGTGGACGATGATCGAGTTCGTGTTCAACGGCATGGTGTTCATCATGCTCGGCCTGCAGTTTCCGCACATCCTCGGCCGCGCGCTGCTCGACGCGCACGAAACCAACGACGCGCAGGTCGCGCTGCTGATCGGCTATATCGTTGCGGTGGCGCTCGCGCTGTACGCGATGCGCTTCGCGTGGGTGTGGCTGCTGCGCTGGTTCGCGAGCCGCGGCGCGACGAAGCACGGCGTCGCGAACGCAGTGCCCGGGTTGCGCATGGTGTCGGTGACGACGGTGGCCGGCGTGCGCGGCGCGGTGACGCTCGCGGGCGTGCTGTCGCTGCCGGAGGTGCTGCCGAACGGCACGCCGCTGCCGGGACGCGATCTCGCGATTTTCATCGCGTCGGGCGTGATCCTGGTGTCGCTGCTGGTGGCGGTGGCCGCGTTGCCGCTGCTGCTGCGCGGCTGGCGGCGCGGCAAGGACCCGCACGCCGCCGAGGAAGCACTCGCGCGTACGCTCGCCGCGCAGTCGGCGATTCGCGCGGTCGATCATCTGCACGACACGGAATGCGCGGACCTCGATGAATCGGCTCAGGCGTATGCGACCGATGTAACCGCGCGGGTGATGGACCTGTACCGCCGCCGCCTAGCGACGCTCGACGACGAACAGGCGCCACGCGAACTCGCGCGCAGCGCCGATGCCCTCGAATTCCGCATGAAGCTCGCGGCGATGCGCGCCGAGCGCAAGACGCTGCTCGACCTGCGCGACACCCAGCGCATCAACGACGAGACGCTGAACAAGCTGATGCGCGAGGTGGATCTGTCGGAGACGGCGCTGACCGCGCGCAAAAGGTAGGAGTTGGCTGCCGCATCGGCACCTGCACCGGCGCTTGAAATGCCAGTGCCGATAAAAGACGCTCAGGCCACCGGCCCTTGCGTCGGCTTTCTTCTCAACAGCGCGTACAGGATGATCGCGCCGAACGTCGCGGTGCCGATGCCACCGAGCCCGAAGCCGCCGAGCTTCAGCGAGAAGTCGCCGGCGCCGAGCACGAGCGTGACGGCCGCGACGATCAGGTTGCGGTTGTCGGAGAAGTCGACCTTGTTGACGACCCAGATGCGCGCGCCCGTCACCGCGATCAGCCCGAATACGACGATCGACACACCGCCCAGCACCGGTCCCGGAATCGTCTGGATCACCGCGCCGAACTTCGGCGAGAAGCCGAGCACGAGGGCGATCAACGCGGCGATCACGAACACCAGCGTCGAATAGATCTTCGTGACCGCCATCACGCCGATGTTCTCCGCGTACGTGGTCACGCCGGTACCGCCCGCGAAGCCGGACACGATCGTCGCGAGCGCATCGCCGAGAAACGCGCGGCCGATATAGCGGTCGAGGTTCTGGCCCGTCATCGCGCTGACGGCCTTGATGTGGCCGAGGTTTTCGGCGACGAGGATCACCGCGATCGGCGCGAGCAGCGTCATCGCGTGCGGGTCGAACACCGGCGACATGAAGTTCGGCATGCCGAACCACGCGGCGTTCGCGACGATCGAGAAATCGATCGGCTTGCCCATGCCGAGGCCGTTCGTGACGATCGCGTATATGACGTAGGCGAGCAGCAGGCCGACCAGGATCAGCAGACGCTGGAGCATGCCGCGCGTGAACACCGCGACCGCGCCGACGCATAGCACCGTGACGAGCGCCATCCACGACTCGAAATTGCTGCCGCTCACGCCATGCACGGCGATCGGCGCGAGGTTCAGACCGATCACGCAGACGATCGCGCCGGTCACGACCGGCGGCATCAGCGTTTCGATCCAGCCCGTGCCGACCGCCGCCACGATCAGGCCGATCACCCCGTACGCGACGCCGCACGCGATGATGCCGCCCAACGCGACCGCAATATTCGGGTTCGCGCCGTGTCCGCCGTAGCCGGTCACCGCGATCACGAGGCCGATGAACGCAAAGCTCGAACCGAGATAGCTCGGCACGCGCCCGCCGACGAGCACGAAGAACAGCAGCGTGCCGATCCCCGACATGAAGATGGCCAGGTTCGGATCGAAGCCCATCAGCAGCGGCGCGAGCACGGTCGAGCCGAACATCGCGACGACGTGCTGGACGCCCATCGCGAACATCTGCGGCCACCCGAGCCGTTCGTCGATGCCGACGATGCCGCCCTCGGCGACGGCAGGCTGGCGGCGCCAGCGGGGGAAATAGGATGCGGCCATCGCGGGGATTCTCCTCAGGGTCGGCGTGGTGTGTGCCGATCACGCGCTGCGGCGTGGGTCCGGCAAAGTTACGCGCGAGTTTACGGAGAGCAATAAGGGCTGGCAAGCGGGCCGACAAGTGGCTCGGGAAACGAGCCCTGGAAGCGCGTCAATTCGCCCGGCGCGGGTCGGGGTCCGGCGTCACCGCGGCGCCGTCCCGCGAGGAGTGGTCCGTCGGCGCGCCGTACAGCATCACCCGATTGCGGCCGGCATCCTTCGCGCGATACAGCGCTTCGTCGGCGGCGTCGACTAGCGCGCGGCTCGTCGCGAGCGCCGCGCCCTGCGCGGTCGCAGCGCCTGCGCTCACCGTCAGCACGTGATGCGTGCTGGCCACATGGCGGCATTGCAGCGCCTGCACCGCCGCGCGCATCTGCTCGGCGATCCGCTGCGCGCCCGTCGCGTCGGTGTCCGGCAGCAGCACCGCGAACTCCTCGCCGCCGAAGCGCGCGGCCGTATCGCCCGGACGTCGCGCGTTCTGCGCGATACAGCGCGCGACGCCGATCAGCGCTTCGTCGCCGGCCGAATGGCCGTACAGGTCGTTGAAGCCCTTGAAGTTGTCGACATCGATCAGCAGCAGCGACAGCGGCCGGCCGGTGCGCTGCGCGCGTCGCCATTCGTCGTTCACGTGCTCCTCGAAGGCGCGGCGGTTGTTCAGGCCGGTCAGCCCGTCCGTGCGCGCCAGTTCGCGCAACTCTTCCTCGGCCGCACGGCGCAGACGCAACTGGCGTGAGAACAGGATCGCGAGCGCGATGATCGTCACGTCGAGCGCGCCGATCAGCGTGCCGATGATCCATGCGCGCCGCCGCCACTCGACGTAGATGTCGCGCGTCGAGAGCGCGACGTCGAGGATCAGCGGAAAGCCGTCGATATGGCGGAACGCATACCAGCGCTCGACGCGATCGATCGCCGCCGTGCCGAAGAAGTCGCCGCTCGGCCGCTTGATGAAGCGCGAGAAGTTGGCCGTGCCGGTCAGGTTGATGCCGATCGTTTTCGAATCGTAAGGACGGCGCATCAACATCGTGCCGTCGCTGAGCATCAATGCCATCGAGCCGCTCGGCCCGAGCTTCATGCCGTCGAACAGCCGATGGAAATACGTGAGGCGCAGCGTGCCGACCACCACGCCGCCGAAGCTGCCGTCCGGCCTCGAGATGCGCCGGCTCAGCGCGATGCGCAGGTCGTCGTCGGTGCCGCTCGGACTGAACGGATGGCTGATGTACAGGCCGATGTCGGGTGAAGCGCGCTGCGCCTTGAAGTAATCGCGGTCCGCATGGTTACTTGCGCGCGGCGGCCACGCGCGTGAATCGAAGCGCACGTTGCCGTTCTCGTCGAGCACGAATACCGAGCCCATGTCCTTTGCGCTGATCGAGCCGTCGAACAGCACCATCTGGCGGATCTCCGGCGGCAGATCGAGCGCGCCCGGCTGCTTCAGTCCGTCGATCGCCGCGCGCAGCGACAGGTCGTAGATCTCGAGATTGCGCGACACGTCGCGCTGGACCAGCAGGGATATGTTGGCGATGGAGTCCTGCGCGCGCCGCAACGCATCTTCGCGCATCTGTGCGAGCAGCGACACGGCGATCGCGAGGATCGCGCCAGCCAGCAAGACACTGATCGCAATCACGTTGTTCGGTCGGCGCGTCACCATGCGTTTTTGGTTCTGACATGCGCTGAACGTCGCGCGTGAAGAAGCGGCCGCGTCTCGGCAATCACCGTCAAAAACGCGACCTATAAAAACGTGAGCGTAGCAGACATGGCGCGCAGGCAAACGTTTGCGTAGCCGGGTGTTTGCCCGCATGCACCGGAACGGCACGCCAGAAGTCCCGTCCGGCGGGGGTTTGCGCCCGATCGCCAGATTATCCAGGCGCCGTCCAATTATTCGGATAGAAAACGCGAATTGGCTGGATAGTTGGCCTCGCCACTTGGGTATTCAATCGAGCCTGTCACGTTCAAACGATTGGACACAAGGAGAGAGACACATCATGAGCGAGAAGCGCAGCGCCTCGGAATGGCGCGAATTCGTCAGCGGCTGTCTGGACTTTCGCCCCGCGGAAGGCGTGTACCGGATTGCCCGCGAAATGTTCACGGAGCCCGAGCTGTTCTCGCTCGAGATGGAGCACATCTTCGAGAAGGCCTGGATCTATGCGTGTCACGAAAGCGAGATCCTCAACAAGAACGATTTCCTGACGATGCGCGCTGGCCGCCAGCCGCTGATCATCTCGCGCGACGGCGCCGGCAACCTAAACGCGATGATCAACGCGTGCCAGCACCGCGGCGCGACGCTCACGCGTATGACCAAGGGCAACCAGTCGACCTTCACGTGCCCGTTCCATGCATGGTGCTACAAGAACGACGGCCGGCTCGTGAAGGTGAAGGCGCCGGGCGAATACTGCGACGACTTCGACAAGTCGGTGCGCGGCCTGAAGAAAGCGCGCATCGCGAGCTACAAGGGCTTCGTGTTCGTGAGCCTCGACGTCGACGGCACCGACACGCTCGAAGACTATCTCGGCGACGCGCGCATCTTCTTCGACATGATGGTCGCGCAGTCGCCGACCGGCGAGCTCGAAGTGCTGCCCGGCAAGTCGACCTACACGTTCGACGGCAACTGGAAGCTGCAGAACGAGAACGGTCTCGACGGCTATCACGTGAGCACCGTGCACTACAACTACGTGGCGACCGTGCAGCACCGCATCGAGTCGAATGCGAAGAAAGGGGATGACCCCAGCGGCACGCTCGACTACAGCAAGCTCGGCGCCGGCGACAGCGAAACCGACGACGGCTGGTTCGCGTTCAGGAATGGCCACAGCGTCCTGTTCAGCGACATGCCGAATCCGCAAGTGCGTCCCGGCTACGAGAGCGTGATGCCGCGGCTCGTCGAAGCCTATGGCCAGGACAAGGCCGAATGGATGATGCACCGGCTGCGCAATCTGAATGTCTACCCGAGCCTGTTCTTCATGGACCAGATCAGCTCGCAGCTGCGCATCGTGCGGCCGGTCGCGTGGAACAAAACCGAGGTCATCAGCCAGTGCATCGGCGTGAAGGGCGAGTCGGCGAAGGATCGCGAGAACCGCATCCGTCAGTTCGAAGACTTCTTCAACGTGTCCGGCATGGGCACGCCCGACGATCTCGTCGAGTTCCGCGAGCAGCAGCGCGGCTTCCAGGCGCGCCTCGAACGCTGGAGCGACATCTCGCGCGGACATCACAAGTGGGCCAGCGGCGCGACCGCGAACACCACGCTGCTCGGCATCGAGCCGAATCTGACCGGCACCGAGCTGACCCACGAAGGGCTTTACGTGAACCAGCACGGCACCTGGCGCGACACGATCCTCAAGGGTCTCGACAAATCCATCGAATCGCAGGGAGAGCAGGCATGAGCCAAGTCCAACACTCCGTCGAGCAGTTTCTGTATCTGAAGGCCGATCTGTGCGACAAACAGCAATGGGACGAATATGTCGACCTGTTCGATCCGCAGAGCGTGTTCCATGTGCCGCAGTGGGATTCGGAGCACGTGTACACGACCGATCCGAAGCAGGGCATGTCGCTGATTTACTACTCGGATCGCGCCGGTCTCGAAGACCGCGTGTTTCGGCTGCGCACCGGCAAGTCGGCCGCGTCGACACCGCTGCCGCGCACGATGCATCAGATCAGTAACGTGCGACTGAGCGAGCGCGAAGATTCGAGCGTCGAAGCGAACGTGAACTGGTCGACGCTGTACACGCGTCACGGCTCGACCGACTACTTCTACGGCCGCGCGGTGTACGACCTGCAAGCGTCGGGCGATAGCTGGAAGATCAAGCGCAAGCACGTGCTGCTGCTGAACGACCACATCAACGCGGTGCTGGATTTCTACCATCTGTAAGCCGGGAGCACGACGATGAAACATAAGGTCGCGTTGAGCTTCGCCGATGGCAAAACCGCGTTCTTCGATGTGAGCCCGAACGAGCTGTTGCTCGACGCGGCGCTGAAGAACGGCGTGAACATTCCGCTCGACTGCCGCGAAGGCGTGTGCGGCACCTGCCAGGGGCGCTGCGAATCGGGCGACTACACGCTCGATTACGTCGACGAGGAAACGCTCAGCGAAGAGGACCTCGCGCAGCGCAAGATCCTCTCGTGCCAGACGCGCGTGAAGTCGGATGCGTCGTTCTATTTCGACTTCGACTCGACGCTGTGCGAAGGCGCCGGCACGAGCACCGTGTCCGCGAGCGTGGTCGGCGTCGAGCTGGTGTCGGCGACGACCGCGATTCTGCGTGTCGATGCGAGCGCGCTTGAGCGTCAGCTCGATTTTCTGCCGGGCCAGTATGCGCGCGTGAAGGTGCCCGGCACCGAAGAATGGCGTTCGTACTCGTTCGCGAATCATCCGAACGCACGCAACGAGTTGCAATTCCTGATCCGTCTGCTGCCCGACGGCATGATGAGCAACTATCTGCGCGAACGTTGCAAGGCCGGTGATACGGTCGAGTTCGAGGCGCCGCTCGGCGCGTTCTATCTGCGCCAGGTCGAGCGTCCGCTCGTGATGGTGGCGGGCGGCACGGGACTCTCTGCCTTCCTCGGCATGCTCGACGACATCTCGGCGAAACGCAATGTCGCGCATCCGGTGCATCTGTACTACGGCGTCACGAATGCAGCCGATCTGTGCGAGACCGGGCGCATCAACGGCTACAAGGCGAACATCGAAGGATTCGCGGTCGAGACCGTCGTGATGAATCCGGCGCCGGGATGGTCGGGCAAGACCGGGCTGATTCCCGAGCATTTCGACCGCTCGTTTCTCGAATCGAATGGCTTCGACATGTACGTGTGCGGACCGCCGCCGATGGTCGAAGCGATCAAGACCTGGCTCACCGAGCAGGGAATTCAGGATTACCGGCTGTTTTACGAAAAGTTCGGCGAAAGCAACGCGCGATAGGACGTTCTAACGCCGCGCTGCGCGCTTCAGCGTCTCGGATGGCGACTCGCCGAACAATGCCTTGTACTCGGTCGAGAAACGGCCGAGATGGGACATCCCCCAGCCCAGCGCCACCGACGAGATATTGCGCACCGAGCGGTCGTCGAGAATGTCGCGCCGCGCCGATTCGAGTCGGTAGCGTTTCAGATACGCGATCGGCGCGCAGCCAAAATATTGACGGAAGCCGTCGAACAGCTTGAAGCGCGACACACCCGAAGCGCGCTCGATGTCTTCGAGCGTGATCGGCTCGCGCGCGTTGTCGTGAATGAACTGGCGCGCGCGGGTCAGATAATGCGGTGGCGTCGGCGCGGTCGCGTTGGCCAGCTGTTCCGAATAGTTATGCGGCTGTGACAGCAGCAGCCCCTTCAGCAACGTTAGTTCGAATTCGCTGGACATGTAAAGCTGCCCTAGCGACGGTCCCGAGCGCTCCATCTCGCCGGCCAGGAACTTGACCATGCGCCACCACGATGCCTGGTCGCCGGCGGCTGCGTCCATGTCAGGCTGGAACACGAGCGGCGTTTCGACGGGGCGTTGCAGCATCGTCTGCAGCACCTGTTGGAGCGCTGAGCGCGGAATCGCGACGTGCAGCTTGCGGCAATTGCCGGTAATCGCGAGATCTTGCGATTCCTGCGGACTGACAATCAGACCGCAATCCTGATCCGACAACCACCTCTTGCCGTGTGCTGCGAGCTCCTGTTGACCGACCATCGGCAGGCTCACGCTGTAGCAGTTCAGCGGACTGCTCTCACTCACCGCGACCGTCACGTCGGTGCCGTATTCGACGTAGCCTATCGTCGTCGCCATCGAACGAAGTACGGTGCCGGACTGGTGGAAGCGCAAGCGCTCTGGATGACTGACCTGGAGGCCGTGGGGGCCGCAGATGGACGCCATCCAGTTGCGTGCGCCGTCTAGGTCGTTTAACGCGGCACGGAGGTCGCGATTGCCGGGGTCCGGAGTTGACATACGTGGAGACGAGCTATTGAGGTGCGTGCCCCGAGGGCAGACAGTCCATCAGGGCGCAGAACGGGGGACATGATGGGATTGGCTAAGCCTACCTCAACCGTGGCCGCTCCGGGTGGATGAATCCGGGTGGATGAATGAGACATTGTCCTCCGGTAAAGCACCGCTGTGCTGGCATGGAGAATCGCTGCCAAATGGAAGAGAGACCGAAATTCAAACGAAAGGCGACGCATTCATCACGCATTTAAATACGCGCAAAACCGTGCAAATTTGTATTTTATCGGTCATTGCGTTGTCAGTCGCGCAGAAGGGCAGCGCGGTGGCCCGCGCGAGGTCGTCAAACACGACGCAGCACATCAGCGACAGCTCGACGAAGATCGCGGACATCACAGCGATCATCGAGGCGTTGCGTTTCAGACCGACCTTCTCGCGCTGAATGCGGCCGTCGAAACGGCGCGCACCCGCGAGCAGGAACGCAGCTTCGCGGTGGTCGCGAGCGAGGTGCGCAGCCTCGCGCAACGCTCGTCGAGCGCCGCCAGGAGATCGACGACCCGATCGCGACGTCGGTCGACCGGATCCGCGACGGCTCGGCGCTCGCTGGCGAAGCGGGGAGGACGATGAACGAGGTCAGCGCCTCTTCAAACGAAGATTGTAGGGAGTGCCTAGCAAGCCCGGGGCAACTCACTCCGCTTCCTCCGCAAATTCCTCGTATTTGTCCAGCACTTCCTGCTTGAGATATTCCAAAGTGGGGTTAGCGGCCAGGTCCTGCACCTTCTCATATGGTAGGTAGCTGCAAAGCGCTGACAATGGCCCCTGCGGGAAAATCGAGAACGCCGGCCGCATCAGCTCCTGAAACACCTTTTTGCGCCGTTCTTCCGGCGCCACGATGTGCAGCCTCGTGTGGAAGTTGGGCTGCAGCGCCAGCAGGTCCGCCATGCGTAAGATCCCGGAGTAGACCGCGGTTGTGTGCTCGACTTCAAAGGCACGCACGATGGTCTTCTTTTGTAGCCAGAGAACATCAATCTGTTCGACCGTCTTGATGGCCGGTTCGGAAAGCTGCGTGTAGGGGAGGGCCGCCAACAGCTCGTGGTTACCCATCTCTGAAAGAACAGCTTCCTTGTCAGCCTTCGGTATCCAGACCTCAAATCCCATGGCGATCCCAATGTCGGCGAGCAACGCCTGCATCTTGTGGGAAGTTCGGACCTGCGGCGGGAGATTTGAAGGGTCTGGTATGTCGCATGGTTTCGGAGTAAGCGTCTCAGGCTGAGGAGCTTCGGCCTCTTGCTCATCAAGGGGAATCTGCACCGCCACAAGCTTTCCCACGGCATTAATCATCTTCAGGCTGCGGTGCTTTTCCCAAGTCTCGTCAGCGATCTCATCAGGAGTCGGATGCTGGGACTGGTGAGAAAGTAGCTCCTCCACTTTCTGACCGTCGGGTTCCCGTAATCGAACGCCACTGCTACGCAGGATGGCATTCCACCCGCCGGCCCCGGGCGTTACGTCCTTCGTGAAGGATAGGGCGGCCCAAACGGTGGAACGCTTAATGGGAAGAAGTGCGCCTTTCTTCAACCAGACGATCGGCTTCACGGGGAATTGCAGCGTGTACTCGCTGAGGATTTCGCTGCTCGGCGCCGCCTCCGCCATCGGCCCCATGACCTCTAATATGCCTACCCAGCAGGACAGCCCCTTAAGGTAGCAAAGAATTTTGTCGCCGGGTTTGATTTTGGTAACCCAAGCCTTGCGGTTGGGGTGGAAACCTGCAGTATTCTTGGGGGTATTTGAAAAGCCCTCGAATGTATCTACCGAGAAAATATCAACGAAGTAGGTCATTGGAGTATGGGTGGGGTTCGGGCAAGGTCAAGTGACGGACGCAGTAACGCTGGATAAATATACTAACTATACTAACGGCTACAGTTGAGGCAGCGATTAAGAATCGCACCGAATTTAGTGGACGCTTATGGGTATCTGCAACAGAAGGTCGATCAGTCACTCGGAGTCGGTTACGCGGAAGACTCCTCATTGGCCGAACCCGGAATGTCATGGTGGCAGACCACCGTTGCAGCGCCGCGCCAAGCAAAGTCTAGTCTTCGAAAAGACCAAGGTAGTCGGTACTCACCCGCTCATAACTCGACGCAGACAGCCATGCGCGGCCGCCCGTGACACTGGCGTTCGTGTGGCCCCACACCGCTACTCTGTGTGCGGGAATGCCATCACTCGCCATGCCCCTAACGCGCCGATTTCATCCAGCTCGCCAGTTCGGGGCATGAGTGTTTCAAGCCAGCGTTCGAGGTGAGGCTTGGCAGCAAGCGTGTCCGATTTACTGCGATTGCAGGTCGGGTGCGCGAGCGAGCACAAAATTGTGAGCTTGGTCCCTTTGATACAGCGAAAATTGGACAAAGTGATCGACGTCGGCCTCGGTAACTCCGCGCCCACAGTAGAAGCAATGAGGGCCGTTCAGCTTACGCAAGTGTGCACCAACGATGGTCAGTGACTGACGCAAGGCGCAAAACAGGAAGTCCGCCAAGTCGTCCGCGTCACCGAGGATGGCGTGGTTACGCCGATTAGCCTTAATATGCTCGACCCAGCGGGTGCGCGACATTTGCTGCACCAGTGTATAAAAGCGGCGAAGGGAGTAAGCGACGCCGTGCCTCAGCGTGATTCCCCCGCGTGTGGATCGCACATAAAGGAACGGATCGGTGACGCCGCCGGAGTTTTGGAGGTGCTTCTCAATGCAAAACAACGCACTACATCGCAAAGACGTAGTGCGTTGCTTTTAAAGCAATTTATGGTGGCGAGGAGGAGGATCGAACTTCCGACCTTCGCATTGCGAATTCGAATATCTGCGATTCACCTAGATACTTCGCCCTACTCCGAACTCTTAAAACTCTGAAAAATCACCGTGTTAGTGTCCGTCTTCGTACTTTCACATAGATCAATGTACCGCTGCTGATCCTACACCGTTCCTACATGATAGAATTTTCTCAGACCCAATTCTCTGTGTAGGAGCCACGCCAAATATGGCAAACATAACAAAGACCTACGTTGAAAAAAGCGCCGCACCCCGCGAAGATGGCAAGCCGGCGTTCTACTTCGATGACGAGATCAAGGGCTTCGGCATTCGGGTGACCGGCGGAGCCAAAACCTTCATCGTCGACCGGAAATTAAACGGCAAGACCGTCCGCGTCAGCATCGGCAGGTATCCCGCCTGGTCAGTTCAGGCAGCCAGAGACCGCGCAAAAGAACTGATCGTGGAACTCGACAAGGGCAATGACGTCCGGCAACAGGAGAAGCAGCGCAGTGATGCGGGGGTAACCCTACAATTAGTTTTCGATAAATTCATGGCTGAACGGCAGTTGAAGCCAAGAACTCAGACCGACTATCGCCGCTACATGGAGCACTACCTGTCAGACTGGATGGGAAAGGCGATAGCAACTATTGATTCGGACATGATCATGGCCCGCTATCGCCGGATTGCGAAATCCAGCAGCGGCGCAGCCCAGGCGTCAAGCGTGATGCGCACCTTGAGGAGCATATTCAATTTCGCCATCGCAACGTATGGGCGAGCTGTCATTCCGGAGAACCCGGTGGCGAGCCTCACGGCCAAGCGCGCCTGGTTGCGGGACAAGGCTCGCACCGATCACCTGCGCCCGCACGAAATCAAGCCGTTCGTCGTCGCAGCGCGGGCATTGCCAAACGCAGTCATGGGCGCTTACATCGAATTCATCCTATTGACCGGCGCACGCCGTACTGAAGCAGCAACGCTTAAGTGGAAGCACGTGGACCGAAAGGCACGAACCCTCACGCTGAAGGAGACCAAAAACCACTCAGATCGGGTGCTGCCTATTACCCCGAGAGTTGCGGAAATTCTCGATGCAATGTGGCAAGTCAAGATCGGCGAGTTCGTTTTTGCTGCCCGAGACAAGAACGGCGAGCCCTCGCACGTCAGCGAGCCTCGCAAAGCGATGACGACGTTGAATGTGGCAGCAAGTAGCGCCGTCACGGTTCACGGTCTTCGCCGCACCTTTTCGACCGTTTTGGAATCGCTGGACTGCCCCGGCATTCCACTGAAGTCGCTACTCGGGCATTCGCTGAAGGGGGACGTTACAACGGCTCACTACACGCAGATCACCGTTGAGCGGCTGCGACCGTGGGCGGAACGATATGAAGAGCATGTCTTGGCTTTACTTGCTGCTACCCCTTCAGACACCGACGAGGCCACAGAGGTCGCAATCGGTTGATTTCGCAAACGAACCGGTCTGACGAGACAATAAATCCACGCCCTGCCGAAGACCGATGGATCAAAGCGTCAAACGGCAGAGGCGGATGATCCCCAAACCGCATTACTTTTTTGTTGGGGGAGCAACCGCGAATCCTGGGCGTCGCAGGCCGGTCTCCTGCACGACATGGTTGATTCGTTGCCGTGCCTCCGGACTCTGCAGATATGCATGCAGGAGCTCGTAGAGTTGCACGTCACCCACGGACCCACCGGATAGGTTACAGGCGAGGATGAATGCTCGCACACCAGCATCGATTTGTTGAAGAGTCAGCCGATCACATGTGCCCGACGTAAGCTCATGCTTTGGCGGTTCCACGTAGAACTCGGGCCAACCTTCTTTAACTGCGGTCCATATCGCCTGCTGAGCCGCCAAGATATTTTGCCGGGCGAGCGTTTCTTCACTTCGTTCGTCGACGTAACACATCAGCGGGTTCCTCGAAGAAGGTGAACGTCGATCCCCGACTCTTTGGCGACGATCTTCGCTCGGTCAATGTTCGGGATGCGCCCTGAGGTGATCCATGCGTGGACTGCGGCGTTGCTGACCGAGCAGGCGTGTGCAACTTTGGTGGGGCCGCCGATTCTATCGACTGCGATCTTGATGTAATTTGATGTAATGTACATGCGCTGCTTAGTCCTTTATTTGATAAGCGCAAGTCAATTTTTTGATAATTGCTTGTCTACTTTTATTTTAATTCAAAGACTGAGACATGGATGCAAATATACTTAATGCGGATTTAGGCGAGCTGTGGCGCTCCACACTTTGAGCAGAAGCGCATTCCGGACGGCGCGCGCGGTCAAGTCAGCGCTTTCAATTCTTTATTGCCAGATCTGTATTTTTCACGCCTAATTTCATCAATTAACAAACCGGGCCGCCCTTTACCAGACGACGCAATGCTGCCCTCTACCACTCAGTGGTCAGCTTACTTCATCTTGCTAAACATTCCTTCCCGCATCTTCTCACGGCGCCAGCTCATGAAGTATGTGAATGCGTAACCAGGATCGTAATCGTACGACATACATGCCTCAGTGGTACTGGTCGGACCTTACTTCTCCCGTCCGTTGGCCTTCTCGTTATCTTTCCGACGCAGCCTATTGCTTTCGTCGTATTCTCGAAGGTCCTCATTCGTCATGCGGTGCCAACCAGGCTCAGTGATATTGCCTTTCTCATCGACATAGCCGTGCCGACGCTGCGACGCATACGACATGTCGGATAAGTTCTTTCGTGTTCCCATGATTTACTCCTGGTTCTTCCCCAACAGTTCGGGGTCGGTTCATTACGATCTCCACTGTGGTGAAGTAATCGTACTCCTTGCCGCCTCCATCCGTGGGTTCTTGACGCGTCGGAGCGAACCATGTGCCGATACCCGGCATGTGGTTGATTCTTCTCTAGCACGACGCAGCTATTGTTCTCGAGCAAAGTTGGGTTGTTTTTTTCGTTGCAGATATGCCTGCGCCCTTAAATGAGCAAGAACCGCCCCCAGAAATATGACAGATTTCTGTAAGTTATAATTATGCACGTAATGTTTAACCTTCTGGAAAATGCAAATCATTTTGCCGCCCGGCAAAGCGCCCCAAAAAAAATCGATAAATATCCAGTTTTATTTCTGGCTTTTTCGATCGCAAGATGCGTCCCGACATTCGCCGTGGAGATCAGCAATCTCTCTAGAGACGGCGAATTATTTATCTTTCAATTGCGGTATTTGCTCAATACTTGAGTGCCGCCTTGGTACAAGAATGATATAGAACCACTTCGCTTTCCGATACTAGGGAGCCTAATGAAAAACGCCGTCGTAACCTTTCTGCTCGTCGTCTTGGTCGAAGCCGCTACCGCAATCGCCGGATACTTGAAGAGACGTCTCTCGGAATACCTACGTCGCTCGGGCAATGACAACGCGTACGACTCCGACTTCGCCTGCTGCTAATCAAGATCTTCCCCTCGTCCCGCTGCACTGGCAGGCGCTTCCCTTTCAACTGCATTCACGACCCCGCGTTTCGACCAGGCTGAATGCGCTCGCCTATTGGAGAAAAATATGCATCTCGTGCAAAGCATGGCCTATGTTGGAGAACGGCCTTGGCATGGCCTCGGTCACCAGCTATCACCGAACCAACCAATGGAAGTCTGGGCCGCCGCAGCAGGAATGAACTGGACTATAGAAGAAGCAGAAGTTCGTTTCGTCGCCGGAAGCGGCGGTCTCGGGAGCATCCACGCGTTTCCCGAACAGAAGGTTCTGTATCGGAGCGACACGCAAGAGCCGCTCTCTGTTGTTTCAAGCCGATACCAGACAGTGCAACCTAGCACGGTTTTGTCCTTCTACAAAGACCTAACCGAAGTTGGCGGATTCCAGCTCGAGACGGCGGGTGCATTGAAGGGTGGGCGCAAGCTCTGGGCCTTGGCTCGCACGGGGCAGTCGGTATCTCTCAAAGGTCGGGACGAGGTGAACGGCTATCTGCTGCTTGCCACGGCATGTGACGGAACCCTGGCGACGACGGCCCAGTTTACCTCTGTACGTGTCGTTTGTGCGAACACGCTCGCTATAGCTATCGGCGAAAGCGATGGCGCAATCAAAGTCCCGCACCGCAGCCAATTTGATCCTGAAGCCGTCAAGCGTCAGTTGGGTATCGCCATCTCGTCTTGGGATGCATTCATGGTCCGAACGAAGGCTTTGTCCGAGCGGAAAGTCAAGTCCGAAACGGCGGAAGCGTATTTCCGTCGTGTGTTGACGTATCCAGTGAGCGCCACTCAGGGCAATTCGACGACAGCGACGAACGATCGGGCCATCAAAGCCGTGCATGACCTGTTCGCTGGCCGTGGTAAAGGTGCAGACCTCGCTTCAGCTTCGGGTACGGCGTGGGGACTCGTCAATGCTGTGACCGAGTTTGTCGACCATCAACGTCGGGCCAGAAGCGACGATCACCGGCGTGACGGCGCATGGTTTGGCCAAGGCGCAGCAATCAAAGCCAAAGCGTGGGACGAAGCACTTCGACTAGTCGCCTGATTTCCCTTAATTCACCTGCAATCTTGTAGCCCGGTTGAACTTCCGTTCGCCGGGCTTTTCCTTTGAAGGAGCGGAACATGAGCATTGCAACCGATGGTTCAAAACCAGCTAAGCAGAAACCGGCGCTTCGACTGGTCAACACCTTGAATCTCGACCGTGAAGACTGGCTTGCTGTTCGCAAGACTGGCATTGGCGGGTCAGACGCCGCCGCTGCTGTTGGTCTCAACCCGTATAAGTCGATGCTTGAACTGTGGCTCGAAAAGACTGGCCGGGACGCCGAAGTCGACAAGCCGGATCCAAATGACACCACGCATCCTATCTTCTGGGGAACACTACTCGAACCAATTGTTGCCGCAGCCTATACGCAGCAGACCAGCAATCGGGTGCGCAAGGTGAATGCTGTACTTCGACATCCGTCGGTGCCATTCATGCTTGCCAACCTCGACCGGGAAGTGATCGGTGCCGACGTCCAGATTCTCGAATGCAAAACGGCCGGCATCAACGGGGCGAAGTTCTGGCGGGAAGGCGTCCCAGAATACGTGACCTTGCAGGTGCAGCATCAACTCGCCGTGACCGGGAAGCTGGCTGCGCACGTTGCCGTGCTCATGTGCGGCCAGCAACTCGACGTCCATCACATCGAGCGTGACGACGATCTCATCGCCAGGTTGATTGAACTCGAAGCCCGGTTCTGGCAATACGTCGAAAGCGACACCGCTCCGCCTGCGGATGGTACGGACTCTGCTGATCGAGCGCTGCGTTGCCTGTTTCCGAAAGACGCCGGAAGCACTGTTGACTTCAGCGACGATCGCAACCTCTCCACCACGTTTGCAGACCTCCTCGCCGTCCGGGCCGAAATCGAAACCAGAGGACAGCTCGAATCAAAGCTCAAGCAAACCATCCAGCAGGCGATGGGCGATGCCTCCCGTGCGGTCTTCGACACTGGCGAAGTGTCGTTCAAACGCAGCAAGGACAGCTCCGGCATCGACTTGAAGAGGCTACTCGCCGATTACCCAGAGCTGCAGCAGCAGTACGCCATCACGAAACCAGGTTCTCGTCGGTTCCTCGTTTCAGCCTAACCATTGGAGGTCATCATGCTGAAGGGATTTGCAATCACGCCGCCTGTCATCGGTCGCATTTCGATTGGCCGTGTTATAGAGAAGAACGGAAAGCGTCTGCCCGAGAAGTCGGACGAATTTCAAGTCACGACACAGGTGCAGGGGCGTGACGGCTGGGTACTCCATCCGTTCGACGAAGCGCTTCGACAAGCAAACGGCGGCGGCAAGCTGAGGGCAATTCCGGTACGGGTGCTGTTCAACGATCCCGACCTGAACCTTCGAGCCGAGTACAGCTTGTTCGACCGCGAAACGGGGCGGCCTGCTTGCGTCGGTAACGGCGAAAGCTGCAAGCGTGTCACCAACGACGGCATCGCTTCCTTGCCGTGCCCGTCTCCCGATGGTTGCTCGTACAGCAATGGCTACTGCAGGCCCTACGGCCGGTTTAACGTTGTAATCGGCGACGAGGATGAGCTGGGCTCGTTCATCTTCCGCACGACATCGTTCAATTCCATCCGGACGTTGGCGGCGAGGCTTCGGTACTTCAGTGCTGTTTCGGGCGGTCTGTTAGCCTGCATGTCGCTCGAACTGAAACTCCGGGGCAAATCGACAACACAAAGCTACAGATCTGCAATTTATTACGTCGACGTCGTGGTGCAGTCAGGTTTGACGCTGGAAGATGCCATCGCTCAGGCTCGGGAACTCGATGCTCGTCGCAAGGCGTCAGGCTTCGATCAAGCCGCGCTCGACGATGCTGCTCGTGTTGGATTCAGCAACGGTGCATTCGAGGAGTCGGGCGAAGACGTTCCTGCTGTCGTGGAGGAGTTTTATCCCGAAGCGGACGGCGTACCGGAAGCTGAAGTCGAATCTGGCAACGGCGTTCCGGCCAGCTTGAAGGACAAGCTCGCACGGAAGGTGGCAACGGTGGCGGGAGGGGCATCATGATCCTTATCAAAGCGATCCTGTTCTTGACCGTTGCGCCGTTTGGGTTGATCGTCGTCGGTCTGGGCTGGCTTTGGCTAGGACATAAGTTGCTGCGCTGTTTTCTGGGACGATGAGGCGTTCCGTTGCTCTTGCTTCGGCGAGGGCTTTTTTAGGTTTGGGCCTTTGTGGCAACCGGTCAAGTAGTCGGCTGGGGCTGCGCCGCTGCATCTCCACTATATATATATATTAGAAAAAGCTCGAAGCGGGAAACGAAGCATCGGCAAGGGATCCCGGCGCTCGACCGCCCACCAGTTTTTAAAATTCGTGGGCAGATTGAGCTTGGATCGTATATGACGACGATGCAATCAACTTTCGCTGGCCCGTGTTTGACGCCATTTCCGCCTAATCGCATCAAGAACTTAGCTTAGGAACTTTGATCAACGCATCATACTGAGCAGGGGCGATCGGCAGGATTCGCGGCGCCACGCTTGCGAGGCCTTAATGCCAGATGCTGCAGATATGCAGCGACCTTTGGGTGCTCAGAATCGCCAATCACGCCGCTTATCTTGACCGACATCTCTTCGTTTGTTTCCAAGCCGCCGCGAGTAATATTTGCGGAGCCAATCACTGCGGTATATTTGCCGTTCGACTCGAAGTAGAAGATTTTTGAGTGTAGATAATAGTCTTCCTTGTACACGATGACGTGCTGTAACTTCCGAGTCGACAGCTCTTCCCTCACACCAGGATAGGTGTTTTCGCGGTTGCTGTAGATCGTTATGGACGCGTTGTTCTTGTCGATAGCCTCATCGATAGCCGGCAGCAGGAGTTGCAGACCGTCCAGCTTCATCCATCCCGAACACAATACGATCCTGTCTGAGGAGAGAACCAGTTCGGTGAGAACGGCTGCGTGAGTTCTTCCTTTCTTGCGCTGGTTGAATATTATTTCCGTCGATGACATATGCCTCAGTAGCTCCTTTTTTGGGCGGGTGTTTCAATCTGTCTCAATGAATGATGGCGGGGCAACTGTGCCAGTTCGACCAGACTCCTACACCAGCGGCGTCACGCCCCACAGCCAACGCGTCGCATACTCGATGCCAAGCTCGTAATCATTGTCTCCGCCGCTCGGGCTGTTGTAATCGAAGACACGCCCGGAGTTGTCCGTCACCACCAGCGTATGTTCGGCAACAACAACCAACCGCAGCTTTGCGGTCAATAAGGCAAACGCTTCTGGGCTGATCTGCGCTCGAAGCGAGGACAATGTATCTGCGTCGATCCGCAACGTCGAAGGCCAATGGCTGTATAAGCTTGCGAAACGGCTCAAAGCGAAACATAGTCGACGCGCAACTCCAAAGAAGTCCAAGACGAATTCTCGCCACTCGTGACGACTACTCTCGCTCCACGTTCCCCATAGCCACATCTCAGCAACCGGTGTCCGGTGCTGCGGGTCCACTGCGCATGCCAGCCTGTTTCCATACGAGTCAGCGACTGAGGCATCCGAGCCTGAAGCCACGCCGACGGGCGTAAGCTTACGTTTTAGGGCTCGGTAAGCAGAAGGCGAGAGTACGTCTTCCCTAAACCACCGCATCTGCTCTTTCGATAGCAACAGCTTCTCTGGCCAATGACCAAACAGCAGTCGGAATCGAGACACCGATTGAACGATTGCTTCATACGACGGGACAGATTCCTCGCCCTCGTCGATTGCGATCAATGCGTCGATCTTCACGATCTTCTTTGGATGCGAGTCGTCGAACACGAGCAACTCATGGTCGTCAGGCCATTCGACGTCGTTGCTGCCCGGTGCCGCATAGTCAGGAGGCTGACTGATGAAGCCGCTGTCACCCAGCGGGAGAAAAGCGTCCATCGCCCACATGCCGTCGTGCTCGGACATCGGCGAAAAAGCTACCGGTATGCGGTTAGTGCGCATAGTCTGGTCGTAGAGCTCGCCGAGCCACGACTCATACGCTTTTGTGAGGGGACCGCTCGAAGATTGCAGGTATTCTTTCTCTTTCCCACAGGCAGTTTTCACGATCCTTTCCGCTAACTCCAAAGGGGAGATGTCAGCATAGCGTTTGGGATCGCCGTAGGCGTTGAGGTATCGGTCTTCACTTCCATTCGTGTACCGAAACGCCACCTTGCCCGGATTGCGCAAGAGATGGAACTCGCAACGCCAATAGCATCCGCTGGACGACATGTACGGTAGCACTCTGAGCCGCCCGTAGCCTTTCTGTATCAGCTCGCTAAGGGTGTAAAGGACGGTAATCATGTGCGTGTGGCGACGCGTGTGCTCACGATCAAGCACCAGTCCGTTGAGCTTCTTGTCGGTCGCATGGGTAATAACGGAGTCAACGTCAAACGGCGATAGCAGATG
This sequence comes from Paraburkholderia lebeckiae, assembly GCF_050436325.1. Classification (NCBI taxonomy): domain Bacteria; kingdom Pseudomonadati; phylum Pseudomonadota; class Betaproteobacteria; order Burkholderiales; family Burkholderiaceae; genus Paraburkholderia; species Paraburkholderia lebeckiae. The sequence goes on from NZ_JBNDLZ010000003.1 coordinate 1,805,825, forward strand.
CACTGCCTGGCTCTGCCATCCCATGTCGGCCGGACTGCCTCCCGTTCTCTTTGCCCAATAGAACCTCGTTACCGAGGCGGTCCGTTGGAAGTCACCAGCAAAGCCGGTGAGCTCGACACGCAGCCCGGTCTTTTCGTAACCATGCTTGACAGCAGCGGCACGAGCTGAGAGCGCTGGTGTCAGCCGTCCCTTAGGATACGTTGTTGTGTATCCGGCGAACTGGTTGGTTGGACTGTGCGCCCAGACCCGCCCGTCTGGCTCCACGATCAAAGCGCCCACCGCGTCGATAAAAGAACCGAGGGGCGGTTCGTCGAAGGTCATGCCTTGCGATGCGAACTCCGTCCATCCCATGTCGGTGGTCGGTGCAGCTTCCCAGCGTGCAAACGCAGTGCCTTCGAATTCGGCAGGAAACTGCCCGCCCGGAATCACGGTGACGACGTTGCTTATTTCATGCCATGAACCATTGTCCGTCGCAACGTTCGGTGTTTTGATTATGACGGGGTTGCCGTCGTCGTTCAGCTTTGGATGGATGTTGTTGTTCATCTTATTTTGAGCTTGTGTCGACGCCACGCAGCACTCGACCTCATAGAAGTCTTGTCCTGTAACGGACCGATGCCCGGAACCTGGAGGTCGAAGTCGCAGCGACTAAAAGTATCTTGTACGCTCGTGCCTGTGGCTGACCTCGCCGCGTATCTGGTACTTTATCGCTGAACTACCAAGTACAATATAAATTTCAAAACGGGGTTGTGATGAGCTACGACGTTATCGGGGATATTCACGGCCATGCGGACAAGCTCCGGGCGCTCCTGAAGCGCTTGGGCTATGTTGAGCACGGCGGGGTGATGAGACACCCTGAGCGCACTGCCATCTTTGTAGGGGACTTCATAGACCGAGGTCCGCACCAGCTTGAGACGCTCAGTATTGTTCGGCCAATGGTTCAGGCTGGCAGCGCCCTTGCCACGATGGGTAACCATGAATTCAACGCCATTGCGTGGTACCTGCGTGACCCCGACCAGAGCGACGAGTATCTTCGTCCCCGGAAAGGGGAAATTGGCGAGAAGAATCGTCATCAGCACGCCGCATTCTTGGCTGAAGTCGAGCACAAGCCAGACCTTCACGCCGAGATCATCGATTGGTTCCTCTCTTTGCCACTCTGGTTGGACCTTCCCGAGCTGCGGGTGATCCACGCTTGCTGGCACCCGGGCTTTATGGCTGAGCTCGAGCCAAGATTGAAGCCGGGTCGTTTGCTTGACGACGCCCTGATGGTCCAGGCCAGCCGCAAAGGCACCGCGGAATACAATTTGGTCGAAACGCTGCTTAAAGGCATAGAAGTCCAGCTGCCACCTGGCTACTTCTTCAAGGACAAATCGGGACATACCCGACACGAGGCCCGCACTCGCTGGTGGGACGAGGCGGCGACCACCTATCGTCTTGCAGCGCTGGTCCCCCCTGAAACCGCAGTGCAACTCCCCGACACGGAGATCCCGAATGATTCGAGGATCAGCTACGCCGCGGACAAGCCAGTATTTGTCGGTCACTATTGGATGACGGGGAAGCCAGCGATATTGTCGCCAACGGTGGCATGCGTCGATTACAGCGCTGGAAAGGGCGGTCCGCTCGTGGCTTACCGGTGGAGTGGCGAAACCGAGTTGTCGTCCGGTCACTTCGTTTTGTCCCATTAATGTCACCGGGGAACTGAAGCAAAGGGACGGTCACGCACGCGTGACGTGATATGCCGTTTGCCTGTGATGACGATTTAGCATCGGAATGCCGGCCATAGGGTGCGAGAGTCTTCGCCGAATCACTCCCTACTATATATTAAAAAATGCTCACCGCCGGGAATGAAGCAATGGCTGAGCTTTCCGTCGGTCGATCGCCCACCAGTTTTTAGAATTCGTGGGCGATGTCAGGGCTACAACCCTCGCTGGCTAACCTATTAGACAAGCCTCAGCACCAACTTCCCGGCGATAACGAGGATAGGGGATGCACCGACCTCGTAGGTATTCGACGAATTGGCATTGACTTTGGGCTTCGCCTTGTTGCCTTCGATGACCCACGTATTTGACGACACTGCATTGTTTTTTGGCTTCAATTCACTACCATTCCAAACCCAGGTATTCGAACTGGTCGCATTCGTCTTCGGTTTGATTTCCTTGCCATCAAAAATCCACGTATTCGACGATGATGGATTGTTTTTCGGCTTGAGTTCCTTTCCATCGCAGACCCAGTCACGCGGCAATTCGATTTTGTTGGCCATCTACCCTTCTCCAAGGTTGTCAATCAGTTCGCTCGCTCAGCGAGCATCAAAAATTGTCTACGCCCACTCCGCAGTCAGCTTCTCAGCTTATTGCCGGTCCGTCTGCACCGCTTCTTCCTGCCGCTCGGGTGGGTATTTGCGCTTCCGCAAGATCCGCCTCACCATCAGCCGAAGCTTCGCTCGAACACGCTCTCGCACCGCCCAATCGACGCTGACGTTCTGGCGAAGGTTTTCGGTCAACTCGTGGGCGATCTTCTTCAGCGTCTCATCACCCAGCAGCCTGACTGACGCCTCGTTGTTCGCCAGGTGCCTACGTGTCAATTTCAGGCTCGGCCGGACCGACATTTCATAGATGGCGCCAGCTGATGCCTAGTCGTCGCCCGTCTGCATGCCCCAATCCCTTGCGTTCGTTTCGCCGGTCTGATAGAACTTCCTCACCAGCTTGACGTACTCGACGAAATCCCGGTTCTCTTCAGCAAGACGATTGCACGTGTCCCAATCGATGCCAGGCCGCTCACGTGCAGGGATCAGTATCTGACTGGCGGTCGGATCGTCAGCATCCAGCTGAATCACCCCGACCCCATGTGCTGTCGCCAGCAGGCGCAACTCTTTCAACGTATCCGAGCCTTCGATTTCCGCTGCGACGAGGTAGCCGAAATTTGCCCATGAGGCGTTGGACACGGTCTGGAAGAAGCTTCGGCGCACATTCGATCGATTAAGCAGCAATTTCACTTCGAATGCCCAAAGCTTGGTGCGGGTATCCGCATGTTCACGAACACAAGCTCTAATTTCAGAAGTCCACTCTGACGAAAGATCCTCCATTCCGACAATGTCCGGATGCAGCCATTCGTTGCCGCCCGAGCCTGCCCTGTTGCTGGAGCGTTTTTCGTCGATTCGCATGGAGTGAACGTTATGCTCCGCCCATAGATATGTCGCTAGGAGCGGGTAGAGGGAGTGTTCCGTTCGTTTTCCCGCAGCCTCCTCGGCGCGACTTACTGGTGCTTCCGCTTCCGCTACTTCCGTCGCATCGTCCTTCAGCGACCAGAAAAATCGACGCGGTCGTCCTTCCGTGGTTTTCAAGGATGGATCTTGGTGCTGCCAATTCCGGTGGGAGCCATATATCTCGGCGCGAAGCTGGGCGAATAGCTGTTCGTCGGTTTCGATTACCGCACTATCGGCAATCTTCTGGGCGCACTCCGCCGGATGGGTCGACATGATCCAGCGGGCAATTTCACCAGCTGTCATTTTTGCGCCCGGATCCGCCCGAAGGCACTCCAGAACACGTTTTCGTAATTCCAGTTTCAAATTTTTCCCCGGAAAGCGGCTTCGTCGAGCGAAGTTCGTATAATTGACCGACTTATGATAATCGGGGCAAGCCGTGCCGGCAAGGCGACGCCGATGGCGACGTAAGCCGCGCTGCTACGTGGCCCCGACCGCATACTCAGCCCCCACACCGCAACATCACGCAGAAGATATTCGATGGCAATCAAGAAATCTGAACTTTACAGCTCCCTGTGGAAGGGCTGTGACGAACTCCGGGGTGGCATGGACGCCTCGCAGTACAAGGACTACGTGTTGGTCCTTCTGTTCGTCAAATACGTTTCCGACAAGTATGCGGGCCAAAAGGATGCCCTGATTGAGGTCCCGGCTGGTGGAAGCTTCGGCGACATGGTGGCGCTGAAGGGTGACAAGGAGATCGGGGACAAGCTGAACAAGATTATCAGCCGCCTCGCCGAAGCCAACGAACTGAAGGGCGTAATTGATGTCGCCGACTTCAACGACGCCGAGAAGCTGGGCAAGGGCAAGGAGATGGTTGACCGCCTGTCCAACTTAGTCGCCATCTTCGACACGCCCGGGCTCGACTTCAAGAGTAACCGAGCCGAGGGCGATGACATTCTGGGCGATGCCTACGAATACCTGATGCGCCACTTCGCAACCGAATCGGGGAAAAGCAAGGGGCAGTTTTACACACCGGCTGAAGTCTCTCGCATCATGGCGAGGGTGATCGGTCTCGGAAGCGCAAAGAGTGCCGACCAGACCATCTATGATCCGACCTGTGGCTCGGGATCGTTGCTCATCAAGGCACACGACGAAGCAAAAGGCACCAGTCGGCTCGATCTGACCATTTACGGTCAGGAAATGGACAACGCCACGTCAGCGCTGGCGAAAATGAACATGATCCTGCACGACTGTCCTACGGCAGAGATCTGGAAGGACAATTCGCTTTCTAGCCCACATTTCAAGCAAGCCACCGGTAGCCTGAAGACCTTCGACTTCGTTGTTGCCAATCCGCCGTTTTCGACGAAGGCATGGAGCAACGGGTTCGACCCAGCGAACGATGAGTTCGGTCGATTCAAATATGGAACTCCACCCGAGAAGAACGGTGACTACGCCTTTCTGCTGCACATCCTGACGTCCCTCAAGAGCGCGGGCAAGGGTGCGGTGATTCTCCCGCATGGTGTCCTTTTCCGTGGCGGCGCCGAAGGTCTCATCCGTAAGCGCGTTGTCGAGCAGGGTTACATCAAGGGCATCATCGGATTGCCTGCCAACCTGTTTTATGGAACGGGTATCCCTGCTTGCATCATCGTGCTCGACAAGGAGCACGCCTCTGCCCGTAAAGGCATTTTCATGATTGATGCCAGCAAGGGTTTCATCAAGGACGGTAACAAGAACCGGCTGCGTGCCCAGGACATTCACAAGATCGTTGATGCCTTCAACAAGCAGGCAGAGATTCCAAAGTTCTCCCGGCTGGTGCCTGTTTCGGAAATTTCCGACAACAACTTCAACCTGAACATTCCCCGCTACATCGACAGTTCCGAGCCCGAGGATCTGCAGGACATCGCCGCACACTTGTTGGGTGGCATCCCCGATCGGGACGTCGAAGATCTGCGCAAATACTGGCAGATCTTGCCGAACGTGCGTACTGCTCTGTTTGGTCCGACCGATCGAGCGGGCTACAGCCAACTGCAAGTCGCCGGGAGCGAAATCAAAGCGACGATCTTTGGCCATTCCGAGTTCGCAGCCTTCAATGAGACGGTCACCGCCCGCTTTGCCGGGTGGAAGACGACCAACGTCCCGCACCTGGCCGGCATTACGATTGGCAGCCATCCGAAAGCGCTGATCGAGACGATCTCAGAAAACCTGCTAGAGACGTTCAAGATGGTACCGCTACTGGATGCCTACGATGTGTATCAGCATCTGATGAGCTACTGGGCGGACTCGATGCAGGACGACGTCTACATGTTGGTCCACGACGGCTGGACTGCGCTGGTCGACGGTAAGCCGAACACGGATTTGATCCCGTCATCTCTTATCGTGTCCCGATACTTTGCAGATGATGCGAAGGCCATCGAACAACTCGAAGCCCAGCGTGACGCTGTCACGCGTCAAATGGAAGAGCTGGACGAAGAACATGGCGGGGAAGAGGGTTTGCTTGCAGAGGCCAAAACTGAGAAAGGCAAGCTCACTAAAGTCAGCGTCAAGACTCGCCTCGCGGAAACAAAGAAGGACCGTGACGCTGCGGACGAGCGAAAGTTGCTGAACGACTACCTCGACTTAATCGAGCAGGAAGCAGCGGCAAACAAAAAGGTGAAAGACGCTCAGAAAGCGCTGGATGCCAAGGTTACCGCGCAGTACAGCAAGCTTACGGAAGCCGACGTTAAAAGCTTGGTGGTGGAGGACAAATGGTTGGCAACGTTGGCTACCGACGTGCAGACCGAGCTCGACCGTGTATCGCAGGCTCTAACTGAGCGTGTCAGGGAGCTGGCAGACCGCTATGCTATGCCGCTTCCGAAGCTTATTGTCGAGGTCGAAGCCTTTGCAGCACGTGTCGATCATCATCTGAACAAGATGGGGTTCGCATGGAACTGAAGCCGGGTTACAAGCTGACAGAGGTGGGGATGATTCCCAACGACTGGAGCGTGGAGCGAATGTCGTCGCTCATCAGCGCCCCCATTCAAAACGGCGTGTTCAATGATCCCGCACGGAAAGGGAAAGGCTGCAAGCTCATTAATGTTGGCGATTTATACAATGCCGTCCCAGTGCCATCGCAATTACTTGAAAGATTTGATGCGTCAAAAGATGAGCTCTCACGCTTCGGAGTTGCAAGAGGCGACATCTTTTTCACGCGTTCGTCTCTGACGCCGGACGGCATCGCACACTGCAATGTTTATGATTGCTCTCACCATGAAGAGGTTGTCTTCGATTGCCACATTGTGCGAGTGAGAGCGAATAAGAAAAAGATCGAGCCTTTTTACCTATTTCGATACTGCAAAAGTTACTCGGCTAGAAAATACTTGGTGACCAACGCCAAGACCACAACAATGACCACCATCGATCAGGCCGTCATTGCGAACCTCCCGACTGTGGTTCCACCTCTTGCCGAACAACGTGACATCGCCACTGCTCTTCATGACGTTGACATCCTGATTTCATCGCTGGATCAACTCATCGCTAAGAAGCGTGACATCAGGCAGGCCACGATGCAGCAACTGCTTACTGGTAAGCAACGTCTGCCGGGGTTTGGTCGCGGCAGCGTCAAATTTAAGCAGACGTCGGTGGGGCTAGTCCCTGAAGAGTGGGACATTAAGCCGCTGGGCGACCTTGGTTCTTGGAAAGGTGGAATGACTCCTTCTATGAAAAACCGGCTATTTTGGGCTAACGGCGACATCCCTTGGGCATCATCTGCTGACGTCAAGGCCACGTTGCTTGTCGATACGCAAATGAAGGTTACAAACGTTGCGATTAAGCAATCAGCCACTACACTGTTGCCGCCAAATTCTATATTGATTGTCACTCGGAGCGGGATTCTTAGAAGGTACCTGCCTGTGGCGAAGAATACCAAACCAATGGCTATCAATCAGGATATTAAGGCATTGATTCCGAATGACGACATTCACGCGGATTTCATACTTCACGTTCTGATTGGCTGCGGGCATAGCATACTGTCCGCTTGCCTGAAATCGGGAACAACAGTCGAAAGTATTGAGTACCCTTGGCTGAAGGCCTATCAGATTCCCGTGCCCCCCGTTTCGGAGCAGATTGCCATCTCTACGGCCCTGTCAGACATGGACGCGGAGCTCGCAGCCCTTGAACAAAAACGTGACAAGACCAAAGCTCTGAAGCAGGGCATGATGCAAGAGCTGTTGACCGGGAGAATTCGCCTCGTATGAGCACCGTCGGCCAAATCGAGAAAAAGACGCAGGAGCGTGTCGTCAAGTTGTTCCGTGACTCGCTGGGGTACGAGTACCTGGGCGATTGGATCGACCGTGTCGGTAATCGGAACCTAGACCACGGCTTGCTCGAAGGCTTCCTGAAACGACAGGGCTACGACGACGCCCTTATCTCCCGAGCTATCCATCTTCTCGATAAGGCCTCCGGCGACCAAAGCAAGAGCATTTACGATCGCAACAAGGCGGTGTACGAGCTGCTCCGCTACGGTGTGAAGGTAAAACCCGACATCGGCGAACAGGCGCAGACGGTTTGGCTGGTCGACTGGAAGCAACCGCTTAACAACGGTTTCGCCATTGCCGAGGAAGTTACTGTCACCGGCGCCGATGCAAAGGCGAATACCAAGCGCCCTGACGTCGTCCTGTACGTCAATGGTATTGCGTTGGGTGTGCTGGAGCTCAAGCGGTCCACCGTGTCTGTTTCAGAGGGGATCCGGCAGAACCTCGACAATCAGAAGAAGGTCTTCATCGAGCACTTCTTCTCGACCATGCAGTTTGTCATGGCAGGCAACGATACGGAAGGTTTGCGCTACGGCACCATCGAAACGCCAGAGAAGTACTACCTCGCCTGGAAAGAAGACAGCCCGATCGAGAACCTGCTTGATCGTCACTTGACCCAGGTCTGCAGCAAAGCGCGCCTTCTGGAGCTGATCCACGACTTCATCGTGTTCGACGCGGGGATCAAGAAGCTATGCCGGCAGAACCAATACTTCGGGGTTCGTGCTGCCCAAGATCACGTGAAGCGCCGCGAGGGCGGCATTATCTGGCACACCCAGGGTTCGGGGAAGAGCCTGACGATGGTGTGGCTGGCAAAATGGATTCGGGAGAACGTCAAGGATGCCCGTGTTTTGATCATCACCGATCGTACCGAGCTCGATGAGCAGATCGAGAAGGTATTCAAGGGCGTCAACGAAGAAATCTACCGCACGAAGAGCGGCGGAGATTTGATCACCAAACTCAACGATACAAAGCCCTGGTTGTTGTGTTCCCTAGTCCACAAGTTCGGGGGCAAGGAGGGCGAGGAATCCGGTGACGTCACAGGTTACGTCGAAGAAATGAAACGAGCTTTACCAGCGGACTTCAGGGCTAAAGGCGATATCTATATTTTCGTCGACGAATGCCACCGCACGCAGTCCGGCGAGCTGCATAAGGCGATGAAAGCCATCTTGCCAAATGCGATGTTCATCGGCTTCACGGGCACCCCGCTTCTGAAGGCCGACAAAGCGACCAGTCTGGAAGTCTTCGGCTCCTTCATTCACACGTATAAATTTGACGAAGCCGTGCGGGACGGTGTGGTGCTCGACCTTCGCTATGAAGCTAGGGATATCGACCAGTACATCACGTCTCAGAAAAAAATCGATCAGTGGTTTGAAGCCAAGACCAAGGGGCTAACTGACCTTGCCAGGGCTCAGCTCAAGCAGAAATGGGGGACCATGCAACGGGTCCTCTCTAGCCAGTCACGCCTCGAACAAATTGTGTCGGACATCATGCTCGACATGGAGACCAAGGAGCGACTGATGAGCGGCCATGGCAATGCCCTGCTAGTCTCGGGCAGTATCTATCAGGCCTGCAAATTCTACGAGCTCTTCGACAAGACCGACTTGGCTGGGAAGTGCGCAATCGTCACGAGCTACAAGCCGTCTCCCGCCGACATCAAGGGAGAAAGCACAGAGGGCCTGACGGAAAAGCTGCGGCAGTACAACATCTATACCAAGATGCTCAACGGACAGGACCCGGACACATTCGAAACCGAGGTCAAAAAGAAGTTTATCGACGAGCCTGGGCAGATGAAGCTGCTCATCGTCGTGGACAAGCTCCTCACTGGGTTCGACGCTCCGGCCGCTACGTATCTCTACATCGATAAAAAAATGCGGGATCACGGCCTTTTTCAGGCGATCTGCCGCGTGAATCGACTCGACGGCGACGACAAGGACTACGGATACATCGTCGATTATCAGGACCTTTTCAAGAGCATCGGAAGCGCCGTACAGGATTACACTTCGGGTGCCTTAGACGGATACGATGCCTCAGACGTAGCCGGTCTTCTGGAAGATCGTCTTGCCAAGGGCAAGGAGGACCTGGACGAGGCCCGGGAAGCGATCAAAGCACTTTGCGAACCGGTCGAAAAGCCAAAGGGAACGCAAGAGTACATTCACTACTTCTGCGCCAAAGACTCTGGTAACGCTGAACAGCTCAAAGCAAACGAGGCAAAACGTCTAGCGTTGTACAAGATGACGGCCGCTTTCGTTCGGACCTATGCCAATCTGGCCAGCGAGCTTGAGGAAGCCGGGTATAGCCCCGCTGACATCTCCGCGTTGCAGCAGGAGACGGCCCACTACGACAAGGTCAAAAACGAGGTCAAATTAAATAGCGGCGACTACATCGACTTGAAGATGTACGAGCCGGCGATGCGTCACCTGATTGACTCCTACATCAAGGCCGACGATAGCGAGGTGATCTCTGCGTTTGACGATATGTCACTGATCCAGCTCATCGTTGAAAAGGGTGTCGGAGCGATTGATTCCCTTCCGAAAGATATCAGGAAGAACAAAGATGCCGTTGCCGAGACAATCGAGAACAACGTCCGCAAGCTGATCATCGACGAGCAGCCGATAAATCCGAAGTACTACGAGAAAATGTCTGAGCTGCTCGATGCGTTGATTGAGAAACGCAAAGCGGATGCGCTCGCCTATGAAGAATACCTCGCCGAAATCGTATCGCTCGCCAAGCAAGTACAAAGCCCAACGTCTGGGTCGAGCTACCCCGCTTCACTGAAAACGACCGCGCAAAAAGCACTATACGACAACCTGAGCAAAGACGAGAATCTGGCATTGAACGTCGATCATGCGATCCTAGTCGCTCGTCAGGATGACTGGCGAAGCAACACAATGAAGACTCGAAAGCTCCGCAACGCCATCAAGTTTGTCTTAGGTGACGAAGATGCACGCGTTGATGCGATTCTGGATCTCGCGAAGAATCAGCATGGCTACTGAGACGCATCGTCAAATCAAGATCAGCGGCTTGACCGTCGACATCGTGCGTAAGGACATCAAGAACCTGCACCTTGGCGTTTATCCGCCCAACGGTCGAGTCCGGGTCGCTGCCCCGCTGGCTGTCACCAATGACGCTGTAAGGCTCGCTGTGATTGGCAAGCTGGGTTGGATAAAGCGGCAACAGGCAAAGTTTGAAGCTCAGCCTCGCCAGTCACCCCGTGAAATGGTCGGTGGTGAGAGCCACTATTTCCAGGGGCGCAGATACCGTATCCGTGTTGTCGAACATAAGGGCGCGGGTACTGTGGTGTTGCGTAACAAAACCACATTGGAAATCCATGTGCGTCCTGAGGCCAACGCCGAACAGCGTTTGAGGGTGCTAGAACGTTGGTACAGAGAACAACTAAGAGCTCAGGTCCCGCTTCTGCTCGAAAAGTGGGAGCCGCTATTGGATGTTGCGGTAGCTCACTGGGGCATCAAGAAAATGAAGACCAAGTGGGGGAGCTGCAATGTTGATGCACGTCGCATTTGGCTGAACCTTGAGTTGGCCAAGAAGCCCATGCAGTGCCTAGAGTATGTCGTCGTTCATGAACTAGCCCATCTGACGGAGAGACATCATAACGACAGGTTCATCGCATTGATGGATCGAAACCTTCCGCATTGGCGAACGTATCGTGAAGAATTGAATCAAGCCCCGTTGGGTCATGAGACCTGGCTTGATTGATCGATCGTCAATTCATACATAAGGGACCTTCCGTGACGACTGCCTCGAACATCGATTCGGACACGATCAAGGCGTACCTTGAGACCCACTACCGCGTCATAAGCGATGAGCCCATGACCTTGCTTGTGGGCACGCCGAATCCTGCATTAGAAGCACTACACGAGGCTACTGGCGTCGAGTCGAGCGCTTTCATCACCGCATGGAATCCGTACAGCCAGAAATGCGGCGACGAGACCAACGCCAATCGACAGAAAGCTCTCGCCGGCGAACTGACTGCACTTGGCCTGCGCTTTTTACCTGGCGTTGGCCTCCACCCATCGGGCAAGTGGCCCGGTGAGCCGAGCTTTCTCGTGCTCGGAATTTCGTTCGAATCGGCGAAGGAGCTCGCTGAGCGGTACGAGCAGAATGCGATCATTTGGGCGAGGGCTGATGCTGTGCCGGAGCTCGTGCTGTTGCGATAGGTGGAACTTGCCGAAACGTTCAATGTGTGATTGCCAATGACCCAAAGCATCGATAGCCAAACCGAGATTCCGCCCGACTTGGGCGCTCGTGATCTGCTGACCTCGGTTCATAGCCGCCTGGAGGGACTGCGCACGGCTCGGGCTGTGTATGCCAAGCGTCTCGCCCCGGAATTCAATGTTCTTTCTCTTCTTCGTCTGGATGAGCTTCGGCTGTCGTCTCTGCTTGCTGAACTGCTCGATCCGGCGGGACGCCATGCACAAGGTCGTACCTTCTTCGATCTGTTCGTTGAATCGCTTCAGTTGCCGGAATGGGTTCACAACTCCCGGCATGCCGACGTCCGGACAGAATCGACAACCGATGCTCTGGATCGAGCGGAGCGACGGATCGATATTTTGATCGTGCTCGACGGTCAAGCCGCTATAGCAATTGAAAACAAACCTTGGGCGGCGGATCAGGATCGGCAGATCGCAGACTATCTCGACCACCTGAAACAGGCATATGCCAAAAATTATGTTCTGCTCTATCTCGCTCCGGATGGGCGAAGCCCTGCGGAAACCAGCATTGCGGCCACGGAGAAAAAGCAAGCAGAACAGGATGAGAAGCTTCGGATTGTTGGCTTCAGTGAGCTGTTGCCATGGCTGAGAGCATGCCGCAATGCCAGCGAGGCATCGAACGTTGCTTCCTTCCTGTCAGAGGTTGAGCAATATATTTGTAGGGAATTCTTAGGGATCCAAGACATGGCTGAAATGGATGCGCTCATCGGTGAGGTAACCCGCAATGCTGCGACGGTCGAGGCAGCCTTCGAAATTGCTCGGGCAGTGGGTGCGGTGAAGCAGAAGCTGCTCGGGGACCTAGAGGTACAACTTCGTAAGCTGTTGGCCGAGTCCGACCGAACGTGGATCCTGACCGTTGACGCGGCCTGGGCATCAAGGTATCAGGGGTTTAGCTTCCAGTTCAGCCCGGGAGATCGCTACCTGCTTCGATTCCAATTCGAGCAAAGCGACTGCCGGCAGTTTTTCTTCGGTTTCAGAAAGGATCCGGCGGACTCTCATCCCGAGGAGGTCAGAGACGCCCTGGATCGGGAGTTCGGATGCAAGGGCAAGAGGAGTGATCACTGGACGTGGTATCAAAACTTTGAGGCACCGCTTTGGGACTGGACGTTGACAGCAATTCCGTGGCAACAAGTCACTAGCGGTGAGATGGCTAAAATGATCGTTTCTCGGGTTGAAACAGTCTATCGTAGGCTCGAAGCCGATAAGCTGTTGTCTCGATTGAAAATCGCAGCATGAAGCAACAGAATTCGGCACCTGTGCAGACTACGAGTAAGGCGAAGGTGCCGACATCACTGCGTTCGCTGGCTGGCGAATAGGCCTTGAAATAAATTGGGCAGCTAATCCTTCATGGACTACATTCACTCTCCCCGTTCTTTCAAGTATCCCGAGGCGGTCGCTCATCGTCGCATGATGCTCGATGAGCCACACATTTCGCCTTTAACGTCTTATGTCGAATCACTGAGGGCCAAATACCCTACTGGGGAATTCCAGGACTTTGACCCAGCGGATGGCGGCATTGCTGCGGAAATCCTCTTCCTGTTTGAAAAACCGGGGCCTATGACGTCGAGTTCGGGCAAGCGTAAAGGCTCGGGCTTCATTTCTCGCAACAACGATGACCCAACGGCTGAGGCTACCTTTTCCTTCATGGTGCAGGCGAACATCGACAGAAAGCGAACGGCGCTCTGGAATGTCGTGCCCGGGTGGAATGGGACCATAAAGGTAAGCTCAGCGGAGTGCCGAGATGGGCGGCAAGAGTTGAAGAACCTCGTTGCATTGTTGCCTCGAGTGAAAACGGTCGTGCTTGTCGGGCGCAAAGCCGGAAACGCAGAAGAGTTCATGCAGTCGCTCGGGTTCAAAGTATTCACATCGGCGCATCCATCACCCAAGGTCAAGAGCATCAATCGAGCGATGTGGGATCTCATACCTAAGCAATGGGCAGAGGCCGGCAGCGACCAGTCGGAAACGATATTGTCTGTTTGCTTGGCTTGACTAGACGCCCGCTGCAGGTCGGGCCGTCGACTAACAAGAGAAATGAGCATGCAAACCGTTGCGGTTCTGGACTTTGAAACGACGGGCCTATCGCCGACGCAGGGTGACCGAGCCACAGAAATTGCCGTCATTCTCTTGCGTGACGGGGAAATCGTCGACCGTTACCAGAGCTTGATGAATGCGGGCAGACGCATACCGTCGGATGTCGTGAACCTTACGGGCATCACTAACGAGATGATTTCGTCGGCTCCCCCGGTCTCGAAAGTAATGCGTGAAGTGGCCCTGTTCGTTGGCAAACATCCAGTCGTGGCCCACAACGCCGGCTTCGACAGAAGGTTTTGGCAGGCTGAGCTTGCGATGGTTGGGATGCCGGCAAATCAGACCTTTGCGTGCACGATGCTCGCGTCGAGACGTATCTACCCTGACGCTCAAAGTCACCGGTTATCGAGCCTGGCGGAGATGCTGCGATTGCCGAAGTCCGGTCGTGCACACCGGGCGATGGTTGATGCTGAGATGACAAGTCACCTGTGGCGCCGATTGCAATCCGACATCGCTCAGCAATACGGACTGGCTCGGGTCGACCACACCGTAATCGCTCGTGTGCAGGTTACAAGTAAGGCGAAGGTACCGGCGTACTTGTGTTCGCTGGCTGGCGGATAGGCGTGAGTCGAGAAAGAGTTATAGGACAGTCGTCGCTGAAGCCATAGGTGTGGCAGGCCCCCACCCCGAGCGCCCTGCCCAGTCGGATGCCCTTTCCGGTAACGTGCGACTGTCCGGATAGAGGGTGGGCTCGGGTCCAGCTAGACAGAGTTACTTCGACTTGTGGCGGTCCAGGATGTCATAACCACGCTGCGCCGACTGCTCCATGAAGAAAGCTCCGACGACGCGGTGTACAGCTTCTTCGTTGTCGAACTCGTGGGCAGAGTTCAGGTTGGGGTCGAGCGAATACTGATAATCGCCATTCTTACCCGCGCGGGTGATGAACCCCAAATCGTTGAAGTATGCGATCACGATCGCTCTCCCTCTAATAGCGTTGGTCAGATATTGTGCTGTTGGTAGGAAGGATACCGCAGCGTTGTCGGTCGTACAACGGCGTGGAGCAAGTCCCGGCACAGGGCTTTTAGCGGCCATTGCCTTCATGCCAGATAGGGTGGGATGCAGGGGCAGATAACCGAAAGCGACGAGAAAGAAAACATTTGACTACGCTTACACTTTCGTTTGCTAAGGGTCCGAACTGAAAGTAATTGCAAAAAACTTTTTTCGGCATAGTAGATGACGGCTATTGATGGCCATCCACGCCTGGAGTGAGATAGTTTTTTTACAGTTTTACTGAAAATATCTACCCCTACCTACCCTGAATCGTATAAATAGCTGATAGATAAAGGAAAGTACGCAGGGACAGGAGAATTTTCATCCCGCCCTGCTGCCGCCCCTATCTGCCCCTGCTGAGTGCAGTACGCCCCGCAGGCAAAATCAAACGCTGTACCTCGACGCCAGTTCACTGCCGATTGCCGAACCGGCGTCCGCTGAGTCATTCGCTGCTGCAGTGATCAGACTCGAGCCGATACCCATGCCGATCCCGTATTCTCGACCAGCCTGCGTTATTGCGACTCGCCAGTACCTAGTCCCGTTCGACTTGACTTGTTCGAAGCCCAGTTCTCCCAGCGCCCGACCAAATGTCGAGACGTTTCGGCAATTGAATCCGTATTGACCGCACCACTGCCTGTGCACCGCAAGTAAGTCCTTCGATTGCGCTCGCCCAGTCTGGGATGCGACCAAACATTCGTCGGCGAAGAGCTTCACAGGGTTTGCCTCGGCCCGGTACTGCTCCAACGCCGCATCCGAAGATGCCGGAATGGTGAAGTGTCCCTGCTGTCGCAGTGTCCTTAGCCCGGCGACCGCCCAAGCCAGAATCCCGGGTAACTCTTCCAGAAGCTCTTTGACCAGGTTCGGGTTCTGCTCATGCGCTGCAAATTTGCGATTGAACGACAAAATGATCGTGCGGCGGAAGAAGCCGTGCGTCAGGTCATTCGTTCTCGGCAAATTGTTCGTTGCGGCCATGAGTCGAGCAAATGGCCGAAACGACTTCGATGGCTTGTACTTCCGGGACGCCTCAATTGTGTCGCCAGCAACGATCGCCTTGATGTAGCCGTCGTCGATCATCGAATCTGCTGCCATCTCGCCAGCAATATTCACCAGCTTGCCGTCAAGCTCAGCCCGGACGTGTGACTGGTGGAACGTGTCCAGCATGGCGTGCGAGATGTTTGCTTCTCCGACCAATGCGTTGACGACGGCCAACAGCACCGACTTACCGTTTGCGCCAGCCCCGACCAGCCAAAGCATCTTCTGCAAGGACGTATCTGGGACGAGCAGATACCCCAGCCATTGCTGGACGAAGGCGATCTTGTCTGCCTTGTCAGCGTCGGACTGGAACACGCCGTCGAGATACGAAACAAACCTCGGGCATGACGCACCCGGATCCCACGCCACCTCTAACCGGGTTCGCAAGCGATGCCCCGGAGAGTGCGGTTCCAGTTCGAACGTGGTCAGATTCAATGTGCCGTCGGTCAAGCACAAGTGATTCAAGTTCGGCGTGAATCCGAAATCGGTCTGGGCCTGCTGGATCGCCAGTAGTCCCGTGAGTTTCCCGATGAAGGTCGCCGTTGCAGAATTGCCGAGGAATTTTGCAATGGGCTGTTCGATCTCCGCTTTTTCATCTAGCTGTTCGTAGGCTCCCGCACGGTAACGATTGTATTCACCGTTGGCATACAGCAGCCCCTCCGGGAAGGTGCTGTCCAGGAACGAACGTAGAATGACCGGATGCGGGATGTCGTCATGCTCGAAGTAGGTCGGCCACGAGGCAAGTCCTGCGGGAGCGCCGGTCGGTTCACCACTGGGCTTCACACAACCACCACGCGGACAATGATTGAACCCAAGCGACTGGATGTGGGCGCAAGTAATCGGCCCAGACTGCGAGAGGTGGCGTGCCAGGCGTGCGTCCGTTTCTTCAGGCGTGTAATCATCGTGGTGACAGCTGGCTGCGTGCGCAAAATCCCGCCCACCTTGGAAGCGGCTAGCGTTCGAAATCATCGCCCTCCACTCAGGCTCGGACACAGCGTTCTGGTTAGCGGGCGCCGAAGCCCAATTCATGAAATGGCAACGCTTGAGAACTTGTTCAAGACCAGGTTCACCCGCCTCGTAGACAGTCACGTCGTCGACATCCATACAACTTGCGTGCCGATTGACTCTTGCTGCCCGTTGAGCCGGTTGCAGTGAAGGCTGTGCCGACGGCAAGGCCGGCAAATCATCGACCGAGATCAAACGTCCATCGTGACGGCGTACAAAATGTCCATCCGTTGCAGGCGGCTTACCGGGCAGGAAGTACATCCGAGCGGGATCCTTCGTCACGGGATCAGCATGTCCTTTGACTAACAAGTCCAAACGTCGACGAGCGACTGGCCAATCGGAAGTCGAGATTGGCGCAGCAAGCGGCAGCACCACACGATACTTCGGGTGCTCGGGGATATGGCTGTGCGACGTGTGCACAACGTGACAAAACGGGTGCAGCCTTCCTTCAAGCTCCGAAAATGGCGTGCCGTCGTCGACGTCAATGACGAATGCAGTCACCGCCGTAACGCCCGTGTTACCTCGAGATGCGCCTGCGGCATAGATCGTGGGCGACCAGAGCTTGCCAGAACTCTTGTCAGCGATAACGTCGTGCTCCATAAACATGGCGATAAACTGCTCAAGCGGCAATCGTTCTGTCTTCGGCTGAGTTGCCGTCATCCTCGTAAAGACTGCAAACGTGATGGCAACATCCTTGGCCGATTCAGTGATCGGCTTGTTGATTGAAATGTCGCTCATGCTGCCACCTCGCCCATGTTGGTGAGACGGACGTAAGTGCCGAGGCGCATATTTGCCAGCGTCCTAACCGGAAACTCACCTTGCTTCACGTCCACTTCGACGAACATGCGGGGGCGGCGATACGTGTAACCCACCTCAAACGGGTATTTACTTTCAAACACAATCTCGTAGCCGATCCGAACGAGCGCCCGCCGATCTGCACTCAGCTTCAGGTAGGCATCCTTGGCGGCTTCGGGGCCAGCGACCGTCAGCTTCAGTGCGAGCCAAAGTACGCTGGCAGCATAGGGACGCATGGTGGCGGTCCATTCGTGCTTCGTGTACTTCGCAGGCGCTTCGCATTCGACACGGTGCGGGGCGTTGTTAAGGACGGCCAGTTCGCATTCTTCCGGCAGAGCCAAGAAGAGCGATGCAATTTGGGCGTGGAGTTTAGACATTGGCGCCCCCGATCACCGCTGCGTTGCCATGGCGGTTAGCCATGACGAAAGCGTCGAGGTCTGCGAGCCGATACATGACGCGACGACCGATCTTCACATAAGGCAAGTTTTGCGTCCGAGTGACGGCCCAGTTTGCCAGAGTCTGCGGCTTGAGCCGGAGGTACGTTGCCGCCTCCTGACGATCGAACAGCCGGTTGAAATTTGCAGACGCAGGAGTAGCGTCATTCCAGGAAGAACCATCCCGAGCCTCGGTACTGGTACTGATTGAGGCCGGGAACGGGACGTGCGCCGTGGGAAAGTCGCGGCAGCTATCCCCGGAAACTTTGCGGGAAAATGCATGAGAGTTCATTTCTTCGTTTCGGGTCACCGGAACATACCGGCATGAAACGATTCTCGGGGTGGCGGCGCTCAGTTGCGAGGAAGAAAAATCTGCGGAATTTCTTTCCGCCTGATCACCGCGCTGTGGATCAGTCGGGCGCTTGTACTGTTGGCAGATCGTTTGCGAGCCGTCGCAAGAGTCGGTATGTGTCTTGCGAAAACAAGAGTGCTGCGGCGTTAGCGGCTTTCTTTTTCTTGGAATCGAGCGTTTCGTATTTCACCCCCGGGAACAGGCTGCCCCAACGAAACACACTTGGGACCGAAAGTCCGGTAAGACGCTCAAACAGATCGAGGTCATACCACTGCACGGCGCAATGTGGAATCCATTGATTCTTCGCCTTGTCCATGTAGTCGCCGTTTTTTTGGTCAGGTTCTGGCAACTGACGACGTTGAAGTTCTCGTTCCAACCACGTCTTGAAATCCTCGATGATCGACTCCCGAGGAAGTTCCAGCGACACCATCACATGCGCAAAGCGTTGGAATGACGACTGTGAATTGGTTGCCAAAATCTCATCGACAACGGCATCTGGAGACTCCATCAAGTCGCTCCACAAATCGCCGTCATCATCGCCACACGAATAGCCGTCATCATCAGTCGCTTGCGTCGTATCCAGCTCATTGATGAGGAACCCCAATCGCCGCAGATTCATCGACTTGACTGTGGCCGTGTTGGCTTCGTGATCTGCACCAATATACCGAACGTCCGAGCCCAGCCACTTCAAGGGCTCCTTCTTGAGTGTTTCGAAAACGCCAGCGACTGCCTCCGGACAACCCCCATCGACTGCACGTCGGATGTTGAGCCGGTCACCGACCAGACGTGCCCACTCCAGCACCGTGAAGTTCTCAAGCCCCGCGTAGTGTCTGGACTGGAACCATTCCAAGTCTTGTTCTGTGGCAGGCGTGGCAATCTTTTTCGAGCGCGGCATAGCCAATACGAAGCTCCGTGCGTGAACGACGGACGAGTGCGGCGGCGTAAGACGCCGGACACCGCCAGAACTCCTACATAGTTCCTACACGCCTTGCTTGGCAGATGTGAAAAGGGCCTAGCATCGCTGCTAAGCCCTTGATTTGTTTGGTGGAGAGGAGGAGGATCGAACTCCCGACCTTCGCATTGCGAACGCGACGCTCTCCCAGCTGAGCTACCCCCCCAACAAAAATAATTCTAGCACAGCCATTTTCCCTTTTGCCAAGCCTCCAGCCCCGGGAAAACCTCATCTGGACGGCGCGCCCGCGAGCACCCAGTCGACGACCGCGCGGATATCCGCATCGCTCATCGATTGATGGGCCGGCATTGGAATCATGCCCCATACGCCGGAGCCGCCGTCCTTCACCTTGCGCGCGAGTTTGGCCGGCGCCTGCGCGTCGCCCTTGTACTTCGCGGCGATTTGCTGGAACGACGGACCAACCAGCTTGCGATCGACGGCGTGACAGCCCATGCATGCATTCGCAGCGGCGATCTGCTGGCCGCGCGGCTCCTCGGCCGCGCGAGCACCTGACGTTATCGTGCCGGCGAGCGCGCCCACCGCCAACGCGAACACGAAACCCGCACGCGTCATACCGCGCATCAAGGCACCGCCTTCGGATTACCCGGCCGCACCGAAGTCGACGAGTTGACAGGCGCAGGCGCCTGCTGATCGAGCGGACGCGCGCTCACCGACGAATCGGGAATCGCGCCGACCGTCGGCTCGCTGACCTCGGGCTGCGAGGCGGCCACCGGCGCCGTCGCACCGGCGGCCGCAGCAGCTTCGGCTTCCTGCGGCTGGATGTACTGGAACACCTTGACCACCTGCACGACGCCCGGCACGCGGCTCGTGACGTCGGCGCCGATATTGCCCTCATTCATCGTGACGAGGCCCATCAGATAGACGTTGCCGCGCTCGGCCACGACCTTGAAGTTGTTCGCCGAAATGTTCTTCTCGGCGATCAGAGCGGTCTTCACGCGCGTTTCGAGGTAGGTGTCGTTGGTGCGCGACGAGAACGAGCTCGCCGGCGTGATCGCCAGTTCATTGACGATCGTATTCACGTTGGTCATGTTCCGCACGATGCTCTCGGCGCGCTGCTTGGACGCCTCGCCCGCGACCTCGCCGGTCAGCAGCACGCGGCGGTTGAACACCGTGACGTTGACGTGCGCGGAGTCCGGCAGATTCTGGCTGATCTGCGACAGCGCCTTCACCTGAATCTCGCGATCCTCGGTCTGCGCGCCGAGCGTGCGGCGGTCGGTCGCCATCAGCGCGCCGCCGCCCGCCGCGGCCCCGACCGCGAGAAAACAGCCTTGCAGCGTGGCCGACAGGCCCGCCGCGACCCCGACCACGAGCACGGTTCTCACCAGTGTCTTCTTGATGCGGAAAACGCTCATCAACTAGCTCTCCTTCGAAATCAGTCTCAGTCTTCGCCGAGCAACATGGCATCGATGCCGTCGCACAGGCAATGGATGGTCAACAGGTGCACTTCCTGGACGCGCGCCGTGCGGTCGGACGGCACGCATACGTGGATGTCGGTGTCGCTCAGCACGTCCTGTGCGCGTCCGCCGCCCTTGCCGGTCAGCGCAACGACGATCATTTCGCGCTCATGCGCGGCTTCGATCGCGGCGAGCACGTTCGCGGAATTGCCGGATGTGGTGATCGCGAGCAGCACGTCGCCGGGCTGACCGAGCGCCCAGACCTGTTTCGCGTAGATCTGTTCGAACGAATAGTCATTGGCGATCGCGGTGAGCACGGAGGTGTCGGTGCTGAGCGCAATGGCCGGCAGACCTGGCCGCTCACGCTCGAAGCGGCCAATCAGCTCGGCCGCGAAATGCTGCGCGTCGGCGGCCGAACCGCCGTTGCCGCACGCGAGGATGCGATTGCCGTTGGCGAGCACGGCGAACATCGTGTCGATCGCGGCGGCGATCGGCATCGACAGGGTTTCGAGGGCTTCGAGTTTGACTGCCGCGCTGTCGCGGAAGTGTTGTTGGATGCGTTCGACTGACATCGAGTCTCTATCTTCTACCGCGAATGGACCGCACTGCGCGGCCGTGTTGTGAAGTCATACTGCCAGGCTGTGGCCGCCGATGAGCTCGCGCGGCACGCGAGCGCAAGTTTATCGCACTCACGCGCGTTGTCTGCGCTGTCGGTCAGACTTCGTCGGCGCGAAACGCATCGCGCAACCACACGAGCCTGCCGCTCTCGAACGCGACGACGTCGAAACGGCACGCGGGTTCGTCGCGCGGGCCGCGGTTCGTCGTGGCGCGCGTCGCGAGATAGTGCCGCGCCGCTCGCACGATGCGCTGTCTCTTCTGCCAACCGATGCTCGCAGCCGCACCGCCATAATGCCGCTGCGCACGCGCGCGAACTTCGACGAACACTAGCGCGCCGTCACGATCACTCATCACGAGATCGATCTCGCCGCCCCGACATGTGACGTTGCGCGCCACGAAGCGCAGACGCTGGCGCTGCAAATATTCTCGCGCGCGTGCTTCGAAAGCCGCGCCGACGGATTTGGACTGGTGAGCGGCGGAAAAGTTGTGGGCGGTTTTTGGACCGGCGTTTATGGACATCTTTTGCGCAGTCTTCTGCACGGCCTGCTCGCGCAAGCCCACATGGCACAATGTCGGCCTCGTTCCGTCTGTTTGTGTCTTCCGTGTCATGACTCCTCTCTCCGAACTCGCGCAAGGGCAGCAGTACCCCGCCGCCGCGCTGTATGTGGTCGCCACGCCGATCGGCAACATCGCCGACATCACGCTACGCGCGCTGCACGTACTCGGACTCGCGGATCGCATCGCCGCCGAGGACACCCGCAACACCGGTCAGTTGCTCGCGCGCTACGGCATCTCGAAGCCGCTCGTCGCCGTGCATCAGCACAACGAGCGCACCGCCGCGCAGCGCGTGATCGGGTATCTGCAGGCCGGCGAGCGCGTGGCCTACGTGTCCGACGCGGGCACGCCGGGCATCTCGGACCCCGGCGCCAAGCTCGTCGATGCCGTGCGCGAGGCCGGCTTCGTGGTGGTCCCGCTGCCCGGCGCGAGTGCGCTCGCCACCGCGCTCAGCGCATCCGGCGACTGGGTCGCGACGTTCTCGTTCCTCGGCTTCCTCCCGCCGAAGCCGAAGGCGCGCGCCGCCGCCTTGCAGGCGCTCGCGCAACATCCTCACGCGATGGTGTTCTACGAAGCGCCGCACCGGATCGTCGAGACGGTGCAGGCGCTCGCCGATGCGTTTGGCGGCACACGCCGTCTGCTGATCGCGCGGGAACTGACGAAGTTACACGAAGCCCTGCACCAGGGCACCCTGGCCGAAGGGCCAACGTGGCTCGCTGCCGACGCGAACCGGCAGCGTGGCGAATTCGTGCTGGTGGTCGAAGGCGCGGCGCCCGAAGCGGCCGGCGAGCACGATCACGACGCGCTGCTCGGCATCCTGCTGGAAGAATTGACGGTGAGTAGCGCGGCGAAGGTCGCGGCGGCGCTCACGGGCGCATCGCGCAACGTGTTGTACGCGCGCGCGCTGGCGCTGAAGGAAGACAAGCCCGAAACGTGAGGGTCGGGCCCGGCGGGTAAAAGGCTGACGGCAACAGAAAAGGGCCGCATGTCGCGGCCCTTCGATTTTCTGCAGACGGTTGGTTCAGCCGACGCGGCATCATCGCCACGGAGCGTCACATCACTTGTTCGAGTCCGAGTTCGACGCAAGCGTCTCGTTCAGCTCGGCGCGCGCTTCCTGCTGCGTGAGCCCTTCGATCTTGACCCGCGCGGTGCCGGCGTGGCGCATGTCGAGCATGGCGGCGGCCGCCATCGACAGGTCGATCACGCGGCCGCGTGCGTACGGGCCGCGGTCGTTGATTCGTACGATCACAGAGCGCGAATTGGCCGGATTGGTCACGCGCACGTACGAGCCGAGCGGCAGCGTGCGATGCGCGGCCGTCAGGGCATGCATGTCGTAACGCTCGCCATTGGCGGTGCGGCGGCCGTGGAAGAAGCGTCCGTACCACGACGCGCGTCCGATCTGATGGAAGTCCGCGACGTCGACGCCGTCGTCGGTGAGCGGCTGCGCGTCAGCCAGCGGCGACGCGGGCGCGTTCGACGCGCTCGGGCTCGAGGCCGGCGCGCTACCGAACGATTGCGGTCCGAAAGAGCTCAGGTGCGCGTTCTTTGTACTTTGCGGCGTGTCGTTCGCGGACGTATCGCGCGCGCCCGGAGGCGTGGCACAGCCGGCCAGTACAAAAAAGGCAAAAAGAGTCCCTAGACCACGGGTTAGCCGAGTTTTCATAAGACGTGCAATCACATTGTCGAGCCGCGTCACCCGCAAAACTGCTGGGTATGTTGCTTGCGGCTCCGGCGGTAGGGACGACAACGCGCCGCGCGAAAAAGCGCAGTACGTCAAAGCCCGGATACGGCTCACTCAGCCGCTACCGCACGGTTAATTTTCACGTCTGGCGCAACCTGTCCCCGGCAGCCTGACCAGACCCCACATGCCGCCAACTGAACGTGGCAATGACACGTTCTTGCGCGCTCAACTCAGCGCGCAGGAACGGCGGCGTAGGCCCCACCCAGCGTCACGGAGATTAATTCCGTAGCAGGCGCGCGGCGCCTGGCTGGATAAGACGTGTGCATCGAACTCATCGATACTGGATGGCCGTCGGCACTCCGACAGCCCTTACTTGAACGGCGAGCGGCATTCCCTTTTTGTGGGAACGCATCGCCTTGTGGCAGCACAATTCCTAGTGCATGGAGTCCATTATACCCAAAACTTTTTTTTGGGATGGTGAGCTGCTCAAAAACTTGATCAATCTTCACATTTATCGCAAAAATGGACTTACGAAAGACCGGGACGGGCCGTGAGCCGGCCTGGTCGCATGGGCGGCGGAGGCTGTCGCGAGGCCCGGTACAATCAACGTTTTTCCAGCGCGTCGTCCAGCCATGAAAGTCACCCTGATCCCCGTCACGCCGTTCCAGCAGAACTGCTCGCTACTCGTTTGCGAGGCCACCGGGCGCGCTGCTGTCGTCGATCCGGGCGGCGACCTTGACATGATCCAGCGCGAGATCGCGCGGCAGAACGTGACCGTCGAGAAGGTCTTGCTGACCCACGGCCACATCGATCATTGCGCCGGCGCGAAGACACTCGCCAGCCATCACGGCGTGCCGATCGAAGGTCCGCATCCCGACGAGCGCTTCTGGCTCGACAAGCTGCCGGACCAGAGCACGCGCTTCGGCTTCCCGGCCGCCGACGCCTTCGAGCCGGACCGCTGGCTACAAGACGGCGACACCGTGCAATTCGGCGACGAAACCTTCGAGGTCTACCACTGCCCCGGCCACACGCCGGGCCACGTGGTGTTCTTCAGCCGGGCGCACCGGCTCGCGCTGGTTGGCGACGTGCTGTTCGCCGGCTCGATCGGCCGCACGGATTTCCCGCGCGGCAATCATGCGGACCTGACCCGCTCGATCCGCGACAAACTCTGGCCGCTCGGCGACGACGTCACGTTCGTGCCCGGCCACGGCCCGACCTCGACGTTCGGCGCCGAGCGCCGCACGAATCCCTACGTCGCAGACGGAGTGGGCGCATGAGCAGCGAAATCTATGTGAGTACCGACGTCGAAGCGGACGGCCCGATCCCCGGCCCGCATTCGATGCTGAGCTTCGCATCCGCCGCATACACCGAAGACAAGCAGCTGATCGCGACGTTCTCGGCGAATCTCGAACTGCTCGAAGGCGCGGCGCCGCATCCTGTGCAGGCGGCGTGGTGGAAGACCCAGCCGGAAGCGTGGGCGGCCTGCCGCCAGGACTTGCAGAAGCCCGAGGCCGCCCTGACCGCCTATGTCGAATGGGTCGAGGCGCTGCCGGGCAAGCCGGTGTTCGTCGCGATGCCGGCCGGCTTCGACTTCACCTACATGTTCTGGTACATGATGCGCTTCGTCGACCGCTGCCCGTTCTCCTGGTCGGCGCTCGACATCAAGACGCTCGCGTTCGCGATGACTGGCCTGCCGTACCGCAAGAACATCAAGCCGCGCTTTCCGAAGCACTGGTTCGACGAGCATCCGCACACGCACATCGCGCTCGACGACGCGATCGAGCAGGGTGCCCTCTTTTGCAACATGCTGAAGGACTTGCGCGCGCGTCAGCCTGAGCTGCCGGGGGACGCTAAGGATGATGGGGACGGCTCAGGGCAAAACGCCGCTCCCGACCCGGTAAATTAGGCAATCTCGCTCGCGAGAGCCGTTTTACATTGCGTTTCGTTTTCGCGCCCTCTACCATGCGTTGATACGGCGACGCTAACGGAGGCGCAGTTGACACTCGATACGTTCTCACAGAAGATCCTGCGCCTACTGCAGCTCGACGCACGTCGTTCCGTGCAGGAAATCTCCGACCAGGTCGGGCTGTCGAGCACGCCATGCTGGCGGCGCATCAAGGACATGGAACAGTCGGGCGTGATCCAGCGCTACACGGCGCTGCTCGATCGCGAAAAACTCGGCTTGCATGTGTGCGCGCTCGCGCATATCCATCTGACGCGCCACACCGAAGGCGGCGTCGAGCAGTTCGAGCGGGAAATCGCCACCTGCCCTGAAGTGACCGAGTGCTACAGCACGACCGGTGAATCCGATTACATCCTGAAGATCGTCGCGCCGGACATCAAGGCGTACGACAGCTTCCTGCACGAACGCATTTTCAAGATTCCGGCCGTCGCGCAGGTGCGGACGAGCGTCGTGCTGCGCGAAATCAAGTTCGATACGCAGTTGCCGTTGTGACGCATGCCGCCGCTGCGGGCGGCATGAAGGTTCGTGGTATCGGGTGTCCGAAACTCATCGGACTCAGGCGGCGTTGTGAGGCTCCGTGGCAATTGACCGACCGCCGGGGGCGACGCCAGTCTTGAGTTCCGCCGCCGAACCGCCTTGCGCGGCCGAGATATCCCGTTGCAGCAGCACGTCTAGCTTGCGCGCGCCGAGACGACGCTTGAGCGCCTCCAGATCGACGCGCCCAAGCGACTGCGCCTCGCTTTCCAGCAGACGCGCGGCCTCTGGGCCGTCTGCAGCGCGCCCTTCAACGGACGCCGCCGCCGGTAACACCACCTCCACGTCGAGCCCGGTGCTCAGGTAATGCAGATTTATCGCAGCGGCCTGCAAGCCCCAGGCCGCCAGCGCCGCGTCGACCTCGGCGGTCACGCGCTCCCGCGGCGGCAGATCGACCGGTGGATGCGCGAGCGCATCGTTTTCCGGATCGACGTGGATCAGCGCGTCGAGCACGCGCTTGTCGGTCAGCACACGCAGACGCGCCGACTCCGCGATGTAATGCCCTTCCGATACCGAAATCATTGGATCGACCAGAATGTGCGCGTCGACGAGCGCGAAATCGCCCATCTTGCGCGTACGCATTTCGTGCACGTCACGCACGCCGGGGGTGGCCATCAGCAATGCGCGCATGTCGGCCGCGGCGGTTTCGTCGAGCGCGCGGTCCGACAGATCCTGCAGCGCGTCCCAACCGAAGGTCCAGCCCATGCGCGCGACCATGAAGCCGACGATGGCCGCTGCGATCGGGTCGAGCAACCGCAAGCCGGCGAGACTGCCGATCACGCCGATCCCCACCACCAGCGACGACGCCGCGTCCGAGCGCGCGTGCCATGCGTTCGCGATCAGCATCGCGGAACGCACACGCTTCGCCTCGCGCAGCATGTAGCGAAACAGCGCTTCCTTGCAGACCAGCACGAGCGCCGCGACCGCGAGCGCGCTCATGTGCACGGCGGGAATATTTTGCAGGTCTGCGAGCCGCGTACCGGCGCGCCACAACATGCCGACGCCGACCGAGATCAGCAGCGCGCCGAGAAATAACGACGCCACCGTCTCATAACGGCTATGCCCGTAATTGTGATCCGCGTCGGGCTTGGCCCCGCTGTGCCGATTGGCAATCAGCACGACAAAATCGGAAATAAGATCGGCAAGAGAATGGATACCGTCGGCAACTAGCGCCTGCGAATGCGCGATCGTGCCGATGGCGATTTGCAGCGTCATCAACACGCTATTGAGCGCAATACTCGCAAAAGTACTTTTGCGCGCAACGCGTTGTTTCTCGGTGGTTTGGGCGATCACGGCGGACTGCATGCTGAAGAGGCGGAAAGGTCAATTACCGTTATTGTACCCGCCGCGAATCGCGCTCGCAGGGAAAAGCGGAAAAAAACCTTTTTAAATCAGGTGCTTATCTAAACGAAAAGCATTCGCGTTCCAGTTGCCTGAAGCGCATGTGACAAAAAAACTCGGCGCCGCAAACGACGAAAGCCGCGCCCTGAACGGTGCGCGGCTTTTTGAGATTCTGCAGCAGGCTATAAATGCGGTGGATTGCCGCCATTCGTATTGCGCGCGGCCAACCCTCACTGCCCGCCTGATCGTGATTACTTCTGGATCAGAAACTTTTCGCGATCAAGACCTGCAATCCAGCGCGGCGGCTTGCCGCGACCGGACCATGTGCTGCCGCTTTCCGGATCGCGATATTTAGGCGCGACGCCTGCGCGCGGTCGGCTCGCTTTAGCGCCTTTCGGTGCGCGGCCGCCGCCGAGTTCGCTCAGCGAAATGCCGTAATCCGCCATCTTCTGCTTGATTTCATTCAAGACTTCCGCGTATTCGCGCGACTTCGCTTCTTCAATCTGCTTTTCGAGCTTCTCGCGCTGCGCGAGCAGTTCTTTGTAAGAAGACATAGGTTCCCTTGTGGTATGGATAAATGACCGCCGGTCTTTTGCCGACTCGCCTTTGAAGGTTTCATGCCTCGGAATTTGACGGCGAGATTAACACAAAATAGAAAGGCTGGATAAGCAACCGGAAAAAATTAATTTAAATTCGTTTCAAAAAGTTTCCTGCGCTGCTTTTGGGCCGGACTACGGCCTTTCAAATCGCTGATTTCGCATGTCGCTGAAAAAGTCCACTGGTATGCATATTTACACGATTTAACTATCAAGAAATGAGACTTGAGCCGTCTATTGCGCATCGAACATTTCACGGCATGAAAGCTTTGGCTTGGATAAGCCGCGCACTATTGAGACAAGGACGCCGTTCGTCGCGACTGGCGCATGCGTGCTTTCCCGATAAACGATAAATGCTTAATCCGCATGCCGCTCGATGCAGACTTCGAGCGCGGCGTGCAATGTCCCGGTATCGGACCGGGCGCCATCGAATGCGAAACGGTGGCGCACGCCGTTGCGTTTCAGATCGGCGCCATAACGGTCGACACCCAGCAATTCGACGCCGCCCGCGCCACTCAGCCGGTGACCGAATTCCCCGATCAGCGCGTCCTCCTCGCCGACTGCAAGCGGCGGCAGCGGATCGAGCTCGGCGCCGTCGAGCCAGCCCATCGCGCCAAAGCCGCCGATGTAGCGCAGCCGCTGGACCTCCATGATCCAGAACGTGAAATCGCCCAGCATGAGGTAGCGCGCCGCGTCCGGGTGATAGCGCAGGTAGCGCCGCGCCAGTTCCGGGCTCGAGCCGACCGGCCCGAAGCGGCCAAGCAGCGTGACGCGCTGGCCGCCCAGCACGTCGCCGTCGGGTGCGTCGACGGCCAGAAAACCGGCGCGCGGATCGGTGTGCAGATTGTGCGTGTGCTCCGCGAGCCGGCTCACGAGGATCGTCGGACGATGCCGCGGGTCCGGCGCGAACGGCAGCACCGACGGATACGGAAAGCCCTCGGGCTGGCGAGCGTGCGTGGCAAGCGTGCCGATCGTGGCCGTGTGCAGCAGATGCAGCGGAGCGTGAGCCGGAATGTTCAACTGAGCGTTCCTCGGTGAATTAAGGAATGAACGGAAAGCGGCGAGTGGTAGAAAAGCCGCCGCGCACGGCAATGCAAAAACCAACTGCGGCGTGCCATGGCATGACAGCCGGCAATACCGCCAGGTTGCGTCCCCAGCCTATCAATCGTATGCGCCGGATCCCACGGCTCCAAGCATTCGCCACCACGCTTCGATAGAATCGAAGATCCGCTTTCAATGCGCTTTCTCGCGCACTTCGCCTCGAGATCTCCGTGCCCGATCACCAAGCCTCCGAATTCGCCGTCCTGCCCGCCGCGCATCGTAATCTGTCTGTCACCGCACGGCAACGCGCACGCATTGCCACGATGGCGCTATTTTTTATCGCCGGTATGATGTACGCGTCGTGGGGCGTGCACGTGCCGACGGTGCGCGACCGCTTCCATCTGAATCCGGCGATGCTGTCGTTCGCATTGTTCGCGGTGGCGGGCGGATCGATCGGCGCGATGGTGACCAATGCGTCGTGGATCGCGCGGGTCGGCACGCGCCGCGCCTGCCTGACCGGCGGCCTCGCGATGGCCGCCTGCGCCGCGCTGATCCTCGTCGTGCCGGCGTACTGGATCCTGCTGATCGTGCTGGCCGTCTTCGGCGCGGGCATGGCCACGCTCGACGTCGCGATGAACGCCGAAGCGAGCGCCGTCGAAAAGGCGCTCGGCAAGCCGATCATGTCGTCGCTGCACGGGATGTTCAGCCTTGGCGGCATGTTCGGCGCGGCGGTGGGCGGGGCGCTGCTGTCGCGCGGCATGGCGCCGGCTCTGCATCTCGCGCTCGCCGCGGCGGCCAGCGCGCTCGTGCTGGTGCTCGCGTGCCCGTCCGTGCTGCCGCACGTGCCGCACGCCGAGCATCCCGATGCTGCGACGCCGCGCGCGAGCCGCTGGCGCTCGCCGGCGTTGTGGGCGCTCGGCACGATGGCGCTGGTCGCGCTGATCGCCGAAGGCGCGATGTACGACTGGGCCACGGTCTATATGCGCGATGTCGTGCTCTCGACGCCCGCGCTCGCCAGCGCCGCCTACGCGGCGTTTTCCGGCGGCATGGCGGCAGCGCGCTTTGCCGGCGACGCGGTGCGTGCCCGCTTCGGCGCGCCGCAACTCGTGATGATCAGCGCGGCGCTCGCCTGCGCCGGGATGGTCGACGCGCTGCTGCTGCCGAATCCGGTGGCCGCGCTCGCCGGCTTTGCGCTGATTGGCCTGGGCCTCGCGAACATGATGCCGGTGCTGTTCGCCGCGGCCGCGAGCGTGAAGGGCATCCACGCGGCCGAGGGGCTCGCGCACGTCGCGGGGCTGGCTTATTTCGGGTTGCTGCTCGGACCGGTGATCATCGGTGCGGTCGCGCAGGTGACCAATCTGACGATCGGGCTGTCGGTCGTCGCTGTGTGCGCCGCGATGATCGCGCTCGTCGGGCCGAAGGTGCTGCGGCGTTTGAAGATCTGACGCAAACGCAACGCCAAAAAGAAGAGGCACGCAAGCCTGCGGCCCACGTGCCTCTTTAGCGGCAAATCGAAGTGCGGCCCGACGCCGCCTTCGACCACACCGAATTTACATCTTCACGACGTCGAGCAGCGTCTTCTTGCCTTGCTTGTAGTTGTACAGCGAGATCACGCCGTGCTGCAGGTCGCCCTTCGAGTCGAACGTCGTTTCGCCGATCACGCCCTTGTAGTCGGTCGTCGGCATCGCTGCCAGGATCTTCGCCGGATCGGTCGAGTTAGCGCGCTTCATCGCGTCGACGATGATGTACACCGCGTCATACGTGAACGGCGCGTAAATCTGGATCGGCTGGCCGAAGCGCTTCTCGTACTTCGTTTCGAACGCCTTGCCGCCCGCCATCTTTTCGAGCGCCATGCCGGCTTCCGAGCAGACGATGTTGTCGGTTGCGTCGCCGGCCAGGTCCGACAGTTTGTCGGTACACACGCCGTCACCTGCCAGCACCTTCGCGCGCAGGCCGAGCTGCTTCGCCTGCTTGGCGAACGGGCCGCCGGTCGCGTCCATGCCGCCGTACATGATCGCGTCGGGATTTTCACCCTTGATCTTCGTCAGAATCGCGCGGAAGTCGACGGCCTTGTCGTTCGTCGCGTCGTGCGACACGACGTTCATACCGAGCGACTTCGCCGTCTTCTCGAATTCGTTCGCGAGACCCTGGCCGTAAGCGGTCGAGTCGTCGACGATCGCGACGCTCTTCACCTTCATGCCCTTCGCCGCGTAGTTCGCGAGAGCCGGGCCTTGCTGAGCATCGGTCGCGACGACGCGGTAGGTCGTCTTGAAGCCTTGCTGCGTATAGGCCGGGTTCGTTGCCGACGGCGAGATCTGCACGATGCCCGCATCGCTATAGATCTTCGATGCCGGGATCGAGGTGCCCGAGTTCAGGTGGCCGACCACGGCGACGACCTTGTCGTCGACGAGCTTCTGCGCAACCTGCGTAGCCGTGCGGGGGTCAGCCGCGTCGTCCTGCGCGTCGAGTTGCAGCGTGACCTTCTGGCCGCCGATCGTCAGACCCTTCGCGTTGATTTCCTCGATGGCGAGGCGCGCGCCGTTTTCGTTGTCCTTCCCCAGGTGAGCGATACCGCCAGTCAACGGCGCGACGTGACCGATCTTGACGACCGTGTCGGCCGCGGCCGATGTTGCCAACGTCGCGAACAGCAGCGCCGCGGCGCTGATCGGCAACAGCTTTTGAATTTTGATGTTCATGTAAGTCTCCAGTTTCGGTCAAAACAACGTAATCGCCCTGTGCCCCGCTTCCCCTACACGTGTCGCTCAGTCCCGTGGACGACCACGCCGGTTGCATCGTTCATGCACTTGGCCAGTACGTTTACCGGACTGTTTGTGACAGTTGGCAAACCGTACTTGCGCGCAAGTGTAGGCCATCAAATTAATTTGGGGGAATTTTTTGAGAAAGTGGGAACAACACTAATAGCGCAGTTCCCGGGCGAACCGCTCGCGGCTTGGGCGAGCGGGCCGGAAAGCCCCAGCCCATGCGGGTTTCCGCTAATTTGGAAGTTTCTCCGCGGGCGCGGATTTAGCCTTTTTCCGGCTTCTGTCACATATGATTCGAAGGGTTTTTCGACTCAAAAATGTGGCGTGCCGCACAGGATTGTGAGTGCGGTAAAAGACTTAAATCAGCCTTAAATCGGCAATGCAATCAACGCAAGAACGCGGCGATTCGCACGGAGGCCGCCTGCCATTCCTGCTCGAGTTGCGCCATCAGTTCGATCGCGCCGATTGCTTCGGCGCGCGCGTGGCCAAGCGGCGCACCCTGCCCCGCCCACAACGACAGGTAATCGCCGTTCTGCGCACGCGCCGCGCTTTGCCGCAGCTCCTGCGTCAACGCGTTTTGCACCGGATACGGCGCGATGCTGTCCGCCGATTCGCGCAAACGCTGCATCAACGGATTGCGGATGCCGCGCGCGTGGCGGCCCGTGATCGCGCGCGTCACCGTGGTCGAGGTATCTGACATGCCGCGCACGCGGGTTTTCCATACCTCGGGGATCGCGCTCTCGCGGGTGGTCAGAAACGCGGTGCCCATCACCGCGGCTTGCGCGCCCAGCGCGAGTGCCGCGACGATGCCGCGACCGTCCATGATGCCGCCGGCCGCGAGCACCGGCAGCCCGGTCGCGTCGACCAGTTGCGGCACGAGCGCCATCGTGCCGACCAGCGCATCTTCGAATGCGCCGATGAACGTGCCGCGATGCGCGCCCGCCTCCGCGCCCTGCGCGGCGACGGCATCGGCGCCCGCATCGCGCCACGCGATGCCTTCGGCAACATGCGTCGCAGTCCCAACTACATAGCTGCCGCTCGCGTGCAAACGCTCGACGTCGTCCGCTGCTAGCAGTCCGAACGTAAAGCCGGCGACCGGCACCCGCAATTCGATCAGCGTTTCCAGTTGCGCGCGAAAGTCAGGCGCATAGCGTGCGAGCGGCTGTCCCGGCGGCAAGCCGAGATCGGCGCGCAGCGGATCGATTGCGTCGAGCGCGCGGCGCACGGTGGCTTCATCGGGCGAGACCGGATCGAGCACGAACAGATTCACGCCGAACGGGCGATCGGTCAGCGCGCGAATCGCCGCGACCTCGCTCGCGATCTTCTCGGGTGCCAGCGCCGCCCCCGCGAGAAAACCAAGTCCGCCCGCATTGGATACCGCCGCGACGAGCGCCGGCGTCGTCGCGCCGCCGGCCATCGGCGCCTGCACGACGGGTACCCGCATCTGGAAGTGCTCGGCGAACGGCGTCACGAAACTGTCTTCATTCATGTTCGTTTCCTTCCGGCGCAAAGCCGGCGATGTGCTGATTCATGCGCTCGCCAACCTGTTCGCGAGAGGCGCTGACACGCGCGAGCCATCACGCGCTGACTGTACCGACACTGTACCGACACGCGCCATCGCGGAGAAATGAATTATCGAGATCGTTTCAATCGCCTTACGAGAATCGAAGCACGCCGCATCACCCGCGAGGACCCGTCCCGCCTCGCTGCAAGGCGGTTCTTTTGATGGCAAACTAAGCGCCCGTTGCAGGGCCTCGTGGCCTTGAGCGTTTCGTACACACCGACCTCGCGCGGCGGTCGCGCGAGTCAATGGAGAACAGCATGAGCACGACTTCCCGATGGATCGACATCCCCGCCGGCAACGACAGTTTCGGCGGCTACCTCGCGCTGCCGAAGGGCGGCAAGGGACCGGCCGTCATCATCATTCAGGAAATCTTCGGCGTGAACGGCCATATCCGCTCTGTCGCGGATCAGTACGCGCAGGACGGCTATGTCGCGCTCGCCCCGGACGTGTTCTGGCGCGTGCAGCCGCGCGTCGAATTGACGTATGACGGCAAGGATCGCGAAAAGGGCATCGAGCTGATGCAGAAAACCAAGGTCGACGACGCGGTCGCCGACCTCGGCGCCGCCGCGGCCGCCTTGCGCGCGCTGCCGGAAGTGACCGGCAAGATCGCGGCGATCGGCTACTGCTTCGGCGGCCGTCTCGCCTATCTGGCCGCGGCGGCCGGTTCGGTCGACGCCGCTGTCGCCTACTACGGCGGCGGCATCCATAACCATCTCGACAAAGCCGCGAACATCAAGGTGCCGATGCAGTTCCACTACGGCGAGCTCGACGCGCATATTCTGCCGTCGGACATCGGTCAGATTCAGGAGCGCTTCGCGGGTCGGGCCGACGTGCAATTCAACATCTACCCGAACGCCGATCACGGTTTCAACTGCTCGGAGCGTGCGTCGTACAACCAGCACGCGTCGGCATTGGCGCATGGCCGCACGCTGACCTTCCTCGGCGAGCGGATGTAATCCGCGGTTCCGGCATTCAGTCGGACCGCCGCGTTGCGCATGTGATCGCAAGCTCGCGCATTTGAAGTGCGCACTCGAATTCACATGAGTCACGTCGGCGCTCAACTCGGGTACTCTGTGCAAGACGGCGTGTCGGCCGACACGCCGTCTTTTCACATGTGCGACGCGCGAGCGGGGCAACGCGATGCCGAGCGAAACGCCCCAGTCGCGCCTGCATGGCCGGCCACGAATTCGACGCAGCATGCCAACCGACCGCGAGGCTCAACCGACGTGCAATCAGACTATCTCGCTCATGACGCCATCGGCCTCGCCGAACTCGTGCGCACGCGCCAGGTCAGCGCGCGCGAATTGATCGACGTCGCGATCTCGCGCACCGAGGCCGTCAATCCCGCGATCAACGCGGTCGTTCTGAAGGACTACGATGCGGCCCGCCAACGTGCGTCGCGCGAAGACGCGAATCGCGCGAATACCGTCGACGGCGCGAACGGCACGGACAACTCCACCGCCCACGCCGCGCTCGCCGGCGTGCCGTTCCTGATCAAGGATCTCGGCGCGCCCGTTGCGGGACTGCCCATGGCAATGGGCAGCCGACACTACCGCCATTTCATTCCGACTCAGGATGCGCCGGTCGTCGCGCTCGCGAAAGCGGCGGGTCTGAATATCTTCGCGAAGACCAGCACGTCCGAGCTCGGCCAGATGCCTTATACGGAGCCCGAACTATTTGGTGCGTGCCGTAATCCGTGGAACATCGATCACACGCCGGGCGGTTCGAGCGGCGGCGCGGCGGCGGCGGTCGCTGCCGGCATCGTACCGCTCGCGCATGCGTCGGACGGCGGCGGTTCGATCCGGATTCCGGCGTCGTGCTGCGGACTGTTCGGCCTGAAACCCTCGCGCGGTCGCGTGCCGCGCGCGGCGCAGGCCAGCGCCGGCGAACTCGGCATCGATCACGCCGTGTCGCGCAGCGTGCGCGACAGCGCGTTGCTGCTCGATCTGCTGGCCGGCAACGCCGAGCGGCCGACCGGCGCGCCCGGCACCTTTCTCGGCGCGACGCGCGAGCCGTGCAAACCGCTGACGATCGCCTACGTGACCGAGCCGATGCTCGCGTCGTCGTTATCGGCCGATGCGCGCGCCGCGCTCGACGACGCCGCGCAACTCGCGAGCTCACTCGGCCATCGTCTGGAGCCGGTGTCGCTCGGCGTCGATTTCGCGGCGGTCCGTCATGCGTTCCTGACGCTGTGGTCGGTAACCGCCGAAGACCTCGTGCTGAACGCTGAGCGCATCACCGGCCACAAGCCAACGCGCGGCGAGTTCGAAATTTCGACATGGGCGATGGCGCACGTCGGCCGCAAGCTCGGCGAACAGGGCTTGCCGGCCGCACTCGACGAACAGCGCCGCATCACCGCGCGTCTGACCGACCTGCTGAACCGCTACGACGTGCTGTTGTGCGCGACGCTCGCGTCCGCGCCGATCAAGATCGGCGAGATGCGGCCAAGCTCGGTCGAGCGCATGCAGATGCGCGCGGTCACCACGATGCCGCTAGAACGATTGATGAAGAAACTGCTGTTCGAAGCGTCGAACAAGGCATTCGCGTGGGCCGGATGCACGGAGCTGTTCAACCTTAGCGGCCAGCCGGCGATGTCGGTGCCTTTGTACTGGAATGCGCGCGGGCTGCCGATCGGCGTGCAGTTCGCGGCGCGTATCGGCGGCGAGGCGACCCTGTTCAGACTCGCCGCGCAACTCGAGGCGGCACGGCCGTGGTTCGACAGGCGGCCACCATTGATGAATGCGCGCCGCTAAAAGTCCAACGGCCCGCTGCAATGAAGCTTTGAAAAACCGGCCCGGCTTGCGCAGCGCAGCCTGCGCCGCGCGCGGCGCGAAGCGCCAGGATGCGCACAATCACGGGATGCGCCGCGGTATTGCGGCGCATCCCGTGCGTGCTTGCAAGCATCTCAAGCGCAGGCTTGCTCAGGCCTTCTTGTTATAGGCGCTGCACCATCCCGTGGCCGCGACCTGCTTGCCCGCGAACATCGGGCAGCCGCCGTAAGCGTCGCCCGCCTTGCCCTGGAAGAAGCTGCAGTTGCTGCATTGCTCGCCAGGCGTGTATTTGGCGAATTTCGCCTTGTCGACTTTGCTCGCGTCCGCCTTGTAGCCAAGCGCCTGCGCGGTCGGATCGGTTTCGGAGACTTTCGGCGCGTCGGCGAACGCCTGGCGCGACAACGCGAGCGTCGATGCCACGCCGATGCTGGTGATCAAAAACGTACGACGGGAAGATCTCATGGGGAACGCACTCCATTTATATGGGAATCAACGCCGTTCTAATGACAGCGTTCGCCAAGCATAGCAACGTAGCCGTCGCCCGTGAGATTCCAAATGCTAAAGATAAGCGGATCGGTACGGTGCAAATCGGCTTCAAGCCCGCCCGCTCAGCTCGCAGACCCGCTGCGCAATCGCAAGCGATGCCGTCAACCCCGGCGACTCGATGCCGAACAGATTGACGAGTCCGCGCACGCCATGCGCGGCCGGCCCCTGGATCACGAAGTCCGCGGCGGGCTCGCCCGGGCCGGACAACTTCGGACGAATACCGGCGTACGCCGGCTGCAACGCGCCATCGGGCAAGGCCGGCCAGTACGCGCGAATCGCCGCATAAAACGACTCCGCGCGACGCGGATCGACGTCGT
This sequence comes from Paraburkholderia lebeckiae, assembly GCF_050436325.1. Lineage (NCBI taxonomy): Bacteria > Pseudomonadati > Pseudomonadota > Betaproteobacteria > Burkholderiales > Burkholderiaceae > Paraburkholderia > Paraburkholderia lebeckiae. Next base: position 1,842,891 of record NZ_JBNDLZ010000003.1, read on the forward strand.
AATTGATCGCGTCGACCCATTCGACGTCGGGACCGAAGCGCGCCTGGCCGCCCAAGTCGATCGTCAGATGCACGCCGAGGCCGGCTTCGTTCGGCATCGGATAGATCAGGCGGCTGAACGGCGCGCGCCCCGACATGCTGAAGTAATTGCCGCGCGCGAAGTAGAGCGGCGGCACGTGGCGCGCGTCGAGTCCGCGAATCTTGCGCGCGAGTGCGTTCGCATGCAGACCCGCGCTGTTGATCACGCAGGCAGCGCTGATCGTGGTGGGCGCCGCACCGCCGACCGCGATGGTGAAACGGCCGTTGTGAGCCTCGATCGCCTCGACCGGCGCATGGAACGCGCACACGGCGCCGTCGCGCTCGGCATCGCCTTGCAGCGCGAGCATGTACTGATGACTATCGACGATCCCCGTCTGCGGCGAAAACACCGCTTCCACGCATTCGAGCGCCGGTTCGAGCGCCTGTGCCTGATCGCCGGTGATGCGCATCAGGTCGAGCACGCCGTTGTCGCGCCCTTTGGCCATGATGCTTTCGAGCTGCGGAATCTGGTTTCGCGACGTGGCGACGAGCAGTTTGCCGCAGCGCGAATGCGGCACGTTGCGCTCGGCGCAATAGTCATACAGCATTTCGCGGCCGCGCACGCACAGCGTGGCCTTCAGCGATCCGCGCGGATAGTAGATGCCCGCGTGAATCACTTCGCTGTTGCGTGAACTCGTGCCCACGCCGATGGCGTCGGCGGCCTCCAGCACGATCACCTCGCGCCCGCGCGCCGCCAGCGCGCGCGCCGTCGAGAGGCCGATCACACCGGCGCCGATCACTACACATTCGATCTGATCCATATCCTTTGACGCGGCGCATTGGGCCGCGCGCTGCCTCGTTCAGCCGATGGAAGGAAGACAAGTACGGCACCTCGCCGCCGCGTTCCGTTTGTTGTCGAACGCATCTGTCCGATGGTCTGCTTATGTCTTTTTATCACCGCTACGGAAAATTGTACGACTCGGTACAGACAGAAGTGACAAACCTTCGAGCGCGCCGACCAGGCGATGGCGGCGCAAGCTGGCTCGATTCCACGCTCCACATCGAAAGTAGCAATAATTGCCGCGGCATTCACCACGCAGGCTGTACGAATTTGCCGGGACAGCGCCCCAAATTCCAGAGAAGCGGGGCGTTGGTGCAAAAAACCGACCGAAAACCTCAAAAACCGATCGGTTTTCGCCGGTTTCCGTAATCCAGGCGGATATCGGCGGGCTCGATCTGGTCGCGTCCCGCGATGCGCGCCGCGCCGAAGCCGTTCAGGATCGCGCGGCGCATCTCACGCGGCGACGCCCGCTTGAGCGCATCGAGCGTCGCATCGCCAAGCGTCTCCGGAAAGCGCAGGCCCCAGTTGTGCGCGCCGCGGATCTCGTCGTAGATCGATTGCGCGATGCGTCGCGCGCCGGCGTGGTCCGGCGGCGAGATCTCGTAGACGTTCATGCGGTTCAGGATCGGCTCGGGGATCGCGCGTTCGTCGTTGGCAGTCGCGATCCAGATCACGTTGCCCGCGTTGATCGGTATCTCGGCGAACTCGTCGATGAAGCTCTGGGCGGTGTCGTGTTCGAGTAGCGCGTACAGCGCGCCGAGCGGATCGTATTGCGAATCGCCGCTCGCCTTGTCGATTTCGTCGACGGCGATCACCGGGTTCGCGTAGCTGCCGTTCACGAGTGCATCGAACACCTTGCCCGGCTTCGCGTTCTTCCATTGCGACGACGCGCCCGACAGAATCCAGCCCGCCGTCAGCGAACTCATCGCGACGTATTGGTACGCGGTGCCGAGCAGGCGCGCGAGCTGCTTCGCGAAATGCGTCTTGCCGATGCCCGGCTCGCCGAGCAACAGGATCGGCATGAGTTCGAGCCGGTCCTCGGTTTCGAGGCACAGCGCGACCTGCTTGCGGATGTCGTCGAGCGGTGCGGAAAAATTGGGCAGCGCGCCGATCAGATCGTCGATCGACGGCATCCGGTTCGGCTTCACGCAGAATCGCAGATTGCCGGTTTTCAGCATCTTTTCGTAGGTTGTGCGCAGCGCCTCGTTCGCGCCCTCGCCGAGACCGTTCAGCGCGCTTTCGACCTCGTCGAGGTCATACACCCGGCTGAACGAGGCCACGGCGATTTCCTGTTTGACCATTGCTGTCGTCATCGCTCACCCCGTTTGGCTGATTCTGCAGCGGCGGCGCCTTGTGAGCGCCGGTTCGAGTCCAGTGTAGCGAGGACATAAAGGCGTGCAAGCCAGCAGTCATGTGGCTCTGCTGCTAACGATCGCTGGCATCCCATTCTTATCTGGAATGGATTGTTGCTGAACGGGACCTCGTCGACCGTGTCAGAAATCGTCGCGGCCATCGGGGGTAAGATGGCTCTCTAATTGCTACGAGGCACCCACGCAACCGACGCGTGAGCGGAGATCCTTTTTATGTGGAAAACCAGTATCGTGGCCATGCTGCTTGGCGCTTCGTTGCTCGCCCACGCGCAACAACGGCCAGCGCAGCAGGTCGTGCAATGGCAGCTGCAGGTGGTGAAAGATGGCCAGCAGATCGATTCGTTCGACGGCACCACCACCGTCGGCCAGGCACGCACGGATACGCATCACCAGGTCGTGCAACACGAGGTCGGCTGCAAGGACCAGCCGGCCGGCAACATCGATCTGTCACGCACGATCACGGTGTCGCCGCTGCGCGTCGATCCAGAGGGCGTGATGTTTTCGATCGACACGCAGGAAACGCTCGAGGACGACAATGCGCGGCGCACCGACATCGGCTGCAAGCTGCCGCCGCAGCCGCGCCAGGTGAGCGCGAGCCACCCGGGTCTCGTGGTGCCGCCGGATCAATGGGCGAGCTGGACGATCGTCGATCACAATCCGAACCTCGTGTACCGCGTGCATGCGAACGTCGTGAGCAATGGTGCGAACGGCAACGGCACGAACGGCGGCATGAGCGGCAATGGCGCCGCGACCGGCAGCAGCAATCCGAACTGACAGGAACCGCGCGCCTTACCGACGCGCTCAAACAGAACACGTGGATAACGCGGCATGCGAAACCCAGAAGAACTGATTCGCGAGAGCCTCGCGCCGAACGATTTCGTCGCGGTGAGCTGGAACCTGCACAAGGGCCGCACACCGCTCGGTTTTCAGGCCTGGCAGGCGATGCAGCGCTGGGTTCAATCGACCCACGCGGACGCATACTTCCTGCAGGAAGCGATGGCGCGGCGTATGCCGTCGCCGGTATTGGCGAGCAGTTTCGGCACGCCGATGGGCGATCCACTGACCGACGTATGGCACTGTCAGGCAACCGAAATCGCGCGCGCGCTCGAACTCGAAGTCGCGCTCGGCCCGAACGTGTTCAAGCCGTCATGGCGGCACGGCAACGCGATCCTGTCGCCGCATCCGCTCGATCTCGGCGGCCGCTGGGACATCTCCGCGCACCGCTTCGAAAAGCGCGGCCTGCTGGTCGCGCGTGCGACGTTCGGCGGACGACTCGTCACGTTGCTCTGTGCGCACCTCGCGCTGACGCGTCCGGCGCGGTTGCGGCAGATGGACTGGATCGCGCACTGGATCGCGAAGGAAGCCCCCGACGGTCCGCTCGTGCTGGCCGGCGATTTCAACGATTGGCGCAACGACTCGGTGCCGCTCTTTCGCGAGCATGGCTTACAGGAAGTCGCGACGCTGCTCGGCGAACCGGCGCGCACGTTCCCGGCGTTCTCGCCGGCGCTGTCGCTCGACAAGATGTTCGTGCGCGACATGCAGCCGGTCGAATGGATCCAGCCGGCGCAGGAGACCGCGTGGCTGTCGGATCATTTGCCGTATATGGCGAAGTTGCGGCTGGAGTGAGCGCTTCAGTTGGTTGAGCTTTCACCAACGGAACGCGCGTCCCCCTCACTCGCGAAGCGGCGTCCAGCTCAACGCCGCTTCGATCTCCTCCCCCGGCTGCAATACGCAGCCACCGACGTGTTCTTGTGTACCAACCGTGTTGAAGCAATCGGTCGTATTCGTGACCGGTTCCACGCATAGCTGCGGATCGTTGGCCGGCGCGAACACGACCAGATGATCGAACGGCGCATCGGCACGCATCGTCAGATTGCGGCGCTCGTCGGGCCACGAGATCGTCGCCACGCGCGACCAGTTCGAAAAGTTGTTGTCGAGATCGAACGCATCGGGCGACATGCCCGCGCGCAATGCGTCGACGGCCGGATGCGGGCCGAGATGCGTCGGCAGTACGTCGGTGTCCGCGTGCCACATCGCCTGCACGTCGGCATGGATGCGCGTCGACGCGGTGCGCGGATAGTACGGATGATGGCCCATGCCGAACGGCATCGGCCGGTCGGCGAGATTGCGCGCGGACATCGTGATGTGGAGCGCGCCACCGCGCAACTCGATACGCTGCCGCGCGCGATAGCGAAACGGCCAGTCGCCGGTCATGCTCGCATCGGGCTCGTGCTCGAAGTGCAGGTCCACCGCGCTTTCGCTGCGCGCGCCGACGCGCCACGGATGCCGCCACGCATTGCCATGCAGCGCGTGGGCGAAACGCGGGTCGTTGCCGGCGAGATCGATCGTCGCGCCGTCGAACGCGAAGCGCGCATCGCGAATCCGGTTGCAGTATGGGAACAGCGGAAAACTCGCCATGCGCAGCGCATCGCGCGCTTCGAACGCTTCCGGCAGCGCCGGCCGCAGCCAGTGCAACCGACCTTCCGGCGTGACTTCGTAGAACGCCGCGAGCGCGCCGCCAACGTCCGGCGCGAGCACCGCTCGCAACACACCGGCCGACAACGTGACGAGGCGCGCGGCGATCGCGGGATCGTCGAGCCATGAGCGTTGAGTCGCCGATCGAGTCATGGCCTGTGCCTCGCGCGGGCGGGCAGATTCAGGGAAACGTCGCGCATGGTCAGACGAGGCGAAACCGCGAGCGGAAAGCGGTATCAACGTGCATTCATATCTCCTTTGACGTGCCGCGCACCCCGCGGCCGGCGAACCCCCTCAGTCCGCCCCGAGCGAGAATCGCACGACACCGCACCACCGGTCAATATTATTAGTAATAAATTCGTTAAAAAAGCACCGGTAACGGATCGTCAGCTCGGTTCCCAAATGGCGGGTTAGCGTGCGTTGCCGGGCGCATATTATTAGTGGTACCGTCAGCAGCATGATGCCGCTGGCATTCCCCTGCTTCAGCGCCGCCTCCGCGCGGCCCGCACAATGAAAAAATCGACTCAACGCCGTCCCACCATGACCGACATCGCCAAGCTCACCGGCGTGTCGCAATCCACCGTTTCGCTGGTGCTCAACAACGCGGCCGGCGCGAAATTCTCCGATGCGACCCGCAACAACGTGCTGAAGGCCGCGCACGACCTCGGCTACCGGCTGTCGCTGCGCGCGCCGGTAGCGGCATCGAGCGACGAGCGCAACCTGATCGTCTATCTGGCCGACGAAATCTCGACGAGCCCGCACCCGGTCGTCAACATCGACGGCGCGCGCGACGCCGCGTACGCGAGCGGCAAGATGCTCGCGGTCTACTCGACGCACGGCAACGCCGACATCGAAAAACAGGTACTCGACACGGTCCTCACCAATCCGCACGTGTTCGGTGTGATCTACGCGACCGTCTACACGCGCAAGGTCGCGCCGCCGGCCGCGCTGTCGCAGGTGCCGACCGTGCTGCTGAACTGCTACACCGGCGACAGCACGTTCTCGTCCGTGGTGCCAGCCGAGGTCGCGGGCGGCCATCTGGCGACCGAGTACCTGCTGCAGGCCGGCCACCGGCGCATCGGCTACATCAACGGCGAGCCGTGGCAGGACGCCGCGAAAGACCGCCTGAAGGGCTACCGCACCGCGCTCGCGACCGCCGATCTGCCTTTCGCGGCCGAACTTGTGCGCGACGGCGACTGGAGCTCGGGCCTCGGCTTCGAGCTGACGCTGTCGCTGATGCGCGAGGCCAATCCGCCCACCGCGATCTTCTGCGCCAACGACCTGAGCGCGATCGGCGCGATCGAGGCGCTCAAGCAGCTCGGCCTGCGCGTGCCCGAGGACGTGTCGGTGCTCGGCTACGACGACCAGGAAATCGCGCGCCACACGCATCCGCCGCTGTCGACGGTGGTGCTGCCCAACTACGAACTCGGCCGCTGGGCCGTCGAAACGCTGCTGCAGGAAGAGCACAACCGCGCGGCCGGCGCGCCGGTGCGCCATCGCACGGTCAAGCTTGATGGACCGCTGGTCGAACGTACCTCGGTCAGGGTAATCACCGAGGCGAAACCGGTGACAACTAATATTATTAGTGATTGACCGATAATAATTCCTGGTGGAATAATCGGCACGTCGGGTCGGGAAGAAAGCGCACCGGTGGGTCATAGCCGACGGCACGGCTCGCCGGCGAAAAAACGTCGGCGCCCCGACTGGACAGAGGCAATCCCGAGCAGCACAAAAAGCAAATAAACCGTCACCGGTTACTGGAGGAAGACATGGCGTCGCTCAATACGCAGTCGCGCATGCACGCGCGAAAGCAGCAGATTCGTCCGCTGGCAGCTTCGCTGCTGGCTCTGGCAATCGGTGTCGGCGCGGCGGCCGCGCACGCCGACGACGCATTACCGAAGTTGCCGACCAAAACCCCGTTGAAGGTCGGCTTCGCGCAGACCGAAAGCAACAACCCGTGGCGTCTCGCGGAAACCCGGAGCTTCAAGGACATCGCCGCGAAATGCGGCTGGCAGATCGTGATGACCGACGCCAACGGCTCCAACTCCAAACAGGTCTCCGACATTCAAAGCATGATCGCCCAGCACGTCGATCTTCTGGTGTTCCCGCCGCGTGAAGAGAAGCCGCTCGCGCCGGTCGTGCTGCAGGCGAAGAAGGCCGGCATTCCGGTGATCCTCGTCGACCGCGACGTCGACCAGTCGGTGGCGAAGGCTGGCCGCGACTACATCACGTTCATCGGCTCGGACTTCATCGATCAGGGTCACCGCGCCGCCGACTGGCTCGTCAAGGCGACGGGCGGCAAGGCGAAGATCATCGAGCTCGAAGGCACGACGGGTGCGTCGGCCGCGAACGATCGCAAGAAGGGTTTCGACGAAGTCATCGCGAAGAACCCCGGCATGACGATCATCGCGTCGCAAAGCGGCGACTTTGCGCGCGACACCGGCCGCAAGGTGATGGAAACACTGTTGCAGGCGCATCCCGACGTGACCGCCGTGTACGCGCACAACGACGAAATGGCGCTCGGCGCGATTGCCGCAATCAAGGCGGCCGGCAAGCAGCCCGGCAAGGACATTCAGATCGTCACGATCGACGGCACCAAGGGCGGCATGGACGCGATCGCGGCCGGCGAACTCGGCGCGAGCGTGCAATCGAGCCCGTTCTTCGGCCCGCTCGCCTGCGACGTCGCGCAGCGCTATGCGAAGGGTGAAAAGATCCCGACCTGGATCAAGGTGTCCGACCGCTTCTACGACAAGGAAAACGTGCAGCAGAACATGCAGTACGGCTACTGATCGCAATTATCGGGAAGCGCCCCGGGCGCATCATTTTCCCGGGGACTCCCTTCGGCGTTGTAGCAGGAAGTCGCCCGCCTTCCATGAATGTCTCCTCGTCGGGCGGGTGGTGGGAAGGCTTCGAAGCGACGCGCCCGTGACCGACGGACCGTCGCTTCGCTTTTATGCGGGCGTAGCATGGGCCGGGCGCGCTGGCGCGACGGACCCCGCGTCGCCAGCAACAGCGCAGTCGGCAATATCGACAGCATCCGCATCAGGAGAAGTCTCGTGGAATCTGGCAAAGAGACGCCACACTCCCCCCTTACCCGTTCGCCGCTGCTCGAGATGCAGGACATCGGCATCAGCTTCGGCGGCGTACCCGCGTTGCGCGGCGCGAATCTGAGCGTCGCCGCGGGCGAAGTGCACGCGCTGATCGGCCAGAACGGCGCCGGCAAATCGACACTGATCAAAATCCTGACCGGCGCCTATCGGCGCGGCTCGGGCAGCGTGAGATTCGAAGGCCTCGAGGTCGATTTCCGCACGCCCAAGCAGGCGCGCGAAGCGGGCATCAGCACGATCTATCAGGAGATCAACCTGGTGCCGTTCCGCTCGGTAGCGGAAAACATCTTTCTCGGCCGCGAGCCGCGCCGCTTCGGTCTGATCGACTGGCGCACGGTGCAGCAGCGCGCGGCCGCGCTGCTCGATTCGTTCGGTTTGCAGATCGACGTGAAAAAGCCGGTCGGTCGTTACTCGACCGCGATCCAGCAAATGGTGGCGCTTGCGCGCGCGGTGTCGTCGGACGCGAAGATGGTGATCATGGACGAATCGACGTCGTCGCTCGACGAGCGCGAAGTCGAACTGCTGTTCACCGTCGTGCGCAAGCTGCGCGACGACGGCCGCGCGGTGATTTTCGTCTCGCACCGGCTCGACGAGCTGTACGCGCTGTGCGATCGCGTGACCGTGATGCGCGACGGCCAGACGGTCGTGCAAAGCACGATGGTCGAGATGGACAAGCTGCAGCTCGTCACGACGATGCTCGGCCGCTCGCTCGCGGCAGTCGTGCAAGACGACACGGCCGCGCGCGAAGCGAATCTCGCCAGGCGCGGCAAGCAGGTGATCGGCGCGACGCAGCTCGGCGCGCCGCCGAAGGTCAACGGCGTGTCGCTCGACGTGCACGCGGGCGAGGCGGTCGGCTTGGCCGGTCTGCTCGGCTCGGGCCGCACCGAAACGATGCGGCTGATGTTCGGCGCCGATCCGCTGGCACAAGGCGCGCTGGCGATCGGCGGCGAGAAAGTCGCGCTGAAGTCGCCGCAGGACGCGATCGCGCGCGGCCTCGCGTACCTGACCGAAGACCGCAAGGGCGAAGGCATCGTCCCCGAGCTGTCGGTGCGCGACAACCTGACGCTTGTCTGTCTGCGCACGCTCGCGAAAAACGGCATCGTCGACGTGCAGAAGCAGCAGGCGATCGTCGATCGCTTCATCACGTCGCTCGGCATCAAGCTGCGTTCGGCCGATCAGCCGATCCGCGAGCTATCGGGCGGCAACCAGCAGAAAGTGCTGCTCGCGCGCTGGCTCGCGGCCGAGCCAGCGCTGCTGCTGCTCGACGAGCCGACGCGCGGCATCGACGTCGGCGCGAAAGCTGACGTCGCGAAGATCGTGCGCGAGTTGCGCGACGCGGGGCTCGCGGTACTGCTGTCCGCGTCCGAGCTCGAAGAATTGACCGCGGTCGCCGATCGCGCGGTCGTGATCCGCGACGGCCGCACGGTCGCCGAACTGAACGGCGCCGACATGAGCGAGACCGCGATCATGGATGCGATCGCCTACGGCAGCGAAGGCCAATCGGCGCTCGCGCAAGCCGCGCAATCGGCACACATCGAAGACGCCTTGGAGGGCGACCGTCATGGCGCTTAAGCTGCATTCGAATTCGCTGCGCAGCGATGCGGCGGGCGCCGCTGCGGCGGGCGCCGACACCACCATGATGCAATCGACCAATACCCCGCCCGCACGGTCCGCGAGCACCGTGCACAAGTGGCGCCATCTCGCGATGCAGCGCGAAGTGATCGTGCTGCTCGCGATGGTGCTGTTCAACCTGATCTTCACGCCGCACTTCTGGTCGTTGCAGACGTTCAACGTGAACATGACGCAGGTCGTGACGATCGTGATCGTCGGCATCGGCATGACGCTTGTTGTCGCGACGGGCGGCATCGATCTGTCGGTGGGCGCGTCGATGGCGATTTCGGGCGCGCTCGCGCCGATGCTGTTCCTCAACATAGCGGGGCCGCTCGGCATCGGGCTTGCGTTCGTGCTGCCGGTAGTCGCAGCGGCCGCATGCGGCGTGTTCAACGGCCTGCTCGTCACGCGACTATCGGTGCAGCCGATCGTCGCGACGCTCGTGCTGTTCATCGCCGGACGCGGCATCGCGCAGGTCGTCACCGACGGCAGCCTGCAGGCGTTCAACACGCCAGCCTTTCAGTGGATCGCGCTCGGCAAGGTCGCGGGCGTGCCATTCCAGGTGCTGCTGATGCTCGCGCTGGTCGGCGCGTTCGCGTGGATCGTGCGCAAGACGTTGTTCGGCCAGTATCTGCTGATCACCGGCGGCAACGAAAAAGCCGCGTATCTGTGCGGCGTGCCGACCGCTACCGTCAAGATGATCGCGTACACGCTGTGCGCGGCGCTCGCGGGCCTCGCGGGGCTGATCTCGATCTCGGTGAATTCGTCGTCGGATGCGAACGTCGTGGGGCTTGGCGTCGAACTCGATGCGATTGCGGCGGTCGCGGTCGGCGGCACCGCGCTGACGGGCGGCAAGGCGTATATGGGCGGCACGCTGATCGGCGCGCTGATCATCCAGTTGCTGCGCTATACGCTGCTCGCGCACGGCATTCCCGATGCCGCCGCGCTCGTCGTGAAGGCCGGCATCATCGTCGCGGCGGTTTACGTGCAGCGGCGCTCGCGCTGATTCTGGCGCTGGCGCTCACGCTCATTTTCACGATCTGCGGGCACTCTTTCCGGATTCGATGCGATGAAAAAGAATCTTCCCATCCTGCTCGCGCTCGCGGGGCTCGTCGTCTTTGGCCTCGTGCGCTACGACCACTTCGGCTCGGCGTACAACATCACGTCGTTCTGGCGCTACAACTCGATGTTCGCGCTGATCTCCATCGGCATGGCCTTCGTGATCATCACGGGCGGCATCGATCTGTCGGTCGGCACGGTCGCGGCGCTCGCGAGCGTGGTCGCCGCGTTGACGAGCGTCTTCGGCGGCTGGGTCGCGGTGCTGGCGGGTTGCGCGGCCGGGCTCGCGGTCGGTGTGCTCAACGGCGTCATCATCACCCGGCTCAAGATCCTGCCGTTCATCGTCACGCTCGCGACGAGCCTCGGCGCCCACGGCGTCGCGTTGTTGCTCGGCAAGAACGACGCGGTATCGATCGCGGCCGATTCGAACTTCGGCAACTTCGGTCAGGGCGACCTGTTCGGGCTGCCGATTCCGGGACTCGTCGCGCTCGTCGCCGCGGTCGCCGGCTGGCTCGCGCTGCGCAGCACGCGCTTCGGGCGGCACTCGCTCGCGATCGGCGGCAGCGAAGAGGCCGCGCGGCTGATGGGGTTGAACGTCGACCGCACGCTGGTGATGGCCTATGCGGTCAGCGGGCTGCTCGCCGGCATGGCGGGCGTGATTCTCGCCGCGCAGTTCGGCGCTGGGCAGCCTAACGAAGGCGTCGGTTGGGAGCTGTTCGCGATTTCGGCGGTCGTGCTTGGCGGCACGCTGCTGACCGGCGGCGAGGGTTCCGTCGCGATGACGATTGCCGGCGTGCTGCTGCTCGGGCTCGTGTTCAATCTGCTGAACTTCGAGAACGGGCTCGGGTTCATCAGTCTGTCCGCGTACTGGCAATCGGTGATTCGCGGCGTGTTCCTGCTACTCGTGATCGTGCTGCAGGCGCGCGTGTTGAAACAGAGCGGAAAAAAGCGGGTGCCGGCGGTGTGAGCAAGCGGCACCCGCGAATTGGCGTCATCAATTCCATCGGACAGAATTTCCTTACTTGGCCGAGGCTTGCTGCCACAATCGCCGCCCCCGACCCATATCTGTGTACCGATAGACTCGCCGCGAAACCGTGTGACCGTGACACGTCCCCGACGCGTCACGACGTCCCCGATCGTCGTCCCCGGTTTCCTTATTGACTGTCGGTGCGCAACGTCCAGACGGTCGCCGTATTCGTGGCGTCGTCTACCGCGGTGAACTGCAAGTGGCGCTTGCTATCGAGGCCGAATGCGAGGCCGAACGCGGAGCCCGGCGCAGGGTCGACCGACATTTGAGCGACGAATTGTCCGTCGACAGTGAACTCGACGATTTCGCTGGGACGTTTCGGGTCGGGGTTGACCGCGTCGCCGTTTGCGGTCACGAGATGCCCGTTGGGTGCGAGCGCCAGCGCAAGCGGACCGTGCAGGTGCTTGTTGTCCTGATAGATCATCCGGCCGATGCCGCCATCGTGTTTCGCGCCCGCAGCGCCGTAAATGGCGAACACCGCGTTGTCACCGGTCGAGGCGACGTAAAGCACGTCATGCGATGGGTCGTAAGCCAAGCCTGTCGGGCCGACCACGAGTGCCGCTGGGTCGGTGCGGTGCAGATAGCCTGACGCGATGATGGCCGAGCCAGGCAGCATCTGAACGCCATCCTCGCCGATGGCAAGATCGATCCGCGCGACCTTCCCGTTCAACACATCCGAGACGAAGACCCGGACGAATCGCCCCCCGTCGATCACGGTGAGATCCCAGGGGCCGTCCAGCAGGTTGGGATCTTTCAGTTCCTTGACGAGCCCGCCCTGAGGATTGATGACGAGCAGCGAGCCCGGCGCGACGACGTTCTTGCCATCCGTGGTCGGCACATTGCCCACCAGCACGAAGCCGCTTCTCAGCACGGCGAGCGCCGTCGTGAGACCGAGATTGTGTCCCTGGAAGAAAGTCACCGGATCGCTATTGGACACGAGCTTGACGATCGTCGTACCGGTTCCCTGCAAATTCGACTTCGCATTGAAATTCGACACCACCACATCGCCGGGTTTGAGCGTACTCCAGGACGGCACGCCGGCCGGCACGAACGCCATGCCGTACGGATTGACATCGCCGTTGGCCGGAACGGTCGATGAGGTCACCGACTGCGGCGGCAAAATCGCCTCCTGCGCCTCGGCCCCGACCGTCCCCAACGCTAAAACCAGCAGACCAGCTCGACACAGCACGCGACGCACGCGGCGCGATGCGCGTTCCCGTATCACGAACCCGTCGAAGCCAGTGTATGAACCGAATGCGGAAATCGCACGAGAAGCTTCCATTCGACACCTCCTGCTCGCATGGGCGGCCGCAGCCGCCAGGACGAGTCGCGCAGCCAACGCACTGCCTGGCTTAGCGCGACTCGCGTCCTGCGTAAACGAGGCAACGTCGTGCGTATTCCCCAAAAAGTCGCGGCGCGCAAACGATAGTCGAAAGCGAGTCGAGCTCGATGGCGCCGGCAGGGTTCCGCCCCATTTGCCAGTTTTATCAGCAGGGTCAATGCTGCAGCGCACGCCGCCTTTCGGTATCATCCTGAAAATGTCGCCCTTGCGGCGCGTCGCTTTCGCGCCTGCCGGGCAGCCAATGGCAGCCGCCCTTCGCGGCGTTCGCCGAATCGCCGTACCCCGCTGAAGCACGGCCGCACTCACGCCAACGTACTTCGCGGCGCCAGCAAGCCGGCGCCGCCGCTTCCCGGTTGGCAACCCGCTTTACCACGTCCGACCGCCGCGCCGCGGCCCCGCCCCGGCGGGCACGGTAAAATGGCGGATTGCGCGGGAGCCCCGACCACGGGTCAGCGCAGCATCGCCCCTTGCCGTGCCGGCCGGCTCAGACGACTGGCCGCCTTTGTTTTCGCACTATCCAAGAAGCCATGAGCAACCTGAATTCACAAACCGTCCTGAGCGTCCATCACTGGACCGATACGCTTTTCAGCTTCACCTGCACGCGCGATCCGTCGTTCCGATTCGAAAACGGCCAGTTCACGATGGTGGGCCTGCAGGTCGAGGGCAAGCCGCTGCTGCGCGCATACAGCCTCGCCAGTGCGAACTACGAAGAACATCTCGAATTCCTCAGCATCAAGGTGCAGGACGGCCCGCTCACATCGCGTCTGCAGCATCTGAAGGTCGGCGACGAAGTGCTGATCGGCAAGAAGCCGGTCGGCACGCTGGTGGCCGACAACCTTCTGCCGGGCAAGACGCTGTGGCTGTTGTCCACCGGCACGGGCCTCGCGCCGTTCATGTCGATCATCAAGGATCCGGACATTTACGACCGCTACGAGCGCGTGGTCCTCACGCATACCTGCCGTTTCGTCGACGAACTCGCGTACAAGGAATACATCACCGAGCACCTGCCGGCGCATGAACACCTCGGCGAGTTCGTACAGGAAAAGCTGCTGTACTACCCGACCGTCACGCGCGAAGCGTTCCAGAACCGCGGCCGCATCACCGAGCTGATCGAAACCGAAAAGCTGTTCGCCGACCTCGGCGTGCCGGGTTTCTCGCTCGAGGACGACCGCGTCATGCTGTGCGGAAGCCCGCACATGCTGCGCGACACGCGCAAGCTGCTCGAAGACGCGGGCTTCAAGGAAGGCAGCAACAACGAGCCGGGCCATTACGTGGTCGAAAAGGCCTTCGTCGGCTAAGCCGGCCGGCATTCTTCTTCGCGGCCCGCGCGCCGCGAATTCCAAAAGAGGAGCCTCCGGGCTCCTTTTTTGTTGCTCCGTTACAAATCGGAGCCCGTTGCATTACCTTCGCTGTCAGAATTCCTCTGACAGCACGAGTCGGCGGTAAACATCATGTGATCTCTGAAGACTCCGCGCTAAGCCTTTCTGCGACTGCTTTTTTAATCTTTTTGAGATATCATCGCGCCGCGAGACCAGACGAATTCATGCACCGATCGTCGTCGACCCGAGTTGTTACTGAATGTAAATTTCGTTACGTTGGGCCATCGTGTTTCGTCCGACGCGAAACCTCGTGATTCGCAGGCTTTGATTCCGGCTGCGCGTGCCCGCTTCGCCGTCCACTCTGCTTCCTGAGAGGGAAATTCATGGATATGTCGACCGCCGTCCCGTTCAACGCTGCGCTGGCTTCGTCCGCGCAGCGTGATGGCTTCGACATGCCATCGCTCGCCGCGCGCGAGATCGAGCGGCTGCGCGCGCGGGTACGCGAGCTGTCGGCCGAATTGGTCGATGCGCAGGAAAGCGTGCGCCGTCATGTCGCGCGCGAGCTGCACGACGGCGTCGGCGCCGAGCTGACTGCGACGCGCTTCGCGCTCGCCGGCATCGAAACCTGGCTGCCCGCCGACGCGCCGCCGCAATGCGCGGCCGCGCTCGCGGTCGCGAATCGTTCGCTCGACGCCGTGCAGGCGGCAAATCGCGACGCCATCGCGCAACTGCACGCGCCGTCGTTCGAAAAAGGCCTCGCCGGCGCGCTGGAGTGCTGGGCCCGCGACTTCTCCATGCGCACCGGCTTGCGCACCACCTTCACCTGCAGCGTCGACGCGCGGCTCGCGCGCCTGCCCGCCGATGCCGCGCTCGGCGTGTTCCGCGTCGCGCAGGAAGCGCTGAACAACGTCGCGAAGCACGCGCGCGCGACCTGCGCCGAGCTGCGCGTCGAAACCGGTGCGCGTCATCTGAGGCTCCTCGTCAGCGACGATGGCATCGGCCTGCCGCGCGGCGCGCGCGAACGCGGTGGCCAGAAAAAAACGGGCGGTCATTTCGGTCTCGCCAGCATGCAGGCGCGCTGCGCCGCATTCGACGGCACGCTGCGAATCAGCGCGAGGCGCACGAGCGTCGGTCGTGGCGAGGACAGCGGCACTGGCAACAACGGCGCCATCCCCCCGCGCGGCACCCTGATCCAGGCCCGCTTCGCGTGGCACGCGCTGCTCGCGGCCGCCCCAACGCCGCGCGCCGCCCGGCGCGCGCTGCAATCGTGAGCCCGCGACCATGAGCCTGCGCATCCTGATCGTCGAAGATCACGCGGTGGTTCGCCAGGGCGTTCGCCAGCTGCTGCTCGATCGCGGCGTCGCGCGCGAGGTCGCCGAAGCGCAAACCGGCTCCGAAGCGCTCGACCTGGTCGTCCACCAGTGCTTCGACGTCGTGCTGCTCGACATATCGCTGCCCGACATGAATGGCGTCGAGGTGCTCAAGCGTCTGAAGCGCAAGGCGCCGCGCGTCGCGGTGCTGATGTTCTCGATGTACCGCGAGGACCAGTACGCGGTGCGCGCGCTCAAAGCCGGCGCGTCCGGCTATCTGTCGAAGACGGTCGATGCCGCGCAGATGATCGGCGCGATCCAGCAGGTCGCGGCGGGCCGCAAGTACGTGAGCCCCGCGATGGCCGAGGCGCTCGCCGACTACGTGTCGTTCGACGGCGAGCAGTTGCCGCACGAAAAGCTGTCCGATCGGGAGTACCAGACGCTGTGCATGCTCGCGTCAGGCAAACGTCTCACCGATATCGCGGCCGCGCTGTCGCTGTCGGTGAAGACGGTCAGCGTGTACCGCACGCGGCTGCTCGACAAGATGAAGCTGCGCAACAACGCCGAGCTGACCTTCTATGTAATGAGCAACCGCCTCGTCGATCTGAATCCCGCGATGGCGGGCTAGCCCGGCAGACGCCGCCAGCCGTGCCTGCGCCGTTGCGCCGCGGTCGTCCGATCGTGGCGCCGGCGCAAACGGAAAGATTCCATCCTCATCGATTGACTATTCAGTCAATAGCTTTACTGCCGCCCCGCTTCCAGCACCGCAAGACCACCTCGGAATCACCTCCTGGCGGGACTTTCCGCCCCTCGCCTTGGCCCAGAAAGCGCCGCGCGGACCAGCCCGGCGACACGCATCCGCTAGAATCGCGGGTTTTCCCGACATTCGGCGCGCAACACGCGTGCACCACTGGAGACCCACGCCAATGTCCCTGTTTCGCAAAAAGAGCGTCGAGCACATGCTTGCGGCGAGCGCTCAGACCGCCGGCCTGAAAAAGGCGCTGGGCGCGCTCGACCTGACTTTCCTCGGCGTCGGCGCCATCATCGGCACCGGCATCTTCGTGCTGACCGGCACGGGCGCCTTACAGGCCGGCCCCGCGCTGATGATCTCGTTCCTGATCGCGGCGATCGCCTGCGGCTTCGCCGCGCTCGCCTACGCTGAATTCGCATCGACGATTCCGGTCGCCGGTTCGATCTACACGTACTCGTACGCGACGCTCGGCGAGCTGGCCGCGTGGATCATCGGCTGGGACCTGATGCTCGAGTACGGGCTCGCGACCTCGGCGGTGTCGGTCGGCTGGTCCGGCTATCTGCAGTCGCTGCTGTCGGGCTTCGGCGTGTCGCTGCCGATGGCGCTGACCGCGGCCCCCGGCGCCGTCCCCGGACACGAAACGCTGTTCAACCTGCCCGCCTTCCTCGTGATGATGGCGATCACCACGCTGCTGTCGCTCGGCGTGCGCGAATCCGCGCGAATCAACAACATCATGGTTGCGATCAAGGTCGTCGTCGTGCTGCTCGTGATCGGCGTCGGCATGTTTCATGTCACGCCGGCCAACTGGCACCCGTTCATGCCTCACGGCTGGAGCGGCGTGTTCGGCGCGGCCGCGGTGATGTTCTTCGCGTTCATCGGCTTCGACTCGGTGTCGTCGGCGGCCGAAGAAGTGAAGAATCCGAAGCGCGATCTTCCGATCGGCATCATCGCGTCGCTCGGCGTGTGCGCGGTGCTGTATGTGGCCGTGGCCGCGGTCGTCACCGGCATCGTGCCGTCCGGGAAGTTCATGGGCATTTCGCACCCGGTGTCGTACGCGCTGCAACTCGCGGGGCAGAACTGGGTCGCGGGCTTCATCGACCTCGGCGCCGTGCTGGGCATGCTGACCGTGATTCTCGTGATGGCCTACGGTCAGACGAGGGTGATCTTCGCGATGTCGCGCGACGGCCTGCTGCCCGCGAAGCTGTCGAAAGTGCATCCGCGTTTCGCGACGCCGTTCTTCACGACGTGGCTCGTCGGTATCTTCTTCGGCCTGATCGGCGCGCTGGTGCCGCTCAATGTGTTGGCCGAGCTGATCAATATCGGCACGCTCGCGGCGTTCTCGATGGTGTCGATCGCGGTGCTCGTGCTGCGCAAGACGCACCCGGAGCTGCCGCGCGCGTTCCGTTGCCCTGGCGTGCCGGTCGTGCCGGTGCTCGCGGTCGCATCGTGCCTGTTCCTGATGCTGAATCTGCAAGGCATCACGTGGGGCGCGTTCGTGATCTGGCTGCTGATCGGCATGGTCATCTATTTCGGCTACTCGCGGCGTCATTCGAAACTGGCAAAGTAATGCGGCGCCGTTTCGATGAAGCCACGCCAATGAGCTGAAAGCTCGCGAGCGTGGCCACGCTTTCCGCTGATCTATCGATGCGCCCCGTCGTGCTCCGCAGACGGGGCGCTTGTCTTTGCGGCGTCCCATTCCGTGGCCGCCATGCTCTCTTCGTGCGCTCGCGCGCGGCGACACACTTCCCCTCATAGCGCGCCCGCGCGATTTGTGCTTTACTTTTCGGCAGACTTGTAAAACCCGTAGTACCCTCATCGGACCTGGCGAATCGAAGTCAGCACGCAGTCGAAGCAAAGCAGAGGGCAATAACAATCACAGGTCCGGTCTCACCCACAGCAACTATCTTGCATGGGATCGTGGTCTGCGCCGAGGCAGGGATCGATACGCCAACGCGCTCGCTCCGATCAATCGCGATAAACGCATGGGACCGCAGTAAGCGCTGAAGCGCTAACTGCGGTCGACAAAGGAGACAGCTTCATGGCGATCAGCATCAGTCTGACGGTCAATGGCGCGCCCGTGAGCGCCTCAGTCGACCCTGGCACCCTGCTTGTCCAGTTCCTGCGCGATCAACTCCGTCTGACCGGCACCCATGTCGGCTGCGATACGGCGCAATGCGGCGCCTGCACCGTGCATCTGAACGGCCGCGCGATCAAGTCCTGCAACATCCTCGCCGCGCAAGCCGATGGCGCCGAGGTCACGACCATCGAAGGGCTCGCGCACAACGGCGCGCTGCATCCGATGCAGGCCGCGTTCAAACACTGTCACGGTCTGCAATGCGGCTTCTGCACGCCGGGCATGGTGATGAACGCGGTGTCGCTGGTGCAGCGTCAACCCGATCTGACGGGCGACGAGGTGCGCGAGCAGCTCGACGGCAACCTATGCCGCTGTACGGGCTATCACAACATCGTCAAGGCCGTGCTCGAGGGCGCCGCGGGTATGAAGTCCGCCGCATCGAGCGCATCTGCCGGCGCGAATGCCGCCGGCGCAACCGCCGCTTGAGGAGCCGACGATGAACGCACCCGATACACAGAGCCTGATTGGCGCCGCCGTCGAACGCAAGGAAGACTATCGCTTCCTGACCGGCAAAGGCCAGTACACCGACGACATCGTGCTGCCGCAGCAAACCTACGCCGTGTTCCTGCGCTCGCCGCACGCGCACGCGAAGATCAGAAGCATCGACACGAGCGCGGCCAAACAGTCGCCGGGCGTGATCGCGATCTTCACCGGCGCGGATCTCGCCGCCGAGAACGTCGGCGGACTGCCGTGCGGCTGGCTGATCCACAGCACCGATGGCAAGCCGATGAACGAGCCGCCGCATCCGGTGATCGCGCATACGAAAGCACGGCACGTGGGCGATCAGGTCGCGCTCGTGATCGCTGAATCGATCAAGGCGGCGAAAGATGCGGCCGAACTGATCGAAGTCGATTACGAAGAACTGCCGGCCGTCGTCGATACCGCGCATGCGGCCGACCCGGGTCAAGCGGCCGTGCACGACGAAGTGCCCGACAACGTCTGCTACAACTGGGGCCACGGCGACAAGGCCGCGACCGACGCCGCGTTCGCGAAAGCCGCGCACGTGACCACGCTCGATATCGTCAACAACCGCCTCGTGCCGAACGCGATCGAACCGCGCGCGGTCAACGCGAACTATTCGGCGCAGGACGACAGCTACACGCTGTACGTCGCGAATCAGAACCCGCACGTCGAGCGGCTGCTGATGGCCGCGTTCGTGCTGTCGCTGCCGGAATCGAAGCTGCGCGTGATCGCGCCGGACGTCGGCGGCGGCTTCGGCTCGAAGATCTTCCTGTACGCCGAAGACGTCGCGCTCACCTGGGCGTCGAAGAAGATCGGCCGGCCGGTCAAATGGACGGCCGAGCGCTCCGAGGCGTTCCTTTCCGACGCGCACGGCCGCGATCACGTGACCAAAGCCGAGCTTGCGCTGGACGCCGACGGCAAGTTCCTCGCGATGCGCGTGCATACAATCGCGAACATGGGCGCGTATCTGTCGACGTTCGCGTCGAGCGTGCCGACGATCCTTTACGCGACGCTGCTCGCCGGCCAATATGCGACGCCCGCGATCTACGCGGAAGTGAAGGCCGTCTTCACCAACACCGTTCCCGTCGATGCGTATCGCGGCGCGGGCCGGCCGGAGGCGACGTTCGTCGTCGAGCGTCTGGTCGAAGCCGCGGCGCGCGAGATGAAACTCGACCCCGCGGAAATCCGCCGCCGCAATTTCATCACGCAATTCCCGTACGCGACGCCGGTCGGCCTCACCTACGACACCGGCGACTACAACGCGATCCTGTCGCGCGCGCTCACACTCGCGGACGTCGAGGGCTTCGCCGCACGCCGGCAGGAATCCGAAAACAACGGCAAGCGCCGCGGCCTCGGCTACTCGTGCTATATCGAGGCATGCGGTCTCGCGCCGTCGAACATCGCGGGCGCGCTCGGCGCGCGCGCGGGCCTGTTCGAAGTCGGCCAGATTCGCGTGCACCCGACCGGTTCGGTGACCGTGTTCACGGGCTCGCATAGTCACGGCCAGGGCCATGAGACGACCTTCGCGCAGGTGGTCGCGGATCGCCTCGGCATTCCGCTCGAAAGCGTCGAGATCGTGCACGGCGACACCGGCCGCATCGCGTTCGGCATGGGCACGTATGGCTCGCGTTCGATCGCGGTCGGCGGCTCGGCCATCTCGAAGGCGCTCGACAAGATCGAAGCAAAGGCGAAGAAGATCGCCGCGCATCTGCTCGAAGCGTCGGCCGAAGACATCGAGTTCAAGAACGGCGTGTTCCGCGTCGCGGGCACCGACCGCACCAAGGCGTTCGCGGAAATCTCGCTCGCCGCGTACGTGCCGCACAACTATCCGCTCGACGTGCTCGAACCGGGGCTCGAAGAAAGCGCGTTCTACGATCCGACCAACTTCACGTATCCGTCGGGCGCGTATATCTGCGAGATCGAAGTCGATCCGGACACCGGCGTCTCCCGCATCCAGCAGTTCACCGCGGTCGACGATTTTGGCAACGTGATCAATCCGATGATCGTCGAAGGTCAGGTGCATGGCGGGCTCGGGCAAGGCATCGGTCAGGCGATGCTCGAGCGCTGCGTGTACGACAACGACAGCGGCCAGCTGCTGTCCGGCTCGTACATGGACTATGCGATGCCGCATGCGTCCGACCTGCCCGACTTCACGGTCGAAACGTCGAAGGGCACGCCGTGCACGCACAATCCGCTCGGCGTCAAAGGCTGCGGCGAAGCGGGCGCGATCGGCTCGCCGCCGGCCGTGATCAACGCGATCATCGACGCGCTCGCGCCGCTTGGCGTGACCAATCTGCAGATGCCGGCCACGCCGCATCGCGTGTGGTCCGCGATTCAAGCGGCGAAGCAAGCCTGACCCAACGATCCTGAGCGGAGCATTCGACATGTATTCATTCGAGTATCAACGCGCGACGGATCCGCAAGCGGCCGCCGCAGCCCTCACCGCCGACAGCGACGCGAAGTTCCTCGCCGGCGGCCAGAGCCTTCTGCCGACGATGCGCCTGCGTCTCGCGCAGCCGTCGCAACTGATCGACGTGACGCGCATTCCCGCGCTCAGGACGATCACCGTGGACGCCAACGCGGTGACGATCGGCGCAGCCGTCTGTCACGCGGACGTCGCCGAACACGCGGACGTGCGGCGCGTGTTGCCCGCGCTCGCGGAGCTGGCCGCGAATATCGGCGATCGCCAGGTGCGCGCGCTCGGCACGATCGGCGGCTCGCTCGCGAACAACGACCCGGCCGCGTGCTACCCGGCGGCGGCGATGGGCCTCGATGCGACGATCGTCACGGACCGGCGGCGCATCTCTTCGGGCGATTTCTTCGTCGGCATGTACGAGACCGCGCTCGCGCCCGACGAGCTGATCGTCGCCGTCGAGTTTCCCGTGCCCGAGCGTGCCGCGTACGAGAAATTCCGCAACCCGGCCTCGCACTTCGCGCTGGTCGGCGTGTTCGTCGCGAAGTCCGCGAGCGGTGTGCGAGTTGCGGTGACGGGTGCGGCGGCGTCGGTATTTCGCGTGCCCGAGCTCGAAAGCGCGCTGTCGGCGAACTTCACGCCCGAGGCGGCACGTGCAGTGAGCGTGTCGCCCGACGAGCTGAACGACGACATGCACGCGAGCGCCGCGTATCGCGCGCATCTGATTCCGGTGCTCGCCGCGCGCGCGGTCACGAAGGCAAATGCCTAGCGATCCGCGCTGAGCCGCCCGGCTTGCCGCGCGCACACCACGGCGCGCGCAAGCCGGCCTCGTTCACTTCGCGAGCCGGCGCGACAGTTCGACGCCGGGCTCGCGGCCATTGCGTTCTTCACACGCGTCACGCTTTGCCATGGCCTGTCGCACAGATTCAGGATCACCATGCAGCCGGCTTCGATCGACGACACCCTCGCCCAACTCGCCGCCCAACGCTATTTCGCGAGCCGCGAGCTCGCGACCGCACTGTATCTCGCGCTGCGCATGGAGCGGCCGTTGTTCGTCGAAGGCGAGCCGGGTGTCGGCAAAACCGAGCTCGCGAAAGCGGCGGCGGGCATGCTCGGCACCACGCTGCTGCGCCTGCAATGCTATGAAGGCCTCGACACCGCGAGCGCGCTTTATGAATGGGACTACCCGCGCCAGATCATGGCGCTTCGGCTTGCCGAAGCGAGCGGCGAGCGCCCCGACAACGACACGCTGTATCGCGGCGAATTCCTGCTGAAGCGTCCGCTTTTGCAGGCTCTCATGCCCGACGAAAACCATCCCGGCGCGCGGCGCGTGCTGCTAATCGACGAAATCGACCGCGCCGACGAACCGTTCGAGGCATTCCTGCTCGAACTCCTGTCCGACTTCCAGGTATCGATTCCCGAATACGGCACCGTGCGCGCGACGCAGCCGCCGCTCGTCATCATGACGTCGAACCGCACGCGCGAAGTTCACGACGCGTTGAAGCGCCGCTGTCTGTATCAATGGATTGGCTATCCGGACCGCGATCGCGAACTGGAGATCATCGCCGCGCGCGCGCCGCAAACGTCGGCGCAATTGCAGCGGCGCGCGGTCGACTTCGTGCATCGGCTGCGCGGCATGGATCTGTTCAAGGCGCCCGGCATCGCCGAGACGATCGACTGGTGCCGCGCGCTCGAAGCGCTGTCGGTCACGGAGCTCGATCCGCAATCGGTGCAGAACACGCTCGGCGTGCTGCTCAAGTATCAGGACGATCTCGCGCGTGTGGATGCCGCGCAGATCGCGCAGTGTCTGTCCGGGTGAGGGTGATTGGCATGACGAACGGAACCGGCTCTGGCAGGCTCGACGACACGAACCAGCACACTGCGCCCACGCTCGCGCGCAACGTCGTCCATTTCGTGCGCGTGCTGCGCGGCGCCGGCTTGCCGATGTCGCCCGCACAAGCAGTCGACGCACTCGCCGCGTTGCAGTGGATCGACCTCGGCCGCCGCGACGACGTGCACGCCGCGCTTGCCGCGCTGCTCGTCACCGCGCCCGACGAACGCGAACTCTTCAATGCCGCGTTCGATCTGTTCTGGCGCGACCCCGATTGGGAAGGCAGGCTGCGCGCGCTGCTGCTGCCGAAAGTGCGCGACGGGCTGCCACCGCCCAAGCGCAACAACCGTCTCGCCGATGCGCTCGCGGTACGCATGCCACCGTCGCCGCATCTGAATGCGCCGCGGGAAACCGAGCAGCACGAGTTGCATGCGCAGTTGACGTTCAGCGCGGAAGAGCGGCTGCGTCATCGCGATTTCGACACGCTGAACGCCGACGAATGGCGCACGCTGCGTCATCTGATTCGCGGCCAGCGGCTGCCGCTCGCAACCGAATCGACGCGGCGCCTGAAGGCGGCATCGCACGGCACGCATGCGGACTTGCGCGCGAGCGCGCGGCATGCGGTGCGCGCCGGTGGCGACTGGACCGTGTGGAAGTATCGCAAGAGGGTCGAGCGCAAGCCGCCGCTCGTGCTGCTGCTCGACATTTCCGGCTCGATGAGCAACTACTCGCGCGCGGTGCTCTACTTTTGCCACGCGTTGTTGCAGTCGCGCGAACGTCTGCAGGTGTTTCTGTTCGGCACGCGGCTCACGAACGCGACGCGCGCATTGCGCGAACGCGATCCGGACGTCGCGATCGCGACGCTCAGCGACCAGGTGGTCGACTGGTCGGGCGGCACGCGCATCGGCGCGGCGCTCGCCGAGTTCAACCGACGCTGGGCGCGCCGCGTGCTCACAGGTCGTGCGACGGTGCTGCTCGTCACCGACGGTCTCGATCACGAAGCGATCGACGTGCTCGATACCGAAATGGCGCGCCTCGCACGCTTCGCGCATCGCATCGTGTGGCTCAATCCGCTGCTGCGGTTCAGCGGCTTTACTCCGAAGGCGCGCGGCGTGCAGGCGATCCTGCCGTATGTCGACGCGCATCGTCCGGTTCATAATCTAGACAGTCTCGCAGCGTTCGGCCACGATCTCGCGCAACTGACACGCGCGCCTCGCCACGCCGTCGCCGCGACGACACTCGCAGGAGCAACGTCATGGAATTGACCGAAACTCATACGCTGCCGGTCGCGCAGCAGCAAACCTGGGACGCGTTGAACGACACCGAGATTCTGCGCGCTTGCATTCCCGGCTGCGAAAGCATCGACCCGGACGGCGAAAACGCGTACCTGGTCACGCTGAGCGCGGCGGTCGGCCCGGTCAAGGCGCGCTTCAAGGGGCGCATGCAACTGACCGATATCGACGCGCCGAACACCTACACCATTGTGTTCGAAGGCCAGGGCGGCGCCGCGGGTTTTGCCAAGGGCAACACGCATGTCACGCTCGAAGCCGACGGCGATGCCGCGACGAAGCTCTCTTACACCGCCAATGCGCAGGTCGGCGGCAAGCTCGCGCAGATCGGCTCGCGGCTCGTCGACGGTGCGGCGCGCAAGATTGCGGGGGAGTTTTTCAAGCGCTTGAGCACCCAGCTCTCGGGAGACAATAGCGCTCATGAAACAGCGGAAGGCGACGCCCCGGTGGATACCGAAGCCGAAGCCGCATCCGCCTCCGAGCAAACGGAATCGAACGAGGCCGCGGACGGCGAGTCCGGCGGCGAAGCAAAGAAAGGGAAGAAATCATGGACAGCGTGGATCTCGAAGTTCTGAAAACCAGCGCCCGCTGGCTAGCGGACGGACATCGTGCGCTCCTGGTGACGGTCGTGAAGACGTGGGGCTCGTCGCCGCGTCCCGAGGGCGCGACGCTCGCGGTGCGCGACGACGGCCTCGTGGTGGGCTCGGTGTCGGGCGGCTGCATCGAAGACGATCTGATCGATCGCGTGCGGCAACGGGGCATCGAGCAGACACATCCGGAGGCGGTGAAGTACGGCATCACGGCCGAGGAAGCGCATCGCTTCGGCCTGCCGTGCGGCGGCACGATCCAGCTCGTACTCGAACCGTTGACGCGGCAAAGCGGCATCGCCGAGCTGTGTCACGCGGTCGAAAATGGCCGGCTCGTCGCGCGCGAACTCGACATGACGACGGGCGCGGTTCGGCTCGACAACGCACAGGCGACCGACGGCGTGCATTTCGACGGTGAGCGTCTGTTGACGATCCACGGCCCGCGCTACCGGATGCTAGTGATCGGCGCCGGGCAGTTGTCTCGCTACCTGTGTCATATCGCGGTGGGGCTCGATTATCAGGTGACGGTCTGCGATCCGCGCGAGGAATACACCGAGGAATGGGACGTGCCGGGCACGAAGATCGTACGCACGATGCCGGACGATACCGTGATCGACATGAAGCTCGACGAGCGCTGCGCGGTAATCGCGCTCACGCACGATCCGAAGCTCGACGATCTCGCGCTGATGGAAGCATTGAAGACGCCGGCGTTTTATGTCGGCGCGCTCGGCTCGCGCAGGAACAATCAGGCGCGACGCGAGCGCCTGAAGGAGTTCGATCTGAACGAAGCCGAACTGGCCCGCTTGCATGGACCTGTCGGCATTTATATCGGCAGCAGGACGCCGCCCGAGATCGCGGTGTCGATTCTGGCGGAGGTGACGGCGGCGAAAAATGGCGTGTCGCTGCCGACGCTATTGCAGGTCGAAGGCGCGAAGGCCGCGCGGGAGATTGCGGCGTCGGGTGGCGCCGCTTGCAGCGTGTAGCCCGTCGACATCACGCAATTGAGTGCTTTGCTCAATGTCGACAGGCGGCGGGCTCGCCGTGCAAGCGCACGCAGCCGTTCGTGTGCCACAACCTCGCGATCCACGAACGCGCGCGCATCGAACTGCCGGCCAATTTCCGGGTGCTCGACCTGCCGGAGGCGCAACGCACGCAGGACCGCTTCGTCGATTTCACGTCGCAGTACGCGTTCGATCCGCGTAGCAACGTGGTAACGATGACGCGCGACGGCGCCACCCATTTCGACAGCGACGTCTGCACGCCCGACGATTTCACGCGCATGCGTCCCGCGATCGAAGCGATTGGGCGGGACGTGCGCGCGGAGGTGATCGTCAGATCGACGTTGGTGGAGTCGTCGAATGTGGCGTCGCAGGCGCCTTGACCGTCAGGACGTCAAACCGGCCACAACGGCCCTTCCTGCATCGCGCCGATCTGCTCGCGCATCTCGAGGATGCGATCTTCCCAGTAGCGCTGCGTGTTGAACCACGGAAACGCGGCCGGAAACGCCGGATCGTTCCAGCGGCGTGCTAGCCATGCCTGATAGTGAATCAGCCGCAACGTGCGCAGCGCTTCGATCAGATACAGCTCGCGCGGCTCGAATTCGCAGAAATCCTCGTACCCGGCGAGCAGATCGGTCAGCGCGCGCGACGCCTCCGCACGCTCGCCCGGCAGCAGGAGCCATAGATCCTGAATCGCGGGCCCCATGCGGCTGTCGTCGAAATCGACGAAATGCGGGCCCGCGTCGGTCCACAGCACGTTGCTGGGATGACAGTCGCCGTGCAGACGCAGCCTGCGAATCTCGCCAGCCCGCTCGAACGCGCACGCGACGCCTTCGAGCGCGAGATTCACGACGGTTTCCCACGCGGTGCGCAGATCGTCGGGAACGAAACGGTGCGCCAGCAGGAAGTCGCGCGGCTCGTAGCCGAACGTGTCGATGTTTAGCGTGGGACGCTCTGCGTAGTCCTGGGTCTGCCCGATCGCATGAATGCGTCCGATGAAACGCCCCAGCCATTCCAGCGTGTCGCGCCGGTCGAGATCCGGCGCGCGACCGCCGCGTCGCTCGAAGACCGAGAAGCGGAAGCCGTCGAAACTATGCAGCGTGCGGCCGTCGAGCACGCGCGCGGGCACGGCTGGGATCTCGCGCGCGGCGAGTTCGGCGACGAACGCGTGCTCTTCGAGAATCCGCCGCGTCGCTCCAGCGCT
Organism: Paraburkholderia lebeckiae; assembly: GCF_050436325.1. NCBI lineage: Bacteria > Pseudomonadati > Pseudomonadota > Betaproteobacteria > Burkholderiales > Burkholderiaceae > Paraburkholderia > Paraburkholderia lebeckiae. The sequence continues at coordinate 1,870,038 of NZ_JBNDLZ010000003.1, forward strand.
CGGGGCGATAGAACTTCGCGACCACGGGCGGACCGTCTTCGACGCCGACCTGATACACGCGATTTTCGTAGCTGTTGAGCGGCAGCAGACGGCCGTCGGTACGCACGCCGGTCGTTGCGAGCACGCCGTCGATCGCGTCGAGCACGGTTTCCGGCGTGAGCCGCGCGAATGGCACGGCGCCATCGGCGCCGGCCTCGGGATAGGAATTGTCGGGAATGGTGTCGTTCATGCCCCGCATTGTGCGCCGCGCCGCGGGTAAAGACGAGGGCGGCGACTCGCAATGCGTCCGTGGCATCGCTAGAAATACGGGCTGATCTGGGACGCGCCGTGAATCGTCGCGCGCATCGGCCCACAGCGATGCTCGCGAGCCGAACTCACCTTACAGCATCACTACAGCCCGCACCTGCCTGTCACGCAACGGCAATGAGCAACCGGTAAGTCTCTCGTTCAATGCGTCTGCGCGCCGGCCGGACGTATCAGATCGCCAGTATCGATCAGATCTTCCAGGAAAAAGGGTTCGGTATTGAGTTGCTGCGAGGCGCCGGGCTCGCCGGCGTACCACGCCACCATCGCCATGTCGCCAAGAATGCGCATGACGATTCCGCGCGCGCCTTGCGGCACGGCGATATGTACCGATCGGACAATGGAACCGACTTCCATGATAATTCCCCGCTTCCCTTAGCCGGCTTTATGATTTCACGCCGGTCGAGGTGATGATAAAAACGCCGCTTCGCATTTGACGTTGCGTGCGCACTTAATCTGTCCTGTCGCGCGCATGGCGCGTGAAGGTTCGAGTCATTGTTCCCGCTTTGCGGGGCTTTGGGAAGGCGAATAGAAGGCTTTCACCAGTCGTTTCGCCCTATTCCCATTACGCTGCGCACGGCCGATGATCTCGGCGTCAGACGTCGTAATGCAGACCATCATAAACCCTGCGGGGGGAGACATCAAAAACGTGCACGGCCAGAACGAGCTGCCAGATGCGGGCGCCGCGCAGCTTCGCACCTGCCTTCGCGCCGAGGTGCGCGCCTGCGTTTCCGATCCGCGCGGTGCGGTCGCCGCTCATTTCATCCGTCTGCGCTAGTCATGTGGATCGTTCGTCTCGCGCTACGGCGCCCCTATACGTTCGTCGTGCTGGCGCTGCTGTTGCTGATCGTCGGACCGTTGACCATTCTGCGCACGCCCACCGACATCTTTCCGAACATCGATATTCCGGTGCTCTCGGTCATCTGGTCGTATAACGGCCTGCCCGCCGACGAAATGGAGCGGCGCATCGCGCTGAACTACGAGCGCGGCTTGTCGGTGGCGGTCAACGATATCGAACACACGGAATCGACATCGCTGAACGGCATCACCGTCATCAAGATCTTTTTCCAGCCGGGCGCGAATATCGACGAAGCGCTCGCCGAGGTCACCGCGCTGTCGCAATCACAAGTGCGCTCGCTGCCGCCCGGCATCACGCCGCCGTTCATCCTGCGCTACAACGCGTCGACGGTGCCGATCTTGCGGCTCGCGTTGTCGTCCGCGTCGCTGACCGAGCAGGAACTCTACGACTTCGGCAATAACTTCCTGAAGACGCAACTCGCCACCGTTCCGGGCGCATCCGCGCCGCTGCCGTATGGCGGCAAGCAGCGGCAGATCATGGTCGACATCGATTCGCGCAAGCTGCAGGAGCGCAATCTGTCGCCAATCGACGTGGTCAACGCAGTCTCCGCGCAAAATCTGATCCTGCCCTCGGGTACCGCGAAAATCGGCTCGACCGAGTACTCGGTGGAAATGAACGGCAGCCCCGATTCCCTCGCGGGGCTCAACAACATTCCGATCCGCACCACGGCAAACGGCACCATCTATATCCGCGACGTCGCGCACGTGCGCGACGGCTACCAGCCACAGACCAACATCGTGCGCGTGAACGGCCAGCGCGCCGCACTGCTGACGATCAATAAAAGCGGCAACGCGTCCACGCTCGATATCGTCGACCGCATCAAGACGATGATGCCGACGCTGCGCAATCTGGTGCCGCCGTCGCTGAATATCGACCCCGTCGCCGACCAATCGCTGTTCGTGCGTGCATCCGTGCAGGGCGTCTTGCGTGAAGCACTGATCGCCGCGTGCCTGACGGGCCTGATGATTCTGCTGTTCCTCGGCAACTGGCGCGCGACGCTGATCATCGCGGTATCGATTCCGTTGTCGATGATCACGTCGATCATCGCGTTGTCCGCGCTCGGTCAGACGATCAACATCATGACGCTCGGCGGGCTCGCGCTCGCGGTCGGGATTCTCGTCGACGATGCGACCGTCGCGATCGAAAACATCAGCCATCAGCTCGAACAGGGCAAGACGCTAGAACAGGCGATTCTCGACGGCGCGCATCAGATCGCGATTCCGACGCTGGTGTCGACGCTGTCGATCTGTATCGTGTTCGTGCCGATGTTTCTGCTCACCGGTGTCGCGCACTATCTGTTCATTCCGCTTGCCGAAGCGGTGGTTTTCGCGATGCTCGCGTCGTACTTCTTCTCGCGTACGCTCGTGCCGACGCTCGCGAAGTATCTGCTGCGCTATCACCACAAGCCCGCGGATTTACATCACGCGCCGGTGCAAACGCGCAATCCGTTCATGCGCATGCACTACGCGTTCGAGCGCGGTTTCTCGCGTTTGCGCGAGCGCTACCGCGTGTTTCTCGAAGCGCGTGTCGCGCGACCGGGACTGTTCGTCACGCTGTTTCTCGCCTGCTGTTGCGCTTCGTTGCTGTTGCTGCCGTTTATCGGCCGCGACTTTTTCCCCGCCGTCGATGCCGGCACGATCGCGCTGCACATGCGCGCGAAAACCGGCATGCGCGTCGAGGAAACCGCGGTGCTGACCGATCGTGTCGATGCGCGCATCCGTCAGCTGATTCCGGCCGGCGAACTGCATTCGATCATCGACAACATCGGTCTGCCGGTGTCGGGCATCAACCTTTCGTACAGCAACACGGGCACGATCGGCACATCCGACTCGGACATCCTGATCACGCTGAACCCCGATCATCATCCGAGTGCCGACTATGTGCGCAAATTGCGGCGCACGCTCAGCGACGAATTCCCCGGCGCGCAGTTCGCGTTTCTGCCTGCCGATATCGTCAGTCAGACGCTCAATTTCGGCATGCCGTCGCCGATCGATATCCAGATCGTCGGCCGTGAGGTTGCAGCCAATCGTGCGTTCGCCGCGAACCTGCTGCACCGTCTGCGCACGGTGCCGGGTCTCGCCGATGCGCGCATCCAGCAGCCCGCCGATCTGCCGCGGATCTTCATCGACGTCGATCGCACGCGCGCGCAGCAAGCGGGTTTTTCGCAGCGCGATATCGCGAGCAATCTGTTGATCACGCTGTCGGGCAGCCAACAGACCACGCCGACGTTCTGGCTCAATCCGCGCAATGGCGTCAGCTACAACGTGATCACGGAAGCGCCGCAATACACCATCGATTCGCTGCAATCGCTCGCGAACATTCCGCTCAACGCCAACGGCCGCAGCAACATTCTCGGCTCGCTCGCGACGATGCGCCGCGAAGCCGGCAACGCGGTGCTGACGCACTACAACGCGCAAACCACGATCGACATCTACGGCACCGCCGACGGCCGCGATCTCGGCGGCGTGTCCGACGACATCCGCAAGGTCATCGACGCATCGAAAACCGAGCTGCCGAAGAGCTCGACCATCGAACTGCGCGGCCAGGTGCAAACGATGAACGCGTCATTCTCGGGCCTGCTCGCCGGTCTGCTGTTTGCGGTGCTGCTCGTGTATCTGCTGATCGTCGTCAACTTCCAGTCGTGGCTCGATCCGTTCATCATCATCACGGCGCTGCCGGGTGCGCTCGCGGGCATCGTGTGGATGCTGTTCCTCACGCACACCACGCTGTCGATTCCTGCCCTCACCGGCGCGATCATGTGTATCGGCATCGCGACCGCGAACTCGATTCTGGTGACCAGCTTCGCGCGCGAACAGTTGCTGCTGCACGGCGACGCGACGCGCGCTGCGATCGAAGCGGGCTTCACACGTTTCCGCCCGGTGCTGATGACCGCGCTCGCAATGGTGATCGGCATGGTGCCGTTGGCGATCGGGCTCGGCGAAGGCGGCGAGCAGAACGCGCCGCTCGGACGCGCGGTGATCGGCGGGCTCGCGGTCGGCACGCTGGCCACGTTGATCTTCGTACCGGTCGTGTTCTCGATGATCTATCGACGGCTCGCGGCGCGGCATCAACGTGCCGCGGAACATGTGGTGCAGAAACCATGAACGTCCAGCACGCGATGACCGTACAAGCCGGCACGCGCACCGTGCGATGCCACGGCATAAGAGGCAGCATCGACTGCCCATGCAATTTCGAAGGGGAAGTTTGATGGAAGCACAACGTCCCGGCGGCTCAGGTTCAGGCTCTGGTTCCGGTGGCCACACCGCGCATGACCCGGCGAAAGCGCGACGCGCGCGCCTGATCATGATCGCCGCCGCCGTCGCCGTGCTCGCGCTCGCCGCGCAAGGCATCTGGTCGCGCCACGATGCGCATGCGGCGCTCGAACGCGATGCCGAGCACGCGAGCCAGATGAGCGTCGAAGTCGTGCAGCCGCAGAAGTCGTCGGCCGGGCTCGATCTCGTGTTGCCCGGCAATGTGCAGGCCTTTCTCGATACGCCGATCTATGCGCGCACCAACGGCTATCTGAAGCAGTGGTACGCCGACATCGGCGCCCGCGTGAAGAGCGGCCAGCTTCTCGCGGAAATCGACACCCCCGAAGTCGACGACCAGTTGCGCGCCGCCCGCGCCGACCTCGCGAACGCCGAAGCGAATTACGCGCTCGCGAAGAGCACAGCCGATCGCTGGACAGATATGTTCAGCAGCAAGTCGGTGTCGAAGCAGGAGACTGACGAAAAAGTCGGCGACATGCTCGCGAAAAAAGCCACGCTCGACGCCGCGCGTTTCAACGTCGCGCGACTCGAAAAGACGCAGTCGTTCCAGAAGGTCTATGCGCCGTTCGACGGCACCGTGACCGCGCGCAACGTCGACGTCGGCGCGCTGATCGACGCGGGCAGCTCGGGTGGTCCCGCGAAGGAGCTGTTTCATGTCGCCCAGGCGGACCGCCTGCGCGTCTACGTGAACGTGCCGCAGGCATACGCGCAGCAGGTTCGCGCGCAGCAGAGCGCGTTTCTGACGCTGACCGAGACGCCGTCGCGGCACTACCCGGGCACGGTCGCGCGCACCGCCGGCGCGGTCGATCCGCAGCAGCGCACGATGCTCGCCGAAGTCGACGTCGACAATCGCAGCGGCGAGCTGTTGCCGGGCGCGTACGCGCAGGTGCATTTCGCGCTCGGCGCGGGCACGGCGCCGTTCACGCTGCCGGGCAACGCATTGCTGTTCCGCCCCGACGGCGTCAAGGTCGCGACTGTCGATCCGCAGCACAAGGTGAAGCTGCTGCCGGTATCGCTCGGCACGGACTTCGGCACGCGCGTCGCGATCGTGTCGGGTTTGCAGGGCAACGAGCAGGTGATTCTGAATCCGCAGGATTCGATCGTCGATGGCGCGCCGGTGCGGATCGTGCCGCGCAAGGCGGAAAGCGGTGCGGCTTCGGAGGGCGCGGCTGGGGCGGCGGGTGCGACCGGCGCGGCGGCCAGCTCGCCGGCGGCGCAAGGCGGCGCGCGGTCGGCCGCGAGGACGTGATCATGAAGAGGTCGGTTTGGCGGCGCGTGGTTGCGTCATTGGCTGGATTCGCGGCTGGGTCGGCGAGCGTTTCCGTTCGCGCCTCGGCGGTTGCGCTGAGCCTCGCCTGCGCGCTCGGCGCCTGCACCGTCGGCCCGGACTACGTGAAGCCCACCGCCGTCACGCCCGCGACCTGGCGCGAACTCGAGGGCACCGGCTGGAAGCCGGCGCAACCGGCCGACACACTCACGCGGGGCGCGTGGTGGCGCATCTACGGCGACGCATCGCTCGATGCGCTCGAACCGCAGGTCGCGAGCGCGAACCAGGACGTGCAGGCCGCCGAAGCGCGCTTTCGCGCGGCGCGCGCGACCGTCGCGCAATATCGCTCGCAATTCTTCCCGGTGGTCACCGCGGGCGCCCAGTATTCGCGGACGCGGACCTCGGAGAACGTGCTGCATAAATCGACCGCCGGTCTCACGCTGAACGACTATCTGATGCAGGCCGACGCGTCGTGGGAGCCGGATCTGTGGGGCCGCGTGTCGCGCAGCGTCGAAGGCGCGAAGGCCGGCGCGCAGGCGAGCGCCGCCGACGTCGACGCCGCGCTGCTGTCGATGCAGGCCGAGCTCGCCACCGATTATTTCGAGCTGCGCGGACTCGATCAGGAGAGTCAACTGCTCGACGACACGATCAAGGCCTACCAGCAGGCGCTCGAACTGACGCAGCATCGCTACGCCGGTGGCATCGCGACCGACGCCGATGTCGCGCAGGCACAAGCACAGCTGAAGACGACCCAGGCGCAGGCGCTCGACCTCGGCGTGCAGCGCGCGCAGCTCGAACATGCGATAGCGATCCTGATCGGCCAGCCGCCTTCTACTTTCACTTTGCCGGTCGCACCGCTCGTCGCGATGCCGGTAGTCGCGGCCACCGGCGTGCCGTCCGGCTTACTCGAACGGCGTCCCGATATCGCGGCGGCGGAGCGGCACGTCGCCGCGATGAACGCGCACATCGGCGTGGCCACCGCGGCGTTTTTCCCCAACCTCGTGCTGGCCGTGACGGGCGGCCTCGAAGCGACCAATTACAGCCAGTGGCTGCTCGCGCCGAGCCGGCTATGGTCGCTCGGGCCGACGCTCGCGGGCACGCTGCTCGACTTCGGCGGCCGCGCGGCGGTCAAGGAGCAGGCGCGCGCGCATTACGACGAAAGCGTCGCGCAATATCGGCAGACGGTGCTGAACGCGTTCGGCCAGATCGAGGACAATCTCGCCGCGCTGCGCGTGCTCGAACAGGAAGCCGCCGCGCAGGACGACGCGGTCGCGGCTGCGCGGCGCGCGCTCGCGGTCGTGTCGGACCGCTACCGGAACGGCGCGATCACCTATCTCGACGTGGTCGTCGCGCAGACGACCGCGCTGACCAACGAGCGCAACGCGGTCGCGATCGCGCGCCGCCGGATGGCCGCGAGCGTCGCGCTGGTGAAGGCGCTCGGCGGCGGCTGGGATACGTCGGCACTGCCGGGCGACGACGCGCTCGTGCATCCGTCGACGGCGACTTCGGGGGCCACGCGGGCGCAGGCGCCGGGCAGTGAAGCCGGGGCGCACGGCTAGCGCCGGGAGATAGGCGCGCGACGTACTGCGAATGGAGCGCTGCGGGCACACCGCGGCGTCGCGGTCTAGCGCACGCCGCTCCGATAGCACGCCGCGTTACCCGCGACGCCGGCTTGAAACGCGTTTTCAGCGTATCCTTAACACTTTTGCGCGTTTCCGTGTGACCCAAGGAGTTTTGTTGTGACCCTGCCGCCGCAATCCCAGCGGACTGCATCTGCCGTTCCCTCCCGCGGCGCAGCTTCAATTGCTTCCGCGAGCACCACCACCGTGTCGGACATCCCTTATCTCGAACGCGGCTCGCGCGCGTACTGGCGTGCCAGCCTCGCGCTGCTGTTCGCCGGCTACGCGACGTTCTCACTGCTCTACTGCGTGCAGCCGCTGCTGCCGTCGTTTTCCGAAGCGTTCAACGTAACGCCGGCGCAAAGCAGTCTGTCGTTGTCACTATCCACTGCCGCGCTCGCGCTCGCGATCTTCGTCGCCGGTTTCGTCTCCGAGGGTTGGAGCCGGCACAAGCTGATGACGCTGTCGCTGACGGTGTCGTCGGTGCTGACGATTGGCGTATCGGTCGCGCCGCACTGGCACCAGCTGCTCGTGCTGCGTACGCTCGAAGGGCTCGCGCTCGGCGGCGTGCCGGCCGTCGCGATGGCTTATCTCGCCGAGGAAGTGCATCCCGACGGCCTCGGCCTCGCAATGGGCCTGTACGTCGGCGGCACGGCGATCGGCGGCATGGCCGGGCGGGTCATCACCGGCGTGGTCGCGGATCTGTTTTCGTGGCGCGTCGCGATCGGCACGATCGGCGTGCTCGGCCTGCTGTCGATGCTCGCGTTCCGCGCGCTGCTGCCACCGTCGCGCCATTTCGTGCCGCGCCGCGGGCTCGGCTTCGCGCATCACCGCACGCTGCTGTTGCGACAGTTCACGCGACCAGGTCTGCCGCTGCTGTTCCTGCTCGGCTTCGTGCTGATGGGCAGCTTCGTCACGCTGTACAACTACATCGGCTACCGGCTGCTCGCGCCGCCGTATCGGTTGAATCAGACGGAGATCGGCGCGATTTTCATCGTCTATCTGGTTGGCGTGGTCGCGTCGCCATGGTCCGGGCGCATGGCGGACACGTTCGGCCGCGCGCGCGTGCTGATCGGGAGCCTGCTGCTGATGGTGTTCGGCCTCGCGCTGACGATGCTGCATCCGCTCGCGGCGATCGCGACCGGGATCGCCTGCGTGACGTTCGGGTTCTTTGCCGGGCATTCGGTCGCGAGCGGCTGGGTCGGGCGGCTGGCGAAAGACGCGAAAGGCCAGGCCGCTGCGCTGTATCTGCTCGCGTACTACATCGGCTCGAGCCTGGTCGGTTCGTATGGCGGCCACGTATGGGCCGGTCATGGCTGGAACGGTGTCGTCGGGCTAGTCGGTGCGCTGCTCGTGATCGGCTTGATCGCGGCGAGCCGCCTGCGCGGGCGCGAATAGCCCGGCGCATCGGTCGCGTTGCGCGGTGCAGGCACCGCGAGCCGGCCGCAATCAGCCAATCCGCATGGATCGGCGGCAAAACGAAAGGCTTGCGTAAACGAACGTTTGATATTTTCCGGCGCGTTTTGTTGCACCGCGCCAATCGCCGCAGGCCGCGCCGCGCCTGGGTTCAGCAGCTTACGAATAAGCGCCGACGCGCCCGCTTGCGCCGTCGCGCCCCTCCATCGGTCTCCTATACTCGATTCGTGCAATGGGGCTGCATGATTTCGAAGCCGCGGACTCTGCTGGAACGACATAGCAATCATCCCGCATGGGAGGAGACGAAGATGACCTACTTTACGATCAGCGATTTCATCCTGGTCATTCCGATGGCATTGGCTGGCGCGCTATTCGTCGGCGCGCTGCCCTGCAAGACCGAGTTGCGACACAACGGGCTGCGTGTGCTGGGCGCGCTGATCGGTGTGATGTGCGCGGTGGCGCTGGTCGAAGGTCTGCCGGCGCTCGTGTAGCGGCGCGGCGAAATACCTGCAGAAAAGCCGCACGCTGAGCGTGCGGCTTCGTTTTGCCCTTGCGTCCGTCCGCCTGTTGCGCGGACGGCTCCTCACGCGATCAGATCGCCTGATCGGTCGACGGCTTTTCCCACAGATTGATCCCGCCTTCGGTCGCATAGCGATCGATTTCGGCGAGTTCGTCGGCCGAGAATGCGAGGTTCTTCAGCGCGCCGACGTTCTCGCGCACCTGCTCCGCGCGGCTGGCGCCGATCAGCACCGACGTCACGCGTGGATCGCGCAACGCCCACGCTAGCGCCATCTGCGCGAGGCTTTGACCACGACGCTGCGCGATGTCGTTGAGCTTCCGCACGTGCTCGATGTTCTGCGGGCTCAGATGCTCGTCTTTCAGCGAACCGCCGCCCGGCTTGTTGACGCGCGCATCGGCCGGCACGCCGTTCAGGTACTTGCCGGTCAACAATCCCTGCGCGAGCGGCGTGAACGCGATCGTGCCCGCGCCGACTTCGTCGAGCGTATCGAGCAGGTCGTGTTCGATCCAGCGGTTCAGCATGTTGTACGACGGCTGATGGATCAGCAGCGGCACCTTGTATTCGTCGAGCAGCTTCGCCATTTCGCGCGTCTTCGCCGACGAGTACGACGAGATGCCGATGTACAGCGCCTTGCCCTGCTGCACCGCGCTCGCGAGCGCGCCCGCGGTTTCCTCGAGCGGCGTATGCGCGTCGAAGCGATGCGAATAGAAGATGTCGACGTAATCGAGGCCCATGCGCTTCAGGCTCTGATCGAGACTCGCGAGCACATATTTGCGCGAGCCGCCGCCCTGGCCGTACGGACCGGGCCACATATCCCAACCGGCCTTCGACGAAATCAGCAACTCGTCGCGATACGGTTTGAAATCGTCCTTGAACAGACGGCCGAAATTGGTTTCCGCGCTGCCGTACGGCGGGCCGTAGTTGTTCGCCAGATCGAAGTGCGTAATGCCGAGGTCGAAGGCCGTGCGCAGGATGTCACGCTGCGTCGAGATCGGCGTAGTGTCGCCGAAGTTGTGCCACAGGCCGAGCGACAGCGCCGGCAGTTTGAGACCCGACTTGCCGCAGACGCGGTATTGCATGTCCGAATAGCGTTCTGAAGCTGCTTCGTAAGCCATTGCTAGTGTCCTTGTCGATGAGATCGCCCGAGGATGGCGGGCGTGAGGATTCGCGCGTTGCGGGAGGCGTGCTGCCGGGAAAATTTGTTGTTGTGGCGTCGCCGCAGTGCGGCCGGACCGCTATGTTAGCCAATCGACGCGGCGCTTGCAGCGCAACCAGTATGCGGGATGGACGAGCACGCACGCCTCACCTACACTCTGGCCGGTTCAGGTTGATGGGAGGTGCAGATGACGAAAGCGATTTCGATCGCGCTGATTGTCGGCGGTATCGTGCTGCTGTATTTCGGCGGGCAGGCGTTCAATTCGGTGAGCAGCGACGTGTCGCGCTTCTTTACCGGCTCGCCGAGCAACAAGGCGATCGTGCTGATCGTCGCGGGCGTGGTGGCGACGCTCGCCGGGCTGACGGGAATCGCGATGTCGGGGCGCAAGCGCTGAGCGTCGGCGCGAGGCCCGCGACCAAAATAATCTAGAACGCGATCTCGGGCTTCGCGGCCGAGCGCGTGCCGGGCAGCGGAACATTGCTTGCGCCGTGATAGGTGAACACCAGCGAGAACTTCACCTCATCGCTGAGATTCTTGCCGGCCGAGTGCAGCGTGTTGCAGTGAAAGAACACCACGTCGCCGGCCTTCAGTTCGGGCGACACCGCCCTGCGGATCGCGGCCTCGTTCTCGGCGAGATCCGCGCGGAAAAACTTCGCTTCGTCGAAACGGTCCGATGTGAACGCGGCGCCGTGCGATTGCGGCACGAACCACAGCGCGCCGTTATCGACGGTTTCCGGGCCGACAGCGAGCCACACCGACACCAGATCGTCGCGCTCGAACGACCAGTAGCGCACGTCGCGATGCCAGCCGGTCAGGCTGCCGTACGCGGGGTGCTTGGTCATCATGCAGTTGTGATGCGCGCGCGACAGACGCGGCTCCTCGCCAAAATACAGCTCCATCCAGCCACGGATTTCGGACGCGGTCGCCCATTGCGCGAACGCGGGGTGACGACCGTACGCGTCGAGCAGGCGCCGCACCGTATGTCCGCCCGGAGCATCCTTCGATGACGGCGCGCCCGGATACTGCAAATCAGCTTCGAATTCGATCGGCGCCGCCGCTTCCTGCAGCTGCCGCTGCGCTGCGCGATCCGCTTCAGTTCGTCGCAACGCTCGGGCGACACGAGTCCTGGCACGACGACAAAACCCTGCTCCCGCAACGTTTGAATCTGCTCTTTCTTCGAATGGAGTGACATGGCGTTCCGTTACCGTCGACTAACTGATGTTCGATTGTAAAACGGGCGCGATCGGGATGCGTTGGTTCACCGCGAGAGGCCCCTGCGTCCTGCTGATCTTTTGCGCCGCTCGCCTTCGCTTTTCGCGGCGCGCCAATGCACCGGTTTCAGGCGCGCGGCGCGCCCGCACCGCACATTCGCTGGGCAAACGCGCACGCAAATCGCCCGTAAAGGGTGACTGCAAACTGGCATCCGCGACGATTCGATCCGCGAAGAAATCCAGTCTCACGGGTAATAACCGACTTTCTGACGTCACGATTCCCGTGTAGTCTGCTCGCATGTCGATCGTCGCTTACGCAGTTTTCTGTTGCGCGCAGGCCGTCAGGGCCCGTGCCGTCGGTTTCTCCGCGTTGTACCTTCGCTGCGCTGTGCGCCGTGTTTCGCGTCGCGATCTCCCGCGCCACGACCCGCACCGAATTTCCCGCTTTCAGGCCGTTCATCGCAACCCCGTCATTGGCACATATGGTGCTGTTTGTCCGTGCACATCCGGTGCACGCGCCGACGTGCGGTTCATTGCCTAAATGTGAAGCCATGCATACTCTTTTGAGCACCCGTCTTACCCGCGCCGCGCTGAAAGCGGCGCGTCCCGCGCGCCGCCATATGATGCGAGCGCTGCGCCATCATGCCGCGCGCACCCGCGCGCTCGGCGAGCAGTGGCGCGACGCGAAGGCCGTCGACGGCTTTCGCACCTGGTTCCATACGTTCTTCTCGGCGCTACGCCAGCAGAGCGGCACGCGCCGTCTGTCGCTGCGCACGCTGCTGCGCAAACCGACACCGTTGCGCCTCGCGGTCGCGAAACGCGCGCCGGCGGTGCGCACGCCTGCGAGCCGCCGACCGCGTCGCCTGTCGACGAGCAGCAGCGGGTGGTTCGCGTTTGCGTTTGCGAGCCGGTGAGATTGCTGGGCCGGTGAGTTGCAGTTGCGCGTTGAGTGGCTAGACCGCTGATCTGCTGACCGGGTGGGCGTTCACCGCTGGGCTGACTTCGAGCGCCGCAAGACTTCGAGCGCGCCGCCTCGACGAGGTGCTTCGCGCGGCGGCTTCGCTACTCCATCGATCGACAAAGAAAAACCCCGCCGGCTCACGCCGGCGGGGTTTGTTTGCTTTCAAGCGGCGATCGGCTCGCGCTTATTCGGCAAGCGCCGCGACCGGCTCAGTGCCTGCCGCTTCGGCGAGTGCGAGCGCCTTGTCGGTGGCTTCCCACGTGAATTCCGGCTCTTCGCGGCCGAAGTGACCATACGCCGCGCTCTTCTCGTAGACCGGGCGCAGCAGGTCGAGCATCTGGATGATGCCCTTCGGACGCAGGTCGAAATGCTGACGCACGAGTTCCGTGATCGTCGCATCCGACACGCGGCCGGTGCCGAACGTGTTGACCATCACCGAGGTCGGCTGGGCGACGCCGATCGCGTACGACACCTGGATCAGGCAGCGCGACGCGAGGCCCGCGGCCACGATGTTCTTGGCGACGTAACGGCCGGCGTACGCTGCCGAACGGTCCACCTTCGACGGATCCTTGCCCGAGAATGCGCCGCCGCCGTGCGGCGCCGCGCCGCCGTACGTATCGACGATGATCTTGCGGCCCGTCAGACCGCAATCGCCCTGCGGACCGCCGATCACGAAACGACCGGTCGGGTTCACGAGGAACTTGATGTCACCCTTGATCAGTTCGGCCGGCAGCGTCGGCTTGATCACCTCCTCGATCACCGCTTCGCGCAGCGTGTCGAGATCGATGTCCGGCGAATGCTGGGTGGACAATACGACGGTGTCGATCGAATGCGGCTTGCCGTCGACGTAGCGCACGGTGACCTGCGACTTGGCATCCGGACGCAGCCAGGGCAGACGGCCGTCGCGGCGCAGATTCGCCTGACGCTCGACGAGGCGGTGCGACAGGTGGATCGGCAGCGGCATCAGTTCCGGCGTTTCCTCGCACGCGTAACCGAACATCAGGCCCTGGTCGCCCGCGCCTTGATCGAGGTTGTTGTCGTGCGCGCGGTCCACGCCCTGGGCGATGTCCGGCGACTGCTTGTCGTAGGCGACGAGCACCGCGCAGCCGCGGTAGTCGATGCCGTAGTCGGTGTTGTCGTAGCCGATGCGCTTGATCGTGTTGCGCGCGATCTGGATGTAGTCGACGTTCGCGGTGGTGGTGATTTCACCGGCCAGCACGACGAGACCCGTGTTGCACAGCGTTTCGGCCGCGACACGCGAGTACTTGTCTTGAGCGAGGATGGCGTCGAGGATCGCGTCCGAGATCTGGTCCGCGACTTTGTCGGGATGGCCTTCGGAAACGGATTCGGAAGTGAAGAAATAGTCATTTGCCACGTTGCAGACTCCTGTTAGTGGTTACGGTTGCGTTCCACGTAGCCGACTTCGGGAGTCTGAAGCGGCGACGCTTTAGCGGATTACCTGACCGATGGACGCAAAACCCATGGAAACCCATGGATCGCACCCGCCGGCTTCGCCCCGCAAGTTGTCTATTAACTCGGCGAAGCCCTTATTATAGCGACTTCCCTTGAATGTCACAGAGTCAAAACGAGTGCGGTATCACGTCTATTTTTCCGCTTTCCACAATTTCGCCCCCTGCGGCGCCGCGCGCCTGGAGGCTGCATGCTGAGCCGCTACGGCGCGAAGCTCGCGATCGGGCTGCTCAAACTCTTTGCGCTGTTGCCTTATGGCTTCGTCGCCCGTCTCGGTAACGGGCTCGGCTGGCTGCTCTACCAGATCCCGAGCCGTCGCAAGCGCATCGTTCATATGAATCTGAAGCTGTGCTTCCCCGACTGGAGCGACGAGCGCCGCAAGGACGTCGCGCAAAAACACTTCCGTCATGCGATCCGCAGCTATCTCGAGCGCAGCGTGCAGTGGTTCGGCTCGGCGAAGAAGCTCGAAAAGCTGATCCAGCTCGACAGCGCGATCGACCTGACGGATCCGAACCTGCCGCCCACATTGTTTCTCGGCTTTCATTTTGTCGGCATCGAGGCCGGTTCGATTTTTCTGAACTACTCGCTTAAGCGCCAGTGCGGCTCCCTCTATCAGCCGATGTCGAATCAGCAGCTCGAGGCAGTCGCGAAAGCAGCGCGCGCGCGTTTCGGCGCGGACATGGCGAGCCGCGCGGATAGCGCGCGCGTCGTGCTGCGCTGGCTGCGCGAACGCAAACCGGTGATGCTCGGCGCGGACATGGACTACGGCGCGCGCAATTCGACGTTCGTGCCGTTCTTCGGCGTGCCGACCTGCACGCTGACCGCGGTCGGCCGTCTCGCGAAGGTCGGGCACGCGCAGGTCGTACCGTTCATCGGCGAGGTGCTGCCGAACTACAAGGGCTACCGGCTCAGGGTCTTCAAGCCTTGGGATAACTATCCGACCGGCGACGATGACGCTGATGCGCGACGCATGAACGAGTTTCTCGAAGAGCAGATTCCGCTGATGCCCGAGCAGTATTACTGGGTGCACAAGCGGTTCAAGACACGCCCGCCGGGGGTGCCGGGGGTGTATTGAAGGTGGGGCTGGGCTCCTTTCCTGCCGTACCGTTTCCGATGTGCCAACGTGTATCATCTGCAATTGGCCGAGCACGGCTCCAATGGGTGATTCACCCAACAGCCGGTGAGGCCGGGATTTTCGGCTCCGCCCGTACGCGCGAAGCCCTAGGCAGCAACGGATACACGGAAAACGTGAAGCTCAAATTCACCAAAATGCACGGCGCGGGCAACGACTTCGTCGTACTCGACGGCTATACCCAACCGGTTGATCTAACCACGGCGCAGGTGCGCGCGTTGGCGGACCGCCATTTCGGCGTCGGCGCCGACCAGTTGCTGCTGGTCGAAAAGCCGACCGTCCAAGGCGTTGATTTCAGATATCGCATCTTCAATTGCGACGGCGGCGAGGTCGAACACTGCGGCAACGGCGCGCGCTGCTTCGTCAAGTTCGTGCGCGAGCGCGGTCTCACCGACCAACGCAGCGTGCGCGTGCAGGTCCAGAAAGGCACGATCACGCTGACGATGCAGGACAACGGCGAAGTGATCGTCGACATGGGCACACCCGTGTTCGATCCCGAACTCGTGCCGTTCGCGACGAAGGGTCTGCAAGGCCGCCGCGAAGGCGCGGATACGCTCTGGCCGCTGGACGTGAACGGCACGACGCGCTGGATGTCGGTGGTGTCGATGGGCAATCCGCACGCCGTGCAGGTCGTCGACGATGCCGAGGTGTTCCCGGTGCTCGTCGAAGGTCCGGCCATCGAGCGGCACACGCGCTTCCCGCAGCGGGTCAACGCGGGCTTCATGCAGATCGTCAACCGCAACGAGATCCGGCTGCGCGTCTACGAACGCGGCGCGGGCGAAACGCTCGCGTGCGGCACCGGCGCGTGCGCGGCGGTCGCGGCCGGCATCCGGCGCGGGCTGCTGGATTCGCCGGTGCTCGTACATACGCACGGCGGCGATCTGACCATCACGTGGGACAGCGCGCACCCAGGCGCGCCGCTACTGATGGCCGGCCCCGCAGCCACCGTCTTCGAAGGGGAGATCGAGTTGGCCGAAGAGGCGTCGAGCGCCTCGTTGGACTCGTCGCAGCACAATCCGTCCAGCCCGGCCGACATGGCGCCCTCCGTCTAACTCATTGACCGACGCGCCGCCGTGAGGCGGCCATCCCGTAGTCCTCTAGCCGAAACCATGAACGAACGCGAAGTCGCCGAATACCTGCTCGCCAATCCCGAATTCTTCGTCGAACACGCGGAAACGCTCGCGACGATCCGGCTCGCGAACCCGCACGGCAAAGCCGCGGTGTCGCTGCAGGAGCGGCAGATGGAGATGCTGCGCGACAAGAACAAGCATCTGGAGCGGCGTCTTGCCGAACTGCTGCGCTACGGTCACGAGAACGACAGCATCGCGTCGAAATTCAACCGCTGGACCATCCGTGTGATGGCCGAGCGCGATCCCTACGCGCTGCCGCGCACGATCGCCGGCGGTCTGCGCGACATCTTCGACGTGCCGCAAGCGGCACTGCGCGTGTGGGACGTCGCCGAGCCGTATGCGCAGGCGGACTTCGCGCGCCACGTCAGCGAGGAAGTGCGCATTTTCGCGGGCAGCCTGAGCACGCCGTACTGCGGCGCAAACACCGGCTTCGAGGCCGCGCAATGGCTCGCGCAAGCTGCGGTCGCGCCCAACGGGACGACCAACCCGGCGGCAAGCGCGACAACGAGCGCGACCGACGACCTCGGCGTCGCGTCGAACGGGACGGCGCAGAGCACCGAATCGATCGCGCTGCTCGCGCTGCGCGACCCCGAAGGCGCCGAAGACGCGCCGACGTTCGGCCTGCTCGTGATGGGCTCATCCGACCCGCGACGCTTCCACGAAGGCATGGCCACCGATTTCCTCACGCAGATCGGCGCGCTCGCGAGCGCCGCGCTGAGCCGGCTGCTGCCGCGCTGAGCCGCGCCACGCAACGTCACCCGTACCGTGACCGCCGCCGACCCGATCGCCGCCTACCTGTCGCATCTCGAGCACGAGCGGCGACTGTCGGCGCACACGCTGCGCGGCTACACGCATGAGCTCGCGGAACTGAAGCAGCTCGCCAAAGGCCGAGCGCTCGAAAGCCTCACCGCCGTCGACATCCGCGGCGCCGTCGCGCGCGCGCATGCGGGCGGTCTCACCGCGCGGTCGATCGGCCATCGGCTGTCGGCATGGCGTGCGTTTTATCGCTGGCTCGCGGGCCAAGTCGAGTTGCCGGCCAATCCGGTCGCCGCGGTGCGCGCGCCGAAGCAGGCGAAAACGCTGCCGAAGGCGCTTTCCGTCGACGACACCGCGCGCCTGATGGACAGCCCGCCCGCCGACTCGCCCGAAGGCCTGCGCGATCACGCGATGCTCGAGCTGTTCTACTCGTCGGGCCTGCGCCTCGCCGAACTGGTCGGCCTCGACGTTCGTTTCGCCGACGTCGACGGCTATCGCTCGGCCGGCTGGCTGAAACTCGATTCCGGCGAAGTCGAAGTGCTCGGCAAAGGCAATCGGCGTCGCGTCGTGCCGGTGGGCAGCAAGGCGGTCGCGGCGCTGAACGCATGGCTCGCGGTGCGCGAACCGATGGTCCGCCACGATCCGCATCCGCTGTTCCTGTCGGCGCGCGGCAACCGGCTGTCGCCGAACGTCGTGCGCGAGCGCGTGAAGCGCGCGGCGCTCGCCGCCGGCATTCCGGCCAACGTGCATCCGCACGTGCTGCGCCATTCGTTCGCGACGCACGTGCTGCAGTCGAGCGGCGACCTGCGCGCCGTGCAGGAGCTGCTCGGCCACGCGAGCATCACCGCGACGCAGGTTTATACGGGCCTCGATTTCCAGCACCTCGCCCACGTCTACGACAGCGCGCATCCTCGCGCAAAAGAAACGCAACTGATCACGCGACTGACGCCGCGCGCCACGACGCGCCGCCTTCGCTTGCACTTTACCTACACCTGATGAATACCGTTACGCTCAAACCGTCGAAAGAAAAATCGCTACTACGCCGGCATCCGTGGGTCTATGCCAATGCGATCGAGCACGTCGACGGTCGCCCCGCGCCCGGCGCGACCGTGCTCGTGCGCGCGCACGATGGCCGCTTTCTCGCCCGCGCCGCCTACAGCCCGCACTCGCAGATCCGCGCGCGCGTCTGGAGCTTCGACGAAGCCGAGCCGATCGATCACGCGTTCTTCAAGCGCCGCGTGCAGCGCGCGTTCGCGCATCGTCAGGCGATGGTGCGCGACACCGGCGCGGTGCGGCTGATCTTCGGCGAGGCGGACGGTCTGCCGGGCCTGATCGTCGATTACTACGTCGCCGACGACGCGGATCAGCGCAGCCAGATAGTCTGTCAGTTCATGGCGGCCGGCGTCGAAGCGTGGAAGGACGCGATCGTCGCGGCGCTGGTCGGCGCGACCGGCTGCCCGAACGTCTACGAGCGCTCGGACGTGTCGATCCGTCAGAAGGAAGGGCTCGAGCAGATCACGGGCGTGCTCGCCGGCGAGCCGCCTTCCGAGAAGCTGATCGCGAGCGAAAACGGCGTGCGCTATCACGTCGACGTGCGCAACGGCCACAAGACCGGCTTCTATGTCGACCAGCGCGATAACCGCCTGCTCGTGCAGCAGTTCGCGAAAGACCGCGACGTGCTGAACTGCTTCTGCTACACCGGCGGCTTTTCGCTCGCGGCGCTCAAGGGTGGCGCGAAGCGCGTGGTGTCGGTCGATTCGTCGGGGGAAGCGCTCGCGCTCGCGCAGCAGAACGTCGCGGCCAACGGCTTCGACGCCGACCGCGCGAACTGGCTAGACGCCGACGCGTTCAAGACATTGCGGCGCCTCTACGACGAAGGCGAACGCTTCGACCTGATCGTGCTCGATCCGCCGAAATTCGCGCCATCGCGCGAGCACGTGGACCGCGCGGCGCGCGCGTACAAGGACATCAATCTGACGGGCCTGAAGCTGCTGCGCCCGGGCGGTTTGCTGTTCACGTACTCGTGCTCGGGCGCGATCGATCCCGAGCTGTTCCAGAAGATCGTGGCGGGCGCGGCCGCCGACGCACGCGTCGACGCACGCATCCTGAAGCGCCTTGGCGCGGGCGTCGATCATCCGCTGCTCACTGCGTTCCCCGAAGGCGAGTATCTGAAGGGGCTGCTGTTGCAAATCGCCTGATCGCCCTTATTTCCCGGTGATTGCGCGTGGCGGCGGCGGCAGCGGCCAGCCTCCCGCGCAGGCGGCCATCAGCCGGCCGCAGGGCGGCCGCCCCTGCGCCCGGCTGGCAAATATGTTCCAATAACCGGCTGGACAGGGCTCGCGCCATCTGGCTGCGGCGGCCCGCCTAACGCATCTGGCTAGCCTTGCGCGCTAGCGTCCGATCACGCACCGTTTCACGACTTACAGGCGACCCACATGATTCCAGTCACCATCCTGACCGGCTTTCTCGGCAGCGGCAAAACCACCCTGCTCAAGCGCATCCTGAACGAAAAGCACGGCATGAAGATCGCCGTCATCGAGAACGAGTTCGGCGAAGAGAACATCGACAACGAGATCCTCGTGCAGGACACGAGCGAGCAGATCATCCAGATGAGCAACGGCTGCATCTGCTGCACGATTCGCGGCGACCTGTCGCGCGTGCTCAACGATCTGGCCGCGAAGAAGCAGGCGGGCGAAGTGGACTTCGACCGCGTCGTCATCGAAACCACCGGCCTAGCGAATCCGGGCCCGGTCGCGCAAACCTTCTTCATGGACGACCAGATCGCGAGCGAATTCCTGCTCGACGCGATCATCACGCTGGTCGACGCGAAGCATGCGAACCATCAGCTCGACCAGCACGAAGTGGTGCAGCGCCAGGTCGGTTTCGCGGACCGGCTGTTCATTACGAAGGCCGATCTCGTCGACGAGCGGCACGTGGGCGATCTGCGCCACCGTCTGCTGCACATGAACCCGAAGGCGGCGATCAAGGTCGTCAATTTCGGCGAGGCGGACATCAAGGAAATTTTCGATCTGCGCGGCTTCAACCTGAACTCGAAGCTCGAAATCGATCCGGACTTCCTGAGTGAAGACGAACACGCGCATAGCCACGCGCACGCGCACGACGAGCACGGCCACACGCAAGGCGACCATGACCACGATCACGCCAATTGCGATCACGAAGGCCATGATCACGGACATCACCACCATGCGCATCACGACGACAAGATCAAGTCGTTCGTGTACCGCAGCGATCGTCCGTTCGATCCGAACAAGCTCGAAGACTTCCTCGGCGGCATCCTGCAGATCTATGGCGAGCACCTGCTGCGCTACAAGGGTGTGCTGTACATGAAGGGCGTCGATCGCAAGGTCGTGTTCCAGGGCGTGCATCAAATGATGGGCAGCGACCTCGCCGCGAAATGGCAACCGGCCGAGAAGAAGACCAACAAGATGGTGTTCATCGGCATCGAACTGCCGCGCGACCTGATCACCGACGGTCTCGACGCCTGCCTCGCCTGAGCGGACGCAGCGCCGTCGCGCAAGCAAGCCTCGGAGCAGCCCACGACACGCCGCGCGCAGCGCGGCATGCACCGTGCTAGTGCGGTGAGACGCCCGCCGCCGACTGCGCGGGCGAGAATCCTCTGCTGAAACGGCGACGCCGCGGCGCCGAGGCCTTTCGAATCCAGGTCATATGAAAAACGCGTGAAAACCCTGCTGTATTAAAGCGTGCACGACCATCGCTTTTTGGCTTTGTGCGCGTTATATTTTCGGGATATCGCTGCGCCGCAGGCCGGCTTTCAGCAGTTGCGGTGCCGAATTGTGATTCAGTTACAATACGTGCCCACTGGAGAATGACAACGAATTGCCCGGTCGCGCGTATCCCGCGACGGGCCTGAAACGGCGCCGGAAAATCTTGTCCGGAGACCCGCCGAAAACGCCGGCGGGCACGGCCTGAAAAGGCACGCGCTCGTCGGCGAGCGATGCCTCAGGAGCATGTGTGAATCGGTTTCCAGAGGAGTTCGGCCCCGCAGCGGCGTAGCTAGCAACGCCCGGTGTGTGGGCGCCAGGCGCTTCGGCGTCACGACAGTCCAACGTTCGTGGCCACCCTGCGCTGCGCGTCCGCGCGACGCGTTTGCGGGCAATACGAAAGTGCGGGCACTATGAGTTTTGCCTCACATTGAAGAAGTAAGCCAGATGACGACGAAACGACTCTTGACCGAAGCCGAAATCCTGAAGATGAGCGACAAGGATTACATGAATGAGGATCAGCTCGCCTTCTTCAAGAACAGGCTCGAACAGTTGCAGGCGGACATTCTCCGCAATGCCGGCCAGACGACCGAGAACCTGCGCGAAACGGTCATCGTGCCGGACCCGGCCGATCGCGCCACGATCGAGGAAGAGCATGCGCTCGAACTGCGCACGCGCGACCGCGAACGCAAGCTGCTGAAGAAGGTGCAGCAATCGATCGCGCGAATCGAGGCGGGCGACTATGGCTGGTGCGAGGAAACCGGCGAGCCGATCGGCATTCCGCGTCTGCTCGCGCGGCCCACGGCTACGCTGTCGCTCGAAGCCCAGGAGCGCCGCGAACTGCGCCAAAAGCTGTTCGGCGACTGATTATCTGCGGCGCGGCTTCGGCTTGGCGCCCTGAAAACGCTGCTTCGTCGAGAGGCGCACGGTGAACCGTGCGCCTTTTCTTTTTGCGCGACATCCGCGCATGCTCCGCCATCCGTCCCGCCCCGCCGTCCCTTCCCGCCTCGTTTCTCAGGCTCCCTGAGCGGATTCTCAGTTTTTCGTCCTAGGCCTTCCGGCGGATCTTGATATGACCGCGCGCGCCCTAAAATAGATCGGACATGCGCTCATGAGCGCGCCAGCCGGCGCGCCGTCCGCTGACTGGATTCATGCGGTAGCACACAGCGCTGCCGCGTCCTACCTGTTTTGCAAAGAGGAACGCATATGGAGCAATTTCACGGCACGACGATCGTTTCCGTGCGCCGCGGCAACACGGTTGCGCTCGGCGGCGACGGCCAGGTCACGCTCGGCAACATCGTCATGAAAGGCGGCGCGAAGAAGGTCCGGCGCATCTACAACGGCAAGGTGCTAGTCGGCTTCGCCGGCGGCACGGCGGATGCCTTCTCGCTGCTCGACCGCTTCGAGGCGAAGCTGGAAAAACATCAGGGCAATCTGACGCGGGCGGCCGTGGAGCTCGCGAAAGACTGGCGCACCGACCGCATGCTGCGTCGTCTCGAGGCGATGCTGATCGCCGCGGACGCGACCACCACGCTCGTCATCACCGGCAACGGCGACGTGCTCGATCCCGAAGGCGGCATCTGTGCGATCGGCTCGGGCGGTGCGTACGCGCAGGCGGCCGCGAAGGCGCTTGCCGACAACACCGAGCTGTCGCCGCGCGACATCGTGGAGAAGTCGCTGGAAATCGCCGGCGACATGTGCATCTACACGAACCATAACCGCGTCATTGAGACGATCGAGTAAGGACCCATCGATGAGCACCATGACCCCCGCCGAGATCGTCTCCGAACTCGACAAACACATCATCGGCCAAGGCCGCGCGAAGAAAGCCGTGGCGGTCGCGCTGCGCAACCGCTGGCGCCGTCAGCAGGTCGACGATCCGCTGCGCCAGGAAATCACGCCGAAGAACATCCTGATGATCGGACCGACCGGCGTCGGCAAGACCGAAATCGCGCGGCGTCTCGCGAAGCTCGCGGACGCGCCGTTCATCAAGATCGAAGCGACCAAGTTCACCGAAGTCGGCTACGTGGGCCGCGACGTCGACAGCATCGTGCGCGACCTGATCGAAATTTCGGTCAAGCAGACCCGCGAAACCGAAATGCGCAAAGTGCGGACCAAGGCCGGCGATCTGGCCGAAGACCGCATCCTCGACATCCTGCTGCCAACCGCACGGCCGGTCGGCTTCGGTTCGAGCTCGAGTTCGACCGACACCGCCGATGAAGGCAGCACGACGCGTCAAACGTTCCGCAAGCGCCTGCGCGAAGGCCAGCTCGACGACAAGGAAATCGAGCTCGACGTCGAGCAGCCGCAGGTCGGCATGGACATCATGGGGCCGCCGGGCATGGAAGACATGACCGAGCAGATCCGCTCGATGTTCGCCAACATCGGCGGCGGCAAGAAGATGCGCCGCAAGATGAAGGTCAAGGAAGCGCTGAAGGTGCTCACCGACGAAGAAGCCGGCAAGATGCTGAACGACGAAGAGGTGAAGAGCAAGGCGGTGCAGAACGTCGAGCAGAACGGCATCGTGTTCCTCGACGAAATCGACAAGATCGCGTCGCGCAACGAAGCGGGCGGCGGTGAAGTGTCCCGTCAGGGCGTGCAGCGGGATCTGCTGCCGCTCGTCGAAGGCACGACGATCAACACCAAGTACGGCATGGTGAAGACCGATCACATCCTGTTCATCGCGAGCGGCGCGTTTCATCTCGCGAAGCCGAGCGACCTGATTCCCGAGCTGCAGGGACGCTTCCCAATTCGCGTCGAGCTCGATTCGCTGTCGGTCAACGACTTCGAATCGATCCTCGTCTCGACGGACGCGAGCCTCGTCAAGCAATACCAGGCCCTGCTCGCGACAGAAGACGTACACCTCGAATTCGCCGACGACGGCATCCGCCGTCTCGCCGAGATCGCGTACTCGGTCAACGAGAAGACCGAGAACATCGGCGCGCGGCGTCTATATACGGTGATTGAAAAACTGCTCGAAGAAGTGTCGTTCTCGGCCGGCAATCATTCGGGCCGTGCAGTGCAGATCGACGCGGCGTATGTCGATCGCGCTTTGAACGAAGTCGCCGAAGACGAGGATCTGTCGCGCTACGTGCTGTGACATGCGCAGTGACAGCGTGAAGCGCTGATGCATGAAAAAACGGGCTGCCTTCGCATGGGCAGCCCGTTTTGTTTTGTGTCGCCCTTCACGCGGCGGCGCCTCGAGCAGCCAGCGCCGCGCCACACGATCGCCGCCTACTGCTTCACCGGCCGCTTCGCCAACTTGCGCTGCAACGTGCGCCGATGCATGTTCAACGCGCGCGCGGTCGCCGAGATATTGCCGTTGTGTTCTGCGAGCACACGCTGGATATGCTCCCATTCGAGCCGCGCCACCGACAGCGGCTGCGGATGCTCGATCGCTTCCTCGGCCTGCAACGCGCTCGCCTCGCTTTGCAGCGCCGACAGGATCGTCTCGACGTTGGCGGGCTTTGCGAGATAGTTGTCGGCGCCGTCCTTGACCGCCTGCACCGCGGTGGCGATGCTCGCGTAGCCGGTCAGCACGAGCATGCGCGCATCGGGCTGCAGATCGCGTAACGGCGCGACGAGCGTCAGGCCGGAGTCGTTGCCGAGGTGCAGGTCCACGGTGATCTCGCTGAACTTCTGCTGATTCGCGAGCCGGATCGCCTCGTCCGCGTTGTGTGCTTCGCTCACCGTGTAGCCGCGCCGCGTCAAGCCGCGCGCGAGGATGCCGGAGAACACTTCGTCGTCGTCGATCACCAGAAAATTCTTTTCGCTCATGCCTGTCTCTCCGTGTTGGATGGCGCGGCGCCATGTGGGCTCGCTCCGGAAATCTTGCGCGCGGCGAGCGGCAGTCGCAGCACCGCACGCGTGCCGCGCGGCCGTCCGCCGTTGGCGTCGGTCAGCTCGATCGATCCCTTCAGACGCGCCGCCGCCGAAAACGCCAGATACAGGCCGACGCCGTGACCGCCCTGCGTGCTCTCCACCGGCATCGCGCCGAGCGAGCCTCGCAGCGCGGCCGGAATGCCCGCACCGTGGTCGCACACTTCGAACACGATCTGGTCGCCGTGTGGCGCGAGCGCGCAGGACAGTGTCACGTGATCGCGGCTCGCGCGCGCGGCGTTGTCGAGCAGGATCGTCAGTATCTGGCTGACGGCCACCGTGTCGTTGAGACTGACATCGGCGGGCGGTGTGCCAAGCCGCTCGAACTTCACGTGAGGATGGCGCAGGCGCCATTGCCCGGCAAATGATTCGAGCCATTCGTCGACCGGCTGGCGGTTCGTCGTGGTCGTTGCGCGGCTGCGCAACCGCGCGAGCGCCGATGTGCAGAGCATCATCTGCTGCTCGAGCAGCTCGAGATCGGCGCGGTAGGGGGCGAGTCCCGCGTCGGTCCGCGCCGCGTCGCGCAATTCTTCGGACAACATCGCGATTGTAGACAGAGGGGTGCCGATTTCGTGTGCCACGGTGGCCGCCTGCACGCCGAGCGCGACCGCCCGTTCGTCGTGGAGCAAGCGCTGCTGCGCTTCTCCAAGCGCTGCGTCACGTAGCCGCAGCGCTCGGGACATGCGCGCGACGAACCACGCAATCAGCCCCACGCTGACCATGAAGTTGACCCACATGCCCGAGCGGTAGTAGTCGAACAGGTTGGCGGGATTCTCGAGATTGAGCGGCACGGAATCGAAACTGAGCATCGCGTAGCAGGCGACCGCGAACGCCGCGAGCCATGCCATCAGATACCACGGCAGCACGGCCGCCGCGATCGCAAGCGATGGCAGGTACAGCGACACGAACGGGTTGGTGGTGCCGCCGGACAGGAACAGCAGCGCCGACAACGCCCCGAGATCGACCCAGATCTGCCCGAACAGCTCGAGGTTGGACTCGGGACGCTGCTGCGACACGCGCCACCACGTGAGCGCGTTGAACAGCACTTCGAGCCCGATCACGAGCAGCATCGCGGGCAACGGCAGATTGGCGCCGATGAAGATCTGCACGAACGCGATCGTCAGCAGCTGACCGATGATCGCGAGGCTGCGCAGCCAGAACAGATGACCGAGATTGACGCGGCCGGTGTTGGTTATACGGTGCATGACCCTAGTCTACCCGTTAGCCGCCGCGGCCCGAGCCAGTGGCGCCACGGCAGATGAAGCCCGTTGCTTCGCCGCCGCGGCCAAACTGCACCCGCTCGACGACGCCTCGCTCGACGCGCTCATCGCCGCATTGCTCGCGCAGCAGCGCCCTGCGGAGGCGCTCGAACTCGCCGCCATTATTGCCCCACTCGACCCGGGAAACGCCGTCGCACAATTCCGCGCCGGCTACACGCTCCAGATGGCCAGCCGGCACGCCGACGCGATCGCCCCGGATCGGCAGCCGCGGTTCGGCGAATGGGAGCCGGCGCTGGAAGAGATTGCGCGCGATCTGCGGGCTGGTGGCGCAGCATCGCCGCGCGTCGGCGGTTTCTGATCGCCCCGGACAAACCGGACCATCACGGCCGCTCATGCTCACTCGCCTCGTGTGTCGCCTGTGCAATCTCCGCGGCAAGACACTCCGGGCACAGACACCGGCCGCCTGGCTTTAACCGCTCGACCGATAGCGGCGGCAGCGCGCGGCACCAGCAGTTGGACGGCTCGGTCTGCATGCCGCAGTCGAAAGCATTGCCGCAGCGCGGACAGCGTGCGCTGCGTTCGGAGCGGGGGGAAGACGATTTCATCGCAGGTCGGCGCACAGAACCGGGGACATTGATCAAGCCATGATGCCATGACTGACACGCTCAGGTGCAGTCGTCCGTTCGGCCAATGCACAGCCGTCATGCAAGTGCGTTACGCTTGCTGTTCGCCGCCCCGCGGCCCGTTATGGTGCGGTACGCCAAGCCTGCACCGCCGTCGCTCGCGCCGCGGCCGAAAACCCTGTTGCAGCGCGCCAGTCCTGTACAATTCGCGCTGTTTTAACTGTTCCGTGCCCGAGCCTGCCGCCATGTCCGAGCTTCCCGACCTCTCGCAGATTGCGCCCACCCTGAAAGCCGAAATTCTGGCCGAGGCGCTGCCTTACATCCGTCAGTATCACGGTAAGACCGTGGTCATCAAATACGGCGGCAACGCCATGACCGAAGAACGTCTGAAGCAGGGCTTCGCGCGCGACGTGATTCTGCTGAAGCTGGTCGGCATCAACCCGGTCATCGTGCATGGCGGCGGTCCGCAAATCGACCAGGCGCTTAAGAAAATCGGCAAACAGGGCACGTTCATCCAGGGCATGCGCGTCACCGACGAAGAGACGATGGAAGTCGTCGAATGGGTGCTCGGGGGCGAGGTGCAGCAGGACATCGTGATGCTGATCAACCATTTCGGCGGCCACGCGGTCGGCCTGACCGGCAAGGATGGCGGCCTGATCCACGCGCGCAAGATGCTGATGCCGGATCGCGAAACTCCGGGCCAGTACGTCGACATCGGCCAGGTCGGCGAAGTCGAGTCGATCAACCCAGCGGTCGTGAAGGCGTTGCAGGACGACGCGTTCATTCCGGTGATCTCGCCGATCGGCTTCGGCGAAGACGGCCTGTCGTACAACATCAACGCGGATCTCGTCGCGGGCAAGCTGGCGGTCGTGCTGAACGCCGAAAAGCTCGTGATGATGACCAACATCCCCGGCGTGATGGACAAGGAAGGCAATCTGCTGACAGACCTGTCGGCGCGCGAAATCGACGGTCTGTTCGAAGACGGCACCATCTCCGGCGGCATGCTGCCGAAGATCTCCTCCGCGCTCGATGCGGCGAAGAGCGGCGTGCGCTCGGTGCACATCATCGACGGCCGCATCGAGCACTCGGTGCTGCTCGAAATTCTGACCGAACAGCCGTTCGGCACGATGATCCGCTCGCATTGATCGTTGCGGCATCCCCGGCACAGGGGTTGCGTCTGAGCGGCGCGACGCCTGTGCCCCGCCTCGCGGCCGGCAGTCCATGCGCGCCCACGAGCGTTGATGCGGCAATCTCTGCGCATCCGCAGCATGAAACGCCCGTCAGCGGCTGAAGAAATCCACCATGCGCACCCCCACATCGCGTCGCCGCCGTCCTGACCTCGCGGGCGGCAAGCCCGTCTGGCTGTTCGATCTAGACAATACGCTGCACCGCGCGTCACATGCCATTTTCCCCGCGATCAATCGCGGCATGACCCAGTACATCATCGATGCGCTGCGAGTCGACATCGACGAAGCCAACCGTCTGCGCACCGGCTACACGCTGCGCTACGGCGCAGCGCTGCTCGGTCTCACGCGCCACCATCCGCTCGACGCGCACGACTTCCTGAAGGTCGTGCACACGTTCCCTGACCTCTGCTCGATGATCCGCCACGAGCGCGGCGTTGCGCGTCTGATCGCGGCGCTGCCGGGCCGCAAGATCGTGCTGACCAACGCGCCCGAAACGTACGCGCGCGCGGTGCTCGCCGAGTTGCGCATCGAGCGGCTATTCGAGCGCGTGATCGCGATCGAGCACATGCGCGATCGCCGCCAATGGCGCGCGAAGCCCGATCACGCGATGCTGCGCCGTGCGATGCGCGACGCGCACGTGTCGCTGAAAGACGCGATCCTCGTCGAGGACACGCGTTCGCACCTGAAAAACTATCGACGGCTCGGCATCCGCACCGTGTGGATTACCGGGCACCTGCCGCGCAAGCCGCACGCGGACGGTGTACCGACGCGCCTGCCGGGCACCGGCCGGCCGCATTATGTCGACCGCAGCATTCGTTCGCTAAAATCGCTACGACTGGGCACGCGCTCGGTTCGATGGAAGGGACGCTAGCCGGGACAGTAGGGACGAAAGCCGCCAACGACATCAGCCGGAGGACGACAGCCATGCAGCCGATCGACAAGCCTGACGAAACCTCAGCCGCAGCCTCTTCCGCGGCGCCGGCCGCCACACGCGCGCCGCGTCCGAAGCCGGGCGAGCGTCGCGTGCACATCCTGCAGACGCTTGCCAGTATGCTCGAGGCGCCGAAGAGCGAAAAGGTCACCACGGCCGCGCTCGCCGCCCGGCTCGGTGTGTCGGAAGCCGCGCTGTATCGCCATTTCGCCAGCAAGGCGCAGATGTTCGAAGGGCTGATCGAGTTCATCGAGCAGACGCTGTTCGGTCTCATCAACCAGATCACCGGTCACGAAAACAACGGCGTGCTGCAGGCGCGCGCGATCGCGTTGATGCTGCTCAACTTTCCCGCGAAAAATCCCGGCATGACGCGCGTGCTGACCTGCGAGGCACTGATCGGCGAGCACGAGCGACTCACCGAGCGCGTGAACCAGATGCTCGAACGGGTCGAGGCATCACTGAAGCAGTGCTTGCGGCTCGCGCGGACCGAAGCGCTTGCCCGTGCGGATAACGACGTCACAGGCAACGCCGGCCCGCAGACCGCACCGCAATCCACCGCGTTGCCTGCCGACTACGATCCCGCAATTCGCGCGAGCCTGGTGGTGAGCTACGTGATCGGCCGCTGGCATCGCTATGTGCGCAGCGGTTTCGCGCGGCCGCCCGCCGAACACGCGGACGAGCAACTGCTGCTGATTCTTCAGTAGTCCGCGAGGACTCGCACCCTTCGCGCGGCATCGCCCATGCCGCTGCCGTGCGGAATTTTCCGCTATACTTTGCGCCTGATGTTGCCGCTGCCTTCCGATGCATAACGGACCGCGCCAAGGCATCCCGAAACACGTTGCACCCGGTTTCACACCCATTCACGCGCCGATTTGCTGACTCGATTGCGGGCGCGCGAACCCTTGGCCCTAGGCCCGCGGTTCACTATAAATGCGGCTAAAGAGGTCGTCAGCTGCGCACACCGTCCTTCTCTTCGTGCTTCGCCGACGCCGTTTAGCCGCCCTGTTGACTCAATGGCGGAATGAATGGAATCCATCGGCATCGTCGCTCCCCAAAAAATGCATTTCACCGAGCCGCTGCCATTGCGCAACGGCAGCTCGCTCGCAGGCTACGACCTGATGGTCGAGACCTACGGCACGCTCAATGCCGCGCGCAGCAATGCGGTGCTCGTGTGCCACGCGCTGAACGCATCGCATCACGTGGCGGGCGTGTACGCCGACAATCCGAAGGACATCGGCTGGTGGGACAACATGGTCGGCCCGTGCAAGCCGCTCGATACCGACAGGTTTTTCGTGATCGGCGTGAACAACCTCGGCTCGTGCTTCGGCTCGACCGGGCCGATGAGCATCGACCCCGCGACCGGCAAGCCGTATGGCGCGACCTTTCCGGTCGTCACCGTCGAAGACTGGGTCAACGCTCAGGTGCGCGTCGCCGACGCGTTCGACATCAAGCGCTTCGCCGCCGTGATGGGCGGCAGTCTCGGCGGCATGCAGGCGCTCGCGTGGAGCATGATGTATCCGGAGCGGGTCGCGCATTGCATCGTGATCGCGTCGACGCCGAAGCTGTCCGCGCAGAACATCGCGTTCAACGAGGTCGCGCGCTCGGCGATCCTGTCGGACCCCGACTTCCACGGCGGCAACTACTACGCGCACGGCGTGAAGCCGAAGCGCGGCCTGCGCGTCGCGCGGATGATCGGCCACATCACGTATTTGTCGGACGACGACATGGCCGAAAAATTCGGCCGCTCGCTGCGTCGCGCGGAAGGTGCGCTCGATGACTACAACTTCAACTTCGACGTCGAATTCGAAGTGGAATCGTATCTGCGCTATCAGGGCGACAAGTTCGCCGACTACTTCGACGCGAACACCTACCTGCTGATCACGCGCGCGCTCGACTACTTCGATCCGGCCAAGGCCTTTGACGGCGATCTGACCGCCGCGCTAGCGCACACCACCGCGAAGTATCTGATCGCGAGCTTCTCGACCGACTGGCGTTTCGCGCCGGCTCGCTCGCGCGAACTGGTGAAGGCGCTGCTCGACCACAAGCGCACGGTCACCTACGCGGAGATCGACGCGCCGCATGGCCACGACGCCTTCCTGCTCGACGACGCGCGCTATCACAACCTGCTGCGCGCCTACTACGAACGCATTGCAAACGAGGTCAACGCATGAACCAGCGAGCACTTGATTACCTGGCATCGCGCCCGGACTTCCGCGCGATCGCCCGCTGGGTCGAACCGCGCGCGACCGTGCTCGATCTCGGCTGCGGGGACGGCTCGTTGCTGTCGCTGCTGAACGAGGAACTGGACGTGCAGGGCTACGGCATCGAGATCAACGACGCGGGCGTGCTCGCCGCGACGCAGAAGGGCGTCAACGTGATCCAGCAGAATCTCGAAGACGGCCTGCGCCTGTTCGAAGACGGCAGCTTCGATTTCGCGGTGCTGTCGCAGACGCTGCAGACGATTCATCAGACCGCGGCGATCCTGCGCGAGACGGTGCGCGTCGGCAAGCAATGCATCGTGTCGTTTCCGAATTTCGGCTATTGGGCGCATCGGCTGTCGGTGTTGCAGGGGCGTATGCCGGTGTCGAAGTCGCTGCCTTATCAATGGCACAACACGCCGAACGTGCGTGTGCTGACGATCAAGGACTTCGAAGCGCTCGCGCCGGAAGTCGGCATCGAGATTCTCGATAGCGTCGTGCTGCATGACGGACAGGTGGTGCGTTGGGGCGTGAACTGGCGTGGTAGTCTTGCGGTCTATCGCGTCAAGAAAAGCTAACGTCACTTATCCACATGTCGAACCCGCCGCACGAGGCGCCCGCACTTACCGCTCACGAAGAACATCCCGGCTGGCGCGCGTTTTTGAATACGCGCATGCTGATTTGCGTCTTTCTCGGCTTCACGTCGGGATTGCCGCTGTTTACGCTCGTCTACCTCGTGCAGGCGTGGCTGCGCTCGGAAGGCGTCAATCTGAAGGAAATCGGCCTCTTCGCGCTGATCCAGTTTCCGTACACCTGGAAATTCGTCTGGGCACCGCTGATGGACCGCTACGTACCGCGCGTGCCCGGCTGGCGGCCCGGCAGACGGCGCGGCTGGATGCTCGTCACGCAAGTGCTCGTGGCCGGCGCGATGGCGACGCTCGGTTTCGTGTCGCCACGCGAATCGATCTGGACCGTTGCCGCGCTGACCGCTCTGGTCGCGTTCTTCGGCGCGAGCTCCGACATCGTGATCGACGCGTACCGGCGTGAATTGCTCAGCGACACGCAGCAGGGCCTCGGCAACGCGGTGCACGTGAACGCGTACAAGATCGCGGCGCTCGTGCCCGGTTCGCTCGCGCTGATTTTGTCCGATCATCTGCCGTGGAGCACCGTCTTCATCGTGACGGCCGCGTTCATGCTGCCGGGCGTTCTGATGACGCTGGTGGTGCGCGAGCCCGAGGTGCACGGCGAGCCGCCCAAGAATCTGCGCGAGGCGATCGTCGAGCCGTTCAGAGAATTCATTCAGCGCGACGGCTGGCGCAGCGCACTCTTCGTGCTCGGCTTCATCTTTCTCTACAAGCTCGGCGATACGATGGCGACCACGCTGTCCACGTCATTCTTCCTCGACATCGGTTTTTCGCGCACGCAGATCGGCGTAATCGCCAAGACCACGGCGTTCGGCGCGAGTCTCGCGGGCGGCATCGTCGGCGGGATCTGGCTGATGAAGATCG
Organism: Paraburkholderia lebeckiae; assembly: GCF_050436325.1. Classification (NCBI taxonomy): domain Bacteria; kingdom Pseudomonadati; phylum Pseudomonadota; class Betaproteobacteria; order Burkholderiales; family Burkholderiaceae; genus Paraburkholderia; species Paraburkholderia lebeckiae. Next base: position 1,902,396 of record NZ_JBNDLZ010000003.1, read on the forward strand.
GCATCGGCCGCGGCTTGTGGATCTTCGGTTTGCTGCAGATGGTGTCGACGCTCGGCTTCGCGTGGCTCGCGCATCTCGGCCCGGACTCACCCGGACTTGCCGCGATTTACGACATTGCCGTCGCACTGAGCCAGGGGACGACGAAGCTGCTGTCGTTCGTCGGCATCGACTGGAGCGTGCAGCTCGATCCACGCTCGGTCGCGCTCGCGCTCGTGTACGGCTTCGAGACCTTCGCCACCGGTCTCACGATGGCCGCGTTCACCGCGTATATCGCGAGCACCACCGATCCGCGCTACACCGCGACGCAGTTCGCGCTGTTCACGAGCCTCGCGTCGGTGCCGCGCACGCTCGCGTCGGCGGCGAGCGGCTATGTGGTCGCGCGGATGGGCTGGTTCGACTACTTCATCCTCTGCACCGCGCTGGCGGTGCCCGGCATGCTGCTGCTGGTGCGTATCGCGCCGTGGAGGGACCGGTCGTGAAGGTACCGATTCCGACCCGCGCGCGCCGCACCGCACTCGGCGCCGTAAGCGTCCTCGGTTGCGCAAGCGTCGCGCTGGCGATGCCGGCGGGCGCATATGCGGCCGGCACGCCGACTGGCGCGAGCCCGGTGAGCGGCGCACAAGCGCCCGCGCCGCCCGCCGCCGCCGCGACCACCAGCGGTGCGACGCCCAACCCGGCCCCGATGCCTGCGGCCAGGTCCGCGACCAGCGGCGCCAGCGCCGCGGAAAACGCGACTTCGGCTGCAGCCGGCAACAGCGGCAACAACAGCGCCGGCGGTGCCAATCCTGGCGCGAATAACAGCACCGGTGCCAACGCCGGTGCCCCGAGCACGCCCAGCGCTAGCGGTAGCGCTCCGGGCGCCGCCACCTCCGGCTCCGCGCTGCAGCCCGCGCAACCGCCCGCCACCGCCAAAGCGCCCGCCGCGGCATCGGCTCCCGCGGCCGTCCCGCCGCCCTACTACGTGAGCCCGCAACTGCGCTACGGCGGCTACATAGTGTTCCGCAACCTGATCCCGTCGTCGATGCTCGAGGCGCAGGCCGCCGAGGAGTTCAGCCAGATCGTCTACGGCGCCAGCCACGCGAACCGCCTGTACGGCGAGACGGACGCGCGCGTGACGCGCGTGCGCTCGATCATCGACCGGATGATTCCGTACTCGTTGAAGTGGAACGAGCGAGCCAAGCTCTGGAAGTGGGAAGTCGCGGTGGTGCGCTCGAACGACATCCGCATGTACTGCCTGCCGGGCGGCAAGATCGTTGTCTATAGCGGGATTCTCGATCGCGTCCGCCTGAACGACAACGAGGTCGGCATGCTGATCGGCCATGAGATCGCGCACGCGTTGCGCGAGCACGCGCGCATGCGGCTCGGTCAGTTGCAGGCGAGCCAGCTCGATTCGTCGGGCACGATCCCGCAACTGTTCGGCCTCGCCGATCTGGGCATGGCGCCGCTCGGCATCGGTTCGCGTCTGCTGGAAATGAAGTACGAGAGCACCGACGAAACCGAAGCCGACGTGATTGGCAGCGATATCGCGTCGCGCGCCGGCTTCGATCCGCGCGCGGCGGTCACGCTGTGGGATAAGCTCGCGCAGGCGACGCGCGGCAATCGCGAGCAGGGCTTCATCTACGTGCACCCGTACACACCGGCGCGCCGCGACGACATCATCAAGCGGCTGCCGGACATGCTGCCGCTGTACGCGAAGGCAATCGGCAAGAGCGTCGACGAGTTGCCCGATTATTCAGGCATCGGCAGGCCGACCCGCAAGCCGGCGCGCGACTGATACCTCGGTTCTACGACTGCTGGCGGGCCACGGTGCTGCACGCGCCGCGGCCGGTGGGCTTACTTTCCGACCTGATGGTCGTAGTCGACGGTCAGCGGCGCATGGTCGCTGAACTTGATATCGCGGAACACGTCGGTGCGCTTCGCCTTGCTTGCGATGCCCAGCGTCGCGATCTGGTAATCGATCCGCCACCCGACGTTCTTCGCATACGCCTGACCGCGATTGCTCCACCACGTGTACTGCTCGGGCCGCTGGTCGAGCGTGCGGAACACGTCCACATAACCGACGTCGTCGAACAGTTTGTCGAGCCATGCGCGCTCTTCGGGCAGGCAGCCCGAATTCTTCTGGTTGCTCTTCCAGTTCTTGATGTCGATTTCCTTGTGCACGATGTTCACGTCGCCGCACACGATCACCTCGCGCTCCTTCGCCAGCTCGGCGAGATGCGGCATGAACTCGTCCATGAAACGGAACTTGGCCTGCTGGCGCTCGTCGCCGCTCGACCCCGACGGCACATACACCGAGACCACCGACAGCTTGCCGAAACGCAGCTCGACATAGCGCCCTTCCGGGTCGAACTCCTCGCTGCCGAAGCCGATGACCACTTCGTCCGGCTCATGACGCGTATAGACGCCCGCGCCGCTATAACCCTTTTTTACCGCATGCTGGAAATAGCCGGTGAAATCATGCGGCGCCATGAACTCCGGCGTCATGTCATCCTGCGAGCATTTGATTTCCTGCACGCAAAGCACGTCGGCGCCCTGTTCGCCGAACCAGTCGAAAAAGCCCTTCTTCGCCGCCGAGCGGATGCCGTTGAGGTTGGCGGTAATCACACGCAACATGTCTTTCCTCTTTTGTTCGATTCGTTTCTGAAGCCAAGGGGCAAAGCCGCGTTCACTCGACCTTGATTCCCTTCAGCGATTCTTTGGCCGGCGGATATTCGAGCTTCAGCGCGTCGAGCGTGCGCAGCAGCAGTTCGGCTACCATCACGTTGCGATGCGTCTTCGAGTCGGCCGGAATCACGTACCACGGCGCGTATTCGGTCGACGTCGCGGCCAGTGTCTCGCGATACGCGGACTGATATGCGTCCCACTGCTTGCGCGCATCGAGATCCGACACGTCGAATTTCCAGTGCTTCAGCGGATCGTCGATGCGCTCCTGCAAACGCACACGCTGCTCGTCCCTTGAAATGTGCAGCATGCACTTGAGGATCGTCGCGCCGCTGTCGGCGAGCATCTCCTCGAACTGACGGATGTGGCGGCACCGCTGCTGGAACGCCGCGGCGTCGAGCGCGCCCAGCACGGTCGGCACGAGCAGGTCTTCGTAGTGACTGCGGTTGAAGATCGTCAGCTCGCCGGCCGCGGGTGCCTGCGAATGCACGCGCCACAGGAAATCGTGCGCGAGTTCGACGGGCGTCGGCGCCTTGAACGGCACGATGCGCAAGCCGAGCGGGTCGACTTCGTGAAATACCGCGCGGATCGTGCCGTCCTTGCCGCTCGTGTCCATGCCTTGCAGCACTAGCAGAACGCGGCGCTTGCGCTGCGCGTGCAGCCGCTCCTGCAGGTTGTCGAGCAGCAGGCCTACTTCCGACAGACGCGCGCGGTCCGCGTCTTTCGAGCCGCTCGAAAACGGCTTCGCCTTCGGGTCGAAGTGGTCGAGCGAGAAGTGGTTTTTTTTCTTGCCGTCGTCGAAGTACGGCACGCGGAAATCGTCGAGATCGGGTTGCTTTGTCATGCATACACTCCAAGGTCTACGCTTACCTACGCTTAACCGGCTGAAGCGAGTCCGCAAAATAAAACGGGCCGTTGCCCTGCTTCGATCCGGCAACGGCCCGTGGTGATACGGGCGCGATTACGCCCGGCCGCGGCACTTCAACTCAGGACAACTTCTTCTTGAGCAATTCATTGACCTGAGCAGGGTTGGCCTTACCCTTGGTTGCTTTCATCGCCTGGCCGATCAGTGCGTTGAACGCCTTTTCCTTGCCGGCGCGATATTCGTCGACCGACTTCTGGTTCGCGGCGAGCACTTCGTCGATGATCGTTTCGAGCGCGCCGATGTCCGAAATCTGCTTCAAGCCTTTCGCCTCGATGATGCGATCGGCGGCGGCTTCGTCGGTGGCCTTCTCTTCCCAGATCGCGAGGAAGATTTCCTTCGCGATCTTGTTCGAAATCGTGCCGTCGGCAATACGCTGCAGAACCAGCGCGAGCTGCGCGGCCGATACCGGGCACGCGGCAATGTCGAGGCCTTCGCGGTTGAGCTGCGACGACACTTCACCCATCACCCAGTTCGCCGCGACCTTCGCGTTGGCCGCACCGACCTTGGCGACCACCGCTTCGTAGTAAGCGGCCGTCGCCTTGCTCGAAGTCAGCACGTTCGCGTCGTACGGCGTGAGTCCGTACTGCGACACGAAGCGCCGCTGGATCGCTTCCGGCAGTTCCGGCATCTCGCTCTTCACGCGCTCGACCCACGCGGCGTCGATCACGAGCGGCATCAGGTCGGGGTCGGGGAAATAGCGGTAGTCGTGCGCGTCTTCCTTGCTGCGCATCGAACGCGTTTCGCGCTTGTCCGGATCGTACAGACGCGTTTCCTGCACCACCGTGCCGCCGTCTTCGATCAGTTCGATCTGGCGACGCACTTCGTACTGGATCGCTTCCTCGAGGAAGCGGAACGAGTTCAGGTTCTTGGTCTCGGTGCGCGTGCCGAATTCCTTCTGGCCGACCGGACGCACCGACACGTTCGCGTCGCAGCGGAACGAGCCTTCCTGCATGTTGCCGTCGCAGATGCCAAGCCACACGACGAGCGTGTGCAGCGACTTCGCGTAGGCAACGGCCTCGGCCGCGCTGCGCATTTCCGGCTCGGTGACGATTTCGAGCAGCGGCGTGCCGGCGCGATTCAGGTCGATGCCGGTCATGCCCGCGAAGTCTTCGTGCAGCGACTTGCCCGCGTCTTCCTCGAGGTGGGCGCGCGTCAGGTTGATGGTTTTCTCGTACGCTTCCTTGCCCGCCTTTTCATTGGCCGGCACCTGGATCGTCACCTGACCGCCCTGCACGACGGGAATTTCATACTGGCTGATCTGGTAGCCCTTCGGCAGGTCGGGGTAGAAATAATTCTTGCGCGCGAAGATGCTGCGCGGCGCCACCGTTGCGCCGATCGCGAGGCCGAACTGAATGGCGCGTTCGACGGCGCCGCGGTTCATCACCGGCAGCGTGCCGGGCAAGGCCAGATCGACGGGGCTGGCCTGCGTGTTCGGCGCGGCGCCGAATTGCGTCGCGGTGCCCGAGAAGATTTTCGAATGCGTCGACAACTGCGTGTGGGTCTCCAGACCGATCACGACTTCCCATTGTTTGGTCATGGTGCTCACACTCCTGCCGGTGCCTGGCGGTGCCAATCGGTCGCGCGCTGGAACGCGTCGGCCACCTGCAGCATCCGGGCTTCATTGAAATAGTTGCCGATGATCTGCAGACCGACCGGACGCTGCGCGTTCGCGCCCGCGCCGAAACCGCACGGCACGCTCATGCCCGGCAGGCCGGCGAGGCTCACCGACAGCGTGTAGATGTCGGCCAGATACATCTGCACCGGATCGTCGCCCTTCGCGCCGATGTCCCACGCCACCGACGGCGCGACCGGCCCCATGATCACGTCGCACTGCTTGAACGCTTGCTGGAAGTCCTGCGCGATGATGCGGCGGATCTTCTGTGCCTGCAGGTAGTACGCGTCGTAGTAGCCGTGCGACAGCACGTAGGTGCCGACCAGAATGCGGCGCTTCACCTCCGGGCCGAAGCCTTCGGCGCGCGACTTCTTGTACATGTCGAGCAGATCGCGGTACTCGGCCGCGCGATGGCCGAAGCGCACGCCGTCGAAACGCGAAAGGTTCGACGAGGCTTCCGCCGGCGCGATCACGTAATAGACCGGGATCGACAGTTCGGTTTTGGGCAGCGAAACCTCGACGAGCGTCGCGCCGAGCGCTTCGTACTGCTTCAACGCGGCGTCGATCGACGCGCGCACGTCGTCGGCGAGACCGGCGCCGAAGTACTCCTTCGGCAGACCGATGCGCAAACCGGCGAGCGGCTTGTCCGTGCCGTCGTCCTGCCACGACTTGCCGAGATAGCGCGTGTAGTCCTCGCGCTCGTGCGAGAGGCTCGTCGAGTCGCGCTCGTCGAAGCCGGCCATCGCGTTGAGCAGCGTCGCGCAGTCCGCGGCGCTTTGCGCCATCGGGCCGCCCTGGTCGAGCGACGACGCGAACGCGATCATGCCGTAGCGCGACACCCGGCCGTACGTCGGCTTAATGCCGGTGATGCCCGAGAACGACGCCGGCTGGCGGATCGAGCCGCCGGTGTCGGTGCCGGTCGCGGCGGGCGCGAGACGCGCGGCCACGGCGGCAGCCGAGCCGCCCGACGAACCGCCCGGCACGGCCTTGCGGTCCCACGGATTCTGCACGGCGCCGAAGTACGAATTCTCGTTGGACGAACCCATCGCGAATTCGTCCATGTTGGTCTTGCCCACGCACACCATGCCGGCGTTCTGCAGACGCGCGACCACGGTCGCGTCGAACGGGCTTTCGTAGTTCGCGAGCATCTTCGAGCCGGCCGTGGAGCGCCAACCTTTCGTCACGAACACGTCCTTGTGCGCGATCGGCAGGCCGACCAGCGGGCCCGCGTGGCCGGTGTGCAGCAGCGCGTCGGCGGCTTTCGCCTGCGCGAGCGTCAGTTCCGGATCGACCTGAATGAACGCGTTCAGGCTATTGGCCGCGTCGATCCGCTTCAGGTACAGCTGTGCCAGTTCGACTGCGGAGCATTCCTTGGCCGCGAGCGCGGCGCGCAGTTCGCTCAAACTTTTTTCATGCATTGCGTTTTATCCTGGAAAGCGCGGCAGCGTGGTCACGCCGCCGTGGAGGCGTTCGGTTGCCCGTCGGCAGACCGGCCCGGCAAGGTTCGCGGAGGACGCGCGTCTGGACCACGGAGGCTCGCGCCGACGCCAGACCCGGGGGCTGCCCGGCGGGTCTTATTCGATCACCTTCGGCACGAGGTACAGGCCGTCCTGAACGGCCGGCGCGGGGCGCTGGAAAGCCTCGCGCTCGACCGTCTCCGTGACGGCGTCGTCACGCAGACGCAGCGCGACGTCTTCGATCTGCTCGATCGGGTGGGCAAGCGGCGCGATGCCGGTGGTATCGACCGCCTGCATCTGCTCGACCAGGCCGAAAAAATCATTGAGCTGGGCACGCGTGTGCTCGGCGTCGGCATCGGCCAGTTCGAGCCGCGCGAGATGCGCGATGCGTTTTACATCGGTCAGGGTCAGAGCCATGCAGTCACCGGAAAGGGTGGAATGTCGCAGCAGTTAAAAAAGTCGCGTTTTAACAGCGGGTTACGACAAGATAGGACAATCCAGAAAAAGGAGCGGCAACGACAAAATGTGCGCTCCGTTTCCTTCAAAACATCCAAAATTATAAGGTATGATTACGCGTTCGACCCAAACCCGGACCGACTTACCAAGGCCTTACGGACAATTCCAAGAACGTCCGGCGCTTTCCGCCCTGGCTTTGCAACGGCCTCCGGTAGACTCCCCCGCGGCTTCAAGTTCATGTGGCGTCGCTACCGCCCGGTTGAAGCTGTTATTTTTCCGCTGCCGCCCTACGCATACGGTGCGAGGCCCGGCCCCCAGCGAGACAGGATTTTGAATGTTCGGTTTTTTGCGCAGCTACTTCTCCAACGATCTGGCGATTGACCTCGGCACCGCCAACACCCTTATCTACATGCGCGGCAAGGGCATCGTTCTCGACGAACCGTCGGTCGTGTCGATCCGCCAGGAAGGCGGCCCCAACGGCAAGAAGACCATTCAGGCAGTCGGCAAGGAAGCCAAGCAGATGCTCGGCAAGGTGCCGGGCAACATCGAGGCGATCCGCCCGATGAAAGACGGCGTGATCGCCGACTTCACCGTCACCGAGCAGATGATCAAGCAGTTCATCAAGACTGCTCACGAATCGCGCATGTTCTCGCCGTCGCCTCGCATCATCATCTGCGTGCCGTGCGGTTCGACCCAAGTCGAGCGTCGCGCGATCAAGGAAGCCGCGCACGGCGCGGGCGCCTCGCAGGTGTATCTGATCGAAGAGCCGATGGCTGCCGCGATCGGCGCGGGCCTGCCGGTGTCGGAAGCAACGGGTTCGATGGTCGTCGACATCGGCGGCGGCACGACAGAAGTCGGCGTGATCTCGCTCGGCGGCATCGTGTACAAGGGCTCGGTGCGCGTCGGCGGCGACAAGTTCGACGAAGCGATCGTCAACTACATCCGCCGCAACTACGGCATGCTGATCGGCGAACAGACCGCCGAAGCTATCAAGAAGGAAATCGGCTCCGCGTTCCCGGGCTCCGAAGTCAAGGAAATGGAAGTGAAGGGCCGCAATCTGTCAGAAGGCATTCCGCGCAGCTTCACGATCTCCAGCAACGAAATCCTCGAAGCGCTGACCGATCCGCTGAATCAGATCGTGTCGTCAGTGAAGATCGCACTGGAACAGACGCCGCCGGAACTCGGCGCGGACATCGCTGAGCGCGGCATGATGCTGACCGGCGGTGGCGCCCTGCTGCGCGACCTCGATCGCCTGCTCGCCGAAGAAACCGGCCTGCCGGTGCTCGTCGCCGAAGACCCGCTGACCTGCGTCGTGCGCGGCTCGGGCATGGCGCTCGAACGCATGGACAAGCTTGGCAGCATCTTCTCGTACGAGTAAGCGAGCCTTCCTCCCATGTCAGTAGCGCGGATCTGGCACACGGCCCCTTGCGGGCCGCTTTGTCGTTGGCTGGGCCGACCAGCCTCCGCGCACTGACCGCGCGCGCCTTGCGCGTCGCCGTCTCACCCAACCGCTCACGCCCCCGGCGCCGACCATGGAATACAGTCCGCCGCCCCTGTTCAAGCAAGGCCCCTCCGCTCTGGCCCGACTGGTGTTCTTCGTCGTGCTGGCGCTCGCCCTGCTGATCTCCGATGCCCGCTTCCAGACGCTCGAAATCGTCCGCGGCGTGCTCGGCGCGGGTCTCTATCCTTTGCAGCGCGCAGCGCTCGTGCCGCGCGACATCTTCATGGGCGCCGCCGACCTCGCCGTGACGAGCGCCACGCTACGTGACGAGAACGCGAAGCTGCGCGCGAAGGATCTGCGGCTGTCGCAGCAAGCCAATCTGGCCGCGTCGCTCGCCGCCGAAAATGCCCATCTGCGCGCGCTGATGCAACTGTCGCAGAGCCTCACCACGCAATCGCTGCCCGCCGAAATCCAGTACGACACGCGCGATCCGTTCACGCAGAAGGTCGTGATCGGACGCGGCGCGCAGCAAGGCATCCAGAACGGCTCGCCGGTCGTCGACGAAGATGGCGTGATCGGCCAGGTCACACGGGTGTTCCCGCTGCAGGCCGAAGTCACGCTGCTGACGGACAAGGACCAGGCGGTGCCGGTCGAAATTCTGCGCACCGGCTTGCGCAGCGTGATCTACGGTACGCCAAAGGGCGACACGCTCGATCTGCGTTTCGTGCCGATCAGCGCCGACGTCCAGACCGGCGACGAACTCGTCACGAGCGGCCTCGACGGCGTGTATCCGCCGGGGCTGCCGGTCGCGAAGGTCGTGCGCGTCGACAAGCAGGCCGACACCGCGTTTGCCCGCGTGGTCAGTCTGCCGGTCGCCGCGGTGCGCGGTGCGCGTCAGGTGCTCGTGCTGCACGTCGAGAACAACGCGCCGCCGCGCCCGGCGGACGAACCCGACGCGGCAACCGTCGCAAAGGAAGCGAAAGCGAAGAAGGGCGCCAAAGCAGGGGACAGCAAGGGCGCGGCGGACAAATCCGCCGCCAAGCCAGCCGACAGGAACGCCGCCGACAAAGCGCCGACCGAAAAGCCCGCAGCCAAATCCGTGGAAAAGGCGCCGGGCAAAGCTGCGGCCGACAAGAAGTCCGAAAAGCCCGCAGCCGACCGGAAAGCCGAAAAGCCGGCCGCCGCGAAGAACGTGAAGCCGCAAGCCGAGCCGGGGGCTCAGCCATGAATCGCCCGCAATACATCCTGCAGCCCGTCAACCCGTACTTCATCGCGTTCAGCCTCGCTTCCGCGTTCCTGCTGAACCTGATGCCGTGGGGGCGTCTCGCCGGCGTGCCCGATTTCGTCGCACTCGTGCTGCTGTTCTGGAATGTCCATCAGCCGCGCAAGGTGGGCATGGGCATCGCGTTTCTGCTCGGTCTGCTGATGGACGTGCACAACGCGAGCCTGCTCGGCGAGCACGCGCTCGCCTACACGCTGCTGTCGTACGGCGCGATCACGATTCACCGCCGCGTGCTGTGGATGTCGCTCGGCGTGCAAACGTTCGCGGTGATGCCGCTGCTCGTCGTCGCGCAACTGGTGCCGTTCGTGATCCGGTTGTTGACCGGCGCGGCGTTTCCGGGCTGGAGTTATCTGATCGACGGTTTCGTCGAAGCTGCGCTGTGGCCGGTCGCCAGCATCTTGCTGCTGATGCCGCAGCGCCGCCCCGCCGACCCGGACGATACGCGCCCCATTTGATCCCGCATCTGGCCCACCGGCTGCGGCCCATTTTGGCGCACACTCTTGATGGCCGCATGCCGGCCTTTTGCAGAATCGCATGACCGAATTCAAGGACACTCAACAGCAGCTCACGAAATTCCGCCTGCGCGTCGCGGCGGCGGGCCTGTTCGTGTTTGTCTGCTTCGGGCTGATCGGCTTCCGCTTCCTGTTCCTGCAGGTCTGGCACTACAGCAAGTACTCGCTGCAAGCCGATGAAAACCGCATCTCCGTCGCGCCGATCGTGCCGAACCGCGGCATCATCACCGACCGGAACGGCGTCGTGCTCGCGAAGAACTACTCGGCCTATACGCTCGAAGTCACGCCGTCGAAGCTGAACGACACGCTCGATAACGTGATCGACAACCTCGCCACCGTCGTGTCGATCGATGCGCGCGACCGTCGCCGCTTCAAGAAGCTGCAGGAAGACTCGAAGAACTTCGAAAGTCTGCCGATCCGCACGCGCCTGACCGACGATGAAGTCGCGCGCTTTACCGCGCAGCGCTTCCGCTTTCCTGGCGTCGAAGTGCGCGCGCGGCTGTTCCGCCAGTACCCGCTCGGGCCGACCGCCGCGCACGTGATCGGCTACATCGGACGGATTTCGCAACGCGACCAGGAACGCATCGACGATGCCAGCGATCAGAACGACAGCGATCCGGACCACTACGATCCGCGTCTTGACGCGAACAACTACAAGGGCACCGATTACATCGGCAAGATCGGCGTCGAGCAGAGCTACGAGACCGAGCTGCACGGCCAGACCGGTTTCGAGGAAGTCGAGGTGACGGCGGGCGGCCGCCCGGTGCGTACGCTGTCGCGCACTCAGGCGACGCCGGGCAACAACCTCGTGCTGTCGCTCGACATCGGCCTTCAGCAGGTCGCCGAGCAGGCGTTCGCCGGACACCGCGGCGCGCTCGTCGCGATCGAGCCGTCCACCGGCGACGTGCTCGCGTTCGTGTCGGCGCCGAGCTTCGATCCGAATTCCTTCGTCGACGGCATCGACCAGCAGACCTGGGACGAGCTGAACAACTCGCCCGACCATCCGCTCCTGAACCGGCCGCTGCACGGCACCTATCCGCCGGGCTCGACCTACAAGCCGTTCATGGCACTCGCCGCGCTGACGCTGCACAAGCGCACGCCGAGCTGGGGCTTCCAGGACCCCGGTTACTACACGTTCGGCGGCCACACGTTCCGCAACGACGTGCGCTCGGGCCAAGGCTGGATCGACATGAACCGCGCGATCGTCGTGTCGAACGACACGTACTTCTACATGCTCGCGCACGATCTCGGCGTCAACAACATCGCGAACTTCATGAAGCCGTGGGGCTTCGGGCAGATCACCGGCATCGACATCGCCGGCGAAGCGAAGGGCATTCTGCCGTCGACCGACTGGAAGCGCCACGCGTACCGCCGCCCCGAGCAGCAGAAGTGGTACGAAGGCGAAACGGTCAGCCTCGGCATCGGCCAGGGCTACAACTCGTTCACGATCCTGCAGCTCGCCCATGCCACCGCGACGCTCGCGAACAACGGCGTCGTGATGAAGCCGCACCTCGTGCGCGACATCGAGAATCCGATCACGAAGGACATGCGGCCGGTGGTGCGCGATCCGAGCGACAAGATCGCGGTCAAGCAGCAGGACATCGACTTCATCAAGCGCGCGATGGAAGGCGTGGTCACGAACGGCACGGCGGCCAAAGTGTTCGCGGGCGCGCCATATCAGGCGGCCGGCAAGACCGGTACCGCGCAGGTGTACTCGCTGCAAGGCGCGAACTACAAAGGTCACGCGGTTGCGGAGAATTTGCGCGATCACGCGCTGTTCATCGCCTTCGCGCCGGCCGATCAACCGAAGATCGCACTCGCGCTTGTCGTCGAAAACGGCGGCTGGGGCGCGGAGGCGGCCGGTCCGATCGCGCGCAGGGTGCTCGACTATTACCTGGTCGGCAAGAACAAGCCCGGCGCGGAAGAAGCGGCCGTCGCGGTAGCGGCATCGACCACGCTCGAAGCATCCGCGCCGCAGGTCGGCGATACGCCGGCCTCGCATGAGGACGCTCACTCGCTCAAGATTGCGGCGGGCTTTACGGCACTGCCGATGCCGGGGGCGGCGGCTGCCGCGGTGGCCTCCGGTGCGTCGGCGGCTGTTGCGGCTTCGGGCGCGAATGGCGCGTCTGCGCCGATGGCGGCATCGGCTTCGTCCGCGGCAAAGAAATCCGCGTCGCGTACGTCCGGCGCCCCGCACCAACCCCGTCCGGCAAGCGAGCCGGCGCCGAGCGTCGCGGCACCATCGCGCGAGGACAGCTTCCAGGGCGCGTCGCCGCGCCAGCCGGCCGCCGGCGGCATCGACGAATAAGGAGAAAGGCATGCAATTCGACAAGCGCGCCTGGCTCGAGCGCATCAAGCGGATGTTCGTAGGCTTCGACCGTCCGCTCGCACTGATCGTGTTTCTGCTGCTGTGCGTCGGCATCGTCACGCTGTACAGCGCGACACTCGACATGCCGGGCCGCGTCGAAGACCAGTTGCGCAACATCCTGCTCACCTTCGTGCTGATGTGGGGGCTCGCCAATGTGCCGCCCAATACGCTGATGCGCTTCGCGGTCCCGCTCTACGCGTTCGGGATCGCGCTACTGGTCGCGGTCGCGATGTTCGGCCTTACGCGCAAGGGCGCGAAGCGCTGGATCAACGTCGGCGTGGTGATCCAGCCATCGGAAATCCTGAAGATCGCAACACCGCTGATGCTCGCCTGGTACTACCAGCGCCGCGAAGGCGTGATGCGCTGGTACGACTACCTGGTCGGCTTCGTGATCCTCATCGTGCCGGTCGGCCTGATCGCGAAGCAGCCCGACCTCGGCACGGCCGTGCTGGTGTTCGCGGCCGGCCTGTTCGTGATTTATTTCGCGGGGCTGAGCTTCAAGCTGATCGTGCCGGTGCTGATCGCGGCCGTGATTGGGGTTGGGTCGATCGCGGCGTTTCAGGACAAGATCTGTCAGCCCGAAGTGCAGTGGCCGCTGATGCACGACTACCAGAAGCACCGCATCTGCACGCTGCTCGATCCGACCTCGGACCCGCTCGGCAAAGGCTTCCACACGATTCAAGCGGTGATCGCGATCGGCTCGGGCGGCCCGCTCGGCAAGGGTTGGCTGAAGGGTACGCAGGCGCATCTGGAGTTCATCCCCGAGAAGCACACCGACTTCATCTTCGCGGTGTTTTCGGAAGAGTTCGGTTTGGCAGGCGGAATCGTGCTGCTCACGCTGTACATGCTATTGATCGCGCGCGGGCTCTACATCGCGGCCAACGGCTCGACATTGTTCGGGCGATTATTGCGCCGGCTCGTTGACGATGGCGTTCTTCACGTACGCGTTCGTCAATATCGGCATGGTGAGCGGGATTCTGCCGGTGGTCGGCGTGCCGTTGCCGTTCATGAGTTACGGCGGCACCGCACTGACTACATTAGGCGTCGCGATCGGGCTGATCATGAGCGTCGCGCGACAGAAGCGGTTGATGCAGAGCTAACCGCCGCTAGCGGCACGCGGCAAACGACAATGCAAAAAAGGGCGCTCGTTGGGAGCGCCCTTTCGCTTTATTGCTGCTTCATTACTGCGGCTTCACTTCCTTCTGATCGCGCAGTTGCGCGCTCAACTGCTGATACTTCAGGCGCGCGGCCGGATCGCCCTGCGCCGCCGCGGCCGCGTAATACGCGCGCGCCACATTCAGATTCCGATCGACTCCATCGCCACCACGCTCGTAGAACGAGCCGGTCACGTACTGCGCGGTCATGTCGCCGCCCTGCGCCGCTTTCTTGTACCAGACGAACGCCTGCTTGTTGTCACGCTCGGTACCGCGTCCGTCGAGGAACTGATTCGCGAGCGCGAGCTCCGCCTGAACATGGCCCTGCGCGGCCGCCTTCATGAACCAGCGATGCGCCTCCACCGGATCGCGCTCGACGAACTCGCCATCGTCGTACATCTTGCCGTACACGTATTGCGCGTGCGACATGTTCGCGTCGGCGGCCTTGCGCAGCCACTTCTTGCCTTCGTCGACGTTGACCGGCGTGCCTTCGCCGTTGAGCAGCATCATCGCGTAGTTGAACTGCGCAAGCCGGCTACCGCGCTCGGCGGCCTGGCGGAATTCGGTCAGCGCCGCGCCAAGGTTGCCGGCGTTGTAGTCGGCGACCGCGGATTGCGTCTGCGGATCGTTCGCCTTGGCGACGTGATCCTGTGCATACGCGGCATTCCACGCGCCACTAGCGAGCAACGCCGCCGCGATGGTCACTTGCGCGCTCACCCGCGCGATCATCCGCCCGGCACCGCCCTGCACTCTGCCGTTCATGACCTCACCTCCTGTAATGCCTGGCGCGTCGCGCGCAACATCCAGATCACGTCGGCGGCCAGCGCCACGAAGCGAAACCCCGCGTCGCGATGCTGCCGCGCGCTGGCCACGTCCATCGCGAAGATGCCGGCGGCAATGCCGGCTTTGTCCGCCGCGCTAACGATACGCGCCATCGCCGCCTGCACGTCCTCGTGTTTCGCGTCGCCAAGATGACCAAGGCTCGCGGCCAGATCGGCCGGACCGACGAACAGGCAATCGACGCCCGGCGTCGCCGCGATCTGCTCGACCTCCCGCAAGCCGCGCGCCGATTCGATCTGCACGATCGTCGCGATCTGTGCGTTGGCCGTCTGCACGTAATCACGCCGCATGCCGTAACCGGCCGCGCGCACGACGCCCGCGACGCCGCGCAGGCCGTCGAGCGCCTCGGCGGTCGGATATTGGGTGAGCCGCACGGCGCGTGCCGCGTCGTCGGCGGATTCGATGTTCGGGAACATCAGCGTGCGCGCGCCGGCGTCGAGCACGCGCTTGACGAGCCACGGCTCGCTCGCGGGCACGCGCACCACCGGCTCGCTCGGCAGATGGGCGGCGGCGATCGCGCGCAATTGCGACTCGACGCCGCCGCTATCGTTGGGCGCGTGCTCCATGTCGATCAGCAGCCAGTCGAAGCCGGCGTGCGCGAGTGCTTCGGCGGCGGCCTCGCTGCCGAGCGACAACCACAGCCCGAACAGCGGCGCGTTGTCCTTCAGACGTTGTTTGAGGGAGTTGGTGAAGGTGCTCATCGGCTGGCCTCGCGCGGGTTTGCAATGCGAAGCGGGGCCAGATAGCGAATCAGACAGGCACCGGGGCGCTGACGGCCTCGTTGCCTGCTGCGACGCGATGCGGTGACCGGCATGTCTCGCTCCGTGTGTTGGTCGGAACGATCATACCGTGACAATAACGCGAGAGTTCGCTCGCGCGGCGGGGCGTGGGTTCAGGTGGGAAGCGAGTCGCGGACCACGTCGGCCCAGCAATTCGGCGTCTCGTACAGACGCACTTTGTGCAGGCGCAGGTTCACGCCGTAGTGCGCGTCGTAGACGTTCGCGAGAATATCGAACGCAATCGCGGCGAGGTTTTCGACGGTCGGAATGCGATCGAGCACGACCGTCTTGTGACCCGCCATGCTGTCGAGGAAGCCACGCACCTGCGTGTCGCCTTCGTAGACGAGAAAAGCATGGTCCCACTTGTCGACCAGGTGCTCGTTTGCGAGCGACTTCACGTCGGCGAAGTCCATCACCATGCCGCGATCGGGCGCGCCTTCGGTGTCGACCAGATCGCCTTGCAGCGTGATTTCGAGCACGTAGCGATGGCCATGCAGATTGCGGCACTGGCTGCGGTGATCGGGAATGCGGTGGCCCGCGTCGAATTCGAGTTTTCGGGTAATCGTCAGCACGGCAAATCAGGGAATGTTCAGATACTTGTGAGTCTGCATCGACAGGCGCCACTGCGGATGACGTTTGCACCAGTCGATCGCGAGCTTAGTGTTGATGTCGCGCGACGGGCCGTCCATCGGTTGGACGAGGAAATACTCGAAGTCGAGCTTGGCGTAGTCGTCGAGGCGCTGGTTGTCCTGCGGAATCACGGCCTTTAGTTCGTTGCCCTTCGTCACGACGAGCGGCGCGTCGGCCTTCGGGCTCACGCAGATCCAGTCGATCGTGTCGAGCACCGGCAGCGAGCCGTTGGTCTCGATCGCGATCTCGAAGCCGGCCGCGTGCAGCGCGTCGACGAGCGGCTGATCGATCTGCAGCATCGGCTCACCGCCGGTGCACACGACGAAGCGTTCGCCCTCGCCTTGCGGCCATTGCGACGCGATCATCGCGACCAGTTCGTCAGGTGTGCGGTACTTGCCGCCGTTCTCGCCGTCGGTGCCGACGAAATCGGTGTCGCAGAAACGGCAGACGGCTTCCGGGCGATCCTCTTCGCGGCCGGACCACAGATTGCAGCCCGCGAAGCGGCAGAACACGGCCGGCCGCCCGGCATTCGCGCCCTCGCCCTGCAACGTGTAGAAGATTTCCTTTACCGCGTACGTCATGCTGCTTTCTGTCCTGTGTTCCTGAATCAATGATGGGCGCTCTCGCGCGAGCCGTCAGACCGGCTCGGTGACTTTTTCGCCGGCGAGGTAGGCCTCATAGCCACGTTTGCGCAACCGGCATGCTGGGCATTCGCCGCAGCCGAAGCCCCATGAGTGCAACTCGGCCCGTTCGCCGACGTAGCAGGTATGCGTCTCGACGCGCACCAGTTCCACCAATGCGTCGCCGCCGAGTTCGCGCGCGAGGCGCCACGTGTCGGCCTTGTCGAGCCACATCAGCGGCGTCTCCAGCGCGAAGCGCTTGTCCATGCCGAGATTCAGCGCGACCTGCAGCGCCTTCATCGTGTCGTCGCGGCAATCGGGGTAGCCCGAGAAGTCCGTCTCGCACATTCCGCCGACCAGCACCTGTAAACCGCGCCGATACGCGATGGCCGCGGCGATCGTCATGAACATCAGATTGCGGCCCGGCACGAACGTGTTCGGCAACCCATTGGCCGTGGCTTCGATTTCGATCTCGCGCGTCATCGCGGTGTCGCTGATCTCGCCGAGCAGCGACAGGTCGATCGTGTGATCGTCGCCGAGACGGTCGGCCCACGCCGGAAACGCACGCACGATGGCCTGACGGAATCCTTCGCGGCATTCGAGTTCGACACGATGACGCTGACCATAATCGAAGCCGATCGTTTCGACTGTGTCGTAACGGTCGAGCGCCCACGCGAGACACGTGGCGGAATCCTGGCCGCCGGAAAACAGCACGAGCGCGCTACGCTTAGCGTCTTTGCGGATCACCGTGATACTCCGTGAATGAGACTGCCACGTCGCGCTGCGCGAGGTGCGCCATGCAAGCGGCGCGACGTGTGCCGGCACTGTGCCGGCCCAAAGCAGTATAGGTCGCGCGTTGCGCGGGAACGTGGCTGGGCGCTTATACCGCCGATTGTCGGGCGAAGGATTGGGTGCTTCGGTGCGACTCCATCGGCACCGTATTCGCGCGGTGCACGACCGTGCGACGCCTGCATGCAAGTCTTTGAACTGGCGCGATTTTATCACGCGACACCGAATGTCGCCGACGCCAGCTGTCCCACGCGCGCGGCTTCAACTGCGTGGCAAGCCGAAATGACGACTTGTCCGCCAAACGGAAAAGCCCCAGGAATCTTGCGATTTCCTGGGGCTGAATCCTGGTGGCCTGGGGCGGAATCGAACCACCGACACGCGGATTTTCAATCGCAGCATCCGCCCGGCCGGTATCCGTTGTGACACGCAACGTCACGTAAAATCAAGTACTTGACCGCAGTCATGCGCAGTCGCGCGCACGCCCGCGAAATGGTATCTGCCAGAAATTTGCCAGATACCGGACGAATTCTAGCCCGAACACCCGGAGCAGACAACCCCGCGCACCCTCCAGCGGCGCACGACCGAGGCGTCAACTCCGCCCCCCGCCAATCCTGCATCCACACGCAACGATTCAGCACAGTCGGAACCGGCTGAAGCCCCTTCGCCTATGGGTTCTTCCATTGCGCAGGATGTTTGACGCTGGAATCACGGCGATGACGCGTTACGGCCAGAACAAACATCCGCTGCCTGCGCTTCGAAAAAGCGATGCGTAGTTGTTGTCAAAGTCGACCCGAACTGTAATCTCGTAATCCATCGAAGGGGCGTCAGCCAATCTGACCCTCACATAGACTGGGCTTCTCGGGATGAGAAGCTTCGGCGCATCAGGTCCCTGCCACGCGGGCGGACAGATAAACCGGGGAGACACAACCACGCCGTGGCTCTGGCCCTCTTCGCTCACATACAGGGGCTCAGTGTCCGTCGACGAGTGCTGCATCCGGAACGAGGCAGAGGTTCCATGCGCCCCGTTTTCGATGGGGAAGCCCCGCGCATCCATGAACTGCACATTCACGTTGAAGTGCAACTCGTCGAGAACGATCGGACTCGGCAGATTTTCTGGTAATACGTCGACCGTGCAGCCCACGGGTTCAGAATAGCAGGCATCCGTCAGTTTGAGCGTCACCCGCGGCTCGAACGCCTGTGGGAAAACACCCGGCCACGCCATAACGGCGAATCCCACGCCAATTGCCACAAACCACGAGTAGACAGACGGAATCAGATAGTCTTTGGCAGAGCTGAGCGACTTTTGCAAGCGTCGTCTGTTAGCGACGTAAATCCGCAGTCCAGTGGGAAAGGCACACGCGCCGAACGACGCCAATGTCAGCGCCAGACCATGTTCCCGAAACCAGTCAGAGGGGCCAATCAGGCCAAGCACGAAAATGCAGCACGCGACAAGCCAGCTAACATAGTTCAGCTTGAATAGCGCAGTGGCTGCGATGTATGTGGTGAACTCCCTCCTTGCCTGGCCTGCTGCCCCTGACTTCATACGTACGCAGCAGAATCCGACGTAGCACGCAACCACTGCGGTCTCGGTCGCGACAGACGCAAGAAAGACGGCACTCTCCTCGGTCAGTTTCAGGTGCAGGGCCGCCACGATAAAATGACGTATCTGATAAGCAAACACATCAATTACCTTCGTGGTCCCGAGATATTCTCCGAGGAGCCAGTTCCGGTTCAGCAGGTTGATACCCAGAAAACAGAAAATCGCCATCGGTGCGAGGACGGCCGGGACGATTAGAAGACCGATGGCCAGATTCGCACTGACGGCATGCGGAGGTCTTTTATCGATTTCGTCGACAGTAATCAGGCCGTCGGCCCACCGGCACGTGTCGCTCAGCCTGCGCCATTGCCTGTGCGGATTCAGATTGTTGACGGCCCAGGCCAGCAAAGCATTGTCAGACTGTTTGCGTGGCGGCTTCAACAGGACAATTTTTTTTATCTCCGTCCCATTTCCACCTGCGAGCACGCGTCGTAACGCCGCCACGTCGGCGCCTCCTCGAAGCGTCACATGTACCGCCTGGTGGTCACTGAGCACCCCGAAACGCAGTGCCGGCTTCGTCGGGGTCGTCGAGCACCGTTCGCAAGACCTCTTCTGCCAGACGCTTGTCGGAGCCGTGAAGGTCCAACTCGCGGACAGCACATACATTCAGCAGGTCCCGCAATTCGTCATCGGTTGCCCCCCTGTGAGTGTGCTTTGTCCACGCCTGTGACAGCAGCCCGCGAAAGTTTTCGAACACTTCCCGTCTGGCCTCCGGCTGCGCATGCAAGAGCGTCCCAGACCGGTGCACGTCCAGCACGTCCCGAAGGTGAACTCGAATCCGCTTGGAAGCCTCCGGACCGACGACCAGGAACAACCTGTCCGTCGAGGGGTTCAGCGGCCGGTTCCATCCGTACTGTGCCTGCCCGGAACTGGCGCACAGCCAGTACCGGACAAACTGGTCAGCGACGCTGCCCAGTCGGCTGCCCAGCGTGCACTCTACGGTGGTCTTCGCCTGTATGGCGATGTACCCGCCTGCGTCCGTTTCAATGAGCACGTCATCTACCGACGCCTCGGTTTCTACACGTATCGACGTCACACGTGCCCCATCGAAGCCAAGGTCACCCAGATTGCGCGCTCCAATTGCAAGTGCAGAAAAATAGGCGCCCACACGGAAATGGAACCCGCTTCCTGCACCGTTAGCCTGCCCCCCCACCATTCGCCAACAACCCAGACAATGTACTCACAGATACTCAACCTTTGTTTTGTTCATCGCCGCCGCGCCGCCAGCGTCTTCGTGTGGTCGTATCGGGCAGTGTCCAGATGGGCTTAACCGCAAACGAGTGCAACGACACCCAAAGGGACGCCGTCTGCCTCGGGGAGTGAGCTCTCGTCTATGCACAGATGTGCCACGCGTGCTTCGTCACCGCGAGCCATGGTGGGTCCTGGTTGGATAACAAACACCCGAAGTTTCGGGTTCCCCAATGCGACTCGCATCTTTCATTGCGACGAGAGTGTCGCATGCCATGTTGATATCGGCTTACCCGGGTTCCGCCTTTAGCCTGCAGTTCAATCAATGCAAAAAAGTTGGTGCGATGAAATTGACCGCGCGGCCCTCAACGTTATGCGGGTCGAGCCGAGCCACGCCTCATGTCTCAAAGCGGCGGCTGTCAAATGACCAGCGCGACCGCAATCTGCCCGGCGGATTCGAACTTGGTCGACAAGCAGCGGCCTGCGTCCGTCGACGGGCAATCGACCGTACATGGTGCGTTGCGGGACGTCAGCACGAGTTGTCCGGCGGCCGGGCGGGTCCCCTTCCGTCCCGATGCACCGACGGCTGACCAGGCCAAAGACCGGCCCATGTCCGACGCCGTGACGCGAGCAGGCAGGACTGCGAGTCCGTGTATAAACCCGCTCGCTAGTATTCTAAAAAGAGTTTCTTCATTATTAAGAGAGTCTCTTCTCTTTAAAAGCACAGAAGAGGAGCGCCTTGAGTTGACGTGCGCATTGCCCGTTCACTGCGGCACGGACCGCTTGCGCGGTCGAATCCGGCCCGACGTGGCTATAGTTCTTTTCCTGGCCCAAAGCACCTCTTCAGTTCCCAGCACAGAAAGAAGCTGCTTAGGCGCGCGTGTGCGCCGGTCATCCGTGCAGGGATGCAGGAATACGCGTCCGTGGCCGCGGGAGCGAGCGCCTTACCGCGTGCGGTTGCTCCTCCTGCCCAGACTCCTCGCCGCCGAAAGCGGGCGCGGCCATTCGGCATTTCCGGAATTTCCGCGAACGCGGAAGTGCTGAGTCGAGCGCACGAGCGTGAACATGACTGACATCCGGGCACGACTAACCGCGGCCGGCCGTGCGCTCTGCAACTTTCCGCAAGCTCCAAGCGGGGGACCCGGCTGCCATGCGCCGTTATCTAAAATTTTAGCGCCCGGAAGCCAGCCCGCGCCGCTTGAGCCGAAGCGACCGATGTCGCAGCAGTCGCTTCCCGCTTTCAGACCGAGACAGCTTTGACTGCGGGTTCGTCGGTGGAAACTGGCCGGGCACCACAGAGGAAGTCTGGCGGCAACGGTTGGAACGCGTTTCCGTCAGGCTGCAAGAGATAACTGTGGGGGCAATACGGTGAGTGATGGCAGGGAGCTGAATTGCACGAAGCCGGGTCAGCACGACGGGCGAGGCACTGCCTCGCCCGTCTGCGCTTGTGTGACGACAGCGTGAGTTCCCGTCCCTTAGGCAGCGCGCCGCTTTCCGCTGCCCATCAGCGCGTCAAGCTCGTCAAACCAGCTCCTCGTGTGAATCAAACGCGCGCAATGGACCCCAGTTGCAAGGATTTCTGCCTTCGTGAACTGGGATACCGTTACCCACGAGGACTCGGCGAGAACATAAGTCGCGTTGTTCACGTGTTTGTTTTCGAGCAGGCAAAACCCGAGTTCGGGAAATCCAAATACGACGTAACCATCAAATCCCCCGCGCCCGACGGCGACAAAGCCGGGTTCGTATCTTCCAATGGCGGCAAACCGTTCAGCGATGACAGGCCGGTTGCCCGGCGCCGCACTTTCCACAATCCGTGAGACGGCAGCCTTCGCGCTGGCCCAAGGGTTCTGGCCTGTCGGCAGCAACTCCCAGTTCAAACGCCTGATTGGGGATGCAATCCACGCCTCGAGTGCTGACGTCAGGATTTCAAACCCGCCAAGCTGTTCCCGGAAGACGTTCGCCGTGTTGGTTGCCACAACGTCCAGTGCAGCCTGTACCTTGAACGGACCAGAGACGAGAAACGTTGCACCGTCGCTGCGCGTCCGCACCTGCATCTCAATCGCGTACGGCGGGATGCGAGTTCTCGGGTAGCGCTGGTAGGGCACGTCCTTGACACCGGTTTTCTCCACTTTGTCGCGTCCGTGGTGTTCGGTCCATGACCAGCTAATCTGCCTGTACATGGTCTCCTTCGGCTGGTCCCGGTGGATTACATCAAACCCTTCAGCGTTGCGGCGACTGGCGGCGCCGCGCTTTGCTGCTGGCAGGATGCTTTGGCCAGTTTGAACCGGGGTATCGAAGCCTAGCCGCTGAAGCCTCTCAACTGAAGCGGCGTCGACCGGCAGCCCGACGAAATATTCGTCCCCTGCGCTCAGGTGGGTTAGGTGCCCGTTGATGTTGCGAGTTTTGCGATTTACTATCATCTGGATGTCCTTAATCAGAAAAAAGGCCCCGACGTAGGAAATCGAGCCCCTAAACAATAGGACTCTCCAGACGGCATCCGCGGACGCGGCAAATAAATATATTTTTAGCGTCCGTGAGGAGCAGCAGAGGAGTCTTGTAAAAGGAGTGTCCAGGGCAATGTCCGACACCGCAGAATTTGAGAGCAGACTGAGCAAAAGCGAAGTCGAAAATGAACTACTGCAGATGAGTCCGGCAGATTGGGCTCGAACCCAACGGCTCGCGAATTTCCTTTCACGTAGCCTCACAGGAATAACAGGCGATGACCTGCTCCAGGAAACACTTACGAAGTTGTTGAGCCAGGAGCGCGTCTGGAAGCGCGGACTCAAGCCGATATTGGTTCTATTCGTCGCGATGCGGGGCGTATCGAGCAACGACCTGAAGAAGGAAATGAGTGGGCCGGTGGACGCCTTCAAGGTCGTTTCTACGACTGACGAGGAGCCGGAAGATGCCAGCCGGGAGCATTTCGAGATGGGTGTATCGCACCACACGCCCGCAGTTTCGCTTATGAAACGTCAACTGTTGGAGAAAATCCAGGCGGACGTTAGTCAGGACGAAGACGCGCATTTGCTCCTGCTCATGTGGATGGACGGAGTTCGCGGCGCGGAAGCTGCTGCAGAACTCGGAATGGATGCAAAACGTCACGACGCCGCGAGGAAACGCCTTGCACGTCGCCTGGCACCTTACGAAATGGCGAGGATGCAGCAATGAACTCGACAAAGAAGACCGAAACTCACGATTTGCTCGCCGACGCTTTGGCGGCCGAACTGTTGGACATGTCGGATGAGGACGTGCTGGACGGCGCCGATGCTGCCTCGGCCAAAGCTCATGGCCTTCGTCTGCTGCAAGCCGCAAAGGCAGAAGCGGGACGCCGACGGCTGGCGGCCGCTCGGCAAGGGGCTGCAAACAGCCGCTCCCGGACCGGTCCGACAACTGCAGGCGTTTCTGTTGAGTCGGCGAAGGCCTACATCCTGCAAGCAATGAATGACGGCCGGTACACCTTGGCGGCACGCAAACTTGAGGAAATGACCGACGAGGACTTGCTGGGGCTTTACTCGCGCATAAGGCGATTGGACCTGCCAGACGGTTCGGGCGGGAGTTCCGATAAATGAGTCCAGGTGAGCAGGCCGAAAAGCTGGTCGCGGATTTCGGGATAACTTCGCCGGATGACCTAGACGTCGAGGCGTTCGCATTCGATGCGCGGCTCGAGGTTGAATACCAGGAACTGCAGGGGTGTGAAGCGACGCTCGTGGGCTTTGAAAATCGCGCGATAGCTACTGTCCGTCCTTCGACCGTCCTCGGCCGGCAGCGATTTTCGATTGCACATGAGCTCGGCCACTGGATGATGCACCGTGGCCGCTCGTTTCGCTGCCGCGTTGATGACCCCGGCGACAACTTGGCATCCAACAAAGATTATGAGAAGCACGCCGACGAGTACGCGTCGCACCTGCTCATGCCTCGGCCGATTTTTCAGCCTATGGTGAAGGCCATTGGGAAACCGGGATTCAGACAAATCAATGACTTGGCCGAAACCTTTCAGGCCAGCCGGACGGCCACTTGCATCCGGCTTGCACAAATAGACACCCTACCCATCGTCGTCGCCTGCTACGGGGAAAACGGATTGCGGTGGCATGTCCGTGCTCCTGATGTGCCCAAACGATGGTTTCTACGGGGTGCGTTGGATGACGACAGTTTTGCGTACGAGCTCGCCACCTCTTCCGGTGCCGAGATGAAGCAGGGCAAGCAGCCAGCCGAAGTTTGGTTCGAAAACTCCGATGCCGGCGACTTCGAGGTGATGGAGCATTGCGCGCGCGGGCGACAAGGCGAGGTGTTGGTGCTCATCTACCTTGTTGGTGCGGAGATGATGGAGGCCGGCTATGACCCGGACGTAGGCACACGCAGATATAGCGAGCGCGGCTCGTATATCAGTCGTCGGTAGCCATGGATTACTACAGGGCTGGTCTCAACTTCGCGGTCTCGTACCGCGCTTGCTCTCTGATACGCCGAATCCTTTACTGCTTACGGATGACGAGCGCGGCGCGTCCAATGTCCTTCGCCCCCTCAAGTAAGTGCCCCGCCTGCCGTTATCGTAGCCGGGGCAATCACAAAGAGAGAACAATGGCGCAGGAGTACAACGCAGAAATCGGCCGCGCGCTTGGATGGGACTTGGCGTACTACGCTGCCCGCAGCGTTTCCTTTTTGTGCGTAGACGTGCTTGCGGATTTTGTCTGTCGTTTCGCGAAGCTGCGTCGCCATTATTTCAGTACGGCCAATCTGCAATAGGATATATAGAATCAATGCGACGCGGTCGTTGTAACCCGCTGGCAGGGTATTGTCTTCTGAAATCTTTCTCAGCAAGGAAGCAGCATCGCCTTCGACCTGGCCGAGGGCGTGCTCGAAGTCAAGTGTCTTTCCGTAGAAGTATTCTTTGTAGCACTGGTTCGTTAAATTTGCCGACAGTATCTTTCTGTGTGACTTGAGGATGAAAGCGTTGATACTCTTCCCGTCAGCGCTGAACCGCTTGAGATAGAACTTCGGCACAAAGTGATGCTTTTTGTTGTCTGGCATAGCCTTGTGCCCTCGAAGTCCCGACTTGGTCGCAGTATGGCATAGTGCCTTTTGAAGGCTGATGGGCCTGAAGCCTCCGAGTCCAATTGGAATTCATCACTCGGTATACTTGAGCCGGAACTTCGAATGTGCATGTGCAACGTAAGCTAGAGGCCGCCGTTCTTGCACATGCGTTAGTCCTTGAACTCCAGTTATCGCCTGGTACGCGCTCACGGCGAAGGTTAGGCCCGCCACCGTCAGCCCCCCCGGGGTCGAAATGTCGGCCGAGGTAAAACTCATACCGCCAAGGAACAACGGAACCAAAGAACCGAAGGAAATCTTGCCCCAACTTGGCCGCATTGCATCAACGATTTCGTCGACCTGTTGACGGCAATCTTCGATAGCCTGTCGTGTCGCCATTTCTCGCAAGCTTGCAGTCTCTAGTCCGGCAATAAACGCACATTTGCTTTCTACAAGCCTTCGCAGAGCAGGCAAAAGGTGGCCTTTTCGCAGTTTGAATTGAACCAACTTTTCCAGCGTCACCACTTCGTTTGGAAAAGGAAGCAAGGCATCGAGCACGACTTGCCGGGCCTTATGTCTATGCACGTCACGCGAAACTGCGCGGCGCGGCGCGTCTCCCACGAACATGCTCGCGAAGGCCAAATCGTTGGTAACGGGCACAGCGTTAAGTTCACTGTTGCCACCGAGGCAGGAAGCAAGGTACGCCATGAACAGATTCGCGAATCGCACATCTACGTTGTACCAAGAGTAGTCCACCTGCTCGGCGAGCCCTCGGTCGACAAGGTATTTGGGAATGCCCCACATCTTCTCGACGTGAATTCGCGTGCGCACGTGTGCTCGTTCATTTTCGCGAGCATCCATGTGAATTGGACGTTTATTCAGGTGAGATTCGACGAGTTCGATAAACAACCTCTCGAATTCTTCGGTATTTTGGATATAACGAGAGGGAATCACTTGCTCAACCAATCCCACCTCGACGAGGTCCCGCATAAAGCTGCCGAGCTTTTCCGGGCGGTCAACGAATGCCATTGGAACTATTGAAGAGAGCTTGTCCCAATATAGCAACGTCTTGATGGTCCAGCGTTCATTCGGAACTGCAATGTACGGAAAATAGAGTGCATTGTCGTTCATGATATTTCTTCATCGGACTTGGCAACAATCGCCTGGTCTAGCTTCGACCGCGCACCACAGCGGGCGCGATTTCAAATCGTTTGGGAGCTTCGGTTGAGTCGTTCGTTCCGAACGCTCGTCAGCCCGCGGAAAACATTAGTATGACAGCCGGGCGCGACAGTAGCCTACCGAAGTACCGCCACTGCCTTAGGAAAGCAGTGCCCGCAATACATGGTGCTCAGCGACATTTCCCTTCCTAGATATTATTTGCCTCAAGCCGGGCAGGTCCGAGGGACAAGAGCTTGCTAAGAACGAGTGCGAGTCGACGCGACTGGCTTATATTAAAGCTGTCGTATCGAATCCTCCAGGCACACTTCCGGCTCACTATCGAACCGCTCTAGTGCTGCCCTGCATTCTGGAACGGCCCCGTCGAAAACCGGACACGAGGTAACGCTTAAACTTTAAGGTAGTCTTCCGCCTATGTTTAAGCCTAGCTCCCATGTAGAACCCGTTGAGGTTCTGACCCAGCCGGAACAGCGCCGGCGCCGCTCTGTCGAGGAGAAACTCGCGATAGTGCGTGAGACCTTCGAACCCGGAGCGAGCGTTTCCGGGGTAGCCCGTCGCCATCAGGTGAATGCGAACCAGGTGTTCGCCTGGCGCAAGCTGTATCAGGATGGCAGCCTGTCAGCCGTGAGTGCCGGCGAACAGGTGGTGCCAGCCTCCGACCTGGTCGAAGCGACGAAGCAGATTCGCGAACTCCAGCGGCTGCTGGGCAAGAAGACCATGGAAGTGGAAATCCTCCGCGAAGCAGTGGAGTACGGCCGGGCAAAAAAATTGATTGCGCGCTCACCATTGCTGCCGGGGGACGACCGATGAAGACGGTCTGTGAAGTCCTGGGTGTGTCGCGCTCTAATCTTGCGGTCAAATCGAAGCGCCCCGCCGAGTGGGTCGACCAGCGCAAGACGCCAGCCCTGGACGACATGCCGCTGGTCACCGAGCTTCGGGGGCTGGTTGCCGAGCTGCCCACCTACGGCTACCGGCGTGTGTGGGCGCTGCTGCGGCGAAGCCGGGACGCGCAGGCCCAACCTCGCGTTAATGCAAAACGGGTTTATCGGGTCATGCGTACCTACGGCCTGCTACTCGAGCGCCGGCCTTGTCATGCCCAGTCCGCACGCCGGCACGACGGCAAGGTCGCGGTGGAGCGAAGCAATGCGCGCTGGTGCTCGGACGGCTTCGAATTCCGTTGTGACGATGGTGCGCCATTGCGCGTCGTCTTTGCATTGGATTGCTGCGACCGCGAGGCCATGAGCTGGGTGGCGAGCACGGGCGGCTACACCGGTGACATGGTGCGTGACGTGATGCTTCAGGCCGTCGAGAACCGCTTCCACGGAGCGCTGAGAACCGACAATGAAATCGAGTGGCTTAGTGACAACGGTTCCTGCTACATTGCCGATGAGACGCTGAAGTTCTCGCGGGCAATCGGCCTGAAGCCCGTCACGACACCCGTCAGAAGTCCGCAGAGCAACGGGATGGCCGAGAGCTTCGTCAAAACGATGAAGCGCGATTATGTCTCGTGGATGCCCAAGCCTGACGCCAGGACGGCGCTGCAAAACCTGGCCATCGCGTTCGACCACTACAACGAATCGCATCCGCACAGCGCTCTGAAATACCGCTCGCCACGCGAGTTTCGCCAGCAAGCAAATTCACTAACCTAAGCGTGACCGCGTGTCCGGTTATGCAGGGGCGAGTCCAAAAGTTGGGACCCGTTGACTTATGCGCATACCCGCCACGGTTGTCCAGCTTCGGCATCGAACCATTGAGTCTTGCGAGCAGACTGTGCGCTGTACTTGCTGACTTCACCGACCTCGCGACTTACACGCCACGGGGGTCAATAAGTTCGATGGTTTCAACACTCTCCGGATGGTCCGCAGCTTGTCCGCCATTGCGCTCGACATCGCCAGCGGCCGCAACCTCGTTCGCCTGCACGCTTTCGGGGTCGCCATCAGTCAAATCAGCACGCACCTCCTCGCCAGCCGTCACCAACGCAGACTCACACCGAGCCACGAAACATCTCCCTTCAGCGAGCGTGGAGGCGTGTACCCACCATCCCCTCTGCGTTGCCGGTAAGCCGGCTCCGCAGGACGGTCGAAGCAAGACACTCACGCGCTTGCAAGACTAATGGGTCGGCGCGTCGAACAGGGACAGAAGCAGCCAGAGCATAATCGCCGGGCCCCCACTGTGGCAGGAGGAAATGCGGACGTTCGTTCGTTACTGCTCGCAAGAACGGTTTTTCTGGACCCTGCGCGGCACCCGTGTTCGCTCGTAGAGGTGGCATGGCGGCGCGATTCGTGCGCCGTCGTTTTGTCCGAGCGGTTGCTTCCGAGGTTGCGTCACCGACGTCAGTGAAAAGCGCGCCGACGATGAACACCGGACGGCCTGGCGAGTCCAATCAAATACCGACGAAAACACCTCCTATGCCGAAGAAAGAGGACGCCTGAAGAGAACCAGAAGCCAATTTCCGGACATCTCAAATTCGCGGACGACGCGCGATGTGGAGTTTCTTCTTCCTTCTCTGCTCGGATTCTCAGAGGTGTACGCGCCAATGGACATGCGTGCGCAGGGACCAATTTGAGGGTTGGCACCGTTCGCTGATTGTGCCGATGGGGGCTGTCGCCTACGCGTGAGCGCGTCAGCAAACTGGCGGCCCTTGAGGCTCGTGGTTGCGGGACAGACCAAGGAGCGGCAGATGGACGTTTCTCAATATCTGCAGGCGATGGAGCAACTTGAACGCGCGACGGAAAGCATCTGGAAGAATGCGCCGGAGCCATTCAAAACCCAGGCATTCAAGTGCGGCTGGGCGCTCGACGATACAAAGAAGCGCCTTCGCTCATGGGGTTACGATTTGCTTCGAGACCGCGACCGAATGTTGCTGGCTATGGCTGGCACGAACGCCCAGCGGCTGGAGGCACGCGGAGATTTTGAGAGAGCGTTAAAAGAGATTCAGGCCGCGATTCTCATCTTGCGCAATAGTCACGGCGGGCCGTTTGACGACATCGTCGGCGGTCCACTTACACCAGAGTAAGAGGCTGACTTGCGGCTCCGTGACCTCGGGCCGCCTGCAAGCGCGCCGACTATGGACACCGGACTCCTTCGCGAGTCCAATCAGATACCGCCGAAAAATCCTCCGTTACCTAAGAACGAAGACGACTAAGGAGAACCAGAAGCATGTTTTCGGGTCTCTCGAATCTTGCCGACAAGCCTTGTTTTAGGATTCTTCCCGCCCTCGAACCGCGCGCAGGTGCGTGAGCTTGCCAACAAGAAGGCTGCACTAGGCATAAGCGCGGTGGGGCTTCGAATCGGATTTGGCTGAAGTCTCGTACGTGCTCGTTGTGTCAAACTAGGCTTGATGCGTTTACCTGTGAGACGGTCTCAGGTTCCTTCTCATGCATCTCGAAGTAACAGTCAAGCGCGGCGAGCGTGATGTTTTCGAGCACGGCGGTGCGCGCTTCGCTCTACACCATGTTGCCAAGTGCTGTGACCTTGTAGCCCTGGTCGTCAAGACGTTCCTGGATTTCGTTGCAGCCTTCATAGATAGCGTCAAGCAGCATGGCCGGTCGCCGCTACCGAGTGGCGCAGCGCATCCGCGGACCAGCTCCTCAGAACATCCATTGCCCGCGTTGCGATGCGCCCCGACACGGAATAGGATTGCCTGACTGCCGCAGCAATGCGTGGGAGGCGAAGATGCATTTCTCGAAGAGACGGTCCAGCAATCGACGGTCGTGGGTCGCACCTCACGCGAAGGAACGAGTGAGTCAACGGTCTACCTTGTCGGCAACCTCTGTTCGAGAAATGGTGGACGCAGGTCGATGCGTGTCACTTGGGGAGGTTCCGCCCAACCGGCGCTGCTACCTCATCTACAGTAAAGTCGACGACCGCAGTTATGTCGTCGTGCAGGACATGGCTAACTGGGCTGTCATTACAGTTCTGCCCCTCTGGATGTGGAACAACGACGAGTTGTCGGAAAGTTCGCCGCAGGCAGACGAAGCTCGCAGGTTGGCGCTCGAACCACGCTCACGCCAGCCAAACCGAGAAAATGTCGGGTATCAGTCGCGACAGCCGACCGGCCTGTTCGGACGTCGACGATAAGCCCGGCCCGGAGCGTAACGATTCTCGCAGTTGCTTCGCGTAGCGGATTCGGTCTACGCCAATCGCCCACGCGCCATGAACGAAGGCGACCGGAGTAGCTTCTTCAGCATTGCAGGAGCAGGTTCAAGTTGTCAGTTGGACTTTGTTAGAACCTGATTCAGTGGGCAACCAGGCGGGTATGCCACCACGCCATGACGCTTGCCAGGAATACACCCCAGCACGCGCCAAGGGCAAGCATCATGAACGGAATGGCGGCGCACATCGTGTCGAACGAGAGTGCGCGCAGTACACGCGGCAATGCATACTGGTCACTGGCCGTGAGGAACAACGCGAAGAGTCCAGTAGACACAGCCGTGCGCCCGTGCATGAAGGCAGGGGCAACCCGCACATGGTAGCGGACGATGAAATATGCGAAAAAACAGGCGACGGCCGCAGGAGCGACCAGCAACAGCGAAAATAGCGCGTCGTGCTGGACTGCAAAGCCCATCAACGCCGCGTGCACATTGTCCAACGCTGCTTCCAACATTCTAGTTTGCCCTCGTGCTCTCTTCTCGCCGGTACCAGTTTCACCCATTTGCCGACATCGAACTGACCAGCTTGACAATTGAGAAAACAACTCCGCCATCGACAACTCGCTACCCAACCTGGCTGGTCGGTCTAATGTTGGCGAGCGGGTCAATATTGTGTTGGCGTCAGCACATGAAGCGCCGCGAGGTCAGAAACTCCTCGCTTATCGAAATTTCGACAACTTTGACCGGTACCGACTCTGAAACCAGGTCCGACTTTCACCACTGCTTTTAGGAGAGATGTTTCGAGCGATGCCGATGTACGTCACGCCCACGCGAAAAACATCGGGTCCGGTTCGAGGGTCACGCGAAACAAGGATGACGAACGCGGACCGTCTAGCCCTCGAAATTCAACCTTCCCGAGGGGGCCGACGATGATGACTTCCTGTGCACCGCTGTTGAGGTAGGCGTCAGCCTTGCGCTCAACCTGGTCGGCGTCATTGTCGTCCGCGACCACCTCGATGCACAGGTCGGGAACGGAAGGTAACGGGGCGTCCGAATCGATTTCCGGCCACTTCTCCTCGGGCATCCACACGACGTCGGCGATGCGGATACCGAACGACCGGGTTGATACCGGCTGACGCATCGCCACGCGAGGCCCCAACTGCGAGGCAAGCTGGCAGAACATGTCGGTGACCAGGAGTTGATGCCATGGACACACCCGTCGATGGTCGACGACTCGTCCCAGCTGGTCGACTTCGTATCCGACCCGTCCGTCGCTGGCCGCGTGAGCATTCAGGTTTCGCCATACTGCCAACAGCCTGTCTGGGCCCGAGAGATTTTGCGTTTTCATGGTGCTCTCCGCCAAAGAGACAAGCCCAGTGTATACCCTCGCGGAAGCATTGGGTCCAGGTCGACTGCCTCAACGTTGCGGATACCCGGACGACCAGGAGTGCACCGTCCACTCCAACGGCCAACGGGCGCCGGCCCCATATGAGCGTGGCGCTCATCGGATGCAGGGGGTACCTCGCTGAGCCCACGGTCGCCAGCGTCAGACCATCGGCGAACACCGCTACACTTCGCGACGGCGGATGAGCATGCCGGCTGGCCGAGCGCGCTCATGCAAGACCGTACAGTCCCACGACGAGCATGGGATGGTCAGCTGCTCAGCCGCCGATAGGCGCCCAAAAAATGACACACGAAGCCCTGCTTGTCACCAAGTTTGTCGTGAAGCAGGCAAGGTTACGATGCGTATCAGCGTAGGAGGGGTTGAACTCAAGGCATCGCTCGTAGCCCGGTCAGCGTCATCCAGTCGACCTCCCCCCGCTCGAACGGTAGTACGATATTCGCTCGTCTGCACGCTGAGCGTGATGCGTCGCTCCGCGGTGGCGTGACCCTTCCGGATAAGGAGGACCTATGCGCGTGCTGATAGTTGGCGCAACCGGACTGCTCGGCAAGGAAATCGTTCGCCTGCTCTCGTCCGACCACCCAGGTTATTGGCGCGAGCCGCAATGGCCCGGACCTGTCAGTGGACCTCGCAGACAAGGCGTCCATCGTGGCAATGTACCGGCAACTCGGAACCGTTGATGCCGTGATTTGCGCCGCAGGTGCAGCGAAATTTGCACCGCTTGATTCGCTGACCGACGAAGACTTTGCGTTTAGTCTGACGAACAAGCTGATGGGACAGGTCAATCTCGTCCGGTGCTCGGTTGGTCACATCGCACAAGGCGGGTCCCTGACGGTAACCAGCGGCATTCTCTCCCTGCATCCGGTCACAGGGAGTGCCGTAGTGGGCATCGTGAATGCAGGGGTCGAGGCGTTCGTCCGGTCCGCAGCTCTCGAAATGCACGGCAACGCACGCGTTAACGTCATCAGCCCAGGCTGGGTTTCAGAAACACTTGCCGCGATGGGGCAGGCCTATTCGGCAGGTACTCCCGCCGCGGTGGTGGCGCAAGCGTACAAGCGAAGCCTGGTCGAGGACATCACGGGACAGGTCATCACAGTCAAAAAATCGTGAAAGCAGCGCCGCCGCCGTTCAACGCGCTGCCGTCGCAGCAACGGCAGCGCCGGTAGCCGAATCAATCGAACGTGACGGGCCAGTCATGCGGTGTGCTTCTTCGTCGTGTAACCGCAGCCAGGCGAGTATCATCGGAACAAGGTTCTTCCTGTGGCCAAAGGAACTGCTTGAGACGGAGCTCAACCGCAATGCGCTTGCGTCAACCGTTCAGCACGACCTCTTTGATGGCAACCCTGACGGCTGGAACGCATACGTCGCTCACATTAAAAAGAAAGTGCGTTGGTTTGGAATCGGACTTCCCGAAGTGAAAGGGAACGTGTTGCCGGGACGGGTGGGCAGTGTCGCAGGTAAGACGACACCTGTCGAGCCAAAGGACCCAGTTGTGTCACCCGCAGAGCGAGACCTACGTAACGAGAAAAAGGGCTGGCCCTGGCCAGAGCCGAGGTCGACGTCATGAGGCAGGCAACTTGGGGCAGTCACCTCCGAAGTTAAAGCGCCAATGGCTTTCCATCATTCGTCGCGATGGAAAGTGATACCGAGCAGGCAGTTGAAGCAGAAGTCACGCAGCGAGGCGATGCTCAAGCGATGCCAGTTTCAATACGCGCCGGTTACCATATTTCGCGAGCAGCCAGGCGCCCTGGCCAGTCGGCGCGGCGCTAATTCGTGCGGTAAAGCCAAGTGCATTGAGGACAGCCTTCGCTTCGCGACAAAGCGCGAGCAGACCGCCGAAGAGCCGCAGACTTGCGCCGACCTCGACGACGACCGTCGCATCATCGAACAACGCGCCTTCGGGCGAGAAGCGCTTCAGAACGACACCCACCTCCCGTTGTGCGGCGCCCTCGCGGCCCATGTCGCGCTCATGCATTTCCGTCTCGGGCGACAGCGTCACGCGCGGCACATGCCCGAGTTCATCCTGTAGGCGCGGAAGCGGTTGTCGTCTTGGACGATTAGTAGGCGCATACGTCGTCTCTTCAACTGCAGAGTGTGCGCCAGTCAAGCTTAGGGTTTTCTTATCCGGACATGGGAGGAGAACGCACCGATGCTGCCCGCGGATACACTCCGGAGCGCAGAAATCGTCGAGAAAGGAGCTTCGCGGGCTTCGAGTGTGAGGGGTTAACGCCTATCAGCCAATAGACATGCAAAATTCCGGCACGACAGGACGCCAACGCATCAGTCAGGGTTGGGTCCTTCCAGCTTGTTTTCCAGAACGGTCCCGTCATGAGCGTCAACTCCGACCTCCTGAGTTGCGTGTCCCGTGCGAATATCGAAGGAATACCGCAATCCAGTGCCCCCAGCCTCTCTTTCCAGTTCTTCATCGACGATTTTTCCCGGATGCGCCTTGAGAGCGATAGAGCGCGCTTCCGCAATGCCAATCTTGGCATTCTTGGCGAGTTGTTCGCCATTGAACGCATGTGCTCCGACACTTGCAACGAACAATCCGCATGTCAATCCGATTCCGAAAAATTTCTGCATCTCATCCTCCATGGTGGCTTTGGCTTAGATTCGATGCTGCTCCGCTTAACCTTAACGGTTGCTTACGGGGGCGTAGCGACTTGCTCGTCAACTTGACGTCGGGGACGCCGATTCCTGGGTCATTGCCGCGGGTGCGTTGCCAGTCACAAAGCCGTCGTGAAAGCAGTCAGCCATTGTGGACTTGCTGAGAGAATGGCCGTCTCGAGCACCTTGTCCAGTCCGGTGAGCGCCAGTACGCCGAATGCGACGAAAACGGCTCCAAAGACAGCCTTTCCGACCCGCGCCGCAGAATCAAGTCCACCGCGCCACCTTGTCATCGACGCTCGCGAAAGCGCACCCAGTATGACCAGTGGAAGGCCGGCACCAAACCCGAACACCATCATCAGGAGAGCGACATCGCCAAGATTTCGTCCTTGGGACGCGAGCGTGGAGGCCGCCCCCAATGTCGGGCCAACGCACGGTGTCCAAACGACCCCTACGAGCAGTCCAATAGCGAACTGACCGGGCAGGGTATCTCCCCTTACCTTGCTCAACCACCTCTGCCCTGCGCCGCCGAAGCGCGCAGTCGCACGAGTGAAGATGACCTGCAGGCGGCCAGAAAGCATCACCAGCCCAAACAAAATCATCAACAGAGCCGCAACGTTGCGAAAGACACTGCCATCGAAACCGAGCGATATGCCCAGCGTCGCCAGAAAAATGCCGATGGCTGAAAAGGAAGCACCCAATCCGAGCGCGAGTGCAATGACAGCCATCCGGTGCGCCGACAACGCCGACGCGATGAGAACCGGAACCAACGGCAGCACACAGGGGGATAACGTCGACAGCGCGCCTGCAGCGAAGCTCAGTCCGTATGCACCCACTCCGAAGTTCATCACAAAGCCTTTGCGAAGGTATCCCTGATATCCCGCTCGCGCGTTTGTCCAGTCGACCGGGCGGCTTCGTGGCCACCTTTGAACACAACGAAGGTCGACTGTTGCGTCACCTTCATGGCCCGCTTCAACGCGACTTCCTTATCGTAGTCGGCCACGAAGATAGTCACCTGTTTCATGTCCGGTTGCGCCGAGAGGTGGTCCACAATCGGTTGCTGCATCTTGCAGGTGGGGCACCACGTCGCGTGGAAATAGACAATGAGCGGCTTCCCGGCGGCGTTCAGTTGGTCAAACTGCGCCTGATTAAACGGCTGTTCGCCGCCGACCGCGCCGCCAGCGGCAAAGCCGAGCATGACAACTAGAAAAATCCGCGCTATCGCTTTCCACATGTTCAATCTCCGGTTACGGGCGATACAGACGTATTATTCATTTGACAGAGAAGGCCTATGGCGCATTTCGCAGGCGAACACGACGCGCAAATGCCGCCTGCGCTCGGTCCCCAACAATCTGCGTATCTCCGGCTTTCTGTGCCCATAGACCTGCCGGATTCATACGCCCCCCGGTGGGACCCGGGCGGAAGAGCCGAGGCCGCGCAGTTGACGTTGGCAAATCAGCAGACCCAGCACGCACCTGCCTGTTGTACCGGAGGACACGCCGTAGTGCCATACGAGCAGTAAACACAGCAATCCCCTGCCTTCGGCTTGAGAACCGTCTTGCAGCGCTCGCACTCGTAAAACCACACGCAGGCATCGACGGGCATCATTTCTTGTTTGGCGTACCCGCACACCGGACAGGTGATGGTCGATTCATGTATGACTGTCTTCATCACTTCGTCTCTCTTAACCTGGACGGATTACCTGATTCTTCCCGTTATAACCGTCGAACGGAAGCATCACCCAATGACAAAAAAGACCCGGGCTCAGTCTGCGGACGACGTGACCCATTGTCGGAGACGGTACTGAGGCGTCTATATAACAGATGGTCCACTGACCAGTTGCCCGCGCCCCGGCACAGCAGAACCAGCAGCATGGCGGCCCACTGGATGTGCGTGGGCCACGCAAGCGGATACACAAACACCTCGATGACGGTCGTCATGCCGAGTAACACAAACGCGACGGGTCGCGTGGCCAGGCCCAACACCAGTAGAACCGGCGTGGTCAGTTCGATTGACACCGCGACGTACGCAGCGAACTCCGGTGCCAGCAACGGCAATCGATAGTCTTCCCTGAACAGTTCGAGCGCTGCATTCCAGTCAGCCAGTTTGGTCATCGCCGAATTCCAGAAGACCGTTGCCACCGCGAATCGCAGTGGGAGCGCAAGGACCGTATATGGCACTCGCTCCAGCCATCCAATGACGTTCCGTATGCGGTCGTTCAGCGTCGACCCGCGAGAGGTGTTAGAGGCGGATTGGGTTTCGCGTGTCATGTGGCCTGGCTCCCGATTGTCGGACCGCATGCCTGATTTGACATGCGTACTTCGGTAAAGCAGCCTGATGCCAAGAGCGATGCGAGCCAAACGTGCACTTCTCTATTCGGCGCCCCGGCAAGCGCGCCGTGTAACGGGCGGCCCGCAAACAACGCCGTCGCAAACCGCCACTGCCACTCAGCTATCTGCCTGACCTCTGCGCCAGTGGTGCTCCGGTAAACATGGAGCCAGACCGGGCCGGAGGCCAGATTGATGTCCGCCAGTGCGCCATCGTCGCGGGTCAATACTGCGCGCCAGATGGCATCGACTGGATAGTCGGACTGAAGTAGTCGTACAGTCGTGTTCGGCACGAACCGAACGGACTTCAGCCCGCTGTCGTTCAATCGCCCAAGGCGCTGCAGGTCAAGCGGTCTTGCGTCTGGTGCATGCAGCACTCCGTTCACGGCCCATTCGAGGCGCGCGGTATCGGGCAGATAGTCGAGTGACGCCGCTTCTGGCATCTGTGCGAGGAAATCCGGGAACGTCGCACCGTAGTTATGGAGCTGCGCGTGCGACGGTGGGCATTGCTCGATGAACAGCCGGGCGGCCCCTTCAAAGAATTCTTCTCCAACCAGAGCCTGTACGGCCGGATAGGAAAGCTGCAGCGCTTTCAGCAGCGTACTGTTCACCGTATTCCGATAGATGGCGAACCGTGCTTGCGGGGCCAGCCCTTCGGGCATCACGTATTCAGCAGCACCGCCGTCAGCAAGACCGAGCAGGTCGCCGCGGACCGCGCGTTGCAACTCAAGCAGCGTTGGCGCATACATCGGCATTCTGCTGCCCCTCTATATTGGCTTGCGCAATCGCAGCCTCCTCCATCAGGACGTCGAGCGCTGGCACGTCCGTGTCCCACTCGATGAGGGTGGGAACCGGTCCGAAGCGCCTGAGAGCCTGCTCAAACAGGTCCCACACGGGAGGCGCGACGCGCGAGCCGTGGTCGTCGATGCGAATAACCTGACCATGGTCAAGCTGCCGCACGCTGTGCCCGGCGAGGTGAATCTCGGTAATCGCCGCTGGTGGCAGCGCATCCAGGTAAGTCAGTGCGTTCCAGCCATGATTGCTGGCGCTGACATAGATATTGTTGACGTCGCAGAGGATGCCGCACCCGGTGCGACGCGCGACCTCTGCCATGAACTCCCATTCCGGGATGGTCGAGTGCCGGAACCGCAAATAGGTCGACGGGTTCTCTATCGAGATTCGCCGCTGCAGATGAGCCTGGACCTGGTCGACGTGAGTACAGACAACGGCAAGCGCCTCTTCCGTCAGCGGCAATGGCAACAGGTCGGCGAAGTAGGTGCCACCGCTCATGCTCCAGGACAGGTGTTCAGAAACCAGTCCCGGCTCCACGCGCCCAACGACGGCGCGCACGCGTTCCAGATGCGCCGCGTCCAGGCCTTCGGCGCTACCCAGCGAGAGGCCGACCCCGTGGAGAGAGACAGGGTAATCGCAGCGTATGGCATCCAGATAGCCCGGCGCGCTGCCTCCCCCCGTGTAGTTCTCGGTATGCACCTCAAACCACGCGACTGGCGGACGCACTTCGACAACCTCTTGATGGTGCCGGAAGCGCAGCCCAATCCCGGCACGCGCCGGAATCGGGCTGAGCGCATGTTGCGACGCAGCAGAAGAGGCAGACATCGACTGCTCCTTTGCTTAGGCCGGCTTCAGCTTGCCGCCCTGGATTTTGCCGCAATCTCCCGCGGGGAGCAGAACGAATGACCTAGCGTCGCGTGCCTGGGTGGCCTGGCCGGCGCAGGAGTGGGCGCCCTCCGCGCAGTCGTTCTTCGACACGGCGTTGACGCCGTAACACTTCTCGAGTTTGTTCTGCTCCATCCGGGCCATGTTGTCCTTGACGACCTGGGGCATCTTGCTCATGTCCTTCATTTCCTGGGCCTGGGCCGGCAGTGCCTGTAGGGCAAGCGCTAGGCCGATTGCCGACGACAGGGTCGAAGCGGCCATCACATGTCTGTTCATCACGCATCCTCCTGAGGGTTGCGGCCCGGCATCGGCCGTGTAGAGAAGTTCGGCCGGCCACCGCGAAAGGTTACGTCTCAGGAAAACTTTTTTTGGATGACAAACTGTCCCCTGAACCGCAAAATTTCGGGATGCGCCGGCATTCACACTCGCCCAGTCCCGTTCCAGGTTCCGAGAGAGAGGACCGGAAGTCAGCTGCGCCGTGCCGACAGACCGGGCCGCTGGCCAACCGTTCTGACGGCACGCTGGACTGGTCCACTGCGATGGCGAGAGCACAGGCGGGTGACAGGGAGGCCTATCGTCAGCTGCTCCAGGACATCACTCCCTATCTTCGTGCGCTCGCAGCACGCCACATCCGCAATGGCGCGGACATAGAGGACACGGTTCAGGACGTGCTGCTCACCGTGCACGCCGCGCGCAACACATACGACCCGGCCCGCCCGTTCGGGCCATGGCTGGTCGCCATCGCCAACCGGCGCATTGTCGATGGACTGCGGCGGCGCGGTCGCATCGGGTCACATGAAACCCAGGTGGAAACTGACCTAGAAACCTTTTTTTCTGGTGCTGCAGCGAACTTACAGGAAGAGGCAATGAACGACCGCCTCGTCAGGGAAGCGATTGAACAGTTGCCGGTCGGACAGCGTGATGCCATGCGAATGCTGAAGCTCGAGGAAATGTCTCTTCAGGAGGCTGCGGCTGCGAGCGGAACTTCGGTTGCAGCGTTGAAGGTTGCCACTCACCGGGCAATGAAACGGCTGCGTGGACTGTTCCTGCCGCGAGGTAGCAAATCATGACGCGGACCCCCGAACTGATTGACGTGCTGGTTGCGGACGCAACGCCGGTCCGGCGTCTGCGCCCGCCCGCGGCGAGAGCCGCATGCTGGCTGCTGTTTGCGGGAATGGTGATTGTTCTCGTCGGTATCGCGCATGGGGTGCGTGCGGACCTGGCGTTCAAACTCCATCAGCCTCTCTTTGCAATAGGAGTAGCCGCAGCGCTGACGACGGGAGTTCTTGCCGCATTGGGGGCATTTATCGCCAGCGTGCCGGGTCTGTCACGTCGCTGGCTTCTGTTGCCAGTACCGGCCTCGTTCGTCTGGGTGGCGACGATTGGCTATGGCTGCCTGACCAGCTGGGTCTCCATTGGGCCGGACGGTATGTCGTTGGGAGAAACGGCCCGATGCTTCGCAACACTGGTGCTGGTCAGCGTACCGCTCTCCCTGGTGATGCTCATCATGCTGCGCTACATAGCTCGCCTCTCCCCAGGCCCGGTGACGATGGCAGGTAGTCTCGCGGTCGCCGCAATGACTGCGGTCGCGCTTTCAATGCTTCATCCGCTCGATGCGACGGCGATGATACTGTTGTGGAATCTCGGGGTGGCTGCGCTCTTTCTTTCGGTGAGCGGTCGGTACGGCCAGCGGATTCTTGTCTGGCTGACGCGGGGCTAATGCGCCTGTGAGCCGTCAAAGCTCCAGAAGGCGTTTCCTCGGGCCGGCGATGCGCTCCCATGCGGGTTGCCCGTTACCTGGATACAGCGCATTGGCGTTGCGCGGGGCATGTTCGAGGTGGGAGATGGCACACCGTCTGAGGATGCCGAGGTAGTAGGGCTGTTCCAGTCTGATGACAAAGCTAGCCCGCGCTAGGAAGTCCGCCGGAACAGGGTCGAATACACCCGGGGCTGTCTTTTGCGCAGCGACGCTATGCGTCGTACAGCGAACCCCAATTTGATATCAATTGGCCCTGCCAACAGGCGACGTTGTTGGTGCGCCGCACCACATAGTTGCTCGCGCTTCAGTCGTCAGTCTGGATTGTTCCCTCAATAGACAGACAGTACCTTTACGAGGAACATGAAGGCCCTCTAACGCGCCAGGGTGCCGAACGAGTGGAGGCAAACATGGGACAAGTCGACTTCAGCGCATTTGAGCACGAAGGCTGGGAGCGGGTCGCGCAGGCCTATGACGAGTATTTCGGTGATTTGACTGCTCAGTCGAACCACGCGATGCTCGAGGCGCTCGGCATTCAGCGAGGTTCGCGTTTTCTGGATGTAGCATCGGGCCCAGGCTACCTCGCTGCTGCAGCCAAGCTTCGCGGCGCGGACGTCGCTGGCGTGGATTTCTCCTTCGCGATGGTCGAAAAGGCGAAGCGCGTTTTTCCGGGGCTTGAGTTTCGCATCGGCGACGCGGAGGATTTGCCCTTCCCCGATGAAAGCTTCAACGCAGTGGGCATCAGTTTCGGCATGCTGCATTTTCCGCACCCCGAGCGCGCACTCTCGGAGGCGTTTCGTGTGCTGCAACCTGGCGGCAGAATCGCCTTTACGGTCTGGGCCACACCGGACAAGGCAGTCGGCTTCGCGATGGTATTGAATGCAATCGAGAAGCACGGGACAACCGATGTGCCCGTGCCGCCGGGACCGCCCTTCTTTCGGCTCAGCGATTTGGAGGAATCGAAGCGCATATTGCTTGATGCGGGGTTCGTTCAACCGCATATGCGCGAGGTGGACTTGACCCTTGTGCTTCGTTTGCCGGATACACCGTTTCACGCACTCATGCGCGGTGGCGTTCGAGTCGCCGCGATGCTAAACGCCCAGACGCCGGCCGCGCTGGCGTTGATTGAACAGGCCGTCGCGCACGACGCAGAGGCATATCGGAACGACGCCGGAGAGCTGCGGATTCCCATGACCTGCGTCTTGGCTTCCGCACTCAAGGCCTAGGGCCAGCCGGTCTATACAAGCGGGTCGGTACTTCCTCGCCTTGAGTTTGCCAACTCTGATGCTTGAACGTCCCGCATAGAGGCCCGATGACGCGCGCGACCATGAATGATTCAGCGCGTTGAAGAGTTGCGTCAATGCTGCCCTGCGTTCAATAGCATCCAAATCTGCTGCGAAGGTGTGCCACCGAGAATGCGAACGAACACCGCCCCACACTGCGAACAGATGTAGTGTTCCTCTCGTTTTTTAGCCCGCAGCGGCACAATGCCCTCGAGCGCGAGGTCGTGATGAGGAGGCTCGGCCGACGTTTTGCCGTATAGGTCAGCGCACCGTGCGCAGGGTTGAATCCAGAGGTCCATTCGCCAGTTGTCCAAAATTTCTGAGCGACACGGACTATGTCGATGCTGGTAGAACGCACGGGTTTCGAAGCGAGGAATATCTGCGACGCGGCGTCGCAAGGTAGACCATCTGTGGTAAGCGCACCATCAGCGCCCACGCCTTCAAATACCAACAAGGAATCGATGTCTTTCGCGGCCGGTCCCCAAATGGGTTGCCGATTTCTTTCACTGTGGTATTGAGGTCGCGTTCCACACGCGTGGCCTTGAGCACGCGCTCGATGTCGCGCTCGAAACTGACCGCGTTGCCGAAGTGAGTCATGTTCCAGTTGCAGCTTGTCTTGTCAGCTTCATGCAGCTGCGGCCCCGGCACACGAATCTTTACGCCATCCTCCATGATTTTCTGCGTCGATGGATTCCCCGATTGACCTCCTGCTGTAGCCGCGAGGCATTGAGCGTCTTGCGTATCATCCGAGTCTTCTTCCAGTTGCTCAAGCCAGTCAAGCGCAAGTGAGGCGTTGCGCAACTTGCCGCTGAGATGCAAAGTGCCAGGAAAAGGGACGGTGCGGGCGTCGGACTAACTTGTTGCCGAAAAGCTACCCGCCGCGCGAAGCTGGGCGCCCTACGGCCGTCTCGCCATGCCAGCAGCGGGTGGAAACACGTTCCAGTAGCCGTCGTCGGGTTCAAAGAAGAACAGTGCGTGAAGACCCGTCACTTGTAAGGTTTCCACACGTACGTAACGCCCTCTGCCAAAGCGGCTGTGCCCAAACGCGGTTACATGCACTGGCGCGGTGGGAGCAAGCCATTTTTCAACCTGGTACCGCAGTGACGCCGTTTTCGTGTCTTTCATCCGCTGCACCCTTGCATCGGCGCTTTTACGGCCCAGTCGCCCGATAGGCGAAAACGCCGTGACGCACCGGCCGCCTTCGAGGGATGACGCATTTTTCCGCACCGCATCCAGAGGCAGGAAACTACTTGAACTATAGTGCCAAAAGTTGACATTGGCATTTGTTTCAGCGGGACCGCAACACGAACAAGCGTAGCCCAAAAGCGGCTGTTCGGCGGCCTCGGGTGACGCTTGTTGGTGCGGCGCACCACACATTCGTTTGCTCTTTGCGTCGCCGACCCTGGATTGTTTTCCCGATAGGCAGACATACCCTTTACGAGGAACATAAGCCTGCGCAGCAACTTGCCAACGTGTCGGACCGGTCGAGGTAAGCATGGGGCAACTCGACTTCAGCGCCTTCGAGCACGAAGGTTGGGAGCGGGTCGCGCAGGCCTATCATACGTATTTCGGTGATTTGACCACCCAGTCGAACCACGCAATGCTCGAGACGCTCTGCCTTCAGCGAGGCGCGCGTTTTCTCGACGTTGCATGCGGCCCTGGCTACCTCGCCGCTGCCGCCGCGCGGTGCGGCGCGGATGTCGCCGGCGTGGATTTCTCGGTTGCGATGGTTGAAAAGGCGAGACGTGTCTTTCCGGGACTTGAGTTCCGCGTCGGCGACGCGGAGGATTTGCCATTTCCCGACGAAAGCTTCGCGTCAGTGGGCATCAGCTTCGCATTGTTGTTGCATTTTCCGCACCCCGAGCGCGCGCTCGCGGAGGCGTTTCGTGTACCGCAACCTAACGGCAGAATCGCCTTCACGGTATGGGCGACACCGGAGAAGGCAGTGGGCTTCGCCATGGTGTTGAAGGCCATCGAGAAGCATGGGACGACCGATGTTCCCGTCCCTCCGGGACCACCCTTCTTCCGGTTCAGCGATTGGCAGGAATCAGCACGCGTGTTGCTCGATGCCGGGTTCGTCCAACCGGGCGTGCGGGAGCTGGACCTTACCCTCGTGCTTCATGCTCCCGATACACCCTCTCATGCCCTCATACGCGGTGGCGTACGGTTTGCCGCGTTGCTGAACGCCCAGACGTCGGCCGCCCTGAAGTCGATTGAACGGGCCGTCGTACACGACGCAGAGGCGTATCGCAGCGATGGTGGGGAACTGCGGCTTCCCATGAGCTGCGTTCTCGCTTCCGCTCTGAAGACTTTGGGGGACGCGGATTTATCTGAACGGGCCCGTGGCTAGAATTTGCCAAGCCGGATGCTTGAATACTCGGAGTAAAAGCCCCGACGCCTCGCACCACCGATAATGACACGGAGCATCGAACGCTCGAATCTCCCGTCCCGCGAGTTAGAGCTTGCGGGCATGCTCGCACGCGCATTCGAGCTTGACCCTCTTGCCCGCTTTGTTTTTCCGGACGACGCGGTTAGGAGACGTCACTTGGTTCTTCTTTACCGACTCTACGAGAACGATGCGCAACGCAGCTTTGTACGTGCTCGCATCAGGCCGTCGCCTGCACATGCCGCGAGTTTCAGCATCCTCATGAACGGGTTGATTGGTCGAACGTCGTGCTCTGAAACACACGAATTGGCGGCGAAGTCCAGTTCAGCCGACGAGCCGACGATAAGCGCTGAGATGCCGGACGAGACCTTGTTTGTCGCCACGAATCTCGCTCAGCCGGGCAAGGTTAAAGTGAGCGTCTGCATGCGTCGGGTCG
Organism: Paraburkholderia lebeckiae; assembly: GCF_050436325.1. Taxonomy (NCBI): domain Bacteria; kingdom Pseudomonadati; phylum Pseudomonadota; class Betaproteobacteria; order Burkholderiales; family Burkholderiaceae; genus Paraburkholderia; species Paraburkholderia lebeckiae. The sequence continues at coordinate 1,946,873 of NZ_JBNDLZ010000003.1, forward strand.
AGTTCTATGCATCGCTCATAGGCTGTCGCCGCAGCGTCATAGCGTTTCAGCTCTTCGAGAACGACCGCGCGGTTGAAGTGCAGTAACGCGTCATCCGGGAAGTGCTCTAACGCCCCTTCAAAAACGGACAATGCCTCATCGCAACGCGTTTCTGCCTCACACAGCAATACGCCCAGATTGGTATATGCGTGGTAGTGCGGCGATGGCGCGAGCTCCAGCACTTTCCGGTAGGCCTGCTCTGCGCCAATAGCATCGGTTCCGGTCAGTTGTTCGGCGAGTGCAAACCATTCCTCCGCTTGCTGTTCCCGACTCGCCAGGTTTCGCGGTGTCGAGTCGAGGAACGCGACCTCGCCTCGAATAGGCGCGACCTCGAAGTCGAGCAGGTGCTGGCCCGAGGCCGCGTCCCATTGGGCCTGTCCTGACCTGACAGCCACGGTCTCGCCTACCGATGTGATTCGGATTCCAGACAGTGGAAGCTCGTCAGGGAGTTCGGCCTTTAGCTTGGCAAGCGCCTTCAGAATCTTCCGTGATGAGACTTTGGCTGATTGCAACTGAAATGCTGTGCGCAGGACCACTACATCCTGGAAAGAGAACCGAAGTTCGTTTCTTCGGCCGCGTGCAGGGTGAACAAATCCTGCTTCAATCAGCCCGGAAAGCACCCGACGCGAGACCCCCAGCAGCGATTGAAGGCTGCGCAACGAGTAGTCGTTTGACTGATTCCGTCTGGTCACTTGCGTGCTCGAACCTTTGCCGGCTGCGCCTCTTTGATGTCGGCTTTCGGTGTGGCTCGTTTGACAGGGCGCCTTGGTTTGGCTGCCAACACTTCGACGTCAGCGGCGGTGGTCTTCTTCGTTGCCATTGTCCTGGGCGGCGCCGTCTTCGCCGGTACGTCCCGTTTCGCCTTGTTGGCGCTGAGACTCGCCCGAAGCGCTTCCATCAGGTCAATTACCTGGCCGCCCGACTCACTCGTGGACTCCTCTGGAGACACAATCTGCTTGCCCGCGATTTTCCGGTCGATGGCCTCGAGAATCCGCTTTTTCTCCTCGTCCTCATAAGCCGACGGGTCGTACGCGTCTTCGGAGACCTGGTCGATGATTTGCAGCGCAAGCTTGAGTTCCGTGGCGGTTACGGGCTCCTGCTCGATATGCAAATCGCTCAATGCGCGCACCTCATCTGCGAACAGCAGCTGCTGGAAAACCATACCGTCTTCAGCGGGCCGTATCTGGACGATGCGGGTTTTGCCTTTATAGGACCATTTGGCGAGTGCGCACCGTTCGCTTTGGCGCATCGCCTGCTGCAGCAGACTGTAGGGTTTGCCACCCCGTTTGTCCGGCGCAATGAAATACGCCTTGTCGTAGTACAGCGGGTCGACCGATTTTTCCGGCACGAAAGAGACAATTTCCACGACATGCGTCGCGCCTTCCTCGAGCGCTTTCAGCTCATCAGGCGTGAAAACGACGAACTGTCCCTTCTCGAACTCGTACCCTTTCTTCATGTCAGCACGTGTCACGACCTTGCCGGTGGCTTCAGAAACGTACTGCTGCTTCACCCGCCCGCCTTCTGGCGACAGGAAATTGAAGCCTACCCCTGAGGCACTCTCGGTGGCCGAATACAGTTTGACCGGGATGGAAACCAGCCCGAATGAAAGGGTCAACGATGCGATTGAGCGCGCTGCCATGGACTTCTCCTCGTAGCCGGCGGCAGGAAACTCGCGCGGCTTCTGATTACGGCTGGACCAGCCAGCTGTTGGAGGCTAGCCGATACCCTCCCGGCTTTCGCAAGCTTAGCACCGGGAGACTAGTTCCCGGAGGCCGGAGCAAGCGAAATGCCCGTCGATGCTGATGCCGCCTTCAGTCGCACAGCGCCGCCGTTTGCACGGGAACCGAACTTTCTATTCATCCAAAGCTTTCGCAGAGTCAGTCCAACTCCGAGACGTTGCGCGCCTTACGCTCGGTCATGCGCGAACCGCCAGTTGTTTTCGCAGGGTATCCAGGTGTGCTACCTGCTAGCGCCGCCGATTTTGGCTCACTGGAAAGCACCCGAACTGGCGAAGAGCAAAGCGACACCCGGACGGTCGGAGTACCTGAGACCAGTCCGGTCAATCGCCAAGACAGGCGCGTGAGGGCCCTTGCTCAGGCGCCCGCATTGCCTTTGGCGCGCGCCGCTCAGGCTACTGTGTCGCCCTCAGATGCTGCCGGTGACTCGTCCGCACCCAACTGCTGTCGAGCCTTCTCCCAGTATTCGTCCGCGCGTCCTTCGGGAGAGCCGTCCTTCTCCCACAGATAGAAAGCAAGTGTTCGGATTTGTTCTTCAGTGACTGGCACGTCCATCTCAATCTCCTTAAAGAAAGTGGCCCGGGCGGGCAGGCTAATTACGGCTAGTCGATGGTAGCAAGGCGCCTGCTTGATGTCGCTGGTCGTCGGCGACTCACCGTCTCAGTCTGGCACGGACCGTGGTTGCCCGAACGCTCTTCGTTGAGAGCCGACCTCATGTTGCTTTTGCAACGTCTTCACCTAGCCTATTTGATACTGAAACGGTCCCTCGGTTGGGTCAGCCGCCGAACAGATTTCGCCGAGTTCCCTTCGGGGCCGGCAACAGGCCAGTCAGCGGCCTCCTCGCGGCCACCTTCGCTCCTTCAGTTCGCGGTCAGCATGACATGTTGCGGACCAACGAAATGCGACAGAAGTCTCCATGTGCCGATGCCCCTGGTTGTCGGCCGTCAATCCGCTGTGGTAAAACCGGAATGGCTCGAGTCAGCCGTCCAGCTGACCGGCGTCCAACACAACACGTCTCTTTGGAAGATTCAGCAAAATGGCAACAGGTACAGTCAAGTGGTTCAACGACGCGAAGGGGTTCGGATTCATTACGCCAGATGATGGCGGAGAAGACCTGTTCGCACATTTCTCTGAAGTCCAGGGAAGCGGCTTCAAATCGCTGCAAGAGAACCAGAAGGTGAGTTTCGAAGTGAAACAAGGCCCGAAGGGCAAGCAGGCATCGAACATTCAGCCGCTGTAGGCGCGGGTCATCGAATGGTTTGAACCGGATGGCCCGCTCATGCGGGCCATCTGCTTTTCACGAGCATCGCCGCTTCCGGCATCGATAGCAGATACCGCAAGATGTCACCGCCATGACTCCCTGGCGCCTTTGCAACAATGGTTTACGCGTAGCATGCGCCAAGTCATGACGACAAGGCTCAAAGCGCTGGCGGCCAATATCCAGACGATATACCCGATTGCTTCTTGGGCCCGGGCCTATACGATTGTTGACACGCCAGCGCCCCAATGCGTTGCGTGTGTGTTTCGGCCGCAGCGATGTCTGCGGCTTTTTTTGCGCATTGCGGTACATGGAACACCGGTTCCGAAGTTGCAGCCCGCTGTTGCCGGATGGGCGGCTTCATTTTCGTCGACGCGCACCGCTGGCCGGCCCATTGGCGCCGTCATTGGCTGTCTTGCGGGAAAGTACCTACTGAGCGCAAAGCGTGGCCTGAACTGACGACAGGCCGTTAGAACCACCCTGGGCTGCCAGTGCGTGGGGCTTCCGGGTTGACAGACGTCCGCCGCCAGGGCTAATTTGTGGCACTGCATGAATGAATAGTGCGTTGCAGTACAAGGCAGCGGAGAGCCCGGGTAGCCGCTTCCATGGCACGGTGGGAGTGTCGGGGCCCTGCAAGGTCAGCGCAGATGGCCCAGCCAAGTTCTTGTTCGGACTGCTAACAATCGGTCGACACCCTTTTGCCCTTTTCCTGAATGGAGTGACTAGCATGAGTACCGTGGCCCCGGAGCAGTTTGTTGCAGCACAGAAAGCACGCGCAACAGCGCTTTACAGCCTTTTCGAAAGCGGTTTCAAAGGCTTTGAAAAGCTGGTCCAACTGAATGTCGAAGCCACCAGGGCCAGTTTGGCCGAGAACCAGGCGGTTGCGACGGAGGCCGTTTCGGTTAAGTCACCCGAGGCGTTCTTCACCTTGCAATCGCGTCAGGCACAGGCATCGAACGAGAAGCTTCAGGCCTACTGGCGGCATGTGAACGAAATCCTGTCCGAGGCGGGCAGCGAAATCCTCGCAACCAGCGGGAAGCAGATTGATGAATATGTTCGGCAATCCCAGGCGTTCTTCGAGAACCTCTTCAGGAACGCGCCGGCGGGCAGTGAAGCATTTGTATCGCTGTGGAAGACGGGCTTCGGCGCTGCGCGTGACGCCGGAAATGCGACCTACGAGAATGCACAGTCGGCAGCCAGGCAGGCTGTCGAAGTCATCGACAAAGCGGGCAAGACCGTCAGCGCGAAGCCGTAACAACCGGGTCCTTGAGTTGCGCGATTGGCGCCGCATAAGCAGTCGCAGACGCTCGTCTCCCGGTTCGTCCCGACACGGCAATCGATGGACCTCGGTGAGCTGGACATGCGCCCCTGCAACGCCACGTGCGAGTGGCTGTAGCGCTGCAGGCGCTAATGTAAATACTTCTGCCGCATCGGCCAGTGGCGGTTTGACCGTGGCGCGATAGTAGCCGGCCCCGGAAGGACTACGCCATCTGCGATGCGACGAACGTGGTCGAATTTATGTGCGTTGAAGGCGAGCGCGTCCTGCCAGTTCGCAGCGGCAAGGAGGCGCAGGACTGACTGAAGCCCGCTGCCACGCAGGCACGCCGCCAGACTGAACTGCATGGCCCCGCAGGCGCGCTAGCGCAACATGCCGAGGCGTCGTGCATCGCGGCCACCGGAGCGTAAGCGCTAGCGTGAGCACTCTGGGAGTCGCACCCTCCGCAACTGGCGTACAAGCTCGATGCCGCAAACTTGCAGTATCGGAAGCCTCTTCTCTGCCGAGGTACGGGGTCGTCGTTTCATGCTTCGTACTTGAACGACAAAGAGACTCGCGCCCGGTATTCAACGACCTTGCCGCTATCGACCCTCATGTCGAGCTTGCAGACTTCGGCGACTCGCAAATCACGCAGCGAGTTCGCTGCAATTTCCACAGCATTTTTCGCCGCATCCTCCCAGGAGGTTGGGCTGGTGCCGATAATTTCCGTGACGCTGTAGACGCTGGATTCGGTATCTTGCTTGGCCATGATTCTCGCTCCTCTGGGTTAGGAGGCACGTTTTCCGCACCTCAATGATTTCATCATAGGCCGTCCCGCGTACCACGCGTCGCTTGAAGTGGCAACGCGCTGCCAGAGTCCCGCCAGGAGGCGGGCCAACTTCCAAGGGGGAAGCCATGTTCGATTGCACACCGAAACGCCGCCACATGCTCGCGCAATCGCCCACGAATGATTCTGCTCGCGGTGCCACCCGTGATGATGCAGCTACCGTGAAGCGGAGCGAGCCCGAAACTTCGAAGGTCCTCTGAACGTCGTGAAGGGTGTCTTTGCCGACGCCCAGGATGCAGTCATCACAGGTACTGCACCGTCTCCGCAGTTCGCCCTTGACGCTCAGACAGAAGCAACCGCTCCGTAGCGGGATATCGCATGTTCACTGTTCGGACGTCCGTCCGGGTACTTCCGGTTCCGCTCAGTCGAGCAGATTATGAATCGCCTTTATCAACTGGCCTATAGGGGCGGGCTTCAGCGACAATACGTCTCATAGCGGCTCTTCCGGTTCAGGCGGCAGCGCGGCCGACAGCATGACCACCGGAATGTCGGCCGTCGCGGTGTCGCCCTTCAACCGTTGACAGAGTTCGACTCCGTCAACGCGCGGCATCTCCAGTCGGTCACGGCTTGCCGGCCGGTTTTTGTGATGCAGCGCCTACAATTAATCCAGCATGGTAATTTCTTCCGTGTAGCCACATACCCATTACAACCTGGAGACCCTATGGCCGGGCTGTCTGCATCATCGGCAGCGGACCGCGCGCGGCGTGAGGGTAGTCTCGTCACACCAACGCTCGACACGCGTGCGCATCGCCCACCCGACTATGCGGCAGAAAGCAGCGCGATGCACCGTCTGGCGCAGGCACTGACGTCGTCGGACGGTGCCATGCTGCAGACGCTCTCGGATATGGCACTGAGTCTGTGCGAAGCCGGGAGCGCGGGCATCGGCCTGCTGGAAACCGGCACTGCCGGCGCCCTCGTGTTCCGCTGGGTCGCGGTTTCGGGTGCATGCGTGGCCGCTGTGGGCACCACCATCCCGACTGCGGACAGCCCGAGCGCCGTGACGCTCGAACTGGCTTCGGGACAACTGTTTTCGTTTCCCCGGCGCCACTTCGCCTGCCTGGAACACGTCTCTCCGGAGATTATCGAAGAGCTGGTTGTACCCATTCCGGGCGAACATGAGCCGTGGGGCACCCTGTGGGTCATGTCCCACGACGGGGTACACCTTTTCGATGCGGAGGACCGCAGAATCCTGACCAGCCTTGCAAACTTCACCTGCGCGGCGCTCACCATGACCCGGGCGAAGGCTGACGCGGAAGCCCGGGCGGCAGAAGCGGAGGCCGCCAGGAATGCGCTGGCCCTGGCTGAAGCACGCAAGGACGACTTCATTGCGACCCTGACTCATGAATTACGCAATCCCCTCGCGCCAATCGACGGTGCCCTGACGGCGGCGCGAAAGCTCGCGACAGACAATCCCGCCGTGTTGGCTGCATTGGGCATCGCTGACAGACAGATGCGGATACTGAAACGGCTCGTCGGCGACCTGCTCGACGCGTCCCGGATAAGGCATGGCAAACTGTCCGTGCGCCCGTCGTACGGGTTGCTCCAGGATATCGTGGCCGACGCGGTGACGGCGATGAAGGCCGACGCCGCTAATGGTCCGCACCAGCTGCATGTCACTGTTCCCCCGTATCCGGTGACCGTTCATGCGGACGCGGCCCGACTCACCCAGGTTATATCGAATCTGCTGACGAACGCGGTGAAATACACGCCTCCCGGCGGCGACATCACGTTATCGGTAAAGGCACCGGACCTGAGCATCGCATCGATACGCGGCTCATCGCCCCGAACTGCGGTCATCACGGTGACGGACAACGGTGCGGGCATTTCATCTTCAATGCTGCCGCACGTCTTTGACATGTTTGCCCAGTCGGCGTCAGCACGCGGAAAGGCACAAGGCGGACTCGGAATCGGACTGGCGGTCGTGAAGCATCTGGTTGCCGCACACAACGGCACGGTTACCATTGCGAGCGCGGGCGAAGGTAAAGGGACGGAAGTCACCGTGCAGCTCCCGATTGTCTGCGAGAGCACGAGCGAGTCTGTCGTTACCGCGACACGCCCGACGGCGTCAAGTCGTATCCTTCTTGTCGACGACAACGCGGACACCATGGAGGCGCTGGCTACGTTGCTGGAGCTCGAGGGGCATGAAGTGAAACGGGCACAGAGCGGACCCGACGCGCTCTCGATAGTGGAATCATTTACTCCGGACGTTGCCCTGATTGATATCACGATGCCCGGCATGGATGGCCTTGAGCTTGCGCAACTGCTTCGCCTTCGGGCCCAGTGCTCCCAGACGAAGCTGGTTGCTTTAACGGGCTACACCGATGCCACCAGCAGATTCCAGACCGACGAACGGGTATTTGACTGCCATCTCACCAAGCCACTATCGCTCGATGACCTGGCGGATGTCATGCGTCGCTCGTAGAGCCTGATGGCTCGATGGCAAACAGCCCGATGGCAAACGTTGAAGGCGAGTCTCATGGCGCCGCGACACTGGACGCCGCTATCCCGCTGGACGGTTACGTGGCGGTATGCGAATACGCATCCATTCGCGCAGCGCGGCTGCGGTACCTGAGCCGCATTTCCGGGACAGAGCGTTCTTCAGGTATTTCCAGGAAAAGCCTGCGGGAGACGATAGTCAGGCATGCGATTGCAGCCGGGCCACTTCAGTGAGGGGCGAAGCTGCGCCAATACTTTTCAAGGACTACACGCATGGAAACTGACAACCAGGATGGGATGCTTGAGACCCGGCTGGTGCAGGTGCGTGGTCAGGGGCGTGGTCAGGTGCAGGGCATTGGCTACCGGGAAGCGTGCGTACGTCAGGCTCGGGCGGTAGGCGTCACCGGCTGGGTACGTAACCGCATGGACGGTTCGGTGGAGGTGATGCTGCAGGGTTCGCCGGAGCAGCTTGCCAACATGTGCACGTGGCTAAGCGAGGGCATGTCCGCAGCGCTGGTCGGCGAGCTTGAAGTGACCGAGGTGCCGCCGCCGTTTGCCCGCTTTGACTACTTTGAGCGATTGCCCACGCTGTAAAGGCGAGCATTTCGACACAGCGGAAGATGTCGGGTTTTCCATCTGCAGGCCTGTCGGGCAGCGCCATCGCTGATGTCAACGGGATGGACCTCGGTGCCTTTCAGCTGCGGGGTCACCGCGCGCTTCGAAATACACACAACCAGGCGGTAGCGATATGCCAAACATCGAGGCCTGCCGCTGGCCCAACGGCCCCCAAAATCCAACCTGTCCGCGCCGACCCCCGACAATGACTTCGCTGGCGCCCCTTCCAGATAAGCTCCGACCCTCCGGTCGATGTCCTGCGGCCCGTCCCTGTCGAGAAGCACGTCAACATAGAGGTCGGGCACGAACGGCACGGGTTATCGCGGTCGAAACGCTCTGGTCAGACGACGCCACGCGGCGACCAATCCGTTGCGGTCCAGGAAAGTGGGCGCGTCCATAAGCGTCTCCCCGGCAACTTACTTTAAGCGTATGCCCTTTGTTGTAATGTAACAATTATGTATGTGTGCACTGCGCCAGTAACACTACCTGCATAGCCTTTGCCGGACCGGCGGCAGGAAGACTCCGGCACGGTCGTTGCAACTCCTCCGTAAACGTCCTGTATCGCATCTCGTCATGTCAACAGTCCTGCTTGTCGACGATGAGTCGGATAACCTGTGGGTACTTCAGCTTCTTCTGGAAGAGCATGGCCATCACGTACTCTTTGCAGAAGATGGGGACGTGGCGCTGCGAAAGGCTGCCCGCCACGTTCCGGAACTGATTGTTACGGACTGGGAGATGCCCGGGATGAACGGGGTCGAACTGTGCGAACGTCTCAAGCTCTATCCGGCGCTTGCCCAGATTCCAGTGGTGATGGTTTCCGCCCGGGCTCCTCCGGAAGGAGAGGTGAAAATCTGGAACGCCTTTCTGCGCAAACCCATCGACCTAGATAGTTTTGACGCAACTGTGAGTTCGTTCCTGGCTAAACGGCTAAGGGACTTATCGAGACGCTCGTTCCCTTCGGACCGCGCAATGTCCCGATGGCAGCCAATCTGCTCGAAGTGTTGGCCGTAGCAGGTTTGCGGATGGCCTGGATGCGGCGGCGGGACGAACGGGCAGAGAAAGCGGACAGGCTGCCAGGCGGCCAGTCTCGGCTCTGTTCCCTTGCAGGTGCACGGAGGAGGTAGCAACATCTACCAGCTTGGTCCGGACCACCTCGTTCAGGCACGATGACTCCGCTCGTTGCGCACGGTTACCGCCGCGCTTCGCCGCCTGAAACGCCAGCGCCACGGGGTCAGCAGCGTACAGCTGTATGACACGGTCGCCTCTTACCCGTGCAATACGTTGCATAGCGACACAAAAAAACCGCTCCGCAGAGTGCCTTCGCGGAGGAACCTCGTCCGTCTGCAGACCAGTTGCGCTGAACCGGGTCTGCCGGCCGACCGAAGACCCGTTTGATGCACCTCCGCCTGCCGCATGACATCTGTTGGAAAGCCTCGTGTTGAGCGCAGCCTCACCCGATGCCTGCCAAAGGTTCTCCAGTCCGTATCGAATTCCACAATGCTCTCCAAGTTGAACCGGGTGCGTGAATTCTATGGGCACCGGCGTGGTTTTCAAGAGCCGAAAAATTTCTGCTGGTCGCCCCTTGAAAATCTCTTCCGGCCTACTATTTTTGAATCGCTCAGGCGGCAGTCCTGCAGTTAGCGGTCGCCGCGTGTTTCAACCTGTTTGTCTGCGACCAGGCAAACGAACCGGTGAGCGTATGCCGGTTCGTCTCCTTGCCGCCAGAGGAGAAAGCGACCATGAGTGACCCTTACTTTGGAACCGACCTCTTCAGCGAACTGGACCGACTGCAACGTCAGATGTCCAGCCTGTTCGGCGGCTTTCCTTCAAGCCTTCGTTCCAGCCGGTTCGGAACGTTTCCGCCCATCAACATAGGTACAACCGACGACACAATTGAAATCGTAGCGTTCGCTCCAGGTGTCGATGCATCGAAGCTCGACATTTCCATCGACAAGGGACTCCTTACGGTAGCCGGTGAGCGCACGACTTCGGAGACGGCATTGGCCGAAGAGACGAGACAGTATGCACAGGAGAGGTTCAGCGGCTCTTTCCGTCGCGTCATCGAGCTTCCGCAGCAGGCCGACCCGGACAAGGTGCAGGCGCGTTATATCGACGGATGCCTGCTTGTTTCAGTTGGCAAGCGCGAAGCTTCCCGGCCTCGTGCGATTACCGTTCAGTAATGGGGTGACATCATGAGCGATACGACCCAGATTGCCCAACGCGAGCAGGGAGAAGTGACGCGTCAAGGTGCAGAAGAAGCGTCGCGCCGAACGGCGCTGACGCCGGCCGTTGACGTCTTTGAGGACAGTCATGCCGTCACCCTCTGGGCAGATTTGCCCGGCGTCCCCAGGGACAAGCTTGATATCAAGGTGCATGACGGCAGCCTGTCCATCGAGGCGGAGTCGGTAGTTCAGACTCCTCCCAATCTACGGTTGTCCCACGCAGAAGTGGGCGGCCCGTATTTTCGGCGGCGGTTTACCATCGGCGACGATTTTGACACATCAAAGATTGAAGCGAACCTGAAGGACGGCGTCCTGAAATTAACCATCCCGCGCCGCGAGGAATCGAAACCACGCCGCATTGAAGTAAGCGTAGTCTAAAACGACAGTCAGGTGAAACGACGAAAGGAGCATGGGGCCGTCTGCGAACGGTCCCATGTGTCACGGCACTTTCGCTTTTCCTGAGCAGGCATACGGCTAAACACGCGACCGCAGAGTTCCCTGGTACCGCTGACGGGAAGTAGCCGGCAGAGCGTCCACAGGAAGCCAAAAACTGGAGGCGCTGTCCGCTGCTGCGGCGACGCCTCAGGAAAGGATTAGCCCCTTTGGCAACATCCGGCCGCCCATGCGACGTCGCTACCGGCGCTCCAGTTACCGTACCGACACTGGATTGATGCTGGCTTCCAGTCGCTTGAGGATAAGCTCAAATCGGAACGTCGCGTGGGCAATTTCGTTTTCGGCGATGCGCCCACGATGGCTGATGTATGACTTGTGCCACAGGTCCGAAATGCTCGTCGATTCGAGATTCCGATGGACAAATACCCGTTAATTTCACGGCTCGCTGACAATGCCATGACTCTGGAGGCATCTATTCAGGCGGAGCCAAGGAGTCAGCCCGACGCGGAGAACTGACGCAAAAGTTTCGAGGCGCCGGTCCGAGCAGTGGTCTGGAGACATGCTTTTGACCGGCGATAATCTTATCGCACGACTGATAAGATTACGAGAAAATCACAGGACTACGCCTAATCTTCTCGCAAACTCATCACAAGTGAGAAGCTTTCCCTGTCGCCATTCCCTTTTTGAGTTCGGTCGGGGACGCGGGTAGGCCGGTCCCAGCTTAGTCGCCCGGACTACGTTACTTCAACAGCGTCGTGAACTCCGGGGAATGCACAACCTTTGCAATCAGGTCCTGCACCGCTGGCATCAACGCCTGAGCAGTCTGGTTGCAGGCAGTTTCGCCATAGTAGCTGGACGCGTATGAATAGTTTTCGGCAACGCTCAAGCTGCGACCATTCGACGACGAAACGGTCAATCCGAGATTCCACGCACCAGAGACTGACGAAAAGTCGATACTGTCCAATCGCCCCGTAAGCTGGACCGGGGCACCGGGCGCGTACACCCCAGCGATTTTGAGCTCTGACACAAGCCCACTCTTTACGAAGTCGGCGAATGGCTCACCGTCCGGCGTCTTGATAGGTCCGACACCTCGACACATTATCTCGTTCGGGCTTTGGTTCGACATCGGCGATTGGGTGAATGCGCCCACACCAACACCGTTGACCACAGTCGACTTCAAGGCGACCACATTGTCGGCAGAAATCGAGTACCTCGGAACCGCATAAGTTGAGCAGCCGGCCAGCGTGGCGACTGCAAGCAAACCAAAAAGTAGCTTCATCCTTCTATTCCCCATTTGTTGTGTTTCTTTTGAGCCGTCTTATCCGGGTTTGAGACGGTTTCCAAGCCTGTGTCGTCGAACTGGGTAATGGCCGCGCCGTCGTGTCGAGCTGATTCACAGGAGAAACTTTCGCACCCCGAAAGCACCGGCGTAAAATCCGTTCGCGGAACAACCCAGCGTGGTGTTCAGTTCCTGCGAACGTCCTGCGGTTGGCTATGCTGCCGTGACCGCCCTTGGTATTACGGCGGTCTGGAGCCGGACTTGAGGAAATGTGTCCCGATAGGGTCTACGTCCGCGACGGGGATGACTGGCTTTCTTGCCGCAGCACAGACGAAGCGAGGTCGTTTCTACAGTTGTACCCAGCGGAGGAAATGCATGCAGAGGCATTCCCGCCGCCGCCACGGACGCCGCGTGCGAAGCACGCTGAGGGCGAGCAGTCGCTGCTCGATTAGCCGATGTTCATGGAACGGCCGGTCTCTGTCATCAAGAATCGCGTATTGCGCCCCAAGGTCGGATGCATCGGGATTCAGCCATACGTCGATGCGCTCCGGCTTGATTGGGATGATGCAGCGGTCGTGCCCCGCAGCAGCAATCTCCCGCGGCGGCTCGTCCGTAATAGCAGCAAACAAAAACATATCCGGCTCACCCGCACCCGACCAATGCGACCAGAGACATGCGACAAGCATGTTGTGAGCTGGATTTCGCTTGAACTGAAGAACTACGTTTTCATCCTTCTCCCCCTCGGCGAGTATCGCCGCGCACGTTGCGAGGACTCACGTTAACAACTGTTTCGAAGACCAGGGACAGCGAAACGCCCAGACACGGATGGACATCCTGGGCGATGCCAGCAATGGTCTCAACGTGGTCGGCTGAAAACGAAAATCCTCGCCAAATGCCACCAGCAGACACCAGCTAATGCTTCGGCTGTGCAGGAGAAAGAGAGAATTATGAACCCGGAAGCAACGGCGGCAGGGCCTGGCATTCGTGTCCCGGCTCCGGTATTTTACCTGGCAGCGCTCGCGATAGGAATCGCACTTGAGTATCTGCTATGGCCGGTTCCGATTCCTGCAGCTCCGTCAAAGTATGTGATTGCGTCGATTTTTATTATCGTCAGTGTTTTGATAATTCCGCTTGTCCTCATGCGCTTTCGTCGAGCTGCCACTCCTTTCGACGCGAGGAAGCCTGCTGCTGCGTCTCTTAACAGATTGACCTTACCAGTTTCCCGCAATCCGGCATCAGTTCTTCGGAGCGACCCCTGGTTGGTCGAAACCGCTGGGAACGGAAATTCTGACCACAGATTAGCCATCAGGCAGATTGGGGATGATTGTTTATTTGCCGGCTGTGGACGAGGCAAACCCACGATGACTTTCATGGAAGTCATTGCAGAACGGAGATGAGAGGCCGCAGCACTAATTCAGTCGGAGCTCAATGTGTCGTCAATGACACGTTGCGCAGCACTGACACCGGTTGCGAGCGCATCTTCTTCCGTTGCGAAGAGGCGTCCGCTCGCGGCACCTAACCGGAGAGGGGAGAAGAGTACTCCCGTATCGCCCTCGCGCCTGACGGTTACAAGCGCGACATATCCCTGCGGTGAGGCGTAGCCGCTTCCATGCCCCTGGCCGGTGACGGGCAGGGCCTCTACCTCGACGATAAAAAGCTTGTACTGGTAAATCCGCCTCATTTCGGTCCCCAAGACCCGCGAAGCAATGACAGAAACCAGAAGCACGTCCCTCAAATCGCTTTCGAGGCAAGTTGTCTCACGCATGCTTCGAGCCGCGAGCGCTGTTAATGTCAACGCGCCAGCAGGAGCGCTTCCAAAGACACCGGTTTGACGAGAGAGCAACCCAGGCCAGTGCAACCCGTCGCCTAGATTTCCGGAATTCGCGTACCGCTGTTCGCTATGGCGCAGGCTACTCGATTTCAAAGTTGGCCGCCATCTGCGTGTGCTCGCCTCCATGGAGACCAGGTAGTGAAATCCGCTGATAAAGGCAAAAAAACAAGAGCCCTTACCGGCGCGCTCCGCGCCGACTGCGAAACAGCGTACGACTTACCAGCGTGGCGATGGTCGCAATCGCAATGCACGTGACCGTAGTCGACGACAATCCGACAAAAATCATGCAGACAATCGCCGCGACGGCAAACGTCATTTGCACCAGGCCGAGGACCAGCCGCAGAATCCCCCAGATGAGGTAATTCTTTTCGACCGAGCCCAAAGTCGAAGGAGCGTTCGGGGCAAGGACTCTCGCCGGTGCTCGCGTTCTATCTGCCTTCGATGCCTGACTGATTTCATGTAAGGGCCTTCTCGCCTAAGAATTCCCGATGTACGAGCAGGCGCATCACCCCCTTTCCTTATTACGTCCCCAGAATTTGAGATTTGGACTGTGGCGGTGCATCGCCTGCTTCAATCTCAGCTACCCGAGGCATCCCGCTCAAGTTGTTCTTGGGATACATGGCGAACATCGGCACCCTTGACGACATAAATCACAAATTCGGCGATGTTCTTCGCGTGGTCGCCGATACGCTCAATAGCCTTCGCAATGAACAGGTAGTCCAGTCCAATCGAGATGGTTTGAGGGTCTTCCGCCATGTATGTGACGAGCTTGCGCACGAACGCCCGGAACTCGCTATCGATAGCTTCGTCATCGCGGACAATCTGTGCAGCGGCAACTGTATCCATCCGTGCGAACGCGTCCAGCGCTCTGCGCAGGATGTGCACGGCCATTTCGCCGGAAGCCTTGATTTCAGCGGTGTTGACGTTTAGCCCTCCGCCGTTCGCGTGGATGCGCCGCATACGTTTCACTATTTTCCGCGCTTCGTCGCCCGCACGCTCCAGGTTGGTAATGCACTTCGAAGTGGCCATCAGGAATCGCAGGTCACGGGCGGCGGGCTGTCGACGAGCAATGATATTGGTGACCTCCTCGTCGATTTTGATTTCCATGGCATTGAGCCGATGTTCACCCTCGAGGACCTGGTCAACGAGTACCGTATCGAATTCTTTTACAGCCTCGAGCGCGTATGCAATCTGTGACTCCACAAGTCCTCCCATCTCGAGAAGCCTTGATGAAAGAAAGTTGAGGTCCGCATCAAACTTACTGGAAAGGTGCTTGTCTGGCATGGTCGCTCCCGAGTCGATACAGCCGGTGAAGCAATCGACGGTCATGCAATGCAGGTTGAAAAATCTGTTCGGTCGTATCAAATCCAGCGAGCGCGTCCCAATCCATGAAGGCCGTGTGCTCGCCCTCCGGGGCGCACTGACAGCGCACCGAGGGCGCTGTATCGCTACAATTTTGCCGGCCGACCGGTCTTGACGGTTTCCACTGCAGAAATAGCTGCCAGCAGACCCTCGGTAGTGGAAGCTGAGTCCAGCAAGAGCAGGCCAGCGCGAAGAATCTCACTCTTTTTAACCGACACGCCAGCGCCGAGACACTTCTGTTTCAGTACCGCGATTTTTTCGTAGTCGGACTTCGGCATGGTGAAGCTGTCGCGCACGACCTTTTCCTTCTTCATGCGCTTTCAGACTCAAGTTTAGCACCTCCCCAATGACTAATTTCGGCGTCCTCTCATGTACCTGCGGCCTCGAAGAATGTGGCGCCGCTGCGAACCATCCCGACTGCACTGCGCCCGGTTACTCTATGGGCTGCGGTGACGCTTCCGCTTAACGAAAGGGCTCGATAGCGGTCAACGCCGGGGGGCGGTCTGATTTATTATTGACCAGGTATGTCAGCGGGTGCTTTCGGGCGGTAATCCTGCGTTCGGTCAATAAGGAATCTATACAACTATGGACGACACCATCACCGCGGAACCCTGCGTTTCTTCAGACGGAAAAGTGGTTGCTTTCGTTGCATCTTTTCGCAACCAGTCGGTGCAATGCTCAATCAGCCGCGACGCGCTCGAACGGCATTTCTGGTTGCCGGCCGGTGCTAATGAGGCGCGCACATTGAAAGCATTTGCCGACGGACACCAGCGCATAACGGCAGCCGTCGAAAGAAGAATGCTCAAGAAGACCGGCACCGCGATAGTCTTGTCGGCAGCAGATTTTCCGGACCGATGACGCGGCTGGCTCCAGCAACGACCGTCTGTGACGTTCCGCACCGATTAAATCCGACGCATCTTTTAGAGTCGGCGCATTGCGTGCTTCCAACGCAGGCAGTCTCAGGGAAGCAACGCCAAACGCCGACCGAAGCGTTCGGGCCGTGGTCGCGCCCGCCCCCAAGGAATCAACGACGATGAAAGAAAAAAGGTCTCGGCGGAGGCACGCGCCCTCGTGCGTGTGGTGAGCGCCGCGCGAGAAGTACAAGCCGCGTCACTACGGCTCGAAGCGCACTACGCAGGAGACTCACATGAGCATCCATCGACTTTGGGATTGGCCAGATTCGCGGGGCCATGCAGGAACTGAAGGACGCGCGCGAAGCCTTCGATGTTCTGGTCGAGAAATGAGACCTGACCTCGGGCGACAATCTCAAACGTCGGCTTTGAGGGCCACTCGTGAGCCGTCAGCAGTTCCCATACTCGCACTGATGGCATGTCGCAGTCGCGTTACCGTCGACTGGCTCACATCCATAATGCTGGAGCTCCTGATGGTCCTTCCGCCCTCCGTAGAAGAAGGCTTTTCAGATGTCGTCCAGAGACAAGACGACTGTGAGCGTCTTTCTCAAGACCGGCATCCGCCTGACCGGGAAAATCGAATCGTTTGACCGCTACACCGTCGAGCTGGCGTCGCCCAGAGGCTCACAATCCATCATGAAGCACGCAATCGCCACCGTACTGCCGGGGGGGGGGGGAACCGCCTGCTCGCGCCGCATCCGACAAGCCGGAAACCACAGAGCGCCAACTGAATCAGCTTCGGATTCGCTAGTAGCCGAATGAAGGCTCGCCTGCGCCCAAGCGGACAGGACACCGCTGTCGAGAGGGCGCGGAAAATGATGTGGTCCGGCCTCGGCGTTTGCAGTCTGAGAGGATTCCTGCGTAGTGCAGGCCAAGGTTCCGGTTCTGTTGGCAGCATGCCCGGCATGAGGCCAGTGCTCAAATTTGCCACCGCGTCCGCCAAAGCTGATATTGACGGGGAGGCGGCGCCGACACCGCCGTTCACTCGGAACGCTTCGAATTGTGGGGGTCATGCGAATGGCAAAGAGCAGGACGACGACAAGCGCGCTGTACGGCAAGCGTGACGATTACCCCGGACAATAAGCTTATAGTCGCGTCCGGTGTCCTTGGAATTTTCGATAGCGAAGAAGAAACGTCAAAGCGCCCCACGCTAATGCGACGGGGTATGGGACTGGCAGCGCGAGAAGCATTCTCGTCTGACGCCGGGTCATTATCAATTTCCCTGTGGAATACCCGCTCGACCGCCGGCGTCACCGCAGCAGACAGCAAAGCAATGCCTAGGCGGCCAGGAGAACGCTCGCATCGCTGCTGCAGCGAGCATCTTCGATGACTTGCATGAGTGCTTCGAGGGAGAAGGGCTTTTGCAGACACACATCGAAGAGCCGGGCAAACTCTTCGTTGCTATCGCTGTCACCCGTCATGGACGCAACAAAGGGTCGGGGGAAGACTGGCCTGTCCAGCAGCGACAGCGCGACGGCACTGCCGTTGATGTCGGGGAGGTTTTCGTCCAGGAAAACGAGTTCGAAAGTGCCGGCATGGAGCAGTTCCAGCGCAGTCTCCCCGTCGTGCGCCATAACGGCGCGGTGACCAATGCAGTCCAGCAGGAAGGCCAGACTGTCCGCGGCGAACTCATTATCGTCGACGACGAGCACATTCATTCAATATCCTTATTACGCGAAGTTCGCGGCGCTGCCAAGAATGCTTCTTTTGTAATAAATATTATTAAATGGCGTTGCCTGTACGTTTAGTTTTACAGATTAATTCGTAAGTATATATCCACAGCCCCCTTCAGCAGGCGTTTAAATACCCCCCATACGACGCAGAGGACAAGGTCGACAATGCAACCAGGGACTAATGGAAGCAGCGGAGCCCCAAGAGCCCGGGTCTTCGCTTCAATCACGCCGGACGTGCCGCCGCCTGGCGTCACTCTCTATCGCGCGGGCAATAGACAGCTCCGCCAGAAAGGCCGGAGTCAAATTTCGACGTCCGCGCTCTTCCGGTGTCGGATAGTTCTGCTTATCGTCATAGGTCAGGTGAATTGACAGTGGAGGTGTTGAAAGACTCGTCGACATGCAATGGAGGCTGAAACTGGTCACCGCACGGTCCCGACGCTGCCGCGCGTCGGCGGGTTGCGTCCAGGTCACGCACGGCCTCAGCTGTCGGGGAACTGTTGAACACGACGAGCGCATCTCTGTAGCGTTCAATGTGAACGCCCGTGACCGCCGCCACCGCCCCAGTAATGGCCGCCGCCGCCCATACCACCCCTTGGGTATCCCTGCGCGCCCCAGCCGCCATGACCGCCCCAACCGCCGCGATATCCATGGCCCCAATAGCCGTGGTGGCCCCAGTAGCCGTGCCGGCCCCCGTAACAGTTCCTCCCTCGACCGCGCCGGGCAAGCCCGCCACGATCCGCGCCCGCAACGACTGCGGCGCCCGATGATACGGCGCCGCGCGCAGCGCGCCGCTCAGCGCGCGCAGGTTGTCGCTCGCGCGCCGGCAGTCGTCGCAGCTCTCGATATGCTGCTGGACCCGGCGCGCATCGGGCGCCGGCAGTTCGTGATCGGCGTTCGCATCGAGGAGCGGCCGAGCTTCGTTACAGTCCATCCGGCGTCTCCTGAGCGGGGTCGGCGACAGCGCCGGGAATGTTGAGGGGCCGGCCGTCGGCAAACGCCCGGAGCTGTGTCACTGTTGCGGTGGCGGGCACCCCCGCCGCCGATGCCGGGCGACCATCGCCGGAACTTCGTGCGGGCTGCGGGCAGGACGCAGGCGGCGCGGAGGGCGCTGACCGCGCGAGTCGGTCGGACTGCGCGGCCTGATCCGACGGCGCTCCCGTCGACCCGCGCGGGCCACCCTGCCCGCCTTTGCGCCCCCCGCCAACCGACTCCCCCCCGCCTCGCTGCTGCGCCATCAACACCTCCGCCAGCTTGCGCCGCCCACGCGCGAGCCGCGACATCACCGTACCGATCGGCACATCGGCCACCACCGCGATCTCCCGATATCCCATCTCCTCGAGCTCGCGCAAGATCAGCACCTCGCGATACTCGACCGGCAAACGCGCCAACGCGTCGTGTACCTGGCGTGCATCCTCGTCGCGGATCAGCAGCGTCTGGGGATCGTCGCCGCCCGCGCTCCAGCCGTCGAGTGTCGCGCCGTCCATCGTTTCGTCGAATTCCAGCATGTCGT
Organism: Paraburkholderia lebeckiae; assembly: GCF_050436325.1. Lineage (NCBI taxonomy): Bacteria > Pseudomonadati > Pseudomonadota > Betaproteobacteria > Burkholderiales > Burkholderiaceae > Paraburkholderia > Paraburkholderia lebeckiae. Next base: position 1,966,240 of record NZ_JBNDLZ010000003.1, read on the forward strand.
GCGACGGCGCGCGCCGCCGCCATTCCGTGTACCAGGTGCGGCGCACGATCGCGAGCAGCCACGGCCGCGCAGAGTCGCCGCGAAACGTATCGAAGAAGCGGAACGCGCGCATGAATGCTTCCTGCACGACGTCCTCGGCATCGTTCGGATTGCCGCACAGCCAGCGCGCGAGGTTGTACGCGGCGTCGAGATGCGGCAACGCCAGCTGCTGGAAGCGGCGGCTTTTCGCTGCATCGGCATCGGCGTCTGAATCGGTCTGGACCACGTGGGCCCCTCCAAGGGCATGGCGGCTGCGTCGTGCGGGTCGCTGCGGTTGCGCGCCCCGCGAGGTGTCGTTCCTGACGTGTCTTTCACAGCAGAACTGGCCATAGACCGAGTTTATTCCCGACTCAGGCGAGCATTCGCAGGAAAGATCGCGATCGCCTGCGCGCGCGGCTCGCCAGCTAGTACGATGGCCGGCTCCAGTAGTCGTCGCTCGCGTACATGTCTTTCAGATAGTCGATGAAATAGCGCACGCGCGCCGGCACGAAGCGCTGCTGCGGATAGACCGCAAGGATGTCGTAATCGGGCAGCGCATATTCGTCGAGCACGGTTTCGAGCTCGCCGCGCGCGAGCTGCCGCTGGATTTCCCACGTCGAACGCCAGCCGAGTCCGAGCCCCTCCGAAACCCAGCGATGCAGCAGTTCGCCATCGTTGCAGTCGAGCGAGCCGCCCACCCGCACCGTCGCGAGCTTGCCGTTGCGGCGGAAATACCAGCCGCGGTTCTGCCCGCCTTGCAGATTGAACGCGAGACAGTTGTGGGCCGGCAGATCCTCGAGCGTCTTCGGCTTGCCGTGACGGCGAAAATAGTCGGGCGTACCGCACACCACGCGCCGGTTCGACGCGAGCTTCACCGCGACGAAGTTCGGATCGACCGCGCCGCCTATGCGGATCGACAGATCGTAGCCCTCGCGCACCAGATCGACGACCCGGTCGGTCAGATTGAACGACATCTGCAACTCGGGTTTGTCGCGTAAAAACGCGGGCGCGAGCGGCGCGACGTGCTTACGCCCGAACGCGGCGGGCGCCGACACGATCAGATGGCCGTTCACCGCGCGGCGCCCCGCGCTCAGTTCGTTTTCCGCCTGATCCCATTCGCTGAGAAGCCCGCGGCAGCGTTCGAGAAACGCGGCGCCGTCCTCGCTGACCACGAGCCGCCGTGTCGTGCGATACATCAGCTTCACGCCGAGGCGCTTCTCGAGCGCATCGATGCGCCGCCCGAGAATCACGGGCGACACCCCTTCCTCCAGCGCCGCCGCCGCGAGACTGCCCGCATCGGCGACCCGCACGAAGGTTTCGATCTGTTTGAAGCGGTCCATGTTCGTCTCCCACCTGTCTCTTGCCGGGCTGATGCCGGCCGTGCGCCGGGCTTCACGTCATTCCATACTTTTTGTTTCGGAATAAGCGACCCGGACTGATCTTATCAAACCTTTGGCGCAGGCCTACAGTGTCCCTCAACCGACGTAATTCCCCGACCTTGAGGAGATATTCATGGCCAAAATGAGAGCCGTCGACGCCGCTGTTCTGGTGCTCGAAAAAGAAGGCATCGATACCGCCTTCGGCGTGCCGGGCGCCGCGATCAACCCGTTCTACTCGGCGATGCGCAAAGCCGGCGGCATCAGCCACGTGCTCGCGCGCCATGTGGAGGGTGCGTCGCACATGGCCGAGGGCTACACGCGTGCCCAGCCGGGCAACATCGGCGTGTGCATCGGCACCTCGGGCCCCGCCGGCACCGACATGATCACCGGTTTGTACTCCGCGCAGGCCGACTCGATTCCTATTCTGGCGATCACAGGCCAGGCGCCGCGCGCGCGTCTGTACAAGGAAGACTTCCAGGCCGTCGATATCGAATCGATCGCCAAGCCCGTCACCAAGTGGGCCGTGACCGTGCGCGAGCCGGCGCTGGTGCCGCGCGTGTTCCAGCAGGCGTTCCATCTGATGCGCTCGGGCCGCCCGGGCCCGGTGCTGGTCGATCTGCCGATCGACGTGCAGCTCGCCGAAATCGAATTCGACATCGACACGTACGAGCCGCTGCCGGTCTACAAGCCGAAGGCAACCCGCAAGCAGATCGAGGCCGCGCTGACGCTGCTCAACGATGCCGACAGGCCGCTGATCGTGTCGGGCGGCGGCGTGCTGAACGCCGTAGCCGAAGACCTGCTCGTGAAGTTCGCCGAAACGCTCGGCGTGCCGGTGATCCCGACGTTGATGTCGTGGGGCGCGATTCCCGACGACCATCCGCTGATGGTCGGCATGGTCGGTCTGCAGACCTCGCATCGCTACGGCAACGCGACGATGCTCGCGTCCGACTTCGTGCTCGGCATCGGCAACCGCTGGGCCAACCGTCACACCGGCAGCGTCGATGTCTATACGAAGGGCCGCAAGTTCGTGCACGTCGATATCGAACCGACGCAGATCGGCCGCGTGTTCGGCCCGGATCTCGGCATCGTGTCGGACGCGAAGGCCGCGCTCGAACTGTTCGTCGAAGTCGCCAGCGAATGGAAGGCCGCGGGCAAGCTGAAGGATCGCGGTGCGTGGGTTGCCGATTGCCAGCAACGCAAGCGCACGATGCTGCGCAAGACGCACTTCGACAACGTGCCGATGAAGCCGCAGCGCGTCTACGAAGAGATGAACCAGGTGTTCGGCCGCGACACGTGCTACGTGAGCACGATCGGCCTGTCGCAGATCGCCGCCGCGCAATTCCTGCACGTGTACAAGGCGCGCAACTGGATCAACTGCGGCCAGGCCGGGCCGCTCGGCTGGACGATTCCGGCGGCGCTCGGCGTGCGCGCGGCCGACCCGCAACGGCCGATCGTCGCGCTGTCCGGCGACTACGACTTCCAGTTCATGATCGAGGAGCTCGCGGCCGGCGCGCAATTCAAGCTGCCGTACGTGCATGTCGTCGTAAACAACTCGTACCTCGGCCTGATTCGCCAGGCACAGCGCGCGTTCGAGATGGACTACTGCGTGCAGCTCGGCTTCGAGAACATCAACTCGCCGGAGACGAACGGCTATGGCGTCGATCACGTCGCGGTCGCCGAAGGTCTCGGCTGCAAGGCGATTCGCGTGTTCAAGCCCGAAGAGCTGAAGCCGGCGCTGCAAAAAGCGCAGTCGATGCTCGCCGAGTTCAACGTGCCGGTGATCGTCGAGGTGATTCTCGAACGCGTGACCAACATCTCGATGGGCACCGAGATCGACGCGATCAACGAGTTCGAGGAACTCGCGGAAAAGCGCGAGGACGCGCCGACGGCGATCAGCCTGCTCGATTGAGCGTTGCGTCTTCGCGGTATTCGCAGTATTCAGCGCGCTCGATACGCGAGGGCCGAGTTCATGCTCTGCGCCCTCGCCTCATCACGACCAGCGCGCCATTCCCTGACCGACCTGAGAGACAAAAGCACCATGCCTAAATTCGCAGCGAACCTGACGATGCTGTTCAACGAAGTGCCGTTCCTCGACCGTTTCGCGGCAGCGGCCAACGCCGGCTTTCATGCCGTCGAATTCCTGTTTCCCTATCCGTATTCGATCGCCGAATTGAGCGAACGTCTGCAACAGAACCACCTCAAGCTGGTGCTGCACAACCTGCCGGCCGGCAACTGGGAAGCCGGCGAACGCGGCATCGCGTGCCTGCCCGATCGGGTCGCCGAGTTTCAGGAAGGCGTGGGCCGCGCGATCGAATACGCAAGCGCGTTGAAGGTGCCGCAACTGAACTGCCTCGTCGGCATTCCGGGCGCGAACGTCGATGCCGACACCGCCCGCGCAACGATCGTCGACAACCTGCGCTTTGCCGCGCGCGAGCTCAAGAAGGCCGGCATCCGGCTGCTCGTCGAGCCATGCAACTCGTACGACATTCCGGGCTTCGCGCTGAACCGTTCGCGCGATGGACTCGACGTGATTCGCGAAGTCGGCTCGGACAATCTGTTCCTGCAATACGACATCTATCACATGCAGCGGATGGAAGGCGAACTCGCGGCGACGATCGAAAAGAACCTCGCGCAGATCGCGCATATCCAGCTCGCGGACAACCCCGGGCGGCACGAACCGGGCACCGGCGAGATCAACTATCCGTATCTGTTCGCGCTGCTCGACTCGCTCTGCTACGACGGCTACGTCGGTTGCGAATACAAGCCGCGCACGACGACCGATGCCGGCCTCGGCTGGGTGCAAAGCGTGGCAGGTCAGGCGCGCGGCGCGGCACACGCGGCGGCTTGAGGCGGCTCAAGGATCATCACGGCTCCCTGAAGGTCCTCAACGCACGTCCCCTAATAACCCTGGAGATTCACATACATGGCAAAGATCGGCTTCATCGGACTCGGCATCATGGGCGCGCACATGGCGCGCAACCTCATCAAGGGCGGACACGCGCTGTTCGTGAACGGCGCGTATCCGGTGCCGGACGACATCGCGAAGAGCACGAGCGTGGTCGCCAGTTCGACCGCGGTCGCGCAGGCCGCCGACATCGTCATCATCATGGTGCCGGACACACCTGACGTCGCCAACGTGCTGTTCGCCGACGACGGCGTCGCCGCCGGCCTCACCAAAGGCAAGCTCGTCATCGACATGAGCTCGATCTCGCCGCTCGACACCCAGGCGTTCTCGAAGAAGATCAACGCGCTCGGCGTCGACTATCTCGATGCGCCGGTGTCGGGCGGCGAAATCGGCGCGCGGGATGCGTCGCTGACGATCATGGTCGGCGGTCCCGAGAAAGCCTTTGCGCTGGCCAGGCCATTGTTCGAACTGATGGGCAAGAACATCTCGCTGATCGGCGACAACGGCGCGGGTCAGACCTGCAAGGTCGCGAACCAGATCATCGTCGCGCTGAACATCGAAGCGGTCGCGGAAGCGCTGCTGTTCGCGTCGCGCTCGGGCGCCGACCCAGAGCGCGTGCGGCGCGCGCTGATGGGCGGCTTCGCGTCGTCGCGGATTCTCGAAGTGCATGGCGAGCGCATGACGAAGCGCACGTTCAATCCGGGTTTCCGGATCGAGTTGCATCAGAAGGACTTGAATCTCGCGCTCGATGGCGCGCGTAAGCTCGGCATCGCGCTGCCGCATACCGCGAGCGCGCAGCAACTGTTCAGCGTCTGCGCCGCGAACGGCGGCAAGGCGTGGGATCACTCGGCGATGGTGCGCGCGCTCGAAATCATGGCGAATCATGAGGTCGCGCAGGCGCCGGACAGTGAAGAAGCGAAGGCGGCTTGAGGTCTTCGTGCTTCCTCTTCAGTTCAGCTCGCCGTTGATTCCGCCGGTTGCCGCTTCGGCATCGGAGACGTCACGGTGAACACAGGTGGGGCGCCCGTTCGTTGCACGGCAGCTTGGGTTGCCGGCGCGGCGCAACGGGCAAATCGCGCCGCTCTGGGCTGAGAGCGGCAAGTGGGGTCCGCAGCGGCACCCGTCGGTGACGGGGAAGCCTTGGTCGGTCAGACGTCGTCGTCGGGTGTCCGGCTGTCGGATTCGCCAATCAATACGTATCGAACACCTTCTGCAACGCCGCCGGCGCAGTGTGGCCCGCGGCCAGCGCCAGCATCAGCAGCACCCTCGCCTTGTACGGATTCAGCGAACCCGCGCTGACGAAACCGAGCGCATCGTCGGCCGCCGCTCCGTTGCGCATCACATGCCCCGAACCCACGCGCGACGAGCGCACCACCGCCACGCCGCGCAACGCGGCATCCGCCAGTGCCTGCTGCAACGACTGGTGGATCGAGCCATTGCCCGTACCCGCCACGACGATGCCGCGCACACCCGCGGCGACCAGCGCATCGATGGCGATCCGCGACACGCCCGCATAGCTCGGGACGATCTCCACCTGCGGCCACGCCGCATCGATCGCGAATTCGCTCGCGACCGTATGCGCGCGCACCACGCCGCGCTGGAACTCGACGCGGCCATCCTGCACCCAGCCGAGCGCGCCAATCTCAGGCGACTGGAACGCATCGACCGCATAGGTGCTCGTTTTCACGACGTCGCGCGCGCTATGAATCCGGTTGTTAAACGCGACCAGCACGCCCTGCCCGCGTGCCGCCGCGTGCGCGGCGACCGTCACCGCGTTTAGCAGGTTCAGCGGACCGTCGGCGGAGAGCGCCGACGCTGGGCGCATCGCCGCGGTCAGCACGACCGGCTTGTCCGACTTGACGGTCAGATGCAGCAGATAGGCGGTTTCCTCGAGCGTATCGGTGCCGTGCGTGACCACCACGCCGTCTACGTCGTCCGTCGCGAGCAGCGCGTTGATGCGTTGCGCGAGTGTGGTCCACAGCGGCAGCGACATGTCCTTGCTGTCGACGCTGGCGATCTGCTCGGGCGCGATTCGCGCGACCGTAGACAACGCCGGCACCGCCGCGAGCAGCTGATCGACGCCGACGACGCCCGCCTGATAGCCCGACGTATTGGCCGCATCCGGGGCCGCGCCGGCGATCGTGCCGCCGGTCGCGAGCACCGCGATGCGCGGGAGCGTCGGCGCGGCGGGATGGCTGGGAGGAATCGGGAGAGAAGAAGTCGAGATATTCATGGCGGCGATTGTAAGCGATGCGCTAGACGCCGCCACGCGGCGCCCGGTTGCAGTCATCCAAACCCGTATTGACGACGGACATCGCTGAACTGCTGATGCTTGATGAAACGAATGGGGACGCACTTTCCACGATCTGTCGCCGCCTCAAGATTTCCGACCTTGTCACGCTCTCCACGTTAGCAGGCAGCACCGCTACCGCAAGCGCTGCCGCGCTCCGATACCGGCCCGCGCCGATTCGGACCTGACCTATTTTTGTTCCATCTCAAAAATATAGACTGAAGCCAGTCACAAAGATTTAGCAAAGGCCGGACCTAGATTGACTCGGCAGAATCTGGCCGATTCCTACTGCGGCCATGAGCTTTCTGGATCGTCATCTCCCCCGTTTTTGCCGCTGATATTGAACAGCACGAAATGGCAACGGCGATTTGGCATTAGTTCGCATAACTCAATTCTTTTTCGAACCTTCAAAGGAATCATGTCATGAACAAGTCCTATCGCACCATCTGGAACGAAGCCCTTGGGTCGTGGGTGGCAGCCTCCGAGAATGCGGCTGCGCGCGGCAAGCGTAACAAGGCAAAGGTTTGTGCAGTTGTCGCGACTGCGGTTGTGGCCGCAGCCTCGTGGGCGCCGGTAGCGCACGCACAGTACAACGCTGGCGGAGGTGTTGCCAAGGGATCAAAGTCGATCGCAATTGGATCAGGCGCTACGACTGATGGTTCACAGGACGGCAATATCGCTATAGGGGATAAGGCTTCTGCGAATTCTGGTACGTCGGCAAACGCATATAGCGCTACTGCCATCGGCCTGGATGCGACCGCAGCCGGTGATGGCACTGTCGCATTGGGTGATGCCGCCAGTGCCACGGCGGACAGGGCGACCGCAATTGGCCGCTTTGCACATGCCGACGGCGTCAAGTCAAGCGCACTCGGCTCAAATGCCTATGCTTTCGAGCTAGGCTCCACAGCAGTGGGCGCAGAGTCCTTCGCATCCGCACAAGGGGCTACAGCACTCGGCTTTACGTCGGTTGCTGCGGGCCAAAACTCGGTCGCTGTGGGGTTTGGCGCAACGAGCATAGGTGACGCTGGGATTGCAATTGGGCAGCTAGCTAATTCGAAAGGGAATGCCTCCCTGGCGATGGGTACGTACGCTTCGTCGACAGGAGATTCCTCAACCGCGATCGGTTTGGAGGCACGTTCGGAAGGGGACTGGTCCACGGCGCTCGGTTACCAAGCGTACACGGCAGGGATCAGGTCCACGGCGCTCGGAAACCAATCCTTCTCGGAAGGGAAAGGCTCTACTGCACTTGGTGATCGGACCAAATCGACTGGGGACTGGTCCGCGGCGGTCGGTTCGTATGCCGAGTCGGCGGGGATCAACTCTGCTGCGGTTGGTGCTCTTGCCAGTTCGTCAGGGGACTTCTCTGCGGCAGTAGGTTCGAACGCTCGATCGGAAGGGTATGGATCGATCGCACTGGGTTTAAATTCCTCTGCATTGGAGGATCGCTCGGTGGCGTTGGGCGCGGGTTCGATCGCCGACCGCGGCGATGCGGTTTCGGTCGGCAACGCGACGCTCAAACGCCAGATCACGAATATGGCAGCCGGCACGCTGTCGGACAGCAGTACGGACGCGGTGAACGGCAGCCAGCTATATGCGACCAACCAGAACGTCACGGCCAACACGACGAACATCACCGACCTGGACAGCCGCGTGACTACGGTGGACAACCGCGTCACCAGCATCGACGGCCGCGTGACCAACGTCGAAGGCTCGGTCACAAACCTGACGCAGCAACTCGACAGCGGTAGCGTCGGCCTGGTGCAGCAGGACGCGACCAGCAAGGCCATCACGGTGGCCAGGGATCTGGATGGCACGACGGTGGACTTCGCCGGCGCGAATGGCGTGCGCACGCTGGGCGGCGTGAAGGCCGGTGCGCTGAGCGACATCAGCACCGAAGCGGTGAACGGTTCGCAGCTGCACGCGACCAACCAGAACGTCACGGCCAACACGACGAACATCGCCAGCAACACGACCGCGATTACCAGCCTGGACAGCCGCGTGAGCACGGTGGACAACCGCGTCACCAGCATCGACGGTCGCGTGACCAACGTCGAAGGCTCGGTCACGAACCTGACGCAGCAACTCGACAGCGGCAGCGTCGGCCTGGTGCAGCAGGACGCGACCAGCAAGGCCATCACGGTGGCCAAGGGTCTGGATGGCACGACGGTGGACTTCACCGGCGCGAATGGCGTGCGCACGCTGAGCGGCGTGAAGGCCGGTGCGCTGAGCGACACCAGCACCGAAGTGGTGAACGGTTCGCAGCTGCACGCGACCAACCAGAACGTCACGGCCAACACGACGAACATCGCCAGCAACACGACGGCGATTACCAGCCTGGACAGCCGCGTGACCAACGTCGAAGGCTCGGTCACAAACCTGACGCAGCAACTCGACAGCGGCAGCGTCGGCCTGGTGCAGCAGGACGCAACCAGCAAGGCCATCACGGTGGCCAAGGGTCTGGATGGCACGATGGTGGACTTCACCGGCACCGAGGGCGTGCGTGCGCTGGGCGGCGTGAAGGCCGGTGCGCTGAGCGACACCAGCACCGAAGCGGTGAACGGTTCGCAGCTGCACGCGACCAACCAGAACGTCACGGCCAACACGACGAACATCGCCAGCAACACGACGGCGATTACCAGCCTGGACAGCCGCGTGAGCACGGTGGACGACCGCGTCGCCAGCATCGACGGCCGCGTGACCAACGTCGAAGGCTCGGTCACGAACCTGACGCAGCAACTGGACGGCGGCAGCGTCGGCCTGGTGCAGCAGGACGCAACCAGCAAGGCCATCACGGTGGCCAAGGGTCTGGATGGCACGATGGTGGACTTCACCGGCACCGAGGGCGTGCGTGCGCTGAGCGGCGTGAAGGCCGGTGCGCTGAGCGACACCAGCACCGAAGCGGTGAACGGTTCGCAGCTGCACGCGACCAACCAGGCAATCGCGAACGCGAGTCGCTACTTCAAGGCGGGCGGCCTGGAGGATGGCACGGACGATGCGATCGCGGCAGCCAAGTCGGTTGCGGTCGGTGCGGGCGCATCCGCCAATGTGGGCAGCGCAGCAACCGCTAACTGGAATAATCCTCTTGTCTCGGGCAACGGCTCCAACACGGATATCAATGGTGTTGCTATCGGAGCTAACTCTCGTGCTTCGCTGGGCGGTATTGCACTTGGCGACACGGCCGTAAGCGATAGTTATTCTGGTGTAGCGCTGGGCGCATACACCGTAGCTGGCTCGCATGGAACCGCGGTCGGCGCAGGCGCGATGGCCGAGGGTGCGGATAGTTCTGCGCTGGGGTACAACGCCCTTGCCACCGGAGGAAGTGCAGCGGCAATGGGTAACTTTTCGACTGCCTCGGGCGACAAATCCGCGGCACTTGGCGCGAAGGCGAATGCACAGGCGGCGAATTCGGTGGCGCTGGGTGCGGATTCCATCGCAGACCGCGACGATGCGGTGTCGGTTGGCAACGCGACGCTCAAACGCCAGATCACGAATGTGGCGGCCGGTACGCTTTCGGCTAGCAGCACGGACGCGGTGAACGGCAGCCAGCTGTACGGCACGGCATCGAGCGTGGCCCAGGCACTGGGTGGCGGTTCGACCGTGAACCCGGACGGCACGATCAGCGCACCGAGCTACAGCGTGGGCGGAACGACGGTGCATAGCATCAGCGATGCTGTTACCAACATCGACGGCCGTACGACGCGGAACGCGAGTGACATCGAGCAGAACACCGCGACTATCACGAACGTGCAGAACCGACTGGCTGATGGCTCGGTGGGTCTGGTGCAGCAGGACGCGACCACCCGTGACATCACGGTTGCCAAGGACACCGACGGTACGGTGGTGAACATGGCGGGCACGGCGGGCGACCGCACGGTAACAGGCGTGGCCGCAGGCGCGGTGAACGCATCGAGCGTGGACGCGGTGAATGGCGGCCAGCTGTACGGCACGGCATCGAGCATGGCCCAGGCACTGGGTGGCGGTTCGACCATGAACGCGGACGGCACGATCAGCGCGCCGAGCTACAGCGTGTTACGACCGTGCATAGCGTAGGCGATGCCGTCACCAACCTGGATGACCGGGTGACGCAGAACACCACGGACATCACGAAGCTGCAGACGCAGGTGGGCGATGTCGGCACGCAACTGTCGGGCGCGGTGCAGTACGACCGTAACGTTGACGGTTCGGTGAACTTCGGTTCCGTGACGCTGGGTGGAGGTCTGGGCGCGGGTCCGGTGATCCTGACCAATGTGGCCAACGGCACGAGCCAGTACGACGCGGTGAACTTCGGCCAGCTGTCGACGTTGCAGGACCAGGTGACGGATCTCAACGGGCAGGTGAAGGATCTCGGTTCCCAGGTGTCGAACATTCAACCGGTCACCCCGGATGTTTCGTCGCCGGACCGCAACACAGACGAGGTGGCCAATGCAGCGACGCCGGGTACCGGTGTGGGCAGCACCGTGGCCGGGGCAAACGCCAGTGCTACAGCAGACAACGCGGTAGCAGTGGGCACCAATGCGGCGGCGACCGGCGTCAACTCGACGGCGATCGGCACGGGCTCGCAGGCTGGCAATGCGAACTCGGTGGCGTTGGGTCAGGGCTCGGTGACGGATCGCGATAACTCGGTATCGGTGGGTTCAGCGGGTCACGAACGCCAGATCACCAACGTCGCAGCGGGTACGGCGGACACGGATGCAGTTAATGTCGGTCAGATGAACAGCTCCGTCGCACAAGGCGTTCAGCAGGCCAACAACTACACCGATCAGCGTATCAACGCGACCAACCAGGCGATCAACGACGTCGCGAAGAACGCCTACGCAGGGATCGCAGCAGCGATGGCAATGCCGAACATGACGCCGTCGGGTCCGGGCAAGACGATCGTCGCTGCGGGTGGGGCAACCTATAAGGGCGGCAGCGCCGCAGCAGTAGGAGCTACGTACCGCTCACGGAACAATAAGTGGCTCGTCAACGCTGCGATGTCGGTCACGTCGACTGGTGACGCTGGTGTACGTGCGCAGGTTGGCTACGAGTTCTAATAGCCATGTCACGTAAAGAGCAGAAGGTCCGTTAGTCCAATAGCTGTATAGCGGGTGTTTAGAGAGAGTCTTGCCGGGCACGGCAGGACTCTTTTTTTTGCGTCCATCCCGCGAATGCAAGTCCCACCCTAAGCTGTTCGCGGCCCTAAGCCGCCTCGCGCAACTGCGCCGCGATGTCTGCCTCGCTCAACTGCGGCGCGAACATCTCGATCAACCGATAGGCGTACGCGCGCAGGAACGCGCCCTTGCGCAAGCCGACGCGCGTCGTGCTCGCCTCGAACAGATGCTGCGTGTCGAGCGCGACGAGTTCGCTGTCGCGCTTCGGGTCGTAGGCCATTGCCGCGACCACGCCGATGCCCATGCCGAGTTCGACGTAGGTCTTGATCACGTCGGCGTCGATCGCGGTCAGCACGACGTCGGGCAACGCACCCGCTTTCGCGAACGCCTGATCGATATGCGAGCGGCCGGTGAAGTCCTGGTCGTAGGTGATGATCGGGAATTCGGCGATCTCGTCGAGCGTCAGATTCGCTCGGCCGACGAGCGGATGATCCTTCGGCACCACCACGACGTGATGCCACGAATAGCACGGGAACGTGACGATGTCGGGAAAACGGTCGAGCGCCTCGGTCGAGATGCCGATATCCGCCTCGCCGTTGATGATCATCTGCGCGATCTGCTGCGGGCTGCCCTGGCGCAGCGCCAGATGCACTTTCGGGAACACCGACGTGAACTGCCGAACCACCTTCGGCAATGCGTAGCGTGCCTGCGTGTGGGTGGTCGCGACGACGAGGTGGCCGCTGTCCTGATCCGCGTACTGACGCGCGACGCGGCGCAGATTCTCCGCATCGAGCAGCATCCGCTCGATCAACTGATGCACGGCCTTGCCCGGTTCGGTGAGCCCGGTCAGACGCTTGCCGCGGCGGATGAAGATGTCGACCCCGAGTTCGTCCTCGAGATCCTTGATCTGCTTCGATACGCCCGACTGCGACGTGTAGAGCACATTCGCCGCTTCGGTCAGGTTCATGTTCTGCCGCACGGCTTCGCGCACGAAGCGCAATTGCTGGAAATTCATCGTTGTGTCTCCGGTTCTGCCAGAGTTGAGTTTTATTGGAGCCGCAAATGCCAGGCGATCCACGCGGTACGGCTGATATGTTCTCTCGTGTCCTCAGCGCCGCACAGCGGCGCCGCCACCTCACTGCGCCGGAAACACCCGCAGCGCGCGCGGCACCGCGGTCACGCCGTCGCCGACCGCGAGTTGCAGATCACGCCACGTTTCGCGATCGAGTTCGGCTTCGAGCAGATTGCCCTCGCGACCCGAGAGCTCGACGCGCACCGAACCGCCGAGCGTCACCACACGCCGCACGTCGACGACAATGCCCTCGCGATGCCCCGCCGCCTGCGGATACAACTGCAGATCGTGCGGCCGCACATAGGCGAACGCCGGGCCCCTAAAACCCGCCGCGATCGCGACCGGCAGCGCCGCGCCATCGACGACGAAGCCTTGCGCACCGACGCTGCCGTGCAGGCGGTTCGCCGCGCCGAGAAACTCGTAGACAAACGGCGTCTGCGGATGGTCGTACACCTCCTGTGGGCTCCCTACCTGCTCGACATGCCCGCGATTGAGCACGACGATACGGTCCGCCACTTCGAGCGCTTCTTCCTGATCGTGCGTGACGAAGATCGTCGAAATATGCAGATCGTCGTGCAGGCGACGCAACCAGCTGCGCAGTTCCTTGCGCACCTTCGCGTCGAGCGCGCCGAACGGCTCGTCGAGCAACAGCACCTTCGGCTCCACGGCCAACGCACGTGCGAGCGCGATGCGCTGGCGCTGGCCGCCGGACAGCTCCGACGGATAGCGCTGCGCGAGCCAGTCGAGCTGCACGAGCTTCAGCAACTCATGCACCTTCTCACGAATCACCTTCTCGGACGGACGTTCCTTGCGCGGCTTCACGCGCAGCCCGAACGCGACGTTTTCGAACACCGTCATATGACGGAACAGCGCGTAGTGCTGGAACACGAAACCCATCTCGCGCTCACGCGCGCCGACCGCCGCGACATCCAGGCCTTGCAGCTCGACCTGGCCGCCATCCGCGTATTCGAGGCCGGCGATCACACGCAGCAACGTCGTCTTGCCGCAACCGGACGGCCCGAGCAGCGCGACGAGTTCGCCCGGCGGAAAGTCGAGCGACACGTTGTCGAGCGCGACGAAATCGCCGAAGCGCTTTTGCAGGTTACGAACGGTGATACCCATTTACAGCTCTCCTTGCTTGAGCGGATGTCGCTGCGACGCAGGCGTGGCGTTGACGAAAAACGAATGAGAAGCGGACTGCGCGCTATTGGCCTGCGAAGCGCCGGACGGCGACACGGGCCCCGCATACGCAGGCACTTCGCGCGCCGCCGACAGTTCCGCCGACATATGACGCTCGGCCAACAGCTTGAGCCCCAGCGTAACCAGCGCCAGCAATGCGAGCAGCGAGGCCACGGCGAACGCGGCCGAGAAGTTGTACTCGTTGTAGAGGATTTCGACGTGCAGCGGCATCGTGTCGGTCTGCCCGCGAATATGGCCCGACACGACCGACACCGCGCCGAACTCGCCCATTGCGCGCGCATTGCACAGAATCACGCCGTACAGCAGACCCCACTTGACGTTCGGCAGCGTGACGCGACGGAACGTCTGCCAGCCCGATGCGCCGAGCACGTGCGCGGCTTCTTCCTCGTCGTTGCCCTGCGCCTGCATCAGCGGAATCAGCTCGCGCGCGACGAACGGGAACGTGACGAAGATCGTCGCGAGCACGATGCCCGGCACCGCGAAGATGATCTGCACATTGTGATCTTCGAGCCACGGGCCGAACCAGCCCTGCGCGCCGAACATCAGCACGTAGATCAGACCGGAGATCACCGGCGACACCGAAAACGGCAGATCGATCAAGGTGGTCAGCAGCGCCTTGCCACGGAATTCGAACTTCGCGATACACCACGACGCCGCAAGGCCGAACACGAGGTTCAGCGGCACCGCGATCGCCGCGGTGAGCAGCGTCAGTTTGATCGCCGACAGCGCATCCGGATCGGCGAGCGCTTCGAAGTAAAAACGCAGTCCCTTGTTCAGCGCCTGATAGAACACCGCGGCGAGCGGCACGACCAGAAACAGCGCGAGAAACAGCAGTGCGAGGCCGATCAGCAGCCAGCGCACGACCGCCGGCTCGCTGACCGGATCGGGGCGACGCGCCACGCTCGCCGGGTTGGTCGGAACGCGGCTCATTGCACACCTCCACCGATAGCGGCGACGCTCGTGGCCACTGGCGTCGATCCCGTATTGCCGCGGCTCGTGCGCCGCTGCAGATACCACTGCAGCGTGTTGATCGACAGCAGCATCAGGAACGACACGACCAGCATCACGACCGCGAGTGCCGTCGCGCCCGCATAGTCATATTGCTCGAGCTTCGTGATGATCAGGAGCGACGTGATCTCCGACTTCATCGGCACATTGCCGGCGATGAAGATCACCGAGCCGTATTCGCCGAGCGCGCGCGCAAAGGCGAGCGCGAAGCCGGTCAGCAGCGCCGGGAACACGGCCGGCAGCACGACGCGGCGAAACGTGAGCCAGCGCGAGGCGCCGAGACACGCGGCCGCCTCCTCCTGCTCGCGCTCGAACTCCTCGAGCACCGGTTGCACGGTGCGCACGACGAACGGCAGGCCGATGAACGTCAGCGCGACCAGCACACCCGCCGGCGTGAACGCGATCTTGATGCCGAGCGGCGCGAGGAACTGGCCGATCCAGCCGTTGCCCGCATACACGGCCGCGAGCGAAATGCCTGCCACCGAGGTGGGCAGCGCGAACGGCAGATCGACGACCGCATCGACGATCCGCTCGAACGGAAACGTGTAGCGCACCAGCACCCACGCGACGAGAAAGCCGAACACCGCGTTGATCAGCGCGCCGCCTAGCGCCGAGAAAAACGTCAGCCGATACGACGCGAGCACACGCGGCGACGTGACCGCGCGCACGAACTGATGCCAGTCGAGCGTCGCGGTTTTCAGAAAGGTCGCCGCCAATGGAATCAGCACCACGAGGCTCAGATAAGCCACCGTGATGCCGAGTGTCAGGCCAAAACCGGGCAATGCGCTCGGCTTGCGGAAGGTCAACGTGGTCATGCTGGATACTCGTTCATGGTTGATGCTCGCGCGGTTGTTCGTTTTGCCGTGTTGCCGTACTGCGGTACTGCCGCACTCTGCTGGCCACCGGACCCCGGTTAGCCGAAAGCGCGCCCATCAGGCGCGCCCTTTTGCCCCTGCCTGTGATTCAGGCGGTGGTTCTTACTGCGGCTGATAAATCGAATCGAACACGCCGCCGTCCGCGAAATGGGTCTTCTGCGCGTTGGTCCAACCGCCGAACGAATCGTCGATCGTGTACAGCTTCAATTTCGGAAACTTCGCGGTCAGATCGGCGGGCACCTTGCTGGAACGCGGACGATAGAAATTGCGCGCGGCGATCTCCTGACCTTGCTCGCTATACAGGAAGTTCAGATACGCCTCGGCCAGCTTGCGCGTGCCGTGTTTGTCGACGACCTTGTCGACCACCGCGACCGGCGGCTCGGCCAGAATGCTCACCGACGGCACCACGATCTCGAACTTGTCCGGACCAAACTCCTTCAGCGACAGAAACGCCTCGTTTTCCCACGCGATCAGCACGTCGCCGATACCGCGCTGCACGAAGCTCGTGGTCGCGCCGCGCGCGCCCGAATCGAGCACGCCGGCGTTCCTGTACAGCTTGCCGACGAACTCCCTGGCCTTCTGGTCGTTGCCGCCCGGTTGATGCTCGGCGTACGCCCACGCGGCCAGGTAGTTCCAACGCGCGCCGCCCGAGGTCTTCGGATTCGGCGTCACGATCGACACGCCCGGCTTCACCAGATCGTCCCAATCCTTGATGTGCTTCGGGTTGCCCTTGCGCACCAGAAACACGATCGTCGACGTGTACGGCGATGCGTTGTCCGGCAGACGCTTTTGCCAGTTCTTGTCGACGAGCCCCTTGTTCGCGAGCGCGTCGATGTCATAGGCGAGCGCAAGCGTCACGACGTCGGCCTGCAGTCCGTCGAGCACCGAGCGAGCCTGCGCGCCCGAGCCGCCGTGCGACTGCCTGAAGGTGACGGCTTCGCCGGTCCTGGCCTTCCATTCCTTGCCGAATGCCTGATTGATGTCCTGATACAGCTCGCGAGTCGGATCGTAGGACACGTTCAACAGCGTGGTGTCGGCGTGCGCGACGCCGCTTGCGCCCAACATGCCGAGCGCACCCGCCGCGCCGACGGCGAGCGCCGCGATCAGTCTCCTGGTTCGAGCCGCAAGCCCCGTATGCCGATGGTTCATTTCAATTTTTCTCCGCGTGATGTCCGCTGATGAGCGTCTGGTGTTGTTCTGCGTCGCGGTCACGTGCACATGAGCGCCAACCGGAGGCCAGTCTATCGAAGCGCTTTCATCATTAAAAATAATGTTTCTTCATTTTTTAATACTCAAAAGTGGTAACGACAGATGCGCCGGCTGTTGGGACGCCGACAAGGCCGTTATGTCGCCGACAAACGACGCCCGAGCGCGCCCCTTGCGCCGAACTTAAAGTAAAGCTTGAAATGCGCCGAATACTGTATAAAAATACAGTCACCTGTTCATACATACAGTGGCCATGACAAAACTCACCGCACGACAGCAGCAGGTTTTCGATCTGATCCGCCGCGCGATCGAACGCACCGGCTTTCCGCCCACCCGCGCGGAAATTGCCGCCGAACTCGGGTTCAGCTCGGCCAATTCCGCGGAAGAGCATCTGCGCGCGCTGGCGCGCAAGGGCGTGATCGAACTCGCGGCCGGCGCGTCGCGCGGCATCCGCCTGCTGTCCGGGCAGGAGGACGCGCCGTATCAGTTCACCCTGCCGCATGCGGGCCTGATGCAGTTATCGTTGCCGCTGATCGGCCGGGTCGCGGCGGGTAGCCCGATCCTCGCGCAGGAACATATCTCGCAGCACTACGCGTGTGACCCGGCGCTGTTCTCGAGCAAGCCCGACTACCTGCTGAAGGTGCGCGGCCTGTCGATGCGCGACGCGGGCATTCTCGACGGCGACCTGCTCGCGGTGCAAAAGCGCACTGAAGCGAAGGACGGCCAGATCATCATTGCGCGGCTTGGCGACGACGTGACGGTCAAGCGTCTGAAGCGCCGGCCGAACGGCATCGAATTGATTGCCGAAAACCCCGATTACGACAACATCTTCGTGGAAACCGGCAGCGCCGATTTCGCGCTCGAAGGGATCGCGGTCGGGCTGATCCGCCCCAGCGAGTTCTGATCTTTCGCTGTCGCCAGAACGCTTGCGCCGGTTTGTCCGACCCAAGCCGCATTTACGCCCGCATCTACGCCGCATCGCCTGGAGAGACTCATGGAACGCCTTGCCCGCCTGTTGCCCTTTCGCCAGTTCGGCCGTCTGCGCCATCTGCGCAAGCTCACGCCCTGCGCGCTAATCGAGGCGCCCGCTGCGCGCACGCCGTCGCTGTTCGACGCGACTGCCGAAGCTTCCGGTCTGCCGTCGTCGTTGCCGGCGTTCGCGCGCGTGTCGCTGAATTCGGCGCTGAACATCGCCGAGCCCGCGCGTCGCGCGCCGGTGCGGGTCTATCATGGACCGTCGCGACTGATCATGGTCGGCACGGTCGACGCCGTATGCCGTATGATCGATCGTTGCATAGCCGACGAAGCCAACGTGCACGGCGCGGTGTTCGAAGCCTGAGCGAATCCTGAGTACGCATGCAACAAGTACTTCGGATGTTCAGAGATTCGCGTGGGATGGGATCGTTCCGACCTCGCCGTGGTCGACGTTAGATCATCACTGACGTGGAGTCCCATTCGATGACAATTCGGAAACGCACACAGGGCAGCGCCACCCGGCCGCTGCTGATCACACTGATCGTGGTGATCGTGATTGCCGCGCTGGGCTTTATTTATGCGTCACCGTATCTCGCGGTGAACAATCTCAAACGCGCCGCAGATGCTCGTGACGTGCAAACTGTCAATCAATACGTGGACTTTCCCGCGCTACGCGATAGCCTGAAGCAACAGGTGGGCGCCATGCTGACACGCCGGCTCGAGGCGGATGCCGGCAACAAGATGGCCACGATCGGCGCGGTGATCGGCGTGACGCTGATCGGCCCGCTCGTCGATGCCTATGCGACACCCGACGGCGTCGCGGCGCTGCTGAACGGCATGCCGCCGCGTGGCACGCCGGGCGAGCAACCATCCGCGCCGCCAGCCGCGGGCGGCGAAGCGCCGGCCGCACCAGCCGCTGGCGACACCACCACCCAGGCAAGCGCACCGCCGCCCGGGCGTCAAAGCACGGCCGGCTATCGCAGTCTCAACGAGTTTGTCATCACGTACCGGCGTGGCGAAGGTAACGCGAACTATTCGGCAATCTTTCGTCGCGAAGGTCTAGTCACGTGGAAGCTCGCGGCAATCGATCTGAACGAGTGACATTGAAGCCTGGCCGGATGGGATGCGTAGCTGGCCATCGGGGCCGGCCACGCGACAGGGTCTATTCACATTCTGGGCTAGATGACGGGGCGCGCGGCTTCGCGTCCCTCACTAGCCTCTTACGCCGCAGCCGCCTGCTGCTGCTCCTGCGCGGACGAGCACGCCACCAGAATGCTGCACGACACGCGGTCGAGCAGCGGCGTGTTGCCCGCCCCCATCCACCACCGCGACAAACCAGTCCGGCAGCGATGACCCACCACCACGAGGTCGACCTGCAACTCGTTGGCAAGATTGGCGATCTCGTCGATCGGATGACCGAATGCGAAATGCCCTTGCGCGCTTACGCCGCGCTCGGTCAGCCAGTTCACGCCCTCCTGCAAAATCTCGCGGGCTGTTTTTTCAAAGCTGCCGCAGGCGACGTCCGTCAACAGGCCCGCGCTTTGGGCAATGCTAGAACGCATGTCGACCACCGACAGCAGATGCGTTTCCGCCTTCAGTTCCAACGCCAGATCGGCACCGCAACGCAGGGCTTTGCGGCCTTCGCGCGAGCCGTCGTAGCACAACAG
Organism: Paraburkholderia lebeckiae; assembly: GCF_050436325.1. Classification (NCBI taxonomy): domain Bacteria; kingdom Pseudomonadati; phylum Pseudomonadota; class Betaproteobacteria; order Burkholderiales; family Burkholderiaceae; genus Paraburkholderia; species Paraburkholderia lebeckiae. The sequence continues at coordinate 1,985,925 of NZ_JBNDLZ010000003.1, forward strand.
AATTTTCTGGTAGCTCGCCATCTGTTTTCTCCATTCGCGCGGAAAGCGCGGTCTGAATCAATCATGGTGCGCCGCAATTCAGCTTGCAAGGGATGGAAAACGCTAAGTGCATACTCGGTGCATGCCGATCCAGTCTGCACAAGCGTTGGGCGACCCGACGCTGCGTTTGCACACGGATGCCGCAATGCAAAACTTCGTTTGCGAACGCTGCGTCGACACACTGCGGGCCGGTTGACGTGGCAGCCGTGCCACCGCCAGTCAGCGGCGCCAACCGACACCGACAAGCGCATCGCACCCTACGCATGACGCGTTCCCGGACACCCGCTCGCATCAGCGATCCGATACCTGGAGCAAGCGGCTTCGCGTGCGCAATGCGTGCATCACGGCTATGTTGTGTGTCTTGCGCGTACGTCGTGTCTTTTTCCGGAGCCTTGCTCGAGCCATGCCCACCGCCCCCATCGAATTCCATCAGGTCAGGAAAAGCTACGGCGAAAAAACGGTCGTCGACGGATTGTCGTTTTATGTGAACACCGGCGAATGCTTCGGGCTGCTCGGCCCCAACGGCGCCGGTAAGACCACGACATTGCGCATGCTGCTCGGCATTGCGGCGCCCGACGCCGGCGCGATCCGGCTGTGCGACGAGCCGATCCCGGGCCGCGCGCGCCTCGCGCGCTCGCGCGTCGGCGTGGTGCCGCAGTTCGACAACCTCGATCCCGATTTCACGGTGCGCGAAAATCTGCTCGTATTCGGTCGCTACTTCGGTCTGAGCGCCGCGCAGTGTCGCGCGGCGGTGCCGGGTCTGCTCGAATTCGCTCGCCTCGAGAACAAGGCGGACGCGCGCGTGAGCGAACTGTCGGGCGGCATGAAGCGGCGCCTCACGCTCGCGCGCGCGCTGATCAACGATCCCGACGTGCTGATCATGGACGAGCCGACCACCGGTCTCGATCCGCAAGCGCGCCATCTGATCTGGGAGCGGCTGCGCTCGCTGCTCGCGCGCGGCAAGACCATCCTTCTGACCACGCACTTCATGGAAGAAGCCGAACGGCTCTGTCATCGACTGTGCGTAATCGAGGAAGGCCGCAAGATCGCCGAAGGGGCGCCGCGCGAGTTGATCGAATCCGAGATCGGCTGCGACGTGATCGAGATCTACGGCCCCGATCCGTTTGCGTTGCGCGACGAACTCGCGCCGCTCGCCGAGCGCACCGAGATCAGCGGCGAGACGCTGTTCTGTTACGTGAACGACGCGCAGCCCGTGCATATGCGCCTCAAGCAGCGCGCCGATTTGCGCTATCTGCATCGGCCGGCGAATCTCGAGGATGTGTTTCTGCGGCTCACCGGTCGCGAAATGCAGGACTGAACCCATAGCGAGACACTTGATGGACGCACGTACTTACGAAACCCACGACGGCACGCCATCGGCGCAAGAGCCGTTCGGTGCCTTCCCCGCCAACGCCACGAACTGGATCGCGGTATGGCGCCGCAACTACCTGGTGTGGAAAAAGCTCGCGATCGCGTCGATGTTCGGCAACCTCGCCGATCCGATGATCTATCTGTTCGGTCTCGGCCTCGGGCTCGGGCTGATGGTCGGGCACGTCGACGGCGTGTCGTATATCTCGTTCCTCGCGGCGGGCACGGTGGCGTCGAGCGTGATGATGTCGGCGAGCTTCGAGTCGATGTATTCGGGCTTTTCGCGCATGCACGTGCAGCGCACGTGGGAAGCGATCATGCAGACGCCGCTCACGCTCGGCGATATCGTGCTTGGCGAGGTGGTGTGGGCCGCCAGCAAATCGGTGTTGTCCGGTGTGGCGATCATGCTGGTGGCGGGCGCGCTCGGCTATGCGAGTTTTCCGTCGATGCTGCTCGCGCTGCCGGTCATCGTGCTGGCCGGTCTCGCGTTCGCGAGCCTCGCGATGATCGTGACGGCGCTCGCGCCGTCATACGACTTTTTCATGTTCTATCAGACGCTCGTGCTCACGCCGATGCTGCTGCTCTCCGGTGTGTTCTTTCCGATCTCGCAACTGCCCGGCGCCGCGCAAGCGGTGACTGCCGCGCTGCCGCTCGCCAATGCGGTCGATCTGATGCGCCCGGCGATGCTCGGCCGGCCGATGGAGCACGCCGCGCTGCATGTGAGCGTGCTGGCCGCTTATGCAGTCGGCGGCTTCATCGTGTCGGCGATCCTGTTTCGGCGTCGCATGATGAAGTAAGCCGAACGCGCGGGCGGCGCGTTGCGCCTGCACCCGCGCAAGACGACGCCGCGTCGGTCGTCGTATGGCGTGTTTGCTATCGTTGCGCGCGCTCAGTCCTCGTCATCGGTCCACGGAATGTCGACGTCGGAGATGAACGCGACCGTCGCGAACGGGCCGCCCTCGTGACGCCCGATCTTGCCATCGGCGCGCTGCCACTCCACCCGGAACACGGTGGCCGGATCATCCGCGATCAGCCGCACCGTGCGCAATTCGTCGGGATCGGCGTCCTCGACCGGACCGTCGAGCGAGATCAGCAGCGCCTGTGGCCATAGACCATCGGCGGGATCGTAGATCTTGTCGCCGTCGTGAATCAGCGTGAAGGCTTCCACGCCGATGGTTGCCGACGCATCGACGATCATCTTGGCGAGCGCACGCAACAACGCGGTCGCTCGCGCCGAGTTCGCCTGACGGATCGCGAGATCGCCGCGCGTGAGAGCCTGCTCGAGTTTTGGATTGGTTTTCTGTTGCGCCATGGCTGTGTTGGTCCTATCGCTCTGTTGTGGGCAACGCGCCATCGGGACGACGCGCCGCGTTTCTATTTGGGTCCATCTGTTGCCGCTTGTGTGCATTGCAGCATCGCGGGCTGGGCGGCAGGTCCGCGGTTCGACTGTCATTGTTCCGCGTTTCCCCTGATCGTGGCGCGCACCATCAGGGTCGTTTTCTCAGGGCCGTCCTTGCCGTCCACCACAGTTTAGGTCGTGATTCGGATTCCGGGAGAACATTTGCCGCTTGGTGCGTTGCATGTGACGCATTTCATGCATCGGCTCGCGGACGCCGCGGCGTACGTTTACCGCGTCCGCCGGCGACCTTCGACGCCTGCGCCCCAGCCGGCTTCGCATCCGCGATCCGCGCGATCAAATGGTCGCGAAACGTGCGCACCGACGAGGGCAACTCGCGCCCCGCCATCGTCTGCACCTGGATGCTGCGCTGGCGCATCTGCGGGTCGGTGAGCGGAATCACGACGAAGCCGTCGTCGGCATAGCGGTCGCGCACCGACAGCAGCCCCGTGAACATGATCGCTCCGGACCGCTGCGCGTAGCGATAACTCGCGCCGCTGTTGTTGCAGATCAGGTCCGGCTCGAGGAGGATGCCTTCGAGCGCGCACGTGATGTCGATCAACTGGCGAATCGTGGTGCCCGTCTCCGACAACACGAGCGGATGGCGACTCACCTCGGCGAGCGACAGTTTCGCGCGCGCCGCAAGAGGATGATCGGCGCGCAGCAGCACGAACACCGGCGCGCGTTCGGTGTGCTCGACCTTCACGCCCTTCTCCGGCGCGAGGCTGAACGACAGCGCGATATCGACGTCACCGTCGCGCACGTGGCGAGTGGCGTCGGCCGGCGACATCACGGTCAGCGTGAAATCGATGCCGGGGTGCTCGGCGCGGAAATCCGCAATCGCGGCGGGCAGGAAGTCGACCGCAAAGCCCTCGGCGGTCGCGATCTTGATCCGGCTGCCGTGCAAGCTCGCGAGGCCGCTAATCTCTTTCATCACGTGCTCGGCTTCGAGCAGGCTGCGTTGCGCGTACGCAAGCAGCCGCTCACCGGCCTCGGACAGCGCCATGCCGCGCGGCCGCCGTTCGAACAGCGTCACGCCGAGCCCGCTTTCGAGCCGCGCGATTTGCCGGCTGATCGCCGATACCGCGACGTGCAGCCGTTCCGACGCGTCGCTCAGCGAGCCGCTGCGCGCGACTTCGACGAAATAACGCAACGCGATGCCATGCAGTGAACGTGCCATCCTGGACGCCTCGATCGAATCTGTTGCAACGGTGCCATGGGCGGGCGGGTGCCGCGGTTCGAGCCGACTCGCGACGCTTTGCTTTTCCGGCAAGGCAAGCTTCGAAACCTGATCATTGTGACAAAAATGGCGCGCTTCTAGAATCGGTTGCAATGACGTTGCAGGCGATTCGCCTGAACGCCGCGTCGAGCATCGAGCCATCGAGCCTGGCGGCCCTCTGCCCCTCACCTATCCCCCGCATCGGAGACATCGACATGAGCCGCAACGAGGCCATCGAGCTTGCCACCCGGCACTTCGAATCCGGCGCTTTTCTCGCCGATCTGAACCGCCGCGTCGGTTTTCGCACCGAAAGCCAGGAAAGCGATCGCGGCGCGCTGCTGCTGTCCTATCTGACCGACGAAATCCAGCCCGAAGTGGAGCGCCTCGGCTTCAGCACGCGCATCGTCGATAACCCGGTCGATGGCTTCGGTCCGTTCCTGATCGCCAACCGTCACGAAGGCGATCATCTGCCGACCGTGCTGATCTACGGCCACGGCGACGTCGTGCGCGGCTACGACAGCCAGTGGCGCGCGCCGCTGACGCCGTGGGCGGTGACCGTGGAAGGCGAGCGCTGGTTCGGTCGCGGTACCGCCGACAACAAAGGCCAGCACTCGATCAACCTCGCCGCGCTCGCGAGCACGCTCGCCGCGCGCGACGGCAAACTCGGCTTCAACACGAAGCTGTTGATCGAGATGGGCGAGGAAACCGGCTCACCGGGGCTCGACGCGATCTGCCATGCGCATCGCGATGAACTGGCCGCCGACGTGCTGATCGCCTCCGACGGTCCGCGTCTCGCAGCGCGTCGTCCGACCGTGTTTCTCGGCTCGCGCGGCGCGGTCAATTTCAGGCTGTCGCTGAACCTGCGCGACGGCGCGCATCACTCGGGCAACTGGGGCGGCTTGCTGCGCAATCCGGCGACGGTGCTCGCCAACGCGCTCGCGAGTCTCGTCGATGCGCGCGGCGTGATCGCAGTCGACGGCCTGCGTCCGCCGCCGATCCCCGAGGCCGTGCGTCGCGCACTTGCCGACATCACGGTGGGCAACGGTCCGGGCGACCCCATCGTCGATGATAACTGGGGCGAGCCGGGTCTTTCCGCGCCCGAGCGCGTGTTCGGCTGGAACAGCTTCGAAGTGCTGGCCTTCAAGGCGGGCAATCCGGAGAACCCGGTCAACGCGATTCCGCCGTCGGCGTTCGCGGTCTGCCAGTTGCGTTTCGTGGTCGGCACCGATTGGGAAAACCTCGGCGAGCACCTGCGCGCGCATCTCGATGCGCACGGTTTTCAGCTCGTCGAAATCGACGTCGAACGCGGCGCGCCAGCCACGCGGCTGGATCCCGACGATCCGTGGGTCACGTGGGCGATCGCGTCGCTCGAAGCGACCACCGGCAAGAAGACCGCGCTGCTGCCGAATCTCGGCGGCACGCTGCCGAACGAGGTATTCGCCGACACGCTCGGTCTGCCGACGATCTGGGTGCCGCATTCTTATCCGGCCTGCTCGCAGCATGCGCCGAACGAGCACCTTCTGGCTCCGGTGGTGCGCGAGGGACTGCAGATGATGGCGGGACTGTTCTGGGATCTCGGCGAGAATTCGCCGCTTGCGGCGAAGCGCTAGACGGTGGATACGGCAAAGGCCGCGGGTTGAGTTCGGCCGATGCCGAGTGATTCGCTGCACCTTCCGCGGCCGCCCCGGCAATCGACCGGGGCGGCCGCGGCAAGCGCGTCGCGCTTACCTCGACATCAAGGCGCCGGATTCGGCTGCAGCTCGTGCAGCCTGTCGATTTCCGCCAGCACTTCCGGCGACAGCTTCACGTCCGCGCTGGCGATGTTTTCCTTCAATTGCTCGAGCGAGGTCGCGCCGATCAGATTGCTGGTCACGAACGGCCGGCTATTGACGAACGCGAGCGCGAATTGCGCGGGGGTCATGCCGTGGCGCTTCGCGAGCTCGACGTAACGCGTGGTCGCCTGCACGGCTTGCGGCTTGCTATAGCGCTGGAAGCGCTCGAACAGCGTGATGCGCGCGCCGGCAGGACGCGCGCCGCCCTCGTACTTGCCCGACAGCCAGCCGAACGCGAGCGGTGAATACGCGAGCAGACCGATGTTGTCGCGATGCGCGTACTCGGACAGACCCACTTCGTACGTGCGGTTCAACAGGCTGTACGGATTCTGGATGCTGACGATGCGCGGCAAGCCGAGCCTTTCGGCCGCGCGCAGAAACTGCGCGACGCCCCACGGCGTTTCGTTCGACACGCCGATATGGCGCACCTTGCCAGCTTTCACGAATTCGGCGAGCACCGTCAGCGTTTCCTCGATCGGCACCGTGTACGCGTCGTCGACCCACGGATACGACGGACGGCCGAACGTCATCGTGCTGCGATCGGGCCAGTGCAGCTGATACAGATCGACGTAGTCCGTTTGCAGACGTTTGAGGCTGTCGTTGAGCGCCTCGGTCAGGTTCTTGCGATCGAACTGGTTGCCCTCGCCGCGAATATGACGCGGATTGTGCGGCTGACGCGCGGGGCCCGCGATCTTGGTGGCGAGAACGATCTTCTCGCGCGCGCTCTTGTGCTGCGCGAGCCACGTGCCGATGTAGCGCTCCGTCGAGCCTTGCGTTTCGGCGCGCGGCGGCACCGGATACATTTCCGCGGTGTCGATCAGGTTCACGCCGTGATCGAGCGCGTAGCCGATCTGCGCGTGCGCTTCCTGCTCGGTGTTCTGCTCGCCCCACGTCATCGTGCCGAGACCAATCAGGCTAACCTGCACGTCGGAGTCGCCGAGTCTGCGGTATTCCATCTAACTTGTCCTGTTGAAGAGGTGAACGGAAAGCGCAGACGTTACCACGCCGGCGCATTACCTGCAGCAAGGCTAGAATGCGGGGCCATGCGTTGCAGCGCGCCGCGTCGTGCTTGCGCGTTGCGCGCTTTGCGTTCTCGATGCGCGTCTCATCATGACTTCGTTGCCATGAATCACGAACACCTCGAATTGCTGGTCACGCGCGTGATGCCCTACGGGAAATATAAAGGCCGCGTGATCGCCGACCTGCCCGGCCACTATCTGAACTGGTTCGCGAGCCAGGGCTTTCCGCCCGGCGAGATCGGCCGTCTGCTCGCGTTGATGCACGAGATCGATCACAACGGTTTGAAACCGCTGCTCGACCCATTGCGCAAACCGAAGCCGCTGGAGCGTTGAGACCGTCGCCGTGAAAGCGTTGCCAAGCCGGCTGAAAGTCGCGGCGCAGGCAAGCTGCAAGCAATGCAGGACAGTACAAATTCAGACAGGTTTTTTCTTGCGGATCGCGTTTGCGTGGCCTTTAATCGGCATAGGTCGTCGCGCTGTGAAACGTCGAGAGTGAAGCCGATCAGTCGTCATTCGCTGAACAATTTCGATGTGTTCCGGCGCTGTCCGATCCCCCGCCTTCGTGACTGCCTGCATGTCCATGTCGCAATTCAGCCTGTCGGCGTTGCTCGAATTCATCGGCCACGATCTGTCGCCGGTGCGCGCGGTCATCCTGTTCTTCGTGATCGGCTACGTCGTGGTCGGACTGCCCGTGCATTTTCGCCAGGGCGCGGCCTCGCGCGACATCTGGGGCACGGCCGCCGGCGTGACGATGGCCGCGATCTACGCGGCGTTCATTGCCGGCGTGTACCCGTGGCTGCATCACGTGTCAGTGATCGCCCGTTGAGCGTCGGCCGCCGTCAGGTCGGATCCGAGACCTTCCCATAGCGGTTCAGGCAATTCGCCTCGCGGCTGCCAGCGCCGCACCGACGTTCGATACAACGGTCGGCGCACCTGTGCCGAACTCGCGGTGCTGACACGCCGCATCTTCTCGCGAAATGCGAGGCAACGTTCGTCTCACTCGACCCCGCAATGCGCGTGCATGCGACGCACGTTCGCTTCGCTATCGTCGACCAGCTCCTCCTGCTCGATCTCGATCATCACGCCCGCGTGTAGAACGCGCCACCAGTGCGTTATCAACGCATCGTACGCGCGCTGACAGCGGCCCAGCTCGCAGAGGTGGTAGCCGAACGGCACGTCGTGAAAAATGCGCGAGGAAATGAAGTTAAACGGGTATTTGTCGGCAAAGCGCGCGAGCGGTCCAGCCGATTCCGCCTCGTCGTAGCGCATGCCCTGGCGATACAGCACGTTGCCTTTGACAGGATGATCCAATGACGCGGGCAAGCGTCGTGGCGAGGCGCTCGCGATGATCCGGATCGGCGGGCTGGAGCGCACATGCGCATTCGAAACATCGTAGCGCGGCTTCGTCGTCGCCGTGCGCGATACAGGCGTCGTCTTCGGCACGCCATTGCCCTGCGGTGTCCGGTTGAGGACCCAGCTTCATAGACGGCCGTGCATTGCTCCTTAGAACTGGCGAAAGGCTAGCGCGACGGCGGTCGGGCGGCGGCGTCGCGGGCGAATGGGTTGTTCGCTTTCGTCGAGCAGAAGCGTGGATTTCCGCGCGGGCACGCGAATCGCTTCCGACTCAAACGACGAATCGTCCGATGGAAGTTAGCAGCCACGCCCTTCAGTAATGTTTCAGATCGTTAACGAAGATTTACCGCAGCGCTGCTCGGGAATACGCGAGAGGTCTGGCGAAACGGTCGAGCATCGCGGCAACGGCTCGCGTGGTCGAAGCCCCGAGCGCGCACCGCCGCGCCGGCGCCGGTAACGCTCGGACACAAACGCGGCTGAACTCCATTGCGCGCGGTTTTTCTGAGGATTACGTGAAGGAGAAAATCGTGACCAGGCTCATTGCATCGATGACGTTGCTAGCGGCCGCGGCAGCGAGCATCACTGGATGCGTCGTCGCGCCGCCAGCGGACTACGGCTACGCGCAACCCTACTATCCCTACGCGTATGGACCGCCTTACTACGGACCGGCGTACGGCTCGGTTGGTATCTATGGCGGTTTCGGAGGGCGGTGCTGCTATTACGGACATGGGTATTGGCACGGGCGCGGCGGATGGCATGGCGGAGGCTGGCACGGCGGGCACGGCGGCTGGCATGGCGGGGACGGCGGATGGCACGGTGGCGGATACGGCGGCATGCACGGCGGCGGCAGCTCATGGAGCAGTGGTGGCGGGATGGGGGGACATGGGCATGGGCATTGAGGCATTGAGGAATTGAGGCATTGACGAACCGGTGCCCGCCTCTGTCGCGATATGGCTCCAGCGCGCCCGGCGGTTTCTGGCCTTGCGGTAAAATTAATGTTTTGATTCAAGCCGCCTGGCCGCTCCATGTCTTTACCTCGCACTCCCAGCCCCCGCCGCGTGTCCGTTGCCCCGATGATGGACTGGACGGATCGTCATTGCCGCTCGCTGCATCGAATGATTTCGCGCCATACCTGGCTTTACACGGAGATGGTGACGACCGGCGCGCTGCTGCACGGCGACGTGCCGCGTCATCTCGCGTTCACGCCCGACGAAGCGCCAGTCGCGCTGCAACTCGGCGGCAGCGAGCCCGACGATCTCGCCCGTTCGGCCAAGCTCGGCGAGCAATGGGGCTATGACGAAATCAACCTGAATTGCGGCTGCCCATCCGAGCGCGTGCAACGCGGCGCGTTCGGCGCATGCCTGATGAACGAGCCGCAACTCGTCGCCGATTGCGTGAAGGCGATGCGCGACGTCGTATCGGTGCCAGTCACGGTCAAGCACCGCATCGGCGTCGATACGGTCGAGGAATACGGCTTCGTCCGCGATTTTGTCGGCACGATCGCGCTAGCCGGCTGTGAGGTCTTTATCGTTCATGCGCGCAACGCGATCCTGAAGGGCCTGAGCCCGAAGGAAAACCGCGAGATTCCACCGCTCAAGTACGACTACGCGTATCAGTTGAAGCGCGATTTTCCGCAGCTGGAAATCATCATCAATGGCGGTATCAAGACGCTCGACGAAGTCGACGCGCATCTTCAGCACGTCGACGGCGTGATGCTCGGGCGCGAGGCGTATCACAACCCCTATCTGCTCGCCAATGTCGACGCGCGCTTCTACGGCTCTGCGCAGGCGCCGCTGACCCGCGAGCAGGTCGAAGCGAAACTGATCGAGTATTGCGCGACCGAAATGGCGCGCGGCACCTATCTCGGCGCGATTACGCGTCATGCGCTTGGGCTGTATCGCGGCGAAGCGGGTGCGCGTGGTTGGCGTCGAGTTTTGTCCGACAGCAAGCGACTTGCGGCCCGTGATCTGACCATCTTCGACGAAGCAAGACAGCATCTGCGCGAGCCCCTCGAACTTTTTGAATAAAGGACTAGGCAAACCACAATCTAGTCCCTATAATCTCGTTTCTTCGTTGGCGAGACCGGTTTTTAGAGCAAGTCAAGCGGACGTTAGTGGTGGCTGTAGCTCAGTTGGTAGAGTCCAGGATTGTGATTCCTGTCGTCGTGGGTTCGAGTCCCATCAGCCACCCCAAAGAATCCATTCGAATCAATCGCGTATCGAATTCCTCAGATTTCACTTAGTGAAATTCGGAACGGAGCGAGGATTTCGGAATAAGGCCCGCCATCGAGCGGGCTTTTTTGCGTCCGGATTTGGGCGAAGAGCGGCACGCTCTCGCACTGGAGTTTGGCGCCCGAATCTTGACCGAGTTGCCTATCGATAAGTGATGGGAGGGACGGAACACCTAGATTCCTTGTAGCCACGGGCTCTAATGAACGATGCTGGCAAATCATCTGGCTGGAGTATGGCCGCATTCGCAGTCCTCGCGGAAATCCTATCGATAGGTGCCGTCCCGCACAGGTGCGAAGGGATAGGTGTCTGATGACACCCATTCGAGGTGGGATCGGTGTCGCGGATGACACCTACAGTTGCCTGATTCAACGCTATGCGGTTTTGGTGTCGGCGACCAAATGCTACGTAGGTGGGAATGAATACCCGGCAATAGTGACTAAGACAATGAGCCACTGCCAATGCCATGTAGAAAAGGAATTCATCGTCAAACTCCATAAAAACCAGCGCATGACAGGTGAGTTGAAGACGCGACCGTGGCTTGCGCGATAGAACGATTAATCCATTTAGCTTACAACTCAAAGAATAACGTCACATCACCTTTATGAGGCGCGGCATGTCGCAATTGCCAACCGCGCCAGCTAGATATGTGCCAGCACTTGTCAGACCTAGCTATGCTGCATATCCATACAGTAATGCGCACCCCTCCCACATCCGCTATCCGGACGCCGTGACAGACCTGACGCGCTTTGGTATCCTGCCAAAATGATCATTTCATTCATGTAAATATTCGACGGTTATTTTTTTGCGGGTCGCGAGAAAATAATTCCCGGAATTGTTCGAGAAATACCCAAGGATCTTTCCGGGATATACGGTACCGTTTGCATAGCAATTCCACCACAAACACTTGACGCCAAGGCAATTGATAAAATAGATCAAGCTTCACACCGGCGGATTCGAAAAAAAACTGGATAATGTCGGAATTCGCAACGTAACTGAGGAAGAGTGTTTCGCGCGAATCTCTATTGCGTTATGTTGCTCCGCGAGAGGCGGGAAAGCAGAGCGCTTTTTCTGGCGCCAACGCGGCCGACAACCATTCTTTTGGGTCGTCGCAATCCACCAAGGCCGCGAGGTCCCCAGTATCGAAAAATAGTCCCGCAAGAATCTCTCGTCTGACTCGGCGTCCATTGCTCCTACTGAGCTATTCCCGCGGAATACATAACGCATATATGCCCCTCGTCTCTCGCTGTCGATGTCGGCGATCTAGGTTTGCATGCCGACCGTCCGAAAGTGGCCGAGGAAGTACGCGACTTCGCCAGTTCCCTCCTCATTCCACCTTGCTGCCGTCGGCCGTAGAGGCTTCTTAGGCGAAGTTGACAGATCCGTGCGCCAGCGTAATCACGCTCACGCGCCGCACGCAAAGAGGACTTCTACACGCATGCGAGGGAGGGCACGCCCGCCACGCGTCCCTCTGAACTTGTTAGGACTGTCGCTGATTGGGCGGGCTCACGTGTCCTCTCTATGCACGTCAAAAGCGCTATCCTCGATAGCTACAACGCGTAGCATGCCCGTTCTTCTGGTCATCACGTTGATTTCTGATCGATCGAAGCAAAGAGAATAATGGAGTGAGATGCGATGGCATATCTGCTTGAATCGAATCCGGCTCCGGGCGCACCTGGCAATCCGCTGAACTGGAGCCGCGCGGACAAAGACGCCGTCGGAACGGCGTACTCGCTGTCGAGCCAGGTCTGGTACACGACAGCAGGCGGCATCCTCACGGAAATCTACTTCCCGGATGTCGACACCCCTCAGGTACGAGACTTCCAGCTGATCATTACCGACGGGTCGACCTTCTATCACGACGCGCAGAAGGACTTCGACCATCGATGCGAATGGCCGGAGCCGCCCGCCCTATCCTTCCGGCTCACATCCCAGGCGAAAGGGCAGCCCTACACCGTCGTGCAGGACGTGATCGCCGAGAAGGGTTCGGCCTGCGTGCTGGTTCGCACGACACTGCAGGGGGACCAGGATTTCCTTAACAAACTGCACGTCTACGCGTTGTTGGCGCCTCACATGGCGGGATACGGCGCTGGCAACACCGCGCATCGCGTCAGCACCGCAAATGGCGATCGCCTGGTCGCGACGCGCGACCATTACTGGCTGGCGCTGGGCGCCGACTGCGGCTTCGGCACGACGAGTTGCGGCTTCGTGGGAGTGAACGATGGCTGGACCGACATCATCGCAAACAGGCGCTTGCCGGTCTGGAACTACGACGCAGCAAAGGACGGATACGTCGCCGTGACGGCAGAGATCAACCGCGCAGGGCAAAATCAATTCGTTCTGGCACTGGCGTTCTGCGTCGACGAACCGACGCCGATTACGCAGAGCACGCCCAACAAGGCGTTGACCGCCGTATCCGAGGCGCTGGCCTACCCGTTCGACACACACGCCGACCCATACAGCCACAAGCAAGCGTTCAACCAGGGCTGGAACGACGCTGTTCGTGACCCGTTCGAGCCCAAGGCGAACATTACGGGCGATGGCAATGCGCTCTTCAACATGAGCCGCAACGTGTTGCTCGCGCATGAGGACAAGACGGCCGACGGCGCACTGGTGGCTTCATTGAGCATCCCGTGGGGACAGACGATGCGGGACCTCGCTGCCGGCTACCACATGGTCTGGCCGCGTGACATGTGCCAAAGCGCACTCGCGCTGCTGGCCTCGGGTGCGCAGGATGCGCCGCTGCGTGGACTGATGTTTCTCGCGGCATCGCAATTGGCGGATGGCAGCTTTCCGCAAAAGTTTTTCATCGATGGCGAGCCGTGGCCCGGCAATGCCTCGCAGCTTGACGAATATTCCTTTCCAATCATCCTGGCCTACCACTTGAGCGAGGCCGGTCTGCTGCGTCAATTCGATCCCACCGGAATGGTGCTGGCCGCGGCAGGCGCATTGATCAAGAACGGCCCCATGACTCAGCAGGAACGATGGGAAGAACTCGAAGGCTATTCGCCTTCGACACTGGCATCGAACATCGCGGCGCTGGTCTGTGCGGCCGCGAAATGGGCGGACGCCAAAACCGCCCAGTTCCTGCTCGAATACGCGGACTTTCTGGAATCGCATCTCGAGACATGGTGCGTCACCACGCAAGGCACACTGGTTCCGGACATTGCGCAGCACTACATTCGAATCTTGCCGACGCACATCAATGGCGTCTTCGATTTTCCAGAAGATCCAAACACCGCTAAGGTAAGCGTCTGGAGGAACGAGTACGACGCAAACACCATCGTGGACGCAGGCTTTCTCGAGCTGGTGCGCTATGGCATTCGCGCCGCGAATGATCCGATCATCGTCAACTCGATCAAGGTAGTCGATGCAGTAATCAGAAAAAATCTGCCACAGGGACCGGGCTTTTATCGATACAACCATGACGGTTACGGCCAGGGCAATCTCGGTGAGGACTGGTACGACGGCTCTCCCTTCGGGGTTGGGCGCCCCTGGCCGCTGCTTGCTGGCGAACGCGGCCATTATGAATTGGCCGCCGGTGGCGATCCTACACCCTACATCCGCGCTCTCGAGGCGTTCGCAGGAACGCGCGGTCTGCTTCCCGAGCAAGTGTGGGATCTGCCCGATCTGCCCAACACGCCCTTCGTGACCGGCGGGCCGACGGGCTCAGCCACGCCGCTCGCGTGGGCCCACGCCGAATACATAAAGCTCGTTCGCTCCGCTTCTGATGGTCACGTCTTCGACCGCCTCGATGTCGTCGCCGGCCGTTATCAGCCTCGGCTTGCCCAGGCGCCGCGCGCCCGCAGCACCATCGAAATCTGGAACTTCAACCGCCCGCTGCCGTCGATTCCTGCCGCCACGACACTTCGGATCCCTTTGGCTGCGCCTTTCCGCCTGCGCTGGTCGATCGACGACTGGGCCTCGTCGGAGGACAGCGAAGCCACCACAACGGCGGTCGGCATCTACTATGTCGACCTGGTCACGCAAGCAGCCCAGGCCGGTTCATCGCTTGCATTCACTTTTTTCTGGACCTCGAGTCAGACGTGGCAAGGGCAGAATTTTTCCGTCGCCCTCCAATCCTAAGCGATGAGTCGTCAAAGGCAGACCATTGCTTCTGCCGTGAAGAAACGGGCGACTTCATCTGGCTTGCGATGGGCACCGCGTCGCTCATGTAGTGGAACACCCAGTGGGGAATGGCGAATGGTCATCCCTCGCAAGACCGTTTGAATACCGTGCCGTGTAGGCACCGTGTCACCCCAAGGATTTCAAGCAAACGGCGTTGTGAGCAATCACAACGCCGTTTTTGTTTTGCTGACGGCCTTCTGCGTTTTCCACGATGTATGTCCGGTTTTCCACCCCCGCATCGCCCCTTCCCGCATTCTCCCGCCTCTCAGAAACCGCTTGGCCAATAGGGCCGGATCACCGGTCCGCCTTGCGGCGCGCACGTCTGAACGATTGTTTCTTCCGCGGGAATAGTAATTTCAGATTATGGGCACAAATTTTCGATAGTAGGGGTATACACTGCATCCCATCGACGTTGCAGACACCTGATTCACTGGCTCCTGCAACATCTTCCTGAAATGCAGTCGAACCGTTCTCGGAGTCCTACCATGAAGACCAAGTTTATCGCCGCCCTGCTGGTTGCCGCTTCCGCCTCGATCGCCGCTCCCGCTTTCGCCAGCGGCTATGGTCCGGCACCGTACTACCGTCCGTCGGTTGGCGCGCCGGCTTCGCAACAAGGCCAGAACGCGCAGACCGTCGCTGCGGAACGCGCCAACGCGCAATCGAATGCATACGGTGGCGTGAATAGTGTGTCGACGCAATCGGGCACGCGCAGCGAACCCACGTCGGGTCCGCAATCGGTGTTCTTCGGCCACTAAGCCGCCAGCAGTACCGTCAGATCCGCTGCCTCTGAGGCAGCGATCAAACTGGGCGCCGCGCATGCAGTATCGATGCCGGCGCCCAGTTGCATTCACGGCAGCCGTGGTAGCCGGTACGTTGCCCGGGTAGCCTTCGGTTTGCAACCGTCGTCTCGTGCGCTTGCCGCTTCCTTGCCTCATCCGAACACGGCGTCCCTTGCCGTCGCGATGCGGCTATCCGCGTCTAACTCGCCAGCCCCGCATCGATCAGCTCGCGCGCGCGCCGCGCGAAAAGCCGCCTCGGCGGCCGCATGCTCGGTGGACCACAAGCTATCGATATGCACGAGCTGCCAGTCGACCACCGTCGAA
Organism: Paraburkholderia lebeckiae; assembly: GCF_050436325.1. Lineage (NCBI taxonomy): Bacteria > Pseudomonadati > Pseudomonadota > Betaproteobacteria > Burkholderiales > Burkholderiaceae > Paraburkholderia > Paraburkholderia lebeckiae. The sequence continues at coordinate 2,001,610 of NZ_JBNDLZ010000003.1, forward strand.
TCGTCGCGCAGCACCCGGAAATGCGCCTTGACGCCGGTCAGCACCTGTTCGACCGCCACCTCGATGTCGTAGTCGCCATAGCGCGCCTGATAGTCGCCCATGTCGACGCCCTTCGGCTCCATGCTCGTCTCCGTGGTTTCGCTGATCGCGGGTAGGCGGACGCGCGCGTCCAGCTAGCGTCGCGCAGGCCAATCACCTGCTCGCGACTCACCCGCGACGCACCGCCTCGCTCTTCACACCGGCCGTGCGGCCGGCCGCCGATCAGCGGATCAGTTGCAATCGCCGGAAAGATACTGCCGGCCGTTGCAGTTGATTTCGACCCCACCGCCGCCCGCTTTGGCAACCAGGTCGCATGCCAGCAACTCCGCCGCAACGGACTGCGCGACTTCGGGCGCCGTCTGTCCGACGCCGACGTCGTTCAGACGCCGCAACGCTTCGACCGCTTCAGGACTCAGGGACTTCGACATGGCCGTCTCCGTCGGAATGCTCAATTCATCGTAGCAAGTTTCATCGGCGGATGCAGGTGTGCGCGCCTGACGAGCCCGCTCCCCGGAGCGTCGAGCCTGGCAATTGGCGGCTGAAACCGGCCTGACCGTTAGGAGCACGCCTCAACGCGCCAGCAGCGGCCCCGGAACGCGGCCTGCTACTAGCTAATCGTGCACACGGCCGCGCGTCTGCAGACGGCGCGCGACATCGAAGGAGAACGACATGAAGCGAGGCAATTGGGCCACGTTGACCGCCACCGCCGCCACGCTGGCGGCGCTCTTCGCGAGCGGCGCGAGCGCCGTCGCGCAGACGGCGCCCAGCGCGCCGCCGGACAGCCATGCGCCGATGGCCAAACCGCCCGAGGCGGCCTCGGGCGCCGGCGGTTCGAGCAACCCGGACAACATGCCGATCAAGCGACCGGAGAAGCCAACCAACGACCACATGTCGCACGAGCCGCCCGCAAGCGGCGCAAACGCGAAATAGCCGTTGCGCACGCCGCTCGCATTGGCGGAGCGTCATCAAAGCCGCGCGATCGACACCTCGGTCGACTTCACGAGCGCGACCACCTCCGAGCCGACTTTCAGTTCGAGTTCGTCGACCGAGCGCGTCGTGATCACCGACGTGACGATGCCGAACGGCGTCTCTACGTCGACCTCGGACACCACCGAGCCGCGGATGATTTCCTTGACCTTGCCTTTGAACTGATTGCGCACGTTGATGGCGGAAATGCTCATTTCAGATAACTCCACAGAAGCAGCGGATCGGATCGATTTGTCAGGAAAACTCAGACTGCCCAGCGCACTTCGGTCGGCAGCTTGAGACGGCCGGGTTCGGGCAAGCCATACGGGTCATAGGGCTGATACGCGCGATGCGCCAGGGTGTCGTCGTTCGGCGCGTTTCTCAGCACGCGCTGCAGCACGTGGTCTTCGAGTGCGGCGAAGCCCGCCGACGCCCGAGCGCGCGGACGTGCGAGCGCGACCGGCTGATCGAGCGCGATGCGCCCTTCCTCGATCAGCAGAATCCGGTCGCCGAGCGCGACGGCTTCGTGCACGTCGTGCGTGACGAGCAGCGCGGTGAAGCGATGCTCGCGCCATAGCCTTTCGATCAGCGTGTGCATTTCGATGCGCGTCAACGCATCGAGCGCGCCGAGCGGCTCGTCGAGCAGCAGCAATTGCGGACGATGCACGAGCGCCCGTGCGAGCGCGACGCGCTGCCGCTGACCGCCCGATAGTTGCGCGGGCCAGTCGTTCGCGCGTTCGAGCAGGCCGACTTCGGCGAGCACCGCGCGCGCATCGTCGCGCGCGCCGCGGCCGAGGCCGAGCATCACGTTTTGCAGCACGCTTTTCCACGGCAGCAGACGCGCATCCTGAAACATGATGCGGGTGTCGAGCGGACCGCCGTTCCCGGCGCGCTTTTCGAGCACACCCGAGCTGGCTTCTTCGAGACCCGCGACGAGCCGCAGCAAGGTCGACTTGCCGCAACCGCTGCGGCCGACGATCGCGACGAAGCTGCCCCGCTCGATCGACAGATCGAAGCCCGACAGCACCTCGCGCTCGCCATAGCGCTTGCCGACGCCGCGCAATTGCACCGCGTAGTCGCTCGCGGGGCGCGCGTCGCTGCGGGCCAGGGCGGTGGCGGGTTGCAAGCCCGGTTGCGAGCCGCAATGCGCCACGGCCGCCCCGTCCCGCTCAACCTGCGCGGTCTCGTTCGCGTCGTGAGCCGCGAGCCGCGGCTGCGCGAGTTCGGTCTCAAGATCGCTGCCCGCGATACCGCCGAACGTCGTCGATAGCGTCGTTGCGCTCATGCTTTTGCTCCTCGCTGATAGGCCGGATGCCAGCGCAGCGACACGCGCTCGAGGCTCTTCGCGAGCATGTCCGCGAGCTTGCCAAGCGCCGCGTACAGCAGAATGCCGACCACCACCACATCGGTTTGCAGGAATTCGCGCGCGTTCATCGTCATGTAGCCGATGCCCGATTGCGCGGAAATGGTCTCGGCGACGATCAGCGTGACCCACATCAGACCGAACGCGAAACGCACGCCGACCAGAATCGACGGCAGCGCACCCGGCAGAATCACGTGGCGGTACAGCGCGAAACCTTTGACGCCATAGCTGCGCGCCATCTCGATCAGGTTCGCGTCGATCGAACGGATGCCGTGAAACGTGTTCACATAGACCGGGAAGAACACGCCGAGCGCGACGAGGAACACCTTCGCTTGTTCCTCGATGCCGAACCACAGGATCACGAGCGGAATCATCGCGAGCGCGGGAATGTTGCGGATCATCTGTACGGTCGAATCGAGCACGATTTCCGCGGGTTTGAAGAGACCCGTCGCCAGTCCGAGCACGAGACCGATGCCGCCGCCGATCGCGAAGCCCGACACCGCGCGCCAGGCGCTGACCTTCACGTCGGCCCACATTTCGCCGGACTGGATCAGCGACCATGCAGCCTTCACGACCGCGAGCGGCTCGGGCAGCACGCGCGTCGACAGCGCACCGCTGCGCGCGGCGATTTCCCACGCGAGCAGGATCGCGATCGGCGCGAGCCACGGCAGCAGGTGCGAGCCGAAACGGCGCAGCGCGGCAGCGCGCGTTGTGGACGCGGGCGGCGGAGTTGCCCCCGTTCCCGCGCTCAAAGTGGTGTCACTCATGTTGGCTTTTCTCCTTGCCTGTCGATCGTCGTGCGCGTGTCGCGCAAGCCGCGCGACCTACGCTATGCGCGCGCTCAACTCGCGCTCGCCACCTTCGGCAGATAGCTGGTGCCGACGATTTCGCCGAACGGCCCCGACAACGGCCCGTTGGCAAGCTTGCTGAAGCGTTGCGGCAGCAGCGGAAACACGAGTTCGGCGAAACGGTAGGATTCCTCGAGATGCGGATAGCCCGACAGGATGAACGTCTCGATGCCGAGCGCCGCGTACTCCTTCATGCGCGCGGCCGCCTGCTCCGGACTGCCGACCAGCGCGGTGCCCGCGCCGCCGCGCACGAGCCCCACGCCCGCCCACAGGTTCGGATAGACCTCGAGCTGCTCGCGCCCGCCGCGCCTGCCGCCGTGCAGCGCGGCCATACGGCGCTGCCCTTCCGAATCCATCTTCGCGAACGAGGCCTGCGCACGCGCGACCGTCTCGTCGTCGAGCTTGCTGATCAGTTTGTCGGCCGCGGCCCACGCTTCCTCCTCGGTCTCGCGCACGATCACGTGCAGACGGATGCCGAAGCGAATCTGTCGACCGCGCGCCGCGGCGCGTGCGCGAATGTCGGCGATCTTCTTCGCGACCGCTACGGGCGGCTCGCCCCACGTCAGATAGGTGTCGATGTGCTCGGCCGCGATATCGTGCGCGGCCGCCGACGAGCCGCCGAACCACAGCGGCGGATGCGGGTTTTGCACCGGCGGATATAGCGCCTTGCCGCCCTTCGACCGCAAATGCTTGCCATCGAAATCGATCGCTTGATTGCTGTGCGACGCGGCGAGCAGCTTGCGCCAGATATGCAGGAATTCGTCGGTGATTTCGTAGCGCGTGTCGTGATCGACGAACACGCCGTCCCCGGCCAGTTCCGCCGCGTCGCCGCCCGTCACCACGTTGATCAACAGACGCCCGTTCGACAGCCGGTCGAACGTCGCCGCCATACGCGCGGCGAGTCCCAGCGACGACAGCCCCGGGCGAATCGCGACGAGGAACTTCAGCCGCTGCGTCACGGGAATCAGGCTCGACGCGACGACCCAGGCGTCCTCGCACGAGCGGCCGGTCGGCAGCAGCACACCCTCGTAGCCGAGCGTGTCGGCGGCGACGGCGATCTGCCGGAAGTAGTCGTAGTCGGATGCGCGTGCGCCTTGGGACGTACCGAGATAGCGGCTGTCGCCGTGAGTCGGAATGAACCAGAACACATTCATGTTGGTGCTCCTGCCTGTTCTTGACGGAATGAAAACGGTGAGCGCGAGCGCCGGCCGCGCGCATCGAGCCGGCAACCGGCAAGGCGCTGCGACGGGTTGAAGGATTGAGAAACGGACGATGGACTCAGGCCATCGGCAACTGCGTCAAATCGATGAAGGCTAGGTGCCTGGCGGACGACACCGCGAACACGACCGCGCGCGGGCCCTGCGACAACGGAGATTCGGCGTGAGGCTCGACATTGCGACGGCTTTCCTCGACCAACGTGCGCGTGATGCGCTCGATTTATCGGATGACGGCGACACCCGCGCCGTCTGCATGAGGAAACAGTCTATGGAGCGGTCCGCGGCTTTTGAACGATTTTTTTGAGCTTAGGATTTCCGCTTCCGTGATTAGCGCGGTGCTACCGCATACGGTTGTTGCGCTTTATACACGCGGCCCCGGCCGCCCAACCCCGGTCGATATAATGGCGCTCGTTTCCAATCACCCGGTACAGGTCTTGCGGTCCGCGTCGCCTGTACGTTGCCGGTGCAATGCATGCAAAAAATTATCCTGCCGTTCGTCGCCGGTTTTCTGGCTTCTTTGTTCTTTCGCGAATCGACGCTGGCGCTGATGCACGCCGCCGGCATCATCGACCCCAGCGGTTTTTCGACCGCGCCGTTTTTGCCGCTCGGCCTGCCTGAGTTCATCGCGAACGCAATCTGGAGCGCGTGCTGGGCCGTGCTGATGGTCTGGCTGCTGCGCGTCGCGCCGCATCGGCGCGCGCCGTGGGTACCCGCGTTCGTGTTCGGCGGCATCGTGCTGACGGCGGCGAGCGTGTTCGTCGTCGATCCGCTGCGCGGCATCTGGCCGAGCGGCAACATGCTGCCGCGGCTCGCGGTGGGCTTCACGGCGAACGCGATGTGGGGCTGGGGTGCGCTCGTGTTCATGCGCGCGTTCATGGCGAGCGAGGCAGAGGAATAAGCGCGGCGAACATGAATTCGCGCAACGCGTAGATTCGCGCGGGCGGGTTCGTGAGGCCGCGCGTTCACCCGCGCAAAGCGCCCAGCGGGTGCTCGTTCGCGGGCCACGGGCTGTCGAACATCTGCTCCACATCGGCCCGGTTGACGTCCTCGATGCGCGCGAAACGCCAGCGCGGCGCGTTGTCCTTATCGATGATGCGTGCGCGAATGCCTTCCACCGTATCGCCGCGCTGAAAGCTCGAGCGCGTCAGATCGAGATCAGTGCGCAGCACGTCGGCCATCGACCCTTCCGCGCGTGTGACCACTTCGAGCGAGACCGCCATCGACAGCGGCGAGCGCTCGCGCAGCACCGCGATCGTCTGCTCGGCCCAGTCCGCCGTGTCGCCACCTCGCTCGCGTTCCCGGTTGAGCGACTTGAGTATCCGCGCGACGTCGGGCAGCGCGAAATGCCGGTCGATCAATGTCCGCGCCTTCGCGAGCGCGCTCTCCTCGGGCCGCGGCGCGACCTGATACGCGAGCGTCTCGCGCTTGACGCACGCAACCACATCAGCACCGCGCTCGAACGGTTCGCGGCTCAACCTATCGACGAGCGCGGGCAACGCCGCGTCGTCGATGTAGGCATCGGCGAGGCCCGCGTACAGCGCGTCGGCCGCGCCGATCGTCTCGCCGGTCACCGCCAGATAGCGGCCGATCGCGCCGGGCGTGCGCGCGAGAAACCAGCTCGCGCCGACATCCGGAAAGAGGCCGATACGGGTTTCGGGCATCGCCATCTTCGTCGATTGCGTGACGACGCGCAGGCCGCCGGTGCGATGTGCGCCCTGCGAAATGCCCATGCCGCCGCCCATCACGATGCCGTTCATCAACGCGATATACGGCTTCGGATACACGAAGATCGCGTGATTGAGCCGGTATTCCTCGCTGAAGAATGTATCGCGCGCCTCCTGGTCGCCGGTTTGCGCCGCTTCGTACATGTAGCGGATGTCGCCGCCCGCGCAGAACGCGCGCTCGTGCCGGCTGCGCACGACGACGGCCAGTACCTCGGGGTCCTCGCGCCACTGGTCGAGCGCCGCGTGGATCGCCCGGATCATGCCGGTCGACAGCGCGTTCAGCGCTTTCGGCCGCTCCAGTTCGATGAGACCGATGCGGTTGGCTACGTGGGTCGCGATTTCGTCGCTAGTGGCGGGCAAGGCGGACGTGGACATGGAGAACTGGGCGCGGCGGCGCGGCATGAGGTGGAACTGAACGTTATCACGGGCCTGCCGCTTTGCGTTTGGTGGGGAGCTCGGGGGCCGGGTCCGTGGAGCCGGCCGACCTGGCGTGGCGCCGTGCGACGGTTTTTTTGCCGCGGACTGCGACGCTGTTAGATGCGCCCGCCGCCACGGCTTGCGGCACACCGAGCCATGCGTCGAGCGTCACGCCGACGAGCGTCTCGAGCGGCACGCTCGGAAACACCGGGCACGTGAGATTCAGTGCGACGATGCCATGCAGACTCGCCCACAACGCCTCGGCCCAGACGGCCGGCTCCATCGATGCGACCGACGCCGACAGACGCCCCGCTGCTCGCAACTCGTCGAGCGCGTCGATCATGATGCGCAGCGCGGCGTCGCCGGGGTCGTCGTCGGCAACGCCGCCGGCGGCGTTGCCCAGGGAGGCGGTTGAACCACCGGTCCCGGCGTTCGCGCTTGTGTCGCCCGTGTGGCCCTGGTGTTTGCCAGTGCCCACCCCGCCACCGAGCGCCGCGCCGGTATAGCTCGGGTCCTCCATGAAAATCAGTCGGTACGTTTCAGGATGCTCGGCGCCAAACGCGACGTACGCGCGCCCGAGCGCCTTCAGCCGTTCGGCGGGATCCGCGATCTGCTCGAGCGGCACGAAGGTCGCGAGCAACTGCGCGTAGCCTTCGGCGCACAAGGCCCGCGCGATGTCGTCGCGACTCGCGAAATGCAGATACAACGTGGCGGGCGAATATTCGATCGCGTCAGCGATCTTGCGCATCGACAGCGCGGCAAAGCCCTCGCCCACGACGATGCGCCGCGCGGCATCGAGGATGCGTTCGCGCAGTGCCTGCTTCTGGCGGTTTTTTCGTTCGGTGATTCCCATGACTCGCAATTTTCAGATTGACAAACTGAAAAGTCAATTTAAACTTAACATCGTTTACTGAACGATGTTAAGTAAATGTTCGTCTGTCAAATCGAGCGGCCACAAGGGCGCGACGATGTCGCGCCGCCATCTGAGGGCGTCGTCATGCAAGCCACGGGAAAGGTCGGTTTATTCGGTGCAGCAGGCGCTGCGGGTCAAAGCATCGCGACGGCGCTTGGCGCGGCGGGCCGCGATTACCGTGTGGTCGGCCGCTCGCGCGACGTATTGCAACGGACTTTCGGTGACGACCCGCACGCGGAGATCGTCACCTGGAACCCCGACGACCCCGCCTCGATCCGCGCCGCGGCCGCCGGTCTGCAGACCGTGATTTACCTCGTCGGCGTGCCCTACGATCAGTTCGCGCAGCACCCGCCGTTGATGGAGAAAACGCTGGCTGGCGTGACGGCCGCCGGTGTCGAGCGCTTCATTCTGATCGGCACCGTGTATCCGTATGGCCGCGCGCGCGGCAACCCGGTCCGAGAAGATCATCCGCGCGAGCCACACACGTTCAAGGGCCGCATGCGGCTCGAACAGGAAAAGCTCGTGCTGGCCGCGCATGGCCAGAAAGGTCTCGAAACGCTGGTATTGCGACTGCCCGATTTCTACGGACCGGGGGTCGAGCGCAGCCTGTTGCACGGTGTCTTCGTTGGCGCCGCTACCGGCAAGCGCGCGCAGGTGCCAGGGCAATCGCACGAAAAATTGTTTACCCGCAATGGGTTACGAATGGGCGTTGTAAACTGCTGCGAAGAAGCGTTAACTCTTGGTTTTGCCAAGAGCCGGGAGTGGTGTGGACGACGAATACGAGCCGTTGAGTTTGCAAGACGCGTTTGGGGACCTGAAGGATCCGCGTGTACGCACCCCGGAGCATGATCTGACGGAAATGCTGGTGGTTGCACTGGCGGCGATCTTGTCAGGTGCCGACGGCTGGGTGGGGATCGCTTTGTGGGGGCAAGGACAACTGGAGTGGCTGCGCCGGTACTTGCCGCTGCGCAACGGGATTGCCTCGCATGACACGTTCGGGCGCGTATTCGCAGCGCTTGATGCGCGGCAGTTCGAGGCTTGCTTTGTGCGGTGGGTAAGCGGTATCTGTCCTGCAGTCGCGGGCCAGGTGGTGGCAATTGACGGCAAGACGGTACGGCGCTCGCACGGCATGGGGCGTAGCGCGATCCATCTGGTATCGGCCTATTGCGGCGCGTTGGGGGCGACCTTGGGTCAGGTGAGGACTGCCGACAAAAGCAACGAGATCACCGTGATCCCGGCATTGCTGGATGCCTTGCTGCTCAAGGGTGCGATCGTGACGATCGACGCGATGGGTTGCCAGCGGGAGATCGCGGCGAAGTTCGTGGCTGGAGGTGCCGACTATGTGCTTGCGGTCAAAGGCAATCAGCCTGCCTTGCATGAAGCAATCGTGCAGCTGTTCGATGCACAGCGCACACAGTCTTTGCGCAGCGTGCGCTTCGCTGAGCACTGTCAGACAGGCAAGAAAGTGCACGGAAGAATCGAGACGCGCCGGTGCGTTGCGACCGACATGATTGACTGGCTGGATGAGGACGGCAAATGGGCCGGCCTGCGTTCGGTGGCGATGGTGGAGGCCACCCGCGAGATCGACGGCCGCGTTTCGCTGGAACGGCGCTACTACGTGAACAGCCTGCCCGCTGACCCGAAACGGATCAACGAGGCGGTACGCGCCCACTGGGCCATCGAAAACAGCATGCATTGGGTGCTCGATGTCGCCTTTGGCAAGGATCAATGTCGTGCCCGGGTGGACAATGCAGCACAAAACTTCGCGATCCTGCGCCGCATCGTGTCGAATCTACTGCGCGCTGACAAAGCCACCAAGGTCGGCATAAAGAACAAGCGGCTCAAGGCCGGATTCGATGAACACTATCGGGCTCGAGTGCTAGGAATGCAGGTCTCTTGATGCGATTGCCCTGGCGGCCAGCCCATGCGTTTGAATTTCGCATGACGGAATACTAAGATATATTCGCTGGCGTGCCGTCCTTCCCGAGCTCTTCTTGGGCTCTTCCTGTCTGTAACGCCACCGCCACCCGCACGCTGAAGCGGGTCTTAAGCAAGGGTGCTATGGCCAAAAGCCGTCGGTGTGCTGTCTTCACACGATAAGCGCACCAACTCCACGTCCCCGAAGGTGTCCCCATGACCACCGCACACGCCGGTCTTAAGAAGGTTGAGCGGGTCGCCACTATGATTCTCGCCATTTTTGCCGGCTTAAGCGCGCTCGCGCAAACCTCTCCAATGCCGCCTCATGGCCCCTCGGGTTCGTCCGCCAAACCGAACATGCCGCCCGCCAGTGCGCTCGATGGATCGCCGGTGAGCCAACAGAATTTCGTGAACGGCCACCTTCCGCCCAGCGTCCCCGGCGGTCAGGGTCCGACGCTGACGGCGAACGCGCCATACCAGGCGCCTGCGGCTGTGAGCGCCGCGACACGAGCCCGGACACCCGGAGCAGCGGCTGCCTCGTCCTTCACGGCGACCGACTGGCCCACATTCGGCATGGACATGCAGCGAACCGGGAACAACCCCGTCGAGACCGTGCTTAACCCGACCACTGTGCGCAAGGGCTTGGTGACGCACTGGGCGACCGACCTTGGCGGCGCCATCCTGACTCAGCCGACGTTGGCTACAGGCGTGAACATCAACGGCACGTTGACCGATGTCGTCTATGCGGCGACGCTGCTGGGGACCACGTTCGCGCTGAACGCTTCCACCGGGGCCATCATCTGGCAACAAAGCGTGCCTGCCGTGCAAACCAGCTGCGAGGACTTGGCCTTGTCGGGCGGCAACGCCGGTTTCATGGGGACGCCCACCATCGACCGTTCCACCAACCGGCTATACATCGTGAGCGGCAGAGGCTACCTGCACGCATACAACCTCGCAACCGGCGCGGATACGCCCGGCTTCAACCTGCCTATTCCCGACGCGGCGAATTCCTGGCCGAGGACGTTCGTCTACGGCAGCCCCGCGATCATCGGCACCTCGCTATACGTCGCTACGGCCGGCGACCCGTGCGATACCCGGCCGTACCATGGACAGCTCGTCCACGTATCGACCAGCAACCCGCCGACGATTCTGGAACGCTGGTACCCGACCGGTGCGAACGGGCCGGAAGGGGGCGGCATCTGGGGTGCGGGAGGCGTATCGATCCCGCCTGACGGGACAGTCGTCTACGCGCTAACGGGAAACGCTTTCGCCAATCCGGAAAATGCCGGGTTCGCAGAACACGTCGTCAAGCTAACCCCAACGCTGGCGGCGGCCGCGTCCAACTCGCCGCTCGCTCCGAGCGTTGCTGTGCCAGACGTGGACTTCGGTGCGACGGCGGTGCTGTTCCAGCGTCCCGGCTGCCCAACGATGCTTGCGGCCTACCAAAAGAGCGGCAACCTGTTCATCTATAACCGGGCCACCATCCAGCAGTCAGGCCCCATCCAGACGTTGGCGATTGCCCAGAGTTCGAGTGCCGGCGTCAACATCGGCCAGCCTGCGTTCGATCCGGTGTTGAACCAACTTTACGTCGCGGCGCCGTCCGACTCACCTGTCGCGTTGAACAACCACGGGCTCCTCGCGCTGGCCGTTGGCAGCAACTGTTCCGTCAGCCTTGCCTGGCAGCAGCCGATCGGCGCAAACGCGACGAAGAACAACCCCGCCATTTCGCCCATCGTCGCAAACGGCGTCGTGTACTACGCCGATGGCGTCGCAAGCCAGGTGTTCGCCTTGGACGCGACGACTGGAAATGTACTCTGGAGCACCGATAGCCTAGCGCCGGCTGACCGGATCACCGGGGGCATCTTCGCATCGCCGACCGTCGTGAACGGACAGCTGTTCGTTGCGGGCGGCAGCGATCACAAGATTCGTGCCTTCGGTCTATAGCGAATACCGCTCGCCACGACCGTGGCCGTAGCCCGCGCGGCGCCGACCGCAGGAAGCACGAATAGCTTGCTAACGGGCTCCGCACTGTCACCGGGAGGAATCGGTCTGCAAGTTTATGGCGTAATCCTTGCGTCACCCATCACAGACAAGTCATACGTCGCCAATCCAATGAACCCTAGTCAGCGTCATTCACCATGGTCAGACACCTGTCGCTGATGATCTGGTCCCCCGAAAAGTGGACGCCATAAGGTTGATTTGGGGTGTCCATGTAACCGGAGTCATGTCGTCTCCATGGCCGGTTCTGTCGAGGGCGCTCAAGACTGGGAGGATGCCCGCGTTTCCTCGGTGGCGTGGGTCGCATGGCAGGGCAATCGCATGAAAAATTGTTTAGGAAGGTCTGCACAACCCGCTTTTCACGCGTTATTTTTCACATCCAGCGCAGCCTCTGCGTTCAGATATTTTTTGGTGAGTTGATCGCCGTTTTTTTCGCGCGCCGGAGCTCTTCAACCAGACATACGACCCTTATCGACCCGGTGTTTCAAGCTTTGCGCAAAGCTCTACGCGCCATCCATAGATTGCCCAAAGCAAACAGCGTGGTGATCTGGGCGGTGTTCTTCATCAAACCACGATAGCGGGTCTTCATGTAACCGAACTGCCGCTTAAGGATGCGAAACGGGTGTTCGACCTTGGCTCGAATACTCGCCTTCAGGCGTTCGATTTGATCGTATATCGCGTCCAACGAATCACTCATATCCAGTTTCCTGCGCTTTGCCGGTCGCATTGCAACATGCCAACGAACCGCGCCTGCCTCACAGCGCTTTTCGATACCCTGATATCCGGCGTCCGCGTACACGTCCGTTTCTTTACCATGTAGCAACGCCTGGGCTACGTTGATGTCGTGAACGTTGGCCGCCGTTCCAATGACCGTATGGACCAGGCCCGACTCGGCGTCCACGCCGATATGCATCTTCATCCCGAAGTACCAGTTGCCACCTTTCTGCGTTGATTGCATTTCCGGATCACGTGTGCCGGAGCCATTTTTTGTCGAACTGGGTGCGGCAATCAGAGTGGCGTCGACTGCCGATCCAGTCTTGAGCATCAGACCTTTCTCCGTCAGGATTTCATTGACCAGCGCCAGCATTTGCACTGCCAGTCCGTGCGTTTCCAGCAGATGGCGGAACCGGAGAATCGTGCTTTCATCCGGCAAGCGAACCATCCCGCCGTCGAGACCCGCGAACTCGCGATAAAGCGGCACGTCATAGAGTGCCTCTTCCATTGCGGGGTCTGACAGACCGAACCATTGCTGCATGAAATGAATCTGCAACATCGTCGCAATCGGGAACGGCGGCCGACCGGTTTTGCCCGTGGGATAGTGCGGCTCGATCAGCGCAATCAGCTTCAACCAGGGCACAACACGCCGCATCTCATCGAGAAATTCCCGTTTGCGCGTGCGCTTCGTTGACAGATCCAGACCAAGACCAAGTTGCGCCATCACACTGCTCCTCGCCTAATTCGCTCTGTTTCCAGGATAGCTCAACAGCAACGCAATGCCAGGACTTTTGCAGACCTTCCTTTACACCCAATGGGTTACGAATGGGGGTTGTAAACTGCTGCGAAGAAGCGTTAACTCTTGGTTTTGCCAAGGGCCGAGAGTGGACGACGAATACGAGCCGTTGAGTTTGCAAGACGCGTTTGGGGACCTGAAGGACCCGCGTGTACGCACCCCGGAGCATGATCTGATGGAAATGCTGGTGGTTGCACTGGCGGCGATCCTGTCAGGTGCCGACGGCTGGGTGGGGATCGCTTTGTGGGGGCAAGGACAACTGGAGTGGCTGCGCCGGTACTTGCCGCTGCGCAACGGGATTGCCTCGCATGACACGTTCGGGCGCGTATTCGCAGCGCTTGATGCGCGGCAGTTCGAGGCTTGCTTTGTGCGGTGGGTAAGCGGTATCTGTCCTGCAGTCGCGGGCCAGGTGGTGGCAATTGACGGCACGACGGTACGGCGCTCGCACGGCATGGGGCGTAGCGCGATCCATCTGGTATCGGCCTATTGCGGCGCGTTGGGGGCGACCTTGGGTCAGGTGAGGACTGCCGAAAAAAGCAACGAGATCACCGCTATCCCGGCATTGCTGGATGCCTTGCTGCTCAAGGGTGCGATCGTGACGATCGACGCGATGGGTTGCCAGCGGGAGATCGCGGCGAAGATCGTGGCTGGAGGTGCCGACTATGTGCTTGCGGTCAAAGGCAACCAGCCTGCCTTGCATGAAGCGATCGTGCAGCTGTTCGATGCACAGCGCACACAGTCCCTGCGCAGCGTGCGCTTCGCTGAGCACTGTCAGACAGGCAAGAAAGTGCACGGAAGAATCGAGACGCGCCAGTGCGTTGCGACCGACATGATTGACTGGCTGGATGAGGACGGCAAATGGGCCGGCCTGCGCTCGGTGGCGATGGTGGAGGCCACCCGCGAGATCGACGGCCGTGCTTCGCTGGAGCGGCGGTACTACGTGAACAGCCTGCCTGCTGACCTGAAACGGATCAACGAGGCGGTGCGCGCCCACTGGGCCATCGAAAACAGCATGCATTGGGTGTTCGATGTTGCCTTTGGCGAGGATCAATGTCGTGCCCGGGTGGACAATGCGGCGCAAAACTTCGCGATCTTGCGCCGCATCGTGTCGAATCTACTGCGCGCTGACAAAGCCACCAAGGTCGGCATAAAGAACAAGCGGCTCAAGGCCGGATTCGATGAACACTATCGGGCTCGAGTGCTTGGAATGCAGGTCTTTTGATGCAATTGCCCTGGCGCAGGTGCTCGGTCCCGTTGACGTACCGCACGAATTCATCTATCTGCCGGATGTCGGTCCCGTGGTCGAACGACTCACGCGCACGCACGAAGCTTACGGCCGCTGGTGGCATCTCGCGGGCGCCGGCACGATCACGCAGCGCGAGGTGGCTCGCGAGGCCTACGCGCTCGCGGGCTCCGGGCCGAAGCTGATGGTGGCCGGCAAGGGCATGCTGCGTGTGCTCGGGCTATTCAATCCGCTGATGCGCGAGTTGGTCGAGATGAACTATCTGATGACCGAGCCGGTCGTGCTCGATGATTCGGCGCTGGCGACGTTGATCGGGACGCTCAGGAAGACGCCATATCAGGAAGGGATCAGGCGGTGTTTCGAAGCGGCGCGCGAGGTAATGCCGGCACGCGACGTGAATTAGCGGCAAGGCGTTGGCGATGCGTAGGTGAAGTGAAAACCACAGAGATGGACCTGCACCCGGCCTCTGGCGCCGACGGTCCGTCGGCAGGTCCGCTTAGCCTGCCATCTGCCCCGGCGGAAAGTGGCCACTCTTGAGCAGCACGGGTGTGCCGTTACTGATCTGCAGATGCTCACGCGCAACGGCCTCGATGCGCGGCCGGCCCGCATCGAACGCGCGCAGCCAGCCGTCGAGGTCCTCGCTGTAAGCGCCGAAATGATCCTCGAGCGCTTCCACCGAGATCGCGCACGGCACCGGCTCACCGTCCACCAGCGCGGAAAACACGACGGTCAGGTTGGAGTCGCGGTAAGCAGGCGCGTCTTCGGGAAAACGGATCTCCATGGTCGCCTCGTCAGAAGTTGGCGGCGGGAACGTAGCTCGCGCGGAAGGCCGCTGCGCGCCGCCGATCCTCGCAAGTCCCGCTATGGTAACCGCGCCGCCGGATCACGGTCCAGCGCGCGCGGGCGCCTGATTCAGGGCATCGCGCGCTGCCTTGGCGAGCCCATCGGCGGGCTCTTTGCACGGAAATCGCCGACACGCTCACTGCCCATCCAGCAATCGGTCGACATACTCGCGGGCCGCCCGTTCGACGAACGCGAGCGCCTCTTCTTCACTGTCGAAGCGTTGCCGGTCGCCGAGCTCGAGCAGCGTTTCCATCCGGTGCGGATCGTCCGGGCCGAGCTCGGCGAGGCTGACCGTGCCGACGTAAGTACCGTCCGCTTTGGTGTGCGCGTCGCCCGACGTGCTCGACGTGCTGCCCCCTGGCACGAGGCGCGCGGCGGCGCTGATGTAATAGCCGCGATAAGGGCCACTGACCCGTTCAGCCATCTTCGTCCTCCTGTTGCGGTTGCAGAGCTGGCGCCAGTCGCAACGGCGCCGCCCTGATGCTTCAGCATGCGGCGCGCCGCTGCACTGGGTGTGTGCGGGCGGCCCGTCTCATAACGATAAGGCGCGTTGCAGCGCGATAAGTTCTGCTCGCGAGACGCGCCCCCGCGCCGCCGCACTTCAGCCGCGCGCGCTGGTCGAACGGTCCATATCGGCATGCTCCATGCTGTCGCACGGTACCTGTTACGACGCCATTTCGAGGCCAGCGAGCGCAATATGGGAAAATATTTTCTGCAGGATCAAGAACTGCCCGAGCCGGATGCGGCGAACCGCTGGTTCGAGTACGCCGAAAGTCACGGCATCGACATCCCGAAAGCGATCGGCATCTGGGAAGACGCAGCCACTGAAGAAGGCGTGGAAGCCCGTCGGCTCGTCAACGCGGCGGGCATCACCGTCGAAACAACCTGAGCCGTGGCGCACGCCCTCGCGCTCCACAGCGGCCGACCCCGGCCCGGCAGACCCCCTCTATCTGAATGAAAGGACACAATACGATGCAATTCACGACGCAACCGCGACGCGCCGGCCGATTCCACCGCCTCCGATCCAGCGCCGCGCTTGCCCTCGTGCGTCGCGCCTCGCTGTCGGCCGCCTTGCCCGCCGCGCTGCTGCTCGCCGCGGGACTGGGTGGCTGCGCGTCGTCGAACACGACCACGCTGATCAATCTGCCGAACGGCCAGAGCGGCTTCGCGGTCAACTGCAGCGGCGCCGACGCCGGCTCGAGCTGGGCCTCGTGCTACGTGCAAGCCGGTAAGGCCTGCGGCGCGACCGGCTACGACATCGTGTCGAAGGATAACGACGAAGGCGGCACCGCCGGCGGCAGCGTCACGAACGTCGCGTCGGCGAACGTGAAGGGCCGCTCGATGATCGTGCGCTGCAAGTAAGCCGATTTACGTGCCTGGCGGCAATCGCGGCGGCTGGCGCGGGCGCTCAATGCGCCTGCATCTTCGAGAAGAGATTCAACACCGCGACGCCAGCGACGATCAATCCCAGCCCGATGATCGCCGGCACGTCGGGTATCTGCCGGTACAGCACTAGCGCGACCAGCGTGATCAGCGCGATGCCCGCGCCGGACCAGATCGCGTAGACGATGCCAACGGGAATGCTTCGGAGCGTCAACGACAGGCAATAGAACGCGATGCCGTAGCCGAGCACGACGACCATCGACGGCAGCAGCCGTGAAAAGCCGTCCGAGGCCCGCATCGCGGAAGTCGCGATCACTTCGGCGACGATCGCGATCGCGAGCAGCGCATACGAGGGTACGCGCATCGCGTCAGCTTTTCGCGAGCGCGAGCTTGCCGTAGTCGTGACCGAGATGCGCGCACAGCGCTTCGACCACGAGTTCATGATCGGCGCGCTGCGGCAGACCGGACACCGTGATCGAACCGATCACGCCCGCCCCTTCCACCGCCAGCGGAAACGCGCCGCCGTGCGATGCGTACTCGGTGGCCGGCAGTCCGTGCTTGTCGGCGAGCGTCGCGCCCGCGAGCTGCATCTTCAGACCGATCGCGTACGAGCTACGACGAAATTGCGCGACGGTGTTGCCCTTGCGGCGCGCCCAGTCGACGTTGTCGGGCGTCGCGCCGTCGAGCAGGCTGAAGAACAGCGGCTGGCCGAACGTGCGCACGTCGATCGCAGCGGCAATGCCGCGCGCTTTCGCGACTTCGTGCAGATACGCGCCGACTTGCCACGCGCGGTCGGCATCGAAGCGGGGAAACACGAGTGTTTTTTCCTGAATGGCGATGACCTGCAGGTCGTGAGCGATATCCATGGGGTTCAGAACGGGTCGGAGGATCAGAGTCAAAGGGGCCGCCGTCGTGAAGATCCGGCGAGCCGCGTGGAGAATCTGAATTCTAGCGCAGCGTCCGCACACGGCTTTCCAGAGCCTTTCCGATAGGCGACGTCGCGCGGGCAGAGCGAAGCGCAGTGAAGCCAATTCTTACATGGCTATTGCGCTGGCCATCTGGCTGGTCTATAATCTTTTCTTCGACGGACGCGGGGTGGAGCAGTCTGGCAGCTCGTCGGGCTCATAACCCGAAGGTCGTAGGTTCAAATCCTACCCCCGCAACCAACCGAAATCATTGAAGGGTTACAACGCATTGGCGTGTAACCCTTTTTTGTTTTTGTGGCCTTGGTCTTACGATCCCCTTGACCGCTCCACCCTCAGGCGAAAAAAAGCGCGTCAACTGAATGACGCGCCAAGCTACGAGGCAATGTACAAGAGAGAAAAGATGACTGCGGTGGACGCGGGACTCCATCGCAACCATCAGGACCGATGCTATCAGCGCATCCAAAAATCGACTGTCAATCAATGTCAGACGCGACGGCGCTCGCCGCCTTGGACGTCGTCTCGCGCAGGCCCTGTCGGCGCCTCAGTAATCGCCCGCCCCGGTGATAAACTCCTATCACCCTTTCTCGTCCCCTTTCCAATGAAATTCTGTTCTGTCTGCGGCCACGGCGTCAGTCTGAGCATTCCGCCGGGCGACAATCGCGAGCGCTTCGTATGCGGCAGCTGCGGCACCGTGCATTATCAGAATCCGCGTAACGTGGTCGGCACCGTTCCCGTGTGGGACGATAAGGTGCTGCTGTGCCGTCGCGCGATCGAACCGCGCTACGGTTACTGGACGCTGCCCGCCGGCTTCATGGAAATGGGAGAAACGACGGCCGAAGCCGCCTCGCGCGAAACGCTCGAGGAAGCCGGCGCCCGCGTCGAGGTGCAGAATCTGTTTTCGCTGCTGAATGTGCCGCACGTGCATCAGGTGCATCTGTTCTACATGGCGCGGCTGCTCGATCTCGACGTCGTCGCCGGCGAGGAAAGCCTCGAAGTGAAGCTGTTTGACGAGCACGAGATTCCGTGGGACGAGATCGCGTTTCCGACCGTCGGCCAGACGCTGCGCTTTTTTTTCGCCGACCGCGCGGCCGGCAGTTTCGGCCTGCATACCGGCGACATCTTCCGCTCCCTGCGCGAAGGCTGAGCGGCGCGCATGGTTCCCTGGCTCGGAGCTGACGACCCGTTTCCGCCCGTCGAGCGCGCGCTCGGCGCCGCGAGCGGCGCGCCCGGTCTGCTGGCGGCAAGCGGCGATCTGCTGCCGTCGCGCCTCATCGACGCGTATCGGCGCGGCATCTTCCCGTGGTATTCGGACGGCCAGCCGGTGTTGTGGTGGAGCCCCGATCCGCGCATGATCCTGCGCCCCGCCGAGTTCAAGGTGTCGCCATCGCTGCGCAAGACGCTCAAGCGCGTGTTGCGCGACGACGCGTGGGAAATCCGCGTCGATCACGATTTCTCCGCCGTGATGCGCGCCTGCGCGCAGGCGCCGCGCCACGGTCAGCGCGGCACGTGGATCACCGCCGACGTCGTCGAAGCCTATTCGTCGCTGCACCGCCTGGGCGACGCGCACAGCATCGAAACCTGGCTCGAGGGCAAGCGTGTAGCGGGGTTGTATGGCGTGTCGCTCGGGCGGATGTTCTTCGGCGAATCGATGTATACCGACGTCACCGACGGCTCGAAAATGGCGCTGGCCGCGCTGGTCGGCCACTTGCGACGTCACGAAATAGAAATGATAGACTGCCAGCAGAATACGTCGCATCTGGCGTCGCTCGGCGGCCGCGAGATAGCGCGCAAGGCGTTCGTCGCGCATGTTCGCGCGTCTGTCGGCGCACCGGCCATCCCGTGGCGATTCGACAAGACCGCCCTGCTCGATATCCTTGCGCGCACGGTGTAGGAAAATCAGGCCGAATCCGGGTCCGGCGCCCATCGAATAGCGGCATCAACCGCCATGCGCGCCGGGTTTGCATTACCAGAGACGCTTCGAGAGCTGCCAACGTGACTCATCCCAACGAGCTGCCTCTTTCCCCACTTTCCGCGCTGCAATTTTATGCAACGGCGCCCTATCCCTGCAGTTACCTGGACGGCCGCATCGCGCGCTCGCAGGTCGCCACACCCAGTCACCTGATCAATTCGGACGTCTACACCGACCTCGTCAAGGCGGGCTTCCGGCGCTCGGGCGTGTTCACGTATCGCCCGTATTGCGACGGCTGCCGCGCGTGCGTGCCGGTGCGCGTGCCGGTCGAGCGTTTTCAACCGAACCGCACGCAGCGGCGTGTATGGAGAAAGCACGGCAACCTGATCGCGACCGTCGCGCCGCTGCACTACGACGAGGAGCATTACGCGCTGTATATGCGCTACCAGTCGGCGCGCCACGCGGGCGGCGGCATGGATCGCGACAGCCGCGACCAGTACGAGCAGTTCCTGCTGCAAAGCCGGATCAACTCGCGGCTCGTCGAGTTCCGCGAGCCGGCGCCGCTATGGCCTGATGGGCGGCCTGACGCGCTACCTGACGGGCGACCTAACGCGCGGGGCACGCTGCGCATGATCAGCATGATCGATATCCTCGGCGACGGGTTGTCGTCGGTGTACACGTTCTTCGAGCCGAGCCTGCCGCACGCGAGCTTCGGCACATACAACATCTTCTGGCAGATCGAGCAGGCGCGCAGCCTGAACCTGCCGTACGTGTATCTCGGCTACTGGATTCGCGAAAGCCCGAAAATGGCGTACAAGGCGAATTTCCGGCCGCTCGAAGGCTTGATCGACGGCGCGTGGCGCGTGCTCGATCCGGCCAGCATCGACCTGCCGCCGGTCGATTTCGCGATGCATGGACGACGCGGGCCGCTCAGGCCGTAGTCGAGGCGCCGTCCGCCGAGTCGTTGCCGGGTCCTGCTCGTCGCCGGCAACGCCCCACCAGTCTCATCAAAGCCCAAAGCCGGTAAAATAGCGGGTTCCCATTTTCCGGCCGTCCGGCTTCATCCCGTGCTCAGTTTCCTTTATCCGCTCGTTCGCGCCCAACTCTTTCGCATGGACGCGGAAGACGCTCACCATCTGACTTTGCGCATGCTCGGCGCCGCCGGTCGCACCGGTCTCGCCGGCGCGCTCGCGGCGCGCGTGCCGGATTCGCCGCGCACCGTGATGGGCCTGACGTTCCGAAACCCGGTCGGACTCGCGGCGGGTCTCGACAAAGACGGCGCGTGCATCGACGGTCTGGCGGCGCTCGGCTTCGGCTTCATCGAAGTGGGCACCGTGACGCCGCGCGCGCAGCCGGGCAATCCGCGTCCGCGCATGTTCCGGCTGCCGCAGGCGAACGCGGTAATCAACCGGATGGGCTTTAACAACGCCGGCGTCGACCAGTTCGTGAAGAACGTCCAGGCCGCGCGCTATCGCGGCATCCTCGGTCTTAATATCGGCAAGAACGCCGACACGCCGATCGAGCGCGCCGCTGAAGACTATCTGTACTGCCTCGAGCGCGTGTACCCGTTCGCGAGCTACGTGACGGTCAATATCTCGTCGCCGAATACGAAGAACCTGCGCCAGCTGCAGGGCGCCGACGAACTCGACGCGCTGCTCGCCGCGCTGAAGGACAAGCAGCAAAGACTCGCCGACCTGCACGGCAAGCTCGTGCCGCTCGCGCTGAAGATCGCGCCCGACCTCGACGACGAGCAGGTCAAGTCGATCGCCGACACCTTGCTGCGCCACAAATTCGAAGGCGTCATCGCGACCAACACCACGCTGTCGCGCACCGCCGTCGCCGGCATGCAGCATGCTGACGAAGCCGGCGGCCTGTCGGGCAAGCCGGTGTTCGACGCGTCGAACCAGGTGATCCGCAAGCTGCGCGCCGAAGTCGGCGAGGCGGTGCCGATCATCGGCGTCGGCGGCATTTTCTCGGGCGACGATGCGCGCGCGAAGCTCGCGGCCGGCGCGTCGTTGGTGCAGCTTTATACTGGTTTCATCTACCGAGGTCCGGCGCTCGTCGCCGAATGCGCGCAGGCGTTGCGCTAGGCATCCGCGCCGCCGCATATAGACATAAACAAACGGTATTTAGGTTGCGATAGGCTCGTTTGCTATGCTCTCGACCGTCAAAACGTCAGACGTACAAAAAGGAACACGATGAAATTTGGCCTGCTGAAAAAGCTCCTCGCCACCGCGCTGATCGGCGCGTCGCTGACCGCCATTACCGCGCACGCGGAAGACCTGCTCGACCAGGTCAAGCAGCGCGGCACGCTGCGCATCGGTCTCGAAGGGACCTTCCCGCCGTTCAACTCGAAAGCGCCGTCGGGCGAGCTGGTCGGCTATGACGTCGACATCGCCAAGGCGGTCGCGGCCAAACTCGGCGTGAAGCCCGAGTTCGTCACGACCGAGTGGAGCGGCATCATCGCCGGTCTGCAGGCGGGCAAGTTCGATGTGATCGTCAACCAGGTCGGCATCACCGACGCGCGCAAGCAGACGCTCGACTTCTCGCCGGCGTACACGTACTCGGCGGCGCAACTGATCCAGCGCAAGAACGACACGCGCCAGTTCACCTCGCTCGAAGACCTGAAGGGCAAGAAGCTCGGCGTCGGTCTCGGCACGAACTACATGGACATGGCGAAGGCAGTGCCGGGCATCGACGTGAAGACCTACCCGGGCGCACCCGAATACCTGCGTGATCTGGCCGCCGGCCGGCTCGACGCGGCGTTGAACGACCGTCTGATGCTCGCGTACCTGCTGAAGAACTCGAACCTGCCGCTGCGCACCGGCGCGAACGTCGGCCCGGGCAACCCGTCGGGCATTCCGTTCAGAAAGGGCAACCCGAAGTTCGCGCAGGCGATCGACGACGCGATGACCCAGCTCGAAGCGGACGGCACCTTCACAAAGATCTCGGACAAGTGGTTCGGCATCGACGTCAGCAAGCCGATCAAGTAACACGCGTGGAGTCGAACGAAGGGCGGCATCGATCACGATGCCGCCCTTCGCGCTTTTTGCGGCCCATGCGAGCTGCGGGAGCCGCGGGAGCCGAACCGCGCGCCGCGTATACCCCAAGCCGCATCGCGCGGCCCGCGCCTGAACGCGCGCCAAAGTTTATGATGTGCGCTTTGTGCGTCAATAAGAACACTGCCCATGTCCATCACATCCCTGCTGCTCCAATCGCTGCCGGTGCTCGCACAAGGCGCGCTGCTGACGATCAAGTTCGCGGTCCTGTCGATGATCTTCGGCCTGATCGGCGGCGCCGTGCTCGCGCTGATGGGCATCAGCCACAGCCGTCCGCTGAACTGGATCGCGCGCGTCTATGTGAGCGTGATGCGCGGCACGCCGCTGCTCGTGCAGATCTTCGTGATTTATTACGGTCTGCCGAGCTTCGGCATTTCGCTCGATCCGACGCCGGCCGGCGTGATCGCGCTGTCGGCGAACGTCGCCGCGTATCTGTCCGAGAGCATGCGCGGCGCGATTCTGGGCATCCACCAGGGCCAGTGGCTCGCCTCGTACAGCCTCGGGCTGTCGCGGCGTCAGACGCTGCGCTACGTGATCGCGCCGCAGGCGCTGCGCATCGCAGTCCCGAGTCTGTCGAACAGCCTGATCAGCCTGATCAAGGACACCTCGCTCGTGTCCGTCATCACGGTGACCGAGTTGCTGCGCAGCGCGCAGGAAATCATCGCGTCGACTTACCAGCCGCTGCCGCTTTATCTTGCGGCCGCGGCCGTGTACTGGGTGCTGTGTCAGGTGCTCGAGTGGGCGCAGCGCTGGTACGAGCGGCGGCTGTCGCTGCCGACGCGGCACTGAGCGCCGCCCACTCCCTTTCGTTGCCCCCAGCGGCTCATTCCCCGGCGAACTTGAGCCCCAACGCCGCGCGCGCCGCGTCGGCCATCGCGATCATCTGTCGCGACGTGTCGTGCGGCATCAGCGGACTCTCCAGCACACCCGCGCGAATCAGCTCGCAAAAGTGCGCGGTCTCGTAGTTCAAGCCGCCGCCTTCGAACGGTTCGTCGAGTTCGACGACGCGGCCATCCGCATAACGGATCGTCGCGCGCGACGGGTTCCACCACGGCTCGTGCAGCGTCACGTGACCGCCTTGGGCCATCAGCAGCGCATCGCCCTTGCCATGCAGATCGAGCCCGCAGAATAGTTGCGCGATGCCGCCGCGCTCGTGCTGGCTGTTCAGACTCGCGAACGTATCGACGCCGGTCGCGCCAAGCCGGCCGAAGGTCTGCACGTCGCGTGGCGCGCCGAGCCAGTCGACCGCGAGAAACATCTCGTAGATGCCGATATCGAGCAGCGCGCCGCCCGCATGCTCGAACGACAGCGACGGATGATCGGCCGGCACTGCCGGCACCGAGCAGCCCGCGCGCACGAGCCCGACCTCGCCGATCGGCTCGGCCGCGAGGCGCTCGCGCAACCTTCTGTAGAGCGGATAGAACGGCGGCTTCATCGCTTCCATGAAGAGCCGTTGCGAAGCGCGCGCGGAGTCGAGCACGCGCTCGAGCTGCGGACGATTGATACACGCGGGTTTCTCGCACAGCACGTGCAACCCGGCTTGCAACGCGGCGACCGCATAGTCGGCGTGACTGTCCTGCAGCGTCGCGATATAGAGCGCGTCGATGCCGCTCGCGAGCAGAGTGTCGAAACTGTCGCAGACGGCGCCGCCGAATTCATCGGCGAACGCCTGGGCCGGTTCCACGCGACGCGACCACAGCGCCGCGAGCCGCGTCCGCGGCACGAAAGCGAGCCCTTGCGCGAAGCGGCGCGCAATCCGGCCGGTGCCGACGATCGCCCAGCGGATCTCGCGCGATGAAGTGGTGTCCTGCGCGGCCCGATCGGTCGGTTGGGCGGTGGCTGCGTGCGGTGCCGCTGTCGTATCTGTCATCGTGTGTGCAAAGGTCCATGCGGTTCGGAGCAGCCGCTATTGTCACCGATGCCGCTTGCGAACGCGGCGAACCCGGCCAATCGAACCATGCGGAATCACTGCCGCGCACCGACCTTCGACACCCCACCCCGCCGCTCCCGCCGGACGTTCACAGATACGCTCAGCCCGCGCTCGCAATCACGCTCAAACCCGCGCTGGCGGCTCCGATGAAAACCGCCCGCCGATCTCCTCGGCCGCGTAATCGATCATCGCGAGCGCAGCGATCTCGGCCTCCTTCGGATCGCGCCGCTCGATCGCTTCGATGACGCGCTGATGCGATGCGATCGCACTCTCCCACAGCCCTTCCCGGTCGTGCACGATCGGATTGAGGGTCGACAGCGCGCCGCGAATGATCGCCGCCATCTGCTTAAAGAACTGGTTGCCGCTCGCGATCACGATGCGCGTATGGAACAGCTCGTCGGCTTCCTGATAGCCGGCCTCGCCCGGACGGATCATGCGAAACGCCTCGAACGCCTCGCGAATCGCCGCGACGTCCGCGGCACTGCCGCGCGCGGCCGCCTGCGCCGACGCGCGCGGTTCGATCAGGATGCGAAACTCGATCACGTCACGCAGAAACATCGGATCGGGCTTCGCGCGGAAACGCCAATTGACGACGTCCTCGTCGATCATGCGCCAGTCGCTCATCGGCCGGATGCGCGTGCCGATCTTCGGCCGCACGTCGAGCATGTCGCGCGCGAGCAGCATCGATAGCGCCTCGCGCATCACGGTGCGGCTCACATCGAATTCCTTCGACAGCACATCCTGCGGCGGCAGAATCGCGCCGTATTTCTCCTCGACGATGCCGCTGACGAGCCCGTCCATGACTTTGCTCACCAACGAGCGATCCTTGTTTGCGTGTTCCATGACATATCCCCGAAGCGGTGTTGACCCCGCGTGGCCTGTTGATGAAGGGCCCGTACGTATCTGTTATGCAAATAGGATCGTTTTTCGATACGTTGCAAGCTTCGAAACGGATGCGCCAGTGGGACACTTCCTGACAGGGTTATCCCTCTGAAGATTTGTTTCGTTCGTGTAACGCCGTCTGTTTCGCCAGGCACAAAGCTCGCTCGTCAAAGCGTGCCTGCGTTGTGGGGTTTAAATTGTGCGCATTCGCACGTTGGCGTGATGAAATTGTCTGATTTGCACGGACGTGGTCGGACGCCTGCGTATTCCGGCGAACATAGATGTCGTGCGAAGCGCAAGCGGCGCAGGTGGGTCCGCGGCGCGCGGACGCCGCATCACGCCGAGTCTTCGTTCGACGCGCTCGTCGAGCGAGAACACCAGCACCTCGCCGACGAACAGCGTATGGTCGCCGCACGGATGGCGGTCCACCACGCGCGCGGCGAAGCGCCCGAGCGCATGACGAAAGCGCCGCTCGTCGAATGACGGCGACGGCGCTTTATCGGCGGGCTTATCCGTCTGAGCTGCCGTGGCGCGCATGGGCGCTCCCGTGCTCGCGGCCATACCGATCGTCGAAGCGCACGATGTCGTCTTCGCCGGGATCGCCGCCCGAATGCCCCTCGATGATTTCCAGCGGCGTCTTGCCAGCATTTTCGAGCCGATGCCCGACGCCCGGCGGAATCAACGTCGACTGATTCTCCGACAGCAGGAAGCGCTCGTCGCCGTCCTTGCTCGACGCGTCCCACACCGAGTCCCTGGCGCCGGTGTCCGACCAGCCCGCGTCGAGCGGCACCGTCACGCCGACGAGACGCGCGTCGGTGCCCATGCGCTCCATCACCGCATAGTCGACTGAGTCGGACGGACAGGCGGCAAACGCGTCGCGCGCGAGATGCAGCACGCCGGCATCGTCGACGCTCGCGCCTGCGAATGCCTCCTTGCAGGCCGCCGCGATCAGCGGACGGCACAGGCCGATCGCGTCGAGCCACACCGACGCGCGCACCACGTACATACCACTGTTCCACCAGTACTCGCCCGACGCGAAGTAGCGCTCGGCCAGTTCGGCATCGGGCTTCTCGACGAAGCGCTCGATCGTCCGCGCGCCCCGGTTTCCCAAGGCCGCGGCGGTGCGGATATAGCTGTAGCCGGTCGCCGCGCGCTGCG
This sequence comes from Paraburkholderia lebeckiae, assembly GCF_050436325.1. Classification (NCBI taxonomy): domain Bacteria; kingdom Pseudomonadati; phylum Pseudomonadota; class Betaproteobacteria; order Burkholderiales; family Burkholderiaceae; genus Paraburkholderia; species Paraburkholderia lebeckiae. The sequence continues at coordinate 2,027,855 of NZ_JBNDLZ010000003.1, forward strand.
GCGGCACGCCGAGCGTGACGATCGCGCCCCGCGAAGCATGCGCGAGCGCTTCATTGAGCGCCGCGCCGAACGCCGCTCGATCGGCGATCGGATGATCGGCGGGCAGCGCGACCAGGATCGGATCGTCGCCGGCCGCGGCCGACGCGCGCGCGGCGAGCGCCGCGACAGTCAGCGCCGGAGCGGTGTTGCGCGCCATCGGTTCGAGCAGTATGCGCACCGGCTTGCGGTACTGCTCGACACGCTCGAGCGTCGGCAGCCGCAGTTCCTCGCAGCAGACCACCAGCGGCACGGCGGGCGGCGTGGTGCGGGTCGCGTCGGGCGCGGCCGGGTCGAACGCGTCGTCGAGCCGGCGCAGCGTCGCTTCGAGCAGCGACTGGTCGCCCATCAGCCCGCTCCGCTGCTTCGGATTGCGTTCGCGCGACAGCGGCCACAGCCTCGTACCGGAGCCGCTCGCGAGAATCACCGGTTGCACGGTCAGTTCGCGCAGCGCGGCGGCGGTCCCAGCCTGAGGCGCGAGCGGATAACCTGGCTCTACTATTCGATTCATTTGCGATCCTGTCGAATCCAGATTCTGTTCACGGGCCGGCATGACGCCAGCAAGTGCCTCGTGGCCGCAAGCGCGTTCAGTCGTATGCGCGCGACACACACTGCGGCCTCGGCGGCCCTGTCTGTCCGCGCGTGCTCCCTATGCTTCTCCGAACGGACGCAACGCCCCCGCGGCGCGATGTTCATCGTGCTCCGGGTGCTGCCTGTGCAGCTCGCTGTCGAGCGCCGCGCTGTCGGGCTGACGCAGCTTCGTGAAGCCGCCGCGATAGACGTCCTCGACGTACGACATGATGTTTTCCTGCGCCACCGACGACAGGATCGCGTGATCGGTGTGCTTGCAGAAGGCCACGTGAATGCGCGTGAAGCGCGCGAGCCGCGCGCCGCGCACACCGAAGTAGCGCTCGAGCTCCTCGACGCCTTCGTCCAGCACACCGAACACCAGGTGCGTGTCGACGCCCCGTGCTTCGAGGTTCGCGAACAGATGCCGCTCGTCGCGCGCGCCGAATTCGAGGCCGCACAGTTGCTCGATCCGGTCGGCCAGCGTTTCGCCGGTCCGCGCGAGCTGGCGTACCACCAGCTCGCGCACGAGGCCCCAGCCGCCCGTCTCGCCCTTGAGCACACGCAGCCATTTGCCCGGCTGCTTCATCGAGCGCATGTAGTTGCGCGTCGAACCGAACGCGGACACCGGGATCATCGGCTTGCCGTGTTCGTCGCAGACGTTATGCCATCTGAACTTCTGCACGTTGACGATCACCGCGCCCACCACCGCCGCTTCGCGCGTCGCCGCATGCAGGCCGGTGTAGGCGCCCGAGCAGATGCCGAGCAGCATCGCGCCAGCATGACCGCGCGCGGCAAGCCAGCGCGATGCGCACGCGGCGTCGCCGATACTCGACTGAGAGTACAGCGCGTCGAGGCTCAACGTGTCGCACGACGGCATGCTGTCGCCGACACCACCCACGTCGATGCGCAGCGACGCGATCCCCTGGCGTGCGAGACGCCGCGCGAAATGCACGCCGAAACGCCCATTGCCGATCCGCGAGACCGCGCCGGTATTGAGCAGCAGCACCGCCGGCGCGCGCGCCGCCGCGGCGCCGTCGGGCCGGCAGTAGATGCCGAACACCTTGCCGTCGTTCAGCCACACCGGCGTCTCGTGCAGCCTCGGCGCGACATAGTGGCCGCCCGCTGGCTCCTCGCCTCGCTCGGGAACGCGCGCCACCGTTTGAGCCGTTCGCGCGCTCCCCGCCAGCAGCCAGTTCTCGATGGTCTCGAACGCGGCGTGCGGTATTTCGCTTTCGAGCGGTTCCATCATGAAGCGGCTGTATTCGTCGAACGGATGACGCTCGAGCTCGACGCCATGTTCGCTGTAATGCGCGGCGAGCGCACCGGCGCGCACCGGGTTGAGTGAATCGAGCAGCAGCACGCGCGCGGCCGGCCGCCTCGTCGCGCGATACAGATCCGCCGCGTGCAGGCTTTGCAGCGTGTCGCGATACATGCGGAAGCCATACGCTTCGACGAACTCGTCGGTATCGGGTTCGACCACGCAATCCATCGCGGCTGGATCGTTCAACCACTGCCGGTAATGCGCGCGCAATTCGCGCTGGTAAGTCTTGCCCGACAGCACCGGCGACATCAGCACGAGACCGTGCACATCGCCAAGTTCCTGCGCGGCAAGCGCGGCCAGCATGCCGCCGAGACGCAGACCGCACACGCTGACACGCTCGACGCCGGTCGCCTCGCGCAGCTGCGCGACCGCCTGCTTGACGCTGTCGATCCATGCGCGCCACAGGCCGCCGTCGGTCGGATCGCCGGCTGAATCGCCGGTCGCCGGGTAGTCGAAGCGCAGCACCGGCATGCCGCGCGCGGCGAGGTGCTCAGCGAGCCGGCGCATGCCGCGATACGTGCACAGCGTGTCGTAGCCAAACGGGGAACACATCACAACGCCATCCGGGCCGTTGGCTGGATGCAACCAGCCGAATTTGCCGTCGAAGACGATGGGTCTCACAGTCCGCTCCTTACTCTTCCTTTTCAAGTGATTACAACAAAGGTGCTCTCGCGCATATGTGCGTCGCGCCACATTGGTTTGGGCTCCGAATCGCGCTGCGCTGGCGTGTGTATCGATGAGCATGCTGTGCAGTGCAGCAGGCCCCGCGCATGGACCGACGTGCGGCGGATCGCGTCGGTCATGCGCTGTAGTCGATGCCCGCGACTGCGTGCAGCGTGCCGCGAGCATGACGTGATGGAGACGGCGCGGGCACGCTCAGGCGTGCTCCGCAGTGCGGTGCGCGCGGCCGGCTCGTGGCTAACCACCCCGCTACCCTATGACCTTTGCCATTTAACCCCTCCCGATCGCGGCTATCTGTACGGCCACCCACACAGTCACGCGGCGCCCGGGGGCAAGATGCAAGACCTGCGACGCGTTGATGCCGCCGCGTATGTCCGCGCGGCCCCTTCTCACCGGCCCGGCAATGGAACATGGAACGAAGCATCGTCAGGAACATCTTCATCAACTTTGTCGGCGCCGTCGCGCCGACCTTCGTTTCCCTCGTGACGGTGCCCATCTACATTCATCTGCTGGGCGCCGAGCGTTACGGGGTAGTCAATCTGGTATGGGCGCTGATCGGCTACTTCAGCGTCCTCGATCTGGGCACCAGTCTGGCGACCGAAAACCAGATCGCCAAGGCTCGCGCGGCCAGCGACGATTCGATCGAACCGATCTTCTGGAGTGCGTGGTTCATGAATCTCGGTACCGGCATCATCGGCGGCGCGCTGATCTATGCCGGAGCCATTGTCTACATCACCTACGGCGTGAAAATCGAGCCGACGTTCCAGCATGAAGTGTTGGCGAGCCTGCCGTGGATCGCGGTCGCCGTGCCGATCGCGAACGTGACCTGGGTGTTCGCGGGCGCGATTACCGGCGTCGAGTGCTTCACGAGCTACAACATCAACCAGACGCTCGGCACCGCGCTGTTCCAGCTGCTGCCGATCGCGGCGGTCCTCTGCTTTTCGCCGTCACTGGCGATCGCGATTCCAGCCGCCGTGATCGCGCGTTTCGTCGGCGGCCTGATGCTGGGCGTGGCCGCCATTCGCGCGCTCGGCATTCGCCGTATGCGGATGCCGCAATGGCGCTTGATGATCGGGCTGTTCCGCAACGGCCGCTGGCTGCTGATGTTTTCCGGCGCCAACATGATCGCGTCGACGCTCGACCGCGTGTTCATCGGCGGACTGCTCGGCGCGCGCTTCGTCACTTACTACGCGACGCCGCAAAACCTGATCAATCGATTGAACCTGCTGCCGCTCGCGATCGTGCGCACCCTGTTTCCGCGACTGTCGGCGGCGTCGCGCGAGGATGCGGATGCGCTCGCGCACAACGCGCTCGCCTTTCTCAATGGAGCATTTACGCCATGCATGATCATCGCGCTGTTCGCCCTGAAGCCGTTTTTGCTGCTGTGGCTCGGACCGCAGCTCGCCGCCGCGGCGCCGGTCGCGAGCGTGCTGATCCTCGGCGTGTGGCTGAGCGGCCAGTCGAGCATCCTCGGCAGCCTGTTGCAGGCGCAGACCCATCCCGGGGCAGTGGCGAGCGTCAGCTGGCTTCAGTTGCCGTTCTTTACCGGCGCGTTATGGTGCGGCATCCACTGGTTCGGCATCATGGGCGCGGCGGTCGTCGTCGTGCTGAAGGCGCTGCTCGATTACTCGGTGTTGCTCGCGTTCTCACGGCTGCATGCATGGACGATCGTGCGCAACTTGCTCGCGCATCTCGCGTTTCTGCTCGTCGCGCTCGCGCTCGCGGATTCGATCAGCGCGTTGCTGCTGGCGATGGTCGTCGCGCTCGCGTTGAGCGCGGCGAACTTCGGCATGTCGCTGCGCGGGTCGAGCGAGTTGCGCGACGTGCTTTACAGGCTCTGGCTGCGTTACGCGCCGTCATCCGGACGGGCACAAGGCTGAGCCCCGGCGCGCGCAATCAATGACGCCGGTCCACCGCTCGTTCACGGTCGGTGGACCTGGATGCCAAGGCTGAAAACACGTACCCAGCCAACGCGGCATCACAACAGTTCGAACGTATTGACGAACGATGCGCCGTCGCGCTCGCGGCGCCTCGGACCGAAGCGCGCCTGAGCGCCGCGCACCTGACGCGTGAGACCGATGAACGGCATACCGTGTTCGAGGTACGGTCCTGCCGTCTTGCGAAAGCCGAACTGCTCGTAGAACCCGCGCAAGCCAAGCGGTGCGCTCACGCGCGTGGCGCGGCCCGGCCAGCGTTGGGCGACCGCTTCGAGCACACGCTCGATCAGCATCTCGGCGGTGCCGTCGCTGCGCCGCAGCGGACTCGTCAGCACCTTGTCGATCGTCACTTCCGGATCTTCGGAATCGCCGGGCTGCACCCGCGCATAGGCGAGCACCGGCATCGGCCGCGCCATGTCTTCGACCGCGAACACATGCAAGGCCTGCTCGTCGCGACCGTCCGCGTCGAGGCACACATGCGACTGCTCGACGACGAATACCGCACTGCGCGCACGCAGCACGACATACAACTCACGTGCAGATAGCTGATCGAACTCCAGCGTTTTCCAGTTCATCACGCCCCCGGCTGTCAAAATTTTCGGCGGGTCCGGCGATGCCTGCCGGTGCGCGACGGCAGGCCGATCCATGACGGTCCCTCATCATCGACTACACGGTAACGTGCGCGAAAGATGTGCTTCCGTACGCCATCGCACTGACGCTCGGGGTTGACGAATCTTTAATACGAGGCAACGAAGCGCAGCCTTGCCACGTTCGCCCGGTATCGCAGATGGCTTCACGCAGGCCCGCCTGCAACACCGCACTGCACCATCGCGAACGCACGCCGCGGTCTTCGCTCCGCACGTAACTACACACGACAATCAGGTGCCGACGTCATTCGACCTCGGCACCCACCGGCAGACCTTTGACCATAAGGGGAGCACTGCATGAAGACTGCATTGAGACGCATCCTTTCTGAATCCGCACGCCTGGATGTCCCGGTGGAAAGCCTCGCCGACGACGCCGACCTCTATGCTGCCGGACTCTCATCGCTCGCGACCGTGCATCTGATGCTTGCCATGGAAGACGAATTCAACGTCGAAATTCCTGACCGTATGCTGACGCGCCGCCTGTTCTCGAGCATCGACTCGATGGCCGCCGCGATGACGGAGTTGCAGCGGGCCAAGGCGGCAGCATGAGTGCGCCGCTGCTGGGTCAGGCCGCCGCAGCGGCCTCCGGGGCGGCCTCGAACTCGACTACTGACGCACGGACCGGCGATGGCCAGGGCGCTGCCACCGGGGCGCTGACCGCGCTCGATACCGGTCCCGAATGGCGTGCTGCAGCGCATCGTTGCGCGGCGATCGCCTCGCAGTACGCGGACGCCGTGGACCGCGAGGCGCGCTTTCCGGTCGAGGCGTTCGACGCGCTCAAGGCCGAGCGTTTGCTGTCGGCGATGGTGCCGACCGCTTTCGGCGGCGCGGGCCTGTCGCTTGCCGATATCGGTGCGATCTGCGAAACGCTCGCGCAGGGCTGCGCATCGACCGCGATGATCTATGCGATGCATCAGATCCAGGTCGCGTGCATCGACTCTCATCGCGGCGCCTCCGCCTGGCAAGCGAGCCTGCTTGCACAACTGGCCGAGCAGCAATGGCTGCTCGCGTCGGCGACGTCGGAAGAGACGATCGGCGGCAACATGCGCACGAGCGCGTGCTCGGTGGAGCTCGATGGCGCGCGTTTTCGGATCGAAAAACTCGCACCGACGATCTCGTACGGCGCGCATGCCGACGGCATCCTCGTGACCGCGCGGCGCACCGCCGACGCGGCCGCGTCCGACCAGGTGCTGATCGTCGCGCTGCGCGCCGATACGCAGCTCGAGCGGCGCGGCGACTGGGACGCGATGGGCATGCGCGGCACCTGCAGCGAGGGCTTCCGGCTCGTCGCGACGGGACTGGCCGACCAGATCCTCGCGACGCCGTTCGCCGACATCGCCGATCAGACCATGCTGCCCGTGTCGCACACGCTGTGGGCGTCGGTATGGACCGGCATCGCCGTCGACGCGGTCAATCGCGCGAAAGCGTTCTTCCGCGCGCAGGCGCGCGCGAAGCCCGGCACGATGCCGCCGGCGGGCCTGCGGCTCGCCGAAGCGGTCGGGCTACTGCAGATGATGCAGGCGCGTCTAGCGGTCGCGCTGGAGGCCGCGCGCGCCGCGCATCAGGCACGCGAGGGCGCGACCCAGGCGGACGCCCCGCTCGCGGCGATGCTCGGTTTCGCGTCGGACATGAATACGCTGAAGACCAGCATTTCGACCACCGCGCTGCAGGTCGTACAGGAAGTGCTGATGATCTGCGGCATGGCGGGCTACAAGAACGGCACGCCCTATAGCGTCGGCCGCCATCTGCGCGACCTGCACTCGGCGCCCTTGATGATCAATAACGACCGTATCGCGCAGAACACCGCGAGTCTGCTGCTCGCGCAACGTCCTGCCGCGCCGGGGAGACCGTGAATGAAGCTGATGACCGATACCGCCGCTGTCGCCGCGGCCGCCGCCGCCGCGGACGTGGGGCCTTCGCTCACGCTGCGCGACGAGATGCTGGCCGCCGGCCTGCTGATCGATACAGGTGAAAACGGACTGTATGGCCGCAGCCAGGTTTTCGAGGACGTGATCGAGCGGCTGAACCTCGCGATTACGCAGCTGGGTAAAGATCAGCAAGCCGAAGTATTGCGTTTTCCGCCCGCGATGCGCCGCACCGACTTCGAGGATAGCGAATACCTGAAGAGCTTTCCGAATCTCGCGGGCACCATCCATTCGTTTTGCGGCGACGACATGGACCACCACCGTCTGCTGCGCGCGCTCGACGATGCGATGGCCGACCGCGACGACGACCGCGGCGACGCGTGGCTCGCGCAACAGAAACCGACGCGCGTCGTGCTGACGCCGGCCGCCTGCTATCCGATCTATCCGGTGATGGCGCGGCGCGGCGCGCTGCCCGCCGACGGCCGCACCGTCGACGTGCTGTCGTACTGCTTCCGTCATGAGCCGTCGCTCGATCCGGGCCGCATGCAGATGTTCCGTCAACGGGAATACGTGCGTCTCGGCAGCCCCGAGCAGGTGATGGCGTTCCGGCAGATGTGGATCGAGCGCGGCTCGCTGCTTGTGAAGCTGCTAGGCTTGCCGGTCGAAGTCGATCTCGCGAACGATCCGTTCTTCGGCCGCGGCGGCAAGATCGTCGCCGATAGTCAGCGCGCGCAAGCGCTCAAGTTCGAGTTGCTGATCGCGGTCGCCGATCCGCGCGGCAAGACGGCCTGCCTGTCGTTCAACTATCACATGGACCACTTCGGCGCGATCTGGAAGATCGCCTGCGAAGACGGCACGACCGCGCATACAGGTTGTGTGGGCTTCGGCATGGAACGCATCACGCTCGCGCTGTTCCGTCATCATGGGCTCGACGTCGACGCGTGGCCCGACGAGGTGCGCGCGCTGCTGTGGGGCGATACCGAGACGCGCGTCGCGGATGCGCTGCAGGCGGCGCTATCTACGCAAACCGCGACCGTCGCCGGGGAGCGCGCATGAATCCATCGCCGACTTCGGCGCTTGCCGGCGCGCTCGCCAACTCGTCGCTGCCGCGACGCGCAGGCGATCTGCCGACGCATCAGCAGACCCACGCGGTGCCCGGTGCCGGCACGCAGTTGCGCGAGCACGTAGCGCACGCGCTGCATCAGGGCGAACGCGTGTGGCAGGAGACCAACTGCTATGTCGATCTGTGGATCGAGCTGCTGCACGGCTTCGGGCTCGATCCGCGCGCGGCGCTCGCGTTCACGGTCACGCAGGATTTCGAAGGCGATCAGTTCACGTTCTTCAAGTTTCCGCTCGATGATCTCGAACGTCTGTATGGCACCCAGGTGCAGGAGCTCGCGATCTACGACTCGCTCGAAGAGCGCGTGCTCGCGCAGACGCTGCGCGGCCATACCGTGCTCGTCGAGGTCGACGGCTACTACCTCCCCGATACGCGCGCGACCTCGTATCGCCGCGAGCATCCGAAGACCACGATCGGCATCGACTTCGTCGACACCGCCGCGCGCCACCTCGGCTATTTCCACAACACCGGCTACCACCGGCTCGAGGGCGACGACTACGACGGCGTGTTTCGCAAGCTGCCGCACTTCACCGCGCAGCCCGATCTGCTGTTTCCATACGTCGAGTTCGCCAAGCAGGCGCGGCCCGCGCTCGAAGGCACCGCGCTCGCGGAGGCGTCGGCGGAACTGCTGTGCGCGCATCTGGAGCGGCGTCCGCTGATCAATCCGATATCGCAATGGCGTGCCGCGTTTCCCGCGCATCTCGATACGCTGTTCGAGCGCGACGAGGCGTACTTCCATCTGTACTCGTTCAATCTGATGCGGCAGCTCGGCGCGAACTTCGAGTTCCTGTCGAAGTATCTGCAGTGGCTGTTCGCACAAGGCTTCGAGATCCCGCCGACGATACCGGCCGCCGCGCAACGCATCGCGTCGGAGTCGATGGTGATGCAGTTCCGGCTCATTCGCGCGATCGCGCGCGGCCGTCGCGATACCTGCGAAGACTGCTTCGACGTGCTTGAAAGCGCTTACGAAAAAACGCTGCCACCGCTGGCCGCTCTGGTGCGCTAGTACGGCGATGCGTTGTTGCGCGCACTTCGTGCCGCGCGGTTTTTCCGGGAATTGACCGTGGATGTATCGACACTCGATCCGCCCGCTGGCGAGAGCGATGCTGGCCGTGCGCGCGCGGCCGGCGCGATCGCGCAAGCGCATGATGCGGGCACTGCCCGCGCCGCGCCCTCGCTATGGCCGCAACGGCTCGACACCGGCTGGGCCTGTCTGAGCACCCCGCCGCACGCCTATGAGTCGCCGGCCGATCTGCCCGCGCAAGGCTGGCTCGCCGCGCAGGTGCCCGGCACCGTCGCGAGCGTGCGGCTCGCCGCCGGTCTGCTCGATGTCGATCACCCGCCACCGCTCGCTTTCGACGATCACTGGTATCGCGTCACGCTGATCGGTACGGGGCGGCGCCGCTTGCGTTTTCATGGACTCGCGACGCTCGCGCAAGTGTGGCTCGACGATGTGAAGCGGCTCGATTCCGCATCGATGTTCATCGCCCATGATCTGGATATCGAACTGGATGGCCGCGCGACGCTCGTGCTGTGCTTTCGCTCACTGACGCCAGCGTTGGCGGCCAAACGCTCGCGTGCGCGCTGGCGGCCGCGACTCGTGTCGCCGCCGACGCTTCGCAGCGTGCGCACCACGCTGCTCGGCCATATGCCCGGCTGGTGTCCGTCGATTCAGACGGTCGGCCCGTGGCGTCCGATCGAAATGCTCGGCGACGCGCCGCACGCATTCGACACGATTGATCTGACCAGCCGGCTCGAGCAAGAGGATGGGGTTGTTTCGTTGACGTTACGTTTCGTACGTCCCCACGACGTCGCGGCCTGCCGCGCGACACTTTTTTGCGGCGACCATGTTTCGTCCTTGCAATGGCACGATGCATATACACTCACCGGCGACGTGCGCGTGCCCCACGCGAAACGCTGGTGGCCGCATACGCATGGAGAGCCCACTTTATATCCTCTGACGTTGCAGCTCGTCGACGGCAGCGTGATCTCTCAGTCTCTGGGCTCGATCGGCTTTCGTCGTATCGAAGTGGACCGCGGCGCCGATGCTGCGGGATTCGCCTTGCGCGTGAATGAAGTGCCCGTATTCTGTCGCGGCGCGTGCTGGACCAGCGCCGACCTCGTCACGCTAGCAGGCACCGATACGCAATTGCGCCATACGTTCGAGCTCGCGCGCGCCGCTGGCATGAACATGCTGCGCGTCGGCGGCACGATGCTCTATGAGTCCGATCTGTTTTATGCACTCGCCGACGAGTACGGCCTGCTGATCTGGCAGGACTTCGCGCTGGCGAACTTCGACTACCCGAACGATGCAGCGTTCAGCGCACTGATCGAGCGCGAAGCGAGCCAGTTCCTGAGCCGCACGCGTCGCTTTGCCTCGCTCGCGGTGCTGTGCGGCGGCAGCGAGGTCGACCAGCAGGCGGCGATGTTCGGACTGCCCGCGGCGCGGCGCGCGCAAGCGTTGTTTACCGAGCTGCTGCCCGCGCTCGTCGCGCGCGAACGCGAGGACGTGCCCTATGTCAGCAATTCGCCATCGGGCGGCGCGTGGCCGTTTTCGACCAACGAGGGCGTCACGCACTACTACGGCGTCGGCGCGTATCAGCGCCCGCTCGCCGACGTGCGCCGCGCGCAGGTGCGCTTCGCGGCCGAATGCCTGGCATTCGCCAACGTGCCTGACGAGGCGACGCTGCATGACGCGCTCGGCACGATCCACACGCACGATCCGCGCTGGAAAGCCGCCGTGCCGCGCGATCCTGGCGCAGGCTGGGATTTCGACGACGTGCGCGATCATTATCTGCAGGCGCTTTACGGCGTCGAGCCGGCGCGCTTGCGCTATGAAGATGCGGCGCGTTATCTGGATCTGTCGCGCGCGGTGGTTGCGGAGCTGATCGGCGATGTGTTCGCCGAGTGGCGGCGCGCGGGCTCGTCGTGCGGCGGCGGCCTCGTTTGGCAATTGCAGGATCTGCGCGCAGGCGCGGGCTGGGGCGTGATCGACGCAACAGGGCGGCCGAAAAGCGCGCTGCACGGCTTCGCGCAGACACTGCAGCCGTTGCAGATCACGCTCACCGACGAAGGCCTGAACGGCCTCGATATCCATCTGATCAACGAGCGCGCGCAAACGTTTTGCGGCGAACTCGAACTGGTCTGTCTGCGCGATGGCAGCGTGAAGGTCACGACCGCGCGACGCGCGCTGACGCTTGCCCCGCGCAGCCTGCAACGCATCAGTGCGGCCGCGCTTCTGGGCCAGTTCTTCGATTTCACGCATGCGTACCGCTTCGGCCCACGCGCGCACGATGTCACGATTGCAACGCTCTACGATGCCGCTAGTGGCGAGATCGTGTCCGAAGCGTTTCATCTGCCCGAGCGTAGCGTGCACGCGCATGATGACCTCGGTATGACCGTCGAGGTCGAACGTCGAGGCGACGGCAGCGGCTGGCAGCTTGCGATCGAAACGAAGCGCTTTGCGCGCTTCGTTCATATCATTGACCCGCGTTATCGCGCGGCGCGCGACTGGTTCCATCTCGCGCCGAACCGGCGCTGTATCGTGCCGCTCCATGCGCTCGAACCGCTGCTGCCGACCGCCTTCGCGGCATCGCCGCAAGAACTCGTTGCTCCCGCATCAAACGCCGCTTTTAAAGCGGATGAAACATGCGGGGCACCCCAGGGGGAAGTCCGCGCGATCAATGCGCTATCCGCCATCTTCTACGGCTAGTGGTCATTCCGAACTAGTCGCACACACGCGAAGCGCCACCAAGCTCGCTTCGCAGGTCTCGAACTGTCTGCCCGGCGCGCTCACTGTTGGCTCGAACGCGACTGTTGCCTGCTTTGAAAGGCCTTTTGTGCGACAGCGTACGCACTCCATTTAACACTTCTGAATCATTTCCGGCACTTCACGAAGAGCGCTTCAAAACGTGCATGCGACGCCAGGTTCAAATCTGAGACAGCTTCGACAGCATCCCTGTTTTTGGCCGTGAAGCCTTTGATATCAAGGGATTCGCCCAAACCAAAAGCTTTCATACGATGCATTCCCCATCCGGCGAGGGTGTGCAGAACTGAAACAAAAAGCCGCTTTTACTCTCCCGACGTGCTTCGGAATTCTTCGCTGCGCCGCATCAGCAGGCGTTTTCCCTAACGTTGGCACGGTCCTCGCTACTACTTTGACGCAACAGAGTGCCACCGCACACGAGCGCAACAACAGAGGCGGTGGCAGACAGGCCTAAAACGGGGCCGATGCTGTTCATCCTAGCTGCTCGCCGGGCAGCCCACTTCCGAGGATGCGGCCATCGGATCAAATAAACGGAGAGAGTCGCGCGAGGCGTGACTTTCATGCGAGGACCGATCATGTTGACACTTCAATCCGATTTGCACGGTAACCATTTGCTGGGCGCATTGCCGTCGCCCGAATGGCAGGCACTGGCTCCCCACCTCGAACTGGTTCATCTGCGCACCGAGCAACTGCTATGCGACTCGGGTCAACGGATCCATCATGTGTACTTCCCCACCACCGCGATCATCTCGATGCTCTCGACGATGGAAGACGGCAGCTCCGTCGAGATCGCCGCGGTCGGCCGCGAAGGCATGACCGGCGTGCCGGTCCTCACGGGCGGCGAAACCATGCCCAACCGCGTACAGGTGCAATGCGCGGGCTTCGCCTACCGGATGAGCGCGCAGGCGCTCAAGCAGCAGTTCGCGCGGTCCGACTTCCTGCGCCGCCTGATGCTGCTGTATATGCACGCACTTCTGACCCAGGTCGCGCAGACCGCCGCGTGCAATCGCCATCACGCGCTCAACAAGCAACTGTGCCGCTGGCTGCTGATCGAGGTGGACCGCGTGGCGTCGAACGATCTGACCGTCACGCAGCAGCTGATTGCCGACATGCTCGGCGTGCGCCGCGAAGGCATCACCGAAGCGGCCGGCAAGCTGCACGACGAAGGCCTGATTCATCATAGCCGCGGTCATATCAAGGTGCTCGACCGCAAGGGCCTCGAAGCCCGCGCGTGCGAATGCTACGGCCTCGTGAAACGCGAATTCGATCGTCTGCTGCCGCGACTGCGCCAGGCCGAGACCGTCGAATAAGCGGCACGCGGCTCGATGACCGGGGTCGATTTGCCTATGTTCAGGATTACTGCTCGATGTCTCGACGCACTGTTCGTGATTGCGGGCGGTCTACTCGCCCACTGGATGCGCTTTTCCGCGCCGATCGCGTTCGCCGATACCGAGCGTCTTCTGACCGCGTTCAAGTGTGTGCTGGTTCTGTTGCTGTTTCCGTACTTCGGGGTCTATGAGACGTGGCGCGGCAAGGCGCTCGCGCCGGTGCTCGCGCGAATCGCCGCCGCGTGGCTCATGGTGGTCGCGACCGCGCTCCTGCTCGCGTTCACGCTGCATCGGACGGATGCGGTGTCGCGCCTGTGGATCGGCTACTCGACGCTGATCTCCGGCGGGTTGATCATCGCGACACGCTGCATCATGCACGTGGTGCTGCGCTTCGTACGTCGCCGCGGCATGAACGCGCGCACCGTCGCGCTCGTCGGCGCACCGGGGTTTGCGCGCACGCTGCTCGCGCATCTCGAGCATGCGCCGCAAGCGGGCTTCAAACCGGTGTGCGTGTTCGACACCAGCGTGCAAGGCCACGACGCGTATGGCGCGCGTCTGACCCGCCTACCCGTGCTGACGGATCTGGAAGCGTTCGCGACGAAGGTACGCAATGACCGCGTGAACGAAGTGTGGCTCGCGTTGCCGCTTTCCGAGGAACACACGATCTACCGCTTCACGCGCACCTTCAGACACGACTTCGTCAATCTGCGCTTCATTCCCGACGTGCGCAGTCTGTCGCTGTTCAATCATGCGATCGTCGATGTCGTCGGTTTGCCGACGCTGAATCTGAGCGCGACGCCATTCTCGTCGCCGCAGATTTGGCCCAAGCTGATGTTCGACCGCCTGTTCGCCGTGCTCGCGCTCATCGTGCTCGCGCCGGTGTTCGCCGTGCTCGCGATCGGCATCAAGCTCACGTCACCGGGACCGGTGTTTTTCCGGCAGATCCGCAAGGGCGTCGACGGCCAGCCGTTCGGCATCTACAAGTTCCGCTCGATGACCGTGCACCAGGAAGAGCACGGCCAGATCACGCAGGCGACCCGCAACGACTTGCGCGTGACGAAGCTCGGCAGCTTCATGCGCCGCACGAGTCTCGACGAGCTGCCGCAGTTTCTGAACGTGCTGCTCGGTCAGATGTCGGTGGTGGGTCCGCGTCCGCATGCGGTCGAACACGATGATCTGTACAAGGACCAGGTATACGGCTACATGCACCGTTACCGCATCAAGCCCGGCATCACCGGCTGGGCCCAGGTCAACGGCTATCGCGGCGCGACCGCCAAGGTCGAGAAGATGGAAGCGCGCGTGAAGTTCGATCTCTTCTATATCCAGAACTGGTCGTTCTGGTTCGACATGAAAATCGTCTTCATCACGATTTTCAAGGGCTTTGTCGGCCGCAACGCGTTCTGACCATGCCATCGAGGGGAATCGCATCCGGGAGTGTCGGTCATCGTGCCGGCACTGCGGCGCATGCGAAGTGCGGGTACTGAAGGCGGTGCGCCGAAGGATCGCCGGAATGCGCCTGCGTTCCATTCGAGAAAAACACCCAACCGGGCAACAACGCGTACGCGCCGCTGCGAATAGAAGCGCCAACGCCGGCGGCCCGATCGACAGCCGCCGTGGTTGACGCAAGATGAGCAGCCGCGACGGACCACGTCACGGACGGGTCCGCGACACCGCCTCTACAGGAACGCGCTGACATCGGTCTGAAACCGTACCGCGAGCGCCTTGGCGACTTTCTTGCTGATCGCGCGGCGCCCCGCGAGAATATCGCTGACCACCGTCGGCGACGCGATGCCGGCCAGATCCTTCTGCTTGAGACCATGCGTGATCAGCAGATGGCGCAGGACCTCGCGCGGCTCCGCTTTTGGAATCGTCAGGTTGCGCGCTTGCCAGTGACCGACCAGTTCCGTCACGATCGCGTGCAGATCGGCGAGCGGATCGTTGTCGTTGCCGCTTAGATGATCGGACAACGAATTGGCGACTCGCACCATCTGGTGATAATCCTCTTCGGTGCGAATCGGCGTGATCGGCAACTGGCTCTTCAGCGCAGCCCACGTTGCGGAGATGTCGGGAAAGGGTCCCGGAAGGCGATCGGCATTCATGAGTTTAAATTCGTCCTCGTCCAAAAGCCGTCGGCGCGTTAATCGGTGACGCGCGAATGACGACTGCCTGTTGTAGTGAATCGCCGTGACACGCCGAATTGCCGGCACGGCGAACTTCGCAGTGAGGAAATTCAGCGATCACGATAGCGAACGTCTGCTTCAGGTCGTTATGGCCACGCGAGGCATGCCACGCCAGCGAATATCTCGCCCATAGCGCGTGGTGCGCACCCCGATGTCGTTTTTGAAATCCAATACTGCTTGCTTGACAATGACCCGCCGCGGCTGGCCTTGCACGCGCGGCGCGTATCGCGCGATACGCGATATGCGCTGCCCACACAAAGCGCGAAGCGGACGCGCCCACACCAATAGCCGCCCGGACGCGTTGGTCAGAACGGCTCGTTACTGCCCGTTGCGAAATCACTGCATGACGACGAAAACCTCTTTCTCTCCTATCGAAAACTCCACGAGGCGAGAACAGCGAAAGACTCTCACCTCATTGCCTCCACCCGCTTTTCGGCGCCGTGTCTCTGGCGATGCCGAGTTGCCGGGGCGCGAGATCGGGCTCCGCCCACCTCACCTGCTCCCCCAGCTCCATCGCCGGCAGACCCTGAGCGACCGCCGCAATCGTGCGCGTGACCTCGGCCATGAATGCCCGTCGGAACACCGGAGCCGAAAACCGCTCGGCATTCGCGCGACAGGCCGCCGGCGTGATGTACGCGCTCAGCCGCTCGAAGCGGTCGATCGCGTCGAGCACTGACACTGCCGTCTGACGCGCGAAGAAAACGCCGGTCGGGTGCGGGTCGCCGACCGGCACTACCGTTTCGAGCGCCCCGCCCCTGGCGAACGCAATGACCGGCGTGCCGCAGGCCTGCGCTTCGAGCGGCACGATGCCGAAATCCTCCTCGGCGGCGCACACGAAGGCTCGCGCGCGCGCCAGATAATCCTTCAGTATGCCGAATGGCTGATAGCCGAGGACCGTCACGTTCGGTCCGGCCTTCGCGCGGATCGACGCCATCTGCGGCCCGTCGCCGATCGCGACCAGCTTGCGCTGCGGCGTGGCGTTGAACGTCTCGACGATCAGATCGATGCGTTGGTGCGGCACCATCCGCGACACGGTCAGATAGAAATCGTCTTTTTCGGTGCGCAGTTCGAATTCGTTGACGTCGACGGGCGGCGGAATCACCGCGGCATCGCGCCGATAGGTTTTCATCATGCGCCGCGCGACCGACTGCGAATTCGCGATCAGACGATCGACACCATTCGTCGACTGCGCGTCCCAGCCGCGCAGGTAATGCAGCAATAGCCGCGCGGCCCACGACTTCGGCCCGCGCAGCAGATTCGCTTCGCGCAGATACTGATGCTGCAGATCCCACGCATAGCGCATCAGCGAGTGCACGTAACTGATGTGCGTCTGATGAGGGCCGACCAATACGCCCTTCGCGACCGCGCAAGAACTGGTGATGATCAGGTCATAGCTCGACAGATCGAACCGTTCGACGGCGAGCGGCATCAAGGGCAAATAGGCGCGATAACGGCTGCGCGCAAACGGCAGGCATTGAATGAACGACGTGGCGACCGGCTTACCGGCAAGCGGCGTGCGATCTTCGAGAAAATCGACGACGCTGAAAACGTCGGCGTCGGGAAAGCACTCGATGATCTGCCCGAGCACTTTCTCGGCGCCGCCGGGAGCGACCAGCCAATCGTGCACGATCGCCACTTTCATATTCCGTCCTATCTGTCACGAATCGCCACCTGGCCTCAGAGAAGAGTGTATGTGCCACGTTCCTGACTGTGCGTGCGCGTGCCCACATTCGACGTGCGACAGTACGCGAGTAATTCGGAGAGTCCGTTCGCGCCTGCAAAATCACGGCTTCATTCCCGTGCTTTCGTATGTGCACTACGCCTGACGTATCGCCCCACGCCTGCTCGCCCAGTCCAGCCCACACCTTTACGATCGGAGCGCTGCGCGAGCGACAGGCGTGCGGCGTCGATGGCAGCCGTGCCGCCGTGCCTCGCGTGCCTCGCGTGCCGTTTGGCGATCGGAGCAGTCAGTCGGGAGGGCCGGGTTCGCCCTGGGGGAATTCGCCGGGCGCTGCACGGCGCGCGACGCAGTGGTGCTGCTGTCGGACGGTCCGTTGCGCATGCGCTTCGAAGCGCTTGGCGCGCGGGTGGTTGGCGACGCGCGCGTGTCGGGCATCGCGCGGCTGGCGTCGGCGGCTAATTGTGTGCGCACGGTGCCAGTCATTTTCCGCCAGGTGCGCGCGATTGCCGCCGCGGCGGGCGGTATAACCGGAATCGTACGGCACGACCGCAACAAAAAACGCGTGTGAACCGTTGGAACGGCTCACACGCGTCAGAGCGAACAGAAACGCAATTCGCTTAATTCTGGCCGTAAGTGATCGTTTGCACGCCGGTGTCCGTGCCGAGCAGGCACAGATTCGCGCCGCGGCCCGCGAACAGGCCGACCGTGACGACGCCGGGCCATGCGTTGATATGCGCCTCTAGCGTGCGCGGGTCGCTGATGCTCAAGCCCTTCACGTCGATGATCTCGTTGCCGTTGTCGGTGATGAACGGCACACCCTCTTTCGTCACACGCACGACGGGCACGCCGCCCAGCGCCGTCACGCGCCGGCCGATCGCGGTGCGCGCCATCGGCACGACTTCGATCGGCAGCGGGAAATGGCCCAACGTTTCGACGACCTTGCTCGCATCCGCGATGCAGACGAATACTTCCGACACCGACGCGACGATCTTCTCGCGCGTGAGCGCGCCGCCGCCGCCCTTGATCATCGCGCCGCTGTGATCGATTTCGTCGGCGCCGTCGACGTACACCGGCAGCGAGTCGATCTCATTCAGGTCGAGTACCTTGAAGCCGTGCGATTGCAGACGCGCGGTGGTGGCGAGCGAACTCGACACCGCACCGCGATAGCGGGATTTGGTGGCGGCCAGCGCGTCGATGAAGCAGTTCGCGGTGGAGCCCGTGCCGACGCCGATCACCGAGCCTTGCGGCACGTTGGCATTCACGTAATCGGCGGCGGCCTGGCCGACCAGTTGCTTGAGTTCGTCTTGAGTCATGGGAGAGGCGGGAGAAGCGTGAAAAACACGTAGTTTACCGGAGTGGCGCGGAGAAGGCCGGGTTTGGGTGGCTTTGTGCCCCGGATCAGTCAGACGGAGATGCTGAGCAATCGGCTATGGGCGGGGCTACGCTAAAGCGCCTCCTCCTGCGCGAATAGCTGTATTTTCCGCACTCAAAACAAAACGCCCGGAACCACCACCGCGCTCCGGGCGCAAACAATCGGCCAACAATAAGAACGACGACACCAAAACTACTTCTTCACCGCCCGCTGCCGGACAGCCTCGAACAGACACACTCCGCTAGCCACGGATACATTCAAACTCTCCACCGTCCCCGCCATCGGAATGTTCATGACGACATCGCAGGTTTCACGCGTCAGACGTCGCATGCCCTCGCCTTCGGCCCCCATCACGAGCGCCACCGGCCCGTCGAGTTCCGTTTCGTAGACACTCTTCTGCGCGTCGTCGGCCGTGCCGACCACCCAGACACCCGCGTCCTTCAGTTCGCGCAGCGCGCGCGCAAGATTCGTGACCGTGATGTACGGGACCGTGTCGGCCGCGCCGCTCGCGACTTTCGCGGCGGTCGCGTTCAGTCCCACCGCGCGATCGCGCGGCGCGATCACCGCGTGGGCGCCGGCCGCATCGGCGACGCGCAAGCAGGCGCCGAGATTGTGCGGATCGGTCACGCCGTCGAGCACGAGGATCAGCGGCGAGCCGCTGATGCCGTCGAGCAGTTCGGCGAGATTCTGCGCGAGCGGCAGATCGCCCGCGCGCGCGACCACGCCCTGATGACGTTCCGTGCGCGCGAGGCCCCACAGACGCGTTTCGTCGGCGGCGATCAGACGCACGCCCGCGTCCTTCGCGGCCTGCAGGAATTCGGTCATACGACGGTCCTTGCGCGTCGCGTCGTAATAGACATCCTCGACGGTCGACGCATCGTGCCGGATACGCGCGGTCACTGCGTGGAAACCGTATAAAACCTTATGACGTGCCATGACTGAACAACCTTTGATGGGGCGCGCATTCAACGCGCGCCACTGTGATGAATATGAAACCAAAAGGCAGACCGCGCGCAGCGGGCACGTGCTCACGTGCCCGCTGCGCGCGGTCCCGGCGCTGTGAAAGCCTCAGCGCTTCTTGCGTGCCTGCTTCGACGCCGCCTTGGTCGCGACACCGTGCTTCCTCGCCACGCGCGCTTCCTTGACCGCCGCGCTCTGTGCGGGCGCGGCCTTCTTGCGCCGCGGACCCGGCACCGACGCGCCACTTTCCACCGGCGGCATCACGCGCACGCGCGGGCCAGCGCCTTCTCCCTTGTCCGCCGCGATGCCACGTGCCGCAGGCGGCTTGATCGGCGTATCGCGCACAAGGCGGAAGTCGATCTTGCGCGCGTCGAGATCGACGCGGCTCACCTGCACGCGCACGCGGTCCGACAGCCGGTAGCGAATGCCGGTGCGCTCGCCGCGCAGTTCGTTCTTGATCTCGTCGTACTGGAAGTAGTCGGAGCCGAGTTCGGTCACATGCACGAGGCCTTCGATGAACAGCGAATCGAGCTGCACGAAAATGCCAAACGACGTGACGCCGTTGACCATGCCGCCATACTCTTCGCCGAGCTTGTCGCGCATGAAATAGCACTTGAGCCACGCTTCGACATCGCGCGATGCTTCGTCCGCGCGGCGCTCGTTCGCCGAGCAGTGCAGCCCAAGTTCTTCCCAGATCGCCACGTTGTTCGCGCGCCCGCGGGCGCCGCGCCTTTCCTCGTCGGCCTGCTGCATCGCGCGGGCGCGCGGCGACAGTGCGGTATTGAGTTCGACGCCGTGCGGCGGCTGCGGCTGATACTTACGGCCCTGCAGGATCGCGTAGATCGCGCGATGCGTGAGCAGGTCGGGATAACGGCGGATCGGGCTCGTGAAGTGCGCGTAGGCCTCGTAGGCGAGGCCAAAGTGGCCGATGTTGTCGGGGCTGTAGACCGCCTGCTGCATCGAGCGCAGCAGCATCGTCTGCAGCATCGAGGCGTCGGGCCGGTCGCGGATCTGCGCCATCAGTGCGGCGTAGTCGCTCGCGTGCGGCGTGTCGCCGCCGCCGAGCGTCAGGCCCATGCCGCGCAGGAAGGTACGCAGGTTCTCGAGCTTTTCCGCGCTCGGTCCCGCATGCACGCGGAACAGGCCCGGATGCTTGTTGCGCTTGAGGAAGTCCGCCGCGCACACGTTCGCGGCCAGCATGCATTCCTCGATCAGCTTGTGCGCGTCGTTGCGCGTGCGCGGCACGATCTGCTCGATCTTGCCCTGCGCGTTGCAGACGATGTACGTCTCCGTCGTATCGAAGTCGATCGCGCCGCGCTTCTGACGCGCCGCGAACAGCGACTTGTAGACGCCATACAGATTCTGCAGTTGCGGCAGCAACGCGGCGCGGCGGGTCGCTTCCGGGCCTTTGGTGTTTTTCAGCACCGCGGCGACCTCCGTGTAGGTGAGCCGCGCGGCCGAATGCATGACGCCCGGATAGAACTGATACCCCTTCACGTCGCCACGCGCGGTGACGATCATGTCGCACACGAGCACGCAGCGGTCGACTTGCGGATTCAGCGAGCACAGTCCGTTCGACAGCTTCTCCGGCAGCATCGGGATCACGCGGCGCGGGAAATACACCGACGTGCTGCGCTCGATTGCGTCGGTATCGAGTCCGCTTTGCGGAAGCACGTAATGCGACACGTCCGCGATCGCGACGATCAGGCGGAAGCCATCGCCGCGGCCCACTTTCACCGGCTCGCAATAGACGGCGTCGTCGAAGTCTCGCGCGTCCTCGCCGTCGATCGTGACGAGCGGCACGTCGCGCAGATCGACGCGATGGCGGATGTCGGCCGGGCGCACTTCGTCGGGCAGCTTCGCCGCTTCCGCCAGCGCGGCCTCGCCGAACTCGTGCGGCACGCCGTACTTGCGCACCGCGATTTCGATTTCCATGCCGGGGTCGTCGATATCGCCCAGCACTTCGACCACGCGGCCGAGCGGCTGCGAATGACGGCTCGGAAAATCGGTCAGTTCGACCACCACGACCTGCCCGACCTTCGCCTTGCGGGTGTTCTGCGTGATCAGGATGTCGTGGCCGATGCGCTTGTCTTCGGGCGCGACGATCAGCGCGCCGTTCTCGTTGAGCAGACGGCCGATCACGCGCTTGTTCGCGCGGTCGGTGACCTCGACGATGTGCCCTTCGGGCCGCCCACGCCGGTCATAACCGACGATGCGTGCGAGCACGCGGTCGTTATGCATGACCTTCTGCATCTCGCCGTTGGGCAGGAACAGGTCGTCCTGGCCGTCGTCGCGAATCAGGAAACCGTAGCCGTCGCGATGGCCCTGGACGCGGCCCGCGACGAAGTTCGACGGATGGGTCAGTTGATAGAGATTGCGCTGATCGAGCCGGATCTGGCCGTCGCGCTCCATTGCGCCGAGACGCTTGAAAAATCCTTCGCGCTCCTGGCGCTTGATCGACAGGGCTTCGGCGATGTCGTTCGCGGCAAGCGGCATTTCACTCGTGCGCAGCACGCCGAGGATTTCTTCGCGGCTTGGAATCGGATACGGAAATTTGCTCAAGGGCTTGTCGATGATTTTTTCTCGTTGCATGGACGTCGGTCGGCGATGTGATCCGGCCTGGAAGGCGTTTGCGTAATGCGCGCAGTCGCGCTCGGCTGCATCTGCACGGCGGCTGCGCTGCCTCGGTCATTGCACCTGCTGCTTTCTGCTCTTCTGCTCCATTGCGATTTGCACTGGAAACTGCCTGGCTCCGGCTCGTTCGACGCCAGCCGACGCGCGTCTGCCTGATGGCATGTCGACACTCGCGTCGGGACGCCGGATGCGCATCGTGCCAACGAACTACTGCGAGGCATTCTAACACCCGTGTCGGGCGCCACGCGGGCCTGCGGCGGTGGTTGGGACGCATAGTTCGCCGGGGCCGCCGCGAGGTTGAATCGCGTTCGGCAAATCGCTTGACAGGTCGGAATCTGTCGCTATAATGGCGGTCTTTGCTGTTCATCACCTGCCCAGGTGGCGAAATTGGTAGACGCACTAGGTTCAGGTCCTAGCGGTGGCAACACTGTGGAGGTTCGAGTCCTCTCTTGGGCACCAGATTCAAAAGTAGAGCCGCCTTTTGGCGGCTCTACTTTTTTGTGCCTGGTAGTCGAAGTCGCTGTTTGTGTTTCGATTGCCGGATCAGCAGGACGGTGGTTCAGTAGCGATTGCATTACTTCGCTGCGCATTCAACCGAGCGGATGAGAAAAGCAAGTTTGTTTGAAGCAGAAATTGACAAACTTAATCATCTTGCTAAAATAGCTGTCTAGCTTGAAGACGTGCCCAGGTGGCGGAATTGGTAGACGCACTAGGTTCAGGTCCTAGCGGTGGCAACACCGTGGAGGTTCGAGTCCTCTCCTGGGCACCATAAAGCTGATTAAGGTAGTACAACGCAGTCCAGCAAGACCCCGCAAAGCCTTATCGTAGCGGGGTTTTTTGCTATTTGCGGTCCATCGTCATCCCGCATCTCGCCGCCTACGCCGGCCTCGCCCCGGTCACCCGACGCTCAGGCTCGTCTATCCGTGGCGAATACCCCTCCAGACGCGGCAACAAGGTGCTCAAGAGAGCACTCTTCCTCTCCGCCTTTGCTGCCCTGCGAGACCCGAGGGACTATTACGCCCGCAAGGTCCAGCAGGGCAAGCGCCACAATCAGGCGCTCATCGCTCTTGCCAGACTGCGCTGCGACGTGCTGTTCGTGAAGGCGCGCGCATGCAATCCGGCCCGCTGGTCGTGTCACACGCGCAACTGGACACCGGTTGGTGCCGTGACGCTTAACCCCGAACGTGACCCAGTCGTTGAGATGGCGTCGATCGGCGCAAATAAACAGCCTCTGGCTGCATGAGTGAGGCGACAACCTGCTTGACGCGCGCCGGAGTCCGCCGGTACGACACAATCTGGACGATTGGATAGCATGCCCGGTTTTACTGATTCAACAGTCACTCGCAGTTGCAAGCCCTGGATAACCAGGTTGCCGGGAGTCAATCACATTCACGCAATCTCCGGGTCGCAGATCAAGTGGACTATCAACGTCGCGTGTCGAGCCATCCGGCAGCTTGACACCGTATCGATAGATCTTGACTGGTGAGTCAGCCGGCTTTTCAAACAGACGGGAGATGTCGAAGCTCAGGCCTGCGCCGAGCCCTACTCCATCGATGCCGCCGCCAAAGCCACCCGCGCCAACACTGGCCGACGGCGCGCCCGACGCCTGATGCATGACCGTCGTCAGATACTGCTGGCCGGTAATCTGCCCTGTACTCACGTGAGCGTCGTCTGGCATCGGACCGGCCATCCCGCCCGTCGTGCTGCAGCCCGACTGCGCCGCCAGCACTATCATGAACAGGGCAGCGCGGGCCCATCGATGCATCGTCGATTTTTTCTGATCCATGCCTGTTCATGCCTTGTTTATTTGCCGAGGATCCTTTGTCCCGAGGCGTGAAGGCGCAATGCCGCGTTCCTCGAGTGCGTCGGCAACAGTCGTTGCGCGTGCTTCGGACAATTGCATGTTGTACTCGTGCGTACCGACGTTGTCCGTATGCCCTTCGACGATCACGGGTTTGTCGCTGCGCTTGAGCAGCACAGCCGCGCGGGCCAGCGCAGGTGCGGCGTCCGCGCGAAGCGTCGACTGGTTGAAATCGAACAGCACCTTCTCGGGCAGGCGCATCTGCACGCCGTTTTCGCCTTGCGTCACCTCAATGCCGGTGGCCTGGTTGAGCGCAATCTCGTGGCTGCGATCGAGGCCCGAACAGGCCGAAAGCAGCGCGACTGCACCGATGCAGGTCCCCACTGAAAGCAGTTTTTTCAAGTCATTCCCTTTCAGGAAATGGACGCCCACCGCACTTCACGAAGTGCAGCGCGGTCCGGTTGCAGAAACCGCGCGTTCCGTGTGGTCGCTCAGCCCTGCCTGAGGGCTCCCGATTGCAGAACCGGCGCCACCGCCGACGCGGGGCTTGCCGGTATGGCCTGCGTGGGCGCTTCGTGTTTGACCGGCTGGGAATCTGCACCCACCAGCACCAGTTCGTTGCGATTGACCTCGATCTTGACGGGGTCCGTCTTCTTCCACTGTTTCTTCTGGATGGCGAGCTTCCACGTCCTGTCCTGTACCGGTTCCCGAAAGAACGCAACCACACCCACGACCTGTGCATCCGGGCTCATCGGCTCGGCGAGACTTGCGCTCGCGCCCGGCCGCAGCACGACGTCCTTCGTGGCCAGCAGGTCCGCCTTGAGCAGGTTCAGGTCGTCAGACTGGAGTTGAGAATAATTCAGCTGTGCGAATGTCTTCGCATCCTTGAGCTGGTAAAAACGCACGACCGTCGAGAGCGATTGTCCCTGGACGTCAGCATTGAGCGACGCACGACCGGAGAGATCGACATTCATCGTCTTGACCTGAGTCGTGAAGGCCCATTTCGCGGCATCCACGGTTCCGTCACCGACGGCCTGCGCAACACCGCATCCGGCGAGAGTGACAGTCGACAGGATGACGATTGCGAGACCGGCGTGATGTGCCGCGCGGTTCATCTTTTTGTCCATTTCGAGGAGCCCCCGTTCATTGTGCTGTTCTTCATGCGTTTGCTTCCCCTGCTCCGTTCCAGCGGCCGAGCTGCACGCGCGTGATGCGCGTCGGCGCGCCCGGTGCGGGTGCGGCCGGCGCTTCCAGTTGTGCGGTAAAACCCAGATTCGCCTGACGTGGCTCGAGCGCGGGCCTAGGCATCAGGTCCGCGCGCACGTGCATCTCCAGATCTGCTTCGCTCTCGTAGCCGAGATAGAACCGCAGCAGCGTCATGATTTCTCGATGGGTGTTCTGCCCCGGCACGAGCGACAGTACGGTTTCACGCGAAGCCGGCGTGATTACCACCCGGACCACGTTCGCACGGTCGTAGAAGCCGCGGCCCAGCAGGCACTGTTCACCGAGCGCAGCAGGCTCAAAGTCAGTCACTTCCCGCCAGACCGGATGGAATTCCTCAACCGTGATCGTGGCGTCCGGCACGGCGTGCCGCAACACGCCGGCGAGCCCTTCCGCCGTGCGCGTTTTCTGCATCGCGAGCCCGAGCATCGAGAGCAGCCGGCGCTTGTCGGCTACCTCTGCAAGACGCTGGCGCGCACCGGCGGTTTTCTGTTCTTCACCGCTTGTGGCTGTAGACAGGTTGGGAATGGAGATGGTGCGGCGCGTAGGCGCACTGAACCCGAAGCCGGCGAAGCTGAGCAGATAGCGCGACACCGGGTCCGTGCCGTCACGCCTGAAGCCGACCGGGTACCGGTATTTGCGCGCGACGCGGTAGAACTGCGTGATGATGCGGTGGTGGAAGATGTCGAGAAAGGCCGACAGGGGCTCAGCTCCGTCGCGATGCTGCGCAACCTCGTCGATGAAATACGCGGGCATGCGTGCGTCGACGCCATAGAGCCCGAGGAAGGTCGTGACCACCGATGGCGGGCCTGCGGGATTGTCAATGTCGGATCTGACCGCGTCGATTTCCCGGCCCGGGAAACCGAGTTGCGCGCGAGAGCGGAACCGGATGGGGTCCGTAGCGGGCGAATCCGTTGTCCCCAGGGACGGCATATCAGGTGCAGCCAGTTCGAGCAGTTCGCAGAAGCGGATGAAGTTCATCCGCGTCGCCTGATCGAGTAGCGCGGGCAGCAGCGGCGCGGTGTGTCCTGGCGCGGCCGCGGGCATCGTTCGTGCGTTCAAAACGGCGCCCCTTCGCCCTTCGTTTCAGGCCATTCGATACGGCGTCCCGTCGGCTGGGCGACGATCACGAGCTTCGTGTAGAGGTTCAGCGTCGCATAGAGGCCAATGAAGCGGTTGAGCATGCTGCCGAAGAGTTCGAGGTCTCCGTCGCCGGCGAAGCGCGTGCCATCGAGCGTGACGGTGATTTCCACGCCGCGCATCAGTCCACCCTTGACGAGCTTGCTAAGCGGGCGGTGCCGCACGTCGGTGATGGCGTTGATGCGACGGCTGTTGAGCTCGCCATCCGTCCAGTCGTAGAGCGCGAGCGAGCCGCGCAGGATCTCCGCGTCGAGCAGCGACAGGTAGTTCGGCGCAAGATGGGAAAGCACACGCCAGTGGTAGCGCTCGCCCGTGGGCGGATAGACCGGCAGCGTGGGCGCCGTGAGATTGCGCACCGCGCCGATGTTGGTGAAGCCGCCGCGCATGCGCGTAATGCCTGCTTCTCGCAGGGCCTTGCGCGGCAGCATGCCGTTGGTGCCCGTCACCGACAGCGTCAGCGTTTCAGTGGGCAGCGTGTTCGCCTGGTCCCACGCGTGGCCGCCGAGCACGATCCACGTATCGAACCGGCCGGACGGGCCACGCCGCATGCGGGTATGGTAGTAACGCTCAGGCATGTCATGGCGCAGCATGCCGCCACGATGTTTGAATGCGGCAAAAGGCACGTACTCGAAGCGCCGGCCGCGCTCGAAATATTCGACACCATCGACGGAATAGATGTCGATGAGTGAACCGTGCTCGGCCCGCGCACGCACGCGGTATTCGGTCTCGTTCTGTGTGACCGTTACGGGATCAGCCCCTACCGTAAAGAGGTTGATGACCGGCGTGCAATAGAGGCGGACATTGTCCGCAGTGAAGCGCATGTGGTCCGGATAGGGGCGCTCGAGCACGACCTCGACGTCGACCGATGTGGCCGACGCGGGAATCGCCTGCAGGTCGAGTCCGAACAGGTCGACGAACATGAACTTCTCGGGGAAGGTGAAGTACTCGAGCAGCAGCTGGTAGCCCCCGAACGCGTTATCGGCCTTGGGCCAGAGGCGTTCTTCGGCAGCGAACCCGGCGGGCGCGAGACGCAGGCCCGGCATCGCAACCGGCGCACCTGGCCTGTCTTCGGGCCAGCCCGGCACACGCACCTGCATCGCCACCGGCTTTGCTGTGAGGGCGGCATAGAGGGAGAGCGCGACGGGCCGGTCCGCATCGAGGTACAGGCGCAGGCGTGGCACCTGAAGCCGGGTGCGTTCGGTCTGCGTCTGGATGTCCAGACGCAGGCGGATGACGGAGCGCCCATCCTCGCGTGCGTAGACTCCGGCTTCGCTGAGGGCCAGCGGATACATGTCGACTGCCTGGGTGGTGCGGTATACGCACTCGGTCGTAACGGTGCCCTCGCCGAACGGGTCGGAGGTGGCCTCCAGACCTGCCTCGAGCGTCTCGTGCTTTTGTAGCGCACCCTTTTCCGGGATGAGTTCAAGGATCGCGAGCGAGGGAATCATGCGCAGGTAATGCGGCCACAGCATGCTGACGAGCCCCTCGGTGAGCTCGGGCAGCTCGTCATCAAGCTTGTGGCGCAGGCGCCCCATCAGGAAGGCAAAGCCTTCGAAAAGCCGCTCGATATGCGGGTCACGCTCGCCCACGCGGTCAAGATCCAGCTCGCGGGCGCGATCGGGAAACGCCTGCGCGAACTCCTTGCCGGCTTCGCGCAGGTAGCGCATTTCTGCCTCGTAATAGCGCAGGATTTCGTTATCGCGGGTGGGGTCTGTCATGGTACGGATTCTCTGTCTGGCTATGGATCACGCTTCAGGACGACCGCTTTGCGGATCACGTGGATGGATCATTCCGGCACCTGTCCCTGGGGAATAGGCACGGACGCGTGCTTCGCAGCGGACAGCGCTGCCTTGGGCAACGGCGGCGGTCCGCCCGGTTTGGGCGCTTTCGCGCCAGGCGTCGCGGGCTCGGCGAAGATGCGGGTGGGCAGCGAAAAGCCCCTGAGCGCCAGCAGCTCCAGCGGCCCCTTGCCCACGTCTGTACGGATGAGGTAGCGCAACGGATGCGTCATGCCCGGCGGTGCAGGTGCGAGTGCCTCCTGCGCGGTCAACGCCGCAGGATCGGCACCCTCCTCCACCTTCTTTACGATGGCATTCGGGTCGGGGTTTTCGGGGCGGGTCTGCCACGTCAGCTGGTACGTCGCGCTGTCGACCGGTTCGACACTGGCGTGCTCGAGCATGCGCACGAGCGCCCACCGGCCGCTATATTCGAAAGTGCGGTTCGTGCCAGCCGTATCCGTCTGCCATTCGAGCCGTGTGCCGGCGCTTTGCGGATCGTGCGATGGCCATGTCATCGTGCGCCACGTCTGCACCTGGTTGTAGTAGTGCAGCGTCTGGGTATCGAGCGTGAGCAGCGTATCCGTGATGCCGGGTGTGGGCACGGGCTGGAGCGCAAACGTGTACTGCGGCTCGCCCTGCGCGAGAAGGTGACCGGCGATCTGCTGCAGCGTATTGATGGCCTTGAGGAAGGCGGGATCAAAGGCCCGGGTCGTGCCAGCCACCCCGCTGCCCGCGCCCGTTCCCCCCGACGCTGCCACCCACTGATCGCCCTGCAGTTGCAGGGCGCCGGCAAGCTGGGTGGAGAGGAAGGTGTTGATCAGGCCGCCCTGGGGACGCACGAACCGCGCAAATTCGGGCAGCGACGCATCGTTGGCGGTGTTCGCAAACGGATAGCGCCCGGCAAACGAGTGGTTCCATGCGGCAACGATCGTCTGGCGCCACGCGTCGTTCAGGCTCGCCTGTGCCGGCCGCAGCACAGTCTGCGTGGCCCGTTCGATGGGCTGCACGAAAAGCGCGCTGCCCATGCCCGCCCATTGTTCGCCCAGGCTTGCCGCAACGAGCTGGGCATAGGCCAGCGTATCGGAAAGCTCGGAGCCCTTGCCCTGGAAGAGCCCCTGTGCGACCTGGCGCGCCTGGTCGTCCGGGTCGACGCTGTCGCTGATCTGCTGCAGCTTCAGTCGTAGCGTCGTCACGCGTTCCGTGAACCGTTCCATGCTCAGGTCGCTGGCCGCGGCAGGCGCCGCGTTGCCGTTGCCCGCGAGGCCAACCAGCTTGAGCACAGGTCCGAAAGAGGCGTCAAGCGGTCCGGCCGGCGTGGCCTGCGCAGCCTGGGGCGAGTCGTCCTTCCTGCCGAACAGGTTCTGTGCCTTCGTGACCAGCGCATCGGAAAGCGAGGCCTGCTGCGCGCCCGCTCCACCCTGCCAGGCAAGCGTCTTCATCAGCGCAATGAGCGGCGACTGCCGCGCATCGGCGATAAGCGTCAGTTGACCAACGGCAGCCGGCAGCGTCGGCGCGGCTTCGCACCGGATGCTGTTCATGAAATCCAGCCAGTGCTCGACATAGTCGGAGAAGTAGTGCGCGCGCAGGGCGGTGCGCAGCGCATCAGGTGCCATTGCTGTGCCGGCCTGTGATTCTCCGGTGTTGCCGAGCACCCAGTTACCCTCGACGCCATTGTGTTTTGCGGCATCGTCTATCGCGGCCTCGATGGAGCTCTCCCAGGCCTGGCGCGTGAAGACGCCAGGAACCGTTGCCGAGGTCGAGAAAAGGCCTCGCGTGTCCGTGCCCGCGGTGAGCGAAGCAAGGGTCTGGTCGGGGTACTTGTGGCCCACCGAATCGAGGATGCCCTGGTAGATCGTGTCCTCGGAGTTTCTGACGCCGATGATTGCCAGCAGGGTCTGGCGCGCGTTGCCCACGAGATCCTCGCGCGGCTGGATGTGCCAGTCGGGATGGGCGGGGAGGTGCTGTGTCCAGAAGCCCATCAGCTGCGTGGACAGGTCGAGTTTCTCGCCGGGGCGCAGACCCGTGTCGATGTTCCAGTGATGCGCAAGCTGCGGTGTCATGAAGGCGGGATCGGCGCGCTGCGGGTCCGCCATCATCAGGTAGGTCTTGAGCGCCTGCTCACCGCTCTGCGCCATCTGGCTGCTCTGGGTGTCGACCTGGGCGGTCGACATCTGCCCGAGGTCGACGAGCTGGCCTTCGATGTCCTGCTGGACTGGCGCAATGAGGAGCGGCTTTGCGGCGCGCGCGTACGGCGTCCACAGCGCATTGAGCACAGCCCGGTCGTGGTTCAGACCAAAGCGGGTAAGCAGCGGCGTGTGTTCCTGCACGCGTGCCTCGTGCAGACCAATGCGCTGCTGGAGTCCGTGCAGTGCGCGCAGACGACCGGGGGTGTCGCTCGCGCGGTCAAGCGCCTGCAGGGACTCTTTCGTAAGCATGACCTCGTGTGCGTTGTTCATGCCCGAGATGAGCATGCCGGCGCTCCACAGGCCGATGAGGGCAAGCGCAATCACCGAGATGATCGTCACCGGATTGGAAAACGTACGGCGGCCCGGCGTATGGTTCGCTGTGACAGCGAGATGACGCCACAGCGGCAGACGGGAGCTGTCCGGGGAGCCCGACGTTGTTGCGCCCGCGAGGGCCAGCGGCGCGAAGAAAACACCTGCGACCGGCAACGCCCGCCGGTGCCAGTCCGAGAGGCCCGTGATCCAGCGCGCGAGCGGCGTCGCGCGGGTATCGAGCCGTCGCGACAGTTCTGACGCGTAGTCGTCGTTGCCGTTACCGGCAAGCTGATGCACGCTGCGGTCAGCCATCCGGTCGCGCAGTTCGAACAGCGCTGTCTCAACGGCGGAGAAACTGAGCGGGCGGGTGAATTCGCAGCCGGTCACGGGTGCGTCGATCCGGCGCACGGAATCGGTGCCAGCGACGTCAACAACAAACACCGGAGCCGACCAGCGTAAAACCTCCCTGATGCGAGCGAGGTGAAGACCCCAGAGATTCTTCTCTTGCGGGTGGTTAAGCAGCAGCGTTCCGTCATCCAGCACGAGTGCAATCGCATCGAGCGGGCGGCTCCATCGGAGCCGCCGGATCTGGCGCAGCCACAATTCATCCGGACGACCGTCGGCGCCCAGGCCGCCCCATAGCAGCACGGCGTCGTCCGTCACCAGCGAGCCGTTCGTGGCCAGTTCCGGCATCAGCGCGGTTACAGTCGCGGCGTCGCCTGCAACCAGCACCCACGGCTGGACGTGAGCCCAGCGAAACCACCGCTTCTGCTTCAGGTGCAGTTTCAGGTCCTTCGCCCAGGCTACGACCTGCTCTGCCCGATTCTTTGCCGCGTTAGCTGCGGGATCAGTCTTCTGGGCCGGTTCGGCGCCCTGATCCTTCGATGCCTGCTGGATCGTGTCCCGCTTCTGCTTGCGTCGCTGAAGAAGAACGCCGATTCCGACGACGGCAAGGAGTGCAAGAGGGACAAGAATGGCCCGATACCGGGTGAACCAGGCGACCAGATCCTTTGCGTCCACGGTAAAGAAAAGTACCCACACTACAATTGCAATAAGCGCGGCAGCAATCAGAACCCGGCCCAGGATATGTTTTTTTTCGCTCTTCAAACCGTTGTTTCCTTGTGAGGCAGGGGCGAGATGGTGCACAGATGCAGCGCTTCAGAGTCGGGCTCGCCCCAGACAACCAGTTGAGGTCCGGCTCCTCGCATTGCATCCATCGCAATCGCGAGTGCGATCCATCCGCTTGCCGGTCCAGGCAAGCCCAGGGATTTGTCGAGCAGGCGTTCGACCGTAGAATCCTTCGGATCCTCTGTCAGTGCTGAACGGATCGTCGTCGACTCGCCCTCTTCGCAGCGGGTGAACCAAGCAAGTGCCAGACGTTCAGGAGGCACCTGGTACTCCTTGATTTGAGAAAGCCCGGTTTCCAGCGTATCGCGTGTGCTCGTCATCGGGCGGAATATCGAACCTGCCTGCGACGCAGCCGGCTCGATGAGAAAGGCTGCGGCCCCCTCGCTGAACTCATGCTCTTCTTCCTCACCTGCCCAGAACTGTGCAGCGATCACAAGCCGCGTGGCCATATCGACCCGATCCACCAAGTCGGTAGTCCATTGCACTCCGCTGGTTGCCAATTGCGTTTCGACGCGGAACGTGACACCGGGGATCAAGCGGCCAAAGATATGCCGGGCGCGCTGGGTCCACGACGCGGCCTGCTCAAGCGACGCTTCATCGAGCATCAGTGTGACGACGACCTCTCGCCGGGCCCGCAACCCGTCAGCAAAGTGCATTGCGACGAGGTGCAGCAACCTTGTACGCCGGAACTCGGCGGAGCGACCCTTCGCCCGCTCAAATTCAATGGTTCGATCCTTCTGTGATGGCAGGTCGACCTTTGGTTCGGCGAATTTTGCAACTTCTCTCGTGGCTGCGGGAAATACCACAGCATCCACGACGCACAAGCGGCGACGGGTCCAGTCGCGCCATAGCCTTTTGAGACGTTGCTGCTCCTTTTCGGCTTCCTCCGCGTCGGTCTGTTCGTCTTCCCAATGGTCGAGGTTAAAACCGAACGTCAAAGCACAGGCAACCAGTGGCGCTCCAACCAGCGTGGCCCAAAACAAGATCGTGTTTGTTGGTTTGCCGTGCGGCCACAGCATCAGCACAGCTCCCGCCGCACCTACTGCTGTGACTGCGAGCGCCGGCAGCCAAAGGCGCCAGGAGATCGGCGTTGGATACTCGATTTGTGAGAATACCGGAATAGGCCAGGACATCTATAAGCTTCGACTAAGAAGACTGCTTGGGTTTCGATAATTATTTATTTCTCGTCGACCGTAGCCGTGCAATGAGCGTTAGCTATTCCATGCGGCTCTTCCTCGCTTAGGTACGTCCAAATTCTCATTTCTGGATGGAAATTGAAAACAGGCAAGTATGATTTTTTTAAGAATAATCATTATTCTGTCAGAACTCGATTTCTTCGCAGGACCTAGTAGTTTCAGTTATTGGTTTAATACTTTTGCCGTCGTCGCTCAAAACGAAAATCCGTTCTCTACACTCCTCGGAGGACTTAGCGCTCTGCGCGATGTGGTACTGGGCAACCAGCATCTTGCTGTCAGAGTGACTAACGAGGCTACTTATATATTCGCGACCATCAGAGATTCTCTGGGGGCGTCTGTTTGCATTTGAAAACACGTCGAGTGCGTTTGAATCGGAACCGTTGGTCAAATCGGAAAGCGTGTAATATCTGCATCCCGCCCCACAACTGTGAAGGCCAATGTAATATTTTCCGGCGAAATTAACCTGCAGCGGCGCCACCAGTTTCCCCATATCGTCTCGCCATTCGTCGCCTGTTTTTTGATAATAATCTGGAACCTTAAGGTGGCCATGATAAATTTCGATGGAGTACTTCGAAAATTTCGGCAACATGCTTCTATCGGCAGCGTTCGCGACACAAAAACTACAGGCGAAAAATAGTGCCAACGCACGAGGTATGAGTTTCATTGTGCTATCACCTAACCAAATTTGTATACAATTTTAATACTCATCCCAAGCGTTTTGCACTAATTCCTAGCGCATATATTCGGTTTGATATCCTGTAAATTTTTCGCCGTCGAATTCGAAGCAGAAATTTCCATTAGTCATCGCGCGATAAACAAGGATGGATCCATCAATGCATATTTTGTTACTTTTCAGAGAAAAATTTAAATTAGGCTTTTTCAGCATGTGCGAATTTTTCATATTGATCTGACCGGAATAGTAGTCAAACGGCAACGGATAGACGATCCCCGTTAGCGTGTCAATTACGACCAAGCTGTCCCCATAGTGTGCAGAAGGTTTCCATTCGTTAATGCTTAAAAGAATATAATGCCCGTTAAAATTGGCCGCTTCAGTGGCGATTGCTTTTTTTATCTCAAAAACATGCCTATCATCGCAAAAATCAACAGGCGAGAATTTAAAAGAACACTGATCGTGGGCGTAAGCAATTTTGACCTGATCGAATGCGTGATTAGGTGTGGCAGCCAAATCTTTGGCATACGATGTCACCATTCCTAAAAGGAATACGGCGATAAGAGAAGCTAGGCGGATGATGTATATCATTGTATTTCAACGTGATTGTGAAATTTCCAAGAGAATATCCCTGAGCATATTAGTTGAATGCATATTTGCACTATTAGCTGCACTCTGGTAATACGAAAGGGTTCCATCGGAGATGGTTCCGTTCTTTATGCGACGAGTCGCCGGTGCGGCAATGGACGCCCACTCTTTAGAAGCGGCGTATTGCGCATCATCTACAGTTCCAATTCCTTGCTTGATAAATTTAGCAAGAACGCCACCACCGGCATGATAGATAAGGAAATCGGCGAACATTTTCTCTTGCATGTCTTCGTCATATTTTTCCTCGCCGGTCAAGCCTAACTTTATTTTCCCTTCGCGCAATGTCGGAACGATGGTCTGGTACTTGCCGGTTGTATAAAAGCGGGCAGGGTCCGTGAAAGAAAGGTGCTCCGTCGCAAGTATTTCATTGACTGTTTTCCCAGTGACCGTCCCCTTTGGCCTCGTGATGTAAGAATGTCCAACCGGGCCATGGAGGCCATCGGTTCCAGTATTGTAAGATTCGTATCCCCCTTCGCCGTGGGAGATAATATCTCCGATCTCTCGAATCAATTTATCAAGACTACTTCCAGATTTAAAGAAATTCCCTACCAATCCGATCGGATGGATATGCCATACATCAGGATCGGCCGGAAAACCCTTCACGGCCTTTACCTGATTCCACCACTGTAACTTCTTGATCCGCTCCATCTCGGTTTTCCAGATGGGCTTTCCAAAGTCACCCATGATGGGTAGAAATTTTTCCCACTTGCTCATGTCGCCGCCCCACTCACTCTCGTAGCGAACGATCAGGTGTGAGACTGCCTCTGCCAGCCAGGGGACAGTCAATGCCTTCTTCAAATCGGCAGGGACCACATTCCCTTCGACGCTACCTTGGCGCTTGGCAGCCTTTTCCAGTTTTGTGATAAGTGGTCCTGCGTTGACGGTCGCCGCTGCTCTGCTGAACTCCTTCTCTTCGCCGTCGATCAACTGCTTCATTTCGTAAACGGTGCGTCGGTAGATGTCGAATAGCGGGACATCAGTTGTATCAACCGTATCGAAGCCGGGCCATGACCACGGACTTTGCCACTGCGTATGGGGATGATTTTTTTCACAGACCCAGCCGGAGATAGTCTTGCCGTCGGCGTCACCGGCCGTGATTGACCACCACTGCGTACCCTGATCGTCCACCGCCTTGCCCGTATCGAGAACCTGATCAAGCTGGGCGCGCGAGAATACCTGCTGATATCCAGTGACCGGGGCCTTCGCATTGGCCAGTAGCAGAGGAAAGTCTGTCCAGGTCTGTACCATTGCCGTTGCCGGCTTCCCCGCAAACTTGCGCTCGACCCATACCGGGTTGCCTATGGGCGTTCCGCCAGGCTGGCTGGGATGGTGGGAGTGACCATGTCCATGGCCATGTGAGGCGGACTGCGCCGGGAGCTGGGTCGGCTGCACTTTTGCCCAGTTGCCCTTCCCCGGGTCGCCCTTCGCGAGCGTCAACGTCAGGCCGGCAACCTGCGGGTTATCTTGCGGATCGGCAGGCTTGACAAGTTGTGCTCCCTGCTGAAACACCAGCATCGTTTTCCCACTGGCAGGGAGCGTCTTCGCGCGATCCTGACTCTTGCTGATGAAGTCCTTGATCTTCGCGCCGGTGAAGACCTCGACATGAAGTAGCGCACGAGTGGGTTGAGGCGGCAGCAGATGCGACTGGCTGGAGTTTTGGTACTCGCCGAGATAGCCCACCATATCGCCCGCCTTGACCGGATATGGCTTGTCGAACACGACTACCGTATCCAGCGGCTTAGGATCAACAACCGCATCAAGTTCATCGAGATTCACCCATCCCGTCGTAGCACGTGGATCGGGAGTACCACCAGCAACGGCAGCGACCGGTGTGCCCGAGGTGACCGTTGCGATCTGCGCCCAGCCGGAAGTTGCGTTGCCCGTTATGCTGAGTTCACCGCCCCGCGGCAGCAATCCGATCACTGTCCCGTTGACCCGGTCCAGAATGCGAACGCCTTGAGCGCTCTCAGGCGCACTTTCCATGTTTGCAGCATCGCCAGATGGCAGGGCATAGCGAAGCTTTTGATCGCCTTGCGACGTGAGCGCGCCCAGGCTGTCCGGCGACGGACCGGCTGCAATGCTGCCGAGTTGCGCGCCGTTGCCAGGCGTCGGGGAACCCGAGCCTGCCGAATCCAGATCGAACCGGAAGGGCGTGTTGAGCTGCGGAGGTTGCTTCTGGCGATCGTTGGCCTTGCCACCGACGCGGTAGTGCTTGTCGCCCTGCCAGAAAGGCAGCGAATGGACTGGCGACGCGGACTGGCCACTGCCGGCTTCTGCTGCCTTGTAGCCTGCCCGATCGAGCTGGTGCATGTAGAGGCTGTAGAACTCCAGCACTTCATCGGCAGGTGGCTGGTAGGCCTGCGGGCTGCCGGTCCCTGCGGCGGAGGCACCTGGAGCGGGAGTAGCCGGCGTGGTCTGTGACGTACCCGGCGTGGTCGACTTGTCAGGCGCAGGCGGCAACACGAGCTTGTGACGCACCAGCACGAACGACGTCGAGTACAGAGCGTAGCGCGGGGGTGTTGTCGGATAGGTCAGCTCGGGATAGGTGGCATCCAGGCGATAGGCCACCACTTCTCCATCCGCGATGACCTTGACGCCGTCGCCCTGTTTGAGCACGCCGCCCGTGCCGGCATCGAAATGGATGCCACCGTGAAACATGCCATTTGCGCCGAGCGGGTAGAACCCACCGTCCGTGCTCGCCAATGCCTTGAGCCAGGTCTGCGGATCCGCCGCGTTGCCGCTCGTGGGTGCAAACGGAAAACTCCAGTTCAGAGGCTGCCATTGCGGCGAAGCCGGAGTGGCGGGCGTGGCCGGTGCTGCCGGATGCTGTGGGTGGCCGTGATGATTTGTCATGGTCGGTCGGCCTTTGTCAGTTCGAGTAATGGTCCGCGCGATTCTGCGCAATCACGCCGGTAGCCTTAGGCAGCGTGGGATTGTTGTTCATCGACGCCGCTCCCTTCTTCTGGATCGTGATGACCTTGAAGAACAGATCGGCAGGACCGCCAAGCGTGACATTGCCGTCCTTGAGCTGAATGAACGCACCGCCGCATTCGAGAACGAGTTCGTTCTTCGCGCTGATGCGTACCGTACCGTTGACACTCGACACCGACACGTCCTGATCGGCAAGCAGTGACATTGCATCGCTCTGGGCCTGAATCTCGACCGGGCCTTTCGCTGCAAAGATCTTGATACCGAGCTTCTGGGCGAATAGCGAGATCTTCTCGCCCGCCGCAACCGTAAAGCGCTTGAGAACGCTCCAGTCGGCGTTCTTTCCGGCAACAGCCGAGATGTTGTCCTTTGCTGCGAACTGCAGACCCTGCCCCGTCACGAGTGCCGCAGAGGCCGGCGTGCTCATGAGCAGCCCGGGTTTCTTCAAGCCGTCAAGATCAGCCCTCATCTGCTGCTGCGCGTCGGTGTCGGCAGGTTCGGCCTTCGCACTGCTGGCGGACGCTGCCAGCGCCTTTGCGGTCGCCAGCGCGCTCTCGAGTTGAGCGATGGTCTCCTGCATGTCGAGCTGCTGACCGGTCGCAGCAGGGCGGTCGTAGGCCGTGAGCATCACGCCCTTACCCGCGCGACTCACCCCGTAACCCGCTGTCCGGAGCTCATAGCCTTCACCGCGGTATTCGAGTTTCTGGTTCACCAGATAGCCGAGATTGAGCTGTGACTTGCCCGAGTGCTCCGTGCTCAGCTTGATGCCTTCCTGGCCCTCCCAGTCCTCCATGCGCAGCTTGTTGTTTTTCTGCGTGCGGATCATGTTGCGCGAGAGCCAGCGACGATCATTCGTCACCAGGTCGCGGGCCTGGATGTGGTGGTGGAAGGCCGTAATTTCTGGCTTGTCCGGATCCCCATCCCTGAAGGAAATCACGGCTTCGTCATTATCCAGCGCGACGAAGTGCATGCCTGTCTGCAGCTTCCCGGCGAAGGGTTTTGCCATGCGCAGTGGCACACTCTCACCGCCCTTCGGCCAGTCCGCAAAATCCACGTCGAAACGCACCACGTAATAGCCGACGGAATTCAGGTAGCCGTATGTGTACTTGTCCGGGCTGCAAATTCGCGCTGAAAGTGTGCCGGCGATTTTGGGCCAGGTCTCCGGTTTCAGTTCAAGACGGAAACGTCGGTCGGCCGGGATGGCCTTGTAGCTGTTGGTATAGGGCTTGTCGCGCGCTCCGCTGTGCGTGATCTCGATGACCACCTGGCCTTTTGGCGCATCGGGAAATGCGACATCTGTTTCCAGGACCCGTGCACACTGCAGTGCGGGCACGGTGCTGTCGCCTTCATACACGACCTGGCGGGCGAGCGCCGCTTCGTGGCGCAACTGTGCTTCCCACTTTGCGCCCTGCTGGTCGAGGTGGTTCGTACCGTAAATGTACGGTTGGCCGTAGGTGGTGGGATCGTCTGGCGCAACGTTCGCTTCATCCCGAAAACGCTCCCAGGCGCTCTCAGGGTTATAGTCCGCGACGACGAACGACTGCGGCACCGTCTCCGTATGCGTCCTGATCGATGTGACGGCCTCTACTCCACCCGCTTCGAGACCCGCCGCTTCACGGTACGGCACGATGAGTCGCGGGTCGTAGAGGTAATGGTCGATGTCGTCACCAAACACCACCTGATCGCCGTACTCGGTCTCAACAATATAGAAGTAGATGCCGGACTTCTGCATCAGCATCTGCAGCCAGGCCAGATCATTGATCCTGTACTGGAAACGGAAAAGTTGCTTGAGGTACTGTTTCCGCAGGCGGAAAGAGAACTGGTGTTCGCGCAGACCATGACGTCGCAGGATCGCCGCCATGATTTCCGGTATCGTCTGATGCTGGTAGATCTGCGTGTTGTCGACTGCGGCAAGCCGTCCGATGTGGGATTTCAGGTAAAACTCATATTTCCTGAAATCCTTTGTCGTCTGTATTGTCGAGAAGCGCTCGATGTATCCCGAAAAGATCTTCGGCACGCCATCGTCTGGCACGATCCTGAAGACCGCATCCCGGCCCAGGTAGTCGGTGCGTGCAAGCTGGCCCGGATGGGTCACCACGATGCGCACAAGGTTGGGTTCGCCCATTTTTTCGGACGCGTCAAATGACACGACCGAGAGCTGCGCCGCACTGTCAGTCCCCGGCACATCCAGGAAATACGCCTGACGTCCTGGTGTCGCCGTCAGATCCGATACAACCTTCCTCGCTTCGTCATACAGGCTTGCCATTTTTGCTCATTCCTCACCTGATCAGCAGTACGTCGGAACTGCTACGCATGAAATACGATCGCGTAACCAACGGGTATTTGGGGTGAGTACATTACGCGCCTTCGATCTGCCAGTGAAGCATTGCTTGTGTCGACATGAAACGTTTGTTGTTTTCAATCAGCTACTGACAATTGTTGACCTTTAAGGCTGGTTTTGAGATGTATCGCGTGCTAAATATCACCAGTTAAGCGAAGCCGGGATATCAGTTACTGAACGATGAGCGCAAGCTTCCAGAACAGCACGCAGCGAGACCAGAAGACCACGACACCCGA
Source organism: Paraburkholderia lebeckiae (assembly GCF_050436325.1). Taxonomy (NCBI): domain Bacteria; kingdom Pseudomonadati; phylum Pseudomonadota; class Betaproteobacteria; order Burkholderiales; family Burkholderiaceae; genus Paraburkholderia; species Paraburkholderia lebeckiae. The sequence goes on from NZ_JBNDLZ010000003.1 coordinate 2,067,538, forward strand.
CTCGTTCACGCGGAACGGTGCGCGTGATGAGCGTGCGCGCGTGGATGCCACAGATGCATTACGCATTGACCACGATCTCGCCACCATCGACCTGTTACTCGGCAGGCAGATCGACACCATCCTCCACCACCCCGCTTTCCAGACGCTTGAGTCTGCGTGGCGTGGCCTGCAATTCCTGGTTGACCGGACAGACCTTCGTCGCAACGTGCGTATCGAGGTGCTCGATGTCTCGAAAGAGACCTTGCGCCAGGACTTCGAGGATGCGCCCGAACTGATCCAGAGCGGCCTCTTCCTCCAGACATACACCCAGGAATACGATACGCCGGGTGCGTACCCCTTCGCCGCGGTCATCGCGAATTACGAGTTTGATGCCAGCGCACCCGACGTTGCGTTGCTGCGTAATCTGTCGAAGGTAGCGGCCGCGGCGCACATGCCTTTTATTGGCGCGGTTTCGCCGGAGTTCTTCGGTAGGACGTCGATGGAGGAAGTCGCGGGCATACGCGATCTGTCTGGCCACTTCGAGCGCGCGATCTATCTCAAATGGAAGGCGTTTCGCGATACCGGGGACGCCCGCTATGTCGGACTCACGCTGCCCCGGTTTCTTGCACGCCTGCCATACGGGCCCGACATCAATCCCGTGCGAGCTTTCAACTACACCGAGGATGTCCGTAGTGGAGGGAGCAGTGCCTTCGTGTGGGCGAACGCGGCGTTTGCCTTCGCCGTGAACCTCGTGAGAAGTTTCGTGCGCAATGGCTGGTGTCTTCAGATACGGGGCCCCCAGGCCGGTGGCGTGATCCCCGATCTGCCGGTCCATCTTTACGATCTGGATACCGGCCATCTGGGGAAGATTGCTACTGACGCGCTGATTCCTGAAACCCGTGAGTTTGAATTCGCCGAGCTGGGTCTTGTTGCGCTTTCGTACACGAGCAATCACGACTACGCGTGCTTCTATTCCGCGCACTCGACCCAGAAGCCCGCCGTCTTCGACACACGCGGCGCCGCAGCCAACAGCCGCATCAACGCGCGCCTGCCGTACATCTTCCTGCTCTCGCGTATCGCGCACTATCTCAAGCTGATCCAGCGCGAGAATATCGGCACCACCAAGGACCGCCGAGTGCTTGAACTGGAACTGAACACATGGATCCGTTCGCTCGTGACGGTCATGACGACACCGGGTGACGACCTGCAGGCTTCACATCCGCTGCGTGAAGCCCGCGTCGTGGTGGAAGACATTGAAGATAACCCGGGCTTCTTTCGCATCGCACTCTTCATTGTTCCGCATTTCCAGATCGAGGGCATGGATGTGAGCCTGTCGCTCATGTCCCAGATGCCGAAGGCAAAGCGTTGAACCCCGACCACTCTCCCTACCTGAATTACGACGACTTTCAACGATGAAGATAACGAAACCCCTGTGGGCGCGTGGCATTTTCATGACGCCGCAGCACTTCCAGCAGCAGGCGCTGTGGGAGCAGTTCGCCAACGAGCAGGTCGCCCGTATCGCAAGTCCCGACGCCTGGGGGGTGATTGGTGTCGCGCTGGATACGCAGGCGCTGACCGTCGACCGGCTGCAGCTCGCAAAACTGACGGCGCGTCTGCGCGATGGCACGTTCATCGACAGCGAAACCGCTGACTGGCTACCCGGTGCGCGCAGCCTGTCAGACGTGCCGGCCAATGTCGAAGCGGTGACGGTGCTCGTCGGCGTGGCACTGGTCGATGCGCAGGGCAACAACTGTGTCGAGCCTGGAGAGAAGCCGGCGCGGCCCCGACGCGTGACCCGCGAATTCGTCCATGTCGTCGACCTCAACGGACAGGAAAAGGAAGAGATCAGCGTCGAGCGCCAGGTCGTGGCACTGCTGTTCGACTTCGAGAAGCCGGACGACTACGTCACGTGTCCCGTTGCCCGTCTCGCGCGCACACCGCAGGGTCGCTTCGAGGTAGATGAGACGTTTGTGCCGCCGTGCCTCTTCCTGTCGGCGAGCACGCGGCTCACGCAACGCATGCGGCGCCTCTCGGAGATTCTGACGGCCAAGAGCGCGAGCCTCGCAGTGCGACGCAAGGAGCGTTCGGACCAGATCGCGGATTTCGCGGTGTCCGATGTTTCGCTCTTCTGGCTGCTGCATTCGGTGAACAGCACGTGGCCCGAACTGGCGCGGCTCGCCCAGGCGCCCGACCAGCACCCCGAACGCCTGTACGCTGTGCTCGCGCGCCTGGCCGGATCACTTCTCACGTTCTCGACCACGGAAACGCTGCAGGCCATCCCCGCCTATGACCATCGTGCGCCGGAACCCGTGTTTGCAGAACTGGAAGAGCTGATCCGCGCGCTGCTGGATGCCGTGATTCCCTCGCGCGTCGTACCGATTGAGCTCGAGCGGCTGCGGACCTCGATGTGGCGCGGCCAGATCAAGGAGGAGCGGCTGACCGTTGAAGTCGACTATTACCTGTCGGTCCGCGCGGCGATGCCCGCCCATGCCCTTCTCGAACAGATTCCCGCCTTGTGCAAGATGGGCGCGCCCGACGAAGTCGAGCAGGTCGTCAATTCCGCACTGGCCGGTATTGCGCTGCGTCCGGTGTCGCGTCTTCCTGCCGCGATTCCCGTACGTATTGAGAACCAGTACTTTGCGGTGGACAGTACGGATCCGGCCTTCGCCCGCATGATTGCGGCGCGTGCCTGCCAGATCTACGTGCCCGGGTCGATTCCCGAGGCCGAGCTTGAGCTTTACGCGGTGCTGCCATCATGAAATTCGCGACAGCACAACCGGCCCATGACCTGCTGCCCGCCTTGCTACCCCTCGCCCTGCGCGACACGGCGCGCACCGTCGTTTCACTTCGCAGTGGCAATCCGCCATCGCTGGAAGTCCTGCGCCGGGACTCCGATGCCCAGATTGCCGGCCTGCGCGAGGAACTGCAGCGGCGCGGACATCCGCGCGATGTGATTGATGACGCGCTCTATGCGCAATGCGCGCTGCTCGATGAAGCAGCCCTCAATGGACTCGGTGGAACGGCGCGTGATACGTGGGAACGCGAACCGCTGCAGGTACGCGTCTTCGGCCGCAATGATGCGGGCGAAGAGTTGCTCAGGCGGATCGGTCAGCGCCTGCGCGAGACGAAGCCCGTGCTGCCCCTGCTGGGGATCTTTGCGGCCGTCCTTGGACTCGGGTTCAAGGGCCGTTATGCCCTGAACGAGGCCGAAGCGCGCGAGAAGCTCATCAGTTCGATTGACGAACGTCTTGCGCGTGCCGCTGGCGGTAGCAATGACAGAAGCGCGCCAGATCAGTCAGGCCCGGTGGTGGTAAATCCGTCCCGCAGGCGCCGACGCCCGCTGTCCCCGCTCGCGTGGGTTCTCCTCGCCTGTATTGCAGCGGGACTTGTCTGGTTCGCCATCGACCAGTGGCTGCTGTCGTCGATCGACAGCATGGCGCACTGAGGGCAGTCATGCGTACAGGACCAGGACTTTTCGAGCGGATCACGGGGCATTTTGCCGACGGGTCTACCGTGAAAGACTTCACGCCAGAGGAGCAGACGTTCCTTTCGGTGCGGGACAACATCGAGCGCATCCTGAACAGCCGGCGTCGTTCGCTTGCACATCTGCCGGACTTCGGACTTGACGATCTGTCGGAGATTTACCGGCACCTGCCGTCATCGACCCATAAGCTGCGCAATGCCATCGAGTCGACATTGCTCAGGTACGAGCCGCGGCTGAGGGCGGTCGAGATCGAGGTGCATGCGCCGGAGCCCGGCATGATGGTCAGCTTCACGATGGCCTGCCACCTTCATCAGGAAGGGCTCGTGCGTTTTGACACGGTGTTCACGCCAGATGGCAAGACCCGTCTGAAAATGCTGCAGGCCGCGCTCGATCGGTATTGATGCGGTCCGGACGACTTCAACGCGAAAAGGAGCATGGCATGGCAACGATGCTGGCAATCAAGGGGAACAGGACGACAACCGGCGGCGAGGTGCTGGACGGCGACGAGGATTTCGCCGACGAGAACGGATCGCTCGCGAAAGATCAGGGACTCGCGTCGTGCGGGCGTTGTGGGCATATCGGTCCCATGCTGGGCACGGCGAAAGGCTGGGGGCTGACGGGTGCCACGGCCGCTGTGAAGGACAACGATATCGTGGCGTGCCAGTGCCCGCGAGGTACGAACCGCGTGATTGCCCGTTCGGAGTACTACGACGAGTAGTCCTGGTGATCAGGAACCGAACGGGGTACCCGGCCAATGTCCGCGTGACCGTTGTTCCGGGCGCATCGCAAGGCTGATTCCAGGTTTCCCAAGCCGTGAACGCGCTTGATACTCGCCCGCCCCCGCGCAATCACACAAGGATCGGCACCCTGCTTTTGCGCTTGCCCTGCGCGCGCGCAATGCGACGGCTGTCATGCGCGCATTGGGGGCACCAGCTGCCGCGCCAGACGCTGTTGACCGAGGCATGCCACGCATGCCCTTTCGCACACATCCATTCGAGCTTGCCGTGGGCGCCGGGATAGACCGTCGAAAGACACTGGCCACCACGCGACTGTGCCAGATCCTGCATCTGTTCGACCGTGCGCGAGCGGGCCTTCGCCGCGCACAGATTGCACCATTGGCTCCTGCTCACGCGAGACCACGGAGCAGACCACGTGTGTCCTTCGGCACATTGCCATTCGAGAGGCGTTTCCTTGTCGACATAGGCCGACAGACACCGGCCGCCGCGCGCGGCTGCGACCTGTTTGATATCGTCCGGACGCGGCTTGATGCGCTCGAAATGGCACGTCTGACACCAGTCTCCACGAAGCACGGCTTCAAGAGAGGCAGACCAGGTATGGCCTGCCTTGCAGCGCCAGCGCATCCTTTCGCGCGTGTTGACGTAGCGACGCGACAGGCAGACACCTCCGCGGTCAATGGCAGTCGCGCGAGCTTCCTCCAGCGAGTGGATGATCGCGCGATCGTAGGCGCAATCCACGCACCAGTGTCCCATGCGCACGGCCTTTGTCAGCATCGCAAAGCGATGGTCAGCCGCACACGCAAATTCAAGGGGGATCAGGTGGCCCTCGTAGGCTGGGGACAGGCAGGCCCCGCCCCATACCGTGGCAACCTTGCGCATTCCAGCCAGCACCGCTTCGCGATACTGTTCTGTGCCGGACTCTCCCGGACCTGGCAAACTGGCAAGGGCATGTTGTACGCGCCTGCGGGTTTCGGCAGGAACGCGCGGTGACCATGCCGAACTGTTCGACACCAAGACTCCCATAATCCGTTACCTACACATCGAAATACATCGCATGCTGGGCTGTCGAACTCAGTGGGCCAGCGAAAGCATGCGTGCCGGATCCAGCACGGTCATCTCGCTCTGCAGTTCAGCGATGCGACGGGACAATGCAGGCTTGTCCGCATCCTTGCGGCTGCTTGCGGCTTTCAGCGCCCGCGTCAACTGGAGTTTGACCTCGAACACCAGCGCTGGATCCCAGCGTACGAGCGGCAGCGATCTGGCGGCCGCATCCAGTTCGAGCAGCAGCGCCGTAGCCGTATCCGCGCGCTCGGCGTTCTGTGCGAGGCGCGCCATCACGAACCGCAGCAGGAAACGGTGCCGCTCCGTTTTCATGCCGGGCAGCCCTTCGAGCCAGGCGAAGGCCGCCTCGATCCCTTCGCGCGCGGAGAGATCCCGCGCCTGCGCTTCAATCTCCGTCCAGTCGCCCGCCCCTCCTTCCTCGCTGTCGGCCGATACCGGCAGCGGCGCCACGGTCTCCCCCGCTTCGAGGTCGCGCACGACGGCGTGGCGTGCGATCCACTCGAGCGTCGTGTCGTCCGCGAAGGGCGTGCCATCGTTGAACGATAGCCGCTCAATGCCAGGCAGCCGCTCGAGGAAAAGCGCGACGTCCGCGCGCAGCAGTTCTCGCCATGTGCTGTACGGCGCGCCTGCGTGATCGAGCGCAATGTGCTGGAAGTACTGCAGATCGAACCACAGGTGGTTGACGCCTTCCATGAACGCACCTTCGACGCGCTCAAGCAGCTCGTTCCACTGCTTCTGCAGGACGAGCCGCTTCATCTGCGCGCGCAGTTCCGGGCGCGGAGCGGCAAGCCGTGTATGGGAAGCCGCATCGGCCGGCGGCACGTCGTGCAGGGTATCCCAGCGCATACAGCGCACGAGCCGTACAGACGGCAGGTAGCCCTGCTCCTGATCGCGTAGCCACGAGGCCATCGTGCGAGCCTGATCGAGCAGATCCCGCGTCGAGGCGGTCGCCCTGGAGGATGTGCCATCCGTCACGGGGGATGCGGGCGCCGGCGACGTGTCGGCGGCAACACCGGACGGTTCACCTTTGCCTTCGAACCGCGAGATGAGCGGCTGCAGGTTCGGGCGCGCGGCTTCGGCCCATGCGGCCGTCTGTGTCGCCAGGACGTCGAGTGCAGCGAGTGAACGCTCAAGCGCGCGTTCGGTATCGTGGGAAGCTGGCTCGCCGCGGCTCGCGAGCAACTCCACCATGCGGGTGGTGGCCAGCATTTCCAGCGCGCCCTTCTTCGCCTCGGCACGCGCGGGCAGCACCGACTCACCGAAGCGCTCGATGAGGGCGGCGGCCAGTTCCAGCCCGTCTGCGAATCCGGCCGGCCCATCCTGCCGCAGGCGCGCGCCGGCATAGTAGCCAGCCACCCGGAGATCCTTGCCTGTTTCCTTGAGCAGTTGCTCGCATGAGCGCACGATCAGCGCGTCGTCGATGCCGGAAAGCCGGGTCGATTCATCCTTGAGCGCAAAGAACGCATCTTCATAGCCGGGATCGCGCCCCACGCCGTGTTCGCCCGGTAGCGGCTGCAGCCAGGCACTCCAGGTATCAAGGCGCGAGCGTGTGAGCTGTTCCGCGTCACGTGACGGAAACAGTGTCCTGAGCAGGCCAGACAGCATCAAGGGATCCCCACCATGCAGAATCAGAAAAAATAACGCCGGGGCGGTACAGTGCCCCGGCGCGGTTCATATCAACAGTAACCGGTCAGCTGCGTGGTCAACCCTTGGCTTTCGGCATCTGCGACACGAGCGACAGGCCGATATCCATCCCCTCAACCTGGAAGTGAGGAATGACGTACAGCTTGATGCGGAAGAAGCCCGGATTGTCCTCGATGTCCTCGACCGTCACCTTCGCCTCGCGCAGCGGATGCGAGGCCTGCAGTTCATCGCCCGGATCCTTCATCTCGGTGACGAGACCCTTGATCCACTGGTTCAGCTCCAGTTCAAGCAGACGACGGTCCTTGGTCGTACCGATGTTTTCGCGCTGGATCAGCTTCAGGTAGTGCGCGATACGCGAGAGCAGGAAGATGTACGGCAGGCGCGCATTGATGCGGCTGTTGGCGGTCGCCTCCTTCGTCTCATACAAGGTCGGCTTCTGCGCCGAGCTGGCCGAGAAGAAGCAGGCGAAATCGTGGTTCTTGTAGAACGAGAGCGGAATGAAGCCCAGGTTCGCGAACTCGAACTCGCGCGTCTCCGGAATCAGCACTTCGGTCGGGATCTTGGCCTGAGTACCGGTGCCGAGGTCGTACAGATGCACCGGCAGGTCTTCGACCTTGCCACCGGCCTGCGGACCGCGGATCTGGACGCACCACCCGTTATTCACGAAGCTGCGGCTCATGTTCGCCGCGAACGCGAACGAGGCGTTGACCCACAGATACCTGTCGTGATCCGGGCCCTTCACCGCTTCTTCATAGTTGAAGGCACGCACGGGCACCGTATCCTTGCCATACGGCAGGCGACCCAGCACACGCGGCATCGTCAGACCCACATAGCGCGCGTCGTCCGTGTCGCGGAAGCTCTTCCACTTGATGTATTCGGCGCGATCGAAGTAGTTGCCGATATCCTGGATCGCGGCCACTTCCTCCATCGACTTCTTGCCGAAGAACGCTGCACCCACCGAGCCAATGAACGGCATATGGGCGGCCGCGGCCACCTTCGAGATGTTGCGCAGCAGGGCGATGTCCATCGGCGAGTTCGCGAACTCGAAATCGCTGATCAGCGCGCTGATCGGCTGGCCGCCCGGCGTGTCGTACTCCTCGATGTACGTGAGACGATAGAGGCCGCTCTGGATGAGTTCCGGCGTGTCCTCGAAGTCGCGCTGCAGCGCGTCCTTCGACACGTCGAGTACCTCGATGCGCGCGTTGCGACGGAAGTCCGTGCGCGACACGAGCATTTTCAGACCGCGCCAGCGGCCTTCGAGCGCCTGGAATTCCGGCGTGTGCATCACCGCGTCGAGCTGACGGCTGATCTGGCGGTCAAGCTGGCCGATATGGAAATCGAGCAGCGACTTGTCCAGACGCTCGACCGGCTGGCTCGACTGCGCAACGAGTTCGAGAAAGGCGCCCATGCCACGCGCAATGCGCTCGTCGGCCGAAGCTTCGGAGAGCGTGTCGCTGTCGCGGAACGCCTCGATCGGGCGTGCCTCGGCGATAGGCTTGAGGTTGATCTTGCTGCACAGCGAGGCATATACGCTGTCGGGTGCGTCAAGCACAACGGTCTGAGCTGCGCCCTGATGGGATTCGTTCTGTTTCATTGGGATTCCTGTCTGCGTGTGAAGTGCCACCTGATTGCGCAAAGCGGTGAAGGCTGACCTGGGCTGCTGTCGCCGGTTGCGCCGTTCAGGCATGTCCTTCCGGTTGCGTGGCCGCCGTCGCGAGCTGCCCCAGTTCGCCGCGCAGCTTGTCAGACAGACGCCTGTCCTTCAGAATCTTCTCGAACTCGCGGCGGAACGTCGCGTTATCAAGCAGGTTCGATTTCAGGTCGCGCAGCAGGTTGCGCATCGCGAGCAGCGCCTGGAGTTCCGGGATCTGGCGTGCCACCTGCTCCGGTTCGAAGTCCTTCATCGAACGGAACGACAGGTTGACCGGGAGTTCCGAACCGTCGGCAGCGAGCGTGTTTTCTGCGCCGAACTTCAGGTCCGGTGCATAGTCGGCCAGCACCGAGTCAAAGTTGTTCTTGTCGATATTGACCTTCTTGCGCTCGGCCAGCGGGGCCTGCTCACGGCCCGCACTGAAGTCGCCCGCCACCAGCAGCTTGAGCGGCAGTTCGACCTTCTTCTGCGCCCCGCCCGTATGCAGGTCTAATGTGATCGAAACGCGCGATTTCGGAATTTCTCTCTGGAAGCTGTCCATCAGTTATCCTCAGAAATGGAGTAAATGATCTCCGCAGGAATCAACCGTAGCGATAGAGAGGCTCCCCGCACGCGCATCGCGAATGCTTATTCCAGCTGCTCCCCATGGCGTGGTTTTCATTCATGCGACCCTACTGGCAGACCGTATTAAACAGGTTTACCGCCATTACGTCAAAGCCTGTTCGCAGCTATATCGATACGTATAAAACTTAAATTTTGTTAATTCACATCTCAGAATGACTGGAGTCACACATGGCATTTCCACTCTCATCATTCACCGCTTCCCGCACACTCTCCGTCCCAGACAAATCTGATTTCAATCGACGTTTTATCACGCGATTTTCTGGCGAACGTCAATGAAACGTGACAATACGATGCGCAATGCGTATCTCAATTTCTTCTTTAGAAAATATGACAATTCTTGAATGTTTTATTCACCAGGATATCTAAAAAAATCGCTATCCTTGCACGAAAGGGGCCATATGGAATCCTTTACGCATCAGGACAATAACGTAGACCACACATTGCAGACCGATAGCCTGCCCGGGCCAGAAGATCTCCCTCTCACGCAGCCGGTGTACAAGCGGATCGTGCCGTGGGGAATTGCGTTGAACGTTGGTAAGCCCGACGCAATCACGATGTCTGTGCATCAGGGTAGCCGGTCCTGCGTTGGACATCAGCGCGCATGAGCACATTGACCTTGGGCCACGAGAAGCGGACCCACCTGAATCCCGTACCTGACGTTGCCCGGCGCGCTGGCGAGGGCATGCGCGATCTGCTGCGCGATACCGCGCTACTCGTGACCTCGCTTTCATCCGGGGGAACCGTCCAGGACGCAGCGCGATTTCGCGAGCGCTGCGCACAGCTCGTTGACCAGTTCGCCGATACGCTTGCGCGGTCTGGCTATCCCGAAGACGTGCAGCGTGAAGCGCTGGTGGCCCAGTGTGGTCTGCTCGACGAAATGGCGCTGCGCCATCTGCCCGGCAACACACGGTCAGCCTGGGAATCCCATCCGATGCAGGTTGAGCGCTTCTCCATTTACGACGCTGGCGGACGCATCATCGATGCTGTTGAGGCGCATCTGCGCGAGTCGTCGCCGGATGTTGAACTGCTTGAGTACTACGCAGCGATTCTCGCCATGGGATTCATCGGCCGATATGCGCGTGAGGGAGAAGCGAAGCGGGCTGCGTTGATTTCAGCGCTCGACGCGCGGCTTCAGATGCTGCGCGAGACCGTCGACGAACCCTTCCTCACCGACCGGGTCGGGCTGCGCCTTTACGGCCGGTTTCGACGGTTCGGACCGTGGATCCTCGTCATTTCCGCATGCCTTCTCGCAATCGCTGTCTGGATTGCGGGAAGCAGGGTTCTTGAGACGCAGCTCGCGCAGATCGTGCCGGCGAAGGTGAAGATCGAGGTGAGCAGGCCGTGAAATCTGATCTGTCGATGCTCACCGCCGGAACAGCTCCGGCGCAGGCCACTGGCCACAACGGGCTGGGGTATCCGCTGCGGCTGATGGTCGTTTCTACGATCGCACTGGCGCTTGCGGTGATGTGGCTCGTGGCCCGGCCCACGCTCGGGCTGGCTTCGCTGCTCACGGGTGCCATTGTGATCGCCGGTGCCCTGCTGGTGTTCTGGCGCACGAGGCTGCTCGCCCGCGCAAGCAACGACAATGCGCACGTGCTGGCTGCACTCGGCGCCGCAACCGCTGATATTCCGCTGCGGCTGCGCACCCGTATGCCGCTCGTGCTGGTCACGGGCGACGATCTGCCGGCGCTGTTTGACCGGCACGATGGGCAGCGCTTCGCGCACGTCGGGGATGGCGCGATCTGGCTGCGCGTGGACCGCCCACAGGACCTGTCGCGCATGGCCATCGCCGTACGGCAATGGCGCGACGGACGGGCACCGGATGCTGTCGTGCTCTCAGTGGCGCCCGCCCGTTATACAGACGAGGACGTACTTTCGCAGGCATTGCGCGTGGTGCGGCAGGCCGCAGCGGACGCGGCACGGGTGCTGGGCTCACGCCCTCTTCCAGGATATGTCGCGGTATATCAGCGACTCGCGACCGATGGGTTTCGCGGTATGGCGCAAGACCTGATACCGGGCCACGGCGCGATGACACCCGCAGACCTTCTCACACCGCAGTGGTATGGCGTTTCGTCGGCGACCCGCATGGTGAATGCGTCGGCCTTCGGGACGGTGATCCGTGCTGCCGGGAATGAGGCCGTAGGTGTGGCAGGGAGCAGCGCGCCAGCCGCACGGGCCGCCGCCCTCGCGTCGATCATTGGCTGGACGCAGCGGGTCGTGATTCATGCACTCGTTGACCAGAGGCAACCCGCCACACCCTGGGCACTGCATGGTGTCGGCTGGATCGATTGCGGACCCGCACACGGGCCGGGCCGCCCGTGGGAGAGCGATGTCCAGAACCAGACCAGGGTAACGCGCGCCCCAGGGCCAGCCTCCCCCATGCCATGGCCGCTTCCCCAGCCGCTGATCCGCGCGATGCCCCAGCGATTCTGGATGTCGCCGCGCATTGTTGCGCTGGCCCACGCATTGGCGTTGCTGGCCTGCGCGGCCGCCGTCGCGTTTTTCTTCTCTGTCCTGCACAACCAGGCGCTGCTCACGCGCATTGGCGCAGATCTCGGTCGCTGGTCGATGATCCCCGCCGTACACGATGCCGCGAAGCGCGATGCACTGCAGGCCCTCGTCGCCGATCGCGATGAGCTGGAGCATTACGCACGCACAGGCGTACCGCTAACCCTGTCATTCGGCCTGTACCGCGGCGCCAGGATGATTGCGCCGCTCAACGATGCGATCGCCTCATATCAGCCGCCGCCACCGCCTCCCGCTGTCGTGACGCTCGACAGCATGTCGCTCTTCGACAGCGGCCGCGCGCAGCTCAAGGACGGCTCGATGCGCGTCATGGTGAACGCGCTCGAAATGATCAAGGCACATCCGGACAAGCGGATTCTGGTGGCCGGCCATACCGATAACGTGGGCGATCCGGACAGCAACCTGAAGCTCTCGACAGCGCGCGCCGAAGCCGTGCGCGACTGGCTCATCGAGGCCTCCGGTATTCCGGCCACGCAGTTCGCCATTCAGGGCTATGGCGACACGCGCCCTCTCGCGGACAACAACACGCAAGCCGGGCGGGCGAAAAATCGCCGCGTGGAAATCACGCTCGTCCCTGACGCCCCGAAGGAAGTCCCCTTGGGGAATGCGCCGCAGGCCCCCGCAGGGACCAGCGCGGCGCCGGACGCGGCCAGTTCAGCCGGATAACGCGGTTTTGGTCCCCGGAGCGAGGGCTTCGGGATTGTGTTGCCCGGTAACTGAATCCGGGCGCTTGTTACTGTAAGAAGAAGGGAGTAAGAAATGGCAATTCCGTCATACATGTGGCTTAAGGACGATGGTGGCGCGGACATCAAGGGTTCGGTGACCGTTCAGGGCCGCGAGGGCAGTGTTGAAATCACCGCGTTCAATCACAGCCTGCATATTCCGACCGACGGTAATACCGGCAAGCTGACGGGTACGCGTGTTCACGCACCGATCACGCTGGTCAAGGAGACCGACGCGTCGACGCCGTATCTGTACAAGGCGGTCACGAGCGGCCAGACGCTCAAGTCGGCGGAGATCAGGTGGTACAAGATCGACGACGCGGGCAAGGAAAAGGAATATTTCAATACGAAGCTCGATAACGTGAAGATCGTCGCGGTGCGTCCGAAGATGCTCGACATCAAGGACCCGGACTACGAAAAGCACAACCATCTCGAAGAAGTCGAGCTGCGCTACGAGACGATCACCTGGTCGTATAAGGACGGCAACATCATCCACAAGGATACCTGGAACGAGCGTTCCTGATTAACCGTGGTCTGAAGGCCGGTTCACCATCTCCGGTGGCCCTCGGAATACCGGCCTTTCTTTGCCGGTCCGCTCAATAACCTTTGCGGACTGGCCTTTTTCATTACGCGGGGCGGCCGCTCCCAGCCGGCACGCCCCCTCTCCAGACGTGCGAACAGCCCGAACATGACCGTGCTCAACGACCGAAACCATTTCTCCCGTGACGCGAACCAGCGCCTGCAGCGGCTCAATCCCCACTGTGCAAATGCGCTCGAGGCTGCCGCAAGCCTGTGCCAGGGACGACTCTCGGACGAGATTACGGTCGAGCACTGGCTGCTCAAGCTGATCGAGGCCGGGGACGGCGATATCCCGGCCATCATGAACCACTACGACCTGAGTATCGACGCCGTGTGGGATACGCTGCTCAAGGCCATCGACCACACGCCGCGCAACCTGCGTGGCCGTCCCAGCCTCTCGCCGCAACTGGCCGTTGTTCTCCAGGACGCCTGGTTCATTGCGTCTTCCGGCGACACGAGCGGCGATCCGGTGATCCGCTCCGGCAATATCCTGCAGGCCATCATCGAGGCGCCGCATGTTCTTCGCGCGAACAATGCCTGGCAGCTGCTCTCCATCAGCAGCGCGCAGATCCCGCGACTGCTGCCGCGCCTCGCGCAGCGCACCTGTGAGAACGAGCCAGATCCATTGCCGGAACAGGCCGCGCCAGCAACGGGTGCTGTTGCCGCGGGCCACGTGCCTGACGGAAAGACGACGCAGAAAGCGGCGCAGGCAGTCAGGCGCAACGTTGAAGGCGATGCACTTGCCCGCTTTGCGATCGACATCACGGCCAAGGCGCGCGAGGGCAAGATCGACCCCGTGTTCGGGCGCGACCGCGAGATCCAGCAGATGGTCGACGTGCTTGCCCGGCGCAGGAAGAACAACCCCATCCTCGTGGGTGAGCCGGGCGTGGGCAAGACCGCGCTCGTCGAAGGCCTCGCGCTGCGCGTGGCCGTTGGCGACGTGCCGAATGTCATTCGCGATGTACGCATCCTCACGCTCGATCTGGGGCTGCTGCAGGCGGGCGCCGGCGTGAAGGGAGAATTCGAGCAGCGCCTGAAGAATGTGATCGATGAGGTGCAGGCTTCCGCTGAGCCGATCCTGCTCTTTATCGACGAAGCGCACACCCTGATCGGCGCTGGCAATGCGGCGGGCGGTGCCGACGCGGCCAACCTGCTCAAGCCCGCGCTTGCGCGCGGCGAACTGCGCACGATCGCCGCGACCACCTGGTCGGAGTACAAGGAATACTTCGAGCGCGATGCCGCGCTTGAGCGCCGCTTCCAGATGATCAAGGTGGAGGAGCCCGACGATGTGGCCGCCTGTCTGATGCTGCGTGGCCTTAAGGAGCGCTATGCGAAGTATCACAACGTGCACATCCGCGACGAGGCGCTGGTCGCCGCGGTCAGGCTCTCGCGCCGCTACATCCCCGCACGCCAGTTGCCGGACAAGGCCGTCGACCTGATCGACACGGCAGCCGCGCGCGTGCGCATGGGGCTCGAATCGCCTCCGGCGGAACTGCAGCAGGCGCGCGCTGCCGTGTCCGCACTGGAACTGGAACAGGCAACGCTCGATGCCGACATGCAGGCCGGCGTGGACGAGAGCGCAACCCGACGCGAAGCGCTTCAGAGCGCGCTGATCGAGGCGCGAAATGACCTGACGAACATGCAGGCACGTTATGTCAGCGAACTCGAACTGGTCCACCGGATTCACCTCTGCCGGGACGCTGGAAAGGATGAAGTATCAGCGCCGGATCCAAAGGAACTCGACGAGGCCAGGCAACTGCTTTCTGGTCTGCAAGGCAAGGCGCCGCTGGTCTTCGTTGACGTCGACGCGCAGGCGATCGCCCGCGTGGTCGCCGAATGGACCGGCGTGCCGGTCGGCAACCTCCTCGAAGATGAGTTGCATGGCCTGCTTACCCTGGAGACGCAGCTCGCGAAGCGCGTGGTTGCCCAGGACGATGCGCTCGCTGCGATGGCGCAAAGCCTCCGCACGGCGAAGGCCGGCCTGAAGAACGAGCAGGCTCCGCTCGGCGTGTTCCTGCTCGCAGGCCCTTCCGGCGTCGGCAAGACCGAAACCGCACTCGCATTAGCTGACCTGGTCTTCGGCGGCGAGGCAGCCCTGACTACGATCAACATGTCGGAATACCAGGAGTCCCACACGGTATCGCAGCTGAAGGGGTCGCCTCCCGGCTACGTCGGCTACGGCCGCGGTGGCGTGCTGACCGAAGCAGTCCGTCAGCGCCCGTACAGTGTCGTGCTGCTCGATGAGGTCGAGAAAGCCCACCGCGACGTGCTGGACATCTTCTATCAGGTGTTCGATCGCGGCACGATGCGCGATGGTGAGGGGCGTGAGATCGACTTCCGCAACTGCGTGATCCTCATGACATCCAATCTCGGCAGCGCCCAGATTGACGAAGCCACCACCGACAGCCCGGATATCGCGCAGGCAGCGCTCCTCGAGGCCATCCATCCCCAGCTCGTCGCACATTTCCAGCCCGCCCCTCCTCGCGCGCTTCCAGACGCTGGTGTACCGGCCGCTCGATGTGGCAGCGCTCGCCGGCATTGTGCGCATGAAGCTCGCGAAGGTCGCCGGGCGCCTGCGCCGGCAGCACGACGTCGAGCTGCAATGCGACGACTCGCTCATTGATGCGATGGCCGGGCTCTGCCTTGCACGCGAATCCGGTGCGCGCAACGTGGACGCATTCCTGAACCAGCGCATCCTGCCATCGGTCTCCCGTGAACTGCTTTCCTGCATGGCGGCCGGTACCGCACCTGCGAAGATCCTCCTCTCCAGTTCGGCCGAAGGCAACCTGACGATCGACTTTGTCGATCATGAACTGTCGTCAGCCGGCATGCCTGAAGCAGTTACTGCCTGAAGACTACATGACGCCGCCGGCGCAGCCGCTCCACGACGGCCTGCTTGCCGGCTACGTCAATAGAAAAAAGAACATCATGAAGCAACGTTACATCATGACCGGGATCATTGCTGGTCTCCTTGCAGTCCTGAACATCAATGCCCACGCCGCGTACCAGGAAGAATGGCTGAGCCCCCAGGCCTTGCAGAAAGAAGAAGCCGCAAGGTTCAGCCGTCACCCATCGACTTACACGTGCAGAGGCACGGGCGCCCGCTGCAACCGCATTTCCTCGACGACAGCATCTGCAAAGTCGCGTGCCGAAATCCACGCTCCTGACGCGGGTCGTGCAGACGATCCCATTGCGGCCTTCGCAAAAAAACGCGACGCTACCCGCTCCGCACATCGTAGCTAGGCGGCCCCACCCGATGCATCGATCGAGTCTTCCGCGCCTGCCCGGACTGCTATCCGCGATAGCCATCGCAGTCGCGTCGACCACGGCTGTCAGCGCCAGCGCCCCGAGCGGCCCGTATTGCGAGTCTTCCCTTCGATCCGCTCTTCTCACGGCAGCGCGATCTTCTCCATCGGCCGTACAGGGTGATGGTTCCCTCTACGGCGCACAACGCTGGAACGCATGGACCAGGCGAGACATGCTGGGTATGTCCTTTCCCGGGCTGCTGTCGTGCGCCTATACAGTCAGCGCGATTTTTGAGGGCGCCTGTCATCCGATCGGAAAACTCGCGTCCGTGTCGGCAGTCGGTAAAGCGCTATCGCAATGGCAGAAGATCGACGCGCAGGCCAACGTACAACCGGGCGATGTGGTCTTCTGGCAACCGCGCAAGTCGCCGCTGTTGCACCGCCTGTGCGGAGCGCACTGGCATGTCGGTATCGCGACAGGCAATAACGAAACCATCGACAACGACTGGTGGACGGGCAAGCCCGAACTCCATCGCATGACCCGGCTGTGCGTGTCGTTTGCCTGGGCGCGCAGGCCACCGGACTGAATGCCGCTCAACCGGTCCCGTGTCCAGATACATTCCTGATTCCGGAGTTGAGCATGACAATCGCGCCCCCCACTGCAAAAGCGGGTGACCCTACGCCCACACCGCTTTACGGGCAGGACGCGGACTGACGCCGGTCACCTCTCCTGGGCACCAACAGTTGTTCCGGCGTAAGCCGAAGAAGTCCGAGAAACCCCGTAAGATTAATGCCTTACGGGTTTTTTGTTCCCTGCGGCTCCCTTGCGTTCCCCTGACATCGACGATTTTTGCGTATACACGGAATCGAGATGTTAGGCCATGCCCAAACGCGTCGAACTTGGCCTTGCGCATCTGGCCGGACGGGAGCAAAACTTGGCTGTTCCGCTATTGAAGACCGAGTACGGGCAAGGAGAACTTCCTCAGCCTCGGCCCCTACCCGCGATATCACACTCGCTAATGCGCGACGGTTGGCCACTGCCGCGCGCAATCTTGTGCGCTAAGGCATCGATCCGGTCGAACATCGCCGGGCCGAGTCCATCGCTCGCAAACGCGCCGCCGAAGGCGCCTTCCATCTCGTAGCCCAGCGCTGGCTCGACTTCAGTCTGGTCGATCGCCACCATCATCACGACGCTCGACAAACCCAGCATCGCCAGCAGCGACTGCCGGAACGACCGCTCGCCTTGTACCGACGCAGTGTTGCAGGCCCGGTCGGCGCCCGGCGTTGCGCTCATCGCGAGCCCTGCAACGCGTTCAGCACCTTGACCTCGCTCCGCGCCAGGTACTTGCGCCATGCGACTCCCGCCAGCACGACATCCTGCAAGCCGATGCCCACGGCCTTGTAGACGATCACGTCGTCGTCCGCGACGCGGCCTTTAGCGCGGCCGGTCAGCACATCGCCGAGCTCCACCGTGTCGTTCCAGTCGAACGTGCCCGGCTGCGTGAGCACCAGGTCGCCCGCTTCTTCGCGCGCCTGCTCGCGCAGTTCGACCACGATGCGCGACGCTCGCGCGATCAGCGTGTCGTCGAGTTCGCGCGTATGCGGCAGGCTCGAACCGATCGCGGCAATCAGCGCGCCCGGTGACACCGCATTGCCGTCGAACAGCGCACCGGTGGCACGCGTCGCGGTCACGATCACGTCCGCGCCCCGCACCGCGTCGACCACGTCGCACACCGTGGCCTCGATGCCTCGCGTCGAACCGGCGGCCGTGACGGCCGCCGCGAGTTCGCGCGTGCCCTCCAGCCCGACGATACGAAACGACCGCAAGCCCGTGTGCGCGGCCAGCGCAAGCGCATGAGCGCGCCCTTGCACGCCGGTGCCGAACACGGCCACCGTGCGCGCCTGTTGCTTCGCCAGCGCGCGCACGGCCACCACCGTCGTCGCGGCGGTGCGAATGCGTGTGATCGCATTCGCATCGAGTATGGCCAGCAGGCTGCCGTCCACCGTCGAGAACAGCACGATCGAGAAGTTGAATTGACCGGCAATCGTCGAATAAACCTTCGCGCCCGCGACACCGAGTTCTGGCAGCACGGCGCCAAGGGTCGAGAGCTTCACGCCGCCCACTTCCGTGCGCACCCGGCGCTGCACGGCCGCCGCGCCGCTGGAGAGTTCGCGAAATCCCTGTTCGAGTGCCGGAATGGCATCGTCGATGGTGATGAGTTCGTCGATCTGCGCATCCGTCAAATGAATCATGCAATCTTCCTTTCGTGAAGCGCGGATTCGGCTTCGTGCTGGAACGTGAAGCTGTCCGCGTAGAGGTGATCGATGCTCGCGCCGTTGCGCAGGAAGTGGCGCCGCGCATCGTCGATCATGGCCGGCGATCCGCACAGGTAGACGGCGTGCTCCGACAGGTCCGGAAAGTCCTCGCATACCGCGTGCTGAACATAGCCCTGCCGTCCGGTCCAGGTACTGTCCGGTCGCGACAGCACCGGCACGTACTGGAACTCGTAGAGGCGTGCGCCCCATTGCTGGATCTCGTCGTGAAGATAAAGATCCGCCTCGGTCCGCGCGCCCCAATACAGCGATACCGGCGGGCAATCGGGATCGTCCATCAGCGACTCGATGATGCCTTTGACCGGCGCGAGTCCGGTGCCCGTCGCGACCATCACGAGCGGGCGGTAATCCTCCGCGTGAAAGCGGAAGCTGCCCAGCGGCAGTTCGACGTCGAGACGATCGCCCGCGCGCAAGCCCGACAGCAGATGATCGGTAAAGCGGCCGCCCGGCACGCGCTTGATGTGAAAGTCGAGCGCATACGTGTCCGCGCCGCCGAGCCTCGCCGACGCCATCGAAAAGCTCCTGCGCGAGCCGTTTTCCAGCACGACGTTCATGTACTGGCCGGGGTTGAACTTGAGCTCGAGGTGCTCGGGAAGCGCGATCGCGAGCCGCCGCACGTCCGGACCCAAGGTGCTCACTTCGACGACTCGCGCCTCGACCACGGCGGGTGCGGACACATCCGCGCCCGCATGCCCCGCGGCGATCACCATGTCGCTGCGCGCGCGCGCCTGACATGCGAGTGCGAAGCCCGCGCTGGATTCTTCCTGTGAGAGTCCGAACGGGAACTCGTCGTACTCGTGCGCACCGCTGACCACCTTTACCCGGCATGCGCCGCAACCGCCCAGCTGGCAATCGTGAGGAAGCGCGACGCCAGCGGCAAGCGCCGCGTCGAGCAGCGATTCGTCGGCCTGCGCAGCGAAGCGCTGGCCGGTTTCCGCGATCTCAATCTGATAGACCATCTTGCCAATCTCTAACGAAACAATGGACTCGCCTGCCACTGAGCGGCGCGCAGCGTGACTTCTTGACGTTACTTCTTGATGTCGGCTTCCACGAGCACGCGATGCTCGCCCGCGGACAGCAGCGTCTGCAGCGCTTCGAGCGCGGCGAGGCCGCACTGCGTGTCCTGCTCGCCGTTGCCGCCGCTCAGCCCCACGCCGCCGATCACTTCGCCGTCGACCACGATCGGAAAGCCGCCGACGAACGCCGCAAAGCGTCCCTCGAAACTCAACTGGATGCCGAACGCTTCGTTGCCCGGCAACGCGGGGCCATTGGGCGCCTTGGTGAACAGATGCGTCGAGCGCTTGTGGCCCGCCGCCGTGAAGGCCTTGTTCCAGGCGATCTGCGGGCCGGTGATGCGCGCTTCGTCCATGCGCTCCAGCACGAGCGGATAGCCGCCCGCGTCGACGATGCAGACCGACTCGGCGACGTCGATCGCCTGCGCGCGTTCCAGCGCGGCGCGCGCCATCGCGCGCGCTTCAACGAGTTCAAGCCTGAAAGAACTTTTCATGATGCGTTTTCCGATTGAATGATGTGTCGTTGCGATGCTTTGGTCGCGCGACGTGCGGCTCAGAGACCGCGATAAACCGTTTTGATCTGCGTGTAAAACTCCAGCCCCGCGCGGCCCGATTCACGGAACGTGGACGTGCTCGAGCGCTTCAAACCGCCGAACGGCGCATTGACGACGTTGCCGGTGGTGGTGCGATTGATCTTGACCGTGCCCGATTCGATCTCGTCGGCGAAGCGGTGCATGTAGCGCGGATTCGACGTCGCGATGGCCGCCGAAAGACCGTATTCGGTGTCGTTGGCTTTCGTCATTGCGTCCTCGAAGCTCGTCACCGAAACGATCGCCAGCACCGGACCGAAGATTTCCTCGCGATAGATGCGGGCGTTCTCGGGCACGTTCGTGAAGACGGCCGGACTGACGTAATAGCCGTGTTCGAAACCGTCGCCGGTCAGTTGATCGCCGCCGGTCAGATGGGTCGCCTGCTCCTTGCCGGATGCGACGTAGCCGAGCACCGTATCGAGCTGCTTGCGGTTGGCGAGCGGACCGAGATCCATGCCGGGCGTGACGCCGCTGCCGATCCTGAGACTCTTCACGCGTTCGAGCAGCCTGGCCGTAAACGCTTCACGCACCGTCTCCATGACGAGGATGCGGCTCGTGCCGGTACACGCCTGGCCGCTCAGCGACAGGCCGCCCTTGACCGCGAGATCCACCGCGCGGTCAAGGTCCGCGTCTTCCATCACGATCAGCGGATTCTTGCCGCCGAGTTCCATTTGCGTGCGCGTCGTGATCGGCACCGAGCGATGGATATGCTCGCCCGCGGCCGTCGAACCCGTGAACGACACCGCGCGCACCACGGGCGGCTCGGTGATCGCCGCGCCGATGTCGGAGGCGCGCCCGGTGATGTAGTTGATGACGCCGGCCGGAATGCCCGCCTGCACGAACGCTTCGGCAAGCCGATAGCCGATCAGCGGCGCATCCGATGAAGGCTTGAAGACGACCGTGTTGCCGGCCATCAGCGCCGGTGCGATCTTGCGCGCCGGAATCGAGATCGGGAAATTCCACGGCGTGATCACGGTGACCACACCGAGCGGCTCACGCTGCGTGTACACCAGCTGGTCGGGATCGTCGCTGGGGAACGTCTCGCCGGTGAAGGTCTGCGCTTCGACCGCGTAGAAACGCAGCACCTGCGCGGAACGCAGGATTTCATCGCGGCTTTGCGCGAGCGGCTTGCCTTCTTCGCGCGTCAATTCGAGCGCGAATGCATCGGCGTTGGCTTCCAGCCAGTCGGCCGCCTTGTTGACGATCTTCGCGCGCGCCGATACCGAAGTGCGGCGCCACTTCGCGAATGCGGCCGATGCCGCACCGAGCGCCGCCTGCGCGTCGTCGCGCGTCGACGCCTGGAAATGACCGATGACATCGCGCGTATCGGCGGGATTGATGTTCCGGAAAGTCTTGCCGCTCACGCTGGCGGTCCACTCTCCCGCAATCAGGTTCTTGAATACAGTTGCGGATTCGCTCATGACACTCCCTCTTGTACGCGATGGCGATGGCGAGCACGCCGCCATCGCATGAACTGAATGACCGGACGTCTCACGCCCGGCCCCGACTACTTCAGGCGGCGAGCCCCAGTTGGGGCAGCGGGATTTCCTTCTCGACGTAGTCGTGGTAGAGGGCGGTGGTGTAGAGCAGGCGCATCTGTGCGCCGATCTCGCAGATCTTCAGGCAGCGCTGCTGCAGCTCGACCGTGTTGGCGTTCTCCAGAACGATCTGGTAGCCGCGCTCGCCGTGAATCTCGTCGGAGACGATGTGCAGGTCGAAGAACTCGACCTCCTCGTCGGTGAAGCGGTACGTCTCGCGCAGCGTGGGGGTCTGCTTGCGGTAGATCGAGGGCACCTGCGATTCGAGGCCGACCACCAGCGCGGCGACCGCGACGACCGGGTCTTCGCGCATGGCCACCGAGTAGCACCAGGCCTGCAGGCCACGGGTGGTCGGCGACATGTTGTCGGGGTTGGTGACGCGCTCACGGGTGGTGCCGCAGGCTTCGGCGAAGCGGATCAGCAGGTCGGTGTGGCGGTCGCCGCCGATTTCCTCTTCGTACATGTTGGCCAGCAGGAAGTCCTTGGCCTCGGTCATGTGATCGGGCGTGCGGGCATAGAGGTAGCCCAGGTAGTCGGCGAACGGGCCGACGTAGTGATAGTGGTTCTCGGCCCAGCGCGCCAGATGCGCGCGGGAGAGCTTGCCGCTCGCCCACGCGACGCTGAACGGCGCCTTGTTGGCGCTCTTGCCCTTGATTGCTTCTTCGAGCGCGGTACGGAATTCATCGCGGTTCATCAGTTCGGCCATCTTTGCTGCTCCTGAGATCTAGAGGGGGACAACGTCTACGGCTACGAGGCGGGGCGCTCGAACAGCAGACAGTGAACGCAGAATATCGCATCAAAAGAATAATGTATACCGTTTACCTTGGTTCGGGCCGAAGTCAAGAATGCGGCCGGATCCGTCCTCCAACGCTTGGCGCACATGTAGATCCTGTCTCGTCATGGTCATCGCACAGCAAATTTTTTTAGACGTCCGTCGCTCGACAAATTGTCGTCAGTATACAATGTTCACAACGCTCGGTAGTATTGAGCAACGCTAAGGCGCTTCCAGCGCGCAGTCCGGATCTTCAGATCGAGAGGAAAGCGACAATGCCGATGGTCACATTTCACAGGAACGGCGAGACCTATCAGGGAGAGGTCAAGCAGAACACCAATCTGGTCGTACGCGCCGGCATCAAGCAGTTTCCGTTTCCGCACCTTCGCTATGAGTGCGGGATGGGGAAATGCTCCAAATGCGCGTGCGTCGTCCGCGCGGGCGGCGAGCATCTGCCCGCACCCAACTGGAAGGAAAAGAAGCAGCTCGGCGAGCGCCTCGAACAGGGATATCGCCTCGCCTGCCAGCTCTGGATCGAGCACGACATCGAACTCGAACAAACCGACGTGGGGGCCGCGGCATGAGCGTGAACGCGACACAGTCGATCAGCTACGTGATTCTCACGAGCAAGCCCGGCCAGTACCGCACGGAGCCCATCGGCAAGCTGGCGCCGGCCGAAACGTGGGACTACTTATATTGCGGACGTCATCTCGCGACCTTCGTGATTGCCGCGCTTTACGGCGACGCGCGGATTCGCGTCACCAACGAAGCGGAGGGTGGCGAAGTCAACGATATGCCGACCCGCTTCCTCGAAAAATTCTCCGACCGGGATGAGGCGTTCGCGGCGCTTCAGATCCTGGTGGGCACGCGCAACCAGGACGCGCTATTGCGACCGGGCGTCACCGCGGTGGCACGCTGAAGCACGCTGCGCTCATATCCATACACGTATCCAGCCAGAACAGGTCTCACGCATGATCCAGATTACGTTTCTCAGCAATGACGGCAAGTGCGTCAGCGCCCCGCCGAACAGCAACCTGCTGCGCGTCTCGTTGCGCGAAAAAGGCGGTATTCCTTTCAAGTGCGGCGGCGGTCTGTGCGGCACCTGCAAGTGCAAAGTCGAAAGCGGCCTCGAACACACCGACGCGGTGAAAGAGAAGGAAAAGCGCCATCTCAGCGACGCCGATCTCGAAGCCGGTTATCGGATGGCCTGCCAGACTTTCATCAACGGCGATGTGAGCGTGTCATGGTGAACCCGCAGCCGACCGACGAGCCGCTCGGCTCCCTGCCCGACGATCAACGTCGCCTTCTGCTCGAGATCGGGCCGCGCTGGAACGAGGACATCATCGCTCACCGGCAGACGGTGATCGACTGCTATACGCCGCTCGTCGCCGCTGCGCCGAAGGACGGCATCGTCGTGGAGCGGGACGTGCAATACGGTACACACGCCCGTCATGTGCTCGACGTCTTTCAGCCGGCAGCGCTCGCGTCGCGTGACGATGGCGATGACCCCGGGCCGTGCGATGCCGTCGTGTTCATCCACGGCGGTGCGTTCGTGCGTGGCAAGAGGAGCGTGAACGGCCAGATTTACGACAACGTCTGTTATTGGTTCGCGTCGCAGGGACTGGTCGCGATCAACGTCGAATACCGGCTCGCCGACGTGGCGCCGTACCCGGGCGGCGCGCACGACGTCGCCGATGCGCTCGCCTACATTCAGCAGCATGCGCGCACGCTGCGGATCGACCCCGCCCGCGTGTTCGTCGTGGGCCATTCGGCGGGCGGCGCGCATGCGGCCGCATGTCTGTTCGATCCGGCCGTCATTGAGCAACGCCCGCCTTCGCCTGTCGCCGGTCTGGTGCTGATCAGCGCGCGGGTGGCGGCCGACGTGCGCCCGGGCAACCCCAATGCGAAGCCCGTGCGCGCGTACTTCGGCGACGACGAGAGCCTGTATCCGGTGCGCTCTCCGCTCAGTCACGTCGCGCGCTCGTCGGTGCCGCTGATGATCGCGGTGGCCGAGTTCGAGAATCGCTATCTGGACGAATACGGCGCGCAGTTCTTCTTCGAAGCGCTGCGTCATCGCGGCACGCCGCCCCGGCTGATCCAGATGCGCGGCCACAACCACACGTCGATCGTCGCTCACTTCAATTCCGGCGAGGAGTATCTTGGGCGCGAGATTCTGCACTTCATCGGGAGCGTGGGTCGATAAAGCGGAACACGTCTCGCGCTCGCCCAGGAGCCACGAGAGCGATGCGCACGCGCTTCAACTATCGGTGCCGTCTGGACCGATAGTTGAACGTGCGCGGCAACCTTCATGAACAGCGCAGTCGATTCGCCTCGATGGCCTCCCAGACCGACGGCACCGGAGCCGAGCGAACCGGCGAAGGCACCGAGCTACGCATCCCGTCATCGTCGAGCTTGAACTCGTCGACCGCCTGCTGCAGCTGCAGGATCTGCTGCGACAGCGAAGACGCCGCGGCGGCGGTCTGTTCGACGAGCGCCGCGTTCTGCTGCGTGGTCGCATCCATCTGCGTGACCGCCTGATTCACGTCTTCGACGCCGGCACTCTGCTCCGCCAGCGCACTCGAAATCTGGCCGAGAAGGCCCGTGACCTCGCCGACCGCCCGCATGATGTCGCCCATCGTGGCGCCGGCCTCGCCTACGAGCCGCGATCCGGTCGCAACGTAAGCGGCCTACTTGACCTCTTCGCCGGCATAGTGCGGTTGCACCAATTCATAAGGAAAGCCGAGTTCTTCGGCGGTCCAGACGGGGCGCGCTGCCCGCGACTTCAAAATTCCGTAAATCTTGATCATGGCGAAGGTCACGGTTGGACAGGGAAAAGCCGATGCGCGCGGAGCCGAGCGGTCCCGTGCGCAAAAACTATTCGTATACTATGTACAACAAAATGTGCTCGCAAGACAAATTTTTAGGCGTTAACCATCGCCGGTCCGCATGCCCGCCTCCGGAAAATCGTCGATTGGTCGTCAATCATGGCAATTCCATACCTTCAAGCATGTTCAAAAAAATTCCGCAATCCTCCTCGACCCGCTGATGATCAAAGTCAAAAAACGCTGGCGTCTTTTTTGTATACCGCATACTTTGTCCTGCTGGATGATCACCCATAACTCCACGACCTCGCGCCAGCACCGAGGACGCCCCGCATCAAAGGAATAACGGATGAAAAAGACGTTCTACATTGCGGCCGCAATTTCAGGCGCAGCCGCCGTCAACGCCCACGCCCAAGGAAGCGTCACGCTTTACGGCCTGATCGACGCCTCGATCCAGTACACGAACAATCAGGGCGGCGGCAGCACGGTGGCGATGTCAAGCGGTACCACGCGCGGCAGCCGCATCGGGTTTCTCGGAACGGAAGATCTGGGCGGTGGAAACCACGCGATCTTCCGGCTCGAAAACGGCTTCGACGTCACCGACGGATCGCTCGGACAAGGCGGTTTGATGTTCGGCCGGCAGGCCTATGTCGGCCTCCAGAACGACCGTTGGGGCACGCTGACCTTCGGTAGGCAATACGAATCGATGGTCGATTACGTGGCTCACCTGACGGCCGCCGACTGGTCCGTCTACATGGAGCACCCCGGCGACATGGACCTGACGAACCGCGGGGTACGTGTCGACAATTCCGTGAAATACACGAAAACCTATGGCGCTTTCACGGGCAGCGCGCTGTACAGCTTCGGCGGTCAGGCCGGCAGCTTCGGCGCGAACAGCATGTGGAGCGTGGGCGGCAGCTACGACGACGGTCCGCTGTATGTGGGCTTCGGCATGACTTACGCACGGCAGCCCGGCGCGCGGAACACCGGCACGTTCTGGAAGGCGTCGAACTCCGCCATTGGCGAATACGTGACGGTGGCGCACTCGTTCCTGACCGTCGGCGGCGGCGCGGCGTACAGGTTCGGCTCGCTGAAGCTGGGCGGCGACATCACCAGCACGACGTACAAGGACGGCTTCGAACAGCAGAACGTCAACTTCATGAACTACGAAATCAACGGCGTGTACTACTTCACGCCGGCGCTTTCGGCGGGGCTGGGCGTCACCTACACCGACGGCAAGGTCGATGCGAACGACGGCGACCCACGCTACATCCAGTACAACGCGACGACGACCTACAGCCTCTCGAAACGCACCGACCTCTATGCATTCGCCACCTTCCAGCGCGCGATGGGCGACGCACAGGTGGCGCAGGTCACGCAGTTCATCAGCCCGTCAAGCACCAACAAACAGGCGTCGGTCGGCCTCGGCCTGCGCCACACCTTTTAACGACGTCGCGCTAACGCGCTGAGGCTTTCGCCTCGTCGACGACTCGAATTTCCATGCCCCGCGAAGGGCATGGACCGATCTCAGGAGCAGCAAAGATGGCCGAACTGATGAACCGCGATGAATTCCGTACCGCGCTCGAAGAAGCAATCAAGGGCAAGAGCGCCAACAAGGCGCCGTTCAGCGTCGCGTGGGCGAGCGGCAAGCTCTCCCGCGCGCATCTGGCGCGCTGGGCCGAAAACCACTATCACTACGTCGGCCCGTTCGCCGACTACCTGGGCTACCTCTATGCCCGCACGCCCGATCACATGACCGAGGCCAAGGACTTCCTGCTGGCCAACATGTACGAAGAGGAAATCGGCGGCGACCGCCACACCGACCTGCTGATCCGCTTCGCCGAAGCCTGCGGCACCACCCGTGAGCGCGTCACCAACCCCGACAACATGTCGCCGACCACCCGTGGCCTGCAGGCCTGGTGCTATTCGGTGGCCATGCGCGAAGACCCGGTCGTCGCGGTCGCCGCGCTGGTGGTCGGCCTCGAATCGCAGGTGCCCTCGATCTACCGCAAGCAGACCCCCACGCTGCGCGAGACGTACCGCTTCACCGACGAGGAGGTCGAGTTCTTCGACCTGCACATCGTCTCCGACGAGATTCACGGCGAGCGCGGCTACCAGATCGTTCTGGAGAACGCCAACACGGTCGAGCTGCAGCAGCGCTGCCTGAAGATCTGCGAGATCGGCGCACAGATGCGCCTGCTCTACACCACCGCCCTCTACTACGACTACGTCGAGAAGGAAATCCCGCTGCCCCAACTGGGGCTCGCCGCCTGAGCGCAGCGAAAACCTGGAACCCCGATTCCTGAGCCAATTATGTCCTGGTATAAATCGTCTGCCTGGCGCCGCGGGCCTGGATTGACCTCCTCACCCGGCAATTCGCAGTCGAATGCGCTGCAGAGAATCAGGACCTCCTTGAAGGGCCGTCTCATCCGCCCATCCCAGGAAACCGTGTTCATCGCACACTTCATTATCTGAGCCGAGGTCCCCATGCATCCGCTTACCGCGCTCACGCCGGCGCATTTCTGTTATCTCGTTGGTGTCATAGCCATTGTCGCCACGATGATCTGGCGCGCGAATGTCGTCGTGCCCGCCATCATCGCGACCTTCGCCGTCGCGTTTGCCTTTTCGGGCAAGGTGCTCACCGGTCTGCAAGCCATCTTCATGGGCAGCCTGACAGCCGCCCACGAGCTGTTCAATATCTTCCTCGTCATCGCGCTGATGACCGCGCTGCTCAACGGACTGCGCGAAATCGGCGCCGACGTGCGAATGGTGCGCCCCTTCAGGAAGATCATGGTCAACGGCCACGTGGCCTTCCTGATCCTCGCAGTGATCACCTATCTGATTTCGCTGTTCTTCTGGCCGACGCCGGCCGTGCCGCTGGTCGGCGCGATCCTGATTCCAGCCGCCATCTACGCGGGCCTTTCGCCGCTCGGCGCGGCTGTCGCCATTGCCGTCGCCGGCCAGGGCATGGCCTTGTCGTCGGACTACGTGATCAAGGTCGCGCCCGGCATCAGCGCGAAGGCCGCGGGCGCCGACATGCAGGCGGTCGCCAATATGGCGCTGCTGCTGTCCGTGGTGGCCGGCGCGGTCGCGCTCGGACTGTGCTGGTACTTCACGGTGCGCAAGAACGTGAAGACACCCGGCGCGCGCAATCTGGTGGAATGGGAATCCTCGGGCGAGATCGTTCCGGTCGATCAGCCGGCAGCCCATCAGGGCAGCTTCGCCAAGGCGGAACTCGCGCGCGGCACGAACGGCACGCATGCCGACGCCGAAGACGGCTTGCCCGCGATGTCCGGCGGCGGCGCGGCGGCGCTGACGCTGCCGGCCATGAGCAGCGCGGTGCCAATGCAACGGCGGGATATGTGGTCGCGGGTGTTCTCCATCGTCACGCCGCTCACCTTCCTCGCGGTGGTGGTCATCATGACGCGGCCGCAGCTCGTCGGCGCGTCCGTCATTCGCGGCGGCGACGCGGCTTCGCTGATCGGCGGCATGGCCGCGGTGCTGATGATGCTCACGACGCTCTCGTACGGCCGCAAAGGCTTTCTCGACCGCACGGCCGGGCACATCATCGACGGCTTCGTGTTCGCGTTCAAGGCGATGGGCGCGGTGCTGCCGATCGCCGGCTTCTTTTTCGTCGGCGACAGCAGTACCGCCGGTCCGATTCTCGGCATCGAGTCCGGCGCGCATGTTCCGTCGCTGCTGTTCGAACTGGTTCAGGCCTGCAGCCAGTTCATTCCGCACAGCCCGATCCTCGTGTCGCTCGGCGTGCTGGTGACGGGCATGATCACCGGCATCGACGGCTCCGGTTTTGCCGGCCTTCCGTTGACCGGCTCGCTGTCCGGCGCGCTCGCGCCGATGGTGCACATGCCGGCTGCCACGCTGGCCGCGATCGGGCAGATGGGCGCGGTGTGGACGGGCGGCGGCACGCTGGTCGCGTGGTCGTCGCTGATCGCGGTCACGGGCTTCGCGCGCGTGCCGGTTCTGGATGCGGTTCGAGCCCTGTTCGTGCCGGTGGTCTGCGGGCTCGTCGCGGCCACGCTCGTCGCGGTGGCGATCAGTTGAACGGACGGCCAAACATGACGTATTCACTGATTCCTGCGCCGCTCGCGCAGGAAGGCTGGGCCGCGTTGCAGATCGTGTTCGTCAACGTCCTGCTGGGCGGCGACAACGCGATCGCCATCGCGATGGCCTGCCGCTCGCTGCCGCCGCGGCAGCAGCGTCTCGGGATCCTGCTGGGCACCACGCTGGGCATTCTGTTGCGCATCGTGCTGATCGGCGTCATCGGCAAGCTGCTGGCGATTCCGTTCATGCACGTGATCGCGGCTGCGCTGTTGATCTGGATCGGCACGCAGCTCGTCCGGCCTGCCGCGGACGAACCTTCGGTCAATCCGTCGGCGGCATTGTGGCGGGCGGTGATGGCGATCGTCTGGGCCGATCTGGCGATGAGCCTCGACAACGCGCTGGCAACCGCCGCCGTGGCCCAGCCGCTTCCCGAAGGATCGCGGCTCCTGATCGTCTTCGTCGGTCTGGCGATAGGCGCTCCGGTCATCGCATTCGGCAGCCGGCTCATTCTGACGTTGCTCGATCGCGTTCCGTCTCTGGTATACATTGGCGCGGCGCTGCTCGGCTGGATTGCGGGCGAACTGCTGATGGCGGACCCGTCGGTCAGCGCCGCACTGTATGAGTGGATGGCTCAGGTGCCCGGCGTCAGTCCTGCGGTCACCGGCGCGCTCACCTGTATCGCGGCCGCCGTGCTCGTCCCGCTGCTGGGCCGGATGGCTGCCGGCGGCGCACGCGCCGGCTAGGCGTCACGTGCCCGGCTGGCGCGCGCTGGCCGGGCATCCATTCCTTGAGCCGGCTCTCGCACGCTTCAAGCGCTGCGGCATGTCAACGTGCGCGCCGGTGCATTGTCTACGAAATACCGCGAATACGTTAGAATCCGTCCAGGCTTGCAGGGTCGGGCCATTGGCCTGAATTGACGAGTGTGGAACCACAATGAACGTACAGTCGGATAGTCCAGCAACAGCGGCGACAGATCAGCGCGAGCCGTCCAACTCCAATCCCATCCTTCACCGCCAGCTGTCCGAACTGGTCACTGCGCGAATCCGGGACTCCATCACGTCGGGCGCCTACGCGCCGGGCGCACGCCTGATCGAAGGCCGGCTTGCGGAGGAACTCAACGTCTCCCGCGTTCCCGTTCGCGAAGCGCTGCGTGCGCTCGCTGCCGAGGGTCTTGTCGATGTACGGCCGCGGCATGGCGCCGTCGTCGCCTCTCTCGACCCGGCTTCGGCTCGCGAGATGGTTCAGATCCGAGCCACGCTCGAAGGTCTGAACGCACGGCTGGCAGCCGAGCATTGCACGCCGGAACTGGCCGGCAAGGTGGCCGAAGTGCTTGCCGAAGGCAACGCGCAGCTGGCCTCCGGAGACACGGCAAAACTGCTCGACCTCAATGCCCGGTTCCACGATCTCCTCTACGCAGCCGGCGCCAATACCATGCTGGCCGACCTGATGCGGACGCTACGGGACCGCTCGCGCAGGCTTTTCATGAACGCGACGGAAGACGAAATCCGGCTGACCTGGGAAGAGCACGCTGCGATTCTGCGCGCGGTGCAGTCTGGAGATGCGGCGCTTGCCGCGCTGCTCGCCGAGCGGCACGTCATGCGTGCGGCCCAACATTATCTGGACGCCGTCGCCAGGTAGTGTGATGGCCATTCAGCTTGCGCTCGCCGCCCGGTTTGCTCGAAGCATCGCGCCTCCAGCGTTCGCTTAAATATTCCCGTAACTGTGCAGTTTTCGCGCTCAGCGCGGAAAGGCAGACGGTAAGTTGCCGGCCAGGGCCCTACTACAAAAGCATTCCGGCAGTTCGACGAGAATGTCCCATGCAGCGGTCACCGCACCACCCCGTCTCATCGGCGGAATGGGTAGCTCTATACAAGTTCTCGCTGCTCGTACGTTCCTCGCACCGACTCACCGACCCCTACAGCAAAGGCACCGGCATACGTATCCGCTCGCGCTAGCGCTGCATTGATTTGTGAGTGCAAAGCACATGGGCCTCGCGACAGTGACGTCGAGTAATACGTCGAATCGGCTTGAGTCACTGGCTATATGGACACTCTTACTTGCTCCGTGTGTGACATGAACCCAGTTCCATCTGTCATCGCCCGACGTTGTCGGACCCGCTCCTCCCGGTAGTTTCCGATCGCGATCGGCCAGCGTTGCGAGGAAATCGTGCAGGCGGTCATTTGCGGAGCTTCGAACAGCAATCGTTTGGCAGTCGGGTTGTGGATCCATCGTCGCTACACGAAGGATCTGGGTTGTGAACGTATTAATCACCCGGCGGGCGACAGCGACTCGACGATCCGGCACTCCGCTATCGTGCTGCAGCTGCACTGATCAATCAGGCTGTCGAGTTCCGCTTTCAGCGCCTGCAGGCCGAGAATCTTCCGTTCAATTTCGGCGCGGTGCGCGGACGCAATTGCGTCGATCGCGCCGCACGGCTGCGTGCGGTCGTCGGCAAGTTCGAGTAGTTCGCGCACCTGGTCGAGCGAAAAACCGAGGTCTCGCGCGCGACGGATGAAGCTCACACGGCCGAGATGCGCGCTTGTGTACGTGCGGTAATTTCCTTCCGTCCTGGCTGGCGCGGGCAGCAGGCCGCTCTTTTCGTAGAAGCGGATCGTTTCGACCTTTGTACCCGTCGCGCGGGCGAGCTGGCCGATCGAAAGCGTGGCGGATTCATCCATCTGGTTGACCTTTGTAGTAGCTACGGGGTCTATCGTAGTCACCGTGATGAAACGTGTCGAGGTTGAAACGGTGAACTCTTCTCTGCCGCTGAAACCGCGCATCGGGGGCATGGACTGCGCGTCTTGTGCATTGAAGATGCCGCTGACGGCTGGTGCAACGTCTATGCGCAACGAGTTTGAGCGCTGGTCGCTCGCTGATTTGATGCGATAGCTGAACGACGTTCGAGCTCTGCTAAGCTACTGTCCGCCGCACCTATTCTTAGGCTCCCGAACAAACCGCGAGATCATTTGAACCGGAGAAGATCGATGTCGATGCCCTGGCTCGGGCGCTGCCTGTGCGGCGCGGTGCAATACGAAGCTCGCGGTGATTCACTCGCGCAACTGATCTGCCATTGCCGTGATTGTCAGCGCGCTTCAGGTTCCGCGGGGTTGCCGGTCGTCGTAGTGAGAGCCGCCGGCTTTTCGTTCAAAGGCGACGTCAGGCCTTATACGAAGATCGGCGGCAGCGGAATGCCCACGACGCGCAACTTCTGCGCTCATTGCGGCAGCCTGCTATTCGCTACGCCGCATCATGCGCCGGACATCGTGACCCTCTATGCCGGCACGCTCGATGATCCTGCGCGGTTCAAGCCCGAGTTCGTTCAATTCGCGTCCGAACGCCATCAACTGGATGCCCACCAGCCTGACATTCCCCACCATCCGCGAAGAGCGCCCTGACCGGTGCGATCAAAGATGCCGTGTTTGCGCGGGCGGATTGCCCCAGTCGTCGTGCAGCCCATCGCGATAGGTCACGGGCGCATTCAACGCCGCATCGAGATCGAGTTCATCGAGGCACATGATGTTCACGTTGATATACGGATACCCTGTGCCGTTTGGCATATCGATGCGATCGAATACGTGGACCCCGCAGCGTTTGCAGAACGGGTGATGCGCGACCGCATTGCGCCCCTGATATTCGCTCAGCGCGGCTTCTTCCGAAAGAAGGCGAAAATCTTCCCGGCGAACCTGCACATGCCAGAATCGCAGCCTGCTGCAGTAGCTGCAATTGCACTTCGACGTGCCCTCGTCGAAATCGATGCGAGCCTCGAACTTCACGAATTGGCAATGGCAACTTCCGAGGTACGTGCGCAACATAGGGTTCTCCGGCGTTGAGGGACGCGGCAATTATGGACGGCACGACTTCGCGCTGCCAATGCACGAGCCGTCGCAACCCTCGCAGTAATGGCGGTCGCGCACCGCGCGATCCGCGCGCCAGACGTTCGCCGCAACCGGCGCCGCCGTCCCCGCCGAGCGTCCGTTTTCCCGCGCATGAAACGTCGGCTCGCCCGCCTTGCCGCGGCGAATCGCTTCGTCGATGCCCGGCTCGCCGAACACCGCTTTCAGTTCGGCCACGAATGCCGCGATCTCCGGCATCGGATGCCCGGCTGGCTTGCGCACTCGCATGTCCATGAACCCGCCCCCAAAAAAGTGCCTGTTCGCTATCTCATAAAACCATGTAGGATACTGTATATCCATACAGGTATTTTCGCAAATGACAGCCGCCCTGCCAGCACCGGAAGCCATTCACCCGTCCTTGTGGCGGGCGTCCCAGCTTGGCGCTGGCCGCGGCCGCAGCGTCGATACCGGTTATCCGGCCCTGTCGGCGGAGTTGCCCGGCGGCGGCTGGCCGCTCGGCGCGCTGGTCGATCTGCTCGTGCAGCAGGCCGGCGTCGGCGAACTGCGGTTGTTGCAGCCGGCGCTCAGCGCCGTCGGCGAGCGTCCGCTCGTCTTCGTGCAACCGCCGCATACGCCGGACGGCCTCGGGCTCAACTACATCGGCCTGTCGCTGCAGCAGGTGCTGCGGATCAATGCGCCGAAAACCGCCGACGCGCTGTGGTCCGCCGAGCAGATCCTGCGCGCCGGCAGTTGCGGCGCGCTGATCTTCTGGGCGCAGTACGCGCAGGCGTCCTCGCTGCGCCGTTTGCATCTGGCCGCGCAGTCGTCGGAGACGCTTTTCATCATGGTGCGGCCGCTCGCCACCGCGCAGGAGGCATCCCCCGCGCTTCTGCGGCTCGCGCTCAGGCCATCGGCCGAAGGTCTCACCATCGACATCGTGAAACGACGAGGGCCCGCTCGCGCAGAGTCCCTGTCGATTCCCCTTCAACCCACTCCCGTTCTGCTTTCCCGACATGCGCGTCTTTCTCGCCGTTCATCTGCCAAAGTTGCCGCTCGAGGTCTTCAGACCGAAGTGGTCGCCTGAGCCCGCGCATGGCTGCGCGGTGCTGGAGAAAGACAAGGTGGTCATGGCCGATCCCGCCGCGCGCTCGGCGGGCGTGCGTCCCGGCATGAAGCGCGGCGGCGTGCTGACGCTATCGCCGCAGACCGAGATGTATGAGCGCGACAGCGGCCGCGAGGCGGCGGCCCATCGCGAGGTGGGTATCGCGCTGATGCGCTTCTCGCCCGAAGTCGCGCTGCTCGATGAGGCGACGGTCGTCGTCGAGATCGGCGCGAGTCTGCGGCTCTTCGGCGGCCTGCTCGCGCTGTGCCGCGATGCGAAAGCCATCCTCGACGCGCTCGGCTTCACCGCGCGCATCAGTGCCGCGCCGACCGGCCAGGGCGCGTGGCTGCTTGCGAAGTTCGGCAACCGGCGCGTGCTGAAGCTCACGTCGCTCGACCAGCGCCTGTCCGCGCTGCCGATGCTCGCCGTGCCCGAAGTGCGCCCGTTCGCCGACTGGTTCACGGGCCTCGGTTGCGAGCGCATTGCCGATCTGCGCCGCCTGCCCCGCGCCGGCTTGCAGCGCCGCTGCGGCGAACATCTGCTCGACTCGCTCGACCGCGCGTTCGGGACCGCGCCCGAACTGTTCGACTGGCTCGAACTGCCGCCCACGTTCTCGGCGCGCATCGAGATGCCGGACCGGCTCGAACACGCGGATGGCGCGGTGTTCGGCGCACAGCGCCTGATCGTGCAACTGTGCGGATGGCTGTGCGCAAAACAGCTCGCGCTCACCGGCATTCGCCTGTCGCTCGAACACGAGCGCGGACGCGCTGCGATCGAGCCGACCACGATCGACGTCGCACTCGGCGAGCCGAGCTGGCGCGAAGAACATCTGATGCGGCTGCTGAAGGAGCGGCTGCATCGTATCGAGCTCGCCGCGCCCGTGATTGCGTTGCGGCTCGACGCGTCGAAGGTCGAGTCGGCCGTGCCCGCGTCCGACACGCTGTTTCCCGAACCGGGCGGCTCGCAGGAGGATCACGCGCGGCTGCTCGAACTGCTGGTCGCGCGGCTCGGTGAAGAGAACGTGCTGAAACCCGCGCCGAGCGCCGATCATCGTCCGGAGATCGCGAACCGCTGGCTGCCGGTGTCGCAGCCGGTCAAGCCCGGCCCGCTGCCGCAGAATCTGCCCCGCCCGACGTGGATGCTCGACACGCCCGTGCGTCTGCTAATGCGCCAGCACCGCCCGTTCTATGGCTCGCCGTTGCGCATGGTGTCGCCGGGCGAGCGCATCGAGAGCGGCTGGTTCGACGGCGAGCTCGTCACGCGCGACTACTTCGTCGCGCAGGCGGACGACCAGAGCTGCTACTGGATCTACCGCGAGCGCGTGAGCAGCCGCGACGCGGAAGAAGAGCAACGCTGGTTCCTGCATGGCCTGTTCGGCTGATAGGCGCGGATGAGCGGCCATGGACACCACCTTCACGATGCTGCCGGCGTATGCCGAGCTGTTCTGCTTTTCCAACTTCACGTTTCTGCGGGGCGCGTCGCACGCTGAGGAACTGGCCGAGCGTGCCGCGCAACTCGGCTACTCCGCGCTCGCGATCACCGATGAATGCTCGCTCGCGGGAGTCGTGCGCGCGCATGTCGCGGCGAAAGAAGCGAAGCTGCCGTTCATCGTCGGCGCGTATTTCCGGCTCGTCAACGCCGATGGTTCGCCGGCGTTCGGGCTGATCCTGCTCGCCCGCAACCGCAACGGCTACGGCAATCTGTCCGAGCTGATCACGCTGGCGCGCATGCGCGCGCCCAAGGGCGAATACCGGCTCACGCCGCAGGATCTGTCGCGGCCGGAGAAGGAATATCGCCACCTGCTAGGCATGCCCGACTGCCTCGCGATTCTCGTGCCGGATTTCCCGGCCAGCGAAGACGCGCTCGATGCGCAGGTCGAATGGCTCGACGAAACGTTCACCGGCCGCGCATGGGTCGGCCTCGTGCTCCATCAACGCGCGATGGACGACCTGCATCGCGGCGCGGTCGAATTCGTCGCGCGCAGCCGCGACGTGCCCGTCGTCGCGCTCGGCGAAGTCGTGATGCACGTGCGCTCGCGCAAGCCGCTGCAAGACACGATGACCGCGATCCGGGTCGGCAAACCGGTCCATCAGTGCGGCTATGATCTGGCGCCGAACGCGGAGCAGCATCTGCGCTCGAGGTTGCGGCTCGCCAACCTGTACCCGCAAGACGCGCTGGCCGCGACGGTCGACATCATGAGCCGCTGCACGTTTTCGCTCGACGAGCTGCGCTACGAGTATCCCGACGAGCTGGTGCCGGCCGGCCATACGCCGGCCTCGTATCTTCGTCAGGAAACCTATATCGGCGCGCAGCGGCGTTTTCCCGCGGGGATTGCGCATCACGTGCAGCGGCAGATCGAGCACGAACTCGAACTGATCGCGGACCTGCAGTACGAGCCGTATTTCCTGACCGTCTACGACATCGTCCGCTTTGCGCGCAGCCAGCACATTCTGTGTCAGGGGCGCGGGTCGGCCGCGAACTCGGCGGTCTGCTACTGCCTCGGCGTGACCGAAGTGGACCCCGCGCGCGGCAACATGCTGTTCGAGCGCTTCATCAGCAAGGAGCGCGGCGAGCCACCCGATATCGACGTCGACTTCGAGCATCAGCGGCGCGAAGAAGTGATCCAGTACATCTATCGCAAGTACGGCCGCGACCGGGCGGCGATCGCGGCGGCGGTGTCGACCTATCGTCCGCGTGGTGCGCTGCGGGAAACGGGCAAGGCGCTCGGCGTCGATCCACAGATCGTCGATGCGGTCGCGAAGTCGCATCACTGGTTCGATACCAGTCGGGATCTGCTCGCGCGTTTCGCGGAATCCGGCCTCGATCCGAACCAGCCCCTGATTCAGGCCTGGGCGAAGCTCGCCTCGCAACTGCTGAATTTTCCGCGCCACCTGTCGCAGCATTCGGGCGGCTTCGTGATCAGCCGCGGCAAGCTCACGCGGCTCGTGCCGGTGGAAAACGCGGCGATGGCCGACCGCTCGGTGATCGAGTGGGACAAGGACGACCTCGAATCATTGGGCTTGCTGAAGGTCGACGTGCTCGCGCTCGGCATGCTGTCGGCGATCCGGCGCACGCTCGACCTCGTTTCGGAACAGCGCGGAGAACGTTTCGAAATGCAGGACATACCCGCCGAGGATGAGGCGACCTACGCGATGATTTCGGCCGCCGATACGGTCGGCGTGTTCCAGATCGAATCGCGCGCGCAGATGAGCATGCTGCCGCGCATGCGGCCAGAGAAGTTCTACGACCTCGTGATCGAAGTCGCGATCGTGCGGCCCGGTCCGATTCAGGGCGGCGCCGTGCATCCCTATCTGCAGCGCCGTCAGGGCTTCGAGCCCGTGACCTATCCGAGCGACGCGTTGAAGACCGCGCTGGGCCGCACGCTCGGCGTGCCGATCTTCCAGGAGCAGGTGATGCAGGTGGCGATTCTCGCGGCCGGCTTCACCGCCGGCGAAGCCGACCAGCTGCGACGCGCGATGGCCGCGTGGAAACGCAAGGGCGGACTCGAAAAATACTATGACCGCATCGTGCTCGGCATGCAGGAGCGCGGCTACGACCAGGCCTTCGCCGAGGCGATCTTCGAGCAGATCAAGGGCTTCGGTGAATATGGCTTCCCCGAAAGTCACGCGGCCAGTTTCGCGCTGCTGGTCTATGCGAGCAGCTGGCTCAAGTGTCACGAACCCGAAGCCTTTCTCGCCGCGATGCTGAACAGCCAGCCGATGGGCTTCTATTCGCCGTCGCAATTGGTTCAGGATGCGCAGCGGCACGGCGTCACGGTGTTGCCGGTCGATGTGACGATCAGCGGTTGGGACTCCTCGCTCGAACACCGTGCGGGGGCAACGCGTCCTGCCGTGCGTCTCGGTCTTTCGCTGCTGCGCGGCATGAAGGACGGCGCCGCCGAACGAATCGAGAACGCGCGCGCGGTTCGCCCGTTCGCGAGCGTCAACGATCTCGCGCGCCGCGCGCAGCTCGACCGCAAAGACCTGCATGCGCTCGCGGATGCGAATGCGTTGGCAGCGCTCGCGGGAAACCGCCGCGAAGCGCTGTGGCAGTCGGTCGTCGCGGTGCCGGACAAGGATATGCTCGCGGCCGCGGCGACTCAGGACGAAACGCCCGAACTGGGCGCACCGAGCGAAGCGAACGACATCGTCGCCGACTACCGTTCGCTCGGCCTGACGCTCAACCGCCATCCGCTGGAACTGCTCCGGCCGCAGTTGCTCGCGAACCGGCTGATGCCGGCCTCGACGCTGCGGACCTATCGCGACGGCCGCCTCGCGCGCGGCTGCGGACTGGTGACGGTGCGTCAGCGTCCTGGCACGGCCAAGGGCGTCGTGTTCGTCACGCTCGAAGACGAGACCGGCAACGTCAATGTGATCATCTGGCCGAGTCTGCTCGAAAAACAGCGCAAAGAAGCGTTGGGCGCCGCGCTGCTCGCCGTGTACGGCACGTGGCAGTGTCAGGGAGAAGTACGGCATCTCGTCGCGCAGCGGCTCGTCGACATGTCTCATCTGCTGGGCGAGTTGCAAACGACGAGCAGAAACTTCTGCTGACGCGAGCGCGCAAATGCGTATCATCGGAACAGCAAACGGAGGCATCCATGTGCTATTCGGCTCAGATTCTGGCGGACTACCGGCGCTACGTCCGCATGTTCGGCGCGCACATGAGCATCGAGGAATTCGCGCGTCTTTTCTTCGAACGCGCAGAGGACGGTCAGGCCAGGATTCCCAAAGCGATGGAAGACGCCTTCTCGGAACCGCAGTCCGACGCGGAACGGGAAGTCTGGGCGCTGATCGAGCGCTTCAGATCGCAGCAGACCGTGAAGCTCGAACAGGAACTGTTCAAACAGCGCACCCGCTTCGCCGATGCCGAGCGCTCTTTGCAGACCAAAGCCACCAAGGTGGCGACCGAGAGCAAACGAATCGCGAAAGACAAGATCGACCGCACGCTCGAGCGACTCGACGACCTCGGCCGAACCGCTCCCAAAGCAGACGACTCGCGCATCTTTCCAGGCTACTACGCGCCGGTGATGGTGATGGAGAATGGCCAGCGCGTCGTCAAACCAATGCGCTATCAGTGCCGCCTGGCCGGCAAGCCCGCATCGTACGACACCCGCTATCCCGGCACGTACAACGCTCGTCGGGACAGTCTTGAAAGTTTCTGGAAAGCGCTATTCGGCTATTCGCATGGACTCGTGCTGGCCAGTTCTTTCTATGAGAACGTCTCGCGCGCGCGAATGGAAGGCCGTGAACCGGCGCCCGGCGAGAAAGATGAAAATGTCCGGCTCGAGTTCCGGCCCAATCCGCCTCACGACATGCTGGTCGCATGCTTATGGTCCCGCTGGAGCGGCAAAGGCGAGCCCGATCTATTGTCCTTCGCGGCCATCACCGATGATCCACCACCCGAGGTGGCCGCTGCCGGCCATGATCGCTGCATCATTCCGATCAAGCCTGAACATATCGACGCGTGGTTGAATCCCGATCCGCGCGATCTGGCAGCGTTGTACGCGATTCTCGATGATCGGGACCGGCCGTTCTACGAACATCGGATCGCGGCCTGAATTACAAGCCGCGGTTTCGGAGGCCGCGCGAGACGGTGTCGGATCATCCTTGCAATCTTCGCGCAGTAACATATTCTGCGTTATGGATGTTCATCGGCTGGCGAAGAATACCCGGTTGTAGAGGTCCGCCAACAGGCGCGATTCGGACCCCATCAATCATCGAAGCGCCTGTGCAGCGGGCCCGACACGATCCACACGCTCGGGTTGCGGCTGCAAGCACAGGAGACGTCGGTATGGGCAAACATCCCGCGGCGGACGCTTCGCAGCAGACCGCGCTCGGCAGCGACGAACTTCAGCTGATCGATGCGTGGTGGCGCGCATGCAATTATCTTTCGGTCGGCATGATCTATCTGCTGGACAACCCGCTGCTGCGGGAGCCGCTGAAAGTCGAACACGTCAAGTATCGCCTGCTCGGACACTGGGGCGCGAGCCCGGCGTTATCGTTCGTCTGGGCGCATCTGAACCGCGTGATCAAACGCGACGATCTCGACGTCGTCTTCATGGCCGGTCCCGGACACGGCGCACCGGGCGTGCTCGGCCCCACCTATCTGGAAGGCACCTACTCGGAGATCTATCCGGACAAGAGCGCGGATGCCGAGGGCATGCAGAAGTTCTTCAAGCAGTTCTCGTTTCCCGGCCATATCGGTTCGCATGTGACGCCGGAGACGCCCGGGTCCATCCATGAGGGCGGCGAGCTCGGCTACAGCCTGTCGCATGCGTATGGCGCCGTGCTCGACAACCCGGACCTCATCGTGGCCTGCGTGGTCGGCGATGGAGAAGCGGAGACCGGGCCGCTCGCCACCGCATGGCATTCGAATAAATTCATCAACCCGGCCCGCGACGGCACCGTGCTGCCGATCCTCAATCTGAACGGCTACAAGATCGCCAATCCGACCATCCTGTCGCGCATCAGCAGCAGAGAACTGGAAGCGCTCTTTGTCGGCTACGGCTACACGCCGCATTTCGTCGAAGGATCGGATCACGCGGAAATGCATCGGAAGATGGCGCACACGCTCGATACCGTGCTCGGCGAAATTCGCGCAATTCATCAGCAGGCACGCGCGAACGGCAATCTCGAGCGGCCGCTCTGGCCGATGATCGTGCTGCGCACGCCCAAGGGCTGGACCGGACCGAAGCAGTTCAACGGGCACAAGGTCGAAGGCTCGTGGCGCTCGCATCAGGTGCCTTTCTCCGATGTGCGCAACAACTCCGCGAATCTCGAAGTGCTCGAAGAATGGATGCGCAGCTACCGGCCCGCCGAACTTTTCGATGCCGAGGGCCGGCTGATCCCCGAACTCAAGGCGCTGTCGCCCCAAGGCCCGCGCCGCATGAGCGCCAATCCGCATGCGAACGGCGGCGTGCTGCGCCGCGAACTGAAGCTGCCCGACATCCGCGCGTACGCGGTGGATGTGCAGCACGCGGGCAAGGTGCTGCAGGAGAACACGCGGCCACTCGGCGAATTTCTGCGCGACACGATGCGCGCGAACATGAACACCTTCCGCGTGTTCGGCCCGGACGAAACGGCCTCGAACCGTCTGCAGTCGATCTACGAGGTCAGCAAGAAGGTGTGGATGGCCGAGATGCTCCCCGAGGACGAGGACGGCGGCGAACTTGCGCGCGACGGCCGCGTGATGGAGATGCTGTCCGAACATACGCTGATGGGATGGCTCGAAGGCTATCTGCTGACGGGCCGTCACGGCTTCTTCCATACCTATGAAGCGTTTGCGCACGTGGTGGATTCGATGTTCAACCAGCACGCGAAGTGGCTCGACATCAGCCGGAATCACGTGCCGTGGCGCGCGTGGGTGTCGGCGGAAAACATTCTGCTGTCGTCGACCGTGTGGCGGCAGGATCACAACGGCTTTTCACATCAGGACCCCGGCTTCATCGATCTCGTCACCAACAAGAGCCCCTCGGTCACGCGCGTCTATCTTCCGCCCGACGCGAACACGCTGCTGGTGGTCGCCGACCACTGTCTGCGCACCACCGACTGCATCAACGTGATCGTCGCCGACAAGCAGAAACACCTGCAATTCACCACCATCGACGAAGCCGTCGTGCACTGCGCCAAAGGCATCGGCGTGTGGCGGCGCGCGAGCAACGACGAGGACGCCGAACCGGACGTGGTGATGGCCTCGTGCGGCGACGTCGCCACCCAGGAAGCGCTGGCGGCGACGGCGATCCTGCGCGAGCGTCTGCCCGAACTGAAGCTGCGTTTCGTCAACGTGGTCGACCTGTTCAGGATGCAGCCGGCGAGCGAGCACCCGCACGGCTCGACCGAACGCGAATTCGACAGCCTGTTTACGACCAACAAGCCGGTGATCTTCAATTTCCACGGTTACCCGTGGCTGATCCACAAGCTCGCCTATCGCTTTCGCAATCACGAGAATCTGCACGTGCGGGGCTACAAGGAGAAAGGCAACATCAACACGCCGCTCGAACTGGCGATTCTCAATCAGGTGGACCGCTTCAATCTGGTGATCGACGTGCTCGACCGCGTGCCGCGCTTGCAGGGCAGAGCCGCGCATCTCAGGGAAGACATGAGGAACGCGATCGTCAGCAACCTGAACTATGCGCACACGCATGGCACGGACCGCACCGAGGTCGCCGACTGGGTCTGGCCCTTCTGAACGTCACGCGCAGCATGCACCGAGGAAAGCATCATGGCCGACGCTCCCACCACGACCTCGCAGCAAAGCGCGGATGCAGCGCGCACCGGCCTGAGCGCCGCCGCGCTCCAACGCGGCGTGCTCGACAATCTGCTGTGCCTGCGGGGCCGCTATCCGGCGATCGCTTCCCCGCATGACTGGTACATGGCGCTCGCGTATAGCGTGCGCGACCGGCTGCTGGCCCGCTGGGCAACCTCCGTACAGACCTACGCCGGAAGCGATGCGCGGGTCGCCTGCTACCTGTCCGCCGAGTTCCTGATCGGCCCGCAACTCGGCAACAACCTCGTCAATCTCGGCATCGAGGCCAACGCACGCGAAGCGCTGCGCGCGCTCGGCGTCGACCTCGATATGCTGCTCGAACTCGAAGAAGAGCCGGGGCTCGGCAATGGCGGGCTTGGCCGCCTCGCGGCCTGCTATCTGGATTCGCTCGCAAGTTTGGAAATACCGGCCATCGGCTATGGCATCCGCTATGAGTTCGGCATCTTCGACCAGCAGATTCGCGACGGCTGGCAGGTCGAAACCACCGACAAGTGGCTGCAAAAGGGCAATCCATGGGAGATCATGCGCCCGGAGGTTGCGTACTACGTGGGGTTCGGCGGCAGCACCCACAACGAAACCGACGCACACGGGCACCTGTGCGTGCGCTGGACACCCACACGGCAGGTCAAGGGCGTGGCTTGCGACACGCCGATGCCCGGCTATCACGTCAACACGTGCAACACCTTGCGGCTGTGGAAGAGCGAGGCGGTCGAGTCGTTCGACCTGCAGGACTTCAACGCCGGCGACTATTACGAGGCCGTCAACGAAAAGGTCATCTCCGAGACGCTGTCGAAGGTGCTGTATCCGAACGACGAGCCCGAGATCGGCAAGCGCCTGCGTCTCGCGCAGCAATACTTCTTCGTGTCGTGCTCGCTGCAGGACATGCTGCGCCTGCTCGAAATCAAGGGCGAACCGGTCGGACACTTCGCGCAGTTGTTCAACGTGCAGTTGAACGACACGCACCCGTCGATCGCCGTCGCCGAGCTGATGCGTCTGCTGGTGGACGACAGGCAGGTGCCGTGGGACGAGGCCTGGGACATCACGCGGCGCGCGCTCGCGTACACCAATCACACCCTGCTGCCCGAAGCGCTTGAAACCTGGGGGCTGCCGCTGATGCGCAACCTGCTGCCGCGCCTGCTCGAAATCATCTACGAGATCAACCGCCGCTTCCTCGACGAGGTGCGGCAGCGCTATCCGGGCGACGACGCGCGCATCGAACGCATGTCGCTGATCGACGAGCGCGGTGACAAGCTCGTGCGCATGGCGCATCTGGCGACGGTCGGCAGCCACGCGGTCAACGGCGTCGCCGAACTGCATTCCGGGCTGCTCAAGCAGACCGTGCTGCGGGACTTCGCCGAATTGTGGCCCGAGCGTTTTCACAACATCACGAACGGCGTCACGCCGCGCCGTTTCATGCTGCTTTGCAATCCGGCGCTCGCGCGGCTGCTCGACGAGACCATCGGCGCTGGCTGGGTCACTGATCTCGCGCGACTGCGCAAGCTCGAAGCCTATGCCGACGACGCCACGTTTCAGCAGCATTGGCGTAGCGTGAAGCAGGCGAACAAGGCCGTGCTCGCCGAGCATATCCGGAGCGTCACGGGCATCGGCGTCGACACCGCCGCGCTGTTCGACGTGCAGGTCAAGCGCATCCACGAATACAAGCGGCAACATCTGAACGCATTGCTGATCGTCACGCTGTACCGGCGCCTGCTGCGTGATCCACAGCTCGCGCTGACACCGCGCTGTTTCGTATTCGGCGGCAAGGCGGCGCCCGGCTACGCGACGGCCAAGCTGATCATCCGTTTGATCAACGGCATCGCCGAAGTCGTGAATAACGACCCGGTGGTGAACGGGCGGCTGAAAGTCGTCTTCTATCCGGACTTCAATGTGAAGAACGCGCACTTCATCTACCCTGCGGCCGACCTGTCCGAGCAGATTTCGACGGCCGGCAAGGAAGCATCGGGCACCGGCAACATGAAGTTCATGATGAACGGCGCGTTGACGATCGGCACGCTCGACGGCGCCAACGTCGAAATCCGCGAAGAGGTCGGCGACGAAAACTTCTTCCTGTTCGGCCTGACCGCCGACGAAGTGGAACGTGTGAAGCGCGCGGGTTATCGCCCCGCGGACTATGTGAAGGACGACGCGGAACTGAGCGAAGTGCTGCAACTGATCGCCGCCGGTCATTTCTCGCGAGGAGACCGCGAGATGTTCCGCCCGCTGATCGACAATCTGACGCACGCGGACCCGTTTCTCGTGCTCGCCGACTATGCCGCCTACGTGGCGCGTCAGGACGACGTGAGCGCCGCCTGGCAGGACACGCGGCGCTGGACCCGGATGTCGATTCTGAACACCGCGCGCTCGGGCAAGTTCTCTTCCGACCGCGCCATCGGCGA
Source organism: Paraburkholderia lebeckiae (assembly GCF_050436325.1). NCBI lineage: Bacteria > Pseudomonadati > Pseudomonadota > Betaproteobacteria > Burkholderiales > Burkholderiaceae > Paraburkholderia > Paraburkholderia lebeckiae. Next base: position 2,112,518 of record NZ_JBNDLZ010000003.1, read on the forward strand.
ATACTGCGACAAGATCTGGAAGATCCGCCCGATGAGGATCACCCTTGATCAATGACCCTGAAACGGGATCGGTGCGTGCTCATGCGGTTCGCTCCGGGTCGCGGTTTCCCGTGGGCGCGTCGGCGGTGCCCGGCGGCATCAATTTCTGCATCTTCTGCCGTCACGCCACGCGCGTCGAGCTGTTGCTGTACGACGCGGCTGACAGCCCTGAGCCGTTCCAGATCGTCACGCTCGCCGCCGGTTGCAACCGAACCTTCTATTACTGGCATGTGATGGTCGAAGCGCTGTCGTTCGGCACCTACTACACGTGGCGGGTGGACGGTCCGCGCGATACGCGCTCTAGCGGTTACGCGTTCGACCCCGACAGGGAACTCCTCGACCCGTATGCCCGCGCGGTCAGCGACGTGCTGTGGACGCGGCCTGCGGTCGGCCAGCCGAATCCCGACGGGCACAAAACCCACCGCGCGATCGTGACGGAACCCCTGCCCTCGTCCTCTGGGCGTATCTCGCGCGGACTCGACGACGCGATCATCTACGAGCTGCATGTCGGCGGCTTTACACGTGATCCGTCGAGCGGCGTGCAGCATCCCGGTACCTTCGCCGGCCTGATCGAAAAGATTCCGTACCTGACGCAGCTTGGCGTGACCCACGTCGAGCTGCTGCCGGTGATGGCCTTCGACGAACAGGACGTTCCGCCCGCCACGGCGGCCCTCGGCCTGAGCAACTACTGGGGTTACAGCACGCATAGCTATTACAGCCCGCATCCTCGCTACTGCCGCGATCCCGCGCGCGCGCCCCAGGAGTTTCGCGCGCTGACCGACGCCATGCACGCCGCGGGCATCGCCGTGCTGCTCGACGTCGTGTTCAACCATACGGCCGAAGCGGGCGAGACGGGCCCCGTCATCAACTTCAAGGGCCTCGTCAACGATATCTTCTACCACCTCGACGCGGCCGACCGGCGCCGCTACCGGGACTACACCGGCTGCGGCAACACGATCAATTGCAACCATCCGCTGGTGACGACGTTCATCGTGCGCTGCCTCGAATACTGGGTGGAAGAACTCGGCGTCGATGGCTTCCGGTTCGATCTGGCGAGTATCTTCGCGCGCGACCAGCGCGGCGAGCTGATGGTCGATCCACCGCTGCCCTGGGCGATCGAGTCTTCGCGTGTGCTGTCGCGCGTGCCATTGATCGCGGAGGCGTGGGACGCCGCCGGCATGTATCAGGTCGGCGCCTTTCCCGGCATGGCATGGGCCGAGTGGAACGGCCGCTATCGGGACGTGATTCGCCGTTTCGTGCGCGGCGACCCGGGGCTCATCGGGGCGGTCGCGACCTGCATCGCGGGCAGCTCGGACCTCTATGCGGACGACGGCAGGCTGCCCAACAACAGCATCAACTTCGTGACGTGCCACGACGGCTTCACGCTGATCGATCTCGTGAGCTACGGGTCGAAGCACAACGAAGCCAACGGCGACGAGAATCGCGACGGCAGCTCCGACAACCTGTCGTGGAACTGTGGCACCGAGGGCGGGACCGGCGACGCCCAGATTCTCGGTCTGCGACATCGCCAGGCGCGCAACGCGATGGCCATCCTGTTCCTGAGTCTGGGTGTGCCGATGACGCTCGCCGGAGACGAGGTGCTGCGCAGCCAGCGCGGCAACAACAACACTTATTGTCAGGACAACACGCTCAGCTGGTTCGACTGGACACCCACTGAAGCCGGCTCGGCCATGTCGCGCTTCGTGCGCGAGCTGATCGCGCTGCGCAAACGCCACGCAAGTTTGCGGCGGCGGTATTTTCTGACCGGCCGGCCCTCGGCGGGGCAGACCCGGCCGGATGCGGCATGGCACGGCGAGCGCCTGAACGAGCCGGGCTGGCACGATCCAGGCGCGCGGCTTCTCGCCGTCACGCTGGGCGGCGAAGAACCTGGCGAGCCGGCACTGCACGCGGTGTTCAACATGGACGATTGCGCCCGCACGGTCCAGTTGCCCGCGCCCGACGGGCGGCACTGGCGGCGTATCGTCGATACCGCGCGCGACAGTCCGCATGACATCGTGCAAGCGGCGCAACAGCCCGCTGTCGAAAGCGATCAATTTCGCGTGGAGGCACGCAGTGTCGTGGTTCTGGAAGAAGCGAGCTGAACCGACGCAAATGACCCGGGTTCTTGTCCTCTAATGTCGATGCTGTGGCGGATATGCCATGGGCAGTTTCGATTTACTGGCGGAACAATCCACCGGCAACGATCGCGGAGGGCATCATGAGAATCAGCGTAGACGGGCCGTCCGTCGTCTTTGCGATGGTTGCGGTCGTGGCCCATGGCAGCGCATTCGCGAGGTCCGAAGCCTGCCATCCCACCTCGGAAAAGCAGATTTCCGCACTGTTCGATCGCTGGAACGACTCGCTGAAAACCGGCGAACCGCAGAAGGTCGTGGCGAACTACGCGCCGAACTCGATTCTGCTGCCGACCGTCTCGAACAAGCCGCGTTTGACCGCCGACGAAAAACTCGACTATTTCAAACACTTCCTCGAAAACAAACCGGTCGGCACGATCGACTTCCGCGACATCATGATCGAATGCAACACCGCGATCGACTCGGGGCTCTACACCTTCAAATTCGCGGACGGCTCGGTCGTCAAGGCGCGCTATACGTTCACCTACGCGTGGAATGGGCACAAGTGGCTGATTACCAGCCATCATTCGTCGAAAATGCCGGAAGGCAATTAGCCGATGTGGTTTAGAAAAAGTCAGGCTGGGACTTGAACCTCATTCACGAATGACCTGAATACGTCCCGCCTTGACTGCGGCCTTCCATACCGTCCAGTCCGCCTCATTCTGTTCCGCGCCTCGCTATCCCGTCCTTTCCGCCCGATGCGCGGCCTCCTGCACGCCTCGTACAGCTGCGGCCACGATCAAGCCGGTGAATACCACGCCGATCAGCCCGAGGCATGCGGCGTCGATCCGGCCGAACGCCGAAGTGGGCACGACATCGCCGTACCCGATGGTGAGCGCCGTGATCGCGCAGAGGTACACGGTTTCACCCAGCGGCGACGGTGTCCGGTTCGCTGTCTCGACGGGCGCGCCACAGTAGTACATGCCAAACGTCAGCAGGACGAACAGTAGAAGCAGACCGATCAGAATCGCTCTCAGATACCACAGGGTTATCGCCATTTCCTTCAGGATCTCACCAGCCCGAGGACGGGCCGCGCCATCGCCTGTCGAATTTCCCATTACACGCTCCTGTTGCGATCACCGGATCGGCTTTGCAGCATGCCGCACCGCCTCACTCCGCACGGCGGTGCTGCTCGAAAAACAGAAGCATCAAATACGCATAGGCCGTTACGGCCAGAAAGAGCCCCATTCGCACGGCAAACGCGGTGTAGACATCCTTGCCCGCCACGCTGTCCTGCACCGATTGCCCGAGCAGAATGATCATCGTCACGAGACTGTTCAGCCAGAAGCCCGGCGAACAACGCGTGGGTTGCAGGCCGTACAGCTTGCGTCCCACCAGCAGGCCGAACAACAGCATCCACAGAAAGAACATCCACAGATGCACGAACAGCCTCAGCGCAAACCAGAACGCGATGGCGAGCAGACCGCCGAGCAGCGTCGAGCCGATCAGATCGCGTGCGGCGCCGCGGGCCGAGGTCGTGCAGGTTTGTCTGCCGAGGCTGACGGACTTCATGATGATCGGCATGTAGTTCGCCGGGTCGGTCATTGCGAGCAGATAGGCCGGCATGACGACGAGCGCGGCACGCAGCGCGAGATAGGCCGCCTCGTCTTCCGCCATCGCTGCCGCGGCGGGCTGTTCTCGCGCGCCCATGCTTTCAGGAAACAATCTGTGCGCCAGCGTCGACGCCAGCACGGCAAGCAGAAGTCCCTTCGCCAGCGCGCCGACGACCGTCAGGGCCAGTTCGAAGTCGGCCGTGCCCGCGGCAGAAATCATCGTCAGTCCCGCGACCAGAAATGTCGCGACGAGATTGTTGCCGCCACGCAGCCCGTAACGAAACGCGAAGAACAGCATGAGGCCGACGATCATGACGCCGGCCAACGCATAGTGTCGAAGCAACGGAACGAGGAGCAGGCCGCTGCCGGTGGTCGACGCCACGACCAGCGAAAGAATCACGCCGGCCTTCAACGATAGCGGGCGATTCTGCGTGGCCAGCAAAAAAACCGCGAATACCGGCGCGACGACGGGTATCGGGAAATCGAGTCCAAAGCTGACGGCAAGAGCGATCGCCGTTCCGATGGCCACGCGTATCGCGCGATAACCGAGGCGCTGGGTCACGGGCTGCATGGGCTTCTCAATAGACGTAGGAGAGCCAGCTCATCAGCCGGATGAACGCGTGTCCCAGCGGATTGAGCGGATTGCCCTGGGTCGGAAACGCCATCACTTCGGCCTGCCCGCCCACCCGCAGATCGCGCAGACGCGCGCGCTCGCTGTCGTCGAATTCGACGATTACCGGGAAACGCTGCGCGGGCCGCAGCCAGTCGCGGCTATTCTGCACGGTGGGCAGGCTGCCCGCCGGCGTGCTCTGCCCCACGCTCACGCCATAGCCGACACTGCGAACCCGCCCGCCGAACACTTCGCCGGGCAGCACGTCCAAGGCGATCTCGACGCGCGTGCCGGGTTTGAGATGGCCCAGATTGTTCTCCGTCATGTCGGCGCTGACCCACACGTCGCGGATCGCGATCAGCGTCATGACCGGATTGCCCGCCGCGGCGAACTGACCGACTTCCGTGCGCAGATCGGTCACGACGCCGCTCGAGCGGGCTCTGATCCGCGCGTTGGCGAGATCGAGTTCGGCCTTCTCCAGCGCGCCAGCGGCGCTGCGCAACTGCGCATTCTCCGCCTCGCTTCCGCCCTGCTGCTCCCGCGCCCGCTCGACTTCGGCACGGGCCCCGTCGACCTGGCTTAGCGCCTGTTCATGCGTCGCCCGCGCGACCTCGAGGCGTCGCAGAGAGACGGTGCCCTCGTCTTCGCGATAGAGCCGCTCGAGACGGTCGCTGTCCTGGCGCGCCTTGACCTCGTTCGCGATGGCGGCCCGCAACGCCGCGAGTGCCGACTCGATACCGGCCGTGCTGGCACCGACCTGCCGGCGCGTGGACTCCAGATCGGCGCGCGCCCGGTCAGCGGCAATGCGGTAGGGCTCGCTATCGACTTCGAACAGCACGTCCCCCGCGTTGACATCCTGGTTGTTATGGACGAACACCCGCGTCACGCGTCCCGACACCTCGGCGGCGACGGGCACGACATAGGCCTGAATCCGCGCCTGCTGCGTATACGGCGTGAAACGGTCGGCGAGCAGATACCAGATCAGGCTGAGCACGATCAGACAGACGACCCATTTGACCGCCCTGCCCGAAGGGTCGGCGGCAGGCGTCGACGACTTCGGCGGGGCGGCGGTTCGAGGCTCGCGGGTATCCTGGGTATCGCTCATCGTGACGCCCCTTCGGCTTGCGCCGGCGTACCGGAAGACGGCGCCGTTCGGTCGAGCAGGTCGCCCCAATCGGTGCGTTGCCGCATCTGCGCGCGCGTCGCCGCATCGACGAGCGGCTGTTCGGTTTCCCAGCCGCCTCCGAGCGCCTTGTAAAGCGCGATCACACTGCCGAGCGCATTGCTGCGATTGACCACGTACGCGTCCTGCTGCGCGAACAGCGCGCGCTGCGCATCGAGGACCCGCTGGAAGTCCGAATACCCTTCCCGATAGATCGTATTGGCGAGCGTCAGCGAGCGCCGCGCCGCGCCCTGCGCGTCATTCAGAATGGTGTCGCGCTGCAAGGCGGCGAGCAGCGCCGTCGCGGCGTCGTCGGCCTCGCGCGCCGCCTCGCGCACCGTGTTCTGATAAGCCACCGTCAACTCTTGCAGCCGTGCGTCCTGGACGCGCACGTTGTTCGTGATCCTGCCGTAGTCGAACACGTTCCACGTCACGCTCGGGCCCGCGGCAAAGAGCAGTGTGCTCGGTGCGCCCGCGAGCGAACTGGCGGTCCACGTCAGCGTGCCGAGCAACGATACCGACGGGTACAGATCCGCTTTTGCCACGCCGATGAGCGCCGACTGCGAAGCCATCTGGTACTCGGCCGCGCGAACGTCAGGGCGGCGCAACAGCAGATCGGCCGGCACGTCCTGCAGCACCGCATGATCCACCAGCGGCACCACGCCATCCTTGCCCGCCTGCACGTCGAGTTCCGGCAGCGGACCCGGCGCTCGCCCGATCAGCACCGACAGCGCATGACGCGCAAGCACGATCTGGCTTTCGAGATCGGGGATGCTGCTCAGCGTCCCAAGGTACTGCGTCTTCGCCTGCTGGAAGTCGAGTTCGTCGGATTCGCCAGCCTTGAAGAGCTTTTGTGCGATGTCGTAGCTGCGTTTTTGCAACTGGGCGTTCTCGCGAGCGATACGTAGCCGCGCCTGCGCGACCCGCAATGTGAAATACGTATCCGCGACCTGCGCGTGCAACAGAACCAGCGCATCGTCGCGGTTGGCTTGCGCGGCGAAGAACGCGGCGTCGGCCGATTCGATCGCGCGGCTGAAACGTCCCCAGAAATCGAGTTCCCAGCCGATGCTGAAGCCCGCGCCGTACTGCACGAAGACGCCCGAGCGCGGATTGGAACCATCCGAGCGCTTGCGCGCCGAAGCCAGTACATCGGCACTCGCCTGCTGCACCTGCGGATAGCGTCCCGCGAGCGCGATGCCGAGCTGTGCGCGCGCCTCGAGCACGCGCAGTCCGGCGATCTTCAGGTCGCCGTTGTTCGCGTCGGCTTCGGCGATCAGACGTTCGAGATTCCTATCGTCGAAGATCAGCCACCACTGGCGCACATCGGGCTGTGCACCCGGTTGCGTGACCCGCGTAATCGATTCGCTACTCCAGTGCTCGCTCCACGCTTCATGCTGCGGCTTGAAGTCCGGGCCCACCCGCATGCATCCGCTCAGGCAAACCGCCGCCCCGAAAAGCACTGCGATCCCGTACGGACGCATCAACGGTGACACGGAGCCATCCTCGAGCTTCAGGTCTGCTTCTGTTCGTGGGTCTGCGTGGGTTGCGTGGGTTGCGTGGGTTGCCTGGGTTGAGGCTGGTCTCGGACCCAGCGCCAGAACAGCTGATAACCGACGGCCAGCATCACGGGCCCAACGAATAGCCCGATGACGCCTCCCGTCACCATGCCGCCGAGCGCTCCGATCAGCACGACGGGCATCGGCACCGCGACGCCACGGCCCAGCATCAATGGCTTGAGCACGTTGTCGGCGAGGCCTGCGACGAACACGTAAACCGAGAAGATGATGTTTGCGGTGTTCACGCCGTCCGTGACGATCACGAAGGCGATCACCGGAATGGTGATCAGCGTGGCCGGCAATTGCATGATGCCGAGCAGCAGCACGGCCAGCGCGAGCAACCCCGCGCCGGGTATCCCCTTCACGACGAAGCCGATGCCGATCAGCAGCATCTGGATAAACGCGATGCCCACTACCCCCTGGGCCACCGCACGAATCGTCGCCGTGCACAAGTCGGCGATCTGAGCGCCGTTCTCGGGGCCCGAGATGCGCGAGGCGATCTGCACCGCGCTGTGATAGCCCTTCTCACCGTGGGCCATCAGGATTCCTGCGACGATCAGCGCGACGAAAAATATCACCAGGCCGGCACCAAGACCCGTCACCGTTGCAAGCACAGCGAGCCCGGCCTCCTTCAGCTGCGGGGCGAATTTATGCGCAAGGCCGGTCAGGTCAGTCGATGCCTGTTGCCAGAAGTCGTACACACGCTGGCCGACCAGCGGCCAACTCGCCACCGACTCCGCGGGAGGCGGAATCCGGAAGCTACCGCTCCTGGCAATGGCTATCGATTTCTCGACCGAATCGGCTACCGCGAGACCCAGCGCATACGTTGGCACCAGAATCACGACAAGCGCGACCAGGACGATCAGCGTGGCGATCAGGCCATCCTTGCCGCCGAGCATGGAGCGAAGCAGGACCTGCAGCGGATAGAGCGTGATCGCAAGAATCACCGACCAGGCCATCAGGTTAAGAAACGGCGCGAAGATCCGAAAACAGAATACGGCCAGGACCGCGACGAGTCCGGCGCGAATCAGGACGTCGAGCATCTCTCGGGACGGAGTCCGTTGGGGAATCGGTGTGAGCAGCATAAGTCGTTCTCCCGCCAGGTCGCGTCGCGGTTCGGCGGCGACACCGTGATAGGCCTGAAAACTCAAACCCACTGGAACGTTCTTGACGCCAATACCAAGGCCTGCCTGCAATTCCGGCATCTTAGGAAGAGGATCGCGCCGGCTTTGTCGTCGACAGAGCGCGGCGTTTCACTACTATTGAACCCGCGCCTGAAATATTCAATTGGACTTTGGTCTCATAGCCTCGAGCCGTCCGGAGCTCAGCCCGCCGCCGACAGTCATGGAGAAAACCGTGAGATTGATGGCCATCGTCGCCCTTCTTCTTGCCATGATGCCTGGCGCGCCTGCCCTCGCCGCCGGGGTCGGCTTTCAGAAGGTCGACATACCGAATGGCGCCGAGCCGCCGCTCACTGCCGGAATCTGGTATCCCACCGATGCGCCGGCCACGCCGCACGCCTTGGGCGACGTCACCCAGACCGTCGCGGCCGACGCGCCGATCGCAGGCCATCACCTGCCGCTGATCGTGCTGTCGCACGGCGGCGGCGGCTGGTACGGCGCCCATTACGACACGGCGCTCGCGCTGGCTCGCGCGGGCTTCGTCGCGGCGGCGGCCAGCCACGCCGGCGACACTTTCGATGACCAGAGCCGCGTGCTGCAACTCTGGCGCCGGCCCGCGCAGCTTCATCGGCTGGTGATCGTCATCAGCCGCATCCCTGGTACGACGAGCCGGTGCGGGACGACCTGCCCCGCGCTCCCGACTATCGCGTGGTGGCAAACGCCGGCCACCACGACTTTCTGCCACCTTGCGATGCGCGTCTTGCGCGGCTGCGCCCGGAGATCTGCGACAGCGCGCCGGGGCTTCGATCGGACGGCGTTCCATCAGCGATTCAACGCCGCTGTGGTGCGATCTTTCGAGTCGATGTTGCGATGGGAAAGAGACTCACCCGAATTCGTCGTGTTGCGGCAATTGGTCAGTGATCGAATACCACGGTGCCTTTGAACCCACGAACATGTGGGCAGTGGGAGACATGGCGGGCGAGTCTGTGAGTGTTCCCAGCGTGACGTGAACGTACTGCCCCTGACGAACCACTGAGAACATCAGGCTTCCACATATTTTGCAGCGCACATCGTGCGACGCTCGCTCATCGCCGAAAAGCAACAGGCTGTCTTCGCCCCGAGTGATGCGCAGCTTGTCGCGCTCGATTCCCGCGAAGGGTTTGAACGCCGAGCCGGTCGCGCGCCGGCAGTTTGAACAGTGGCAGTTCAATGCATAGACGAATTCGTCTCTTACCGAGTAATGGACGGCACCGCAAAGGCATCGGCCGGCAAGCAATGGTTTCATGGCTGCTTTTAAACAGAAGGTACGTCGCAAATTGGAAAGTCACGCAGCCGTGATTATTCGCGAGCCGACGCGCGATGTCGAACCGCCAGACCGCTAGCGCCTGAAAATTACCTGCGCCGTGCCGACCTCGATCGGAGAGGAGGTGTGCTGGTGGACAACTTTCCATCCGTCGGCCTGCTGCCTCAGCGTCATGGTCAGGCGATTGTCCATGGAGCGCAGTTCCAATCCGTCGGCGTCGACGGCTTTATATGTCGCGAAGGCGTGGACGACGGCGAGGTCCGCGGCGACGATCGTTTGCGCCGTGCTGAAATCGACTATCACACGGTCTGTACCAAGCGAACCGAACCAGCCCTCCACCATGGCGCGCCACGATGCGATGCCGTGGTACGCCCATGTCCCCCACATGTCGAAGACCACCGCATCGCGGTCGTATAGCGCAACGAACGCGTCCACGTCTTTCGCCAATACCGCGGCTTTGTAGCCTTCCAGGACTTGCAGGATCGGATTGTCGAGTCTGTTCACAGTGTGCTCCCAGGTCGGATGACGATGGCGGCCGGACTTGGCGCAAAACGGCAGATCCAAGGTTCCTGACCAATTGTCTTACCAGGTCACGACGATCGACGCACCCTCGGATCGACATCCCCTCGGAAAAACCTTCTACGCGATATTGCGTTGCCTTGATCAGATCCCCGCCCGCTGCGCGGATCACTGGGCGATCTGCTGACGTTGATACTCGTCGTGCTTCATTTCCATATAGTCGGCGCGGCTGACCTCGTGCAATTGCCGCGGATACTGCTCGGTCGCATCGAACCAGTCAGCGAGGCGTTTGTCGAGGCGGGCGTTGGGCGGGCTGGAAAGCGCGCCAAGATAGGCATCGATGGCGAGGTAGTAGCGCATCGTATTGCGCTCGACCAAGCCGCGCACGCCGCCGATGTATTGCGGCTCGCTCGTCGACGAATCGGGCGTAGCGGAAAAGCCGACCTTGTTGCTGCCGATCGTCGCCAGGTAGGTTTTCATGGCAAACCGTCCCGCCGTGCCATATCCGTACGCGTAGGTCAGGTGAATAAAGGTGCGATTATCGCCCACCGGTATCGCTTCCAGCACGATACGGTAGTCTTTCGTACTCAGCGGACCCGTGGCGGCAGTGAGCTCGACGCGAAAATAATCAGGGGTGCTCGCTACCGCACGAAAGTTGAATTGCACGCGGTACGACGACGAAAGCGATTCCTCGGTTTTCTTGCCGATGTTCACGGTGAGGATCGTACCGCTGTCGCTGGTCGACGCATGGCAGTATTTGGTGTTCAGATGCAGGATCAGCACGTCGCACCAGTTGGCCGGGCCCTGAGTCGGGTCGTCGAGCGCGCCGCTGACCACCGCGAAAGGATAGTTGAGCACCCCGTAAATATCGCCCTTGAGCGCCGACGGCAACTCCTGCGATTCGAGGTACAGCGGTCGCTGAAACTGGTTGTGCGCGAGTTGCTGCGTCAGACTTTGATATTTCGCGCGCAGGCGAGCCGCGCCGTCGTCCGCTTGTGCGACGACGCTCTGGCATAAGAAACAGAACACCGTCGTGATCAAGACAATCCACCACGGTCGCGTCCGCCGATTACCGGCCAGGTATGTCGCAAGCCTGCTCATGGTCCTCCTCCTTTGGCTCAGGTTGTGGCGCAACAGAGGACGATCCGATCCTGGCGCCCTCGTTGTTCCCGCATATCGCCGACCTCATACGGCCATGCGCAAATACAGGCCGCGCAACTCGAACCCTCATCACTCGCCCGGCGCCCATTCCGGGCTGTAACCTCCGAGTGCCGGGTGATACATCTCATCGCCCGAATGCTGGGTGAACTCAACGTTGAGTCGGTCCTCGCGCAAGCCAAGGATTTCGATGCACAGCGCGCAAAGCGCTTTGGCCACCTCCATGCGCGACTCGGGCGGGCGCCCCCTTCTGATATCGAGCATTATCAACGCAACGGGCACCGGTTCCCCGCTCTCCTCCGCAATGCGCCACACGCTACCGGGACCGAGTTCGCGGATGGCTACGCTGATTCGCCTGACGTCAACCGACATCATCCGAGCATAGGTCTCACTCATTTTCGCCGCGAGCAGTCTCTTGCTCTCGACAGAGTAGTGATCGTTTACATCAAGCTGTAGATAAGGCATTGCATCGATCTCCGACGAAAGTGTTGCGCACTCGCCAACTATATGCCGCGCCATCCAATCGATCAAAACCGTCGCCCCAGCACGCTCTGGCGAGCCGATCGTCGCTCGTCTCCGTAGCAGTGTCGAACGCCAGGCAGGCATGCATGGCTGACGGGCACTCTGTTTTGGCCTATTGCCCTTGCATAATGGTCTTCACTATTTACACGAAGTCCCGGATCAACGAGATACGTTCGCTGCCGGGAACTCGCCTCCGACATTCAACAGCGATGAGTCGTTTATTTCATTGGCTGTCCTATTGTTTGTTCGCGTTCTCGCCCACAGCGTGCCTGCTGTCAAATCGATCGTCAGGAGAATCGTCATGCGTAAGATGCTTACCGTCGCTGTCGCAGCGTTTTGTATTGCGTCCTTTTCGCACGAAAGTCGTGCCTCTGGCGATGATGATGTCCCACAAGCCCGATGCACGCTACCTCAAGGTACGGTCGCATTGGTGGAAAAGCAGTTGCATACGGTCGTGAACCTGCCCGATGCGAACGGCGGGATCTTCAAGCCTAACCGGATGTGGGCGGCCATTGTCGATCGGCAGGGGCATCTGTGTTCGGTGATCGTGACCGGTGACGCCTGGCCCGGTAGCCGGGCCATTGCAATCGCGAAGGCTTATACGGCGAACGGTTTCAGCAACGACGCACTCGCACTATCGACGGCAAATCTCTACGCGGCCACCCAGCCGGGCGGCTCCCTTTACGGCCTGAATAATTCGAATCCTTTTGACGCGCGCTTCCTCGAACAGGGCAGCGGCATCGGACACACGCTTGGCGGCGTCATTACCTTCGGCGGCGGCGTCGCGCTTTATGCAGCAGGGAAAGTCATCGGAGGATTGGGCGTGAGCGGCGATAGCGCCTGCGCCGATCATGCGATCGCCTATCGCATGCGCAAGCTCGCGGGGCTCGGCACTGTACCCGCCGGCCAAGGCCCGAACAACACGGATAACATCGTCTATTCAACGAGCGGATCTCCGATGGGCTTTGAGCATCCTCATTGCTTCCCGAGCGACCTGAGCGCCGATAAGATCGAGCAGATACCTTCGCACTGACCGGCTTCGAACGGTTGGCCGGCGACACCCACTGACGACGGCAATCATCGACCCGTGGCATCGGGCTTCCGGACTACGTATCGGAAGCCCGCGTAGCGTCTCAGACAGTCGGATCTGGATTGCGTTCGTACCCGCAGACTGATGCGGTGAAAATCGTCAACGCATCTGCCCGTCAATTTGCCTGCGCAGACGATTTTCCTCGTCTTGGAGCTCGGGCGTAAAAGCTTCGCCAAAGTCCGCAGGCTCAAAGAACGGGCGAATCTCGATCTCTGAATCACTGACCATCGGATTCGGGCAGCGCTTTACCCATTCAATCGCTTCGTCCATCGATTGAACCTGCCAGAGCCAGTACCCGGCAATCAATTCCTTGGTTTCCGCAAACGGGCCGTCAATGACGGTGCGGTCCTTCCCTGAAAACCTCACGCGAGCGCCGGCCGAACTCGGCTTCAACCCGTCGCCGCCCTGCATGATGCCGGCCTTGACCAATTGCTCGTTGTACTGCCCCATCGCCGTGAGGAGTTCGGTACTCGGCATTTGCCCGGCTTCCGATTCGGGGGTTGCCTTGATGATGACCATGACGCGCATTTGGGTTTTCCCTTTGAAGACGAAAGTGTCTGGAGGCAACGGCGCCTCCAGTGACTACGACGAATGATCATAGGAGAAATCGACACCGCAAGACACGATTGCGCGATTTTTCAGAACGTTTCTCGATGAGCGTAAAGGCGTCTGGCAGCCGTGAGCATTGACAGAACTTCCCGATCCGCCACAAGGTGGTCACGGCACTGCGAACGCTTTTTGCACCGACTTTTCGCCTGTATCGGCGGGCCATTGTGCGCGGATCTTCGTCACGACCAGTTCCGGAAGCGGTACGTAATCCAGCGCGTTGACCGTCGGCCCCCCATGACTCAACGCCCATTCGAAAAACTTCAAGGTGGCTTCGTCGTGGCCCGGCTTGATCGGCGCCGCGGGGAGCAACACATAAGTCGCGCCCATGACCGGCCAGGCATCCTTGCCCGGCTGGTTGGTCAGCGATTGCGAGAGAGAACCCGACCAGTCGGCGCTCGCCGCGGCTGCCTTGAAGGTCGCGGCGCTGGGCTGAACGACATTACCCGCCGCATTGGTCATGGCAACGTACTTCAAGCGGTTCTGTTTCGTGAAATCCCATGCGACATAGCCGATTGCGCCGGGCAGATAGCCGACGTACGTGGCAATACCCTCGTTGCCTTTGCCGCCGATGCCGAGCGGCCATCGCACGCTAGTGCCTTCGCCTGCCCTGCGCTTCCATTCCGGACTGACCTGCGCGAGGTAGTGAGTCCAGATCAGCGTCGTGCCCGAGCCATCCTGGCGACGCACCACGGCAATCGGGTAGTTAGGCATCTTGATCTTTGGGTTCAACCGCACGATTGCCGGGTCGTCCCAGAACTGAATCTTGCCGAGAAAGATTTCGGCGATGACCGGCCCCGTCAACATCACCTCGCCGGCTTTGAGCCCCGGAAGATTCACGACGGGTACCACGCCGCCGATTACGGTTGGAAATTGCCGCAAGCCGTCGCGGGTCAGTTGATCGTCGGTCAGTGGCGCGTCCGAGCCCGCAAAGTCGACTTCCCGGGCGATGACCTGCTTGAGCCCATCGGACGAACCTGTGCCCTGATAGATCACCTTGCTGCCACCCGACTTCTGGTAGTCGGCGGCCCATCGGGTGTAGAGAGGAGCGGCGAACGTGCTGCCGGCTCCCTTAATGTCGGCGGCGTAGGCCGCGGTTGCGCATGAACAGCAGATCAGACCAGCCATGATGGCGTCGGATGTTCTCACGAATGTCTCCCGTCGGTTCTTGTTCCGGGACATCGCTGATCCAGACCTGCAACTGCGTGAACTCGTTGGAGGGCGACCGTGCCGGCGATTCAATGTGCAGCTTTCATCGGGTGTGCCAGGTCTCCTGCGTGACGCGCCATACGGCACATTAAAGAACGGTGACAGGCCGAATTCCAGTTGAATCATGCTATCGAACGCGCCGTGCCCGGCGGCCTCTTCCATAATTGCAGGCATCCGGTTTCCGGATTGCCGACACACATCAGACATCCCTTGACGTCTCGTCCCACGGTGGCACGCCCGAAAACGCGTTGACAAGGAAATCGATTGCCGCTGTCTCGCTGGCCGGGGACGTGCAATCCGAAGAATTCGCGAAAGCGCTGGTCGAACTCGCCGTCAGCCGCTTCGGCCGCCTCGACATCGCCTACAACAACGCGGGGACGCTGGGTGAAATGGGACCGTCCACAGGCGTATCGGAAGCGGGCCGGTCAGCGACGCTGGCCACTAACCTGACGAGTGCGTTTGTCGGCGCCAAGCATCAGATTCCTGAAATGATCAAGCAAGGCGGTGGATCGATCATCTTCACGTCGACGTTCGTCGGCTACTCGTTCGCCTTCCCGGGGACCGCCGCCTATGCCGCGAGCAAAGCCGGCCTGATCGGACTGACGCAGGCGCTCGCGGCTGAATACGGCCCGCAAGGCGTGCGCGTCAACGCGATCCTCCCGGGCGCGGTGGACACGGAGATGTATCGCGGTATGAACGATACGGCCGAATCGCAGACGTTCGTGACCGGGCTGCACGCGCTCAAGCGGGTCGCAAAGCCGGAAGAGATTGCCCGCTCGGCGCTCTACCTTGCTTCCGACGATTCGTCCTTCGTGACGGGTACCGCTTCGTTGGTGGACGGCGGGGTTTCGATTACGCGCACCTGAGCTTTCTTGACGACGGCACCCGCGGGAATGCGGATGTTCGACGACGACCCGCGAGCGGCTGCTTGACCCACGCTTCGATGATGTCGGCTCCTGTCCGAAGGTACGGTATCGGATGCGCGGCCGACATCGGAGCGCTCGGGCGCGAGCGTCGACCAGCGTCGGCTGATGGACGAACCCGCTACCATGAAAAATAAACGACCACTGTACGATTCCTCACCTAATCTTTGATGAGCTGGACCGCGAAAAGCGAAGCGCGAGTCAGCCGGAGTAGCCAACCAGGAGGCGGGCCATCATGAAGACGTTAGTCCACACAGCTTGCGCGGTCGCGGTCATGGCCGTGCCAGTTGCATCGCTGGCGCAGGCGGACGGGGCGCTGACGCACGCGCAAGTGCAGGCAGAAATCGCTCAGCTCGAGCAAGCCGGCTTCAATCCGGCCAATGCGAATACCATCGACTTTCCTACCAACATGCCGACCACCAACGCCGCTGCCGCAGGCCAAAGCAGCGGCTACGGCCCCGCGACCAGCGGCACGCAGCAGATGGGTCACCCGGCCAGCACAAGTGGGATGAAGCCGGTGTTCTTTGGCGGATCGTAAGCCTGCCCGTCTGACAAGATCGACGATGCAGAGCATGCCGTCCGCCCAGCCGCGGACGGCGTGGAGTGCCGTGCTATGCGCGCTTGCAGAGTGGTTTCGGCTGCCGCCTGAATGCCCGAAGCCGTCATGACGACGTTTCGGACGCACCCGACCCGAGCGCCATGTCGCATGGCGCCTGCTGTATTGCCAGCCTCGTTTCGCTGAGCGCCTGGGCGCGAACAGCTAACGCCTCGTCAGCGTTTGTTAACGTCGATGGTCAGGATTTCGTATCCGGGGTCGGCGTGCTCGTTCGCGACTTTATTCGCTTCCTCGTACGAGCGAAAGGACGTGGCTTCCTTAATCTCCGGTGCCATGCCGATATCGCCGTCCTCCGCGGTGCAGAGGAACTTTTCGCCGGTCTTTACGACGTAGACGGTCGTCATATCTCCCTCCATGGCTTGCAGGGGAACTTCCAGTCTAGCAGGCTGGAAGGGTTGCACACGGTTCGCTGAGTCGTCCGAAAACGCTCGCGAGCGACCCGACGTCTAAACATGCCAACGACTCACTGACGACTGCTGGCCGCATCGAGACGACTTGGGGCGATCATGATCAGACAGCACCCGTGCGTCCTCGCCGTGGGTTCACGAACCAGGCGATTCTGCTTTGCTTACTCCAATCGCTGCTTTCGCTCAGGGCGTCACTGCGCGATCGACCGCCGCACATTGCGGGCAATCCACGCCGTAAGACCGGAACGGCCCGCGATCGACAGCGTGCGGCGCGGCCCCAACACGATGCCGCCGATCACCAGCACGAGAAGCAGCGCAACATGCGGCGCCTCGGCGAGCGACGCGAGCACATTGCCGGCGGAGGACCGCGAGGCCGCCCGCATCCCCGGCAACGCGGCGGTCCGGTTCGCCACGAGCAAGGCGGCTCGCGTTGCCTCCATGCGTTCCAGAATGGTGGCCCGGGCAAGCTCATTGGCGTGACGTGGCTGACTCATTTGAGCGACTCCCTGAGAGCGTCGAGATCGGAGTGAATCTCGGCCTTGAGGACGTGAAGCGATTGCGCCGGTTTCTGCGCCCGCAAGACGAGAAAAGACACGATGCACACGAGCAGCCACGCGGCGGCCACGCCCCAGACCACCGCAAGGAAGTAAGGCGTCTGCCACGCGGTGGCGATGATCGCGATGCAAAAGAAGGACAGCGTGAACAGGCCCGCGACTGCCAACGCCATGAGTGCGCTCAACTCGCGCACCAGACGCTTTCGCGTCTCCTCGACTTCCAGCGCGAACAGTTCGCTATAGTCGGTGACGCGTTCGACGCAGAATCGCCCGACGTTGCGCCACCTCGTGACCTTCGCATGGATCGACATGCCGTCCTCCTTACGATTCATTTGCGCCGGCCGCCATCAGCAAAGACTTCTCCCCTAGGCCGACAGAGCAAAGCGACGCCAGCGTTGAACGCGGCGCAAGGGCCGGGCCCGCGCTGAGCGATCGCACGCCGCGTGCCCGTGCCTGGACGGATGCATGCACGCGTTCGCCCTGGCGGCACAGGGCTTGCTTGAATCAGGCAGATCATTCGCCCCCCGAGGACAGCATGACCCCGCTCCCCCCAACCGATCACACTGACCGCGGCGCCGACGCCAGCATCGGCGAGACCGGCTCCGACATGGCTACCGCGGACGGCCGCGCGATGCCGGCCGCGCGCGCCGAGCGCGGCTCCCACCACGCGATGCACGACGCGCACCGCGGCGCGCTGATCACGGTGACCGCGCATCGGAACTCCCGAGGCGCCTGGATCGCCGACGTGTCGATTTCCCGCGAGGGTCGGCCGCTGGAGCTACCCGCCAATCTGGCCAACGTGGAGCCCGTGACGCCGGAATGGCTCACCGAGGCGGAAGCGTTGCGCGCCGGCATCGAACAGGGCCGCTATCTGATCGACCGGACACTGAGCGGCGGCGCCGCATCTCTGTCGGCGTCGCTGGGGCCGGTGCGCTGACGCGGGCGTCGCAATACGCGCACGTCGCAATACGCGCACGTCGCAATACGCACGTCGCAAATGTCGTGATTGCAGGTTCGACGGATGCCCCGGGTCGAGATTGTCTTTCTGATCGCCGAGGCGTCAGAACCGTGCCCGCGCCGGCGACCCGGCGCAAACGCGTTACTCGTCGCTATCGAGCCCGCCCGGGGGCGGCCCGATCGTCATGCCCGCGCCCGAGCCTGTGCGGGTTCCTGGGGGATAGGCATCGGTTGCTGTCTCGGGCGGAACGTCCGCGACGCAGCGGCTCGCGTCGCCGTCGCGCAGACATTGCACGAAACGGTCCGCCTCCTGTGGCGAGCGAAATCCGTAGATCTTGCTGGCAACCTGCACCTGTGTGTCCGACAGTCGCTTCGACGGCGTTTCCATCACTACTCCTTTTTGCTCGAAGATCTATCGCTACGAGCAACGCGCGCGCCACCTCTCATGCAATCGCCTTTCTCGCGGCCGACGACGCGCGCTTCATCACGGTCGTCAATCTGCCGGTCGACGGTGGGCTGAGCGCGTCGAACTGACAACCGAAGCAGGCCTAGCGCGCCGCGCTCAACCGTCTTGCGTCGGCGATGCCGACGGCGGCCCGCAAGTCGTCCGGATGAACCATCAATTCGCGGACCTCGCGCAGCGTCGCGTACTGGTCGAGCACCGTCCGCCATCTCGGCGATTCGAGCAACTGATGCCACACCGATTCCAGCACCGCGCAATCGGCGTCGCGCCCGTCCGCCAGTGCGCCCGCGAAATCGAGGCTGGCGTGCGCCGACAGCAGCTGCATCCGGCTCGCAGGGCTCAGCACGCGCGGCGCCGCTTCGACGGGTGCGTCACAGCAATAGAGCACGGTCCTGCGAAGACCGGCCCCGTCGCTCGTCAGCGCGGCGAGCGACGCGCCGCTCAAAACCACCGTCCCCTGCTGCGTCCGAAACGGGTAGACGGTGTGCGGGTCCGCATGCGCAAGCAGCGTCAGACCACGCACGAGCCGCGGCAGATCAGTGGTGGCCGCATCGACCGATGCCTTCGCTTCGACGAGCAGGCAAACGTCCCACGCCGCCGTGTCGGCTGGGGGCTGTGCCTGGCGCAGCAGCACCACGTCCCATTCGGTTTTCGCGCGCTCGTGGCTCGCGGGTATCGCGGCCGGCACGCGCATCGAGTTCACGACACGGTACGAGGCGAGCGCACCCTGCGCATCATTGAGGCGCCGCGCGAGCGCGTCGAGCGCATCGGCGGCCGATGCCTCGACCGCGGCGCCGCGCTGCTTCGAGCTCAAGCCTCGTGCCACGGCAGTCGAGCTTCCCGGGCGCGGCCCCTGGCGGTCCCACAGCGTCTGGTACTGACGCACGCGCTCGTCGGACGCGAGCGCGTAAAGACGGCGCAAGCGCTGCAAAGGGGCACTCTCCAGCAATTGCGCGAGGCCGCGTTGCAGCGCCGCGTCGTGCGCGATTTGCGGCGTATCGATGCAAGCTTGCACGGCTTCGGCCAGTTCGGGCCACGCTTCGGCAAACGCCAGCGCGTGCAGACGCGCCAGCGCGTCGCGTTGCGGGCCGGGTAGCAGCCGCTGCTGTTTGGCCGGATGTGCGATCGCATTGACGGCCGCGTAGATCAGCCGGCGATCGACGCTCGCGTGCGCGGCCAGCGACGCGTACTCGCGCACCACCGTGCTGCGATGCCGTAGCAGCATCGCCTGAAACACCGGGTCGCCGGCTTCCTCGCGCATCGCCTCCCGAATCATCCGCGCGAGCGCCTCGACGAAGAAGCGCTGGTTCGCCGCATCCGGCGCTTCGCGACGCGCGCTCGCCTCGCGAGCCTGCTCGATCGCGAGCGCGAGCACGGTGGCGGGTCTCGCCTGCTGCATCGGCGCGCAGACCGCCGCGAGCGCCGGCAGGCGATAGCGACGCGCGACAGCGTCGAGCATCTCGTCGAGCAACGAAGGCGATGGCGTCAAGGACATAGCGATATGTCGATCAGTTGGCGAAATAACTGTACATGAAGGTTCGATGCGGCGCGCGGACCGGCACGGGTCGCCCCCGTCAAAACGCCATTGCCATAAACTTCATAAAAAATGGGCGCTGGGAAATCCCCGATAAACATTACAAAACACAAACACAAATTCAGCACGAAAATTGCTGCCCCGGATTAACACGGAAAAAGACGGCTTCAACCATGCAGGCGCTTAATGCTCGGCGTACACTCGCCGGGAAGCCTTGCCATAAGGCGCAAGGACTACAGTGCCGTCCGCGATCAAACGCGGTTTGTGGAGACTCAGGAGAACAATCAATGAGCTGGACTCGGGAACAGAGAAACGTCACGATCGCCGCCTATCTAGGCTGGACGCTCGACGCATTCGATTTCTTTCTGATGGTGTTCGTATTGAAAGATATCGCGCAGGAATTCAATACGGACATTCCGTCCGTCGCGGTCGCGATCATGCTGACCTTGATGATGCGCCCGCTCGGCGCATTGATTTTCGGCTGGCTCGCCGACAAATACGGCCGCCGTCCGACGCTGATGGTCAACATCGCGTGCTTCTCGTTGCTCGAACTGCTGTCCGGTCTGTCGCCGAACCTGATGACGCTGCTCGTGCTGCGCGCGCTGTTCGGTATCGCGATGGGCGGCGAATGGGGGGTCGGCGGCGCGCTGACCATGGAAACCGTGCCGCCGAAGTCGCGCGGTATCGTCTCGGGTCTTCTGCAAGCCGGCTATCCAAGCGGCTACCTGCTCGCGTCGATCGTGTTCGGCCTGTTCTATCAATACATCGGCTGGCGCGGCATGTTCTTCGTCGGCGTGCTGCCCGCGTTGCTGGTGCTGTACATTCGCGCGCACGTGCCGGAGTCGCCCGCGTTCAAGACGCTCGAAAAGAAGGTACGGCCCGGCCTCGTCGCGACGCTCAAGAAGAATGTCGGCCTGTCGATCTACGCGATCATCCTGATGACCGCGTTCAACCTCTTCTCGCACGGCTCGCAGGATCTGTATCCGACCTTCCTGCGCGTACAGCGCCAGTTCGACGCGCACACGGTGTCGTGGATCACGATCACACTGAACATCGGCGCGATCTGCGGCGGTCTGTTCTTCGGCTGGGCGTCGGAGAAGATCGGCCGCAAGCGCGCGATTTTCATCTCCGCGCTGATCGCGCTGCCGGTGCTGCCGCTGTGGGCATTCTCGACCACGCCGATGCTGCTCGCGCTCGGCGCGTTCCTGATGCAGATCTCGGTGCAAGGCGCCTGGGGCGTGATCCCGGTGCACCTGAACGAAATTTCGCCCGATGAAATCCGCGCGACCTTCCCCGGTCTCGTGTATCAGCTGGGTAATCTGATCGCGTCGGTCAACGGTCCGCTGCAAGCGAAAATCGCCGAAATGCACAACAACGATTACGCGCTCGTGATGGCGGTCGTGATCGGCATCGTCGCGCTCGTGATCTGCGCGCTGATTCCGTTCAGCCGCGAGCGCCGCGGCATCGACATGACGCAGTCCGCGCGTGAAGTCGTCGGCGCGGAATCGACCGGCGGCGCGGTCGGAGGACGGGTTTAAGAGCTTGAGGCTTTCGGGAGCCGGGTCAACCCGGTCGCCGAGCGCAAGTCCAGATTACATCGCAACACAACACGAGGCCGTTCCGATTCGTTCGGAACGGTCTTTTTATTTTCCGCGCGGTATGACGCGCCGCGCTTCGCCAGCATGGCTACCCGACAGGTCTTCTAGAGGAGTTCGTCGAGCCCGTCACTTGATCGCACCGACCATCCTTTCTTATCCTAAAAAACATCCAAAGGGCCATGCCCTCCCCAAGGAGCAGAAACTCCGGGCAAGTCCTACACTGGCCACGCTGAAGGGAGCGGCCGTCCGCTTACTGGTGACTCATCCCGTTAAAAAACATGGTCCAGGGACCGATGCGGACCCGGCATTGGTGACACCGTGAGGTGATCCCGTTCAGGAAAGTGATAGATACCGCAGTCCCGCCCTTTGGCACTTCCATGACCAGGAGGGCCAGACATGGCACAGCCCAAACCGAGGCGAACCGTCGCTCGCCGCACCGATATGTCCGTTGTCAATCCGCACGCCGCAGGCATCGATGTCGGCGCACAGTTTCACGTGGTCGCGGTTGGACCCGAATGCGCCGAGGACCCAGTGCGTTCGTTCCGCAGCTTCACCGCCGATCTTCACGAACTTGCCAGGTGGCTCAGGCAGGTCAAGGTCACGACTGTCGTGATGGAGTCGACCGGGATTTACTGGCTTCCCGTGTTCGAAATCCTCGAGTCTTATGGTTTCGAGGTGTTGCTGGTCAACGCCCGGGAGGCAAAGAGCGTACCGGGCCGCAAGAGCGATGTGAACGATGCCCAGTGGCTGCAGAAGCTGCACCGGTACGGACTGCTGCGCGCCAGCTTCCGCCCCCGACAGGACGTGGCCACGCTACGATCCTATCTGCGGCAGCGGGAGCGCCTGCTGGAATATGCGGCGTCCCATATCCAGCATATGCAGAAGGCAATGATGCAGATGAATGTACAGTTGCATCACGTCGTTCAGGACGTCACAGGCGTCACCGGCATGAAGATCATCCGGGCGATCGTCGCGGGTGAGCGCGATACCGATGTCCTTGCACAGCATCGCGACATGCGCTGCAAAGCCTCCATCGAGACAATCCGTGAAGCGCTGGGCGGTCATTACCAGCCCGAGCACGTGTTCGAGCTCACCCAGGCCGTGGCCCTGTACGACTTCTACCAGACCCAGGTGACGCAATGCGATCAGCGGATCGAAATCGCGCTCAAGCAGTTGCAGGCTGGCATCGAACCCGTCGCCGCGCCACTGCCGGCAGCGCGACATCGAGGCAAGCAGTCAAACGACTTCTCATTCGACGTGCGTGCTGCGCTGTACGGGATGCTCGGTGTCGACCTGACGCAGATTCACGGCCTGGGACCCTACGTGGCGCTCAAGCTCATTGCCGAATGCGGCAACGACATGTCCCGCTGGCCGAGCGTGAAGCACTTCACGTCATGGCTGTGCCTCGCACCTGGCAACAAGATCTCGGGCGGCAAGATCCTGTCTTCGAAAACGCGCCGCTCCTCCAGCAAGGCCGCTGCCGCGTTGCGGCTCGCCGCCGTCACGGTCGGCAGGACCGACACCGCTCTGGGCGGCTTCTACCGACGGCTGTCAGCCCGCATCGGCAAGGCGAAGGCCGTCACTGCCACCGCACGCAAGATCGCGGCGCTCTTCTACAACACACTGCGCTACGGCATGGAATATGTCGATCCAGGCGCAGCCTATTATGAGGAACGTTACCGGCAGCGGGTCCTGAACAACCTGACGCGCCGGGCCGAGTCCCTGGGCTATGTCCTTCAGGCCAAAGCGACCTGACTCAGGGGAGTTTCTCAGGAAACGGTCGTTTCAAATATCGATTTGAATCGCGTGTTTGCGAGCCGGCAGCCCCGGCAACTGGAGACGGCATCATGGCAGTTCGCACAACCGGCCGGCATGCCCGCGATACGCAGTCACGCATTCTCGACGCCGCGGAGACGCTGTTCATCGAATCCGGCTACGAGGCGATGTCGCTGCGCCAGATCACTTCGCGCGCCGAAGTCAATCTCGCGGCGGTCAACTATCACTTCGGCAGCAAGGAATCGCTGATTCACTCGATGCTGTCACGCCGGCTCGATCAGCTCAACCACGAGCGCCTGAAGTTGCTCGACCGTTTCGACGTCATGCTCGGCGCGCGCCTGACCTGCGAGCACGTGCTCGGCGCGATGTTCATTCCGGCGCTGCGTCTGTCGCGCGATCCGCGTGTCGGCGGCAAAGCGTTTCTGCGCCTGCTCGGGCGCGCCTACGCCGACCCGTCGTCGTTCATCCGCGACTTTCTGAACGCGCATTATGAAGTGGTGGCGATGCGCTTCTTCGACGCGTTCCAGCGCGCGCTGCCGCATCTGCCGCGCGAGGAGCTCGGCTGGCGCTTGCATTTCGCGATCGGCGCGCTGTCGGGGGTGCTCGCCGGCACCGATACCGACAGCCTGATTGCCGAGTTCTCGCAAGGCAAGTCGATGAACGATCTGCAGCTCATCGCGCGCCTTGCGTCGCTGATGGTCTCCGCGCTGAAGGCGCCGCTGCCGGACGGCACGCAACTGGCCGCGTTCGTCGCCGTGCTCGGCGATGCGACCGACGGCGGCGTGGACGGCACGTTCGCCAGTGCGCAAGAACATACCAGCGGCGAGGAGGCCGCGTGCGCAGTGGCACGCGACACGGTCGACAGCAAAAGCCGCGGCGGCACTATGGAAGCGGCGCCGGCAAGCTATCAGCATGGGCTGCACGGCACCGCCTGACGACTTCTCACGGCGTCATCGCGTCATCACTCGACGTAACCACCACACGTCGTACATGGAACCCGATCGAGCTCGCTTACCCGAGCAGTACATCTACGTTGCGCAGCTGCGCCGTGCCCGTCAGTCGAGTCGGTAAGACGCGGTAACGCCCGACGCAAGTGCGCGACTCGCAGCTGGCCCGGCGATTGCGTCACCACAGAGGAGGAAACGTCATGCCGTGGTTCATCCTGGCGCTCGTCATCGCCGCATTCGCTCTCGTCTACGTTCAGGCCCGCGCCTCATGGTGGCTCGCGGCGCTGATCGTCTGGGTCGCCGCCGCGCACATGAGCGGCGCGGCCGGCCCGCTGCTGACGACACTGCTCGCGATCGTGTTCGTACTCCCCGCCCTCGTGCTGACGATCAAACCGCTGCGCCGCGCATGGCTCGCGAGACCGGTGCTCGACAGGTTCCGCAAGATCCTGCCGCAGATGTCGCCGACCGAGCGCGACGCGATCGAGGCGGGCACGGTCTGGTGGGACGCGGAGCTATTCTCGGGCCGCCCGCACTGGGACACGCTGCTCGGCTATGGCCCGGCCATGCTCAGCGCCGAAGAACAGGCGTTCCTCGACGTCGAATGCGAGCAGCTGTGCGCGCTCGCGAACGACTGGGAAACCACGATGGTCTGGCAGGACCTGTCGCCGCAAACGTGGCAGTTCATCAAGCAGCACGGCTTTCTCGGCATGATCATTCCGAAGCAGTACGGCGGCAAACAGTTCTCCGCGTACGCGCATTCGCAGGTGATCATGAAGCTCGCGACGCGCTGCTCGGCCGCGGCCGTGTCGGTGATGGTGCCGAACTCGCTCGGCCCGGCCGAGTTGCTGATGCACTACGGCACCGACGCGCAGAAGAACTACTATCTGCCGCGTCTCGCGCGCGGCGAGGAACTCCCCTGCTTCGCGCTGACGAGCCCGTATGCCGGGTCCGACGCCGCCGCGATTCCCGATGTCGGCATCGCTTGCCAGGGCCTGCACGAAGGCCGCGAAACGCTCGGCTTTCGCGTCACGTGGGACAAGCGGTACATCACGCTCGGGCCGATCGCGACCGTACTCGGCCTCGCGTTCCGCGCGCTCGACCCCGACCATCTGCTCGGCGCGAACGACGAACCCGGCATCACCTGCGCGCTGATTCCGACCGACCACCCTGGCGTCGACATCGGCCGCCGTCACTGGCCGTTGAACGCGGTGTTCCAGAACGGCCCGAACTCGGGCAAGGACGTGTTCATTCCGCTCGACTGGGTGATCGGCGGACGCGCCCAGGTCGGCAACGGCTGGCGCATGCTGATGGAGTGTCTGGCGGCGGGCCGCGCGATCTCGCTGCCGTCGTCGAACGTCGGGATGGCGAAGCTCGCGGTGCGCGGCACCGGCGCATATGCCGCGATTCGGCGCCAGTTCCGCACCGCCGTCGGCAAGTTCGAGGGCGTGCAGGAAGCGCTCGGCCGCATGGGCGGCAACCTGTATGTGATGGACGCCGCGCGCCGCCTGTCCGCGCAGGCGGTCGACCTCGGCGAAAAGCCGTCCGTCATTTCGGCGATCGCCAAATATCACATCACCGAGCGCGCGCGCATGGTCATCAACGACGGCATGGACGTCGTCGCGGGCAAGGGTATTTGCATGGGGCCGTCGAACTTTCTGGCGCGCGTGTATCAGCAACTGCCGATCTCGATCACCGTCGAAGGCGCGAACATTCTGACGCGCTGTCTGATCATCTTTGGCCAGGGCGCGATTCGCTGCCATCCGTACGTGTTGAAGGAAATGACGGCAACGCGCGAGCCCGATCGCGCGAAAGCCTTGCGCGAGTTCGACGCGGCGTTCTTCGGCCACCTGAATTTCACGGTGTCGAACGTGGTGCGCAGCGCCGTGTATGGGCTGAGCGGCGGCGCGCTGATCGCGAAGCCGCGCCGCGCGTATGCGCCGCTCCATGCGTACTATCGCGCGGCGACGCGTCTGTCGACCGTGTTCGCGTTGCTCGCCGACGTGTCGATGTTCGTGCTCGGCGGCGATCTGAAGCGTCGCGAACGCATCTCGGGACGCCTCGGGGACGTAGTGTCGCAGCTGTTCCTGATCTCGGCGACGCTGAAGCGTTTCGAGGACGAAGGCCAACAGCACGACGACCTGCCGCTCGTGCGGTGGGGTGTCGAGGATGCGCTGTACAAGGCCCAGCGCGCGCTCGACGGCGTGCTCGCGAACTACCCGAACCGGGTCGCCGCGACGCTCGTGCGTGTGCTCGCATTCCCGTTCGGCCTGCCGCATCGCGAGCCGTCGGACCGGCTCGGCAGCGAGATCGCCGAACTGATGCAAACGCCCGGCCCGGCGCGCGAGCGGCTCGTCGCCGACTCGTACGTGCCGCACCCCGACGTCGATGCGCTCGGCTATGGCGAGCTTGCGTTCGCGCTCAATCCGCAGTTCACGCGGATCGAGCAGAAGCTGCGCGAGGCGGTGAAGCAAGGTCTGCTCGAACCGCTGCCGCAGAGCCTGCCGCAGTTCGCCGCATGGACCGATGCGGCGCAACGCCAGGGCCTCGTCGACGCGGACGAGCGGCGCGTGCTCGACGACTACGCGCGCTACGGCGCGCAGGTCGTCAAGGTCGACGATTTCCCCGCCGACTTCGACCTGCTCGCGAGCTTGCAACAGCGCAAGCAGGCGCTCGAAAAGGCGCTGGAGCTGGTGGCCTGATGCCCGCGCTCACGCAGAAAAAACTACCGACCCGGCGCGGCAAACCGTACCCGAGTCACGCAACTCAAGGCACACTGACACACGTCCGGCGCCCCTGAAAATCACGGGGCTGCCTGCGGCGCGTCCAGCGGAGCAACCGATAACATGAACGACTCCTACCTGAAGTTCGTCAACTCGCCGTTCGGCGGCCGTCTCGCGCGCTCGCTCGGGCTGCCGAAGCCCGAGGTGCTGCGACGCTATCGCGCGGACCGGCCCGAGTTCGACGGACTGATCGCGATCGGCGCGGGCCGCGAGCCGCGCCTGTTCGACGCGCTCGCGAATCTGATCGCCACCATCGGCATGACGAGCGTCGCGCACGAAAGCGCCGGGCTCTGGGTGCCGCTCGCCCATCGCCACGGCCTGATGACCGGCCGCTTCGAGCCGGCCGAAGCCGGTGCGCCGGGCAAGCTTGCCGCGTTGATGTTCGACGCGAGCGGTATCGACGACAGCAGCCTGCTCGAACCGCTGCACGGCTTTTTCCACGACACGCTGCGCTCGCTCGGCAAGTGTGGGCGCATCGTCGTGCTGGGCCGGCCGCCCGAGGCCTGCGCGAGCCCGCGTCAGTGGACTGCCCAGCGCGCGCTCGAAGGGCTCGTGCGCTCGCTCGGCAAGGAAGCGCGGCGCGGCATCACCGCGAATCTCGTGTACGTGGAGGAAAGCGCTGAAAACGCCATCGAGGCGACGCTGCGCTTTTTCCTGTCGCCGCGCTCGGCCTATGTGTCCGGTCAGGTGGTGCGGATCGCGGCACATGGCGCGCTGCCGCACGACGCGCCCGCGTTCGACTGGCGCCAGCCGCTCGCCGGCCGGCGCGCGCTGGTCACGGGCGCGGCCCGCGGCATCGGCGCGGCGATCGCGAGCGTGCTCGCGGCCGAGGGCGCGCATGTGATCGGCCTCGACATTCCGTCCGCGCGCGACGCGCTCGATGCGACGATGCGGCGGCTGAACGGCAGCCCGCTCGCGTTCGACATCGCCGCGCCCGAAGCGCCCGCGCAGATCGCCGCCGCGCTCGACGAGCTCGGCGTCGACATCGTCGTGCACAACGCCGGCATCACGAAGGACAAGACCATCGCGAAGATGACCGACGCCGTCTGGCAAAGCGTAATCGACATCAACCTGAGCGCGCAGGAACGCATCGACGACGCGCTGCTCGCGGGCGGCATCTTGCGCGATGGCGGGCGCATCGTCGCGGTGTCGTCGATCAGCGGCATCGCGGGCAATCCCGGCCAGACCAACTACGCCACGTCTAAGGCTGGCGTGATCGGCCGGGTGCAGAGCATGGCGCCGCCACTGCGCGCGCGCGGCATCACGATCAACGCGGTCGCGCCCGGCTTCATCGAAACGCAGATGACCGCGAAGATTCCGCTCGCGATCCGCGAGGCGGGCCGCCGCATGAACTCGATGAGCCAGGGCGGCCAGCCCGTCGACGTCGCGCAGACCATCGCATGGCTCGCTCATCCGGGCTCGGCCGGCGTGACGGGGCAGGTCGTGCGCGTGTGCGGTCAAAGCGTGATTGGCGCCTGAACGGGAGCATGGGTATGAACGAACCGCGTGATCCGTTCGGCAGCCGTCAGCTTGCGCCCGCGCCGGGCGGCGACGGCACGCGGCCGAAAACCGTCGTCATCGAAACGCTGCCCGCGCCGGCAAAGCTGTACGGGCGCGCGCTGACGGGGATCGTCAAGCGCGGCCGCGACACGCGGCTGCCGCCGTTGCGGCTCGTGCGCCCCGCCGTCGTGCTCGAGCCCGGCCCCGTGTGGCGCTATGCGCGCGTGTGCGGCTTCATTCCCGAGCACGGCGTGCCGCTGACCTACCCGCACCTGCTCGCGTTTCCGCTGCATCTGCTGATGCTGACCGACCCCGCGTTTCCGTGGCCCGCGCTCGGTCTCGTGCATCTGGCCAATCATGTGCGGTTGCGCCGCCCGCTCGCCTACAAGGACCTGCTGCGCATCGAGGTCGAATTCGGCGCGCTACTGCGTCACGACAGAGGTCAGGCGTTCGTCGTGCATACGCGCATCTATCGGCGCGGCGAGGCGGTGTGGGACGGCGACAGCATCTATCTGAAGCGCGCGGTGCCGGCGCTCGGCCATCCGCTCGAAGCGTTGACGCTCGGCCCCGATGCGCTGCAACGGATCGCGCGCTGGCAACTCGCGCCGCAATTGGGCCGCGACTACGCGAGCGTGTCCGGCGACTACAACCCGATCCACATCAGCGCGCTGTCGGCAAAGGCGTTCGGTTTTCCGCGCGCGATCGCGCATGGCATGTGGACGCTCGCGCGCGCGGCGTCGTCGCTGCAGCCGCCGAAGCCGCTCGCCGAAGCGACACTCAGCGCCGAGTTCAGGGTGCCGATGCTGCTGCCGGGCGAAGCGTCGCTGTGGAGCGCATCGCCTTCGCTGATCGAGCGCGATCTCGAGGTGCGCGATATCGCCGGGGAAAAGCCGCATTTGCGCGGGCGCATGCAGTGGCGGCTGCTGTGAACCGCGAGCGCGCCGTTCGCATCGACCAATAATCTGGGAACGACACAAAGGAGCCGAGCATGTCCCACCCGCAACCTGCCGTGCGCCGCGTCGCCGTCATCGGGGGCAACCGGATTCCGTTTGCCCGCTCGAACACCGCGTACGCGAGCGCATCGAATCAGGACATGCTGACCTTCACACTGCAAGGGCTGATCGATCAATATGACCTGCACGGCGTGCGTCTCGGCGAAGTCGCGGCGGGCGCCGTCATCAAGCATTCGCGCGACTTTAACCTGACGCGCGAGTCCGTGCTGTCCACCACGCTCGCGAAGGAAACGCCCGCCTACGACGTGCAGCAGGCCTGCGGCACCGGCCTCGAAGCCGCGATTCTCGTCGCCAACAAGATCGCGCTTGGGCAGATCGACGCGGGCATCGCGGGCGGCGTCGATACCACGTCCGACGCCCCGATCGGCGTCAACGAGCGCATGCGCGAGATCCTGCTCGAAGCGAATCGCGGCAAGACGACCGGTCAGCGTCTCGCCGCGTTCAGCAGGCTGCGGCCCGGCATGTTGTTCAAGCCGCTGTTGCCGCGCAACGGCGAGCCCCGCACGGGGCTGTCGATGGGCGAGCATTGCGAGCTGATGGCCAAGCGCTGGAACATCTCGCGCGAGGCGCAGGACGTGCTCGCGTACGAGAGCCATCGCAAGCTCGCCGATGCGTACGCGCGCGGCTTCGTCAACGATCTGATGACGCCGTACAAAGGCCTCGCGCGCGACAACAACCTGCGCGCCGACCTGTCGCTCGAAAAGCTTTCGAACCTGAAGCCCGTGTTCGACCGCGACGCGGGCACGCTGACCGCCGGCAACTCGACGCCGCTGACCGATGGCGCATCCGCGGTACTGCTCGCGAGCGAAGCGTGGGCGGCCGAGCGCGGCTTGCCCGTGCTCGCGTATCTGAGCTGGTCGGAAACCGCGGCGGTCGACTTTTTCGACAAGCAGGAAGGCCTTCTGATGGCGCCCGCCTACGCGGTGCCGCGCATGCTCGCGCGCGCCGGTCTCACGTTGCAGGACTTCGATTTCTACGAAATCCACGAAGCGTTCGCGGCCCAGGTGTTGTGCACGCTCGCGGCATGGCAGGATGACGAATATTGCCGCACGCAGCTTGGCCTCGCCGGCGCGCTCGGTGCGATCGACCGCACCAGGCTCAACGTGAACGGCGGTTCGCTCGCGACCGGCCATCCGTTTGCGGCGACGGGCGGACGTATCGTCGCCGCGCTCGCGAAGATGCTGGCGCAACTCGACAAACCGGCCGGCAGCGCACGCGGGCTGATCTCGATCTGCGCGGCGGGCGGCCAGGGGGTCGTCGCGATTCTGGAACGCTAGCGCGGCAGCGCATACCAATATTTTCAGGAGGCAACCGATGACCGAGCCCACCCAAGCCCCGCTGCACGTGCCGGACGCAGGCGGCACGCCTCGTCAAAACCCGGTGCCCCACCCCGCTCCGAACACCGACGGCATCTGGTACGCGTCCTATCCGGACGACGTGCCGCGCGACATCGACGTCACGCAATACGAGTCGATCGACCAGTTCTTCGACGAATGCACCGCGCGGTTCCGCGAGCGCGTCGCGTACGTCAGCGTCGGCGCGAACCTGACGTACGGCGAGCTGGGCCGCAAGGCGAGTGCGTTCGCGGCGTACCTGCAAAGCATCGGCGTGGAGCCGGGCGAGCGCGTCGCGATCATGCTGCCGAACACCTTCCAGTATCCGGTCGCGCTGTTCGGCACGATCAAGGCGGGTGCCGTGGTCGTCAACGTGAATCCGCTCTACACGGTGCGCGAACTCGCGCACCAGCTAAAGGACAGCGGCGCGCAGACGATCGTCGTGTTCGAGAACTTCGCGAAGACGCTCGAAGATGCGTTGCCGGGCACCAAGGTGCGCAACGTGATCGTGACCGGGCTCGGCGATCTGCTCGCCGACGGCGCGAACCTGAAGGGACACCTGCTCAATTTCATGCTGCGTCACGTGAAAAAGATGGTGCCCGCCTACAAGCTGCCGCAGTCGGTGCCGCTCCTGAAAGCGCTTTCGGCCGGTTATGCGCGGCCGCACACACCGGTGCGCGCGACCCACGAAGACATCGCGTTCCTGCAATACACGGGCGGCACGACCGGCGTCGCGAAAGGCGCGATGCTCACGCACCGGAACATCCTCGCCAATCTGTTGCAGGCGAAGGCGTGGGCCGCGGGGCAGCTGTCCGGCGAGGGCGAAACGGTGCTCACGCCGCTGCCGCTTTATCACATCTACTCGCTGACCGTGAATGCGCTGATCTTCATGGGGCTCGGCGGGCGCAACATCCTGATCGCGAATCCGCGCGACATGAAGCGCGTGATGATGATCATCCGTCACGAAAAATTCACCGGCATGACCGCGGTCAACACGCTCTATAACGCGTTCCTCGACAACGAGGAATTCTGTCGGCGCGACTTCTCGGACCTGAAGCTCGCGATGGCGGGCGGCATGGCGACGCAGAAAGCCGTCGCCGAGCGCTTCAAGGCGGTGACGGGCAAGCCGATCGTCGAGGGCTACGGACTCACCGAGTGCTCGCCGATCGTCTCGATGAATCCGGTCGATCTGACCAATCTGCGCGACTTCGAGGGCTCGATCGGCTTGCCCGCGCCGTCCACGCAGGTGCGCTTCAGGAAAGACGACGGCGGCTGGGCCAATATCGGCGAGGCGGGCGAGCTGTGCGTGAAGGGCCCGCAGGTCATGAAGGGCTACTGGAACCGCCCCGACGAAACCGCGAAGGTGATCGACGACGACGGCTGGCTCGCGACCGGCGACATCGGCGTGATGGACTCGCGCGGCTTTATCCGTCTGATCGATCGCAAGAAGGACATGATCCTCGTGTCGGGCTTCAACGTGTATCCGAACGAAATCGAGGACGTGATCGCCGCGCATCCGGAAGTGCGCGAAGTCGCCGCGATCGGCGTGCCCGACCCCGAGCAGGGCGAGCGCGTGAAGGTGTTCATCGTGCGGCGCACGCCGGCACTGACCGCCGAGCAGGTGATTGCGTACTGCCGCAAGAATCTGACTGGCTACAAGGTGCCGAAGCTCGTCGAATTCCGCGACGAGCTGCCGCAAACCAACGTCGGCAAAATTCTGCGCCGTGCGTTGCGCGACGAGGAACTCGCGAAACAGAAGTCTGCCTGACGGGAATAAGCGTTGCTTCAAAGCGTTATTGCTTTGTTGCTTCGCGTTATTGCCTTGCATGTTGCATGAGCGGCCGCGTCACTTTCTGGAGAAATTCATGAAGCACCGCATGTCCGCCCATTCGCATCGGCTGCGACATCGCTTGCCGGGTGCGCTGCTCGTCGCGGTCGGCCTGCTGTCGGTGCCGACGGCCTTCGCGCAGAACGACGACCGCCCGCCCCCGCTCAACACCGCGAGCGCCGTCAAGCCGCCCACCACGCCGGCCGCGCAGGTCGGCAAGCTGACGCTCGACCAGCAGGTCAAATGGCTGCGCGCCGCGCAGCAAAGCGGCACGCTCGAAAAGCTCGACGACGCGCAACTGGTCGCGCTGTTCCAGTCGCTCGATCCGCTGACGCTGCCGCGCTATATCAAGGAAGGGCCGAACGACTACCCGTCGTACGAGTTCACGATGTCGCGCTCCGAGCGCATTCGCGGCATCTGGCCCGACCAGCCCGATCACATGCTGGTGCGCGTCGCGCACGACCCGCTGCGCATCTACGCGAAGTGGCTGCCCGACGGCGCGCACGCGGGCCAGGAAATCATCTACGACGAATCGAAACGTAGCGACGAAACCTACGGCCACCTCGGCGGCATCATGAACGTGATGCCGTTGTGGACGTCGCTGACCGGCACGCTCGCACGCTCGCAATCGAATCACAGCGTGCGCGATCTCGGCACCGAGTACGTTGCCGATCAATACCTGAGCGAAGGAAAAAAGTACACCGAGGCCGGCTTGCCGCGTTCGGTGCAGATCGCAGTGAAGACGATCGACGGTGTGCGCGTCGTCGCGTTCACGTTCGAAACACCGGTCGGTCAGCCACAGTTCTACGCGAAAAGGGAAACGCTCGGGCTCGATCTGCGTCATCCGTTCTTTCGCAGCGTCCAGTCTTACGACAACGACGGCAAGATTTTCGAGCAGATCGTGTTCGAGAGCATCACGCCGAGGACATTCGACGATTCGACCTTCGATCCGAAGAACAAGGACTACAAGTTTTAGCCGCGCGCGCTGCGCGGCGTCAGTGCGAAGGCCACGTGGGCGGGTTGCGCATGCAGCCCCTCGCGCGCTTCGTGACGATGCTCGACGAAGCGTCCCGTGCGAAGCGCGAGGTGTTGCAGGACGAAGTAATCGGACGCGCGCGTGAAGCCGATCAGCGCGAGCATCGCGTGCGGGGTCCGCCCATCGTCGAGCAGTGGCGCAAGTGTGGTGAACCAGAGCGCGCCCGCATCGTCGCCGGTTTCGAAGGTCGGCAACCGAAGATGCGCGGCATAGCGTGCGAACGACGCGCCGCATTCGAGCGTCGAGTCGACGATCGCGAACGCGCGCGCATCGTCCGCGCACGCGGCGGCTTGCGCGAGCCACGGCCATGCGCCGCCCGCGGCCGTCGCGAGGCATGCACCGGTGAGCATGAAAGTGCGTCGATCCATTGGCGTGTACGTTCCGTTCTGTTTGCGCTTCGGTCTGCCGTGCGTGTCCGCACGTGTCGTTCACGTGTACCCCCGCCGGTCGCGCCATGCCGCCGGCCAGATGCCCTGCTTGCCCGGCGCGAGAATGCCGTTCGGATCGAGCGCATCCTTCAGCGTTTCGGCAAAGCGCAGCGACGCACCGTCGTTGAAGCTGTATTGCGCGGCCGCGAAATCCATGTACGCGAGATGCGCGCGATATTCGCCGTAGCCGGCCGCGCGCGCGTCGCTCATCAGCGAGCGCAGCAGCGCGCCGGCCTGCTCCACCTGGTTCGCGTCGTCGCGATCGAAAATCGCCGCGAAAATATGATGCAGATGCCGCGCGCCCGCGGTGAAGCCACCGTAGTAGTCGAAGCCGTATTCGGCGGCACGCGCTTTCACCATCGTGTACTGGCGCATCGCGTCGCGCCCGGTCGCCGGACAGATCGGCGCGAAGTCGACGTGCGCGCCCGCGCCGCCGCGCCAGTCGAGCATGCGAAACGCGGTCATCGCGGGAATGCCGGCCATGTTGCGATCGCCGCCGCCCGTCGGCAGAGCATCGCCCGCATAGCGCGCCGCCGTGAGCCGCGCCTCTCGCACCCGCGCGAACGCGCGCTCGATCAGCGCGTAGCGCGCGTCGATCAACTCGGGCGTGCCGTACAGCGCGAAATGCAGGTTCCATCGCCCGACGTCGAGTTTGTCGAGCATCGCCTGCACCGCGCTCCCGGGCATCGCGCCCGCGCCGTCATACCACTGCCGGCGTGGCGACAGGCTCGCCGCGCGCCGCAATCCGCCCTCGATCACCGCGTGATTGCGGATCGTGCCGTCGAGCCGCAACGGCCGCAGAATCTCGACGATCTCCTCCAGATCGGCCTCGCGACGAAACTGGATTTCGCCGAGCAGATACGCGGGCGGCGCGGGCATCAGCCACACGCCGAGCTTCGTCACGATGCCGTAGTTCGACTGCATGAACATCGCATCGAACGAGGGCCCGTAGCCCGGCTGATACAGCTGCCACGCGGTGCCGATCTCGACGCCGCCCATGCCGGTGCGCAGCACGTCGCCGTTGGCGAGCACGACCTCCATCCCGCATTGGGCCGCCGCGTGATCGCCGTAGTCGGTATAGCCGAAGCCGCGCTCCAGCGTGTTGCCGACCACGCTGCCCCAGCCGGCAGCCGGTGGATCGACCCACAGCTTGTAGCCCTTGTCGCGCAGATGCGCGTACAGATCGAAATAGCTGACGCCCGGTTCGACCAGCGCGTAGGCGAGCGTTTCGTTGACTTCGAGGATGCGGTTCATGCGCTGCAAGTCGAGCACGACCGAGCCGCTGAGACGCGGCGCCGCGCCGCCGTACGCGAAGTTGCGCCCGGTCGACACAGTCCACAGCGGAATCCGGTACTGATTGGCGATGCGCAGCACCGCGCGGATTTCATCGACCGACGCGGGCAGCAGCGCGGCGCTCGCGACAAACGCCCCCGGCTCGCCAGGGGCGAACGGATCGCCATAGGCGGCGAGGCCGGCGTCGGACCGCAGCACATGCGCTTCACCGACGATCGCGCGCCAGCCGGCGAGCGCGCGGTCGAACTGCGCGGGGGACAGGTTGGGCGGCAGCGTCTGGGGCAAGGCGTCTCCTTGTCGGTCGGGTAACCCGCAGGTGCAGTCGCGCGGGCAGCTATGCGTGCGTCGCCGCTGACTGCCATGACGACACGCTACCGCCCGCCCGCTACTGCTGCCACGTCTCGGGCTTACCACCGAGCGCGCTGCACACGTCGAGCGCGATTTCGCGCAGCGTGCCTTCCGCGATCGCGCCAGACAGCGCGTAGCCCATGCCGTCGCTGATCCAGTAGAAGGTGCGGCGGTTGCCGTCGCGAAACAGGCGGAACGCGGTTTCGTCGCGCGTGACGCCGGTCACGTACAGCGTCAGGCGCGCGCCGGCCTGGTTCTCGTACATGAACTGCGCAGCCGGCCCAGCCTCGCCGGGCAACAGCCGGCCGCCCACCAGCGAATAGCCATACTCCTGCAGCGACGGCACCGACAGCGGACGATTCAGCCGCTTCGACAGCCAGCTGATCAGATGCGCCTCTTCGCTCGCGGCGACTTCGACCGGATGACGCCGCTCCGGCGAGTACACCGCGTACGCGACATCCGCGCGCTGCGCAAAACCGGCCGGCTGTGCGCCGAAGCCGCTCCACGCGCCGCCGGTCAGCCGCGGCGCGAGCGGACCGAGGGCCAGCGCGAGCCCGGCGCCGGCCGCGAGCCAGCAGGCGGCGAGACCCGCACGCTGCCACCACGGCCGCGTCCGACGCACGACGATAAAAGCCGGCTCCTCCGCCTCCGTGGGCTGGCCGCCTGCATAGCTTCGCTCGCCGGATTCAGCGGCTTGCTGCCGATCGTCGGCCCCCTGCCCTGCTTGCGCTTGCAGCGCATCGCTGTCCGGCACGCCGCATAGCGCCCGCAGCGCCGCCTTCTGCGCGCGCCACGCGGCCACGCGCGCGGTGGCCTGCGGGTGCTGGCGAAGCTGCATTTCGATCGCGGCTTGCTGCTCTTCCGGCAATTCGCCATCGACATAGGCCGACAGCGCGCGTAGATCGAGCTCGTCATGCAAGCCGGAATCGGAGTCGTCGTTGTTCATTATCGGTTTCTCACCACTTTCAGCGGCGCGACTGTTTGCGCCGCCCGCGGCGCACGGGGCTGCGGTCCGTGCATCGGCCCTGGGGGTTCCTCGCACAGCAACGTGCGCATATGCTCGCGCGCGCGCGACAGCCGCGACATCACCGTACCGATCGGCACCCCCAGCGCGCTCGATGCCTCCTGGTACGACAGCTCCTCGACGCACACCAGCAGCAGCACCTCACGCTGCTCGAGCGGCAGGCAGTACAGCGCGCGCTGCACGTCGCGCAGCACCAGACCGTCGACCTCGCCGTGCGGCGCCTCGAGATTGCGCCACGGCGCGCTTTCGTCGTCGACGGCGATCTCGCGGCGCCCGCGCAACTGGTCGATGTACAGATGCCGCAGGATCGTCAGCAGCCACGCGCGCAGGTTGCTGTTCGGCCGGAATGCCGACCAGCGCGCAAGCGCGCGCTCCGCCGTATCCTGCACGAGATCGTCGGCCCAGGCGCGGTCGCCCGTCAGTGCGCGCGCATAGCGGCGCAGCTGGGGCAACCACGCGATCACTTCCGCTTCGAATGTCACCCGGCGTGCCAGGCTCGGTCGCGGCGTTAGTAGCCGCCGCCGCTGCTGTTGCTGTTGTTGCTCGAACCCGACGCGGCGTTGTCGGTATCGGCCGCGTGCGCGAGGGAGCCGCACGCGAGCGCGAGCAGGACGAAGAGCGCTGACAGAATACGGGATACTTTCATGGTGAACCTCCTGGCAGATGCCCGGCACGCGATCGACCGATCGACCGACCGGCGCGGCGGGCGGCAGCCGCGGAATGCGGTACTGCCATACTGGACTTAACGCCGCGATCGCGTGGTTTATTCCACCGCCGTCGTGGCGCTGTTTCGCTGCGCTGTTTCTCCGGGCTTTTTCGCGGCGCTTCGACGCCGCCGGCGTGGTCGCGCAACATGCCCCTATGTTCTTCCTTTTCCGCCAACCATGCCGTCAATGCCTGGAGAGACCGGAAGAAGACGACATTGACCAGCAGATTCGTAACTCAACGTTACAGTCCCGCGTTATCGGATGCTTATGTGCTCACAAGTCGTTATAGTGGACAAAGTCCGCCCCGTCGACGCGTTCTGCCCCCGCATAGGGTAGAAAGGGTAAAATCGCGGCGAACCACCGTCTATCTAACCTGAATTGTCCATGGCTTCCGCAGAATCGCATCCGCAAAACGACTTCATGAACGCTGCGCGCAAGGAACGAAAGCGCGTCGAGATCTATCTGGTCAACGGCATCCGCCTGACCGGATGCATCGAGTCGTTCGATCAGTACCTGGTGATGCTGCGCACGCCGGTTGGCCTGCAAGGCATCTACAAGCGCGCGATCTCCACGATCCAGCTCGACACCGGCACGCGGCCGGCGCCACGCACGGGCCGAACGTCACATGGCGAACATGGCGCGCGCGGTCCGCATGGTTCGCGCGAACATCGCGAGCCGCGTGAAGGGCGTGAATCGTACGGCGCGCCGTCGGCGGAACGCGCGCCGAGCGAGCGTAGCGGCAACTCCGAAGGTCCCGTGGTCGTCACGCGGCGGCGGCGTCTGTTCGGCACCGGCGGCGAAAGCGGCAATCACGGCGGCGGTAGCCCCGGCGGCAATCAGGAATAAATACGAAGAAGCGGTAACGGCCGCGCCTCGCTACTCCGTGGACGGACCGAGGTGCCGCAGAATTTTCTCCAGTTGGGTCAGCTGACGCTCGGTCAGCTCGAATCTCCCCTCGACCGCCAGCACGCGGCGCCGCCAGTAGCCGGCGTCGAACAGGTGCAGCGTCGGTTGCCGCGTCGCCCAATTCAGGTGTTCCAGTTCGGCTTCCGCGACGTGGGCTGCGAGCACTCGTCGCGTGCCCGCCGGCTTTTTCCCGTTCATCTGGTTCGCTGTGTGATGGATTGGTCGAGGTGTCGTCCGCGGCTCAAGCGCAGTTCGAGCGCGGCCGGGACACCCGGAGAACGAATCGATGCCGGGCGGTTTTAAACGACGCGCCTGCGCCACCCGGCGGTCGTTCGCCGATAGCCGCGATGCGCTATGCTGAATGATTGACCCTCTACCGATGGAGCGCGCCATGACCAGCAAAAACCAGCATGCCTCCCGACCGGCGCGCACGCGCCGGACGCCCCCGACGTCCGCCGATACGCGGCTCGACGAAGCGCTGATGGAAAGCTTTCCCGCCAGCGATCCGGTCGCCGTCGACGTGACGCAGCCGTCTCGCGAACGGATGCGCAAAACGCAAGCGGATACGCGCAAGCGGCATTGAAGTCGCGTCGTCTTGCGTCGTACGACGGCGGCGCACAACGACACGGCAACGAGCCGTCAGGGGCTCGCGAAAATGCCGAGTGCAAATGCCGAAAAGTCCGGCGGTAAACGTGCGATGCGCGGGTTGGCGGGGTGCGGAAAGCACCGATCAAACACAACAACGGTAACGCCCGCGGACGAGCCGGACGGCGCACCGATTTCCGCGCCGTCCCGCCACTCCACCCAGGCTCACACCGTCGTGCTCAATGCACCGGCAAGCCGCTATTGAGCTGACGTTGCAGGTCGCGCACCTGGCGCTGCGCGACGCGCAACTGATCCTGCGCGGCGGCCTTCTGCTGCACCAGTTCGGTCGCCTCGGCGCGCTTCTGCTCCTGCTGGCTCGCGACGATGCTTTGCTGCTGACGCGCGACGTCGAGGTCGGCCTGCAGCCGGCTCGCGCGTTCCTGCGACAGCGCGACCATGCGCTGCGTGAACGCCTTCTGCGCTTCGAGTTGCGTACGGCGGATCTCGATGTCCGACAGTTGCATCGTCTGCCGCGCGAAATCCTTGTAGATTAGCTCGGCGCGCGCGGCGTCCTGCGACTTGATGACCCGCCACAAGTTTTTCTGCTGGAACAGCGCGACGTAGTAGGTCATCTCCTTGCCGTAGAACAGCAGGCTCGCGCCATAGCTGCCGTTATACGTGGTGCGCAATTCGGTCAGATCAGGGCCGTGGATCATCTGCTGCAATTCAGCCACGTTCCCGGTGGCGGATTGCCGGTTTTCATCCGGCGTCAGTGCAGTGGTTTCCGCCTGGCCGGCCTGCGAGGTGTCGGGCAACGCACTCGTCGTACCCGGCAGGGACACGACCGTACCGCTCGCACCACTGTTCTGCAGAGCCTGTGCATTCGCGCCCTGAAGGGCCCCCAATACGATGCATGCGGCCAGAGCAATCTCTCGTAGCTTCGACTTTCGGTCCATGTGATACCTGTTGAACAGATTTTGTTTTAGTAGGAAACGGGGAATTATCACTCACTTTCGCGGGTTTCGGGCTCTTCGTCGAAAATTTGGTACTTGCGCGTTTGCTTCTATAGAACAGGCACAAGCATGGTCCCGCCTCACCGGCGCGGCAGCTATGAGCCGGGCAATGCGTCTGGCGATTCGGGCTGGGGCGCGACGGTCGAGCCCAACCGGCCGATCACGCTCGGCTTCATATATCTGCGCTCGTTCTCGCCGTATGTGTCGTTCGACGTAGCGCCGGTCTATCTGCACGCGGGCACGCCGTCGCAGTTGCGGTTTTCATCGATCGTGTTCGGCTTCGGCGTTTCGGATGCGCACTACTACAGCCTCGATGTATCCGTCGGAAAAACGCTCGGTGACGCGCCGCTGGAGAGCGCATCGCACAGTCCGTGCATCAACGCGAGGTTCCGCTACCAGCGGAATTGACACGCTTCAGAAGTGCGCGAGCGGATTAGAAGCTCCACTATCAAACGACGCATGCACTTTCGCGTATTCTGCGCTGACGATGCGAACGGCACACCGCTGGCATCGTTGCGCATCGCGAAGGCCGGTACCGCGCATCCGACCACGATGCCCATAACGCCGCGCGACCATGATCGCGCTGTCTCATATCAAGGAGGAAGGCAATGACGCAATTCACTCGACGTGCCGGCGCGCTTGCGTTGCGCACCGCCCGTCACGCCGCGCTCGCCGGCGCCCTGCTCGCCAGCGCCGTGACCGCGATGGCGCAGACCGATACACCGATCGGCACGTGGCAAACCATCGACGATCACACGGGCCAGCCGAAGGCGCTCGTGCAGATCACACAGGACGGCAATGGCGAACTGAACGGCAAGGTTATCAAGGGTCTCGGCGCGAACGACCAGCCGGATCGCCGTTGCACCGAATGCACCGACGCGCGCAAGGATCAACCGGTCCTCGGCATGACCATCATCAACAGCATGAAGAAGGATGGCGACGCGTGGGATCACGGCCAGATTCTCGATCCTGAAAACGGCAAGGTCTACAAATGCAAGATGCATCTCGAGGACGGCGGCAACAAGCTCGTGGTGCGTGGCTACATTGGGGTCGCGCTGCTTGGCCGCTCGCAAATGTGGATACGGCAGCAATGAGGGTCGACGTGCGGCGCATGCGTGGCGCCTGGCACGTCGCCTGAATGTGCGCATGATGCTGCAACGATGCGCGCTCAGCACCAGGAGGTGCACATAAAAAACGGCCGGCGATCAAGAATCGCGCGGCCGTTTTCATTGGGGCAAGCTGTTTGCGATGGTCATGCTGCCTGCTTGAGCGGTGCAGCGTAAGCGAACGGCAACGCCGGCACCGACGTGGCCGGTACCGGATTGCATACGGCGGGCGGAACACGAAACGCCGCGGGCACGCCCTTGGACGTGGCGCGCTTGTGCTGCACGCTCGCGTGCGTGCGCATACGCGTTTGCATCAACCTGCAGAAATCTTCGCTCGCGGTGCCGAGCAGTTGCTCCGTGACGTGCTTGAGCACGCCCGATTCGTACCACGACTTGAAGCGGCGATGACAGGTCTGATATGACGGGTAGCGGCGCGGCATTGCGGACCAGGTGGCGCCGCTATATATGACCCAAAGCACGCCGTTGAGCACCGAACGGGTATTGGCAAGTGGACGGCCACGCATTTCGGTACGCGGCCGGAGTTCGGGCAACAGTGGCGCAACGCGCTGCCATTCTTCATCGGTGATTTCGCGATACGGGTTCATGCTTCCTCCTTTGTCAGAACAACGACAAAAGATAGCCAGTCATCCGTGCGCGGAATATCAGACCACTCCGAATCCTGAAAATGTGTCGTGCGCGGTGGCTCAGGTTAGGGACGTGTCGA
This sequence comes from Paraburkholderia lebeckiae, assembly GCF_050436325.1. Lineage (NCBI taxonomy): Bacteria > Pseudomonadati > Pseudomonadota > Betaproteobacteria > Burkholderiales > Burkholderiaceae > Paraburkholderia > Paraburkholderia lebeckiae. The sequence continues at coordinate 2,154,498 of NZ_JBNDLZ010000003.1, forward strand.
CGATACGGCGCGGCGTGTCGAGATACTCCTTCGACTGCATCTCGACGATGCGCGACACCGTACGCGTGAATTCATTGACCATCGGACCATCGACGTACAACTGCTCCGGCGGCACCGCAGCCGACATCAACAGCTTGACCTTGTGGTCGTAGAACACGTCGATGAGCCACGTGAAGCGGCGCGCTTCCGACGCCATGCGCACCGACATCTGCGGCACGTCCGACAGGATCACCGCGTGAAAGCGGGTCGCGAGTTCGAGGTAGTCGTTCTGCGAGCGCGGGCCCCCGCACAGCGTCGCGAAGTCGAACCAGACCACGCCGTCCGCGCGGCGCAGCGCCTTCAGCTCGCGCTTCTCGATATGCAGCAGCGGGCTTTCGTCGGGCACCGCGGCGAGGCGCGCGAAAGCGTCGCGCAGCGCCTTGCCGGCAGCGGCGTCCAGTGGCGTGTGATAGACCTCCACCTGCGCGAGCGTGCGCTGGCGATAATCGATCCCCGCGTCGACGTTGATCACGTCGAGCTTCTGCTTGATCAGCTCGATCGCGGGCAGCATGCGGTCGCGATGCAGGCCGTCCGGGTACAGCGTGTCGGGCGCGTAGTTTGACGTCATCACGAACTGCACGCCGTTCTCGAACAGCTTGTCGAGCAGGCGGTACAGGATCATCGCGTCGGCGATATCCGACACGTGGAATTCGTCGAAACAGATCAGCCGATAGCGCTTCGCAATGCGGCGCGCGAGTTCGTCGAGCGGATCGGCCCGGCCTTTGAGTTCTTCGAGTTCACGATGCACTTCGCGCATGAACTCGTGGAAGTGCAGACGGGTTTTGCGATGCAACGGCACGATCATGTAGAAGCTGTCCATCAGGAAGCTCTTGCCGCGGCCCACGCCGCCCCACATGTACACGCCGCGCGGCAGATCCGGGTGAATGATCAGCTTCCTGAACGCGTTCGAGCGGCGCGACTTGTATTCGGCCCACTCTTCATAGCACCGCTGCAGGCGGTCGACCGCCGCGCGCTGCGCCGGATCGGAATGATAACCGCGCGTCTGCAGTTCTTTTTCGTAGTATTCGGTGACGTTCATCGTGTTGCTGCAAAAAGAAAGGCGGGAGGGATTGAACCCCGCCCGCCTTTGGTGATGCCAAGGTTGCGTTTCGGTCAGCGTGCGTGCTTACATGTTCAGCGCGCGCTTGTCGACGGCGAGTGCCGCTTCGCGCATGACTTCCGACAGCGACGGGTGCGGATGGCAAATACGGCCGATGTCTTCCGACGCCGCCTTGAACTCCATCGCCACCACGGCTTCCGCGATCAGGTCCGATGCGTTCGCCGAGATGATGTGCACGCCGAGCAGTTCGTCGGTCTTCGCGTCGGCGATCATCTTGACGAAACCGTCCGCCTTGTTGATGCCGAGCGCGCGGCCGTTAGCCATGAACGGAAACTGGCCGGTCTTGATCTCGCGGCCTTCCGCCTTCAGTTGCTGCTCCGTCTTGCCGACCCATGCGATTTCCGGTTCGGTGTAGATCACCCACGGAATGCAGTTGTAGTCGATGTGCGGCTTCTGACCGTCGATCACTTCGGCAACCAGCACGCCTTCGTCCTCAGCCTTGTGCGCGAGCATCGGGCCACGCACCACGTCGCCGATCGCGTACACGTTCGGCACGGCCGTCGCGCAGTGGTCGTCCACGTCGATGAAGCCGCGCTCGTTGGCCTTCAGGCCGATCGCTTCGAGGCCGAGGTTATCGGTGTTCGGCACGCGGCCGACCGACACGACCAGGCGGTCGGCTTCGAGCGTCTGCGCGTTGCCGTCCTTGTCCGTGTAGGCGATCGTCACGCCGTTCGCGCTCGTCTTCACTTCGCCGACCTTCACGCCGACGTGGATGTCGAGACCTTGCTTCTTGAACTGCTTGGCCGCTTCCTTCGACAGCGCCTGGTCAGCCGCGCCGAGGAATTCCGGCAGCGCTTCGAGTACGGTCACGTCCGCGCCGAGGCGGCGCCACACCGAGCCGAGTTCCAGACCGATCACGCCCGCGCCGATCACGGCGAGCTTCTTCGGTGCCGTGTCGAAGCTCAATGCGCCTTCGTTGTCGGCGATCAGCTTGTTGTCGACCGGAATGCCCGGCAGATGACGCGCCTTCGAACCCGTTGCGATGATCACGTTCTTCGCCGTGACGACTTCGCTGCTTGCACCATCTTCGCCTTCGCCGCTGACTTCGATCTGCACGCCGGCGTCCGTCTTGCCGGTGAACTTGCCATGGCCCTTGAGCCACGTGATCTTGTTCTTGCGGAACAGGAATTCGATGCCCTTGGTCATCTTCTCGACGATGCCGTCCTTGCGGCCCATCATCTTCGAGATATCGACCGAAACGTTTTCCACCGAGATGCCGTGGTCGGCAAGGTGATGCGACGCGTTCTCGAACTCTTCCGACGAAGCGAGCAGCGCCTTCGACGGAATGCAGCCGACGTTCAGGCAGGTGCCGCCGAGCTTCAGCGTGCCGGCCGGGTTTTTCCACTTTTCGATACATGCGACGGTCTTGCCGAGTTGCGCTGCGCGGATGGCGGCGATATAACCGCCAGGGCCTGCGCCGATCACGACGACGTCAAATTCTTTGGACATGACAATCCCTTTGATGGCGGAACGGCGCCGGGCCACTCGAGGTGGCGCGCGCCGTTCCTGTACTGCGGAATGCTAAAGACGTGCTACGAATGACGCCGGCCCGCGCAAACCGCCGGCCGGCGTCGGTGGAACGTGCGCTTACAGGTCGAGCAGCAGGCGAGCCGGATCTTCCAGCGCATCCTTCATCGCGACCAGCGACAGCACTGCTTCGCGGCCGTCGATGATACGGTGGTCGTACGACAGCGCGAGGTAGTTCATCGGGCGGATCACGATCTGGCCGTTTTCGACCACTGCGCGTTCCTTGGTGGCGTGCACGCCGAGAATCGCGGACTGCGGAGGGTTGATGATCGGGGTCGACAGCATCGAGCCGAACACACCACCGTTCGAGATCGAGAATGTACCGCCGGTCATTTCTTCGATCGACAGCTTGCCGTCCTTCGCCTTCTGACCGAATTCGGCGATCTTTTTCTCGATGTCGGCGAGGCTCAGCTGATCTGCATTGCGCAGGATCGGCACCACCAGACCACGCGGCGAGCCGACAGCGATGCCGATGTCGAAGTAGCCGTGGTAGACGATGTCGTTACCGTCGATCGACGCGTTCACGAGCGGGAACTTCTTCAGCGCGTGAACAGCCGCCTTCACGAAGAACGACATGAAGCCGAGCTTCACGCCGTGTTCCTTCTCGAACTTGTCCTTGTACTTGTTGCGCAGATCCATGACCGGCGCCATGTTCACTTCGTTGAACGTCGTAAGGATGGCGTTGGTTTGCTGCGATTCGAGCAGACGCTCGGCGATACGCGCACGCAGACGCGACATCGGCACGCGCTGTTCCGGACGGTCCTTCAGCCACTGGTCGGCCGACGCCGGTGCCTTGACGTCCGGCAGCGACGGCTTCGCAGCCTTCGGTGCGGCAGCCGGAGCCGGTGCGGCCTTGGCAGCAGCCGGAGCAGCCTGCCCAGCGGTGAGCACGTCGCCCTTCGTGATGCGGCCGTCGCGGCCCGTGCCGGCGAGGTCGCCAGCAGCCAGACCCTTCTCGGCCATCAGCTTTCCGGCAGCCGGCGAAGCAGCGGTGTTCGAGCCCGTTGCGGCAGCAGCCTGAGCCGCCGGTGCGGGAGCCGCGGCAGCGACCGGAGCCGGCTTCACTTCGGCTTCGACAGCGGCGGCGCCTGCGGTGCCTTCCGTGTCGATCTTCGCGATCACCTGCTCAGCCGTGACCGTGTCGCCGTCGTTCGAAATGACTTGCGCGAGCACGCCTGCTGCCGGTGCCGGCACTTCGAGCACGACCTTGTCGGTCTCGATTTCGATGAGGATTTCGTCCTGAGCGACAGCCTCGCCGGGCTTCTTCTTCCACTGCAGCATGGTTGCCTCCGAGACCGACTCGGAGAGCTGGGGAACCTTGACTTCAACAATAGCCATTATGAGTATCCTGAATACGTATCGGGTGACGGCGCTTCTTCACGACCGCCTGCGAACCGTGAACGCCGCGCCTGAACCTCATGCGATCGTTCGGCGCGGCGCGGGAAAGCGCACTGCGCTTTCCCGGCTCGTCTGTTTCTTTATTTAGCGATCGACGCGCTCTTGAGACGGCCGAAAGCGCCTTCGATCAGCGCCTTCTGCTGCTCGTAGTGCTTCGCGTAGTAGCCGACTGCCGGCGAGGCCGAAGCCGGACGGCCGCTGTACGCCAGCTTCTGCCCTTCCTTCATGCCTTCCTTCAGATGGTGCTCGATGTAGAACCAGGGGCCCTGATTCTGCGGCTCGTCCTGCACCCACACCACTTCGGTTGCGTTGTCGTACTTCTTCATTTCCGCTTCGAACTGCTTGTGCGCGAACGGATACAGCTGTTCGATACGGATGATCGCGACGTCGTTCACCTTCGCTTCACGGCGATGCGCGACCAGGTCGTAGTACACGCGGCCCGAGCAGGCCAGCACGCGCTTGACCTTCTTCGCGTCGATGGTTTCGTCCACTTCGCCGATGACCGGCTGGAACGAACCCTTCGCGAGTTCCGACAGATCCGACACGGCTTCCTTGTGACGCAGCAACGACTTCGGCGTCGCGACGATCAGCGGCTTGCGGAACAGGCGGATCATCTGGCGACGCAGCAGGTGGAAGACCTGCGCCGGCGTGGTCGGCTGAACGACCTGCATGTTGTGGTCTGCACACAGTTGCAGGAAACGCTCGATACGCGCCGACGAGTGCTCCGGACCCTGGCCTTCGTAGCCGTGCGGCAGCAGCATGGTCAGGCCCGACACGCGGCCCCACTTCACTTCGCCCGACGAGATGAACTGGTCGATCACGACCTGCGCGCCGTTCACGAAGTCGCCGAACTGCGCTTCCCACGCGACGAACGTGTTCGGTTCAGCGGTCGAGTAACCGTATTCGAAGCCGAGCACCGCTTCTTCCGACAGCACCGAGTCGATCACCGTGAACTTCGCCTGACCTTCGGCGATGTTCTGCAGCGGCACATAGGTGCCGTCGTTCCAGCGCTCGCGGTTCTGGTCGTGCAGCACCGCATGACGGTGCGTGAACGTGCCGCGGCCCGAATCCTGACCCGTCAGACGAACTGCGTAGCCCGAAGCGACCAGCGATGCGAACGCGAGGTGCTCGCCCATGCCCCAGTCGAGCTTCGCTTCGCCGCGGCCCATGGCGCGACGGTCGTTGATCACGCGCTCGACGAGCGGGTGAACCTTGAAGTTTTCCGGAATCGTGGTGATGCGTTCGGCGAGGCGCTTCAGTTCCGCGAGCGGCACGGCCGTGTCGGCCGCGTCGGTCCACTTGCGGTTCAGGAACGGCACCCAGTCCACCGCGTACTTGCTCTTGTAGTTCGAGAGCACCGGGTCGACCGTGTGGTGGCCTTCGTCCATCGCCTTGCGATAGGCCTTGACGAATTCCTCGCCATCCTCGGCCTTGATGATGCCCTGCTGCACGAGCTTTTCAGCGTACAGCGCGCGCGTGCCGGGGTGCTTCGAAATCGTCTTGTACATCAGCGGCTGCGTGACCGCCGGGGTGTCCTGCTCGTTGTGGCCCAGCTTGCGGAAGCAGACGATGTCGACGACGACGTCCTTGTGGAACTGCATGCGGAAGTCGATCGCCATCTGGGTGGCCAGCACGACCGCTTCGGGATCGTCACCGTTCACGTGCAGCACCGGCGCTTCGATCATCTTGACGACGTCCGAGCAGTACAACGTGGAGCGCGAGTCGCGCGGGTCCGACGTCGTGAAGCCGATCTGGTTGTTGATGACGATGTGCAGCGTGCCGTGCGTGCCGTAACCGCGCGTTTGCGCGAGGTTCAGCGTTTCCATCACGACACCCTGGCCGGCGAAAGCCGCGTCGCCGTGGATCTGCACCGGCAGCACCTGAACGCCGTTTTCGTCGCCGCGACGGTCCATACGCGCCTTCGCCGAGCCCTCGACCACCGGGTTGACGATTTCGAGGTGCGACGGGTTGAACGCGAGCGACAGGTGAACCGGGCCGCCTTCCGTCGCGACGTCCGACGAGAAGCCCTTGTGGTACTTCACGTCGCCAGCCGGCAGATCGTCGACGTGCTTGCCTTCGAATTCGGCGAACAAGTCTGCGGGCATCTTGCCGAGCGTATTGACCAGCACGTTCAAACGGCCACGGTGAGCCATCGCGATGACGATTTCCTGAACGCCGCGCAGACCGCCGTGGCGCACGACTTCGTCCATCGCCGCGATGAAGCTCTCGCCGCCTTCGAGCGAGAAGCGCTTCTGGCCGACGTACTTGGTGTGCAGGAAACGCTCGAGGCCTTCGGCGGCCGTCAGGCGATTCAGGATGTGCTTCTTCTTGTCGTTGTTGAAGCTCGGCGTCGAACGGATCGATTCGAGGCGTTCCTTCCACCAGCGCTTCTGCTCCGGATCGCTGATGTACATGTACTCGGCGCCGATCGTGCCGCAGTACGTGTCGCGCAGGGCTTTGACGATCTCGCGCAGCGTCGCGCGCTCGAACCCGAAGTACAGATTCGTTGCGCTGAACTCCTGGTCCATGTCGGCTTCGGTGAAGTCGTAGAACGCGGGTTCAAGTTCGGGAATCGCGGGACGCTCGCGGCGCTTCAGAGGATCGAGATTGGCCCATTGCGAGCCGAGGAAGCGATATGCGCCGATGAGGGACTGGACGTAAACCTGTTTGCGGGCGGTTGCGAGATCTTCGCCGCCGGCCGTTGCGCGCGGCAGGAAGGCATTGGCCTTGGCGCGCTGGGCAAACGATTCGACGATCGGGCCATGGGCCACGTCGTTGGCGTTGCTGCCGTCCGATGCGGGCACGTTCTGCAACGCATCGAAATAGCTGCGCCAGGTCTCGGGCACTGACGCCGGATTATCGAGATACGCTTCGTACATTTCTTCAACGTACGGAGCATTGCCGCCGAACAGATAAGAGTTCGACTGGAATTGCTTCATCATTTTTACGCTCACCTTTCTTCGAGTTTCTCGAGAAATAGCGGGTTACCGAACCTTCCGCGACACGGCCTGACCGTTTAGCGGATTGCGCGAATCAAGTCTTGCTTGGAAGGACCTAAAACTTTGCACCCGGGAGCATAGCACAGAACGAATAGCCCAGATAGCGAACGGCACAGGCGCAAAGCCTGTGACGGCGGGCGTTTCGCGGGCGACGGGGTGCCTTTTCACTGCGCGCAACAGTGTTCTGTGAGAAATGAAGGCGAACGGCGCGATGGGTGTCTACATGTGTGCCGCCCCGGAAAGTGGCAGGCATGATGCAGCGCCAAACGTTTTGATACGCCAAAAACAAGGAAGCCACCCGAAGGTGGCTTCCGCTCCCTGCTATCCAGACGGATCGAGTCCGGCTTATTCGCCGGCAACCTTGTTGCGGCTCGCGCTGCGGCGCTCGTGTTCCTTCAGGTAGCGCTTGCGCAGACGGATCGACTTTGGCGTGACTTCGACCAGCTCGTCGTCGTCGATGAACTCGACCGCGTATTCGAGCGACAGCTGAACCGGCGGCACGAGACGCACGGCTTCGTCGGTGCCAGACGCGCGCACGTTGGTAAGCTGCTTGCCCTTGATCGGGTTCACGACGAGATCGTTGTCGCGGCTGTGGATGCCGATGATCATGCCTTCATACAGCGCTTCTCCCGGCGACACGAACATGCGGCCGCGGTCCTGCAGCTTCCACAGTGCGTACGCGACTGCCGCGCCGTCGTCCTGCGAGATCAGCACGCCGTTACGACGTTCGCCGACCGCCCCTTCCTTGACCGGCTGGTAAGAATCGAACGTGTGGCTCATCAGACCCGTACCGCGCGTGAGTGTGAGGAATTCCGACTGGAAGCCGATCAGACCACGCGCCGAAATTCGGTACTCGAGACGCGTGCGGCCACGGCCGTCCGATGCCATGTCGAGCATTTCGCCCTTGCGGCGGCCAAGTTCTTCCATCACGCCGCCCTGGTGGGTGTCTTCCATGTCGACGGTCAGATTTTCGTACGGCTCGTGCTTCTCGCCGTCGATTTCCTGCATCACGACGCGCGGACGCGACACGGCCAGCTCGTAGCCTTCGCGACGCATGTTTTCGACCAGAATGGTCAGGTGCAGCTCACCGCGGCCGGCCACTTCGAACGTCGTTTCGTCGCCGGTATCGCGCACGCGCAGCGCGACGTTGTGATTAAGTTCCTTCATCAGGCGGTCGCGAATCTGGCGGCTCGTGACGAACTTGCCTTCACGGCCCGCGAGCGGCGAGGAGTTGACGAGGAAGTTCATCGTCAGCGTGGGTTCGTCGACGGTGATCATCGGCAGCGCTTCCGGCTGTTCCGGCGAGCAGATCGTCACACCGATGCCCACTTCCTCGATACCGTTGATCAGCACGATGTCGCCCGCCTCAGCCGAGTCGACCTGCACGCGATCAAGACCCTTGAACGACAGCACCTGGTTAATCTTGCGATTGAGGATTTCGCCGTCCGGCCCCAAGCGCACCGCGACAGCCATGCCCGGCTTGATGCGGCCGCGCGTGATACGGCCAATGCCAATACGACCAACGTACGACGAGTAGTCGAGCGACGTGATTTGCAGTTGCAGCGGACCTTCCGGGTCGGCCGGGCGCACCGGCACGTGCTGCAGGATTGCCTCGAACAAAGGACGCATGTCGCCGTCGCGTACATCAGGCGTGAGACCCGCGTAGCCGTTCAGGCCAGATGCGTAGACGATCGGAAAGTCGAGCTGCTCTTCGCTCGCGCCGAGCTTGTCGAACAGGTCGAAGGTCTGGTTGATCACCCAGTCGATCCGCGCGCCCGGACGGTCGACCTTGTTGACCACGACGATCGGCTTCAAACCCAGTGCGAGCGCCTTCTTCGTGACGAAGCGGGTTTGCGGCATCGGGCCTTCCACCGCGTCAACGAGCAGCAGCACCGAGTCGACCATCGACAGCACGCGCTCCACTTCGCCGCCGAAGTCGGCGTGCCCCGGCGTGTCGACGATATTGATGTGCGTGCCCTCGTACTCCACCGCGCAGTTCTTCGACAGGATGGTGATGCCGCGCTCTTTTTCGATGTCGTTCGAGTCCATCACGCGCTCGGCGATCTGCTGGTTCTCGCGGAACGTGGCGGTCTGACGGAGGAGCTGGTCGACGAGCGTGGTCTTGCCGTGGTCGACGTGAGCAATGATGGCGATGTTGCGTAGGGCGCGGGTCATAGGAAACCTGAAGACGGTTGAGTGCGCCGCTTGCTTATGCTGCTGGTTGAGGAGCCAAACCACGACGACAAGCCCAAAGCGCACTTTTGGGAACCCAAAATTATAGCACGCACGGATGATCCTTTCTGGTATTCCCCGATAGACCGTCCACTCTGCGCGAGTTGCGCGAATCGCGCCTTGCCCCGCCCTACGTCATTCCGTACGGTTTGTTGCTTTAGCGCGAAATAATCCTTGCCTAAGCTGTATTAACGCTTGTCGCGTCAATCAACAGCCAGCTATACTAATGCCTAGTCAACCATTGCATTCGCACGAGAATCATGACGGAGCCGTCCAACGAACCCACGCCGAATCTCAGCGAGTACCAGCTCGGCGAAAGCGTCGGCTATCTCATTTCACGGGTGAAATCGACGCTATTAAACCTGGTCACGCAGCGCAGCATGGCCGAACTCGGCATCACCAGCCAGCAAGGCAGCATCCTGTTCATGGTGGCGAGCGGCAAATGCCTGCTCGCGGCTGAGTTGGCGCGTGAATACGGTATCGACGCAAGCGCCGTCACGCGCCTGATCGACCGGCTCGAAAAGCGCGGCCTGCTCACGCGGGTGCGCAGTAACGAAGACCGGCGCGTCGTGCGCCTCGCGTTGACGCCGGAAGGCCATGCGATTGCGGCTCGCATGCCGGCCATTTTCAATGGCGTGCTCGATAACCTGCTGAACGGGTTCACCCCGGAAGAAGTGGGCTTCCTGAAGAGCATGCTGCGTCGCGTGCTCGTCAATTCCGGCGAACACACGGGACTTTCCCGCGACGCCGCAAGCCATTCCGATAGCAAATCGTAATAGCTTGCTTGCTGCGTCCATCAATACATTCCACTCAAAGAAGAGTCGAGCGATGAAATCCCTTTCCCTGTCCGCGCCCGCGCTGTCGAGCCGGGCCGCTGTCGCCGCCGCGGTGACGGCGCTCGCCCTCACGGGGTGCGCGAACTACTTCGGCGTCAAAAGCGACAAGCAGATCGCGTCGCCGACGCAGTACGAGTCGACGCAGAGTCTGCCCAACGAGGGCGGCCAGTGGCCATCGTTCGACTGGGCCAACCAGTTCGGCGACCCGCAACTGCCGAAGCTGATCGCGGAAGCGCTCGAGGGCAGCCCGTCGATCGCCCAGGCGCAAGCGCGGCTCGCAAAGGCTTCGTCGTATATCGAAAGTTCGCGCGCAGCGCTGTTCCCGAAGGTCAGCGCGAGCTATTCGTGGACCCGCGAGCTGTACTCGGCAAACGCCCTTTACCCGCCTCCGTTCGGCGGCACCTGGTATAGCGAGAACAACGTGCTCGCGAGCGCGTCGTGGGATCTCGACCTGTGGGGCAAGAACCGTCAGCGGCTCGGCCAGGCCGTGTCGCAGCAGAAAGCCGCCGAGGCCGATATGCAGCAGGCGCGCGTGACGCTCGCCGCGTCGGTCGCGAGCACCTACAACCAGCTAGCGCAGCTGTATGCGTTCCGCGACATCGCCGCGCGTGAAATCGCGAACCGCCAGGACGTCGGCCGTATCACGAATGACCGCGTGACGGCCGGCCTCGACACCAACGTCGAGAAGCAGACCGCCGCCGGCAACGTCGCGACGAGCCAGTCGAACCTGACCGACCTCGACGGCCAGATCACCGTCGTGCGCTACCAGTTGGGCGCGCTGCTCGGCAAAGGCCCGGACCGTGGCCTGCAGATCGACAAGCCGGTGCTCACCGGCGGCGACGGGGTCGCTCTGCCGGACAACATCCCGGCCGACCTCGTGGCGCGTCGCGCCGACATCGTCGCCGCGCGCTGGCAGGTCGAAGCCGCGATGCATGACGTGAAGGAAGCGAAAGCCGAGTTCTACCCGGACGTGAATCTCGCGGCCGGCTTCGGCTTCGACGCGTTCGGCTGGGGTCGTTTCCTGACCGCGTCGAGCCGTCAGATCCAGTTCGGCCCGGCGATCCATCTGCCGATCTTCGACGCCGGCGCGTTGCGCGCGCAGTTGAAGGGCCGCTACGCCGACTTCGAGGGCGACGTCGCGAACTACAACCAGACGCTGATCAACGCGCTGCAGGACGTATCGACGCAGGTGTCGTCGATCCGCTCGATCGACCGCCAGGAGGGCGACGCCCAGCGCGCGCTCGACGCGTCGAGCAAGGCGTACCAGCTCGCCGTAATCCGCTACAAGGCCGGCCTGTCGCCGCAGCTGCAGGTGCTCACCGCCGATGAAAACCGCCTTGCCGCCGAGCAGACGGTCACGGGTCTGCAAATGCGCCGCCGCAGTCTGCAGATCGGTCTGATCAAGGCACTGGGCGGCGGATTCGACGCAACCCAGACCGGTCTCGTCGTGCCGACCGATGCTCCCGCATCGGCCAACGCTGCGAACCACGCCACGAGCACCGCCGCGAACTGAGCGAGCCCGCCCGCGCCGACGCACAGGCATAGACACGAACACCCGAATAAACGACGACGTTCAAAAGAACCCGGAGCACATCAATGAGCACCCCCCAGCAGCCCGCCACTCCACCGCAAGCGGCGAACAACGGCAAACGCAAGCGCATGATGACGCTGCTCGTCATCGTGATTCTGATTGCCGCGATCGCGTACGGCCTGTACTACTTCCTCGTCGCGCGCTTCCATGAAGACACCGACGACGCCTACGTGAGCGGCAACGTCGTACAGATCACCCCGCAGGTCACGGGCACCGTGATCGCGGTCAACGCGGACGACACCCAGGTCGTCAAGGCCGGCGACCCGCTCGTCGTGCTCGACCCGGCCGACGCGCGCGTCGCGCTCGAACAGGCCGAGGCCAATCTTGCGCAGGTCGTGCGCCAGGTGCGCGGTCTGTTCGCCGACGACAGCCAGTACGAAGCGCGGGTCGCGGCGAGCCAGGCCGATCTGTCGCGCGCCCAGGACGACCTGAAGCGCCGTATGACGGTCGCGCAGACCGGCGCGGTATCGCAGGAAGAAATTTCGCACGCACGCGACTCCGTGAAGAGCGCGCAAGCCGCGCTCGACGCCGCCAAACAGCAACTCGCGGCAAACCGCGCGCTGACCGCGAACACCACGATCGCCGATCACCCGAACGTGCAGGCCGCCGCCGCGAAGCTGCGCGACGCATACCTGAACCACGCTCGCAATACTCTGCCAGCGCCGGTCACAGGCTATGTCGCAAAACGCTCGGTGCAGCTCGGCCAGCGCGTTTCGCCGGGCTCGCCGCTGATGGCGATCGTGCCGCTGCATGACGTGTGGGTCGAAGCGAACTTCAAGGAAGTGCAACTGAAGCACATGCGCATCGGCCAGCCGGTCGAACTGACGGCCGACGTCTACGGCTCGTCGGTGCCGTATCACGGCAAGGTGGTCGGCTTCTCGGCCGGCACGGGTTCGGCGTTCTCGCTGCTGCCCGCGCAGAACGCGACCGGCAACTGGATCAAGGTCGTGCAGCGTCTGCCGGTGCGTATTTCGCTCGATCCGCAGGAACTGGAGAAGCATCCGCTGCGTATCGGTCTGTCGATGCAAGCTGACGTGAACATCAAGGACGACACCGGCGGCCAGCTCGGTCAGGCGCCGTCCACGGCTTACCAGACCAACGTCTTCGACAAGTACGGCGCGGAAGCCGATGCGGAAATCGCCCGCATCATCTCGGAAAATGCCGGCGCGAACGCGAACGGCGGCGCGCAGAAGTCGACCGCGGCGAGCGCCGCGGCCGCCGCGAAACCTGTGGCCCATAAGAGCTGAAGGTCCGCCCGATGATTCATAGAAGGCTCTTTTAATGGCTCAGGCTCAGGCGCAAGTCCCTCACCCGCCGCTCGAGGGCGCGCAACTGGTGATCGGCACCATCGCGGTGTCGCTCGCCGTGTTCATGAACGTGCTCGACACGTCGATCGCGAATGTGTCGATCCCCTCCATTTCCGGCGACCTCGGCGTATCGTCCGACCAGGGCACGTGGGTGATTACGTCGTTCGCGGTGGCCAACGCGATCTCGGTGCCGCTGACCGGCTGGCTCACCGACCGCATCGGCCAGGTGCGGCTGTTCATGGCGTCGATCGTGCTGTTCGTGCTGTCGTCATGGATGTGCGGGCTGTCGCCGAACCTGCCGTTCCTGCTTGCGTCGCGCGTGCTGCAAGGCGCGGTGGCCGGCCCGATGATCCCGCTGTCGCAGACGCTGCTGCTCGCGAGCTATCCGCGCGCGAAGGCGCCGATGGCGCTATCGATGTGGGCGATGACCACGCTGATCGCACCGGTTGCCGGTCCGATTCTCGGCGGCTGGATTTCCGACAACATCTCGTGGCCGTGGATCTTCTACGTCAACATTCCCGTCGGTGCGGTCGCGGCCGCCGCGACGTGGATGATCTTCCGTAACCGCGATTCAGTCATCAGGAAGGCGCCAATCGACGGAGTCGGCCTCGGTCTTCTGATCGTCTGGGTCGGCTCGCTTCAGGTGATGCTCGACAAGGGCAAGGACCTCGACTGGTTCTCGTCGACGACGATCGTCGCGCTCGCGCTCGTCGCGGTGATCGCGCTCGCGTTCTTCATCGTATGGGAGTTGACGGCCGAGCATCCGGTGGTTGATCTGTCGCTGTTCAGCCGGCGCAATTTCACCGGCGGCACGATCGCGCTGTCGATCGGCTATGGGCTTTACTTCGGCAATCTCGTGCTGTTGCCGCTGTGGCTGCAGACGGATATCGGCTACACGGCGACCGAAGCCGGACTCGTGATGGCACCCGTCGGTGTGTTCGCGGTCCTGTTGTCGCCGCTGACCGGCAAGGTGCTGCCGCGTACCGATCCGCGCTATATCGCGACGCTGTCGTTCCTGATTTTCGCGCTGTGTTTCTGGATGCGCTCGCGTTATACGACGGGCGTCGATACGTACTCGCTGATGCTACCCACGCTGATTCAAGGTATCGGTATGGCCGGCTTCTTTATTCCGCTCGTGTCGATCACGCTGTCGGGCTTGCCGGGCCATCGGATTCCAGCGGCCTCGGGGTTGTCGAACTTCGTGCGGATCATGTGCGGCGGTATCGGCACGTCGATCTTCCAGACCGCCTGGGATCACCGCACGATCATGCATCACGCGCAACTGACCGAGCAGGCGAATGCTTACAACCCGGCGTTCGGTCAATCGATTCGTCAGATGGGCGCGGCGGGCCTGGATCAGCAGCAGACCTATGGTCTCTTCAATACCATGGTCACGCAGCAGGCCGCGCAGCTCGGCGTAAACGATCTGTTCTTCATTTCGGCCGGTATTTTTATCTCGCTGATCGCGCTCATCTGGATCACGCGGCCGGAACGGGCAGGCGGCGATGCGGGAGCGGCGGCGGCCGCGGCGCATTGAGGGGGTGTTTGTGGTGTTGCTTTAGTTCGACATCGCTCCACCGGAGGGCATGATCAAAACGGGATCGCCTCGATGGCGATCCCGTTTATTTTATTGTCCGCGCCGGGCTGGCAAAACGGCGACCTCTAGCTCTCCGTCGTCACGATCAGACGGTCGGGTGCGAGCACGCCTTCGCCCGGCTTCGCGACCCCGAGAAGCCGCCCCTGCGCCGAGTACACCCTTACGCGCGGGGCAGTCACCGCGTCGGCGGCGATCGTCAACGACGACAGCTTCAGGCGCTGGCCGTGAAGGAAGCGGCGCGTGTCATCGTCGTTCAGACAGACCTGCGGGAACGTCGACAGCAGCGTGTCGACCGGTTGCAGCCATGCGTCGCGTTCGAGTTCAGTCGCGTCGGACAACGCGTCGAGCGTGACTGAATGCTCCAGCGTCAGCGCGCCGACGCCCGTGCGCCGCAGCGCGACCAGATGCGCGCCGCAGCCGAGCGCCTCGCCGATATCCTCGGCAAGCGTGCGCACATAGGTGCCCTTGCTGCACGTCACGCTAAACGTCACATCCGGCAACGCGCACGCAATCAGCTCGAGCGCGCGAATCGTCACCTGCCGCCCTTCCCGTTCGACCGTCTGGCCAGCGCGCGCGTACTCGTACAGCGGCTTGCCATCGCGCTTGAGCGCCGAGTACATCGGCGGAATCTGAACGATCTCGCCTATGAATTTCGGCAAGGCCGCCCGCACCGCCGCTTCGTCGCAGTCGACGTCGCGGATGTCGAACGCCTCGCCTTCGGCGTCGCCGGTGGTCGTGCGGATACCGAGGCGCATCGTCGCCTCGTAGGTCTTGTCGGCTTCGAGCAAGTCTTGCGAAAACTTGGTGGCCTCGCCGAAACACAGCGGCAGCAGGCCGGTTGCCAGCGGATCGAGCGTGCCGGTGTGGCCCGCCTTTTTCGCCAGGTAAAGACGTTTCGCGCGAACCAGCGCGTCGTTGCTCGACAGGCCGAGCGGCTTGTCGAGCAGCAGCACGCCGTCGAGCGCGCGACGCGGCACGCGGGGGCGTTGAGGTGCGGTCATGTCGAGGGAGGCAGAACGTTCGGGAAATACGAAAAACGGCGCCGCGCGCTACGTGGAACGCCACGGCATGGCAGACGCTCAGTCGTCTTTCGCGCGCGTGGAATTTGCCTCGTCGATCAGACGCGACATCTCCACGGCGCGCTCGATCGTCTTGTCGTAGTGGAAATGCAGCGTCGGCACCGTGTGGATATGCAGGCGCTTGAACAGCAGATTGCGCAGATGGCCGGCAGCGTGCGTCAGCGCTTCGAGCGTTTGCTGCGGGTCGCCCGTCAGCGTCGTGAAGTAGACCTTCGCGTGCGCGTAGTCGGGCGTCAGCTCGACGCTCTGAAACGTGACGATGCCGATGCGCGGATCCTTGACCTCGCGCAGCAGCTCAGCCAGGTCGCGCTGGATCTGATCGGCGATCTGCACGTTGCGATTGGGAGTAGTACGTTTCTTAGGCATGGTGTTGTGTGCTCCGCTAAGACGGATGCAAAAAATTGGTTCGCGCGAGCCGTGTTCGATATTCGTTCGATACGACGGCGTCGCGGTCGCCGCGGCGGGTGAGAGTCCATTTGCGACGAACGCGGCAACCAAGCCAGCAACAAACTCGACACTGCTGGCTCAAAAACAACGGGCGGAGCGGGCGTCAAGCCCGTTCCGCCCGCTGTGACGTGCCGCGTGAATTACAGCGTACGCGCGACTTCGGTGACCTCGAAGACTTCGAACTGATCGCCTTCGACGATATCGTTGAAGTTCTTGATCGACATACCGCACTCGAAGCCCTGACGGACTTCCTTCACATCGTCCTTGAACCGCTTGAGCGAATCGAGCTCGCCCGTGAAGATGACGACGTTGTTGCGCAGCACGCGCACCGACGACGAGCGCTTGACGAAACCGTCCGTGACCATACAGCCGGCCACCGTGCCGACCTTCGGCACCTTGAATACCTGGCGTACTTCGACCGTGCCCGTCACGACTTCGCGCTTCTCCGGCGCCAGCATGCCCGACATTGCCGCCTTCACCTCATCCACGGCGTCGTAGATGATGTTGTAGTAGCGGATGTCGACGCCATTAGCTTCCGCGAGCTTGCGAGCCTGCGCATCCGCGCGGGTGTTGAAGCCGATGATGACCGCCTTCGACGCCGTCGCGAGATTGACGTCCGACTCGCTGATGCCGCCGACCGCTCCGTGCACGATCTGCACACGTACTTCGTCGGTGGAGAGCTTCTGCAGCGACTGCACCAGCGCTTCCTGCGAACCCTGCACGTCGGCCTTGACGATGAGCGGCAGGTACTGCACTTCGCCCTCGCCCATCTGCTCGAGCATGTTCTCGAGCTTCGCGGCCTGCTGCTTTGCGAGCTTGACGTCGCGGAACTTGCCCTGACGGAACAGCGCAACTTCACGCGCCTTGCGCTCGTCCGGCATCACGATCACTTCTTCGCCAGCCTGCGGCACTTCCGACAGACCCTGGATTTCGACCGGGATCGACGGACCCGCGGACTTGGTCGGCTTGCCGGTTTCGTCGAGCATGGCACGCACGCGACCGTAGGCGCTGCCTGCCAGCACGACGTCGCCGCGGTTCAGCGTACCCGACTGGACGAGGATCGTTGCGACCGGACCCTTACCCTTGTCGAGCTTCGCTTCGATGACGAGACCCTTGGCCGGCGATTCGACCGGTGCCTTCAGCTCCAGCACCTCGGCCTGCAGCAGCACGTTTTCGAGCAGATCGTCGATGCCCGTGCCGGTCTTCGCCGACACCGGCACGAACGGCGAGTCGCCGCCGTACTCTTCCGGCACGACGCCTTCCGTGACGAGCTCTTGCTTCACGCGATCCGGATTCGCTTCCGGCCTGTCGATCTTGTTGATCGCGACGACGAGCGGCACGCCGCCAGCCTTCGCGTGGGAGATCGCTTCCTTCGTCTGCGGCATCACGCCGTCGTCGGCGGCCACCACCAGGATCACGATGTCGGTCGCCTTTGCACCGCGGGCACGCATTGCCGTAAAGGCTTCGTGACCCGGCGTGTCGAGGAACGTGATCACGCCGCGCGGCGTTTCGACGTGGTAGGCGCCGATGTGCTGCGTAATACCGCCCGCTTCGCCTGCCGCAACCTTCGCGCGGCGGATGTAGTCGAGCAGCGAGGTCTTGCCGTGGTCGACGTGGCCCATCACCGTGACGACCGGCGGACGTGGCAGCGCTTCGGCGTCGCTCGCTTCGCCTTCGACCAGCATGGCTTCCGGATCGTCCAGCTTCGCCGCGAGCGCATGGTGGCCCAGTTCCTCGACGATGATCATCGCCGTTTCCTGGTCCAGCATCTGGTTGATCGTGACCATCTGGCCGAGCTTCATCATCACCTTGATGACTTCCGAAGCCTTCACCGCCATCTTGTGCGCGAGATCCGCGACCGTGATGGTTTCCGGCACATGCACTTCACGCACGATCGGTTCGGTCGGCGCCTGGAACGTGGTGGCCTGCTCCTGATGCTTGCCACGCCCCTTCGGACCGCCGCGCCAGCCACGATCGACGCCGCCGCTCGAATCGCCGCGCGTCTTGATGCCGCGGCGCTTCGCTGCGTCGTCCTGCCAGCCGCTCTTTCCGCCGCCCGGCTTCTTCTTGTCGCCCGCCGACGGTGCGCTCGCGGGCGCCGGAGTCGCGGCGGCTGACGGCTTCCTGGCTGCCGGGCGCGCCGGTGCTTCACCAGCCGGACGCGCCGGCTTGTGCAGCGTGCCCTTGGCTTCGGCCGCCTTGGCCGGCTCGGCGGGCTTCGGTGCCGGTTCCGGCGCCTTCACCTGCACCTTGCGCGGCGTGTTCATCATTTCGCGAATCGCGCGCGCTTCGGCTTCGGCCGCCGCGCGGCGCTTGGCGATTTCCTCCTGTTCGGCGCGCGCCTTCTCGGCGGCCACGCGCGCGGCGTCTTCCGCTTTCTTCGCGGCTTCGCGTTGCGCGGCGCGTTCCGCTGCCGCGCGTTCGTCGTCCTGCTCGCTTGCCTTCTCGGCAACCGGTGCAGCGGCTTTCGCCGCCGCCTGCTGGGCCTTCTCGCGAGCCGCCGCCTCGACCGCAGCCGCTGCACGCTTCTTCGCATCTTCTTCCGCGCGCTGACGCTCGGCTTCCGCGGACTGCTCGCGCGCCTGACGCTCGGCTTCTTCGCGCTCGAGCTGTTCCTGGCGCGCCTTCAGCTCCTGCGCCTGCTTTTCGAGCAGCTCGGCTTCGTGACGTGCTTCTTCCTCGCGACGCTGCAGTTCGAGATCTTCGGCGTCCGCGTTCTCGGCCACATGATTCGATGCATCCCCGCCTTCCGCGACGGTCTCGTCGCGGCGGACGAACGTGCGCTTCTTGCGCACCTCGACCTGAATGGTGCGAGCTTTGCCCGTCGCATCGGACTGCTTGATCTCCGACGTATGCCGTTTCGTCAGCGTGATCTTGCGCTTGTCTGCATCAGTCGAGCCGTGAGACTTGCGCAAGTGGTCGAGCAGACGCGCCTTGTCCGTTTCGGACAAGGAGTCGGCTTCGCTCGCTTTTGTGACGCCAGCTGCCTGCAGCTGCTCAAGCAGCACGCCTGCAGGCATTTTCAGTTCCGCGGCAAATTGGGCTACGTTGTTACTCGCCATTCATTCCTCTTAATGCAAGGACCGATTCCTTGCGGTTAGCATCGGGTCATGCGGCCTGACGGCCGCGTTCAATTCAGTGCGCCATGGTCATTTCTCACTGGAACCAGTGTTCACGTGCTTTCATGATCAACGCCTTAGCGGCATCCTCTCCCATCCCAGTCATCTCAACCAGTTCATCCACGGCCAGCTCGGCGAGTTCGTCGCGCGTCTGGATCTGATGTTCGGCCAGTTTCGCGAGCAGGTCGGCGTCCATGCCGTCCAGGCTCTTCAGGTCGAGCGCTACATTCTCGACCTTTTCTTCGTTCGCGATCGCCATCGTCAACAGCGCGTCGCGCGAGCGGTTGCGCAGTTCGTGAACGGTGTCTTCGTCGAATGCCTCGATTTCGAGCATTTCGTTGAGCGGCACGTAGGCGATCTCTTCGAGGCTCGTGAAGCCTTCGTCGATCAGGATGTCGGCGACTTCCTCGTCGACATCGAGACGCGCCATGAACAGGTCGCGCAGGACGCCGCGTTCCTGATTCTGCTTCTGCGCAGATTCGTCCGGCGTCATGATGTTGATCTGCCAGCCGGTGAGCTCGCTGGCAAGCCGCACGTTCTGGCCGCTGCGGCCGATCGCAACCGCGAGTTCGTTCTCGTCGACGACGACGTCCATCGAATGCTTTTCTTCATCGACGACGATCGACTGCACGGCTGCCGGCGCGAGCGCGCCGATCACGAACTGGGCGGGGTCTTCCGACCATAGCACGATGTCAACGTTTTCGCCACCGAGCTCGTTGCGTACGGCCTGCACGCGCGAGCCGCGAATACCGACGCAAGTGCCGATCGGATCGATGCGCTTGTCATAAGCCACCACGCCGATCTTCGCACGCACGCCCGGATCGCGAGCCGCCGCTTTGATCTCGAGCAGGCCCTGCTCGATTTCCGGCACTTCCATCTCGAACAGCTTCATCAGGAATTCCGGCGCCGTACGCGACAGCTCGATCTGCGGACCACGCGCTGTGCGGTCGACCTTCGCGATATACGCGCGCACGCGGTCGCCCACCCGAAGGTTTTCCTTCGGGATCAGCTGGTCGCGGCGCAGCAACGCTTCGACGCGGCCCGATTCGACGATGAAGTTGCCCTTGTCGAGACGCTTCACCGAGCCGGTCATGATGTGTTCGCCGCGCTCGAGGAAGTCGCTCAGGATCTGCTCGCGCTCGGCGTCGCGCACCTTCTGCAGGATCACCTGCTTGGCGGCCTGCGCG
The DNA here is from genome assembly GCF_050436325.1 of Paraburkholderia lebeckiae. Classification (NCBI taxonomy): domain Bacteria; kingdom Pseudomonadati; phylum Pseudomonadota; class Betaproteobacteria; order Burkholderiales; family Burkholderiaceae; genus Paraburkholderia; species Paraburkholderia lebeckiae. Next base: position 2,174,976 of record NZ_JBNDLZ010000003.1, read on the forward strand.
CCGATACGGCCGAATTCGATCGACGGAACCGGCTCCTCGATAAACTCGTCGAGCTGAATATCGGGCTGCTGCTCGCGCGCCTCGAACAGCAGAATTTCCTGATCCGGTTCCTGCAGACCTGCTTCGTCCGGCACCACCTTCCAGCGGCGAAACGTTTCGTGCTCGCCGCTTTCACGGTCGATGTGGACGCGGATGTCCGCATCTTCTTCGAAGAGTTTCTTGGAGGCCGAAGCGAGAGCCGCTTCGAGCGCGGCAAATACCACGTCCTTGTCGACATTCTTCTCGCGTGCCAGCGCATCCACCAGCATCAACACTTCGCGACTCATTGTTTGCGGCTCCTAAAGTCAACTTTCGGAACAAGGCGCGCCTTGTCCATGTCCGCGAGCGTGAAATCGAGCATCGCGGCACCTTCTTTTCCTTCAAATTCCAGACCGATCGTCTCGCCCTGCGGAGCATGCAAAATACCCCGGTACGACTTCCGACCGTCCAATGGCTTTTTCAGTGTGATAACCGCTTCGCTGCCCGCGAAACGTTCAAAATCCGCCAGTTTTTTCAGCGGGCGGTCGAGACCGGGCGACGATACTTCGAGCCGCTCGTAATCGATATTTTCGACCGTCAGAACGTGCTGGAGCTGACGCGTGACTTTCTCGCAGTCTTCGATTGCGATGCCGGCTGGCTGGTCGATATAGATACACAACATGCCGCGCCCGGTGCGCTCGAGATCGACGAGCTCGTAGCCGAGTCCCACGACCGTGGTTTCAATCAGTTCCGTCAGTTGCACAGTGCCCTCTTAGATGTTCGCGCAGCGAGCCTCGCCTCTTCTGCAAACAACCAATGCGGGCCGCGCGCCAAGCCGGCGCACGTTCGTGCGAACCCGAGATGCCGAACCACGATGAACTGAGCGGCAAAAAAAAATGGGCTGAACGCCCATCATCTTATTGCCGGTGGTCGCACCTGAGCCGCACATGATGAAACCGTACGCCCAGCGACTTCGCGATTGTAGCCATTTTTCGGCCCAAACGCAATCTGCGGAACGCCGGGCGACGCGCATTTCCGCTTGATTTGATAGGAATCTTTCGACAATGTGGCGGCAAATCCGGGCTTTTGCAAGGTCGCCCGAGCCGTCGGGAAAGGGAGCCGGCCGGGCTACGCCAATACTTTGCAGCGATGCGTCCTATCGGTCTTCAGCGCAGTTTCGCACGGCGTTTGACGCATTGGAACGCCGCTCGAACGCGGCAAACGAGAGGCGGCATAAAATCGCCAAAAACGATAAACGGCTTGGCAGGGAAGCACTCGACATTGCTAGTCAGTATGACTCCCGTGAGGCAATGGCTGGCCTGCCGTGAGAAATCAAACGCGGGTTAGCATTGCAGCCAGAGCAGCACAGTGCGGACAAGGCCGCTTCCGGCGATTTCCGGCACGGAGGCCAGCATGGAACACGATAGCACGCTGTGCGTCGGTCTCGATGTACATACACAAGGACTCGATCACAGTCGCGGATGCGTCGGGCCCGGGCGAAGTCGAACTGCTGGGCAAGATCGGCACGACGCAGGCGGATATCGATCACCTGTGCAGGCGCCTGCAGGCGAAAGCGCGGTACATCTGCGTTGTCTACGAGGCCGGTCCATGCGGCTTCGGACTTTACCGGCAGTTCGTGCAGAATAGATTCGGGTGCATGCGCGCCGGTGACCTCTCCGCAGTGTACGTGCCGAGCGAGGACGACGAAGCGTTCCGCGATCCGGCACGGACGTGGGTGGCGCCAAAGACGACCTGAAGCGCGCACGGCAACGCGTGAAGGCCTTTCTACTCTCGCTTGGGACGAGTAACCCGCGACCAGGCTACGCAACGGACTACTGCATCCGACTTGCGGTTCTAGATAGCGGCAGGCTCATTGGGCGGACATCTGTAGTGCGGTACCCAACCCGCGGATATCAGCTTGATCCACCGTCGAAGCGTACTGCTACGCCGCCCTGAGGAAATTCCGGCAACATGAATTCGAAAAACTAAAAAACCGATCCCGATTGACACCGGGAGTCATATCAGCCTGGCAGGTAGTGCGAACTGCACGAAGGGTATGGCCGTTCAACGGCCACCCCTCAAACGCGGTACAGCGCCCCGCTCAACGGCCGCGCGAGCGACCGCGCGCCGTGCCGCCGCCACGATTCGCGCCGCCCGAACCCGCGTTGCCGCCGGCACGGTTGGCGTTGCCGCCACGATTGCCGGCCGGCCCTCGATTCCCGCCGCTGTTGCCGGGCGCGCTGGCACGCTTGCCCCCAGTGCGCGCACGGTCGCCGTTGGGCGACGACGCGCGATTGCCGTCGACGTCGCGGCCGCGCTGCCCCCCGGCGCCGCGATTGCCCACACCGACACCAGAACCAGTGCCGCCCCCCATGCCCGCGCCGAAGCCACCACCAGCCGCGCCACGGCGACCCTGTCCGCGCGGCTGCTGCTCGAAGCGGCTGTGCGACATCAGCACCGGCTCGCGATTGATAAAGCCCATCGACGTCTGCATCGGATCCGGCTGACGACGCTCCGGCGCCGCATTGCGGCTACCGCGCTCCTCAGTCGGCGCCTTCAGGCCGACCGATGCCATCAGTGCGCGCACCTGATTGTCCTCGAGTTCTTCCCAGCGGCCGCGCTTCAGACCACGCGGCAGGGAGATCGGGCCATGGCGCGTACGGATCAGCCGGCTGACCATCAGGCCGGCCGCTTCGAACATGCGGCGTACCTCGCGATTCCGCCCTTCAGCGAGCGCGACGTGGTACCAGTGATTCGTGCCTTCGCCGCCGCCGTCGCGGATGCGCAGGAAATTCGCCGGGCCGTCCTCGAGTTCGACGCCGTTTAGCAACTTCTGACGCATACCCTCGGCGAGTTCGCCGACGACACGCACCGCGTATTCGCGCTCGACGCTATAACGCGGATGCATGAACCGGTTCGCGAGATCGCCCGAGGTGGTCAGCATCAGCAGACCTTCAGTGTTGAAGTCGAGACGCCCGACCGCGACCCACTTGGCGGTTTTCATCGGTGGCAGCTTATCGAACACCGATGGACGGCCCTCCGGGTCCGCGTGGCTGACGATTTCGCCGGTCGGTTTGTGGTACAGCAGCACGCGCGGCGGCTTGCCGGCGACCTTGCGCTTGACCGGCTTGCCGTTGATGCGGACCTGGTCGGTCGGCATGATGCGCTGGCCGATGTGCGCCGGTTCGCCGTTCACCGACACGCGGCCGGCGATGATCAGCTCTTCCATGTCGCGGCGCGAGCCCATGCCCGCCTCGGCGAGCACCTTGTGCAGCTTCGGCGCGTCGTCATCGGGCGACAGCACGCGCTTCGGGACCGCTGCCTTGCCACGGCGCAGCATCGGCGCGCGTACGCCGCCAGTCGTGGTGTTGTCGGCATCGAATGCGGGCGACGTCACGTATGAGAACAGATCGTCCTGAGCTGACTCCGCGGTCGCATCGGCGCCGCGGCGATTCTGGCGCTGGCCCTCACGTTGACCTTCGCGCGGCTGACGTTCGCGCTGGTCTTCGCGTGACGCGCCCTCGCGCTTTGCGCCGCCGGCGTTACGACGCCCGCCCTGTTTCGCACCCGCGTCCTTGCGCGGCGTGCGGACCAGGGCGACGACCTCGCCGTCCGGCGGCGTTTCGGCGACGACCTGCGCGCCTTGCGCGGGCGCGCCCTCGGCTGCCTTCGTCTTCGCGCCGGCGCGGCGTCGCGCGATCAGGCTGCGCGGCCCGCGACGCAGACCGCGGCGGGGGCGCTCTTCGTCCTCTGCTTCCGCGCCATGAGCCGGGCGCTCGCCCTCGCCTGTCGACGCTTGCGTAGTGCGTTCGTCGGTCCGTGTCGACGGCACGGGGCGCTCGGATTCGGACGAATCGGTGTCGTGGGTATGTGTCAAAACAACCTCAAAATGTCAGGTCGCGCGCGCCCGTTGCGGGCGCGGCAAAAAAGTTCGGTTACGTCAGGCGCTGCGCGACTCGGTTTCGTCGTCGGTCAGAAAACCTGCGTCCTGCGCGGCATCGCGGCGATCCTCGGGATCGTCGTGCGCCGCCTCGATCGGGTTCCGCTCGGCAGCGTGCTCCGTATTGCGAGCTACGCCCGAGCCGTGCGCGGGTGTTGCCGGATCGGTCTGGGCGACCGGATCGTAATGCTGTGCCGAGCCGGCGACGCTGGTCTGCGCTGCCGTGGGTGCCGGTTCGGGCTGTTGTTCCGTGTCGTGCGGCGCGCTCGACGCGTCTGACGCATTCGTCGTGCCGGCCTGCCCGCTCGCTTCCGCACGGGGCTCCGGTTCGAGCGTCGACTCGGCTACCGTCTCGTGCGGCGCTGCTTCAAATCCCGACGCGGCGTGCTGCGCCGCTTCCGGCGGAGCCGGCTCGCCAGCCTCACCCGCCATGTCGTGCCCGGCATCCTGCACCGGCTGCTGCAGGCTTTGCGCGTCGCCCTCGGCAAACTCGATCGCGTGCTGACCCAGCAGATCTGCGTTCAGTTGTGCGGACGGATCGGCAAGCGGAGGCAACTCGTCAAGGGCCGTTAGGCCAAGGTCATCGAGGAACTGGCGCGTGGTCGCATACAGCGCCGGACGCCCCGGCACGTCGCGATGACCGATCACCTCGATCCAGCCGCGATCCTCGAGCTGCTTGACGACCTGCGTATTCACCGTCACACCGCGAATTTCTTCGATATCGCCCCGCGTCACCGGTTGCCGGTAGGCAATGATCGCGAGCGTTTCGAGCACCGCGCGCGAATACTTCGGCGGTTTTTCCGGATGCAGCCGATCCAGGTACGAACGCATCGCGGGCTTGCTTTGAAACCGCCAGCCCGACGCCAGCCCGACCAGCTCCACACCGCGCCCAGACCAGTCCCGCTTCAGGTCTTCGAGCAAGGTCCGAACAGTGTCTGCCGACACGCCGTCGGCAAAGAGCTTGCGCAATTCGCCGAGCTTTAACGGCTCCTGCGCGCAGATCAAGGCAGTCTCGAGGACGATCTTCGCCTCTTGGGTATTCATGCAGCTAGGTCAGACCCTGTGGTCAAAGAACCGGATCAAACAGACGATGTGGAACTGAAGACGCGCTCGCCCGATTTTGATCGGTCATATTGATGGGAGCACGCACCGGGGGGTGGCGAACAGACTTATCGAGCCAGACCCAGCCGGACGGAGCGGCGATATTCCTGAAAGGAATCGCGTGACTGAGCGCCATATTACGCAAAAACGACCGGGGCGTAAAGCCGCGATCTGCCCTGCATCTTCCGCTGCGGCGCTGACCGGTGTGGCGGCGCCCGCCCGGGTCGAGTGGCCAGCAAGAAGATTCTCACGATTCGCGGCTTTTCGCCACTCGCGGCGCGGAGCGCGGGGGGCGTACGAGGCCGCATGCTCAGGCACCGGCGTGGCGCGCCAGAAACCGCGTCAAGCGCTCGACGCCGGTATCGAGCCGCACCGTATCGCACGCGTAGCACCAGCGCACGAATCCCTCGCCCTGCGGCCCGAACGCGCTGCCTGGTGCCACGCCGAGCCCGGCCTCCCGCACCATCGCCTTGCACAAATCGAGACTGCGCGTCGAGCCCGGCATCGAGAAGAACAGATACATCGCGCCCAGCGGGGCCTTCACATCGACGCCGGGAACCGCCGACAGCGCGCGCACCAGATGATCGCGCGACGTCCTCAGATCGCGCACCAGCTGCTGCGTAAAACGCTCCCCCTGCTGGAGCGCCGCGATGCCCGCCTGCTGCACGAACGACGGCGCGCACGAAGTGTTGTACTCGACCAGCTTCGCCAGGTCGCCCATCAACGCGGTCGGCGCGACGATCCAGCCGAGCCGCCACCCCGTCATCAGCCAGGCTTTCGAGAACGAATTCACGCAGATCACGCGTTCGTCGCGTGTCGCGAGGTCGAGAAACGATGGCGCGGTGCGCACACCGGCCGCCTGGGCGGCGTCGTCGCCGGGATAGTAGAGCCGCTCATAGACCTCGTCTGCGACGATCCAGATGCCGTGCCGCCGGCATTGTTCGAGCACGCTGCGCTGGTCGTCGCGATTCATCACCCAGCCGGTCGGGTTGTTCGGCGAGTTGATCATCAGCATCTTCGTGTCAGGCGTCAGCGCGGTCAGCAATTGCCCGACGTCGAGCTCCCAGCCGCGTTCCCCGTAGCCGAGCGCGACGGTTTCGACATGCGCGCCGAGAATCTTCGGGATTTCGACCAGATTCGGCCATAGCGGCGTCACCGCGACGACGCGGTCGCCGACGCCGACCACCAGCTGCGCGGCGAGCATCAGCGCGTTGACGCCCGCGCTCGTGACCGCGACGTGCTCGGGCGACGTCGCCCCGTGCAACTCGCTGACGTAGCCCGCGAGTGCCGCGCGCAATGGCGCGATGCCGAGATTGTGCGTGTAAAACGTCGCGCCGGCGGCGAGCGCAGCGCTCGCGGCGTCGCGGATGAATGCGGGTGTGACGCGATCGGACTCGCCGAACCAGAACGGCAGCACGTCGTCGACGCCGAAACCAGCGTTCGCGACTTCACGGATTTGCGATGGACGCAGCGCGCGTACGACGTCGCGCGCAGTCGGGATGGAGGGCACGGGCAGGTCCAATTCGCTCATCGAGGCTTCCGGGTGGGTGAAGGATAAGAGGCTCGGGGCGCAACCGCGAAGGCGTGCGCGATGAAGGTGGTAGTTTAGCGGACCGGGTAACCGGACAGCGGCGAAGCGAGTAGCAGTAGGCGGCGTGTGGGCGGCGGGCCGCGCCCGGCGCCAATCCACCAGTCGGACGGATCGCACGCGATCCCTCCCGTTAATTCAACTCCTCGGCCCGGCCCGGCGACTGGCGGATCAGATTCCACACCGCCTCGGCCGCGGGCGACAGCGACCGGTCGCGCCGCCGCACCAGTTCGACGCGGCGTTCCGCTCGCGGCACCAGCGGACGCGCGACCAGCGCCGCCCCCGCCGGCAGCGGCAGCGCGAGCCACGGCAGCACGCTGATCCCGACGCCCGCCTCGACGAGCCCGAACACCGTCGCCGAATGGCCGAGTTCCTGCACCACAGTAGCGTTCACGCCCTGCGCCTGCATCACGGCATCGATGAGGGGGCGGCTGCCGGACGCATAATCGAGCATCACGAGTTGCTCGCCGTCGAGGTCCTTCCACGTAACCTGCTTGCGCGCGGCGAGCCGGTGATCGTCACGCGACACGATGCAGAACGAGTCCGTCATCAGCGTCTCGCTGAGCAGATCGTCGTCGGAGAACGGGCCGATGATCACGCCGAAGTCCACTTCACCCGACTTCACCTTGCGCACTACGTCGCTTTGCACGTCGTCGCGCAGCCCAAGCGTCACATAAGGAAACTGCTGTCCGCACGACGCGACTACGCGCGGCATCAGCCGGCACGCGACGGTCGGGCTCGCCGCGACCACCACGCGTCCGCGGCGCTGCTCGCCGATTTCGCGGATCTCGCGCAACGCGTCGTCGAGATCCGACAGCAGTCGCGACACGCTCGACACGAGGTTGCCGCCTACGTCGGTTAGTTGCACTTCGCGCGTCGTGCGATCGATGAGCTTCAGGCCGATCTCGCTTTCGAGCTCGCGCACGCAGCGACTGACCGCCGACTGCGTGAGCCCGATTTCGTCGCCGGCCCGACTGAAGCTTTGCAAGCGCCCCACCTCGATGAAAACCCTGAGCTGTCGCAGCGTTACATTCATTTACTCACCTCATCAATAGCTTGGTTTGATGCGCATTGTACGGCCAAATCCATGCGGCATAGCACTGTCCACGCGGTCGCTGCAATGCAGCAAAAAGGCGCGGATGCACGCCGGCCGGGCCTATCTGCCCAAGATTGGTGATTGTCCCGATTTGCGAGATGGGTTTTTTGGATTCTTATACGGCCCTGGTTGGCGCCCGCGTTGGCCCGCCGCCACGGGGCTTTCAGGCAATCGGCAGCAAATTGGCACACTTCGTGCGTTGTGAAACGCACAGGGTCGGCGCCATGATTTCCGATGGCAATCCGTGGCAAGCCGGTCCCCTTTGGCACTCGCCCATCGAGTGCGTGAAGAGTGCGCGGCGCGGGGCAGCGCACCGGAGTTAGCTTCGCTGAGGTGAAACATGATGCTGTTCGACGATTTAAGAGATAACGAGTGGGCGCTGGTCGAGGCTTTGTTCTGCGCCGAGCCGGCGCGCAGCGAACGGCGCGGTCGACCGCGCGTGGAAGCTCGGGCGGTGGTCAACGCCGTGCTTTGGGTCTTGTCGACAGGCGAAGGCTGGTCCAAGTTGCCGGGCCGCTACCCGTCCCCGCCGACTTGCCGCCGGCGCTTCGACGAGTGGCAAGCCGATGGCACGCTCGCTGAAATTGTGAAACGGCTTGGCACGAGCGGCCGCGAAATCTCGCTGCGCGGCCGGATCGGCGCAACGGCCGCGAAACCGCCAGCACCGCCGAGCCGCGACCGTCTACGCGGCGCGTTCTGGACCAATCCGGAATCGTGGCGCGCGCCGGTCAAGATGGCCTGACGCGAAACTACGCTGTCACCGGGCGCCTGTGGGCGCCCGGTTTTTTATCGAGCCGACTTTTCGACGATTGCGTGCGCGCCCACGACGCGCCAGTATTTGACGGTCGCCTCCAGACGCCGCCTATCCCCTTCGCGCGCCCCTTTCGTCGCGCCTCCCGCATGACCGCCACAGCGCTCCTTGCGCGCTGCCTCAGACTCCCAAACTACCCGATAGCTCCGGGTGAAACATCCATTTACTATTAATTACAGCGTGCTTTCGTACCCCGGCATACCTTAATACTTATGCAAACAGGCCTTGAGTCGAGGGGCTCAAGGTTGAGGGGGAATTCGGAATGAAACCAATGTCACTGCTGTTGTGCGGCATTGTGATTTCATCGATGGCGATGGCCGCGCCCGCAATTGCGCAACAACGCCCGCAAGGGTGGAACTGGCGCCCGGACCGCCAAGCCACGCTGGAAGCGCGGCAGCAAAGCGAGGCCCATAATCGCGACTTCACGCCGCCGACGCCGCGTGGCGATCTCCGCGGCGATATCGCCAGCAATGTGCGGGCACGGCCCGATGCGCCGCGTGAGGATCAGCGGCGGCGTTGAGTTAGTAAGTCGTAGCTCCGGACGGCGCGGGGCGCGACGCGGTGCCCACTATCTTGCATCGCGCACTTACGATTGGGGAACCACCGGACACAGTACCGGTCTGACTCAACGCCATTAGCACAGCGTGGCAGTAGTAATTCCGGTATGCCCGTATCTTCGTGATACGGGCTTTTTTTCGCCCTCGAGGCGTTGATGGCATGAAAGGCGCGCAACGGCCTGCGCGGATCGCGTCGCCGCCTCGTCGATGGGGAAGCCGAGATTCGGCCCCGAACGCGCACCGCGACCGGTCGACGTTAGCGACGGCCCGCCGAGGGGGTGACAGGCCCAGGCGGACCGTGACTCAGTTCAGATAAGCGATGAACCTTGAGCTAAGACCTGACTTCGGCTGTCGCGGCGGACTGCGGTTCGGCCGCGCCGAGAACATAATCGTTCATCCGTTGCGCTGTCCATGTGAGCAGACGCTCGTCGTGCTCGAGCCGCGCAAACTCCGCTTTGCCGCGTTCGGTGAGCACGGCGATGTCGACGGGAGCATGAAAGCCTGGCGCCGGTGCGACGGTTCGCTGGCGAACGGTGTCCATCAGCCCCAGCGCGCGAAGATATTGGAAGACACCCGGCCTTCTGGCCCAGGGAACCTGACGATATTGCGCTCGCCGCAGCGCTTCAAGTACCGCTTCGTTGGAATACGTGGTCATCTCACTTCTTTCTTAAAGTGCAGCTATGACACATTCATGCCCACGCGTCACTGCGCCACCGGCGACGCGCGTAGCACCCGCTCCTGGTCAGAAGCTCGCCGCCTGTCTGACAGCGGATTTCCGCCAGGTGCTGCCTGGTCTCGTTTTCGGAACCCCCGTCAGAACGGCATGTTAGCGTTCTCTCCATGAACCGACGATGCAACCGCCGCGGCGCGATGGCAGGCCCGTGGATTTGTCCCGAAAGACATACGTTACCCCATTTAAATTGATTCTATTCACTTTATTAGCGCTTTTTTTTGCAGCAATCGTGCTATGGAAACGTGCGCGCCGGCCGCTCATCGTCTGCATGATCGCGTTGTTCTGGCTGCTCGCGGCCGGCTGGCTGACCGCGCCACTGCTCGACCTGGCGCAGCCGCAACGACAGAGCGCCACGGCCGCCACCTTCGCGCCACGCACCGCGATCATCATGCTCGGCGGCGGCACGATCTACGACCACGACCACGTGCTGGTGCCACCGCGCGACGTACTCTCGCGCATCGAGGTCAGCGCGCAGAACTACGCGGCCTGCAAGCGCACGGCGAGCACGTGCCGGGTGATAGTAAGCGGCGGCAATCCGCAGCGGCATAGCGCGACCGAAGCCGACACCTACCTGCCCTATCTGCTGCGTCAGCACGTGGCGCGCTCGGACATCGTGCTCGAGCAAAGCAGCCGCACGACCTATGAGAACGCGCGCAACGTCTCGGTTATTGTCGGTCAATCACATTACGACACGTTGATACTCGTGACCTCCGCGTATCAAATGCCGCGTGCGCTGCTCGATTTTCAGCGCTTCGGCGTCGAGCCGCAGCCGCAGATTTCGAGCGCGCGGCGCGCGCGGATCGGCGTGCTGCCGCGCTTCGCCAATCTCGTGGCCGCGGAGATAGCGTTGCATGAGCTAATCGGCCTCGCGCAATTTCACCTGTATCGCGCGATCGGCTGGTTCTGACGAACGATGTCGGCCGCTCCGCTCTCGCACTCAAGGACGTCGCGTTTATTCAACCAGCGTTCAGCTATTACAAAACGTAACAAGTGTTGAGCACGGTTACAAAGCCATCGGCTGGAGAAGAGTTTGCTCGATAGAATGCATTGTCTTTCCCACTGGACAGGCAATACTCGGGTCCACCACCATTCTACGGAGGTAACGATGAAGAAAGTGTCCATGGCGATCCTGGTTTCTTTGTGTGCCGCAGCCGGCGCGGCTTACGCGCAGGACAACGGCATCACGACGAGCACCGATCCGGCGAAGGCCGCCGACGTCGAGCAGCGTGCGCAAGATTTGCAAAACCGCGAGCAGTCGATGGGAAGCGCACCCGCCGCGCCGGCCAAGCATCACAAGATGGCTCCGCATCATCCGAAGAAGGGTGCCGACGCGTCGGGCACCTGAGCAACTTCGCGGATCTCGCCTCGCGGCCTCGTCGTGAAGGTGAAAAAGCCGAAGCTGGCAGTGCCGGTTTCGGCTTTTTTATTTGTGCGACCCGCTCGTTGCTGGCAAGGTAGTCCGAGCGCGCACCGGCTTGGCCAGCCGCCGGCGCACTGCTTTCTGTATGCTAAAGTCGCGCACCGACCGGCGAGCCGCCGGCATCCCCTAACCCGTGCGCACCTTGGTGCGGAGGACAGTATGAGCAATATACAGCTTGATATCGAATGGACCGAAGCAGCATCGCGCAAGATCGAAAAACTGATGCCGCGTGGCGGTCAGGAAGCGTACCTCGCGCTGCCGCCCGTCGAATGCCTGCCGATGGAAGGCGACGTGCTGTTTCTCGGCCCGGCTGGCAAGCAGCAGCCGTTCATCGTCGCGGAGCGCCAGTATCACCATGAAGGCGACGCCGACTGGACCATCATCCTGATTCTCGATGTCCCGCAAGCAACCCACTGATCGCTGACGGCGCGCCGGCGGCCTCAGGGCCGCCTCACCTGTCCAGCGTGTCCGCGCGCCGCTGACGCCCACGCCCGAATTCAGGCGATCTTCGACACCACGCGAATCTCCGCGTGCTCGATCCAATCCGCAGCCGCCTTCTTATAAGCCTGGATATGCGCGGATTTCGCATGCGCCGCGAGCGCATCCTGGCTTTCCCACCGCTCGATGAACACGAACCGGCGCGGCTCCTGCACGTCGCGGTGCAAGTCGTACAGCAGCACACCCGCTTCTTTGCGCGTCGGTCCGACGATGCCTTCGAGGGCCTCCCTCAACCGCTCCTCATGTCCCGCTTTCGCCACCGAAATTGCGACAACCGCGATTTCCGCCATGCCCGATCTCCTATTTTCGAAAATCAGCAGCATACCCGCCGATCGCTGAACCTGCCGGCGAGGGCGCCGGCCAGCATAGCGACGCACGAATCTCGCCTCTGCCCGCCATGCCGCACCGCCGTCACGTCGCGCCAGAATCCGCCCGGCAGAGCAGTGACAAGCCCGCCGCCCGAATGGCCACATCAGCGCCTACAGCGGCACTAGCATGTGAGCACCGTGGGCGCCTGGAGTTTGGCGGGCGACCACTGGGCGCCCTGCTACCCTCGGCGTGGTAGGGCAACTGATTGCGATTGAGAATCGGTTTCGCGCGCGGCAGGCGCGGGACGCTCCGGCGCATTACCGCAACGGATTCCCGCAGGCCGTAGGCAGCCGTTTCGCAGACAATTTTCGCGCCCATGCATTTGTGATAACCCGCACATTGTCGCGCGCTGCAAACTGCTAGACTCAATCTGACCAATTCGCCGGAGTCCAGCGTGGCTGGTACCGCCCTCCGTGTTCGCGGGACGCATTCGTTTCGTTCCGGCGGCGCTTCGGGTGTGCGAGCGCTGCGCGCCGAATGGGTTTGCGTGCCCCTTCATTCCCTTGCCGCAACGATCCCATGTCAGCTCTCGTGCCCGCTTCTATGCCATCCGTCAGCGAATTGACCGTGAGCGGCCTGCTCCCGCACCTGGTCCGCGGCGAGTCGGGCTGGACCGCGACCTGGCGCGCGTTGACATTGCACAGCGTGTTCCAGCCGGTGCTGTCGGTCACGCATCAGTGCGTGGTCGGGTACGAGGGGCTGTTGCGCTCGTTCGATCCCGTCGGTCTGCCCGTCTCGCCCGAAGTATTGTTCTCCCGCACGCGCTCGGCCGCCGAAGCGCGCGAACTCGATCGCATCGCGCGCTGCCTGCATGTGGCGAACTTCATGGAGCAAGGCATCAGCACCGGGTGGCTATTTCTGAACACGCGCCCGCAGGTGTTCGAAACCGGCTGGCCGCAGCGCGCTTTCATCGACGAGTTGTCCGCGCATTTCGGGCTGCCGCAGGAGCGCATCGTGATCGAAGTGCTCGAGCAGCCCGCCGACGATGAATCCGCCGTCGCCAGCATGCTCGCCGCCTCGCAGCCGCGCGATTTTCTGATCGCGATCGACGACTTCGGCACCGGCTTCTCGAACTTCGATCGCGTGTGGCGCTTCCGCCCCGACATCGTCAAACTCGACCGCTCGCTCGTCGCGCGCGCAGGCAAGCGCGAGGGCGACGAATCGATGATCAGCCATCTGATCGCGATGCTGCATCAGTCGGGCACGCTCGTGCTCGCCGAAGGCGTCGAAACCGATGAAGAGCTGATGATCCTGATGCAGGCCGACGTCGATTTCGTGCAGGGGTTCTGGTTCGGTCAGCCAAAGAGCAGCGTGCTGGCCGCCTGCACGAAGGTGCCTGCGCTCGTCGCGTCGATCTGGAGCAAGTTCGCCGAGTACGAGCGTGCGCACGCCGGCCACCAGCGGCTCGGGTTCGAGGGCTTCGCGGAAGCGGTGCTGGCCGCCGTCGACACCTACAAGGCGACCGGTGACCTCGAACAGGCCGCGCAAAAGATCTGGCATCTGCCCGAAGCGCGCCGCGTGTTCCTCACCGACGGCCTGGGCGAGCAGACCCAGCCTTCGGTGACGGCGGCGTCGGTCCCGCCGCCTCCGAAGCGGCTCGCGCCGCTCTATACGGAGACGCGCAGCAACTGGTCGCGTCGCGCGTATTTCCGGCACGCGCTCGCGGCGCCGGGCCGTGTCGCGATGATGGGGCCGCATTATTCGCTCGCCGATGGTCAGGACTGCTACACCGCGGCGATCGCGTTCGAGCGCGACGGCACGCACGTGCTGTGCGTCGACTTCGTGCCGGAGGCGTCGCCGCCGGATGTGCGCACCGGCAGACGCGGCGCCAGGCGTTAGCGACCCGCGCCGCTACTCCTCCACGCGGCCGCGCCCCGACTTGACCTCGCCGCGCCTGGCCTTGCTGTCGAGTCGCCGCAGGTTCGACGCGCGGGTCGGCCGCGTCGCGACCCGATGCTTGCGGGTCACGCTGACGCTTTCGATCAGTTCATCGAGCCGCGCGAGCGCCGCCGCGCGGTTCATCTCCTGGGTCCGATGCTCCTGCGCCTTGATGATCACGACGCCGTCGCGCGTGAGCCGGTGGTCGGACAGCGCGAGCAGACGCATCTTCAGCACTTCCGGCAACGACGAGGCACGCACGTCGAAACGCAGATGGATCGCGCTCGATACCTTGTTGACGTTCTGACCACCCGCCCCCTGCGCGCGCACGGCGGTCAATTCGATTTCGTTGGGCGGGATCGGATAGCGGAATGTCATTGGTGGTAGGGAAGGAAGATGCGTCAGTGTACAAGCGCTCGACGCGAGATGCCCGAGGTGGCCAGACCCGCGCCTGCGCGCCCGGTGCAGTGCCCGGCGGCAGCGGCTTGCGAACGCTACAAAAAACCATTTGCGTCGGCCCGACCGGTTCATCGATACTGGCTCTTTCGCTTACGGCGTAAATTCATATGAAAATCCGTCCCGGTTTCGTGCTCGAATTGGCCGTCAACTTTCTGCTGCCGTGGCTTGCTTACCGGCTCGCGTTGCCGCGGGTCGGCGAGACCGGCGCGCTAATCGCGTCCGCCGTGCCGCCGCTCGTGTGGAGCGTGATCGAGCTCGCGCGCTTCAGGCGCGTCGATGCGCTCAGCGTGATGGTAGTGGCGGGCATCGTGCTGTCGGTCGCGGCCATGGCGCTCGGGGGCAGTCCGCGCATGCTGCTGTTGCGCGAGTCGCTGGTGTCCGGCGCGGTCGGCGTCGTTTTCCTGCTGTCGCTGCCGATGCGTCGTCCGCTGATCTTCTACCTCGCGCGCGCGACAGTCGCGCGCGAAATGGAAGGCGGCGCCGCGCATTTCGAGGCGCTATGGCGCGAGCGCCCCGGTCTCCCCACCGCGATGCGAACCATGACGCTCGTGTGGGGCATTGGGCTGACCGCCGAAACCGCGCTACGCGCGTGGATGGCGCTGACGTGGCCGATCGAACGCTTCCTCGTAGTGTCGCCCTTTATCGGCTACGGCATCTACGCGGGACTCGCGCTGTGGACACTGTGGTATCGCAGGACGATGCGCAGCCGCGTCGAGGCCATCGAGCGGGCGAGCGGGGTTGCCGGTTGAGCGCCGCTCGCACCACAAGTCCGCCACTTCGCTTTTTCTGCCTCCCGTCGCGCGATCAACGCGATGCTTCGGCAACCCGCGCGGCCAGCCCCGAATCACGCTGCGTCGGCGTCGCGATCGCCTGCGCGAGCACGGCCCGCGCGCCGATCACCTCGACGCGTTCGCGCGCGCGAGTAATCGCCGTATACACGAGCTCACGCGACAACACCCGGCTGAACGCCGACGGCAGCACCAGCACCGCGTGCTCGAACTCCGAACCTTGCGACTTGTGGACCGTCAGCGCGAACGCGGTGTCGTGCGGCGGCAGCGCGGCCGGCGACACCGCGCGCACACCGCCGTCGCTGGTGCGGAAGTACACGCGCAACGCGCCACCCGCGCCCGGCAGCGCAATGCCAATGTCGCCATTGAACAGACCCAGCGCGTAATCGTTGCGCGTCACCATCACCGGACGTCCGGCAAACCACTGCGCGCCGACCGCAAGCGCGACGCCCGCGGCGCGGCGCACCTCAGCCGCCATCGCCGCGTTGACCTGATCGACGCCGCGAGGTCCGAGCCGCGTCGCACAGAGGATGCGGAAGCGGTTGAGCGCGTCGAAGAGCGGCACCGGATCGGGCGTATCGACGGCGAGCGCCTTGGCAAGCGCGTCGGCGTACGGCGCGAAGCCACCGGCAAGTCTTGCGGTGGTGCGCCCGGCCAGCGTCGTGTGAGCGTCCTCGTGCAGCGCCGCGGCGCAGACCTCGGTCGGGTCGATCTGCAATACGTCGAGCGCCGCGCTCGGTGAGCCGTTGCGAATCGCGACGGACAAACGGCCGATCGGCGACTCGAGGCCGAACCGGTAGTTGCGCTCGAGCCAGACGACGCAGTCCGCGAGCGGGTCGCGTTGGTTCGCCGATCGCATATCGCGGTCCGCCTGCTCGCCCGTCGCCGAGGTCACGTTGTCACCGAACAGATCGCCCGACGTGGGTAGCTCGAAGGTCTGCAGTGCCTCGGGTGGCACAAAGAAATCGTCCAACGGTGCTTCATCGGCCTCACTCGACGCCCGCGGCAAAGCCCGCGCGAGCCGCGCCTCGTCGATGTCGAGCGCCTGCGCGACCCGTCGCAATCCGCCCGCGCTCAACGCCGGCCGCGCGCTGAGTTCGGCGAACACCGCGCCGGCTTCGACCGCGGCGAGCTGGTCCTTGTCACCGAGCATCACGAGCCGCGTTTGCGGTGCGATCGCGTCGAGCAGAAGCGTTGCCATCGCGACGTCGATCATCGACGCCTCGTCGATCACGACCACGTCATATGGCAACGGATTATCGCGATGATGCCGGAAGCGCCCGCCCGGCCCCGACCCCAGCAGTCGATGCAGCGTGTACGACGTCTGCGGCAAACGCGCGGCGAGTTCGGGCGGAAGGTCGCCCGCGCGCGCAAGCAACGCTTCCTGCATCCGTTGCGCCGCCTTGCCGGTCGGCGCCGCCAGCGCGATGCGCAAATCGGCGCGCGCATCGAGCAGACACGCGAGCACGCCGACCACGGTCGTGGTCTTGCCGGTTCCCGGGCCGCCGCTGACGATCGTCAGCCGCCCCGACAGCGCCATCACGGCCGCGACGCGCTGCCAGTCGACGTCGTCGTCGTTCGGCGGGCCAAAGTAGCGCAGCAGGCGTTCGCGCAAAGTGGCGGGGGCGGGGGCGGTGTCGGCGCCGGCGTTCGCGGCGTTCGCCTCGCCCGTCGCATGCGCGACCAGGGCGTGGGCCAGGCGCCGCTCGTAGTCGTAGTAGCGCGCCAGATAAAGACGCCCCTGAGCGTCGATCACGAGCGGCCGCAACGTCGCCGCGTCCGTTCCGTCCGGTGCGTCCGCCGCGCCATCGCTTGCCATGCCGCTCGCGAGCAGCGCTGCGCGCACTTCGGCGCTCGACGCGTCGAAGCGGCGCGCGAGCGTCGCGAGCGGCACGCACACGTGCCCTTCGGCGGTCGCGCGGCTCGCGGCGAACGCGGCGCGAGCGGCCCACCTCACCACCTCGGTCGATGCGCCACCGCGCCGCGCGAGCATGCCGATACGGCGCGCGAACCCTTCGGCGAGCGCGATGCTGAAATCGGCCGGCGCGGGCAGGTTGACGCCGATGTCTTCGAGCCCGAGCGGCGCGGCCGTGCGCTCATCCAGCGTGCCGGGCGTGCTCATGCGCCACCTCCGATCATCGCCGCGTCGAGCAGCGCCACCAGTTCGAACGGCGCACGCCGCCTGTGCACACCGGCGGCGCCGTCGACATCGCGCCAGTCGGGCCGCACGCCGCGCACGAACAGATACAGGTAGCCGCCGATATGCGTGTCGTATGCATAGTCGCGCACGCGCGTCTTCAGATAGCGATGCAGCGCGACCGTATAAAGCAGCGCCTGCAGGTGGTACGCGTGACTCGTCATCGCCGCTTCGAGCGGCGCGGCCGCGTAGTCGGCGGCGGTGTCGCCGAGATGGTTCGACTTCCAGTCGACGATCCAGAAGCGGCCGTCGTGCTCGACGATCATGTCGATAAATCCTTTGACGAACCCTCGCAGCACGCCGGGCTCCAGCGCGACGTCGGGATAGTCGTATTCGATCAGCAGCTCGCGCAGCGCCGGAAAATCCAGCGACGGGGCCGCGAACAGAAACTCGAGTTCGTTCAGGCGCCGACGCGGATCGAGCCGCGCGAGCGTCATGCCCGGCACGAGTTCGGTAGAGACGACGTCGGCGATCAGCCGATGCATCATCGCGGGCAAGCGCACGGCGAGCTCGGGCGCGGCCGGCGCCGGACGCTCGCGCAGCGCGCCGCGGATCGCGTCGGGCCAGGTGCGCGCCTCGGTGAAATCGGCGAGTTCGAACATGCGATGCAGGCAATCGCCGGCCGCCGCGCCGCGCGGGAACGCGAGGATGTCGTCGTCGGCATGCGGCGGGGCGCTCGCCGCGGCGAGCGGCGTGAGCAGCGGCGCGGAGGGTAGCGCATCGGCGATTTCATCGTGGTCGGGCCGCACGTCTTCCTGCGGCACGTGCGCGTGCGCATCCCCGCTCCTGCCGCCGGCCGCGATCAGGCCGCTGAAACTCGCCATGCGCCACTGATCGCGCAACGGCCGCCGATTCGCGCGCGCGTGCAGATGCGCGCCCTGATCCCGCAGACTTTCGAGCGGCACGCGGCGCGTCACTTCGGGCAGCGCGCCTAACGTGACCGGTCCGCCCGCGAGCGCCTGCCAGCTAGCCGCGAGCGCGGCTTCGTCGGGCGGCTCGGCGAGCCATGCGTCGAACGTGTGACCGCTGCCGCCGACGAGCCAGTTCAGCACGCTGCGCCGCGACTCCTTCGTCGAGCGCGACGACAGATACGTGCCCGCGACGAGATAGCAGCGATACACCGCGCGCGTGAGCGCCACATAGACGAGCCGCGCGCGTTCCGCCGCCTGCTCGCGCACCGCGGAACGCGAGGCGCGCTCGGCTTCCTCTTCGTCGCAGCCGTAGTGCAGCACCGCGTCGCCGCTGTCGTCGTGATACTCGCGCGCGTCGGGCAAGCCCGACGATGGCGGCTCGCGCAAGCCGCCATCGTTCAGAAACGGACAGAACACGACCGCGTATTCGAGTCCCTTCGATTTATGGACCGTGACGATCTGCACGAGATTGCGATCCGACTCGAGCCGCAGTTGCGCCTCGTCACCGCCGCCCTGCTCGCGCTGCGCGGCGAGCCAGCGCAAGGTAGGCGCGATGCCGGGCTGGGTGGCCGCGCGCGCCTGTACGAGCTCGGCGAGATGGTTCAGGTTGGTCAGCCGGCGCTCGCCGTCGACACCCGCGACGAGCCGCTGCGCGACGCGCAGCTCGCGCATCAGCGTGCGCCACATCACCGCGAAGCCGCGTTCGTGCCACAGCATCCGGTAGCGCGAAAAACGCTCGACCCAGCCCATCGCGTCGGCGGAATCAAGCGCTGGCGCGGGTTCGTCAACGGCCTCGGCCGCGGGCGCATCGGCGACCTGCGTGAGACGCCACAGCGCGGCGCCATCGAGCCCGAGCCAGTCGGTGGCGAGCGCGGCGCGCAGGCGACGCAGATCGCCGGGCGTGTCGATGGCGGCCAGCACGCGCTCGATCTGCTCGGCGTCGAGCGTCGCGAACACCGACGCCTGCGCAAGCTCCACGCTGCCGACGCCCCACGCCGCGAGCACGCGTTTGACGAGGCTGCCCTGCTTGTGCGTCTGCACGAGCACGGCGATATCGCCCGGTGCGAGCGGCTTGTCGCCGATCGTCACGACACCTTGGCGCGCCCCTCGCAAAAGCCGTACGATCTCGGCCGCGCACGCTTCGCTCGCGGCGCGCTGCGCGCTGCGTTTGTCCAGCGGGGTTTCGCCGCGCGGCAACGTCCAGATGCGGAAATCGCCGCCGCTCGCGTCGGGATCGGTAAACGGCGCGCGGCGCCGCTCGCCCGCACGCACTGGCTGATAGTCGAGCCCGTCGAGCACGAACGCCTGGCGGTTCGCTTCGAAGATCCGGTTGCACGCCTCGACGATCGGTGCGGTCGAACGCTGGTTGACCGCGAGCGTGTAGCACGCGGACGCCGACTCGCGCGCCGCGAGATACGTATGCAGATCCGCCGCGCGAAAACTGTAGATCGCCTGCTTCGGATCGCCGACGAGGAACAGCGGTCCCGCCGGCGCGAAGATGCGGCTGAAGATCGCGAATTGCAGCGGATCGGTGTCCTGGAACTCGTCGATCAGCGCGGCCGGATAGCGGCTACGCAATGCATCGGCGAGCCAGGCATGCGCGGCCAGTGCGCGATACAGATTCGCGAGCAGATCGTCGAACGATACAACGCGGCGCGTGCGCTTGCGCGCAACCAACTCGGCCGGCGCGTAGTCGAGCCATGTCTGCACCAGCGCGAGCCAGCGCGCGCGCTGCGCGGCCTCGGCGGCGACCACGGCCGCGGCCAGCGCGTCGGCATGCTCGAAGAACGGATGTGCGGGCGGCTCGAACTTGACCTTGGTTGCCTTCTTCAACGCCGACGCCGTTAGCTTCAGCGCGGCGCGCGGCGGCGGCGCATGGCAGTCGCCCTGCGCGAAGTAGTCGGTCCACGCGGCGATCGCGGCGCTCACGTGATCGGGCTTGTGCGTGGTCTTGCTCAGGCGCTCCTGTGCCTCTGCCAGTAGCGCGACGATCGCGTCGCGTTCGGCCCGCCAGATCGCGCACGCGACATCGAAGCCGGCCTGCGGATCGGCGCTTGCGCCGGCCGCGTCGACGCTGCCCCAGCGCAATTGCGCGAGCGGCTTTTTCAGGCGCCGGGCCAGCTGCTCGCCGAGCGACGCGGGACCGGCGCGCCTGGCCACCAGCCACGCGGCGAACGCCGGATGCGCATGCGCGACCGGCTCGACCTGCTCGCGCCAGAAATCTGCGGCGAGTTCGAAACGCAGCGCCGCGTCGTCGGCTTCCATCTCGAACGCGAATGGCATCGCGGCCGCGAACGGCGCTTCCTGCAAGGCGCGCTGACAGAACGCGTGGATCGTGTGGATCGCAGCCTGATCGAACGTGCGCAGCGCGCGGCGCACGACCTTCAACGCGGCCTCGCGCTCGATACCGCGCTCCGGCGCGAGCGTCGTTTCGAACAGCCGGCGGATGAACGGATCGTCACCGTCGTCGTCCATCTCGATCGCGCGATGCAGTTCCGCGAGACGGCCGCGTATGCGCTCGTGCAGCTCCGCGGTCGCCGCCTTCGTGAACGTGACGACGAGAATCTGATCCGCGTTCAGGTTCTTTTCCAGCAGCAGCCGCACGTACAGCGCGCAGATGTTCCACGTCTTGCCGGTGCCCGCCGACGCTTCGATCTGGTTCACGCCGTCGAGCGGACATGCGAACACGTCGAGTTCGTCGGCGGCGAGGCTTTGATGGCGCAGCGCGTCGCTCATGAGGCGCTCCGCAAATGCTGGATCAGTGGCTTGAAGACGATCGCGGCGAGGCTGCCGAACGGTTCGTCGAGCGTGAGCGGTGTGCCGCGCAGCGCGATGCGCAACGCGGGGTCGTCGGATTCGCCGCGCACGCGGTCGTTGACCCATACGCCTTGCGCCGCCGATTCGCTTTCGCTGAGCCGCGCCCATGCGCTTTTCGGGAAAAAGCGCAGCGGCAGCCGGCGGCCGGCATGGAAGAGCGCAGCCAACGGCGCGAGTTCGTCGAGCGGAGCCGCGACGGGCGCGAGCTCGAAGCTCTCGCCGCTGCCGTGCCATACGGTGCGGCGCGGGCCGTCCGGCTGCGCCGCGCAATAGACCAGATGCGCGAGCCACGCGGACAGATAGTCGCGCGCACTGGCTTTGGCATAACGAAAGATCACTTGTCCCGTTCCGGTCAGCAGGTTCAACGTGCCGCGCAAATGCAGCGGCGTTTCGGCGGACTCGAGCAACAGCGCGTCGTAGTCGCCAAACAGGGAGACGGCTCTCTCGGTGCCATCGCCGCCTTGCGGCCAGCGCGGCGAGACGTCGAGCACGAACGGCAAACGCTCGACGCCCGCGGCCACTTCGCGCCGCACGCTTTGCGCCAACTGCCGCAGCGCGGACAATTCGCGCGCGCGCCACACCGCGCCGGTCGCGCCGCCGGGCAACTCGGGGCTCGCCTCGGCGATGCGCTGCACGCGGCTATACATCACCTCGTCGTCGGTGCCGGCGTCTAGCAGCACCGGCAGCACGCGCTCGGCGAGTGCGTCGCGGCCCGCATAGTCGAGATCGAACGGCTCGGTGTCGAGCAACTCGCCCTGCGCATCCGACAACGCGATTCCGAGCCGGTCGCGCAGCAGTGCGCGTGCCGGATGACGCCAGAAGCGCACGAAGTCGTCGAACTCCACCTCGTGCATATCTTCCGGCGGCAGCGGTTGATCGAAGAACGGCGTGGCGGCGGCATGCTGCGGTTCGGCAAGCAGCGTGGCCAGTTCGGCGCGACTGGCGTCGTAGGTGAACAGGTCGGGCTTCGCCGCGAAGTAGTCCGACGCGAACGCCTGCAATGGATGCTCGACGATGAACTCGCGCCGCGCGCTGTCGATCTCGGCCGGACTCGCGTCCTCGCCCGCCGACACCTGCGCGAGATGATCGAGCAGTTCGTCGACGAGCGCGGCCGGCGGCAGCGGCGCGTTATCGCGAATGCTGCGGCCGGTGTAGGCGATGAAGAGCCGCTCGCGCGCGGCGAGCAGCAGATCGAGGAACAGATTGCGCTCGTCGTCGCGGCGCTGACGGTCGCCGGCCTTGCCAAACGCGGCCATCAGATCGAATTCGTCGGCGCGTGCGAGCGACGGCAACACACCGTCGTCCATGCCGAGCAGGCAGACCACGCGGAACGGCAAACCGCGCAAGCTCGTCAGCGAAGAAAACGTCACGCTGCCCCACGGCACGCCGCCGCGTGCGGGGTCGTCGAGCGCTTCGGTGAGCGCGGTGCGCACCACCGACGCCGGCAGCAACACAACATGCGCGCCGGCCTGCATCGCGGCGCTCATCGCATCGAGCGCGTCGCGCACGGCCGCGAGCGAATCGGCGAACTCGACGCCGCCGTCGAAGCACTGCCCGAGCGTTTCGAGCAGCAGTTGCGACCAGTCGGACGGCGTGCGCTCGATCGCGCAGCTCGCCGCGAAGCTGTCGATGTCGTCGACGAAACGCGACAGACGGCCCAGCAGTTCAGCATCCGAACCGCCCGCGCCTTCGACCGGCAGCCACGCATCGACCGGCTCGCCGCCTGCCGGCATCGCGTAGCCGAGGTACAGGCGCGTCAGCGCATCGGCGAACGTATGACGCGCGACCGGCACGTGCTCGCCGACCGGTTCGAGCGGCGCGAGCCCGCGCCGCGCGCCGGCGGCCGCGAGCCATTCCTGCGCGGCTTCGAGCGAATTCGCATCGATGCCGTAGCGCACCGCGACCGCATCGACGCGCAGCCATTCGATCAGATCCGGCGCGCCGACGCTGCGCTCGGGCAGCGCGAGCCAGTCGAGCAATAGACGCGCGGCGGGATTGGCCTGCGACGGCGGCAAGCCGGTAATGCGGTACGGAATGCGGCGCGTATCGCCGGCGGGCGTGGTGCCGAACACCGCATCGATCAGCGGACCGGCCGCCGCGAGATCGGACACGGCGACCAGCACGTCGGACGGCTGCAGATCGTCGAATTCGTCGAACCAGCCGAGCAGGCGATCGTGCAGCACTTCGAGCTGCCGGGACAGGCTATGACAGACGTGCACCTCGATACCGCGCTCGATAGGCAACTCGTCGGCATCGGCTTCATTGCGCAAAGCGAGGATGCCGTTCTGCACGGCGGCGAGCCAGCTCGGCTCCGGGTTTTCGGTGAAGTCGCCGGTCTCGGCCGATGCGGCGCTTTCGGTCAGCTCGTGCAGCATATGCAGCTGCGCCTGAGTCTGGCGGCCCCATTCGGCGAGCAGCGGATGTCCGACTTCCTGATAGTCGAGTTGCCCCGCCGCGTCGAGTGCCTGCACGCGCCCTTCGCTGACCACGTCGAACCAGAACTCGCGGCACGGGTTCATCACGTACAGACGCACGTCGATCCAGCGCGACAGCGCGCGCAGCAACGCGATATGCAGCGGCGGCATGGTCGGCAGCGCGAACACGCTGACCGCCTCGGGCCATTGCGCGTTCGAGATCGCCTCGAGATCGAGCGCGGCGATTTCATCGAGAAACCGATACGCGGGCGGCAGCGCGGCCGCGGATGTTTGCGCATGACCGCCGGCTTGCGCGAGCTCGGCGAGCACCGCGCGCCACAGCGCCGCCTGCCAGCGCTCGTCCTCGCGCGCCGCGTCGCTCGCGCCGGTCAGACGCGGACCGGTGTCGTCAGCCGCGCCGCTCGCGAAGATCGAGCCGCCCTTATGCCATTGCAGCAGCCATTCGGGGCGATAGGTCAGATAGTGATCGAGCACGGTCGCGACGCGCCGCGCGAGTTCGTAGCGCATCGACGCGTCGGCCGCATCGAGATAGGTGCGCAGGCGCGGCGAGGCGTTCCACGGCAGCGCTTCGTCTGAGTCGTCGAGCAGCCGGTAGCAGCGCCACACGAGCCGGTCCGGCGCGAACGGCGAATGCTTCGGTACCTCGATCACGCCGCCGATCTGCGCCCACAGCCATTGCGCGAGATAACCAAAATTAACGTTCGCGCAGATGCCCTGGCGCGCGGCGATATCGAGCTCGAGCCGCCGGCGCACGGCCGCGCTCGGCACGATCACGGGCCGCGCGGTCCACGGGTCGGACGGCGCTTGCGCGAGGTCGCCGAGCAGCGCGCCCACCAGCGTTTCGTAGCGGTTCGAGTAGAAGAGCTGAAGCATGTATTCCAGATCACATTTGGCACGCTGATGGCCCGCGAACGATGCGCGCGAGCCACGGCGGACATTGAAGCGACAGCATAACAAACCCATCCCCAGGGCATCACCTGGCCGAATGGACGAGGTCAGAACGCGCGCAAAATCAGTTAGACTCGACGGCAGTTTCGCGCTGTCTTTCCAACTGCGGTTTTCTCGGTGAATGGATTCAGGTAGTCGATGCGCTATTCGGTCGAAATAAGAAAATTCCTTTATAGCCAGTATTTTTATGGCGGCCTGCGCATCGCGGTCGGCGTGTCGTTACCGGCCATCCTGTGCCTGATCGTGTTCCACGATCGCGAGCTCGGCTTCACGATCGCGACCGGCGCGCTCGGCGCCTGCGTCGTCGACATGCCGGGCCCGCTCAAGTACAAGCACAACGAGATGCTGGCCTGCTCGGTGATCGGCTTTCTGTCCGCGCTCGCCACCGGCCTCGCCACCGTCAATCCAATCGCGCTGTGGTGCACGGTCGTGCCGCTCACGTTCGTGCTGTCGCTAATCGTCGTTTACGGCAATCGCTGGCCGCAGATCAGCTTCGCGACGCTGTTCATGATGATCATGACGCTGGAGGAGCACTTCACGCCCTTGCAGGCGCTCGTCAACGCGTCGTGGATCCTGCTCGGCGGCCTCTGGTACACGTACTGGTCGACCTTCGTGAGCCGCTGGATGATGCATCGGATCGAGCAGCAGGCGCTCGCCGAAAGCGTGTTCGCGTGCGCGGACTATCTGCTCGCGCGCGCCGCCTTCTACGATCTCGACAGCGATCTCGACGAGTGCTATCGCAACCTCGTCGACAAGCAGATCTCCGCAGTCGATCGCCAGGACGCCGCGCGCGACATCGTGCTGCGCAATCTGCCCAAGTTGAAGCGCGGCAAGCTCGAACCACGCCGCGCCATGCTGTACAACCTGTTCATCAATACCGTCGATTTGCACGAGCTGTTCGTCGGCGCGCAAACCGATTACACGCTCGTGCGCAGCACGTTCGGCGGCTCCGATCTGCTGATGTTCTATCGCGATCTGATCCGCAAGGCGGCCGAAGATCTCGAGGAGATCGGCCTCGCGGTGCTGCAGAATCAGGCGCCGCGAAAGCGCGTGAACGTGAAGGCGGAATTGCGCGCGATCGAGTATGAAATCGAACTGATGCGCAAGCAGGAGCTGCCGACGCAGAACCCGGAGGCGTATTCGGCCGTGTCGTCGAATTTCCGCCGCATCTGGAGCGCCACGCGGCTGATCGACAAGATGCGCCGAAGCCTCGCCACCGAGCCGAGCCCGACCGAAACCGAACTGCGCATCGACCAGGCGCTGGGCCGCTTCGTGTCGAGCCGGCGCGTGCCATTCGGGCAGATCCTGTCGAATCTGACGATGGCCTCGCCGAGCTTTCGCCACGCGTTGCGCGTGACGATCGCGGTCGCCGTGGGCTTCTGGCTCGGCCGCCTGCTGCCGCTCACGAACGCGTACTGGATCGTGATGACCACCGTGATCATTCTGAAGCCCGGCTACTCGCTGACCAAGCAGCGCAACGGGCAGCGGATCATCGGCACGCTGATCGGCTGCGCGGCGAGCATCGCGCTGATCATCTTCGTGAAGGAGCCGCACATCCTGATGGTCGTGATGTTCGCGTCGATGGTGATGAGCTACAGCCTGCTGCTGTTCAACTACGCGGCCAGCGTCGTGTTCACGTCATCGTATGTGCTGCTGCTGTTCCATCTGCTCGCGCCGGGCAGCATGCGCATCATCGGCGAGCGCGCGATCGACACCGTAGTCGGCTGCGCGATCGCGATCGCGGCGAGCCACCTGTTCCCGTACTGGGAGTACCGCTTGATGGGCAAGCTCGTCAACAACATGATCAGCGCGACGCGGCAGTATCTCGAAGCGAGCTGGTGGTGGAGCGGCAAACCGGCCGCGGCGGTGGTCGCGGTCGTGACCGAAGCGGGCGCGCGCGCGCCGGCGGCGGCGATGGCGGATCCGGCGACTGGCTTTGGCGGCCCGGCGCTCGCCGTCGCCGGAGCCGGAGCCGGAGCCGAAGTGGCGAGTGGCGTCCGTGCGCGCGGCGCTGGGCGCGCCAGCTTGGCACGGCCGGTCGCCGACGCCGATGCCGAGGCGAACGCGGGCGAGGCCGGTCATGACACCACCACGATCCGCAACGCGACCGCGCGCCCGGCAAGCGGTGCATCGGCCGCCGCTGCCGCCGCGGCGACCGCGCTCGACCGCGATTACCGCTATCGGCTCGCGCGCAAGAACGTTCACATTGCGTTCGCGAATCTCGGTCAGGCGTTCCAGCGGATGATGCTCGAACCGAAGTCCGCGCAGAAGTTCGTGCCGGAGTTGAACGGTCTGCTGGTGCGCAGCCATGTGCTCGCGTCGCAGATCACGGCCGCCGCGCCGCTGTTGCGCACTTCCGCGCAACAGCAGCAACGGGTCGAGGATATCTCGCTACAGCCGCTGCAGCGCGCTTTGAGCCTCGTGCGCGACAACCTGAGCGCCGCCGAAGCCGGCACCGCGTTGCCCGCCGAGCAGGGCGAGCAGATCAAACTGATGACTCGCGAGCTCGATGCGATGGTCGTCGAAACGGAGAAATCGCCGGACTATACGGCCGATGCCGTGCATGACACGAAGCTGCTCGCGCATCAATGCAAGCAGATGCTCGCGGCGTCCGCGCAGATTCGCAAGGACGCGAGCATGATCCGGCTGCCGGAGGAGTGAAGCAGGAAGCGCGCGGGCGTTATTGCGCGGCGCCGCTCGCCGGTTTCATCGCGGCGGCCGCCGCGGCAGCCTCCGAAGCCACCGGCGGCACCTGCGTGGGCTGGCTGTCGAACTCGTGCTTTTCGCGGATCGCGTTATAGAACAGCGTGGCGATCACCAGCAGGATCGCCGCCACGATAAAGACGGAGATGCCAAAGGTCGGATTCTTCTTGCGCGGCGGTCGGGTCATGAAGCGGGCTCGGTTCGCGAAGCAGTCGCGGATGGGTCGGAGAAGGCGGCATTCTACGCCCAGTGGGCTTGCACGCGGCTTGCACCCGAGGGGAGCGGTATGGATGCGTTGTGGCGCGTTTACTGTCGAGGCAGCAAGCGGCGCTCCTGGCGGCACCCGGTCTGCCTCGGGTTGCTGCTGGTGATTTGGTCTGTGCTCTCCCGCCGCCTTAAATGCATCGACCACGTCGCCATCGTAGCGAAGCGTGTTCCGTTCGTTCGTCACCGCCCCATCACATGCCGCGCGTTAGCCGTTATTTGTGACAGTCACAAACGGCCGCACCGGCAACGCCGTCGAATACTTGATCTGCTCCATCGCAAAGCTGGAACTCACGTCGTACAGCGGCACGGCCGTGATCAACTGCTTGTAGATCCGGTCGTAGTCGTCGATATCGGAGACCACCACGCGCAGCAGATAGTCGGTCTCGCCGCTCATCCGGTAGACCTCGACCACTTCTGGAATATCGCGCACCGCTTGCGTAAATGCGGCGGCCCATGTCTCCGTGTGCTGATTCGTCCGCACCGCCACGAACACGGTGGTCCCGACACCGAGCTTGCGCGCGTCGCACAGCGCCACCTGCGCGCGAATCACGCCCGCCTCCTTCAGGCGCTGCAGCCGCTTCCAGCAAGGCGTCTGTGACAGGTTCACGCGCTGCGCGAGTTCGGCGATCGGCATTGTCGCGTCTGCCTGCAGCAATTCGAGCAGCTTCCGATCGATGATATCCATACTCATACCACCACCTCTAATAGGAAATTATTCTACTTTTCTGACGGTCGAGGAAATTATATGGAAACTCTTTCTCCGGGCAAACCGGTATAAATATCGATACCGAAAATTGCCGAACAGCAGCGCCCGCGCTGCAATAAAACCATGAGCGACGACCTTCGCGCCACCGCTTTCGAGCACCTTCCCGACTACCTGAAGTCGCTGCCGGACCCGGCCCGACTCGACGCGGCCGCGTTACCGCTACAAACGCTGGGCGAGATCGGGCGCACACCGCTCGAGCGCCTGTGCGACACGCTCGACGCGATGTTCGAAGCCTGCGCGAAATTTCCGGAACCGTCGCATTCGACGTTCTTCGCGCGCACCATGCGGCTCGCGCTCGCCGAGGCGGCCGCCGACCCGGCGCTGCTCGCACCGATGCAACGCGAAGGTTCCGCCCACACCTATCGGCGCCATCTGCTCATCGCCGATCCGCAAGGCCGCTATGCGATTGCCGCGCTGGTCTGGCAGCCCGGCCAGGCGAGCCCCGTGCACGCGCATCACACTTGGTGCGGTTACGCGGTGGTCGAGGGCAAGCTGAGCGAAACGGTCTTCGAATGGCACGACGCGCATCAATGCGCGAGCGCGCTGCGCGCTCAGACGCGCAAACGCGGCGCGGTGTCGTTCGTGCGCGGCGGCCGTGCTGCGATTCATCGGCTTGGCAACAGCAGTGATGCGCCGGCGGTGTCGCTGCATATCTATGGCGTCGAAGGCGCGCGGATCGGCACGCACGTGAACGACATCGTCCGCATGGCCGACACGGCGGAACTGGTTTGACGGTTGCACGGCCCCCAAACACACCCCCGCCTCAATTCTTCCCACCCACATCACCCGCCGTCGGAATCTGCGGCGGAATCGGCGCGGTCTGTCCGGTCGTCGGCGGCGCAGGACGCGGTTCGTGCGACACGTCACGCGCGGGCGCAAGCGGCACCTGTGTCGACGCGCGCGCCGACGGGCCAACGACGCCCACTTCATACTCCGCTTCGCGCGGATATTCGTACGCCGCTTGGCGGTCTCTTTCGCGAGTGGGTTCATGCGCCCTTTGATGGGTTGTGCCGCGCTCGCCGTCCCGCGCCCGCTGCTGCGCCTCGCCATGCGCATGCCGGCTGTCATCGGCACCGGCATTCACAGGCGCGACGAACCCGGTCATCTCATCGTCGCGCAGCGGCTCGCCCTCGCTATCCTTCGACGACGTGTACACCCGCATCTGCGCGACCGGAATCTCGATGCCCGCCTCGTCCATCTTGCGCTTGAGCCGCAAATTGAACGCGCGCGCGACGCTCCATTGCTGCAGCGGCCGCGTCTTGATCTGCCCTTTGACGACCATCCAGTTCGGATCGAAGCGGTCGAGGCCCCACACCTCGATCGGCCCGAGCATCTCGCGCCGGTAGCGGAAGTCGGCCATCAGCTCCGCGCCGACTTCGCGAATCAGCTGCGTGATCTCGTCGACATCGGTCGAGAACGACATGCGCACCTCGAACACCGCGTACGCGAAATCGCGCGACAGGTTCTTCACGATCTTGATCTGCGAGAACGGAATCGCGTGGATCGCGCCCTGCCCGTCGCGCAGCCGCACGGTGCGGATCGACAGATGCTCGACCGTGCCCGCATGCCCGCCATCGACGTCGATCCAGTCGCCGACCGAGATCGTGTCCTCGATGATGATGAAGAGCCCGGTGATCAGGTCGGTCACCAGCGACTGCGCGCCGAAACCGATCGCCAGACCGATCACGCCCGCGCCCGCGAGCAGCGGCGTCACGTTGATGCCGAGGTTCGCGGCGGTGACGATCCCACCGATCGTCATGATCGTGACGAGCAACACGTTGCGCACCAGCGGCAACATCGTGCGGGCGCGCATGCTCGGGCTGCGCGCCTTGTTGCGCGGGCTGCCCGGATTGAGCGTCTCGGTGATCGCGGTGTCGACCAGAATCCACAGCAGCCACGCGATGAACACGGTGGCGACGATCGCCGTCATCGCATGCGCGACGCCGCGCGCCGCCACGTTCCTCTCGATCACCGCGGCCAGCGACACCCCCCACAGACGCGCCGCGAATTCGAAGAAAAACAGCCAGATGAACAATGTCAGCAACGTGCCGCAAAAGCGCAGCAGCCGCGTCAGATACGGCGAGCGGCGCCGCGCGCGGGCGCTGCGCGGCCGCGTCATGCGCAGCACGATCGCCGACAGGAAGAACGCCAGCACCAGCAGCAGCGCGGTGACGATCGAGATCTGCAGCACGTTTTCGCTGGAGCCGGAGCCGCCGAGCGTCGCGACCACCGACGCGGCCGAGAGCAGCAGCACCGGCACGTGCCACAGCGCGGCGAGCACCTCGAACGCATCGGTCGCGGCCTTGTGGTCGTTGCGCTGTTCGTACGGCCGGTTGCGGATCAGATGCGCGACCGGCCGGCGAAACGCGAGCGCGAAATAGCCGGTCAGCACGGCGGCCGTCATGTTGGCCGCGGTCGAAATCAGCGCGGCGAGGTTGGTGCCGAGCTGATGCTCGACGTCGTAATTGACGGCTGCGTCGCCGAGCGCGCCGCACACGCCGATCACGAACAGCACGCGGCGCGCGTGATCGATCAGCAGGCGCACCGCGACGCGCCGGTGGCCCGAGCCGAACAGCGAAAACATGATCAGACAGATCGCGGAAAACACCGCGCCCGCGACGATCGCATACGCGACCACCATGCCGAGCGTGCGGCCGAGCGCATCGGGCATCGCGCGCATGAACAGCAGCGCGGCGATGAACGCGATGATCCACGGACCGACGCGGCGCAACGCGAAGATCAGCAGCTCGCGTGTGGTGGGATTGGGCCGCAGCACCAGCTCCACACCGAAGCGCCGGTGCAGCCGTTGCTGCAGGTAGATCAGCGCGCCGGCACAGGCGCCCCAGCCGGCCAGCATCCCCAGCATCGCCAACAGGATCGTGCCGACACCCTCGCGTCCCTGGCCCGAGACGATCGTGTACAGCTCGTTGCCGGCCGCGGTTACGCGCCCGCTCCAGTAGCGCACCGGCGTGCGGCCCTGATGCACGTCGGATTCGAACGACGCGATGCCCGAGGCGATCGCGCCGAGCAGGCCCGGGCTAGGTTGCGCGGACGCGGGCGCAGGTGGCCCGACGGTTTGCGCGGCGCTTTGCGATACGTCGCGCAGCTTTTTCAGCTGGGCAACGAGCGCGCTGCGCTGGCGGTCGTTGTCGAGCGTGGCGATCACGCTGTCGAGCGAGCGGGCCAGTTCCGCCTGGCTCGCGGGCGACGGCGCCGACGCCGCCTCGGGCACCGACGCCCCCGATGCCGCGGACGCAGGCATCGCGTTCACCGTCGCGCTGTTGATCAGGCTCTGCAATGCCGGGATCACCGGCGTGCCGCCGCCGACCGCGGGGCCCGCGGCTTGCGCCATGCGAGGCAGCGCGCCGAGGCACAGAATCAGCGCGGCGCACAGCAGCGCGGCAAACCAACCGCCGGCATCTGTGCTCGCGCGCGGGCGGGCGTCGCCGCTGGCAGTGCCGCGAGCGGTGTGAGCGGAGGAGAGATGGGGGGCGCTGAGAATCGCCGGCTGCTGCCCGCCGCCAGACGGCGCAGCCTCGGACTCACGCCGCGAGGGGCATGGCTGCATGGCAATCCGTGAGAAAACGGCAGACGCCAGTGTAGCCGCAGTTTCGCCCGGCGCGGCCGAACATGCGTAACCGAATGTTAGTACGCTTGCGCGGCCGGCGAATTCGAACCGCCGGTCGTCAGTACGCGACCGTCGCGATCTGGCGGATGAAGCGACCCTGCTCCACTTCGTCGACGAACGCGATCGCGTAGTCTTCGGCCGAAATGCGGCTGTTGCCGTCCGCGTCCGCAATCAGCGTGTTTGCGCCCGTGCGGAACTTGCCGGTGCGCTCGCCCGGCGCGATCAGCGCGGCGGGCGCGAAGAACGTCCAGTCGAGATCGGTCACGCCGCGGTAGTACTCGAAGGCGTCGCGGTGCGCAAGTGCAATGTCCTTGTACGCATCCGGAAAGCCGTCGGTATCGACCAGTTGTTTGCCCGGTGCGACTTCGAGCGAGCCCGCGCCGCCTACCACGACGACGCGCTTCAGCCCCGCCGCGCGCGCACCCTCGACCAGCGCGCGTGTCGCTTGCGTCAGCGTGGCGAGATCGCCCTGCGGCGGCGCATACGCGCTTGCGACCACGTCCTGACCGCGCACCGCCGCGCCGACGCTCGCGGCGTCGAGCAGATCGGCTTGCGCCGCATGCAGATTCGCGACGCCGGTCGGCACCCGCGCCGGATCGCGCACCAGCGCCGTCACCTGATGCCCGCGACGCGCGGCTTCCGCGGCAATCCGCGAACCGATCATGCCAGTCGCGCCAAACAGGGCGATCTTCAGTTGCTTGCTCATATCAGCGTACTCCTCAGGTTGTCTTATATGTAACTTTTATAGTTACATATAACGTGAAAAAAAGCGGGGCGCTCACCCCGTTCCCTGGTTTGGCATGCATGCCGGAATAGTTCGACCCGCGCCCTACGACACTGCGCTTCTATCGTTCACCGCCGACGCGTCTTGCGCGCGAAGGCACGCTCAAGCACGGCGCTTGCGCTCGCGCTGCTTCTCCGAGCGGACCACGTCGGCGGTCGCGTCGGCGAGCGTGCGCGCGGCCAGCGTCGCTTCCATTGCCTGCTGCGCTTCGTCGATGATCCCGCTCAACACGCTCTGGATATTGCGTCCCACCATGCACGCTGGATTTGGCTCCTCGCGATGCAACGCGAACAACTGCGCGTCTTCCACCGCGCGATAGACGTCGAGCAACGTGATCCGTTCCGGCCGCCGCGCAAGCAACGCGCCGCCACCGGCGCCCATCTGCGAGGTGGTGAGGCCGGCGTCGGAGAGCATGATCAGAAGCCGGCGAATGAGCGCGGGATTGGTATTCACGCTTCCCGCGATCATCTCCGACGACAACGGCACGCCGCCCTGTAACGACAACAGCGCGAGCACATGCACGGCAAAGGCAAACCGGCTACTCGTGTTCACGGCAGATCCGTCCCGAAACGACAATGTGTAACCATCGTAATTACATATAACGCTAAAGTCAAACGGCGGAACCGGATCGAACGGCGCGGGTCATTTATCCATCTGCTTCTGCGCGTCGGCGGAATCGGTCGATGCAGTCGACGAAGCCGACGCGCCCGCATTCTGCGCCGACCACGCCTGCAGCTTGCGCCCCGCCGTTTCGAGGCCCTGGCCCGTGATCGACGCGGCCTTGCCGAGCTGCGCGTTGGCCGCGCTCGCCGCGTTCTGCACGTTGGCCTGCGCGCTCGACGCGAGCGCGGCCGGGTCGATCTTGAGCGACGGCGCGGAGGCCGAGTCGAGGTTCTGTTGCGCGGCATCCTTGGTCGCGTTGACCTGTTGACCGACGTAGCTCGCGGCCTGATCGAGCTTCTGACCGGCAAGCTGCGCGGCGTCGTTCAGCTTGCCCGCGACCTGGCCGGCCGACGCGTCGTTCTTCTGGCACGCGGCCAGCGCGCCGAACACGAGGACCACGACCGCCGCGCGGCGCAATAACGATGAGGAAAGAGATGAAATCATGATCTGGAAGGAGCCGCGTCGGGCGGCTCGCACATGCGAAGACGTGCCCATGATACCGCCGTTGCGCCGCGCGGCCGCTTCGGATCGCCCCGGCGAGTTCGTCGCGGTTCTGTCGAACCTGATGGAACTGGAGTCGGCTGCGTTGCTGCCGGTGGAGCTGGACGTGACCAACGAGGCCCAGACAAAGGTGGCGGTGCAGGCCGCGATTGAAAAATTCGGCCGCGTCGACGTGTTGGTCAACAACGCCGGGTTCGGTCTCCTTGGTCCCACAATTCAGAAACTTCCGACAGTTGCAGGCGAAACACCTCCCTATAGTCGCGGCTGCTTTTGGGGAGTGCTGTTTCGATGAAACTGATCGACTGGATCGTCACCCTCGTCATCGTGCTGATGGCGATCGTTTTTCTCTGCGCGCGCCGGCTGCCCACCTGGTCGCACGACACCCGCGCTCGGCATATGAAAGGGACCCGTTTGCTGATGCAGGCCGCGTGTGCACTGTGGGCGGCGCTGCTCGGTGTCGCGCACGGCCTGTTTGCCGTCGAGGGTCTTGCCGGCATTCGGCCAACACCGGCCGAAACGTTCGCCGTCATCGCGGTGCTGCTGGCATGCGGTTGCCACTGGTCGGTGCGCGGCAGAAGACTGCTGAAGCCGCGGCGGATTTTCGCCGGTTAATGCACGGGCGAGCGCCATCCGCACCGCACGATCGAGCGCCCCCTACCGCGCGCTGATTCCTCGCACCGCGTCGATCGAACGCGCGGACGACCCGCTGCCTGCGCCCAAGCCTGGCCCCGCAGCGCCCGGCACGCTCTCACGCGCACCGCGCGCCGCCGGAGCCGGCTCCGCCGCGGCGAGCACAGCCGCGCCAGCGGCGGCCGGTTTCGCGCCTGCGGCACCCGCCTCTGGCAGCGACAGATAGAACGTCGTGCCCACCCCCTCCTTCGATTCCGCCCACACGCGGCCGCCATGTCGCTCGACCATCCGCCGCACGAACGCGAGGCCGATGCCCTCGCCTGCCGTGGCATTGCCGTGCAGGCGCTGGAACGCGGCGAACAGGCGCGGCAATGCGATCGCCGGGATACCGAGGCCGTTGTCGCGCACGTAGAAGATCCGCAGCGAATGCACGCCCGGCGGCGCAGGCGTCGTGCCGATTTCGACGCGGCCCTCGCGCGCCGGGTCCAGATAGTTGACCGCGTTGCCAATCAGGTTTGCAAAGATCTGTTCGAGCGCGGTCGGATCGCCCCATACCGCTGGCAGTTCGCCGACAGTCACGCGCGCGCGCCGCGCACGGATCGAGCCCTGCATCGCATCGACGACACGTTGCACGATGTCGCGCACATCGACATTCTGGCGCCGGTACTCGACACGCCCGACGCGCGACAGCCGCAGCAGCGCGTCGATGATGTGCGACGCGCGCAGCACCGCGGTCTGCAGATAATGCAGCGCCTCGCCGATGTCCTCGTCGACGAGGCGCTCGATCCGTTCGCGCGTGCCGATCGCGAGCGACGAACCGCGCACCGCGTCGCGCAACTCGTCGCTTGCGCGAATCAGCTCCCGGGAAAATCCCTGCAGGTTCACGAGCGGCGCGCGCAGGTCGTGCGACACGCTGTGGATGAACGTTTCGTTTTCCTGGGTCTGCTGGCGCAGCGTCTCGTTGCTGCGCGCGAGCTCGGCGGCGCGCCGCTCGAGGTCCGCGCGAAAACGAGCTTCGATGCGCTCGGCTTCGAGCAGTCGGCGGCTCGTCTCGTGCAAGGTCAGATCGAGCCGCGCGATTTCATCGCTACCCGCGCCGAGCGGCGCGAGCGGCTCGTTGCCGGCGAGCCGGCCTGCGTTGTCGGACAGCAGCGCGAGCCGGCCGCGCACACCGCGCGTGAACATCCAGACGGCGAGCGCGACGAACAGCAGCGAGCCCAATGCGGCCGCGACGATCAGCGTCTGTTCCCGTTCGCGCACGGCGGCGACGGCATTCGAGCGCGAGCTATCGAGACGGCGCTCCTCGGCCTGGAACGCGGTCACCTCCAAACGGAAATGATCGAGCACGTCCGCCTGGGCGAGATCGTGGAAGCGCGCGAGAATCTCGCCGGTCCGCCCGGCGTGCAGCATGTCCTGGATCCGGTCGGACCACTGGCGGTACGCCTGCACCGCCTGGCGCACGTCGACCACGCGCGCGACCTGCGCCGGATTGTCCGCGACGAGTTCGGCGAGCTCGTCGATGCGCCGGTCGACATCTATCCATACGGCGATCGGGGTGGTGAAATGCGCGTCGTTGGCGAGCACCGCGCCCCGCAGCGCGACCGATTCGGACAGCACCGGATCGAGAATCTCCGTGGTCTGGCGCAACACCGCTTCGCTATGCATCGCCGAGCGTTCCGCCATCGTCGCATCGGCCTGCGCCTTCACGACACCGGTGAGCAGCGCGAGTTCGAAAACGGCCGGGATCGCGATCAGAAGCAGGCCTTTAGTGGTCAGTCTCATGCGTGCCCATGGGAGGGGGTTGGCCGTCGGATCGTGCACGTAGTCGGCACATTATGTCGGGGTTTGCGCGGGAAAAGAAACAGGGGCACGTACGCGTCGACGGCAGCTTCTGCGGTTCGCGCACAGTGCGCCAGAAATGGGCATCGATGCGCCCGGCCGGCATCTCGCTCCGTCGGGATTCCGAATGAAAATGTAATTTAAATCGAGTATTCCGCCCTCGTCTGGGTCAATCTGTGCAAGGGCGTCGCTTTATGCACTTTATTTGTGCCTTTCTTCTCTATTCAGGTGCATGGTGCGCTCAGGCGACCCATGGCTCAAAATCCATCAGATGCCCATCCCGGTGCCAGTTCGCACCGTGTCGACGCGATAAGCACAACTTTGGCCCGCTTCTTGCTCACATAGCGCACTTTTTTGGCATAAGCGGGACATATCGATGGAAAGTCTGAAATACGGCGCCGATACCGAGTTTCTTTTGATCGGCGCCGCGATGGTACTGGCAATGCACGCGGGATTCGCCTTCCTCGAACTTGGCACCGTGCGCAAGAAGAATCAGGTGAATGCGCTGGTCAAGATTCTGGTGGACTTCGCGGTCTCGACGATCGCGTACTTCTTCATCGGCTACACGATCGCGTACGGCGTGCAGTTTTTCGACAGCGCGGCGACGCTCGCCCAGCACAACGGCTATGCGCTCGTGCGCTTTTTCTTCCTGCTGACGTTTGCCGCCGCGATTCCTGCGATCGTGTCAGGTGGCATCGCCGAACGCTCCAAGTTCAATCCGCAGCTGTTCGCGACGTTCGTGCTGGTCGGGTTCATCTATCCGTTCTTCGAAGGCATCGCGTGGAATGACCGCTTCGGCATACAGGACTGGCTCACGCAGACTTTCGGCGCGCCGTTCCATGACTTCGCGGGCTCGGTGGTGGTGCACGCGTTCGGCGGCTGGGTCGCGCTGCCGGCCGTGCTGCTGCTCGGCGCGCGCCACGGTCGCTATCACCGCGACGGCGGTATCGCCGCGCATCCGCCGTCGAACATTCCGTTTCTCGCGCTCGGCGCATGGGTGCTGACGGTCGGCTGGTTCGGCTTCAACGTGATGAGCTCGCAGACGCTCGACAAGATCAGCGGCCTCGTCGCGGTCAATTCGCTGATGGCGATGGTCGGCGGCACGCTGAGCGCGTGGTTCGCGGGCCGCAACGACCCGGGCTTCACGTACAACGGCCCGCTCGCCGGGCTCGTCGCGGTGTGCGCGGGCTCGGACATCATGCATCCGCTCGGCGCGCTGGTCACGGGCGGTATCGCCGGCGGGCTGTTCGTCTATATGTTCACTTGCGTGCAGAACCGCTGGCGCATCGACGACGTGCTCGGCGTGTGGCCGCTGCACGGTCTGTGCGGCGCATGGGGCGGCATCGCGGCCGGGATCTTCGGCATCCATTCGCTCGGCGGGCTGGGCGGCGTGTCGTTCGCCTCGCAGGTCATCGGCACGCTCGGCGGAATCGTCGTGTCGGGGCTCGGCGGCACGGTCGTGTACGGCGTGATCCGCAAGACGGTCGGTCTGCGCCTCGACCAGGAAGAGGAATACAACGGCGCCGATCTGTCGATTCACAAGATTTCGGCAACGCCGGAGTGAGCGAAGGCGGCGCTCACAGGAAACGGGAGAGGCGCCAATCACGCGCCTGTCCCCAAATGCGCGCGCCGATGCTAGACTTCGCGGCTGGAGATGGCATTCTCCATTAACCGCCCTTGGGGCTGATGATGCCTGCTACGCCCGGTTATGCGGACGCGGCATCAACTCGCCCGCATCAACCGGTCTGTCGACATTCCGGTTTCGATCCTCTTCCATGTATTGGTCTCTTCTCGCTGTCGCGATTGGCGGCGCACTCGGCTCGCTGTTTCGCTGGTTCCTCGGCTTTCGACTTAACCCGGTCTTTAGCGACCTGCCGCTCGGCACGCTCGCCGCCAACGTGATCGCCGGCTACATCATCGGCGTGGCGGTCGCGGGCTTCGCGCGTGTGCCCCATCTCACACCGGAATGGCGGCTATTCGTCATCACCGGTCTGATGGGCGGGCTGTCGACGTTCTCGACGTTCTCCGTGGAGGTCGTGCAGCGTCTGCAGGACGGCCGGTTCGGCTGGGCGGCGGGAGAAGTGGCGATTCACGTGAGCACTTCGCTGATCATGACGATTCTCGGCATCGCGACGGTTTCGTTGCTGGCGCGCTGAGGCGCACACGTAGACGAGGATGATGGGCGCGGGCTCGAGCCGTCGGCAATCGGGCTCGCGACCGTTTGCATCTGAGCTCGGTGCGAGCCAGCTCGACGATCTCGTCGCCGCATCCGTTCAATATCGCACGCAGCATATAAAGGCCGAATCCCTTTGCATGGGATAGTTCGACCTTCGGAGGCATCGCAAGCTCATGCTTCGATGTGACCACATCGACGAGTGCGGGACCGGGATGCGCAAACGCATGCAGCTGGCCGGCAGCGCGTCTCACCGTGTCCTCGGCATCGGCGTCGCAGGCAGCGGCGCGGACCGCGCTGCGTCCCAGCGACCCTTCAGCACGCGGCGCAGCCTGGTCCTGAGCGGCAACACGACCCGCTCCTGAAACAGCACCGACGCCACCAGCACCAGGATCAGATAGACCGGATAGGCGGAAAAATGCACGGGCACCTGGCTTGCCGCCTCCCGGCAAACATGCGGTCGATGCACGCATGACAACAGCGAATACGGAATGCCAAGCAGCTTCTGCACTTTAAGAAAGCCGATAAATAGCGGGTATTGCAGCGCGAAGATCGACAACGAAGCGTTGCCGAGCCGTCTCGTCCAGGCGGCCACGCGCGGCGACGCGTTTTGCAGTGCGCTCGCGCAAACAAAAATCACCGCGACTTGCGCGGGCAAGAGCGCGCCGTTGTGAAGAAGTACTTCCCACGAACGCATTCCCGCCGTAAACAGAAAAGTGGCGCCTATGAAAAGTGCCCCTAGAGCAGCGAATATGATCCACCGGCAACCCGCGATCATGCCGGTAACGCTTTCGACGTTCGCCTCGAATATCCCGTAAGCGAGAATGCCCGCCAGAAACTCCGGGAGCCGCACCAGCGGATTGGTATGCAGCACACCGATCGGCCACACCTGATACCAGCCGCCTGCAACGACGATCACGGCCGGCAACAGGCTGGCGCCCCACATCGCCATCAGCATCGCGGACTTCAAGCGCATCGACAGCAGGCGTGGCGCGAGCGCAGGAAACAATAAATAGAAGAAAAACAGCGTCGACAACGACCACGACGGAATGTTGAATGACAGATAAAATGGATTCCAAGCCTGCAATAACAGGATCTGTAAAACCGCATTGACCGCCACTTCTACACCGCTCATGGTGTGCGCAATCGGCGGTGCTGAATCGAGGTTGCTCAGTTCGGTGTCGAAGGGATGGGAATTCACAGCCATTAATGCAATGCTCAGCGCCAACGTAATAATGTGAATCGGATAAATATTGCTAAAGCGGTTGATAAAAAACTTCGATGCCGAAACCTTCATCGTTTCGCTAGTTTCCTTTTCCACCGAAACGTGCGATAGAATGAATCCTGACAGAATAAAGAAGATACTCGTCGCGCAGCCGCCGAATTTGAAGAAGTCGGCCATTGGCATCGCCCTCGCCTCGGGGTAAATGAGAGCGTGTGGAAGACGACCAAATAGCAGGCCAGCAGGAACCGCAGGATGTCCAGCCCCGGGAGCACCGCCTTCATTTTGCCTTCCATCTTTTTACGTGCGAATATCGCTTCATTGCGCTTCCTTTCATTTTTATATTCTTTAGTTTTTAAATTGAAAGAATTTACGCGACTCAATATGCGGAGCATGATTCATGGAGGTGCGGCAACTGGTATGTGCGCTTGCGCACGTATTGCGGCTGCAAAAAACCACTGTGTGCGAAGATCGCCTGAAACCAGCGCGCGCGTTTCTCCGCCCGCCATCCCGGTAATGAGAAAACAGTGACCAAATAAATGCGCCGAATTGCGATGTAAAAAACGCAATCAATAAGCGACCAGCAGTTCTCGCGTGACGTCTTTTGCGCCGAGGTGGCGGTTTCTTAAAGGTTTTACCTGGGCGCTGCTTAATGCTTCAGATTTTCTTTCGGGCGCCGCGCTTCTGAAACTTCACGGACTTATCCGTGTGGAGATTTGCCGTCACGTCCACCGGATCTATGCGTGTTCTGATAGTGTCGTTCGAATGAATCCGGGCGGATACGAACAAATGGCTGTGTGAGAACGACTATGGGTAGACATCAAAGTTTGCAGGGAAAAGCAGCTCCAAGGCCGTGGCCACCGTTGCTGTCAACGTTCCAACAAATTACAAACTCTGCCCGAACCCTCGGCAGGCATGGGTTACGCGTCGAGTTGCGCATACACAAAGTTTGCGGCAAACGCAGCACACGGGCGCGCCAGCGGGACAAAATAAAAGTGCACGATCCGAGAGTGTGTGCACTGCACAATCACATGTCTCTCGTCAAATCCTTGCCGCTGGGGACTGAACTTTAGAGGCGCTAATCGCGATTCTGGCCGAACCGTGGCATCGAATAAATCGGCGAACCGGGTAATTCAAGGGAGGTCTGTTTTGCTGACAGATCGAACAGTTTCGCTGGCGCAAAAAACCGCCCTCACCCCAGATTCCCCGCAAGCAAGGGCTGTGAATCCTGTTGCACCGGTATTGCGTGTCCGCGCGAAAAGGTGCGGGCAATTGTTATCTTGAACTGCCTGCGATCCAGTTGCCGATGCGGGCCCTTTGTGCCGCGGTCAATCGCTTTAAAGCCAATCCCGAGCAAGCCGAAAACTGCGATATGCTCGCAACGCGCTCCCCGGTCAGAGTTTCAAACCAGTAACCGATCAGTCGGTCAACGAACATGCTTCGCCCCTCGACCAATGCCGACATGTGTTGCTTTGCTGCAACATTGAGTAAGCCAAGCGATCGGCCGTTCAGTCCGGCTCGCCCCACTGCAGCCAGCGCCTTTCTCGTAATTCGCTCAGGCGGAACTCTTGCACCAATACCGACCTAAGGTCCTGCTCCATAGAACCGGCAATCAGTTGATCTCGGGACCGACCGACGAAGAACTGTTCACGCGCTACGATGCCTGTGAGGATCTCGCCGGACAACTCGCAACCTACGTCCGCCGGGAACGGACCAAGAACCCGTCGCAGTCACTGTACGATACGCTTCGCAAGGTCGAAATCGACGTAGTCAAGAAAGTATCGCTGGGCCAGTGGGTTATATCCTCGGCCGAGATCGCCTGGATCATGAAGCGCGTTCGCGAGCTGTTCGCTGAACAACGCGAGGATGACA
Source organism: Paraburkholderia lebeckiae (assembly GCF_050436325.1). NCBI lineage: Bacteria > Pseudomonadati > Pseudomonadota > Betaproteobacteria > Burkholderiales > Burkholderiaceae > Paraburkholderia > Paraburkholderia lebeckiae. The sequence goes on from NZ_JBNDLZ010000003.1 coordinate 2,216,588, forward strand.
CCCCTGACCGAAATAGCCAAGGAAGTGTGTAATCAAATGAGGCAACCATGATCCGAGCCCGTGACCAACAGGCTAGGCGCGTCCCTACTACAGATCCTGTAACCAGCTTACGCCTGCCTGACGGCACTGATCCGGCGATCGTATCGTCCCTGAAACGAGGCTTGGAGGAGCTGTTGGCCACCGTTTTGACAAAAACGCCTTTCGAGGAATTGGTTATAAAGCGGGCGGACGAGCTTGCCGCCGCGATCACGGGGCTCTCGGCGCCGGTCGCGCCGCTGATCGACGAGCGCATCCGGCGTCAGGAGACCATGCGCGCGGTCTTTGCGCGAGGTGACTGGCTCACAGCCGAACAGATCAATGCTCTTCAGATCGCACCACCCGCCAACAGGGCGCAGCCGGCCAGTGACTGGAAGCGCCGTGGTCGTATCTTCGGCGTGCCCTTCGGCGGCAAGGAATACTTTGCGGGGTACCAATTCGATGCCATGTGCCAACCGCTACCGGTCATCAAGGAAATTCTGGATGCACTCGGACCGATAGCCGACTCCTGGAAAATCGCCGCTTGGTTCCATTTCCAGAATGGATGGATCCCGGGCAGCGGGGAGCGTGAGGGCCAGCCCCTCGCTCCGATGGATGCACTCGACCGACGTGAGACCTTAATTGACGCGGCCAGTCATATGCACGGAACGTATATCGCCTAATTGGGACCGAACTCTCCTTAGTGAAGAAAAATGGATTCTGGACGTCTGGGGGACTGTTGACAAGATAAGGCGCGGGTTATCACCGCTACGCGCGGGCAACTCCGGCGGCGTCTCCCCCGTGCTGACTCGGATGGTTCGGATGGGACTCCCGTTTGGAAAACATCCGCACCTATGCCAAGCATTCCTACAAGAAAAACCGATGGCAATTTCTTTTATGTCTACATGAACGCCCCCGTTTGCGCCAGATGTTCGAGCTCTTGACGAATAGAATGGGCTGCAGCTCTACATCCGGCCTCTTTGCAGCTTCCGCTTCGCTGCCGGCCCCTATGAGATCCGCTGACTCACGCCTCATTCAAATCGCGAGCTTGTGAAGCTCAGACATAAAAGCAGGTTTGGTGAATCCCGGGTCCCGCCCGATTTGTCATTACACTCGACTGCCGCCGCAACTTTTGACGTTCCATCCGTTGAAACAAGAAACTTTCCTGCAGACCGATGAAATCAGGCTAACCTCGTACTGACGTAATCCTTCCGATAGGGCTGTTGATGCGCCAGCACCGCCCAGATTATTCGCGCAAGCTTGTTGGCCATTGCGACGATGACGACATTCAACGGGCGCCGCTGTTTCAGCTGTTCGACCCAGAGACCTGGCTCTTTCGCGCGATAGATGATGCTCCGCGCGCCGTGAACCAGCAGAGTTCGGAGATACGTGTCACCTCGCTTACTAATTCCCTGTAACTTGATGGTACCGCCGGAACCCGTCTGTCCCGGCACAAGTCCTAGCCAGGCCGCAAACTCACGCCCAGACTTGAAGGCTTTGGCATGTCCCATCGTTGCCACGGCAGCTGTTGCGGTAATCAGTCCCACGCCGGGGATCGCCGCGATTGCCTTGGCCGCCTGATCATTTTTCATCCACTCCTGCATCCGTCGCTCGATCTGGCGGATCTGGCGGTCCACCTCATCCAGCCCTTTCCATTGCTCTCGCAGCGTATCGATCAGTATGGCAGGCAAGCGTCCTGACAATCTTTCCAGAACTCCGACCGTTGCCTTGTCCAGCGCCGCCCTCCCTACTCCCATTACCTCGCCGTATTCGCTGAGCAATCCGCGAAAACTATTGGTTTGCATCGTGCGAAACTTCACCAGTTGTTGACGCATACGATGCAGTGCAAGGATGGCCTGCTGCGCTTCGCTTTTTACGGCAACTTCCTTGCAATCCATCTGGGTGGCCATCTAGATTGCCCGCGCGTCGGCCGCATCATTCTTATTGCGGATGTTGAACGCCTTGACGAACTTCGCCGGCATCAGCTTTACCCGATGCCCCATTTCGATCAACCGTCGGGCCCAATGCTGTGATCCGCTGCACGACTCCATGCCGACAAGGCAGGGTTTGCGATTGGCAAAGTATTCGAGAAATGCCGCTCGCTTAACGGGCCGGTTCACGATTTCGCCGCTCTCGGGATCCACCCAGTGAACCTGCATTACATTCTTTGCGATGTCCACACCCGCGATCGTATATGCCATGACGGATCCCCTCGGTTCGGCCGCTACATCGACGTGTGGGAGTATCCGGACGGGCGCCTTGAGATCCGCGCGGACGGCGTCGTGCTGCCCTGTGTGCCGTACGATAAGCTCGCGGAGATTGATCAGGGTGCCGTGATCGAGCACAAGCGCCTCGGTCATGCGCTGCAGGTCGCGCAAGCCGTGCAGGCGCAGCGCGACAACCGCCGGATCTCGGGCTCGCCATCACGTACGATTCGTGGTGCGGCGGTACGCAAGCCCAAACCCTCACCCGGCACGAAGAAGCAACGCGCATTCACCCGAGCCGACCTGAACCAGGCAATCGTGCAGATCGCACAGCAGTCGAAGACGCCTTCAACACCTAGCCAACGGTCTGCACGCACTCGCTGAACGGACTGACACGCCCTGCCCGTTCAAGGCTGTCCTTCGACACTACGTGGATTCAAACCGTTAAAGACAGACTCAAACCCGACATCAAGACTACGACATCTGTATTTAGCCAGCCCTGCGACATTTCAATCTGGCCTCGACAAACACTAGCAACAAGTTGAAAGCCGAGTAAAGGCTCAATACATATCCGGGCGCCGGTCCCGCAATACGTGATTGAACGCGTTCAATTGCCGGTGCCGGCGCGCGTCAGTCAGATTCACCGTCGCCAGCAGAATCTCTTCGTCGGTTGCACTGGCCGGACCGGCCACCGGCCATCCTTGCGAGTCGACAATCAGGCTGCGTCCAAGAAACGGCTGGTTGCGTTCGACGCCGACCCGGTCCGCCGCCGCCACGAACAGTCCGTTCGAATGCGCGCCGCCCATCGCCAGCAGATTCGCCATCGCGGGCAGTTCGGCCGGCTGCGCAGGCATAGGCACCCAGTTGGTCGGCACGCACAGGATGTCGGCACCCCGGGCAGCCGCCATCCGGAAAACTTCCGGAAACCAGATGTCGTAGCAGATCGCGCAAGCCACCCGGCCAAATGGCGTATGAAACACCGGCATGCCGACGTTGCCCGGTTCGAAAAAGAGCTGCTCGTCACCCCACAAATGCATCTTTCGATAACCGCCCAGCACACCTCCCGGACCGATCACGGCCGCCGAGTTGTAAAGCGCATCGCCGTTGCGTTCGGCGTACCCGACCACCAGCGTGACGCGCAGACGCGCTGCGAGCGCACTCCACTGCCCAATCGTCTCGCCATCCACCAAGGCTTCGGACAGCGCGAACGCTTCTTCACGCGACTCGAATACATAACCCGAATTGCATAACTCCGGCAGCACGATCAGATTCGCGCCGCGCGCATACGCCTGCTTGATCAGCTCGATCGAGTGCGCCACGTTGCGCGCCTTGGCGCCCACTTCCGGGCACATCTGCACGCACGCGACGGTCACCTTGCTCTCGTTGCCTGGCATCATGGCTGCACACTCCTCGCAATTGGCGAGCGCATCGCGTTCCAGTGGTACACGCTCTCATAGGACGCGGCTACGCGCAGAATCGTAGCTTCGTCGAACGGTTTGCCGGCGATCTGCAGACCGATTGGCAAGCCGCCCGAATCGAAGCCGCATGGCACGGACAGGGCCGGCAATCCAGTCAGGTTGAATGGGTAGGTGAGACGCCATGACGCCGCGAGCGGGCTCTCTTCCATGCCCCCAGTCACCACCGTTGCCTGTCCGCGCTGCCATGCGGTAACTGGGGACGCAGGCGTCACCACGACATCGACGCGCTCGAATACCGCGTTGAAATCAGCGATCAGACACGCGCGCAACTGCTCTGCCTTCAGGTAGTCCGACGCCGACACCATGCGGCCGATCTCGACGAGCGTGCGGACGTCGTCAGCCATCGCGGCGGTCGCACCGCGCTGCAGGCCGCGATCGTGATATGCGCTCGACGACGCGAGTTCGATTGCGAAGATCGCGCCCAGGCCGTATTTCAGGTTGGGTACTTCGAAGTCGATCACCTGCGCGCCGAGCGCGGCGAGCGTCGCAATGGCGCGCTCGACTTGCGCCTCGACTTGCGCCTCGTTGGCGCCAAAGAAGTGATTGCGGCACACGCCGATGCGCATGCCCGCGATGCCGCCGTCCAGCGACGCGATGTAATCCGGCACCGGTACGTCGGCGCTGCCGGGGTCCCGCGTATCGTGGCCGGCGAGCACGTTGAGCAGCAGCGCCGCGTCGCGCACCGACAGCGTCAACGGGCCCGCGTGATCGAGCGACCAGCTATGCGGCACGATCCCCGCCCGGCTGACGCGACCGAACGTCGGCTTCAAGCCCACTACGCCACACAGACTCGCCGGAATGCGAATCGAGCCGCCCGTGTCCGATCCGAGCGCGCCGTAGGCCATGCGCGCGGCCAGCGCCGCGCCCGAGCCGCCGCTCGATCCGCCGGGAATGCGCGAGAGATCCCAGGGATTGCGAGTGGGCGGCGTCTCCGTGCCCCAAGCAAACTCGTGCGTGCGGGTCTTGCCGATCACGATCGCGCCGGCCGCCCGCAGGCGCGCCACCGCAGCTGCGTCTTCGTTTGCGAACGTATAACCCGGCGCGCGGCTGCCTGCCGTGGTCGGCATACCGGCCGTCAGATAGTTGTCCTTGATCGCAATCGGCACGCCATGCAGCGGCCCGCGCCGCATGCCGCGCTTCAGTTCCTCCGTGCATTGCCCGGCTTCGGCGCGCGCGGCCGGATTAAGACATTCATACGCCAGCACTTGCGGGTCGAGCGCGGCGATGCGCGTGAGCAGCGCGTCCATGAGATCGGTGGGCGTTACCTCGCCCGATGCAATGTCCGCGGCGATGGCGGTGAGATCGTCGTTCATGCTCCACCCTTGGTGGAAGGTCCGGTATAAGCACGCGCCAGATCGAACACGACCACCGGGTGCACGTCTGACAGATCGAGTTCGCGTAACTTGCTGATCTCCGCGAGGATCGATACGTAGGCGGCCAGGTTGTGCGCCACGCGCTCGGCGTCGAACTCGACGCCGAGCCACCTGCCTAGCACCCGCATATCGGCGTTCAACGGGTCGGTTGCGCCCGGCCTCGATTGCGACGGCGTCAACAGCAACTCAGTCACGGCGGCCGGCGGCGCACGGCCGGGATAGCTGCGGGTGGGCATCCCTTCGACGAACGGGACGAACTGCCGCTGTGCCACTTCGAACACACGCCGCAATTCGGCAACCGGTTCATGGTGTTCGTCGACCCGCAAATCGAGGTGGGCATATGCCTCGTTGCGCACCACCTTCAGCGCCGCCGATTGGCGGCCGCGCTTGTCGCCGCCGGCGGCTTGTCCCGCTTCGAGCGCGCGCATCAGGCGCTCCTCCAGCGCGAGTTCAGCGCTCGCCTCATACGCGGCGAGCATCGCATCGAGCGTCCCGGCGCCGGTCAGCATGTTGCCCTGAATCGTGCAGGACGTGCCGCAGCGCTGCCCCGCCCAACCCGTACATTGCGGGCCGGTCCAGCACGCGCTTTGACCGTTGCGATCGACAATGCCGAGCTGCCGCAGATCCGCGGCGGCATCGTCATGCAGTACCCTCGCGAGCGCCTGTTCGGCGCTCAGGCCCTGATCGAGCAGGTCGAGCGCATCGAGCGCGAGATACGGATTGACCCACGATTGCGTCGACACCGCCCCCACGCCGGTGCGCAGATACACGCACATCGCGCCGACGGCCGGCACCGCCGTGCTGACCGCCACGCCCAACGCACCGGTCCGTGCACAGCGCGCGACGATGGAAAACGTCATGGCAAACTTTCTCCCTAGCGTTACAGCGACAGGAAACGCGAAACCGTAGCTTGCGCCGACGTATCCGCCGTATCACCGGCCGCCGGAATTTCACCGAGTTCGAGCACCGCGTAGCGATTCGCGACAGCAAAAGCGAACTGCACGTGCTGCTCGACCAGCAGCATCGTCGTGCCGGCACTGTCACGCTCGCGGCTGAGAACGCCGACCAGCCGTTCGATCACCGACGGCTGCATGCCCTCGGTGATTTCGTCGACGAGGATCAGCTTTGGCTGGCGAATCAACGCCCGCGCGACCAACAGCATCTTCTGCTCGCCGCCGGACAGCGTACCGGCTTTCTGTCTGAGGCGGTCCTTGAGAAACGGGAAAAGGTCCTCGATACGCTCGAAAAGCGGTTTGAAATCGCGATCGCGCATGAGGGCGAGCTTCAGGTTCTCTTCGACGGACAGGTCCTGAAACAAGGCCTTTTCCTGTGGGATGTAAGCGACGTCGCGTCGCGCGATGCGGTTCGGCGGCACGCCCGTGGTCCGTGCGCCGAACAGCGCGATGTCGCCGCTCTTCGGGCGGATGAAACCCATCAGCGTTTTCAGCAAGGTCGACTTACCCATGCCGTTCTTGCCGAGAATCGCCACCACTTCACCGCGCGCGAGCGTGAGGTTCAGGCCCTTGAGCACCATCGCCTCGCCGTAGCCGCTATGCAGTGCGTCGACCTGAACAATCGATGTTGCATTCATGCGTCCGCCTCCGGCTGGCTGGCGGCTGGATGCGCACCGCCCGCATATACCGCGGCCACGATTTCCGAGTGCACGACTTCTTCTACACCGCCGTCCATCGCAATGCGCCCCTGGTGCAGAACGACGATGCGTGAGCTGATCTGCTGCACGAAATCGAGGTCATGCTCGACCAGCAGCAGACACATCCGATAGCGCGAGGACAGTTCGACGAAAATCTCGCCGATCTGCGTACGCTCCTGTTTCGTCAGGCCCGCCGTGGGTTCGTCCAGCAGCACCGTGCGCGGTTCGAGCGCAAGCACCATCGCCAGTTCAAGTGCCTGCTTCTGGCCGTGCGAAAGAAAGCGGCACTCGCGATCGAGAATCCGGTCGAGTCCTGTGAGCCGCAGCACGTCGAGGGTCGGCTGCGGCAGCGTGAGAACCGGGTCGCGCTGCCATTTCGACGGCGGCGCCACCCGATAGCGCGCAACGCGCAACGCCTCGCCGACGCTGAGCGATTCGAATACCGTCGCGGTCTGGAATTTCCGGCCGACGCCAAGCGCCACGCAGTCGTATGGCGCAAGCGAGCGGATGTCCGCGCCGCCGATCTCGACTGTGCCGCCCGAGCGTTCCGCGCCGTCCGCAATGCAGCGCATCAGCGTGCTCTTGCCCGCGCCGTTCGGGCCGATCAGACTGAGCAGTTCTCCGGCGTGCGCGTCGAAGCTGATGTCGTCGAGCACCTTGAGGCTGCCGAAATGCTTTCGCACGTGCTTGATCGAAAGCGCCGCTCGCGCGTCGTCCACCATGTCGCCGCCGCGCGGTGGCACGGCGACGAGCGTCACCGGCGCGGGTGCCGCACGGCGGCGGCGCGGCAATGCCTGGCGCGCCGCGCCGGACACGAGCGGTGCAAGCCCGCGCGGCATCGCCACAATTACGACGACGAACGCCACGCCCACCAGCAGCGTCCAGACATAAGGCAGATTGCCGCTGAGATAGGCGCTGCCGACGTCGATCAGCATCGCGCCGACAATGGGCCCGATAAGCGATCCCCGGCCGCCGAGCGCGACCCAAATGACCAGTTCGGTGCCGAACACAAAACCGGCGTATTCCGGCGCCACCACCATCTGCACGCAGGCAAACAGAAAACCAGCGAACGCGGCGATGACCGCGCATACGTCCATCAGCCGCGACTTGTAGCGCGACACGTCGATGCCGAGATACTCGCAACGTGCCTCGTTTTCACGGATGGCCACCAGCAGTTGGCCCGCGTCGCTGCGCACGAACATCCACGCCACCACGGCCAGGACAATCAGCAATGCGCCCGCGATGACGAACCAGGCTTCGAGTGGAATATCGAAACTGTCGAAGCCGGACAGACCGCTGCTCGATCCGGTGAACTCACCGCCCGAATAGATGCACTGAACCAGCACGATCGGCAAGACAAGGGTGACGACCGAAGCGTAAAGCGGTGATGCCCCGTGATAAAACGCCAGCCAGCCAATCGCGCGCGACACGATCCAGGCGGCGGCGATGCCGGCAGCGAGCGCTGCCGCGGCAAGCGGGACCGAAAAACCGGCATGGGTAAAAACCAGACCAGCCGCGTAAGCGCCGATGCCAAAAAATGCCGACTGTCCGAATGTGAGGATGCCGGTATAGCCCCACAGCAGATCGACGGTCAACGCGACCGCCGCATACAGGAAAGCGCGAATCAGGTTGTTGACGAGGAAGGTCGGCAGCGTGACGCTGCACACGGCGAGAACGACGAGCGCAGCAACACCGATCGCGGCCGGTCTCTTCCACGGCGAAGCGATCGCGGTGCGAAACGACAAGGTGGAAGCGGGATCAGCCACGTGCGAAGCCCTCCGGTCGAACGCGCAGTAACAAGGCCGCCAGTACCGCGATTGTCAGACCGCCGAGCACGGGATTGACGAAGGTGCTAACCAGCACCTGCGCGCCGCCGAGCACCACGCTGGCCACCGCAAGACTGACCAGCGACGAACCGGACACCAGCACCAGCATGAACGCGCCGACGATCCAGGGAACGCCCATGTTCGGATCGACGCTCGCAAGCGGCGTAATCAGACAGCCCGCAGCCGACGCGAGCGCCGCGCCGGTGCAGAAGGTCATGAAACGCACTCGCGAACTGCTGATGCCGAGCCCGCGTGCGAGCGCTTCGTTCATTATCACCGCCCGCGTCTGCAAGCCGAGCCGCGTGCCGTTGAGCAGCCAGCCGAGCGCGAGCGCAACCAGCATGGCCACCCCGACCAGAATCAGCCGGTAGGCCGAGTACTGAATACCGGCGAACGAGATCGCACCGTTCACCGGACTGGCGACCATCTGCACGCCGCGGCCGAACGCCAGCGTGATCAGTTGCCCGACGATGATGCCCAGACCCCAGGTCGCCAGAATCGCGTCGAGCGGGCGCGCGTACAAGGGACGAACGATGAACCGCTCGACCGCCATCCCCGCCACGAAGCCGACCGCGAGCGCGCACGGCACACTCCACCACCAGTTCAGACCGGCGTGCCCGACGAGCACGCTCGCATAGCCGCCCGCCGTCAGAAACGCTCCATGCGAGAAGTTGATGATCTTCATCACACCGAAGACCATCAGCAACCCCGCCGAAACGATGAACAGGATGGCCGCCGTAGTGACGACATCAAGCCCGAGGTTCAGCATGACCAGCACTCCATAGTGCGTTTTACTTCAAGGCAGGACACTGCGCGCCCGGATCGACGTTGCGGAACGATTCGATCACCTTCACCGAGCCGTCCGCCTGCACCTGGCCCAGATACATCGTGAGCGGCGTATGACGTTGTTTGTCCATCTGGATATGGCCACGCGGGCCGTCGAACGAAACCTGAGCGAGCGCCGGAATCACCTTCGCCGTGTCGACCGAACCGGCTTTCTCCACGGCGGCCTTGTACAGGTAGATCGCCTCGTACTCCGGCACCGATAGATCGTTCGGCGTCTTCAGATCCGCACCGAAGCGTTTTTGCATCGCGGCGAGAAACGCGTGGTTCGCCGGGGTATCGATGTTGGTCACATACGAACCGGAGATGTAGATGCCCTGTGCATCCGCGCCCATGCTCTTAGCGGTGCCCTCGTCGACGGCGAGGTTGCCGTAGGGAACCCTCACGCCCGCCGCGCGCAGTTGCTTGGTCAGAGTGACGTTCGGCGCGCCGCCGGCTGTCGACGTGATGATCGCGTCAGGCTTGGCCGCCTGCAGCTTGCTGATGATGGAAGTCCAGTCAGAACCGTCCATCGGCAGATACTCATTGCCGACCACCTTGCCGCCGTGCTTCTCGATGTAGGTCTTCGTGAAGTCGAGCATGCCGCGGCCGAACGCGTAGTCGCTGCCAATCAGGAAGAACGTTTTCGCCTTTTGCTGCTTCATGAAGTAATCGACGATCGGCGCAACCTGCTGGTCAGGCACCCACGCATCGACGTACATATAACGGTTGCAGGAGCGCCCTTCATAAAACGACGTGTAAATGAACGGGACTTTGCCGCGCGTGACGATCGGCAAGCCTGCGTTGCGCGCGGCACTCGTTTCCATCGAGATGAGCGCGTTGACCTTCTTTTCGAAGATCAGCGAATCGAACGCCTTTTGCGCACCCGCTGCGCCGCTACCGTCATCGGCCACTTCGAGGGCGACCTGACGCCCCAGAATGCCGCCTTTCGCATTGATCTCGTCAACAGCCAGTTGCGCCGCCTGAACCACCGACGGGGCAACCACGCTATTCGCGCCGCTCAGACCCACGGGCACGCCGATCCTGATCGGATCGGCAGCGATGGCGGCATGGCTTGCCATCGCGAGAGAAACCAGCAGAACGGATGCCAGGCAGCGTGAGCGGCCGGCAGTCAGAAGGGAAGAGATTCTTTTCATTATCGGCAAGGCTCCTTGGTGTTTTATCGAATCGACTTACGTGACGCAGCGTCTCGGCAGTTAGAGCTGCACCCCGCGCGTGAGCGCGCCATCCACTACGAGATTCGCCCCGCTCACGAAGCTCGCTGCGGGACTCGCGACGAACGCGACCGCATTCGCGATCTCCTGTGGGCGGGCCATGCGTCCGCTCGGATTCAACGCGAGTGCTTCCGCGAACAGCTTCGGATCGTTGTGTTCGATGTGATCCCACACACCGCCTTCGAAATAGACGTTGCCAGGCGACACGGCGTTTGCCCGGATGCCCTTCGGCGCGAGCTGGTAAGCGAGGCCCTGCATGTAGTGGATCAGCGCCGCCTTGAAGGTCCCGTAAGGGCCGGCGGCAAAGTCGATCTCACGACCGGACACGCTCGATATCGCGATGATCGAGGCGGACTTGCTGGTTTCGAGAAACGGCAGCGCGGCGTCGACCAGGTTGACCGTACCCATCAAGTCGGTTTCGAACTCCTTGCGCCACGATTCACGATCGTTGCCGATCGACAGCGCGCTCACATTGGCGACCACGATGTCGATGCCGCCCAGTTGCGCGGCGGCGTCGCGTGTCCAGGCTTGTAACGCTGGACCATTCGAAACGTCGACGGGCGCGCCCCATACCTTGACCGCGCCACCCGTGGCCTGCACGATGTCGGCCACCGTTTGCTCGACGGTGACACGATCACGCGCGCACAGTGCGACGTCCGCGCCTTCGGCTGCCAGCGTGTGCGCGATGGCGCGGCCGATACCCTTGGTGCCGCCGGTTACAAGTGCCTTCAAACCCTTGAGTTTCAAATCCATGATGGCGTCTCCTCAGGCAGCCGGTGCGAGATATTTCTTGCTGATCGCCGCGCCGACCGAATACTTGGGATCGACGAAATTGCCGAGCCGCACCTTGCCGCACTGGCTGAGCATCATGTAGGCATCCCAGCGGTCGAAGCCGTATTCTTTTTCCATCCACAGCACCAGTTCGTGGTATGCGATACGCGTTGCGTCCTCAAGCGGGCGCGCACTGCCGATCGCCATCAGCAGCTCATCGGTTTCGAGGCGCGGCCATTCGATATGCCAGCCCTTGATCAGATCGACGTGAATCGTGGTCGTGCTGGAGAATTCGACGGCGGTGCCGCACACTTCGCCGTCGCCCTGGCAGGCGTGCGCGTCGCCGATAAAGAGCCGCGCACCGGTGGAGCGCACCGGCAGATAGGTGATGCTGCCCGGCCCCATGTCGGGCACGTCCATATTGCCGCCGTGGTTGTCCGGCGTGAGCGAATTGATCGAGTCGATTTCTGGCGACAGGCTCAGCGTGCCAATATGCGGCTTGTACGGCAGCGTAACGCGCTTGCTCCAGTAGACGCCTTCTTCGTCCACATCGATCTTGCGGGTAATCTCGGGCAGCGGCTCATTAAGCGTTGCGGTGTATTCCGTACCGGTCAGCGCGCCGAAGCGCGGAATCAGGCAGCAGGTGCCGCGGGGATTGTCGCCGCGCGGCAGCATCGACTCGATATACACCGCAACCACGTCGCCCTTCTCCGCGCCTTCGATCATGATCGGGCCGCTTTGCGGATTCAGGAATGGCACCCGCAGCTTCTGGCTGGGCAGATCCTGTTCCGTGAGGATCTTGCCGTCAAAGGCATCGCGCGTCTGAACCACCACCCGGTCGCCCGGCGCAATGCTCATCACTGGCGCAGAGTACGGTCCGATGGTGTAGTGAAATGTGCCTTGACGGGATTCACTGAGTTCGTGCGTTTCGCGAACCTGGCCGCGTGCGACGCCGCGCGTATGCATGATCGATTGTTCTAGCCATTTCATCATGGGGTTCCTGCTCAAATGTGGGTTGTCGACGTGAACCGGCGCCTGACTGGGCGCCGCATCACACTGAAACTAGCGCTCTGACGTTATTGGCTTCCATCTGGTCTCCAGGCCCTGCCGACACGACCTGGCCTCGCACCAGCACGACATAGTCGTCGGCTACCGCCTGCGCGAAATCGAAAAATTGCTCTACCAGCAGGATCGACAGCGATCCTTTCAGCGAACGGATCACCGCCTCGATCTCCATCACGATCGACGGCTGGATGCCCTCGGTCGGCTCGTCGAGAATCAGCAGCTTCGGATTCGTCAGAAGCGCCCGGCCAATCGCAAGCTGTTGCTGCTGTCCGCCGGACAGATTTCCTGCGATGCGCCGGCGCATCGTCCTCAGCACAGGAAAGGTGTGAAAGACATCGTCGAAAGAAAATTGCTTGCCCTTGGCGGTCTGATTGCGTTCGCCCGCGTAGGCACCGATACGCAGGTTTTCTTCGACGCTGAGCTGCGGAAAAATCTCGCGTCCTTGCGGTACGTAGCCGAGACCCGCCAGCGCGCGCCGGTGCGACGGCGTGCGCGCGAGCGGCTGACCCGCCAGTTCGATTTCGCCGCCTTTGACCGGCAGCAACCCGACGAGACACTTCAGCAGGGTCGTCTTGCCCACGCCATTCCGGCCGAGTACGACGGTGCAGGCACCGTCGGCCACATTCAGCGACACATCGCGCAACGTGTGGCTGCTGCCGTAAAACTGGTTGAGTGCGGAAATCTTGAGCATGTCTACCGTCCCAGATAAACCTGAATCACGCGTGGATCATTGCGCACGCTCTCCATCGATCCCTCGCCCAGCAGCTTTCCTTCATGCAACACGCTGACGAGGTCCGCGATCTCGCCGACAAAATCCATGTCGTGTTCGATCACCACCACCGCCCGATCGGGCGACCTGAGCCGCGCGATCAGTTCGGCGGTGCGTGCGGTTTCGTGGTCGGTCATGCCGGCAACCGGTTCGTCGAGCAGGATCACCTGCGGATCGGCGACAAGCAGCATGCCGATTTCGAGCCACTGCTTCTGGCCGTGCGACAGCGTGCCGGCCAACCGGGGCCCTTCATGCTCGAGACCGATCGTCTCGAGCACTTCGTCGATGCGCCGGTTCTGCTGGGCGCCGAGGCGCGAGCGAACCATCGCCGCATAGCCGCGACCGTTGCGAATCGCCAGTTCGAGGTTTTCGCGAACCCGCAGCGCTTCAAACACGCTTGGCTTCTGGAACTTGCGGCCAATGCCCAGGCGCGCGATGGACGCTTCGTCGAGCGTCGCGAGATTCGTGACCTTGTTGAGAAAAACTTCACCGGATGCCGGCCGGGTCTTTCCCGTGATGACGTCCATCAAGGTCGTCTTGCCCGCACCGTTCGGGCCGATGATGGCACGAATCTCGCCGTATCGAAATTCCATCGACAGATTCGTGATGGCCGCGAATCCGGAGAACGTGACAGACAGGCCGCTGATGTAGACGGCGGTGGCCCGTTGTGGCAGGTTCATTGCCGGCCCCCCTTACTTTCGGGGCCGGCAGCCTTCAGCGCCCCCCACAGACCATTGCTGAGGTACACGACAATCACCAGCGTCACGCCGGCAAGAATGAACGGCCACAGCGCCGGCAGTTGCGCCGTCAGCCAGAACTTGAGTCCGTTGACCACGATAGCGCCGACGATCGCGCCGATCAGCGTGCCGCGCCCACCGATGGCCACCCACACGGCGATCTCGACGGACAGTTGCGGCGACACGATAGTCGGGTTGACGATGCCGACCTGCGGCACATACAGCATCCCGGCAAACGCCGCGAGCACCGCCGAGAGACACCACGCGAAGAGCTTCAGCGTATGCGTGCGGTAACCGAGAAAGCGCATCCTCGCTTCGTCGTCGCGCACCGCGATTAGCGCCCTGCCGAAACTGGAGCGGGCGAGAAAGCGCACGCCGACATAGGCCGCCACCAGCAGCAGGCATGAACACACAGCGAGGCCGATCTGCGTGGAGGTATCGGCAAGCTTATGGCCCGCGAGGCTCGTGAAACCGGTCATGCCGTTGTTACCGCCGAGGCCCACGTCGTTGATGAACAACAGCAGCATCAGCGCATAAGTGAGCGCCTGAGTGATGATCGACAAATACACGCCATTGATGCGCGAGCGAAACGTGACGAAGCCGAACGCGCCCCCGACCAGCACGGTGACGATGATCGTGACGATGATCGTCACATCGAGCCGCGAGAGGATCTTCCATACCGGAGGAAAGTCGCTCGCCCCCATGTATTGCAGGAAGTCCGGCAATACGTTCGTATCGGCATAGGCGCCGTTCAGCAGATAGATGGACATCATATAGCCGCCTATTCCGAAGAAGATGCCGTGCCCGAGGCTCAGGATGCCCGCATAACCCCATACCAGATCGAGCGCCAGCGCGAGCAGCGCGAAGCACATGACCTGTCCGATCAGGTTGATGCCGAACAGCGACAGATGCAGCGCGTTTGACTCCGGAATCACAAAATAGGCAAAGGGCAGATAGAGCGCCAGCAGGACCAGCACCGGCACGATGCCGACCTCCACTGACTGGCCCATCCATTTCGTTGCGAACGCCGACAAGGTCAATCTCCTGCTGGTACGCGGATCGGAAAACGTATTCATACGCGGGTCTTCAATGCAAAGAGTCCTTGCGGGCGCTTCTGGATAATCAGCACGATGAGCAGAAGCACGGCCACCTTGGCGGCAACCGCTCCGTAAAATGGTTCGATGAACTGGTTAATTTCGCCGAGCGCGAGCGACGACACGACTGTCCCCGCGAGACTGCCCGCGCCGCCGAGCACCACCACCATGAACGAGTCGACGACGAAACCCGTACCCATTGACGGATTGACGCTCGCAATCTGCGTCAACACCACTCCGGCCAGCCCCGCGAGACCGGCGCCCAGCCCGAACGCAATACGGTCGACGCGCTCGGCGGGCACGCCCAGGCAGCGCGCCATGTCCCGCAGCTGCGTAGTGGCGCGCATCAGCAAACCAAGTTTCGTGAAGCGAACCACGGCGAAGGTCGCGCCGAAGATCAACACGGCGAGCACGATGGCAAACACGCGGTTGTAGGTCACGAAAAAGCCCGGCGCAACCTGCATGCCGCCGTTGAGAAAGCCGGGTGTGATGAACTCGACGTTCTGCGAGCCGAACAGCACCTGAATCAGCTTGATCAACGCGATACTGACCGCCCAGGTAGCGAGCAGCGTCTCGAGCGGCCGGCGATACAGAAAGCGGATGACGAAGAATTCGAGCAACATGCCGCACGCGGCGCAGATCACGAATGCCGCGGGAATCGCAATGAAGATGTACGCATCGAACCAGCCGGGCAGATGCGCCTGCATGAAACGCTCGACCAGATACGTTGCGTAAGCGCCGATCATGATGAATTCACCATGCGCGAGATTGATCACGCCCATCAGGCCGAACACGATCGACAGGCCGAGCGCCGTCAGCAACAACACGCCGGCATAGCTCAAGCCGCTAAACAGAATCGACAAGCCCTTGCCGAGCGACAGCCACGTGTCCATGTGGCGAATCGCGCCCTCCACCGCGGCAAGCACGTCCGGATCCGAGCGCACGGAATCCTCCGCTGCGAAGTTCGCCAGCGCGGTCCGCGCGGTTTCGCTCGGCACCTCGGCCACAGCCTTGATCGCCGCCAGGCGGTCGGCCTTCACATTGCTGTTCAGACCGCGTTTAGCCAACGCCAGCGTGAGAGTGGCCGCGATATCCGGATCATGCTGCGCCTTGACCGCGCGGGCAACGACAGCGGGATCGAGCAAGGCAAAGAACTTGTCGACTTGCCGCGCAGCCGTCGCGCGGGTGTCCTGCTGCGACGAGAACAGGTCCATTTCCGCCGATGCCACCGCGAGCTTGCGCATCATCACGATGCTCGGCACATAGGGCGAATCCGCTGACGCGTTAGCGCGCGGCTGGAGGGTCGCGGCGTCGAGTAAAGGGTGTCCCTGCAGCGTCACCTGACCGTCTGCACCGCACACCAGCGCACCGTTACGAATCGCATCAACGATCTGACGTGCCCACGCACGCTCGTGCGTATCATCCGACACGCCGGTCCCGACAAGTTGCTCCAGTGCAGCGGCCTTATCGCCGTTCGTCGCGCAGAACGACGCGAGCATCGCCGCGCGGCCCGGCGCGGCGCTCGCGGTAGCGGTCCAAACAAGCGCCAGACAAGCGATCGCGTAAAAGATCTGCCTGAAATTGATCATGGGTGTTTCCATTCGATCCTGCTAGGAGGACCGGCATGCTTGCGTATGCCGATCCCGCAACTGCCAAACTGTGCGACAGGGACTGTCAAGCCTTGCCGATGAACGGGCTGAACGGCACCGGCTTCTCGATGTCTTTCGACTTCCACAAAATGTCGAAGCCCTGTTTGGCGTTGATCGAGCCGATCATGTCGCCACGCCACAGATACTGCGTGGATGCATCCATCTTCACCGTGTAACCCGC
Organism: Paraburkholderia lebeckiae; assembly: GCF_050436325.1. Lineage (NCBI taxonomy): Bacteria > Pseudomonadati > Pseudomonadota > Betaproteobacteria > Burkholderiales > Burkholderiaceae > Paraburkholderia > Paraburkholderia lebeckiae. The sequence continues at coordinate 2,233,458 of NZ_JBNDLZ010000003.1, forward strand.
CGGATCGACCATCGACTGGCCCGCGAGCGCTTTGCGCACCGCATCCGTGCTGGTGGAGTGCGCTTTCGTGACGGCCTGCGCCCACAGATTGATGCCGAGGTAGGTCGACACCATCGGGTCGATCACCATGTCCGGTCGATGCTTCAGGTCGTGCGCGCCGACATAGTTCTTCCAGTCGCTCTTGAACTGGCGGTTCTGCGGCGTATCGACGTTCTGGAAGTAGCACCAGCAACTGAGGTGGCCAACCAGCGGCTTCGTATCGAGACCTTCCAGATCGCTGTCCACCACGTCCAGGCCGAGGATCGGAATATCGGTCGCGCGCACGCCCTGATTGATCGCTTCCTTGAACATCGCCGGAATCGAATCGCCCACCACGGTCATCACAACGATGGCCTGGCCGCCCGGTTGCGCGGCGAAGTCCTTGATATCGCGCACGATGGTCTGGAAATTGGACTGCCCGAATGGAACGTAATGTTCGCGCCATGCCGAATCCGGAATGTTCTTCGTCTTCAGATAGCCCTTGAGCATCTTGTTGATCGTGCGCGGCCACACGTAGTCGCTGCCGATCATGTAGAAGCGCTTGGCACCGCCGCCCTGCTCGCTCATCAGGTAATCGACCGCCGGGAGCACCGAGCTGCTCGGCGGCGAGTTCAGATAGACAACGTTCTTCGACTGCTCTTCGCCTTCGAAGTGAAGCGGATAAAACAGCAGACTGTCCTGCGACTCGACCACCGGCAATACCGACTTGCGCGACACCGACGTCCAGCAGCCGAACAGCGCCGCGCATTGGTCGCGCAGGATCAGTTGCTTGGAGAGCTGTGCATACATGGGCCAATCCGACGCCGGATCGACAACGACGCCCTGCAGCTTGCGCCCGAGCACGCCACCCTTAGCGTTGACCTGATCGATCGTCATCAGTGCCGTATCTTTTAATAGCGACTCGCCGTTGGCCATCGTGCCCGACTGCGAGAACAGCAAGCCGAGCTTGATCGGATCGCTGGCACCCGCGGCAAACGCAGCCTTAGGTAGCGCAGTGCCTGCAGCGCTCACCAATCCGGAGCCGACTGCCGACAGGAAAGTACGTCTTTTCATTTGCTTCACTCCGACATGGATTAAAAATCGCAAACGCAAAAAGCCCGAGACCAGACAAGCTGGTTTCGGGCTTTTTTGGCCGGTGCCGTTCAAGACGCCTTTGTCTCCAACAGCGAAATGAATGCTGTAAGTCCCCGTTATGCACGTCGGGTCAGCATGCTTCTATAAGCAACGACTATGCCAGGATTTACTGCCTGTGGGGAGGTTTACCGCAAATCCCTTTTGTGCAGCGGACTCGAATTGATCAGTTGCATTGTGGACAAACCGGAAGGCATCATAAATAAGGCGGTTTGCGCGGCTGACCCGCTCAGCGCCGCACTACGACAGTGCTGTGGGCACCAGCCGCGTGCTACACGCACAAACAGCGTACTTCCCGAACGTAGCGACCATCGGTTTTGACGAATGACCCATCTTGATGCCGGCCTTACCTCGGAGCCAATCAGAATTGGCGTCCTGTATTCACGCTCAGGTGTAACCTCAGCCGCGGAGCTCACGCAACTGCAAGCCACCACGCTTGCGGTGGAGGAGATCAATCTCGCAGGCGGCGTGTCAGGACGCGAGATCGAACTCGTCTGTCTGGATCCGCGATGCCAACCTCGCCGTTATGCCGAGCTCGCCGAACAACTCATTCTCGAACATCGGGTCCGGGTGATCGTCGGCTGCTATATGTCCAGCACGCGCAAGGCGGTCATTCCGATTGTCGAGCGGCACAATGCGCTGCTCCTCTATGCGACGCCTTATGAAGGCTTCGAATACAGCCGCAATGTGATTTACACTGGCGCGGCGCCCAATCAGAACACCCTGCCGCTTGCCGGTTTCATGCTCACGCAGTTCGGCTCACGCGTGAGCATGATCGGTTCGGACTACGTGTGCCCCTACGAGTCGAATCGCGTGATGAGCGATCTGATCCTCGAACGCGGCGGCGAAAAGGTGGATGAAACCTATCTGTCGCTCGACGCGCCGTGGGAGAGTTATCTGGATGCCGCCAAGCGGATCAAGCAACTCGCACCCGACTTTATTTTCTCCACGGTTGTGGGCGAAGGCATTTCGCATCTGTACCGTGCGTTTGCGCAGGTTGGGCTCGACCCGTACCGCACGCCTATCGCCAGCCACATGACCAGTGAAGCCGACATTGCGATAATGGGAAACGACCTCGCACAAGGACACATCACCTCCGCCGCGTACTTCCAGAGTGTGGATACAGCCGCGAACCTCGGCGCCGTTGCCCGCTATCAGGCCCGCTTCGGCGACGATCAGCCGACCAACATGTGCTGGGAAGCCTCCTATTTCCAGATGCATCTGCTCGCGGATGCGATCCGCCGCGTCGGCTCCGACGACCCGACGTTGTTGCTGCGCGTGTTGCCCGGACTCGAATTCGACGCACCGCAAGGCCGCGTGCGTATTGACGAGCATAATAACCACACCTACCTGCATCCGCTGATCGGCCGGGTCGACGCGCGTGGCCGCTTCGATATCATCGGGCGCGCCCCTGAACGCGTGAAGGCGGATCCTTACGTCGTGTCTCACAGCACGCCAGCGTGGACCACGCACGCGCATCCTGAACTCGCACGCACGGGAGCGGATCGATGAAGCGGACCGCGCAGACGCCGGCGATCCTGCGCGACCTGCGTTCGCTAAAAGTCGTGGTGATTCATCCGCGGGATCAGGATTGCGAAGAATTGCTCGCCCAGCTTCAGCGCATCGGCTGCGACGTGGAAGTATGCTGGCCGCGCCTCGACAGCCTGCCGTGCAACACCGGCCTCGTCCTCATGGCGATTCGTCCTGAGGCGCTCTCGGTCGACTATCCGTGGCTCGGAACCAGCACGTCCCCGCCGGTGATTCCGGTCGTGACCTACGAAAATCCGATCACCATCGAAGCGGTGCTGCGCTTGAATGCGTTCGCAACGATTCCCTCGCCGGTCCGCTCGTTCGGGTTGTTGACCGCCATTGCCGTTGCGCTCACGCAATTTAAGGCATCCCGCGCACGTGAGCGATACATCGAACGGCTCGAGCAGAAGCAGGCAAAGGTTCTGGTGATCCGACAGGCAACGCGGATCGTCATGGACTCGCGCGGCATGTCCGAGGAGGATGCGTATCAGCTGCTGCGCTCACAGGCCATGCTCAAACGCGAACAGATCGAGACGGTGGCTGGCGACATCGTGAAGGCATACGAGACCCTCAGTTTCTAATACTCGCCGTGCCTGCATTGTGTTGAGAAATGATGGCTGAACGCGGGACTTTGACCGATCATTTTGATTGTAGCCCTATGCGGACCGAGATCGGTCCACCGCTTGCCTTAGCCTTTGGATCGGCGTTGTCACGTTCGCGCGCTGGTCAGCTAAGATGACGTGATATGGAAGACGAAATCGCTGTACCATGGCCATCGATTTCCGGCGTCAGTCATCAGCCGCGCGGTTCGGTGGTATTTCCGCTTTCAACTCAGCCTTCGACATTGAGGAGCTATTGTTCGAGCGCGGCATGGTGGTCAGCCATGAATCGATCCGGCGGTGGACGGACAAGTTCGGGGCCACTTTTGCGCATCAATTCGCTGACGGCGTCACGAAAGACGCTGTCGTTCCCGTAACCGGCGTCCGCCAGCACAAACCGTCAGGCGCGCCGCTTTCGCGCGCCTGACGCAGCTGTGCTGCCGCCATTTGCGGTTTGGTCGAGAACGCTACCTCATCGGGTACGCCAGCGCGCTGACATCGTGCCGTGTCTTCGCTCCATTCGCGGGGCAAATAGAGTTGATATGCGACGGGCAAACTGGCGTCCTCGGTGGCAACCGACAAGCTCACGGCGACCTGACAGTTGTCCTGCTTGCCTAACTGCCCGCAGTATTGCCGCGCCACACCCACCGAATGTTTCCCCTGCTTCGGAAAGCCCTTGTCGTCGACGATCCAGAACAGTCCGTTGGCAGGATTCATATGCGGCAGCACCCAGCGCCTTACCCGCTCGAGCAAGGCTGCATCTGACCATTCTGACTTCGAAACGAAGTGATGCGTGCCCGTGCCCCAACTCTTGCGAAACAGCCAGGCCTGACTGTCCGTGCTGGATTCATGCGTGTCGTTGCTGCGCTTCTCGGCATGCCAATTCTCCTGAGAGCCGGCATCGCCGTCAGGGGACGAGTCGTCATCCGACTTCGTCCTTGGCACAAAGCTCTTGTGCCCGGCCCACGCCTGAATGAGCGTGCCGTCGACGCTGAAATCTCACCCGACAGGTGGCCACGCACGCGTGCCGTCTCGACCGTTTCATTGAACACACTGACCATGACATCATGGACCATCAGTCGGTCGCGGTTCTTACTGAAAGTGGAGTGGTCCCAAACCACATCGTCCATCGCCTGCGCACCCGCGCGAGCGGCGTACAGCCGAGCGCATCGAGCACGCTGTGCTTTAGACGGACCAAGGTCCTTTTGGCAGATCGGCGAAGCGGATCCGTTGAACGAACGCCGCTATCTGTTCCACGGTCGAGCGCTGCTGTGCGATTTCGGCCATGGCGGCGACGCTGCCGTTCATGGAGCGGTCGCGATCATGGTCGTGACGCGCACCGGAATCGACTTCGCGCCCGGCACCTTGCTCTCCTTCGCGTAGTGCCACTGCGGCAGTAACGGATTGCATTCCGGGTAATAGCTGCCTATGCAGCCTTCGGGCACGTTGAAGGGCAGCACGCTGAATCCGTCGAGACGACGCTCCACGCCATCGTCCGCAATGGTCTCGAGGCCGATCCGGTCACCTTGCGCGAGCCCGCGCTTTACCATGTCGGCGGGATTCATCAGCACGACCATTCGCGAGCCTTTCACGCCTCGGAAGCGGTCGTCGAGGCCATAGATGGTCGTGTTGAACTGGCTGTCCCTGCGCAGCGTCATCAGCCGGAGCGAATCCGGCTCGCGCTGGGGCATGTCAGGGTCTTCGCCGATCGCCTCGGGCACCATGAACTCGGCCTTGCCGCTTTTGGTTTTCCACGTGCGTTCTCGCGCAGGCAGCGGCCACACCACACCGCCCGGCGTCCACATACGCTTCTCGAAGTCGTCGAACATCTTCGGCCAGGTCTTCGCCATTTCGACGCGCACGCGCGCATAGTCGTCGCGCCATGCGTCCCAATCGACGGTCGAGCGTTCGCCGAGCGTCGCTTTGGCAATCCCCGCGACGATGAAAGGCTCCGAGCGGATGGTCGGCGCGGCCGGCTCGACCACCCCGTGCGAGCCATGAAAGCATGCGGTGCTGTCTTCCATCGACACCGCCTGCTCGCCGCTCGCCTGCCGGTCGATCTCGATGGGGCTCAGGCACGGCAGCACATAAGAGCGTTTGCCGGGCAGCAGATGGCTACGGTTGAGCTTGGTCGCGACGTTGACGGTCAGCGGCAACGCCGACCATGCCGGCTCGATGCGGAAGCGGTCAGGCACCGAGCGCACGAGGTTGCCGCCAAGGTTGATCATCGCCTTGACCTTGCCTTCGAGCAGCGCCTCGAAGGCTTCGATCGTGTTCATCCCCTTTTCGCGCGGCGGCTCGAACGAGAACTGTTTGGCGAGCTGATCGAGCGGCGCGAGTTCGGGCTTTTCGGTGATGCCCACGGTGCGCTGCCCCTGCACGTTCGAATGTCCACGGATCGGCGACGGGCCCGCGCCGGGCTTGCCGACGTTGCCTCGCAGCAGCAGCATATTGACCAGCATGCGCACGTTCTGCACGCCCATCCGATGCTGCGTAAGCCCCATCCCGTAGTGCGCGATGACCGCTTTGGCCGCCATGTATTCGTTGGCGGCCGCTTCCAGCGCGTCTCGCGGCAAGCCGCTGACCCGCTCGATGTCGTCCCAGTTCGCGTCGCGCGCGAACTGCGCGAACGTCTCATAACCGTTCGTATGCTCGCGGATGAAATCGATGTCGACGACACGCGGCTTGTCAAATTCTAGATGGAAATCGACGACGCATCGCGTTCCTAGACCGCCATGAAGCCACGCCCGCCTCTGACGCCTTTCCCGTAGTATCCGAATCGATTGCTGCTCGTGCGGTGAATGGCCCGCGCCTGTAAAGCGTCGACTCTCACCTGAGCCTCCGACTGAACCCATCGTAGCGACCGGCGTCGCGTGGGCGCGGCAAAGTGAGCGGCTCGAGGATCAAGGAGAACCGACCAAGAAGCCCACCTCGCGGGAGCCGATGCGATGATCTCGGGCGAAGGGGAATTGACAGAATTACTGCGCACTAATGCGAATTGACAACTTTGCTTCGCAGCGTAACGAAGCAAAGTCGTCAATTCAAGGGCGCACGCCCTGTCCTGGCGGGCATTGGCCAGTGACGACATTACTTCGCTCTACGAGTGTCGACGTTGCGGTATTACGCGCAACGTCTTCGTCAGAATGGACTTGCCGTTGTGCACCGTGTCTCTGGTCTGCTCAATGCGCGATGCAGACTGACTTCACTTCCGTGCAACTCTCGACCGCGTGGCGCCCAAACTCGCGACCGACGCCGGACTGCTTGTGCCCGCCGAACGGCAGGTTCGGGTCGAGCGGCACATGGCTGTTGACCCAGACAGTGCCCGCCTGAATCTGCGGGACGAGGTTCATCACTGCACCCAGATTGTTGCTCCATAGACTCGCGGCAAGACCATAAGGGCTGTCGTTCGCGAGACGGATCGCGTCGTCGGTATCATCGAACGGAATCGCCACGAGCACTGGGCCGAATATTTCCTCGCGCACCACCGTGCTCGCTTGATCGACGCCGATTAGCACAGTCGGCTTCACAAAGTAGCCGGGCAAATCGGGCGCGCCGCCGCCTGCGAGTACCGTCGCGCCTTCGGCCCGTCCGATGTCAATGAACCGGCACACCGATTGCTGCTGGCGTGCCGATACGAGCGGGTTAATCTGCGCGGCCGGGTCCATTCCCGGCCCGATACTCATGCTGTTCGCCACTGCAGCGACACCTTCGACGATCTGCTTGAAGCGGTCGCGGTGAATATAGAGCCGCGACGCGGCTGCGCATACCTGCCCCTGGTTCAGCAAGCCACCCATCAGTACGCCCTGGATCGCCTTGTCAACGTCGGTGTCCGCCAGCACGATCATTGGATTCTTGCCGCCCAGTTCCAGCGTGAAACGCGTCATGTTGTCGACGGCCGCGTGCCCCACCATCTTGCCGACTGCGGTCGAACCGGTAAACGTTACCTTGCTGACCAGCGGATGACTGGCAAGCGCCTGTCCGGCGCTTGAGCCGCGTCCCGTCACCACGTTGACGACGCCCGGCGGAACACCCGCCGCCAATGCCAGCTCGCCAAGGCGCAACGCCGTCAACGACGTCTCGGTGGCCGGCTTGAGCACGATCGTGCAACCTGCCGCGAGCGCGGGAATCAACTTCCAGACCGCGATCATCAGCGGGAAATTCCATGGCACGATGCCGGCCACCACGCCGATCGGCTCACGCCGCGTATAGGCGGTGTAACGCGTGCCCGACGGCACTGGAATCGACACATCGAGTGTTTCGCCCGTGATCTTCGTCGCCCAACCGGCCATGTAGCGCGCGTACTCGACAGAAGCACCGACCTCGATCGCGCGCGACAGATGGATCGACTTGCCTTGATTCAAAGTTTCGAGCTGGGCCAACTCCTCCCCGTGTGCTTCCAACGTATCGGCAAGTCTGAGCAAGATACGTTCACGTTCAGCCGGACGAAGACCCGACCAGATACGCGATTCGAACGCGCTGTGCGCGCTGCGGACTGCGGTGTCCACGTCTTCAGCATCGCCATCGGCGACGCTGGCGATGACTTCCCGGTTCGCCGGGTTGTGGACGTCGAGGCGTGCACCACCACGCGCTGGCACCGTCTTGCCGTCAATGAGGAGTCCATGTTCGCGATTCAGGAACGTCTGAACTTCGGGCAGCACTTCGATCAGGTTGTCAGTCATATTAGCTGTCCAATAGAGTAGTCATGCTTCGAGAATGAATTCGGCGCAACGCTCGGCGATCATCACCGTTGGCGCATTGGTGTTACCGGAGACGATAGTCGGCATGATCGACGCGTCGCAGATGCGCAACCCGTCCACGCCGTTCACCTGCAGTCGCGGATTGACCACGGCGCGCGTATCGCCGCCCATGCGGCACGTGCCGACCGGGTGATAAACCGTCTTGGCCTGCCGGCGCACATAGTCCTGCAATTGCGCGTCGCCGATTTCGCTGGCGCCCGACGGCTCGAGCTCCTCGCTGATGAGCTTGCGCAACGAAGGCGCGCGCAAGATAGTGCGCGCAAGCTTTACGCCGCGCACCAGCACGTCGACATCAGCTTGTTCAGCCAACGCGCCGCTGTCGAAAAGAATCGGCTCAGCCGGATCGGCACCACGCAGGCGTACGGACCCGCGCGAAGCGGGACGCAACACACACGGATTGATCGAAATGCCATGCCCCCGCAACGGCTCGCGGCCGACGTCGCCGACCAGCACTGGCAACACGTGGAACTGGATGTCGGGCCGCCCGCCACCGACCGTGTCGACGAAGCCGCCTGACTCGACCACGTTCGATGTAAGAAGGCCGGTACGGAATAACTTCCATTGCAGGCCGTGCCTGAGTGCAGTCAGCCCTTTATCGTTACCGAGCAGGCTGATCGGTTCCCGCGTACGTCCATAGATCGATACTTCCAGATGGTCCTGATAGTTCAGGCCGACTTCGGGCGCATCGTGCACCACGTCGATCCCGTGCGATCGCAGTTCCGCGCCGGGCCCGATGCCGGACAGCATCAGGAGCTTCGGCGTGGTTAGCGCACCGGCCGCGAGGATGACTTCGGCTCTGGCATGAGCCGTCCTGACGTGTCCGTCCTGGGTACGCCATTCAACCCCAATCGTGCGCCTCCCGTCGAACAGCAGGCGCGTGACTGCGCTGCCGGTACGCACCTCGAGGCTGCGCTTGCCGAGTACTCCCGCGAGATAGGTCGCTGCGGTGCTGCCGCGCTGACCGTCGAACGTCGTCGTGTGATAGAAGCCGACTCCGTGCTGCTGCTCACCATTGAAATCGTCGTTGTAGCGCAGGCCGGCTTCCTGCGCTGCCTTCACGAAAGCGAGGCTCAACGGATGGCGAAAACGCGTATCGCTGACTTTCAACGGTCCGTCTGTGCCGTGCCACGGCTCGGACAGGCGCATGTGGGATTCGGCCTTCTTGAACGCGCGCAGCACATTCTGCCAATCCCAACCGGTGCAGCCGCGCGCCGACCAGTCTTCATAGTCCTGCCCACTGCCGCGGATATAGACCATAGCATTGACGGAACTGCCGCCGCCCAGCGTCCGTCCCTGCGGCACGTAGGTCACGCGGCCGGCCGCGCCGGGCTGAGGCTCACTCTTGAAGATGAAAGTGCGCTCGGTACCAATTACCCGGATAAACGTGGCTGGCATGTGAATATAAGGGCTGTCATCCTTCGGACCTTCTTCAAGCAGAAGCACGTTCTTGCCCGCCGTAACCAGGCGGTGGGTGATCGCGCACCCGCCGGAACCTCCTCCCACGACAATGTAGTCGTAAGTGTCCATACCGCATCTCCTCGCTGTTTTTTTGCAGCGAAAGGATTTCGCTGCAGCGGATAACGAGGATAGCGACGGATGATGCTTGCTTTTGACTGTGCAAGTCTTCGCTATTGACCAACCAGGACGTTGGTTCGAGGTGCCGCGATCTGGTAGGCGGGACTTCAGTCGAGCATGCCGCGCGTTGCGGTGGGCGTCTCGCCGAAGCGGCTCCTGTAGCTGCGGCTGAAATGCGCGCTATCGTTGAAGCCCCAACGGAACGCGATTTCACTGATGGCCGTATGCCGCAGGTTACGATCCAACAGGTCAGCTCTGCAGCGTTCCAGACGTTGCGCCCAGATATAACGAGTGATCGAAATCCCGTCGATTTCAAATGCACGGGCCAGTTGCCGCGCGGACAGGCCAACCGCGCGGCTGATCGACTCGCAATCGAGCGCGTCGTCTGTGAGATTGCGCTCGATATGCAGCTTAGCGCGCCACAGGCTGCTCAGGGTCGACCTGGTGGTCGACAGGTCGCCGTCATTGATTCTCAGCAGCGCACGAAGCAACTCTAGGACCTGGCTTGCAACCTGCTGACGGGGGCGGGCGTCCGCCCCCGGCATTCCGGCCAGGAGCCGATGGATCGACTGCGCACCCCAGCCGGCAGTGCCTGCACCGTTATCGAGCTTGATCAAGTCGCGGTAATGCCACGGACCGACATGCTGTTCAAAGACGGCGCGAGGCACATCGAGCACCGTCATTTCCATGTCGCCGGGGAATCCATGACCGTACGGCCTTGCTGTATCGTAGAGGACCAAGTCTCCGGGAACGTGCATCACGCAGTCGACGCCCTGGAACGTGAACCCGCGGCCCTTTTTCATCAGGCAGACGAACACGGAATCGCGGCCGTCGTCGCGGATGCTTTGTGCCGTACGGACGACCGCGTGCTGATTCGCCGCTATCTCCGAGGCTCGGAACAGCGCGAAGTCCTTGTGCACGAGTGTCGCGTCAATTCCTTCGATCGGCTTGCTGCTGCATTCGACGCGAATCAGCAACTGGCTGACTTGCTCAAGCCAAAAGTCCACTCGTTCGCTACCGCCGACCATCTTCGTCGAAATCGAAATATCGGTGCTCCCTGCCAGTCCCATGATCATCGGCTCCGCTCGGCTGCCCTCGCCCCACCATAGCCGGCGCTGCTGAGCGTCTCTGCGGACAGCGTTCGGAAGAAATCGCGGCTGGCACACGAGCGAAAACCGGTGCGGTCATATACAAGACGTCGAACGCTCAATTGGTTGGACATGGTGGTCTCCTCCATGGGCAATTGACGAAATATTTCTCAGTGCGCTCTTGGCGGCGCATCCGCTTACCGACCTCAGAACCGCGATCGACTCGGGTGACGAACCCGAGAGTCGCATCATTGGCAACGGATGGGTATCGCGACGGAACAACGAAGGTTGAACTGAACTACCATTCTTCGTCGAAAGAAATTAATGCGGCAATGCGAACAAGCACCCATTGACTTTGATCATGCGGAATCCAATCGTCTCTTCCGCGTCTAGAGCCAAATATTCGCCCCCAATCCGACACAGCGTGGCGGTACGGTCAGGCCTAGACGCCCGGCGTCGAGCCGGCTTTTTCAACTTGTCGAAGTTGAGCGGCAAGACGGTAGGAAAGTGAGGTTCCCTCGGTTTTTCGCCTTCCAGAGGCCCGGGGTTATGCGGCCGTTTCCTTCGTTCTCTGAGCCGCAAGCGCCCACCCGCCAGCACCCGCATCGCTCGTGCGTCAACTGGTTCGGCATGTCGCCGCCGAATCAGTTGAGCTCAGCCGCGAACTGGTCCAGCTCTGCGGCGGTCACGGCTATGTCGAAGGACTCCCGCCGGCTGCACGCTTCCAAACGAGCCACTGGTTTGCATTGCTGCTGACACGAATCGACGCAGCGCTCGGGCAGTTCACGGCATCCCGGCAGTCTGGGACACCGGCTGGAGTGTCAGTATGAACGATCGTGTCTCCATCTGCGACACCCTTTCAGGCACGACAACTTCTGTCAGCGCAGATGACTTTTCCTACTTGGATCACAAGCTGCCTTGTGAACATAATGAAACGTTCAGAGGTGGCCGCGCAAATTCGGACAGTCGGATAATCTTACTGTGTCACATAAATCGTTCTCGCTGAAAGTTATGTCGCGTAGCGTGGAACACCGCCCTGCAGAAAGATGAAGTCCGAGAAGAATACGCAATGTGGTAATGGAATCAGTGACGTGGCGCTGCGCGCGTTGGACTGCCGCGAGGGATGTAATCCGCGGGAATGGCAGGCATCGCGCGTTGAATGAGGTTTTTTTTAACTTCATCGACTGAACCCATGCTGAGTCGCTGGGCCATCAGAAATCCGTACGCTGCGATACTCAGTGTGGCGTGGTGGTGAAAGCCGCGCCACCCCCGGCCTTCATAATGACCGAGGCCAAATTCCTGCTTGAGGTCCTGGTAGTCGCGCTCGATGCGCCAGCGCATCTTGGTCACGAAGACCAGTTGTTCGATGGTGGCGTCCGCGGGGGCCGTGCTCAGGAAATATTTGAGCGGCTCGGCCTCCTTTTTGGGCCATTCGATGAGCAGCCATTCTTCCGGACGTTGTTCACTGCTCCAATAGTCGCGGTGCGCCGGGCGAACCCGCACGGCCGCGAAACGAGACTGCAGCGCTGCGTTGCTTCCTTCTCGCCACGTGACATTCTGATAAGCATCGTCGGTTTTGATAATCATATAGCCGACCTCCCTCCGTTCGAATCGAACGGCCGGCGTACAGTCAGGGTGCGAACACCGACGTGACGCACAGGAGGCCAGCATGAATAAGTTTAGTGGAATCGACCTGCACTCGAACAACAGTGTGGTCGTCGTTAGCGATGACGCTGACCGGGTTGTCTACCAGCGACGGTTGCCGAACGATCCGGTGCAGATCCGGGCGGCGCTGGCGCCGCACCGCGAAGATCTGGTGGGCGTGGTCATCGAAGCGACGTATAACTGGTACTGGCTGGTGGATCAGTTGATGAACGATGGCTACCGGGTGCATCTGGCCAACCCCGCGGCAATCAGGCAGTACGAGGGACTGAAATACAGTGGTGACTTCACCGATGCCGCCCATCTCGCACAACTGCTGCGTCTTGGACTATTGCCTGAAGGCTACATTTATCCAGCAGAAGAACGTCCGGTGCGTGACCTCTCTCGCAAGCGGATCCAACTGGTGCAGTGTCGTACGGCCCAGATCCTCGCGATTGAGAATCTGTTCTCACGCCATACTGGTGGGCAGATGCAAGGTGAGCGGGTTAAGCGTCTGGATGAGATGCAGGTGAATGGATTCGGTTTTGCATCTGACGTGACGCTCGCGATGCAAGCCAATCTCGCGGTCATGCAAACCTTGCAGGAGGAAATCGGGATCATCGAGAAGCGACTCATGGAGCGGGTGAAACTGCGCCCGGATTACGCGTTGCTGAACACGGTGCCGGGCATTGGCCCGGTTCTCGCAACCACGATCATGTTGGAAACCGGGACCATCTCCCGTTTCACCAAGGTTGGCAATTTCAGTTCGTACTGCCGCTGCGTAGACAGCCGGCGTGAAAGCAACAGCAGGAAGAAAGGCGAAGGTAATACGAAGAACGGCAACAAATATCTGGCGTGGGCGTTTGTCGAGGCGGCCAACTTCGCGATCCGCTCGTGCCCGGAAGCCAGACGCTTTTACGAGCGCAAGAAACGCTCGCGAAACGGGATTGTGGCGATCAAGGCGCTGGCGCACAAACTGGCGCGCGCCTGCTATCACATGCTTCGGGAGCACAAGTCATTTGAGGTAACCCGCTGCTTTGGCTAAAAGGTGGTGCAAGGGGAACGAGCCCAGTAATGCGACTGGTGGAAAGCCATGGTTTTGATTGGGCCTTTCCTTTGCCCCACCGACTGCTTGCGGATGACCGGGTCGCCCAGGCGATGAGCCACCATTGACTGGCGTTGCGCAGGCAACAGCCACGGTTCTGCGAAACCCATTGGACCTCGTCTGGCACCAACGTTTCTCTGGGGCGGCAATGGCCGCCAGGGCAGCCGTGAGTGACATCACGGCATGCTTGATCCCGATGGGTGTCTGGTGCGATCCGGTTCGCAACCAGTTTGGAGAAAACGGATGCGGCTACGATCGGCAGACAGCATGGCAGGTAACAGAAAGAATTCCGCCCGATTGCAGTGGCGATAAAAATACCATCGCCACTGCAATCGGGCGGTGAGTAAATTTGTGCCTTGACTTTGGTCGGCTGATGGGTGTCGCAATAGCGATGCTGCGGTAAAGTGCAGGTTGCCAAAACTTTGCTTGTGCCCACGATGAAGAAGACCGCAACACCACGAATGGCCCTTGCTGCTGGCGTTGCCAAGGTGCTGCTGCGGTTGTACTATCCGCTGGACGTGATGTTGTTGTGCGTGCGGTGGTATGTGGCCTATTCGCTAAGTCTTCGGAATCTTGAGGAGATGATGGCTGAGCGCGCAATTGGCGTGGATCATTCAACAGTGCATCGTTGGGTCATCAAGTTGGTGCCTTTGTTCGAAAAGACATTTCGCAAGCACAAGCGCCCGGTGGGCAGGACTTGGCGCATGGATGAAAGTTATATCAAGGTCAAAGGCTCGTGGAAATATCTTTATCGCGCCGTGGACAAGGCGGGCAACACCATCAACTTTCTGTTTAGAGCCAAGTGGGACAAGGCTGCTGCCCGGCGGTTTTTTGAAAAGCCAATCGGTCAGAACGGCTCGCCCGAGACAGTGACCATCGACAAGAGCGGTTCCAATCTGGCAGCGCTTCATGCGGTGAATGCCGAGCGCGAGACGCCCATCAAGATTCGTCAAGTCAAGTATTGGAACAACGTGGTCGAACAGGCCCATCGGGCCATCAAACGCATCACTCGGCCGATGCAGGGGTTCAAGGACTTTGACTGCGCTCGCGTTATTCTCAGTGGCATTGAGACCATGCACATGATCAAGAAAGGGCAGATGAAATGCCGGGGTAAAATCCCGCTGTCCGCTGCGCAGCAGTTCTACTCGCTCGTTTCATAAGGCATCCTTTGGATATCGCATTTTCTCGTCCCTCCCGTCTTGCTGCGACACAACCCTTATAGATGGGTGTCTGGCGCGATCCGTCGCAGCCAGAAATGAAGAAACGGACGCGGTTGGCTGCTGCATGCGGGTGCTGGAACTGGATAACGGCTGCTCGTGCAGCCGGGGATGTGGATTGTTCACTTGACGCGGGCCCGCTAATGGGTGTCTTCCCACGCGAACACCCGCTCGATTGTCCTGAACCGTTCTTTAAAGATGGCCGGATCGAACAGCGGCTTGCGACCTCGCTTCGCGCGTTTCCTGCCGCGCGGGTTCGGACTGATCTTGGGCACCATCGTGCGGTTGAATATCGCCTTGCGGTTGGCGCGACAATCGTAGACGCCGGCCAGGCTGACCACGCTGTCACGCAGGTCCAGGTTTGCTTCACGGGCAATCTGTATCACCCGCGGCAGCGCGTCACGTAGCAGTGGCGATTCGTTGCGATTGCCTGGTGCCGACACGAACGGGGCAATCACATTGCAATTCCGGTCGCAGAAGGCAACGACCTTGTCACCCTTCATGTGCTTGTGGCCGCTGAAGCCAATGTTGTCGCCGCCTTTTTTCGCCGCCGTCGTGGTACCGTCGCCATGGATGATGCTGGTGTCCAGCAACTGGTCGTGGCTAAGCCGCACGACCGACGCGAGGAAGACAGCGTCAAAACATTCGCATGCCTGCCAGCGGCGAAAGGCCCGATAGATGCTCGTGTAGTGGATCTCCGGCCTGCCGTGCCGATCCATTGCAATCGGCAGCGCCCTTCCATTGGCAACCCAGGTAAAGCAGTTTCAGGATGTAGTTGAAGATCGCGTGCGCGGTCAGTTTGGATGCCGGTCCCCGGCTTCCTGCCGTGAGGTGCGGCAAGACAAATTGTTCGAACTGCCCGAGGCTCAATTCCGTTGGAATCCGTTGCCATTGCTGGCTTTGCGCCATTATCGACCGCCAAAGATCGGGAATTCTAGCGGATCCTGCAGAGCTCGGCGAAAGTCATACCCACAAAGGACTTCAGACAAATTCAGCAGCCTTGAGAAACCCGCAATCAGTTGATAGCCTCGACCCTTTAGCAACTGGCGAGGCGCTCCGCCGTCCGCATCGATATCGGCGAAACACGCAGGTTCTTGTGTAGAATACTCGGCGCCAACGCGGCTTCCCGACGACATAAGAAAAAAGAGGGCCGCTACCGAATCTTCGATGCAAGTATTCAGGAGACAACTATGTGGTTTGTCGGAAAAAGCGAGTTGCTGTCGCTAGTCGAAGGCCATTGCCTCGATGAGGTCATGCCCGCCTTCAGCGATCACCGGAATCTGCGCAAGAACACCGTCATCTATAAGCCCCAAGATTTGAGCGAACACGTCTACTTGCTGAAAACCGGGAGCGTGCGTCTCTACAAGCTGACCGAGGATGGTCAGGAAATCACGCTATCGTTCATCAAAGCCGGCATGATCTTCGGCGACGGCGACGTGCTCAACGAAGCGAAATACTCACATCACGCGCAAACGATGGCGCCCTGCATGATCTGCTACATCCGCAAAGCGGATTTCAAGCAGCTGCTGCTGCGATATGACGTGATCAATCAGTTCGTCCTGACAAGCCACTATCGGCGCTGGAAGGAAGCGCAGCAACTCATCGAGAACCTTTCGCTGCATGACGTGCGCAAGCGGCTCACGAACATTCTGGTCATGTTCGCGGGCCAGATCGGTTGCCAGTTCACATACGGCGAAAAGGAAGACGCCGTGCTGATCGACCTGTCGATTCCTCAGGACAAGCTCGCAGAATTCATCGGCACGTCGCGAGAGTCGGTCAACCGCCACTTCAGTGACCTCAAGGCCGAGGGCCTTGCCGACATGCACGAGAGGAAGATCGTGCTGACGCCTGCCTTTGTTGCGCAGTTTTTGCCGGCGTGGGATGCAACGTCCACAGGGAAGCCGTCTGCGCTGGCCCCCTTGCGGATGAGAAGCATCGATGCGCTCAATGCTGAGCCAAAGCACGCCTGACCGCCTCCACGCCGCTGCGCGGACTCGATAGCACGGGCACGCGCAGTTCGCCAAGCGCAGGTACGAGACGGGCCATCGAGACCTGCGCGAGCACCACGACATCGACTTCGGCAGCCAGTTCGACGATGGTGCGTCGGAGGATGTCGTCGTGCCGCGCGGCGTTACCGGCCAGCAGCGCATCGAAAGCGCCCTCTGCAATGCGCTCCACGACGTCGGCCTGCCTGCCGTGCTCGAGTGCTTTCTTCCTGATGAGCCGCACCGTGGGTTCAAGTGTGGTCAATACAGTGGCCACCACGCCGATGCGCGGACCTATGGCACTTGCCTGTTCGGCCATTGATTCGTCGACCTTGACGATCGGCGTGCGGATCATGCCGCGCAGCACATCGGTCGCTTCGCCGACAGAAGAACAGGCATTGAGAATAATGTCGGCACCCATCGACTGCGCGTTCTGCATATAGCTGTAAATCCGGCTCGTCACCTCAGGCGTCAGATGACCCGCGGTTCTGACGTCGTTGAGCAGACTGTCATCGACGATGTTGATCACACGTGCATCGGGCAATAACTGCTGAAACTGCTCCTTGATGGGTTGAACCGTCACCGGCCCGGTGTGAACTACGACTATGGTGGTCATGGGGTTGAGACTCCGTTGCGGGTAAGGTGTTGTTCAAGCAGTAGCGGCCGCGATCACGCGCTCCGCGGTTGCTTCTTCGCGACTCAGTTCGCCGTTTAGGCGTCCCTCGCGCACCACGAGGATCCGGTCGCTGACCGCCAGGACTTCGAGCAGATCCGACGAGATCACAATGATGCCGATGCCCCTTGCGGCCAGCCGTGTCAGCAGCGCATGCACTTCCGCCTTCGCGCCGATATCGATCCCGCGTGTGGGTTCGTCGACGATCAGGACTTTCGGATTGAGCGCCACCCATTTCGCAATGACGATCTTCTGCTGATTGCCGCCGCTGAGATTCACGACTTTCTGTTCGATGGTCGTCGTCTTGACGCCAAGTGTGCGAACGAATTGCCGACAACTTTCGTCTTCCTTTGCCCGCTGCAAAAACTGGAACGGCGAATAGCGGGCGAGGTGCGTGAGGCTAAAGTTCTCGCGCACGCTCATGCCGAGCACCAGGCCTTGCGCTTTACGGTCCTCGGTCACGAAGCCGATGCCGTGCTCGATTGCATCGTGCGGATTGCGGATGGAGACAGGCTTGCCGTCGACGGCGATCTGGCCAGTACACGGGCGCATTCCGAAGATCATCTCCATGATCTCGGTGCGCCCCGAGCCCACCAGGCCGGCGATTCCCAGCACCTCGCCGCGATGCAAGGTGAAGCTGACGTCGCGGATCCGGGCGTCGGCCGACCTGGTAGCGCGCAGCGTGAGGTTGCGGACTTGCAGCACAGGTTCGGTGGTTGCATGCGATATCGGCGGAGCGTAGAGCTCGCTCAGTTCTCGGTCGACCATCTTGCGGACCAGCGATTCGCGGGTGACGCTTGCAGCCGGTGACGTATCCACGGTGCTCCCGTCGCGCAACACGGTGATGCGATCGGCGAGTTCGAACACCTCTTCCAGACGGTGTGAAATATAGATGATCGAAATGCCTTTCTGGCGCAGCTTCTTGATGAGTTCCATCAGCGTGCGCGTTTCGTGATGGCTAAGCGAAGCTGTCGGTTCATCCATGATGATGACCTGTGACTGGTCGGAAATCGCCTTTGCAATCTCGATCATCTGCTGTTGCCCGACGCTCAATTCGCTCACGCGGGTCGCGGGGTCGAGGTCTAGGTCGATGGTCTTCAGGATCTCGCGCGCACCGTTGTGCATGCGGGCGCGATCGATCAAACCCAAGCCGTCCGAGCGGCTCTTTCGCAAGAAAGATATTCTCTGCGACGCTCAGATTTTCTACGACGGACAGTTCCTGATAGATGATCCCGATGCCGAGCGCGCGCGCGTGGTTGTTATCGCGCAGCGCGGTCTCCTTGCCGTGGATCAGGATGCTGCCGCCCGGATCGGGCGCATACACGCCCGTCAGGATCTTCATCAGAGTGCTCTTGCCCGCGCCGTTTTCTCCGGCGAGCGCGAGTACCTCGCCTCGCCGGACTTCGAGGTTCACGCGATCCAGCGCCTTGACGCCGGGAAACGTCTTGGAAATGTTGCACACCTCTAGAAATGGCGTCATGGACCTCCTCCCTGGCAGCATGCGAAGGCTACTTCGTGTAACTGCCGATGTTGTCTTTCGTCACAACCGTCACGCCGGTATCGATGTCTTTCGGCTGCGCATCCTTGCCATCGATCTGTGCGACGAGGTGTTCGACGGCGAGCTTACCCATCGTGACCGGGCGCTGAACCATGATGCCCTGAATGGCACCATCGCGAAGACCCTTCAGGGTGTCGGGAAGATCGTCGAATGCGAGCACCTCGAGCTTGCCCTTCATCGCGCCGAACTCCTTCGTGTTGAGCACTTTGGCTGTGGCGGGGCCGCCCACCTGACTCACGCCGAAGATGCCGTTCAACTGGGGATGCGCCCGCAACGTCGTCTCGACCACTAAGACGCCCTTCGCGAGGTCGTCATCCGTGCCTTGCGTCTCGACGATCTTGATTCCCGGATAGCGTGCGAGCCCTTTCTTGATGCCGCTGATTCGTTCATTCAGGTTCACTGCGCCCAGTTGCCCAGTCACGATCGCCACTTCACCGTTACCGCCAAGCGCCTTTGCCATGGTTTCGGCCATCGTCGCACCGGCGGATTCATTGTTGGTGCCGATATACATCGTGCGCCCGCTCTTAGGCGAATCCGAGTCGTACGTGAGCACCTTGATGCCGCTTTGCGCTGCGCGCTTCATCACGCTTTCGACCGACTTGGGCTCGTTGACCGAAATTGCAATGCCGTCGACGTGCTTTGAAATCAGATTCTCGATAATCTGCACCTGCGTCGCGCCCTGGGTGTTTTGCGGCACAACCCATTGATATTTGACGCCCAGTTTGTCGGCTGCTCCCTTTGCGCCGTTGTTGCAGTCGTCGAAGAAAGGCACAGCTACTTTGGGAACCACTGCGACGGAAATGTCCCTCGCGTCCTTGGCGTATGCGAGCGTCATCGACATTGCCACAATGCCGCCCGCCAGTGCGAGGTTCGATTTTTTCAACATGTTGTCTCCTTGAATGAATGATTTGTAGTTGGTGAAATGGAGCGGCCTAGCGGCCTTTGCCGCGAACGCGCCAGATGTCGATGCTGACCGCGATCAGGATCACGCAGCCAGTGATGGTCTGTTGCGCGTAGGTGTCGATGTTGAGGAGCACCACGCCATTGGTGATGATGCCGGCGAGCGCGGCCCCGATGATCGCGCCTTCGACACTGCCCGCGCCTCCCGACAGGCTAGCTCCGCCGATCGCTGCCGCGGCGATTACGTCGAGCTCAGCACCGAAGCCGGATGCGGGCTCGGCCGACACAAAGCGGGAGAAGCTAATGACGCCTGCTATCGAGGCGATCAGCCCTGACAGGGCATACACAGAAAACTTCACACGATTGGTTCGCACACCGCTCAGCCGTGCCGCCATTTCGTTGCCGCCCGTTGCGTAGACGTGCCGTCCGAAACGCGTGCCGCGCATGAGCACGGAAAAGCAGCTCGTCAGAAGCAGCATGATGATCACGGGGGACGGAGCGAAGCCAATATAGCCCTGGCCAATGAACGTGAAGCTGTCCGGCACTTCCGGCGTGACAGGGACGCCTTTCGTGATGATGTACATCAGGCCGCGTCCGATGCTCAGTGTCCCGAGCGTGGCGATGAACGGCGGCAACTGAATCCGCGTGATCAGAAAGCCGTTGAAGCTTCCGACGACGAGTCCCACGCCCAGGCCGGCGAGAATCGCAGCCCACGCGCCGAAGCCATGCTGGAAAGCCAGGGCGGTAACCAGGGACGAAAGGCCCATCACCGAACCCACCGACAGGTCGATGCCGCCCGTGATGATCACGAGCATCATCCCGATCGACATGATGGCGATCAACGAGAACGACCGGAACACGCCCATCAGATTGTTGGTGGTCAGGAAATACGGCGAAAAAATGCTGATCAGGATCCCGACCAGAAGCAGTACGGACAGGATGTTAAGTTCACGAATTTTCAGCCACGCACGGACCGTGCGCAGAGGCCGTACTTTACCTTGCTGTGGTTCTCGTTTGGACAGAAAGGCGGTCACGGATGTCTCCCGGTGTCGTTTTCGCTCAGAGCCAATCATAGATTTAGCGAGAGCGTAAAATCTGTGACGGAAGTCATAGAAACGTATAGGGGATATCACGGGGACGAGTGTGAAGCCGACTATGACGCGCGTCACAGAAACCGTTAGGCGAAGGGCAGTAGGATGTATCCGCAACTGGAAACCTAATCCCTCATCTGGAGTAACACGCATGACGAAGCGAGTGATAGTGACGGGCGGCAGCGGGCTGGCCGGCAAGTGGGTCGTCGAGGAATTGGTGCAGCATGGCTATGAAGTGCTCAACCTCGACCGGGTGCCGATGGCGAAGCCCGTTGCCCGCACGCTGATTACGGATCTGACCGACGCCGGCCAGGTATTCAATGCGTTGGCGTCGACCACTACGCCCAAGGAATTCGACGCCGATCTGGAGCCGAAGCCCATCGATGCAATCGTGCACTTTGCAGCCATCCCGCGCATTCTCGTCACGACCGACAACGAAGTGTTCCGCATCAACGTGATGGCGACGTACAACGTGCTCGATGCTGCGTCGAAGCTAGGTATCAAGAAGGTGATCGTGGCGTCGAGCGAGACGACGTATGGTGTGGTGTTCGCGCATCGTCACCGAAACCCTGAGTATTTCCCGCTCGACGAGGTGTATCCGGTCGATCCGATGGATAGCTACGCGATGTCGAAGGTCATCAACGAGGTGACGGCAAAGGCGTTCCACGCGCGCACGAATGCGGACATCTACTGTTTCCGCATCGGCAATGTGCTGGATCCCGTTGACTACGAGAAATTCCCGGCCTACTTCAAGGATCCGGGGCTGCGCAAACGGATTGCGTGGAGCTACATCGATGGACGCGATCTCGCCGTTGCGTGCCGACTGGGCATCGAAAAGGACGGCTTGGGCTTTGAAGTGATGAACGTGGCGGCCGACGACGTTTCATCGAATCTGCCGACGGCGGAGCTGCTGCAACGCTTTTATCCGGAAGTGCCCGTCAGAAAACAGTTGGGTGAGTTCGAGACCTTGCTGAGCAATGAGAAGCTGAAGCGTCTGCTCGGCTGGCAGCAGCAATATCGATGGAGGGACCAGGTTCCGAAGTAAAGGGCTCGGCGCAGGGCGCAGCATGCGTGCCGCGAGCGGCGGCTGCGTGTTGTCGCGCGCCAATTCGGGCGCGTCGGTGGCGCCAGAAACCGGGCACCGCACCGGGCCAGGAATTAGCCACTCGTCGGTAAGCGAACCTTTGGCGCCGCGCTCGTACTCTAACGGCGCATCCGGGTTGATTCATCTGCGTATGTCGCTGATCTTCATCGGCGTGGGCCTTTCTTCGACTGGAGCGGTTGATTTCTCTCCATGGAACTGAAGTGGTTTGAAGATTTCCTGACGCTGGCGGCCACGCGCAATTTCTCGCGCACTGCTGAGCTACGTTTTATGACGCAGCCGGCGTTCCGTCGGTGCGTCAAGATGCTGGAAGAGTGGGTCGGTGTCACGTTGCTCGATCGCAATGCGCAACCGATTGCGCTGACGCCTGCGGGTGAGCGGTTCCGTGATATAGCCGAGGCGGTGGGCCGGCAGCTCTACCAGGGGCTCGACGAGTTGCGGGCGGCAGCGGAGGGGCTCGCCAGTACGGTCAAGTTTGTTGCGACACACAGCCTCTCGTTGACATTTTCCCTCGCTGGATAAGTGCTTCAGAAAAGGCGGGGAAGTGCTTAAGTTTCGGCTCGATACCGGCCATGCGAACGCGTGCGTGCAGATGATGCTGCAGGGCACCAGCCACTTCATGCTGTGCCACACGCATCCTTCAGTCGATATTGGCCTCGACCGAAACAGTTTCGGATCTATCGCGTTGGCTTTGATTGCTTGCTGCCGTTGTCGCGCCCCGGGGCCGACAGTGGGCCGCTCGATTCGCTGGACGGCGCGGCGCCGCATCGCTGCCGGTATCTGGCGTACGCCGAAACGTCCGCCATTGGTCGCGCGGTCGAAAACGTGCTGCGTACCTCGCCGGTAGCCGATCGGCTCGAGCGCGTATTCGTTTCGCCGCTTGCGGGCGTGTTGAACTCGATGGTGCGCGATGGGCGCGGGCTTGCGTGGCTGCCGCAGAGTCAGGTCGGTCGGGAACTCGAGTCCGGCGAATTGGTGCGCGCGGGCTCGGTCGAAATGGGATATCGACGTTGACATCACGCTGTTCCGTACGCGCGCTCGCTTGCCCAGCAGCGCCGAAGCATTCTGGGAAACGCTGACGACCAATTCCGCAACGAATATAGTTCAGCCGGCTGCTGCCTGAGTCGCTGAAAGCGCGAGCCCGCAATTTCACCACTACCGCACACGGTTCGCGATGAGCTAGAAGCGATCAAAGAAATGGTACTTTGCATCCGTTCGCTCGATCCTGCTCGACGCGTCGATATACACGTCGACGCGGCTATAAGGCGGCCTGATATCCACACCGTCACGACTCGCGAAAGGCATGCCGACCTCGATCCACCGGTCTCGCCCAGGGAACATGGGCGTATAGAATCGCTGTGTCTCGCCGGGCAACAACCGGCCGCGCGTTACCTGATCGTTCTCGTTGAGGAAATACGCGACCGGCCTCCGGCGTCCGCCGAGGAATGCAGCACGATCACCTATCCTGCTCGTTCAGAGTGCCGTTGGATAGACGTCGATAATGGACCGCTTACGTTCGAAGGGCGGGCCCCACCTGGCGGATATACCGAGCCGTTGTTGCACAGGTTCCGGCTCGGCGCGAAATCGTAGGTGCAGATCGTAATCGAAACGGCCCTGGTGCGGCCGCGCGATGCATCTGGCTCGTTATCGCGACAGAGCCTTTCGACGTACCAAAATAGCCCGCTGAAATCGCGTCGGTAGGCGCGCCGTGCGTGAACCTCCCGAAAGCCCGAACATCGCCTCCCTCCAGAATTTCGCCGCCGAGGCCGGTGAGACTACCCCATGCGTCCAGTTCCAAAAGTGCGATGCCACGCTCGATTGCTGTGAGACTCATAACTCTGAACTCCATTGAAATTGATGTGACTGCGGTGGATGTGTTGATCTCAGCGGCGACCGTGCCAGTAACCCCACGTCTGATGCATGCCCTTGCCTAGCGTGACAAGCAGCGCGCGGTATTTGTCCTTGCCCGCGATGCTCGCGCGCGGGATCGAACTCACGAGCCGGTACCGCTCGGAGCCGCCCAGAATGCCTTCCGCGAGAATCTTGCAGATGATCTGGCTAGGCGCGACGCCGAAGCCCGAATAGCCTTGGACGAAGAAGACGTTGGGCCGATCCTGCAACGTGCCGATCTGCGGGAAAAGATTGCGCGTGGACGCCATCGGGCCGCCCCATGCCAGATCGATCTGCACGTCCTTCAGATATGGAAACACTTCGAGCATCAGCTTGCGGTTCCATTCCTTCAGGTCCGAGGGAATATGCTCGACGAGCGCCGTCGACGAGCCGAACAGCAAGCGGTTCTCGTTGGTCACACGGTAGTAGTTGATGACGGGACGAATGTCGCTATAGGCGCCGTGGATCGGGCTGATCTGCCGGATCATGTCCGCGCTCAGCGGCTCTGTCATCGAGTTGTAAGCATAGACGTTGATCGTGCTTCGATGCAGTTCCGGCTCGATGCCGTTGTTGAAGCCGTCGCAGGCCCAGACCAGCTTTCTGACTGTCACGGTGCCCTTGGCGGTGCGCACGCGAACGCGATCGCCATACGTGATTTCAAGCGCAGGGCTGTATTCGAAAATGCGCGTGCCGTAGATTTCGGACGCCGCCTTCGCCTCGCCGAGCAGCAGGTTCAGCGAATGCACGTGACCGCCGCCCATGTGAAGCAATCCGGCCTGATACACGTCGGAGCCTATAATTTTCCGCACGTCGGTGCCTTCGACGTATTGGATCTCGTAGTGCGAACCCAGCGACCTGAAGTCCTTCTCCCAACCGCGCAGGGTTTTGGCCTGACGCGCGTTGTAGGCCATATAGCCATAGCCACTCCGAAAATCCGCGTCGATGTTGTACTTCAGGATGCGCTCGCGCATGATCTGCGGGCCGAGATCGCTGAGCGCGAGAATCGCTTTTACGCCGTCATCGCCTACGTCGTGACGGATCGCATCGAGGTCGTGACCGATGCCGGCCATCACCTGTCCGCCATTGCGGCCTGTGCCGCCATAGCCGAGATATCGCGCTTCGAGTACGACGACATCCGTCACGCCCTGTTCCGCGAGTTCGAGCGCAGTATGAATCCCTGAAAAGCCGCCGCCGATAATGACGACCTCGGCCTGAACGTCGTCTTCGAGAGACGGAAAGCTTAGCTGATACTTCTTCGTGGCCGTGTAGTAGGTGGCCGTTTCGTCTACGTGCATCGTGAAGTCCCTTTGACGTCGCATCCCGTGCTTTGCAAAGCATCGCCACGGCCAGTAGCGGGTGCGGCGTCGCCCTGTTTGCGGAAAACTGATTCTCCTGGCGCACATTTTTGACGGTGAGCACAAATTGGCAATGCGATGAGTCACCGGCGTAAAGCAGGGTTTCCGCGGATTCCACTAACACTCAGCCGAGCAGCGTCTCGACCAATCTGCGCTTCGTACCGCCCGGTTCCATAGGATTACGACCGGATGCGTCAAGCCGCGATTGCCGATTTCGGTCTCGACCAACTCGACATTCGTCCGTCATGTGCACGCGAACGCGTCGGAAGAAACGCCCGGCCATATCCCTCAGTCAGCGCGTAACGCAGCATTTCCAGTTCATTCGCGATCTGCAGCGTGTCCGAGATGTGCAGACGCGCGGCGAGCGCCGCCGACTCACCCGTGAGCAGCATGAGCTGCGGATACTCAGCCAGCAACCGGAGGACGCCGCTTACTCCAATGAAAAGAAAGCCGGCGCGGCAGAGAGTTCCGATGGAACCAACGCCCGCCACTTCAGATCGGAGCCGACACTGCGGTTCACCGTCTGACAGAACGCGAAATCGGCGCGACGCATGCAATGCCACTTCCGCTTCCTCGGGCGCCGCATCGCTCGGCCGTCGTTTATCAACGCATGCACGGAACCAAAGCCGCCATGATTCGCTTGTGACGGCGCGACCGGGTGTTGCCGCAGGCGTTTGCGCGACGGTCGCCGCCCCCTGCCGGACTCGCAACGCGTAGACCCGGCAGGTCTGCCGTCGATCGGCCAAGTCTGCAGAAAATGGCCGGCCTGTGTGTCAGAACCGCGTACTGAACCCGATCCGCGCGATCGACTGCAGCGCGCCGCTCGATGCGCCATTCGGGTCCGTCACGCCGTTGATCTGCGCATAGCTGCCCCGGCTCGCGCGCTGGTGGACGCCCTCGACGTACACCATCGTGCGCTTGGACAGCGAGTACTGGACGGCGGCCACGAGCTGGTGCGCGTGCGCATTGTCCAGCGCGTCGTTACCCTTCATGTACATGTAGACCGCGCCGATTACCCAAGCGGGCGACGGTTGCCACGACGCGCCGGCTTCCGCCGACCAGACGCCCGCCCCGTTCTGCGCATTGCGCACGGTCGTCACTATCGCTCTCCCCGTGACCGCGCCGACCTTGTAGTGTAGGCCCGCGCCCCAGTTGCTGATGCTGGTGGCGGGGCTGCCGTTCGCGGAGCCATATTTCTGGTTGGTATACGCCGCGCCCGCACCGAATGGCCCATTCTCGTAGCTCGCGCCGACGCTGACCGTGTTGTTCGCGCCGACCGAGCCTGCGACATTCCCGAAACCGTAAAGCGCGCCGACGGTCAGGCCCGACAGCAACGAGCTCGCGTACTTGATGGAATTGGCGACGCGGTTGCTGCCCGCGACGCGATCCCAGTCGAATGCGCCGGTCGGGTTGTTCGGCAGCGCGAGCTTGCCAAACGGGCCGTTGCGGAAACCGTACAGGCCGGCGACGTCCTGTGCGATTTCGTTGCCGCTCGCGGCCAGCGCGTCGACCATGAACTCGTACTGGTTGCCGAGCGTCAGCGTGCCGTACCGGTCGTTCTGCAGCCCGACGTAAGCCGTGCGCGCGAACAGGCCGCCGCCCATAATGGAGCCGTTAGCGAGCGAATACTGGTTCACGAGCCTGAAGATCGCCCGCGTGCCACCGCCAAGATCTTCCTTGCCTTCAAAGCCGAGAAGATTCGGAAAAAAGACGTTGTCGTCGAACTTGGCGTTGCCGTGGCCGCCTTGATTGCTCACATAACTCAGCCCGACGTCCATTAGCCCGAACATCGTCACGCTGCTCTGGGCGAACGATGCGACCGGGATCGCGTACACCGCAATTGCCAGAAAGGTCTTTTTCGTCATCTCTAATGTGCTCCTCACATGTTTCCGATCGGATCGGATATTTTGATTGGACTACTGATTTTCTTTATTGAAATCCGGATGAGCCTGTTTCGATCCAGCCCAAACCGATGAAAGTCGCGGGCGCGCCGGGGCATCCGCGTACCGCATATCCGCCGACACTGAGACCCCTCGACCCTCTCCCGCCTGGGTGCCAGACCGTCGAATGTGTGCCGTCCGCCGGCACGACTGCCCTGCCCGGCCATGACCGAAGCGCCGTTCAGCAGCCGCCCGTGCGCTGCACCGGAGCTGCGTGCGATCGAGGATCTGCCGCGACGCCTGCGCGTCGGCCATCAGGCCGCTGCTGAACGGCGTGTCGATCGAGCAGGCCGCGACGGTGCTCACGCAGACGCCGGGGTCGGCCTACGTATGCGCGAGCTAGCGCGCGAACTGCGCGATCTTGCCGTTACTCGCGCCGCACGCGGGCCGGTCCCTGCTGCCGATGCACGTCGACGCCACATTGACGATACGGCTGCCTTGTGGGCCGACGCCGATTTCGTTGACCAGGATGTCGAGCTTCGTCGGCGGGGCCATCGCGCGCTTCAGTGTGTCGCTGCCGGCAAACGTCGAGCCTCAGCGCGACGACCGATGCACCCGCTTTCCGCCAAGCGCGGGTCGGGCGCGCGCAGATGCCAGACGCGCCGCGTCACGACGACCGTTCTTCCTTCAGACGTCCACCGACGACTCATGCTTGATACTCGCGCTGATCTGTGCGCGATGGACAGTCAGGTGCGCGGGGGAAATCAGAATCTTGATCTGCGTGCGATCCGCGAGCAGTGCGTCGAAACCGTCGGCCACCGCAGCCTCGAGCGACACGATGCGTGTGACGATCGACGTGAGATCGAGCGCGCCCGACGCGACGATGCGCAGCAGGTCTTCGTACGCGTGCCGATAACCGACGCTTGCCGTCAAGGTCAGCTCATCGTTGACCGCGCGGAATGCGTCGAAGCCGGCGTGCGGCATGAGACCGACCATCACGAGGCGACCGCCCTTGCGCAGCGCCTGCATGGCCGCTTCGAACGTGGCCGGCAGGCCAGCCGCTTCGAAACTCGCATCGACGCCGAGCCCCCCTGTAGCGGCGCGAATCGCGGCGCGCAGTGCTGGCCCGTCGAGCGTGCGTGTATCGAAGGTGTGCGTCGCGCCGAAGCGCGCGGCCGCGGCGAGCCGCTCAGGCGACACGTCGATCGCCACGATCGTCGTCGCGCCCTGCAGCTTCGCGAGCATGATCAGCAACAAGCCGATCGGCCCGAGCCCGAACACCGCGCAGGTCTCGCCGAGCCGGAGTTCACCGCGCCGCAGCGCATGCAGCGCTACAGCGGCCGGCTCGGTCACTGCTGCCTGTTCGAGACTCACGCCGTCGGGCAGGCGGTGCAACATGTACGCTGGCACGACCGCGAAGTCGGCCATCCCGCCGTCGCCCATCAGCCCGGCGAACCCCATCGACACGCACAGGTTGTACGATCCGGAGCGGCAGTACGCGCACTGGCGACAGCGATACTCCGGCTCGACCGCGACGCGGTCGCCCGTGGTCAGCGTCGTGACGCCCGCGCCAACCTCAACGACGGTGCCGCAGAACTCGTGACCGAGCGTCAGCGGCGCGTTGCGGCCGGACAGGGGATGCGGCGTGTCTACGGGAATCGCATGCGGGCCGTCCGCATATTCGTGCAGGTCGCTGCCGCAGATCCCGCAATAGGCGACCGCGATGCGAACGTCACCCGGGCCGACGAGCGGCGTGTCGATTTGCACGAGACGGACATCGCGCGGGCCGTGCCATTGAAGTGCACGCATGTCATCGTCCTCCGACTTTCTGCGTATTGAGATGGCTCGCGGCGGCGCCGACGAGCGCGCGCTTGCGCAGCACAGCGGGCGCGGTTTCGACGACACCGAACGACAGTACGCACGCGAGGATCGCGCCGGCCGCCGATGTCCACATCGCGAACTGCAGGCCGTACTGGTCGGCCGCGAAGCCCGCGACGGTCGGTGCGACGAAGCCGCCGATCAGTTCGCCTGCGCCCATGATCAGCCCGAGCGCGCTGGCGATCGCGCGAGGCGGGACGGTCTCGGCCGGGATCGTGGCCATGAACAGCGTGAAGCAGCCGAGGCCCGTGTACGTGGCGAACACCAGCGCGCCGAGCGCCCACACCGAATCGACATGGATCATCACGATCGGACAGACGGCGGCGATCAGCGCGAACACGATCATCGTCGGTTTGCGGCCAATGCGGTCGGAGATCGCCGGCACCGCAAAGCCCCAGAACACCCACGCGGCACCGAGGCAGGTCATCACAAAGCCCATGTCGGACGCGGACAGATGGCGGTTGCTGACCAGGAAGGTCGGCGCGAACGAGATGACCACGACGAACCACGTTAGGAAGCAGCAGCTGATCAGCATGCAGAGCAGGATGTTGCGTTCCTTCAGCAGCGCCCAGCGGCTGATGGCCGCGCCGCCTGCCGGATGCTCCGTAGCGCCGTCGGCGTGCGCGTGCCGCACGCCGACGGTCGGTACTTCGCGCACCCAGCGCCAGAGGCAGAACGCGATCAGGAAGCCCGGGATGCACGATACATAGAACGCCTCGCGCCAGCCGTACGCGGTCGCGATGCCGATCACGACCGGCGGGCCGATCATCGCGCCGAGCAGGCCGGCGGCCGAGCCTTGCAGCAGCCCCATGTTCAGCCCGCGGCGAGTCGGCGTCGAACTCTCGACCATCAGCGATTGTGACAGCGGCAGCACCGGGCCTTCGGCGATGCCCATCAGCGCACGAAACGCGATCAGGCTCGCGAATCCGCCGACGAGCCCCGACAGCGCCGAGCATACGGAAAAACCGAGCACGGCCGCGATCAGCAGCGGTTTGCGCGTGCCGCGCGCGTCGGACCACGCGCCTGCCGCGGCGCCCGACAGCGCCCACGTGAGCGCGAGCGCGGACGACACCATGCCGAGCTGCGTGTTCGTCAGGTGCAGTTCGGCCGACATGAACGGGAACAGGAACGACAGCGCGAGGCGGTCGAAGAAGACAAAGCCGAACGTCATGAACAGGATCAGCAGCAGCCTGTTCTCGTACGACCATGCGTGTTTGGGGGAAGAGTGGGATGTCATGGCCGGCCTCCTCGCGCGTCAGCGGAACAGCTTCTCGATCGCTTGCGCGCCGAGGCCGACCTTCTCGTAATGCGCCTTGCACATCGCGATGTACGAATGCACGTCGAAGTAGCCGTCGGGGTTGCCTTCGTCGTCGAGCCAGATCAGCGGCCCCGTGACGATGAAGAACGCGCGCATCGGTTCCGGGTGGTCGAACGCAACGAGCGTGTGGCCTTCGCCCGGCGTCTCGTACACGAAATCGCCGCGCGTCGCCGTCCATTCGTGCTCCAGGTAGCCCCATTTGCCGGACAGCGTGTATGCGAACACCTCGTGCGGGTGATAGTGCCGGTTCACGAGCCCGGCCTCCTTCGCCACCAGAATGTCGCACCACTTGTTCTGGGACGGCGAGATCCACAGCGGACGCGACGAAACCGTTTCGGTAAACGGAACGTAATAGCGCTCGTCTTCGGTGGCTGCGTTCTGGATGTAGGCTTCCGGCAGTGCATCGGGCTTGAACGGATTGGCAATCGCCGGGATGTTTTGCCAGAATTCGGATATGGCTTTGTCGACCACGGTATGTCTCCTTATAGATTGGTGTCGTGGGGTCGACTTTATCCAGGTCGTGCTCGCCGCTCTTGACCGCGATGGACGAATTGCTTGCTCGAGCGAGACATTGCGGCGCACAAATCGCTGCGTGAACCATTCCTAAATCATGCCGCTCGGTGCGACAGGCGCCAGCAGGAGGCAACATGGTCAGTTCCACCGTTTTTTTGTGTACGCAAGGCTCGACGTCCGACGTACCGGCGTGCGAGCGGATGGCGTACTGGGAGGCACTATGCTCAACGACACTGGTCGGCCTGCGCTGCTCCTCTTTGTCGCCTGGCGGTTTAGAGGTCGAAAAGACCGGCATCGCAATGCCGGGCCTCGGCATCGCCGATATCAGGGGACAGGACCACGTGATCGAGCGCAACCCGGCGCTGGTGCGCCAGATGCCGAAGGAATCGGTGTTTGCTTGCCAGCTTCTTCAGGGTCGCGCGTATTTCATCCAGCGCGACCGGTGCCTGCTCGCGGAGGCTGGCGACATCGTCGTCTACGACACGCGTATTCCGTACCTGTTCGGATTCCTAACGCCAATGCGGCAGTTGCTGATCGACGTGCCAATCGCGACGCTCGACAACCGGTTGGAGTCGGGCCTGGACCAACTGCCGCTGAAGATCGCACCGCGTGCTGGCAGCGGCGCGATGCTCGGCAAGACACTGCATGCAACCGTCGAGCGTTTTATGGGTAATCCGGTGGACTCCGAAGTCGCGCGGTTCTGCCAGTACGCGCGCACACTGCTCGCATCAATCATCGAAGTGGAACTGCATGGCGCGAGTACGTCGCGCGCCTCACTGTCGTACCTGCTGACGGCAAAGCAGTACATCGCGACCCGTCTGGCTGAACCCGGGCTCACACCGCAGGCCGTGGCCGATGCGGTCGGATTGTCGCTGCGGCATCTGGGCCGGCTCTTCGCTGCCGACGGGGAATCGATCATGCAGCATATCTGGGAGGAGCGCGTTTCGCGGGCGTACCGGGAGCTCGTGGACCCACGCCTGAGCAAGGCAACCGTCGGCGAAATCGCGTTCCGCTGGGGGTTTTCGAGCCAGGCGCATTTCAGCCGCGCGATCCGCGAACGATACGGCGCGGCGCCGGTCGTGCTGCGTGAGGCGGCACGCTTCTGACCATCGGTCGCCGTACTGCACCGACTCGTCAAGTGTTCAGAGTGGTACGTCAGCGCTTCGCAATCCAGCTGAACTCGTACTTAGACCAAGGCGCGCAACGAACAGCGACGGCCCTCGCCCGCGACCGGTGAAGCAGGTAACAGGCGGTCGACGCGCAGTTCGCGCGGCTAAAGGAAACGCGCTCCGGATATGTCCAGCGTTGTCATCCTTCCGGTTGATACCGCCGTGAGGCGACGCTCGATATTGTCTTCGAATGGCCGCATCGGAGCGCGCAACGCAAGGATGCATTCGTTAGACGATAAGAGGAGTTCATTTGATGTCTTCCCAACCTCCGTTCATTCAGGTGGGCGCGCTTGCCGAGGGTTTCGCGCCCAACAGTCACAGCCTTGCCCCACGGGCGGACCTCGAAGGCCGTACGCTGGCTCTGGGGTTCGACGACGGCACCTACGAAACGCTGATTTTCGATGCGGACGGCCGTGTCCGCTCGAGATCCGGTGCGCACGCTTGCCGCGTGACTTCGCTGCGCGACGGCATCTTTCTGATTGACTACGTTGGGGGCGGGGACGGCGGGTGCCCTTCGACGACTAGCGTCGTCGCCGATCTGCGACTGGGGCTTTGCACCGTCGTCACCGGGCGTCTGCCCGACGAAGACCAAACGCGCGTCGCTGCATTCACGCGCGTCGAACGAGGCTTGCCGCTCACCGGCGTGGATGTGCGGATTCGACACGGCCGAATCGAGGTCAAAGGCGCGAACCGGGACGCACCGCTGCATCGGCCGACCGTTGAACTCGTCGGCATGCGTAACCTGTACACGTACAGCAAGACCGAGCGCTACGAGCATATCTATCTGAACGCGGATTTCTATGCATGGCACTGCCTGTCCGGAGCGGAGTCCGGTCTGGCGGATGTCGATCGCTGCCATACGGTCGGCATAGCCGACAAGCTATATCTGTTCGTCTGGTGCGAAAAAATCATTCCAACACTCGGCGTTCTGCTGATCGATCTGGAACAGATGAAGACCGACGGCAAGGTCTTTGGTTACGAGAGCGGTCATTTCGATTCCCTGTCGAATTTTCCCGTCGGTGCATTCGCCCAGGTGCTCAACGTAACGACGCATCCTGAATAAGCGGGGCCGCGCGATCGCAAAGCGTCGCGTCCCGACATCTTTCCCGCTCGCCATACGTTCGACCAGCCGCCGCATTGCCGATCCGTGCTAACGCGTTTCTGCTCGCGCCGCTAGGATTGTCGGCGGAGCACGAACTGGGGGGGCCGGCATGTCGACCATACTTCGCGATGTCACAGGTAGCGCTGGAAATCCCGCGGGCGCAGACGTAGGAACCGCGCCTGCCGCCTTCGTGCATGCGCTGGAGGCGAGCGTCACGGCGCTCGCGCGCCTGAGTCGGCCAACCGCGACGGCTTTCTACTGGATCGGCGCGGACCAGGAGCCGTCAGGGTTCGAACTGTTTGGCGTGGCAGAGTCGATGCACCGGACCTACCTGCAGCGCTACAGCCGGCTCGATCCGCTGCATCCTTCGCGTATCGCGGCTGAGCCATGCAACGTAGTGTCGCTCGCCAGCGAGCTGCCGCTGCCATTGCGCGAGCGCTCGGTCTATTGGCAGCGCTTCCTGAATCCGCACAGGGTGGTCGACGTGATCGAGGTGCTGGTGCGCGACGGCAGCCAGCCCGTGGCCGCGTTTTCGTTGCTGCGCATGATGCCCGCCGGTCCTTTCTCCAATGAGGAATTCACCCGCGTGCAGGCCGTCCAGCCCCTGCTCGAAGTTGGATTGTTGCCGTCGGTGAAAGACCGACGACCGTTGCGCGCGCGTGCCGCCGATGGCGCTGGACTCACACATCGGGAACAGCAGATCGCCCGACTCGTCCGGGATGGCCTGTCGAACAAGGCGATAGCACGCACCCTCGCGCTGGGCCAGCCGACTGTTAAAACGCATCTGTTACGCATGTTCCGCAAGCTCGACGTGTCGAGCCGGACGGAGCTCGTTGGCGCGCTGTTCTTTTAATGAGAAAGCTGAATGTAATTTCGAACCGCCATCATTGAGACGACAGTCCGAGTTCGCCAGGTCAGTCAGAACGCGTCGGGTTTCGCAGGAGAGGACAATGGAATTTCGCAGCACCACCCTTGCCGATGCCCACGACTTGTCGCACGCGGTCCCCGGTTGGGAGCAGGCTTACCGCCAGATCACCCCCGGTCGCTTCGAGGGCACGCTATTTCAGGCGAATGGTCCCGGCTTCCAGTTCTACTGCGAGGCCACCAACCGGCGCGTCGCGCAGACGGGCGTCTCGCCGACGGGCCTCTGGTCGATAGGCGTTCCGCTCTATGCGCCGATGCACGGCACGTTTCAGGGACAGGCAGTCGACGGCTATGCGATCATGGCGCTCGGCGAGAGGGAGGAGTTTCAGCTCTATACTCCGGAGTCGATGCATTACGTCGTCGTCAGCCTGCCGGCCGGGATCATGGAGGAACTCGTCGGCATCACGGCTGGCGACGCGGCCGTGCGCCAGCTCAGGAAGCATGTGCTGCCGGTGTCGGGTGAAAGCGTGGCCGTTCTGCGCGCGGGCCTCGCGCGCTATTTCGAAGCCGGCGAGAGCAACCCGGCCGGCCTCGTCGAACCATCGGTGACGCAGTTCTTTCAGGACGAAGTCGTGAGCCTGATGCTGGGCCTTCTCGACTCTGCGGCGGACGCGACGCGCGATTTCACGCATAGCACTTACAGCGACATCGTGCGGCGCTGCGAGCGGCTCGTGCACGACCAGGCCGACCGGCCGCTCACGGTGCTAGACCTGTGCCGTCGCCTGCGCTGCTGCCGCCGCACGCTCCAGACGAGCTTCCATCGGGTCGCAAACGTCACCCCCGTCGAGTACTTACGGTCGATCCGCCTCAACGCGGTACGACAACTTCTGCGCTCGACCGCTTCAGCTGAACTGCTGATCGGTGACGCGGCCGCCCGCTGGGGATTTACGCACCTGAGCTATTTCGCACGCGAATACCGAGAACTCTTCGGCGAGTTGCCGTCGCAAACGCCCAGGAAATGCTGAAGCGAGGGCGCCGCGCATGCCGGTGACGCAAGCGCATTTGTTGCAGTTCGTAGTTGACGCACATGCTGTTCATAGAATCGCTAGCGTCCCCATTAACTCTGCTAACGCAGGCGCGTCGATGGAAAAGCCGTGAGAACCGAGCGGCGGCAGACCATCGGGCGCATCTCAGCAAAGCAGGCGGAGTTCGGAGGTATAGGTTGCGACGTGGCATAGGTGGATGCTTGTCCCCAACGTCGAAAACTGCGTTTTGTCCTGAAAACAGGGCTAAGGTTTGACTAGTCCAGCACAGCGAAAGGATCCCCCGCCGCGTGCACAACATATGTTGGAGATCGCTAATTCTGCTAGCGGTGCCCGTCAGGGCGCTAATGCTGTGCGTTAATTATGCTAGCGTGGCTCTCTGATCGAAGGCGGACACTCCGCCCGGAACGACTAACTGGGCGCAGCATGACACTTCGGTTGTCGAGGTCCACATACCACCTTGGTTAGGTATCCGATGTAAATCACAAAGTCCAACACATGACGGCGTTTTCGTTCGCCTCAGTAGATCGGCATTCCCTAGCATCGAAATACATTACCTTCCGTAGTCTCGTTGCTGTCGCCTGTAACTCGCGTATCTGTCGCCTCGATCGGCAGCCACATTAGCCGAATTAGAGGACACTCTGGTCAACGGCTATGCGTCCATCTTGCCGGCGGGTATCGCGACGTTGGCCAAGGCGCCGAAGCAGCAACTGATGGTCGCGCATGACGCGATAGACGCGCTTGGCGTTCACGCACGGATCACCAGTCATTTCGTGACTACGTCGCAGCAGTGTCCAGACTTTCCGATACCCATACGTCAGCAACACTGCCACATGCTCGTGGATTGCAGCGACCGTTCCGAATCGTCGGTATGCCGGGCGCGGCACCCATCCTGCCAGTCCGGAGAGCGCGTTTTTTTGACTGCGAGAGCAGAGCGCGCCACGCCGAGAACATCACAGACCGTTTTCATTGGTCGTCCCCCGGCCAGTCGTCTCATCTTCACCCCGGTTTCCTTTTGATACATCAGAAAAAACGGTGATGTTCGCTGGTGCTCGGACCGCTTTGAATTCTGTCGTGGATGACGGCTCGCCGTTGTGCGTGACGTTTGCGCTGGACTGCCACGACCGGGAAGCCATCAGCTGAGCAGCGACTACTGGCGGCCATAGCGGCGATGTCGTGCGTGATGTGATGCTCGCAGCGGTGGAGCAACGCTTCGGCACGACCGGGACAGGTGCGCGCATCGAATTACTCTCGGACAACGGCTCCGCTTACATCGACCACGCACGCGCAGCTTTGCTCGTGAGCTGGGTCTGGAGCGTTGACTACACCCGTTCGATCGCTGCAGAGTAACGGCATGGTCGAGTCGTTCGTGAAGACCATCAAGCACGATTACATTGTTCATGCACAAGCCTGATGTGCCAACAGCGCTCTCGAATCTGGCATCTGGAAAGAGGCATTCCGTTTTCCATCGAGAAGCCGTGCGGAACTTCTAGCGACGACGTACGGCGCGTCGCGGCAGCAGCGCGCAGCGCAAGTGCATTCGTATAGGGCTTTTCACTTTAGGCTCAATTGCATGCGCGTATCACTCGAAGCGCTAACTGCGCTGCCACTGTCGGATTTTGAAAGTGTTCAGTTTCGCATCATCGCGGGAAGCCCGCTCCGATTCCTCGATTCGTCACCTTGGCTGATCGACCCTGTCGCAGCTGGCGGAGGCTGCATGATGAACCTAGCACATCATGCGATTGATTTTGTCCTCAGCATTAACGGGTCCGCTGTTGTCGAAGTCGAGGCGGCCGTGTCGAATGCGGCACTAAGTCTTTTGGTCGAAGATACCGCAACGCTGAACTTGCGAACGGAGGACGGTTCGCTCAGCGTGATTGAAACGGGATACACCCGTCCGGCCGAGGCGGATTTTCGTAAATGTTTCCGTGTTGGAGACCGTGCGCCGCGCCCGTGATGCCGAAGGATCGTGTCGCATATCTGCGCGACAGCCACGAATCAATCCTCTTACCAAGACCAACGGCGTCACCGGTTCTGGACTTTTACTTACCTTAACGCTGTCGAACGGCGTTGAACCCAAGGCGCGGCTAAGATTCCTGTTAGTCGCAACGGACAACGACCGAAATCAGTTCTTCACTATCGATCAGTTGCAGATTGATCGCCCGCACCGGTCTGCCCCATCGACCAACCAGGAACTTCTAGATGCCTCTCTCGCCTGAACAGACAGACCCTGTCGCCATCGCCAACGAGTTGGAGCGACGGAAGAGGCTTGCCTTGTCCACAAGGCTTCAGATTGTCGGGAAGATGTCCGCCGTGCTGGCGATATCGTCGTTGCTCCTGTCCGCCTGCGTGCCGCTTGCACCTTTCCCGCCGCCTCCGCCCCCGCCTCCACCGGTCGTGCCTCTCCTGGTCCCCTTGGCGCCGGGGCCCGGTCCTGCGCACTTCTGAGTCAATGGCCAGCGAGCGTCGACGCTAGGTGGTCTGCGCCGCATAACGAGGTGGCGTGTGCATAACCTGCCCGTGTCGTTGACGCAGACCTGCGACGTGTGCATTTGTCACCGGCACATGACCTTCGGCCGGACGAGGACAGCAGAGGGAATGGATGGAAGGTACTGACGACGTACATCTTTCGCACGCGCTACGTCGGTCGGCCTTCGCCCGCCGGTAGAGAATTCGCCCTGTTCCGGGGCAGTCGTGCGGCATCAGCGATCATACTGTTTCATGTGCATCGGCTACGTCCACAGGCAGGGCGCCGGACTGCGGAATGTTGATTTCCACGGAATGCTGACCCAAGGGTGGTGCTGCGACGGTCCGCACGACCGCCAGGGAGCCGATGCGCGAGAGAAAGTCGACGATGAAATTCCAGCGGTTGTGGCCTCGCTCTTTTATCGCGACGCAGGCTTGCTTGGCGCCGCCATGCTCGGCAAACGTGCTATCACAAGGAGACCACCACCCGGTCGCGGCGTGGCTCGGATATCGCCACCGTGCAGCGCTAGTGCTCGCCGGGCGATGGCCAGCCCCAGACCGGTGCCGGGCACTGACCGCATCGCAGCATCGCGCGGGTACGACTCGAGGCGCCGGAACGGTTCAAAGATCTCTTCGCACGATTCCACAGGTACGCCCGGGCCTCTGTCGCCCACGCTGATTTCGAGCCACCCGGCTCCGTCGCCTGCCCCTTGAGACGATTTAAATGTGCGCGCGCGAACCTCCACGGTTGTATGAGGGGCGGTGTACTTGATGGCATTGCGCACGACGTTCTCGAAAGCGCGGTAAAGCGGTTCTCCGACGACCTCCGCCACAAAAGTGTCTGGCGCGTCAAATTTCACCGCGCAGCTGCGCGCCTGCGCCTCGAACGCTGCGTCCTGCACGATGTCGGCCAGCAGTTCGATGATATCCAAGCGTTCGCGCGCCGGGTTCATGGCGCCCGCCTCCAGTTTATGCAGAGTCAGAAGCTCTTCAATGCACTGGTCCAGCAGCTCCGCTTCCCGCGCAATGCGCTCGCCCATCGCCGCTGCTGATTCGGGGTCTTGTTGCATGAGCCCGATCGCAGCCTGGATGCGCGCTAACGGTGACCGTAGCTCGTGCGACACGTCATGAAAGAGCTGACGCTGCTGCATCGCGGCCTGCTGGAGACGCGCGGCCATGTCGTCAAACTCGCGTGCCAGATCGGCGAACTCATCGCGGCGGGAGCCGAGTGCGGGCGAGACACGGACTTCGAAGCGCGCCCCCGCCGCGTCGCGCAGCGCCAGGCTCAGATGACGCAACGGTTTGGACAGATACCAGGCGAGCGCGAAGGCCACTGGCAGCGCCACCGCGGCCCCCGACAGCACGGGGATGCGCAGATCCAAGGGCATCGCACTGGGCGGGGGCAGGTTATGTCCAGTCGCGTACAGATAGAAACCGGCGCACGCGAATGCCGCCGCCATGGCGAGCCAAAGCAGGAAGAAACATCTCCAGAATAGGCGTCCGAGCGGCAGTTGCATGGTTCAATCCGTCAGAAGCTGGTAGCCCATGCCGCGCACGCTGACGATCCACGGCTGCCCGTCGGGGCGTTGGCCCAGCTTCTGGCGGATGCTGCTGAGGTGTACGTCGATGCGCCGGTCGAAGCGTGCCAGCGGCCGGTCGAACGCCTGCAGCGAGATATCCTCCTTGCTGACCAGCCTCCCGGCGTGACGGACCAGAATTTCGAGCAGGCTGAACTCCGTGCCGGTCAATTCGAGCGGATTTCCTTGCCAGGTGGCGCGCCGGCTGGAAGGCCACAGCATGAGCGGTCCGGCGTGGACCGGGTTGCTGGAGCCCGCCGTACTCGTGCCGGACGCACGGCGCAGGATGGCCCGCAGCCGCGCGACGAGTTCGCCGGGCGTACAAGGCTTCGGGACATAGTCGTCGGCGCCAAGATTGAGGCCGGAGATGCGGTCTATCTCGTCGCCGCGGGCCGTCAGCATCAGCACCGGCACGCGGCTGGCCGAGCGAATGCGGCGCAGCGCCTCGATGCCCGATAGGCGCGGCATCATGACGTCGAGCACCACGATGGCGAAGCCCCCGGACAGCGCGCGTGCCACACCGGCCTCCCCGTCGTGCGCGACTTCGGCGGCAAAGCCTTCGTGGGCAAGATACTGCACCAGCATGCCGGTCAGTTCGACGTCGTCGTCGATCAGCAGCACCGACGTCATGGAGGTTCGATCGAGGTTCATCATGAAGCCAGTATGGCGCAGCCGGTATTGCACGAGAAAGCCTTTCCCGCCGAATTTTACGCAACTTAACCTAGCCATACCGCGCCAGATCATGCGCCCTGGACAATAGCGCTCGTCGGCCCGAAGCGGGCAAGGGAGCGTGCATTGAATGAAATGGATCAAAACCGGCGCCGCCGCGCATGGGTGGCCGCCGTCACGGGCAGCCTTGTGTTGTGCGCCTGCGCATTGCAGCCGCCTTACCAGGCGCCACGGGTGGCCGCAGCCATCGGCTGGCAGGCCGAACTGCCGCATGGCGCAAGCGTCGAGAACCTGGTTGATTGGTGGCGCCGCTTCGATGACCCGGCGGTTGCAGAACTGATCCGCACGGCCGAGGCCGACAGCCCGACGCTCGCGAAGGCCGTGGCCCAGATCAACGAAGCGCGCGCCACGCTGGCTTCCAGCAGCGCTGATGCGTGGCCCGCATTGACCGGCAGCGGGTCGGTCATGCGGGATAAGTCCGTCATGGCTTTGGGCAATACCAGCCTCACGAGCCTGACGACCACGCGCAGCGGCACGCTCGACGCCTCCTGGGAAATCGACCTGTTCGGCAAGGTGCGCTCAGGCCGTGAATCGTCGCAAGCGCAACTGGAAGCGCGCGTCGACGACTGGCATGACGCGCGCGTTTCGCTGGCTGCCGAGGTTGCCGACGATTACGTGCAGTACCGGGCATGCCGCCAGCTTGCGCGCGCGTATGACCAGTCCGCGGCGTCGTACGCGCAGACCGAGAAATCAACGCTTGCGGCGGTCCACGCCGGCATGACGCCCTCCTCGGACGGCTATCTCGCGCAAGCCAGCACGGCCAGCGCCAACGCAACAGCCACGCAGCAGCACGTCGCGTGCGAAGAACTGATCAAGTCGCTGGTGGAGCTCACAGGTGACGGCGAGCAGGCACTGCGCGACATCGTCGACCGGCCGGAAGCGCCGGATCTGCCCCGGCCGGCCGCATTCCGTGTGCAGACCGCCCCCGCCGACCTCATCCGCCAACGGCCCGATCTGGCATCGTCCGAGCGCGCGCTGGCCGCCGCCTATGCCGCCATCGGGCAAGCCCGCGCCGATCGTTTCCCAAGTCTCTCGTTGTCCGGCTCGGTTGGGCTCTCGGCCACCAGTCTGACTGCCCCCATGTCCACCTGGTCGTTCGGGCCAAGCCTGTCGGTTCCGTTGTTCGATGCGGGCAAGCGCAAGGCTGCCGTGGATTCGGCGCAGGCCAGCTATGACACGCAACTCGCGGCCTATCGCCGTGCGGTACGTACGGCGATCAAGGAG
This sequence comes from Paraburkholderia lebeckiae, assembly GCF_050436325.1. Lineage (NCBI taxonomy): Bacteria > Pseudomonadati > Pseudomonadota > Betaproteobacteria > Burkholderiales > Burkholderiaceae > Paraburkholderia > Paraburkholderia lebeckiae. The sequence continues at coordinate 2,274,457 of NZ_JBNDLZ010000003.1, forward strand.
GTCGAGGTGGCACTCGCCGACCTGGATGGAGCCGCACGCCGTAGCGACGATGCGCGCCGCGCTGCCGAACAATACCGTCGCTATGAGAGCGCCGTGGAAACCAGCTGGCGCGCCGGCTTCGACACGCTGCTGACGCTGGAACAGGCGCGCCGCTCCCTGACCGGCGCAGACATCACGAACATCGAACTGCAGCGCGACCGCATCCGCAGCTGGATCGCGCTCTACAAGGCCCTGGGCGGTGGCTGGCAGGGCAATGATGCGGTGATCTCGGCTGGCCATCCCGCGCCCACTACACCTGCCACCTTGCAAGGAATCACACAGTGAAGCTGAGTCCCCCTAAGGCCGCATTGGCAGCCTTCATCATCGTTGCCGGAGCAGCCGCCTGGCGGCTGACACCTGGATTGCGAGCCCACGCCGAGACGCAAACGCCACCCGCCGCACTCACCGTCAGCCTGGTCGAACCGCAGTACCTGCCATGGCCTGACACCATTGAGGCCAATGGCAGCACGGCGGCCTGGCAGGAAGCGGTGATCGGTGCCGAGACAGGCAGCTTGCGCATTACCGAATTGCTCGTCGATGTAGGTAGTGAGGTCAAGCGCGGCCAGATGCTCGCGCGGCTCGCCGATGCAACGGCGACAGCGGACGTGCGCAAGCAGGAGGCCGCAGTTACGCAGGCACGCGCCAATCTGGAGCAGGCCGAGGCCGACGTGAAGCGTTCCAGGCTGGCCGCCGACAGCGGTGCCCTATCGACGCAGAAGCTGGATGAATACCGCATCACAGAAACCGTCGACCGCGCCACGTTGGCTTCGGCCGAAGCCGACTTGCAAAACAGGCGTATCGCCCTGTCGCAAACGCGCATCGTCGCGGTAGACGATGGCATCATTTCGTCGCGCGCGGCGCTGCTTGGCAACGTGGTAGGGGCCGGCACCGAGCTGTTCCGACTCATTCGCGAAGGGCGAATCGAATGGCAGGCTGAGGTCGATGCACAGCAGTTGGCGCGTATTCGCGCAGGGCAGTCAGCGCGCGTGACGTTGCCGGACGGAAAAGTGGTCGACGGCAAGGTCCGGCTAGTCTCACCCACGCTGTCGACCAACACCGGCCGGGCCATCGTCTACGTTGCACTGAACGGACACGGCGCCCAACCCGGCATGTTCGCCAGCGGCACCATCGAACTGGATACGGCACAGGTATGGACGCTGCCGGAATCGGCGCTGGTGCCGCGCGACGGCCGCACCGATGTGTACGTGCTGAATCCCGACGGCGCGACTGTCGCTCGGCGCACCGTGGTAGCGGGACGCCATCGCGACGGCCGCTGCGAAATTATCTCGGGGCTCGAATTCGGTACGCGCGTGGTAGCCAGCGGCGGCGGCTTCCTGTCTGAAGGCGCGCTGGTGAAGGTGGTGCAGCACAAGGGGCTCGCCGGCATCGCTGCAGCAGCTGGCATGGCACAAGGAGGAGTTCTATGAACATCTCTTCCTGGTCGATCCGCAATCCCGTGCCAGCGGTGCTGTGCTTTATTCTGCTGACTGTCTTCGGCCTGGTCGGCTTTCACAAGCTGCAGGTGCAGGATTTTCCTGAGATGGATCTGCCGACCATCAACGTCTCCGCATTGCTGGAAGGCGCGGCCCCGTCGCAACTGGAAAACGAGGTGGCCCGCAAGATTGAGGACAAACTAACCTCGCTGTCGCAACTCGACCACATCACGACGAAGATTACCGACGGGGCCGTGAGCATCAGCGTCACGTTCAAGCTGGAAAAAGATCCGCAGGCCGCGCTCAGCGAGGTGCGCAATGCTGTGGACAGCGCGCGTGCCGAACTGCCAGGCGAAATGGCCGCCCCTACCGTGTCGAAAGTCGACACCGCGGGCGCCGCTCTGCTCACTTACACGGCCCGTTCCGCGGTGCTCGATGAGCAGGACCTGTCCTGGCTCGTCGACGACGATCTGGCCAAGGCACTGCTCTCCGTTAAAGGGGTTTCCAAGGTTGAGCGCATCGGCGGCGTCGACCGAGAGGTGCGTATAGACCTCAATCCTGCGCTGATGTCAGGTCTTGGCCTGACGGCGGAAACGGTCTCGGACCAGCTCACGTCGATGCAGCGCGAACGCTCGGGCGGCCAAGGCGACATCGGCGGCCAGCGGCAAGCGGCGCGCACGCTGACGGGCGTCGGCACTGTCCAGGACCTGGCCGCGCTGACCATCGCCGCTGGCGACGGTCGGCGCGTGCGCCTCGATCAGATCGCTCGTGTCAGCGATGGCGCCGCGGACCGCACGACATACGCGTACCTGAACGGCGTGCCGGTCATCGGCGTGCAGATCACCCGCTCGAAGGGCAACTCCGACGTAACCGTTCTGCACGACGTGCGGCGCGCCGCAGCGGCGTTCGCCGCCGCGCACCCGCAAGTACGCCTCGCCGAGGCGAGCAATACGGTGACGCCAGTCGAAGAGAACTATGAAGGCTCCATGAGCATGCTGATCGAGGGAGCGCTGCTTGCCATCGCGGTCGTCTGGTGGTTCCTGCGCAATGGCCGGGCCACGGTGGTTTCTGCGGCGGCACTGCCCCTCTCGATCGTCCCGACGTTCGGCTTCATGTACCTGGCCGGCTATTCGCTGAATACGGTGACGCTGCTCGCGCTCTCGCTCGTGGTCGGCGTTCTTGTCGACGACGCGATCGTCGAAATCGAGAACATCGAGCGCCATCTCCGCATGGGGAAATCCCCGTTCAGAGCCGCGATGGAAGCCGCCGACGAGATTGGCCTCGCCGTCGTCGCGACGACGCTGAGCCTCGTGGCCGTGTTCCTGCCGACCGCGTTCATGACCGGAATCCCTGGGCTGATCTTTCGGCAGTTCGGCGTGACGGCATCGGTGGCCGTGGTGATCTCGCTGCTAGTCGCGCGCCTGCTCACCCCCATGATGGCCGCCTATCTGATGAAGGCAGCTAGTCATACCGGGCACGACGGCCCGCTGATGACACGCTATCTGCGCTGGGTTCGCACGTGTCTCGACAAGCGAAGCCGCACGATGACGGCCGTCGGCGCTTTCCTGCTGCTCTCCTTTGCGATGGTTGCCGCGTTGAAGACGGGCTTCTTTCCGCTGCAGGATAAGTCGCAGACACAGGTGAAGCTCGAACTGGCGCCTGGCAGCACGCTGGAATCGAGTCGTGCCACCGTCCTTCGGGCCGAAGCGCTCACCCGCAAACTGCCCGAGGTACAAGGCGTCTTTGCCTCCGTGGGTCGCGCCAGCGGCAGCGGTGATCCTATCGAGGGCGCCAGCAGCACGCCCGACGCGCGCAGCTCGACACTGATCGTCGACCTGGTCCCGCGCAGCGAACGGAGCCGAAAGCAGCCAGCGGTGGAGGACGCGATTCGCGCGCAGTTGCGCGAGTTACCGGGTGTGCGGGTATCGGTGAACAACGGCGGCAACGGTGAAATGCTGCAAATCACGCTGGCTGGCAGCTATCCGGCTTCGCTGGAGGCAGCGGCGGCCGAACTGGAAAAGCAACTGCGAACGCTGCATGGCATTGGCAACGTCACGTCCAGTGCAGCACTACAACGACCTGAAGTGCAATTTCGGATAGACGCGGCACGTGCCGCCGCCCTGGGCGTGACTGCCGAGTCCGCGGCGAACGCCCTACGCATCGGTACCTACGGCGACTACTCCACGACGCTGCCCAAGCTGAATCTCCCCGCACGGCAGATTGCCATACGTGCCCGTCTCGATCCAGCGTTGCGGCAGAATCTGGACGCCATTGGTCAGTTGCGAGTGGCAGGCAGCCATGGGAGCGTGACGTTGGCCTCGGTCGGCTCGCTGTCTATCGGCAGCGGTCCGTCGCAGATCGACCGGATAGACCGGGATCGCAACATCACATTGTCCGTCGAACTCAATGGGCGCACGCTCGGCGAAGTCAGCGACGAAGCACAGCATTTGCCGGCGCTTCAACATATGCCACCCAACGTCCACCAGGTGCAAGGAGGTGAAACCGAGCACATGGGCGAGCTGTTCGGCAGCTTTGGCCTTGCCATGGCAATCGGCATCTTCTGCGTCTACGCGGTACTCGTGCTCCTGTTTCACGATTTCCTGCAGCCGGTCACCATCCTGTGCGCGTTGCCGCTCTCGATCGGCGGAGCGATGCTCTCGCTGCTGACTACCCGCATGAGTTTTTCCATGCCGGCGCTGATCGGACTGCTGATGCTGATGGGCATCGTGACCAAGAACTCGATCCTGCTGGTCGAGTACGCCGTGATTGCACGGCGCGAGCGCGGCATGAGCCGGCTGCAGGCGTTGACGGACGCCTGCCACAAGCGCGCCCGACCCATTGTGATGACGACCATCGCGATGGGCGCCGGCATGCTGCCCAACGCGCTTGGACTAGGGGCGGAGCCCAGCTTCCGCCAGCCGATGGCAATCGTTGTGATCGGAGGCTTGCTCGCTTCCACCTTTCTGAGCCTGATCGTGATTCCGGTCGGATATACGTTTGTGGACGATTTCGAACAGTGGCTGCGCTGCCGGTTCAGGCGCATCGCAAGAACGGAAGATGCCAGCTTCGCCGAAGATACAGCATCCTGATGAAAACTTATCCTCACCTGGTCGTTTGCAGCGAATGCGATACAGTCTACCGCCGTCCCTCGCTGACACGGGGCGAGACGGCGCGCTGCAACGAATGTCACGCGACGTTAGATCGCGCAAGCCATCTGAACGTCGATCACTGGCTGGCCCTGACGGTAGCCGCGGCCATCGTGTACGTGATCGCCAATGCTTGTCCGGTGATTCGAATCGGGCTGCGCAGCCAGCATAACGAAGCGACGATCTGGCAGTCCGTGGCGGCGCTGGAGCACGGTGCGGCTGCGCCCATCGCAGTACCGGCCGCGATGTCGGTGATCGGGGTGCCGTTTTTGCAGATCGCGCTGCTCGCATGGGTGCTGGCCTACGCGCGGTCCGGCCGCCGCGCCCCGGGGTTCGCCGCGGCGATGAGGCTGCTTGTCGCGTTACGGCCGTGGAGCATGGTCGAGGTTGCGTTGGTTGGCATTCTCGTAGCCCTCGTCAAGCTCTCGGGCTTTATGGAGGTCACGCCAGGTGCCGGCGCATGGGCCATGGCGGCATTGATGACGTTGATCACGCTGGTCACTCATCGCGACATCGAGCAGCTGTGGGATCTGACAGAAGGCGGTGCGCGAGCATGAGTCCACACCCTCGCGCACAAGAACTAGGCGTGCTCGGTTGCCATGCATGTGGCCTGGTCTGCGAAGCACCGGCCGATGGCAACGAACCGGCACGGTGTTCGCGCTGCTGCGCCTGGCTGCATCGCCGGCGACCCGACAGCATCGCGCGCTCCTTCGCGTTCCTGCTGGCGGGAATCATTTTCTACCTCCCCGCCAACGCCATGCCGGTGATGTACACAACCAGGCTGGGCCGTGGTAGCGACAGCACCATACTGCAAGGCGTCTTCGCGTTCTGGACGTCCGGCTCCTACGGGATCGCACTGGTGATCTTCATCGCCAGCGTGGCCGTGCCCTGCGCGAAGTTCCTGAGCCTCGGCCTGCTGCTTCTCACTGCCCGGCAAGGCAGCCACTGGGCACGCCACGAGCGCGCCAGGCTTTATCGCATGATCGAGCTGATCGGCTACTGGTCGATGCTCGACGTGCTCGTGGTGGCGATCGTCGCCGCACTGGTCAAGTTTCATGCGCTGGCCGACGTCGAGCCGCGCGCAGGCATTCTCTTTTTTGGCGGCATGGTGATCCTGACCATGCTTTCAGCCATGCAATTCGATCCCCGCTTGATCTGGGACGGTAAGAAGCCATGAACGACATCCGTGAGCAAAAGCCCGAGCCGAGCCTGCCCGTGGTAATCCGGCGTCGCCGACGCGTTTCCCTCGTCTGGCTTGTGCCGATCATCGCCACGCTGATCGGTTTTTCGCTACTGCTCCATACGTGGTTGTCGACGGGACCGACGATCTCCATCTCCTTCCAGACCGCGACCGGGCTGGACGCCGGCAAGACGCCGGTGAAATACAAAGACGTGACGGTCGGGACAGTGACCTCCATCTCCTTGAGCCAGGACGGCTCGCACGTGATCGCAGCCGTCTCGCTGAACAAGAGCGCTGAAAGCTTGGTACGCGCCGATACGCGCTTCTGGGTGGTACGCCCTCGCATCGGACTCGGCGGCGTATCAGGCATCGATACGCTGCTGTCTGGCGCCTACATTGGCATGGACAAGGGTACCTCACAGCAGTCCGGCCGGATTTTCACGGGACTCGAGACCCCACCGACCGTCATTAACAGCATGCCCGGCAAAAGCTTCATGATCCATGCCGACGACCTCGGCTCCCTCGATATTGGCTCCCCGGTCTATTTTCGCCGTATCCAGGTAGGCCGCGTCGCGTCCTACCGGCTGGGAGCCGATGGTCGCGGTGTCAACCTCCACGTTTTCGTCAATTCGCCCTACGACCGCTTCGTCACGACAGGCACGCGCTTCTGGAACGCGAGCGGTGTCGACGTTTCGCTAGGCGCCGACGGCCTGAAGCTCAACACCCAGTCGATGGCTACCGTCATGGCGGGCGGCATCGCCTTTGCCACACCGCCCGACGGCAGGCAGGATCCAGCTCCGGCCACGCCCCCCTTCGAGCTGGCCAAGGACGAACAGACCGCGATGGCGCCGCCAGACGGTCCGGGCCAGACCATACAGTTGCGCTTCGAACAGTCCCTGCGTGGTCTCGCAGTGGGCGCGCCCGTGGAATTCTCGGGACTGAACATCGGTCAGGTGGTGTCGATGCGGCTCGATTACGACGCCGCCAAACATCGTTTCCCTTCGGTCGTCGGCATCGTCGTGTATCCGAGCCGCGTCGGGAGCGTGCTCGAGCAACTGCCGACGTACAGCGGCGATTCCGAGCAGCAGGCGGCCCAGTTTCTCGCCGGCATGGTCCAACACGGCTTGCGCGCCCAGGCCCGCTCCGGAAACCTGCTCACCGGCCAGCTCTATATCTCGCTTGAATTTGTGCCCAACGCGTCAGCGGCCGCCTTTGACATTCACGCTCGCCCGCTGACGCTTCCCACCGTAAGCGGAAGCTTCGACCACATGCAGGAACAAATCGCCGGCATCGTCACCAAGATCGACAAGATTCCGCTGGATTCCATCGGCCGCCGCCTCGACGCTTCACTGGCAGGGTTGCAGGAGACGCTACAACACGTCAATGGACAGATTTTGCCAGCCGCAGCGCAGACCTTGCAGCAAACGAATCAGGCGCTCGGATCGGTGCAAAGCACGTTCGCTGCCGACGCGCCATTGCAGCAGAGCCTTCTACAGTCATTGCAGGATCTGCAGCGTACCGCCGGTTCACTGCGCACTCTCGCCGACATGCTTGGCCGTCATCCCGAAGCGCTACTGCGCGGAATGCCGGGCGATTCGCGACCCACCTCGAACGCCAATCCGGCATCAACGGGAAACTGACAATGAATGCTCTTTTCCGCCTGGGCTCGGTTGCACTGCTGCTCGGTCTCGCTGCCTGCGCTTCCGAACCGGTCCACTTCCACACGCTACTTGCGCCGTCGGCTGATACGTCACCGCAGCAGCCTGTCGACTTTCTGATCGATGTCCTGTCAGTGGGCATTCCGTCCAACCTCGATCAGGTGCAACTGGTCGTGCGGCAAGGCACGAACGGCGTGACGGTGCTTGACGGCGAACGCTGGGCAAGTCCACTCGGTGACGAGGTGCATGGTGCGCTATCTGCCGAACTCACTCAGCGGCTCGGAACACAGAACATAGCGGGCCTCCCCCAATCTTCCGGCAAGCCCGTTATGAGCATCAAGGTCCAGATTCGCCGGTTCGATGCGTGGCCCGGACAGCGAGTACAGCTGGACGCCAACTGGAGTCTGGGTTTGGCAGGCGACGCCGCAAACAGCCGCTTAGTGTGCTCGGGTCATTTCGACGAGCCCGCTGACGTCAGCTACTCCAGGATGGTTACAGCGCAACAGCGCTTGATCGCAGCGCTGGCCGCCCGGATCGATACCGACGCACGACGTTGGGAGCGTTCGCGGAGCCCGGGTTGCGCCCTGGAGAGCAGCGTGTAGTCAAGCTATTTGACAGCTGCCTGGAAGGTCCGCTCGCCGAGCTTCTGTGCAACGGTCTCGATACCAAAGAACGGAATGCGGTAGTCGTATTCCAGCGACACCTGTTTTCCATCGACCAATGCGTCGGCCTTTATCTCATCCTTCACATCCGTCAGCGCATACGCGAGCGGTGGGAAGAGGAGGGAAACGACGAAGGAAGCGGATCGAACCGCAACACCACGTTCCGTGTAGTCCTTGATCGTCAGCGTCGTTTGCGAGTCCCCCACGACCTGTACACCGGCCTTGGCCGCTGCCTCCACATAGCCCCTACGGATCAGCTCCGGAACGGTGGAGCGCACCTGACAGCTCCCGCAGTCGACCAGAACGGAAATATCGGGCACGCTCTTCGGTAGAGCCGTTGAGGCCGTTGGCCCTGCGGTCGTGCACGCAGCCAGGAGCGACGCGATTGAAATCGAACCCAGTGCCGAAAGTCGAATGAGGTAATTCATGAAGGTACCGTTGGTATAGGAGGTTGCTCGGCATGGATGCGCCGACGAAGGTGTGCCACGAGCCCACACTGTGATCTCGCCGCCGTCGCTATGCCACTTGCGTGAGAGACGCCATGTGACATCAACCGTGCATTTATCACATGCCGTCACGTTTCGTGCATGGTCAGCAGCGCGTTGAAGCCTAAACTCGCTACTTCTGCAACCACGGAGGAACGTCATGGCGTTGCCCAGAGCGCGATCACTCGTCTGGCTGGCAATAGCGGTACAGGCGAGCGCATTCGCCCAGGTAGCAGTGAAACCCGGGAAGTGGGAACTGACGGGCGCCTTCCAAGGCCTGCCCTTCGGCGGCTCGGACGAGCGCGTTCGAACGGCCTGCATTTCGGAGTCAGCACTTGACTCGATCCCGGAGAAAGCGCTGATGGATGCTGCGCCCCAGCCGACTGACGATGTGTCGAAGCCGCGCCCCAAGTGCGAGTACTCCAACGTTCGTCGTGATGGTGCGCAGTCTTCATGGATACTGGCCTGCGAAGGTCCGACGATGTCCGGATCCGGCAAGGCGACGGCTACGCCTGAGCAGTTGACTCTGTCGGAGTCGTTCGAACTGAAAATGCCTTTGGGTTCCCGCTCCATTCAGCACACCGTGCGAGCACGACGTCTGGGAGACTGTTCTTGAGGACGCGACGATTATTTCATTGCTCTCGGTAATCATCATGTTTAGCGGGTCGGCTTGCGCCAGTCAGACTTTTCTTTCAGGCGTGGTTGTGGGCACAGCGATTGGTGCTGGTGGGGTCGTCTGCATGTCGATCCGCCACTAGCTTCCCCTCATGCTTTTGATGTGTTCCGATGCAGGAACGTCACTTCATTTCACGTGATTGGGTATCTGTCATGTTCTCGTTCGGAATCGTCCACCAAGGCACCGACGTAGCTTGCCGTGTCGTGCGAGAGGCAGGCGTGACTGCCGCCGCGTTCACCCTGTTCGCCGCCGCTGGACACGCACAAGCCGCCAGTTTGCCGTGTCGCCATAGCCTGTCCAGCTCGGAAAGGTTGGTCTGCGAAGACCCGGAACTGTCTTCGCTGGACGGACAAGCTCGCGACGCTCCACAGCCGCGCCAAAGATCTCGCACCGGACAGCGACGCGCTCGAGGCCGACCGGATGCATCTGGGGAGATCTTGCCCTGTAGCCGCGCTCCTCGCGATTGTGGCTATGGACGAACTGTCGCGGGAAGACGACGATGGCGGTTGCGTCGCGGGCCAGCGTCAGGCCGCGCCCGATTTGACGAGATCGAGCACGGACGGCTCGCCGAACCGTGTCGAATCGCTGCCCGCGCCGAACCGGCTCGGCTTCGACCTCGAACGCGCAATGCAGACGCGCTACCGGATCCACACGTTCCAGCCAACGGACGTGGCGACAGCACAACTGCACGGACAAGGCATGCGTGAACAATTGGTACGTCCACCGCATTGGCGAGCTCAATGCCGATATCCAGCGGCGTCAGCAAACGCAGATCATCTCCCTCAAGGCGAATCTGACCGAGCAGAAAGTCCCGTCCGACGCTCAGGAAGCCGTGCTGGAAGTCACGGGATTGCGTCTGCCTTCGACGGTGAGCACGCAGTAAGCGGGCCGCGATCGAGTAAGTACGAATTGGAGGCCGTTCGCCTCAACCACCGAATATAGGTAGTCTCGTGTTGATCGCTTTCTTTGTCTTTGTGCCGGTCGCCATTTTCGGCCTGTTCTGGATCGCGTCGCAGATAGATCCGAAGACTGGCCGCTGGCGAACGCACCGTGCCGCTCGCTATCTGGTCATCCCAGAGGGTGTTAGGAACTTGAATAGTCGGTGCGACATGTACAAGCATGAGCATGGCGAAGACAACGAAGTGTAGGCCTGCCAATGTTTCGGGCAGGCGCTCGTAATCTCGCCAGTCGCCGGAATCGGTTGAACCAACCGAAACGACCCATCGTCGCGGCAACAGCACGAAGCCCTTCTTTGCCTCTCGCAACTTGATGATCTGCAGTTCGATACCTTCGTCATGCGCAACCTGTCTAGCCGTGTCAGCGGTATAGCCCTGGGCAGCGAATGCAAGCTTTACCGTCTGGCCGGTTGCTTGCTGAACCTGACGCCCAAGCTCGGCTACCTGTGCACGCTCCTGGTCGTTGGCCGGCGTGATGTGCACCGCCAGTAGCAGACCTAACGTGTCGACAGCCATATAAATTTTGCTGCCCCTTTTGCGCTTAAGGCTAGGCCACAACAATGCAATGAAGTAGAGCGGATTTCGCCGTTTCTTTAGTTGTGCAATGATCGCGGAAAATTCAGGCACCGGCAATGCGCTTGGCGCGTCCTTGGATTCCACGGTGCCGAAATGATAAAAACGAGACGGGCCAATAGATGCAACAACTTAATCTGATCGTCGCGTTCTTAGGAACGCTTCCACAGTTTGCGGCTTCCAGGCAGCACCAACATGTGCTTGACCTCAGATCGGGGTGTGTCGTCGATTCGTTGCCGTCGACACACAGTTCGGATGTGCATATGTTCACTCTACGTCTACGCTGGCCCGGGGGGGAGGAGACGTAGAACATTTCGTCGAGGCTAACAAGTTCGTCGAATATCACATTCTCAAGGCTCATCAGATGGGAATGCAACTGGTTGCGGTTTTCGACGGCTATGGAGTTTGTCTGCACGCCGCGCCCGGACTGGATTTCAGGTCCGAGTAGCCAGATCGGCTAAAGTCCAGATTTCTGGACTCAGCGAATGACCCGAAGCCCATGCTGGCAAAAGATTCCAACAAGATTGCGCCTGGAGCAGTTCGAGCAATTTGTCTGGCCGCATCTGAGCCTGGGCCGTCGCGGACCTCGCCCCACGCTGGCCTTGCACAAGATCTTCAACTACATCCTGCAGGCGCTGTACATGGGTTGTCAATGGAAGATGCTGCCGATCGACAGGAATGCAGAAGGTCGCCCTGAAATCCACTATACGCGCATCTACCGCACGTTTCGTCGCTCGCAGGCCGATGGTTGTATCGATGCCATCTTTTCGGGCTCGGTGCAGCAGCTTCATCAGGACCAGCTGCTTGACCTTTCGGTCATCCACGGCGACGGTACCACGACGGCGGCGAAGAAAGGCGGCGACAATCTCGGGTATAGCGGGCACAAGCATCTGAAGGGCGACAAGGTGGTAGCCTTGTGCGATCGCAACTGCAACCTCATTGCACCATTCATCAGCGCTCCCGGCAACCGCAACGAATCACCGCTGTTGCGCGACGCGCTGCCAAGCCTCACCGCCATGGCCCGCGCCATTGGCGCGGGCCTGCACGGTTCAATCGTCAGCCTGGATGGCGTCTACGACTGCAGGGCCAACCGCAAGGCGATCTTCAATCGCGGCATGACCCCGAACATCCCCGAGAATCCGCGCGGACGCAAAACACCGAAGCGAGGCCAAGCAGCGCTATGATCCGGCCATCTTCGAGGAGCGTTTCAGGACCATTGAGCGGGTATTCGCCTGGGAGGACACCCATTAGCGGGCCCGTGTCAAGTGAGTAATCGATATCCCCGGCTGCCTGGGTAGCCGTTTTTGGCGACCTGTTCGACATGTTCAATTTCGATTCGGATCATGGTCACGGCGGCAACAACCAGCATGGCAGCAACGCGGATGCCGAGGAGCAGAGCGGCGCGAAAGGCGCGATGCCATTCTGATCGGTTTGAGCCGTGCGCGGCGGGTTAGGCCACGCAACGTCGCGCACGGCAGTGCCGAACCGAGGAGCCCGTTCCAGTGGACACGCTGCGAACGGGTTTGCCTCGACGGCAAATACCGTGTGGCGATCGCGCGACTTGGGCCGTTCACCAGTACTGCGATCCCCGACAAATCAACTATGGCCAGCGCGTACGGAATCGTAAGCCATTTCTGCGAGGCCGGCATGGACACATCCATTTTTCAGCTCGCCCCTTGGGCCGGCCCCGCGTACCTGGCGCTGGCCGATGCAATCGAACTTGCCATCCAGGCGGGGTCGGTTCAAGCCCGCGACAGACTTCCTTCACAGCGAATGCTGGCTGACTTCCTCGGGCTACATGTAAATACGGTCAATCGGGTGCTCCGGGAAGCGAGGCGACGCGGGCTCACGATCGGCAACAGACGCCACCGGAACCGCGGTGCATGCCACATCGATGGAAGACATCTCCGATACGTTGCATACCGGGACCGCAAAAGCGCATATAGCGGCCGGTCCCCTGGGAACACCGGACGGCTCGTGATCTTGGGGGTTCTTCGACGCTTGCCCGCATAGATGGTCTGTCCCGCCTTCGGTGACACTAGTCGCATTGACAGGTAGCTGCCACGAAGGCGGGACATACACCCGCGGACTTCCAATATTGAGGACTACATATGTCCCCGCTAATCAGTAGAATTGATCAGCGGGGAAGGACTCGCGCCGAAGCACGTGCTGCCGATCATGTGCATGCACTCGATACTGACGAGCAGAATGCGCGCACAGCGGCTCCTGCTTATGGCACGCTTTTGGCTCCTGCAACTCGTTGGTCTATATCTGCTGAATGTGGTATCGCGACCGCGTCGTTTCACAAAATGGTGCTCGCGAGCCCCGATACGAAGGCCGCCGAGGCCGATTCTCGCCGTTGAGGCGTTCGTGTCCAGCATTATCAGCTCGACGTGATTCTGACGTGCGTGCGCTGGTCAAGCCGATCCAGCGCGACTGCTATGTTGACGAGTTCGTTTTCCGTTTCAATTGCCGCACGGCGCGCTAGCGCCGACTGCATCTCTATCGCCTGCTTGAACAGGCTGAGTCGCGGCTGGCGCCGGAGCGAACTATGCACGCTCCATGCCAGAGAACGATGAGACCACAGTGCCCACCTTTGTCGCCGTTTCGCCTCAATGCCGTCAAATGGACAGACCCGTCGCACAAACCCCCGATGTTCTGCCGCTCTAAAGGTTCAATTAAACGGGCTTTCTCCCGGGTTTATTGCGTAGCGCCGACGCGGCGCAATGCATCGGCCGCAGACGTATTACCTTGTGTGATCGCGATTTGCAATGCGGTCCCGCCTCGCGCATCGACATGATTGACGTTGGCGCCATGTGCGATGAGCACCGGGAGCATATCGAGACGGCCGAATAGCGCAGCAAACGACAATGCCGTTTCCCCCGCGTTGTTGGTCTGATCGATGTCGCAATGCGTATCGAGCAGTATCGTCGCAATGTCCTTCTCGCCTTTGAAAAGCGCCCCCATCAAAGCCGTATTGCCGTGCCGGTCGGCAGCGCAAGCGTTGGCGCCTGCAGAAAGAAGGGCCTTCAGTGTCTTGGGGTGATCGTCATACGCGCTGAGAATCAACGCGGTATAGCCTTCGGGCGTCTTTGTCTCGAGCGGGAAACGGGCGTCGACCAGCGCCTGTATGATATCGGTGCGCCCGGCACGCGCCGCCGCGAACCAGTCATCCGCAAAGTTCGGGGTAACGGCCGCGGCCGAATACCCTCCTGACCGATAAACGTGCTCCGCACAACCCGCCGCCAACAGTGCGGCAATTGCCGTGACCGTGGCGGTCCGGACAATGCGCCGCACAGTCGATAATCCTCGCATTACGTTCTCCGTGAGCAACCCTATTCAACCAATCTGGAGCCTACTTGCGCAGGCCCCTTGGCACTTTAGTTGTCGCTGAGGTGTGCCGCCGCATCCCGCACACGCGCGACATCTGCCTTTGTCGCTTGCGTCAGGCGCGTACCGTAGTCGGCATCGGCCTTGTAGAAGTACGAAAGCATCGTGTACTTGTTCGCGTCGTTGGTCACGTGCGACAGGTCGCCCGCAAGCGCCGTGATCAGGTCCGCCTTTTGGTCTTCCGGCAGCGTCCGGTAGTACTCACCGGCCTGACGGAAATCGAGTGTCTTGTGGATCGCCCTTTGCTGGGTCGTCCCGCTGAGCGGCGTCTGCACGGACTTGTACTTGTTCTGCTGGGCAATCTCCGCGATGGTGGACGGTTCGTAGTTCACTTCGCCCTTCCGATCGCCGCCGTTCATCAAGCCATCCTGATTGTTATTGCTAACCGAGACGAGCGGGTGGTTGATCGGCAACTGGTTGTAGTTCGCACCGAGGCGATACATCTGAGTGTCGGCATACGAGAACAACCGGCCTTGCAGCATCCGGTCCTCGGACGGCTCGATACCCGGCACAAGTCTGGACGGCGCAAACGCCGATTCTTCCGTCGACTCGAAATAGTTGTCGGGAATGCGGTTGAGCGTCATCGTGCCCACTTTCTGCTCCGCAATCGAAGACGGCCACACCTTCGTGTCGTCGAGCGGATCGAAATCGAACTTGTCCAGATCCTTCGGCGACATTACCTGGACATAGAGGTCCCACCGGGGATACTGATGCGCCTTGATCGAGTTGTACAGGTCATTGGTCGTCAGGTTCCAGTCCTTGCCGATCGAAGCCGCGATCTCTTGCGGGCGCAGTCCGTGGATGCCCTGTTGGCTCTTCCAGTGGAACTTCACGTAGTTAACTTCGCCTTGCGCATTGACGAACTTGAATGCGTGCACCGCGAAACCGTCCATATTGCGGTACGAATCCGGCATGCCCGCGTCCGTGTAGAGGTGCGTCAGCATGTTCGTTGCTTCAGGCGTATGCGCAAAGAAGTCGAATGCCAGGTTGGCGTCCTGCACGCCGGTCACGGCCGACGGCTTGTTCGCGTGCACGAAGTCAGGGAACTTGATGGCGTCGCGAATGAAGAAGATCGGCCAGTTGATGCCGACCATGTCCCAGTTGCCTTGCTGCGTGTAGAACTTGATGGCGAAACCGCGCGGATCCCGTGCCTGCTCGGGCGAGCCGCGATACCCCATCACCGTCGAGAATCGCACGAAGACAGGGGTTTTCGTGCCGGGCGTGAATACCTTGGCGTTGGTCAGCGAACCGATGTCGGCGCTCGGTACGAATTCGCCGAAGGCGCCTGTGCCGCGCGCATGCACGACGCGCTCGGGGATGCGCTCCCGATCGAAACGCTGCAGCTTCTCGATGAGATAGGAGTCCTGCAACAGAACCGGGCCTTCGGCACCCGCGGTCTGCGAATTCTGGTTGTCGCCGACAGGCGGTCCGCTGTCTCGGGTCAGGTCCGCCGCATGTACGAGCGGAGCCACGGCGATTGCCGAGACGATCGAGAAAATGCCAGCTGCTATCTTTGTCTTCCGTACATTCATGTCGTGATCCTGATTCGAGAGAGGTGCGACGGGCATGCTATGGGCCAGCCATTCATCTGGCCAATCTTTTTTTTCGATCGAAGCGATAGCAATAGCGCCCCTTCTCTGTCGCTCAGTCGGTAAGAAGGGGAACGGCCGCTGTTGTGGCCTTAACGGACCCTCACGCGGGCAGTTCGATCACATCGGTTGCGCAAGTTCACGAGAATCTCGTCTCGCGCTAGTGTGGCTGTACATGTATAAGCATTTGATTCTACTGCCCGTCGCCCGCTAGCAATGGCAGGCGGAAGAAACCACGAACACGAACCGTGGGCATCGATACCATGTGCCGTGCGAAACGCCGCTGAGGTTCGGCCCTTCTTTTTGCTGCAGTCTTGGTAGCAGCACCTTATCTAACAAACGGCAATCAAGATCAGTCCGCGCAGCGCGCAAGCGCCGCTGGTATGACCACGACGCAGCATGCGTGCGTCATTCTGCAGCACAGAGCTTCGGGTCTTGATACCCGGTCTTTTCTCGTCGAACGCATCTCCAGTCACGAAAAAAACTGGTATTACCAGTCGATGCGAGATGGACAGTTGCAGCGGGTTGCTGCAAGAATTCGCGACGTTCAGACGTTGGATGCCGCGCTTTGCATCCGCTAAGCGGTGAGCGTTGGAAACGGCGACCGCCCTAACGAACACAAATCGAGACCCGGTTCGCGAAATCACGGTCCAAAAATAGGAGACACGATGACATCCGCAGTACCCGCAATTCCAGCTCCAGTCTTTTCGCAGCCGCTCACGCCAGTTGGGCACTCCCTGCTGCTTTCGTTCCTCGTCGCGGCCGTGCCGATCGCCGTGGCCCTTGTCATGCTTGGTCTGTTGCGCCGTCCAGCATGGCAGGCTTCGTTGGCCGGCTTGATTGCCGGGCTTGCAATTGCTATAGGCGTATGGAAGATGCCCGTCGGCATCGCGTTCGATTCTGTCGCCGCAGGCATGGCGCTCGCGCTGGTGCCCGTGATGTGGATCGTGGTCAATGCCCTCCTGCTCTATAACATCGCGGTGAAATCCGGGCGCTTCGACCAGTTTCGGCAGTGGATGCTCGATCATTTGCCTAACGACCGACGTCTCGTGCTGCTCGTCGTCGCCTTTTCGTTCGGCTGCCTGCTGGAAGGGATTTCGGGCTTCGGCACGCCTATCGCGATCACCAGCGCGCTTCTCGTCGCACTGGGCTTTCCGGCATTGGAGGCCCTCACCTACACGCTGATCTTTAACACCGCTCCTGTCGCATTCGGGGCGCTCGGTGTGCCAATCACCGTGCTGGGTGCCGTCACGTCGCTCCCGGCGCCGACGCTCGCCGCAATGGTCGGCAGGCAGCTACCCTTCTTCGCGTTGCTGCTGCCTTTCTACGTCGTCGGTGTCTACGGCGGATTTCGCTCCATCCGCAAACTCTGGCCAGCCCTCCTTGCGTCGGGTGGGAGCTTCGCGGCCGCTCAGTTCGTCACGTCCAATTTCCTCGGTTATCAGCTAACGGACGTACTTTCGTCCCTTACGTCGCTCGTGGTCACAATCGGGTTCTTGAAACTGTGGCGGCCTGAACCTGACCCCGAGTTCGCAGTCGTGCGCAGCGCGGGCGTGGAAAAGCCGGGCGCGCCCGTCGGTTATGGCGGCTGGTTGCCCTGGATCGTGGTCTCGGTCGTCGTGATCTTTTGGGTCCATGCCGACATTGCGGCCATCGGCGACGTCAAAGTGCAGTGGCCCGGCTTGCATAACGCGGTTTTCGTGACGCTGTACAACAAGCCTTACGCTGCAGTCTGGGACTTCCAGCCGCTGGGAACGGGCACGGCCATTCTCGTTGCCGCGCTGATCACGGCTGTGTGGACGCGTACCGGTGTCGCCGCCTTCTTCGACTGCGTCGTCAAGACCTGGCGTCAGACGCGAATCGCCATTCTGACAGTCATGATGATCGTGGGACTCGCCTACCTGTTGAACTATTCGGGCATGAGCTACACCCTTGGCATGGGCGTGGCGTCGACGGGAGCACTGTTCCCGCTGGTCTCGGCATCGCTGGGATGGATCGCTGTGTTTCTGTCGGGCAGCGACACCTCGGGAAATGCGCTCTTCGGCAACCTGCAGGTCGTTGCGGCTCGCCAAGTCGGTCTCGATCCGGTGCTGATGGCAGCAACCAACTCGTCAGGCGGCGTGATGGGAAAGATGATCTCGCCGCAGAACATCGCGACCGGTGTGTCGACGACCGAGCTCAAGGGCAAGGAAGGCCTCGTATTCGCCCGCACGTTCTGGCATAGCGTGTTTCTCACTCTTCTGCTCGGCGTGCTGGTCTTCCTTCAGCAGCACGTCCTGAGCTGGATGATTCCCACGCTGCCACATTGACCGCGTGGCCGTCGGTGTGTATCAAGTTGTAAGCCTTTCCTTGCATGTTCCGAGTGCAGTTTCGCGCGTCGAGGGCTCTCTGTATTCAGAGAGCCTTCGACGCGCGGCTATCGTAGTTATCGAAAAAGAGATTCCTTATGCAAACGAAACCTGTGATTTCCATCGACGACGTGACCCGTGTGCTTTCCGCTGCGCAGGCCGAGGCAAACAAGCAGAACTGGCCTGTCGCGATCGCAGTGGTCGACGACGGAGGCCATTTGCTCGGCATGTTGCGTCTGGACGGCTGCGCACCGATCGGCGCCGATATCTCGATCGGCAAGGCCCGTACGGCAGCCGTGGGGCGCCGTGAATCGAAGGCTTACGAAGACATGGTCAACGGCGGACGTACCGCCTTTACCACCGCACCGATCGTCACCGCACTCGAAGGCGGCGTTCCTTTGATTGCAGACGGTCACGTCGTTGGCGCCATCGGCGTCTCCGGAATGAAGCCCGCTGAAGATTCACAGATCGCAAAAGCCGGCGCGGCATCACTCGCCTGAGCGCGTATATCCTCCCCGAGCATCAAGTCCCTGCCGAGCGTACGCGCTCGCAGCGACCAGCCCTGAATCGCAAGTCACCTTGGAGCAGTACATGACGGAAATGACTCGGCGCGACCGTCTCCGTGTCGCTGAGAAGCTCGCCCATTTCATCGAAACCGAGGCATTGCCCGGCACCGGTGTCGACCTGGGGCAATTCTGGCGCGGATTCGCCGCCATCGTTCACGACCTGGCGCCGAAGAATCGCGCGCTGCTTGCCGAGCGCGACCGGCTGCAAGCCGAACTCGACACATGGCACCGCGAGCACTCGGGCCCCGTGCGCGATCTGAACGCCTATCGCAGTTTCCTGGAGAGCATCGGCTACATCGTGCCGACGCCGGCGAGTGTTCATGCGACCACGACCGGCGTGGATCGGGAAATTGCCGAACAAGCCGGCCCGCAGCTGGTCGTGCCGCTGTCCAACCAGCGCTACGCGCTCAACGCCGCGAACGCTCGCTGGGGCAGCCTCTACGACGCACTGTATGGCACCGACGCGATCGATGAGACCGACGGCGCTGCCCGGTCGGCGGAGTACAACCCGAAGCGTGGCGCACGCGTCATTGCGTTCGCGCGCCGCTTTCTGGATCAGGCGGCACCGCTCGCTGACGGCTCGCATGCAGAAGCGACGGGCTATAAGGTCGAGAACGGAGAGCTGGTCGTGTCGGTGAATGGACGTACGAAGGGTCTGAAGGATCCGGCTGCGTTCATTGGCTTCGTGGGCGAAGCGAACGCGCCGTCCGCAGTGCTTCTCGAACACAACGGCCTGCATTTCGAGATTCAGTTCGACGCGAACGATGTCATCGGAAAGACGGACGCCGCGCATGTGAAGGATGTGCTCATGGAGGCAGCCGTGAGCACGATCATCGACTGCGAAGATTCGGTCGCCGCCGTCGATGCCGACGACAAGGTGCAGTTGTATCGCAACTGGCTCGGCCTGATGACCGGCGAGCTCACCGAAGAAGTGACGAAGGGCGGCAAGACCTTCACGCGTCGTCTGAACGCCGACCGTGAATACACCGGCGCTGACGGCAAGCCGGTCACGTTGCATGGCCGCTCGCTGCTGTTCATCCGTAACGTCGGTCACTTGATGACGAACCCTTCGGTGCTCGACGTCGAAGGCCGCGAGATCCCTGAAGGCATTCTCGATGGCGTCGTCACGACCCTCTGCGCCTTGCACGACCGCACGCACAAGCTGAACTCGCGCACCGGCTCCATCTATATCGTGAAGCCGAAGATGCACGGCCCCGCGGAAGTCGCATTCGCGAGCGAGCTGTTCGGGCGGATCGAGGACTTGCTTGGTCTTCCCCGCAACACCATCAAGATGGGCATCATGGATGAGGAGCGCCGCACGAGCGTGAACCTCGCCGCTTGCATTAACGCCGCCGCCGCACGCGTCGCGTTCATCAACACGGGTTTCCTCGACCGGACCGGCGACGAGATGCATACGTCGATGGAAGCGGGCCCGATGATGCGCAAGGGCGACATGAAGTCGAGCAAGTGGATCGCCGCGTATGAGCGCAGCAATGTGCTGACCGGTCTTGCGGCCGGCCTGCGCGGACGCGCGCAGATTGGCAAGGGTATGTGGGCGATGCCCGACCTCATGCACGCGATGCTCGAGCAGAAGATCGCTCACCCGAAAGCGGGCGCCAATACCGCGTGGGTCCCGTCGCCAACCGCCGCGACGCTGCACGCCCTTCACTATCATCAGATCGATGTGCAGGAAGTGCAGAAGGCGCTAGAGACCACTGATCTCTCCAGCGTGCGCGACGAACTGCTCGATGGCCTGCTGACGATTCCCGTCGTCGAGCGCGCAGAGTGGACTCACGGTGAGATTCGCAGCGAAGTCGAGAACAACGCTCAAGGCATTCTCGGTTACGTGGTTCGCTGGATCGACCAGGGCGTGGGCTGCTCGAAGGTGCCCGATATCCACAACGTCGGTCTCATGGAAGACCGTGCCACCCTGCGCATTTCCAGCCAGCACATTGCGAACTGGCTGCATCATGGGGTCGTGACGACGGAAATGGTTCGGGAAACTTTCGAGCGCATGGCCGATGTCGTGGACAAGCAGAACGCGGGCGATCCCAGCTATCAGCCGATGGTGCCCGCCTACGACAAGTCTCTAGCGTTCAAGGCTGCGTTGGCACTGGTGCTTGATGGGCGAGCTCAACCGAGCGGCTATACCGAGCCCCTGCTGCATGCGTTTAGAACGCAGCGAAAGCACTAAGCGAATCGCTTCGGGGAAGTCTGACCTCGAAGGCTGGATGCAAGCCAGCCTTCGAGGCGCATTGCCGATGGCGCCGTCGACTAGGACCATCCCTCGAGCCGCAGTGTCGAGCGCACCAGTCGCTGTTCTTCCTGCTCGATCTCCGAAAAGCTGTCGCGCACGCTACGGATATGCTGGCTCGCCGCGCGCCGCGCCTGCTCCGGCAACTGGCCCGTGACCGCGTTGTAGAGCCGGGCGTGCTGCCGGTCAATCATACGTTTGTGTGGCTCGCGGTGATAGAGGTTGTTCACGGACGCGAACACAGAACTCAACATCAGGTCGTTGAGAAAGGACAGCGTATGAACGAGCACCGGGTTATGCGATGCCTCGCAAATCGCCAGATGAAAGGCGTGATCGAGCCGCGCATGGGTTGGGGCATCGGTGTCTTCGGATTCCGCTGCCAACATTGCTTCGTAGCGGCGGTTGATCAGGACATGATCGGCTGCCGTGCCGCGCAATGCAGCCAGCCGGGCGGACTCCGCTTCGATCATCTCGCGCACCTCGAGCAGGTCATACAGCGTGCGCGGCTGCGAACTCAGTAGATGCATCATCGGCGTCTGTGCGGGCTCGACAGTCAGATTAGCCACGACCGACCCCTTTCCTTGCGATGTTTCTATCAGTCCGCGCGCACGCAGGACTTTCAGGCCTTCACGCAACGCCGTACGCGAGACACCGAGCTTTTCCGTGAGACGACGTTCGGACGGAAGCGCCTGCCCCTCTTTAAGCACACCGTCAACAATCAATCGCTCAATGCGTTCGACCACGACATCGGCAAGATTACGCTTCGTGTCTTCCATATCGCCTCGACTTTCTGATTGGTATTACCAGTCACAATCGTACCACGCTCTATTGCACGAGACGGTCATGTAAGCCTCGAAAGAACGCGAAGGCAGTGAATCCACCGCGAGCGCATCGCCAATAAACTGGTATTACCAGCTTGAAAAGCGTCGACAAACGGGCAGGGACCCGCAAAAATCTTCGCCAATATGCGCTTTGGACAGGGATTGCCAAGCTGTCCGCAAGGAGACACCGCATGACCTATGCTTACGATGAACGAATCGACGGCCCACTCGTCGATCAAGATAAAGCCAAGATCGTCCGCGAGCTGCGATCGCTGTCGCCCGGTCTTCAGCTTTTGCACGAGAAAGAAGACCTCCGTCCGTTCGAATGCGACGGACTGTCTGCGTATCGCATTACGCCGATGCTCGTTGCCTTACCCGGCACGGTCGACGAAGTGCAGACGCTGCTCGCCTATGCGTCGGCGAATCGCATCCCGGTCGTGGCGCGCGGCGCGGGCACCGGCCTCTCAGGTGGCGCCCTGCCGCTCGAGAAAGGCATTCTGCTCGTGATGGCGCGCTTCAACCGCATTCTCGAACTCGAGCCGGAAGCGTCCATCGCGCGGGTGGAGCCCGGCGTGCGCAACCTCGCGATATCGCAGGCGGCGGCACCGCACGGCCTTTACTACGCACCCGATCCATCGTCGCAGATCGCCTGCTCGATTGGCGGCAACGTCGCGGAGAACGCAGGCGGCATCCACTGCCTCAAATACGGGCTCACGGTCCACAACATCCTGAAAGTGGATATCCTGACGATCGATGGTGAACGCGTGACGCTCGGGTCCGAAGCGCTCGATTCGCCGGGATTCGACCTGCTCGCGCTCATTACCGGATCAGAAGGCATGCTCGGTGTGGTCGTCGAAGTCACGGTCAAGCTGCTTGCGAAGCCTCAGAGCGCCAAGGTGCTGCTCGGCAGTTTCGACGACGTCGAGCGCGCCGGCGACGCAGTTGCGCAGATCATCGGAGCGGGTGTGATTCCAGGCGGCCTCGAGATGATGGACAACCTCGCCATCCGGGCGGCCGAGGACTTCATCCACGCTGGCTATCCGGTCGATGCCGAAGCGCTCTTGCTTTGCGAATTAGATGGTGCGGAGTCGGACGTGCAGGAAGACTGCGAGCGCGTTGAAACGCTCCTGCGAGCCGCGGGTGCGACCGATATTCGCCTCGCCGCGAACGAAGCGGAACGGCAGCGGTTGTGGGCGGGCCGCAAGAACGCGTTTCCGGCTGTGGGCCGCATTTCTCCGGACTATTACTGCATGGACGGCACGATTCCGCGCCGGGAATTGTCGCGTGTACTGCGCGGCATCGCGGCGCTCTCGCAAGAGTACGGTCTGCGCGTGGCGAATGTATTCCACGCGGGCGACGGCAACATGCATCCGCTGATTCTGTTCGATGCTAACGCGCCCGGCGAAACGGAACGCGCGGAAGCCGTCGGCGCGCGCATCCTTGAGCTCTGTGTTGAAGTGGGCGGCAGCATCACGGGCGAGCATGGCGTCGGACGCGAAAAGATCAATCAAATGTGCGCGCAGTTCAACGCCGACGAACTGAGCTTCTTCCACGCGGTCAAGGCGGCATTCGATCCCGCCGGCCTGCTCAATCCCGGCAAGAACGTGCCAACACTACATCGCTGCGCCGAATTCGGTTCGATGCACGTCCATCACGGCGCACTGCCCTTTCCCGAACTGGAGCGTTTCTGATGCGGCGCGATTCAACCACCCACGACGATAGCGTGCGTCTCGTCGAAGAAGTGCAGGCCGCAATCGCGTCCAGACAACCGCTTCTCATTCGTGGCGCGTCGAGCAAGGCGTTTCTGGGCCGGCCGGCCGCGCCAGGCTCGCGAGAGATCGACACGCGTTCGCACCGCGGCATCGTCAGCTATGACCCGAGCGAGCTCGTGATCACCGCGCGTGCGGGAACGCCGCTCGCCGAACTCAACGCCGTACTGGACGACGCCAATCAGATGTTGCCCTGTGAGCCGGCGAGTTATGGCGGCCAGGCGACGGCAGGCGGCGCGGTTGCCGCCGGCCTCGCGGGACCGCGTCGTCCGTGGTGCGGTTCCGTGCGCGACTTCGTCCTGGGCTGCCGGGTCATTACGGGCGAAGGCAAGCATCTGCGTTTCGGCGGTCAAGTCATGAAGAATGTCGCGGGCTTCGATGTTTCGCGGCTGATGAGCAGCAGCTTCGGCTGTCTTGGACTCATCACGGAGATTTCATTGAAGGTGCTGCCGAAGGCGCGCGCATCCGCGAGTCTTGCGATCGCGATGGAAGCAAGCGACGCGATGCGCGAACTGTCGGCGTGGCGCCGCGCCGCGCTGCCCTTGAGCGGGGCGTGCTTCATCGACGGTGCGCTGCATGTGCGGCTCGAAGGCGGCACGGGACTGGTTCGATCCGCCGTGGATCGCATTGGCGGCAAGGAACTCGATCCGCGCTTCTGGGACGACCTGCGCGATCAGCGGCTTGCGTTCTTCGACGATCCTCGCCCGCTATGGCGTCTGTCGTTGCCTAACGCGGCGCCGCTGGTCGAACTGCCGGGTGCCGTGCTGCTCGACTGGGCCGGCGCTCAACGCTGGCTCAAGAGCGATGCGAGCGCAGCCGACATCCGCGCGATCGCAACCGCGGCCGGCGGTCATGCCACCTGCTTCACTCCGCGCAGCGATGTCGAGCCGTTTCATCCGATTCCTTCGCCATTGATGCGCCTGCATCAACAACTGAAAGTGCGCCTCGATCCACACGGCATCTTCAATCCGGGCCGGATGTACGCAGACTATTGAACATCGAGCGCCGGAGACTTCCACACCATGCAAACGAAACTCAGCAATCAGGCTCTCTCACTTCCGCGCGCGAAAGAAGCGGAGGACATTCTTCGCACGTGTGTGCACTGCGGCTTCTGCAACGCGACTTGTCCGACGTATCAACTGCTGGGCAATGAACTGGATGGCCCGCGCGGACGCATCTATCTGATCAAGCAGATGCTCGAAGGCGAGCTTGTCAGCGACAAAACGCAACTGCACCTCGATCGCTGCCTCACCTGCCGCAACTGCGAGACGACGTGTCCGTCGGGGGTGAAGTATCACTCGTTGCTCGATATCGGCCGCGATATGCTAGACCGGAGCGTCGAGCGTCCCTTCGCGCAACGCGTGATGCGTACCGGGCTGCGTAAGGTCATTCCGCGCCCGCGCACGTTCGGCGCCATGCTCAAAGCGGGTCAACTCCTGCGCGGCGCATTGCCGTCGAACATCGCCGACAAGATTCCGCACAAGGTCATCAGCGCGGGGACGCGCCCGCCGGTACGGCACAAGCGCCGCATGCTGATGCTCGAAGGCTGCGCACAACGCTCGCTCTCGCCGAATACCAATGCCGCGACCGCGCGCGTGCTCGATCGTCTGGGCGTCAGCATCGACGCAGTGTCGGAGGTGGGTTGCTGCGGCGCCGTCGACTATCACCTCGATGCGCAGAACGCGGGCCTCGACCGCGCCCGGCGCAACATCGACGCGTGGTGGCCGAAGGTCGAAGCTGGCGCGGAAGCCATCATTCAAACGGCGAGCGGCTGCGGCGCGTTCGTCAAGGAGTATGGTCATCTTCTGCGCGACAACCCCGCCTATGCCGAGAAGGCCCGGCACGTGAGCGAACTGGCGTGTGACATTGGCGAAGCGCTCGCGCGCCTGCCCATCGAACGTCTGCCGGTCAAACCGGACCAGCGGGTCGCCTTCCACTGCCCTTGCACGCTTCAGCATGCGCAGAAACTCGGCGGGTCCATCGAAGGCCTGCTTACCCGACTCGGATTTACCCTCACGGGCGTGCCCGACGCGCATCTGTGCTGCGGATCAGCGGGAACGTATGCATTCACGCAGCCCGAGCTTTCCCGCAAGCTTCGCGACAACAAGCTCGATGCGCTCGAAAGCGGCAAGCCCGATGTCATCGCGACCGCGAACATCGGGTGTCAGACCCATCTCGGCGGTGCGGGCCGGACCGCGGTACGTCACTGGATCGAGATTGTCGACGAGGCCATCGCGTGAACGCCGAATCACCTTATTGACCAACATAGCGAGAGACTGGAGACAATCAACTGGTTGCGGGTTTTCGACGGCTATGGAGTTTGTCTGCACGCCGCGCCCGGACTGGATTTCAGGTCCGAGTAGCCAGATCGGCTAAAGTCCAGATTTCTGGACTCAGCGAATGACCCGAAGCCCATGCTGGCAAAAGATTCCAACAAGATTGCGCCTGGAGCAGTTCGAGCAATTTGTCTGGCCGCATCTGAGCCTGGGCCGTCGCGGACCTCGCCCCACGCTGGCCTTGCACAAGATCTTCAACTACATCCTGCAGGCGCTGTACATGGGTTGTCAATGGAAGATGCTGCCGATCGACAGGAATGCAGAAGGTCGCCCTGAAATCCACTATACGCGCATCTACCGCACGTTTCGTCGCTCGCAGGCCGATGGTTGTATCGATGCCATCTTTTCGGGCTCGGTGCAGCAGCTTCATCAGGACCAGCTGCTTGACCTTTCGGTCATCCACGGCGACGGTACCACGACGGCGGCGAAGAAAGGCGGCGACAATCTCGGGTATAGCGGGCACAAGCATCTGAAGGGCGACAAGGTGGTGGCCTTGTGCGATCGCAACTGCAACCTCATTGCACCATTCATCAGCGCTCCGGCAACCGCAACGAATCACCGCTGTTGCGCGACGCGCTGCCAAGCCTCACCGCCATGGCCCGCGCCATTGGCGCGGGCCTGCACGGTTCAATCGTCAGCCTGGATGGCGTCTACGACTGCAGGGCCAACCGCAAGGCGATCTTCAATCGCGGCATGACCCCGAACATCCCCGAGAATCCGCGCGGACGCAAAACACCGAAGCGAGGCCAAGCAGCGCTATGATCCGGCCATCTTCGAGGAGCGTTTCAGGACCATTGAGCGGGTATTCGCCTGGGAGGACACCCATTAGCGGGCCCGTGTCAAGTGAGTAATCGATATCCCCGGCTGCCTGGGTAGCCGTTTTTCGGATTCAATACCCGAATACAGGTGGCCGAACGCGCCCGTGACTTCAATGCTGGCTGCGACGAATCGCGCCAGACACCCATCTGGATCAAGCAATCGGCGGTACAACCGGTGCCTTTCGCCCTGGCGGCCATGCCGCCCCGGAAGAACATTGGTACCGCAACGCGTCCAGGGAATCCGTACAAATTCGAGGGCTGCCCCATCAGGGCGCCAATCCGTCGATGCTCGCGTCGCAGGCGATCCGCCTTGACTGCATTCGGGGACGGCGGCACGGCATCCCATTCAAATTCCTGGGCTGGAACCCAATCCTCCCACGGGGCTTGCCGGTCGCCGTCGAAAGCATCACGTGAAGCAGCGCGTCACATCAAACGGTTTGTTCTCCTTCAGAATATGGAAGCATGCACGCGCCAGCTTGTGCGCCAACGCCTTGCGTGCGACGATCGGGTTGGTACGGGCTTTCTTGCGTTCATAAAAACGCCTGGCCTCAGCGCAATAGCGCTGGGCGAAATTGGCTGCTTCCACGAACGCCCAGCACAGGTACCGGTTGCCGTTACGGATGTTGCCTTCGCTTTTCTTCTTGCCGTTGCTGGTGTGGCAGCTGCCCACGCAGCGGGCATAGGAGGCGAAGTTACCGACGTTTGCGAAACGCTCAATGGAGCCGGTTTCCAGCGGGATGACCGTTGCCAGGATCTGGCCGATGCCGGGCACGCTGGTAAGCAGTGCATACTCGGCGCGCGGCCGAACTTTGTCGGCCAGCCGCTTTTCCAGCACTTCGATCTGGGTGGAAAGCGTCGAGACGACGGCCAGGTTGGCCTGTATGGCGAGCGCGACCTCGGCCGGCAGTCCCATCTGCTCGATGGATTCGGCCGTCAGCCGCAGGACCTGACTACTGGATATGCGCATGCCGTGATGCCGAGCCGTGAGGTTCTCGATCGCAAGCATGTGGCTGGTGCGGCTGCGGACCAGCTGCATGCGCTTGCGGGCGAGATCACGCACGCTGCGCGCTTCGAGCGGCAGGATCGTCCCGGTGGGGAGGATGCCCAGTCTCAGCAGCCGGGCCAGGTAACGGGCATCCGTCTCGTCGCCACTGTGCTTGAGCCCGTCATACTGCCTGATGGCCGTTGTGTGGGCCAGATGGACCGTGAAGCCTGATGCCTGCAGCCCGTCAACCAGCCAGTACCAGTTGAACGTTGACTCGACGACCACGCCCGCGAGCGTTTCTTGCCACGGGGCAAGAAACGCGAGAATCTTCGGGAGCTCGTTGGGAAGGCGCTTTTCTGCCACGATCCGGTCCGTTTCATCGATCACCGTGACCACGCTGTTGTTCGAGTGCAGATCAATGCCGCTATAGTTCATGATGAGCCTCCTTCCGGTTAAAGCGGTTCGCAAACTCACTTTAACCCCGCCGCCCGAGAGGGCGGCGGTGGGAGGCCCGCTAGATGATTTTCAAGTTCCGCCGTCTGCTGCTGCGCTTTGAGCGCATCAGTGACGTTCACTATGCGTTCAAGACGCTTGCCTATACGATGATCAACCTGCGCCACTACTGCTGAACCAGCGCGTGGCTCGCACTTCACTGACGGCGCCATGCGCCATGATCGCTCACGCCTGTTGCGTTCGCATTCCTGATCATAATGTACATTCGATATCGAGATGCCTGTCGCTTTTCACAACGATGTGCCTGGCTTCGCACGATCAGCAACGGCCATCGTAGTTCTACCGTTCGCAATGGACGGAAACCCGCAACCAGTTGTCTCACATGGCTTGTATTCCTGCCCTCGAGCTAGTAATGACCAGATCGTCCGGGCTATCTTGTTTGCCAGTGCGACTGCTGTGATGTTCGTTCCGCGTCGGCCTTGCATCTCAATGTTCCATTTTGAGAGGACATCGCTGTGTCTGCCGGCCTGCTGAACAACAGCTCTCGCGCCATGTACCAGCAGCATGCGTAGGTACCTTTGAATCCACGCTGCGCCAAGACGTCGTTCTTCTTCATCGTCACGTATTTCGGAACAATTCCCGGATTGCGGCGCTCAACCTCATCAAGGGCGTCGCGATGATCCAAGAGCGCGGTCACCTGTTCGACTACGTTCCACGCTAAGAGCACCTCGAACACCTTAGGGATGAGCGGCGTCGTTCCCGCTTGATCACGTCCGCCTTTCAGGCCAACTGCCGGTTTGTCGGGCCAAGGATAGCTGTTCATCGGCGTGCTCGTGAACTGACTTAGCTCATAGATTCGCTCGACAATTCGGCGCTTTTTGAGATGCTGCAGCTTCGACGTAGGTCGTGCCTGTGAACCGGATACATCTCCTTTCATCTTCCCTCGCTGCTTCGGCACACGAC
Source organism: Paraburkholderia lebeckiae (assembly GCF_050436325.1). Taxonomy (NCBI): domain Bacteria; kingdom Pseudomonadati; phylum Pseudomonadota; class Betaproteobacteria; order Burkholderiales; family Burkholderiaceae; genus Paraburkholderia; species Paraburkholderia lebeckiae. Next base: position 2,303,557 of record NZ_JBNDLZ010000003.1, read on the forward strand.
GATGTTGAAGATAGGTCGAGCAAACTAGCGGCGTGACCTCGTTCAATCTTCTGAGTCCCAGGCCAGCAACGTATTGGAGAAAATCGTTTGCGCCATTGAAGAACTTCACCAGGGTAGCTGCCTTGGGTCGCTTCCGCCCCGCGCAACCGCGGCGAAGGTACCGATAGACAATGGCCTTGGCTGCGTCCTCAAACGCCGCGGGTACGGTCTTGAAGTCTATCTTGCTTCTAGACCGTGATGTGCGCGTCGTAGCTCCGACTGGTCACCAGACAGGATCGCCGTATAGCTCTCGATTGAGGGCACCCCATTCGTTTGACTGATGAAGACCATCGGGCGATTCCTGCTCGCGGGCGCGAGATATTCCGCCAAGGTACCAGGGTACCAGCGAAAAGTTCCTAACACCGTCTAGTCTCCATAGGCACGAAAACATAGCCATGTCCGCGCACGGTCTGGATATACCGCGGCACGGCTGGATCGGGTTCTAACAGCTTGCGCAAGCGAACCACTGCGGCATCCACGGCCCGCAAGGAGACCGTGTCTTCGCGCGAGTGGGACACAGCAATCAGACGCTCCCGTGACACCGAGATACCGGCATTTGTGGCTAGCTCAGCAAGCATCGCGTATTCAACTGTATTGAGAATACGAACGTTGTTGCCTTGGCGCAGACTTCGCGCCGCAACGTCGAAAACGTACTCGCCAATCGGTATGAAAGCAGTTGAATCGCGTGGCGCTCCGGGACTGAAGGCGGCGCGCCGCAAAACGGCTTTCACTCGTGCGAGAAGCTCTCGCGCCGGGTACGGTGTGCTCAAGCAGTCGTCCGCGCCCATCTCCAGCCCGACCACGCGTTCAATCTCCTCGCAACGCGCCATCACCAAGATGATGGGAATTCGATCGCCCGCTGCGCGTAAGTTACGACAAGCACGAAGTCCCGACATCTTCGGTGACCCCACGTCGAGCACGATCAGGTCGGGGCGCACTCGGTGAATGCGACGAAGCATTTCGTCTGCGGTGGCCATCGGCGTGACAACGAGTCCATGTTTCTCCAGGTAGCTACAAAGCATGTCCCTTTGCACAACCTCGTCCTCCACGACGAAGAGGTGATAGGGACGCACGTTATCTATAAATTCAACGTCTTTCATTGATTCTTTATGCAGTCGTGGCCAACGGTCCTGTGCGCCTCCTGAATGACACGGCAGCTGGCAGAGCCTGCTCGCAGTCTGCTGCCCTCGGAGCGAAACAATGCGCCGGAAGGTGCACGATATACTCCTCTGCGCCGGCCGCAACCCGCAGGCACCCGACCGGCGACGGTCGACATTAAGGCGGAAACCGGACGGGGGCGACGAAAAGGAATCCATGGTGTCGCGGAGATTTCAGCCATCGTAGACGCGCCATAGGTTCAACGCGGTTTGGCAGCGTTAAGCTGGGTAAAAATTTGGGGATCAAGTCGCGCCCCAAAACGGCGAGTACCTCAGTCGTGCCCTGCGTACGCCTTTTCGACCATGACCTCGACCTCACCGAGATGTTGCCTTTGGACGTGGGATGAACCAAGTTAGCGTCTCGTGTGGGAGTGCAGTCGATCGAGCTGCGCGTTGCACGCGGTATTCGCGTCGGCGCATGCGTCGGATTCTGAGATACCACCTGATCGTGCTACCACCGGCCGCGTCGGGCGACGACGCGTACGCATTCGCCTGTGTCGGAAAGCGGATGTCCGCATGAGGCTGATCGAAGCGAATGAGACTCTGCGGCAGCATCCGAAGCTCGTATTGATGATGCGGCGGCGAACACGGGAAGTCGATTGACGTCACCGGCACTCGCTGCCCGGTTAGCCACGACCGCAGCGCATAAGTCGACAGCAGAAAGATTTGATACGTCAGGATCGAGCAGGTTGAGGCGGGATCGCGCTGGCGAAACCGCAGATGCAACTCCGCCCTTTCCCCCGTACGCTGCATCGAAAACTGGACGACGACGGGGGCACCAGCTTCCATCTGCGCTCTGAGTGTGTCCGGCGTTCGCGCTTCATTGCATCGGCGACTCCACCAACGAGTGCGGCGACGCGGGCCAGCTAGCAGTCTTTCGGCTCAGTCACGATGACGTTACCGAATACGCACACGCCAGCCTGGACGCCCTTCCCAGCACGGCTTTCAACGTTGCGATCTCAGCGTAACTGAACTGTTCAGTGTATTTATATTAACGTGGACGTCTCCAATAACGGTACTGTACCGTATCGCAACGAGGACAAGAGGCGGGAGATAGATAACGATGACGATGCGCGACCAACAGCTTCTAGCTCATCCATACGGCAATTGCGTCCCGATCGAGGTATCCCAAAAAAATGAAACAGTCACCGCCCCCCCCCCCCCCCCCCCCCCCCCCCCCGCGCCGTCGCCGGCTTCCGTCGCAGAAGCGCGCGAGCAACGCGGCTCGCGCCCGACTGCTCGACGCCGCGCTGCGGCTCACGGCTGAAAAAAATATGGAAGGAATGGAAGGCGTTGCGAGCAACGAAATCACCGGGGCCGCCGACGTCGGCTTCGGTTCGTGGCGGTTAAAACTCAATCCCCGGCCAAAGCCTTGAGGCTAGCAATCAACTCGCGCTCCTTGTCGTCCAGAGCTTCGCTGTGGAACATCGAAAGATCGTGAAGCGCTCGCGACACGGCTTTGATCGAGTGCGGTGCCGACGGTAAAATCGGCCACGAATGGAGCAGATAGCTGAGTGGCGTGATCGCGCGGCGTTCGCACCAGCGATCAAAGAGCGCGATGCAGAGGTCATCGGCCTCCTTTCGCAAGCAGGAATCGTCGTTCCCGCTGCTGCTGCGAACATCTGCCCCGACAAGCTTGTATGTGCCGGCATAGTTGCGGTGGCGGTGTTGTTCCATTTCCATCCCGCTGATTAGCACGTCGATTCCTGTATCATTTTAGTCCGCCAGAGCTGGGGCATGACACCGCGTACTGATGCCCCGGCCGCCCGGACGTGACGATCGGCGGACTTTTGAGACGGACAAAGGCGGTTTGCCGTTCTGCGCGGCGTGAACATCTCTTCCTTCGACTCGAAGTAGTTGCACAGCGTGGCCTTGGATACGCTAGCCCGTGCCGCAATCTCCGACATCGATGCCTGCCCGAACCCCAATTCGCTGCACACCTCAAGTGCGGCATCGACTTCAGTACCGCCACGGCGCCCTGGCGTTACAAGGCAATTCTGGCCGGGCGCTGATACGACCTGCGGCTGCCAATCGCATCGATACGAAGACAACCAGCTGCACAAAATTGAAATGAGAAGAACGTTCCTGGTACTGTTCGCGCTCCTTTCCAGCACATCGGTGCTTGCGCAAAGCGATCTGCCTCAGCGATTGCCTCGCAGAAGCCAGCGTCCGCCAGACAACCCTCCACGAACCAGTTTTCACAGGGTGGGCCGCAGCTTCCGCAACCTCCACAGCTTCCGCGGCTTCAAACCAGCTCCCGCGCAAGTCCCGACCCGGCTTCCGAAACAACCCGTATGGCTGCGCAACCGACGCAGCCATACCCGAGAGACCCGCGATTGTCGCGCTACTCCGATTCTGTTCGTCGCGGTAGGCGTGCCCCGCCATCCGGGCATGATCCGGAGTAGTCGTCCACTGGCCCGTTCATCGTGACGATTGGCTGCGGAACAGGCTCACATACCCATGTCAGGCCTTGCAAGCGGCGGATTTCGCCGACGGGGTGTGGGCTGGCCCGCCCACCTGGCGACACGGTGACGGTTCGCCTGCTGTCTCACACGGTTCACGACCGCCCAGGCGCCTGTCTATGCTGTGTCAGTCCTGTCCGTCGGTCCATATGCGGCGAGGAAAACATCGACCGCTCTTTGAACAACTTTGGCGATGTTGCGGGAACTGGTATCCGCCGGCGCGCCAACCAGGCACAGCTCCAGCAATTCCGCATCATATAGCCCGTGCAGATGCGCGGTCGCGACCTCTGCGTTACAGATGCGGAGCTCCCCGCCGTCAATCGCCTGCTGCAGGAAGTCAGTCACCACTTGCCAGGCGAGCTTCGGCCCACGGTCGTGAAACAGGGCGCCGACGTTCGACCGGCCGCCTTCCTGATGCGCGAGACGGCGCACCGCCAGTACCTGTGGCTTTAGCGTCGCGGCGAGATAGTGTTTGCCGAATTTCAGCAGTGTCTCGCGAATCGGCAGCGAGGCCTTGAGTACCTCCGTCGCCACCTTGGCTTCCACCGCGGCGGCCAACATGACGTCCGCGAACATCACTTCCTTCGACTCGAAATAGCTGTAGAGCGTAGCTTTTGATCCGCCTGCCCGCGCGGCGATTTCCGACATTGATGCCCGTTCGAACCCCACTTCGCAGAACACCTGGAACGCGGCGTCAACGATCGCCTGCCGTTTTTCTTCTGTCTTCACTCTCATTTTCAATGCCCTCCTTTTTCTGTCTGCAAGCCCGATCAGCGACATGGCCGGCGGCGACGCCCTTGGCCGGCCTTATTTCAATGTTGTCATCCTACCATACCTGAACCGTACAGTTTGTTATTGTTGACATCGCCGACTTGGATAACTAGACTGTTCAGTATTGTAAAAGGGAGCAAGGGAGGAGGGATGATGCAAGAGAGCACCGACGTTGCGATGCAGCACAAACGAGTGAGGCTGGCCGTCGCGTTCGCGGTGAGCGCCTGCGCGCAACTGCCCGACATGCCGCAGAAGCCGGTAGCGAAAGACATCAGCAGATATGAGACGGCGCACAGTCTCAGCGCGGACGGCGGCAAGCAGGGCAGCACGGCGTCTGCATGGCCCACTGATCAGTGGTGGCTCAGCTACAACGATCCGCAACTGAACGCGCTGATTGGGGAAGCGCTCCAGGATGAGCCGACGCTGGCGGCCGCCCAGGCGCGGCTGCATAACGCCGAGGCGTCGGCGCAGGTGGCGGGCGCGGCGCTGCTTCCCGAAGTCAGCGCGGACGGCTCGGTCCAGAAGAAAAAGCAGAGCTACAACAACGGTATTCCCTCAGATTTCGTTCCCCACGGGTGGCGCCCCTACGGCAGCGCCGAGCTCAACTTCAGCTACGAGATCGACTTCTGGGGCAAGAATCGCGCGGCGCTGGCCGCCGCTACGTCTGAGCTCGACGCCGCGCGCGCCGATGCGGCACAGGCCCGCATGGTTCTCTCCGCGTCGATCGCCGCAGCCTATGCCGACCTCGCGCGTCTATTCGCCGAGCGCGACAGTGCGCAGGCGGCATTGCAGGTCCGCACGCAATCCGCGCAGCTGTTCCGGGAGCGTTTCGCGAACGGTCTGGAAACGCAGGCCGGTGTAAAGCAGGCCGAGTCGAAGCAACAAAGCGCGCAGGCCGACCTTCTCGCGCTTGATGAATCGATTGCACTCGAGCGCAACCAGATCGCCGCGCTGATGGGCGCCGGGCCCGACCGCGGCCTGCGCATCGCACCGCCGGCCGTCGATCTGACGCAGCCTGCCGGGATGCCCGCCAACCTTGGACTCGGCCTGCTTGGCCGCCGTCCGGACGTGGTGATTGCACGCCTGCGTGTAGAGGCGGCGGCGAAGCGGATCGACGTCGCGCGAGCCGGGTTCTATCCGGACATCACGCTTGGCGCGTCGGTCGGCTTCCAGTCGCTTGGCCTGAACATGCTGACGAACGCGGCTTCGCTGGCCGGCAACTTCGGTCCGGCGATCACGCTGCCCATCTTCAACGGCGGACGTTTGCGCGGCGAACTGCGCGGCGCGCGGGCGACTTACGACGAGGCGGTCGCGAACTACGACGAAACGCTGACGAAGGCGCTGCACGACGTGGCCGACGTTGCCGCAAGCGAACGCGCGCTGGCGGACCGGCTGCAAGCGACGCAGGCCGCCTACGACGACGCCGCCCAGGCGCACCAGGTCGCGCTCGATCGCTATCGAGCCGGCCTTGCCGGTTATCTCGAAGTGCTGAACGCCGCCGACACGATGACTTCCGCGCAGCGCCAGCTCGCCGATATCCGGTCGCGCACCTTCTCGCTCGATGTCGCGCTCGTGCGCGCACTCGGCGGCGGATATCAGGCCAGCACGCCGGCCGCGACCGATGCAGCCCATCCCAACAAGCAAAGCTGATTTCAAGGACTCCGATCATGTCTGAAACCCAATTCGTCAAAACCAGCGAGTCGCTGATGCCGGACTCGCCCTCTTCCGCTGTTTCCGCTGCGCCCGCCGATACCGGTGCCGCGGCCGGCGCTCCCCCTTCGAACCGCAAGAAGCTGTTCGCGCTGCTCGGCGGCGCCATTCTCGTCGCCGGTCTCGCCTACGCAAGCTACTGGCACTTCATCGCGTCGCACCACGTGTCGACCGATAACGCCTACACCGCAGCCGAAGTCGCGTCGATCACGCCGGCGGTGAGCGGGATCGTCAGGAGCGTTCCGGTCGTGAATACGCAGCAGGTACATAAGGGCGACGTATTGGTGGTCATCGATGACACCGACGCAAAGATTGCGCTCGCGCAGGCTGAGGCCGATGTGGGCCGCGCCGAACGCAAAGTTCGCGGCTATGTCGCCACAGATACCCAGCTGAGCGCGCAGGTCAGTGCGCGCGCAGCCGACCAGACCCGGATGGCCGCGCAGATCGCGTCGGCCCAGGCTGACTTTGACCGCGCGGCGATCGACCTGCAGCGCCGCGAGGTGCTGACCCACACCGGCAGCGTATCCGGTGAAGAGCTGAGCAACGCCCGTGCTGCATTTGCCACCGCCAGGGCAGCGCTCGACGCAGCGCGCGCCGCGGCCTTGCAGGCGAAGGCAAGCCGCGACGCCGCAGTCGGCTCGCTCGAAGCGAACAAGGTGCTGATTGCGGACACGACGGTCGAAACCAATCCGGAAGTCCTGCTTGCACGCGCGAAGCGCGATCAGGCCCGCGTCGATCTCGAGCGCACCGTGCTGCGCGCGCCGGTCGACGGTGTCGTCGCGAGCCGCCAGGTTCAGGTGGGGCAGCGCGTTCAGACCGGCACGGCGTTGATGTCGGTCGTGCCGATCGAATCCGTCTACGTCGACGCCAATTTCAAGGAGACGCAGCTCGGCAAGGTGCGCATCGGTCAACCGGTGGAACTGGAGTCGGACCTGTACGGCAGCAAGGTCGTCTATCACGGCAAGGTCACGGGCCTGGCCGGCGGTTCAGGCTCGGCGTTCGCGATGATTCCCGCGCAGAACGCGACCGGCAACTGGATCAAGGTCGTGCAGCGCCTGCCTGTGCGCGTCAGGATCGATCCGGCCGAGCTTCGCACGCACCCGCTCGGCATCAACCTGTCGATGGAAGCGACGGTCGACACGCGCGGCGGCAACGACGCGCCCGCTCACTAAGGATCCGCCGCCATGTCTTCCAGTCAGGTCAATGACATCGCATTGCCGCCGCTGTCCGGCTCCATGCTGATTCTCGCGGCGGTGATGATCGCCGCCGCCAACTTTGTCGCGGTGCTGGACAGCACCATTGCGAATGTGTCCGTAGCGACCATTTCTGGTGCACTTGGCTCCTCGACCAGCCAGGGCACATACGTCATCACGTCCTATGCGGTGGCCGAAGCGATCACGGTTCCGCTGACCGGCTGGCTTGCGAGTCGCTTCGGAACGGTGCGTGTGTTCATCACGGCGCTCATCATGTTCGGACTGGGTTCGGCACTGTGCGGGATGGCGACGTCGCTCGGCACGCTGGTGCTGTTCCGTGTGTTCCAGGGGCTCGCGGGCGGCCCGCTCATGCCGCTCTCGCAAACCCTGCTGCTGCGCATCTTCCCGAAGGAGAAGACCGCCGCCGCGCTCGGCCTGTGGAGCATGACGACCCTGCTCGCGCCGGTGATGGGCCCTGTACTGGGCGGCGTCATCTGCGACGACTACCACTGGTCCTACATCTTCTTCATCAACGTGCCGGTGTCGTTGATCTGCGCCTACGCCGGATGGATGCTGCTCAAGCGCTATGAATCCGAGAAGATACGGATGCGGATCGACACGGGTGGACTCGTGCTACTGGTCATCTGGGTCTCGGCGCTGCAGATCATGATCGATGAGGGCAAGGACAAGGACTGGTTCAGCTCGATGGAAATTCGCGTACTGGCGGTGACTGCGGTGATCGGCTTCCTCGCCTTCCTCATCTGGGAGCTGACCGAGCGTAACCCCATCGTCGATCTACGGGTGTTCCGCCATCGTGGCTTTGGTGCGAGCGTGGTCACCATGACGCTGGCGTTCGGCGCGTACTTCGGCGCCACCGTGCTCACGCCACTGTGGTTGCAGAACAATATGGGGTACACGGCCACGTGGGCCGGGTATGCCACGGCCACGACGGGCATCTTCGCGGTCGTGTCCGCGCCGCTTGCTGCCAAATTGTCAACGAAGTTCGATGGACGCTGGCTCGTGTTTGCCGGCGTAATGTGGCTCGGCTCGGTGACACTGTTCCGCACCCATGCGAATTCGGATATGGACTTCTGGCAGGTGGCTTTGCCGCTGTTGCTGCAAGGCGTCGGCCTGCCGTTCTTCTTCGTGCCGACGACGAGCCTCGGCCTGAGCAGTGTCGACGAGCCCGAAACAGCTTCGGCGGCGGGGCTGATGAGCTTCTGCCGGACCTTCGGCGGAGCGATTGCCACGTCGGTCGTCAACACGTTGTGGGAGAACAAGACCAAGTACAACCGCGCGGAGCTGTCGGGCCTGGTCGATCAGGCTGGCCACTATGCGTCCTCGCTAGCGGGCTCAGGCTGGAGCGCACATCAGGCGCAGGCTCAGATCAGCACCGTGGTCGAGTCGCAGGCGGTGATGCTCGCCACCAACCAGCTTTTCTTCAGCATCGCATGCTGCTTCGTCGTCGGCGCACTGGCGATCTGGATTGCGCCCAAACCGACGCGTGTGGCGGATACGTCGCAGGCGCATTGAGCGCGGGGGGCGCGCGGGCGCGCCCCGCTGATTGATTGGCGACACTGATGACCCCTCCCCGATACGCCGCAGTCTTTTTTGCGCTGTCACTTGCGGGCCACCCGAATACCACTCTCAACCATGCCCCCGACTCCCTATCAGCGCCAGGCCCTCGTCTGGAGCGCCATCGCCGCTGGCCTCGGTATCCTTCTATGGATCTTGCGACCGGTTCTCACGCCATTCCTGCTCGGTGCGCTCGTCGCGTACATATTGCAGGCGGGCGTCGAGTGGCTGGTGCGCCAGCGTGTACCGCGTACGGTGTCCGTGCTCCTGATGATGCTCCTGTTTGCATCGCTGCTGACGCTACTGCCGCTACTTGCGTTCGCCGTGATCCACAAGGAAGGGCCCGAGCTCGCGAAGAACATTCCCGTCTTCATCGCCGGCCTGAACGCGTGGCTGCAACCGAAGCTGGCACTGCTGGGCGTCAGCTACTCACTCGACCTGCCCGGAGTCCGCCACCTGCTGACGGGCGACACAGTCGGCGACGGCCAGACCGTCATACTCGCCGCCTGGCGGTACGTGCGTACAGGCAGCAACGTCGTGCCGCCCGTGGTGAGTAACGTCGTACTCGTGCCGCTTGTCCTTTTCTATCAGCTTTACGACCGGCACCAGATATTCGCGCGGATGGAAAGCTTTGTGCCGCGGCGCTGGGTCGGCAAGGTCCGGGGACTCGTGACCGAGATGGACCAGATGCTGTCGCAATACTTGCGCGGCCAGTTGCTCGTGATGGGCGTGCTCGCCGTGTTCTACCCGATCGCGTTGACGCTGGCCGGCCTCGACATCGCGCTGCCCATCGGGCTCTTCACCGGCTTGGCGGTGTTCATCCCCTACGTGGGTTGCGCCCTGGGACTCGCCCTTGCCCTTCTTGCCGCACTTCGGCAGTTTGGCGGCTGGTACGGCATCGGCGCAGTCGCAGCGTGTACGGAGTTGGGCAGGTTCTCGAAAGTTCTTTTCTTGTTCCCAGACTCGTGGGTAACCGCATCGGTCTACACCCGCTCGCGGTCATCTTCGCCCTGCTTGCGTTTGGCCAGCTTTTTGGCCTTTTTGGCGTGCTGCTCGCGCTGCCAGTGAGTGCGATCCTTGCAGCGCTGCTGGGCGACCTTCGGCGCCGCTACGTGGCCAGTGCGCTGTATAAGGATTGACCGCGGGTTTGTCCTGAATGCCGGTGCCGCCCGGACAATGCGGGCGGCAGCCGGATGATCAGTGCGTGGTTTGTGCGGCGTGGGTCGGCCCGTATGCGGCCATGAACACGTCGACCGCTCTCTGGACGACCTTCGCGATGTTGCGGGGGCTGGTATCGGCCGGCACGCCAAACAGGCAGAGCTCCATCAACTCCGCTTCATACAGCGTGCGCAGATGCGCTGTCGCGATGGCTGCGTGACAGCTGCGCAACTGCCCGGCGTCAATCAATTGCTGCAGGAAGACAGCCACCGTTTGCCAGCCGAGCTTCGGCCTGCGCTCATAGAACAGGGCACCGACATTCGACCGGCCGCCTTCACGATGCGCGAGACGGCGCACCGCGAGCAGTTGCGGTTTTAGCACCGCAACCAGATAGTGCGTGCCGAAACGCGCCAGCGCATCGCGAACCGGCATGGAGGCCTTAAACAGTACGAACGCCGCTCCGACTGCCTCCTGCGCGGCGGCGGTCATGAGCTCAATGAACATCTCTTCCTTGGATTCGAAGTAGCTGTAGAGCGTGGCTTTCGACCCGCCTGCCCGCGCCGCAATCTCCGACATCGACGCCTGCTCGGACCCCACCTCGCTGAACACCTCAAACGCGGCGTCAACAATCGCCTGCCGCTTTGCCTCCGTTTTCCCCCTCTTCTTCGGGCTCTCCTTTTGTTTATGAGATCGAGCGACGACGCCGCCGGCGGCAACGCACCTGACTGATCTTCCATTTCCAGTTTGGACTCTATCATAACTGAACTGTTTGGTCTATTTTCGTTGACGGCAACAGCATGCTTCTCTATACTGTACTGTATGGTTTGATAATGCAGATTGATCATGGACACCGAATAGTTATGGACCATCTCGAAACGCTGCGGACTTTTTGCACCGTCGCCGAAATGCAGAGCTTCACGCACGCCGCAAATAAGCTCGGCGTCTCGACGTCAATCGTCTCGCGCGCGATCACGGGGCTCGAAACCAGGCTCGGTGTACGTCTTTTTCAGCGCACGACCCGACACCTCGCACTCACTGAAGCCGGGGACGAGTTTCACGCCGGCTGCTCGCGCGTGGTTGCTGAACTGGACCAGCTCGAAGCCGGTACCGGGGAGCGCGCCCGGGAGCCTGCGGGGGTACTGCGGCTCGTCGCCCACACCACCGCGGCGCTGATCGAGCTGCCACCGCTGATCGCCGGGTTCCGTGCCCGGTATCCAGCCGTGCAGCTCGAATTGACGCTGGCGGAACGGCCAGTTGATCTGATCAGGGAAGCCTTCGATCTCGGCATCGTGCTGCCGTACATGCTGACCCGCGCAATTCGTCGAGTTGCAGACAGCGATCCAGCAACTTTCAGCTCGGGTGGACAACTTTCTGGCCACGTCATTGGTTCCCGGGCGCGCGAAATTGCAGGCCCAGCTTGACGTGCTCGGTCCTGCGCCGGCTCCGGGCACCAGTGTCGAGACGCCCGCGGTCGCGGAGCAGCGGGTCGCTATTGCGGCACAGCGGGCGCGGCTCGACGCCGAATTCGGGCAGGTGGAAACCATCAGGGAGAACCTGCCAAACCTGACTACCCAGATTGGCCGGTTGCAGCATGACTATTTGAAAAACCAGCTCGCCTTTCGCTCCGGCAGCATTCTGGGCCGTGCGTTCTGGGCCCCGCTCTTACAGACCGAACCGACCGACCGTGACCGGCTGAAGGCATTCAATTCGCTGCTTACCGGTCAACTGCAGTCGGCGTGGCAACCGGGCGAGCGACTCACGATCGTACTGATGCTGCTGCTCGCGCTCGGAGCAGCGACGGCAGGCGCCCACCTGCTCGAACGGGCACTGCTATGGTTCTGCCTGCACCGCCATCCTGAAGGCCGTTTGCGACGCAGCGCGATCGCGCTGTCGACCACGCTCACCAGCGTGGCGGCCGCTGCATGCGCAGTCCGGCTCATCTGTCTTGCCCTGACTCATCAGCAGCCACTAAACGCCAACCTGCAGGATTTCGCCAGCGAACTGATTACGCTCGCTCTGACCTGCGCCATGATCGCGGGACTGGGCAGGGCGCTGCTGTGCCGTGACCGACCCTCGTGGCGCCTGACGGTCATGGCCGATCCGGTGGCGCGCGCCATTCAGCCATTCCCCAGGATACTTGCCGCGCTGCTCATGCTCTCCGGCACGGTAGAGCAGTTCAACAGAACAGTCGATACCAGTGTGCAGATGACGCTGCTCGGACGCGGGATGGTGTCACTGGTGGTAGCACTGACCATCGGCGCTGCCCTGCTACGGGCGAACCGCGTACGTAATGCGCTGGCCGCCGCAGGAGAAACGCCGGAGGCCCGCTCGACCGTCGCGGGGTTGATCCATGCCGGTGTCGCCATTGCCGTCGTGGGCTCGCTGCTTTCGCTGCTGACCGGCTACGTTACGGTTGCACGATTCCTGACCTATGAGCTCGTCTGGTTTGACCTCGTCCTGTGCAGCTTCTACCTGCTGAGCAGGCTCACCCAGGACGTCTGCGAAAACCTGTTTTCGGCACACCACACCAGCGGCAAAACCATCAAGCAGCTATTCGGGCTGGACGACATTCACCTCGAACAGGCTTCGACGGTGATGTCCGCGGTGGGCCGCAGCCTGCTGCTGGCGATCGCGGTCATCGCGCTGCTGACCGGCGGCTTCGGCACCACGCCCGCCGGCCTGGCTAGCAGCATCCTTGAGATCGTCGGCGGCAACTGGCTGCGCGGGCTGCACATCGTCCCCGGACACATTGTCAACGCAGTTCTCACGCTGGGTGTTGGCCTGTACCTGCTCCGGTCCGTGCGCAAATGGCTAGATCAGGAGTTGCTCCCGAAAACCGGTATGAGCGCCGGCATGCGAGCCACCCTCCTCGCGCTATTCGTCAACACGGGCCGGGTGCTTATCACGCTGCTGACGCTGTCCATACTGGGTGTGCGGTGGACGAGCCTCGCATGGATCGTCAGCGCGCTGTCGGTTGGCATCGGCTTCGGGCTTCAGGAAATCGTCAAGAATTTCATCTCCGGGCTGATCCTGCTGACCGAGCGCCCGGTCAAGGTCGGGGATATCATCAGCATTGCGGGCGTCGAGGGCGACATCCGCCGCATCAACGTTCGCGCAACCGAAATTCAGCTCGCCGACCGGTCCACGGTTATCGTCCCGAATTCCCACCTCATCTCGCAAAACGTGCGCAACGTGACGATGGGAAACCGGACCCAGGGTGTCGCGACTCTCACGCTTACCTTCCCGTTGAACATCGATCCTGAACAGGTGCGCGATCTTCTGCTCGCCGCCTACCGGGCGCACCCGTCGATGCTGGACCATCCGGCCCCAACGGTCGTGTTCAGTGAGCTCTCTGCCGACGGCATCACATTGAACGTCACCGGCTATGTTCGCAGCCCAAGAATAGTCGGCGATACGAGGAGCGACCTGCTGTTCGACATTCTCAAGCGGTTGCGTGCGGCGGCCATTACGTTGGCGACCCCGCAGACTGTAGTTATTCGAGACCTGCGGGAAGCTGACACTTTTGTCCATGACCTCTCTCCTGACCGGAAAGGCGGAGTCAGCACCGGAGGCGCACATGTGAACATATAGGTAGAAAGATCCTCGCGGCTACACGTGGACAAGGAGCCAGTCGGCGCTAGGGCCGAGGGTACAGCCGCGAAGTTGCTGACGCCGTGGTTGCCGCCTCCGAACATCCACAGCTGTTGCAGATCGCTAATTCTGCTAACGGTGCCCATAAGCGCGCTAGTGCCGTCCGTTAATTGTGCTAGCGTGGCTCTTTTATCGGAACGCGAACACCCCGCCCTGAACGACTAACTAGGCGCAGGATGACACTTCTGCTGTCGACATCCACATACTCACTTCATTAGGTATCCGACGTAAATCAGAAAATCCCACACCGGATGGCATTTTTGTTTTCATCAATGGATCTGTACTCCCGAGCATCAAATACATTACCGTAGTTTCGCTTGCTATCGCCTGTAACTCGCGTTTCTGTCGCATCGATCGGCAGCCACATTATGAGGACACGCCGAACGCGCTAGCAGAAGCAACGAACATCCTGATGCTCACCCGTTGCCAGTACGCAACGGGGTGACGAACTGGCAATCTTGCCTCGTCGCCGTACCTGCCCTTTCATCAGTCTCCTGTTACCGAGGTCTGGGGACCGTCGGCCGACCAACGCTGCTCGAGTTCCGCGCGGGTCCGTTCGAGCTCGGCGACGATCAGGGTTTCATCGGGAAGCACCGTCTGGTATTCGGCGGCAAGTATCTTGTTCGGCAGGTTGTCGAGCGCGTATCGCGCCTCGGCCGCACCTTTCTGGGCACACAAGATCAGCCCCGACCGGCGGATTTTCCCCAGGCTTGACCCAGTGTTCGCGCGCGTAGTTCAAATAGAGATGCATCTGGCCGGCATCCGCCTAGCTGAATTTGCCCACCTTCAGGTCGATGATCACCAGACATCGCAGGCGCCGATGGAAGAACACCAGATCGACACGGAACCAGGTGTCGTTGATCCTCAGACGCCGCTGCCGGCCGACCAACGTGAAGTCGTCGCCAAGCTCGAGCAGGAAGTCCGTGAGGCGTTGGATCAGCGCCGCTTCGAGGTCCGAGTCCGAATACTCATCCTTGAGATCAAGAAACTCGGGGACAAACGGATCGCGAATCGCCTCCTCCGCCGTCAGCACCTCACGCGGCTCGGCATCAGCTGCTTTCCTGAGCAGGGCTGCCTTGTTTCGCGACAGTGCGAGCCGTTCATAGAGCTGGCTGCCGATCTGCCGGTCGAGCTGCCGCACGGACCAGCCTTCGCGCAGCCCCTCGGTTTCATAGAACTTGCGTGCGTCGGCCGTTCTCACGGAGGGCAGACGAACGTACGCGGACCACGGTAGCGGAAATGCCCGTGCGATGGCGCCGAAGTTGAGTCCGTTCGCCGCGGCGAGACTGGAAACCGATTGCCCGCAGAAAGCGCAGACAGCGTCCGCACAATCCGGTCAGCGGACCACGCCAGGTAGAACGCCCGCATCTGGGCGAGGTTCCGGCCGCCGAAGCCACGACCGAGCCTCACCGACAGATCCGCCCCCAGCCGTCGGATCAACGCCTCGCCGTAGCTGGCGCGCTCGACCCCGCCCTGCTCGAACTCGACAATGCGCCGCCCGACCGCCCAGTAGCTTGCGGTCATGATCGCATTGACACTACGCGCCGCTGCTATACGCGTCGCCGCAATGACGTCCGCGATATCCTGCTGGAGATCCGCGTACGCGACCGGCTCGACCCCGTCTTGCGTCATGAGCCTTCACCGCATTCCCGAAGGCCTTGGCGGCGGTGACAACGGCGGCTATGGCGGTGAAGCTGTCGCCGCTGCCGGCGGCCACCACGTCGCCGAGTTTCTGCTTGTTCATATAGAGTGCCTGAAATGCGGGATCACACTGGCACCCTACCGCATCGTCCGCGCCACTGGCAATCCGCGTCATGCGTGTGTCGCGGAGACGCAGCCATGCCCGGGTCGGTGAGCGCGAAATCCAAACGGGAGAGGCCCGCTTGAGGAGTCGCCGCATCTAACGACAGCACTTGCGACGATTGATAACTTTCCGCAGGTCGCAACACGCCCTCTGTCGCACGATCATCTACGTCTCAGTAGTGTTGTAAGAAGCGGCGCCTGCAACGTGGACGCTATGAGCGCGGACGACCGATGACCCCGGGGGAATTGATTCGCCCGGTCAGGCGCCGTTCACTGCATCCTTGAACGCCTTGCCGGCCGTGAACTTGACGGTCTTGGCGGCGGCAATCTGGATTTCCGCACCGGTGGCGGGATTCCGCCCCTTCCGCGCGGCACGTTCACCTGTGGAAAACGATCCGAAGCCGATCAGCTGCACCGTGTCGCCCTTCGTGACAGCCGTTGTGATGGTGCTGAGCAGCGCGTCGAGCGTTTCAGCGGCCAGCGCCTTGCTGGTGCCGGCTTTTTGCGGCGAAGGCGTCGACGAGGTCCTGCTTGCTCATGGTGATGTCCTTTAGGTTCGGTTGGAATGCCGCACCCTACCCGATTCTCGCACCGGTGCGCATCCGGCTCCGGAGAGGCGCCAACGGGCTGGCCGTCATTCAGCCAACCTTGCCCAGCGGTGGCATGGCCGTGAAAGGTCACCCTTTGTGGGGTGGCCCGGTATCCCGCGGTGCCAGCGATGGGATCGCTCATCGACGATCACGAACGGCGCACGCCCACCACCCGTCCCCGCAATGCAGCCGTCACACGCTTGCGCGCCGGAATCCGTTGGCCCGGGATGCAATATCGCCAATTGGAGCGACGGGATCTCCTTCCACTCCCTCCCTTCCTGCTGACGGCGCGTCGGCGACCGGCGTCCTCGCCCAACTTCGGGCGTGGCCCGCCGTCACGCTCGCCGTGCCATCACGCGCCGCAGTTCGCGTGCCGAACGCGCTTTAGGCGGCTCCCCACGGCGCCCCCGACGAGAGCTATGAGCGACTCGGTCGAGTTTTGTCCCGCTGACAGTTTTGATAACTGCTATTACCAAGACCGCATTTAATGATTTAGTCTCGGAACTCCCCTGCGCCAGGTCCCCGTTAGGGCCGGTCACCCGGTAACACGCCTGAGCTGCCGCTGAGAGAAGGGAGTCCCTTCCCTCTCCCTTTCCCCATAGCGCCGTAAAGTCGCCGCGCGACGCTGAGCGTTGCGTCCCGCCGCTCAACCCGGTGTCGGCGATCACGGGCACGCCCCCTCACCGCGCTTAATGATCATAAGCCGTTTATTGCAGCGCAAGTTGATGCCACCCGGCCTTTGCGCCGCGGGTGTCCGATCCAACAAGCGATCTCCCGAAAACACTCACCTATCGTCACGGCGGCCACGTGCCGGAGTTCCGGCGAATGAGCTCCGACGCAATCGTCAGTCCTTGCTCCGCATCCAACAGGAAGCGTGGCAAGCCAGTAAGCCGCGTCTCGGCGAACCGCGCCTCGGCGGGACGTCATTGACCGCGCTGCATGGCCGGTTTGTCGCGAAATGAAGGGGTACATAGCCACAACTATCGACCCCCTTCATTTCCGTGTCTCGCACCGGTTGGCCTAGTCCAAGCCTATGCGACGCGGCAGCGGTAACAACCGGGAGTGTCGACACTCAAAGCTGAACGGCTTCATGAAGCGACTTTCTAAAACAAACTGCAATGCAAATGCGGCTATTAAGATAAGTTTTCTTCTATTAATAGCGGCATTTTCGTAACGTAACCTAGGCGATGCGACGCCAGAGAGATGGTGACGCCGCCGATCCGGGATGCGGTGAAGACCTTTCCGCCGTTACCTTCAAGAACTTTATGTGTCACCTCTTGTGGGAATGACGTCGGCCTAGTCGAGCGGTCCCGCATGCTTTGAATTCAAATCGATTGCCTGCGTCCCGTCTCGGGGGCCGATTAAGCATAGTATAAATTTCGCGCAGCGCTATCCGATTTACTGCGATGCGCGGGACGCCACGGCTTTTAGGCTCGCCATTAAATGAGTATCAATCTGTTGGGATTTCTGGACATGGTCCATGACCGCCTGCGTGTTGCCGTTGAGCTTGCCAATTAGCCGTTTGAGCTGCTGCATCGCATCACCAAGAGCCGGGTTAAGCCGCAACGCTTCAACGCGAACGGACACCTCCATATCCACGCTGCAAATTGAATGACTTATTCCCGAGTGAAAATGCGGCCCGAATGTCCGAGAGACGAAACGCGAATGTCGCTTCATGGCCGGGTCCTGCCTGTTTGGGATCCGCAGGACATGACCCGTTCGAATCAGTCCCGCTGCGCAATCACACCTCCGCTACAGGACAATCATCTCGGCGGAGTGGTAACGTCGTGTCGACAGAACCCCGCGTTTGTAAGGTCCCTGTGCCACACTTTGATGTCAACCTATCGTCGACGCAGGTGAATGCGATGGATCAGCTACATACTGCCATGACTGCCCCCATTCTTTGCGCCGACTCGGCGGTGTGGTTTTCCGCCTATGGGTTTGGCTGGGGATACTGCGCTTTCGCGCTGCCGTTTGAAGTCGTTTGTGAAGAGCTTGGCGCTCACAATGAGACTGTCCAACAGGTGCGACTCGCGTTCGAGTTGAACAAACGCCGAATTCTAAGGACCGTGCAACAGTATGAAGCAGCATCTGCAACAGGCGAGCGCATAACGCTCTCGGTCGCAGATCTTCAGCGCCGGACGCCCGAACTCGTTTACTTCGGAGCATAAATGCCGACAGACCGCGCTCGGCCGACCTCTGCCTGACGGCGATCGGCCGCACGCGACCCGCTGCGGCTACTAGATGCCGATGCACTTCCACGGCCGCTTCCAGCGGTCCAACCGTCGCTCGCTCCCTTGCGACGACGGTCAAGTCCATAAACGGTCGCGCATTGCCGACAGAGGCTGCTCGGCAAACGTGGCGCCGATGTCAGCTTTCCCAAGAGACCAAAGGATCACGTCCGATCTTACCGACGTTTGGCGAGCATCTTGGAAGGGACATACATGCAGACTGAACTGCCGATTTGAAAGGACGCGGTCAGCGGGGCGGTGAATTGCTGAAGCCGCATCGGATGCCGTATACACGAGTTCGTACGCGGTTGCCTCAGCATGCCGACAGCATGCCGGCACCGGTGCGCGTGGTCGCAGCACTGGGTATTGAGCCACGAGCAGACGTTTCAAAAGAGCCATGAACCCTCAGCCTTCGGGTTTAACCGCATTTGTGTTCGCTGGCGGCGGCAGTCTCGGCGCGATCGAGGTTGGCATGCTGCGCGAATTGCTCGAACGCGGTGAGTATCCAGGCTGCGTGGTAGGCGCCTCCGCGGGCGCGATCAACGCAGCGTATTTCGCCGGACGGCCGGACGGCGATGGCGTCGCAATGCTCGAAGCGCTATGGTGCAAGATCCGGCGGCAGGACATCATGCCGTTTTCTATGCTTGGCCTGCTCGCGATGATTCTGCGCAGTCGTCCTCACCTCGTTGAGGCGAACGCATTGCGCCAACTGCTGGCGACGCATCTGTCGTATGATCGGATCGAGCAAGCGACCGTGGCGCTTCACATCGTCGCGACCGATATGCTCACAGGCGGCGAAGTCGTTCTTTCGACCGGTCCCGTCGTGAACGCTGTGCAGGCGAGCGCAGCGATACCCGGCGTGTTTCCGCCGGTGCGTATCGACAGTGTGGATCTCGTCGATGGCGGCGTCGCCAACAACACGCCGATCTCGGTAGCGGTCGCGCGTGGTGCGACGCGCATCATCGTACTGCCAGCCGGCTTCGCGTGTGCGCTGCATGCGCCGCCGCGTAGCGCGATCGCGCAAGCCATGCATGCGCTGACGCTCGTCATCGCGCGCCAGCTCGTTCGCGACCTGGAATTCTATTCGACGCGAGCGCAGATCTATGTCGTTCCGCCATTGTGTCCACTCGATGTTTCGCCCTACGACTATACCCAGTGCGCCCAATTGATCGAACGGGCCGCGCAGAAAACGCGTGTATGGCTCAGTGATGGTGGCCTCGAGCGCGCGTTGATTCCCGGTGAGTTGCGCGAGCATGCGCATGCCGCACGTTAGCGGCGCAAGCAAATACTGACGAGCTACATTGTGCCAAGGGCCAATGACCCGACGAGCATGACCGGCTGCCAAAGGTCCGCTATGTGAATCGAGCCGACGTTCGAATGTCCGTCTGAGACAATGGGCGAACGGCTGGAGCTGGCCGGGTTGAGGCAGTGCCGCTGGTAATTCGCTCGCCGGAGACCGGCCATTGAGCAAGGGCGAACGAGCCCTTGATTAATCAAATTGGATGGCGTCCTTGACCGGCGGCTCGTGGCCGACTGTACGCGTTCAGCAACGGAACCTTGATCAGCCATCCGCAGGCTCGCACGATGCCACCGGCCGCTTCGTAGCTTGATAGCTCAGTGAGCGCAACCCGAGTGCACCGGTCAGCCGGATGTCGGGGCTAAAGACCGTTTTTCCGGTTGCGTCCGAGACTGCGCGGCGAAAAGGCTTGCTCAAGCGGATGCCCAGCGACAACATACAAGTCATCGCATCCGATGATCGACGGCTTCAGGCGATGTGCGGACGCGCAATCGGGCAACAAGCTCTTCAGTCGCGCCCAAAAGTCCGGCCTTTTGCTATGCGTACCCTTCGTCAATCCGCACCAGCGCTTCCTCAACCAGCCGTGCGTCATCCTCGGTCTTCGCCATTTCGAGCGCAGTTCGGCCGGAAAACTGCTTGTGCGGCATGACCAGCCACCGGATCGCCTTATCCTGCTCCCGGAAGACGGCTATCGCCTGCGCGACTATTTTCGCGAGACGTGTCGCAAGGAGTAACGTGCCACGGGACTCGTCCTGCTCGCCGAACAGCAGTGGATTCATCTGGTCCACAGTTACCGGCACATCGGGTCGGGAAACGACGCCCTTCAAGGCTTCAATCACATTATCCGTTGCGGATGGCGGATCGACCCGCAGCCATGACCCGAGCGTATCGCGGAGACACTGCTGACAAAGATCAATGCTCAGATGTGCACCGTCGCCAAAAACCGAGCCAAAGCCGCCGCGCCAGTCGAGCGACACTTTTTCATACCACTCCCCCTGGTCATCATCGGGCGACATGCGCTGGCTGCAGCGGTCGCATGTGCAAGCGGCGATCTCCTGCACTATCCTGTCACGGTATTCGCGCATGACCTACTCCCTTTCCCAGCCCGACTTTTTCCATCCCGGAGGCACGAGACCGAGCTGCTTCGCGGTGGCGACCGGCAGGCGCAACAGCACGGTGCCCGGCCCGCGCTCCAGGTTCCCGAGCATCGTGATTTCAGCGGCTACACCGTCAAGTTCCAGATACACGACGTCCTCTGGCTCAAAAATCTCGGCGTAAAGATCCCAGCCGGGCTGACCGCCCTCTTTCGCCTGATACCGGATGTGGTCCTTGCTGCTCATAAATTGCTGTTCCTTTTGCGAGCGTTTAGCCGACGCGCCACGGGTCACGGGCAGTCGCTTCTCCCTCGGCCAGTATCTTCCGGATCGTGTCTTCTCGCTGGACCTGAAGACTGTGGAGGGCTGTAGTCATCGCTGTTCCTGTTTTACGCGTGGCGAGCGCAAAGGGCCTTCAGGCGCGCCCGTAACTGTGCGCTGCTCTCGTCAGGCGGCGATGATTGTCGCCGTCTTTTTCGCCGGTTCGCCCTGGTCAGGCGCGCTCCATGTCGAGATGCTCCCTCGAGCCCGTAGTCTTTGGGGGTCAACCATTTTTTTTGCAGGCGATTTTCTCGCGGCAGCGCCCATGCGCATCGCCAGAACGTTTGCGCCGCCTCAGCGTGCCACGGCACAGCTGCTCACACCTCGATCAGCGCCGGATCAAACGCCGGGTTTTCCCGTTTCAGGTCGGCCGGCGTACCCGCCATCAGACGGTTCGTCGCATAGCCGCGCGGGTTGGTAATCACCCGCGACTGGCCAACGCGATAATCGAACGAGTCATGCACGTGACCGTGAATCCACACGTCGGCCAGCTCGAGCACAGGTCGCAGGTCGCTCACGAATGCAGCGTTGACCGGGTCGTTCGCATAGCGCGGATGCACCGACGGCGGAGCAACGCCGTGATGGGTCACGACGACCGTGCGCCCGTCGAAGGGCTTTGCCAGCTCGGTCCGCAGCCACTTCACCGTCTTTTCGTGCTCCGCCAGCGCGTGCTCCGGCCGAAAACGTGTGCCGTCGCTAGTGCGGATAACACGATGGTCATGCAGCATCCGCCCGGCCAGCGCCATACTCCGGTCGCGCACGCCACTGAGCGCATAGTCTGTCCAGAGGCAACAACCGAGAAACCGCACATCACCCATCACAAACGCGTCGCGCTCAAGGTAATGAATCGCAGTACCGGCCGCGCGCATACGGATGGAGTTGGCAAGCGTGTCGTACTCCGTGCCATACGCTTCATGGTCGCCATGCACGTAGATGACGGGCACCGGCCAGCGCGCAAACGGCTCGACCGCATCGGCCCCCTTCGCAATGTCACCCGCGAGCACCAGCACGTCCGCATTCGTCAGCCTGACGGGGTTATGACCCGGAAAACTCTGGTGCACGATCTCCAGATGCAGGTCCCAGGCGATCTGGATACGCATGCCGTCAGCTCGTACCTGCGACATCAACCGTCGGTTTCCGGCGGCCACCCTTTGACGAACGCGCCGGCGTGGACGGGTAGATGCGCTTTCCGCGCGAGTGTTTCTCCGCGATACCGACAGGCATCGAGAATTCCTCCCCCCCTGCTGTGGTGACCCGCGCAAACGAGACCAGCGGATGGTCCTCGTCATAGGCTGCGGTTGCGCCGATGTGAATTTCGCTCAGCGGCTCCAGACTCCATCATGCCGAGTCCTTGTGCGGTTTCGCGCTCAGCACTGCCGCGCCCCGCACGGTCTGGCCGTCTGCCGTCAGTTGCAGCAGCGTCTTCGCAGCACCCGACGCGAACTCCACCATGGCAACCCGGGGCAGGTCGCGTTTTCCAGCGACAAATTGCAGGATGAGCACCTCCTCACAACCCGCCATCTCGGCAACGGCCGACAGCGTCACTCCGGGCCATGCCGGCACAAGGTTCTGCTCAGAAATCAAGAACATACGATCACTCTTTCAACAACGGGACTGCAAAACCAGCGCGACATGCGATGCGTTGGAACACATCAAATGGCATGCCGTCCGGCCACGACGTGTAGCGCGTTGACCGTGCATGCGCAGGCTGCCAGCGCTGCCATACATGGGCTGGCCACGGCATCGTTACGCGGCTTCAGCGCGCGCACACTAGCCGCGGTTCGACACACCTATGTAGGCATATTTTGCCTACATTGTAGGCGTCTTGTGATGTTACCAGATTAGGCGAACGCGGCGACGATTCCACGTCGATCAACAACCAAAGGTGTTCACCCGGTGGCTTCGCGCGCAGAAGAAGAATTTGCGGTTCAGGTTGGACAGGCGCTGGCCAATGCGCGTCTTGAAGCTGGCAGGACGCAGGAAGAAGTCGCGGAACTTCTCGATCTCGACAAACAGACCATCAGCCGGATTGAAACGGGCAAGTCCTGGCCATCGCCAGCGCGACTTGTTGCACTGTCCTCGCTTTACGGGGTCGAAGTGAACAGCCTCTTCATCTCCCGGTCCAGCAAGTCCAGGCAGGTGGCCGGCGACATTGTGGAAATGCTGGCGTCGCTCAGCCCAACCGATCGCGTCTGGGTCAGGCGCTGGCTCAAGGAGCTATGCAGGCGACTCGCGCGGACACCGGCGCGGGAAGCGCGTCGCAGCAAACCACGCGGCGGTTGAAACCCAGCGCCCGCCCGCCATGGGAGGTTGCGATTCTTCTCAGCGTGCGGGTACCGCTGGGCGGCACCTGTCACGCCCGGGCCGCACATGAAAGTCCTGCTGGCACCTTGCACCGTTTTCCGGTGATAAGGGGGCTTATCGCGGCCAGAGAGTTTTTTATCGCGCGAAACGGGGTCTTCCTGCGTTAGCCGCGTGTGTAATCCGGTCATGGAACCAAACCTCGTTCTCGGCGTCACGCCGCCGGAATCCCGTTGAGGTCTGCTGCACAAGCCACCGCCGGCCATTCTTCCCGATGACGACCTGGTGCGTCGTCCCCGCGCGGCGCAAGCCGGCTCCGGCATCCGGCGGGCAACCCGCCATCGCCGCCTCGCTGTGCCAGGTACCGCTTTCCGATGGCCGCAGACCCGCTTTCCAGCCGGATCGGGTCGCAATCCGGAGTCTGCCACCCGATGCGCACCGCCGTCGTTTGCGATAAATACTCTTATCGCAAGTAGCGCCTGCGCGACCTAAACTGCTCCCATGAAAACCGCGCCTGTCCCGGCCTCCGGACAGGGGAACGGCCCGTCCCACGTAACGCCCGCTGCCCTGCCCGCCGCACTGCCCACTGCCTTGCCTGATCTCGCGTCGCTCGCCGCGCTGCGCGCGTGGTACGAGGGACTCACCGCCCGCGCGGCCGTGACGCGCTATCTTGAGCACGCGCGCGACGATGGGCAGTCCTCGCGCGCGATGATCGCCCGAGTGCGCCGGCAGCTGATCGCGTGTGCGACCGCGCGCCAGCGCGACGATCTCATCCCGCTCTTCCAGTGTCCGGCCGAGGGGCGCACCCGGCACGCGGCCGCCGTTACGTACGCGATCGACCGGCTGCGTCACACGCCCGTCCCGCAGCCGCGGCTGACCGACGGCGTCGATGCGTGGCTGCCGCCGCGGATCGCCCAGGTGCTGTGCGCCGCCGGCCTGCGCACACTCGCCGAGCTGACCCTGCGGGTACCGCGCCGGCGCCTGTGGTGGCGCGGCATTCCCGGCGTCGGCCGTGCCGGCGCCCACCTGGTGGAGGCACTCTTCGCGACGCACCCGGCACTGACCAGCCAGGCGTGGGCACTCGTCGAGCGCGTGCAGCCGTTGCACATCGACGGCATCGTCCCGTGGGAACGCCAGCACCCGGTACCAGAACTGGACGGCTCGCGCGGCCGCTTCCGGGCGCCACGCCGCGCCTGCCTGCTGAACGCCCGCAACGATTACGAGGCGCTGCAGGCGTGGCTGGCGCTGCACGAGGCGCCCCATACGGTGCGCGCGTACCGGCGGGAAGCCGAGCGGCTGATGCTGTGGGCGATCGTCGAGCGGCAGCAGGCGCTCTCGTCTCTCACGACGGATGACGCGATCGCCTACCGCGCGTTCCTGCGTCATCCCGTGCCGAAGACTCGCTGGACCGGCCCGCCGCGGCCGCGCGATTCCGTCGAATGGCGGCCGTTCGCGCGCGGCCTGTCGGCCCGCTCGGCGGCATACGCGCTGTCGGTACTCACCGCCCTGTTTCGCTGGATGGTGGAGCAGCGTTATGTGCTTGGCAATCCGTTCGCGGGCCTGACCGTGCGCGGCGGCCAGCGCACGGGACCGTTCGACACGGCCCGCGCTCTCAGCGACAACGAATGGAAGGCTCTGCGCAGCCTCGCCGACAGACTCGAGTGGTCCTACGGCTGGCAGACGCCCGCCGCGCAACGCCTGCGTTTGTTGCTCGATTTCGGCTACGCGACGGGCCTGCGCGCGCACGAGCTGGTGGCCGCCATGCTCGGCGACATCCGCGCCGATGCGCACGGTGAATGGTGGCTGCACGTGACCGGCAAAGGCGCACAGCCAGGCGTGGTGGCGCTGCCGCCGCTCGCACTCGAGGCGCTGGACGGGTACCTGCTGCAGCGCGGACTTCCCGTCACGCGCCGACGCTGGGATCCGTCGACGCCGCTTGTGGCATCGCTCGGGCCGGAAGGTCACGGAAAGAGTGCCATCAGCTCGACGCGGCTTCGCCAGGTGATGACGACGTTCTTCACGCTCGCGGCGGGACAGCTCGTCGAGGACAACCCTGAACAGGCCACACGAGTGCAGGCGGCCAGCCCTCACTGGCTGCGGCATACGCACGCGTCGCATGCGCTGGCGCGCGGCGTGGAACTCGTCGCCGTACGCGACAACCTGCGGCACGCGTCCATCGCAACGACGTCGACCTATCTGCACCACGACAATCTGCGGCGTGCACGTCAGGTCCGCGCCGCGTTTGGCAAGCGTACATAGCGAGCTTGCGCGCGTGTGCTCGCACCCAGCGCGTCGGCGCATCAATCGCACGCCGTCCCGGACACGAGAACCGATTCACCGTCAACTGCGCCTACGACTGTCACCGGGCCGCCCCGTATGGCGCTATTCGTCCGACCTGACAGGCATAATAATCCGCTGCCATCCCTCCCGTCTGGGAAGTCTGGCGACACGATGAAGACAGAAATAAAAAGCAGGGGCCGCCATGATCGAGAAGATTGACATCAACAATTTCGGGTGCTTTTCCGGTTTCGCCTGGAACACCGAGGTTCGTGATTCTGGTAATAACGTCGCCAAGTTCAGACGAATGAATATCATTTACGGGCGCAACTATTCAGGCAAAACGACCTTGTCAAGGATCGTGCGCGCACTAGAAACCGGGACCATTTCGCCCCGATACGCTCGACCGTCGTTCACGATCACCCTGTCCACCGGCACTGTGACCAATACGGCCGTTCCGCTGCAGGGGCACGACGTACGCGTCTACAACAAGGATTTTGTCGACGAGCATCTGGCCTTCCTGCGCGACGAGCAGGGGCATATTTCTCCGTTCGCGGTCCTCGGACAGGAGAACAAGGAGATCGAGTCTGAAATCGAACGGCTGGAAGCCGAACTCGGTAGCGCCGAGAAACAGACCGGCCTGCGGCACAGCTATCAGGAAAAGAAAAAGGACCACACCGGGAAGCAGAAGCAGGTCACAAAAGCCCAGGAAGAGCTCGACGGCAAACTCTTCGACAAGGCGAACAAAAAACCAACCGGCATCAAGCACAATGCGCTCTACAGGGACGTAAACTACGATGTTCGCAAACTGAAAGCGGATATCAAGGCGATTCAGGACGGTGGCATTTCGCCGCTTGAGGAAAGCGAGCGTAGCGCCAGGATCAGCCTCCTTGGCGAAACCGCTCTTCCCGAAATCAGGAAGCGCCTGTCGTTCACTCCTGCGCTGTCTGTTCTTGCAAGCACCGCGAGCGATCTTCTTGCGAAAAAGATCAAACCCAGCGCGCCCATACAGGACCTCCTGAATGACGCGCTCCTGCAAAGCTGGGTCAGGTCCGGGGTCAGCCTACACGAGGGACGGCGTACCACATGCGGATTCTGCGGCAACCCATTGCCTACTGATTTGTGGGAGAAGCTCGGCAACCACTTCAACAAGGAATCGCTCGACCTTGAGAAAGACATCGACGCCCTGCTGCAAAAAATTGCCAACGAAAAAAGCAGTCTTAGAAACATCATCACGGTGGAACGGAGCGGGCTGTATTCACTCCATCAGGCCGCGTTCGACGGTCTAAAGATCTGCCTCGAAGACGCACTTCGAACGTACGAGTCGAGCCTTGTTATGCTGGAAGTTGAGCTTGGCGCTCGCAGGCGGGACATTTTCTCGGAGCGCGAGCCCGTTGTGATCTCCGACAACACCGACGCGATCCGGGAAATTGTCGCTTCGATCAATGACGTGATCCGGAAGAGCAACGAAACTACAGCCTCGCTTGCCGAGAAACAGAAATCCGCGCGCGACGACCTGCGCCTCAGTGAAGTGGCCCAATTCATCATTGACGTCGGCCTCGCCGGCGAAGAACAGAAAATAAAAGGCCTTGAAAAGCTGGTCACCGACGCAAACGAGGCACTCGACGAAATTCTTGCCGATGGAAATAAACGCACCGACCGGATCAAGGAACTGAAGACACAACTCCGCGACGAAAGGCGGGGTGCCGAAAAAGTGAACCAGTATCTCGGGCATTTTCTGGGTCACGGCGGCCTGCACCTGTCCGCGGTGGAGGAGGCCGACACAGCCACCTACCGTTTCGAGATCCACAGAGGAGAGACTCCGGCGTACAACCTGAGCGAAGGTGAATGCAGTCTCGTTGCATTCTGCTACTTCCTCGCGAGGCTGGAAGACGTCGAGACGAAGGGAAAGAAACTGATCCTCTACATAGACGATCCGATTTCAAGTCTCGATAGTAACCACATCTTCTTTGTCTATAGCCTGATCGAGAGCTACCTGGCACGCCCCATCGAGCAAGCGAACGGAGCGCCGATGCTGGACGCGAACGGCAAGCCCGAGTACCGGTATCAGCAGATGTTCATTTCTACGCATAATCTCGAATTCCTGAAGTACCTGAAAAGGCTGACCAAACCCGGAAAAGATCACGAGCATTTTCTGCTTACCCGAAAGGAACGGTCGAGCACGATCGGCCTGATGCCCGATTACCTGCGAAATTATGTAACCGAGCTCAACTTTCTGTTCGGCGAGATTTATTGCTGCTCGGATCAGGGCAACGCGGCACGCCACTATCACAGCTTCTATAATTTCGGGAATAACCTCCGGAAGTTCCTTGAAGCGTTTCTTTTTTTCAAGTATCCGTTTTTCAACAGCGAACGCAACGATTACGACAAGCGCATCAGGATGTTCTTTTCGGATGGAACAAACTCCGAAGCGTTTGTTCAACGGCTGACCAACGAATTCTCACATCTCGGAGAGTTCATCGATCGCGGCACCCAACCAGTTGACAGCGCAGAGATAGCCACAATCGCGAAGTTTGTCCTGAAAAAGATCAAGGACAACGACAAGGAGCAGTTCGACCACTTCCTTCTCAGCATTGAGAAAACAGACCCGTTCATCTTGCCGTAGGGCACGATCAAGGGAGGTCACGTTCCTCCGGGTCGCTTCGTTACGGGCCACACAGGCCTTCGGGGGTCGAACGCATCAACCATCGTCGTCGATGTCAGCGAGATAAACCCTTGGTCGGGGATGGCAATGGACATTGTCAGGCCGTTGAACGGGTCGCATCGGACAACAGCCCAGCGCGGCCGTCAAGCGCTCGTCCGCCGACGAGTTCCTCCATCGTAAAGCCGTCCAGCTCGCTCAACAAACCAGCGGTCGACGAATATGCCGCGCGCAGAAGCACGCCGACTGTGCCCAAGCCTGAACATCCAGCCGCCATTACTTCTTCCATACAGGAATGTGATATCCGCTCCCGTATCCCTGAGACCCAACTCGGATGCAAGTGTCGACGGTCCCATCTTCTAGTCGACAAGTTCTAACGTCGAGACGACCACCGCGACTGCTGAGCTCATCGACCGTCGCTTGCAAACTGGCTCTCTCGTCTTCGAGGCGGCTAACTGCATGTTCGGTAACTCCGTACCAAAGAGCCATGGTCGCCGCCGTGATGAGCAATGCCGGGACGAGTACGAAGAAAGTTGCCTGTTTCGTCGCACGCCGAAATGCCTCCGCTGCTTCGCCGGCTTGGACATTTGCATCCTTAACCCGTTTCGTCAGCGTCTCTGCTGCAGCGTCGATTGTCGGTTTCAGGTCTCTGCTGACGGCCGCAACGACGCTCCCTGGCAGTTGGCGCCCCTGCTCGGCGAGACTGCGCGAAACGCGGTCCATCGACTGAATGGCTGAACCCGTCAGCCGCTGGTCTCGGATTGCGGCTTCGAGAAGTGTGCCGAGGACGTCGTGGGCATATTTAAGTTTGTCAGAACCCGAGTGTTGGTCCATCTAGTTCTCTTTCTCTAGTTAGCGACTGACCTCGATACTTCATAGTTCGCTCTCGGTTCAGCTCCGTTGCATGTCGCCGGACCCGCTCAAAGTAAGCTTCTCGGACCAACCGATGGTCGAGCAGCAAGTCACGGACATCCGTCAAAAGCACGTAGCGGATGCCTTTGTCCTTGCTGTAACTGACAATTAGCCCGCCCGAGACACCTTGGAGGCCACCATGTGAGTATGCGACCAGCTTCAAATACGTCTCGTACGCAGCATGCGTCTGCGCATCAATTTCCTTCGACACGGCGTCGTGTCCAGCCGACTCCGTGAAGCCCTCTATCGTCCTAGCCACAACTTTTGTGTCCGCAAAATCTAGGTAAGGAACCACGCGAGAAACCAAGCTCGCGGCTTTCTCCGATGTTTCGATATACCAGTGAATCTGACGTGAGATTGTTTGCATGTAGAGGTCTTCAACCAAGGCACGCGATAGCTTCAGGCGCTTTGCTTCCTCCTTCTCCGAATCATTTCGCTCGCGTTTGAACTCAATTAGCAGCGTGACGCCGGCATTTGCGACCATGAGGTCACCGAGCGCGTGGTCCATTGGGGACTGCTGCAGCAAATTCACGCACATCGGCCGGACAGCCCCCGCGCTCAGTTGCCCGATGCACAGCCCAAAGCTATAGAGAAAGTTGCCAATAACAATGTTTTCGTATGGGTCCATCCATCTTCCTTGCCCGAAGGCGCATGCCCACGATTTTCCGATTCTTGCTGGCCATAGCGCTACGTGCCAATACCTGAGAATTTAACGGCAGCGCGCCATTGTCGCAATACTTGTGAAGGTTCGCGTGGGTCGCCGGTCAGCCCCACGTCGATTGCGCGTGGGGCTCTGGCATCAGCGCTGGCCGTTCAGAAAGTCGAACCAGTCGTGCGCAAAAGCGCAGCCGTGATCAGGAATGCCCGAACCGGCCAGCGTCTTGTCGAAGTAAGTCCTGGCTGGCTCAGGGATCTCATCCAACCGCACGTAACGGTAGCCTGCGTCATTTACGTGAACCGTCACCTCAGGTGTGGCGGGTCGCGGTGGCAGGGCTTCGCGGCCCTGATTTAGGGCCGCCGCAACACAGCGCGCAACGAGATCCCATGCGCTGCCCGCCCATCTCGGATAGGCGCGCACCGTGGCCCGCTCGCCAACCTGCCGGAGCACCGCATCATCCAGGGCGACCCGGTAGTCCGCGAGTGCGCCGCCACTCACGCGCGCGATGTCCGCCGTCGCGATGACCCGCTTTCCGTCTTCCCGTCCACCGGGCAGCAATTCAATGGTAATCCGAAGCATCCGCTCATCCTTGTGTTTGTCTCATCCGGTGCCGCAGTCCCACTTCGCAGTAGCTGTTTGAGTACCGACCACCCGGTCCGAACATGTTTCCCGCGTCCCGTGCCTCGGGTTTCTGAGACCGCACTTCTTCCCGTGACAGAAAAACACGGGGGCTGGAAGGCTTCGGCCGGCGCGCCCTCCCCCTACGCTATAGCTGGGAACAGTTCTGCGAACAGTGCGCGCTCATGCAGAACCACCGCCATGCGCGAGACGTTGCGGGCCATAGTAACGGCATCGCACAGCTTCTGTGCGGTCCAGGCAGCGCGATGTGCCGCCTCAACCATTAGCGAAAGTGAAGTTCCAGATGTGAGCCCCGGAAAGCGGGCGGCCAGGATCCGCCGAGCCTTCTTGTCATCCAGAACCACACTCCCCAAACCGTCCACTGCCATTGCAATGGCAGCACTCTCGCCATCGTCTAGGGTATCCGTCGATGGGCCACTCAGCAAGGATAGGTACGTTTCATACGCCTGCCCTGGCATGCGGCAGAGCTTTAGACATCCCGCGTCGAGCAGCGGTTGCAACGGGGCGCTTTCAGCGCGCTGCCCTGGCATGCGTCGCACTTCTGCCGCGGTGCGCTCCTCAACCCAGCATGGCAGATCAAGCGCCTCGAGTAGTTCTTTCGGGATGCCCGTTCCGAGAAGATTGAACAGAACACTCGCATCCAGAACCAAAGGCCCGTCTGGAAATTTACTAGATGGCAAGCTCAAGCTCATCCCCTTCGCCTTCCGGAGCGACGTGCGCCAATACATCTCGCACCGAGCCCAAGTCCAGCTGCAGCTTCCTGGCTATCTGTTGTTCGGATAACAGGCCCTTTTCGAATGCTTCCGCCGCAAGTAGCATAGTTCGCGGGGTAAACCGGCTTACCGCCTCCGGTTCGTCCAGTTCACGCCGCACTTCTTCGAGGTGTTGCGTTCCCAGGCCCTTCTCTTTCAGGAGTTCGAAGGTGCCTTTAGGCAACAGGGCCAATCCTTCCAGGCGACGCGTCATCGCCTCGATAGAGGTATGAAAGTACACCGCCATCGCGAGAAGTTGACGGACCGAAAACTGTTTCGCAGCATCGCGTAGCTCGGCCGCCTTCCTTCTGACCGTCATTGCAGGCATCAACAGAGAGCGCGCGAAAGCATCGCAGAACCTCTCTTCCCGGTCACCCGACTCAATTTCCGTAGTGTGAACAACCACACCGGATCGTCGGAGTAACGCGTGACAAAGCTCGTGAGCAATTGTGAGGCGTCTGCGCGCCGCAGGATGAACCGCATTCACGACGATGAATCCGCCAACCGACTCGTCGTATGCGAAAGCCCCACTGATCCGAGGAGGAAGGCCACGCTCGAAGACGCGCAAGCCCATGTCGAGTTCGACAAGGGAAATGAGGTCAGGTATGGGACCCAATCCAATACCCAGGCGCTGCCGAATCGCGAGTGCGACGTCCTCTGCCTGCTGTTCTACCGACATCGACTTGCTAATGGAGATGACCGGTAGGTCGGGCTGAAGCAGCGGTCGTTCAAGCATGGTTTCCAGCTCGACCGACGCAGCGGCGAGTTTATTCAGAAGCAAATGCGCTGCGGCGCTGTCTGCGTCATCATTTACGTGAGAACGGAACTTCAACTCCATATCCAGGCTTGGAGTGCCGTCAGCAAGCAGCTCACTTTCCGGTACAGAATACAGCTCAGCAAACGACCGCATCTCCTCGGGCGAAATCGCCCGCTTGCCGTTCTCGATGGCAACAACCGTCGTGCGCGCGAATCCAAGTTTTTGTGCCGCTGCTTCCTGCGTCATCTTCGCTAGCGAGCGGGCGCTTTTCAGTCTCGGCCCCAAGACTTCGGGGCGGACCTTCAGTTCGATAGCCATGCTATCCCCTCGCGGTTCGTGAAATCCATGAGCTTTCACCACACGCGGAAAGGAAATCCATCCACTCCGCAGCGTGGCAGTCAACTAGCCTCGTCAGGCTATTCGTCGTGTGTTCAATACTGCCAGGAACAAATCGGGCTAGGTCAATTGCGGCAGTTTGGACCGGTTTACCGCCGGACTCGACAGCGAAATCAGCGAGACGTTGCATGTCCCTCGCCCCGTTCCTCGCAAGATCCGAGAAGAATGCCATTTTGACCTTCCCCTCACCAGGCCGCAGCGCAGCCGCGAGCGTCTGTGCCGTCAAGTCACAGAAGAGGTACTCCGTTGCGTCGTCCAGATTCATAAAGTGTTCGGCGGAGCGCCTAAGAAGACAATTTCCGCATACACCGCAATGAAATAGCTGACCGTCGCGTGAGGTGAGTCGCGCATCACATGAGCAAGAGCGGTGCGCGTTCAACACTGCGCGTACGTCTTCACCGGCATCCGATAGCGCGCGCAAAACACGGCCTTTCGTTTCGAAAAGCGCCG
This sequence comes from Paraburkholderia lebeckiae, assembly GCF_050436325.1. NCBI lineage: Bacteria > Pseudomonadati > Pseudomonadota > Betaproteobacteria > Burkholderiales > Burkholderiaceae > Paraburkholderia > Paraburkholderia lebeckiae. The sequence continues at coordinate 2,336,413 of NZ_JBNDLZ010000003.1, forward strand.
GATGATAGAACTCCACCCGCGCCCCGGTCAATGCTTCGATGAAACGGGAAAGCTTCTTCGTGAAGCCTGGGTAGCAACTCCGGTGCTTCGGCTCATGTCCTGTGGTGACCAATGACCCGCCTATGCTGCCCTGGCCGTTCTCGGGAATCATGACCCTGTTCGCTCCCGACTCAATCGCACCGAAACTGGCGAGAAGATAAAACAGGAATGGCCGCGACCTGAAGCTGGGCTCCGCTCGCCGCGTCGTCTTCACAGCCACCGGGAGCCGAAGGTACTGAACGCCCTCGGACACCTTGCATCTCGATCCATTGCCTTTGACTACGCCTGACGCACGTGCGTCAGCATAGATGCAAACAACTTCGGTATTCGGTTGCGCAAGCTGCCACAGCCGGACTTGTCCGTACGAGTCCAATCCATGGCTGAACGGAACAAACAGAAGCTCGCGATTGCTTAATGAGATATTGTTTAAAGGCGACTGCTCCAGCGTCGGAGGAACACCCGTTCGCTCAGTAAAGGAGAACGACCAGACGTCTCCGGTCAAATAGTTCAGGCAATGGGCAAGTGCATCCTGAACCGACGACTGGAGCCAAACGTTCCGTTTGAAAACGGGCAGTTCGATATGCAAGCGACGCCCCCATCCCTTCGAGTGATGGCGCATCAAGCTTCGGTCGGCATATTTGACCGCACCGATCAACGTCATCAGGTCGTGAGCGAGACCATCCGACTGGCGGAAACAATACGCCGAGAGGCGGTCAGGACGCACAGTGATATCCACCCCGAGGCGGACCAGGTGCGCCTTGGCTGTTTTGTGTGCGGGCCCGTCCGTTACCCGGAAGGTGGCCGAAGGGGCTTGGTCGCGCGAGGCCTGAAGGCTCATAAACCTAGTTTGATATCTAGAGGCAGATCGAGCATTGGACCTTTATCGAGCTTCTTGCACAGACGGGGAGCCGGCTCCGCGGTGAAGTCGATATCCGCCGCAAGTTTGGTCATGGCCCGGCGCAATTGAAAGCTCTGTGATTCGTTGAATTCGTCTGCAACAGATAACGCGCAGTGTTCGATACCGTGCCGCGCGCAGTCGCCAATCACAGCAGAGCGGACGGCTCCCACCAGCTTGTCTATCGGGCCACCATACGCAACCCGGCGAGCGACTTCACAGACATTTCGCTCGACTGGCGTCTTTGCACTTTGCTCGAAGTCGTCCACGACGGCGAGAACACTGTCGATACTGAACAGGTCCCTCCGAGCCACTTCGACTTTTAGAGCCAGCTCCGCGAACCACGTTGGGCGTACGCCATCCTCCCATTCACGACAGGCAGCACGATGGATTTCCAGCACCGCTTCAGCCTTGTCCGGCTTCTCAACGGCACGCACGGCCTTCCGCCAATGCGGCCTCAAGGCAACTGTCGTATGCAGGTCATCACGCATCTGCACTCCCACTGGAGTTCGCACACCTGCAGAGTACGGCATATTCTGACAATGTCAACGAGAAATTTACTTCTTGAATGACATTGTCAGCAGCGCGCGCCTGACTGAACTGGATGCCGCTCAGGCTCCGACTGCCAGCCGACCAGATTCGGGCCGACAGCGCGAGCCATACTGCAGGCAAAGGTCAGTTCGCGTGCAGGCAAGCCTGCATAGCAGGCTGCTCTCGACCCAACAGAATGAATGGAACAACAACGTCGAGAATGATCTTTCGACCTGCCTTCCCATGAAGGACGTCGCGTTTGCTCACCATGAGTGAGCGAATGACCCAGCGGCTCGGATTTGCGTCGACGAATGGACGCAGCGCCGCCTTCGGACAATCAGGCTGGGCCCACTTCGGGTAACGAAAGCCACGGGACATGTCCGGTGGGAGCAGCGCATGGAACTCTCCCTTTTGCCGCTCCTCATTAGTCGCGCGCTCGTTACGACCGGTGTAAGCGCGTGCTTCCAGCAACCCGAGATTGTCGGAACTCTTGTTTGCATCGAGAGCGAACCGGCGCCCGCGAGCCCGGGCACGGTCCAGTACCGGCACGACGACTGGAATAAGAATAGGTGCCGCGCTCGTCAGCAAGGAGGCGCGGATTCAGATTGCGACAAGCGGCGTGACGCGAGGGAGCCTTGGCATTAGGGTGATCAAAAGCTCGCGCACCCGACAAATCTGCTGTCAAACCAAGTATCTCGAGACCGCTCAAAATTGCCGATGAAATTGCGCGGCGCACAACGACTTTTCCCGTTGCTGCAGACTTTGTTGTCTCTGAACTCGGTTATTCCCGTTGCTGCAGACTTTGTTGTGTCCCAATAACGACAAAAAAAAGGCGTCACGTTGCCGCGACGCCTTAAAAAGTTCTAGCCATTCCGAGGGCCGTGCTAGAACCTGAGAGAAGATATTCGAAAGGCGCAAGCGCATTGGACAGGCAATCTATCCTGGATTTTGGGATTTTCCGCCCACGCGCACCATAATGCTGCGGAGACAAGGCGACTTTCGAAATGAGGTTCCATTTTTTATGGTTATGCTGACTAAGTCAAGCAAAAAGTTTTACTCGACCATCGATCGGCAATTTCTTCCGATACAATGACTTTTCTTAAATATATATGAATGGGTGCCCCGGTTTCGAGATGCCCCTGTCCTCTGTGAGCGGCCGTCAACAGTTGTCGCACGAACAATTTGAAATGCTGTTCCAAAAAAACGCATGAACCGATCCACTCCGAACCAACCTGTCGCCACCAAAGTCCCCGCCAGCAAAGATCGAGACGGCCCAGGCGATGAAGTCACCGCGCTCGCGCGCGGCCTGACCGTACTGCGCGCCGTCGCGGCCGCGCACGCACCGCTCAGCAATCGCGAACTCGCCGAGTTGACCGGCATCCCGAAGCCCACCATGTCGCGCATCACCGCGACGCTCGTGGGCACCGGTTTTCTGCTGCGACTACCCGACAGCGAGCGCTTCGTGCTGACCTCGTCGGTGCTCGAACTGAGCAACGGCTTTCTGCGCAACTTCGACATCCGCTCGCGCGCGCGGCCGTTTCTGATCGAACTCGCGGAACGCACTGCGTTGTCAGTGCATCTCGCGGTGCGCGACCGCTACGACATGGTCGTCATCGACGCGATCCGGCCGCGTTCGGCGGTGCTCGTGTCGCGACTCGAAATCGGTTCGCGCATGAGTTTGACGCGCACCGCGGTCGGCCGGGCGTACCTCGCGGCGCTCGCGCCACCCGACCGCGACCGTCTGCTGGTCGGCCTGCAGACGGCCGAAGGTGACGATTGGGGCTATATCGGCAGCCGTCTCGCAAGCGGGATCCAGGACACCCTCGAGCGGGGCTTCGCAATCGCCACCGGCGAGTGGTACAACGGGCTGAACGCGATCGCGCTCGGCTTCGTCGGACCGTCGGGCGAGCGCTACGCAGTCAATTGCGGCGGCTCGGCGGACCAATGTCCGCGCGACTGGCTGATCACTCACGCCGCGCCCGCGCTGCTCGAATGCATCGACAAGATCGTACTGGAGATCGGCGGCACGCCGGGGCGCCGGCTCGACGAATAAGCCGTCGGCGGCAACGGGCGCCAAACGGCGCCCCGCGCGGATCGAACCCGGCGCCAGCCGCCCGCGATCCGCGAGAGTGGCGACGGCGGCCCGCCCTCGCCCGACAATTCGCCGACATCCTGTAACCTTCGTAATCAACCGAAAAATACGCGGCTGGACTGTTACAGACGCCGCAACGTACGATCACGCATCCCGTCGCGGGACCGCGCGCCGCGAGCCGTGAGCGCCGTCGAAACGGCCGCGTCCAGCCGTGATGATTCCGCATTGCGTTAACATCTCTGTCCCGCGCCTCGGGTAGCATCGCGCTGAACATTGCGCGGCGCCCGCCGCCACGACCGCCTGACATGCCGCCCATGTGGGCCGCCGCCCTTCGAATGGCGGCGACCGCATCGGCGGCTCACATCATCAAGCCAGCCACCCGACCGAACCGATGGACGAACAACAAAAGCACCCGGAAACCCAACGCCCTGCCGCATCCCAGCCGTCCGCGAACGGCGCGCAATCTAGCGCGCCCGGCGCGGTGAAACGCCACCGCGGCCGCACCGTCGCGCTGATCGTCGCGGCGCTGGTCGTGCTCGGCGTCGTGCTGTGGCGCTGGCATCCGTGGGGCGGGCCCGGCAGCGGCGCGAGCGCGCCGGGTGCGGCGAGCGGCGCGCGCAGCGGCCGCTTCGGCCGCGGCGGTCCGAACGCGATGGCCAACATGGCGCAGCCGGTGCACGTCGCCGCCGCGACGCAGGGCGAGATGCCGGTCGTGCTGACCGCGCTTGGCACGGTCACGCCGCTCGCCACCGTCACCGTGCTGCCGCAGCTCAGCGGTGTGCTGCAGGACGTCTATTTCAAGGAAGGCCAGATGGTCAAGAAAGGCGACGTACTGGCCCAGATCGACCCGCGTCCGTACGAAATTTCGCTGCGCAACGCCGAGGGCACGCTAGTGCGCGACGAGGCGCTGCTCGCCACTGCACGGCTCGATCTGAAGCGCTATCAGACGCTGCTCGCGCAGGACTCGATAGCAAGTCAGCAGGTCGACACCCAGGCGTCGCTGGTACGGCAATACGAGGGCACCGTGAAGGCCGACCAGGCGAACGTCGACAGCTTCAAGCTCGACCTCGTGTACGCGCGCATCACCGCGCCGGTGTCGGGACGCGTCGGTCTGCGCCAGGTCGACCCGGGCAACTACGTGACCTCGGGCCTCACCAACGGCATCGTCGTGATTACGCAGCTCGATCCGATCAGCGTGGTGTTCACGACCTCCGAAGACAATCTGCAGCAGATCATCCAGCACACGCAGAACGGCGAGTCGCTATCGGCCACCGCGTACGACCGCAGCAACATGCATCCGCTCGAAGTCGGCACGCTAAAGACGATGGACAATCAGATCGACACGACCACCGGCACGATCAAACTGCGCGCGATCTTCGAGAACAAGGACAACGGCCTGTTCCCGAACCAGTTCGTCAACACTCGCCTGCTCGTCGATACGATCAGGAACGCGGTGATCGTGCCGACCTCGGCGGTGCTCAACGGCTCGATGGGTACCTTCGTGTACGTCGTGAAGGCCGACAACACGGTCACCGTGCGCCAGGTCAAGGTCGGCCCGGTCGACGGCGAGCGCACCAGCATCCAGTCGGGCCTCGCGGTCGGCGAGCGCGTCGTGGTCGACGGTTCGGACCGGCTGCGCGAAGGCGCGAAGATCACGATTCCGGCCGAGCGGCCGCGTGGCGCGTCCGGCGCGAGCGCTCCGGCGGGCGCCTCGGCCGCCTCGGGCGCGCACGCGCATCGCGGCCGGCACGCGGCGCAAGCATCGCAATAAAGTAAAGGCACGGCACTTACCGCATGAATCCATCCCGCGCGTTTATTCTGCGTCCTGTCGGCACCGCGCTGCTGATGGCGGCGATCATGCTGGTCGGCCTCGTCGCGCTGCGCTTTCTGCCGCTGTCCGCGCTGCCCGAGGTCGACTATCCGACGATCCAGGTGCAGACCTTCTATCCGGGCGCGAGCCCGGACGTGATGACGTCCTCGGTGACGGCGCCGCTCGAGAGGCAGTTCGGGCAGATGCCGTCGCTGAACCAGATGTCGTCGCAAAGCTCGGCCGGCTCGTCGATCATCACGCTGCAGTTCAGCCTCGACCTGCCGCTCGACATCGCCGAGCAGGAGGTCCAGGCGGCGATCAACGCGGCAGGCAACCTGCTGCCGTCCGACCTGCCCGCGCCGCCGATCTACGCGAAGGTCAACCCCGCCGACGCGCCGATCATCACGCTCGCGATCACGTCGAAGACACTGCCGCTCACGCAGGTGCAGGATCTCGCCGACACGCGTCTCGCACAGAAAATTTCGCAGGTCGCGGGGGTGGGTCTCGTCAGCCTGTCGGGTGGCCAGCGCCCGGCGATCCGCATTCAGGCGAACCCGCGCGCGCTCGCCGCGTACGGCCTGAATCTCGACGACCTGCGCACCACGGTCTCGAACCTGAACGTCAACACGCCGAAGGGCAATTTCGACGGCCCGACGCGCAACTACACGATCAACTCGAACGACCAGTTGACCGACGCCGACGAGTACAAGAGCGCGGTGGTCGCGTACAAGAGCGGCCGTCCCGTGATGCTGACCGACGTCGCGAGCATCGTCTCGGGTCCGGAGAACACCAAGCTCGGCGCGTGGGTCGACAACACGCCCGCGATCGTCCTGAACGTGCAGCGCCAGCCGGGCGCGAACGTGATCCAGGTGGTCGACAGCATCAAGGCGCTGCTGCCGCAGCTGCAGCAGTCGCTGCCCGCCGCGCTCGACGTCCAGGTCGTCACCGACCGCACCACGACGATCCGCGCGTCGGTGCGCGACGTGCAGTTCGAACTGGCGATGTCGGTCGTGCTGGTCGTGCTGGTGATGTACCTGTTCCTCGCCAACATCTACGCGACGATCATTCCGAGCCTGTCGGTGCCGCTGTCGCTGATCGGCACGCTCGCGGTGATGTACCTGTGCGGCTTCTCGCTCGACAACCTGTCGCTGATGGCACTGACCATCGCCACCGGCTTCGTCGTCGACGACGCGATCGTGATGATCGAGAACATCGCGCGCTACGTCGAGCAAGGCGACACGGCGCTCGAAGCCGCGCTGAAGGGCTCGAAGCAGATCGGCTTCACGATCATTTCGCTGACGGTCTCGCTGATCGCGGTGCTGATTCCGCTGCTCTTCATGGGCGACGTGGTCGGGCGCCTGTTCCACGAATTCGCGATCACGCTCGCGGTGACGATCGTCATCTCCGCGGTCGTGTCGCTGACGCTCGTGCCGATGATGTGCGCGAAGCTGTTGCGCCACACGCCGCCGCACGACAGTCACCGTTTCGAGGCGAAGGCGCACCGCTTCATCGACTGGGTGATCGCGCGCTACGCGGTCGCGCTCACGTGGGTGCTGAACCGTCAGCGCTCCACGCTGGTCGTCGCGGTGCTCACGCTGGTGCTGACCGGCCTGCTGTACGTGTACGTGCCGAAGGGCTTCTTCCCGGTGCAGGACACCGGCGTGATCCAGGCGATCACGCAGATGCCGCAGTCGGTGTCGTTCGCGTCGATGGCCGAGCGTCAGCAGGCGCTCGCCGACCAGATCCTGAAGAACCCGGACGTCGAAAGCCTGACCTCGTTCATCGGCGTGGACGGCACCAACATCACGCTGAACAGCGGCCGCATGCTGATCAACCTGAAGCCGCGCGACGACCGCAGCCATACCGCGAGCGACGTGATCCGCCAGTTGCAGAAGGACGTCGCGCACATTCCAGGCGCCTCGCTCTACATGCAGCCGGTGCAGGACCTGACGATCGACTCGACCGTCAGCCCGACGCAGTATCAGTTCATGCTGACCGATCCGAACATCAGCGAATTCACCACGTGGGTGCCGAAGCTGGTCGACCGGCTCAAGCAGTCGCCCGAGCTCGCGGACGTCGCAACCAATCTGCAGGACAACGGCCGCTCGGTATTCATCGAGATCGACCGCGCGACCGCCGCGCGCTTCGGCATCACACCGGCCACCATCGACAACGCGTTGTACGACGCGTTCGGCCAGCGCATCATTTCGACGATCTTCACGCAGTCGAACCAGTACCGCGTGATTCTCGAAGCGCAGCCGACGATGCAGCACTACACCACCTCGCTGAACTCGATCTACCTGCCCTCTTCCACGTCGACGGGCGGCCAGGTGCCGCTATCGTCGATCGCGAAGTTCATCGAGCGGCCCGCGCCGCTGCTGGTCACGCACCTGAGCCAGTTCCCGGCCACCTCGGTGTCGTTCAACCTCGCGCCGGGTTCGTCGCTCGGCGCAGCCGTGCAGGCGATCCAGCGGGCCGAGAAGGACGTCGGTCTGCCCGCGTCGTTCCAGACGCGCTTCCAGGGCGCGGCGCTCGCGTTCCAGGCGTCGCTCGCCAACGAGCTGTTCCTGATCCTCGCCGCGATCGTCACGATGTACATCGTGCTCGGCGTGCTGTACGAGAGCTTCATCCATCCGATCACGATTCTGTCGACGCTGCCGTCGGCCGGCGTCGGCGCGCTGCTCGCGCTGCTGATCACCGGCCACGATCTCGACATCATCGGCATCATCGGCATCGTGCTGCTGATCGGTATCGTGAAGAAGAACGCGATCATGATGATCGACTTCGCGCTCTACGCCGAGCGCGAGGAAGGCAAGCCGCCGCGCGAGGCGATCTACCAGGCGTGTCTGCTGCGCTTCCGGCCGATCCTGATGACCACGCTCGCCGCGCTGCTCGGCGCGCTGCCGCTGATGCTCGGCACCGGCGCGGGCTCGGAGCTGCGCCGGCCGCTCGGTATCGCGATTGCCGGCGGCCTCATCGTGAGCCAGCTGCTGACCCTGTTCACGACGCCGGTGATCTACCTTGCGTTCGATTCGCTCGGCCGCCGGCTGCGCGAGCGCTTTAACCGAGGCGATTCGTCCGGTAGCGCCACGCCGCCGGCCACCGATGCAAGGAACTGAGCGATGAACCTGTCGCGTCCGTTTATCTCCCGTCCGGTCGCCACCACGCTGCTGGCGATCGGCATCGCGCTGTCGGGGGTATTCGCGTTCACGAAGCTGCCGGTCGCGCCGCTGCCGCAGGTCGACTTCCCGACCATCTCGGTGCAGGCGACGCTGCCGGGCGCGAGCCCGGAGACCGTCGCGACGAGCGTCGCGAGTCCGCTCGAGCGGCATCTCGGCTCGATCGCCGACGTCACCGAGATGACGTCGCAGAGCTCGGTCGGCTCGACGCGCATCACGCTGCAGTTCGGCCTGAACCGCAACATCAACGGCGCCGCGCGCGACGTGCAGGCGGCGATCAACGCAGCGCGCGCCGACCTGCCCGCGAGCCTGCGCAGCAACCCGACCTACCACAAGGTCAACCCGGCCGACGCGCCGATCCTGATTCTCGCCCTGACGTCGAGCACGCGGACGGCGGGCCAGCTCTACGATTCGGCTGCGACGGTGCTGCAGCAGTCGTTGTCGCAGGTGCAGGGGGTTGGCGAAGTGGATGTCAGCGGTTCGGCGAATCCGGCCGTGCGCGTCGAGTTGCTGCCGCACGCGCTGTCGCATTACGGCATCGGCCTCGAGGACGTGCGCGCGGCGCTCGCCGCGGCCAACGCGAACAGCCCGAAGGGCTCGATCGAGTTCGGCGAGAACCGCGTACAGCTATACACCAACGACCAGGCGAGCAAGGCGTCGCAATACAAGGACCTCGTCATTGCCTATCGCAACGGCGCGCCGGTCAAACTCTCCGACATGGGCGAAGTCGTCGATTCGGTCGAAGATCTGCGCAATCTCGGTCTCTTCAATGGCAAGCGCTCGGTGCTCGTGATCCTGTACCGGCAGCCGGGCGCGAACATCATCGAGACCGTCGACCGCGTGAAGGCGATGCTGCCGCAACTGCACGCGTCGCTGCCCGCCGACGTCGACATCGCGCCGACCTCGGACCGCTCGACGACGATCCGCGCGTCGTTGAAGGACACCGGGCGCACGCTCGTGATCGCGATCGCGCTCGTCGTGATGGTCGTGTTCCTGTTCCTGCGCAACTGGCGCGCCACGCTGATTCCGAGCGTGGCCGTGCCGATCTCGATCGTCGGCACGTTCGGCGCGATGTACCTGATGGGCTTCTCGATCGACAATCTGTCGCTGATGGCGTTGACCATCGCGACCGGCTTCGTCGTCGACGACGCGATCGTCGTGCTCGAAAACATCTCGCGCCACATCGAAGACGGCGTGCCGCGCATGAAAGCGGCGTTCCTCGGCGCGCGCGAGGTCGGCTTCACGGTGATGTCGATCAGCATCTCGCTCGTCGCCGTGTTCCTGCCGATCCTGCTGATGGGCGGCATCGTCGGGCGGCTGTTCCGTGAGTTCGCGCTGACGCTGTCGCTGGCGATCGCGGTGTCGCTGGTCGTATCGCTGACGCTCACGCCGATGATGTGCTCGCGCCTCCTGCGCGAGCCGCACGAAAAGCATGAGGAAAACCGCTTCGGCCGCTGGCTCGAACGCGGCTTCACGTCGATGCATCGCGGCTACGAGCGCACGCTCGGCTGGGCGCTCGTGCATCCGCTCCTGATCGTCATGGTTCTGCTGCTGACCATCGCGCTGAACGTGGCGCTTTATATCATCGTGCCAAAGGGCTTCTTCCCGCAGCAGGACACGGGGCGCCTGATCGGCGGCATCCAGGCCGACCAGAGCACGTCGTTCCAGGCGATGAAAGGCAAGTTCTCGGAGATGATGGCGATCGTCGGCAAGAACCCCGCGGTCGACAGCGTGGTCGGCTTCACCGGCGGCCGGCAGACCAACTCGGGCTTCATGTTCGTGTCGCTGAAGCCGAAGAGCGAACGCAAGCTGTCCGCCGACCAGGTGATCCAGCAACTGCGCGCGCCGCTCGGCGACGTGGCCGGCGCGCGCACGTTCCTGCAGGCGGTGCAGGACATCCGCGTCGGCGGCCGGCAGTCGAACGCGCAGTATCAGTTCACGCTGCTCGCCGACTCGACGCCCGATCTGTACAAGTGGGGGCCCAAGCTCACCGAGGCGCTGCAGGCACGCAAGGAGCTCGCGGACGTGAACTCCGACCAGCAGCAAGGCGGTCTCGAAGCGATGGTGACGATCGACCGCGCCACGGCATCGCGCCTCGGCATCAAGCCCGCGCAGATCGACAACACGCTGTATGACGCGTTCGGCCAGCGCCAGGTGTCGACGATCTACAACCCGCTGAACCAGTATCACGTCGTGATGGAAGTCGCGCCGCAATACTGGCAGAGCCCGGAGATGCTGAAGCAGATTTTCGTCAGCACGTCGGGCGGCAGCGCGAGCGGCGCGCAGACCACCAACGCGCCGGCCGGCACCGTGACGTCCAGAGCGACCAGCACGTCGACCACGACGAGCGCGGCAACCGGCGGCACGGGCGCCACCACCGCGACGAGCGCGGCCAGCATCGCAGCCGACTCCGCGCGCAATCAGGCCATCAATTCCATCGCGGCGAGCGGCAAGTCGAGCGCGTCGTCGGGCTCGGCGGTGTCGACCGCGAAGGAAACGATGGTGCCGCTGTCGGCGATCGCGAGCTTCGGGCCGGGCACCACGCCGCTATCGGTCAATCACCAGAGCCAGTTCGTCGCCTCGACGATCTCGTTCAACCTGCCGCCGGGCGTGTCGCTGTCCACCGCCACCCAGGCGATCTACGACACGATGGCCGAAATCGGCATGCCCGCCACGATTCACGGCAGCTTCCAGGGCACCGCGCAGGCGTTCCAGCAGTCGATGTCCGACCAGCCGATCCTGATCCTCGCCGCGCTCGCGGCGGTGTATATCGTGCTCGGCATCCTGTATGAGAGCTACATCCACCCGCTGACGATCCTGTCGACGCTGCCGTCCGCGGGCGTCGGCGCGCTGCTCGCGCTGCTGCTGTTCAAGACCGAGTTCAGCATCATCGCGCTGATCGGTGTGATCCTGCTGATCGGCATCGTGAAGAAGAACGCGATCATGATGGTGGACTTCGCGATCGACGCGTCGCGCAAGGGAATGTCGTCGCGCGACGCGATCTACCAGGCCTGTCTGCTGCGCTTCCGGCCGATCATGATGACCACCTTCGCCGCGCTGCTCGGCGCGTTGCCGCTCGCGTTCGGCAGCGGCGAAGGCGCGGAGATGCGCGCGCCGCTCGGTATTTCGATCGTCGGCGGGCTGATCGTCAGCCAGATGCTGACGCTCTATACGACGCCGGTCGTCTATCTGTACATGGATCGCATCCGCGTGCGCTGGGAGGCGAGAAAGGCACGGCGCGCGGGTGGCGCAGCGCCGACGTCGTCATGATGTAGTGAAGGTGGCGCTCACAGCTTCTGCTCGATGGCCAGCGAGAAAATCCGCTGCCATCGGCGCGCCGCCCGCTCGTTCGACATCGGCACGAGCCACTCGCCGTGCCGTGAGTCCTTGACCTTCAGCGCGAGCCGCGCCTGTGCGTCGCGGCCCTGTGCTTCGGCGGCGAGCAGATCGGCGAAGATATACGCGCCCTGCTGGTCGCCGACGCGAATCTCGCAGAGCCGCTTGTCCGCCGCGAGCCGCACCGAGCCCCAACTGCCCTTCAATTCGTGCGTCCAGTCGCCGTCGCGCACGTTCGGCGCGACTTCGCGGCGCCGCTGCCGCCAGTACGCGAGCGCACCGGCGATCAGCAACGCAACCAGCACAGCCACACCCTCCGCCACCGCCAGCCCGAAAGCGGCCTGCAGCGCATAAAAGGCACGCACCGCGCCGTACCCCAGCGCGATCAGCGCAATCAACGCAACGACAATCGGCATCGCAAACTCATCTGGCAAAACGTTTTTAGTCGGCTAGCGCGGGCAAACGCGACACCGCGCACGGCCCCTCACTGCCCCTTATGCGCGGCCGCCCACTCCTTGAGCGCGTTCAGCGTGTTCTCGACATGCTTGTCGGGCGACAGGCTCGTGTACTCGTAGATGATCTTGCCGTCGGGCGAGATCACGTACGACACGCGATTCGCCATGCCGGCCTTCAAGGGCATGGCCGCGTCGTACGCATTGATCACTTTCGCGTCGGCGTCGGCCGCGACCGGGAATTTGCTGCGGCATTCGCTGACCGAAAACTTCGTCAGCGTATCGATGTTGTCGTGCGACACGCCGATCACCGTCGCGCCGTACTTCTTGTATTCGTCGACCGCATCGGCGAACTGGTGCGCCTCGATCGTGCAGCCCTTCGTGAACGCGGCCGGATAGAAGTACAGCACGACCGGGCCCTTCTTCAGTTCGTCGGCGAGCGAATACGTGTAGGTCTTGCCGCCGAGCGAGGCCTCGGCGGTAAACGTCGGAGCCGTATCGCCGGGATTCAGGGTTGCCGAGGCGAGCGGCGAATGCATTGTGAATCCGAACGCCATGATGGCGGCCAGTACCGCCGGTATGTGTTTTGTCTTCATCTGCTCCTCTACGCGTGAGCGCACGCAATTGATCGGGTCCATCGGAGAGAGCTTCGGCCGACGTCACAGGCCGTCGCTGAACTCCCTATTGGACCACGGATGCGCACGCGGCGTGGCTCGTCGCCCGGATCACAAGGCGAATCGAAAGGGTGCGGCGCGCGAGCTCGACGCATCAAACGCCCAATTCCGCCACGTGCGCGCCGAACCACGCCGCCGCCGACAGGTTCAGCTCCGACAGCACGTCGGGCGTCAGCGCGTGTAAGCCCGCCGCCGTCGCGACGGGCGCCGCGTCGCCGCCCTCGCCCGCGACCTCGGCGATCAGCAGCAGCGCGCCCAGTTCGCCCTTGCGCGCGACGATCGCGTCGCGAATCTGCGGCGCGAGGCCGAGTTTCTCGAGCACCGCGTCCGGCGTGCTGTCGAGCACGATATGCACGAGCGAAAAAATCCCGGTCATGAACGCGGCGTCGGCGAATTCGCCGTCGGCCGGACGCAGCCAGGCCGCGGCGAGCTCCATGAAGCGCGAGCGCGTCGCCGCCAGTTGCACGAGCGGATCGGCGCGCCACGGCAGGTCGCCGGTATCCGAGTACAACAGCAGTTGCGCCCAGCGCGCGATCTGCCGCGTGCCGGTCGCGATGATCGCCTCGCGCAGCGACGCGATGTTGCGCCCGAGGCCGAATGCACTCGAATTGACGAGCCGCAGCAGTTGCACGACCACGCCCGGGTTGACCTTCAGCTCCGCCTCGAGCTCGACGATGCCGGCGTCGCGCGATAGCAGCGCGAGCAGCCGCAGCAGGCCCGGACGCAGCGAGCGGTTGCGCGGCGCGGCCAGCACCTGCGGCCGCGCGAAGAAGTAGCCCTGGAACAGATCGAAACCGAGCTCGTGGGCGAGCGCGAAGTCCTCGCGTGTCTCGACCTTCTCGGCGAGCAGCGTCTTGCCCTGGCCGCGCAGCGTCGACGCGAGCTCCGCGACGGCGCGGCGCGGCGTCTGCAGGAAATCGATCTTGACGATGTCGGCGTACGGCAGCATCGCGCTCAGCTCGTCGGACAGATCGTGCACGTCGTCGAGCGCGACCTGGAAGCCGGCGCTGCGCAACTCGCCGAGACGACGGGCGAGCGAGGCGTCGTAGCGCACGGTTTCGAGGATTTCGAGCACGAAGCGCTCGGGCGGCATCAGATGGACGATGTCGCTAAAGAGCAGCGCGCGATCAATATTGACGAAGCCGCGATGCTGGCCGAGCACGGCGGGTACGCCGATTCCGCCGATCGTGCGCGCGACCACCTGCGCGGTGGCCTGCGTGTCGTCGCTGATTTCGGCGTAGTTGTACGTTCCGGCACGGAACAGCAGCTCGTAGGCGTGAAGCGCGCCATCGCGATCGAGAATCGGCTGGCGGCCGACATAGACGTACTGCGGGGCAGCGTCCAGCTGCCCGTGCTCACGAAAGCCGGCCGACACGCCGGCGAGGGCATCACGCACCTCGACGTCCCGCGGGACGGGCCGTGGGGCTCTGGCGGACCTGACGACGGGGCGTTCGGACATGGATCATCAGTGCAAGGTTCGGAAAGTCTATGCAGCGCGACGTCATCAGCGTCGCCAAATAAAGGGGATTCGCCGTATTAACGGCCGCGAAGCGGCGTCACTTTAACCGAATCGTCCCGGCGACGGCGCCGGGCGTCTCCTTACCAGATGTTTTTCTCCACGGGCCGCTAAAGATTTCCCCGCATGCGTCGTTATCTCGTTCTGATGGGGCGGCCTGCTATCTCCTGGCCGCCCGGACCGGCGGACAAGCAGCCCCGCCCGCGGACGAACCCAGGTTGCCAGCGACAAACATGGAAGCGAACACGATCACCGCGCCCCGCCGGGGCTCCTTGCGCACGGTCATCGACCGGCTGCGGGCGTTCGGCCGGCGCGAGGACGACGACCAGCCGCGCAGCGCGAACCGCCCGCCCCCACTGGAACAGGTGGTCGGCGCGGTCGATCTGCTCGCGCACGTCGACGATGCGCTGCGCTTCATCTACGTGTCCGACGCGAGCCTGCGCTTCATCGGCTATCACCGCGAATACCTGAAAACCGCGACGCTGCACGATCTGGTCGCGCCCGCCGACGTGCCGCGCCTCGACGCGCTGCTCAAGCTCGCGGCGGCCTCGGGCAACGTCGAGAAAGCGACGCTCGGGCTCGTCAAGTCGCTGACCTATCCGATCACGGTCGAGCTGCGGGTCGTGCGCAGCAGCCACGACGGCGTCGACGGCTACGCGATCGCCGGCTTCGACGTGTCGTCGTGGCGTGCCACCGAAGAGCGCCTGACCCAGGCGCTGCATCTGGACCGGCTGACCAGCCTGCCGAACCAGTCGGGCTTGCTGCACGCGTTGCTCGACGCGCAACAGAAGGCCGACGCGCACGGCACGCCGGTCGCGCTGTTGCTGCTCGATCTCGACGACTATCAGCGCGTGAATCGCGCACTCGGCTACGACGCCGGCGACGAGATGCTGCGAGACACGTCGCGGCGCCTGTTGAACATGACGAGCCCGAACGAAACGATCGCGCGCGTCGCCAGCGACGAGTTCGCGATCCTCGTGAAGCCTGCCGCGAGCCGTACCGACGCGGCGGCGGCCCGCCGAAGCGCTGGCGCGGCGTCTGTTGACCGCGATCCAGCAGCCGTACGTGTTCAAGGGTCAGCAGGTGCACCTGTCGGCCAGCATCGGCATCGCGCTATACCCGGACGTGCGCCACGCCAACGACACCGGCGGCCACGACACGCACCTGCTGCGCTGGGCCGACCACGCGCTGTTGCAGGCGAAGGCCGCGGGCGGCAACACGCTGGCGTTCTACGTACCCGACGACAACCCGGCCGACGCCGAGCGCCTTAAACTCGAGGCCGACCTCTACGACGGCGTACGCAACGGCGAGTTTTCGCTACACTTCCAGCCGATCACGAGCAGCCGCACGCGGGGCGTGGTCGGTGTCGAGGCGTTGATTCGCTGGACGCATCCGGTGCATGGCCTCGTGCCGCCGTCGATGTTCATTCCGCTCGCGGAATCGATCGGGCTGATCAACTTTCTCGGCAACTGGGTGCTGAAGGTCGCGTGCATGCAACTGATCCAGTGGGACGCGAAGGGCATTTCGCTGCAGTACGTGGCCGTCAACGTGTCGCCGCAGCAGTTTCGCGATCCGCGCTTCAAGGACTCGGTGCGCGAGGCGATCGAGCTGACCGGCATCGATCCGCGCCGCCTCGTCTTCGAGATCACCGAAAGTCTGCTGATGCACGACCCGGCGCACGCGAAAGGCTTGCTCGAAGAGCTGACCGCGATGGGCATCCGCTTCGCCGTCGACGACTTCGGCACCGGCTATTCGAGCCTCGCGTACCTACAGCGCTTTCCGCTCGCGAAGCTGAAGATCGACCGGAGTTTCGTCGAGAATCTGCTAACCTCGCGAAACGATCAGGCAATCGTTAGCGCTGTCGTTGGCCTTGCGCAGACGCTCGACCTCGAACTGGTAGCCGAGGGTGTCGAAACGGAAGCGCAACGCGCGTTGCTCACCGAGATGGGCTGCGATCACATTCAGGGCTGGCTCGTTTGCAAGGCGCTGCCGTCCGAGGAACTCGCGCAGCGCTTCGAATCGCGCGAGCTTCAGTTGCACGGCGCGTAACGGGCGATGCAGACACGACGCCCAGGCAGCGCAACAAGCCGGCTCACGACCGGCATGGCATTCACTGGAACACGTATGGCTTTTGCGGGACTCACATGGTAAAGGCGGCAGTGCTCGACCGGCTCTGGACGCGAATGAGCGAGCGCGGCGATTTCCCTATGCTGTCGCAATCGCTGCGCACCACCATGGCGGCAGTGACCAACGACGACCTCGACTTCACCGGCCTCGTGCAAGTGGTGCTGTCGGACTTCGCGCTCACGCAGAAGGTGCTGCGGCTCGCGAACTCGGCGATGTACATGGCGTTCGGCGGCAACATCACGACCGTGTCGCGCGCGCTGATGGTGCTCGGCATGGATGCGGTCGGCCATCTGGTCGTCGGTCTGAAGATCGTCGATCACTTTCACCAAAGCGCGCCGCGCCGCATCGACGCGAAACTCGAACTGAACCGCACCCTGCTGTCGGGCTGCGTCGCGCGCAAGCTGACCGAGCGCGGCGACCTGCGCGCCGGCGAGGAAGCGGTGGTCTGCACGCTGATGCGGCAGATCGGCAAGCTGCTGGTCGTGTTCTATCTCGACGCCGAATGGGACCAGATTCGCCGCCATATCGACGGCGGCGCACTCGAAACCGATGCGTGCGTGCTCGTGCTCGGCGTGACGTTCGATGAAATCGGCGCCGAAGCCGCGGTGCGCTGGCGCCTGCCTGACACGATCCGCTCGGGCATGGGTGAGTTCGATGCGGAGGATGCGACGCAACCGCGCCAGGTGCAGTGGCTGCGCGCGATCACCAATTACTCGACCGCGGTCGCCGACGTGCTCACCCAGCAGAACATGCCCGAGGGGGAGCGCGAGGCACGCATCGGCGAGCTTGCGCACGAGTACAGCAGCGCGCTGAACACCGACCCCGAGGTGCTGCTGCAGATGAGCGTCGCGCTAGCACGCGAGGATGGCGGCGACAGCGTGATGCGCGAGATCGTCGAGTTACGCGCGAATGCCGATGCGATCGCGCGCGAGGCGCTTACACCCGAGGCGCGCATCGAGATCGGGGTGAAGGATCTGCGCGACCTGCCCGAGGGCAGCCCGCTCGCACCGGCGCTCGCGATGGCCGCCGAGACCGTGCTCGCGGCGCTCGGCTTCTCGCGCACCGTGGTGTACGTCAAGCACAGCAACGGATCGTTCAGGGCGCGTCTCGGCTTCGGGCCGAAGATCGACGCGGCGCTGCCGCGGCTCGCGTTCAACACCGCGTTCGAACCCGACGTTTTTCATCTCGCGATCGCGAACTCGGTGGGCATCTTCATCGAGAATGCGCGCGATCCGAAGATGGTCGCGCGGCTGCCCGAGTGGTTCCGGCGCTCGTTCGACGATGCGCGCGCGTTCGTGCTGCTGCCGATCATCGACGAAACCGATCAGACGGTCGCGCTGCTCTACGGCGACTGGTCGCATACGCAGGAGGCGCGCCGCATCTCGCAGAAGGAGATGAGCGTGCTCAACGAACTGGCACGGGAGTTAGGACGTTTTTTCGGCCAGGGGCAAATGCGCGAAATGGAGACGATGTGAAGACTTGGCGCGATCGTTGATCACGCCGCTTCACGTCGATCCTTTCCGTGTTTGCCCGAAAACGATTTCATCCGGGCACCGTGTGGGGCTTTTACCCCACTCAATCCTCGATCCGCTCGAGCCCTTCCGCGCCGCGATCCGCGACGCCGGCCCATGCGCCGGCCGCGAGACCCATCTGCGCGACCTCTTCCACGGTCAACGGCGCAAGACGCTCGCATAGCGTGGCGACGCGCTCCCATGCGCCGCCTTCGAGCGCTTCGACCGCGCTCAACAGCAGACCCAGCCTGCCCTCGCGATGCAGGATCGCGGCCTGGATCGGCCGCGACAGCGTGAGGATGTTCAGCGTTTTTTCCAGCGAGCCGCCGAACACCGCATCGACGAACGAAAACACACCGGTCAGGAAGGCCGCATCGGCTTCGTCGCGGCCCGCCTCGGGCATGCGCTCGATCGCGAGTTCCATGAAGCGCGCGCGCGTGGCCGCGAGTTGCAGCAGCGGATCGTCCTCCAGCGCGACCTTGCGGCCGTCGGCGTAGAGCAGCAGCTGCGTCCAGCGCGCGATGCGGTCGGTGCCGGTCGCGTTGATCGCGTCGCGCAGCGTCGTCACCTTGTGACCGACCGCGAGGCCGCT
This sequence comes from Paraburkholderia lebeckiae, assembly GCF_050436325.1. Lineage (NCBI taxonomy): Bacteria > Pseudomonadati > Pseudomonadota > Betaproteobacteria > Burkholderiales > Burkholderiaceae > Paraburkholderia > Paraburkholderia lebeckiae. The sequence goes on from NZ_JBNDLZ010000003.1 coordinate 2,355,167, forward strand.
CGAATTCGCGAGCTTCATCAGATGCATGACGAGCACCGGGTTCAGCTTCAGCTCGGCTTCGAGCTGCGCGACCGTCGGGTCGCCCGCGAGCAGTTGCAGCAGATTGAGCAGCGCGTGGCGCGGCGCGCTGACGCGGCGCGTCGCCGAGCTTTGCGCGCGCGCGAAGTAATAACCCTGGAAGCGGTCGAAGCCGAGCTCGTGCACCGTTTCGAAGTCGGCCTGCGCATCGACACCTGATGCGAGCAGCAGCTTGCCAGCCGACTTCAGCACGCTCGCGAGCTTCGGCAGCAGCGCGCGCGGTGTGCGCATGACGTCGATCTTGACGACTTCGGCGTACGGCAGCAGCTTCGCGAAAGTCTCGTTGGGCTGCGTGACGTCGTCGAGCGCGAAGCGGTAGCGGCGGCCGTGCAGATACACGACACGCGCGATCAACGCGTCGTCGACTTCGAGCGATGAAGGCAGCTCAAACATGAAGCGCTCGGCGGGCAGTCTCAGGATCGCGTCGTCGAGCAGCAGCTCGCGGCTCACGTCGACGTAGGCCGGATGGCCGGTCAGCGCGCCGCGCACGTCGCCCTGCACGAGCCCGCGCACGATCGCGCGCGCGACGCGTTGCACCGGCGTGGGCGCGCGGCCCGGCAACGCGTCGGTTTCGGGAGGGAGATCGGTATTGGCTTGCGGGGCGATGCGGTCCGCGTCGGCGAGCGGCAGCTCGGGCGCACGCACCTTGATCTCATAGCCGCACAGCATGCCGTCCCGATTCAGAATGGGCTGCCGCGCGTAGCTGGCGGTGAGCGACGCGTCGTCGGTCGTGCCGCTGTGGCTCAGAGTCTCGATTGCGATGGTGGTCATTCCAGTCCCCGCTCGGCGCCTGGCCGCTATGTTCTGTTTTTCGCTGCAGTTTGGCGCGTTTCTGTGACGTTGAAAGCTCCGTCGCGCGCGGCAGTGTGCGTCGCAATTTTATCGCAGCGTCATTGGGCACGAACAGGCTTACGAGGCAATATCTCGAAATATTTGTTGAACGTTTGCGACACGCGTGCAGAAAGCAAAACGGCTCGCAACGAGCGGCCGTTTTGCACACTTCGATGCATCGTTACTTCAGCACGACTTTCACGTCGAAGTATCTGGCGGCGAGGCGGTCGATCGTGCCATCCGCCTTCAGCTCCTTCAACGCGCCGTTCAGCGCATCCTTCAGTGCCTTGTCGTTCTTGCGCACGCCGTAGCCGACACCCGCGCCGAGCAGCTTGTCGTCGCTGACGGCCGGACCGGCGAACTCGAAGCCCGCGCCCTGCGGCTTCTTCAGAAAGCCCTTCGATGCCGCTTCGGCGTCCTGGAACGACGCATCGAGACGGCCCGACGCGAGGTCCGCGTAGATCTGGTCCTGCGTCTGATATGGCACGACGTCGACCCCGGCCGGCGCCCAGCGCGCCTTCGCATAGGTTTCCTGGATCGTGCCCTGCAGCACGCCGACGTGCTTGCCCTTCAGCGATGCGGGCGTCGGCTGCAGAGCACTACCCTTCTTCGCGATCATCTGATTCGGGATCGTGTAGATCGGATCGGTGAAGTCGATCGCCTGGCGACGCTGATCGGTGATCGTCATGTCCGAGTTGATCGCGCTGAACTTGCGCGCTTCGAGCGCCGGGATCAGGCCGTCGAACGAGTTCTCGACCCACACGCATTTGGCCTTCAGCTTCGCGCACACGGCATTGCCGACGTCGATGTCGAAGCCCTGCAGCTCGCCAGCGGGCGATTTCGATTCGAACGGCGCATACGACGCCTCGACGCCGAAGCGCACTTCCTTGATCTCAGCCGCCGACGCGGTGCCCGCCGTCAACACCGCCGTCGCGACCAGCGCGAGCGCGGCCAGGTTGGGCCAATTCTTCTTCATTACGGATGTTCCTTTACGGTGTGGACTGAAACGGAGCCGATTCGGCGCGCACAGGCGGATTACGCCCGCCGCGCTTCGGACTCGCGCGGCCGGCGTGACCAAAGATGCGACAGCCGCGAAGCCGGCGATTGTACATGGAACCTGTCTAGACAAGTCTGGACAGCGTGTCGGCGGTGGTGTCGACGACGAGCAGTCCGGCGCGCAGGCCGGGCTTGACCGTCGGGTTCGGAAACACGATGCGCTCTTGGTCGCGCTGCACCGTGTATTGATAGTCGCCGTCGCGCGCCAGCAAGCTGCCCTTCACGAGCGGCGTGAAGTTCGGCACGTCCGGCGCGAGCAGCAGCTCGAATGCGTCGCTTTGCTTGGTCAGTTGATCGACGACGGTGAACACACGCGGCAAAGCGGCTTGCGCGTCGGCTTGCGTGTTGGCTCGCGAATCCACGCGCGTGCCGGCCAGCAGCGCGCGCACCGCGAGATCCGCGCCCTCGAAGCGCGTCAGGTCGTTCTCGCCGAACGGCCGCACCTTGCCGAGTTCGAGCGTGCACGCATCAGCGCCACACGCTTGCGCGGTGAAGTGCGAATAGGTGTTGCCCTTCGTCGTGTGCAGCAGCACCGCGCTGATACGCGCGTCGCCGAGCCATTCGAACATCGCGCGCGAAAACGGCTTGCCGGTATGCGGCAACAGCGCGAAGCGCTCGAACACCGACGCGCGGATCGCCGTATGCATGTCGATATGCCAGCGCGCGCCGGGCGCGGCGGACGCGTCGGCGAAAAAGCGCGTCGCGGCCTGTTCGAGCGCGGCCGCGCGCGGCGCCTCATGACTGTGCGGCAGTTGCAGATGACGGCCGCTGAACAGCCGGTTCAGATCGTCGTCGCGATAGCGGCCGCCGTCGCGCATCGCCTCGATGTTGCCGAGAATCACGAGCAACCGGCACGCAAGCACGGCGCGGCCCTGCGCGATATCGGCGACGATGCGCGACAGCAGTTCGATCGGCGCGGTTTCGTCGCCATGCACGCCGGCCGACACGAGCACGCTACGGATGTCCGCGTGCCGCTCCGCGGGCTCGATGACGAGCACACCGTCGCCCTGCCACGTCCAGCGCACGCCGTTTGCACACGTGCCTTGCGCTTGATGCGCGGCAGGCCGGGAACCCGCGAGCGTCCACGCGAGAAAATCGTCGAGCATCGCGCTCGGGGCCGCCATCACGTGCTCAGCGCTGGAAGTCATACAGCGAGCCCAGAGCGAGGATTTGCGTCAGCTCATCGAGCGCGGTGCGCGACTCGACCAGCAGCTTCGGATCGGTCAGATCGGCGGGTGCGAGACGATCGCGGTAGTGCTTTTCGATCCACGCATCGAGACGGCCGAACAGCGTGTCGTCGATCCACACACCCGGCGCGACCGCCGCGCGTTCCGTGTCGTCGAGTACGACGCGCAGACGCAGACATGCGGGGCCGCCACCGTTCTTCATGCTCTCGCGCAGATCGAACACGAGCACTTCGTCGATCGGACCGCTGTGCGAAGTCAGCTCATCCAGATACGCGGCCACCCGCGGATTTTCGCGGCACTCCTGCGGCACGACCAGCACCTGCTTGCCATCGGGCCGAGTCAGTAGCTGGCTGTTGAACAGATACGACGTCACCGCATCGGCGACGCTGACCTGGGCGTCGGGCACTTCGATTACGTTGAACCCTGCGTGCAGGCTCGCGAGCTTCGCGCGCAGCTCGTCGTACACCGCCTGCTGCTCGACGAACGCGAGCTGATGGCAGAACAGCGTGTTGCGATTGCCGACCGCGATCACGTCGTTATGGAACACACCCGCGTCGATCACTTCAGGGTTCTGCTGGGCGTACACGGTCGCCGCTTCCTGCAAGCCATGACGATGCGCGACCGCGCGGCTCGCCTCGAACGTCTGGCGCGCCGGATAGCGCTTCGGTTCCGGCCCGCGACGATACTCGCTGCGCCCATACACGAAGAATTCGACACCGCGCGCCTTGTATTGCTCGCAAAAGCGCGTGTGATTCGCCGCGCCCTCGTCGCCGAGCGCGGGCGTACCGGGCAGCGCCTCGTGCACGACGAAGCGGTCGGTGTCGCTGAACATCGCGCGCAGCGTGCGGCGTGTCGACTCATGTTCGATCGCGCGATGCAGCTTGCTGCACAGATTGGCCGGCGTGAAATGCACGCGGCCGTCGTGCGTATCCGCGGACGGGCTCACCGTCGCCGCGTTCGCGGTCCACATCGCCGAGGCCGAACTCGCCGCCGCAAGCAGTTCGGGTGCGTTGTTCGCGACGCGCGCGATCACCGAAGCATCGTCGCCGGAAAAACCGAGCTCGCGCAACAGACGCATCGACGGACGCTCCTGCGGCGGCAGCACGCCCTGATGAAAGCCGAGGTCCGCCAACTGCTTCATCTTGCGCAGACCCTGGCGCGCGGCGGCCTTCGGATTCGCGACCGACTTCTCGTTGCTCTGCGACGCGACGTTGCCGAACGACAAGCCCGCGTAGTTGTGAGTCGGGCCGACCAGGCCGTCGAAATTGGCTTCAGTGGCTTGCAGCATCGTCGATCCTTAGAATTGAAGGCCCGGCGAGACGCTTGCGGGCATGTTCAGTTGCGCGCTCTCGACCGAGGCCATTGGGTATGCGCAGTAGTCGGCCGCATAGTACGCGCTCGGCCGATGATTGCCGGAGCGGCCCGGCCCGCCGAACGGCGCTCCAGAAGATGCGCCATTGGTGGGCCGGTTCCAGTTGACGATGCCCGCGCGAATCGTGCGCTGGAAATGCGTCCACAGCGCTTCGTCGTCGGCGAGCAGGCCCGCCGAGAGACCGAACTCCGTATCGTTCGCCTGTTCGAGCGCGTCGTCGAAATTGCGGTAGCGGATGATCTGCGCGAGCGGACCGAAGTGCTCCTCGTCGGGCAGCTCCTTTACGTCGGTCACGTCGAGAATCGCGGGCGTGACGAAGCCGAGTTGCGGATCGCGCTGCTCCATTTTCAGCAGAGCCTTCGCGCCGCTCGCGAGCAGACGCTCCTGCGCGCTGATCAAACGCGAGGCCGCGCGCGCCGACACCACGGCGCCCATGAACGGCTGCGGCTCCGCGTTGTATTCACCGACGCCGATGCGCGCGGTCACTTCCGTCAGGCGCGCGAGGAAACGCTCGCCGAACGCATCGTCGGGCACGAAGATGCGGCGCGCGCACGTGCAGCGCTGCCCCGCCGACAGAAACGCCGATTGAATCGTGTGGTGCACGGCGGCGTCGAGGTCCGCGACCGGGCCGATCACGAGCGGATTGTTGCCGCCCATTTCGAGCGCGAGCACGATCTCCGGCCGTCCGCCGAATTGCTTGTGCAACAATGTTCCGGTATCCGAACTACCGGTGAAAAACAAACCGTCGATCTGCCGGTGATTCGCGAGTGCGATACCGGTGTCCTTCTCGCCTTGCACGAGATTGAGCACGCCGGCAGGCAGCCCCGCATCGCGCCAGATCTGCACGGTCAGCGCCGCGACGCCGGGCGCGAGTTCGGACGGCTTGAACACGACCGCGTTACCGGCGATCAGCGCCGGCACGATATGCCCGTTCGGCAGATGGCCCGGGAAGTTGTACGGCCCGAACACCGCCACCACGCCATGCGGACGATGCCGCAGCACCGCGGTGCCGTCGGCCATCGCCGAGCGCTTTTCGCCGGTGCGTTCGTTGTAGGACTGAATCGAGATCTCGACCTTCGCGGCCATCGAGGCCGCTTCGGTGCGCGCCTCCCACAGCGGCTTGCCGGTCTCGCGGCCGATCGCTTCGGCGAGCGCTTCCTTGCGCTCTGTCACGAGCGCGGCGAAGCGGCGCACCACCGCGCAGCGCTCGTCGAGCGTCAGCGCCGACCATGCGGCGAACGCGCGGCGCGCGCTACGTACCGCGCGATCGACGTCGTCCGCCGACGCGCTGTTGCCTTGCCACACCACCGCGCCCGTGCCGGGATTGCGCGATGCGAATACGGGTCCTGTGCCGGCGGCCCATTCGCCGTCGATGAAAAGCTCGCTCATGATCATCCTTGTTTGTGTTTCAACGGCAGCACCCGCAGCGGATCGCCTGCCTGCACGCGAAGCGCGTCGGCCTCGGCCGCGCTCAGCCGGCACACACCGTTGCGCGGCACGCCCGTCACGACGCCAACGCGAAAATCGCCGAGCGACGTATTCGATACCATCGACTTCGGCCCGTCCTGCGCGGCTTGCTCCGCTGCCTCGCCAATTTCAGCCGCCACCAGCACGCTTTCGCGCACCGTGCGCAAATCGGCGATATGGCATTCGAGCACCGGACCCGCGTCGAAAATATCGACGTGATTCTCATAGCGCAGCCCTTCGGCTTCGAGCATGCGGCGCGCGGGGATCGTGTCGTTATGCGTGAGGCCGACGCAGCGCTGCGCCTCTTCCGGCAACAGTTCGACGTACACCGGATAGCGCGGCATCAGCTCGGCGAGAAACGCCTTGCGGCCGTGCGAGCTCAAATAGTCGGCCGCGTTGAAATCGATCTGGTAAAAATGCGAGCCGACCGCGCGCCAGAACGGCGACGTGCCCTGCTCGTCGAAATGGCCGCGCAGCTCCGCGCACAGACGCTGCGGAAAACGCTCGCGAAACTGCGCAAGAAACATGAAGCGCGAGCGCGACAGCAAGCCGCCGACGCCGCTCGTGCGATAACGCGGGCTCAGGAACAGCGAGCACACTTCCGCATAACCGGTGAGGTCGTGCGAGATGTTCAGCGCGTGCATGCGCGTCCAGATGCCGAGATCCTGGCTCGCGTGCACGACCGTGCTCACGCGATAGTTGTAGAACGGCTGCTGCAGACCCACCGCCGTTTCGATACCGCAGACGCCGGCCACGTCGCCGGTCGCGGTGTCTTCCATCACGAAGAAATAACCGGCCTCGTGCGGCGCGGCCTGATCTTCCATCGTGCGGCGCGCGCGCTCGACACGCGCCGCGAGCGCATCGCGATCCGGTTTGAAGGTGGTCAGGCCCGGCCCGGTTTCCTGCGCGAGCCGCATCAGCGCATCCACATCGCCTCGTTGTACTACGCGAACGACGATCATTGCGCGTCTCCCGATTGTTCATCCTGCGGCTGATGCAGCGGCACGCAGCGCACCGCATCGCCTTCCCGTACGCCGAGCGCGGCGCGCGCCGCCTCTGACAACCCGGCGCCCGACTTCTTGCCGGGCGCGAGATCGCCGAGCACGCACCGGAACTCGCCGGCGGCGCCGTTGTGCGCGATCAGGTATGTTTCGCCGTGCGTCGCAGATGCCTCGCGCACGACGCGCGTTTCGTTGTGCTGCACGCTGACACTGCGATCCACCTGCGCGGTCAGTACCGGACCCGCGTCGAAGATATCGACGTAGCGATCCGTCTCGAAGCCTTCCTCGAGATGAATCTCGTAGGCGAGCAGCGCGTTCGCGTCCGGCTCACCGAGCACGCGCTGGGCCGCTTCGGGCAACAGCGGCACATACACGGGATAGGTCGGCATCACTTCGGCGATGAAGGTGCGGCTGCGGCCGCCCGATTCGACTTCGATGTCGGCGAAATCGCGGCCGAAAAATTTGCGCCCCACCGCTTCCCAGAACGGCGATACACCGTTTTCGTCCGTCACGCCGAGCAGCAGCGAGAACACCTCGGGCGTGAAGCGCTTGCGATTCGCGGCGATGTACATCATCCGCGCGCGCGACATCAGTTGCGCGGCCGCGTCGCCGCGCAGCGACGGGTCGATGTAGTAGCCCGCGAGCCGGCTCTTGCCGGTCAGCTCGTGCGACATCGTCAGCGCGTGAATCTTGCGATTCACGTGCAGTTCGCGCGACGCATGAATCAGCGCGTCGTTGCGAAACACGTAGAACGGGTCCGCGTACCCGGCCGCCGCGACGATGCTCGCGGTGCCCATCAGCTTGCCGGTCTCCGAATCTTCGAGCACGAACAGATAAAACTCCTCGCCCGGAAAATCGACCTCCGCGCGAAACGAGTCTTCCGACAACGCGACCCGCGCTTCGAGCGCGCGCCGGTCGTGCGGCAGGGAATGCAGCACCGGCTGCGCGGTGCGTGCCATATGCTCGAGCGCATCGAGATCGGCAAGGCGGCCTGGACGTACGAAGAGCATCATCGTTCCCGTTGAATGTGACGCATGATCCGCTGCATCAGCGTGGGCGTGCGGGACTGCCTGAACATCAATGCGACGCCGCCTGCGCGTTCGCGCCGACGAGTTCGCCGAACGCCGTCTCGAGACGCGCGAAGCCTGCGGCCATGTCGTCGAGCGGCATGATCAGCGACGGCACGAAGCGCAGCACGTCCGGACCCGCCATCAGCATGATCACGCCGTGCTGGCCGGCCGCGTTGACGAAGTCCTTCGCGCGGCCCCGGAACGTGTCGTTCAGTTCGGCGCCGATCAGGAGACCCTTGCCGCGCACTTCGGTAAAAAGCCCGAAGCGCTCGTTCAGTTTCGCGAGATGACCCTTGAGCACTTCGCTGCGCGAGCGTACGCCTTCGAGCAGCTTCGGGTCGCTGACGAGTTCGGCCACTTTTTCCGCGATCGCCGAGCCGAGCGGATTGCCGCCGTAAGTCGTGCCGTGCACGCCGACCTTGAAGTGCGCGGCGAGCTCTTTGGTGGTCAGCATCGCGCCGATCGGGAAGCCGTTGCCGAGCGCCTTCGCGGTGGTCAGGATGTCCGGCGTCACGCCGGTGTCCTGGTACGCGTAGAAGAAGCCGCTGCGGCCCACACCGGTTTGCACTTCATCGAAAATCAGCAGCGCGTTGTGCCGGTCGCACGCTTCGCGCAGCGCCTTCAGGAACGCCGGATCGGCCGGGATCACGCCGCCCTCGCCCTGGATCGGCTCGACGATCACCGCGCAGGTCTGCGCGCCGATCGCCTTCTTCGCCGCTTCGATATCGTTGTACGGCAGATGCGTGATGCCGGCCGGCACCGGGCCGAAGCCTTCCGAGTACTTCGGCTGGCCACCGACGCTGACGGTGAACAGCGTGCGGCCGTGGAACGACTGCGCGAACGAAATGATTTCATCTTTCTGCGCGCCGTGACGGTCGAACGCGACCCGGCGCGCGAGCTTCAGCGCGGCCTCGTTCGCCTCGGCGCCCGAATTCGCGAAGAACGCGCGGTCGGCGAACGTGAGGCTTTCGAGGCGCTTCGCGAGGCGCAGCACCGGTTCGTTCGTGTAGCCATTGCCGATGTGCCACAGCTTGCTGCCCTGCTCATGCAGCACCTTTAGCAGCTCCGGATGCGCATGACCGAGTGCGGTGACGGCGATGCCGCCGGCGAAGTCGATATAGTCGCGGCCTTGCGTGTCCCACACGCGCGAGCCGAGACCGCGATCCGGTACGAAGGCGGCGGGGGCAAACACCGGCACCATGACTTCGTCGAAGGTCTGGCGTGTCACAGTCAGGTCGTTCATGGCAATTCCTTTTACGGGTGACAGGTAATACAGCTAGTGTAGGAAACCGCGCGCGGCACGTCTTGCGCATACGCGACGCTTTCTATGAGGTTCCGCGCGTCGCCGGGCCACAGCGGGTACTTTTCGTGCAGGCGTTTCGTTCGGACTCGTCAATCGAGCTCGGGCCGCTCGATCAGCGCGGCCGGCCGCGGCTCGCTCGCGCCGCCGTGCGCGCCGGTCTGGCGGTCGATCCAGTTGCGGCGATCCTCGCGCGGCGTGACGCCGAAGCGCTCCCGATACGCATTCGAAAAGTGCGCCGCCGACGAAAACCCGCATGCGAGGCTGATCTGCACGACGGATTTGCTGGTGCGCTGCAATTGCGTGCGCGCCTTCGACAGCCGCAGCCCCAGATAGTATTTGGACGGCATCGAGCCGAGATACTGGCGAAACAGGCGCTCGAGCTGCCGCCGCGAGACGCCTACGAAGCCGGCGATTTCATCGGTGGTCAGCGGGTCCTCGATATTGGCTTCCATCAGCAGCAGCGCGTCGTTCAGGCGCGGGTGTCGTTCGCCCGGCGCGGTCACGAACGGAATGCGCTGACGCTCCTCGCCCGCGCGCAGCACGCCTACGCCGAGCGTATCGGCGATGCGCTCCGCGAGTTCGGGCCCGTGCTCGCGGCCGATCATCGCGAGCATGAAGTCGACGGTCGCCTGGCCGCCCGCGCAGGTCGCGCGATCGCGATCGATTTCGAAGATCTGCTGCGTGACGATCGAGCGTTCGAACTGTTCAGAGAACTGCTGATAGGTTTCCCAGTTCACGCTGACGCGATAGCCGGACAGCTGCCCCGCCATCGCGAGCCACCACACGCCGTGGTGGATACCGGTGACGAGCGGCGTGCGCTGACCGACGCGCGCGAGGCTTGCGAGAAACAGCCGGTAGTCGGCGAACTGCTGGAACCGCTCGCTGACGATGATCAGCCAGTCACACGCGATCGCGTCGCCGAACGCGGCATCGGCCGGCCATTGCGCGCCGCCCGACAGTGGCACCGCTCGGCCGTCCCACGAACATACCTGCACGCGATACAGCGCGCGGCCGTCGATTTCATTGGCGAGATTGAGCGCGTCGACGATCGGCCCGACGCCCGACATCGACACGGGCGGCAGTGCCACGATCACGACCTGGGTCGTGCGAGCCGGGCTGGACGTGCGGGCCATCGGGTGTCCGTGAAAAGCGAGCCGCGCGTTACTTCAGACTGCCGGACAGGAACTGCTTCAGGCGCTCGCTGCGCGGCGCGCTCAGCACCTCGGCGGGATTACCCTCTTCCTCGGTGCGGCCCTGGTGCAGGAACATCACGTGGTTCGACACATTGCGCGCGAAGCCCATTTCGTGCGTGACGACGATCATCGTGCGGCCTTCCTCGGCGAGCTTCTGCATCACCTTCAGCACTTCGCCGACGAGTTCGGGGTCGAGCGCGGAGGTCGGTTCGTCGAACAGCATCACGTCCGGGTCCATCGCGAGCGCGCGCGCGATCGCGACACGCTGCTGCTGGCCGCCCGACAGATGCGACGGATACTGCTTCTCGAGACGCGGTGCGAGCCCGACCTTCTCCAGATACTCGCGCGCCCGGTCCTCGGCTTCCTTGCGCTTCAGACCGAGCACATGAATCGGCGCTTCGATAACGTTTTCGAGCACGTTCATGTGCGCCCACAGGTTGAAGTGCTGGAAGACCATCGCGAGCTTCGTGCGGATGCGCTGAAGCTGCTTGTGATCGGCGACTTCGAGATTGCCGGCGCGATCGGTCTTCGTCTTGACCGCTTCGCCGTCGACGACGATCTGCCCGGCGTTCGGCCGCTCGAGAAAATTGATGCAACGCAGGAAAGTGCTCTTGCCCGAGCCGCTCGCGCCGATGATGCTGATCACGTCGCCCTTGTTCGCGTTGAGCGACACGCCCTTGAGCACTTCGTTGTCGCCGTAGCGCTTGTGGATGTCCTGTACGGCGAGCTTGCAAGCTTCGGTTTGAGTGGTATGGAGCAAGACGCTCTCCCAGTGAGAATACGGATCGGTCTGGTGCGGACGCCACCGTGCCGAAGCTCGAGGCGCCCGATGCTATGTCGTCAACGCGGGCTCAGTGCGTGCGCACCGCGAGATGCGCGAGCCAGCGACGCTCGGCGCGCCGGAACAGCGCAACCAGCGCGAACGACACCACGAGATAAATCAGCGCCGCGAGCCCGAACGCATTGAACGACTGGTAGGTCGCCGAGTTCGCATCGCGCGCGACCTTCAGGATGTCGGGCACCGTGGCCGTGAACGCGACCGTCGTCGCGTGCAGCATCAGGATCACTTCGTTACTGTACAACGGCAACGCGCGGCGCAGCGCGGACGGTATCACAATGCGCCGGTACATCGTGAACCCGCTCATGCCGTAGGCACGCGCCGCCTCGACTTCGCCATGCGAGGTCGAGCGGATCGCGCCCGCGAAAATCTCAGTCGTGTACGCGCAGGTGTTCAAGGCGAACGCGAGGATCGCACAGTGAAAGCCGCTGCGAAAGAACGCATCGAGCAGACTGTGCGAACGCACGAACGCGAGACTGTACACGCCGGTGTAGATCAACAGCAGCTGGACGTAGAGCGGCGTGCCGCGAAATACGTAGGTGTACAGACGTACCGGCGTCGACAGCCAGCGCTTCTTCGACACGCGCGCGACCGCGAGCGGCACCGCGCACACGAAGCCGATCGCGATCGACGCGACCAGCAGCCACAGCGTGACCGCGAGACCCGACAGGCGCTGCCCGTCCCAGAACAGATACGCCTTCCAGAATTGATTGAGGATGTCGATCATGACGCTCAGAGCTCCGCGTGTCGCACGCCGATCGAATAGCGGCGGTTCAGCCAGATCAGCGCGACGTTCGATACGGTGGTGATCGCCAGATAGATCAGCGCGGCGACGAGGATGAAGAAGAACATGTTGAAGGTACTCTTGCCCGCGTCCTGCGCGGCCTTGACGACGTCGGCGAGACCGATGATCGACACGAGCGCGGTGGCCTTCACGAGCACCTGCCAGTTGTTGCCGATGCCGGGCAGCGCGAAGCGCATCATCTGCGGGAACAGGATGCGCGTGAACACGCGCACGCCGCTCATGCCGTAGGCGCTGCCCGCCTCGAGCTGGCCGCGCGGCACCGCGAGAAAGGCGCCGCGAAAAGTCTCGGTGAAATACGCGCCGTAGATGAAACCGAGCGTCAGCACGCCGGCCACGAACGGATCGATGTCGATCTGCTCGATGTTGAACAGGTCGGTCAGATCATTGAGCCAGATCTGGATGCTGTAGAACAGCAGTAGCATCAGCACGAGGTCGGGCACCGAGCGGATCAGCGTCGTGTAGCCGGTCGCGATGACCCGCAAGGGCCGGTTGAACGAGAGTTTCGCCGCCGCGCCCGCGAGGCCGAGCAACACAGCGGCCGCCAGCGACAGAACGGACAGCTCGATCGTCTGGAGTGTGCCGGCGAGCAGCACGGGACCAAAGCCGTATAGGAACACGCGTGTCTCCATCCAGGTTCGTTGAATTGGCGCGGATGGCGGCGGCTTCGTGGGCTGCTCGCTGCTCCGGTATGGCGCGGAGTCTCGCAAGCTGAAATCAATTTCTCAAATATGGGGCGGGTGGTTTGCTGCGACGCAACATGACACTTCGACGCACGACGGAAAGCTCGTAGCGCTTGGTTTCACGGGGGTTATCGTGTTGTCGCGCGCGCCGCGCGCGCCTGGCCGTGCGGCGATTTAGCAAGTTTCGGGTCGCTTTTTCGATAGGCCGCGCCGACGGCGGTGGCGCCGCCCGAACGCGTCGCGCTGTTGCATCAGCGCGTCCACGCCGGCTCCCACGCCTGACAGCTCGCGCTCAGTCGAGCCCGAGCCGCGCGCGAATCGCCGGCAGCATCTGCTCGACCGCCTCGCGCCCTTCCTCGATGGCTGGCGCCGCGCGATGAAAATCGAAGATGCCCATGCCGCCGAGACGCGGCTGGATCAGGATATCGGCCGGTTCGCCAGCGAGCCGGCTGCGCGTGATGCGCACCTGCATGATGTCGATGCTTTGCGCGATCGAACTCAGCATCGACGGCACGTTCGCGCTCGGCTTCGGCGGTACGCGCACGTCGTCGGTGGCGCTCGCCTCCGCCGGCGCGAGCCAGCGCGGCCACGGCTTGCCGTTGCGGCGCAGCGCGACGGGCGGCGGCGCGGTGGGATCGAGCGCGGGCGTTTGGACGACCGGGCCGCCGAAATCGCGGCCGTTCAGGATGTCGTTGTTCAGATCGATCGCGATCACGCAGTCCGCGCGCATGCCCCGCGCGACCGACACCGGCACCGGATTGCTGAGCCCGCCGTCGACGAGCCACACGCCGTTGTGCCATACCGGCGTGAAGATGCCCGGAATCGCAATGGATGCGCGCACCGAGTCGATCGTGCTGCCGTCCTGCAGCCAGATTTCGCGGCCCGTGTCGAGTTCGGTCGCGACCGCCGCGAACGGCATCTGCAGTTGCGCGATCGAGCAGCCGGCGAATTTGTCGGCGAATAGCTGGATCACCTTGCGCCCGCCAAGCAGGCCGCCCGAGATGCGCAGATCGAGCAGCCGCACCACGGTCTGCCACGTGAGGCGCGACACCCACTCCTCGAGCCAGTCGAGATCGCCGTTCGCATAGACCGCGCCGACCAGCGCGCCGATCGACGTGCCGCACACGACGTCGGGCCTGATGCCCGCGTCTTGCAGCGCGCGAATCGCGCCGATATGCGCCCAGCCGCGCGCGGCGCCGCCCCCCAACACCAGCCCGATCCGGCTGTATCGACGTCGACGTATCATGCCTACCCCGCTTTTTCGGCCCGCTTATCCGGCCGTCTTCTGATCGACATTGCCCCTCGCCTATCGCCCGCGAATCACGTCCGAGCGTGACGTGGTGTACACCCTCTGGTTCCGGTCGAAGTGAACGTTGAAGATGCCTTCTTCGGTCACGCCGCCCTCGCGCCATTTCCAGCTCCACACGGTTTCCGGCTTCAGCGGAAACACCGCGACCTGTCCAGGCTTGCCGAGCAAGCGCCGCACCTCGTCCTCGGACATGCCCGAGCGAACCTTCGCGAAGTTGTCCGCGGTCAGCACCTGCGTGATCGCCTGCAGCTTGCCGTCGCGATCGATGTCGACCATGTAGGTGTTCAGGCCTTGCGGGCCGCGCGGATATTCGAAGCGCTTCGAGCCGTCGGTGAAGCTGCGCGTGGTTTCGGGCCTGCCCATCTGCGCGAGGATTTGCGCTTCGGTCGTGACGCCCGGCGTCATGTTCTTGAGCAGCAACACGTCCGGTTTGACGGCGTTGAAAAAGTCCTTGAGTTTTTGCACGGCTTGATCGCTCTGCTGTTGGTCGCAGCCGGTCAGCGCACAGCACGCTATCAGTAGCGTGACGCCCAGCGGTTTGAGGCTCACTTCGGTTCCTGTCCGGATGTGCGGGATTTGTCGTCGCGGCGCCTGGCCGGTCTGTAGTGTGTACTACAAGGATAACCGCGCACGGAGAAAACCGCGAGCAACGCAGGCGCGACGGGTGCGGCTACGCACGCAACGTGTTGCGCGCAGCGCTAAGGGATCGGCTGAGGTCGGTTGAGATGGGCACGCCAGAAGCAAAAAGGCGACGCTGTATACAGCGTCGCCATGTCGGTCGATAGGATCAACCGGAAGTGACGGCGGCTCATTAGCCGCCTTGCGCGAAGCACCGCGGACGACGCGCAGCGGTCTGCTCCAGACGAAGCGATGAGCAACCTTGGCTACTCACCTTGCGCCATCGCCGAATGACAAACCGCTGCCTTTTATGGCCGCCCTGGTCCCTCGAAAAGCCTTCCAGATGCCGCTAATCTAAACGCATCGGAGGCTTTCGACGAGAGCGCGTTTACACCGAATCGGCAGAAGATTCGCGCGGCGCAAGGGGGGCCGCCCGCCCCCCCCGGATCGCCGGCCAATCAAATCACACGAAAGCCGTGCGTTCCGTCGCGCGCGAGTTGCGCGACGAGCCCATGCTCCCACTCCAGATACGCGCTCATCGCTTCGCGCGCGTTCTCGGTGCCCTCATACGGCCGCTGATAACGATCGATCCGCGGCGACGCCATCCGCGTGCCGCCCGACTCCACGGGCAAGCCCGCGTCGATCCACGCGGTCGTGCCGCCGCGCAGCACCTGCACCGGCCGCCCGGTCGCCGCGGCGAGCTCCGGCGCGACGAAGCGCGCGAGCACGTCGCTGCCGCACGTGAGCACATAGCGCTTCGCATCGGGCAGCGTGCGCAGCGCGTCGGCGAGCTGACTGCGGATCACGAACCACGCGCCCGGAACATGCCGCCTCAGATAGTGCGTGCTGCTCGTGAAGTCGAGCACGACGGTTCCCGTCGACTGCAGCAGCGCGGCGAGCTCGGCCGGCTCGATGTCGTCGACGTCGGGCGGCGTGACCGCGTTGCGCGCCAACGGCGTCATGCCCTTCTCGGCGAAATCGGCCGCCGTCAGGCCATCGACCACGTACACCTCTACGTTCATCTGCGCGAGCCACGATGCGGTCATGTTCGCGCGCACACCGTCGCTGTCCGCGAGGATCACGCGCGCGCCGCGCACCGTCACGAACAGGTCGGTTTCCTGCACGAGCTGGCCGCCCGGTGCGCTGCGAAAACCCGGCACGTGGCCCGCCTCGTATTCCTCGGTGTTGCGCACGTCGAAGCGATAGACGGTACGTACCGCTTCATCGGCCCAGCGGCGCGCTTCGTCGCGCGACGTGCGGCGCACGCGCGCCCGGTCGGCAACCGCGCGCGCGCCTTCTGCCGCGGCGAGACGGGAAGCGTCGTCGACCGCGCCTTCGACACGCCGCGCGCTGCCATGCGCGAGCGGTTGACCGGCGAGCGTCCAGCCCATCGTGCCGTTGCGCAGCGCGGCCACCGGATTCGGCACGCCCGCGTTGATCAGCGACTGCGCGCCGATGATGCTGCGCGTGCGCCCAGCGCAATTGACGATGATGCGCGTGGCCGGATCCGGCGCGAGCTGCCTGGCGCGCAGCACCAGCTCCGCGCCCGGCACGCTGATGCTGCCGGGGATGTTCATGGTCTGAAACTCGTCGAAGCGGCGCGCGTCGAGCACCACGACATCGGCCTCGCGATCGAGCAGCGCCTGCACCTGCTGGGCGGACAGCGACGGCGTATGACGCACGCTTTCGACCAGTTCGCCGAACGCCTTGCTCGGCACGTTGACATCCTTGAACAACTCGCCGCCCGCTTCGCGCCAGCCTTGCAGGCCGCCTTCGAGCAAGGCGACGTTGGTATAGCCGAGTTCGGCGAAGCGCTCGGCCGCACGCCTCGCGAGGCCTTCGCCGGCATCGAACACGACGATCGGCACGGCCGGGCGAGGCAGCCGCAGCGGCGCGTCGAGTTCGAGCCGCGACAGCGGCAGATTGGCGGCGAACAACGGATGACTGCGCGCGTGCGGATCTTCTTCACGCACGTCGACGAGCGCGATCTCCTCGCGGTCGAGCAATGCATGGCACACGTCTTGGAACGACCGGGTACGAAACTCTTTGACGACACTCATGGGATCGGGAACTCCTTTGCTACATTCCAGATTTCCGGCAACGGATCACATCACCGCACCGATACTTAACCGTACACTCGAATTCCGATCGGCGCACGGTCACTCGCTGGATTGGTTATTCGGGCGCACTGCGAATGCGAAGCACCGCCGCGCGAACACGCTACGCACGCGCAATTTCCGCGCCACGCGCCGCATCCCCGTCGTGCCTCATCGCGCCGCGTGGGTCCCGCCGACCCTTCAGCCGACAGGGGCATCGCCGCGCCGCCAGCAGAAAAGGCGCCGCTTTGCCACAATGCCCCATCGCGCGAAAGCGCCGCCCATCGCAATCAACAGACAATGATCCCCTTCTCGGTTCTCGATCTTTCGCCGGTCACCGCGGGTGCCACGCCGGCTGACGCGTTCAGGAACACACTTTCACTCGCGCAGCACGCGGAAAAGCTGAACTACAAGCGTTACTGGCTCGCCGAGCATCACAACATGACCGGTATCGCGAGCGCGGCGACCTCGGTCGTGATCGGCTACGTGGCCGGCGGCACGAAGACGATTCGCGTCGGCTCCGGCGGCATCATGCTGCCGAACCATGCGCCGCTCGTGATCGCCGAGCAGTTCGGCACGCTCGCGTCGCTGTATCCGGGGCGGATCGATCTCGGCCTCGGCCGCGCGCCCGGCACCGATCAGACCACCGCTCGCGCGCTGCGCCGCGATCTCCAGGCGAGCGCCGAAACCTTCCCCGACGACGTCGTCGAATTGCAACGGTATTTCGCCGAGCCGGTCGCGGGCCAGCGCATTCGCGCGGTGCCGGGCGCGGGCCTGAACGTACCGCTGTGGCTGCTCGGTTCGTCGCTGTACAGCGCGCAACTGGCCGCGGCACTCGGGCTGCCGTTCGCGTTCGCGTCGCACTTCGCGCCCGATTACATGATGACCGCGCTGCAGGTGTATCGCACGCAGTTCCGGCCGTCCGCGACGCTGGCGAAGCCCTATGCGATGGTCGGCGTCAATCTGTTCGCCGCCGACACGAACGACCAAGCCGCACGGCTGTTCACGTCGCTGCAGCAGCAGTTCATCAATCTGCGGCGCGGCACGCCGGGACAATTGCAGCCGCCGGTCGAGCGGCTCGACGCGTCGGAGATGGAGTTGAACAACGTCGCGCGTGCGCTCGCTTGCACGGTGCTCGGCGATCGCGACGCAATCCGCGAAGGTCTGCAATCGATCATCGAGCAGACCGGCGCGAACGAGTTGATGCTGACCGCGCAGATTTACGATCACGCCGCGCGGCTGCGCTCGTTCGAGATCGGCGCCGAGGTGCGCGATGAAATGATGGCGGCCAGATAAGCGGTTCGCGAATCGATCGGCGGACATGGCGACGCACGAAAAGAGGGCGGCTCATGCCAAGCCGCCCTTGTCTTTGCACTGAGTTGGGGCCGATCGTGTGAGAAGCCGGCCCGATGCCTTCGGGGTCTAGAAGGCGCTTTTTATAACGCCCCCGTCGGCCCGCAACGCGGCTCCCGTCGTGGCCGACGAAAGCGGACTGGCGATATAGGCCACGAGCGACGCGATTTCCTGCGGCGAACCAAATCGCTTGATGAGCGAGGTGGGACGGACCTTCTCGAAGAACTCTGTTTCGAACGCTTCAAACGATTTGCCGTCGGCCTTGGCAAGGGTCTCCACGAATTCGCCGGCAACGGCTTCGGCGAGCCCCCGCGAGACTGCCAACTGCGCGGTTTTCGTCATCCCGTAGTGGATCATTTCAGCAGGAATCTGCACCGCACTTTCGCTCGAAATGAAAATGATGCGCCCCCAGTTGGCCTGCCTCATTGCAGGCAAAAACAGGCGAGCGAGGCGTACCCCACTCAAGACATTGACGTCGAAGAACCGCTGCCAGTCCGCGTCGGGGATCTCTTCAAACGGCTTGGGCTCGAAGATGCCCAGGTTGTTGACCAGAATTTCCACGTCCGGATAGCGTCGCGCGAGCTCTTCTGCTGAAGCGGCGGTACTGAGATCGCCCGCAAATCCCTGCACGTCGCTGCCCGTCTGCGCTTTCAGCTGCGCGACCACGTCGTCCACAGATGACTGGGAGCGGCCGTTCACGATCACACGAGCGCCCTCCTGCGCCAACGTGCTCGCGATAGCGAAACCGATGCCGGCTGTGCTGCCGCTCACCAGTGCGAGTTTGCCTGTCAGGTTCAGGTCCATGAGTTGTTTCCTTTCAATGGATGAATTAAAAACGGCGACATCGGAACTTGAACGTCGGATGCCGCCAGGAGGTTCACGTACGTGTAATCGATGCGCCACCATCGACCAGTGAGGTGGTTCGGTCAAGAACGCCTGCGATTCGTTGCTGTCGTTCATGTCGAGATACATCTGCGTGTCCACAGCGCCCCCGGCAACACCGATTAAGTCAGGATCGGGCATAGAGCCTCGCTTTCGAACAGAAAAAGACTAGATGAGGTGAAGGAAAACAAGGCCATGTCAGCGATTTTCCAACTTCGTTTGGCTAAGTGATGGTGGCGCCCAGACTCACATCATCGCGATTCACCGGGGGGATGCGCTCCGCGCAGAGCACGCCCGGATGGCATGACATGTGCGTTGTGTGCTGCAGGCAGCCGGCCGCTCAAATGTTTCTACAACCCTCTTGTTCAAGGAGACACATCATGAACACACTGACCATCGACGACATCCAGAACTCTGCAGAACTTGATCACCAGGAGATGACGAGAATTCAAGGTGGCCGGATGAAACTACCCGGCCAGCACATCGGTTCGATCCTCACGTCCGCTGATGGCGACCCTGTCGGCGTCTATGTCGACGGCGTGCTGCAAAACTCGGTCACCGACGGCTTCTACCACGGTTGACAGCAAAGGAGGCGCGCAGCCCTGCGCGCCTGATGCCGTCGGTGTGGCAGCCTACCTGTCGTGGAGCTGGCTAACCAGGTAATCGATGAGCGCACGTGCTCGAGACGGTAAAAAACGATTCGACGGATAAAGCAGCCAGACCGGTCCCATATAGGGACGCGCCTCGAATTCCCAGTCGGTCAGCACCCGCACAATGTCGCCCCTGGAAATCGCCTGCGCAGCGGCAAAATCGGGCAAGCTCGCAATGCCCAGGCCATGCAGCGCAGCATCCAATCGCGCGCCCGCATCATTGGCGATGTATCGGCCCTTCACTTCGACCGACTGTGTCTCTGAGTCGCGGCGGAAATGCCATCGATTGTCGTCGACCGTCTCCCCTAGATACATGCATGCATGCCGGTCAAGGTCGCGTGGCTCGGCCGGTGTCCCCCATTCCGCGAGATAAGCAGGTGACGCGCATAGAACCCATTTGACCGCTCCAAGTCGCCGGGCAGCAAGGCCTGGCGGAGGCGAACGCGTGAGTCGGATCACCATATCGACATCGTCACGTAGCGGATCGACTTCGTGGTCGGCGAAGACCAGATGGACATCCACGTCGGGCCACATGCGCAGAAATTCGGGAACAAGCGGATGGATGACAGATCGCGCGAATGAAATCGGCGCACTGATGCTGACCTTGCCTCGCGGATCACCCGTCACTTGTCCAGCGACGTCGACGGCGCCCGACGCTGCGCCGACCATATCCCGGCAATACCGGTAGACCTGCGCGCCTGAATCCGTCAAACGGATGCTACGGGTCGAGCGCTCAAGCAACCGCGTGCCAAGCGAATCCTCAAGACGCTTGATCTGTCGACTGACAGTCGACGGTGTACTGCCCAGTTGCCGCGCGGCAATGGAGAAGTTGCCGGCGTCGACAACCCTCGCAAACGTCGCCATGTCGGGTAGCAACGCAAAGAGTTCATTGGGATTCATCGCGACCCTCGCACCCTCACCAGCTATTTGTGCATCTCAAACATAAAAGATGTTCCACTGATGCGGATTATATTTCTCAATGCAATACCCGACAATTTGGGCCGTTCGAATGAAAAACAGAAGGTCCGTCATGTCGAAGCAAAAGAGCCCGTTATGGATATCCGACCTGATGCTGCTTGCGGTCGCGATGGTGTGGGGCACGAGTTATGGGGTCGTGAAAGGCGCGCTCACGATCTATCCCGTGCTCGGTCTGCTGGCGTTGCGCTTCGGGCTGACGTTCCTCGTGTTGTCGCCGGCGTTGCGCTCGCTCCGACACGTCAAAGCGTCCGCCTTGCTGGGTGCGCTCGGCTCCAGTGCAATCCTGCTCGGCATCTTTTTGGCCGAGACTTTCGGGATAGCGCACACACGCGCGTCGAATGCGGCGTTCCTTATCAGTCTGTGTGTCGCGCTTACGCCGCTGGTCGAATGGGTGTTGCTACGACGAAAGCCGTCGAGTGGCGAATGGATCGCCGTGGGCCTGTCGCTGACGGGCGCCGCGTTCGTGAGCGGAGGCGTGATCATTCCGACCGCGGGCGACGCGCTGATTCTTCTTGCGGCGTTACTGCGTGCGCTGATGGTGTGCGTGACCAAGCGTGTGATGCGCGAATCGGAACTTGCTCCGCTGTCGTTGACGGCGGTCCAGGCAGGCGTCGTTGCATTGGGCAGTGTCCTGGCGGCGTTCGTGTTGCCGTCACAACATTGGGATGCGCTGCCGTCGCTCAGTGGGCACGGTGACTTCTGGGCGAGCATCGCTTACCTCGTGCTCGCCTGTACGTTGTTCGCTTTCTTCGCACAGAACTTTGCCGTCAAGCGCAGCAACCCAACGCGCGTCGCTTTGCTGATGGGAAGCGAGCCCGCGTTCGGTGCGCTATTCGCATACGTATGGCTCGGTGAGCATCTTTCTGGCTGGGCATGGTTTGGCGGAGGTCTGATGGTACTTGCATCGGTGCTGGCGGCGGTTCCATTTAAAAGGGACGCCAACGCGGCGTTCGAAATGCATCCCGCCACTTCGGTCGACGTTTAGCCTGTCTTTAGGTCGCAAGCGGCTCCTGGCCGGCTACAGCCTGTCCCCAAGCCCCTGAGCTGCCCTTCGGCCGAGTCTAGCTGCAACGGCGGCTTTGAAGCCAGAACGGCCGAAAGATCGATGAAAGCAGCAGGGCGGCTTTCCGGCGACGACGCTTTGAAGGGGGCAAACTAGGATGCTTTCCGGCAACGCCTCGCTCAGCGACACCACGCCTCGCAGACGAGGCCACAACCGGTTCTGTCCCCCCGCAACTGAGGAGTTCCACGATGCCAGCACATTCGCTCAACTTAAACGATCGCGTCGCCTTGGTGACCGGCGGCTCGCGCGGAATCGGACGCGCCATTTCGATCGCGCTTGCCTCAGCCGGCGCAGCAGTCGCCGTCAACTATCGGCAACGCGAGAACGACGCGGCCGACGTCGTCGCGGAAATCGAACGCGCCGGAGGCCGCGCGATCGCGGTATGCGCCGACGTATCGGTCGGAGACGACGTCGAAGCGATGATCGCCGAGGTGGAAAACCGCCTCGGCCCGATCGACGTGCTCGTGAACAACGCGGGCACCGCGACGATCGTCGATGTCGACGATCTCGCGGAAGCGGAGTTCGATCGAACGCTCGCCGTCAATCTGAAATCGGCGTTTCTCTGCACGCAGGCAGTGCTACCCGGCATGCGCGCGAGGCGCTGGGGCCGCATCGTCAACGTCTCGTCGGCCGCCGCCCGCGGCCCCGGCCTGGTTGGCGTTCACTACAACGCATCGAAAGCCGGCCTCGAAGGCTTGACGCGCGGCTATGCTGCACGGCTCGCCCGCGAAGGGATCACCGTCAACGCCGTTGCACCGGGACCGATCGACACCGAAATGGCTGGACCGCTTAAGGCGTCAAACGTCGCAGAAAGGCTGCCCGTCGGGCGCTTGGGCGAAGCAAGCGAGGTCGCGGACGTCGTGCTGATGGTCGTCGGCAATGCATTCATCACGGGCCAAACGATCCCCGTCAACGGAGGCGCAAGCTTCATATAGCTCCTTGGCCGCATGGCGCGCGGGCAAAGATCCGATGCGCGAGCGTTGCGCCCGCTCAGTGCACCGGCGTCCTTTGTTATCGCCGGATCGTGGGCCGCTTCGGCGGCGAGAATGGTCGCGCGAGCAACGCAGTGCACGCCCCATCTAACGACGCGTGTTGGCCGGTCTCAGCCTGACGTCGACCGGCCGCATGCGCCCCATCCGGACGCTCTGCATGCGTCGGGACGTGTCTCCGAAGTCGGCAAATGCAGCCGTGTATAAGTTGCATCGTACGGATGAATTCGACGCCGTGCCTCGTAAAGCTGCTGCTTGTCGACTACGGACGCGCGCAATAGTGCTCGAGGTTTTCGTGGATCAAAGGGCGGGCTTAGCTCGGTTGCAATTCTAAAGTTCATACCAGTGGTGCCGATAAATGGCTTGCTGGTCCCTGATTGCCAGGGATCGCCATTATTCAAAGGCGCTGGGCTGTTGCGCGTCGACGCTCTCCATCCACAGATAAAGAATATGAAGACCAAAGCACTTTCAAAGTCCGTGCTCGCCGCGGGTTTTGTTGTCACAACACTGCTCACGGGCTGTGCTTCGCTTCCGAAAACCGACCTTGCCGCCAGCAATCGACAAAAGCTCCATACGATCGCAATGATGGACGTCAAGGAACCGCGCGGGGAGAGCGTGGTCAACTTCGGTGGCGCTGCCGGAGCATTTGGATTGATTGGTGGATTGGTGCAAGCCGGGGTCAACGCCAATCATACGAGTACGTACACGCAGCGTGTGGCGAGCGAAAAGATCGTTTTCGCTCCCGTTGTTGACGATGGCCTTACAGCGCGACTTTCCAGTTCCGGCTATCAGATCGTTGCGTTGCACGGCCAGAACGTGAAGCTCTCAAGCGATGGCAAGTCAGACGACTTCTCAGATGTCAAGACCGACGCGGATGCCATCTTGAGCGTGTGGATTACTTCGTTTGGCTATGCATCCCCACCGGATACAGGCGACTTCATTCCGTGGGTCGTCATCCGTGCGCGCCTGCTCGATTCGAAGTCCAGGCAGGACATGTACTTTAAGACATTCGCTTGCGGCTGGGACATCAAGGCCAATTCGATTCATATCGAAGCGGACGCCAAATATCGTTATGGCAGCTTCGGCACGCTGACCGACCAGTTCGATCAGTCGGTGGCAGGCCTCAAGGATTGCGAACAGGCGGTCGTCGCAGCAATTGGGCAGGATTTGACGCAGCCGCAGTAAGCGGGTTGATAGCCGCAGCCGTTCTCAGCAGTTCCGGAATGAGGTCCTTGCATGTCGACCCGGCTGCGCGTAGTCGTCGAAATTGGGTGAGGTATGTTGCTGCGAGCGTTGGCGATTCATCGACACATTGCGGATGCTCGGCGTAACGGTTCCTTCAAGCTATATCGACCTGATCGCCTGCTGTTCGCGTGAAAGCGGGCGTATGGACGCGGCCAAAACGCGTGCTGAACGCGGCGTTCTGAAAAACCGACCGTTCAGATCGCGCCGTATCGGCTTGGCAGAAATTTGGAAAGGGTAAAGCGACACCCGAAAACCGAGTACTTTTGCCTTTTCATAACACTATCCTATTTGTCGCGCACCGCCTGCTTGCGATGCGAGATGACGGTACGCGGCATTCTTCTGGGATTGATGAAGGCACTTACAAAACGTTACAATTTGTCAAACCGACTGATAGAATCGCAAGAAGTCACCCTGGGGGTCAGTTGGTGGCCGCAGCACCATAATAAATTTATGAATAAAAGGATAAAACTATGTCAGTCGGCTTTACGAAAAGCGTCTTTGCTGGTTTGATCAGTGCTTGCTTATTGGCGGCGTGTGGCGGCGGAGGTGGCGGAGACAGCGGTACTTCGGCGGCAAATTCAAATTCAAGTTCAAGTTCCGCTCCTGTAGGTGTTATTACCTCCACTAACGCTCAGGATACTGTGGCATATGCGTATTCCGGGGTACAGGACTTAGGCACTCAAAGTAATACCGGAGCATCGCTGGCAACAGGCGTGTCCGTAGAGACCCCAACAGCTGGCCTCATTACGGCGTCGCTTGCGCAGCTTTATAAAGGCGTTGCTGTACAGCCGGTCAATAACCTCGTAACCGGTGTAACGGCCTCGAGCACAGGTGCATGTGCAAGCGGAGGGACAATTTCGGTATCTGTCAGCGAAGCGAATCCGGGGACAGTCAGCAACGGCGATAGTATGTCGATTACCGCCAATAATTGTTCGGAAAATGGCGAGGTAATGAACGGCCAGATCACTTATGGATTTAGCAACCTTTCCGGTACGATTGGTTCGGGCACGTCATGGGGTGCTACGCTCACCCTTAATTACGCCAATATGACACTGCAAAGCGGCGGCGTCACTATCGGTGCCAACGGTGATATGTCTCTAAGCTACCAACAATCTGGTTCCCAAGTTGCCACTGCTGCTGTCAGCGGATCGTCACTCCAGATGAATCTGACTGAGAGCGACGGAACCGTCATTAGCCGTAAGCTGACGGCCTATAGTTTTAACGGTTCAATCAATGGCAGCAGTAACACGTCAAGCGCAAACTTTACGTTGAGTGGCAGTTCGCCCAAGCTTGGTAGCGTCAATTTCAGCGTGAAGACCAACGCACCGTTCCAAGCCGTTGGCGCAGCGAGTCCGTCGACTGGATCAATGACGGTAACTGCAGCAGATCAGAGCAGCGCCACGCTTACCGCAATTGACAGCACCAATGTCAGGATCGATATCGATAGCAATGGCGATGGGGTCATCGATCAAACGATCAATACCACCTGGGCGGATTTGATGAACCGAATTTAAGCAACGATTCATGATTAATGGGCGCGGTTAAGCGCCCATTTTTTATTTCTTCCCTCGGATAAACACAAATTCATTGCATTCCATGAGGCAAGTTGTCTTATTTATCGCTTTGATCACTGGATTAGTTTCTGGTAGGTCGGCCTATGCACAGTGGGAATTTTACGGTGCCGGGGGAATTCGGTACGCAACCACGGATGAAGTTGACATCAACGGAAAGCAGCTAGTAAAAGAGCACGGCTTCCTTCCCGGCCTTGAATTCAAGGCTAATTACAAAAGAGGCGACTGGCTTGTCAGCTTGAGCGGTGAAATTTATGGAGGCAATCTTACCTACGACGGCCAGATGCAGAGCGGAATTGCGTTTTCAACAAACACGAGAACCAGACAGTTTCGCATGACGACTGAAGTGGGGCGATACATCTCCGACGCAGTGTTACTCCTTGCGGGCACCGAATGGGATTATTGGAAGCGAGATATCCTGGGACAAGGCGCCACACTAGGACTGAAGGAAGAATACAACTCCTGGCGATTTCTTGCGGGAGCGCAAACACGTGTTTTGCAGGCATCATGGTCAGATATCTATCTGACCGGCTTGCTCGTCGCGTCATCCCCCGAGCATCTCGAAGTGAACTTCGATAATCAGTTATTTGACCACGTAAATTTCTCGACTAGATCTGCGATCGGCGCACGGTTCGCACTCGAAGTACGGCCAAAAGCAGTTCCCAACGTCAGTGTCGAGAGTGATTTCGAATGGATGCGTATCGGTCGCAGTGACGATGCGGTACTGAGTAAAGGCGGCTCTCCAGTCGGGACGGTGGTGCAACCTGAGCATGTACGTAAAGCGATTGGTATAAAGGTAAAATATCGTTTTTAACTTATTCACGGTTAAGGTTTGAATGCGAGATAACTGGTGACGCTTAGTTGTCAGTAACGGCGAGAGGCTCTTCGGCCGACCGCAACGGTTCATTGCGTTCGATGCATCATCGCCGCCCGAACGGCGGGTAACTTGCTGTCAAGCCGGCACCGGCATGTCGGCTCTATGCCACAAGTGAACTAGCCTTGTGGCCGACTACCGCCTGTCCGCAGGCGGCCCTCTCCGGAACGCCGCGATGGACCAAAAAATAGCCCCAGGCTGCTTCGCTTAACGCAGAGCGACGCAGGACTATGACTGCGGGACAGAAACCCACGTAATCGATCAACGGTTTTCCGGCGCCGCTGTCAGCCCCTCCAACAGCGCCTTATGAAACGCCTGCGGGGTCCTGCATCTGCGGCGCGTGACCGAGCCCCGCGAATTCGACCAGCGTCGCACGGGGAATCGCCTTCGCGGCCGCGCGGCACAATTCGGGGTAATGGCCAATCTTCGCGCGCACCTCGGGCGGCGCTGCATCCTTGCCGATCGCCGTCGTGTCCTCCTGGCCGATCAGCAGCAGCGTCGGCATGCCGAGCTGCCCCAGCTCATAGACGACCGGTTGCGTGCTGGCGTGTCGACTATAAACAGTTCACGAAAAGCGCCGAAAGGCTTGCCAGTCTTGCGTTTACGGTATTCCCACGTGCCTTCGTTGCACCGCTAAATTCGCGCAGGAATCGTTCGTGCTGATCTAGCGGGCTGAATCTCGGAGGATCACGCCATGTGCTATCAGGGGTGCCGTCAATAAAGGGATTTTTTCGTACGCCAAGCGCTCAGGGCGTGCGTCCCGAGCGTCGCTGATCGACCCATCAGAGACATCGGGGGCGGGATTCTGCATACGTCTCACACCAGACCATTCTCAGACGTTCAACGTCATTGTCTGAACTCCAGCACAGACATAGCGATGCGCTCCCCAGCACGCGGGCATCAAGGCGTCGATAGCCCAGATCGACTCGCTTCGTTCTCCGATCGTCTGCGTGACGGGCAGTTCCACCAACATCGCGCCAGGCTAATGTTCCACTTGCCACCGCAGCACTGGATGCGTGGCGCCGGTCGGCATGACCCACGCGCCGTTCGGCCCGAAGTCCCAGCCGACGAAGCTGGCGGGGTTGCTCATCTGGGCTGTGGTGAGCCCGTTGGATGCAGGTAGATTGCCGCCGCCCGACGGTTGCCCGGTGGTCTGAACGTCCCAGTAAACGTCGGCGCCAAGGCCACCCGAGCAGCCTGCGCAGATGCCGCCCATCCCCAATCCGTTGCCGCTGATAACGCGACCTGTCGCGAAAGATTGCGTTATGACGCCGTAGCTGGAGGTGGCGTAGTTGTAGTTGTTCGCCATCAGTCCGCCACCACCGCCGTGCGTCAAAAAGCCTGTGACGGAGCCGGTCGCATACGACTCGTCGATGCTTCCATAGTTGGTGCTAACCAGTCCGGCCGCTACGCCACCGGTCCGAACCGTAGCGCTGCTTCCCGAGCGCTCGATCAGCCCGAAGTTCGTCCCAACGAGCCCTGACAGTGGTGCATAGAAGCAATCGCAGCTGTTCGCGCCAGAGGTGAACGTATTGACTACAGTGCCGTGATTGTTAATAGCCAGGAGGCCAATTCCATAGTAAAACCCAGTGTCGTTGGCGAGCGGGTGGGCGTCGACTTTCAAATCGCGCACGACGCCGTGTTGCCCGATATCGCCGAAGATGGCGTCGAGGCTCGGCGAAAGATTCGAAACGATATGCCACATGCCGTCGAATTGACCGGTGAACAACGTGCTAATTGTGTACGGGGTAGTGCCCAGCGTGGTGAACGCGGCGTTGTTCGCTTCGATATCTTTTCCGAGTGCGTAGTTGCCGGTCATGTCGTTGCCGACCGCCTGAAAGTCCGCTACCGAATTGACGAGTCGATAGCCGGTGATCTGCGTAACCAGCCCGCTGTAAGCCGGAGCGGACCACGATGCATTGCCGACTAAGGTGCCGGGGCTGTAGGTACCGTTCATGTCGTAGAGCGCGCTGACGATGCCGGTGCTTGCCGACCAGTCGATGATGCCGTTATTCGCGATGCTGCCGCCGTTGTCGCTGCCCGTTGCATCAGCGCGCACGGCCAGATTGCCCGCCCCGTGGTTCGCGATCGTCGTGCCCGTCGTCACTGAGACGTTGTGATACGCGGCAAGCGTCAGCGAAGCGGCACCCTGCCAGATGAGGCTCGACGCAACGCTCAGATCGCCCGTTACGCCATTGGCGCCCGTTGTCGTAACCGCGACCGAGGTGCCCGCGTTCAGGCTGCGCTGCAACGCATGGGCGGCGGAGTCGTCGATCGTTAAGCCGGGCGTCGTCAGATTCCATTGGCCCGCATGAACCGCTGCATGTCTGCCGAATGCGAGTTGCGCCGCTTGCGTGTCGACCGTTCCGCCGCTGCCGTCCGCGTTGCTTGCGGCGATCTTGCCGAGCTGCCCG
This sequence comes from Paraburkholderia lebeckiae, assembly GCF_050436325.1. Classification (NCBI taxonomy): domain Bacteria; kingdom Pseudomonadati; phylum Pseudomonadota; class Betaproteobacteria; order Burkholderiales; family Burkholderiaceae; genus Paraburkholderia; species Paraburkholderia lebeckiae. Next base: position 2,384,090 of record NZ_JBNDLZ010000003.1, read on the forward strand.
ACACGACCGCTGTCGGCGACTAGCCACACATGGCCGTCGCGGCTGGCCGTGCCCGTCGCGCGGATGCGCATGCCGCCGCCTGCGAGCGCATACACGTTGCCGTCGGCGGCCTGCAAGCTGATCTGAGCGGCCGTTATCCGCCCCTTGTTGATGGCCGTGCCCTGACTGCCCGTCTGCACGAACACCTGCCTGCTGCTGCCCGAATCCTGCAGGAGCACCTGCCCGCCTGCGGCCAGCTCCGCCGTGCCGGTGGGCGCTGCCACGGTGCCGTCGTTGATGACTGCGTCCCGGGCAATCAGGAACACATCGCCGCCGCTGGAACTGATCCTGCCGAGGTTGATGACGCTTGCATCCGAGTAGCCTGAAAGCGTAAGCGGGCCGCTGCCTTTCATGAAGGCGTCGTCGCAGATATCCAGGGTGGACGCGACGAAGCGGCCACCTGTGCTGATCACGCCCGATGAGCCGACGACGATGCCCTGCGGATTGATCACATACAGGCTGCCCGTTGCACTGAGCCGGCCGAAGATAGCGGACGGCGAGCCGCCCGTCACCCGGTTCAGGGTCGCGCCCGAACCGTTGTCGAACGTCACGCTGTTGGTTTTACTGATCGAAAAGCTGTTCCAGTCGATCACGCCGCGTGTCGAACCCGGTTGCGTGATGACAAGGCCGTTTCCGTGCCCTGCTATCGCGCCCGCGCCAGCCACGTATGTGCCGCCTTGCGGAAGGGTGCCCGCCGCGAGCATCGCTTGCGAAAAGGATAGCCCCGTGAGCGAAATACCGATGGCGAACCACAGATGTCCGTCTGCTTGCCCGCGATGGAGTGCGCGTCGCGCGCGCCGGGATCGGTCTGGACGTGACATACAACCCCCTTTCCGCGAGAAGCGCGGAATGCTGCCGACCACCACCCACAACCGACCGGGAACGCAATCATCGCAGCATATGAAGAATAGCCGCTGGAGTCGCCGATGCATGCCGATACCTCTGCTTTTTGCGCCTACTTGACTCGCCGTTTGTGGCCGCTTCTCGTGTGGCACCGTTTGACGCGCTTGCGAAATCGGCTCGAAACTGCTCGAAGGGCAGTGTGTTCCCGGCGAAGGTCGATGACCGTTTGCAATGCGATGCGACGTCTGAATGTCCGCCCGACGGCCGATCCCGGTCCGACGTCGGCCTCGCGCGAGCCAGGCCTGCTTGGCCGGTACGCGTTCGGCAGAACTCGACCCATTGCTGACAGTCGATCGGTCAGAGGTGCAACGGCGGGTATCGGAGTTGAGCCGTCGCTCGATACTGCAGCTCACGGACGTCAAATAGAGCGAAACCTGCTGCCAGCAGCCAGGTCCCAGTCTGGATTCCGCACACCGGCACGCGAAGGCCTAACTCTTTGCGACGGGTGCAGGAGGTACGGGCAGGATGATCTCAGAAGCAACCTTCCAGTCCTTCCCGACCTTTATCCAGTTGATGATCATCAGAAACGGCTTGGGAGTTCCGTCCTGCCCTGCATACGAGACCGTGATGTTCACCGGCGCGTAGGATTGCGCTACGTCCGGCGTCAAGCCGACGACCTTGAGCTTTGAGTAATCCGGTCGGAGGACGACCGGGCCGGAGGTGCCGATGTCGTGCAGCTTCCGATCGATTGCCTCGTTGCCCCAGAAGCCTGCCCAGTTCCCCTCGGAGGGAATTGCGCTTTTGGCGACGAGAAGGGCCGAGGGGGATTGCCAGAACATTTCGTGCAGAGCCTTGAAATCGTGCCGGTTGGCTAATTCCATGAGCTCGCCGAACTCTGATTTGATCGTGTTCAAGGCCTGAGCGTCCAGCGGATCCTTGTAAGCGGCAGGAGCGGCCGCGAGAGATCCGGCGGAGACGGTCAAGGTGATGGCAGCGGCCAATAACTTCCTGTGCATGGGTCAGCATTCCTTTGGGGATTCCATAGCTTCGTTGTGGTGCGGAGCAATCCTACGCGGCCTTCCTGGCGGAGTTCGCCGCGCCCCAGAGCGAGCCCGGATTAGCGTGATTGGGGGTAGAGTTCGAGCATCGCGTCGTAGAGTTGGACGACCACCTCGGGACACAAGGCCCAGCATATTCGATCGGCTGATCGGAAATCTTTAAATTCCCTACGTCCGTTTTCTGGCGTGCGCTTAACTCCTCCCGCTGGGGATGCGGATTTCGCGTCATTGCGCTCGTATGTGCGCGGCGTCGAGCCATGCCCGTCACCCCTTCAACTCAAAGATGCTGTCAATCTCAACCGGGATGCCCATCGGCAACGAATGCACTCCCAGCGCGCTTCGAGCCGGCAGATTGTCTTGCCCAAACAGCGTCAGCAACAGATCACTGGCGCCATTGGCCACTTGCGGATGCTGGGTGAACGACTGTGCTGTACGCACGTAAACTGTTAGCCGGCTGCATCGCCGGACGTTGTCGAGTCCGCAGGCCTGTTCGACACAGGCCAAGATCATGAGCATCGTTAGGCGCGCCGCGTCTTGAGCCTTTTCCAGAGAAATATCGCGAGCGACCATTCCCACGATTGGCTTGCCATCCTCGAAAGGGCCGAGCCCCGATACATACAGTTGATTCCCCGAAACGGAAACCGTTCGATAGGACCCAAGTGGGTTGATGGGCGATGGCAATTTTAGGCCTGCTTGCGCGAGGCGTTCGGATACGTTCATGTTCGGGCTCAACGTAACGTGAAAAGGAAATGGACTTGGCCTGATGAAATTAGCGCGATGCAGTGAGCTCAACCGTCCGATACACCGCACGACGTTCGTCGGTTGAGGCTCGATACGCTCGCGGATGCTTGTCCTGCCTACGATGCATTGACGCAATCGATCAGTTCGGTCAACGCATCACGTATTAAGAAGCGTGCGAGTCCCGTTCTTCAGCCCCTGATATGTACGCACTACGGGAAAGTCAATCTCCGTGTTTGCAACGACGTTGGCGTAGTTCGTCAAGACGCTCAGTGCGATGTGCACGACAATCTCGACGATCTGCGCATCAGTGTAGCCGGCCTCCTTGAGGACGCGCAGATCTTCGTCGGATACGCGGCCACGTTCGTGCGCGACCTTCGCGGCGAACTGCACGGCAGGGGCAGCCTTTGGTTCATTCGAGCCGCCATTTCGATTGGCGGACATTTCCGCATCGTCAAGCTTCGCCACGTTCTTTCCTAAATAGCTGTGCGCCGACATGCAATAGTCGCAGCCGTTGATTTCGGCGACGGCGAGAGCAATACGTTCGCCGGTCTGTGCTGGAAGTGCGCCTTTTGCCAAGGCTCCGGCCAGACCGAGGTACCCCTCTAGCGCCGCGGGGCTGTTGGCTATCAGACGAAACAGATTCGGTACAACACCCAGTTTCTTGTTGACGGCCTCCAGGAAGGGCTGAGAAGCAGCTGGTGCATCTGCGATCGTGGCGGGTATCTGAAGACGGGACATATCGGTTCTGCCTTTTGAAAACACGAGAAATTGTCGAAGACAACGGACGCGTATGCTTCTATTGGAAAGGGCATCCCGGCACAGACCATCGAAGAGCGGCCTGCAGGACGGTGCGCGGAAGCCCGGATATCGCAGCCCTCTGCCCAGAGCAACACACTCGAAGGCAAAGCGCGGGATGACGAAGCCTCCCGCCTTCGCTTCCCCGGACCGACCGTAAGCCGCCTATTTCGCAGCGGCCTCGATCGCCTTTGCCAGACCGTCGGGATCGGTGAGGAACGGCGTATGACCGGTCGGCAGGGAGTACTCGGCTCTCACGGGGGTGGCGGCAACCATCTCGGCCTGGAACGAGGGGCTGATGACCTGGTCCATGGCTGTGTGGATATAGACCTTGTCGACCTGACCAAAGTTGGGGGAAGTCACGTGTACAGGCGTAGCCAGCGGGCCGACGGGTTCATCCAGGATCAGATCCGGGATCGCCTCGCGTAGTTTGTCAGGACCTCCATTGGCAAACAGATCGGCACGTGCCGGATATTCGATGGAGGCAATGCCCTTTTCCTTATCGATCTGCAGGTGCGGGCCGATCTTGGCGTCGGCATCCTTACTGGCCATTGAAACGAGCGAGTCGCCGTCTTGCGGCAGGTAGGCAGCAACGAAGACCAAAGTCTTGATCTTCTTCGGTGCCGTTTCCGCGGCGTCGGCGATGACGATGCCGCCGAAGCTGTGACCGACCACGACGGCCGGGCGATGGGATTTGTTCAGCGCTGCGACCACGGTGTCGCGATAGAGGTCAAGGCTGACTTTGTCCGGTGTGGCTGGCGCGCCCGGACGCCCTGGCAGATCGACAGCCACCACCTTAAAGCCGTCGGTTTGAAGCCTGGATGTGACATAACCCCAGACCTGGGCGTCTTCGAAAGCGCCGTGGACCAGAACGATGGGGGGCTTTTCCGCAGCCATCGCACCGGTACCAAAGGCGAATGCTGACATGGCGAGAACAGCGAGGATGAGTTTCATCTACATTGCTTCCTTGAAGAGACATCGATGCCGATGTCGTGAATTGAAACCTGCATTTGAAAGATCCGTGGGCATGCCTCGATCTCTCGATTCCGTTTAGGAATCCAGAACTCTATTATGTTGGGGCGGAACTGAACGGCACCAGATCGACGAATTGCCCGAGATCAGCCGACGTTACTTATGCATCGCAGCATGCCCGGCCTTCATGCCGCCTATACGACGGTGAAGCTAGCGGCTCCGCTCCAGCTTCCGATCCAGACGCATGACGGAAGCGTGGGTGCTGCAACGAGAAGTGTTATCGCAAACCGTCTGGGCTGCCTGAGCATGAGAGCTCCGAACCATAGTGCGTGAGAGCCCTTCCTCCAATTCAGATACCGGAGGACCTTGGCTATCCACTCTAAAGAATGTATTCGAGACTGACCATATCTCGGCGTCTGATTTGCATGATCCATCGTACGATCGACGCACTCGGACAAGCGAGCAGATCGGCGCCGGCTGGGGACCGACGCGATGCCATTGAAAGGAAACCGCCGCAATGACAGTTTCAACTGACGAATCAAGCCAACAGTGTAAAGAGGACTCTCAAGGGAGTTCCGCACTTCGCGCGACAAAGGCCCCGGTCTGTGCGATTCGATGCGCGTCACGCGGTGGATAGCCAAACTCCTCCTTGAAGGCGCGACTGAAGGCGGCCTCCGAACCATAGCCGGCACCGTGGGCCACTTCGGTCACCTTCAGGGTCCCTCCGCTTAGCAAGTCTGCTGCGATTGTCAATCTCCAGCGTGTCAGGTAACGCAACGGTGGAAGTCCCACCACCGCCGTGAAGCGATCCGAGAACGTCGATCGCGACATCATCGCCGTCTCGGCGAGGGCCGAGACCGTCCATGCACGGTCAGGTTCCAGATGCATGGCGTTCAACGCACGGCCTACGCGTTCGTCGCTAAGTCCGGACAGCCAGCCGAGCCGATCGCCTTGCTGGCTGACCCACATCCGCAAGGTGCGGATAACGAGTAGATCAATAAGCCGCGAGATCATCAGCGATGACCCTGGGCCGGCGCTACGCGATTCCACGTCAAGGAAATGCGAGATAGAGGCCAGCCAAGGGGGCTCGCTGACTTTGTCGCATGTCAGATGAATCAGACCGGGAAGCCCGGTGAGCAAAGAGCGTAACGGCGCCCCGTCAAAATAGAATGATCCTGCGAGAAAGGATCCTGCCATGCCGTCATCAGCCGCCCATTTGAACGTCTGAGCATCTCTGCTGGGGGTAAAGTCCACCGCCGCCTCGAAGCGTTGATGTGCTTTCCGGCCCGGCTTGCTTCGAATCGTATGTCCGTCCGCATGTGGCAAAAGAACGAAGTCGCCTGACCGCAGCGTCACGGAGGGGCCATTGCGTTGAGACACCGACAGTTCGCCGGCACGCAGATGCAAAAACGTTGCCGGCCCTGGCGGAAAAATCACTTCGGTGGAACTGCCCAGCTCGCCGTGGAAAACATGATCTCCGCGAAGGCGAATCAGCCTGAGTACCTGTGACAAGACATCGGCGTGCTCGGACGGCATGGGCTACTCCTCTGGGGCGTATTCACAGGGCTGCGCCCATCAACGATGTATGCGAGGTCAAGAGACTGACGGTTGCCTCAGGGCCACCATCGTACCGTACCGTGCCGCTTCCGGTATGCGGACATATCTTCGGCGGAACGAACGCCACGCGGGGCGGGTTGTCCGATCTCAGCTTGTCTTCAGCCATTCGAGCTTTTCTCACAAATGGCCGCTGCTGGCCGCCTGACGCCCCACGACCAAGAGCGGCGATCGCCTCGGCAGCGGACTTCATGCAGAAGGCATGTGCCGACCCGGAAGGGACATTCGGCAGTGCTGGATGCAGACATTCGCGTGCGGCTTTCCACGTCAGCGAGTCTCCGAGTCGCAACCGGCGGCATTCGACGACAGGAATACGCAAACGCACGCGACGAACCACATGAACCTTATTGGCCACGTAGTCGAGTAGCTGCCGATTGCCTGCCACCTGTTGCGGGTTGTAGCGAACCAATCTTTCCGAGACCAAACGGCGGCATGTTGACGTAAATATTCTCATAACAACCCGGCGACACCGCATACGTCTCATGCCAGATACCGACTGATCCGTCCGTTCCAATGGCCTTGTTGAAGGCCTGCCAGGCCGGCAAATGCTCTGATTCACGATTTTTGGCATAGGCCAGCAATTGATCTATCGAACGCCAATACTGCACCATGATCGTCGTACGGCTGAACCACATCTCCGCGTGGAGGAAGCCCAACTCTGGTTGACGATAAAGCTCCTTTATCATCCGTGGCATTGCGGTGGCGACGGGCAACCATTTGTGTACCCTAAGAGGCTCATTGACTCTCATGCCAATTAAAAACACGACAAAATCGCCGTCAAACGTGGCTGTGACACGCGCTTTATTGATCATTGCGACCTATCCTCTCAAGAACTACATGTCGTTTTCCTCGCTTGCAGGGTGCCCGGCACTTACCGCGGTTGGGGACATCTATAGGCGTTGGGACGTTCCCTGCGTGCCGCAGGGGAGCGTACCTCAAAAATTTAGGCTGCGGTCGGAGCGTGCGACCGCTCAGCCGTTTCAAAGACTTACCATGGACGTCGACGGCCACCTGCATGCGAAAGCGGCTTCGCTCAATACACTCCTAGCCCGTCGTCGAGCGGCCGCTCCCGGACTGATTTGTGCGGTTGGGCTTGCAGCTTGTCAACGGCGCTTGTTGGTCGAACTGTGACGGTCGCAGCTGGTGGGATGGTCCGAAGTAGCCTGCTGGCCAGCAGGCTGCCTTCGTCTGTTCCGCATCCGGCGCAGGCGCGCACGCGATCATCTGCTGCGCGCGCAATAGTGGCGTAGCGCAAGCGGTGTCACCACCACCATGGAAGCAACGCACCGCCATCTTTGCGATCGGTGTGATCACCGGGGCGCCCCGCATCGCCGCCGTCGCGGTCCTCATCACGTTCTTCGCAGCGGCGCCCGGCTTTCGGCAGGCCGCTTACCTTGCGAATGTGCCCGGAGCCAGCGAAGAACAGATCGCCCTCGGGTCCAAACGCGAGCCCCCTGGGACCGCCTATGCTAGCTTGAGTGGCAAGGCCGCCGTCGCCGCCGTAGGAGTCCTGCCCGTTGCCGGCAATGGTTGTGATGATGCCGGTTTGCCTATTCACTTGGCGCACGCGGAAGTTGAAGGTATCGCTGATCGTCAGGTTACCCGCGCAGTCGAATGTGATATGCGTGGGGAAGTTCAATAACGCGTCGGTCGCCGGGACGCCATCGCCGTTATAGCCGGAGGGAGCCGGGGGCGCAGAAAAGAAGGCGAGGTGCTCTCCGGCCACAGTGGTAATGATGTTAGTCCTTCTATCCACCCGGCGAACATTTGCGAGACCGGGATCGACGATATAAAGTTCGCCGTGCGGGCCAAAGGCGAGCGCTGGGATGTAGCTAAAGCCCGCGCGGGTGGCCGGCCCGCCTTCGCCGCTGCCGCCGAGAAATGCATCGTGCCCATCGCCGACGACGGTCGTGATGATTCCCGTTTTGTGGTCCACGCGCCGGATGCGGTCGTCATCGCCGATATAGAGATCGCCTTCCCCGTTCAGAAGAACGTCGGTTGCAAGCATTATGGCTTGCGTGGCCGGGCCGCCGTCACCACGGTTAGGTACGCCGGGATTGCCCGGGCCGGCAACTGTGGTGATGACCCCGGTTTCCCGATCCACTCTTCGCACGCCAACGCCGAAATCGCCAATGAACACGTTCCCTGCTCGGTCAAGGGCAACCCCTGTCGGATAGCTGAGCATGGCCTGCGTCGCGGGACCGCCGTCGCCGCTGTAGCCAGCTTGCCCGGTGCCGGCAATGATGGTAACGGTTCCGCTCGCGTGATCGATGCGGCGAACGACGCGAAATGTCGGTTCGGCAATGTATATGTTTCCCCATCGGTCCAGCGCGATGGCTTCTGCGGCGATTCCGGCCGCACCTACGCCGCCCTGACCGGGGCCCGCGACGGTGCTGATGATCTGCGCGGCGGCGGGGTTTGCCGTCGCAATTAGCAGCAGTGCGTAAAGGGCCCGCAACGTGACAGCGATGCTCGGACAGAGCTGTGTTCCGTGCGACATACATCCTCCTGTTCGGTGCCACCGAATTGTCACGACTATTCAAGGAAAAGTCGTTGTCGCGGAACGCAGGATGTTGTGACCAGGAAAAGCAAGCCCGAAAGCCCCCAAACCGCCCAACACTTCATCTTAGTAGTGCGTTTCGAAAAGCAAATAAATTTTTAGGCTCCTCCCTTCGGGACGGACGCAATTTGCCGTGCTGTTGGGAAACGGAAATAGCTGGGCTCGGGCAAGCTCAGCCAGAGCCGAACGCACGGAACACGCTGGACTGCGCCGCCGAGATGCGTTCTTATGGCGGCTGGTTTGAGCATTGAAGATTCGGTGGCTAAACGTGCTGAACCATCAGGCTTCGCGCCGTGCCATGGCGCTGCCTGACGATCGCGACCGGTTGAATCCGCCAGCCAAACCAGCCGAATGGCATGTGAGCAAATCTGTCCGACTCGGGGCATAAAGCGGACGCCCCTTAGCATGAACATCTATGGGTATTTACGGACCGGTGGCGCCGCGCACTTGTGGGTGCGGGCGCCATCAATGATCGTTTGCCGAGCGCAGTCGCTTGTAGCGATAAACCGTTCTATCCGTGCCGGCCCCCATGGGGAGCCACAATAGCGCCATGTGATAGCTCATATGGGTCCACGTGGTGAGCAGAATGTCGCCATTGCTCTCCAGCCTAACGGAACGGCCAGAAAAGGAGTAGTTCGGGCCAAATTCAGATCGTGACGATTGCTCCGGGGCGATCCAACTAATAGTCCCCGCCTCGCACGATACTTTGACTTGGCTGTTAAAGCGGGTTTTGATGCTCCCTAGTTCGGAAGTGCCGTAGTATGTCGTGACCGTGTAATTGCCGTCAGCATTCTTCCGGAAAGAAGTGGTATCCGGCGCAACGCGACGACCGTCCGTATCCCTCCTGTAGCTTGCGCGCATGGTCTGGGCTGCTTCAATGTTCTCTGCGTGGAATACTTCGTCCGTGAAAGGCAATACGCTCGGCCCGTAACCTTCGACGATCTGTCGTACTCTGCCTTCGTAAAGGCCACTCACGTCAGGGCATTCAGTTAACGGAACGGCTTGCATATTGTTGCTAGCGTAGTCGCGTGGCTCAGGCGCGGATGCGCACCCGCAACTCATTAGGCACGCGACAACGGACGCAATCATGCGAGACATCGGATGAAACCGCATGCTGCCGGAGCGACTCGACGTTTCTCGCGCGCCATCCACCGATGTGCGGGCACGACAAGCATTGCGTTGCCTTGAAAACAGATAGCCAGTCGCTCGTTCGAGTGTCACGCAACCTCCGCCATATGGTTCGATGAACTTGGGATTTTAAACGTCGAGGTCCCTCCATTGGCCACATCAGAGCCGGGAGCGGACAGTCGCGCACCAAAGGCCAGGGACGGTTCATGGCCGACTACCGCCCGTCCGCAGCCGGCCCTCTCCAGAACGCCGCGATGGACCGCAAAATAGCCCCAGGCAGGTTCGCTTAACGCAGAGCGACGCAGGACTATGACTGCGGGACAGAAACCCACGTAATCGATCAACGGTTTTCCGCCGCCGCTGTCAGCCCCTCCAACAGCGCCTTATGAAACGCCTGCGGGTCCTGCATCTGCGGCGCGTGCCCCAACCCCGCGAACTCGACCAGCGTCGCATGGGGAATCGCCTTCGCGGCCGCGCGGCCCAATTCGGGGTAATGGCCAATCTTCGCGCGCACCTCGGGCGGCGCTACGTCCTTACCGATCGCCGTCGTGTCCTTCTGGCCGATCAGCAGCAGCGTCGGCATGCCGAGCTGCCCCAGCTCATAGACGACCGGTTGCGTGTAAATCATGTCGTAGAGCAGCGCGGAATTCCACGCGACGATCTGCTTGCCCGGCCCACGATACATGCCCGCGAGCATCTGCACCCACGGTTCGTAGTCCGCGCGCCATTGCCCCGCGTAATAGGTCGCCTGCTCGTAGCGGCGAATGCCGTCCGCGGTAGTCTTCAGCTCCCGCTGATACCACTGGTCGACCGACAGCGACGGCACGCCCTTCGCCTTCCAGTCCTCGAGTCCGATCGGGTTCACGAGCACCAGTTGCTGCGTTTCGCGCGGATACATCAGCGCATAGCGGACGGCGAGCATGCCGCCCGTCGAATGGCCGACCACCGTCACCTCGCTGACGCCGAGCGAATCGAGCAGCGCATGCGTATTGCGCGCGAGTTGCTGGAAGCTGTACTGGTAATGCTCGGGCTTGCTCGATTTGCAAAAGCCGATCTGGTCCGGTGCGATCACGCGATAGCCGGCATCGCTCAGCCGGCGAATCGTCGCGTCCCACGTCGCCGAACAGAAATTCTTGCCGTGCAGCAACACCACGGTGCGGCCGTTCGCATGCGCGGGCTTCACGTCCATGTAGGCCATCTGCAAAGGCACGCCCTGCGAGGTGAATTCGAAGCGTTCGACCGGCGCCGGGTAGCTGAAGCCCTGCAGCTCGGGACCGTAGGCCGGGCCGGAATCGTCGAGCGAAGACGCGGCCGCGGCGCTCGCGGCGGTCGGGCTCGCCTCGCTGACCGGCGCGCCCGCCGGCGTGGCGGCCACCGCGACGGACGCCGCGCACAGCATCGCACAGGAGCAGACACTCGACAGGGCAAGCAGGAATGGGCGGTGAAGATTCATCGGGATGCTCTGCAAAAAACGCAATAGGGATGCACGAGGCAGGGAGCGCACGATTCTACGATGCGCCGCCGAACTCCGCCGCCAGTCGCGCACTGCAGGCACGGCACCCGGCCGCGGCGAGATGGCATGCATATTGCGCCTTCTGGGCTCAAGCATCGTCCGCACACGACCTTGTGGCCAATGTGTTGCGCCGCACCGAAAAAAGCGCCGTAACAGGCGATCGTTCGAGGATGGTCCGCCACGCGGCCCCCGCAATAAACATTATTCGCTCGCGTCCAATCGGTGCTAGAACTGACTGACGGACCCGCGAAAACAGGCAGCGAAGAACGGCAATGCGGCACGACTGCCAGGCAGCCCGAATCATCAGCGGAGAGGAAGCGACCAGATCACCCCGGGGGTATATCAATCAAGCAACCATCTTGCATGCGGTCGGAGTGAGTGCTGAAGGGTCACTCCGATCGACAGGAGACAAATATGAATACTCCGGCACGGCTGAACGACTTACAGCGCACTACCCTCGCGATCGTCCTCGCCGGCGGACGCGGTACCCGGCTCGGACCGCTCACGAACAAGCGCGTGAAGCCGGCGGTGCACTTCGGCGGTAAATACCGGATCATCGACTTCGCGCTGTCCAATTGCCTGAATTCCGGCATCCGCCGCATCGCGGTGGTCACGCAGTACAAGGCGCATTCGCTGCTGCGGCATCTGCAGCGCGGCTGGAGCTTCCTGCGCGGCGAGATGGGCGAGTTCATCGACCTGTGGCCCGCGCAGCAGCGCGTCGAAGGCGCGCACTGGTATCGCGGCACCGCCGACGCGGTGTTCCAGAACCTCGACATCATCCGCTCGATCCGCCCGAAGTACGTGGTCGTGCTCGCGGGCGACCACATCTACAAGATGGACTACACGCGCATGATCGCCGATCACGCGGACAGCGGCGCCGACTGCACGGTCGGCTGCATCGAGGTGCCGCGCATGGAAGCGGTCGCGTTCGGCGTGATGGCGGTCGACGAAAATCGCCGCGTGACCGGCTTCGTCGAAAAACCGGCCGACCCGCCTGCGATACCCGGTCGCCCCGACACGGCGCTCGCGAGCATGGGCATCTACGTGTTCAGCGCCGACTACCTGTACACGCAGCTCGAAGAGAACATCGCCGCGATCGATACCGATCACGACTTCGGCAAGGACATCCTGCCGCGCGTCGTCACGCAAGGCGTGGCGATCGCGCATCCGTTCAGCATGTCGTGCGTGTCGTCGGACCCGAGCGTCGAGCCGTACTGGCGCGACGTCGGCACGATCGACGCGTACTGGGCCGCGAACCTCGACCTCGCGTCGACGATACCGACGCTCGACCTGTACGACGAGTCATGGCCGATCTGGACATACCAGGAGCAGTTGCCGCCCGCGAAGTTCGTGCGCGACATGAAGGGGCTGCAGGGCTCGGGCAACAATCTGATCGTCTGCGGCGGCTGCGTGATCTCGGGCTCGCAGATTTCGCGCTCGGTGCTGTCTTCGAACGTGAAAGTGAGTTCGTTCTGTAATATCAATGAGGCAGTGTTATTGCCGCAGGTCACGGTCGGCGCGAGTTGCCGTCTGCAGAAGGTCGTGATCGACCGTGGCTGCACGATTCCGGAAGGCACGGTGATCGGCGAAGACCCGGCGCGCGACGCCGAGCGCTTCTATCGCACCGACGAAGGCGTCGTGCTGGTCACGCAGGAGGCGTTGCGCAAGCATCCGGAGTAGCGTGCCTGCCGCATGCCAGCGCCGGCGGCCACGCGCCGCCGGCGCTGGCTTCGCCCGAACCACCGCTGACTATTTGCCGACCCCGAGCAACCCTGCCACCCCGACAGAGACCCGGCCTATGACGATTCGCGCCCTGCACGTCGCAAGCGAGCTGTATCCCCTCCTCAAAACGGGCGGTCTCGCCGACGTCGCGGGCGCGCTGCCGTCCGCGCTGATCGAGCGCGGCGCCGACGTGCGCGTGCTGCTGCCGGGCTTTCCGGCCGTGCTCGCCGGCCTGCGCGATCTGCAGCCGGTCGCGCAACTGGGCAGCCGCTTCGGCGCGCCGAACGTGACGCTCGAACGCGGCACGCTGCCCACCAACGGGCTCGCCGTCTACGTGATCCGCGCCGCGTCGCTGTACGATCGCCCCGGCAACCCCTATCTGAACGACGAACACGTGCCGTACGGCGATAACGCACAGCGTTTCGCGCTGCTCGGCTGGGTCGCCGCGCAACTCGCGCAGCAAATGGACCCAACGTGGTCGCCGCAAATCGTCCACGCGCACGACTGGCACGCGGGGCTCGCGCCCGCCTACCTGAAGGCCGCCGAACGCCAGCACGGCCGCGCGCCCGCGCGCAGCGTGTTCACGATCCACAACCTCGCCTACCAGGGGATTTTTCCCGCGCATCAGTTCGGCCTGCTCGGCCTGCCGCACGATTTCTTCAACATGCACGGCGTCGAGTTTTACGGTCAGTTGTCGTTCCTGAAGGCCGGGCTCTACTACGCCGACCGCATCACGACCGTCAGCCCGACCTACGCGCGCGAAATCCAGACGCTCGCGCACGGCGGCGGCCTCGATGCGCTGCTGCGCCATCGCGCGCACGATCTGAGCGGCATCCTGAACGGCGTCGACTACACGGTGTGGAATCCCGCCACCGATACGCTGCTCGCGACGCACTACAGCGCGTCGAGACTGGCGGGCAAGCTCGCCTGCAAGGAAGCGCTGCAAAAGCGCTTCGGCCTCGCGCAGAGAAGCGACGCGCTGCTGTTCGGCGTCGTCAGCCGGCTGACCGAGCAGAAAGGCCTCGATCTGCTGCTCGGTGCGGTGCCCGAGATCGTCAAGCGCGGCGGGCAACTGGTCGTGTTCGGCACCGGCGATCCGGCGCTCGAGAATGGCCTCAGGATGGTCGCGCAGGCGCATCCGGAATCGGTCGCGGTCGAGCTCGGCTTCGATGAAACCCTCGCGCATACGATCATCGCCGGCAGCGACGTGGTCGCGGTGCCGTCGCGCTTCGAGCCGTGCGGGCTCACCCAGCTCTATGCGCTCGCCTACGGGTCGCTGCCGCTCGTGCACTGCATCGGCGGCCTCGCGGATACCGTCGCCGACGCATCGCTCGAAAACCTCGCCGACGATTTCGCCACCGGCTTCGTCTTCGAACGCTTCGATCCGAAGGGACTCGCCTCGGCGATCCGCCGCGCGTTCGCGCTGTACGGACGCCGCACCGAATGGAAGGCCACGCAGCGGCGCGCGATGCGCCAGGACTTCGGCTGGGGCGCGTCGGCCGACCGCTATCTGGCCTTGTATCGCGAGCTCACCCCGTCTGAAGCATCCGCCGCACGCTGAACTGTCAGCCTTCGTTAATCTTCACGCGCGTTTGATGGTTCGGCGCAACAGCACGGGGACGGATCAACTCGCGGCTGTCAAACTCCTGTATCGTTTGCTAACTTGCCGGCTATGCAGTTCGTGGGTTTTTCCTGCACCATCTGTATCAGGCATGTCTGCCGCGCGGCGCCCGGGCCATCGGCCAGCCCGCGCGAGCCTCCCCTTCCAGTGTTTTTTGATCGCGCATGACCGGTCGCGCGAGCCTTACCATGACGAAAAACGTTCTGAGCATCCAGTCCCATGTCGTGTTCGGTCACGCCGGCAATAGCGCGGCCGTGTTTCCGATGTGCCGGCTCGGCGTCAACGTGTGGCCGCTCAACACCGTGCAGCTCTCGAATCACACGCAATACGGGCACTGGAGCGGCAGCGCGATCGACGCATCGCAGATGGAAGATCTCGTCGACAGCATCGGCGCGATCGGCATGCTGCCGCGCTGCGACGCAGTGCTCTCCGGCTATCTCGGCACGAAGGAACAGGCGCAGGCGGTGATTGACATCGTCAAGGCCGTGAAGGCGGCCAATCCCCGCGCCTGGTACTTTTGCGATCCGGTGATGGGCGCCACGGGCGGCTACAAGGTCGAGCCGGGCATCCAGGAATTCCTCGTGAAAGAAATGCCGCAAGTCGCCGACGGGATCGCGCCGAATCACATCGAATTGCAGCGCCTCGTCGGTCGCGAGATCGAGACGCTCGAGGAAGCCGTCACCGCGTGCCGCGAGCTGCTCGCGCGTGGGCCGAAGCTCGTGCTCGTCAAGCATCTGCTCGATCGCAACAGCCCCGCCGACCGCTTCAACATGCTCGTCGTCACTGAGCGCGAAGCGTGGATGGGACAGCGTCCGCTCTATCCGTTCGCGCGCCAGCCGGTCGGCGTCGGCGATCTGACTAGCGCGGTCTTCGTCGCGCGCACGCTGCTCGGCGATTCGATCCGCTCGGCCTTCGAGCACACGCTCGCCGCGGTCAACGCGGTCGTCAAGGCGACCTGGCAGGCCGGACGCTATGAACTCGAACTGGTGGCGATGCAAAATGAAATCGCCCAGCCGCGCGAGTGGTTCGATGCGTGGGTCGCGGAGACGGCTTAGATAACTTAGGCACGTCGCTCGTTGCCGAGCGCCCTCGCCAGCACCCCGCTGGCGGCCGTCCTATAATGCCTGCCGCATGGACCAGGGCTTGCGCCCTCGCGCCACGGCATTTTCAGCATCCGGCATTCAGCAGACGAGGCATTCGATGGACGGTTATATCCGCAGCGAGCGGGAAGAATTTTTTGAGCAGTTGTGCATCAGCGTCGACGCGGACGAAGCGCACGAACAGGAAGCGATCGAGTTCTTCGAGAACCAGTTCGACCAGCCCGACTTCGATCCCGCGCAATGGCTCGATATCGCGCTCTACTACTCGGCCGCCGTCGCGCGCGGCATCGTCGACATGGTGACGGCCGACGACAAGGCACGCAGCAACATCGCCGAAATCATCGCCGACAATCTCGACATCTCGTACGGCGAGGACGAGTGCCAGCAGTTCGCCGAGACGATCGAATTCGCGCTGAACAACGGCGTGCCGGTCGATCTCGACGTGGTGCTCGACGGCTGCCAGCGCGCGATCGACGATCTCGACACGTGGGCCGACGAAGACACGAAGGCGCCGCTTTTGCGTCTGCGTGAAGAGCTGCTGCGTCAGCAAGGCGAGCGCTAGGCAAAAGGTTCGAATCTCCTCCGACAACGCAACGCCGCAACACCGGCCGGCGCGCTCGCGCCGGCTTCTTAAGCATATGCCGTAATCCGCAGCCGAAGCGGACCTTCGCACGGCAAGCCAGCTTGCACGCCTGACGCACGCTCCATGTGCACCACATGCACCTGCTGCGGCTTATGCCGAAATGCTCATCCAAAACGCCACGAATTGCCAAGACGAAGGCAATTTGGCTTTCTATATTCGCCCCAGATTGACGTCGCGAACACGCTGCGAGGCTCACCGCCAGTGCGCGTATTCCAGCATTGTGAGCGGCGATCGATCCTTCGTAGTCTTGCGATGCGCGAGGGCTTGCCTCGGCCTCACGTGTCGTACCGCTTTGCTGCCGTACCGCTTTCATAACAACCGTCGATGCAAGGAGAGACCATGAGTCTTCGCAACACGCTGAAACCGCTGGCCATGCTTGTGGGTGCGATGTTTGCCGTCGCGCCTGTTGCCAGTTTCGCCGACGACCTGCCGGTCAAGATCGGCTTTGCCGCGCCGCTGACGGGCGCCAATGCCGGCTACGGCAAGGATCTGGAAAACGGCGTGCGGCTCGCGATCGACGAAGCCAACGCGCAGAAGATCAAGATCGGCGACAAGGTCGCGCATTTCGAGATCGTCTCGCAGGACGACCAGGCCGACCCGCGCGTCGGCGTGCAGGCCGCGCAAAAGCTGGTCGACTCGGGCGTCGCGGTGGTCGTCGGCCACTTCAACTCGGGCACGACGATCCCGGCCTCGCAGGTCTACGAGCAGGCTGGCATTCCGGTGCTCGATCCCGCCGCGACGAATCCGATCATCACGGGCCGCGGCTTCGCGAACACCTTCATGGTGATTTCGACCGACGCGCAGAACGCCGGCAATGCGGGCGCCTATGCCGTCGAGGTGACGAAGGCCAAGCGCATCGCGATCATCGACGATCGCACCGCGTTCGGCCAGGGCGAAGCCGACGAGTTCGAGAAGGCCGTGAAGGCGCACGGCGGCAACATCGTCGCGCGCGAATACACCGACAACCACGCGGTCGACTTCAGCACACAGATCACCAAGTTCAAGGCCGCCAACGCCGACCTCGTGTTCTTCGCCGGCCTCGACAGCCAGGCGGCGGGCTTCGCGCGGCGCATGAAGCAGCTCGGCCTGAACGCACAGCTGATCGGCGGCGGCGGCGTGATGGACGAGGACTTCATCAAGCTCGCGGGCGATGCGTCCGACGGCGCAATGGCCTGGGAATACGGCCGACCGCTTGCGCAACTGCCGGGCGGCAAGGACTTCAACGCGAAGTTCAAGAAGCGCTTCGGCGCGGATGTGCTGTCGTATGCGCCATTCGGCTACGACGGTGCGTGGGTCGCGATCAGGGCGATGCAGCAGGCCAAATCCGACTCGCCGAACGTGTACCGTCCGGTGCTCAAGTCGATCGACTACGACGGCGTGACCGGCAAGATCTCGTTCGACAGTACCGGCGCGTTGAAGAGCGGCGCGTCGACGCTGTATCAGGTGAAGAACGGCGCGTGGGTGCCGATCGTGACGAAGAGCGGCACCTAAGCTCCACGTCCGGTAAATCGTGGCGGCCCTGCCCGGCGCGTGGCCCGCGCCGGGCGCGCTACTGCCGCGCGCTCGCCGCCCGGACGACCACTTCGGCATCGAGATCGCGCTCGATGCGCACGAGGGCGTCGCGAATCGCCGCGAATTCGGTTGGCGTACACATCCGATGGCCGAACGCGGCTCGCAGATGCCGGTTGACCTGCAACGTGCGCGTCGCCGGATCGAAGACGTAGCGCGACGCAAACGTGAGCAACGGGTCCTCGACCGTGCTGTCGGTCGGCAGGTCCGTCACGCGCACGAAGCGCGGCAAGCTCATTTCCAGCGTTTCCTCGAACTCCCCGCCGATGCACGCCCAAGGCTGCGTTCTGACGGGCTCCGCGAGCCACGCCTCGACCTGCGAGCCAATGCCGCCGGCGAGGCTCGTGAGCGCCCGCACGGCGGTCGTGCCGTCCGGCCAGATCAGATGCGGCACGCTGCCCTGCATGGACGTCGCGAACGGTCCGCCGGTCACGGCGACGTCGTCGGTCTGCAATTGCGCGGAGCCGTGCAAGCCCGTTTGCAGCAGACGCCTGGCGGCAAGCTGCTGCGCGCCCTGGCGCGTCGCGCGGCGGAACGTGTTGCGTTCGAGCTCCGCGGTATAGCCCCGATCCTCGACGCGGTACGCATAATGTGCGGTGCCGTTTTCGTCGATGTCGATCTGCACGCGCGCCTTGCGTTCGCGCCGTTGAGTGGCCGGCGTGCGCGCGAGCACGCCGTCGTCGACGAGCAGCACCGGCCGGTCCATGACGCCGCCAGGCAGATAGCCGAACGCGGTGCCGCCCGCCGTCGTGTCCGCGAATTGCGCCAGCTCGGGAATCCAGATGATCGCGTGATTGATCGCGCTCGCGCCGTAGCCGGGAACCTCGGGCAACCTGTAGTACGGACCGAGATTGAGCAGCACCGGCTCGCTGCGAATGCCGGCGGCCGCGAGCAGCGCGCCGTATAGCGCGACGTGGTCCTTGCAGTCGCCATAGCGGTTGCGCAGGATGTCGGCCGCCTTGTGCGGAATCGTCGCCGTCTCGCCGAGAAAAAGCGCGACGTAGCGGATGTTCAGACGCATCCAGTCGTACAGCACGCGGGCTTTGTCGCGAGGATCGGTGAGACCTGCCGTCAGTTGCCGCGCGAGACTGATGATCGCGGGATCGTCGCGGGTCGCGTCGTTGTCGGCGGGACCGCGATAGCGCGCGGCGAAGCTCGCGAAGTCCGGCACCGTCGACACCATCAGCCGGTCGCCCCAGTTCGCGTAGCCGACCGCGCCCGCTTCGAGCCGCGCATAGGGGCCGTGCCGGTAGTCGAACTCGTAGCGCGTGCGGCCGTTCGCGGTGACGGGCGGTAGCGCGACGTAGCCGCGCGCGTCCGCATAGAGCGGCACGTCGGCGGGAAGATCGAAGATCAGACGCTGCTCGTCGACGGGCTCGAGCGACGGCTCGACCAGATAGGCGAAGGTGCCCGCTTGCAGCGCCTTCGCGCGGGTCTTGCGAAATTCCAGGTGCACGCGCGAGCCGGTCGTGACGCCGGGGAAGATCACGGTGCGCAACACACCGTCCTCGAAGCTCGGCGCGCCGGACGAGCGCGGCTCCTGCACGTCGCGGATTGCCTCTGGACCGACCGCATGCGCGGTGCCGTCGGGGTCGATCGTTTCGGCGGCCAGCAGTTGCACCTGCTCGATGTCCTTGTTGAACCACACGTAGCGTTGCGCGATCGCGTCGACGCCGCTGGCCGTGTCCGCGCGCATCAGCGTGTCGTCGTGTTCCTCGACGGAACCGTCTTTCTGGATCACGAACAAATGGACGTCGCGCTCGATCGTCGCAGGGGCACGTTCGTTGGCGGAGGTGGCGATTTCGCCGGCTGCCGCGCAAAGCGGCAAGGCGATGCCGTTCGCGGCGGATAGCGTGGCAAGCAACGCCGCGACGCGCACGCTGCGCACGCGGCACGCGAGCCCGATCATCGCGATCGACGTGTGCGCCAACGTGACGACGATGTTGCCCAAGATCCACCTCGGCCAGGTTCGTGTCGTCGTTGTAGCACATCGCCGACCCGTGCGTTTCGGGCCGGAGTCGCCGTTGCCGCGTCGAGCTCGAGCGGCATCGAAGTCACAGGCGCACCCGCGATGCAGCGGCCGCCGTCGATCGTCTTCACTCGCCGTCGTCGAGCTGGCTCAGCAGCGCCTGCAGTTTTTCCACGTGTCGCAACAGCATGTGCCGGTGCTTATCGATCTGTTCGAGCCGGCCCTCCAGGTCGGCTTGAATGCGGTTGTCGAGTTCGGCCGCGGCCATGACGTCCTCGACCTTCGCGCGCATCGATGCGAGCTCCACCGGCGCGTGCAGCAGGTGCCGCTCGAAGCGCCGCACTTCCTGCGTCGCGAGATCGCGCACCTTGCGAAAATGCGCGTGACGGCGGTGCGCCTCGACATCGAGCGTTTCTTCCTCGAGGCGTCGCGCGGGCGGCGGCTGCCCAAAAATCGGCTCGGGCCGCAACACCGTCTTCTTGCGCACCGGATGCGCGGTGCCCCGAAAGCGCGCAAGCGGCAGCTCGTTGTCGATCGCCTCGCGCGCATTCGGCGGGATCTCCTGACCGGTGTGCGGCACGTTCATCCAGCCACCCGGCAAACCGGTGACGGCCTCGACGCCGCGCACGAATTCCTCGCTGAATTCGCGTTGCCCGGACAGCATCAGCTTCAGGTAGCTCGCGGAAAACGTCATCATGCGCGCGAGCCGGCTCGCGGCGCCGACCTCGCTGGTCAGCAACACCAGGTTCGCGCGCCAGACTGGCAGCAGCAATTCGTCGGAATCTTCCATCGCTGGGTCTTCCATCTTTTCGCCTGATGAATCGATAACCGCGTCGCGCACGTCATCGTTTTGAAAGGGTAGTCGTCGTGCGGTGTCGCGTGCAATGCCGCGATGCCGCTTTGCGTGCGCTGGGGCCCAGATGCCGAAGCTACACATTTGACACGGTACACACCGGCCAATTCAGCGCAAAGTGCGTTGAAACAGGGCTTATGACACATCGCGTGTTGCATTGATACACGTATTCGCCCGCCGTTCCTACCTGCGGCCGCTTCATATGGCATGCTTGCATGCCGATGCGGCACGCGTCGTGCTGCATCGGTTGCTCCACAACACTGACTTAAGGGTTTTGTAATGAAGAAAATCGTTCTCGCCATCGCCGCGGCCGTTGCCACCCTGAGCGCGATCGCTCCCGCTCAGGCCAATGAGCATCACCTCGAGTGCCATAAAGTGCACGTGCATCATCATTGGGAAAAGCGCTGCCACTAATGGCGGTGAAACCGTGTCCGATGGACGCGGTGCACATCAAAAAGCCCTGCTTTCGCGGGGCTTTTTTTCATGGCGCGCCGCGTCGTGAAACCGCCGGCGCGCGATACGCTGTGCGCGCTCGACGCTCAAACCATTCCATATGAACGCGCCGGCACGCAATCACGGACACATGCTGTTACACCTTCGCGATACGCTGACCGATGCAGGCCGACGCGGACCGCGATGCCGCGCGTTCTTGCAGCAATCGTGATCCGCGTGGTGACAAAGGAATACACGAAGCGAAGCGGCGCGTTTCGTCATAACCGTCATCGCGACGCCCGTCAGGACACCTTTGCTTCAGGCGGATTTCACGCGAGCGAGAGCCGTCGTTACCAGCGCTTCGAGCAGCGGCTCGACCTTCGCGGCTAGGTGTTCATCGTATGCATAAGGCAGGCGCTCTTCCATGTACGTGATCTGCGACAGTTCGAGTTGCACCGCATGCACGCCCTGCTCGGGCTGCCCGTATTGCCGCGTGATATAGCCGCCCTTGAAACGGCCATTCGCGACCGCCGTATAGCCGCCGTGCCGCTCGACCAGCGCGGCCAGTTCGTCAGCCAGGCCCGGCGCGGCGCTCGCACCGTTCGACGTGCCGAAGTTGAAATCCGGCAGACGTCCGTCGAAAAAACGCGGCACGCGCGAGCGGATCGAATGCGCTTCCCACAGCAACACCTTGCCGTGCTTCGCCTTCAGCGCCGCGAGCTCGCCGGTCAGCGCGTCGTGATACGGCTTCCAGTACGCGTCGCGACGGCGCGCGATCTCGGCGTCGTCGGGCAGATGGCCATTGCGATAGAGCGGCTCCTTCTCGAACGTATCGACCGGCAGCAGACCCGTAGTGTCCTGCCCCGGGTACAGGTTCGCGCCGTCGGGCGGACGGTTCAGGTCGACCACGTAGCGCGCGTAGGCCGGCGTCAGGATCGACGCGCCGAGGCGCTTCGCGAATGCATACAGGCGATCGAGATGCCAGTCGCAATCGTCGGTGCGTTGCGCGACCGGTGTCATCGTCACGGCGATGTCGGCGGGGATTTGCGTGCCCAGATGCGGGATCGAGATCAGCAGCGGCAGGCTTCCCTGATGCAGCGAGAAAACCGGCGTGAGGTTCGAAGCAGTCATGTCAGTCCGGAATCAGTGGGATCGGAGAATCAGTTCGGCGGGTCATGGCCGTTATTTGAGCAGTTCCGCGAGCGCCGCGCGATAGCGCGCATAGGCACCCTCTTCATCGCGATGCCGGCGATCGTCGACGAGCTTGACGCCGCCCGCGTAGACGTCGCGGATCGGCGTATCGCCGTGCTCGCAGAATACGACACTTGACAGCCACGCCTCGCGCTCATGCCCGGCGATGCTCGTATGGTCGGCGTCGAGCACGAGCCAGTCCGCGCGATGGCCCGGCTGCAACGCGCCGACCGCGCGGCCGGTCGCACGCGCGCCGCCGTCGAGCGCGGCCGCGTACAAACGATCCGCGACATGCGGTGCTTGCGCCGACGCCAGCACGTTGCGCTGCCGGCGCGTCAGACGCTGGCCGTATTCGAGCAGACGCAACTCGGCGCGCCAATCGACGCCGACATGGCTATCCGAGCCGACGCCGATGCGGCCGTGCGCGTCGAGATAGTCTTGCGCGGGAAAAATGCCGTCGCCGAGATTGGCCTCGGTGGTCAGACACAAACCCGCGACCGCGCCGCTCTTCGCGAGCGCGAGCGTTTCATTCGCATCGACGTGGGTCGCGTGCACGAGACACCAGCGGCTGTCCACATCGAAACGATCGAGCAGCCATTGCACCGGCCGCGTGCCTTCGGTTTCGAGGCACGCGTCGACCTCGGCGGTCTGTTCGGCGATATGGATGTGGACAGGCACGGTTGCGTCGATGCCGCCGAGCAACGTGCGCAGCGACGCCTCCGATACCGCGCGCAGCGAATGCGGCGCCACGCCGTAACGCAGCGCCGCATGTTCGGGGCGCGCGGCGCGTAGCGTGCCGAGCAGATCGAGCAGGCTCTCAGGCGTATTGATGAAGCGCCGCTGATCGTCGCGCGGCGCGCGCGCGCCGAAGCCGCTGTACTGATACAGCACCGGCAGCATCGTGATGCCGATACCGCTCGCCGATGCCGCGTCCACCACGCGTTGCGCAAGCTCGGCCTGATTCGCGTAGCGCTGGCCGTCCTGCGCGTGGTGCACGTAGTGAAACTCGCACACCGACGTATAGCCCGCCTTCAGCATCTCGATGTAGAGCCACTGCGCGACGCTCGCGAGGTCTTCCGGCATGATGCGCGCGGCAAAGCGATACATCAGGTCGCGCCACGACCAGAAGTTATCCGTCGCGTTGGCGCGATATTCGGTGAGCCCCGCCATCGCGCGCTGAAACGCGTGCGAGTGAAGATTCGGCATGCCTGGCATCAGCGGGCCCGCCGCCTTCGGCACACCAGCCGGCGCCTCGGGTCGATCCGTCGTGACAGCGGTCAGCGTGCCGTGAGCGTCCCATTCGAGCAGCACGTTGCGGCGCCAGCCCTCAGGCAGATACGCGTCAGCGGCGAACAGCGATTGATTGGATTGCGTCATCTCTCAGGTTCTAGTTCAGGTCGCACGCGACTCGCGCCGCGTATAAACGGTTTCGCCCGCGCGCACGACGCGCGCGCAGAGCGGCCGGCCAATCCAGTAAGCGAGCTCCGCCAGCGAATCGACCGACCACACCGCGAAGTCTGCCGCGCGACCGACCTGCAGCGCACCATGCCGCTCGCTCTTGCCGAGCGCGCGCGCAGCGTGCGTGGTGACGCCTTGCAGCACCTCGGGCACGGTCATGCGAAACAGCGTGCTCGCCATGTTCATCATCAGCAGTAACGAAGTCGCCGGTGACGTGCCCGGGTTGCTGTCGGTCGAGATCGCGATCGGCACCTCGTAGCGCCGCAGCAGTTCGAGCGGCGGCAACTGGGTCTCGCGGATGAAGTAGTACGCGCCCGGCAGCAGCACCGCGACGGTGCCTGCTTCCTTCATCGCGGCGACGCCGGCTTCGTCGAGAAACTCCAGGTGATCCGCCGACAGCGCGCGATGCCGTGCCGCGAGCGCGGTGCCGCCGCCGTTCGACAACTGCTCGGCGTGCATCTTGACCGGCAGCTCGTAGCGCGCGGCCGCGTTGAACACGCGCTCGCTCTGTTCCAGCGAAAATCCGATGCGCTCGCAGAACACATCGACCGCATCGACGAGGCCTTCGTCCGCGAGCGCGGGCAGCATCGTGTTGCAGACTTCGTCGATATACGCGTCCGCTCGGCCCGCGAATTCGGGCGGCAACGCGTGCGCGCCGAGAAACGTCGTATAGACCGTGACCGGATAGCGCTCACCGAGCTGCCGCGCGACGCGCAGCATCTTGCGCTCGCTCGCGAGATCGAGGCCGTAGCCCGATTTGATTTCGATCGCCGTCACGCCTTCGGCGAGCAGCGGTTCGAGCCGCGCGGCCGCTTGCGTGAACAGCGACGCTTCGTCCGCGGCGCGCGTCGCGCGCACCGTCGACACGATGCCGCCGCCCTGTCGCGCGATTTCTTCGTAGCTGACGCCCGCGAGCCGCTGCGCGAATTCGTCGGCGCGCTGGCCGCCGTACACGAGGTGCGTATGGCAATCGATCAGGCCCGGCGTCACCCATGCGCCGCGCAGATCTTCGCGCGGCCATGCGGCATAGGGCGTGGGTAAATCGGCGAAAGCGCCGAGCCACGCGATACGGCCGTCGTCGACCGCAATCGCGGCATCGGCGAGCGTGTGGCGAGGATCGCCCTGCGGGCACAAATTCAGGTGATGCCAGACGGTTTGCTTCATCGCGTGCTCTTTGCCGCTCGTTGCGTGTCTGTGGATGGGTTGTCCGCGATGGAGCGCATGTGAGGCCCTATCACGGTTGATTCATCATCGCGTGTAGCGGATCGTGATCGCGAGCACCGCGCCGTCGCCCGTCAGCGTACAAGTGAGCGCGTTCGGCCCGTCGACGCGCAGCGTGTCGCCGGTGTCGAGCCGCACGGCTTGCGCGTGGTCCGCCGCCAGTCCGACCGTGACCGCGCCGCCCGCGCAAAACAGCAGCGCCACGTCGCCGTCGAGCACGCGCGGCGCATCCTGCTGCGTGCCAGTGCGCCACACGTCCAAGGCGCCCTGCGCCACGTCGCGCCGCACCATCAGGTTGAAGTCGCGCGTCGCCCCGTCGACGAGCCGCGCGTCGATGCGCGTCGCGCCATCGAAGCGCGCGATGTCGAGCGGCTGCCGCAACACATGCGTCGAGGCGACGCCCGCATCGCCCAGCTCATCGAGCAGCATGCCCGCGCCAGACAGCAACACCAGCGTCCGGTCGACGCCGTCGAAGCGCGAGAACGGCCCCGCCTGCGCAACCTCGGCGACGCTCACGCGCCACACGAAGTCGGCGCTCACCGCGCGCTGCCCGCCGCCGTGCGACGGAAACGCCGCGACCTCACGCGTGACGCCGCCGCCGTTTTTCCACGGCGCCGCCACGAGATCGGCGCCGCGAATCAGCGTGACGCCTGCCATGCCGCCCGCATGGTTGGCCATGGTCACGATCAGCGGCCCAGCATCGGCAGATTGAGGCCCGCCTCGCGCGCCGTCTGCTGCGCGAGTTCATAGCCCGCATCGGCGTGTCGCATCACGCCGGTGGCCGGATCGTTCAACAGCACGCGGCCGAGGCGCTGGTGCGCGGCTTGCGTGCCGTCCGCGACGATCACGACGCCCGCGTGCTGCGAGAAGCCCATGCCGACGCCGCCGCCGTGATGCAACGACACCCACGACGCACCGCCCGCCGTGTTCAGCAGCGCGTTCAGCAACGGCCAGTCGCTGACCGCGTCCGAGCTGTCCTTCATCGATTCGGTTTCACGGTTCGGGCTCGCGACCGAACCGGTATCGAGGTGATCGCGGCCGATCACGATCGGCGCCTTCAGCTCGCCGTTCCTGACCATTTCGTTGAACGCCTGGCCGAGACGATAGCGATCCTTCACGCCGACCCAGCAGATCCGCGCCGGCAGACCCTGGAACGCGATGCGCTCGCGCGCCATGTCGAGCCAGTTGTGCAGATGCGGATCGTCGGGAATCAGTTCCTTCACCTTCGCATCGGTCTTGTAGATGTCCTCGGGATCGCCCGACAGCGCGACCCAGCGAAACGGGCCCTTGCCTTCGCAGAACAGCGGCCGGATATACGCCGGCACGAAGCCCGGGAAATCGAACGCGTTTTCCACGCCCATTTCGAGCGCCATCTGGCGGATGTTGTTGCCGTAGTCGAGCGTTGCCGCGCCGCGTTCCTGCAGCGTCAGCATCGCCTGCACCTGCCTGGCCATCGACTGCTTGGCCGGCGTAACGATGCTTTCCGGCGCGGTCTTCATGCGCTCGCGCCAGTCTCCGACCGTCCAGCCCTGCGGCAGGTAGCCGTGAATCGGATCGTGCGCGCTTGTCTGGTCAGTCACGCAGTCCGGCGTGATGCCGCGCGCGACGCACTCGGCGAACACGTCGGCGGCATTGCCGAGCAGACCGACCGAGATCGGCTTGCCGGCGCGCTTCGCTTCATCGAGCATCGCGAGCGCCTCGTCGAGCGTCTTCGCTTTCTTGTCGACGTAGCGCGTCTTCAGACGGAAGTCGATGCGCGTCTCGTCGCATTCGACCGCGATCATCGAGAAGCCCGCCATCGTCGCCGCGAGCGGCTGCGCGCCGCCCATGCCGCCGAGACCGCCGGTCAGAATCCAGCGGCCCTTCGGGTCACCGTTGAAGTGCTGGTTCGCGACGGCGAAGAAGGTCTCGTAGGTGCCCTGGACGATGCCCTGGCTGCCGATGTAGATCCAGCTGCCCGCGGTCATCTGGCCGTACATCATCAGGCCCTTGCGGTCGAGTTCGTGGAAGTGTTCCCACGTTGCCCAATGAGGCACGAGGTTCGAGTTCGCGAGCAGCACGCGCGGCGCGTCCGCATGGGTGCGGAACACGCCGACCGGCTTGCCCGACTGAATCAGCAGCGTTTCGTCTTCGTTCAGGTCCTTCAGCGACGCGAGGATCTGATCGAAGCAATCCCAATTGCGCGCGGCGCGGCCAATGCCGCCGTACACGACGAGCGCGTGCGGGTGCTCGGCGACTTCGGGGTCCAGATTATTCTGGATCATCCGGTACGCGGCTTCCGCGATCCAGGTCTTGCAGGTCTTTTCCGCGCCGTGCGGTGCGCGGATCGTGCGAGTCGGATCAAGACGCGGATCGATGTGTTTAGGATTGTTCATGGTGTCCCTAATAATGCGTGAAGATGTTCGATAAAGATTCGGCGAAGACGAAAAAGCGAATTCAGAAATGCCCCGTGAAGCGGTAACGGGTGCCCGGATGCCACAGATTCGCGATCGAGGCGACCTCGCCTTGCGACCACGTGCGCCGGTGCAGCACGAGACACGGCTCGCGTTCACTCATGTTCAACAGCTCGCGCGTGATCTCGTCGGCGGCGAGCGCCTCGATGCGGTACTCGACGCGCTGCAGCGGCGCGACGCGCACGAGGTACTGGTTGGGCGTGGTGTTCGTGAAGTCCTGCAGCGCGTATTCGGGTGCGACGGCCGGATTGACCCAGCGTTCCTCGAGCTGCACCGGCTCCTCGTTTTCGAAATGCAGCAGGCGCGAATGAAACACGGGGCCGCCCGCGCTCACCTGCATCTCTTCGGCGAGCGCCGCATCGGCGATGCTGGCGCCGATGTTCAGCACCTTCGCCTGATAGCGATGACCGCGCGCAACGATTTCATCGGAGATGCTGCGGATCGCCACCAGGGTCGACTCGTACTTGGGACGGGCGACGAAAGTGCCCGAGCCTTGTACACGTGTCAGCACCTGCTCCGAGGTCAACTCGCGCAACGCGCGGTTGACCGTCATGCGCGCGACGCTGAACTCGCGTGCAAGCTCGTTTTCGGAGGGCACCTGGTCGCCTTCGGCCCACTCGCCCGCATGAATGCGCGCGAGGATGAAGTCCTTGATGCCCTGATAAGCGGGTGCGTTCATGGGTGTGGTCCGCGCTCTCGACGACTCATCGTTCCGACGCGAACGAGAACGGGCTCAGCTTCGCGACCGCGCCGGCCTGCACGAGCTTCGTAACCGCCGCGATGTCCGGCGCGAAGTAGTGATCGAGCTCGTAGTGCGCAACGTCCTTGCGCACGAGGTCCATCACCTTCTGCAGGCTCGGGCTGGTCTTGTGCGGCGCGCGCAGATCGACGCCCTGGGCGGCAGCGAGCAGTTCGATCGACAGGATGTTCGCGGTGTTGTCGGCGATATCGCCGAGCTTGCGCGCGGCGAACGTCGCCATCGACACATGGTCTTCCTGGTTCGCGGACGTAGGCAGCGAATCGACCGAAGCCGGATGCGCGAGCGTCTTGTTTTCCGACGCGAGCGCGGCGGCCGTCACGTGCGCGATCATGAAGCCGGAGTTCACGCCGCCATCCTTGACGAGGAACGGCGGCAGGCCCGACAGCGTCGCGTCGATCAGCAGTGCGATGCGGCGTTCGGCGAGCGCGCCGATTTCCGCCACGGCGAGCGCCAGGTTGTCGGCCGCGAACGCGACCGGCTCGGCGTGGAAGTTGCCGCCCGACAGCACTTCGCCGGTGTCCGGGAAAATCAGCGGATTGTCGGAGACCGCGTTCGCTTCCATCAGCAGCGTTTCGGCGGCATTGCGCATCTGGTCGAGACACGCGCCCATCACCTGCGGCTGGCAGCGCAAGCTGTACGGGTCCTGCACCTTGTCACAGTCGGCGTGCGACACGTTGATCGCCGAGCCCTGCAGCAGCGAGCGATAAGCCGCGGCCGCGTCGATCTGGCCTCGATGGCCGCGCAGCTCGTGGATGCGTTCATCGAACGGCTTGACCGAACCCATCGCCGCGTCGACCGACAGCGCGCCGGCGACGAGCGCCGTGCGGTACAGGTCTTCGATCGCGAACATGTTGTACAGCGCGAGCGCGGTCGAAGCCTGGGTGCCGTTCAGCAGCGCGAGACCCTCCTTCGCCTGCAGCGTCAGCGGCTTCAGACCGACGAGCGCGAGGCCTTCGGTGGCCGGCATGCGCTCGCCCTTCGCGAACACTTCGCCGACGCCGAGCAGGGTCGCCGACATATGCGCGAGCGGCGCGAGGTCGCCCGACGCGCCGACCGAGCCCTTGACCGGGATCACCGGCAGCACGTCGGCGTTGAACAGCGCGATCAGCGCCTCCATCACTTCGCGGCGGATGCCCGAGTGGCCGCGGCCGAGGCTCGACAGCTTCAGCGCGATCAACAGACGCACGACCGGACGCGACATCGGCTCGCCGACGCCGACCGCGTGCGACAGCACCAGATTGCGTTGCAGCAGTTCGAGCTGATCGCGCGGAATGTGCGTGCTGGCGAGGCGGCCGAAGCCGGTATTGATGCCATAAGCCGGCTCGCCCCTGGCGGTGATGTCGGCCACGGCCTGCGCGCACGCGTCGATGGCGGCGTGGCTCGCGGGATCGAGTTCAAGGGTGAGCTGCTCACGCGCGATCTGGCGCAGTTGCGGGAGGGTCAGGTAGCCGGGCTTCAGAATCATGGTTGTCGTCCTGTCTATACAAGTTCAAATTAGTCTAGCCGGCGGGCCTTGTATATACAACTCATTTTTCGAGATTTCGTGCCTGGGAATTTCCATTATTTGGCACGTGGCTCGGCGGGAGCGCGGCGGGGTTGGCGGCAGGTCGTAGGCGGCGGGTCCTGGACGCATGGGTCGGCGTGGCGCCGTGATTTAGCCCGCAGTTGTATATACACTTTCGCGGCGCGGGCCGCCATCTGGCCAACCAAAATTGGCGCGCTCTCGCTGGCGGGAAGCCGGACACGCCGGCTCCGCCGATATCTGGGTTATAGGACAGAAGGCCCTGCGACGCGGATCAGAGCTTGACCCGCGCCGCGATGAAATCCAGAAAGCACTGCACGCGCCCAGCGAGCGAAGCGCTTTGGTAGTACACCGCATGCACCGGCTGCCGTTCATCGACGAGCAGGTTGCCGAGAATCGGCACGAGGCGGTTTTCGCGCACGTCGCCGGCGGTCATGAAGTCGGCCAGACAGGCGACGCCCCAGCCGGAGAGAGCCAGTCGCCGCAAGGTTTCGCCGCTCGACGCGGTGATCGACGGTTCGATCTTCAGCAGCGCGGCTTCGTCCCGCTGCCCCTTGGCGCGCTTCGTTCCCCTGCCCCCTTCCCGCAACGGCCAGCGATTCAAATGCTCCGGCGCCGTAAAGCCGATCAGCCGATGCGCTTTCAGCGCGTCGAGCGTGGTCGGCTCGCCGTGCTCTGCCAGATACGCCGGGCTCGCGAGCACGCGCAGCCTGCTCTCGCCGAGCGCGCGCGCATGCAGCGTCGAATCCTGCAGCGCGCCGATGCGAATCGCGATGTCGACCTTCTGTTCGAGCAGATCGACGATCCGCTCGTTGCTGGTCAATTCGAGCCGGATCTCCGGATACAGCGCTGAAAAGGCGGTCATATGCGGCGCCACGCAATGCAGCATGAACGGCGACGCCGCATCGACGCGCAAGCGCCCCGACGGCCGTTGCCGGCCGCGCGCGACCGACTCCTCGGCCTCTTCGAGCGCGTCGAGGATCGCGCGGGCGCGCCGCAGGAACGCGTCTCCTTCCTCGGTCAGATGCAGCCGCCGCGTCGTGCGCCGCACGAGCGCGGTGTCGAGCTTGTGCTCGAGGCGCGTGAGCGCGCGGCTCACGCCGGACACGGTCTGCCCCAGCTTCTCGGCCGCCGCGGTAATCGAGCCGCTGTCGATCACGGTGACGAACACCAGCAATTCGTCGGTGGAGGTTTTCATTGTTGATTTCAGATCAAGATTGATTTGAGACTAACACGCTTTTTGCGAGAATCCGCGCGAGCGATACTGCGTGCCGGTCTGACATTTCCCTCAGGAGAACGTCTTGAAGATTTTCGTTACTGGCGCAAGCGGTTTTATCGGCGGCTCGATCGCGGCGTATCTGGCGCGCGCCGGCCATCAGGTGCGCGGGCTGATCCGCCAACCCGAACACAGCGCCGGGTTGCAGCGGCTCGGCATCGAGCCCGTGCCCGGCACGCTCGACGACCGCGCGTTGCTGATCGCCGAAGCGCAAGCGGCCGACGCGGTGATTAACGCCGCGAGCAGCGATCACGAAGGCGCGGTACGCGCGCTGATCGACGGACTCGCCGGTTCGGGCAAGGTGTTCTTGCACACGAGCGGGTCGAGCATCGTCGGCGATGCGTCGGGCGGCGAAGCGGGTGAAGCACGCATCTATTACGAAGACGCGCTGCCCACACCGACCGCCGACAAGGCCGCGCGCGTCGCGATCGATCAACTGGTGCTCGACGCCGCGCAACGCAACGTGCGCTCGGCCGTGCTGTGCAACACGCTGATTTACGGTCACGGCGCGGTGGCCGGCAGCGCGAGCGTGCAGTTGCCGCGACTCGTGCGCCAGGCGCAGAAAAGCGGCGTCGTGCGTCATGTAGGCAGCGGCGGCAACGTCTGGTCGAACGTGCATATCGACGACGTCGCCGAACTGTATCGCCTCGCACTCGATAAAACCCCTGCCGGCACGTTCTATTTCGTCGAAAGCGGCGAAGCGTCGTTCCGCGACATGAGCGCCGCGATCGCACGCGCGATGAAGCTCGGCGCGCCGCGGGACTGGCCGCTCGAAGACGCGAAACAGGAATGGGGCTACGAAATGGCCTCGTACGGTCTTGGCTCGAACAGCCGCGTGCGCGGCGAACGCGCGCGCAAACTGCTCGGCTGGCAACCGCGTCGCACGTCGGTGATCGAATGGATCGTACGCGACATGATGGGGCCGCAAAGCACCGTTTGACGCGGCTTTGCGCGCCGCGCGACGTAAGCTGTGTAAGCGCGGTCGTTGCGAATCCGTAAGCTCCTTT
Organism: Paraburkholderia lebeckiae; assembly: GCF_050436325.1. NCBI lineage: Bacteria > Pseudomonadati > Pseudomonadota > Betaproteobacteria > Burkholderiales > Burkholderiaceae > Paraburkholderia > Paraburkholderia lebeckiae. The sequence continues at coordinate 2,416,150 of NZ_JBNDLZ010000003.1, forward strand.
CGCTAGAATCGCGGGCACCTGACGGTGCGATTCCACCGTCGCACACACGCCCCGATTCGACCGATGAGCTTTGCGCTGAACTTCGACTGGCTGACCAACCTGATGGCGATTCTGTTCGTCGTCGCGTGTCTGTACGACACGCGCTACGACGAATACGGCGTGCTGACGCTCGCCGCCGCGGCGATGAGCCTCATCGTGATGGCGATGGAAATGTTCCTCAGACCCGCCTTCGAGATGGCGCTGTAGCGAGCTGATGCAGCGCTCGTGCAGCACGGAGGCGGCGCGCCAGCTAGCGCGGCGCGCGCCCCTCGCCCCCTTCGTCGACCCGCTTCACCGCTTCACACCGTGTACGAACCGCACGCCGGGCAAGCCGCGCGCGCGTGGTCGTCGTAACGGTCGTGATGCCTGACCCAGTCGGTCAGATTACTGTTCTCGTTGCGGCCTTTCGGCGCGATGTCCAGAAGCGCGTAGGTGTTCACGAAGCGCTCGTCGCCGCGTGCGTAGCATGAGTACGTGTGATACACGTCGCCGTTTGCGTCCTTGTAGAACACGCTGTGGCCGTGCTGTTCGTCGATGCCGACGTCCTGCTCGGTGAAGTTGTAGAACGCCTTTTTACTCGCCAGCTGCTCCGGCGTGAACGACACGTGGTAGTCGAAATTGAAATCGCTGCCGCTCGACGACACCCACGGAAAGGTCCAACCCATGCGCCGTTTGAACGCGTCGATCTTCTCGAGCGGCGCGTGCGATACCGTCACATAGCTGACGTCGTGATGGACCAGATGCGTGAGAATGCCGCTCATATGGTCCGACAGAAACGAGCAGCCGACGCACCCCTCCTCCCAGTCCGGGCCCAGCATGAAGTGATAAACGATCAGTTGGCTGCGGCCGTCGAACAGCTCCGCGAGCGTCTTGCGGCCTTCCGGCGTATCGAACGTATAAACCTTGTCGACCTTGACCCACGGCAATTCGCGGCGCTTGCGCGCGAGTTCGTCGCCGGCGCGCATATGCGCTTTTTCGTCGGCGAGCAGCGCGCGGCTCGCGGCAAGCCACTCTTCCCGGCTGCCGATGCGATGTTGCGGTTCCATCTGCGTCTCCTTTCCTGCGGATGCAGGGCTTGACCTCAAGGTTAAGGTTTAGAGACGCTGACGTGAAAGTCAAGGAGCCGCAACGAAACTCAGATCGCCCAGCCGCCGACATAAAACCCGACCAGCACGACTGCGATCGCCACGGTCCCGACATTGAGCTTGCGATACTCGCCGCTGACGACGCGTCCGATCACGAGCGTCGCGAAGCCGAGCATGATGCCGGTCACGATGTTCGCGGTCAGCACGATGAACACCGCACACACGAGCCCCGCCATCGCGTCGACCATGTCGTCCATATGCAGCTTGCTGACGTTCGACAGCATCAGCAGCCCCACGTACATCAGCGCGGGCGCGGTCGCATACGAAGGCACCAGCGCGGCGAGCGGCGAGAAGAACATCACGACGAGAAACAGCAGACCGACGACCGCCGCCGCCATCCCGGTCTTCGCGCCCGCCGCGACGCCGACCGTCGACTCGATATACGCGGCCGCCGGCGCGCCGCCGAGCAGGCCCGAGAAGATCGAGCTCAGCGAATCGGCGGTCAGCGCGCGGCCGCCGTTGATGATGCGGCCGTTCTCGTCGAGCTGCCCCGCCTGGCCCGCGACCGCGCGGATCGTGCCGGTCGCGTCGAACACGGCGGTCATCACGAGCGCGAGCACGCTCGGCAGCACCGCCATCGACAGCGCGCCCTTCACGTCCATCGCGCCGATTAGCGACGCATGACCCGGCGCACTCAACGACGGCACCGCGAAGATGCCGTGAAACGCCACGGCCGGATCGATCGCGAGCCCGATCGCCGAGATCGCGACGATCACGATCAGGATCGAGCCCGGCACCCGGCGTCGCACGAGCCCGACGATCGCGGCGAGTCCCGCCACCGACATCAGCGCCGGCAACGCCGTAATATTGCCGAGCGACACCGGCAGCCCGGCGCCCGGATTCTTGACCACGAGCCCGACGTCGTTCGCGGCGATCAGCAGCAGGAACAGGCCGATGCCGATCCCGGTGCCGTGCGCGATGCCGACAGGCAGGTTGCGCAAAATCCACGAGCGCACGCCGGTCACCGAAATCGTCGTGAACACGACGCCCATCAGGAACACCGCGCCGAGCGCAACGGTTGGATGCAGGCCCTTGCCGAGCACGAGGCCGAACGCGGTGAACGCGGTCAGCGAGATCGCGCAGCCGATCGCGATCGGCAGACGCGCCCACACGCCCATCAGCAGCGAGCCGAACGCCGTGGTCAGACACACGGCGACGAACACCGCGCTGGTATCGAAGCCCGCCTTGCCGAACATGCCGGGCACGACGAACACGGAATAGACCATCGCGAGGAAGGTCGTGATGCCCGCGACGATCTCCTGGCGCTGCGTGCTGCCGCGCGCTGAAATGTCGAAGTAGCGGTCGAGAAAGCCCTTGCCGCGGAATGATTCGGTGTCGAAGGATTCGCTCGCGACGTCGGAATTCGCGAGGGCCTGGGGTTCCATCATGATGAGTGCCTCCTTTATCAGCGCGCTGAAACGGCCGCTAGAGCGGCCGTCATCAGGTTCGTCTCGTGGATTTGTTGGTGTGGGTAACGCTTTTCTGAGTCGAAATGTAGGTGAAGCGAGCTATGTGTCCAATCGCATGAATGGCATGCCGGACATGTCGCGCGACTTATATCTTTTGCGCGACGGTCGCTCGCGCGAGCGCTGCGCGCGTTTACACCTACGGCACACGAGCAGCCACGAAACGCGCCGATCCCACCTCGGCGATCGCGTTCCAGGCACGCGGCGTGCATCCATATAACGACAGTGCATCGGCGAAACCGCCCGCAACGCAACCGGCGAAAGGCTGCCCGCGCGGCAGCGCAGGTTAAACTCTGGGCCGTACCCCATCCAACCGCGGCGGCTCATCGCGCCCGTCCGCACCTGCCCGTGGAGTTTTTCCTGATGACTGGCGGTTTTCCGCGCCCCGCCGGGCGCCTGCCGATTGTCCCGTTTGGACCGCTTGGATCGCTTCGCCCGCTCGATTCGCCTGATTCGCTCGATGTGCTTCGACTGTTCCGCTGGCTGTGCGCCGTGGTCGCGCTGTTCGCGCTCGCCGCGCTGTCCGGCTGCAGCAGCCTGCTTTGGGGTACGCACCAGGCGCCGATCGTCGAGGCGACGGTGATGCCTGTCGAGCCGGCAAGCGCGCCGGTCGCCGCGTCCGCGTCCGAGCCGGTCGAGAGCGAGGCGAACGAGGGGCCCGAGGAGCCGAAGAAACCGAAGAAGCCGGTCGTGAAGCCGCACAAGGTCGAACCGCCGCCGCCCGTCGTCGTGCCGGCTCCGCCGCCGCCGCCGCCGCCGCCCCCGCTGATCGTGCTGCGCACGATCGAGCGCAGCGACGCGCACGCGCTGCTCGACAGCCAGGTGCAGAAGCCCGACGGCAAGGTGGTCGGCCGCGCGGTCGACTTGATCGCCGACGCGGCCGGCAAGCCGCGCGAAATGGTCGTCAATCTGCAGGGCTTTCTCGGCGTCGGAGCATCCGCCCCAATAGCCGAAGCTCAGTGACACGGATGGTCCGCCCCACCAGGCGGGCCAGCCGTAGTACGGATACGCGACGGGGTAATACGCAGGCGCGACGAAGACGGGCGCGGCTGGTGCGATATAGGTGTTCGTCGATGCAGTTACATCTGACGCGGCCGCACTGGTCGCAGCTGCGTCGGTCATCGAGAAAGGATATTGCTGCTGCGGCGCTGCCGCCGGCACTTCGCCGTACGGAACGTAGCCGTAGGGCATGTAGTAGTAGCAACCGGACAAAGCTGCGGACAGGACCACCACCGCAACGACGCCGCCCGCGCGCGACGTTGCATCCAGCGTCTTCATGACCAGCTCCCGGGTCTGATGCGACGTAACCTGCGCCGCGCCTTTAATACAGTTAGCTTACTTCAGCAAGCAGGATGCCTAGCGTCGCGGGTTCATGCGCATCTGGTTGCGGCCGCCGGGAACGGTCGCGAAACTTTCCTTAACGCTAAAGGGGCCTCAGACGTTCGAGTGAGCTATGCTCCTATTGGACTTCAACGCTGAGAACATTGCGCAACAAGTATTGTTTCGTCAAAGCCGACCAATCCAAAACCGTGGCGAGGACCTGTTGCGTACTTCCCGAGATTCAGACAAAAGGCTTCAAATCGCTGCAGGACAACCAGAAGGTAAGCTTTGACCTGAAGCAAGGCCCGAAGGGTAAGCGGGCGGCAAAAATTTATCCGAGCTGACACCTGAGCGCAACTCGCTGACACGCAAAAGAATGGCCCGCCTCGGCGGACCATTCTTTCTTCAGCTATGTGCCGTGACACGGTCTCCCCGGGTGTGTTGGTCCCGGCGCGAGACTGGTAACAGACGTGGGCGGACATGACGTGCGTCCCAACGACCGACCACCGCACACGAGAGCTGGGCTTGTCCGGTCGAGGCCAGGTCGCATGTGTGGCTAGGCGCGTTAGCTCGCCGCGCCGCGCGACCACGGGTTCAACGTTCCTTCAAATTATTGCTTCGCAGCTTTTGCTGCTTTCTCGACTGCCTCGTCAGCCGCTTCGGTCACCTCCGATGCGGCTTTTGTTGCAGCGTCCAGGTTACTTTGCGCGACTTCGACTGCCTGCTTCGTGGCCTTTTGCACGCTTTCCTGAGTGGTGTCGGCCAGCGTAATAGCTTGTTTCAGAAATGCGATTGTGGCTTCGGAGCCGACCGGGGCGTTTTGCGCGAGATTCTCGACGAACGATTGAACCTGGCGGCTGACCTCCTGGTACCGCGCATTGACGACCTCTGCCAGCTGCGTTTGCGTGGTCGAGGCAATCTCCGCAACCTGACGTTCGTACTTCAGGACCTTCTCCGCCGAGTGCAGCGCCAGCGCGTCTTGCAGACCGGTAACTTCCTGTCGGTCCATTTTCGCCAGCCCGTCCTGCTCGCGTTGCTGCCAATCGGCAAGCGTCGTTCTCGCCGTATCCAGATTCAGTCTGACGAGCTTTTCCTCGCCCTCCAGCATTCTGCTGGCCAGGCCAAAAAAGAAGTCAAGATTGGCTTGCTGGACTGTAGCAGCCTGTCTCTGAAAATCAGTCATGTTCGCCTCCAGGAGATGTATGCGCAACGCCCAGCATGTTCGGCAACGGTGACCAACTGATGAAGCGCGTCGTCTGGAAGCTCCCGGGTCGGCTCCATTTTCGACACCGGCTCCGCAGTCGTATTGGTCTCAGCCGCGAGCCCGTACAACGTCCCCAGCGCTGGGCTGCGTAAGGGGTGCTCTGCGGACGTCGACAGATGCAGGAACTGCAAACGACAAAGTTAAATTACAGGACGGTGGCGGTCGGGGCGCCAATTGAATCTGTCTATCCGGGACACCCTTGAAGAAGGGTGTTTTCTCTCTCGGCGCCACCTGCTGGATGCGTCTGCGTCCTTATTACGATGGCGCTTTCGCCGGAGACCATCATCGCGATGGGCGACGAGGTCGTGGAACAGCACGCCGCTCTTTTCCACGCAAGCAGATATTTCGCCAGTGGAACTTCCGGGACCCGCGGGTGACCAAAGCCGGTGATGCACGAACAGGTGCCGACCTTCGAGTAAGTTTTTTCAGACGGACCTACGTCTGCGAGCGTTGTCATTGCGCTGCTACTTCACTCGAAGAAAGCGGCGGAGTGACTTCTGGCCGTGTACGGGATAGGAAAACGGCATCCGGGTCGATTACTCCGGGCATTTAAAACGTTAACGCAGAGAGGGGAAGAGGCGCCCTGATGGCGTTCGACTACAAGCATCAACCTCGAAGTCGTGTCACATCTTCGTAGCCTGAAGTACCTAGGTTGGGTCACGATGAGTTACAGGAGCATTGCACGTCATGAATCGTCGTCTGAATCTTGATGTCCATCTGCAAGGCACACTCAAACACAACGGCCCCGGGCGGGGCCTTCGCTGCACGACTGGACATGACCATCAGGCGCGCCAAGGTAACCTCCGGTCGGGTGGCCAGGTCACTCGGCGTATCGGAACACGAGGTGACCCTTTGGCGCGCCGGAGTTACCGTTCCAAAGAGTACGGATTGTGCGCGCCTGTCTGAACTTCCCGGCGTGGACGTCGTCTGGCTATGCGCAGGTCAAGCGTAAGCGACAGCATGTCATGGCAGTTCTCATCGGACACGGCCTCGCACGCGGTTCGGCTTGTCGCCACTCACTGGCACCTCGGTCGGGTCACGTGCCTGGCTCCTGCCATTGGCCGGCAGCACGGTCGAAATGGCATGTTTGAAAACAAGTTGCGCACCCGGACCGGACTCGAGCAGAACTGCAAACTGGTCAAAGGCGGCCAGTTGACCGCTCAGTCTGATGCCGTTCACGAGGAACACGTTTACGGTGGTCTTGTCGTTCAGGAGCATCTGCAAAAAATCGTCTTGTACGCTTGGGCGTTCGGCCATGTTCGAAGTCACAGCGATAGGTCCTTGGATTGTACCGGCGATACCTGAAACCGCCAGCCTTTCCGATTTTGGACACGATGATGGCAACCGGTACCGTAAAGTGGTTCAATGCTGCGAAGGGTTTGGGTTTCATCACGCCGGATGGCAGGGGTGAAGACCTTTTCGCTCATTTTTCGGAAATCAGCGCAGAAGGGTCCAAGTCGCCCCAAGAGAATCAGGAGGTCAGCTTCGGCGTGAAGATGGGGCCGAAGGGCAAGCAAGCTGCGAATATCAAGCCAGTCCAGGAGATAGGCTGTCTCTTTGCCGCCTACGGCGCCGGTTCGTCCGGCGTCGTACGTTCAAGGTGGAGTCGAGCAGGAGCGCCTGTCGAAAAAGCAGAATCCGCCACTCAGCGCCGAGATTGGAAGTCAATGCGAAGCGCGCGGTGGCGTCATCACGCATGACTCGGACGCCAATTGCTTCGACCCGTTCGTCGGCGTGGGTCTGTCTGCTCCCGCATCGACGCTTTCACCTTCCGCTGTGAAACTGGCACGCGGAGCAACTTCACGAGTAGCTGCTCGCGAAAAATCTCTGGAGGATTGAGCAATGGACAACGTTTCGCGGGAAGAGAAGATTCGTGTACGGGCCTACGAGCTCTGGGAAAAAGACGGCAGCCCCGACGGTCGCGCCGACGAGTGTTGGGAGCAAGCCCGCGCACAGATAGAAGAGGAAGAATCCGAGGCCGACGGGAGCGGAGCCGACCTGAAGGGTCGGCTGCCGCTGTGACGAAAACTGGAATGGCGCTGACGAAGAGCCGCCATAGACCACATAGTCGAGTCGCAATTATTGAAGGCGGAGCGACAGCGGCGCAATGCTCGCAAGGAGCCTCTTCGGTGTCGCTTTGCGCCGACCACTCGACGTTGCGGACGCTATCCAGCGTCGCTGGTGTCCTGCCGCACCACGCTCCTGACCGCGAGGCTGACCTGGCAGGTTAAACAGCGTGCCTCCGCAGCGACACCCTTCTCAGTAAGTCTTCTTCATTCCGCTGCTGTCAGAGGCGGGCGCATTCATTCCCCCCTTCTTCTGCATTTTCGGCTTCATCTGTTTCTGCGACATCTCCCCCGACTTACCCATGGTGTTGGCGCCGGACGCGCCAGATGGTGACTCTGTAGCGCCGCTCGCATTCGGGGTTCCCATTCCGGTGCCACCCTGGCCTGCACCGGCGCCCCCTCCACCCCCTGTTCCCGCACCCTGCGCGCAGACGGCGCCGGACAGACTCAACATTAACACCGAAGCAAGCAGGATTCCTTTCGCCGCGACTCGCATGATGGTTCCTCCGTATGCAGAGCGACTGGCTGCGACCCAGGTCGGTGCAGCCCGTCGTCCTGGTTACCGCATTTCCCGTGCCGCTTCTGGCCTTGGCATAAGGTCCTTGATTTCATCGAACGGTAACAGCCCAGCTATCGTGGCGCAGCACCCGAGGAGGTTCCCAGCGCGCTCGCGTTTTCAGGGCGGTGAACACAGCGTCTGCAGAATCGGCGGGCGCTGACGAGGAATCACGCCGTTACATGCCGCACCTCATTTCACGGGCGGACATTGTTCACCACCGGTACTGCAGCCGTCTGCCGGCCAAGCTTGTCCTGTGAATCTGGGCGCCGACCGCCTCCCACGAGCCGGCTGACGTCACAGTCACGGCATGTCGTGCGCAAAAAGGGCTTTCGCCGTGGCATGCGCGTTGCGAGCTTCGGGGCATCCCTTTTCAGGAGCGGACAATCCCCGACCCCAAAATACCGTCGCGGACGGGCGGTTCCGGTGCGAACATCGCCGGCGGTGGAGCGGGTGCAGGGCCGGGGCCGGAGGTGATGCAGCGTCGACTCTGGATGGCAACAAGGTGGTCTCGTCGGACGGAGCAGAGATTGGCAAAATATCCGACATCATGCTGGACGTGCGCAGCGGCCATGTCGCATATGCTGTGAGGGGGCTTCCTCAACATGGGAAGCTTCCTGCACGCGATTCCGTGGAGTGCGCTGACACTGGACACTGACGAGCAGTGCTTCTTAGTCGACATAACGGCCGAGCAAATCAAACATGAGCCTGGTTTCGACAAGGACCACTGGCCATCCACGGCGGACGCGCAATGGAGCACCACGGTTCATCGTTAATGCAACCGGGACCCGTACTGGTCTGCGCCCCGCGCTGTTTGCGAAGGAGACGTAACCGACATTTAAGAGTTCCGTCCGCGGTCGGCGGCATACGAAGCTGCCGCCGCCTGTCAGCCAGTCGGACAGGCAGACCCGGTACATCGGGTCGTTGCCTCCCTCACGGAGGACACCATGACGAATCGACGAAAGAGACAGACGCGCGACGTGCGCCGCGACGATGCCAACGATGAGCAGCCAGGCGACGCCCCGAACGCCTCTAGCTCACCGGTGCCTGACAGCGCTCCCCCTGTCCTGCAGTCAGAGGACGATGACTCATTGGTCGACGAAGACGCGCCGGGACAGGAGTCGCCGGGGCGCGGTGTTGCGCCGGAACAGACCGTTTCCAGCCAGGCACGCAACGAGAGGAGATAGCTGCAGTGGACGACCGATTTGACCGACGCGAACCGCTGCTGCACCTCGGGGACATGCTCGAAGTTTTGAGCTGTTTAGCCGGGACTGGTCGGCCGGATGCGCTGGTAGTGGAGCTTGCGAAGGAACAGGATTTGTTACAGGACTTTGAGTTCCTCCGCGCACTTGCGCGGAAGATGACAGTGGGCGAGGTCAGCGCACGCGTCGCTAGTGCGTTCTTCCTGTGGCCAAAGGAGCTGCTCGATACTGAACTCAACCGCAATGCGCTCGCGTCAACCGTTCAGCATGACCTCTTTGACGGCAACCCTGACGGCTGGAAGGCGTACGTCGCTCACATGCAGAAGAAGGTGAAGTGGTTTGGGACCGGGCTTCCCCAGCTGAGAAGGGACGCGTGGGCCGAGCCGTTGCACGACGTCCAGTCGGGGTCGCTTCGCCCGCGGAGCGGGATGCGCCCGGCGAGCTGAAGGGCGGGCCTTGTCCCGAACCAAAGCCGACGACCTGACCGATGCCGTCGCGACGTTTCTGCCAGACTCAAGGTCAACCAGCGCGCCCCGGCTCAGCCTTGGCGACATCATCGTCAACGACGAAGTCTGTCTCGTGAAACGAACCGGCGACAAATTTGACGACCCTTCCGCGGGACGAAGCCGTCGACTGGTCCACGCGTTCACCGAGCCTGCAGGCATGCGCTAGTTGCTTGTCGAGTGAGCCTGTCGCGATGTTAACGCCGCGTGCAGTCCGCTGTTACCACTACTGGCTGTTTTCTTTTGGGCCGTACCGTGGTCTGTTCACGTCGCTGTTCGCGCCGCTACGGGTGCCCATATTCAGACCATTGGCCTTCCCGCGGTTAGAACGTCCGGTCGGAGGGCTGCTCTGCATCGCACCGACGCCACCGCGCGTGACATCCGGCGAACCGTATCCACTGTCGTTCGGGGCTGTCATCGAACCGACCCCCGGTCTTAACGTCCCGCCAGCAGTGCCGCCCGCGTGCGCGTATGTGATTGCCGCCAGCGCCATCACGAGAGCCGAAGCGCAAAACGTCCTATTGTTAAGTTTCATGGTTCACCTCCGAAGAGGGATGTCTGAAAGCGACTGCCGCTGACGAACGAAGTGCTGCAAGGCCCGTGCCTAGGGCCGCTGATTCGTCGCTTTGCAACGGCAGGTAGGCGATAGAACAGACAACGGACGCTCATTCCGTATCCGAAAATGCCCGCCCTCACAACGCCCCTTCGCATAGCTGGCGCTCCGCGGCGGCCTGCCGTGCAGCGGTGTCATTTTTTTGCTTTGCCGTGCCTACAGCAACGCTTGGTGCTCCCGGTACCTTGGCGGCGGAGGCAGAAGTCACCCAGTGCCGCCGTATGCCAAACGGCTTGGGTGAGGACCTCTTTTTTCCTTGCGTTACCTACGCCTGCTTCCTATCCTCTGAACAATGGAATTAAGGAGCTTCTTGTGTCTCAGATAAGAAAAAAGATTTCCGTGATATTCACTGCTGCTCGCCTGAGTGCACTCGACGACCGTTCGGCAAGCCGGTTTCGAGGTCGGGTCGGGCAGGTCATAGCGCATGAGCCCACGGGAAAGCACGTAAGCGTCGAATTCCCGGTGGATGGTGAGCGGCGGCCTGAACGGCTTGAGCGGGTTCCGCTGGAATACCTTGAGGTCGTTCATGCGCACTCTGGCGCGGCAGCCCCCTCTCCGGCACACTCACCGCACGCTAATGCAGCTCGAATGCAGCACTCGGCAAGGTTTAAGCGAGACACCTGACGCTTTCATTAGGCCTTGGAGCCACCGCGCTTGCACTTTCAGGGGCAGCGGTGGCTCACGTCGATGTGGGACAAACTATCGGGTTTCCGGCAGCCGTTTATGTGGCGCCCACCTGTGTATGCGCCACCGCTACCTCTGCCGTCTATGAGCAGCCCGCCCGTACGCGCCAGCGCGAGTCATCGCGGGCCCTGAATAAGTCATCGGCTGGAATGGTGACGGGTGTTGGGACGGACATCGTTACTGGAATAGGTGCGATTGGTGCGCGCGCGGATATCAGCACTATCGCTGCGGCTAACTCGCTCCTCAGGTCAGTTAAGCGACAGGACCACGACCGATGCGACAGTACGAGGTCAGCGTCGAAATGCTACGATGGTCGATGGAAGAGACATTATAAAATAGTTGCAGTTCGCTCAGGACACTCAAAAGCCCGGCAGGTCAAGCGTAAGCAACCTCTTGAGACTGGTCAGATGAGGATGCGCTCCGATTGCGCCGTCTTGCGCCGGTTCTCGATGACGTGCTTAATGCAGGAGAGGTCGAACACGCAGACCAGGCCATGGACCTCGCATTACTGTCCCGGTTATGCTCACAGTTGTTCGACACGTATGACGAGCGACACCGGGTGCAAATTGCGCAAGCGCGAGCCGACGCCGTTGAGTCGCAGTAGCACATACCTGTGGACTGGCTGTTGATTCCCGCTACGGCGTTGAGGGTCGCACTGCACGAGTTCCTGACCGTCATTCGAAAGTTGCCGGCGTCAAGGAACTTTCCATCAGTGCGGCAAAAATCTGCAGGCCGTTCGCGCCAATATCGAAGAAGACAGTGTCCGTCGTAAAAACCGTGCCCAGGCTGGCTGCATTGTCGTAGTTGCGTTTCGGCGATAAACCGGTGAGGGTCTTCACAATCGATTCCCGGCCCAGTACGGTTGCGCGCACCCCGCAATATCAGGTCGGCAAACGTCGTGGCACCTTCGACTGCCTCAAGCCGAAACGCCCGTTTGAAGGCGGCGCTCGCATCACCCAACACATCCTCCGCGCCATACGTCGCCACAATTAGCGAACCGTGGGCCAACGCGCGAACCAGTGCATCCGCCGGCCCGGAACCAGACAGCACGGCGGCTGTTGGGTCCATATTGGCGTAAGGTGAGTCAGCGCGGAGTAGCCAGTCGTGCGCTGCGTGGAGGTTGAGTCTCGCAAAGTTATGTCAATAGGTATCCTAACGATATTACACCTTTTTATGTCGATTTAATTCTTCGGTTTAAGAAGCAGTCAAGACGTTTCTTGACAATGTCTTCAGGCAGAGCAAAAACTGAAATCTCGCGAACCGCATTGACCCATGTGCGCGAGTTACACCCATTGCCAGCCGGCGATTCGTTATCGTCGAAGTTACCGGTGCTGCCCTCAAAGAAGGATACGGAAACTGTGCACCGGCAGCCCGTGTCGACCGGTGCGAATCCCACGCAGGAACGATGGTCATTGGCTGTGCATCAGCCGCGCGGGCTATCGCCTTGGGGAGAATCCCTGCTCGCAAGAACATCAGCCAAACGCCATACCTGACATGGCCTGCGGCACAGGCCGTCGAATCCGGGAAGTCTTGCCTCGTAGGCGTCGCATCCGGCCATGCACCGGTCACGGTAACGACGAGGGCACCGCCATATGCCGGGTCGTCGCGTGCTTTCCGGACGAGCCGGAAGTCGTCGCTCCTGCAAAACCGAATGTCGATTAGCCGCGCGCGGCTTCCCGTTTTCAATCATGAGCTTGAGGGTTTGGAGACTTGGCGCATGTCTAGGCTTTTCACGCTACTGCCATCCAACCCGCGTTGGTCGGAAATCCGTATCGTGGCGGCGACCGGCATAGATGAGAGACAGCAACGACGAACAACGGAAGCCGGCGGATTCGCCCACATGTTGTGCAACACCGCCTCACAGCCAATCGAATCGCCGTTGAAGGGGCGGCGACTCGCGGCAGCGCAAAAAAAGCCCGTTCAACGAACGGGCTGCGAGCAACTGCCCGAAAGTGACAATAGGACGTAGTTTGTGCGGATGCAATATTCGGCGGGCGGATTGTCCGGGAGATGCTACGCGACCTAGCCGGCTTGAAGTGCAATCCCGCCGACCACGATAGCAGCAGCGATGGCGTGCGGGCCGCGCCCTGTTCTGCTCAAACATATCTCCGCTTGTCGATTACCCAATCACACGCGTTCCGCTCGCCTATTACCAAGCGCACGCGCACCCGAATGACTGCGAACGCGGAACGCCACTTGCGTGTACGTTGGACACGTACTTCGGAGTCCACCATGGCGAACCAGCTAAAAGAGCAGCGCGTTCCTGACGACAAATCCGAAAAAAACGTCGACGATGCCGTCGAAGACACGTTTCCGGCAAGTGACCCGCCGTCGACCGGAGGCGTGACTCGAATCGGGTCGGACGACGAAGCTATGGACCCGACGGCTGATGAGCAGAGCGACGTTCCCGGCACCGAGCCGGACGAGGACGTTCCGGACGAAGAAACGCCTGCCGAACCGTCTCCTGGCGACGTACCGCCGGACAAGGAAGCGCCTCAAGGCGATGCACTTGAATGAAAGCACTGATGGCCCTACCGACCTGAGGCGAGCTCTTTCCAGCAACGGCTGCGGTGACTCCGTACAGAGGCACCGCGGTCATTATTTGGTGCGCGCCGAACTCGAGTGATAAGACTAATGGCGTCACGTTTTCAATCTACGAAGAGAAATTTGCCGCCCAGGCTAGGCGTCCGACCAACGACGCTCGTCCGCAGAAGTCAAGCTTGTATCCATGGGTTTCAATAATTTCCGGTTGCGCCCACTCCTTTTCGGGACAGCCCGCGACTCCTTCCTTCGAGAAGGAAAATACGATTTGCAATCTGTCGGTTCGTTGGCCGTGATGCACTACCGTGGAATCGGCTCGCGAACTCGGAGTGCCAAGTTTTCCCATCCGGCAAGGGCTTAAAAACCTGCATTTGCTGTCCTCGCCGCAGACATGCTCGGACTCAATCGGCTAAGCCGGCGGCATCGGCGCATGTAGCCGCATTTATTCCTTTGCCTTCGGTCGCGGGCTGCATACGTTTGCTGTGACAGCCGCGCAGGATTGTCGAATTGACAGCGACATATGCCGTCGTTTAGTGGCTCGACGACTGGGCGACAATGGTATCCATCGTTCGGAAAGACCACTGCGTGGGATGAATGCCCGTGCGCAGTGACGTTGACTAAGTCCGAGCCCTGTTCACGGCGGCCTCGAGGAGGTCACAGCACGGCTTGAAATGTCGCGTGACCTCAGGGGCGCAGTGAGGCACGCATTCATCGCCGGCACCGGCGAACCACTTCGGGGTTCGGCCGTCCAGACTAGCGGTTAACGCTGGGTCAATGCGTTGACCCAGCGCGAAGAACCATGCGGCTAATGGTGACGCGTCGGACGGTCCTTCGCCGCTTCCTTGGCGTCACCGGCGTCTTTCCTGGCTTGTCCCGCGCCTTGCTGAACGTCGCCCTTCAGTTCCCGGGCCGGCCTACCCGTGACCTTGCCCATTGCCTCGTTAACCTTGCCCTTAACCTTGTCAGCAACGCCTTTGACCTGGTCCTTGTTCATGATGCCTTCCTCCGAGTATGCGACCGACGTCGCGATAGTCAAGTCGCGACAAATTCAGTATAGGAAAAGCGCGTCGTTCGCGGACCTTTCGTTCAATTGCGAGCGGATGTTCAGGTCACCGTTGCGGGCATACTCGTTGCGCGCCCTTAGAGCCCTGTTTTGTTATGGAGGTGCATGATGGGCTCAATTAACCCACAAGGCGGTAGTCAAGGCGGCGCTGACATCGTCGGCGTCGGTGTTGGAGAAGGTCCGGGGCCAGAGGTGATGGCTGCAGCGACGCTCGATGGAACGAAGGTCGTGTCTTCGGACGGCGAACATGTGGGAAAGATTACGGACATCATGCTCGATGTCCGTAACGGTCGCATCGCTTATGCAGTACTTTCCGAGGGCGGCTTCCTCGGAATGGGTTCTAACCTGCACGCCATCCCGTGGGGTGCGCTGACTCTCGATACGGACGAGAAGTGCTTCCTCGTCGATATTGCGGCGCAGCGCCTCAAAGACGACCCCGGCTTCGACAAGGACCACTGGCCCGCCATGGCGGACGCGAAGTGGGCAAAGTCAATGCACAGCTACTACAACCGGGAACCGTACTGGTCAGCAACGCAGGACGTGGTGGAAAACGACCCGACCTTCCGGCCGAGCGAGCACTGAGACAGACTAACCGTGAGCTGTCCACGGCATACGGGCAGTGCCACTCCTGGCGCGGATGCCATCGCGGTGGCATCCGCGCATAGCTTCGGCGACCAGCCACGCGGAAGCCGCCATCGCTACAGTCGCCGCATTAATCCGGGCATAGGGAGGCCGTCGCTGGACCGCTCGTGAGCCAGCGCACTTGCGGCGTGCACGTTCACGCAACAGGGCGGCAATTCCGGTGCAGCATTCGGCGCCGTTCGTGGAATTCGGCGACGTTAGTTCACCGGACCCGCTCATCACTAGGGCCAGCAGGGGGAGTCGACCCGCTGCCAGCGCCGGGCCGGCCGGTCCGATTGGTGTTGGTGCCCGGCGTCGCGCTCAGCCGCTGCGCAACGAAACAGTCAAGCGCACGCAACAACGCGGACGGGTCCACTGGCTTGCGGAGATACATTGTCCAGCACGGCGGCCCAACCGTCGGTTCAGGCGCCGCCGACATGAGGGCAATCGGTAGCTGTGCGAACACCGGCTGGCACCGCAACCGTCTGCACAGTTCCGCTCCATCCATCTCCGGCATATCGAGGTCGGTGACGACGAAGCTTGCGGGTTCGTGGGCGAGCCTTCGCAGCGCTTCGCCTGCGCTTTCTGCAAGAAGAACATGATGGCCCTAGGCCCTCCAGCGCAAGCTGCAGCGCCCAGAGACTTTCCAAATCGTCATCGACGAGCAGCACAATGGACATGGCGCAAGCGATACGGTGTCACGTATGCGAGGCGCGCAACCACCGTGCCAAGTAATGCGAGGCGCACTTAGGAGGGCACCATGCCAGACACGTTCAAACCCGGCGAAATCGTCAGGACGTCAGGTATCTATTCGGGCATTCTTGAAGGTGGCGACAACGAGGGCCGTACATTTAACGCCACCTGCGTTGAGGGCGACCGCTTTCCGGGAACACGGACGGGCGCCGGCGCGCACTACGAGCTGAAGTACGGGGCCCCCTATTCATACCGGCACCCGGAGTTGAATCCGGGCAGGTAACGGACATTTGGACGGAAAGCCGTATCGTGAAAATGCATAGATTTGAAGGCAGCGAAGCAATAACTTGAGGAACGTTGAAGCCCATGTCGTCGCGCGGTGCGGCGCTCCGTTGAGGCAGCGATGTGCCGAAGTTGGCGTCGGTGCAATAGGCGTCAGCAGCGAGATGCCAGGCGCATCGCTAAATGCCTCCCGTAACTCCGCCTGAAGGCTCAATCGACTGCAGCGGTCGTCGAATGTTCGGGTCGTCATCACATCGGTATAGGGCTCGCCGCGCTGCCTCAAAACCGATTGATGCACGCGTCAGTAACCGCGCGAGGCTTTCCGCTGTTTCAATGAGTTATCCACCGTGATGCGTGCCTGGCACCCGAGGTGGTCCCGCCCGCGAAAGCGTCGCCGGGGCGCGCCGCATCGGGCTTTTTACGCAGTCAGCAGGCAGCACTGACAGCCGCGCTGCCAGGCTCAAGCGGTCATTGCTGGCTGACAGCGGCGGGATGCCTTTCCATATCCCTCTCGCGACTCCCTCAGCCATTGACCCGGGCATGCGGAGGCCACAGGGTCGCTTGCGGCGTGGGTACACGCTCGCATAAACAAGGTCGTTTTACTGACGCAGCCAACGGCCGTCCGGATGCCCACCCACGCTCCGCGCACGCCGCTCAGGCGGGGCCCTTACGATGAGAACACCGAAGCCGGAGGGATGCGCGGCAGGCAGTTACCAGCATGGACAGGGCATGTCGAATAACAATTATCTTTTCCGCGCAGTTTTGACCTGTTCAACAGCCTGCTGGGTCGCTTTGTTTGTGGCGGAAGTTGCTGCCTCAATGTTGTCTTCGGCAGTTTCCCCTGCTTGTTCGGCGGCCTTTTTTCCGGCTTCAATTGTCGCGTCCGTCGCCTCACTGGCGGCAGTAACAGCCGATTGCATCGCACTCACAGCGGCTTCGCTTCCCGCCGGTGCATTGCTCGCGACCGTGTCTACCAACGCCTGCGTCTTCTGCTGTTGCTGCTTCAGTTGGGCCTCGGCGCTCGCGGCCAGTTCGGCCTGGGTGCTGTACATGATGGTGCTCACGTGCCGCCAGTACGACTGCGCTTCCTGCATGGCGGCTTGCGCACGCCTTGCCTGCAGGGCGAACAGTTCCTGCGGGTCTTTCGTTGACAATGCCAGGTCTGCGATTGCCTGATTTTCGGCAAGCGTCGATTTGACCGCCCGCAGGTTCAGTTCGGTCAGCTTTTCGATGCAGCCAAATGCCTTGGTCCATACATCGGACAGCGTTTCCAAACTGGCTCTTTGCAAAGCAACCATTGGTTGACCAGAAAGACTGCTCATTACAACCTCCATCTGGGTAAGGTAGCGGGTAATCCGGAAGCCATTCTTCTATGGCCGCCCCGAACAAGACTACTGGGCCGGAGTCTGGTTGCGAGCAAGGGCTGGTCCGGGGAATCCGTGCAATGTCAGCTATCCTGAGAATCATAACCGGCAAAACCAGCGGCGCGCCATACAGACCGCTGGCAGGTACAACGATGCACGCGAAGACAGCTGGCATACGAACGGCAGATGTCGTGTTGGCATGCAACTGGGCAAGACTCAGCATCCTGGGCGACACAGGCCGTTGCCGCTGGGCCGGCTCCGGCGCGAATGCCAAGAGCGACGGCCCAACGGCCTTTGTACCTGCGCGCCTTCCTGCGCGTTTTTCTTCGCACAAAGCAGTGCGCGCCGCCGCTGCGAGCCGCCCCTCAGGCTTCGTACTTGAATGACAAAGATACGCGTGCGCGATACTCGACGACTTTGCCGCCATCGACCCTCATGTCGAGCTTGCAGACTTCGGCAACGCGCAAATCTCGTAGTGAATTCGCAGCGAGTTCCACAGCATTCTTCGCGGCATCTTCCCAGGAGTTCGGGCTGGTGCCGATAATCTCTGTGACGCTGTAAACGCTGCATTCAGTGTCCTGCGTGGCCATGATTTCCACTCCTCTCGGTTAGGAGGCGCGATTCCCCACCTCGGTCATTTCATCATAGGCCCCGACGTGCGAACCGTCGTCGCTGCCCTCGGAGCCGCGCGTCTCGGCTGGTTAGCAGCCGGTGGAGATTTTTCGGATGTTGTGCGCCCGTCACCTATATCGCAGGCGTTTGTTCCTAACGAAGGCCGGCGCTCAATGCTCGTGGAGCGATTGGCCTCGTTCCGAGCGCTGTACAGGCAACTATCGCCACTTTTCCCAACGTGATGTTGCCAAGGACGGAGCCGAAACTCTTCGCTCGAGTCGGCATTACCCTTCAAATCTCTACCTGCGCTCCCAGTTCGATGACCCGATTGGGCGGAATCTTGAAGTAATCAGCCGCGTCGCGAGCGTTGCGAGACATCGCGGAATACAAGGCCTCCCGCCATAGCGCCATGCCGGCTTTCGGCGTGGCGAGGACTGTCTGGCGGGCGATAAAGAAGGAGGTTTGCATCGGGTTAATCGAGAGTCCAGCATGCCGACCTTTTTGCAAAGCGCGCGGTATGTCGCGCTCATCCGAGAACCCATAGTAGACGTTGACTTGATAGCAGTTGTGTCCAAGCGGGACCACCTTGATGCGTTCCCTATCCGGAACTCTGGGGATGTCGGTGGCGTACACAGTCAAAAATATCGTTCGTTCATGCAGCACTTGGTTATGCAGTAGGTTATGCAACAGCGCATGGGGTACGCCGTCACCTTCTGCACGGAAGAAGACGGCCGTACCAGGCACGCGTAGCGGTGGATTGATGAAGAGCGACTGGAGGAAGTCGTCGAGAGGGATGAGTTGGCGTTGGAGGCTTTGGAATACCAGTTCGCGCCCCCTTCGCCACGTCAGCATGAGCATGACCATCAGCGCACTGATTGTTAGAGTAAACCAGCCGCCGCTAATGATTTTCAAACTCGTGGAAGAGAACAAAGCGACGTCAATCATCAAAAAGAATCCGGTCGCTGCGACCGACAGCAACAGCGGAAATTTCCAGCCGAAACGAACAACGAAGAACGTCAGCAGCGTCGTCGTCAACATCGTAGCGGTCGCAGCAATGCCATAGGCCGAAGCCAGATTGGAAGACGAGCCGAATCCCACAACGGCCAATATGACAGCCGTGAGCTGGAGCCAATTGACGAGTGGGATGTAGATTTGCCCCTTTTGACTTTCAGAGGTCTGGCGGATGCGCATACGGGGCAGGAAGCCCAGCGCAATAGCTTGCTGAGTCACTGAAAATGCACCAGAGATTGTCGCCTGCGATGCGATAACGGTCGCCATCGTCGAGAGCACTACGAGCGGATAAACGCTCCAAGGGCCAAGTTGCAGAAAGAAAGGATTCGAAACCGCTGCCGGATTCGATAACAACAAGGCGCCTTGCCCGAGGTAATTGAGTGCCAGCGCGGGAGCGACGATAGAGAACCAGGCCAAGCGAACTGTCTTCTTGCCAAAATGGCCCATATCAGCATACAGCGCTTCCGCACCGGTGAGCGCCAGGACAACCGCACCGAGGGCGACGAAGGCCAACCACCCGTTGTGGATGAGAAAGCCGAGGGCGTGGAGCGGATTGAAGGCAATCAGAATGACCGGGTTCTTAGCGATATTAGCAACGCCCATCGCAGCAAGCGTAATGAACCAGACCAGCACAATCGGGCCGAACCATTTTCCGATACCGGCTGTGCCCCTGCGCTGCAACAAGTACAGTGCAACCAGAACGGCCAATGTCACAGAGATAACATACGGCTTAAGAGCCGGCGCGGCCACTTCCAACCCTTCAATGGCCGACAAGACTGAAATGGCTGGCGTAATCACACCGTCGCCGAAAAACAGCCCTGCGCCGACCATGCCAAGCAGCATCACCGGATAGTACCAACGGGATTTCTGAGTGACCGACGATAGCGCTAACGCGGTCATCGCCATAATGCCGCCTTCCCCTCGGTTGTCCGCCCGCAAAACAAGAGTTACGTACTTGAGCGAAATCACGATTATGAGGCCCCACAAAATCAGCGAGACCACCCCCAGCACATTGACAGGGACAAGCGAAAGACCGTGATGTTTCGCGAATACCTCCTTCATTGTGTAAAGCGGACTGGTTCCAATGTCGCCGTACACAATTCCAATGGCAGCCAGCGTCAGCGCAGCAATGCTACTTTTATTGGAGTCTGTAGTCACGACGCCGCCTCATTGTTGAGCCTCAAAGCATGTAACTGCGGAGCAAACTGCTGCTCCAGCTCACTACAACTTCTGCAACCGTCGCATCGCATCCGACCGCAACCGACCTCCGCTTACGTTCCGGCAGTTCGCCGCGACGGCGCTTCCCACCTTGTGATAGTCATTATAGGCGGGTGCCATTCTTGCCCGCTCCGAATCCGTAGCCGCGAAGTTCGCGCAAGTCTATGCATTCGGGTTGGCAGGACGCTGCATGGAAGTATGCGCACTCTAAAGCAAGACGTTGGCTTGCTGATAACTCATGGCGGTGATGGAGGTCTTCTCGGGAGCCCTTTATTAGCAATACGGCTCCGGACTGGTACAAACAAGAGCTCGCATCTCAATTGAATTCCATTCGACAACTGGTCGCAGCTCAGCCGTCACTTTCCGTGACGGCCCAGACCGGCACGAGCCTGGTCCCGGGCACGCTTCGGGCGCGGACGGATACGCGTCGTCCGTAGGTGACTGACAAAACAGCAGGCGTGCCTCCTGGGGACACCGGGGGAATGAGCGTTCCCGCCGCGCTGACAAACTGGTCACCACCTCCGATTTCGTAGCACCTGCGCGCCGTGCGTATGGCGTCGGCGTCCCCCGCCGAGAGCGTGTCCTGGACCGCAAGAGACTCAATTGCCGACCGTTGGTCGGCAATTTTCATGGGTGCGGCTTAGCCGCCCCCGCCAGCACCCGTTCGAGCGCCATCGACCTGGCCGCTTCCTCCGCTTGCTCGGCCGTATCGAACACACTGCCCGACACATACACCCTGTGCCACTCCGGGTTATCAGACGCGTCACGGAAAATGCGAAAGCGCGCGCAGTAGCCACGTGGCGTAGCCGGTATCACGTCGATGTCGACGGACGCACCTTCTATCTGATGCCTGACGAAGCCGTCCATGCCACCCTCCTGACGCCTGCGTTGTACGCAGAAATCCTAGCATGATGGTCGCGATGCGGTAGGTGCGTTGCAGCAAATCACCGGGCATCAAATCAGACGCTCGATGACTTGCACACTCGTTCGACTTGATTGACATCGGTCCACAAGAAGGGCGCGAAGGAGTTCACACTGCCCGGTCTGCTGAAGGTTGTGGCTCAGGGCGTGCCCGCCACGAAGAAGCGCTTCGGCAAGGACCCGTTCACGGGTGAAGACAAGTGGTTCGCCGCGAAACCTGCTTCAATGCGTCTGAAAGTGCGGCCGCTGAAGAAGCTGAAGGACGCCGCACTGTAAGCGAAAGTGTTCCGACGTGATAGCGCCCCTCGCGACCAAAATCCGGGGGGCGTTTTGATTTGCGACGCACGACGTCGGCGTAGCAATTGGATAGCGCGTCGTTTTGAGTGAACCGGTTCTGGTTGAGCGCCCTCCATTTCCTTCTGAAGGACCAGCTCGCGCGTGAGTATGACGCACGACACTTCTCGTCCGGGCCGAAAGCCTCACTACGGTGCGACGTCATTCGACGGCGGCAAGCCTGGCGATGAAAAGCCTTCAGGCCAGCTCTTTAACCTGTCGCGTCGCCTCTCAAGGCAACGGTCAGGTCGGCACGTTAGCACGCTGTGACCCATGACACTGGCTCAAATCCGATGTGTCTTGCAGCTCAAGGCGAGACACGCGCTGGCCGGACTGTTGTCGCCAATGCCAGCTTGACCCGCATGCCGTAATGCGGACGACCAGTTAGATTGGGCCGCGACGCATCGATGCTGGAGTCTTGGTTTGATGCAGGTAGGCCAATCCGCTGTCGGCATGTGCGTCAAAATCATTTTGGCGTCGACAGCAAATCTGCTTGTTCCCTCCCCCTGAGGTTACCGCGTCGTTTTGCCAAAGTACGCCGCTCAGCCGCTTAGCCTCCTGCCAGCGGGCGTCGTGTATTATCGGTGAACACCGACGTTGCCCCGAAACAGGTTTTCCGCACAGGAGGCGCCAATGGACGTATCTTTTCTCATCGACCCACTGCGCGAGACTGTGACAAGTGTCCCGGATGGCTACGCGCGAGCCGCTGAACTGATAGGCACTGATACGGCGAGCGGCTCGCCGCTATGGTCGGAGGCGACTGACCCGGATGCCTCTGTCGAGGTGATTACTGCGGACGACAGCCTGACAAACGAGCCCCTTTCGCGTGGCTTTTTCATGGTCACCTTGACCAGGGACGGTGTACCTTATGAACGCGTATTTGCGGGCAAGGCAATTCTGAACGCCTATGGCAACCCGCCGTCGGACATCAAGGACCAAGTGAAGACGCTGAAAGCTGCACGAGAGCGCGTCAGGTTTCTCGGCTCGGAAGATGCCCTCCTTTGGTTCGAGCAGCACGCAGGTGGTGCCCCCTTCAACCTCGACGGGTCCACGGAAAACTGATTCTCAACGCCGAGCATTTTTGAGTCTGTCGGAGACAGCCCTCGCTATACCTGTAGGTCACCAGGACCCTTAGTGAGGAACTCTATGTCGGCTATTCCTCAGCGAGCGCCGAGATTCCGCGTCACGCGAAGCTTGGGTACAGGCGGCGCCAGCTTGGACTGTCATCGCGGTCGCACGAAGCGGCAACGAAGGAACACCACGCGAGCACCGCGCCGCCGTGCAGTTCGCCAGCAAGAGGAATGTAGTGGCCTGGGTTATGGCTCGGCCACGCACTCAACGGCGTGGCTACTCCTCAGCGCTAGCCGGTTTTCGTCACCCTGGCAGCCGGCCCTTCGGGCCGTCTCCGTTGTCGTCGGCTTCTGATTCTTCCTCATCTATCTGAAACCGCGCTTTTCCCAATACTCGTCGGCGCGTCCCTCCGGGCTGCCGTCTTTTTCCCAGAGCTCGTAGGCCCTTGCACGAATCTTCTCTTCCCGCGAATCGTTATCCATTGCATGCCTCCTGGTAGGTTCCCCACGACCAGCTACTCATCAATTTGCACAGCGACCCTTTCGATGGCAGAAGGCGAGCAAGAGCGAACGAAAGAACAGACCAACTCAAAGTCGGCGAACATATGAAAGCGTTCCGGACGCTATCCTGCGCTCCCGGCAACCTGCCGCGTAACGCTCCCTAACCGCGAGCCTGACCGTGCAGATTGCTGGGTACACGTCCAACAGCACCACCTCGCATCCGGGTTTTCGCTTTCGCGCCCATCGTCCGCATTGTCGCGCAGCATCCCTGACCTTTTCCAGACCGCATATGAAAGTTGACGACCCGGGATGGGACGCCTCAAACCCGACCAATGCGAGCAGGCACCGTGCTTATTGACCGCCATACTCCGCGTTTATGCGGTCGAGTTCGCCCGATTTGCGCGCTTGCAGCAACTCCTGCTTGACCTGGGCCCGGGTCTTTCCCGTTGGAGCGCCAGCGTCACTCCTCGTGGCGGGCACACCACCCAGCGAATCTGACGAAGACACGGTGGGATTTGTGGGCTGCGTTGCAGGTGCCATATTTTGCGCGTGGGCATATCCGAATGCGAGAACGGCGGTGATAGCTGCCGCGACTTTGAGCGGTTTCATATCCATGTACTCCACAAAGTTCGATTGGTTTGGTTTCTTTGAACCGACCACCAGAACCGCTATTTCAAATACGGTCTCCTGGGACTATCCCGTCACGGGCAAAGCGGTCGGACGATAAGCCGCGGCATGACGCTCCCCGGCTGCGCTCTGACTTAATTGCCCAAAAAAACGTCGCACTGAGGCCTCGGCTGACCCACCTACCGCTTAAAACGAGACTCGAGCAATAACGACTCGCTGTCCAATTACGGTGTGGTCATCCAAATTTCCGCATGCGGGTCAAGCTGGCATCGGCGACCTCAGGCGTGCTAGCTGCCCTGATAGATATCGCAGGACAGGCCCACCGTGCACGAGGCACCGTTTCTGGCTTTGCCGCTGCCGCTGCTTCCGCCGGGCTGGGGTCCGTATCCCAGGTCAGGGGTGCGGTCCATAGTCGTGGCCGACTGGGCAGTTGTCATGGGCTGCTGGGCAGACGACGGGTCAGTTGTGCCCGACGGTTGCATTTGCTGCGAGTGGGCGGCGCCGGTCGCAGTGAGCAGGGATACTGCACTGACTACAGCTAAAAGTTGCACTTTCATCTCGTCACCTCTTTTTCGTCAACGGGTTGCGAATAGCACGACCCCGGAATAACAGGGGACTGGCATCCCCACGAGCGCGCGATGGTTGCACTAGACCTTTTCTCGCTCCTTGCTGATTCCTGCTTTCGCTTCACCAAATGCCATACAGCGTCGTCTCCGACGCCGTTTAGCCGAGCAAATGCGAAGTTGGCTTGTGGCACCGTTTGTGCCCAAAGCCGGACTTATTCGATGACTACCTGGGTAATGACGCGAGGCTGGTACCGGGCGGGGCAGAAGTATGCGCAATGAGTGCGCCGGTGACAGGACGTTGTACGCCCATTGACCAATAAGACCGCTGCTGCGTTTATGTTATAGAACGCCAAGGTCATGATTGACAGCGGAATCGACAATCGGCAAATCAGGGGGGCGACAGTCGCGCCTGGTCGCTCGCACGGCCATCGGAAGCAGCGACACACCTGTCACCCCCCGCATCCAGCTACCCGAGGCCCCCGTATATGCAGTCAACGCAGCGCAATCCGTCGCGTCATGAGGAAACCGCTCATGAAACACACCGCTTTTCTCGTTGCTGCCGCGTTGTCAGCCGCAGGGTCCGGGTTTTCGCGGCTAGCGATACCGTCACGGCGGACGGTGCGGCGACGTATCCCGTTGAAGGCATTGTGGACATCGCGATAAATTCGACGGACCACACCACGCCCGTCGTCGCAGTTAAGGCAGTAGGCCTCGTGGGTACGCACAAGCGTGTTGCGCGCCTTATCGTTTTCGCACCGGCCAATGAAGCATTTGCAGCATTGCCGCCGGCCACGGTCGACAGCCTCATCAAACCAGAAAACAAGCCGATGCTGACCTGTATCCTTCCCTGTCCCGTTATCCCGGGGCGTTACGATTTTTAGAAGCTCGACCAGCCCATCAGGGAAGGTGACGGCAAGGTGGAACTTAAAACCGTGAACGGCGAGACGCTCACGTCCCCGGACGGACCACACAACATCGTGCTATTGGACGCTGCGGGGGCACACGGCAGACATCTCGGCCTACGACGTCATCCAGGGTAACGGCGAAGTCGTGATGGTCGACAAGATACCGACGCCGAAGCAGCAGGACCGGCGCGCACGGTCAACTGTTCGAATCCAGCCCGGCTCTGTCATTTTCGGCGCCGAACCACGACTTATCTGCATGCCTGGCGTCCGGATAAGGCAACTGTCTGCCCTGTTCTGGCCCGAGCGGCTGCTTGCGCTTCGCCGCTGCGCAATCAGTCATCCAACGGTCAGGCGTTAGCGGTGCATGAAACTTCGACGCGGCTACAGCACGCGCCGAAATCGCAGGAGCAATGTGATGGAAAAGGTAACGCGGAAAGTCGTGCTGGCGTGCGTCGCTGTCGTCTCACTCTGCGCCTCGAGCGCGACGTTTGCGCAGGGTGGAGGGAATGGGAACGGTGGAAGTGGGGGCGGCGGTGCTCACGGTGCCGCAACAGCAGGGATGACATACCACAGCGAGCCTGTCTCGAGCCCGTGGAACGCGAGACCGGGCAAAATGACAAAGAACACTGGCTCGACCGATACAGGCATGCATAGTATGTCGCCGGACGACGATGTTATGCCGGCAAAAACAGGGCAGTAGTGCCCGCTGCCAGTAAAAGGCTGGCGCGTTTCATACAGTTCTCCTGTCCCGCTCACTGCTGGCGGGTACATGACAGGAGGGAGCGGCTGGGGCTGTACGGGTGGCTCGCCGGACCAGGTAAAGCCGAAACGCGCATTCTGGCCGGCAGCCCCCCGCCGGTCATGTCGGCTTTCACGATGAATCCGACGCCGTCAGAAAGTCGTCGGCGACGTGGACTCGCTCACCAATCTGCAGGGTCGCTGCGAGTCACGGTTAGCACTGGCGTCAAGTCGTCCGCGTACCACGCCAATACTTATTCCTGCCGCGGGCAACGAGTCTGCGCGATGTGCCTCATAGCGTGCTGGCAGCATCTTGCGCTTGGCAAGGGCGGCAGTTGCACCACACAAAACACAAGCGAAGGAAGCCACGCGCGAAAGACGGGTTCAGCGTCTGCGACTCACGACGAGAGGAGTAACGTACGCCATCCCCTTCACGCGTAACGTCTACATCGGCAACGGCGTGATGACGGCAGCAGCGTATGCTACAGGGAGTGTTCAGGAGACGACCATGACCCTTGCCGGCAAGACCATATTCATGTCTGGTGGCAGTCGCGGCATCGGACTCGCCATTGCACTCAGAGCCGCACGTGACGGAGCCAATATCGTGATTGCGGCGAAGACCGGCGACCGGGACCCGCGTCTCGAGGGCACGATTTATACGGCAGCGGCGGCTGTTGAAGCCGCTGGCGGCACGGCGCTCCCGCTTGTTGTGGATATTCGCGACGAAGAACGCGTGAAAGCCGCGGTTGCCGAGACCGTTGGGTTGTTCGGTGGCATCGATATCCTCGTGAACAATGCCAGCGCCATTCGACTGACTGGCACGCTAGACACACCCGTCAAACGGTACGACCTGATGCATGGGGTCAATGGCAGAGGCACGTTCGTGTGCGCGCAAGCGTGCCTGCCGCATCTCCTCAATTCGCCGAACCCGCACATCCTCACGCTGTCACCTCCGTTGGTCCACGACGCAAAATGGTTTAGCGACTTTCCGGCATACACCATTGCAAAATACACGATGAGCCTGTTCACCTTAGCGCTTGCCGGGGAGTTCAAAGACCGAGGTGTCGCAGTCAATTCGCTGTGGCCGCGAACAGCTATCGCGACCGCGGCTGTGCGAAATGAGATTGGTGGAAAGGACATGATTGCAGCGTGTCGCAAGCCTGAGATAGTTGCCGACGCGGCCCACTATATCCTGACGCGCCAAGCCAGGGAGTGTTCGGGAAACCTCTTCCTCGACGACGAGGTTCTGCTGGCAGCGGGTGTGCGCGACTTTGCACAGTACGACGTGCAGGCTGGGGCTGCATTGCAAGCAGATTTCTTTGTGGAGGCCCTGCCGGGCATGTTGCCGGCGGACAATATGACGAAACGTCCATCCCGCAGTCCCCTCCGCTAAATAGCTAGGATGTGCGGAAACGGACTGACGGCACGGCATACGTAGCTACTCTAGTCCCTGTTGAATCCGGAGGAACCATGAATCGAACTGAGACAGCGGTGATTGTGGGCGCAGGCAAGGGATTAAGCGCCTCCCTTGCTCGCCTGTTTGCGGCAGAGGGCATGCAGGTTGTACTCGCTGCCCGCGACACCGGCAAGTTGACAAACCTCGTCGACGAGACGGGCGCTCTCGCCTTGAGTTGCGACGCTAGTCGAGCGGACGAGGTTGCAGCACTCTTTGACCAGGTAGAACGCGCCTTTGACGTCCCCGACCTCGTTGTCTACAACGCGAGTGGCCGCTATCGCGCGGCAGTTGAAGCCATCGAGGCAGAGAGACTTGAAGCCGCCCTTAGGGTCACTGCATTCGGCGGCTTTCTCGTCGCGCAAGCCGCAGCCGTGCGCATGCTGGCCCGCGGCCACGGCACCATCCTGCTGACCGGTGCTACGGCAAGTGTGAAAGGGCTAGCCGGTTCGACACCGTTTGCCATGGGAAAATTCGCCCTGCGGGGAATGGCCCAGTGTATGGCGCGAGAGCTTGCCCCAAGGAATCTCCACGTTGCGCATTTTGTGATTGACGGCGGCATTGCCAGTAGCTGGGCACAATCAGACGATGGCGGGACGGACGACAAATGGTTGAACCCTGACGCGATAGCGCGGGAATACCTTCACGTTCATCGTCAGCACCGCAGCGCGTGGACGTGGGAGGTGGAACTCCGACCATGGGTGGAGAGATTTTAGGAAACACCGCTCGCCTCACAACGCTGCGAAGTTGGCCGCTATGCCAGCCGTGGTCTCCCTGAAGAAACAGTGAGATACACCTCGCCATTCTTTCAAGGACTTCGCATGGACGCTGACGACGAAGATGGGATGCCTGAGACTCGGCTCGTTCGAGTACGCGGTCAGGTACAGGGCATCGGCTATCGGGATAGCGTGCGTACGCCGGGCTCAAGCGCTCGGCGTCTCCGGCTGGGTGCGCAACCGGATGGACGGTTCGGTAGAAACGATGCTGCAGGGCTCATCCCGTGCAGCTTGCCGAAAATGTGCGCCTGGTTGAGCGGCGGGATGTCTGTAGCGCTTGTCGACGAGCTTGAGGTGACCGGGGTTCAGCCGGCGTTTGCCCGCTTAGACCACTTTGAGCGATTGTCCACGCTGTAGTGGCGAGCGAGTTTCGCGAAATTGCTCGACGCTGTGTACGCCGAGTTCTACAGCTGCCCGCCGATGCTGCGCCCCACTTTCTGCGGCGGTCGGACTGTGGCCTACGTTAGTTTTGAAGGAGCACGGGAAAAAGAAAGCGAACTTCCGTGTCGGCAATGAAGTCCTTCGTCGCGTCGTCATAGATGGCCCGATATGGCTTCTCGGGCTGCTCGCTGAGCCATTCGTCTCGGGTGCCGTTCCAAACTTCGAATAGAACCAGTTCGTCCGGTGCCTCCGGGTCTTCGCTGAGCACCGCACTGACGAAAGCTGGTTCTTCGGCCATCGTCTTCATGAGCTCCGCAAGATGTGGCACGAACAGTGACCTGGTCGAGGGGTAAAGCTTGAAACGTACGTAGAGAGACAGCATTTAGCGTGTCCTTAATGTTTGCTACGCAGGGTATGACTGGCGAGCGCGAATGTCTCTGGAAGGTCAACTTGTGGAGCATTCGACGAGTGGAAGTCCTAAGGTGACGGCCGCGTTTGCTCGTTCGCGGCCGTTCACAGCTGGGTCCTATTGACGCTTAGTTCTCGAACTGGCGAATCGTCGCGTTATACGCCCGCGCGGCCATCTCTTCTAGCGGCAGCTTGCGCTCAACTTCGGACAGGATTTCCACGCCCCACGGACCATCGAAGCCGGTCGCCTGGACTGCCTTGATGAAGCCGCGCACGTCGAGTACGCCTTCGCCAGGCAAGCGGCGTTTGTGGCAGGTGTCCATCCACAACGGCTCGATTGCGTAGCGGTCCGCGTCGTCGAGTTCGATGCCCTTGATGAATTCCGGCTTGATTGTGGCAATTTCCTTGAAGTCGACATTGCCGCGACTCAGGTGCCAGATGTCGAGCAGCAGGCCAGAGTTCGCCTTGTTCGCCCCTTCGACAATGGCTTTACCGGTTTCAATCGTACGCACGTTACTGAAGGGCATGATTTCCAGCATGACTTGCGTACCTCGCTTCTCCGCGTCATCGGCCAACTTGCCGAACTCGTCGACCATGAGCGGGACGTTTGCGGTCTCTTCGCCGATGCCCGGGCCGACTTTCACGATGCGCGCGCGGAGTTCTTCTGCAGCCTTGAGGTAGTAGTACCGCATGCTGTCCGACGTGCGGCGGCGCTCGCCAGTTTGATACCAGTCGACCAGGAACTCGAACTCAACGTGCTTGATGCCATTAGCTTCGAGGATTTGGCGCATCTCGCGGAAGCCAATCTTGTCGGCGGTAGCGTAGATGTCCGAGTGAATCAGACCGATACCATCCCAACCTGCTTTCGCTGCCGCTTCAACGCGGTCCTTGAAGCTGAAGGGGCTGATTTCGGTCGGACCAAACGGAAAAACGTCGCCAGACAGAGTGAAGTAAGCAGCAACAAGTTCGACCTTAGATTTGGACATGTAACCCTCGTGAAGGAAGTAGCGACAAGCCCGACGCGGGTATCGCATGAAGACTATGTCCGAACTATTACGTAGAAACGGCGACGGATAAACAGCCCTGAAATCGCCTCACCGAAGAATAAAAATCTACAGTGCCGCCTCCGGCGACTTGGCGGGCTTGTCGGGGGTCAGAAAAAGTGGCGCGCCGCTTGATTGTTCAAAGGCCGTGGGTCTACCGCAGTTCAGGCGCGTTAATTTTTCCGGTGAGTGGAAATAACTTTTCGTTCTGTCGCATTTTTCTTTCGCATAGCAAGCCTTACTGTGCCTCCTCGAGAACACTAAAACCCGGCTCATCCATCTCAGGGCCCTTCAGGAGACACAGCATGAACATCCGCAAATCCGTTATTTCTTGCCTCATTCTCAGCGCTATCGCCAGCGCTTTCGGCAATGGCGCCCAAGCCGCGGACCAGCCGCGCGTCGCTTTGCTCATGCCGACGCAGAGCGTTGAATACTGGGCGCTCTACGTCAAAGGCTTCGAAAAGGAAGCTGCGGCACAAGGCATCAAGCTCGATGTGAAGGTCACCAACTACGACCCGAATGAGCAGGCAACCCAGGTCGACCAGACGCTCGCGCAGAAGCCCGATGTCATCGTCCTTGTACCGGTGGATTCGAGCGCAATGGTCCCGTCGATTCGCAAGATTGACCAGGCGAAAATCCCGCTCGTCATCTCCAACTCGATGCCAGACCAAAAGTACTCGCGGTACTGGAAGGTTTTCACGGGCCCGAACGACATCAGCAACGGCGAGGTCGCGGCGAAGACGATGATTCAGGGCTTCAAGGAAAAGGGATACGGCGATAAGGGCAAGGTTATCGTCATCAACGGGCCGATGGGCACGCCGCCCCAAGTCCAGCGCTATCAGGGCTTCGTCGATGGCCTCAAGAAGAACGCACCCGGCATCGAAGTCGTTGGCTCGCAGCCGGCCGACTGGGATGCCGTGAAGGCGGAAGCCGCAGCTTCGGCACTCTTCACGCAGTTCAAAGACGTGAAAGGCGTCTACACCGAGAACGACTCTCAACTTCGCGGCGCTGTGACTGCCGCGCAGCGACTCGGACTCGACCCTTCGAAGCTCGTCATCGTCGGACATGGGTGCGACTCCGGCGCGGTTGAGGCTATCTTGGCTGGAAAGGCGTACGCCACCGTCGAGCAATCTCCCTTCGATGATGGCGCTTATGCCGCGAAAGCCGCGAAGGAACTTGCCTCCCACAAGTCGCCGCAAGCCGTGCAGTACCTGCCGAACCCGGCGGCTACCAAAGCTACGCTGAATGTCTGCTATTCCCAGAAGAAGTAAGTTGCGCGCCGGCTACTCAGCCTCTGCGTAGCCGGCTGAACGCACGTGCGACCCTGCGGGGTCGCTGTCGCTTTGAGAAGGAGACAGGTATGAGGCGAGAGATTGGCGTTGCGGTGATTGGAACTGGCTTCATGGGTAAAGCGCACGCGCTTGCGTACCGGGCGGTGCCGAATGCTTTCTCTAACTCGTTGAAGCCGCGACTGGTGGCGGTCGCCGATGTAAGCGAGGCAGGTGCGAGGCAAGCGGCAGAGCAATTTGGCTTCGAGCGTGCGACGTGCGACTGGCGTACGCTCCTTGACGACCGTAACGTTCAAGTCGTCTCAATCACGACGCCATGCAGTTTGCATCGGGAGATGGCATTGGCCGCAATCGCTGCTGGGAAGCATGTGCATTGCGAGAAGCCGATTGCGCCGTCCGCATCCGACGCTCACGAGATGATGAGGGCGGCCGAGTCCGCGAACGTCGTCACGCAAGTGGGTTACAACTACATCAAGAATCCCATTCTCAAACTGGCGCAAGAGATGATTGCGTCTGGCGAACTGGGCGAAATCACAAGCTTTCGCGGCATCCATGCGGAAGACTACATGGCCGACCCCGAGATTCCCTACAGCTGGCGAGTCGACCCTCAAAACGGGGCTGGCGCGCTGGCTGAAATCGGCAACCACATTGTCGGAATGTCGCGATTCCTTCTTGGTCCGATTACCCACGTGAACGCACAACTCGAGACCGTCAACAAGACGCGCCCGGCGTCAGTTGGTTCGCCCGAGCGCCGGGAGGTCAAGGTCGATGACATTGCAAGATTGATGATGACCTTCGACCGTGGGTGTTCAGGCTCAATCGAAGCGAACTGGACCGCAACCGGCCGCAAGATGCAGCTTGAGTTCGAGATTTATGGAACAAAGGGTGCGCTGTGCTTTTCCCAGGAGCGCTTCAATGAGCTTCGATATTTCAAGGCCGGCGGCGACCCTCGGACATCGGGATTCACCCGAATTGAAGCCGGCCCGGTTCATCCTCCCTACGAAAACTTCACGGTAGCTGGCGGGCACCAACTGGGTTTCAACGATTTGAAAACTATTGAGATGGCGGAGTTCATCGCGGCAATCGAACATGGGACGCCTACTTTCCCGGACTTCCGGGAAGCGTGGGAAATTCAACGGATTGTTGACGCCGCCATCCGGTCTTCGGCCGAGGCACAGCGAGTCTCTCTGTAAAAGACCAGCAGGCTCCAAGGTTAACGCGCGGTTTGGCAGGCGTCACGTCCTGACTTCCGCGCGTTTTTTTACGACTCCCGCCGGACGCCGATATTTCCGGTGACTGGAAATATCATTTCGCGGCCACGCATTTTTCTTTTCCTGGCGAACGAATAACCTGTGTCTCAACGATAACGAAGCCGCTGAAGCGAGTTTCTGCTGGAGACGACATGCATTCCTGCGCACGCAGCGATTCCTTGCGAACTCCTCTCCTCCTCGACCAACAGCAGCATCACTGATGCGGAAGCGCCCCATGGTTCGTCGCGAGCCTTGGCAAGCATCCGCTTCAGCTTCGATGCAAGCCTTCGCTATTCGAAATGTATGTGTCACCCAGTGTGAGCAATCACGCGGATGAGCCAGGTGACGGTGACGGGGCATCAACCCGTGGCAGCGGACGACCGAAGAGTGTCCGCGTATGGAGGAAGACAATGCTGCAAGACGCTAAAACAGGCGGCGAGACGCTCGCCGCTCAGAGTCTGCTCTGCGCTCGCAATCTAACCAAACACTATGGTGGCGTGAAGGCGCTTACCGGTGTCAGCCTCAAACTGGCACCTGGTGAGATTCACGCACTATGTGGCGAGAACGGTGCGGGCAAAAGCACGTTTATCAAAATTCTCGGTGGCCTCGTGCACCCGGACGACGGCGAAATTACCGTCGACGGACATCAACTGAAACTCGGGCATCGCACAGACCCCAGACTTATCTCCATCGTTCACCAGGAGCTTGCTATCGTCCCGACGCTGTCGGTGCTCGACAACATTCTTCTCGGTGGCGCGGACCAGAGCGAAATCTACCGTCGCAGCCAATACCGGGATTCTGTTCGCGAACATCTGGATTCGGTCGGACTGTCGCATATCAAGCTCGATGTGCCTGCCTCGCGGCTCAGCCTCGCCGAATGCCAGCTCGTCGAAATCGCTCGGGGCATGTCGCGTCAAGCGAAGGTCCTGCTCCTGGACGAACCTACCGCGACCTTGTCGGATGCAGAGATTGTCCGGGTCTTTGACGTCGCGCGCAGGCTTCGTGACCAGGGGACCGCGATGATTTTCGTCAGCCATCGACTCGACGAAGTGTTTGCGCTCACGGACCGGGTAACGGTCTTCCGCAATGGACAGCATGTGCTCACGCAGCGCACCGCGGATATGACGACCGCAGAGGTGGTCAAGGCAATGATTGGTCGCGAGCTGGTGCATAGCAAGGTCATGCCGGCGGAGAACCGCGGCAACATCACGCCGCGTCTCTCGATTTTCAACCTGACGGTCGCGGACAAGGTCAAGGAACTCTCACTGAACGTCGCGCCGGGGGAAATCCTCGCCGTGGTCGGCCAGTTGGGTTCGGGAGCGGAAGTTGTTGTTGAGGCCCTCGCTGGCCTTCGCGGTGATATTTCCAGTGCTGTGAAAATGGACGGTCAAACCGTCAAGCTCGACAGCATCCGGAACTCGCTGCGA
This sequence comes from Paraburkholderia lebeckiae, assembly GCF_050436325.1. Lineage (NCBI taxonomy): Bacteria > Pseudomonadati > Pseudomonadota > Betaproteobacteria > Burkholderiales > Burkholderiaceae > Paraburkholderia > Paraburkholderia lebeckiae. Next base: position 2,450,101 of record NZ_JBNDLZ010000003.1, read on the forward strand.
GCTGGTATCGCTTACGTGGCGGAAGACCGCGCTGACAAAGGCGTTTTCCTGGATGCGCCGATTGCCATCAATATCACCGCGTCCGTCATGGCGAAGTTCACCCGAGCGGGAATCATGCGGCGAGCCGGTGAACAGGAAGAGGCACGACGCCTGGCCTCAATGTTCACCATCGACCCCAAGCGCCTTCCGCACGAGGTATCCACACTCAGCGGCGGCAACCAACAGAAAGTCTCTCTCGCCAAGGCAGTGGCACTGGCGCCTCGTCTGTTGCTTCTGAACGAACCTACCCGGGGCGTTGATATTGGCGCCCGCAGCGAAATTTACGCGACGCTGCGCAAGATGGCGGATGAAGGGTTGGCGATTGTCTTCTACTCGACGGACCTCGAAGAAATCCTGGAGCTCGCGGATACGGTTCTGACAGTATTCAAAGGCCGGATGGTCCGTCATAAGCCGCGGTTCGAAATAAGCGGCGACACGCTTCTGCATGACATCGTGGCAGGCGACGGCGATGCATCTCATGCCCATGTCTCTTTCCGAAACCAGCCTGTGGAGGTGGGTAATGCATAAGACAGCTCTTGAGCCTACCGCGCAGGTATCAACAACTGCGCTACGACGTTGGGCCGCAGCATTGTTTGGCACGACGAGTATTCACGCTGCGTCGATTCGCATCGCAACCCTTGCTCTTATCGTGGTCGCTGCGGCTATCGTTCCGCACTTCACCGAATTCGGAAACGTGCAGTCACTAATGTACTCGGTGGCCGCGGTCGGCATTGGCGCTATCGGGATGGCGCTCGTGACCCTCAGCGGAAATCTGTTCATGCTTTCAATGGGTGCGACAGCGGCCGTCTCCACTGTGATGTTTGCCGCGCTCATTCATCTGGGCCTTGGCGCAACGCTGCTGCTCGTCGTGCTGAGCGGCCTTCTGATGGGGGCTGTCCAGGGTGGAATCATCGCATTGGGTAAAGCGAATCCCATCATCACCACGATTGCCACCTCTTCAATCATCGTTGGTGCTGGTGTTATCTACACCGGAGGGCTGACAGTCATCGGAAAGGGTGACGCTACGTGGCTCGGTCAAGGAAGGTTGTGTGGCTGGCTGCCGAATCAAATCCTGGTGCTGGCTATCTTTGCGGCCATCGCAAGCTTCATCCTGCAGAAATCTCGTATCGGGCGGGAAATTAGACTGATTGGTATGCGAGCTGAAGTTGCACGCATCGCGGGACTTCGGTTGATGGCAGCAACGCTCGTTTGCTACGGATTCGCTGGTGCCGCAGCTGCGCTTGCCGGTTCGTTGATTTCTTCGTCGTCGGCTCAAGGAAACCTGACCTACGGCATTGACCTGGACTTCAACGCAATCGCTGCCGTGCTCGTCGGTGGAATCTCGATTCGTGGCGGACGCGGACAAATCTCGGACGCGGTCACGGGCGCAATCTTCCTTGCCGTCATAAGCAATATCCTCCTGGTCAGCGGTGTGAGTTACGAGTACCAGTTGGTAGCGAAGGGCATCGTGGTTCTCGCGGCCGTCGTGTTCGGAGCGTTGCTCGCCCGACTCGGCCCGGGACGGAAATAACAGGAGCTTTGAAAATGGAACAGTCTCAACGACTTCTCAATTTGGCCATCCGCCTCGTACTGCTCGTGGGAATGCCTGTTATCTTCGGTCTCTGCGTCGACCACTATTTCTCGCAGGCGAACCTCTACGCAATTTTCCAGGCGTTCGCGTTCCTCGGCATCATCGCGCTCGGCCTTTCAGTCACGATGATTGCGGGCGAGTTCGACCTAAGCGTCGCTGCAATCTCGACAGTTGCCGGCCTTATCACGGTGAAGTTCGGTGGCGATAGTGCGATGCTCGGCATACTGTACGCAATCATCTTTGGCGTGGTGGTCGGCGTCGCTAACGCGGCGCTGCTGCCGTGGCTCGGTGTATCCTCGCTCGTGACGACAGTCGGCTCCATGATGTTCCTTACCGGCGTCGGCTACTGGATTGCGGGTGGTCGCGTATTGAGTTACGCCAACCTCGACGTAAGTGACTTCCTTGACCAGAACGTCGCGGGAATCTTTTCTCCCCGTAGCCTCATCACAATCGTCTGTTTCATCGTCGTGTCGCTCTTCTTACGCTACACCACCCTCGGCCGCGACATCTATGCGTCAGGTGGTCATCGAAAAGCAGCAATTCAGAGTGGCGCGCGTGTGGGTAAGGCGTTGACAGTCGGTTTCGTCATCTCCGGCGGACTGTCGGCACTTGGCGGAGGCCTTCTCTCGCTGAGCCTGGCGACTGCGTCAGCAACGATGGGAAGCAATATCCTGCTTCAGGCGGCTTCGGCCGCGATTGTCGGCGGTGTTGCGTTGGGCGGAGGTATCGGCTCGCCGCTCGGTGTAGCAATGGGCGTTCTGATTCTTACGGTGCTGAACAATGGGCTCGGCCTGTTGAATGCCACGTCTACCCAGATTCTTCTCGTCAACGGACTGTTGCTTCTGATTGTGGTTCTGCTCGATGGGCGCCTGGGCGCGGTATTGGCGGCGCCGCTCGAACGATTCGTTCGGCGAAAGGCGGCCACCGCGGTTTAGCGAAACGATGCTGTTGCAAGGCCGACGCGCTTTTCACGCGTCGGTCATTTTTTTGGGGAGCCAATCTAGAACAGACGTGCCGTCCTGTGCCCCGAGACTCCACGCGACGCTACCCGTAGCTGGAGGGGCCTGCTCGAAAATCGTAAGCCCAGCAGGCCTATGGACAAGGCGAGGTGTCCAGTGGTTACCTTCGACGGCACGCATCGCTAGTTCGACCGACATCCCCGGCTCGATGTTCGCCGGTCCAACCACGTGGATACCGACTGCCGGGCATGACACCTCCAGGTCAAAAGGACCATAGCTACGGCCATAGATTTCCAGGTCGATGCGGTGTTTGAGCGTCATTGCCTCCGGCGTCTGATTTGCGAGGATAGCCTTCAACGGCATGGCTTGGTCGGACGACGCCGCGAGAAAGTTGACTTCGGTCTCTGCGGAGGTTTCGAGGCTAATCAAACCGAGCAGCCAGGCCATGTCGCATTGGAGGAGCAGTACGTCGCTGATGTCGGCAGGCAACGCGAGGTTCAGCTCGAAGAAAGCATCAAGTCGCCGAATAACCGAGATTTCATCCAAAAGCGCGCGCAATGGCCGAAATGTTTCACGTCCATCGAATAGACCCGTCCCGAATTCAGATTCGAGGCCTTCGTGCGTGCATAGGATTTGAACTCGAGTCGGCGCCGTGAGAAGCTGGACAATCTGCTGCAGACGAGAGAAATGGGGTAGCCGGCGAACCGGCTTGCTCGCCCACTGCTGGGTATTGATGTTAAATGTGAAGTCGGTTAAAGCGCCCCGAGTAGTCGGCGGTCAGGGTTGCCGTGAGCATTCCGCCGAACGCCGTACCTTGGAACTTCGCACCTTTATTGCCTCGGGAGCCGTTACCGGCGAACTCGATATACAGCGGCGAGCTTGACCTCTCCGCCACCACAACTGTCATCGTGACCGGGCGTAGGGTTGACGATAGCTGCCAGCGAGTGGCGGCTACCTCGTCCGTCCGAAATAGGGGGGAGCCTTCCATCCGAAGGTCCGCGCCGTCCAGCATCAAGTTGCCGCCATAGTTGAAAAATTCGCGTAGTGCCTGGACTTTGCGCTCGTTGTCCTCGGCGGTGACCACGAGCCGGGCTTCAACTGTCTCCTTTGCCGTGACCTCGTACATGGGGCCCGACTCGCCCATGCGCATACCGACCTTGAAGCGCGGGTCGATGCGCTCTTGGCGCGCCGACTCCCGACTGCAAAACACGTCCACCGCTCGCTTGATTGCGGTGGGGTTCGTCAATGCTGACACCTCGCTGCCAGGTGGTTTGCCTGCTCTTATGTTTGCGACCCACTCAGCGTCCGTCTTGATGCGGAGTAAGTCTGCCACCGAATACGCTTCGGCGTCGCGGTCGATGATGTCCGCGCAGGTGGCGCACGCCCACACACCATTTTCAATGGATTTGCGCTCGGCCGGCGTCTGATTCTTGTCGTAACGCGGACCGTTCTTCGCGGCGGCCTTGATGTGCGCCGCCTTGCCGACCGAAAACCTCTTGTCCGTTGTCCCGGTTTTTGACCCCAGAGTCGGCGCGTCGCAGACCGAGCAATGGAAGTTGACGCGTTCGGCGAGCATCTGCTTCACCGGCTGACTGAAGTCGTCTCTTGTGTTTGTTCCCATCTGGCTTCCGCGGCCCATGCACATGATTGTGGCGGCATTCTAGCGCTGCGCGCCTCCCTACACCTCATCAGGACAACCACACCGAGTATGAAAATAAATCTTCGCTCCCTGGAACACGAGTGTGCTGTCGGACGTACGTCGTAGTCAGCATCGTGGTGCCCGCCTGTATTGTGAGCACGGCGGCTTCCGAGCAGCGGAACAATCCCACAACCGTTCCGTGCGAACGGGCATGGGCCCTCTGGGGAAATCCGGTGCGAAGCGCGGCATTGCCGCGCTCTGCATGGCGGGGATGAAGCGACCGCAGTGGCACTGCAGATGGTTTAGCGCCTGGAAAACAACTTCGGCGACGGGTGTGTGCTTATATGGATTCAAAGGAATGGCAACCGTTCGTTTCGCGGATAGCTTAGCATTCATGCCATAGCTTGATTTTGACGTTGACTCCGCGCCAGAGCAATTTCAAATCCAGAAGGAAAACCTGCCGACATGCTGACCGACATCTTTGCCTATCGATATACGAAGTATCGGGTTTGGTCCCAATATACCGAGGCCGAGCGTCGCCTCCTCAATCAAACAATCGCCCTCGCGAAAGAGATATACACAGTATTCGACGGCTCGGGTAAAAAGGTCGAGGCGAACGAAGCCAAGTGGCAAGAAGCTCACAATCGCCTCGCTCGAGAGTTAGGTGTGAACGAATTGGCGCAGCGCCACTATTCGTTTACGACAAAAGGACCGATGGGTCAGGATTGGCATCAGTCTGGCTATTGGACCTACGACTACGTGTGCGAGCAATTCGTAAACGCCATGCCGCAGGTTGGTCTTTCCAACGCTGACCCCTACATTAAGGAGCGGGTGAGCTTCATTGAACTGGTCATGCGCCTGCGCCACGATGAGGTAGCCAAAGCAAACGCGGACCTCCCACAAGCTCTGCTCGCAGCGAAGCTCCGCCCGACTGCGCGGCAAGGCCTTCGCGTGCCGGGGCTCGCGGAGGACGGAGTTCGGGCGCAAAATGCGTCGCTGAATCAGACCTTCCAAAGGCAGGTCGAAGAGCTCAACGAGCGGTTCCGTCGAGCGGGTGCTCCGTTGACGTTTCACAACGGATTCGTCCAAGTAGCTACCGACGAGGTCATCGAGCGCGAGATTGCTTCTCCCTTCTGGCGTCTCGTCGCGTCTCCTGTGTGGGAAAACGTGAGCATTGACATGGCTGAAGCACTTGACCGTCGCGATTCCAACGACAAGGACCCGGCATTTTTCGCCGGAAAAGCGCTCGAGAGCGCTATCAAAATAGTGTCGGATACCAAAGGCTGGACTCGTGGCAAGGAAAATGGCGCTAGTGCCTACATCGACAATCTTGTGAGGACCAACCTGAGCCCGTCAGTCAGGATTCAGTGCAAATCAGCAGTTATACACGCACACGCGGAAGAATCGTGTTCTACCAGGTTCCTCGACAGTCGCTGCGTGGGCATTGGAGCGGCTAACCCGGAGCACGGTACGGCGAGTCTTTGGCGGAGGAGAGGATTCACAGCTTTTGGGCTGCTTTCAATCAGGTACCCCACCACTACGAATCGACACGCACCCGTGCGTGGAGAAACCTGCCGCTCGCCGCAGTGAACGAAGGTTTGCGACGCACTTCTCCTTGCGGCCCGGCGACAACCGCTGGTCGAGGGAAACGGAATACGGCCGAACAGCGCTGATGCATGCGGGCGCGCATTCGTCGAGCGCCGGCGTGGCGCGTGGCTGCAAAGTGGCGAGTCATCCTTCAAAGGCTCGCGGACCATTACGCCGTTCCTCGCGCAGATGGCGGTCGCTCCGATTGGCTATGGTGACAAAGGCGCGGTGATTATGTGACCGCGCGGAGCAGATAGGGAGGCCCCGACAACTGGTGTTGGGGCTCTTAGAAAAGATTTGGTAGCCCGCGGCCCTCCGACGACGCCAGCGAACTGCTGATACGGTGGGACTCTCTATCCACTCACCGCCTACTTGATTCAGGCCGTTCGATGACTACTGGGCGAGGTATCCGCCGTCGATGACCAATTCGCTTCCCGTTATGAAGGAAGCCTCGTCGCTGGCAAGGAACACGCATCCGGCAGCCACTTCCTCCGGAGTTCCCATCCGACCCATCGGCGTGCTCTTGATGATTCCCGCATTCATGTCGTCGGACTGAGCGTCAACAAGCGGTGTACGAATAAGGCCGGGATGCACTGAGTTCACGCGAATATTCTCAGGCGCGTACGTTACGGCGGCATTCTTGGTCATGTTCCGGACACCGCCCTTAGCTGCGTTGTACGCTGCGGCCCCAGGCACACCCACGTTTCCCCAAATCGAAGAGAAGTTGATAATCGAGCCATGCTTGACGGCTCGCATTGACGGCAGGACGGCCTGCATACCAAGGAAGCTTCCCGTGAGATTCACGGCGAGAACGCGGTCCCAGCTTTCCCTGTCAGTTCCGTGTACCGGCTCGTAGCACTCCACAATGCCAGCGTTGTTGACAAGGACATCAATGCGTCCGTGTTTCGTAAGAATTCCATCAACGACGCGAATCCAGTCATCGTTCAACGAAACGTCGAGCTTCACATGCTCAACCCCGTCCGTCGCGGCTCCGGGTTTAATGTCTCCGGCGATTACTGTCGCTCCCTCTCGTGCAAATGCCTGTGCCACAGCCAGGCCAATTCCCTGCGCTGCTCCCGTGACGAGAGCTACTTTGCCTTTAAGTCTGTCCATATTCATCTCCGGTTCAGCGTCTACGGTTTCTTTTGTCCAGGGTGGAGGCGTCAAGCGCCTCGGTTACGGTTCTAGCGGCCCCTGCGGCGCATCTGGTCGAGGAACACGATGACGATAATGAGGATGCCAGTCACGATTCGTTGCCAGAACGGGTCGATGTTCAGAAGGTTCGCGCCCTGAGCAAGCGTAGTGAGAAGGGCTGCTCCGATAATCGGACCCTGGATGTTTCCGACTGCGCCAAAAAGACTTGCTCCACCGATGACGGCCGAAGCAATCGACTGCAGTTCCCAGCCCTCGCCGGTGGTTGCCATGCCAATGCTGAGGCGACTTGCAACGAGAATGCCGACGAGCGCCGCACATACGGCCGAGACTATGTAGGCCACGTAAATAACGAGGGGCACGTTCACACCAGACAGACGAACGGCCTCTTTGTTCGAACCGACGGCAAAGAGGTAGCGGCCCCACCGGGAACGATGCAGGAGGAAGTATCCAGGGACCGCTACGACCAGAACCGTCCAGAAAAGCGTCGGAACACCCAGGAACGAACCGCGTGCGAATGACGTGAACGCCATGGGTAGTCCCGCTACGGGCTCGCCCCGGGTTATCAGGAGCGTGAACCCGCGCAACGACGTGAGAGTTGCCAGCGTGGTGATAAAAGGCGGGAGGCCGAGTTTGGTGGTGCAAAATCCATGGAACCCGCCAATCACGACTCCAATCAGCAAAGTCAGGACAATCGCGGCGCTGATGGGCATGCCACTCTTAATCAGCATCGAGACCACAACAGAAGAAAGACCCACGACAGCACCGACAGAGAGGTCGATGCCAGCGGTAATCATCACGAATGTCTGTCCGATGGCGATGATGGCCCAGAAGGAGACTTGCCGGAGGAGGTTCGTGATGTTTTCTTCCGTGAGGAAGTTCGGGGTCGCTAACGACAGTCCTATCCATAAGAGCACGAGGACGAGAAAGAGTGTGAGGTCCAGCAGCCAGGTCATCCGACCGAGCCGAGACATCGTCGCGGGAGATTGAATGGTCGACATTTTCATCCTCGAGTAAATCCAAAGATTTGGTTGTGAAGCCATCAAGCGCCGATTGCGGCGGCGAGAATCGCTTCGTGGGAAGTTGAGCCAGGATGAGCGCTGGCCGCCAGCTTTCCCTTGCGGAAAACGTGCAGCATGTCCGCGAGGTCGTAGACCTCGGGCAGATAGGACGAAATCAGGATGATTCCGGCCCCGTCCGCTAGCAGCTTTGCAAAGAGCTTGTAGATTTCGCTCTTGGCCCCGACGTCGACTCCGACGGTCGGCTCGTCCACGATGAAGAGGTCGGCACCCGGAATCAGCCACTTGCCAAGCACGAGCTTCTGTTGGTTGCCTCCGGAAAGCGACGACGCGTTGACTTCGATGCCAGGTGTGCGGATAGAAAGCGCCTTGACCTGGTCGCTGGCGTTCTTGCGTTCGTCACCTCGACGCAGCAGACCTCCGAGTGAAATCGACGGATAACTGGCCAGATTGAGATTCAATCGAACCGACAGATTGAGACATAGCCCTTGGTCCCGGCGGCTCTCGGGCAGCAGCGCGATGCCTGCCTTGACCGCATCTCGCTCAGACCTGATACGCAACGACTCTCCGCGCCACTTGACCGCGCCGGCTATTTGCTTTCGACGGCCGAAGACAGTCTCGACAAACTCGCTCCGACCGGAGCCAATCAGCCCATAGAGCCCGACGATTTCTCCGCGGCGCACTGTCAGGGATATGTCTTCGAATCCTTTCCCCGATAGCCCTTCGACCTTGATGAGTTCTTCGCCGATAGGAACCTTCGCCTTGAAGTGGACGTCTGCCAACTCGCGCGCGACCATGTCTTTGACTAGCCGGGCCGAGAGTGGCGCCGCATCAACACCTTTCACCTGATGCGTCGAGATGAGGCTGCCGTCGCGCATCACGCTGGCGCGGTCCGCAAGCTCGAGAATCTCCTCCATGCGATGGCTGATATACACCACCGTCACGCCGCGCCCATTCAGTTCTCGAACAAGCTTGAACAACTGGTCGGTCTCGCTTCGCGTCAGGTAGGCAGTCGGCTCATCGAAGATGATGAGTCGCGTATCGCCCGCAGCAGCTCGAGCAGTCGCCACAAGCTGCTGCTGTCCTATCGTCAAATCACCGAGCCGTCGCGACGCGTCGATGTCGAAGCCGACGCGTTTGAGCAAGGCACGACCGTCGACGAGCATCTTGCGCCGGCGCATCATGCCGAGTTTTGTCTCTTCATGGCCGAGGTAGAGATTTGCGGCAACGCTTAGATGCGGGCAAAGAACTACCTCTTGATGAATCGCAGCGATGCCAAGCTTCAACGCATCCAACGGACCGTCGAACTCGACTGGTGTGCCTTCCCACACGAGCGACCCCGTGGTCTTCTGCACGGCGCCGGTGAGTATCTTGATGAGCGTCGACTTTCCAGCCCCGTTCTCACCTACGATTGCATGGATTTCGCCCTTGCGGAGCTCGAGGTCTATCGACTTCAGTGCGGTCGTACCTGGATAGACCTTGCTCAATCCGCGTAGCGTGAACAGAGGTTCGTTCATGGCGCTTCTCCCTGTTATCGTTGCCGGGTCTTCACCGGCAGCTGAGGTCCGGATTGAGCAGGCGCTTTCCTTCGGGTGTGTCGAGGTCGGCGGTGCGTATGACGTGGGCTCCGGTGTCAATGAAGGTGTTGACTTTTTCGCCCTTGACCTTCTTGACCGCGGCCTCAATGGACAGGTAGCCCATCTGGAATGGGTCTTGCACAATCATCGCCTTCATGTCGCCGCTGCGAACCAGCTTGACGAGTTCATCGGTCGAGTCGACGGTGACCCCCATCACACGGTCTTTCGCGTGCGTCTCTGCGATACCTTGGCCGACCCCGAGCCCACTGTAAAAGGTGTCGCCAAAAATCCCACGGAGCTGCGGAAACGTCGAAAGCACGTCAAGCGTGGTGTTGAGAGAACCGGTTACGGACCCGTCGCCGATACGGGTCGTGACCACCTTGATGCCCGGGTACTTTTTGGCCATTTCATCCTTGAAACCGTCGACACGGTCCTGAACGGACTTCACGCCTGGTAGGAACTGGAGAATCGCAACTTGGCCTTCGGCTTTGCCGTACTTCTTCTGAATCTCCTGCGCAAGGGTGTCCGCGCCCAGGCGACCGGCAGCGACGTTGTCCGTCATCACAGTCGCGGCAACTTTCTTGGAGTTCGAAGGCGTGTCAGCTACGACGACCGGAACCTTTGTCGCGGCTTCGTCGATGGCCGGTCCGAGCGCCTCAGCGGAGACCGGGGTAATCACGACGGCCGCCGGTTTTCCCGAGACAGCGTTCTCGAAAATGCCGATTTGTCCGGACATGTCTGCCTCGCTGCTTGCGCCAAGTCTGGGCACCGTGACGCCATATTTCTTTCCGGCCGTGCATGCACCGGCGAAGACGGCTTGCCAGAACGGCACGCTCGTGTTCTTCACGATGACGGGGATTGTCATGGTCGGCGCCGCCACCAGGTTCGGTGACACCAATACCGTGGCCATAGCAGCAACGCTTGCAATGAATGCTTTCATGTTTGTCTCCTTCAGTAATACGCTTATGTGATTGCTTTGAGCAACTGACGTTTAGCTCATCGGTTAATGCTGACGAGAATCTTCAGCTTTGCGCTTCCGGGCGCGAGCAATGCGTCAAACCCTCGCTCTTTGACATCGTGCATATCGACTTCTGCATCGACGACTTTCTCGACCGGAAAGAGTCCGCCACGCATCATCGAGAAAATGCGCGGCCAGATGGTTAGGGGGTAGTTCAGCGAGCCCCTGATGGTGAGGTCCTTGACGGTCCAACGGAACGGGTCCGCCTCAATCTTTCCCGGCATCAGTCCGACCTGAACGACCACGCCTTGTGCGCGGACCGCGTCGGTGCAGGTGTTGAATGCTCGGCCGTTGCCTGAACATTCGATGGCGGCATCCACGCCGATGCCTTCGAAAGTCATGCCGCGAACCCGGGATGTGATGTCAGTGGACAGAGGGTCGAAAACGGTTACCCCGATGTCCATGCGCTGAAACCGTTCGCGACGGTTTGCATTCGGCTCGCTTACGAAGATGTTCGTGACCCCGGACGCCCGCGCAGCCAGGGCCACCATCGCGCCGATGGTCCCCGCTCCGGTGATGAGGATGCTGTCCCCAGGCTTGATGCCTGAACGGTCGACCGCGTGTACACCCACGGCAGCAGGTTCGACAAGTGCGCCTTGCTGGTCCGTGATGTCCGGTGGCAGCACGATTGCGTTTGATTCCTGGATGATGGCTTTTTCTGCCATGCCACCCCATGGCCAACTCAGATCTACGACCGAAGCTTTTGGGCCGAGGAATGGTAGATTGCGACGGCCGAAATAGTCTTCGCGAGGCCCAATCTGCGGTTGAATGGAAACGCGGTCACCCGGTGAGACGTTCGTCACGGCGTTGCCGACCGCGAGTACCTCGCCGGAGAACTCGTGTCCAAGAATTTGTGGAAGCGCCGCGCCGCTGTATGGGTTCGATTCTGCGGAGGTCCAGGTAGGTCCGTGGTCGTACTCGTGAAGGTCCGTGCCACAGATGCCGCAGAAAGTGGCACGTACAAGGACCTGGTCGGACTTGAGGTCGCCGGGTTCTTTGACGTCGTCAATGCGAAGGTCGTGCTTGCCATGGAATCGGACGGCTTTCATCTCTATCCTCAAAATGAAGACAACAGGTCACCAGTCGGACAAGACCGAAATGGTCTTCCGCAACAAAAAGCGTGCGCTGTAGATTTGCTACCCGGCCGGCTATGAGCGAAGGGGTGCAGAGGGAGCGCTCGGTGGCGAGGCGAGAAGGATTGGATAGTTCATAGGTGTCTCCTGGGCATCATGGGCTTCGGTTCCCTGAGCGGGATTTTGTTTTTATAGGGTATGGCCGCCTTCCATCGGGAAACATGCCTGATGCCGAAATCATATTTCCACCAGGCGGAAATATCGGTACACGTTAATGGGCTTCGGGTCGGCGAAGCCCCGAGGTCCCGGCCTGCTTCAAGTCGCAAAGGTCATCCATCGTTCCTCGAGATTGAGATTCTTCACGCGCTCGATGAGGAACTCGGTGAAAACTCTGATTTTCGCCGGCTGGTAACGCCTGCTTTGATAAGCCAGGTTGATGGTCAGACGCGGCAGCTGCCAGTCTTCGAGTACTGGAACGAGGCGCCCCGACACGATGTCATCGTGAATGATGTAAAGGGGCTGCACGACAATTCCGAGTCCCGCCCGTCCGGCCGCCACGATGACCTGGCCTTCGTTTGAGTCCAGGGCACTGGTGATGGCGATATTGCGTTCTTCCTTTCCGCGACGCAGGTGAAGCAGACACGGGTCAACGGCGAGGTTGTAGACGAGCATGTTGTGCTGCTCCAGGTCCTCCGGGTTCTGAGGACGACCGTGAGCGGCGAGGTAAGCCGGTGACGCCGCCAGCACTCGCCGGGTCTCAGCAAGACGACGAATGGTGATGCCCGAGTCTCCCTCGTGCTCCTTGGTGCGAATGGCGATGTCTATCCCGGCTTCGATGAAGTTCTGGTACTGATTCGCCGCGACGATTTGCACCGACAGGTTGGGATAGCGCTTGAGGAACTCGGGAAGCGATGGAGCGATGTGCATCATTGCGAATGACACGGAACTCGTCACGCGAAGAACGCCCTTCGGACTGACCGCTTCTTCGGAAGCAATCGAGTCAGCCTCGGACAGTTCAGAGATAACCGCGGTGCAGCGACGATGATATTCACGACCGGCGTCAGTGAGCCACATGCGCCGCGTCGTCCGTTCTATCAATCTCGCGCCGAGGCGCTCTTCCAGCGAACTTAGGGTGCGGCTGGCGGCGGCGTTTGACATGTCGAGCTGCTCCGCAGCCTTCGACAGGCTGCCCAAATCGGCAGTGAGCACGAACAACTGCAGTTGCGTCCAGCGGTCCATCATCTACCTCATCGAGTCCTGCTGGAAAAATCGGAAGGGATTCTTCCACGCCTTCGGGACCAAATATGCCGTAGAAGGGAGGACTGATAAACCGACTTCAGGTAGTCGATTTGTAGAATCACTTTCTACAATCGAGAAGCGAGCACGAACGGGCAAAAGTGCCGTGAAGGCCTGAATTGCGGCAGGCGGGCCGATTCTTCCGGAGGGTGGAAATGTCATTTCACTTCGAGGCATTTTATTTACCCGGTTGACCCTTTACCTTTCGTTCTCAGACGCCTGAGCGCACAACGGAGACACGCACGATGCGCAACATCAACGAAGACACCATTACTCAAGCCGCCATCGCCTCATTCGCAGACTGCACGGACGCGAGATTGAGGACCGTAATGACGAGCCTGGTTCAACACCTCCATGCCTTTGCCCGCGACGTTCATCTCACCGAGGACGAGTGGTTCAAGGCAATCAAGTTTCTGACGGAAGTAGGTCACATCACCGATGACAAACGGCAGGAGTTCATCCTGCTGTCCGACACGCTCGGCCTTTCCATGCTGGTCATGTCGCAGAACAACCGGAAGCCGTCGAATTGCACGGAAGCAACCGTCTTCGGGCCATTCTATGTGGAGGGAGCGCCCCTCTATAGCAACGGCGACGACATCTCGAACGGTGCGAAGGGTGCGCCCTGCTATGTGAAGGGGCAGGTTCGCGGCGCAGATGGCGAAAGCATCGCGAATGCGCAAATTGACGTCTGGCAATCGGACGAGGACGGGTTCTATGACGTCCAGAACCTCGACGAGGCAGGCAACGCCATCCACCGTGCCCGCGGTCGATTGAAGGCCGACGCCGAAGGTTTTTTCAGCTTCCGCTCGATTCTCGCCGAAGCGTATCCCATCCCGCACGATGGGCCTGTTGGTCGCATGTTGGCGGCTACCGGTCGGCATCCGTGGCGGCCTGCTCACCTGCACTTCATGATTGAAGCGCCGGGTTACCAAACGCTCATCACGCATGTGTTTCGTGATGGGGACCAGTATCTCGATTCGGACGTCGTGTTCGGGGTTCGCTCATCGCTGATTTCCGAATGGAAGCGCCACGAGCCGGGTGTGGCGCCGAATGGCCGGGAAATGACGGTCCCGTGGTATTCGCTTGAATACGACTTCGTGCTTAACCCTTCGGAGGTTCACGCATGATTCGGCATATCGTGATGTGGCGAGTCCGTGGTGACACGCCCGCGGAGCGCCTAGCTGCATCTAACCTCGTCAAGACCAGTTTCGAGGGTCTGCGTGGCCGCATCCCCGGGATGCGGCACCTCGAGGTCGGACTTGATGACAGCCAGGTCGCTTACGCTTGTGATGCAGTTCTCGTCACCGAATTCGACTCTTGGGAAGCGTTGGAAGCATATGCGTCTCATCCCGAACATCTGCGCGTGCGTAATGAACTCGGTGACCTGCGCACCGAACGGTTCCAGGTCGACTACCACGCCGATGTCGGTCTAAGTTTCGAGCGTACAGCGGAGTTACTTAATGCAAAAGCGTGAGTTTGTTTATCAGGCACGTGCCGGCCGGGTTGTGTTTGGCCCGGGCAGTTTGCAGCACCTTGAGCGCGAAGTGCTTCAGCTGAATTCCGAGCGAGCACTCATTCTGTGTAGCCCGGAGCAGAAGGAGACGGGCGAAGCCGTCGCTGCGCGCCTCGGGTCGCGCGCCGCTGCCGTTTTCGACCGCGCGGTCATGCACGTGCCACTCGAGTTGGCCAAGGAAGCTCGCGCCCTCGCGAGGGAACTGAAGGCCGACTGCGCGATAGCTGTTGGAGGCGGCTCGACGATAGGTCTGGGGAAGGCTATTGCGCTCGAGTCAGACCTGCCGATTCTCGCGGTACCGACGACTTATGCGGGCAGCGAAATGACGCCTATCTATGGCATCACTGATGCCGGGCTGAAGAAGACAGGTATGGACCTGCGCGTGTTGCCAAAGACAGTCATTTACGATGCGGACCTGACGATGTCGCTTCCGGTCGCGCTGTCGGTCACGAGCGGCATCAACGCAATCGCACACGCTGCCGAAGCTTTGTATTCGCGCGATGCAAACCCTGTCACGAGTTTGATGGCCGAAGAAGGCATCGCTGCTCTCGCTCGTGCATTGCCAGCAATCGTCGCCAACTCGCAGAACATCGAAGCCCGTTCGGACGCCCAATACGGCGCGTGGCTCTGCGGAATGGTCCTTGGCAGCGTCGGAATGGCGCTTCACCACAAGTTGTGTCACACGCTCGGCGGAAGCTTCAACCTTCCCCACGCGCAGACGCACACCATCGTCCTGCCGCATGCGCTCGCTTACAACCGGCAGGCCGCACCGGAAGCGATGCATCGCATTGCTCGCGCGCTTGGCTCGGGCGACGCTGCGCTGGGTGTCTATGAACTTGCCAAGCGCTGCGGCGCACCTTTGGCTCTCAAGGACATCGGCATGTCGGCCGAGGACGTCACGAAGGCCGCCGATATAGCCAGCTCGAATCCCTACTGGAATCCGCGGCAAATTGAACGCGAAGCTCTACTTGAGCTTTTACAGGATGCCTTCGACGGTGTCGCACCGCGTGCAGTGACGAGCTGAAGCGCGCAAGAAAGGAAACGTGTTCGAACGCCTGAATCGAAGCAAGGAGAGGAAAATGAACTTCACTGTCTACTGTCTTGACCACCCCAACATGGTCGAGCGCCGCCTTGAAAACTATGACGCACACAAGGCCTATCTGCAAACGGCACCTGTAAAGACACTCATCTCTGGCCCGCTGACGAAGGCTGATGGTCAGACGATGATTGGCAGCTTCTTTCTCTACGAAGCTGATGGCATCGAAGAAATTAAGAATTTCGTAGAAGCAGACCCGTTCAACAAGGCGGGAATTTGGGACACGGTCGACATCAGGCCGTTCATCAAGCGGGTCGACAACCGCTAAATCCGTCGTATCGCGGCGTCGTTTAATTGCTGCCTCGAAACTGCGAGGCGCGGCTCGCGCTCGTCCTCGAAAAGCAGACGACTTCAATGAAGGAAAACGTCGTCGATTGCTTGGGCGCTCACAAAGTCCAGAACATCAAACGGAGACATCATGGAGACAGGCCTCGAAGGAAAGATTGTGCTCATCACAGGCGGGGCGCAAGGCATCGGACGCGCCACAGCGCTGGGCTTCGCACGCGAAGGCGCACGTCTTTGCCTTATTGACATCGATGCGAATGCGCTCAAAGAAACCGAGTCGGAGTTGCGCTCGTTTGGCGCTAACGTCACGATTGCACAGGCAGATTTGTCCACGGCCGATGGTGTCAAAGGCGGTGTTGACGCGGCCCTGAAGTCACATAACGGCCAGGTGGACATCCTCGTCAACAACGTTGGCGCTAGGAAGGTCCGCACGTTCGAAGAACTTTCGGACGAGGAATGGGACTTCACGATGAATCTCAATTTCATGAGCTACGTCCGCACATGCCGATACCTGCTGCCGGTGCTGCGTACTCGTGAGAAGGCCGTGATTATCAACAACGCGTCGGACCTGGCTCGCCAGCCTGAACCTGTTCCTATTGACTATTCTGCATCCAAGGCAGCGGTGCTCGCTTTGACAAAGGGTTTCGCGCGCGCCGAAGCTCCCAAGATTCGTGTGAACGCAGTTGCGCCGGGTCCAGTCTGGACGCCGTTCTGGACGAAAGACGGCGGATTTGCCGACACGATGGGCAAGTTTCATGGCATGGCTCCAAAAGACGCGGTCGAGCACGAGTTGTCTCGGCGCCAGCTGCCGCTGAAGCGCTTGGGCCAACCCGACGAAGTGGCCAACGTGATTGTTTTCATGGCCTCCGACCTCGCATCGTTCGTTACGTCCGCGGTCTGGGGTGTCGACGGCGGCAGTATCCGCAGTCTCATTTGACGGCGGAAGGACCCGTTGTCGGCATTGTTTCATCCCGAAGTTTCGCGACCGCTTTCACGGCTACATTGTTCTGAGGACCAGAGTATGTCTTCCTACGACCATGTGATTGGGGCGAAAGTGTCGCCGAGAGAGCGCACTTTTCTGGTCGAAGCTCTCGAATTACTGATGCGTGAACGCTCAAATGCGCTTCGCATCGCGACTGCAGTAGCAAAAGCACGCGGAGAGCGAGTACCGGAGGTGCGGGACTTTGGGCTGGATGACATTCTTCGGCTCAGCCGACAGATTGCTGAGGTTCCCTCTGTTGAGTCGACTGAGAACCAGTCCGAGGCGCCGCCGTCGAGCAAGCAAACAGCGCGTGTTGGCGGACGAAAACCGTCCTGACACGTATCAAATGAATGAGTAGTCGGCGTGCCTGATAAGCCGACGGAAATATAGGAGACTCACATGTTGCGTATCGCAGTTCTCGGTGCCGGGCGCATCGGAAAAATTCACGCGGCCAATGTCGCCGCAGACCGTCGAGTGAAACTCGTCGCCGTGGCCGACCCCAACAAGGAGGCGGTCGAGGTGCTTGCAACGGACCTTGGATGCGACGCATCCATAGACTGCAAGGCAGTCGTCGACCGTGAAGACGTTGATGCCATTATCGTCGGCACGCCGACTGATACACATATTGACTTGACGCTACAGGCCGTTCGGCTCGGCAAGCCGGTTCTCTGCGAGAAGCCCATCGACCTTGATATCGCGCGCGCCCTCGCGGCGGTGGAGGAAATCGAGCGTCTCAATGGTCGCGTCATGCTCGCTTTCAATCGACGCTTCGACCCCGACGCAATGCGACTCAAGCGGGCCATCGAAGACGGCGAGGTGGGCGAAGTGAGGCAGGTTGTCATTACGAGCCGCGACCCCGGCTTGGCTCCGCGCGAATATCTTCGGCACTCGGGCGGAATATTCCGCGACATGACCATCCACGATTTCGACACAGCTCGCTGGTTGCTCGGCGAGGAGCCTGTCGAAGTGATGGCTATGGGAAACTGTCTTGTCGACCCTGGCTTGGAAGAGCTTCCGGACTACGACAGCGTGATGGTGTTGCTGCGCACTGCTTCCGGTAAGCAATGTCATATCAATGGTTCGCGCCAGGCGGTGTATGGGTTCGACCAGCGTGTAGAAGTCTTCGGCTCAAAGGGCATGGTGCTGAATGAGAACCATCGTCCGTCTAGTCTACGGCGCTGGACGAGCGAAAGGACTGAGGCACGTGAGCCGCTTCTCAATTTCTTTCTGGAGCGACATGCGGACTCATACAAAGTCGAACTGGACAGCTTCCTGACGGCACTTGAAACGGACGCGCCGATGCCCGCGACGCCCCGAGACGGAATTTGTGCTTTGCGAATCGCGAACTGCGCCATCCAGGCGGCTAGCACGGGGTCCGCCGTCAAAATCTAGCGGCGGACGGCTACAGCCACCAGCCTGGGGCTTTCGCCTCAAGTTGACAATATCCGGTTTTGAGCCCTATATGGAGAACGATACTCTTCAATAGGACAGCCCCATGGCACAGGTCGATTCATTCAGCGGCGTCGTGATTTTCGTCACCGCCGCCAAATCGCGCAGCTTTACCGACGCGGCCGAGCAACTGGGGCTGACGAAGTCTGCTGTGGGGAAGGCAATTGCCAAGTTGGAAGACCGTCTTGGTGCACAGCTGTTCCATCGCACAACGCGAAGCATCTCCCTCACTGCGGACGGCGAAGCCTACCTCGCGGCATGTGCCTCAGCACTCGATGAAATCTCCACAGCAGAGACTGCGCTCGGTCCTGGTCATCAGCGACCGGCAGGCCGCTTGCGAGTTGATATGCCCGCTGCCTTTGGCCGACGGATACTCGTGCCTATCCTGCTGCAAATCGCTCAGAAGAATCCTGATTTGCAGTTGACGATGACTTTCTCGGACCACTTGATAGACCCGATAGAAGAAGGAGTCGACCTCGTCATCCGTTTTGGCGAACTTCAAAGCTCAAGTGGCTTGATAGCTCGTCGCCTAACCCGCCAGCGCATGGTGATTGCAGCATCTCCGGAATATCTCGAACAGCGTGGAACTCCGGGTAGGCTTGAGGACCTGGAACTTCACGCTTGCATCCTCGGCCATCGGCGCGGTCAACCGCTCTCGTGGCGAGTCAATATCAATGGCGAATCTCGTCGCATATCGCCACCTGCAACGCATCAAATCAGCGACGGTGACTCGATTGTTGAGGCTGCTCTCGCTGGTATGGGGCTTTGCCAGATGCCGATGTCGCTGCTACGGCGACATCTGGAATCTCGAGCATTGCTGTCGGTGCTTGACGATTTCTCCAGTGACCTTATCGATGTGCACGCGGTTTGGCCGAAGGTAGCTCACTTGCGACCGAAAGTACGACATGTTGTCGACACCCTGTTATCACTAGCCGAACAAGGCGAGCTTGATTGATTTAGCGCTGCGTCCGGGCGGCGAACACCGGAACTCGCCACATGTTGGAAGCCACCTGCAGCGCAGGCGTGTGGCCTGCGGTTAGCGCCTGCAAAGATGAACTGCGACTTGTTCGCGATGTCGACGCCCATGTGAGCCCTCGCTCAGTTGGCTGTCACCAGCCGAGCAAGACCCGCAGCCGTTGCATAAGCCAGTCCGTTTCAGCGCCCCCCGTCCAATTTTTTCCTACAATCGCTCGCCTCATTCGTCGCAGCGTCACATCGTGCGAATTTTGCGGAAATTTGGCTGCATCTTGTAGGGTTTTTGGCACCAACTGCTGCGCCAAGTCTTCACACATGTCCCAACGTACCCATCGCTCTTCCGCTGTCAAGCCGACGACAAACCTGCCGTCAATTATCCGCCCCGCGAGTTTCGGCTGCGTTCCTGACAGCAATGCAGGCGTTGGGTTCGAGGGAAAGTCTATTGGCACGCACGAGGTTAATCGTTCGTCGCGATGACGACGTTCAGCATCATGCAGCAGTGCGCTCACGCGGATGTCTTCATCGAGCTGGTCCCATCTCAAACCAGCTCCAGAGGCAGAGATGCGAACGTCGCTACGTTGCTCAGGGGCCGCCACCCACAATTTTGGAAACAATCGCAACGGAAGTCGCACCCGGCACCCATGCTTTAGGAGGACGGTCAGATTACTTTCGTCGACGATTACTTCAATGGCTATCGGTCGTATGTGACTTATCATGACGCCGCTCCTTTAGCGGCCTCCGCTTTTCGCGACGGAGTGAGCGATGACTCGCTCTGCAACTTCGACAAAGCTCTTGGCGTTGCCGCTGAGCACAGCTTCTGAATCCAAGTGAGTGCCAGCGGCAGCGATGATGCGGACGCGAATGCATTCGCCGTCGACCAAGATTTGCACGCAAGCCTCCGGCGTCGGCGTAGCGTGTCCAACTGTTTGTCGCTCAACAAAGAGGGTAAATTTTCGGACGTCAGGATATGGACCCGGTGGCCATTCGTATCCGTGAATATGCAGCGCTTCCGATGCGCGCGTCCATATCGGCCTCCTCGGGTCAATCTCTGCAGCAGCTGTGTATAAGGGGTTAATGCCTATGGGCTCAAACTCGTGCTCGCCTTGATACATTTTGACGACAGTGCGCGACCACTTACTTGCCCACGCTGTAGCCGCTTTGCGCGCACGTTTGAAATCATGGTCAGCATCAAGCATCTCAACAGGACTGCGGTCACCCAAGCTTCCTCGCTTTGACGACAAGAAATCTAGTCGAGACCACGATGGAGCAGGAACAATCACTCGGCAGATTTCCTGCAGGCGCTGTTGGTTAAGTGCTGGGTCTGCGAGCAAGACAGGGAAGTACTCTGCACCTTCGACCTCCAGCGCGAAGACGCTGCCGTCTGCGAGCAATTTGCTTAGACGCGGCCGAGGCAGGCCGAGACGTTGGCGGAAATCGGCTTCTGAAATCAATTCGCCATTTGCAACCATATCGCGTCGAGCAGTTAGGGCTTGCTGCCAAAGGTGCGCGCGCACAGTGTCGCCGCCAACATCCTCCCCAGCTTCGAGGTATGCGTCGCGTACGATTTCTTCGATGCGAGCAATCACCTCATCGGATAGCCGCTGAAACTTAACGCGCTCCGTCGGCGGTAGCCGGAATTGGTTCGCCGCGATTTTCCGCACAAGAGCTGACGCCAAAAATTGAGGAAGGTCGTACTCCGCGTCGATTCGACGCATGGCTATTTCCCAGCCACTAGACATAGGGGCCTCCCGGACTGGAGGACAGTATGACTACCCGTTCGGACCATTGCTGGTCAGTCCGTTCGTCCCACCCGAGCGATGGCCCGTGTCCGGATGGATAGTGCACGTCGCTCAAATGTCCGTCTGTCGACAAATGCCGCTCGCAGGTCCACGGCTCCTGCGGACAGGCTATATAACAAATCTCCTCTGCGTCGGTGGCGTCAGCATACGATTGAAGCCACAACACAACTGCCTCCGGGTCTGCATCATGCAAGCACTTGAGAAGCTCGCGTACTTTCATTGCTTTGCCTCCTTTCGTCGCAATGCTCTGTCGCGCTCATACGTCAAGGTTCTGCGTCCAACCTGAATCTTTCGGGTTATGCGACGATTCCCCGTGTTGACGACTGCAAGCATCGGCACCTGCGTCGAGCGGCCTGAGTTGTACTCCAGACCAAGCTTCCCGTGCTTGATAGCAATGCCGAGCTTCCTGAATGTCTCCGCAGCAATTGACTCCAAAGTGCCGGCCGGCGTTAAATCGCCGGTGAATTTGTTGCGTCTCGTCTTCGCATAGACGCCCCGACTGACTCGCACCAGCGCTCCAGTGCCGACAAGTCTTGCCAACACGCGGCTCAGCTGTGCGGGACTTCCAAAGCGTTCCAGCTCGCGACGAAGAATCACGGCGCCCTTGCGCCTGCCAATTGAACGCGTAACGCGGTCCTCGAGTTTCATCGCACAGGGAACGGTCCTTGAACGAACCGCGAGCGTAGTGCTGCGATGCTCGGCTCCCACGGCGCCCCCTCAAACTGAATTGACTGTCCTTCGCACACTGGATGCGAGCGCGATAGCCCGCAAAGTGCACTCATGCTCTCCACATACGAGCGGACACGTGTATCTACGAGCGGCTCCGGTACCTCATAGCTTGTAGTGCTCATGGTGGCTCCGCATGCATGAGAGCGAGTTTTGTGGACAGCTCAGCGAGCACTACGGGCGCACTTATACCCAGTATCTCGTGAGTTTTCACAAGTTTGTCCTTGGCCCATGACGGCCAGTGCAGATAGTCGTCGTCGACGGCAAGCCAATCCGTCGGCTGTCGCCGCAGTACATCGGCCCATATTTGCATTCCTCGGGGCGCCCGTCGAAAAGTCTCCGGGTCCATGCTTGCGTGATACGTCGCGCCCACTATTCGAGCTCGCAGTTCAGGCGGCAATTTGCGCGCGACTCGCGCGACACTTTGGTACACGCGTACCCAACTCGTACTCAACACAATCTTGACGTCGGGGTATGGCAGCAGCACGCGCTCCAGCAGTTCCGCATGCTCAAACAGCTCGTGCCCCTCAGGGGACGCTATGTAAGGGCCCCGACCCGTTCGCATGTAGACATTCTCGGGGTGTAAAACGCCGTCAAAATCAAGGTATAAAACGAGGCCGCCAGTCGTGGCGGGTGGTGGCACTGCCGGAAGCGGAGTCGGGATAGTGCTCATTTTCGTTTGTCGTTGTACAGGCCGACTTCCTGCGAGACGCGCGCGAGTTCTTCGAGCGCCTCGCGGCCACGTCTCCTTGCTCGCAACCGGTACGCCTCTGCATCAGTGCGTGTGATAGCGCGTGTACCGTCCGTGTCTGCGGTTGCGCCCAATTTGCCGCCAGTGATTAACTTCACCACATACGCGGGCGTTACGTTCAGTAGTGCCGCGACCTCTGCGACAGTCATGGTGCTGTTCATTGGTCACCGCCATGGGAATACTGGGCGGGGAGGCAGCCCTTCTTTGCCGGCAGAAGCGGTCGCGACTCCGCGTGCGACGAAATCCCAAACAGTGCCGCCAAAACGGGGGGAAGAGGTCAGCGTTGCTGGGCCCACTTCGTGCTCATCGGCGCCCTCACGGAGCGTGACGGCATAGTCCCCGTAGTTGGCGAAAGAGGTTACGTAGTCAGCGTGCTCTTCGTCACCGCTAACGTTCTCGATTTCCGCGTCCCCCAGGACGTGGCTAGGGCCATGCGGCCGGCACAGCTCGATGGTGATTTTCAGCACTATCTCGCCCCACGCAAAAAGTCTTCCCAATCCCAGGCGTAGACGCAGCCTCGCGGCTCATCGTCTTCCTCGATTAGCGGGCACGTTGAGCTACGCATGTTCCTCGCAAAAAGCGTTCGCGCAGGCTCAGGAATTTCACGCATGCGCACATATGGCGTCGTGCCACTTTTGTGCACAGTCACCTCGGGCATTACGGGGCGGGGCGGTAGCTGCTCGCTACCCGCAAGCGCAGTAGCGATGGCACGGGTGGCGAGGTCGAGCACAGTGCCAGCACAGCGAGGGTATCCCGTCAAAGTTGCAGTGCCGATGTCGCCAAGAACGTCGTCGTATAGCCGGATGGCGTAGTCTGCGAGCGCACCCACTTTTTACCCGGACAATGTCCGCAGTTGCGAGCAGTCGCTTGCCCGACTCTCGGCCGCCTGGCCAAAGCTCCACTGTCACTCTCAGCATTTTTATCTCCTACATCGTGTATTACGCGATGGCCATCAATCAGATTGATTCGAATCACACCATCAGCGGTGGCGCCGTCGACGCTGTGGCAATGGCGTCAACGCGACGTTCTGCCTCTGTGTTTTCAGTAGCTCGTAGCGTTCCGCTACGAAAGTAAAGCGACGGTCATCGCATGGATGCGCTCCGCGAGCTTGCAAGCATCCCTGACGGTTACGCTCGGCAGAGAATGACTTACATTCGCAACCCAACCTGCAAGTAATTTGACGGCATAGCGGTCGCCGGCTGACGGGCTTATTGCAGTTAGCCCCAGCTCTACCACGCCATCATTTGGATGCTCGATTCCCTCTTCACTTTGTGCGCTGCGTGTGGCAGCGATTTCGAGAAAACAAAAGTACATCGAGTCGAAGGCACAGCGCGCAGGGGTGTGCGACGACAGCGATTTATTGTGTGCATCGCGAAGGTATGCTGCGCTGATTGCAAGGCGTGGGTGCTCAATTTCGATTCGAGGACGGCGCCCGCGAATCAGCCTCCCTAACAACAGGCCGACTCCTGCACATGTCGCTGGTATCAGGAGGAGCGGCATGAGTTGGACGAAGTCCGGTCCAGTCATATAGCCATCGACACTGAGTTTCGCCCCATCCGTCGGTCCTGGGCTAGATACGGTTTGCCTCACAAAGCGCGAGTCGTGTCGTCGATACCATCGTGATGTCCTCCTGCTTCAGCGTCACCTCTCGGAGCATTGTCGCCAAGAATGATTTTGTTGTAACGCTGCTCCAACATCGTCCACTCAGATTCGAGGTGTGCTTCGTGAAGCTTGATTGCGTTCATGATGGCGGACGCGTCCTCGTCGGACGCGTCCTTTATTGAAAGCAAAGCACTCTCTGCCACGGCCTCCGCTTCCACCACGTGGAGTCCGGACTTTGCGACCAATCTTTTTTCGATAGCGAGCAATGCCGGAACACGCTCGTCTCGTCGAAGGGATGCGAGATGGAAAAAGACTTTCCTTACTAGCCACCTCAGAAGGTCGACCCGCCATTCGACCTCGCCTGGCAACTCATGCGGCGGAACACTAATGGCCCGTCCATCGATAAAAGCAGTGACGGGAATTCCTAGGTGCGAAAGCGTCGCGCGGGTCGACGCCGGAATGTGCGTCAGATGAGTTGGTTCCATAGGACCTCCAGTGCTCGGCGTTCGCCGCAAGTCGTCTCAAGTTTCGCTGCCCTCCAAATGGCATCTACGGCCCCACCGAAGGCGACACTCCGTGCGCCGGGCCCGACGCAGGGAGTGCCTCAAGAAACCTGACTATTAATATGGAGAGTCTACAATATGTAGAGTTGGGTGTGTGTAGATTTATAGTCGTGTTTTAGACAACCTACGGGCATGTCTAAAATTGCACCAGAACCAAATCTCGCACGCCGCCTAGTAGCGGCAAATTTGAGGCGACTGCGCCGCCAGGCAGGCTATTCGCAGGAAGCACTGGCAACCGCGGCCGGATTTCATCGCACTTACGTAAGCCAGATTGAGCGCTGCAAGTTAAACGTCACCATCGACGCCATGTGGAAACTCTCAGAGTTGCTGGGGGCGCAGGTAAGTGAATTTCTGGCTGAAAACACGAGCGAGTAGCCAGCGACGCCAACTGAACGAAGGTCGACGCCTTCAAGAGTGCTCGGCCGGGTCTCTAAAATTTGAGCGATTTCTTGGAATTCCGGTGGCCCATGTTTCGACCACGTCCTCCCGCCAACGGAGCAGTTCGCGGTCACGAAGCTCGGCGCGAGGCGGCAGCAGCCAGGGGCGGTGTTCTGCTCGCAGGGTAAGTGTGCGCACGGAGACGCCGAGCAAGGCGGCGAGTTCGCTGGCGTCAAGGTAGCGGTGCGTCGGAGAAGCGGAGGCTGATTTCATTCGCTGTATAGCGCAAGCCTCTCGAACGCTAAAAGTTCTTCCGCTCCCCCTCGGCCGCAAGCCCTCTCAAAAATGTGCCGCGCCCGCTTCGAGCGGCCCGAGCGCTCGCCTTTGTCCGCCCCCCCCAAGACTGCTGTCTCTTCCTCCCGCGACATCGAACGCAGCATCGACGGTTGTGTCGCCACTCCGCCTTCGTGCTTTGTACGCAAGACTCGAGGCCCAGACGCGGCGTTCACATGACCGGCCGCTCACCGTCTTGCTCGAAAATCTTGCCGAACTGGCTTCGCTAAATGAATCAGGACCGCGTTGACCTGCCCTTGAAAAAGAGTGCCGCTGGCGAGTCAATGCGTTCCCTGCGCCGGGTGACGCCGCAAAAGCCATAACGGCGGCTTTCCGCACTTCATTCTCCAATTTCGGGTGATTTGCGGTGTCGCCCTGCTAACCGCCGCTACCCTCGCCAGCAGCTTGAATTCTTATCAATGTCGCGCGACTGCCCGGTCTGCCGGCTAGTCCGCGCTTCGGTCGCCGGTGACGTGCGGCCCGTCGACCGCTTCTCCAGGGCTCGATGCACGATGTCCGATTCGCCCGGCCAATTTAGTCCCTGTCGCCAGCTCTTTCCCACCCGGTACCAGCGGCTTACGAATAAAAACTGTCGTTAGACAGGTGACTGTCAACCCTCTCTCGAAGCGCTCCGAGCGTGTAACGGACGATAGACCATCAGTCTGCAAAACCGATGGTCGGAGGTCACATGAAAAATATTTGTGATTTCATTGACTTACAGAAGTTTCGTTATCACGTTAGACTCTGCCATAACGAAAGTGGCGACTCACGGCAGCTCGGCGAGAGCAACACTGAGCCCGAAATGCAGTTTACCTATCAAGACATCATCGCCCGTCGGAAGGGAGAACTTCTCGACACAAAAGAGGCGCTGAGCGCCGCTGACACGCGGGTTTTCCGGAACAATCTCTCAAGCCTGCATTCCTACCTTGCCTTTGTCGGCAAGACCGACGACTCCTCGGTCGGGCGCGAAATGCTTCACGGCTTCAACGAGAAACTGGCGTCTTACCTTGACGCGTTGAACGTCACTCCCCGTACAAAAAGCGACCGGCGCAGCCACCTTCGCGCGTGGCAGCGTACCGTTGAAGCCGTGACTCAATCCGCGACCGACAAAGTCGGCGAAGTCACTGTCGTTCGACCTCTTGCCGGCACATTTCATCAAATCCTGCGCGAAGCCGTGGCCAACTCCGGTGTGGCGCCAAAAACGCTGGCGAAACTGGTCCATTCTTCTCCTGCCGCCATTCAACGCTGGTTGAAAGGCGCCTACCCGAATCCCCAGGCGATTCCGAGTGTGCATCGACTCGAAGCCGAACTTGGCCTGGAACGGGACACGTTATTGAGACGCCTGCCTGACACGTCGCAAGAGGGGGCCCGCCCGTCAATCTCAATCGGTTTTCGCGAGCGGCAGCGCGTGAACACCCGAAGCTTCTACCGATTGAAGGAAGCAGACATCTCCGCCAGCCTCAACGCGGAATGGAACGCATACTTCGAATACAAGACATCAAGAGGCCCTGTGCTTGAGCGGTCAACAAAAGGCGTCTGGCAAATGCTGCCAATGGAAAAGATTTCAGCGACGATTCCGGCCTGTGCGCGAAGAGGAAACCAAGGCTGCGTCACCGCCTCAATCGCAATGGGAAAAGTTCGTGGCTACCTCGGATTCCTGTCTCATCCGGAAACCAAGGGAGGCTTCGGCAAGTTACCGGAAGAGGCACAGACTTTGGCATGGCTTGTTGTCCCTTCCGCAATTGAGGCCTTCCTGAATTTCCTGAAGGACCGCTCCGGCGGCCTGGTTCATTCAGGTCACGCTACCTTTTGTTCTATTGGTGCCAGCATGGTTCACCCGGTTACCGGCTACCTGACGCAGCAACCAGAGTTTGCGAACAAATTGCCAGAGGGCACGCTTCAGGAGAACTGGACCAAGGCATGTTCGAGGGCTCATCGGCTTTACCGACAATGGAAACAGGATGCCAATGATATTTCACGCAAGCCCAATGAACCGATTCAGCAGCTTCTGAATCTATCAGAGCCGCTTGGGCCCATAATCCGCGCGGTTGCCCGAATCGACCAGCTGGCGGCTGAGAGCGCGCCGGGTTCGGTCGAGGAAGCCCTTCACAAACGCGATGCGTTACTACTTTCCATGCTGATGGCTAACCCTCTCAGGGTTCGGAACTTCACGCTGATGACCTGGCGCGAGCACGGGAATGGTTCGTTATATTGCCGGGAAGACGGGCAGTGGCGTCTGCGCTTCGAGGCGAAAGACTTCAAGAACATGAAGTACGCTAAGCAATCGGACTATGACGCACCGCTCCCGGCCGCGCTCAATGAGCGGATTGAAGAGTATCTGGTCGAATACAGGCCACGGCTGACGAAGGACGCGCCCGATTGCAAAGTCGTGTTCCCCACGCAGCACGGGAATATCTGGAAGGGATTGGGCGCGCATTTCCAGAAACTCACAAGCCGTCATGTACCCGAAACTCCGGGCTTTGGACCCCATGCCATGCGCCATCTCGTGGCGACTGACTGGCTGAGGAAACATCCGAATGACTTCCTGACCGCCGCGATGCTGCTGCACGACAAGCTCGAAACTGTGCTCAGGAACTACGCGCATCTTCGCCAGGACGACGCCTTCACCCGATTTGAGGCGCATCTCGAAGCCGTGAGTCGCGCGACGAAAAGCTGAGTCAGACACCTCAAGGCTGCAACGGACCGGCTTCCTTGACTGCGCCACAGGCTGGGCCGTCTCCCCTAGAACGGGCGGCCCCTTTTTCGTCAAGGCGCAGCATTCGGGGGCGACCCGGAACGAGAATGGCCACTTCGGCGCCGACGCCAAAATCGGGCCCGCGCTGAGCCCGTGAGCGCCCCGTTGCGCACTGCGCGGCATCAACCATGCGAGATGAGCGTTTGCCCCCCGGCGCCTCAACGAACAACAGCGCGCGAAAATTTCAGACAACTTTGACCAAACCGTGTGGGCGCTATACATCGTCTACCCACTCCACAAGGCCATCACCATGACGCAACTGACCAAGGACCAGGTCTGTACCGAACTCGGCATCTCGCCCCGCTGCCTGGAACACATGATTGCGCGGGGCGAGTTTCCGCCCCCGGCACGTCTGGGCAAGCGCAACGTCTGGACCGAGCGGGCGCAGGCCTGGCGCGAGCGGTTCTTTCACGCCCAGGAAATGTGGATGCCAGGCGTCTGACCGCTTCGGTGTCCGGGTCGCCTGCACGCGTGTCCTGCAGGCGACCCCAGCACCGAACCCAGCCAGCTTGAGAAAAAACGCCGGGCTCTCACGAGCCCGGCGTTTTGTGCATGAACGACCGCCGCCACTCTCAGGCGGCGTGACGCGCGCGCCACGCGGCGAACGAAATGATGTTCGCCGCTCCCGATACGCCGAGGGACACGTCAGGTGCCACCGCACATCCCTGCCCGAGAACCCGGCCGTTGTCTTCAAGTGACGGCCCGGCGACTTCGTCAGGTGCCGCAGCCGGTTCGCCCGGCCGTACGGGCATCGTCGTTTTAATCGCGCCGTTAGCGGTCATCGGTACCGCCTGCACCGCGTCCATGTCCGGGGCGCTGGCGACCGCCTCCTGAGCGTCAACACGCGACCCGTCTGGCACGTGCGCAGCATCGAGCGCCCTGACCGCGTCCTCGACCATCGGGTGTTTCACCGCACCCCGGGCGTGCAGGGGGGCAGGGTGCCCCGCCTGCGCGGCATCCAGCGCCTCGACGGCGTCATCCGCATTGGCATTGACGTACCGCGCGAGCTGCGCGAGCGTCTTGTGCCCCGAGACGACCTTCAGGAGGAAGATGTCACCCTTCAGCAGTCGCGCAGTCCGCGTCAGGGCACAATGCCGCAGGTCGTGCTTGCGAATATCCTGGATGCCGGCCCGCCCAACCGCCTTGTTCCACGCGGAGTTTATCGCGGCAATGGTCACCGGGAACACGCGGTCTTCATCATTCCCCCGCGGCAATGCCTGCAGGATGGCGATGGCATGCTGGGTGAGCGGAACCTCGCGCCCACCGGACTTGGCATCCCACAGTCGCAATACGCGGCGCGCCCAGTCGATATCCCGCCACTGGGTGGTCACGAGCAGCTCGGACTGCCGCATCGCCGTTTCCAGCAGGAGAGCGATGAACGGTGCAACATGGACATTGCTACTGTCGGCCAGGGCTGCCTGGAGCCGCGCCTCTTCCTCGGAGGTCAGGATGCGATTGCGGGCATTGTCGATGTCGGGCATGTTGAGGTCGGTCGCGGGATTGTCCTCCGGGTCGGTCCAGTTCCAGACGGAACGCGCGTGGTTGAAGAATTCCCGCAGTATCGCCTGCTCGTGCACGACGGTCTGGGTCGCCAGGCCTTCCTCGCGCAGGGCATGCACGAACTGCAGGATGTCATGCCGCGTGATGTCCGCGACTTTCATGCGCGCGAGACGTTCGCGCAGCTTCTCCGACTTTTCGTGACGCCGGGCCTGCTCGTGCCGGAACGGGCCCAGTCCGCGCGGGATGACGCGCTCATGCGCTGCAGGCACCCGCTCAAGCGTGAAGTAGACCGTCGTCTTTTTGTCGGGCCCGCTACCGGACGGTTCGGTGCGGTGCGATACGGGTGTCACCGTATAGGTGGGCAGGCGGCCGTAACGCAGGTAACGGTTCAGGCGCCGGCAGAGCTGGTCGCCGCTCTTGCGAAACGGCACGCGCTGCGGCACGTAGTCGGCCAGCGCCTGCGCGAGAGTGGTCCGGTGCGGACCGAGGCCGAACGGCCTGCCGCGCTCCCTGATGGCCTTCTCATGCCGGTTAAGCCAGGCCTTCGCCTTGTCGCGGGAGGCGAAGCCTGCCTGATAGAAGGCGTCGTTGCGCGAGCGGTTGCGCACGGCCCAGCCCGCGCCTTCCTGGAAAATGCTCGCCATCACAGCCTCCCGCGTGGCACGGACGTGGGAACGGCAGGCCAACGCAGTGGCAGGCGGCGGGAACGGGTGAAAAGGGAAAAGTGGGACATGGCAACTCCTGGAACGTGGAGTTGCGTGTAGTGACCGGACTGGCCGGCGGCGACGCCCTGAAATTTCAGGGCACGCGCCCCGCCCGAGACCGGTGGGCGCCGTGATGCGCAGTCAGCCGCACCCGTGCGCACCGGCCTTGCCAGAAAAGCTGCCAGACCGACGCAGAAAAGGCCTCACGGGGAGGCCTTTTCTGGTGCTGCGGCTGCGCTATCAGGTTGATAGCACAGCACTTTGTTCTGGTGGCCTGGGGCGGAATCGAACCACCGACACGCGGATTTTCAATCCGCTGCTCTACCAACTGAGCTACCGGGCCAACGAAGAACGAAACTATATCAAGCGATCCGAAGTTCAGCAAGTCCTTTCATAAGGAATTTGGCCGAGCCGCGTTTGCATGCAACACGTGGCGCTCACTCCCCTTTGTTCTTGCCGAGATCGACACCGAGTTGCTTCAGCTTGCGATAAAGATGCGTGCGCTCGAGACCGGTCTTCTCCGCGACACGCGTCATGCTGCCGTTCTCGCGCGCGAGGTGATATTCGAAGTACGCGCGCTCGAACGCATCGCGCGCATCGCGCAGCGGAATGTCGAACGAGATCGACGCGGTTTGCGCGACAAGCGCGCCGCCGGCGACGCCATCTGACGACAGTATCGGCAACGCGGCCGCCGACGCGACTGACGATGCGGTGACCGGCAACGCCGGCTTCGCAGCCACGCCGCCAGGCACGGCCGCCGCGTTACCACGCGCGAGTCCCTGCTCGACCGCCTTTAACAGCTTCTGCAACGCGATCGGCTTTTCGAGGAAGTTGAGCGCGCCGATCTTCGTGGCCTCGACCGCGGTGTCGATCGTCGCGTGACCGGACATCATGATGACGGGCATCGTCAATTGACCTTGCGCGGCCCATTCCTTGAGCAGCGTCACGCCGTCGGTGTCCGGCATCCAGATGTCGAGCAGCACGAGGTCCGGCGCCTGACGCAGACGGAACTCGCGCGCCTCCTGCGCGTTTTCAGCGGCCTCCACGACGTGTCCCTCGTCGCTGAGGATCTCCGAGAGCAGTTCCCGGATGCCCATTTCATCATCTACCACCAGGATGGTTGCCATTTACGCTGCCCTTGTCTGCACTGTTGCTTTTGTCGTTCCCTGCGACGCGCCGCCGTGCGCCGGATGCGCACCCGAACCAGGTGCACCCGGCTGCGCGGAGTCGTCCGCCAGCTGAAGGAAGAGAATCGAAATCTGCGCGCCTTCGATCACGTCGCCGGCCTTCATGCGATTGCGAATGTCGATGCGCGCGCCATGTTCGTCGACGATCTTCTTGACCATCGCAAGTCCCAGACCCGTACCCTTGGCCTTGGTCGTCACGTACGGCTCGAACGCGCGCGTGAGGATACGCGCGGGGAAGCCTGCTCCGTTATCCGACACTGTCAGACGGACCGCGACGCGTGCCTTGCCTTGCGCGTCGGGGTCTCCGTATTCTACTGTCCTCGTCTCGAGCAAAACACGCGGATGCGCGACTTCGGCGACCGCGTCCTGCGCGTTCTGCAGAAGGTTGTGGATCACCTGACGCAACTGCGTCGCGTCGCCGCGTATCGCGGGCAAGGCCGCGAGCTCGACCTGGATCGCGCCCTTGCCTTCTTCGATACCGTACAGCGTGAGCACCTCGCTGACCAGTTCATTCAATTGCAGATGCGCGAGTACCGCGGGCGGTGTGCGCGCGTAGTCGCGGAAATCGTCGACCATCTGCTTCATCGCGGCGACCTGATTGACGATCGTCGTCGCGCCGCGCTTCAGCACGTCCGCATCCGACGGCGCGAGCTTGTCGGCGAGCTTCATCTGCAATCGTTCGGCCGACAGTTGAATCGGCGTGAGCGGATTCTTGATCTCGTGCGCGAGGCGCCGCGCGACTTCGCCCCATGCGATCGAACGCTGCGCGGAGATCACGTCGGAGATGTCGTCGAACACGATCACGTAGCCCGCGGTCTGCATGTCTTCAGCGTCGCGCTCGTTCGCCGCGACGAGGCGCGCGCCGCGCACGAGCAGCGTGAGCGGCTCGGTTTCGCCCGGCACCGGCACCGAGAACTGTTGCTGCCAATGGCCGTTGTGGTCATGGCCGTCTTCACTCGCCGCTTCGCGATCGGCGAATGCCTTGCGCACCATCGCGCCGAATTCGCCGAGCACGCCGATCTGATCGAGCGAGAAACCGAGCACCGTCTGGAACGGCTGACGGAAAATCCGCTCAGCGCCTCGATTCGCGGTGGTCAGCCGGAATTGCCGGTCGAACACGAACACACCCGCGGTCAGGTTCGCGAGGATGCTCTCGAGATACGCCTTCGAATGCTCGAGCGCGATACGATTTTTCTCGACCGCCCCGCGCGCTTCCGACAATTGCCGCGTCATCGCGTTGAACGACTGTGTGAGGAAACCGAGTTCGTCGCGCGACTTGATCTCGCGCTTTGGCGTGTAGTCGCCCTCGGTGATTTCCTTCGTGCCCTGCGCGAGCAGGAATAGCGGCCGCGCGAGCTGATTGCCGAGCGCCAACGCGAGCATCATCGCGATGAAGGTCGCGAGAAACAGCGACAGCGTCAACGTGCCGATGTACATCTTGCGCAGGCCGGTGCGGCCGAGCGCCTTCTCCTGATACTCGCGATACGCGCGCTGCACCGAGTCGGCATTGCGCGCGAGTGTCGTCGAGACCGGCTGCGTCAATTGCAGGAAGCGCTCGGCGGGCTGCAATAGCGACGCGTTGGCATCGGGAATACGCTGCACCACGCGCAGACGCAGTGCGCCCTTGCCGCCCTGCGCATTCGGATCGCCGTCCACTTCGCCTTCGATCGCCGCATAGCCGTGGCCACGCGCCTGCTCGATCATCAGCGGCGTCGGCAGATCGTTCGGCAGCAGCATCGCGTAGTTGCCGGACGCCTGCGCGACCACGTGCATGTCCGGCGTCGCGCCAGACATGCTGCGGGTCGGCTCGACGATCGTTGCGTCCTGCACGCCGAACTGGTCGCGCAGACGCAGCAGCGTCAACGTGGTGCCGGCCGCATCCGCGCTCGCGAGCTGCTCGGACATCAGACGCGCCTTCGTCTGCAGATCGGACAACGACGCGTCGAGCATGCCGCGCCCGAGATTGAGGCCGGACGCGAGCGCGGTTTCGACGTTCACGTCGAACCACGACTCGATGCTGCGCGACACGAACTGATACGACACGATGTAGATGATGCCGCCCGGCACCACACCGACCAGCGCCATGAAGAACGCGAGCTTCGCGAGCAGCCGTGTGCCGAATTTACCCGTGCGTAATCGCACGATGATGATGACGACGAGCGTCACCACCACCAGCAGAAAGATCAACGCGACCGCGACGTTGGCCGCATACAGCCACTGGTAATAGCGGTCGAAGAATTCGGTATTCGCGCTGGCGGCGGCCAGCAACACGAGCAGCAACACGGCCGTCACCGCGACCGTCGACACGAGCACGCGCACGACGATGCTGCTGACACTGGTGGAAGATGAGCGCACTTTATTTAGCACGATCGGCGGCCGTGAAAGTGAAGCGCTTCCAATCGGAGGCGAGGTTCCAGTCGCGGTTGTTCACCGCGTCGATCTGGAACGGCTTGGGCATCAGCCCGATGTCGAGTTGCATGCGCACCGACGCGTTATAGGTTTCGCCGACCCGCACCTGATTGCGGTCGATCACGTGCCACGACGTCACGTGCTTGATCACCGCGAGCGCATCTTTGAGCGTGGAAAAGCCGAGCTGCAAGCCGCCCGACTGCACGCTCGACACGCGATATTCGCGCGTGAGCGGCTGGAACGACAGCCGCAAACTTTGCGACACGCTGACCGGCTGCTCGTCGAACCAGTACCAGCGCGGCCGGCTCAGTTCGAAATCGGTCGTGAAATAAAGCGGAATGCCTTTGTTGACCGCGTCTTCGAGATTGCTGTTCAGCTCGAATTCGAAATGCGCGTCGAGACTCCAGCCGCCGTTGTCGGCCTGCAGCGACGCCCGCTGCACCGCGATCGAGTCAGCGTGCGCCGCGCCCGGCGCTGCAAGCCAGACGGCCAGCGCGATCCAGAGCACGGCAGCGAGCCGAAGCGGGAAGAAGCGTTTTATGGTCACCGTTTCTGAAAGCGCGCGTAGAAAAATCCGTCGTGGTCTGAGTTCGTGCCGGCGCTGAATTCAGCGGGTCGTCCAGCATGAGAACCGGCCGATGGGTCGGCGGGCGCGCGGGCAACTGAGGGTAAAAGCTGCCCCGGCGCGTCCAATCGTACCGCATCCTGATGCTGGTTTCCAAACCACTGTGCCTGCAAGTCGCCCTCTTCGGGGAAGATCGAACAGGTAACGTAAAGCAACTCGCCGCCCGGTTTCACGAGCGGCCACAGCGCGTCGAGAATGCGGCGCTGTTCGGCGACGAGCGCGGCGATATCGGACTGGCGGCGCAGCCAGCGAATATCCGGATGACGCCGCACGATGCCCGACGCCGAGCACGGCACGTCGGCGAGGATGCGGTCGAACGGCTGGTCGAGGTCGTCGTGCCATTGCGCGGGGTTGCCCGCGTCGCCGATGCGCACTTCCGCTTCGAGCTTCAGACGCCGCAGGTTTTCGCCGATGCGGCGCGCGCGAGACGCATCGCTTTCGAGCGCGATGAGTTGAATGTTGGCGAGTTCGAGCAGATGGCCGGTCTTGCCGCCTGGGGCCGCGCATGCGTCGAGCACGCGCATGCCGTCACGCACGCCGAGCAATTGCGCGGCGAGTTGCGCCCCTGCGTCCTGTACGGATACGACACCTTCGCTGAAGCCCGGAATGCGCTCGACCGGCATTGGCGTCGCGAGCGTGACCGCGTGCTCGCCAGCCTTGCTTGCGGCGATCTGCTGGCGTTGCAGCACTTGCAGATAGGCGTCGACCGTCGAATGGCGCGCGTTCACGCGCAACGTCAGCGGACCTTGCGTGTTGCCGGCGGCCAGCACCGATTGCCACGCCTCGGGCCATGTGCGCTTCATCGCGTCGATCCACCAGGCGGGATAGTTCCAGCGCGCTACTTCATCGGCTTGCACGGAGGCGAGCAACGTGTCGCGCTCGCGCAAGAAGTTGCGCAGCACCGCGTTGACGAGCCCCTTCGCGAACGCGAACTCGCGACGCGCGCCGATCACCTTGACCGCCTGGTCGACGACCGTGAACGGCGTGTAGGCGGCGCTCGCTTCCTCGTCGACGAGCAGCGCGAGCGCGCCCGCGAGCACATGCGCGACGTGCGGCGGAGGCGCCTTCTTCACCAGCTTCGCGATCAGCCACTCGGCGGTCGCGAGACGGCGCATCGTGCGATAGGCGATATCCTGCACCGCGCCGCGCGCCGCTGCGGCGTTGCCCTCGGGCACCGCCACGAGAACGCTTTGCAGCGCCGCGGGCAAGGCCGCGCCGAGACGCACGGCGCCGACGGCCTGGGCCGCGCAATCGAGTGCGAACCCGAGCGATTCGGGCGACAGATGCAGCGGCGACAAACGGGATTCGCGCGAACGCGCCGACGAGGAAGCAGAACGCGAAGAAGGCTTTGAAGTCATTAAGGGAGCAAGGGCAAGCCGCACGGTGCGCGCGGCGCAATCAGCGCACATTGTAGCGTGGCGCCGGTGGGGCGCCGCCATGCGTGGGTGTTCGCCGTAGACGCTGTCGCGCGGTGGCGACGAACGATGCGAAAAAAAGCGGGCCTCGCGGGCCCGCTCTTCAGTAATTCAGGCTCGACGCGCCGAGCGACGCGGCGCCTCAGTCGAAGCGCCCGGTGCGCGCCATTTCCATCAAACGCGCGATGCGTTCCTCGGTCGCCGGGTGCGTCGAGAACAGACTCGCGATACCGCCGCCCGACAGCGGATTCATGATCATCATCTGCGCGGTGGCCGGATGCGCCTCGGCCGTCGGGAACGGAATGCCGCTCGCATAGCGATGGATCTTGTCGAGCGCCGACGCCAGTGCCTGCGGGTCGCCCGAAATCTGCGCGCCGCCCCGGTCGGCTTCGAATTCGCGCGCACGCGAAATCGCCATCTGGATCAACGCGCCCGCAATCGGCGCGAGCAGCGCAACCGCGATGCTCGCGATTGGGTTCGCGGGACGGCCGTTTTCGTCGCGGCCGCCGAAGAACATCGCGAAGTTCGCCAACGCGGAAATCGCGCCGGCCATGGTCGCCGAAATCGTCGAGATCAGAATGTCGCGATGCTTCACGTGCGCGAGTTCGTGCGCCATTACGCCGCGCATTTCGCGCTCGGACAGTACGCGCAGAATGCCGGTGGTCGCCGCGACTGCCGCGTGCTCCGGGTTGCGGCCGGTGGCGAACGCGTTCGGCGCGTCTTCGTTGATCAGGTAGACGCGCGGCATCGGCAGGTTCGCGCGCGTGGCGAGATCGCGCACCATCCGATAGAACTGCGGCGCGCTGTTTTCGTCGACTTCCTGCGCGTTGTACATGCGCAGGACCATCTTGTCGGAGAACCAGTACGAGAAGAAATTCATCCCAAGGGCGATCACGAGCGCGACCATCATGCCGCGCGAACCGCCGATCATCCCGCCGATCACGATGAAAAGAGCCGTAATCGCGGCCATCAACATCGCGGTTTTCACCCAGTTAAACATGTCTGCAACTCCTTGCCCCGAGCGTGGCCTTCATCTCCGTGCCGCGCGATTGCGGCGCCAGATTGTAAGCTAAATGTTAGATATGGGCGATGCGGGAAAATTCAATTATCGCGAGGCGGTCGCGAGTTTGATGCCGAGGCCGACGAACGCGCTGCCGACGCCGCGATCGAGCCAGCGCTTGACTGCAGCTTTGCCCGCGAAACGCTGCGTGACGCTTCCCGCGATCCACGCGACGAAACTGTTCCAGACCATGCTCATCAGCACGAAGACCGCGCCGAGCGTGAGAAACGCGAAGGTTTTGTGTTCGCTGCCCGTCGCGACGAATTGCGGGAAGAACGACACGAAGAACAGCACGACCTTCGGATTCAGCACGTTGGTCCAGAAGCCCTGTAGGAACAGCTGCCGCAGCGACTTCGGCGTGGACGGCGCGCGCGCGTCGCCGACCGGCGCATCCGCGGCCGGCTTCGCGAAGATCAGGCGCACCCCCAGATAGATCAGATAAATCGCGCCGACGAATTTGACTATGGTGAACGCCGTGGCCGACGCGGCCAGCAGCGCGGTGAGCCCAAACGCGCAGGCAAGCGAGTGAATGCAGCAGCCCGCCGAAATGCCGAGCGCCGACATCAGCCCCGCGCCGCGGCCCTGGGCGACGCTGCGCCCGACGATATAAGCGGTATCCGGCCCCGGGGTGATGTTCAGGAGAAAAACCGCGACGATGAAAAACTCGAAATGGACGATGCCGAACATGTGATGAACCCTCGAAAACCTAGTCTGCTGCATGGAGGATTCTAACGCGCGTCGCGCTCGCGGCGGGCGCGGAGACACCGGCCGAATGGACGATGCTCCGGCGTGCGAGACGCGCTTATTGCGCCTCGGGAAGCTGGAAGCGCTGGCCCGCGGCGAGCGGCGAGCCAGCAAGGAACTCGCGCACCGGCAGGCGCTTGCCGCCGGGCTTCTGCAATTGCGTCAGACGCAGTGCACCTTCGCCGCAAGCGACCAGCACGCCGTCGGGCGCAACCTCGACGATGGCGCCTGGCGCCTTGTTGCTGCCCGACGCCGGCGAAGCCACGGCGGTGGCGGCCCAGATCTTGACGGTGCTGCTGTCGTCGAGCGTGCCGGCGCCGCCGGGGAACGGGTCGAACGCGCGCACCTGACGCGCAAGCGCCTCGGCCGGCCGGCGCCAGTCGAGCGCCGCTTCGTGCTTGGCGATTTTCTCGGCGTAGGTCACGCCGTCGGCCGGCTGCGGGATCGACGTCAGCTTGCCGCTGCGCTCGAGCTCGATCAGTGCGTCGACGATCAGTTGCGCGCCGTTCCCGGCGAGGCGGTCGTGCAGGGTAGCGGTGGTGTCGTCGGCGGAGATGGGGGTGCGTACTTCCGAAATCATCGCGCCGGTGTCGAGTCCAGCGTCCATCTGCATCAACGTAATGCCGGTTTGCGCGTCGCCTGCCTCGATCGCGCGATGAATCGGCGCCGCGCCGCGCCAGCGTGGCAGCAGCGACGCGTGGATGTTGATGCAGCCGAAGCGCGGAATGTCGAGCACTTCCTGCGGCAGGATCAGTCCGTAGGCGGCGACAACCATCACATCGTGCGGCGTCGCGCGCAGTTGCTCGATGCCGGCGGCGGCTTCCTGTGGATATTTGCCAGCGCGGCGCAGCGACGTGGGCTGCGCAACTGCGAGGCCGTGCTCCTGTGCGTAGCGCTTGACTGGAC
The DNA here is from genome assembly GCF_050436325.1 of Paraburkholderia lebeckiae. Taxonomy (NCBI): domain Bacteria; kingdom Pseudomonadati; phylum Pseudomonadota; class Betaproteobacteria; order Burkholderiales; family Burkholderiaceae; genus Paraburkholderia; species Paraburkholderia lebeckiae. Next base: position 2,488,808 of record NZ_JBNDLZ010000003.1, read on the forward strand.
TCGCCTGCAGCTTCATGCCGCGACCCGCCGGCCGGTCCGGCTGCGTCAAGACGAGCGGCACGGCAAACCCGGCGCCATGAATCGCGGCCAGCGCGGCCGCGGCGAATTCCGGTGTGCCGGCAAAGATGACGCGCAACGAATGACTCATGAATGGGGCGGTAGGCAAGTTGAAAGCGCGTTACATCGCGTGGGCGAGCTTCTTCATCTTGCTCTTGATGCGCGTTTGCTTCAGCGGCGACAGATATTCGACGAACACGCGGCCCATCAGGTGATCCATTTCGTGCTGGATGCACACGGCGAGCAGCCCCTCGCAATCGAGCTCGAACGTTTCGCCCTTCGCGTTGAGCGCACGCACGCGCACTTTCTCGGCACGCTCGACGTTGTCGTAGATCCCGGGCACCGACAGGCAGCCCTCTTCCGACAACTTCCTCTCATCGCTCGACCAGACGATTTCCGGGTTGATGAACGCGAGCAGTTCATCGTGCGTTTCCGACACGTCGATCACGATCACGCGTTCGTGCACGTCCACCTGGGTGGCGGCGAGGCCGACGCCGGGCGCCGCGTACATCGTTTCGGCCATGTCCGCGACGAGACGGCGGATACGGTCGTTGACCTCCGGGACTGGCTTCGCCACCTTGTGCAGCCGTTTGTCCGGGTAATTGAGGATGCTCAGTAAAGCCATGATTTCGAGTGTGATTTGAGACGCCGCCAACCGTTGAGGCTCGCGTTGGCCATTTGGCCAGGTTGTGAGCCCGTCGTAATACGCAGAGGATAGATGGTGTCGAACCGGTTCGATTCAACGCGCCTCGTGCGCCCGACGACGAACCCGCGCCGGTAAGCGCGGCGCCGCGATTATTCGCGGCTCATTGCCGTTGTATTTCCGCGTTCTTATTTCGGATGATGAAAATTCTAGCATGGCGCCCGCCTGCCCGCAGGCCCCGCCAGAGGAGCGACCGCATGCAGACCTTGCCCGCAACCCGTATCGAACTTGCCGCCTGGCTGCGGTTGTCACTTGCGCCGGGCCTCAAACCCGCAGCGTTGCGCCTGTTGCTGGGCGCATTCGGGCTGCCGCAGGCGCTGTTGGCCCAGTCGCCGGAGACGCTCGCGGAGGTCGCCGGTGACGCCGCGGCGCGCGCGGTGCTGGCGCCGGCGGGTCCAGCGTTCGACGGCCAGCTCGATGCGGTGCTCGCATGGCGCGAGCAGCCGGGCAACCAGATCGTCACGCTCGACGATCCCGCCTATCCGCCCGCGCTGCTGACCATGCCCGATCCGCCACCGCTCCTATATATAAAGGGCCGGCTCGATCTGCTGCATACGCGCGCGGTCGCGCTGGTAGGCAGCCGCAGCGCGACGCCGCAGGGCATCGAGGATGCGCGGCGGTTCGCGCGAGAACTGTCGGCGGCGGGGGTGACGGTCGTATCGGGGCTCGCACTCGGCATCGACGGCGCCGCGCATCGGGGCGGGTTGGAAGGTGTCGGCGGAACGGTCGCGGTGGTCGGCACCGGCGCGGACCTCGTCTATCCCGCCGCGCATCAAGCACTCTCGCGGCAGATCGCGGCGCAGGGTGCGATTCTCTCGGAGTGGCCGCTCGGCACGCCGGCACGCGCCGCCAACTTCCCACAGCGCAACCGGCTGATCGCTGGGCTGGTCAGCGGGGTCGTGATCGTCGAGGCGGCTATGCGTTCCGGTTCGCTCATTACCGCGCGGCTTGCCAATGAGATGGGGCGCGACGTGTTCGCGTTGCCCGGATCGATTTACGCGCCGTTGTCGCGCGGCTGTCATCGGATGATCAAGCAGGGAGCGCGGCTCGTGGAAACGCCTGACGAGGTGCTGGAGGAACTCGGTTTTGCCCGGCGGCCGGCGGGCGATGCGAGACGCTCGACGAAGCGGGCCGTGCCGCTGGAGCATGCGGGTTTGCACGTTTCGTCGGGTGGGACCGCTTTGCCCGCTACGACCACAGCCTTCGCCGACTCACGGTCGTCCGGGCCGGCCTCGCAGCCGGCGCTCGCCCCTGACGCACAGCGTCTGCTCGCCGCGCTCGGCCATTCGCCGACCACGCTTGAAATTCTCGCCGCCCGTACCGAGATGGAGAACGCCGCCCTGCACGCCGCCTTGCTCCGGCTCGAACTCGCCGGCGAGGTCACGCTGCTGCCCGGCGGCCGCTTCATGCGAGCCCATCATGACTGAGCCGAGACTGACCGGCGTCAATGCAGATTGGCAACTTTTCGCGACCGGCCATGCTACATTCGCGCCAAAGCACCCGACAAAGCACACAAGGAAATCACTTCATGCCCGCGCTGAACCTCGACACCGACCAGGACCGGATCGCCGAGCGCGTCAACGAACCCGACACGCTGTTCGTTGCATGCCTGTGCGCGGAGTGGTGCGGAACGTGTCGCGAGTACCGGGACTCCTTCAACCAACTGGCCGAGCGGCACCCGGAAGTCTGTTTCGCATGGATCGACATCGAAACTCATGCGGATCGGTTCGACGATCTGGACGTCGAGAATTTCCCGACCGTCCTGATCGAAGACTCGGTGACGACACGGTTTTTCGGTACGGTTTTGCCACAGGTGTCGATCGTCGAGCGGATGCTGTCGGATCTGACCGCGCTGCCCGGCGTAACCGGTGCGCCAAAGCTTCGGCCGGCGCTGGCGGTTGCCTGAAGGCGGCCTCGCGCACCGCCCGGTCAAACGGAAAGCCTCGCGGCGCGCGGCATGCGGCACAGGCCCCCGCCGATCGCCTGGGACAGCATCGCGGCTGGCATCACTGTCCGCACGCGGCGTTTGCCGCAGTTGATCAACCGCCGGACGCGCAATTATGATGACGCGCTTTTACGGCACTTGGCCCGTTGGGTTCGCGCCTTGTGCTATAAAGCGGTCGTTATTGGGTCGAAAGAGGTCTCAAAGCGAGCGCCGCGCGCCATGTTGGCGCTCAAGGCCACCAACCCGGATCTACCAACCTCACATCGAGTCATGTCCAAAGCACTGATCATCGCCGAAAAGCCTTCTGTCGCGAACGACATCGCGCGCGCTTTGGGCGGCTTTACCAAGCATGACGAGTACTACGAAAGCGACGACTACGTCATTTCGTCGGCAGTGGGCCACCTGCTGGAAATCGCCGCGCCCGACGACTACGAAGTCAAGCGTGGCAAGTGGAGCTTTGCCAATCTGCCCGTCATTCCTCCGCATTTCGATTTGAATCCGATCGCGAAGAGCGAGTCGCGCCTGAAGGTGCTGACCAAGCTGATGAAGCGCAAGGACATCGACCGTCTGATCAACGCATGCGACGCGGGGCGCGAGGGCGAACTGATTTTCCGCCTGATCGCGCAGCACGCAAAAGCCAAACAGCCGGTGCAACGGCTGTGGCTGCAGTCGATGACGGCCGGCTCGATCCGCGACGGTTTCGCGCGGCTGCGCAGCGACGAAGAGATGCAGCCGCTCGCCGACGCGGCGCGCTGCCGCTCGGAGGCGGACTGGCTCGTCGGCATCAACGGCACGCGCGCGATGACCGCGTTCAACAGCAAGGGCGGCGGCTTTTTCCTGACCACGGTCGGGCGCGTGCAGACGCCGACGCTATCGATCGTCGTCGAGCGCGAAGAGAAGATTCGACGCTTCGTGCCGCGCGACTACTGGGAAGTGAAGGCGGAGTTCGTCTGCGCGGCCGGCTTCTACGAAGGCCGCTGGTTCGACCCGAAATTCAAGCGCGACGAGTTCGACCCGGAGAAGCGCGATTCGCGCCTCTGGGCGCTGCCCACGGCAGAGACAATCGTCGCGGCTTGCCGCGGCCAGCTCGGCACGGTGACCGAGGAGTCGAAACCGTCGACGCAGTTGTCGCCCGCCCTCTTCGACCTGACCAGCCTGCAGCGCGAAGCCAACGGCCGCTTCGGCTTTTCGGCGAAGAACACACTGGGTCTCGCTCAGGCGCTGTACGAAAAGCACAAAGTGCTGACCTATCCGCGAACCGACGCGCGCGCGTTGCCGGAAGACTATCTGGACACGGTCAAGCAGACACTCGGCATGCTCAAGGAGAGCAACAACTACCTGCCGTTCGCGAAGCAGGTGCTCGACAAGGGCTGGGTGAAGCCGAACAAGCGCATCTTCGACAACTCGAAGATCAGCGACCACTTCGCAATCATCCCGACGCTGCAGGCGCCGAAGAATCTGTCCGAGCCGGAGCAGAAGCTCTACGACCTCGTCGTGAAGCGCTTCCTCGCCGTGTTCTTCCCTGCCGCCGAATCCCGAGTGACGACGCGTATCACCGAGGTGGTCGGCCACCACTTCAAGACCGAGGGCAAGGTGCTCGTCGAGCCGGGTTGGCTGCAGATCTACGGCCGTGAAACCAGCGGCGACGACGCGAACCTCGTGCCGGTGCAGAAGGACGAAAAGGTCAAGACCGACAAGATCGCCGCGCAGCAACTGATCACGAAGCCGCCCGCACGCTACAACGAAGCGACGCTGCTGTCGGCGATGGAAGGTGCGGGCAAGCTGGTCGAAGACGACGAGCTGCGCGAAGCGATGGCGGCCAAGGGGCTCGGTACGCCGGCGACGCGCGCGGCGATCATCGAAGGTCTGCTCACCGAAAAGTATCTGATCCGCGAAGGCCGCGATCTGATTCCGACAGCCAAGGCCTTCCAGTTGATGACGCTGCTGCGCGGCCTCGGCGTGAAAGAGCTGACCGCGCCGGAACTGACCGGCGAGTGGGAATATAAGCTGTCGCAGATGGAACGCGGCAACCTGCCGCGCGACGCGTTCATGCAGGAAATCGCGCGCATGACGCAGACCATCGTCAAGCGCGCGAAGGAATACGATTCCGACACGATCCCGGGCGATTACGCGACATTGCAGACACCTTGCCCGAATTGCGGTGGCCAGATTAAGGAAAACTACCGGCGGTTCGCGTGCTCGAAGTGCGAGTTCTCGATCTCGAAGATTCCAGGTGGCCGTCAGTTCGAGATCGCCGAAGTCGAAGAACTGTTGCAGAACAAGACGATCGGGCCGCTGTCGGGCTTCCGCAGCAAGATGGGTCGGCCGTTCTCGGCGATTCTGAAACTGTCGCTCGACGACGAGATCAAGAATTACAAGCTCGAGTTCGACTTCGGCCAGGACGCGGCCGGCGAAGACGGCGAGCCGCCCGACTTCTCCGATCAGCAGCCGGTCGGCGCGTGTCCGAAGTGCCAAGGCCGCGTTTTCGAGCACGGCATGAGCTACGTCTGCGAAAACTCGGTGGCGAATCCGAAGTCATGCGACTTCCGTTCCGGCAAGGTAATCCTGCAGCAGGAAATCGCCCGCGAGCAGATGGCCAAACTGCTCGAGGAGGGTCGCACCGATCTGCTGACGAACTTCAAGTCGTCGCGTACCGGCCGTAACTTCAAAGCTTTCCTCGTCAAGCAGAACGACGGCAAGATCGGCTTCGAATTCGAGAAGAAGGAGCCGGCGGCGGCGAAGACCGCAGCGGCGAAGACTTCGGGTGCTCGTTCTGCGGCCAAGGCGATGCCGGAAGCGGACGAAGGTGATACCGCGGTGGCCGTGAAGGCCGAGCCGGCGGAAAGGAAGGTGGCGGCGAAGAAGGCGCCCACCACCAAGACCGCGGCGGCCAAGAAGGCACCGGCGAAAAAGGCCGCAGCGCGAAAAACCGGCTAGTAAGGCGAGATTCGGATCGGCGGCTCGCGGTGGTAGCAGGAATAGCTACATTAGCCACCGCAGTCGGCGATCCGTGCACAGCCCGCGGTGTGTCCGCGTCGGTCCATGAAAAAAGAAAAGGCGCAGTCACTTGAGGTGACTGCGCCTTTTTAATGCCCGCCCGCATCGCTGCGGGCTTCGACATTCAGAGATTTACAGCGGCGACAACGCCGTCGGGCGTGGGCTGCGATTGGACGACTTCGTCATCGGCTTCGGCACGGCCGGCGACAGCTCGCTATCGAGAAGCCGCGACAGCGGCTCGGCGCCATCGAACGCTTCCGGTGCGCGCGACTCGGCAGTCTCGAGCGCGTCCGAAGTCGCCGGACGCTCAAGACCGTCCTTGATCCACTGCTCGCCGAGCACGCTGTTCGGCGTCTGGTTGAAGTGCTCGACCAGATGGTCGATGAACGTGCGCACCTTGGCCGGCAGGTGACGGCGGCTTGGGTACGCAATATTGATCTCGACCTGCGGCAAACGGTAATCGCCGAGCAAACGCACGAGCCGGCCGCGCGTCATGTCGCGACCGATCAGATAGCTCGGCAGAATCGCGGTGCCCATGCCGAGCAGCGCAAACTGTCTCAGCATCTCCGTGTTGTTCGCGACGATCACGTTCGACGGCCGCACGCGCACTTCGCCTTCCGGCCCCGTGAACACGCGTTCATCGCCCCAGTATTCGGATGGCAGGCTCAGGCACGGGTGCTCGAGCAGATGTTCGGGACGCGTCGGCATGCCATGCTTTTCCAGATAAGCCGGCGTTGCGCAGACGGTCATGCAGCCCGTAGTCAGACGCCGCGTAACGATGCTCGCGCTGCGCATTTGCCGCGCGATCACGACGCCGACGTCGAAGCCCTCCTCGACGAGGTCCACCTGACGATCGACCAGCGTGACGTCGGGAATGACTTTCGGATAGCGCTCCGCGTACGTTTGCAGCACGGGCGCGAGGTTATGCAGCCCGAACACGACGGGCGCGACGATGCGTAGCGTGCCGACGGGTTCGTGATTGCGAGCGACCACCATCTGTTCGACGTCTTCCAGTTCGTCGAGAATCTGACGGGCGCGCTCGAGGTAGACCTGACCGGATTCGGTCAGCGACAAGCTGCGGGTCGTGCGATTGAGCAGCCGCGTACCAAGACGGCCCTCGAGGTCGGCGACGTGACGGGTGGCGACCGCGTTGGAAATATCCATCGCGCTCGCGGCGCGGGCAAAACTGCCGAGATCCGCCACCTTGACGAAAACTCGCATCGACTGCAAATGATCCATAGGACAACTCCCTGCCTTGTTACTGCTTCCTGACAATTGGTGAAAACCAGTGAAGCGAACTTGGAATTCTCCTACGACTCGCAAAATCGTGCAGAAGTTGCCCGCAAAATAGGAAATATTGTCAATTTTGGTACGACTGTATCGATAAAACCGGGGTCTGACCAACGATTATTCCCAAATCAAAAACAATCTGCTGCGCTGCAGCTTGCTCTGTCTTTTTTGTTCGAACAGACGCAACGGCCGTTCGGCCGTTGCGGAATTCGAAAAGACGGAAATAAACCGGGCGCCCAACGAAAAACCGCCCGAGGGCGGTTTTTTATGCTGAGTGAGCACTCACATATTCAAGCTGTGAGTTTTTCCTCGAGCGCGCGCTTCGCCTCAGTCAGTGCCGGCGGCAGACCGTGTTGCAGCGTGTCAAACAGCTCCGTGTGCAACATGAGCTCGTCGCGCCATGCAGCGTCATCGACGGAAATCACCTGCTCGAACTGCTCGCGGCTGAAGTTCAGTCCGCTCCAATCGATGTCCTCATAGTGCGGCGAAATGCCGAACGCATGCTCTTCGCCCTGCGCGGTGCCTTCGATGCGGCCGACCATCCAGCTCAGCACGCGCATGTTCTCGCCGAAGCCCGGCCATACGAACTTGCCGTCCACGCCCTTGCGGAACCAGTTCACGCAAAAGATTTTCGGCAGCTTCGCGCTCAACTGCTGCAGACGCTCGCCGGTCTTCAGCCAATGGCTGAAATAGTCGCTCATGTTGTAGCCGCAGAACGGCAGCATCGCGAACGGATCGCGGCGCACCACGCCCTGCTGTCCAGCCGCCGCGGCGGTGGTTTCAGAGCCCATCGTCGCCGCCATGTAGACGCCCTCGACCCAGTTGCGCGCTTCGGTGACGAGCGGCACGGTGGTCGAGCGGCGGCCACCGAAGATGAATGCGTCGATTGCGACACCGGCCGGATTCTCCCAGTCCGCGTCGATCGATGGGCACTGCGAAGCCGGCGCCGTGAAGCGCGCGTTCGGATGCGCCGCCTTGCGGCCGGTTTTCTTTGCCTCGGCCGGCGTCCAGTCCTTGCCCTGCCAGTCGATCAGATGCGCCGGCGGCTCGTCGGTCATGCCTTCCCACCAGACGTCGCCGTCGTCGGTCAGCGCGACGTTTGTGAAGATCACGTTTTCCTTCAACGTGGCGAGCGCGTTGTAGTTGGTCTTTTCGCTCGTGCCCGGCGCAACGCCGAAGTAGCCGGCTTCCGGATTGATCGCGTACAGGCGGCCGTCCTTGCCCGGCTTGATCCACGCGATGTCGTCGCCGATCGTCGAAATTTTCCAGCCGTTCAGGCCCGCCGGCGGGATCAGCATCGCAAAGTTGGTCTTGCCGCACGCTGACGGGAACGCCGCCGCCACGTGATGCTTGCGCCCTTCCGGCGAGGTGACGCCGAGAATCAGCATGTGTTCGGCGAGCCAGCCCTCGTCGCGGCCCATCGTCGATGCGATGCGCAGCGCGAAGCACTTCTTGCCGAGCAGCGCATTGCCGCCATAGCCCGAGCCAAAGCTCCAGATTTCGCGCGATTCGGGGAAATGCACGATGTACTTGGTCTTGTTGCAAGGCCACGACACGTCCTGCTCGCCCGCCGCGAGCGGCGCGCCGACCGAATGCACGCACGGCACGAACTCGCCGTCCTCGCCGAGCACGTCATACACCTTGCGGCCCATGCGCGTCATGATGCGCATATTGGTCGCGACGTACGGGCTGTCGCTCAACTCGACGCCGATATGTGCGATCGGCGAGCCGAGCGGGCCCATCGAGAACGGCACCACGTACATCGTGCGGCCGCGCATCGCGCCATCGAACAGGCCGTCGAGCGTCGAGCGCATTTCGGCCGGGGCGATCCAGTTGTTGGTAGGGCCGGCGTCCTCGGCGCGCTGCGAGCAGATGAAGGTGCGATCCTCGACGCGCGCGACGTCGGACGGATCGGACCAGGCGAGATAGGAATTGGGACGCTTGGCGGGGTTGAGTTTCTTCAGGGTTCCGGCTTCGACCATCTGCGCGCACAGGCGGTCATATTCTTCCTGCGAGCCGTCGCACCAGACCACTTTTTCAGGCTCGGTCAGCGCGGCGATGCGCTGGACCCAGTCGATCAGCTTGCGGTGTTTGACCCATGTGGGCGCCTCGATAGTTGGCTGCCCTTCGAACGAGGGATGATTCATCGACTTGTCTCCGTTTGAAGCAATAGAAAAACGGTACAAGCCCGCGGGACGCTGCATGCGAGAGGCATTGAATTCATCGCGCCGACGTGTCAATTTTTCCAATGTCGGCGCATGATTGCGCAGATCGTCCTGGGCCACACAGCTTGCCAGGCGGAGGCGCGCTTCCTACAAGGCTTCTGCAACCTTGTGTAAAGCGGCTTGCCTCAACACGCAACAAACTGCTAAAAACGTTCTCAATTCGCCTTCACGTAGCGTTGCCGTTCTTTTGTGTGCGACAGCTTCTACGGTAGGACATCTAGCCAGACTAACGTGTGACCTAAGTCACATGGTGGGACAGTCAGCATAACATTCCGTTCGCACCAACGAGGTGCGCCGCAAATTACATACCATGAAGATTGCCATCCTCGACGATTATCAGGACGCCGTTCGCAAGCTCGACTGCTTTCACTTGCTAGCCGACCAGGAAGTCAAAGTATTCAACAATACCGTGCGCGGTCTCGGACAACTTGCGAGCCGTCTTGCGGAAGTCGACGCCCTCGTCCTGATTCGCGAACGTACCCGCATCACGTCGCAACTTCTAGACAAGCTGCCGCGTTTGCGCATGATCAGTCAGACTGGCAAAGTGTCGAGCCACATCGATCTAGCGGCCTGTACCGAGCGCGGCATTGCCGTGCTCGAGGGCAGCGGTTCGCCGGTCGCGCCGGCCGAACTGACGTGGGCACTCATCATGGCCGCCCAACGGCGTATTCCGCAATACGTGGCAAACCTTAAACAGGGCGCCTGGCAGCAGTCGGGGCTGAAGACGTCGGCGCTGCCGCCGAACTTCGGTTTGGGGCAAGTGCTGCGCGGACAGACGCTAGGGATCTGGGGCTACGGCAAGATCGGCCGACTGCTCGCCGGCTACGGCAAGGCGTTCGGCATGAACGTGCTGATCTGGGGCCGCGAGCACTCGCGCGAAGCCGCTCGCGCCGATGGCTACAGCGTCGCGGCGAGTCGTGAGGAACTGTTCGAGACCAGCGATGTGCTGTCCCTGCATCTGCGTCTGCATGACGACACGCGTGGCATCGTCAAGCAGGACGATTTGATGCGCATGAAACCGACCGCGCTGCTCGTGAACACGAGCCGCGCCGAGCTGCTCGAAGAGAGTGCACTGGTGAACGCGCTGTCGCACAACCGTCCGGGGATGGTCGCGATCGACGTCTACGAAAGCGAGCCGATCCTGCAAGGCTACAGCCTGCTGCGCATGGAGAACGTGATCTGCACGCCGCACATCGGCTACGTCGAGCGCGAGAGCTACGAACTGTATTTTTCGGCGGCGTTCAACAACATCCTCGCGTTCGACGCCGGCGATACCGCCAGTGTCGCGAATCCGGAGGCGTTGCAGGGCGGGCGTCGGCGGTGATTGGTGGGCGAGGCGGCCGGCGGATCAGATGTGTGCCCGCCCCGCCGCGTCGCTCATCGCGCTTCGTGCGCTCCCGCCTCGATCAATGCAGGGATGCGTTCGAGGAAGACCTCGCCGTCGGCGCGGCCAAGGTTATAGGCGTGCACCATCTGCGACGGACTCGTGTAATCCCAACTCGAAATCGGCACCTTGCGCGACGGTTGCACGTAAAGCCGCTGCTGCACGCCGTGTGGCACGACGAACATCTGCGGCCGCGGATAAAGACGCGTGACCATCACGAGCACGTTGCCCGACGCGTCGGCATCTAGCGCGCCGACCGGCACGTTGTCGACCATGCCGCCGTCCAGCACCGGCCGGCCGTTGCGCCGCAGAACCGGCGTGAACGGCGGTGTACTCGACGATTGCAGGATCAGGTCCGCCAACTCGTCGACGCTCGCGCAATCCTGCGCGCGCACGAATTCCGGATGAAAACCGAGCGTCCGACCGAGCGTCGGATGCAGCGTCTTGCGCACGTATTTTTCGATGTTGTACGCGACCAGCCCCGCCGCGACCGCACTTCTCGCGCCGAGCCAGCGCGGCAGATGCGACACGCCGATGCGGATTTCCGGCGCCTGCGCGAGCCTGGAAAACTTGTCGCCATAGATATCGAGCAGCGCCTGACGGTAGATCCGGTAATGCGGGAACACCGACTCGCCGCGCAGCAGATTGCCCCAGTAGGCGTTGCGCGTGTTGTGGCGCAGTGCGTCTTCGTAATAGCGCATAACCCAGTCGGAGTCGCCGCGCGTGTAAATCATGCACGCGGTTGCGGCGCCGGCCGAAATGCCGGTGATCACGCGCGGACGGATGTCGAGCTGCGGCTGCACGACGTCCCAGAAACCCGCCTGCCACCAGCAGCGGTTGCCGCCGCCGGCGAATACGACCTGATCGAACATGCTGCTTTTCCTTCGCGCAGATTGTGTTGGCGGCCCGCTCGGGTCCGACGCGCATTCACTCGAGCAGCGCGTAAGTGGTAGTGGCTTGAACCGCCATGTTGCCGCCTTCGTCGAACAGTTCGACTTCGCCAAACACGAGATTGCGGCCCATGCGCAGCACGCGCGCCTTGATCAGAACATCGCCCTTGCGGACCGCGCGCATGAAGTTGATGTTCAGCGACACCGTGCTCATCGGCTTGAAGCCGCCGAGCGCGGCGGTAATGGCGACGACCATCGCCGTATCCGCGGCCGCCATGAATACCTGGCCGCTGATCATGCCGCCCGAGTGTCGCCACTCGCCAGAGAACGGCAGACGCAGCGTGGCGCTTTCCTCGTCGACTTTGATCGGCGTCAACGTGAGCGCCCGGACCCATGGGGCGAGAACTCGATCGAGCAGCTCGGTAATCTCTTTGTCATCCATGGGAATCCCCGGGCGAAAGCCGCGATGCTGCGTGCGGGAGGGTGTCCGCGACATGATACCGGCAGCGTTGGACGCGTCGATGTTTTCGGGATGGCGGCTTCGTCGAGGGAACGCTCAAGTTCGGACGATGCGACCTTTTTAATAGCACTGCGAAAAGGGCTTGGCAATCTCAAAAAGATCCTGCATAATTTCGCTTCTGTTGGGGCGTTAGCTCAGTTGGTAGAGCAGCGGACTCTTAATCCGTAGGTCGAGTGTTCGAGTCACTCACGCCCCACCAAAGAATTCAAAGGGTTGCACGCGAGAGCGTCGCAACCCTTTTTCGTTTTTTCGCGTAATGTAACCCCTGTGTAACCGGATTTCGTCTATAAGAACCAGCGGCGCGGCTCGTTATCTACGCCTGCGCACCAAAAACGCTCCCCGACGTGCTCACAGACATCCGTTTTTTAAACGGCTGAACTATCTGTTGAAGCCGGGAATTTGTTTCGGAAGCCCAACACGCATGAAGTACCGCCCGAAGGCCTGGGAGAAATGTTCTAGGTATCTGCGAAGAAATTAATTCAAATGATTGGCCAGCGTGCAGCAGGGGACCAGTGATCTGCTGCAGAAACACAGGGGAAGTTATGAAATTGAACAAACTTGCACTTACAGCAGTTCTTCTGGCTACGGCCGGCACCATCAGCTTGCTGACCGGCTGTGCGGCGACCCAGTTTGCGATCAGCAAGCACGACCTGGATGTCACAGCGGCGTAGCGAGCCACGAAAACTCACACACAACCTGCACCAGGGCAACAGTGGCGGCACAACCGTGACCTACAGCGAAGATACGAACTATCGTACGTATCAGACCCGCATCTTGAGCGTCGCCAACAAGGTGAATCTCGAGTTCGCTGAAGCAGCGCCGCCGCTGCGCAGTGGGCTGGTGCGCGTTATCGCTGGTTCGTTTTGAGCCAAACATCGACAACCAGCGCGAAGTAGCACATCGCTGAAATACAGAAAGGGTTGCACGCGAAAGCGTCGCAACCCTTCTTCATTTCCGGCGCAGAAAAAAACAGGAGCGACCGGTCACCCAACTCCCATTTGCGCGACCCTATTCCTGCCACCGGCCTTTGCCGTATACAACGCCTCATCGGCAGCCCGAACGACGACGCTGACATCCCTCACCCGATCCGACCGCGACGTGGTCGCGCCGATGCTGACCGTCACGCGACCGAACTCGCAGCCCAGGTGCGCGATGCCCAACTCGCCGATCGCCACGCGGATGTTCTCGCCGACCACCCCGGCACCGGCGGCGTCGGTATCCGGCAGCACCACGACGAACTCCTCGCCGCCGTATCGACCGACGCAATCGCCCGGCCGCTGGATCGCCCTGCGGATGCAGCGCGCGACGGCGGTCAGCGCGACGTCGCCGGCCTGGTGACCATACGTATCGTTGTAGGCTTTGAAGTGATCGATATCGACGAACAGCAGCGACAACACGCTGCCCGTGCGGCGCGCGCGCAGCCATTCGCGGTCGAGCGTTTCGCACAGCGCGCGGCGATTGGGCAGGCCGGTGAGTCCGTCCGTGCCGGCAAGCCGTTCGAGCTCGTGCTCCACCCGCTGTCGCCGCCGCAACTCGGCGCCGAGCCACGCCGCCAACACGATCACGCCGATCCCGAAGATCAGCATCAGCGAACCGATCGTCAGCGCGCGCCCCCACCAGCTCGCATAGATATCGTCGGTCGCCTCGGCGACCAGCACGATCAGCGGCAATTGCGGAATCCGTCTGAACGAGTAAAGCCGCTCGGCGCCATCGAGCGACGAAGACGCGATAAAGCTGCCCTCGTCTTTCGCGAGCAGGTGCTGGAAGAACGCCGTCGTGCTGATGTCGCTGCCCGTCACGTGTCGATCGTCGGGCCGTCGCACGATGACCGTGCCGTCCGTTCTGACGATCGACACCGAGCCATGCTGCCCGATCCGCAGATCCGCGAACAGGCTCGTGAAATACTCCTGATCGATACCGAGCGCGACGATTCCCGCAAACGATCCGTCGGGCCGGGACAGTCGCCGGCTCAGCGCGATGCTGCGCGAACCGGGTCTGAGTCTCGAGTAGTACGGCGCGCTGACATCGAGCCCGAGATCCGGATCTTCGCGATGAATCCTGAAGTACGGACGGTCCGAGAGGTTTCCCCCGCGCGGCACGTCGCTATCCGAATCGATCACGACGTTGCCCACTGCGTCGATCACCACTATCGCGCCGACGTATTGCCCGGTCGCCGCGCGATCGAACAGGATCTCGCGCCGCAAACGCGGCGAATCGAGCACGCCCGGACGCCCGAGGCCATCGGCGACGGCCTGCAGCGACAGCGCGTACAGCTCGAAATTGCGCGCGATGTCGCGCTCGGTGATCGTCGCGACATCGCGCGTCGAATCGAGTGCGCGCGCAATCGCATCCTCGCGGCTCTGATACAGCGCGTAGCCACACAGCGCGAGCATCGCGAGCACCACGCCGCATCCCGCGTAGATGACGCCATCGCGTGGCATCCGCCATCTGTGCGCCCGTGCGATCAGCACGCAAAACCGGCCCTTTCTTTTGTGGATCATGTGCTCTGCGTTTCCAACGGCGGGAGTCAGTTTGTCGAAGTGCTCACTACGCTTACGGTTTGTTGGGACAGAGCACCCAGCAGATAGCGAATCCATACGCAAGTGGAATCACGCATTTGCTCTCGCACCAGCCGCCGAATAACGCGATACACAGCTCGCTCGTTTCTTCCGCAGTTTTCTGCCTGCTCACATGGAGACCCACACGCACTCCCTTTCGACTGCGCGTTTCCAGCGGAAACGGACCGGTCTATCGATACTGATGCAAGGCATTCACCGCGCGCCGAATCCATTGGTTTTTTGCTCGAAGGTCGTTAAATCCTGTATCGCCGGTTTTTCGAGGCTTCGGACTGTTTATCGGGCCGAATAATCGCCCGCTGCATAGGGGCACATCATAAGTTTCGATAAGCAGAATTTACCTGATAATTCAAAAATTGTTCTTCCTCGGCAACGTTTGCGCGTGTTTATTTTTAAATTCAAACGCGCGTTTGTTATCGAATTATCGCGTCGTCGCATTATGTTTTTGTGATCCGTTGAAGCCGCATGCGGATTTACCCAGCTTTTCGATTGGGCAATTTCCTTCAATACATGCCCTCGCCGTCTCGTTACCGTTGAGCGTCGCAATCCATTCGCACACTCACGTTTCGAGGCATCCGATGACCGCATTACTCTCGATGGCCGCGTTCGCGCTCGCCAGTTCCATTTCTCCCGGCCCGGTCAACGTCGTCGCACTGAGCGCCGGCGCGCAGCACGGGCTCGCCGCGAGTCTGCGGCACGTCACTGGCGCGACGGTCGGTTTCACGTTGCTGCTTCTGTTGATCGGCCTTGGCCTGCACGAATTGCTCGCGCGCTTTCCCAATCTGATCGAGATCGTCAAATGGGCGGGCGTGGGCTTTCTGCTCTACATGGCCTACAAGCTCACCATCGACAACGGCCAGCTCGGCGCGGACAAGCCCGCGCGCGGGCCGTCGTTCGCGCACGGTGCGGCCATGCAATGGCTCAATCCAAAGGCGTGGCTCGCGTCGCTGGCCGGCATGAGCGCGTATGCGGCAGGCGGCGACGGCGGGCTCGTCTGGCAATTCACGGCGCTGTACTTCGTGATCTGCTATCTATCGATCGCGAGCTGGGCGTATGCCGGCACGTTTTTGCGCAGGCATCTGCGTGAAGCGAAGCGGGTCCGGGTGTTCAATCGCGTGATGGCGGCGCTGCTCGCGCTCAGTGCGATGTATCTGCTCGTGGAATGACGCGAGCCGCGCCTGCTTCCTGACGCGGCTTCATGCCGCGTCACGCTCAGCTGCGATATTGGCCCGGCGTCGCCGCCACCAGCCGCTTGAAGGTGCGCTGCAAATGCGCCTGATCGGCGAAGCCGGCATCGAGCGCGACATCGGCGATCAGTGCGCCGCGCCGCAGTTGCGCGCGACTGTACTGGATGCGTCGGTTGATCAGATACGCGTGGGGCGTCATGCCGTAGCGCAGCTTGAACGCGCGTATCAGGTGCGACGCGGACAGCCCGGCGGCTTCGCACACATCGTCGAGTTTCAGCGCGCGTGTGCAGTTTTCGGCGATGTACTCCGCGGCACGCGCGAGTTGGCCGCTCACGGCACGCTCGGGCACGCTCGCCGGATTGAGCGTTTGCTGCACGCTGGAGAAGAAGGTGATGGCCGCGCCTTCCTTGCGCAGGGTGTCGTTGTCGTCGTCGTTACTGGCGAGAATCGCGCACAGCCGGTTCAGGCCGTCGAACAGCGCGGCATCGAGCGTCATGATCTGCGAAAACGCGCGGAACGCATGGTTCTCGTTGAAGCCCAGCTCGTGCTGCAGTTTCGTGAACCACGCAACGTCGACGTGCAGCATCCGATACGACCACCGCTCGCCGGCAACCGGGTTGCACGCGTGCACATCGTCGGGGTTCATCATCACGACGGCGCCTGCGCCGACCCATTCCCGCGCGTGGCGGTTCAGATACACGCTGCGGCCTCCCGTCACCGCGCCGATCGAAAACGTTTCGTGCGAATGTTTGGCGTAGCAGACTTTGCGGCCATCGTCGATGGAACGCGCCTCGATGAACGGCAGCGCCGCGCTGCGCCAGAAGCGCGGCGCGTCTGCGCCTTTTGCGCGTGCGGTGTTCGCAGCGCTTGCCCCTTCGATCGTCTCGCTCATGCGCGCTCTCCGGTTGATCCGCCGACTTCGCCGTTGTCTTCGACTTCGCGAAGTCTACGTATCGTAGCCGTCAAACGCATGGCCAACAAGCGAACGCGCGGCGCCGCTCGTAAACGGCGCCGCCGCCCGAACGCTACGCGATTACTTCGCGCTGACGTCGATATTGCCGAGATATTTTGCGGCAAGCGTCTTCACCGTGCCGTCGGCTTGCACCTTAGCGATCGCGGCGTTCAGCTGATCGCGCAGCGCGGTATCGCCCTTGCGAATGCCGTATGCGATGCCGCTGCCGAGAATCTTGTCGTCACGCACAGGCTGACCGACGAACGCGTAGCCCTTACCTTCGGGCTTCGACAGAAAGCCCGTTTGTCCGGCCGGCGCGAGCACGAGCGTGCCGTCGAGACGGCCAGCCGTCAAATCGGCATAGACCTGGTTCTGATCCTGATACGGCAGCACGATCACGCCGGCCGGTTCCCAATGCACCTTAGCGAAGGTCTCCTGAATCGAGCCTTGCAGTACGCCGATGCGCTTGCCCTTCAGCGACTCAGGCGTCGGCTGCAAACCGCTGTCGCTGCGCGCGATCAGCTGCGACGGCACGCGATAGACGACGGTCGTGAAATCGATCGCCTGGCGGCGCTGCTCGGTCGCATTCATCGCTGAATTGATCGCGTCGAACTTGCGGCCTTGCAGCGCCGGAATCAGGCCGTCGAACGAGGTTTCGACCCACTTGCACGTCATGTGCGCGGCCGCGCAGACCGCGTTGCCCACGTCGATATCGAGCCCTTGCAGTTCGCCGTTCGGTCCTTTCGACTCGAACGGCGGGTACTGCGCTTCGAGGCCGAAACGCAGCGTCGCGGTATCGGCGGCGCTTGCGGCCGACGATGTTGCGAGCGACGCGCCGGCACAGGCCAGCGCCAACAAGCACTTGAGCAACTTCATAACATCTCCCTTCATACTTCGAATACTTCGACGACTTCGATACTTCGAGTGGCTCTCGCGCGCTCAGATTTCACACAAACGCCGCGCGCCTTCGAGCAGCGTCGCGTCGTCCTTCGAGAAACTCAGGCGAATCAGCCCCGAATCCGTGCCGTCGGTGTAGAACGCCGACAATGGAATCGTCGCGACACGCGCATCGCGGATCAGGCGCAGCACGAAATCGCTGTCGCTTTCATCGGAGAAGCCGCGGAACCGGGCGAGCATAAAGAAACTGCCTTCGCTCGGCAACAGCTCGAAGCGCGACTCGCGCAGCGCATGCGCGAGCAGATCGCGTTTCTTCTGATAGAAGTCGGACAGGCCGAGGTAGCTGTCGCGATTGGCGAGCGCGTCGACGAACGCGTGTTGCATCGGCGTATCGGCGGAGAACACCATGAATTGATGGACCTTGCGGATCTCGTCCATCAGCGCGGCGGGCGCGAGGCAATAGCCGACGCGCCAGCCGGTCACGTGGTACGACTTGCCGAACGACGACACGATCACGCTGCGCTCGGCGAGTTCCTGATGGCGCGCCATGCTCTGATGCTTCGCGCCGTCGAACACGACGTGTTCGTAGACCTCGTCGGACAGAATCACGATGTCGGTGTTGCGCGTGAGCGCCTTCAGCCGCTCGATATCGGCGTCGCTAAAAATCGTCGCGGTCGGATTGTGCGGTGTGTTGACGATGATCATGCGCGTCGTCGGCGTGATCGCGGCGGCGACTTCATCCCAGTTCACGCGGAAGTGATCGAGCGACAGCTTGATCGCGACCGGCTTCGCGCCCTGCAGGCGCACGATCGGGCCGTAGCTGTCGAACGACGGCTCGAAGTAGATCACTTCGTCGCCCGGATGCACGAGCGCGCTGATCGTCGAATAAAGACCTTCGCTCGCGCTCGCGAGCACGGTCACCTCGCTGGCGGGGTCGTAGCGCACGCCGTACAGCGTTTCGACCTTATCTGCGAGCGCTTCGCGCAGCGCACCGATGCCGGCCATCGGCGCGTACTGGTTGTGGCCGGCGCGCATCGCCTGCGCGACGCCGTCGACGAGCTTCGGGTCCGGCGCGAAATTCGGCGCGCCCTGCGACAGATTCAACGCATCGTGTTGCGCGGCCAGTTGGCCGATCACGGTAAAAATGGTGGTGCCGACGTCCGGCAGCTTCGAGCGGGCTTGCATGGCGCTCTGCATAAGACTTTCTCCCTTTCTACACCCGCCGGCGGCCGCGCGAATGGCGGCGGCGGGGCGTTCCTTCCGGTGGGGTGATTAGGCATCAGTCAAAGAACGCTCACAATCGAAACTTTGTCATGCGCGGCATGCGTTTTCTTCATGGCGCGCGCGAAGCCGCTCTACGCAGGCCTAAGCCGGCGGGTTCATGGCTTGCGGGGACGCGGTGTGGGTTTCGGGGAATGCGGGTAACTGCGTAGGTATGAAGGAATGTGATGCTGAGCGGCGCGGTTGCGAAAACGGCCGCTGACGCGGCCGTTTTTCGAGTTATTGGACTTTCAAGGAAAGTCGGAGCTTCGGGGAATCAGGCTTCGTCCATCAAACGAACCTTGACCTTGCGTCCCTTCAGCTTGCCCGCGCTAAGCCGGCGCACCGCCTCGCGCGCGATGCTGCGCTCCACCGCGACATAGGTCGACATGTCGGTCACGTTGATCTTGCCGATCTGCGAGCCGGCGAAACCGGCGTCGCCGGTCAGCGCGCCGAGCACGTCGCCGGGACGGATCTTGTCCTTGCGGCCGCCGAGGATCTGCAGCGTTTCCATCGGTGGCAGCAGCGGTTCGTTGCTGCCCGCCTTCAGCTCGGCCAGCTTGTGCCATTCGACGTCGCGCTTGTGTGCCTGCTCGATCCCGCCGACCCGCCCCATCTCGTCCATGCTCGCGAGACTCAGCGCCCAGCCTTCCTGATCGGCGCGGCCCGTGCGGCCGATGCGATGCGTGTGCACTTCCGGGTCCGGCGTCACGTCGACGTTGATCACCGCTTCGAGTTGCGCGATGTCGAGGCCGCGCGCGGCGACGTCGGTCGCGACGAGCACCGAGCAGCTGCGGTTCGCGAACTGGATCAGCACCTGATCGCGCTCGCGCTGATCGAGTTCGCCGTGCAGCGCAAGCGCATGGAAGCCCTGCGCGCGCAGCACGTCGAGCAGATCGCGGCACTGCTGCTTCGTATTGCAGAACGCGATCGTGCTGACCGGACGATAGTGATTCAACAGCAGACCGACCGCGTGCAGACGCTCGTCTTCGGTCACTTCGTAGAAGCGCTGACGGATCTTGCTGTCGCCGTGCCGCTCGGCGAGTTTGACTTCCTTCGGGTTTCGCAGGAATTGCTGGCTCAGCTTCGCGATGCCCTCGGGGTACGTCGCCGAAAACAGCAGCGTTTGGCGCTCTTTCGGGCATTGCCTGGCGACCTTCGCGATGTCGTCGAAGAAACCCATGTCGAGCATGCGGTCGGCTTCGTCGAGCACGAGCGTGTTCAGCGATTGCAGATCGAGGCTGCCGCGTTCGAGGTGATCCATGATGCGGCCCGGCGTGCCGACCACGACGTGCGCGCCGTGCTCGAGACTCGCCGTCTGCGGACGCATCGGCGTGCCGCCGCACAAGGTCAGCACCTTGATGTTTTCTTCCGCGCGCGCGAGACGGCGGATTTCCTGCGTGACCTGATCGGCGAGTTCGCGCGTCGGGCACAGCACCATTGCCTGCGTGCCGAATTTGCGTGCGTCGAGACGCGCGAGCAGCGCCAGCGAAAACGCCGCGGTCTTGCCGCTGCCGGTTTTCGCCTGAGCGATCAGATCTTGACCGGCGAGCGCGATCGGCAGGCTCGCGGCCTGGATCGGCGTCATCTCGACGTAGCCGAGCTGCGTCAGGTTCGCGAGCGTAGCGGGCGGAAGCGGCAGCTTGCTGAATGCGGCGCCGGCGGGGGTGGGACTGTTCATAGGATCGTCTGTAGGAATCGCGATTACTCGGCCATCGGGCCCTGATCGGGGCGGCCCGGCAACTGCTCGTACACCACCTCGCCGTCGTCGCCGTCGAAACGCTCGACGTAATTGCGCGCGCCGCACAGCGGGCAGCGGAACAGCAGCCCCTGGCCTTCGTTCTTGATGACGACGTCGGATTGCTCCCACTGCGCCCCGCAGGACTGGTTTCTACAGGTGAACACGTTGATTCTCCAACTGGATTCGATGATCGATCGGCAAGGTCGCGCGCGCGGCCTTGCCGTGTATGGGGTTGCCGCGCCGGCGCTGCGTCGTGACGCGATAGCGCTCGACGTCAAGCATGGCGTCAGCCGAGATGCGTATGCCGCGGAGACGGCACGGCCACATCCATGTCGGTCAGGCCGTGCACGATGCCGCAGTCTTCGACCGGATGCTCGCCGTGGCATTGGTCGCGCAGCATCGTCAGTTGCGCCTTCAGCTGCTGCAGTTCTTCGATACGCGTGTCGACGTGCGCGATGTGCTCGTCGACCAGCGTATGCATGCCGCCGCAGCCGTTCGCCGGCGCGTCGGTCAGACGCAGCAATGCGCGGATTTCGTCGTGAGTCATGTCGAGCGCGCGGCAATTGCGGATGAAGCGCAGGCGCTCGACATGCTTTGCCGTGTAACTGCGGTAATTGGCTTCGGTGCGCTCCGCCTCGGGCAGCAGGCGCTCTTTTTCGTAGAAACGGATGGTTTCCGTCGTGCAATGGGCGATTTTCGCCAGTTCGCCGATTTTCATGGACCCTTCCTCCACGCGGCCTTGACCTTGTAGTGGCTTCAGGGTGTTTACTAGACCACAAATCGCACGAGGAAGCCACCAATGCCTGACACCAGCCGTATTGCCACCGATTGTCCGGAACGGGACGAAGCCTGTACGCACGGGGGTTGTGGCGACGTTGATGCGCGGCGCGGCCATGCTTATGGCAGGGGCACGGGTGAGGGATGCGGGCATTCGCATGGCGGTGAACATGCTTGTGGCGCCGACGTGGGCGGCGGTGATCGGCATGAAGGGCACGACCATCAGGACGGTCATGATCACGGCCACGCCCATGATCACGCTGCTGTCGCTTGCTGCGCCGCTAGCGCTTTTGCGCCTGCGTCGCTGCGCCTGCCTCCGTCCGAAGCCGTCGGCCACGACCTTCGCACCGCAATCCGCATCCTGCAGATGGACTGCCCGACCGAGGAAGCGCTGATCCGCAAGAAGCTCGGCCGTATGCCGGTCGTGCGTAGCATGGACTTCAACCTGATACAGCGCGTGCTGACTGTCGTCCACGCGCCGGAGGCGCTCGAGTCGGTGCTCGCCGCCCTGCGCTCGCTCGACTTCACACCCGAACTGGCAAGCGACGCCGGAAAGGGTGGGAACGCTGACGCGGTGCCCCAAGCAGCCACTGACGCAATGCGCAAGCCGTGGTGGCCCCTGATCCTCGCCGGCATCGTCGCGGGAGCCTCAGAAGCCGCTAGCTGGCTCGGCGCACCGGTCTGGGTGGTGGCGGGTATGGCGATCGTCGCGATTGCCTCCTGTGGCCTCACGACATATCGCAAGGGCTGGGTCGCGCTGCGCAACGGCAACTTGAACATCAACGCGCTGATGAGCATCGCCGTGACCGGCGCGGCGCTGCTCGGCCAGTGGCCCGAAGCCGCAATGGTGATGGTGCTCTTCACGATCGCCGAGCTGATCGAGGTGCGCTCGCTCGACCGCGCACGCAACGCGATCGAAGGACTCATGCGGCTCACGCCCGAACAAGCCAGCGTGCAGCAGCCCGATGGAGCGTGGCAGCCCGTCCGCGTCGACGCGATCGTGCCCGGGACGCTCGTGCGCGTGAAGCCGGGCGAGCGGATCGCGCTCGATGGCGAAATCGTCGCGGGCCGCTCGAGCGTCGATCAGGCGCCGATCACCGGCGAGAGCCTGCCCGTCGACAAGGCGATCGGCGACGCCGTTTTCGCCGGCACGATCAACCAGGCGGGCTCGTTCGATTATCAAGTTACGGCGGCCGCCGGCAACACGATGCTCGCGCGGATCGTCCACGCGGTCGAGGAGGCGCAGGGCACGAAGGCGCCGACACAGCGCTTCGTCGATGAATTCGCGCGCGTTTATACGCCGATCGTGTTCGCGATTGCGCTCGCCGTCGCTCTGGTCCCACCACTCGTGTTCGGTGGAGCGTGGCACGCGTGGGTGTACAAGGCGCTGGTGCTGCTCGTGATCGCGTGTCCATGCGCGCTCGTGATTTCGACGCCCGTGACGATCGTCAGCGGGCTCGCGGCCGCGGCGCGCAAGGGGATTCTGATCAAGGGTGGCGTTTATCTCGAACAGGGTCGCAAGCTGACCCGGTTGGCACTCGATAAGACCGGGACGATTACGCACGGGAAGCCGGTCCAGACGGAGTTTGAGGTGGTCGGTGACGCGGGTGAAACGTTCCGATACCGCACGGTCGCGGCAAGCCTCGCGGGCCGCTCCGACCACCCTGTTTCGATGGCGATTGCTGCCGCCGCCAATGACGACGGCGTCGAACACCTGCATGTCGATGCATTCGAAGCGATCGCTGGACGTGGCGTGCGCGGCGATATCGACGGTATCGGGTACTGGCTCGGCAATCATCGCTTGGTCGAGGAACTCGGCCGCTGCTCGCCGCAACTCGAAGCGCGTCTCGATGCGCTCGAAGAGCACGGCAAAACCGTCGTGATGCTCGCCGATGCGCAGCGCGTGCTCGCGCTGTTTGCGGTCGCTGACACAGTGAAGGAAACGAGCCGCGCCGCCGTCGCCGAATTGCGGCGGCTCGGCGTCGGCACCGCGATGCTGACCGGCGACAACCGTCATACCGCCGAGGCGATCGCGCAGCAGGTCGGCGTCGATGAAGCGCGCGGCGATCAGTTGCCCGAGGACAAGCTCGACGCGGTCGCACAATGGTCGAGCGATGGCGCGACGGTCGGCATGGTCGGCGACGGCATCAACGATGCGCCCGCGCTCGCGCGCGCCGACATCGGCTTCGCGATGGGTGCGATGGGTACCGACACCGCGATCGAAACCGCCGACGTCGCGTTGATGGATGACGATCTGCGGAAGATTCCGGCGTTTATCCGGTTGTCGAAGGCGACGTACGGGGTGCTGGTGCAGAACATCGCGCTCGCGCTTGGCATCAAGAGCGCGTTCCTCGTGCTGACGTTGATGGGCTTCGGCACGATGTGGATGGCGGTGTTCGCAGATGTCGGTGCGAGTTTGCTGGTGGTGGGGAATGGGTTGAGGTTGTTGCGCAAGTGAGTGGGCGTGCGAGGTTTACGCTCGTTTCGTCCTACTCTGAACCGTCGTTCACGGCAGGATGCGTCGGAGTGCTGGCTAGCGGCTCATCGCTGTCGTCTTTCAAGCCCACCCCTGTAAATCTCAGCTTCCTCGCCTGCGTGAGCAGGTAGTGCAGCTTGTGCGCGGCCTGCGGATAGTCGAGGCCTTGCGGGCGCACGTTGGAAATGCAGTTGCGCTGGGCGTCGCTGCACCCCGTTTTCGGCGCGTACGTGACGTAGATGCCGAGGCTATCCGGCGAACTCAAACCCGGTCGCTCGCCGATCAGCATCACGACGATCTTCGCGTCGAACAATTCGCCGATCTCGTCGCCGAGTGCGACGCGTGCCTGACGCGCGACCACTACGGGACCGATGGTCCAACCCGCGAGCTTTGGATGTATAGCTTGCAGCAACGGTACAGCCTGCTTCGATGCGGCGAACGCCGATAGACCATCGCCGATCACAAACAGCACATCGCTTGATTGCGATGGCAGTCGGGCAAGCGTCGCGCGACTCTCCTCCGACAGACGCCGCCCAAGATCAGGGCGCCTCAAATAATGCTCGCGATCCGGCGCGGCGCTATGCACGTCGAGCGTGTTGAAACCTTGCGCGCGCAGTTGTGCGTGCAGCGGGTCCACGTCGAGCGGATGGTGCACAGCGTCGCGCGCCTGCGCATGCGCGAGATTGAACGCGAGCAACGGCGCGGTCGGCAGGCTGTGGCCCGCGCGGCCCAACGCGATGCGCGCCTGCGTAAACTGACGCAGTGCGCTCCACGGGTCCTTGTCGAGTGCGTCGTTCTCGCTCATGCGATCCCCATCCAGTCGCGCGCGCCTTCGAGCAGCGGTTGCCGCGCCGATGCGCCGATCAACGCGCCGCGTGCATCGATGATCTGCATCGACTCCAGCCATTCCTCGAATTCCGGCGCGCGGCGCAAACCGAGCACGTCGCGCACGTACAGCGCGTCGTGAAAGGACGTGCTCTGATAGTTGAGCATCACGTCGTCCGCGCCCGGCACGCCCATGATGAAATTGATGCCCGCTACGCCGAGCAGCGTCAGCAGATTGTCCATGTCGTCCTGGTCCGCTTCGGCGTGGTTCGTGTAGCAGATGTCGCAACCCATCGGCACGCCGAGCAGCTTGCCGCAGAAGTGATCCTCGAGACCCGCGCGCGTGATCTGCTTGCCATCGTACAAATACTCGGGGCCGATGAAACCGACTACCGTGTTCACCAGAAACGGCTTGAATTTGCGCGCGACCGCATAGGCGCGCGCCTCGCAGGTCTGCTGGTCAACGCCGAAATGCGCATCCGCCGACAACGCGCTGCCCTGCCCCGTTTCGAAGTACATCAGATTGCTGCCGACGGTGCCGCGTTGGAGCGACAGCCCCGCCTCGTACGCTTCCTGCAGCAGCGCGAGCGAAATGCCGAAGCTCGCGTTCGCTTTTTCGGTACCAGCGATCGACTGGAATACGAGATCGACCGGCGCGCCTTTTTCTATCGCGGCGATCGTGCTCGTCACGTGCGTGAGTACGCACGACTGCGTCGGTACCTGATAGCGCTGGCGGAAGTCGTCGATCATCTGCAGCAGCTTCGTGATCGCGGCGAGGTTGTCGCTCGCGGGATTGATGCCGATCAGCGCGTCGCCGCAGCCGTACATCAGGCCGTCGAGCATCGAGGCGGCGATGCCTTTGACGTCGTCGGTTGGGTGGTTCGGTTGCAGGCGTACGGACATGCGGCCCGGTAAACCGACCGTGTTGCGAAAGCGGGTGATGACCGGGCGTTTACGGGCGGCGGTGATCAGGTCCTGGTTG
This sequence comes from Paraburkholderia lebeckiae, assembly GCF_050436325.1. Lineage (NCBI taxonomy): Bacteria > Pseudomonadati > Pseudomonadota > Betaproteobacteria > Burkholderiales > Burkholderiaceae > Paraburkholderia > Paraburkholderia lebeckiae. The sequence continues at coordinate 2,514,492 of NZ_JBNDLZ010000003.1, forward strand.
CGCATCAGCTTTGAGACTGCGGCGACCATTTCTGGTGTTAGGCCCTCGGTGATGCGGGTGAGTGCGTCTATGTCGGTTGTGGTGCTGAGTAGCCAATTGCGGAAGTCGCCTACTGTCAGATGGGAGATTTCGGCGAAGGCTTGGGGTGAGTGATCGTCGATGATCAGTCGGGTGACTTCGTCGGTTTCGTAGGGGATCAGCGGTTCGTTCAGGAACGTGCGCAGCGGGACCTCGGCGAGCGCCATTTTGGCGGCGACCCGCTCTTCTTCGCTCGCTGCCGCGATGCTGGCGAGTTCGTCGCCTGAGCGTTGCGGGCTCGCTTTCGCGAGCAGGGTCTTCAGGTCGGCGAAGCGGTACGTGCGACTGCCGACCGACTCGGTGTAGCTCATGTTTGCGGCTCCATCGCCTCGCGCGAACGCGGGTAGGAATGGGACCGGCGGTTACATGCTGCAGGGTGCTGGCTGCCGGTGCTGGTGCTGGTGCTGGTGCTGGTGCTGCGCACCACACGATAGCGCCAAACGGCGGCAGCGTCACGTTGCGGAAATTGGGGCTGTTTGCCGATGCTGTGTTTGGCGCTCCTGCTCGCGTCCACGGGGCGCGGTCAACAGGCGCTTAATTCGCTTCGTGCGCACCGCTTGATATCCGCAGGATTTGGTAAACGGCAGATACTCGCTGACGTGATACTTTGTTCGTATCCTCTCGCGCCAATTTTCTGCGGTCCAGTCATGAACGAATCAGACCATCGGGCTCGATACGAGACGCGACTCGCACGCGTGCTCGACCATCTCTACGATCACCTCGACGAACCACTCGATATCGGACGGCTTGCGGAGATTGCGTGTCTGTCGCCGTATCACTGGCACCGGATTTATCAGGCGATGTATGGCGAGACGGTCGCGACGACCGTGCGGCGCCTACGGTTGCATCGCGCAGCGGGTTTTCTTGCGAGAAGTTCGATGCCGATTGCCCAGATTGCCGAGCGTTCGGGGTATAGCAGTTTGCAGTCTTTTTCGCCGACGTTCCGCGCGGTGTTTGGTGTGCCGCCGGCGCAGTATCGCAGGCAAGGCAGGCATAGCGGGTTTCGGCCGGCGCTTTCAGGAGACGATCAGATGACGATGATTCGTGAGGTCGTGATTCGTTGTGTGGAGCCGATGGAGATTTTGTCGGTCGATCATGTCGGACCTTATATGCAGATCGGAAGGGCTTTTGATGCTTTGTTTGGGTGGCTTGCGAAACATGATCTGCTCGAGGCGCAGATGCGGATGATCGGGGTTTACTTCGATGATCCGGGAGTGGTCGAGGAGAAGGCGTTGCGGTCGAAGGCGGGTGTGTTGTTGCCGGGGCCTGTGATGGCTGAAGTGGCTTCGGCTGTTGGGACGGGTGGGGAGGTTTCTGTCACGCGTATACGCGGTGGGGAATATGCGGTGTTGCGGCATGTTGGGCCATATAGCGATATGCGAGCGGCTTATGAGTGGTTGTACGGGATCTGGCTGGTGCAGTCTGGGAGGGAGGCAGCGGATGCGCCGGTGTTTGAGGAGTATGTGAATAGTCCCAAGGAGACTGCGCCTGCGGAGTTGGTTACGGAGATTGGTTTGCCGTTGGGGTGAGGTGTGGGTGGCTGGGTTGGTGCTCGCTGGTTCTGCGTCCTGCGATGTTGCTGTTGTTATGTGCGTATACGTTGCGCGTGTTCGGCGTGCTTCTCCGGTTTTTATAGTCTTTGTATATGTACACGTAGTAATAGTTAAGGAAGGTCTGCAAAAGTCCTGGCATTGCGTTGCTGCTGAGCTATCCTGGAAACAGAGCGAATTAGGCGAGGAGCAGTGTGATGGCGCAACTTGGTCTTGGTCTGGATCTGTCAACGAAGCGCACGCGCAAACGGGAATTTCTCGATGAGATGCGGCGTGTTGTGCCCTGGTTGAAGCTGATTGCGCTGATCGAGCCGCACTATCCCACGGGCAAAACCGGTCGGCCGCCGTTCCCGATTGCGACGATGTTGCAGATTCATTTCATGCAGCAATGGTTCGGTCTGTCAGACCCTGCAATGGAAGAGGCACTCTATGACGTGCCGCTTTATCGCGAGTTCGCGGGTCTCGACGGCGGGATGGTTCGCTTGCCGGATGAAAGCACGATTCTCCGGTTCCGCCATCTGCTGGAAACGCACGGACTGGCAGTGCAAATGCTGGCGCTGGTCAATGAAATCCTGACGGAGAAAGGCCTGATGCTCAAGACTGGATCGGCAGTCGACGCCACTCTGATTGCCGCACCCAGTTCGACAAAAAATGGCTCCGGCACACGTGATCCGGAAATGCAATTAACGCAGAAAGGTGGCAACTGGTACTTCGGGATGAAGATGCATATCGGCGTGGACGCCGAGTCGGGCCTGGTTCATACGGTCATTGGAACGGCGGCCAACGTTCACGACATCAACGTAGCCCAGGCGTTGCTACATGGTAAAGAAACGGACGTGTACGCGGACGCCGGATATCAGGGTATCGAAAAGCGCTGTGAGGCAGGCGCGGTTCGTTGGCATGTTGCAATGCGACCGGCAAAGCGCAGGAAACTGGATATGAGTGATTCGTTGGACGCGATATACGATCAAATCGAACGCCTGAAGGCGAGTATTCGAGCCAAGGTCGAACACCCGTTTCGCATCCTTAAGCGGCAGTTCGGTTACATGAAGACCCGCTATCGTGGTTTGATGAAGAACACCGCCCAGATCACCACGCTGTTTGCTTTGGGCAATCTATGGATGGCGCGTAGAGCTTTGCGCAAAGCTTGAAACACCGGGTCGATAAGGGTCGTATGTCTGGTTGAAGAGCTCCGGCGCGCGAAAAAAACGGCGATCAACTCACCAAAAAATATCTGAACGCAGAGGCTGCGCTGGATGTGAACGCGTGAAAAGCGGGTTGTGCAGACCTTCCTTAACAAGTGGGGCGTTCGGCTGTGGATAACCTGGAAGTTCGTTTACGGATCAACGCGCTGCAGAATCGATAACCCTTGGGAGCGCGGGCGGACAGGATAACGGAGCCAGGGAGAAGTTTTAGCCGACCAGTTAACGCGGCGCATTTATCAAGATTTCGCCCACAATGTGTTCGGCTGTTTTTACAAAAGTTGTCCAAAGGGGATGTGGATAAGTAGCCTCGAGTGAAAAGGCCATTTTTTGAAGATCTCGTTAGCGGCAACTGAATAGCGGCGACCCGCGGATCTCCAACGGCAGACTATCCAAAGTCGAGACTCGCAAACCGGAATTTCTCCATGAGGGGCGTTGCAACTGCCACTCGATGCGATTCGCAGATCGTTGATTGCGTTTGGTATTTGCGGCGATGCGTTGGTCTTCGATCAGGACGAACGCGGGTCCGATGAAACGTTGCGAAATGGCTTTTTGATAAGACTCAATCGACGCTGTGTTGCGCAATCGACACTTACCACCAGCCGGTAGCAGCAAGCCCAGCCCTTCACTTAACGTGTTGATGAACACCTGGGCGCAGCGGGGCTCATTCGAAGCGCAGAAAGCAAATCTCCGCGCGTTTTTCGTAACAGCCCAAAGCAATGCTGTTCCCGCCGGTCTCAACGGAATTACGGGGCACGTGTCGGTGTGGGCTTAAGCGTAGTGGTAACCAGGTTGGCTATTGCCTTCTTCGTTTGCTCCGTCGCGCTTTCGTCGTACCCGATTGTCACGCCCCGTTCGACACAGGGGTCCGCATATGAGAACGGCAGGTTGCTTTTGACGTTAAGCAATTGTCCCACGCTGTGTTCTTCCCATGCACAATTGCGCACTGTTTGCGCTTTCGGCAGGGGGGTTGGATGTGCGAAGGCGCGCGCATCGAAAATATGATTAACCCCGGCAAACTCGGTCAGCTCTACGTCCGCCCCCTTGGCTTTCAGCCGTTCCACATAGGCCTTGCAAGGCGCGACCGGGTCGTAGTTGTCTGCGCTTCCATGGAATATGCGAATGGGAGCCTTTGATACGTTGTCGTCATCGAGGTAGTGGGCACTGCAGTCTGGGTAAAGCGGAACATAGGCTGCAAATCCTGGAGTGGACGCATCGGCATGCGCTTTCTGGAAGCGCACCATGCTCGCGTAGAGCGTGTCTTGTCCTCCACGGGAAAAGCCCATTAGCATCACGCGGCTCGCGTCGACATGAGGGTTTTTGGAAATAAGGCTGAGCGCGCGATACGCGTCTTCTGTCTGGGCAAGTCTGCCAAGCTGACTCTGGTCATTAATTGTGTTTTCTATGCCTCGGCTCGTGAAACTGTCGACAACGAAAGTGGCAACGCCCAACGACAGGAACCACTGCTCCCAGTCCGCTATCTGGCCGCCGATACCCCCAGACGGGTGCAGCAGTATGACGGCGGGCAGCCTGTCGGTCCCGGGTCGAGGCAGCCGCAATTCACCCGCTATCGTCACGCGCTTGCCGTCTTCGCTTCCGGCCAGAAATTGCTCGTCTGTGAGCGTCATCGACTCGAATGGAATGACTTCCATTCGCGCCACCTGCGCGTAGGGGACGCGCGGAATGCAAAGGAGCACGAGGACTAGCAAAAGGAACGGCAAGCCTTTCACACTTGCGAACATGGCCGTCTCCCTTGAGTACGGACGGAGTTATTTATGCAGCGTTATAGGCGGTCCGGGCAGGAATGCAATGCAAATGACGGAATTGTCGTGATATGACAGACGGTGACGGCAGATGGCAGATGGCTTTTAGCCGTCCGGAGTCGCCGAGCGCGGTCGGCGCGCCGCCTTCCGGTAGGGCTGGGTTGCCGAAGCCGGATAGGCGCGCGACCTGATGACGCGCAGCGTGGCCAAACTACTATCTGAATCACGCACGGCATTTGACCGGCGTCAGCCGCCCCGCCTCCCTTTCGGAAAAATCGCATTCGGGTTTGCGTCGGCTCGTCGCGTTCATGTCGTCGCACCCTCCGCGCGAGGTCGCTGCGCTATCGATAAAGCGACCGTGGCAGATGAATACAGCAGTATCAGCACGTCGACGTATTGTTCATCAGCCTGACTATTAATAAAAAGACCCATAAGTTTCTCAACTTATGGGCCCGTTTTTCTCAGGTTATGCGTCTACCTACAACAACCCTCAAACGTCGATATTCCCCGCCCTCAACGCATTCGACTCAATAAAGGCCCTGCGCGGCTCCACATCATCCCCCATGAGCGTAGTAAAGATGCCATCAGCAGCAATAGCATCCTCAATCTGCACCCGAAGAAGACGCCGCACCGCAGGATCCATAGTCGTCTCCCAAAGCTGCTCCGGATTCATCTCCCCGAGGCCTTTATAGCGCTGCTTGGACATATTCCTCTCAGCATCAGCCAGCAGCCACTTCATCGCACTCTTAAAGTCGGTGACAGCCATACTCCGCTCCCCACGCTTGATCACAGCGCCAGAGCCAATCAACCCCTTGAACGTATTAGCGGTATTCACAAGCTGCTGATAATCCGCAGTCAGCTGAAACTCTTCATCGAGCACGGAGATCTTCTGATTTCCATGATGCGTCCGCGCGACGCGCAGCGAGCGCAACTCCCGCACCGGGTCATACATCGTGGTCACCTTCACCTCAGGCTTCAGCGCATCATCCCGCAGCTTCGTTTCGAGCGCGCGAGCCGATGTCTCGGCCGCCTGCTCGCTGGAGAGATCGATAACAACGCCATCCATCACCGCCTCAAGCGCACCAGCGTCATACAGACGGCTGAGTCGATTAACCACCGCCTGCGCCAACAGATAAGCCCGCGCCAACTCACCCAACGCATCCCCAGTAATCGGAGTCGCGCCTTCAGCAGCAAGCAACTCCGACCCTTGCAACGCGAGCCGAAGAATATGAGCGTTCACTTCCGACTCATCCTTCAGATACCGCTCATCCTTACCCGCCTTGATCTTGTAAAGCGGCGGCTGCGCGATATAGATATACCCGCGCTCGATCATCTCCGGCATCTGCCGGTAGAAGAACGTCAACAACAGCGTCCGGATGTGCGCGCCATCGACGTCCGCATCGGTCATGATGATGATGCGGTGATAGCGCAGCTTGTCGAGGTTGTAGTCTTCCTTACCGATCCCGCACCCAAGCGCGGTAATCAGCGTAACGATCTGCTCGGAAGAAAGCAGCTTGTCGTAACGCGCCTTCTCGACGTTCAGCACCTTCCCGCGCAGCGGCAAGATAGCCTGAAACTTCCGATCACGCCCCTGCTTCGCCGATCCACCCGCCGAGTCACCCTCGACGATATAAATCTCGGACTTCGCCGGATCCTTCTCCTGGCAATCCGCGAGCTTCCCAGGCAAACCAACACCATCGAGCACGCCCTTGCGCCGGGTCATCTCACGCGCCTTGCGCGCCGCATCGCGCGCACGCGCCGCATCGACGATCTTGCCACAGATGATCTTCGCGTCGCCCGGCGTCTCGAGCAGGAATTCCTCGAGCGCCTTTGCGACCACTTCTTCGACCGGCGCGCGCACTTCCGACGACACCAGCTTGTCCTTCGTCTGCGAGCTGAACTTCGGCTCCGGCACCTTCACCGAGAGCACACACGACAGCCCTTCACGCATGTCATCGCCCGACGTTTCGACCTTCGCCTTCTTCGCGACCTCATGATCGGCAATGTACTTGTTCAACACACGCGTCATCGCCGCGCGCAAACCTGTCAGGTGCGTGCCGCCGTCGCGCTGCGGAATGTTGTTCGTGAAGCACAGCACGTTTTCGTTGTAGCTGTCGTTCCACTGCATGGCCACTTCGACGCCGACGCCATCCTTCTCGCCCATGATGTGGAAGATGTTCGGGTGCAGCACGGACTTGTTCTTGTTGATGTACTCGACAAAACCCTTCACGCCGCCGACGAATGCAAAATCCTCTTCCTTGCCCGAGCGCTGATCCGTCAAACGAATGCGCACGCCATTATTGAGGAACGACAGTTCGCGAATCCGCTTCGCCAGAATGTCGTAGTGATATTCGACGTTGCCGAAAATCGTTTCATCGGCCATGAAATGCACTTCGGTGCCGCGGTTTTCGGTGTCGCCGATCACCTGTATCGGCGAGACGGTCACGCCGTCGATTTCTTCGAGCACGCGGTTCTGCGGCACGCCACGGTGGAATTCCATGAAGTGCTTCTTGCCGTCGCGGCGCACGGTGAGGCGCAGCCATCCCGACAGCGCGTTCACGCACGACACGCCCACGCCGTGCAGGCCGCCCGACACCTTGTAGCTGTTCTGGTCGAACTTGCCGCCGGCGTGCAGCTCGGTCATCACGATTTCGGCGGCGCTGCGCTTCGGATCGTGCTTGTCGTCCATCTTCAGGCCGGTCGGCACGCCGCGGCCGTTGTCGGTGATCGAGATCGAGTTGTCCGCGTGGATGATCACCTGGATGTCGTTGCAATGCCCGGCGAGCGCTTCGTCGATCGAATTGTCGAGCACTTCGAACACGAGGTGGTGCAAACCGGTGCCATCCGATGTATCCCCGATGTACATCCCAGGCCGCTTGCGCACGGCGTCCAGACCTTCGAGGATCTGGATGGACGAGGCGCCGTAGCTGTTATCGGGCTGCGTATTGTTCGTTTCAGTCATGGATTTTTTCCGGTTCTGCGCTACTGCAAGGTTGCTGCTCTGTACTTTTCAAAACGCCATAAAAACGCCAAAGGGGCGCTGCGCCCCTTGGTGTTTTTCTTGATGTTGGACGTGTCAGATGCGCATCGGCATCACCACGTACTTGAATTCGTCGTTCTCGGGAATCGTGATCAACGCGCTGGAGCTGGCATCACCCAGGCTCACCTGCAGCATGTCGACCTTCAGATTCGCGAGCACGTCGAGCAGATACGTGACGTTGAACCCGATATCGACGCTGTCGCCGTCGTAAGCGATTTCAAGTTCTTCCTGCGCCTCTTCCTGATCGGCGTTGGTCGACATGATCTTCAACTGGCCCGGCTCGACGATGCAGCGCACGCCCTTGAACTTATCCGACGTCAGAATCGCCGCGCGTTGCAGCGAACGCTGCAGTTCCTCGCGGCCAATCTGGAATTTGTTCTTGTGCGACTTCGGAATCACGCGCTGGAAGTCGGGGAACTTGCCTTCCACGAGCTTCGATACGAGTTCAACCTGACCGAACGTGAACTTGACCTGCGTCTGCGCGATGTCGATCTTCAGCGTATCGTCGATGTCTTCGAGCAGGCGCTGCAGTTCGAGAATCGTCTTGCGCGGAATGATCACTTCCTGGCGCGCGAACGAGCCCTCGATCTTCATCGACGAGAACGCGAGACGGTGACCGTCGGTCGCGACCGCCATCAACTGGTCGCCGTCCACCACCAGCAGCATGCCGTTCAGGTAGTAGCGGATGTCCTGCTGGGCCATCGAGAAATGGACCATGCCGAGGAGCTGGCGGAACGTCTTTTGAGGAACCACCAGGCTCGCGCCGTAGTCTTTGGCCTGAGCGACGGTCGGAAATTCGTCCGCGGCGAGCGTTTGCAGTGCAAAGCGGCTCTTGCCGGATTGCACGGTCAGGCGCTTGTCGTTCAGCGTCAGCGTGACCTGGCCGTCAGGCATCGCACGCAGAATATCGAGGAGCTTGCGCGCCGCCACCGTGGTCGCGACCGAATCGCCGCCCACACCGAAATCGGCGCGCGTGGTGATCTGCAACTCCAGGTCGGTCGACAGGAACGATACCTCAGGACCGTTCTTGGTGATCAGCAAATTGGCGAGGATCGGCAACGTATGGCGGCGTTCGACGATGCCGCTCACGGTTTGCAGCGGCCTGAGGAGGTTATCGCGTTCGGTCTTGACCAGTTGCATAGGGTTCCTTCGTTGATATAACGGCCTGCACGCCTTACGGGACAAGCTTTTCAGCGTGCAGCCACGGCTCCCCGCCGGCGCCCTGAAAAGCGCCCGACACGGCGTGAAATCCGCCCGTCGCCGCCGGGCGGTTAAACTTGTATTGTGCCTGAAAACGGGACCGCCTCACTAAATTGGGGGCGAGTTCGGGAATAAACAGGTCGATTTTGTAGGGCGTGGTCCGGGTTGCCGCCGGTTTGTCGCGCCGCTGCGCGGCGCTACCGGTTCGCAGGCTCGTTTTTCCGCCACTTCTGGCCGGTTGCGCCGCAAATTCGTCACGGGTTTGCCGCGCCTTTTACGTCGCTTCTGCACGCTTACCGTCGCGTTCCTTGTCCTTTCCCCTTCGGACCCGACAGCGGCGCCGGGTTGTGAGTCCCCTGCCCGTTTCTCTATTTCACAGCGTTTTCGCGGCCTCATTCAACCGCTGCGTAGCCGCTTCCAGCGTTTCCTGCCGCCGACGTCCATTTCACGGTCGCGTGCCGCCAGCCCGTTTAGCCCTTCAGCGTCTGCTCCAGCACATGCAGTTCGTGATTCAGCTGCGCGTCCTTGCTGCGCTCGTCGGCGATCTTGCGCACCGCGTGCAGCACCGTCGTGTGGTCGCGCCCGCCGAAAAGCTCGCCGATTTCCGGCAGGCTCTTCTGCGTCAACTCCTTCGCGAGGTACATCGCGATCTGCCTCGGCCGCGCGATGTTTGCCGGACGCTTCTTCGAATACATGTCCGCGACCTTGATGCTGTAAAAGTCGGCGACCGTTTTCTGGATGTTTTCCACTGAAATCTGCCGGTTCTGCACCGTCAGCAGGTCTTTCAGCGCTTCCTTGGTCAGTTCGATCGTGATTTCGCGGCCGTGGAACTTCGAATACGCGAGGATTTTGCGCAGCGCGCCCTCGAGCTCGCGCACGTTCGAGCGGAGATGCTTCGCGACGAAGAACGCGACGTCCTCATTCAGGCTCACGAACTCCGATTGCGCCTTGCGCATCAGAATCGCGACGCGCATTTCGAGTTCGGGCGGCTCGATCGCCACCGTCAGGCCGGAGTCGAAGCGCGAGATCAGACGATCGTCGATACCCGAAATTTCCTTCGGATACGTATCGCTCGTGATGATCACTTGCGCCTTGTTGGCGACCAGCGCCTCAAAAGCGTAGAAGAATTCCTCTTGCGTGCGCGACTTGCCCGAAAAGAACTGAATATCGTCGATCAGCAGCAGGTCGAGCGAGTGGTAGTAGCGCTTGAAGTCGTCGAACGCCTTGCGCTGGTACGCCTTCACGACATCGGACACGTACTGTTCCGCGTGGATGTAGCGAATCCGCGCGCCGGGTTTGTCCATCAGCAACTGATTTCCGATAGCGTGGATCAGGTGAGTCTTGCCGAGGCCCACGCCACCGTACAGGAACAGCGGGTTATACGAAATGCCGGGGTTGTCGGCGACCTGGATCGCCGCGGCGCGCGCGAGCTGATTCGCCTTACCGGTCACGAAGTTGTCGAAGGTCAGCACGGGGTTCAGCTTCGAGCGCTCGTACATCGAGTCGCTCTCGCTGGATGCCACCGCGCCCACGCCTTGGCCTGGGCGCCACGTGCGGCGTCCGGCGGCGGCTTCGTTCGCGTCCAGGCTCGGCAAATCGAGGTCTGCGGCGTCTTCGGCGGCGTTGCGCGAATTCGCGTTTTGCGCTGCGAGCGCCGCAGCCGCGGCTGCGGGATTCGCGCGCGCGGCATGCGCGGCCTGCACGGCGCCGACAGCCGCATCGACGGCCGCGCCGCCGCCGGCATTACCGCCCTGTGGCGCGGCCGAAGTCGGGCGTGCCGACGACGGAGCCGGCGCCCCGGCCGCTGGGCCACGCATGCCGGCCTTCGGATCCAATACGAATTGCACGTCCACCGGCGCATGCCAGAAATCGCGGGCCATATCCGCGATGCGGCCGGAGAACTGGCTCTTGACCCAGTCGAGCTTGAAGCGGTTCGGCGCGGCAATGCTCAACGTGTTCGCATCGGCGTCGAAGGCGACCGGGGCCAAGGGTTTGATCCACGTCACGTACTGCTGGGGCGTAAGCTCACGCTCCAGCAATGCGGAACAGTGTTGCCAGAATTCGTTCATCAAGTTGCTATCGTTATGGTGTGCACGGCGGTCGCCGCTGCCCCAGTCGCGCGCGCGCAACAAGGCCCTGAGCAGCCAGGCGTAACGGCCCCAGGCGCCTGTGCCACAAGGGTCTGCGGGACAAGCGTGCCGGAGCGGCGTGCAACATTTTTGGGAAGTAAGGCGAGATTCTAACGCCAAAACGGACCCGAAAGTGAGTTATCCACAGGGACCGATCGCCCGGTCCGGCAAACCCCGGCTGCGCCGGACGACGGCTAAACTATTGACGGCCAACGGAAAACCAGTTTAAATAGCGGGTTCCGCGAAAACCAATTTCAGCAAACCACCGGCCATTGCGCTTTCAGCGATGATCGCGCGGTTTTTTTCGATCAAGTGAGAGCAACATGAAACGTACTTACCAACCTTCCGTTACCCGTCGCAAGCGCACCCATGGCTTCCGCGTTCGCATGAAGACCGCTGGCGGCCGCAAGGTCATCAACGCACGTCGCGCGAAGGGCCGCAAGCGCCTCGCGATCTAAGGCAAGCGGATTGCGCGCTGTGACCGAAGCCTGCGGCGAAGCGGGAGCGGCCGGGGCGCAGCAACCGGGCTCGGTTCCGTTGCGAGCGCAAGCCGCTTTCCCCAAAGCCGCAAGGCTGCTAAAAACGGATGAATTTTCATCCGTTTTTCGTTTGCGGCCGTGGCGCCGTACCGCGCACTTCGTCGTGTACGGCCGGCCCACCGGCAACGAGGCGCGTCTTGGCCTCGTGATCGGTAAGAAGTATGCGCCGCGCGCGGCCACGCGGAATCTGGTGCGCCGGATCGCGCGCGAAGCCTTCCGGCTGCGTCGCGCGGAATTCGGCGGTTGGGATGTGCTGCTGCGTCTACACACGCGTTTCGACAAAAAAGCTTTGCCGAGCGCGTCGTCGTCGCCGTTGAAGGCGCTGTGCCGCAGCGAAATCGAGGCGCTGCTCGACAAGGCAGCGCGCGAAATTACCCGTCGTCAGGTGCCGCCCGCGGAGGCGCCCAAGACGGAATGACGCAGTGACCGCCCGCACCACGGTCGCCGCAACGGGCGTTGCGCCGGCAGCTTCAGAGCGCGGGCGCCGTCCTGTACTTCACGTTGCGCGGCGCCATACCGCCGCACCAGTCATGCAAACGGTACTCTTCGCTTTATTGCGCTTTTACAAGCTTGCCGTGAGCCCCATGCTCGGCAACCGGTGCCGTTTTTACCCTTCCTGCTCTGATTACGCGCGCGAGGCAATCCAGTATCATGGCGCCGCGCACGGGACTTATCTCGCCGTGAGGCGTGTTTGCCGCTGCCACCCGTTTTCCGCGGGCGGCATCGATCTCGTCCCGCCACCCACTTCTGAAAAGCGCTGACGCGCCGTTCCATCGACACTGAGACAACGCATGGATATCAAACGCACCGTCCTATGGGTCATCTTTTTCATGTCAGCTGTCATGCTGTTCGACAACTGGCAACGCGACCACGGACGCCCGTCGATGTTCTTCCCGAGCACGACGCCGACCCAGACCGCCGGCAGCGCCGCGCCGGGCACCACGACACCAGGCAGCCAGCCGGCCGATCTGCCGGCCACCAACGCGGCCGCGCCGGGCAACGCGCCAGCGGCCGAGCAATCGCAGCTCGTGAAGTTCGGCACCGACGTCTATAGCGGCGAAATCGACACCCGCGGTGGCACATTGTCGCGCCTGTCGCTCGTCAAGCAGGGCGACGGCAAGCAGCCGGATCTCGTGATCACGCTGTTCGACAAAACGAACAATCACACGTATCTGGCGCGCACCGGCCTGCTCGGCGGTGACTTCCCGAATCACAACGACGTCTTTACGCTGATGCCGAATCAGCCGACCCATCTGGCCGACGGCCAGAACTCGTTCCAGATGAGCTTCGAGTCGCCGGAAAAGGGCGGCCTCCGGGTCATCAAGACGTATACGTTCACGCGTGGCAGCTACGTGATCGGCGTTGAGACGAAGGTCCAGAACGTCGGCACCACGCCGGTGACGCCGCAACTCTATATGGAGCTCGTGCGCGACGACCAGCCGGTCGAAACGCCGCGCTTCTCGCACACGTTCATCGGACCGGCTGTCTACACGAACGAGCATCACTTCCAGAAGATGACGTTCAGCGATCTCGACAAGAACAAGCAAGATTTCGCGACGTCGGCCAACGACGGCTGGGTCGCGATGGTCCAGCACTACTTCGCGTCGGCCTGGATTCCGCAGGAAGGCGTGAAGCGCGAGTTCTACGCCGAGAAGATCGATCCGTCGCTGTATCGCGTCGGCATAAAGCAGGCGATGCCGACCATCCAGCCGGGCCAGACCGTCAGCGTGTCCGCGCGTCTGTTCGCCGGTCCGGAAGAAGAAAAGATGCTCGCAGGTATCGCGCCGGGTCTCGATCTGGTGAAGGACTACGGCTGGGTCACGATCATCGCGAAGCCGCTGTTCTGGCTGCTGTCGAAGATTCACAGCTATGTCGGCAACTGGGGCTGGTCGATCGTGCTGCTCACGGTGTTGATCAAGGCGGTGTTCTTCCCGCTGTCGGCCGCGAGCTACAAATCGATGGCGCGCATGAAGGCGATCACGCCGCGCATGCAGGCGCTGCGCGAGCGTTTCAAGGGCGATTCGCAGAAGATGAACGCGGCGCTGATGGAGCTGTACAAGACCGAGAAGGTCAATCCGTTCGGCGGCTGTCTGCCGGTCGTGATCCAGATTCCGGTGTTCATCTCGCTGTACTGGGTGTTGCTGTCGTCGGTGGAAATGCGCGGCGCGCCATGGATTCTATGGATCCAGGATCTGTCGCAGCAGGACCCGTATTTCATCCTGCCGGTCCTGATGGCCGTGTCGATGTTCCTGCAGACCCGCTTGAACCCGACTCCGCCCGACCCAGTTCAGGCGAAGATGATGATGTTCATGCCGATCGCGTTCTCGGTGATGTTCTTCTTCTTCCCCGCAGGTCTCGTGTTGTACTACGTCGTGAACAACGTGCTGTCGATCGCGCAGCAGTACTACATCACGCGGATGATGGGCAGCTCGAAGGCGAAGCCGGCCTGATGTTCCGTCCGGCGGCGGCCCGCAGGGCCGCCTTGACGCAAGCTGAAAACGAAAAGCCGCCCGGTGCGAACCGGGCGGCTTTTTTTATGGTGCGGTTGAAGAAAATGCGGCGGGCGGCTGCGCTTGAGTTTCGTCGTTCACTCTTCGTCGGAATCTTCGCCGTAAAAACGCACGATCATTTCCTCGACCAGATTCCGGTCCTTCGGGGTCAACGATGCGATCTTCGAAGCGAGTTCGATCGTTTCGGGTGTCGGTGGATATTTTTCGCCACGTGCCATCGGTCGTGCGCTGGCGCCGGGCGGTGGTCCGTAATGGAGCCAGTGCTCCTTGACGTTCAACCATTCGGCGAGGGTCCGCAACTTGTCCGGCTTCGGAATCGTCGTGCCCGTCAGCCATTTGTGGGCGGTCTGGGGCGTCACGGGCCGCTCGCCGTAATAGCGAAGATTGAATTGCTCGGCGAGTTTGGTCCCGCCGCGGATTTTCAGCGGCTCGAGCAGATCCTTCAGCCTCTTGGCGAAGGCGGCTTTTTCTTTGTCGGTCGGCATGGGCCAGATTGTGCAATTCAGAGTTCAGCCAGTTGACAACCGATCAAGCTTTGCTTTCTCTTATTTGAGATAGTTTTAGCTTGCAGCGCGCGCCCCATAACGCGTTGCGCGAATTTGATTTTTTTCATCTCTCGATTGCCAGGCTTGGCTTTGCCCGAACTGCAGTTCCTGCCGAGTCTCAACTGTTCCTAAGTAGGGCGGTAATGATCCTAGCTTAATTGGGATAAATCCGAGTTGTTCAAACGAAAGGTGCAAACGGGCACGTCATCCGCTTCGCGTCCTGGTCGCCAGCCCTTCAGTGCGAGGCGCGCGCGTTACAATGCCTCGCGCCGGCTCGACCGACGCGGCCCTGCCCTGCCCCTCCCGTTTCGCCCGACTTCACATGCTCACGACCGACTCCGATTCCATCGTTGCCATTGCTACCGCGCCCGGCCGGGGAGGCATCGGCGTCGTGCGCATTTCGTTCGGCCGCGCTGGCGCGGCGGCGGCCCAGCCGTTGATGCAGGCCCTCACCGGCCAGACGCTCGCGGCACGTCACGCGAGCTACGTGCCGTTTCTCGACGCGAGCGGCAATCCGCTCGATCGCGGCATCGCGCTGTACTTTCCGGCGCCGCACTCGTACACCGGCGAGCACGTGCTTGAACTGCAAGGTCATGGCGGCCCGGTCGTGCTGCAATTGGTCCTGCAGCGCTGCATCGACGCCGGCCGCGCGTTCGGTCTACGGCTCGCCGAGCCCGGCGAATTCACGCGTCGCGCGTTTCTGAACGACAAGCTCGACCTCGCGCAGGCCGAGGCCGTCGCCGATCTGATCGAGGCGAGCACCGAGGCCGCCGCGCGTTCGGCCGGCCGCTCGCTCGACGGCGCGTTCTCGCGCGACATCCACGCGCTGGTCGAAGAGGTGATCACGCTGCGGATGCTGGTCGAAGCGACGCTCGACTTCCCGGAAGAGGAAATCGACTTCCTCGAAGCCGCCGACGCGCGCGGCAAGCTCGCGCGCATACGCGAGCGTCTCGCGCACGTGCTGAGCGAGGCGCGCCAGGGTGCGTTGCTGCGCGAGGGTTTGTCGGTCGTGCTGGCGGGGCAGCCGAACGTCGGCAAGTCGTCGCTGCTGAACGCGCTCGCCGGCGCCGAACTCGCGATCGTCACGCCGATCGCCGGAACGACGCGCGACAAGGTCGCGCAGACGATCCAGATCGAAGGCATCCCGCTGCACGTGATCGACACGGCCGGTCTGCGCGAGACCGAGGACGAGGTCGAGAAGATCGGCATCGAGCGCACCTGGGGCGAGATCGAGCGCGCGGACGTGGTGCTGCATCTGCTCGACGCGCGCGCCGGAATGACGGCCGACGACAAAACGATCGCCGGACGCTTTCCGCGCGGCGTGCCCGTCGTCCGCGTGCTGAACAAGACCGATCTGACAGGGCTCGCGCCCGCGACGCAGGCGCTCGACGCCGACCTCGAACTTAGCGAGGTGCGGCTGTCGGCGAAGAAGGGTGACGGCGTCGCGCTGCTGCGCGACGAACTACTGCGGATTGCCGGCTGGCAGGCGGGCGCGGAGAGCGTCTATCTCGCGCGCGAGCGGCACCTGATCGCGTTGCGCGCGGCCGACGAGCATCTGGCGACCGCCGCCGCGCATGCGGAACAGAACGCGCAGGCGCTCGATCTGTTCGCCGAGGAATTGCGGCTCGCGCAGGATCAACTAAACTCGATCACCGGTGAGTTCAGTTCGGACGATCTGCTCGGCGTGATTTTCAGCCGATTCTGTATCGGCAAGTAACGCCGAACTTGTGCGTCGGCGCAATCGGGCCGTCATATAACCTCTCGTGGCCGAATCGGCGGCGCCGCTGCGCACGCGAAAATCGCGCTCCGTCGACCAAAAACCCACCGGATTTTTGGTACACAACCGGGCAAAGGTTTAAAATCCACGCTGTCCGAGCCTGAACGTCCAGCGTCCCCAAAGCATGCCTCGCCTCGCCACTCCGCTCACCGAATCCGAGATCCGCGCGCTCGAACCGCGCGCGACCCGCTACTGCGTCGCCGACGGCAACGGCCTCGTGATCGAGGTCATGACGACCGGCACCAAGGTCTGGCGCTTCCGCTATACGTTGAACGGCAAGCGTCAGCCGCTCGCGACCATAGGCGATTACCGGATGATTTCGCTGCGCGTCGCGCGCGCGAAGGCGCAGAGGTACGCGGCGCTCGTCGCGCAGGGCATCTCGCCGGTCGCCACCGCGCGGCGCGATCGCGGTGTCGAGAGCAAGGCCGACGTGCTGCGCGAAGCGGCCGAGCTTTATCTCGCGACGGCGCTGGCCGGCAAGTCGGATGAATATCGCCGCACCACGCGGCGCGCGCTCGACAAGGACGTGCTGCCCGCGATCGGCAACAAGCCGATCGGCGCGGTCACCGCTGACGACGTCGTCGCGATCTGCGAGCGCATCAAAAGCCGCGGCTCGCCGAAAATGGCGCTGCACACGCGCAACGTCGTGAAGCGCCTGTACGCATACCTGATCGGGCGCCAGCTCGCGACCAGCAATCCCGCGGAAGTCGTACCGGCGCGCTCGATCGCGACCTTCGACAGCCGCACCCGCGTGCTGTCCGGCGCCGAGATCGGTGTCATGCTGCGCGCGATCGACACATCCAATATCCGCCGTCCGCTGAAGCTCGCGCTGCATCTGCTGGTGCTGACGATGGCACGCAAATCGGACCTCGTCGAATCGACATGGGCCGAGTTCGATCTCGACAACGCGCTGTGGACGATCCCCGCCGCGCGCCTGAGCGCGCGCGAGGACCGCGTCGTCCGTCTGCCGCGCCAGGCGGTTGCGCTGCTGCGCGAGCTGCAGCGCGGGCGCACCAGCGAGACGTTCGTGTTCCCGAGCGTCAGGGGCGACGATCGGCCGATCGCGAAAAGCACGCTGAACCAGGCGGTCAAGGCATTGGGGCTCGACGTGGAGCATTTCGTGCTGCATGACTTTCGTCGCACCGCGTCGTCGCATCTGCGCGACATGGAACAGCAATCAGCCGCGGGGGGCGATATCGCGAAGCATGAAGCAACCGACGAAGCGGCGTGGCAGCGTCGCATGCTTCAGAGTTGGGCGGACTTTGTCGATAGCCAGATGGAAGTCGCGCGGCAGACGGCGAACGGGACGGCTTGACGGCTTTGTCATGGGTTTTGGCGCCATGTGACGCTTGCCGTCAGGCCGGTAACAGGCTGGTACACAGGCTAATGCGAGCTCGCCCAGACGCTAAGCAAATAAAGGAAAAATCATCAAAAAAGGTTTCCAAACCGGGCGCAAATGCGCCTTTTTTCGCTTCTCTGGACCGTTTGACATCGTCGTTCTTTCCCCGCTTCCTTCGCCTACACTGAGAGATGGATGCAAGCCGATACGGAGGTTCCGATGCCTGAATCAATGCTCGCCTATCTGATGGGGCCCGCCGTCATGCTGGTGGTCGGCTTTGCCATCTGGATGGCGTCGCGTCACCGCGACCCGTCCAGGCCGCCCAGGCTTGAGCGCTGGCTCGACACGCATTACGCGGAGTGGCTGCATCACAAGCATTAAGCCGTGCCTCAAATGGAAAAGGCCGTCGCATTGGGCGACGGCCTTTTTGTCTGCGCGTTGTTCGGCTGAATCATCCGCGCATCAGAGCCGTGCCGCGCTCACCACTGCGGCTCGGGTTGCGGTTGCGCGTAGCCGTACCGTCCGGGCGGCGGTGCGCCGCACGCGACATAGGCGCGCTGATACTGGTCGTAACAATATCCGGGCGGCGGTGCCGCGTAAGCCGGCGCGGGCTGGTACGCAGGCTCGGCATAGACCGGCTGCGGATACGCGACCACCGGCGCCGGCGTCAACGCCGAGGTGACCACCGCGCCCAGCACCGCGCCGCCAATCAGCGCACCCACCACATCACCGCCGTGTCCGTGCGCGGACGCCTGGCCCGCCACCGTCAAACTACCCGCCATTACCAACGCCACTGCGATCTTTTTCATATTGAGCTCCCGCCGTTCAGGCATGGACGAATTGTCGCCGGCGCGCGCGGAAATAGATGCTGCAGTTGGTAACCGGACATTAACTCTGTAACAGGTGCATAACATTGGACACGTTAACCCACGCAGGGCATTGCGCTGCTTTTCATCCAGGCATCGCGGCGAAGATCGCCGCGCTGGCCTTGATCCGGGCGCCGACTATTATCTGACCAATGGCAGCGGTCAACGAGCGCCTCGC
Organism: Paraburkholderia lebeckiae; assembly: GCF_050436325.1. Classification (NCBI taxonomy): domain Bacteria; kingdom Pseudomonadati; phylum Pseudomonadota; class Betaproteobacteria; order Burkholderiales; family Burkholderiaceae; genus Paraburkholderia; species Paraburkholderia lebeckiae. The sequence continues at coordinate 2,533,208 of NZ_JBNDLZ010000003.1, forward strand.
CTCCCCGCAACCTGACGTGCCCTTCCTGAACTTCACTCTGGCCGAACCACATGGACACCTCTAAACCGCCCCAGAACGCCACAACGCTGCATCCCGCAGACGACGCGAACGCGCGGGCGCACGCGCTCGTCGCTGAGGATGAGCCCAGTCTCGGCTGCGACGACGCGCTCGCGCGCATCCTCGCCGGCCCGCCGGCGGCCGAGTGCCCGATCATGGTGCTGCTGGTCGACGACCAGGCGGTCATCGCCGAGGGGTGCGCGAGGCGCTCGCCGACGAGCCGGGCATCGACTTTCGCTACTGCGCGTCATGGGAAGACGCGGTGCGCTGCGCCGAGGAAACGCGCGCGACGGTGATCCTGCAAGATCTCGTGATGCCGGACGGCGACGGTCTGATGCTGGTGCGGCAATACCGGCTGAATCCCGCCACTCGCGACATCCCGATTGTCGTGCTGTCGACCGACGAAGAGCCGCTCGCCAAAAGCGCGGCGTTCGCGGCCGGTTCGAGCGACTACCTTGTGAAGCTGCCCGACCGCATCGAGCTGATAGCGCGCATCCGCTATCACTCGCGCTCGTATCTACACCTGCTGCAACGCGACGAGGCGTATCACGCGCTGCGGCAATCTCAGCGGCAAGTGCTGGCGACGAATCTGGAGTTGCAGCGGCTCACGCATCTGGACGGTCTGACCGGCCTGTCGAACCGCCGCTACCTCGACCAGTATCTGGCCGCCGAATGGCACCGCGGCAGCCGCAACAAGACCGGCCTCGGCCTCCTGATGATCGACGTCGATCACTTGAAGGGCTACAACGACACCTATGGGCACGTCGCCGGCGACGAAGTGCTGAAGAGCGTCGCGCATACGATCGAAGCGTGCCTCGGCCATTCACTGGATCTCGCCGCGCGCTTCGGCGGCGAGGAGTTCGCGGTGGTCGTGCCGGACACGTCGGCGGGCGGCTTGCGCCTGCTCGCGGAGAAAATCCGCATCGCGGTCGAAGACCGCGCGATCACCCATGCGGGCTCGGCAGAGGGCGTCGTCACGATCAGCATCGGCGCGGCGATGGTGGTGCCGTCGGCCGCCGAACCGGTCACGACGCTGATCGAGGCGGCCGGCGTCGGCCTGTATCGCGCGAAACACGACGGCAAGAATCAGGTGGCCGTGAGCGGCTGAGTCTGGCGCCGCCCTCCTCAACCTTCGGTTTACGCCGCCACGGCGCGCGTATAGCGCTCAGCCGGCGCGCTGCGCGACAGATTCGGCTGCAGATGCAAACGCGCGCTGTTCAGACGCTCCCAGTCGGCGGCATCGGGCAACGACGGGATCGTCACCAGCTCGCCCTGGTCGAGACCGGCAAGCGCTGCGTCGACCATGTCCTCGGCGCTCATCACGATCTGCGAAGGCAGGTTCTCGACCGCTAGACCCGCGCGATCCCAGAATGCGGTGCTCGTCGCACCCGGCAACACCGCTTGCAGCCGCACGCCCTTGTCGCCCAACTCGTGATGCAGCGACTGCGTGAGGTTCAACACGTACGCCTTGGTGCCGCTATAGGTGCCGTTCAACAATTCCGGCGCCAGCGCGACGATCGACGAGATATTGATCACCGTACCGGCGCCGCGCGCGATGAAGCCCGGCAACACTGCCGACGTCAGGCGCGTGAGCGAGGTCACGTTCAGCTCGATCATCTGCTCGAGTTCATCGATGTCGGAGTCGATCAGCGTCGCGGTCGCGCCGACGCCCGCGTTGTTGACCAGCATCGTGATGCCCCGCTCGGCGCGCAACTGGTTCTCGATGCGGCGCACGTCGGCCTTGTCGGTCAGATCGGCGCTGACGGTGCTCACGCGGCGGCCGGTTTCCTTCGTCAGCCGGTCGGCGAGGCTGCTAAGGCGCGCGCCGTCGCGCGCGATCAGCAGCAGGTCGTAGCCGCGTCGCGCGAGCCGGTCCGCGTAGACCGCGCCGATACCCGACGATGCGCCCGTGACCACCGCCGTACCCTTGCCTTCGTTCGAATTGCCTTGTACGCCCTTGTCTGCCTGCGTTGCCATTGAAGCTCTCCTTGCGGGCTGCGCATGATGCGGCCGCCCTGTCCGGTGAATGGGACCATCCGTGAACTCGCCGCCTGGCGGCTTTGCGCTGATACGGCGGTGTTGACGAGCTGAGTTTACGCGCGTACCGTTTTGTCTCAAATGTCGTATTTACCTCGTTTAAGGACATCACACATGAAACGCATCGGCGTGGTGGTCTTTCCGGGCTTTCAGATCCTCGACATGGTCGCGGTATCGATTTTCGAACTCGCCAATCAGGACACCGACGAGCCCGCGTACGACGTCGCGGTGATCTCCGAGCACGGCGGCATGGTGCGCAGCTCGGCGGGCGTCGAGGTCGCGACGCGGCCGTTCGGCGATCCCGCCTACGACACGGTGATCGTCACCGGCGCGATGGAGATCGCGCCGTCGTCGCCGGGGCTGCTCGCGTTTCTGAACGACGCCCTCGCCGCCTCGCGCCGCACCGCAAGCATCTGCACCGGTGCGTTCGTGCTCGCCGAAGCGGGCATCCTCGACGGCCGCCAGGCGACTACGCACTGGGCGCATGCGCGCGATTTGCAACGGCGCTTTCCGCGCGCGCGGGTCGACGAGGACCGCATCTTCATCGTCGACGGCTCGGTGTGGACGTCGGCCGGCATGACCGCGTGTATCGATTTGTGCCTCGCGCTCGTCGAGAACGACCTCGGCGTCGCGGTTTCGCGCGTGATCGCGAAAAAGCTCGTGGTCTATCACCGGCGCACCGGCGGGCAATCGCAGTACTCCGCGATGCTCGATCTCGAACCGAAATCCGATCGGATCCAGAACGCGCTGTCGTATGCGAAGAGCCATCTGCGCGAGCCGCTGACTGTCGAGCAACTCGCCGACGTCGCGCATCTGAGCCCGCGCCAGTTCAGCCGCGCGTTTCGCGACGAGACGCGCCAGTCGCCGGCCCGCGCGATCGAGGCGCTACGTGTCGAAGCGGCTCGCACAATGCTCGAAACCGGCCGTCATTCGATCGAAACCGTCGCAGCCGACACTGGCTTCATCGACCCCGAGCGGATGCGGCGCGCGTTTTTGCGCGCGTTCGGCCAGCCGCCTCAAGCGATCCGGCGTGCCGCACGCGTGACGTAAGCGTTCGGGTAGAGAATAGGAAACCCGCGGTGCGAAGCTACGCAAAAAACAGTATCCCGCTCGACCCGTGAATCGAACCCAGCCCAAATGAAAGGAAACGCGATGAGCTACAACGACAGCAACCCGTTCGCCAAAATCTTGCGCGGCGAACTACCGTGCATCAAGGTGGCCGAAAACGACCAGGCGCTGGCTTTCATGGACTTGATGCCGCAAGCCGACGGCCATCTGCTCGTCGTGCCGAAGGAAGCGGTCGCGGAAATTTTCGATCTGTCGGATGCGGCGCTCGTCGCGTCGACGCGCATGGCGCAAAGGCTTGCGATCGCGGTGCGCGCGGCACTGCGTCCTGACGGCGTGTTCATCGGCCAGTTCAACGGCGCGGCGGCGGGACAGACAGTGCCGCACGTCCACTTCCATGTGATTCCGCGCTGGGAAGGCCAACCGCTGAAGCTGCATGCGCGCGAGGTCGCCGATCCGGACACGCTCGAGGCGCTCGCCAAACGGATTCGCGCGCACTGGCGCGCCCATTGACGCGCGACGCGAGGGCTGCCGACGCAACGTCGCGCCCCACATTACGGTCACGCCCGGTAACAACTGTAAAAGCCGTTGAAACCACCGATTGGCGCGTCGCGACTAGACTGCTATTGCCTTGTGTTCAAGGCATTGAGTGTGGATCTCTTTTTTCAGCCTGCCCCTGTGGCAGGCTTTTTTTCTTTGGGACCCGCTTCGCAATCTCAGAGCCGCTTGCGCGAACGGCGTAGCGGATGCCGCCAGTCGATGCGTCTGGGACGCGCTGGCAACGGCCGTCCGTTGTGCAGGTCTCGATGCTCCTGCCACAGTTCGTCGGAAAAAAGAAACATGACGATCAGCAACGGAACGACCAGAAAAATCCCGAGTATTACGTGCTCGTTCACGATAGCCTCCAATGTCGGAGATTCGTTTTCATTGTAGAGCACCGCCTGTACCCGCATGTCGGCTCAACGAAGATCGACTTGGATTCAGGCGGCACGCGAAGGGTACATCGCACTGCGATTGCGCCCCCTCGCCTGTCCATGTGGCTTTGCGCCGCGCGGCTTTTTTCGTGCGTTTTCGGCAATGGCGCGTTGCAAGCGTGTCACCGAAACCCGTGATAGACGGCTGGCACTGTTTATTTTCTGCACCTGCCGCGTTATTGCGCATCGCAGCTTTTGCCTGCGGATTGACTTTGTGTGCGATGCACAAACCATTGATTAAATTGTATTAAATTTCTTAATTGACGCTACGCGTTTACGTGAATGCGCGCGCAAAGCTTTACCAGCTAAAGCCATGCAAGGATCGGCTTTTTAGTTATTCGTTTCATTGCCATTCGATTACGCGCGTGCTCAAGCTTTAATCAGCTTCGACAGGAGGTGCGACAATTCGCCACTGTTGCGACCGCACACAAGATGTGCTTGTCGTTCTCATCGGTTCTCCTAGAGTGCGAGATGCGGGTCCACCGTTAAAGTTAAATACATAGCTAACCGAGATTTTTTCGGCCCGCCCGGAGGAACGAATGAAAACTCGAATTGCCGTTGTTTTCGCCATCGCGGGTTTGGCTGCCGCTAGCGTTCAGGCGCAAGACGTCGTGATCAAGCCGCAGCAAACGATCCAGTTCAAGGCCAATGCCTATGGCTGCGTATCGAAGGACAAGCTCGATGCCGCCGATCACCACGCGCAAGCCGGTGAACAGCAGCAGATGCAGGAATTCTTCTCCGGATATCAATGCGTGTCGACTCCGACCGACTCGAGTTTCCGCGTGGTGCGCGTGGTCGGCCACGACGTCGAGTTCGTGAATTCAGCCAATAGCGATACCGAGGGGCTCTGGGCGAACGACCGATTCATCAAGCAATAAGTACAACACCGGTATTCCGGCAAAAGCCGGAATACGGTCGCATGCGTATCCGCTGCGGCTTTAAAAGTCGCAGGCGTGAACGCGTGAGCTAAAGGAAACGGCTTGGGCATTCCGATGCCAAGCCGTTTTTTATTGCTTTTGATACTGCCAGGCTTCCTGCAATAAAAAAGCCGATGCGGGTTTTATCGACCCGCATCGGCAGTACGCCTTCTCGCAAAGCGCAGGAAACCGGCCACGAGCAACGGCGCGTCAGTGCACGCGCTTGCTGCGGCGGAACTGGTCGAACAGAACCGCGAGCAGCAGGATGCCGCCGCGAATCAGATACTGATAGAACGTCGGCACGTTCAGCAGGCTCATGGCGTCCTGCACGGAGCCCATGATCAGCACGCCGACCAGCACGCCGGAGATCGTCGCGACACCTCCCGTCAGCGACACACCACCGAGCACGCACGCGGAAATCACGCCGAGCTCGAGCCCGACCGACGTCTTCGGATCGCCGAGGCTCATGCGCGACGCGAGCATCACGCCTGCGAAGCCGGTCACGAGGCCTTGCAGCACGAACACGGTGATCTTGATCCGCGTGACGGGTAGCCCCGCGAGCACAGCCGCTTCGCTATTGCCGCCGACGGCCAGCACGTTCTTGCCGAACACGGTCTTTTTCAGCAGGAAGCCGAACAGAACGAAGCCGACGATGTTGCTCCAGATCGGATAAGAAATGCCGAGGAATGAGCCGCCGCCGAGATCGAAAAAGCGCTCCTCGGAGATCATCACCGCGTCGCCGTTCGACGTGATGTACGCGAGGCCGCGCACGACCTCCATCATCGCGAGCGTGACGATTAGCGAGTTGATCTTGTAGCGTGCCACCAGCGTGCCGTTGACGAGCCCGACCGCGCCGCCCGCGAGCACGCCGGCCGTGATGCCGACTAACACGCTGTGCGTCGCGGTGATCAGCACGGAAGCCACCACGCCCGAAAACGCGACGATCGACGCCACCGACAGGTCCACCTCGCCGAGCGCGAGCACGAACATCATCGTGACGGAGATCGAGCCGATCAGCGTGACCGACAGCAGCAGGCCCTGGATATTGCGCGTGCTCAGAAAGTCTGGGACCGTGAACGACAGCACCGCGAACAGGATGACGAACACCATCACGATGCCGGACTTGTTAATGAGGTCCCAGATGCGCGCGGCGCGCGCGGTCAAGCCCACGGAGGCGACGGCGGGGGTCGAGGAATCGGTGGAAGGTGTATTCATGATGTCTGTTCCATTCAATGCCGTTTTCGTTGCGGTATTCGGTAAGAGGTCTGGTGGCGCGATCCGTTGGGCGATCAGCGCGGCAATGCCAGCTTGATCAGCGCATCCGGCGTGGCCTGCGCCTTCGGCAGATCGCCGACAATGCGGCCTTCCTTCATCACGATCACGCGATCGGTCACGCCGATCACCTCGGCGAGATCGCTCGACACGACGATGACCGTGCGGCCTGCCTCGGCGAGCCCATACAGCAGTCCATAGATCTCGCTGCGCGCCCCGACGTCGATGCCGCGCGTCGGCTCGTCCATCAGGAACACGTCGATCTCTTCGGCGAGCCAGCGCGACAGGATCACCTTCTGCTGATTGCCGCCGGACAGCGTCCCGATCGGCGTATCGCCGTTGCGCGTCTTGATCGCGAGCTTGCCGATGAACTCACGCGTGGTCTGCGCTTCCTTGCGGCTGTTGAGCACGTTGAAGCGGCTGAAGTGGCGGCGGCAGCTGATGTTCAGGTTGTCCGACACCGACGCGATCGACACGATGCCTTCCTGCTTACGATCCTCGGGACACAGCGCGACACCGGCGCGCACCGCGTCGCGCGGCGTGGCGAACTGCACGCGCTTGCCCTTCAGCGCGACCTCGCCGGCGCTCGGCTTGACCGCGCCGTAGATCAGCTTCATCAACTCGGAGCGGCCCGCGCCGACGAGCCCGAAGAAGCCGACGATCTCGCCCTTGCGCGCCGAAAACGATGCCGGTTCGCGCAGGCCCGGTCCCATCAGGCCGTCGACCTGAAGCTGCACGTCGCCGTGCTCGCGCGCGCGATAGCCGTACACATCGGTGATCGAGCGGCCCACCATGCAGCTGATCAGCCGATCGCGATCGAGTCCCGCGCCGGCCTCGAAAGTGTCGATGCGGCGGCCGTCGCGAAACACGGTGACGCGATCGCACAGTTCGTAGACTTCATCCATCCGGTGCGTGACGTAGACGATCGCGCGGCCTTCGGCCTTCAGCGCGCGGATGATGCGGAACAGTTGCGTGGTTTCGCGCGACGACAGCGAGCTGGTCGGTTCGTCGAACGCGATCACGCGCGCGTCGCGCATCAGCGCCTTGCCGATTTCGATCATCTGCCGCTGACCGATCGACAGATGCTTGACCTGCTGCGACGGATCGAGCTTTTCGCCGAGCCGTTCGAGCTCACGCATCGCACGCGCGACCAAAGCCTTTTCGTCCAGTACGCCGAAGCGATTCGGCAGGGCGCCGAGCATCAGATTCTCGGCGACCGTCAGCTCCGGCACCAGATGCAGTTCCTGATAGATGATCGCGATGCCCGCGGCGATCGCCGCCTTGGTCGTCGCGAACTGCTGCTCGATGCCGTCGAGCGACAACGCGCCCGAGACAGGATGATTGACGCCGGACAGCACCTTCAGCAGCGTCGATTTGCCGGCGCCGTTTTCGCCCATCAGGCCGTGCACCTCGCCGCGGCGCACTTCGAGCGAGACCTGGTCGAGCGCGAGCACGCCCGGAAAGCGCACGGTGATGCCGTCGAGCCGGAGATAGGGGGCGTCGGATGCGGGCGTCGATGCACGCGAGGGCGCGAGCGCCGCCTCGCTGGCATGAGACCCGGTGAATAAGGACGTCATCGAAAAACCTCGAACGGATGAAACCTGAGCGGGCCGCGCTCGCGCTAAACGCGAGGCACGAGGCGGCCCGCCGTCTGCTGCGAGAACTTCGCTTAAATACCCAGTTCCTTGCGCACGTCCTGCCAGTTGCCGCGCACCATCAGCTTGCCGGTGGTTTGCGTGTCGGCGGGCGGCTGCTTGCCGTCCTTGATCCACTCGATAAGGTTCTCGGTGCTTTCCTTGCCGTGGTTCGTCGAGCTGACCGCGATCGTGCCGTAGAAGCCCGTCGGTTCCTTCTTCTGGAACTCGGCGAACGCCTCGCCCGCGCCGTTGATGCCGACGCCGATCACGTCCGCGGCCGGAATATGCAGCTGTTCGGTCGCGCGCACGCCGCCAAGCACGCTTTCCTCGTTGAGCGCGAAGATCACCCACTTCTTGATGTTCGGATGCTGCGCGAGCACCGGCGACACCGCGTTGAAGCCGCCTTCGTCGTCGGTGGTTTTCTGCGGCGCGTCGAAGACGTTTTCCTTCTTGAAGCCGCCGGCGAGCAGCGACTGCGTCGCGCCGTCGGTGCGCAGCTTCGCGGTCGGCAGTTCATAGTCCGTGATACGCAGCGCGCCGACTTCCTCAGGCTTCCAGCCGCGGCGCTTGATTTCGTCGGCGATCGCCTGGCCCACCTGGTTGCCGATCTTGAAGGCCGACATGCCGAGGTGCGGCACGTTCGCAAGCGGCTTGCCGGTCGAATCGACCAACTGGTCGTCGACGGTCACGAACTTCATGTTGTAGCGCTTCGCGCGCGCCTGAATCGCCGGTCCGAGACGCACGTCGGGCGCGCAGATCACGAAGCCTTTCGCGCCTTGCGCGCCGAGGTTGTCGATCGCGGCCAGCACCTTTTCGCCGTCGGGCGTGCCGATGTTGACCACCGAGAATCCGTCCTTCTTACCGAGCGCGGTCGCGGCTTTCTGTTCGTTGATGAACCACGCCTGTTCGGGCATCTTCACGAGGAAGCCGACTTTGAGCGGCTCATCCGCGTGGGCGGACAGTTGTGCGGCGAACGGGGCGGCGAGGGCGGCGGCGGCCATCGCGGTCAGGGTCAAACGGCGAAGCTTGCTGGTCATCTACTGTCTCCTGTGGGTGAAAAGCTGCATTGATGTCGTGTAGTCGCAGCGGGGTAACGCGGGCGGCGTCAGCCGTCGCGCGAATCGGGGCGGATCTGCGCGCGGCATGCCGGGCGGTTCGCGCAAGTCGCGGTGAAAACGGTGGCGCGGCTCATTGCTTGTAGCTCGCCAGGTACGCCGTTTTCGCGGCGGTCCAGAACGCGGCATCGCTCGCGCCATAGGCCGACGCCTTGCGCCCGCCGCTGGGTCCGTGATGCTCGACGGCCGTGGTCGGCAGATTGATCGTGACGAGACCGCCCTGCACGTGGCGGCGAAAATGCCGCGCGCGTTCCAGCGAGCGCGTGCAGATGCCGGCGCACAGTCCGTAGGCGGTGTCGTTCGCGAGATGTAGCGCTTGTTCGTAATCGTCCGCGCGCAGCACGACCGCGAGCGGCCCGAAAATCTCTTCACGCGCGATGCGATGCTCCGATTCGCCAATAAACAGCGCCGGCTCGAAAAAATAGCCGCGCGTCGCGCGCTCCAGTTGCCGCCCGCCGCGCAGCAACTGCGCGCCTTCCTGCTCGCCGACACGCACGTAGTCGAGGTTGCGTTCGAGCTGCGCGGCGTTCGCCACCGGACCGATATCGGTGCCGTGCTTCAACGCGTGATCGACGGTGAGTTTCGCGAGCTTCGCCTGCAACGCGTCGACGAACGGCGCGAACACCGCGCGTTCGACGATCAGCCGTGCGGCCGCCGTGCTGCGCTGGCCGGTCGCGCTGAAGGCACCGGTGAGCGCCGCGTCGACCGCGCTGTCGAGATCGGCGTCGGCCAGCACGACGAACGGATTCTTGCCACCCATCTCGAGCTGCACGCGCGCCTGGCGCGTCGCGGCGGCCTGCAGCACGCGCGTGCCGGTATCGGACGAACCGGTGAAGCTGATCGCGGCGACGAGCGGATGCGCGACGATGCGCGCGCCGACCTTGCGTCCGCTGCCCATCACGAGATTGAACACGCCGGCCGGCAAGCCCGCGCGACTGACGATCGACGCGAGCGCCGCCGCGCAAGCCGGTGCGGACTCGGCCGGCTTGTAGACGACGCAGTTGCCGTGCGCGAGCGCGGCGCCGATCTTCGCCGCGGCGATCGCGAGCGGCGCGCTCCACGGCGCGATGATGCCGACCACCCCGAGCGGCTCGCGCGTCACGTCGATTTCGACGCCGGCACGCGCCGACGCGAGCGGCTCGACGAACGCGCGCAGCGCCTCGGCCGCGAACAGCTTGAACAGTTGGCCCGCGCGTGTCGCTTCCGCGAGCGCCTCGGGCAATACCTTGCCGACTTCACGCGCCAGCAACCGGGCCAGTTCCTCGCGGCGCGCGAGCATTTCGCTGCCGATCGCGTCGAGCGCGTCGGCGCGGCGCTGCGCAGAGGCGAGCGACCAGTCGCGAAACGCTGCGTGCGCGGCCTCGATCGCGCTGTCGGTCTGCCGCACGTCCGCGCGCACGTATTCGCCGACCGGCTCGTCGAGATCCGATGGATTGAGCGACACGCCCGCGGTCGCGCCGGTCTCCCATCCGCCATTGATGTAATGGCGAAACGGGCTGGCAACGAGGGGGACGAGCGGATCGCGGTTCATCGGCGGGAAAAGGCGCACCGGAAGTTCACAAAAGTCCACGAATGGTATGAGCGGTGCCAATAACTTTCCAATCCCTTTTTAGGCTTATCCGATATCAGTTTCGGTATGGCATCATGGGAACTTCCGAGGAAGAACGTACAAACATCGCTCGTAAAAACCTAGGAGACCCTGCGATGACGCGTAGCTATTCGAACTGGTTCGTGCGCGCGCGGCTAAAGACGCGCCAGTTGCTGCTGCTTGCCGCGATGGAGGAGGAGGGCAACGTGCGCCGCGCGGCCGACGTGCTCGGCATGACGCAGCCGGCCGCGTCGCGCCTGTTGAAAGAGCTCGAGGACATGCTCGGCGTGAGCCTGTTCGACCGCACGCCGCACGGCATGCACGCGACGCTGTACGGCGAGGTGATGATCCGCCATGCGCGCATGGTGCTGTCGAACCTGAGCCAGGCGCACGACGAAATCTCGGCGCTGCGCTCGGGGCTCGCGGGTCAGGTGCGTATCGGCGTGATCGCCGCGGCCGCCGCGACGATGGTGCCGCGCGCGATCGCGAGCGTGAAGGAGCGTTATCCGCAGTTGCAGATCTGGACCGAGGTCGAGACCTCCGACGTGATGCTGCCGCGGCTCGCCGAAGGCGATCTCGACATCATGATCGGCCGCGTGCTCGAACGGCAGAACCAGTTCAAGACCGACGTGCGCTACGAACCGCTCGCCGACGAACCGCTCTGCGTGGTCGCGCGTCCCGGCCATCCGCTCGAAAATGAAACGGGATTGACGCTGCGCGGTATCGTCAACGCGGCGTGGGTGCTGCATCCGCCGGGCAGCGTGCTGCGCCATCGCTTCGATCTGATGTTTTCGCAGATCGGCCTGAATCCGCCGCAGAACGTCGTCAATACGAACAACTTCCTCGCGATTTCGAGCCTGCTGCTGCAAAGCGACATGTTGGCGGTATTGCCCGATGAAGTGGCGCGTCAGTACCAACAGTACGGGGTATTGAAGCGCGTACCGATCGATTTGCCTTGCAGGATGGATACATTCGGTATCATCACGCGCCAGTCGCATCTGTTGTCGCCGGCGGCCGCCGTCGTGCTCGACGCGCTGCGAGATGCGGCTCGCGACGTGTACGGCACGGCCACGGAGCCCGCGGTGGCCCGGTAAATGCTTCCTTCTGTGTCATAGGCACCGGCTGACGGCGCGGGAGGAACATACGATGTACAGCAAACACAAGAAACGGCAACGCGCCGTCGACGATTCATTTTCGCTGCGCTCCGGTGGAGCGAGCGCCTGGTTTAGCAACGGCATGGCTCTCAAATCGACGATATACAAGGCGGAACTGCAGATCGCTGACATGGACCGGCACTATTACGCCGACCATTCGCTGACGATCGCCCGTCACCCCTCCGAAACCGACGAACGGATGATGGTTCGCGTCGCCGCGTTCGCGCTGTTCGCGCAGGAACGGCTGGAGTTCTGCAAAGGTTTGTCGGATGTCGACGAACCGGATCTGTGGGCGAAGGATCTGACCGGCGCGATCGACACGTGGATCGAGGTCGGCCAGCCCGATGAACGCCGCATCGCCAAGGCGAGCGGGCGGGCGAATCACGTGGTCGTGATCGCGTATGGCGGGCGTACTTCGGAAATCTGGTGGCAGGGCGTGCGCAACAAGGTCGAGCGTCTGCGCAACGTGACGGTCTGGACGCTCGGCGAAGACGTCGCGGCATCGCTCGGCTCGCTTGCCGAACGCACGATGCGGCTGCAATGCACAGTGCAGGACGGCGAAGCATGGCTCGGCAGCGCCGAAGCCGATGCGGTGAAGATCGACTGGACCGTACTGAAGGCGCAAGCCGATGCATGATGGCTCAGGTCTGAACCGGTTTTTGCGCCGCTTCGTTCTCGCATTCAGAGCGACGTGACCCGCGCCGCTTCCGGCGCCCCCTTCAGTTCGACCATATTGCCCTCCGGGTCGAACAGATACAGCGACGGCCCGAATCCGTCCGCGCCATAACGAACTCCCTGTTCGCCGAGCCGCGCACCATGCGCGCTCAGATGCGCCTTCAGCGCGTCGGCGTCGAACGACTCGACGCGCAGACACAGGTGGTCCATGTTGCGCCCCGTGCCCGCCGCGCCGTTTTCCGCGCGATCGAGCTTCGCGCCGACCTGCAGCAGATCGATCAGCGATCGGCCCGCGCGCAGTTGCGTGAGGCCGAGTTCGCGCTGCTCCTTTTCAACGCTGCAACCGAGTACGTCGCAGTAAAAGCGCGCGAGGGTTTCGACGTGCGTCGCCCGGATCACGACGTGGTCGATCTCGCGAATGTGGATTTTCATGTCGAACGCCCTTTCGCTAGTTCGGAGATCCGATTAGGAAGTGTAGGAGAAAGGGCGGGGGTAGATCGGCGGGAAGTCGTGGGCGAACCGGACCAAATGCGGACCAGGCGCGGACAAAAAACGTAGGCAAAAAAAAGCCCGCTCAAGTGGAGCGGGCTGAATCCATATCAGGAGGAGACATGGAGGAGACAGGTACTAATATACACATCGGCTTGGTGCGACGCAATAACTTTTTAAGGGAAAACCCGATATCGTGCGAAATTGCCGCACTTCGAGGCAAAACGCCCGGCCGCAGGCATTCCAAGGCGCTTCGGATTGTGGTTTGCCGGGTTCGACCCCACCATGGGTAAGGACAAGCGCGTCCGAATGACAGAGCAAGAACCGGCGCGTACTGTGTAGCGATCGGGCCTAAATTGATGAGCATCGACACTGCCTGCCCGTCTGGGCCCCAGGACATCATGAACGCCTCCACTCGCCGTTCCGCCCTCATGCGCACCGCCGCCGACGTCGACACCACCCAGTGGCGCACCGACGACGAACGCTGGGACGCCGTCATCCACCGCGACCGCGATGCCGACGGTGCATTCTTCTACGCGGTCAGGACGACCGGCGTGTTCTGCCGGCCGTCGTGCGCGTCGCGCCAGCCGCGCCGCGAAAACGTCGCCTTCTTCACCGATGCCGCCGCCGCGCGCGCCGCGGGCTTTCGGGATTGCAAGCGCTGCCAGCCCGGTGGTCTGCCGCGCGAGCTCGACATCGTCGCCAGAGCGTGCGCCGCGCTCGACGCCGATCCGCAGCAGCGCCTCACGCTCGCGCAACTGAGCGATGCCGTGCACGTGAGCCCGTTCCATTTGCAGCGCCTGTTCAAGCGCGTGGTCGGCGTCTCGCCGCGTCAGTACCAGGCCGCGCAGCGCGGCGCCGCGTTGCGCGATGCGCTGCAGGGCGGCGCCGACGTCACGCGCGCGACGCTCGACGCCGGTTTCGGCTCGCCGTCGCGAATGTACGACAGCGCGCCGGCCGAGCTCGGCATGGCGCCGTCCGCGTATCGCCGCAAGGGCGCGGGCCTGACGGTGCGCTATGCGAGCGCGCCGACCTCGCTCGGCTTCGTGCTGGTCGCCGCGACTGACAAGGGCATCTGCAAGATCGGTTTCGGCGACGACACCGCGCTGCTGATCGACGAATTGCGCGGCGAGTTCGCGAATGCCGAGCTGCGTGAAGACGCCGGCCGGCTCGCGCCGTTCATCGCGCAGATCGACGCGTATCTGCGCGGCACGCGCCAGGACTTCGAGTTGCCGCTCGATATCGCGTCGACCGCATTCAAGCAGCGCGTGTGGGAGGCGCTGCGGCGGATCCCGTACGGCGAGACACGCAGCTATTCGCAGATCGCCGAGGCGGTCGGCTCGCCGCGGGCGGTGCGCGCCGTCGCGAGCGCATGCGCGACCAACCCGGTCGCGCTCGCGATTCCTTGCCATCGCGTCGTGCAGAAGGGCGGGGCGCTCGCCGGCTATCGCTGGGGGCTGCCGCGCAAGGCTGCGTTGCTCGACAATGAGGCGCAGCACGCAGGCAGCGTTTCAGTCAGCGACGCGCCCCGCCGCGACGCAAGCCGCACAGACGCCGACTCCCACAACTCCCAACTGGATCAAGCCGCTTGAGCACGCTTAACGAGGTTGCAACTCTCGAATTACCGTTCAAGGCACCGTTCGACTGGCCGCGGCTGCTGCGCTTTTTCAGCGGCCGCGCGACGCCTGGCGTCGAAGCCGTCGAGGACGGCGCGTATCGTCGCGCGATCGACTGCAACGGCGACGGCGGCACACTCAGCGTGCGGCTGCATCCGCGCAAGCGCTGCATCGTCGCGAGCATCGAAGGGCCGGCGAGCCGCCACGCCGATGCACTGGCCGCGCCAATCGCAAGAATGTTCGATCTGCGCGTCGATCCAAAGAAGATCGCCGCCGGACTCGCGGCGGACCCGTGGCTCGCGCCGCTCGTCGCCGCGGTGCCCGGCCTGCGCGTGCCGGGCGCGTGGTCCGGCTTCGAACTTGTGGTGCGCGCGATCGTCGGTCAGCAGGTCAGCGTGAAGGCCGCGACGACCATCATCGGACGGCTCGTGCAGCGAGCGGGCGAACGCATCGACGCGCATCCGCACGAAAACACCGCGTGGCGTTTTCCGACGCCGGCCGCACTCGCCGAAGTCGATCTCGCGCAGATCGGCATGCCGGGCAAACGCGTCGCCGCGTTGCAGGGCTTCGCGCGTGCGGTCGCGAGTGGCGACGTGCCGCTCGACAGCAGCGACACCGTCGACGCCGCGAGCCTGCGCGCCGCATTGCTCGCGCTCGCGGGCATCGGCCCATGGACTGTCGAATACGTCGCGATGCGTGCATGGCGCGATCCCGATGCATGGCCCGAGTCGGATCTCGTGCTGATGCAATCGATCTGCGCGCGCGATCCTTCACTCGTACGGCCCGCGCAACAGCGCAGCCGCACCGACGCGTGGCGGCCGTATCGCGCGTATGCCGCGATGCATCTGTGGAACGAGGTGGCGGATCGGGCGGGCGCGGCGCGCGGGGGATGAGGTGAGGGTCGTCGCGACGTGCTGATGGGGATGGCGTAGTTCAGCGCGAACTCGACATGCCCGCTGAAACTCCGGCGAAGCGACCGCAAGCAGCGGTTCTGGCGAGATGTTAAAGTGCCCGCTACTGAAAATTCCGCCGAACGTTGTCAGCCGCTATACCGTCTGTGAATCGTCCGGCGATACACGGCGACCGGCAACGCGCGACTTGCATCAATGCCAAACACCACACCCTCCTGCACGACCGACGCGCTTTCGCACCGCCTGTCCGTGCTCGACTCGAGCCCGCATCGCGATGTGCTGATACGCGGCCTGCGCGGCATCGAAAGGGAAAGCCTGCGCGTGACACGCAACGGCCAACTCGCGATGACTCCGCATCCGCGCGCGCTCGGCTCGGCGCTCACGCACCCGTCGCTGACGACCGACTACTCCGAGGCGCTGCTCGAGCTGATCACGCCGGCTGAGCAGGACGCCGCCGAAACCCTCGCGCAACTCGACGTGCTGCATCGTTTCGTCTACGCGGAGCTCGGCGACGAGATCCTGTGGAACCACTCGATGCCGGGACTATTGCCCGCCACCGACGATGGCATTCCGATCGCGCACTACGGCACGTCGAACATCGGCAAGCTGAAGTACGTGTACCGCGTCGGCCTCGCGCTGCGCTATGGCCGCACGATGCAGTGCATCGCGGGCATCCACTACAACTATTCGCTGAGCGAAGACGTGTGGCGCCTGCTGCACGCCGATCAGCAATCCACCGCGAACGCCGTCGACTTCCAGTCCGACCGCTACCTCGCGCTGATCCGCAATTTCCGCCGCACGAACTGGCTGCTGATGTACCTGTTCGGCGCGTCGCCGGCGCTCGATCGGCGCTTTCTCCGCGATCGCAAACACTCGCTCGACACGTTCGACGCCGACACGCTGTACCGCCCGTACGCGACCAGCCTGCGCATGAGCGATCTCGGCTATTCGAACACGACCGCGCAAGCCGCGCTGCACGCCGACTACGACACGCTGCCCGGCTATCTCGACGCGCTCGCGAAAGCCGTGAGCCAGCCGTATCCCGCCTACGAGCAGATCGGCACGCAACGCGACGGCGAGTGGGTGCAGATCAACACCAACGTGCTGCAGATCGAAAACGAGTTCTATTCGACGATTCGCCCGAAGCGCGTCACGTATCCGGGTGAGCGGCCGTTGCACGCGCTCGCCGCGCGCGGCGTGCAATACGTCGAAGTGCGTTGCATGGACATCGATCCGTTCGAGCCGATCGGCATTTCGCTCGAAACATCGCGCTTTCTCGACGCGTACCTGCTCGTGTGCGCGCTCGACGACAGCGCGCCCCTGCCTCCGCCCGCGTACACCGAAGCGAACCAGAACTTCGGCCGCGTGACGATGGAAGGTCGCAAGCCAGGCCTCGAACTGGTTCGCGACGGCAAGCCGGTCGCGATGATCGACTGGGCCGACGAACTGCTCGTGAAAATCGACGCCGCTGCGGCCGTGCTCGACAGCCTGAAGGGCGGCGACGAACACGCGCGTGCGGTCGCCGCGCAACGCGCGAAGCTCGCGGACGTGTCGCTGACGCCATCGGCGCGCGTGCTGCAAACGATGCGCGACCAGCAGCAAAGCTTCCTCGCGTTCGGCCTCGCGCAAAGCGAAGCCCACGCCGCGTACTTCCGTGCACGTCCGCTCGATGCCGCGCAGTCCAAGGCGTTTGCCGACCTCGCGGTGCGATCGCTCGACGAACAGGCGAAGCTCGAACGCGACGAGGTTGGTTCGTTCGATGCGTTCGTCGCTGCGTATCGGGCCTATACGCTCAATCGCTTCAGCGTCTGAGCGTTCGGACCACAGCATTTCGGAAGTGCTTCAAGCGGCCCGCGTGGCCGCTTTTTCTTTGCCCCGAGTAACGCGCAGGTAACCTCTACGGATTGCGCTTTCCTGGCGTCCGCGGAATCGGCAAATACTCCGCGCGACGTCGCGATTCTCTGATCTGGGTGAAACACCGCTTCGATGAGGTGGTCCAAAATGTTATGACGTGCTCCACAGGGGAGGTATCGACGTGAAGAACAAAGCTCTGTTGGCCGCGCTTTGTCTCGTGGCGACGGCGGCATGCTCGACCCAGGGTCAGGTCGATCCCGATGTCATGCAGATCGCGACCAGGCCGTTGACGTGTTCGAACAAGGCCGAATGCGACCTCTGGTGGCAACGGGCGCAAACGTGGGTCGCGAGTCATTCGAAGTACAAGATCGAGACCGCTAACGACTCGCTGATCCAGACCGCCGGCCCGGACGGCGGCAAGCGCGCGCTCGCGTTTCAGATCACGCGCGCCGCAGGTCCCGATGGCACCACCACGATCGGCTTTTCGGCGCATTGCGACAGTTCGCTCGGCTGCAAGCCGAATCCGTGGGGAGCCGGTGCGGATTTCAAGCAGTATGTGAGAGGCACCACGGGCACAGCCGCCAGCGCGCCGCAAGGCAGCGCGACGCCATCGCAGAACGCGCCCGATGCGACGCATCCGGAGACGATGCCCCGTAACACGACCAGGCTGCCGAATGGCGAGGCGATGTCGCAATAGATCGAGCGGTGGCCGCAGCCGCGATGCATTCGCCGCTGCCGCGCATTTGCTTCAGTGTCCTAATGAAGGCCCGGTGCCTTCACGCGGCTTCGTGATCCACACGAGTACCGCCAGCACGATAAACGCCGCGCCCGAGATGCGGAAGAAGTCGTTGGTGGCCATCATGTACGCCTGACTCGTCACCACCTGGTTCAGCTGCGCGGTCAGGCTGTCGCCGGACAGCCCGGCGCCCGCCAGCGCATTCGTATAGGCGTTGGTGTTCGCCGAATACGTGTTGACCGTATCTGCAAGCATCGCGTGGTGATAGATCGTGTCGTTTTCCCAGAACGTCGTGCTGATCGCGGTGCCGATCGCGCCCGACAACGTGCGGAAAAAGTTCGACAAACCCGACGCGCTTGCAAGACGCTCGTCGGACACGCTCGACAGCGTGATCGTCGTCATCGGCACGAAGAAGCAGGCGACGCCGATTCCCTGCACGAGCCGCGGCAGGATCACGTGGCCGAACGGCACGTCGAGCGTGAACGTCGAGTTCCAGATCGATACGATCGCGAAAACGATGAACGCGAAGCTCGCGACCATGCGCAGATTCAGCCGATGCATGTTCTTGCCGATCATCGGCGATAGAAACAGCGCGAGCAATCCGACCGGTGCCGTGGCGAGACCCGCGAGGCCGGCCGTGTAGCCCATCACCGTTTGCAGCCATAGCGGGAAGATCACCACCGAGCCGAAGAACGCCATGAAGCCGAACGAGATGATCACGACGCCGAGCGCGAAGTTGCGATCCTTGAACAGCGACAGGTCGACGATCGGCTCTTTCTCCGTCAACTCCCACACGAGCAGAAACGCGATCGATACGAGCGCGATCACGGCGAGCGCCACGATGAACGTCGAGTTGAACCAGTCGCGGTCCTTGCCGAGGTCGAGCATCATCTGCAGGCACGACACGCCGGTCACGAGCAGCACCAGGCCCACCGCGTCGATGCGCTGGCGCGTCGTCTGCGTCTCGCGGCCACGCAGCAGCAGATACGCGCAGAACGCCGAGAACAGGCCGATCGGCACGTTGATGTAGAAGATCCATGGCCACGTGAAGTTATCGGTGATGTAGCCGCCCATCACCGGGCCGAAGATCGGCGCGCAGATCACGGTCATCGCCCATAAGCCGAGCGCGAGTCCACGTTTGGCGGGCGGGTAGGAGCGCATCAGAATCGTCTGCGACAGCGGCACCATCGGCCCGGACACGAGCCCTTGCACGAGCCGGAAGGCGATCAGCGATTCGAAGTTATGCGCGAAACCGCAGGCCGCCGACGCGATCGTGAACAGCAGCACGGACAGCGTGAAGAGTCGTACCTCGCCGACGCGTCGCGCGAGCCAGCCGGTCAGCGGCACGGCGATCGCCGAGGCGACCGAGTACGACGAGATCACCCAGGTACCCTGGCTTGCGGCAACGCCGAGGCTGCCGGAAATGGTCGGCACCGCGACGTTCGCGATCGAGGTGTCGAGCACCTCCATGAAGGTGCCGAGCGCAAGGCCGACGGTCAGCAGCGCGAGCGTGCCGCCCTTGAGCGGGGCGAGTTCTGCTGCGGGCAGCGTGGCGTTGGAAGCCGTGGCATCCATAGGTTTGTTCTCCTCAGGCGGCGAAAGCTTGTCACGGCAGCCTTATCGTGTGTTTCATACACGATGCTTGCATGCCGCATCACCCTCTGCCCAGACAGATATCTGATGACAATGACGCCTTGGAAAAGCGCCTCGTGATTGTCCTGCTAGTACTTCGTGATGACGCGCCGTCGCCATCCGACGACGACCGTTGTTTGACACATGCTTCGGCTCATCCCGGCGGCTCGTCCGGCGGTGGCGCCGGGCCGCAACCCACGTCGGCATCTCCCTCGGGACCGTTTGCGATGAAACGGGCGAGCAGGTGAATCAGCGTCGCGTGCTCCTCGGCGGTAAAGCCGCGCAACTGGTCGTTCAGCACAGTTGCGCCGAGGTTCGGCAACTGGCGCGCGGCCTCGTGGCCCTGCTGCGTCAGCTCAAGTTTCACCATGCGTCGGTCGTCGCTGCTGCGCGTGCGCACGACGAAGCCCTTCTTTTCCAGCCGGTCGAGCAGACGCGTCATCGAGCCGCTGTCGTACGACATTGCGCGCGACAGCTCGAATGGCGTGCTCGCGCGCCGCGACGACAGCATCAGAATCACGCCGATCTGCTGCGCGGTGAGCCCGAGCGGCTTGACCGCACGGTCCGTGCGCTCGACCAGCACGTTGCGCGCTTTCGTCAGGTAGTAGCCGAGACTGCTCGTGAGCTCGACCTCGTCCGCTTTATAGGGACCATCAGTCATGGGGTATCCGCAACATCCAGGCAAGACGAAGTTTAGCTGCCTAAGCAGACAAGTCAAACCGCATTTTGCGGTGCGCAACGAGGCCCACCGAAATACAACAGTCGAATCATTTGCGCCGCACAGTATCTTGAAATTTG
Organism: Paraburkholderia lebeckiae; assembly: GCF_050436325.1. Taxonomy (NCBI): domain Bacteria; kingdom Pseudomonadati; phylum Pseudomonadota; class Betaproteobacteria; order Burkholderiales; family Burkholderiaceae; genus Paraburkholderia; species Paraburkholderia lebeckiae. The sequence continues at coordinate 2,553,735 of NZ_JBNDLZ010000003.1, forward strand.
ATTGCATAGTCAATATTATGACAAGCAATGAGTTTCGCGCATCCTGCGTCATTCGAGACCATGTTCTGACCGATCGACCGCACGCCGCCCGCCTTGCGACGCGCGCCAAGGGATTTCACCGATGCTGTACCTCAAAAACACGCTTGGCGGCCTCAGCCGCTCACTGACCGATTCCGCACTCCATAGCTTCCAGGGCCCGCACCGCTGGTGGAAGCTCGCGCTGTTTGCGGGACTGTTCGTGCTGCCGGGTGGGTCGGTTGGTGTCGCGTTGCTCGCGTGGACCGCGCATCGAAGGGGGACGAAGCGGGCGAGGAAAGGCAGGGCCAACTCAACGCCAGCAGACCCAATCCACGGAATCGCGGCTCTGAGGGTGCACCGATTCGCAGCGCGCTTTTCGGCACACAGTTTCGCTTCGTCTCGCCATCTGAACCAGCGCGAACCCGCAGCCCCTCGCGCCGCCGGTAACAACGCGTAACCATCGCGTCACCGCAAGTAACACACCTGCGCACCGCCTCGCATTAACCTTTCGGCTTTCAGTTTCCCGCGCTCGCGCGGGCTCATACGCTAACATTCCGGCAGACCACGATCTCGCCCGGCCGGTTGCGCCATTCCCGGCCGCGCCGCGGCGTCCAGAAGGAATTCATTGCATGCAGTCTGATCGAATCTCGCGCGCGCGGGCGCTTGCGCCGCGCGTCCTGTCCCTTGCCGTGAGCGCGGCCTGCGCGACGCTCCTGGCCGCCTGCGCGGTCGGCCCGAACTATCAGCGGCCGGCCACCGAGATCCCCGCGTCGTTCAAGGAAGCCGCACCCGGCTGGAAGGTCGCCGAACCCGCCGATCAACACGACCGCGGCGACTGGTGGGCGATCTACGAAGACCCGAAGCTCAACGAACTCGAAGACAAGCTCAACACCGCGAACCAGACCATCGCGCAATTCGCCGCGAGCTACCGGCAGGCGCGCGCGCTCGTCGGCGAAGCGCGGGCAGCGTACTTCCCGACGATCGGTGCGTCGGCGGGCGCGACGCGCTCGGGCAACGGCACGCAAACCAGTGGCAATGCGACTACGGCGACCAGTCGCGAGGGCATCACCAACAGCTTCAACGTCCAGATGACGGCGAGCTGGGAGCCCGACCTGTGGGGCTCGGTCACGCGCTCGGTCAATGCGCAGAAAGCCGGCCAGCAGGGCGCGGCCGCCGACCTCGCGAACGCGCGCCTGTCCGCCCAGGCCACGCTCGCGCAGACCTACTTCCTGCTGCGCGCGCTCGACTCCACGCAGAAGCTGCTCGACGACACCGTGATCGCCTATCAGCGCTCGCTGCAACTCACGCAGAATCAGTACGCGGCCGGCGTCGCCGCGCGCTCGGACGTGATCCAGGCGCAAACGCAGCTGCAATCGGCGCAGGCCGCCGCGATCGACAACGGCATCCAGCGCGCGCAGGACGAGCACGCGATCGCGGTGTTGGTCGGCGTGCCCCCGTCGATGTTCTCCCTGCCGCCGATGCCGCTCACCGCGACGCCGCCCGCCGTGCCTGCGCAGATGCCGTCCGCGCTGCTCGAACGCAGGCCGGATATCGCATCGGCGGAACGCAAGGCCGCGGCGGCGAACGAGCAGATCGGCGTGGCGATCGCCGCCTTCTTCCCGTCGCTGACGCTGTCGGCGACCGGCGGCTTCGAGAACTCGGTGTTCTCGCAATTGTTGACGTTGCCGTCGCGCTTCTGGACGCTCGGCCCGCAACTGGCCGGGACGATCTTCGACGCCGGCCTGCGCAAAGCGCAAACCGAGGCCGCGCGTGCCAGCTATGACGCGGATGTCGCGACCTATCGGCAGGCGGTGCTCGCCGCGTTCCAGGACGTCGAGGACAACCTCGCGTCGCTGCGCATCCTCGAACAGGAAATCGTCGTGCAGCGGCAGGCGGTCAACTCGGCGCGCCAGGCGCTCGCCATCGTGACGAACGAGTACAAGGCGGGTACGGTCGGCTTCGTCAACGTGCTGACCGCGCAGACCACGGCGTTCACGGCCGAACAGAAGCTCGAGAATATCGCCGGGCAGCGGATGGTGTCGTCGGTGGGGCTCGTGAAGGCGCTCGGCGGCGGCTGGGACGCGTCGCAGATGAATCGCGAGACCGGCGATGTCGCGGCGCCCGCGCCGCTGCCCGCATCGGCGCCGACGGCTGCGGCCACGTCAGTCGGCGCGCCGTCCATCGCACAGAGCACCGCGTCGGGCACAGACGCGCCGCAAGCGCGGGTGCAGAGCAAATAATGTCCGCTGCGCTCGCCGCGCAGCAACGCCACAAAATAGAAGAGGCATGGTCGCAACTCGCGGCCATGCCTCTTTTTTCGTCGCGCCACGCGCGCGAAACACGCGCCTCGGCACACATCAGCGCGCGTCAGCCCCACCTCAGTGCACGAACGTCAGCGCCACCGTATCCGGCCCGCTAGGCCGGCCAAGCAGATTCAGCAGGCCGGCGAGGTTATCGTGCTGTTCCGGCGCGGCGCTCGCCGTGCCACGAAACGACGTCGATGCGGCCGACACCGTGCCGCTGCCGGTCAGCGTCAACGGACCCTTGATCGTGCTCAGATCGAGCGCCGACGACGTACCCTGCGCCTGAAACCTGACCCGGTACGACCCGAGCGGCTTCACGAGCGACACTCGCGAGCTGACGTTGTCGAGCATCATCGTCAGCTGGCCGAACGCTTCGCCGTTGAAACTGCGCCAGTCGGACCACGACAGCTGCACGTTGCCCTGCAGATCGAGCGTGTTGAATGGCGCGCCAAGCCCCGCGAGCAGCGACGCCGGCACCGCGAGCACGCCTGGCGTGACGGTTGCGCCGCGCGGCGTCGCTTCGACCGTGACCGGGTCGGGCATCGCCTCGCTATGGCGCATGACCATGCGCACGCGTCCGGTGAAAAGCGGCCAGAACGCCGTGCGCCATTCGATCCGGCCAGGCAACAGCGTCGCCGCGCTCATATCGGCGCCGGCGGCCAGCATCACGGTCGCCGAGCCGTGCCACAGCGAGCCCTCGGCGTCGACGAGATTGACGTGCCCGTGCGTTTGCCGCGCGAACTGCGGCGTAATCCAGGCGGCCGGCAGTAACGCGAGCGTCACGGCCGCCACCGACAAAACGGCGACCACCAGCCACGGCAGCGCCGCACGCAGGCGCCACATCCAGTAATTCATGCGAGATCCTGTAGCGAGCGGGGCGTTGCTATTTCGCGGTCGACGGTTGCAGCGCGACCGTCAGATCGACCTGGCCGTCGTCTTTCAACGCGGTGATGTGCGCCTCGGAGACCTGCACCTTGAACTGCTTGCGCACGTCATCGACCCACGCGGTCCAGGCCGGAAACGCCACGTTTTTCATTTGCACCTGCACCGCGTTGCCGACGAACTGCACCTGCGTCGCGGCGAGGCCATGTTCGCCGAGCGATGCGGAAAGCGCGTCCTTCAGCGCCGCGCCGGTCGGCGCGACACCTTGCGCGGCCGCCGACAGCGAGCGCGCCTCGTTCGACTGCGCGGTCATCTGCGCGAGCTGCCGCTGCAGGCTGGGCAGCGATTCACGCAGGTGCGCGCGGCCGTCCTGCGCGGGCGCCCACAGCACCGACCAGGCAATCGCCACGGCGAGCGCGGCGCCGCCCCACGTCAGCAGCGCCTTTTCGCGATCGGTGCGCTGGTCCCAGAAGCCAGCCCAGGCTTGAGCGAGTTCAGCTTTCATTGTCCGTTCCTGATGGTCCACTTGCCGGTACTGCTGTCGATCGCGCCGGTGAGGCCGTTGCGCGCGAGGCGCTTGGCGAAGTCGGGGTCGACCTTGACCGCGGGTTTGAAGGTCACGTCGAGGCGGTGCTCGTGATAGTCGAGCGCGGCAATGCCGTTGACCGGCAGCGGCGACAGCGAGCGCGCGAGGCCGTCGGCGAGCGACAGGAAATCCTCCGGCGACAGCTCGCCCGCCGCCACGCGCAACTGTTGCACTTGACGCGCCATCTGACCGGGCGCGTCGAGTACGACGGTCGTCTTCGGGAACGTATTGAGCAGCAGCTCCGTCATCTGCGTGTTGATCGCGTCACGCTGACGCGCAAGCATCAGCCACTGCACGTTCGCGCCGATGATCGCGACGACGAGCGCGGCGACCGCGAGCACGATCGGCAGACGCAGACGCCGCAGCGTCGCACGATCGAGACGCCACGGCTGCGACGCGAATTCGAACTGGCACAGGTCGAAGCGGCATTCGAGCGCGCGCCGCGCGAGCTGCTCGAACGGCAGCGGACTCGCGCCGTGAATATGCGAGGCGAGCCGCGCGGGACTCATCGTGGATTGGTTCGGCTCGTTGCCGGGCACCTCGGTCAGCATGTACAGCGACACCGGCGCCGCACCCGCTAGCGCGGACAGCGTCGCGTTCACCGCATTGGCCGGCGCCGCGAAACCCTCGCCCTGGACACCGCGTGCAATCGCCAGTTCTACGCGCGGCACGCCGCTGTCGAGCGCGCCTTCGATGAGCAGCGCGGGTGCGGTCTGCACGACCGCACCGAGCACCGCGGCCACCATCGGCACGACGGACGGCGCTTCGGGCGCGACCACCGGCGCGACGCCCGGTAGCGACGTCGCGACGCTCGCCGCGCCGGCCATCGCCGGCTCGCGCGCTTCGGCTGTTTCATCGGCGTTCGCGGCAATATCGGTCACCGGCGCCAGCGGCAGGCAACGCGTGACCGGCACCGCGCGCAGACTGCGATGACCGGCCGCCGTGAACGCCTCATAGATGAAACGGAACCAGCCGCGATCAATGACCGCGAGCAGGTGCCGACCTTCACCAAGCCCCTGCGGGTCGACCGCGATATGGCAGGTCTGCGGGTCCTGGATCAGTTGATCCTCGACGATATTGGGCAGCGCCTGGCGCAGCTTCGGGCCACGCAGCGGCGGCAGCGTCGCGGGCATCAGCAGCAGGTCGCGCGCGGCGAGCATCAGCACCGTCGTGCCGCCGCGCGGCAGCAGCGCGAGCGCCGAGCGGCCGGCGCGCTGCGTGCGCCCCGTCTTGTCGAGCAGCACGAACGGCAGCTCGGGCAGTTGCCATTCCTGCGAGGGCACCGCCGGATCACGCGGCGGCAATAGGACGATCAGCGTGCTCAAAGGCCACTCTCTCTATGGATTGCGTTGTTCATAGTTGGTCTTGTACCCGCACGATACGCGTGGTGTGAGTTAGCGGATCGCGATAGACGAGCGTCGTGCGATCCACTTCGGCCCGCTCGTGCTGCACACTGCCGTGGACTAAAAAGTAGCTCGAATTGACGTCGAACTGATTCGGATCGATCGACACCGATTGCACGCCGGCTGCGGTCAGCGCGAGCTGCACGTCGCCGACGTTGCGGAAAAACACGGTCTGGCGCCGCGCGACGAGTGCTTGCGCCTGCGACACGGTCATGCCCGGCACAACCGCCGCGATCACTTCGGCCGACGCGGTGTTCATGTTGATCGCGGTGGTCGTAGGCAGCACGGTGACGAACGGCCGCAGCTTCGCGACGATCTCCGGTGTATAGCCCGGAATGTCGAGCAGCGAATCGACGCTCGTCATCAGCAGCGGCGCGACCGCCACGTTGTCGTCGCCGTCCTCGATGCCGGGCTGGTTCGTGAAGTTGCCCCCCGTCATACCGCCGCCGCCGCCCACCTGCGGCGTGCTGCTGATCGACGTGCCGGTCTGAAAGCGCGTCGCCGATTGCGACAGCCCCGCGCGCACGTGCAGCGCGGTCGCTTTGGCGAGCTGCCCGCTCAGGCCGAGCGACACCAGCAGGCGCTGATACGCGGCCATCTGCTCGGCGCTGATTTGCGTCACGCCGGGCGCCGGACTTGCGACCAGATTGCGCAGATTGAATCGGGACTGCGCGTCCTCGATCGAGCCCGACAGGTAGGTGGCCGCGCCTTGTTCAGCGCGTACCTCGCCAATCTGGCCGAGAAAATCCGACAGCCGGGTTTTCGCGATCGGCACGCCCCACAAGCCGCCCAGATACGTGATGCCAGCCGATGTATCGCCTTCGGAGCGCAGAATCAGCCGGGTCCAGTCGAGCGCGCCACGCGCGACCCATTGCGCCTGCGACAACAGCCGCTGATTCTCGATGCGCCGGATTTGTACCTGCTGGCGCCACAACATGCCGGACACGAGGATCGCCGACAGCGCGACGACGAGCAGCGCGCTGATGATGGCCACACCGCGCTCGCGCGCGCCGGCCACGCGCGAACCGGATGCCGGCTTTTTCGACGACGACGAGGAGAACGTCATGTCATTCTCCGACCAGAAAAACGCGCGTGACCGGCCGCGCGAGCGATGTTGCGCCGATGCTGACCTCGAGCCCCGTCACCGAGCGTGGCATCGGCGCGTTGCCGAGTTGCGGCACCTTCAGGTTGTTGACGGCCTCGTTCATCGCGGTTTGTACGTCGTTCATCCGTATGGTCCAGCCGAGCTTCGGCACGTACATGCGCGCCGAGATCGAGCCGACGCCAGCCATCAGCGGCACCGCGCTCCAGCCTTCGTCGCTGCCGTGCAACGCGCGCCGCAATTCGCCGACGTTGCCGAGCGGCGGCGACGCGTAGCGCACCACGCGGCCGTTCGAGATCTGATAGCGCACCACCTGCAGACGCGGCGCGGTGGCCGGCAGCATCATGTGCCGCACGATCTGCAGCGCGTTGCCGGACACCGAGACCGCGGCCTGGCTGGATTCGTCGTCGCTGGCGGCCTGGCGCGCATCGATGCGCATCTGATCGAACAGCTGCGCGAACACGCGTTCGTCTTCCATCGCGTTCGTGATCGTCGTGCGGCCGCGGATGATCTGATCGAGCCCGCGCCATGACAGCACGGCGATCACCGCGAGGATCGCGATCGCGACCAGCAGTTCGATCAGCGTGAAGCCGCGCTCGCCATAACGGCGGCGGCGCTCACAGCGAGCGGTTGTTTTCATTCGCGACCACCGTGACCATCTGCGCGAGATTGCCGGACTGCCCAGGCATCGTCACCATCACTTCGACACGGCGAAACACCGGATTCGGCGTCGCCGTCACATGCTCGGTACAGCGCAGTTGCAGATTGCCTTGCGAGCAATCGAAGCTCGTTGAGCCGACGTTGGGCCATGCATGCTTCAGATGAAGATCCGCGAGCGCGTTGTCCGCGCTCCAGCCGGCGAGCAGACGCCGGTGCAGATCGGCTTCGCCGCTCGCGAGACTGCCGACCGCGCGCAGCGACGCGGCAAGCGCGACCGCGATGATGGCGAGCGCGACCAGCACCTCGATCATCGTGAAGCCGCGCTCCTTGCGGCACCCGACATCGCGCATCGTGAAGAGGGAAGGGGCACGAACCGACCGGCCATAGCGAAGCATCCGCATCTCAGCGCACCTCGTAGCGGCCATTGCCGGTACCGACGATCGTCGCCTGGCCGGCCGCCGAAAACAGCGTGACCTGCACCGGAACGTCGATCGCCTCGGTACCGAACACGATGCGATCGGCGTGCGAATCCGAGCCCGGGTAACTGATCGCGACACTGGTCACGCCGCCTTCCCACTGACGCGGTCCGAGCAGATCGTCGCGCAGCGGACGCCAGCCGTCCTGGGTGCGCTGATCGAAACGGAAGCCGCCCTCGAACGGCTGCCACGCGATCGGCCGCGCGCGAACCTGCGCTTCATCGCCAGCCGATTCGAACAGCAGCGCGAGACGCTGCGCTTCCTCGTTCAGATCGGTGCGCGGATTGCGGGTCATCGTGACCGCGGTCAGCGACACGAGCAGGCCCGCGATCATGAGCACGACCATCATTTCGAGCAGCGTGAAGCCTGCCGCGCGGCGCCGGCGCAGGTGGGAGCGCGGCCGCGAAGCCGTGCACGGAGTGTCCACACGGGACTTGCAAGCGGACGTGCGCATAGTGCCGGCCATCGACGATCAACGGAAATTCATACAGCAATGCATCGGTGAAGCATGCGCACTTGCACGCGCCGCGAACATAACGGCGTGACGGGCAGGGCGCCTGGCGAAACAAGCGGCCGAACCGGTGGCAAGGAGGGCGCGTGCATGAACATCATCGAGCCTGACGGGATGCCACGTTCATCCTGTTCATTGCCAGGACCCGACGTCGGAGTCGTTGCCTTCGCCGCCCGGTTTGCCATCGGCGCCGTAGCTGAACACATCGATCTCGCCGTGCACGCCCGGATTCAGGTACTGATACGAATTGCCCCACGGATCGTTCGGCAGACGCTCGAGATAGCCGCCGTCCTTCCAGTTGTTCGGCACCGGGTCGGTGGACGGCTTTTCGATCAGTGCGCGCAGGCCTTGCTCCTGGGTCGGATAGCGGCCGTTGTCGAGGCGATAGAGCTTCAACGCCTGCATCACGGTGCCGATGTCCTGCTTCGCGGCAACACGCCGCGCTTCGTCCGGACGGCTCATGATCTTCGGCACGATCAGCGCGGCGAGAATGCCGAGAATGGCGATCACGACCATGATTTCGATCAGCGTGAAACCGCGTTGACGACGGCCGCGCGAACCCGCGTTGTCAGCGCGGCGAATGGTCGACAGTTGCATAGGTTGCTACCTCTTTCAGGTGAAATTTTCGGCCCGGGTCATCAGATTGAACACGCCGGGCCGTCATTTTAATGTCATGCAGTTGAAGGGTTTCAACCCACCGCAATTTTCACAATAGTCCGTACAATGTGCACATGAACGCCATCCAAATCCGCCTTCTGTCGCTCGCGCTGTTCGCCGCTTTCTGCGCGACGCTGACCTACTGGGTCATCACGCTCACCACGCTGTCCGGCGCGCCGTTGCCGGCGGCGGCGGCGCATGCGCAGGTCTCGACAGATCAGGCCGCGACGCTGTTCGGCGGACAGCTCACGCGCAACGTCAATCAGGACATCCATCTCTTCGGCATCCTCGCGTTGAGCGAAGGCGCCGCGGCGATCGTCAGCGTCGGTGGCGAGCCGCCGCGCGCGGTGTCGCTCGGCAGCACGCTGATGCAAGGCACCAGGCTCTCCGAAGTCCGCGCCCGCTCGATCATCATCGACCGCAACGGCGCCCACTCGGAAATCTTCCTGCCCGCAAACACCAGCGGTCCCACCATTTACGTGCGCTGAAACCCGAAGCGGTTGCGCGGCTGATACCGCACGCCGCGCAAATCCTTTCTCTTCCTTCCTCGCGCTACGACGACTACTACTGCACGAGGTTGTTCAGTTCGATGATCGGCAGCATCACCGCGAGCACGATCACCAGCACCACGCCCCCCATCGCCAGGATCAGCAGCGGCTCCAGCAGGCTCGTCAGGAACATCGTGCGACGCTCCAGCTCGCGCGCTTCGCCATCGGCCGCGCGATCGAGCATCGTCGTCACGTCGCCGGTCGCTTCGCCCGAGCGGATCAGGTGCACGAGCACCGGCGGAAACGTCTTCGTGTTGCCGAGCGCGCGCGACAGCGACGTTCCTTCGCGCACTCGCACGATCGCGTCGTCGATGTTCTCGCGCATCGCATTGTTGCTGAGCGTTTCGGCCGCGGCTTGCAGCGCGCGCAGAATCGGCACGCCCGCCGCGGTCAGAATGCCGAGCGTGCTAGCGAAGCGGACCGTGTTATAGCCGCGCACGAGCTTGCCGATCAGCGGCGCGGTCAGCAGCCAGCGGTCGAAGGCGAGCCGCGGGCCCGGTTGCCTGAGCGTCGCGCGAACCAGATAGACGATCACGATCACGCCGATCAGCATCGCCCACCACCAGTGCCGCACGAAGCCGGACAGCGCCATCATCACGATCGTCAGAAACGGCAATTGCTGTTTGGTGCTCGCGAACACGTTGACGACCTGCGGCACCACATAGCTGAGCAGGAACGTGACGATGCCGAACGCGATGATCGTGACGATCGTCGGATACGTGAACGCCAGCACGATCTTCTGCTTCAGTGCATTGCGCTGCTCGATGTAGTCGGCGAGCCGCGACAACACCAGGCCGAGCTTGCCCGTGTGTTCGCCGGCCGCGACGAGCGCCCGGTAGATCTCGGGGAAGTCCTTCGGATGCTGCTGCAGCGCATTCGCGAGCGAATGACCGCCGAGCACCTCGGCGCGAATCGCCGCCATCAGCTCGCGGATGTAGTCGCGCTCCGACTGCTCGGTGAGCACCGCGAGCGCTTCGTCGAGCGGCAGGCCCGCGATCAGCAGACTCGCGAGCTGCCGCGTCAGAATGGCCTGCTCGCGCTGCGACAGACGACGCCCGAGCGCGAGCCGCTGATTGCGCTCGCCGCGCGTACGCGACGCCGCCGGTTCGACGACGAGCGGAGTGAGTCCCTGCGAGCGCAGGTTGGTCCGCGCGCCGCGTGCACTGTCGGCGTCGAGCACGCCCTTTTGTGCCTTGCCCGCCGCGTCGATCGCTTCGAAACGGAATGCCGGCATGCGCTTATGCTCCGCCCGTCACGCGAATCACTTCTTCGAGCGACGTCAGTCCCGATGCGAGCCAGCGCTCCGAATCCTCGCGCAGCGTGCGCATGCCGTGCGCGCGGCCCGCTTCGAGAATTTCGGCGTCCGCCGCGTTGCGGTGGATCAGCGAACGGATCGTTTCATCGATCAGCAGCAGCTCGTAGACGCCGCGCCGTCCCGCGTAACCGGATTGGCCACAACGGTCGCAGCCGACCGGATGCCAGCGCTTGCTGCCGTCTTCCTCGGTGCGCTCTTGGCGGCACACCGGGCACAGACGCCGCACCAGCCGCTGCGCGAGCACGCCGAGCAGCGACGACGCGAGCAGATACGGCTCGACGCCCATGTCGGTCAGACGCGTGACGGCGGATGCCGCGTCGTTCGTGTGCAGCGTCGCGAGCACCAGGTGGCCGGTCAGCGAGGCCTGCACCGCGATCTGCGCGGTTTCGAGGTCGCGGATTTCACCGATCATGATGATGTCCGGGTCCTGACGAAGGATCGAGCGCAACGCGCGCGCGAAGCTCATGCCGATCCGCTCGTTGACCTGGGTCTGGCCGATGCCGGACAGGTCGTATTCGATCGGGTCTTCCACCGTCATGATGTTGGTGGTCGCCGTCTCCAGTCGCGACATCGACGCATACAGCGTCGTGGTCTTGCCGGAGCCGGTCGGGCCCGTCACGAGCACGATGCCGTGCGGCTTGCCGATCAGCTTGTCGAACTTGCCGAGCGTGTCGGATGCCATGCCCAGCGCTTCGAGATTCAGTCGCGCCGCGTCTTTTTCAAGCAGACGCAGCACCGCGCGCTCGCCGTGGCCGGTCGGCAGCGTCGATACGCGCACGTCGACCGGACGACCGCCGACGCGCAGCGTAATGCGGCCGTCCTGCGGCAGACGTTTCTCCGCGATGTCGAGCTGCGCCATGATCTTGATCCGCGAGATCAGCGCGCCGTGCAGCGCTTTTTTCGGCCGCACCACGTCGCGCAGCGTGCCGTCGACGCGAAAGCGCACCACGGACGCATTCTCGAACGGCTCGATATGAATATCCGATGCTTGTTCGCGCGCCGCTTGTGTGAGCAGCGCGTTGATCATGCGGATGATCGGCGCGTCGTCTTCCGATTCGAGCAGATCCTCGACCTCGGGAATGTCCTGCATCAGACGCGATAGATCGACTTCGCCTTCCACTTCACCGACCACCTGCGCGGCGCTGCCGTCCTGGCGCGCATAGGCCTGGTTGATCGCCTGCGCGAGATCGTCGGCGGGCATGCGCACGACCGATAACGCGCCGTAGTTGCGCGCGACTTCCGCAAGCGCGGCTTCGCTCGTGCGCTCGCTGATCCAGACTTCGAGACTATCGGCATACTGATGCGCGACCAGGATCTGGCCGCTGCGCGCGAAACCGTACGGCACGAGCCGGGCGGCGAGCGGCGAGGGCGCCGCGCGCTCGCCGGCGGCGTCGCCGTTCAACAGACCTTGCGATGGCGCGGTTTGCGCGGGCGCCTGCGTCACGGATGCGCTCCCGGCGACACCGTGCTCGGTACTACGCCGCTGGCCGGATTGACGACCGCCGGTTGCGGCACGGTTTGCGGCATCGTTTGCGGCACGGGTTGCGTCGTGGGCTGCGCGTTGGCTTGCGGCAGGGCCTGCGGCGGTACCTGTTGAGGCACCTGTTGCGGTGCCTGCTGCGGCATCATCTGCTGGCGGCGCATCTGGTTCAGATCGAACAGGTTCAGCGCCGGCACACCGCCCTGGCTCGGGCCGAGCGGCATCGGCGGCACGACCGGATCGTCGTGATCCTTCATGATGTTGTTGTCCGAACGGTACGCACCCTGCACGCCCTGGATGTAGTCGTAGCGGTTCGCCGTGACGGCCTGGGTGGTGTCGTGATCGGCGAGAATGACCGGGCGCAGGAATACCATCAGGTTAGTCTTGTCGCGCGTCTTTTGCTCGGAGCGGAACAGCTGGCCCAGCCACGGAATGTCGCCGAGCAGCGGTACCTTGCTGTTGCTGACCTGGTAGTTGTCCTGCATCAGGCCGCCGAGCACGATGATCTCGCCGTTATCGCACAGCACGGTCGACTGGATCGAACGCTTCGTGAATTCCGGGCCCGCCGGGTTCGTCGCCGCGTTGTTCGTACCGTTCACGATCGCCGAATCTTCCGTGTAGAGCTGCAGCTTCAGGATGCCGCCGTCGGTAATCTGCGGCTTCACGTGCAGCGTCAGACCGACGTCGACACGGTCGAACGTGTTGAACGCCGCGCTCGTCGTGCCGCTCGTCAGGTTCGAGTAAGAACCGGTCTGGATCGGCACGTTGGTACCGACGATAATCTTCGCTTCTTCGTTATCGAGCGTGATCAGGTTCGGCGTGGACAGCACGTTCGCGTCGGCTGTCTGCGACAGCGCCTGCAGCAGCGCGCCGAGACCCTGCACGCCGAAAATGTTGTGAATCCAGCCAACGTTCAGGCCCTGCTGCAGGGCTCCGTTGCCGAGCGCCGTGGCGAGACCGCCGGTCGAGCCGGCAGCGGCCGCGGCCGCCGTCAGGTTGATGATGCTGTTGCCCGAGCCAGTCGCGAGGTTGGTACCGGCAAACAAGTTACCGTTCGCGACCTGCCACTGAATCCCGAGGTTGCCGCTCGTATTCGAGTTCAGCTCGACGATCAGCGCCTCGATATACACCTGCGCGCGACGTGCATCGAGCTGGTCGATCACCGCGCGCAAGTTGCGGTACGTCGCTTCGGGCGCCGTGATGATCAGCGAGTTGGTTGCGGGATCGGCCGTGATCATGCCGCCGCCCTGGTCTTCGCTCTTCTCCTTCTCTCCGCCGAGAAAGCCGCCACTACTATTCGAGCCCGAGGCGCCGCCGCCCATCGGCGAGTTCATCGAGCTGCCGCCGAGTCCGCCTGACGGCAACGGTGGCGTCCCCGACGTGCCCGTCGAATTGCTGGCGTTCGACAGACCGCCCCCGCCGCCACCACCACTGCTGTTCTGGTTGAACGAGTTCGCCTCGTTCGCGCCGCCCGACGAGCCTTCGCCGCCGCCCTTGCCGAGCATGTTGCGCAGCGTGCGCGCGAGCTTGGTCGCGTCCGCGTTGCGCAGCGGCACGACGTGAATGTTGCCCGGCATCGTGGTCGGCACGTCGAGCTGTTTCGCGAGCTCCTTTGCCGCCGCGAGACGTGCGGTGTTCGACGCGCGCATCAGTAGCGAGTTGGTGCGCGGATCCGACGCGATCGACACCTTCAGCGTCGCGTCCGTGCTGCCGATCGCGCCCGGATCGAGCATCTTGTTCATCTGCTGCGCGATGTCGATCGCATTCGCATTCTTCAGCGGTACGACCGCCACCGACTGGCCTGCCGCGCTATCGATGCCCGCGATGATCTGCGCGATGCGCCGCACGTTGTCGGCGTAGTCGGTGACGACGATCGTATTGTTGGCGGGGTAGGCCGCGACGGTGTTGTTCGGCGAAATCAGCGGACGAAGTACCGGCAGCAGGTTGTTGGCCGATTCGTTCCTCAGCGTGAAGACCTGCGTGACGACCTGGTCGCCGCGCGCCGTCGGCGCGTTGCCGACGTACGTCGGCACGCCTTGCAGCTTGGCGTCGGCCTCGGGCACCACTTTCAGCACGCCGTGATCCTGCACGAGCGCGAAGCCCTGCATGCGCAGTGCGGACTGCAGGGTTTTGAGCGCCTGGTCCTCGGGTACCGCGTTTTCGGACACGAGGTTCAGTTGCCCCTTCACCCGCGGATCGACGATGATCGTCTTGCCGGTCGCCGCGCCGATCGCCTTGGCGACCTGGTCGATGTCGGCGTTGACGAAGTTGAGTGTCACGTCTGCCTGTGCTGTGTGCGCGGTGATCAGTCCAGCCACCAGCAGCGCCGTTGCCACGCGACGCAAAGCCATACAATTTCTTCTCATGGAATGTGATATCGATGCCGGCAGCCTCTGCCACCGACGGTCATGCGATGCGGACCTGGCAGCAAGCCACCGCCCGGTCGGTCTGTGAGCCGGCCCCAAAAGCGAGTTTCGCTTCGAGCACCAGCGTCCCGACGTCCGAAAAAAACGAACAGTAACAGCTTTTCATGTCGGATTTGAAACAAAACAAAGGGCCCCATGCGAATCCTTAGGGAATCGCAGGGTTGTTATTAAATTGAAAGCTAACGGCACCGTACACAGACGCCATTACCCGGCTTTGTACGGTCTTATGTCGGTTAGCCAACTTGACGAAGGTCGGACTGCCGGTATGATACGAGCCGTTCGACTCACTGCTATGTGTTTGCTGACACGGGTTTTCCCCGATGCTCGACAAAGCCCGGCCAGCTTGCCGTTGCGGCCGAAATGCGGCCGGCAAACTGCCTTACCGATTCTTACCTCGGGTTTATCTAGTCCTGTTGACCGATGAAACGTCCGCTCGTCACCGTCGCCGCCATGCTCACGCTGCTCGTCGCAGCCGGCTCCGCGCGCGCCGACTGCTTCGACGAAGCGGCGAAGTATCAGAAGGTCAACCCGTTGATTTTACGGGCTATCGCGTGGCAGGAGTCACACAACCGGCCGGATGCGCAGCACAAGAACGCGAACGGCTCGACCGATTACGGTGTGATGCAGATCAATTCGGTGCATCTGCCGGTGCTCGCCCAGTACGGGATCTCGCAGGGCACGCTGATGGAGCCGTGCAAGAACGTTTATATCGCGGCGTGGCATCTGCGCCGCCAGATGAACAAGTACGGCAATACCTGGCAGGCGGTCGGAGCATACCACTCTGAGACGCCGGCGTTGCGGGACAAATACTCGCAACAGATCGCCGCGATTCTGCGCAGCTGGAAGTTGATGCCCGCGCGGTAGGCTTCTCCAGCGCTGTCGCTCGCGCAGGCCGCGCCCGTTTTAATGCACAATGCGGCTTCATGCTGCTGTCGCGCCGTCGCAGCGACGCCGACCATTTGGCCCCGCCCCCGGCACGCCTTTCAATCCTCCCGTATTCCGTACCGCGATGAACCAGCCGCTATTGCCCATCACCGTGCTCTCCGGTTTTCTGGGCGCCGGCAAGACCACGCTCCTGAATCACATCCTTGCGAATCGCGCCGGTTTGCGCGTCGCCGCGATCGTCGACGATCTCGCCGCGGTCAATATCGACCCGACGCTCGTGCGCAAGGCGGCCGATCTGTCGAGCGCCGACGAGCAGGTCGTTGAACTCAAGAACGGCTGTATCTGCTGCGCGCTGCGCGACGAGCTGCAAAACGAAATCCGTCGCTTCGCCCGCGAAAATCGCTTCGACGCCATCGTGATCGAATCGAGCGGCATCGCCGAGCCGATGCCGAGTGCCGAAACCATCACATTCGAGGGCCACGAAGGCGCGTCGCTCGGCGACGTCGCGCGGCTCGATACGATGGTCACGGTCGTCGATGCGTTCAACTTCCTGCGCGATTACGCGTCGGCCGACGCGCTTGCCGAACGCGGCATCACGGGCGACGAAGACGACGACCGTACGATCGTCGAATTGCTGATCGAGCAGATCGAGTTTTGTGACGTGCTCGTCGTGACCAAGATCGATCTCGTCAGCGCCGACGAGCTCGCGCGTTTGCAGCGCATCCTCGCACGCCTGAACCCGCGCGCGGTGCAGCTCGTGAGCCGCTTCGCCGACGTGCCGCTTGATCAGATCGTGAACACCGGACGCTTCGATTTCGACGAAGCGTCGAATGCGCCGGGCTGGCTCGCGGCACTCGAGCACGAGCACGGCGGTGAACACGGCCACATGCATCGCAGCGAAGCCGACGAATACGGCGTCGGCCATTTCGTCTATCGGGCACGCCGGCCGTTTCATCCGCAGCGGCTGTGGGAGCTGCTGCATCAGGAGTGGAAGGGCGTACTGCGTAGCAAGGGATTCTTCTGGCTCGCGACGCGCAACGATATCGGCGGTTCGCTATCGCAGGCCGGTGGCGCGTGCCGGCACGGTCCGGCGGGCATGTGGTGGGCCGCGCAGGATCGCAGCGAATGGCCGGCAGGCGACGAGGAGCTGGCGGCCGAAATCGCCGCCGACTGGTACGGCGCGCCGGACGATACCAGCATCGGCGATCGTCGTCAGGAGTTCGTGCTGATCGGCGTGAATATCGACCCCGCCATCTGGCGCGCGAAGTTCGACGCCTGTCTGCTCACCGACGACGAATACGCGCTCGGGCCGCAAGCCTGGCAGCAGTTCCCTGATCCGTTCCCGGCGTGGGAGTTCGACGACCACGATCATGGTCATGATCGCGGCCATCATCATCACGGGCACGGCGACGACTGCGAACATTACGGACACGACCACGACGAGAACGCACATCGTCATGACTGAACGAAGCACCCCCGCGCTTGAACCACAATGCGTGGACGAAAAAAAACCCGCCGCTGGCGGGTTTTTCTCGCGAGTGTCAACTGCCCGGCAGGAATCTGCCTAGCGCTTGTTGACCGAGTCCTTGAACGCCTTGCCTGCCGTGAATTTGACGGTCTTGGCAGCCGGGATCTTGATAGTTTCGCCGGTCTTCGGATTACGACCCGTACGCGCTGCGCGCTTGCCCGAACCAAAGCTACCGAAGCCAATCAACTGGACCGCCTCACCCTTCGACACAGACTTCTTGATCACTTCAAGCAACGTGTCCAGCGTTTCACCGGTTTGAGCCTTGCTGGCGCCCGTCTGTCCTGCGACAGCGTCGATCAGTTCCTGTTTGTTCATTAAGGTTCCTTTCTGAGTTTAGGTTGATACGAACAGCGCGACCGCGCCGATTATACGTGCGCGCACCGCGCCGTCGAGCAGCTGCGGCCCTGATCCTGAAGATCTCCCGCGCCGGACGGAACACCGTTCGGCGGCCGTGCTGCCGCTCCCTTCGCGGCGCTTGCTATGATAGCGCAGCGCAAACCCAATCAGGATAAGGGTTTCGAGGAATTGCACGGTTTTCGGGCCGTTCTTGCAAGGAAATCGAAATTTTGCCCTCAGCACCCCCTAAACGAGGGCTGAAACCCAGTCCTGGCGGGGGGTTAGCGTTGGTTTTTGCCAACGCAGCAAAGCGTCTAGACGCGTCCTGTTGGGTCTTTTACGGCGACTCGCGCGCAGCGCGCGCCGGCTCGAACCATCGAACCCGCTCTTTCGAGCGACCTTTTGAGCGTGTTTTCCCGTCGCGCATGACCGATCCGCTGATCCCCGCCGTCCTCGCTTTCCGCGACAACGGCAGCCCCTTTTCACCACACTACGACGACATCTATCACAGCGCCGTCGGCGCGCTCGAGCAGGCTCACTACGTCTTTCTGCGCGGCAACGAATTGCCCGAAAGATGGCAGAGCCGCCGTACGTTCACCGTGCTCGAAACCGGCTTTGGCATCGGCATCAACTTTCTCGTCACGTGGGCCGCATGGCGCGCCGATCCGGCTCGCTGCGAGCGGCTGCATTTCGTGTCGACCGAAAAGCATCCGTTTAGCGCCGCCGATCTGCGCCGCCTTCACGCAACGACAATCTCCGATCCGCTGATCGCCGAGCTCGCGGACACGCTCGCGATCGCTTGGCCGATGCTCGTGCCCGGCACGCACCGGCTCGAATTCGAAGGCGGCCGCGTCGTGCTGACGTTGATCTTCGCCGATGCGCTCGACAGCCTGCCCACATTGCGGCTGCGTGCCGATGCGTTCTATCTGGATGGCTTTGCGCCCGCGAAAAATCCAGAGCTGTGGAGCCCGGCGATCTTCAGGTCGCTCGCGCGCGTCGCGGGCGATGACGCGACCTTCTCCACCTATAGCAGCGCGGGCGACGTCAAACGCGCGTTGACGCAATGCGGCTTCGAGTATCGCAAGGTCGACGGCTTCGGCTGGAAACGCGCGATGCTGGTCGGTCGCTTCGCGCCGCGCTGGCGTGTGCGCCGTTATGAGCCGCCCGCGCCGTTCGGGCACGACGAACGTCACGCGGTCGTGATCGGTGCGGGACTGGCCGGCTGCGCGGTGATCGAGCGGCTCGCGGCGCGCGGCTGGCGCGTGACTTCGCTCGAGCGGCATGCGTCGGTCGCACAAGATGCGTCTGGCAATCCAGCCGGCGTATTCCACCCAATGATTTCGCGCGACGACAGCGTCGCGTCGCGCGTCACGCGGGCGGGCTTTCTGTACGCGCTCAATCGTTGGGCCGCGCTCGAAAGTGCAGGGCATCGGCTCGCGCGCGGCGATCGCGGTCTGCTGCAGATCGCCGCGGACGACGACGAGGCGCGCGCAATCGGCGAGGCCATCGGCGCGTTCCGCTATCCGTCCGACTACGTGACGCCGGTGTGCGCGTCCGATGCCGAGCGACTCGCCGGCGTGCCGCTCGCGCGTGGCGGCTGGTTCTTTCCGCGCGGCGGCTGGATCGATCCGGCTTCGCTGTGCGCGGCGCAATTCGCATCGGCAGGCGGCTTGCTCGAACGACGCTTCGGGGTCGACGTCGCGCGGCTCGAACGTTCCGGCGATCAGTGGAGCGTCTTCGATATCGCTGGAAACGTGGTCGCGCGAGCGCCGGTCGTGATCGTCGCCGGTGCGCATGAAGCTGCGCGCATCGCTGGCTTGCGTCATGCGCCGACACGCAGCATTCGCGGCCAGTTGAGCTTGCTGCCGGCGGGTAGCGTCGCGCCGCTCGCGCTGCCGGTGATCGGCGAGGGCTACGCCGTGCCGCTCGCGAACGATGTCACGCTGACAGGCGCGACCTATGAACTCGACGACCCCGACACGTCGCTGCGCGCGGACGGTCATCGCGAGAATATCGAGCGCGTCGCGCAGATGTTGCCGTCGTTCGCAAGCGCACTCGATGCCGCGCCGCTGACCTCGCTCGCCGGACGCGTTGCGTTTCGCTGCGTGACCTCGGATCGCATGCCGATGATCGGCCAGCTCGCCGACGAAGCCGCTGCCGCCCGCGATGCTGCCCGCCTGCGCGGCGCATGGCCGCTCGATCTGCCGCGCCTCGACGGTCTGTACGGCGCATTTGCTTATGGCTCTCGCGGGCTGGTGTGGGCCGCGCTCGGCGCTGAACTGATCGCCTCGCAGATCGAAGGCGAGCCGTGGCCGCTCGAACGCGATCTCGCCGAAGACATCGACCCTGCGCGTTTTCTGCTGCGGTCGTTGCGGCAGGGAACGATCGGTTAACCGGCTTCGACCATTGCGAAGTTATCTCTGCGCCCCGCACGTTAACTCCGCCCGCCTGTAAACCTGGTTAACCGGGACTCCGGCTTATCCACCGCGACTTGTGGATAACCGCGCGGTTAACCGGCGCAAGTCGTGTGGAACCGTTGTGGACGTAAACGGGGTAACTCGGACACCGCGAAAAAGTGCGAAAAGTTGCTCGCGTATACCGGCAGCCGCCGCACATGCTGTGCATCCGGTTATGCGGCCGGGAAGTCGATGATTTGTTTCGGTAAACGCAGGTTATCCACAGAAACCGGGGCAGCTTGTTAACTGTTACTACGTATACATACAGTAAACAAGTAAACAGCAAAAACGGGGGCTAACGCCCCGCCTATCGGGCTAGTGAATTTCATTTGAGTTCGCCTAAAACGGATCGCTCAAGGCGCTGCGTTAACGACAAACCCGCGCATCGAAATCACCGACGCAGCGGTAACGCCTTGGGAACGGATTCGCCGTCCGCGAGGTAGTCGAAACTGACGCGATACCTCGGAAAAAGGTCGCTTTTTCCGTTCATTGAGAAAATAACGTACTTTTTTACCGTTTTGCCTGCGAGTTAACGTCTTTTCGGTTAACGCGGAAAAAGCTATGGCACAATCCCCGTTCTTTTTCGCGTCGTGCCACGGCAACTGACGGCACGCGCAGCAATGGAACGGTGCCGGTCAAACAGAATCTGATTCAAGGTCGACGGCGTTCCTTCACCGTGCCTGTTGCTACTGTCGCATCCCGTGAACGTGCCCGACTCCGTGCGGTTTTTCGCGGCCGCGGCGCATTCCGATCATCCGATCATTGAAACCTCGCAACGCTGATTTCGCGAAGCGCTTGCGACAACGAGCGCTCCCGGTGCGCTCGCGACGGCGTGCGTGTGCGCCAGTTCGTGTTGTCTGCCGTTGCTGCCAAGGAGAACCCATTACGATGAATTCGGCGTTTTCGTTTTTGCCAGCGTGGCCGCTTTCGCCCGACGCCATTTTCTGGGCGGGTCTTGCATTGCTTGCCGCCGGTCTGTGCGGCGAGCTTTGTTTTCGCGCGTGGCGTTTACCGCGCATTTCCGGCTATGCGGTGATCGGACTCGTGGCCGGCTCGGCAGGCTTTGGCGTGATCGATGCGGATTCCGCGAGCGCCGCGCGGCCGCTGCTCGACGTCGCGCTCGGCCTGTTGCTGTTCGAACTCGGCAGCCGGCTCGATCTGCGCTGGATCCGTCGTAATCCGTGGCTGATTCTGTCGAGCGTCGCCGAAGCCACGCTGACTTTCGCGCTGGTGCTGCCCGTATTGCTGTTTCTGCACGTGCCGCTGATGGTCGCGACCGTACTCGCCGCGATCGCGATGGCGACATCGCCCGCGATGGTGATCCAGCTCAAAACCGAACTACGCGCGGAAGGCCAGGTCACGCAGCGTCTTCTGACCTTGACGGCGCTGAATAGCATGTACGCGGTCGTGATCGAGAAGCTCGTGTCGAGCTGGCTGCATCAGGAGGTTTACGGCAACGTGTTCGCGACCATCCTGCAGCCGTTGTACCTGCTGGTCGGCTCGCTCGTGCTCGCATATCTGCTCGCGCGCACCTGCACGTTTTTCTATCGGCGTCTGAACATGCAGGACGAGCATTCGTTCGTGGCGCTGTTCGGTCTCGTGCTGCTCGCGATCGCGATCGCGCATCTGTTCAAGCTGTCGACGATTCTCGCGCTGCTCGCCGCGGGCATCATCGTGAAGAATCACGAAGTGCGTCCGCAGTTGTGGCCAGAGCATTTCGGCACGGCGGGCTGGCTGTTGACAGTGATTCTGTTCGTGCTGACGCTGACGTCGTTCGAATGGAAGCACATCGCGTTGGGCGGACTCGCCGCGCTGGGTCTGATCGTTGCTCGCCTCGTCGCGAAGCTGGTCGGCGTGCTGGCGTTCGCGAAGCCGAGCGGTCTGAACTTGAAGCAGGGCATCGCGCTCGGCCTGTCCTTGTCACCGATGTCGGCGCTCGCGTATCTGCTCGTCGACGACACGTACAACCTGTATCCGAACTTCGATCCACAGCTGCGCGCAATCGTCATGTGTTCGATTTTCGTGCTGCAGATTCTCGGGCCGTGGCTCGTTTATCGCAGCCTCGCGCTCGTCGCCGAGCGGCGCGAGGGGTAAGCGTGAAACGCGCGTGGGCTGCCATGCGCGTTTCACGAACCCATCTTTCAATTCCTTCGCCTCAAACGACCTGACTCAGGGGACGCCATGTCACTCGAACCCTTCATCGACTCGAAACCGTTCACGTTCGGTATCGAGCTCGAAATGCAGATCGTCAATACGCACGACTATGATCTGACCAAAGCCGGCACGGATCTGCTGCGCCTCATCAAGGACGAAAAAATCCCCGGCAATATCACGCCGGAAATCACCGAAAGCATGATCGAGCTGTCGACCGGCATCTGCACGTCGCACGAACAGGCGGTCACCGATCTGCGCAAGATTCGCGACACGCTGGTGTCCGCGGCCGATCATCTGAACGTCGGTCTGTGCGGTGGCGGCACCCATGCTTTCCAGCAATGGAGCGAGCGGCAGATCGTCGATACGCCGCGCTTTCAGTATATTTCCGAGCTATACGGCTATCTCGCGAAGCAGTTCACCGTGTTCGGCCAGCACGTGCACATCGGTTGCCCGAATCCGAACAGCGCGCTGTATCTGCTGCATTCGATGTCGCGCTTCATCCCGCATTTCATTGCGCTGTCCGCGTCGTCGCCTTTCGTACAGGGCGTCGATACCGGATTTCATTCGGCACGACTGAATTCCGTGTTCGCGTTTCCGCTGTCGGGCCGCGCGCCGTTCGTGCTGACGTGGGACAGCTTCGAGGAGTATTTCTCGAAGATGGTCCACACGGGCGTGGTCAACAGCATGAAGGATTTCTACTGGGACATCCGTCCGAAGCCGGGCTTCGGCACGATTGAGGTCCGCGTGATGGATACGCCGTTTTCGGTGGATCGCGCCGCGGCGATCGCCTGCTACATCCAGACGCTCGCGCGTCATTTGTTGCTCGATAAGCCGATCATGCCGCAGGAAGACGACTATCTGGTCTACACGTTCAACCGTTTCGAAGCCTGCCGCTTCGGACTCGGTGGCACCTGCATCAATCCGCAAACCGGTGAACGCAAGACGATTTCCGAAGATATTCTCGAAACGCTCGAACAGATCCGACCGCATGCGGAAGCGCTCGGCTCGGTGAATGCGCTGGCCGAAGTCGGCGCGATCGCGCGCGGTCAGGTCAACGACGCGACGTGGCTGCGCAGTGTGTTTGCGCAGGAAAAGTCCTTGCACGAAGCGGTACGCCAGCAGTGTCTGCAGTGGCGCGCCTAGTCGCGAAGAGCTTCATGAAACCGTTTGCGTGCGCCAGGTAGGCGACGTTCCGACGAAACCCGCCGCGTGCGGGTTTTTTTTCGTAAGAAAATTTTTATGATTTTTCGCGCGCGCAACCCTTCAGATTTTTCGAAAGTTTACGTATACCAGCGTAGTAGTCGTAAGCAGGCATTGCCAAAGGCTGTGGACAACTGAATAATTTCCTGCAAAGTCAATGCGCTGGGGAAATGATAACTGGGCTCTAAAACGGGCTCCGGCCACGCCTGGCAAGCGCAACCGAGGGAAACGTTCAACACGCTGCAAATGCTTGTTGCAAAACGGTACACAGGCTGTCCAAACGTTTTCCCCTGCTTATCCACAGCTTGCGTTGGATAAGTTAGCTGTACGATTCGCCGCTGTCGCATAGAATGTCGTTTTTTCGCCGCCTTCGGCTTCCAAGACGGTGTATTTTTGAGATAGTACAAACGGTTTCATCCGCGGTTGGACGAAGCTACCCCACACACGCAACGGGTGTACCCCGGCAGGCAGCCGCCGGCATTGCACCAAAGCGGTAAATAAACGAATCGAAGATTATGAGCGAAGGCGTATACGGAGAACAGGCTAAGGGGCGAGTGACCCACAGCCTCTTGCGATTGAGCACGGCGATGCGAAGCCAGGCTTGGGAATGGGCGGAAGGCGCGGGCCTTACGCCGACCCAGGGCGAAATCCTCGTGCTGTTGATGCAACGTAAGGGGCCGATGCGTCTCGGCGAAATCGCGCGTGAAACGGCACTGACCGCCGCGACCACCAGCGATGCGGTCAGCACGCTCGAGACCAAGGGCCTCGTCGAAAAGCGTCGCGCACTCGACGACGGTCGCGCGCTCGCGGTACGTCTGACCTCGCGTGGTCGCACCGCTGCCAAACGCGCCGCGCAATGGCCGGACTTCCTCTCGAAGGCGGTCGGTACGCTGCGCGACGACGAGCAGTCCGTGTTCTATCGCACGCTGCTCAAGACCATCTATCAGCTCGAAGCGCAAAACACGATTCCGTCGCATCGTATGTGCCTGAGCTGCACGCATTTCCAGCCGAGCAAGAATCCGAAGAAGACGCCGCATCACTGCGCGCTGCTCGACCTGAACATGTTGGACACCGATGTGCGTCTCGACTGTTCCGTGCATGAAACGGCGGACGTCGCCACCCAGAAGAAGACCTGGAAGATCTTCGCCCAATAACCGGCGTCTTCCTGGGCAATCCGCTAACATGGCCTGGCCGGCGACGGCGCGCGGTATGCGCCGCCTGCTTGCCGGCTGGTGCCGTGCAAGGATAAAGTCGTTGGCGGCAGGTCGTTAGTCAACCTGAAGATAGGGCAGGCCGATGAATCGGGAAGTACTCGCCATCCGCCATGTGCACTTCGAGGATCTGGGCAGTCTCGAGCTCGTGCTCGGCGAGCGCGGGCGTCCGGTCCGTTATCTCGATGTGGGCGTCGCCCGTATCGAGGCGCCCAATCCGGTTGCCGCGTCGCTGATCGTCGTGCTGGGCGGCCCGATCAGCGCTACCGACGACGCGCTGTACCCCACGCTCGCACCGCTGCTGTCGTTGATCGAAAAACGCATCGCGGCCGGTCTGCCGACACTCGGTATCTGCCTTGGCGCACAACTGATCGCGCGGGCGCTCGGTGCGCGCGTCTACGCCGCGGCTCAGGCCGAACTCGGCTGGACGCCGCTCAAGCTGACCGATGCCGGCCGCGCCTCGCCGCTGCGTCATCTCGATGGCGCTCATACCTCGATGCTGCATTGGCACGGCGACACTTTCGATCTGCCGGCCAACGCGACCCGTCTGGCATCGACTCCGGCTTGCGAGAATCAGGCCTTCGCATGGGGCGGTCACGTACTGGGCTTGCAGTGTCATCCCGAGATCCGCACCGATCGGTTCGAACGTTGGCTGATAGGGAATGCGAACGAACTCTCGGGCCACGGCATCGACGCGCGTCAGTTGCGCGCCGACACCGGCCGATACGGTCCCGTGCTCGAAGCCGCCGCGTGCCGCATGTTCGGCGAATGGCTCGATCACGTCGAGACAAAACCCTGAATGGCTAGCCGAATGGCGACGTGAGCGGCCAGCCAGGTGCCGCGTTCATGCAGTAAACCGCGTGCGGTGCTATGCTCGATCGCTCTCGGGCTTTCACTGGGCGTAATCCATGAGCGCGCTTTTCTCTCCGCTCACGCTGCGTAGCGTGACGCTTCCCAATCGTATCGTCGTCTCCCCAATGTGCCAGTACTCCGCCGAACGCGGCGAAGCGACCGCTTGGCACATGATTCACCTCGGCGGTCTCGCGCTGTCCGGCGCGGGCATGCTGTGCATCGAAGCAACCGCCGTCGAGCCGGACGGGCGCATCACCCCCGGCGATCTCGGCTTGTGGGACGACGCGACCGAAGAGGCGCTCGTGCCGGTGCTGGCGGCGATCCGCAGGCATTCGCACATCATCGTGACGATGCAACTGGCGCACGCGGGCCGCAAGGCATCGAGCCACGTGCCGTGGGAAGGCGGCCAGCTGATTACGGTGTCGCAAGGCGGGTGGCTGCCGCATGCGCCGTCGGCGTTGCCGCACAAGCCGGGCGAGGAGCCGCCGCTCGCGCTCGATGTCGCCGGCCTGAACCGGATTCGCGAGGCGTTCGCCGCGGCCGCGCGGCGCGCCGCGCGTCTTGGCATCGATGCGCTCGAAGTGCATGCCGCGCATGGCTATCTGCTGCATCAGTTCCTGTCGCCGATCGCCAATCAGCGCACCGACGACTACGGCGGCTCGCTCGAAAACCGCATGCGGTTTCCGATCGAAATCTTCGACATCGTGCGTGCCGCATTTCCTGCCGACAAACCGGTTGGCGTGCGCGTGTCGGCGACGGACTGGGTCGAAGGCGGCTGGACGCTCGAAGACACGATCGCGTTTGCACACGAGCTGGAAAAGCGCGGCTGCGACTGGATCGACGTGTCGTCGGGCGGTGTCTCGCCGCTGCAGCGAATTCCGCTCGAGCCGGGCTATCAGATTCCGTTCGCGAAGGCGGTCAAGCACGCAACCGGTCTGACGACGATCGGCGTCGGACTCATCACCGATCCGCTGCACGCCGAGCAGCTGATCGAAGCGGGCGATGCCGATCTGATCGCGCTGGCTCGCGCGCTGCTCTATAACCCGCGCTGGCCGTGGCATGCCGCCGCTAACCTTGGTGCGACCGTCGAAGCGCCGCCGCAGTACTGGCGTTCGCAACCGCGCGAGCAGAAAGCGCTGTTCGGCGACATTACGTTCGGTCAACGGTGACGCCCGGCGCGCGTTGAACGAACGCATCGGCTGACGGTTGAAGGAAGCCGTGGACAGCGTGTAGGATGCCGGTTGTGGCGCGGTGCGCGTCGCAAGTCGACGCGGCGCTCGCAGGGCGCCGCGTTTGCTATTCGCGTCAGAAAAATCTGCGCGCATGACGCGCCTGACGATTGCCAGATTTGATTCCCCAGTTCTTCACAAGGATTCATTCAATGAATTCACGCAGGATCGCCGTGCGCCGTTCGGGTGTGCACGGCAAAGGCGTGTTTGCTCTCGAACCGATCGCGGCCGGCGAGCGACTGATCGAATACAAGGGCGAGCGGATTACCTGGAAAGAGGCGTTGCGCCGCCATCCGCATAATCCGGCTGAACCGAATCACACGTTTTATTTCGCGCTGGATAACGGCAAGGTCATCGACGGCAAGGTGAACGGCAATAGCGCGCGCTGGATCAATCATTCGTGCGCGCCGAACTGCGAAGCCGAGGAAATCGACGGACACGTGTACGTGCATGCGCTGCGCGATATCGCGGAGGGCGAGGAAGTCTTTTACGACTACGGCCTCGTGATCGACGCGCGTCAGACGAAGAAGCTGAAAAAAGAATACGAATGCCGCTGCGGCGCGCGCAAGTGTCGCGGCACGATGCTGGCGCCGCCGCAGAAGGGCAAGGGCGGCGGCAAGTCGGGCAAAGGTGCCGACAAGGGCGAGAAGTCGAGCAAATCGGCGAAGAAATCGAAGAAGAAATGAGCCGCGGGCCGGTGCACGGCGGTAGCTGTCTGCGCTGATCGAAGCGCTGAGGCGAACGCCGCCGCGGCAGCCGGGCAAACCTTCTACAAATCGACCGGCGCCGAGTGCGCCGGTTTTTTCGTGGCGCGCCGAGCGTTGGCATCGTTGGCGGTGGCAGCGCCTGCCGACGCACCGGGCGGCAGCAACGGAATCCTGACGATAAAGCGTGCGCCGCCCTCCGGTGCGTCCTCGTAATGCACGCTGCCATGATGCAGCACCATGATGTCGTGGACGATCGCGAGGCCCAGACCCGCGCCGCTGTCGACGCCCGCCTCGGTCTGCCCGTCGCCGCGGAAGAATCGCTTGAACAGATCCGCCTGCTGCGAACGCGGCACGCCCGGGCCGTTGTCTTCGACGACGATCTCGGCCATGCGCAGATCGTCGATCAGGGTCTGCGAAACTGTGACCGTGATACGCCCGCCGTCGGCCCGCGAAGGCGGCACGTACTTCAGCGCGTTATCGAGCAGATTCGCGATCACTTCATGGAGCAGCACAGGGTTGCCGCGCGCCATCAGCGGGTCATCGTTCGACGGATCGTCGAGGCGCTGGAAGCCGAGGTCCACGTGTACCGGTAGCGCGCGCGGCACCCATTCGGCGCCGGTGTCGAACGCGAGCGCGGCCATGTCGACATTGACGAAGCGGGCCGCCTGTTCGCCAGGCTCGGCGCGCGCGAGCGACAGCAATTGATTCGACAGCCGCACGGCGCGGTCGGCCGCGGCGCGCAGTTCGCGCACGGCAGCGAGCGTCTGCTGCGGATCGCGCGCGACGACCGCCTGCTCCGCATGCAGCTTCACGGCGGTGAGCGGCGTGCGCAACTGATGCGCGGCATCGGCGATGAATTTACGTTGCGCATCGAGGGCGGCTTTCAGACGATCGAGCAACGCGTTCAGCGCGCCCGTCAGCGGACGGATCTCGACCGGTACATAGGTTTCGTCGACCGGCTCGAGCGACGTGTGCGTTTGCCGGTTCAGCGAATCGGCGAGCGCGGTCAGCGGATTGAGCTGCTGATTGACGACGCGCCACACGATCACCCAGCCGGCCAGCAGCAGCAGCAATAACGGCATCATGATCGCGATGAGGAACTCGGCGGCGATGCGGAAGCGGTGATGCACGGGCTGGCCGACTTCGACGACGATCGGATTACCGCTCGGCTGATCGACGCGCACCTGAGCGACCCGCACGGCTACGCCTTCGTGCTGCGTCTCGAACACGTACGCGTAATGCATGCGGCGCACGTTGGTGCCTTGCAGCGGCAGATTGTGGTCGCCGGCGATTTCGGTGTCGCCGGTGCTGATCCGGTAGACCAGATGTTCGACCGGGTCGGAGAACATCGCCTGCGCGAGCGGCGGCACCGTGATCGGCGCTTCCGCTCCGGCAATCTGGATCTGTTTGGAGATCGCGGTCGCTAGGTCCGCGAGCGAACGGTCGACCACGTGCTGCGTGTACTGCCATGCGAGCCAGTAAGCGATCAGACCGCTCATCAGCGCGAGCAGCGACAGGGGAGCAGCGAGGCGCCGCAGCAGCGTGCGGCGCAGACTATTGGCGGCCGGCTGGTGCATGATCGAACGCGCGGGAAGGTTGTGACTGCGGTGGCAACTGCGGTAGTAATGGCGCGAACCGCCCTGAGACGGTCCGGAGCCCCGCACAACGCGCTGCGGGTACAGCCGGTCTGCGGCGCCGCTCCGGCGCCGTCAGGCCGCGACGCAATGCGCGGCTTTCACGACGATCATGCGGCCTGGCGAATTTCCTGCAACAGGTAGCCAAAGCCACGCACGGTGACGATTTCGACACGGCAGTTCTCGAGCTTCTTGCGCACGCGGTGCACGTAGACTTCGATCGCGGTATCACCGAGGTCGCCGCCGAAGTGCGTCAGATGATCCTGTAGTTGCGCCTTGCTGACGACGCGGCCGTGACGCAGCAGCAGCATTTCGAGCACCGCGAATTCGCGCGGCGACAGTTCGAGCGGTTTGTCGTCGTTGAAGATGCGGCGGTCGACGCCCGACAGCCGCACGCCGCCCAGCGACACTTCCGGACGCGGCATGTCACCGTGCGGACCGCTGCGGCGCATCACCGCGCGAATACGCGCTTCGAGCTCGGCCGGCTCGAACGGCTTCAGCATGTAGTCATCCGCGCCTGAGTTCAGGCCTTGCACGCGGTCGTTCAGTTCGTCGCGCGCGGTCAGGATGATCACCGGCGTGTGACGGTTGCTCTGGCGGAAACGCGACAGCAGCGTCATGCCGTCGATGCCCGGCAGACCCAGATCGAGGATCACGAGTTCGTGGCGATTTTGCGTGAGGGCCTGCTCCGCAAAGATGCCGTCATGGACCATGTCGACGGTGAAGCCGGCTTGTTCGAGACTGCTTTGGATGCCGCGTGCGATGGGGCGGTCATCTTCGATCAGAAGGAGTCGCATGGATTTCGCTCAAGTACAATGGGTTTAGGCGTTTGGGCAAGCGGTTCGCCGGGGCGCCTGCTACACAGCCAGCGTGCGAAGCGGCGGCAGACGTGCCACGAAGCAGCTGTCGAGCCGAATCGAAGCACCGTGCCAGCCATCACGAAGTCATGTCCGAGATCAGCATTCACGAACTGGAAGCCGCGATCAACTTCTGGCGCACCCGCTCACCTTCAAGCGGCGACGAACACGTTCTGTGCAAGGAGGCAAGCGCGCTCTCCAAGCCGTATGCGCTGCTGATTGTACAGCGTCAGCAGTCGCTATCACTCGATCGTTTCGACCCGATTGCAAGGCAGGCCTGGGAAGCTTACGTTCAACTTAAGGATAGCCTGTAGAACTGAAGGTTTGCCTAGGGAATTGCCTGCATTGTCCTTTCAAGGTCGCCTGATTACGCGGAGAGTATGCATAAACACGCATAAAAGCCCGTAATTATTTGTATTACGTAGTAATACCATCGATGAATGCGGCAAGCGCGATGTCGCGTTCGGTCACGCCGTTCGCTTCATGGGTTGACAGCGTGATGTCGACCTTGTTGTACACGTTGAACCACTCGGGATGGTGGTCCATCTCCTGCGCCTTGATCGCGACGCGCGTCATGATCATGAAGCCGAAGGCCTCGTTGAAGTCGGCGAACTCGAACGCGCGGCGAATCGCATCACGCTCAGCCACGCTTTGCCAGCGATTCAGTTTCGCCAGTTGCTGGGTTCGCTCGTCGGACGTCAGTTTCTGAATCATGGTGTTACCTCGCTCGTCGAACTCGCTCGCCGGCAGGCGGACGAATCCGTCATTTTTTCATGGATGCGCAACGGTCGCCGCACGCAGGTCCGGATCGGTTTGCGATGGCTTTTCGTTCAAACGTCGCCGCCGGTGTTCCAACCCTCGCGGGTTCCACGCGTAATCACGCAGTCGCCGTCGAACAGGTCGCCCGCCGCGTAGGCAGGTGCGTTGGCGAGCTTCGTCAACAGCGGCGTGAAGTCGGTTTGCGCGACGTGGAAAAGTTGCGCGAAGTCATCGATGACGAAATAGGTTTGTTGGAACGTATCGATGCGATAACGCGTGCGCATCACGCGTTCCAGCACGAAGCCGAGTCGGTTCGGCGCTGCGCTGCGCTGGCTAGGCAGCGTCTCCGCCTTGCTCGAGACGATGCCCGCGCCGTAGATCTTCACGCCGTTCGGACTCGCGTCATCGCGGATCAGCCCGAACTCCACTGTGTACCAATAGAGCCGCGCGAGCAGCGGCAGCGCGCCCGCGTCATTGGCAGCGAGCGCGGCGCGGCCGTACGCGTGCATGTAGTCCGCGAACACCGGGTCGATCAACAACGGCACATGGCCGAACAGATCATGAAAACAGTCGGGCTCTTGCAGGTAGTCGAGTTGGTCGGGGCGGCGCATCCACCACGTGACCGGCAAGCGGCGATTCGCCAGATGCTCGAAAAATACCTGATCCGGTACGAGGCCAGGCACCGCGACGATGCGCCAGCCGGTTGCGGGCGTGAGCTTCGCGTTGACGTCTTCGAAGGACGGCACGCGCTCGGACGCCAGGCCGATGCGCTCGACGCCCGCGAGGAATTCATTGCAGGCACGGCCTTCGAGCAAGGCTGTTTGGCGCGCGTACAGTTGTTGCCAGACCGCATGGTCAACCGTGCCGTAACGCTCAAGCGGCTGATCGATCGTGAAGTCGGCGCGGGGTCTCGAGACCGGCGTCGAACTGTTCCTTGAGTTCGGCAGTGCTGGCGGTGGACATGGCGAGGCTGCTGTAAAAAGACGAATTGCATGAAATCGGTGTATGCGAGTTTAGAGCGGAGCACATGCGGAAGGGGCGCAGGCTTCGCGTGTAAGCAGTTCGATATGTGATAATCGTGCGTTAAATGACCGATTAATGCGGGACATCACCATGCTTGAACTCGACCACTTCGATCTCGCGCTGCTCGACGTGCTGCAGCGCTTCGGCCGCGCCACGCATCAGCAGTTGGCGGAGCAGGTGCCGCTGTCGCCGTCGCAGATCGGGCGACGCCTGCAACGGCTGGAACAGGTCGGTGTGGTGGATGGCTATCGCGTCGTGCTGCGGCCCGAAAAGCTTGGGCTCGGCGTCACCGCTTTCACGAGCCTGAAGCTGAAGCATCACGGCGATTCGATCATCGAGCAGTTTCAGCAGCAGATCGACGTGCTGCCCGAAGTGCTCGAATGTCACGCGGTCGTCGGCGATGCAGATTATCTGCTGCGCATCGTCGCGCCGGATCTGAATTACCTGTCGACCTTCGTGATGAAGAAGCTGATGCGCGTGCCGGGTGTCGATAGCGTGCGCTCGAATATCGTGCTGACCACGTTCAAGCGCAATGGGCCGTTGCCGCTCGGGCATCTGGCGCCGGGAGCGGCGGCGGTTTGAGGATTTGAGGCCGTTGCCGGCAGTGCCGACTGACTGGAAGAGGGAGCCGCGCATGCCGTGCCGCGGCCCCTACGGTGACGGGATCTTTATGCCGCCCGCTTCGGCTCATCGTCGGCATTCAGCAGATCCACATACGCGACCGGCACCAGATCCGCTTCCGATACGCCGAGGCTCTTGAACATCGCTTGTGCTTCCGCGTGGCCGCCTTCTTCATCGTCGTCCTGCGCGAGCACCACTTCGAGTTCGACGAAATCGCCGAGACCGTCGACGCGATCCAGATGAATCCGCGTGCGCCCGCTCAGATATACGTGCCGCTCTTTCGAGACGATGCCGCGCGTGGTCAGCGCGGTCGCGAGCAGCGCATGCATCGCTTCGGGATTCGTCACCGGACTGCGCGTGTAGTACGACGCCTTCGGGCCGTCGCGGTCGTCACGCTGATAGAAGATCAGCTCGGCCGGCGTGCCGTCGTCGAACTGGCGCAGCTTCAGGCGGCCGCGCGGCACGTCGTAGAAAAAGTCCTGCTGGCGGAAGATCAGCGGCGCGTCCGTCGCAAGCTGTGCGGCGCGCTCGCGCAGTTGGTCGAAATGCTGGGCGCGGGCTTTGATTTCGATGTTGCGTGCCATGTCAGGCTCCTGTGGATGGGGGAAGTGACCGGCGGCTCCGGAGTTGCTGGCGTTGCCGGGCGGACGCCGCCGGGAAGGACGAAGCCAGGCGGAACGAAAAGCTGCCAAGGCGCTGCGCGAGCGCAAACCGACAATCTAGCAAAATCTTCGTGACGGAGCGGTTTCAGCTCGGCGGGCGAGTGGGAGAGGGCGGGCATTAGCGAGACTCATATCGCAACGCGTCAGACCGTCCCCGCTCAAATCGTCCACTGCTGTTCGATCAGCTTCAACGCCGCCGCGATCGCTGGCTCGTCCTTGCGCTCGTCGAGCGTGATGAAGCTCAGCTGCGTCGGCACCGTTATGCCATCGACGATCGTCAGCGCGTGCGCATGCGCCTCGGCGATCGCGGTCGCGTCGCGCGCAAGCGTGAGACCGACGCCCGATTTGACCAGATCGAGCATCGACGGCTCCTGGTCCACCTCGGCCACCTTGACCGGCTTCACACCCGCTTCGCCGAAACAGCGCGACAGCAGCCGGTTATGCGCGGACGCCGGCGGCGTCCAGATCCACGGCAGCGCCGCGAGCGAGCGCCAGTCTCGCGCACCCTTCACGCGATCTTTCCAGCCCGCCGGCGCGAGCACGCGATACTGGAAATGCGTGAGCGTGACCGCGTGAAACGTGGCGCCGTCGCGCGTGTCGTCGTCGGCGGGCAGGCCAATGTAATAGCCGACGTCGAGCTCGCCCGAGCAAATCTGTTCGCGCACCCAGCCCGACATGCCGTGGCGCAGCGCGGTTTCGATCTGGGGCCAGGTCTCGACGAGCTGCTTCAGGAAACCGCCAAGGCGCAAAAACTCCGGGTCGAGAATGGTGCCGATGCGCAGACGCCCGCGTACTTCCTGGCGCAGCGTCTGCGCCGCCCGCTGCACGTCGGCTGCCGCGCCGAGCGCGCGTTCGGCATGCGGCAGTAGCGCCTGGCCGTCGCGTGTCAGCGCGAGTCCGTGCGAAGTCCGCGTGAACAGCGTCACGCCGAGGGTCTCCTGCAAGTGCTTGATTTGCAGGCTGACGGCAGGTTGGGTCAGATGCAGTTGCACCGCGGCACGCGTAAGGTTGCCCTCGCGTGCGACGGTGACGAAGGCCCTAAGGAGAGTCAGTTCCATATGCTGATATTAGCGTGGCTTATAGCGCAGTTGAGCATTACTCATTGGATTTGTCGCTCGTAAGGGCCGTACGCTTGGTTTTCAGCACGCTTGTGCGCGCGGCATCGAGCGCGAAGCGGAAGAATTCACAGGAAAGAGGAACGAGATGAGCGAGACATATTCCGACGCAACCGCGCAGGACGAAGCCGCACGCAGCGCGGCGAGTGCACGCGCGCTGAGCCATTTCATCAACGGCAAGACCGTCGAAGGCACGAGCGGACGCTTCGGCGACGTCTTCAATCCGGCGCTCGGCAGCGTCAGCGCACGCGTGCCGCTCGCGAGCGTCGCCGAGGTGGACGCCGCGGTCGCTGCCGCCAAAGCCGCGTTTCCCGCCTGGAGCGAAACGGCGCCGATCAAACGCGCGCGGGTGCTGTTCAAGTTCAAGGAACTACTCGACCGTCATCACGATGAGCTCGCGGAGCTGATCACGCGCGAGCACGGCAAGGTGTTTTCCGACGCCAAGGGCGAGGTGATGCGCGGCATCGAGATCGTCGAATTCGCGTGCGGCATCCCCAATCTGCTGAAGACCGATTTCACCGATCAGATTGGCGGCGGCATCGACAACTGGAATCTGCGGCAGCCGCTCGGCGTGGTCGCGGGCATCACGCCGTTCAATTTTCCGATGATGGTGCCGTGCTGGATGTTCCCCGTCGCGCTCGCATGCGGCAACACCTTCGTGCTGAAACCGTCCGAACGCGATCCGTCCGCGTCGAACCGGCTCGCCGAACTGCTGAAGGAAGCGGGCCTGCCGGACGGCGTGTTCAACGTCGTGCACGGCGACAAGGTCGCGGTCGACGCGCTGCTCGGGCATCCGGAAGTCAGCGCGCTGTCGTTCGTCGGCTCGACGCCGATCGCCGAATACATCTACACCGAAGGCACGAAGCACGGCAAGCGCGTGCAGGCGTTGGGCGGTGCCAAGAATCACCTCGTCGTAATGCCCGACGCCGATCTCGACCAGGCCGTCGACGCCCTGATCGGCGCCGCCTACGGCTCGGCCGGCGAGCGCTGCATGGCGATTTCGGTGGCGGTCGCGGTGGGGCATATCGCCGACGAGCTGATCGAGCGTCTGGCGCCGCGCGTGAATAGCCTGAAGATCCTCAACGGCATGGAAGCGGCCGCCGAGATGGGGCCGCTCGTCACCGGCGCGCATCGCGACAAGGTGCTCGGCTATATCGACGCCGGCGTCGCCGCGGGCGCGAAGCTCGTCGTCGACGGGCGCGGTCATCAGGTCGCGGGGCACGAGAAGGGTTTCTTCCTCGGCGGCACGCTGTTCGACGACGTGTCGCCCGACATGAAGATCTACCGCGAGGAGATTTTTGGACCGGTGCTATGCGTCGTGCGCGTGCCCGACTTCGCCTCCGCAGTCGAATTGATCAACGCGAATCAGTTTGCGAACGGCGTGTCGCTGTTCACGTCCGACGGCGGCATTGCACGCGCGTTTTCCCGGCAGATCGAGATCGGCATGGTCGGCATCAACGTGCCGATTCCGGTGCCGATGGCCTGGCATTCGTTCGGCGGCTGGAAGAAGTCTCTGTTCGGCGATCATCATGCGTACGGCGAGGAAGGCGTGCGGTTTTACACGCGCTACAAGAGCATCATGCAGCGCTGGCCTGACAGCATCGCGAAGGGCGCCGAATTCACGATGCCGGTCGCCAAATAAGCTGGCGGCTTTGCGCGGCATCAAGTCGGCAAGCGCGCCAGGAAAACAATAAAAGCGCTTCGCGGCGCACGCGTGGAAGCGATCCAGCAGCCACGCATGCGCCGCAAAAATGCTTGGGAGACTGAACGATGAGTCATACCGACAGTACGCCTCGCGCCGCACGGCGACTCGAAGGCGAGTTCGACTACGTCATCGTCGGCGCGGGTACCGCCGGCTGCGTGCTGGCGAACCGGCTCACCGAAGATCCCGACATCCACGTGCTGCTGCTCGAAGCCGGGGGGAAGGACGACTATCACTGGATTCACGTGCCGGTCGGCTACCTGTATTGCATCGGCAATCCGCGCACGGACTGGCTGTACAAGACCCAGGCCGAGCCGGGTCTGAACGGCCGCACGCTGTCGTATCCGCGCGGGCGTGTGCTCGGCGGCAGTTCGTCGATCAACGGCATGATCTACATGCGCGGTCAGCGGGAAGACTACGACGAGTGGGCGCGTGTGACGAACGACGGCAAGTGGTCCTGGAACGCGGTGCTGCCGGTCTTCAGGCGCAGCGAGGATCACCACGGCGGCGCCAACGAAGCGCACGGCGCGGGCGGACCGTGGCGCGTCGAGAAGCAGCGCCTCAAATGGAAGATTCTCGAAGAGTTCGCGCAAGCCGCGCAGCAAACCGGCATCCCCGCCACCGACGATTTCAATCGCGGCGATAACACCGGTGTCGGCTACTTCGACGTCAACCAGAAGCGTGGCATTCGCTGGAATGCGTCGAAGGCATTTTTGCGGCCCGCGTTGAAGCGGGAGAACCTCACTGTCATCACCGGTGCCCACACGCAGCGTGTCGTGTTCGATGGCCGCCGCTGCACCGGAGTCGAATATCGTGGCGGCGAGGTCGACTATCTCGCCAAAGCGCGTTGCGAAGTGATCCTTTCCGCCGGCGCGGTCAACTCGCCGCAACTGCTCGAATTGTCCGGTGTCGGCAATGGCGCGCATCTGCAGAATCTCGGCATCGAGGTCGTTCAGGATCTGCTCGGCGTCGGGGAAAATCTGCAGGACCATCTGCAACTGCGCATGGCGTATCGGGTGCAGGGCGTGCGCACGCTGAATACGATGTCCGCGCACTGGTGGGGCAAGCTGATGATCGGCATGCAGTACGCGTTGTTTCAGAGCGGACCGATGTCGATGTCGCCGTCGCAACTCGGCGCGTTCGCGAAGTCCGACGCCGACGATCGCTCGCTGTCGCGACCCGATCTCGAGTATCACGTGCAGCCTTTGTCGCTTGATCGCTTCGGGGAACCGCTGCATCGCTTCAATGCGTTCACGGCTTCGGTGTGTCAGCTGCGCCCCACGTCGCGCGGCAGCATTCATATCGCGTCGGCCGATGCTTCCGCACCACCGTTGATCGCGCCGAATTATCTGTCGACCGACTACGATCGCCACGTCGCGGCGAACGCGCTACGTCTGACGCGTCGCATCGTCGCGGCGCCCGCGCTCGCGCGCTATCAGCCGCGGGAGATCCTGCCGGGCCTCCAGTATCAAAGTGAAGAAGAATTGCAGCAGGCCGCGGGCGCGGTCGGCACGACGATCTTCCATCCGGTCGGCACCTGCCGCATGGGCACGACCGACGATCCCGCCGCGGTCGTCGACAACCGGCTACGAGTTATCGGAGTCGAGGGCTTGCGTGTCGTCGATGCGTCGGTGATGCCCAACATCACGTCAGGTAACACCAATTCGCCGACACTGATGATCGCCGAGCGCGCCAGCGACATGATCCGCGAGGATCGTCGCGCGCGCGTGAGCGGCAGCATGGCCGCGCATACCGGTGTTGACGCGTCGATGTCAGCTGTGTGACATGACTCGGTGAGCGCATCGGTGAGGTTTTCCGCCGCTTACGTGAAGCGTGTGAACCGCGCGTCACATACGCACGGCGCGGGCCTCGTTCCCTAAGTGCAAATCCCAATGATTGCGCTGCATCATTGGCGCGACAATGGCAGCCATGCTGCGTGCCGCGCCATGGCTCACCGTCCGGATTGGTGCAGCACGCCAACGAGCGGCACGGGGTGCCGCAAAAATAACAAGTCGCGCAGAGCTTCGCGCGGAAAGATCGTAGTGCTTCGCCTTACTCCGTATGGAAGGGAACATGATTCTCGGCGATACGATTCTCGAAACGCGCGGTCTCACCCGCGAGTTCAAAGGCTTTGTCGCCGTGAACGGCGTGAACCTGCGCGTGCGCCGTGGCTCGATCCATGCGCTGATCGGCCCCAATGGAGCGGGCAAGACCACCTGCTTCAATCTGCTTACCAAATTTCTCGAACCCACCGCGGGCCAGATCGTTTTCAACGGTGTCGATATCACCGGCGAACGGCCGGCTCAGATCGCGCGGCGCGGCATCATCCGTTCGTTCCAGATTTCCGCGGTATTTCCGCATCTGACGGCATTGCAGAATGTGCGCATCGGGTTGCAGCGCTCGCTCGGCACCGCGTTTCATTTCTGGAAGAGCGAGCGTACGTTGCGCCGTCTGAACGATCGCGCGATGGATCTGCTGACCCAGGTCGGCCTGACTGATTTCGCCGATGTGTTGACGGTCGAGCTCGCCTACGGCCGCAAGCGCGCGCTCGAAATCGCGACCACGCTCGCGATGGAGCCGGAATTGATGCTTCTCGACGAGCCCACCCAAGGCATGGGTCATGAGGACGTCGACCGCGTGACCGCGCTGATCAAGAAAGTATCGGCCGGCCGCACGATCCTGATGGTCGAACACAATATGAATGTGATCGCCGGTATCTCCGACACGATCACCGTGCTGCAACGGGGTGAAGTGCTCGCCGAGGGCAGCTATGCGGAAGTGTCGAAGAATCCGCTCGTGATGCAAGCCTACATGGGCAGCGCCGACGCGGCGCTCGCCGGAGCCCACGCATGAATACGACGGTCGAGCGCGAAGGCCTCGAAGCGAACCAAACGAAAAGCGGCGCACCCGCGCTGGAAATCGCGGGACTGCAAGCCTGGTACGGGGAATCCCACATTCTGCACGGCGTCGATCTGGCGGTCGGCCGCGGCGAGGTCGTGACGCTGCTCGGGCGCAATGGCGCGGGCCGCACCACGACGCTACGCGCGATCATGGGCCTCACGGGTCGCCGTACCGGCTCGATCCGTATCGACGGACGCGAAACCGTCGGCTTGCCCACGCATCGCATCGCGCATTGTGGCATCGGCTATTGCCCAGAAGAGCGCGGCATTTTTTCCAGCCTGTCGTGCGAGGAAAATCTGCTGCTGCCGCCGCCCGTCGGCGACAAGGCGCGCATGATGTCGCTCGAGGAAATCTACGCGATGTTCCCGAATCTGCACGAGCGGCGCATGAGTCAGGGCACGCGGCTCTCGGGCGGCGAACAACAGATGCTCGCGGTCGCGCGGATTCTGCGCACCGGCGCGAATCTGCTGCTGCTCGACGAAATCTCGGAAGGGCTCGCGCCCGTGATCGTGCAGGCGCTCGCGCGCATGATCGTTACGCTGAAGGCGCGCGGCTACACGATCGTGATGGTCGAGCAGAACTTCCGCTTCGCCGCGCCGCTCGCGGATCGTTTCTATGTGATGGAGCACGGCATGATCGTCGAGCATTTCGGGGCTAGCGAGCTCGAAGGCAAGATGCCGGTGCTGCATGATTTACTGGGCGTATAGACACGGACACACGTGCGCCCGACTGCCTCTGATAACCACAAGCGAAGAACCAGGAGACATGCATGAAAAAGAACCCACTCGCGCGAGTTGCCTCACTCTGTTTCGCGGTCGCCGCCGGCACCGCACTGACGCTGGGCAGCGCGCAAGCGGCCGACGATGCCGTGAAGATCGGCTTCATCACGGACATGTCGGGCCTGTACGCGGATATCGACGGGCAGGGCGGTCTTGAAGCGATCCGGATGGCTGTCGCCGACTTCGGCGGCAAGGTCAACGGCAAGCCGATCACGGTGCTGTACGCGGATCACCAGAACAAGGCGGACATCGCGGCTTCCCGCGCTCGTGAGTGGTTCGACCGCGACGGCGTGGACATGGTGATCGGCGGCACGAACTCGGCGACCGCGCTATCGACTAACACCGTCGCGGGCGAGAAGCACAAGGTCTATATCAGCGTCGGCGCCGGCGCCGATACGTTGACTAACGAGCAATGCACGCCGTACACGATCCACTACGCATACGACACGACCGCGCTCGCGAACGGCACGGGCTCGGCCGTGACGAAGCAGGGCGGCAAGACCTGGTACTTCCTGACGGCAGACTACGCATTCGGCAAGGCGCTCGAAAAAGCGACCGCGGAGGTCGTGAAGGCGAACGGCGGCCAGGTGCTCGGCGAGGTGCGTCATCCGCTGTCGGCGTCGGACTTCTCATCGTTCCTGTTGCAGGCGCAGGCGTCGAAGGCCCAGATCCTCGGTCTCGCGAACGCGGGCGGTGACACGATCAATGCGATCAAGGCCGCGAAGGAATTCGGCATCACCAAGACGATGAAGCTCGCCGCGCTGCTGATGTTCATCAACGACGTGCACAGCCTCGGTCTCGAAACGACGCAAGGCCTGGTGCTGACCGACAGCTGGTACTGGAACAAGGACGCCGACACGCGCAAGTGGTCGCAGCGCTACTTCGACAAGATGAAGAAGATGCCGTCGAGCCTGCAGGCTGCCGACTACTCGGCGACGATGAACTATCTAAAGGCGGTGCAGGCGGTGGGCTCGACCGATCCGGACAAGGTGATGGCGCAGTTACACAAGACGAAGATCGACGACTTCTACGCGAAGGGCTACATCCGTCAGGACGGCAGCATGATCCACGACATGTACCTGATGCAGGTGAAGACGCCGGCCGAATCGAAGGAGCCGTGGGATTACTACAAGATCACTGCGACGATTCCGGGCGATCAGGTCTTCACGACCAAGGCGCAGACCCGCTGCGCGCTGTGGAAGT
Source organism: Paraburkholderia lebeckiae (assembly GCF_050436325.1). Taxonomy (NCBI): domain Bacteria; kingdom Pseudomonadati; phylum Pseudomonadota; class Betaproteobacteria; order Burkholderiales; family Burkholderiaceae; genus Paraburkholderia; species Paraburkholderia lebeckiae. Next base: position 2,593,916 of record NZ_JBNDLZ010000003.1, read on the forward strand.
AAGCGCGGGCGCAGTAAGCGGTCGAGGATCGCGCAGACCTGAGAGAACCGCCGGCGGTGCAGGGGCACGCGCTGGCGGATGACCGTTTCAGATGCCGCACGTGATGGGCAGCGTCGCCGCTCGTCGCGTGCCGGCCGGATCGTGCGTCACCGATCTCACCTTGACGATGGCTTGAAGGGCTAAGGGCTTCAATGGACATCTTTGGCGTTCCGCTACCGGCGATGCTGAGCCAGCTTCTGCTCGGGCTCGTGAACGGCTCGTTCTACGCGATTCTGAGCCTCGGGCTGGCGATTATTTTCGGCCTGCTCAACGTGATCAACTTCGCGCACGGCGCGCTGTTCATGCTCGGGGCGATGCTCGCGTGGATGGGGCTGTCGTATTTCAATCTGCCGTACTGGGTGATGCTCGTGCTCGCGCCGCTGATCGTCGGACTGGTCGGCGTCGCGATCGAGCGCTCGATGCTGCGCTGGCTTTACAAGCTCGATCATCTGTACGGCCTGTTACTGACGTTTGGCCTCACACTCGTGATCGAAGGCGTATTCCATTCGATCTACGGCTCGTCGGGCCAGCCGTACGAGGTGCCGTCGGCGCTGTCGGGCGCGACCAATCTCGGCTTCATGTATCTGCCGAACTATCGCGCATGGGTGGTGGTCGCGTCGCTGGCCGTGTGCTTTGCGACATGGTTCGTGATCGAGAAGACGCGGCTTGGCGCGTATCTGCGCGCGGGCACCGAAAACCCGAAGCTCGTCGAGGCGTTCGGCGTCAACGTGCCGCTGATGATCACGCTGACCTACGGCTTCGGCGTCGCGCTCGCGGCGTTTGCCGGCGTGCTCGCCGCGCCGGTGATTCAGGTGTCGCCGCTGATGGGCCAGTCGATGATCATCACCGTGTTCGCGGTGGTCGTGATCGGCGGCATGGGCTCGATTATGGGCTCGATTCTGACCGGCCTGATGCTCGGCGTAGTCGAAGGACTCACGCGTGTGTTCTACCCCGAGGCGTCGGCGACCGTCGTCTTCGTGATCATGGCGCTCGTGCTGCTCGTGCGTCCGGCGGGTCTTTTCGGCAGGGAAAAATGATGCAGAGAAAAGTGCTCTACGGTCTGCTGCTGATCGTGCTGCTTGCGGTTCCGGTGCTCGGCATCTATCCGCTCTTCGTGATGAAGGTGCTGTGCTTCGCGCTGTTCGCGGCCGCCTTCAATCTGCTGATCGGCTATACGGGCTTGCTGTCCTTTGGTCATGCGATGTTTCTCGCGTCGGCCGGTTACGTGACCGGCTATGCAATGCAGACGCTCGGCTTTTCGCCGGAGCTCGGCGTGTTGAGCGGCACCGCGGCGGCGACGCTGCTTGGGCTCGTCGTCGGCTTCTTCGCGATTCGCCGTCAGGGTATCTACTTCGCAATGGTGACGCTCGCGCTCGCGCAGATGGTCTACTTCGTGTTCCTGCAGGCGCCGTTCACGCACGGGGAAGACGGTCTGCAAGGCGTGCCGCGCGGCAAGCTGTTCGGCGTGCTCGATCTCTCTTCGGATGTCGCGCTATATTTCGTCGTGCTCGCGGTGATCGTTGCGGCTTTCCTGCTGATCGTGCGGATCGTGCATTCGCCGTTCGGGCAGGTGCTGGTCGCGATCAAGGAAAACGAGCCGCGCGCGGTGTCGCTCGGCTACGACACCGACCGTTTCAAGCTGCTCGCATTCATTCTGTCGGCTGGCATTGCGGGTCTCGCGGGTTCGCTGAAGGTGCTGGTGCAAGGCTTCGAAACGCTCAGCGATGCCTATTGGACGATGTCCGGCCTCGTGATCCTGATGACGCTGGTGGGCGGCATGGGCACGCTGTTCGGGCCGTTGCTCGGCGCCGCGTTGATCGTGTCGCTCGAAGACAGGCTCGGCGATATCGGCGCGGCACTCGCGTCGATGACCGGCATCGACTGGTTCCGCTCGCTCGGCGAATCGGTGACGATCGTCACGGGGCTGATTTTCATCGCGTGCGTGCTGGCGTTCCGGCGCGGCATCGTCGGTGAGATCGTCGCGCGAGTGCGACCGTTGCGGGCTTGAGATTGGCTGTTTGATCCCGCCCGCGTGTGTGTGGTCGCCCGCTTGATGCAGTGCGATACGAAATCGCTTCGACGTCCGATCTAATTGCGGCTCGTGCTGAAGGTCCGCTGGATCAAGGGCTCAGGCGAACCTGTGGCAAACCATGTGACGAAATGCCCCTACGTGCCCCAATCCGGTGCCGCAGTGCACCGCTAGGGTAATTGCTAGTTGTGACTGCTGGGGTGGTCGTTTAATCTTCACGCAGTTCTGATGCACCCCGAATTTGCAGGTGGAGAACGAGGAGACAATTGAGGCACTCAGTGCCCAGAAGAAAGCGCTGTTGGATTGATATCCAACAGCGCTTTTTTATTTCTGTTTATCGAATTTTGACTTGATCTTTGGGCTATTTCGCGCGCCATTTTTTATTCTCCGCGAACCGCTGCATGTAACGTGACAAGCCTGCGAAACGCTTGCAGCACGGCGCTTGCGTCCGTTACACTCGCTATTCACCGACCACTGGGTTGGCAATTAAATCCGCGGGATTTAATTGCATTTGAATAACGGGGTTAATAGAGGAGCAGGATGAAGTCGGCATTGCGTTGGATCAGCGCGGCATTGGTCGCCACAGGGGTCTCGGCTGCATGGAGCGGCCATGCATTCGCGGACGTGAAAATCGGCGTCACCGTGTCGGCAACAGGACCGGCCGCATCGCTCGGGATTCCGGAAAAGAACACGATCGGGCTGCTGCCGAAAGAAGTGGCGGGCCAGAAGATCGACTACATCGTCCTCGACGACGCAACCGATTCCACCCAAGCGGTCAAGAACGCCCGCAAGCTCACTAGCGAAGACCACGTCGATGCACTGATCGGCTCGACCGTCGTGCCGAACTCGCTCGCCATGATCGACGTCGCCGCCGAAACCTCGACGCCGATGATCTCTCTGGCCGCGGCTGCGGGCATCGTCGAGCCGATGGACGCGAAGCGTGGATGGGTCTTCAAAACGCCGCAAAACGACATTCTGATGGCCACGGCGATCGCGCAGAACATGGCCCATCACGGCGTGAAAACGGTCGCGTTCATCGGCTTTTCCGACGCGTACGGCGAGAGCTGGTTCAAGGAATTCAGCAAAGCCGCCGACCTCGCGAAGATCAAGATCGTCGCGAACGAGCGCTTCGCGCGCAACGATGCATCGGTCACGGGCCAGGTGCTGAAGATGATGTCGCAGAACCCGGACGCGGTGCTGATCGCCGGTGCGGGCACGCCGGCCGCGCTGCCGCAGAAAACGCTGAAGGAGCGCGGCTATAAGGGCAAGTACTATCAGACGCACGGCGTCGCGAACAACGACTTCCTGCGCGTGTGCGGCAAGGATTGCGAAGGCACGTGGCTGCCCGCTGGCCCGCTGCTGGTCGCCGAGCAACTGCCCGAGGCGAATCCGGTGAAGAAGAGCGCGCTCGCGTACAAGCATGCGTATGAAACGGCGTATGGCGCGGGGACGGTGTCGACGTTCGGCGGTCACGCGTGGGACGCGGGTCTGCTGCTGCAGCATGCGATCCCGCTCGCGTTGAAGAAGGGGCAGCCAGGCACGCCGGCATTCCGCGAGGCGCTGCGTGCCGCGCTCGAAGGCACGAAAGATCTGTCCGCGTCGCACGGCATCTTCAACATGAGCGCGAACGACCATGCCGGTCTCGATCAGCGGGCGCGCGTGATGGTGCAGATCGTCGACGGCAAGTGGAAGCTCGCCGGCGACTGAGCGAAGGCTCTGCGCCACGGGACCTCATCGAAAAAGACGCGTGCAGTTGACGCGTCTTTTTTATTACCCGAGCCGGGCGTCTGCATCGCGCAAAAATGTGGTTTCGCTGCTTCAGGACAAACCCGCATTTGGCGCACGCTCTCTTGACCGTCGATAATGCAGAACGCAAACTACTAACATATTAGTGGTCTATGCAATGCCTGATTGGAATAAAGCCGCGGCACAGAAACGGGGCGTATGACGCGAATGCGCACTCGCGCGACGCGAGAGGAGCGGTACCCAACGCAGCGGGGGAAGCTATGCGTGCCGAGCAGGGAAAACCATGCTTGGCACACCTGAACCCGCTCACTAGATTCAAACACCCGGCCCAGCAAGCCGGTTTATAGATAGGCGCTTTTCAAAGCGTTTGGAGACTCGCAATGAAAAAAACAAGGCATTGGGTACGCACCGGCATCGCGATGGCGCTGATGTGCGGCGCGGGGGCTGCATTCGCGCAGGTGAAGATCGGCGTCACGTTGTCGACGACGGGGCCGGCCGCGTCGCTCGGGATTCCTGAAAAGAACACGATCGCGTTGCTGCCGAAGGAGATCGGCGGCAAGAGCGTGCAGTACATCATCCTCGACGACGCGTCGGACACCAGCAAGGCCGTGCAGAACACGCGCAAGCTGATCGACGAAGACCGCGTCGACGCGATCATCGGCTCGACCGTCACGCCGAATTCGCTCGCGATGCTCGATCCGGCCGCTGAGGGCAAGACACCGGTGATCTCGCTCGCGGCATCGGCCGCGATCATTCAGCCGATGGATGCGAAGCGCGCATGGGCATTCAAACCGCCTCAGAACGACAGCCTGATGGCCGACGCGATCGCCGATTACATGCAGCATCACGGCGTGAAGACGGTCGGCTTCATCGGATTCTCGGACGCATACGGCGACAGCTGGAACACGACGTTCGACGCCGCCGCGAAAGCGCACAACCTGAAGATCGTGTCGAACGAGCGCTTCAACCGCACCGATGCATCGGTGACGGGCCAGGTGCTGAAGACGATGGGCGCGAATCCCGACGCGGTGCTGATCGCGGGCTCGGGCACGCCGTCGGCGCTGCCGGCCAAGACGCTGAAGGAGCGTGGCTACAAGGGCAAGGTCTATCAGACTCACGGGGTCGCGAACAACGACTTCCTGCGTGTGTGCGGCAAGGATTGCGAAGGCGAACTGCTGCCGGCCGGTCCGATTCTCGTCGTCGATCAATTGCCGGATTCGAACCCGGTGAAGAAGTCGTCGGAAGCCTATAAGAACGCCTATGAGAAGGCTTATGGCGCGGGTTCGGTCGCGACCTTCGGCGGCCACGCATGGGATGCCGGCCAGATGTTGCAGGCTGCGATTCCGGTTGCGCTGAAGACCGCCCAGCCGGGCACGCCGGAGTTCCGCGTGGCGCTGCGCAACGCGCTCGAAAACATCAAGGAGCTGCCAGTGTCGCACGGCATCATGAACACCACCGCGAACGACCACAACGGCCTCGACCAGCGCGCACGCGTGATCGTGCAGATCGTCGACGGCAAGTGGAAGTTGCAGAACAACTAAGACTATTTACACAAACAAGTAGCGGTACGCGCCTCTCGCGCAATCATGCGGTGCATGACGCCGCATTGCCATTGTGTTCGACGACAATGGCATCGACCGCCGCGCCGCGTCCCGGCGCGGCGGTTGTCTTTTCAGACATGCAGATCGATGGCCGGCTTCGCACCGCGCCGTCGCGACCGTTTCCCGGTTTTTCGATTTCGACGCTTCAGGACGAGGAAGTATGGATCTATCAATTGCGGCGATCCTCGCGCAGGACGGCATCACGACCGGTGCGATCTACGCGCTGCTCGCGCTTGCGCTGGTGCTGGTGTTTTCCGTCACGCGGGTGATCTTCATCCCGCAAGGGGAGTTCGTTTCGTACGGTGCGTTGACGCTCGCCGCACTGCAAACGCAGAAGTTTCCGGCCACGTGCTGGCTGTTGATGGCGATGGGCGCGGCATGCTTCGTCGTCGAGACGGCGGCCGTGTTACGGCATGCTGAGCGGCGTCGTCACGCGGCGCGCACGCTGCCCGTGCTGGCGGGGAAGTACCTGCTGTTTCCGATCGCGGTCTACGCGCTCACGCGCGGCATCTTCCTGCAACCGCTGCCGATGATCGTGCAGATCGCGCTGACGCTGCTGATCGTGATTCCGATGGGTCCGTTCGTGTATCGCCTTGCCTACGAGCCGATCGCGGAGGCGACCACGCTGGTGCTGTTGATCATCGCGGTGGCCGTGCATTTCGCGATGGTCGGTCTCGGCCTCGTGATGTTCGGCGCCGAAGGCTCGCGCACCAACGCGTTTTCCGATGCGACGTTCAACATCGGCACGTTGTCGATCTCCGGGCAGAGCCTGTGGGTGATCGGCACCGCGGCCGTGCTGATCGGCGCGCTGTATTTGTACTTCGATCGCTCGATCTCGGGCAAGGCATTGCGCGCGACGTCGGTGAACCGGCTCGGCGCACGGCTTGTCGGCATCGGCACGACGCAGGCGGGACGTCTCGCGTTCACGCTTGCGGCGGGGCTCGGCGCACTGTGCGGCATCCTCGTCGCGCCGCTCACGACGATCTACTACGACTCGGGCTTCCTGATCGGTTTGAAGGGCTTCGTGGGCGCGATCATCGGCGGTCTGGTCAGCTATCCGCTGGCGGCGGCCGGCTCGATTCTCGTTGGTCTGCTGGAGTCGTATTCGTCGTTCTGGGCGAGTGCTTATAAGGAAGTGATCGTATTCACGTTAATCATCCCGGTGCTGTTGTGGCGTAGTCTTGCGAGCCCGCACGCCGAAGAGGAAGAGGAGTGACACGATGAAACGAATCATGCAAATGAAGTTCTTCTGGTTGTTCCTCGTGGTGCTGTTCGCTTTGCCGGTTCTGCCGCATCCGATCCATGTACCCGAGTACTGGGTCACGCTGCTGAACTACATCGGCCTCTATTCGATCGTCGCAATCGGCCTCGTGCTGTTGACGGGTATCGGCGGAATGACGAGCTTCGGGCAGGCCGCGTTCGTTGGCATCGGCGCGTATGCAACCGCGTATCTGACGACGAACTTCGGCGTGTCGCCGTGGCTCGCGCTGATCGCGGGCGTGATCGTCACTGCGCTCGTTGCGCTGATGCTCGGTCTCGTGACGATGCGCCTATCCGGCCACTTTCTGCCGCTCGGCACGATTGCGTGGGGGCTCGCGCTGTTCTACCTGTTCGGCAATCTCGACATGCTCGGCAAGTACGACGGCATCAACGGCATCCCGGTGTTGAATGTTTTTGGGATCAATCTCGAGTCCGGCCGCCATATCTATTACCTGATCTGGGTGGTCGTGCTCGGCGCGGTCGTCTCTGTTCAGAATCTGCTTAATAGCCGGCCGGGTCGCGCAATCCGCGCGTTGCGCGGCGGTGGTCTGATGGCCGAGGCGATGGGCGTCAACACCGGCTGGATGCGCGTCGTGATTTTCGTCTATGCGGCGGTGCTTGCCTCGGTCTCGGGTTTTCTGTACGCGCACTTGCAGCGCGCCGTGAATCCGACGCCGTTTGGACTGAATCACGGCATCGAGTTCCTGTTCATGGCGGTGGTGGGCGGCGTCTCGCACGTCTGGGGCGCGGTGCTCGGCGCGGCGATCCTGACCGTGCTGCAGGATTATTTGCAGACGCTGCTGCCAAAACTGCTCGGCGAGAACGGCAACTTCGAAGTGATCGTGTTCGGCATCATCATGGTGCTGCTTCTGCAGTACGCGCGGCAGGGCGTCTGGCCGTTCGTCGCGCGCTTTTTCCCGCGTGGCCCGCGGGCGCATCTCGCAGATCACGCGGATCCTCTGCCGCAGCGCAACAAGCCACAGACCGGCGAAGACCTGCTGACGGTGAGCAAGGCGCGCAAGCAGTTCGGCGGTCTCGTCGCGGTGAACGACGTCAGCTTTGAGGTCAAAGCGGGGCAGATCATCGGGCTGATCGGACCGAACGGCGCAGGCAAGTCGACGACCTTCAATCTCGTGACCGGTGTGCTGCAGGCGACGAGCGGCGAGATCACGTTCCGCGGCGAGCGCATCGATGCGCTGAGTTCACGTGAAATCGTCAAGCGCGGGATCGGCCGCACGTTCCAGCACGTGAAGCTGCTGCCGGGTATGAGCGTGCTCGAGAACGTCGCGATCGGTGCGCACCTGCGTGGCCATGCGGGCGTATGGCGCAGTGTCGTGCGGCTGAACAGTTCCGAAGAGGCGCGGTTGATGGCCGAAGCCGCTCGGCAGATTCGCCGCGTCGGCCTCGAACAGCACATGTATGACGAAGCGGGCAGCCTGGCGCTTGGTCAACAGCGGATTCTCGAAATCGCGCGCGCCCTGTGCTGCGATCCGACTCTGCTATTGCTCGATGAACCGGCCGCTGGTCTGCGGTATCAGGAAAAGCTTCAGCTCGCCGAACTGCTGCGCAGACTGAAGACAGAAGGGATGAGCGTACTGCTCGTCGAGCACGATATGGATTTCGTAATGAATTTGACGGACCGGCTCGTGGTGATGGAGTTCGGCACGCGGATCGCAGAAGGCCTGCCCCAGGAAGTCCAGCAGGATCCGGCGGTGCTCGAAGCATATCTGGGTGGGGTGGAATGATGGACAACATGACAACGAGCGGCGTGGCGGCAGCGGGGCCGATTCTCGAAGTGAGTCATTTGTCCGTCCGCTACGGCAAGGTTGAAGCGCTGCACAATGCGGCGATCAAGGTGCGGGCGGGGCAGATCGTCTCCGTGATCGGCCCGAACGGCGCGGGAAAGTCGACGCTGCTGAATGCGATCATGGGCGCGTTGCCGACGTCCGGTCATGCGAAAGGCGCGGTTTCCTATCAGGGCGACGACGTCAGCGCGATGCCGGTCGAAAAACGTGTTGCGCTTGGGATGTGCCTGGTGCCGGAAAAGCGCGAGCTTTTCGCTTCTATGACCGTCGAGGACAATCTGCTGCTTGGCGCCTACCGGCGCAAGCGAGCAGGGGAGCGCAACTTTCTCGATCAGCTGGAATCGGTGTTCGAACTGTTTCCGCGGCTGAAGGAGCGGCGCAAGCAGGCGGCCGGCACGCTTTCGGGCGGCGAGCGGCAGATGCTCGCGGTCGGCCGCGCCCTGATGGGCAAGCCCGATCTGCTGATGCTAGACGAGCCGAGCCTCGGTCTCGCGCCGCTGATCGTGAAGGAAATCTTTCATATCATCAGCGCCTTGCGGCAGACGGGCGTCGCGACGCTGCTGATCGAGCAGAATGCGCGCGCTGCATTGCAGATCTCGGACTACGGCTACGTGCTGGAAACCGGCGAGTTGGCATTGGAAGGACCGGCAACCGACCTCGCGCAGAATCCCCGGGTGATCGAAACCTATCTCGGTCTTGCCAAAAAGGTGGCATAAGCCTGCACTAATTTCGCTGGTCGCTGTTTCTGGAAGCGGTGTGTTTCACGTGAAACACACCGCTTTTTCTTGTTTCACCATGGCGACGAAATTCGGGTCGCAACTGAACCCGTTATAATTCGCCCATACATTTCCTTTGAAGGCTCACGCGACGATCTGGCGTGAGATCCCCGATGCTTTTTCCCACAGAATTTGACGTAATCGTCGTCGGCGGCGGTCATGCCGGCACCGAAGCTGCGTTGGCGTCGGCGCGCATGGGCAACAAAACGCTGCTTTTGACCCATAACATCGAGACCCTTGGTCAGATGAGCTGCAATCCGTCGGTTGGCGGCATTGGCAAAGGCCATCTGGTCAAGGAGGTTGACGCGCTAGGTGGCGCCATGGCGGCCGCCACCGACGAAAGCGGCATCCAGTTTCGGATCCTGAATTCGTCGAAAGGACCGGCGGTCCGCGCGACGCGCGCTCAGGCCGACCGCGTGCTGTACAAGGCCGCGATCCGCCATCGTCTAGAGAATCAGCCGAACCTCTGGCTATTTCAGCAGGCGGCCGACGATCTGATGGTCGAGGGCGACCGCGTGGTCGGGGCCATCACGCAAGTGGGTATTCGTTTCCGGTCTCGCGCAGTGGTGCTGACGGCGGGCACGTTCCTCGACGGCAAGATTCACGTGGGCTTGAACAACTACACCGGCGGACGCGCCGGCGACCCGGCTGCGGTTTCGCTGTCGGCGCGGTTGAAAGAGCTGAAGCTACCGCAGGGCCGGCTTAAGACCGGTACGCCACCGCGAATCGACGGTCGCACGATCGACTATTCGCAGCTGGAAGAGCAGCCCGGCGATCTGGACCCGGTGCCGGTGTTCTCGTTCCTCGGGCGTGTCGAGCAGCACCCGCGCCAAGTGCCGTGCTGGGTCACGCATACGAATCAACGGACACACGACATCATCCGCGGCGGTCTCGATCGTTCGCCGATGTACACGGGCGTGATCGAGGGGGTGGGACCCCGCTATTGCCCGTCGATTGAGGACAAGATTCACCGGTTTGCGTCGAAGGAATCGCATCAGATCTACCTCGAGCCGGAAGGTCTGACGACCAACGAGTTCTATCCGAACGGGATTTCGACGAGCCTGCCCTTCGACGTGCAGCTCGAGCTGGTGCGTTCGATGCGCGGCCTCGAGCATGCGCATATCCTGCGGCCGGGCTACGCGATCGAGTACGACTATTTCGATCCGCGTGGGCTGAAGGCATCGCTAGAAACGAAGGTGATCAGTGGTCTGTTCTTCGCCGGACAGATCAACGGTACGACCGGCTACGAAGAGGCAGCTGCACAGGGCGCTCTGGCCGGCATCAACGCCGGTCTGTTCGTGCAAGGGAAGGAAGCATGGTGTCCGCGTCGCGACCAGGCGTATCTCGGCGTGCTCGTGGACGATCTGGTCACGCGCGGGGTGTCCGAGCCGTACCGGATGTTCACGAGCCGCGCGGAGTACCGTCTGAGCTTGCGCGAAGACAACGCCGATATGCGGCTGACGGAGATCGGGCGCGAATTCGGCGTGGTCGATGACGCCCGCTGGGACGCCTTCAGTCGCAAGCGTGACGCTGTTTCACGTGAAACACAGCGCTTGCGTTCAACCTGGGTTAATCCTAAGACCTTATCGGCAGAAGAGGCGACCGCTTTGCTTGGCAAGCCAATCGACCACGAATACAGTCTCGTGGACCTGCTGCGTCGTCCGGGCGTCAGCTATGACGGCGTCTGCGGGCTGCGTGACGGCACTTGTGGCGCGCCCGAAGCACTTGCGGAAGACCGCGTGCTACTCGCACAAATCAAGGAACAGATCGAAATCGGCGTCAAATATCAGGGGTACATCGACCGACAGGCCGGTGAGATCGAACGCAACGAGGCGCAAGAGAACACGCGTCTGCCTGAAGGGCTGGACTACACCGAGGTGCGTGGGCTGTCGTTCGAAGCTCGCCAGAAGTTGATGCAGTTCCGGCCGGAAACGATCGGACAGGCGTCGCGTATTTCGGGCATCACGCCTGCCGCGATCTCGCTGCTGATGGTCCATCTCAAGCGCGGCCTCGGGCGTCGTCCGTCGAAGTCCGCCGAGCCCGGCGCCGACAGCACGCCGGTGGTTCAATGACGGCAGCGCAGAGGGGAATCGACCAGCAGGCCTTGGCGTCATTGCTGGCGGACGGTGTTCGTGAACTCGGTCTCGAACTCAGCGATGCGCAGCAGCGCAGGTTGCTCGATTACGTCACGCTGCTCGCGAAGTGGAACAACGTCTACAACCTGACAGCGATCCGCGATCCGCAGCAGATGCTAATCCAGCACATTCTCGATTCGCTATCGATCGTGCCGCATCTGGCGCCGCGCGGGCCGTCGTCGGCGCTCGACGTCGGTTCGGGCGGGGGGCTGCCAGGCATCGTGCTTGCGATCGTGCTGCCCGATTGGACCATCACGACGAACGACATCGTCCAGAAGAAGACTGCCTTTCAGTCGCAGGCGAAGGCGGAACTGGGCCTCGCGAACCTATCGGTTGTGACCGGTCGGGTGGAGACGCTGCGGCCTGGCGCCGAAGTACCGGCAAAGTTCGACGTAATCGTCTCGCGCGCGTTCGCAGAACTCTCGGATTTCGTTACACTGGCCCGTCATCTGGTTGCGGAGCAGGGCGCGATCCTGGCGATGAAGGGTGTGCGGCCGGATGCCGAAATCGACCGTCTGCCGGCGGGCGCTCACGTGGAGCAGATTATCCGGCTGAACGTGCCGTCGCTGGACGCCGAGCGGCATCTGATCGAGGTGCGAGTGGACCCCGAAAGCTGACGGCCGCTGCGACCTGTAAGCACACTCAACGATTTTCACTTCATCCAAGCAGCAAAAGGGACACTCCAACGATGGCAAAAATCTTCTGCGTTGCGAACCAGAAGGGCGGCGTCGGCAAGACGACCACCACAGTCAATCTGGCCGCGAGCCTGGCAGCGCAGGGACAGCGAGTCCTTCTCATCGATCTGGACCCGCAAGGCAACGCCACGATGGGCAGCGGTATCGACAAGGCCGAATGTACGAACACGGTCTACGAGGTGCTCGTGGACAACGTGTCGGTGGCCGATGCGCGCGTGCGGCCCGATGCGGTCGGATACGACGTGCTTCCCGCGAACCGTGAGCTCGCGGGCGCCGAGGTCGAACTCGTCAGCATGCAGAATCGCGAGCGTCAACTGAAGGCGGCGCTCGCCGGGGTCGAGGGCGAGTACGATTTCGTGCTGATCGATTGCCCGCCGGCTTTGTCACTGCTGACGCTCAACGGACTATGCGCCGCGCACGGCGTCGTCATTCCGATGCAGTGCGAATACTTCGCCCTCGAAGGGCTGTCCGACCTCGTCAACACGATCAAGCAGGTCCACGCGAATCTGAATCGAGACCTCAAGGTGATCGGTCTGCTGCGCGTCATGTTCGATCCGCGCATCACGTTGCAACAGCAAGTCTCGGATCAATTGAAAGAGCACTTTGGCGACAAGGTCTTCGACGCCGTGATTCCACGCAACGTGCGATTGGCCGAGGCGCCCAGCTACGGGCTGCCCGGTGTGGTGTTCGACAGGGCGTCGCGAGGCGCGCAGGCGTACGTGCAGTTCGGCGTCGAAATGATTGAGCGGGTGCGCGCGCTGAATGACGCGCCCCAGGCATCCTAAGCGGATCGAGGAAGCACGATGAACGCAGTAGCAAGAAAGAAGGGACTGGGCCGCGGTCTGGAGGCATTGCTCGGCGGCACCGCCGATATCACCGAGGCAGCGGTGATCGACGGCGCGCCGAACGTATTGCCGCTCGGCAAGATGCAGGCGGGCAAATACCAGCCGCGCATGCGCATGGACGAAGGCGCGCTGCAGGAGCTTGCGGCCAGCATCCGCGCGCAAGGGCTGATGCAGCCGATTCTCGTGCGTCCGATCGCGGCAGATCGCTATGAGATCATCGCGGGGGAGCGGCGTTTTCGCGCGGCGCGGCTCGCAGGCCTCGACGAGGTGCCGGTGCTTGTGAAGGACGTGCCCGACCAGGCCGCCGCGGCGATGGCGCTGATCGAAAACATCCAGCGCGAGGATCTGAATCCCCTCGAAGAGGCCCAAGGTATCCAGCGCCTGCTCGACGAGTTCAATTTCACGCATGAGCAAGCGGCAGAGTCGGTGGGCCGTTCGCGCAGCGCGGTGTCGAACCTGCTGCGTCTGCTGAATCTTGCGACACCGGTACAGACGATGTTGCTCGCCGGCGATCTCGACATGGGCCACGCTCGCGCGCTGCTCGCCGTCGACGCTGCGACGCAGATCACGCTGGCCAACCAGGTCGTCAACAAGCGCCTGTCTGTGCGCGAGACGGAAAAGCTGGTTGCGATGACCACGAAGGTGACGCCGGCGGTCAAGGCCCGCGCGAATCCGGACGGCGGCCGTGACACGCGACGCCTGGAAGAGGAACTGTCGGACCTGCTGTCCGCGACGGTGAAAATCAAGCTCGGCCGACGCGGTCGCGGCCAGGTGCTGGTGGACTTCGGCGATCTCGACGCGCTGGAAGGCATTCTGGTTCGTTTGCGCGGGAACGCGAACGTCTGAGCGCAGATTGGCGCTCAGCAGGCAAGGGTGATGAACGGCTGGCGGCCTGTGCATGAGCACTGCCGCGAGTTGGTCTACCTCGGTGCGAGCGACTATTGTGGATTCCAAAACAACCGATGCACGAATAATCAGGAATCCTAGCTTCAGGCACTCCACATCCGCGCGATAATAATCCTGACGAGCCGCTGTCAAAAGCGGCGCGATCATCATCGAAATTTGCCGTGAGGTTGATTCAGCTCAATAGAAGAGCTGTCCCGTAAAAGAGGCATTTGTTGCATTTTCGAGACGTCTGCCGCAGCGTCGAAACGCACCGCCAACGAGCTTCGATCCACGCGACCACCCGCCCGGGTTTTGCCGCCCCTCGCCCGCCTTACATTTGACGTGTTTCGCGTCGTTAGCGTACGTTTTACCGCATCGTGAGGGGAAGTTTCACGCGATTATAGGCTGACCTAAAGCCTTGAATTGCCTGCAACTATCGCTTACAATCGCCCGGATTTAATTGCACGGCAACCCCGTAAGCGCTGCGTAAACTCGCGGGCTGAACGAGACTTTCGGAACATTGCGATGGCGGTCAAAACGTCGAATCTGTCGCCGGAGAATGGTGACGACAGACACCGCGCTGAACGCTCCGCACCCGAGATGTCCTCCAGTCGGCAGCTCGATCCGGCCGAAGCGTGGGATGACGCGCAGGAAGATAACAATATCGTTCCGCTCACGCGGGCCGAGGCGGAAAAGCTGTTTGGTCCCGGCGTGGGTCGTCCATCGCGCGTGACCCCGTTCAAGGTCGTCGCAGCGCAAATGGTTTTGTCCCTGGTTGCAACGCTGTTGTGGTGGCTGTTCTACAAGCCGCCGGGCGCTGCTGCGCTGTCCGCGTTCCTCGGGGGGGCGATCTGCTGGGTGCCGGGCGCGTTGTTCGCGGCACGACTGAAAAAGCAGGGCGGCGCCGAGACCGTGATGAGCTGGATGATCGGCGAAGCACTCAAGATGGGGACAACGATTGCGATGTTTGTCGCAATCGCCTTCTGGTATCACGACGTACGCTGGATTCCGCTGCTCGTGACCTACCTCATCGCGCTGAAGACTTACTGGATCGCCTTGGCGTGGCGCTAAGGTAGCAGCACAAAAAATAGCAGCAAAAAGAATTTAAGGCCGGCGCGTAGCGCCGGCACGGGTGTGCGGATGAGACAGGGCCCGCACCCGGTGCGTTCCCGCAACACAGTATTCCGGCGGGAGCGGCCTCGAACGATTTTCGACAATTTGGGTGGCTTTAACGATATGGCAGCTAGCGAAGGCACGCGCGCAATGGATCCGTCCGAGTACATCGCGCACCACTTGCAGAACTTTTCCACCGCACACCAGACGTCGATTTTCGACATCCATGTGTGGAATCTCGACACCCTTTTCTGGTCGATCGTGTGCGGCCTTGTCACGATTTTCGTGCTGCATCTGGCAGCCCGCAAGGCAACGGCCGGCGTGCCGGGCCGCTTCCAATGCGCGATCGAAATGCTGGTCGAAATGGTCGAGGATCAATCCAAGGCGATGATCCACGGCTCGCGCACCTTCATCGCGCCGCTCGCGCTGACCGTGTTCGTCTGGGTCGCGCTGATGAACTCGCTCGACTTCATTCCCGTCGACCTGCCGGGCCGTGTGATCGGCTGGCTGGGTCTGTCCGAAGCCATCCCGCACCACCGCATCGTGCCGACCGCCGACCTCAACGGCACGATCGGCATCGCGCTCGGCGTGTTCGTGCTGATGATTTACTACAACTTCAAGATCAAGGGCGCTGGCGGCTTCGTGCATGAACTGCTGTCCGCTCCGTTCGGCGCGCATCCGCTTCTGTGGATCCCGAACCTGGCACTGAACATCATCGAGTTCGTCGCGAAGACGGTCTCGCTCGGCATGCGGCTGTTCGGCAACATGTACGCGGGCGAACTGTTGTTCCTGCTGATTGCCCTGCTCGGCAGCCTCTGGAGCTTCGGCGCGGACACGACGGTGCTTGGCTTCATCGGCCACGTGGTCGCCGGCACAGTGTGGTCGATCTTCCACATCCTGATCGTTCTGCTGCAGGCGTTCATTTTCATGATGCTGACGCTGGTATACATCGGCCAGGCACACGACACGCACTAACCTGCGCTGTCGGCAAAGAATCGTAGTTTTCTAAATCCCAGTTCCAACCAGTTCTAAAAGACTTTTCACAAAGGAGTGATCATGCAAGCTTTCATCGCCAACATCCAGGGTCTGACCGCCATCGGTATCGGCATCATCATCGGCCTGGGTGCTATCGGCGCCTGTATCGGTATCGGTCTGATGGGCGGCAAGTACATTGAAGCGTGCGCCCGTCAACCGGAACTGATGAACCCGCTGCAAACCAAGATGTTCCTGCTGGCTGGTCTGATCGATGCGGCGTTCCTGATTGGCGTTGGTGTGGCAATGCTGTTTGCGTTCGCGAACCCGCTGCTCTCGAAGCTGGCAGGCTGAGGTTCCTCGGAGGTTTGCGCCTGAGCTATAACTGGTAAAGGCGCAGGGCGGGACGGGTACTGGGGCGCTGATCGAGCAGAATCGATGAGCGCCTTGCCGTTTCACTTTCCGAACAAGCAACGTTTAAGGAAACACCGTGAATCTCAACGCAACCCTGTTTGCGCAAATGGTCGTGTTCCTGATCCTCGCGTGGTTCACGATGAAATTCGTGTGGCCGCCGCTGATCAACGCCATCGACGAGCGCGCGAAGAAGATCGCCGACGGTCTGTCCGCCGCGGAAAAGGGCAAGCAGGAACTCGAAGCCGCTCACAAGCGCGTCGACCAGGAGCTGGCTCAGGCTCGCAACGACGGCCAGCAACGCATCGCCGACGCTGAAAAGCGCGCGGTCGCAGTCGCCGACGAAATCAAGGCTCAGGCGCAGTCGGAAGCCGCCCGCATCATTGCGCAGGCGAAGGCCGACGCGGACCAGCAAGTCGTGAAGGCGCGCGAGACGCTGCGTGGCGAAGTCGCTGCACTCGCTGTGAAGGGCGCTGAACAGATCCTGAAGCGCGAAGTCGACCAGGCGGCTCATGCTGACCTGCTGAATCAACTGAAAGCAGAGCTCTGATCATGGCCGAACTTGCAACCATCGCCCGTCCGTACGCGGAAGCGCTGTTTGGCGTGGCCGAAGCTGGTGACATCGCCGCCTGGTCCACGCTCGTGCAGGAGCTGGCACAGGTTGCGCGTCTGCCCGAAGTGCTGTCGATCGCCTCGAGCCCGAAAGTGAGTCGCGCCCAGGTTAGCGATCTGCTGCTGGCTGCGGTCAAGTCGCCGCTCAAGGACAACGCGCAAGCGAAGAATCTGGTGCAGATGCTGGTGGACAACCATCGCCTGCAGCTGCTGCCGGAAATCGCCTCGCAGTTCGAAGAGTTGAAGAACGCCCGCGAAGGGGCAGCAGATGTGCTGATCGTCAGCGCATTCCCGCTCGAAGGTGCGCAGTTGAACGAACTCGTCGCAAGCCTCGAACGCAAGTTCAAGCGTAAGCTGAAACCGACGGTCGAAGTCGATCACTCGCTGATCGGCGGCGTACGCGTGACGATCGGCGACGAAGTGCTCGATACCTCGGTCCGCGCGCGGCTCGCCAGCATGCAAACGGCTCTGACGGCCTGAAGCGCTTCGCGTTTTGGCGGCTGGCACGCAACAGAATTGACTATCAGGAGCGAATAATGCAACTCAATCCCTCTGAGATCAGCGAGCTGATCAAGAGCCGGATCCAGGGCCTTGAAGCGAGCGCAGACGTTCGCAACCAGGGCACCGTGATCTCCGTGACCGACGGTATCGTGCGCATCCACGGCCTGTCGGAAGTGATGCAGGGCGAAATGCTCGAATTCCCGGGCAACACCTTCGGTCTCGCGCTGAACCTCGAGCGCGACTCGGTCGGCGCCGTGATTCTTGGTGAGTTCGAACACATTTCGGAAGGCGACATCGTCAAGACGACGGGCCGCATTCTCGAAGTGCCGGTGGGTCCGGAACTGCTCGGCCGTGTGGTCGACACACTCGGCAACCCGATCGACGGCAAAGGCCCGATCAACGCGAAGAAGACCGACGCAATCGAAAAGATTGCACCGGGCGTGATCTGGCGTAAGTCGGTTTCGGAACCGGTCCAGACCGGTCTGAAGTCGATCGACGCGATGGTGCCGATCGGCCGTGGCCAGCGTGAGCTGATCATCGGCGATCGTCAGTGCGGCAAGACCGCGGTCGCAGTCGACGCGATCATCAACCAGAAGGGCAAGAACCTCGTTTGTATCTACGTCGCGATTGGCCAGAAGGCTTCGTCGATCGTGAACGTGGTGCGTAAGCTCGAAGAATCGGGCGCGCTCGAATATACGATCGTCGTGGCCGCTTCGGCTTCGGATTCGGCCGCAATGCAATACCTCGCGCCGTACGCCGGCTGCACGATGGGCGAATACTTCCGCGATCGCGGCCAGGACGCGCTGATCGTTTACGACGACTTGACCAAGCAGGCTTGGGCATACCGTCAGATCTCGCTGCTGCTGCGCCGCCCGCCGGGCCGTGAAGCTTACCCGGGTGACGTGTTCTATCTGCACTCGCGTCTGCTCGAGCGCGCTGCTCGCGTCTCGGAAGAGTACGTCGAGAAGTTCACCAATGGTGAAGTGAAGGGCAGGAGCGGTTCGCTGACGGCATTGCCGGTCATCGAAACGCAGGCAGGCGATGTGACCGCATTCGTTCCGACGAACGTGATCTCGATTACCGACGGCCAGATCTTCCTTGAAACCGACCTCTTCAACGCAGGTATCCGCCCGGCAATTAACGCTGGCGTGTCGGTGTCGCGTGTGGGTGGCGCGGCTCAAACGAAGGTCGTGAAGAAGCTGTCGGGCGGTATCCGTACAGACCTCGCGCAGTACCGTGAACTCGCTGCGTTCGCGCAGTTCGCATCGGACCTCGACGAAGCGACCCGCAAGCAGCTCGAGCGCGGCCGCCGCGTGACGGAACTGCTGAAGCAGCCGCAGTATCAGCCGCTGCAGGTGTGGGAACTGGCTGTGTCGCTGTTCGCGGCGAACAACGGCTATCTCGACGACCTCGAAGTTGCTCAAGTCCTGCCGTTCGAAAAGGGCCTGCGCGACCACCTGAAGTCGAGCCATGCCGACCTGGTCAAGCGTATCGAAGATACCAAGGAACTCTCGAAGGACGACGAAGGCCTGCTGCACACGGCCGTCAAAGACTTCAAGAAGTCCGGCGCTTATTGATCCGCGAGTGATCCGCAAGGCATAAACGGACCTTGAAGCGGCGCGGGCCGCATGCGAATGCTCCCGCGCTACTTCGGCCGCATTGCATGGGACCCGAGTAAGCGCTAAAGCGCTAACTCGGGCCGACAAAGGAGCAAGCAATGGCTGGAATGAAGGAAATTCGCGGCAAGATCAAGAGCGTGCAAAACACGCGCAAGATCACGAAAGCGATGGAGATGGTGGCCGCATCGAAGATGCGCCGCGCTCAGGAGCGCATGCGCGCTGCTCGCCCGTATGCCGACAAGGTCCGCGATATCGCCGCGCACATGAGCCGTGCGAACCCGGAGTATCGTCACCCGTTCATGGTGTCGAACGAAGGCGCGAAGGCGGCCGGCGTCATCCTCGTCACGACTGATAAAGGTCTGTGCGGCGGGATGAACACCAACGTGCTGCGTGCGTCGGTGCAGAAGTTCAAGGAACTGGAAGGCCAGGGCAAGACGATCGAGGCAACCGCGATCGGCAGCAGGGGCTTGGGCTTCCTGAACCGACTGCAGGCGAAAGTCGTGTCGAACGTCGTGCAACTGGGCGATACGCCGCATCTGGAAAAACTGATCGGCGCTGTGAAGGTGCAACTCGACCTGTATTCGGAAGGGAAGATTTCGGCGGTGTACCTCGCGTACACGCGCTTCGTCAACACGATGAAGCAGGAGCCGGTGATCGAGCAACTGCTGCCATTGTCGGCGGACCAGTTCGAGCGCACGGAAGAAGACGGTACGACGCCGAGCACGCAGTGGGACTACATCTACGAGCCGGATGCGCAGGCAGTGGTTGACGAACTGCTGGTGCGTTATGTCGAAGCGCTGGTCTATCAGGCCGTCGCGGAAAACATGGCATCGGAGCAGTCGGCCCGCATGGTCGCGATGAAAGCCGCTTCGGACAACGCGAAGACGGTCATCAACGATCTGCAGTTGGTCTACAACAAGAGCCGTCAGGCCGCGATCACGAAAGAACTGTCGGAAATCGTCGGTGGAGCGGCGGCCGTCTGACCCCGGTCGGCAGGTCGTTGCGTGTGCGCCCGAGCGGCGCACCCATCGGAGAAACTGCGCCTTTGCGCGAGTGAAGAATTGAGTATCTAAAGGAAAAGCGATGAGTACTACTGCTTTGGTAGAAGGCAAGATCGTACAGTGCATCGGCGCGGTGATCGACGTGGAATTTCCGCGTGAAACCATGCCGAAGATCTACGACGCGCTCATTCTGGAAGGTTCGGAACTGACGCTCGAAGTCCAGCAGCAGCTGGGCGACGGCGTGGTCCGTACCATCTGTCTGGGTGCTTCGGATGGTCTGCGCCGCGGCACGATCGTCAAGAACACGGGCAACCCGATCAGCGTGCCGGTCGGCAAGCCGACCCTCGGCCGTATCATGGACGTGCTTGGCCGTCCGATCGACGAAGCCGGCCCGATCTCGAGCGACACCACGCGTGCGATCCACCAGAAGGCTCCGGCGTTCGACCAACTGTCGCCGTCGACCGAGCTGCTCGAAACCGGCATCAAGGTTATCGACCTGATCTGCCCGTTCGCAAAGGGCGGTAAAGTGGGTCTGTTCGGTGGCGCCGGCGTGGGCAAGACCGTGAACATGATGGAACTGATCAACAACATCGCGAAGGAACACGGCGGTTACTCCGTGTTCGCCGGTGTGGGCGAGCGTACCCGCGAAGGGAACGACTTCTATCATGAAATGAAGGACTCGAACGTTCTCGACAAGGTCGCGCTGGTGTACGGCCAGATGAACGAGCCGCCGGGCAACCGTCTGCGCGTCGCGCTGACCGGCCTGACGATGGCCGAGCACTTCCGTGACGAAGGCCTCGACGTGCTGTTCTTCGTCGACAACATCTACCGTTTCACGCTGGCCGGTACGGAAGTGTCGGCACTGCTCGGACGTATGCCGTCGGCAGTGGGCTATCAGCCGACGCTGGCTGAAGAAATGGGTAAGCTCCAGGAGCGTATTACGTCGACCAAGACTGGCTCGATCACCTCGGTGCAGGCCGTGTACGTCCCTGCGGACGACTTGACCGACCCGTCGCCGGCTACGACCTTCGGCCACCTCGACGCAACCGTCGTGCTGTCGCGTGACATCGCCTCGCTCGGTATCTATCCCGCGGTGGATCCGCTCGATTCGACCTCGCGTCAGATCGACCCGCACGTGATCGGCGAAGAGCATTACTCGATCACGCGCGGCGTGCAGCAAACGCTGCAACGCTACAAGGAACTGCGCGACATTATCGCGATTCTGGGCATGGACGAACTCGCGCCGGAAGACAAGCTCGCCGTCGCGCGCGCTCGTAAGATTCAGCGTTTTCTGTCGCAGCCGTTCCACGTCGCCGAAGTGTTCACGGGTTCGCCGGGCAAGTACGTGCCGCTGAAGGAAACGATCCGTGGCTTCAAGATGATCGTCGAAGGCGAGTGCGACCACCTGCCGGAGCAAGCGTTCTACATGGTCGGCACGATCGACGAAGCCTTCGAAAAGGCCAAGAAGATCCAGTAAAGGTCGGGTGTAACGAAGCGAGCGCCGGCCTCGCGCATCACGGCCGCCAAAACGGTAGTGTTGCGCAAAGCCAGCGTCTCTCATTACGCTCAACCCGCCTTGCATGGGACGGGAGTCAGCACTAAAGCGCTAACTCTCGTCGACAGGAGTCGACACATATGGCAACCATTAAAGTAGACGTCGTCAGCGCGGAAGAGGAAATCTTCTCAGGCCAGGCGAAGTTCGTCGCGCTGCCAGGCGAAGCGGGTGAACTCGGCATTCTGCCGGGCCACACGCCGCTCATCACGCGGATCCGTCCGGGTGCGGTGCGCATCGAAGTTGAAAACGGCGAAGAAGAGTTTGTGTTCGTCGCCGGCGGCATCCTCGAAGTCCAGCCGGGCGCAGTGACGGTCCTCGCCGACACCGCGATTCGCGGCAAGGATCTCGACGAAGCCAAGGCCGAAGACGCACGCAAGCGTGCGGAAGAGGCGCTGCAGAACACGGGCTCGAACCTCGAGTACGCGACCGCACAGGCGGAACTTGCGTACGCGACGGCGCAACTCGCGGCAATCCAGCGTCTGCGCAAGCTGCGCGGCCAGCACTAAAGCAGCACGTAGTAGAAGAAAGCAGCCCGCGCGGCTGCTTTTTTTTTGATATCTAGTTGACGTTTACGTAAAGGTCGGCAAAATCCAAAGGGATGGAGATACGGACGGTCGCCGCGGTCGATGCGACGCGGTGCGGGTAAGACTTGATGCCGGCCGGATACGCGCCGGTGCACAATCGATTTCAAATTCATTTCAATCGAGCGCGCTTGCGCTCACGGAGACAACACCATGGCAACGCATAGCCCAGGAGAAGGTGCGCTCATCGAACCCGCGGATGGACTGTCGTATGTGCGCGGGTCGACTGAAAATCCGTTGAGCGAAGCGACCGTCGGCGAGCTTCTGCGCGATACCGCGGTGCGCTTTCCCGATCGGCCGGCCGTGGTGTTTCGGGAGCAGCGCATCCGCTGGACATGGAGCGAATTCGCACAGGAAGTGGATGTGCTTGCGTCCGGGCTGCTTGCACTCGGCATCGCGAAGGGCGATCGCGTTGGCATATGGTCGCCGAACCGCGTCGAGTGGCTGCTGACGCAGTTCGCGACCGCGCGCATCGGCGCAATCCTCGTCAACATCAATCCTGCCTATCGGCTCGCGGAACTCGAATACGCGCTGAACAAGGTCGGTTGCAAGGCGATCGTCACCGCCGAGCGCTTCAAGACGTCGATGTACCTCGAGATGCTGCAGGAACTCGCGCCCGAATTGGCGACGCAGCCGCCGGGCGAACTGCATGCCGCGCGGCTGCCGGAACTGCGCTACGTGATCCGCATGTGCGACACGGAGACGCCAGGCATGCTGAGCTTTTCCGACGTAATCGAGCGTGGCCGTGCGTCGTTCGACGCCACTCGGCTCGATGCGGTCGACGCGACGCTGTCGTGCCGGGAGCCGATCAACATCCAGTTCACGAGCGGCACGACGGGCAATCCGAAGGGCGCGACGCTGACGCATCGCAACGTCGTGAACAACGCGCGCTATATCGCGATGGCGATGCGGCTCAGCGAGCAGGACGGCCTGTGCATTCCAGTGCCGCTGTACCACTGCTTCGGGATGGTGCTGGCGGTGCTCGCGTGCGTGTCGGTCGGCGCGAACATGGTGTTTCCGGGCGAGGGCTTCGATCCGGCCGCGACACTCACCGCGACCGCGGAGGAGAAGTGCACCGCGCTGCACGGCGTCCCGACGATGTTCATCGCAGAACTCGACCATCCTACCTTCGCCTCATACGACTTCTCGCGGCTGCGCACCGGCATCATGGCGGGCTCGCCGTGCCCGATCGAGACGATGAAGAAGGTCGTCTCGAAGATGCACCTGAGCGAGATCACGATCGCCTACGGCATGACGGAAACCAGCCCAGTGTCGTTCCAGAGCTCGACGACCGATCCGCTCGACAAGCGTACGACGACAGTGGGGCGCATCCAGCCGCATCTCGAAGTGAAAATCGTCGATCCGCTCGGCAATATCGTGCCGGTCGGCGAAACGGGCGAGCTATGCACGCGCGGCTACTCGGTGATGCTCGGTTACTGGGGGGACGACGCGAAGACGCACGAAAGTATCGTCGACGGCTGGATGCACACGGGCGACCTCGCGACGCTCGACGCCGAAGGCTATTGCAACATCGTTGGCCGGCTGAAGGACATGCTGATTCGCGGCGGCGAAAACATCTATCCGCGCGAGATCGAGGAGTTTCTGTTCCGCCACCCGAAGATCCAGAGCGTGCAGGTGTTCGGCGTGCCCGATACCAGGTATGGCGAAGAAGTATGCGCGTGGATCGTGCTGCGGACCGGCGAACAGGCGACCGCAGAAGAAATCCAGCAGTTCTGCCAGGGACAGATTGCGCACTACAAGGTGCCGCGATATATCCGCTTCGTCGATGAACTGCCGATGACCGTGACCGGCAAGGTGCAAAAATTCGTGATGCGCGAACGGATGATCGGCGAGTTGAAACTCAGAGAGGACAAGACGGCATAACGCCGCCGCAGCACACTGCGCAGCCAAATATGCCAAATAGGTACGATAGAACAGGAGTTGCGCGGCGAGGATTCGTCGCGCGCAAACGTTTGAGCAGGCGAAAAAAAAGCGGGCCTGGAGCCCGCTAAAAACCACACGCTACGGGGTTAGCGCGAGGAGACCAAAGATGGGACGGTTGTCACGACGACCCTGCGTCGATGACGGCCCCAGCAGGGATGCCCCTTCACAGGGCTTCGGCAAGCGCCGACCGGCAAGTGCATCGTATCCGCTCACACCACGCACACAGCCACATCCGTGTTGAAACCGTTGAGGGCATTGTGGGCGAATTACCCTATGAACGCGGTAACAAAGTGTTTCAGGTTGTAACGCCCGCCAGATAAGGCGCTGCGGGATTTATTGCCAAAATGAGACCTTTAAATCGTAGTTATTACCGATGACTACGCCGCAATTTAATACGCATGATTGATACCATTCATGACGCTTGGTGCAGCAGAGATTGGGTCACTCATCAGCGTGAAATGGTTGCGTCTGCAGCGTTCGAGCGACGAATTTCCTGCGGAACCAGCGCTGTGACCCTGCCCCGAAATACGTCGCAATCTGATGAAAAACCTGTGATGCAATGCAGCAAAGCGAATCCGCTTGTGCGGCGTATTGGAAAGGGGCGCATCGCTGCACCCTCGACCTGATCCGGACAGTTATTAACCCGTCGATGTCGCCCCTCGTTACATCATCGCCGGCACCAAATCTCCCAGGCGTGCGCAGGCCGCCCCCGCGATCAGTCAGCAGCTGACGGCCTCCAACGGACACGGTCGGCTTACTTCAACCACTTGTCCGAGATAGCCTGATACTCGCCGGACGCTCGAGCGAGATGCAGCCACTGATCGACGTATTGCTGGAACGCGACATCCCCGCGCGGTAGCAACCAGGCCTTCTCGCCGTACTGGAACGGCTTGTCCGGATGCACCGAGCAGAGGCCGGGATTGAGTTTCTGCTGCAGCAGCGTTTCCGACGCATCCGTCACCATCACGTCCGCCTTGCCCGCGAGGATCTGCTTGAAGATCGTCACGTTGTCCGGATAAACGGTGAGGTTTGCGTGCGTGAAGTATTGCTTCGCGAACTTCTCGTTGGTGCCCCCCGGATTGACGATCACTCGTGTGGACGGTTGATCGATCTGCGCGACCGTCTGATATTTGTTGACGTCGTCGCAACGGACGATCGGCGTTTTGCCGTCGATCATGTAAGCCTGTGTGAAGAACGCATGCTTCTGGCGCTCGAGCGTCGGCGACACACCGCCAATGCCGATGTCGCACTTTGCGACGAAGTCGTTCATCAGGTTCGACCACGACGTCTTGACGAACTCGACCTGCACGCCGAGCGACTTCGCGAGCGATTCCGCCATGTCGATATCGATGCCCTCGAAGTGGCCATCGCCCCTGTAGAACGAATACGGCTTGTAGTCGCCGGTAGTGCAAGCGCGCAGCGTGCCGCGGCTGATGATGTCGTCGAGCCTGGACGGCGCGGGCGTGGCGTTTTGCGCGCTGGCGACGCCGACGTGCATCAGGACGCCGGCGAGCGCGCCGAGCATTGCGAGTGCTGCCTTCTTCATCGAGTCTCCCGGTGTGTAGTGTGTAATTCATCGGTAAAGCTGTCGGATAGTAGCTTGGCAGCGCGGGCTTGAACATCGGCCGTTCAGCCAGGGCGACCCAGGCAGCGGAAGGCAGCGACCCTGACCCGTGCGCGCAGCGGCGGCCGGTAGCTGATCGAGGTGCGTCCGAGCTGCTTCCCGCCCGCTTCCCACGAGGTGCCATCGCAACATTGATTACCCCGCGACGCGCGATGTCCGGAGCCGCCTCCGGTAAAATGCTCCTTTGCCCTCAGCTCTTCAGTCGCACGCAACGTGGCCCATCAAATCCTGAACGACACTTTTCTGCGCGCGCTGCTGCGCCAGCCCACCGACTACACGCCAGTCTGGCTGATGCGGCAGGCTGGCCGCTATCTGCCGGAATACAACGCCACGCGCGGCCGCGCGGGCAGTTTCCTCGGTCTCGCGAAGAACCCGGCTTTCGCGACGGAAGTCACCTTGCAGCCCCTCGATCGCTACCCGCTCGACGCCGCGATCCTGTTCTCCGACATCCTGACCGTGCCCGACGCGATGGGTCTCGGTCTCGAGTTCGTCAACGGCGAAGGGCCGAGATTTTCCCGTCCAGTGCGCACCGAAGACGACGTCGCGCGCCTCGCGGTGCCCGACATCGACGCGACACTGCGCTACGTGACCGACGCCGTGCGTGAAATCCGCTCGGCGCTGAAGGACGCGCAAGGCCGCCAGCGCGTGCCTCTGATCGGCTTCTCAGGCAGTCCGTGGACGCTTGCGTGCTACATGGTGGAAGGCGGCGGCTCGGCGGACTTTCGCACCGTCAAATCGATGCTGTACGCGCGTCCCGATCTGCTGCAACGGATTCTCGAGGTCAACGCGCGCTCGGTCGCGGCATATCTGAACGCGCAGATCGAAGCTGGCGCGCAAGCGGTGATGATTTTCGACACATGGGGCGGAGCGCTCGCCGACGGCATCTATCAGCGCTTTTCGCTGCGCTACATCGAGCAGGTGGTCAGTCAGCTGAAGCGCGAACACGACGGCGAAAAAGTGCCCGTAATCGCATTCACGAAAGGTGGCGGCCTGTGGCTCGACGACATCGCCGCAAGCGGCGTCGACGCGGTGGGCCTCGACTGGACCGTGAACCTCGGCAAGGCGCGCGAACGTGTCGGTGGCAAGGTGGCGCTTCAGGGCAACATCGATCCGTCGGTGCTGTTTGCGCCGCCTGCCGCGATCCGCATGGAAGCGCGCGCGGTGCTTGACAGTTTCGGCAATTATCCCGGCCACGTTTTCAATCTGGGTCACGGCATTTCACAGTTCACGCCGCCAGAGCATGTTTCTGAACTGGTCGACGAAGTGCATCGTCACAGCCGCGCTATTCGTAGTGGTGCACATACGCCCGCGTGAGACTGTAATCATTACCGTTTCTTGTTGCATTGCAGCGAATTGGGCTCTCGCCCTAAGGACCGCAGGTCCGCGAAGAGGCCGCCAGATGGTGGTCTTAGGAAAGTCAAGAGCCGACTTATGCACACTTCGCACGCTGCGGCGCGGCAGAGACTTTAATCCTGCCCCGACCCTTGCACATACTCGGCGCATTTGATCTGAGCCTTGTCCGGCAAGGGTTTGCGGGGCGCGTGATGAAATGTGCGGAACCCCACACAAGGCCGTCGTGACGCCGTTTGCGGCCCGTCGAAGTGAAGTTCTCAACAAAGTTATCCACAGGGCAGCGAGCCGAGCGCAATTGTTCAGTCGAATCCAAAACTTAGCGGTGAAATTAAGGTTTTACTTTAACTTCGACGGCTTCGCGTCCCGTGCGACCCACCCCGCGCCGCGAGCTGGCCTCGTGCCGGCTCATCCTCAGCGCCACGCCGAGTGAACCAAATGTTCGTCCGCGTCGCGCTCGACCATCCGCTGCCGACCCTGTTCGACTACCGCTGCGACATATCCGGGGCGGCTGTCGTAGGCACGCTCGTCAGCGTTCCGTTTGGCAAGCGGCACGTGGTGGGGCTCGTTTGCGAAGTGACCGCTCACAGCGACGTGCCGGCCGAGCGCCTGCGTGATGTGGATCAGGTCTGCACGGCGTGTCCGCCGGTGTCGGCACATTGGCTCGCGCTCGCCTCATTCGCCGCGGACTACTATCAGCGCGGTCTCGGCGAAGTGGCGCTGCCGGGGCTGCCCCAGGCGCTGCGCGACGCGTCGCGCTGGTCGCGGCTGTTCGCGCCGGAAGAGCGCTATCGGTTGACGGCCGAGGGCCGCACGGTATTGCCTGACGCCTTGCCGGCCCGAGCGACGGCGCTCCGAGCGCTCGCTCAAGCACTCGCTCAAGCCGACTTCCTCCTCGCTGCCGACGCCCGCGCGCTGCATCCGAAGGCGCTGGCGACACTCGACACATGGCAGACGGCAGGCTGGGTCACGCTCGATGTGATCGACGCCGCCACGGTGCCCGCCGCCGCGTCGCTGCCGAACATGCCCGCGCCTGCCCTGCCAACCCTCACCGACGAACAGGCGAGTGCCGTCGAAGCGATCCGCGACGCCC
The DNA here is from genome assembly GCF_050436325.1 of Paraburkholderia lebeckiae. Lineage (NCBI taxonomy): Bacteria > Pseudomonadati > Pseudomonadota > Betaproteobacteria > Burkholderiales > Burkholderiaceae > Paraburkholderia > Paraburkholderia lebeckiae. The sequence goes on from NZ_JBNDLZ010000003.1 coordinate 2,622,108, forward strand.
ACGGCTTCGCGCCGTTCCTGCTGCACGGGGTGACGGGCAGCGGCAAGACCGAAGTGTATTTGCGCGCGCTCGCCGCGATTCTGGCCGGCAAGCCCGCTGCGCAAGCGCTCGTGCTGGTACCGGAAATCAACCTGACGCCGCAGTTCGAGGCGGCGTTCCGCGCCCGCTTCGCCGCGCTCGACGCCAGCGCGATCGTCACGCTGCATAGCGGTCTCGCCGAAGGCGAGCGCGCCCGCAACTGGTTCGCCGCGCACACCGGCCGCGCGCGCATCGTGCTCGGTACGCGGCTAGCGGTGCTCGCGTCGCTGCCGCGGCTGGCGATCATCGTCGTCGACGAGGAGCACGATCCGGCCTACAAGCAGCAGGAAGGCTTGCGCTATTCGGCGCGCGATCTCGCGATCTATCGGGCGAAGCAACTCGGCGTGCCGGTCGTGCTTGGCTCGGCGACGCCGTCGCTCGAGAGCTGGTGGCAGGCAGATCAGGGCCGCTACGAGCGGCTCACGCTGTCGCGCCGCGCCGTCGCCGAGGCCGCGCTGCCGAGCGTGCGTCTCATCGATCTCGAAGACGAGCGCCGGCGCGGGCGGGGATCGATCGAAGGTTTGTCGGGCCCGTTGATCGCCGCGATGAAGGCGCGGCTCGAACGCGGCGAGCAGAGCCTCGTGTTCCTCAACCGCCGTGGCTACGCACCGCAACTCGCTTGCGACGCGTGCGGCTGGGTGGCCGGTTGTCCGCGCTGCAGCGCCTACGTCGTGCTGCACAAGCCCGAGCGCGCGCTGCGCTGCCATCACTGCGGCTGGGAGTCTCGTATCCCGCGTTCGTGCCCGGAGTGCGGCAACGTCGATATCGCACCGCTCGGGCGGGGCACGCAGCGCGTCGAGGAAACGCTTGCGAGCGCGGTGCCGGGCGCCCGCGTGCTGCGTATCGACGCCGACAGCACGCGCCGCAAGGGCAGCGCGCAACAGTTGTTCTCGGACGTGCACGCGGGCGAGGTCGATATTCTGGTCGGAACGCAGATGATCGCGAAGGGACACGATTTCCAGCGCGTGTCACTGGTTGGCGTGCTGAACGCCGATACCGCGCTGTTTTCGCATGATTTCCGCGCGAGCGAGCGCCTGTTCGCGCAGCTGATGCAGGTGAGCGGCCGCGCGGGCCGCGCCGGTCTGCCGGGCGAAGTGCTGGTGCAGACGCGCTATCCGCGCCACGCGCTGTATCACGCGCTGTGCCGTCATGACTACGTCGGCTTCGCCAATGCGACGCTCGCCGAGCGACGCGACGCGCACCTGCCGCCGTTCGTCTACCAGGCGCTGTTGCGCGCCGAAGGCCGCACGCTCGAAGCGGCGCTCGCGTTTCTGCAGCAGGCCGCCGCCGAACTTGCGCGGATTCCTGCCGCCGAGCGCGTCACCGTCTACGACGCAGTGCCGCTCACGATCGTCAAGGTGATGCACGTGCATCGCGCGCAACTGCTGATCGAAAGCGCGTCGCGCGCGGCGCTGCAGGCTACGCTGCGCGCGTGGCAGCCACTGTTGCGCGCGCTCAAGGGCGTGCTGCGCTGGAACCTCGAAGTCGATCCGCTCGACATCTGACGCCACGGGCCAGATGACGCCCGCCATACTTCTTTGAGTCATATCCATAGAGCGAATGATCGTTTCGCTTTGCGATCGCGCTCGCCTATAGTCGCCAAATCGGCGCATTTTGGGGCTAAACGACAATAACTTCGCGCCGATGCCACTCAACTTTCTCGGGGCATCTGCAATGAGCGACAGCCATCACACCGTGCCGGCGGACGCGCCGGGTCAGCGGCAAGGTACACAAGACGCGCAAACCGCACGAGGCAGCGGCTTTTCGCTGACCGAAGACTGGCTCGCCGCTGGCGTCGGCCTGCTCGTGATCGTGATCGCTTGGGCGCTGTTCGCGTCGGGTAGCAGCATCAAGTGGCTCGCGGTCGCGCCGGCCAAATGGTCGAGCGTCGCGCAGGCCGCGCAGGACATCGGCAAGCATCTACCCAACTACCTCGCGCTATTCGCCACATTCGCGGTGCTGTTCGGCGCGAGCGTCGCCCTGCTCCGGCAGCGCGTCGGCGCGTTTCTCGCCGCGTTCATCGTCGTGTTCGTCGCTTCCGCGCTGATTCTGACGCTCGGCGCATGGGTAGACGCGTCCAGGTACAACCTCGAGCCGCCGCTCGTCGCGCTCGCGCTCGGGCTGCTCGTGTCGAACCTGTTCACGCTGCCGGAGTGGCTCGCGGCCGGGCTGCGCGTCGAGTTCTACATCAAGGTCGGTATCGTGCTGCTCGGCGCGACGCTGCCGTTCACGCTGCTCGTGTGGGCCGGTCCGGTCGCGGTCGTCCAGGCGAGCATCGTCTCATTGGTGACGTTCTTCGTGATCTTTTTCGTTGCGCGAGCATTCGGACTCGATCGACGCTTTGCCGCCGTGCTCGGTGTCGGCGGCGCGGTGTGCGGCGTGTCGGCGGCGATCGCGATTGCCGGCGCGGTACGGGCGAAGCGCGAGCAGGCGTCGGTCGCGATCACGCTGGTCGTGCTGTGGGCGATCGTGATGATCTTCGTGCTGCCGTTCGCGTCGCGCTCGCTTGGACTGCCGACGGCCGTCGCCGGCGCCTGGATCGGCACCTCCGAATTCGCCGACGCCGCGGGCATCGCCGCCGCCCAGGCCTACGGCGATTTCGCGCGCCACGCGGGCGGCGCGATCGCCGGCGCGCCGGAAGCGTCGTTGCAGGCCTTCACGCTGATGAAGGTGGTCGGCCGCGACATCTGGATCGGCATCTGGGCGTTCGTGCTCGCAATCGTCGCGACGACGCGCTGGGAAGCGCAGGACAGCGGAGTCGCCGCGCGCGCGAATGCCGGTGAGATCTGGGCGCGTTTTCCGAAGTTCGTGATCGGCTTCGTGATCGCGTCGGCGTTGGTCACGTGGATCGCGAGCCATTATTCACTCGCCGATTACCGTAAGGTCGTCACGCCGGAGTTCGTCGCGCCGATCACGGTGCTGCGCACGTGGGCGTTCACCTTCTGCTTCCTGAGCATCGGTCTGACGACGCGCTTCCGCTCGCTTGCCGCGACCGGTCTGAAGCCGTTCCTCGCGTTCACGGCGGGCGTGGTGGTCAATATCGCGATCGGTTACGCGCTGTCCGCACACGTGTTCGCGTCGTACTGGAACAGCCTCGGATAACGCCGTGAAGATTTCGATGGATCGAGGCGCGGGCGCTGCGCCATACATAGGCGCCGCAGAGCGCAGCAGCGCGGCGGACGCGCCCTGCTGCGCCGGATGCCGGCATCGCGTGAACGAACGGGATGCGCTCGAGCAGCGTATCCCAGGGCTTGCCGTGTTCAGTTCAGGGTTCGGCGCGAGCGTCGCCGATAGCCGGCTGTGTGGTCTGCATGACCAGTTGGTATCGCCCGGCGATGTCTGTGCGCGGTTCGAGCCGGTTGCGCCGTCGCTCAGGCCGCGCTAACCCAACAGCGATCTTCAGGCGCAAATCCCCGCGCCAATCCAGTCGCGCATCCCCACATTCGCGCGCATCCGGCTTCATGAGCCGTTGCGCGCTCTCTCTTGATCTCAGTCGTTCAGCGCGTTTCGCGTATTCTCCGCCGATCCACGCGAGGCCGCGCTCGCACGCTTGCGCTCCTCTTCGCGCCGATTCGAGGCCCTGGTCGCGCCTCGAATGAAAAACACCGCACAGGCCGCGCACATCGCCCAGACGCCCAGTATTACCAGCCACTTTTCCATTACACCAACCCTCGGGAACCCCGTTTATCTTTTCTGCGTGCCCTGAAACCGACGTTTCGGGCCGTCCGTCTTCGTGCTTCTGTATATCGGCGCGCGAAGTCGTTTGATAAGGCTTATTTCAAAAAGAATCACGCCAGGGAAAATACCGATCGCAAACACCCCGGTTCGACTGTCGGTCACCGCCCGGAAACCCATGCTCCATAAGGCTTCCGGCGGGGTGCAACCAACGTGCCGATTTGGTTGCACCTTTTTATTTGGAGGCGTACGATTCGCCCAACTTTTAGTCTTTCGCCAGGCTCGCGCCCGGTATCAAAGAAGGAAACATGGCTAGCACCACTCTTGGCGTCAAGGTCGACGACCTCCTGCGTTCCCGGCTCAAAGATGCCGCCACCCGCCTCGAGCGCACCCCGCACTGGTTGATCAAGCAGGCGATTTTCGCCTACCTCGAAAAGATCGAGCACGGCCAGTTGCCGGCCGAACTGTCGGGCGCGACCGGCACGGCCGATCTCGCCGACGGTGCTGCGGTCGAAAACGACGAAGACGGCGCGTCCCATCCGTTCCTCGATTTCGCGCAGAACGTGCAACCGCAGTCGGTGTTGCGCGCGGCGATCACCGCCGCGTATCGCCGCCCTGAACCCGAGTGCGTACCGTTCCTGCTCGGCCAGGCGCGGCTGCCGGCCAACCTCGCCGGCGACGTGCAGGCGATGGCCGGCAAGCTCGTCGAAACGCTGCGCTCGAAGAGCAAGGGCGGCGGCGTCGAGGGGTTGATCCACGAATTTTCGCTGTCGAGCCAGGAAGGCGTCGCGCTGATGTGCCTCGCCGAGGCGCTGCTGCGCATCCCCGACCGCGCGACCCGCGACGCGCTGATCCGCGACAAGATCAGCAAGGGCGACTGGAAATCGCACGTCGGCCAGGCGCCGTCGCTGTTCGTCAACGCGGCGACCTGGGGTCTGATGATCACCGGCAAGCTGGTGACGACCAATAGCGAGACGAGCCTGTCGTCGGCGCTCACGCGCCTGATCGGCAAGGGCGGCGAGCCGCTGATCCGCAAGGGCGTCGACATGGCGATGCGCCTGATGGGCGAGCAGTTCGTGACCGGCGAGAACATTTCCGAAGCGCTCGCGAACAGCCGCAAGTACGAGGCGCGCGGTTTCCGCTATTCCTACGACATGCTCGGCGAAGCGGCCACCACCGAGGCCGACGCGCAGCGCTACTACGCGTCGTACGAGCAGGCGATCCACGCGATCGGCAAGGCCGCGGGCGGCCGCGGCATCTACGAAGGTCCCGGCATCTCGATCAAGCTGTCGGCGCTGCACCCGCGCTACTCGCGCGCGCAGCAGGAACGCACGATGAGCGAGCTGCTGCCGCGCGTGCGTTCGCTGGCGATCCTCGCGCGCCGCTACGACATCGGCCTCAATATCGACGCCGAAGAAGCCGACCGCCTCGAACTGTCGCTGGATCTGCTCGAAGCGCTGTGCTTCGATCCGGAGCTGCAAGGCTGGAACGGCATCGGCTTCGTCGTGCAGGCGTATCAGAAGCGCTGCCCGTTCGTGATCGACTACCTGATCGATCTGGCGCGCCGCAGCCGTCACCGTGTCATGGTGAGGCTCGTGAAGGGCGCGTACTGGGATACGGAAATCAAGCGCGCGCAGGTCGACGGCCTCGAAGGCTATCCGGTCTACACGCGCAAGGTCTACACCGACGTGTCGTACCTCGCCTGCGCGAAGAAACTGCTCGGCGCGCCCGACGCCGTCTATCCGCAGTTCGCGACGCACAACGCGCACACGCTGTCGGCGATCTATCACCTCGCGGGCAACAACTACTACCCCGGCCAGTACGAGTTCCAGTGCCTGCACGGCATGGGCGAGCCGCTGTACGAAGAAGTCACCGGCCGCGACAAGCTGAACCGCCCGTGCCGCGTGTACGCACCGGTCGGTACGCATGAGACGCTGCTCGCGTACCTCGTGCGCCGGCTGCTTGAGAACGGCGCGAACACGTCGTTCGTGAACCGCATCGCCGACGAATCCGTCGCGATCAAGGACCTGGTCGCCGATCCGGTAGAGGAAGCGTCGGGGATCGTGCCGCTCGGCGCGCCGCACGCGCGCATTCCGCTGCCGCGCAATCTGTATGGCGCGGAACGGCTCAATTCGATGGGCTTCGATCTGTCGAACGAGCATCGGCTCGCGTCGCTGTCGTCGGCGCTGCTCGCGAGCGCGCATCACCCCTGGCGCGCCGCGCCGATGCTCGAAGACAACGAGATCGCGGTCGGCGCTGGGCGCGACGTGCGCAACCCGGCCGACCAGCGTGATCTCGTCGGCACGGTCGTCGAAGCGACGGCGGAGCATGTGAGCGCCGCGCTCGGCCATGCGGTGGCCGCCGCGCCGATCTGGCAGGCGACGCCGGTCGAGGCGCGCGCGGATTGCCTCGCGCGCGCCGCGGATCTGCTCGAAGCGCAGATGCACACGCTGATGGGCCTCGTGGTGCGCGAAGCGGGCAAATCGCTCGCCAACGCGGTCGCTGAAATCCGCGAGGCGATCGACTTCCTGCGCTACTACTCGACGCAGATCCGCGACGAGTTTTCGAACGATACGCATCGTCCGCTCGGTCCGGTGGTCTGTATCAGCCCGTGGAATTTCCCGCTGGCGATTTTCATGGGCCAGGTGGCCGCCGCGCTCGCGGCCGGCAACACGGTGCTCGCGAAACCGGCCGAACAGACGCCGCTGATCGCAGCTCAAGCGGTGCGAATTCTGCGCGAAGCGGGCGTGCCGGCGGGCGCGGTGCAACTGCTGCCGGGCAATGGCGAGACGGTCGGAGCCGCGCTGGTCGCCGATCCGCGCACGCGTGCGGTGATGTTCACCGGCTCGACCGAAGTCGCGCGTCTGATCAACAAGACGCTGTCCGGCCGACTCGATCCGGATGGCAAGCCGATTCCGCTGATCGCCGAAACCGGCGGCCAGAACGCGATGATCGTCGACTCGTCGGCGCTCGCCGAGCAGGTCGTCGCCGACGTGCTGCAGTCGTCTTTCGACTCCGCCGGTCAACGGTGTTCGGCGTTGCGCGTTCTTTGTTTGCAGGACGATGTCGCGGACCGCACGCTCGAAATGCTGACGGGCGCGATGCGCGAGCTCGCGCTCGGCAACCCGGACCGGCTGTCGACCGACGTCGGCCCGGTGATCGACCTGGACGCGAAGCGCGGCATCGACGCCCACATCGCCGCGATGCGCGACAAGGGCCGCAAGGTCGAGCAACTGCCGCTGCCGGAGGGCGCGACGCAGGGTACTTTCGTGCCGCCGACGCTGATCGAGCTCGACAGCATCGACGAGCTGAAGCGCGAAGTGTTCGGTCCGGTGCTGCACGTGGTGCGCTACCGCCGCAGCCAGCTCGACAAGCTGCTCGAACAGATTCGCGCGACGGGTTACGGTTTGACGCTCGGCATCCACACGCGCATCGACGAAACGATCGCGCACGTGATCAGCCGCGCACACGTAGGCAACATCTACGTGAACCGCAACGTGATCGGCGCGGTGGTCGGGGTGCAGCCGTTCGGCGGCGAAGGACTGTCGGGTACGGGGCCGAAGGCCGGCGGTGCGTTATATCTGCAGCGTCTGCTCGCAACGCGTCCGGCTGGTTTGCCGAAGTCGCTCGCGCAGGCGCTGGTGATCGAAGTACCGCAGGCGGCAGAAAAGGGCGACAATCCGGCGGCCGCGCTGACCGCGTTGCGCGACTGGCTGATCGCCGAGCGCGAGCCGCAGCTCGCCGCGCGTTGCGACGGCTATCTGTCGCATGTGCCGGCGGGCGCGACCGCGGTACTGTCGGGGCCGACCGGCGAGCGCAATACGTACACGCTGGGCCCGCGCGGCACGGTGCTGTGTATCGCGTCGACGGCGAGCGGCGCGCGCGTGCAGTTCGCGGCGGCGCTGGCTACGGGAAATCGTGCGTTGTTCGAGGGCGCGGCCGGTGAACAATTGGTTTCGCAATTGCCGGCGTCTCTGAAGGCCCACGCGAGCGTGAAGAAGAGCGCCGACGCGCCGTTCGACGCCGTGCTGTTCGAAGGCGACAGCGATGAACTGCTCGCGCTCGTGAAGGAGGTCGCGAAGCGCGCGGGGCCGATCGTGTCGGTGCAGGGCGTCGCGGCCCGTGCGCTCGCGAGCGGCGACGAGGACTATGCGCTCGAGCGTCTGCTCACCGAGCGCTCGGTCAGCGTGAATACCGCGGCGGCAGGCGGCAATGCGAATTTGATGACGATCGGTTGAGCGAACCTCGGCGATTTATTCAATAGAAAGGAAGCGGCACGGCGACCCCGATACCGCTTCATCCACACCTGGTATCAAGGAGAAGCTATGCAACACAAAATGAAACAGCTGGCAGGCGCAGCTCTGGTTGCTGCCATGTCGCTGGCGGGGACGGCCAACGCTCAATCGACGGAAGACGTGAAGATCGGTTTCGCCGGTCCGATGACGGGCGCACAGGCGCACTATGGCAAGGACTTCCAGAACGGCATCACGCTCGCGGTCGAAGAGTTCAACGCGACGAAGCCTGTGATCGGCGGCAAGCAGGTTCACATCGTGCTCGACTCGGCCGACGACCAGGCCGACCCGCGCACCGGCACGACGGTCGCGCAGAAGCTCGTGGATGACGGCATCAAGGGCATGCTGGGCCACTTCAACTCGGGCACGACGATTCCGGCCTCGCGCATCTACGCGAACGCGGGCATTCCGCAGATCGCAATGGCGACCGCGCCGGAATACACGCAGCAGGGCTTCAAGACCACCTTCCGCATGATGACGTCCGACACGCAGCAAGGCTCGGTCGCTGGCACGTTCGCGGTGAAGAATCTTGGCATGAAGAAGATCGCGATCGTCGACGATCGCACCGCTTACGGCCAGGGTCTTGCGGATCAGTTCGAGAAGGCTGCGAAGGCGGCAGGCGCGACGATCGTCGATCGTGAATACACGAACGACAAGGCCGTCGACTTCAAGTCGATCCTGACCAAGCTGAAGTCGTCGAACCCGGATCTGATCTATTACGGCGGCGCGGATTCGCAAGCAGCACCGATGGTCAAGCAGATGAAGCAGCTCGGCGTGAAGGCGCCGCTGATGGGCGGCGAAATGGTCCACACGCCGACCTTCATCAAACTCGCCGGCGACGCGGCGAACGGCACGGTGGCCTCGCTCGCCGGTCTGCCGCTCGAAGAAATGCCGGGCGGCAAGGCATACGTCGAGAAGTACAAGGCGCGCTTTAACGAAGACGTGCAAACGTACTCGCCGTACGCGTTCGACGGCGCGATGGCGATGTTCACCGCGATGAAGACCGCGAACTCGACCGATCCTGCCAAGTACCTGCCGGTGCTCGCCAAGACGTCGAAGCCGGCCGTGACCTCGGCCAACCTCGCGTACGACGCGCGCGGCGATCTGAAGAACGGCGGTATCACGCTGTACAAGGTCGTCGATGGCAAGTGGACGACGCTGCAAAGCGTGGGCGGCAAGTAAGTTTTTTGCTGACTACGGTTGATAATAGAAAACCCCGCTCTGGCGGGGTTTTTTTATGGGCGGCGCATTCGACACGCTGTCGGGCCACTTGGCGATTTTCACTGCCCGCGCATCTTCCTCCCCTGCTCACGAATCATCTCGAGCGTCGCCGCGGGCGTGCTCGCTTCCTGCGGCATGCGAATTTCGATCACGGCCGGCAACTGCGATTCGATCGCGCGTTGCAACGCCGGCAGAAAATCCCCGGTACGTTCAACGGTTTCGCCATGCGCGCCGAACGATCGCGCGAATGCCGCGAAGTCCGGATTCGTGAGGCCGGTGCCATGCACGCGATGCGGATAGTGTCGCTCCTGATGCATGCGGATCGTCCCGAATTGGCTGTTGTTGACGACGATGAACAGCACGCGCAGGTCGTACTGCATCGCTGTCGCGAGCTCCTGCGCGGCCATCATGAAGCAGCCGTCGCCGGCGAGCGCGACCACCGCGCGCTGTGGATACAGCGACTTCGCCGCGAGCGCCGCCGGCACGCCGTAGCCCATCGCGCCGCTCGTCGGCGCGAGCTGAGAACGGAAGCGCCGATACGAGAAATGCCGATGCAGCCACGTCGCGTAATTGCCCGCGCCGTTCGTAAGGATCGCGTCGTCGGGCAAGTGGGCGCGTAACTGTTGGATCACTTCGCCCATCTGCACGTCGCCGGGAATTGGGCGCGGCTTGCGCCAATCCAGATACGCGCGATGCGCTTCCTCAGCGGCACCCGCCCAGGCGAGCCTGCCGGACGACGACGGTTTCAGTTCCGCAAGCATCGCCGCAAGCTCAGGCATGCCCGAGACGATCGGCAGATCGGCCGCATATACGCGGCCCAGTTCTTCCGTGCCCTGATGCACGTGCACGAGCGTCTGCTTGGTCTTCGGGATGTCGAGCAGCGTGTAGCCGTTGGTCGTCGCTTCGCCGAGGCGCGGACCGAGCGCGAGCAGCAAGTCCGCGTCGCGAATGCGCTGAGCGAGCGCCGGATTGATGCCGAGACCGACGTCGCCCGCGTAGTTCGGATGCTCGTTGTCGAAGGTGTCCTGGAAGCGGAACGCGAGGCCAATCGGCAACTGCCAGTTTTCGATGAAACGCCGCAGGTCCGCGCATGCGGCCTCTGTCCAGCCGCTGCCGCCGGCGATCACCATCGGCCGTTGCGCGCCTTCGAGCAACTCACGCAGCTTCGCGATCTGCGCGGCCGATGGCGACGCCGCCACGCGGTGATAAGCGGGTGCGCCAGGTACCGCGTCGCAGGCATCGCTCAGCACGTCTTCGGGCAGCGCCAGCACGACCGGCCCCGGGCGGCCCGACGTAGCCGTATGAAACGCATGACTCAGATATTCGGGGATGCGCTTCGGGTCGTCGATCTGCGCGACCCACTTCGCCATCTGACCGAACATGCGCCGGTAGTCGATCTCCTGAAATGCCTCGCGATCGAGATGTTCGCGCGCGCACTGACCGATCAGCAGAATCATCGGCGTGGAGTCCTGAAACGCAGTGTGAACGCCGATCGACGCATGCGTCGCGCCCGGCCCGCGTGTGACGAGCGCGACACCCGGGCGGCCGGTCAGCTTACCGAGCGCTTCGGCCATGTTCGCGGCCGCGGCTTCGTGACGGCAGACGATCGTCTGGATGCGCCCGGTTTCGTCGTGCAGCGAATCGAGCACGGCGAGAAAGCTTTCGCCGGGGACGCAGAACACGCGCTCGACGCCGTGTGTGAGCAACGCCTCGACGACGAGGCGCGCGCCGGTCGTGCGTGCGGGATGGGAAGCGATGACGGAATTGGCAGCGGAATCGGCAGCGGGAGCATTCGGCAGCGACATTGCGAAGAAGCCTCCTGGCAGTGCGTGGGTGCGTTGGGATGGAGCCGCATCGGCGGAACGTGCAACAGCGGCCGATGGGCGCTTCGACAGCTTACGCCGAGCACATGGGCGTTGTCATGGCGCAGCGCAACCGTTCGATCGGCGTACGCGCAACACGATCGCGCAAATGAAAACGCGAGCCGCAGGGCCCGCGCTTTTCCGATGCGATCGCACGCAATTGAATGCCGCGCTCAACGACTCAACACTCGACGATATTTACCGCGAGTCCGCCGCGCGACGTTTCCTTGTACTTGGTCTTCATGTCCGCGCCGGTTTCGCGCATCGTCTTGATCACCGAATCGAGCGACACGTAGTGGCTGCCGTCGCCGCGCAACGCCATGCGCGCGGCATTGACCGCCTTCACGGATGCCATCGCGTTGCGCTCGATGCACGGAATCTGCACCATGCCGCCGACCGGATCGCAGGTGAGCCCGAGGTTGTGCTCCATGCCGATTTCCGCGGCGTTCTCGACCTGCTTCGGCGTGCCGCCCATCACGGCGGCCAGCGCGCCCGCGGCCATCGAGCATGCGACGCCGACTTCGCCCTGACAGCCCACCTCCGCACCGGAGATCGACGCATTCAGCTTGTACAGGATGCCGATCGCGGCGGCCGTCATCAGGAAGTCGATCACGCCCTGCTCGTTCGCGCCCGGCATGAAGCGCGTGTAGTAATGCAGCACCGCCGGAATGATGCCGGCCGCGCCATTGGTCGGCGCGGTGACGACGCGGCCGCCCGCCGCGTTCTCTTCGTTGACGGCGATCGCGTACAGGTTGATCCAGTCGACCATGGACAGCGGATCCTGCAACGCGCGCTCCGGGTTGCCCGTCAACGCGCGATAGAGCTGCGGCGCGCGCCGCTTCACCTGGAAAGGTCCGGGCAAGTGACTATCGGCATCGGGATTGTTGATGCCGCATCCGCGCGCGACGCATGATTGCATCACGTCCCAGATCTTCAGCAGACCCGCTCGCGTTTCTTCCTCGCTGTGCCAGACGCGCTCGTTTTCCCACATCAACTGCGCGATGCTCTTGCCGCTCGCCGCACACAGCGCGAGCAATTCGTTGCCGGTACGGAACGAATGCGGAAGCTGATCGACGGCGCTCAATACCTTCGTGTTCGGCGCGCCGGCCGTCACGACGAAGCCGCCGCCGACCGACAGATAGGTCGACTCGCGTAGCGTTGCCCCTTGCGCATCGAAGGCGAACAGCTTCAGGCCGTTCGGGTGCTCGGGCAGCGCCTGACGATAAAACGCGATGTGCTCTTTCTGCACGAAGGGCACCTCGTGCGTGCCGAGCAGCGCGAGTCGGCGCGACGTGCGCACTGCTTCGAGCCGTTGTGCGATCGTCTCGGGATCGACGGTGTCGGGCGCGTCGCCCATCAGGCCCAGCATGACGCCGCGATCGGTGCCGTGTCCCTTGCCGGTCGCGCCGAGCGAGCCGTACAGCTCCGCTTTCACCGATGCAGTGGAAGCGAGCAGCCCGTCGCGCTCGAGTCCCTGGACGAACATTAGCGCCGCGCGCATCGGCCCGACCGTGTGCGAGCTCGACGGACCAATGCCGATTTTGAAGAGATCGAAGACGCTGACTGCCATGTACTGCTCCCTGCCTATAGAAAGAGTTTAGCGCGCCGGCAGCGGCAAGCACACGGCGAGCCACGCGGGCGGCGTGGGTGCGAGCTGCAGGGCGACTGGCGTAAAGCGTCCGTCGAGACGGGCCGCCAGGTGAAACAGTTCCGTCGCGTTCTTCGGATCCCACTGACCCGAATAGCCGGGCAAGCCGGCCTCGCGACGTTTTGCATCGAACGCGACGTTCGAATGCACGAATTCCTCATGCGTCTGGCCGCCGGTAGCAAACGGCACGAGCCAATTCAGCGCGGCGAGCAGCGTCGCGCCGTTCGCGCCCTTCTCCTGCAGCCAGTTGCGGTTGTGGCGGCGCGCGGCGAGCGCGGCCGTCACCAGCGGTTGCAGATCGTAGGTCACGTAGTGCAGCGCATCGCGCTCGCCGAAGTCGATCGTCGAGCCGTCCGGGGCGATGTTGTCGCCGATATGCTCGACGAACAGCCGCTGCGCGGCGTTGATCATCTTGCGGTTGTCGAGCGTGAATGCCGCCATAGCGATCAGCTTGATGCGGTGGCTTTGCCAATTGTTGCGGAACGTGCCAGTGAGCGGCCGCGGCTGCGCGTCGATCTGCGCGATGTAGCCGTTCGCGAGCTTCGTCAGAAACGCCATCGCCGCGTTGCGCGTTTTGACGGGCAACGCGCTCGCGGTCATGTCGTACGCGAGGATCAGACCTTCGAAACGCGTTTCGTCGATCGGATTGAAGCTCGGCTGATAGGTCGTGACCCACGCGTACAGCAGACGGTCGACGAGCTTCAGGAAGCGGTCGTCGCTGGTCGCGCGCCACGCGAGCGCGGCGTCGCGCAGCAGGTCGAGATCCTTCTCCGCTTCGACGCTCTGATCGTAGATGCCCTCGTGCGGCAGCGTGCCCTCGGTGTGCAATTTGGCGAGCGCATGCGGCTGCTCGTTCAGATGTGCCTGCACGTTGGCGACGAGCGCCTTGACGCCGGGATCGGCATTGGTGCGCTCGCTCGTTTGCAGCGCCGGCGCCGCGCAGAAATTCATCGCGGCCTGCGCCGCGCGCAGCGGCAGCAACGCGGCCGCTGCGGCCAACAGTACCGCGTAAGCGGGCCGCCACGGACGGACGCCTGCCGCTTCGGCCCGGCTTTGCATCAATCGCACCTTTCGCGCCATGCGAAACTCCTCGTTAGGCTGATTCGGTGTGTGATGTTAGCCGGTTGCGGCTTTCAACGACAGGACCGCGGGTGGACCGCTCGCAAACGCCGACGGACCTTCACGGCGCCGCGCATGACGTCTCGCCGACTCGCGCCGCTTACTCGTAATCGGCGATCGGCACGCACGAGCAGAACAGGTTGCGATCGCCGTACACGTTGTCCGCGCGACCGACCGGCGGCCAGTACTTGTTCGCGATCAGCGTCTTCAGCGGGTAGGCGGCGGTCTCGCGCGCATACGCATGCTTCCAGTCGTCAGAAATCACGACCGCCGCCGTGTGCGGCGCGTGCTTCAGCGGATTGTCCTCGCGGTCCGCGCGGCCTTCCTCGACCGCGCGGATTTCCTCGCGGATCGCGATCATCGCCTCGATGAAGCGGTCGAGCTCTTCTTTCGACTCCGACTCGGTCGGTTCGACCATCAGCGTGCCCGGTACCGGGAAGCTCATCGTCGGCGCGTGGAAGCCATAGTCGGCGAGGCGCTTCGCGACGTCGTCGACGGTAATGCCGCTCGTGTCCTTGATCGGACGCAGATCGAGAATGCACTCGTGAGCGACGAGGCCGCCCGGGCCCGAGTACAACACCGGATAGTGCGGCGCGAGCTTGTTGGCGACGTAGTTCGCGTTGAGGATCGCGGTTTCGGTCGCGGCGGTCAGGTTCTTCGCGCCCATCATCGCAATGTACATCCACGAGATCGGCAGGATCGACGCCGAGCCGTACGGCGCGGCCGACACCGCGCCGATGCCATCGTCCGCGCGCTGGTAGCCCGACGAGGTCTGGTTCGGCAGGAACTGCGCGAGATGCGCGCCGACCGCGACCGGACCGACGCCCGGTCCTCCGCCGCCGTGCGGAATGCAGAAGGTCTTGTGCAGGTTCAGGTGCGAGACGTCGCCGCCGAACTGACCCGGCGCGCACAGGCCGACCATCGCGTTCATGTTCGCGCCGTCCACGTACACCTGGCCGCCGTGCGCATGCACGATCTCGCAGATTTCGCGGACGTTCTGTTCGAACACGCCGTGCGTCGACGGGTACGTGATCATGATCGCCGCGAGCTTATCGGCGTGCTGCGCGGCCTTCTTCTTCAGGTCTTCGATATCGACGTTGCCCTGCGCGTCGCATGCGACGACCACGACCTGCATGCCGGCCATTTGCGCCGACGCCGGGTTCGTGCCGTGCGCCGAAGCGGGAATCAGACAGACATCGCGATGCGCTTCGCCGCGCGACGCGTGATAGGCGTGGATGATCAAAAGGCCCGCGTACTCGCCCTGCGAGCCCGCGTTCGGCTGCAGCGACACGGCCGCATAGCCGGTCGCGGCGACCAGCATCTCTTCGAGCTGATCGATCATCTCGCGGTAGCCGACGGTCTGTTCGGTCGGTGCGAACGGATGGATCTGGCCGAACTCGGGCCACGTGACCGGCAGCATTTCCGACGTCGCATTCAGCTTCATCGTGCAGGAGCCGAGCGGGATCATCGAGCGATCGAGTGCGAGGTCCTTGTCCGACAGACTGCGCAGATAGCGCAGCATTTCCGTTTCCGAATGATGACGGTTGAACACGTGATGCGTCAGGTACGCGCTCGTGCGTTCGAGCGCGGCCGGCACCGACGCAGAGTTCGATGCGTTGAGCGCGGTGTCGAGCGCGTCGACTTGCGGCACGTCGCTCGCGAAGGCCGCTTGAGCGAACACCGCGAGCAGGTCGGCCAGATCGTGGCGCGTGGTGGTTTCGTCGATCGACAGGCCGACTTGCGTCGCGCTCACGTGGCGCAGGTTGATGCACCTGGCCGTAGCCGCGTCGTGCAGCGCTTGCGTGCGGGCGCCGGTGTCGAACGTGAGCGTGTCGAAGAAAGTTTCGTTGACGAGCTTATAGCCAAGCTGCTTCGCGCCTTCGGCGAGCAGCGTGGCGATGCGATTGACGCGCAGTGCGATCGTCTTCAGGCCACGCGGGCCGTGATAGACCGCGTACATGCTCGCCATGATCGCGAGCAGCGCCTGCGCGGTGCACACGTTCGAGGTCGCCTTCTCGCGGCGGATGTGTTGCTCGCGCGTTTGCAGCGCGAGACGCAGCGCGGGGTTGCCTTGCGCGTCGACGGTTACGCCGACCAGACGTCCCGGCATTTGCCGCTTGAATTCGTCGCGCACCGCGAGGTACGCGGCATGCGGGCCGCCGAAGCCGACCGGCACGCCGAAACGCTGCGTATTGCCGACCGCGACGTCCGCGCCCCATTCGCCCGGCGGCGTAAGCAGCGTCAGCGCGAGCAGGTCGGCGGCGACGACGACATGGCCGCCCGCCGCGTGGATCGCTTCGGTCAGCGCGCGGTAGTCGCGCACGTCGCCGTTCACGCCCGGGTATTGCAGCAGCACGCCGAATGCGTTGGCGTCGGCGGCTTCAGCGGCCGGGCCGACTTTCACTTCGATGCCGACCGGCGTCGCGCGCGTCTTCACTACTTCGATGGTCTGCGGCAGCACGTCGTCGGCAACGAAGAACACGTTCGACTTCGGTTTGCCGACGCGTTGCAGCAGCGTCATCGCTTCGGCGGCGGCGGTCGCTTCGTCGAGCAGCGATGCGTTCGAGATCGCGAGGCCGGTCAGGTCGGTGACCATCTGCTGGAAGTTCAGGAGCGCTTCCAGACGGCCTTGGGAAATTTCAGGCTGGTACGGCGTGTACGCGGTGTACCACGCCGGATTTTCGAGCACGTTGCGCAGGATCACCGTCGGCGTATGGGCGTTGTAATAGCCCTGGCCGATGTAGGAGCGGAACACCTGGTTCTTGTCCGCGAGCTCGCGCAAGGCGGCGAGCGCTTCGGCTTCGCTCTTCGGTTGCGCGAAGGGGCCGAGCGGCAGCGTTTCGGTGCGGCGGATCGTCTTCGGGATGACGGCGTCGATCAATGCCGCGCGCGACGCGAAGCCGAGCGCTTCGAGCATCGCTTGCTGGTCGGCCGTATCCGGGCCGATATGCCGTTCGGCGAAGGCGTCGTGCACTTCGAGCGCGGCGAGCGAGAGAGGAGTGCGGTTCATCAGACGATCCGGGTGTTCGAGCTTCATGGGTGTTCCTGGCGGCGCGGCGCGCCGTTGTGCGAGCGCCGCGCCTGACGGTTAAAACAAAAGGCGACTCAGGCGCCGATCGACTTCGCGTACGCCTCGGCGTCGATCAGACGGTCGAGCGACGCATCGGCGGCCGGCTTGATCTTGAACAGCCAGCTGTCGTACGGCGTGCTGTTGACGGTTTCGGGCGAGTCCGCGACGGTCATGTTCGCCTCGATGACTTCGCCCGAAACCGGCGCGTAGATATCGGAAGCGGCCTTCACCGATTCGATCACGGCGACGGTGTCGCCCGCGGTCACGGATTTGCCGAGTTCCTGGACTTCGAAGAAGACGATGTCGCCGAGCGCTTCCTGCGCGTGATCGGTGATGCCGACCGTCAGCGTGCCGTCCGCTTCGGTGCGGACCCATTCGTGCGATTCGGTGTATTTCAGTTCGGCCGGGATGCTCATTGGATGCTCCTGAACGGTATGTTCGGTAGTGTTTGAATGTAGGGGCGTGCGCCGGCCGCCTAGACCGCCAGCACCTTGCCGTTGCGCACGAACGGCAGTTTTACCACGCTTGCGGGACAGGCTTTGTCGCGAATCTGGACGTGCACGGTGTCGCCCGACCGCACGCCTTTCGGCACGCGCGCGAAGGCGATCGATTCCTGCATGGTCGGCGAGAACGTGCCGCTGGTGATTTCGCCGTCGCCGTGCGGCGTGACGACTTTCTGATGCGCGCGCAGCACGCCCGCGGCCTTGCCGTTTTCCTTCAGCAGCATCAGGCCGACGAACGCGGCGCGCGAGCCGTCGGCTTCGAGGCTGCTCTTGCCGACGAACTCGCGCGGCGAGGCCAGGTCGACGGTCCATGCGAGGCCGGCGTCGAGCGGCGAGACATTGTCGTCCATGTCCTGGCCGTACAGGTTCATGCCGGCTTCGAGGCGCAGCGTATCGCGCGCGCCGAGACCGGCCGGGCGCACGCCGTGGGCCGCGAGCGCATTCCACAGCGCTTCGACGTGGGTAGCCGGCACGATGATCTCGAAGCCGTCTTCACCGGTATAGCCGGTGCGCGCGACGGTCAGCTCGCCGAACGGCGTGCCGTCGACGCGCGCGGCGTTGAACGGCTTCAGCGCTTCAGTCGCGGCGCGCGCGGCCGGCACGGTTTGCCAGGCCTTTTCGCGTGCGTTCGGGCCTTGCACGGCGACGATCGCCAGATCGCGGCGCGGCGTGATGGTGAGACCGAAGCCGCCCGCGTTGAGCTGGCCGAACCAGGCGATGTCTTTGTCGGCGGTGCCGGCGTTGACGACCACGCGGAAGTGGTCTTCGGCGAAGTAATAGACGATCAGATCGTCGATCACGCCGCCGTTCGGATTCAGCATGCAGGAGTAGAGCGCGCGGCCCGGCGTTTGCAGCTTCGCGACGTTGTTCGCGAGCGCGTATTCGAAGAACGCGCGGACGCGCTCGCCGGTGAAGTCGACCACGCACATGTGGGACACGTCGAACATGCCGGCGTCGGTGCGCACCGCGCGATGTTCCTCGATCTGCGAGCCGTAGTTGACGGGCATGTCCCAGCCGCCGAAGTCGATCATGCGAGCATTGAGCGCGCGGTGAGCGGCGTGGAGCGGGGTGTGTTTGAGTTCGGTCATGGGGCCTCGGGCATCTCGCGAAACAAAAAAGGTCATGCGGCGCACTGCCTCGCGGCCGTGTGCCTGCGAGCGTGCTTCTGCATGACCCCTCTGTCCTCGATACCTGAGAGATTGCGCCGCCGCGACTGGCTCAATGAGCTCGATCCATCACGGTGAAACGCGCGCCCCTTCGGTGGGCAGCCGGCCTGCGGTGCACGACGTGCGACGCGGATGGCTACTGCCGCTCTCCAGAGTGCGAAAAAGCCGCCGGAAGACGGGTTTTTCGACGCGGTCGGTCCTTTTGCCTGAGAGTTTGCGGGTGTGCCCCTTCGGCGGCGCGGCCTGCGATTTTTCGCCTGCCAGCACGCTCTCCCGACGCGTGCGGCGAATGTACGCGACGGGCCGGGGCTTGTCAAATAAAGGCCCGGGAGCGGTGTGGGGCCGGCTGTGGCTGTTCGGGGGCGTCAAAAAGAAAAGCGCGGACCGTGGTGCCCGCGCTTTTCAGTTGCTTCTCCCGGTGCCATCCGTGACCGCACGATGAGCGGTAGTGGGGGCTCACCTGGTGGCTCGTTTGCCGATTCGGTTTGCCCACTTGCTCGCAGACTCACTCGCCGATCGCATGAGCCGCATTGTCCAGTTCCTGATTCAGCACGCGCTGTTCTTCCGCGGACAGACCGCCGCCATGCTGTGCGGCCATGTCATGCGCTTCCTGGCGAATCGTCTCGAGACGGTGATGCAGCGCGGCGCCTTGCGGCGGCGGGTAATAGCCCTGATTCACGCGGTTATCGATACGGTGCGCGAGATTGTCGATGCGGCCGTCGACCTGATGCAGACGCTGGTCCGCGATCTGCTGCGGAGTCGGGCCCGGATGCGGCGCCGGCGGGGGCGTTACCACGCAGGCGGCGACGGAGCCGAGCAGCGCGCATGCAACAAGGGCACGGATGATTCGAGACATGGATTCTCCCGGAGTCGTTGTCGTGTTGGGTTGCTACCTCACTAGCAACGGCTGACGAAGAACGCCCGCTGACTCTGCAGCGGGCGAATTTGTAACGTTATGTTCCTTTCCGGAACGTCAGGAAAGCCCGCGCCGACAACCTTCGCGGCGCTAAAGGCGGTCCCGTTTTTGGTACACAGCTCGTGGTGTCGCGGTGTCGACGCGCAGCGCGGCGGGGCTCAGCGAATCCGCTCGAACGGCAGTCGCACGCCCTGCTCGGAACTGCGCGCGGCTAGGTCGATGATCGTCATCACGTCGACCGCGTCGCGCGTGCTGATCGGAAATGCGACGCGGTTCTGGATCGCGTCGGCCAACGCAATATAGAAGCCTGCGTACTCGCCGTTGCGGGTCGGCAATTCGCACTCGACTTCCTCGTCGCCTTCGAGCACGCGCAGCACGCCGGGGCTGTTGCCGGCGCCGAAGCCTGCGTCGCCGGGGCGCAGGCCCGCTTTCAGCTGATCTTCCTGGGTGTCGAGGCCGTACTTCACGTAGCTGCCGCGCGTGCCGTGGATAGCAAAGCGCGCTCCCGGCAACGCGGTCAGCGCGCTTGCGTGCAGCACGACCTCGAACTCGTCGTAGCCGAGCTGGATGTGCACGTAGTCGGGTGCACTTGCGTCGTCGCGATGGGTGCGCACCGTCGCCGATACGGTCTTCGGCGCGCCGAAGAGGGCGAGCGCCTGGTCGATCAGATGCGGACCGAGATCGAACAGCAGACCGCCGCCGCGCGTCACGTCTTCGCGCCAGCGCTGACGCACGCCCGGCCGGAAGCGGTCGAAATGCGATTCGTACTGCGTGAGGCGACCCAGTTCCACGCGCGCGAGCAGATCGCGCACGGTCAGAAAATCGCCGTCCCAGCGGCGGTTGTGAAAGGGCGCGAACAGCTTGCCGCGCGCGAGCGCGATATTGGCAAGCGTGTGGGCGTCGGCGGCGCTCAGCGTGACAGGCTTGTCGACGACCACATGCTTGCCGGCTTCGAGGGTGCGGCGCGCGAGGTCGAAGTGGGTGTCGTTGGGCGTCGCGATCACGACGCAGTCGATGTCGTCGAGCGCAAGCAGCGCGTCGAGATCGGCGACGATTTTCGCGTGCGGATAGTCGGCGTGCGCGCGCTCGGATTGCCCGGTCGCAATCGCGGCGACCCTCGCGCGTCCGCAGTGTTCGATCACCGGTGCGTGAAACGTCGCGCCGGCGAAGCCGTAGCCCATCAATCCAATTTTCAGCGTTGCGGACATGCGAGTCTTCCTGGAGGAGCGGCGCGCCGCCTTGCCACCGCGGCGGCGGCGCGCAATCTCATCATTGTGGCATTTGTGGGCTGGACTGGGGGCTGAGCATGACGGCCGGCCTTGCGCGCAGCCCGTCGGGGCGTCCGAACCATCGAGGCATCCAACGAGGGCGTCCATCGCGGTGGCCATCGCGGTGGCCATGTTAACATCGCACCTCTCGCGCGCATTGCGCCGCGCAGCATGCCCCGGGCCTTCGGCCGGCGCCACCCGCCGGTCCGAGCTCAGCGGCCCTCAACCGTATTACCCATCCACAAACGATGTCCGCAGGCCTGAACCCCGCTCAAAGTGAAGCGGTCCGTTATCTCGACGGCCCCTGTCTCGTGCTCGCCGGCGCCGGCAGCGGCAAGACGCGCGTGATCACGCAGAAAATCGCGCACCTGATCGAAGCGAAGGGCTTCGAGCCACGCCACATCGCCGCCGTCACGTTCACGAACAAGGCCGCGGCGGAGATGCGCGAGCGCGTCGGCAAGCTGCTCGAAGGCAAGACGCTGACCGCACCCGGCAAGGAAGGCCGCAAGGTGCCCGTGAACCAGCTGACGGTGTGTACCTTCCACTCGCTAGGCGTGCAGATTTTGCGTCAGGAGGCGGAGCATGTCGGCCTGAAGCCGCAGTTCTCGATCATGGATTCCGACGACTGCTTCGGCATGATCCAGGAACAGGTCGGCTCGACGGACAAGGGCTTCATTCGCAAGATCCAGTCGATCATCTCGCTGTGGAAGAATGGCCTGATCATGCCCGAGCAGGCGATCGCGACCGCCTCGACCGAGGACGAGCATCAGGCGGCGATCGTCTATCGCAACTACGTGGCGACGCTGCATGCGTACCAGGCGGTCGATTTCGACGATCTGATCCGCCTGCCCGCCGAACTGTTCGCGAGCAACGAGCAGGTGCGCGACCGCTGGCAGAACAAGCTGCGCTATCTGCTGATCGACGAGTATCAGGACACCAACGCGTGCCAGTACGAACTGGTGAAGCTCCTGGCCGGCAAGCGCGCGGCGTTCACGGCGGTCGGCGACGACGATCAGGCGATCTACGGCTGGCGCGGCGCGACCCTCGAAAACCTCGGCCAGCTCGGCAAGGATTTTCCGAACCTGCATCTGATCAAGCTCGAGCAGAATTACCGCTCGACGGTGCGGATCCTGACCGCCGCGAACAACGTGATCGCGAACAACCCGAAGCTGTTCGAGAAGAAGCTGTGGTCCGAGCACGGCATGGGCGACACGATCACGGTGACGGGCTGCAACGACGAGGAGCACGAGGCGGAGTCCGTCGTGTTTCGGCTGTCCGCGCACAAGTTCGAGCGGCGCGCGAATTTCCGCGACTACGCGATCCTCTATCGCGGCAACTTCCAGGCGCGCATCTTCGAGCAGGTGCTGCGCCGCGAACGGATTCCGTACGTGCTGTCGGGCGGCCAGTCGTTCTTCGATAAGGCCGAGATCAAGGACATCTGCGCGTACCTGCGTCTGATCGCCAACGCGAACGACGATCCCGCGTTCATCCGCGCGATCACGACACCGCGTCGCGGCGTCGGCAATACGACGCTGGAGGCGCTCGGCGCGTTCGCGGGTCAGGCGAAGGTGTCGCTGTTCGAGGCGGTCTACATGGGCGGCATCGAGGCGCGTTTGTCGCCGCGTCAGATCGAGCCGATGCGCGCGTTCTGCGACTTCATGCAGCGCCTGACCGACCGCGCGGAGAAGGACGCGGCGGGCACGCTGCTCAATGAGCTGATGGAGGCGATCCACTACGAAGCGTATCTGTACGACGCGTTCGACGAACGCCAGGCGCAGGCGAAGTGGCAGAACGTGCTGGAGTTCATCGAGTGGCTCAAGCGCAAGGGCACGAAGGAAGAGCCGGAGCACGGCAGTGGCAGCGAAGCGACCGGCTACGACACCGCCGACGGCTTCGGCGACACTGGCAAGAACCTGCTCGGGCTGATCCAGACGGTCGCGCTGATGTCGATGCTCGAAGGCCGCGAGGAAGATCCGGATGCGGTACGGCTGTCGACCGTGCATGCGTCGAAGGGGCTCGAGTATCCGCACGTGTTCCTGGTCGGCGTCGAGGAAGGCATCATGCCGCATCGCGGCGGCGCGGACGACGAGCCGATCGACGACGCGCGCATCGAGGAGGAACGCCGGCTGATGTACGTCGCGATCACGCGCGCGCAGCGCAGCCTGCATCTGAACTGGTGCAAGAAGCGCAAGCGGGCGCGGGAGACGGTCGTCTGCGAGGCGTCGCGCTTCATCAACGAAATGCTGCTCGACGATGCGCCGCCGCCGACACCGGAAGAAGCGCCGATGTCGCCGAAGGACCGGCTCGCGAGCCTGAAGGCGTTGTTGCAGAAGTTGTGAGCGGGCGGGACTGCAAGTGCCCGCCAGTTGCGGTTGCTTGCGATTGCACATAAAAAATCCCTGCATCGCGTTAGCGCATGCAGGGATTTTTCATTTCAGCGACGGCCGATGCCGCGTGCTTTACTTCACCGCGCTGACCATATAGTCGACCGCGGCCTTCACGTCCGCATCCGATGCATTCGAGCCGCCCTTCGGCGGCATCGCGCCCTTGCCGTGCAGCGCGTAGTTATAGACGGTGTCCATCGGGTCCTTCAGGCGTGGCGCCCATGCTTCCTTGTCGCCGAACTTCGGCGCGTTCAGCACGCCGGCCGCGTGACAGGCCTGGCATACCGACTGATACAGCGCCTTGCCGGCCTGCGAGGCGTCCGCGCTTTGCGCGCCAGCTGCTGCCGGGGCGGGAGTCTGCGGCACGCTGGCCATTGCGGCCATCGCCGCGGCGGCCTGGGCCGCGCCCGCATCCGATGCACCTGCTGCACCGGACGCCGCTGTCGCGCCGGATGCCGCGGCCGCGCCCGCCGCCGGCTGGGCCGGCTCGGGGAAGCTCGCGCCCGAATTGTTCGCCATATAGACGACCGCGCGCGCGATCTCGAAGTCACTGTAGTCGTCGGGGCTCGTGCCGCCGCGCGGCGGCATGGCGCCCTTGCCGGACAGCGCGGTGTGCCACAGCGTGTCGAAGCCCTGCGCGATGCGCGGCGCCCAGTCGGCGGTGTTGGTGAATTTCGGCGCGCCTGCGGCACCCGACGCGTGACACGCCGAGCAGACCGCCTTGTAGACTTCCTCGCCGCTCTTGTAGACGCGCGGTGCGTTGGCGTCGCGGATCTCGACTTGGGCGATCGGATGGATGCGGGAGGTGACTTCGGCTTCCGAGAGAGAGTCGGTGCCGGCGCCGGTGCGCGTCGAATTATCGACGTAGACGGCGAGCAGAACGATGATGACGATCGGCACGGCAAACCCGGCGATGACCGCGGCGATGAGCTGTGCTGGGGTTTTGATCGGGGCTCCGTGTGGTGCTTCGCTCATGCTTGTCTAGTCTCCGTGGGTGTGTGAGCGGTACAGCGCGACGGCAACTTCTTGTTCTTTATCAGCCACGGACGATTATAGACGCAAGCTTTCGGCGGCGGCGAGGTGCCCAGGACGGTGTTCAGCAGGCGTTTACCCGGATCGGCATGGACGATGGCAGGGGTCGGGGAAGACGCTGGGATGGGCGTCGGAGGCCGTCCTGTGGACGGTTCGGCCGAAACCGGGTATCCTTGCGGTCTCTCGCGTTGGCGTCGCGTCCGTTCTGGTTGGCGCGCTTTCGCGTAGATTCCCCGCAGTTTTGTGGTGAAGCGCCCGTAGCTCAATGGATAGAGTACTGCCCTCCGAAGGCAGGGGTTGCTGGTTCGATCCCAGCCGGGCGCACCAAATAGAATCAAGGGATTAGCAAGAATTCCGAGATTCGTTCCTCGCCCACTTCCCGAGGCTCCCGTAAATTTTCCGCACTAGCGTTGCGGAGGGGAACGGGAAGCATGCCAAGCATCATCAAGCGCTCCAGTCGGGGCACCACTAAATACGAAGCCCAGATCAGAAAAAAGGGCGGCGTATCGATCTCCAGAACATTCCCGTCGCGTCGCGAAGCGCAAGTTTGGGCTGCGACCATCGAGAGCGAGATCGTGCGGGGAGTGTTTGTTGATCGCACCAGCGCGGAGCGCACTACGCTCGCGGACCTCTTGGAACGCTATGGACGGGAGATTTCGCCATACAAAAAAGGTGGCGACCTCGAAATCTTACGTATCCAGTGCCTTATCAGCGACCCCTTGGCCCGGATCAGGATCGCCGCGCTTACGGGTACGCATATCGCCCAATATCGCGACCGACGATTA
The DNA here is from genome assembly GCF_050436325.1 of Paraburkholderia lebeckiae. Lineage (NCBI taxonomy): Bacteria > Pseudomonadati > Pseudomonadota > Betaproteobacteria > Burkholderiales > Burkholderiaceae > Paraburkholderia > Paraburkholderia lebeckiae. Next base: position 2,647,127 of record NZ_JBNDLZ010000003.1, read on the forward strand.
GCCGGAGACACTAAGCGTAAGCCAGTTTCCGGGTCCACAGTCAATCGCGAACTCACCATCATCAGTCATGTGCTCACCATTGCCAGCAAGGAGTGGGGAGTCCACGTCCACACCAATCCAGTTTCCCAAATTCGCCGCCCGCGCGAAAACCGCGCGCGCACTCGTCGCCTTCGTCGTGATGAAGAAGAGCGCTTGCTCGCTGAATTGGGACCAAATCCAGATGACGTTGCTCGTGGCTATGGAGCCGGGGGCTGTCGCGGTTGCCGGAACGAATACATGCGGCCGATCGTTGTCTTGGCGGTTGAAACAGCCATGCGACGTAGCGAGATCCTATCGCTGCGTTGGAGTGACGTGTTTCTTGAGGAGCGCTATGTCCGCCTACACGACACGAAGAATGGCGATGCGAGGGACGTTCCCTTGTCGTCACGCGCTATCCAAACGCTGACCGAACTTTCAACCAAGGATCGCCGTATCGATGGTCGAGTGTTCCCCGTTTCGGCTGAAGCGCTCAAACAATCGTTCGTCCGTGCCTGCGAACGCGCGGGCATCCGCGACTTGCGGTTCCACGACCTCCGGCACGAAGCGACTAGTCGGATTAGCGAACGCCTCGATAACGTTTTGGAGCTCTCGGCAGTGACTGGCCATAAAACGGTCCAAATGCTGAAGCGCTATTACCACCCGCGTGCGAGTGACCTGGCCCGAAAGCTCGGCTGATTGTTTCAAAAAGCGGCGTGTTGGCCGGCGGCTACCGGCCAATACGCCTGACCACAACTCACCTGAACAAGAGAGGTGAAATCATGGCTGCTCCCATTCTACTGGCCCACCCGCTCACCAGCCTGTCACCTGATTGCGAACTGTCCTTAGTCTTTGAAAGAGAAGACCCGTTTCACATGCCTCTTGAGCGCTTGGAAACGCTAATCGAGCGCAGCGAACCAGGCGAAATGAGGGCCTACCTGTTTGGCTTGTATGACTTGCGTCGCGCCGTGGTCTACGCAGGGGGGTACTGACATGCGAAAGGTCATTTGCGCGTGCATGCTCGCTGCCGCGTCGCCGCTGGTTATGGCTCAGACCGCCTCGGAAATCATCTCCGGAACGAGCGGCGTCCAGCGCGCGCCGGGGTCAACTCCGGACGATCCGCTGGCCGCCAAGCTGATCGCGATCGATCCGGCGCAGGCCTCGTTTGTCGAGACTTACAACGCAAGCATTGAGGCGCTCTATAACCGACCGACCACGTATTACCAGGTGATCGGTGGCTACTGCGTGCCCGCTCCCATGACGGAGCGTCAATTCTTCTCTCTGACCCGGCGCTGATGCAACATGGACTTTCGAGAATTTTCCCGCGTTGTGTCGGCGACGCTGGCCGTCATCCGCCGTCGCCGTGCGCGTGGCGGTTTCACGCATGAGCAATTCAGGGACGCTTGCTTGATTGCCCAGGTGTGCGTGCTCGTGCATTGCTTCCTGTTCGCTTCGCTTTGGTGGGCGCGCATCCATCACGGCAGGGGAAGCTGGTCGAATTGGCTCGGCGTCGCCGTGGCCGTCGCGTGGGTCATTTTTTTCTGGGGATTCCTACTGAGGCAGGCGTACAAAGCACTCGAAAACGAAGTTGCGAGGGAGATCCGACAATGAGCAGCGACCAATCAAAGACAAACGACCTCTCCGGTTGCTTCGCTCATGCAGCCCTATGCTCGCGACATCGCGTTTCAATGGGCAAGGTCAAGCGAGCCGCAACTGCCGTGGTTATCACGCTGACATCGGTAACGTCCTTTGCGCAGTCGTCTGTGTCGATGGGCGACATCCAGAACGCCGCAAACCGAAGTGGCGACAAGTCGATGTCGCTGCTGGAACTGGTCTACGGGTCGGTGGTACACAACCCGCTTGCGGCCGGTGGCGGGTCGGGAGGCATGCTTGCGCAAATGTTCCTCGTGCTGAACTCGTGCATGCTCGCGGTCGGTGCGATTTGGGCCATGTATCACTTTGGTTCCGCGATGATAGCGACTGGGCAGGACGGTGAGTTCATGGGGCAGAAGAAATCGTCACCATGGTTCATCATCCGCTTGGGCGCGGGCTTCGCTGGCCTCGTTCCTATGTTCGGCGGCTACTGTGGCGCACAGATGGTGATGCTGTGGGGAACAATGCTCGGCGTTGGCATTGCGAACCTGTCGCTCGACCCGGCGGTTTCAGTGATCAACAGCGGTGGCTCGATGATTGCAACGCCAGCTTCGCCGCAGGCCACCACACTGGCGAAGGCTCTCTTCGAAGCGAACCTTTGCGCGCAGGCGGCCAACACGGCGATCGCCAACATGCCGAACGACAGCGGCGTGTCCGTCGATCCGGCCGAGAGTTTCACCGCGATCACGACGAGCAGCAAGGTCGTGCTCATGAACCAACGCGGCCTTTCGTGCGGCGGAGCGGAGATCGACATTACGCAACCGCCGACGCTGCCAGCGTATGACGGCATGGCCGTGTATTCGCTTGACCCGGCATCGATCTACTCGCAGATGCTCAGCGCACACCAGAGCGCATTGAGCACGCTCCAGTCCACGTTGTCTGCTGCTGCGCAAGCTTACGTGTCGTCCGTGAACGGGCAGACGCAGCCGGCAGATCCGCAGGACACGATCAATCAGGCCGCGCTCAAGTACCAGACTACGATTTCGCAGGCGATATTGAATTCCTCGACCGCAATCAGCGGACTCGCGAGCGTGATCCAATCGAACCTTCAACGCGACGGCTGGATCATGATGGGCGCGTGGTATCAGACTTTCGCGCAGGCCAACTCGCAAGTGACTACACTGGCAAACGCGACGGCGGCCGCTGTGCCGGGCACTGATGCCGACAACATGCCGTACCCGCAGCTATACCGGAAGGTCAGCGCGACGTATGCGCAGCAGAATCAACAAGACGCGTCGGTGGCCACTGCACAGAGTCGTACCAATCCGTCCGGAAGCGGCATTACGGGCCTGACGGACGCGAAGAGCATTTTCGGGAAGATCTTCGACGGCCAAGGCATGGTGAAGTGGGCGGTCAACCTGAACTCCGGTCAAGGGCCGGGAGGCACGACGAATCCGCTGATCGGCATGAAGAACCTTGGAGACTACATTCTCGACGCTGGTTGGACCGCGCTCGGCGCATATGCCGCCTTGAAGGGCTTGGAGGGGGCTTCGGACTCCAATGTTGGAAAGTTGATAGGCGTGGTCGGAGACGTGGCGACAGGAGGGATCGTCGGTGCCGCCAAGGGCGCGGCAAAAGGCGTCCTCGATGCGTTGGCACCGTTCGTCGTGGTCATGTGCATCACGTTGTTCTTTTTCGGCGCGATGCTGTCGATCTACATTCCGATGCTTCCGTTCATCATCTGGTTCAGCGGCGTATTGTCGTGGTACGCCGTCGTCGGTGAGTCGATGGTTGCGTCGCCGCTGTGGGCGATGACGCACCTCGACGGCGAAGGGGAGGGTATGGGCCAGCGGCCGACGCACGGCTACATCTTTTTGCTCAACGTCATGTTCCGGCCGGTATTCATGGAGATAGGCTTCGTCCTCGCGGGAGCCGGCATCGTCGTGCTTGGCACACTGCTGAACACGATGTTCGGCGTTGCCATGCAGAACGCTCAATACGACTCCACGACGGGCCTCGTGAGCATCATCGGCTACATCGTGCTCTATGTCGGCATGTGTCAGACGTTGTGCAACAGCACGTTCAGCCTGATTCACATCGTTCCCGACCAGGTGTTCTCTTGGGTCGGTGGCCAGATGGCGTCGCGGATGCCGGAACTGGAGGATCGTGTGAACCGGCTCTTCGGTGGAGGTCTCGGTCAAGCCGGCAATACGGCACGCGGCCAAGTGCCTGCAATTTTGGGAGGTAACGGCTCGCCCGCCGACCCGAAAGACGTTGATCGTATTCCCCGCGAACGCATGTAGCGAATGCCCCGTCGGCGCGAGGGATTTTCGTTGCGAGGTTGGCTACACCGGACGACGGCCAGACGCGATAACAGCGTCAAAGTCCTTGTCGTAGATCCGTTGGCGATTCTGCTGGACCATCAAGTAATTTGCGGGATCGGCCTTCGCCAATTCGCGGAGTGCCGCATCCTTTAATGCCTTGTTGCCTGCAAGGTTCGCCTCGGCGGCCAAGAGCTGCTGTTCGAGCTTTCTCGCATATGCTCGCCAGTCCGTCGCATTGCGCTCGGCGGCGAAAGCTCTGCCGAGCGCGACTCCGTTATCGCTCATTCCTCGCCCCCGTTCCGTTTTCGTTCGCTTTTCAATATATCGGGAACCCGGTGACCCTCGCAAGCGGCATCTCCGCTCGACGCATCATGGCTCACACCGACAATCCGGCCCGTTTTCCGATCGAAATAAACAGGCCGGATACCATGCGACTTCAAATCGCGCACAGCTTCGGCGACGGCTTCATTGGCCCGCTTCAGAAATTCCGGGCTCCGCATATAGCGGCCTAGTTTGTCGGCTGGCATGGCGTGTTCTCCGTTTGTTACAAGCATACGCGGGTGCCCGGACCCTCGAAACTCTTGATTTCGCTTGCTGCACTGCGCAGGCGCGACCAAATAACCTCACGGTTGTGCGCAGGCCGATGGACATCCGGTCCATGTCGTCACAGTCACCTGGCATAATGCCTTTTTCACCCGACTATGGCCGGGCCGGGGCCGCTACACTCGATGCATGCGCCACTTCGGGGCAAAAATGGACATTCGACCGCTGCACACTGGAGATGACTATCGGACGGCGCTGGCAGAAGTGTCGGCGCTGATCGATCGAGACCCCGAACCCTGCACGCCGGAAGGCGACAGGCTAGGAATATCGAGCGTCCTCGTAGATCGCCACTCCGGCACTCTCACGACCGAAGAACGGCTCGCGTTCCTCGCTGAATGGCAAGCAAAAAAACTCGGCGCTAACCCATGCTGCTTTTTCTAGACACCGAATACACCGGCTTGGATCAACGACCGCCGAAACTCGTCAGCCTCGCCCTCGTGGCTGAGGACGGCTCGCGCGAGTTCTATGTCGAGCTGGCCGACACATGGGCGATCGATGACTGTGCGGCATTCGTGCAGCGGAAAGTGCTGCCGTTGCTCGACAAATCCGGCACGACACGCGCCGAGGCACGCGCAACGCTTCAAAGCTGGCTTGCCGCTTCGCCGCGCACCGTGCAGGCCGCATGCGACTCGGAAACCGATTTTCGATTCCTGGTCGACCTACTCGGCCCCGATCGCCCTGCGAACCTCACCGATCGATACTACGATTTACGCCCCCTAATCGATACGCCAGTCTATGACCGCGCAGTGCAGGATTACTACCGCAAGGACCGTCGCGTGCATCACGCGCTCGCTGACGCAAGAGCCTACCGGTATGGCTGGCTGGCGTGGATGGATGCACACAAGGGAGCCTGAATTGAACCTACTGCCGGAAGCAGCCGCACCGGTCGGCAGCGCGCGCGACATCCTCGCCCGTTGCCCATCCTTGTCGCGAAGGAATGGACGATCGCGGAGGACCGCCTGCGCGACTAGATAACCTCGCGACGTACGCCCGTATCAAGACGTCCCCAAGTTGCGCGCGACCTTGGCTGCGGAAACCTCGCCGCCGATCGTCGCGCTGTGGCAATCCGACTCATGACTACGTACAACGTCATTTCTATGACGTGCAGCCGTTCAAATCTGACATAAGCGCTGTTATGTCATTGAGTGTGGTGTAGAAAAATATCGCAAATCAACCTATACCAGCGTGGAATATTCACGTGGATCGCGACGAACTAGCTTACCGGTCAGGCATTGGTCTGTTGAGGGCTTACGCGTGAAACTTTCGCGAGACCAATGCGAGGATTCTCCGAATCACGGATTCGTGCCGCCGCTCGAAAAAATTTCGCACCGCAGACGCAACATGGTCGCATCTACGAAAAAACACCACGCCTAACGCGCATCCACTATACCGCGCAGATTCTCCGCGCTATGGACGAGATACTCACATTCTCAACACGCATGAGCTCGGCAGCGATCAAACGGCTGAACCCCTTGTTTACGAAATCCGGGGAACCGAGCCACTGCAAAGCTCACGCCTTGGTTTATGGGATGTCAAGGCTCCAGAGGTGCCACACTCGAATGCTTCCTGGCTGGCCACCTGCTCCGTAGGTCCAATTTCGTTTGTGAGTACTCTTACCGCTTGCGGGAATCTTGAGGTCCGACTGAACAAGATTCTTTTTGTTTTCCGGAGAAACCAACAACGCGCGATCCTTTCCAAGCGGGGACTCCAAGGTATCTAGCTTGCGATGTGGTTTCGCCCGATATGCAATCATGAGGCCGTCTTGCATCGCCCATGCGTAGTCTCCCCGGACGAATCGCGAGACGCCATCTTTTGTATAGCTGCTCAAGCTTCTCTTCATGGACACGACCTTCGTTTCAACAAAGACGCCCACGTATCGACGCGCATTGACCAAGGGGCCGTTAGCCAGCCGTATCACGAGGTCAGGCTGCTTGTTGATTACGCTTTGGTCATAATTTGAAAGATTCGCGCCTCGTTCCACATTTTCGAACACGTCCGACGTGAACCCATGAACGGGGTTCGCCGAAACACGCAGCCAGTAGGAGAGCACCTCGCAAAGCGCATCGGTATATCGATCCTCTTCAGGATTGCCGGGCGTCACCGGCGCAAGATGGCTCGCGGGATCAGCACAAATTACTCCCCAAGCCTCGTGCAATGCTCGAATGACGATAGTCAAGACGCTGGGAGGGATCATGACTGGGAAGCCAGTTTTGCCAGAAATCAGCTTGCCAGGACTACCGTGCGGACCGATCATGCCGGCTGCCCGCTAGTAGAGACGCGATTCAGAATCGGATCATTGCGCTTGATGAAATCCAACGCAAGCGTCCGCGCAGCAGTTCGCGTCCAGTAACGTCGCTGATTCAGGACCCCGACGTAGGCCGCATCGTCTTGATGAAACTCGACCAGCGTGCAGTCCATGCTATCGGCCATGTTTAGCGCACCGAGTAAATCTTGGACTTTCGGTTTGCGATTGCCGGCAGGACCGCCGATTCGGAAAAAACGCCATGGGGACAGGGAACTTGGACGATAGGTCGTCACTTCCAAAGGCTGATCGCTCATGTCAAACGGCCGCAAGATGTTCACAAGTGCTTCTTGATATCGATCCACTTCTGCGTCTTTGGGGGGGGCGACGGCAGCCTGACGCACCCGCGAGAACGGCAGCGCAGTTGCTAGCCGATCCTCAACTAGGATGACATCGGCTGGGGTCAGCCCGTAGATGCTGTTGACCATCGCATCGACGTCGCTCATATCGAAATGCCTTATCTCTGCCTTTGCCAAAAGCTCGTCAAGCGAGGCACGATGCTCAGCGGAAAGCGAATCCAGGGGGAACACAGGGAACTGCTCAATGTCTGCTTTCTGCATCGCCTCGCGCTCACAACCGAAGATGCTGCTAGTCATCAGCGCGTAGTACAAGAACAACTTGCTGTTCATTAGCGCCCAGAGATACGTGGCCATTAGGCGGGGCTCGCGTACACCTGCACAGCTGTAACCGATGTACGACTCTCGGTACGCAACACGCTCCAGCGCTAGCATCGCAATCGGGGCATGCTCCCGGGTGCTTGGAGATTTCCTCAGCAACACCATCGGCGGTTCATAAATTTCAGACTTGCGCGTGCGATGGACGTGATCTCGATCAAAGATCTCGAGGTCTTGCGTCGGAACGATATGCCACAGTGCCAGCCGAGGGTCTGGCATCATGGGCAGGCCCTTGAGGAAACCTGCCTCCTCGTCCTCGCTGCTCGTCTGGTATCCATGCCCCTCGTTAATTCCGACGCTCTCGGCATATTCCACAAGCGTCGGATGTCGTGTCGCCCGACCGTCGCGTCTGTGCTGAGTGTCGAACTGAATTTTTTCCAACAACGCAACATCCAAGCTGCTGCCCTTGGCTAAGGTTTTGAACAGGTGTGGAACCTGGTCGACCATAGCCACATCGGATGCCCACGCATCCTTGCTGTCGATGCGTACGCGTCCTTCAGCATTCAGCGCGCGGTCCACCGCGGGTGTCACAGAGTAGAAATGGTTGTCTTCGCTAGCAGCTTGATTGCGCGCGAAGAGCAAGCAAAAATAGGCTGCGTTGCTCGGCCACACCGATGTGTTACGCAGCTCCATTCCATTGAGGACATAGGTGACGTTTAACCCGCGGAATAGAGCTTTGCGCGCATCCCATCCGAGTCGTGTCGTCTTGATCAACAAACGGGCGTGAAGTGCAAATGCCACGACGGCCCCTTCGCGAGCCCAGCGGCTGGACTCCCAAACAAAAGGAAGATCAGGAACCCCATCGGGATTGGCAGCGGGCGTGATGCCTCGCTCAATCATCGCTGAACGCGCGATATCATCGAAAGCCTTCTGCCGCGGACGATCCGCCACCGAAGTCCACGGTGGGTTCCCGACGACCAGATCAAATTGATTGGCTAGGGCACTCGCAGCCGGACGGCTCAGGCTGCCTAGATATAGGCCGCTCGGTTCATCCACCCAGTGCTCAGCTGCGAGCAGTACCTTGCCTTGCAAACCGTCGAACTTCAGATGTCGTAGCTTGCCGACGTCCGGATCCAGCTCGAGTGCCGTGAGGTACAAAGCCAGCGCAGTCAATTGGCGTGCAGCGGGGTTGATGTCAATACCAACTAACTGCGCGTTGAGAATTTTTCGAATGACCTTGGTCGTCGGTTGCTTGCCCGTTGCACGCCAACGGCCTTGAACAAGCCGACGAAATGCGGCGAGCAAAAACACGCCGCCACCTGCTGCAGGATCTAGAACTCGCGCCTTGTGCGCATCAGGTCCAAGCATCCCAAGTGCGTGGTCGACAACGTATTCCGCTAAATGACGCGGCGTGTAATAGACGCTCTGCTCCTTAGCCGTGGGCGCCTCGAAATGATGGATGTGGGCCTCGTAGACCTGGCTGAGCAGCCCAACTGGCATATAAGCAAAGTGTAGGTCGCCCCAAGAAAACTGGGTTTGATAGGTGCCGTTTCCCGCTGGCTTGTCGCCACGAATGATGGCAGTCAAATCGTCGAACGCCGAGGTTCGGTCGGCGCGACGAAGACTGCGGAAGTAGTCTTCACTCCCGCCGTCAGGAAGCGTCAGTAAATCGCCGTTAAACGTTTCATCAAGCCAGCGGGAACTGATCGCCGCCAATTCCGGCGTCGACAGACAATCGGCGAACCGAGGCACGCCAGGGATCGGGTTGATATCACTCAAGATCCCGCGGTCGTGAAGAAAGCGTAAGAAGAGCGCGCGCCCCATCAAAGCGAGCGCCTCTGGAGCGCTTACATGCCGTAGTTTGATTAGTTCGTCCGTGACTACGTTAAGCAACTCGAGCATAAGGTCATGCGTGCTGATTCCATCGGCGCGCTGGGGGATGTCGCCTACCGCGAGCTTCGCTAGCAATCCGGGATGCAGTTCTGCATCTTCGAGCAGCGGTGCTGCGTCTTCGTCCCGTGCCTGCCCTAACGCATAGACTTGCACGCTGCCTGGTCGGAGAAATGCGACGTACGGCGCATCTGATCGCAGCGCGAGTACCTGTATGTCACGGTTTCGGTCACTCGCGCTCAGAGTTGGCTCATGTCTCAGATCCCAAATGTACAACAATGGTTGATCCTCGCTGAGGACAACCGCGTCCGGCGCCGGCTCTTGTCGTTCGCGTGCGTGAATCAAGCCCAGAAAGTCCAGATGCTCCGGCTGTAGCGCAGCTTGTCCAAACGACACCACTGCGGTGGGTTCGGTACCCAACGCGTCCGCAATGCTTTGGCGGGTCAGTGTGACGGGCGACATTGTCAGCGCTTCCCTGTTTGTACGGCGGGTCGACGACCGCCGGTCGATCGAACGGTGACGAACGAGCGATTTTGTTGTGATCTCATGCCGATCGCCCCCCCGAAAGGCTTACTGGGGGGAACACGATATCGGACTGAACGGGGAGCCTTTCTTCGATGGAAAGCGATTGGCGCAACTCGGTGATCAGCGAACGCAGTGGTACAACCATGCATGTGCACATCGCCAGCCTTTGGCTGTCGAGGACGCTCACCAACTCAACCGACTCGCCGTCAAAAACGACTGCTTTGTCATCTAGGCCGAACCAAGCGCCCTGCGAGCAGATCTGAAACAGCGCTTCAGCATGCGGTGTCAGGTGGCGAATCTGTATTCCGAATGCGTGCAGCTTCGCGACGACCTTGAGCGCGAGTAGATCGCCGGGGGTAAAGCAAGGACCATAGCCGCGCCTGCCTCTCAACGGAGGCAGGGCACGACGCCAATGTCGGAAGGTTTCTTCCGAAATCCCAATGGCTTCTTTTGCTTGGGCGGGCAGGTATCTCATGCCGGGAAGTATATCTCCACGAAGCATTTCGTTGCTTGCAACGAAATAATTCGTTGTCTTTTTGCATTGTTGTGGAACTGGAGTGACCGTTTCTTCAGTTTCTGCAGGTACTTTCTCCCGCCGAACATCTCACTGCGCCGCACAATGAAGGCAAGCCGCTCAATGCGGGCGCCTACAGTAATGCTTTTTTCGCTGCTAGAAGAACGATGCTCGGGTGGTGCCCCTCGTACTGAAGCGTCACTCGAATCGCACACCGCGGCGGCAAACGAGGTTATTCGGTCGCACCTGACGAACGACGCACATTTGACGCAAACGCCCCAGCGATGCCACTGCTCGCTGCCTTCGGTGCGTCGAAAACGACGCACCTTCGACGCATTGCCGATCGGCGGGATACGGATGTCTAAGTTGGGGGAATCTTCAGAACACAAGGATGATGCTTGACGATTACCGAAGTGATTAACTGGGCTTGAGGCCTCGCCGCTTCATCGTCGCAATTTTGAAGCGGGCGAGGCGATCCACTTTCGGTGAATGCCTCACCGGCCTTGAAGTCTCTACCATCAGCGCCTTGGCTCGCCCCCGCTTTCGCCCATGGGTCGCATCGCCGTACTTGCCAATGGAATAATCGGACAGGTGCCCCATAGCTTTGGCCGCTTCTTCGAGCGGCACCTCGGGATCAGCCTTCAAATCGGAGGCATGCTGATGTCGGAAGCAATATGGGCTGACCCGCGTCCTGATTTTCGGAAATGCCGCCCGGCCTAGCTGGACAACGCTGTTGTACAGGTAGTCGGCGTCGTGGCTCACCACGCTGCGACCGGTACCGTCAGTGGAAGCCTCCAAGGCGTAACGACGCAGCACCGCCAATGCCGGGCACAAGGCCTCCTCGCCGGGACCGGTTCTGAACGCGTACCGTCGATGTGGCTGCCCTCTTTCGCGCTGGCCGGCATCGACGCACTTTGTTCCGGTTACCTCGATCACGAGCAAATGATCACGCCAGACGAGATGAACCCCGTGTTCGATTTCGGACGGCCGGCATCCGATGAGCCAAAGCACCGCAAACGCGGGAAGCAGTTGCGGGCGACTTCGCCGCCATTCCGGGTCGACTGCGCAATCCCACATGGCCTCGCGCCAGTTGGGAGGCAGTGATTTGAGCGCTGGCTTCTTTGCTTTCCCCATTATTTCGGCTCCGCATGGTTGGGTTTCTTTTTGCTTCGGTGACTGTCACGCTCGAATTCAAGGCGGTTAGAAATCTGCTACCCCCCGAGACGCTATGCGTCTCGACCCCCAGAGGGGGTGGGGGCTCGGGCCACTTCAGCCTCAACCCGTCATGTCTGCCGCATGTCGTTGTTGTGTCTGAAATGGCCCGAGCCCCCTCTTGTCCGACTTCGCCGTCGGACAAGAGACCGACACGATTTCGGCGCGTTGGAAATCAAGATCGGCCTGTGCTCGGCGGAGAAGAATTCGCACGAATCGTGGCCGCCGCAGTTGGGTTTCGGTGGTGACGTGCGCTGCCCACAAACTGGCCTTGTGCTACTGCCATGGTCATTCCCGCGCCCGCCCATGGACGGCTGCGCTGCCCACACCACGAGGGTGTGGACATCGCCGGCTCGCTGGCCGGCGTCCCGCAACCGACCACCGGCTCCCCGCGACGATTGCCTTCGGCCTGACGCGCCGCGATGCGGCTTGCCCAAGTGATAGAAGCGGTCCGACCACAAGCCCCCCTCTGCAGCCAAAGCGGTTGATCGACGGCGAGGCGTCGGCGAGCGCCGCGAGCCCGGATTGAGGTGCACGGGCACCGCCGCCCGCTGGGCGGTGGGAGAGCACCGACCGGCACGCGGTGCCGGGCAATCCGGCTCTCACGCTTGCAAATCGTTGGTTTGGTGGTCATATCCCGCGACCCTTCGCAGCGATGGCGGCCATCGTTTCATGCAACCGCCCCAAGTTCGCTTCAACGGTTTCGCGTGATGCCTTAGGAGGTTCGGAGACCGACGACGCCGAGAACTGCAACGGACCTTGTCGTCTCATCGTGATCGCGCGTCCGAACTCGGGTATGAAACTCCCGTTCTTGTATTGCGTGATTACGCTGTTGAGCCACCCGCGCACGCTTCCGACCGCACTGTGCGTGCCCCTCGCCGCTGCCTCAAGGCGACCAGCCAGTTCGTCGGCAATCTGCTGGCCGGCATCACTACTCAGCCCCGCTTGGTTGAGCAGCGTGATCAGGATGTCACGGTGCCTCTCTGCCGAGCCCCCCACCACTACGGTGACTGGCGCGTCAAGCGCGCTTCCACCGCCGCGCTGTCCATCCGTCGGCGTTGTAGTGGTAGTTCTCTTGCTATTGGTCACTGCTTCGCTTGGTATTTCTTTATTGCCGGGTTTTCCGGCGACGGATGAGCCGGAGCCGGTTACGCCATCGCCGGAAAACCCGGCACTGGTGTCGAGCGCTCGTGCTGGTGTTGGATGGAAGACAATGTTCCATTCCCACTGCCCAGCACGTCCGTTGCGCTGGTGCCGGCGAAGATAGCCGGCCGCTTCCAACTCTCGGGCAATTCTTTGCCAGCGGTCCTTCCCCAACGTTCGATATTGTGATCCCTCGCCCTCAGTGTTCGGTGCGATCTTCCCGAGTCGCTTGCGAAGGGCTTCGACCGAAATTTGCCAACCTTGCGGCTTAACGGCCAGCCACGCGGCGACGGCCCTGCTGTCTAGATCCAAGGCCGGATCTTCGAGCAAAGCCTCGGGCACTGAACCCCACCTCTCGGTGTGGCGTACTTGCACGACTCCGCCTGTGTGGTGTGGAAATTTTCGGTTCTTCATCAGAGGCAATGGTTGGCAACGGCATGTCGGCCGTCTGGGAATTCGAGGGGTTGCGCCGGCTCAAGACCGTGTGTGCCGGTTCGTCACGCCCTATTTCTCATCCACGCTCTGACGCAGCCGAGATGCCATCGCAAACGGCCGATTTGCAGGTTGGGGCTAGGCAAACCCGAGACCTTCCGCTGACGGATGCTGTTGGGCGAAAAGCCAGTGATTGCCGCAAACTCTTCGACATCGATCAATGCGTCGTCGTGGAGCAGACTCACTCGCTGGGCGAGTTCGAATTGTTCTTTGGTGCGCATGGCGGTTCCCGGAAGCTAAGCATGTCTAATGCTTGATGCAATGTGCTTACGGTAGTAGGCTGCGATCGTGATCGGGAGGAACGTAACTCGGAAAATGGAAAATTACTTGGACTTTCTGGGTGCACCAGAGGATCTACAGGCGTTCTTCCACTTGCGTCTAACGCCGGGTTGGACCGGGCGCACATCAACTGATGTGACGTGCATACTGCGGATACTGATGTCTCGCTCGGGAGTCACATCTCTCGGCAAGCTTGAGGGTTTGCTATCGCAGCAGCCAGCCGGGGCACGTTTTAACGGCTGCCTAAAGGAATATTTCAACTCGGGCGCGTCCCTTAGACGGCGCGGCTCGAAGTTGATGCGGGTCAGTTCGCTGCGACGATTAGAGCTGCAACGGAAACAGCGAAAGCATGCGCACCTTTCCGTGGATGGATTGGTAGACGCGAAAGCAGATGGCGAGGGAGCCGTAGCGCTCGTTCAGGCGGCATCGGAGGCTGGCATTCTCAGTCAGCCGGAAGCCGGAAGACTACTGCTGGACCTTGATCGCGAGGAAATGCTTGGCCAGTTGATAAATATCTGGAAAGGTAAAAAGTGGTCGCTCGATACAGACGACAACCCTTTCACCGACGAACGGTGGGATGACGTTCGGGGCTTGGCTCGAATCGTCGCGACTGATATCTGGAATCGCAGAGGCTATTGGCACAAGAATGCGGTGAGGTCGGCCATTGCGGAACTGACAGATCGAGATGCGGAATTTTCTGCTCGCGATCGCGGTGACGGGGGCAACCAATTGGATCCGCCGAATTGTTCAGCATGCGGCGTAGAACCTATGGCAATGGCCGCCGAGTATCGGGTTGGCATGGTGCTAAAGGGCGGGACTGCGATCCTGCGCACTATGTTGACCGCAGAAGATTTGGACGATGATCGTCCGCGCTCCGGCGCGGTTTCAGCGTGACTTTCCGCAAAATGCCCGTAACAAAAGGGGTAACGTTTGCTAAACTACGCTTCGATAGGTTGGCGCTTTCTCGTGTAAGCGTTTGATTTCAAAGAAGTCTCGAAGTTAAGTTACTGATTTCATTACGGGTTCTTCGCGGACTCCGAAGGCAGGGGTTGCTGGTTCGATCCCAGCCGGGCGCACCAAAATTCGAAGTGATGCCAGGTTGATGAAACCTGATAAAACAAGGCCCTAAGGCAAATGCCGAGGGCCTTTTTTCATTTTGGGCGACGTCGGGAACCCCACCGTATGCGCCATTTGGCGGAACAGTGGCGGCGTCGAGAATAGTCCAGACATAACCGTCCGATCGAAAACCGGGGCTGCACAAAGAAAAGAGCCCGCGCAAAGGCGGGCCGTGGTGCGCAAATGCGCAGCGAATCGTGGTTCCTGCTTCAAGCGAGAGCCACGCTCAAATACCGCCCGGCGTTGCGACTCGCCTGCATGTTCGCCTGATACTCGGCGCCCAGCTCCTGCTGCGCGACGCGCGCGGCTTCGGAGATGCGGCTGTCGATCTCGTGGATCTCCCTGAGCCGTGCCATAACCTCCTGCGGCGGCTGCGCGCCGAGCGCCGTCAAGAGCGGCGAGCGCTCGTCGGCGAGCTGCGCGGCGCGCTCCCAGTCGCCGACAGCGGCCGCCAGTTCGAGGTCTTTCGTCATCTGCCAGATGCGCTCGATCGTGGCTACGTTCTGCATGGTTCGCTCCGCGCCACGCTCAGCTCTTGTTCGTGGCAAGCGCGCCTGCGCTGTTGGTGCCACCGAACAGTTGCGTGAGGTACTGCGAGTTGCTGTTCATCGTTGCCATCAGCGTGTCGAGCGCGGTGAACTGCGCGGTGTACTGGCTGGTGAGCTGTGCCTGCCACGCCGTCAGCGTCGTCTGCTGGTTCGAGAGGCTCGTGAGGTCGCTGTTGATCGCGTCCGTACGGTTTTGAATGATGCCGCCGGACGAGGTGTAGTTCGTGATGCTGTCGTCCAGTTGCGCGGCGATGCCGGTGGTCGGATTGAACAGGGAGGTCACGGCCGACTGGTTGTTCTGCAGCGCAGCGTTGAGCGTCGTGTCGTCGACCGACAGCGTGCCGTCCGCCTGGAGCGTAATGCCGATCGCGGCAAGCGTCGTCTTCGTGGTGCCGCTGCCCACGCCGCTGCCCACGATGTTGGCGAGCTGGTTCTGGATCACACTCAACGTGGAATCGCCGAGCAGCACCCCCTGCGACGTCGAGTTCGCGTTGTACGCCGTCAACGAGCCCATCGTCGTGATGAGTGTGTTGTAGACGGTGACGAAATTGTCGATCGCCGACGACTCCGCGCTGGTGTCCTGCGCCACCGTGAGCGTCTGGGTGGTGCCGACCGCCGCTGACGTGAGATTCAGCGTCACGCCGGACAGGGCCGTCGTCACGGCGTTCGTGGAACTGCTCACGCCGACGCCGCCGAGCGTGAAGTACGAATCCTGGGCAGCCTGCGTCTGGGTCCAGCCTGTGCCGGAGACGGTCGACTGGCTGGGGTTGATCGTGTTGCCGCTGCTGTCGGTACCGGTGAGGTCGCTCGCGCTGGATATCGACTTGCCGGCGGTGGTCGTCACCGCGAGCTTGTTCAGGTCGTCGGTCGAAGTCGAATCGCTGATCGCGATGCTGATGCCGCTCGACGCACCGGTCGAGTTCGATTGCAGCACGAGGTGGGCGCCGTCCGCGCCGGTCACCACGGTCGCGGTCACGCCGGGATTGTCGTTGGCCGAATTGATCGCCGAGGCAATGCCGGCAATCGTGCTGTTCGAGCTGTTCAGGGAAATCGTGCTGCTCTGGCCGTTGACCGTCAGGGTCATCGTGGCTGAGCCGGAAGCCAGGTTCGTGCTCGCGTTATAACCCGCCGAGGTGAGCACTTGCGAGGTGGCGACCTGCGCCACATTGAGCGAATACGAACCCGCCACCGCGCCGGTCGCGGCCGTAGCGGTGACGCCGGTGCCGCTCAGGGTGGTCTTGAACGTATTGAGCGTGGCACCGTCGCTGAGCGGCAAGATGGCTGCCTGCAACGCGGACAGTCCCGCGGAGAGCGTGCCGTAGGCGGAGATCAGCGTGTTGTCCGCGGTCTGCTCGGCGGCGATGGTGGCGGCCTGGCCGGCGGTCTTGCTGTTGACGAGCGCGGTGACGAGCGAACTCGTGTCCATGGAGGAATTGGTCGAGCCGCTGATGATCGACTGGGCGGCTGCCTGCACCGACGCCTGGGCGGCGGCGGTCGTGGTGGCGACTGCGCTCGAGATCGCGGCAGTCGTGGATCCGGTTACGGTGGACATGAGGAGGCTCCGTGCGTCGGCAAGGCCGGTCAAAACGCTTGAATGGGCGGTTGAATGCGCGATTTAATTCGCGGTGTAACGCTGGAAACGACAATCGGGAGGCAAGCCTCCCGACGGATTTGCGTCCGGCGCGCGATGCGCTGCGAGCCGGACACCTGCGGCCGGAAGCGCCTTACTGGAGGAGCTTCAGGATCTGCTGCGGCTGCGAGTTTGCTTGTGCCAGCACCGAGATACCGGCTTGTTGCAGAACCTGCGCCTTGCTCAGGTTAGCCGTTTCCTGCGCGAAGTCCGCGTCCTGGATCGACGACTGGGCGCTCGACAGGTCGGTCGATTGCGCTTGCTGCGTCGAGCCGATGGCGGTGAAGCGGTTTTGTGCCGCGCCGAGCGTTGCTTGCAGGTTGTTCAGCGTGGTCAGCGCGTTGTCGATCGATTCCATCGCTGCGCTTGCGCCGGTCTGGCTGCTGATGTCGATGCTCGCAACGTTCGTCGGCGTGTTGAGTGCGTCGATCGTGGCACCGGTGGCGGTGTTCGAAGCCGCGGTGAAGCTCGTGGTGAGGGTAGCGGTCGATCCGCCTACCGTCGCCGACATGTCAGTACCAAGGGCCGAGGCAATTGCCGCGCCTGCGCCAGCAGCATTGGCGGCCGAGATGGTGGCGTTGCCATTGGCGTCGGCGGTGATCGTAACGCCGCTGAGCACTGCCGTAGCGGTGGCGGACGTCAGCGCCTGGTTGTTCTGGTCCGTCAGCGTGTAACCGCCCGAGCCGTCGGCGATCACGTTGATGGCCGTGATCGCGGCGCCAGTAGCAACCGTTTGGCCGCTAGTGTTCAGCGACAGGTTGCCGAACGAACCGAGCGTGTTGCCTGCTTGCACGTTGCCGGTGCCGAGCTTCGCAGCCGACATGTCTTGCGTCAGGTTCAGGCTGATCGACTGACCGACGTTCGCGCCAACCTGGAACGACACGGTGCCCAGCGAACCGTTGAGCAGGTTCATGCCGTTGAACGTCGTCTGCGACGCGACACGGTTGACTTCCGAGATCTGTTGCGAGACTTCCTGCTGCAGGGCCGCGCGGTCGTCGCTGGTCATCGAGCCGTTCGCTGCTTGCGTGGCCAACTGGCGGATACGCTGCAGGCTGTTCGTCAGCGAGGCGAGGCCGCTCGATGCGGTTTGCACCATCGACGTACCGTCGTTCGAGTTCGACACACCCTGGTTCAGACCGTTGATCTGGGTCTGCATGATGTTCGAGATCGCGAGGCCTGCTGCGTCGTCCGCTGCGCTGTTGATGCGCTTGCCCGACGACAGACGCGTGATCGCCTGCGACAGTGCGCTGCCCGAACCGGTCAGGTTCTGCTGCGAAACGAGCGAGTTGATGTTTGTATTGATTCCGAGCATTTCAATTCTCCGAGTAGGGCACGGGCCCGATCCCAAAAATGGCAGCGTGGGTTTGTGTTGGCCGCCTTGTTTGGGATATCGGTCCCTACCGGGAAAACTTTAAGGGGAGAATCAATCGAGGAAGTCAAATGGCGCGAAAGGGGCTTCGGCGCGGGATTGACGGCGCATGTCCAGCATTGAATCTTGCATCTTGCTTTCAGCGGCTGCCCCTGACTTCAAGGGCTGGTCATTCAATTCATCGCGCATTTTCGCTATGTCATAGCTTGCGCGAACCCGGCGTTCCCGCATCTGCGGAATTGGGCGCGAAAAGCGTGCCTGTCTGCCGGATCAACATTCCGTAGCGGCCGCTACACTGCCCGATCGCTTAATTCGGCCGCCAGTCGTATGCCCACAGTCAGCATCCTCATTCCCGCGTTCAAGCCGGCATACCTGGCCAAGACTTTGGCGAGCGCCTGCGCTCAAAGCTTTACGGACATCGAAATCCTCGTCGGCGACGACACGCCGGACGGCATACTGCGCGAGATCGCCGATGCAGCGAACGATCCGCGGATTCGATATTTTCACCACGGATTTCAGGACGGCCTGCGCAACCAGGAGCAGTTGTGGGCGCACGCTAGCGGCCGGTACGTGAAGTGGCTTTACGACGACGATCTTTTGATGCCGACTTCGGTCGCCACGCTGGTTGCCGCGCTCGACAGTCATCCCGAATCGACCCTGGCCTTTCATCAGCGCGTTGTCATCGATTCCGACGACAAGGTGATCGACGTGCCAGCCGCACTGATCCAGCCCGGCGAGACGGCGCTCCTCGATCGAGCGTTTCTGATCGAGAACGTGGTGGTGACCGCCAACAACTTCCTCGGTGAACCAAGCAACGTCATGCTTGTGCGCGAGCGGGTCAACGTCGGCTCCATGATGAAGTACAGGGAGCACGGATTCATCTATCTGACCGATGTCGCGATGTACCTGAACATGGCCGAGCAGGGGCCGGTCGTCCTGGCTGGCGGCTACCACAGTTGCTTTCGGCGGCACGCGACGCAAAACTCCGGCGTGGCGAACCCCTGGCTGGCGGCGGGCTTTTACGAATGGGAAATCATGGTGCGCGGCGAAGCGGCCGCCGGGACCATCGGCGCGGAGGCGCTCGGCAAGGCTCGCGAGCGGCTCGGCGAGGTTTACAGCTTTGCCATCGAACAGCGCGGCCTGTCTGGGCTTGAACTGTTGAAGCAGAGCCTGGACGAGCTGGGGCGCCTGCCGACTCGCGAACTGCCCGCGTCTCGCCGGTTTCTCGATGGCATCGCCCACTCGCGCGCGGTGGCGGCGGCAAAGAACCGCAAGCGCGTGCGGCTCGTCTGCGCCACACGGGGAGACCAGCAGCAGTTCATGGCCGACACCGCGCTCGGCCGTTCGCTGCGGCTCTACAGCTCCGCCATGCGTGAAGACGACGTGCAGATCAGGCTGACGATCAACAACACGCAAGGGTTGCCTGCGATCTACAACGCCGCGATCGAGGCGGCGGCCACTGATCCGGCGATCCTCGTCTTTATCCACGATGACGTTTGGCTTGCCGACTTTTTCTGGCAGGAACGCATCCACACGGCACTCGACCACTTCGATGTGGTCGGTATCGCTGGCAACACGCGCCGCGTGCCGGGGCAGCCGGCCTGGCATTCGACGACGCTCAGCTTTCAACAGGACGCGGAGCATCTGAGCGGAAGCGTTGGCCGCGGTCGGGGCATGCCCTGCGACGAAGTCGAGCTGTTCGGGCCACCGGAGCAAGAATGCAAGCTGCTCGACGGCTTGATGCTCATCGCCGACAGCGAGACGCTGCTTGCCCGTGGTGTCCGGTTCGACGAACGTTTTGCGTTCGACTTCTACGATCTGGACTTCTGCCGGCAGGCCGAACTGGCTGGCCTACGGATGGGAACGTGGGCGTTGAGCGTGATTCACGAGGGTGGGCGTCGGTACGGCACCGAGGCGTGGCTCGAAGGCTACATCCGGTATCTGCAGAAATACGGCGAACAGGCGGGGCATGACATGCCGGTCGCGCAGGTTTATGCCAATGAGGCGTAGTGAGGGGGAAAAGGCCCTTAGTTCGCCGGACTGAAATGGCGGCGCGAGGGTCAAACTCTCGGGACCGACTTATCTCGATTACCCATGAAATCGCCCGGCCACACGCCCATCTATGTCACCCAGCCGTACATGCCACCGCTGGAGGACTTCATTCCCTATCTGGAAAAAATCTGGGACTCCAAGCGGCTGACCAATCATGGGCCGATGCACGAGCATCTCGAGAAAGCGCTCGCCGAGTATCTCGGCGTCGAGCACATCGCACTCTTTTCCAACGGCACACTGGCGCTGGTCACGGCCCTGCAAGCCTTGCGCATCACCGGCGAGGTCATCACGACGCCGTACTCCTTCATCGCCACGGCGCACTCCCTGCGCTGGAACGGCATCGAGCCGGTCTTCGTGGACATCGACCCGGTCACGCTCAATCTTGACCCAGCGAAGATCGAAGCGGCCATCACGCCCAAGACCACGGCTATCCTGCCCGTGCATTGCTATGGCAATCCCTGCAAGGTCGACGCCATTCAGAAGATCGCCGACATTTACAACCTGAAAGTGATATACGACGCCGCGCATGCCTTCGGTGTGCGCGACGAAGGCGGCAGCATCGTGCGGCACGGTGACCTCTCCGTATTGAGCTTTCACGCCACCAAAGTATTTACGACCTTCGAGGGCGGCGCCATCGTCTGCCCGGACAAGAAGACCAAAGAACGCATCGACAACTTGAAGAATTTTGGGATCGTCGACGAAACCACGGTCGTCGCACCGGGCATCAACGGCAAGATGGCTGAGGTCAATGCCGCCTTCGGCTTGCTGCAACTGCAACACATCGACAAGGCGCTGGCGCGCCGCCGCGAGATCGGCGCGAAGTACGGTGAGCTGTTGAGAGACGTTCCGGGCATCGAATGCGTCCAGCAACGGGAGGGAAATGGCACGAACTTTTCGTATTACCCGATCCTGGTCGGACAGAAATATCCAATCAGCCGGGACGCGCTTTTTGAGCGATTGCGGGACAAGGGAATTCATGGCCGCCGGTATTTCTATCCGTTGATCACCGAGTTCCCGATGTATCGCGGCATGTCTGGCGCTTCGCGCGGCAATCTGCCGGTGGCGACGAAGGTGGCAGCGGATGTGATCTGCCTGCCGATTTATCCGAACCTCACGAACGATGAGGTCGAGACGATTGCAGCACTGATTGGAGATATTTGATGACTATCGAGTATGTAATGCCCAGCATCGAAAGCTTTATTGAAAATTTTCTGGTTGTCACCGATTTTCAGAATCCGGTGGAAGTGAAACCGGAGACGGAATTGAGCAGCCTGGAAGAATGGGATTCGCTGGCTGCGCTGGGCGTGATCGTGATGTTCGACACGGAGTTCGGCAAGGTGATCTCAGGTGACGACCTGAAGAAGTGCGCAACGATCACCGACCTCTACAAACTGCTCGGATAAGAACATGGCATTTTCCACTCTGCGCAATGTGCGCTTCGCAGGCATGGCGAGCTGTGTGCCCAGACGTGTCTATGACAACGTCCTCGATGCTCCGCCGCAAATTCGTTCGGAGCGCGAGCGCCTGGTGCGCAATATCGGCATCAAGACGCGACGCCTTTGCCCGGAGTGGCAATGCTTTTCGGATCTCGCTTTCGATGCAACGGAGAAGCTGCTCACTGAGTTGGAGTGGGCACGGGAAGAGATCGATGCGCTAGTTGTCGTGACGCAGTCGCCGGACTACCTGATTCCATCGACGGCGATCATCCTGCAGGATCGCCTGAAGCTGTCGCAGGCGACGATTGCCTATGACGTGAACCTCGGCTGCTCCGGCTATCCCTTTGGTTTGCATCTGCTGGGTAGCATGATTGCCGCTGGCGCCATCAAGAAGGCGTTGCTACTGATCGGGGATCGTTCGGGCAATCTTCGCGATCCGTTGTTCTCCGATGCCGGCACGGCGACGGCACTCGAATTCGATGAGAAAGCGCCGCCGATGCACTTCGACCTCAACAGCGACGGTAGCGGTTACAAGGCCATCTGCTTGCCGGTCGGCGGACATCGGGAGCCGGTTGGTATTCACCATATGATCCCGACGCGCGATGAAAGCGGTTTCTTTCATTCAGGACTGGACTTGACGCTTGATGGTCCAGCCGTGCTGAGTTTTTCCACGCAGCGCGTACCGCCCGCAGTGGAAAAGATTCTGGAAAAAACCGGCACGAGCAAGGACGACATCGACTATTTCGTCTTTCATCAGGCCAACAAGATGATCAACGAAACCATCCGCAAGAAGCTGGGTTTGCCGGTGGAGAAAGTGCCTTCCACCTTGCCGGATTTCGGCAATACCAGCGGCGCATCCTTGCCGGTGACGATGACGGCCCGTTTGCACGAGGTGCTGGGCAAGGCCCGGCATCGCTTGCTATTGAGCGGTTTCGGTATTGGCCTGTCGTGGGGCACGGTCATTATGGATATTGAAGGCGCCAAGTTTCCGGCATTGATCGAGTCATGAGTATGGAAAACCCGTTCTCGCTTTCCGGGAAGCGCATCCTGGTCACAGGGGCCTCATCCGGCATTGGTCGCCAGATCGCGATTTCCTGTTCACAGATGGGCGCGCAGGTCGTTATCACGGGCCGCGACCGCGAACGTCTGAAACAGACGCTGGAGATGCTCGATAAATCGGCATTGGCAGGACATCAAGCAGTACAAGCCGAGCTGACGAATGCCGCCGAGCGAGAGACGCTGGTCGCGGCGCTCGGCGGCACGCAACTGAATGGCGTCGTGCATAGCGCAGGCATTTCGCGGCTGAGTCCGGTGCGCATGTTCACCGAACAGCACTTGCGGGAAGTCCAGGCTATCAATGTCGATGCGCCCATGTTGCTGACGCAGGCGCTGCTCAAGCGGAATCTGGTTGCACCGGAAGGTTCGCTGGTATTTGTCGCTTCGATTGCGGCGCACATCGGCGTTGCCGGGGTAGCGGCTTATTCGGGAACGAAGGCCGCACTGATTGCCATGACGCGTTGTCTTGCCATGGAAGTGGTCAAGCGCCGTATTCGTGCCAATTGCCTTTCGCCAGCATTGGTCGAAACGCCTCTGCTGGATGCGACGGCCACCATGGTGGGGTCGATGGAGCAGGAGCGGAACAACTACCCGCTCGGCTTCGGAAAGCCCGAAGATGTGGCCAATGCCGCTGTTTTCCTGTTGTCGAACGCCAGTCGCTGGATCACCGGCACGACGCTGGTGATGGATGGCGGCTTGACGATCAGCTGATATGTCGAACTCTCCTCGCCACCTGTTGATTGTTGGGGCCGGAGGCTTCGGTCGCGAAGTACTGAGCTACATCGAGGACGACAATCCTTTATTCGAGGTGAAAGGCTTTCTCGATGGCCGTGCCGGTGCGCTCGATGCAACGCCACGCGACGTGCCAATTGTCGGCGATCCGCTAACGTACCAGCCATTGCCGAATGAGGTCTTCATGGCTGCGCTCGGCGATCCGCAGCAGCGTTTCAAGTACACCGCTACGCTCCGTGACGTTCATCACGTCGATTTCGCGACCGTCGTGCATCCACGTGCAAATGTGAGTAAGCACGCAAATCTGGCACATGGTTGCATCATCGGCCCAGGCGTGGGCCTCTCGGTCGATACGCACGTCGGTGGCTTCACCTGCATTCAGGAATACACGGTCGTCGGTCACGACGCGCGTATCGGCGAGTGGTGCCAGATTAACAGCCATTGCACGATTGCCGGCGGCGCCCGTATCGGCAACTTTGTCACGATTCATCCCAACTGCGTGATTACCAGTCGTGCCGTCATTGGAGACGGGGTCACCGTTGCGCCGGGCAGTGTTGTCATCGGACGGATTCCGGCAGGTATCACGGTCCTGGGCAATCCGGCCAAACGCTTTTCTTTCCGCTGATTTTATGCCCACTCAACAGATTCCGCCCCGAGCTTACGTCGATTCTGCCCATCACGAAAACGAGCTGAATGGTTTGTTTCGTCAGTCGTGGATTTTCGCTGGCCTGAAACTGGAACTGCAGGGCAACGTGCATCAGGGCATGCGCCTGGGGAATACGGAGATCGTTCTGCAATGCGACGAAACGGGCAAGCCGCGCGCTTTTCTAAACGTATGCTCGCATCGTCATGCCCGTTTGTGTGAGCCCGGGACGCATCGCGGCTTCGTGCGTTGTCCATACCACAGTTGGGTGTACGACAAATGCGGCGTACCTCTTAGCATTCCCCAGAAGCAGGCATTTCCTCAAGTAGTCGCGGAGCCGGAGAAGTTCCGACTGCATGAGTTTGCTTGCGACACGGCAGGGCAATTCATCTTTGTGCGCCTGTCGGAGGAGGGGCCGAGTCTGCGCGACTATCTCGGTTCGCAATATGTCTTCCTCGAACATGCAAGCGAAGGCATGGACACGGTGCTGGACGAATTCCGCGAAGATGTCGCGGCCAACTGGAAAGTCGTCATCGAAAACGCCCTGGAGGGCTATCACGTCCCCTCGGTGCATTCCGGCACATTCATGGAGGTCGACGGGATGAGCCGCGAAAAAGAAGCTCCGCGCTTTTTCTTCGACGACGCCCGGCACAGTCACCTGGAGCACGATGCCAACGCCGATTGGGTCGCCCGTTTCAAGCGCATGGAATCCAGAATCGGCCGCTGGCCGTGGCCTTTCGAGCATTACACGCACCATCACATTTTTCCGAACCTGACCGTGACGTCCTTCATGGGCTATAGCTTTCACGTGCAGCGTTTCGATCCGACCTCCGTGGAGACCACGACGGTGCATTCGCGCACGCTTGGCGTGAAATTCGAAGGAAGCACGGAGGCCGGAAAAAAAATGATGGAACACATCTATGCCGATGGGCACGCCTTCACGAGGAAGGTGTTTGCGGAAGATGGCGGGATTTGTGCCAAGGTGCAGGCGGGTGTGCGCAATGCGACGAAGCTGGCTGTTCTCGGCGAGGGAATCGAAGACCGCGTTCGTCATTTTCACCATGCCTATGTTGCAGCCCAACCAATCGAAGGACAGGAATGAGTGCCGTTGATATCGCAGGAAAATCTGCGGAAGAATCGTTTTTTTACCGATCCGGCGACAAGGAATAGCATGGCTATCGATAATATCTTCATCGCCGGCATGGACAAGTGCGGTACGACCGCATTGTCCGAATGGATGGTCGCAAACGATCTGGCCGAAGATAGGGTGCCGGGAGTCAAAGAACCCGCGCTGTATGTCAACGATGAGCCTCATCCCGGGAAATACCGCATTCCAACTGGGCGCCCGTTGCTGGACGCCACGGTGGCCTATTCCAGGACCGCCGATTACATTCGCTTATTGCCCGAGCACAAGACCAAAATTGTCATCTGCTGGCGTAATCAGCTCGATCGGTCCTGGTCCTTGTACAAGATGCTGAAGGTCTATGACAGAGGCGGCGCCGAATTCGACAGCTATTTTCTTTCGCCGTTGGAAAAGAGAGGGGCGAAAGACGTCAAGCGCGAAACCTTTTTCGAGGCCATCGAGGGTTATTTTCCACGGCGTCTTAACGGTGTGTTCAAGCGATACATCGAAAAGGAAATCGAGCATATTCGTACCCATAGCTTTCTCGAGCGCGTCGAATACGAAATGGGTTTTCATCTCTCGCGACAGCAGTGGCCGTTTTGCTCCGTGCTTAGCGGCGGGTTCTATTACCGCCCAATCCGCATGCTGCTGGAAAAATACATGCCGCAGGATATCGCCGTGATCTCCGTCAATCAGTTGGCTGACGCCGATCGACGCCGCCATTTCGTTCGAGAGGTATTTGAGAAAGATGTCGAAACACCTGACGTGCCTCTGTCTTTCTCTAATGAAAACATCGAACTGGAAGAACCCAAACCGGATTTCCGCGACAGGAAGTTCGACACGCTGCGCGCATGTTTTTGCTACGACCTGGAACAGGCTCGTGAACTGGTCAGAACGACATTGTTCGGAGACAGTCTTCTTGACCATGCCGGACTGGATCGCTATTTCCCTGAAGGACAACATAAATGACTAACGCTTCCCCGTCGTTACGGGACCAGTTGCTGCGCGCCTTTGCCGACGATACGGCGCCCGCTCGCGCCGCTGCCAATCTGAAGGGCGCGGCTCTGGTCATCTTCGGTCCCGGCTCGTCCCTGGCATTGATGCATCTGCAGACCTTAGTGGCGCGCGGGGCGAACGTGGTATTGGCTGTGGACGACTGGGCTCGTGTGGAGGAGATTGCCGGAATCCCTGTGTGCACGTCGGGGCAGTTGGCCGCGGAACTGTCGCGGCGCGTGCCGAAAGGCACGGAAGTCAAGGCCATCAATTTCACGCAGAACCGGTATGGGCAGGCGCGTTTCCGCGCACTGGCCGGGCACTTGGGCATGCCGATTCATGATCTTGTGGAATTGCTTGCGGCGTACGATTGCCCGGGCGTCTACGAGCCTGTCTTGCAGTATCGTGCTCGTACCAAGGAACGTGCCGATGACTGGCTGGCTTTCGCCGAAAGCCTCGAAGACGAGCGCAGCCGCGAAACCTTATATGCCTCTCTGCTGCAGCGCCTGGAATTCAATCGCTATGTGCTGGATTCGGTCATGGTTAGTCCTAGCGACGAATATTTTGGCGTTAGCCGCGCACAGAGCGAAACATTCACGATTGGCACCAGGGAGCACTTAGTCGACTGCGGCGCGCATACCGGCACGGTTGTTGCCAAGTTGTTGGGCGCGACCGACTGGAAGGTGGCAAGCGTGCATGCGTTCGAGCCGGATGCGAAAAACTACGAGGCATTGAACAACTTGATGCCCTATCCGTTGTCTTTCATGCACGCTCACCGTTGTGCGGTATCCGACCGTAGCGAGACCCTGCGTTTCCACGAGACCGGCACGATGGGTAGCCATGTCAGTTCCAGCGGAGGGGTCGAGGTGCCTTGCGTGACGCTCGACGACGTGGTGGAAGACGCTACCTTCATCAAGATGGATGTCGAAGGTTTTGAGGCGCGCGCCTTGCGCGGCGCAGCGCACCTGATCGCCCGTGCTAAACCGAGAATGGCGATTGCCTCTTACCACTATGCGACCGATCTGCTCGACGTGGCTGATACGTTGCGCGAGATCGTCCCGGGACATCGCCTGCGCGTGCGTCAACACTACAGCTACTTCTATGACACCATCATCTATGCATCACCGCGCGATGATTGGGCGCCGCTGACGCGGGCCGAATAGCAAGCAGTTGATTTGGCTGACTGACTTTGCGGCCTTCCAGACGCAACAGGCACGTCACCATTCGTGCCCCGGCACGCGGAAAGTTCATGTGCAGCTCATGGATTCGCCGCATCAGCAACTGAGCGGCCTTGCTGCCCGGTTGCGGCCGGGCATACGAGTTCGATCTCGCAACGCCAACCAGGCGCGCTCGTCGCGAGACCCACAGCGCATGCCTACGGTCAATCATCGCTTTGCGCTCAGCAATCCCGACTCGATGCGCGTGCCGCTAAAAAAGATCATTCTCCTGCGGTACGCTCGTCTTTGACCGCTGCCAGCTCCGCTTTCACTTTGAACGCCGCTGAGTGCGGCCGTCGGATTTCCTTCAACATTTCCGCGGTTCCCTTGTCAGCATCATCGCAACCAAAGGAGCCGCGGCGATTCACCTAACCGGCTATCCGAATTTGCGCGGCCACCTCTGTGTAAAGCTATTTCTGGGTGGGCACACTAGCTCCCGTATTTGCGCAAATACCGCTCGTAGCCCTCACGCCATCCCGGCGACCCAAAAGCCCCACCGCTTTCGTGCACCACGCTCAACGGCCAGGTGCCCATGCTCAGGCCCTTGAGTTCGGCCTCGCGACAAAAATCCATGTCATAGAAGTGGAACTTGAACTGCTCGTCGAATCGCACGTCGCGGCTCACGAGCGTTTCGCTGTCGGCAATCAGCAGGAGACCGTCGAGGAGCTTGCATTCCTGGGCGATCGGGCCGAAGTTCGATATCTCGTTGCACGGGAATCCCTTGCCGTGGCCGACCGTCCCGCTCAGGTACCGTCGCTCGTCCCAGCGCAGGTCCGGCGTGACGAAGGCCCATGACGGCTGGTGCGGCACGCGGCGCAGGTTACCGGCAAGGCCCACCACGTCGAAACGCGTCAGCGATCGCCGCACGCGCAGTTTCCAGAAGAAGTCGCTGAGCCAGATGTCGTCGTGAATGAAGACGAGAATCGCGGGATCCTGCCTGGCGTGCTCGATGGCTTCGTTGTAGATGCTGGAAAGCCCGCGCGAGTTGTTGTCGAACAGTTGGAGTTGGACGTCAGGCTGGTTCGCGTAGGGCTTCAGCGTGCGACCCAGTGCGGTTTCGTTCCAGAACTGCTCGCGGCTGCAACGGGTGCCGCAGACGAAACGGATCGGTTTGATTGCTGCGGGGACGCCGTCTGCCTTCTCGCTCGACGTGACCGATGCCGCCGTTGTCCCGGCGGCGGTTTGCGTATCGCTTTCGCGCGCCGCGACCGGCTGTGCCGGCGCATTCGCGTCGCGCGCCGGAACCTCGAAGTGTGCGGGTCCCAGCCCGTCGCACCAGCGTTGCCACATCGCGCGCAGCGCACGCGACGCGGCCTCGGCAATCGTGCCCGCGCTGATGAGCGAGGACTGCGCGCAGTGCGCTCGAAGCTCGCGGCGCACCATGGCTAGCGCATCCAGATCGGCGGCCAGCGCGACGCACTTGCGCACAAAATCGTTCTCGTCGCGCGCAACGAATGCGTCGTCGATGCCGAGTTGCGAGAGCCATCCCGTGCTGCCTCGACTCGCCATCGAGAAGCCGGGCAGGGTCACGGTCGGGACGCCCATCCACAGCGCGTGCATGGTCGTGGTCGAACCGGCGAACGGAAATGCGTCGAGACACACGTCGATCTCATGGTGCTGCGCCAGGTAGGCCGCCATCCCCGCGCGTGGCAGGAAGCTGATGCGGCTGGCGTCTATGCCCTCGTTGGAGAATAGCGCGCTCACCTTGCTCATTTGCTCGGGCGCCACAATCGCGCCGATGACCATCCGCGAATGCGGCACCTCGCGCAGCACGCGCGCCCACAGCGCGATGACTTCCGGCCCGATCTTGAGTAGCTTGCTGAAGCTGCCGAAGGTCATGAAGCCGTTTTTCAGGGCGGGCAACGCGTTGACGTCCGGCGCGTGCGGGTGCGGCTTGAACGGTGCGAGCGCCGGCAGGAACACGAGCTTTTCGGAGAACTGCCCGGCGAACTGCTCGAGCGGTGTGACGAAGCGGTCCGACATGTAATAGTCGATGGCCGTCAGACCGGTCGTCGATGGATTGCCGATCCAGCTCACCTGCACCGGCGCTGGTTTGTGCGCGAATGTCACGAGCCGGTTGCGGCCGGTATGGCCGGACAGATCGATGAGAATATCGATCCCGTCGCCGCGGATTTTTTCAGCGAGCACGGCATCGCTGATGCCGGAAACCGGGTGCCAGCCTTGGGCATGGGCGCGGATCTGGTCGGTGTAGCCGTCGCTGACCGTGTGGTTCGAATAGAAGTGCAGTGCGAGGCTCGTGTCGCGTGCCAGATTCTCGACGATCGACAGCAGGAAATAAGCGATTGGGTGATTGAACAGGTCGCCCGAAACGAAGCCGATCCGCAGACGCCGCGACGGATTGCGATCATTGGCGTGCTTTGGCCGGCGCGCGCGCAGGGGCGCCTCGTGGCGGGTCGCGAATTCGCGGTATTCGGCGAAGGCGCTCGCCGCATCGAGACCGTTCTTGTGCATCAGGCAAAACAGCAGGTTGCTGTGCACCTGCGCCTGCGACGGCGCCAATTCGAGTGCCCGGCGCAAGGCCGATTCGGCCTCTTTGCTCTCGCCATACTCAAGGAGTGCGACGCCGAGCGCGTCGTACGCGAGAGCGTTGTCCGGTGTCAGCGCCACAGCACGGCGGAAACAGGCGATGCTCTGCGCGTGTCGGCCCATTGACTGCAGGACGACGCCCAAGGTGTGATGCAGTGCCGCGCTGTCGGGGTGGCGTTTGAGCGCCTCGCGGCAGTGCGTTTCGGCTTGCTCGAACTGGCGCGTGATTTTCAGCGCGTCGGCCAGCAGTGTTTGTGCAGAAAGCGTGTCGAGCAGCAGGGTGGCGGCACGCTCAGCGGCGCTCGCGAACTCAGTGTGCCTGCCCGCGCGCTGCAACGCGCACGCAAGGGCGAGCCAGCATTCGCCGTGCGACGGGTATTGCTGCGTCAAGCGATGCGCGGTCTTGAGCGCCGCTTCGATTTTTCCCTTGCCGAAGAGATCCGTGTATTGCCGCATTTCCCTGGCGCTTGGGCGTCTGTCATCGCGTCTTGCGGGCGCGGCTGTGTCCGCTACCGCGATGTCGTGTTCCGGTTGCGGATCGGCGGCTGGTACACCGGTTTCGGCTGGAACCGGCAAAGCGGCGTCGAAATGCTCGGGCGCGAGTCCGTCGCACCAGCGCTGCCACATGATGCGCAGCGCGCGCGATGCGGCGTCTGCGACCGGTTTCGCACTGAACACTGATGACTGCGCGCAGTGCTGACGAAGCTCGCGGCGCAGCGTCGCGAGAGCGTCGAGGTCGGCGGCGAGTGTCACGCACTTGCGCACGTAGTCGTCCTTGTCGTGCGCGACGAAGGGCGCGTCGAGCCCCAGCAATGAGAGCCAGCCGGTGCTGCTGCGGCTTGCCATCGAATCGGCGGGGAGCGTCACCGTGGGGACGCCCATCCACAAGGCTTGCAGTGTCGTGGTCGAGCCGCCGAACGGAAACGCGTCGAGACAGACGTCGATCTGGTGGTGCTGTTCCTGATAACCGAGCATGCCTTTGCGCGGCAGAAAGCCGAGCCGCGCCGCGTCGATCCCTTCAGCCGCGAACCGCCCGGTCAGTTTGTCGATCTCGTCCTGACCGGAAATCGAACCGATGACGAGACGCGCATCGGGCACCTCGCGCAGTACACGCGCCCACAGCGCCACGACTGCCGGCCCGATCTTGCTCATCCGGCTGAAACTGCCGAACGTCAGAAAGCCATTGCGCGACGCGGGCAGCTCGTTGACGGGCGGTGAGTTTTCCGGTGCCCTGAACGGGGCGAGGGCTGGCAGGAACACGAGCTTTTCCGAGAACTTGCCGGCGAACTGCGCGAGGGGCGTGACGAAACGGTCGGACAGGTAATAGTCGATGGACGTCAGGCCGGTCGTGGCAGGATTGCCGATCCAGCTGACCTGAACCGGCGCCGGTTTATGCGCGAACGCTGCAAGCCGGTTGCGGCCAGAATGGCCCGCGAGGTCGATCAGAATGTCGATGCCGTCAGCGCGGATCTGCTGGGCGAGCGCGCCGTCAGGGAGGCCGTACACTTCTCGCCATCCATCGACATGCCCGCGGATCTGTGCGGTGACGCTGTCGCTGGCCGGATTGTTCGAATAGAAGTGCAGCGAAAGGCCGTTGTCCCGCGCGAGATGCTCAACGACCGGCAAAAGAAACGACGTCACGGGGTGATCCACCAGATCGCCCGAAACGAAGCCTATGCGCAGGCGCCGCGACGGATCGCGCGGATTCGCATGGCGGAGCCACTGCTCGCGGAGGGGCGCTTCGTGCCGCTTCGCGAACTCGCGGGCCTCGGCCTGGAACATCGCGATGTCGCGATCGACCTTGTGCATCAGGCAGTGCAGCAAGGCGGTGTACGCGCTCGCATCCATCGGGGTCAATTCGAGTGCGCGGCGATACGCAGTTTCCGCTTCTTCATTCTGGCCGTGTCCGAGCAGAGCAGTGCCGAGCGTGCCATAGACGTCTGCATGGCCGGGTGCCAGCGCCGCGGCGCGGCGGCAACTGGCGATGCTCTCGGTGTAGCGGTGCATACCCGTCAGGCTGTTCGCCAGCATGCGATGCAGTTCCGCATAGCGGGGGAATTGTTCGAGCGCCTCGCGGCAGTGCGCCTCGGCGCGCGGCCAATCGGCGATGGCGCAGAGTCCGCTTGCCAGCAGCATGTGGGAAACCAGATCGTTGCGGAGCAGCCGCACGGCGTGCTCCGCAACGGGCACGGATTCGGCGTACTGCCCCAGACGCTGCTGAGACAGGGCAAGTGCTCGCCAGCATTCTCCGTGCGATGGATAGTGCGTCGTCAGACGAAGGGCGATGTTCAGCGATGCCTCGATCTCTCCTTTGCTGAAGAGGGCCGCGTGCTGGTTCAGCTCCTCTGTGCTCGCGCGACGCGTATCACTGGAGGGCATACGGGCGAGCAGCGTAGCGAATGCCGGCTCGCGCACGCCGAGCTGCTGTGCCGCGTCGCATGCCGCGCGGGCCGCTTCGTTCTGGCCGCTCTCGATGAGGGCGTTGATGTAGCCGACCCAATACGCGCCGTTGTTCGGTTCACGGCCGAGTGCGGCTTCGAAATGCAGCCACGCCTCGGCTTGGCGGCCCGTTTGCACGAGCAGCAGGCCGAGGTGGTAGTTTGCACTGGCGTGATCGCGAATCGCCTCGAGAATCGCGGCGTAGTGCGAAGCGGCCTGGTCGAATTCCTTCCTGCGATGATGCTCGAACGCCGCCTGCATCACGACCGCAATGTCGCGCTCCAGCTGTTGTTCGAGCTCCAGGGCGTCGGTTGGGTGGGAAGGAGTGGACATGTCGAATTCGCGCGTAGATCGCAAGGAGGCTGTGTCTGCAATTATGCGGTGGGGTCTGCTGCCCCGATGCGTCGAGCTAACGCCAAAACGGTCGTCAATTTGGCGGGATATCCGGAACTGTCGCCGATCGCGATATGGCGCGAGCCAGCAACCTGACCGTGGCGCGTGCCCGCGTCCGTGTCCTATGCGATGCCGCCGCTTGCGGCATTCGCCGGTACCTGCGAGGGGCATTGAAAAAGACTTGAGAGGCGCGCGCATCCCGTTGCGCCCCCTTTTGCGCCGTGCATCAATTTGGTGAGTGCCATGCGCTGTGATTTGCAGCGGCGCCGCGCGCTGCAGCCTTGTTCAAGGCGGCGTATGCTCAACGGTCCCGGGTTCGCCGGGCCACTTCCCGCATTGCGTTCGCCCACTCATTCCTGGAGCCATCATGGAACTACGCAGGATCGGCACTTCCTCGTTGCAGGTCGCCCCGCTCATGTTCGGCGGCAACGTATTCGGCTGGACGGCCGATGAAGCCACCTCTTTCTCGATCCTCGACGCGTTCGTTGAAGCCGGACTCAATTTCATCGATACCGCCGATGTCTATTCGGCCTGGGCGCCCGGCAACCAGGGCGGCGAGTCGGAGACGATCCTCGGCAAGTGGTTCCGACAGAGCGGCAAGCGCGAGCGGATCGTGCTCGCGACCAAGGTGTCGAAGCATCCGCAGCGCAAGGGGCTATCGGCCGCAAATATCCAGGCGGCGGTCGAAGACTCGCTGCGCCGCCTGCAAACCGATTACATCGACGTCTATTTCTCCCACGACGACGACACCGCGACACCGCTCGCGGAGACGCTCGGTGCGTATCAGAAGCTGATCGAGGCCGGCAAGGTGCGCGTGATCGGCGCGTCTAACTATAGTGGCGCGCGCGTCGAGGAAGCGCTCGCGGTGTCGCGCGAGCACGGGCTGCCCGGGTATCAGTTGCTGCAGCCCGAATACAACCTCTACGACCGCGCGCAATACGAGAGCGACAGCGAGCCGGTGGCGCTCGCGAATCATCTCGGCGTGGTCGTCTATTACAGCCTCGCGAGCGGGTTCCTGTCGGGCAAATACCGCAGCGAGGCCGATCTGGCCGGCAAAGCGCGCGGGAGCCGGGTCGAAAAATACCTGAACGGGCGCGGCTTGCGGATTCTCGGCGCGCTCGACCGCGTCGCGCAACGGCACGGCAGCGCGCCGGCCGCGCTCGCGCTTGCATGGCTGATCGCGCGGCCGAGCGTTACGGCCCCTATTGCGAGCGCAACCTCGGTCCAGCAGTTGAAGAGCCTGGTCGCGGCCGTCCAGCTGTCCCTCACCGCCGACGATATTCGTGAGCTGGACGAAGCGAGCGCCTGATAAGGCGAACACCTCGGCCGCCGACACGGGGCGATCCGCGCCAGGGAAAAGCCTGGCGCAATCGGTAAACCCCTGGTAGGATGGAGAGTTTCCTGATATGATCGGGAGTGAATTGAGATCTTTGCCTGTTTCGTCTTCGTTGATGAAAGGTTGGCGAAACGGCAACAGACGCGGCTTTTGCATTACGTCTGTCCGCGTTCCGCGGTGAACTCCCCACCTCTCTTTTCCGGCCTCCGTGGCCGCTTTGCCTCCGCTTCATTCGTGGTTTGGCCGGGGTTGTTTATCAGCCTCGCGTTTGCCTGTTACTGGCCATGAATCGGAGCGACCGGAGGGCCGGCGCGTGAGTGGTGATCTGAGCGGTTACCGCCATGCAATTAAACCCGTATCTAGTGATTGAGTTAGGAATTACATGACGACGATTCTTCTGAAGGAAAACGAGCCGTTCGAAGTGGCAATTCGCCGCTTTCGTCGCGCAATCGAAAAGAATGGCCTGATCGCTGAACTGCGTGAACGCCAGTCGTACGAAAAGCCGACCACGGCTCGCAAGCGCAAGAAGGCAGCAGCTGTTAAGCGCCTGCACAAGCGTCTGCGCAGCCAGATGCTGCCGAAAAAGCTGCACTAAGCAGGCTTTTTACATACGCCGAACGGCGGTGTGAGCTTCGAAAGAAGCCACATCGCCGTTTTGCTTTTACGCGTCGGATTTTGCCCCTGCGTGCAGCCGTTACGCCGCGCTCCTCAGCCGCTTGGCCGACAGCCCGAACTCGCGCGCGATCGAGCCCAGCCGGTCGTGCCACTCCCATGTGCCGAACACGTCGTGCACGTTTTGCAGGCAACTGAGCAAAGCGATGGTCACCGGGTCGTATACGTTGATGCGGGCGCGAAGCAGCGCTTTTTTCAGCGCGGCCAAGCCGACATCCATGTAAGCGGGCACTTCGGCCGGTGGCTTGGCGATGAAGCGCACCGGCTCGCCTTCCATTGCGGTCATGTAATCGCGCGGCTTGATCAGGTTGCCGACCGGGCAGCCGCCGCAATAGCCGCGGTAGGCGCCGCCCCTCGGAAGCAATGCGGCGCGTTTCTGTTCGAACAGATGCGTGACGCACTGATCGTAAATGTCCTTGTGGGTCAGGAAGCTAAGTGTTTTCATGGTTGGTCTCCCGCCCAATTCGCTCATTTGCACGTCCAGCGGACGCTGCGGCTTCACCCCGCCTTCCGACCACGCCGCTTCTTGCCCAGCGACGCACATCGCTCGCGGCACATGCAGGTCGTCTCATGATCGTTGACCATGCCGACCGCCTGCATGAATGCATAGCAGATCGTCGAACCGACAAATTTGCAGCCGTAGCGCTTGAGCGCCTTGCTTAGCGCGTCCGATACTTCCGTCGACGCAGGTGCATGCTTATACGAAGCCCATTCGTTCTGAATCGGTGTGTCGTCGACGAATGACCACACGAAGTGCGCGAGCGAGCCATGTTCGACCTGAATCTGCTGCACAGCGCGCGCGTTCAGGATGGCCGCCTCGATTTTGCCGCGATGTCGCACGATGCTTTCATCGGCGACGAGTGCATCCACGTGCTTCGGCGTGAAGGCCGCGACCTTGTCGATGTCGAAGTCGGCGAATGCACGGCGGTAGCCGATGCGCTTGTTGAGGATCGTCGACCATGACAAACCGGCCTGCGCGCCTTCGAGCACGAGCATCTCGAACAGGTGCTGGTCGTTCGCGCGAGGGCACACCCCATTCGGTGTCGTGGTACTGTGCGAGCGCTTCGCTCGATACCCAGTTGCATCGTTGTGTCACTGTCGCGCTCCCGCGTGGTCATGTCGTTCGCCAGCATAGCGGAAGCGGTGTACGCCGCAAGCTGGCCAATCGGCTAATTGCGCGATTCAAACTGACCTGCCACGCTAAGCGTTATTCACCCACGGAACCGATTCGATTCGATGAACCACGACTTCTTTCTGATCGGCGTCGACGGCGGCGGCACCGGCACGCGCGTCGTGCTCGGCGACGCGCAGGGCCGCGAACTGGCGCAAGCGGCAAGCGACCCATCGGGCCTTGGGCTCGGCATCCCGCGCGCATGGCAGTCCATTCAGGCCGCCTGCGGCGAAGCGTTCGAGCGAGCCGGAGTCGCGCTGGACTGGTCGCGCTGCGTGCTCGGTTGCGGACTGGCGGGTGTCAACAATCGCGACTGGCTCGCCGAGTTTCACCGGCAGGCGCCGCGGCTCGCCGGACTGGCCGTCGAAACCGACGCCTACACGACCCTGCTGGGCGCGCACGACGGCGCGCCCGGCGTGATCGTCGCACTCGGCACCGGCAGCGTCGCGGCTTCGCTCGCGAGCGACGGCGAATTCCGCATGGCCAGCGGCTACGGCTTTCCATCGGGCGACGAAGCGAGCGGCGCGTGGCTCGGCCTTCGGCTGATCGTGCACGCGCAACAGGCGCTGGACGGCCGCGTTCCCGTCGACGATCTCACGCACGCGCTGCTCGCGCATACCGGCGCGCGGGATCGCGACAGTCTCGTCGTGTGGCTGTGCGCGGCCAATCAGACTGCCTACGCGCGGCTCGCGCCGATCGCGATCGAACACCGCGCACATCCGTTCGCGGCGCGACTGCTCGGCGAGGCCGGCGTCGAAGTCGGCAAGATGATCGCCGCGCTGGACGCGACGGGCGCGCTGCCTGTCGCGTTATGCGGAGGCCTCGGTACGCCGTTGCGCGAGTACGTGCCGCAGGCGTATCAGGCGCGCCTGCGCGAGCCGCGGGCGGATTCGGCGCATGGCGGCTTGCAACTGGCGCGGCGCGAGGCGCAGCGGCTGGCTGGAGGAGACCTGTAAAATGCCCGCTTTGACGCTGCCTCGACGGCTCAGCCGCCGGACTCACCATGTATAAAGTCATCGCCACAGATCTCGACGGCACACTGCTCAACGCCGATCACCAGGTAGACCCGTTCACGGTCGCCACGGTGCGCAAGCTCGAAAGCGACGGGCTGCAGTTCGTGATCGCCACCGGGCGGCATTACTGCGACGTCGCGGGCATCCGCGATCTGCTCGGCATCAATCCGTATCTGATCACGTCGAACGGCGCGCGCATTCACGCGCCAGACAACGCGGTGATCCACGCCGACGATCTGCCGCCGGCGTTCGTCCAGCGTCTCGTGCAGCCCGAAATTGTCGGCGCGCATGGTCGAGTGATCGTCAGTCTGTTTGCAGACGAGGCCTGGCTGATCGACCGCGATGCGCCCCATCTGCTGGAATTTCACCAGGACTCCGGCTTCACGTACGAAGTGACCGACCTGCCGAAGCACGATGGCGTCGACATTGCCAAGGCGCTGTATATCGGCGATCCCGCCGATCTCGCGCAGGTGGCCGCCAATCTGGAACGTGACTTCGGCGAGCGACTGTACGTGACGTATTCGTTGCCGGATTGTCTCGAAGTGATGACCGCGAACGTGTCGAAGGGGCGCGCCCTGCAGATCGTGCTCGAGCGTCTCGGTGTCGACGCGTCGCACTGCGTCGCGTTCGGCGACAACATGAACGATATCGATCTGCTCGAGACGGCCGGCCATCCATTCATGATGAACAACGCCAATCCCGATCTGATCACCCGTCTGCCGCATGTCCCGCGCATCGGCAACAATTTCGAGGCAGGCGTTGCGCATCATCTGCGCAAACTGTTTGCGCTCAACGACGAACTGGCATCTTGAACCGCAGTCACCGCGATTGAATGCGGCCCGCATCCACCGCGTGGATGCGGGCCGCAGAAGTTGCTCGCGAAGCGCGCAGCGTGCGCTCCGCTTGCGCTCGTCAATCCCGCCAGCCGCGGTGCTCGCCTCGATTGTCATGACCCCAGCGACGGTTGTCGTGACCCCAGCCGCGGTCATCGCGGTGATAGTCGCGGTAGTAGTCGCCGCGCGGGTAGCGATGATCCCAGCCGCCGTAGTACACCGGCTCCGGCGCCGCGTAGACGCGCGCGGGCGCTGCATAAACCGGGGCACCGAGCGATAGGCCGACGCTCAGATCCGTATGCGCTTGCGCGACACCGCATGCGCCCGCCGCGAGTCCGGCAGCAACCAGCAAGTGAGTGACGATGCGTTTCATGTTGGTCTCTCCTGTGAGGCGACGTAGGTTTGTCGCACAGGACCAATGTACGCACTCTAGGTGGGCTGGACTGCGACCAGATGTTACGGACTGCAAGCACCGTCGAAGTCATCCAAGGCAGGAAAAGCACTCGCGCGGACGTTGCGCGCAGTCACCTTGTTTCGCTTGCAGCCGCGCCGCACGGGGCTTTGCGGCGGATCAATTCAAGCCGGCAGGCGGCTGGTCGCGCACGCTTGCCGCTTGCCGCGCCGGCGCACGTAAACGCGGCTTACATCTGTATTGCTCAATTAATCCGCCGCAGGCGCCGAAGCGGCCGAAGTTGCGGAAGAGGCCGCCCCTGCCGAAGATGCCGACACTCCCGGCAAGGCCGCGCAAGGGCAATCGGTTGCCCGCCCGTCGAGCCCTTCGCGATCGTGTTTGAAGCTCGCGCGCGGCGTGCCGTTCTGCCAGTCGAGTCGGACGATGTAAATGCTGTCGAAGTCGTCGCTCTGCCATTTCGGCACGTCGGCCGCGCGACCGCCATGCGCGCTCAACATCTGCCGCAACAGCGTCTCGATCAGCTTGTGCTCCCACGCAACGACGATGAGCTTGCCGCGATTGGCCGGGTCGACGAGCGCGTTGCCGAGCTGGTCGATCTGCGCAAACCCGTACGGTGTTTGGACCGGCATCTGGAATTGAATCGCGGTCGGTTCGATCGTCGCGAGCGGGCGCACGTAATAGTACGGATGACCGCCGTCGTCTTTTTGCTGGCCGGGGTCGGGCGCGTAGATCGCATCGGGTTTGCCGAATTTGGCGGCGATCACGGCCGGCAACGCGAGCGCACGGTTGAGCCCCTGGCAGTCTAGCTGGCCGTACCCCTGCGCGGGTTTCTCGCCGTGTCGAACGAATACGAGGGTTTCGATATTGCCGCCCGCCGCGGCAACGACGGGGGCCGCGGTCGCAACGGCGGTCGCCGTGTTCGTCGCCGCGGACGCGGCCGGCAACGCCATCGTGCTCGCGCACAGGCCGCCGAGCGACAGTGCGACGCCATGCAGGAATCCGCGGAAACGGTTCATCGAAAGCACCTGTGCGAGGCTGGGAAGTCGCCCGATTCTAGCAGCGGTGCCCACCGCCACGCGGCCGAGGCGGCATTCATATCGCATTGGCGAGCGCAATGAATAATGGGCGCCGAGGCGCCCATTCATGCCGACTACGCGACGATCACGAGACCGGCGCGTCGAACTGGCCGTCAGTCGAGTGCCAGCCTGCTCGCATCGCTGCTGCGATCCTCGGCGATCAGCGGATAGACGACACCCGCGATCACCGCACCGATGATCGGCGCAACCCAGAACAGCCACAGCTGATCGATCGCCACGCCGCCGACGAATAGCGCCGGGCCCGTCGAGCGTGCGGGATTGACCGACGTATTGGTGACTGGAATCGAGACCAGATGGATCAGCGTCAGGCACAGGCCGATCGCGATGGGCGCGAAGCCGGCCGGCGCGCGGCGGTCGGTCGCGCCGAGAATCACGAACAGGAAGAAGCTAGTCATTACCACTTCGCAAATGAAGGCAGCGGCGAGCGAGTAGTGACCCGGCGATTGCTCGCCGTAACCGTTCGTAGCGAAGCCGCTCGCGACCAGGTCGAAGCCAGGCTTGCCCGACGCGATTAGCGACAGTACGAATGCGCCGAGCACCGCGCCGACAACCTGCGCGACGACATACGGCAGAAGATCGCGCACCGGAAATCGGCCGGCGACGGCCAGTCCGACGCTCACCGCCGGATTCAGGTGGCAGCCCGAAATGTGGCCGATCGCAAAAGCCATCGTCAGCACGGTCAGGCCGAAGGCCAGCGACACGCCGACGAAGCCGATGCCCAATCCGTGAACCGGCCCGGCGAAGTTGGCGGCGAGGACCGCGCTGCCGCAGCCTCCGAGCACGAGCCAGAAGGTGCCGAACAATTCGGCAACGACGCGCTTTGACAACTGCATGTTTGGTGATCCTAAAAAGAATGGGTACTTCAGAAGCACGCATCGAAAAGGGCGAGTACGTACCTTGAGCGCGCAATTCTAGGCGGACAGCGCCAAACCGGGTGTCAAGGATTGTCAATTCGGACAAAATTTATAAACTATTGCGAGATAAAGCGGAGGTTTTACAATTCACGCACTTTAATAATTATCAGAGGAAATTCGCTAAACCGGTATTAGTCGCCATTGCGAATTTCTATAATTGCAGCTAGTCTGCGGTCGAATGAGTTCTAGAAAGGGGAGAACCGAATGTCTCAATATGCAGACCTCAAGGCGCAGATTGCCAAATTGCAGGCGCAGGCAGAAGAAGCGCGACGCACGGAAATCGACAATGTCGTCGCCGACATCCGCCAAAAGATCGCCGAATACGGTCTGACCGCGCAGGATCTCGGTTTTGCGGTCGCCGCCAAGCGCGGCCGCCCGCCCAAGAAGACGCCGCTGCCGGCGAAATATCAGGACCCGAAGTCGGGCAATACATGGAGCGGGCGCGGCAAGCCGCCCAAATGGATCGTCGGCAAGAATCGCGAGCGCTTTTTGATTGGCTCGGCGTGACGCCCGCCCGACCTGATGTGAGACCGGGTGAAGGCGGTTTGAAGGTTTCTTTGCTGTTTGGCTTATTCGCCGCGCGCTAATCCACCGTGGAAGCGCAACCATCCCTGTATTAAAAAAGCCGCCCATACAGGGCGGCTTTTTCGCGTCCGGCAGCCAAAAGACTTCGTTTTTAGCTCGCGCAAACGATTCCGATGCCCGACTCGCCGCTATTGGGCGTTATAGGCGAAGGTTCACTGCGCCGCTTCAAAGCGTACCGAAAACGGCCAGCCGTTAAAGCACCGGCCGGTTTTCACGCGCACCTAGCCGACCGCGACCTGGCGCAATACCGGGCGCCGCGACGTTTCAATCAAGGCGGAATAGCCGTCGACATAGTTCTGCGCCATCGTTTTCGAACTGAAGCGGCGTTCGAACTGGGCGCGGATTTCGGTGCGCGACAGCTCGTCGAGACGCTGCAGAGCCGCTACCGCGCCTTGCACGTCCTCGACGATATAGCCGGTCACGCCGTGGTCGATCACCTCAGGCACGGAGCCGCGGTTGAACGCGATAACCGGCGTGCCGCAGGCCATCGACTCGATCATCACGAGGCCGAACGGCTCGGACCAGTCGATCGGGAACAGCAGCGCCTTCGCGCCCGACAGAAACTCGGGTTTCTGCGCCTCGTTGATCTCGCCGACGAACTCGACATGCGCCATCGACAGCAGCGGCTCGATCTCGCGCTTGAAGTACTCCATGTCGACCTTGTCCACCTTGGCGGCGATCTTCAGCGGCAGACCGCTTTGCGCGGCGATCCTGATAGCTGTATCGACGCGTTTTTCCGGACAGATGCGGCCGAGGAACGCGAGATATTCGGGCTTCTTGTGCGGCTGCGGCGTCAGCAACTGGTCAGGTAGACCGTGATAGATCGTGTTGAGCCAGTTGGCCTGCTGCAGCGGCAGACGCTGCGAATCCGAAATCGACACGACCGGCACATGCGAGAACGCGTCGAACACCGGCTGTAATTCCGGCAGGTCGAGACGACCATGCAGCGTGGTCACGAACGGCGTGTCGATCGTCGTGAATAGCGGGAACGGCATGTAGTCGAGATGGAAGTGCAGCACGTCGAACTCGTGCGCGATCTTGCGGACCTTTTCCATCATCAGCACGTGCGGCGCCAATGCATCGCGAATCGTCGGATCGAGGCGCAGCGCGCGCGGCCAGCATGCCTCCAGATTGGCGGACGTGACCGAGTCGCCGCTCGCGAACAGCGTGACGTCATGGCCGAGTTCGACAAGCGCTTCGGTCAGATACGACACGACACGTTCGGTGCCGCCATAGAGTTTCGGTGGGACAGCTTCGTAGAGCGGCGCGATTTGTGCGATTCGCATGCGTTTTCTCCTGTGTCGATCGAAGTTGGCGCTGTGGCGCCGACCCAGATCCCATGCGGATTTTTGATACTTACCGGGGCTTCGCACGACGGCTGAATGGCGCGTGGTGCGTATGCCGAACCGGACG
Source organism: Paraburkholderia lebeckiae (assembly GCF_050436325.1). Taxonomy (NCBI): domain Bacteria; kingdom Pseudomonadati; phylum Pseudomonadota; class Betaproteobacteria; order Burkholderiales; family Burkholderiaceae; genus Paraburkholderia; species Paraburkholderia lebeckiae. The sequence goes on from NZ_JBNDLZ010000003.1 coordinate 2,689,373, forward strand.
GTTGGGCGCGGTTTGCCCCGCCCGAGCGGGCTCCGAAATGACTATCGGGTAATCCCTTAGCCTTCATTATCGGGATCGACGGCGGTAATTCGAGCTATTTTTCAAACGCTTAATGTTGTTACAGCGCGAAACATGGACCGTTACAGCTGCCGCGCAAGGTCGAGCCGCAAAGGGTCCCCATAATCGGGAAGCGTAATTCCACCGGCTCAATCAAGGCTCGACAGGCGAAATGCACCATAGCAAACGGCGGGCCCGAGGGTCGGGTGGCCGAAAAAGGTCTCTAACCGAGCCAGATTGCAGCCGGTTGAAAACGTCTTATAATTCTTTGCCACCGTTTAACGGTGCGCCGGTGAGGTTCTGAAAACTCACCATCCGGTACACGCCGCTGCCGTATAAATTCCCAGCGCGCATCGTCAGTCCCGCCCCGCGCATCAATTCATCCCAATTCGTGGCTCGCCGCAACCCGAGTTGTAGGAATAATTCCTACACAAATGACGGATTAATCCGTCACCGAGCTGGGGTGTCTCTCCGATTTTCGGCTGTGCCCCCTTTCGAGACAATGCTTGCAAGACCAGAGACGAGCGGATTCGCGCGGATTCAGCGCGCGCGTTCGAGCAAACGTTTCCGCAAAAAATCGGCCTGACCAGCCGGGCATACGAACGGGGGAAATCATGAGCACGACTAGCCATATGCTCAGTGAGATCAGGGAAGTCAATCTTTCCTATCTGCTGCTCGCCCAGCGTCTGCTGCGCGAAGACAAGCCGATGGGCATGTTCCGCATGGGTATTTCGGACCAGTTGGCCGACGTGCTCGCCAATCTGTCGTTGGCGCAGACCGTCAAGCTCGCGGCGTCCAACCAGATGCTGTGCCGCTTCCGCTTCGACGATCACGCGGTGCTGTCCGCCCTCGCGGACAAGGACAAGTCCAGCGCGATCGCGCAGGCTCATTCGGCGATCCTGATGGCGAGCCAGCCGGTCGAGCAGATCGGCTGATGGCCAGTAAGAGCGTCGTACTCGAAGTCCGGGAAATCACCCTCGCGATCGAGCTGGTCGAACTGGGTGCGCGTCTGCAATTGCTGGAGGCGGAAACCAGCCTGTCGCGCGACCGGCTCGTCAAGCTGTACAAGGAATTGAAAGGGGTGTCGCCGCCCAAGGGCATGCTGCCGTTTTCGACCGACTGGTTCATGACCTGGCAGCCGAACTTTCATTCGTCGCTGTTCTACAACATCTACCGTTTCATGGCCGGTCACGGCGGCTGCCGCGCGATCGAATCGATCGTCAAGAGCTACCGGCTGTATCTCGAGCACGTGCAGTTGCACGACGACGAGCCGGTGCTCAGTCTCACGCGCGCGTGGACGCTGGTGCGCTTCTTCGACTCGGGCATGCTGCAGATGAGCGCCTGCCGCCGCTGCGGCGGCCACTTCGTCGCGCACGCGCACGATCCGCAGCACGGTTTCGTTTGCGGGCTGTGTCAGCCGCCGTCGCGCGCGGGCAAGACGAAGAAGGCGGCGCAAACGCGGGCCGAGCGGCAAATCGCCGTCGCCGGAATCCCGGCCGAGGTGCCGCAAGTGACCGACGCGCGAGCTCACGAGGCCCGCCGCCCCGCCCCCACGCTCGATACCCCCGTCAACGCCGAAGTCTGAGCAGCACATGCTGAGGCAGAGCAAGCCTCTGGTTTACACCGGACTCGAGCGCCGTCTTTTTCCCCAAAGTTTTCCGCCTCGGTGCCGTAAACCTGACTAACGACGGTAACCGTCGCTTTTTTTGTGAGGGCTCGGCAGTGCTGATTTTCGTGGGAACACTCGTGACGCTGTTGTCCGTTTTCGGCGGTTACGCGCTCGAAGGCGGCCATCTCGGCGCGCTGCTGCAACCCGTCGAGGTGCTGATGATCGTCGGCGCCGGACTCGGCGCATTCATTCTCGGTAACGGGATGAAGACGATCCGGGCGACACTGCGCGTAATTCCGACCCTGTTCAAGGGCGCGAAGTACAACAAGGACGTCTACATGGAGCTGATGGGGCTCCTGTACGTGCTGCTCGCGAAAGCACGCAAGGAAGGCACGCTGACGCTCGAAGCCGACATCGACGATCCGTCGAAGAGCCCGATCTTCACGCAGTACCCGAAGATCCTCGCCGACAAGCACATCATCGAGTTCCTGACCGACTACCTGCGACTGATGGTCGGCGGCAACATGAATGCGTTCGAGATCGAAAGCCTGATGGACGAGGAGATCGAGACGCACCACCAGGAAGGCGAGGCGCCCGCGCACGCGCTGACCAAGGTCGGCGACGCGATGCCGGCGTTCGGGATCGTCGCCGCGGTGATGGGCGTCGTGCACACGATGGCCTCGGCCGACAAGCCGCCCGCGGTGCTCGGTGAAATGATCGCTCAGGCGCTCGTCGGCACCTTCCTCGGCATTCTGCTTTCGTACGGGCTGATCGGGCCGCTCGCCAGCGTCGCCGAGCAGCGCGTGACCGAGTCGACCAAGATGTTCCAGTGCATCAAGGTGACGATCCTCGCGAGCCTGAACGGCTACGCGCCGGCGATCGCGGTCGAGTTCGGCCGCAAGGTGCTGTTCTCGACCGAGCGCCCGTCGTTCGCCGAGCTCGAAGAGCACGTGCGCCGCGTCAAGGCGAAATAAGACGGCGACGGGAACCGAATCGATGAGCAGCAAGGACAAAGACCGCGCAATCGTCGTCAAGCGCAGCGCGCCGAAAAAGTCCGGTCATCACGGCGGCGCGTGGAAGCTCGCGTACGCGGACTTCATGACCGCGATGATGGCGTTCTTCCTGCTGATGTGGCTGCTGAGTTCGGCCTCCACCGTGCAGCTGAAAGGTATCGCCGACTACTTCAACCAGCCGTTGAAGATCACGCTGTGGGGCGGCGATCGCAGCGCCGAAGACTCGAGCATCCTGAAGGGCGGCGGTCGCGACATCTCGACCGACGCGCAGGGCGTGACCCGCTCGACCGACGGCAGCAGCAGCCGCGCCGAGCGCACCGCGTCGCACAACGACGACGACTCCGTGAAGCAGCTGACGGGCGCGCTCGAACGCCAGGAACAGGTGCGCCTGCACGACCTGCAGGTCAAGCTGATGGCCGCGATCGAGGCGAACCCGGTGCTGCGCCAGTTCAAGCAGCAGATCCGCATCGACTCGACGCTGACCGGCCTGCGCATCGAGATCGTCGACTCGCAGAAGCGGCCGATGTTCGCAACCGCGCGCGACGTCGTCGAGCCGTACATGCGCGACATTCTGCGCGAGATCGGCCACACGCTGAACGACGTGCCGAACCGCATCATCGTGCAAGGTCACACCGACGCCGTGCCGTACGCGGGCGGCGAGAAGGGCTATAGCAACTGGGAGCTGTCGGCCGACCGCGCCAACGCATCGCGGCGCGAACTGGTCGCGGGCGGCATGGACGAAGCGAAGGTGATGCGCGTGCTCGGTCTCGCGTCGACGCAGAACCTGAACAAGGCGGACCCGCTCGATCCGGAGAACCGTCGCATCAGCATCATCGTGTTGAACAGGAAGTCCGAGGAGGCGCTCGATCACGACGACTCCACGACGACGACCCTGTCGGACGACGCAGCCGGCTCGAAGCCGCTGCTGCAAAAACTTGCGCAGCCGGTGACGGCTGCACCGAAGTTGCCGGCGGCGGCGCCACCGGCCCAGTAACAGACCGCGGCCGCCGGGCCGCGGCGCGCGCCCGACCGGCGCGCACCGCCCGGCGCCCCAGTGTTAAGCGCAGCGAGGTTTTCATGATCAGGCACATCCTGGCAATCGACGATTCGGCATCGATGCGGCAGATCCTCGCCGCGACGCTGACGGGCGCCGGCTATGAAGTCACGCTCGCGGCGGACGGCAACGAAGGGCTCGAAAACGCGCTCGCGATGGCGTTCGATCTCGTGTTGACCGACCAGCACATGCCCGGCAAGACCGGTCTCGATCTGATCACCGCGTTGCGCGGAAATCCAGCCTATCAGGCGACGCCCATCCTCGTCCTCACGACGGAATCGGGCGAACCCTTCAAAGAGGCTGCGCGCGCGGCGGGCGCGACCGGCTGGATCGAAAAGCCGCTCGACCCGGACATGCTGACCGAGCTGGTGGCGGCGCTGGCCGAACCGGACCCGGCTTGATCCGCGCAATCAGCACCTTTAGACACAGTACAGATAGCTCTCGACGCGCCTCTACGGCAGCTCACGCCAGAACAGGCACTCTCGCGGTGAACCAGGCATGACACTCGACATCACACAGTTCTATCAGACGTTCTTCGACGAAGCGGACGAACTGCTCGCGCAGATGGAGCAATTGCTGCTCAATCTCGACGTGGCCCACCCGGACCCCGAAGACCTCGCGGCGATCTTTCGCGCCGCGCATTCGATCAAGGGCGGCGCGGCGACGTTCGGTTTCACCGCGCTCACCGAGACCACGCACATTCTCGAGTCGCTGCTCGATCGCGCGCGCAACAACGAGCTGGTGCTGCGCAAGGACATGATCGACACGTTCCTCGAAACCAAGGACGTGCTGTCCGGCCAGCTCGCCGACTATCGCGCGAGCGCCGAGCCCGATGCGGCGGTGGCGCGTGCGATCTGCGCGAAGCTGGAGCAGCTGCACGCGGAAAGCCGCATGGGCGGCGCGCCGGCAGCGGCGGCGAGCGCCGAAACCGCGCCGGCCGTGAGCGCACCCGCGCCCGCAGCAGCGCAGGCGACGGCAACCCAAACAACAACACAAGCAACCGCGGTACAGCAGCAAGGCGGCACTCCGCCCGAGCACGTCGTCGAACAGGCGGTGCAAGCGGCGGGCGAATGGATCGACGGCGAACCGGCACAGACCGGACAAGCCGCGGGCACGGCCGACAGCGCCGGCCCACATATGAAAATTACGCTACGGGGCGTGGGAGAGAAAGACCAGGAACTGCTCACCGAAGAGCTGGGCAACCTGGGCAACATCGTCGGGCAGGTCAAGAGCGGCAGCGATCTGATGCTGTGGCTCTCGAGCGACGTATCTTCCGACGACATCATCGCCGTGTGCTGCTTCGTGATCGACGAAAGTCAGATCACGATCGGCCGTGGCACCGCGCCGGTGGACGACGCGCAGCAGGGCGAACCTGGAACGCCCGACGCTGCCGCTCCGACACCGGCGCAAACTGCGCAGGTCGCGCCCGCCGCTCCCGCGGCGCAAGCGCAGGCGCAGCCGGTCCTTCACACGGAGCCCGCAGCATCGTCGACCCCGGCGGCCCTCACCGCTTCGGCCGCAAGCGCGCCCGGTCAGGCGGACAGCATCGAGTCGCCGCCAGCGGCACCCGCGGCGGCTCAGGCTGCGGCCAAACCGGCTTCGGCCGCGTCCGCCGATCAGGACCGCAAGGCGGCCCGTCCGGCCGCCGCGGCGGCCGGCGCCGAAGGCAGCTCGATTCGGGTCGGCGTCGAGAAGGTCGATCAGCTAATCAACCTGGTCGGCGAGTTGGTGATCACGCAGGCGATGCTCGCGGAGACCACCAGCACGTTCGATCCGGCGCTGCACGACCGGCTCTTCAACGGCATGGCGCAACTCGAGCGCAACGCGCGCGATCTGCAGGAAGCGGTGATGTCGATCCGCATGATGCCGATGGATTACGTGTTCAGCCGCTTCCCGCGTCTGGTGCGCGATCTCGCGGCGAAACTCGGCAAGGAGGTCGAACTCGTCACCTTCGGTCAGGCGACCGAACTCGACAAGAGCCTCATCGAACGGATCATCGACCCGTTGACGCACCTCGTGCGCAACAGTCTCGACCACGGCATCGAAACCGTCGAGGCGCGGCGCGCGGCGGGCAAGGATTCGACCGGTCAGCTGGTGCTGTCGGCGGCGCACCACGGCGGCAACATCGTCATCGAGGTCAGCGACGACGGCGCGGGCCTGCGCCGCGACAAGATTCTCGCGAAGGCGGCCAAGCAGGGCATGCAGGTCAGCGACACGATGAGCGACGAGGAAGTCTGGAACCTGATCTTCCTGCCGGGCTTCTCGACCGCGGAGCAGGTCACCGACGTGTCCGGCCGCGGCGTCGGCATGGACGTGGTGAAGCGCAACATCCAGTCGATGGGCGGTCACGTCGAGATCACGTCGCACGCGGGCAAGGGCAGCACCACGCGGATCGTGCTGCCGCTCACGCTCGCGATCCTCGACGGCATGTCGGTGAAGGTCGGCAACGAGATCTTCATCCTGCCGCTGAACTTCGTGATGGAGTCGCTGCAACCGCGAGCCGAAGACATTTACACGGTCGCCAACGGCGAGCGCGTGGTGCGCGTGCGCGGCGAATACCTGCCGCTGGTCGCGCTGCACGAGGTGTTCAACGTATCGGATGCGAAGCGGGAGCCGACGCAGGGCATCGTCACGATCATGCAGACCGAGGGACGGCGCTTCGCGATGCTGATCGATGAACTCGTCGGCCAGCAGCAGGTGGTCGTGAAGAATCTGGAAACGAACTACCGCAAGGTGCACGGCATTTCCGCGGCGACCATTCTGGGCGACGGCAGCGTCGCGCTGATCGTGGACGTCGCGGCGCTGAACCGCGAATCGCGTCATGCGCATGGGCATGCGCAGGCGATGAGCGTCGCCTAACGCATGCAGCAAACGCGGCACTGACAGACATTCGCAACACAACTTCAATTCAATTCATCCCAACCGTTTGGGGGCTAACGTGGCAGAAGTCCAATCCATCAATTCGAGCGTCGCAAACGCGAGCGGTACGAATGGCCGCCGCGACGCGCAGGCGGACGCCGGCGGTCAGGAATTCCTCGTCTTCACGCTCGGCGCGGAAGAGTACGGCATCGACATCCTCAAGGTGCAGGAAATCCGCGGCTACGACAACGTGACGCGCATCGCCAACGCGCCCGAGTTCATCAAGGGCGTGATCAACCTGCGCGGCATCATCGTGCCGATCGTCGACATGCGGATCAAGTTCCATCTCGGCCGCGTCGAGTACGACCATCAGACCGTCGTGATCATCCTGAACGTCGCGCATCGCGTGGTCGGCATGGTCGTGGACGGCGTGTCGGACGTGCTGACGCTCGCGGTCGATCAGATCATGCCGGCGCCTGAATTCGGCGCGACGCTGACGACCGAATACCTGACCGGTCTCGGCACGGTCGACGGCCGCATGCTGATCCTGATGGACATCGAGAAGCTGATGACCAGCTCCGAGATGTCGCTGATCGAAACGCTCGGCGCCTGAGCGCAGGCAGTAACGGAACCCGGCACAAGGAGCATCAAAATGCTGAGCAGGTGGTCGATCCGCACGTCGCTGACGATGGTGGGGATTCTTCTGGTGACGCTGACCGTGGTAGTCGGCGCGCTCGGGCTGTCCGCGCTGAATCGCGCGAGCGGCTCGCTCGATCGCATCGCGCGCGGCGAACTGGTCGCGATTCATGCGCTCGACGATGCGTCGGCGTATCTGTTGCGTTCGCGCATCGCGATCGATCGCTTCAACACGCTGACGGCCGCCGGCAACGCGGAGGAGGCGAAGAAGGCGCTCGATCGCGCGCAGGAGCTGCTCGGCAAGAGCAAGCAGAGCTGGCAGGCGTATCTCGACGCGCCGAAGCACGGTGTCGAGCAGCCGTTGCTCGACGATGTGCTCGCGAAACATACGACGGTGATGCACGACGGCGTCGACGTCGAATTCGCCGCGTTGAACGCGAACAATCTCGACGCGTATCACGCGGTCGCGGACACGAAGATCAGCCCGATGTTCATCGCCTACGACGCGGCCGCCGCCGCGGTGATCCAGGCGCTGCAGCAGAGCGTGGCCGATCAGGAAACGAGCGCGCAGTCGAACGCGTCGCTGATGATCATGCTGATCGGCGTGACCACGGCGTTCGCGCTGCTGGTGGTGGTCGGCATCCGTTTCGCGCTGCGCGGGCTCATCGTGCAGCCGCTGAACGACGCGACCGCCTGTTTCGAGCGGATCGCCGGGGGCGACCTGTCCACCCCCGTCGAGGTGTTCAGCAACAATGAAATCGGTCGTCTGTTCGCGGGCATCAAGCGGATGCAGGAAAGCCTCGCGACGATGGTGCGCGCGGTCCGCAGCGGCACCGAATCGATCGACACCGGCGCGCGCGAAATCGCCATGGGCAACACCGATCTGTCACAGCGCACCGAGCAGCAAGCGGCGTCGCTGCAGGAAACCGCATCGAGCATGGATCAGCTGACCGGCACCGTGCGGCAGAACACCGAGAACGCGCGCCAGGCGAGCCAGCTCGCCGTCAACGCGTCGGACATCGCGACGCGCGGCGGCGACGTGGTGAGCCAGGTCGTCACGACGATGCAGGAAATCGCGACCAGTTCGAACAAGGTCGTCGACATCATCGGCGTGATCGAGGGCATCGCGTTCCAGACCAACATCCTCGCGCTGAACGCGGCGGTCGAAGCCGCACGCGCCGGCGAACAGGGCCGTGGATTCGCGGTCGTCGCGGGCGAAGTGCGCAGCCTCGCGCAGCGCAGCGCGAGCGCCGCGAAGGAAATCAAGGAGCTGATCGGCGATTCGGCCGACAAGGTCAAGAGCGGCTCCGAGCTGGTCGGCCGCGCGGGCACGACGATGGACGAAATCGTGCAGGCGGTGCGTCGCGTGACCGACATCATGGGCGAGATCAGCGCGGCGTCGGAAGAGCAGTCGGGCGGCATCGAGCAGGTGAACCGCGCGGTCGTGCAGATGGATTCGGTCACGCAGCAGAACGCGGCGCTGGTCGAACAGGCGGCGGCCGCGGCGGCGTCGCTCGAAGATCAGACGCGGCAGTTGCAGGCGGTGCTGGGCGGCTGGAAGGTAACCGGCACACCGGCGCGTCAGAGCGCCCCGGCGACGCGTGCGCAGACGCCCGCGAAGTTCGCCAAGGCTGCACCGCAAGCGGCGAGCGCGGCGACTCCGGTGAACCCGATGGGCGCGAGCAAGGAATCGAAGGCAACCGCGGCGAGCGCGGCGCCCCCCACCCAGCACGACGCGGCCGCACGCGTCGAACCGGCATTGAAGCCCCGGCCGGCCGCAGCCGCGGCTCGCGTCGCGACCGACACGGCTACGCGCGTCGCTCCGCCGAGCACGGCGAAGGCGGGCTCGGACGCGGACTGGGAAACGTTTTAGGCAACGGCAGAGTGACATGTGGTCAACCGGCATCGCGCGCGCGGATGGGCGAAGCATCGAAACACGCGCAGCAGCACGCGTGTCGCGAGCCGGCCATACGTCGATGGTACTCGCGGGAGGGCGCGACCCCGCGACGACAATTCCTACCTCCCGGGCAGTCCGGCTGGGAGGCGAGCGTGACGGCTCATATCGCAGACAGGAATTTTGATGATGGCAACGCGCGCAACACAACGCCCCGCGCGGGCAGCACCTGACGGCACAGAGCCGGCCAGGTCCGTCGAGACGGGCCGCGACTTCGAATTTACGGCGGAGGATTTCGCCCGCATCCGCGACCTGATTCATCGCGGGGCGGGCATCTCGCTGTCGGACCACAAGCGCGACATGGCGTATAGCCGCCTCGCGCGCCGCTTGCGGGCGCGCGGCATCGATACGTTCCGGCAGTATCTCGATCTGCTCGAAGCGGAAAACGATCCGGCCGAGTGGGAAGCGTTCACCAATGCCCTGACCACCAACCTCACGGCGTTTTTCCGGGAAGCCCATCACTTTCCGATCCTCGCCGAGTTCGTGCCGCGCCGTGCGCAACCGGTGTCCGTGTGGTGCTCGGCGGCATCGACGGGCGAGGAGCCGTACTCGATCGCGATGACGCTGCTCGAAGCGCTCGGCGACAGCGGCGCGCGCCAGGCGTCGGTGCTCGCGACCGACATCGACACCCAGGTGCTCGCGAAGGCCGAGGCCGGCGTCTACCAGTTCGACCAGGTCAAGCACCTGTCGCCCGAGCGGTTGAAGCGCTTCTTCCTGAAGGGCACCGGCGCGCATGCGGGGATGGTCAAGGTGCGTCCCGAAGTGCGCGCGCTCGTGCGCTTCGAGCAACTGAACCTGACCAATCGCGATTACCAGTTGCGCACGCAGTTCGACGCGATCTTCTGCCGCAACGTGATGATCTATTTCGACAAGCCGACGCAGGCGCAGGTGCTGTCGCGCTTCGAGCCGCTGATGAAATCGGGCGGCCTGTTGTTCGCCGGCCATTCCGAAAACTTCACGTACGTGACGCAAGCGTTCCGGCTGCGCGGCCAGACCGTCTACGAACTGACGCGCGACGCGGGCGGTGCGCGCGCGCCCTCGCGCGCCGACGCGCATGACGCGCATCAATCGAGCGGGGTGGCCGCATGAGCAGCACGCTGCCGATCGCTTCGAACCTGTACTACGACAACCACTTCCAGCGCCCCGGCGTGAAGCTGTTGCCCAACGAGTTCTACACGACGAGCGAAGACATGGTGCTCGTGACCGTGCTCGGCTCGTGCGTCGCGGCCTGCATCCAGGACCGCACCGCGGGCATCGGCGGCATGAATCACTTCATGCTGCCCGACGACGGCGCCGACGTCGCGCAGGCCGCGTCGGACTCGATGCGCTACGGCGCGTACGCGATGGAAGTGCTGATCAACGAACTGATCAAGGCGGGCGGCCGGCGCGAGCGCTTCGAGGCCAAGGTGTTCGGCGGCGGCGCGGTGCTCGCGGGCATGACGACGATGAACATCGGCGATCGCAACTCGGAGTTCGTGCGCCGCTATCTGGCCACCGAAAAGATCCGCATCGTCGCCGAGGACCTGCAGGGCTCGCACCCGCGCAAGGTCGCGTTCATGCCGCGCACCGGTCAGGTGATGGTGAAGAAATTGCGCTTGCAACAGGAAGCGGGCGTCGCCGAGCGCGAACAGGCGCTCGTGCGACAAAGCGCCGAAGCGCGCGCCGAGCGGCTCGCCGCCGCGCGCAAGCGGGTCGAGCTGTTCGCGAAGCCGGCCGCCGCCGCCGCGCGGCCGAGAATCGAACTGTTCGGCGCGAGCCCGCGCCCGACTCATTCCAACAACGCCAGAACTACAGAGGAGGCGTGAGCGCTGTGCAAAAGATCAAGGTATTGTGCGTCGACGATTCGGCGCTGATCCGCAGCCTGATGACCGAAATCATCAATGGCCAGCCGGACATGACGGTGGTCGCGACGGCACCCGATCCGCTCGTCGCGCGCGAGCTCATCAAGCAGCACCACCCGGACGTGTTGACGCTCGACGTCGAAATGCCGCGCATGGACGGCCTCGACTTTCTCGAGAAGCTGATGCGTCTGCGGCCGATGCCGGTCGTGATGGTGTCGTCGCTGACCGAGCGCGGCAACGAAATCACGCTGCGCGCGCTCGAACTCGGCGCGGTCGATTTCGTGACCAAGCCGAAGGTCGGCATTCGCGACGGCATGCTCGACTACTCGGAAAAGCTCGCCGACAAGATTCGCGCGGCAGCCCGCGCGCGCGTGCGCCAGGCCGCGCCCGCGCAGCATGCGGCCACGCAGGCCGCGAATGCGCCGGTCGGCTCCGCGCCGCTCTTCAACAACCCGCTGCTGAGTACCGAGAAGCTGGTTATCGTCGGCGCCTCGACGGGCGGCACCGAAGCGATCCGCGAAGTGCTGGTGCCGCTGCCGCCCGACGCGCCCGCGGTGCTGATCGCGCAACACATGCCGCCGGGCTTTACGAAATCTTTCGCGCAACGCCTCAATGGTTTGTGCCGGATTACCGTTAAAGAAGCGGAGCACGGCGAGCGTGTGCTGCCGGGGCACGCGTACATCGCGCCGGGCCATGCGCATCTGTTACTCGCGAGGAGCGGTGCGAACTATATTGCGCATCTGTCCGACGACCCGCCGGTGAACCGGCATCGTCCGTCGGTCGATGTGCTGTTCCGTTCGGCCGCGCAACATGCGGGCAAGAACGCGGTCGGCGTGATTCTGACCGGCATGGGGCGCGACGGCGCGGCCGGGCTGCTGGAGATGAAAAAGGCCGGTGCCTACACGCTGGCGCAGGACGAGGCGAGTTGCATCGTGTTCGGCATGCCGCGCGAGGCGATCGCGCTCGGCGCGGCCGACGAAATCGCCGCGCTGCCGGAAATGAGCCGGCGTGTGATGGCGCGTTTGTCGTCGATGGGTGACCGCGTTCAGCGGGTATGATGCGTGCCGGATGGAATGACGTGGCCGAGCGCCGCAACATGGATCAAGCAAAGGGAAAGAAATGGACAAGGGAATGAAGATTCTGGTGGTTGACGATTTTCCGACGATGCGCCGGATCGTCCGCAACCTGCTGAAGGAACTGGGCTACTCGAACGTCGACGAGGCGGAAGACGGTGCGGCCGGTCTCGCGCGTCTGCGCAGCGGCAGCTACGAGTTCGTGATCTCGGACTGGAACATGCCGAACCTCGACGGTCTCGCGATGCTGAAGGAAATCCGCGCCGACGCGAGCCTCGCGCACCTGCCGGTGTTGATGGTGACGGCCGAGTCGAAGAAGGAAAACATCATCGCGGCGGCGCAGGCCGGCGCGAGCGGTTACGTCGTCAAGCCGTTCACGGCCGCGACGCTCGACGAGAAGCTCAACAAGATCCTCGAGAAGATGGCGAAAGCCGGGAGCTGATGTGACGCCGCCGACCCAAACGCCTGGCGCCGAAGCGGGCAACGACAGCGGCGACTTCGCGTCGGACCGCATCCTTGCCCGCATCGGACAACTTACGCGCACGCTGCGCGATTCGATGCGCGAACTCGGGCTCGACAAGCACGTCGAGCGCGCGGCCGAAGCCGTGCCCGATGCCCGCGATCGTCTGAAGTACATCGCCAACATGACCGAGCAGGCCGCCGAGCGCGTACTGTCGGCGATCGACGTCGCGAAGCCGATCCAGGAGCAGCTGCAGAAAGACGCGGGCACGCTCGACGCGCGCTGGGAGCAGTGGTACGCGGCGCCGATCGAGCGCGAGGAAGTGCGCGCGCTGATGAACGACACGCGCACCTTCCTGCGCGGCGTGCCCGAGGCGACCGGCGCGACCAACTCGCAGCTGATGGAGATCATGCTCGCGCAGGACTTCCAGGATCTGACCGGCCAGGTGATCAAGAAGATCACCGACGTCGTCTATCTGATCGAGCAGCAGCTGCTCGGCGTGCTGGTCGAGAACATCGCGCTCGAGCGGCGCGAGCAGTTCGCGGCGAACGCCGCGGCTCTCAAGGCGGAGGTGTCGTCGACGGGCAGCCCCGAGCATCTGCTCAACGGTCCGCAGATCAATCCAGAAGGCAAGACGGATGTGGTGCAGGATCAATCGCAGGTCGACGATCTGCTCGCGAGCCTCGGTTTCTGATCGACTGATTCGGCCCGGCAGGCGTGCCGGGCTGCTGGCTTCTCCGCGATTCGCGCCAAACACGCGTTCAATGCGCGCCGAGTACCCATCTTCCGTCCGGTTTCCTGTTAGAAATAGGCGGGTAAGTCGCGCGCGCGGGCGCGCCTTGCGCCGCTGAAAGAATCCGCAGGCATACTACGAGGTCAAAGCGGTACGGCACCCGGCTAGCGCGACGCCGGGCGGTCGCGCGGTGAGGCGGCCCCCCTCAGCGTTGCGGCCGCGGCGGTGCCGTATCATCTGCCTATAAGCGGCCGCTTCGCCCAATCGGCGAAGCGTTCCGCGGCTCGGGAGGAGCTTCTCATGTGGAGTCGTATTGGTCGCGTCGGAGTCACGGCGCTCGTGTTGCCGTGTTCGTTGTTGGCCCTGACGGCCGCGCAGTCCGCCCATGCGGCGCTGGGCAGCGCGCCGCTTACCCCCCCATCCGACGCCTCGGTGTCGTCCCGCGTGGTGCAGCCCGCCAGCGGCGCGGCGCAAAGTGTCATGCGTTCTGAATCGAGCGCGGCATCGTCCACATCCACCACATCCGCTTTCTACACGGTACGCGAGACCACGTTCGGCAACGGCACCGTGGTGCGCGAATATCTGAGCACGAGCGGCGCGGTATTCGGCATTTCGTGGCATGGTCCGCAAATGCCCGATCTCAGTGATCTGCTCGGCAGTTATTTTCCGCAGTACGTGGCCGGCGTGAAGGCAGTTCGGGCCGCGCGCGGCAATGCGCGGGGGCCGGTCGCCGTCGACGACAGCGGGCTGGTGGTGCGTTCGGGCGGCCACATGGGCGCGTTCAGCGGCGTCGCGTGGCTGCCGTCCGCGCTGCCGGCCGGCGTCAGCGGTTCCGACATCCAGTAACGGCGAGGACCACGATGCGAACCATGCTCACGACCGCGAATATCAAAAGCTGGATGCAGGCCGCGCTTGCCGTGCTGCTCACGGCGACGCTCGTCGCCTGCGGCGGAGGCGGCGGCGGTAGCGACAACAACTCGAGTTCCAACAATGGCAACAACACCTCGAACGGACTGAACGGCGGTTCGCTGCCGGCCAGCCCGACCCAGCAGCCGATCTCCGCGAACGCGTCGAACACCGTGCCGATCACGGTCGGCCGGGGCGCGGCCGGTGTCATCAACATCCCGACCGTCAGCGTGACGATCTGCGCGCCGGGCTCGACCAGCAACTGCCAGACGATCGACAATATCCAGGTCGACACCGGCTCGTTCGGCTTGCGCGTGGTCAGCTCCACGCTCAATTCGACGGTGCTCGGCGCACTGCCGGTCAGCACGATTGGCAGCAACGGCGCGCAGCTCGCCGAGTGCGCGACGTTCGCGGACGGTTACACGTGGGGCTCGGTGCGCACCGCGATCGTGACGATCGGCGGTGAAACGACGACCAGCAGCATCCCGCTGCAGATCATCGGTGACAAGGCGGCGAGTACGGTGCCCACGCCCGGCTGCGGGAATGGCTCGGCGCAGAACACGGTGAGCGATCTCGGCGCGAATGGCATTCTCGGCATCGGCACCGCGCTGAACGATTGCGGCGCGACGTGCGCGGACCCGACCAAGGCGGCGATCTACAGCAACTATTTCGCCTGTCCGAACGGCACGTCGTGCACGCGCACCGCGGTGCCGCTGACGCAACAGGTCGCCAACCCTGTCGCGAAATTCCCGCTCGACAACAACGGCGTGATCGTGCAGATGGCACCGGTCTCGAACACCGGCCAGGCGTCGGCGACCGGCACGCTGGTGTTCGGCATCGGCACGCAGGGGAACAACCCGCTTGGCGCTGCGCAGGTCTTCACGACCGACGCATTCGGCGACCTCAACAACAGCACCTTCAACGGCAAGACCGTCCAGGCGTTCCTCGATTCCGGCTCGAACGCGTACTTCTTCAGCGATAGCACGCTCACGCTGTGCGCCAGCCAATTCGCGGGCTTCTATTGTCCGTCGTCGGCGCAGACCCGCACGATCACGCTGGTCGGGTTGAACAACGTGTCGGCGGTCGCGAGCATCGGCATCGTGAACGCGCAGACGCTGTTCGCCAACGGCAGCAACTACGCGTTCAATACTCTCGCCGGCCAGATTGGCGGCAACGCCAGCTTCGACCTCGGTCTGCCGTTCTTCTACGGCCGCCACGTGTACTACCAACTCGATCAGACCGCGAGCGGCGGCCCCGCCCCCTTCGTCGGCTACTGAAGCCGCACGTCGATCCAATGCCGGACGGCGCGCGTGACAAACGCGCGGGCCGTCCGCTCATCCGTCGAAATACCCCGGTTTCTCCGCCCTTATCCGCCGATCGGCGCTTGCGTCGAGCAGGAATAATCGCTCTCACTGGAAAGAGGCGCCGTGCCTCGGCCGACTGGAGAGCTTTGTGGCAGAGGACAGCGACCTCGAAAAAACCGAATCCGCCACCCCTCGGCGCCTGCAGAAGGCGCGCGAGGAGGGGCAGATCGTGCGTTCGCGGGAACTGTCGACCTTCGCGCTACTCGCGGCCGGGTTCTACGGCGTATGGGGCATGTCGGGTAGCATCGGCGAGCATTTGCAGAACATGCTGCGTGCGTCGCTCACCTTCAACCACGCGAGCGCGTTCGACACCAGCCGCATGCTGATCGGCGCGGGCACAGCGGGTCGCGAAGGACTCTACGCGCTCGTGCCGATACTCGGCGTCACCGGACTTGCCGCGCTGCTCGCACCGATGGCGCTGGGCGGCTGGCAGCTGTCGGGGAAAGCGCTCGAGCCTAAGTTCAACCGGCTGAACCCGATCGAGGGCCTCGGCCGCATGTTTTCGATCAACGGACCGATCCAGCTCGGCATGTCGCTCGCGAAGACGCTGGTGGTGGGGTTGATCGGCGGCACGGCGATCTGGAATCGCCACGAGCAATTCCTCGCGCTCGCGACGCAGCCGCTCAATCTCGCGCTCGCCAACTCCGTGCATCTGATCGCGGTCTGCTGCGGCATGACGGTGGCCGGCATGTTCGCGGTGGCCGCGCTCGACGTGCCGTACCAGCTGTGGTCGTTCCACAAGAAGTTGCGCATGACGAAGGAAGAAGTGAAGCGTGAGCATCGCGAGAGCGAAGGCGATCCGCACATCAAGGGCAAGATTCGCCAGCAGCAGCGCGCGATCGCGCGGCGCCGCATGATGGCCCAAGTGCCGAAGGCCGACGTGGTCGTGACGAACCCGACGCACTTCGCGGTCGCGCTGCAATACACGGATGGCGAGATGCGCGCGCCGAAGGTGGTCGCGAAGGGCGTGAACCTCGTGGCCGCGCGGATTCGCGAGATCGCCACCGAAAACAACGTGCCGCTGCTCGAAGCGCCGCCGCTCGCGCGTGCGCTCTATCACAACGTCGATCTGAATCGCGAGATTCCGGGGCCGCTCTATGGCGCGGTCGCGGAAGTGCTCGCGTGGGTCTATCAGCTGCGCCGCTTCAAGGCCGAAGGCGGCGACGTGCCGGTCGCGCCGACCGAACTCGACGTGCCGCCCGAACTCGACAAGGGCGGCGTATCGGACGAGGACGCCGCCGAGGAAGCCGCCAACACGCTGAACCCGACCGACGACAGCCCCAACGACGCCACTAGCGGCGACAACAACGGAGCCTCCGCATGAACGCTCGCGCCGGTTTCCTCGCCCGACGGCCGGATGCGCTGAGCAGCACCAACCTGCGCGCCCTCGCCGGGCCGGTGCTGATCTGCATGATCCTCGGCATGATGATTCTGCCGTTGCCGCCGTTCCTGCTGGATCTGCTGTTCACGTTCAACATCGCGCTGTCGGTGATGGTGCTGCTCGTCAGCATGTACACGATGAAGCCGCTCGACTTCGCCGCGTTCCCGAGCGTGCTGCTGTTCTCGACGCTGCTGCGGCTGTCGCTGAACGTCGCCTCGACGCGGGTCGTGCTGCTCGAAGGCCATACCGGTCCCGATGCGGCCGGTCAGGTGATCGAATCGTTCGGCCACTTCCTCGTGGGCGGCAACTTCGCGGTTGGTATCGTCGTATTCGTGATCCTGATGGTGATCAACTTCATGGTGATCACCAAGGGCGCCGGGCGGATCGCCGAAGTGTCCGCGCGCTTCACGCTCGACGCGATGCCCGGCAAGCAGATGGCGATCGACGCCGATCTGAACGCCGGCCTCATCAACGAAGAGCAGGCTCGCACGCGGCGCAAGGAGATCTCGCAGGAAGCCGAGTTCTACGGCTCGATGGACGGTGCGAGCAAGTTCGTGCGAGGCGATGCGGTCGCCGGCCTCCTGATCATGGTGATCAACATCATCGGCGGGCTGATCGTCGGGATGGTCCAGCACGACATGAGTTTTGCCGCGGCGGGCAAGAACTACACGCTGCTGACGATCGGCGACGGCCTCGTCGCGCAGATTCCGTCGCTGGTGATTTCGACGGCGGCCGGCGTGATCGTCTCGCGCGTCGCGACCAACGAGGACATCGGCACGCAGCTGACCGGCCAGCTGTTCGCGAACCCGCGCGTGCTGATGATCACCGGCTGCATTCTCGTGCTGATGGGCCTGATCCCGGGCATGCCGCACTTCGCGTTCCTGATTCTCGGCGGCGGCCTGATCCAGCTCGGCCGCACGATAAAGAAGCGCACCGAGGAGCGCAAGAACGCACCGGCGCTCGTCGACGTCGCGCCGGCCGCGCTGGCGCCGGTCGAAAACGCCGAGGCGAGCTGGGACGACGTGACGATGATCGACACGCTCGGCCTCGAAGTCGGCTACCGGCTGATTCCGCTCGTCGACAAGAACTCGGACGGCGAGCTGCTCAAGCGGATCAAGAGCATCCGCAAGAAGTTCGCGCAGGAAATCGGCTTCTTGCCGCCGGTCATTCATATCCGCGACAACCTCGAATTGCGGCCGAACGGCTATCGGATCGCGTTGAAGGGCGTCGAGGTCGGCTCGGGCGAGGCGTATCCGGGCCAGTGGCTCGCGATCAACCCGGGCCAGGTATCGGCCGCGCTGCCGGGCACGCCGACCCATGACCCGGCGTTCGGCCTGCCCGCCATCTGGATCGACACGAATCTGCGCGAACAGGCGCAGGTATACGGCTACACGGTCGTCGATTCGAGCACGGTGGTCGCGACGCACCTGAATCACCTCGTCGTCACGCACGCGTCGGAGCTGCTCGGCCGCCGCGAAGTGCAGTCGCTGGTCGAGCGGATGCAGAAGGACACGGCGTCGCTCGTCGACGATCTGGTGCCGAAGATGCTGCCGCTCACCACGCTGCAAAAGGTGCTGCAGAACCTGCTCGAAGAAGGCGTGCCGATTCGCGACATGCGCACGATCCTCGAAGCGCTCGCCGAACACGCGACCAAGCTCACCGACCCGCACGACCTCACCGCCGCGGTGCGGCTCGCGCTGGGCCGCGCGATCACGCAGCAGTGGTTCCCCGGCACCGCCGACATGCAGGTGATGGGCCTCGACGCGAACCTCGAACGGGTGCTGTCGCAGGCGCTATCGACCGGACCGAACCCGGGCCTCGAACCGGGTCTCGCGAACACGCTGCTCACCGAAACGCAGAAAGCGATGACGCGTCAGCAGAACCTGGGCCTCGCTCCGGTGCTGCTGGTGCAGCACGCACTGCGGCCGATGCTCGCGCGCTTCCTGCGCCGCAGCCTGCCGCAGCTGAAGGTGCTCTCGTATGCGGAAGTGCCCGATACGCGCAACGTCAAGGTGGTCAATCTGATCGGCGCGCACGGCTGACGAAGGTCGCTCGCTCGCGGCTGTCGATACAACGCAAACCGGCGCTCCAATGGGGCGCCGGGTTTGCGTTTGCACGGCTCTCCCAGGCTCGTCGAACGATGCGTCTGCGGTGTGTCCATCGCGCGAATTACCCACCTTTAACGGTCTTTATCCATCGATCGTCGCCCGACGCCTTTCGCAATAATTGATCGCAATGGGAAGCGGTGTATTGCCGGTCCGTCAGTCCGTATACCTCATCGGGGGTCCAGCTTGAACATTCGTAAATTTGTCGGTGCTACCAGTCGCGACGCGCTGCGTCTCGTTCGCGAAGCACTTGGCTCCGATGCGGTCGTGCTGTCGAATCGCACGATGGACGACGGCAGCGTCGAAATCGTCGCGCTCGCCGATAGCGATCTCGCCGCGATCACGCCGAAAGCGCACGAAGGCGCGCAGGCCGCGGCGCTCGGCACGGGCTCAGGTGCGGCATCGACGCTAGCGCCGCGCGGCTTGTTCGCGGCGCCGACGAATCCGTACGCGAGCGCAATGCCGGACGTGTTTTCGTCGGTGTTCGGCGCGAGCCCGGAAGCGGGTGGTGAAGCGACGCCGGCGATCGAGCCGGCGAATGCGGCTGCGGATTTCATGGCCGCCGCGTTGCCCGGCAATCCGCCAATCGCCCCGGCGATGCTGGGCACGACCGGCGCGTCCGCGGCCATCGCGGCAGGCGCCGCGCCCGCCGTGAGCCAGTCGGCCTCCAGCGCGGCCACATCGTTCAACGCACCGGCCACCGGCGCCGCTGCCGCCACGCCTTCCGGTGCGAGCGCCCGCGCCGCGGCCGCGCGCCTGTCGAAAGACATCCGCGCGGATTTGCTGAAAACTGCCGGCGGGCCGGTACCGCCGGCTATCGCATCGAGCGAAGCCGCCGCGCCGCGCACGATGGCCGAGTCGAATCCGTGGCTCATCGATCACGCGCGCCGCATCGCGGCCGAGCAGCAGCAACAAAGCGGCCAATACAGCGCGCGTCCCGCCGCGATGACGCCCGCCGTCGCGACGGCCAAAGGCCTCGGCAGCGCGGTCGACGCGCGGCCGGCCGCCGTGCCGCCGCTGATCGACACGCCCGACTGGGCGCGCGAAGCCGCCGAAGTCGCTGCGCGCCGCGCCGCTCAGAAGATCGCACCCGTGCCGTCCGCTACTGACGAAAGCCGCACGCCGTCCGCCGTCGCCGAAGCGATCAAGGGGCGCATGGAGCAGGTCGTCAAGGACACCGTGATGAACGAGCTGTCGTCGATGCGCGACATGATGGAAGAGCACTTCGCGGGTCTGCTGTGGGGCGATCGACAGCGCCGCACTCCCGCACGCGCCGCGCTCACCAAGCATCTGTTCGCCGCCGGCTTTTCCGCGCAGCTCGTGCAGATGCTGGTCGACAACATGCCCGAAGATGTCGACACGATGGACGGCGGCATGGACTGGGTGCGCTCGGTGCTCGAGTCGAACCTGCCGGTGATGGAGGACGAAGACGCGCTGATGGAGCGCGGCGGCGTATTCGCGCTGATGGGGCCGACCGGCGTCGGCAAGACGACGACCACCGCGAAGCTCGCAGCGCGCTGCGTGATGCGCTTCGGCGCGAGCAAGGTGGCGCTGCTGACGACCGACAGCTACCGCATCGGCGGTCATGAACAACTGCGCATCTTCGGCAAGATTCTCGGCGTTTCGGTGCATGCGGTGAAGGACAGCGCCGATCTGCAGCTCGCGCTCTCGGAATTGCGCAACAAGCACATCGTGCTGATCGACACGATCGGTATGAGCCAGCGCGACCGGCTCGTGTCCGACCAGATCGCGATGCTAAGCCGCGCCGGCCAGCCGGTGCAGCGTCTGTTGCTGCTCAACGCGACGAGCCACGGCGACACGCTGAACGAAGTCGTGCAGGCGTATCAGCGCGCGCCGGACCAGCAGCCGCTCGCCGGCTGCATTCTGACCAAGCTCGACGAAGCGACCAACCTCGGCGGCGTGCTCGATACGGTGATCCGCTACAAGCTGCCGGTGCATTACGTATCGACCGGACAGAAGGTGCCGGAGAACCTTTACGTCGCGACGAAAAAATTCCTGATCAAGAGCACCTTCTGCATTCCGCGCGACAACTCGCCGTTCGTGCCGCACGACGACGACATCCCCGCTTTGCTGTCCTCGCTGTCCGCACGTTCGACGGCCGAGCTGCACGAGGTTCGCTTTGGATAAGTTCATTTCAGATCAAGCCGAAGGGTTGCGGCGGCTCCTCGCGCGCGGCGGCGCGCGCGTGATCGCGTTGGCGGCTGCGTCGTCGGGCGTCGGCAATACGACCGTGGCGGTCAACCTCGCCGCCGCGCTCGCACAGCAGGGCAAGGACGTGCTGGTGATCGACGAATGCGTCGGTGAGAAATCGGTGAGCGCGATGCTTGGCGGCTTGCGCGGCGCGGGCAACTTCGCGGCGGTGATGCGCGGCGAGAGCCCGGTCGATTTCGCCGCCGCGCGTCACGCGCTCGGCTTTTCGGTGCTGTCCGCCTCGCGCAACAACCGCGAGGGGCATACGGAGGCCGAACTCAGTGCGCTGCTCGGCGGTTCGGCCGATATCGTGCTGATCGACGCGCAGCTCGACGACGAAGGGCATCTGTCGCCGCTCGCGAAGCAGGCGCATGACGTGATGATCGTCGCGCGCATGTCGGGCGAAGCGATCACCGAGGCCTATGCGTGCATCAAGCGTTTGCATTACGCGCACGCGATCGCGCAGTTGCGCGTGCTCGCGAATCACGTGCAAAGCGCCAACGACGCGCAAGCCGCGTTCGCGAATCTCGCCGGCGTGGCCGGCCGTTACCTGACCGTCGCGTTGGAAAACGCCGGCTGCATTGCGGCCGACGTGCGCATCGCACGGGCACTCGAGCTGTCGCGCTGCGTGGTCGACGCGTTTCCGTCGACACCGGCCGCGCGCGACTTCCGCCATCTCGCCGCCGAATTGCAGTACTGGCCGATGCGGCCAGCGATGTCGTCGCAAACGCCCTGGCGGGCGCCTGCGACAGTTACAGCGGCGCACCACGCCGACCAACCGTCCGCGCATCACGCTTAAAACGCGTGCACGAAGGACAAGGGGAGCACGATGTACAACGCTCAGGGAAAGATTTCTCAGGCCGAAGTTTTGACGAAGTACGCACCGCTCGTGCGTCGACTCGGCTTGCAGCTTGTCGCGAAAATGCCGGCGAGCGTCGATCTCGACGACCTGATCCAGGCCGGCATGATCGGTTTGCTGGATGCCGCCGGCCGCTACAAGGAAGACCAGGGCGCGCAGTTCGAGACCTATGCCAGCCAGCGGATTCGCGGCGCGATGCTCGACGAGCTGCGCAGCAACGACTGGCTGCCGCGCAGCCTGCGCCGCACGTCGCGCGAAGTGGAATCAGCGGTGCACAAGGTGGAGCAGAACCTCGGCCGCTCGGCGAGCGAGGCGGAGGTCGCCGAGCACCTGCAAATGCCGCTCGAGGAATATCAGTCGATGCTGCAGGACCTGCATGGCAGCCAGCTGATCTATTACGAAGACTTCGACCGCTCAGCCGACGACGAACCTTTTCTGGACCGCTACTGCGTCGATCATTCCGACCCGCTCTCGGCGCTGCTCGACGACAGCCTGCGCTCGGCGCTCATCGAAGCGATCGACCGCTTGCCGGAGCGCGAGAAGCTGCTGATGTCGCTGTACTACGAGCGCGGCATGAATCTGCGCGAGATCGGCGCGGTGATGGAAGTCAGCGAATCGCGCGTGTGCCAGTTGCACAGCCAGGCCGTGGCACGCCTGCGCACCCGACTGCGCGAAATGGCCTGGGCGAACGCCGAAACGAACTGACGCCACCGCGGCGCAGCACGCCGTCTTTCAAGCGCTGCTTTCAAATGCGGCGGTGCGCCGATGCCGATGCGCGCCTGTGCCGCCTACCGTTGCTCAGGCGTTCGCCATCTCATGCTCGGCGGCGAGCGCGAGAAACGCCGAGCGCGACATACCGCGCGCCTGCGCATACGCGTCGATCTCCTGCACCAGCACTTCGGGCAGCGAGATGTTGATGCGAACCGCCTTCTTCAACGCCGGAATATTGCGCGTCGTCACGAAACCCCATGTGAACCCCGCGAACTCGGGATCGCGCCGATGCTCGCCCAGCGTGAGAGGCTCGGGCAACGGGAGCCCTTCGTCGAGCAAGGTTTCGAGATGCGATTCGATTGCCTCTTTCGCGTTCACATACGCTTGTTCGAGTGTGTCGCCCGCGGAGTAGCAACCTGGAATATCGGGCACCACGACGCCGAACGCGTGCGTGCTGTCTCCGGGTTCGATGGCGATCGGAAAGATCAGATGCTTCATTTGAGTCCCGCCTGTTTCAGAATGCTGTTCAGCGTGCCGGCCGGCAAATCTTTTTTCGGATGCGGGACGGTCACGAGCCCCCGTTTTCCCGGGTGCCTGAAATGATGGTGACTGCCCGCTATGCGAACGAGCTGCCAGCCGTTCGCTTGAATCAATTTGACGACCTCGGCACTGTTCATACATCATACCCTCCATTATACACACGCCTACACAAACTCACGAGCAAACAAGATTCCGCCCGCCGGATTGCGGCCACGTCGAAGCCGCGGCGTTGGCGAAAGCTCGAACGAAGTCACCATTTCAACGTGACGAGATGGACTAGCGCCAGCTAGCCGAACGGCTAACGCAGCGCGGAACGGACAAGGAAGTGGGTGGAAAAGCGGCGGCGGAAAACGAAAAAGCCCGTCATCGACGGGCTTTTTCATTCATTTCGTATATTGCTGCGATTGCAGGTCGGGCAGGCGGGCCGATCAAAGTCCCGAATAAGCCGGAACTCGTCCATCCGGTCCGTACAGATTCGTCTTGCGCGGCACGTTGACTTGCAGCGCCTTTAGCGCGCGCTCGTTGTAGTCCATCCGCACGCGGATCAGCTCGCCGTTGTTGGTATTGACGCGCCGCGCGCGATCCGCGGCTTTCTGCAGCAGCTTCCATTGCGTCGCGACGCGCGCGTCGGTGCTGGCCGCGAGCTCCATGCCGGACCAGCCGGTCGGAAAGCCTAGTTCGGCCAGATGCGAGTCGCGCGCGGCTTCGAGCCTCGCGAGCACGCCGATCAGCTCGGTTTTCTTCTCCACGATCGCGGGCAACTGCTCCAGCGGCGAGACCGCCGTCAGCGCTTTGGTTTCGAGAGTGAGGATGGAGGCGAATGCCTCGACGGTCGAATATTCTTCGATCAGGGTAGCAACGAGGGCGTCTTTCATATCAACAACTCGCTACGCAGACTGGCTCGCGAACAGCGCGCGAACCGGGTTGGTCGGACGCCGCCCGGCAGATCACCGCACGGCGAAATGCCGATCAGTTGCCGGTCGACGAGGTTTTGTTCTGCAACAGGTCGCGCGCCGTCTGCAGCACGCCGTCGGCGATCTTGCCGGAGTCGATCTGCAGTGTGCCGTCCTTGATCGCCTGTTTGATCGACTCGACGTGCGCCGTGTCGATGTCGGCCGAGCCGGAGGCCGCGAGGCTGCGCAAATGCTGCGACAGACCCGACAGGCTCACGCTCGTGTCGCCCGACGCGCTGCTCGCGGCCGGCGCGGCCGTGCTCGTCGCGCCCTGCGTGGTGCTGGCTGCCGGCGTGGCTTCGTCGCCCTGCTGCGAACGGGACAAAGCGTCTTTCAACGACGGCAGATTTGAAGAGGTGGTGGGATCGACTTTCACGATTGGCTTCCCTAACGATTTGATCCTGATAACGGCAACCGCTGATCAAAACTTTAGCGCAATCGCTCGACACCCGGCTCGCCGCCAGGTGGCCATCTACCCCTTTCAATCTCCGTCCGTCTGGCCTGGCCACCGGGGGGCCGACCGTTTCGACGGTGCTCGTTGCCGCCAGCCCGCTCACATCTGGATCTCCACCGTGCCGCCGTCCTTGACGATGCCGGAGATGATCTGGCCGTTGGCGGTCTTCACGCGCACCTGCTGGCCCGGCGACGCGTTGTTCATCGCGCTGCCCTCGGACGAGATCGAGAAACCGTCGCCGGCCGCGATGACCCGCACGGTCTGGCCGAACACCACCGCCGACGCGCTCTTCAGCATGTCGCGGCGCAGCGGCATGCCGCCCGCGATCCGCGCGAGCGAGACCGAGCCGACCGCCTGCGACGGGTCGGTGACGATCGCCTGCGGCAGGCCGGTCAGGTCGCCTTCGCGCGCGACGAGGTCGGCGGCCGTGAGCACTTCGCCCGGCGCCATCGCGCGGGCGGCGAGGTAGTAGGTCGCATGCAGCGAGATGCGCGCCTGCAGATAGATGGTCCACGGTCGCTCGCCCGCGCAGCGCACGCCGACCGTCAGCCGGCCCCACAGGCGCGCGCCGGTCGGCATGAACGGTTCGAGCGACGTGCACGCGGCGAGGCCGCGCGGAAACGCGGGCGCGACAGTGATGTCGGCTTTGCCGGGCAGGCCGACGGCCTGCTGTTGCAGGAACGCGAGCGCGCTCGCGTGAATCGCTTCCGGGTCCTGCTGGCCCGGCAGCGGCGCGGCTTGCGCAGCCGCCGCGGCGGTAGCGGTCTGCGGCGTTCTCTGTGCAATGACGGCCGCCGGTTGGCGCGAGCCAGGCGACGCCGCGGGCGCTCTCGCGATGCCGGGATGCGCCGCCTGCGCCGCAGCGGCCGCGATCGGCTTGCCATTCGCGCCGAACACGGGTGGCTCGCCGCGCGCGGCGAGACTGTCGAAACCGTCGCCTTGCGGCGCACTGGCCGCGACCACGCGCTGATTCGCGACGCTGGCGGCAGGGCCCGCTTGGACATTGACGCGCGCGACGCCCGACGCCCCAGTGCTGGCCGCCGGCGGAATCGTCACGACGCCGTTGGCGTCCGGTTTGAAGTTGGTGCGGATGATTGCCGGCGCGGCGGCTGCGGGCTCGCCCGCGCCCGGAATGACGATCGCGCCGCTTGCGCTCGCGGCG
This sequence comes from Paraburkholderia lebeckiae, assembly GCF_050436325.1. NCBI lineage: Bacteria > Pseudomonadati > Pseudomonadota > Betaproteobacteria > Burkholderiales > Burkholderiaceae > Paraburkholderia > Paraburkholderia lebeckiae. Next base: position 2,715,308 of record NZ_JBNDLZ010000003.1, read on the forward strand.
CGCCCGAACGTATCGGTGTCGCGCGAGCCGCTCGCGCGGCCGAGCGACTGTGCGGTCGCCGCAGCGAGCGACGCCGCCGACGCGCTGCGCTGCGCCGGCGTCTGAATCCGTTGCGCGAGATCGTTCAGCGCGGCGGGATTTTTCTCGGCGGGCCCGGCAATCACGATCGGGCCGCCCGCATCCTGCGCCTGGGTCGTAGCCGGCAGCAACACGATGCCGCCCGCAACCCATACCGCGACGTTGACGGCCACCCGCGTCAGGCAATGCGCAAGGCAAGGCGAGAAAGAGCGCGGCACCGGCTGGGCGAGCGCGCCCGCCGAACCATCGACACGTTCATCGACCCGGCCACCTCCCACGCGGCGCATCGTCGTGCCGCTCGCCGGCTGCGGCAAGGTGTTGGTGGGCTGGTCCATCGCGGGTCTCCATCGAATGCATCGGTACGCCTTGCATTCTAGTGAGCCCCCCTTTCGCGCAAACGTTGAATAGAAGCCCCCTTTCCCGGTTATTCGTCCGATTGCCGCTTGCGCGCGGCCCATAAGATGCATCACATGCAAAAAGGCCTTCGCACCCGCCGCGTGTCTCTCACGATGCGCACACGGGACGGCCTTGGAAACGTTCTCGGGAGATTCCGATGCTGGACAAGCTCGATGCCGAATTCGCATTCGGCCGGCAGGCGATGGATGTGCGCGCATACCGGCAGGAACTGCTGTCGTCGAATATCGCGAACGCCGACACGCCCGGCTACAAGGCGCGCGATATCGACTTCGCGTCGTCGCTGGCCGGCGCGCTGAAGAAGACGGGCGGCAGCACCGCGGGCCAAGGCGCATCGAACAGCTCGACGCTCGCGATGACGCAACCCGCGGGCGTGACGAGCGGCATGTCGATGAACACGACCGAGGCCGGCCACATGAGCGGCAAGGCCACACTGACGGCGACGGGCGGTAGCCCCGACGATTACGGCAACCTGCAATACCGGATCCCGGTGCAGCCGGCGCTCGATGGCAACACGGTCGACGTCGACACCGAGCGCGTGCAGTTCGCCGACAACACGGTGCACTTCGAGTCGGGTATGACGGTCGTGTCGAACCAGATCAAGACGATGCTGTCGGCGATCACGTCGGGCTCGTCGTAAGCCCGGCCCGCCGTACGGCACGCAAGCAGAGCGCACAGCAGCTGAATACAGGCAGCATGCACGCACGAACAGAAACGCTACGGGACTTAACGTAAAGCCGGTGCGAACCGGCAGGAGAGGTCAGGAAACATGCCATCCCTGATGAATATTTTTGGTGTCGCGGGCTCCGCGATGTCGGCGCAGTCGGAGCGGCTCAACGTGACGGCGTCGAACCTCGCCAACGCGGACAGCACGACGGGCCCCGACGGTCAGCCGTACAAGGCCAAGCAGGTCGTGTTCGCGGTGAGCCCGCTCGGCGGCGCGCGCACACGCTCCGGCCAGCAGGTCGGCGGCGTGCAGGTGACCGGAGTGGTCGACGATCCGTCGCCGATGAAGACCGCGTACGAGCCCGGCAATCCGGCCGCCGACGCGAACGGCTACGTGACGCTGCCCAACGTCGACCCGGTGCAGGAGATGGTCAACATGATCTCGGCCTCGCGCTCGTACCAGGCCAACGTCGAAACGCTGAACACCGCCAAAACCCTGATGCTGAAAACGCTCACGATCGGAACCTGAGGAGAGAGCCTTGACCACCAACACCACGATCGGCGGCAGCGGCACGACCGTTTCGCAGACGCTGCTGGACACGATGAACGGCACGAGCAGCAGCTCGAGCGCGACCAGCTCGACGAGCAGCACGTCGAGCAGTTCGTCGGGCACTTCGGCGGCGGACCTGCAGAACACCTTTCTGGAGCTGCTCGTCGCGCAAATGAAGAACCAGGACCCGACCAATCCGATGGACAGCTCGCAGATGACCTCGCAGCTCGCCCAGATCAGCACGGTGCAGGGCATCAGCCAGCTCAATACGTCGCTCACCTCGCTGTCGACGCAGCTGTCGGCGGGCCAGCAGTCGCAGGCCGCGCTGCTGATCGGTTCGACCGTGCTGGCACCGGGCAACTCGATCACCGTGGCGAGCGGCAAGACGAACGAGTTCGGCGTCACGCTCGCGAACTCCGTCAGCGACCTGCAGATCGTCGTGAAGAACTCGGCCGGCACGATCGTCAACACGCTCGATCTCGGCAAGCAGTCGGCCGGCACGATTCCGGTTGGCTGGACGCCGACCGATTCGGCGGGCAACACGCTCCCCGACGGCACCTACACGATCACCGCGACAGGCACGATCAACGGCCAGCAGGCGACGGCTACCACGCTCACCGGCGCGACGGTGGAAAGCGTCGTCCAGCAGAGCAGCGGCACGCCGGGCCTCGTGCTGTCGAACGGCTCGACGGTCGACCTGACCGGCGTCGCGGCGATCCTGTAGTCCGGATCCATTCAGTTACGACTTTACAGATACGGAGTACGTCATGAGTTACCAAACAGGTTTGAGCGGTCTGTCGGCGTCGTCGAGCGATCTCGACGTGATCGGCAACAACATCGCCAACGCCAACACCGTCGGCTTCAAGAGCGGCACCGCGGAATTCGCCGACATGTACGCCAATTCGGTCGCGACCGCGACGAGCCAGCAGATCGGTATCGGTACGCAACTGTCTGAAGTGCAGCAGCAATTCTCGCAAGGCACGCTCACGACGACGAACCAGGCACTGAACGTCGCGATCAACGGCAACGGCTTCTTCCAGATGTCGAACAACGGCACGCTGACCTATTCGCGCAACGGCGTGTTTCAGCTCGACAAGAACGGCTTCATCACGAACGCGCAGGGCCTCGATCTGATGGGCTACGCGGCCAATGGCTCGGGCATCATCAACACCGCGCAGACCGTGCCGCTGACGGTGCCGACCGCGAACATCGCGCCGCAGGCGACCACCTCGATCACCGCGGGCCTGAACCTGAACGCGCAGGACAACATCATGCTCGGCGCGCCGACGGCGACGCCGGGCGCCGGCAACACCGGCACACTGAGCACGACCGGCGCGACGATCACCAACGCGGCAGCGGGCACCAACACCGACAATTACACGATCAACTTCACGAGCCCGACCACCTACACGGTCACGGACAACACGCTCGGCACGACCACGGCGTCGCAGACCTACACGTCCGGCACCGCGATCACGCTCGGCAACGGCGAGAGCATCACATTCAGCGGCACGCCAGTGGCCACCGACAGCTACACGGTCACGCAGAACCCGACCACCTTCAACCAGAGCAGCTCGTCGACCTACAACTACTCGACGAGCACGACCGTCTACGACACGCTCGGCGGCTCGCAGACGGTCAACATGTACTTCGCAAAGACGGGCTCGGGCACGTGGAACGTGTACGCGGGCCCGGCGACCGGCACCGCGACCCTGATCGGCACGGCGAACTTCAATTCATCGGGCACGCTGGTCAGCACGACCGACGCGACGACCGGCCTCGCGACCGCGACGCTCGGCGCGTTCACCATGTCGCTTCCGACCACCGACGGTTCGGGCACGCCGCAGAACGTCACGCTGAACATGGCCGGCACCACGCAGTACGGCGGCAAGGACGGCGTCAACAGCCTGTCGACCGACGGCTATGCGGCGGGCACGCTGACGAGCTTCACGGTCGGCTCCGACGGCACGCTGACCGGCAACTACTCGAACGGCGAAACCGCGGCGCTCGGCCAGATCGTGCTCGCGAACTTCTCGAACCAGAACGGCCTCGTCGATCTCGGCAACAACGAGTACGGCCAGACGGCTGCCTCGGGCGTCGCGCAGATCTCGACGCCGGGCTCGACCAATCACGGCGTGCTGCAAGGCGGTGCGGTCGAGAACTCGAACGTCGATCTGACGAGCGAGCTGGTCAACCTGATCACCGCGCAGCGCAACTATCAGGCGAACGCGCAGACGATCAAGACCCAGCAGGCCGTCGACCAGACCCTGATCAACCTGTAAGCGAACGGGACCTCTTCATGGATCGGCTGATCTACACCGCGATGTCGGGCAGCGCCCAGGCGCTCGAACAGCAGGCGATCGTCGCGAACAACCTCGCGAACGCGTCGACCACGGGCTTTCGCGCGCAGCTCGAAACCTACCGCGCCGTGCCGATGTCGTTCGGCGACGGCAGCACGATCAACGACGACACGACCCGCACCTTCGTGCTGTCGTCGACACCGGGCGCCGACTACACGCCGGGGCCGATCCAGCAGACGGGCAATCCGCTCGACGTCGCGATTCAGGGGCCGGGCTGGCTGTCGGTGCAGACCGCCGACGGCAACGAGGCCTACACGCGCGCGGGCAATCTGCACATCGACGAAAACGGCCAGCTCGTGAACGCGACCAATCAGGTCGTGCTCGGCAACGGCGGGCCGGTATCGGTGCCGCCGGGCGCACAGATCACGATCGGCAAGGACGGCACGGTGTCGGCATTGACGCCGGGCGATCCGCCCACCGCTGTGGTCACCGTCGATCAGCTGAAGCTCGTCAATCCCGATCCGCAGTCGCTCACGCGTGGCGATGACGGTCTGTTTCGCACCGCCGACGGCAACCCCGCCGACGCCGATCCGACCGTGACGGTCGCGCCGGCGTCGCTCGAAGGCAGCAATGTGAATCCGGTCAGCGCGATGGTCTCGATGATCACCAACGCGCGCCAGTTCCAGATGCAGACGCAGTTGCTGGAAAACGCCGACAAGAACGATCAGTCCGCCAACCAGCTGCTCAGCTTCAGCTAACGGATTGCCGCGCGGGGCGCCCTACGAGGCGCGCTCCGAGACAGCTTTGCATGGGGCCGGAGCAAGCGCTAAAGCGCCAACCCCGCCCGACATTGGAGAACCATAAGTGAACCGCTCACTGTATATCGCCGCCACCGGCATGAATGCGCAACAGGCGCAGATGGACGTGATCTCGAACAACCTCGCGAACGTCAGCACCAACGGCTTCAAGGGCTCGCGCGCGGTGTTCGAGGATCTGCTGTACCAGACCATCCGCCAGCCGGGCGCGAACTCGACGCAGCAAACCGAACTGCCGTCCGGCATCCAGCTCGGCACCGGCGTGCAACAGGTCGCGACCGAGCGTCTGTACACGCAGGGCAACCTGCAGCAGACCGGCAACTCGAAGGACGTCGCAATCAATGGCGCGGGCTTCTTCCAGGTGCAGATGCCCGACGGCACGACGGCCTACACGCGCGACGGCTCGTTCCAGACCAACGCGCAGGGTCAGCTCGTCACGTCGAGCGGCTATCAGGTGATTCCGGCGATCACGATCCCGACCAATGCGACCTCGCTGACGATCGGCAGCGACGGCGCGGTGTCGATCACCGTGGCCGGCTCGAGCAATACGCAGCAGCTCGGCACGATGCAGCTCGCGACCTTCATCAACCCGGCCGGCCTCGACTCGAAGGGCGAGAATCTGTTCGCGGAGACCGCGTCGTCTGGTGCGCCGAACGTGTCGCAACCGGGCCTGAACGCCGCGGGCACGCTCAACCAGGGTTACGTGGAAGCGTCGAACGTGAACGTCGTACAGGAGCTGGTGAACATGATCCAGACGCAGCGCGCGTACGAAATCAACAGCAAGGCCGTGACGACCTCCGACCAGATGCTGCAGACCTTGAGCCAGATGCAGGTTTGAGGACTGGAAATTTAAGGCGGTAAACGATGATGTCGCACTCCACTCGCACTCCGGTTCATTCGCGCACGGCCGAGGCGCTCGTGCAGCTCACGCTGCTCGCCGCGCTCGGCGGCTGCGCACTCGTGCCGAAGCAACCGATCACGCAACAGCCGATGAGCGCGCTGCCGCCGGTGCCGCCGCAGGCGCAGGCGCCGGGCTCGATCTACAACCCGGGCTACGCGGGCCGTCCGCTGTTCGAAGATCAGCGGCCGCGCAACGTGGGCGACATCATCACGATCGTGATCGCCGAGAACATCAACGCGACGAAGTCGTCGGGCGCGAATGCGAACCGCAACGGCAACACGAACCTCAACGTGCCGACCGCGGGCTTCCTCGGCGGACTGTTCGCCAAGACCAACCTCAGCGCGACCGGCAGCAACGGCTTTGCCGGCACCGGCGGGGCGAACGCGTCGAATACGTTCAACGGCACGATCACGGTGACCGTGACCGGCGTGCAGGCGAACGGCAACCTGATCGTGAGCGGTGAGAAGCAGATGCTGATCAATCAGGGTAACGAGTTCGTGCGCTTCTCGGGCGTCGTCAATCCCAACACGATTTCGAGCCTGAATGCCGTGTACTCGACCCAGGTCGCCGACGCGAAAATCGAATACTCCGCGAAGGGCTACATAGACGAAGCGGAGACCATGGGCTGGCTGCAGCGGTTCTTCCTCAACGTGTCGCCGTGGTGATCATGGGTACCGTCTTCAACACGCTGTCGCGCGCGGGCCGCGCACTGATGTTCGTCGCGCTCGCCTGCGCGGCGCTGCCGGCCGCGACGCCAGCGCACGCGGAGCGCCTGAAGGACCTCGTGCAGATCCAGGGCGTGCGCGACAACCCGCTGATCGGCTACGGCCTCGTGGTCGGCCTCGACGGCACCGGCGACCAGACCACGCAGACACCGTTCACGACGCAGACGCTCGCGAACATGCTCGCGAACCTCGGCATCTCGATCAACAACCAGGCGGCGGGCTCCAGCAACTCGCAGTCGTCGCTGTCGAACATCCAGCTGAAGAACGTCGCCGCGGTGATGGTGACCGCGGTGCTGCCGCCGTTCGCGCGGCCGGGCGAAGCGATCGACATCACGGTGTCGTCGCTCGGCAATGCGAAGAGCCTGCGCGGCGGCACGCTGCTGCTCACGCCGCTGAAGGGCGCCGACGGCCAGGTGTATGCGCTCGGCCAGGGCAACGTCGCCGTGGGCGGCGCGGGCGCGAGCGCGAACGGCAGCAGGGTGCAGGTCAACCAGCTCGCCGCGGGACGCATCACCAGCGGCGCGATCGTCGAGCGCTCGGTGCCGACGGCGGTGTCGCAGGCGGGCACCATGCAGCTCGACCTGAACGACATGGACTACGACACCACGCAGCGCGTCGTCGCGGCGATCGACAACGCGTTCGGCAGTGGCACCGCGACCGCGCTCGACGGCCGCACTATCCAGCTGCGCGCGCCGGCCGATCCGCAGCAGCAGGTCTCGTTCATGGCGCAATTGCAGAACCTCGAAGTGCGGCCAGGGCAGGCCGCCGCGAAGGTCATCCTGAACGCCCGCACCGGCTCGATCGTAATGAACCAGATGGTCACGCTGCAGAACTGCGCGGTCGCGCACGGCAATCTGTCGGTCGTGATCAATACGCAGCCGGTGGTGAGCCAGCCGGGCGCGTTCTCGAACGGCCGCACGGTGGTCGCGCAGCAGTCGCAGATCCAGATGAAGCAGGACAACGGCTCGCTGAAACTCGTGAACGCCGGTGCGAACCTCGCCGAAGTAGTGAAGGCGCTCAACGCGCTCGGCGCGACGCCCGCGGATCTGATGTCGATCCTGCAGGCCATGAAAGCAGCCGGTGCATTGCGCGCCGACCTTGAAATCATCTAAGGAGCACGCGAGATGAATTCCGATACGACCAATAGCGTCAACTCCGCCAACGATCTGACCAGCCGGTTCGCGCTCGACGTGCAGGGCTTCGGCGCACTCAGCGCGCAGGCAAAAGCCTCGCCGCAAGCCGGCATGAAGATGGCCGCGCAGCAGTTCGACGCCGTGTTCACGCAGATGATGTTGAAGAGCATGCGCGATGCGACGCCGCAGGACGGTCCGTTCGATTCGCACGACACGGCGACGTTCACGTCGATGATGGATCAGCAGATGGCGCAGCAGCTATCGAAGAAGGGCATCGGCGTCGCCGACGCGATGCTCAAGCAGCTGATGCGCAACCAGGGCATGCAGGTGGGTGGCGCGAACGGCGCGGGCGCGGCGGGCGGTCTCGCCGGCATGGCCAACGCGCTCGGCGGCGGTAGCGGCGGCGACGAAGGCCAGAGCGCGGCGCTCAACGCGCTCGCGCGTGCCTACGGCAACGCCCAGTCCAACGGCCAGCTCGCGCTCGGCCGCGCCTACTCGGCCAATAGCGCGCTGACGCCGCCGGTGCGCGGCGACGGCAGCTCGTCGAAGGTCGACGCCTTCGTCGACAAGCTTGCCGCGCCGGCGCAGGCCGCGAGCGCGGCGACCGGCATTCCGGCGCGCTTCATCATCGGTCAGGCCGCGCTCGAATCGGGCTGGGGCAAGAGCGAGATCAAGAAAGCCGACGGCTCGGCGAGCCACAACGTGTTCGGCATCAAGGCGGGCAACGACTGGACCGGCAAGACCGTGTCGACGGTCACGACCGAATACGTGAACGGCAAGCCGCATCGCACGGTCGAGAAATTCCGCGCATACGACTCGTACGAGGAAGCGATGACCGATTACGCGAGCATGTTGAAGAGCAATCCGCGTTACGCGCAGGTGATCAATTCGTCGCGCGACGTGAACGGTTTTGCGAACGGCATGCAGCGCGCCGGTTATGCAACCGATCCGCATTACGCGAAAAAGCTGCTGTCGATCATGCACAAAATGAGCTGATTAAAAATAACGCACGCGACGGGCATTAAGTTTTAAAGGTGTCGGTAAAATCGGCGATAAAGGCAGCAGGAATACCGGCATCGGTAAAAAGCTCCGCATGGTCCGGGCGAGCAAGGTCGCGGGAAATAGGGCGGATACGCTTTTAACGTTTGCGCGAAATTTTCCGGCGAATATTTAAATTGCGCCCCTAAATTTTGGCTCGATGTTGCCGCTAACGAGTTAGACCCGATACCGGAATAGCGCTGTAAGGTCCGGTCGAACGCGTGTGTTGCGGCTTTGCATGAAGACCTTCAGAGTCCATGGCTAGGCCCTGGCACGTGCCCGCAAGAACATGCTTACCGGCAAGCCCATGGATATGAACCAGTCGAACGGCCTGACTGACACGAACGGTCAGCCGCACGTCCCGCAAAACGAGAGCGCTTCCGATTTCGGCCGCCGCAATCCGCTGGAAATCGGCGTGCAGCTGCGCAATATCGTCAATCGCGGCGATTTCCTCACCGTCGAATATGCGGGCGGGCAAATCGTCACGCGCCTGCTCGACGTCGACGTGCGCGAGCGCACCTTCACCTTCGATTGGGGCGCGCTTGCCGATCAGAACAAGGAGCTGCTCAAAGCGCCGCGCTGCCAGTTCCACGCGTCGCCCGACGGCGTGCGCGTCGAGTTCACGACGCCGACGCCACGCGAGACGCGCTTCGAGGGAATGCCGGCGTTCGAGGCCGACTTCCCCGAGGTGCTGTTCTACGTGCAGCGCCGCGAGTACTTCCGCGTCGCCGCGCCGATTCTCGACCCGTTCATGTGCACGGGCCGCCTGCCCGACGGCGACACGTTCCGCTTCGAGGTGCACGACCTGTCGCTCGGCGGCGTCGGGATGCGCACGACCGACCTGCGTGTCGCCGAGCTGCCGATGGGCGCGCGCCTGATGGACTGCGAGCTCACGCTCGGCGCGCTCGGCCGTCTGTCGCTCGATCTGCAGCTCGTGTCGCATCGCTCGCTCGCGCTGCCGAACGGCACGCAGCGCTATCAGCTCGGCTTCCGTTTCCTGTCGCTGCCGGGCAGCGCGGAAAACACGCTGCAGCGGCTGATCACGCAGCTCGAAATGAAGCGCCGCTCGCTGGCGCGCTGAGCGGCGAGCCAACGCGCGGTGCCGTGCGCGTGACGCCTGGCACCGCGCGAACGCTTTGGCCGACGAAGCAAACGTTGCACTCGCGTCGGAGGCAATGGCGCGGCAACGTCGCGCAAACGAAGTGGAATGGCCCTCAATTTTTCGCACGGTGGGCCGTTAAAGAGGATGTTCCACTAACGCGGTGGCATGTCTGCGATGCCGCCATTCAGGATGACGCATGTCCAGCAATCTGTTGAATATCGGCCTTAGCGGACTCAACGCGGCCCAATGGGGTTTGACGACGACTGGTGAGAACATCAGCAACGCGTCGACACCCGGCTATACGATGGAAACCCCGGTGTATTCGGAGACAGGCGGCACGTATACCGGCTCCGGCTACCTGCCGATGGGCGTCTCCACCGACACCGTGACGCGCGCGTACAGCCAGTACCTGACGACCCAGCTGAACGACGCGCAGTCGTCGAGCAGCGCGCTCACCGCGTACAACACGATGATCACCCAGCTCAACAACCTCGTCGGCAGTCCGACCGCCGGGATTGCGAGCGCGATCAGCGGTTACTTCACGGGGCTGCAGAACGTCGCCAACAACGCGTCGAGCGTGTCGACGCGGCAGACCGCGATCAGCGACGCGCAGACGCTCGCGAACCAGATCAACGCGGCGGGCCAGCAGTACGACCAGTTGCGCTCGAGCGTCAACACGCAGCTGAGCAACTCTGTTACGCAGATCAACACCTACACCGCGCAGATCGCGTCGCTGAATACGCAGATCACGCAGGCGAGCAACCAGGGCCAGCCGCCGAACCAGCTGCTCGACGAACGCGACCAGGCGGTGTCGAACCTGTCCCAGCTGATCGGCGTGTCGGTCGTGCAGGACAACGGCAACTACAGCCTGTTCATGTCGAGCGGGCAGCCGCTCGTGCTGGCCGGCAACAGCTTCAACCTCGGCACGGCGACTTCGTCGGGTGATCCGAGCGAGCTGTCGGTCCAGTATCTCGGCCAGGCCGGGGCAAAACCGACACCGACGCCGCAGACGCTGTCCGACACGAGCGTGTCCGGCGGCACGCTGGGCGGACTGCTGCAATTCCGCTCGCAAACGCTCGATCCGGCCGAGGCGCAACTCGGTGCAATCGCGACCAGCTTCGCCGCGCAGGTCAATGCGCAGAACGAACTCGGCCTGACGCTGAACGGCACCGCGGGCGGCGCGCTGTTCACGGTCGGCTCGCCGACCGTGTACGCGAACTCGCAGAACACCGGCAACGCTACGCTCGGTGTCTCGTTCGCCGACGCGACCCAGCCAACCACGGGCGACTACACGCTGTCGTACGACGGCAGCAGCTACACGCTGACCGACAACCAGACCGGCAGCATCGTCGGTTCGGCGGCGAACCTGACCAGCCCGATCGGCGGCCTGCAGTTCTCGGTCGCGAGCGGCACGATGAAGGCCGGCGACTCGTTCTCGGTCGAACCGACCCGCGGCGCGCTCGACGGCTTCGCGCTGACCACCACGTCGGCGTCGGCAATCGCGGCCGCCGCGCCGGTGCTCGCGTCGGCGTCGACGTCCAACACCGGCACCGGGACGATCACGCAAGGCACGGTATCTGCCGGCTACAGCGCGCCGACCAGCACCTCGACGATCACTTACACCGCGGGCACCGGCCTGACCGGCTTCCCGGTCGGCTCGGTGGTGACAGTCGCCGGCTCGCCGTCCACGCAGTACACGATCAGCGCGGCGACGACCGCGGTGCCATACTCGCCGAGCTCAGGCGCGACACTGACGATCACCAACCCGAGCAATTCGGCGAGCGCGGGCGTGATGAACAACGTGACGGTCACGATCAGCGGCACGCCCGCCAACGGCGACTCGTTCACGATCGGACCGAACACCGGCGCGACCAACGACGGCCGCAACGCGCAACTGCTGTCGAACCTGACTTCGGCGCAGGTGCTCAACGGCGGCACCTCGACGCTGACGGGCGCGTACGCGAGCTACGTCAACAACATCGGCAACCAGACCACGCAGATCCAGACGTCGGCGACCGCGCAAAGCACGCTCGTCACGCAGATCACGTCGGCGCAGCAGTCGGTGTCGGGCGTCAATATCAATGAGGAAGCGGCCAACCTGCTTCAGTACCAGCAGCTCTATCAGGCCAACAGCAAGGTCATCCAGACGGCGCAGACGCTGTTCCAGACTTTGCTTGGCATCTTCTCGTAAGGCGTTGAACCATGCGAATTTCGACCCAGCAGTACTTCAGCATGAACGTCGCGAACATGAGCGATCAGCAGGCTCAGTTGTCGCAGATCTATCAGGAAATCTCGAGCGGCCAAAGCCTGACCACGCCCGCCGACAATCCGCTCGGCGCCGCGCAGGCCGTGCAGCTCAGCTCGACGGCGTCCGCGCTGTCGCAGTACACGACGAACCAGAACGCGGCGCTCACGTCGTTGCAGGCCGAGGACTCGACGCTCTCCACCGTCATCACGACGTTGCAAAGCGCGAACACGTTAGGTCTGCGCGCCGGCGACGGCGGTTTGAACGACGCCGACCGCACGGCGATCGCCGCACAGCTGACCACCCTGCGCGACCAGCTCGTCACCTACGCGAATTCGACCGACAGCTCCGGCAATGCGCTGTTCGCCGGTTTCCAGAATTCGACCCAGGCCTTCACGACCGATGCGGCCGGCAACGTCACCTATACGGGCGACACGGGCACGCGCACCGTGCAGGTCACCGATAGCAACGCGGTCTCGACCGGTGACAACGGGTTGTCGGTGTTCATGAGCGTCGGCGCGACCAATGCGCAGCCGATCGCCTCGGGCGACCCGGCCAATACCGGCACCGGCGTGATCGGCGCGGTGTCGGTCAACGATCCGACCAACGCGGGGAACGCCGACTCGTACCAGATCCAGTTCAGCGGCAGCGGCAGCTCCCTCACCTACACGGTCACTGACACGACGACCGGCGTCGCGGGTGCGGTGCAGCCGTACACGGCGGGCTCGGGCATCACGATCGCGGGCCAGACCGTCGAAATCACAGGCACGCCGGCCGCCAACGACAAATTCACGGTGCAGCCGGCCAACCAGGCGGGCACCAACGTGTTCGCGAACCTGAACGCGATGATCGCCGCGCTCCAGCAGCCGGTGAGCGGCAACCCCGCGGCCTCGGCGAAGCTGCAGAACTCGTTGAATACGGGCCTGTCGCAGCTTGGCAACACGCTGAACAACGTCACCGCGGTGCAGGCATCGGTCGGCGGCCGCGAGCAGGAAGTCAAGGCACTGCAAACGGTTACGGAGACCAACTCACTGCAAACGCAAAGCGATCTCGCGGACCTGACCCAGACCGACATGGTCTCGACGATCAGCAAGTACACGATGGAGCAGGCGGCCTTGCAGGCTTCGCAGCAAGCTTTCGTGCAGATCCAGAACATGTCGCTGTTCCAGTACATCAACAGCTGATACCGCTCCGGCGGCGCAATAAAGAAACCGGCGCGAGCCGGTTTTTTTATGTCCGCGATTTTCGGCGTTATCCCAGCGCCGCCGCGACCCGTCCCATCTCATCGATGCCGCTATCGAACAAGTGCACGAAGAACGGGATCATGTTCGGCAGCATCAGCTGCACGAGCAGCAGGCCGACCAGCATCGTCAGCGGAAAGCCGATCTGGAACACACCGATCTGCGGCGCCGCGCGATTGAGAATGCCGAGCGCGAGGTTCGCGATCAGCAGTGCGACGACGACCGGCAACGCAAGCAGCAGCCCCGCCGAGAAGATCGAGCCGCCCCAGTTCGCGAGCGTCTGCCAACCGTGCGGCGCAAGCAGGTTCGCCGACACCGGCACCGACTGGAACGTCGTCACGAGCGCGGCGATCATCTGCAGATGACCGTCGACGGCGAGAAACACCAGCGTCGCGATCGTCGTCATGTAGCGTGAGATCACGACGCCCGAGCCGGTCGCCTGCGGGTCGAAGAAGGTCGCGAAGCCAAGGCCCATGCCGAGGCCGATGAAGTAGCCGCTCGCGTCGATCGCCTGGAACACGACCTGCATCGTCACGCCGAGCGCGATGCCGATCAGGAACTGGTTGACGAGAATCCACACGCCGGCCGCGGAAAACACGGTGACCTGCGGCAGCGCGCCGATCGTCGGGGCGACGATGATCGTCGTGAACGCGGCGAGACCGATTTTCACGCGCGAGGGCAGCGACGTGTTGCCGAGCACCGGCGCGGTCGCGATCAGCGCGGCGATGCGCGCGAACGGCCACAGGAACGCGGTCAGCCAGACGTTCAGTTGCGCGTAGGTGACCGTGAACATGGAGTGGGGAGAGCGGACGTGCCAGCGGCGCTCAGTTGACGAGCGTCGGAATGCTGGTGATCGTGTGGCGCAGATAGTCGAGCATCGTGGTCAGCATCCAGGGTCCGGCGATCACCAGCGTGAGCGCGATCGCGAGCAGCTTCGGGATGAACGACAGCGTGCTTTCGTTGATCTGCGTGGCCGCCTGGAACAGGCTCACGACCAGACCGACGACGAGCGCGACGAGCAGCAGCGGGGCGGCCAGCACGAGGCTGACGTACATGGCCTGATGGGCCAGCGTCATGACTGCTTCGGGTGTCATCGTGAGTGCCTGAAGAACAACGAGTGGAAAAAATATCAGACGAAGCTCTGCGCGAGCGAGCCGAGCAGCAACTGCCAGCCGTCGACGAGCACGAACAGCATCAGCTTGAACGGCAGCGAAATCGTCGCCGGCGACACCATCATCATGCCCATCGACATCAGCACGCTCGCGACCACCATGTCGATGATCAGGAACGGAATGAAGATCGTGAAGCCGATCGTGAAGCCGGTCTTCAGCTCGCTCGTCACGAACGACGGCACCAGCAGCGACAATGGCACGTCTTCGGGCCCCTGCATCGGCGCCGCGTGCGAGATGCGCGCGAACAGCGCAAGGTCGCTTTCGGCGGGTCTGACGCAGCATGAAGGTCTTGAACGGCGCGACGCCGCGCGCCACCGCCTGATCCATCGACATCGTGCCTTCGGAGAACGGCTTGTAACCTTCGTTATAGGCTTTATCGAGCACCGGCGACATCACGAACAGCGTCAGAAACAGCGCGAGACCGACGAGCACCTGGTTCGGCGGCGTCGTGGTCGTGCCGAGCGCCTGGCGCAGCAGCGACAACACGATCACGATGCGCGTGAAGCTCGTCATCATCAGCACCATCGCGGGCAGGAACGACAGCATCGTGAGCAGCAGCATCGTCTGCACGCTCAGCGAGTAGGTCGTGCCGCCGTTGGGGCCGGGGCTCGTCGTGAACGCCGGCAGGCCGGCGGTTTGCGCGAAAGACAGCGTCGGCAGCGCGAACAGCAGTGCCGGCAGCGCGAGTTGAAGCGCTGCGGGGAGCGCCCGCCCCGCACGGCGCGTAAGCGTGAAGAACCAACCTGACTGCCTGAAACTGACCTGCATTACCGATCCCCGCCGCCGTGCGCGTTGAAACGTTTGCCCACTTCGCTTTTCAGGGCGTCGCGAAAGCGTTGACCAAAGGTGCCGGAAAGCGGTGCTGGCGAAGCGGCAACCGTATCGGCCGAGACGGAACCCGCCGGCATCGTATGCAGCAGCCGCACGTTGCCGGGCGCGGCGCCGAGCACGAGCCACGTATCGCCGATCTCGACGACCGCGACGCGTTCCTTGCCACCGAGCGAAGCGCCGCCGACCGTCTTCACCAGACCGCCCCGCTGGCCCGGTTGCAGGCCGAAGCGTCGCGCGAGCCACGCGCAGCCGAACACGAGGCCGATCACGACCGCCAGCCCGACGAAGGTTTGCAGGACCGCGCCGACGCCGAGCGCCGGCACCGCGCTACCCGCGCCGACACCCGAGGCGATCTTCGCGGCGTTGTTGACCGCGTTCATATCGGCGGCGTGCGCGACGGTGGACGCGAAAAGCGACGCGAGCAGCACGCCGCGACCTGCCAAACGGTTCATCGATTGAGTTTCCGGATGCGTTCGGACGGCGTGATGATGTCGGTCAGCCGGATACCGAACTTGTCGTTGACGACCACCACCTCGCCCTGCGCGATCAGGCAGCCGTTGACGAGCACGTCCATCGGCTCGCCGGCCATGCCGTCGAGTTCGACGACCGAGCCCTGCGCGAGCTGCAGCAGATTGCGGATCGCGATCTTGGTGCGGCCGAGTTCGACCGTCATCTGGACGGGAATGTCCAGGATCATGTCGATGTCGTTGTGCGTCGAGGTCGGCGCGGCCTTCGACAGCGGCTGGAACACGGCGCCCGCGGCCGGGTTGATTTCGTCGTTGCCGTTCTGCTCGGCGAGCGCGCTTGCCCAGTCGGCCATCGCCGCGTCGTCTTCCGCGGCGGACAGCTCGCCGGCGGCGAGTTGCTCGGCTGCCGCGAGATCGGTCTCGGGCTTTGCGTTCAGGTCACTCATATCCACCTTCCTTCATCGTGTCGGCTGCGCTGATCATCTTCTGGACCCGCAGCGCGTACTGACCATTGAAAATTCCGTAGCCGCATTCCATTACCGGCACGCCGTCTACTTTCGCGGTGATGTGCTCGGGGATGTTGATCGGCAGAACATCGCCTTTGCGCATGTTCAGGATCTGTTCGAACGTGACCGGCACCTGCGCGAGATCGGCGCTCAGCTGCACTTCGGCGGCCTGCACCTGCTGCGACAGCACGCGCACCCAGCGTCGGTCGACGTCCACCGCCTCGCCCTGGATCGGCGACGAGAGAATGTCGCGGATCGGCTCGATCATCGAGTAGGGCATGCAGATGTGCAGCGTGCCGCCCGTCGAGCCGAACTCGATCGAGAACTGCGTGACGATGACGATTTCGTTCGGCGTCGCGACGTTGGCGAACTGCGTGTGCATTTCCGAGCGCACGTATTCGAACTGCAGCGGACGCACGCTCTTCCACGACGCCGCGTAGTGCTCGAACGTCAGATTGAGCAGCTTCGTGATGATGCGCTGCTCGGTCTGCGTGAAATCGCGTCCTTCGACGCGCGTATGGAAGCGGCCGTCGCCGCCGAACAGGTTGTCGACCACGAAGAACACGAGGTTCGGATCGAACACGAACAGCGACGTGCCGCGCAGCGGCTTCACGTGGACCAGGTTCAGGTTGGTCGGGATCGGCAGGTTGCGCGTGAACTCGCTGTACTTCTGCACCTTCACCGGGCCGACGGAAATCTCCGCCGAGCGCCGCATGAAGTTGAAAATGCCGACGCGCAACAGGCGCGCGAAGCGGTCGTTGATGATTTCGAGGCCCGGCATCCGGCCGCGGACGATACGTTCCTGCGTCGCGATGTTGTACGGGCGCACGCCCGTACGGTCGTTTTGCTCGGATTCCGTGTCGGATTCGCCGGTGACGCCCTTCAGAAGGGCATCGACCTCCTCCTGGGACATGAACTCTTCGTGGCCCATTGCTTATTCCTCGTGCGTCCCTTGGCGATTGATGATGGCAGCGCTAAACAACGTCACGTCACTGCACGACGAATTCAGTGAACAGCACGTCCTGCACGCGGATCGGTGCGGCGCCCTTGTCGATCGGCTCGGTGATCAGCGCCTTCAGCTCTTCGGCGAGCGCGCGCTTGCCTTCGAGCGGCGCGAGTTCTTCGGGGTGCTTGTTCGACAGCGCGAGCAGGATGCGGCTGCGCACTTCCGGCATGTGATCGGTGAGCGCCTGCTGGGTGACGGCGTCGCCGAGCTTCAGCGTGAGGCCGATGCGCAGGAAGTGTTGCTGGCCGTCGTCCGATTGCAGGTTGACGGTCATCGATTCGAGCGGGAAGAACAGCGGCACGGCGGATTGCACCGGCGCGGCTTCGGCCGATACGGCGACGGGTGCGCGCTTCGACAGGAAGAACCACACGCCGGCACCGGCAGCGCCCGCGGCGATCAGCGCAATGAGGACGATCAGGATGATGCGCTTCATGGGGCCCGGCGAGGCGGGCGCGGCTTGTTGCGGGGCGGTCGTGGTTGCCATTTGGGTTGCCAGCTTGTTGCTGGCCTAGTAAGGGTTAGGGTGATTGTTGTTGATTTGCCTGCGGCGCTATGGGTCGAAAAGAAGGGCTATTTCTGGCTATTTCTGGCCGTTTCTGGTTTTTGGGTTTTTTTTTGTCGTTGTTCTGGCTTTGTTGGCCTTTCCTTGCTGACTTATCGGTCTATTAGCGTTGCCCCTGTGCGGGGCGGCACCTACTTTCTTTGCTGCTGCAAAGAAAGTAGGCAAAGAAGACAGCTAAAACCGCCAACTCTTAAGCGGGTCCCTCGGTCTGCATCAGGTAGTGGTGCATCTGGAATCCGTGCTCCCGCACATTCCGCGCTGGTGACAAGGCTGTCATTCTTCCGGCGGCGCTACGCGCGCCGAAACCCCGTTCCCAAACCACCGGTTGTTTCGGCGCATCGCCGAGGCGCAGCCGAGGGCTCCCGCTGCGCGGGCAAAACCATTGGTTTCCCCAGGCAGACCCGTCCGCGACGCACGTAGTGCGGAGTGGGAGGGATGACGGCTTTGTCACGAACGGGGAATGTGCGGGAGCCCGGATTCCAGATGCACCACTACCCCTTCCAAGCCAGGGAACCCGCTTAAGAGTTTGCGGTTTGAGCTGTCTTCTTTGCCTACTTTCTTTGCAGCAGCAAAGAAAGTAGGTGCCGCCCCGCACAGGGGCAACGCTAATAGACCGACAAGACAACAAGGAAAGGCCAAAAAAGCCAGAACAACGACAAAAAAGCGCCCCGCCTCGCTTCAGGCAAACGTATCGACCAGTCCAACCTGCTGCCGCACGGCAACACTCCCGATGGCATCGCTGGAGCTGTCCCCTGCAAAGGCGCCCCCACCACTACCCCTCTTCCCATTCCCCCCACCCGCGCCAGCGCCCTGCTGTTGTTGCCCGCTTTGCCGCGCAAACCCATCACTCACACTCGCACTGCCAAGCCCAATCCCATTCGACTCCATCGCCTCGCGAAGCTTCGGCAACGCCGCCTCGACCGCCTCCCGCACCGACTGGTGCTGCGAAACGAACAGCGCATGCGCATGGTTATCCGCCACCTGCAACACGACCTGCAACGGCCCCAGATCCTTCGGATTGAGCGTCAGCTCAGCACTCTGCGAATGCGCATTCGACAAAAACACCACCTTCTGGCTCAGCGCGTCTTCCCAGTCGCTCGTGCCGACCTGCGGCGTCAACGCATTCGCGGCGGCGGCCGCGCTCGCATTGCCCGTACTCTGCGCTGCCGCCGTCGTGCCCGCGGCGTTCGCTGCCGCCTGCGTCGCGGCCAGCGCGGCGTTCGCCGCCTCGGACGCGCTGCGCGCCGATGCGAGGTTGTCCGCCTGGCCGCTCGTCGCGGCCGCGGCGCTCAACGCATCGGCGGCCGACTTCGCGGCCGACGGATCGGCCAGCGCGGTCGCGGCGGCCGTCGCCGTCGACGTCGTGTGGGTCGTCGAGGCGCCCTTGCCGTTGCCGAACAGGCCGCTCGCGAGTGTCTTGTCGTCCGTCGTGCCGTTCAGGCCGTTTTTCGTGTTGCCCAGGCCGCCCGCCGCGCTCGCGGCTTTTGCGGCCGCGCCGGCAGCAAGCGCGGCCGCGGGCACCGCGCCCTGGCCGCTCGACAGCGCGGACAGCGCACTCTGCAACGCATCCTGCAGCGACTTCGGATCGACCGCGCCTTTCCTGCTTGCCGCGGTGGCCGCGAGCGCGCCCGTGGCCGTGCCGGCCAGCGCGCTCATCGCATCGGCGGCGGAGCTTGCGGCATCGGTCGTGGTGGTGGCGCTCGAGTCGGCGTTATTGGCGACGGCCTGTGCCTGCGCTTGCGCCTGAGCCTGGGCGGTAGCCGCAGCGGCGGCGAGCGCGCCAGCGTCGGTTTGCGCCTTGGTGTCTTTCTGCCTGGCTTGCGTCGCGGTCGTCTGGCTGTTCGATGCCTGCTGCGTTGGTGTCGTCGACGCCGTGGACGACGGCGATGACGCGCTGCTGCTGGCCGCGTTGCTCGCTGTGCCGTTGCCGTTCTGGCTACCGCTCGCGCTTTGCTGCGAGGAAGCGGGAGCGGGCGGCGGCGCACTGGGCGCGCTCGACGCCGAGGCATGCGACGCCGTCGCTGAACTGGTCTGCTGTTGATTCGCGCTGTTCTGCTGGTCGATGCTTTGCTGCAAGGTCTGCGCGAACGGGCTCGAGCCCGCGGCGGCCGCGGCCGCGCTGCTCGACCCATTGCCGCTCGTGTCGAGCAGCGTGCTCAGTTGGGAGCCGATCTGTGAAAGAAGCGACATAAAGAATCCTGTGAATCGGTCGAACGGGTGTGCCGTAGGGCGTTAGCCGCGAGACAAGGCCTCACGCGCCGTCGGCTCGCATGCGCAGACTCCGCGCGGCATATTCGTCGGCGTCGCGCTGTTCGCGCCGCGCCGCAACCTTCGCCTCGGCCGCCTCGCCGCGCGCCTGCAGCACTTCGTACGAGCCGAGCTTCTGCTTGTGGCGCTGCCAGTCGGGCTTCGCCGCCTCGAGGCGCGCGCTCGCCGCCGCCAGCAGGCTGCGCTGCTGCTCGATCGCGGCATCGAGCGTGTCGATGAACGCCTGGAAGTTGCGCATGTTGCCGGCCGGCATGCCCGACTGCGCGCTCTCCATGAAGCGTGCGTAGTATTCGTCGCGGTACTGCACGAGCGCATCGAGTTGCGCCTGTACGTCGTTGCGCTCGCGCTGCGCGCGGCCGAGCCGCTGCGCGGCGGCGTCCACGTCGTCCTGCGCGAGACCGATCAGCGTCTTGATCGGAAAATGTTTCGACATCGTCAGCCTCCTCGGCCCTAGGCAAACAGCGCGTTCAGCATGTCGATGCTCGGCTGGAAGTTCGCGCACTCGCGAAAGCCTTGCTGCAGGAACGCTTCCATCCGCGGATACAGCGCGATCGCGCGATCGAGCACCGCGTCGCGCCCGCTCGAATACGCGCCGACGTTGATCAGATCGCGGTTACGCTGATAGCGCGACAGCATCTGCTTGAACATACGCGTTTTATTCAAATGGTTATCGTCGATCAGCGCGGTCATTGCCCTGCTAATCGACGCTTCGATATCGATCGCAGGGTAGTGGCCGGCTTCGGCGAGCGAGCGCGACAGCACGATGTGGCCGTCGAGAATCGCGCGCGCCGAGTCGGCGATCGGGTCCTGCTGGTCGTCGCCTTCGGTGAGCACCGTGTAGAACGCGGTGATCGAGCCGCCGCCCGCCGGTCCGTTGCCGGTGCGCTCGACGAGCGCCGGCAGCTTCGCGAACACCGACGGCGGATACCCCTTCGTCGCGGGCGGCTCGCCGATCGCGAGCGCGATCTCGCGCTGCGCCATCGCGTAACGCGTCAGCGAATCCATTAGCAGCAGCACGTGCTTGCCCTGGTCGCGGAAGTATTCGGCGAGCGAGGTCGAGTACGCGGCGGCCTGCATCCGCAACAGCGGCGACACGTCGGCCGGCGCGGCGATCACGACCGAGCGCGCCAAACCTTCCTCGCCGAGAATCTGTTCGATGAACTCCTTCACTTCGCGGCCACGTTCGCCGATCAGGCCGATCACGATCACCTCGGCGCTGGTGTAGCGCGCCATCGTGCCGAGCAGCACCGATTTACCGACGCCCGAACCCGCGAACAGCCCCATCCGTTGACCACGACCGACGGTCAACAGCGAGTTGATCGCGCGCACGCCGACGTCGAGCACCTTGTGAATCGGCTCGCGATTGAGCGGATTGATGACCGGCGCGGACAGCGGCGCGTCCTTTTGCGTGCCGAGCGGGCCGAGCCCGTCGAGCGGACGGCCCGATGCGTCGAGCACGCGGCCGAGCAATTCCCAGCCGACCGGCAGACGCTTCGCGCCCGCGAGCGGATCGGCGATCGGCGCGCTTTCGAGCGGAAAGACGCGCGCGCCGGGCAACAGGCCGATTACTTCGGTGGTCGGCATCAGGAACAGCTTGTCGCCGGAGAAGCCGACCACTTCGGCTTCGGCCATCGGCAGCGAACTGCCGGGCGGCAACTCGATCATCACTTCGGCGCCGACCGACAGACGCAGGCCGACCGCTTCGAGCACGAGACCGGCCGCGCGTGTGAGACGCCCGCACGCGCGCAGCGGCTTCGCGATCGCGTTGCGCGCGCGCAGCGCGTCGAGCTGGCCGCGCCATGCCTGCATGTGGGGATTGATGTCGAGCGCGGGATCGTAGGACGGCGCGTGCGGAGCATGAGCGGCGGAAGCACTGCGCGCAGCTTGCTCCGTCGCGGCGGACTCGCGGCTCGCCGCCGCGCCCGTCGCTGGATGTGAGCTCGCAGGAGCGAGCCATGCCGCATCCGGGGGCTCCGGAATACCAGCCGACTCGACATCGGCCAGCGCCTCGGCGCCGAACGACGCCAAGGCGAGCTCGCGTTCGAGCGGCGTCAGATCGCTCGCGCGGATCTCGTCGAGCGTCGGCTTCACCACGTGCTCACCTTGCCGAGCGCGGCGGCGACGCGCTGCCAGCGCGTGTCGATGCCCGCGTCGACCTCACCGGTGCCGGCCTGCGCGCGGCAACCGCCACGCTCAACCGATGCATCGGTGCGCACGGTCCAGCCGCGCGTTTGCAATTCTTCGAGCAGATACGCCTCGACGACCGGCAGATCGGCGGGACTCACGATCAGCGCCGGCGCGCCGGCGAGCGCGGGCTCGGCCGCGAGTACCTCGCGCGCGGCCGCGATCAGTGCGGTCGGGTCGTGCTGCACGTGCTGGCGCACGACCTGCTGCGCGATGTCGAGCGCGAGTGCGATCAGCGTTTCGGAGATCGCGTGCTGCGCGCCATCGAGCGCGCGCTTGAAGGTTTCGGCGAGCGCGGCGAGCCGCATCGCTTCCTCGCGCGCCTCGGTCTGGCCTTGCGCGAAACCCTGCGCATGCCCCTGGTCATAGCCCGCCTGATAGCCGAGCGCCTGGCCGGCCACATGACCGGACGCGACGCCCTGTGCATGCGCGGCTTCGCGGCGGTGCTCGAGTTCGGCTTCGAACGCGCGCTCGTCGAACTCGGGTTCGGCCGGCGGCGGCGCCGGCGGAGCCGGGTCGAACGACGCCATCTCCCAGCGCTGGTAGGCCGAGAGGCTTTCCTTTGCCGGGGCGTTCGGATCAGACATAGGCGTCTTCCGCCTTGCCGCCTAGAACGATCTGCCCGCTCTCGGCCAGGTTGCGCACGATCTGCAGGATGCGGCGCTGCTGCGTCTCGACTTCGGACACGCGTACCGGGCCGCGCGCGTCGAGGTCTTCGGCGAGCAACTCGGCGGCGCGCTGCGACATGTTCGACAGGAACTTCTGACGCAGCGCGGGCGCCGCGCCCTTCAGCGAGATGATCAGCGCTTCGGATTCGACTTCCTTCAGCAGCAGCTGGATCGCGCGGTCTTCGAGGTCGAGCAGGTTCTCGAACACGAACATCTGGTCGATGATCTTCTGCGCGAGCTCGGCGTCGTACTGGCGCACGTTTTCGATGACGCCTTCCTCGTGGTTGCTCGACATGAAGTTCAGAATCTCGGCCGCCGTGCGGATACCGCCCATCGGGCTGCGCTTCAGGTTGTCGCTGCCGGACAAGAGGCCGGTCAGCACGTCGTCGAGCTCGCGCAGCGCGGCCGGCTGGATGCCGTCGAGCGTCGCGATCCGCAGCAGCACGTCGTTGCGCAGCCGGTCCGTGAAACAGCCGACGATCTCCGAAGCCTGATCGCGGTCCAGATGCACGAGGATCGTCGCGATGATCTGCGGATGCTCGTTCTTGATCAGTTCCGCGACCGCCGCCGAATCCATCCACTTCAGGCCTTCGATGCCGCTCGTGTCGCTGCCCTGCAGGATCCGGTCGATGATCGCGCCGGCCTTGTCGTCGCCGAGCGCCTTGGTCAGCACGGAGCGGATGTAATCGCTCGAATCGAGCGACATGCCGGTGTGCTGCTCGGCCTCGCGCACGAACTCCTGCAGCACCTCGTCGACCTGCTCGCGGGTGACGTTCTTCAGCGCGGCCATCGCGACGCCGATTTTCTGAACCTCACGGGGGCCCAGAAACTTGAACACCTGCGCCGCCTCTTCCTCGCCGATCGACATCAGCAGCAGCGCGCTCTTCACTACGCCTTCAGCGCTCATCGGACACCCAGTTCTTGACGACGGTTGCTACGATCTTCGGATCCTGACGCGCGATGCTGCGCGCGAACTCCAGGTTCCGCTCGTATTTGTGCTTCGCGTTTTCGAGCGCGAGCTTCTCGCTATCCGCTTCGATTTCGACCACCGCGCCATCGCGCTCCTCGGCCGGGATGCCGTCGAGCAGCACCGGTTCGTCGGGCGCCATCAGCGCGGCAACCGGCTCGGGCGGCGGCGGGAAGGCGCGGCGCAACGCCGGCTTCACCATCACGAAGTAGAGGAACAGGGCCACCGCGCCGATGCCGAGGTACGTCGCGATCTGCTTGTACAGCGCGAGCATGTCGGGCGTGCGCCACCACGGCAGGTCGGCGTTCGGGTCGAGCTCGGTGGTAAACGCGCTGTTGACCACGTTGACCGAGTCGCCGCGCGACGCGTCGAAGCCCATCGCGTCCTTCACGAGCTGGGTGATTTGCGCGAGCTTGTCGGCGCTGACCGGCTGCATCGTCACGTGACCCTTCGGATCGACGACCCGCAGATAATTGACGACCACCGCGACCGACAGCCGGCGGATGCCGCCCATCGGCTGGTCGACGTGGCGCACGGTCTTGTCGAGCTCGTAGTTGGTGGTCGAATCCTTGCGGTCGCTGACCGGCGTCGTGGTGACCGAGCTCGCGCCGTTGCCCGCCACGATCGGCGCGGAGGCCGGCTGCGGCGGCTGGTTCGACAGCGCGCCCGGCACCCCCGAGGCGCCGCCTTGCGACATTTCAGTGGCGCTGCTCGACTGCTGGCTGCGGATCGCGGCCTGCTGCGGATTGCCGTTCGGGCCGTAGTTCTCCGAGGTCTGCTCGCTGTGCGAGAAGTCGATGTCGGCGCTGACCTGCGAGCGCGCGTTGCCGGCGCCGAACAGCGGCGCGAGGATCGTGTCGATGCGCTGCTGGGTGTTGCGCTCGATCTGCTGGCGAAACTTCAGTTGGGTCGCATCGAGCCCGCTGCCATTGGCGGGCTGCGTGAGCAGGTTGCCGTCCTGGTCGAGGATCGTCACGCCGCGCACCGGCATTTCCGGCACCGCCGAGGCCACCATGTGCGTAATCGCGACGACCTGCCCTTCGTCGAGCACGCGGCCCGGGTACAGGTTCACGAGCACCGCCGCCGACGGCGCTTCCTTGTCGCGCACGAACACGCTCGGCTTCGGAATCGCGAGATGCACGCGCGCCGATTTGACGCTCGAGATCGCTTCGATCGTGCGTTCGAGTTCGCCTTCGAGCGCGCGCTGATAGTTGATCTGCTCGTCGAACTGGCTGATGCCGAATTTCTGGTTGTCCATCAGCTCGAAGCCGACCGAGCCACTCTTCGGCAGCCCCTGCGATGCGAGGCGCAGGCGCATCTCGTGGACCTGCTCGGCCGGCACTAGGATCGCGCTGCCGCTTTCGGACAGCTTGTACGGAATATTGGCCTGCTGCAGCGCGGTGATGATCGAGCCGCCGTCGCGGTCGGACAGATTGCTGTAGAGCACCTTGTAGCTGGGCGCGCGCGACCACAGGAACAGGCCGGCGACGACCGCCACCAGCAGCGCGACCGCGAACACGAGCGGCGCGCGCGGGTTGCCGCGCATCTGCGCGAGTCCGGACAGACGCTGGCCGAAATTGCCGCCAATACCTCCCAGGCCGCCGAGGCCACCGAGGTCGGCCGTGCCGCCGGCCTGGCCGCTACTGGCCTGACCGGCAGCGGACTGCGCGCCGGCGAGCCCCATACGGGCGTCGGGGTTGATCAACGAGTTGGCTGACGAATCCATGCGTCGGGTTTCTCCGGGAAATGCCTTGGCGTTCTGCCGTGATGCCGCGCCGGGGCTCGGCGGACGGACAGAGACTTTCACTTTTGAAATTATCCGCAGCGCCGCTCAACCCGATTGCTTGAATAGAGCCGGGTTTTCCCTCTAGTTTCGGGACTTTCCGCGAGGAGCCGCTGCTATGCTTTCGTCCAGATCGGTACACCGTCCGGCGGTCCGATCGCACATCCAACGGAGATAACATGACCATGCCCGTGAACGCGCTATCGTCGGCGCTGCAACAGATGCAGGCGATGGCGGCGCAGGCGGCCGGCGACGCGACCCCGGCGGCGGAGCAATCCGGCGCGGCGACGCCCACCAACTTCGCGGCGGCGCTGAAGGCCTCGCTCGACAAGATCAGCGGCGACCAGCAGAAGGCGATGGGCGAGTCGCAGGCGTTCGAGCTCGGCGCGTCGAACGTGTCGCTGAACGACGTGATGGTCGACATGCAGAAGGCCAATATCGGTTTCCAGTTCGGCCTGCAGGTGCGCAACAAGCTGGTCGCCGCGTACAACGACATCGCGCAGTTGTCGATCTGAGCGGGATCGCGCAGGTCTGCTGAAAGACTGAATGAAGGTCCACACGAGTCCCGTCCGACGATCCGGCACGCCGCTGCCGGCGCTTGCGCCGGCGGCTTCGTGCCGTGTTTCCCGTGCCCGCCCAGCGGCGCCTTCGATCCTCCTTACACCGGACTAAAGCTTTGTCGTCGCGCATCCGATAACCCAAGTACAGGTCAGCAACCGGCGCGGCGACGCCACGACATAACCGCAGCCAGTATCAGAGGAGGAGCGCCGATGTTTTCCCAAGGACACGCTGGAGCCAACGCGTATGCGCGTGTCGGTATCGAGACATCCGTGATGGGCGCAAGTCCGCATCGTCTGATCGTGTTGCTGTACCAGGGCGCACGTCAGGCGATCGCGCAAAGCCGCATGCATTTGCAGCAGGGCAACGTGGCCGAGCGTGGCATGGCGATCAGCAAGGCGATCCGGATCATCGAAAGCGGGCTGCAGCAGTCGCTCAACCTCGAGGTGGGCGGCGAAATCGCCGAACGGCTCAATGCTTTGTACGACTATATGGCGCGTCGACTGTTGCAAGCCAATATCAATCAGAGCGAGGCGATGCTCGTGGAGGTGGACCGTCTGCTCGCGACGCTTGAAGAGGCATGGATCGGGATAGCCCCGGAGATCGCGCGGGTGGCAGCACAGCCAGCCGCGGAAAGCCTGAGATGACATCGAACGCAGAATATTTTGCCCGCTACGAGGCGGTTGCCGCGCTGTCCTGCCGCATGCTGATCGCGGCCCGTCGTGCACTGTGGAACGACCTGGCGCGCTTGCAGGAAGAGTATCGGCAGCTCGTCGAAGCGCTGCGCGAAGCCGACGTGGGCGTCAAGCTCGACGAGGCCGAACGCCTGCGCAAGTACGCGCTGATCCGCCAGATCCTCGCCGACGACGCCGCGATCCGCGACCTCGCGAATCCGTGCATGGCGCATCTGTCGGCGCTGTTCGCCGGCCGGTCGACGCGCGTGCTGAAGGAGTTGTACGGGGCGCGCTGAGCGCGAGCGGGCGCGCGCGTGAGCGGGCGCCACGCCGCACGCGTCTGAAGGATCGGAGCAATCAGAGCATCGCGCGCGTTGCCGCCGATGCGACCAAGGAACCGGCATGAACGGAATCGATTCGGCCCTCGCCTCGGTGCTGTCGAGCCGGGTCGACAGCCTGCTCAGCATCGCGCCGGGAACCGCGACCACCTCGCAGACCGGCGCGGCCGGCGTCGATACCGCGGTTCCCGCGGTGCCTGGGAACGTGACGCCCGCGCCCCAGTCGTCCGCGCAAACCGCGCTGTCGGCCGTCGCGCTGACGCTGAATGCGATTGCGCACTCAGGCGGCGAGGCCACACCGGCGGTGCTCGGCCGCGCGCCGATCTGGGCGGCCGCGCCGGCGCTCGACGTCGCCATCGAAAGCTTGCCGCTGACCGACGCGGCGGGCGCCGCACCAGTCAATTTCGCTGCCGGCGATTCCGCCGCTGCTGCCAACAGCAATACCAATCCCAACGCTGCCGCCAACGCAACCGCGGCCGCCACCGCGAGCGTGGCGGCGACCGAAGTGCCGGTCGCGGCGCTCGCGGCCGCGCTGCAACAGACGGTCGCCGACACCGGCCTGTTCTACGAGGCGCATCTCGCGGCGTGGCTGGTCGGCCAGCGTTCGCCGGCGCAACTGGCGAACGAGGCGCAGAACCAGCTCGTCGCGGATTCTCAATTGCCTCCCGACTGGAGCGCCGACGCTGGCGACGCGAGCGCGCGGTCCGCTTCGGCGAACGGCGCCCCCGATGCAACGCCACGCGGCGCGCCGAACGTTGCCGGGAACAACCCTGCCATGCACGCGATGCCGTCGATCCTGACCGCGCAGGCCGCGCGACTCGTCGCGGGTGAGCTGCTGGCCAGCTCGGTGTCCGACCTGAATGGCCAGTCCACACACGCGGGGCTGCACAGCGCGACGTCCCAGGCGGCCGATGCCGGCTCGTCGCAGAACGCGCAGGCGATGGCGGCGGCGGTGCATCCGGCGACGGTGCCGCTCGTGCGCCAGCAACTCGATCTGCTCGCGACCGGACAGTTCCGCTGGACCGGCGAGGCGTGGCCCGGCGCGCGTCTGGACTGGACGATCGAGCAGGATGGCGACGAATGGGACCGCAGCGGCGGCGGCCTCGCGAGCGAGGACGACCAGCCGTGGCGCACGCGCTTGACGCTGTCGCTGCCGACGCTCGGCACCGTCGATGCCGAACTGACGCTGACCGGCACGCGGCTGACCGCGCGCGTGCAGGCGAGCCCGCGGGGCGCCGCGCGGCTCGCGACGCAGGGGGAAGGTTTCCGTCAGCGGCTCGCGGCGGCGGGGATCGAGCTGCAGGGATTGACGATTCGCGAGATCGGCGGCGGTGTGCCTGGCACTAATGCGGCGGGTACCTCCGCGGCGGGTGCGCAGGCCGCGGGCGCGTATGCACGGTCGGCGTCGGCGGCTGTGGCCAAGTCGGCGTCGGGCGCTGCATCGCACGACGACTTCGATTGGGATATCTGATGAGCCGCACCCATCGTCGCGGCGCGGCTGCGCTTGTTTATGACGCTCATGGCGGTGAGCCCGCCCCGCGTGTGGTCGCCAAGGGGTATGGGCTGCTCGCCGAGATGATCGTTCAGCGCGCGAAGGAGGCTGGGCTGTATGTGCATGAGGCGCCCGAGATGGTGTCGCTGCTGATGCAAGTCGATCTGGATGCGCGGATTCCACCGCAGCTTTATCAGGCTGTCGCCGAGTTATTGGCCTGGTTGCATCGGCTCGAGAGTGGGGCTGATGCTGAGCCGGGCAATGGCGCTGGCGCGCCGGATGTGGTTGATGTTGTTGCTACTGATGTGCCTGGCGGTGCTAGTACTGCGGATCACTGAAGGTGTGTGGTTGCCCTTTGGCAGGGCGGGCGCTTTTTTGTCTTTGTTCTGGCGGTGTTGGCCTTTCCTTGCTTTGTTGTCGGTCTATTAGCGTTGCCCCTGTGCGGGGCGGCACCTACTTTCTTTGCTGCTGCAAAGAAAGTAGGCAAAGAAGACAGCTAAAACCGCTAGCTCATAAGCGGGTCCCTCGGTCTGCAGAAGGTAGTGGTGCATCTGGAATCCGTGCTCCCGCACATTCGGCGCCAGTGACAAGGCTGTCATTCTTCCGGCGGCGCTACGCGCGCCGAAACCCCGTTCCCAAACCACCGGTTGTTTCGGCGCATCGCCGAGGCGCAGCCGACGGCCCCCCCTGCGCGGGCCAAACCATTGGTTTCCCAGGCAGACCCGTCCGCGACGCACGTAGTGCGGAGTGGGAGGGATGACGGCCTTGTCACTAACGGGGAATGTGCGGGGGCACGGATTCCAGATGCACCACTACCCCTCCCAAGCCAGGGGACCCGCTTATGAGCTAGCGGTTTTAGCTGTCTTCTTTGCCTACTTTCTTTGCAGCAGCAAAGAAAGTAGGTGCCGCCCCGCACAGGGGCAACGCTAATAGACCGACAAGACAACAAGGAAAGGCCAAAAAAGCCCGAACAACGGAAAAAGCCCCGCCCCGCACAGGGGCAACGCTAATAGACCGATAAGTCAGCAAGGAAAGGCCAACAAAGCCAGAACAACGGAAAAGGCCTCACCCCGTCCAGGGGCTAAATCAGAACCTCATCATCAACTTCAACACCGCGTTGACGCGTCTACCGTACGGTGGCGAAATCAACCCGCGCGCATTCAACCGCGCCTGCACGAGCACGGGCTTCATCTTGGAAAAAGTAACGAACCCCTCGTACCCGTGGTACGCCCCCATCCCACTCGCCCCGACCCCGCCGAACGGCAAACTCTCACATGCCAGATGCATCAGCGTCTCGTTAACCGCCATGCCGCCGGCGATCGTTTCATGCGTGACACGCTCAACCGTCCGCGCATCGTCGGCATAGAGATAAAGCGCCAGCGGCCGCGGCCGCGCATTGATCCACGCGATCGCGTCATCGAGCGTGTCGTACGGCACGAGCGGCAACAGCGGCCCAAAAATCTCCTCCTGCATCAGCGCGCATTCGTCCGGCGCGCCAGTCACGGCGATCAGAGGAAAGCGCCGGCTCGCGGCATCGGGCGTCGCGTTGGTCAGCGCATGCAATTGCGCCCCTGCGGCCCGCGCTTCGTCGGCGAGACGTTCGAGCCGCTCGAAGTGCCGCGAAGAAATGATCGACGTGTAATCCGGGTTCTGCGCGAAGTCCGGATACATCCTCGCCATCCGCACGCGCGCCCGTTCGATGAACGCCTGCTCCTTGCCGCGCGGCACCAGCACGTAGTCAGGTGCCACACAGGTCTGCCCCGCGTTCAGCGTCTTGCCGGCGATCAGATTGTCGACCGCGTTGTCGAAACGCGCATGCGCGCCGATCAGCGCCGGCGACTTGCCGCCGAGTTCGAGCGTGACCGGCGTCAGATGCTCGGCCGCCGCGCGCATCACTTCGTGACCGACCTTCGTCGAGCCGGTGAACAGCAGATGATCGAACGGCAGCGCGCTGAACGCGGCCGCGAGCGCCGCATCGCCGTTGACGACCGCGACATGAGTGCGCGCGAACGTCTGACCGATCAGCAGCTCGAATAGCGCCGAGGTGCGCGGCGTCAGCTCGGACATCTTGATGATCGCGCGATTGCCGGCCGTCAGCGCGCTGATCAACGGGCCGACCGCGAGCAGCACCGGATAATTCCACGGCACGATGATGCCGACCACGCCGAGCGGCTGCGGCACCACCTTCGCGCGCGCCGGCAGCAGCCACTTGTTGGTGCGGCGGCGCTGCGCTTTCATCCAGCGCTTGCCGTGACGCAGCGCGGCGTCGATCTCTTCCTTCACAAGCAGGAATTCGGCGAGCAGCACTTCTTCCTTCGCGCGATTGCCGAAGTCCGCGTGCATCGCGTCGGCGAGCGCGTCGCGATTGTCGAGCATCAGCTTGCGCAGCGCACGCAGATGCGTCGCGCGCGTGTCCCACGACGGATACGGCGCGCGCAGATACGCATGACGTTGATCGCGCAACAGTGCTTCGAGCGCGGCGACCTCCGGCACATCGTTCTTCATGTGAGTCCACTCCCAGATGGATGACCGTGCGCGTCGAGCGCGCTTATATTGGTTTGAGGTTGAGTCGGAGTTGCGAGCGGTGCGCTCGGGGTTTGCGCGCCCGTCGCGTTTACCCGGGAAAGGCGCGCTCGACGATCGCCGCATGATCGAACGTGGCCGGCAGCGTGCCGTACACGCGGCCGCTTTCGCCGCAGCCGTCGGCGAGACGCGTCGCGATGAACGCGTCGGCGACCCCGGCGGGCGCGTGCTGCGCGAGCAGCGTCGCCTGCGCGATCAGCACGATCTGCTGCGCGATACGTCGTGCCGACGCCTCGCGCTGTTCGGCCGGTCCGTGCAGCGTCGCGGCGAGGCGCGCGAGTGCCGCGCCCAACGCCGGATGCGCGCGCGCGACGTCCTGCCAGGCGGCGAACAGCGCTTGCGCGGCCTGCGGCTCGCGCTCCATCGCGCGCAGCACGTCGAGGCACATCACGTTGCCCGAGCCTTCCCAGATCGAGTTGACAGGCGCCTCGCGGTAGAAGCGCGCCATCGGCCCGGTTTCGACGTAGCCGTTGCCGCCCCAGACTTCCATCGCCTCGCCGGTGAATTCGAGCGCGCGCTTGCAGACCCAGTACTTCGCGGCAGGCGTAACGATGCGCCGCCAGGCGCGTTCGGCCGATGAAGCCAACGACGCGTCGGCGGATTCCTCGAACGCGCGCGCGAGACGCATGAACAGCACCGTAGCCGCTTCGGATTCGAGCGCGAGATCGGCGAGCACGTTACGCATCAGCGGCTGCTCGGCAAGGTGCCGGCCGAACGCGCTGCGATGCCGCGCATGATGGACCGCCTGCACGAGCGCGGCACGCATCAGCGCGGCGCTGCCGATCACGCAGTCGAGCCGCGTGTAGCTCGCCATTTCGATGATGGTCGGCACGCCGCGTCCTTCGTCGCCGATCATCACGCCGTACGCGTCGAGAAATTCGACTTCGCTGCTTGCGTTGGAGCGATTGCCGAGCTTGTCCTTCAGACGCTGGATCTGCACTGCGTTCTTGCTGCCGTCCGGCGCGAAGCGCGGCACGAAAAAGCACGACGGCCCCTCGTGCGCGTCGGTGCGCGCGAGCACCAGATGCGCGTCGCACTGCGGCGCCGAGAAGAACCATTTATGACCGACGAGCCGGTAGGCGCCGCCGCGTCCGCCGGCACCGTCGAACGCATGGGCGTGCGTCCGGTTGCTGCGCACGTCTGAGCCGCCCTGTTTCTCGGTCATGCCCATGCCGATCATCGCCGAGCGCTTTTGCGTGAGCGGCACGTCGCGCGGATCGTGCTCGCGTGTGTACAACTGATCGCGCAGCGTATCGAACAACGTGGATTCGCGCTGCAACACCGGAATGCTCGCGAAAGTCATCGTCAGTGGGCACAGCGAGCCGGATTCGATCTGCGCATGCATGAAGTAGCCGGCGCAGCGCGCGGCCATCGCGCCGCTTCGCGGCTCGGCGAACGGAAGCGCGTGTAGCCCTTCGCGGCGCAGCAGCGCGAGCAGTTCATGCCACGCGGGATGGAACTCGAGCGCGTCGATGCGCTCGCCGCGCGGACTATGCGTGACCAGCTCCGGCGTATGGTGGTTGGCGAGCTCCGCGAGCGCGAGCGTGTCGGGCGTCGTCAGCGTCGCGCCGTGTCGCAGCAGCGCCTCGCGATGCCAGCTCGCGCCGTCGCGATCGACGGCTGCGCTCAAAGCGGCGTCGCTCGCGAACAGGTTGTAGTCCGCGAGCGGCGGTGCCTGATTCGTCACCTCGTGAGTCTGGCCGAAGCCGTGCCGTTCCATATGCTGTCTCCGTGCCTTCACTATTGTGCGCCGCTTTGCCGACGGCATCCGCGATGCGCTTCGACGCATCTGTTCGAGCGCCGCGCGTGATGCCGCATGCCGGACGGTGGGCGCGCGTCGCGCCATGTCTGGAAGCCGCGCGCGGGACGTGCGCGCCTTTCATCATAGGGGCGCGTTTGCCGCCGGCGTTTAGAGGATTCGTTCTGTCAGGAGGCCGCCGCAGCCCCAATACGCTCCCTACAATGCGCAGAAAACACACGTAGACAAGTGTGCACGAGACAGGGTCCGCGAGCAACGCGGCCCATCAGGAGGAGCGCATGCAATATGACTACATCGTCGTCGGTGCGGGCTCGGGCGGCTGCACGCTCGCGAGCCGTCTCGCCGATAGCTGTCCCGACGCGACCATCGCGCTGATCGAGGCCGGTCCGCATACCGGGCGCAATCTGTTGGTGAACATGCCGGTCGGCGTCGCGGCCGTGGTGCCGAACAGACTGAAGACCAACTACGGCTACCTGACCACGCCGCAACCGGGGCTCGCCGGTCGCCAAGGGTATCTGCCGCGCGGACGCGGTTTCGGCGGATCGAGCGCGATCAACGCGATGATCTACACGCGCGGCCATCCGCTCGATTACGACGAGTGGGCGCGGCTCGGCTGCGACGGCTGGTCGTGGGCCGAGGTGCTGCCGTATTTCCGCCGCGCCGAAGACAACGAGCGCGGCGCCGATGCGTGGCATGGCGAGGCCGGTCCGCTGACCGTGTCCGATCTGCGCTTCAGGAATCCGTTTTCCAGGCGCTTCGTGCAGGCCGCGCTCGAAGCGGGCTACCAAGCGAACGACGACTTCAATGGCGCGGACCAGGAAGGCATCGGCTTCTATCAAGTCACGCAACGTGACGGGCGCCGTTGCAGCGTCGCGCGCGCGTACATCTACGACCGGCCGCGCGCGAATCTGCACACGATGGCCGACGCGACCGTGCTGCGCGTCGTGTTCGACGGCAAGCGCGCGAGCGGCGTCGAAATCGTGCGCGGCGGCCGCACCGAAACGCTCGCGGCGCGCGCCGAGGTCGTGCTCGCCGCTGGGGCGTTCAACTCGCCGCAACTGTTGATGTGCTCGGGCATCGGGCCGGCCGCGCATCTGCGCTCGCTCGGCATCGACGTGCTGCACGATGCGCCCGAGGTCGGCCAGAACCTGATCGATCACATCGATTTCACAATCATCAAGCGCGTGAGGTCGATCGAGCCCACCGGTTTTTCGGTGCGCGGCATCGCGCGGATGCTGCCGCAATTCGTGACCTTCATGCGACATGGGCGCGGCATGCTGTCGAGCAACGTCGCCGAGGCGGGCGGTTTTCTGAAGAGCCGGCCGACGCTCGCGCGGCCCGATCTGCAACTGCATTTCTGCGCGGCGATCGTCGACGATCACAACCGCCATATGCACTGGGGCCACGGCTATTCGCTGCATGTATGCGTGCTGCGTCCGCATAGCCGCGGCACCGTGACGCTCGCGAGCGCCGATGCGCGTGTCGCGCCGCTGATCGATCCGCGCTTTCTGAGCGATGCGCGCGATCTCGATCTGCTCGTCGAGGGCGCGAAGATGGCGCGGCGCATTCTCGGCGCGCCGTCGCTCGCGCTGCACGGCGGCGAGGAGTTGTACACGCGGCCAGGGCAATCGGATGCGGAACTGCGCCGGACGATCGCCGAGCGCGCGGACACGATCTATCACCCGGTCGCGAGCTGCCGGATGGGCGGCGACGCGCGCTCGGTCGTCGATCCGCAATTGCGCGTGCGCGGCGTGACGGGGTTGAGGATCGTCGATGCGTCGGTCATGCCGACCCTGATCGGCGGCAACACCAATTCGCCGACGGTGATGATCGGCGAACGGGCGGCGGATTTGATCGCGACGAGCCGGCGAGACGGAGCGGCCAGGTCGGCGACGGTGACGCCCCCGAACCCAGGTGACGTGCCGGCGCAGGCGGTTTGATCGCCGTTTGCAAGGAGTCGGCAAACGCGAGCGGCGTAACGCGGCCGGACGCCGCCCGTCACTCGCCTGAGGGTGGCAGAGCTCCTTGCGGCGCTGCGATTCCGTTAAAGCCGATCCCCGGTCCGAGTATGAAATCGTCGCTGGCGTGTGTCGGCAGCGTTTCGCGCGCGACGTCGAGCCATGCGCGCGCCGCGTGCGACAGATAGCCGTTGCGGCGCCAGCCGATCGCCATTTCCCATGGGATCTCCGGTTCGATGACCGGGCGGCAGGTGAACTGCGCGGGATCGAGCCGCCGGCAATAGGGCGCGGGCAGCAGCGCGATGCCGACGCCAGCCAGCACCAGCGCCGCCATGAAGTCCCAATGCGCGCTGCGTCCGACGATCGCGGGCGCAAATCCCGCCGCGCGACACGCGTTCAACACGACGTCGTTCAGCGCGAGGCTTTCGCCGTAAAACACGAACGGCTCATTGGCGAGTTGGGCGAGCGGCACCTCGTTCAACGCATCCCAGCGCGAGCCGGCGCGCGCGACGAGCCACAACAGCTCGCGCGACATCGGCAGCACGTCGATGTTGTCGGGGTCGACCGGCTGCAACACACCGCCCAGTTCCAGTTCACCGTTGATCAGCGCGGATTCGATCGCGCGCGAGCCCTGCTCGAACAGCTTCAGCTCGATCTTCGGATAGCGCTGGCGGAACGCGGCGATTGCGGGTGTGAAGAGCGCACCGCCCATCGGCGGAATGCCGATTGCCAGTTCACCGCGCCCGAGCGTGTCGAGATCGTTCAGCTCGGCCTGCAATTGCGCGTGCGCGGCGAGCACGTCCTGGCCGCGCTGATAGACGATCCGGCCCACGTCGGTGAGAACCATCTGGCGGCCGTCGCGCAGCAGCAGCGGCGAGCCGATTTCGTCTTCCAGCGACTTGACCATCTTGCTGATGGTCGGCTGCGTGACGAACATCTGCTCAGCGGCGACGGTGAAGCTTTGTCGACGGACCACTTCGACGAAATAGCGCAGCGCGCGGAGTTCCATGAGCGTGGCCTCCAGAATTCCAGTTTGGAATGGTTTCGATGATTGTAAGTCATTTTGTTTATGGTGCAGCGGGCCCCATACTAAGCGCCTTTAACGCCAGCTAGGGGATTTCATGTCCGCGCCAGTTTTCGCCCGTTCCGCGTGTCCTGCCGGTGGCGGCTCAAGTGGGGACGCGGGTGGCTTCGGCCGCGTCGCACGCATCGCCGTGCAAAGCGCCGCGATCGCGGCGCTGTGGATCGGCGCCGATTTCATCGTGCGGCGGCTGCATCTGCCGGTGCCGGGCGGCGTGGTCGGCCTCGTCGTGCTGCTCGCGCTGCTGTTCTGCGGCGGTATCGCGCCGCGCTGGGTCAAGGCCGGCGCGGACTGGCTGCTGTCCGACATGCTGCTGTTCTTCATTCCGGCGGCGGTCGCCGCCGTGCAATACGGCGGCCTGTTCCGCGCGGACGGCTGGCGCCTCGCGCTGGTGGTGATCGCCGGCACGCTGATGGTGATGGTCGCGGTGGCGTTCGCTGTCGATCAGGCCGCGCGCGTCGAACGGCGTTTCGCGCTGCGCCGCGTGCGGGTTGCGCGTAAGGCAGGCAGTCTGTCGCGCGAGCGCCGATGAACCCGCTCCCGTTCGCTTCGCTGTTGGCCGACGACGCCTCGCGCCTGATCGCGGCCGGTTGCCTCGTGCTGACGATCGCGCTGTACTTCGCGTCGAAGGCGCTGTATGCGCGCGTGCGCTCGCCGTGGCTCACGCCGATGCTGACGGTGCCGACCGCGCTGGTCGCGATCGTCGTACTCGCGCACATTCCGTATTCGCTTTACTTCGAGGACACGCGCTGGCTGATGTGGCTGCTCGGCCCTGCGACGGTCGCGTTCGCCGTGCCGATCTACGAGTACCGCGCACTGTTGAAGCGCCACTGGATCTCGCTGTCCGTCGGCGTGACGGTGGGCATTCTGGTCGGCGTCGGCGGCTCGCTGATGCTCGCGAAGCTGCTGCACCTGTCGCCGGACTTGCAGCGCAGCCTGATGACGCGTTCGGTGTCGACGCCATTCGCGCTC
Source organism: Paraburkholderia lebeckiae (assembly GCF_050436325.1). Classification (NCBI taxonomy): domain Bacteria; kingdom Pseudomonadati; phylum Pseudomonadota; class Betaproteobacteria; order Burkholderiales; family Burkholderiaceae; genus Paraburkholderia; species Paraburkholderia lebeckiae. Next base: position 2,752,345 of record NZ_JBNDLZ010000003.1, read on the forward strand.
GCGGTGTCCGACAGGATTCACGCGCCGAAGGACCTGACCGCGCTGTTCGTGATCGCGACCGGCGTCTGCGGCATGCTGTTCGGCGAAATCGTGCTCGCGTTCGTGCCGCTGCGCACGCGGCTCGCGCGCGGCGCGCTGTTCGGCGCGGCCGCGCACGGCGTCGGCACCGCGAAGGCACGCGAGCTCGGCAGCGAGGAGGGCGTAGTGTCCAGCCTGACCATGATGATCGCCGGCGTCGCCATGGTGCTGCTCGCACCGATACTGGGGCTGCTGCCGGTCTGAACCAGCGCGCTGCCGCACCGTCCGGCGCGCGCCGAAGTCATCTCGATTTGCTACAATCGCCGTTCGTCTTCGAGGAGCGTTGCGACGGGTACCGCGAATCCGCATTCGCCGGCCGCCCGCCAGGCTCGAAGGCTTCAATTGGCAGCATGGAACGCGCTTGCGCGATTTCGAACGCTGCCTCAAACCGCGCTCACGTCACATTTCTAGTCAATTTCTTAGAAAGGAGGGCGTGATGAACGCCGCAGTCATCGATTCCCAGAACCAGGATTACGTTGTCGCCGACATGTCGCTCGCCGGCTGGGGCCGCAAGGAACTCACGATCGCCGAGACCGAAATGCCCGGCCTCATGCAGACCCGTGATGAGTACAAGGCGCAGCAGCCGCTGAAGGGCGCGCGCGTCGCCGGCTCGCTGCACATGACGATCCAGACCGGCGTACTGATCGAGACGCTGACCGCGCTCGGCGCGGACGTACGCTGGGCCTCGTGCAATATCTTCTCGACTCAGGACCATGCCGCCGCCGCGATCGCGCAGGCCGGCACGCCGGTGTTCGCGTTCAAGGGCGAATCGCTCGATGAATACTGGGAGTTCTCGCACCGCATTTTCGAATGGCCGAACGGCGAGTTCGCCAACATGATCCTCGACGACGGTGGCGACGCGACGCTGCTGCTGATCCTCGGCTCGAAGGCCGAAAAAGACCGCTCGGTGATCGCCAAGCCGACCAACGAAGAAGAAGTCGCGCTGTACAAGTCGATCGCCGCGCACCTCGAGATCGACCCGACGTGGTACTCGAAGCGCCTCGCGGCGATCAAGGGCGTCACCGAAGAAACCACCACCGGCGTGCACCGTCTGTACCAGATGGAGAAGGAAGGCCGCCTGCCGTTCCCGGCCATCAACGTCAACGACTCGGTCACGAAGTCGAAGTTCGACAACCTGTATGGCTGCCGCGAGTCGCTCGTCGATGGCATCAAGCGCGCGACCGACGTGATGATCGCGGGCAAGATCGCGGTCGTGGCCGGTTACGGCGACGTGGGCAAGGGCTGCGCGCAATCGCTGCGCGGTCTGGGCGCGACCGTGTGGGTCACCGAAATCGATCCGATCTGCGCGCTCCAAGCGGCGATGGAAGGCTACCGCGTCGTGACGATGGAATACGCGGCCGACAAGGCCGACATCTTCGTGACCGCGACCGGCAACTACCACGTCATCAACCACGATCACATGAAGGCGATGCGTCATAACGCGATCGTCTGCAACATCGGCCACTTCGACTCGGAAATCGACGTCGCGTCGACCCGTCAGTACCAGTGGGAAAACATCAAACCGCAAGTCGACCACATCATTTTCCCGGACGGCAAGCGCGTGATCCTGCTGGCCGAAGGCCGCCTCGTGAACCTCGGCTGCGCGACGGGCCACCCGTCGTTCGTGATGTCGAACTCGTTCACGAACCAGACGCTCGCGCAGATCGAACTGTTCACGCAGGGCGCGAAGTACGAAAACAAGGTCTACGTGCTGCCGAAGCATCTCGACGAGAAGGTCGCGCGTCTGCATCTGGCGCGGATCGGCGCGAACCTGACCGTGCTGTCCGACGCGCAGGCCGGCTACATCGGCGTCGACAAGAACGGTCCGTTCAAGCCGAACCACTATCGCTATTAAGCACGCGGCCGTCCGCGGCTCCATGCGCGCATTCGCGCGCCCGGCCACGCGGGCGGCGCTAGAAGCTTGACGGTCCGATCTCGGGGCGGCGCGCAATGCGCCGCTTTGTTCGCCAGCGCCGCTTTTCGTTTGCTGGACATCTTCTCCGCAAAGGTGCTTACAAGGAGTTCTACATGACCGTGCTGCTGACCTGGCTCATCAACGCGCTCGCGCTGCTGATCATCACCTACATCGTTCCGTCGATTCATATCCGTAGCTTCGGTACCGCGCTGATCGTCGCGATCGTGCTCGGCCTCATCAATACGGTGCTGCGGCCGCTGCTGATCCTGCTGACGCTGCCCGTCACGATCCTCACGCTCGGACTCTTCATTCTGGTCGTCAATGCGCTGTGCTTCTGGCTGTGCGCGTCGCTGCTGAAGGGCTTCGAGGTGTCGGGCTTCTGGTCGGCGTTCTTCGGCTCGATCCTGTACAGCGTCGTGTCGTGGCTGCTGTCCGCGCTCATTTTCGGCAACCGCAGTCTCGCTTGACCTTTTTGACCATGAATCCGATCGAACTCTCATTCGAATTCTTCCCGCCGAAAACGCAGGAAGGCATCGACAAACTGCGCGCGACGCGCGCGGAACTCGTGTCGCTCAAGCCCAAGTTCGTGTCCGTCACGTTCGGCGCCGGCGGTTCGACCCAGCAAGGCACGCTCGATACCGTCGTCGACATGGCGAAGGAAGGGCTCGAGGCGGCGCCGCATCTGTCGTGCATCGGCTCGTCGAAGGAAAGCCTGCGTGCGATCCTTAACGAGTACCGCGCGCACGACATCCGCCATATCGTCGCGCTGCGCGGTGATCTGCCCTCGGGCATGGGCGCGGTCGGCGAGCTGCGCTATGCGTCGGAGCTCGTCAGCTTCATCCGTGCCGAGTTCGGCGACTGGTTCTGGATCGAGGTGGCGGGCTATCCGGAATACCATCCGCAGTCGCGCTCGCCGCGTCACGATCTCGAAAACTTCGCGCGCAAGGTGAAAGCCGGCGCGAACTCGGCGATCACGCAGTACTTCTTCAACGCGGACGCGTACTTCCGTTTCGTCGACGATGCGCGCCAGCTCGGCGTCGACGTGCCGATCGTGCCCGGCATCATGCCGATCACGAACTTCTCGCAGCTGATGCGCTTCTCCGAAATGTGCGGCGCCGAAGTGCCGCGCTGGATCGCGCGCCGGCTCGAAAGCTTCGGCGACGACCGCGAGTCGATCCGCGCGTTCGGGCTCGACGTGGTGACGGCTCTGTGTCAACGGCTCGTCGATGCGAAGGTGCCCGGTCTGCACTTCTATACGCTGAACGCGGCCACGTCGACCAAGGCGATCTGCGAAAGGCTCGCCGTGTAACTGCAATGCCCGCGCGGCCACAACGGCCGCGCGGGCCCCGCCAGTCTGGCATGGGTCGCAAATTTGTCCCAAATAGCGTGGTAAGTCCCTGTTGAAGCTCATTTTTGGGCTGTCTATCATCGAAACGCAGCCAACCCGGCTGCTGTGCGGAGGACGATATGACAGTGACAAGAAAGACTGCGGCACACCGACGGTTCGCGCTTCACCCGTTCTGCCTGCCGGCTCTCGCCGCGCTCGCGGTCGCCACCAGCGGCCTCGTGCCCGCCGCGTCGCAGGCGGCCACGCTGCCCGACAAGACGCTGGTCTTCTGCTCCGAAGGCAGCCCGGCGGGCTTCGATACCGCGCAATACACGACCAGCGTCGAGTTCAGTGCCGGCTCGTACACGGTCTATAACCGGCTCGTCGAATTTGCGCATGGCAGCACGGACATCGAGCCGGGTCTCGCCGAAAAGTGGGACGTGTCGCCCGACGGCCTCACCTATACGTTCCATCTGCGCCACGGCGTCAAATTCCAGACCACGTCGTACTTCAAGCCGACCCGCGAGTTCAACGCGGACGACGTCGTGTTCACCTACGAGCGCATGCTCGATCCCGAGAATCCGTTCCGCAAGGCGTATCCGGTCAATTTCCCGTACTTCAACGACCTCGGTCTTGCGAAGAACATCGCGAAGATCGAGAAGGTCGATCCGTACACGGTGCGCTTCACGCTGAAGGAAGTCGACGCGCCGTTCCTGCAGCAGATCGCGATGCCGTTCGCGTCGATCCTGTCGGCTGAATACACCGATCAGTTGCTGAAGGCCGGCAAGGCGTCCGATATCAACCAGTACCCGGTCGGCACCGGTCCGTTCATCTTCCGCAGCTATACAAAGGATGACACGATCCGCTTCGACGGCAATCCCGACTACTGGAAGCCGGGCGTCGCGAAGGTCGGCAAGCTGATCTTCGCGATCACGGTCGATCCGGCCGTGCGCCTGCAAAAGCTCAAGCGCGGCGAATGCCAGGTGATGTCCTATCCGCGCCCGGCCGACATCCCTACCGTGAAGGCCGATGCGTCGCTCGCGATGCCGAGCGAAGTGGGCTTCAACCTCGGCTATATCGCGTACAACACGACCAAAAAGCCGCTCGACAACGTGCTCGTGCGCCGAGCGCTCGACATGTCGGTCAACAAGAAGGCGATCATCGAAGCGGTCTACCAGGGCGCGGGCCAGGCCGCGACCAACCCGATGCCGCCGACGCAATGGGGTTACGACAAGAACCTGAAGGACGCGCCGTACGACGTCGACAAGGCGAAAGCGCTGCTGAAGCAGGCGGGCTACCCCGACGGGTTCGAGCTGACGCTATGGGCGATGCCGGTGCAGCGCCCGTACAACCCGAACGCGCGCCTGATGGCCGAAATGCTGCAGTCGGACTGGGCGAAAATCGGCGTCAAGGTCAACATCGCCACGTACGAGTGGGGCGAGTACATCCGCCGCGCACATGCCGGCGAGCATCAGGCGATGCTGATCGGCTGGACGGGTGACTACGGCGACCCTGACAACTGGCTCGGCGTGTTGCTCGGCTGCGACGCGGTCAACGGCAGCAACTTCTCGAAGTGGTGCTACAAGCCTTACGACGATCTGATCAAGCAGGGCCGCAGTACCACCAACCTGGCCGATCGCACCAAGGCCTATACGCAGGCTCAGGAGATCTTCAAGGACCAGGTGCCGTTCACGCCGATCGCGCATTCGACCGTCTATCAGCCGATCAGCAAGAACGTGACGGGCTTCAAGATCGATCCGTTCGGGCCGACGCAATTCCTGGAAGTTGGGGTGAAATAAGCGGGCGCGGCGCGCTTTTTGCGCCGCATTCGTCGCCGGGCGGCTCGAATGGGCCCGCCCGGCCCGTGACAAAACCGTGGCAAAACGTTTGCACGAAGTGTTTCCTGTCGTCAACGGAAGGATTTTGCTCCGCTTGGTCGCCGGCCCAAGCTCAAGTAATATCCCGCTACGCCGGCGCAGGCCGGCCCCGAACCTGGAGGAAACATGAAGCAAAACAATCTGTTGCGCGTCGCGCGTAGATCCACGCTCGTCGCTGCCGCAGCGGCATCCCTGCTTGGCGTCACGAGCGCGCAGGCTGCCGGGATCCCGAACAAAACCCTTGTTTACTGCTCGGAAGGCAGTCCCGCGGGTTTCGATCCGGCCCAATACACGACGGGCGTCGACTTCACGGCCAACACGTTCACCGTCTACAACCGCCTCGTCGAGTTCGAGCGCGGCGGCACCAAGGTCGAGCCCGGCCTCGCGGAGAAGTGGGACGTGTCGCCCGATGGCAAGACCTACACGTTCCATCTGCGTCATGGCGTGAAGTTCCAGACCACCTCGTTCTTCAAGCCGACGCGCGAATTCAACGCGGACGACGTGGTCTTCTCGTTCCAGCGCATGCTCGACCCGAACCAGCCGTTCCGCAAGGCATATCCGGTGCAGTTCCCGTACTTCACCGACATGGGCCTCGACAAGCTGATCACGAGCGTCGAGAAAGTCGACCCGTACACGGTCAAGTTCACGCTGAAGGAAGTCAACGCGCCGTTCATCCAGAATCTGGCGATGGAATACGCGTCGATCCTGTCGGCTGAATATGCGGATCAGCTGCTCAAGGCGGGCAAGGCCGCCGACATCAATCAGTTCCCGGTCGGCACCGGCCCGTTCATCTTCCGCAGCTATACGAAGGACGCGACGATCCGCTTCGACGGCAATCCCGACTACTGGAAGCCGGACGCGGTGAAGATCTCGAAGCTGATCTTCTCGATCACGCCGGACGCCGGCGTGCGCGTGCAGAAGATCAAGCGCGACGAATGCCAGGTGATGAGCTATCCGCGCCCGGCCGACATCGCGCCGCTGAAGGCCGAGCCGAACATCGACATGCCGTCGCAACCGGGCTTCAACCTCGGCTATCTCGCGTACAACGTGACGCACAAGCCGGTCGACAAGCTCGAAGTGCGTCAGGCGCTCGACATGGCGATCAACAAGAAGGCGATCATCGACTCGGTCTACCAGGGCGCGGGCCAGCTCGCGACAAACCCGATGCCGCCGACGCAATGGTCGTTCGTCAAGAACCTGCCGGCCGCCTCGTACGATCCGGCCAAGGCGAAGGATCTGCTGGCGAAGGCGGGCTACCCGAACGGCTTCGACCTCACGCTGTGGGCAATGCCGGTGCAGCGCGCGTACAACCCGAACGCGCGTCTGATGGCGGAAATGATCCAGGCGGACTGGGCGAAGATCGGCGTGAAGGCGAAGATCGTCACGTACGAATGGGGTGAGTACATCAAGCGCGCGCACGCTGGCGAAGACGACACGATGCTGATCGGCTGGACCGGCGACAACGGCGATCCGGACAACTGGCTCGGCACGCTGCTCGGCTGCGAGGCGATCAACGGCAACAACTTCTCGAAGTGGTGCTACAAGCCGTTCGACGATCTGATCCAGAAGGGCCGCACGACTTCGGACGTGGCGACGCGCACGAAGATCTACGGCGACGCGCAGCATATTTTCGCGCAGCAACTGCCGTTCTCGCCGATCGCGCACTCGACCGTCTATCAGCCGGTCAGCAAGAAGGTGGTCGACATGCGCATCGAACCGCTCGGCTACGCGCGCTTCGACGGCGTCAGCGTCAAGTAATCGTAAAGTTCGCGCAGTAGGCCGCAATACAGTACGCCGCAACACAGTACACTTTTCGCACGGTTAGAAAACTGGTCGAAATGGTCCGGCGACCGGGGTCACGAGCCCTCGTCGCCGGTTGCGTTTTTTCATCACCAGTACCATGGGAGCGAACCATGTTCCGCTTCGTTTTGCGCCGCATCGGCATGGTGATACCGACGTTCATCGGCATCACGATCCTCGCGTTCGCGCTGATTCACCTGATCCCGGGCGACCCCATCGAAGTGATGATGGGCGAGCGCGGCGTCGATCCGGCCATGCATGCGGCCGCGATGCACCGCCTCGGGCTCGACGAGCCCTTGCCAATGCAGTACTTCCACTACATCGTCCGTGCCGTGCACGGCAACCTCGGCACGTCGATCATCACCAACACGAGCGTGATGGGCGAATTCCTCGCGCGCTTTCCCGCCACCGTCGAACTGTCGCTCTGCGCGATGCTGTTCGCGCTGATCGTCGGCCTGCCGGCGGGCGTGTTCGCGGCGCTGAGGCGCGGCACGGTGGTCGACCACGGCGTGATGGGCACCGCCCTGACCGGCTACTCGATGCCGATCTTCTGGTGGGGCTTGATCCTCATCATGGTGTTCTCGGTCAAACTCGGCTTGACGCCGGTGTCGGGCCGCATCGCGGTCGAATACGACATTCCGCACGTGACCGGCTTCATGCTGATCGACTCGCTGATGTCCACCGACGAAGGCGCGTTCAAATCCGCACTCAGTCACCTGATCCTGCCCGCGATCGTGCTCGGCACGATTCCGCTCGCGGTCGTCGCGCGCATGACGCGCTCGTCGATGCTCGAAGTGCTGCGCGAGGACTACATCCGCACCGCGCGCGCGAAGGGGCTGTCGCCGGGACGCGTGATCGTCGTGCATGCGCTGCGCAATGCGCTGATTCCTGTCGTCACCGTGATCGGCCTGCAGGTCGGCACACTGCTTGCGGGCGCGGTGCTGACCGAAACGCTGTTTTCATGGCCGGGCATCGGCAAGTGGCTGATCGACGCGATCGGCCGGCGCGATTATCCGGTCGTGCAGGGCGGTATCCTGTTGATCGCCACGCTGGTGATCGTCGTGAACCTCGTCGTCGATCTGCTGTACGGCGTGCTGAACCCGCGCATCCGCCATACGAGGTAAATCACAATGGCTGATATCCAAAACACCGTCCCCCAAGCAGTTACCCCGCCGAGCGGCCGCGCCATCGCGGCACGCGAATTCTGGGCCAACTTCTCGCGCAACCGCGGCGCGGTCGGCGCGGGCATCATCGTGCTGGTGCTGGTCTTCATCGCGATCTTCGCGCCGCTGATCGCGCCGCACAGCCCGATCGAGCAATACCGCGACTCCGTGAAGATCCCGCCCGCATGGCTCGACGGCGGCAACTGGAAGTTCATTCTCGGCACCGACGAAGCGGGCCGCGACATCCTTTCGCGTCTGATGTACGGCGCGCGGCTGTCGTTCTGGATCGGCTTCGTCTCGGTGGTGCTCGCGCTGATTCCGGGCGTCGTGCTCGGCCTCGTCGCCGCGTTCTTCGAGAAATGGGCCGACACGCCGATCATGCGCATCATGGACGTGCTGCTCGCGCTGCCGTCGCTGCTGCTCGCGGTCGCGGTGGTCGCGATCATCGGTCCGGGTCTCGTCAACACGATGCTCGCGATCGCGATCGTCGCGCTGCCGGGCTACGTGCGTCTGACGCGCGCGTCCGCGCAGGGCGAGTTGCAGAAGGAGTACGTGACCGCTTCGCGGGTCGCTGGTGCGAGCACGTTGCGGCTGATGTTCTCGCAGGTGCTGCCGAACTGCACCGCGCCGCTGATCGTGCAGGCAACCCTTGGCTTTTCGTCGGCGATTCTCGATGCCGCCGCGCTCGGCTTCCTCGGCCTCGGCGTGCAACCGCCTTCGGCGGAGTGGGGCGCGATGCTCGCGTCGGCGCGCGATTACATCGACAGCGCATGGTGGATCGTCACGATGCCCGGCCTGTCCATCCTGATCTCGGTGCTTGCGATCAACCTGCTCGGCGACGGGCTGCGCGACGCGCTCGACCCCAAACTGAAACGGATGGCCTGACCATGAGCAATCTACTGACCATCCGCAATCTCGCGGTCAACTTCGGTGGCCTGCCCGCGGTCGACCGCATCAATCTCGATGTCGCGCCCGGAGAAGTGGTGGGCGTAGTCGGCGAATCGGGCTCGGGCAAGAGCGTGACGATGATGGCGCTGATGGGCCTGATCGACGCGCCCGGCAAGGTCTCCGCCGACGAAATCACGTTCGACGGCAAGAACCTGCTGAAGGCCTCCGCGAAGCAACGCCGCAGGATCATCGGCAAGGACATCGCGATGGTGTTCCAGGACGCGCTGACGAGCCTGAACCCGAGCTACACGGTCGGCTATCAAATCAAGGAAGTGCTGAAGCTGCACGAAGGCCTGCGTGGCGCGGCGCTGGAAAAACGCGCGCTCGAACTGCTCGACCAGGTCGGCATTCCGGACGCAAAAAACCGCATTGGCTCGTTTCCGCATCAGATGTCGGGCGGCATGAACCAGCGCGTGATGATCGCGATGGCGATCGCCTGCAACCCGAAGCTGCTGATCGCCGACGAGCCGACCACCGCGCTCGACGTGACGATCCAGGCGCAGATCATGGAATTGCTGATGCGCCTGCAGAAGGACCGCGGCATGGCGCTCGTGCTGATCTCGCACGATCTGGCCGTGGTGTCCGAGGTCGCGCAGCGCGTCGCCGTGATGTACGCGGGCGAGGTGATCGAGACGAACAAGGTGCCGGACATCTTCGCCGCGCCTCATCATCCGTACACGGAAGCGCTGCTGGCCGCGATTCCCGAGCACAACGTGGGCGCGGTGCGGCTCGCGGCGCTGCCGGGCATGGTGCCGGGCCGCGACGACCGGCCCAAGGGTTGCCTGTTCGCGCCGCGCTGCAAGTACGTGGTCGACGACTGCATGAAGGCCCGCCCCGCGCTCGCGCCGCTGCCCGCGCACGCCGAGCTCACGCGCGTGCGTTGCATCAAGCCGCTGAACCTCGAGAAGGACGCCAACGTTCACACGCAAGGAGGCGCCCGATGAGCGCAGTACCCGAAACCCGTCGCCAGTCGGATCGTACTGGCGATCACGTGCTCGTCGCCGACCAGCTCGCGCGCTACTACACGGTCAAGCGCGGCATGTTCGCGCACGGCACGGTGAAGGCGCTGAACGGTGTGTCGTTCGCGCTCGAACGCGGCAAGACGCTGGCGGTAGTCGGCGAGTCCGGCTGCGGCAAGTCGACGCTCGCGCGTCAGCTGACGATGATCGAAACGCCGAGCGCGGGCCGCCTGCTGATCGACGGCGAGGACGTGGCCGGCGCGAATCACGAGAAGATCGCGGCGCTCAGGCGCCGCGTGCAGATGGTGTTCCAGAACCCGTTTGCGTCGCTCAATCCGCGCAAGACCGTCGAGCAGACGCTCGGCGAACCGCTCGCGATCAACACGCAGATGAGCGCGACCGAGCGCGCCGAGCGCATCGCGCAGATGATGCGCACGGTCGGCCTGCGGCCCGAGCACGCGAAGCGCTATCCGCACATGTTCTCCGGCGGCCAGCGTCAGCGTGTGGCGATTGCGCGCGCGATGATCCTCGATCCGCAGATCGTGGTCGCCGACGAACCGGTCTCGGCGCTCGACGTCTCGATCCAGGCGCAGATCCTGAACCTGTTCATGGACCTGCAGGACGAGTTCAAGACGAGCTACGTGTTCATCTCGCACAACCTGTCGGTGGTCGAGCATATCGCCGACGACGTGATGGTCATGTACTTCGGCGGCGTCGCTGAACTGGGCGACAAGCAGCGCATCTTCTCGAAGCCGCGCCATCCGTACACGCGCGCGCTGATGTCGGCGACCCCGTCGATCTTCGAGGCCGACCGCACGATCAAGATCAAGCTGCAAGGCGAAATGCCGTCGCCGCTGAATCCGCCGTCGGGCTGCACGTTCCATCAGCGCTGCCCGTACGTGATCGACCGCTGCCGCGGCGAGGAGCCGAAGCTGCGAGAAGTGGATGGCCGCCTGGTCTCCTGTCACCGCGCTGAAGAGGTGGGGGACGTGGATGCCTGATGTGGTGGCGGCGCGTCGTCTTGCGCGCCGCTTGTGTGAGGGCGGCTGGATAGCCGCCTTCGCGCGGCGCCGCGGGGCGCGTGCGCTGGGAGGCGCCGCGCCCTGCGGCGCATTTGCTGGAAGGTTCGCCGGCAAGTTTTTTCGCACGTTTCTCTGCGCGTTTGTTCATGCGCTCGCGCGCGCCTTTTTCTCCGTATTTCTTCCCGCGTCGCTGTCCGCTTTATTTCGCGTAGGCTGCGCGCTGTCGATCGGCGCGGCCGTGCCCTGCATCGCTCACGCGGCCGGCGCGGCGGCCAAGGCGCCAGCCCAGGCGGCCCGTCCTGCAGTCACGGTGCCAAGCCCGCCACCGCCGTCGATTGCGCCGCCTCCGGTCCCCGGCACCACCGCGAGCGGACCGGTGCGCCAGCAACCGGCGCGCATGCCGTTCTATGTCGCGACGCGCGGCAGTACGACGATCTACGTGCTCGGCACGCTGCACGTCGGCGATCCCGCCGACTATCCGGCGGGGCAGCCGTTCCGCGCGCCGATCCTCGCGGCGCTCGCCGCATCGCAGACGCTCGCGCTCGAACTGTCGCCCGACGAGCTGCTGGTGTCGCAGGACGACGTGTCGAAGTACGGCGTGTGCAAGCACGACTGCCTGCCGGGTCTGCTGCCCGAGCCGCTGTGGCACAAGCTCGCGTTGCGGCTGCGCGGCAACCCGGCCGCGCTCGATGCGATCAAAAAGATGCGGCCGTGGCTCGCGTCGCTGGTGGTCGAGACCTACGACTCGCTGTCTGCGGGTCTGCAAACGGAATACGGCACCGAAGCGCAATTGCAGAACGTCTATCTGAAGACGCGCGGCAAGATCGTCGGACTCGAAACGCTCGCGCAACAGATGCGCGCGTTCACCGGACTGTCGGCCGCGCAGCAGCGTGAGATGCTCGCGCAGGATCTGGTGCAGACGCCCGCGCAGAACGTCGAGGACGTGCGCACGCTGCATCGGCTGTGGCGGGTCGGCGATGCCGATGCGATCGCCGCGTGGCAGGCTGCCAAATCGGAGAAGCTCGCGCGCGACCCGCGCGTCTCCAATTCGATCGACAACCGGATCGTCTACGAGCGCAATCGCCGCTTCGTCGCGAGGATGCTGCAACTCGCCGCGCCGAACAAGCCGCTGTTCGTCGCGATCGGCGCGCTGCATCTGGGTGGGCCGAAGGGCGTGCTGCAGCTATTGCGGCGGCACGGCTTCGTGGTCGAGGCGGGTTGATCGGCGCAAGACCGTTTGCGTCTGCTCACATGCCGGTTGTCAAAACGACGCGCTTGTCAGCAGCCCTACAAAAACATCAAGAAATTCAACAGAAAGATATTGATCACCAGCAGCATCAACGCCGTCGGAATCTGCACCTTGATCACCGCATTCTTGTCGGGTAATTCGAGCAGCGCAGCCGGCACCATGTTGAAGTTCGCGGCCATCGGCGTCATCAGCGTGCCGCAGTAGCCGGAGAACATGCCGATCGCGGCCATCACGGCCGGGTTGCCGTGGAACACGCCGACGAGGATCGGCACGCCGACGCCGCCCGTCATTACCGGAAACGCGGCGAAGCCGTTGCCCATCACCATCGTGAACAGCGCCATGCCGATGCAGTACACGGCCACCGCGACGAAGCGGTATTCGAGGCTGATATACGACGTGGTCACGTGCGCGACCGCCTTGCCGACGCCCGCGTCCGAGAACACCAGACCGAGCATGCCAAGCATCTGCGGCAGCACCGCGGCCCACGACAGCGCATCGACGAGGCGGCGCGCTTCCTTCATCGACTGGCCGACCGTGTCGCGCGTGATCACACAGGCGATCGCGAGCGCGATCACGCAGCCGAGACCGAAGCCGATCAGCGTGACGTTGGCCTTCTCGATCAACGGCACACCGCCGAACACGAGATGGCTTGCCGCGAGCGTGATGATCACGGTGACGACCGGAATCGTCAGCGCGGGCACGAACAGCTTGTTGCGCAGCCGCGCGGCGCTCGTCTGACGTGCTTCGAGCGACAGCGTCTTCGGCTTGCCCGCGGTGACGCCGCCGAAGCCCGCGATCAGCGCCATCGCGATCACCGCGACGCCGACCACGGCCGGCGGCAGCCGGTCGCCGATCAGGAAGATCAGCGCGTAAAGAATCCAGAAGCCGCCCGCGGTGAGGCGGCGCGGATGCTCTCGGTCCGTGACGATCATGCCGCCGACGATCAGCAGCACGATGCCGAGCAACCAGAACAGATAGGTGATCGTGAAGGTCATGCTTCGTCTCCGGTAGCACGCGTGGCCGACGACGGCGTCGATGCGGCGGTCGCCTTCGCGGTCGACGTGCCGCCCGGCGCCTTACCGCGCAATTCACGCTCGAGCCGGCGGTCGAGCAGCCAGAGCCGGAAGCCATGCACGATGAACGCGCTGATCGCGGTCGGAATTCCCCACACGGCGACGTGAATCGGCTCGACGACGATGCCCGCTTCCTTCAGGAAAGTCGTCATCAGCACGATCGCGCCGAACGCGACGAAGATGTCCTCGCCGAAAAAGAGGCCGACGTTGTCGGTTGCCGCCGAGAATGCGCGCAGTCGGAAGCGCACCGCGTCGCCGATCTTGCCGAAGCGGTTCTCGGTCGCACCCTCGGCCATCGGCGCGATCAGCGGACGCACCATCTGCGGATGGCCGCCGAGCCCGGTCAGGCCGACCGCGGCGGTCAGCTCGCGCACGAGCAGATAGACGATCAACAGACGTCCGGCGGTCGCCGCCTTGATGCTGCTGATCCACGCCTGCGCGCGCTCGCGCAGGCCGTGTCGTTCGAGCAGGCCGATCACAGCGAGCGGCAGCAGGATGATCAGCGGGATGTTGCGCGTCTTGATGAAGCCGGTGCCGATCAGCGCGAGGATTTTTTCCGGCGGGAAATGCGCCGCGAAACCGGTGACGATCGCGGCGACGGCCACGATCAGCATCGGATTGAAGCGCAACAGAAAGCCAACGATGATGACGGCCACACCGATGAGCGGCCATAGACTGACAGTTGTCTGCATCAGGATCTCCAAGAGGTCATTCAACTTCGCCGCCGGTGGCGGCTGACGTGAACCGGAGCGTGCGGCCTCATGCGCCGGCTTGCTACCACGGCTCTGCGGCCGCGTCGAACTCTCTTTACCTGCCCCGTGAATGCGCGTCGGCATCCGTGGGTTTGCAGCGGGCATCGCGATTGATGCCGCGGCTGGCAATCGCCCCGCATGGGTGCGGGGCGCTGGATCGGTCACGCGCGCCGGATCGGAGCGACGCGCGCAGTGGGTAGGACGGTGAGGCGAACGCTCAAGCGCGCGCGGCGCCCGCCGCGTGCACTTCGATGCCGGCGTCGGCGAGCGCGCCGCGAATGCGTCGCGCGAACGCGAGCGCATGCGGGCCATCGCCGTGCAGGCAGATGGTCTGCGCGTTCAACGGCACCCACTGTCCGTCGACGGCCTTCACGCGTTGCTCGCGGATCATCGCGAGCGTGCGCGCGAGCACTTCGTCCTCGTCGTCGAGCAGCGCGCCCGGCTCCTTGCGCGGCACGAGCGAGCCGTCCGCGCGATAGCCGCGGTCGGCGAACACTTCCTCGATCGCGGTCAGGCCCGCGTTGCGCGCGGCGCTCACGAGCCCGCTGTTGGCGAGCGCGAACACCGCCACGGACGGATCGAAATCGTGCACCGCGGAGACGATCGCGTCGGCGATCTTCGCCTCGCGTGCGGCCTGGTTGTACAGGGCGCCGTGCGGCTTCACGTGCGCGATGCGCCCGCCCTCGGCCTGCGCGATCGCCGACAGCGCGCCAAGCTGATACAGCACGCCCGCGTAGATCTCGTCCGCCGGCAGATCCATTTCCTTGCGGCCGAAATTCTCGGGATCGTTGAAGCTCGGATGCGCGCCAATCGACACGCCTTTCTGCACGGCCCAGCGCACGCAGTCGCGCATCGCGTTGGGGCCGCCCGCATGCCAGCCGCATGCGATGTTGGCCGAGCTCACGAGGTCGAGCAGCGCCTCGTCGGAGCCGCAGCCTTCGCCGAGATCGGCGTTCAGATCGATTTCCATGGGGATTCCTTTACTTAGGGTCACAGCGCCGCGGGCGCCGCCTGGCGCGCGCAACGCTCTTCATGCATCGCGATCGCGGCATCGATCTGCCGCAGATACGTGCGTTCTTCCAGCAAAGCCTGGCGGGCTTCGTAGAGCGTCGTCGGGATGAAACGGACAGCACCGTTCAGGCGCACCTGCGCGAGCTTCCACAGATCGGCCTGAATCACTGCGCCGATCTTCGGATAGCCGCCGGTGGTCTGCGCGTCGCTCATCAGCACGATCGGCTGACCGTTCGGGGGCACCTGGATCGTGCCGGGCAGCACCGCGTGCGACAGCAGGTCAGTCTTGTGCGTGCGCTTCAGCTCGGTGCCGGCAAGGCGATAGCCCATGCGGTTGCTGTTCGGCGTCACGAGCCACTCGTCGGACCAGAACGACTGCTGTGCATCCGCGGTGAAGCTGTCGTATTCGGGGCCGCGCAGCACGCGGATCGGTATGGCCCAGGGCACGCCCGACGGATGACGACCGCGCCGCAGCGGCTCGTTGACGAGCACGAACTTGCACCAGGCGGGCGCCTTCACGCCGAACTCGGGCGCCTCGGGCGTGAAGCCGAGGTGGCCGCGCTGCTGCGGCGCGCCGACCGGCAGACGGTCGCCGTCGTTGAGCGCGCGGCCGCCGAGTCCGCCGAAATGGCTGGCGAGGTCGGTGCTGCGCGAGCCGAGCATCGGCAGCACGTCGATGCCGCCCGCCACGCAGACATAACCGCGCATGCCGCGCTTGGCCGCGTGCAGCACGAGCTCCTGGCCGGCCTGCACGGGCAGACTCCAAAACGAATAGACGGGTTTGCCGTCGAGCGTCGCGCCGAACTCGGTGCCGGTGATCGCGACGCGCGTCGCGCGCAAAAAGCGCAGCGCGGTCGGGCCGAAGGTGATTTCGAGGCCGGCCGCGTCGGGGCGGTTGCCGACCAGCCGGTTGCCGACTTCGAGCGACAGCCGGTCGAGCGCCCCCCCCATCGCGACGCCGAGATGCCGATAGCCATGGCGGCCGAGGTCCTGGATCGTGGTCTGGAGACCCGCGCGGATAACGTCGATCATGCGTGCATCCCCGCGATCGTGAAGCGCACCCGGTCGCCGGGCTGCAGCAGCGTGGGGGGCCGGCGCGCCGGATCGAACAGCGGCACCTCGGTGCGGCCGATCAGCTGCCAGCCGCCCGGCGACACCGCCGGATAGATGCCAGTCTGCTCGCCGCCGATGCCGACCGAGCCCGCTGGCACCTCGAGCCGCGGCGACGCGCGGCGCGGCGTGTGCAGCGCGGTGTCGAGCCCACCCATATAGGCGAAGCCGGGCTGGAAGCCGAGAAAGAACACCACGTAGGCGCCGCCCGCATGACGTTCGACGACCTCGCGCGCGCTCAAGCCCGTATGTTCGGCGACCGCCTGCAGATCGGGGCCGAATGCGCCGCCGTACTGCACTGCAATCTCGACGTCGCGCCCGGGCGCGACGGCTTTGGCCGCTGCGTTCCAGGCCGTCAGCAACTGCTCGCCGAGCGCGTCGGCGTCGGTCGAGAGCGGGTCGAACACGAGCGTCAGATTGTTCATGCCGGGCACGACTTCGAGCACGTGCGGCCAGTCGCGCGCGGCTTCGGCCGTAGCCCACACGCGCTGCTGGCACTCCAGCGTGGCGGGCGGCGGCGCTTCGCAGACGAGCGCGGCATCGCCGAGGGGAAAAATTCGTGGTTGGCTCATTGACTGGGCGGCCCGGATCGAATCGGAGGATGAGGCGGACAGCGCGGTGCGGTGGCGCATGCCCGGCACGGAGTCGGCGACATTTGAAGGGTACATTATCAATAAAATATCGACGAAATACCAATAAGCGTATTTGCCAGGCTCGTCGGCGGCGGGGCATCGTCGTACACTTGCGACACTTTTCCAGCCCATTTTCGTCACGGGAACCTCGTATGACGCGTCATCCCACCAAGATCGTTTCGTCGGAACACCTCGTCTCCGAAAGCAGCGCGGAACTCTCGGAACTCGAATACGCGCTGATCATGGCGGGCAATGCGTTCAACCGCTGGATGGTGCGCTGCATGTCGGCGGCCGGCGACAAGGACATGACCGCGATCGAGGTGTCGCTGCTGCACCACGTGAGCCATCGCGAACGCCGCAAGAAGCTCGCGGACATCTGCTTCGTGCTGAACATCGAGGACACGCACGTCGCGACGTACGCGTTGAAAAAGCTCGTAGCTAGAGGGTACGTAAAAAGCGAAAAGACCGGCAAGGAAGTGTTCTTTTCCGCAACCGACGCGGGCCGCGAACTATGCCTGAAGTACCGCGAGGTGCGCGAAAACTGCCTGATCTCGACGCTCAAGGAAAGCGGCCTGACCAACCAGCAGATCGGCGAGGCCGCGCAGTTGATGCGCAATGCGTCGGGCCTGTACGACACGGCGGCGCGCGCGGCGGCTTCGCTGTAACGACGAAGCACCGCGCAAGCGCCGGCGCGTCACACGCCGCGCATCGCGCGTTCAGCCCGGCAGCGCCGGATGAAACCCCGCCTCTGTGATTATCAGATCGAGCGCAATGTCATGCGCCTCGCGTTCCAGCGTGTCGGTGCGGCACGCTTCGTACGCGATGCCGACCGTGATCGGCTTGTGCGCCGCCGGCCAGCCGGCCAGCGTGCGGTCGTAATAGCCGCCGCCGTAGCCGAGGCGGTAGCCGTCCGAGTCGAAACCCACGCAGGGCACGAACAGCAGCTCGGGCAGCACCACGCGCCCCGAGGTGGGCTCGGCAATCTTGTGATGGCCGATTTTCATCGGCGTCGCGGGCGTCCAGGCATGGAATTCGAGCGCCATGCCACGTTCTTTAATGATTGGCAGACTGGCTTCGTGGTGCGAGTCCGCGGCAAGCCAGATCGCAATCGCCCCGCGCGCGTCGAACTCGCCGGCAAGCGGCCAGTAGAATCCCGCGCTGCGTACCGCGTAGTGCTTCAGCGCGTCGAGCATCCGACGCCCGAGCGCGGCATTCTTCGCCGGCTCGGAAGCCGCTTGCAGACGGCTTTCCAGCAACATCCGGCGCAGCGCCTTTTTCGTTGCCGGGACAGGGTTGCATGCTATGCTTGGGTCCAATTCGCGCTCCAGAAACAACGATGTCAAAACGCCTTTTTCGAGTATATCGCGCGATCAGTATCGCGCTTGCCGCAGCGGCACTCGTGGCCTGCAGCACTGCTTCGGCCGTCAAGCCCCTTCCACTCTCGCAACTCACGAACGACGACCAGATTTTCGTCCAGCTTCGCGAAGCCTCGCGTACTAACGACGCGGCGCGCGCAGCTCAGCTCGCGAGCATGATCCCGAATTATCCGGCGCCCTCGTATCTGGAGTACTTCCAGATCAAGCCGCAGCTGTTCGATTCGACCGGCCATGCGCGCATCGACGCGCCGGACGCGCCCGTGCTCGCGTTCCTGCAGAAGTACGACGGCCAGGCGATCGCCGATCGCATGCGCAACGACTACCTGACGGTGCTCGGCACGCGTCACGACTGGCGCAACTTCGACCAGCAGTACGCGAAGTTCGTGCTCGACGACGACACTCAGGTCAAGTGCTACGCGCTCGAATCGCGCGCGTCGCGCGGCGAGAACGTCGCGGACGCGGCGCGCGCGCTGCTCGTCGAGCCGAAGTGGTACGGCGACGGCTGCGTCGATCTGATCACGGTGCTCGGCGTGAACCACCAGTTCAGCGCCGACGACATCTGGGCGCAAATTCGTCTCGCGTACGAGCAGAACTACACGAGCACCGGCAGCAAGCTCGTCGACGCGCTCGGCGACCAGCCGCCCGACCCGGTGCTGTTCAGCCAGGCGACCAATACGCCGCCGCTATTGCTCGCGCGCGGCGTCGGACCGGATGCGCAATCGCATCAGCTGGCGCTGCTCGCCATCACGCGCATGGCGCGCAATGATCCGGCCATGGCCGCGGCCACGTTCGCGTCGGTCGCGCCGTCGCTGAATTCGCCGGAGCGCGCGATCGGCTGGGGCACGATCGGCTATCAGGGCGCGCTCAAGCAGATGCCTGGCGCGGTCGACTGGTTCCGGCTGTCGGCGAACGCGCCGCTGTCGAATCCCGCGTATGAATGGCGCACACGCAGCGCGCTGCTCGCTGGCGACTGGAACATGGTGCGCTGGTCGATCGAGCAGATGCCCGAGTCGCTGCGCAAGCAACCGTCGTGGGTGTACTGGCACGGACGCGCGCTGAAACAGGCCGGCGACACGGCCACGGCCAGTCAGGAATTCCAGTCGATCGCGTCGAACTTCAACTTCTACGGCCAGCTCGCGCTCGAAGAGCTCGGCCAGAAGATCACCGTGCCGCCAAAAACCACCGTGACCGACGCCGAAGTGCAGCAAGCCGGCACCACGCCGGGCTTCGATCTCGCGCAGCGCTTCTATGGGCTGAACCTGCGGCTCGAAGGCAATCGCGAGTGGAACTGGCCGTTGCGCAACATGTCCGACCGGCAACTGCTCGCCGCCGCCGAGTACGCGCGCCGCATCGAGCTGTACGACCGCACCGTCAACACTGCGGACCGCACGAAGAGCGAGCACGATTTTTCGCTGCGCTATCTATCGCCGTTCCGCAACATCGTCGAGCAGGACGCGCAGTCGAGCGGGCTCGACGTCGAGTGGGCGTACGGGCTGATTCGCCAGGAGTCGCGCTTCATCATCAACGCGCGCTCTGAGGTCGGCGCGGGCGGACTGATGCAGCTGATGCCCGCAACCGCGCAACTGGTCGCGAAGAAGATCGGTCTGGGACCGGTGTCGCGCGAGCAGATGAACGACATCAACACCAACATCCTGCTCGGCACGAACTACCTGGCGATGATCTACAATCAGTTCGACGGGTCCGCCGTGCTGGCCACCGCTGGCTACAACGCAGGTCCGGGCCGTTCGCGCAACTGGCGGCAGTCGCTGCAGCGCCCGGTCGAAGGCGCGGTCTTCGCCGAGGCGATTCCGTTTCAGGAAACTCGCGACTACGTGAAAAATGTGTTGTCCAACACGGTCTACTACGCGGCATTGTTCGAAGGCCGTCCGCAATCGCTGAAGGCGCGCCTGGGTTACATCGCACCGTAAGCGCCTTGGCGCCGCAATCTCGCTTCGAGGTTGCGGCGCGCTTCGCCAGCCGTTGCCGCGGCTTCCATCAGGGAGTCGAAAATGCGACATCAAGCCATCGCGGTCATCGGCGGTTCAGGGTTTATCGGCAGCTACCTCGTCAACGCGCTTGTCGAGACGGGCAAGGACGTGCGCGTCGCCACACGGCGACGCTACAACGCGCGCCATCTGACCATGCTGCCGATCGACGTGCTCGAAACCGACGTGTTCGATCCGGTGCAACTCGCGCGCTTCGTCGAGGGCGCGGATTGCGTAATCAATCTCGTCGGTATCCTGAACGGCAAACGCGGCAAGCCCTATGGGCGGGAGTTCGCGCATGCGCACGTCGAGCTGCCGACGCGCATCGTCGCCGCCTGCGAAGGCAAGGGCGTGCATCGGCTGATTCATCTGAGCGCGCTAGGCGCCAATCCGAACGGCCCGAGCATGTATTCGCGCTCGAAGGCCGACGGCGAGAAAGCCGTGCATGCGGCCAACGTCGCGTGGACGATCTTCCGGCCGTCGGTCGTGTTCGGACCCGAGGACGCGTTTCTGAACAAGTTCGCGTTCCTGCAGCGCGTGTTTCCGGCCATTCCGCTCGCGATGCCGGACGCGCAGTTCCAACCGGTCTATGTCGGCGACGTCGCGAAGGCGATCGTCAACGTGCTCGATCTCGATGGCGCGAGCGGCCGCACCTACGAGCTTGGCGGCCCGACCGTCTACACGCTCGAAGATCTGGTTTCATACTGCGGCGACGTGATCGGCAAGCATGCGGGCATCATCCGTCTGCCCGAGCCGCTCGCGCGCCTGCAGGCGTTGAGCTTCGAAATGGCGCCGGGCGAACCGGTGATTTCGCGCGACAATCTCGATTCGATGAAGGTCGCCAACATTCTGAGCGGGCCGCTCGCGCCCGAGCTCGGACTCGAACCGGTCAGCCTCGAAGCGATCGTGCCGACGTACCTGACCGGTGCTGCCTCGGGTTCGCGACTCGACACGTTCCGCGCCAGCGCCGGACGCT
Source organism: Paraburkholderia lebeckiae (assembly GCF_050436325.1). Lineage (NCBI taxonomy): Bacteria > Pseudomonadati > Pseudomonadota > Betaproteobacteria > Burkholderiales > Burkholderiaceae > Paraburkholderia > Paraburkholderia lebeckiae. The sequence goes on from NZ_JBNDLZ010000003.1 coordinate 2,773,598, forward strand.
GAAGCCTATTTCCCTCTACCCGATAACCAGTATGAAACTGCTGATTGGTGACAAGAACTATTCGTCGTGGTCGATGCGTCCGTGGCTGCTGCTCACGCACTTCGGCATTCCGTTCGACGAGGAACTGATCCTGCTGTACGAAGCGGACACGAATGCGAAGATCCGCGCTCAGGCGCCGCGCGGACCGGGCAAGGTGCCGTGCCTGATCGACGACGCCGGGCAGGCCGTGTGGGATTCGCTGGCGATCGCCGAAACGCTCGCCGAGCGCTTCCCGCAACACGCGCTGTGGCCGCGAGACGCGGCGGCGCGCGCGCATGCGCGCAGCGTCAGCGCCGAGATGCATTCGGGGTTCGGCGAGTTGCGCTCGAAGATGTGGATGAACATCCGTGCGTCGTTCCCGGGCAAGAACGCGACGCCTGGTGCGCTCGCAGATATCGCGCGGATCGAGACGATCTGGCGCGACTGCCTCGAGACCTACGGCGGTCCGTTCCTGTTCGGCGAATTCGGCATTGCCGACGCGATGTTCGCACCGGTCGCGATGCGCTTCAACACGTGGAAGCCGACGTTGTCGGAGACCGCAACCGCCTATGTAGAGCGGCTCACCGAACTGCCCGCGGTCAATGCATGGATCGACGCCTCGCGCCGCGAAACGCACGCGATCGCCTATCAAGACGAATGCCCATGAATATCTATGCAGTCGGTGGCGCGGTCCGCGACGAGCTGCTCGGCGTGCCGGTGCAGGACCGCGACTACGTGGTGGTGGGAGCGACACCCGAGCAGATGGTCGCGCAGGGCTATCGGCCGGTGGGCAAGGATTTTCCGGTATTCCTGCACCCGCAGACGCACGAGGAGTACGCGCTCGCGCGCACCGAGCGCAAGACGGCGGCCGGCTATCACGGCTTCCAGTTTTTCTATGCGCCCGACGTGACGCTCGAAGAAGACCTCGCGCGCCGCGATCTGACGATCAACGCGATGGCGCGCGAGGTGCGCCCGGACGGTGAGCTGACCGGCCCGGTCATCGATCCGTTCAACGGCCGGGCTGACTTGCAGGCGCGGCTTTTTCGCCATGTCAGCGCCGCGTTCCTCGAAGATCCGGTGCGGATTCTGCGCATCGCGCGTTTCGCGGCGCGTTTCGTCGATTTCACGGTCGCGCCGGAAACGCTGGCGCTGATGCGGGAGATGGTCGCCGACGGCGAGGCCGATGCGCTGGTGGCCGAGCGCGTGTGGCAGGAGGTGTCGCGCGGGTTGATGGAGAAGAAGCCGTCGCGGATGTTCGGCGTGCTGCGCGACTGCGGCGCGCTCGCGCGGATTCTGCCGGAGATCGACGCGCTGTTCGGCGTGCCGCAGCGTGCCGACTATCACCCCGAGGTCGATACCGGTGTCCACGTGATGATGGTGCTAGACCATGCCGCGCAGCAGGGCTACACGCTGCCGGTGCGCTTCGCGGCGCTGACGCACGACCTCGGCAAGGCGACCACGCCCGAGGACCTGCTGCCACGGCACATCGGCCACGAGGGCCGCAGCGTCGATCTGCTGAAGCCGCTGTGCGAGCGGCTGCGCGTGCCGAACGAGTGCCGCGATCTGGCGGTGCTGGTCGCGCGCGAGCACGGCAATATCCATCGCGTGATGGAGATGGGGGCGGCGGCTCTGGTGCGCGTGCTCGAGCGCAGCGACGCGATCAGGAAGCCGGCGCGCTTCGCCGAGGCGCTGCAGGCCTGCGAGTCGGATGCGCGCGGGCGGCTCGGTTTCGAGATGAGCGAGTACCCGCAGGCCGAGCGGCTGAGGCTTGCACTGGTGGCCGCGCGAGGCGTGGATGCAGGGGCAGTGGCGCAGCGGCTCGCCGATGCGCCGGCCGGCATCAAGGACGCCGTGCATGAGGAGCGCGTGCGTGCGGTAGAGGCTGCCCTGGCTTGAAGTCGCGCGGGCGAAAAGTAGCGCGCGACGGCGCCTACAACACCCGCGCCAACAGCGACAACAGCATCGACAGCACCAGCGTCGACATGAACGGAAACGGATACTCGCGGCCGAACAGCCGCAAGGTCACGTCGCCGGGCATCCGGCCGATGCCGAGCTTCCTCAGCCACGGCCAGCACGACGACAGCACCGCGACGGCAACGAAGGTAGTCAAAAGCCAGCGAATCATCGCGAGTCCTCGAGCCAGAGCGGATTCACAATCACAGCGTATGCGAACGATCGCCGCTCGAAAAGGCGCGCAGCGTATCGTCGAGTCCGCGCGAAAACGCGATCACCTTGAAGAGCTCGCCCATCTCCGCCTCGGACAGCAGCTTCTGTACCGCGTTGGCGGCGGGAAGAAAGCGCGCGGCGTCGGCGGGATCGATTTCGCCGAGCACCTCGGTGACGCCCGCGTTCAGCAGGAAGCGCGCTTGCGACGTGAAACCGAGCAGGTCCGCGCCGGTCTCGACGCCCGCCTCGGCGATGCCGGTGAATTCGACGTGCGCGGTGATGTCCTGCAGACCGGGGTACAGGAACGGGTCGCTGTGCGCGCGGTGCCGGTAGTGGCACATCAGCGTGCCCTGCGCGCGCTGGTCGTGGTAGTACTCGTGGCGCGGAAAACCGTAGTCGATCAGCAAGATCGCGCCGCGCGCGAGCATTGTGCAGATGGTGCGCGTGAAGGCGCGCGCGGCTTCGTGCGTTTCTGTCACGTAGTCGTCGCCGGCCGGGTCGCGGGTCGCATCGATTTCGGTCAGCAGCGCAAGGTCCGCGGCGGCCGCGACGGGGCGGTCGTCGAACGCGAAGGCGCCGTCGCGCCACACCACGCCGCGCTCGCGCCAGACACCGCCGTTTTGCGCGAAGAGCCGCACCGGCATCGCATCGAGCACCTCGTTGCCGATCACCACGCCTTCGAAGCGCTGCGGCAACGCGTCGAGCCAGCGCACTTTCGCGAGCAGCGCGGGCGCGGCCGCCGCGATCGTTTCGCGCTGCCGCTCGCGTAGCTCACCCGATAGATCGATGATCGAATAGCTGTCGAACTCGGCGCCGAGCGTGTCGAGCGCATTGAGCAAGCCCGCGGCGAGCTTGCCGGTGCCGGCGCCGAACTCCATCACATCGCGCGTGCCACTCGCCTCCAACGCTTCGGCGAGCGGGCGCGCGAGCGTCGCGGCGAACAGCGGCGACAATTCCGGCGCGGTGACGAAGTCGCTGCCGTCGTCGGCGCGCAGGCCGAATTTACGCGCACCGCCGCTGTAGTAGCCGAGCCCCGGCGCGTACAACGCGCGCTCCATGTAGCGGTCGAACGGCAGCCAGCCGCCGGCCGCGTCGAGCTGCGCGCGGATTTCGGCGACGAGCGCGTCGGACTGCGCGAGCGCGCTCGGGCCGGGAGCAGGTAAACTGTCGGGTTGGTGAGCTTTGGGATTCATCCCCGCATTGTAAATGACCGTTTCTCCGGACATCGCTGCCCGCGCGGCTGAACTGCCGCCCGAAACGCCCCGCGTCGTGCTGATTACGGGCGCCGCGCGCCGCATCGGGCGCGCGCTCGCACTCGGCTTCGCCGCGCGCGGCTGGGACGTGGCCGTGCACTACGGTGCCTCGCGTGAGGACGCCGACGAAGTGGTCGCGCAGATCGTCGCGCTGGGCCGCCGCGCGGTCGCGCTGCACGCCGAGCTCGGCGACGAGGCGCAGGTCGCCCGGCTGCTGCCCGACTGTGCCGCTGCGCTCGGGCGGCCGTCGTGCATCGTCAATAACGCGTCGCGCTTCGAGGAAGACACGGCGCGCGACGTCGGCTACGAGTTGCTGCTGAAGCTGACCGCGATGAACGTCGGCGCGCCGCTCGTGCTCGCGCGCATGCTTTACGAAGCGATGCCCGATGCGGCGTTGCGCGACGAAAGCCAGCGCGGCGTCGTCATCAATGTGCTGGATCAGAAGCTGTACAACATGAACCCGGACTATCTGTCGTACACGCTGTCGAAGGCGGCGCTGCAGACCGCGACGGTCGCGCTCGCTCAGGCGCTCGCGCCGAAGCTCCGGGTGGTCGGGCTCGCGCCCGGGCTGACCATGCAATCGGGCGACCAGACCCAGCACGGGTTCGAGGCCGCTCACCGTATGACGCCTCTTGGCCGTGCGTCGCGGCCAGAGGATATCGTCGCCGCCGCGCTGTATCTCGCGGATGCAGCCGGCGTTACCGGAACGACGCTGGTGGTCGACGGCGGGCAGCATCTCGTGCCGCTGCCGCGCGACGTGATGTTTTTGACGGGCGCCTGACACGCGCGCGTGGCCGGCCTTCGAGGCGGCCATCGCGTGTGGCGAAGCGCCCCTTTGCGTGCCCCGCACGCTTTTTTGGACTGGAACGAACATGTTTGCCGCTCTTTCGCACCCCCGGCTCGCAGATTGCCGCCGGCTTTTTCTGCGCAATTACGAAGTGCACATCAATATCGGCGTGCACGACTTCGAAAAGCGCGGCGAGCAGCGCGTCGTGATCAACGTCGAACTGTTCGTGCCGCTCACGATGTCCACGCCGGTGCACGACAAGCTCACCGAAGTGGTCGACTACGACTTCATGCGCTCGACGATCGCCAGGCGCGTCTCGCAAGGCCATATTCATCTGCAGGAAACGCTGTGCGACGACCTCGTGCGCGCGATGCTCGAACATCCGCAGGTGCGCGGCGCGCGCGTGTCGACCGAAAAGCCGGACGTGTATCCGGACTGCGATGCGGTCGGCGTCGAAGTCTTCCGCATCAAGGAGGACTGAGCGATGAACGCACCGGAAATGCTGAACGCAGGCAACCAGGCCGCCGAGGCCACCGCGGCACCGAGCGCCGCCCGCGCCTCGAAATCGCCGCTCACGCGCCGCGAGCAGAAGGAAGCGTACGAGAACAACAAGCTCTTCAAGCGTCTCGCGCGCCAGGTCGGCCAGGCGATCGGCGACTACAACATGATCGAGGACGGCGACAAGGTGATGGTGTGCCTGTCGGGCGGCAAGGACAGTTACGCGATGCTCGAGATCCTGATGCGGCTGCGCGAGCGCGCGCCGATCAATTTCGACATCGTCGCGGTAAACCTCGACCAGAAGCAGCCGGGCTTCCCCGAACACGTGCTGCCCGAGTATCTGACCCAGCTCGACATCCCGTTTCACATTGAGAATCAGGACACCTACAGCATCGTCAAGCGGCTCGTGCCGGAGGGCAAGACCACCTGTTCGCTGTGCTCGCGGCTGCGGCGCGGCATCCTGTATCGCGTCGCGGGCGAGCTCGGCGCGACCAAGATCGCGCTCGGCCATCATCGCGACGACATCCTGCAAACGCTGCTGTTGAACCTGTTCTATGGCGGCAAGTTGAAGGGCATGCCGCCCAAGCTGCAATCGGACGACGGCAAGAACATCGTGATCCGGCCGCTCGCCTACGTGAAGGAAACCGATCTGGAGAAGTACGCCGAGCTGCGTGAATTCCCGATCATTCCGTGCAATCTGTGCGGTAGCCAACCAAACCTTAAGCGCGCGGAAATGAAGGCGCTGGTCCGCGACTGGGAAAAGCGTTTCCCGGGCCGCATCGAGAACATGTTCAATGCGTTGTCGAACGTGGTGCCGTCGCATCTGATGGATCACCAGCTGTTTCCGTTCGCGGGGCTGCGCGCGACCGGCGAAGCCGACCCGCAAGGTGACATCGCGTTCGACGAAGAACCATGCTCGAGCGGCGACGAAGGCGCGCCGCTCACCAGTGCGAAGACCATTTCGCTGGTCCAGTTCGACGACCTGTAACGAGCGAAAAGTGCCTGTTCCGGCGGCATTCCGGCGCTTTTCCGCTGGCTTGCAAGTCCTGCCGAGGCCGCGTCTGCGGCCTTTTTTGCAGGTGCAGCATGATAGAATCGTCCGCTCCAAACTCGTCTATTTGCCGACGCCATGAACATCGTCATTTTGGCGGCAGGTACCGGCAAGCGCATGCGGTCCGCGCTTCCCAAGGTGCTCCATCCTCTGGCCGGCCGGCCGCTCCTCGCTCATGTCATCGACACAGCCCGCGCGCTGAAGCCCGCGCGCCTGATCGTCGTGATCGGCCACGGCGCCGAAGCCGTGCGCGAAGCCGTCGCGGCGCCCGATGTCCAGTTCGCGGTGCAGCAGCAACAGCTCGGCACCGGCCACGCGGTGCAGCAGGCGCTGCCGCTGCTCGATCCTTCGTTGCCCACGCTGGTACTTTATGGCGACGTGCCGCTCACGCGCGCGCAAACGCTGCGCGCACTGACCGGGCGTGCCGGCCAGGACGGCTACGGCGTGCTCACCGTCACGCTCGACGACCCGACCGGTTACGGCCGCATCGTGCGCGATCAGCACGGCAACGTGCAACGTATCGTCGAGCAAAAGGACGCGAGTCCCGAGCAGCTGAAGATCGCCGAAATCAACACCGGCATCATCGTCGCGCCGACCGCGCGCCTTGCCGGCTGGCTCGCGGCGCTCAAAAACGACAACGCGCAAGGCGAGTTCTATCTGACCGACGCGGTCGAAATGGCGATCGAAGCCGGCCTCGAAGTCGTCACCACGCAGCCCGACGACGAGTGGGAAACGCTCGGTGTCAACAGCAAGCAGCAGCTCGCCGAGCTCGAGCGGATTCATCAGCGCAATGTCGCCGACGCACTCCTGGTCGCGGGCGTGACGCTCGCCGACCCGGCGCGCGTCGACGTGCGCGGCACGCTCGAATGCGGCCGCGACGTGTCGATCGACGTCAACTGCGTGTTCGAAGGCCTTGTGACGCTGGCCGACAACGTCAGCATCGGGCCGAACTGTGTGATTCGCAACGCGAGTATCGGCGCCGGTACGCGCGTCGATGCGTTCACGCACATCGAAGGCGCGGAAGTCGGCGCGAAGGCCGTTGTCGGTCCGTATGCGCGCTTGCGCACAGGCGCGGCGCTGCAAGACGAGTCTCATGTAGGGAACTTCGTCGAGATCAAGAACGCGGTGCTCGGTCATGGCTCGAAGGCCAACCACCTCACCTACATCGGCGATGCGGATGTCGGCGCGCGCGTGAATATCGGCGCGGGCACGATCACCTGCAACTACGACGGCGCCAACAAATTCCGCACCGTGATCGAGGACGACGTGTTCGTCGGCTCGGACACGCAACTGGTCGCACCGGTGCGCGTGCAGCGCGGCGCGACGATCGCGGCCGGCACCACAGTGTGGAAGGACGTCGCCGCCGACGTGCTGGTGTTGAACGATAAAACCCAGACAAGCAAGACGGGCTACGTGCGCCCTGTCAAAAAGAAAAGCTGATCGATACGGCGTGCCCACGAGGCGCGCTCACTGAATCCGGCACTGAAAAGGAATACACCATGTGCGGCATTGTCGGCGCGGTTGCGCAACGTAATATCGTTCCCGTCCTGATCGAAGGACTGCGGCGCCTCGAATATCGCGGCTACGATTCGTGCGGCGTCGCCGTGCTCGGCGTTCGCGGGCCGAGCCGCGCGCGCAGCGTCGCGCGCGTGGCCGACCTCGAAGGCCAGGTGCGCGACAGTCACCTCGAAGGCGTGACGGGCATCGCGCATACACGCTGGGCCACGCATGGCGCACCGGTCACCGACAACGCGCACCCGATCTTCTCGCGGGATGCGCTGGCGTTGGTACACAACGGCATCATCGAAAACTACGAGACCTTGCGCGAAATGCTGCGCGGCAAGGGTTACGAGTTCGTCTCGCAGACCGACACCGAGGTTATCGCGCACCTGATCCATAGCCTGTATCACGGCGACCTGTTCGCTGCGGTGCGCGAGGCGATCGCGCAACTTCACGGCGCGTATGCGATCGCGGTGCTGCACAAGGATCAGCCGCATACGGTGGTCGGCGCGCGCCAGGGCTCGCCGCTCGTGGTCGGGCTCGGGGACGGCGAAAACTTCCTCGCATCGGATGCGCTCGCGCTCGCAGGCAGCACCGAGCGCTTCATCTTCCTCGAGGAAGGCGACGTCTGCGAACTGTCGCTCGATGGCGTGCGCATCGCCGATCGTCAGGGCGAGGCCGCGCAACGCGAGGTGCGCCAGGTCGCGGCCTATGGCGGCGCGGTCGAACTCGGCCCGTATCGCCACTTCATGCAGAAGGAAATCTTCGAGCAGCCGCGCGCGATCACCGACACGATTCCTCAGGCCGACGCGTTCGATGCGTCGATCTTCGGCGAAGGCGCGCGCCAGGTGTTCGCGGACATCGACAGCCTGCTGATTCTCGCGTGCGGCACCAGCTATTACTCGGGGCTCACCGCCAAGTACTGGCTCGAATCGCTCGCGAAGATTCCGACTCAGGTCGAGATCGCGAGCGAGTATCGCTATCGCGAGTCGGTGCCGAATCCGAAGTCGCTGGTGGTGGTGATTTCGCAGTCGGGCGAAACCGCCGACACGCTCGCGGCGCTCAAGCACGCGCAGGAGCTCGGCCACAAGCACACACTCGCGATCTGCAACGTCGGCACGAGCGCGATGGTGCGGCAGACCGAGTTGTCGTTCCTCACGCACGCGGGCCGCGAGATCGGCGTCGCGTCGACCAAGGCATTCACGACGCAGCTGGTTGCGCTGTTCACGCTGGCGGCAACGCTCGCGAAGCTGCGCGGACGTTTGAACGACGAGCAGGAAGCGAGTTATCTGAAGCAGTTGCGCCACCTGCCGGCGGCGCTCAACAGCGTGCTCGCGCTGGAGCCGCAGATCATCGCGTGGTCGGAGGAGTTTTCGCGCAAGGAACATGCGTTGTTCCTCGGACGCGGCATGCACTATCCGATCGCGCTCGAAGGCGCGCTGAAGCTCAAGGAGATTTCGTATATCCACGCCGAGGCGTATCCGGCTGGCGAGCTGAAGCACGGGCCACTGGCGCTCGTGACCGAAGCGATGCCAGTGGTGACGGTCGCGCCGAACGACGCGCTGCTCGAAAAGCTGAAGTCGAACATCCAGGAAGTGCGCGCGCGCGGCGGCGAGCTTTATGTGTTCGCCGATGCCGATACGAAGATCGTCAACGGCGAAGGACTGCATGTGATCCGGATGCCGGAGCACTATGGCTTGCTGTCGCCGATCCTGCACGTCGTGCCGCTGCAGTTGCTCGCGTATCACACCGCTTGTGCGCGTGGCACGGATGTGGATAAGCCGCGGAACCTGGCGAAGTCGGTGACGGTGGAGTGACGAAGACGTAGCGGCAAACCGGGCCGCAAACTCACGCGGTCCGCCGCACCGCCATGCGGTCCGGCGGACGAAACACCATCGGCATCTGTCTTGCCACGATGCCTCGACGTGACGACGCCACATCGACTACCCTCTGTCGACATCCCACGTGGCCTCGTCATCATGAAGACCTCATCTCCCAACACGCTAACCGAAAAGCTGAAGTCACGCGTCGTGCTAATCGCGCTGTTCGTCGGTTCGATGTGGGCGGTGTTCTTTCTGTCGGTTGCGTTGCCGTTCCTGCATCTGAACGAGCACGGCGTCGTGCCGCGTTCGCTCGGCGGCTTGCAGGGGATCCTGTTCGCGCCGTGGCTGCATGCGAGCCTCGGGCACATCGCCGCCAACACGAGCGGGCTCGTCGTTCTCGGCTGGCTGTGTACGTGGCCGGATATCGCCGGCTTCTGGCGCGCGACCCTTGGCGCGATGCTCGGCGCGGGCCTGTGCGCGTGGCTGTTCGGCGCGTCGTATTCGGTGCATATCGGCGCGAGTGGGCTGGTGTTCGGCTATGCGGGCTACCTGGTCGCCCGCGGCTACTACACGCGCAATCTCGTGTCGATCCTGGTAGCCCTGCTCGTCGTCAGCAGCTACGGTCTGAGCCTGCTGTTCGGCGTACTGCCTATCTATCCGGATGTGTCGTGGCAGAGCCATGTCGGCGGCGTGCTCGGTGGTGTGCTCGCCGCGCGTGCGCGGAGCGGCGCGGCGAACCGGGTAAGCGTGCGCTGACCCACCTGCATTTTTTCGCGTAGCGGCATATCGCCGGACGATCGACGAATCCTACAACTCCGGCCGCTCCAGATCGCTCGCGACGATGTGTTCGCCATACACCTGCGCGGCCGCGAGCGCTTCGAGTCGGCTCGCGTGTGGGCCGAGTTCGGGCGCGCCATCGAATGGAAACAGCATGCGGCCGTCGGTCGTGCGCACCACCTTCAACACGCCGAAGAAGCGCCGGTAGCCGGCCATTTTCGCGCTCGCCGAAATCTCGAAGTCGTCCTCCGACGTGCCGGGGACGCTGGGAATAAACGCGGTCTTGCTCATAGCTGAAAACATCAGTTGTTCGTTGAGGCGGCGCGCAACGATGCGCGCGTTCGACGGGCATTGTCTCAAATCGGCGCGAAGCGTGAATCGAGTGGGCAACCCGCTGATTCGCCAACGGTTTTATCGGTGAACTAATGTCAACTTTCACGGCAATGTCATAGGCGCTCCATAAAGTCTGCCCGCAAATAGAACGGCATTCCCGACAGGGCAACAAAAAGACAGCAACAGAGGTCAACGAACATGTCACACCGCATTGGGCTACGCGCATTCATCATGGCCGCTTGCGCGGCTTTAATCGCTTTGATCGTGGCCGCCTGCGGCTCGTCTTCTTCGTCCGGCGGGCTGCAACTGACCGGACAGCAGCAGATTCGCCACGTGTTCGTGATCACGCTCGAAAACGAAAACTACGCGACCACATTCGGCGCCAACACCAAAGCGCCGTATCTCGCGCAAACACTGGCATCGCAAGGCGCGCTCGTGCAGCAGTACTACGGCACGGGCCACGTGAGTCTCGACAACTACATCTCGATGATCAGCGGCCAGTCGCCGACCAACGAGACCGACAACGACTGCATGACCTATCAGGACTTCAAGCTGACCGGCATGACGTCCGATGGCCAGGCGATCGGCTCGGGCTGCGTGTATCCGGCGAGCGTGAAGACGTTGCCGGACCAGTTGAAGGCAGCGGGCTATACGTGGAAGGGCTATGAAGGCGACATGGGCAACGATCCGTCGCGCGAAGCCGCCACCTGCGGCCATCCGACGCTGAACACGACGGACCTGACGCAGTCGGCCGAAGCGCCGAGCGCGGCCGTGCCGCTCGGCGACCAGTATGCGACGCGCCACAATCCGTTCATGTACTTCCATTCGATCATCGATTCGCCGGACTGCGGACAGCACGTCGTCAATCTGAATAACCTGCAGAACGATCTGCAATCGGTCTCGACCACGGCGAATTTCAACCTGATCACGCCAAACCTGTGCGACGACGGCCACGACGCACCTTGCGTGAACGGCCAGCCGGGCGGCCTGACGAGCGCGAACACGTTCCTGCAGAAGTGGGTGCCGATCATTACCGCATCGCCGGCGTTCCAGAAGGATGGCCTGCTGATCATCAACTTCGACGAAAGCAGCTACGCGACGGTCACGCAGTCCGCGTCGGGCGAGGATCTGGTATTTGCCGGCACGACCTGCTGTAGCCAGCAACCCGGCCCGAACCTGCCGTCGTTCCCTGAGACTTCGTCGCTCGCCTATAACGGCATCACGATCAACCTGACCAAATCGAGCTACGGCGGCGACCAGACCGGCGCCGTGATGATCTCGAAGTTCATCAAGCCGGGTACGGTGTCCACGGTGCCGTACAACCACTATTCGATGCTGAAGAGCATCGAGGACATCTTCCAACTGGACCACCTCGGTTATGCGGGACAGGCAGGTCTGGTGGGGTTCGGCAGTGACATCTTCACGAACCTGTAAAAGACTCGATGCTGTCTTCTGTCATGCGATTCGCGGCGCGCGCAAGCGCGCGTCGGATAGCACTCGCCGCCCTGATGGGCGGCGCGTTATTGGGGGGACCCGGTGTGGCGCCCGCTGTTGCGTCGAATGCGACACCGGCATCCGCCGATGCGAAGCCCGTCTATAGCGACGCCGCCGCGCTCGGCAAACTGATGTTCTTCGATCCGGCGCTGTCGGCCTCGGGCAAGATGTCGTGCGCGAGCTGTCACAGTCCCGAGCACGCGTACGGGCCGCCCAACGGTCTCGCCGCGCAACTCGGCGGCGCGGACTTGCATCAGCAGGGCACGCGCGCGGTGCCGAGCCTGCGCTACGTGCTGAACCGTACGCCGATCTGGACGCATGCGCAGGCGGCGAGCCTGTCCGAGCGGCTCAGCGAAACGGACAACGCGCCGGTCGGCGGTTTTGGCTGGGACGGGCGCTTCAACTATCTGCACGATCAGGCGAGCTTCCCGCTGTTCAATCCGAACGAGATGGCCAACAAGGATCCGGCCGCATTGCTCGCGAAGATGCAGCGTGCGCCATACGCTGCGCGCTTCAAGGAAGTATTCGGCCAGAACATCTTTGCCGATCCGACCAAGGCTTTCACCCAGGCGATGTACGCGATCGAGCGCTTCGAGCTCGAAGACCCGAGTTTTCATCCATACACGAGCAAGTTCGATTACTTCCTGGACGGGAAAGTGCGACTAACTGCACAAGAGTTGCGCGGCAAAAAGCTGTTCGACGACCCCGCCGGCGGCAATTGCGCATCCTGTCATATCGACCAGTCGGGCGTGAACGGCGCTCATCCGCTTTTCACCGACTTCAACTTTCAGGCGCTTGGCGTGCCGCGCAACGCTGAACTGAAGATCAACGCCGATCCGAAGTATTTCGACATGGGCCTGTGCGGACCATTGCGTACGGATCAGAGCGACAATCTGAACTGCGGACTGTTCAAGTCGGTATCGCTGCGCAATACCGCGACGCGTCATGTGTTTTTTCACAACGGTCGCTTCCACACGCTGAAAGAGGCGTTGCGTTTCTACGTGCAACGCGATACGAACCCAGACAAGTGGTATCCAAAGGATGCGCACGGCAAAGTCGACAAATTCAACGATCTGCCGGTCGCACTGCGCGTGAACGTCGATACGACCGACGAGCCGCTGACGCGCAAAACGGGCGAACGTCCGGTCTGGTCCGAGCGTGATATCGACGACGTCGCCGCGTTCCTCGCGACGCTGAGCGACGGCTATGACCTGAAGTTAAAAGCGGTCAAATGAATGCGTCGGAAAGCGGGACGAGTTCCGGTCACCCTTGATTTAAAAGACAAAAATTGCCGAAGAAAGGCGCCGCCCGACGCAGCGACGCTATAATGCGCGGATCTTTGCTTCCTCCGACGTCCACTATGAGCCGGTTACTTTGCCTGATCGTGCTTTCGCTCGGCCTCGCGCAAACCGCTGCGGCCGACGAAAACACCGACCGAATATCGGCGTACCTGACGCATAAGTTCGGTGTGGGCAAGGAAAAGGCTCAAAAGATCTCCGATGCGGTGCAATCCGCCGCCAACAAATACTCCCTTCCTCCGGCGCTGCTGCTCGCCATCATCTCGATCGAATCCCGCTTCAAGGAAAAAGCCCGCGGCGCCAATGGCGCGACAGGGCTGATGCAGGTCGTGCCGCAGGCGCACCGCGGGCTGCTGCGCAACGTGAAGGATCTGACCGAGCCGGTTGCGAACATCGAAGTGGGCTCGGCGATTCTATACGGCTACATGCGCTCGGCGAACGGCGATCTGAATACCGCGCTCAAGAGCTATGGCGGCTCGAAGGCCTATGCGCAGAAGGTGAATCTGCGCGTGGAGGATTTCGCGGCGGTTGCGACACCCTCTGAGGGCGCTTCCGGGGCCGCTGGGCGGGCCGCGTCGTGCGAGGCGGATCGTTGCGCCAGCGCGAACCCGTGGGCCGACGCGTTCAGCGTGCCGGCGGCGCTCGTTGCATCCGCGGCACCCGTCGCGAGCGGGGCAGCTGCGGCATCGTCGGCCGCGAACTCTGGGTCGACTTCGGCCGCGACGGTGGGCTCGACGCGCACAACATCGAACTAGGCCCGCACGCGCAGTCTTTTCTCGCATTTTCACCCGTTTGCGCTGCGAGGGCGCGGCGGCGTGCATCAAGTTGACACGTTGTTTTCCGCTGTAACAGGGTCCGGGCTGCACCTTGCACGCTTTTTACGCACGTGACGCTGGCCGCTCTACAATGCATTTCCATTCGCGCTCACGAGGCGCTTCTCGCAACTGATCATGCAGAACCCCTTTTCCCGCACCACCGCCGCGGCCCTGTTCGGGCTGGTCGCGCTCACGGCATGCAGCAGCACGCCGCAACCCAAATTCACTCAGGAACTATTCGAAACCGGCGCAAGCCCGTACGCGCGCAATTTCAATTCGAGTACGGGCGATAGCTGCGAAGCCGCGCGCCGCGCATTGCTGAGCCAAGGCTATCTGACGACGATGTCGCGTCCCGATACCGTCGACGGCACGAAGAATTTTCAGCCGACCGGCGATTCGCACGTGGTCGTCGAATTTCACGTCGTATGCACGCCCGGCGAAGAGGCGGCCGATACCAGCATCGTGTATGTGAACGCGGTGCAGAACGGCTTCGCGCTGAAGAAGAGCGATACGTCGGCGAGCGTCGGGCTCAGCGTGCTCGGTTCGCTGTCGCTGCCGATTCGCTCGAATAGCGACGCGATGGTGAAGATCTCGAGCGAGACGATTCCGTCGGGCAAGTTCTATGACCGCTTTTTCCGTCTCGTCGATCATTACTTGCAGACGGTCGTGCGCACGCAGCCGGTGACGAGCATCCCGATCGAGACGCGGACGCTGCCGATGCCGGTAGCAGCGCCGCTTCAACTGACGATCCCTGAGCCGGTGCCCGAGCCGGTAGCGGCGACCACCTCCGCTGCAGTTCGAGCGACGCCGACCGTGCCGGTTCAGACGACGTCACCAGCGCTCGCCCAACCGACGACCGACAAGCCTGTGGCGGTGACGCCACCAGTTGCGGCTCAGCCGGTCCAGTCAGCGCCCGCGCCAGTGCAGTTAGCCGCGCCCGCACCGGTTCCGTTGACGACACCGTCGACATCCTCGCGGGTCCAACCCGCCAACCCGAGTGGTCAGGCTGCAGCGATCGAAACCACGAGCGGCACGGCGCCTCTGGTGCCGTAACAGCGGCGCAGCGGCTTTCGCATCGAGGCTGATCAAGATCCGATCAGCCTCTGGTTCAGGCGCGCAGCGATATTCACCCTATGGTGTTTACTTGATACGTATACATACCTAGTAGTAGTTAACAAGGGTTAACCGATTCTGTGGATAAGTCGCGAATGTCGCGCCGCTTCAACGTCATGCGAAACCTATAACCCTGCGGAACACGTCGGTAGAAAAACTACATAACTTGGATAAGTTCGAGCACCCGTTGGCCGACCTGATCCTTATCAAGATTTCGCGCACAGGCTGTTCGTCGCGCTATCCCGAAGTTATTCAGAGCTCGCTGTGGATAACCACGCCTCCGAACGACACTTCCCGTTGCTCCCGCATCGACGCTTCGCACGATGCGAAGCGCTCGCCAACGCACAGATTTCCGCCCACCGAACGCGCACATTGATAACGCGGTACGAAGATTGCGCGTCTTCTTATTGCAAGCGCAACTGTTGCTATTTAGTCAAAATCATTTGCCCAACGAACAATCCGGCATAGAGTTAAAGTGCTTTGTGAGGTTTCTGGTGCAGTGCGGGGGATGTATGAAACGCAGATCAGCACGACAGCTAGTCCGTCTTCTGGTGGACCTTCGACATGCGGCCCATTGCAGTTCGCTGCGCGCGGCCGCGACCAGTCGGATGATGGCGCTGGCAGCCGCCGAGGCTGCCGAGAACGGCGACGCCACTCGCGACGACGACAGTCCCGAATCCACGCGCGATGCGCAGCGCGACAAGCTGTTCCGGAGCAGATCATGAGAGCCGCGAGCGAACGGTCGTTGCGGTTTCTGGTCGAGAAGTGGCTTTCGCCATCGCCGGCCGAGCCGATTCACGTGACGGAGTTCAGCCGCACGCGCGCGGGCGGGCGGCGATATGTGCGGGTGGAGACGTCGTCGGAACAGGGCGGGCGGGGATTGTTCTTCTTTCGCCACGACGACGGCTGCTGGTGCGTGTTTCCGCCAACCGCCGATACGCCGAGCCTATTCGCTCATCCGCGCGCGGCTTAGTTGGGAAGGGGCAAGACGCCTGTCGGCGCGCAATCGCGCATCGCGCACCGGGCGTCGGCGTCGAATCGTTTTATAACGCTGTAAATCACGACACTTGCGGCACACGCTGCCGGGCGCGTTTCCAGCCCGGCAGTACCTGACACACGATCAATCCCGCGAGCATCAGCGCACAGCCGAACAACGCGCGAGTCGTCAGCGTTTCGCCGAGGACGAGCCAGCCCGCGAACGCCGCGAACACGCCTTCCATGCTGAAAATCACGCCGCATGCGAGGGCGCCGCGTAGCGCTGCGCGACCACCTGGATCGTATACGCGACGCCCACCGATAACGCGCCGCCGTACGCGATCGTCGGCGCGGCTCGCGCAATTATCGCGGCGCTAAAGGGTTCGACGGCAAGGCCGATCGATAGACACACGAGCCCACAGGTCACGAACTGCACGAATGCGAGCATCAGCGTGTCGTGGCGAGCCGCGAAGCGGCCGACCAGCATCATCTGCGCGGAAATCACCAGCGCCCCGGCGAGCTGATACCAGTCGCCGTACAGCATCGAAAAGTGCTCGTCGACGCTCAGGAAGTACATGCCAACGGCCGCCAGTAGCGCGCCAAGCCACGTACCGAGGCCAGTCCGGTGGCGAAACAGCACGCCAAGCAGCGGCACGATCACCACATACAGCGAACTGATGAAGCCCGCGTTCGCGATCTTCGTGTACTGCAGGCCGATCTGTTGCAGCGAGATCGACACAGCCAGCACGACGCCCAGCAGCCCGCCCGCGCCAAGCAGTTCGCGGGCTCCGCCGGGCGCGCGCTTCGTCAGCTCGGCGAGCGCCGCGCGGCGCACGCAGACGATCATCGTCAGCACGACGAGTGCGCCGAGCAGAAAGCGCAAGCCGGTGAACAGGAACGGGCCGATCGTATCGAGGCTCAGTCGCTGTGCGACGAACGCGGAGCCCCAAATCATCGCGGCGATCAGCATCAGCACGTTCGCGCACAGGTGTTGGCGGGTATCGGGATTCAAGATTTCTTCTGATTTGCCTTGGGATCGCGCTGGGAAGCCGCGCAGGCGCGCCACGCGGTGCTCAGCCGGTAAGGAATCGCTCACATGATACGCGGGCCTCGCGCCGGGCAGGCAAAGCCCGCGAGTCGCGCGATAATCGCGCAACGGCCGTGCGGTCGCCGGCCTGCGGATCGCGATGATCAATCGACTTGCGGACCGGACCGCGATCCCCCGCTCCTTCCACGAGCAAACGAAATGGACGACAAGGACTGGATCGCGGGCGCCGCGAAGGCGCTCGCGATCATCGAAGCATTCGACGAAGAGCACGCGCGCATGACGCCAACGATGGTCGCCGCGCGCGCCGGCCTGTCGCGCACGGCTGCCCGCCGCTATTTGCTGACGCTGCGCGAGCTCGGCTACGTCGACACAGACGGCAAGCTGTTCTGGCTCGCGCCGCGCGTGCTTCGGCTCGGCCAGTCTTACCTCGATTCGGCGCGGCTGCCGCGCACCGTGCAGCCGTTCCTGCAGCGGATTACCGCGACCGTGCAGGAAACCGCGCTGGTCGCGATCCTCGACGAACACGACGTCGTCTACGTCGCGCGCAATGGCGTGAATCGGGCGATGGCGGTCGGCTTCGTGACCGGCTCGCGCGCGCCGGCGCCGTTATCGTCGGCGGGGCTCGTGCTGCTCGCGTTCCAGCCGCCCGACAGCATCGACCCGTGGCTCGCGTCGTATCCGATCAAGGTTTTCACGCCGTACACCTATTCGACGGTCGAACGGCTCAGAGAAGTGCTTGGCGAAATCCGCCGCAACGGCTACGTGGTCACCGACCAGCAGTTGGAGATCGGTGTGCGCGGCGTCGCGGTCCCGCTGCGCGACCGGCACGGTACGGTGGTCGCGGCGATCAGCGTCAGCATGCCGATCGGCGAGGAGTCGGCGAACGCCGCGCTGCACCGCGTTTTGCCGGCGCTGCAGGAGACCGCAAGCCTGTTGCGGAACCTTGTTTGAGCGGCGCGAAGCGGTCGGCGAAGCACGCGGGCGGCGGCTTCACAGGGACTTGGTAGGGTCCGTGATGCGCCTTGCAGGTAGATGAAAGCACGCTGAAAGCAGGCTGTCTCCCGGAAAATACATATCGAGTTTTGCGCATGACAAACCGCCTACGCCTGGGTAATACTCTCCCGCGGGGAGCACAAGGCACCTCGAAGTCCAGCCGCTCTACCGTGCAGCTGTATTCATTCACATTGACTCAGTCGTCTGGTTTGGGGATCAACACATGAAAAAAGTTATCGTCTCGCTCGCAGCCGCTTCGATCGCACTCGTTTCCGTTCAGGCTTTCGCGCAGGCATCGGACGCCGCTGCTAAGGAAGCAGCAAGCGCACCGAAGAAGCACCACATCAAGCAGTTGAAGACCCACGGCAAGAAGGCACACGTTTCCGCCGCAGCTTCGGCAGCAGGCACGAACGACAAGGGCGCGCAGAACTAAGCCAACGCGCGCTCGTCGGACGCGACATAGCGCTGCGCCGCACCGTTTGGCGGTCGGTGCAGCCGGTGGCGGCAGACGCGTTGCCAGCAAAAAGGCCAGAGCTCGCGCTCTGGCCTTTTTGCTTTTGCGGCGGATTTTGCGCGCGGGAAGGTCAGCCCGCGAGCCCGCGCCGGATCACTTCATCCAGCAGCCCGTTCAGGCCGTCCGGATGACTGGCGGCGCGCGTTTTCAGCTCCTCCACCAACTCGCCGTTGAGCTTGCACGCAAACGGGACGAGGCCTTGCGCCTGATCGAGCTTGCGCTGCTCGCGCCGGTCGATCTTCGGCTCGGTCGCCGCGTTCTTGCCGCCGCGGTTAGCGGTCGCCTGTTTCATCGCGTTGCCCAGTTTCAGCGCCTTGTTCTTTTCAAGGTCGGTTTTTTTCATCATCGGAAAGGCCTCTGCCAAATAGATTAACCCGCATTGTACGCAAGCGCGGGGCGTCAGCCGACACGGTCCGGTGCGCCGGCGGAGACGCTGTCCATCAACGCGCGCATCCTCTGCCAATGCGTGCCTTCCCAGAACACGCGTCGGCATACATCGCAGGTCACGAAGCGGCTGTGCCGCTGCAGCACGCCGCGCGGCACGCGCGGGCCGGCTTCCTCGCGTGCGATGCGTCGCAGCGGCGCGTTGCATACGAGGCATAGTCGAAACGGTTGCGCGCTGCGCGCGAGGTCGAGCCGCTCGAACACTTCGCGCAGCTGCTCGCGCGGCCGCAGCGCGCGCACGTAGCAGCCATGCGTGATGTTGCGGCGTTTGAGCAGCTCGCGGTCGCGGGTCAGCACGATGCGCTGCTGCGCGGCGGCGAGCGCCTCGATATCGGCGTCGGGAAAGTGGTTGTCGTACAGCGTATCGAAGCCCGCAAGCCGTAGAAGCGGCGCGAGGCCGCCGAGATGCGCATCGGCGATGAAGCGCATCACGCGCAACGGACGCTCGCGCACGCGCAGCAGCGGCTGGATGTCGAGCGCTTCGAATTTCGGATAGACCGCGACGCGGTCGCCGTCGGCGAGCGGATGATCGAAACCGACCGAGTCGCCGTTCACCAGTATCAGCTCTACCTCGGTATGCGGCACACCGAGCACTTCGATCATGTGCTTGGTCGATGCGCCGCGCGCGCAGACGCAGGTGAACGCGCGCCGGCGCAGCGGCCGGGCGATGAAGTCGTTCAGCTCCTCGTAGAAGCGGAATGTCGCGGTGACCATGCCTGCAGTATCGCACCGCTCGGGTTGCGCGTTGTGCTGCGCTTGTCGCATGAGTGTGCTCTACTTCAGGTTCTTTAGAAGACGGAGCGATAGATGGACATCGGTTTTATCGGTCTCGGCGAGATGGGCGCCGCGATGGTTGCAAACATTCTGAAAGCCGGGCACCAGGTGCGCGTGTGGAACCGCTCGCCGGAAAAGGCCCAGGAGCTGGCCGGGCTGGGCGCGCAAGTCGTCGCGACGCCGGCTGAAGCGTTTGCGGGCGACGCCGTGTTCTCGATGCTCGCCGACGATGCCGCGCTGCGCGAAGTCATCACCGCGTCGTTGCTCGAACATGCGCCGCGCGGGCTGATCCACGCGAATATGGCGACGATTTCCGTGGCGCTCGCCGAGGAACTGGCGACCGCGCACGCGTCGCGCGGCGTGCATTACGTCGCCGCACCGGTGCTCGGGCGGCCCGACGTCGCGGCCGCGGGCAAGCTGACGATCGTCGCGGGCGGCCCGGCCGAATCGATCGACCGGATCCAGCCGATTTTCGACGCACTCGGCCAGAAGACCTGGCGCATCGGCTCGCTGCCGCAGCAGGCGAACGTGATGAAGCTGGCCGCGAACTTCATGCTCGGCGCGGCGATCGAGACGCTCGGTGAAGCGGCCGCGCTCGTGACGGGCCACGGCCTCGTGATGCAGGACTTCCTCGACGTGATCACGAGCGGCCTGTTTCCGGGACCGGTGTACTCCGGCTACGGCAAGCTGATTGCCGAGCAGCGCTTCGAGCCGGCTCTGTTCAAGGCGCGTCTGGGACTGAAGGACGTGCGCCTCGCGCTCGCCGCCGCCGATGCGGTGACGACGCCGATGCCGGTCGCGAGCGTGGTTCGGGACAGCCTGATCGAGGCGATCGCGCACGGCGACGGCGAGAAGGATTTCGCGGTGCTGGGTCAGGTCGCGACGCGCCGGGCCGGCCGCTGACGGCGCTGTCGATCGCCGGACGCAAGCGATCGACGCTACGTGGCCGCATGAGTCGCGCTGGGCGGCAAGGCATAATAGCCGCCCGATCCCCCTACACCCGATTTCGATGACTCTGCATACATGGTGGCTGTTCGCCGCCACCGTTTTCGTCGTTTCCGCGATTCCCGGTCCCAACATGCTGCTCGTGATGACGCACGGCGCCCAGAACGGCCTGCGTCGCGCGAGCGCGACGATGGCCGGTTGTCTGTCGGCGCTGGTGCTGATGCTGGCCGTATCGGCGGCGGGGCTCGGCGTGTTTCTGGCGGCATGGCCGACCATGTTCAACGCACTGCGCATGATCGGCGCGGCCTACCTCGTATATCTAGGCATCAAGGCATGGCGCGCGCCGGCCGACGAAACCGCCGCGCACAACGTCGACGACCTGACGGCCAGGCCCGCGCGCTCGCGCTTCGCGCTATTTCGCAACGGCTTTCTGGTCGCGAGCAGCAATCCGAAGGCGATCCTGTTCGCGGCCGCGCTGCTGCCGCAATTCATCGATGCAACCCAGCCGAAGTTGCCGCAGTTCGGCGTGCTGCTCGTGACGTTCGCGTCGATCGAGGTCAGTTGGTATCTGGTGTATGCGGGTTTTGGCACGCGCATCGGCGCCAGGTTGAAGAGCCGCAGCGTCGCGCGGATGTTCAACCGGCTGACGGGCGGTGTATTCGTCGGTTTCGGCGCGATGATGGCGCTGGTGAGGCACTAAGCACCGCGCGTGTCGGCAGACAAGGGAAATTGAGCCGTCCCAATGTGACCGTTGTATGTTTGCAACATCGAGGGTCAACCCTAATTTGCATGTTGCAACGCACCAAGCGGTTTGCTATAGTTCGTCTTGTCTCCTCCATGTCTCCTCTGATATGGATTCAGCCCGCCAACCTAGGTGGGCTTTTTTTTGCCCGGAATTCGCCGCGCGCCCAAAGCGGCGCCGCGACCGCGGAAAATCGGATTCAGAACTTATACGACACGGCGACCGCGAAGCTGCGGCCGTTCGTCGGCGTCGGCGTGTCGCGTCGATATTCAGCTGAACGATTTCACCGCTGCCGGCGCCCCCGAGGTAAGTGCTTTTGACGATGTGCGCGGTGTCGGGGCACAGCGTCGCGGTGCTAGCGCTGGGCGTCCGCGCACCTTGCGTACCGCAACTCGCGCCCGCGTATTACGCCGGTGTGACGGAGCCCGGATTGTCGGCTTTGCCGCCGTCGCAAGCGATAAGAAAAGGTGCTGTGGCAATAGCCATTGCCAGGCCGCGAGTTGTGCCCTGCGACATGCTGCTGTCTCCCTTTATTTAATTGTGCGGAGTCATTTTGCAGTGCATTTATTCGCTGTCAGTTGGAGTGTGGCAATCTAAAAATATCGATTCAAACAGCACGAATTTCAGCGCACGCACTGCACGGGCATGCGCGGCCTTGTTAAACGGAAAAGGATTTTTCACGCTGAACGCGGCATCGTTGTTTCGCCAATACGCTTGCTGGACAAGCGTCGCGGCAAAAAGGCTCTATCATCCTGGCACGCCCATTCGCCAAAAAATTCGGAGCTTCCTATGCGCGGAAAACAATTCAGTGCGATGTAACTAGAGGAATGAATTGCCGACTCGAGTGAAGAATCCGATTTTTATTTCAGGTAATTCGGACGACTACCAGGCAGAAATGTGTTGTATCAATTTTAATGTGCGGGCTTTAAAACAAAAAAGCCGGTCTGTGAAGACCGGCTTTTTTTCGTGGCACCGCGGATGCGGGTCGACTCGCCTAACGCTTCAAACCGGTGTCTTCGGCCGCGCCGATCGCGAGATTCATGCACTGGATCGCCGCACCCGACGCGCCCTTACCGAGATTGTCCAGCCGCGCCACGGTCACGAAGCGCTCTTCGTTGCCGAACACGAACAGGTCGACGCGGTTGGTGTCGTTGTTCGCCTGCACGTCGAAGAAGCCGTTGTCGAGACTCGCGTCGGCGTTGAACGGCGCGACGTGCACGAACGCTTCGCCCGCGTAGTATTCGGCGAACTGAGCCTGCACGTCCTGCGGCGTCGTCTTCTTCGCGAGCTGTCCCGGCGAGAAGTACGTGGTGACCGCGAGGCCCTTGTAGAAGTCGCCGACGATCGGCGTGAAGATCGGCGCCGACTTCAGGCCCGTATGCGTGGCCATTTCCGGCAGGTGCTTGTGCGTGAGGCCGAGCGCGTACGGGCGCGGGCTCCTGAGTCTGTCGTTGCCGCCGGCTTCGTAGTCGGCAATCATCTTCTTGCCGCCGCCGCTGTAGCCAGTGATCGAATAGGCGTGCGCGGCGAACTCGGGTGCGACGACGCCGCCTTCGACGAGCGGTCGCATCGCGAGCACGAACGCCGAGGCGTGGCAGCCCGGCACGGCGATGCGTTTGGCGGTGCGCAGGCGCTCGCGCTGCGAGCGAGCCAGCTCGGGCAGGCCGTAAGCCCAGTCGGGCGAGGTGCGGAACGCGGTGCTCGCATCGATCAGCACCGTGCGGTCGTTCTCGACGAGCGAGGCCGACTCGCGCGAGGCGACATCGGGCAGACACAGGAAGGTGACGTCCGACGCGTTGATGAGACGACGGCGCTCGTCCAGGTCCTTGCGCTTCGCTTCTTCGATACGCAGGATTTCGACGTCGGCGCGCTGCGACAGGTATTCAAAAATTTTCAGGCCGGTCGTGCCTTCCTGTCCGTCGACAAAAACTTTCGTGCTCATCTCGATCTCACTCGCTGGAAACGGGGCGCGACGCCGCGCCGGAACGTTATTTTAAGACCTCATCGCCGCGACCGTGCGGTGCAGCGCGAAAAAACGACGATGCGCGCACAACGTGACGTCGGCGTGACCCGTTGCGCGGCGAATGCGGGCTGATGACCGAAGATGAACCGCAAATGGGCCGCCACGTCGTTTCGGCGCCGTTCAGCCATTAGCCGCGCGCCGCTACCCGCGCGGCGCGATCCAACGCGCGGTGACACCCGCAATGCGCGCGCCGAACAGGCGCGCGGTTTCGAGATCGCCCGGCGGCGGCGCTTCGTCGGGCGACGCATCGGCCGCCGATTGCGTAAGCAGTCCGGTAAAGCCGCCGACGAAGTTCAGATCGTTGCGCGTCGCGGCCTTCGTGTTCGACGGCATCATGCCGGTGCCGGCCCAGATCATGCTGTGCTGCATCGCCAGTGTGACGAAGTACTGAATGGTCGAGAACTTGTCGCCGTTCATCGTCGCCGAGTTCGTGAAGCCGGCTGCGATCTTGTCTTTCCACGCCTGCGCGAACCACGGTTTCGAACTGGCGTCGGCGAACTTCTTGAAGTCGGCCGACGGACCGCCCATGTAGGTCGGCGCGCCGAAGATCAGCGCGTCGGCGGCGGCGAGTTCGTCCCACGAGGCGTCGTCGAGGTCGCCGACCGGCATCATCTTCGCCTGCGCACCGGCTTCCAGCGCGCCCGCGAGCACGGCTTCGGCGACCTTCTTCGTGTGGCCGTAGCCACTGTGATAAACGATGACGATCTTCGACATGAAGTGCTCCAGCAAAGCGATCGGGAAGGCGAACGGCGCAAGCCAGGCGATGCGGCGCGGCGGCGCCCCATGACGACCGCGATGGCCGCCACTAGCGCCCATAATTGACCACCAGCCGCGCGCTGCCGATCGCGGCCGTGCCGATCTCGTGATCGAACATCAACGCGGGACGTCCTTGCGCGAGACGCAGATCGGCCGAGTTCAGCGCGTACACGGTGATGATATAGCGATGCGGTTTGCCGGGCGGCGGGCACGGGCCGCCATAGCCGTCGGTATCGAAGTCGTTGCGCGCTTCGACCGCGCCGAGCTTGCGCAGGAAACCGGACGAGCTCGCATTCTCGGGCAGGCTGTCGACCGTGGCGGGGATGCCCGCGACCGCCCAGTGCCACCAGCCGCGCCCCGGCGCGTCCTCGTCGAACATCGTGATCGCGAAGCCGCGCGTACCGGCCGGCGCGTCGCGCCATGAGAGCTGCGGTGAACGGTTGCCGCCCTTGCAGTCGTTCCGGTCGAACACCTGCGAATTCTCTACGGTGCCGCCCGCGCGCACGCTCGCGCTCGTCAGCGTGAACGGCTCGTCGGCCCGCGCACCGGCACTATGCGCTGCGAATAGCGCGAGCATCGCGCCGACGGCGAGCGATCGATGCCGCCAAGCTGAAGCCAGCGAAACAACCAGGCAACGCACGCGCATATGCCGGTTCTCCTGTCAGGGTGCGAGGCACGGGTCCTCGCGACGGTCGTTGTCCTGAATTGTGCCCCAAGGTCGAGTCAAGTCTAACATCAGCGCTGATTAGCTCTGCGACGCAATATGTTCGCGTCCCGCGGAATTCGCAGACAGGAAATCAGCTATAGTAAGAGGGTTGTCGCGCGATCCTGACTGTATTTGACTCGTTTTAATAGCGAGCGTCGAAAGCAGTGTTAGAAGTTGTGGAGACCGGTTTATCCGTCCAGAGGAGGGCGATGCAAGTTTCACTCAGGGTCGTGGTGGCAGACGATCATCCGGTTATTCTGTTTGGCGCTGAAAATGCGCTGCTCAAATTTCCCGGTATGCAAGTCGTTGGGCGTGCAAGGCAGTCGACTGAACTTATCAAATTGTTGCAATCCACCGAATGCGACGTGCTCGTCACCGACTTGGCCATGCCGGGCGGTCAGTACGGCGACGGCTTGCAACTCATCGACTATTTGCGCCGCAATTTCCCGAATCTACCGATCGTCGTGCTCACCATGCTCGAGAACGCCGCATTGCTCAAACGGCTCAAGGAACTTGGCGTGACGTCGGTCGTGAACAAATCGGACGATCTCAGCCATATTGCGCTTGCGGTACAACACGTGGGCCGTCGTATGACCTATATGAGTCCGTCGGTGAAGGCGGTGCTCGATGGGTTGCGGGTCAATTCAGCCGGCAAGCGCGACGACTCGAAGCTGTCGCGGCGCGAACTCGAAGTCGTGCGCCTGTTCGTATCGGGTATGACGATCAAGGAAATATCGGGGCGTTTGAATCGCAGCATCAAGACGATCAGCACACAAAAAAACGCGGCCATGCGCAAGCTCGGAATCGATCGCGACTCCCAACTATTCCAGTATGCGCAGAGCAATGGTTTGCTGAATCTTTCGAGTATGGACGTCGCGAACCAGTCCTGATATCGGGCCTCGTTTCGTCCGCCGGGTAATCGGCGATAAACAATCGGCGATAAAAAAAGCCGCCTGTCTCGCAACGGGCGGCTTTTTCATTCGATCCGCATAAAGCGGCTACGTTTTTATTGTCACTGCCTTACCGCGATGGCTTTATTGCGGCGTGGACGTCGCACCGCCATGTGCAGCGGACCACTCGGCCGGCGCATGCAGGAATTTCTCCACTTCGTCGATCGTCTTCGTGTCGAAGTAGTTGTTCTGCTTCGCGACGCGCAGCACGTCCCACCACGTGGCGAGCGCGTGCAGATCGACGTCGATGTCTTTCAGCACCGACACGCTTTCCTTGAAGATGTTGTAGTGGAACAGCACGAAGCAGTGGTTCACCGTCGCGCCGGCGGTGCGCAGCGCGTTGATGAAGTTGATCTTGCTGCGGCTGTCGGTCGTCAGGTCTTCGACGAGCAACACGCGCTGGCCTTCGGTCAGCAGACCTTCGATCTGCGCGTTGCGGCCGAAACCCTTCGGCTTCTTGCGCACGTACTGCATCGGCACCATCAGGCGGTCGGACAGCCATGCCGCGAACGGGATGCCCGCGGTTTCGCCGCCGGCGACCGCGTCGATCTGCTCATAGCCGACGTCGCGCAGGATCGTCGCTTCGGCCATTTCCATCAGGCCGCGGCGCACACGCGGATACGAGATCAGCTTGCGGCAGTCGATATACACCGGGCTCGCCCAGCCGGACGTGAAAATATACGGTTTCTCCGCGTTGAAATGCACTGCTTGCACTTCGAGCAGCATCTTGGCGGTGGTGTCGGAGATCGTCTGGCGATCGAAGCCTGTCATGGGCGGATCCTTCGGAGTGAGCGGGGGAGAAGCGGGCGCTGGGCCCGGTGGCGCAGCAAGCGGGGTATGCCGCGCCATGCTGGGCGGGATACGCGGCCGGGGGAAGAGCACAGACCGGCTTTTGCTGCGCGCGTGGGCCGCTATTTTACCTGAAATGGGTCGCACAGAGGAGGCCGTCATGCGCGGCGGCGCAGCCGGCGGGCGCTTTGGCGCGCGCATCGTCTTGTGACCGGGTGAGGCCACCTTTACACTCACGCGACTTTCCCGGGACGCTTCCCACGCAGCCGCCTTCAGACCTACGGAATGCTTTCAATGAACGCCGCTCCACCCGCCTCCGCCACCGCCACCGAAACCCGCTCCGCCGTCAAACCGGGCTATGCGGGCCGCGCGCTGCTTGCGTCGGTGCTGGGCTATGCGATGGACGGCTTCGATCTGCTGATTCTCGGCTTCATGCTGCCGGTGATCGCCGCCGACCTGCATCTGAGTTCCTCGCAAGCCGGCGCGCTGGTCACATGGACGCTCATCGGTGCGGTGGCGGGCGGCGTGCTCTTCGGCGTGCTCAGCGATTATTTCGGCCGCGTGCGCATGCTGACGTGGACGATCCTGATCTTCGCGGTGTTCACCGGCCTGTGCGCGCTCGCGCAAGGCTACACGGACCTGCTGATCTATCGGACCATCGCCGGGATCGGGCTGGGCGGCGAATTCGGCATCGGTATGACGCTGGTCGCCGAAGCGTGGCCGGCGTCGCAGCGGGCGCGGGTGTCGTCGTATGTCGGGCTCGGCTGGCAGCTTGGCGTGCTGGCGGCCGCCTTACTGACGCCGCTGCTGCTGCCGGTGATCGGCTGGCGCGGCATGTTCGCGCTCGGGCTGCTGCCGGCGGTCGTGTCGTTCTTCGTGCGGCGCCGCGTCGAGGAACCGGCGCTTTTCGACCAACGCGTCGCGCGCGGCATGCGCAAGCTGCCGCTGAAACTGCTGTTCGTCGATGGACGCACGACGCGCGCGAGCCTCGGCGTCACGATCCTGTGCTCGGTGCAGAACTTCGGCTATTACGGGTTGATGATCTGGCTACCTAGCTATCTGTCGAAGACCTTCGGCTACTCGCTGACCAAATCGGGGCTGTGGACCGCCGCGACGATTCTCGGCATGGCGGCCGGCATCTGGCTATTCGGCATCGCCGCCGACCGCTTCGGCCGCAAGCCGACGTTCCTGTTCTACCAGGCGGGCGCCGTCGTCATGGTGTTGGTCTACGCGCAACTGACAACGCCGATGGCGTTGCTGATCGGCGGCGCGGCGATGGGGGTGTTCGTCAACGGCATGATCGGCGGCTACGGCGCGCTGATTTCGGAGCTCTATCCAACCGATGCGCGCGCCACCGCGCAAAACGTGCTGTTCAACGCGGGGCGCGCGGTGGGCGGCTTTGGGCCGGTCGTCGTGGGCGCGCTGGCGGCGCGCTACTCGTTCGGCGCGGCGCTCGCGCTACTGGCGTCGATTTACCTGCTCGACATCCTCGCGACCCTGGTTCTGATACCTGAGCGACGCGGCGTCGAACTCGACTGACCGCGTCGACGAAGCGCGTCCTTCAATCGCTTCGAATACTGCGAATACGTGGACCATGCGGCCCGCATGGCACCCCGTCGCGTGGCGGAAAAGCACATGGCCGGGTCGTGGCGACGCAGCGTCCTGAGCGCCTGTTTCGCTAATGGCGAGTCCTGATAACCACTCAGTGCATCGACACGTCCGGGGTGTACACTGATCGACCCGCGAAGCACTCCACATCGTCCGTCTTCGTCGAGGTAAGCCGTCGTGCCTGACCGGGCGCGTGCGAAAACCGCCTCGGCCGGCTATCCGTCCGACAGATGAAAGCGCTGCAACGGTGTGTGTCGCCGGGCCCAATCACTTACGTTTCGCAGGCCTAGAAATGGACGAACAACTCAAGCAAAGCGCTCTCGCATATCACCAGAATCCGAAACCTGGCAAGATTTCGGTGACGCCCACCAAGCCGCTGTCGAACCAGCTGGATTTGTCGCTCGCGTATTCGCCGGGTGTGGCGGCAGCCTGTATGGCAATTCACGAGGAACCGCTCGACGCGCAGAAGTACACGTCGCGCGGCAACCTCGTCGGCGTGATCACGAACGGCACCGCGGTGCTCGGCCTCGGCAATATCGGCCCGCTTGCCGCCAAGCCGGTGATGGAAGGCAAGGGCTGTCTGTTCAAGAAATTCGCGGACATCGACGTGTTCGACATCGAGTTGAGCGAATCCGATCCGGACAAGCTCGTCGAGGCGATCGCAATGCTCGAGCCGACGCTCGGCGGCATCAACCTCGAGGACATCAAGGCGCCCGAGTGCTTCTACATCGAGAAGAAGCTGCGCGAGCGTATGAAGATTCCGGTCTTCCACGACGATCAGCACGGCACCGCGATCATCGCGTCGGCGGCGATCCTGAACGGCCTCAAGGTGGTCGGCAAGAGGCTCGACGACGTGAAGCTGGTCTGTTCGGGCGCGGGCGCGGCGGCCATTGCGTGTCTGGATCTGCTCGTCAATCTCGGTCTGTCGAAGAAGAACATCCTCGTCGCCGACTCGAAGGGCGTGATCTACGAAGGGCGCGGCAACCTCGATCCGTCGAAGGAACGCTATGCGGCGCACACCGAAGCGCGCTCGCTCGCCGATGCGATCCGCGGCGCCGACGTGTTCCTCGGCTGCTCGAGCGCCGGCGTGCTAAAGCCGGAAATGGTCGCCGAAATGGGCTCGCAGCCGCTGATTCTCGCGCTCGCGAACCCCGAGCCGGAAATCCGTCCGGAAGAAGCGCGCAAGGTGCGCCCGGACTGCATCATCGCGACCGGCCGGTCGGACTATCCGAACCAGGTCAACAACGTGCTGTGTTTCCCGTTCATCTTCCGCGGCGCGCTCGACGTCGGCGCGACGACGATCACCGAAGAAATGAAGCTCGCGTGCGTGCGCGCGATTGCCGAACTGGCCGAGGAAACCGACCAGGGCGATGAAGTCGCGAAGGCCTACGAAGGCCACTCGCTCGAATTCGGTCCCGAATACCTGATTCCGAAGCCGTTCGATCCACGCCTGATCATCAAGATCGCGCCGGCCGTCGCGCAGGCCGCAATGGACTCGGGCGTCGCGACCCGCCCGATCCAGGACATGGATGCATACCGCGAACAGCTCGGCGCGACCGTCTATCGCTCGGGCATGGTGATGCGGCCGGTGTTCGCGGCGGCAAAGTCGGCACCGGCGCGCATCGTGTTCGCGGAAGGCGAAGACGAGCGCGTGCTGCGCGCCGCGCAGTTCGTGCTGCTCGAAAAGATCGCCAAGCCGATCCTGGTCGGCCGTCCGTCCGTGATCGAGATGCGTCTGAAGAAGATGGGCTCGAAGCTCAAGTGCGGCGAAGACGTCGAGATCGTCGATCCGGAAGACGATCCGCGCTATCACAAGTGCTGGCAGGCGTATCACGAACTCGGCGCGCGCGAAGGCGTGACGCCGGACGTCGCGAAGGCCGCGATGCGCAAGTTCAACACGCTGATCGGCGCGATCCTCGTGCGCCTTGGCGAAGCGGACGGCATGATCTGCGGCATGATCGGCCAGTACCACACGCATCTGAACTTCATCGAGCAGGTGCTCGGCAAGGCCGACGACGTAGAGAATTTTGCCGCGATGAACCTGCTGATGCTGCCGGGCCGCAACATGTTCATCTGCGACACGTACGTGAACGAAGTGCCGACGGCCGAGCAGCTCGCCGACATGACGATGCTCGCCGCGCGCGAAATCGAGAAGTTCGGCATCACGCCGAAGGTCGCGCTGCTGTCGAACTCGAACTTCGGCAGCGCGCCGTCGTCGTCGTCGCAGCGCATGGCCGCGGCGCGCAAGCTGATCACGCAACGCGCGCCGTCGCTCGAAATCGACGGTGAAATGCACGGCGACGCGGCGCTGTCGGAGACGATCCGCAAGGCCGCGTTCCCGGGCACGACACTCGCCGGCGAGGCGAATCTGCTGATCATGCCGAACGTCGAAGCGGCGAACATCGCGTACAACCTGCTGAAGGTCGTGGGCGGCGAGGGTGTGACGGTCGGACCGTTCCTGCTGGGTGCGGAAAAGCCGGTGCATATCCTGACGCCGGCCGCGACCGTGCGCCGGATCATCAACATGACAGCGGTCGCTTCGGCGAACGCGCGCAAGTCGGTGAACGCGAAGTAACGTGCGTCACGTGAGGTTGGCGCGGGCGCAGCAGTAACGCGCGCGCGGCGGCCTAGGCAGAAGCGCTACGGAACTGCGGTTCCGTAGCGTTTTTTTGCGCCTGAAAAAAAGCGGCGGTCCGTGCAGACCGCCGCTTTTCGGTTCAGCTGGGAGAGTCGATCAAGCCGCGTGCTGCGTCTTGCCCGCATTCGGCGAACGCCAACGCGCGAGCAGCTCGTTCCACTTGATGCGCACGCCTTTCAGGTTGTTTTCCTTCACATGCCCATAGCCGCGGATGCCGTCGGGCAGATCCGCTAGCTCGACCGCGAGATCGCGTTTCTGAGAAGTCAGCCCGCCGATCAGCTCACGCACCAATGCCTCGTATTCACCGATCAGCGCGCGCTCGGTGCGACGCTCCTCGGTGTTGCCGAATACGTCGAACGCGGTGCCGCGCAGGAACTTGAGTTTCGCGAGCACGTGCATCGCGCGGAACATCCACGGACCGTACTTCTTCTTCACCAGATGGCCGTGCGCGTCCTTCTTCGATAGCGTCGGCGGCGCGAGATGCAGGTGCAGCTTCCAGTCGCCTTCGAACGTCGCGTTCAGTTTTTCGATGAACGCCGGGTCGCTGTACAGACGCGCGACTTCGTATTCGTCCTTGTACGCCATCAGCTTGTGCAGGTTCTTCGCGACCGCCTCGGTCAGCGGCATTTGGCCGTCGGCGGCATCGAGCGCTTCTTCCGCGGCCCGCACCTGCGACACCAGCGCGCGATAGCGCTCCGCGTACGCACGGTTCTGCCAGGCCGTCAGATAGTCGGCGCGCTTGTCGATCAGCGTGTCGAGCGCCTTCGGCGTATGCAGCGCGATGATCTTGCCGCCCGCGCTGTCGGCCGGATCGCCGCATCCCTGCGTTTGCGCGAGCTTGCGTACCGCAGCCAGATCGTGCGCGGCACGCCGGCCCCATTCGAACGCCGCGAGGTTCTTGTCCACCTGCACGTTGTTCAGCTCGATCGCGCGAATCAGCGACTCGTGCGTGAGCGGCACCCAGCCGCGCTGCCACGCATAGCCGAGCACGAACGGGTTCGTGTAGATCGCGTCGCCGAGCAGCGCGACGGCGAAGTGATTCGCGTCGACAGTCGAGACATTGTCATTGCCGGCCGCGGCGCGCACGTCCGCTTCGGTGCTGCTGCCGGGGAAGCGCCAGTTCGGGTTCTTGATCAGCTCGGCCGTCGGCGTGTGCGCGCTGTTCAGCACGACGCGCGTGCGATCCGCGTGCATCCGCGACACGCATTCGTCGCTGGCGGTGACGATCGCGTCGCAGCCGATCACGAGGCTCGCTTCGCCCATTGCGATGCGGGTCGCGTGGATGTCGGCGGGCTGCTTCGCGATCTGCACGTGGCTCATCACGGCGCCGCCTTTCTGCGCGAGGCCGGTGACGTCGAGCACCGTGACGCCCTTGTTCTCGAGATGTGCGGCCATGCCGAGCAGCGCGCCGATCGTGACGACGCCCGTGCCGCCGACGCCCGTCACCAGAACGCCGTACGGACGGTCGATGGACGGCAACTCGGGGTCCGGCACCGGCGGCATTTCGGCGCCGGCGCTCGACGCCGCCTTCGGCTTGCGCAACTGGCCGCCTTCAACGGAGACGAAGCTCGGGCAGAAGCCGTTCACGCACGAGAAGTCCTTGTTGCAGGTCGACTGGTTGATCTGGCGCTTCGTGCCGTACTCAGTATCGAGCGGTTCGACCGACAGGCAGTTCGACTTCACCGAGCAGTCGCCGCAGCCTTCGCACACCGCTTCGTTGATCACGACGCGCCGTGCAGGATCGGGATACGCGCCGCGTTTCCTGCGACGGCGCTTTTCGGTCGCGCAGGTCTGGTCGTAGATCAGGATCGTGGTGCCCGGAACCTCGCGCAGCTGACGCTGCACGTCGTCGAGCTGGTCGCGGTGGTGAATGTCGACGCCGGGCGCGAGGCCGACGTTTGCCGCGTACTTCTCCGGCTCATCGGTGACGATGACGATCTTCGCCGCGCCTTCGGCGGCGAGCTGATGCGTGATCTGCGGCACGCTCAGCACGCCATCGACCGGCTGGCCGCCCGTCATCGCGACCCGCGTCGTTGTACAGCAGCTTGTAGGTGATGTTCGCCTTCGACGCGATCGCCGCGCGAATTGCGAGCAGCCCCGAGTGGAAGTAGGTGCCGTCGCCGAGATTGGCGAACACGTGCTTGTCGTTCGTGAACGGCGCCTGGCCAATCCACGCGACGCCTTCGCCGCCCATCTGGCTGAACGTGCTGGTGCTGCGATCCATCCAGACCGTCATGTAATGACAGCCGATGCCGGCCATCGCGCGCGAGCCTTCCGGCACGTTGGTCGACGTGTTGTGCGGGCAGCCCGAGCAGAACCACGGCTTGCGCTCGACTTCGACGCGCGGCCGCGCGAGCGCCTTTTCCTTGGCCTCGATCACCGCGATGCGCGCGGCAATGCGGGCGCGCACATCCGATGGCAGATCGAACTTGTCGAGCCGCGTGGCGATCGCCTTCGCAATGATCGCGGGCGACAGCTCATAGTGCGCCGGCAGCAGCCAGTTGCCCATCGGCACCGACCATTCGCCGCCCGCGCCGTCCTTTTCGTCGAACTTGCCGAATACGCGCGGGCGCTGCGCGTCGGGCCAGTTGTACAGCTCTTCCTTGATCGCGTATTCGAGGATCTGGCGCTTTTCCTCGACCACCAGAATTTCGTCGAGACCGCGCGCGAAGGCCTGCGCGCCTTGCGCCTCGAGCGGCCACACACAGCCGACCTTGTACAGCCGGATGCCGATGCGCGAGCAGGTTTCGTCGTCGAGACCGAGGTCGGTCAGCGCCTGACGCACGTCGAGATAGGCCTTGCCGCCGGTCATGATGCCGAAGCGCGCATGCGGCGAATCGATTTCGACGCGGTCGAGTTTGTTCGCTCGCACGTAGGCGAGGCCCGCGTACCACTTGTAGTCGAGCAGACGCGCTTCCTGCACGAGCGGCGGATCGGGCCAGCGGATGTTCAGCCCACCGTCGGGCATCACGAAGTCTTCCGGCAGGATGATGTTGGTGCGGTGCGGATCGATATCGACCGATGCGGACGATTCGACCACGTCGGTCACGCACTTCATCGCGACCCAGAGGCCGGAGTAGCGGCTCATCGCCCAGCCGTGCAGGCCGAAGTCCAGATATTCCTGCACGTTCGACGGAAACAGCACCGGCAGCCCGCATGCCTTGAAGATGTGTTCGGACTGATGCGCGAGTGTCGAGGATTTGGCCGCGTGATCGTCGCCGGCGAGCACGAGAACGCCGCCGTGCCGCGACGAGCCGGCCGAGTTGCCGTGCTTGAAGACGTCACCTGACCGGTCGACGCCGGGGCCCTTGCCGTACCACATCGAAAACACGCCGTCGTATTTGGCGCTCGGGTACAGATTGACTTGCTGCGAACCCCACACCGCGGTGGCCGCGAGGTCTTCATTGACGCCGGGCTGGAACACGACCTGGTGCGCGGCCAGATGCTTTTTCGCTTTCCACAGCGACTGGTCGAGCCCGCCGAGCGGCGATCCGCGGTAGCCGGAGATGAAGCCGGCCGTGTTGAGGCCGGCGGCGCGGTCACGTTCCTGCTGCAGCATCGGCAGACGCACCAGCGCCTGGATGCCGCTCATGTACGCGCGGCCGCGATCGAGGGTGTATTTGTCGTCGAGCGTGACGGAAGACAACGCGGCTTCGAGCGAGGCTCGCTGACCTGCGTCTAGCGGGGCATTCATTATGTGTACTCCTCCACTTCAGCTTGGGATCACCAAAACTTTTCTGGCCCCGGCATCTCGTGAATGCTGGGGCCGGGGTCGTCATATTGACGGGTTTTAAGCGATGGTAGCACTGGTGGAAACCCGCCGCAGCGGATCAAAAATCGCCCGCGCACGATCTGATTTCGGCCGGTTCCGCGACGAGTTGCCTATATGTTGTCGGCAGTTGTCGCGGATTTCCGCCGGAATGGAGTCGTATTGCGCCTGCGCGTGTAACAAGCTGTAAAACCTACAAATTTGCGGAACCGCAGTGAAAACCACTGTCTAACCCCGACCTGCGAGCGATGCCGAACGCCGCGCATTCTGTGCAGCTTCTGGACAGCAGGGCAGTTAGAAAAGGAGTACGCATGAACACAAGAAACATCCAGACCTTCCTGATGGTTTCCGCCGCTTTCTTCGCGATGAGCGCGCCGGTGCGCTCGAATCCGGGCAGCACGGGGGCACTGTCGAACGCGATCATCCGCACGGCGCAGGTGGCGCCGGCGCGTCGGGGAAAGGCGCGGGTCGACGGTGCGATCGGCAGCGATCTGTACAGGCAGAATTCATGACGCACCGCATCGCGCGCGTCTAACGACGACCGGCCGCCGTTCCGAAGAGAGCGGCGGCGTTGCAACGTAAAAGGGCGAGGATCCTGCGATCCTCGCCCTTTTTTCTGCTGCGCGCCGATCACGCGCGAGTCTCCGTGGTCAAGTCTTGTCCTGCACGACGCCGCGGCGAATCTGATCGAGCTCGATCGATTCGAACAGCGCCTTGAAGTTGCCTTCGCCGAAGCCCTGGTTGCCCTTGCGCTGAATGATCTCGAAGAAGACCGGGCCGATCTGGTTTTCGGTGAAGATCTGCAGCAGCAGATCGTCCGGTGCGCCGTCGATCAGGATCTTGCGCTTGCGCAGTTCGTCGAGCGGCTCGCCATGATTCGGCACGCGTCGGTCGACGAGTTCGTAGTACGTGTCGATTGTGTCGAGCAGTGAAATGTCCGATGCGCGCAGGCCGTCGACCGTGCGGTAGATGTCGCTGGTGCCGAGCGCGATGTGCTGGATGCCTTCGCCGTGGTACGCGTCCAGATATTCCTGGATCTGACCGGCGGTGTCCGAGCCTTCCTCGTTGATCGGAATGCGAATCTTGCCGCACGGCGAGGTCATCGCCTTCGACTTGACGCCCGTCACCTTGCCCTCGATGTCGAAGTAGCGCACCTCGCGGAAGTTGAACAGGCGCTCGTAGAACTCCGCCCACTCCTGCATGCGTCCGCGATGCACGTTGTGCGTCAGGTGGTCGATATAGGTCAGGCCGTGGCCGACCGGGTTCGGGTACGCGCCCGGAATCGGCTCGAAGTCGACGTCGTAAATTTCGATGTCACCGATGCTGTTCGGCGCCGCGCCGTTCTTGCCGCGCCAGCGGTCGACGAAATAGATCAGCGAATCGCCAATGCCCTTGATCGCCGGGATGTTCAGCTCCATCGGGCCGGTCTTGTTGTCGAAACCCCATGCGCCCTTTTCGAGCGCCTGGCTATACGCCTTCGCAGCGTCCTGTACGCGAAACGCAATCGCGCAGATCGACGGGCCATGCAAGCGCGCGAAGCGCTGCGCAAACGAATGCTTCTCCGCGTTGACGATGAAGTTGATGTCGCCCTGACGATACAGCGTCACGTCCTTATGACGATGCCTCGCGACGGCCGTGAAGCCCATCCGTTCGAACAGCTTGCCGAGCGCTATCGGGTCCGGCGCCGTGTATTCGATGAATTCGAAGCCGTCGGTGCCGACCGGGTTTTCCCAAGTAGAAACCTGCATTGTCTGTCTCCAATCCCATGCAAGAGGGTTGCCGAGGCGCGCTGGTGGTGAGCGCGCGGGACGGTCGGCTGGGCGCGACCGGATAGGGCGAGTGTAGGACTGAGATGAAGGCAAATACTTGCGAACTTAATTGCGCGTCGCTACGCTGGAGCCAGTTTATGGCTTTATTCAGCGGATACGCGGCAGAACATGGCTAATAACGGGATAGACGCGATCGATCGACGCATTCTGACGATCCTTCAGGAGAATGGCCGGCTGTCGAATCAGGAGATAGCGGAACGGATCAATCTGTCGCCGAGTCCGTGCCTGCGGCGGATTCGCCGGCTCGAGGAAAGCGGCGTGATTCGCGGCTATGTCGCGCTGCTCGACGCGCAACGTCTCGGGCTTGACCTGCTCGCGTATGTCAGCGTGCGGCTGGAGAAGGGTGGCGGTCGCGCATTCAGTCCGCATGGCGAGGCCACGCACGCCGATCTGTTCGGCGCGGCCGTGCAGACGTGGCCCGAAGTTGTCGCATGTCACGCGATGACGGGTGAGATGGATTACCTGCTGCGCGTCCAGGTGGAGGACATGGCGCACTTTTCACGCTTCGTGCAGGATCAATTGCTGCGGCATCCATCGGTGATCGATGTGAAATCGAGCTTTTCGCTAGAAAGGATCAAGGAAACGACAGCGCTGCCCATTTTGTAGCTTCACGCGCACGGTCCTACGTGTGGCGTTGATTGGGTGCAGACAGAAAAAAGGCGACCTTGCGGCCGCCCCATCTCATTTCCCCGTAGCGATTATTCAGGCAGCGACAGCCACCGGCATGAACGACTCGAACAGTCGCGATGCCTGGCGTGCGTGGCGCTTGAGCGCGTAATCGAACACGGCGGCCTGCTCCTGCAGCATTTCCGCGAGGATGCTCGACTGATCGGCCGGCGACAGCGTCAGATATGCGTCGGCTTCGCCATACGCGTACTCGATCTTCATGCCGGCCTTCCTGGCGATGTGCATCATGGTCGAATTGCGCGCCAGGCAGTGGATGTACAGCGTCGTCACATGCGTGTTGCGGCTGCGGATCGCGGCGCGCTCGAATAGCTTCGAGCCGATACCGATGCCGCGTGCGCTTTCGAGCACGGAGACGCCGAATTCGGCGGTGCGCTTGTTGCCTTCGGCCGGCAGGTAGGCCAGATGGCCGACGCCGCTCAGTTCCAGCTTGCTGTTGAACACGCCGAACACGGTGTCGCGCGTGAAGTCGATCGCGCGCACGTAGTTTTCGATCACATGATTCGGCACGACCTGGCCGAAGCGCAGCAGACGGTCTTCTTCGTCGAGCGCGAGGAAGTGAGCAAGCAGGCGTTCGCGATCGGCGGCGGTGAGTTCACGGACCAGAACGTGCGCGCGTCCAGCAGGCGGCAACGCGCGATCGTTCGACGCGATCGGCTTCGTGTTGCGATGGGTCAGCATGTTCATGGTCGGGTTCTCCTTTTAATCAGGCGGCGTTGTGCACCGCAAAACCGATTTTAACGGAAACCTAAGCCATTCCCTAGGGAAAACCCGTATCAAAAATCGAGGTGAATACCTGGAACGCTGGAGCCCTCAATTTAATTAATTGATTTTAAACATGAACTTAAACTGATCGCACGTTCGTGACACGATGCCGCATGGATTCCCTGCGCTGATTTATCTGGTCTGCATGTTGTTGCTTTGCAACATCCGTGCGCGGGTTGCGATCTGTTCAGACCGTCGTCTACCTGGCCGGCGCGCTGCCGAGACCATGCTCGACCATGCCGACCACCTGCTCGGCGAACTCGCGATAGCCCATCCGGCCGTCCGGCTTGAGCCACGTGAACGTCCAGTTGATCATGCCGAACACCATCATCGTCAGCGCGGTCTGGTTGTCGCGTGTCGCCCGTTCGGGATAGGCGCGCACGAGCTGCCGCGCGAAGGCGGCGACTACGTCGCGCTGACGGTTCAGGATGATCTCGCGCTGCGAATCGACCAGATACTTGACATCGTTCAGCAGCGCGACGTGCCGGCTGTGCGACGTCTCATACTCGGACAGGAACGCGCGGATCAGCTCCGCGAAGGTTTCACGCTCGCTCAGTTCGCGCCGCTGGCTCGATCCTTCCACCTCGGCGATGATCAGCATCAGGCGCTTCGTGTAGCGATCGAGCAGATCGAACAGGATTGCTTCCTTGCTCTCGTAATAGTGATAGAGGCGCGCTTTCGAGGTGCCGCTCGCCGCGGCAAGATCGGCCATCGACGTGCTTGGATAGCTGGTCTGCGCAAACTTCGCGGCGGCCAGTTCGAGAATCTGCTCGCGTTGGGTTTCGTGGTCGGGGGCTCGTGTGCGGGCCATGTTCGTCGGTTCTTATCTTATTGGGGTGAGCAGGGGGCGGATGCCGCGCGCAGTTCGAGCGAGCGCCATTCGTTCGCGTCGCCGCGCAGGCGGATGCGCCGCAGCGCCGCGAGTTCGCGCATGCGCCACAGCACGATGCTGTCGCTGACGAGGAACCACAACCCGGCGGTCATCACGTAGGCGGCGACGCGCGCGGCGGGCTGCCAGTCGTCGGTTGCGCGTTCGAGGATCAGCGCGTCGATTTCGGCAACGCTGCCGCTCGTGAAGGTGTTGGCACGCCAGCGCCGCGTCTCGCCGTTCGCCTGTTTGACCTCCTGCCATTCGAGCGCGAGCCGGCTGATGCGCAGCACGGAAATCGGCGCGGCGTCCGGCAGGTGTGTCTGCAATACGTCCGGCGCAAACATGCCGACCGATGTCGCGCGATCCTTGCGGGTAATGCGCCCACGCTTGCGGATCGGTGAGGTCGGCAATCGACAGACGCACCTCGTTCAAACGTTGCGGGCTGTTGCGCACCAGGTAGCAGACGCGTCGCAGCATCAGTTGATCGGACGCGCTTTCGCCGTGCCACACCACGAGATTCGCGGTGCTGCTGGCGAGGCCGTCGAGCACCGCGGCCTGTTCGCGGAACTCGCGCACGAAGTCGCGTTGCGTGTCGGCGCTGACGCGTTCCCAGAAGTCGGCGCGCACGTGCGGAGCGTCGTCGACGCCGCGTAACGGGCCGACCGCCAGATCGTCCCGCAGCGGCTGCACGCGATCGTCGCGGCCCGCCTGGTCCAGCGCGGTACGCAGCGACTCGGCGGCGACATCGCCGTTGGTGAGGTGAATCGTGCTCATGGGCAAGGGCTTGCAGTGACGCCAGCAGCTGTAACAAAAAGAGGCCGCTCGCCGACTGGAACCCGATGTCCCGATCGATGAGCGGCCCCTAGTTTAAGCGGATCGCGAAACGGCCGAAAGCGGTGGCGGACGTCAGA
This sequence comes from Paraburkholderia lebeckiae, assembly GCF_050436325.1. NCBI lineage: Bacteria > Pseudomonadati > Pseudomonadota > Betaproteobacteria > Burkholderiales > Burkholderiaceae > Paraburkholderia > Paraburkholderia lebeckiae. Next base: position 2,813,258 of record NZ_JBNDLZ010000003.1, read on the forward strand.
GGAGGGCAGTCCGTACCTAGCCACGAAAGCACTCGACTCAACGTTCGTCGTAACTGACGACGACCTTGTCGCTAACCGGATGACACTGACATGTCAGCACGAACCCGTCGCGGACCTCGTGCTCTTCGAGCGTGTAGTTCTTTTCCATCTTCACTTCGCCCTCGAGCACCTTCGCGCGACAGGTGCAGCACACACCGCCCTTGCACGCATACGGCAGCGCGAGACCGGCGCGCAGCCCGACGTCGAGCACGCTCGCGCCCTGATACGGTAGGCGCAGCTTGCGCCGCTTGCCGTCGAGCACGATTTCGAGGTCGGCAGCGGGGGTGTCCGCGGTGATCTCGACGGGCGGCACGCCCGCCTGCGGCAGCGGCGTGCCGAAGCGCTCGACGTGCACCTTGGCGGGCGGCACGCCGGCTGCCTTGAGCGCGGCCTCGGCCGCGTCCATCATCGGTGCGGGGCCGCAGATGAACGCTTCGTCGATTGCGTCGGCCGGCAGGAGCTGCTCGATGAACGCCGCGCATTTTTCCTGGTCGAGCACGCCGTTAAACAGCTCGACGTCCTGCAGGTCGTCCGACAGCACGTGATACAGCACGAAGCGGTTCATGAAGCGGTTCTTCAGATCCTCGAGCTCCTCGGCGAACATGATCTGGTCGACGCTGCGGTTGCCGTAGACGAGCGTGAAGGTGCTGCGCGGCTCGACTTCGAGCGTCGTCTTGATGATCGCGAGCACCGGCGTGATGCCCGAGCCGCCCGAGAAGGCGAGGTACTGCTGCCCCTGTTCCGCGTTCAGGTGCGTGAAGAAACGGCCGTCGGGCGTCATCACGTCGATCGTGTGGCCGGGCTGCAGCGTGTCGAACGCGAAGTTCGAGAAACGCCCGCCGCGCACGCGCTTGATGCCGATGCGCAACTCGCCGTCGCGATCGTAGTCGGTGACGCCCACGCAGATCGAATACGAACGGCGCGTTTCCTCACCTTCAATATGCGTCTTCAGCGTGACGAACTGGCCCTGCGTGAAGCGATAGTGGTCGCGCAGTTCGGGCGGGACTTCGAAGGCGACCGAGACCGCATCGGCGGTTTCGGGGCGCACTTCGCGGATACGCAGCGGATGGAATTGCGGGGTGGCCATATCAGTACGGTTTGAAGTAGTCGAAGGGTTCGCGGCAGTCGAGGCAGCGATACAGGGCCTTGCAGGCGGTCGAGCCGAATTGCGCGAGCCGCTCGGTGTGCGCCGAGCCGCAACGCGGGCAGCCTGGGGCCGGCAGCGCGCGCGGCACGAAGCGCAGGACTTTCTCCTGCGACGCTGACGTCGCGGCTGAACCGCAGTTGCCCGTCGGCGGCGCGATGCCGTAGACGCGCAGTTTTTCGCGGGCTTCGGCCGTGATCCAGTCGGTGGTCCACGCCGGCGCGAGCACGGTGGCGACGCGGTATGGCATGAGCTGCGCGGCCTCGAGCGCACGGCCGATGTCTTCGGCAATCTGCGACATCGCCGGGCAGCCCGAGTAGGTCGGCGTGATCACGACTTCGAGCGCGCCGTCGGCGGCGCGTCGCACGTCGCGCAGGATGCCGAGTTCGCGGATCGACACCACCGGGATCTCCGGGTCGGGTACCGCTTCGAGCACGGTCCATGCGCGGGTGAACGCGGCGTCGGTCGTGGCAGCGGCGGCGTTCGCGGGCTGCGGGGCGGTCGAGGTCGTCATCGCGTACTCACCAGCTGGCGCCCGGATGCTGGCGCGCGAGGCTCTGCATTTGCGCGAGCACGAAACCCATGTGCTCCGAATGCTCGCCGTGCTTGCCCGTGCTCACGTGCCGCAGCGCCGCGGGCAGCGTCAGCGTGGCCTGGTCGAGCGTGGCGCGCACGTCGTCGAGCCACGCGGCTTCCAGCGCCGAGGTGCGCGGGCCGATGCGGGCCGCGGCGACCGCGTCTTCCACTGCGTCCGCGCTGAAGAACTCGTACGTGTACGGCATCAGATAGTCGAGCGCGGCCTGCGCGCGACGGTGCGATTCGTCGGTGCCGTCGCCGAAACGGATCAGCCACTCGCTCGCGTGATGCGCGTGGTACTGCGTTTCCTTGATCGACTTCGCGGCAATCGCGGCGAGCTGCCCGTCGCTGGAGCCCGTCAGTGCACCCCACAGATGCATCATCAGCGTCGCGTACAGGAAGTTGCGCACGATCGTCACCGCGTAATCCTTCTCGGCCTGCGCGGTGCCGGCGAGCGGCCCGTAATGCGGCAGCTCGGCGAGCGTGTAGTTCGCGAATTCGCGCTCGGCGCGGAAGTACGCGTAGTCGTCTTCAGTGCGCTGACGGCCGGTGAGCTGCGCTTCGAGCTCGGCCGCGTGCGTGTACAGCAGGCGCGCCTGGCCGATCAGGTCGAGGCTCATGTTCGACAGCGCGATGTCCTCTTCGAGGACCGGGCCGTGGCCGCACCACTCGGTGTTGCGCTGGCCGAGGATCAGCGCAGTATCCGCAAGGCGCAGCACGTACTGGAGATGTTCGGGCGTCGTGGACGTAGTGGGCGTAATGGACGTAGTGGTCATGGCCGCGCTTACATGTGGTTGACTTCGTCGGGGAGCGTGTAGAACGTCGGGTGGCGATAGATCTTGTCGCCCGCCGGTTCGAACAGCTCGGCCTTCTCGTGCGGCGCCGAGGCCGTGATCGCCGAGGACGGCACCACCCAGATGCTCACACCTTCCTGGCGGCGCGTGTAGACGTCGCGCGCCATGCGCAGCGCCATCGGCGCGTCGGCGGCATGCAGACTGCCGCAGTGTTTATGGTCGAGTCCCTGCTTGCTGCGCACGAACACTTCCCAAATCGGCCATTCCTTGTTCATTGCTGATCTCCTGATTCCTTTGATGTGCGGTGCCACTCAGGCGGCGTGCTGTTGCGCGCGCTGGCGCTGCTTGTCCGCGTGGGCGAGCGCGGCTTCGCGTACCCAGGCGCCGTCTTCATGGGCCTTCACGCGGGTCGCGAGGCGCTCGCGGTTGCACGGGCCGTCGCCATTGACGACGCGCCAGAACTCTTCCCAGTCGATGTCGCCGTAGTCGTAGTGGCCGCGCGCCTCGTTCCATTTGAGGTCCGCGTCGGGCAGCGTGACGCCGAGCACCTTCGCCTGCTCGACGGTCGCGTCGACGAATTTCTGGCGCAGGTCGTCGTTGGTGATGCGCTTGATGCCCCATCTGGCCGACTGGTTGCTGTGGACCGAGTCCTTGTCGCTCGGGCCGAACATCATCAGCACCGGCCACCACCAGCGATTCACCGCCTGCTGGACCAGCTCGCGCTGCGCTTCGGTGCCGGCCATCATCGCGAGCAGCGCGTCGAAGCCCTGGCGCTGATGGAACGACTCTTCCTTGCAGATACGGATCATCGCGCGGGCGTACGGGCCGTACGTGCAGCGGCACAGCGGGATCTGGTTCATGATCGCCGCGCCGTCGACGAGCCAGCCGATCACGCCGACGTCGGCCCACGTGGGCGTCGGGTAGTTGAAGATGCTCGAATACTTGGCCTTGCCCGCGTGCAGCGCGTCGATCAGCTGCTCGCGCGACACGCCGAGCGTTTCTGCGGCGCTATACAGATAGAGGCCGTGGCCGGCTTCGTCCTGCACCTTGGCGATCAGGATCGCCTTGCGCTTGAGGCTCGGCGCGCGCGTGATCCAGTTGCCCTCGGGCAGCATGCCGACGATCTCCGAGTGCGCATGCTGCGAGATCTGCCGCACCAGCGTTTTGCGGTACGCGTCAGGCATCCAGTCCTGCGGCTCGATCTTGCCGTCGGCGGTCATGACCGCGTCGAAGCGAGCCTGTTCGGGCGAATTCGCGTCCGCGTCCAGCGGGGCGACGTTGCCGGGGATATCGAGGGATTGGGTGTACATGAGGGACGCTCTCTCTGGAGGAGTGGTCTGTGTCGACCTAGTATAAACCAACCGACCGGTCGGTTAATAAATTTTTTTGTGAAGAGGCGTTTGGGGCTTTGTCGGTTGCCGTGTATGTCAAACCCAAAACCAAGGCCAAGCGAGTGCTCGCGGGATCGACGCTTGCACATGCAGGGGCCAATGGGAATGCGGACGAAGTCTCGGCTGTCCGCCAGGCGCGCGAGCGGATCGCCGTCAACAACCGGCAGCGGGCGGCAGCCGCGGTCGAGTCGGTTCGCTACACCGGCTGGTTCTCCAACTCGCGCTCTGGTTAAACCGGAAGGGCCGGCAAGACGGGATGTCCGACAAGCAGCGCGAGGGGATTGGCAGGCGCGCCGGGCAGTTCGCCGCGCAAGTCGTTCGCCGCCGGCACAGGAAACTGATCAAACGTGGCAAGGCTCGCCGATCTCGACGATCACTGTCGCCACCGCGCCCGCATTGCCGCGAGACAGTGCGACACGCGACCGAGTTTTTCGCGTCGCTGTGCGCGAGGCGCGCCGTCCGGCATTATGTCGACGCGTTGATCGAGCTCCAGGATGATCTGGGCTGGCGCAACGATGCCGTTGTCGCCGACCAGCTCCTGAAGCCGTTGCCACCAGCATCGCCCGAAGCGGCCTCGGGCGCAGTCTTCGCGCGAGGTTATCTCGCTTCACGCGTCGCTGCCGATCATCAGACAGTGAAGAAGCGGTGGAAACGCTTCAGGCGCCTCCCGCCACCGCACCAGGCGCGCCTGTGGCTCAAAGGGGAAGAGTCCGCTTCGCAGCTTGTGGACGTTGGACGCTTTTGACAGGCAGTGGCTCGCTCAACCCTCCGTTGGTCGTTGCTGTGGCTTCTTACTACGGGTCGTGTTGTCCGTCTCGCGCAGCGCCGCGTTTGCCCTGACTAACAATGCTGCATCGTGGTCACGCAGCACTGCGTCGACTGCGTCGAAGGCCTTCTTTAGCTCCTTTTTTCCAGGCTTCGTTGAATCGTCGCCTTCCGATATGGCGTCAGCTTCCTTCTTCAACCGCTTGACGAGTTTCGCAGCAAACCGGCTATCGAGCGATCTGTTCTGGACGAACTCCTTGATCTGTATGGTCAACGCCACCAACGCCTGTTCAGTTGTTTCATTTGAGGTTTCATTTGAGTCGCTGGCATTGTCAGAAAACGATTTCTTCCCCATCAGAATTCTCCAAAGTGTATTTACTCTCAGCGAGCAGCGGCGAAGACAGAGCGTAAAGTTGCGAATCGGAATGCCTGAGAGTATCACTTCGTGAATCTGCGCGATCACTGCCTCAGCTTGTGTCTGTCTCGTCCCTCGGCAAATCCATAGGAAGTGAAGATCATCAGTCACGCGCGCCTACGCATTTATACGGCAGGGCATTCACACGATCATGCTGACCTGCGTGATCGTCGCACTGCCGAGCCTCGGCGCATCGACGCAGCGCGCGTTGCTGCGGCTGGCGGGGGCTGTCATCGGCAGTGCGCTCGCACTGTTCATGGTCGTGTCCGTGATTCCGCATCTCGACGATATTGTCGGCCTGCTGCTGATCATGTTGCCCGTCGTCGCGTTCGCGGCGTGGATAGCGGCTGGGTCCGAGCGGATCGGCTACGCAGGCATCCAGCTGATGTTCACCTTCTCGCTCGCGCTGCTCGAACGATTCGGCCCAACCACGAATCTCACTGAAATCCGCGACCGGTTGGTGGGCATTCTGCTGGGCGTTGGCGTGGCGACCTTCGTGCAGACGTCGTTCTGGCGCGAGGGCGAAGGTGACGTGCTGCGGCAGAAGCTGGCGACCATGTTGCGCGCGATTGCCGCACATGTGAGCGCATCGCATGCAGACGCCGACAGGCGCGATGAATTGCCCTACGCTCAGGGCCAGTTGCAGGCGTGGGCTGTGCTGGCCGATTGCGAGGCGACGCTCTCGCGCGTTGCGCTCGAGCCGGGCTGGCAGGAGACGGAACAGACGCAACTGACGTTGCGCGCACAAACGGTTCTCGCGCAGGGGCGCGAGATCATGCTGGCGGGCGATGCGTTGCGCAACACGCTGGTTGCGCAAGCGGGATCGTGGAGCCCACCAACGATCGATGCAGTGCGCTCGACCTGGGAACAGGCGTTCGCCGAACTCAACCGATACGCGGATGAACTCGCGGCCAGCCCGCCCGACGCCCGCGCGCCGCGCCGCATGGAAATCGCCGCGCGAGCCGCCGAACCGGCCCAACTGCTCGACATGCCACTCATCGCTGCAGCGGAACATCTGGCACGGCAGGTCGCCGGGTTGCCGGACCGCGCGTCGTGGCACCCGTTAAGGCGCCTGCTTCTCGGGCCTCACGAACATGAAAGCGCAATCAGTGTCTCGCGTGTCGTCCAGGCATGGCACTGCCTTCCGCGTCGCGGGATGGCTGTGCGGCAGCCTGGTGGGGTGTGCGCTGATCCATCACAACGGCACGCGCCATCCTGCGATTTCGCCGGAACAGATCAATCTCGCCGACGACATCCATCTCGCGCGCGATGGATGGCCGGCCGCGCGCTGGTGGACGCGCCATCACGATGCGCAACTCAGTGCGCTGATTGATCAGGCGCTAAGCGATGCGCCGACGATGGTGATCGCGCGCACGCGCGTGGCCCAGGCGAGGTCGGATGTCGAGCTTGTCAGAACGGGGTCGAGTCTTAGGTCGTGGCGCTTGCGCTGCTGAATCGCGAGCATGTTTCCGCGAACGGCTTCATCGGCCCGTTTGCGATGAACGAACCGGCGTTGGGGGCTGACGGGCCCGTGGTACACCGAGGGCGTCGTCGGACTTGGCGCAAGTCTCACCGTCGACATCTGGGGCAAGCAGCGCGCGCAGGTCGCGGCGTCGCTCGGCGTGAGCAATGCGCGGCTCGCGGAGACGTCCGCCGTCGAACTCGAAATCTCGACGGATGTCGCGCGGCTTTACTACGGCATTCAGACGACTTACCAGCTTCTCGATCTGCTGGACGAATCGCATGAAGTGGCGGAGTTCTCGGTGAAGGCACACGAAGCTCGTGTGGCGCGGGGCCTCGAAGCCCGCACGCTACTGGAAGAAGCAAGAACTGAGCAATTGGCCATCGAACAGCAGACTGTGGCGGCGCAAGGACGGATCCGGCAGTTTCGCGAATCGATGCGAGCGCTGGCGGGCGCGGGACCCAACGGCTTGCCAGCGATCGAGCCCGTCGCGCTGCCGCGCTCGAAGGCGGCTTTACCGACGACGCTTTCATACGAACTCCTTGCCCGGCGGCCCGACCTGCACGCGATGCGATGGTATGTAGAGTCATCGTTCGACCGGAACGACGCAGCGAAAGCGGCGTTCTACCCGAGCTTCGACATCAAGGCGTTCTTCGGTTTCAACGCATTGCATCTCGCCGACCTCTTCACGCATGCAAGCCAGCAGATCAACCTGATCCCGGGCCTGTATCTGCCGATCTTCGACGGCGGCCGGCTCAACGCCAACCTGAGCGGAGCGCGCGAGGGCAGCAACCTGTTGATCGAGCAGTACAACCAGGCGGTTCTCAACGCAGTACGCGATGTTGCGCAGACGGGCAGCCGCCTGCAGGCGCTCGATGCGGAGGCCGAATTGCAGAAGCAGCGGATCGAATCGGTTGCGTTCGCGAGGGACAGCGTCGAAGCCTATTATCAACGAGGTCTGACGAGCCGGCTCGCGGCGCTCGAAGCGCGCCAGCAGGTGATCGCCGAGCAGCTTGCACTGCTCACGCTCCGAGGGCAGATGCTCAGTCACGAAATTGCGTTGACCAAGGTGCTCGGCGGCGGGTATCGCGCCGAAGCACCCGTCGAACTCATGCCGCGCTGAACGGTGCGAGCGGGCATCAATCCAGTTGCGCGCGAAGCGATGCAAACTCCGCGCGGCATGCGTCGCTGAAGTTGTTGAGGATATCGACCGAGCCGTCCGCAAGCATCTCGCGAATCTCGAGGAAGGACTTGTCCGGCGCGAGGTAGGTGTCGACGATCTTGCGTCCGATGACGTCGGCTTCGTCTGCGACTTCGCGTGAAGACTGGATCCGCATCCGGCCGATTTTAGCGTAGAGGCTGCCAACCGAGTTCAGATCCGGCTCGTTGTGTTGCAGTGCGTCAACGTAGCACCTGGTCGCCTCCTCGATGAACTCCTTGTAGAGTTCCTGACGCCGGACGCGGTCATGTGCCCGCCACTCCGCGCGAACCTGGGTGCGTTGGGTCAGCCATGAAGCCAGAACCGAAGTGAGGCCGCCGATTGCAGCGCCCACGAGTGCAGCCAGTGCGGAAATGATCGATGCATTCATGGAGCTGCCGCTCATTGCTGTTTGCGATCATCCATATTAGCGCCCGCGCGCGCATTTCCTGGGAGTAGTGCCAAGACTGTGAGCCAACAGGGTGAAGAAGACCGGTCCCGCGGTACCTGCCAGCAGGTGCGACCGGCAGGCTGACTAGGCTTGGGATCGCAGCCGCCGAAGGGCTAGTCCGGTCCGAAAGCTGGCGTTGGGTCTTGTGAGGCCGGACGGGTGGTCAGGGTCGAACTGAGACGATCGCGTGATTTGGTTCTGTGCGGCCGCAAGCTGATACCGGCGTAACGCGGTCTAATGGCTGTCGGCGGAACAAACCAACGGAGCACGGCTTCCGGTCTGGAAGATATACGAACCTCCAGCAACGGCGGTCCCGATTGATGCGCGTCCGCAAATGCTCAAGTTTGTTGTCAAGTAGCCCGGAATTGCTCAAGTTAGCTGACAAGCCGCGTCGAGCGCTCATGGCAAGGTGAGCGCTAAATTATTGATTTATAGGGCCCGGCGCTCAGCTTAGATGACAAGCGATAGGGCTGATAGCTCAATGGGGGCGTCGAAGCATGCATGCTGGTTTTGCCCGGTTTCGACGGGCCGGCGCTTCATGACCGGCCGTCACCCCGCGTCGACACTTACCGGTAAAATTGCGAATTGGCCGCGATTTGCGGCCCACTTGCATCTCCGGTACTCATGTTACGTCTAAGCGAAATCAAACTCCCGCTCGATCATCCCGAAAGCGCCCTCGAAGCCGCCATCCGTGCGCGCCTCACGGAACTCGGCGTGGCGCGGGACGGGCTCATCCGGTACACCGTGTTTCGCCGCGCGCACGACGCGCGCAAGCGCGCCGACATCAAGCTCACCTATATCGTCGATGTCGAGGTAAAGGATGAAGGGGCCGCGCTGAAACGGCTCGCCGACGTGCCGCATTGCGGCGTGACGCCCGACATGAGCTACAAGTTCGTCGCCGAAGCGCCCGCCCAACTGAGCACGCCGCGTCCGGTCGTCATCGGCATGGGGCCGTGCGGACTGTTCGCGGGCCTGATCCTCGCGCAGATGGGCTTCCGCCCGATCATCCTCGAGCGCGGCAAGGCCGTACGTGAGCGCACCAAAGACACGTTTGGCCTGTGGCGCAAATCGGTGCTGAATCCCGAGTCGAACGTGCAGTTCGGCGAAGGTGGCGCGGGCACCTTTTCGGACGGCAAGCTCTACAGCCAGATCAAGGACCCGAAACACTACGGCCGCAAGGTGCTCGACGAATTCGTGCGGGCCGGTGCGCCGGAGGACATCCTGTACCTGAGCCGGCCGCATATCGGCACGTTTCGTCTCGTCAGCATGGTCGAGAAGATGCGCGCGAGCATCCACGAGTTGGGCGGCGAAGTGCGCTTCGAAGCGCGTGTCGAGGACATCGACATCGACAACGGCCAGGTGCGCGGGCTGACGCTGTCGACCGGCGAGACGCTGCGCTGCGACCACGTTGTACTGGCGGTCGGCCATAGCGCACGCGATACCTTCCAGATGCTGTACGACCGCGGCGTTCACGTCGAGGCGAAGTCGTTTTCGCTCGGTTTCCGGATCGAGCATCCGCAAGGGGTGATCGATCGGAGCCGTTTTGGGAAATTTGCCGGTCACAAACAGCTCGGCGCAGCCGACTACAAGGTAGTGCACCACTGCAGCAACGGGCGAGCGGTCTATAGCTTCTGCATGTGTCCCGGCGGCACCGTGGTGGCGGCCACGTCGGAGCCGGGGCGCGTCGTCACAAACGGCATGAGCCAGTACTCGCGCGCGGAGCGCAACGCGAACGCGGGCATCGTGGTGGGCATTACGCCAGACGACTACCCGGGCGGGCCGCTCGCCGGCATCGCGTTCCAGCGCAAGTGGGAGGAGCGGGCGTTCGAGCTCGGTGGCGGTAACTATATGGCTCCAGGGCAGTTGGTCGGCGACTTCATCGCGGGGCGGCCGTCCACTTCACTCGGCTCGGTCGTTCCATCGTACAAGCCGGGCGTGCGGCCAACCGATCTCAGCACCGCGCTGCCCGACTACGCGATCGAAGCGATTCGCGAAGCGCTGCCACAGATGGAGAAGAAAATCGCCGGTTTCGCGATGCATGATGCGGTGCTGACCGGCGTTGAAACGCGAACTTCGTCGCCGGTACGCGTGCGTCGCGGCGACGACTACCAGAGTGTCAACGTCAACGGGCTGTATCCGGCGGGCGAGGGTGCGGGGTATGCGGGCGGGATCTACTCGGCGGCAATCGACGGAATCGAGGTCGCCGAAGCGGTCGCGCTGAAGATCATGAGTCAGCAAACGGCGTGAGTCCGAGCCGGCACAGCCGCCGGGCGCCGGGGTAGGCGCACCTGCCTGCGATTGCCGGCGATTGCCGCGTCGTTCGGGCAAAATGCGCGTTTCGCCTCGAACCGATCCTCCGAATGACCAATCGCACCCTGGCTGCCGCATGCGGCGCGGCGCTGCTTGCCCAATTTGCCCCGTTTGTAGTTTCATCGAGTGCGTTCGCTGCCGAAGCGCCCGAGCATTGGGTCGCCGTTTGGGCGACCGCGCTGCAACCGATTCCACAGCGGGTCGAGTTGCCACCGCTGTATCGCGCGCCGGAAGTCGCCGGGCGCACCGTTCGGCAAATCGTGTATCCGACGTTGTCGGGGAGGGTGGCGCGAATTCATCTGAGCAATGCGTACGGCAAGACGCCTCTCGTCATCGACGAACTGCGCATCGCGCGCTCGGCCGATGGCTCGGCAGCGGTCGAGGGCGCCGGCAGTCGGGTGACGTTTGACGGTAAGGGCGCGGTCAGCGTTCCGCCTGGCGGCGAGGTGGACAGCGATCCGGTCGCGATCGATGTCGTCGAGGGCGCGCCATATGCGATCAGTGCGTTCATGGGACCGGAGCAGCGGATCGTCGCATGGCACCGAGTGTCGAATCAGGTGAATTATGTGTCGGGGCCCGGCAATCACACCGCCGACGCGTCCGCCACGGCGTTTCGCGGCCGCTTCACGCAATATGTGTGGGTCACGGGCTTGTCGGTGGAGGCGGCGGCACCGTCGCTTGCCGTGGCCGCCATCGGCGACTCGATCACCGACGGCATGCGCTCTACCCTCAACCAGAACCGTCGCTGGCCGGATGCGCTGGCTCGGCGGCTGGCGGCGAGCGGCGCGCAGTCGACCGCGATCGTGAATCTCGGCATCAGCGGCAACCGGCTCCTGAGCGACTCGCCTTGCTATGGCGACGCGCTTGCGAGCCGCTTCGAGCGCGACGTTTTGCGACGTCCAGGCGTCAAAGCGGCGATCCTGCTGATTGGCATCAACGACATCAACTTTGCGGCAATGCCACCTCATGGCGGGCTCGACTGCGATTTTCCTCATACGTCGGTCACGGCTGCCGATCTGATCGCCGGTTACCAGCGAGTGATCGCGGCCGCGCGGCGCAACGGTGTCAAGATGTTCGGCGCGACGCTGACGCCGGCGTCGCTGCCACAGGAGCGGGAAAACATCCGACTCGCGGTTAATCAGTGGATCCGAACTAGTCGTGCTTTCGATGGCGTCGTCGACTTCGACGCGGCGTTGCT